>OZ271831.1:4232500-5033425 GCA_965601455.1 Cyclobacteriaceae bacterium | reverse complement strand
AATCTCATGTCCATACTAAATTGGCTGACCACTTGGAATAAGCGACTGTTTTGACCTGGAAAAAAAATGGGAAGTACGGTGGCATTAGATTTTCTGATCAACTTAACCACAAATTTCTTCCATTCGAGATCCACTGCTTTCTTCCAGGCTTTTGGGGCTGTCGCCACTCCACCAGATGGAAAGATCAAAATGGGGTGCCCTTCTTCTATGTGATCCAGCGCCTTCTTTCGGGTATCCAGGTTAATCTGCATGGCTTCTTTGGTATTCCGAAAGTCTATTGGAAGTAAATATTGGTTGAGTTTTTCTTCCTTACACAAGGCCGAGTTGACCAGGAATTTGAAATCTGGACGAATTCTGGAAACCAAGTGCCCCATGATGACGCCATCGATCACGCCAAAAGGGTGATTGGCAATGAAGATGAGTCGATCCTCCCCGGCCACCGCACGAATTCTCTCTTCATCATAATCGAGAGTTAGACGAAGAGACTGAATCATCATATCCCACAACTGATCCCCGGGAGGATCCAGCTGCAGGATTCTATTGTATTCATTCTCGAGGTAAATCCTTCCGGAGAGGTACTCAATTGAGCTGATTAACGCTTTCCTAAACCAGGGATCATGAGGTTCAACGTATGTCAGTTTCCTTCTCTCCACGAAGGAAAAATAGATAAAAATTTTGTGGACTACGCAAGAAAAGCAGAGTACATCCAGACCAGTTTTTCCTGCTCACGGATATAGTCGCTCATTTGAGCGTTTGTGCCTTCGTCATCAATTTCAGCGGAGATGTTCAAAATATCTCTTTGCTTGGTCAATAAGATTTTAAATGCATCCAGAATTTCCTCAACAGACTTCATTCCGTCCGTCACGGAATTGCTTTCAGCAACCTTGCTCGTTTCCAGGTAATCGGTGAATTTGTGTTGTGGAGGATATCCCAATGTTAGAATTCGTTCCGCTACCTCATCAATTTTCACAAACAGATCGTTATACAGTTCCTCAAACTTCAGATGAAGTTCAAAAAACTTCTCTCCTTGGATGTTCCAGTGATAGCCACGAACGTTCTGGTAAAAGGTTGAATAATTGGCTAACAGATCGTTGAGCTTTTCAGCAAGTTCAGCACTTCTTTCGGTTTCTAAACCTATTCTATTTAATGTACTCATGTAATTCATTTTTCGGTATGCTACCATAACAATCCGAACAACAAAGCCGTTCTACGGACTCGCAAATAATTGATCTAGAGCTCATTCACAGCAATACAATTATCGCGAGAGATAATCCGATAACGAGCCACTAAATCCGGAAAGCACCTTTTTAATGGTTAATGGATCAAAATTTTCACTTCGACCATTCCAGATCAATTCATCTTTTTGATTGTCGTAAAGATTGACCTCACAGAAATATTGAAATTGGTTATCGACGTATCCCTGTTGATAAACTTCCGGAATTCGATTTGGGGCATAGTAAATCAGCTTGTGATTGAATCGGGCCGGTTGATACTGTTTTCTTTCAGGAACCTTTTCGGCTTTAATAATTGCCAAAGTAAGGAGCAAGGGATGGGTAGGAATATAGTCTTCCCTAAACTGCTGTATATCCTCATAGGTTGAAAGATCATCTTCATCTAGTTTGGGATAGACCCACTCGTGCTTGACTGTGTAATGCAAAGACTTTTGAATAACTTCTTTCAGATCTTGTTGAAGTCCTGGATTCTCAACTAGTGGAAGAATGTAAAGCATCTGGCCTCTAATAGAGGGTTTTTCATCCGGTGGGTATGTGTAGGAGATCCTACCAGGCATACAGTTTACCAATGAAAGAATAAGAACAAAAAGCGCGAAAACTCTCAAGACTTTCTGGCGGAAACAACCATGGAAACGATCAACAAAAGGTTAAATCCGCTGACCAAATAAAATATAGTTGAATAGCTTCCCAGGAAGATAGCATTATACAAGAGTGTTCCCTGTACACCCCCTATTAGAGGTCCGATCACGGGCACCCAGGAATATCCCCAACCGCTGGAGCCCTTACCGTCTATGGGCAAGATAAAATGGGCAATTCTTGGGCCCAGATCTCTGGCTGGATTAATGGCAAAACCAGTAGTACCACCTAGCGACATGCCAATAGCGGTAATCAATGCACCAATAGCAATCGGATTGAATCCTTTTGCAAATTCGTTCGCCCCAATAAGCATGATGACAAATAATAGAACAGTAGTGCTAAGAATCTCAGAAAATAGATTTGCCACTGGATTATTATATGCCGGGCTGTTGCTAAATACACCAAGCTTGGTAGACGGGTCCTCGGTATTCTTCCAGTGTGGTAAATAGTTTAGCCATACTAAGGTAGCCCCTGTAATCGCACCGAGCATCTGGGCTGTCACATATCCGGGGACTTTCGAAAGTTCAAAATCACCACTCATTGCCAAACCTAATGTCACTGCCGGGTTGATGTGGGCTCCACTGATTCTTCCAACAGCATATATCGCCATGGTCACAGCTAAACCCCAACCAATGGTAATCACGATCCAACCGGCTCCCTGTGCATAGGATTTAGTGAGGTTCACTCCCCCATTAACTCCACAACCCAAAACAATAAGTACCAGCGTACCGATGAATTCAGCAAAATATTCAGTCATTTGGTGTTATTATAAGTTGATTATGATCATAAAAGTACCATTCACGAGGAAAATGTAACCAACATCTTGCAATTCTTCGGGCAACTTTATTTCATTTACCCTGTCATTGTAATATGTCCTCAACAGCACTAAGAAAAAATGTCCTGACCGGTATTGCTGGTTTTTTCTGTGTGGGTGTCGCATTGTACTCACTCAGCTACCTCTTTCTAAACCATGGATTTCTGTCCATGAAAGGAGATTTAACTCAAAGTACTATTTGGCAGATTGCTTTTCATATGCACTTCATTGGAGGGGCTGTTGCACTTGGAGTAGGTTGGAGCCAGTTTATCAAGAAGTTTCGAAACGAATATTTAAGGACCCATCGTTCACTGGGCAAATTGTACATCGTTGCCATCTTACTTATCAGTGCTCCCGGCGCATTCTATCTGGCTGTTAACGCGACGGGTGGATTTAATAATGTCATGGGTTTTGGGTTAATGGCTATTTGCTGGTTTGGGTTCACGATTACCGCTTTCAATTACATTCGAAAAGGAGATATAATCGCTCATGAAAAGTGGATGATCCGAAGTTTTGCTGTCACCCTGGCTGCGGTAATGTTAAGAATCTGGATGCCGTTAATGCTTACCGCCGGCATTCCGGGTAACGAAGCCTATCAGGCAGTTTCATGGCTCTGTTGGGTACCCAACTTATTCGTAGCCGAGTACATCATCGGTAAGAAGTTTATGGTATGATAGATTCGGCTGATGCAGATTCAACGCGATTTGGAGAAAGTCGTATTTCAGAATGCTCCACGAAATGAAAAAGGCCGACAATTGCTTGTCGACCTTTTAAGACTGATTAAACGTGATCTTTAATTGAATTGTGTTTCAAGTTCGTTAACTAAATAGTATCTCATGGACAATAATCTGCTGGTTTGGAACTGGTCATTGTCGTGCATGATAAGATGATTATCTATGTTCTTGAGTATCTTCTTGCTGCACTCTAGCAAGAGGGAGAGCTCTTGATTGTGTTGCTGATTGTTCATAATGATTTCCACTTTTTAATAATTGCTGGTTATTAATAATTCTTTGGTAGTTTATATCGGTTCTTCTTAAAGTTCAAATGTGTAGTTACATTTTCAACTCTCAAACTCTTGGAAACCGAATGGGAATAATTCGAGTTGAATCGGAATTCATTCCTCATTTGCTACCTTATGTATACCGGTTTCGGCGTGAAATATGATTTTTTAATGCTTTTGTTTTACTTAGTATAACCGAATTCTCCATGCCTATTTACCTAAGTCTTGGATCAATTTTCTTCCTGATTGTCGCACTACTCAGGGATGATACAGACAAATGGGCTATTGCCTCTTATTGGATTGGCATGATGATTTGCGGTGTCTTACTTCTTATCGATCCGCTATTCTCAGCAGTTTTCATTTTCATACAATTCCCTTTAATGCGGTTGCTGATCCGTTACCTATTCCATCAGCCGGCCTCTCTCAAAACCGTTGCATTGGCAATCACTTTAGGTGTCATTAGCGGGCTGTTGCTCAGGGAGTTCCGTTGGTTTTCATGGTGTTTTCCTGCATATCTAATTATAGAATCCGTTTATACCTGGCGCTTTGTTTCCAGGTTGTTTACTGAAAAAGGCATTAACCTAGTTTCACATCCCGGTGCACGAGTCATCCAGTTAACCTACTTTCTTGGTCTGAATATTGTTTTTGCTGTCCTACTGGTATTGGATCTTCATGTTGATTTCAAAATAACCTGGCTTCTTCCATGGGCCTATTTGTTGGTCTCGTTTTATGGAACATGGATTTTCCTTGGTAAGAGAGGATCCTCTCCATTATTAGAAATTCCTAAATATCAGAAATCTACCCTTTCAGCCCAGACTCGATATGCAATTCTCAACGCCATTGAAAAGGAGTTCAACAATCCAGATTTCTACACTGACCATCAAGCTTCGGTTTCAAAATTGTCCAAACTGACCGGGTTCAATTCTCACCAGCTTTCACAAGTGATCAACGAGAGTAGAGGGATGTCATTCAGTGAATTGCTCACTTTCGCCCGGATTAGAAGAGCCAAAAAAATCTTGCAAGATCCCTCTTACGACCACCTTAAAATGGAAGGCATTGCGGAGGAAGTTGGCTATTTATCAAAGTCTACATTCAATACGTCCTTCAAGAGAATCACAGGGAAAACTCCTTCTGAATGGAAAGAAAGGGAAGTTCGGAATCCTAATATCCAACGCCGGAATGCCCGGGAATCGCAACAAGCTGATGACTTCATAAGTACATTTAAGTACACTAATGCCGGAATTATTATGTACTCCAATTACTTCAAAGTCTACCTCAGAAATGTATTGAAAAATAAGACTTTCTCATTTATAAACTTCTCTGGACTTATGGTAGGAATGGTAAGCGTACTGTTGATAGGAATCTATCTGCAACATGAATACTCTTACGACCGGTTCCATGATTCTGCTGAGGATATCTACCGAATAGAACTTCATTCCAATAATTCCCAGACCAGGACCTGGCATCCAATGCCACTTGCTCTTGTAAGGGATTTCCCACAGGTTATTTCAGGTGTAAGTATAAGCCCAATTTACGGACCCGGACTAACCCTTCAATCCATCTATACCCGGAATCCTGAAGACAATATCATGTTCAAAGAAGCAAATGCATTTTTTGTTGACACCACGTTTTTCAATGTGTTCGACTTTAAGCTGATTGCCGGAAATGAAGAAGTTGCTCTGAAAGAACTTGGTGGAGTGATTATAACCAAGAGTCTTGCCAACAAATACTTTAAGGATGAAGATCCATTAGGAAAAGCGCTGGAGTTTCCTCAATACGAATTCACTGCAGTTGTCACCGGAATCATGGAAGACCCTCCGGTCAACTCTCATTTCCATCCTGCCATTCTGGTATCGTATGTAACTCGCAAATCTGTAAGCCCAGATTCACCGTGGTTTACGTGGGATGATCCCGGACACCATAATTACATTCGCCTGTCGGAAGGAGCTGATCCTCGACAGATGGAACATGCTATGATTGATTGGCTACCCAAGTATTTGGATCTCAGTGAAAACGATATTCAAGGCATGTTGGATCGCACGGACTACCTTGCTTTCACTCGATTAACGGATATACATCTACACTCCGATATACGATGGGAACTTGAACAAAACAGCAACATCACCTATATCTATATTCTGGGTGCGGCAATTGCATTCCTGTTAATTATATCCTCTATTAATTTCGTTAACCTTTCCACGGCCAGGGCAATTGAAAGGGCAAAGGAAGTGGGCATTCGAAAGACGCTAGGTGCTCATAGAAGAGGAATCCTGTTTGAATTCATTTTTGAGTCCATCACCACCTGCCTAATAGCCATGATACTGGCATTTCTATTGGCATTCATCATATTTGATTCCTTTACAGAAATAGCTGGTAAACCCTTAGGGATTCAGGATTTATTCAGCACTACAGTTATTTTTTCCACTATTGCCGTTGCATTACTGATCGGTATAATTAGTGGGATTTATCCCTCGCTCATCCTCTCCAGAATAAAGGCTTCCGAAATGGTAAAAGGAAAATTCGGCAAAGGACCCAGGGGATCATTTATGCAAAAGATGCTGATCATGGTACAATTTGGCGTCGCTGCAGTAATGCTTACCGGAAGCCTAATTGTCCTAATGCAAATAAGGTATATGGAACAGAAGTCGTTGGGCTTCGACGATGATCAAGTGCTGGTTCTTGATCTCGATAACGATGAGAGATCAAGTTTAAGTGCATTTAAAAATGAATTGTTGTCGCTTCCAGGAATTACGGCCGTTAGTGGTATTTCAAACCTACCGGCCAGCCAATTCAATCAAAATGTCATTTTCAATGATCAGACGTTGGAAGAGCCCATCAATTGCTCTGAATTACAAACTGATTTCGATGCTTTACAGCTTTTAGGAGTTCAATTAAAAGAGGGTCGATGGTTCGATCAAAGTCAACAAATGGATTCCATTGGTAGAAGCTTCATCATTAATGAAGCAGCAGCCAGCCGTCTTTTGTCAGAGAATGTTATTGGAGAATCAGTCACCTGGAATGCTGAAGGCGGACCCATCGAAGGAAATATTATCGGTGTGGTAGAAGATTTCCATTTCAAATCACTACACCAATCCATTCAACCCATGGTTGTTCAGGTTTCATTCAATTCCTTAAACTACCTATTGATCAAAGTAAAGGGCGGTGAATTCCAAAAAACATTGGCAAAAATTGATGAGATTCATTCATCGTTCGATCAGACGTTTGAATTAGACTATTACTTCCTGGATGATTCAGTCGACCGTCAATATGATAGTGAAAGAAACGCATTTGCCATATTCAATATTTTCTCTGTCATCGCGTTGGCACTCTCGACCATCGGATTGATCGGACTCTCCTACCTGATTGTTACTCAAAGGACTCGTGAAATTGGCATTCGTAAGGTTTTTGGAGCCAGAATTCTTGACATCATCTGGTTAGAGAACCGACCCTTCATACTGGTAATGATCCTGTCCCTCCTAATCGGACTGCCAACCAGTTTCTATATTATGCAGGATTGGTTAGATAATTTTGCCTACAGAACAGCTTTAGGTCCCACGCCATTTCTGCTTAGTGCCGGGGTAATCACGGCTGTGGCGTTAATCAGTGTGACCATCTCTGTGTTATCAACAGCAGTCAAAAGTCCTAGTTCTTCTCTTCGATACGAATAATAGATACGGCTATGCAAAGAAGACATGACATTGACTGGCTAAGAGTCATCGCAATATTTGGTGTACTGTTTTTTCACGTAGCGATGTTGTTTGCAGCGGAGTGGGACTGGCATATTAAAAATCCTGAAACCAGTAACATGTGGTTGGAATTCAACTTCTGGATTTCACAGTTCCGAATGCCCTTGCTTTTTTTCGTATCGGGTTTTGGTACTTTCCTAGCCCTCCGCAAAAGATCAGCCTGGCAGTACACAAAGGAGAGACACAACCGATTAATCATACCTCTGGTTTTCTCCATGTTTGTCATCGTTCCACCCCAGATCTACATTGAAAGAATATTCGATAATCCGGATTCTTACAGCTCATTTCTCGGTTTTTACCCTGAGACTTTTAGTTTCATCCCATACCCCGATGGCAATTTCAGCTGGCATCACATGTGGTTTGTCCTATATCTCTTCTTCTATTCTATAGTCGGTTTACCTCTTTTCCTTTGGATGAAAAAAGACAAGATTGGTTCTCAGGTTAATAGCCTTTTTGAAAACTTCAAACCGGCCATCATACTACTATTTATCCCGACTTTCCTGGTGTACCTTTTTATTACCGCGGGAACAAGTAGAAGCAATAATTTCATCGGTGATTGGTCCTGGCACCCGTATTGGTTTACTTTTTTTGCAATTGGATATGTTGTCGGTATCGCTCCCGCTATTTGGGACAGAATTAGGGACAATCGCCGAAATTTTTTCGGGGTCGCCTTGTTATGCATATTCATTATAAACGTCATTCGTTGGAATGGCATATACAACGAAGTATCTATTGCTGTCTATAGAATACTAATTCCTATAAATGCATGGGCATGGATGTTGGCAGCTTGTGGTTTCGCTCGTGTCCACCTAAATAAACCAAGTAAGGTCTTAACCTATCTGAACCAGTCGATTTATCCGTTTTACATATTACACCAAACGGTTATTATTATCGTAGGATATTATGTGGTTCAGGTGCAAGAAAGCATCTTGGCAAAGTACCTATTCGTTAGCCTGATCTCAATTGGTGGGAGTCTGGCTATCTATGAATTTTTGATTCGCCCTTTCAACATTCCCCGATTTTTATTTGGGGTCAAGTCGGCAAAAAGATCAAAGTCCTAAATCAACGCTTACGCTTGTCTTATCCCAGGTTAGGCTTAATCCTTGATCATCGATTGAGATTAGAAATTGCTCCATGGTCTCGTCCAGTTTTTGGACGGGTACAACGATGCTCACAACATCGAATTGTGGATCCCTGGAAGCCTGAGCCTGCATATTCACACCCCAACCGTAATCTCCATTGTTCCAGATTACCTGCCATGATTCGGCATCAGGAATGGTCCACAAGGAATACGTACCCGCTGGTAAAACTCCATCACCGACAGAAAGGTCTCCAGTGGTTTCGAAAACTGTTGCCTCATTCGCCCCGGTTCGCCATACTTCTCCATAAGGAACCAATCCTCCGAAAATATCTCTCCCTTTCTTATAAGGTCGACTATAGTCGACAGATATCGAAAGATCTCCTTTAGTGTAGCTAACCGTTTCCTGCGGACTAAAGGACTTTGTATACTTCCTGCCAAAATATCCAAGAAGCATTAACAATACGCCAAGAGAAACAACTACAATTAGGGTCCATTTCAAATACTTGTTCATGATCTATCTTATTTAGTCAAGTACATCAAAGATGCACTACTATTTTTCCGGAAACAACTCCAACTGGGAGGGTAATAGCTGGAAACTAAGCCTATGATGAGGGGTGACACCCATTAATTTGATCCCTTCTCTGTGTGCCGATGTTGGATATCCAACATTGGTATCCCAACCGTAGTTGGGAAAGTCCTTATCCAGCCCCTTCATAAGGTCATCCCGATAGGTTTTAGCTAATATGGAAGCCGCAGCAATAGAGTAGAATTTCCCATCTCCTTTAATGACACATTCATAGGGGGTTTCACCATCAGGTTTGTATCTGTTTCCATCAATAAGTAGTAGTTCCGGCTTCGTCTTGAGCTGTTTAATGGCTCGATGCATCGCCAGATAAGATGCATTAAGAATATTGATGCTATCGATTTCCTCGGGAGATGCTACCCCAATACCATAATCCAGGGCTTTTTTTTCAATTACTCCTTTCAACTCCAACCGTTGCTTAGCTGTTAGCTGCTTGGAGTCTGTTAGTACCTTATGTCTAAACCTACGTGGTAAAATCACTGCGGCTGCTACAACGGGGCCCGCTAGACATCCTCTTCCTGCTTCGTCGCAACCAGCTTCAATTTTGTCTTTCGAAAAATGGGATTTCAACACCAGACAAATCTAAGCCAATCATTGTACAATAATCTTCTGAACAATAGATGTCTGTGGTGTACGGAGTTGAATGGCATATACTCCTGGACGTAATTGATCAACAGGGAATTGAATCTGGCCACTTTCCGATATTTCACGAGTCCAAACTCTTCTTCCGTCAATCCCAAGAATTGACAAAACTCCCGCATCAGAAAGCGTATAATTGATGACCGAATTTCCGGCAACCGGATTTGGATAGATCGCCAGGGCATCAACAATTTCTTCTGTTAGTGAAAGAATTTCCTCTTGTATGTAAATATCATCTATCAGCCATCCCCAACCTACTTCAAAAGGATCAGAAAATAGTCGAAACCTGATCAAAATGGTTTCACCTGGATCAAATGTTTCTGATAAATCAATTGAATGCTCAACAAAAAGCTCAGGATTTCCTATCCCACCACTATTGTAGGTCTGAAGCCAATCCGAATTAAAGGAAGCGTCATAACCATCAGCAAGGGGAATCCAATTTCTACCATCAGTGCTCCCTTCCACCACCACGTAATCAAAGAAATCAGTCTCTCCAAACCGAGATCCATCCTCACCAGTTTCAACGAGGGCAATATCACGATAAAATAACGTAGGGTTATTTCCGGAAATGGTAATTGGTGTCTTCAAAATCGAAAACAGTTCCGTTGATTGGGGATACTCATGTTCAGTCTGTAGCGCAGGGGATTCAAAGCCATCAGCAATAAGCACATCAAATCCAATTGAAGCAAAGTCATCCGAAGAACCCTCTCTAAAATTCGTTTTGTAACCGATAGCAAAATCCTCGGGCTCGAAAAGGATACGATCAAGAATGTCTGATTTGTAAGGTTGACCGTTCAGGTAGCTGTTGATCTGGATCTGTGCCGTTTCATTGAAACCAAGGTTTTCAGACTCCTTGATGACCGTTCCAAGTTCATTTCCCTGAAATGACAGTACCATTTCTTCATTGACCTCAATTGTTGTTGAATCAAAAATGGAACTGAATTCCATTTCATAGGATGTTTTCCCGAAGGGATCAATGGTAACTCTGCCCAGAAATGGTGAAAAAACAATTTCCTGTTCAACTTCTGGTATGGTGACACTCCAAATTCCCCTACCAAAAGTTGCCAGCACCACCTGGTCATCTACAATTTTGAAATCGAAAATGGCAACAGAAGGTAAATTGGATTGTAGAAATGCCCAGGATTGACCGCCGTCCAGAGACTCAAATAAACCTATTTCCGTTCCGGCCCACATAATATTTGGATCGTAATTGAATACTAATAAGGAGAATACCGCCACGTCCGGGAATCCTCTATCACTCACTTCATTTCCTTCAAATCCTGAAATGTCCTCCCATGTTTGTCCAAGGTCAGTGGTCTTTAGAATTTTTGGTCTTCCGGCAAATGAAAAAATGGCATAAGCTGTGTTTTCATCAATTGGATCAAGAGTCAGTCCTGATATACTCCCGAGAGTCTCTCCAACGTATGTCTCGACCGGATTGAATGTTTGCCCGGCATCGTTCGATACAAAAAGCCTGTTTCCCTCTGAAAGACCGGAACCTGCCCAAACGATTTCGTCATTGACAGGTGAAACCTCTACATATGGAGAGAAATTATCTAGATTCCATAAAGGATTTTCGATTTCAGTTACCTCCCAATTCGAAGCAAAATCTGTAGAAATCCAAACTCCCCTATTTGCAATTGAATACACTTTATCTGGTTTAGAAGTGGAGTTTGATATTTTCGAATAAAAAGGTCCTTCATCAGAAAACTCCGCTGATATCCAGGTATTTCCTCCGTCCAATGAACGTTTGAACCCATTATTTTGAGCGCTTGTGATGATCCAATTTGGCTCTCTCTTATTCCAAATGACCTCAAACCCATCTCCACTGTTGGCAAACAAATATCGACTTGAATCGTTGGCACTTTCACTTGCTGGAGATATCTGGCTTCCATTATCCTGCATCCCCCCCACATACCTATGGGAACCTGGGGCTTTATCAGCGGCATAAAATTGAGTGGTATTGTAACCAAAACTGCGGTATTCAAATGCTTCATCCATGGTCCCGGGTTCTGAAGACTTTTTACTCAAATAGACCCCACCGTCATTGGTACTTAAAATCCGAAACTCTGATTCTCCGGAATCTAACAACGCCACAAGTAAATGATGATCCGGATGTATCCCGTCGTCTACTCGCTCTGGTTCCTGTGTATTCGCATTAATACTTTCAGAAGTTATATTTCTTGAATCTGAAATCTGAAAATTATTCCTGGTACTGGTTGTAATCGTACTAACTAATACACGAATACTAGATTCCGGTAGTTCTGTAGGATTGAAAGAATCACCAATAAGTACAGGCCATATGGTATATAGCTGCTGAAACTCCTGCCCACCTGCTACTGCTATCGAGGCATTGGCACTGTCTGCATATTGCTGGAGATGAACATATACGTATTCCCGTGAGTGTGTGGATGGATCCCCATCGGTGTTTTGTGCAGTGAGATTCCAGGATCCATCCTCCGCCTGGTCTCGAAATGAGGCCATCAACTGTGTATTCGTTTCGGTGTTCCAAACCTGAAAAGGTACATCTACATAATCAAGGTACAGATATTCATTATCGGGGACACCAGACCCTCGTTGGTTCACGGTAAAACGATGTGCCTTTTGTGTACCTTGCCCAAATCGTATTTCAACATTAATAAGGCTATCCGCGTTACCGGCATCAAGCTTACCATCGTTATAAGTAGCGCCGAAATTGACAAAGTCCATAAAAACACCGGTTCCGTTTTCTTCCATATCTACCAATTGCACTTGAGGACCTTCATCGCCTGTGAGAGTAAACTTATATAGGTCAACCCCACCCACGTACACAATATTATCGTCAAAAGGATGGGCCAGAACCGTGTTGTCGTAGCAGCCTTGACCTTCGAGGAAATCAATGTTGTCCTCGGATCCGGATGACACCACCAATCGCCAATTTTGACCCGAATCGTCGCTTACATATAGATCCGAACCAGTACCCGAGAGATTGCCTTCAACGGAAGCCCATAGTCTGCTGGTTCTGACAGGGGAAACTCCTATTTCAATCCTTCCTCCAATATCTAATCCATTAGTCGCCTCCACCCAAGTTTCACCAGCGTCAGTGGATTTGATTACCCCAAACCCGTTTAACGCGGCATACTGAATGGAAAAATTCGATGGGTCAAACACAATTTGTTGAATGCGATGGTTGGTCGATTGAAACTTTGGAACCCAAGATTGTCCTCCAT
Organism: Cyclobacteriaceae bacterium; assembly: GCA_965601455.1. Lineage (GTDB taxonomy): Bacteria > Bacteroidota > Bacteroidia > Cytophagales > Cyclobacteriaceae > JANQEU01. Next base: position 5,020,485 of record OZ271831.1, on the reverse strand, counting down.
CCGTTGTTTTATAAATGACAGAATTCAATCCAGTGCTGTAAAAACTGTTTTCTCCTGAAACGAGGACAATGTTCGGATTATTGGGGTCTACAATGACCCTACTTATGTTTTTGAGTGCGGGAAAGGTAACCGGATCCAACACCTGCGCCCATGTTTCACCGGCATCAACCGACTTCAATACCCCGTTCCCATCAACTGAGGGAAAGCCACAAAACGGTTCTCCTGTACCAGCGTAAATGGTATCGGGCGATAACGGTGAATAAGCCAATGAGCTAATGGCGAGATTTGGAAGATCAAGGCTTTTCTCCGACCAGGATAATCCTCCATCGGTGGTTTTCCAGATTCCACCGGAAGCTGCTCCGGCTAACCAGGTATTCTTCGATTCATCGGTTGCCAGAATCAGTAGCGCTCGGGTTCTACCAGAGATATTTCCCGGACCCCTCTCTACGAAGACCAGCTCCTGAGTCCTTAAATTCGAAATTGACTGTTTACTGTTACGATAAGCCTCTATCAGGTAGTTTTCAGAATACGATGGCTCTTCCAGGTCATCTGGGGTCCTGATCCGTTTCTGCCACTCTCCCAATGCAGACGGCATAACGGAAAATCGGTCTCTTGGTGTATCCCAATGCTTTGCCGGCTTCTGCTCATCATATCCGTCAGCGACTGGATCTTGACTTCCGATTGGATTCGTCGATAATCCAATCGCAAGTATTAACAGCAGCGCTGATAAAAAACCTAGTCCTACCTTAATAGATAGACTCCTTCCTTTTACCCGATTCAACATCCAGATAGTATTCCTCAATCAATGCTTGATCTCTTTCTTTAATGAAAGAGGGTTGTCTGGAAACAAAAACATGTCTTTCATCGTGCCATGTAACCTTACCTACTATTTCATGGACGCTTGTAAGCTGCCTTCCAGACTCGTACTCTAAAATAACAAATTGTATCGCCTTGGACCTTACTTTTTCCCCAGATGATGTAATACACAACGCATATTTTCCATTTCCATTTTGAATGATCTCGTAATTTGATCCCAAAATAGATTCCACTACAACACTGAAGTTATTTGTCTTATGCTGACTTTGAGATCTGCATCCAACAACGATTATCACCAGAAGGATAAAAAATACACTTGAACACCGACGTAACATCGATTGAAATTAAGTATTTAGCAGATCAAACTGAGCTCATCCGATGAAAATCCCTGACAACCCCTGGAAAAAACAGGATTCCAAAGAAATCTATGATAACCCCTGGATCACTTTGCATGAAGACAAGGTTATAAATCCTGGAGGCGGTATTAGTCATTATAGTACGGTTCATTTCAAAAATTATGCTTTAGGGATCATTCCAATAGATGAAAAGGACAACACATGGCTCGTTGGTCAATGGAGATATCCACTAAATGAGTATTCATGGGAAATTCCAATGGGGGGTGGATTGAAGAACATCAATATTCTGGAATCAGCCAAACGAGAATTGAAAGAAGAAACGGGTTTAAAGGCCTCCAAATGGACTGAAATATTACGTATACATACATCCAATTCCGTCACTGATGAATTGGGTTTTGTATTTCTAGCCGAACAGCTTGAACACGGTGAACCTGAGTTTGAAGAAACGGAAGATTTAGTTATCAGAAAGTTGCCATTTAATGAAGTGTTGGATATGGCCATTGAGGGGGCCATTACAGATAGTATCAGCCTTGCAGGGATTTTTAAACTAGCCAGGGTTCGCAATATTTAATTACTATTTCCTGCAACCTTTGGCTGTTTTGAACTCTCTTATGGAGGTAAACTCCATTGCCATGCTTCGAAATATCCTAAAAATCTCCCTGCGCAATCTGCTTCAGCGTAAAGTCTATTCAACCATCAATATCCTCGGCCTTGCCATTGGTCTTGCCTCATGCATCATCATTTTTCTATTCGTTCGGTACGAAAAATCTTTTGATGACTTTCACAAGGACCAGGATAACATTTTCAGAATTGTGAGAGAGATGACCATTGGTGATCAGTATGCTGCTCATGCTACAATCAATTATTCTTTTGCGGACTTAATGCGCGAAAACATGGACATCAAAGGGGTCACTCGTTTAGGTCGTTTCAGAGGATACCTTTCCACCGAGAGTTTAGATCGGGAATTTGAAGAACACCAGGGATTATTTGCCGATAATGAGTTTTTCAGTGTCTTTGATGCTGATTTTATTTCTGGAAATAAATCAACTGCATTACAAAGCCCCAATCAGATCATTCTAACAAAAAGCACTGCAGAAAAATACTTCGGAGACTCCAATCCAATTAATGAGGTGCTTACAATGAACAGAGGAGAACGGTCGTTCCAGGTAGTCGGAGTCATTGAGGACTGGCCTAAAAACTCCCACATCCAGTTTGATCTTCTGGTATCTATGGCCTCCACAAAAGGTTGGTACAGCCAAAACATGTTCGACCACTGGGGAAATATCTGGACATACACATACGTAAGAACAAAGGATCATACCTCCATGGAGAGGCTTGATGCGGAAGCAAACCAAATCGCTTACGAATTTGGGCCGGAGGTTCTTTCCTCATTAAATGTAAAGTTCTTTTCACAACCGGTTGGGGATATCTACTTAAACTCTAAGCTGGAAGGCGAAATAATACCTACAGGAAATAAGCTATATGTTCAGGTATTTACAGCCATTGGCATTCTAATTCTTATAATAGCGTGCTTCAACTTCATCAATCTTTCTACAGCAAGAGCTTCATGGAGAGCGAAGGAAGTGGGATTAAGAAAAGTAGTTGGTGCCCGACGAGGAGTTCTCGTCCTTCAGTTTTTGGGAGAATCACTATTTATCACTCTAATTGCCTTTACCGTAGCAATCGGCTTGTGCTATTTGGTGGTCCCTACTTTCAATGAATTTAGTAGTCGAACTATTGATCTTGGCATTTTATTTTCTCCGACGGCCATTGTCTTAATAATCCTGCTCTTGTTATCCGTGGGAATCATGGCTGGAAGTTTTCCGGCCTTCTTACTTTCTTCATTTCGACCGGTAAATGTCTTGAAAGGCAATACAAGCGTTGGAAACTCCAAATTGGCCAACTCACTACGGAAAAGTCTGATTGTTATTCAATTTTCAATATCCATTTCCCTGGTTGTAGCCAGCCTTACAATTTTCTATCAGCTGGAGTATGCCAAATCGAAACCTTTAGGTTACGACAAAGAGCATCTTATCATTCTCGACTTATATAATAAACACATTCGAACAGACATTGATCCCCTTATTCAAGAACTGAAAGACCAAAGCTTTGTTATCGATATTTCAGCAACTTCAGATACACCCCCAACTAGTTTGAATAGCTGGTGGGTAGATGGAAAAGGAGAGCATTCCGATCTTCATGAACTAGTTTCCCTGATAGCTATCGACCACGATTTTGTAGAAACCATGAAATTAACCATAAAAGAAGGTCGTGATCTCGATGGACGTCAAGCTGATGAATCCTCAGGAGTCTTAATTAACGAAGCAGCAGTGAAGTACTTTGGAATACAAGACCCAATTGGAAAACCGCTTTCATTACAGGAGGGTTTAAAGGAAGTGATAATCACCGGGGTTGTTGAAGACTTCCATACTGCATCTCTCCATGAGGAAATTTCTCCTTTGATCATGACCTACCACGAATCATGGTTTGATAAAGTATTAATTCGTATTCAACCTGGAAACTACGATCAGGTACTTTCCACCATAGAAAGTTCATGGTATAAAGTGATTCCTGACTGGTCGCCGAGGTATCATTTTTTGGATGCTGATTTCGAAAAGGCCTATGTAGAAGAAAAGAAATTGAGTCAATTGATAGTCACCTTTGCAGCATTGGCTCTATTCATCGGAGCTTTGGGATTGTTTGGTTTAGCAAATTTCGTTGCAGATCAAAAAACCCGTGAGATTGGAATAAGAAAAGTAATGGGTGCTTCAATTAGACAGGTGGTGTGGTTGCAGTACCAATCCTTCCTGACACTACTTTTCGTTTCATTTATGATCTCGATACCGGTAGTGGTCTACTTGATGAATGATTGGTTAGACCAGTTTGCTTATCGGATTACACTTGAATGGTGGTTGTTTGTAGTTGCAGGTGTGTTCACCTTCGGTGTAGCCCTGGGAACCATCAGTCTTCAATCGATAAAAGCTGCTCTTCGAAATCCAATTGATGCCCTAAGAACTGAGTAGTTCTCAGGGGCAAGTTGCACCTTTGCGTCCTCGACCGAAAATTGGATGACGTTAAAGGAACACCTGAGGAGAAACATCGTACTTGCCTACCCGGTTATGATTGGACAATTGGGTCACATCATGGTGAATGTGGCAGATACTGCTATGGTTGGTCGTGTTGGAGTGATTCCTTTGGCTGGTGCAACATTCGCAGGAACTATCTATCATGTCATGATGCTATTTGGCATTGGTGTGAGCTATGGGTTAACACCCTTAATTGCCGCAACTTCTCCAGATAACCGGCCTAAGCTGCTGACTTATCTACAAAATAGTGCGACATTAAATACCGTCCTTGGAGTAATCCTCTTCCTGGCTGTGTTGGCGGTAGTCCCTTTTCTAGAATATTTCGGTCAGGAACCTGAAGTAGTTGAAGCTGCTCGGCCTTATCTCATAATTGTTTCGTTCAGCCTGGTCCCCTTGATGATTTTTCAAACGTTCCGGCAGTTTTCTGAGGGGCTTTCCAACACATTTAATCCAATGGTGGTTTCGATTACTGCCAACCTTTTAAATGTTGCATTAAACTACGTTTTTATTTTCGGTAAACTAGGATTCCCTGCTATGGGATTGATCGGTGCGGGGTACGCAACTTTGATTGCACGATTTTTTATGGCTGGTCTAATGATGGCCCTTTCTTACAACAAGTGGAAAGGAATTCATTTAAATGTAGAATGGCAGCACATCCGAACCATGCTGAGAATTGGGATTCCGTCAGGAATGCAGTACGTATTTGAAATAGGTGCTTTTGCTACCGCTGCAATCATGGTCGGATGGATCTCTGCCGAGGCTTTGGCTGCACATCAGATTGCCCTCAACATGGCAGCTGTCACCTATATGGCAGCAACAGGTATTGCCGCCGCGTCTACAATTAGAATTGGAAATCAAATGGGCCAAAAAGATCTGCGTAATCTGAAAATTGCCGGATATAGTAGTATGGTGATGGTGGCGGTTTTCATGGGCTTTTGTGGTCTATGTTTCATTCTTTTCCGATATCAATTAACTCCTTTATACGTGGAAGACGAGCAGGTGCAAGCTTTAGCAGCCTCCCTTTTGATCATCGCTGCGGCCTTTCAGATATCTGATGGACTGCAAGCAGTGGGTCTCGGAGTCCTTCGCGGTTTAACAGATGTTAAAGTTCCCACTCTTGTTACTTTCTTCGCATACTGGTTATTGGCAATTCCCGGGTCTTATCTTTTGGGTTTCACTTTTGACCTGGGAGTAAAAGGGGTCTGGTATTCGTTATCAGTAGGGTTGACTGTAGCCGCCATTTTACACTTTGTTCGGTTTAGGAACAAGGTCCAAAAGATCCGTTTTTAAGTTTCATTTAAACATTAAAAACAGAAAACCCCTTGAAATTCAAGGGGTTTATTCATTGAAATGAATTTCTACTACCCGACACTAATGTTATCCAGATTCATAAATTCAATCTGATCTTCGTCATTCAATGTGATTCCAATGACACTGTCTTTAACCACCTTCCCGGCAAGTATTTGTTTCGAGAGTTCATTAAGAATCTCACGTTGTAATACTCGCTTCAAGGGTCTGGCACCAAATTGAGGGTCAAAACCAAGTTGTGCTAACCTCTTAAGTACTTGATCATCCGCCTCGATTTTGATCCCTGACTCTTTCAATCGGTCCCGAATTAGAGAGAATTGAATATGGACAACTTTTATAAGATCCTCCTCAGAAAGTGGCTGGAACATGATTGTTTCATCAATCCTATTCAAGAACTCTGGTCGAACGGATCTTCTTAATAATTCAAAAACCTGATTTTTCGCTTCTTCAATAATTAAGTCTTCATTACCAGGTACCATCTTTCCAAAGCTCTCCTGAATTAATTCAGACCCAATGTTGGTCGTCATAATTATAATGGCGTTTTTGAAATTGGCAATTCTCCCCTTATTGTCCGTCAACCTCCCATCATCCAATACCTGAAGTAGTATATTGAATACATCCGGATGTGCTTTTTCAATCTCATCGAGCAGAATGACACTGTAAGGTTTTCGTCTTACGGCTTCTGTCAGTTGACCTCCTTCGTCATAACCCACATAACCTGGAGGCGCCCCAATCAACCTACTAACTGCATGACGCTCCTGGTATTCTGACATATCGATTCGAACCATCGCATTCTCGTCATTAAACAGGTAATCTGCCAATGCCTTAGCCAGCTCAGTCTTACCTACTCCTGTAGTCCCAAGAAAAATGAATGAACCTATAGGTCTTTTAGGGTCATGTAATCCTGCTCTACTTCTTCGTACGGCATCCGAAACGGCAGCGATAGCTTCTTTCTGACCTGCTACTTTCTTACCAATTTCTTCTTCTAGTAAGAGCAGTTTTTCACGATCACTTTGAAGCATTTTCGAAACCGGTATTCCAGTCCATTTAGCAACTACCTCAGCAATATCCTCCGCATCTATTTCTTCTTTTAATAATGAATCTCCACCCTGAAGGGTATCCAGTTGTTTTTTCAGGTCTTCCAGCTGCTTTTCAGATTCTACTATCTTACCGTAACGGATTTCAGCTACCTGGCCAAATTCACCCGCCCTTTCGAGCTGCTCCGCTTCTGATTTGTAGCGATCGATATTTTCCTTCTCAGTTCTTATTGACTGGATAACTTCTTTTTCATTTTGCCACTTCGCCTTCAGGTCATTTCTTACAGCCTCTAGCTCGGCAATGCTTTTGCTGAGTTCTCTCTCCTTGGGTTTATCCTTTTCCCTGCGAATAGCTTCCCGCTCAATCTCCAGTTGCATAATCTTTCGATTTAGTTCGTCAAGCTCCTCCGGTAAAGAATCTATTTCAATTCGCAACTTGGAAGCTGCTTCGTCCATCAGATCGATGGCCTTATCCGGTAAAAATCGATCGGATATATATCGATTGGAAAGTTCCACAGAAGCTATAACAGCATCGTCTTTGATCTGCACACCATGGTGCACTTCGTACTTGTCTTTGATGCCTCTAAGTATTGAGATCGCATCAGTCACAGATGGTTCGTCTACCGTCACAGATTGGAAACGACGCTCCAAAGCTTTGTCTTTCTCAATGTATTTCTGATACTCCTTTAGTGTTGTCGCTCCTATTGCATGTAATTCACCACGTGCCAGTGCAGGCTTCAGCAGATTTGCTGCGTCCATCGCACCTTCACCACCACTTCCTGCACCGATCAACGTGTGAATCTCATCTATGAATAAAATAATCTCCCCATTACTATCAGTCACTTCCTTGATTACCGATTTTAGACGCTCTTCAAATTCTCCTTTGTATTTAGCGCCCGCCACCAGTAATCCCATATCCAGGGAAATTATTGTTTTGGATTTAAGATTTTCAGGAACATCACCATCAACTATACGCTGGGCCATTCCCTCCACAATTGCTGTTTTTCCGACACCGGGCTCGCCCAACAGCATTGGATTATTCTTTGTTCTTCTTGCCAGGATTTGAAGAACCCTTCGAATTTCTTCGTCTCTCCCGATTACTGGGTCTATCTTCCCCTTTTTAGCTTGTTCATTAAGGTTTCTTGAATATCGATCCAATGACCGATACTTGGATTCGGCATTTTGGTCCGTCACCTTGTCTCCTCCACGAAGTTCTTTGATTGCCTGTACCAGTAGCTTATGCTCAAATCCCGCCCCTTTCAAAACCTGAGCCACTTTGTCCGAGCCGTTTGTAATAGCTAACAAAATGTGTTCTACCGCAACAAATTCATCACCAAACTCCTTGAGATAACTCTCTGCTTTCTGCAATGCGGCATGCGCTTCATTAGAAAGATAGGGTTGACCACCAGATACCTTTGGGTAACCAGCTATTACCTCTTCAAGTTTATCATCAATCATTGCTCTTGTTGTCCCAAGCTTCTTTAAAATGAAGTTAACCAGGTTTTCATCCGACATCATGATCGCCTTCATCAGGTGACCATTTTCAATCATCTGCTGCCCGCTGCCAGAAGCGATCTCCGCTGCCTTTTGTAGGACCTCCTGAGATTTTATCGTGTAATTGTTGAAGTTCATGTCTAATTGCTCCTCTCGGTATTTGCTGATCAAACCTCATTCCCTAATGTTGTACGTAGTCCTTTTGAGTCAAAATGTCAGCATTTTTCTCTTTTCCACTAAAAAGAAGTGTCATTGTGGCGGTCTTAGTTTAGGAATCTCACTTTTGGTGGTAAAGTGATACAATAACCAATTCTTCCATTAATTTGGGAAATCGATTCTTGATAGCCATCGAAAAACCTACATGAACAAGAGAAGAAAATTTATTAAGGGATCTATTGCCGCATCTGTTGGAATTGGAGCACTCAACGCTTGTACTACGGAAAAGGATACAAAAAGTACCGGGCCCTACATCAACTTCAACAACACATACAGATGGAAAATGACCACCACCTGGCCACCCAATTTTCCGGTAGTTGGAGAAGGATGTAATCTTATGGCGGATTGGGTGAAGAAAATGTCTGGTGGTAGGATGGAGATCATTGTCTATGGAGGTGGTGAATTGATTCCAAACCTGGAAGGATTCGATGCCGTTAGCAATGGGGCGGTAGAAATGAATCATGGAGCCGCTTATTATTGGGCTGGTAAATTACCTTCAGCTCAATTTCTCACGACCATGCCCTTCGGTATGAGTGCTCAACATATGGACGCTTGGATCATCAGTGGAGGTGGAGATAAGATCTGGGAAGAATTGTATGAGCCCTACAATATACTTCCGATTATCTGCGGGAATACTACACGACAAATGGGGGGTTGGTTTAACAAGGAGATCAATACCATTGACGACCTGAAGGGATTAAAAATGCGGATTCCAGGACTTGGCGGTAAAGTCTTTGCCAAGGCCGGCGGTACACCCATGTTAGTAGCCGGTGGAGAAATTTATACTAACCTTGAAAGAGGTGTCATTGATGCCACCGAATGGATCGGTCCTTATCACGATTACCTTATGGGTTTTCATCAGGTAGCCAAGTATTATTATTACCCTGGTTGGCATGAGCCAGGATCTGTTCTGGAACTTGCTATCAACAAACCCAAGTTTGAAGCGTTGCCTTCGGATCTGCAGGAGATCGTAAGAACGGCAGCCCATCGACTTAATCGATGGATGAGTGTGGAATTCGATACCAAGAATGGTGAATACCTAGAAAAAATAAAAAAAGTTGAAGGCCTCGACCTACGCAAATTTCCAGATGTCGTTTTAAGCACATTAAAGGAAAAAACTGACGAAACGATTCAGGAGTTAATTGCAAGCGATCCACTGAGTAGAAGAGTCTATGAGTCCTTTACTACATTTCGTAAACAAATAACACCATGGACAGAAATTGGCGACCGCGTTTATTATGATTTGTTTAAATCGCCAGTGTAATCCTATTAAGACATGAAAAAGATCGTAATTGCCCATTTTCTTGTATTGACATTGTCGGCATATACTCAGCCACTCATTTTGGAACCTTCCATTAGTCCAAATGGCGAGGTCATTGCATTTACCTATCAGGGAGACATCTGGAAAGTTAGTGTTGACGGAGGTCGTGCAGATAGACTAACAATACATGAAGCAGATGAGTCAGGTCCGGTTTGGAATGCGGATGGAAGTAAGATCGGGTTTTCCAGTGACCGGTTCGGAAACGATGATGTTTTCGTAATGAACTCAGGAGGCGGAAGTCCCCAAAGAATAACTTTCCACTCTACTGCCGACAACCTGTATTCATTTACAGCGGATGACAATGTTCTATTCACAACAAGTAGACTGTATAAGCAGGTAGAACGGGAAAGTGAGATCTTCTCCTCTTCCTTGGATGGCGCCACTCCGTCACGCTACATGGATGCCCTTGGTTTTGACCCGGTAAACTCACCAGATGGAAGCAAAGTAGCGTTTGTTCGTGGAACATGCAGAGTAGCAAGAGAAGCTTACAGGGGTTCTGCAAACAGAGACATATGGATATGGAATATTGAAGAAAATAGCTATTCCAAGCTCACCTCGTTTGATGGAAATGAATTCAGTCCCCGATGGATTAATAACAATCAAATCGCTTTCATCTCTTCAAAAAGTGGAAAATACAATGTGCACCAAATAGATCTTGATGGTACTGAAAAACAGCTAACCAATGAGGTAGATTTCGGTGTCAACACCTTTAGCGTATCTGGATCAATGGTTGTATACCAGTACGGAGATCAGGTCGCACTTCTCAATATAGAGACAGGGGATAAATCAGTAGTATCAATAGATGTCTCTACCGATTACCGTTTTGATCCGGTTGTTTCCAAGTCGACTTCCAACAATGTTTCGGAGTTTGCCGTTTCCCCAAATGGTAAGTTCTCTGCTTATGTAGTGCGAGGCGAATTGTTCGTCACAAGGAATGACAAGGAAGACAGTCGAAGTGTTCGGATCACAAAAAACTCTGCCCGAGAAAGAGATGTAACCTGGCTCAATGATCAAACAATTTTATTCGTTTCAGACTTGCATGGACAAAACGATTTGTTCCTTGCGACTTCCGCAGATGCCACCGAAAGTGAGATTTTCTTCAGTCTAAAGCATAAGATAACCAGAGTGACAAATTCGCCAGAGGAGGAGTTTAATCCTGTTGTTTCCCCAAATGGAAAAATGATTGCTTTAAGGCAAGACAGAGGAAAACTATTAACGGCAAACTTGTCGACTTCAGGAGAGCTAACCAGCATTCGTACGTTACTAGACGGATGGGACACCCCTGGAGGAGTCAGTTGGTCTCCGGATAGTAAATGGCTGGCATACTCACTTTCCGATCTCAATTTTAACGAGGAGATCTTCATTCATGCTGCTGATAATTCCAAGGAACCGATCAACGTTAGCATGCATCCAAAAACAGATCGAAACCCAGTATGGAGTAAAGATGGATCCAAACTTGGATTTGTGTCCTACAGAAATAATGGAGATGGGGACGTATGGTTCGCATGGCTAAAAAAAGAAGAATGGGAAAAATCCAAGGAGGAATGGAAACGGGAGGGTTTCCTTGACGACGAAGATGAAACTGAAGCTCCATTTCGTATTGATTTTGAAGACCTGTACCAGCGTCTGACGCAAGTAACAAGTTTTGCTGGAAATGAAACAGAATTTGTATTTGACAATGATGGAGAATGTGTCTACTACACACTTGGTTCTGCCGGCAGACAAGACTATAAGGTAGAAAGGAATCTATATAAAATTAAATGGGACGGTACCGACCGAGAAGAACTTGTAGGTGGTGACAGGCAGCCTTCCCAATTAGCGATAGACCAGGAAGGAGAGTATGTCTTTTTGAATTCTAAAGGAGGTAAAATCATTCGAATCAAAACGAAAGATGATAAGGAAGAATCACTTTCAGTTAAGTCGATGATGACCGTGGATTACGTCAAAGAACGTGAACAAATTTTTGAGGAGGGATGGAGAGCTTTGAAGGCAGGATTCTATGATCCCAATTTTCATGGTCAAAACTGGAATCAGTTGAAAGAAAAGTATAAACCCCTTTGCATGAAGGCATCTACCAAAGAGGATTTCAAATACTATTTCAACTTAATGCTCGGACAGCTCAATGCAAGTCATATGGGCATGTATAGAGGTGAAAATCCAAAAGAAACGCAATCCGAGAAAACAGGACTTATTGGAGTTGAAGGAGAGAATGAGGAAAATGGATTTAGAATAACCAGCATTCTACCCAATAGTCCGGCAGATAATGAAAAAAGTAACCTGATGATTGACGATATAATTCTTTCAATTGATCAGGAAATCATTACACCTACTACTAACATTTACTCCCTTTTGACCAACAAAATTGATGATCCTGTCTTATTCGAGATCATGCGCCAGGGTTCGAAGAAAGAAATAGTCATATGGCCAGTATCATCGTTAGGTGATGAACGCTATGATGATTGGGTTGAAACGAGAAGAGAACTTACCGAAGAACTCTCCCAGGGCAGATTGGGATACCTACACATCAGGGGTATGAACTGGACTAGTTTCGAGCGTTTTGAAAGAGAATTAATGGCTGCCGGGTATGGAAAAGAAGGCATTGTCATTGACGTTAGATATAATGGAGGTGGATGGACAACTGATTACCTCATGACGGTATTGAATGTTCGTCAGCATGCCTATACCATACCAAGAGGGGCGGCAGAAAATCTTGAAACGGATCATCTAAAATTCAAAAATACCTATCCCTTTGGAGAACGTTTACCATTGGCCTCCTGGACGAAACCATCCATTACCATGTGTAATCAAAACAGTTATTCCAATGCTGAGATCTTTTCGCATGCATACAAAACACTGGGCTTAGGAACCTTAGTCGGAACACCGACTTTCGGAGCTGTAATTTCGACAGGTGGCTGGAGTTTAGTTGACGGATCATTTGTCCGAATGCCTTTCAGGGCTTGGTATGTAAAGGAAACAGAAGAAAATATGGAATGGGTACCCGCTACCCCGGACATCCTAATTGACAATCCACCGGCGTATAAAGCTCGAGGTACAGACGATCAATTAAAAAAAGCTATTGATACCCTTCTAGAGCAACTGGAGTAATTTTTACTCCCAATACTCATCATCAGTCCGCCTACCTCTTTCTATATTTGTTATTTATTATCACCGAATAGTATATGCGTCTCGCTTCTTTGGCAAGAAAGTTACAGGTCAAGCCATCAGAGCTCAGGGAGTTTTTGACAACAGAAAATATACCACTCCCTAGCGACTCCAACACAAAGCTCGATGAAGATATTGTCGAATTGGTTTACAATCATTTTGCACCGGAGCTCATCGAAACTTCAGACCTCCATCCGGTAAGCACCTCGGTGGAAGCTGTCAATGACGATTTACCAAATCCAACGGAAGAACAAGAAATAGATCAGTCGATTAGTGATGTAGAGATAAAAAAGGAAGCCCAACCTAAGGAATGGTCGGATGAGTTGGAACCTACTATTTTACCCCTTGCCGAGGGTGAAGCGAATCAGGAAACAGATACTGAAATTGAGGAAGAGGAACCGGTGGAAGTGATCAAAGCACCGAAGATCACCCTTCCAGGGCTAACCATTAAGGGCAAGATTAATCTCCCTGAGCCTAAGCCGAAAAAAGAAGAAGAGGAAGAAGAGAAACCTCAAAAGCAACGGCCTCAAAGAGGTAGAAAAGAAAATCGCAAAGGATCAAGAAGATCGGATGACTACAATCCCCTTGCAGAGGAAAGAAAAAGGAAAGCAAGGGAAGATGAAAAACGGCGTAAAAGAGAGGCCGAAAAAAAGAAGGAACAAAGGCGAAAACGTTACGAAGAGAATGTCAGAACACGGGTTAACCCACCAAAACCTAGCCAACCCAAAGTAGAAAAAGTTGATAGCGATCCGAAATCTACAATCCCAAAGGCTCAGGAGAAAAGATCCGGATTAGCCAGATTTTGGAAATGGTTGAATAGCTAGTCCCGAGCTGTCAATATGTTTGTCATGAGGACGATATTTGTTCTCAAACGGAAGAAATTCGAGAGTCAATTCCTGGAAGAATATCGTTACTGAGACTGTTTTTGATTAAATTAGAGGAATAACAAAACAAATTATGGCAGCTGAAATACAGGATCAAATCGAACAATTAGAAAAACAGCTTACCGGCGACATGTTTAGTGATATGGAGATTCGTGACAAAATCCATAATCTCAAAATGAAACTAAACGGAACTAAACCTGCCAACCAGGAAATTGACTGCGTAGGTTGCGGAAGTTAAAAGCTACTGTATATAAACCACCACCTCAGTATTCTTACTGAGGTTTTTTTATGCCCTAATTGGAAACCTCCTGCAATGCCATTTGTCTTTGATACAAATGGAATATAAAATCAGGGTACTATTTTTTGCTTTCGTTCTGGTAACACTTCAAGGCTTTGGTCAAGCCGACTCTACAGAATACGATTATGACTATGTTTCGGGTTTCGGTACAAAGGGTCATACCTCATGGGCCCTCACTAAACTGGACAATAAATACGGATTAATCAGCCGTTCGGGAGAAGTAATATTACATCCCATCTACGACAAAATCTGGAATTTCGAATCCATGGGAAGTCCATGGGCGATGATTGCTTTCAACGGCCGATATGGATTCATCGACCGCGACGGTAATATCGTAGTTGAGCCTCAATACGACAGAATCTATTCCTTTAACAGTCGAAGGTCCAATTGGGCAATGGTTGAAAGAAATGGTTTAATGGGTTTTATTGACCGTACGGGACAAATTGCTGTTCCCTGTAAATATGATGAGATCGGTCACTTTGGTAGTCTTGGGGTGGATTGGGCAGTTATTGAGGTTTACGGTCTGAAAGGATTTCTTGATAAGTCCGGGAAGGAGATTGTTAAGCCCGAATATGATCGAATATTTCATTTCAATAGTGGCAATGTGTCCTGGGCTAAAGTCGAGAAAAACGGACTTTTCGGTTACATTGATAAGGCTGGCAAAGTGGTTATTGCACCACAATATGAAAGTATCGGCAACTTTGGAAGTTATAGCTCACAATGGGCAAAAGTCGAGAAATATGGATTATATGGCTTTATCGATCGGCAGGGCAAAGAGGTTGTGCCCACGGTCTACGAACGAATTAACTCTTTTGGAACGAAGGGAGTGAACTGGGCGCTTGTTCAAAAAGATCAAAAATATGGATTCATAAATACTACTGGTACGGAGATCGTTCCTGCTAAATATGACAATATCTCATACTTCAACCGAAATGAGAATCAGTGGTCAATGGTTGAGGTGGCCGGAAAATATGGGTTTATCGACAAAACCGGCGAAGAAGTGGTCCCTGTTGCTCTTACAGATTTTCGAAACGATCAATTGATTGAGCTCTCTAGTTTTTTCAACTCCAAAGGAACCCATATACAAAAGGTCGGGACCGTTCGAAATTTCATGGTGAGTCCTTTCGTGGGAAGCTATGCCGTAATTAAAAGTAAGAAAAATGGACGACTGGGAGTCATCGATCAGGATTATGAATTAGTTGTACCCATTGAATACAAAAAGATCCTGATCGATGAAAGGGGAAATATTCACGTTTGGTAAAATCAGTTCGATCCGTTTATTGGAGGTGGTCCATCCGGCTAATTAGTCCATATCCTCCAATATGAGTTCTGCAAGATCTTTCACTGCAACCTGATTCTCTTTCTCCTTACTCTTTATTCCATCCCTTAGCATGGTCATACAAAACGGGCAAGCGACTGCTACTGCTAAGGCACCGGTTTCCACGGCTTCCTCAGTTCGTTCAATGTTGATTTCTTTATTTCCTGGCTCAGCATCTTTAAACATTTGTGCTCCACCAGCTCCGCAACACAATCCATTCTGTTTACTCCTCTTCATCTCAACCAGGTTGGCGTCCAATGCCTCCAGGACCTTTCGGGGAGCCTCGTATATATCATTGGCTCTCGCTAAAAAACAAGAATCGTGATAGGTGATTTTCTTCCCTTTGAATTCTCCTCCTCCTTTTAAGGTAATGCGACCTTCATCAATGAGTTGTTGCAATAATTGTGAGTGATGGATTACTTCGTACTTCCCTCCTAATTCAGGATACTCGTTTTTTATGGTATTAAAGCAATGTGGGCAAGCAGTAACAATCTTTTCTATCCCATATCCATTTAGTACCTGGATATTACTCATAGCTTGCATTTGAAATAAAAATTCATTTCCAGCTCTTCGAGCAGGATCACCCGTACAACTTTCCTCTTCGCCAAGTACGGCATATTTAATCTTCAAACGATCCAATATGGTGATCACAGCTTTCGTTACATTTTTATACCTGTCGTCGTAAGAACCCGCACATCCTACCCAAAAAAGTATTTCAGGTTTTTCACCTTTTGCAGCCATTGATGCCGCTGTTGGGATATTCAATTCACTCATAGCAATAATACTTAATCGTTTTTCTCCTGTATTTCACTTGCCCACTTGAATCTATCCTGGGCTGAAAATTTCCATGGTGCAAAATTCGTTTCCACATTTTGGAACATAGCATTCCATGCCGCTGGACTGGCGGATTCCTCCATTGCCACATACCTACGCAACTCGAGAATAATGTCCAATGGATTGATACTTACCGGACAAGCTTCCACGCATGCATTACAATTTGTACATGCATTGATTTCTTCCTTGCTTATATGCCCTTCCAGTAATGGTGATCCTCCTTCTATGCCAGATTTACCAACTTCTTCCAAACGGTCCCGAGTGGCCATCATAATAGACCGGGGGGATAGTTTCTTACCGGTAAGATTTGCCGGACATTCTGCTGTACAACGGCCGCACTCTGTGCAGGCAAAAGCCTGCATCAAATTCGCACGGGCTAGATCGTTAACATCTTTTGCACCAAATTTCATTCCTTCCGGAGGAGGCTCACCTTCGGCCGGCAGACCCAACATTGACTTCACCTCATTGGTAATTTCCGGCATGTTATCCATCTTCCCAGGCTTTTCTAATTTGCTATAATAGGTGCTCGGAAAGGCCATGAAAATGTGTAGATGCTTTGAGTATGTTACATAAATGGCAAATGCAAAAATCCCAATGATGTGAAACCACCAAGCGACTCGCTCTATGATTATCAGGCTTGAAACGGAAAAGGAATCGAAAATAGGTATCAACGGAGCGGAAAAAGCAAAGGAACCTGTTATAGTATAACCTGCAACACCGGCAGTCTGTAGCAATTGATCTGAAGCGTTCATGGTCAATATGGCTGCCATTAAGACAATCTCAATAATCAGGATAAGGTTTGCATCTAACGCCGGCCAACCTTTCATCTCAACCTTTCTAAATCGGTCAATATTCAACACATTTCTTCTAATAAGGAAAATAACACAAGCAAGTATCACCAGCCAGGCCAGTAGTTCGAAAAACGAGATCAGGAAGGTATAAAAAGAACCGAGAAATGGGGCAAAAAGCCTATGAGTACCAAGTACTCCATCAAGAATAATCTCTAGGACCTCAATGTTAATCAACACAAAACCAACATAGATAAATGTATGAAACACTGCAGGAATCCAATTCTTGAACATCTTTTTCTGGCCTAACGCCAGCAAAAAAACTTTCTTCCAGCGCTCTGAAGTGCTCCCAGATAAGTTTTGAGACCTTCCGACTGCAATGGCCGCAGAAATACTCCCTATTCTCTTCCACAGAAGAAAAGCAAAAGCTCCTAAGGCTACGATAAATGCTATTTGTTGAATGTAATGCATCGTTCTGTCAGTTATTCTGTCTTTTATTTGTCACAATACTATATTTTTCTACTTTTGCATCCACTTTTTTAGGTGCTGTAGCTCAGGTGGTAGAGCATCGGACTGAAAATCCGTGAGTCGGTGGTTCGAATCCACTCAGCACCACCCACTGTTTGAAACCCTTTCTTAAAAACAAGAAAGGGTTTTTTTATGGCATCCAAGTTAGAATGAAATAGTTAAAATAGTATGCATGCATACTATTTTTTTTATCCTAGGTTGAAATTTCATGACATTTTAGGCTCACTCACGACTATCCCCCAAAATGGGTATTTCATATCCATTGCTTTATTTTTATATTGGACCTTAACACCAACAGCCGGACAAACCTTGAAACAAACCCTAGCGACACTTGTACTGTGCCTTATATCCTCACTTTTGGTGGCCCAGGATTGGCTAAACGAATACAACCAATCGGTTGACTTCTATCAAAGCTATCAGTTAAAAGAATCAAGGGCCCACGGGGAAACCGCTCTAAGTCTATTCACTTCAGAATTTCCCGAACCACACAAAAATACCGCCAGTATCCTGCGACAACTATCTCTTGTATGCTTTGACCAAGGAGATGACAATGCTGCTGTCGATTATGCCCAAAGGGAAGTTGAAATGCTGCAACAACTTGGCTCCGATCAGGATCTATCCTATTCTGATGCTTTGTTTAACCTTGGAACAATCTTTTCCTCATCTGGTAGGTACCTCGATGCTGAGCCTGTAATCAGTGCCGCTCTTGGGGTTTCCAGCCAATATTACGACGATCAAAGTCCTGAACTTGCTATAGGAAAAGGATTATACGCAAGCGTTTTGTTCAACCTCAAGAAAGACGAAGATGCGGAAGTGCTATTTTCCGAATCGATACCGGTTCTCCAGCAATTAGAAGAGATTCCTTTCGATTACTACAACATCATGTACAACTATGCCTCCTTCAAATCTACAAAAGGAGACTTTCGATCTGCACTCTCCGGTTTCCAGGATTTGGAAGACCTATATTCTTATGATGCCCCAAATTTTGATTACGGGGCTATACTGATAAAAGTAGGTGAAGCCCTGGATAACCTTGGCCAATACAACGATGCAATAAAAAAATATGAAACGGCCATTGAAACGCTGGAGGCACTGTCTGAACAAGAAAGTGATGAATACACCATAGCTCAAAACAATTTAAGTATTGACCTTCAAAAAACCGGTCAGTTCAACGCTGCAATGGATAAGGTTCGGGATGTTCTTGAAAAAAGAAAACAAAGCCTGGATACCAATCCGGAACCTTATGTAATTACTGCCACAAATTATGCCAACCTTCTACTCCGGAATGGTGAAACCTCGGAATCCTTTGATTTTCTAAATGAGGTCGTTGAAATATACAAAACTCAAAGTCTCCCGGCGGATCTAACCCTGATTAACGCCCTGGAATCAAAGTCAAAAATTGAGTTGGAAATGCGAAGTTTCTCGGAATCCGTTTCAACTATCGATCGGGCACTGGAAATCTGCGAGGAAGAAAGAATCGACGCAAAGCGATATTCGTTACTGAATCAAAAGGCCAAAGTATTATCCAGTCAAGGTAAGTTCACCGAAGCAAAGCAAAATATTGATGAGGCTCTCGATGTCGTAATTGATAGTTATGGAGGTGATTCAGAACAAACAGCATTTGTAAGAATCACACTGGCCGGTATTTACACTGAATTGGGCTCTTACTCCATTGCGGAGCAGCAGTATCTTAGTGCACTTCCTGTTTTTGAGAGAACATATGGGCGAAATCATCCCGAATATGCTACGGTAATTGCCAATTACTCTTCCCTATTACAGCTCACCGGGAATTATTATGGCGCAGAACTTTACCTGGAAGATGCGGTTGCTATCAAAAAATCAATCTTTGGTGATCAAAACCTGGATTACCTAACCACCTACGAAAACCTTGCCCTACTCTACATCGCTACTGCACGTTATACCGATGCGCTGAAGATTCTCGATGACGTGTTACTGACTAAAGAAGCCCTGCTTGGTTCGGATGATCCATCCTTGGCTTATACAATTGCCAACTTAGCTAATGCTAAAAAGCAAGTGGCAGAATATGCCGAAGCGGAGGCGCTGTTTAAACGGGCAAGCACCATTTATGAGAATTCCTTGGGTAGGAATCATCTCTTATATGCTTCTACCATCAACAACATGGCGCTTCTGTATCAAAAAATGGGCAACATCAGAGCTTCACGACCTCTCTTTGAGGAGGCTTTGAAAGTTTATGAATCAGAATTAGGAAGGCTATCCCCTGACTATGCAACTGCCCTTGAGAACCTGGCCACTCTGTACCAAATGGAGAAGAACACAAACAAGGCCAAGGAGTTGCTTGAAGAAGTGCTTACTATAGATGAAGAACTTCTTGGAAAAGAACATCCACTTTATTCAAAAACTCTACACAATCTTGCATCGATTTATGAAGACGGCGAAGAGTATGAAAAAGCCAGGGAGCTCTTTTTGGAATCGCTTGAAATAGACGAGAAGGTTTATGGAACCAATCATCCATCCTACGCCAGTACACTCTATAATCTGGCGGTTCTTGAGCAAGCACTGGAAAATTTTGAGACAGCAAAACTCTACTATGATCAGGTAGCGAATATCAGACTGACTATCCTGGGCGAAAATCATCCCGACTACGTACAATCAGTATATGGACTTGCATCAATTGCTCAAATCACCGGTGACTATGAAACAGCCAAAATCAATTACGAGATAGTCATTAACAAGTACATGGAAAATATTCAGAAGTATTTTCCAGCCTTGAGTGAAACCGAAAAAAGTGCTTTCTACGGAAAGATCCGTCCAGTTTTTGAAGCTTTTATGGATTTTGCCGTGGATTACATTCTCCTCAATCACGGGTCAGCTGAAGACCGGGATTCAATGCTACGACAGCTATATGATCTGCAGTTGGCAACTAAAGCCTTGCTACTGAATGCAACGAATAAAGTCCGTAATAGAATCTTAAACAGCGGAGATGCGGAACTAATCGCTCTATTCAATGAATGGATTGCATTGAAGGAAAACATTGTCAAGTCCCTGGCTCTATCGAAGGAAGAAATCGAGGAGAATAACATCGATATCCCATCCATGGAAGTCCAATCTAATGAAATGGAGAAGCAGCTTTCACTACTATCCACAGCATTTGCTCAGGAATTTGAGAAAGATGTCGTGTCATGGGAAGATGTAAAGAATGAGCTTGGAGAAAGGGAAGCTGCTCTTGAAATAATACGGATTAAGAAAAACTTGAAAAACGATTCAATACTTTATGCTGTGCTAATCGTGGAAAGCTTCTCTCCGTCTCCCCGCATGGTAGTGATCGCCAATGGTGATGAATTGGAAGATCGTGGATTTAAAATTTATAAAAACAGCATCGTCTATAAACTGGAGGATAAAAAATCATTTGACCTGTTTTGGAAGGAAATTGATAAAGAGATCACATCCACTACTAATAACATATACCTATCAGCAGATGGCGTCTATAATAAAGTGAATATCTCAACTCTACTGGATACTGAAAAAGAGGAGTATGTAGTCGAAAAGTATAACATTCGGTTACTGTCTAACACTCGTGAGCTTGTTGAACAGAAATCTCAAACCTCCGAGCAAAATATGGCGTACATCTTCGGCTTCCCGAAGTATAACCTTGACAAGATCGAAATGGATGTTCTAGCTGCTGTTGTCGATGAAGAGGGAATGAGGTACAGTTTTGGTGAAAACGTTGCTGAGCTTCCCGGAACGTTGGAGGAAATCAACAACATTTCAAAAGTGATGGATGAAAGAGGATGGCAATACAACACCTACACTAGGGTAGATGCCTCAGAAGATCAGATAAAGGCTCTGAGTTCTCCAAAAATATTTCACGTCGCCACTCATGGTTTTTTCTTACAGGATATTCAGGTAGATGACGATGATGAAGGGATTGCCTCAAGAAGTCAAAAGTTTAATCCATTAATGAGATCCGGGCTTCTATTTGCTGGGGCAGAAAATACGATAAGAAACGAAAGTCTACCAGGAGAAGAGGACGGAATCCTTACAGCCTATGAGGCCATGAATCTAAGCTTGGATAACACGGACCTGGTAGTAATGTCTGCATGCGAAACAGGGCTAGGTGAAGTGAAGAATGGAGAAGGGGTGTATGGTCTCCAAAGAGCATTTATTGTTGCCGGAGCCAAGAACCTGATCATGAGTCTATGGAAAGTTAATGATGCCACAACACAATTGTTAATGTCTACTTTTTATAACGAATGGTTCTCCGGCAAAACAAGAACCGAAGCCTTCAACCAGGCCATTCAAACCGTAAAAAACGATTTTCCCAATCCATATTTCTGGGGTGCCTTTGTCATGCTTGGAAAGTAACAACCAACAAACCAACCTGCTAATGAACAAGCTCTTACTATCATTAACACTTCTTTTACTCTACTCCGCTGGATTATCTCAGGATCAACCTCTTTTGACTCTTGCAGATACAATGGAGTTTTATAAAGCCACGGCAAAGCCTATTGAGATTTTTAATAGTGAAAGGATCGATTACGCTCCTTCTATTTCGGCCGATGGAAAAACCATGATCCTTGAGTCCAACCGAGATGGAAAATACAAATTATACGAGTCCAGGAAAGTTGACGGAGAATGGACGGAACTGGTCGGATTAGATGAGATCAATGACTTCGGTGACACAACGGATCTGGTCGGGGGTCCGAGTATCAGCTTTGATGGAAATTCACTTTTCTTCTTCGCCAGTTTCCGAGAAGGTGGTATGGGTAGTGAAGATATTTGGTATTCAACTCGGGATGGCGAGTCCTGGAGTAATCCTAAAAACATAGGTTATCCAATCAACACTCCACAGTATGAAGGTTTTCCATCAATCTCAGCAGATGGTAATACGCTTTATTTTGTTCGCCAAAACCTAGAAGGGCCCTATGAAAAAGACCTGGTAAAAATCTGGGGAAGCCGTGGTTGTTATTCAATCTACAGCTCTGAGAAAAAATCCGATGGAACCTGGAATGAACCCGTGAAAATGCCTTATCCAATTAACCAGGAATGTGAAAAAGCACCAAGAATTATGGCGGATAACAAAACACTAATATTCGCATCCAACAGACTTGGTGGTCTTGGAGAATACGATCTGTATCAAACTCAACTGGACGTAGTTGGTGATTGGCAACCACCTAGTCCATTGTCCTTTGTCAATACCGCCTCCACAGATCAATTTGCAAGTATATCCGCCCAAGGAGACTTGCTGTATTTTGTATATAATTCCAGGGATATTTTTTCAGTAGAAATCCCTCCCCACCTCCGACAATTCAAGAACAACGTTATCCAGGGATTCATTACAGACGGCGATACTGAAAATGGAGTTGAAGCCAATATCATAGTAAGTGATGCATTCACCTCCAAGGAAGTAATGACCATTAATAATAATCCCGGTGATGGTTTCTACTCCGTAGTATTAGCTGTTGGAAGTAATTACAACGTGGAGATCCAGAAAGATGGTTATACGTCGCAGTCCTTCTTCTATGATTTAAGTGAGATCGACGAATACCAGGAAATTGATCAGGATATTGAGCTTTATCAATCCGCCAAACTGAATCTCAATGTATTTGACATTGACATATTCGAACCCATTTCTGCCAATATTAAGGTAAAGGTTCAGGGGGAAGCAGCTTTCATCATGGATGTGGAAAACGATCCGGACGGAAAAATTGTACTTGACTTACCTCTTGGACAGACCTATGAAGTGATTGTGGATAAAGAAAACTTCAATAGTGAAGTGTTTTTGTTTGATGTTTCTGATCTGGTCGTGTATAGAGACTACGATCGTGATGTTGAAATGACACCCATTAAACGAGAGGTCGATATAAATGTGGCCGACTTAACCAATAACGGACGTGTTCGATCGAGAGTCAGGATCAGAAACAGAAATCGTGACGAAGTTATCGTAGTAGATGGTAATCAAACTGTCGCGCTAAGAGTAGGTGATAGATATGAAATCGAAGCCACAAGTGACCAGGGTTATGCATTCAATAGCACTGTGATCGACGTAACTCCTGAAGGGGAAACGCTGGTAGCTGTTAATGATGACGGTACTGTATCTTCAGGAGCAGGAGCAGCTGTAGGATCCAGTGCGAGTGGTGGACTTGCATTTGGCATTAATCTGAACCTACAACCCCTAAAAACCGGAACAAATCTGACATTGAAAGACATCCTTTTTGCATCCGCGTCGGATCAATTGGATGAGGTATCCTACATTGAACTCCAGCGGGTAATCGATTTAATGAAGGAGAATCCAACTCTTGCGGTGGAAATCAATGCCCATTCAGATGACGTTGGTCCAGCAGATTACAATCAACGCTTGTCTGAAAGAAGAGCGCAAAGTGTGGTTAGATTCCTGACTGAAAACAGGATAGATCAAACACGATTTACCGCAAACGGACTAGGTGAAACTCAACCTATCGTTCCAAATGATAGCCCTGAAAACCGGGCTAAAAACCGCCGAGTTGTTTTAAAAATTGTCTCCATCTAATTACCAGCCAATCATGAAAAAGATTCTATTTACTCTTACCGCACTCAGTATTTCCATTATGGGATTTGGTCAATTTTCTGATAAGAAAGTGAAATACGATGAGGTTCTGCCCTTAATACTTGATCTTCCTTCCGCAGGAAAGCCTATACTTCTAAAAGAATTTCAATTTGAAAACCCGGAGGACATTAGCATTGATTTTCAATTAGGAGTAGTTTATCTCGAACGATTCCTTGACAGTGATATTCTTACGGAGTTTGATTACAAGTACGGAAATGCTAGTAATGCCCTCTTGTACCTAAGAAAGTCGCAAGGTATAATTGATGAAAAAGAGATAAGAAAAAATCAAGATCTATACATCAATTTTGGTTACTATGACGATCGGGGTAAACCGGTGGTTGAATTTGATACAATCAGTACGCTTCTAACCGAATACATCCCTATTCTGGAAAAGTTTGTGGAAAAAACACCCTCCATATACGAGAGCTTCACTGAAAGCTTTGCCCGATACGATAAAGCGCATAAACTGTATACCGAACTGGTAGGCGAATACACTACCTATAATAACCTTTTGCTCCTATACAACGAGGAGATGGATACGCACTTCGAGGAGATGAAAGAAGAGTACAATCAAGCTCTTGAGGCTTTTCAAAGCTATAAATCTCTTATTGCAGACTATGATATCGGATACAATCAGGAGTTAAAAATCACTCCGTTAAGTGTCTACCGACTGGACGGACTGTCAGCGGAAATTAACTTTTTGAAAGAGGAAATAGACATTTGGAACTACGCTTCGTGGGTCGACGAAACACGAGCCTATACAAAAGACAACATTGACGGTTTAAGGCAAGACCTTGAGGCAGAAGATATACGAACCGACCAGGTACTGTCAAGAGTTTCTGCGGACTTTGAAAAGGAAGAGTTTGAGCTACTTGACATAAGCAAAGAGCTACTTTTTACTCTTAGAAAGTTTGACCTTCAATCAGTGATCGAATCCATTTTTCTCTACAAAGAAGTGAAACATGATCTATTATATCAGTCTCTTCTAAGCAGGCAACTGGAATTTGATGCAGAAATCGATATAAATCGTAAGCTTTATCTATATGGGCAAATGATCAATAAAATTGCCGATGCAGATACTCTTCTCAACAATGTGACTGTTCGAAACAACCCAGCAAATCATGCCAAATATGGAACTTTACTCAACGATCGGTTTGGTGGTAAAGATGGTATTGATCAATACGTAGATCGCGAAAGGAACCAAAATCAAAATGATTACGGAAGGTATGTTAGTACTGTTCGAAATACGCTTTTTGAGATGCTCGCCAAAGACACTACAATTGCTAACGTAGCATACAGAGGCAATAGCTATCCAATGATGCCAGGTTTAGCCATTGACGCGGAATCCATGGAAGGTCCGGTAACGACTCACAGAATAGACAATTTTGACGGCTCTGCATTTCTAGCGGGAACCAACAAAAACAAAGATGGTCTTCTGGTCGGGTATGTAGCGGGCGTTACCAATACAGGAAGAATTGGATGGTTAAAGGAATACTCACTGCAAACAGAGCTAGCGGAAACTCCATCAGATACCCGAATGGCATCTATCAAGCTAGTTCCTGGTGGAGTTGCAGCGATCTTTAACACCACAAACATGGAAATGGGTGATTCCAAAAACCAATTAGTTATACTGGATGGAACCGGTGCTGAGCAACTAAATGTGACTCTATTGCAATCGGACTTCCCAAGAACGATAACTTATATAGAGCGCTCAAATTCATTAATTGTAACTTTTAAAGGTCAAGACTACGTATCGGATATTCTGCAGAGTAATAATCTAACAATTTCGAGTTACAACATTCTTGGAGATTTACAATGGACTCAATCCCTGGAAAGTAAGGGAGATGTTGTTGACGTAATCCAAACATTCGATGGATATTTTCTGGTTGGAAATTACAACCAACTAAAAGGTTTAGACGGAAAACTGATTCGTTCAGGCGGAGCTAACACTTCCACCAGGGCGTATATCGCAAGATTGTCGAACGAAGGGCAAATCCAACAGATCAAACCCGTCACTCATTCCCAGCCTTATTACATCAATAAAGTGCATAAAATAAGTGACGATTGTATCAACTTATTTGGGTCTCAGGGGTCTTTTAATCCAGATGCACCTTTTAATGATGGACCGGACTATGTCCATTTAATTATGGATGCCGATATGACGATGCTCAGTAGCAGTCTTTAAATCCCTTTGAGGTTTCTGACTTCCATGTCCTTAAGTTGACGCCATTTTCCGCGTGGCAGATCTTTTTTGGTTAAGTTGGCAAACATGACTCTGTCTAAACGTCGTACCTGGTAACCCAGGTGCTCAAAAACACGTCGTACCACACGATTTCGTCCGATATGAATTTCTACACCTAATTTGGTCTTTCCACCATCCAGGATTCCAACTTCGTCCATGATTACGGGTCCATCCTCAAGAGTTACGCCATCAACAAGGCTAGTAAAGTCGCTTTGGGTAATTGGTTTATCTAGTTCAACCTGGTAGATTTTTTTTACCTTATGTGAGGGATGTGTTAGTTTCTTCGCAAGTTCACCGTCATTGGTAAATAACAATAAGCCCGTGGTATCACGATCAAGTCGTCCAACCGGATAAATTCGCTCTTGACAGGCTTTCTTAACCAAGTCCATTACGGTCTTTCTCCCTTCAGGATCCGAAACCGTGGTTATGAAATCTTTCGGCTTATTCAGTAATATATATCGGAAGCTTTCAATACCAAGCCGCTTTCCTTTATACACAACCTTATCACTGGCTTTAACTTTGGTACCGAGCTCCGTTACTACCTTACCATTAACTTTAATCTCTCCTTTTTCAATTAACTTGTCTGCTTCCCGTCTTGAGCAGACTCCCGCTTTGGCAATGTACTGATTCAGTCGAAGCAGATTAGGTGCATCATCTTTTTTCCCAGTCTCCTTTCGTTTTCCCGACGGCCTTTTCATAACTACTCAGATTCGTCCCCTATAGCATTGTCTTCCTTGGAAAAGTCTTTTGGGGTTGGTAGATCTTTTAGACTATTTATACCGAAATAGTCCATAAACTTTTGATTGGTACCGTATAATATCGGCCTTCCAGGCGTCTCCGCTTTCCCTTTAATCTCAATCAATTCTTTTTCCAGCAACTTTTGGACAGCATAATCACAATTTACTCCCCTAATGAGCTCTACCTCAGTCTTAGTTACTGGTTGCTTATAAGCAATTATTGCCAAGGTCTCCAGGGCAGAATTACTTAAACGTTTCTTTGACTGTTGCTTGAGTAGGATGCTTATGCTTGCTTGATAAGCAGGTTTAGTAAGGAATTGAAAGCCACCACCGCTTTCAACCAAGCCAAATGAATACGAATCGTCTGTATACTTTTCTTTGATATCGGAGATACTATTATCTACATCCTCAACTGGTACGTCAGCATCAAACATTTCTTTTAAGCAGGAAACGATGTCTTTCTTGCTTACTGGCTCAGGAGAACAAAATATTAAGGCCTCAACATGATTCGATAGGAAATCCACCTACTTCTTGTTCAATTTTGCCTCTATGGAATGCATGGTGTGAGGAACCGCTCGAAGTCGCTCTTTGCTAATTAGTTTCCCTGTATCCACACAAATACCGTAGGTGCCATTTTTGATCCTTATCAACGCGTTTTCAAGATTATTAATGAACTTCTGCTGTCTTGCAGCCAACTGGGAAAGTTGCTCTTTTTCCGCAGTATCAGCTCCATCCTCCAACGTCTTTGCGCTGGCAAAGGTCCCATCGGTACTTTCATCCGCACTGTGGGTCAGAGAGCCACGAAGCTCCGATAATTCCTTCCTGGCTTTCTCCAATTTGACGTTGATGAGCTCTTCAAATTCTACTAATTCGTCCTGGGAGTATTTCGTTTTTTCTGCCATAGTCAACCTTTAGTCCTTGTGAACAATAAATCGCTAAAGTAATCGAAAGTGAATAAATCGGATCATGCCAGAAATGATTTTCATTGGTACCAGTCTTTAGAATTCCGGGGCAACAACAACAATTTCCCGATAATGTTGTGGTCGTGAATGGATTGATTGTAACTCTATTACCACGAAATAATGCCCTATTGGTACCCTATTGCCCGAATTATTGGTTCCGTCCCATTTAACAGTACCAGTGGCCGGTAGAAGACCATGATTCTTAAGGTCTTTCACAACATTGCCCATAGTGTCAAATACTTGAATTTTTCCCACCTGAGGATTATTTCCAAAATCAAAATGCACCAGAGTAAAGTCCAAGTTAGAATTTCTTGAACCACCTGGAATAAACACTTTTGGCTCAATCTCTATTTTCCTATCACTCTCTTTTCGGAAAGGATGATGACTGTTTTGCTTTCCTGGAGTTGCATAGCCTGCAAGACTGGAACAACTGTGCCAATGACTGCCATCTGTTGCTGCTTTTGAAAAATCAATCCGTTCCAAAGAAACACCAGAAACCTCTTGAAGAAACGGGGAATGGAAGGATTCATGATAATAGACCGAGTCCACAACAAGTTGATCTTCACCAATCAATCTTAAAGAGCCTTCCTTGTCTGGAAATGCAGGTAACTTACTTACTTGTCTCACGTTGGAGGCAATTCGGTCCTTGTAGACAAATAATATATTATCACGATTTTCAGTGAATGCTATATACTGATTAGGTTCTATTACTTCTCGAATGCCAACTACGTATTTTTGCTCTCCGCCAGCAATTCTGAGATTTTCGAGTTTTTTATAATCGCTGGTCGGATTGACGATCTCTACGAAATCAAAACCTCCGACTTCAGGATTGAAGAGTATCTCGGAAACAATAAGGCCTCTTACGTCTGCTGTCGATCGGTGGAATTCCTTCTCAAGTCTTTCTGAAAAATTTCCTACACAATCATCTAATTGCTGAATGCCGATATGGTAGGTTTCACCAAATAATAGGCTGTCTCTAACTTTAATCCCCATTCCCTTAGAGTCACGGTTAATTTGCCAGTTTACTACTTCTATCGTTGGTCTTATGAAAGGTTTTGTGTTGGTTGAATTGATTTTTTCCGTGAAGGTGATCACTAATGAATCGGAGGATAATGTGTACACGTTGGAAATATCAGGAGCCGTTACATCCTGTATCATTCTTTGATGACTATTTGGTAAGCCTGGGGTCCCTCCTTTAGAATGATTACTTAAAAGCCAGTTACCTTCTTCCATACAAGGATTTGAAAGATCCGCCATCTCAAGCGACCTCCCTCCAATCTCCTGGTTTTCAATTGATTGGCTGTAATCAGTTGAAAAGATTGTCCGATGGAGACTCTCTAACCCAATCAACTCACCAGAATTCGAAAGGGTTACCCAATTGGCTATTGGTATACTATTATTGTCCAGCGAAGCGGACGTCGGAGTAAGCACCTTGAATTTACCACTTCCTATTGTACCCCCAATAGCATTCGTTTGTCCATCGGAATCAAATACGTGCATGGAATCCAGGGAAACCAATTCCGAAGTCGTGTTAAAAATTTCAAGATATTCCCATTGGTCTGTTTGCGGATCGAACATGATCTCCGATATAATGACATCGTTAAAGGAAGGTGTCTTACCGACACCGAAAGACAAGCTCTGACGTATTTGGTTTTGAGAGCAATCAAATACACCATCAATTATCAGGGTATACTCTTTCCCAACTTCCACTGGTTTTGTAAATGAAATTGAAACCTCATTCTCGACGATTTCAATAGCCTTTACCTGCAAGTGCTCTTCAGCAAACGTGATCTCACCTAGCGTATCAAGAAGGAATTCATTGAACTGGACCGTCAATTGTGTGTGGCTTTTCATTACGTGAGACATAAACAGTGGAGGAATAGTATCAAATTGTAACCCATAAACACTGTTTCGATATCCTGGTGTACCCCCACTTGGATGATTAGATGATACCCAATTATCTGGTGTTATACATGAGATTAAGGGATTGATCAATTCTAGACTGAAACCTCCATTTTCTTTTAAAGTGTCTCTATACCATGATTTTGTATAATTGATCTGATCAATTACCTCATCATAAATGGTTTTCAGCAATAAAGTTTCACCGTTGTTATCAAGCGTTGGAAAATCTGATAACGTAATCGCATGAACTGAATCAGGAAATCTTTCATCCGCAATTGCCAGGTAGTCACCCGGTTGCAACACAAAATCGGGGAAGGTAACTTCAAAGTTTTCATCTGAAAATATCAGTCCCCCCAGATTAAACTTCTCAGTGGAACGATTCAGAATCTCAATATATTCAAAACCCGGAAGCCCCACGGAAGGATCCGGATCAACCATTAATTCAGTGATTATTAGATCCTTCCAATTAGGTAAATGAGGCAAAAAATACGTGAATTCTATTGAATCCAAGCCCATGAAGTTGTCATGAAGATCCGCAATCCTCTCCGCTTTCAGGACGTATATCTGAGAATTAATCAGCGTATCAAAAGTTAGATACAACCTGTTCTCGCCTTCTAGTTTGAACTGGATGGGTACCGACCCATTTGATAGTTGGAATTGATCTTGATGAATCGTATTCAATTCAATTGATTCGTCGAAATGCACGACTAAAGAGTTATCAAAATAAGAATCAACAGACACCATTCTGGGAGGTTTAGTATCATAATTCACGGAGAAAGAATTGTCTGGGATTCTCCTTCCCCATACATCGAACAACGTTGTCCATTGAAAATCAAATGTGGAATCATTTGGCACTGGAGAACTAAAAAGGACGTTTACCTTAGTTGGATCCTGTGGATCTGCATGAACGAATTGAATTGGGTACTTCGAAATGAATTTTTCAACTTCAATTGTACTGAAACTAGTCTCAAATTCTAGTGTTAATAACTGAGGATTGGAAAAGCTCCATTCCGAAAAATAACTTTGAAAGAGAAATGGAATTTCCTCTTCCTTAATTTCAGTCCCATCTGATGATATCAGGTCTTCAACAAAAAGTTGGTGAATCTGACCTTCCTTAAATCCAAAATCGGTGGTGATCACTTGATTATCAACCTCGACAGGCCGCTCTCCATTAATTGAAAAATTCTCCAATTTGAGAGATGCTGGTTCCATGGCATGCGAAAATCTTAACTCCAATTGATTGGTATCTATAGGCAGCAGGTCGGATACAATTGGTTCATATGTATTGATCTCAACTGAAATTGGGTTTTCCAACTGATTGCCAACATGATCTTTCCAGTCGATGATTTCGAGATTGGCCGATTCCTGCAGAGGAATCTTATTGAAATGCAGGTAGATTCGCGTAGAGTCCGGTCCCAGTATTTCAATACCCTCTGGCGTTAAATCATTCAGCCTGAAGTTTGATTCAATCAATGAATGATAAAACAAAGGTTCATGAGCCTCTAAATGAATAGTGGAGGGACTATATTGATTGGCACCAACTAATGCTGGTGGTGTTTCATCAAAATTGAACGAGGTTTGCTTAGGCCCTATTGAATTTCCATTTAGGTCGGAAATATCCTGATAAATAAGTCCAAGTTCCACTTCGTTTGGGAATGAGTTTTGGAAATGAAGCTCCACTGTCACCGAATCTTGTGGGATAACAGCCTCTAATGGGTTGTTATCACCGACTATTTCGTAGTTATTCAGATTAATCGCAGAATAAATTTCTAATTCCTCATTGAAAATCAGACGCAGCTTTTTGTCATTGACTTCTAGACTTACAAGAGATGGGGCTTTGGTATCCAACATTAATTCCTGAGCTGAAGTCGTTAGCTTGAATCCGTCCTTATCAACCAAGTCCTCTATGTACAGATGAAAGGTTTTATTCGGTTTAATGAAAGTATCAAATCCTAGATAAACCTCCTGCAAATCAGGATTCCAACCCGCAAAATCAGGATTACCTAAGGAAGGAATGAGAAAGTGAAAGACCGGAATATCTTCTGAATAACCAAGCAATCGATCAAATTCAAGAACAACAATACCCGAAGAAAGAACCTTCACCGATTGAATCGGATCATCGTAGGTAATAAAAGTATGATGGACAGAACCATTTCCTAGAGTATCCTCAATTCCTGAAACATGTATGCTATACTCTTCACCGTTATAAAGGCTACCATCAATTTCAAGGTGAACTCTATTTCGGGCAGAATCCTGGAGTTGAGCGCCATTTCCACTTTTAATTGTTAATCCTTCTATTAGATAATTACTTTCATCCTCAGCAACAGATTCTTTCAATTCTTCATGAAAGATCAAGGCTATTTCATTTCCGGAAAGAACCTTTACCCTCTCTAACTGCGGGCCCACGCGATCGAATATCGTTTCCCCAATAAGATTTAGACTGCTATTCCCCTGGCAATCTGAAACGGCTGGTACAACTACTTCAACGACTGTTTCTGGTAATAAAGAGACTGTGGATTTCCATTTTACGGTCCTCAATCCGGAAAAAATAAATTCCACTATGTCAGGTTCTAACTGGATACTCGATTCTACAACTGGTTCATTAAACCGAACTGCAATTGTGTCATTTTCAAGTATAGAGATAGAGGAAATCACCGGACCCAAAAGGTCGAACTCATCTGAGAACCTGGAATTCACTGTCCCTGGAGTTCCACCTATGGCACCTGTGGAGGACAGGTAATTCAGGATGTCGACACACTCCAATGTTGGATTGATTAACTCCAAGGTGAGTCCATTTTGTGAGGATAAATCATAATGTATCTCGTCAATTAGATTGTCGTCGCTATCTGTAATTCTAATTCGATCGGCACTGGTTGCATTAAAATTTGGAAATGATTCTAACCCAAGAACATCTCCAAATTGATTGAAAATCAATTCAGATTCCTGATCACAAAGAATCAGGTGGTCTCCAGGATTCAATTGATAGAATGGAAGAACAGAAAAAGAGGAATTATCAAATACCTTCCATCCGGAAAGATCTATGAATTTATCAGATCTATTATAGATCTCTACAAAATCGTATGCAGGAAGTCCTTGTGAAGGTGTTGGATCTGAGAGAAACTCATTAATCACAACATCCCGATATTGTGGATTGTCAAAAACAATATAGTCAAACTCCAATTGAATGTACTCAATGGTGTTTTCAGCAAGGTCATCAATACCAGTTAGAGAAATCTGGTAAGTATTCCCGTTAGTCAAACCTTGTGTTATTAAGAGTACTTCCGCACCGGAAGACCCCATTATGGCATCGGTAATGATCGCTCCTTCAGTTAGTCCATAGTTCATAACATCCGTAGCTGAAGCGGGTATTATTTCCTCAGAGAAGAACAGTCTAATCTCCTGATCTCCATCTACTAAAAGTGTGTCCAACTCCGGTGGGTCGCTATCTGGATAAACCGATCCATTTAGAACGATCTCATCAAAAAAATGTCCATTAATCGCAGAATTCGCAGAAGACTGTTGAATCAAGAATCCAAAAGCTGATGAGAAAGTAATCTCACTATCCTGTATTTGGCCAACTGGAGTAAAAACACCAAGATTCCCATCATCAATCTCTAGTGTCCACAAGTTGCTAGCATCTCTTGTTACCCTTACTGTAAAAAGATTATCAGATGAACTGTCTACAATTCCCTCAAGTCCGTCGACTAAACTAACAACATTACCTCCTGATTTTTTATAAAGAACAATTTCATCTGCCGTATCTCCAAAACGAAGAAAGTAGCCATTTGAACTTTGATTCAGATTTAACTCGTCTGAGACAAGATAAACATCAACATAGTTGGCGCCACTAGTTGAAAAGTCCAGGTTTATGGTAAACTGCCAGGTGGCATCATACACAATTGATGAAGAAGTAGATAAATAGTAAGAATTCAACCCACCATTGTCTGGGTCATTCTGACTATTTAATTGATTCCCTGTGATAACAAATGATAGTTGATCTCCCAGCCATTCAGGTGATTCTGTAAAATTTCCATCGGAGAAATTTTCCATTATTTGCCCATAACTGTTTATTAAAAACAGCGTAGAAGTAATCCATATAAGAGTACGTTTCATAGCGATTCATTTCTTTCTTTCTTTGCTACATTTGCCGGCCTAATCCATTATAACAATGAAACTAGCTGTCGTCGGAGCTACCGGGTTGGTGGGACAGGAAGTCCTAAAGATCCTCGAAGAAAGAGATTTCCCATTTTCTGAGCTACTCCCTGTAGCGTCATCCAGATCTGTAGGCAAAACCGTTAATTGTAAAAATAATGAATTCACAGTAATTGGTCTGGATCAAGCCGTTAAAGAAAAACCAGACATTGCTGTTTTTTCGGCCGGTGGAAGTACATCATTGGAATGGGCACCCAAGTTTGCAGAAGTCGGTACAATAGTTATTGATAATAGTTCCGCTTGGAGAATGGATCCTGCAAAAAAACTTGTGATCCCCGAAGTGAATGGATCCGCAATAGAGGAGACTGATAAAATCATAGCCAATCCCAATTGCTCTACCATCCAAATGGTATTACCACTTGCACCACTGCACACTACCTACGGAATAAAAAGGATTGTGGTAAGCACGTACCAGTCTGTCACGGGAACAGGTAAACAAGCTGTTGATCAAATGAATGCCGAGCGAGCAGGTGAATCGGTCAATCCCGTATATCCTCACCCCATCGATAAGAATGTGTTGCCTCATATCGACGTTTTCCAGGATAATGGATATACAAAAGAAGAGATGAAAATGGTCAATGAGACCAAGAAGATTCTAGATTCATCAATAGAGCTAACGGCAACCTGTGTACGTATTCCAACCATGGGGGGACACTCAGAAGCTGTGAACATTGAATTTGAAAAGGAATTTGATGTAGAGGAGGTTAGAGAAATATTAAGCCAGACAGAAGGTGTTGTGGTTCAGGACGACCCTTCAAACAATGTTTATCCAATGCCGATTCTCTCGCATAATAAGGACGAGGTATTTGTGGGAAGGATTCGAAGAGATGAAACCCAACCAAAGACTCTTAATCTTTGGATTGTAGCTGACAACCTTCGTAAAGGTGCGGCCACTAATGCTATTCAGATTGCAGAATACATACTTAAACACCTGTTGGCCCCTGCTTAATATTGAATTACCAGGATAAAATTGATTTTCTTTCTTCTGAAGATATCCAATCCTTTCTGACGAAAAAATCGAACGAAGATCCATCTGGTATATTGCTAAATCCTCCTGCGTTTTTGGACGGTAATGAAAAGCTGGTAGCCGATCAACTGCTGTGTAGAAATAAAGCAAGACATAAACTTCCAACTTGGATCGACCGCCGTGGAATTATATTCCCTTATCCTGTCTCAGTAGAACAAGCATCCTCCGAAGTAACGGGCAATTACAAATCCAAAATAGTTTCTGGCAATACCTTGATCGATTTAACCGGGGGTATGGGTGTGGATTGTTTGGCTCTTTCCGATCAGTTTGAAAGAACTGTCTACATTGAAAAAGATCCTTGGATTTCTGCTGTGTTCCATCATAACTCCCGCCAATTTGAAAAAGATATTCAAGTCATTAATCAATCTGCCGAATCATTTATTGTAGAAAACAAATTTTCAAATGGTACCACGTTCTTCATCGACCCTGCCAGGAGATCGAAAGAAGGTAGAAAAGTCTTTGGTTTTGAAGATTGTAGCCCGAATGTAATTGATCTTATCCGACAAATCCCAAAAGGTCATACTGTGTTGATTAAAGCGTCACCAATGATTGATATCCATCGTAGCCTGGATCAACTTGGTTTTGTGGAGAAGGTACATGTTGTGGCGGTTAAAGGAGAAGTAAAAGAATTACTTTTTCTTCTTCATATAGGTAATAAGGCATCAGATCCGGCAATCAAGTCCATAAACATCCTAGCAAATGGTGAGGCCGAGAAATTTGACTTTACACAAAATTCAGAAAGACAATGTCGTACCAAAAAAGCAGTGTCACTGGGCAAATACATATACGATCCAAATGATAGTATTATTAAAGCTGGAGCTTTTGAATCAGTTGGCGATCGATTTGATATTCATAAAATCGCACTTAATACTCATTTATATACCTCAGACAAGCTGCTTGAGGAATTCCCCGGACGTGTATTCCATGTAACGAAAATCCAACCTGGAAAAATAGATCTAAAACCCTTCGATCAATTAAATTTCATCAGTAAAAACTCTCCAATAGACCGTAAAGCTTTTCAGAAAAAGTATAAGATTAAAGAGGGGGGCGATCACTATTTCCTAAGCTTTAGGAATGATAGCAATAAGGTCAATAGTGTGCTGGCTTCTAGAATTAAGTAGGGTTGGCTACGAGCTGAACTCGCATCAAGTACATATCTGCGGTGATGAATAATACCGTCTCACTGCTATTAAAAGCACAATTAGAAGTTGGTACGCCGGTCTCGATAGTTCCAAGGTGATCACCTTCCGGCGAGATGACCAAAACACCACCTGGACCAGTCGCCCAAAGGTATCCTCTCTTATCTACCTTCAAGCCATCAGGCACACCTGGACGTTCAGGCCCAACCATGTTAGTTACATCCAGCAATATTCTACCATAAACTACCATTCCTGAATCGTCGAGATCGTAGGCATAATATATCGCCTTTTTCGGGTCCGAAACGGCTACATAGAGAGTCTTCTCATCCGGTGACAGTGCAATCCCATTGGGACGGCTTAAACTGTCTACGAGTAAAGTGACATTCCTTCTTGAATCAACGTGATAAACTCCTTGAAAATCCAGTTGTTTTTCATCCCATTCATCCAGACCATAAGGAGGATCTGTAAAATAGAATTCTCCATTACCACGAAATGTTAGGTCATTTGGACTATTCAGGCGTTTGCCATTGTAAAGGTTTACTACTTGGGCAAAAGCTGCAATAGGCTTATCTACAGTAGATGCCATTCGCCCTACCTGGCGTTCTCCATGTTGACAAAGAATTAGCCGTCCATTCGGATCCAAGGCCAATCCATTTGACCCAGGCTCACGCTTATCTGTTCTTGTCCCCAAGTACCCTGAAGGGCTAAGATACTTTGAGATTCCGGCAGTCTCCGTCCATTTATATATCGTGTTCGCCGGGACATCTGAAAAAATAAGGGAATTACCAAGCCAAAGTGGTCCTTCCGCCCAATCAAACCCCTCTCCAATTATTTCGATAACAGCTTCTTCGGGAACTAGTTGATTGAAATCCGAGTCAAGGCGTGAAAACGAACCAGCAGTTTGAATCTCAGGTTCCAAGGTATCATTTGTCTGCTGATCACTGTCTGAAGATTGCTGCGAAGATGAGCTACAAGCGAGAACAAAAAAAAGAAAAAAGAGAGGCCAATAGGCTAACAAACCGCGAATAACTATCAACTTCTCTTTCATATCATTATTCTAGAAACCAACACCAAAGCCTAGATTAGCTAAAGGACCACCCGCCAACAGTTTAGGTATTTTCCATTCTTCTGTTTGACTGACATTCTGGCCATTGCTAGTGGCTTCATAACCAACATTTAAGCTGCTGTCGCCAAGACCAAGTGCCCAACCAAACTCTGTACGGAAGTATACCCGACCGCCTAGTTTGGATCCTAACTTGAAATTAACCCGGTTTAAAGCCAGGTCGATACTTCCAGTTCCTTCTGCTTCACCTACCGGTGCGCCGAAATCCACAGTTTCCGTTACACTCCCATCAAAGGCGAACCTGCCATAACCAACATTTAGATATAAACCCTTTCCAGGACGAATGACGTAGATATTTGCTCCAATTTCAAAATAGTTAAACTTAGCAGTAACATCACCTAAATCTCTTTCAGGCAAGAAAGAATAATCCACTGAAGGACCGATCCTACCACCAAGAAGAGGTGTAACATATTCGGCATTTAGTCCAAGAAAATTAGGATAACCCAGCTTTACACCAATTCGAATCGGCTGATCCTGAGAATAAGCAGGTATCGAAAAGATCCCTACTAATACGAGTAATGTGAATAATTTTTTCATTA
Source organism: Cyclobacteriaceae bacterium (assembly GCA_965601455.1). Classification (GTDB taxonomy): domain Bacteria; phylum Bacteroidota; class Bacteroidia; order Cytophagales; family Cyclobacteriaceae; genus JANQEU01. Next base: position 4,982,591 of record OZ271831.1, on the reverse strand, counting down.
TTAATTGATTTAACCTGCCGTTAAAGTATGCATTAATCAAATCAATTCAAATTCTGGAAATTATGATACTGGTGACTTAAAACCGTCCTATACGTACAGAAACAGTTCCGGTCCACTCCGACATATCGGCATCAGAAAGATTTATAAGCTCGAGACCATAGACGTACCGATAGGATGCACCGACAGCGATTCGCATAGAAGAAGTAATGTTAAATTCCAGCTGAGCCCCCGGTTCACCGACGAGAAATGTAGATCGTTCAACCGTATAGTCTGTATCCGATTGATTCTGAAAAAAATCGTCATCAGAGAGTTGGAACTCACCCGCACCGATAAATACTGGAATTGTCAGGTGAATGAGTTCTTTTGAAAAGATCATACCGCCAAGCATCAAACCAGCATAACCCCCGTTTATGGTTAATTTCCGACTTGTATTGTCGGGTGAAAATCCGGGGGGTAAAATACCATCGATTTGGGGATTTGTAGCAATACCGTAGCAACCCACTCCTAGAAGGAAGGATCGATTGACAATAACCCCTCCATAGGCTCCAACAACAGCTGCCCTTTGGTCATGAAAATCAGTGATTCTGGTGTCCACCCCTCCAAACCCATTAATTTCATTCTCTTTACTCAGAAGCGATTTTATCTGGCGTGGATCGTTGGTATCCATGTATTGCTGGCCTTGGACTCCAAGCAAAGCACAACATAAGATCAGGCTAAATAGGAATACTTTCATGTGCTAGAAAATGTATTTGAAAGATATACCCGAATCCCAAAACTGTGTTCGAGTGTGCCGGAGACCAATAAAACTGAAATAGGGCTTTATGTCAAACCCGATAGTAATGGGTACCGACAACCAACGATACTCTATCCCCAAAATTCCATCGACACCCATGATGAAATAACTTCTTTCATCGAAAACAAAACGAGGTGGATCAATGGATGTTAATGTTTTATCAAGATCACCATACTTTTCATAACCCATATGCCCTCCAATTCCGTAGTAAACGAAAAAATTCTCATTAAATGAGAGCTCCATGGGTTCATGAAACTCATACAACATAGTCAGTTGAACTCCCTGTCGCCTTCCACTCACCAGAATCTCAAGGGCTTCATCTTCTAACATAAATTTTTTGAAGGTAAGGGATGAGGTCCATCCAAGTCTTACTCCTGCTGACTGGTCATAAAGTGCCTGACCTTTTATTGAACCCACTGATAGCGCAAAAAGCAGGCACAAAAGAAATCCACGCATTGAATTAATTTCGGTTAGTGAAAATATCAGTTTCTTTTATTGAAATTATCAGATCACCTGATCTTAGATCCAAATCAAGGGTGGAGAAAGAAGAGTTTGTATTTCCAACATACCCCGCCAATGCAATACGGCCTTCTTCATCAATATCTCCTTTCTTCATTACCAGCATGCTATTTGGTAAAATCATATTTTCCTCCTCACCAATTATCCTCGTATTGATATAGGACGCCTGGTTTAGGATCAAATTAATGTCAGTTGATTTCCCAGTGATCCCAATCTTGTCAAAATCCTTATCAATTTGAGACAGGAAGACTTCTCCATAATTACAATTCAACTGCATTTCTCCCAGGAAATAATCAACATTAAAATCCGTGAATGATCCTTCTCCTATTAACGTAGAAATTCTATCAAAGTGATACTTATCGTTCCTTGAGTTCACCTGCATATCTTGTATTTCGCCTAATTCTAACTCTGAAGATCCTGATTCTACAGTTAATAACTCGGCCCTATTAATCTTTCCTTCTACTCCTCTTAAGGTCATTGAAGCTTTGGCTAAATGGTCAAATCGAAACTTGCCGAAACTTTGGTTAAGATTGAAACTACCGGTTATTTCATTTCCCCGTAGATCACCATGGGAGAGATCTAGATTTACCTGGTTAGTCATATTCGCCATGTAGACATCTCCAAACTTATTTTCAATAGTCAATGGCATATCCGCAGGCAACCAGATCTCATAATCAACAGAGATCTTCTTACTACCAAGCATAGTCTGTGAAACATCGCTTACCTGGCTCATCAATTCACCAAAGAATCCTCTACTCCTACCCTGATCAAAGGAAGTGAATCCTGTAATTAGATTTCCGATCTTTCGAAGCTCAACATCTACTCTTCTCATTTCGGAGTTAATATCATCGCGACTTTTGCCTGTAGCCGCTACTCGCACAAAGACTCTCACCGAGTCTTTATACCAGGTATTGACAATAATCTCTCCATACTTGTTCCTAATTTCGACAGAACTCGACTCCGTCGCCGCAAAGGTGCGGTCATATTTTTCTTCGATGCTGAAATCCTGAGCAGCTACACCACCGACTGCGAATAAAATAAGCAGACTATATACCCCTAACGTTTTCATCATTATCAGATTCTTCTATGTCTTCCAATATCTTTTCAAGGATCTTCAGCTTTAACCGATAGTTATCGATCATTGCTGCTATCACTTCTTCGTTGTGCACGTTATCCTGAAGGTCATCACTCAATTCATGAAATGCCTTGTCCAACGCTTCCAAATCCTCCAATACCTGGGGATCTTCTACATGATTGCGTACCAGTTGCATCTGAGCATCTATCATCTGCTCGTAATAATATTTTGTTTCCGACAGCTCAGAATCGAAAGTTGGGGTATTAAACCCGTTCAACATGATGACAGCAATCGAAGCAATCAGTAAAGTGATGCTGGCTGCTATCTTCAGGAAAATCGATTTCCCCGAGCTTTCTTTTTTGTTCAATCGATCCTTAATGGAGCTCCAGGAGCCCTCTGAATCAAATTTGAACATCTCGAAATCTTCACGATTCTTATTAATGTGTTCCCGTAAGTTATCTGACATTGCTTATACTCCTTTCTGTCAGTCTATTCCTTATTCTCGCTTTCGCTTTACAGTACTGGGCCTTTGAAGCAGATTCCGAAATGGAAAGTATTTGGCCGATTTCTTTATGATCGTATCCCTCAAATAGGTACAGATTCAAAACCGTTCGGCAACCGTCTGGTAATTGATCCACGGCTCCCATGATCCTCTCGGCCTTGAAATGAGTATACTCGAAATCGTCATCTTCTTCCATCACTCCATCATGTGATTCATTCAACTCTGTGGTCATAAGCCGTTTTTTTCGTAAAGCATTGATGCAATTATTTGTTACAATGCGTTTAATCCATAAACTAAAAGTGCTGATCTCCCTCAGGGAAGGCAGCTTGGAAAAAGCATCAACGAAAGAATCCTGCAAAACATCCTTGGCCTCTTCTTCATCTCCCATCATTCGACGGCAGATATTGTACATAGCCGCGGAATACAGGTTGTACAGCTCAAATTGAGCCCCTTGATCCCCAGCCATACACCTTTCGATAAGGCCTTTATGGATATTTTGAGTTTCTCCCTTCACCTTTCTGTACTAATGACAAGAGTGATGACGAAAGGTTTCCCAGGTCGGGAAATTTCATCTTATTTATTCTTCATAGGCCCAATCCACTCGATCTTTCATGTCTTTGACAATCAAACCTTCAGCTTTCAATTGGGCCCGTAAATCGTCTACTTTTTCGTAGTTTTTTTGTTCCTTAGCTCCTTTATACTCCTTTAGAAGAATCCCTAAAAGATTCTCACCATCTATACTTGATTCCTGTTTTAGGCCAAGCACGTCTTCCGTGAAACCCAGAATAGTCTCTTTCATTCGATTAAACGTTTCAACGGTCATCTGATCGAAAGCCAATTGCCCGGTATGCAGTGAGTTTACTTTCTTCAATAAGTTGAAAAGATGACCAATGGTCAAAGCAGTATTGAAGTCGTCATTCATCGCATAGTAGCAATTATCACACATCTTTTCAATCTGTTCCCCGGCTTTTGTGTTTGCTTCCAAATCAATCCCGTCTGGATAGCTGAGATCCTTAAGGATTCGAATCCCGTTCACAAGCTTATTATAACCTTTTTGCGCTGCGTTTAAGGCATCATTTGAAAAATCTAAAGTACTGGCATAATGTGATTGAAGCATAAAAAAACGAATAGTCATAGGGCTGTATCCCCGCTCTAGCATCTCATGATCTCCATGAATTAATTGCCAGGGTAGAAACGAATTCCCTAATGACTTGCTCATCTTCTGTCCATTTACCGTGAGCATATTGGTATGAATCCAGTACTTCGCCGGTTCTGTATCTGTTGCGCCCTGGCACTGGGCAATTTCACACTCGTGGTGAGGGAATTTAAGATCCATGCCCCCACCATGAATATCGAAATGATCGCCAAGGTACTTTGTTGACATCACCGAACACTCAAGGTGCCAACCGGGAAAACCATCACTCCAACGAGTACTCCATCGCATAATGTGTTCCGGAGCGGCTTTCTTCCAAAGTGCAAAATCCAAGGGATTTTTCTTATCACTTTGCCCATCAAGATCCCGGGTTTGGTTTTGTAACTCTTCAATCTTTCTGCCACTCAGTTTACCGTATTCGTGATCCTCGTTGTATTTCCCGATATCGAAATAGACAGATCCATTCGATTCGTAGGCAAGGCCATTCTTAAGAAGCTTCTCAATTAGTTCGATTTGCTCCATAAGATGGCCAATTGCTGATGGTTCGATATCCGGTGGAAGTGAGTTGAAAGTATTCATTACATCATGGAAATCGTTTGTGTACTTCTGTACAATTTCCATGGGTTCAAGATTATCAAGCTTAGCTTTTTTGGAAATTCGGTCTTCCCCGGAGTCCAGCAAGTGACCTACATCCGTGATATTTCTAACATACCTTACCTTGTAGCCAATGAATCTTAAGTATCTGTTAATGACATCAAAACTTATAAACGTGCGGACATTGCCCAGATGGACATCACTATAAACCGTTGGCCCACAAACGTACATCCCGACATAAGGTGGATTAATGGGTTCAAATGGCTCTTTCTTTCTTGAAAGTGAATTGGTGATGCGAAGTTTTCCTATCATAAGATATGTCTTGACTCTTGATACGCAAAACTGGGTAAACGGATGATAAATTCGTCGAAATTTGAATTGAAAATAATTTCAATTAATTTTGAAGCTGAAATATTAACAGTTTCGGAGGGGACACGAGTCCCCTCTTTTTATTAACACAATTGTATGCTTGAAAAACAGGTTACGGACATTCTATCAGAAATCTTAAAGGGTTACGAAAACCTCTTTCTGGTTGACGTGGAATTGCGAGGTAAACCTGGAAACCAAAAGCTTGTGATTTTGATTGATGGAGATCCGTCAATTACCATTGATCAATGTGCTGAGATAAGTCGGTCATTGGGCAGTGAAATTGAAAGTGAGGACCTAATCGATGGAAAATATTACCTGGAAGTGTCTTCACCTGGGCTTGATATGCCACTTAAACTTTCTAGGCAGTATAAGAAAAATATTGGAAGAAGGGTGAAAGTGGAATTAGAGAACGGCGAAAGAATGAAAGGCTCATTGGAATCTGCTGACGAGCAGTACATCGTACTACTGGATGAAAAAACGCAGAACCCTGTGGAGCTGAACATGAAAGAAATTAAGAAAACAAACATATTAGTCTCATTTAACTGAAATGATGGATACAGGAGTATTGATTGATTCGTTTGCGGATTTTGCCAGGGGCAAAAACATCGACAGACCTACTATGATTAGGATTTTGGAAGATGTATTTCGAACGATGATTAGAAAGAAGTACGAAGTGGATGATAATTTCGATATCATCATCAATGCCGATAAAGGTGATTTGGAGATCTGGAGATTCAGGGAGATTGTAGACGATAATTCTGAAGACATCTGGGACCATGATAAAATCAGCCTTTCTGAAGCACGTCAGATTGAGCCTGATTTCGAAATTGGAGAAGAGGTAGCGGAAGAAATCAAGCTAGAGCACTTTGGACGTCGGGCGGTGATGACTGCGCGTCAAACCCTAATCCAGAAAATTAAGGATCTGGAAAAAGATATTTTATTCCAAAAGTATAAGGATCTCGTTGGCGAAATTATTACTGGTGAAGTCTATCAGATTCTTAGCCGGGAAATCCTGCTTATTGATGGCGAAGGAAATGAACTCCAACTGCCAAAGGGAGAACAAATCCCAAAAGATAGGTTTAGAAAGGGAGATGCAGGACGAGCTATTGTACATCGTGTAGAAATGCACAATGGAAATCCTAGAATCGTACTATCTAGAACATCTCCAACTTTCCTTGAGCGTCTTTTCGAGAATGAGGTGCCAGAAGTTTACGATGGACTAATTACCATCAAAAACGTAGTTAGGGAACCAGGAGAGCGAGCAAAAGTAGCTGTTGAGTCCTATGACGATAGAATTGATCCGGTAGGGGCTTGTGTTGGAATGAAAGGGTCTCGAATCCATGCAATTGTTCGGGAACTACAAAATGAAAATATCGATGTAATTAATTTCACGGATAATCTGGAATTATACATTGCCAGAGCATTAAGTCCTGCCAAAATTCAAAGCATGAAGATTGATGAAGAGAAAAAGCGGGTTTCAGTATACCTTAAACCTGATCAAGTATCTTTGGCAATTGGAAAAGGTGGGCAAAACATTAAACTGGCCAGTAGGCTAGTAGGTTTCGAAATCGATGTATTCCGTGAATTAGATGAAATGGAGGAAGAAGATGTGGATCTGGACGAATTCACGGATGAAATCGAAGATTGGATTATTGACGAATTGAAGCGTATTGGATTGGACACCGCAAAAAGTGTTCTCAAGTTAGGTCGTGAAGACTTAATTAGAAGAACAGACCTGGAAGAGGAAACAATCGACGGGGTGGTGTCAATCTTAAACCAGGAATTTGAGTAAAAGAGATTAAACGAGCTGAATGTATAGATTAAGTCAGGTAGCAAGAAAATTAAACGTAGGAAGAACTACTATCATTGAATTTCTTGAAGAAAAGGGTTTTGAAGTGGATCGTAATCCCAACTCCAAGATCTCCGAGGAGCAGTTTGCTCTTCTTTCAAAGGAATTTGCTGATTCAGCTCATGATAAGGAAGAGGCATCAGAATTAACCATCGGGGCATCACATACCGATAATCTGGTAATTAAAGCCAACAAACAGGAGTCTGGAAGCTCAAGGAAGGATGAGGAAGAGATACTCATCAAGGATAATGTCGCTTCTATACCTGAACCCACCCCTGTTAAGGAAGAAAAAGAGGAAGAAGAAACAACTGAAGGGTTGCTCAGTAAACCTAAGCTTGAGGGTCCAAAAGTTGTTGGCAAGATCGATCTCGACAAGAAAGAAAAGCCAAAGAAAGAGGAAGAAAAGCCGGAGCCAGAAGAGGAGAAGGAAGAACCTGTTGCAAAGGCTGAGGAAAAGAAAGAAGAACCTGTAGCGGAGAAAGAGGTTAAGGTCGAAGAAAAGAAGGAAGAGCCAAAAGCAACAGAGGAGCCAGAAGAAAAAAAGAATGAAGTGATTGAGGCGAAGGCCGATTCCCTCAAGGGTCTAACGGTTCTGGGAAAAATCGACCTGCCTACGGAAAAGAAAAAGGAAAAACCTGTCGCTTCCTCCGACGAGAGTAAGGAAAGAAAAAAGCGGCCGAGAAAAAGAATCGCCCCCAATCAAAGACAAGACTCCAAACGAGGAGACCGGGGACGTGGAAAAGACACAAGAAAAACAGAAGAATTATCCGATAAGGAGATTCAGGATAAGATTAAGGCAACACTTGCAAAACTAAGTGGAGGCAAGGGAGCAACTCAGAGCAGATCGAAATATAGAAAAGATAAGCGTACGGCTAAGGCCGAGGCGGAAGAGGAAAAGGTTCTTCAGGAGCAGCAAGAGTCAAAAGTTCTGAAAGTCACTGAGTTCGTTTCAGCCAGTGATCTTGCTTCGTTAATGGACGTTTCGGTAAATGACGTTATATCGAAATGCATGGATCTAGGCATGTTCGTGTCCATCAATCAACGTCTCGATGCAGAAACCATTACGGTCATTGCTGATGAATTTGATTTTGATGTTGATTTTACGACAGCTGACGATGAAGTAGAGGTTATCGAGGTCAAAGACACCGAAGAAGAACTCAAAGATCGTGCTCCGATTGTAACCATTATGGGTCACGTTGACCACGGTAAAACATCCTTATTGGATTTTATTAGGGATTCTAAGGTAACTGAAGGCGAAGCTGGAGGTATCACCCAGCACATCGGTGCTTACGATGTGATGACCGAAACTGGTAAGAGGGTGGCCTTCCTGGATACACCTGGTCACGAGGCTTTCACGGCGATGAGAGCAAGAGGCGCTAAAATCACAGATATTGTAATCGTGGTTGTTGCGGCAGACGACGCTGTGATGCCTCAGACAAAAGAGGCTATCAATCATGCCCAGGTAGCTGGGGTTCCTATTGTGATTGCGATCAACAAGATCGACAGACCAAACGCAAACCCGGATAAGATCAAAGAAGAGCTATCCAATATCAATATACTCGTAGAAGACTGGGGTGGAAAGTACCAATGCCAGAATATATCAGCGAAAACAGGAGAAGGCATTGAGGAACTCCTGGAAAAGGTCCTTCTGGAAGCTGAACTCCTGGAGCTGAAAGCAAACCCAAGTAAACCAGCAGTAGGAAGTGTGATCGAAGCAACACTTGATAAAGGTCGAGGGTATGTTACCACGATGATGGTTCAAGCCGGTACCATGAAGATCGGTGATGTTTTGCTTGCTGGACCATTTTATGGCAAGGTCAAAGCAATGTTTGATCATCGGGGTAAGAAATTGAATGTGGCAGGTCCAGCAACACCAGTACAAATGTTAGGTCTTGACGGGGCACCACAGGCTGGAGACCGCTTCAATATTATGGGCTCCGACCGGGAGGCAAGAGAGATTGCGACTAAAAGAGAACAAATCCTCAGAGAGCAATCCGTTCGGACTAAGAAACACATCACGCTTGATGAAATTGGCCGTCGTTTGGCCATAGGAAGTTTCAAAGAGCTAAATGTTATTGTTAAAGGTGACGTGGACGGATCAGTGGAAGCCCTTTCAGATTCACTCCTAAAACTATCCACAGATGAAGTCCAGGTGAATATTATTCACAAAGGAGTAGGTCAGATTTCAGAGTCCGATGTTCTTCTAGCGTCTGCTTCAGATGCGGTAATTGTCGGATTCCAGGTCCGTCCATCTGGAGGAGCTAAGAAAATTTCCGAGACTGAGGAAATTGAAATACGACTGTATTCCATTATCTACGATGCAATCAACGATGTAAAAGATGCTATGGAAGGTATGCTTGCCCCTACCGAGGAGGAAGTAATTACCGGAAACATAGAAGTTCGGGAAGTATTCAAGATTTCCAAGGTAGGTACTGTGGCAGGATGTTATGTCACCGACGGCTTCGTAAAGAGATCGAATAAGGTCCGATTAATCCGTGACGGTATTGTTACTTACGAAGGTGAAATCAATCAGTTAAAACGCTTTAAGGATGACGTTCAGGAAGTCAAATCAGGCTATGAATGTGGTCTCAGCATAAAGAACTTCAATGACATCAAGGTTGGAGATGTAATTGAAGGTTATGAAATACGAGAAGTAAAGCGAACCCTATAAATTATCGCTTAAAGTACCGATATTCTTAGGTTCAATAGCTCAAGGTCTTATATTTTTGTATAACAAAACCTGATGTTTTGAGCCCAGAAATTTCAACAGCCCTATCGTTGCTGCTGGTTGGTATGATCACAGTGACGATCGTCTTGTCTTTAGTGGTGATCACAGGCAACGCTCTGATTATTTTCACCAATCGTTTAGTTCCAACCATTCATGAGAAAGTAGAACCTGCCATCTCCCAAAAGAAAGTGGCTGCAATAGCTGCTGCCGTCTCAAAATTGACATCCGGTAAGGGAAAAATCACAAAAATTAAAAAAAATAATCCAAATGGGAAGGGAAATAGGTCTTAGCCTGATTTATCGGGATATGTGGCAATCCTCAGGCAAATACATGCCAAGAGTGGATCAACTGGTAAAAGTGGCAGAGCCGATTGTTGACATGGGCTGCTTTAGGCGTGTGGAAACAAACGGTGGCGGATTCGAACAAATCAATTTACTATACGGTGAGAATCCTAACCAATCCGTTCGGCAATGGACTCAGCCGTTCAATGATGCTGGTATACAGACACACATGTTGGAAAGAGGGCTTAATGGATTACGTATGTATCCAGTGCCTAGAGATGTCCGAAAGTTGATGTTTAAGCTCAAAAAGATTCAGGGCACGGATATCTCCCGGTCGTTTGATGGCCTAAACGATACTCGAAATCTCAAACTATCTATCGATTACGCGAAAGAAGGGGGAATGATCGCCCAGGCTGCGCTATGTATCACGCACTCAAAACTGCATACGGTTGAATACTACCTGAAGATGGCAGAGGAACTGATAGAAATGGGTACGGAAGAAATCTGTATTAAGGATATGGCCGGAATCGGGAGACCTGCCTCAATGGGCAAGTTGGTTGAAGGGATTAAAGACATGAATAAGGACATGATGGTCACTTATCATGGGCATTCAGGGCCTGGGTTTTCAGTAGCATCATCTCTGGAAGCTGCCCGAGCAGGAGTGGACTTCATTGATGTTGGAATGGAACCACTTTCCTTTGGTACTGGACACGCTGATTTACTGACAGTTCATGAAGTACTGAGAGATGCTGGTTTTTCTGTACCGGACATCAACATGAAGGCCTACATGCAAGCCAGATCACTTACACAAGAATTCATTGACGATTTCTTAGGATATTATATCAATCCGAGAAATCGAATGATGAACGCCCTTCTTATCGGACCCGGTCTTCCCGGAGGTATGATGGGAAGCTTGATGTCAGACCTCGAAAAAAATCTGGAAAGTTTAAATAAGTGGATGGCAAAAAACCATAAACCAGAGCTGACCCAGGACGAACTAATGATCGCTCTTTTCGAAGAAGTAGAGCACATCTGGCCGAAGATGGGTTATCCACCTTTGGTAACACCTTACAGTCAATATGTAAAAAATGCTGCGTTGGTTAATGTGATGCAGATGAAAAAGGGTAAAGAACGTTGGTCTCTGCTTGACAACAATACATGGGACATGATCTTAGGCAAATCCGGAAGAGTGCCAGGAGAAGTTGATACAGAATTGAAAGAGCTGGCAAAAGAACAGGAACGAGAATTCTTCGCGGGTGATCCACAAGACCTTCAGCCGGACTCACTGGAGGAATTTCGAGCAAAAATGAAAGAGAAGGGATGGGAAACCGGGCCGGATGATGAGGAACTGTTTGAATATGCGATGCATCCTGAGCAATATGAAGTATATAAATCCGGTAAGGCCAAAGAAAACTTCGAAAAGGATCTCGCATCGAAAAAAGCTCCAGTAGCGGAAACAACATCAGCCGCTTCTGGATCAACTACAACACTATCTCCTTCAACGATGACTGTAGACGTCGATGGAGAAATATTCAAAGTACAAATTTCCTACGGTGATGAAGGTTCCCCACAAGAAGAATCTAAAATCGAAGAACCTGTCAAATCAGCGTCAAATGGAAAAATAGAGATCATCTCTCCCCTGGAGGGAAAAATCTTTATGACCAAAGACTCCTCGGAGAAAGCCATAGCCATTGGTGATACGGTGAAGACTGGTGACATAGTTTGCTACATTGAAGCAATGAAAGTGACCAATGCGGTAAAAGCTGACAAGGGTGGAGTTGTCGCTGACATTTTAATCAAAGACGGAGATGAAGTGTTAGATGATGATGTTCTAATTCGTTTGAACTAAAAAGAACGTGGATTTATTCAGTCGATTGTACCGGATGACGGCATTTAGCCAGATCATCGAAGAGCCGCAAATTCTTTTGATGATCCTGATAGCTTTTTTCCTGCTATACCTGGGGATCAGAAAGAAATATGAGCCCTTACTGCTTGTTCCAATAGCATTCGGTATGCTCCTTGCCAACTTTCCAGGAGGTGAGATGGGGGTGGTGAAGGTGGATGAAACGAAAACCCTATATCAAATTGCTCGTGATCATGGAATCATGAATTTCGTTTATTATTCCTTAATTAAAACAGGATTTCTCCCCCCTATCATTTTTCTGGGAGTAGGTGCATTGACAGACTTTGGTCCCATGCTGCGAAACCTTCGTCTAGCTTTTTTTGGTGCTGCCGCGCAAATAGGAATATTTACTGTGCTGATTTCGGCTGTATCACTTGGCTTCACTTTGAAGGAAGCCGCTTCACTTGGAATCATTGGAGGCGCTGATGGACCTACTGCGATTTATACCACTATCATTTTGGCCCCTCACCTACTAGGTCCAATCGCCATAGCTGCATATTCGTACATGGCTCTCGTTCCGGTGATTATCCCATTTGTTGTAAGGTTTACCACAACCACCTCAGAACTAAAGATCAACATGAAAGAGCAGGATCGTTTATTTCCAAACAAGCGTCCTATAAAGAATCTGCAGACCCTGAAAATACTATTTCCTATTGGAGTGGGTACCATTGTTGCTTTACTTGTCCCATCTAGTGTTCCACTCCTGGGTATGCTGATGTTTGGTAACCTTGTTAAGGAAATTGGACAAACAACCAACCGATTGTTTAAAGCAGCCTCGGATACTATACTCAATGCAGCGACAATATTTCTTGGATTATCGGTAGGGGCTACCATGACCGCCTATGCTTTTCTTAATTTCCAAACCATTATGATAATAGTTGGAGGATTTGTTGCCTTCGCGATATCAATAGCTGGTGGAGTGTTTGCGGTTAAGATATACAACCTCTTTGCGAGTAAGAAAATCAATCCATTGATTGGAGCAACAGGATTAAGTGCTGTACCCATGGCCGCCAGAGTAGCTAACGATATTGCCTTAAAGCACGATTCAAATAATCACCTATTGCAATATGCAATGGCTTCGAATATTTCAGGAGTAATCGGATCCGCCGTAGCAGCAGGAGTACTCATTTCGTTTCTTTCTTAGATTAATTTCGACAGCAGTTCTTTCAGTATTTTAGCTGCAGTCATCGCTGTAACACCATTAATATCTCTATCTGGATTATACTCCACCAGGTCCATCCCAATTATATTGATATCAAGCTGCTGTATAATATGAAGGATTTCTCTTGTGCTGAACCCGCCCGGTTCGTGATGAGACACTCCTGGTGCAAAGGCAGGATCTAAGACATCAAGATCAAACGTCAAATAGACCGGGCCATCCAACTCAATCTCTTGTTCTTCCCACCGATACATCCCAATTTGCCTCACACCAAACCGTTCAGCTTGTTCCTTCTGGTGTTTAGTAAGCGTGCGGATACCAATCTGTAATAGATTATCAGACAAACCCGATTCCATAATTCGAGCAAATGGTGATCCATGAGAGTATCGATTTCCATCTAACTCATCATACAAGTCACCGTGTGAATCAAAATGCAATATCGATAACTGAGGATAGAATTTCCTGAATGCCTTTACAATTGGGTAAGTAATGGAATGATCACCTCCCAGTGATAATGGTATTGCACCTTTGGCCAGAATTGCTTCAACTGGATTCTCGATCTGTAGATAATCATCGAAATCGACGTTTCCAATCCATTTGATCCTCGGGTGTTCGTTTAGGTCTTTCAAAGATTCAGTAAAGTAATTTGCCGAATCGCTTTCCAATGCCTCAATTATTAGGCGAGGTGCTTTTGCCGGACCTTGCAGGAAAGAAGAATGATCATCAAAAGGTACTCCAAGTATGGTTATATCCCCGGGCTGTAACTGATCAATACTGGACCGTATGAGACCCATGAATTTTAGCTAACGTTTGATCTAACGGCCTTACTTCGACGTACCTCTTCTAATGTGTTAACGGTAGTTTGGAGTTCTCTTTTTAGCTTGACTTGTTTTTCCCTGGATTTATCTTTGAAGTCATCGTATTCAGACGTCAACGCAGCTAACTCTTTAACCGATCTCTCTGTAATAAGATTACTTCTTTTATACATACCAAAGAAGAATATGGATGCCACTAATAAACCGGCGATAACAATCCAAACTATTGCGTGATATACCCACTTTTCAAAAGTGATACCCAAAAAATCTATGCTATCGTTTAACGTTTTGCTCTGATTAAGACTTGAGTTGAGTTCATCTATCTGCTTGTTTTGCTCGGTGATTTGAACTTCAAGGCCTTCCACCGTTGAGTTTAATCCGGAAATGCTATTTTGATATGCCGTAAGACTATCGCCAACTACCTGCCAAAACGTATTTAATCGATCGATACGGATGACCTTATACGCCTCATAAGTTTCCGACTCAGCCATAACCCGGACAAATCGGTCAGAAAGATTTTCTTCCTGGGCAAGTGATGAAATAGACAGTAATAATGCGATGGTGACAGACAAAAATCTGAGAGATAACATGTTCATTACTATTGAGTTCTGCTGGTATAATTAAGCTGGAAAGCAAAGTTAATAATAGGTAATTAAGCATTGAGGAAATACCTCTTGAAATTCCTCAATTTTTCTATCATTTACTCTTGTGTTAAAACATATGAGCTTTTCCAGGTTTTCAATTTCATGCAACCAATGCAACCTCCATGCCCGCGTATTGGAAATATCCAGGTGCTTAAGATTCTTTAAATCAGATAAGTCCTTAATACTTTTTATCTGAGTTCCAGAACAATCCAGGAATTCTAGCTCTTTTAGTTTAGCAATCGGACTTAGATCCTCAACCGGAGTATTGGCAAAGCTTAGGACTCGTAATTGTTTGATTGACTCTAATCCATTTAAGGAGTATAGCGGGCCTCTTTTGTAGTGTATATCTGTTATGGTTCTGTTAGCTGATAGCTCTAGCAGTGAAATCACTTCTGTATTATCCAGCCTTAAAGACTTAAGCCTTGAAAATTGACTCAATGGTGCTAAGGACGTAATTGCAACATCTCTAATTTCAAGTTCCTCCTGTTGCGTCAAGAAATGGAGTTTCATGGCATCCATCGTTTGAGCATTTTCCGGATTGAAAACACTTTTCCACTCCGGAGGAAGGGTGTTCCACCAATTTAATAGGGTCCTGGTCCGATAAACAATCAACAGATCCTGGTTATTATCCAGCATTCTTAGCACTTCGGATTCCGGGACATTAGTATTTTCTATGACAAGATAATTTAATAGGCGTAAGCTAAGTAGTGGAGAAATGGACTCGATCTTTGTCGAGGATAACTCTAATATCGTAAGCTGATTGTTTGCAATAAGTACCGAAATATCATCCACCGGTGTGGAGTTCATTTTTAGTACCACAAGCTTTGGTAGCTTAGTAACAAAACTCAAATCACCAATCTCTGTACTATCAATGTTTAAATAGCGTAATTGACCAAAGGAAGATAGTGGCGAGCCATTCACCATGCTTAATGCGCTTATATCAAGACTATCTTCTTGTAATACCCTAATCACCTCCTCAACATTCGGATCGCTGGACAGTTGATATTTTGATTCCAAAAATGTTCTCCAGTTGGAATTAAGACCCTCCCACCATTCCATGGTCTTTTCTGTGTTTGCAGCTACAACAATAGAAGGGTTTTTCTGCATAAAAGAAGCGATGTCCTTCTCATCTATTTTTGTGAAGTCTGCCTCTATTCTCCTCAAAGAGGGGTGATCATTTAATGGAGAAAGGTCTGAAACAGATGTCTCTTCAAGGCTCAGGTACTCTAAATTTTCCAATTTTCCCAAAGGATCCAATTTTTCAATGGGAGTAGAATCGATCATCAAATAGTCTAGATCCATTAGGTTTTCCAAACCTGATAAGCTCCGAACCTGAGTACTACTTATGTCAAGTTTGACAAGATTTGGCATGCTCAATACCGGTTGAACAGAACTAATCCCTGTTCCTGATAGATATAATTCATTTAGTCCGGTCAAAGATGACAATGGTGAATATGAAGTCACATTCAGTTCGTTGGCCTCAAGAATCTTGAGCTTTTTGGAACCTTGAAGGCCAATCAGGTCGTAGTAGCTATTGCCATTTATTTTCAAATAGTTAAGCTTTGGAAAATACCTGAGTACTGAAAGATCTGGAACCAACGTGTAACTTATGTCGAGCGATTCCAGCCGCTGAGCGTATCTAAGTGGTGTTAGGTCTTTTATGACGGTATTGCTAAGATTAACATATTTAAGTTTACGAAGCATCGAAAGAGGTTTGATATCTTCGAGCCAAAAAGCCATTGATAGGTCCAACGAGTCAAGATCTTCCATTTGTAGTATAATATCCAAAGGCATTGGAGAGATCTGTGAATCCATAACCTTCGAAAAGTAGAATTGCCATTGAACACTTAGATCATCCCACCATTCCTGAAAAAGTTTTTCTTTACTCACTTTGGTGGTGTAAACACTGACAATTTTAAGTCCGGATGGTCCTTCATTTACTTCCATGAATCGATCCTGGGTCAATTGAATGGAATCACCTTCGAGTGTCTGACCCTGAATTGAACTGAGGAAGGAGGCGAGGTAGAACAGATCGCCGTTCTCCGTCGTATCTACTTCTACCCTTATTTCGCTGAAGTCAAATCGAATTTCCTTAAAGAAGAAATCTACATCTCTTAAGTATGCCTGAATGTTCTTATTGACTATAGCCGTACGGTTCTCCACCAAATCGTCTTCAATCTGAACTTCTTCATCATCAAAAACTTTCAGATAGCTTTCGGAAATAATTATTTCCTTTTCGCTGGTTGGTGTTCGAGCGTTTCCTATGGAGTTGAGAAGAAAACGATAATAACTAACCAGGCCCCTAACCTTGTCAATGGTAGGGTCATCGACTTTAGAGGTCTCATTATCCTGGGCAGAAGCACTAAGAAAAAAGAAAAGTAAGCACAGAAGAATCGGGATTCTACTTCCCGTAAACATATTCCCTGATCCTATCTTTCTCATCATCATTTACAGCAGCCAAATTTGATATTAACCATCCAGAATTGCCACCTACCTGGTTATAATTTGTTATCTCTATGTACCAGCCAGAAATTCCGAACAGATGAAATTTCACTTCCTCAACTGTCTCGAAACCCAATACTCCAGTATTCATCTCATATAAGAAAATTGACAGATAGTCGGGGGAAAATGAATCCAGCGTATAAGATTCCGGTCTTCCATTTCGGAAAGCCTTATTAAGGTTCATGAATGTTAACTCATGACTCATTGGGTGTATAAATGGTTTTTCCGACCCCTCCTTTTTGTCGAATGTTTGCTCATAGCGATTGTGGTAAACGTCTGAAATAACCCATTCATATCCCTTTCCTTGTGGCTGAATCAGCATATACAGAAACACACTTTCATTACGGTTTCCCTTTTTGAATTGCGCTTTAACTTCCGCTACTAACCCCGGAGTATGTAGATTGATGAAAACAGGGTCGTTCTTGTCCGTCATATCCGTCACAAAAGATAGTAGCAATTCCCTATCAAAGTTGCTATCGGGACGAAAGAGGATAGGAAAATATTTTCGTCGGAGTCGCACATCACGATACTTTCTATCCGATGGGTAATACCTATTTCCGTTTTCGTCTTCTTCTCCATTGAATCGCCTAAAAAACTGATTCAACTGCTTTGTTGACGCCTTTAAAAGCTCCTCTTCGCTTTTCATTTCATCCATAAGACCACCCTGTCCGAGCAAACTGACGGGAATGAAAAGGAGGAGATACATCAATCTCCTCATACAGTAGTTTCGGTCACCCTGATATCTCCTAACAGTACATCCCAAAATTCGATTGTGCGACCTGCGATTTGTGTCTGTTTTTGCTGAACATAGATGGTAATGTCCTTTTTAGTTGTGTCTTTATAGGATAAGCCATCGTCTGTTCTGCCTTCAAAACGTTGATATATGGTAATTACTCCTACAAATGTTCCATCTGGTTGCCTTTCAAGATCGCTGATGTAGTGAATATCGTACCATTTAATGGTCACCTCATCATAATTGAGAGCCATCAATCGTTCAAAATACTCTCTTACTTGATAGTAACTGATCTGTTCCCTATTTAGCGACGAAACTCCCATTTCACTACCCTGGGCAAAAAGCTCTTCCGCCCTATCCATCACACGAGTAGCCTCAGAGTATTCAGTATCCTTTGATCCAATGATGCTTATGTACTTGCTCAAATCGCGCACTTTTTCCAACGCGAGTGAGTCGATCGCCTGCTTTCTCCGAGGATCAATTGAATCCTGTGAGAAAGCCGAGTATCCTAGTAGGATACATATAAATAATAGTAAATTTCTCATTGTTTTCTTATTTCCTTACCAAAACCAATTCCTTAATACGGCCATAGTCATCCATAACCATTTCTTCGACTTTTGCCGTGCTTTTACGTGTATCCTTCAAGTAGTTGAGGTACTTCTCGATGGTTGTTGGTTCGTCATAATCTTCCTGCCCATTAGCCTGATAGAAAATGATTAAAACGGGAGCGTTTCCCGTACTAAACAATTGTAGAGCTTCCTGTATCTCCATATTTGCGGAAGATACGGTCGTAGCCCGCGCGATAGATAGAAAATGATCGTCCAGTCTTTCCGAAAGAGTAGGCTCGTAGACGGCTACTCTTTTTTCAGGATTCTCAATAACCTCCTCTTCCATAGGAGCGGGTATTTCCTCCTCTACAGGTTCAGGGACTTCAACTGTTGATTCATTTGATATTTCGGCTAACTTCTTCTTGCTCTTACAAGAAGGGACACCGATCATAATGACGAAAATCAGGCCTACAGATAAATAGGTACTGATAAAACTGTTTTTAGAGCTAATCATAAAACTTACCTTACTATTTTAAGTTTTTCTACAAAGCAATTTGCGTTCCAATTCTTCAGATAAAGACCTTTAAAGCTGCCAAAGGCTTCCAAGAAACTGCAAAAATATCATTGTATAATCCACCAACGACAGAATTCACAGATTATTCGACAAGTGGAAATTTACTATTACGGTCATTGAACAATATTTATATTGACTTCTAGTTTTAATAATTATTTAAAATCATTTTAGATGAAAAAGATCCTCTTACGACCATACTTGGAGATACTAAAAACACTGTTTCTATGTGGGCTGATCTTCAGCTCTTTTATAGGCACCGGACAGGATATGTCTCCGGAAATGATGGCTGTCTTTATGAAGGATCAAGACAAGTACTTCGAACAACTTGATCTATCAGGTAATCAAAAAAGATACTATGAAGAAATCACACGGAAATATGACAAAAGGCTTCAAAGCGTAGATCTAGCCATTGATGTCTCTCCTTCAAGAAAAAAAACCATTCGTCGTGAAATTCAGAAATCAAGAAATGCCGAAATGAAGAAAATACTAAGTAGCTATCAGTACAAAACCTATCTAAGACGACAAAAAGAAATTAAAACGAAGTATAACGTTAATTAGGACCTCGCTTTAGCCTCAGTTAGTTCCTCATCTTCCTGCTTAAAGAATGATTTCTGAAAGATGAGGATTATAGTGATTCCAATAAAAATTGATGCATCCGCCACATTAAAGACTGGCCAAAGAGCCATATAGTCCCCTCCAAATATCGGTACCCAATCTGCAATTCGACCCTCCCAGATGTCAATGTAAAACATGTCCACCACCTGACCATAAAACCATGGTGTTGGCGAGTCAAAAGGTGCATTATCTAACCAGACTCCATAAAAAATGCTATCAATAAGGTTTCCAATTGCTCCTCCCAGAATCATAGCAATGCATACCAGTAACCCCGATGGTGCTTCCTTCTTGTACATATAGTACAGGTAGTACCCAATTGCAAACATGGCTCCCAGACGAAATAGGGTGAGGATAACCTTGGCATTCTCAAATGGTAGCTCCATGCCAAAAGCCATTCCCGGATTGGTCAAATAATGTAGCTTAAACCAGTCTCCAAATATCTTTATCTGCCCTCTAGTACCCATACTCATATTAGCATGGACCAGGTATTTAGAGTACTGGTCAATAGCAATTACAACGAAGGCTACCAAGAAGTATATTATTGCCGGTTTTCTTTTCATTTTTTCACCACATCTATGGATACATCAAGTTCGAAACCGTCTATATCCAGTCTTTCACCATTAGAAACTCTATCTAAATACTCCAAAGCTAGCGATTGGGTTTCACGTTGAATATAAGACTTATTCTCTTCAATCGCTTTTTTTACCAAATCCTCTTCCGTACAATAAGATACGTGAATCTTATCTTGAACATCAAGGCCCTTATCTTTTCTTAGATTTTGAATTCGATTAACAACGTCCCTTGCTATTCCTTCTTTTCTAAGGTCCTCATCAATGGAAATATCCAAAGCTACAGTCAAGTCTCCTTCATTAGCAACAAGCCATCCTGGAATATCCTGAGATACGATTTCCACATCCTCAAGAGTAAGGACTATTATCTCTCCTTCGACATCCAACTGAAACTCCCCTTTACTTTCGAGCAAGGAAATATCTGATTTTGTAAATGCGTTGATTTTTAGTGTGATTGACTTCAGTTTGGATCCATATTGTGCCCCAAGTTTTCGGAAATTTGGTTTGATCTTCTTGACTAACACTTCGTTATCGTCACCAAGATATTCGATCGACTTCACGTTCGTCTCAGAAATTATCAAGTCGCGAACCTGTTCTAGACGGTGTTTCATTGTTTCATCTAAAACTGGAATCATGACTTTGGACAAAGGCTGCCTAACTTTAATTTTCTCTTTTTTACGAAGAGAATGAACTAATGAACTTGCTGTCTGGGCTAGTTTCATTCGTGCTTCCAGATCTTTATCTACAGCAGACTCATCGTATGCCGGAAAATCACACAAATGAACAGAAATCGGTGAATCATCATTACCGAGACCGTGTAAATCCAGGAATAATTTGTCGGCATAAAACGGAGCAAGAGGGGACATCAATTTAGCCACAGTTTCAAGGCATTGAAATAGGGTTTGATAGGCTGCCTTCTTATCGTCCGTATAATCCCCAACCCAGAATCGTTTTCTATTCAACCTGACATACCAATTACTTAAGTCATCTACTACGAAGGACTGCACTGCTCTTGCTGCTCTTGTAGGCTCATAATCATCGTAAGCCATATCTACTTCACTGGATACCGTAAAAAGTCTACTTAAGATCCATCTGTCGCTTTCTGTCCGATCTTGGGGAGGAACCCTTTCTCCCGAATTATCGAATCCATCAAGATTGGCATACAATGCGAAAAAAGAATAAGTATTGGACAGCGTTCCAAATAATTTACGTTGAACTTCAAGTACACCGTCTAAGTCAAACTTGAGATTGTCCCATGGATTTGCATTAGCAATCATGTACCAACGGGTAGCATCGGGGCCGAACTTATCCAGTGTCTCAAATGGATTCACTGCATTTCCCAGGCGTTTTGACATCTTATTCCCGTTCTTATCCAAGACCAGGCCATTAGCCATAACATTTTTAAAGGCCACGGAGTCATAAAGAAGCCCGGCAATCGCATGGAGTGTAAAAAACCATCCCCGAGTTTGGTCAACTCCTTCCCCAATAAAATCTGCCGGAAAGTTGCTTTCAAACTTCTCTTTATTCTCAAATGGGAAATGCCACTGAGCGTAAGGCATAGCACCAGAATCGAACCATACGTCAATTAAATCAGGTTCCCGAAACATTTTCTGGCCCGAGTCAGAAACCAGGACAACCTCATCCACATAAGGTCGATGCAGATCAAAGTCTTCAGCGAGTGGTTGATTCATGAATCCTGCTTTCACTGACTTTTCAACTTCTTCACGTAGCTCCTTCAATCCTCCGATACACTTCTTCTCTTTCCGGTCTTCCGATATCCAGATAGGTAATGGGGTACCCCAGTAGCGTGAACGACTCAGGTTCCAATCAACTAAATTCTCTAACCAGTTTCCAAACCTTCCTATACCTGTACTCTTTGGTTTCCAGTTGATAGTATTGTTCAATGCCACCAAGCGATCCTTTAGGGCTGTTGTGCGAATGAACCATGAATCCAAAGGATAGTATAAAACTGGCTTATCAGTTCGCCAACAATGTGGGTAGCTGTGTTCGTACTTCTCTACTTTAAATGCTTTATTGTCTTCTTTGAGCTTTATCGCAATTAGGACATCCGTCGGTTTAAAATCGGCTTTACTTCTCTCCTCATCTGAATAGTACTCTTCTTTCACGAAACGACCTGCAAAATCCGTAACCTCGGAAACGAACCTACCTTGGATATCAACTAATGGTGCCTGCTTACCATTCTCATCAACAATCATGACCGCGGGAACACCGTTCTGCTGGCTAACTCGAAAGTCGTCTGCCCCAAAAACAGATGCAGTGTGTACAACTCCTGTTCCTTCCTCAGTTGTTACAAAGTCCCCTGGGATTACACGAAATCCGTTTTCCTCAAGATCCTCGTTTGTGACATACGGCATTAGCTGCTCATATCGAACCTCCAATAGGTCTTTCCCTAGCCATGAGCTATCAACTTTATAAGGAATAATCTTATCACCACCTGTATATTCATCCATGGAGATATCTTTGGCTTTGTCAGAGAAAAACCTTGAAATCAACTCTTTAGCTAGAATGACTGAAACCGGCTTATAGGTGTAAGGATTATAAGTTTTTACCTTGGCATACTGTATTTTCTCTCCTACGGCCAGGGCGCAGTTTGATGGAAGTGTCCACGGTGTGGTTGTCCAGGCAAGGATTCTGACATCCTCCGATTCTGATTCGAAGAGGAAACTTGATCTTTCGTTTCTTTTCACCTTGAATTGCGCAACAATCGAGGTGTCCTTAACAGGTTTATAGGTTCCGGGTTGATTGAGCTCATGGGAAGATAATCCTGTCCCGGCCGCAGGTGAGTAGGGCTGAACTGTGTATCCTTTGTACAGTAAATCCTTGTCAAAAAGCTGCTTAAGCAAGTACCAAAGAGATTCCATATAATCTCTTTTGAAGGTGATATATGGGTCATCAAGATCTACCCAATATCCAATTTTACGAGTAAGATCATCCCACTGATCTTTGTACTTCATAACTGCTTCCTTGCAGCGATCGTTGTATTCTTCAACAGTAATTTTTACCCCAATATCATCTTTCTTAATTCCAAGCTCCTTTTCTACCTGTAATTCGACAGGTAAGCCGTGGGTATCCCAGCCTCCCTTTCGATTGACTTGGAATCCTTTCAGAGTTTTGTACCGACAAAAAATGTCCTTGATCGTTCGGGCCATGACATGGTGGATACCAGGCGTTCCATTAGCTGACGGCGGACCTTCGTAGAAAGTGAATGTCGGAGACCCGCTTCGCAATTCGATAGATTTCTTGAAAATATCATGCTGTTCCCAATAGTCAAGCACTTCCTTCCCAACTCCTGGGAAACTTATAGACTTATATTCAGGATACTTCTTTGCCACTTTTTATTCTTTTTCTTTTCCTTCAGACACATCTCCATTTTCGTTCTCACCATTCGAGAACTCAGGGTATCGTTCAATTAGTGGATGAACGTTTACATTTCTTTTCCCACTATCAAATTGCATAAGCAACGCCGGGAGCACCACCACATTTGTCAACATGGCAAATAATAGAGTCATGGATATCAGTTTACCCAATGCCACTGTCCCTCCAAATTCTGAAGCGGCAAAAATTACAAAACCAAAAAACAAAATGATGGAAGTGTAAATCATGCTTACCCCCGTTTCTCTCAAACTCTTACTCACAGCAACAGGAACGTTGAATTTGTTAGTAAATAGTTCCTGTCGGTACTTTGCAAGCAAGTGAATACTGTAATCTACCGAGATACCAAAAGCTATTCCAAAGGTTAATGCGGTACTTGGTTTTAAGGGAATGCCATAATACCCCATAATACCTGCTGTTATCAGTAGTGGAATAATGTTTGGGATTAGAGAAATGATGATCATTTTGGTATTTCGGAATAGTAATGCCATAATAACGGCTATCACCAAAAAGGCAATAATCATAGAAGTAATTAGGTTGTCCACCAAAAACCGATTCCCCTTGATAAAAAGAAGAGTGGTCCCTGTTATGGTTGCTTGCATTTGGCTACCATCAAGTATCTGCTTCATCTTTGGTCGAATAACATCGTTGACCAATGAATCCATCTTTGTTGAACCAATATCCGCTATCTTCAGCGAAATCCTTAATTTTTGGAATGTGGAATCTGTGAAATTATTTGAAAGACCTTCCTGATCACCCTCCAGGTTGACGTATCTGAAGATATAGCCAGCATCTCGTCTATTAGGAATTCCATAGAAACCTACATTTTGATTGTAAAAGGACTGTCTTGCCGCTTTGACAAACGTTACCACTGATACCGGTTGGGAAATAAATGGAATCGAATCGAGGAAGGCCTCCAGTCTATCAAGTTTCGTGAGATTGGCGATATTTTGTATCCCCTTTTTAACACCAGTATCGACCATGATCTCAAGTGGCATTATACCACTGAAGTTCTCTTCAAAAAATCCAAGATCTGACCTAATCTGACTCTTTTGTGGTAAATCATCAACCATGTAGGAAACAGATTGAATTTTTGATACACCTATGAAGGCCAGTACGATTACAACAGCCGTAGTAACAAAAATCACAGGTCTCCAGCGGTGAACTAAATGATCAAGGTAGTCCAATACCCAGGCTAAAACTTTCAAATCCAGATGCCTGAGATGTCTTGAAGATGGAGGTTTGAGATAGGAGTATAAAGACGGAATAAGTATGATACTTACCACAAAAGTGGCTAGTACGTTTAAACCCGCGACAGTACCAAACTCAGTTAGGATTTTTATTTGAGTAAAAACCAGGACAAAAAACCCAACAGCAGTCGTAAAGTTTGTGATCAAAGTGACAATTCCTATCTTCTTTATAATACCTAGAAGGGCCCGTTTTTGATCTCCGTGTCTTGTATACTCCTGGTGATACTTATTTAACATATACACGCTATTGGGAATCCCGATAACCACGATTATTGAAGGAATTAACCCGGTGAGTATGGTGATCTTAAATCCAAGTAAAACAACTGTTCCCAAAACCCAAACGACAACCACTCCGATTACTATTAGAGGAAATAAAACGGCTTTCACCGATCGGAAAAAGAAGAATAGGATAATCCCCGTAATGATCACTGAGTAGATCAGAAACTTATTTAGCTCAGCCTTTATGGTGACCATATTGTTTGATCGGACGTAAGGCAATCCGGCAAAATGGATATCAATTCCGCTAGCCGCTTCAAACTGTTCTCCTGCGTTTACTATGTCAAAAATGACCTGATTACGATCCTCGGAGTTGAGGATTTCACTTGAGATTGTTACAAGGATGATGGTCGCACCATTTTGCTCATTAATTAGTTGGCCACTGTAAAATTTCAGATCATTGGCATATGCGAGCAAGCTATCCAACTCAGCTTGATCCGTTGGAATCTCCTTGAACAATGGCTCCAATTCAAATTTCCTTTCATCTCGGTTGGTTTCCAGAACCTGTAAAACCGGAAGCCCGAGAACTGTCTTAACTCCATTAAGCCTTCCCAATTCATCGGCTAAGAAACGAAACTGCTGGAACTTCTCAACTTGGTAAACGGCACTGTCTTTTATCCCCAATGCCATGACATTACCGTCTTCACCAAATTGCTTCTTAAATGCCTGTAAATAGCGCATATCGGCGTCGTTCTCAGGAACAACCTGTGCTAAATCATAGGACAGTTCGATCTTTGTAGCATGGTAACCCATAAACAGGGTAATCCCCATCACCAAAAGAATAAGAAACAACCTAAATCGGAGAATTATATGGGAGAGACTCGACCACATGTTAAAATAGTCCGCAAAGGTAATACTTTTATCTGCTCAGAATACGCGTAAACGACGTAGTTTATAGTTCAGTTCAGGAATTTAAAATTTGGGATTACCAGTTATGGCATTGAACAACTTGTATGCATGTGTATCCGTCAAACTGCTTACGAAATCGATAACGATTTGAAGACCCCCAAATACAGAAATTTGCGGGTTTTCAAGTGCTATTCGGTATGACTGTGGAATGAGCAAATAAGTAGTTTTTTGCCTGGGTGTCATCCCAAACGAATTGAAACGATTCATGTATACTGAAGTACTGAAAGAACCTAACAATTCATTAAGTACATGATAGCCAGCAGTCTCTCTTTTTATTACCTGATCAGATCGATACATTTTCTCAATGGAAAGGTCTATGATTTCGTTCATGACAGGCGCTAATTCTATATCCTCTGTTAGCGCTTTGTCATAGTTTCCAGAAAGAATATCCCTTTCCACATCAAGAAATAACTCTGCTGTCTGATCCATGATTTTACCGATCGCCATTGCTCTTAAGGTCCCAAGTTTTTCATTCAACCCAGGTATGGAATCAAGTTTCTTAGGAGAGTATTTATCTCCAATAATCTTTGCTAATAGATCCCTGGTAAATGAAAAGGGGACAAGGCCAAGCCGCGTACCATCCTCGAGATCAATAATATGATAACAAATGTCATCGGCCGCTTCTACCAGGAAAGCCAATGGATGCCTAGTCCAGGACTCAGGTGATAGTGGATGGAGTGACAAAGAATCGGCTACTTCAGAAAATAATGTGATTTCCGATTGAGTAAATCCATATTTCTTCTGGCTCTTTCGATTGTTCTCTTTGGAAGACGAGGAAGACCTGGGATACTTTGTAAACGCAGCAAGGGAAGCAAATGTAAGCTTGAGACCACCATGAAGTCCACTGTTTAGAATTCTGAAACCTTGAGCATTTCCTTCAAAGTTTATCAAGTCATTCCATTCTTTATCATTAACCTTATCTTTAAAAAAAAGACCTCTACCATCATCAGCAAAAAAGGACGAAATCGCATCTTCACCGGCATGTCCAAAAGGTGGGTTACCTATATCGTGTGCTAATGCTGCCGCCGCGGTAATTCCTCCAAATTCGTGGTAAGTCACGGCCTCATTCAGACCAGGATAACGCCCGACTATGACCTTCCCAATTCGCTTGCCTAGTGAACGAGCTACACTTGAAACCTCAAGGCTGTGAGTCAAACGGGTATGTACAAAATCATCATCAGGCATGGTAAAAACCTGAGTTTTGTCCTGGAGTTTCCTAAATGGATGAGAAAACACTACTCGATCGAAATCTTGATCAAATCTTGATCTTGTTTCAGTATCGGAGACTTTATTGGATTCTCCAAACCGTTTAGCCGATAATAAAACGTCCCACTTCATTCACGTTGCATTGTAGGGTTTTGATTGAGGATTTTCGCCAACACCAAAAAGAGCTCTTCGTTATACTCTTTGAACTGCTGAGGTCTCTCAAAAAAGCTTTCGACGGCTACAGCAAAAAACTCATAAGCATTAGTTGCTCCATATTCACGAAAAAAACACTCTGCTCCTGACTTAATTTTTTCCATCTCGCCCCCAGCTAGTTGATCCCAAACTTTCAATTCTTTCTCCGGCAAGAAATCAAATTCCTCGTTTCTTATCGTGTTTTCCAAATGTAAGGCGTGGGCCATTTCATGAAGCCCAAGATTCACTCCTTCTTGCTTGAAGTATCCTTCAATAAAGGCTTTCCAGGAAAGTACGATTGCCTGATGTCTTGGATTGACTTCGCCTTTGTGATATTTCTTTGTAATCTGACTGTAGTATTCATCTGGGTATACCAAAATATACTTGAAATGACTCAGGTAAACCATTGGTAATCCAAAGGTCAATTGAACAGCAGAAGCAGCTATAAAAGTCTTCATTTCCAGGGTTACTTCAGCCATTTGTCTTGGCAGAAACTTCTTGGAATTGATAAACTCAATTAACCGCTTTTCAAAGAAAATCCTTTCAGGAACTGTTAGTCCGGCAAAATACGGAAAATACTTAATGAGAATTTCCCTGTGTTCATCTTTCATCTTCATCAGCGGAGCTGATGTAATTGTCTCAAATCGTTGTGACCTTGGAATACTTCCGTAGTCTGAAAACAAGATTACCAGAATGGTAATTGCCAGAAGGACATACAGAAAGATTGAAACTACCACATGTTAAAGCTTTTTCAGTAAGTGTTTCAAATTGACTTTGTCATCTAACGTTCCATGTAAGGTGGATATTGGAACTCTCTCCTGCTTCATCGAATCTCTTTCACGAATAGTTACTGTATCGTCTTCCAAAGTCTGATGATCTACCGTGACGCAGTATGGAGTACCTATTGCGTCCTGACGTCTATACCGTCTTCCTATTGCATCCTTGGTGTCATACTGTACAGTGAAGTCAAACTTTAGGTCGGATACTATTTTCTCAGCTGTTTCAGGAAGTCCATCTTTATTAATAAGTGGAAGTACGGCTACATCATTGGGGCATAGCATTTCAGGAATCTTCATTACTGTACGTGAACTACCATCTTCTAGTTGCTCCTCCTCATAGGCCGACGATAACACAGCCAGAAACATTCGGTCGAGCCCAATGGAAGTCTCTACCACATAAGGAACGTAAGATTCATTCTGCTGCTGATCAAAGTATTGTAGCTTCTTGCCTGAGTGCTTCTCATGGGAACTGAGATCAAAATCAGTCCTTGAATGGATACCTTCCAGTTCCTTGAATCCCATTGGGAAGTCAAATTCGATGTCGCAGGCGGCATTCGCATAATGAGCCAGATTAAGATGGTCATGGAATCTGTACTTCACTGAATCAATGCCTAACAGTTGATGCCATCGCATTCGCTTTTCTTTCCAGTATTCGTACCATTCCATCTCTTCTCCGGGCTTCACAAAAAACTGCATTTCCATTTGTTCAAACTCTCTCATTCGGAAGATGAACTGCCTGGCGATAATTTCATTTCGAAAAGCCTTACCAATCTGGGCGATGCCAAAAGGCGGTTTCATTCTACTGGTCTTCTGAACATTCAAATAATTGACGAATATTCCCTGAGCCGTTTCGGGACGGAGATAGATCGTATTTGCACCCTCTGCCACCGAACCCAACTCTGTAGAAAACATCAAATTGAATTGACGGACGTCAGTCCAATTTCTTGAACCAGAGACGGGATCAGCAATCTCTAAATCCACAATTAGCTGCTTCATGTCATCCAAATCCGACGAGTCCAGGGCCTTTTTCATCCTATCTTCAATTTCCTGAATCTGACTTTTGTATTTCAGTACTCGATCGTTTGTAGAAGTGAATTGGTCCTTGTCGAATGTTTCGCCAAATCTCTTTTCAGCTTTCGTTACTTCCTTATTGATCTTGCCTTCAATCTTGGCAATGTGATCTTCAATCAGGTTATCAGCACGATATCTTTTTTTGCTATCCTTGTTGTCAATAAGTGGGTCATTGAAGGCGTCAACGTGACCAGAAGCTTTCCAGGTAGTAGGGTGCATAAATATTGAAGCATCGATACCCACAATATTATCATTAAGCTGGACCATAGAGCGCCACCAGTAATCCTTAATCTTATTTTTGAGGATTACTCCATTTGGGCCGTAATCATAGGCCGCGCTCAACCCATCATAAATCTCGCTGGAAGGATAAATAAACCCATACTCCTTGGCATGAGAAGCAATATTTTTAAGTGAGGTTCCTTGCTCTTGTGCTGACATAGCCGCAAAGATAGAAATGGCCTCGTCAGTTCAAAGCTATTCTGTATATGCTATTCTTAAGGAAATCTTAGATATGTCAGATAAATCCGAATGCCCATGAAAAAACTAATCCCAGGGAAACTATCGGTGATTTACCTTAATAAATTATTTCTAATTGATTTTCAGGAAAATTTGGGTGTAATAAGGTGTACCCTCCGAATCCTCTACCACACCAACTCCCAAATGGGTAAAATCCCCTTCAATATTTGATCGATGACCGGGTGAATCCAACCAGGATTGCATCACTTCTTCTGCAGTAATCTGACCTACAGCTACATTTTCACCAAATCTGATGGCCCCGGTTTCATCAAAAAGAAGATCACCACGTTCGTCGGATCCATCATGTCCAAAGTCAACTTTACCCTGAGCCATATTCCTGGTATGAATAACTGCTTCTCGTTGCGCGGCTTCGTTTGCTTCCAATATCGCTAGACCCTCTGAAAGCCTGTGGTCATTCACAAGTAATAAAATCTCTTCAGCTATGGTAAGGTTCTCCGTTAGCGGCTCATCATTTCTCTCATTGTTTTCACATGAATAAAATAAGATTAATGAAATTGACCACATACCTATCTTCCACTTCCTTATCATAATTATTTGTTTTTTGCATAAAGGTACAACAACACAAAAATGTTCGTATTTTACATATAACAGCAAAAAATAACATTACCCCAAGAATGGATGTTGAATTGAATCAAGATGTGGCATCTAACCTTAAACTGGTTAGAGATATGGTCCGAGATTTCGCAGAAAAAGAGATTAAACCGTATATAATGAAATGGGATGAATCCCAGCATTTCCCTAGGGAACTGTTTAAAAAACTTGGTGACCTTGGACTTATGGGTGTGCTTGTTCCCCATGAGTATGGCGGATCAGGATTTGGTTACCATGAATACATAACGGCCATTATTGAATTGGGAAAGGTAGATCCTTCCATAGGGCTGTCGATGGCTGCTCATAACTCCCTTTGTACGGGTCACATTTTACAACATGCGTCAGACGACCAAAAAGAAAAGTATCTTCCAAAACTAGCTTCAGGAGAATGGTTAGGAGCATGGGGATTGACTGAGCCAAATACCGGTTCCGATGCGGCAAATATGAAAACTCAAGCGGTAAAGAAAGATGGATACTGGCTAATAAATGGTTCAAAGACCTTCATTACTCACGGGATATCAGCAGACGTTGCAGTAGTCATCGCCCGAACCGGAAAAGAAGGAGAAAGAAGAAATGCTTCTGCTTTTATCATTGAAAGAGGAACCGATGGATTTCTTCCAGGAAAAAAGGAAAATAAACTTGGGATGCGTGCCTCGGAAACTGCCGAAATGATTTTCCAGGATTGCCGAATACCTGAAAGCCAACTCATCGGAGAAGTAGGCGATGGTTTTGTCCAATCATTAAAAGTCCTGGATGGTGGTCGAATTTCAATAGCTTCCTTATCCTGCGGAATTGCGGAGGGATCGTTGCAAGCCTCCATCAATTATGCGAAAGAAAGAGAACAATTTGGTAAACCAATTGGATATTTTCAGGGTATTGCTTTCAAAATTGCCGAGATGGCTACCGAATTAGAGGCAGCAAAATCTCTTACATTCAATGCGGGTGACCTGAAAAATCATGGAGAGAGTGTGACAAAGACATCAGCAATGGCAAAATACTATGCTTCAGAAATCTGTGTCAAAGCAGCATCTGAAGCAGTCCAAATATTCGGGGGCTATGGATATATAAAAGAATTTCCTGTTGAGAAGTATTACCGAGATGCTAAACTCTGTACGATCGGTGAAGGGACCTCAGAAATTCAAAAAATTGTCATTTCAAGAGAGGTTTTTAATGACTAAATTCTTTCTCTTTACCCATCTACTATCTATATTTGCGGCCCATTTAAAGAAATTTACATGATTGTTGTAAACGTAAAAGAGAACGAATCAATTGACAAAGCACTTAAGCGTTTCAAGAAGAAATTCGAGAAAACAGGTGTTTTGAGAGAGCTTAGATCTCGTACACATTTCACCAAACCTTCTGTAAAAAGAAGGGACGAGATTATCAAAGCTTCTTACCGTCAGAAAATGCGTGACTTGGAGAATAAGTAGGATCCACTCCCTGCTTTTTCTTTAATTATTCATTAAGTTAGTCTAGCGAGGTTGACTGACTATGGTGGATAACTTTATTAAATATCTCGAATTCGAGAAACGTTACAGTAAACACACCCTCATTTCATATTCGAAAGACCTGGATCAATTTCAAGACTTTCTCTTACACACATTCGAAATCTCCGCCCCGGACGAGGCCCTTCACCCGCATCTCAGAAGTTGGATTGTTCAGTTAGTTGATGAGGGGATTTCCTCAAAGTCTATCAACAGGAAAATAGCCACCTTAAAGTCATTCTACAAATTCTTACAGGGTAGAGAATACGTCCAAAACAATCCAGCCAGTCGGCTAAAACCCCTCAAAACTGACAAAAGGTTGCCTTCTTTCGTGAAAGAAACGGAAATGGATCAGCTACTTGAAAGAATTCCTTATGCCGATGACTTTAGTGGAAAAAGAGACAAAATTATCATTGAATTACTTTATTCAACTGGCATAAGACTTTCAGAATTGATAAATCTTAAGCAATCTGACGTCAGCGAGTACGAAAAATCCGTTAAAGTATTAGGGAAGCGAAATAAAGAGCGCATTATCCCAGTTTCCGATTCAATAATAAAACAGTTAAAGAGTTACGAATCAGCAAGAAAAAGTGAATTTTCTCGTCTTGAACATGATTTTTTGATCGTCACAGATAAAGGTGATCAGCTTTATCCTATGTTTGTTTACAGATTAATGAAAAAATACCTGGGAATGGTAACCACTCTCTCGAAGAAAAGCCCTCACGTATTGCGACACACTTTTGCGACACATCTCTTAAATAAGGGCGCTGATTTAAATGCTGTCAAAGATCTTTTGGGTCATACAAGCCTTGCGGCAACGCAGGTTTATACACACAATTCCTTAGAAAAATTAAAAACTGCTTTCGACCAGGCCCATCCGAAAGCATAGTTTTAACTATTAAATGTTGAGTTCTATGAAAGTCCAAATTCATTCTATCCGATTCGATGCTGACGTGAAGCTGACTGATTTTATTCAGAAAAAATTGGACAAACTGGAGACGTTTTTCTCAAGAATAATCGATGCTGAAGTCTTTCTGAGGCTTGATGCCGATCAGGCAAACGAGAACAAAATTGTTGAGATAAAGCTAAACATTCCAGGAGAGCAGCTGTTCTCCAAATCCAAATCCAGCACTTTTGAAAATGCTGCAGACGACACAGTTGAAGCGTTAAGGCGTCAACTGAAGAAAGTGAAAAGCAAACAATTCTCTCATTAATATTAAGGGTCCCTACGGGGACCTTTTTCATACAACCGGGCATAAACTCCACGACCGAACATCTCCTCATCAACTTTTTCGAAGAATTGAACCACATACTCATCAATAGGATTTAGATCTCGGGATTCCATTGAAGTGGTTATCCTGAAGAAAAAGTGCATCGCCTTTAACATAAACCGATTGCGGATTGAAGCGCGCTTTTCAAAATCTGTGACGAGTAACATCCCACCCGGCAGCATCACTTCATCAATTTTTTTTAGTACATGTGAGAGATTTTCAGGACTGAAAACATCAAGAAAAAAAGGACATATGATCACCCCAAATTGACGTGAACTCTTCCATTCTAAAAAGTCAGCTTGAATGAACTCCATCCCTTTTCTCCTTTTTCTTGCCATTTCAACCATCTTTTTTGATTTATCAAGAAAGCAAACGGAATTGGATTTTACGTGAGGCAATAATCTACCTGTTCCACCACCAAGAATTAAGACTTCATCTTTGTCTTCTATTTCATCCAAGTAAAACAAGGTTGAATTGAACAGGCGATCTCCAAATACTAACCGCTGAAGTTGATCGTAGATAGGGGCAACGAAATCAAAATCATTTGTATTCACAACACAAGGGGAACTAGGAATACAGCGTCACTGAGATATCGATACCATCCATTCTCTATATAGTCTTTTTTCCAAATAATCATGGTATATATTGATATCCCAACTGCTACGAACATAGTGTAGCCAAAGTCAAAGCCTAAAACACTAGCTGAAAGTACCAAACACGTTAGGGCAATAAGGATTGAATAAATTACTCGAATAAGTAATCTGCTAGAAAGTAAGGAGGCAATTGAAGGGAATCCATTGTTCTTGTCCTCGTTTTTTTCAAACATAGAGATAAGGCAGAGATTAACAAAGGCCAGCAGTAAAAGTGAAATTATTTCCCAAACTATTTGAAGTGTAAGTGGCATAGTTATCAGTGGATAAAGAAAAATACCCCCTGCATAAATGATTGCTATCAATATTTCCTTAATCCCTTTTTTTCCAAGGATTGAAGAAATTTTCAAATAAAACATGGAAAAAAAACCCAAGGTAAATCCCCAAAAAAGAACCTCACGAGGCAACCAAAAAAGGTTGATTGTGGCCAGGGCCACAGTGATCAACACTAACTTAATGAGTGTCGAAGAATAGGTTTTGTGAATCGAATGCCTGAAACTAGTAGGATTCCGAAGTTTCCTGGCGTCATTCAGGTGATCTAAAGTATAGATGAGCCAAACAGCACTTCCTAGTGCGAAATACACATGAAATCCTGGTTTGATCCCATGACAATCGGATATGTAACCCAGGATAATTAGCGTTCCTGCGACTACATCGAGAGATAAGGCTGAAATCCACTTAATGGTCCAGCTCATGGTAAGAGTTATGATCCCTGTGCGAGAGCTTCTGCTCCACCCACAATTTCCAAGATCTCCTTAGTAATTGCTGCCTGTCTTGTACGGTTGTAAGTCAGTCGGAGTTCCTTTAATAGCTCCTGAGCGTTGTCTGTCGCTTGATCCATTGCTGTCATACGAGCACCTTGTTCAGAAGCGTTAGATTCCAAAAGGGCCTTGTATAATTGAATCTTTAAACTTTTAGGGACTATTTCCTGGAAGATTACCTCCTTGTCCGGTTGGAATATAAAATCAATCTGACTTTGATCCTCTTCGTCTTTAGCAGATTTAGCGACAGGGAGTAACTGCTCGTTTCTCAGTATTTGAGTAGCCACATTTTTGAATTCATTGAAGATGATTTCAACCCTATCGTATTGGCCATTCTTGAATCCTTCCAACGCGTGGTTTGCCGCTTCCATTGCATGTTCGAAATCAAGGTTGTGGAACATCTCCGCATATTCGTCGACTATTGGCAGTCCCGTTTTCTTGAAATAATCTAGAGAACGTTTGCCAATCGGCATAATGTGTAAACCTCCACGAGCTTCAATACCCGAATATTCCGAATCTATTAACGAGCGAGTATGCTTGAAGATATTACTATTAAAGGCACCACAAAGACCTCTGTCGGAAGCAATAACGATCAGCAGGACATTCTCTAAAGGACGTGTTTCACTGTAAGGATTTTCTATGTCGGCACCTTCCAATGATGCAGACACATTACTCATGATGACGCTCAATTTTTGTGAGTACGGTCTCATCTGAATAATCCTGTCCTGAGCTCGTCTAAGCTTTGCAGCGGCAACCATCTTCATGGCTTTCGTGATCTGCTGTGTCGACGTAACTGACTGAATGCGATTCTTTACCTCTTTGAGATTCGGCATATCCGATTAAGAATTATATCTGCTTGCAATGTCTTTCGCTACCTCTTCCATTTTTTGAGTTGCCTCATCCGCCAATTTCCCAGCTCTTAGAAGATCTAGAACATCCTGGTGTTGAGACTTCATTATAGTGAGGTATTCTTTTTCGAATTCCTTTACTTTCTCCTCAGGGACCTTATCAATGAATCCCTTGGTCGAAACATAAATTACTGCAACCTGTTCTTCAACGGGCACTGGAGAGTATTGTGGTTGTTTGAGAACTTCCTGATTTCTTCGGCCTCTATCAATTACTCGTTTAGTAGCAGCATCTAGATCAGATCCGAATTTGGCGAAAGCTTCAAGTTCCCTGAACTGTGCCTGATCCAGTTTCAAAGTACCAGCAATCTTTTTCATTGATTTGATCTGAGCAGATCCTCCAACTCTCGATACTGAAATACCTACGTTGATCGCTGGACGAATACCCGAGTTGAACAGGTTCGTTTCAAGGAAGATCTGCCCGTCAGTAATCGAAATAACATTGGTAGGAATATAAGCGGAAACATCTCCTGCTTGTGTTTCAATGATAGGAAGGGCTGTTAAACTTCCTCCTCCTTTTACCTT
The DNA here is from genome assembly GCA_965601455.1 of Cyclobacteriaceae bacterium. Taxonomy (GTDB): domain Bacteria; phylum Bacteroidota; class Bacteroidia; order Cytophagales; family Cyclobacteriaceae; genus JANQEU01. The sequence continues at coordinate 4,946,866 of OZ271831.1, read as the reverse complement.
GTCCTTCAGAACATCAGGTAGATCGTTCATCTGGGCAGCAATCTCGTCGTTATCAATAACCTTTGCCGCACGCTCCAGCAATCTTGAGTGTAGATAGAAGACATCACCAGGATACGCCTCACGACCCGGAGGTCTTCTGAGTAAAAGAGAGACTTCTCGATAAGATACAGCTTGCTTCGACAAATCATCGTAGATGACTAGAGCAGGGCGACCGGTATCCCTGAAGTACTCCCCAATTGCTGCTCCGGTAAAAGGAGCAAAAAACTGCATAGGCGCAGGATCAGAAGCCGATGCGTTCACTATCGTCGTGTAGCTCATGGCGCCTGCACTTTCCAGGGTATTTACAATACCTGCTACCGTCGATGATTTTTGTCCTACAGCAACATATATACAATAAACAGGCTCGCCTTTGTCATAGAATTCCTTCTGGTTGATGATAGTGTCTATTGCAACCGCAGTTTTACCGGTTTGTCTGTCACCAATAATGAGCTCCCTCTGGCCTCTACCAATTGGAATCATTGAATCGATAGCCTTAATTCCGGTTTGTAGAGGTTCACTCACTGGCTGTCTGTAGATAACACCCGGCGCTTTCCTTTCTATCGGCATCTCGTAAAGCTCTCCTTCAATTGGCCCTTTACCATCAATTGGTTCTCCCAGGGTATCAACTACCCTTCCGGTCATTCCATCACCAACTTTCACTGAGCCGATTCTTCCGGTCCTCTTAACTGTATCACCCTCTTTAACCTCGCTTGAGTCGCCCAAAAGTACAGCACCCACATTGTCCTCTTCGAGGTTAAGTACTAGTGCATTAAGCCCATTTTCGAACTCAAGCAATTCACCTGCCTGCGCTTTTGACAATCCATAAATTCGTGCCACACCGTCACCTACTTGTAAAACGGTACCGACTTCTTCAAGCTCAGCTTCTGTCTTGAAATTTGAGAGTTGTTCTCTTAAAATCGCTGAAACCTCATCTGGTCTAACGTCTGCCATAGTTCCTATAATTACAGCCTTTCGGCCGGTGAATTAATTATTTTCCTTTTTAAACTTTATTTTCAATTCTTTTAACTGACTACTAATACTTTCGTCAATTTGAGTGTCCCCAAGTTCTAACAAGTAACCTCCAATTATTTCAGGATCCACTTTTTCCTCCAGTACAGATTTCTTTCCAGTTACTTTCTCCACCATATCAACAACTTGACTTCTCATCTTACTATCCAGAGGAAATGTAGTAGTGATCGTAGCTTCCTGAATACCCATTTTCTCATTGTAAAGACTGATGAATTCCTTGCTAACATATGGAAGCACCATTTCACGGTTCTTCCTGGTGATTATTGAGAAAACCGACAAGGTTAAATCGTTTACTTTTCCCTTGAAGATGGTGTTCAGGATTTCCGCTTTCCGCAAGTGTGTAATAATTGGGCTGTTCAGCATATTCACGAAAGATCTGTTCTCTTCACATATTGCAGTGAAGTTCTCCATATCCTTTCGTACCTCTTCCATTAACTTTCTTTCTTCCGCTAGTTCAAGAAGAGGTTTTGCATACCGCTTGGCTATTCTGCTAAGGGACATGGATTAATTAATCTTTGCTTCGTTGAGGAATTTATTTACCAGTTCCTTTTGGGACTTGTCACTTGACAACTTCTCACGGATGATCTTCTCAGCAATATCCAGTGATAAATCGGAAACCAGCTGTCTAACTTCCGATAAAGCAGCCTTCTTCTCAGATTCAATGGCCGATTTGGCATCAGCAATCATCTTATCTGCAATCTTTCCCGTCTCTGCCTTCGCTTCCTCCTTAATTTTATTGGCCGCTTCTGTTGCTTCCTTCAAGATACTGTCACGTTCCTCTCGTGCCTCTTGAAGAAGATACTCATTGTCTGCTTTGATCTGCTCCATTTCGTCTTTCGCATTTTCAGCAGCTCTGAGAGAGTCTTCAATCATTCCCTCTCGTGATCTCAAGGCCTCCATAATGGGCTTCCAAACGAAGATTGCCAAGATGGCAAATACGATCATGAAAATGACGAATTGCCAAAAAATAAGTCCTATATCGGGGGTTACTAATTCCACAGTTTTAAATTTTTTTAATGGGTGAGGAAAAATAAAGTCTGGTTCCGGAACCTAATGTTACCCGAACCAGACAAATCAATTAAATTCCAGCGTTAGTGGCGATAAACCCAATAACTGCAGCGAAAAGTGCTACCCCTTCAATCAAGGCGGCAGCGATAATCATTGCGGTCTGAATTTTACCTCCAGCTTCGGGCTGTCGTGCAATACCTTCTGTAGCTCCCTTACCGATTAAACCGATACCAAGACCTGCTCCAAGTACTGCTAAACCTGCTCCAATTGCTCCCATAATCTATTTATGTTTAGTTTAAAAAATGCTTTTAATGGTGTGCTTCCTCCACAGCCTGACCAAAATACATGGCAGAAAGAAGAGTAAACACATACGCCTGTAACAAGGCAACAAACAACTCCAACAAGTTCATCACCGATGCGAAAACAGCAGATAGGATTCCTATTGTCACGCTTTGGGTAATGAATGTCAAGCTTATAATGCTAAGTATAATAATATGACCAGCCGTTATGTTCGCGAAAAGTCGTATCATTAACGAAAACGGCTTGGTAAATATGCCTATGATCTCAATAGGCCACAGTATCAGATAGAGGGGTAATTTGGCTCCCCATCCCATAGAATCTCCAAGTGGGTTTAATATGTGTGCCCAGTATGTTTTACCGCCGTTCGCAAGAGTGATTACTAAAGTGATAAATGCCAATAACAACGTGACAGCAATATTTCCTGTAAGATTCGCAGCAGCTGGCAATAACCCTAGTAAGTTTCCAAACCAGATAAAGAAGAAAAGTGTCAACAAATAAGGTAGAAACTTCTCGTATTTCGGTCCGATATTGGGCTTAACCATCTCGTCTCTTACGTACACAATAATTGGCTCAAAAAATGACTGAATACCTCTTGGTGCACGTCCTTCATTTTTCTTATATCCCCTTGCAACAGAAAGAAAAACTAAAATCAATATGGTCGAATTGATAAATAGGAAAAAAACATTCTTGGTGATTGAAAAATCAAGAACATGATCACCGTTATCTAAGGCAATATGCTCGTGCTCCATTACGTAACCATTGAAAGGCACAATTTGGTGGTCCTCGTTGTAAAAGTTGGATGATGAAAAGATGTCAAGACCTTTTGCATCTGAATAAACAATTACCGGAAGATGCACTGTCAGTCCATGATAAATTTCCCAACTATGGGCATCTGCAATGTGATGGTTGATCATTGCCCCCGGATCAAAAGAACCGGTTTCATCTGAATCCTTTGCAACCACCTGTGACAAGCCAGAAATGAGAAGGAAAAGTGTTAAAAAACTGATTTTCAAATTTTTAGCCAACGCTTCTTATGGTTAAGTTTTTGTTGAGGATGTTTCTATCCTGAATTCCGCCGCAAGTTAGCCAACACCAAGGTTAATTCAAATACTAGATAGGCCAAATACAACGCTAAAAAATTGATTGCGAGCAGGTTGAAATCTTGTTTATCTAAAAAGTATAAAATCAATAAGAAAAACAGTCCAGTGATCATTCGAAAACCCACACTGGCCACAACGAATATTGGACCTTCACTTTCTGATTTTTCGGAGCGATGCAGTAACCAGGAAACAGGAAAACTTTGTAAGAAAAAGAAAACAACCAGATGTAGATACATCTCGTGTAGAAACTTCTCTAACAATTCAACTTCCCATACTATGGGCGAAACCAGTAGAAGGCTTAGTACAGTGTTAACGAGCAGGTATCGTCTCAACGTCCTGCTGTTTTCTTAATAAGAAGATAAATGGTACCGGTTATACCAAAAAAAACTCCTAGGATAAGAATCCAGTGAGTGTTGGGGCTATACAATTGGCTCAGCTTATATCCTCCCCAAATGCAAACCAGGTTAAATGTGGTTACTTCGAAAGCAATGGCAGTAATATTGCCATAACCACTATTATTTTCTTGATCAGGATTGTGCTTGGAGTACGGCTTCTTTGGGTTGTTCTTTGGTTCCAATTTTTATTTCTTTCGTCTTAATTCCCATTTTACAACCTCCATTGAATGTCGCCCCAGACTCGACGATAAGACGATTTGTGATTATATCCCCATCGATTACTGCTGTAGGCTTCAGAACTAATTGCTCACTGACTTCGACAGTACCTGAAATATGACCTGCGATTTCAGCATTTTGTGCAAGGACATTGCCTTCGACTTGTGAGGAATGGCCAAACGCAGCCTTTGACTTGGTCTTGATATTTCCTATAACTTTACCCTCAATCCGTACGTTTCCGAATGTTTCCAGATTGCCTTCAAGGATCGTACCCTTTCCAATAATATTACTCGAGTTACTTAGTTCCTCTACTTCCTTAATGTCCTTCTTGTTCAACATGTTTTAAGTCTTTGAGTTTAAAAAGAGACAAAATCTGTCGGGTTTAGTGGGTTTCCTCGATGCCACAACTCAAAATGTAGGTGAGGTCCTGAGGTTAACTCTCCTGTATTACCGATTATGGCGATTATCTCTCCGCTGAGCACAAAACTACCAACGTTTTTCAAAATTTCCGAATTGTGCTTATATACAGATATAAGGTTATACCTATGTTGTATTGCTAGCACATTACCATCATTTAGGGTCCAACCGGCAAAAATAACCACTCCATCCGCCACGGATTTGATCGCCTCGTTTTCATTAGACACTATATCGGTACCGTAGTGATCAGCCTGCGGATCAAACTCAGCTGTGACAACTCCCGTAACCGGTGGAAACAGAAAGGTGTTTCGTAACTCATCCGAATCGTCGGAAGCAATGGAAATTAGCCCTAAATCTCCTTGCTCATATTCTGCCCTAAATTGTGAGTCAATTGGGTCAACTTGATTGGAAAGTAGAACATCACCAGATAACTTCCGTTCATTTTCAAAGGCTGCCTCCGTTTCCTCAATGGCTGTTACTTCCCCACTGAGAATCATTCGGATGTTTTCTATATAACGATCTTTCGCTAGCACCTCCTGTTCTAACGAATCAATACTCATTGTAAGCGATATGATTTGCCGATTTGCGGCTAACTGGGCTTGCCTAGGATCAAGCCATTGATCCAGAACAGATGTAACAATATAGATTGCGAAGGCCAAGGTGATCAAGAAAGCCAACATGGCAATAATTAGTAACCTTGCATAATTGAAACTGATAGTTCTCTTCTCAGCAAAGTTCTCCTCATTACGAATGATGAGAAGGTACCTGTTGGTTAACCAACCTGATAATGTCCTTTTTTGCGTCACTTTTGCCCTTTTACAGAGGCAAATATATCAAAGCCTTTATTTTATCTTTGAACACGCTAATGACTAAAGTTTCGTTATAAGGTACATTCATTGTCATGCGACAAACGTATCTCCTCTCCATAGTTGTATTTATCATTCTTAAATCAGGATTGTTTGCCCAGAATAACCCTATCGGGATTACCTATCATAACGTTACCGCCCACTACAATGGTTATTTCTACGCAAAGGAGAGAATTCGTGAAATAGAACAACTCATCGAAGATCAATACTCGTGGAACTACAATCGTGTTTTGCCCATCTTTCCACAGTTTGATACGACTACGTCAAAAGCATTTGAAGAGCAGTTGGAAGACTGCATCGTGAAGGCCTCAATTGCTATTCAAAGGCATCCTGAATCGAGGTGGGAGGATGATGCTTACATTCTTGTCGGAAAAGCTAGACTCTATGGAAGTGAATTTCCAGATGCTGTAGAAACATTCAAATGGGTTAATACCAATGGAGATGACAAAAATGATCAACACCATGCACTCACAATTCTGCTTCGAACTTTCATAGAGGCAAGGGAATTAAGAAATGCACTCGCCGTATATGATTACCTTAAAAAAAGGGAGTTGAGTGAGGAAAACTTAAGGCGTTTTCACCTAAACAGTGCATACTATTTTCAGGTAAGAGGTGATTTAAATGAAATGGTCAATCACTTGGTACAAGCTGAGGAAGTGATGCCTGGTGGACCGGATAGGGCAAGATTAGATTTTATAATAGGCCAGGTGTACCAGGAATTAGGTTTTGAAGCTAACGCATACACATACTACAAGAAAGCACTAAAAAGAAGCAATGTGTATGAATTAAGTTTCTACACCCGGTTGAATATGGCACAAGTTACTGAGATGAAAAGTGACAACGTGAAAAGAGTACAACGATACTTTCGAAAGCTTCTGAAAGATCCAAAAAATACCGAATATCAGGATAGGATCTACTATGAAATGGGAGAGTTCGACTTGAAGAGAGGTGAGATTCAGTCAGCAATAGATTTCTTCAAGCAATCTGCAAGCGTTGGGCAAGACCCTAGGCAAAAATCCTATGCTTTTTTAAGTCTTGCTACCATATACTATGATAGTCTAAAGAACTACTCTGCCGCTAAAAACTATTACGACAGTACTGTTCAGGTTATTCCAAAAGATGAGATAGGTTATGAGGAAATTAAGAAAAGGCAGGAAGTCTTATCAGAATTTGTTCAATACTATGAACAACTTCAAACAAATGATAGTCTATTGACGCTGTCACGATTAAGTAAAAATGAATTGGACGCCGTTTTACAAGATGAGGTGCGTAAGAGAGAAGAACAATTTCTTGTTGATAAGGAATTAAAGAAACGCGAAAGGAGAAGGGCTATGGTGACTAATTCCGGTCAAGCCTACAATGAGGGTAATCAAATCACTATCAATCAGGAGTTTTCTGGAACTTGGTATTTCTATAATACCACGGAAGTCTCAGCAGGTCTATCAGAGTTTCAACGTGTTTGGGGTAACCGTCCGTTACAGGATAACTGGCGTTTGAGTTCTTTGACAACAGACTTACCAACTACCGACAATACTTCTGAACAAACCAATACTGAACAAGAAGAAGAAAAAGAGCTTTCATTTGACCCTGAAGCCGTTTTATCAGAACTAATGACGTCGATTCCCACCGATACGAATCAGATTAACGGTCTAAAAAAAGGAATAGAAGACTCCTATTACAATTTAGGAAAAATCTATTACCTGAAACTTGACGAGAAAAGCAATGCGGTAACCTGTTTTGATTCTCTTATCTCCAGATTCCCACAATCATCATATCTCCCAGAGGTGCTATATCAATTATTCCTAATTCAACGAAACTCTGATTCCGCGAAAGCCTGGGTTGCCGCAAACACCCTTCAAAATAATTTTCCAGAGACCGTCTATGCGAAACTCATCTTCAATCCTAATTACCGTGAAGAACAGAAAGCAATTAACGACGCCTATAAAATCATTTATCAAAAAGCCTATGATTTATTTGATGATCATAAATACGATGAATCCTTGATATTAATAGATAGTGCATTGCAGGCCAGCCCTGAAAATGACATTCTTGATAATCTGACTTTATTGAGGGCCATGAATTTTGGAGAAACTGAAGGTATCTACAAATACCAGTATGAATTGAATAATTTCATAAAAAACTACCCTGAAAGTGAGGTAGTAGATCATGCAAAGCTGTTAGTTAAGGCCTCTGAGGACTTTCAGATTAATCTTTACAGTAGTTCAAAGGCCAGGTTCATCAATTATTTTGACACCTCCCATTATCATATAATAGTATATCATCAAAAGCCTGGGCTCGGCTCAAATATTATTGACACTATTGAACCCTACCTAACTGAATATCATCAGGAATTGAATACAGGGAATCTAGTTCTAGACGGTGAATTTTCTCTAATTTTAATTAGTGAACTTAGAGACAAAGTTGCGGCATCGTCTTATTTGGATAGATTTAGTAAGGCCATAGACTTCGACGAAATTTATAAAGGCGAAAAGATTCATTCAATGGTTATTACCAAAGAGAACTTTGAAATTTTATACGAAACAAAGGATCTGGATAGCTACCTAACATTCTACTATAAAAGTTATTGATGAAGAAAAAGATCATTCGAATTGTAATTGTTACTTCTTGGATTCTGCTGTTGGGAGCGTTGATTGGTGTCCCCGCCATTTTCAACATGGTGAAGAATGACACACTAGGTTGGTTTGGTGGACTACCGGGTTTAACTGCACTGGAAAAACCAGACCCAGATTTGTCTTCGGAATTAATGAGTGCTGACGGTGTTTCGTTAGGTAAGTACTATCGGAAAAACAGGACTCCTGTTACCTATGACGAATTGTCAACAGAATTAATTAACACTTTATTAGTTACAGAGGACATCCGATTTAAACGACATTCCGGTATCGACCTTAGGGGACTTCTTCGTGCCGTATTTGGCAAAGTCACTTTTCAATTCAAAGGAGGTGGTTCTACAATTACTATGCAACTAGCCGAAAACTTATATCGCACAAATTCCGAAAATCAAGGCTCCTTATACAACGTTCCTGGCCTAGGTCAAATAATAACAAAATTAAAAGAATGGATTATTGCGGTTCAACTTGAACGATCGTATACCAAAGAAGAAATACTAGCTATGTATTTGAATACCGTTGAATACGGTTCAAACTCCTATGGCATTAAAGTAGCAGCGAAGACATTCTTCAATAAACTACCTTCCCAACTGAATTACTTGGAATCTGCTACCCTTATTGGAGCGGTAAATGCTCCTACAAGGTACAGCCCTATATTGAATCCTGAAAATGCAATTAATAAACGATCAGAATTATTATATAACCTATTTAAATATGAAGTCATAAACAGGGAGCAATACGATTCATTGCGAATCCAGCCCCTGTCTCTTAATTATAGAGTAGATAACCATAATGAGGGGCTAGCTACATATTTCAGAACTGTGGTTGGCAATTTCTTATTGAATTGGACAAGAGAGAATGGTTATGATCTTTATGATGATGGACTTCGAATATACACTACCATAGATAGCCGACTTCAACAATATGCTGAGGATGCTGTATCCGAGCATATGGACACATTGCAGAGTGTCTTCGATCTACATTGGTCTGAAGGAAACCCATGGATTGATGAGGACAATAATGAAATCAACGGATACATTGAAAATGCAATTAAACGTACTTCCTATTATAAATACCTCGTTAAAACTTATGGTGAGGATTCCGACTCCATTGATGTCATCTTAAATCGTCCCAAACCCATGAAAGTATTCTCATGGCAAGGAGAGAAAGATACAGTTTTAAGCACGTTAGATTCTATGCGATATTTCAAAAGGTTTCTTCAAGCCGGATTCATGGCTATGGAACCAACATCGGGACATATCAAGGCATGGGTGGGAGGTATTAACCACAAGTATTTTAAATACGACCATGTGGCTTACGGAAAACGGCAGCCAGGCTCAACTTTCAAACCTATAGTTTACACCGCCGCTATTGACAATGGATACTCACCATGCTTTCCCGTAGTCGATGCGCCAGTCACATACTCTTTTCCAGGTCAGGATCCTCCTACTTGGACACCGGACAACGCAAATGGTAAGTATACTGGAAACAAAATGACAATACGTCAGGCGATGGCCAGATCGGTAAACAGTATAACTGCCTTCATGATGAATAGGATCGGTCCACGTACCGTAATTGACTACGCTCGCAGGCTTGGGATTACAAGTAGCCTTGCTCCTGTTGGCCCATTGGCGTTAGGTGCAGGTGGCGACGTTTCAATAAAAGAAATGGTCGGTGCTTACTCCACCTTTGTCAATAAGGGGATTTACACGGAGCCATTTTTCATTTCTCGTATTGAAGACCAAAATGGTAATGTTATTCAACAATTCTTTCCAGAAACGAAAGAGGCTTTAAATGAAGAGACGTCTTACATTATGTTGCATATGTTGAAAGGAACAACTGAAGAAATTGGTGGCACAGCACAACGTTTGGACAGTAGATTACGAGTAGACAATGAAATTGGTGCAAAAACAGGAACTACTCAGAACGGATCAGATGGTTGGTTTATGGGCGTTACCCAAGACCTCGTCGCCGGTTCGTGGGTAGGAGGTGATGAACGTAGTATTCGATTTCAAAATTGGGCTATGGGTCAAGGTGCTAAAACGGCTATGCCTATCTGGGAAAGATTCATGCTCAAAGTCTATGATGATCCCACACTGCCTTATGAAAGAAAACCATTCGATCGACCTATAACACCTATCAGCGTTGAATTAGATTGTGATGTTTATGAAAATGGTGATGACCCCGAACAGGTGTTCGATATTCTAAACGAAGATGACATATTCTAAGTGGAAGTTCATCATTACGATAATAGTAGTTACCGGCAACTTCCTGATAAACCGGGAGTCTATAAATTTCTTGACTCTTTCAATGAAATCATTTACATAGGTAAAGCTAAGAGCCTTAAAAACCGTGTTTCCAGCTACTTTGTTGGTAAGAGTGGAATTAATCGAAAAACTCAACGTCTTGTTAATGAAATAAAAGATATCCAAATTGTTGTTGTTGACTCAGAGGCTGACGCTCTTCATCTCGAGAATAGTCTAATCAAAGAAAACCAACCTAAATACAACATTCTACTTAAAGATGATAAGTCATTTCCCAGTATTCTTATCACGAATGAAAGATTTCCACAGATATATTCCACTAGAAGAATTGATAGAGCGCTAGGAGAATATTTTGGACCCTATACATCAGTTAAATCTATGAATAGCGTTCTTGATTTGATACGTAAGCTCTATAAGATAAGGACTTGTAACTACAACCTTAGCAAGGAAAACGTCTCGAAAGGTAAATACAAAATTTGCCTTGAATTCCATCTTGGAAACTGTCTTGGACCTTGTGAAGGTCTACAAACCGAAGAAGAATATAACGTCGATATAGAATTAGCAAAGGAAATTCTTAAAGGAAAAGTATCAACAGTCCGTTCCACTTACAAAAAGAAAATGTATGAAGCTTCAGCAAGCTTCAAATATGAGTTAGCTGATCAATATAAAAGGAAACTTGAGTACTTAGAAAAATTTGCTAGCAAAACCTTCATTGTCAATCCCAAACTTGATAACACTGACGTTATTACCATTGTAAACGAGGATGACCAGTATTTCGTTAATTACATGATGCTTTCAAATGGTATGATTGCTGCCTCAGAATCGGCAATGATCAAAGCCAACCTTGAAGAAGATACTCAGGAAATTTTGCAATATGCTCTTTCCCAGTTTCAATTAAAATTTCAAAGTCCAAATAGTCATATCCTGTGTAATCTCCCTTTCGACTCTTCAAATAACCAATCAGTAATCGTACCTAACAGGGGTGATAAAAAGCAGTTAGTAGCAGTTTCAGAAAGAAATGCTCGTCTTTTTGCCAAAGAGAAGAGGAAAAAATCTTTGGAACGTACGAAAGTCAATCCCTTGCTTGAAAATGTAAAAAACGATCTTCGTTTAGAAACTCTCCCTTTACATGTAGAGTGCTTTGATAACAGCAATATACAGGGAAGTAATCCTGTTGCTTCAATGGTATGCTTCAGGAATGGTAAACCATATAAAAAAGACTACAGACATTTTAACATCAAAACCGTTACCGGGCCTAATGACTTTGCTTCTATGGAGGAAGTTGTCTACCGAAGGTACCACCGTCTAATTCGTGATAATTCTTCCTTACCTGACTTGATTGTTATCGACGGTGGTAAGGGTCAACTTAGCTCAGCAGTTAACGCATTAAAGAAATTAGATATTTATGGTAAACTTCCGATTATTGGTATTGCAAAGAGGTTAGAAGAGTTATATTATCCGGAAGAACAAACTCCTTTACTTCTTAATAAAAAATCTCCCGCTCTTACACTTATTCAAAAACTAAGAGACGAGGCACATCGTTTCGCAATTACATTTCACAGAAATAAGAGAAGTAAACAACAGATAAACTCTAAGCTTTCTTCCATCCCTGGGATAGGACCCTCTACCGTTAATAAATTATTGAAGGAGATAGGTAGTGTAAAAAGGATAAAGGATGCCAGCTACAACACAATTGCGTCAATAATTGGACCCAATAAAGCTAAACTAATAATTGAGAGCTTTAAGAATTCTAGTACTCCTTAATACACCTACAGCTATTCCTGTGGCTTTTTCCTATTTTACTGTGAAAAATTCCTTCGGAAGACTTTCGAACGGTGATAACTCCAGCCGTATTTCCTGATATCTCTTCTGAATCCCAGAAGTTCCCTTCGATTCCAATGCCTTTAAACGTTCCGCTAGCATCACCGAACCCACCTAAATACAAGTTCATATTAGAATCTCCACCTTCCTTTACGCTACTTCCTGCGACATCATCTCCTCCAAATGCAGAAAACAACATCATCCAGTCCAATCGAGTTGGAACTCTCCATCCTTCAGGACATGAGGCCAACGCATCATTGTAGGTATAAAGCTTACCAAATTTTCCACAATAAGCCGGCTCATTCTTATAACAGAATGAACTTCCAGATTCAAAATTTAGGTTTTCCGCCATCCAGGTGCGCTCTACAGAGACTCCTCCTTCCAAAGGAATATCAAAGGTTAGTATAGCATATTCACTTCCGTCTCTGCTGTCAACGAATGTTCCTGCTTCTTGAGCTAAGCAAGTTACTGTCAGCATTGAACATAATAATATTGATAATACAGGTTTCATAGAGTTATTCTCGGTTTTATTAGGTGGTAACTTTTCCTCTATTAATATTCCCAAAGTTGACTTTCGTAATCCATCAAGTCATATTCGTATTTCCTTTGCATCTTGAGAAAGATCAATGGATCAGTCTCAGAAAGATCAGCGTACTCCTCTCGAATATTCAAGTTCTCGGCATTAGCAACCTTTATAATAGGTGCATGGAATAATCTTAATTCAAACGCATCTCCAAAATTCACGTGCTGTGCAGTGTTCTGTACATTATACCAATTGGCAGTTTCAGAATACCGACCTCTAAATATTTCAACTACGTCCTCATATCTAAAATGGGCGATTTGCTTCTCAAATCCTGCAGGATTCCAAGTAGTACCGGCACTTACAGGTAATGCAATACTTATGGATCTGATGTACCAATACATTCTAGATCTGTTTCTATCAAAGATTACGTCCTCTTTGATGTAAACTACGGTAAAAAGATCTGGTGGAATTCGTTGCAGTGTTGGCCCTTCCGACTCAGACTCGTCCGCCTCCGCTTCCTCTTCTCCAAAGCCGCCTCCAAAACCGAAACCACCTCCCACAAATGGATTATCTGCTTGTTCCACGCTTACATTGGAATTAAAAATAATATCTGGCATGAAGTTAATACATGAGTCTGTGCGATAAGGAGTAAGTAAACCAGCATCCACCGCATCGATAAGTATTCTTGATATCTCTGAATTCTTAGAAAAGAATGGTAAGTTCTGTTTCTCCATTAAATCCATTCGACGCCATATCGTTTTCTTGAACAGAGATTGAGACTCCGGTACCTCAGGTTTAATCAATGGTACAAGGTTTTCTTGAGCCACAGCACTTACACTGATAAGAATAATGAATGCAAGAATTGTATGTCTTTTAATAACCATTAGTTTAAAGGAATGTTAATGAAAGTACTTCCTGGCATAGGGAAATCAACAACTTGTCCCCGGAAGTTTTGTCTTTGAACTTTCTTTATCTCGATTACCAAAGTATTGCCTTTTCGAGCTACTGCGGCTATCGGTGCTAGGTTAATTTGATTGGCCCCACGAATGGTAGTTTTTGCCAAGCCTCCACTGACAAGGGTGATTTCACATTGTGCAACTCTGAACTTTGCATCCTTCGGCAAGAATTCTGCAAACCCAGCTTCTGCTTGAGCATTAAGGAATAAACGAGGTTCTTTTGCTGAAATGCCTTCTTTCATATTCACAGGTCCCTGACCTGTCAATGGTACAATTTCCGGCACAGGAATAGGTTTGACTCCAAATTCTCTGCTTCCAATTGTATTGCCGCTACTGGAAACAGTCATTACAACTTTCCTTGCATTGGGTACTATGGTAACTTGACCTGTAGCCGATCCCTTAAACGCTTGACCTCCTGAAATGTTAAAACTAGGATTATATGATGTTCCTAAAGCCGGAACTTGTACATCTAACTCATTTCCACATCCAAAATACAAAGCACCAACAGCTGTAGATTGAATTTGAATAACCGGTTTAGTTACAATGTAGGGTATTGTAGTCCTGTACGTAGTGTCACCTCCACCTGGGATTGGCACTGTAATGGCCGCCTCGAATGATTTCCTGGATTGATTGTTGTCATCATAAGAGGAAGCACTTGCCATGAACCTTACTTTTCCGATGCCATTCTCAACAGGAATTGTCTTTCCATCATAAGTCATTGTAGGATTCATCCCTGTTGCTGAAGCCGCAATGAACATATCTCCTTCGTAAGGTGTACCAGCAGCGACAACCTGCGAGACAGGAAGAACTTTTGCCTCGATTCTATCAAAGCTTATATCTCCAGCTCCCACTTTTCCAGATAAATAATCCAAAGCTCGGGTCTCGTAGCTTAATATTCTTGACTGAAATTCACTTACTGTTGCTAAACACGCTGGCGTTGGTGACTCTTCGAAGGCTAATTGTGAAAACTTTTTACCCTTTTGATTGGCATCCCGGTTATAGACCGGATCATCTGCTGCATCAACTGCCAATGGCTTATAATGAGACGTTTCAACTTCATCCGCTTCAAACTTCTCTTCCAGAAGCACCTTGACAAATTCAGAGTAGCCATTTAGAAGTTCTTTCAGCTCCTCTCCTTTGCCTTCCCCTCCTTCTTCTTCTGGCATCATGTAATGGCCTACCTTATTATAATCCGTTTTACCGTTCAGGTGTTTAGCATCACCGATATAATCCGGCTCGTGCTCAACGTATCCGCCTGTAATGGTGACGAATGTGTCTTTAAGGACGTCCAGCTGTTGAAGAACTTTTTCAGTTTGAGCGCGAAGCTCTTCAGCCGCTTCAGAAACTTTAAGGTCAGCCTCCCTGTTGCCTGTCTCATCAACAATCTTGACAATACTCTCCAAGATTTGTTGGTTTCTTTCAGCTGATTCTTCATTGGCCCGAACCAAACTTTCGTTAATGAAGACGAACTTATCAATAATGGTATTACTCACATTCAATGCTAATAATGCAGTTAGCACCAAATACATCATACCTACCATTTTTTGACGTCCTGTTTCTTTTCCTCCAGCCATCGTTGAGTTGTTTTAGGTTATTATGCTTTCATGGCAGAAAGCATTCCGCCATATACTTTGTTTAGTGAAGCCACGTTGTTAGTCAGCTTATTTAGTTCTGCCTGGAATGCAGCTGTTTCTTTTCCAGCATCCGCCATACCTTCAAGGGCGGTAGTAACATTAGAATAGAACTTATTAAGTGCTTTTGTATGACTTTGAGAATCTTTCAATTCCATCTCATAAAGTGCGTTTAATGCGCTTAAACTTTTGGTAACATTTTGTACCTGAGTGTGGTATTCTTTTGCATCAGTGGAAGCTTCAGCCATGCCTTTTAGAGCATCCATGGTGCTAGCATACGACTTATTCATCTCCGTAATTGTAGAAGAAGCTTCTTTTACGTTCTTAGCATATTCATTGGTAGCTCCAGCCGCATCTCCAAGTGATGATAGCTTGTTTGCACTATCTGAAAGATTGCGCATACCGTCACCCAAGCTTTTAATAAGATCAGGACCAAGCTTTGCATCAGCCAACATCTTATCCATTTGCGCTGAAACTCCTGTAGCCTGAGGTTGTGCAACTCTCTTAGGGGCAGCAGCAGGACCTTCGTAATCGTCAGCCAGTTCAGGATATACTTTTGCCCAGTCAGGTTCTGGGTGTTTGGGTTCAAATGCACTTAAGAAGAAAATTACCGCTTCCGTAGTCAGACCGATACCCAGCATCGCTGCGGCACCCGGTAGGTGAAGAATTTTGAACATCGCACCCACAATTACGATAGCAGCTCCAATCCCATAGATTTTCGGCATAATCGTGGAATAAAGAAGCTCCATAAATCCGCCTTTTTTCGCGCTCATATTATTGGAATATTTAGGTTAGTATTAATAATTCATTTAAAATTCAGTCCCCGCGGATCTACCAAGATACGTCATTGCGCACCTAAAACCAATTGAAGATCGCGTTGTGTCTTTGTGTTCAAAGGATCTGGTTCCTGTCTCTAGGAAGTAAGCAATGTCTTTCCATGATCCTCCCCTAATAACTTTGTACTCAATTCGGTCATCGAAATATGTTGGGTTCATATCCCAAACAAGTGGGACTGCGGACGGATTATATGCGTCTTCGCACCACTCGCTAACATTCCCGGACATATCATAAAGACCATATCCGTTAGCGAAGAATGTCGCAGTCGGTGCTGTGTAGGCAAAACCGTCATCGAAGTAATTACCTCTCCCGGGCTTGAAATTCGCCAAAAGACAACCTTTTACATTTCGAATATATGGGTTCCCCCACGGATATTTTACCATATCACGTCCACCCCTAGATGCATACTCCCACTCTGCTTCGGAGGGCAATCTGAAAGCAGGCATTACAGGAAGTCCTATGTCTTGCCTGTAAGTGTTTAAGTGTTGTGTTCGCCATTCGCAAAAATACCTTGCCGCATTCCAGTCGATCCCAACTACAGGATAATCATCAAATGCAGGGTGCGCCCAATAGTATTCAACCAAAGGATCTCCCATGTGATGAGTAAAATCTGTTATCCAAACGGAAGTATCTGGAAGTAAGTCACCGATGGAATATCCAGCCGGAAGATCAACCTCTGATCCTAGAGTAAGCTCATCCGTAAACTGTCGATACTCGTTGTTTGTAATTTCAGTGTCGTCCATAAAAAACGCACTGATGGTAACTTGTTTATTGAAGTTGATTTGAGTTGCGGCAATATCTTCATCTGCCTGCCCCATGTGGAAAGTACCCGCTGGACATGAAACCATACCGAATGGTCTGGTCATCTCCCATCCTTCTCTACCCTGAACACCGATTAGTTCTCCGCGGTCATCAAAATCTCCACTTCCACCTCCAAAGAGGCCGCATCCCGATGCGAGTAAAGCAAGGACGACCATCTGCAGAACAGACAGCCTAAAAACACCCATAATTTTCATAACACCAAATTTGAACATGCAAGTATGTAAAATAAACAAACTTCTGCAATAATTATTGTGTGATAAAGAGCTTAAATATATAATCTTAAACAAATACCTCGCAATATTTCATCTATAAATAATGAAATTCTAACCTGAAAAAACAATGCTAATATGTGAATCTTGGTGTTTTAACTTGTTTTCTACCTCCAAGTGCTATTTCTGGTAAATTATAACGCACGTAAATTTCCTGCGAGGTTAACTGATCTGCTGATTTCTGATCAAAAACCAAGTCGAATGCGAATCCAATTCTTAGCACATTCTGAGGAAGAAGCGAATAACCGACTTGTAGAATAATCGCCTCCGACCAGCGATAATAAACACCGGACCAAATTTTTTCTCCTATATAAACTAGAGAACCGAGGTCAACCGAAAATTTTGACAAGTCGGATAGGATAAATGCAGAGGGAAAAATCCGAACATTCCCACCAACTGTTTTCCTATACCCTGCGATAAAATTAAATGAGCGCTTCATTTCATATTGCAATTCGCTCGATCCGAAATTAAATGATGGCTCTAAGAGATTCGTTGCTCCTACACCCACCAAAATTGAGTTAGCGTATTGGTAGGCTATACCTGCCGATAAATTAAAGTTTGTCTGTGTTTGTCGGGTTCCTACGTTCAGTGGGTCTCCGGGATCATTGAATCTCAATAAATCAAAACGTTGAGTCCTGGATATGAGACCCGGAGTTGCTCCGAACACAAGATTTCCAGATTGCAATCCCACCTGCAAGGAGAATGGGATGCCCAAAGACAAACTATTGACTGGACCAAGATTTTCATTCAACAAAGTCAAACCCAAACC
Organism: Cyclobacteriaceae bacterium; assembly: GCA_965601455.1. Classification (GTDB taxonomy): domain Bacteria; phylum Bacteroidota; class Bacteroidia; order Cytophagales; family Cyclobacteriaceae; genus JANQEU01. The sequence continues at coordinate 4,928,977 of OZ271831.1, read as the reverse complement.
ACTAATTAGTCCTTCAACAGGTATGGAGGCTACAAGAGCTTGCATATTCGGTGCCCCACCAGATCCGTCAAAAGAAGAGTTGTAACCAGTCCACTGGCTCCTAACCTGTAATGAAACGTGTGCAAACTCATCCCAACCAGTAAAACCTGGGTTGTAAATCACGGGGTTGATCAGTGCATGGCTGTAGACCGCCTCGCTTTGGGAATAGACATGGAGGCTTAAGAGATAAAGTGCTGTATATAGTATTGATTTCTTCATTGCACTTTTCTAAAACAAACCTGACCAGGCTAGTCCCTTACTTTTCCAAGCCGTTTGCCTTTTTAATATATAATTCCAGTGCTCCAGTCATCGAAGGGGCATTTGGAAGCGGAGCTTGAATATCTAATATCAATCCGGCTTCTTCAACTGCTTTTGAAGTGGTGGGTCCAAAAGCCGCTATTCTAGTTTTGTTTTGTTTGAAATCGGGGAAATTTTCGAACAAAGATGAAATTCCAGATGGACTAAAGAACGCGATAATGTCGTAGTTTACGTTGGCTAGATCAGATAAATCGCTGGCGACCGTTTTATAGATAATAGCCTCTTTGTATTCGTAATCATTTCCCTCCAAAAAATCTGGGATGTCAGACTTACGGATATCAGAACAAGGGAAAACATATTTCTCCTTTGGATGTTTCTTTAGTATTTCAATTAGATCCTGAGCTGTTCTGTATCCGGTGAATATTTTTCTCTTTCTAATAACTATATACTTCTGAAGATAATTAGCCGTCTGTTCCGATATGCAGAAGTATTTCATATCTGTTGGTATTTCTACCTTGCTTTCTGCAGCTAATCGGAAATAGTGATCCACCGCATTTCTACTGGTAAAAATCACTGCCGTAAAATCTAGAAAATTGACTTTTTGTTTCCGGAAGTCCCTGATGTCTATAGGATCAATCTCGATAAACGGTCGAAAGTCAATTTTAATGCCGAATTTTTCCTTGAGATCGTAATAAGGTGATTTGTTATTTTGAGGTTCAGGTTGGGACACCAAGATACTTTTGACCTCTGTTAATCGCTCCTTTTCTTCCAAAATCAAACCGTTTCCCATGCTTCCCTTAATTTTAAAATTTATCTATTTTGTAAAGATCAGGGCGATAATTGTTGCCCCTAAAATTTCGGTCGTGCAAAGGTAGGAAATAATGTGAAGTTTTCGGTAATTGGAATTAACTCCCAGCTTGAAATAGTAATAAATAATGAATCCGATGTATGCGGCAACAAAATAGAACTGCCAGAACCATCCACTTGCTCTTGAATCCAAGTCTCCCCCCCAAAATTTCACAAGAACTATGATAATTAAAATCGAAGCTAGTACACTTGAATAGCGTACAAATTCAATGAGCTGCTCCCATGCGATGTTGCGAAACCCATTAAGCTGAGCAATTATCCGGATGAAGATAAACTTTGCAGCAAATGCAATCAAAGTGATAATTAGAAATCTACCAACCTGAATTAAGTTCATGGGTAGATTGTCTATGTAAAAAGCGCTGCTGTAGACTTGAATGTACCAGTAGGCAAAAGATATAAGTAAGGATGTGAAAAGAATCAACACAATAGATCCAAAATCTATTTCCTCCTGTTCAATTCGTGGATTAATTCGAAGAGAACCACCTAGTATTCCAAAAAAACTTCTTCGATACTCATTCTTGACTACCCCAAAAACGGCTAATACGGAAAGAAAAAAAATGATGACAAGATTTGAAGAATAGTCTGAACCTCTAGGAAGAATCTGGTTAATAATTGTTGGGTTGGCTGTTACGTTGCCGTAAGTCCCAGCCTTAATGGTATTAAATGATCCTGCTGTTTGAAGAGATATGAAAACTGAGTCGTTTGGCGATATCTCAAAAAGTTCATTTCTTGATATTCTCCAACAATCCTTCTGTTCAAAATGCATCTGGTCCTCAATCCACACATTGAATGGTTGCTGATTACATATTTCTAAGTACTTAAATGGTTCCGCCTCCGTCACAAACAAACCTATCACTTGCAGGTTGTTCAAATCAGTTGCTAATGAAACGTCGTTCTTACTTTGAACACTCAGCAATCGAAAAGTTAAATCATCAATTTGCCGGTTTGCAACCTCCTGGGCTGAAGTAAATACAGGTATTAGTAGGATTAAAAAAAAGATTCTAAAAAGTCGAGCTATATCCAAAATGTACTCGTGTTTGATTCAAGGAAAAAGTCTGCTGTCTTGTACTACCAGTACCTAATACAAAAGTAAAGTTTCCATTATTAGTATTCACTGTCAACCCAGACCCAAGTCCAATAGCTGGAAGCCATTCATCAGTGAAAGGAGAATAAAAAGTGGCCAAATCGGAGAAAAAAGAAAAGTAGGAAGACTCTTCGAAAAAATAACGTCCTTCAACCTTTTGCACCAGAGAGCGTGCAGCAAAAAATTGGTTCTCATTAAATCCTCTTAAAGTACTAAGTCCTCCAAGACGAAACAGTTCATTTTGAAATAATACATCGCTATCAATTATCCGACCATGAAAGGTTAAAACTAATTTCAGGCGATTCGTGAGCAACCTTCTCCAATCCAAAAATAAGCTAGACTGGACTGTTAATGTCTGGGTTGAATCAATAGTATCGCTACTCTCGTCAAGTTTTTTATTTCCTACCTGTAGGGATGATGTGTACCATAATCCTTCTATTGATTGTTCTGGTCTAGGCAGTACTTTGGATCCTACTTGAATGCCATACCAATCTGTTCGAAAGTTGCCGACAGTTCCTTGATTAACTTCTTGTAGTGAGGCAGCAGCAGAAAATCTCCGATAGATAATAGAAAATCTGTTTTGATCAAACAACCTTGTTGAGAGGGACAAACTACCCGATTGATTGGTGAAGGAAGAGTCCTCTTTCAATATATGCAGGTCGAGTCCAAGGTTTATGGAGGATCCAAATACATAGGGTGCTTCGTAAGACATATTTGCTTGTTGAGATTCTCTCTTGAATCGCATCCAATCCACTCCGAGGGATTGACCTCTTTTGAAAAGGTTGGTAATATGCAAATCAAGATTACCTATCAGAGTCGTTCGATTACCACTTTGTTGCAATCCAACAATGCCATCAAAACTATTCGACTTTACCTGTTTAACATCTAGATAAACAGTGGCTTTGCCATTAACAAACTCGATATCTGGATAACCATTCAGTTTATAAAGCTCGGACTGCCTTATCCGATTTGTTAATGAAAGATATTTTGATTGGCTGAAGTATGCCCCTGGTATAATATCAAGATCTTTCCACAAGAATTTTGGAAGGATCCAATCTATTTCCTCTGTGGCTTTGATAGAATCAAAAACGATTGGATCATTAAGTGTGATGGCGAGTGACCCGAATATCTTTCCCTTGGTTTTGGATACTGAGGAAATTGCAATTTGAGCAAAGGGATACCCATTGTTTATCAGCTCCTCAAGTATGTAGCGAGGTTGTCTTGAGAACCGTAGCCTGCCGTTTTTAATATTGTTACTATCTGTTAAATGAATTTGCCTGAGTTTCCATTTTTCCCTGGCACCCTGATGCATATGCCATTCAAGTGTGGAATCGACTCGAACTATGCTATCTAAATTGGCATAAATGAATCCTTCTAGTGTTTTTGTTACTAGAAATCGTTTTATCTCCCGATGACAATTGGACGAATCTTCCTGTGTGGTTTTGAGAAGCTTTTGATCAAGATACCAATTATTGATTTGACCCGTACTTTGAAACCCTACCAAGACCAATAACAAAAAGGAGGCAATTGACTTGTTCAATACGCTGAAATCCTAAATTGCCAGTAAACGTAACATATTTGGCTTCATTATACATACATATACCTTATTGTCAACAGGCATGCCATTATTGTGACTTTCATTTTAGTACTTCCCTTGGCAGCATGAAACCAATGTTGGATTGCATTCAAGAGGAATTAATTTTTAGAAAAGATGAGATAGATGAACCTATCGAGTCCATCTATTTTGGGGGAGGTACACCTTCATTACTAGCACCAAGTAAGTTAGATGAAATACTTTGTGTGATTAAAGATTCATATCCTCTTTCGAATAATATAGAATTGACCTTGGAAGCAAATCCTGAAGATATTTCAAAGGAGGTTGCCGATAACTATTTGCAACTTGGATTCAATCGTCTTAGCCTAGGAGTACAAACTCTTAACGATAAGAAACTACAAGCTTTAAATAGGATTCACTCAAGTAAGGTTGCGCGTGATGCTATGAAAATTTTGCAGGAATCCGGGTTTGAGAACTACTCCATTGACATGATTTATGGTATTCCTCCTTTTGATGAATCTGAATGGAAAAGTGAGTTAGAAGAAGTCTTAACCTATAATCCAAAACATTTGTCTGTCTATGGTTTAACTATAGAGGAAAAAACTGTATTGGGAAACTGGTACAGGAAGAGGAAGTTTCAACCGATTGAAGAAGATGAACAAGCACAATTGTTTCGATTGACTCAGGCCGAACTCACTGCCGAGGGTTTTGAGCAATACGAAGTTTCCAATTATTGTATACCGGGAAATGAATCCAGACATAACTCTTCGTATTGGAATCAGATTTCTTATATCGGTATTGGTCCCGGTGCCCACTCGTACCGGCGAGACATCCGATCATTCAATGTCTCAAACAATTCTTTGTACATAAAAGCTATAAAAGCTGGAACCAGTTTTCAGCAATCAGAGAAACTGAATCAAACACAATTAGTGAATGAATACATCATGACGGGGAGTAGACTGAAACGTGGGATAGACCTCCAGTTCTTGAAGGACTACTATCATATTAATCTCGCAATAGACAAACAGGCTGAACTGGAAGGTTTACTTAAGGAAAAACTTGTTGAAGTTAGTGATAAGTACGTTAGAACCACTTCTTTCGGTCTTCTGTTTGCAGATGAAATCGCACTCAAATTATTTTATGACAATTAGTTCTGCTAATTTCGGATTTAAGCAGAGTCACCATTAAATGGATCAGGATTTAAAAAAAGCTTTGGTATTACTCAAGTCTTTAATTTTCCACTATCACGGAATGGATGAGGATGAAAAATCAATTCTAGAGGCATTCGTAAAGTCAATTGACGCTTCAAAAGAGTATGCATGGGCTTCTTCGTTTATTGCTCAAGACTATTTGTCGGCTTTTGAGCGTGCTAAAGAATTCCTCTCAAAAGTTTTTGCAAAACTTGATGAAGACCAACGCCTGGAATACTTACTTGACACCTGGGAGGATAATCATAAAAAAGGATATGTCACGGAGATGGAAACAACAGCAATGATAAATCTTGCCCGAGACTGGTCTATCGATAAGAAATTTGTACATGCCATCAACAAGATGGATTAAAGAGACATTTTTTCCTTAAACCTAGCTGCTTGTCTTCTGCTGACTTCAACTTTTTCACCTCCTTTGAGTTGGACAAGTAAACCACCATTGAACCATGTTTCTATAGTGTCTACCCAACTTAGATTAATAATGTGTTTTCTACTTGCTCTGAAGAAACTCCGATCATCAAGCCTTTCGTCCAGCGCATTCAGACTTTTATGAATCATGGGTTTGAAATTGTTGAAATACACCTTTATGTAGTTTCCATCCGATTCGAATAGTCGAATATCTTCCAATCGTACAAACCAGCATTTATCTCCATCTTTAACAAACACCTGGTCAGAAATTTGCAACTTCCGGTTTACCTGCGGAGGTTCAGGCTCTTGTTGGGAAGTTTTTAAAGTCAGAACTTTTGAAATAGACTCTTTCAATCGATCTTCTTGAATAGGTTTAAGTAGATAATCCAAGGCGTTTACGTCGAATGCTTTTATTGCAAATTCGTCGTAGGCTGTAGTGAATATAACATTGGGAACTTTATCCAAATCTTCCAACAGGTCGAACCCTGATTTACCGGGCATCTGAATATCCAGAAATATCAACTCGGGGTCAAGTTTGTTGATTTTCTCCAATGCTTCATCAGCATTTGTTGCCTCATCTATGACTTCAATTTCAGTGTAGTTCTCCAGGAGAGAATTCAACTCTTTCCTGGCTAATCTTTCGTCATCAATAATTATTGTCTTCATAGTAGTAATTACAAATTATTTGGAATCAGGATTTCAGTTTTCACCTCATTACCCTCATTTCCAATGGAAAAGGATGCCTCTTCTCCATAAATTAATTCCAATCGCTTTTCGGTATTAGAAAGGCCATAACCCATGCCTTTTGCTCTACCATTTACAAACTTCCCTGTGTTAAGAATAATAATTCTAAGGGAGTTATTTTCAACCTTGGTGATTATTTTGATCAATCCTCCGCCTTTAAGGGTTGATACTCCGTGTTTTATCCCGTTTTCCACTAGGGTCTGAATCATCAATGGTGGAATGAGGTAACTATTAGAGTTTGGATCTATATCAAATGCAGTTTTTAGTCGCTCCTCGTATCTGACACTCTCCAGTTCAAGGTAATCTTTCACTGTTTTTAATTCATCGTCAAAGGGAATCAATTTCTGCCTTTCAGAACTCAAAGAGTTTCTTAGAATATTTGATAAGCGCGTGATTGCATCTTTCGATTTTGCCGGGTTTTCATCAACGAGGGCTCTGATACTATTCAGGGCATTAAAAATAAAATGTGGATTCAACTGAGACTTCAGATTATTCAATTCTACCTCTTTCAGGGAAGCCTCATATTGTAAAGAGCGATTGTACCGCTCAAAATAATGGAAAGACAGGTAAAACAAAGACCATATGAGAAACATCGTCATTGAAACGAATAAGTTGGCAACTAATGAAAGTACATTCAAATCTGATTCTGGATTTAGATCTCCAGTAAGCCATGTTGAAATAATGATAAAAAGTGTGTGCAGCACACCTAAGACAAATGTTCCAATGAAAAACCTTGGTAACAGAGAATACCATTTGAACTTCAGCCAACCCACTCTAAGTACATACCAGCGAAACAAATGGGTGAGTACAATGTAGAAAAGAATCTGCGTGATTTGGTTAAGCAGAAAAAGTGTAGAGAGTTCACTGGTGAATGAGAACAAGATTATCTGCAAGGCTCCGAATGATGACCATCCAAGAATTTGACAAAGCCAGTATAATCTTCTCTTGTTCAAACTACAAAATCAATCAATGAGATAATTCTTTCGCAAGGAATTGAGCAGTAAATCCCTCTCCTCGTGCAATCTTTTCCGGTGTACCTGAATTCACTATTGTACCTCCTTTCTCGCCTCCATCAGGGCCTAAATCAACAACGTAATCAGCCACTTTAATTACGTCCATATTGTGTTCGACCACCAAAACAGTATTCCCCTTATCTACCAGCTTCTGAAGCACATCCAGTAGATGTTGGATATCCTGGAAATGAAGTCCTGTTGTTGGTTCGTCAAGTATATAGAATGTTTTCCCCGTATCCTTTTTCGATAGCTCGGTAGCAAGCTTTACTCTTTGAGCCTCACCTCCGGAAAGGGTAGTTGCATGTTGACCAAGGGAAATGTAACCAAGACCCACATCGTTAAGGGTTTGAATTTTACGTAGAATTCTTGGTTGGTTTTCGAAGAACTCAACCGCTTGCTCCACGGTCATATCCAATACATCTGAAATCGATTTGCCCTTGAATCTCACTTCAAGAGTTTCTCGATTGTACCTTTTTCCCTTGCAGGTTTCACAGGGAACCAGTACATCAGGTAGGAAGTCCATTTCAATTAAGCGCATACCCCCACCCTGACAGGTTTCACAACGACCTCCTTTCACGTTGAATGAGAATCGACCTGGTTTATATCCCCGTATTTTCGCTTCAGGTAATTCTGAAAACAACGATCGGATGTCGGAAAAAACACCGGTATACGTAGCTGGGTTTGACCTTGGAGTACGACCAATGGGTGATTGGTCTACCTCAATCACTTTATCTATGTGCTCTGTTCCATTTAGACTTTTAAACGAAAGAGGCTCCGTTCGGGAATTGTAAATATGCTTTTTTAAAGCTGGATATAACGTTTCATGAATGAGTGTTGATTTTCCACTTCCGGACACACCGGTGATACAAATCAGATTCCCTAATGGCAACTTCAAATCAACGTTTTTCAAATTGTGTCCTGATGCACCTTTCAGCTCGAGGTTTTTGCCATTTCCCCGGCGCCTTTTAGTAGGAATTGCAATCTCCAATTCTCCATTCAAAAATTTGGAGGTCAATGTTTCATTGGTGATGAAGATATCGGGTGGATCCGCCGCAACTATTTCTCCGCCATGCCTACCTGCTCCCGGACCTATGTCAACAACGTAATCAGACATTAGCATCATGTCCTTATCGTGCTCTACAACAATCACTGTATTACCTAAATCCCTGAGATCTTTTAAAGCCTGGATCAACTTCATGTTATCGCGTTGATGAAGGCCAATACTAGGTTCATCAAGAATATATAGGACGTTCACCAACTGTGTCCCGATTTGCGTAGCCAGTCGGATTCGTTGTGCCTCCCCTCCAGACAATGAACGCAACGGACGATCCAGGCTTAAGTAATCCAAGCCAACATCCAGTAGAAATCCAATTCTCTTTCTGATCTCTTTCAAGATCTCTTTTGCAATGGTCTTTTGCCTTTCTTCCATTCTGGATTCGATATCTTCAAACCAGGATGAAAGTTGCGAAATATCCATTTTTGACAGCTCCCCAATATGTTTGCCATCAATTTTATAATGTAGAGCTTCTTTCTTTAAGCGATATCCTTGACAGGTTGGACAAACTCGGGAATGAGTGAAGTCACTTACCCATTCTTTGGTTTTCTCAGTACCCTGAGTTTTTTGTTTTTCAAGAAAGCTGACGATACCTTCAAACTTAGTGTTCCAATCAGTACCTGGATATTTTACTGAGCTTACGGCAACGGGAACGTCATCTCCGTGTAAAATGATAGATAGCAGTTCTTTGGGTAAATCCTTAATTGGAGTCGTGATGGTCGCATTGTTTCTTTTGAGTATGGCCTCAATTTTCTTGAATATCCATATATCCCGATATTCACCTAAGGGCACAATTCCTCCCCGACTTATGCTCAAATTAGGATCTGGAATAACCATCGACATATCGACTTCTTCTATTTGACCCAAACCATTACAGTCCTTACAGGCACCGTAAGGAGAATTGAAGGAGAAGGTATTGGGAGCTGGATCATCATATGCCAAACCACTTTCCGGGTCCATGAGATTTCTGGAAAAGAAAGACAGTTCTTCATTCTCATCAAGAATCATGATGACTCCATTTCCCTGTTTGAGGGAGATGGACACCGAGTCAGAAAGTCGTTTTGTTTGACCTTTATCGACTGTAAAACGATCAATTACAATCTCAACATCATGGGTCTTGTATCGATCCAACTGCATTTTCGGCACCAATTCCTGAATCTCTCCGTCTACCCGTACCCTTGAGTACCCCATTTTTCTGATTTGCTGGAACAATTCTCTGTAGTGCCCCTTTCTTCCTTTCACCACAGGAGCAAGAAGTACCAGCTTCTTGCCATTATAATTTGCAAGAATTTGGTCGATGATCTGATCCTCACTTTGCTTCGTCATCCGGTTTCCTGTAATGTGGCTGTATGCAATTCCGGCTCTTGCGTATAATAAACGAAGGAAATCATACACCTCCGTAACGGTGCCAACAGTGGATCTCGGGTTTCGGGAAGTTGTTTTTTGCTCAATCGAGATTACAGGACTTAGACCACTGATCTTATCTACATCCGGACGTTCCATGTTTCCGATGAACGAACGTGCGTAGGCCGAGAAACTCTCCATATACCGTCGTTGACCTTCCGCATAGATGGTGTCAAACGCCAGGGATGACTTACCACTACCACTTATCCCGGTAATTACAATCAATTGGTTGCGTGGGATGTTCAACGACACATCTTTCAAGTTGTGCTCCCGTGCCCCATAGATTTCTATGAGTCCGCTTTCAACTACTTCTTCTGAATGAATATTGCTACCCTTTGTATGAATCTCCACTTGAAAACTGATGAAATATTAGAAGTTAGGAGACAGGTTGTATTTACCATAGAACTCCTCAATTACAGCCACGGCCTCGTCAGATGTATCCACAAGGTTAATGAGATCCAGATCTCCTTCATCAATGTTTCCATTGCCCAGCGCGAATTCACGAATCCATTTGATTAATCCTCCCCAGTAGTCTGTACCGACAAGTACCAAAGGAAATCTACCAATTTTATTGGTTTGGATTAAAGTTAAAGCTTCAAATAATTCGTCCAACGTACCAAAACCACCAGGCATGACCACAAAACCCTGTGAATATCGGACAAACATTACTTTGCGAACAAAGAAATAATCGAAGTCCAATGATTTATCCTGATCCACAAATGAATTTGATTCTTGTTCAAAGGGTAGCTCAATATTTAAACCAACAGACTTCCCCCCCATCATACTCGCTCCTTTGTTCCCAGCTTCCATAATTCCTGGGCCCCCTCCGGTTATAACACCAAAACCATTAGCCACAAGTTTTGATGCGATATCCTGGGCAATTTGGTAATTATCTGCTTCTTCTGGAGTCCTTGCTGAACCAAATATGGTTACACACGGACCGATTTTGGCCAGCTTCTCAAATCCATTTACAAATTCTCCCATGACCTTGAAAATGGTCCAGGAGTCAGTACTCTTAATGTCCTGCCAGTCTTTAGTTTTAAAAGCTTTTCGAATCAGATCGTCTCCTTGTTTTGCCGACATATATTTCTTTCAGTATTTGTTTGACTCGTAAATGTTGCGTAATGCTTTCTCAATGGTATCGAACTTAAAAACGAAGCCTTCGGATTCAATCTTTGATGAGGAAGCAGAAGTACCTTCCAGAAGAATCTCTGACATCTGTCCAAATATGAGCTTCATAACAAAAGAAGGAACGTTTGGAAACACAATCCACCGGTGAAGAGCTTTGGCAAGGGCTGCTGTGATTTCCGTATTTGAGACGGGATTAGGTGCTACCAGGTTATAAGGACCCGTCAGTCTTTTCTCCAACGCAAAGTCAAAACAATTAACCAAATCATCAATGTGCACCCAACTCATAATTTGTTTACCTGTACCGATGGGAGAACCTACTCCCAGCTTTATCGGGGTTGCCATTTTCGGGAGTGCGCCTCCTTGTTCGGTTAGCACAACTCCTATCCTTAACTTGCATACCGGGATTTCCAGTGAATCGAACTGATCTGCAGCCTCTTCCCATGCCTTTACAACCTCTGCCAAAAAATGATCCCCTTGTTCATCATCTTCATGGTAGTTATTAATTTCATCGTACGGGTATATTCCTATCGCGGATGCCTGAATGATCCCCTTCAACTGATTATCTACCTCTCCAAATTTGTCTGCAAGTAACTTGGTGCCCTTTACCCTGCTCTCAAGTATTTGACGTTTTCTAGGTTCGGTCCAACGCTGGTCCCCGACTCCAGCTCCGGCCAGGTTCATGACATAATCCGAATCAAGTACAGTAGGATCAATTGTTCCTGCGGAAGGATTCCATTCATATGTCGGATATTTACTTTTTGGGTTGGCATTTCTAGATAGATGAACTACGTCATTTCCCTTTTTACTTAAATGGTCACTTATCGCCATTCCTAAGAGTCCGCTTCCACCAGTGATCAATATCTTTGTCTTCATGAGAATGCTTTTCGGGTATACAGGATTATCTGTAATTCTTTTGTTTCTGGCATCAGTGAGCAGTAGATCATGCGTTGCTCAAAGCTACTCATCTCGTATCTATGAGGCAACAACTGACATTGGTGACGAAGAGTTTACCGGTTGGAGCACTTTTTTCGATTTCGATGGCAAGACAGTCTACCGGGGTTTCTGGAAGTATTGCAAAGATTTCTCAAGACCCTATAATGAAAAGAGACATTACCGAGTGGTGATCCCAGCGACAGAAACCGGTGCGGATATTGATATCACTTTCTATGGGAAAGCAACAATTAAAGAGAAATCCTGTGATTTTTTCGTAGCCCTTGAAAAAGACGGTTTACCTGGTAATAAAATTGATTCATACTCTAATCAGGTAAAAAAAATATTATCAGATTTCAAAAGAGAATTTTATCTCGATCAGGTGGAAGACAAGATAGATATTCAGATAAAATCACTGGCCAAGCTGAGCAGGCAATATGAACGATCGATGGCTCAAAATAAGGAAATGGAGCAATATGTGATGGTGGAAAAGATCAAGCTTGCGGAAAAGACGCTGGCAGACCTCCAAAGAAAAAAGCTGACCATATCAAAATAAAAAACCCCGACACAAGCCGGGGTTTTTCGTTTAATGTTTTGTGCTAGTTAAAAGCTAAGACTGTATCGCAAGGTGAATCTTCTTTCAGGACTTACCCTTGAGAAAATTGGATTATCAGTTCTGAATGCGTCGTATCTACTCTCTAAATCGTCACCAAGAATGTTATTGACTCCAAACCCAACTTTCTGGTTTCTATTGATTCCAAAGGTTTTAGACATATTGAAATTCAAAGAATGAAAGGGCTCTGTGAATACGTCAGGAGAAGCACCAAATCCCACAATCTCTAATCTTCGCCCCTGTACGTTGTAGAAGAATCCCGCCTGGATACCATCATTTCTACCATTGTAGGAAACACCAGCATTTATCATGTAAGGTGCCTGTCCCTGTAGTTGCCGTGTGTTCTTAACGTTTTCTCCATCCCTGGCATTGTCGACTCTCGAATCAAATTCTCCATTTGGCCTAGTGTCCATTTCTTCAATGGATCTTAACAAAGTGGTATTAACATTGAAAGACAGTACGTCCAATCCTGGAGATACAAAAGAAAGGTCTTTACGCATTTCCAGCTCTGTTCCGTAGACGATGGCATTCCCTACGTTTCTTGGCTGGAAGTTATCTGGAGCATTATCGGAAAAGACGACAAGCTCAATAGGATCAGTGAAATTCTTGAAGAAAGCACTTACCGCAAACATTTGTGCCCTTTCCTGGAAGGCCTCCCATCTTAAATCGAAGTTATCGATCTTCGTTTCTCTCAGATTTCCATCCCAAATGGTTTGAAACTGACCATCGACAAGGGTTTGAGCCCTTCTAAGGCCTCCAATGAAGGTTCGACCTGTAAGAGGATCAAAAATCTGGGCATAAGAAGCTTCTTTAAAAGAGGGCCGGGCGATAGTCCTTGAATAAGAAAGTCTTAAGTTGGATCGTTCCGTGAGATTGTAAATGAAATTTGCTGACGGAAACAAGTGAGTCATGTCCAGGATTTGTTCATTATCAAAGTCATTCCCAGACTGATCAATTCCAGAATACCATTGATCGAAATTTTCTACTCTTAATCCAAGAATAGTCCTGAAGTTTGCTGTCGGTCTGAATTCACTGGAAACGTATCCCGCAACATTCAACTGGGTAGCTTCGAAAGTATTTGAAGGCTCAAAATTTCCCTGAATGTAAGAGCCCACTCCTGATGAAGGCGTCCATAAAAACTCATCAGAAAAAAGCTCATTAGCTTCCCCTGTAAATTGCGAAATACCATTAACTGCCATTCTGTAATTAAGAATTTCATAATCACGACTCTTAACCACCGAATAGGCTCCAAATTTTAAGTTCGACTCATATCCAAACAACTGCAGTTTTTTAGTGAAATCTGTTCTGGCTACAAGGTTAACCTCATCCAGGTTTCGCCAGATTCGAGTTGGGGCCCCTGATTCACTGGGTTCGATGGTATAGTTGGTTCCGTCAATTCGATAAGGTGTTAACCTGATGTCCTTATCTTCCATGTTAGACCTGGTAGGAGATACTTTCCACTCCACTTTGAAATCTCCATTTTCATTCGAATGCTCTCCGGAAAGCATCACATTGGTAATGGATCTTTCATTGTACTCGAGATTGTCTTTAAACAGATCCACAGAATTTTCTACAATTGAGCGCTGAAAGAAATACCCGGCTCGTGACTCACCATTTTGCAGGTGCATTAGATTTAAGCTGTACTTGCTACGTTTTGAGCGTAGTGTTACTCCCCCAAGACCGCTAAAAAGAACATTATGATTTCCAAAATCACCTCTTTGAATCCTGTTAAGTCGTAAATCATCGACAGAAGTATCTTCATTCTTGAAGTAACTGGTGTTTATATTATCACGAATGAATGTAGTCGTATTTCTGTAACCTAGCGCCGCGATGTATCCGATCGTTTTGCCATTAGCCAACTGCTTCTGATCACCTCCTGTTAGGCCCAGGCTAAAATTCATGAAGCTTCTCTGGTTCTCTGCCTGCAACTGTGGGTTGAATTCCCTTGTCAAGTCCGTTGTTGCAGGGTCATCGAAAACCGGATTAGGAATGGTCGTCTTCTTATTTATCGGAAGATCCCTGGTTCCATCATCTATTCCTAAAAAATCAGTGTTCCCACCTGGATAGGTAAGATAATCATCAGTAAAGTGCATATCTGGATTGTAACCTACGCTTGCCGAAACCGACCATTCTCTTGCATCAGGAAAATCCTTTGTCACGATGTTTACGACGCCTCCAGTGAAATCCGCAGGAAGGTCTGCCGTTGATGTTTTTACGACCAGAATGTTATCAATCAGATTCGTTGGAAAAATATCCATCTGGATGGTATTCCTGTCAGGATCCAGGCCAGGGATATCCACTCCATTTAGAATAGACTTAGTGTAGCGATCTCCCAATCCTCGAACGTAAACATATTTGCCGCCGTCAACAGAAACGCCGGGGACTCTCCTAATGGCTCCTGCGGCATTGTTATCACCGATCTTTTTAAAGTTTTGAGCCGAAATTCCGTCCAGAAGGTTGGCCGATTTTCTCTGTACATTAAGGATTGCCGATTCTGTGTTATTAATCTGTTCAGCAGTTACAACCACCGCTTCAAGCATCTCGGTTTCTTCCTCCAGGCTGGCGTTTAGTATCATTACCTCTCCAGATTCAACACTTACATCCGTAATCTGTATAGTAACATATCCAATGAATGAAATCTCAATTGGATAGGTGCCTGGTTCAAGACTTAGTGTATAATTACCATCAAAGTCGGTCACCGTTCCATTGGTAGTTCCCTGAACCTGGACTGTGGCAAATGGCAATCCTTCCTGAGATGCTACATCTTTAATCTGGCCTCGTATTGTTCCTTGCTGCGCATAAATGAATGTAAAACATAGAAGCAGGATAAGGACAAGAACAAACTTTAGTTTCATAATAGGGTTAGAGTCTAAAACTACTGGTCTGAAATAAAAAAAATTGTCCGTCCCGAGGGACGGACAAAGTTATAACCTTAGTATTATCTGAATATCAACTATATGTTAAGCTAGTTTTAGTAGGCGCTTGAAGCGGATGCTAACGTCCAACCATCGAATACGCTAGTGTTAGCTCCCACTGTTGCTGCACCTTCATCAACTTGGGTAACAATTGTCTCAATGTCAGCATTTGAGAAATTCTTGAAAATATCTGCCAATGCGAAATTAGTAGTGATTTCAATGTTGGAGAAACTAAGATCTCCAGTTCCGAAGTTGTCGGTAGTACAAGTGGATTCTACGTTTCCAGCATCATCCGTTGGATCGCTTAATGAAAAATCTCCTTCACCGTCAATAGTAGGGTCTGCGGAATAGCCTGTGATATAGAGGTTATTGATTGAACCAACCGCACAATCTCTGAAATCTGCAGGTTCCTGATCGTTGCCGATAATCGTAACGTTGGTTAAGGTAAATCCATCAATAAGTGTTCCTTCAGGTCCATCAATTTCAAGAGCGTGGTCGGTTACTCCATCGACAGCAATCACAAGAGCATTGTTTACCAAGCCAGCATATGCCTGATCGATGTCAATAGCATCGTCATCAGCACCCCAAACCAGAGCATTTTCAACGTTTACGGTTCCACCGAACCACTCAATTCCATCGTCTTCGTTTCCAACTACTTCTACATTAGTGATAGTTGTACCTGCGCCAACACCGCCCAAAGTAAGACCGTTGATTTCATTTCCTTCACCGATAAGGATACCGCCGTGTCGGATCGATACGTAGTTAAGAACTCCTGAATTGTCGTTGGCATCGGATCCTCCATAAATACCGAATGCTTCATCGGCAGGAAGACCTTCTATAAGTGCTGTTTCCGCATCGGCAGAAATAGGAGCTCTTCCCAAGATGATCAAACCACCCCAAAGCTCTTGATCATCAACTCCAAGTGTTCCTGTAACATTACCAGGAGTGATACCGTCAGCAGCAGATGTGAAGATAATAGGTGCTTCTGATGTTCCATTTGCGAATATTTGTCCACCTTGGGCAACTACTAATACAGATGCCTGAGTTCCTTCACCAGCTGCACCTTTAACTACTACACCAGGTTCAATCGTAAGAACAGCGCCTTCCGGAACGATAGTTCTACCCGCTAAGGTAATTGTACTGCCTGTAGTCCATGTTTGAGTTTCCAAGGGTCCGGAAACCGATTGTTCCGTCGGTTGTGGGTTGTCGTCATCGTCGTCGTTGTCTGAGTCGCTACATGACCAGAACAATACTAGTGACGCAATTGCAAGAAGTGATAGTAAATTTTTCATGTTTAAATTCTTGTGTAAGTGGATTTAATCTCGGACACAAAATTTATACACCCGTATTAACTGCTTTGATAGAGCAGGTTATGATATTATTAAACTGAATTGCAAAATATTATTGCAATGTTATCCTTGATGAAAACGTGGATTAAGCGCAGTATCAATTTCCCAGTTTACTTAGAGTATGGCTACTTTGTTATTTCAACTTTTGTTAATATCGTTTGAATGATGTCATGCGTGCTCACTCCATCAGCTTCCGCTTCATAGTTCAATATGATTCTATGGTTCATGACATCGTCAGCCACTTCCTTAACATCTTCAGGTAAAACGTAATCCCGCTGATCAAAGAAAGCGATAGCCTTTGCTGCAAGATTCAAATTGATTGATGCTCTCGGAGAGGCCCCAAATTGAATATAGTGAGACTCATCATTCAGATTGTAGTCCATTGGATTACGTGTCGCAAAAACAAGTTCGACAATGTAATTTTCAAGTGGCTCGCTGACTTTAACCTGGTTGATTTCTTCCCGAATAGCAAAAATGTCTTCTTTCGATAGTATAGTCTCCAGGGTTGGTTTGAAAGTCATATTTGCCATCCGTCGCATAACCTCTTTCTCTTCCTCTTTCGTCGGGTAGCCAACATGTACCTTCAGCATAAATCGGTCAACCTGTGCTTCTGGCAATGGGTAAGTTCCTTCCTGGTCTACCGGGTTTTGAGTTGCCATTACCAGGAATGGCCTGTCCAGGCCAAACGTAGTTTCACCAATAGTGACCTGCTTTTCCTGCATCGATTCCAATAAGGCTGATTGAACCTTTGCCGGGGAACGGTTTACTTCGTCAGCAAGAATCATGTTGGCGAAAATCGGGCCTTTCTTAACCTCAAATTCTGCCTTTTGTTGATTGTAAATCATGGTACCAATCAAATCCGCAGGCAACAAATCTGGAGTGAACTGGATTCTTCGAAAATCAAGGTGGAGTACATCAGCCAGGGTATTAACCGTCAATGTTTTGGCAAGACCAGGTACACCTTCCAATAAAATATGCCCTTGGGTAAACAATCCAATGAGGAGTCGGTTTACCATATGCTCCTGTCCGACTACTACCTTGGCTACTTCGGTGGATACTTTCTTAATCTTGTCCTGATGTTCTTTTTTTAAATCCTGATCTTCGACCTTTTCCATTTTATTCGGATATATGAGTCGGCAAAAATACCCCGCTTTATGAAAAGTGAAAATTGCTGTTTAGTAATAGCAATTCCCAAAGAGTTATTTTACAATTATTAACAGAATTAAACTCCGGAAACGGCTTTCATGACATGATACATTTCAGTAGCTATCTGTAAGCATCGTTCTTTATACGCTTGTCTTTCCCGATCAGTGTCATCCCATTTTTTCGGATCCTCGTAAACCAGGGGAATTCTTATTTCCGCACCGGGAATGAATGGACATGCCTCATCAGCATCTGAACATGTCATGACCGCGGCAAATTGGGATTGTGGATTAACCTCATCATCAAACGTCTTGCTCCATGCTAGAATTGGTTTCCTATCGTTCGAATATCTCAGTTCATATTTTGGGCTATCCGTTTTCTCGTTCGAAATGGAAAACCCTACAGTTCGCAAGGCTTCAACCGCTCTTGGATTGAAAGCGGTGGCTTCAGTACCACCGCTGTATGTTTCCACAAAATCCAGCCCAAAGTAATCCGCCCATACTTTTCCCCACACCTGACCAAAATGACTCCTTCTTGAATTATGCGTACAGATAAAAACCAGATTCAATTGACTATCCGAGTTTTCCTTGATGTAAGTTGACAGTCGATCCAGCAATCTCTCACGGCTTTCAGGGATATTATTGAGATTGGATTCAACCTTTTCCCTATAGCTCTCAATTCCGCTAAATAACATTGATCCCTTGTCAGCAACAGGTACTTGTCACTTGTTTCGTTTTTGTATCAACGTCTTTTAGGAAATGATATACTTCCCATCGGTGTCCATCCGGGTCACTCACCCAGAATTTATTCTGTACAGCATAACAACACGCCGTATTCTCTTCTTCCAATTCAATCGCAATATGCTTCTCAATTACTGCCCTTTTTTCATTCAGCTCTTCTTGATTATTAACCCTAAAACCAAGGTGTCCAAATTCCGGATTCACTCTATCCGGCTTTTCTATGAAGGATATTACTAATCCGGGATTATCCAGTTCAAATTTGGCATAGTCTTTTTCAATCTTTATTGGCGATGCTCCAAAAAGTCTTTCATAAAAATCAATCGTATCCTGAATATTGGTTACGTGCATACCCAAGTGAAATTTGAATGTCTCTGTCATAGTTGTGATAAAATTAAATGATGTAACAATTTTCTGTATCAATATCTGATCCCTTGCCTACCGTCCACAAATGTCCATCCGGATCCTCTACATGAAAAGTTGACTTAACCACTTCGCAGGTCTTAGAATTCCCAAATGAGATTTTCATAAACCTATTGACCCGGTGATAGGTGCTTTCAGTCTCTTCCCGTTCAGCTTCCATGTGAAACTTTGCTTTTTGTACTTGATCACCCGATTCAATGAGAACCAGGTTAATTCCTTCTGATTTGAATTCAACCGAATCCGGTTTGATTTTTTTCGCCTTTACTCCAAGGAGATTGCGATAAAAAACATAACTGTTATTCAAATTGGAGACTTCTATAAAATGAGTATTATCATTCATCTTTATATCGCTATATTACGATGGTTCATGGCAAAAAATATCAACAGCAGTCGACTCCTTTGTATCGATTGAACATTTCTTCAAATCTGTTCTTAATTTCCATCCAGTTTGATTCGTGTATACAGTAGCTAATGCTATTACCCTCTATGGATCCGGTGATTATACCCACATTTTTAAGCTCATTCAAATGTTGAGAAATGGTGGGTTGTGCAAGACCAAGTTCCTCTACAAGATCACTATTGATACACGCGTTTGATCGTAACAAATAATCAATGATTGCCATACGAGCGGGATGCGCAAAAACCTTGGCAATGGAGGCCATTTCATTCTGCTCAGCTGTAAACAAATCTGATTTTGTTACTCCCATATCGCAATATTACGATATTACAATGAAAAAGATTCAAGATCTAACATTTTTTATTCCCCATTATCATTTGAAATAAATCCCCTTCCCTGTTTTGTACACCAATTACTAGATTGACAATCAATAATAACGAACGATCATGGGCAAATCCAGAAGAAATTTTCTTAAGAAAACGGGATCCGGCCTTGCGGCCCTATCACTACCGGCTATTTCCAACGCTGCGATTGAAAACAAAGAAATTTTGGAAAATCTTCAAAAGCTGACGGCTCCGGGAGATTCACTAAAAGTAGGTGCTATTGGCATGGGAATTATGGGTTTCAACAACATCAATACGGCCCTTAAAATACCCGGTGTAGAACTCACCGCAGCATGTGACTTGTACGATGGAAGGCTTAGTCGAGTCAAAGAAGTTTATGGTGATCAGGTGATGACTACTCGAAACTATAAGGAGATTCTTGATATGGATGTGGATGCTGTCCTGGTTGCAACTTCCGATCACTGGCATGACAAGATCAGCATTGAAGCCATGGAAAAAGGAAAACATGTATACTGCGAAAAACCCATGGTTCACAAAATCGAGGAAGGTGCTTCCATGATTGCAGCTGAGAAGAAGACCAACAAAACATTGCAAATCGGAAGTCAGGGTGTAAGTTCTATTCTATATGCTAAAGCTGGTGAGTTGTATAGATCTGGTGCGATTGGCCAATTGGTACTGGCAGAAACATACAATGATCGTTTCTCGCATTTAGGTGCCTGGAATTACTCAATACCAACGGATGCTTCAGAAAAAACTGTGGACTGGAAGGGGTTTTTGGGTGATGCGCCTAAGCGCGATTACGACGCCAAACGTTTCTTTCGCTGGAGAAATTACCAGGACTACGGAACGGGTGTTGCAGGTGATCTCTTTGTACATCTTTTCTCCAGTTTGCATGTGACTCTTGGGTCCATTGGGCCAGAGCGGATTTTCGCTTCCGGAGGATTACGCTTTTGGAAGGACGGTCGGGATGTGCCAGACGTTATGCTTGCGGTTGTAGATTATCCTGAATTAGAAACTCATTCTGCCTTTAACCTGCAGATCCGTGTGAACTTTGTTGATAGTGGCGGTGGTGGAGGCCTTTTGAAACTGGTGGGTACGGAGGGAACCATGGAAATAGGATGGAATAAGATCACTGTCAAAAAGAACAAAATTCCAGATGCACCTGGTTACGGTGGCTGGGATTCGTTCGAAACCTTCTCGGAAGCTCAGCAGCAGGATTATAAAAAATGGTATGCGTCTACTTATCCCACAAACTACGAAATGAGAAATCCAGGTGAAGATATTTATGAAACACCTCAGGGCTACGATTCAAATGTTGCCCACTGGCTGAGTTTCATCAACGGGGCTAAAACCGGTGATAAAGTAGTTGAAGATGGTTCCTTCGGGCTACGCGCTGCTGGCCCATCGCTAGCTACTAACCTGAGCTATTTTGGCAACAAGCCAATTAATTGGGATCCTAAAACGATGAAGGTCGTCGGTTGAAAAGGATTGGTAAGATCCTTAGATTCTAAAATCTGAGTTTTTTTTCATTCAGCGTTGCGAATAAGGTAGTAACCATTAAATTTGCAGTCCTTTTGAAAGGACATGCGAGAGTAGCTCAGCTGGTAGAGCACGACCTTGCCAAGGTCGGGGTCGCGGGTTCGAATCCCGTCTCCCGCTCAAAAGAGTGCCGCAGTCGATTGCGGCTTCTTTTTTTATGCCCAGGTGGTGGAATTGGTAGACACGCAGGACTTAAAATCCTGTGACCCTTAAAGGTCGTGCGGGTTCAAGTCCCGCCCTGGGTACTTCTTCGAACGTAAGTGGTCAATACACTATTGGCTCTTTCATACCAATAATCGAAATCTTGCTAATCAAACTCAATTACTCGCTGTGATAATCAGCGAGGTAAGCAATAGTGAATAGGACCAACCCGTGCCCCAAGCGAGCCAGTTGGACATTTTCCTTTTTTTCTCATGGGTCTTTACATAGCAATCCACGAATTCATTATCATCTTTCCTGGCTTCAGGTATAGTCGTAGGCTCCAGGTCCTTACTATTATAAACTCCTGCCACCACGGCTCCCACTGGCATAACTAGAAAAGAACTGATTCCCGTCACTAACGCCTGTGTCTTGTATGGGCTATAATTATGAATAGCCGACACCGCACCTTGAGAACATCCCTCCTGTGGGTTAAAGACAGGCATGCCTTTGTATACCTTACCGTAGTTTGCCACTCCCGAAGAATTGTACGCATAGAAATGCTTATTCTTCTGAATAACAAAAACTTCGGATCGATCGAATTCCTGAAAATCGGAATTGGTGTCCTTAAACTTCAGTTTCCCCGGCGGTGATTTCTTGTTCAAGTAGAATTTTTTTACCGGAACTACTTCTCCGTCCCGTAGAATAATCTGCTTTTGTGAATACGCAACCAGGACGCCTAACATCAATATGAATACAGTTAAATATTTCATCGGAGTAGTTATTTGTTTTCTGAGCGGAGATCTATCAAAATAACGCATCTGATCCACTTGTGGAATGACAATTGTCAGCTTTCATTTATTGAGACCCACGCAATCAATATACCTATGCAATTTTTGATTTCGTCACCCACAGCATTTTTGATTAATCCATCTAATTCTTTAAAATAGCAGGAAATCTCTGTTATCAACTGAACCATGTCTTGCCTGTCAAAAGCTGCCTTAGTTGGATTTATATTGATCTCTTATTTCCCCGTTAGTGCCCAAAACGGCTACAGCGGAAAAGTCAAATTACAATCCGGAACTGTGATTGAATTCCAGCATTTCGGCTTACTGACCTGTGGTGGAAAAACACATACACTTGGGAAAAATCAGGAAATAGCCCTTAAAGTCACTGGCACCTTGAATTCACAGGAATTCACTGTGGAAGAATATGAAAACGTGAAGCAAATGTTGTTTTATGGATTCACAGATGACCCAAAGTCTTCAGCTAAATCCATCGATCAGGGTACCATCGTTATTAAGACCAGAGACAATTCAACATTCAAAATGACGGATGCGAAGATGGAAAATCAATGCTATAAAAAAGGTGACATGGCAAACATCATAAGAATTCAAGGGCAAAACCCGATTACCAAAAAACCGGAGGAAATCAAAGTAGCCACTAACAAGATTAGTGAAATAAGCTTTAATTAACCCTTAGTGTTCTGCTTAAGAATGTCCTTCATCTCATTGAGCTTAAGCAGCGCTTCAACTGGGCTTATGGTGTTTATCTCTACCTCTCTCAATATCTCCATCAATCGACTAATTCTGGGATCAGCCTCAAAGAGATTCATTTGAAATTGCTGTTGAGGGATATCAGCCATCGTATCTTCCGTGTTTACTTTTTCCTTCTCCAGGTGTTTTAAGATGCTGTTGGCTCTAATTACGATTTGATTGGGCATTCCCGCCATCTGCGCCACATGAATACCGAAGCTATGTTGACTACCACCTTCCTCCAGTTTTCTTAGGAAGATGACTTTATTTTTATGCTCTTTGACGGCGACATTATAGTTCTTTACCCGAGGTAGATCCTTTGCAAGCTCGTTCAACTCGTGGTAGTGAGTTGCGAACAGTGTTCTTGCTTTACTCTCTTCGTTATTGTGTAAGTATTCTACAATGGACCAGGCAATGGATATTCCGTCATACGTACTTGTTCCTCGACCGATTTCGTCCATGATAACCAAAGAACGATCACTCAAATTATTGAGAATACTTGCCGTTTCGATCATTTCAACCATGAAAGTGGATTCACCGCGCGATAAGTTATCAGAAGCGCCAACACGAGTGAAGATCTTATCAGTAATCCCGATTTTTGCATATCCTGCGGGCACGAAACTCCCGGTTTGAGCCATTAGTACAATGAGTGCCGTCTGCCTTAATAGGGCGGATTTTCCCGCCATATTTGGGCCGGTAACAATTACAATTTGCTGCGATTCATTATCCAGAAACACGTCATTGGGAATGTAAGCCTCTTCCGCTGGCAGCAATTGTTCGATTACCGGATGCCTTCCCTGCTTGATGTCAACAACTGGTTCTTCTGTAATCGTTGGCCTAACGTACTTGTGTCTACCGGCAAGGTGCGCATAATTAGCAAGACAATCTAACTCGGCTATGACCTGAGCATTCTGCTGGATCATTTCCGTAAAATCACGTGCAAAACTCAATAGCTCCTGGTACAGGCGGGCCTCAATGACTGACAGTTCGCTCTCCGCTTTTACTATTTTTTCCTCGTAGGTTTTTAGTTCTTCCGTTATGTATCGCTCAGCATTGACCAGTGTCTGTTTGCGAATCCATTCTTCTGGTACTTTATCCTTATGGACATTGGTCACTTCCAAATAGTAGCCGAAAACTTTGTTGTAAGCAATTTTCAAAGAAGTGATGCCAGTTTTCTCCGCTTCCCTTTTTTGAATCTCCAGGAGATAGTCTTTTCCTGAAAAAGCAATCTTTCTAAGCTCATCCAATTCCTCATCAATTCCTTCTGCAATTACATGTCCCTGGTGGATATTCATTGGAGCATCTTCCAAAAGATGAGTTTGCAAGTGATCAATTAGGACTTCCGGTGACTGAAGCCTCCCCCGGTAAGCTTTCAGTTCATTCTTGTTTCTCAACAATTCAGCAACAGGATCGACAAATTCCAATCCTCTACGTAGCTGTAACAGCTCCTTTGGATTGATCCGGGCAGTGGCAACCTTGGAAACCAACCGTTCGAGATCGCCAATTGATTTAAGCTGCTCCCTCAGTGTATCCAACAGTTCCTGATCTTCAACCATCGATTCGACTGCAGCCAAACGCAATTCAATCTCTGCCTTTTCTTTCAAAGGCAACACTAACCAACGTCTTAGTAAGCGATTGCCCATCGGTGTGACAACATCGTTGAGTACATCGATCAAAGGCACACCGTCCACCTGGGCCGAAGAAATGAGTTCGAGATTCCTAACTGTGAATCGATCGAGCCACATATAACGTTCTTCTTCAAGTCGAGCAATGGAAGAAATATGTCCTAAATCCTTGTGCTGGGTTTCATCAAGATAGTGTAAAACCGCTCCTGCAGCGATGATTGCTTCACCTAAATCCTCAATGCCATATCCCTTTAAGTTCTTAGTTCCAAAATGGGCAGTTAGTTTCTCATACCCATAATCCCAGGAATAGATCCAGTCTTCCAGGGCAAACTCATTGTATTGCTGACTAAATAACTCTTCAAACTGTTGACGGCAGGATTTAGGATAAATGATTTCAGCAGGAGTGAATCCCTGGATCAATTTGGTCAGGTAATCCAATTCACCCTGGGTTACAAAAAACTCCCCTGTAGATAAATCAAGGAAGGCGATCCCATTTTTTTCCTTTCCCAGACACAAAGAGGCCAGGTAATTATTTCTCCCTTTCTCAAGCACGTTGTCGTTTAAGGAAAGGCCTGGAGTTACTAGTTCAGTGACCCCACGCTTAACAATGCCTTTCACGGACTTGGGGTCCTCCAACTGGTCACAAATCGCTACTCGCTCCCCTGCACGAACCAGTTTTGGTAGGTATGCATCCAGGGCGTGATGAGGAAAGCCTGCCAACTCGACATGAGAGGCGGCCCCATTTGCTCTTTTAGTAAGCACGATGTCAAGAATCCTACTGGCCTTTACAGCATCCTCACCGAAGGTTTCATAGAAGTCACCCACCCGAAATAGTAAAAGCGCCCCTGGATGTTTCGCTTTGATCGCATTGTATTGCTTCATCAAAGGAGTTTCACTAGGTGCTTTGGCTTTGGGCATGAGAGAGAACTAAATTTACGATCGAAGGACAATATTAACCAATGGACCGGGCATGCGAAAACTCCGTAACGAAGAACTCAACAGACTAGATATCGAGCAATTCAAAGTTGCCGAAAAAGCTCCCATTATTCTTGTGCTCGATAATGTAAGAAGTATGATGAATGTAGGTTCTGCATTTCGGACCGCTGACGCTTTTCGTATTGATGAAATCCTGCTAACCGGGATTACAGCCAAGCCGCCACACCGGGAAATCAACAAAGCCGCTTTGGGAGCTACTGAATCCGTATCCTGGAAATATTTTGATTTAAACAAAGACGCAATAAAGTATCTCAGAGAAAGAAAAAGCGAAATCCATGTTATCGAACAAGCTGATGAATCCGAATCTCTGGCAAATGATCGAATCGTAAACAAAGAACGGCCTGTATCGCTTATTTTTGGTAACGAAGTTGACGGTGTTTCCGACGAATTCATTGAGGTTGCAGACCGTGTAATAGAAATCGAACAATATGGTACTAAGCACTCCTTGAATATTTCTGTTTCCATAGGCGTAGTGGTCTGGGAGTACTTCAAGGGAATAAGCGAATCGATCAAGATTTAGATAGTACTTACAAAGAGCGGTTTCAATTCACTTTTTATTTATATTTCGATAGTCCCCCTATCATTATTTCTATGTATTGATTAACTGTTCGGATCAAAATGTGCTTGTCTTCCGTATTATTAGGTAGAACACTTTCATTTATGAGAATCGAACACATAGCCATTTGGGTACAAGACCTGGAGGGAATGAAGTCCTTTTACGAAACTTATTTCAATGCAATTAGCAACGATCGATACATTAACCCCCAAAAGAAGTTTTCTTCTTATTTCCTATCATTTGAAAATGGATGCCGATTGGAACTGATGCAACGAGAAGATGTAAAAACCCAAGGTGAAGAGGAGCGCCTGGGTTTGGCACACTTCGCAGTTTCAATGGGCGATAAAAAAAGTGTCGATGACCTTAGTCTTAAGCTTCTAAACGACGGGTATGAAATCGTTGGTCAACCTAGAACAACAGGAGATGGATATTACGAAAGTGTGATCAAAGATCCGGAAGGCAATCTCGTAGAGTTAACGGTCTAAATGGTTAAAATCATATTTGATTTCGGAGGGGTCCTAATGGATTGGGATCCAAGGTATCTCTATCGGCAAGTGTTTGATGCCGAGAAAAAAATAAATTGGTTTCTGCAAAATGTTTGTACGCCAGAGTGGAATCAACAAATGGATGCCGGGAAACCTTTTGAAGAAGCTGTGAAGGAGAAAAGCGTAGAATTCCCTGAGTACAAATATGAAATACAACTTTATCACTCCCGATGGATTGAAATGATCAGGGGATCCATTGCCGGAACTGTGAATGTTCTATACGATCTTAAGAATAATGGATACACTTTGTTTGGTCTTACGAACTGGTCCGCGGAAACCTTCCCATTGGTGCGTAACAACTATGCATTTTTTGATGAATTGGATGGCATTATCGTTTCCGGTGAGGAAGGAGTTGCAAAACCAGATCAAGCGATTTATAGTGCTTTCTTGGAACGATTTAACCTAATGGCTGCGGAATGCATATTTATTGATGATAACCTGAATAACATTAACAGTGCCGATCAGATGGGGTTCAATACAATAAGATTCTTCACCCCAGAACAACTGGTAAAGGATTTGAAGGCTATGGGTATTCAACTGTAGAGTACTGGATCCTCTTTTTCCTTTAATTCCCTCATACTTTTCCATACAAGAAAGATCATCCAGATTGTAACAACAATATCAATAATGGCTCCTCCGATATACACCCCACTAAGACCCAAAAGTTTGGGCAATACAAGCATTACAGGTACATAAAAAACAATTTGTCTCGCTAATGCAACAAGACTTGCTTTCCTCGGGCTTCCGATAGCAGGGAAATAGGTCAATGCATTGAATACGAAGGGCAAAATGGGTAGCACGAATATGTAAATTCGGAAGTAATTAAGTTGCTGTACTGTGAGTGTCATATCCGGAAGCATGAGCCTTAAAGTAATATCTGGAAAAACATTCATCGCCAACCAGAAAGGCGCAATGATCAAAAGGCCGTTCCAGGTGAATACATTAAATCCCTGTTTTACCCGATCGAAATTTCCAGCACCATAGTTAATTCCCAATACAGGTTGTAGTGCTCTCATCAGTCCAAAAAGAGGTGTCATCATAAATAGAAGAACTCTATGACAAGCAGCGAAGAAAGCCACATCCTCTTCTGTACCCACATCTGTGATGGCATTGAAAATTACAAAGGCCTGAACCAGGCTCATAGAGGTCATGACGAATCCAGGGAGACCTGTCTTAAGTATTAATCGTATTACTACATGGTCAAACACTATCTTCTTTATATTCGATGGAAATGACGCCCGTCCTAACAAGAAGTACCGATATCCAAGTACACTATAAACAATCATGCCTACGGTTGTCGCCCAGGCAGCACCCTCGACACCCCAGTCAAAAACACTGATAAAAATTGGGTTTAATACTATGTTTACCAGAAGCCCTACACCCATCATTTTTGCCGCCTCCAACATTTTTCCCTCGCCTCTAATTATCATGTTCAGGGTGAGTGCATAAATCCAAAAAACGGTTCCAAGTATTGAAATCCTGAAGTACCTGACTCCGATATCCAGGATTTCGCCAGTTCCTCCCATGGACTCAATCAAGAAGGGTGCAAAAATCCATGCCAATGAAGTAAATACTGCACTGAAGAGAAATCCGGTAAAGGTGGAGCTACCGACAATTTTTTTCTGCAAGTCCTCATCATTAGCGCCAATTGCGATACTTAAAACGTTACCAGCACCGGTTCCAATCCATGAACCGAGGCCCATCATCAAATTGGATAAAGGATACGCCAAGGCAACTCCAGCAAGTGCCGTAGAACCTATTAACTGACCTACAAAAATTGCGTCAAGAAAGGCATTCAGTCCAAATAGTACCATAGCCGCTATCGCCGGAAGTGAAAGCTTCCAGACTATACTCGACAAGGGTTGTTTAAGGATGAACTCCGAACGTTCTTTCTTTTTCATTTATTGCTGTAAAATGAAAAAAGCCGGTGAAGAATCACCGGCCTTTCAATATTATCATTTTCTTAAGGTAATTATTCTTCGTCTCCAAAAGGATCATATTCGACATGAAGCACGCGTTCTTCGAACATTCCCAAGGCTATTTTATCTTCACCTAACACGTCAAATAGCTCAAGGATTCTTCTTGCCACGTATTCTTCTTCTATTTGTTCATTCACAAACCATCGCATAAATTCCTCTGTCGCCACATCATTGGCCTTTCGACATACATTCATAATGTTATGAATGGAATCCGTAACCGCCATCTCCATCTCCAGTGCTTTCTCAAAAACATGACGAAGATTGTTGAATTCATGCTGTGATTCATCCACCGTTGGCGATATCGCATGGCATTCCATGTCTACCAAGTAATGAAACAGTTTAAGTTGGTGTTTACGCTCCTCATTGGACTGGTTGAAAAAAAACTCGGCACTGTTATCGTATCCCTCTACATCACACCACGCTGCCATTGCCAGGTACGCGGCAGAAGAATGTGCCTCCATTTTAATTTGCTTATTCAGTATATCTACAATCTCATCTTTGAGAATCTGGTGTCTTCTTAAAATGTCTTTCATGACTAAATCGCTTTTGACTGTTCTACAACAAAAAAAATGTAAAAATTGGACTCAGGGTACACCAAGAATCAATTTATAATGATTCTTAATTAGACCGCCAGGCGATTGAGTTGCCTATGGATTAAACTATTCAACTCCAGCATGGCAAATGTTCCGTGGATAAGCTCCTTTAACTCGAGTATCTCTTGAATGGTAAAAACAAAAATCCGATTACATGAAGGAAGGTGAATCACTTCTACATCGGAGCCGTCAGACTCCAGTAGTGTTACAATATCAATGGAGTTAATCTTTCGACGAAAAGCAAGTAATTCGCATGGACGTATTTCCAACTTCTGCCGAAAGAATTGCAATTCATAGCAATCCTTATCATCCTTCTGAAGAATAGAAGCATTTTGGGTTTGATACACCAAATGTTCCTGGATGTCAATCATTATAGCTTAGGACACTTCTTACAGTGCTTACCCTTCTTTTTATACTTTTTGCAACACTTCTTAAAATCACAGGTTTCCGTCTTTAATAGACCTTCGCGGTTGCCTAAAAATGAAATGTGTAATTCTTCCGTCTCTTCCGTTTCAAACATCATCTTGCTTATTTAGAATCATTCCAAATTATAGCAAATGTAAGGTCTGCCAAAAATCTCTCAAATAGCTATCTCTAGCCAAAATGCATATCACTAGAAGTAGTGATATATGTCACTAGCTTTTCTTCTGGTGCATCTGGGAAACGGCACACCCTTCACAGTTGTGTTCCTTGCTGAAGAAGTTGATAAACAGTTTACGGCCTATGAAAGCAATTGCGATGAAGAACACTATGATCACTAAAAGTAGCTGCATGCTAATTCAATAGTTGAAAGGTAATCAATGCTGAAACGTAAGCAAGAAGGGTCATATACCCAAGTTGGATTAACGGCCATTTCCATGATTTCGTTTCACGGAGAACAATTGCCAGAGTACTCATGCATTGCATGGCAAAGGCGTAGAAAATCATCAATGAGATCCCTGAAGCCAACGTATAGACCTTCTCCCCTGTTACCGGATTTTGCTCGTTTTTCATTCGTTGCAATAAAGACTCATCTGCCTCAAAATCTTCTCCTACACTATAAATGGTTGCCATCGAACCAACGAAGACTTCCCGAGCCGCGAACGAAGTAATTAGGGCTATGCCGATCTGCCAGTTATAACCCAACGGCCGTATGACCGGTTCAATAGCATTTCCTAAAATACCTATATATGAATTAGCTAGTCGTGTAGAGGAAACCTGCTTTTCGTATTGGGCTTCATCGGGATATTCAGACATAGTCAACCGCTCCACAGCACTATCCATTCGTCCTGGAGGTCCATAGGAAGCAAGAACCCAAAGAATAACGGATATTGCTAGTATCACCCTACCAGCTTCGAATACAAATATTTTAACCTTCTCAAGAATCGTAACCGTCAGGTTATTCCATCTCGGCATTCGAAATGAAGGTAACTCCATAACCAAGAAGCTTCTCGCCTTAGACCGAATGATGTATCTAAAAACGATTGCTGCCATTAAGGCTGCGACCGTACCTATTAGATATAATCCAAGTAGAACTAATCCCTTTAGATTAAAAATCCAGATACTAACGTCTGGCACTACCAATGCTATCAATAATGTGTATACCGGTAACCGAGCTGAACAACTCATGAGGGGCGTGACCATTATCGTTATCAATCGCTCCTTCCAGTTTTCTATTGTACGGGTGGCCATAATTGCAGGAATGGCGCAGGCTACACCTGAGATTAAGGGAACAACACTTCTTCCATTTAGCCCGAAAGGTCTCATTAGTCTGTCCATAATGAATACAATCCTTGCCATATACCCTGACTCTTCGAGGATGAATATGAAGGTAAACAGCAGGGTAATTTGTGGAATGAAAATCACCACACCTCCTATCCCGGGAATAATGCCTTCGGCGATTAAATTAGTAAGCGGCCCTTCAGGGAGACTTGACTTCACCGCCTGACTCAGAGTCAGGAAAACATTATCAATCAGATCCATGGGCCATTCTGCCCAGGCATACACGGCCTGAAATATTAGTAGGAGAATGATGAGGAAAAACAAATACCCAAAAATTGGGTGAGTTAGAACCTTATCCCGTCGATTACGTGTAAGTCGATTGGCCTCCTTTACTTTGGAGAAGGCAAGCATCTGCCGAATCTTCTTGTAGCGAACAGACGCTCTTCGGGACTGTTCTTCAAAGTCAGGTACTGAAAAATAATCCAGGTTAAACTCTTCAGGTATTATTTCTTCGCTGGAATTATTGGAAGGTTTGAAATCAGCAATTGATTGGATAAGTTGGTCAATTCCCTCTCCCTTTCTAGCGTTAATCTCAACCAGATCGGCAGGATGAAAAAGCTCCCTGATCTTCTCAAGATCCAACTGAAGACCGGATTTACGTCCCAAGTCCATCATATTCAACGCTAGAATCACTGGTATCCCAAGGTCATTTATTTGGGTGTAAATCAACAGATTCCTCTCCAGGTTAGTTACATCGGCGATAACTACTACAAGGTCCGGATGATCAGGGTTCTCTCGAGAAGTTAGTACTTCTGAGACCACGACTTCATCTGATGATTTCGGATATATGGAATAGGTTCCGGGTAAGTCAAGAACCTCAATCTCCGGATGTTTTTTCAACCGTCCGATCTTTTTGTCAACAGTTATCCCGGGATAGTTGCCAACTCTTTGATTCAAACCAGTTAGCTGGTTAAAAACCGATGTTTTACCCGAATTTGGATTACCTACTAATGCAATTCTCATAGCTGCTTAACCCTGACAAGAGCGGCCTCATTTTTTCGAAGCGAAAGTACATAACCTTCAACATCCACCGCAATAGGATCACCAAAAGGAGCCTTAAAAGCTACAAATACTTTCTTCCCTTCAAATAACCCCATCTCTGTTAGTTTAGCAGATAGCTCATCTGATATTACTTCGGTAACAACAGCCAAAGTGTTTGTTGAAAGTTCTAAAAGAGAATCGGCCATTATACTTTTACCAATCCTGATTCCATCGCGTAGACAATTAGCTCTGCCGGTGATTTCAGGTTGAGTTTTTTAAGAATATTCTTTCGATGAGAATTGATGGTATGAATACTTACGTGAAGCTTATCCGCAATCTCTACCGTCTTCATACCCTGTGTGATTAACTGAAGAACCTCATATTCACGTGGAGAAAGATCCGATGGTTCACAGGTTTCAGAATCCCTTTGCAATTCATCGTTATCAGCAATTACTATATCCAAAATGCGATTGCAAAAGAAACGATTCCTGGAAGCCACTGAATGAATAGCGTTTATTATTTCACGTCTACTGCATCCCTTTGTGACGATTCCTTTTATCCCCATTCCTAGCAGGTTTTGAATCTGTGCGGGTTTATCATCATTAGTAATGATCAATACATTGGTTGCATTTGATTCCAGGATCTTTTTCAGTATCGATATCAGTATAGGATCCTGACTTTGGTAGTCCAGAATAAGCACATCAGGGTGTTTTTCCAGCACCGATTCAAGAAGACCATCCGGACCCTCATTCACCCCTACTAGATCAAATTCCTCATTCTTCTTGATCATGTTGATCAATCCCTCTCTGGTAAGGAATTGAAAATCTGAAAGTAAAACCTTAAGCATCTTTATTTAGAATCATTCTAAACAGCACAAACCTACAATCAATTCCCGATTATTACAATTTGATTCAAAATGATATATATCAATTCCAATTTCATGCTGGGAGTTCATTGTTTAATTTTGTTTTCAACAATAAAAAATCATGAGTTTTAGGACGGAACACGATACCATGGGTGAGGTAAAAGTACCTTCAGAAAAGTACTGGGGGGCCCAAACAGAGAGATCCCGAAATAACTTTAAAATCGGTGGTGAAAATATGCACATGCCAAAGGAGATTATTCAGGCATTTGCCATTTTGAAAAAGTCTGCCGCTGAGGCTAATCAGGAACTGGGTGTACTTGATGAAAAGAAGAAAAACCTTATCGCACAGGTCTGCGATGAAATCGTAGATGGCAAATTAGACGATCATTTTCCGTTGGTTATCTGGCAAACCGGGTCAGGAACACAATCCAATATGAATGCCAATGAAGTCATTGCCAATCGAGCACATGTTATCAACGGTGGTTCCCTAACCGACGATTCCAAGAGTATCCATCCAAATGACGATGTCAACAAAAGCCAATCGTCAAATGATACCTTTCCAACCGCTATGCACATTGCTTCCTACAAATTAATTGTAGAGCAGACCATACCAAAAGTGAAAGGACTTAGAGACGTATTAGACTCAAAAAGCAAGTCTTTTGTAGATGTTGTTAAAATCGGAAGAACACACTTCATGGATGCAACTCCGCTTAGTCTTGGTCAAGAATTCTCCGGTTATGTTTCCCAGCTTGACCATGGATTGAAGGCCTTGAATAACACCTTGGACCACCTGGCAGAGCTTGCGTTAGGAGGAACTGCAGTTGGAACCGGGCTGAATACTCCAGTCGGCTATTCCGATCTTGTTGCCGACAAGATTGCCAAGAATTCCAACTTGCCATTTCGATCCGCCGAAAACAAATTTGAAGCGTTAGCCGCGCATGATGCCATGGTAGAAACCCATGGTGCCCTAAAACAATTGGCAGTGAGTTTAATGAAAATTGGAAACGACATACGCATGTTATGTTCTGGCCCAAGAAGTGGAATTGGGGAAATAATAATACCCTCCAATGAGCCTGGGTCTTCAATAATGCCTGGCAAGGTAAACCCTACTCAATGTGAAGCATTAACGATGGTTTGCGCTCAGGTCATTGGTAACGATGTGGCTGTATCCGCAGGTGGGATGACAGGCCATTTTGAATTAAATGTTTTCAAACCAATGATGGTCTACAACCTGATCACATCCGCAAGATTGCTCGGTGATGCATGCGAATCATTTAACCTGAATTGTGCAGTTGGTATAGAGCCAAATTATCCTGAAATTAAGGAAAAGCTGGAAAAATCCTTGATGCTGGTAACGGCCTTAAATACTCACATCGGATATGAAAATGCGGCTAAAATTGCTAAGAAAGCCCATAAAGAAGGTAAAACACTAAGAGAAGCTGCAGTTGAACTGGGATTACTGAACTCCGAGGACTTCGATAAGTGGGTACGGCCTGAGGACATGATCGGGTCCTTAAAGGACTGATTTTATAATTTATGCCGTTATTTGAGTACTTTTGACTGGTAAATATTTCAAAATCAATCATTTCAAAATGAAAAAATTTGTACCGCTTCTTTTGATCGTTTGCATGGTATCCTTCGCATATGAAGGAAAAGCACAGCTTTCCAAAAAAGAAAAAAAGGAATGGAAAAAGAGAATTAAACAACTCTCTCCCAGCCAATACAAGTCTTTATTGGATGAAAATAAGGCTTTGAAAGGTCAGGTAAGTTCTTTACAAACAGAACAACAAAGTTTTGAATCAACCTTGGCCGACAAGGACGATCAAATCGAACAATACCAGGGACAGGTTTCCGACCTGAGAAATGAATTAACATCTACAAAAGCAGAAATGGCGAAAGTACGTCAGGAAGCTGCAAGCAGACCTGCGGAATCACCAGGTAATATCGATGTGTCGAAAGGTATTGTGTTTAAAGTTCAAATAGGTGCTTTCAAAAATAAAGACCTTGCCAAGTACCTTGAAGCAGGCGATAACTTCTCAGGTGAAACCGATGATCAGGGATTGAAGCAATATACGTTGGGAGTATTCCGGGATTACTGGGAGGCCGATACATTTAAGAAATACCTTAGAGAGATGGGTGTTAAGGATGCGTGGATTGTCTCCTTCCGTGATGGAAAGAGAGTTCCAATCAAAGAGGTTTTGGAAAACGTAGGATCGAAGTCTTAAGAAAGATTTTTTTGAATAGATTTTAGAAGGCCCTGGCAGGCGTGTTGTATTTGCCAGGGCTTTTTTATTTTATCTTTGCAGCCTTTATCCTCATATGGTCCATCTTAAGTCAAAAGAAGAAATAGAAATAATGCGAGAAAGCGCCCAGCTCGTTTCCAAAACATTAGGGCTCATGGCTGAAAAAATTTCGCCTGGAATCACTCCTCTTCAACTTGACAAAATCGCCTATGAATTCATTTGTGACCACGGAGCCAAACCTGGATTCCTAGGACTGTATGATTACCCAAACACCATAATCACATCGGTAAATGAGCAAGTTGTACATGGTATTCCTACAGACAAACCACTAGAGGATGGTGACGTTGTTGGTGTGGATATCGGCGTTCTCAAAAACGGTTTCTATGGCGATCATGCGTATACATTCGCTGTAGGTGAGATTGATAATGATGTCAAAACCTTGTTGAAGGTCACGAAAGAGTGTCTGCAGCTTGGAATATCCAACATGATCAAAGGGAATCGGATTGGTGACATAAGCTTTGCTATTCAACAACATGCGGAAAAACACGGTTATGGTGTTGTGCGCGAGCTGGTGGGCCATGGATTAGGAAAGAAAATGCATGAATCCCCGGAAGTACCAAATTTTGGAAAACGAGGAAGAGGTACAAAACTAAAAGATGGAATGGTATTGGCGATCGAGCCAATGATCAACATGGGTACACGAAATGTACTACAACTTTCCGATGGTTGGACAATCATCACTGCTGATAAGAAACCTTCGGCACATTTTGAGCATGATGTAGCTTTGGTAGATGGCAAACCAGATGTTCTGTCAACATTTGAATATGTGGAAGAGGCTCTGAAGAAAAAGGGCGCAATGCTTATTTAATCCCACAAACCTTCTGTGACTATTTCAAGAACATTCCCATCTGGATCTTCAAAGTAAAATGATCTTATTGCTTCAGATCCCCAATTTTGTTCATGAGTAATCTCAACCCCTTTGGATAGAATCTCCTCCTTACTCGTATCATATTCATCAGGATCTACACTAAATGCAACATGTTGTGGCCCATTCGCGTAATGCGGAGGAAGCTGCATTTCATTCCTGGTCGTTTCAGGATTAAAGCACAATAACACTTGATCGTCCACTCTAAAAAAAACATGTCTCCCGCGAATCTTACTTATTAGTTTAAAGCCAAGTATTGATACATAAAAGCGCTCTGTCTCTTCCAGATCAGAAACGTACAAACAAGTTTCCTTTATCCCCGTAATTCTCATTGTATTCGCTTTCCTGCCATTAGTTTGTCGCTACCTTTGGCGTTCAAAAAAATTGAGATAAATCTCGAATGTGGTTCAACAAAGTCTTAGTAGGATTCCTGGTCTGGCGCATAAAGTACGTAAGCGACAACAATTTCGTACTGCTTATGGCAGGGCTGATCGGATTAATTGCAGGATTTGCCGCTGTTTCTCTTAAATCTGCTGTCCACTTCATTCAATCACTGCTGCAAAAAAACCTTGACTTTACGGGATTAGATCTCCTCTACTTAGCTTATCCATTACTTGGAATTCTACTGACTGTTCTTCTTGCAAGGTACCTTTTTAAAGAAAAACTGGGTCACGGTATTAGCCAAATACTCTACGACATTGGGCGGAAGTCTAGCATCATCCGCAAGACTAAGATGTATTCACGTATGGTTACCAGTGCCATAACCGTCGGGTTTGGTGGCTCAGTGGGTCTGGAGGCTCCCATCGTTGTTACGGGTTCGGCAGTTGGTTCTAATGTGGCCAGGTTGGTTCATCTGGATTACAAGAAAAGAACATTATTAATAGGATGTGGATCCGCAGGCGCCGTTTCCGCAATATTCAACTCTCCAATAGCAGGTGTAATCTTCGCAACAGAGGTTATTTTGACCGAGGTCACAATCAATCGATTTATTCCCCTACTTATAGCCTCAGTATGTGGGCAACTAGTAACCATCATTCTACTTGGGGAAGACATACTTTTCTCATTTCGATTAGTAGATGGATTTCATGCCAGTCAAACTCATCTTTATGTACTCCTTGGTATAGTTTGCGGAGGAGCATCACTGTATTTTACCCGACTGATGTACCGAATTGAGACCTGGATTAAGACCATTCAGCATTTCTTTGTTAGGGCCATTTTTGGAGGACTTGGTTTGGCTCTGTTAATCTTGATCTTCCCTCCTATATACGGTGAAGGATATGAATCGATAAAGATGCTCTTAAATTCGGATGCCAATCAGATTATCTCACGTAGCTTCTTTCATCAGTTTGCAGATCAGGATATTGTTCTGATCCTTTTTATTTTCATCACCATTTTGGTAAAGCCAATAGCTACTGCAATTACAATAGGTGCCGGTGGTAGTGGTGGGATTTTTGCGCCTTCCCTATTCATGGGGGGCCTTACTGGTTTCCTTGTGGCATACATAGTTAATTTTATCTATCCCGAAATTGGACTCAGTCTTTCCAATTTCACTTTGGTAGGTATGTGCGGACTGATGAGCGGAGTGCTTCACGCCCCACTAACAGCAATTTTCCTTATTGCTGAAATAACCGGTGGCTACAGCTTATTTGTCCCGCTTATGCTAGTTTCTGCAATTTCCTTTACAACCATATCCTATTTTGAAAAACACTCCCTGTACACAAAACACCTGATCGAAAGAGGAGATCTGATTCAATACGATAAAGATCGCCTGGTATTGAGAGGTATTGATCTTAAGAAAATCATTGAAAAAGATTTATTGAAAATCCATCCGGATGCACAACTCAAGGAACTGGTGGAATTAGTTCGCAAGAGTAAACGAAATATATTCCCGGTTGTCAACGATAATGAAGAACTGGAAGGTATAGTTACGCTGGACCAAGTCAGACAAGACATGTTTGATCCACAAAGACAGGAAGAACTCATTGTGCGAAACTTCATGATCAAGCATCCAGCCTCGGTTTCTTTCAATGAAGAAATGGAGTCGGTAATGAAAAAATTTCAGGTCACTCAGTCATGGAATC
This sequence comes from Cyclobacteriaceae bacterium, assembly GCA_965601455.1. GTDB lineage: Bacteria > Bacteroidota > Bacteroidia > Cytophagales > Cyclobacteriaceae > JANQEU01. The sequence goes on along the minus strand of OZ271831.1, from coordinate 4,890,999 downwards.
TTCCAGTAATTGAGAATGGAAAATATGTAGGTTTTATATCAAAATCGAGTATTTTCAATGTCTACAGAGATCGGTTGATAGAAGAATCTCGCGATACTTAATATTGATTGAATTCAAGGTTTTTGATAACTACAAGAAAGATATCCACAATTTTTCCTGTAATACCATTTTTATAAATGTGATTGTAAATCAACCAATTATGACCAAAACTAAAAGGAATTGTTGATAACCTTTAAAATTGTTGATAATCAAGATCTCCTCTGGATAGAGCCATAATAATTCCAATTCACTCAATATTTTTTCCGTTAACACAACCCTTATCAGACTCATTCGTACTATCAAATGCGTATGAGAAAAATGGGCTTGATCCTTAGCTTACTTTTTATCACCCAAATGGGTTGGAGTCAGTCACTTAACGTTGTTAAATTCGATCAACTTCGAGCCATTATAGAACAACCAGAACACAAGGTGACAGTCATCAATTTTTGGGCTACATGGTGCGGTCCTTGTGTAAAGGAACTGCCTTATTTTGAAGAGATTTCGAAGAAGGAAGGAGCAGCAGTTTACCTAGTTAGTCTGGATTTTCCAGAAGAGGTTGAGAAAGTTAATCGATTCATCCAAAAAAGAAATCTAACCGCTCCTGTAATGATCCTCAACGAAACAGATTATGATTCGTTTATCAGAGAAATTGATTCAGAATGGTCGGGCGCGATCCCTGCTACGTTGATGATATCAGACAGTGGAAAGAAGTCATTCTTTGAACAAGCCTTTACCAAGGAACAATTAAAAGAAGAAATAAACCGATATATAGACTAAAAAACATGAAGGATTCTGTAAAACGTACATTCCTCATTTCAGCCGCCGTACTTTCAGTAGTCGGAGTGCTTTTTGTTAATGCATCCTCATCCATTCAAGGATACGAAGTAGGCGATTTGGCTTCCGACTTTTCGTTACCTGCTACAGACGGTAAGGAAGTGAGTCTTTCTGACTATACCAGTGCAAAAGGCTTTATTGTGGTTTTTACTTGTAATACTTGTCCTTATGCAAAGGCATATGAAAAAAGAATAATTGATTTGGACCGACGATATGCTTCGAAAGGCTTTCCGGTAATTGCAATCAACCCAAATGATGTCAAAGCATCTCCTGACGATAGTATGGAGGCCATGAAAATGCGTTATTCAAAAGCAGGATATACATTTCCGTACTTGCGGGATGACCAACAGAAGGTAACTGCCACGTATGGCGCCACGAAAACTCCCCACGTTTTTGTTCTAAATAAAGAAAGCGACGAAGACTATCGAGTTGAATACATCGGAGCTATTGATGACAGCCCCAGAAATACTGAAGATGTAAAAGTGAAATACGTGGAGAATGCGGTAGAAGCTCTTTTGGTTGGCAACAAACCCACTGAGACTTCCAAACGAGCGATCGGATGCTCGATTAAGTGGTTAGGTTCTTAACTTCCGTTACTCAATTTGATAGTAATCTGATAGGTTATTTCTTCACCTTTTATACATTTGCACTCCCAAATTATACGGTGGTTGTAGTTCAGTTGGTTAGAACGCCTGATTGTGGTTCAGGAGGTCGTGGGTTCGAGTCCCATCTTCCACCCTCAAAAGCTCCTTACAGTGGAGCTTTTTTAATTCAAACGGTTTCATATTTAAACAATTGGTTGTCAGCTATCAATTCTGAAGACATTCTGAAGACATTTTAAATGTTTCCAGTTTTTTCCAAATAAGTGAACTCTTTTTCACATGAACAGGGTTATTTGTCTCAGAAAGAATGGAAAAAGGTTAACCAAATACCTAATTTCCCGTTCTTTTTAAAACGTTGGCATAAACACCAAACTAATTGTGAAGTTCTTAATTCTTATTCTTTCCATTTTCTTCACCGCAAGTGTAGCCCTTGCCAATGATGTGAATGAAGATGACGTGAATGAGAGTGATGCTCTTGAGTCTTCAACAATAGATCCTGGATCCAGCAACGAAGTAATCTCTGATAGTTTTGTCGAGAGCATTCCAAACGCTGATCAACTCGAAGATGAATCTTCAGTAGAGCCAGACTCTTCCATAAATACTTTCTCCAAGTACAATTTCCTGTTTTACTTTATCTACAAATACAAGTATGACGGAAGTGTAGAGGAGTATGAAGAGGTGCAGGATATTGTAACCAACTAGTTCGAGGATTTCGAAATAAATTCCTCTATTTCACTTAAGGTGATTTTTCCTTCGTAAAAAGCCTTCCCGAAGATTACTCCGTAAAGACCTATTCCTTCTAATTGTCGAATATCGTCCATGTTTCGAATACCCCCACTTGCGTAGATTCGTAAATCAGGAAACTGACTGATCAATTCCTTATACAGGTCAAAAGCCGGTCCTTCCAAAACCCCGTCCCTGCTTATGTCAGTGGTTTTAAGGTATTTTAATCCCCTTTCAAAATAATGAGAAACGTGATCGATAATATTGATTTGCGTGGACCGTTGCCAACCACCAACCTTTATCATACGATCTAAGCAATCCGCACCCAATGCGATGTGCTCCCTACCGTAAGACATGATCCATGAAGTAAATAGTTCAGGGTTATATACGGAGATTGTGGCGGCGGTAATGCTCTCAGCACCATATTCAAATGCCAATGATAAATCGCCATCCGTATGAAGACCCCCGGTGAAATTAACCTTCAGGTTAGTGTGCCCTGTTATTAGTTCCAAAGTAGCGTGATTGACGATTGCACCTTTCTTCGCGCCGTCAAGATCCACCAGGTGTACTTCCGTGACCCCATGATCTTCAAATTTTTCTGCCAAATCAAGTGGCGAATCGTCGTAGAGCGTGTGGGTATCATAATCACCCTTTTTCAATCTTGCCGTGCGACCATTGAGCACTGATATGGAAGGTAACAATTGCATTGTCCGGATTGTTAGGAGTTTGGTTAGGGTGAATCGCCCTCCAACAAAGATAATGAAATAGCGACTAGGCTGTTTGTATCAACTTGAATCCTTCTCCGTGAACTGTTACGATTTTCAGAGAGGGTTCTGCCTTGAGATATTTACGTAGCTTGGCAATGTACACATCCATACTTCGAGCATTAAAGTAGGTGTCGTCTTTCCAGATTTTCTTGAGGGCAAAGCTTCTATTTACGGTCTCATTCAAGTGTTCAAAAAATACTTTGAGAAGTTCATTCTCCTTGGTGGTAAGCTTTATTTCGCCTTCAGCGGTCAGTAGCTTATTTTGATCATAGTAATACTTAAGATTCCCGAGGTTGAACTCCTTCGGAAATTCCTTACTCCCGGATTGGCCTGTTCTTTTAAGTATGGCATGTAAGCGCAAAAGCAGCTCTTCCATACTAAATGGTTTGGTAATGTAATCGTCTCCACCCACCTCAAATCCTTGAATCACATCTTGTTTCATTGATTTGGCAGTTAGAAATACAATGGGAATATCGGAGTTTACCTGTCGAATTTCCTTGGCAAGTGTAAAACCATCTTTTTTTGGCATCATCAGATCCAAAATACATAGGTCAAAGGAATGATCGTAAAAGGCCTTTAAACCTTCCTCACCATCTGCACGAAGCATGGTATCAAACCCCTTTAAAGCGAGATATTCTGTAAGTATCTGCCCAAGGTTGGGATCATCTTCGACAATCAATAATCTAGGTTTGGTCATTTTCGCTTAGTGGGAAATTTAGTATGAAGTTAGTTCCTTTTTGGGGTTCACTCTCGACCATGATGGTTCCATTCATTAAGTCCACAACAGTTTTTACATAGGTTAGACCCAAACCAAAGCCTTTAACATTATGCAGGTTTCCTGTAGGAACACGGTAGAACCTCTGAAATATATGTTTTGCCTCCTCTTTTGTCATACCTATTCCGTGATCTTTAATCGAGACAGACAAAGCACTACGGGTATTTGAAGTGCGAATCATAATCTTTGGAGCATCCTCAGAGTACTTTATTGCATTGTCCATAAGATTCAAAATCACATTAAGAAAATGAGTCGCATCCGTACGAATGATTGTGCTCTTTGCAGCTAGGGATGTCGAAAGTTGACCTTGGTTACTTTCGATCTGAATGCTCATTTTGTCAACAGCTTGTTGAATAAGGTCATGGACATTTAGGGATTCAATGTTGAATTTAAGTTGTCGTTTATCAATCAACGACATCTGTAAAACCTTCTCCACCTGTGTTCCTAGTCTTTTATTCTCTTCACCGACCATTCGTAGGTATTTTTCCCTCAGTTCAGGAACGGATTGAAGTTCATTGTCCTGTAAAGCTTCGACTGCCAAACCAATTGTGGCTATAGGGGTTTTAAACTCATGAGTCATGTTGTTGATAAAATCGTTTTTCATGACAGAAATATTCTTTTGCCTCACTATTGTATTCACCGCATAGCCAAAGCAGAAGAGAATAATCAGTATAAGACCACCGGAACTCCCAATTGTAAACCACATTTTACCGAGCATGAATTCGTTCTCACCAGGAAAATAGACGGATAACAAACTTGGGTCACCCATAATATCATTGGGAAATAAATAAGCCTTATACTGGGATTCTGATAGATCCCTGGTCTTTGAAGGATCGGTTATAGATACAAAACGGCCTTCAGTAGGTTTAATAACTCCAAAATCGTAGATGAGGTCAATCCCCCTTTTTCTTAATTCCATTCGAAGCAACGAGTCGATGATTACTTCGTTTATTCTTGTCGATAAATGTCGGGGTATCATGAGGTCCTCTAATAGATCCATGACCATTTCCGATTTATTGTTTACTCGTTGTAACCGGGATTCCAACTGATTCCTCTCCATAGAGTTTTTTACCGCTTTTTGATTGCTGGGAGGAAATGAAGAAATCGAACTACTGAATCGAACCTGACCTGTAGCATCCATGGAAAAATAGAAATTTACATCGGCAGAATCAATTCCACCCTGTAATTCATAGTAAAGTTCGGATTGAAATCCAGTAGTAGGCTTCCCCGGATCAATTGGTTTTATGGTGGGTTGGAGTGATTTCTGATTTACATAATTCAGAATCTCCTGCCGTTCAATTTTCCTACTAACTTCTTCCAGTGCCTGGAATACATCCTTTTTGAATTGATCCTCATTTGCAACTACAACAGTATCCACCCAATACCATTGGAATGCAATTAGGCCGGCCACGGCTACTGTCATCAGGGCAATTACCCATCTCAGTCTTGAGGCACTCATTCCTCAAAACTAAAGGCAATAAAAACCATCCAAATGCGATTAACCTTTTTTAACCGAGAAAATCAATCCTGTTGCAAGGCAAAACCCACTCCATGATGATTCCTGATTTTAATGGAAGGATCGTGCATGAGGTATTTCCTAAGTCTTGATATAAACACATCCAAGCTACGTCCTTTGAAGTAATCGTCATCGCCCCAAACCTTGATCAGAATTTCACTCCTTTCAACCACAGAATTCTTCTTTTCCAACAAACAATCCAGAATCTGTGCTTCCATCCTGGTTAAGGACTGTCTTTTCTGATTGTGTACTAGTTCAAGTGTATTTCTATGAAACTCATAGTTACCTATCTTATCAACAGTATAGGAATTTATTTGGCTGTTACCGCCATAGGTTCTCCTCATGAATACTCCGATACGATAAACTAACTCCTTTAGAGAAAAAGGTTTTGTGATGTAGTCGTCTCCACCAATTTCGAAACCCTTCAGGCGATCCTCTTCCATACTTCGGGCTGTCAAAAAAATTATTGGAATAAATTCCTGTTTTTTGCGAATACCACGAGCCAGAGAGAAGCCATCCTCTCTAGGAAGCATGATGTCAAGAAGACACAAATCGTATTGATTCAAACCTTCGTAATCGATTTGACTACCATCTTCAAACCAATTCACTTCATATCCCTCAGATTCCAGACCATCTTTTGTTACAAACCCGAGATTTTGGTCGTCTTCAATAAGTAGTATTCTTCCTTTCATGCCAGTTTCAAATTAATCGTAAAAGCACTTCCATTGGAAATATCCACGTTCACGGTTCCGCTCATTTGTTTGATCGACTTTTTCACAACAAAAAGACCAAGCCCAAAGCCTTTAACATCGTGTGCGTCACCCGTACTAATTCTGTAGAATTTTTTAAATATGTTGGCCGATTCCTTTTTATTGATTGAACTGCCATTATCCCAAATTTGACAATATCCCTGGCCTGAGTCTATATCCTTTACTACCCTAATTTCAATAGTGCTTCCTCCGTACTTTACCGCGTTATCGAATAAATTGAAAATCGCATTCTCCAAAAAATACTTATCGGCCTCAACAATTACTCCCTGCTCTATCTCCAGAGAAACCTCCTTCTCATGTATATATCCAGCAATTATCTGGTGAGTCAGCTGACTCAAATCAACAGATTCGATTAAAAGGTTTTGCCGTTCTTCGGCGATCGCAGATTTCAATAACTGATCAACGTGTTTCTCCAATCTCTGACACTCTTTCTTCACAATCTGAGCGTATTTTAAGGATCTTGAAGCTTCCGATGTAGATCCCAAAACCTCCGACGCCACTTTCAGAGTAGCTATGGGAGTTTTAAATTCATGAGTAATATTATTTACGAAATCCCTTTGAATAGCTGAAAGCCGTTTTTGTCTTAACAGCACAAAAAGTGTGTAGGAGAAAAATATCAACACCAATATGGTAATAGCAGAAGTGAATTTCCACCAATCCATCCCCCAAAGGATATCAGAGCGCTTATCGGGAAAGTAAACACCAAAGTAATAATCATAGTCACTGAGTTTGGGTAAGGTACCGGAAACGTCTTTCCGATCCATCGTGGAAAGCGAAACAAGATCTCCATATACCATTCTGTCTGTCTGACAGTCATATACCCCATATTCAAAATCAAGATTTACTTCCCTCTTAGTCAGCTCGGCTTTGAGATGGTATTCCAATGCTTCCAGGTCAATCTTGTTATTTGTCCTGACGACGAAATAATTATTGGAAACCTGGTCAATCGGGTCATTGCTGGGAACATCTACACCTGTTACCTCACAAACAGATTCCACAACATTCCGCAGAGCTATCTGTACAGTATGATCAAATTGTTGTTGCTGACTATCTACCGCCTTATTTACCAGATAGACCTGGGTAATGATGATTGAAATGAAAGACAAGGCCGCCAACAAAACGACTATACGAATAGGGGCATTGGTCATCTTTCAAAAATAAGGTGATCTTATCGTTGAATTCTGACTTTAACACATCATTAACTTTATTCGTACTTTAGACTGCTTGTCGGATTACTAATCGCAGATCGATACGTTCTGGCGGAAATGGTGACCACTGCGACAAGGGCTGCAATGATACCTCCTAAAACGAAAAGGTCTAAATGATTGAGAAGATCGATGCGGTAAGCAAAGGACTCGAGCCATTGTTTAACAAAGAAGTAGCAGAACGGTGTGGCTACTACCATTGCGAAAAATACCGAGATGAGAAATTGTTTTCCAATAAGAGCAATCAATTGTAAAACTGAAGCACCAAGGACTTTTCTAATTCCCAACTCCTTCTGTCTTCTTTGCGCTATGTAAGAGGCCAGACCAAGGATTCCCAGGCAAGCCAGAAGTATTGAAACCCCGGAAAATGTGATAAAGACTTTACTCTGTTTAATTTCATTCTCATACAGCTCATTCAATGAGTCATCCAGGAATTTGTACTTGATTGGATATTCCGGTGAAAATTTTTGCCACACCTCGGAAACATATTCGATACCATCTGAAAGGTTTGCCGAGTTAAGTGAGATTGCATACCTCCTATGGTGACGGTTGCTCAATACGATTACCAAAGGTTCTATTTTCTCTTTTAGTGAAGTGAAATTGTAATTCGTTGATATTCCAACAACTTTCCCTTGTACCTCCCAACTAGGTAAGTCCACGGTTTTGTATAAAAGCTCTTCCGGAGAAAGTCCCATCTCCTCTAATGCTGCTTGATTAAAGATGATGGAGGCATCCTCCCACGAAGTCATGTTCTCATTGAAATTTTCTCCGGCGGACAATGAAATACCTAGAGTTGAGAGATAGTTGTAATCGGTGAATACCGTCCGAACCCGTATCATCTCATCAAGACCCGGGACGTCCACCACCGTCGCATCGTGAAAACCCCCTGGTTCGCCGGTCATAGAGGTGACAGAGTTTATGTTGGGGTTGATAAGGAGGTCCGTTTTGAATTGATCAAGGTTGGCTCTTATGTCACTGTTAGAATTATTGATAATAAGTACCGCCTCTTTGTTGAACCCTACATCAAGCCCTTGAACGTACTTGATCTGTGTTACAATGAAAAAGGTTGCAGAAATAAGGAAAATGCTGATTGCAAATTGGGTGACGACCAGTAACCTGCGAAGCCCAAATCCTTTCCCTACTGACGGTAGTCGTCCGTTCAGAACAGATAGAGGCTTAAATGAAGCCATCATTAGTGATGGGTATAATGATGAAAATATGAGGATGATAAAATACAGACTGGAAAGGAAAACCCATACCCCAGGATCTAACCAATTGAGCCGGACATCCAGATCAAAGAAATTGTTGATTATTGGAAGCAAGAGCTGACATAGGATCATAGAAATCACAAATGAGAAAAACAGAACAATGGCTGATTCTCCCATGAATTGAGTAACTAGCCTGCTCTTCTCTACACCGAGAACCTTTCGGATTCCTACCTCCTTACTCCTTTTGAAGGAAAACGCGATGGATAGATTGATGAAGTTGAAACTTGCGATGAAAAGTATGGCAAATCCTACCATAATCAATACCCTGAGAGTAGGCCAATCGCCGTGTCTTACAAAATCATACCGAGTATCGTTGTTGAAATATGTTTCACTTATCGATTCAAGGGTCAGCCCAATTTTGGAGCCTGTTTGCTTGAAATCATCCCCAAAATATTTTTCCATAAACCCGTCAAGCTGATCGGCTACAACCTGGGCCTCATTTGGAGAATCAATTTTTACATAAGTGATCAGTCCGTTATTCCACCATCCATCAAACCACGAAGCTGATTCGTAAAACCCAAGGCTGGCAACCATATCAAACTTCATGTGCGTCCTTTTGTTCGTCAGGTCGCGAAAGACACCCGTTACGATATAACTATTGTCTACATTAATATTGATGGTCTTGTTGATCGGATTTTGTCCGGGAAAGTATTTTGTCGCTAATAATTCGCTAATCACCACATTATTTGGCAAAGACAGCACATGCTGTGGGTTTCCTGATACCAGTTCGAAAGTGAAGAATTGAAAGAAGTTATCATCGGCGTAAATAATTTCCTCCTCAGCAAACTTCTTCTCCCCTACGGTGACTAGTCCATTATTCGGAAAATATCGACACATCGAATGTATCGTTCCCTCAAAATCCTGGACCAAAGCAGGGCCAAATGGGCCGGAAGTAACTCCGATTTTATACGGGGTACCATTAAGTTCAGCCGTTCGGATTGCCCGGTATATTTTATCCCTCTCTTGGTGAAAAGTGTCATAAGACATTTCATCGGCAACGTAGAAAAAGAGGAATAGCATACAGATCATTCCAAGGGTAAAACCTGACACATTAATCAAGGCAGATGTCTTATGACTGAACAGTACTCTCACCGCCAACTTCGGATTAAATAAGATGTTTGGTCGTCTGGAAGGGCCTTTAAATAAATTCTTCATGGTACTTAGACGGATGTAGCCTAAGACTTCCATCCAATATTTTATAGAGTTTATAAATCCTTTCTGCTGTTGGGATTTGAATTCAATCAGGTTCCCTTCAATCTCTTCAACCAAGGAGGACGAACACCAAAATCGTATGATTCGAAGCGATAGGGTTTTTTCCTTATCCATCACTCACACTATTTTCATTGCAAAGTCAGGGACTTGATTCCATAGGTTAGAACGCATGGTTTTAACAGCATTCAATGCCGCCTTGCCGGATGCAGTAAGATGGTATACTCTCTTTCGCCTACCACCCCTTTCATTTGTAGCTCCCGTCAATTCCGAAGATAAAAACCCTTTGTTCTCAAGACGACTAAGCGTAGGGTGTAGAGAACCCATTGTCACTGATCTTCCGGTTTGATCAAAAACTTCACTTTTAATCTTCAGCACATAGGCTTCTTTTTGAAGAATCAGCACCACTAGAAGCACTAACTCTTCAAACTCTCCAAGATGTGTTCCTTTCATTTGTTTCGGTTTTGCATGATTTGATTTAACGTAACAGGCATTTATTTGTTTCGATTTGTATAAACAAATGGCTTTTGTCACTTGGATGCTCCTTTAACACGCCATTAACACAGTTTTGGAATTTGTTAACAAGAGTTTCGAGAAGTAGCACGCTGTTTTGCCAGAAACAAATCAAATACATATGAAAACAATTATTGCAACCATGATTTTGGCTATTGCAGCAACAGCCATGTCGACTACCGCTATTCAATGGGAAGAACTGTCTTTAGATCTGGGTAAAGTGACAATGGGTGAGAAAGTCACCTTGTCTTACACATTTGAAAATACAGGAACAAGTTCTGTTACGATCTTAGAAGCCAAAGGAAGTTGTGGATGTACCGATGTTACCTACACGAAGGATGCAATTGAACCCGGAGGAAAAGCCCAGGTTCAGGCAACCTTCCTTAGTAAAAAAACAGGAGCATTTAGTAAAACAGTTTCTGTCCGGGTCAGTGGAATGGATGAACCCACTACACTATCCTTTAAAGGTGAAGTAGTAGAGTAACTTGTTAATCACCTCATTGAGTTTAAGTTCAATGAGGTGATTATATTTGTCCCCCGTTTCGGGGGCATTAGCTCAGTTGGTTTAGAGCGCTTGCTTGACAGGCAAGAGGTCACTGGTTCGAATCCAGTATGTCCCACTACATTCACCCAATCGCTAAGCGCTTGGGTTTTTATTTGTCTGCGATTATGGCTTTAGGTATTCTTAGCGCTTTACGTGAAGAAATTGACTTGCTACTTGACCAGATGGTGATTCATCGAACCGAGTCAATTGGCAAGCGTGAATACTATGTCGGATCAATTAAGGATCAGAAAGTGGTGGTGGTTTTTTCCCGGTGGGGGAAAGTTGCCTCTGCAATCAGCGCTACAGAATTAATTACACGGTTTAACATCAAAAAACTACTATTCGTAGGTGTCGCCGGAGGACTCCAGTCAGGTTTGGAAATCGGAGATATAGTAATTGGTAAGTCGTTTCTTCAACACGACCTTGATGCGTCACCAATCTTCAAGAAATATGAAATTCCGCTTTCTGGCCAAACAACGTTAACTGCGGACTCCGCTATTGTTGAAGATTTAAAAAAAGCATCCGAAGTCTTCCTGGATCGTTTTAATGAACACATTAGTGAGAACGTAATCCAGAAATTTAATCTTCACCGGCCCGCTATAGTCAGTGGAAAAATCATAAGTGGAGACCAATTTATCTCAGATTCATCCAGTAGGTCACGCTTAAATACTGAAATACCGGATGCCATTTGTGTTGAAATGGAAGGAGCAGCGGTAGCACAGGTATGCAATGATTATAATGTTTCCTGTGGTGTTTTGAGGATAATTTCTGATTCCGCTGATGAAAATGCTCCCGATGACTTCCAACGATTCATTCTGGAAGTAGCCAGCCGATATACATTGGAAATAATCAAGGCTTATTTAACACGAATAGAATAGAGACTTTTTTTTATTTTCATTTTTTATTCTCCGTTGCTTTTCCCGATATTTGCAGTCCGTTTTTGAAAGGGACAGAAAATCATGTCAAAAGTTTGCGAAATAACAGGTAAAAGAGCTCGAGTTGGAAATAACGTCTCGCACGCTAATAACAAAACCAAGCGTAAGTTCTATCCGAATCTTCACAAGAAGAGATTCTACATTCCTGAAGAGGATAGGTGGATTACACTAAAAGTATCCACTACGGCTCTAAGGACAATCAACAAAAACGGTATCACGTCGGTACTTAAAAAGGCAAGAGCAAACGGAAACGTAATACTGTAAGGTCATGGCTAAAAAAGGAAATAGAGTACAGGTTATCTTGGAGTGCACGGAGCACAAGGAAAGTGGAATGCCAGGAACTTCCAGGTATATCTCTACTAAGAACAGGAAGAATACCACAGAAAGGCTGGAGTTGAAGAAGTACAACCCTATCCTAAGGAAACATACTATTCACAAAGAAATTAAGTAATCATGGCTAAGAAAGTAGTAGCAACACTTAAGCAACCTGGAGGAGTAAAATACGCTAGAGTAATTCGAGCGGTAAAATCCGAAAAAACCGGAGCCTACACGTTCAAGGAAGAAATGGTACCTGAATCGGAGGTCAAAAACGTTCTTGCTAAGTAACGAACAAGACATATCCTAAATGGAGAAGCCGATTATTCTTAATAATCGGCTTTTTTTGTCTCCTTAAACCATCACTTATCTTTAACTATCCGTTAATCAATCATGGCCCTATTCAATATTTTTTCTAAGGATAAAAAAGAAACCCTTGATAAAGGACTTGAAAAGTCCAAGAACAGTTTTTTTTCTAAGCTTGGCAAGGCAGTTATTGGTAAATCTACCGTGGATGATGATGTCCTTGACGAACTGGAGGAAGTATTGATCACCTCTGATGTAGGAGTGGACACGACCGTGAAAGTAATTGAGCGTATCGAAGAACGAGTGGCAAAGGACAAGTACCTGGGAACCGATGAGCTAGATAAGATATTGAAAGAAGAAATTGCAGGTTTGCTTTCGGAAAACAATACCGAGGACCTGGCATCTTTTGAACTCCCAAAGGTTGATGGCCCTTTTGTGATACTGGTGGTTGGAGTGAATGGTGTAGGGAAAACCACGACAATCGGTAAACTGGCAGCCCAATTTAAATCACTTGGGAAAAAAGTCATTCTGGGTGCTGCAGATACCTTCCGTGCTGCTGCTGTCGACCAATTAATTATGTGGGGTGAGCGAACTGGGGTACCTGTTGTATCGAAAGGAATGAACACTGACCCCGCCTCCGTAGCCTTTGAGAGTGTGAAGAAAGCAGTTGACGATAACTATGATGTCGTTATTGTTGATACAGCTGGACGGCTTCATACCAAGGTCAACCTAATGAACGAATTAACCAAGATAAAGAACGTAATAAGGAAGTTCATTCCAGATGCTCCTCATGAAGTACTTCTGGTATTAGACGGAAGTACAGGACAAAACGCGTTTATTCAGGCAAAGGAGTTCACTCGAGCTACAGATGTTTCCGCCCTAGCTATCACGAAACTAGATGGAACTGCCAAAGGAGGCGTTGTAATTGGAATATCCGATCAATTCAAAATCCCGGTGAAGTACATAGGAGTTGGCGAAAAAGTAGAAGACCTGCAAGTATTCAACAAAATGGAATTTGTGGATTCATTTTTCAATCGCTAGTATCCTCTTCTCTAACGCGGCTACGAAAAGGATTTACCTTTTCTGAAGTTTCCACAATCGTATTCTTGACTTTAACTCCTGTGTTTTTCATTCCTTCCCATCCGGTCTTTACTTTGTCCCAACTTGCGTTTTTCGTAGCAGTCACCAGGCTGGACATTAAACGTGCAGAAGACTTCATAGTAATCACCCGAAGCTGATTCGCCGCCTCCCTAATTGCTTCCTTTCGCATTCGAGCTGGGTCAGCTACACCCAACTCTCCACAATACTTTTTTGTAAGAATTCCTACGCGCAAGGTTAAAAAAGCATTTGTTGACCCTTCCATTATTGAGTCCAATATGACTTGTGTGGCATTTCCTAAAAATGGAACGGATCGTCCGGAAGCGTTTTTGAACAGGGCGTTTAGAATAGGTTCAATTTGCCGTGTAAGATCCATATCCTCAATTTCCGAAGCCAAAAATGAACTAGCACCTACATTAGAGTACAAGTACATCAGTTCCCTAAGTGAGGGACGCTGGTAGTAAATATGTGCCACTTTCCATACCATGCGAACCTGGGTAATAAAAACGGTAAATGCATCCAACTTTCCATTTTGAGAGATAGATGTTGTCAAAAAAACAACGGACGCCGTTTCTCCAATAGTCTCATCGGCTTTCTTATTTAGCACTTCAATAGCGGACTCTAGATCCTCCTCTTTTACAGGAGCGGAATTATCCCGCAGTAGAACAGGATTACCTTTTAGCCTGGTCAATAGTTTTTTTCTATAAGTTGGAACCTCAAGTTCATTTTTTGGATATGCAATTGGTTTTGGCAGGCCGAAGTAAACCAAAAAAGGCGTTAGAATTAGTGTCCCAAAAAGTGCAATCAAGAGAACCAATACGACATTAGCCGCTACCTGATTGTATTGACTCAGAAGTAGGAAAACACCACTGATCTGATTGACAAGAAATAATATAAACCCAAGAGCCAGAACAACTACAACGGGTACAAAAAGCTTTTTAACGGTTTTAATCACTTGATTTGAAGGGTATCTGCTCTTTCTTTCACGCGAGCATACGTTTCAGGTTTCATCTTAAAAACCAATCGGCCAAAATCTCTCGCTATTTCTACCTTCACACAAACCCCATTATTGTAGGTATAAAGATTTTCACCATCCGGTGAATCAAGGCGATAAGTATTGGCATCGACCTTCTCAAAAGGAAGGAATCTTCCAAAATGCTGAGAAAATGCCTTCATCTCATTCTTCGGCTCCCTGAAATATACTTCGGCAACCGAATAATCAATGGATTCGGATATCTCATTAGGATTCCCACCAATCATCAGAACATATCCCTCCCCATTCCTTTTAATAGTAGATTCCTTCTGGGTAACTCCATTTAGAGTATTGTTGGCATCACCAGAAATAAGAATTCCCTGATTAAAAGTTTCATTCAACTGAAAATCCACTGAAAAGGAAATAAGTAAACGGTACTCGACAAAGCTCCTTATGCTGATGGTACTGCTCCGACCAGAATAGGATTGCGCTGCTTCCAAACTCCCAATGACCTTGCTCCCCTTGATAATATCATAATGCAGTACTTGTCCTGTAGACAGCAAAGGCAATAAGATAATCGTCATGAGTGCTAGCGCGAGTCTCAAGTTCTTTAGATTTATATCAACAAGGACACGGGATCCCGGTTAATTGTTGTTTTGGAATAAGAAAGTAAGAAATTATTGAGGACAAATCAATGAAGAGATCTGAAAAAGTACATTTTTCAAATGCAAACGGAGTAGAGTTATCAGGAATAATTGATCTCCCACCAACCAAACAAGTAAAGGCCTTTGTGTTATTTGCACACTGCTTTACCTGCTCCAAGACTCTGAAAGCGGTCGATAACATTTCAAACGCCCTCACAATGAAAGGGTTTGGTGTACTTCGATTTGACTTTACCGGTTTAGGGCAAAGCGGTGGTGAATTTGCGGACAGCAACTTCTCCATGAACATTTCTGACTTGATAAGTGCCTATAATTTTCTGGAGAATAACCACCAGGCTCCGCAAATTGTAATCGGACATTCTCTCGGAGGTGCCGCTGTATTACATTCAGTGAGGGATATGCCATCCGTTCGAGCGGTGGTAACGGTAGGTGCACCGGCTAACCCGATCCATGTTAAGCATCTGATTGAGGACAAAGAAAAAGATATAGAGACTCATGGTGCTGCGAAGGTCAATATTGGCGGACGTCCATTCACCATTAAAAAACAGTTTCTGGAAGACCTGGAAAGAAATAATTCAACTGAAATTATTTCTTCTATAAATAAAGCCCTGCTGGTAATTCATAGCCCACAGGATTCAATCGTTGGGATCGAAAACGCAGCAGAAATATACCAGGCTGCTAAACATCCAAAAAGTTTTATTTCGTTAGATGGAGCTGACCATCTGATGTCTAATCCATCAGACTCCGAATATGTAGGATCTGTGGTGGCGAGCTGGTCCGATCGATATATCTCAGAAAATTCTACAAAAAACCCGGAAGAGGGTAAAACTGTTGTCATTATCGGAAAAGATCACTACCGTACGGAAGTCCAGCTTGGGAATCATCAACTGGTAGTTGACGAACCAGAGTCTGTAGGAGGTAAGGACCTGGGACCTACTCCATATGATCTGATGCTTGCGGCACTAGGTACATGTACAGCGATAACCTTAAGAATGTATGCAGATCACAAAAAAATCCCATTGGATGGTGTTGAGGTTCAGCTTTCACACCAAAAAATCCACGTTGAAGATTGTGAAAAGTGCGAACAAGATCTGATAGGCAAAATTGATCAGATTGAAAGAAATATTATTCTTTCCGGGGACCTGGATGATTCTCAACGAAAACGGATAATTGAAATTGCTGACAAATGTCCTGTACACAAAACCATCGAAGGCAAGCCCGAAATACTCACTCGTGAAATATTTGAAAAACCTTAGCGCATAAGTGTTAGACTTGATTAGTTCTTAAATATTGCCTCATCTTTGCGGCATGGGCAAATGGACACTTTACCTCCTCCTCATAACATTGCTTTGTGGTCAAGTCTATGCACAATCCGATGTGATAAGTGAAATTATTCTTGAGGTAGATACCCTTGAGTTTTCATCTGAACGAAACGGAATTGAAGGAGAAAGCAAATCCATTTATTTCATCTATGATGAGGAAAATGAAACTGCACTTGTAACTATCAAACTTGAAGAGGTAGTTGACAGCATTGAACTGCTTTCTTCAAAAGACTTTGAGGTCATTGACTCATTGATTGTTTTCAACCAGCAAGCACAGTTCAAGGTACGGTTCTTTGAGCTGACGAATTCGCAATTTCTCCGATTTCGA
This sequence comes from Cyclobacteriaceae bacterium, assembly GCA_965601455.1. Lineage (GTDB taxonomy): Bacteria > Bacteroidota > Bacteroidia > Cytophagales > Cyclobacteriaceae > JANQEU01. The sequence goes on along the minus strand of OZ271831.1, from coordinate 4,874,295 downwards.
TTCAACATCAGTGTCGGAGGGGTGCGAATGCTCGAAGAAGTCTCTCTTCAGCCCGTGTACCAGTCTTTCGTGGAATTTACCGAAACGACCTATGAATTATTCATCGGAGAAGTTAAAAGGTTTGCACTAAACACGAACAATCCGGATAACCTGTTACCGCCTCAGCAATGGCAACGAGAACATGTGATTAATCATGCCTTCTCAAACTCATCAGGAGAATGGTTTCTTGAGGTACTACCTACAGCCACTGAAAGGCATTCCCTTAGTGTTAGAATTCCCTTAAAAAAACCCTTTCTGAACAAGGATGGCCGTCTTCAATACGAGTTACCACCCATACCACTGGTATTCGATGTAAAAGAAAGTCGCCTGGTTTTCCTTCAGATTGATAAAGATGAAGTAACTCCAAACGACGATAAAACGGAACCCATTTTAGTTCAAATTCAAAATCACAGGTTACTCCGTATCGGTAAAACCTATCGAATAGAGAATCAAGAAGAAATTGGCGGACCATTAATTGCTGAGATTTTCACCAAATCACGCTTGACTAATGATCGAGTTTTATGCGAGCTTCGTCCCTATGCCTATCACCGTCGTTCAGATGGATACTTATACATAAAAGACGGAGATGTCTCGCGGTTTATCACCAACATTGAAATCTCACCCAAAACTCAAATTCAACAAATTGCCATTCAGAGAAATGGCAAAGACTGGCAAAACTCAAACGTTCTTTATCCTGGAGAAAATGTAAATATCCGACTAAGTGGTATTGGACTTCATAAAGCAAATATTTCATTTGGTGGTATCCGGGAATTAGGTACCGATTCACTTCTAAGAAATGAGAATATTGCCCTCTTCAACATCACAGTTCCCGCGTCATTTGAACGCAAGACGATAGAAATTTTCAATTGGAATACGACCACTGGAAAAACGCTACAAATCAAAGAATTTGAGCGACCACGGGAGTTTGACTTCATAAAGCTTGATCTGGGCACCTCTGAATATAATCTGCAAACTCTGAATCGCCCGATCTATTTCGAGAATACTCTTACTGATCTGATTGTGAGCTTCGATCGCTCCAAGATTGATGCAAATGGCGATTTCCATGGTGTTCAATATGTGGATATGGAAGTGCGGGTGTTTAACAAAGCCGGAAGTCTGCTCGAAATTCATAAAATCAATGACTATGGTGTTTGCCCAAATCAAAGCTCCCCAAGAGCCGGATTTTATACCTCGGGAGATTGCAAACTGGTAGACATAAATATCAATACGTTATTGAAAAAGAAGACGTATGATCTGGAAGAATGGTCCAGAATAGAGATCACTGTCAATCACAGCAAGCAGCGCTATGCTTCCGGCACCCGACAAAAGACCGCTACCATCTACCTGAAAAGAACATATAATTTCGATATTGACGTTTCATTTCCAGCTGGTTTATTGATTTTAAAGTCAACAGATGGCAATGATCAGGAACGACAGATCACCAACTTCTCTGCTGGAATTAGCGTTGCGATGATCGCTCAGTTTAGTTTTTACCAGGAAGGCAAAATTGCAAAGTATAAGCCGTACAAAGTTGGAGCAGGGTTTATCGCCATCGATGCCTTGAATTTCTCAGAAAACAGTGACAATCGGGATGTTGCGCTTGTTGCAATCGGATCTTTATATCCAATAAGCTCTGACCGGAAACTTACCTTCCCCTTATATACCGGATTTGGATATCTCCTGCAGGAATCTAAGTTCTTCTTCCTGATTGGCCCGGGTATCCGTGTCAGGTTCTAGATACTTTGACTTTGTATCTCTCGGCGATAAAAACGCCACCGATAACGATCACTCCTCCAACTATTTGTAGCCACGTTAGCCTTTCACCTAGAAATAGGTACGCCAGCAAAATTGTTGATATTGGTCCAAGGCTGCCGAAAATTGAGAATTGATTCGCGCCTAAACCTCGAATAGCGTATGATATTAAATACGAGGGAAGAATGGTACTGAAAACAGCCATGCATAATCCGTATATATAAACATCTCGATCAAATTCTAAAAGTCGGATGGTGTCGACTGAAATGAAATAATGAATGATTACAGCAATGGCAGATATCATCATGGCAATTGAAGTAAATCGAATAGTCCCAATCTTAGGTATTAGCCACCCACTACCCACAATGTAACTCCCGTAAGTCAAAGCGCTAAGAAAAACGAGGAGGGCTCCGGTTAGTACGTCGGAAGAATTCTGCACTTGAACTTCAGGGAAAAAAACGATGAGAATACCCAAATATGTAGCTACAAGCCCTAGTGTTTGGGCTCTGGTTAATCTCTCCTTAAATATTAAATAAGACATCAAAATGACCAAGGTAGGGTACACAAAAAGTATCAACCTTTCAAGACTGGCCTTGATGTATTCGAGACCCTTGAAGTCGAAAAAACTTGCCAGGTAATAGCCGATCAAACCAAACCCGAGTAACCACAAATAGTTCTTAGTTGAAATTGCGGGTTGCGATGAAGTGCGTGCTAACATCGCAAGATAAACGGGTAACGAGAAAAGCATTCTTAGACTTAGAGCCTCAATGGCTATGGCTCCTTCCTGGTACATCAACTTAGCGAATATCGCTTTAGTAGAAAAAAGAAGAACACCCAGAACCGCTACCAGTGTCGAGCCAATTCTGAGGGAATTATTACCCATCGTTTCTGAGGACTTCTAAAGGACTATGCAGAATAACATTCCTACTGTTTAGCAATCCGATTAGCACACTCGTAAGACAGACGGTAATGAAGATCGTGAGCATAGGTAGTAAACTTGGAATGAAGGTGAAGTCGAAAGCAAATTTTCCAAGTAGCCAGGTAAAAATAACAGCTAAAAGCAGTCCTGCTACAGCTCCAAGGGCACCTAAAAAGAAATATTCAGCCGCTATGATTTTCCACAATTGATATCGAACCGCTCCAAGAGTTCTTAGAAGTACATTTTCCTTTAACCGTTGAAATCTGCTCAAAATGATTGAGCTGATCATCACAATAAGCCCAGTTCCTATACTGAATAGGGCCATAAATTGTATGACAAAAGCTACTTTACCCAGGAGTTCATCTAGCGTCTTTAGAATAAGCTCCAAGTCTATGATGGATACATTGGGAAACTGCCTCACCACGGCTTGCTGATACCTGGCCGAAACATCAGTACGATTTATGCGGGTAATCAAAACATGAAACTGAGGAGCTTGCTCCAGAACTCCCTTAGGGAATACCACCAAAAAATTTGTTTGTACTCTTCTCCAGTCAATCTCACGAAAGCTACCAACGTACACTTTCAGGAGAGCTCCCTGCACATTGAATACCAGTTCATCCCCAATGTCTACTCCCATATTCTCCGCATATCCGTCAGAAATACTAATGAATACACTATCACTTGGGTTATTGGTCTCTCCGGTCCATTCTCCTTTTACAATGGTCTCGGAGTCAATTAGAGAGTTCCGATAGGTAACTCTGTATTCTCGATTAAAAACCCAGTCCTCGGCTCCTGAAGCAGTATCTTTTTGAGCTTCTTCCTTGGTCATCCCGTTGATCTCCAGCAACCTCATGGTCACAATAGGTACATCCTGGAGTATAGGAAGATCGTAGTCCAGGGTCAACGCTTTAATCTCGTCCTTCTGTGTGCTTTGAATATCAAATAACACGGTATTTGGACGCTCCTCCGCACCTGCGATCGACACTCTCTGTACCAACAGATCCTGCATGAAATATAACATCGCGAGAAAGGCGGTGCTAAGCCCCAATGTGGTGACCAGAACTACGGTCTGATTGTTGGGTCGATAGAGGTTGGACATACCTTGCCTCCAAACGAATGGAAGACCTTGAGGCATGACTTTCTTCATGAGCCAACTTAGCCCTTTGCCAAATCCGAATAACAGGAGAATCGCGCCAACCAGGATTCCAGTATAGATCAAAGCATTTAATGCATCTTTCAATTGCCAAAACATGGCGAGAAACAGAAAAATCAAAATCGAAAGCGCCACAATTGCCACCTGATTATCCCACCTAAATTTTAGTTGATCATAGCCCAATCGAATCGCTGAAAGTGGTGAAATTTTCCGAAGACTAACCAATGACAGCAACCCGAACAGTATGGAGATTATAATACCAATAAACAGGCCTGCTGCAATTGCTGGCCAATAGATGGTTGGTGTTATATCTACTGGAACAAATTCTTGAGTTATTACGGGTAAGAGTAAATGAATACTTACGCCAATTCCGCAACCTATGACTGCACCAATTAATCCGAATGCTGCTACCTGGATCAAATAAATATTGATCGCCTGATGAGCTTTCATACCCAAGCAACGGAGTACCGCCACCGTCTGGGTCTTACTCTTAACGTAAACATATATGGAACTTGCAACACCCAAACACCCAAGAAGTAGTGCCGTAAATGCCACCAGCTCCAAAAAACCAGATAAATCTCTGAATGACCTACCGGTCTGTTCTTTTTCATCTTCAACAGTATCCACGTCAAAACCAGCACTCTCGGCCGCTGATCTTGCCTCCGCCCAAACGTTGGTCGTGTCTATATCCGGGTGTAGCTGAAAGTAGGTAAGGTAATTGATTCTACTACCCTTTTGAATAAGCCCAGTGGAATCCAGGAATTGATAGGGTATATAAACAACTGGTGCCATACTCGTTCCAACATCAGATTGTCCAGGAATTTTTTTGACTTTACCAACAATCGAAAACTGAAGGTCTCCAACTTTTATGCTATCTCCCAGTTCCACGTTGTATTGTAGCATGAGTTTTTCATCCACAATCGCCTCCTGTCCGTTACGAAAACCCATGGACGCTTCAGGTGGATCAGTCTCAATCGCACCGTAATATGGAAAATCACCTTCCAGTGCACGGATTTGAACCAGTCGGGTTCCATCCGTTCTGGGAAAAAGGACCATGGATGCGAAATATGTCTCTCTCGATTCCGAGGCACTTAACCAACGGAATTTGTAGAAAAGGCTATCTGAAAGCGGTTGTCGGCCTCTTACTGAGAAGTCAGCTCCTAATAAGGATTTCGACTGGCTATTGATCTCTTCCAGAAGGTTTTCTCTGAATGAGGTTATACCAACAAGAGCTGCTATTCCAAGGCTAATAGAAGCAATAAATAACAATAGCTTGGCCCTGCTCTTTCGGCTATCCCTCCAGGCCATTTTCCATAGCCAGGATCGGCTGTATTTCTTCGTGGAGAACGTGATCTGTTTGTCCAAGGCTAAATAGCTCTACCTCCCTTTAGTCTAATTCTCTGGTCAGTCTTATTGGCCAACTCTATATCATGCGTAACGATGATTAGTGTTGTCCCTTCTTCCCTGTTTATTTCGAACAAAAGATCTTCCACAGACTGTCCAGTATCTTCATCCAAATTCCCTGTAGGTTCATCTGCAAAAAGGATTTTTGGATGATTTGAAAATGCCCTTGCAATTGCTACCCGTTGCTGTTCACCACCCGAAAGCTGTGTAGGATAATGATCCATTCTGTCTTTTAGACCGACTCTTTTTAAGAGGTCCTGAGCTCTGGTTGCAACCTGCTTTTCACCACGTAATTCCAATGGCACCATTACATTTTCTAAAGCGGTAAGCGTGGGGATAAGCTGGAAATTCTGAAAGACGAAACCAACGTATTGGTTCCTCAGTTGCGCTAATTCGTCTTCGTCTAGTTTATTCAATAAAATATTATTGATGGTGATCGAACCTGACGTTACACCATCAAGCCCCGCACACAATCCTAATAGTGTAGTTTTTCCGCTACCGGAAGGACCAACTATTGAAAGAGATTCTCCCTGGGGAACAGAAAACGATATGTCTTCAAGTACTCGTACTTCTCTTGATCCACTATTATAAGTCTTTTGGACGTTATTAACCTCCAGCATTATCGACATAGATCTTTGTTTTTAAAATCATAAAACGGAATGGCCATCCACATGTTTGCTATATTCGAGCTTCTCGGCAGAAATATGCACAAAGTTTTTACTATTTCTATCATCCTTTTGATGGCATGTACAAATTCCACAAAGGATAACGCTCCGTTGGAGAGCAAGCAACAAACTAAGGAGGAAACGAATTCCCCGAAAACAGAGAAAAAAACCATCCTTTTCTTCGGTAATAGTATCACAGCTGGATATCAGCTGGATATTTCTTCTGCTTTTCCGGCTTTGATTCAGGAGAGAATCGATTCCCTTGGGTTATCCTATCAGGTGATCAATGCTGGTTTGAGTGGCGAAACCTCAGCTAGTGGAGTTAGTCGGATCGACTGGGTATTGAGAACTACTCCGGACATTTTCGTTCTTGAGCTGGGGGGGAATGACGGTCTAAGGGGGTTGCCTTTGACTGAAACTCTTAAGAACCTTCAGACCATAATAGACAGGGTAAAAGAGAAGAACCCGGAAGCAGATTTGATCATTGCCGGAATGGAGGTGCCACCAAACCTTGGCCAGGATTATACCGAGGAATTCAGAAATCTTTTCCCCACTCTCGCGAAAAATAATGATGCAATCCTAATTCCATTTCTACTGGATGGTGTTGCTGGAATACCAGAACTAAACCTTCCGGATGGAATTCATCCTACGGAGGAAGGACATGAAATACTGACCGAAACCGTGTGGAATTATATCGAAACACTAGTACAACAAACAGAGCAGGATGCAAGTATTTGAACAGTGGGTAATTGACGCTGCAAACTTTATTTGGGGTACACCACTACTAATACTGCTACTTGGAGGTGGGCTGTTTTTTCTCACCTATTCCCGCTTTATCCCATTTAGGTACTTGAGTCATGGAATCAATGTCCTTCGTGGTAAGTATGACGACCCTTCGGAAGCCGGACAAATTAGTCATTTCCAGGCCCTTTCCGGACATATTGCCTCCACCGTTGGAATGGGGAATATCAGCGGTGTGGCAATTGCGATAGCCACTGGCGGTCCAGGAGCAATCTTTTGGATGTGGGTCAGTGCTTTTGTGGGCATGGCAACAAAGTTCTTTACCTGCTCGCTAGCAGTAATGTATCGAGGAAAAGACAGTGAAGGAGTTCTTCAGGGTGGACCCATGTACGTTATCGCTGAGGGTCTAGGATCCACCTGGAAGCCTTTGGCAGTTTTCTTTTGTGTCGCCGGTTTTTTTGGTGCCACGCCCATTTTTCAGGCCAACCAGATTGTTGCAGCGTTTAATGACATTATACTAATTCCAAATGGATGGCAACCATCTCTCACTTCAAACCTAACCATAGGTCTTGTAATAACTTTTTTCACTATCATAGTGATTTTTGGTGGTATAAAGAGAATCGGTCTTTGGGCATCGAAGCTAGTTCCATCTATGGTCCTTCTTTATATGGTCAGTGTGATCATAATTCTGATTGTAAATAGTGAAAGGGTGCTTCCCAGCTTGTGGTTAATTATTGAGGACGCCTTTACCGCCAATGCTGTTCTTGGTGGTGCCTTAGGTGCCATAATCCTTACAGGAGCCAGAAGAGCAGCCTTTTCCAATGAAGCGGGAATAGGTACCGCGCCCATGATGCATGGAGCTGCAAAAACCAATGAACCCGTTCGAGAGGGATTAGTCGCCATGCTTGGGCCAGCGATCGATACATTAGTAGTTTGCACACTTACCGCACTTGCGATTTTGGTAACTGGAGTTTGGCAATCAACCAGTGCGAATGGTATTACCCTTACTGCGGAGGCTTTTAATGCGAGTCTTCCTGGTTTTGGTCCATATATTCTTGCTCTGTGCGTGCTGATCTTCGCATTTACAACTATTTTCGGAATGGCCTATTACGGTCGAAAATGCCTTTCTTTTCTTATCGGAGCCCGCTATGGGTGGTACTTCAACTACTGGTATGTAGCCATTATCGTAATCGGTTCGATTACATCTCTCAGGGCTGTGGTAAGTGTCGTTGATCTTGCCTACGGCTTAATGGCTTTTCCAACGGTAATCTCCGGAATTATTCTTGCTCCGAAGGTAATGTCCGAAGCAAAAAAATATTTTGCGAAGTACGATTAGCACAGGTAAAAGATAGACTCCTATATTTGTATTCTTATTCAGGTTGATTTGTAATGCGAATAATTATCGCGGGGTGCGGCGATCTAGGTTTACACCTGGCTCGACTGCTTGCACAAGAGGATCAGGATATCGTAATCATCGATCAGGACAATTCAGTTCTGGAGCATTCAGCCTCAAATCTTGATGTCAAAACGGTAAGAGGTAGTTCGACCTCCTACAAAACATTGATGGAGGCAGATGTATCCAAAGCGGATCTTCTTATTGCTGTGACTTCTATCCAGGAGACTAATATCACAACATGTATCATCGGTAAAAAAATTGGGGCCAAGCGTACCATTGCAAGAGTTTCAAATATCGAATTCTTCGTGGAAAGAGATAAGCTGAATCTCAAGGACGTAGGTATTGATGAGATTATTTCACCCGAGTCACTTGCCGCCAAAGAAATTCGAAGATTGCTGAAAGACACGGCGCTTACAGATAAATTCGAATTTGAAAAGGGTATGCTTTCCCTAATTGGAGTGAGAATTAATGAGTCCTCCGAGTTATTGAACAAATCGTTAACGGAAGCTGCATACTTAAACCCTGACCACAGTTTTACAACTGTGGCAATTTTGCGGGAGAATAAAACCATTTTGCCGCATGGAGAAAACAAATTCAAGCTCGATGACCATGCTTACTTCATCGCGGAACCCACAGGAGTTGAAAAAGTCACAGCACTCGCTGGTAATGAGAAAGTCAGGGTAAACAGTCTTATGATCCTGGGTGGTAGCAAAATTGGTGTAAATGTTGCGACTCAACTCAGTCAAAAGTACAACATCAAGCTTGTTGAGAGAAACAAGGAGAAGTGTTTTACTCTTGCCGACCAGCTGATAAACACAATGATTATCAATGGTGACGGTAGAGATATGCAATTACTGATGGATGAGGACATTGATAAAATGGATGCCTTCATCGCTCTAACGGGAGATTCGGAAACAAACATAATATCGGCACTGGTAGCGAAAGAGGCAGGAGTGAAAAAGACGATTGCACTTGTGGAAAATATGGATTACATCCATCTCTCTCAAAGCATTGGGGTCGACACACTTATCAATAAAAAACTGATTGCGGCAAATTTCATTTTTCGTCACATTCGAAAGGGAGATATCAAGAATTTGACCAGTGTCCACGGTGTTGACGCGGAAGTGCTTGAGTTCGAAGTCCATGAGGGTTCAAAAATTTTACAAGAAGAACTAAAGGATCTTTCCTTTCCTAAAACAGCTGTCATTGGTGGTGTAATTAGGAACAATCGAGGTCACGCAGTGAGAGGAAACTTCACTTTTGAACCAAAAGACAGAGTGGTTGTCTTGGCAGGGCTCAATTGCATCCACGAAGTCGAAAGTTTCTTCAACTGATGAGATTCAATACACCGGTGATCTTTAATGTCCTTGGCATCTTGCTAATGCTTAATGGGGCATTTATGTTAAGCTGTCTTCCTTTCAGCTTGTATTATCGCTCAGGAGACCACTGGCCCATTCTACTATCGGCATTGATCACTTTGGTGTTTGGTTCGGCTTTATGGTTGTTTAATAGGAAAATTGAAAACAAGGAATTACGAAAAAGGGACGGTTATCTTGTTGTTGCATTCGGATGGATCACAATGTCTCTTTTTGGAACACTACCCTACATGTTTTCGGGAGTGTTTACCTCATTTGCTGATGCGATTTTCGAGACCATGTCCGGGTTCTCGACAACAGGGGCCACAGTACTCACTAACATTGAGGCCACTCCGGAAGGAATCCTTTTTTGGAGAAGTCTGACCCAATGGATTGGTGGAATGGGAATCATCGTTTTGACTATTGCCATTCTACCCTTATTGGGTATTGGAGGTATGCAGCTTTTTGTAGCAGAAGCACCAGGTATCTCACCCGATAAACTTCAACCGAGGATTAAGGAAACAGCAAAAAGACTCTGGCTCATCTATGTGGCCCTGACAGGCACCGTATTCATCCTGCTTTGGATAGAAGGAATGAGTTTTTTCGACGCAATTTGTCATTCGTTAACGACCATGGCAAGTGGTGGATTCTCACCAAAAAATGCGAGTATAGCTGCATTTGACAGCCCCCTTATCCACTACACAATAATTGTGTTCATGTTTCTCGCCGGCACGAATTTCACGATGATCTACTTCGCCCTGCACTATGATTTTAAGAAAGTTCTGAAAAACGAGGAGTTTAAGGCCTACTCATTTGTAGTTGCTGTTGCAACATTGATCGTATGCCTATCCATATTTTTCAATGGTCATGGAACACTTGAGAAGTCATTTAGAGATGCTCTGTTCCAGGTGGTTTCCGTAATTACCACGACAGGATATATTACCTATGATTACACCGCCTGGTCCCCATTCATAACCATTCTTTTCCTAATTATGATGTTTTTGGGAGCCTCGGCAGGGTCAACCTCTGGGGGTGTGAAGATCGTGCGTCACCTAATTTTGATCAAGAACAGTGTACTTGAATTAAAAAGGTTGCTACATCCTGCAGCAATACTACCTGTCCGGTTTAATGACGCTGCTGTTAACCGAGATATTACCTTTAACATTTTGGCTTTCATCATGATCTATATTTCCATTTTTGCTCTTGGGTCAGCCATTATGGGATTTATCGGAACAGATTTTCAAACCGCTATCGGCTCTACCGCCGCTTGTCTTGGAAACGTGGGGCCGGCAATTGGAAGTGTGGGTCCTGTTTATAACTTTGCACACATTCCAACTGTTGGAAAATGGTTTCTGGCCTTTCTCATGTTGTTAGGAAGGTTGGAGCTTTTTACTGTTTTAATCCTGTTTACACCTTATTTCTGGAGAAAATTCTAGTCTATGTCTTTTCTGAATTTTATTATATGGAGTCCGGATCCTGCGATCTTCCACTTGCCATTCTCACTGGTTGGCAGTGAAGATAGACCGGTTGTCTGGTATGGGCTTTTATTCGCACTGGGTTTCATTATAAGCCAACAGGTGATGTACTATATCTATCGCCGGGAAGGCAAGGACGAAAAAGAAGTTGACACACTCACCACCTATATGGTATTAGCCACGATTATTGGAGCACGATTGGGACATTGCTTATTCTATAATCCTAAATACTACCTCTCCAATCCAATAGAAATAATTAAAATCTGGGAAGGTGGACTAGCTAGTCATGGAGGAGCTATTGGTATTCTATTCGCTATCTGGTTGTATGCTAACTACGATATCAGGGTAAAGTGGTGGTTTGTGATTCCAGTCAGTTTTTCAGCCAAGAAGATACATCGAGAAGGACAATCCTATTTGTGGGTGTTAGACAGACTCGCAATTGTAACCCTATTAACCGGTGCACTCATTCGAACAGGAAACCTAATGAATTCTGAGATGGAGGGTTTACAAACGAATTCCGACTACGGGCTGGTGTATGCAAGAGGTGCTAAGGATATTCTGAATTATAATTCGGAAATTATTGATGAAGTCTATTTTGAAAAGGAGGGAGAATTATCGTCATCCACACCGGGTATAGTGCCCCTTACGGCAATCATTAAATACAATAGAGACTATAGTTTTGGCTCACTCGACCAATCATTTATTGCAAGTAATATTAAGTCCCGATTAAACAGTTACAGGGAAGTAAAGGAACACATCGACTTTGGAGAGATTAATGAACCATTACGTTTCAGCGTAGAAGAAAAAAGCGGAACCACTTTCGTGAAGATTTACGGATTAGGAACTGTGCGTCACCCAGCACAATTGTACGAGGCCTTGGCCTGTTTTCTTTTTATGTTAGTGCTTTTCTGGATATGGAACACCAAAAGAGAAACCCTGAAAGACGGATTCCTGTTTGGTTTGTTCATGTCCCTCCTCTGGTCTCAAAGGTTTTTCAACGAATTCTTCAAAATGGATCAGGAGCCATGGGAGGCGAGCATACCCCTGAATATGGGACAATGGTTAAGCATTCCTTTTTTCCTAATAGGCATTTCAGTAATGATTTACAGTCAGAGAAAAGGAGTTAGAAAGAGCTAATCCTAAAATCCTCATTTATTATTCTGGATAACTCCTTCAGATCACCTCGTTCAAAATAAACAGGTAGGGAATCAAGAGGTGGAAATTTTTGGGTAGGTGCATAGTTAATATAATCCTGAACAAGAAGCTTCCCGACTCTTCGTTGATTTATTGCTTTCCTAAAGCGTGTTCCTCCTTCATCTGTCTGGTAGTTATAGGCAATGAAGTCTAATTGGTAGTTGTCCTTATTGATCCAATACCTGAATTCATCTTCGAAATCATCCCCACCACCTTCCTGCCTAAAGGTTATCTTAATCGCGTAGTACGGTTTCTCTTCAATTACAACTGAACCGATGTACTCTTTTATCACGGCAGGATCGTTGGCAACAAGAGGAATCTTGTTAAAGTAAAGCACCGAATTGACTGATCGCTGGTATTTTCCGTGCCACTCTTCATCAAGATCTACAGGAATCCCATCTTTAAACCGAGTGAGTTTAGAAGCATTGACCAACGAATCCTTTATTTGAAAAATACTATCCTGAAACTCCCTCAAGTAAATCATCTGACCTTCCTGAGTTTTTGTGCTAGTGTACTCCCGATCTCGAAATCGGAACTTGACTTGAGAAGTATTGTAGACCACCTGACCATATTGATCAATCGAATTGTCAATTATTTCCTGGGCGTTCGGGGAGGGCGAGCATCCCAGTGCGATTACAAGAATTAGGTATAGATACTTCTTCATTTTCTTCGCTTTAAAATACCAGTAACGCAGTCCATTGCTCAAAGTTTGGTAGGTTGGATGAATGTGTTAGTCAACCGACAATTGTCCGTAAATATGGCAAATGTGTTCAAAAATGTACGGAAAAAGTAATGATTACTAATCGTAACCATTTGATAAACAAATAGATAGAGTTGCTGGAACAAATATTGAATAAGTAAGTGAAAAGTGTAAACACCATGTTGAGGAATTACCTGAAGCTGGCATTTAGAAACATACAGCAACATACATCTTTCTCACTTATTACTTTATCGGGATTAACCGTAGGTGTCAGTGCGTCTATTGTAATCGGGTTGTATGCACTTAACATTCTGACTTTTGATTTCTCACACGTTAACAAAGACAGAATATTCCTGGCCTACAAGGAAAGAATTACTCCTAGTGGAATTCAACCTACCTATGATACTTGGATTCCTCTTGCCGAATCACTGAAGGAGAACTACCCTGAAATTGTCGCGAGTTCACGTACTTTTAGTTCAAACGGCGTAATCGTTCAGAACAACAAGGAATTCCTTAATCATGAAATAGTTTACACCGATGAGTCCCTATTTGATATTTTCACTTTCGAATCGTTCAAAACATCAAACGCTAACTTCTTCGCTGACCTCAACTCCGCAGTTATAACTGAATCGGTGGCGTCGAAAGTTTTTGCTGATAATAATCCCATAGGCCAATCCATTGAACTGTATCTTGTCTCAGAAGACACAACGCTTCGGTTCCAGGTGTCGAGTGTCATAAAAGATCCACCAATAAATTCGAGTATTCAGGGGGATATATTCATTCAGATGAAAAGTCTTCCTGAATTCGAAGCTGAAGCTCAAAATTGGAGTAGTTCCTTTATTTCCACTTGGGTTCTCCTGAATCAATCAGGAGCAGAAATATCTCTTGAGAAGAAATTTCCAATGCTGATATCTCGAATATGGAATGAGGAAGTGGCTTCCAGAACAAATTTTAAGTTACTCCCTCTTAATGAGGCTTTTGACACGTTTAATGGGGACAGCAATGACGCCTGGATAATGGTGGCAATAGCATTAGGAATTCTGATCATTGCTAGTATCAACTTTATGAACCTGGCGACCGCTAGGGCCTCCTATAGATCACGGGAAATCGGACTAAGGAAAGTTATGGGAGCAGTAACACCCCAAATTCGAACGCAATTTCTAATGGAATCCATCATCTACACAACCTTAGCTATGGGTGCTGGACTTATCATCGTGTTCTTCTCTGTTCCTTACGCCAATACGTACTTTGATCTACAATTATCATTTTATTCGTTGTTAAACCCAATGGGTATCGGAATTGTTTTGGGCATTGTTCTAATCGTAGGAATATTGAGTGGAACTTATCCCGCTTTCCACCTATCTACTATTAGTATTCTTTCAGTATTAAGAAAATCAGGCTTAGGGGGTGGTGCCCGAACGTTTAGAAATGGACTCATGGTCATTCAGTTTGGTCTTGCTGTTCTTCTGGTTTGTGGAGCTCTACTGGTTAGAAACCAACTTCTTTTTATGTACAACAAAGACATGGGGTTCAATGATAATGGCCTCATACAGATTGAAGCCTCCTCATCAGACTTTACAGGTAGAGAACTTGGTGCAGAACGAATTACATTATTCAAGGAGAAATTGAGTAATTATTCCTTTGTGCAAAGCATTACCTCAAGTCGTCATGTCCCCACAGATTGGTCTCGATCCTTCACCTTCGTCAGACCGAAAGGCTGGACTGGAGATCCTCTTAGAATGCGATATACTTATGTTGATGATAGCTTTTTTGAGACCTATGGAATCGAAATTCAGCAGGGAAGGGACTTTCTTCCGGATATAAAAGGCCACCAAAGAGACGCAGTCATTTTAAATAAGTCTGCCTTTCAAACCTTAAATCTTGATACCGCCATTGCACCCACTCTAGTTTTTGGCTCACGGGAGATCAAAGTGGTCGGAGTTGTGGATGATTTTAACTTCGAATCACTACGGAACCATGTAGAGCCTACACTACATTTTCACCGAACATCCGACCATCCTATCCACTCATACATTACGATTAAACCGGAAGATGGTAGCACCAGTCAATTGCTTGAGGTATTGGAATCGGAGTGGCAAAAACTAAACGCAACTCAACCTCTGCGTGTGGCTTTCGTGGAAGAGTCCGTTCAAAGCATGTATCAAAGTGAAAATCAATTTTTGGGGCTTGTTTCATTTTTTACCATTATCTCAATATTCATCGCCTGTCTTGGGTTATACGGTTTGACTCTATTTGTTATAGAGCGACGTCAGAAAGAGATTAGTATTAGAAAGGTTATAGGAGCGGATATCAGGCAACTTTCTACTTTGGTAGCCAGAGACTTTGCACCATGGATCGGTATAGCCATGTTAATCGGGGGGATCTCTGCATATATTTTATTTCAGAGTTGGGTTGCGGGATTTTATTACCAAGCACCAATCAGTGGCTGGGTATTTGTTGTTTCCGGCTTATTCATTGTATCACTGGTCTCTCTAACCATTGGATTTCATACTTACAAGGTGGCTGTTTCTAATCCCATTAACTACTTGAGAGAAGATTAGGCCTAACCACCTACCAGTCACGTACTTAAAGAACCTTTCAAACAATCCCAGTCGGGTATATGGACCCAGGATCGTTTTAACTATACAACAAACCATTTCATTAACTATGAAAAAGAATCTACTACTAGTAGCAATGCTATCGCTATGCTCGATTGGCATCGCACAACTAAAGAGCCTTCCTCCAGGCGGAGGAAATCAAAAAAGCGTGGTTATCCAATACATGGGTAGTGAAGCCTCGGTCAAAATTGTGTATAACAGTCCCGATGTAGCCGGTAGAGAAGGTCAGATTTGGGGACAGCTTGTGCCTTATGGAAAGGCGAATTTGGGATTTGGGCTTAGCACAGAGGACAATCCTTCCCCATGGAGAGCCGGTGCGAATGAAAACACAACGATCCATTTTTCACACGATGTCATTATCCAGGGCAAGGAACTAGCAGCGGGTAGCTATGCCTTATTCGTGGAGCCTAAGGAATCAGAACCTTGGGAAATAATCTTTTCATCGGAGACCAAAGCGTGGGGAAGCTTCTACTACACTCCCGAAGACGAGGTATTGACCGTGGAAGCGGAACCTGAAACCAGTGAATTCAGAGAATATCTTACATTCGATTTTGTGAATCGAAAAGCCGACCAGACTACAGCAGTCATGGCCTGGGAAAGTATGAAACTTCCATTCACAATAGAATTGAAGAATGCCAATGAACAAGTGTTAGCTTCTTTAACCAGCGAATTGAAAAACAGGGAAGGCTTTAGCTCTGCAAACCTTGCAACGGCCGCAAACTGGGCTTCAAACGCAGGATATCATGAAGAGGCATTAGTTTGGGCGGAAAATGCCGTTTCACAACCCTTTATCGGGCAGCGGAACTTCAATACATTGAGTACGAAAGCTGCAGTACTGATGAATGCTGGAAAGCTAGATGACGCTATCGCGGTTATGGACGACGCAGTGACAATGAGTGGTGTGACCGCATTCCAAATACATGCTTACGGTCGTCAACTAATTGGAGCAGGATATAAAGAAAAAGCCATGGAGGTGTTCAAAATGAATCACAAGAAGTTTGATGGTATATGGCCTACAAACTATGGTATGGCAAGGGGATACTCAGCTTTAGGTGATTACAAAAACGCGATTAAGTTCATGGAAATTGCGAAAACCAAGGTTCCGGCTAATGACACGTTGAATCCTCCGGTAATTGATCAAAACATAGAAAAACTCAAAAAGGGAGAAGATATCAATTAATATCAGGCCCCGGCTTCGGCCGGGGCTTTTTACCTTCCGAAAGTCACTCTACCCAGGTCATAGGATATATAAAATGCACGAAGAACGAGAGTCAGTACCAAGGGCACTAGTGCAAAGTGCAAATCCTGTGGAATTAAAGCCCAAAAGACCAGCGTTAATGCATGTAGAATCGCCAGAAATCGATATAGTCTGGTTAAAAATGGTTTTAGCTTTTCATTACTGAGAAAGAAAATCAGTGGTATATGAAAAGGAAAAGCCCATATCAAATTCCAGTTATTTTTAGAAAGATGTTCCGTTCCTGCCCACAGAAATACGAACCACCATCCTACGAATGCGACAACAGAGAATAGAACCACATCAAGCCAGTGGCTCCTCCTTTGAAGCTTGAAGTCCCTATTCGTAATCAAACCAACAAGAAAAAATAATAGTATGAAGACATTCAAAGGGGTAAGAATCCCAGGGTCATCCCATTCGTTTTTTCTTTCGTAAATGATATTTGTCTTCGCTACCAATGCCGCCTCAATCGAGTCCCTGTCAATCGTTGCCCCTTCGAATGAAAGGAAAATATAATCGGGTAAGAAGGTATAAACATCGGCAGGTACTTCCTGATCAATCTGAGATCCCAGCCCCAGATCTATTGCAAGGTCACCCCAGGGTTGGTATTCCAGGTAATCATCCATTAGGTTTCTTACTGTTTTTCCCTCGACTACGTATGCCTCACCAAATGAAGTTTCCGCCTTCAAAACTTCTTCAGTAACGTCCTTTAGAATAGATGCGCAGTTATTGTATACATAATTATACAAGTATTCACGATTTTCCGGTTTGTAGTTATTCTCGAGAAAATGAAAAAAGGCATTAACCTCTTCATGGGTTAAGTTCAATACCTGTTCTCTTATCGTTCGATCTTCTGATTGATAGCGATCAACGTATCTCTGAAACGCTGACCGTCCAATGCTATAAAGAAGCATACCACGAGCAAAATTCCAGTAAAAGTCTGCCTGATTGAAGCTGAATCTGCCATAGTCATAAATCAAATCAAGGTTGAGGACAGGGTCGTATACTCTAATACCAGAATGACCAAAAGCTGACCATAATTCGCCCTGATAAGGCCCAAATGTGATGATACTGATTTGCGCCTTCTCAGATAAAGTCCGTTGAGCTTCCAAATTAATGGACAAAAAACAACCCAGGATTAGCAAAATCAGGATACTCTTTTTGTTCGGTCTATTCATTAGGTTTACGTTATGTATGTTAATTGGAGCGATCAATGGCAACTGCTCTCAAAGCTAAATGTTAATCGCCTAATCAATGCGATTAAAGTACTTTTCACGTACTATTTGTCAAGGTTTCTAAAGGTTCCAATTACAGCAGGAATGCCTTTGGCTGTGTCCATTGAACCCACTACTGCTTGCAACCTAAGATGTCCGGAGTGTCCAAGTGGTCTGCGCTCTTTTACCCGGCCAACTGGTCGAATAGAACGGAACATCTATGAGAAAATTATCAATCAACTATCTCAGACTACAACATACCTGACCCTCTATTTTCAAGGTGAACCTTACCTTAACCCGAGTTTAATGCAAATGATCAACTATGCCTCATTGAGGAATATGTATGTAACAACTTCAACGAATGGGCATTTTCTAAGTGAAGAGATGGTGCAGAAAACAATTGAATCAGGTTTAAATAGACTGATCATCAGCATCGATGGACTTGATCAGGAAACTTATGAATCTTACCGAAAAGAAGGTTCTCTACAGGAAGTAATTGCAGGGACAGAACGCATGATTAAAAAGAAAAGAGAACTGAGATCAAGCACCCCTATGATCATATGGCAGTTTCTCGTTGTTCGGCCTAATGAACATCAGGTGAATGATGTTAAGAGTCTGGCAAAGGCCATGGGTGTGGACAAAGTTGCATTTAAAACCGCGCAAGTCTACGACTTTGAGTGTGGTAATGACCTAATTCCAACCAATGAAAAGTACTCTCGCTATCGACAAGATCACGACGGTAGGTTTTACCTGAAGAATAAAATAGAAAATCATTGTTGGCGTATGTGGAGTTCAGCCGTGATCACCTGGGACGGCCAGGTTCTTGCCTGCTGCTTTGATAAGGATGCTGATCACCCAATGGGAAATCTTGATCTCCAATCTTTCAAAGACATCTGGAACAGTCACTCCTATGCAGATTTCAGAAAACAGCTGCTAACCGATAGGAGTCAAGTAGAAATGTGTAAAAATTGTACTGAAGGCACAAAAGTCTGGGCATAGATTAGCCCAACCAATAATGCTGCACCACTTTCAAAAGGTTAGAGTGGACTGGGCCGGCTGCAACAATTTCTCTTCCAAACATATAGTTTTCACCACCCTTGAAATCAGTTACAGTTCCCCCTGCTTCCTGCACCAGGATAACACCTGCAGCCACATCCCATGGGTTTAGGTTATACTCAAAAAAACCTTCGAACCTTCCCATCGCAACATATGCCAAATCGGTAGCTGCACTACCTATTCGCCTGAGTCCATGACTACCTTTCATTAACCGGTTTAGTATTCCCAAATAGTCATCCATTTTTTCAAAATTGTAACTTGGAAACCCGGTTGAAAAAAGGCTCTCCTCGATATTCGAAGCTTCAGAAACTCTTATTCTACTCCCATTTAAATAAGCTCCTCCTCCCTTCCAGGCACTAAAGCATTCGTTTCGATTTACTTCAAGAATTACCCCGCCCACAATCTCATCATCGTGTAAGAGACCTATACTTATGGCAAATGTTGGGATACCATGAACAAAGTTTGTTGTACCATCAAGAGGGTCGATCACCCAGGTAAACTCTTCCCTTTTCTGCTCAACCATACTCTCTTCGGTTAAATACCCACATCCAGGAATTATTCTGGAAAGGGATTCAACCAATCTCTGCTCCGCGGTTTTGTCAACGTAAGAAACCAAGTCACTCTGACTTTTCTTGAACTCTACTTTTTCTTTTGAAAAAGACCGGGATTCATTAATGAGAAATTTCCCTACCTCTTGGCAAGTAGTAGAAACCTCACTAATAATTTTCTCTAGTTGCATTATTTATTTCCTGAGAGTACAACTACAATTTCTCCTTTTACCGGGTTTTCTGCAAAGTGTTTTGCTACTTTCCCAACAGAATCGGTAATAGTTTCTTCAAATTTCTTTGTCAATTCTCTGGATACGGAAATTATACGATCCTCACCCATTACCTCTTGAATTTGAGTAAGCAGTTTAAGTAAACGATGAGGAGATTCATATAGGATAACAGTTCTCGTTTCAAGATTTAGTTCTTTTATCCGAGTTTGCCTTCCCTTCTTATGAGGAAGAAATCCTTCAAAAACAAACTGGTCACAAGGTAGTCCAGACTTGAGGAGAGCTGGTAAAAAAGCACTTGCACCCGGTAATACTTCGAAGACAAGGTCATTCTTCAATGCCTCCCTGGCAAGTAAAAAGCCAGGATCCGAAATTCCTGGCATCCCGGCATCAGATATCAGCGCCATTTGCACTCCTGATTTCAGCCTTTCTATTGTGTCATCAAGGACCTTGTGTTCATTATGCGCATGAAAACTGCGCATGGGTGTATTGATGCCATACTTCTGTAACAGTACTCCGGACGTACGAGTATCCTCAGCAAGAATTTCATCCACTTCTTTGAGTATTCTAATTGCACGGAAGGTGATGTCTTCTAGATTTCCTATCGGTGTGGGTACGAAGTATAATTTGGTTTTGGTCATTGACTAACCAGCTTGTCTATTGCTGCAGCCAGGTTTCGATCTTTATCTGTGACAATATTTCCAGCATCGTGTGTTGTTAACTCAATACGAACCGTATTGTATACATTACTCCAGTTCGGATGATGGTCATGCTTTTCAGCAATTATAGCCACACTAGCCATAAAACCGAATGCCTCAACAAAATCCTTAAACTTAAACTCTCTAATCAGTTTGTTTTCTTTTTCTTCCCAGTGCATAAAATCATATATTTAGAGTGCTACAATTCCTTCTATAGAGTGTGTTTTTTCATAAACAGTGACCACTTCCTCGGCACTGTTTAATCTTGCCCGTAGTGTTATACTGAGGTATTTTGAACCTGAACTACTCCGAAAAGATAATTCTCCTTTGGGCAACAAGCTTGTGACATCGTCCTTTTTATACGCCGGAATGATAAATTTGAACACATATTCACCCGGGAAATCATGTTCATTCTCGACCTTACTTTTGAATGCTTCCCTGTCCCAACTCATATTTTGAAGATAAAAAAAGTCTGTCAAGGATGACAGACTCTTAAGATATTAAGTATCAAATTTTTGGTTAGAAGAAACGGTACCTTTTGTCATCCACGCCGTATGCATCGACCAATGCGTCGTAAACGGATTGTAAAGAAAACGGATCTTCTCTCATTCGTTGAAATTGCTGGGAATTTAATACAGCTCCCCTGTAAGCTTCATAATCTTCTAACTCTTCCAATGGTGTTTTCTCACTTACAGTAAACATGACCACCCCATTTTGCTCGGCAAAAGGCAAGGTCGATTCACCTTCTTCAAGTGAGAATGCGACTCCTACTGCTTTTGGTGCAATCCCCAGACCTGGGAATACGTTACCCCCAAGTGAAACATCACCAGCTCCAACCCTGGCTCCTTCTCCATATTCAATTCTAATGTCATCGTAAGCACCTTCAAGAGCACTAAGGTTCTCGATGATGTAATCAGCTTTCTTCTCGTTGATTACCTGTCTTAGCACCTCAGAGCGAACAACTTCAAGGTCTGCAATTCCTTCTTCCTGTATTCCGGTAATCATACCAACGACGTACTGATTTTCCAATTCAAAAACATCAGAAATGTCTCCCATTTCTGCTTCATTGAACATCCATATTACTACAGATCGAGCGTTTGACAGTGCGCCAATTCGTTGGTCATTTGGGTTTATCCGGTTTATTTCTCTTACTGAAATACCCATCTCATTGGCTCTCAATAGGAATTCCTCCTTTGAATCCACCTGGCTGGCAAAAAGATCTGCCTGTCGATAAATCTCATTCTGGGTTCTATCTGAAACAAAAAGTGACTTCTCAATGGTAGCTATTTTATAGACCTTGTTTGACTCCGGCTCATCAATACGAATGATATGGAACCCGAAATCTGTTTCTACAACATCCCTTAAAAGCCCGGTACTGTTGAAACTGAAGACAGCATCTTTAAAGGTTTCATCAAAAGGCGAATTTTCACCAAACCATCCTAAATCACCTCCTCTTGAAGCCGTGCCATCGGTTCCATATTGTGCAGCCATGAAAGCAAAATCAGCACCATTTCTCAATTCACGAAGAACTCTTCGCGCTTCAGATTCAGCCGCGGATCTCGCTGCGTCGGTGTCGTCTTCTGCCTGAAAAAGAATGTGACTAGCCCTTACAAAATCCTCGTCACCTTCGTAAATATCAGAGATTTTGAAGAAGGTGTAGTTGTCCCCAATCAATTGGGGTTCGGAGGTATAACCAACTCTTAGCTCGACAGACTCGTCTTCAAGAAATGATGGGAAATTATTAGGCTTATACGTCCCAAATGGTGTAAGGCCGTCGGAGTTTACGTAGGCAAAAAGTGAATCATTGTCAGCGGCTTGTAAATCCTGATATAAACTGTTTACCTCCTCTATTACGAAAGCACTGTCTTCTGATGACGGCTTGATGTCAAACTGGACCCAGGAAAGATCACGTGTGGCTTCCCTTTGGTATTGCGCCTCATTTTCTTGAACATACTGTTTCAATTCTTCATCTGTAACTTCAAATAATGTGTCTGAAACAGAGAAATATGGAACATACAAGTAAGCAACCTCTGCCGATGCCGTTTCCGTAAACTCTCGTTGAGCCTCGTACTTGTTGGCAAACCTTGAAATCATCAATAAATTTTCATGCTTTGCCTGCCTGCGGCTAGGAGCTAACGTCGCTTCGAAAGACAGCCAGGAAGCTCGTTGCTGAGGTGGAGCACTATTGATCTGCTGGAGAAAACGAATGACGTTTTGTCGATCAAATTGCCCGGTGTTCGGGTCTGTGAAAAACTGTTGGATCTGTGGATGAATATTCGATCCTTGAACCATATCTACCAATTCAGCATCAGTAACCCGAATGCCCAACTCGTCATACTCTGCTTCGAAAATGTTGTCAATGATAAATGTCTGCCATGCCTGCTCTCGAATCTGATCCATTTCATCATTAAGAGGATTTCGTCCATTATTCAAGGCAAACGTGGTGGAGAGCTGATTCACCTTGTCATTGAATTGCTCATATGTAATATCCTGGCCGGCTACGGTTCCCACTTCCTGGGAAGTTCCTAATAGTGCCGAATTTGAATTCAAAAGATCAGTAAGAATGAAAGCAAACATCGAGAATGCTACCACCCCGACTACAATCTTACCCATCCGTTTTCTTAATGTGTTTATCAACGCCATTGTCCACTCTAATTTTTTAAAGACGGCAAAAATAAGTACTTGCAATCAATAATGAAATGAATCCTAAGTCTTTGATTTACAAGGAATCTTCTGTCTCAGAAATTGTCAGTTTAACCTCGTCGATACGATTATCTTCCATTGATACCACATGGAATACGAAATTATTCCAATAGATTAATTCTCCCTGTTCTGGAAAATCCTCATAAATGCTTAAAATGAATCCACCAAGAGTATCATACTCTCCCTCAGGTATGCCAAAATCATACTTGTCGTTAAGGTAATCTACTTCGTGTCTGGCACTGAGAATGTATTCATTTGACGATAGCTTTTCTTCAATTAGCAGGTCGTCGTCATGCTCATCCTGAATCTCCCCAAAAATCTCTTCTATTACATCCTCCATGCTAACAATTCCAGACGTCCCACCAAATTCATCTACAACCAGGGCTAGGCTCTTTCGCTCATTTATAAATTGGATCAAAAGCTCTTTCGCAAGAGTCGTTTCGGGGACTATAATGATTGGGGTAAGTATTTTCTTAATGGAAGTAGGTTTTTTGAAGAGCTCAAGTGAATGACAATAACCAATAACTTCATCAATTGAACCTTTATAGACGATAATCTTGCTATGGCCACTTTCAATGAAAGCTTCTTTTACCATTTCTATATCATCATTTACATCGACTGCGATAATTTCCGTTCGAGGAATCATGCATTCTCGAACTTTTACCTCCTTAAATTCAAGTGCGTTGTTGAAGATCTTAACATCTATCTCCTGATCTTCTGCTTTTGAACTGTGAAAGTTCTTCTTTATATAATTGTTCAGGTCTGTTAAACCATAAACAGGTTTATCGTCTGAGTAATCAAACCTTAATACGTAAACGATAATCAGCTTTGAAAGTCCTTCTACCAAACTTACAACCGGGTACATCAGGAAATAGATCATGGCCATAGGTAAGGCCAGAACAGATAGCATAAAATCCGGATTTAGGAGAAACAGGCTCTTGGGTAGAAACTCTGCAGTTAAAAGAACAATTATTGTTGCGATAAGAGTCTGAATAATCAACACGATCATGTCAGAATTAAAGGGTTCTGGAAGTGATGAGGCCAGAACTGGTTCTATAAATTGGGCCATATAAATGCCATATAGAACCAGGGCGATGTTATTTCCGACAAGTGTAGTTGCCAAAAACCTTGATTTGTACTTAATAAAAATGGCCAATATTCTTCCAATGAGGCTGCCTTGTTTAGCTTTTAGCTCGATAGTCAGTCTATCAGCCGAAACATAGGCTATCTCCATCCCTGAAAAAAAAGCAGAGAATACAAGACAAATAAGAATGTTGAGGAGATACTCAGACTCTGTCATTTTTTCCTCTTGTTGCTTTTATTCTTTCTTTTCCCTTTATCGTCTTTAGGCATAGGGTTCTCACCTTGGTTTTTTCTATACCCATATAAAAATAGCAGTGCGAGGCATAACATAAAAATCCAATAGGCCTGGGAAATCCCCAAGACGATAGACTGGTGAATGCCAATTGGAAACAGTCCAAGTGCTAAAAAAAACAGGATGGAGTCTAGTTTTTTCAAAGGTCTTCCTCTATTGATATTGTACCCGCTGGTTGATGAATTTGGTAACTGGAAAAGTCTTCATTAGCGGTTAAACCCTCTCCTGTGTGAATCTCACCATCGGATTCTATTGTAACAAATTTGTCCGTGTAATAGATTTTTTCACCAGGATTCCAGTACAACTCTTCGGTATTCAACTCATCACCGTCTTCAACGTTCACGACAACAACATTGCCTTCTCCTTTGTAGACACCATCCTCATTTGTGTAAATGACGTTGTCCGCCTTGAACGTACAAATCAATGATTCGTCAGAATAGTATTCAAGATATAAACCTTCTGGATAATGTTCATCACCATTTTCGTATTGCAATAGTTTTGGTGATCTCAGTATCACTACAATCTGCAGGGAATCTGATATGCTGGTTTCAATATTATCAATTTCTTTGATTGGCCCGTCATAGACCTCGGTAGTAAGCAATTCCTTTCGTTGATTGCATCCAACCGTCAATGAAATGAAGAGTACAGAAAAAATAAAAAAGCGGTATTGTGGATATACCGCTTTTCTAATACAGGATATTTTTTTATCAGTTGGCCGGTCGTCTTTCAAGAGAAACGGATTCGTTGATCCAGCAACCAACCTGGTAAACCTGACCTTCTGTGTATTCATCGTTGAAGATATCTTCAATGGTCGGGAAATAGCTTTTTGCAGCAGACGCATTTTCCATATCCCCAGCTAGCTTAAATTGATTATGAGCAGCGATGAAGATCGCATAATCATGAGTTTTCTTTTCACCTTTCTTGCACTCTTCAAAGCTCTGCATGTAAAGGTTTCCTATAAGACTATACGCTTCTTTTGTATTAGGATCAAATGCCAACGCTTTACGAGCATTCGTTCTTGCTGACACTTTTCTTCCTTTCGAGGCATCAAGCCTAGCCATATTCATGAAAATCTCTGACTTCTTAACATTCTCGTCGGTCAGTTCAATCGCTTGATTATAGAAAGTCATAGCACCTTCTTCATCTCCGTCTTGAGACGCTCGGATGGCAAGAAACTTGGAAATACCAAATGAAGGCTCACTCTCATTCACCACTTTCGCAGCTTCAAAAGCAAGAGGTCTGTCTGTACACTTTCCATTCAACATCAGCTGAAAAATCTTTTTAGCAATCTTCACATCCTGAGTAGCCTCGAACTTAGGACCAAGTATAGACTCTACGAAATCGCAATTAAGGTCAATCGTGCTGGTTAACATCTTATCAATTGTATCAGATATTTTCTCAAGATAGCTGACACTTTTACCCTGGCTTATTTTGTAATCGATCACGTCAATAATCTTGGTATAGATATCGATTACCTCCTCGTCAGAAACTGCACCTCCGGTGAGTTTATATCTCCTCACCACATCCATGTAAGCAGCTAAATTACTGTTATTAAAATTGTTTCCGTTTAGCTCAAAAGCTCTGGAAAACATGTTATACAGGTCCTCGTATTTTGATTTGTCGGCTTTATAAAACCTGTAAGCAGGGAATACCTTTCTGTTCATCACATAGGCTTCTCTACCGAAATACTCGATTCGTAAATCATACATCTCAAGAGCCTTAGTCTGGTAATCAGCTTTCTTGGTGGCGTCACCTTCGTTATCTGCAAGATCTTCATAAATCTTTGCACCATTCTGATAGATACTGGCATTAAGATCAGGTGTGTTCTCCAGTAACCAATTCAGTGGTGGTAATGACTCTTCCAATCTACCAGCCCTCATCATGTCTGTATAAAGTGCATTTTTCTCCTTTGCTACATCGATCTGCTCTCCCCAGTTCCAGCCAGGTTGTGCCTGCAATTGTAGAGTTGCAAAGATCAGGATGAAGCCCGCGTTCCTCAAAAAGTTGTAGTTCATGATCCTGTATTTTTAATCAAATCTTCTCTTTATAAACCAACGATCATTGATCGTCAAACCAAATACAACCTGCACGAAATCTTCCCTTAACAGATTGTTATCAGTTGTGCCCCGTTGACCGAATCGAAAACCTACATCCAAATTCGATACCGAGCTCACGGGGAGGGAAACACCAAAATTAATACCAAATTCATTAATCCGGGTGTCATTTATGATATAAGGTACTTGATTAAAGTTGATTCCAAACCTATAGACCACCCTCTGAAGGTAACTATTAACGCTTTGGAAGTCTGGAACCCACTTACCACCTAGTGCAATGTTCAGTGTATTTCTCAATTCCCAGACGTCTTCGGTATTCACACCCTCCCAGTTTCTAAAGGAGACATCTAATCCAAGTACCAATTTATTTGGTCGATCGTAGGAGAAACCGACTCCTATCGTAGACGGCAGTTGGTAACTGACCGTCATGCCCTGATCGAGTATCAATGCACTTGCATTACCACGAATGATCTCGCTACTTCTTTCTCCTTGCAATTCAGCAGGTAAGTCATAAATCGCTCCAAAATTCAAAAATCTTCCATCAGCAATTTTATATCTACCGGCAAATGAAACCCCATAAGCCAAATCCCTGTAGTTCGTTTCCTGATTTAACCTTACTGAAAAACCTTGAGTAGTCGTTTGAGTATCGTCGAAAATTGCATTCTGTTCTGTGGTAAAAATTGCACCAAAGATGTAGGTCGCTCGTAAGCCAAGTGAGAAATCCTTGTAGATCTTTATGCCATGAGACCAGCTCAGTTGTGAAAGCCCGCCTGAACCACTTAAGTCATTTTGAACAATTTCATTTGTTTCGGGAATTACATCAGTTCCTACTATGTCATACTCAACCGTACTAAATGGCAACAAAGAAACATTGGATACCCATTTTAATCTTTTCAACGGAAATGATATAGCCATGTAACGCAATCCTCCGGTCTGATTCGTAAAGGATTCTTCTTCATCGCTATAATTGCGAAAATCTCCGGTGAAGCCAACTTGGAAAGTAGTAAGATAATTTCTGACCGACCATGCAGGATTTAAGGTGTTAATGTGCAGATTTTCTGGGGATCCAATACCCAAACCTCCCATTATTGTATTATGCTGAAGAGAAAAATCATTGGTCTCACCAATTCCATAGTTAGTGTATGGGGAGCTAATTGTCTGCGCAAAAACGTAAGAACTGTGAAAAAAAATAAGCGCTAGAAGTGCGCCGTTACGAATTCTCATTGTAAACCAAAATTCTGTTCAATCCCGTCAGTACCAAATTAGGGCGCACAAAGATGTGCGCTTTTACTCTCGATTCAAAGAATGCACTATCACCACCAGTCATTACGATGTTAATCTTTCCTAATTTTCTCTGAAACCGATCGATAAAACCTTCTATTTCAGAAAGTACACCATCAATAGCACCATGAAGCAAGTTGTTTCGAGTGCTTTTACCCGGTAGATCCCCATTAAAGGATTCCCAGTTTTCGGAAACATCGGGAAGATTTGCCGTTAATAAGTTCATGGACTTCAGTCTCATGGAAACACCAGGGCTTATTACTCCCCCCTTAAATACCCCATCAGAATCTACTAGATCATAGGTGATACAAGAACCCATATCGATAACAAGGCTCGGACCATAGAGAAAATATGCTCCCACAACACCTGCTATTCGGTCCAAACCTAATGTTTCAGGAGTATCGTATTCCAGTGAAATGGGAACGGGTGTTTCTCGATCAAAAAGAATAATATTCCCTTTGCTAAATATTTTTGCCAATAACGAGCGATCTACACGGACCGAACTAATGATGGTTCGTCTACCATCTATCTCAGGTAAAACATCCTTGACATCATCCCAATATTTTATTTCACCTATTACGTCACCTCGAAATTCTGCAGATTTGATCCTTGAATTGCCAATATCAACTGCGTATGTACTTTCCATCAAACACAAAAGTAAACCAATGAAAAAGTATTCAGCCATAGGAATCATGTCAGGATCCAGTTTAGATGGACTTGATCTGGCACTTTGTTACTATCAAAAAGATGGTAATCATTGGAACTATGAAATTCTTGAAGGAAAAACCATCACCTTTCCCGACACTCTCTATCAAAGGTTGCAGAATTGTCGAAATCTTAGTGGCTTAGAACTCTCCTTATTAGATGTCGATCTTGGTAAGTGGATTGGATCAGAGTGTTATAAATTCATTGAAGATCGCGAGGTAGATGTAATTGGCAGTCATGGACATACCGTTTTCCATGACAGCAATCAGGGATATTCTGTTCAGATAGGTAATGGGTATTGGATCGCTCAAGAAACAGGAATACTGACCGTTAACAATTTCCGGATGGCAGATATAGTGAAGGGCGGGCAAGGGGCTCCACTTGTACCTATCGGAGATGAATTACTCTTTCATGAATTTGATGGCTGCCTTAATCTGGGCGGTATCGCAAATATTTCTTACCGAACTAATGAATCAAGAGTCGCGTGGGATATATGTGCTTTTAATCAAATAAATAACCTTTTGAGTGATCGGCTTGGAAAAGCATATGACGATGGAGGAAGCATTGCTCGCTCAGGTAGCCTCAATGAATCGTGGTTTGAAGTACTTTCCAAGGAGCCATTTTACCAACTTCCAGCACCTAAATCAATCTCTAACGAATGGGTAGAAGACCGAATAATTAAGAAAATCCCGGAAGGAAAAGTGGCAGACCTACTACATACCTTCTCAAGATTTACCTCCAAACTGATTGGGGATGTGATAAACGAAGCAAACCTTATAAACGTAATGATCGCCGGAGGAGGTGCAAATAATGACTTCTTCATCGAGCTGCTTCGTGAACAAACTCATGCTACGCAGATTTCCTTACCGAAAAAAGAATTGGTTGATTTCAAGGAGGCGATTGTATTCGGTTTAATGGCTGTACTGAGATTATCTAATGAAAATAATATTCTATCATCTGCCACCGGTGCAACGTCAGATGTAAGTGCGGGAATCTTTCATCTGCCCGGACAGGAAAACTAAAATATATTTGCGCTCCCTTAACCCAAAAAACCCCCTTCAAAAAAATGAAAGAACTCCTAAAAAAGTTTGAGGAAAAACGACCAGAAATTGTATTCGAGTGGTCCGATCCGGAGACAGATGCAAGAGGATGGGTTGTAATCAACTCATTAAGAGGAGGTGCGGCCGGTGGTGGTACCAGAATGCGCATCGGTCTGGATCAACATGAGGTAGAGTCCCTTGCAAAAACAATGGAAATCAAGTTCACCATATCCGGTCCACCCATCGGAGGTGCAAAGTCTGGGATCAATTTTGACCCTAGAGATCCTCGCAAGAACGATGTGCTGAGGAGATGGTACAAAGCAGTTTATCCGGTTTTGAAGAACTATTACGGAACAGGTGGTGACCTGAATGTCGATGAGATTCACGAAGTAATTCCTATTACCGAGAATTTTGGCTTATGGCATCCACAAGAGGGAATTGTTAACGGTCATTTCGATCCTCCAAAACCGCAAAAAATCCATATGATTGGACGATTACGTCAAGGAGTATCGAAAATTTTGGAAGACGGAGAGTATATCCCAACCACCTACAAGAATAAAGCAGTTGATAAGAAGTACACGGTTGCTGATATGATAACAGGATTTGGGGTAGCTGAGTCCGTACGTCATTACTTCAAACTTTGGGGAGGAGACATTGGGGAAAAGACGGCCATAATCCAGGGATGGGGTAATGTCGGGGCCACAGCCGCATTATATCTTACTAAGTATGGAGTAAAAGTCCGCGGGATCATTGACAAGGAAGGAGGCATCATTTCTGAGGAAGGTCTTGGATTGCCGGAAATCAAGAAACTATTTCTTGACCGTGATGGAAATAAACTTGTTTCCGAAAATATGATTCCTTTCGACGAATGTAACGACAAAATCTGGTCGATTGGGGGGAACATCTTTATCCCCGCGGCTGCTTCACGATTGGTTTCGAGAGAGCAGGCGGACGCCATGATTACCAATGATCTGGAAGTGGTAGCTTGTGGTGCGAATGTTCCGTTTAACGATACGGAAATATTTTATGGCCCAATTGCAGAGCACGTTGATCATCATGTAGCATTGATCTCGGATTTCATTGCCAATTGTGGCATGGCCCGAACTTTTGCATTCTTGATGAATCCGAAAAACGATCAGAAGATTACTGATGATGAAATCTTTCACGATGTGTCAACCACCATATTCAATGCTCTTGAATCCGTTTATAACAACAATACAAGCGGAGTAAGACTGGGCGAAACAGCATTTGAGATTGCGCTTAATCAATTAATTTAAGCGGCTAATTTGGTTTTGATACTTCGAATTACTTTTTTAGTAACAGCATCAACCGTAATTGAATTACCTAAACTGAAGCATGAATAACCTCCTCAAGCTTGTTCTTACCACCTTATTTATTGTGGGGGTATTTATCATGCATGACGTTTCCGCGGCTGAAACATCCTCTTTAGATTCTATTGAGACAGTTGCCTCTGTAGAAGCGGGAGGAGGTGATCATGGTGCTGCACCTTCATCATGGAGTGTTATCCCATTTGTTGTCCTATTGTTGATGATAGCAACAGGACCTTTGTTTTATGAACACTTCTGGCACAAATCTTACCCATATTTTGCTGTAGCTCTGGCGGCAATAGTAGTAGCCTACTATCTATATGGGTTACATAACACACATTCACCTATTCATGCCTTGGCTGAATATGTTCAGTTTATCGCATTGCTCACCGGGCTCTTTGTTGCATCCGGAGGGATTATGATAATTGTAGACAAAGATGCTAAACCCGGTACCAATGTGGCTATTTTGGCGATTGGGGCTGTAATTGCCAACATCATTGGAACCACCGGCGCCTCGATGTTACTCATTCGTCCATTCATTCGATTAAACCGAAATCGAATAAAAGCCTATCATATTATCTTTTTCATTTTTCTAGTCTCAAATATAGGGGGCTGTTTAACTCCTATAGGTGATCCTCCCTTGTTCCTGGGCTTTCTGAAGGGCATCCCATTTTTTTGGACCCTAACTAACAATTTGGTGCCATGGGCATTCGGAGTGGTAGCACTACTTGTTATTTTCTACTTCTTCGATAGAAACAACAAAGCCGACTATAGTTTCGGGGAGGAACAAGCGGTACCCACGGGTCAAGTCGGTATCCGGGGAACCCGTAATTTCTTGTGGTTGGCTTTGGTAGTTGGCTCAGTATTCCTTGATCCCAATGTGTTTTCATGGGTACCAGGTATCGAATATGAGGGACAGAAATTCTCCTTCATTAGGGAAATAATCATGCTCTCTTGTGCTTTTCTATCCTATAAGTTTGCTGACAAACAGGCGCTTTCCGGAAATGAATTCAACTTTGAACCTATAAGAGAGGTAGCTTTTATTTTTATAGGAATATTTGGGACCATGATGCCGGCATTGGAGCTTGTCAGTAACTATGCTCAATCACCTGAAGGAGCTGAAATGATATCCCATAATACTCTTTATTGGGGTACTGGCCTGCTTTCTGGTTTTCTTGATAACGCGCCTACTTACATTAACTTTTTGACCGCTGGCATGGCAGCTGATGGAGCGAGTATTGGAAAGATTGCAGAAGTTATTCAATACGCTGCAGGTGGTTTTGAAAATTCCGTTCTGGAATTAAGGGCCATCTCAGTAGCTGCTGTATTCTTTGGTGCCATGACTTACATCGGAAATGGCCCGAACTTCATGGTAAAATCCATCGCTGAGCAGGTCGGTATAAAAATGCCTTCGTTCTTTGGCTACATCATACGATACTCTCTCCCCATACTTATTCCACTTTTTATCGTGGTATGGTTGATCTTCTTCGCTTTCGCCTAAATTCGGAATAAGTAGTTATTGAGGCATTGTAATGCCCCCTTCTTGTATTTGGTCTCAACCAAAAGGGATATGTTATTCCTGCTTCCGCCGTAGCTGATCATACGGACGGGGATGTCTTCCAAAGCCTTAAAAATCTCCCGACCTACACCCTTATTCTCAGCCACCAGGTCTCCGACAATACAGATTATGGTTTGGTCCTGATCCACTTCTACTTTTCCAAAAGTCTTCAACTCCTCCACAATTGATGTCAAATTCCTCTGGTTGTCGATAGACAAAGAGACCGCTACCTCCGAGGTTGTAATCATATCGATAGCAGTTTCATATTTTTCAAAAACTTCGAAAACCCTTCGAAGGAAACCATAAGCCATAATCATTCTCGAAGATTTTATTTTTATGGCCGTAAGCCCATCTTTTGCCGCAATGGCTTTCACTGCTTCATCTGTTTGTTCAGAAGTAATAAGCGTGCCGAATGCGGTTGGCTTCATCGTATTCTTAATCCTTACCGGGATGTTATTTTGATGAGCAGGTATGATGCAGTGAGGATGTAATATTTTCGCACCAAAGTAAGCCAGCTCACTGGCTTCTTCGAAAGACAGGTTCCTAATTGGTTTGGTTTTTTCTACAACTCTAGGATCATTGTTGTGCATGCCGTCGATATCCGTCCAGATTTGTACTTCATCCGCGTCAGTGGCAGCTCCTATTAACGTAGCGCTATAATCACTTCCACCCCGATCCAGATTGTCAATTCCTCCGGTAATGTTTCGACAGATAAATCCTTGGGTAACCAAAAGATTGACATCGCTATGTCTGGAAAGCACGTTTTCGAGTTTAAGTCTGGTTACTGGTAAATTAGGTTCATGGTTTCCATTCAAAGTCATGAAATCGGTTGCTGGAATCAGCCGTGACTTGATTCCTTTTTCCTCAAGCAATAATTGAAAAAGACTGGTCGAAATCAATTCGCCCTGGACTACTATTACTTTCTCTGTTTGCACAAAATACGGTTGTCCAATTAACCGATCGATCTCATCGAAGTGAGAGTCAATAACTTGTTTCGCACGATTTCGTATCCCCTCTTCTACAAGAAGGCTGCTTAGAAAAGGATAATAGGTCTTACGTAAATTCTGACTTTTTTCAATCGCCCGATCCGAAGAGGAAGTACGGTACAATTCGATAATTTCAACTAAGGAATTGGTGGTTCCTGAGACAGCGGATAATACTATAATCGCTTTGTCTTTAATTTGGGTGAGCAGTTGGGCAATGTGCTTCATCCGTTCTGGGGTTCCAACGGATGTGCCTCCAAATTTCAGAACCTTCATTCAGAATCCAACAATAACATTTTCACTGCCGTTGCTGCTGCCTCATCCCCTTTATTCCCGTATTTACCACCAGCTCTTTCCATTGCCTGTTTTTGATTGTCGGTGGTTAAAACGCCAAAAACTACCGGCTTATCGTACTTAAGTCCTACGTTGGTGATCCCATTTGCTACTGCCTGGCAGATAAAATCGAAATGCCTGGTCTCTCCCTGTATGACACATCCCAGGCAGATAACCGCATCAATACTTTCATTTTGCGCCATTTTCTGAGCACCCAGACTCAACTCAAAACTACCTGGAACGTCAACCCTCCTTATGTTCGTTTTATCTACGCCAAAAGACTTCAAGGTCTCTATCGCTCCTGAGTAAAGGGCTTCGGTGACCTCTTCGTTCCACTCAGAAACTACAATAGCAAACTGTTTTCCGGTCATATCTGTAACCAGATTTCCTACATCGCTTAAGTTTTTATCTGCACTTGACATAATTAAAAAAGGGATAAAGTTGTCCTAACCCTATCCCTATATTTTTTTGATTACGGTTAGTTTTATTCTACCAGAAGTCCTTCCACCCTGGCTTTATGCCGT
Organism: Cyclobacteriaceae bacterium; assembly: GCA_965601455.1. Lineage (GTDB taxonomy): Bacteria > Bacteroidota > Bacteroidia > Cytophagales > Cyclobacteriaceae > JANQEU01. Next base: position 4,840,023 of record OZ271831.1, on the reverse strand, counting down.
CTGGCGTCCTGAATCATCGAGGCATCTACATATTCTTCAATAAGCTGATCATACGCACTAATAGCTTGAGTTAACTGGCCTTGTTCTTCCAAGACTATTGCCAACTTCATTAAATAGTAGGGCGTGAATGCCGGATCAGGTTTGTGTTCAACTGCCATATTGAAATACTTCACCGCATTTTCCAGGTCATCACGTTCTACATAACAATCACCTATAAGAGCATACGCTCTAGCTTGTAGAAACTCATCGCCACTCGAGAAATCTTCCAGATATCTTGATGCACTTTCATAATCTCCCAGGTTGATATAAATCGTACCAATGTAAAATTTTGAAAGATTAGCCGCTTCCGTTCCCGAGTACTGATCTACTATATCAAGGAAACCGTAGTTATTACCGTCGCCATTGAGTGCTTTGGTCAGACTATCTAATTCAAAATAATAGACCGCTTGAAACATCTCCTCCTGGGCTTCAAGGTTTTTGTTGTTCATATAGTAGTTGAAGGCCAAATATCCAGCTACTACTATGGCAATAACCCCACCTATTATTGAGACAAGATTTTGGTTTTTCTTGTCGCTTAAGAATTCCTCAGCTTTTGAAACAGCAGCGTCCGGATTTTCAATAAAATCAATGCCTTCTCGCTCTTCCTTTTTGGTCTTAGCCATTACTTAAAAATTTGAGGTCGCAAAGATAAGAGATTAAATTAATTCCGCTTACTCCATGATGAATGGATAATCAGGATCGATGTAAACATCTTTATAAGCATCTTCTGCTGGTGGAAAAGGAGATTCTTCTGCAAATTTTACAGATTCCGCTACTCGCTCCTTAATTGCCGTATCCAAGCTTTTAAGTTCTTCCTCTGTTGCGTATTTCTGCTTCAGGATAGTAAACTTAACCTGCTCGATGGGATCTCTACCTTTATACTCCTCTACTTCTTCCTTAGTTCGGTACTTTGCCGGATCTGACATCGAATGGCCTTTGTATCTGTAAGTCCTGAATTCCAATAGAGTGGGACCGTTTCCACTTCTGGCTCGCTCAGCAGCTTCCGCAACTGCGTTGTGAACATCTTCGACATTCATCGCGTCTACGGGTGCCGAAGGGATGTCATAAGCCTCGCCCAGCTGGTACAATTCTGTGACATTGGATGACCTTTGCACGGAAGTACCCATGGCATAGCCATTGTTTTCGATGACAAATATGACTGGTATCTGGTAGGTCATCGCAAGATTCAATGCCTCATGAAATGCTCCTTGCCTGACAGCCCCATCTCCCATGTAGCAAATGCACAGGTTATCAGTCCCTCTATATTTTTCGGCAAATCCAATTCCAGCACCCAGAGGAATTTGGCCGCCAACAATTCCATGCCCTCCCATAAAGCCAACTTCCTTATCGAACATATGCATGGAGCCACCTTTACCTTTGGAAACTCCAGTTACCTTTCCGAACAATTCAGCCATTATATATTTAGGATCCGTGCCCAATGCAAGTGGGTGAGCATGATCCCTGTAGGCGGTTATGTATTTATCTCCTTTCTTGAGGGCAGAAACTGAACCTGCGGCGCAAGCCTCCTGACCGATGTATAAGTGACAAAAACCCCTAATCTTTTGCTGTCCATACAGCTGTCCTGATTTCTCCTCAAACCTCCTCATTAAAAGCATTGATTCGTACCACTCCATGTAGGTCTCCTTCGAGAACGCTTTCTTCGCTTTTGATACGCTTTTGCTTTTTGGAGCTGCTTTTGTTTTTGTTGCCATTCCTGAAACTTCTAGGTTCGCAATTAATTTTGCTATTCGGCAATTTGCCGAGTTGCGAAATTAATTCAAAAAAAAGTCCCTGACCAAAATGAGAATACTAAGACTCCAACTTGAAAACTTCAAGAATTATGAGTCGCTGATGGTAGACTTTAATCAGAAGATAATCTGTATTACAGGGCTAAACGGTGTTGGAAAGACCAATATATTGGATGCCATTCATTATCTGGCATTTACGAAGAGCGCACTCGGGGTTTCGGATCTACAAGTAATCCGCCACGATCACCCGTATTTTCTTGCCGCAGGAAACTTCAATTCCAAGGGAGAATTTCAGGTAAGGTGTTACCTGGAAAAGAATGGAAAAAAGAGTTTAAAGGTTGGAGATGTTCTTCAAGAGAAGCTCTCCGATCATATTGGCAAGGTCTCCGTTGTCTTATCCAGTCCCTACGACCATGACATCATCCATGGCACTGGAGAAGTTCGAAGAAAATGGACAGATGGATGCATTTCCAGTCATAATCCTTCTTACCTTGACCAATTACTCGAATACAAAAAAATCCTTCGTCAGAGAAATGCCTTCTTAAAAAGTAGGGAAGGACGTTTGAGTGAGTCAGACGAAACCCTATTGGGTACCTATGATGATCAGCTCTGTGCTTATTCAGTTGTTCTTTCAACCTTTCGAAAAGAGTTTATCCAAAAATTCAACCCTCTATTTCAACAACGAATTGGAGAATTAGTAGGGAGTAAAGAACAGACTTCGATCGTATATGAAACTCGAGTAAATGATCAATTTCACTCTCATTTTAGGTCATTCCGAAAAAAAGATATCATCACCTGCAGAACATCAGAAGGAATTCATCGTGACGAGTTTGTTTTCAATATTAATGGTAATCCTATTAAAAAATTTGGTTCACAAGGCCAGCAGAAATCTTTTCTAATCGCACTCCGACTTGCTCAATTTGACTACTTGTCGGAGGTTACCGGAGATAAGCCAATCCTTTTGCTCGACGACGTATTTGACAAACTCGACGACGAGAGAATTACTATGATTTCGGAAATATTGATGAATGACAAACGGATTGACCAGGTAATTTTGACCGATGCAAGGAAAGAACGTACCTTAACGTTTTTCGAAGGAAATGCTGAGACGCAAATGATTTATTTAGAAAATGGTAAAGTAATAGAAAATGGCTGACGAGGATTCCATAAAACCCTTTGGAGATGCTTTCAAATTGTTTCTGTCATCAGAAAATCTTGAGCGAACATACAATGAGAAAAAAGTAATAGCGGAGTGGTCAAAAATAATCGGTGAACCTATAGCCAAGCGTACCACTAACTTGTTCATACACCAGAAAGTACTCCATGTTACTTTAAATTCCGCCCCATTGAAGCAAGAATTGATCCATTCAAGAGAAAAAATAATTGACTTGATAGCTGAACGAATTGCACCCAACGTAATAGAGGATATCCGTTTCAAGTAACTACTTTATTGGTTTTGGAGGAATGTGTTTCTCCCGCCAGGGAAGAGTGAAGTACACGTAATAGTCAAAACCAACTGCGTTATCCTTTATATCATCACCCCCTTTTTTGTGTCGACCAAATCCGGGTATATCATATGTCTCCAGCTGATCCTGACCTTTAAGCCTCTTTGCGAACTTTCCGCGTAATTGATAGCCAATAGTGACGTATTTCCAAAGATTCACTTTCATGCCTACAACGGCCTCTATCCATTGTGCTTGTAGGTTATTGTTGGCTACCGAACCCTGAACCTGTTGACCCAATGAGTTTGCTTCTAGAACCATACGGTCTTGAAAGCTTGAAAACGCATATCGCAATCCCACGGTAATCACATCATTATCCGTGTTGTAGGGTATTACGTTCTGATCGATTCCCAACCTTAAATAATTACCTTGTGCTGTATAAGTAAATGAATCACCTCGATTGAAAGAGGCATAACCAAACTCTGTCGTAAGAAAGTACTTGTGAAAATCCAACTCTCCAGTCACCTCAAAACTGTTCTTGTCGGCATAAACAATTGATTCAACACCCCGATAAACATTCACTCCCAAACGTACCTGCGATGGTTTCCATTTATCTGGACCCCAAGTTGTTGAGTCAAACTGACCCTTTACCTGGAAGCAAAGAAGAATGAATACACTAATTGAAAAAAACCTGTACATCGACACTAAAAGCGGTATTTAATTCACTACTGGATAGGATTACGGAGTCAAAAGAGAAATCAAGTAGTTCCAGATCAAAATATCGTACAGCAGGATCACAATTCAGCTCGAAGACTTTGATCTCTTTTTGGTATCCAATAGACAAACTGTAAACAGTCGTATCAGTTACAAAACGGTAATGTACTTGGTTAGCGTCAAAGTCAACCGGTAACTGGAAGAAGCTGGTTACACTATCCGGTACGCCCTCCAACCGTCCAAAACCTTCTACAAATACACTGTCGAATTGTATAGGTAAATTATGATTCATGCTAACAAGCAATTGATCTCTGTATGGATCCAGTTGACAGTCCTCTATATCATTACAGGAAATGCCCAGTAGAAGCCCAATTAGAAAAATGACTGGATTTCTCATTTGCGCGCAAAGGTAACCAAAGGCTTTCCATGTGGAACGAGTGCCAAACCATTTGTGTTAGCTTTGCAAAAATTTTAGAAGGACAGGTTGAAAACGAAATCCAGGAAAAAAGAAAAAGTGAACATCATCACCCTAGGGTGTGCCAAAAATCTTGTTGACTCTGAAGTCATGCTCACACAGATGCGTGGAAATGGGATTGATGTTACTCATGAGTCCAACCAAGATGAGGCGAGCGTAGTGGTAATAAATACCTGTGGTTTTATTGAGAACGCAAAACAGGAGTCCATTGACACTATTCTCCGATTTGCAGATGCTAAAGCAGATGGAATTGTAGAAAAAGTGTATGTGACCGGATGCCTTTCAGAGAGGTACAAGGATGATCTTCGATCGGAAATTCCAGATGTAGATGATTGGTTCGGGACTCGGGACTTACCATCACTATTAAAAAGTCTCAATGCAGATTATAAGAAAGAGCTTCTTGGTGAGCGAATCATAACGACTTCTTCTCACTACGCTTATCTGAAGATTAGTGAGGGTTGTGATCGTCCTTGTTCTTTTTGTGCAATCCCACTTATGAGGGGTAAACATGTCTCTAAACCCATTGATGAGTTGGTGTCCGAAGCTACCAATCTTGTGAAAAATGGGGTGAAAGAAATATTGCTAATTGCACAGGACTCAACATATTATGGACTTGATATTTATGGTAAAAGAAAACTGGCTGATTTACTGGAACGACTATCGGAAGTGGAAGGTCTGGAATGGATTCGATTGCATTATGCATTTCCAACTGGTTTTCCTGAAGATGTTCTGGAGGTGATGGCTTCTAAAAAAAACATTTGCAACTACCTGGATATCCCCCTGCAACACGGTTCTACAAATATGCTGAAGATTATGAGGCGTGGAACTACCCGGGAAAAAACCGAAGCACTGTTAAATACCATACGACAGAAAGTCCCTGGAATTGCCATTAGAACTACATTGATCGCGGGACATCCAGGGGAGACTGAAGAAGATTTCATGGAGATGATGGATTTTGTGGAAAAAAATCGTTTTGAAAGGCTTGGGATTTTCACATATTCGCACGAAGAAAATACGCATGCCTTTTCTTTTGATGATAGCATTCCGGAAGAGATCAAGAGCGAACGAGCAGATCGCATTATGTCTCTTCAGGAGTCAATTTCCGAAGAAATCAATGAATCCCGGGTAGGAAAGAAACTTAAAGTACTTATTGACCGTTTTGAAAATTCTTCTTTTATAGGCAGAACAGAGTTCGATTCTCCTGATGTAGATAATGAGGTGATCATCCCTGCCGGAGACCAACACCTTCGAATTGGAGATTTCACAACAGTTAGGATTACAGGCAGTTCAGCCTACGACCTATACGGTGAACCCTTATAAGTAAATGAAAATTACAAAAGCTGACTTACGGCAGACCCAGGCCTTTTCAGGAATGTTCTTGGACTATCTGGAGGGTGCAGAGGCCTTACGACCGATGTATTCTTTTGCACCAAAAGCTGACCAATTCGCTCATGCGATCGAAAAGAGAACGTTTCCGGTCGAAAACCGGCATGTCCTGGCAGATACCTTGTTGGAGCAATATGGACCACTCACAAAAAACGCAATTGTTGAAAATAACATTCTCTCTTTACGAAAGGAGAATACCTTCACTGTCACTACAGGGCATCAGTTAAACATTTTCACCGGCCCCCTGTATTTCATATATAAGATTGTAACGACCATCAATCTTGCGGAGAAGCTAAATGCCCTTTATCCCAGCTGTCACTTTGTTCCTGTCTATTGGATGGCTTCCGAAGATCATGACTTTGAAGAAATAAGGTCCTTCAACCTATTTGGAAAAACCTACACCTGGGAAACCCAGCAAAAGGGCCCTGTGGGTCGTTTCGCACCCCAATCTTTGAATGAGGTTATTCATCAACTGCCCGAAAGTCTTCCCATTTTTGAAAAAGCCTACTTGGACAGCAGCTCTTTGTCCGAAGCTGTACGCGTGTACGTAAATGAGCTTTTTGGAAAATATGGACTGATTGTAATCGATGCCGATCACAAACAGCTCAAAAACCAATTTGCGTCGATCATGAAGCAGGATATGCTCGAGCAAAAATCCAAGGACATTGTTGAGCAAGCCAATCAGAGACTTCTTTCAGCGGGTTATAAGACCCAAGCGTTTGCAAGGGAAATCAACTTTTTCTATCTAAATGCCTTTAGAGAAAGAATCGAACAGACCGAAACAGGATATAAAGTTCTAAATCATGATTATCATTTCTCACCCGACGAATTAGCAGAATTAATTGAGGCCTCTCCGGAAAGATTTAGCCCAAATGTGATCTTAAGGCCGGTATATCAAGAGGTAATCTTACCAAACCTAGCCTACATCGGTGGCCCTTCTGAGATCATCTATTGGTTACAACTGAAAGGAGTTTTTGAGCACTATGGCGTGGATTTTCCTATTTTAATGCCAAGAAATTTTGGTATGATTATTAATAAGGGTCTAACTAAAAAGATTAGCAAAATTGGGTGTACGCCAGAGGACCTTTTTAAAGAAACCCACCAACTTAAGAGCGAATTTCTCGAAAGAAATAGCGAAGGAGAACATCTCTTGCATAAGGAAAAAGAAGAATTAGCCTCGGTATTCGAGAAGATTAAGGAGAAAGCAGCTTCAATTGACAAATCCCTGGAAGGCTTTATCGGTGCGGAAACAGCCAAAGCACTTAAAGGAATGGAGAATGTGGAGAAACGACTGAAAAAAGGCCAGGAAAATCAGAATGAAACTGCTATCAACCAAATTGACGGTATAAAGGAAAAGTTATTCCCTAATGGAAGTTTGCAAGAACGGCATGACAACTTGCTTAACTTTTACCTTAACAATCCCGATTTCATTGATCAATTGAAAGGCAATTTCGATCCATTCGATTATTCATTCTACCAATTTTGGGACGAGTAAGTAAAACCGAACTTCGTAAATGGATTTTAACCTATAAACGATTATTGGATGAGGAGGAATATGCAAAAAGAAACAATTTACTTCTTCATCAGTTTGATTTTTTCATTGAGAGTTTCAGTCCTGAACGTGTCCATATCTTCCTTCCGATAGAACGGAATCGGGAGCCGAATACTTTTCAATTTATTCAATCACTTCTGCAAAGAAAGATTCATATTCTGGTCTCAAGCACTGATTTCACCAAAAAGAAAATGACTCATTTTCGATATGAAGAAACGCTTGAAATAAAAAAGAATCATTTGGGAATTCCTGAACCCGTGTCAGGAGACATAGAAGAAGATCTAAACGTGGATACCGTTTTTTTACCGCTACTCACTTCAGATAAACAAGGAAACCGAATTGGATATGGAGGTGGTTATTATGACCGATTACTGGAAGGAAAAGATCGTCTTAGAAAAGTTGGTATATCAATTGGCCCGCTTTTGGATCACCTACCAATAACCGAAGACCACGACATAAAACTAAACTACAGCATCACTCCATGGGAAATAGTGGAACATCAATAATGGACATTTTAATCATCGGAGCTGGACCTATTGGCCTGGCTTGTGGCATTGAAGCAGAAAGAAATAACCTGCAATACACAATTATAGATAAAGGTTGCCTGGTGAATTCCATTTTCAATTACCCAAAAAATATGACCTTTTTTTCCACCTCCGATCGACTGGAAATAGGAGAGGTTCCCTTCATTTCACACAATCCAAAACCCACACGATCGGAAGCTCTGGAGTATTATCGTCGAGTGGCAAGTTCGTGGAACCTGAATGTCAGCTTATACGAAAAGGTTGTTGCTGTTGATAAAGGAGAGCATTTCAACATTGAAACAACAAAGGGAAAGTATAGCGCCAAAAATGTAATTCTGGCAACAGGCTTCTATGATCTACCCTACATGTTAAATGTTCGAGGCGAGGAATTGTCAAAAGTGAAGCATTATTACGACGAACCCCATCCGTATTATGGAATGGACATTGCGATAGTGGGTGCGGCTAATAGTGCGGTTGATGTTGCATTAGAGACTTTCCGAAAAGGAGCCAAGAGTGTTACTATGGTAGTAAGGGAAGAAGAAATCGGTCCCACGGTTAAATATTGGGTAAGACCAGACATGGTTAACAGAATTGAAGAGGGATCGATAAAAGCTCACTTTCAATCACAAATCACCGAAATCCGAGAATATGAAATAGACATATCTACTCCCTCCGGAGACGTTACAATTCCAAACGATTTTGTAATGGCAATGACCGGTTACCAACCGGATTTCAAATTTCTTGAGTCCCTTGGAATTATCATTGGTGAAGACGAATTCAAAACTCCCAAATACACTGAAGAAACAATGGAAACCAATGTAAGCGGGATCTACCTGGCAGGTGTTATCTGTGGTGGTTTAAAGACGAATAAATGGTTTATTGAGAACTCCAGAGAACACGCTTCCGTTATTATTAAACACATTGTCCAGAAAGCTTAGTAATTCTTTTTTGCCGCATTTGTAACCATTATCTCTAATTTCCGTCTTTGCACCGGTGGGTATTTCAAAATAAACCCATTCTTATCACCGCTTTTAATACTCAATGAAAAAACTATTTCTCATCCTGTTTTCAGGAGCTCTTTCCTTTTTTACCCTTGCTCAAGAATTCACAGTAAGCGGATACCTAACAGATGGGAATAACGGTGAGTCATTGATAGGTGCCACTGTCCGAATTAGGGAAACAGGAAGTGGAACAGCTTCAAACGTTTATGGCTTCTATTCAATCACATTGCCGCAAGGTGAATACAACCTGGAGTACAGTTTCATTGGTTTTCAGACCATAGAAAAGGAAATACAACTTTCAGAAAACATTAACCTGGATATAGAACTCCCCACCCAGGATCAGGAATTAGAAGCGGTGGTTGTTACGGGTGAAAAAGAGGACGCCAATGTCACCAGCATTGAGATGAGTACTGCGAAACTTGACATTCAGTCTATCAATAAACTTCCGGCTTTCGCAGGGGAGGTGGACATCATTAAAAGCATTCAGTTGCTCCCAGGGGTAAGTACGGTTGGAGAAGGAGCTTCAGGCTTCAATGTTAGAGGTGGCGGTGTTGGTCAAAACCTGGTGCTTCTGGATGAAGCTCCGGTTTATCAGACCTCTCATTTATTTGGTTTCTTCTCCGTATTTAATCCCGATGCTGTCAAAGATGTGAAACTATACAAAGGAGGTATCCCTGCTAATTATGGAGGACGACTGTCATCCATCCTGGATATCCGAATGAAAGAAGGAAATAAGAAGGAATTTGATGTAACCGGTGGAATTGGGTCCGTATTTAGTCGCCTGGCAGTCGAGGGCCCAATTGTTAAGGATAAGGCCTCTTTCATAGTTGCTGGTCGTCGAAGCTACATTGACATTCTGGCTAGACCTTTTACCGATGTATTGGATGATGGAGCCGGACTTTACTTCTACGACTTGACCGCAAAAACGAATCTCGACATCAACGATAAAAACAGAATATTTCTTTCCGGTTACTTCGGACGTGATGTATTCCGCTTCGATGAAAGACAGGGATTTGATTGGGGTAATCAAACCGGAACGTTTAGATGGAATCACTTATTTAGCCAGCGTTTCTTTTCCAACTTCACAGCCTTTTACAGCAACTACGATTACGCCTTTGCCTTTGGGGACAATGACCTCGACAAATTCAGATGGCGTTCCAGAATTATTACCTACGATTTTAAACCCGAGTTTACTTACTTCCTGAATCCTCGAAATGAAATTACATTCGGTGCCGAGGCTTTATTGTATCAGTTCAAACCAGCTCAAGCCGTGAGTGTGAGTGACGGTGAACGAACGGATTTCAGTTTAGACGAGAAGTTCTCGATGGAGTACTCTTTGTATATAGCAAACGATCAAAAATTCACTAATAGGCTTTCCGCTCAATATGGTGTTCGACTCTCCAACTTTAACTACCTGGGAGGAACTGAATACATATACGGCACAAATACTCCGGGAGAAAGACTCCCGCTTCTGGATGAAAATGAATTTTCCCGTTGGGAGTCTATAACCACTTATTCCAACATTGAACCTCGATTGGCTCTAAACTACTTACTAACGGAATCTTCATCGGTTAAAATGAGCTACAACCGGATGAACCAATACATTCATCTGATCTCGAACACAGTTGCGGCAACACCCATTGATGTGTGGCAACCCAGTACCAACAACCTTAGACCTCAGCAAGGAAACCAGGTGGCGTTAGGGTATTTCAGAAATTTCTTTGGAAATACGCTTGAAACTTCTGCTGAAGTATACTATAAATGGAATAAAAACCAGGTGGACTACATTGATGGTGCAGACATATTCATCAACGAATTCCTGGAAGCGGATCTTCTGTCAGGGCGGGGGCGTGCTTACGGATTAGAACTTTATGTGAAAAAAGTCAAAGGACAATTCACTGGATGGGTTAGTTATACCCTGGGAAAGACGGAACTTTTAGTTGACGGAATAAACTTCGGAACTGACCTTACGGATCGAAAAGGAGAATGGTATCCTACCAGATTTGACCAACGACATAACCTTAAGGTATCGACTAACTATGAAATAAATAAAAAACTGAATCTCTCAGGAATCTTCTCCTATATATCGGGTACTCCAACTACCTTCCCAACGGATCGATTCCAGGTCCAGGGATATGTAATCCCTTTAGGTACCAATGAAAGAAACAACGTAAGGATTCCAGACTATCACAGGTTAGACTTGTCCTTAACCATTAACGAACTATGGTTGGGTAAAAAACGCCCGAAATGGAATGATAGCCTTGTTATATCCATTTATAACCTATACGCTCGAGAAAACCCATTTAGTATTTACTTCTCTCAAGGTCAAGACCGGGTAGATTTTGGCGTACCGACTGACACCTATGCCCGTCAGGTCGCCATTCTCGGAACCATTCTCCCAGCTGTAGCCTATAATTTTAAATTTTGATGACAATGAAAAACTACATATTCATTTTAATGACCATTGTCATTTTTGCCTGCGAAAAGGACATAAACCCGAATCTTGATACTCCATCAGAAATTGTCGTGGTTGACGCCTGGATCAATGATAAAGCAGAGCCTCAAAACATATATATAAGCCGATCTCAACCATACTTCGACAACGCATTACCTGAGAAAATTCCAGGGGCAACTATTGTAGTATTCAATGAACTTGGGCAGGAATACTTTTTCGCTGAAAACGATTCGGCTTACAGCTGGGTGCCATCGGATAGTCTGAGTCTCACGGTGGGAATGCTCTATACTTTGGCTATTGATGTTGAAGGTCAACGATACGTTTCTGTTGCTTCAATGAATCGTACCCCCGTCATTGACTCAATCGAATTTGCTTTCGAACCGAGTAACGGATTTATCCCCGTTGAACACTACCTGGCAGAGTTTGTGGCAAGAGACTTTGAGGGAGAAGGTGATACCTATTGGATTAAGGCCTGGAAGAATGGCCAATATCTTAATAAACCAAATGAAATCAACATCGCTTATGACGCGGGATTCACCCCTGGAGGAGTTATTGATGGTCAGGTTTTTATTCAGCCCATTCAAAGTGGCATTAATCCTATTGATTTTGATCCGGATAATGAAAATACAGCTTTACCTCCTTATGAAGTCGGTGATTCGGTTCACGTAGAAATTCACTCGATCGATTTTCAGGGTTATCGTTTCCTTATTGAAATGCAGGTACAAACTGACAGATCAGGTGGATTTGGTGCCCTTTTTGCCCAGCCGCTAGCTAACGTCCCAACAAACATTGTAAATGCTAACGAAACATCTGAGATTATCGCAGCTGGATTCTTTCAGGTCTCCTCGGTTTCAGGATTGGGTGCACGCCTTGATGAAGACCTTGCTCAAAAAGCCAGGGAGGAGCAGGCAAATGAGTGACTAGTCACGAAGAGCACGAACCATTTCTTTTTTGCCCATTGCTCCAGGTAATACCTCCAAGGTAAATCCCGCTTCTTTTAGATTTCGTTTAAACTGTCCACTTGCAGAATAGGTAACTAAAACGCCTCCTTCATGAAGGCATTTATAGCATTTCCTGATGTTTTCTAATGACCATAATTCTGGTTGTTTTGAAGGAGCAAATGCATCAAAAAAAAGGACATCAAAAGCATCTTCTAAATAATAATTTTCAAGTTTCTGTTTAATCTTCCTGAGAGTAAAGTGATCTGATAATGAGTGAAGTTGATCAAATTCCAACTGATGCATTTTCAGGAATTGCCTCCTATCAGCTACTTCATAATTAAGTTTTTCTGCTATCGCGAGTGAAATGGGATACGGTTCAAGTCCAATGTAGTGTATGCGGGATTCTTTCAGAACCTCCGTTTGCTGATAACATAAAAGACAATTCAACCCCGTACCAAAGCCTACCTCTAGGATGCTAACCTCCTTCTTGTCTGATTTACTCAGAAAAAAATTTAATCCTGCATCAAGAAAAACATGTTTTGATTCACCCAGAGCGCCTTTCATAGAGTGATAAGTCTCATTCATGTCTTCACGGTACAGCGTATGGGAACCGTCTTCGGTTGTTATTAGTTTTAAGGATGCTGTATTCGGCACGACACTATTTTAGCAAATACAATAAGGGATTTCTAATTTTATATTGATATTTCAATATCGACAACAAAAACAATATAATTTGCTCCCGATTAAACGTTTATCAAATATGAGAACTTATACTTTGGCTACTCTTCTTGGTTTCTTGCTGGTATTTTCTTCCTGTGACGAAGATGAGCCAAAAGTTGAACCTATTGTCGGTAAGTGGATCCTCGATGATGTTGAAATTTCAGAGGCTCCAACAGGCTTTAGTAATGTGGAAGGGACTTCCAATAGCCTCTACGGAGAGGAAGAATATTCAATTGAATTCTTCGACGATTTTGAATACAATAGAGAGCTGTTAAACGTACCAAGCATCGGCGGTGATGTTGATGATGAAGGAGTTTGGGAGCTAATTGGAGATGAAATTACATTAGAGCCTGATAATGAAATTGGTGGACTGGATTATTCCTTTACTGTAGTAGAGGAAATTGACGATCGTCTAACCATAACTACACAATCATCTACCCCGGCTTTTTCTGATCAATTCATTGTTGCTTTTAATGAAACATCGGACACGATAACTTCTCAAGAGTCCTTTGACGCAATATTGGATGCGAATACCCAGCTCATTCAGGTTAGAACCACATTCGAATTTGACCGAGAAGATTAATTGAATTTCACTAAGTGAAGATAGGTGCAAGAGGGATATTCTTTACAGTAGCTCTCCTTGGATTCCTGACCCGCTCTTTTTCTCAACAGGTAATCAGTGGATCCGTGAGAGATTCATCTGGCGAGCCTTTGATTGGGGTCACTGTCCTAAATAAGGAGAGAAACACGGGTTCGATCACTGATATTGAAGGAGGTTTTCGTGTTTCCATCTCCGATGGGGAAACGTTGGTATTCAGTATGGTGGGCATGAAAACCCAGGAGATTATCTTCCAGGGCCAGGGGTCTATCAATGTTGTACTGGATGAAGAGGCAGAATTCCTTGGGGAAGTTGTTGTCACTGGTTTCCAGGAGCTCAATAGAAAACTTTTTACAGGTGCTGCTGAAAATGTCAGCATGGAAGATGTGGCAGCCGCCGGAATGCCTGACGTGAGTCGAGCGCTGGAAGGCCAGGTTGCGGGTGTCAACGTAGACAACGTATCTGGTACCTTTGGCACGTCTCCTAAAATTCGTATCCGTGGTAATACATCCATCAACGGAAATAATCAACCACTATTTGTTGTGGACGGTGTTATCCTGGAAGATCTTTCAAATGTAAATACAGAGGACTTCATTTCTGGAAATGCAAATACACTTGTAAGTTCCTCTGTTGCCAACCTCAACCCATCAGATATTGCCTCTTTTCAAATATTGAAAGACGCTTCCGCAACAGCTATTTATGGCGCAAGGGCCGCTAACGGAGTTATAGTGATTACGACCAAGAGAGGAAAAAGTGGTGCTTTACGAGTTAATTACACGGGTAACTACTCCGGAAAAATAAGACCGACATATAGACAGTTCGATCTATTGAACTCGGCAGAGGAGATGGAAGTTTATCGGGAGTTATTCGAGAAAGGCCTGATCGATATTAGCACCTCCGTTAGGGCGCAAAACTATGGAGCCATGGGCAAACACTTCGCGCTTATTGCGAATCACGACCTTGACTGGGGTCCCGGAGGTGGCCTAAATGAGGAATTTCTGAACCAATACGAAAATGCAAATACCGATTGGTTTGACTTACTATTCAACAATTTCGGACTTCAACAGCAACACAGTCTAAGTTTTACAGCAGGGAATGAAAGAAACAACAGCTATTATTCGATCTCTTACTTAAACGATCAAGGACAAACCATTGCTGATAATGTCCAACGGATAACAGGGACAGCAAGAAATACCTATTTCATCTCCGATCGATTCTCATTCGGACTAAAAACGACCGCTACCTATCGTAATCAGCGAGTCCCAGGAACACGGAATCGGGAATTTGACCCAATCACCGGACAGTTCAGTAGAAACTTTGATATTAACCCCCTTTCATATGCTCTAAATACCGCCCGATCTATAAGAGCATTTGACGAAGAAGGAAATAAGGAATATTTCCGCAGAAACTTTACTCCATTCAACATCCTTGATGAATTGAAATTTAATTTCATCGACATAAATGTTGTCGATGTATCCGGCCAGACTGATTTTGAGGTTAAACCTACGGATGATATCCAGTTAAAAGGTGTTTTCCAGGCCCGTTATGCTTCTACAAAAAGAGAGCACACGGTCAACGAAAATTCCAATCAGGCAGAAGCTTATCGTGCAAACCAGACACAATTCATCCAGGAATCAAACAACTTATTGTTCAATGACCCCAGTAATCCGGGGTTGAATCCTGCAGTGGTTCTACCACAGGGAGGTTTTAGCTATCTGGATCAAACAGACTTACTCAATATTTTTAGCCGAATTAGTGGGGAATGGTCCAAAAACATTAGTTCCGTACACGACATCAATGTATTGGCCGGACAAGAAATCCGATTCACCGATCGGTCAGAAATCAGTGCAACTGGTATCGGAGTTATTCATGAAAGTGGTGGAATCGTAATTACAGACCCCAAAATCATCGAGTTTTTTAACAGCCAAAATATCGACTACTACAGTCTGGCGGAATTCAAGGATCGATTCATCGGTTGGTTCTTCAACGGAGGTTATGCGTACCAATCGAAATACATTGCCAATTTCACTGTTCGATACGACGGGTCTAACCAACTTGGACGTACCCAGAGGGCACGGTATCTACCAACCTGGAATGTAAGTGGGGCCTGGAATGCATCAAACGAATCATTCATGAATTTCTCTTTTCTAGATGACCTTAAAGTCAGGGCGACCTATGGAGTTTCCGGAAACCTACCTCCACAAGCAAGTGCTATTTTAAATCTACAGGCCGATGTAACTGTACGACCAGACGATGTCGAACCTGTCCTACAAATTCGAGATCTCACCAATAAGGAACTTACCTGGGAAAAACTTCGTGAATTTAATGTGGGTATGGACTTTAGCTTATTTAATTCCCGGATCACCGGTTCCGCTGATTACTACACAAGAAACTCTTTCGACTTGGTGGGAGCAGTCTTGACAAGCGGTATTGGAGGACAAGCATTGAAGGTGGGGAATTTTGCCGACATGGCTTCTGACGGATATGAACTATCACTGACAACCACTAACTATGAAACTCAGAACTTCAGTTGGTCCACTAATTTCAACATTGGATACACCAATGACAGAATCACAAAACTCGATTTTGGCCCTCGCCTGGCAGACGGTATCGGTGCGGGTGGTGCGGCAGCCTTAGGAGGTCCCAGGAGGGGTTTGTACTCGGTGCGTTTTGCTGGTCTCAATGAAAATGGGATACCAACTTTCTTAAGTCCAGAAGGTGAGCGTGTTTTCGAATTCGATCTACAGGAAAGAGAGGGTTTCACTGAGACACTCAAGTACGAAGGCCCCACTGAACCACGTGGAGCAGGTGGGATCACAAATACTTTACAGTATAAAAATTTTACATTCAGTTTTCTGATATCCTACAAATACGATTATAAAATCAGATTAAACGATGCATTCTTTGCATCATATAACGATTTTGTCGCACTTCCAGGTGAGTTGGTAGAACGCTGGGCAGTCCCCGGTGATGAAGAATTAACAGATATCCCTGTGATCTTGGATCAGGGAATCACTCAAACGGATGGGAACATCAATCTGGCCTATTCTCTTTTCAATAAAAGCGATGTTCGCGTGGCCGATGGAGACTATGTACGATTGAAAAATGTTCGTTTCTCATACGCGCTTCCTGCCCGTTTGCTGGATAATATTGGGATAAACAGCGGATCTTTTTCGGTAGAAGGACAAAATCTTGCTCTTCTGTATGCAGACTGGGAAAACTTACGGGGACAGGATCCTGAATTTTTTAGCTCGGGGGGTGTCTCATTACCACAACCTAGATTAATAACATTCTCACTGGTTATCGGATTATGACAATCAAGGAAAACATAGGAAAAGGTATATTGGTGTTTGTCCTGGTTGCGATGTTATCCGCCTGCGATAGCTTCTTGGATGAAGTCCCTGATAACAGGGTTGACCTGAACAACCTGGATAAAGCTGCTCAGGTGCTTACTAACGCCTATTCAGTTGCTAGTAAAGGGTTTACTGATTGGATGACCGACGATGTAGATGTTACCACAGGTACAAATAAACGTCCTGAGCATGATGTGTTCTTCTGGGAAGATGTCGAGCAGGGTCCTGATTACCAGGACACTCCTGGGTTTTACTGGTACGAGACGTACAATGCCATTGCACATGCCAACGAGGTTTTAAACATTCTTGAAGAGCTTCCTGCAGAAACTCCAGAAGAAATTCGGCGGAAAGATGCGATTGAAGCCGAAGCACGACTTGCAAGAGCCTATGGACACTTCATGCTCGTTAACCTATTTGGCAAGCCCTTTAATCTACAAACTTCTGGTAGTGATCCAGGTGTGCCCTACATCACAGAGCCAGAGGTGAATTTCATCCAACAATACGAGAGAAATAGTGTACGGAGAGTATATGAAAATGTAGAAGAAGATCTACTGATCGGATTAGAGAAAATTGATGATACATTCTTTGAGACATCTGGAAAATATCATTTTAACCGGAATGCGGCGTTGGCCTTTGCTTCGAGGTTTTATTTATTTCGTGGGGATTTGCTACGGTGCCTTGAGTATAGTAATCAATTGCTGGGTGCTGATCCTGCAGCCTTTGTAAGAGACATGACATCGGAGGAGTACCTGGCTGCGAAGTCTTCCATCCAGGGCTATCCCGCTTTGTTCTCGTCTGTCGATGATCCAGCAAACTTGCTTCTTATGCGAAAAATTTCCCTCGTCCAGATCCCAAGCCTGGGGTATGGGCCGGTAACTACATTCTATCGGGACCTTTTCAGTGATCTCAATCCGTTTTTCAATAGCACGGATGAAAGAGAAGAACCATCATTTGTTCGTGGAATTAATGCTGTATTACCAGTGAGGTATCAACTACTCTTCGAAAGAAGCAGCTTGAATTCGAATGTAGGTCTACCCTACTACATTGAGCCTGTTTTCCGGGGTGAGGAAGTATTATTGAATCGTATCGAGGCTAAGATTCTTACTTCTCCTCCACAGATTGAAAGTGCTCTATCCGACCTTAGAGTTTTTTCAGAAAGAAGATACTCTGGTGACATAGAAGTTTCAATGGAGAATTATCGAATATGGTTAGGTGTCGACAACGATCCTGGTTTTTCAGACCAATTGACACTTTACAATATACTGTTATTTGAAAGGAGAAAAGAATTCATTCTTCAAGGTATGCGATGGCTTGATTTAAATCGTTTAGGTATTGATATAAGCAGGGAATCGGGAATGTTGCTCTCAGTGAATGATCCCAGAAGGGTTTTGCAGATCCCTAAATCTGCTGTTGAAGTTGGTGGTTTAGAAGAAAATCCAAGATGATGTTGACAATAAAAAAACTGGCATTCCTCTCATTAATAATGGTTCTATCGGCTTGTTATCCAACCGAAGAACTCGATGTGCCGGTTACGGAAACGGATATCGAGAATCAAACTGAGCTGGACATCTATATTCAGGAAAACTTTACGGATAAGTACGACATGGCCATTCGGTACAAGTTCGTTGATAGATACCTTCGACCTGGCCAGAGGGCTACACCTCCAAAACTGGAGATTGTCCGACCCATGCTGGATTTCCTTGAGTTTTATTGGATTGAGCCATACGTAGAAGTTCGGAATGGAGAAGAATTCTTTGCCACCCACGTTCCTCCCGAAATTATACTGGTTGGAGGATCCATTCTTGAAAATGGATTAAGGCTTTTGGGAACTGCGGATGCAGGGGCTCGAATAACTCTGACCGAAACAAATTTCCTCGACGAAAATGACCTGGAATGGAGAAGACAGCAACTCCAAACCATCTACCACGAATTTGCACACATCGTTCATCAACGTTATAAACTTCCAAACGCATACGAAACCATTTCACCTACCGGATATACCAGCTCCGGTTCATGGTTTGTATTGGACAATGAGGAAGCTCTTCAACGGGGTTTTGTTTCTCCTTATGGTACCAGTAGCCCGAATGAAGACTTTGCTGAGATGGTAGCATTCTATCTTTTTGATCCGGAGTTCAGTGAAAACTTCCTGCAGCTGGAAGAAAACTGTCCGGATGACGATTGTACCCAAAGAAATGACGGAAGGGCAATGATTACTACAAAAATAACCTCGATTGTTTCGCACTACGAAAAAGTGACAAGCTTGGATCTCGATGAAATAAGAATTGAAATACAGAGTAGATTATGAGACCCCTCTTACTTATCGTATTTGCAGGATTCATGACTTTTTCCTGCAGGGATGAAGAACCAACCATCCCCTCGGTAACAGAAAGAGTAGCTGCCGCAAAAGAAAACCTTGTGGCCGAGTTAACTGCTCCCTCTAACGGATGGAAGGTTAATTATCGGCCAAACAATTCGTCAGGATCCTTCCTAATTCTCCTCGATTTTGACGCTAACGGAAATGTCCAGATTCGTTCTGATGTAATTGCAGAGGGTGGAGAATACCTGGAATCTAATATCACCTACCGAATCGATGCCAGTTTGAACATTGAGCTCATATTCGAATCCTATGTCGTTTTTCACTACCTGTTCGACCTGGGAAACGGGGCGTTGGAAGGAGAATTCGAATTCATTTATGAGAGAGCGGAAGGTCAAAACCTGGTCTTTTCAAGTAAATCTGATCTCGAATCAATTACCGAGATTGTATTTGAACCTGCAACTGGAAATGAAAGGTCAGAGTTTAGTACCACCCTGTTTGAGCAGATCGATGCCTTTCAGGGTAATGGGCCAGTGACAATCGGGGAATTCATTTTTGGCCAAAGCAACCTCGAATCCCCTCGCCAACAACTTGTGCTTGCTGAAGAGAACATTTCATTATTCTGGTTAATCGATATCACTGGGAGGTTTATCATAGCAGAACTTGCTGCTGAAGGAACGACCGAATCGGAAATCCTTGCAAACGACAATTTTCTGGTTCTCAATCAATTCTCAGGGTATACATTCAGGGATGGAAAAATGATACTTAATACACCGATATCATTTACTCTTGACGATCAACCATATATAATTGATCAACTGGAAATTGGTGAATTTACGGAAAACGGACCTCAATTATGTGCTGGAACAGGAACACAAACCCCTACTTTCAACGCATCCTCGGAACCTTACGGAGACGCTAGTATCATAAAAAGTTTGATCAGTAGCGACGGTTCAGGATTTGTAGAAAATGGCATTTATCTGGTCAACGCTTTCTTCATTTTTGATGAAGAGGGAAATTCGTTACAAGAAGAAGGAGTTATCAATGATAACCTCCCCGATGCCGGAGCACTTGTATTCTTCTACGATATCGAAAACGATACATTGCCCGATAACATGCTGGGTTTTATAGCAACCGATACACTTGGAAATACAAAATGGATATTCAATGAAGTAGAGCCCGTTAAGGAGCTAAATCGAATAAGCTTCAATTTCTCTGATCAGTTTTATACTCTTGGTGATGTTTCAAGTTCGGAAAGAAGTGCGGTTTTAGGTATTCTGGAGGAAGTATTCTCTGGAAACACCATGTACATCTACGATTTCGATTACTTTGATGGGTTGACAATTTATTGGTTATACAACCCATGCAATGGATACGAGTTGCTGCTTGTTGAGAACTAGCCTTCTTTGTAGATTAAGGCCGCAGCGTGCGCGGATATTCCTTCTTCCTTTCCAACAAATCCCAACCATTCAGTGGTGGTTGCCTTTATCGTTATATCCTCACTGGATATTCCCATAACTTCGGCAAGTTTGGCCTGCATCTTCGGAATGTATTTTCCAATCTTTGGACGCTGTAGACATATGGTCGAATCGATATTTCCTACTTTGTATCCTTTTTTCGAAATCAAATCGACTACATTTTTCAATAGGATTTTGCTGTCTATCCCTTTGTACTGTGGATCCTTATCGGAAAAATGATATCCGATATCACGTAGGTTGGCCGCACCGAGTAATGCGTCACAAATAACGTGAATAAGAACATCAGCATCCGAATGACCAACAGATCCTTTCTCGTGTTCCAGTAGGATTCCACCTAGCCAGAACTCCTCCCCATCTGCCAATTGATGTACATCGTAACCATATCCTATTCTGATGTTTGGTTTCATTTCTTATGATATTCTAATACGCTAACATTATCATCCTTTAAAACGTCTCCAGCTTGTTGTACAATATCAGAAACATCTACTGATTGAATATGTCGTACCTCTTCGTTCACCAATCCTGTATTGCCAAGGAAAGATGCATAGGCAAGACTCATCGATCGGTTCAAAAGCTCAACGTTTCCAAATGTCACTGATGATTCTGCCATATTTTTAACCTTCGATAGAGACTCATCGATTCTGGTATTTCCTTTTGCGAGTTTTTCAATTTCTTCGCTAATTGAATCCTTAATATCCTGGAATGAAAATCCATCTTTCAGTTTACCTTCAATAACAAACAAGCCGGGATCGGCATTTCCCGTTACATAACAACTGACTGATGACATCATTTCTTTCTTCCTAACCAGTTCTTGATACAAACTTGATGACTTCCCATTTCCAAGAAGATCGCTAAGCAAGTCACAAGCATAGTAAGCTTTTTCTTTTCTGCCTGGCATGTGATAAACCATATAAAGAGCCTCATTTGGTACTCTTCCCCGGACTTGAATCTGTCGGTATTCTTCCTGAACAGGTTCTTGAGTCAATAACTGTTCCGTGTGAGTCTTTTTTTGGATATCGCCGAACCACTTTTCGGCAAGAGCTCTTCCCCTCTTATAATCAATGGAACCCGAAACCACTAGAATTGCATTAGATGGAGAATAAAATCTTGAGTAGAAATCTTCCACCTCCGTTAGGGTAACCGATTGAATCTGCTCCACATTTTTCCCAATAGTTGCCCATCGGTAAGGATGTTTTTGATACGCTATAGGTCTTATTTTCAACCAGGCATCGCCGTAAGGTTGATTGAGATACCGCTGATTAAACTCCTCAACAACAACCTTCTTCTGCACTTCGAGCGACCTTTTATTGATATCCAGATTCTTCATACGATCAGATTCCAACCAGAAAGCCGTTTCAACATTTGCGGAAGGTACAATAGTGTAATAGTTCGTTATATCAGCATTTGTAAATGCGTTATTATCTCCCCCAACAGCTTGAAGCGGTACATCAAAACTTGATACATTCTTTGATCCAGCAAACATCAGGTGCTCAAATAAGTGAGCCATTCCAGTCCTCTCTGGGTCTTCATTTCTTGATCCTACTTTATATAATGTGTTTAGGCACACCGCATATGAGGAAGGATCTGGGTGTATGACTACTATCAACCCATTTTCAAGCTCAAACTCTTCGAATTCGATCATAACGACCAAAAATAGTTAATATCGTGGTTGCATTTAGACGTCATTACTCCCAATGATTACCCTTGAAAAAACAAATATGCAATTTGACCGAAGAGGAAGGTCAAATGAAGAACTATTAGAGATCTATAGACAGCTTGTCCTTCCTCGGCAGATAGAAGAAAAAATGCTTGTCTTACTCCGACAAGGAAAGATCAGCAAATGGTTTTCTGGAATTGGACAGGAGGCAATCTCGGTTGGTGCCGCGCTGACCTTACATACAGAGGAGTTCGTTTTGCCAATGCATCGTAACCTCGGAGTATTCACAGCCAGAGGTATACCTATGGCAAGGCTTTTTTCTCAATTCCAAGGGAATTCTAACGGGTTTACCAACGGACGTGATCGGTCCTTTCATTTCGGTACAACTGAGTATAACATTATTGGGATGATATCTCACCTAGGTCCTCAAATGGGAATCGCTGATGGGATTGCTCTAGCTAAGAAGCTTCGGAAAGATGAGTCATGCACCATTGTTTTCACTGGCGACGGTGGTAGTAGTGAGGGCGATTTTCATGAAGCATTGAATGTAGCCTCAGTCTGGCAGCTTCCTGTAATATTCATCGTAGAAAATAACGGTTATGGATTATCAACGCCTTCAAAGGAGCAATTCAACTTTGAATCATTTGTAGTGAAAGGTCCCGCTTATGGGATAGACACGCAAAGTATCGACGGAAATAATGTTCTCGAAGTTTTAAATGCTCTGGAAGATCTAACCCAAAAGGTTCGTAAAACGTCAGCTCCTATTTTGTTGGAAGCTCGAACTTTCAGAATGCGAGGACATGAAGAGGCCTCAGGGACAAAGTATGTTCCAAAAGAATTAATGGAATATTGGTCAGAGAAAGATCCGATCCGAAATTATCATGAATTCTTGCTTTTAGAAGGGATCGATGAAAACCTGCTGGCCGAAATTCAATCTGATAATAAGAAACATATTGACTCTGCGGTAAAAACAGCGTTTTCGGAAGATCCTATTACAAGTCAAGAAAATAAGGAACTTAAGGATATATATTTTCCTACTCCTACAACCAGTTACCACCCCTCGGAGAATAGCACCGAAATGAGATTTGTTGATGCCATCTCGGATGGACTGAAAGAGGCCATGGAAAAGCACCCAAATCTCATTTTGATGGGACAGGACATTGCCGAATATGGTGGTGTTTTTAAGATAACTGAGGGCTTTGTTGATTTATTTGGAAAGGATAGGGTACGCAATACTCCTTTGTGTGAATCAGCGATTATTGGTACGGCTTTGGGTTTAAGCATTGCCGGGGATAAGGCCATGGTTGAAATGCAATTTGCTGACTTCGTAACATGCGGATTTAATCAAATTGTGAATAATCTGGCAAAATCACATTATCGATGGGGTCAGCATGCTGACGTAGTAGTAAGAATGCCTACAGGTGCGGGAGTCGGTGCGGGGCCTTTCCATTCCCAATCTAATGAAGCCTGGTTCTTTCATACCCCCGGATTAAAGATTGTATACCCTTCAACACCAGAGGATGCAAAAGGTCTTCTTTTGGCAGCTTTGGATGATCCCAACCCATACATGTTCTTCGAGCATAAGTTTTTATATCGATCACTGACTTCTCAGGTGCCGGAGGGGTATTATCATACAGAAATAGGAAAAGCAAAAATCGTTAAGACTGGTGATGGGCTAACCATTGTAACTTACGGTTTGTGTGTTCACTGGGTCAACGAACTTTCAAATGAGTTTCCAGAAATTGAGATTATAGACCTCCGAACACTTATCCCATGGGATAAAGAAACCGTGAAAGCGTCAGTTGTGAAAACCGGACGATGCCTGGTTATCCATGAAGATACCTTAACAGGAGGTATAGGTGCAGAGATTGCAGCTTGGGTTAACGAAAACTGTTTTGATTACTTGGATGCACCGGTAATGCGTGAGGCATCGCTAGATACTCCAGTCCCATTTGCCAAAACGTTGGAAGACAATTTCCTCCCGAAAAAGCGTTTGAAAAGTAAGATTGTTGATATTCTTTCTTACTGACGTACCTTTGAATTTTCGATGAAAATCTTTCGGCATTTCATTATTGTGGTTTTCCTGGTGCTGGGCTATACCGTCTCGGCTCAACTAATTACGGATAGCGATGCCCGATTAATGACCATTAAAGGTGAAAAATCCGGTTTTCTATTCTTTCAAAAATCACAGAAACAGAATGCGACCGGAAGCCCTTTCTCCTACAATAAGAATAAAGTAAGCCATCGGTATTCACCGGGGCATCCGTTTGATTTCAATGACCATCGGGTCAAGCCAAGATATCATAGTAAATCTATACCATTCGATTTCCAAAAGAACAGGGTTACTCATCATACAGGCAGTCTTCCAATTCCTTTCCCATACAAGGATTACAAGGTGCCTCATCGACCAGGAAGCCTTCCAATACCTTTTCCTTACAAAGACCACAGAGTTGCTCATAGTCAGGGAAGTATGCCCATTCCTTTTCCCTATCGAAAACATCGAGTCCCTCACCGGGAAGGAAGTATGCCTATTCCTTTTCCGTATAACAAACATCGGGTTGCTAGCAGAGAAGGAAGTATGCCCATACCCTTTGCATATAACAAGTATCGAGTAAAGCCTCGAGCTTCCGCTTCATCGCATCCGTTCAAACCGTATTCGTATAAAATTGATTACAGGTATTCTGAGAAGGTCAAATTCACGACAAACCGCTGGTATTTGTCCCTGGCCCTATTCGATAAGAAGACCGAAGCAAATTCATTCACTGGACCATATAAGTACAAAAAAACCGAGGTGTCAGTCTCCAAACGAGATCAGGGATACACGCACTACAAAACCGGACTTCCTATCGGGAACTTCACTCTGGGAAACAATTTGGGAGGCTCCTCTGTTAACGGAAAAGTTGCGACACCGAAATTCGATCGCAAGGAAAAGGAAATTTGGAATAATTGATGAACTGGAATCAAATAACCGATATCGAGCAAGTGAATGAAATTCTGCAGGATGCAGACAGCTCTTCGTTGATTTTCAAACATAGTACCTCTTGCAGCATAAGTGCTGTAGCACTTGACCGTTTAGAAAGAAAAGCACAGAAACAGTCTCTGGATGGAATAAAGGTCTATTATTTGGATCTTATCAGATACAGAGACATATCGAATTACATCAGCGAAAAAACGAATGTACCTCATGAGTCACCGCAGGCAATTGTGCTGAGTAAAGGTAATGTGGTTTACGAGGCATCCCACTTTGCAATTGATTTAGACGAGATCAGATCATCAGTGAATTAGCAGCCAAAGGTTTCTCCTAGCTAAGGACAATAATGGAAATCTGAGTGAGAACTATTTTCAAAGCTCAGCCTCGCTTTACCCGTCAGTGGGAGTGGGGTGATTAACTATTACCTTGTTATTGGATATAGTGATTATTGCTTCCGTTTGTAAGTCCTCAAGAAACATTGATTTTATATGCGTGATTAAACCATTATTTTTGTTAGCTCGTTGTAATAGAATAAAGAAAGGTAGGCGGTGAAAAGGTCGATTTTGATCATGTTTGTTATTGTGATTCCGATGGTTGGTTTTTGCCAATTGGAGGATGATTACGATTACAATAGGGAGTGGCTATGGGGCGTGAATAAAAACAGCAACGGAGGTCTAATTGGTGGTATCGTCCTGCGACACAGCCGCATAAGAAGTGAACGATTATACACCACGTATGGGGTAGAGTTGATGAACGTAAAACACCCCAAAGAACAGAAATATACCTCACAACAAACCGGGACATCCTTCATTTGGGGAAAGCGAAACTACTTGTATGCAATCCGGACACAATATGGTCTGGAGAGATTACTCTACAAAAAAGCACCTCAACAAGGAGTTCAAATCAGTGCAGGCGCAGCTGGAGGGCTTACACTAGGACTTGAGGCTCCCTATTATGTACTAACATCCGGAGGTGAGTATGTTCAGTACGACCCGGATAAATATCCCAGTTTAGGTGCAATAAATGGATCTGGAAAAATCTTTCGCGGCTTAGGTAACGCTTCTATTGTACCAGGACTCAATGTTAAGAGTGGGGTTTCATTCGAGTTTGGTGCATTCAGAAACAATGTGGCCGGAGTAGAGATTGGCGTTTTAGCTGAGATTTACGCCCGTAAGATCATAATTGTACCTACCCAACAAAACAGAGCATTTTATCCTTCCGCCTTTTTTACCTTTTTCTGGGGAACGAGAAGATAAGGACAGTTAAATCTTGAAATAGACGAATTGATGATAGAATTACCGGTAGTACCGCAAGAAGTAAAGAAGAACAAAAAACCAGATTGGCTAAGAGTTAAGCTACCTATTGGAAAAGAATACGCAAGGGTCCGCAAAATTGTCGACGAGAACAAGCTGCATACCATTTGTGAAAGTGGAAATTGCCCGAACATGGGAGAGTGCTGGGGGGCGGGTACCGCGACCTTCATGATTTTGGGAAATGTTTGTACCCGATCTTGCACGTTTTGCGCAGTGGCGACTGGGAGACCCCCTGAATACGATGAGGAAGAACCCATCCGGGTAGCGGAAGCAATTAAAACCATGGGTGTCAAACACGCGGTAATAACTTCCGTCAATCGAGATGAATTAAAAGATCGGGGAGCTGAAATCTGGTATCAAACAGTGAAGAAGGTAAAGGAATTATCACCCACAACCACAATTGAAACACTAATCCCAGATGTTAAGGGGAATTGGGAGGCGCTTTACAGAATGATTGAACCCAATCAGGAAGTCGTTTCGCATAATATGGAGACTATTGAACGCTTGTATCGAAGGGTACGTCCTCAGGCAAAGTATAATAGAAGCCTCGAGCAAATAAAACTTACAAAGGAAGCCCAACGGCGAACAAAATCTGGGATTATGTTAGGCCTTGGTGAAACGACAGATGAAGTTCACAAGGCAATGGACGACCTCGTTGAGCACGGTCTCGATATTTTGACTCTGGGCCAATACCTGCAACCAACAAAAATGCACATTGAGGTTGCCGAATTCATCACACCGGAGCAATTCGACAAGTACAGAGAAGAGGGGCTTCGACGTGGACTAAAATATGTAGAATCTGGACCTTTAGTCAGATCCTCCTATCACGCAGAGCGTCACGTTAACGTTCCTATCTAATCAAAAAAAAACATCCGCCTGATGGCGGATGCTTTCTTGGTTTAGTAAAGTGATTCCCACATTTATTCCGTATAAGATGATCG
This sequence comes from Cyclobacteriaceae bacterium, assembly GCA_965601455.1. GTDB lineage: Bacteria > Bacteroidota > Bacteroidia > Cytophagales > Cyclobacteriaceae > JANQEU01. The sequence continues at coordinate 4,812,401 of OZ271831.1, read as the reverse complement.
AATACGGGTTGCTTCGGTCGTTAGACTTGCAAGTACATCTGCAGTAATAACTAGATCACCGGTGTTTTCAGAGATTTGCTGCGATACCGCCGCTAGTTCTCCGTCGTAAATCGCTTTCAGAGCATTAAGATCATCCAATACAGATGCTGCATCAGCGTTATCTGAAAGGTCATTCATGACCGTGATTAAGTCTTCAAGTGCTGCCTTTTGATCAATCACAATTTTGATCAACGGCTCAAGAATAAGATTCTTCATGTCCTCACCTAGATCGTCCGGGTAGTTTGCTATCAAATTAGTGGAAACATATAATCCCTCAATATAGGTGCCTGTTAATACTAATCCAGCAACATGCATTTGATCCAGCTGACCCAATTGACTTCCAGTCTTGCTTAGTATGTCGTCAACTACCGATTTCAATGAATCCTTATTGGATAGATTTCTTTCAAACCTTCCAAGCAATTCCAAATCCATGGCCGAAGCGACACCTAGCGATTCAGCAAGTTTTTGACACGCTGAAATGTAATCCAATGCTTCCTGAGCCTTTTCATAACTGGATAAGTACCCAATATCTGTGATAAAAACTCCAAGATTCAAAGCTGCTTTAGATGCAGGATTTGAATATGAATCTACATTTTCTAGTGAATTGATCAAAGATGGATCGTAATCACTTCCAGTTGCCATCAACAAGTACGGAACTTCTGACGGAGGAGGAAGATCGCTGATCACCTGATCAATTTCTGATATAATCTGATCTGAAGCTTCGTCAAAGTCAGCACTTGCGTCGCTTGATTCTGTGGATTGGCTACCACCGCCTCCACAGGAGAACATGATCAAGCCAATTACCACAAGAAATGACGATGCCTTTAGATAATTGAATTTCATTTGGTTAAAATTTTTTGGTGATAAATCGATTTCTGTATTTAAAGGGTTAGGTATTAGCTATGTAAAAATAAACTTAATTTATAATTCAGGAAGAAGATAAGATTTCTGAAACATTCCTTTTTATTTTTATACATAGTGTATTCAATGGAAGATCATTAATATCTTCTCCAAAGGGATCCTCGATTTCTTCAGCAATTAACTCAACACTTACCAAAAAGTAGAATGTCAGCATCACAATAGGGATTGCCCAATATCGAAAGTCCCAAACGAAGCTAACCGGAAGAGTAATTGAATAAATAAAGAGAAACTTCTTAATAAACATACTATAAGCATATGGAATTGGAGTACTTTTTATTCTTTCACAAGCTCCAATGATATCCGTAAACCCTTTAATCTCTTTATCAATTAGAAAAAGCTGCTCCCCGGTAATTTTCTTGTTTCTGTAAAGTTCATCAACGCGCTCATAAAGCAAACCAGCCAGGCGATTAGGTCTATGTTTACTTTTGATAATCTTCTCTCTAATTTCTTCGTCAATGAAATCCATTTCCCCTACTAAAATGCTATCGCGTAAATGCTCTTTCATGGCAAACGGTACATTAGGAATCATTTTTCTGAAAAACTCTTTGTCCTTCACATCATCATCCCCCAGAAATTCATTCATGCGTAGCGCCAAATTTCTGCAATCATTTACAAGCTTACCCCACAGCTTTCTTCCTTCCCACCACCGATCATAAGCCGTATTTGTACGTAATACGAGAAATAGCCCCAAAATAACTCCCAAAATAGAATGAAAGGCGATTGTGCCTTCGTATTGGATACTGAGAACATCCACTATAATGAAACAGAAAAATGCACAGAAAAGACCGATGAACATCATTAAAGGAAATAGCGATCTGAAAACGTGACGACTGTATAAGTCGAATATTAATGAAATCCAGGACTTCGGATTATACTGAATCATGTCAGCCTCAATTTATGCGATTTAGTCGAACTGATAAACTTTCTTTATAATCTGGGGAGGTAAGGCCCATGGATTTTTTCAGCTCCATAATCCGGTAATAGCTTTCCTCGATGTTTTCTCTTCGTATTTCACCAGATTCAACTTTTTCCTTAATGACAGCGTGAATGGCGTCGCCATTGGTTTTTTCATCTTCAAGAACATTGTTAGAGAAAATAAGTACATCTACTCCTGCTTTCACTCCTAATTCAACAGCATCTTCAAAACCGTACTGCTTGGAAATTGCAGCCATATGCATGTCATCAGAAAATACTACTCCGTCGAATCCTAGCATACCACGGAGTACCCCGCTTATGATCTTGTCTGAAAGAGTGGCTGGTAGTTTTCTGCTATCCAAACTTCGATTGACAATATGCGCCGTCATGACTGCTTGAGCATCTCCAGATTCAATAAGTTGCTTGTATGGGTATAACTCTTCGATGACCCAGGTGTCTGATACATCGGCTACACCATAATGCGAATCTGCTGTACTACTACCATGACCTGGGAAGTGCTTAATTACTGTGGTTATACCATAGGCCTTGTGGGCTTGTATGAAGTTTCTGGCATGGAAGACAACAGAATTGTAGTCCTCGGAGTAGCTTCTTTCTTTCGATGAAATAACAGGATTTTCGGGATTAATATTTACATCAACATTTGGAGCAAAGTTTATGTTGATTCCATGGTCATATAAATTTTGTGCAGTAAGGCGACCATAGAATAGGGTGGTGTCCTTATCGTCAACTGTTCCAAGATATTCCGCAGATACGGACTTTGGAAAACCATATTTTGATTTAAGTCTATTCACTCTTCCACCCTCTTCATCAATTGATACAAACAAAGGAATTCGTGCTTGTTTCTGTAAGGCCATTATCATTGAGACTAATTCTCTACGAGTGTCTTGTTTAACTAAATCCTTCTCAAAAAGGACCACACCTCCTACTTTACCTTCTTCGATTAACTTCAGAATATTTTGCCTGTTGTTTTCATTGGTAAAGTCGTTAAGGCCTATCATAATCATTTGGCCTATCATTTCATCCAAAGTTGGATTCTGAGCTGGAAGAGTGATTGAAACTGCTATAAATAAGGTCAGGATAATCGATTTTTTCATTGTAAATTCTTCTTAGGATTCATTTTAGTGATGGCCGGGAATGATACTTTTTATGGGTTCTTTTACTGGCCATGCCAAATTTAAACTTCTATAAACAACTCCTCTCACGGTTATGGACTATAGGTATCAATTATTCGCTTAACTACCTCTGTAAAATAGGCTCCATTGTCAAACCCATACCAACTCATCGTTCTTGTTTCATAAGTATCCAAGTCATACCATCTATCATCCGGGACGTATCCAATATAACCACCATTAAAGGAGGTAATTACCAGGTTAGTATCTTTATTTCGTGCGTAGGAGTATAAAGGCAATGCTAACTCACCTGAAAAATCGCAGGGTAATCCGATGAATAGAGTAGAACCAATTTTGACCACAGAGACATAAGACTCATATTCACCCAGAGCGTTTTTTACCAACCAAGGACGTAGCGTCAGATTCGTTGATAGCTTAATTGCGGGCTCCCTGAGTTCTAACTTCACTTTCGATGCTTGTATCCCTGTTTTGTAAGTGTATTCGGGATTCAACGATTTCAGTAGATGCACCTGTTCCGCAAGAGACTCTCCTAGATTTTCAGCTTTTTCATAACCTCGCTTACCCCCAGGGGGAGACATACTTCCAACCGCTCCGGCACTAAAGGAGGTGAAATCAGCTTTAACCTTTCTGCAAAATACTCCAGGGAAATCCCCTGAGACTTCGGTCCATCGATGTGAAAGACAGGTTGCATGTGCGGCATAAGACGCTAAAACCCCATCTGTCATCTCTCTTTCAATCAATATGACCTTGAACCAGGGATCAATATCCCCTTTTTCTTTAGCTACCCGATTTCTGACTCCATCGGGAACAGACAATTCTCCAAAAGCTATACCTGCTTTCTCGACGTTTTTCTCCGCTTCTTCAATGGATTGTACAACTCGCTGCGCCAACCAGGTTACCACGGAATCCAGATAATCTCCTGCAAAAAGCTTCCCAACTACTCCTGGTGCCCATGCTCCAACACTTGAGTGTGTATGTGTTGCGGTATAGAATATGTTCCCTGATGGTATTGCATCTGAACGGGTTGTAAGAATTTCTGTGACACGATTTATCAATTCAGGGTGGTTGATGAGCAACTCGGTACTGACCATCGCAACCGTATTATTCTTGTTGGTCAGAATCACCGTTCTTACAAAAACCGAGTCATGTATTCCGGAAAGAGTCATTGGGTCTCTAGCCCCATAACCAGCCAATGGTTGCCTATTAGGTGGGGTAAGGGAGACTTTTGACCATCCTACGTACAAGGAGTCTGACTCGCCGGATGTTAAATTATTGGACAATGAATCCAATCGCTCCATCATCCTCTGATAAAAGTCCATTTGATGATAAGGTGTGCGATCAACCCAGGTCGTGGTTGTGTTCGCAATTGCCACCAGCACCAATGCAATTGCCAATATGACGCGGGATTTCTTCATCGGTTTCGCTTGGTCATGTAAAATACCCTGATCCGATAAAGCAAACAAACCATTTCTAATTCTAACTGGCCCAGTCTTGCCTATCCAAACTTCTATACTGGATTGCTTCAGCCAGGTGCTCCACCTTTATCTTCTCACTACCTTCAAGGTCGGCAATAGTTCTTGACACCCTAAGAATACGGTCATAAGCCCTTGCTGATAATCCAAGTTTCTCCATCGCGCGTTTGAGCAACAGATTACCAGCGGCATTGATGTGACATACCTTCTTAAGCATTTGGCCTGGCATCATAGCATTATTGAACACACCCTCAATTGATTCAAACCTTTCTTTCTGACGAATTCGAGCTGCAATAACACGTTCCCTGATGACTTCGCTGCTTTCTGTTGGTCGGGTTTCCGTCATTTGATCGAATGAAACAGGTGTAACCTCAATATGTAAATCAATTCGATCCAACAAGGGACCACTTACTCGATTGAGGTACTTTTTGACATTTCCAGGAGGGCATACACACTCTTTTTCCGGATGATTGTAAAAACCACAAGGACAGGGATTCATACTTGCGATTAACATGAAGTTTGCAGGAAAATCCAATGAAATTTTTGCCCGTGATATGGTCACTTTTCGCTCTTCCAATGGTTGTCTTAATACTTCCAGAACCGTCCTTTTAAATTCCGGTAGTTCATCTAAGAACAGAACACCATTATTTGCAAGTGATATCTCCCCCGGTTGTGGAATACCTCCCCCACCAACCAAGGCAACATCACTAATGGTATGATGGGGAGATCGAAACGGGCGATTGGCAATCAATTTGGCGTCTGATCCGAGTTTTCCTGCAACCGAGTGAATCTTCGTAGTCTCTAATGCTTCATACAAGGACAGAGGTGGAAGTATTGATGGTAAGCGTTTGGCCAGCATGGTCTTACCGGCACCGGGAGGCCCTATCATAATCATGTTATGTCCACCTGCAGCAGCAATCTCCATTGCCCTTTTAATGTTTTCCTGACCTTGAACATCCTTGAAGTCAATCGGAAACTGTTTTTGATCAAATTCAAAGAAATCACGTGTATCGTATTGTTTGGGTTCAATTGTTCTTTCACCAGAAAGGTGCTCAACAGCCTGCATTAAGTTCTCAACACCAAAAACTTCAAGGTTATCAACAATGGCCGCTTCAGAGGCATTTTCTTGTGGAAGAATCAACCCTTCAAATCCTTGTTTTCTGGCTTCAATAGCCATGGGTAGTGCTCCTTTAACTGGACGAAGTTCACCATCTAATGACAATTCTCCCATTATCACATACCTATTTAAATGGTCAACATGAAGTTGATCTGAGGCATGTAGAATACCTAATGCAATGGGAAGGTCGTAGGCCGATCCTTCCTTCTTAACATCCGCCGGCGCCAGGTTCACGACTACTTTTTGCCTCGGCATCCTGAAACCGTGAAACTTCAATGCCGACTCTACTCGTTGCTGACTCTCTTTCACCGCAGAGTCAGGAAGTCCTACCATGAAGAATTTTGTTCCTTGACCAACATCAACTTCTACAGTAATGATGCTGGCATCTACGCCGTAAACGGCACTACCAAAGCACTTGGATAGCATTAATTTTAAATAACGGTTTGTTCGGTTAGGAGGATGAAGATATGAATAATTTTTATATGTACCTCCTGTATTCGATCGGAATATCCCTGATGAGGAACAACAACAGGAATATCCACCTTATTTTTCATTTTACCTCCATCTCCTCCCAGAAGACCAATCGTAGTCATTCCTTTTCTTTTTGCCTCCTCTACCGCTCTTAGTATGTTAACGGAATTTCCACTTGTTGATATTGCGAGCAAAACGTCTCCAGGTCTTCCCAGACCTTCAACATACCTTGAAAAAATATTCTCGAAACCATAGTCGTTGCCAACACAAGTCAGATGTGATGAGTCGGAAATTGCGATTGCCGGGAGTGGTTTTCGTTCATCACGAAATTTGCCAGTCATCTCTTCAGCAAAATGCATAGCATCGCAGTGAGAACCACCGTTTCCACAAGAAAGAATTTTACCATCAGCCGCAAGACACGTTGACAACGCTTCAGATGCTTTTTCAATGTGAGTTAGTAAATCCGGATCCTTTAGAACACTGTCGAGCAATGTCCGGGCTTGCTCTAGTTCCTGCTGAATTATACTAATCCTCGTCATCGGTATCGTCTTCCTCTTGTTCCTCTGGTATCAATAGGGGCTCCTGAATTTTGTCATATAGCTTGGCTTTAAGAGATTCAATCTCTTTTTCTTGGGACTTTTTCTTGGACCTCAGGGATAGCAGGGATAGGTTTTCAATAACCAATTCAAGAAACATCAGGAAACAAAGAAAAACTAAAAGATTTCTACCCATGATCGGGAGATCTGAAAAATACTTGTACCACCCCCACCTCTTAAATAATTCCAGAGAATCATAAATGTTGAAGGCAATTAAGAGCACCAGAACAATAACAACAAGGTAGATGGGATAGAAAAAAGTCTTGAATTTCTTCATTTGTCCTTGTATGACCTTCAGCCTGTAAGATAGAAAATTTAAGTATTCATTAACTAACCGCTTGTAGATCGATCAGTTTCTTATATCCTCCGTCCTGTTGCATTAATTCAGAATGTGTTCCGGTTTCCTTGATTTCTCCGTCTGAGATAAATAGAATCTTGTCTGCATGCTGAATTGTACTTAATCGATGGGCGATTACAAGAACAGTGCGGTTTTTCATCAACTGAAGAATCGCCTCTTGAACTAATTTCTCACTCTCCGTGTCGAGGGCCGAAGTAGCCTCATCCAAAATAAGTATGGGCGGATTTTTCAACATTGCCCTTGCAATACTTATGCGCTGTTTCTGACCTCCTGATAGCTTGGCACCGCCCTCCCCTACCATGGTCTCATAACCACTCTCCATTTTAGAAATAAAATCGTGAGCATGGGCAATGGTCGCAGCCTCCCGTACCTCGTCAATGGAAGCATCTGTTAGGCCAAATGCTATGTTATTAAAAACTGTATCGTTAAAGAGAATTGAGTCCTGTGTAACAATACCTATCTGACTCCTTAGACTTGAAAGGTTCAGGTCCTTCAAGTTATTCCCGTCGAGAACAATGCTACCAGAAGTTGGATCATAGAATCTTGATATTAGATCGGCAATGGTACTCTTGCCACCTCCTGATGGTCCCACAAGAGCAACAACCTCACCTTTCCGAAGTTTGAAATTGATGCCCTTCAAAACGGGTTGCTCTTCATACGCAAAGGAAACTTCCTTAAAAACCAGTTCTTGCTTAAATCCTGAAATATGAATGGCGTTCTCACTTTCAATTAGGTTGATTTTCTGATCCATGATTTCGAATAAACGATCCCCAGCCGCCAATCCTCTTTGAATATTACTGAATGCATTGGAAACGGCTTTAGCCGGACTCAAGACTTGTGAAAATAAAACAAGGAATACAATAAACTCTGACGCACTCAACACAGCCGACTCATCCAAAACCCTACTTCCACCGATGATCAATAAAACACTTAAGAAAACAACGCCTAAAAATTCAGAAATCGGAGCAGAAAGATTATTCTTGGTTGCCATGCGAAAATTATGCCTGGCATATTTCCGTATTTCCATGTCAAATGCTTTCAAAACATAACTCCTGGCAGTAAAGGATTTGATGATCTTCATCCCTGTTATTGCCTCATCAACAAGGACAGATAACCGACCCATTGATTGTTGAGCTTTTATTGCTCTTCTTTTTAACCGCTTTGCAATGAATGATATAATTAATGCCGAAACTGGAATCAATAACAGTGTATACAATGTCATGTCAGGAGAAATTTTGAAAAGGGCAAAAAAGAAACCTGCAATCAAAAATGGTTCTCGGAATAACACTTTTAACGTATTCACAATTGCAAACTCCACCTGAAGTGCATCTGTATTAATTCTTGACATCAGGTCTCCTTTCCTGGATGATGTAAAGAACCCCAAGGACAAAGACGTTAGCTTATTAAATACCGCATTTCTAAGGTTTGAAACCGAATTGATTCGTATTCGGGCCTGCACAAGTGCGGCTAAGTATTGAAATATATTGGAAAGAAAAACCGTACAAAGAAGGATTATACATATAAAGTATAGCGCCTGCAGACGCCCTTCTTCAATAATGATATTTCCAAAATAGTAGTAAAACGTTTCGATGAGAAACTCATCGGATAACGAAAAGACAGGTAATTTCTCAACATCCCTGATTTCCGAGCTTGTATCAAATAAGAGTTGTAAAACGGGAATAAGGGCGGTAAAATTCAAAACCCGGAATATCGTATGAAGTATGATCAGCAGAACATAAATCGGTACTCTCCATATTTCTGACTTGGTAAACTCCAGTAAACGTAAATAAGTAGTCATTAGAAAAGGAACCTCCTCCTGAAAGTATTCCAACGAAAACCTACTTGAATTATACTTGCTCTCCGATCTCCGTAGGCACGATCAAAAGACTCATTTCTAAAGGTTCCCTGAACATCCAGATACAAATCATGACTTACTTCATACGAAGCAATCAAGTACGCCATGAATAAATCTGTTCGGATGCCTTGTCCTTGGTTGTGTCCATAATTCCCATCTCTTAGATTATAGGAAATGGCGGGATTTCGGCCAAACGTGAATTCATCAGACGGTCGGTCAACGCCATAGTTTGCGCTTAAAATAGTAGTTTCCAATTGAAGTCTTTTAACTGGCTGATACCTCACAGTTGCAAGAAACTCTGAAAAGTTTGCACCCATGGGATGGGCAAGGGGCTGTAAGTAGTGCGTGTAACTGGTAAAAAGATTATCGTGCGCATAGGTAAATGGACGAACAACATTGTGTTCCAGTCGAATATCTGTACCAGGAATAATCCAATCATACATGTTTAATCCTAACTGATATCCATATTTATTACCCCACCAATTATCCGACGCAACTAATTCACTGATGATCAATTCATCCAGGACAAACTGACCATACAGAGAAACGCCCTTGATTGGTGTCCAATTAGCGTCCAATCCAAGGATGATATTGTCATTACTCCCGTCTTGTTGTTCAACAGCCCGATAGAAAATAACCGGATTCAAGTGTTCTAATTTAAGTTGTGTTCCCCCCAATGAGTCAGGAGCACCACTAATCAGTGATTCGAATAATCCGATATTAAGCGATTCGGTAATTGAAAGGTCAAGGTAATGACTAAGCATAATTTTTCTAGGATATCTACGGGATCCAAGTGTACCACCATCAAATGTTTCAACATTTGCCGTCAACTGGGCATAAATGGAAGTCAATTTAAATCTCCAGAACTGTGTATCAAATCGCACATATGGGTAACTGTTGGAAAAATCGGAAAGTAATAATGATTTTTCTCCATGCCCAATAAAATGCCGACCAAAACCTAATTGTCCTGAGATGTGGGGAGTAACCGGGAAATCAATATACCCGAAGGCACGTAAAAAATCAGTCGTACTCTTGTTTGAGAACTCCTTCCAGAACCCTTCGTAAGGAATCACGCCTATTGAATCAGCTACATCCTTTACATAAGTTGGATATTCCACTTGATTCTCTGCAAGGCTCGTGAAAAAAGCAATTTTATTGTCAAGTGTTCCACGAATCGACAAACCACGCGAATTGGTATAAAGGGGACGACCATAACCAGATTCCCCTCCAATATCAAATTGCCAAAATGGATCTATATGAAGATCAAGATTTTCATTTTGATAACTGAAAAAATCCCCCTGATATTTATATAGAGTATTCCAAATGGGCTTATTTCGCAAGAAAACCAGGGAATCTTCCAAGTACTCACGACGATCAATGTCCACAAACTCCAATCGCCATTTCAGATCATTATTCCCGTCAGCCGATAGTGTCAGTGTTCTTGAATACGGTTTGAAAGAACTAAATTGATGTTGTTTATTAAGTGATTGCCACTTGTCTATAGTTCTGTAGGCAGGATGATCGAGGGGGAAATCGGTTTCCTGAGCATAGCAATAGACCTGGACCATTAACAATAGACCGACAATTACAATTTTCACACGGCAAAAATATGATAAAAGCATCGTTTGCTTTAAATGAAATAACCCCTATCTTTGCAGTCCTTTTTTAAGAAACAGATCAAGGGCAATGAAGAAAGATATACATCCGGATTACAAAGAAGTCGTTTTTCTTGACACATCAAGTGACTTCAAGTTCCTGACTCGCTCTACCATGACATCCAGTGAAACCATCAAATGGGAAGATGGAAACGAATACCCCTTGGTTAAAATAGAGGTAAGTTCAGCATCTCACCCGTTTTACACCGGTAAGAAGTTGTTTGTTGATACAGCTGGTAGAGTTGAGAAATTTAACAGGAGATATAAGAAGAAATAGTCGTTTAACGTCAAATTCATCAAAAGTCTTCGATTAATTTACATCGAAGACTTTTTTTGTTTTAGCATGTCGTTTTCACTTTACGAAGAGTCATTAGACCGGGTACGTTTACTTCCCCTAACCTATACAAGACCTATATCTGAGCTACGCTTAGGTATTCTATCAATTCGTGAGAAATGGGAAAGCTATCTTGAATCTTTTCAGGGGTATGTTACCGAAGAATATCTATTTCCAAAATTCCGGAAAGCTGAAAATAAACCATCGCTGCATATTCGGAGCAATGTGCTTCCTTCAGATCAACTAGTAACGGAATTGACCCAGCTCCGTTTGGGTTGTGTTTTAAAGAAAGAAAGCCAGTTTATTGGTTTTCATGGTACTCACGACCAATTGTTAAATGGTCATCTTGAAATCGCAGAATGCCAATCAGAGCCCATTTTTGTAATCCGACCCTGGAATTTCATCAGTTTTATAGAAAACGAAGTCAAACGAGACATTGAATTGATCAGAAACAGAAGGTCATCTCAATCGATAACGGATAAGCATACGATTGTATATGGTGACGATCTGTTTGTTGAGGAGGGAGCAATCATAAGAAACGCTAGTATCAATACGCTGACGGGTCCTGTATACCTAGGAAAAAATTGTGTGATTAACGAAGGGTCTATTATCCAGGGCCCATTTGTTCTAGGCGATGGTTCGGAATTGAACTTAGGAGCCAAAATCAGGAGCAATGTAGTGGTGGGTCCCAATTGCAAAGTCGGGGGAGAAGTAGGAAAATCAATCATTCAGGGCTACTCTAATAAAGCTCATGATGGCTATCTGGGTAATAGTTTTATTGGTGAATGGTGTAATATCGGAGCTGACACCAATACCTCTAACATGAAAAATAACTATACAAATGTGAGAGTTTGGGACTATGAAACTGAATCTTATATGGACTCGGAAAAACAATTTGTAGGTATGACTATGGGGGACCATTCCAAATGTGGCATCAATACTATGTTTAATACGGGAAGTGTCGTTGGGTTCTCCAGCAGTGTATTTGGCGGAGGCTTTCCGGAGAAGCACATCCCTTCTTTTTCATGGGGAGGTCAAACAGGTAATATGGAAGAATTTAGTTTTGAGAAGGCCTTGAGCACTGCAGAAATTGTAATGAAGCGACGAAATGTTTCACTCTCAGAGGTAGATCGATCTATATTTACCAGCATATTCGAAAGTACCAAACACCTAAGATCGATTAAGTAAGTAGAGTGCTGTTCCAGTCTATCCCCGGCTATCAAGAGGTCAAGAAAGCCCTTACTTCAGCTTTCTTTAGAAACCATACTGCTCATGCCCAATTATTTGCAGGCCAGGAGGGTGGAGCATCATTGCCGCTGGCGATGGCATACGCAACCTTTCTACTTTGTGAGAATAAAAAAGAAGATGATGCATGTGGAGTATGTGCAAATTGTCAAAGAATGCAAAAACTCATCCATCCGGATGTTCATTACTTTTTTCCGGGATCTCGAACAGAAAAGGAGAAAGACAAATCTGAATTGCTCAAGAAATGGCGAGAGTTTATTTGTGATAACCACTTTCCCACGCTAGAAAGCCTCTACGAGGCACTTGGCACTGAAAACAAACAGAATCAAATAGGGCGAGAAGATGCTCGCGATATCATCAGAACAGTGAGCATGAAATCTTTCGAGGGTAATCTAAAGATTATCTTTATCTGGTGTCCGGAAAGGCTTAACTCTTCCGCCGCAAATGCCATTTTGAAGGTTCTCGAAGAGCCCCCCGAGCAAACGGTGTATATTCTCGTTTCTCATGACTATGAAGGTGTTATACCTACCATTCTTTCCAGAACTCAACTGGTTACAATTCCCCCGGTTACACATACTGATATCGCAGATTATCTTAAGAGTGAAAAGAATATTCCTCAGGACAAGGCAGAATATGTCGCACGACTATCAGAAGGTAGTTTTGCGGAAGCTATGAAGCTTACAGTAAATGAAAATGATTTGAATTTCCAGGGGTTTCAAAAATGGATGCAGGCATGTTACAAGCAGGATCACACCTTCCTGGTTAAACGATCGGAAGAATTTCAAAAAAGTAGCAAATCGGATCAGAGGGCATTCCTGATTTATGGGATAAGTCTGATCAGAAATGCCATTGTTTCACACGCTGACCCAAACTTAGTATTAGGGAGTGGTCAGGAGAAAGATTTTGTCGTCAACTTTGGAAAGACTTTAAGTCAAGTTGCACTTGAATCCATTTATACCGCACTTGGTGAAGTTCATTCGAATCTATTAAGGAATGCGAATCCACGAATTTCCTTTCTAAGCCTTTCCTTAAGAATTTCCGGGCATATACATTCAAAAGTATTACAGTGAAAATTAAGATCGGAAGCAGAAGAAGTCAGCTTGCACTTTGGCAAACCCACTATGTAGCTGAAAAACTAAAAAGCGAAGGGCTGGAAATAGAGATTATTGAGATTGATACTATAGGAGATAAAGTTTTGAATACTTCAATTTCCAAAATCGGTAGTAAGGGTGTTTTTACGGAAGAAATTGAAGGGCAACTAAAAGATGGTTCTATTGATATAGCGGTCCACAGTGCTAAGGACATGCAATCTAAACTACCGGATGGTTTCGACCTTATCGCGTTCACTAAACGAGAGAAAGCAGGTGATGTCATCCTGGGAAAAGAGTCAAATATCCTGGAAAGGAGAGGGGCTGTAATTGGCACATCATCGACCAGAAGAAAAGCACTATTCAAAAGGTATTATCCACACCTCAAGATCAAAGACATTAGAGGCAATCTGAATACACGAGTTCAAAAACTACAGAACCAAGAGTACGATGCAATTGCCCTGGCATTTGCAGGGGTTAAAAGACTAGGGTGGGAAGAACAAATACAAGTAATGCTTCCTGAGGATATATTTGTTCCTGCAGTTGGACAGGGTATCGTGGCAGTAGAATGTCATTCTTCTCTTGAGGTAGAAAAACGTGAGAAGATTCGATCAATAGTTAATGATATTCAAACCGAATTATTGATCACCGCCGAACGAAGGTATCTTTCGATAATGAATGGCGGATGTAGCATTCCTATCTTTGCCCATTGCACTAAACAAGGCGATGATTTCGTGATACAAGGAGGAATTATCGACCTTGAGGGGAAACGAGAAATCAAAACAACAGTTAGTTCAGTAGACTCTTTAAAAGCTGGAGATCTGTTGGCAAAAGAGGTGACTGAAGCCGGAGGGCTCGAAATACTTAATGAAATCAGAAAACAACAATCCAATGAATAAACTGAACTCGCTTGTCATATCGCTTATTCTCATCTTGCTGGTATCCTGCGGCAAGAACAAAGACTACTTAGTAACTATCCACACCAGTTTCGGAGATATGAAAGTAATTCTGTATAACGAAACACCTCTTCATAAAGAAAACTTCGTTCAGCTGGCAAAAGAAGGAAGGTACGACAGTACAGAATGGCACCGGGTAATTGAAGGGTTTATGATCCAGGGAGGAAATGTGTATGAAAAAGAAGGAAGTTCCGAAACAGAAGGCGATCGAATACCCGCGGAGTTCAATAAAAACCTCATTCATCAAAAAGGGGCACTAGCGGCGGCTCGTCAAGGGGACCAGGTAAACCCTGAAAAAAAATCCTCCGGGAGTCAGTTTTATATTGTGCAGGGTAACGTATACACCGAAGAAGAGTTGACCATTGACCAAGGTAGCCTAAACAGGGGTCTGTCCCAGTTGTTTAGAATGCCGGAATATGATACTATTTATCAGGAATTTGTAACACTACAAGAATCTGGTGCTTCGAACTCAGAGCTTAACCAACTCGCCCTAAGCTATGTTGGCTTATGTGAACAGGTTCTTGGGATAAGCCTTAGAAGAGACTTCCCTGCAGATCGACTCGAAGTGTATACAACGGCTGGAGGTACCCCACATCTTGATGATCAGTATACCGTATTTGGCAAAGTGGTTGAAGGTTTGGAAGTAATTGACAAAATAGCAGCCGTAAACACAGGAAGAATGGATCGCCCTGTGACCCCAATCTATCTTACAATGGAAGTTGAAATGATTTCCAAGAAAACCATAACAGAAGAATACGGATACCAGTATCCGGAAGAATGATTAGCGTGTAATCCCATCGTTCTGTTTTTTGACGTTAAGGGAAAATTGCGATAACTTTAGTTTAAGCTAAGGAAAAGAGTTAATACGCATTGAGAACGGCTATATTCTTCATTTTTTCCCTTTTCCCCCTCATTTCTTTCTCCCAGCAGGTAATCCAAATGAATGAGGAAGATGTAGAAATGTCTATTTTGACATGGCATTATGATCGTTATGAAAAGAGTAAAAACCCGCAGTGGTCAGTTATTGCCAAGGACGGTGTTGGGACTTATTTCGTACAGTTTGAATACAAGGGGAAGTTCTATCAGGCAGAATATGATGATACCGGACAGATCTTGGTAGAACGAATGCAATACAATCCAAGTGAAATACCTCAACCTGTCATTGAAATACTAGATTATCGCGTAGTCAAATACAAAGTAGAAAGCTTTATTCGTCAGACTTCCTTTGAATCAAAGAAACCCAGTGAAGTAGAATACTTTGTAATGGCTATTACCAAGTCAGGAGGCAAGGTGATCTTCTGGTTTGATGAGGGTTTCTCAGTCCTCCCTGATCGACGTGATGAACTCGCATTTAAGGAATAGCTTTAGTCCCTAACTTCCACAATCATCTCCACCTCTACAGCAATATTTCGCGGGAGTGAACCCATTCCAACCGCTGCTCTTGCATGCTTGCCTCTATCACCAAAGACTTCAACCATTACATCCGAAAAACCATTTATGACCTCTGGTTGGTCCGTAAAGCCAGGTGTGGCATTCACCATACCTAATACCTTAACTACTCTTACCACTTTATTAAGGTCTCCAATCTCCGCTTTCAAAGCAGCGAGTTGGACAATTGCTGCCAATCGGGCAGCTTGATAACCTTCATCGACGGTTAAATCTTTCCCCACCTGTCCTGTTATGTAGCCACCTTCTGGCTTATTGGGACCTTTACCTGCCATGAAAACCAGGTTACCTGTCCTTACCGCATTTACATAATTGGCCACTGGTGGCGCAGGTTCAGTAAGTGTTATTCCTAACTCGCTAATCCTTTGTTCAACGTCATAGTCATAAAGATTCTGAAAGGATTCTGGAGCACTCTGCTGCTCTACCTGTCCTTCAGTTGGAGTACATCCGTTTAATAAAAACAATCCTACTACGATCGTATAGGCTAAAGAATATTTGATCATTTTCCTCCTCCTTTTTTCTTCTTTTTAGTTAGTCCTTTCAGTTTACTTTTAGCATCCTTAGCGGCATTTTTGGATTTATCCTTAACCGTACTTTTTATTTCTGATTTTTGCTCATTTACCACTTCCTTCACTTCTTCCTTGGCCTCCTCAACCTTTTGGGCAGCTTCTTCTTTCACTTCTGCAACTTTTTCTTCAGCCACCTTCTTCTGCTCCTGCAGCTTCTCTTTTGCCATTTGGGTCGCGGCTTGTCGGGTTGAAGTTGTGCCACTTCCGGCAGGGGTAACTCCCAGAAGTTTGACTTTCGGATCATCGAAATAACCAGTTACTCCCATATTAATATCTACCTCGGAGGATACTAGGTTGTTATTACCCGTCAAAGAAGCCAATGCACTGCTAACAGCTTGCCCCGCAGCACCTGTTGACACATTTTTCATAGTCATAACGTAATCCATGGTTCCTCCAATTGAGTTGCTCCCGGAAATAGTAGTGGTATATCCAGCCATCTTCACATCAAATGGTTCCACGAAAACATTTCCTTCTATTATTTCCACATTCATCTTTACATTATCCAGCGTAACCGATCCGTCAGACGGTGCTGCCGGAGTTACTTTCGAAGCAGCTGCCAGTAGTTTTACATCGTTAATAGCTCCTTCTGCGACCAGTAAGCTTCCTTTGCCAAAGATCGTTTCATAAATTGGCATCATGTCTGATGCCAAATCTCCCTGGATTTCGAAATCCGCTGAGAATTTTCCCGTCATCTTCTCTGCAAAAGGTGCCATTTCCTGAACAGTATTGAACGATTGATATGCCGCTGGAATGGAAAAGTCTGAAATGCTCATATCATAGGAATATGTAGGATTCTCCTCCTCAACAGTTCGATATTCCCCATTCATCGTAAAGGCACCTTCCAGTAAGCTGAATTCGACTCCCTGCATCTGAACCGCACCATCTCTTACAATAACAGAACCAGCAAAATCCTCAATAGATAAATTGTCATAAAGCATTTGCTTGATACTTGAGTTCAACGCAAAATCAATGTTAGTAGGAACCATAATCACCTCCAAAGCCGCTGTATCCTCTTCAATTACTTCCTCTTCTTCTTCGGATGGAACCATCCACTCATTGATGTCAACCAGATCGGAATAAAAGTTCAATTCTCCACTTACTACATCTCCTGCCAACACATATTGAAGATAGTTGCCAATACGACCGTCCATTCCAAGGTCGGTATTACCCGCGTTGCCTTTAAAGGAGGCCAAAATAATTTCAGACGGATTAAAAGAAGCATCCGCTTGGGAAATCCCAAAACCCTGAGGAAAGTCATCGGCCAAATAGCTAAAGTTGCGAATTGACATTGAACCTGATGTTGGAAGTTGATCGTATTTTTCCGCTTCCAGATCCGACATCCTACCTGCAGTTTGCAATTTGGCATTGACCTGGCCAGCCAACTCCATTCCTTCCATAGGAATTATTTTGGTGATTTTGCCCAGGTCCAGGTTTCCATCCATCTTAAAATCCCAGAAGAAGTCCTCAAAGTCTTTGAAAATCAAACCAGCAGTTAACTTCTCACCATCAATGAGCATTGAGAAAGTCTCTACGATAAAACTGGATTCAGTCAAGTCCGCTGATGGGTAATCAAACGCGGCTCGAATGGTAATGTCTTCAATTGGAATAGGGTATTCCGCATAAGAAATATTTCCTTGATCAACCAAAAAATTCATAGCCACCTGAGGCATACTTTCCTCGTTGAATGTTCCTTTTACATATCCATCAAAACCGATTTCTCCAGACGCTGAAACCCCGTCAAGGTATTCCTGATACAATCCTGGTATGAGTGAAAGAATACTAGTCATTTGTATTTCTTTGCCTTCAAAATTGATTTCCATATCAATATCCTCTCCAGGCATACTGATAAAGCCATTCATCCCAAAGCCGAATTCATTAAGGTTAAATCTGTTATCCTTAAATGTAAACTTCATATTGGCGAGATCCATTGCCATAGTAAGTGAGGCACCAAACCGCTTATCACTTAAATATTCATCTCCACCGTAACCAAGTGATAACTCATCAACACTTGTTTCAGTGATCATATCAAAAACATCCTGAGAAAAGTCCCCCGACCCTTGATGGTTCAGTCCGAAAATAGTGGTATAAAAAGGTAGTGACTCATCCAGGTAGATCACGTCCCCATTGATTATCTCCCAATTCTCAATACCAATATTAATGGGGGCTGATTCTACATTTACCTCTTCGTTTTCCTCAGAAATCTCATCACCACCAGTATCAACTGCAATGTCATAGTTGGCTTCACCATTCTCCAGTACCAGAATCTGAATCATCGGTTCAACCAACGACACATTCTTTATTTGGATCTGGTCACCGCTAATAACAGACATAATATCCAGTGTCAACGTAAACTCCTCTACAGCCACTAGAGTGTCCCCATCGAACGTATCAACACCCGTAATACCGAAGTCCCCGATACTCACCGTTAAGTTTGGAAAGCTCTTAAAAATTGAGATTGAAAACCGATTTGTATTATAAAAAACCTTCGCATTCAGGTTGTTATCCATCTCAGTGTCTATGGCTTTTTGTATGTCATCTTTGAAGATGATAGGAACAGTAACTGCCGCAATTAGTAGAAGCACAATTAGTGCTAGAATTCCGATTAATACCTTTTTCATGACGCAATTATTCTAGATGCAATCTGTTAGTCAAGTTACAAAGATTTTAAAGAGAATGTTGATGTAACCAATGGAATTAAGGACGGCTTAACGTGTCAAAATGAGATCAATGTCTTCTAGCAACCTCAAAGTAATTATGGATTCGGATGACTCCATAATTCTATAAGATAATCCTGGAAGTCCCTCCTTATTAACGAGATATAATGTGTCATTTCTTATTTGCCAGCCTTGTGTATGAATGATGGTATCTTGATTGAAGATACAGCCTTCAAAACCGTATGCTCCTATTGTCAAAGAATCGGATTGAAAATCAAAAAAGCCATCCATTTCAAAAGATGTGATCCCCGAGATATTTTTATAAGAATCGGCGTCAGTTATCCATTGGGCCTTCCAAAAACCAGAAAATTTTTCATTTTCTTTTGGGGTACTACATCCCAAAAAAAGGCAGATGCTTCCTATAAAGGTGAATAGAGCAGGAAAATGAAAATAATTACTTGCCGGTTTCAAGTACTTTGAACTCTACTCGACGATTTTTTTGACGTCCATCTAAGGTTGCATTAGAGGCAATAGGTCTCTGTTCACCATAACCCACAGACTCGATTCTATCCTGAGAAATCCCATTATTCAGAAAAAACTGTTGAACCGCGTTCGCCCGTCTTTCAGAAAGGGCAAGGTTGTAATCATCAGGACCGTCAGAACTTGAGTGGCCGGATATCTCGATACGTTGAATTCTACCAGAAGTTAGGTACTCCAGTATTCGCTCCAACTCAGGGTATGATGCAGTCTTAAGTACGGATTGATTCACTTCAAAGAAAATATTCCTGATAACCACGGGTTGGCCCACCTCAATCGGTGAAAGGAGTAAGTTCATTTCAATGGTGTCAGTCTCCTCTATGTTATTCAGGTCAATGTTTTCATTTTGGGGAATATAACCCTCCAGTGCTGCTGAAATTCCAAATCGGGCACCTGGCCTGAGAGTGAATTGATATGCTCCTGATTCATTCGCATTTACTTCACCGATGGCAATACCATCGGGAAGCCTTTCCACTTTCACGGGTACACCTGACACGGGCTCATTGGTTTTCGAATTAATTACACTCCCACGAACCGTTATAAAGACAGGTACCTCCTCTTCTTCCATATCCAGGTGTTCTACCGATTGGACGATAGGGTCATCGGGATCAACAAAGAATTCATTCACAGTAAATGTGAATATATCCGTATCCTCGTCCTTTCTACCTCTTGTAAAGTACAGTTGAGCTCCTGAGGATGGGATGCTGAAATATTGGTCGTCAAGCTCTGTGTTTATTCCTGCCCCCAGGTTATCAGGGATAGACCAATTCTTCCAGGTGTCATCTAGTCTTCTAGTCACATAAATATCAAGACCTCCGTAACCGCTATAACCACTGGATGAGAAGTAAAGAGTCTTACCGTCTTTCGCCAAAAATGGAGCAGCTTCTTCAGATGCTGTGTTGATATCGGTGCCGAGGTTCAGAGGTTCCGACCAAATACTACTGTTACCCCTCTTGAAAGAAACATAAAGGTCCCGACCACCATAAGCGTCATCTCTTTCTACTGATTGTATCAATGCTTTCCCATCGGTCGATAAGAAAAAATCTGCCTTCGTTGAGTAATTATACTCGTTAGCAACCTCAACTGCGGCGGGATCTGAAAACTGACCATTTTCATAGGTAGCGATTGAAATTCCAGAATACATCCGACCTTTCTTTCCATACCTATTACCAAGTATCAATACGTCTTTACCGCCAATAGATGAAATAGAACTAATAAAGTTTGGCCCCGCAGTGTTTAAGGGAGGTCCGGCATTTACAGCTGGTTTCCATTCGCCTTTTTCTTCATCCCAATCAGACACCCAAATGTCTTCCGGATCATTAGTTCCGCCTACATTATCCGGGTGATACTGTCTGCTGAAATACAGTTTTTTTCCATCCGGTGTGATGATGGGGCTGTGTTCAACATATGTACTATTCACATTCTCGCTCAGCTTTTCCGCATCTACCTTACGACTGACTCCCTTTGCAAGGTCTATCAGTACATTGATTGGAATGTTCGAGGAGGAGATTCCAATAGCGTCTATACTATTATACCCAGGTACTGCCTCACCATTTAGGTCGATTCGAATGGCTTTCAGTTTATACTGAGTCTTTGGAAAAAAGAGATTTAAAAGTCTTGTTTCTATGGGTAAAACGCGTGGTGTAAGCTGAAATAACGTATACTCGTTATACTTATCGTCAAAAGCCATTACACGGGTAATTGCTCCTGGATTTTCTGATTCCGCAATAGCAATCTGTTGGGCTCGAATAGCCTCCGGAAATGAAACGATAATGAACTCTCCACTTCCTGACGCTCTTTTTGGCCTCCATGCGTTTGGATTTTCTCCTCCCCGAGGAAGAACATTAGGTTTGTGCAAAGCCTGCAAAGCTGAATACTCTAATGGACCATATTCCGTTGAAACATCCAGCACCTCCGAAGCCCAGACGATTGACTCCTGACTGTAATTTGAAAATGCCAGTCCTAGGAGTACTACTAAGGTAAATAAGCGGTTAATCATCGACTAGTTCTTTATTGACGTGTAAGACGTACTTCAACCCTACGGTTTTTCGCTTTCGCTTCCGGTGTTCTATCCTGAGTCAGAGGCCGGCTACCTCCAAATGCTTCATAGGTAACCCTGGATTTCTTAACACCATTTTTGGTGATGTATTCTGTCACGGCTTGTACTCTCGCTTCTGATAAACGTAAATTCGCATCAGCATTTCCCGCGAAGTCCGTATGACCTTCGAGACGGATCAGCAGATCAGGTCGTTCATTAACGTATTCGATAAACTTATTCAACGATGGATAAGAACCAGGGCGAATCACCGCACTTCCCGAAGCAAAATTCAGATTATCAAGAGTTATCAGCTCTTCCTCTTCCACGCGGGTTACATAAAAGTCTACATGCTCGGTTGAGCCTCCATCGGTATCTTCAATAGACACTTCTTCCAAATATGGCTCATAGTTGACGAGGCCTTCTATTCGAATATTGTAAGTAGTACCTTCTAGCAAATGAAATTCAAAGTCTCCATCACCTACGGTATGGGCTATTCCCATATCGTCATAATAGGGGAGTTTCTCATATAATATTGTGGCACTTAGACCAGTGCTGTCCACATTTGACAGAACTTTGCCATAGACCTTTATAAGGTTCCCTCCTTCATCCTGAGCAATTGACAAATGAGCAAAAACTATTAAAAACGAGTATATAAAATATCTCATAATCAAGACAGATTGATTAATGAAACGGAAAAATAGGGTATTTAGCGTAAAACAAGAACCTTTCCTGTTTCGCTAGTTTGAAACTTTTGCTAATAATACCTTCGGTTCTTGGAATTCAACAAGATCTAACCGATGAATTATCTTGTTTTTCACATGAAGGAAGCTGGTTAAACGTGACGGATCAATAGGTTCAGATGGTGGAAGATCAACCTTAAGCGCATCAACTTGTCTTCCATTCTTCCAAAACCGAAAGCAAACATGAGGACCGTTGGCCAAGCCGGTACTCCCAACATAACCGATCGTTTGACCCTGACTAACTTTTACTCCTGGACGAATACCTGTCTTTATCTTCTGCATATGAAGGTATTGGGTGGTGTAATTACTGTTATGTCTGACCTTTACATAATTTCCGTTGTACTTCTGGAATTTCGCTTCAACCACGACACCATCTCCTACAGTACGAATGGGTGTTCCCGGAGCTGCGGCATAGTCCGTACCGAGATGAGCCTTATACCTTTTCAATACTGGATGATATCTTCTGCCGCTGTACCTGGAACTGATCCTTCGAAAGTATTTTAACGGGGAGCGCAAAAACGTCTTTCTCAAACTGTTACCCTGCTCGTCAAAATAGTCTATACCTTCACTACCTTGAAAGTGAATTGCGTAGTAATCTTTACCATAATGCTGAAAGTATGCGCCGATAACTTTTGTGATCCCCACAGATTTTCCAGCAACCTGCTCTTCTTCATAGATTACCTTGAAACGATCTCCTTTGTTTATTCGGAAAAAATCAACCTGCCACGCGAAAACATCAACTAATTTACTTACCAACTCCGGACTCGCATTGGCTTCCATCAAGGTCTCATACAGTGACGAATTAATTACCCCTGAGATCTCTCTTTCAACAATATTAACCGGTAATTGGACCTGCTTTGCGTAAACCGAATCGCTGAAATTATAAATGACATAAGATCGCTCATCAGGTTCAAAAATAAATTGAAGAGCTGTTTTCAAGCTATCCCCTTTATGAATCAGGACGTAATCCTTTCCCGCTTTTAATCTTCGAACATCGTATACATCTCTGGATGCGCGGGCTAATTCGGAGATTTTTTCGGATGAAACATAGTAGTCATCAAGAAGTACGGAAAGCGTTTGGTTCCAACGAATTCGGCCTGTAGCATACTGGCTGGAATCAATTTCATACCCGTATACAACAAATCGATTGGTAGGTGTTACTGATATACTGTCGTTCTCGAACACCGGAGGATCTTCGATTTGAACTTGAGATTTGTTGCTTTGACAGCTGATAATCACAGCCCAAAGCAGTATGAATATAATTCTGTCAAACATCAGTTGCTAGAAAATAGGCGATCAAGTTTAGGGCTATAGTTTTCTAAACCCTCGTCTAAAAACGCTGCAAAAGTACTCACATTCAAGTCGTAGGCCTTAGGTGTGGTTAATAAATTTCCATCTGGATCGAGTATTACATAAAAGGGTTGTGCGTTGTTATTGAATTTTGTGATTTGAAAATCTGCGTTTTGTTTGCCGATACTTTTCTTCAGTTTCCCGTCGTATTTTGATTTATACCATTCACTTTCGGGCAATTCTGTTTTATCGTCCACATAAAGAGCAGTAAGAATAAAGTCATTCTGTAATCTTCTAAGGATTTCTGGGTCCGACCATACACGGGCTTCCATTTCCCGACAGTTGACACAACCGTGACCGGTAAAATCTATAAAAACAGGCTTATCTAGTGTTTTTGCACATGCAATGGCCTGGTCGTAATCGAAATATCCTCTCAATCCATGAGGTAATTCAAGGAATTCGTCATAAATAGGATCCTCACATTGATCGGTGATATAACTTTTCTCGGAGACATTCCCCTCCTTTAGGATTTGGACCAGGTTGAAGTCATGCGTGGTAATCGGAGGGAGATAGCCTGCCAGGGATTTCAATGGCGCACCAAACAAACCAGGGATGAGATAAACAACAAAGGAGAAAGTGGCTATGGCTAACACAAGTCCTCCAACAGATGTCTCCGATTTTTTGGAGTCTCCTGGCATCTGAATTTTCCCCAGAAGATAGAATCCCAACAAAGTGAAAATGACAATCCAGATAGATAAATAAACTTCTCTATCGAGAATATTCCAGTGATACGCTTGATCTGCTATGCTTAGAAATTTGAAGGCAAAGGCAAGTTCAAGAAACCCAAGTACCACCTTGACTGAATTCAACCAACCACCAGACTTTGGTAAAGAAGATAGCCAACCTGGAAATAAAGCGAATAAAGTAAATGGAATAGCAAAAGCAGCAGAAAAAGCCAACATCCCAAGTGCGGGCTTCAATATTAATCCTCCAGCAGATTCAACCAGAATACTTCCAACTAGTGGCCCTGTGCAGGAAAACGAAACTAATACAAGGCTCAGGGCCATGAAGAATACTCCTAGGAAACCTCCCTTATCCCCTAGTCTATCCACTTTGTTTACAAAGGAGTGCGGTAGTGTTAATTCGAATAGCCCGAAAAATGATAGGGCGAAAACAACAAAAACAACAAAGAACAGTACATTAGGTATCCAGCCTGTTGCAAGATCGTTGGCCGTTTCGGGTCCCATGAATGGAGCCAGAAGCAGTCCAACTACTACATAAATTACAATAATCGAAAGTCCGTAGATAAGGGAATTCCTGACTCTACCCTTTTTCTTATTGTCTCTTCCCGTAAAATAGGTGACCGTCATAGGTATCATCGGAAAAACACATGGTGTAAGTAGAGCGGCTAATCCTGCAAGAAACGCAACAACCATAAACGACCACAATGCATAAGGATCATTGACATCTCGCTGTTTGAGTAGACTAGTTTTCCCTGAATTTCCACTTTCCTGGACAGGCACTTCTTCCTTCAGAGAAATAGAACCAAGAGCAAATTCGTCCTCGAAAGGAATACATTGACCGGTAATGTCAGAACAGACCTGATAGGCATAGTACCCTTTTATTTGATAATCTCGACTCAAGACTTTTATACGCTGTTCGAATACGCCAGTGTTCTTAAAATAGGTGTAATAGCCACCAAACAATGAATCGTAACCTCTTTTGGGCTGAATGGGTATGATCTCGCCAATTAATTCGTAAGTATCAGCAGAGTCAAATCCAAATTCCGTTACCATTGGTCCTAAATCGGGATCAAAATCCGAAGAATACAAGTACCACTCCGGATCAATCTCGGCAGTAAACCTGATAACCACTTCCTCACCAACTTTTGGGGATCCCGGTTCGAGCTCAATAGACCATTTTGCCGGCTCAAGTATCTGAGCGGGTAAAATGCTTACGGAAAGAAGAAACAGTAGAAGTGATCCTAATCTTTTCATCATTCGATTTATACGAAATATCAACAGTTAAGGACTATACGTAATTTGTTATTTTCCAGACATCTCGGAGAAAAACCTGTAAAAATGAGATATTGTCTCAACACCCTTATAAAAGTTGAATAATCCGTAGTGCTCATTTGGAGAGTGAATCGCATCCGAATCCAATCCAAAACCCATTAGAATAGAATCCAATTCTAGTTCTTCTGCAAACAAGGCAACAATAGGTATACTACCTCCTTCCCTTGTAGGAATTGGTGTCTTTCCCCAGGATTCCTCAAATGCCCTTGAAGCTGCCTGGTAACCTACCGATGAAGTGGGTATGACCGCTGGCTCTCCTCCATGATGGGGTGTTACTTTTACTTTCACGCCTTTTGGAGCATTTTTCCTGAAGTAATCAGATAGTAATTGCATGATTTTTTTACTGTCCTGATTTGGAACGAGTCGACTGGAAACTTTGGCATATGCTTTTGAAGGTAATACCGTTTTTGCACCTTCTCCGGTATAACCTCCCCATATTCCATTTACGTCAAAACTTGGTCTGATCCCCACTCTTTCAATGGTGGAATAGCCTTCTTCACCTTTCTCAGAATCAATCTCCAGGTCCTTTTTATATTCATCCAAATCAAATGGAGCACGAGCCATTGCTTCTCTTTCTTCGGATGTTAATTCCTCAACGTCATCATAAAATCCTGGAATGGTCACATGTCCATTATCATCTAGAACATCACTTATTAATCGACAAAGTGCATTAATGGGATTTGCAACTGCACCTCCATACACTCCTGAATGCAGATCACGACTCGGTCCTGTTACTTCCAATTCCAGGTAGCTTAGTCCTCTTAGACCAACAGTAATTGAGGGGGTCTCATTACTGATGATAGAAGTGTCAGAAATTAAGATAACATCGGCTTTTAGTTTCTCCTTATTTTCCTTCACAAATGTTTCAAGGTTGTCGGAACCAATTTCCTCCTCCCCTTCAATCATAAATTTTACATTGCAGGGAAGGCTATCGGTTTTCACAAGAGATTCAAAAGCCTTGATATGCATGTACATTTGACCTTTGTCGTCGCAAGCTCCCCTGGCATATATTTTCTCATCCTTAATGACTGGTTCAAAAGGAGGTGAATCCCATAAATCCATTGGATCGGGAGGTTGGACATCATAATGGCCGTAAATAAGTACTGTCGGTAAATCGTCGCTCACCCTTTTCTCAGCAAAGACAATTGGATGCCCTGCTGTAGGACAGATTTCCACGAGATCTACACCCGATTCTTTAAATCGCTCTTCCAAAAATGTTGCCGCCCGCTTAACATCATTCTTGTAGTCGCTGTCTGCACTTATTGAAGGAATGCGAAGAAGGTCCAGAAGCTCTTCCAGGAACCTTCCCTTATGCTTTAATTGAAATTCTATTGGAGTCATTGATAACGATTTTGGCAAAGATATCAAAAGCCAAATCCATCGTCGTCGTCTTTTTCAATCGTTTCGAAATTTGAATCATCCAGACTGACATCATCAGGATAAACTAAATTATATGGATCATCTATTCCCAGGTAGGTGCCTCGGAAGTCATTAATAAATTTTAGTGTCTCATTTTCTTCACCTGCAATGAAAACCAATTCACCAACGCGGGCTTTTCCAAAATTGGAAGTTTCAGCAATTTCTGCATTAAGCTCTCTGTTAGATGTGTATATCAGGAGACTATTTTCTTGATAACTGAAGAAATACCAGGATCCTGGTGCCGCCTGAAAAAACAAATTCATCACATCACCGCCGGTATCATCCTTCTTGAATTCCATGTAACCATCCATTTGAGCATTGATATCTTCCTGGCCAATATTGGATAGTCCGATAGCTCCCGTGCTGTACCATGAATTAGTTGAATTACTCCAAGTGAAATCCACATTGGAAATAACCAGTGATCTATTGAGCTCCTGGGACGTCTCAACTAAAGAAACATAATCCTTGAGTGAGTTCTCCTCGTATTCCCTGGTAGCTTCCTCGCCAATGATATTAGATACATTCAACATCAAATTCTCACTCAGATCATTGGCTACAGGATTTCCTAAGCGTTCAACAATATCCAGAACATCCACTGATATTTGCTCCAAAACAGAGGTAGCCAACCCTAACTCCATTGCGAGGAACGCTTCCAATTCATATTCATTCGCCTCTCTGTTTCCAGTGCCTACTCCGGCTGAGCGTATTGAAATTGGGTTTAGATCGGGGTTAATGAATGTAACATCCCCCTCAAAAATCATATTTTGAGTAGAATCTGAGTAAATAAGCGTTTGTCCTTCGTAATTCTCACCAGTTGTTTTACCCGGATCTTCGATAATGAATGATGCATACTCCGGTAAATATTTAAAGATTCCGCTGGCAACAAAGAAATCATCATCTCCTGGTGTTACTCGTTTTTCGATCATGGTAGTGTATAATGCACCACTGTTATTTCCGTAATGAATACCTGCCAAAACTCTTTCCCCAGTCTCATAGGTAGAGTTATTGATGTCTACAATGACTTCCGTTTCATCGTCTTTACGGTCATAACCGATCCAATAAAAATGTCCAGGTATACTTCTGAAATCGGGCTTTACATAACCCGCTAACTCAAGAGCCTGCTTATGTGCAACTAGTTTCATTGCTCCTTTATAGAGAAAACCGGGTGCTACATCCAGATGGCTGGCCTCGTCTACACTGCCGCTCGCTACCGTCGAAGAATCTGGTAAGCCCTCTGCCGAAAAATACTCTTCCCAATAAAAATTTGACATTTCGATCTCGAAAGTATCTTCCTGAACCGGAAGCTGGTACATAGCTTTTCCAGAGAAAGCGTTTCTAGAACGAATATCAATCAACCCATTGGTCAGTCGATGTATGGCCTCAGGGTAGTCAAAAAGAATCTCAGCATTTTTGAAAGTTTGAAGTACCGAGTTAGCCCCAATTGTCGTTTGTGCGCTGTCTGGTACTATTCTCGCGTCGGCAACTTCAATATATGGAATCCCTTTTATGTTCAATTCGTAGCTGGTAATATCGTAGATCGCCTGTTCACCATTAAAGGACAGCGAATCAAGTTCTGGAAGAGTTGAATAAAAATAAGAGTCTTCAATTGGTACATTTTCCGGTTTAGTCATTGTAATAATGGAATCCTCAAGTGCCCAAACTGCATTTGTAATTGAAGTTTTCATTTGCGCATATGGAAAGGAAATTGCTGCAACTCCAGCTTGCTCCGGATGTACATCTGCAATGTTGTCCTGCAAATCAAAATTCAGTCTAATGTCATCACCAGCCATCGCCGGCTTTTCCGGATCATCAGAAAGGACTTCAAATCTGGCATGTTGTGCGGAGTATCTAAATTCTTCAAATGCCATATTATTTGACTTGGCAAGAGATCCCCTGGTAAGCATTTCTCCCGATCCATATACTCCTCCCTGAGTAATATTTGCTTTTCCCGTTAACTCCGCAGTGGCATTATAAAATTTGAATGGCTCTTCAACAGTTTGTAAGTACATACTATCCTTTCGGGGAAGCCAATACATTCTGAATCGCCCCATCTCGGCTTCGGGAAATGATGCCGTTCCGACCTGACCAGGACGAATAATCCCATAATGACCATCAGCAGTTACCGAATCAGGATAGTATATGAAATCGGCTGAATGAATTTGAGAATTGAGGAAATCTATTATCCCTCCTCCCCGTATTCCTCTATTACTTAGATATATTTTTTCGTAGGTTTTTGCGGGAGTTCCATAGAGATTATAACCTTCCTTTGGAATATTGTGGACGAATCCAAGTGAAAGATCAGATTGAATGCTTAGAGTGTCTTCAAATGTTGGGAAAATACCTCCGGAATTAAAGGACCCTGGAAAAAAAATGGCTGAAGCGCTATCGGTATCAGTATCGTCAACCTCAAGTGGCGGGACAATGAATTTCACCGATTTATCGTAAGCCCCATCAAGAACTTCCTGACCATCAAAATAAACTACCGCCTCCGAGTTACTAATAAAATACGGATAGTTCTCTATGTCTTTAAGACCAGACTTATTATCTGGACGGTCAATATAAAGAACTCCCGAAGTCTCGGTTAAGTGATTGGCAAGTGGCATTTTTTCGCCCGGTTTATGAGGGATAGAGTCGGGAATTGGAATAGATATTCTAATGGAATCAATCTGCGGCATATCCATTACAAACTCATCGTAATTGAAATGAAAATCCTTCCCTTTGTAATCAAAGTCTCCTGCCTCTAGCTCGCCGTTGAAAACCAAAGATCGACCTTGCTCTATGGTTACTTCTTCCTCTGAAGGCATGATTGCAATCTTCCAATCGGCGGTTATAAAGAACTTTTCAACTCCTCTAACAAATATTTCCCCACTATCTAAACGCAACGTGGCATTTGATGCTCTTTCCATATGAGAAGGAATAAATAGGTTATCATAATCTACCTTTTGGGCAGACGCATCGTAGTAATGAAATGCCTTGTCGAAAAGTACAACCGTTCCACTCAGGTTATCATATTCACAGAAATTATATTGTTCCAGCATCTTCATGGCTCCGTTGATTAACCTAATATCAACTCCATATTCGTTTGATAACTCGAGCGTATTAAACTGGTCAATTTGGTACTTCCTGCAATAGTTTACCGCAATTACAATTGGGTGAAATCCCCATTGACCTGCCAGTCGTTTAAAACGAACCGGATTAAAAAAATCATCGGATTCAAATGTTGCGGGAACTAGGTCTTTTCCTTGTGATATGTTCAAATCCAGGGAGTCATATTGCATATTCCAACGAATTTGATCTACTCCAAACGCCAAAGAGTAGTAAGTGGAGCGAAAAGGTGTCGCGTTGTATTGTTTGGTTCTTACTGCAACTAATTGCTTGGTAGGTATTATATATTCCATTGAGACACTTGGATGAAATATGGAATCTGTTCCATCCAGAAGTGTAAAAGCTGCATTGGCGGAAGTCACAACCGAGTCCTGAATTTCAAAGTGTCTCGACCTGAAGATCACCGTTCTTCCCCTCTCATCCAAAATAGTAAGTGTACCCATCGCCCTGGATTCCGCTGAACCAAACAGTTGGTTTCCTCTCAATTCTATCCCCCCTGAGTAGGTCACCCTTCCCGGATCCAATTCCAGAGTCACGTCCGTATCGTAGCTTTTAAAAATTGGATATGAACTTAGGCTGTTAACAGGTCGGCGAATGCTTTTCCATTTGAATGACCCCTCAGTCTCTCCTGTAAACTTGCCAGGAAATGTAAGTGTAGCATTGGGTGTCCAAAAATCTCCACGGTCCACTCTTACTGAAAAGTCACTTAGAGAAACTTTAGCTCCTCGATTTCTTTGATTGTCTGGTGGCCATGCAACTGTTCCCTTTGATCCTACAAACATCTTACTCCCTAGTAATTGATTGCCATCAACATCATCGACGATCATGGAATCGTACCTTGTAATAAGCATAAGCTGAACATCATTAAGCTCCAAAACTGGACCTTGAACAACCGGATGATTATATCTCATTTTAACCATCATTGCATAGTTGGTTATAACTGGTGAAACTTCCGGCCGGTCCGGAATAACAGGTTCCGGTATCTCTGCTTCGCTTGTGCCCCAGCTTTCCTCTGAGCCCCATGCATCATCAGTAGATGAATCCCAACTTGTTTCATCTCCCCAGCTATCTGTACTTGGAGTACCCCAATCGTCATTACTACCCCAACTGTCATCCCCCCAGCTGTCTGTACTAGATCCCCATCCGTCATCATTACCCCAACTATCTGTACTCGTTGACCCCCAGTCATCAGCACTTGCTTCAACCACAGGTTCCTCTACAATTAATGGCTCTTTCACGATCTCGGGTAATGGTTCTTCCTCAATTTCCTCTTCCTCCACTATTACCTCGTCTAACATCTTGAATTTCTTCGAACCCCCTTCCGCTCTTGATCGCAAAGTCTTAGTCAAGTCGAGATAGCGATCTCCAAGGAAAATATTCATCGTCCATAGAAACTCTTTGTACTGATCATAGCCCAATGTTTGTAGAACCTGATGGTTGATCTCAAGAATTTCGTTCAACTCATCTCGTTGGACACCTGCCTGTGTTACTGCAAAAGCGAGATACGCGAAAAAATGTCGAAAATGAGGATGGAGCTTATATCCTTTCTTCTCCATTTTCTTTGCAAGTGAAATAATTGACTGTTGCTGTTCTGAAGTGAGGTTAGTCGTCCATACATTGTTAAAGTCATAACTAACTTTCTTGTACGCTTCCGAATTGCCTCTTTCAAGCAAAGCGGTAGCTTGCGTCAGAAAAACTTGTGGATCCTCTGATAGCGCCTGAGACTTAATTGCCCCGGAACTAGTAAGAATGATTATAAGAATCCAGATCGCTCGTTTCAAGACTATAGTTAATTTTTGACTAGAATAAGAGATGCCCAATCCTCTTTTTCAGACCTTTCGGTTTCTGTCAAACCCTGTATATTGGCCTCCAAAAGAATATCATCACAATCTCTAACGTAGAAACCACTTAAAAGTAGATAACCGGAAGGTAAAAGAAACTTACTGTAAAATTTCAATTCCTTAAGAATCACATTCTTATTGATATTTGCCAGAACAACATCAAATAATCTTTTGCTTTCGATCTCTTCAATACTTCCTTTCATTATTTCCAGCACAACATTATTAACTGCTGCATTCTCATTGCTATTGTTTATTGACCACTGATCTACATCCGTCGCTAAGATATTCTCAGCCCCCATTTGTGAAGCAAGGATAGCCAATACACCTGTTCCAGTTCCAATGTCCAATACCGCCTTACTTTGCAAATCAAAACCAAGTAGGTTTTTTACCATTAGATAGGTTGTCGCATGATGCCCGGTGCCAAAAGCCATTTTTGGCGATAAAACGATTTCGAACGGAAATCCTTGTGAAGGATGAAAAGGTGCACGAATCAGAACTTGGTCATCAATTGTAACAGGATCGAAGTTTTCTTCCCATACCGCATTCCAGTTAGTTTCTGGTATTTCCTCAATTGTTACTTTCTCCGGATCGACATCGTATTTTTTGAGAATAGCTAATGTGTCCTTGTTTGAAAACGAATCTTTATCGCAGAAAGCTTTTAGACCAGTTTCCATTTCTTCGAAAGAATTAAAACCCAAATTGGATAACTCCGCGATAATTAATTCACGAACTCCTTCTTCACAGATAATTTGAACTCCTTGATAGATCATTCGTTACAGCCTGCAAAGGATTCAAATCGAGTTAAATAGATACTGAAGTCTGCATCTCTTTCTCGTTCTGTGAAATAGATTTTGTGGGTAGCGAATTCCTCTTGTTCCTCAAAAAACCACATGCCCATCTTATCAGCATATAATCGGTTTTGTTGCTCAAAAACAATGATATCGGAAGAAGTTTCTGAGGCACTGAGGTATACCAGGAAGTCTGCCTTATAGGGCTCATCTACTTCATAAACACTTCCAAAAATCCTACAGTACGGGTTATTCTGTGGCAGGTCAATGGAAAAAAGCAGAATAAATGCCCATAGAATCATGCCATGGCTTTGATAATGTCTACAAAATCCCTCGATTTAAGACTGGCTCCTCCAACGAGGCCTCCATCAACATCGGGGCAGGAAAACAACTCTACAGCATTTCCAGGCTTTACGCTACCTCCATAAAGAATTGGTATTTGGTCTGCGACTTGCTGATCATACTGATCCGCTATGGTCTTTCTAATATGAAGGTGCATTTCTTGTGCCTGATCCGAAGAAGCTGTTACACCTGTGCCGATGGCCCAAACCGGTTCATACGCAATTACAATTTTGCTGATTGTTTCAGCATCAAGGTGAAAAAGAGAATCTGATATTTGATTTCTAATGAGTTCAAAGTGTTTGCCTTCCTCTCTTACCTCAAGCTTTTCACCACAACAAAAAATTGGAATCAATGACGCCTTCAGCGCCATATCAACTTTACTGGCAAGCAATTGGTGGCCTTCCCCAAAGTAGTCTCTTCTTTCACTATGACCTAGAATAACATGCGAAATAGATAGAGCTGAGAGCATAGGTGCCGAAACTTCACCTGTATATGCACCAGATTCTTCCTGGTGGCAGTTTTGAGCTGAAATCTGAACTTCTGATCCCTCTACAAGATTTTTTATGGTTGTAATATGAGTAAACGGTACTCCAAGAATGACCTGTGTATCTGTGATCACCTCATCATTTACCATATTCACTACCTCGGAAGCAAGTTTCTGGCCCTCTTGAAGAGACGTGTTCATTTTCCAGTTGCCAGCAACAATTTTCTTTCTCATTTTTTAAGTTTCTCTTTTAGGTATTTCGCTGTGTAATTCTTGTCTGCTAATTTAACCATATCCTCAGGAACACCTGCAAAACCTATTTTTCCTCCCAGGTCACCTCCTTCGGGTCCAAGATCTATGATCCAGTCAGCATTCTTTACAACTTCCATGTTGTGTTCTATAATAATCACCGAGTTGTTTTCATCAATCAAGGCATTAATAGACTCAAGCAGTTTCTTGATATCGTGAAAATGTAGACCGGTAGTTGGCTCATCAAATATGAAGAGTGTATGATCTTTTTTCGGTACGCCACTTCCTTTTCCCAGGAAAGAAGCAAGTTTTACTCTTTGGGCTTCACCTCCACTTAAGGAATTAGAAGACTGACCCAATTTGACATAACCCAAACCAACATCAAAAAGTGGTTTAAGTTTAGTAACTATTGAAGTTTTCTCTTTAAAGAATTCCAATGACTCCTCCACGGTTAACTCCAGAACCTCCGCGATGTTTTTACCTTCATATGTAACTTCCAGAATCTCTTTTTTAAACCGCTGACCATGGCAGCTTTCACACGTTAGATGCAAGTCCGCCATAAACTGCATTTCTATATTCACCGTACCTTCTCCTTCACAAACTTCACATCTTCCACCGTCGACATTAAATGAAAAGTGAGCAGGCTTAAATCCATTTTTCTTTGAAACTGGCTGTTCTGCAAAGAGTTGTCTTATGTTATCGTACGCTTTTACATAAGTTACCGGATTAGATCTTGAACTTTTTCCTATTGGATTTTGGTCAACAAATTCAATATGTTGGATCTTTTCATAGTCACCATCAAGCTTGTCATACTTTCCCGTCAGCTCTCCCGTCTCACCCAATAGCTTTCCAATAGCGGGGTAAAGTATTTTTCTAACCAATGTGGATTTTCCAGAACCACTTACTCCAGTTACTGTAGTGAGCACGCCAAGAGGAAATTCTACATTGATGTTTTTCAGATTATGGTGATTAGCTCCAACAATTGTGAAAGACTGATTCCACTTTCTTCTTCTGACCGGTATAGGAATTTGGTCGATTCCCTTTAAATATCTGACAGTGTACGATTTTTCCGTTTCGCCATTGATTTTATCTATGTTGCCCTGAAAAACCAGTTCCCCTCCATGAGTTCCTGCAGCCGGCCCAATGTCAATTATCTGGTCAGCTTCTTCCATTACCTTCTCTTCGTGTTCCACAACTATAACGCTATTACCAAGTTGTTTTAATGATTTCAAAACTGTAATCAGTCGATCGGTATCCCGAGGGTGCAATCCAATACTTGGTTCATCCAGGATGTACATTGACCCTACCAGTGCACTTCCCAGAGACGTTGCAAGTTTGATACGTTGATATTCACCTCCAGAGAGGGAGTTCGTCAAACGGTTTAATGTTAAATATCCCAGTCCTACATTATCCAGGTAATTCAGTCGGTTTTGAATTTCCTGTAAAATCCTTTTCGATATTTTCAACTCTGCTTCATTCAATTCTATTGTATTAAATGTTTGAATCAATTTATCGATTGGTTGGAGGACAAGATCAATGATTGAGTAGCCATCGATTTTGATATAGGAGGCATCTTTCCGTAAGCGGGTACCCCGACAATCCGGGCAATCTGTTTTTCCACGGTACCTGGACAACATTACTCGATATTGAATCTTATGCGATTTACTTTCCAGGTATGAGAAGAATGCATTTAGTCCGTCAAAATATTCGTTACCCTTCCACAACAAGTCATATTCCTCATTTGTCAACTCATTTATTGCACGGTGGATCGGAAAATCGAACTTAATTCCATTCTTAATCAGTGGTGTTAACCACTGACTCATTGTTTCACTACGCCATGGAACAATTGCATTCTCATAAACTGAAAGGTTTCGATCAGGTATAACCAAATCTGGATCGATTCCTAATATTCTTCCAAAACCGTCACATCGTTTGCATGCTCCATATGGATTATTGAAACTAAAAAGGTTAGCAGTTGGAACTTCAAAAGTGATTCCATCCAGCTCAAAGCGATCAGAAAAATTGTATGAAGGTCCATCAGCTCGTCGCACAATGCATTCTCCCTCACCTTCAAAAAATGCGGTCTGAATGGAGTCACTCAATCGAAATTGAAGTTCTTCGTCTTTACTTACAGCTATTCGATCGATCAAATTTTCTACTTCCGTAGTGGATTTGATAGATGAGGGATCCAGGTCTTCTATGAATTTGACCTCATTATCATGGATAATACGGGTAAAACCTTTGCTTAACAGTATTTTCAATTCTTGATCAAACGATCGACCATTGCTAATTTTTAGTGGAGCTGTAATCGATATTCTCGTTCCTTCTTCAAGGTTCATTATGAAATCAACTACACTATCTACAGAATCCTTCTGAACCTCCTTACCTGAAACCGGAGAAAAGGTCTTGCCTATTCGGGCAAACAAGAGTTTCATATAATCGTAGACTTCGGTTGTAGTCCCCACAGTAGATCTAGGATTTCTCGTATTTACTTTTTGTTCAATAGCAATGGCGGGAGCTACTCCCTTGATGTAATCGACTTCCGGTTTCTCCATTCGACCAAGAAACTGCCTGGCATATGAGCTAAGGCTTTCTACATATTTTCTTTGACCCTCAGCAAAAAGTGTATCAAAAGCCAGCGATGATTTTCCGGAACCGGATAAACCTGTGATAACAACCAGATTATTTCTTGGGATAGCGACGTCCAGGTTCTTTAGGTTGTTTACCCTGGCTCCTTTAATTACTATAAACTCCTTTGGATCAAATTGATCGATTTCCATGAATGCAAAATTGTTGTAAAAGTTCAACAGATTTTAGGGGGTCTTTAGTTTTTAATTGTCTTAGTAGCATAGAAATAATCCAAGTGTAATTTGGATTATTGCAACTTTGCTTTAGTTTTGACCGTGTAATCTTCTAATAACTATAAACCCTGACAATATGATTTAGACCTCTACGTTAACTAACTGCGTGAATTTAATGAACAAGACAAGTTTGAGTGATAGCCAATTGATATCACAATACACGAACGGGAACGAGGAGGCCTTTTCAGAGTTGTTAAACCGTCATCAGGACAGGGTCTACACAACCATTTACCTTATTGTAAAAGACCAATACCTTGCGGAAGATCTCATGCAGGAGGTTTTCATCAAGGCCATAAGGACTATTAAGTCTGGCAAATACAATGAAGAAGGTAAATTTCTTCCTTGGTTGTTGAGAATTGCTCACAACATTGCCATCGATCATTTTAGAAAGAACAAGAGATATCCTATGATAATCATGGAGGACGGTAGCAACGTATTCAATACGTTGGAGTTCTCTGAAGAATCTATAGAAGATGCTCAAATAAAGCAGGATACCTACGCTTTGATGAAAGCTTATATCAAAGAATTACCCGAAAGTCAAAGAGAGGTCCTTATCATGAGACATTACATGCAAATGAGTTTCCAGGAAATTGCGGATGCAACCAATGTCAGTATCAATACTGCCCTGGGTAGGATGAGATATGCGCTGCTTAATTTGAGAAAGAAATTAAAGCAAAACGTAAATGCCTATGATCAAAACCTCTACAAAAAATGAATTGATTTTAGCCCTATACGGGGAAAACAAAACAAACACATCCGTCGATAATCCTATTGGGTCTGAAGCAGACCTGGAGGAGTACGCAGAATTACTTGAAGTAAAAAAAGAGTTGGATACATTCATTATGCGAACACCTAGGTCGGTAACAGAGAAAATACTCTCTTTTGCCGGTCAAAGTGATTTGGAGTCTGCCTAATTTTAGGGCATGACGAGAAAAGAGCGTTACAACGCTTTTGTAACTTATTTCAGTGAAGAATTTCCAGAACCTCAAACGGAGTTGAACTACTCAACTCCGTTTGAACTTCTGGTTGCTGTGGTACTCAGTGCCCAATGCACAGATAAACGAGTAAATATTGTCACCGAAAAGCTTTTTGCTGATTTCCCAACGGCACACCATCTGAGCGTCGCATCTTTCGACGAGCTATTCCCTTACATTCGAAGTATATCCTATCCTAACAATAAAACCAAACACTTGATGGGATTGGGGAAAATGCTGGTAGAGAAATTCAATTCCGAAATTCCAATGGATGTTAAAACACTGCAGGAACTACCGGGAGTTGGTCGGAAGACCGCAAACGTGATCGTATCTGTTTTGCATAATCAACCGGCTATGGCAGTGGATACTCATGTTTTTAGAGTTAGCAAAAGACTTGGTTTGGTTAACCAAAATGCCAAAACACCATTGCAAGTTGAAACTACTCTGGTAAAAAATATTCCAGATCAATTTATTCATAAAGCACATCATTGGTTGATACTACATGGTAGATATGTATGTCTTGCGCGAAAACCAAACTGTGTGGATTGCAAGATTTCTAGTTTTTGTCGGTACTTTGAGAAACTACCTACCGTGGGATGAAGATCCTATTGATCCATCAATACTTCAAAACTCCTGAAGAGGGTGGTGGGATTCGAAGCTGGTACATCGCGGAAGGACTAATAGAAAGAGGATTTGATGTAACCATTCTCACCTCCCACAACGAATTAAGTGGAAAACACATTATTGAGAACGTTCCGGTTACTTATTTCAAAATTCCATATGATAACTCTTTCTCGTTTCGTCGACGAATAAAAGCCTTTCTAGTATTTTCCTTTAAGTGCATTCTTCATATCCACAGAAGTAAGACAAAATGGGATCTATTATATGTAATCTCAACCCCTTTAACTACTGGCTTGGTCGGCCTCTTTAGTAAGAAATTTAGGAAAATGCCATACATATTCGAAGTGGGTGACCTATGGCCAGCTGTTCCGGTAAGTTTGGGATTGATTAAAAACAAATGGCTTAAAAAGAGTCTATTCCAATTTGAAAAGGTTGTATACCGTAATTCACTTTGGATTTCTGCTCTATCGCCGTCGATCAAAGATTACATAGACTACGAAATTGGTAATACTCCAAGAATAAAGGTTTTGCCTAATATGTCCGATTGTGTTTATTTCAGAGGTACTACCGTCAAATCTCAAAATCAACAGCTTCGGATTCTCTATGCGGGAACAGTCGGACAAGCAAATAAACTCGAGTACTTACTTGACACAGCGAAGCTTTGTCAAGAGAAGAATATCCGCATAAGTTTTACAATCATGGGTAAAGGCGGACGTCTGACCGAGATCAAAAAACTTGCATCGGAATTAGATAACATTAGGTTTCTACCTCACCAAAAAATGGAGGATGTGAGGAAAGAACTTGAAAACCATGATGCAATTTATATTTCATTTATAAAGGACTTCCTGGTTGGAACGGGGTGCCCAAATAAACTTATGGATGGATTAGCGGCTGGAAAGTTGATAGTAGTAAACTACACAGGTTGGGTTAAAAGTTTGATCGAAAAAAAAGAGTGCGGTTTTGGATATGACCCAGAAGAACCAGGACAATTCATTGATATGATCTCGCCGTTCATCCAATCAAATTCTCTTCTGGAACAGTATCAAACAAATGCTCGAGAATTGGCGGTAAGTTCTTTCAGTAAAGAAATTATTTTGAGATCATTAGTAGAGGAAATTCAACCTTCTGCCAAAGTAATCTGATTCATTCTTATTCCTGGTTCTTAATAATCTATTATTCGCAATATAATTTTGGGGGATGTAGATTGAGGCAAATGGATTTTCAAAAAGAAGTAATAGAGCAAAGTAGTAATAACCCTGTTTTGGTCGACTTTTGGGCTGAATGGTGTGGCCCATGCAAATTTCTCGGACCTATACTCGAGGAGCTTAATTCGGAACAGGATCGATGGGAATTGGTAAAAGTAGATGTCGATCAATATGCAGAAATCAGTCAGCAATATGGTATTCGGGGAATTCCCGATGTCCGGCTTTTTATTGATGGAAAAGTTGTAGCCCAATTTACTGGCGCAAAAGCCAAACATGAAATAATTGATTGGTTGGAAGAGCACATTCCAGATCCGAGATTAAGTGAGTTGCAGCTACTTATTGATCAGGGCGATGAAAAACACCTTAAGGAGTTTGTAGAAAAGAACCACGATTTACATTTAGGTAAGGTGGCTCTT
Organism: Cyclobacteriaceae bacterium; assembly: GCA_965601455.1. GTDB lineage: Bacteria > Bacteroidota > Bacteroidia > Cytophagales > Cyclobacteriaceae > JANQEU01. The sequence continues at coordinate 4,772,574 of OZ271831.1, read as the reverse complement.
GCCAAACTAATCGTCTGGGAAAATCCGGATTATGCAAGAAGGATTGTGGAAGAAATACCCAGTTCAGATACATCGAGTGAAATCAAGTATCAGATTCTAATCGTAAGTGAATTCCTACAAATGGATTTCACAGATGAAGATTCAAAATGCGCAGAATTCCTTAATAACAGCGTGAGTTTCCTTCGAAACAAGAACTTCACCTCAGCGGTGGAATTATTGATAAAATCAATAATAGTTGATAAATCGTACAAAAAAGAAATGGCCCGAAAAGTGGCCATTTCAATTTTTCAATTACTTGGGAATGGACATGAAGTTAATCTAACCCTTAGGCGTAAATTCGATATGTCCTTGTACTAATTTAGGAATTCGTAAATACCAGCAACTCCTTGACCTCCTCCTACACAGGCAGTTACCATTCCATATTTACTTTTCCTACGCCTCATCTCGTTGAAAAGTGTAATGGAGAGTTTCGCTCCGGTACATCCTAGCGGATGTCCTAACGCAATTGCTCCACCATTGACATTTAAGGTTTCTGTGTTCAAGTCCAATTCTTTGATTACTGCGAGAGATTGGGCCGCGAATGCCTCATTTAATTCCACAAGATCAAGGTCAGATTGCTTTATTCCTGCTTGTTTAAGTGCTTTTGGAACTGCTTCCACTGGACCAATTCCCATAATTCGAGGATTGACACCCGCTGTTGAATAGCTGACCATTCGAGCAATTGGCTCCAGGTTGTATTCTTTCACCATTTTCTCTGACATAACCATTACAAAAGCTGCACCATCGGAGGTAGGTGAGCTGTTACCAGCTGTTACCTGTCCATCCTTTTTAAAAGCTGGTCTCAATTTTGCAAGACCTTCCAATGTCGTCTCAGGACGAACACACTCGTCAACGGATACGGTGAATGATTTTGATTTTTTCTTACCGTCACTATCGACATATGTCTCTTCGACTTCGATCGGAATAATTTCGTCATTGAATTTTCCTTCCTTAATTGCCGAGGCAGCTTTAAGGTGTGAATTCAATGCAAACTCATTCGCCTCGTCTGCAGAAATATTAAAGTCTTTGGCTATTTCTTCAGCAGTTAAGCCCATGCTCAAATAATATTCCGGATGGTCTTTGGCTATTTGCCAGTTTAATGCTGTTTTATATCCCAACATCGGAACCAAAGACATTGATTCGGTTCCTCCGGCAATAATACAATCAGCTGTTCCGGAGTGTACTCGGGCACAAGCAAGATGGATTGCCTCAAGACCCGATCCGCAATATCGATTGATTATCATTCCCGGAACTTCTAATGGCAATGATAATAGTGATATCATTCTGCCCATTTGCATTCCCTGTTCGGCTTCCGGAATCGCGTTGCCGACAATAAGATCATCAACCCTTTTAGCATCAAAGCCATCAATTGAGCCAACTAGTTTTTTTATTACATCCGCCGCAAGGTCGTCAGGACGATAAAATCGAAACCCTCCTTTTTTTGCTTTCCCAACCGGCGACCTATATCCTGCTACTATATATGCATCCATAATTGTTGTCTTATTAATTTCTTAATGGTTTTCCTTTAAATAAAATACTTTGAATTCGCTCCAGAGTTTTCGGCTCACCACATAAACTCAAAAATGCTTCCCGTTCTAAATCAAGCAGATATTGCTCTGAAACAAGAGTAGGAGCAGAAAGATCTCCACCGTTCATAATCCAAGCAATCTTGTGAGCAATTTTCGCATCATGGTCCGAGGCGTAATTACCGTAGTTCATGCCTGTGATTCCAGCTGCGAACATGGCAAGACCTGTTTGTCCCTGTACTTTTATATCCTTCCTTTCAACCGGTTGTGTATATCCTCTATCGTAGAGATCAATGACTTTTGCCTTTGCATCTGCAAGCAACCTCTTCCTATTCAACGTAATATTATCGGACTTTCTAAGGATATTCATTTGCCTTGCTTCCTCAGCAGAGGTAGCGACTTTCGCCGTCGCAATATTCATGAAATACTCCTGAAGAGTATTTAACTCCGGGTCTCCAGCCACAAATTCATCAGATGCTCTCATGGTGAATTCTTTTGTTCCACCTCCACCCGGGATTAAGCCAACTCCAACTTCTACTAAACCTATGTATGTTTCCGCATGGGCCTGAATCGCATCACAATGTAAAGATAGTTCGCAACCTCCCCCAAGAGCCATTCCTGAAGGAGCTGAAACCACAGGAATTGAAGAGAATTTTGCGCGAGTCATGGTATTTTGAAATGCCCTTGTCATCATTTCAATTTCGTCGAACTCCTGGTCTACAGCATACATGAAGAGCATCGCAAGATTCGCCCCGGCTGAAAAGTTTTGACCCTCATTACCTATAACCAGACCCTTGAAGTCCTTTTCGGCCATATTAATTGCCGTATTAATTCCTTCTACAACTTCCGGACCCAATGAATTCATTTTAGTATGGAATTCCAGATTAACGACTCCGTCTCCTATATCATAAAGCGTACTTCCTTCGTTTTTCCATACAATATTTTCCTTAAAGGCATTAAGTATGATTAAATCATCTGTTCCCGGTACTACCTTATATGATTTAGATGGGATGTCGTAATAATGCTGCTTTCCATTTTCAAACTTGTAAAAATTCTCCGCTCCGGAAGCAAACATTTCTTCAACCCATGCCGCTGGCTTGAATCCGGCAGCTATCATTTGATCACAAATTGCTTTCGTTCCCATCGCGTCCCATGATTCGAATGGTCCCATTTCCCATGCAAAACCCGCGGAAACCGCTTGATCTATCCTGTATAATTCATCTGCGATTTCTGGAATTCGATGGGTACAATAGGTGAACAAGTCGAAAAACGTATCCCGGTAGAAGTTTCCTTCTTCTCCGTCGAGACCAATTACAATCCGTAACCTTTCGGACAAATCTTCAATGTTCTTGGTTTTATCAAGAGTGTCAAGCTTGGATTTCTTCTTAGGGCCGTACTCGACCTTTTTCAGGTCCAATTCTAGAATTTCGCGTTGACCTGCTTCATTTTTGGTCTTCTTATAAAATCCCTGACCCGTTTTATCCCCCAACCATTTTTTTTCATTCAGATTTTTAACAATCTCTGGAATTTTAAAATTATCGACTGACTCATCATGTTTAAGGGACTGATGAAGATTCGTTGCAACCTTTACGGTTGTATCCAGTCCAACGAGGTCGGATGTTCGAAAAGTAGCAGACTTGGCATGCCCGATTACAGGGCCTGTTAGTTTATCAATTTCACCAACTGAGAAATCATATTTCGTGATAGTATGCATAGCGGACATCATACTGTACACGCCAATTCTATTAGCGATGAATGCAGGCGTATCTTTACACAATACCGTTTCCTTCCCTAAATAAAGATCTCCGTAGTGCATGAAGAAATTAACAACATCTGGGTCTGTATGCGGAGTAGGTATTATTTCCAATAAGCGTAAGTACCTTGGCGGATTAAAAAAGTGTGTTCCACAGAAATTCTTCTTGAAATCATCACTTCTTCCTTCAGCCATCAGATGAATTGGAATACCGGATGTATTTGAAGTAATGAGTGTACCAAGAGTCCGGTACTTTTCAACTTTTTCGAATAGACTCTTTTTAATCTCAAGATTTTCAACAATGGCTTCAATTACCCAATCTGCGTCTTTTATTTCCGGAAGGTTATCATCAAAGTTTCCTGTCTTGATCAGTGATGCATTTTTGGCATTATATAATGGCGCAGGTTTTGATTTGAGAGTTGAATGGAAAGCGGCATTAACAATTGAGTTTTTTACTGCTTCATCAGAAAGTTTCAATCCTTTCTTCTGTTGATCATCGGATAATTCTTTTGGAGAAATATCTAACAATAAAACTTCAAGGCCAATATTGGCAAAATGGCATGCTATTCTGGATCCCATTATGCCAGAACCAAGTACAACTGCTTTTTTAATTTTTCGATTCATTTTGATCAAATAGATTGGATTTTGAGGTTCTCTAAAAATTCGTTTACGTATTCTTTGTTGTCCGCAACTTTGCTTATTACGCGTGACACTTTAATAAAAGTTCTAATATCTTCTATGGAACAATCTTCCTGAACCTTGGAGTTAAATTCTTTGACTGACAATCTGGATATTTCGCGTTTTTCCTTTCCGAGGGCTGTTAGAAATATTCTTACAGATCTCCCGTCATCTTGGTCCTTTTCTCTATATATCCAGTTTTTTTCTTCCATCGACTTCAACATACGTGTCAGGCTGCGGGACTCCATTCCCAACATTGGGGCAATTTTGGTAGCAGGTGTTCCTTGTTCGGCGTCAATATTTAGTAGTACAAATCCTGTAGATGCTGTGATATCAAAGTTGGCTCCATACTGGTTGTACATTCTAGATATCGAATGCCAGGCTACTTTGATATTGTAGTCTACTGTCTCTTCTCTTTTCATACCTTTTAATTATTTCAAAGATATGTAATTTGTTATGCATGCATACTATTTTCTCGTTTTTTATAAATTGATTTTACATTCGTTGTATGTGCGATCACAACTATCAGAGAATTCCGAAAGAATTTTATTCGTTTGAGACTAACAAGCCTTTCGATAGATGTATTGAGTGCGGAATATACCTTCTTGATAATTGCGATTATATAATTGAAAAAGCTATCAAACAATACCCAGGTTTCTCAGCCACAGATACAATATTCGATTATGCAATTTGCTTGGATTGTGCAATGAGAATGCGAAATGAATTTTCGAAAGGCTCTTTGGAAAAAATTGATAATTATTTCGGCGAGAAAATAGGTGGAATGCCTCCCGGACATATCACAGAAAATGATCTTGATATTTCTAGCTGTCTTTCTCAATGTTTAATCAACAAAGACGCACGAAATGACTTAAAGGAATATCAAATCTATGCCTATTGTAAAGGTGACAAACTTTTCAAAGGTGTTCCTCCATACATGATTGGGGGTCCGGCTATAGAAGAGATCCTTCCTTTACTGTCAAATCCAACTACGGACTTTCTTAACGGATTCTACAATAAGCATTTTAGTCCAGACCCCTCGATGATGAATCCTGATCCCAACTCTAAGCTGGTTTTCATCTAATTTATTGAATCCCCCCTCAGTAAGCGAAATCTCTTTCTAGCTTCTGCAGTATATAAACTCCCCGGATATTCTGATATAAATTCTCTATATAATTCTTGTGCTGTCTCCTTGTCATTTAGTTGTTTCTCATGGATCTCTGCTTTCCTGAAAAACGCGTCATCTCCCCATATATCTTCAGGATATTCAGCAATGATGATATTTAAATAGTCGATAGACTCAGAGAATAAACCAGACTTCAACTTAATGTCAGCCAAAAGCCAATAAGACTCATCAATCAAAGAGTGGTTTGGGTTTTCAGTTATCAATGATTCCAACGCCATTACGGCGCTATCTACTTGATTCTGATAAATCAATAATTCAATTGATGCAAATGCTTTCATCGTTCGGTCCGTCGTATCCAGAATGGTGTTGTTATTTATCAAAAGTCCTAAATCCATTGCGTCGTTCGATATTTCCTTGGTAGTTGCACGTTTAAGTACACCGAGTGCGCTTTCAGCCAGAGCAAAATTTCCATTGTAATAATGCAACTTGGCATTCTTGAGCTTTGCGTTATAACCTACAACAGAGTATTTATTAGATTTCTCCACTTGTGAGTAGAGCAAGGAGGCTTCCCATGGATTGCCGTTTAGTAAATGAATATCACCGAGACTCATTTTTGATTTATGAATCAAAGTAGGATCAATTCGAGGAGTTTGGATAATGCTTTCCAAAATTTTTATGGCGCTGTCTTTCTCAGACAAATAAAATGCGTGCAACATCGCTTTGTTCCTTAGCGCTTCCAATGAGTTTTTCGTGGGACCTAATTCGTTATATAGCTGCTGATACTCATTAGTTAAACTGCGTATTTGAGACTGTTGGACTGGATACTGCTCTTTTACAAGCTGTTCTTTGCATTGAATCCGCATTTGACGTGCATTGGCATAATGGTAAGCTCTACCGTACTCATCAATAACGTAATCGTAGATCTCAATCGCATCAGCCCAAGCTTTATTATCCATCGCAATGTTGGCAATCGTCATGGACTCATCACCTGGTCTTCCAAATCGTTTATCCAGAGCCCTTGCCTGAATAAATGCACCATAGAAATTTTTTCTTTGGAGTTCTACCCAGATTAATAGATCTGCATATACTTTCTCATCTGGATATTGCTGTACTTTCTTTATCAATGAGCGTTCAAGAAAATCAAGGTCTTCTGCCTCGGTAAAAAGTACCTGAAAAATATTTTTGATATAGTTGGTATTGTTTGGATTAATCATCGCATAGTTGAGGTACTCTTCTGCCATGGATTCCTTATCGTCTTGCATTCGATAAATAGCTGCAAGGTCAAGAGCAAAAGATCTTGGATTACCATTTATGCGTCTCGCACGTTTTAGAAATAGTGTTGCTTCCGGCAGCATTTCCTTATTGACAAGGTGCTGGGCAATCACATTTAAACGATATTGATTATTTTGATTATTTGCCAGTAGTTCCGTCTGCATCTTATCCTTCGCCCTATTGTTTTCTGACAAATGATAGATATGCAATAAATCCACTTGGTATTTTGGATCTGTAGGGAAGTATTTGATGACTCTATTTAAATATTTTTCTGCTTCATCGTAGTTAAGCTCGGATAACAGCAAAGCAACATAGTTGGCATGAATATGTGGAATGATATGATTTGATTTTGACAAATCCTTGTACAGATCGAGAGCTTTCTCGGATTGTCCGGTAAAGTAATATTCGTTAGCAAGATCAATCCTCGAGTCTTTTTGAGCGACTAAGAGAATTGAGGAGAGTAAGAAGATTAAGAATAAATATGATTTGAAAAAATAGTTATCCACGTTCTGTAATATATATAGATGGTTTTTTAAGAAAATATAAGCTTATTATTAAACTGGTGAATATGTTGGAAAGTTTTGAAAATTTAATTTGGAATATCTATTTGTTCATAAAGTGCAATTCTTGACTAGGTTTTCAACACCTAATTAAACTGTCAAGTGACTGTTAGTTAATTATATAGCTAAGCTCTTCGAGTAATGTGAATATGTATGAGTGGATAAGTTAGGGAAAAAGTTGGTGTTGGCATCATGTGAATAGAATGGCATTTATTAAGAACCTATAATAGAATCTGGAATGGTAAATTTTTCTTGTCGATATCAGAGGAGTTATCAACAAGGTAAAGTATGTTTATAGACAGTTAAAATGAGATATCATCAATGGATATTTCCCAGTTTGCCTTTAACTCCGTAGTTTCAGGATAGAGGTAGATGAGCTCTGGTTCATTGTCTAAAATGATGTTACCCGGTTTCCAGATGTTATCACCGTTTTCGTCTATTAGAATTCTAATGGAGTAGGTAGAAACAGGTAAGTTCCTAAAAATAAACTCTTTCATGTTGTTTACCTGGGAGACGATTTGACCTTCATCTAACAACTGAATGAAGAATGAGGAGTAATTGGTTGCAATGGAGCCTTTAATGACTCCCAGGTCTTCGAGAACGACACGTTTTATGGTTTTTCGAATGCTTGTGGATGAGTCACTTTCAATAGAAATGAAAGCTGCTGTTTTAGTAACAAGATTAAAGCTTCGCGCGTTTATTTCAGTTGCTACTGAATCAGAATTGTTAAGGGAGTTTAGGAAAGTGTTAAATGAATTCCAATCAAATTGAAAGTTGTGATTTATCTGAGTTCTGTCTTTGTTATAGGTAAAATTGACTGGTGATAAAGATTGATATAATATGGTATCATAATAAATTTGAATGGAATCAAATGCAGTAAGCACAACTGGCTTACTAAACGTATATACTTGACTTACCTTACCGGAAGGTTGAATGGTAACCTCTTGACTGGTCGTAAATTCAGCTGGTCTCCGGGAACTTGGATTGAATTTGATATATAACGTATCTAAAACTACTTGTTCTAAAGTATCGGAGGCTTCAACAATTAAACCCAGGCTGTCTGAATCTTGAAGAAGAAGATTATTGAAAAACCTTAAAGTAGAACTATTATCTATTAATTGATAGTAAGGTAAAGTATCTGATTGCTGAATAGGCTGAATGGTATAGTCTACAAGGGCCTTGGAGTATTTAAGATCAAAATAAGGACCACTAGGACGAGTAAAATCTAATTTTAGGTCACTACCATCGATTAATTGGTGTACAAGGGAAACAGAATCCAGATCAGAATTTAAATCAAGTATACCAGAGAGAAATCCGTGACTTTCTTCTGAGAAGTCCAAAAGGAGATTGTTGTTGGCATCCTGGAAAGAAAGAAGTTTATAGGATCCATTTTTGATGTTGGTAATTTTAAAATGTCCCCTGTCGTCGGATAGTGAAAAATAGGTTGGTTTAATGAGAGTAGGATCCAAGGTATCGGAATACTGATATAGGCCTACTGTTGTTGATGGTAAATATTTAGCAGTAAGAAGATCGGTTACTTTGCCTGATATTGATAGTGAATCTATATAGCTTGTTGTGCTTATGGAAAGAATGACATTATCCGCGGGGTTTTTTTCTGTAACATCTGTAATAGCAGTACTAAAATTAAACGTGTAGGTAGTGCTGTCTTGAAGCTCAGATAGAAGTTTGATAATCACATCGTACTTTTTCACAACATGGGTAAATTCTAAGTCCGTTGATGGGGTAATAACTAAGGAAGACTTGAGTTTATCAGCGTTTATAAATTCATCAAATGTTAGCGTTATTCTATCACCATTGAAATTTAGCTGATTGTTCGCGGGATAAGAGGTTACTAAACTTGGTGGAATTGTATCTCTCGGCCCACCTTGAGGACTTGATGGATTGGCACAACTATTTAGGATTTCCAACAGCAGTGTGAAAAGTAAAATGTAAAATGTTGCTTTCACTATTTCTTTCGGAAGACGTATATCAAGCTTGAATACTGATTGGAGGACTTTGCCATATGGTTGGATCTGTATCCGATTCTGATGGCGTTAATTATTGAATTGGAGTTGCCTTTGTATCTTTCGCTAAGAAGTGAGACATAATAAGAATCAAAATACAATGGATAGGTTTTTGATAAAGACATTTTGAATTGCTTAAACAATCTTGTTAATGACCTAGGATGAAAGTGATATAAATGTCGAGGAACATCGAAACCAGCCCAATATTTGCCATAGTACTTTGCGTCATATGACTTGTGGTTGGGAACAGCAATAAAAAGAACACCCTTACTTTTTAGTTTGCTGGTAAGCAATTCAATTGTATGTTTTAGATCATGTACATGTTCTAGCGAATGCCAGCAAGTAATAACTTCGAATTTGGGTAGTGGTTTTATTGAATCAATATTTTCCAGAATATTAAGGCCGAATGTATCATTGGAGTATTTCCTAGCCTCGTCGTTGATTTCGATACCGTACCTTTTCCATTTTTTTGCTGAAAATGATTGAAGAAAATTACCATTGCCACTTCCAAAATCAAGAATGGATCCTTCATTAAAGTATGGGAAAATAAGCTGTCTTTTACGTCTAATCGAATAACGTCGTAATAGGGAATAGGCCAAATCAAATAGACTCAGTCTTCTGGATTTATGCGATTGATATTCTTCAAACTGATAGTACTTGCCAATTTCATGTGAAGATGGTCTAGGGTTAGTAAAAAGAAGTTTACAAGAATTACAACGAGTAAGGGCGAAGCTTTCTTTAGAGTGTGCATAGTCAATTATTATGCTTTCATTTGAGAAATCAGTATTTGAACACGAAGGGCAATAAAGTATCTTCTCGTACATGTTAACGCCCTAAATGAACCAGAAGAATAGATATATCGGCGGGAGTAACACCGCTTATACGAGAAGCCTGTCCTATTGTTGATGGTTTGTGTGCACTTAGTTTTTCGATAGCTTCAGCAGAAAGTGATACAAGTGATCTGTAATCAAAAGATGGATTGATTTGCTGTTGATCTAATGACCTCATCTTTTCTGAGTTTTTACGCTCCCGTTCTATATACGTTTGGTATTTGATTTGTATCTCTACTTGATCTTGAACATCAGTTGAATATTTACCAATATGAGAATAGAGATCGGGAAGGATATAGGCAAATGATTTAATATTTATCGTTGGTCTCTTCAGTAGTTGAGACGGAGATAATTTATCTTTTATAGGTGCCTGGTCAATTTCATCTAGTGATGAATTAATATCAATCGGTTTAATGGACTTCTCATCCAGGTGATTAAATAACTCCTCGATCTCTTCTTTTTTGGTAAGTACTTCGTTGTAACGGGAGGTAGATAGTAAGCCAATGTCATTTCCATAAGTCGATAATCTTAAGTCGGCATTGTCTTGTCTTAGTAGAAGTCGATATTCTGCCCGGGAAGTAAACATTCTGTAAGGCTCTTCAGTACCCTTAGTAATGAGGTCGTCAATAAGTACTCCAATGTAGGCTTCAGATCGGTCTAAGGTAAAACGTGGTTGATCATTAATCTTCTTGTGGGCATTAATACCAGCAATTAGGCCTTGGGACGCGGCTTCCTCGTACCCAGTAGTTCCGTTTATCTGACCAGCGAAGAATAAGTTATTGATGAGTTTTGTTTCAAGTGAATGGGACAGTTGGGTTGGCGGGAAGTAATCATATTCAATAGCGTAACCTGGTCGGAACATCTTAGCATTTTCAAAACCTGGGATTAATTTCAGAGCTTGGTATTGAACATCTTCAGGCAAGGAAGTAGAGAAACCATTTACGTAGACTTCTACAGTATCCCATCCTTCGGGTTCTACAAATATTTGGTGTCTATCTCTCTCGGCAAAACGGTTGATTTTGTCTTCGATTGAAGGGCAATATCTGGGACCAATTCCTTGGATACGACCATTGAACATGGGAGATTTTTCGAATCCTTCCTGTAATTGCTGGTGTACATCAGGGTTGGTATATGTAATCCAACAACTACGTTGATTGGTTAATGGTGTAGTTTCTGATGAATATGAAAATTTACCTGGAGTGTCATCACCTTTTTGTTCTTCCATCTTTCGATAATCAAGAGAACGTCCATCAACTCTAGGAGGTGTTCCGGTTTTCATCCTGCCAGAATCAAAGCCTAAGGATACAAGTTGTTCGGTGATGCCCTTGGAAGCTCTTTCGCCGGATCGTCCACCACCAAATGTTTTCTCTCCTATATGTATGATGCCATTGAGAAACGTACCATTGGTAAGTATGACACTCTTTGAATGTATCTCCAAGCCTAATGAAGTACGGACGCCGTATACAGTGTCATTCTTGACTAGTACTTCCGTAACCATCTCTTGCCAAAAATCGATATTGGGATTGGACTCAAGGGTCAATCTCCATAGTTCACTAAATCGCATTCTATCTGATTGTGCACGAGGGCTCCACATGGCAGGTCCTTTTGATCGATTTAGCATTCTGAATTGAATCATTGATTGATCAGTGACTATCGCGGACATACCTCCTAGGGCATCAATTTCTCTAACAATTTGGCCTTTTGCCACACCTCCCATTGCAGGGTTGCAAGACATTTGGGCGATAGTACCCATGTTCATCGTCACCAGCAAAACACTAGATCCCATTGTTGCTGCTGAATAGGCAGCCTCACAGCCGGCGTGACCGGCTCCAACTACTATAACATCGTATTCTTTAAACATAAGAAGTGTTCCACGTGGAACATCTCAAACTTGTCGAAATGTTCCACGTGGAACGTTAATTTGACAGCAAAGATAGGTAAGCGTTTTCTTTATCGGTCATGACTTTCTTATCCTTATCAGTTTTGTCCTGATAGCCCATTAGATGTAATTGACCATGGACAATGACGCGGTGTATTTCTTCATTAATGTTGGCTCCAAACTGGGTTGAGTTTTCCATTACGCGATCAAGGCTAATGAAGATATCCCCCTCTAGTGTATGGTCTATTTCAGAATGGTCGAAGGTTATAACATCAGTGTAATAATCATGATTTAAATACACTTTATTGATGTTGAGAAGGTACTCATCACTGCAGAATATCAAATTGATGTTTTCAATTTGAAAGCCTTCATTCTTTGAAACTTGTTGCAACCAATTATTAACAGCGTTCTCCTGAATGGATGATTCGATTGGCACGTCCTCGAAATGGATATGCACGTTGGAGGCCATTTAAGATAGGTAGAAAGTTAGCTCGACGGTGGTTCCTTCATTAGAGAATGAAACCTCATCACAAAGGTTTTTCATTAAGAATATTCCTCGGCCACCGGGTTTTCCGAGATTTTCCGGAGCAGTGGGATCAGGAAGGTTATCGTAGTCAAACCCTGTTCCCTCGTCACTCACTTTAAATCTTATCGCATTTTCTTCCATGGACAAGTGTATATCCACGTTTTTGCTGCGTTCACCGTTGTTACCGTGTAGAATTGCATTGTTGACAGACTCTGTGACTGCAATCATAATATTGCCATAGATATCGTCGTCAAGTTTGAACTTATCCTTTGTGTTATCAATGAAACTCTCAATGATTCGTATATTCTCAGCCAGTGAGGGTATTTGAATTTGTATGGAATCCATCCGGTTAGTTTGGGTTACTAATGCGTCTAAAGTACTCGTTAACTTCTTTTTTGTAAAACGGGTTCAAATCTAATGGAACACTTCTTAATAACTCGATTTCTTTTTGTCTCGCTTTCAAGTAATCTTCGAAGGCTTTAGGTAAGTCATTGGCTAACTGTTTAGCAGATTCGCCTTCTCTTTCATCGTCAAGGTCTTGTTCTCTCATGGCGTCCTCTGCATTTAGTAGTCGGGTCATTATTTCTTCTTGTCGATCGATTAACTCTTGAGATAATCGCTTATTTACTAAATCAATTTCATTCTGTTCCATGTCTTTTAAGGCTTTACCTAGATTCCCGGCAGCCTCATCATTTTGTCCAGCAAGTTGTTCCTGAAGTTTTTGTAGCTCATTTCGAAGCATTTCCTGTTCTGCAGCCATTTTCGCAAGTTCTTCAGATAACTTTCTGCCTTTTAAACCGCTGTCTTTAAGGTCTTGAATTCGCTGACTTAACTGCTGTTGTAATTGCTTTAAGTTTGGAAGGCTCTCGTTGCCTTTTTGCCCCTTCTGTGGTTTTCCCATGGCTTGTGACATGGCCATTTGCATTTGTCTTAAAACATCGTCCAATAATAAAGCCAGGTTGTTAATAGAAGTCATGGCATATTGTTGACTTCCCAAAGCTTTGCTTCTGTTTCTGTCCTTTAGGTGTCCTACCGATTCATCAATATTACGATTCATTTCTGATAGCTCACGAGTTATGAATGATGAAATCTGAACAACTCTTTCGGACAAGGCCAATAAGCTGTCTTCCAAAACTGATGCGTCATCCTTTAGTTTGAGTTGCTGTTGAGACAGTTCAACGAACCTCGGGTCTACTTGTCTCACTTTCCTGAATTCCCTTATGAGTTCTTCTTGCTTAAATGATATTTTGACGAGGTTATCCAAAAGATTTCTTAGGTCATCAATATTCTCATTCATCATCTCCATTTCCATTCCTGCCTGCATTTGTTGCATTTTTTGACCGAGTTTCTTCATCTGTTGACCAGACTGTTGTTGTTTTTGACTTCCCCCTTTCCGATTGTTTTGCTTCAATTCTTCTTGAATTTCTTCCATCAACTTGTCAATATCTTTCTCGTCATTTGACATATTTTGAATGGGTTCAGGGTTTTTAAGATCTTGATTTAGTTCGTTTATTTGATCGAGTTTATCCTTAAGTTTATCGTACTGCTCTTGAATATTACTTTGTTCCTCCAACAGTTCTTCTGTTGATTGTTCTTCATCTGTGGTTTTCTCAGCAAGATTTTCCTGCTCCTCACCGAGTTTTTCAAATTCCTTGCTTGCTTTTTCCAGTTCCGATTCTAGTTTCAATCTTTTAAACAACTCGAGAGCCCGTTCCAATTCCTGTTCCATATTCTTTTCATTCGGTCGTAGGTTCTGGATTTGGTTTTGGATTTCTTGCAGGTCACTCTTTTCATTAATTAGTTTTTCAAGTTCTTCGTACATTTTCCGGGTTTCCTCATCCAAAACCTCATTCATCAATTCCTGTAATTGGGCAGCCTTTTCTCGAATTTGTTGGCTGCGGTCATTGAATTTGTTTTCGCTTTCATTGAGGTCTTCAAATTGCTTTCGCAATTCCTGAAGAGATTTTTCAATTTCACTTCTCTGCTTAAGAATTTCCTGGAGCATTTTCTCCTCTTGCCACTCCAGTTGTTTCTTACTTCTAAGGCGCTGCTCCAGTTCATCAAGCTTATCGTTGATTCGTTGAGATTCCTCAATACTCTTTTCAATCGAGTTTTCTGCGGCCTGGGATTTCTGTTGGATATTTTCAGCGATTTTATTCGCATCCGGAAAATTCAACTTAAACACTCTGGATTTAGTGGTTTTTAATCCATTAACCCGATCATTATCTGCTGCGGATACCCATATTTCAAGTGGGTTGCCAAAATAGGTGCTGTCAATATCAACTCTATGGTAGAATGAATTTTTGGATTGATTTCCTTGAAAAAGATTTTCTACACGTTCCAACTCCCCTGATTTAAGATATGAATCAATTGAGATTATTCCGTAATCATCTGATACAGAACCACTTACAATTACAAATTCATATAAAACGGTGTCCGGATAAAACTCCACATCAATTTGAGGAAACTGATCCTTTACTACATCCACCTCATAGTTCATTTCCTGTCCGCTGTTACCATACTGATTTTCAATAGCTAGTTGGTAATCAAAACTCTCTACTATTTCTTTTTGGAAGCGGTAAACTTTGTCATCCTCTTCTACAGGATAAAGAGCACCTATTGATGATTGTATAGTTGCTTTTGTGGTGTATTGTGTGTTTACAAGCCAATTTATCACTGTTCCCTCTGGCACAACAACGGATCTAATATTGTTGAAGGATCTATTATCTAGGCCTGTGTGTTTCGGGAAATTTAATTGCATTTCAATGTTTTCAACCTGGGGTCTGTCAAGTACGTTGATCTGAAATACTTTACTTCTAAAACCAGCACCTTCTATTTGAAAACTCATGTTGTCAGATACTTTTTTAAACTCGAAACTGTGTCGAGTCAGACTTTCCTTTTTTAACTTCATTCTCCGTCCGGATGAAATGATGTATGTGTTCTCGGGAATGTCCGTACCATCTAATTCGACATCTACAATTAATTCGTCATTTCTGAAAACTTCTTTATTGTAATCTACTGTGAAGGTGAATGGTGCTGACGGTGTAAAGTCAGTTTGATAATTTATTACGCGGTTTGTTGAATTTGGTATCCAATTCGGAATAGCGATAGAGCTTAACGCTATAAATGAAACTAATAACAAAAGGTATCTTCCATACTTTCTGTTCTGCTTGAATTGGATAGCCTCATTAAATGAGAAGGGACTTAATTCCTTTGTTTTCTGCTCAATACTGGCAAGAATTAGAGACCGATCGCTTGAGGAGACGTTCTCCAACTGAAGCACATTCAATAATTTGTCATTGATTTCGGAAAAATGTTCACCAATTTTTTTTGCTGCTAAAAAATCATCTATGCCTCTTTTCTTTAATTGAATTAGAGATAACAGATGGTTTCCGGTTAAATAGACAAGTAAGAAAAAGGACACGAATAACACACTAAAAAAAAGGTATCCTCTGATTGTCCCTGAAAACCACCAAATAGTTTCCAGGCTTATAGCCACAATGCCAATAATCAGTATAAATAGTAAACTGATTAGTAGCCCTCTAAGGGCCTTGTTAATGTGATATTTCTTTTTGTAGTTGGATAGTTTCTCTTCAACAACCTTGTCCATGTCTATATTCCTATCTCGCCTTCAAAATACTCTAAAATATTAGTCTTCAACAACTTCTCTTGATCCATTAATGAAAACTTTGGTAGTTTTTTGATCAACTTCCAATGCGGCCAGCCATCTTGATCAAGGCTCTCCAATTCATAGAACCCAGAATATGACAAGACTTTACAAGTAGCAATATGTAGCAAGTCTTGTTTTTCTTCTTTACTAAAAGAATCAATTCTTCCCAATTCCTGAATACCAATCAGGAACAGGACTGAATTCAAATCCTTTGGCTTTTTTGAAACATGATCTTCAAGTTTGTTCATCAGTCGTACCCAACGTTTTTCTAACTCTAAATCTTTCTGATAAACCATCTTATCAATTAACTTTCAAAACCATGGATTTAAGTACATACGCAAAAGACCTATCGCAAGATTTCCTTTCCCTGGTATTTCCTTCAGAATGTCCGGCTTGCCATGACACATTAATTAAGAACGAGGAGTATATCTGCACTTCCTGCCGCTTACAACTTCCATACATTTCTGATGACGATCAATTTGCCTTTATGAATCGTTTTGTTGATTTTCAGTCTGTTGACAAAGTCAACGTGTTCTTGAAATATACGAAGAAAGGTATGGTGCAACGAATCATCCACGCAATAAAGTACAAGGGGAATAAACAATTAGCAATCCATCTTGGAGGAATATTTGGAAGCAATCTTGATAACATGAATTATGATTTCATTCTTCCTGTGCCATTGACTCCGACTAAGGAAAGAAGTAGGGGATACAATCAAAGTTATTTTATCGCCAAAGGAATCTCCTCATCAATTTCAATTCCGTTTCGCACAGATTTATTGAATAGGATTTCCGGACAACACAGTCAAACTAAAAAATCTAAAGTCAGGAGATGGCTTGAAACCAAAGATCATTTCCGTGTAAGTTCACCATTTGAATTGAAGGATAAATCGATTTTACTTGTTGACGATGTTCTTACCACCGGCGCAACTCTTGGATCAATCTGTGGCTCTCTTGAGAGGTGCAATGTTGGTCGCATTGGCATACTTACTTTAGCCGCAGCGTCATAAAAAAAAGCCATCTGATTTAACAAATGGCTTCTTAACAATGCTTTTTTTTGACTAATAATTAGTACCAGCTCGGATCATTGCACATCTGAAACCGATTGACGCAGCTGAAGAATCCTCAAAAACGGCTCTTCTTGTGCCCGGAGACATCCAATAGGCAACATCTTGCCAAGATCCTCCTTTAATAACCCTCATTCTCTTCATTGGAGGGTTTTCCGAATTAAACTCTTTAATAGAAATACCTGCCCTTGTCGCTTCTTCCTCTGTGTATTCCGTTTCGTTGCCGATGAAACTGTAAGATGCGTCGTATCCACTTTCTTCATCCAGGTAGCCATCGCGTCGGACTGGATTTAGATCATCCATTTCTTGAAATGACAGAGGGCGATAAACATCCTGAACCCACTCGTTAACATTACCAGCCATGTTGTACAATCCAAAGTCGTTTGGTGGATAGTCATAAATGTAGGTCGTGATCATAGCCCCATCATTCAGTTTTCCCGCAATACCAGCGTAATCACCTCTACCTCTTTTGAAGTTTGCGAGGAAATAACCAACACTTTTTCCATAAGGGTTTCTCAATGCATGACCATCCCAAGGATAAAGTCTACGGTGAGTTTGATTTTCATCTAGCCACTGTGTTCCGAAAAGAGCTCTGGCGGCGTATTCCCATTCTGCCTCGGTTGGGAGTCGGTAATTCGGTAGAACTACTCCAGACTCTAAAGGCGGTTTTGCAAGTGTTGGAGCGGCTGATTCTGCACCGGCAAATGCATCTTCCGTTCCGAGTACACTTTCGTAATAACCTGATTGCTCTGCCAATTTAAAGTTTACAACATCTGTCCTCCATCGGCAGTAATTCACTGCCTGTCTCCAGTTTACTCCAACAACCGGGAAAAACCTGAACCCAGGGTATCTGTAATAATGGTCGACGAACGGGTCATTATAAGCTAAGTTCCTTGCCCAGACAGTGGTATCAGGAAGGTTATTGGTAACATAAACTGCATCGGAGTCTCTTCTGATGTAGTATTCGTATTCCAACCAGTGAATGTTGGCAACTTCCGTCTCATCCATATAAAATGAAGCCACGGTTACCGCACGCTCAACGTTATCCCTGGCGAAAAGAAGATCTTCCTCAAATGTTCCCAAGACTGTTCTTCCTCCTTCGATGAAGACAAGGTTTGGACCTTCTGGCTGCCCTTGATAAGGGTTAACCTCAAATCCTCCTTCTTCATTGTACTCTAATCCGGTGGTTGTACTGTATGCACCTGGGGTGGAACTCGTTGGAGCACCTCCACCAAAACCAAAGCAAGAGCTGAGGAATATTGCAGCAGATGAGCTTAATGTCAAATATTTTGCTGCCTGCAAAACTTTTTTCATAACCTGTATACTTGTTCGAACGCGTTAAACTACTAAAATAAACACAAATATTTCAAATATTGCCGGCATTGCCATGCATACTCTATATTATAAATGTAAAAAAGAGATAATTATTGTGCCTGCTGCACAGCCCCAGAATTCTCATGGTGAATTACATCTAGTGTTTTAATGGCTTCGTCAATGGAATTTATTGGTTTTAGTGTAACCAATATCTTGTCTTTATATTCTCTCATTCGACTGTTTGAAGGATACTTTTTTATGTAGTCAATTATCTTTCCGAAGACAGGGCCCTGAAAGTAACTATCCTTTTGCCCTTGATCAATATAACATTTTAGTATTCCGGACTTAAGTGTAATTTTCTCAAACCCCAAGTGTTGTCCAAGCCACCTGAGTTTTACGCTCTCTATTAATTCTTCTACGCAATCCGGAACTTTGCCGAATCTATCTTCGAGACGAAACCTGAATTTTACCAGCTCATCTTCGTTTTCAATATCATCTAACTCCGAATATAGCTGTAGTCGTTCAGGTGTGCTTGAGACATAATCATATGGAATGAGTATTTCTAAGTCTGTTTCAATTACACAGTCCTGAGTGATCGTTGATAACAATTCCTGGTTTACCAGTTCTTGAGAAAACAGGTCTTTAAACTCGTCTTCTTTTAGTTCTTGGACCGCTTCTTCTAAAATTTTGTGGTACATATCAAAGCCCATGTCATTGATGAATCCACTTTGTTCACTACCTAGAAGGTTACCAGCTCCTCGTATATCAAGGTCTCGCATGGCTACTTTGAATCCATCACCTAGGTCGGAGAATTCCTCCAAAGCAATTAAACGTTTGCGAGCTTCAGCGGATAGAACAGATTTTGGTGGGGTAAGTAGATAACAATACGCTTGAGTATTTGAACGACCCACTCGACCCCTCATTTGATGAAGGTCTGATAAGCCAAACATATGAGCACGATTAATGATGATAGTATTTGCATTTGGGATATCCAGACCAGATTCGATGATATTAGTGGAAACAAGAACATCGTAACTCCCTTCGATGAATCTCATCATGACTTTCTCCAAAAGTTGACCTTCCATTTGACCGTGAGCAATTCCAACCCTGGCTTCAGGAACTAGCTTGATGATTGTATTTGCAATTTTCTCAATGTCGCTGATTCGATTATGAACAAAGAAGACCTGTCCTTTTCTCCTAAGCTCATGACTCACAGAGTCCCGGATGATCTCATCACTGAATTCACTCACCTCCGTTGTAACAGGTCGTCTGTTAGGAGGCGCGGTTGAAATGATTGAAAGATCTCTAGCACCCATTAGTGAAAAATGCAATGTCCTTGGAATCGGAGTCGCGGTAAGGGTGAGTACATCCACATTCACACGCATTTCCTTGATCTTTTCTTTGGCTTTAACACCAAACTTTTGTTCCTCATCAATGACCAGTAAACCAAGATCCTTAAAGACTATATCCTTATTGATAATTCTATGTGTTCCTATAAGAATGTCGATTTTACCTTCTGCCAGATCCTTTTTTGTCTGCGAGATGGATTTTGAGGATTTAAATCTATTTATGTAGTCAATTGTAACAGGGAATTTTTCCAGACGGCCACAAAATGTTTTGAAGTGTTGCATGGCGAGTATGGTAGTCGGTACAAGTACTGCAACTTGCTTTCCGGAGTTAGCCGCTTTAAACGCTGCGCGAATTGCCACCTCAGTTTTACCAAAACCGACATCACCACAAACCAGTCGGTCCATTGGGTGTTTCATCTCCATGTCTGACTTCACCACTGCTGTCGCCGTGCTCTGGTCAGGAGTATCTTCATATATAAAACTCGATTCCAGTTCTATTTGAAGGTAGTCATCGTTAGGAAACGCAAACCCAGGAGCAGATTTTCTCTTCGCATACAGTTGGATTAGGTCCTTGGCAATGTCTTTTACTTTACGCTTGACTTTGCTCTTCTTATTTTGCCATTCCTTTCCACCTAGTTTGCTAATCGACGGAGGCTCACCTTCTTTTCCACTGTATTTAGATATTTTGTGAAGTGCATGGACGCTTACATAAAGTAAATCGTCATCTTTAAATACGATGCGTAGTGCTTCCTGCTGATTTCCAGAAACATCGATGGTCTCCAGGCCCGCAAACCGACCGACACCGTAATCGATATGGACAATGAAATCGCCGGTTTGAAGTGTTTTTAATTCTCTAAGTGTTAGTGCTTTTTTCTTACTGAATTGTTGCTGACCTTTTGGTTTATGGTATCGGTCAAATATTTGATGATCCGTGTAAACAGCGATTTTGTTGCCATTGTCTACGAATCCTTCGCTTAAACTATTAAGTACACCTTCAAATGGAATATTAGCATTGGTCTCATCAAAAATTTGTTGAAGCCGTTCAATTTGCTTGACAGAATCACAACAGATGAAGATTTCAAAATTACTGGCATGCAACTCCTGAAGGTTTTGCACAAGGAGCTCAAAGTTCTTGTGAAAAGTTGGCTGAGGTCGAAATTCAAACTGGAACTTATTACCAGAGTTATGAAATCGCTTTCCGAACTCAATCAGTTTGAAAGCAGAGAGGCTACTCTCAAATTCTGAACCTGTTTCGAAAAGAAGTTCTGGCGATGAACTGATATTAATGTCTCCGCTTGCATTATTGCTGTAGCTTTCTGATGCTTTGTCAAAACATCTATCGATAATGTCCACCGTTTCACGGTAATCTTTGATCCAGACTAATGTATCCTCTGGAATATAATTGAAAAACGACTGCCTCTCCTCTGTTTGTAATTTGGTTTGTATGTCTGGGACAATGGTTGACTTGGTTTTTTCTTCAATCGATAGCTGCGATTCGGCATCAAAATCTCGGATACTTTCGACCTGGTTATCAAAAAGTTCTATTCGAATAGGTCTTTCACCAGAAAAAGAGAAGATATCAATAATTCCTCCTCTTATGGCAAACTGACCAGGCTCATAAACGAACTCCACCTTTTCAAATTCATACTGGTGTAAAAATTCTGTTATGAATTCTGAATCTATTTCATCGCCAATATTTACATTAAATGAATTCTCAACCAGACTTCGTCTATTTATTACTTTTTCAGAAAGAGCTTCTGGGTATGTGATTACTATTGAATAATCACTTATTCCCTGATTCACTTTTGAAAGCACCTCCGCACGCTGTAAAACATTGGCATTTTCAATTTCTTCGAAACTGTACGGTTTCTTGAATGACGAAGGGAATTGGCTAATGAATTGCTCCGACAATCCCAGCTGGATCAAGTCATTATAAAATCTATTAGCATCCTCTCTATCGTATAGTATTACGAGAATTTGTTTATTGAGACTTTGACAGATACTAGCACAAATCAATGAATCAGAACCATTAGTTAACCCTTCCAATTGTATAGAGGATTTGCTTTCCACCATACTTTTGAGTGCAACCAACGAATCATTCTCTACGTACTTCTTTAGTACTTCTTGCATTTTGTTGATAGAAGAACGCAAAACTAGTGGCTTTCATCACATGTAAAAACAAATATTGAAAGCCAAACATTAGGATTAAAACTAACTGCGTTGTAAGAAGATGGTTGACAATAAAGTATTATTTTAAGTTTTTTTTGTAACCTTTTAAGGAGATTTTACGAATAATACTATAGACATTAATAATACGCTCGTCTTATGAGCGTTATTTAAGAGCTTTCTTTTAGGTTAGGTTGGTGATTAGGCGCATATCCGTTCCTGGATGGCGCCTTTTTTTATGAATAACTACCTTTAATTACTTTGGCCTTAATTGGTTAGATGTAAAACAGGTGACTTATACAAGATTGTGATCCTAACGGATTTCTGCAGATCATTATTTGGGTCGAAGAAGGTATTACCCACAGACTAAATTGACCTGTAGCTGGGATGCCGAAAACTAAAGAATAATCAAACGCAGCTTATCTGCGGCACGCTCCATTTCTATCAATGATTCAATTGCCGTAACTGTTTCAGCATTTATTTTCAGAAGTGAAGCGGCTTCATAAACTCTTTCACGCTCTTCATCGGCATAATCGTCATCGGCGTAGCTCATTCGGATCGCATCGTACAGGAGAAGCTTATTATAGTTAGCAAAAGACTTCACATTGATTGATGTGAATATCTCACCTAAATCAGCATTTTCATACTCGAACTCTTCCCACTCCGCAATAATTTCTTCTGGCACATTGTTAGCAAAAGCCAGATCAATGGTAAGCCATTCCAATTCCGGGTCGGAAACATCTCCATCAGAACCGGCTATAGTCAATAGCGCGAAACCATATTCTTTCCATGACTCTTTAGGAACCATTGAAATTCCAAAAAATGAGGGTGCGATCTTAAGTACGTCTGTGCTCATATTCTTCTAAATTATACCCAAATTAAGCAGAATACTTAAATGTTGGAAATCTCTGGCTTTATTTGTTTCAACACATTCAAGTATGTTGATTTGTATAAATTGAAATTACTAGAAATTCTTGAAAAACATGTTTGATAAGGAAGCCCTTGACCAGATTAAAGCTCACGGATTGGATACCAAAACTGTGGAAAATCAAATTGAAAACTTTAAAAACGGATTTCCCTTCACAAGCTTATCGAAGGCCGCTACCATTGGTCATGGAATCGCTTCACTCTCCGTCACGGAAACAGAAAAAAGTATTGCAACATATGATGAGAATTCTCATTCAAAATCGATTGTAAAGTTTGTTCCAGCCTCCGGTGCAGCATCAAGAATGTTCAAGGCTTTGTTTGAGTTTATTCAATCGTATGACGGATCAGATGAATCTTACGAGAAACTAATCGCTGACCAATCTGCTGGTTCTGTTTTTGAGTTTTTGAAACAGTTAGAAAATTTCGCTTTTTATGATGAACTCTCAGAAAGTTTTAAGTCAAATGGAATAACGCTTTCCGAAGCACATGTATCGAGAAAGTATGTCGATATTATCGAACATCTTCTTACCGAAAAGGGTCTTGGATATGGGGAATTGCCAAAGGGGCTTCTTTCATTCCATAAATATGGTGAGACTTCTAGAACTCCTATTGAGGAACACATAGTAGAAGGAGCACAATATGCTTCTTCTGGGAATACTGTAAAAATTCATTTCACTTTATCTCCTGAACATATTGATAATTTCGAAGAGCATATTACCAGGGTTCGGCATTTATATGAGTCAGAATTCTCAGTGAAACTCGAGATTAGTCATAGTATTCAGAAACCATCTACAGATACCATAGCCGTAGATCTGGAGAACCAACCTTTTACTAACTCCAAAGGAAAGATACTCTTTCGACCCGCTGGCCATGGAGCATTACTGGAGAACCTGAATGACATAGACGCCGATGTCGTTTTTCTTAAGAATATAGACAACTTAGTTCCCGATCGGCTAAAAGCCGATACTATAAAATTCAAGAAAGCAATTGGAGGTAGACTTCTTGAACTTCAGCAGAAAACGTTTTATTATCTCGAGCAATTGGATAATGGTACGGCTGATATCGATGAGATATCTTCATTTATTTCAGAAAACTTAGGTTTCCGAACGGAATCGAAGCTTTCATCTGATCAACTTCATAGCGTTCTAAACAGACCAATTCGAGTTTGTGGGATGGTGAAGAATGAAGGAAAAGCAGGAGGGGGACCTTTTTGGGTTTCTCAGTCCGATGGATCAGAATCCCTACAAATAGTGGAATCCGCGCAGGTTGATATGGATGATCCAGATCAGCAAAAACTGTTTAATGAATCCACACACTTCAATCCTGTTGATGTCGTCTGTACCGTCAAGGATTATAAAGGAGATAAATTTGACCTGCTGTCATTCCGAGACCCTTCATCCGGATTTATCACTCACAAATCAAAAGATGGCAGAGAACTCAAAGCCCAGGAATTACCAGGGCTTTGGAATGGGAGTATGGCTTTCTGGAATACCCAGTTTGTGGAAGTTCCCCTTATTACATTCAATCCTGTTAAAACTGTTAACGATCTATTAAAGGACGAACATCAGTGAAAACTACACCCAATATGCGCGTCCGTACCGATTGGCGATCCATCCGGAGCTTTTAATGGCGGAGTAAATTCAATTTCCTGAGGATCATCCAGCCATTCTTCTATCGCAGCAAGTACTCTTCCATAATGAGCTTTATCCTCATAATCGGAGGGATTCTGCTTTTCTACATGACTAGATAAATCTATTAACGTTTGCCTTGCCACTGACTTTACATCTGGTTGGCAATTTTTACTAACCGTAAGCATTCCAATATGCTCCAACATCACCCATTCTACGATTCTTTGTATTGCCCTGTCATCTGAAGAAGATGAGGGCTTTTTCCAGGTGGCATCAATTAATCTGTTTAGCACAAAATCGAATCCAGGTTGATTGGAATTTAAGTCTTTAAACGAGACTAACCTGTTAGCTCGATTGGGGTTCAATAGAAACATCAATGGGAACTGGACAGCTGTTTCGATGGCAGAATAGTAATCCCAAACGGGTCCTGTTTTACTGGTAAAAGTTTCCCTGTTTCTATTGTATCCGAAGGCCTTCGGAGGTATCATTTCAATCAGACTACTTTTAAGTTTCAATTCTTCAGGTTGAATGGTTCGAATAATTGCATCCAAAGCCTTAACCTGATCTTCCATAGGTATAAGTTGCGTTTTCAATTGGTTATCACCCTTTACAGCATATGTATAGTTTAGGCCTCCAACTACTTTGCTGGTGGCTTCAACCTGATAGCGATGAAAGAGATACATAGGCACCAAGATTTCCTCAAGCATTGAATATGCTTCTCCAATTGGTAAGGCCTGATCAGAAAAGTCATTGAGCACTTTTTTTCGAACGTCCAGCATTCTATTCAACTCATCGGCGGCTAAACCATTGTCCCAAAGGTGGGCCACCGGATGAGCACCATCCTGTGCTCTAGCATCGCGATCGGAGATAAACAGTAATCCGTCTTCCAGGTAATCAGAAATGATTTGATTCAGCTCATCCCTCTCATTGTCGTTATTATCAAACTCCGCATAACCATAGGTAATTGCTACTTTATCCCATTCCCCAATCCCAACGTCATAAGCCTCACTTAGGTCAATATTTCCAGAATCATCCAATTTAACAAGCGGGTGAGGATAGTCCATTACTGAAGCTCGATCGTTTATGCTCGATGAATAATTATGTACCAGGCCGATAGTATGTCCCACTTCATGGGCGGAGAGTTGTCGCAGTCTGGCTAAGGCCATATCGATCATTGGTCCAGTACCTTCATCGTACCTGTTTAGTAAACCCTGTGCGATAAGAAAATCCTGACGCACTCTTAATGATCCAAGGCTGACATGACCCTTTATTATTTCTCCGGTCCGAGGATCAATAACAGATGAACCATAAGACCATCCTCTTGTCGATCGATGAACCCACTGAATAACATTATATCTGACATCCAATGGGTGAGCATCTTCTGGAAGCATTTCAACCCGAAATGCATCTAAAAAGCCTGCGGCTTCAAATGCTTCATTCCACCACCTTGCCCCTTCCAATAGAGCGGTACGAACTGGTTCTGGAGCCCCAGGATCTAAATAGTATACTATTGGTTCAATCGCTTCGCTAGGGGCTGATCCGGGATTCTTTTTCTCAAGCCTATGCCTGATAATATATCTTTTTATAAGTGACCTTTCAATTGGTGTCGCATAATCCTGGTACCTAATATGAATGTATCCACTTCTTGGATCAAAACGCCTGGGTCGATAGTTGTCGTCGGGTAATTCAATAAATGAATGATGGGTTCTGACTGTAACGGCATTAGGGCTAGGGGTTACGGATCGTACCCAATTACCTTTTGCCTGCCCAACAAACGTAATGATGGATTCGAACTCGGAGTTTTTTGGAAAGTTCAGTAATCCTTCTTCGTAAACGGCTGATCTGGATTTGTCTAGTTTATAAGATCCTTGTTTAGTACTGGCTAAACGTTGACTAACACCATGACTATCACGTAGCAGAAAATCTGTGATGTCCACTAGCACAGCATTTTCGGATTTTGCGGTAATGGGGAATCCCCAAAGCACAGAGGAGGCAAAAGCTTCTGCCACAGACTTTACCTCTTGAAGGTTATCGCTGACTGCCCGATAATCATAGTTAGGTTGAACCAGAAGAACTTTATTTCCACGTTTTTCAAATCGAACCACTTTTTCGTTGCTTAACTGACCTCTATCAAGACCTATGTCGTTGGATCCTACGCCGGCTGCGAGGGAGGGGACGTATAGAAACTCATCATTCAGGCGTTCAATTTCTAAAAACACCTTTCCTTTATCCGAGTCATAATAGTAATTGAAATATCCATCTTTTTTAGACATTCCAGACACAACAGATTCGATTGATTTCGAAGAGGTTTGTTCGTTTAACTTCTTATCCTTCTTTTGTGAATAGGTTGGTATAGACACAACAATTCCGATCACAACAAGTAGTAGATTCTTCATATTGGTATAATTGGAAAATAAAGATAAGAAATCGGGAAGAGGAGAAAGCCTCTTTTTTATCGCGGTGGTTCCACCCATTGATGTGCGGGAAAACGTAACTAAACTTAAAAATGAACTTAGCGTTCGTTTTAATTCTAATCATGCACTTCGATCACCACCGCATATTACCTTACATATGCCCTTCAGGTTGACAGAGAAAAAATACGAATTAATGGTTTCACTAATAGGACAAACTCTCTCCGGTCAGGAGCCCTTTCCGGTGAACTTAAGGGATTTTGATTTTTTTGAACCACGGGTGGTATTTGTGAATGTGCTTAAGAATGATGGACTTGATCGTCTTTTTTCAATTATATCGAACACTATGAGAAAGGTTTTTGTATTTAATGCCTCTTACAAACGTTCGAACTTCCATCCTCACATGACTATTGGTTTTAGGGACTTGAAAAAGTCGGATTTCTATGCTGCCAAAGCATTCTACGAAAAGGAGAAATTTCAAGCATCCTTCATGTGTAGTTCTTGTTGGCTACTAAAGCATAATGGTAAAAACTGGGATCTATATCATGAATGGCTTTTTTAACCTCGGAGAGATCACAGTTCAGGAAAATTACTATTTATCCATTCAAACTGATTAGAAGAGCACCTGCAAGAAAGGAGTTTGTCAAACTCCAAAAAATAAATATTATTGAAATCAAATATCAGTAGACGAATATGTCTGAATTTCAACTATACTATGGCCTGGGGATGGATCACATTCTCGATTGGGCAGGATATGATCATATTTTGTTTGTCGTAGCATTATGTGCATTGTATGAATATGATGAGGTGAAGAAGATCTTAATCTTAGTAACCGCATTTACCATAGGACATTCTATCACTTTGGCCCTGGCAACCCTCAACATTATAAAGGTTGACATGAACTTAGTGGAATTTCTAATACCATGTACCATTCTGGTAACAGCCCTCTCCAATATTTTTCTAAAGAAGTCGGCATCAAGAAATATATCTATGAACTACCTGTTTGCCGGTATCTTCGGCTTGATACATGGTTTAGGTTTCTCAAATTATCTGCAAAGTCTATTAGGTAAGGATAGTTCAATCATTACCCAATTATTGGCATTCAATGTTGGCCTGGAAGTTGGTCAGATTATCATTGTTGCCATTTTCATGGCTTTTGTGTTTTTGTTTGTTACCATCTTTGGTGTAAATCATCGGGATTGGAAATTGGCTATCTCATCTGCTGTCGGCGGAATTTCACTAACGTTGATTTTGGAAGCCATGTATTGGTAGCAAATCAAGTAGACATTTTTTGGTTAGTCACCATAAGCCTGCGATAATACGACTATCTTTATTTTTAATCCAACAGCAAAATGAAGTACATATCTATTCTTACATTAATTCTTTTGATTTTTTCTTGCTCAGATTCTAGTAGTAATCAGGATGTGTCTGAAGTTGTGGAAGACGACTTTAATCCTGACCAGGAAGTCATTGAGTACAATAATCCTCCTGCAGAAGGTTTCGATATCGAAGGATCTGACGCCATCGCGATAATTCTTGCTGATAAAGTAATGCAGGCAATGGGAGGACGACAGTCCTGGGACTCAACCAAATACTTAAGCTGGAATTTTTTTGGTGCAAGAAAGCTGCTATGGGACAAGTCAACAGGAAATGTACGTATTGAAAATATGTCTGATGATCGAATTGTGTTGGTCAATGTAAATACTATGGAAGGGAGGGTATTTAAAGATGGAATGGAGATGACTGATACCGACAGTATTTCATACTATTTGGATTGGGGAAAGAATGTTTGGATTAATGATAGTTATTGGTTGATCATGCCTTTCAAACTGAAAGATTCGGGTGTTACCCTAACCTATTTAGGAGATAGTCAGACGTTGGTTGGTGAGAAGTCAGAGAGATTGGAATTGACTTTTAAAGACGTCGGAGTAACACCTCAAAATCGCTATAATGTTTGGGTTAGCAACGAAACCAATCTGGTTTGTCAATGGTCATATTACCGTACAGCAACGGATTCAATCCCTGGATTTATCTTACCATGGGGAAATTACTTTGAAGCTGGAGGTATTTTACTTTCTGACGATAGAGGAGAAAGAGACCTTTCGGATGTTGAAGTATTAACCGACGTTCCGGAGAATATGTTTACTAGTTTCGAAGTATCCATTTAACTTCAAATATCGAGGTAAAACAGAAACGCAACTTCAAGCGTTATCCATTTACATGAGAATAACACTTGCTCTTCTTACTTTATTAATTTTTGGTATTTCTGCGGAAGCTCAGTCGCTTGATCATATTCTGAAAAAGAACTTTGAAGCTCATAACCAGGAAATATGGAAAATGCTGAGAACATTCTCCGCAGACATGGAATGGCATAGTGATCTTGGTACATTCTATGGGGAGGTCGCCGCTAAGAAACCTACATTAGTTTATCTGCAAAGTGAAAAGTCAAGGTTTATTGAAGCTTTTGACGGTCAGCAGGCCTGGACCCAGGCTTACTGGACAAACGGAGAAATAACTCAGATGAGTCCGACAAGAAGCTTGATGATCCAAGAATTGATAACCTTTGGTAGCCCACTAAGTGAGGGGGAAGACTATGAAGTTAAAGGTAAAGTTGAGGTTGACAACACTCCGTGTCATTGGTTGGTTTTCGAAGAAAATGGTAGAACTACTGAGTATTTCATTGAAACCAAAACACATCGTTTGTATAAGACAATCATTTCTCAACCGGTGTACGGTGAAACTATTACAATTTCGAGGACGGTAAAAAAATACAGGGAATTCAATGGCATACCGGTGGCAACAGTCATTGAATTACGATCGGAAGAATTAACTTCAGAATATGTCTTCGACGGAATTGTATTAGGTGAGGGCATATCGTCCTCCAAATTCAAAAAGCCAAATGGATAGTTTCAAAGTTGCGATTGTACAGTGGTCGCCGGTTCATTTGAATCTTAATGCCAGTATTGAAAAAGCGGGTCAAGCAATCAAAGAGGCAGCAAGAAATGGAGCATCTCTTGTTGTTTTTGGAGAGACTTGGTTCTCAGGTTATCCCGCTTGGTTGGATTATTGTAAAGATGTTGCTCATTGGGACCATTCCCCAATGAAAGCGGTATTTAAGAAAATGCTTAAGAATTCACTGGCTCAGGGTAGCTCAGAATGTTTGGTTCTTCAGGAAATGGCTCGTGATCATGGAATAGGAATTGTTCTTGGTGCAAATGAGTATGATTTGAAGGTTGGAAAGGGAACAATTTTCAATAGCATCTTTTTCATCGATGATAAGGGAGAACTATTGAATGTTCATAGGAAACTGGTACCAACTTATACTGAAAAGTTGGTACACAGCCCTGGGGATGCGGTAGGATTGCAGTCCGTTAGAATGAAAAATAGATCGATTTCCGGATTGGTTTGCTGGGAACATTGGATGCCACTTTCAAGGCAAGCCCTCCACGATAGTTCAGAAGAAATACACATCGCACTGTGGCCAATGGTTCATGAAATGCACCAGGTTGCCAGTCGGCAATATGCATTTGAAGGTAGATGTTTCGTTTTAGCTGCAGGTCAAATTTTCCATTCAAGTGATTTTCCGATGGAGTTGGAAAAACCCCAACAATGGGCTGATAAGGATCGAATGATCTTAAATGGAGGAAGTGCCATAATTGGCCCAGATGGAAAATATGTTGTAGAACCGGTGTTTGATAGGGAGACAATTTTGTATGCGGATCTGGATATTGATCTGGTCTATGAGGAGGCAATGAACCTTGATGTTTCCGGTCACTATCAACGCCCCGATGTTTTTGATTATTCAATTAATCGTAAACGTAAAAAGTAAGCTGAATGACAGATACATTATTTGAGGAGAACCTATTCCAGGTTGGGTATGTATTAGTTAAAAGTAAAAACCCATAATTATGAAAGCAATATGGAACGGTGAGATCTTGGCGGAAAGTGATGACACCGTCGTGGTAGAAGGCAACCACTATTTTCCACCGGAATCGATCAACCAGAAATTTTTCCAAAACTCGGAAACGCACACTGTTTGTCCGTGGAAGGGAACGGCCAGTTACTATACATTAGCAGTTGAAGGAAAGGAGAACCAGGACGCTGCTTGGTTCTATCCTGAGGCAAGCGAGTTAGCAAAGAATATTCAAGGCTACGTAGCTTTTTGGAAAGGAGTGGAAGTCAAATGACTTCCACCTTATTCATGCCTTAATCTCTCCTCCACCAAAAATTGTAGCTCCCTTAATGATAACTAATGGAGCGTTCTCATCTGTGGAGTTTTTTCGGTGATCTTCAAAACCGCCGAAAATAGAAGTGACATCGACCCGGATGTTCCAATCTTCAGGTACGAAGAGCTCCAGTCCACCAAACATGGTGAATATTTCAATTGTTGCTCCAGATACTGGCTTTGATTCACGTAAGTCAATTTCAGCACCTCCGAAAATGGTTGTCACTTTGCCTCCCTCCAGCTTATGACTTAGTATTTTCTGATTACCGCCTCCGAATATGTTGACGGAGTCAAAGTAGTTTTCATTTGTAATAGAACCAGTTGTATTTAGTTGGCGCCTGAAAAAGAATGAAACCCCAATAATTATCAGAATAATTGGCCAAAAGTCTCTCCAACTGAAATAAAACAGATCTTGAAGCATAAAAGCCAGACCAAGACCACCAAATACTACTGCGGCTGTACGATTGCCAAGGAAAAAGGCTAAAATCCCAATAACAATCATAACTGTGTACCACTCATAAATCCACCAAGGCAAACGTGGAAGAATGCGTAGATTATCCAGTAGGAGTACCACGCCAATTAGTACCAGGAATATACCCAGGATAGCTTTGCTGTTTTTCTGTATCATTCGTTTTGCTTTTTTGGTTATATAAATTTATCTAAACCAGCCAAAGAGAAAAGAAAGGTTTACGTTGGCTCCATCAAAATCATTGGATTCATAATAAAAATTGTCAACTCCATTAACAAGCTGATAGCCTAACCCACCCTTAATCTTGAACCAGTCTGTCATATTAATTTCCGCGGAAACGATTGGGTTAACGACAAAGACATTGTCATTAATTCTACTTATCCCGAGGCTAAATGGTTTTTCTTTAAAGGAAATATCTCCCCATCCGACGAGTGTACTCACTTCAAAATGAATAAGACTTTCAGGTCGAATTATGTAACCAAACATCAATCCACCGTGACTGAAATTCACATCGTATTCGGTTACTCCATTTTCTTCAACAGTAACAGATTTATCATCTGCAAGTCCCATCCCGTAACCTCCTATAAAGAATCGGTTATTGATAAGGACAGCACCACCTCCTCCGGTCATAGATGATATTTCCCCATCAATGCTGGGAAATTGAATCATAAATCCTCCGAATCCAGAAGTATATTCAACCCCATCACCCAGTAGAGTTTGTGGTCTATTTTGAGAAAATGAATAAAGTGCGATTAGTACACCAAGAATGGTTAGAACGGTTTTTTTCATGACTTTTATTTTGAGTTATTCAAGTTAATGACAATTAAACATTTGATAGGTTTCCGTGACACAATGTGACACGTTTTTACGCCAAATTGACAGAAAGGAAAGAACTTACCAGACACATTGACTTTTGCTCTACATATTTCTCTTTCTGGCACTCACCTTGTTATTCTATTTCTTGAACATAAATGGGATAGACATGGACGCATTGAAAGAATTAGCATATTTCGCCAAAGTTTCAAGTGTAATCAATGGAGGGGTGGTAATGCCCGAAACCCGGATAGAGCGGAAGGAGGATCATTATTTATACTTGCTTCACATGCCTGCAGTAAGCGAAGAAAAACTTGATGTAGAAATTAAAGGCAACTTTTTGCTAATATTTCATCACCTGGAATTCGATGGATTAAACATTCCTCATTTGATTCAGAATGTCAGGATTCCTGTGGACGTGGAAATCACAAAAATCAGAGCTGAGATTGTCGACGAAATTTTGTCAGTTTACCTGCCATTTAATGAGTTGGCAGGAGGTTATCACAAAAAGGTAACCATTGATAGATATTGACGATCAATTTCGCGTCAAGCGATGAATCAATTTGTTATTTTCAGGAAAGGAACTCAGTAACTCTTCTCTTGCTCCAAGAGTGAAGTCATCGAAGTCAAAGCCAGGTGCCACTGTACATCCGACTAGAGCATGGCTTTTTTTATTTTCCAACTCAGCCGCGAACCAGGTATCAGCAGGTACAGTAAACTGAAATAGTTGTTTCATGGATGGGTCCGGCCCTAGTTTGATCATTTCACTTTTTTCATTTCCCAGCAGATGCAAAAGTATTGGGCATCCTGAGTAGAAATGCCATGTTTCCTCCTGATGGATCTTATGAAATGCTGAGAAGTCTTCACCGGATAATAGGTAGTAAATACTCGTAAAATAGTTGCGTTCACTCCCTATAGAATAGAGAGCATCACCGGGAATAATATTTTTTGAACGATATACTTCTTTGTAGTATCCTCCTTCAGGATGCCTGGATAAGCTGAGGGTTTTGATTAGAAACTCTGCTGTCAGCTTATTCATAGTTTTCTAAGTGCTTCAATTGTTCTATCTACCTCCTGTTTATTATTATAGATATGCACAGAATGACGAACTAATTCATTACCAACAGACCTGGGTTGAAGCTTTTGTGTTTCCCACAGGTATTTCTGCAAAGCAGGCCCCGTCATGTTTTCCATCGAATAAGTAGTGATTCCGGCGCACATAAGTGGATTTGTTGGGGAGTGAATTGTAATTCCGGGAATGCTTTGCAATCCGGTTCGGAGTTGATCCCCGAGTTCTTTAATTCGATTGGTCCATCTTTCCTGACCTATCGTATTATAAAAATCAATGGCAGCATCATATCCTGCGAGTTGCGCGGGATTCCCGGTTCCATTTTGCATTAGCCGAAAACCATGATCTTCACGATTATCCCAATTGTAACTTGCAATTGTTGTCCAAATTTTGTCAACCATTGATTCATTGATGTAAAGCATTCCACTACCTGCTGGAGCTAATAACCACTTGTGCAGACTGGAGTAGTATGCATCGCAACCAATTTCCTTTACATTCACGGGAATGTGACCCACACATTGCGCTCCATCCAAAACAGTAAAAATCCCACGATTTCTGGCTTCCTGGCAAATCTCTTTGACGGGTAGAATGGTACCGTAAATTGATACCATATGTGGGATAGCAATAACCTTCGTCTTCTTGTTTACTTCCTTGAAAATGGAATCTAATATCTCTTGTTGATCGTTTGAAGGCTCAGGCATTATTGCCTGCTTGTAAACGCAACCTTTTCTCTTTGCCAAGGTTTGCCATGCACCAAATCCACCTCCATGTTCCTGGTTGGTATTTAAAACCTCATCTCCAGCTTTCAAATCAAGACCCATGCCTACGTAATTCATACCAAAAGTGGCATTCTGTGTTAAGGATATTTCCTTCCAATTGGCATTTACAATTTTTCCTATTTTCTTTCTTATCTCCTCATAGGGAAAATATCCTGTTAGCAATTCAGGTCCTGAACCCTCTTTGTAGTCAACCTCCGCTGCGTGAACAGCATAATGTTGCATATGATAAATCATTGCATTCAATGCATATCCGGAAATTGGACCCATGGTGCCATTATTAAAATAGACCTGTCCTTCCTTTAAAGGGAATTGTTTCCTTACCGTTTGCCAAAATGATTCATTCGGAGGTAACGATAAATCAATGTCGCTGAGAAGGTATTCTTGATGAAGTGTAGAACTAAGAGTTGGAATAGAAACCGCTCCTATCATGGAACGACGGATGAAGTCTCTCCTGGTATTCATAACTTTTAAGTTTTACGCAAAAAGGATAAAAGGGCATCGGCCAGTAATTCCTTCTTGGCAGATTTGATCTTTTTTTCAACCGTTTCCATATCATCTTCTTCAATCGCCTTCTCAATTTCTGATCTTAGTTTCTCAGGAAATTGTTCAAGTGGATTCTGTTTTTCGGATTGAATACCAAGAATCTCGATCTCTTCGATAAGCGTTTGAAGTAATTCTTTGCCCTTTTTCTTGCAGGTTTCAACAGGATTATACTTTGAGGTCGCATCTCGAAGAGCCCAACTGGAATAATCAACTTTTAAATCGTTTACTTTTTTGATCCTTCCGTCCTTTTCACCAAAAATTCTTTCGATAACGGATATCGTTCCACTTTTCCATGCTTCAAGGTCAAAATCGCCTTCAGATAGTTTTTCAATTCGGCTTTTGAGAAGTTTGATATAAGATGCTTCCATTCACTTTTCGTATAGAGTTCGTCCAAAAGGTGTTAATGCCAATAAAGCTAGTTTAAAATGCTGTTGTCCGAAAGGAATCCCGATGATCGTAAGACATAATAGCAACCCAAATAGCAGATGGGTAAGTGATATCCAGATCCCTCCAACCAGTATCCAAAGAACATTCATAAGAATGAATAGGCAACCGCCTGCCTGTTCCGTCTCTTTGATTTGTTTTCCAAAAGGCCAAAGAGCTAATCCTGCAAGTTTCAAAGTTTGGATGCCGAAAGGAATTCCCACTATTGTTAAAATCAAAATCAGGCTTGCAATCAAATACTCAATTGCAATAACGATTCCCCCGAAAACAAGCCAAATCAGATTACCGAGTATTTTCATATTAGATTATGAGATAAAGGATAAACATCAAGATTAGAAGAATTGCAACCCAACGATAACCGGCAGAGTGTCCATCTGTAAATTCGTATTGGCATATTGGACAAACTTTTTCCTCCTTTTCAACAAACATGGCACAGGAAGGACATTCTTTTTGTTTACTCATTGAAATGTAAGATAACCGTCATTTAGTCTAATGTATTAATCCAATTAAAAACACCAACGTTTCATAATTTAAAAAATCAATACGTGTGAAGAATAAGTTGATATTGTTTTTTTGCCTGATCCCGTCATTGATCTTCGGCCAGGATATATTCAAACATGAGAAAAATTTTTTTGATGCTGTAAAATCCGAGAATTGGGAGAAAGCTAAGAAGGAGGTATTGTTTTTTGAACAATTGGATGTGCAAGAGCTTGAAAGTCAATTAAACAATGAGGCTAAGAAGAAAGCCTTTTGGGTCAACTACTACAATATTTATGTTCAGTACTTGCTTGTACAAAATCCCGGATTATTTGACAACCGGGATAATTTCTTCAAGGAAAATCAAATAAGAATAGCAGGCCATTTATGCAGTTTCGATATGATCGAGCACGGGATAATTCGAAGGTCTAAGAATAAATATAGTCTCGGCTATTTTGGTAAAATTTTCGTGGAGGATTTTGAAGAGCGCTTTCGTCTGGAAAATGTAGATTATCGTGTACACTTCGCACTAAATTGTGGAGCCAAAAGTTGCCCTCCTGTAGCATTTTACGACTGGCAAGAAATAGATAATCAATTGGATCAGGTTTCAATGGAATACCTCAAAACTCAAGTAAAATTGGATAAGGAATCGAATGAGCTATACATTCCGATTTTGGCATTTTGGTTTAAAGCAGACTTTGGTGGTCTTGACGGAATCAAAACAATGCTCATGAGATATGACTTTGATTTGCTCCTGTCCCAAGAACCGGATATCAAGTATTTAGAGTACGACTGGACCCTACTAACTAGTAATTATATTGAACTGACATCCAACGAGTAGTCCTGCTTCAACTAATTCTACTCCAGTTTAAAACCTTGTCGGAAAGGGAATCTATATGAGTTTTTATAAGATGGTTTCGTTCCGCTTTTATGTCAGGGTCTACTTTCAAAAGTGAATTCGCAGCATTCCTGGCAAGGTTAAGTATTTCTCCATCTGATGATAAATTGGAAATCATTAAATCCAAAGCCCCACTTTGTTTGGTACCCATTAAATCACCTGGGCCTCGAAGTTGAAGATCTGTTTCAGCGATTTTAAATCCATCATTTGTCTCAACCATTGTTGATACTCTCGTTTTGGCCTCATTGCTTAGCTTGACTCCAGTCATAAGGATGCAGTATGACTGCTCCGCTCCACGTCCGACTCTTCCTCTTAATTGATGCAATTGGCTTAGGCCAAATCGTTCTGAGTTCTCGATAACCATTACCGATGCGTTTGGAACATTTACACCAACCTCTATAACTGTGGTTGCCACCATAATTTGTGTTTCACCTTGAACAAACCGTTTCATTTCGAAGTCTTTGTCTTCGCTTTTCATTCGGCCATGTAGTATAGAAATATGATATTCCGGGAATCGCCTCGCAATACTCTCATATCCATCCATTAGATCTTTATAATCCATTTTTTCTGATTCTTCTATCAATGGATACACAATGTATGCTTGCCGTCCTTTTTTGATTTCTTGGTCTATAAAATGGAATAGCTGGATTCGTTGAGAGTCTCTCATGTGACGCGTGACAATTGGTTTTCTGCCGCTGGGCAGCTCATCAATCACACTAATATCCAGATCACCGTAGAGAGTCATGGCGAGCGTTCTAGGAATGGGGGTAGCTGTCATGACAAGTACATGTGGGTAGGTTTCTTGCCCTTTTTTCCAAAGGCGTGCCCGTTGAGCCACACCAAAACGATGTTGCTCATCGATTACTGCCACTCCCAGGTTTTGAAATTTCACCTTGTCTTCTATAAGTGCGTGTGTGCCCACAAGTATTTGTATTACTCCAGTTTCCAGGGCTACATGTAGTGCTTTCCTTTCCGATTGCTTAGAGGAACCCGTTAGACGCGCAATTTTTATTCCCATTAGTTTGGCAAATGCTGATAGCCCTTCGAAATGTTGTTCAGCTAAGATTTCGGTGGGGGCCATGAATGCACATTGTGCTCCGTTGCTAATCGCAATTAGCATGGTGAGAAATGCTACCATTGTTTTTCCGCTTCCAACATCCCCCTGAACCAATCTATTCATCTGCTTGCCTGAGCGGAAGTCAGAATAAATCTCTTTCACAACACGTTTTTGGGCGTCAGTGAGTTGGAAGGGAAGGTGTTGATTGTAGAATTCATTTAGTAATAGGCTATTGCCGAAAACGAGGCCCCGAAACGTTTCGGTACGTGCTAGTTTGAGTTTGATCAATCGCAGTTGGACATAGAAGAGCTCTTCGAATTTTAGTCGATATTGAGCCTTTTTCAGGAGGTCTGAGTTTTCGGGAAAATGAATGTTTACAATTGCAGTTTTCTTATCAATAAGGTGAAACTCCTGTTGTACATAGTTTGGTAATGTTTCTGGAATATGGGGGATAGCATCCTTCACTAAAGTCCGCAGAAATCTATTTATACTTCGGGAATCAATATATTTCCTCTTTAGCTTTTCTGTTGTGTTGTATACAGGGTTCAGAAAACTGCTATTTGATTTCTTTTCTTGCTGTATATCAATTTCCGGATGGGCGACACTAAGTTTTTTTCCGTAACGAGCGGGTTTACCAAAAATAACATAGGACACACCTGGTTTCAGTCTTTGTTGAATCCATCGAGCCCCCTGGAACCATACCAATTCCATTTCCCCGGTATCATCTACAAAAGTCGCTACCAGACGCTGTTTTCTTTTAATTCCTGTCATTTGGAACGATCGGATTGATCCCTGAACCTGAACATAAGGAAGGTCCTCATGCAGATCTTGAATTTTATAAAACTTAGTACGATCCTCGTATCGAAAGGGAAAATATTGGATTAGATCTCCAAACGTGTAGAGGTTTAATTCCTTGGCTAGTAACTCAGCTTTTTGAGGTCCTAAACCCCGTAGGAAATCCAGTGATTTTTGAAAGTATCGCGACACGCTGTATGCTCAGTGGGGGAACAAAACGTTTGAAAGTTACTTATAAATCACGCCATTCGAGGGTATTGAGCATGTGAATGATATCGTTTTTTATAAAGTCAATACTGGGTCTCAACGAATCATTTTTGTCGGCCATTTTGAAATACAGGGACCCACGAAGGAAATGTCTAGAACTATCTGTGATGTGAAATTGAAAGGGACTAGGAACCTCTCCTTCAAGCTCATTCACTGTTGCGATATTTCCTGAGTTGAGGAATAGAATTTTTTCATCAATGGCATATGCTTTTACATTGTGTTTAGATGTTAGGCGAAAACTGTCATTTAAATAATCCTCAAAAAGTGAATCTTCCTTAATTGCCTTGTAGGTTATTTGAACAGTTGCATCGAAATATGGGTAAAACAAATCGATCCAGTATCGATCTCTTATCCATGATGTGTCTCTATATACTTTGGCATGGGTTGAATAATCAAAATCATATGGAAATGTATCGGGAAGAGACACATATTCTGCCTCAGGAAGAACAATTCGATTGTATCCTTTTGGTTTCGGAAGGTAGGCCTTTTCACAACTTAGTAGTAAAATGATGGCCGTAATGAACAGTAATTCAATCTTCATCTTCACCGGCAACGCCTTCTTTTTCTGGATTTACAAAAACTCGCACACGTTTGATTTTTTTGTGATCCACTGCGATCACGGTAAAGTGAAAATGATGATATTGAATTTTCTCACCTGCGTTAGGAAGTTTTTGGTTCATCTCAAGAAGAAGTCCGCCAAGGGATTCGCTTTCACCTTTTACTTCATCAAACGTGCCCGCATCGATCTCTAGTATTTTCGAGAAATCATTTAGTGAAATTTTCCCCTCAAAGCTGAAAGTATTTTGATCAATTCGTTTGTACTCCGTTTCGGTTTCCTCGTCAAATTCGTCATTGATTTCGCCAACAATTTCCTCGATGATGTCTTCCATGGTTATTAAACCTTCTGTTCCTCCGTATTCATCTACCACAATAGCAAGGTGTACATGTTTTCGTTGAAAATCTTTGAAGAGATCATCTATCTTCTTGCTTTCAGGGACGAAGTAGACTTCACGTAGCAATCTTTGCCATTCAAAGTCATCTTCTTCATTTAAATATGGAAGCACATCCTTGATATACAGTATACCTTCAATTTTGTCAATGGTTTCTTTGTAAACTGGAAGTCTGGAGAACCCGGTTTTATTAATCTGATCCATCAACTCGTGAAAGTTACTGGATACGTCTATGGCAGTTACATCAACGCGTGATTTCATGACCTGTTTTACAGATAAGGTGCCGAAATTGACAATGCCTTTTAGTATACCCTTTTCCTCCTCTGTACTTTCTGCCTCTGTTGTAATCTCCAACGCTTGATGGAGCTCTTCAACAGAAAGATTGTAACCCTTTTTTTCAATTCGTCTTTCAATCACATTACTAATTGATAATAATGTCCAGGAAATAGGTCGAAGCAAACCATTGAAAAAGAGTATCGCCGGACTTGTGAAACTTGCGAACTGCATGGAGTTATGACTTGCATATACTTTGGGAACAATTTCTCCAAAAAAAGTGATGAGAATGGTAATTGTAGTGGTTAGTACGGCTATTGCACCTCCTCCTACATCTTTACCAACCATTTGCCAAAGCATGTAAGTTGAAAGGGTAACTATAAATACATTGATCAAGTTATTTAGAATCAGAATCGTGGCCAGTAATTGTCTAGGGTGAGTAACCAGCGTCAGAATTCTGTCACCGGATTTTCCGTCTTTTTTCTTCAAGCTTTCCGGATCAAGTGAAAAAAAGGCAATCTCTGATCCGGAGACCAAACCAGAAGCTAGCAACAGGAATAGAATAATTACCAGATTCAGAATATAGAATGAAGGCGGCAAGTCCGTAATCCCTGCTAGTAAAATCGAGGGAAGAGGGTCGTCGGGATTATTTTCCAATAAAGTTCAATTTGGTTCAACTTAGAACGGCAAATCATCCGTCACATCATTAGCCGGGGGCTCGTAGCTCGGCTGTGGCGCTGACTGTTTTGGCGCTGCAGGAGCAGACTGATAGTCAGACTGACTCGGTTGGGAACTCATATCACCCGTGGAAGAGGCACCGCCGAGCATGGTCATGTTTTGCACACGAATTCGAATTCTTTTTCTGTTGTTTCCCTGGTCATCTTGCCAGGTATCAGATTTGATTCGGCCTTCAACGTAAATGCTTTTGCCTTTGGAGAGATATTGTTCGGCAATTTTTGCCAACCCATCCCACATTTCGAGGTCATGCCATTCGGTATTGTCAACACGTTGACCTTCCTTGTTCTTATAACTTTCCGTAGTTGCCAGTGTTACATTAGCCACTACGGATCCATTCTCTAAATACCTTACTTCGGGATCCCGTCCCAAATTTCCGACAAGGATCACTTTATTCACTCCGGCCATCTTACAATTATTTTACTGGTTCCACTGATTAAGATAGTTAATAATCAGTTTAGGTTTTGGCAAATTTACCAATTCATCTTTAGAGTATGATTGTAAGTTCAATTTATTAAGCAGTTCATCAAATTCTTTGG
The DNA here is from genome assembly GCA_965601455.1 of Cyclobacteriaceae bacterium. Lineage (GTDB taxonomy): Bacteria > Bacteroidota > Bacteroidia > Cytophagales > Cyclobacteriaceae > JANQEU01. Next base: position 4,731,500 of record OZ271831.1, on the reverse strand, counting down.
CATCATCAATTCGAACCTCATGGAAGCTTGCATGAATAGTTTGGTGAGAAAGTTGATGCTTAAAATAAACCGGAGATTCTTCCTGCATCAGTGGCAAAGGAGGATTATCACCAGGAGAAGAAGACTTCTCGTGAAGATGAAACTCATAAAGTCCATTCCAGATATCTTTATCGGATCTTTTACGCAACCCTACCTGATTGTTATGTTGAATAATATAATAGTCGAAATGTCTATTCTTAGGCCGGGAAATCTTTGACTTCACCGGGAAAAACGACTGTTCTTTGATTTTTCGGGCCTCACAGTAAGTCTCAACAGGGCATTCATTGCACTTGGGATTTTTCGGAGAACAAATTAATGCACCTAGTTCCATGACCGCTTGATTAAATTCACCTGGCATGGTTTCAGGAACATAGGGTTTGATGACTCCCCTAAACAACTTCTTGGTGGTTGCTTTGGCAATGTCGTCTTTGATTCTGAATAGTCTTGAAAACACTCGGAATACATTTCCATCTACTACCGGAACAGGTTCATTGAAACAAATGGAGGAAATAGCAGCTGCGGTATATTCACCCACCCCCTTAAGTGTCAATAGCTTTTTGTATGAATCCGGGAAGCTACCTCCCCATTCATACATTACTTGTTTTGCGGCTTCGTGCATATTTCTTGCACGACTATAGTATCCTAATCCTTCCCATTCTTTTAAGACTTCTTCCAGATTCGCTTCAGCTAGTACCTTAACCGTTGGGAATTTCTCGATGAACCGGAAATAATAAGGAAGCCCTTGTTGTACACGGGTTTGCTGAAGGATAATTTCAGATATCCAAACCTTGTATGGAAGAGGTTCAATTCTCCACGGGAGGTCTCTCTTTTTTCTTGAATACCAGAAGATTAGGTCATTTGTTAGGTTATTTCCAGACACCTTTGGCGGATTTGAGTAAATAAATATTCTTGGGATTTGTATTTAATAGCGTCAAAATTAAATTTGACCGCCCAATAAGAAGAATAAACGAAAACAAAACAATATAAGGCGTGACAAAAGCGGACGTAATAAATGAGATTTCTGACAAGACAGGGATAGACAAAGCTGATGTTCAGGTTGCCGTTGAGGCATTTTTTTCAGTGGTAAAGAACTCGATGGCTGAAGGGGAGAATATATATGTTCGTGGCTTTGGGAGCTTTATCAACAAAAAGCGAGCGAAGAAAATTGCTCGAAACATCTCCAAGAATACAGCAATTGTAATTGACGAACACTACGTTCCCAGTTTCAAGCCATCCAAGATTTTTGTGGAGAAAATACGAAAAAGCAGCAAGCTTAAGCCTCGAGGATAATTCATGAAACCTATTCAATATCTGCTGATAGCCGGTGGTTGTCTAGCAGTATTTCTGATTTTCCGATTGCCGAGGATCGTTGTAGAAAATGAAACCAGTTCTGAAATTGAAGAGCATGATTTCAGTATCACTCAAGAGGATGCGGCGGTAATCGCTGATTTACAGGCAAAACTGGAAGAAGAAAGTTTAGAAAATTACGTTAACTTTGCGGACTCTTTGGCGGGATATTATCTGAAATACGGGTATCTGGATAGTGCCTTTAGTGTTTCTATTAGCTCCCTACAAAGAGATAGTTCTTTTCTTAATTTGAAACGTGTTTCAAGCAAAGTGTACACCGTATTCCAGCGGTCGTCAACTACTGAGATGGCGATGGAATATAGTCAGGCGCATCAAGAAATTCTAAATAGGATTCTTGCAATTGATCCAAACGATCTTCAAGCTAAAACCCGCATGGGAATGATATTGGTAATGACTCAAAACCCTATGCAAGGAGTAACGATGCTGCGTAGCGTTGTTGAAGAAGATCCTACCTATCGAGAGGCTGTTTTGAATCTTGGCCTACTCTCTATGCAATCAGGTCAATTTGAATCTGGAGTGTCCCGCTTCACCAGTTTATTAGAACAGGACGCTTACGACTATGAAGCGATGTTGTACCTGGCGCTTTGCTTAAGAGAAACAGGTGATGAAGAAAGAGCAAAGAAATTATTGAATTCCGTTGTTGAGGCAGAAGACGCCGACATTGCCGTCGTGTCCGCAGCAAGGGAGTATTTAGAAGAAAAATAAAATATTGAATTATGCCTTGTGGTAAGAAAAGAAAGAGACATAAGATCTCTACACACAAAAGAAAAAAGAGACTTAGAAAGAATCGTCATAAGAAGAAGTAATTAAATCCGGTTAAAAAATGAGTACTGAATTGTATATCGATTCAACTCAGAATGGAAGTCGGATTGCATTACTTAAAGGGCGAAAATTAGTTGAGTTCCATCAAGAAGAACCGGGAACTCAATTCAATGTTGGTGACATTTATTTAGGTTCAGTAAAAAAAGTTGTACAAGGTCTCAATGCCGCATTCATAGACATTGGGTATGAAAAAGACGCTTTTCTACATTACCTAGACTTAGGACCTCAGGTACAGTCACTCAACAAGTTTACTAAACTGATCCAAACTCGTAAAGATTTCGGGTCCATGCTTACTGGATTTAAGCATGAACCCGACATCAATAAACTGGGTAAAATCAATCAGGTTTTATCAAAAAACCAGAAAATATTGGTTCAGGTTGTAAAGGAGCCCATTTCAACCAAAGGACCTAGACTTTCATGTGAGTTGTCCATCGCAGGCAGGTACATTATACTTGTCCCATTCTCAAAAGCTGTCAACGTTTCGAAGAAAATCACTGATGGCAATGAACGTAAGAGATTATCTCGACTAATCAATTCTATCAAACCAGAGCACTTCGGTGTCATTATCCGAACAGTAGCCCAAGGAAAAGATGTCAAGGAACTTGACAACGACTTGCAAAACCTGGTTAATATCTGGAAAGATGGGATGAAGAAACTCCGAAAAGCCAAAGTCAATGATAAGGTTATCGGTGAAGTATCTAGAGCAAATTCAATATTAAGAGATGTGCTGAATGAGTCATTTGACTCAATTACCGTAGATAACAAAGACCTCTACAACGAGATCAAGAGGTACATCCAGAAAATTGCGCCGGACAAGGAAAAAATAATAAAGCAGTACAACGGTAGAGTCAAGCTATTCGAAAGTTTTGGAATAGAGAGGCAACTTAAGACCTCCTTTGGTAAATCCGTGTCTGTTGCCAACGGTGGTTATTTGATCATTGAACATACCGAGGCATTACATGTTATCGATGTAAACAGTGGTAATAAATCGAATCGTGAGGAGGATCAGGAGACTACCGCTCTTACGGTAAACATTGAAGCTGCTAAAGAAATTGCCAGGCAATTAAGGTTGAGAGATATGGGTGGAATCATCGTAATTGATTTCATTGATATGCGGAAGACGGAAAACAAGAAAATCCTATATCGAAAAATAAAGGAGGAGATGTCTGAAGATCGTTCGAAGCATACAATCCTACCGCTTTCCAAGTTTGGTCTCATGCAAATTACCAGGCAGAGAGTTAGACCCGAATTGAACATCACGACAAAGGAGCAATGCCCAACTTGTAATGGAACCGGAAGTATATCGGCTTCCATAGCTGTGGCTGACCAGATTGAATCAGATCTGGAGTACTTCTTTACCAAGCAGAATGAAAAGAAACTTGCACTTTCTCTTCACCCGTATCTATATGCATATTTCACTCGAGGATTGCTCTCAAGAAGATATAAATGGTACATGAAATATGGGAAATGGGTGAATCTCGAGGAAGATTCTTCGCTTGCCATTACCGAATATAACTTCGTAAATGGCCATGGAGAACTTATAGAAACCTAAAATTTTATTCCGAATTCAAACATTAACATGGAGTTCCTGATGGTGAAGTCACCTTCAACGGGGACTCCTGTTGATTTTATAGCTGAAACAAGCCCACGTTGGTAGTTAACATCCACGAACAGTATTGTGTTAATGCCTGCCCGGTATTCCACACCGCCTCCAAGAATCACTGAGGTATCAAAAAACCGGAAACGGTCGATCAATACATATTCTTCTCTATCAGGCTCCTCAAAAACTTTGAATTCACTTGCCATTCCCAACTGAAAGAAAATTGCCAGGTCTGGCAAGATTTCGTTGGTATATAGTTTTAATGTTATGGGAATCTGTAAGTATTGAAGATTATATTCCTCTTGAGCATTTGGGTAGCTACCTCCATCATCACCCGGAGCAACCGTGAACCTAATCTTTTTAGGTATCCAGATGATTCCAGAGTTGAAAATGTAGGTATCTGCAATATTGTAATCTCCAATCAGACCGAGAGAGAAGACAGTTCTGGATCCTGCACCACCAATATCCAGGGTGTCGTTACTTTGATCCGAAATAAGTTTAACCCGGTTGCTTGAAACAGCCGGTGAAAACTTTAAACCCAATTGAAATTGGGCTTCGGCAAAATGAAACAATGAAAAAAGAAGGAGGAAGGTAATAGTGAGTTTCCGCATCTAGTTGAGGCTATAACGTTAGTTTTGTCGTTGTCAAAAATAATCATGTTAAAACCAGTTTACCTCATTATCGCAATCCTTTTGTTTACTGGCTGTCAGGAAGAAGGATGTAGAAGTACAGTATTGGGAGAAGTACAACCGGCCAAGGTTACCGTTGAACGAATGGAGAAACAACTTTTTTCGATGGATTCACTATCACAGATAGAGGAGTTCCTTCAGTCGAATCCGGTTATTGCACAACGATTTTTCTATGAGGAAGAGTATCCGAACAGAAATATATTGGCAAGACGAATTCTTGGCGTTATAGGTGATCCCTACATAGATACTTTATACAAGGAATCGGTCGATGCCTTCGAGAAAAATCAATCATTGGTACTGGAAGAGCTTGGTATAGCATTTAGTTCAATAGAACAATTGTTTCCTGCCAAGACTGTTCCCAAGATTAAGACTATTGTAGCCGGATTGTATAATGACATTGTGATCCAGGACGACCAAGTGGTAATCGGTCTGGATTTCTTTATTGGAGAGGAAGCAACCTTTCGACCAGTTGACTATCCAAAATATATATTGAGGAGATACAACTACAATTACCTGGCACCCACTGTTGTTAAGTTTTTTGTCAATGACCTAGATAAACTGGGTAAGGAGAACACCTTGCTTTCGGAGATGATTGATCACGGGAAAGTCTATTTTCTGTTGAGTCAGGTAATGCCTTGTGTTGCCGATCATAGAATTATTGGATTTACCGAGGAGGAAATCGAGGATGTTAAAGCCAATCAGGAGATTATATGGGCCCATTTGATTGAGAATCAATTATTGTACGAGACCCAGGAGTTTACCAAACGGAAATACCTGGGAGAACGGCCGAATGTTTATGAAATAGGTGAAAATTGTCCGGGAAGAATTGGTGCATGGGTAGGTTGGGAAATTGTTAAAAATTACATGGATCGAGAAAGTGTCAGTATCCAGGAATTAATGGCTGATGAAAACCATCACGATATCTTTACAGCAAGTGGGTATAAGCCAAGAAATAGTAGGTAATCAACAATTAAGAGAATGGTAGAAGTCTTAGATCTGAGTTTCCTTGGTCATCAAAATGCCATCGCTTCCTTCCTTATTCCCTCTTCGGGGGGTCCGATTCTTGTAGAATCCGGACCACATTCTACACTGGAAACACTGGAAAAGAAGTTATCTGTTCATGGATATGAGTTGGCGGACATTAAACATGTTTTTCTTACACATATACATCTGGACCATGCGGGTGCTGCCTGGGTATTTGCGAAAAACGGTGCCAATATTTATCTACACCCATTTGGCGCAAAGAATATGATTGACCCAAGTAGGTTAATGGAATCTGCTCGCATGATATATAAAGATGATATGGACAGGCTTTGGGGAAGAATGGAGCAGATCGATGAATCCAGGGTAGTCCTGGCCGAAGATCAGCAGACTTTTGTGATAGGGGATGTTGAGCTACAGGCACATCATACTCCAGGACATGCCAAACATCATATTGCCTGGCAGTTTAAGGACATTCTATTTTCCGGGGATGTTGCAGGAGTTAAAATCGATGGAGGACCAGTAGTAGCCCCTTGCCCTCCTCCTGACATCCATATTGGAGATTGGTTGCGTTCCATCCAAAGAATCAAGAGACTGGAACTCTCATCTGTTTTTCTGACTCATTTTGGAGAAATAGTTAGTATTAACAGCCACTTAGATGAGTTGGAGCAGTCGTTAAAGAGTTGGGCAATTTGGATAAAAGACCATCTTGAAATGGAGCAAGAAATCTTAACTAATGAGTTTCTAAAATTCACAAACGATCAACTGCTTGAGAAAAATGTTAACGAAGAAACCTTACTTCGCTACGAAGCGGCCAACCCTCCGTGGATGAGTGTGGCAGGGTTGACAAGGTATTGGAAAAAACACGGGGACTCTGATTCCTGGGAAGCATAGCATATGTTAGTATCACACGATTATAAATTCATATATATAAAGACTCGTAAAACAGCGAGCACCACCATCCAGGAGTATTTAAAGCCATATTGCGAGAATGGTATAATTGAAGATAAAAAAGCTCACAGACCTGCTGAATCGATTCGGGAGATGGTAGGTAGGGAAAACTGGGATTCTTATCTTAAAATATGTCCTATTAGAAACCCATGGGATAAGATGGTGTCCTACTATTTCTGGAAAAGGAGGCTTCCACTCTTAAATCGGGTACTGCACAAAATCAACCCCTCATGGGCAAACTACAGCCCCGCTCATAAAATGACTTTCAACGAGTTTATGGAGCACATTGGAGAATACAATCTTGATGGAAACATTCTTTTTGTCGATGGCCAATGGCCAGATTACCTTTTCATAAGACATGAAAATCTTGAAGAAGATCTGAAGGTTGTTTGTGAACGGATTGGCATCCCATTTGAGAAGGAAAGAATTCTCAACAAAAAGGCTGGTTTTCGACCATCAAAAGGATACCGGGAATATTATAATGAGCAATCCAAGAAGCTGGTAGCGGATGCTTACAAGCATGAGATTGAGAAAATGGGATATACTTTTTGATCTGCGTCTAACCTAAAAGAAAATCCCGATCCTGTTGGATCGGGATTTAGTTAGTAACCCTCTTCGTTACATTGATTTAGTAAAGGAAAATAGTAAGGTAAGGTTTCCTCTTATGGTCTTAAGAAACACCATGTCGTAAAAAGGTTGGAATGAGATGAAAATGATAATAGAAGAGGTCACCGAAAACACCTAGTTATTTTGGCATATAGATGTGTTTCCAGTGACCTTCTTCAATGATGGATAACCATCAACCTAAGAGCTTATCATTTGTTAAATGATTAGTAATTATACAAACTTCTTAGGGATTAGAGGTTGGCTATTGATCCTGATTTACTGAAAGCAATTCGCAACATTCTGTTTATCAACCATTTATTGTTTTATTGATTACCTTCATTCTACCCACAAGAGGTTAGAAGAATACCATAAATTGGGTATAATTAAATGGTAATAATTCTGTGCTGGATAGCGTATTTCACAAGACCCACAGCATTCTTGACCTTGGTTTTTTTCATTAGATTTTTTCTATGGGTATGAATGGTCTGCTCACTTAAGAAAAGCTTATCACCAATTTCTTTCATCGTCAGTTCGTTGCAGATTAGCTCAAGAATCTCGATTTCTCTTTTGGTCAAATTCGTCTTCTCGTTAAATATGGGTTTTTCAGTAGCACCTATCCGGACCTTTTGCATCAGTGCTTTTGCTACTAGTTGGTTATAGTAGAACTCATTATTTAAGACGGATAGTATTGACTTGTGTACTTCTTCAGGTTCCGCATTTTTCAGTAGATAGCTATGCACCCCCATCTCAATAAGATCAGATATTACTTGTAGAGAATCGTGCATAGACAACATAATGATTGGAACCTTCGGGTAGGTAACAATGACCTTTCTGGCTGTTTCCCAACCATCCATTACTGGCATCTCTAAATCCAATAGTAGCAGATCTATGGGTTCCTTTTTCAATAAATCAAGAGCATTCTGTCCATTATCTGCTTCATGGACTATCCTTACTTCAGGAAAAGTCTTTAACATCATGACCGTACCTTTTCTAAAAAGAGTATGATCATCAACTGTAAGAATGCTGATCTTTGATTCCAAAATAACTCTAGGTTGGGAGACTAAAATAATGATTAATGGTTAATTGGATGAAAAACAGAAAAGAAAAGCAAGCGAGTGATTGGTGGACGATTTCAATTCTTGTTCTAGTAATTGGATTTCAGGCCTGTGTGGAAGTAGATTCCTCTAAGGGAGTGTCATCAAGGAAAGTAACTCAAGATCGTGCTCTTTTTTTCAAGAACATGCGACAGTCATACTATGATGTGCAGGAATTGAAAGAGGCGGGTATAAATATCTATCGACACAAAGGAATCGATTCTGATGGGCCACATGCTTCTATCAATTATCATTGGAGGGATGACCAAGCGAGTATGATGTTCTATCCGGGAATATCTGAAGATGATGAAATTGTGTTTAGATATAAAGGGTTTGGAAATGATTCCAGTAAGATTTTTGATGGATCTACTATCGAGAATCATCTAGAAACGATTCTTTTCATTTACAACGGTATGCAGAACGGACATGACATTGTCTATAGCAAAGAGATTGATCTATTTAAAGGTAATCCACAGAAAGAGGTATTTGGAGAAGTTGTTAAAGACTACTTAATGCTGACTGGCAATATCCGATGAATTCAACTATATATTTGTTTAGTGCTGTTTCATAACGCATTTGATAATCAGGCAGTATGCAATATCTCCTTGAATCAAAGCAAAAAATAAATGTATCTTTAAAAACATTGTGGCAATTGATTGCAAGAGGGTAAATTTGGCGCTTTGCAATTTGCCATTACTGACGGCTCAGGATTCTATATCACCAAATGAAAAAAGCACCGCTTTCGGTTAGGTTTAAATACAGGTTCGACAAGTTTGTTTCAAAGGGAACATTGGCCATGATCTCAGGTCTGGGAATCTTCACCTTAGTTGTCGTTGTCTTTTTCGCAGTCCTACTTTTTATACTTGGTCTGCATCCGGATCCCAATCACATCGATGGAGATTCTTATGATATTTTTGAATCAATGTGGGTGAATTTAACTCACATGCTTGACCCTGGTGTCGTTGGGAATCATGAGGACAACTGGCCATTCATGATTTTCATGATGATCGTGACATTGAGTGGTTTGGTGGTTATTTCCGTTCTGATTGGTTTGGTATCCTCCGGTATCCTTGATAAGCTGGAAACACTTAGGAAAGGTCGTTCATTTGTAATTGAGAAAGATCACGTACTAATTCTTGGATGGTCCTCGAAAATTTTCACTGTGATCTCTGAGTTATGTATCGCCAATGAAAATCAGAAAGATGGTAAGATTGTCATCCTCGCAGACAAAGATAAGGTTGAAATGGAGGATGAAATAAAAGATAAGGTAGGAGATACAATGACAACGGAAGTGATCTGTCGTACTGGAAATCCGATTGACGTTCATGACCTGTACATTGCAAATCCATTCGATACCAAATCCATAATTATCCTGGATAAAGACAATCAGAATTCTGATTCTCAGATAATAAAAACAATCGTTGCAATAGTTACCAATCCTGAACGTCGGCAAGATCCTTATCACATCACTGCGGAGATGGAGGATAAGAAAAACTTTGAAGTGGCGAAAATGGTAGGGGGTAATGAAGTGGAGCTTATCCTTTCCGATGAGATCATTTCCAGGATAATGGTTCAAACCAGTCGACAATCTGGTTTGAGTGTAGTCTACATTGAGTTAATGGACTTTGGTGGGGATGAAATATATTTTGCTGATCACAGCAGCTTAGTTGGTAAAACATTTCGGGAGGTATTATTTGATTTTGAGGATTCTGCGATTGCAGTATGCAGATGATTCCGTAGAAATCAATCCGCCGATGAATACCGTGCTGAAGGAAGGGGATAAAGTAATTGGTATCACAGAGGACGACGATACGCTAGTTCCAAATCTCACGAATGATAGGGCTATTCTGGAAACAAATATTGTTTACACTGAGCCTGAAACTCTTCACAGCGAAATGATTCTCATTATTGGTTGGAACAACCGAGCCCAATACATTATCAAGGAGCTTGACTATTATGTTTCACCTGGATCTACAGTAAGGGTAGTTTCAAAATTTGAAGATGCACAAAAGGTTATTAAAAGGCTACAGAAAAAGGTCCAAAACATAACCCTTGAGTTTGAAGTGCAGGATACAACCGATAGGGAGACTCTTGAAAATATGCAGTTAGAAAACTGCGATTATATTATTCTTTTAAGCTATCAGAACTATTATCCTATTCAAGAAGCAGATGCGCAATCGCTAATCACTTTGCTCCACTTAAGGAATTTCACTGAGACCATGGGAGCAAAATATAAGATTGTAAGTGAGATGCTGGATATTAGAAATCGACAATTGGCAGATATAACCAGTGCCGATGACTTCATTGTAAGTGACCGACTAGTAAGCCTACTGATGAGTCAGGTGAGTGAAAATAAGTTTCTGATGCGAGTATTTGAAGATCTTTTTGATGCTGATGGGTCTGAGATATACATTAAACCCGCCGTAGAATACGTCAAGACTGATATTCCTCTGAATTTCTACACAGTTGTTGAGTCTGCTGCCAGAAAGAATGAGGTAGCAATAGGTTATCGCGTTAAAGCGGAAGCCAAAGATGCTAATAAGGGTTATGGAGTTTACGTTAACCCAAAGAAGTCAGCTGTCTTCACGCTTACAGATGAAGACATGATAGTTGTTCTATCTGAAGACTAGATTTGGTTTGTTAGTGCCTCTCTGATCTGGCGCATGGCCTTTCTCCGGTAAATCTTTGTATTATGTCTCCTTGGAATTCTTTCAATGAAATCAAGTATTTCTTCTTTTTGATTTCCTGAGAGGTTTTTCACCTGATCATAAATCTGGTTGTCGAGTGCATTCATGTTTATGGTGGTTTACGGTTTACTCAAAATTAAACGCACTCATTCTGATTTTGGTTTCTTAGCAGATTTTCAAATCGTTAATTATCATGCCTCACGTTGAGATTCATTGTTTGCGATATGTTAAAAAAAATCTAAATTGGCCGGACAACATTAAACCGTAACCCACATGTCATCTCATAATAAACAGGTCGAGTCTTTCATGGAGACCGTGAGAGTCAAAAACAGTAATGAGCCTGAATTTTTACAAGCTGTAAACGAAGTAGCAGAATCGGTAATCCCGTTTATTTCCGAGCACAAAAAGTACCAGGAAGAAAGAATATTAGAACGTATCGTAGAACCTGAAAGGGTTGTAATATTTCGAGTACCCTGGGTTGATGATAAAGGAATACACCAGGTAAATAGAGGATTCCGGGTTGAAATGAATTCCGCAATTGGTCCATATAAAGGAGGGCTGCGATTTCATCCAACAGTTAATCTTAGTATTCTAAAGTTTCTTGCCTTTGAACAGGTTTTTAAAAATAGTTTAACCACACTTCCTTTAGGGGGAGGTAAAGGAGGAAGTGATTTTGACCCAAAAGGGAAGTCTGATCATGAGGTAATGAAATTCTGTCAGTCTTTCATGACTGAATTGGGTAGACATTTAGGCAGCGATACCGATATTCCCGCCGGGGATATAGGCGTTGGTGCAAGAGAGATAGGATATTTATTTGGCCAATATAAAAGGATACACAACCGATTTGAAGGTGTTCTTACCGGAAAGGGCTTGGATTATGGGGGAAGTTTAATACGGACTGAGGCCACAGGATATGGAACAGTATACTTTGCAAAGGAAGCGTTACAAGAACAAAATCGTGAGCTTGAAGGAATGAATTGCGCTGTTTCAGGTAGTGGAAATGTGGCTCAATACACCATTGAAAAACTACTCGAATTTGGAGCTAAGCCGTTAACTATAAGCGACTCACAGGGATACATCTTTGATAAAGACGGAATTGATACCGAAAAACTAGCGTACATAAAGGAGCTGAAAAATGTAAAGAGGGGTCGTATTAAGGACTACGCAAGTAAATACACCAGCGCAGTATTTACTCCGGATAAAACCCCTTGGAATGCCGCAGTGGACCTGGCTTTTCCGTGTGCTACTCAGAATGAAATGCCTTTGAACGACACTAAAACGTTGGTAGAAAATGGTTGTTTTGGAATATTTGAAGGAGCTAATATGCCTTTAACTAAAGAATCATATGAGTATGTCCACGAGAAGAAGTTAATATATACTCCAGGCAAGGCTTCTAATGCGGGAGGTGTAGCAACCTCTGGACTGGAAATGGTTCAAAATGCGCAGAAGATGAGCTGGACCAGAAAGCAGGTCGATGATAAACTACAGGAGATAATGAAGGATATTCATAAGAATTGTCTAACATTTGGGAAACAAAAAGACAATTATGTGGACTACGTCAAAGGGGCAAACATCGCCGGATTTGTTAAGGTTGCAGACGCTATGATTGCGCAAGGTAGTGTTTGATCATATTGTTTTGATCGAGAAAGAAATATGATTCAATAAGTTTATGATAGTGGCAAAGTCTTAGCATATTTGCCACTTTCATTAACTAAATAAAGAAGATAATTATGTTCATGCTAGGTTTAATAATCGGACTATTCCTTTTGGCAATCATTTGCCCGTTTATTCTTCCTAACCACAAGGTTAGTGATCACGAAAGGGATCACCAGTGATTTAGTGATTGTCTTCTTTCGGTTGATTTTCTTTCTTGAAATCTATGAAAGAAACGGCAGCAACAAAGGCGATTAGTACAACTACAATATTTACAAAAAGATCAACTCCCTCAGTCACTGCAGGATTCGTAAGTTCCATTTGATTTTTTTTTCGGCTAATTTATAACAAACCGATTTTAGTTTCAGCGCGATCAATGATTTATTGCTGAGTCCAGGGCATTTATCAGTCGTCGAACATCTTTCTCTTCGTTGTACACATGAGGAGATACACGAACAACATCTGACCTCATTGACACAGACACCTTATGACGTTTAAGATGTTCTGACAGCTCTTGTATTTTGACACCTTCTGTAACCCGAATTCCAAATAAGTGAGAGGCTCGAAATCTCTGATCCTCTACTTGGTACCCCAATTCTTTAATCCGATTGAGAAATGGTCTAAGGAGGTCGTTGCAGTAAGACTGAATGTTCTGTGGTCCCCAATTGATTACCTGCTTCATTGCTGTGTTTAACATAGGCAGAAGGATGAAATTGCTCTGTTCACCTACCCCATACCTAAAAGCGCCCTCTTGATATTCTTCTTGGTATTTAACGAGTCCACCGAAGTTTTCCGAGTGCAGTCGGTTTATCCAATTTTGTTCAATGGGGGTGCCTTCGTCGAATATTTCCCCATAGTAGGCCATTCCGATGGAGTATGGGCCCATTAACCATTTGTATCCGGCGCATATTAAAGCATCCGGTTGAATTTGTTGAACGCTAAACGGTAGTGCTCCTATGGATTGAGTGCCGTCGACTATCAAAGCGGCGCCAACGTCGTTACATCGTTCTCTAATCGCTTTCAGATCAAATACTGTACCATCTGCCCAGTGTATATGACCAAGAGTTACCGCGGATGTTTTATTATCGATAGCCTCAAGTATATTTTGATTCCATTGCTTCCCACTGTTTTCCCCACCTGGGCGAGAGATAGTTTGAATCTGAAAATGTTCTTCTTCCAACCATGGATATATGTTGCTTGGAAATTGCTCTCCGGTGACGACTACCTTCCCCTGTTTTTTTGGCAGATTGGCCACAACGTTGGCAATTCCATATGAAACAGAAGGAATGACTACACATCTATTCGGCTGTGGATTATCAATTATCGTAGAAAACAATTGTCGCGCCACCTCTCCCGGGCGAAAAAAATCCTCCGCTGTAATTGAGTAGGGTTTCCGCTTTCCCATAATTGCCTTTTTACCAGCTTTTTCGACCTTGTTTGAAAGCGGAGACATGTAGGCGCAATTCAAGTAGGAAATTTTGCCTTGAAGCTGGAATTTTGATTTCTTACATTTCATCTAAAAAAAATATGTCGAAAGTTAAACTCTTTGGTTCAATAGAAGAGGCGAATTCTAAGATTGGAATTGGAGAAGTTAAGGAATTACGTATTGGGGACAAGAGTTTTTGTATAGGTCATTCCAAGGAGGGTTTCTACCTATTTGAAAAGACCTGTCCCCACATGGATTATCCTCTTTATGAGGGTGTCATTAATTCACGAAATGAAATTGTTTGTCCCTGGCATGCTCACCGCTATAATTTAAAAGATGGTGAAGAATGCTTTCAGCGAAGCGGTCCTTTAAAAACCTACCCAATAAAAAAAGAAAACGGAGCTATAATCGTCGAACTAAAGTAGATCTACCCGATTCTAAAATACCTAACTACTGATACAAGAAAATCAGCAATAGCCTCAGCAACCGGGTTATTTGCACCCCTAAGGATAATGTAGATTACAAATAGGAAATAAATGGTTAGCAATAAAAATGCTTTTTTCTGACCTATGTATTTTCCATAAGTAAAGATGATTACCGCCACAATGGTCAATATCCAAAGCAAGAAACGTAATTCGCTACTTAAATCAATGATTTCCGGAGGCATCATGATTGGCCCCTTAATGATTGTGAAGATGAAGAGAGGAAATCCTAAGGCGAAGCAGACATCAAAAATGTTGCTTCCAAGTGCATTAGAGATCGCATCATCGTACTTTCCACGTTGAGCGTCCTTGATGGAAATAATGGTGTCAGGAAAGCTGGAGGCAGCAGAGGCCAATATCAGTGCGACGAACATCACAGGGATATTCAACCCATCGAATGTTCCAAGTAAGGGTACTTCGTAGGTTTCTTCTCCCAACCACTCACAAGCAATTACGAGGAAATAACATACTCCAGCGATTGCAAGAGTAGAAAAAACTAAAAGCACCCAAGCACGAGAATCATTTATTTCTTTTTTTCCAAGAAAAATTCTTTCTAGATCAAACGTAAGTAAACCCTGTAGAAATGGGGTGTGTTCTCTTTCCTCATCCTCGAATTCCTGTTCTTCTATGTGACCTTCTTCAAGAAATTCCTCTTTCTCTTTCTTGCTCATTGTTGTGAACATGTAGATTATGTACACTACGTAAACCAGCATTAGGATAAGACCATGGTACCAGTGGAGCGATGAGCCGCTTATCAAAACCAGGAAAATGAACTCAGCAATTATCAACGCAATTCCGTCTCTCAGTAGAACCTTTCTGGAAACGTGTATCTTTTTTGCCAACCCCATGGTGGTCACAGCGATTACAGAAACCGCGGGGATAACCATACCATTGAAAATAGCACTTCCGGCAGTGGTACCAATGCCACCGGAAAATCCACTGGCATCCATTAGTATAAAAAGGAAAAACAATGAAGTAAAAACTTCGGGCATTGAGCTGGCTACAGCGTTGATTGTAGCTCCTCGAACACCTTCTGATAAATTCCTTCCAACGTATTCCGAGGCGGTCATAAATCCATCTCCGGCTCGCCAGATCACAAGGCAACATAGAGAGATGAGGATTAGCGGAATGATTATACCCATGAGGTTAGATTTAAGCGATTATTCGCAGGTTACTTTCAATTAGTTGGTGCAAAGGGACGAAATTAATAATTTTCTGAATGTCAGCCTAATATACTAACGGGGTTAAATTTCTCAAATGAATTGATTTTATTCAAGTGTAAGGCCTACATAATAAAAAAGTCCTCGTCAAGAGGACTCTAGGAAGCTACCGTCGCTTTCTGACTTTCCGATTTACATCTTTGAACTTAGGTAGCCCTAACGATTCTTCGATTTCCTGGTACGTGGGAATAATCATTCGACCGCCTTCAAAAAAATCACTTGGAACAATGACTACTCTAACAACCCATCCATCGGTATCTATTGCCGATAAGTTTGCCAGTGGAAAATTTCCATCTAGAAATAGTCTGACATCATATGGAGTGTGATCATAGTTATATTGAAGTATTCCGTGCTCGGTGAATACTGTTTGAGGAACAGGCCTCCAAACCTCCAATAATTCCTGATCCGTCTCGATGACATCCCATAGGAGATAGACCAGGGCAATATCGGTAGGTAAGCCTTCAAAAAAATCAGGATAAGAAAGCAGAACCTCATAATCAGGATCAATAAAGTTTACATCGGAAAATTCAAAAAGGTATCCACTTTCTCCTGGAGCACCTTGTGGCCCCTGAGGCCCTTGGGGACCGGGGACTCCTCTTTGACCTTGAGGTCCGCGTGGACCTACTGGACCGATGCTATCATGATATATGCAGGAGGTTAGAAGTAGTGCGATGGAAATGGGTAAAAATGCTTTCATAACCTTAGTCTTTGATAATTATTTATTCATATCCCAATTCCATGCCAGAATATGCATTTATACTAGTATCATTTAAGTTTCCTCGGTAATAAAGCTCAGCGAAAGGTCCGTTAACGTGTATATTTCATTTAATTTTCATCCTTGAAAACGTAAAGGATGTATATCAACTTATCTGGGCTCAACATTCTGGTCACCGGTGCCAGTAGAGGAATTGGCAAAGCAATTGCTACGAAACTTGCCGAAGCCGGAGCTACCATTGCCGTTCACTACAATACCAATGTGAGGGAAGCTGAAAATCTTGCACATATTCTGGGAAATGAATCCAAAGCATTTCAGGCTGACCTGTCTCAACCTGATGATGCTGGTAAACTGTTCGAAAGAGTTTCTCTGGAAATGGGTAGTCTCGAAATCCTGATTAATAATGCGGGAATGGCCAAACCAGCAGATGTAAAAGCACCTGAAGAAGAGTGGACAAAAAATTGGGAGGAGACTTTACAAGTAAATCTGACCAGTCCTGCAGTTCTTTGTAAGAAGGCCATCGAACACTTTTTGGCTCGAAAGACAGCGGGAAGAATAATTAATATTACTTCTCGGGCAGCTTTCAGGGGTGAGACGGAAGATTATATGGCGTACGCAGCATCCAAAGCAGGGTTGGTTTCACTTACGCGTTCTATCGCGCGTTCATTTGGTAAGCATGGTATAAAAGCGTTCAATGTTGCTCCGGGATTTGTTCGTACGGATATGGCAATGGAATTCATTCAAAAGTATGGCGAAGACCATGCTACAGATGATGTAGCCCTAGAAAGACTTACGGAACCCAAAGACATTGCACCTTTAATAACGTTTATTGCTTCAGGAATGGTCGACCATGCTACAGGATCCACTTTTGACGTTAATGCCGCAAGTTATGTCCATTGATTTTCCCTCAAAAAAGTGATAAATATTTCCAAGTTTTTTTTCAAATTACAAGCTTTACAAAACAACCATCCTGATTGGGCTTAATATTTAAAGCAAATCATTAAATTAGAATATTCGAATAGCTTCCATTATAACTATCAAGACATGAGTATTAAATCACAACTGAGTACCCTTATACAGCTAGCTAAGATTGACGGTGACTTTGACGGACAGGAGAAACTCCATATTCTAATGGTTGGCCGGGCAAATGGCCTGAGCGAGGCTGAAATTAAAGAAATAGTTGAAGATCCAGTTCCACTGCCTGATCTGAATACGATGACGGATGATGAGAAATTTGATTACCTGTATAATATTATACAGCTTATGAAAATTGATTCACAGGTCTATCTTTCTGAAATCAAATACTGTGAAGATCTAGCCGAAAAACTAGGTTTCAAGAGGAAAGTGGTTTCTGCTCTATCATCAAGAATTTATTCCGACCCATCGATCACAGCGGATATTGCTTCCTTGAAAAAGGCAGTCAAGAAATACATGAACTAAGATCTAGGCCTCCTGTTGGGGGCTTTTTTTGTGTTAACAGTTTCCGATAAGTACGAATGGTATGCGTTGAGATCATTGGACCTTGATCTGTTGAGGTCAATGAAGAATGATTGTCACCTGGCCATACAGAATGTTTCTGCAGTTGGTCGTACTTTTTTAGAACCGGTTAGCAATGATAGGAACGCTAGTTTGAATTGGATTCCCGGACTTTGGCGTTTGGCGGGGAATTGGGTTTCGGGTATTCATAAATTCCGGTCCTCTCTTTCATTCGATGACTTTAGTATTTACCTGGTAGATGAAAAAGTAAATACTTTAGACTCGATCACTCTTTCGGAGAAATCTGAGAACCAGGTGCTAGTATGGCTTGAACAGCATATTATCAGTCTTAACTTGTCCTCATCACACCTGGTCATGAATCCGCCATATTCGCTACCTCCGGATTTACGAGATAAGAAAGGATTTTCTCTCCCAGATTTAGATCTGATCAAAGATTTGGGGGGATACTTTCATGATGCATTTATTCTATTTTCGGAGTATAGACAATGTCATAAGGACACATCAGCAATAGAAGTATATCCAAAACGGTTCAATATGGAAATGCGCATCATATTGATTGAAACGGATGAGGAAGAAACGGATACTTACATCACACTCGGTTTTTGCCCCGGTGATAAATATTATGATGAACCTTACTATTATGTCACTTCCAGACCTCATATCATGGAAACAGTTTTACCTAAATTCTCAACACGGGGTTTCTGGCATAAGAATAATTGGTTCGGCTCTGTGTATTTTACCAGAAATCTTTGGGATAGCAGCGATCAAAAGGCTACAGCAATGTACTTTTTTGATGAGTCCATCAGTATGTTTCAATCAATGTTGACTTAAAACATCCTCCATTTTCAGCTGAAAGAATTCTTCTAGTTTGGAATAAAACTCTTCGTTACTAGTGATATCAATGGACTGAGTCTGGCTTCCATGGATTATTTGAAATCGTGTATCCGTTAGAATATATCTGATATTGTTTTCAGAAAGTATGGAGATATACTTTTCTCGTCTTAAACTGGATTCAGGATCTTCCTGTAGACGAGTGTTCACATCCAGAAATTGAATAAACTGAAACTGATCCTGAGTCAACCGAAACAGAGTTGAAAAGGTTGTACCATTGGATGACTTTCTTAAGAGGAAATGGTCATCAGGATCAACTTCCCATTTGTAATACGTGGTATGGTCAAGGAATACCTGATTAGGTATCATCTTTTTAGGTACAGTGAAGTTATTATGTAACCCTACATCGACCAGGTATTTTTGATATGAGATCTCAACGATGATTACCATGTGTTCATTCTGTTGGGTGAATTTCCCATCATCGATATAAAAACTAGCTCCCCCGAGGTAACAGGAATACCCCAGGTTCAACAAGAGGTTGTAGAACAATCCATTCAACTCAAAATCAGAACCTCCTCTCTTCGTAGGAATTATTTTCTTTTCAATCTGTTTTAGGTCAAGAATAATGGGTTTACCATAGTGAACATCCAGGTTTTCGAATGGGATATTTCTAAGGTGGTGGAGTTGTAGTTTCGAAAGGTACTCTAGCGATGGAGGCTCTCGTTCCAGACCTAATCGTTGAAGGTATCTTTCGATATCCATTATCTACGTTTGTTAAACTGATTTTCCATATTCAAAAGGAAGTTTCTCAAGGCTTGTTCCAGGGATTCATCAGCGTCCCAATACCGACCTACATGGCAGTCAAAAACGATGGTTTGTTGGATATAAAATTTATAAACGGGATCTTCTATCGGATATGTTTTGAGTGTTCTCTCACCATCCGGAAGAGGAACAATGGAAACAAAGTCAGTTTCGTCGGCCTCTACAGAGTAGTTGAGCAACTTTTTCGCCGTAAGCCCAGATGTGTGGATAAAACGTAGTGCATACTGAAATCTTTTTTTGGCAATATTCACATCCGAATCAAAAGGAAGAAACTCATGAGGATAAGGATAGTCTGCCATCACGGATTTAATGGATTCATTAATACTCCTTATTTGTTGATTATGATTTTCGACCTCCTTTTGTACGGAGGGGATATCGGATTCATGAGTTAATTCCGGGAGGAGCACGACCGCCATTTGCCTTCTTTCTACTTGACTTGGATAACTCGGTATTTGTTGTCCCGTGAAGATGGTGATATCCTCAAGTACTTCCGGTCGATCAGGAACCAGGAAATTGGTACTGGGTGAGTCTATCTTTCGTTGCTCAATAGCCAACTTGAAAATTACCTGATTGATAGTGTTATCTTCAGCTGTCCAAGAACTCTTTTTAAAATCAAACTTTCCATTGGTGAGCGGGATGATTGATAGTCTTACACGCTCGTCAAGATGAAAAAGGAATATGAAATTTACATTTCTAGTCCTCATTAATTCCTGGAATTTATTTGTGACAACAGGGCTTGATCGATAATCCCAGTAGTGGACATATAGAACGGGGTCAACCTTCATTCGAGTCAATTGATTATGGATGGCTTTGGCATCCTCTTTCCATTTATCTGATTTATTTGAGGAGGAGATCATGATAGCCGATCGCGTAGTTGCCAGATTTTGTGGGATTGAGCTTGAATTGTTAATCAGGGCAAACTCAATCGGATAATCCAGTCGCTGCGCATTTAAGTATCCAGCGGAAAGGAAAGCAAACAAGAGGAACAGTCTTCCAACCATGATAAAATGGGTCTAAATTTATACATATTCAAACCGAGAATTGTCAGTAAATAGTATTGCTTATGAGTAAAAAAAGATGTGAATGGTGCGAGGGCTATTATCAAGCTTATGTGGATTATCACGATAATGAATGGGGGGTACCTGTCCATGACGACCAAAAGCACTTTGAGTTCCTGATCCTTGAGGGAGCTCAAGCTGGATTAAGTTGGAGTACAATTCTTAAGAAACGTGAGGGATACAGGCGTCTTTTTCACGATTTTGATGTAAACATGGTAGCTAGTATTTCTGATGACGAGCGCGATCAAATATTAACTTCCCCAACAATTATCAGAAACAAGCTCAAGGTAAATAGTGCGATTAACAATGCTCAAAAGTTTTTGGAGGTTCAAGACGAATTTGGATCCTTCGATAATTACATCTGGGGATTTGTGGACGGTCAAGTTATTCACGGCTATTGGAAGGAAATGACTCAGGTACCTGTCACTACTACACAATCAGATGCGTTGTCTAAGGACCTGAAAAAGAGGGGATTTAAATTTGTTGGGAGTACGATTATGTATGCCCATATGCAAGCAACGGGCTTGGTCAATGATCATACCACAGATTGCTATCGGTTTGAAGAGCTATTAAATTGACTGTACAATTAGCTTCTTAGGAATTTTCAAACTCCAGATCCCAATTAGATCCCCTTTCTTGTAGTTTATAGACTGGTCTTTTGGATAGAAACCGAGAATACTGTCGTAGAAGTGATTCGATATGTCTTTCCCAATTTCACCATGGCAATTCAAACATAGATTGTCTTGTATTAAGATTGGAGTGGTATACAGTATATAACGCTCATTTTCCTCTTGTACGTTAGGTGGGGTATCAATATCATTCTCTATTCCATAGCTGTATGCCTCTAACATCAGGCGCTCCAAAGAATCAGGAGCATTTAATTCATTTCGGAAATTGGTATTTACCCGATAAGCAATTATACCTCCCGAAGTATCAATTGTATTTTGACATTTATCTAGATTCAGTGAGACTTTATCCGGATTATTAGCATCTTCTAATAGCGCAATTAGACGATCATTCGCTA
The DNA here is from genome assembly GCA_965601455.1 of Cyclobacteriaceae bacterium. Taxonomy (GTDB): domain Bacteria; phylum Bacteroidota; class Bacteroidia; order Cytophagales; family Cyclobacteriaceae; genus JANQEU01. The sequence goes on along the minus strand of OZ271831.1, from coordinate 4,709,935 downwards.
GTATTACCCTGCTGTCACCAATCTCTTTTGCTTTATTCAGCATTTCTGCTTTGGTGACTCTCTTTATCTCCCTGCTTGCCATTTCTTCTCTGACTGCCTCCCTGTCAATTGGAGTGTTGCTTTGACAACTCATTATCAGGAGAAATAGAAATACTGGAATGGTCAAGTGCGGTACTTGTATCAAGGAGTAATGTCGGTCCTTCATGTTAGTTTTGTATGGTATCAGTTTACGTAACCAATGATTGATAAGTTAGATTCAATCAAACATCGTTTTGAAGAAGTAAGTCAGCTCATCGTTCAACCGGATGCCATGTCCGATATGAATTCGTATTCCAAGTTGAATAAAGAGTACAAAGATCTTGAAAAGATCGTCAAAAAGTATGATGAGTTCGATAAGGCTATGAAGGATCTGGATCAGGCCAAAAAAGTATTGCAAAATGAGAAGGATCCAGATTTCAGGGATTTGGCAAAATCCGAAATTGACGATCTTGAACCAAAGATTGTGAAACTGGAAGAAGAGCTAAAGATTATGCTCATACCCAAGGATCCGAACGATAGTAAAAATGTAATCCTTGAGATCCGGGCGGGAACTGGTGGAGATGAAGCGAGTATATTCGCAGGAGACCTATTCAGAATGTACAAACTTTTTTCAGAGTCCCAAAGATGGAATTTTGGAGTTCTGAATTATAACGAAGGGTCGGCTGGAGGATATAAAGAAATCGTTATTTCCGTCGAAGGCGAAGATGTGTACGCAAAGCTGAAATTCGAGTCAGGAGTTCATCGTGTTCAACGCGTTCCTGCAACGGAGTCTCAGGGAAGGGTTCATACGTCTGCTGCTACAGTCGCCGTTTTACCAGAGGCCGAGGAAGTGGATGTACAGCTCAATATGGGAGATATCAGGAAAGATACTTTTCGGGCTTCAGGTGCTGGTGGTCAGCATATAAACAAAACTGAATCCGCCGTTCGCTTAACACATGCGCCTACTGGAATTGTAGTCGAATGTCAGGACGGACGGTCTCAACATGCCAACTACGATAAAGCCCTAAAAGTATTAAGATCCCGAATCTATGAGATCGAATTAAAGAAACATAATGAGGCTATAAGCTCCCAGCGCAAGAGCATGGTGGGTAGTGGAGATCGATCGGACAAGATTCGTACCTACAACTATCCGCAAGGTAGAGTGACAGATCACCGAATTAATTTTTCTGTTTATAATCTGGGAAGTGTAATGGATGGCCAGATTGACGAGTTCGTTGAGCAACTCCGAATCGCTGAGAATGCAGAGAGAATGGAGTTGGGTGACGTCGAATAATTCATGAGATTCTGGATTTCGGTTTCTTCGGTTTTTCTGATTATTCTTTTTTCATGTGAATTGGATGAGCCCTTGGAATCGGGTTCAGCAGACTTAATATTCAGTACCGACACAATCCAATTTGATACATTGTTAACGGACAGACTTAGTACCACCAGACGACTGCGTGTATCTAATCCGGAAAGAAAAGGTGTACTAGTAGATATAAGTCTTGGTCGTGCAGACGGATCGCCTTATTCTATGGCGGTTAACGGAATCTTTGGATATGCTTTTGAAAATGTCCTTATTCCCGCAGGTGATAGTCTATTGATTCTTTTTACAGCCAGCATATCAGAACGAAATCAATCAACACCTTACGTTGAAAACGATTCTATCATATTTGAATGGGGACGGAAAAGTGCGAATATCAAATTAAGATCTTGGGGTCAAGATGTAGCAAGCGTTGATCGAGCCATAGTTTGCGATGAGGTGTGGAGAGAAGGAAAACCTTATGTACTTAAAGACACAACAATAGTAGAAACAGATTGCTTTCTTCGTATTGAACCCGGCACGAGAGTATTCTTTGAACCTGGGGCTGCATTGTTTATAAGGGGCACACTCAATGCTGATGGTGACCCAGACAATTGGATTTTTTTCCGAAACTCTAGAGAAGATGAGAATTATCAGATAGCCCCAGGACAATGGGATGCGATTTATTTTCTGGAAGGGAGTACCAATAACAGCGTGGTATATTCAACAATTGAAAACGGCAGGATCGGTTTGCGTGTCGGAACTCCGGATGAGGATACTCTAATTGATTTATCTATACGAAATGTTATAATCCGAAATATGTCAGAATCGGGGATTCAAGCATTCTCCTCAGATGTCGAAGCTGAGAATCTGTTGATTTATAATGTAGGACTACATTCAGTATTCAATGTTATTGGTGGTTTTTACCGTTATAATCATTGCACCTTTGTGAATACGCCAAGCCAGTTTTTCATTGAAGATCCTATCGTACAGGTTTCTGATTTTCTTCCGATATCCGATGAGGAGGTCTTGGCTAATCCCCTTGACTTCTCGATGATCAACAGTGTAATATGGAGTCAATCTGACGAGGCATTTTTGTTTGCAGAAACCTTAAATGGAAACATTTTTGATCTTCGGCAAAATGTGATTCGAACCAATGAAGAGTATCCCGAGAATATTGTGGCAAGTGATATTTTGTTTCCGGGTTTCAAAGATTTTGAAGCTTTCAATTATGCTCCAGACAGTCTCTCCCCATTGATTAATGCAGCAATTATAACGGATTTAACGATTGACTTGAATGGGAATAGCAGAGGCGTTCTACCGGATATTGGTGCACTAGAGTTTTTCCCTGAAAATAATAAATAAACCAAATGGTTTTCCAGAAGAGAATTGAACTACCGGCCTATTCAAGGGGCTTTCACCTTATTACGGATAAGGTTCTAGAAGTTGTACATGAAAGTCAAATTAATGATGGATTGGTTCATGTATTCATTCAACATACTTCAGCAGGATTAACAATAAATGAGAACGCAGATCCAACGGTGAGAATGGATTTTGAATCATTCTTCAATCAGTTGGTAAAGGAGGACACACCGTATTTCAAACATGATTTTGAGGGATCCGATGACATGCCTGCTCACATTAAGTCATCACTTCTCGGACACTCGGTGTCTTTTCCTATAAGTGACGGAAGACCATTGCTTGGAACCTGGCAGGGAGTTTATTTATGTGAACATCGAAATCATGGTGGGCGTCGTAGAATTGTTGTAACCATTCAAGGAGAATAATGGAGAAATCTAAATACTTTCAGGATCATATGCCTGAGAACGTATGTTTTGGCTGTGGTGCCAATCATCCCGAAGGCCTTAGAATTAAAAGTTTTTGGGAGGATATTGAATCCATTTGCTTATGGAATCCAGAGGAAAAATATCATGGGTGGTCAAACTTATTAAATGGTGGCATTATGGCGACATTGATCGATTGCCATTGTATGGGAACCGCAATGGCTGATGCCTATCGTCGTGAAGGTCGTAGCTTAGACTCAGAACCTATTTACAGATATGCAACAGGCACATTAAATATTAAATACCTGAAACCAACCAGCACCAAAGTTGTGGTCGAATTGCGTGCGAGAATTATTGAAGTAAAAGGTAAAAAGACGGTGATGGAATGTGAACTGATTCAAGAAGGTGACACCAAAGCTACAGCTGAGGTGGTGGGTATCCGTGTCTTTGACAGCTCTAATGACAACGGCGGGAATCCGTTTAAGAGCTAAATACGGGTTGTTTTTGATCAGAGACTTAATTTGACGATTATTACATTATGCATCCTGAGTTCATTGAAATTGGAGATTTTACGATTCACACGTATGGATTTATGATCATGACTGGCGCTTTTGTCGCCTACTTCTACATGGTCTGGATATCCAAGAAGGAGCTGAAAATCGAAAAGGATAAAATTCAATCGCTGTGCATCTACGTTATCCTTGCGGCATTCATTGGAGGCAAGTTGCTTTTTTTCCTTGAAAAGCCTTCCTATTACTTTAACCCGCCCTCCAACATGTTGAATAATTTCAGACAGGGGTTCGTGTTTTACGGTTCTCTTCTTTTTGCAATTCCCACAGCAATTTGGTATTTCAGGAAAGAGAAATGGCCGGTATGGTCGGTACTGGATCGACTCGCTATCGCAGGGGTCATTGTTCATATGTTTGGCAGAATGGGCTGCTTCTTCGCAGGATGTTGTTACGGTTTACCAACTGATGGATTTCTGGCGGTAACTTTCACAGATCCAATTTCTCAAGCTGAACCCTTACATACTCCCTTACATCCAACACAGCTGTATGAAGCAACTTTTTTACTCTTCGTTCTAGGAACCTTGCTAATGATCAGGAGGAATCAACGTTTTGACGGACAAGTGATTCTCATTTACATAGCACTTTACTCAGTGGGAAGAGGAATCATTGAGGTATTCCGTGGAGACTTAAGAAGAGGATTTGTTATTGAGGATATACTTTCCCATTCGCAGTTTATTTCTCTTTTGTTACTAGCGGGAGTTTCGTTTCTATATTTCCGTCTCAGAAAGAAAAATCCTATAAAACACTCTTAGCTCGGATACTAAGAGCAGATGGGAGGATGCTAAATTTGAATGGAGGTGATCCAAATACTTCACCGTCAATGTGACTCTTCAAAAGGTTATTTGCTCCTATTTCCAAAGATGTACAGTCGAGAAATTCTACTTCTTCTAACCGATTATGTACCCCGGTTTTTAGTTTACTAATATTAAGAAATCGCTTTATTGGCGAAATATTACCAACAGTGCAAAGGGCAAGTTTTCCGCTGGTGAGACTCGCGTGAGGGGTTAATTTGAATCCACCTCCAAATGTTGAACCATTTGCCACAGTCAGAAGTATCAAGTTCTTCTTGACCTTTTTATTGTCGACTGACAAATTAAAAATGCGAAACCGATAAGAAGCCAGAATGGAGAGAACATGGTAGTAATACTTTAAATGGCCTTGGAGTATAGGTATATTCCTGTGGAGCATATCCTCTACGATTTGACCATCGAAACCTACTCCCACACCATTAACAAATTTCCTGCCGTTGCATACCCCAAGATCAATGGAATGAATGGGTCCGGCAATTAATGTTTGAATGTAATCGTCAATGGATTGACCAATGTCAATCATCTTTACAAAATCATTTCCCGTTCCTGCTGGAAAAATTGACACCGGTATTTTAAACTGTAATCCATTTATAGCCTCATTGATAGTACCATCTCCTCCGACTATAAGCAAATCTGTGTACTCAGCATTCAACTTGGACTCGACGACCTTTGAGGCATTTTGTTCAACCTCCGTCAAATGGAAATCTACAGCAATGTCATTCTCATTTAACTTGGCCTCCACTTTTTCGAGAATATTGGATACTCTTTTGCGTCCTGATGAAGGGTTGCCTACTACAAAGACTTTTCGTCTCACAAAAATGGAATTTTCGAAAAATCTACATTTCCACCACTCAGGATAATACCTACTTTCTTGGATTGAAACCGATCTTTTTGCTTTATCACTGCTGCCAAGGGGACTGCACAGGAAGGTTCAATGATTATTTTCATCCGTTCCCAGACCAGCTGCATAGCTTGGATAATCTCCTCTTCAGTAACGGTGATCACGTCCTCAGCAATTTCCTTTATGATCTCAAAGTTCAGTTTACCCACGGTTACTTTCAAACCATCCGCGACAGTAATTGGGTCCTTTACGGGAATTACTTCACCAGCAGAAAAAGACTTTGCTGTATCATTCGCGTTAAGAGGTTCACCCAAGATAACCTTTGTTTTTGGAGAGAAGAATTTTGTGGATAAGGCAGTGCCTGCGGCAAGCCCACCTCCTCCTACGGGGGTGAGTATAAAATCCAGATCATGATCTTCATACATTTCAGCTGCAGCACTGGCTTGTCCAGCTATAACCAAAGGATCCTCAAAGGGAGATATAAAGGTTGCATTTTCTTTATGTATGATGGCATTGCAAGTACTGACCCTGGCCTCTTCCTTCGGAACACAAAATGTTATTTTCCCACCATAGGCCTTTACCCCCCTTTTTTTTGCCTCCACAGAGTTTTCTGGCATCACTATGTGAGCAATTCCACCGGCTTCCCGTGCTGCATATGAAACTGCTTGTGCATGATTGCCAGAGGAATGAGTGGCAAAAACTTTATTCCCATTTTCTTTATGGTAAAATACTGCGTTGGTAGCGCCACGTATTTTGAAAGATCCTGTTTTCTGAAAGTTTTCACATTTCATCCGTAAGCTGCAACCTACTTCTAGATTTATGCTTTCAGAGGTCATTACCGGCGTACGATGGACAACTGGAGAAATTCTTTCCCTGGCCTCCAGGATCTTATTTTTATCTGGGATACTCATTTACTAATGGGCTTCAAGCCAGTTGTCACCAATTCCAATACCTACTTCCATCGGTACTTTTAACTCAAGTGCTCCTTTCATAAAGGATTCAACTTTGCTTTGTAGCAATTCAACCTCATCTTTATGAACTTCAAACACAAGTTCATCATGTACCTGCATGAGCATTTTTGAACTTACATTTTCAGATTTCATCCATTCAAAGATATCTATCATGGCTATTTTGATCATGTCAGCGGCTGAGCCTTGAATGGGAGCATTGATTGCATTTCGTTCATCAAAACCTCTCATAGTGAAATTCCTTGAATTGATATTTCGTAGATAGCGACGTCGACCCAGAATGGTTTCTACGTATTCATTTTTTCTTGCCTTTTCAACCGTATTGTCCATGTAGGACTTAACAGCAGGAAATTCATTGAAGTAGGCTTCAATTATTTCAGTTGCTTCCGATCTGGAAATATTAAGATTTTGGGATAGTCCAAATGCGGATATTCCATAAATAATTCCAAAATTCACTTCTTTCGCCTTCCTTCTCATATTTGGTTCGACATCATCCATTGAAACACCGAACACTTTACTTGCAGTAGTTGCATGAATATCTCTCCCTTCATTAAAGGCTTGTATCATACTGGTGTCCTCCGAAAAAGAGGCCATTATCCGAAGCTCAATTTGGCTGTAATCAGCTGACATAATTTTGAAAGAAGGGTCTCCAGGGATAAATGCTTTTCTTACAGCTCTTCCCTTTTCCGTGCGAATAGGGATATTCTGCAGGTTTGGATTATTTGAGCTTAGGCGTCCCGTGGCTGCGATAGTTTGTCGGTAATCCGTATGCACCCGATTGTCTTTCGGGCTTACCATTTTTGGTAGCGCGTCCACATAGGTCGATTTCAGTTTTTGATATTCCCGAAACTCTAAAATTTTATTGGCGATTGGATGTTCAGCAGCGAGTTTTGATAGAATATCTTCCCCAGTAGCGTACTGTCCTGATTTTGTTTTCTTTGGTTTTTCGACAAGTTGGAGTTTTTCAAAAAGGATGGTCCCAAGTTGTTTTGGAGACCCAATGTTGAATTCTTCCCCGGCTATTTCAAAAATTTCATTCTGAACCTTTAGGCTTTCGTCTGTGAGTTCCCTGGACATACCTTCAAGCACACTTTCGTCAATGCTTACTCCTTTATACTCCATGTCTGCGAGAACAAATGAAAGTGGTTCTTCAACTTCATGTAGGAGCTTTTCAAGAGCTAGACTTTTAATCTCTTCACCCAGTTTTTGTTTTAACTGAAAGGTGATGTCAGCGTCTTCACAAGCGTAATCTTTGACCATTTCTATATCAGCCGAACGAATACTTTTTTGCTTTTTTCCTTTTGGCCCGATTAGTTTTTCAATGCTGATGGGTACGTAATTCAGGTACCTGTCTGCTAAGACATCCATACTATGGGCAGCCTCAGGTTCAAGGAGATAATGCGCCAACATGGTATCGAAAATTGGTCCGGCAACTTCGATACCATAATTTCTTAAAATCTGTATGTCGTACTTAAGGTTTTGCCCAATTTTCCTAATGGATGAGTTTTCGAATATTTCCTTGAATTCGTGAACCAGGGCATTTGCCTCCAATTGATCTTCCGGGAATGGAATGTAGTAGGCCTCAAGTTCTTTAAAACTAATTGCCAAGCCCACAAGCTCTGCCTCCACGGTCTCCAGACTGGTTGTTTCCGTATCAAAGCAGTATTCCGATAGCCCCATAATAGTGTTGATGAGTTTGCTCCGATCATCTTTTGTTTCCACCAATTTGTAGTCGTGTGAGACCGATTCAATGCTTTCTTTCGTAGGCTGGTTGGTGGATGCTTGTTGATCACCATCACCAAATAGTCCTAGTTGATTGGTTGAAGCAGCTTTTTGAGCTGCCGTTTCTCCTCCAAATAGGCGCCTGGAAATAGTTCTGAATTCCAGCTCATCAAGAATTGGTACTAGAAGCTTTTCGTCGGGTTCCGTATACTCCAATGCCTCTTCATCAAATTTTACGGGGGCCTCAATATTGATAGTAGCTAGTTGTTTACTGAGAATTCCCTGGTCACCATTTTCTTCAATTTTCTTTTTGAGTGCTCCCTTTAGCGTATCAACATTGGCTACAATATTTTCCACAGAACCAAACTCTTTGAGAAGTTTTGAGGCGGTCTTGTCACCGATTCCAGGAACACCAGGGATGTTATCTACGGAGTCACCCTTCAACCCGAGAACATCAATGACCTGATTTACCTCAAGAATATCAAATTTTTTTAGAACCTCCTCAGGACCCATGATTTCTGCAAAGTTCCCCATTCTTGGAGGTTTGTATAGAAAAATGTGTTCTTCAACCAACTGCGCGAAATCCTTGTCCGGGGTCATCATATAGACATCGAAACCTTCACGAGCCGCTTTTTTCGCCAGTGTTCCGATTAGGTCATCGGCTTCGAAACCGTCAAGCTCAATAATCGGGATGTGAAATCCGGAAATAATTTTTTTGCAAAAGGGAATTGCAACGGTGATCTCTTCTGGTTGTCTGTCTCTTGTTGCCTTGTACTCTTTATACTCTACATGTCTAAAGGTTGGGGCATCGGTGTCGAAGACTACACCAATATGACTGGGCTTCTCTTTCTGAATGATTTCCAACAACGAATTTGTAAACCCGAGAATAGCTCCGGTATTTACTCCTTTACTATTTACAATTGGATTGTTACTGAGTGCAAAATGTGATCGATAGATTAGAGCAAAAGCATCTAACAAAAAAAGCTTCTTGGGATTATCAGTCATGGCGGTAAAGGTATGAGAAAGGCAAAAAATAAGTTGGTGCTTTTTGATTTTTGAGATCAGTTTTAAAATCAAATGTGTAGTGGCATTTTTGTCAACGAAAACTGATGAACATGAAGGAAATAATTAACAATATAATCGCTAGTCGAAGGTCGTACTTTCCAAATCTCTTTACAGGTGAGATCGTTGATGACGAAATCATAAAACAAATGCTTATCAACGCGAATTGGGCTCCTACTCATAGGCTGACGGAGCCATGGCGGTTTTGTGTTTTTAAAGGTGATGGGTTAAGGAGTTTAGCCGAATTTCAGTCCAATCTGTACAAGAAGGTAGCAAGTGAAGACGGTACCTTCAAAGAGGCGAAATTTCAAAACCTATTGAATAAACCAACAATGAGTTCTCATGTTATCTCGATTGGAATGAAAAGAGACCCTGAACACCGGATTCGTGAGATAGAGGAAGTTGAGGCGGTGGCCTGCGCAGTTCAAAATATGTACCTCACAGCAACAGCTTATGATATCGGATGCTACTGGGGTACAGGTGGTGTGACTTACATGGAAGAGGCTAAGTCATTTTTTGGGCTGAACTCAGAAGATAAGTTGTTGGGATTCCTATTTGTCGGAGTTCCAAGGAAAAAAGTGGAGGGTAAAAGAAATCCGATCGATCAGAAAACGAAATGGATACTGGAATGAAGCTCTAAATGAGCTCCTTCAGATTAAACTTGGTGGAGTGTCTCTTCCCCTTTCTTTCGTAAGTGATTTTTATTCTCCTTCCTGGACGACTCCGGAGCATTGTGTTGATGTCGGTTAGTCTGGAGTTTTTCACGTGGTGGCCGTTCATGTTAACGATTACATCACCCACTTGCAAATTTGTGTTTGACGCTGGAGAGTCATCCATAATTCCGGTAACTTCATATCTCTCTGGGGCATCAAAGTATGCCACAGTTAAACCACTCATATCATACCTGAATGGTGAATGGAAATTTGAGTTCTTCTCAAGATAAATCTTGCCACTTGCATAGTCGAAAATAACATTAAAATGCAATAGAATCTGACCCCCGATGGTACCATGGCGTGACCCTCTTTTAATGGATTTGTTATAAGCCCCCGTGTTCGGAATAGAAACGAGTATGTCTTTCAGCTCATAGTCGCCGAGCGAAATTTTTTCATAGCGACCAACCCTACCATATATTTCACCGGCCAAACCATGACCTAAAACCGCATTTATCGATGTGTCAGGAGGAGTTAATGAATTCGACTCTTCTATATCCAAAAGTAAGGAATGGCTCGCACCTGTATCGATCATCAGTCGAACCGTATCCTTCTCATCACCCTGCATTACGACTGCATCCATATAGGGCTTCGTATCTTCAAGCTCAAGGTTGAATTCCTTGTGACGTCTCTTTGGTCTAAATGAACCCGGTTTATAAAATGTAATTTCAAACTCTGCGTAATTGATTTCGACAACAAATCGATGAAAGACGTCGTATCCGATGATCCCATAGACATCTTCTCCCAGATTTTTCTTTAGCTCAATGAAATCCTGATCCAGTACCAACATAGGAATGTACCTACCACTAATACCTTTTGGCAGTTTAAGGGCCACATCATTTACCACCAATGCGCTCACTTCATTTCGGGATCCCGCGCCGGCAATATTGATTGACCGGTCATAATCCAATTGTATGATGTCACCGAATGCTTTTTCAGTAAGTATGGGGTTATTGGCTCCAGTGTCCAAAATAAATTTTACGGTGATCTGACCATTGATAGTGACCGGAATAACTATCAGATTATTCACAAAAGTGAAAGGAACCGAAATACGGTTTGTCCCTTCAGGCATGAGTAAACCAAGGTGGGTTTGACCCTTAGAACATGGGCTGAGGGCTAAAATTGCAAATACTATAAACAGTAATTTTCTGATCATTGTTGGAAGTAGAACATCAAACATTATAATAGACCTTATTCTAGTATACGAGAATTAGGAAAATAATTTTCTGATGTCTTCCTTAGTTAAGCTTTTTACAAAACTTTCTTCGACGGTAACAAGTTCTTTAGCAAGCTTTAATTTTGATTCCTGAAGAACAAGGATTTTCTCTTCCAGGGTGTCTTTTGAGATGAATTTATACGTAAAAACCTTATTCTTCTGTCCAATTCGATGAGCGCGGTCAATTGCTTGCGCTTCAACCGCTGGATTCCACCATGGATCTAGGAGAAAAACATAATCAGCTTTGGTAAGATTTAAGCCTAATCCACCAGCTTTCAGTGAAATAAGGAAAATGTGTATTTTCTTATTTTTCTGAAATTTTTCTACTTCGGCCTGACGATCTCTCACAGAACCATCAAGATAAGCGTAATCAATTTTCTTACTATCCAGGTGGTCTGAGATGATCTTAAGATGCTTAACGAACTGGCTAAAGATCAAGATATTGTGATCAGACTGCAAGGCTGTGTCTATCATATAAGTAATGTCTTCCAGCTTTCCACTACTTCCATCAAATTCAGGATCCACCATTTTTGGATGGTTGGCAATCTGTCGTAGTCTTGTGAGTCCCTGCAACAGTATCATCTGAGACTTATTCAGACCAGCAGTCTCAATTTCGTCAAGAATTTTATTTCTAAAGGATTCCTTTTCTTTTTCGTAAAACTCCCGTTGCTCTTCTGACATTGTGCAATACTTCACTGCAATACTTTTCTCCGGGAGATCCTGGGCCACTTGTGATTTATCTCTACGTAGAATGAAAGGTTTTATTAAACTATGGAGTTTTCTGGTTTTTGTAGCGTCTTTCTTTTTCTCTATTGGAATTTGAAACTGTTTTTGGAAATAGCTAAGAGAACCCAATAATCCGGGGTTAATAAAAGACAATTGGGACCAAAGATCTAATGTGCTATTTTCAATAGGTGTGCCAGTTAAAACCAATCGCCTACGGGATTTGAGTTTCCGGACAGCCTTAGAAATGATTGACTCCGGATTCTTAATTGCTTGGGATTCATCCAGAACAATGTAGTTAAAATAGTACTGCGCAAGTATTTCAGCATCAAGTCTTACTATACCGTAGGAGGTAATAACAAGATCGTATTTTGAAAAGCGCTCCGGATTCTTCTCTCGGTTGACTCCCGTATAGTTTAGAACTTTCATTGACGGTGTGAAGCGTTTGGCCTCCATTTGCCAATTATAGATCAAGGATGTGGGCATAATCAAGAGAGTGGAGCCTTCGCCACGCTCCGCAGAAGCTTGCATAGCCACCAGGGTTTGTACGGTTTTGCCTAAACCCATATCATCGGCTAGACAACCACCAAATTGGAATTCATTGAGAAATTGAATCCAATTATAACCGGCTTTTTGATAGGGTCTTAATTCGCCCTTGAACTTTACTGGGAGCGGAGAATCTTCGATTTCATCAAAATGCGAAAGCCTCTGTAATTTCTTACTTATTGAAATTGATGCGCCTTCTTTTGAGGAAAGAGACTGTACCAAAGCAAGGTGATGTTTTTTGAGTGTAGTTCGTTCCTCCGTTTCCTCTGAAAAATGAAAAAGGTCTTCATATGACTCAGCCCAGGATGCAGGGATAACTCCAATTTCACCATTTGGAAGAGTTATCTCGGTCTTATTCTGTATGATTAGTTTTCGGATTTTGGAAAATGGGATCTCAAATTCTCCAAACCTCACAACAGCTTTAATATCAAACCAATCAATTTTTTCCTCTATTTGAATGTCGATACTCGATGTGCCAAGAAAGTATCTTTTGCCTCCATTTGATTGCTGGTTGATTTCGAAACCGCGTGAAGTGAGACTTTTTTGATGATCATTCAACCAATCAAATGCCTCTGATTCCGATAGTGTCACTCTTGAGTTTCGTAGCTTGAGTCCACGTTCTACAAGGTCTTGTAGCAACTCTCTTTCAGTTCCAGGGTTTCTCTGAATCCTGTGGAATGTATATCCCTGTCCGTTCTTTTTTAGATTTACACTTACATCTTTAAGATGATCTGCCTTGAATTTGTGCTGGCCATATCGGTAGCTTAATTCTACAAGCACCTTGGACGAAACCTCAGTAGACTCTTCCTTGTCAAAGAGACTAGCAGCGATTTTATTGGTTTGTTTTACCTCAGAAAGGGTTAATATGGGTGTTGGAGTATGTCTCTCAGTAAGGATATCGAAGCCTTTGGCATAAACATCAAATGATTCAACTAACGGTGCAACAAACTTCTCGTAATAGGTGTCTTCTACGTTTTTTGGGATCAGAATGAACTTCTTTTTGAGAAAGGGTTTCAGTTTGCCACCATTAATAGGCTTCTCAAAGGTGAACAGTTTGCGGTCAACCATCATCCACGCAGGCTCACTCGCAATTACATAGCTTTCGCTATCCCTAAACTCAATCTTATCGCCAAAAAGCTTGATAGTAGGAAAATAATGCGTGTTGTCATCGTTTTTTCGGAAATGAAAAAGAATGGTGGCCTTCTCATCAATAACATCAATTTTTTTCCACGCGGGCTCACCATCAGAACCCATCTCGTAAACCTTTTTTCCAACCAAGAGAGGCATAATGAAGGTTCTACGTTTTTCAAGGTATTGATCGATCTCTCCTTGTAATAACTTATCTCCTGTTTTCTTGTCGTATGTTTTCAGGAAGAACTCCTGGGGTTTCAATTTCTTTTTGGAGAAATGACTCAGGATTACATCCTGTTGCATAGAGTCAATAGTCCTGATTAGTTCGTAATCATTTTCGTCGAGTTCTTTATCGAACTCCATTGCATTTTTTGATGAGATATTCTGATTTGAGTAAGTGAGTTTACCGCTTTCATTTAATTGAACAACATACGACTCAAATAGGAATCCCAGATATTCATGTTGATATAGGGAGTAGATAAGATTAAAGGGCCTACCAGGGTCTACAGTCATAGCGATTCAATGCACACAAACTTCGAAAATAAGTAAAAAAGGAATCGATATTAAAGATCCTGAAGGGATAATTTTTTGTAGGCCACTCTTGCAGGTGGGATAGAAACCAGGAGTGTGATAATGCCTATACAGATGGTAGTATACAAGATATCTAACCATTCAACTTTAATCGGGTAGGCATCGGTTAGGGTAGATTCTATTCCCATGGAGATTAAACCGAATTCTTGCTGCAAAAGACTAATCAGGATACCTAGAAATCCGCCAACAATAGCTCCGGTAAGCGAAATGATTGCCCCTTCATTGATGAAAATTCGTCGTATTAATTGCAAAGGGGCTCCCTGGGCAACCAATATCGCCATGTCTTTCTTTTTGTCAATTGAAAGCATGGTTAGAACAAAGTAGATATTGACAGCCGCGATTCCGATAATTAAGGTGAAAATCAAATACACGAATAGTTTTTCCCACATTAAAATCTTAAAAAGATCACTATGAATCTCATCTCCACTTTGAACCAGGAAACGCTCACCCAAGAGGATTTTCAACTCCACTTTCAAATTCTCTTTGTTCGTGTTCTCTGCAGCAATTATTTCTAACGACGTTCGGCGATCTTGATAATTCATAAGGCCTTCGGCAAATTCAACGGGGACAAAAACGTAATTATCATCGTAGTTTTTTTCAATAGCAAAAATTGCCCCCGGAAGAATATTTCTTACTTCAATCATATTGGCCGGGTTTGTCCCCGGACGTAAATTTTTCGGATAATAGAGTTGAATTGTTGAAAAGTCATTGTTGATGTCAATGCCTAGTTCCCAACGTATGCCAAGGCCAACAATGGCATAAGGAATATCGTCTTTCTTTAGATATGGGTCACCGGATATGATTTTAGTAGCAAGCCGGTTTCTTTCCATTGTTTCAGGAGAGATGCCTTTCATTCGAATAACACGTTCTGCATTCCTGTACTTAATAGCTACATTGTCTTCTATTATCTGCGAAACATGAGCAACCCCCTCAATGTTTTCAATATCCGTCAACATTTTTTTATCCAACTCGAAAGACTTGCCTTCCACCGGTGATACCACAATATCCGGATCAAAGCTTCCATAAGTTGATCGTAAAAGATCTTCCAGTCCATTAAATACAGAAACCACAATAATCAGAGCCATTGTGCTTATACCGACTACCATCATGGAGATAATGGAAATCACATTAATGAAGTTTTTCTTTCTTTTGGAGAGAAAGTACCTACGTGCTATGAAAAAAGAAAGATTCATTCATCATCATCTTCAGGCGCCGGCGGTATTTCCAAGCTATCAATCAACCTATCCATGTGATTAGCATTTTCCTCAGTGTTGTCAGGAAAAAATGCCAACTCCGGAATCTTTCTCACTTGCTTTCCAATTGTATTCCCAAGTTTTCCTCGAATTTCACTTTTAAAGTCATTTAGTCTTTCCAATACTTCTTCCGTTTTTTCAAAGGGAAGTGTACTGATGTAAATGCGAGCCAAACTTAGATCTACAGATACTTCTACATCGGTTAATGTTACGAGACTTTGAGCAAAATACTTCCGGGGGTCCTTCTGTAAAATATCCCAAAGATCTTTTTGGATTTGGCGGGAATAGCGATGCCTCCTTCTTGATTCCATTTGCCAAAATTATCCATAATTTCTTTGTTATTTTGGCGCTCTGAAGCTCTCCGATAATTTGTTTGATCTTTTTAGAATAAACGACCCTTATAGACTCATAATAGCACTTGTCGTGCTACTGATTGGAAGAGCTGTTTTCTGGATTATTGGGTTACCTCTCACATTTCCTGAGTTGAAATATTTATTAATTGGAGAAAGGCTTGGGGATGGGTTCATCATGTACAAGGAGGTCTATGACTATCTTTCTCCTCTTTCTGCCACGGTTTATAAGTGGTTGGATATCTTCTTTGGCAGATCGAGGGTGGTTCACCAGCTGTTTTCTACGATTATCCTCTTCTTAAATGCCGTGATCTTTAATCTACTATTGGTACGTAACAGAGCTTATAGTGAGAACAATTATCTGCCCGGGTTTTTCTACGTTTTATTGTCATTTACAATTACGGATTTTTTCATCCTGTCCCCACAATTAATGAGCAGCACATTTGTGTTATTGGCATTAAACAATGTGTTTAGAAGGATTGATAATCAGGCTTCGGACGAATTGTTTTTGTACGCCGGACTGTATTTGGGAATAGCTACCCTGTTTTACTTTCCTTCAATCATATTTTTTATTGTATTCCTGGGTGCTCTCCTTGTGTTTAGTAACGCCATTCTACGTCGTATCCTTTTATATGTATATGGCTTGACCGTGCCTATTCTGGTAGTTTTTGGATATTACTATTGGTTCGATGCATCTGATTACTTCTATCGGTCCGTTATCTGGAGAGGTTTGTTGAACTATAGAATACAGTTTGTTGATCTTAAGCAGTTGTTCATAGTGGGCCTTGTCCCGCTGATATGGTGGGTTATATCCATGACTAGAACTCTTTTCGCTGCACGCTATGGAATTTATGAGTCCAAGATCATGCGAACAATGTTGTACATGACTTTGGCTGCCCTAATTTTGATTGTAATAGATGTAGAGTTCTCAACAACTCAGTTGGTTTTCTTTGTACCCACTATCAGCTATTTCCTTACCTACTATGCCTTAAACCTTAGAAGGAAAGTGTTTAGGATAATTGCGCCAGCCTTTATTGTCTTAACCCTTCTGGTTCCACCCTTTTTCTTTGTTTATCAGGGGCATCTCTCATCATATATAGTTTCGCGAAAAACCACCGGTGAATTGCAAAAAAAGATGATACTGGGTGAATCATTGGAGGACTATAGGAATGCAAAAATTGCTTCCCCATTTATTGATCAAACACTCTCACTTCGAAATTTGGAAGACCTGCAGTATTACAAGGATGCGTACTCTATCTACCAATCTATTGCCAGGAACAAACCGGAGGTTATCGTGGACGAGTGGGGTATAATACCGGATATATTTATGAGATTTCCGATATTATCCGTTCAATACGAAAAATCTTCGGAGACTCAATATAATCTTATTAGCAACTGATCTTATCTACCCGACGTTGGTGTCTGCCACCTTCGAAACTGGTAGTCAAGAATACATCAACCATGCTTTCAACGTATTCATAGGCAACAAATCTGGCGGCAAAGCATATAACGTTCGCATCATTATGCCTTCGAGCAAGCGAAGCAAGATCAGCATTCCAACAAAGAGCACTACGAATTTTTTGATGTTTGTTGGCGGTGATGTTGACACCATTTCCTGTTCCACAGATTAGTACACCAAAGTTGCATTCCCCCTTTTCAATGACCTCCATAGCCGGATGGACATAGTCAGGATAATCTGATGATTCAGCAGATTCCGGTCCAAAGTCGATGACATTATGACCTTCTTTGATAAGGTATTCTTTAATTCTTTCTTTATAATGAAAACCAGCGTGGTCTCCACCAATAGCTATATTGTACTTACTCATGATCAATGGTGGTTAATTCCGTGGACTCAAGCTCCTCTTCTCTTTCAACCTTCTTAGCAATTAATATACTCGCCTGGTATAACATTACCAGTGGAATAGCAATTAGCACCTGGCTAAATGGATCAGGGGGTGTAAGCATTGCTCCGAGTATAAGGATTACAATAATCGCGTGCTTCCTGTAAGTTTTCATCATGGAAGAGCTGAGAAGCCCCGCCCGAGTTCCGAAGTAGACCACGATGGGAAGTTGAAAAAGAATACCACATGCCAATACCAGAGTGGTTACGGTATTTACGTATGAAATAATATCGAATTCATTGAGGATCGTAGGGTCAATTTGGTAGTTCGCAAGGAAGTTCACCGAAATGGGTGTAACAATGAAGTATCCAAAGAGGACTCCAATCGTAAATAGTAAACTGACATAAAAGGTTGCTCCGCGGGCTGCCTTTCTTTCATTTGGATAAAGACCAGGTTTGACAAAACGCCAGATTTCCCAGAAAGCATAAGGAAAGGCACATATAATTCCGATTACGAACGAGCTAGTTATGTGCATTGCAAATTGACCAGTCATTTGTCTACTTTGAATGATGAAAGGCAATTCATCAATGCATAGCGCTTGACTGTTGAGTAATTCAGAAAGACGACAAAGCATTTCATAGGTCAGGAAATCAGTCTTTGAAGGACCCA
Organism: Cyclobacteriaceae bacterium; assembly: GCA_965601455.1. Classification (GTDB taxonomy): domain Bacteria; phylum Bacteroidota; class Bacteroidia; order Cytophagales; family Cyclobacteriaceae; genus JANQEU01. Next base: position 4,691,829 of record OZ271831.1, on the reverse strand, counting down.
AAATAATTACTCCAAAAACGAAGCTTTTTGAGACGAAGGCCGCGACGGCGAACACCACGATCGCTGCTAATGAGCGAATGAGGTGCCATCGAAGTTCTTCGAGATGGTCCAAAAAGGACATCTCCTGTTCATCATCTATCTGATCTAAGGGCATTTATGCTATTGGAATAACGGGAACTTACTCATCCATTCGTTGATGTCCTTACGAACATCTGCTAAACGGGTTTTGTTCTCAGGGTCAGAAATGACTGTGTCAATATAGTCGACAATCCTGGTCATATCTTCCTCCTTACATCCTCTTGTTGTTATTGCTGCTGTTCCAACTCTCATACCAGACGTCACAAATGGGGACTTATCATCAAATGGAACCATGTTTTTATTGACGGTGATATCTGCCTCGCCAAGTGCATTTTCTGCATCTTTTCCGGTAATATTTTTCGAACGGAGGTCGATTAACATGAGATGGTTGTCCGTTCCACCAGAAATGATATCGTACCCTTTATCAACAAAAGCATTTGCCATTACTTTAGCATTCTTCTGGACCTGCATAATGTACTCCATGTATTGGTCTGTAAGGGCTTCACCAAAAGCAACCGCTTTGGCAGCAATAATGTGTTCTAAAGGGCCTCCTTGAGTTCCGGGAAAAACCCCGCTGTCCAACAAACTACTCATTTTTCTGAGGTTCCCTTTGGGTGTTTTAATCCCGAAAGGGTTTTCAAAATCTTCTCGAATCATGATTACACCCCCTCTTGGCCCCCGGAGTGTTTTATGTGTGGTGGTTGTAACAATATGACAATGCTCCAGTGGGTCGTTCAGTAACCCCCTTGCTATTAATCCACTGGGATGTGAAACATCAGCTAGCACCAGGGCACCTATTTCATCGGCTACTGATCGAAGTGCTTCGTAATCCCAGTCACGACTATACGCAGATGCACCACAAATGATGAGTTTTGGTTTTTCCTTCCGCGCTGTATCCACAACCTTATTCCAATCAACCTCTCCTGTGTCTTTTTCGACTCCGTAAAAAAACGGTTGATAAAGCTTGCCGGAAAAATTGACTGCCGACCCGTGCGTCAGGTGTCCTCCATGTGATAGATCGAATCCTAGAATTTTATCACCGGGGTTTAGAATAGCCAGCATAACAGCTGCGTTCGCTTGAGCGCCTGAGTGAGGTTGTACATTTGCCCAACTAGCGCCAAAAAGTTCTTTTAATCTTTCACGTGCAAGATCTTCAATTTCATCAATCACCTCACAACCACCGTAGTAACGTTTCCCAGGGAGACCCTCTGCATACTTGTTCGTTAGGACGCTGCCGGCAGCTTCCATTACCTGTGGGGAAGTAAAATTCTCGGAAGCGATTAATTCAATTCCCCTGGTCTGTCTTTGATTTTCCTGTTCGATTAATTCGAAAACCTTATTGTCCTTTTGCATGGGCCAAAATTAACCGAATAGTCATGGATATTTCAACTTTATAGGCCGAACACTGCACAAAAACTTGCTTCAATTTTGATCAACCGAAGGATCGCTTTAAGTTCACAATTGATGAGTGACGAATTCGAGAAAAAACTTAATAAGCTTCGGGAGTCAATTGACGGTGTGGATAATGAGTTGATTCAACTGTTAAATAAGCGAATGCTGTTTGTTGAAGAAGTTGGAAAACTGAAAAGAGGATCGAAAACAACAGTCTATCGTCCTGAACGTGAAAAAGCGATAATCGATCGATTGGCCGCCAGCAACGAGGGATTACTTAATCGAAATGCAATCGAGGCCATATTCCTGGAGATTTTCGCAGTAAGTAGAAACCTGGAATTACCAGAACGAGTAGCCTACCTGGGACCTGAAGGAAGTTTCACCCACCAGGCGGCCGAGTCCCGTTACGGAGCCATGAGTGATTACCTGCCTCTCGATTCCATTTCCGCAGTTTTTGATGCGGTAGCTACTTCAAGGGCTAGATTTGGCGTTGTTCCCATTGAGAATAATCAGGAAGGGACTGTACAAGAGACTATCGACTACCTCGGGGTTCATTCACTATCAATTGTAGCTGAGGTAGTGCTCCCTATCCATTTCTGTATTGCTTCACTGGAAGAGGACCTGAGGAAGGTCAAAACTATCTTTAGTAAAGACATCGCATTCAGACAGTGTAAAAACTTTATTCAGGACTATTTCCAGGGTGAAGTGAAATTATTACCAGTTAGCTCCACAAGTCGCGCCTGTAAGATGGCAATGGATGAACCTGAGACCGCAGCTATTTGTGCCCCCATCGCTGCCCGGCAATATCGTTTACCTATACTTTACAGTAATATTCAGGATTCAGCGGATAACCAGACACGATTTCTAATTATCAGTAAGGAGTATCGAAATCCAATAAGTGGAGAGGATAAAACTTCGCTTATTGCAAAACTTCCGGATATTCCCGGAGCTTTAGTTTCCTTTCTCAAGAAGTTTGAAGACGCTGGGATTAATTTATGTAAGGTCGAAAGTCGACCTGCAAAGATTGGGTCTAAGTTCAAGTATTTTTTCTTCATTGAGCTGGATGGTCATTTTGAAGATCCTATTGTCCAGAAAACGATTGCCCCTTACGGTAAGGATATTACCTGGTTGGGCAGTTACGTCAAACTCTGTTAAGTGGCTAAATCGAAAACAGCTTTCTTTTGTCAAAACTGTGGGGCTCAATCGGCCAAGTGGGTTGGTAAATGTCCATCTTGTGGTGAATGGAATACGTATGTAGAGGAGGTTCTTGAAACCACTTCCGTCAATAAACTATGGTCTGGGGACAAAACTTCAACAAGGAATAAACCTGTAAAAATTCAGGACATTTCTGCAGACACCACCATTCGGCTTACTACTGGTGAAAGCGAATTTGATAGGGTATTAGGAGGAGGAATCGTAAGCGGATCCATGGTTTTAATTGGCGGTGAACCTGGAATTGGTAAATCAACTCTACTGTTGCAAATGGCATTACACATGGAGAACAAGAGAATCCTCTATGTGTCCGGGGAAGAAAGCGCTCAGCAAATAAAGCTTCGTGCGGACAGAATTGGTATTTCTTCAAATGATACCTATTTGTTGTCTGAAACAAATCTGACCAGCATTTTTAATCAAGTAAATGAATTAAATCCGGACCTAGTAATTGTAGATTCCATTCAAACTGTTTTTACCGAAGAAGTGGACTCCGCGGCAGGGTCGATTAGCCAGGTTAGGGAATGTGCCGGCCAGCTAATGCGATATGCTAAGGAATCTGATATTCCGGTCTTCCTTATTGGGCATATAAACAAGGAGGGTAGTATTGCCGGCCCCAAGGTTCTTGAACATATGGTGGATACAGTTTTACAGTTTGAGGGAGATCGCAATCAGTACTATCGAATATTAAGAACTTCAAAAAATCGATTTGGATCTACTGCTGAAATTGGGATCTACCAGATGGCAAGTGGTGGCCTGGAAATTGTGAAAAATCCATCAGAAATTCTTCTTAGTGCTGAAAGAAACTCATCTGGTGTGGCAATTGGAGCAAGTCTTGAAGGTAACCGTCCGTTATTAATTGAGGTGCAGGCCCTGGTAACTCCCTCCACATACAGTTCGCCTCAAAGGAGTACAACTGGTTTTGACAATAAACGATTAGGGATGCTGCTGGCGGTACTCGAGAAAAGACTAGGTCTGCAGTTAGGGAATCAAGATGTTTTTCTGAATATCACTGGAGGTATCCGGGTGAATGATCCTTCACTTGACCTGGCCGTATGCGCTGCCGTTGTCTCTTCTTACCACGATATTATGATTAGTAAAACGGCATGTCTCATTGCTGAGGTTGGTCTTGGTGGCGAACTGCGTCCGGTGATAAAACTTGAGCCTAGAATTAAAGAAGCTTCAAAACTTGGGTTTTCTGAGCTTTATATCTCTTCATCCGAAAAAACATTTACTACTCCTGATGGATCAGCAAGTAAGGGGAAGAATCTAAAGGAAATATTAGCCGAACTGTTTGGTTAGTTTCGTCTCTTTTTTGAACTGTTTCGATTCTTGCCAGTTGCGGATTTGACGTTCTTCTTCTTTTTGAAGTGGCTTCGATTAGCACCCGTTGCGCTTCTATTCACACGCCCACCTTTGGAGTCATTGTTAATCACTTTTCCAGAGGCAGACCGATTGACACGGCCGCCTTTAGAATCGCTTTTATTCACTGTTCCAGTGGCGGATTTAGTTTTCCGAGTGGCCTTGTAATCATTTCGGTTTTGCCCCGTGGCGGAATGGAATCGTAATCCTTTTCTATCGTTTGTGTTAACCTTTCCTGTTGCGGATTTAATTTTCTTTTCCCTCCTGTGGTCACTTCGGTTTTGCCCGGTAGCAGAATGGAAACGACGACCCGGTCTCTCACTGGTGTTGACCGTACCTGTTGCAGAATGGAATTTCAATCCTTTTCGATCATTTCGCTCAGTCTTTCCTGTGGCTGACTCAAGTTTACGTTTTACTTTATCATTATTAATTATGGTGCCAGTTGCAGATTTGGTATCACGCTTGACAACTTCGGCTTTTCTTACCTTCTTCAATTCTGAGGATGCTGAGGTTGGTTCGTCCTTCTTCTGCTTTTTTATCACGGTGTAAATACCATCTTGTCTCTTAACTTTCACAGGCTGGCCAAGGAAAGTATTGGAGATTACACCTTTTGAATCAGTAATAGGACCAAAATCCTGGTACTCCTGGCTCGATTTCTTTTCTTTTTTTCCGTTTCCAAATACCAGGTTCATACCAAGCCTGAACTCTGCCCATCTCATATTAGGAACAGAGTATCCCAGGATCTTATCTGCTGAAGCGTAGAACTGTACTGGCCCGGCGGTTACGGCAAAGGAGGTACCGATATTCATCCATTGTTGTGGTACGCGGGTTATACTCGCCGATCCAATTACTTTTGGGCTAAGGAAACCTCGTACACCTACTCCAAATCCCATTTTCGGTTGGTTTTGCACTATTCTGGTATGGACCGTGGAAATTACATCCACTCCCTTCATCGGTGTGTAGATCCAACTGGCGGTCAGTTTTCCGACCATGGGAGCGAAATAGCTTTTGTTGTTTTCTTCCAGTTCTACATCACCAAGAACCGAATCCTGGAAAGCGCGTTCCAGGTTTCTTGAGCCGCGTAAATTCACTCCACTGTAACGTGCTGTTGTATCGTTCAGGAAAAATGTTTCTACATCCTCGTTCCAGGAAATAAATCCAAGATCGGTAGCAGAAAAGGCAACCTGGTAGTATCGGTTAAGCTTATATTCCATACCTACGTCGATTCCAAAGCCTTTATTACCATTATTGATCAAGTAGTTGACGTTTTCTACACTGCCCAAACCGGCGGTTCGTATGCTAAGGTTTTCCGTGGTAAGCTTCAGAGCAAAGTCGTCTTGATGTGTTCTAAACCTTACCTTCATGGAAGCCGGGGTGCTCACATTTACGATGCCCTGGTACATCTTGGCTCGGAAGCCAACAGTGATTGGTCGATCGGGAATGTTCATGGCTATACCCAACCCGTACTCTCGAAAATAATTGGTAGATATACCCAAACTATTGAAGTTCATGTTGCGACCCAGAAAGGATCCGTTTCCATCCCAGGCCCACTGTAAAACCGATTTTGGATAGGTTACGTCTGATTCAATACGTTCGTTGACAAAGAAAGAGAAGGCTGGCCCATCATCCGGAAGTCGGAATCCGATGTGGAAGAGACTTACATGAACATTTGCACTGATAATATTTCGCATCCCGTGCGATTGAATTGCATTATCAACATCAATAAAACGACCTCCGTTGGGTCTTTCCGCGGTTGAGTCCGAGCTAGTGATAACATCATTGAAACTCAATTGATTATTCACATATACGTTTACTCCGGAGATGACTGGTAGTCCTAGGAAAAATTTTCCATGTGGCATGTAAGCCGGATTGTAGTTGGTGTTCTGGAAAGTACCGTTTCGTAAATGATAAAATGCCAAGCCGTGCTGACCAAATGTCCAGCTGGAAATTCCAAGCAGTAATATGGTCAACCACTTTTTCAATCAAACTCGAGATTTAGTTTAGCCAAAACACTTATGGTAATATCTAAATTGTAATTGGCTAGAAACTGTGGAAAAATTTGGGTAGAGTTCTGTGTTTGAGGAGTCGCCAAAGTAATCACAAGTCTTATCTTGGATCCATTTTCCAATGCTTCGATGCCTTCCATTCCCAAAGGAATATCTGACGTGGTGGGTCTGGGAACTCGAGTTATTCCCTCCAGCAATAATGCTGATCGGATGCTTTGAATTTCCGGTACCTCAAATATGACTGTATCTATTTCATCAAGGATTTGAAAATCGATTGTTCCGTTTACCGGGAGCAAATTGGAAGAATAGATTCGAAGTGAGACAGAGTCTATTTCGCGCTCCTGGTCGCTGTCTTCCCTAAATTTCAATTCATCGATATCAATATTATAGTCTGTCTCATATTCAAGATCATTAATTGACATGATCATGGGGAGCCGAAATTCAATATCTGTTTCGATGGTAGTAAAATCAGGGTCAAAGAAATTCTGCTCGGTTATTCCTGTTGGATTAGTTGTGGCGCTCAAGTCAAGGTTAAGAAAATTCGGACCGAAAGAAAGTAGATCTGGTAGTGTTGAATTGTTTCTGTTAATTTCAATAGTGCTTGAAATTGTTTGGCCGACCTGGTTTACAGTTGGGAATCCAATTACTTGGGGTGAGTTTGCCACGCTACCTTCTAAAGAGAGCTCTCTTGTAATATTTCCTGCTTCGTCTCTTTTTTGTCCTGAAAAAGTACCGAAATTAATCCCCATGGGAATACCGATTGAGTTTCTGAATGTCATGCTCAACTCAGGTTCCAGGAATTCAATTGCATCTTCCCCAAAAAGAGAATTGAAGAAGTCAACTTCTAGACCTTCGTTTTGACCAAGTCTCACGGTTTTACTTCCAAAATCGCCGTAGACAATATCAAACTCCTGGTCAAGAAAAGAAACAGAGAAAGCTAATTGTTGTCCGGCTGGGATTGATTCTCCAGCTTGCAATACCACATCACCGCTTAGGACCAGTCTAAAGGTTGTATTTCCTGAAGCAGCTTCCGTGAGTACCAGTTTATATCCTGCGAGGTCTTGATTTCGAATGTCAGTACCGTTTGCAGCAGCTCCACTTATAGTAACCGCTTGGCCTGCCGGACTAACAACACCATCTATCGAGGCATTGTAACTGATAACAGAAGCAAGAGGGTTAGTCAATGAGAATTGGAGTGTTCCCCTTTCAAAGAAAACAGAATCCAGTTGTCGATCTTCATCTCCGGTGGAAAATGAAAAATCATAAACCTGAGCAAAAGGAACTGAAGTGGTTGACGGTACTGCAGGTGTAGCTAGTAAGTTGAGTGAGCCGCTGTTGGTGATATCGTCAGTCGATAAAATATCTGCATCCGACGTATATGTGAAACTATTAGTGTAGACTAAACTGAGTAAAGAGCTGGCACTGTCTTCCTCAATGACTACAGTACTGTCACCGGTTTGCGTAATCAGATCTCTCAAAGTAAAGGACGCGTTGCCTAACGGCACGGCAATGATACTCCGTACCGTAGGATTCTCTATATCATCCGTTTGCAATTGATCAAGATCACACCCTGTCAACAGCCATAGGAGTACACCCGTTGCATAAACAAATTTTTTCATAACACCTCAGGTTTGGGCAATGCCAAATTGTACCTGTGATTGAAGCCCGCTATACCCTGTAAACCACCTGTATGAATGAGTAATAGCCTGCTATTAGGTGCAATTTGGTCATTTTTAGCCAATTCCCAAACGCTGAAAAACATCTTTCCAGTATAAATAGGATCCAACAAAATCCTGAATTCTGAATAGAAAGAGTTAATAAAATCAATCAATTCAGGTTTGAATTTGGCATATCCACCAAAGTGATTTTCAGGAAAAAACCGGTAATTCATCTTCTCAATGGAATGAGTCTCAAGTAATTTACTGAATTCATCCCCTTGTTGATCCCCTTTTAGTGATGAAAAAATCCATAGATTTCTTTCATTGGGCAACGCCGAAAGTAATCCTGCAGCTGTTCCACCGGTTCCGTAAGGGCAGCACATAGTATCAAAGGGAAAATCAATCTCTTCCAATACCTCTTCACATCCTCTTATTGCCAACTCATTTGTTCCACCCTCGGGCAATATCAGGACTCTCTTATTGGTCATGTACGGTAACGTTTGATTGTTTTTAAGGAGTAAGTAATCCTGTCGGTTAACGAATACCATATGCATCCCTTTCTTAGCGGAAAGCTTCAGTGTAGGATTACTATCTTGATTTAATTCGTTACCCCTGATGATACCAATAGATTTTAATCCATACAGTTCACACGCAGATGCTACTGCAATTATGTGGTTTGAGTAAGCTCCCCCGTATGTGGCAATTGTGTCGAAACCCCTATCCTTGGCATATTGAATATTGAATTTGAGCTTCCTCCATTTGTTGCCCATGATTAAAGGATGAATGAGGTCATCTCTCTTTATATAAATTACAATTCCCTTTCTATCCATGAGCGAAGAAGGAATGCGCTCAACGGGAGAAGGCGTAGTGGGCAGTGACATATAACAAGTATAGGTATTTTTGACACATGAGTGAAGATTGGGAAGAATCGGAAGACTTGTTTGAACACCATCGAATAGTAGTGGATCCCAAACAATCTCTTGAACGTATTGACAAGTTCTTAATGGATCGATTGCCAAACGTTACTCGAAATAAGTTACAGGAAGGAATACGTCAGGGATATGTTAAAGTGAATGAGGGAATAATCAAGCCAAACTATAAGGTTAGAAATGGCGATATAATTAAGGTGGAACTCCCGACACCACCAAGGGATGAGGAGCTAGTCCCGGAAAACATACCCTTGAACATACAATATGAGGATGAACACTTACTTATTGTAAATAAGCCAGCTGGTATGGTTGTTCACCCCGCATATCAGAACTGGAGTGGTACTTTGGTGAATGCATTGGCATATCACTTTCAAAATCTTCCAGAAATGAAAGGGAATGAAGGCAGGCCTGGTTTGGTGCATCGTATCGACAAGGATACCTCAGGACTGTTGGTTATCGCGAAAACCGAGGCTTCAATGAGTGGACTGGCCAAGCAGTTTTTTGATCACTCCATTGAGCGAACGTACCTTGCTCTGGTCTGGGGTGACCTCGCTGAAGATGATGGGACCATCAATGTCAACCTCGGCCGAAGTTTAAAAGATAGACGAATTACAGTGGCATTTCCTGATGGCCAACTTGGAAGAACAGCGATTACGCATTATAACGTTTTAAGAAGATTTCACTATGTCACATTAGTAAGATGTAACCTTGAAACCGGAAGGACTCATCAGATCAGAGCTCACCTAAAGCATCTCGGACATCCGCTTTTCAATGATTCCACTTATGGGGGAGACCAAATATTGAGTGGCACGGTCTTCACTAAATACCGTCAATTTGTTCAAAACTGTTTCAAAATGATGCCAAGACAGGCGCTACATGCAAAAACACTTGGCTTTATTCATCCTGTAAGCAAAGAGAGGATGCAGTTTGATTCGGAATTGCCAGAAGATTTCAAAAACTTGTTGGAGAAATGGGAAAACTACTCCAGTCATCGCCCTTCAGATCAGGAATGAACTGCTTTTAGTAAATCTTCCAGGTAAGATCTATCGTTCGAAAGTCTTGGTACCTTGTTTTGCCCACCTAGTTTCCCTCGTTTTTTCATCCAATTAAGAAAGGTCCCGTTTGGAACATTATGGATAATAGGAGCGACAAGTGCCAGGTCTTTGTGACGTTTTGCATCGTAATCAGAGTTCAATTCCCTTAGCTTTTCATCCAGGATTATTGAAAACCTATCGAGGTCATTTGGAGGGTGTTTAAATTCAATTACCCACTCGTGACCACCTTTTTTTCCCTGGTCCAGGTAGTGAGGGGCTGCTGTGAAGTTTTCGATTTCCGCTTGTGTCAGACTACAAGCATGTGTAATGGCTTCCTCAGCATTACCAATCATTAGTTCTTCACCAAATGCATTGATAAAATGTTTAGTACGTCCTGCAATCTTTATTCGATAGGGATTAAGGTTGGTGAATGAAATGGTATCTCCGATTTTATATCTCCACAGCCCGGCATTTGTACTTATAACAAGGGCGTAGACTTTACCCACTTCAACCTGATCCAGTGTAAGGGCGATGGGATTTTCATCCTCGATATTTTCAATTGGAATGAATTCATAAAAAATACCGTAGTCCAGCATCAAAAGCATTTCCTCTGAATCCTTTTGATCCTGAATACCAAATAAGCCCTCCGATGCATTATAGGTTTCCAGGTATTTCATCTGAGATGATGGAATTAATCGGTTGAATAATTTTCGGTAGGGTCCAAAGGCAACTGCACCGTGGAAGAATACTTGGAGATTGGGCCAGATTTCTGTGATGTCATTCACACCAGCATCGGAGATTAGTTTCTCCAGAAGGACGACCGTCCAGGTAGGGACTCCTGAAATACTAGTTACATCTTCTTTGGCAGTTATCTCTGCCATTTTTTCCAATTTGGCTTCCCATTCGTCCATGAGAGCGACTTCTTTCGGAGGAGTACGTACCATTTGCGCCCACCAGGGCAGGTTGCTTATTAGTACAGCTGAAACATCACCGTATTGCGAATTGGAATTAGAGTCCAAGGTATTTACCTGATGACTACCTCCGATGACAAGATTTTTTCCACTGAAAATGGTTGATTCAGGATAGTTATTGAAATAAATGGAGAGTAGGTCTTTTCCTCCTTTAAAGTGGCAATCCTCCAACGCTTCATTACTTACCGGGATAAACTTGCTTCGATCGTTGGTTGTGCCTGAGGATTTTGCGAACCATCGGATTTCTCCTGGCCAAAGCACATCAGATTCCCCTTTCATAACACGATCTATTTGAGGAAATAACTGTTCGTAGTTTACAATTGGCACCCGATTTTGAAAGTCAGTAATCTTCAGACCATCTTTAAAACCGTATTTCTTTCCATAATCAGTTTTGGATGCCCGTTCAGTAAGTCCTTGAAATAGTTCTTGTTGAACTTCATTAGGGTACTTCATGAAAAGCTCGATCTGATGGATACGCTTTTTCATTACCCAAGCCAATATGGAGTTGAACAGAGCCATGACGTTAGATCTTACGTTTAAGTTCGAAGTGTCGGCCCAGGTAGACTCGTCTTACTTGTTCATCTGCGGCCAACTCCTCAGCAGTACCGGCTTTCAACAATCTTCCCTCAAACATCAGGTACGCTCGGTCGGTAATCGAAAGCGTTTCGTTAACGTTGTGATCAGTAATCAGTATTCCAATGTTCTTGTCTTTCAGTTTGGCAACGATACCCTGGATTTCCTCAACTGCGATTGGATCGACACCTGCGAACGGTTCATCCAACAACACGAAATGGGGATCCACCGCAAGAGCTCGCGCAATTTCTGTTCTTCTCCGTTCACCTCCGGAAAGGACCATCCCCAGGTTTTTACGAACATGAGTTAGACTGAACTCTTCAAGAAGACTTTCCATTTTCTCCTTTTGCTCTGACTTTGACAGCTTGGTCATTTCAAGTACTGCCAGAATATTATCTTCCACAGAGAGTTTTCGAAATACTGAGGCCTCCTGTGCGAGATATCCGATACCTTTCTGGGCCCTTTTATACATGGGGAGGGAAGTTATCTCTTCTTCATCAAGGAATATTTTGCCGTCATTGGGTTTAATCAGACCAACGATCATATAAAACGAGGTGGTCTTACCGGCCCCATTCGGTCCGAGTAATCCTACGATTTCTCCCTGATTAACCGATACGGAGATTTGGTTGACGACTATACGTTTCTTGTATTTCTTGACTAGGCTTTCTGCGCGTAACTCCATCGAAATGCCGCAAATTAGTCAGAGAATTTTATATCCTTTAGAATAAGCTGAAGGGATTTGTTTCCTCGATATTCATTTTCGTCAATTTGATAGGCAACATCGAAGGGCTTATCTGCTTGAATTTTGTCTTTCAGGTGTCCTAGGCCGAATCCAATGGCTTCATACGATTTTTTGCTACCCTTTTCCATAAGAGAAAGCTTTAGATGCTCACCTTTTAATTGCCTGACGGCTTTCGCCTGTACCTCGCGGCTCACAAAAACGGGTTTTTCGTTGCCTGGTCCGAAAGGGGCCATCTGAGATAAAATGCTATTCGATTTGAAATTGACGAATTCCAGGGGGACTTCGTAATCCACATATAATTTGGGCGTTAGTTGATCATCGCTTATGGTTGCTGCAACGACGTTTTCAAACTTTTTGATGAAGTCTTCCACTTTTTCCAATGACAAGGTCAATCCTGCCGCATACTTATGTCCACCAAATTGGTCCAGCAGAGTTTCACACTGTGAGATTGCGTTATAGATGTTATAATCCTTAACTGAGCGTGCTGACCCTGTGGCTTTACCATTGGCTTCGGTCAAAACAATAGTGGGTCGATAGTAATGTTCGGTCAACCTTGAAGCAACGATCCCTATCACACCCTTGTGCCAGTTTTCCTTGAATACAACCGTGCTTTTTGCTTGGCTCAAAGACTCATCTGCCTGAATCATTTCCAGGGCTTCTTTGGTAATTGTGTGGTCATATCCCTTCCGTTCAACATTCTTGTTGTTCAATTCTTTTGTGTGTATTTCAAGATCTTTCCCGTGATCGGAAATTAAAACTTCCACTGAAGCATGAGCGTGTGCCAGTCTACCAGAGGCGTTAATTCTTGGGCCCAGGTAGAATACAATGTCCGAGATCGTTATTGTTCCCTTGACACCTGCTATTGAGATAAGCGAGAAAACTCCTGGCATGGGAGCACGATTTATTTTTTTCAAACCATAATAGGCCAGTATTCGATTTTCTCCAGTTATTGGTACAATATCAGAGGCAATGCTTATGACAACAAGGTCCAGGTATTGTAAAAGTCTTTCCGGATTTACCGTGTTCTGAATGCAGAAAGCGGATAGCAGCTTAAAACCTATTCCACAACCTGGTAATTCCTTGTATGGATAATTACAGTCTTCCTGTTTAGGATCCAGAATCGCATATGCATCAGGTAGTTCCACTCCGGGCAAATGGTGATCACAGATGATTACTTCAATTCCATTTTCTTTTGCGTAGCCAACATTCTTATTGGCTTTAATACCACAGTCCAAGGCTATGATAAGGTTGACATTGTGATCAATTGCCCACTTGATTCCTGTTCTACTGATTCCATATCCTTCCTTATATCGGTCAGGTATGTAGAATTTGATGTTGTCAGTAAACTCCTTTAAGAAGCTATAAACAAGTGCAACGGATGTAGTTCCGTCCACATCGTAATCACCATAAATTAAAATGGATTCATCTTTTGACAGTGCATCGCATAGTCTATTCACGGCCCTGTCCATATCTTTCATTAAGAAAGGATCGTGAAGTTGTTCTAGTGAGGGGCGAAAGAATTCTTTCGCATTACTAAAGTCGCTAATTCCTCTTTGCAAAAGAATGGACGCAAGTATGTTGTTAATGTTGAGGTCTCTGGACAGTTTTCCTGCTTCCTCTTCAATCGGTTTTTCCCGAATGATCCACTTTTTTTCCATTCATTGATAGTGTTAATCAAAAAGCTCGGAATATTCGGTGAATGGGTTTTTCTGTTCTACGACCAGAATGTCCGGGAATCAGATATTCCGACTTATTTAGTAAAGCTTGGCTAATTTAGCTAGCATATCTTAGAAAATGTGAAAATTGCACTTAACGAAATATGGAACTTTATTGACCTCATTGACAAGGATGAGAGAGGATGGGCCTATCAGTTGAATGCAGCCAATGTGGTAATTGATGGATTGACGCAGAAAGACTTATTGCAATTGAAGACCAATGGGGAATATGATACTGAATTATTGCCATCTCTTTTCACATTTCGGGAAATCCTGTGGCAACCCGATGTTTTTACAAACTCATCAATGAGCTTACCTGGGTTGCGCATTCTTAAGGCTTTCTGCCAGGAGACAGCGGACCTTTATACCAACTCTGACCGTTCTGTTGATAAAATTTATTGCCAATTGGTTTTGGGTGTGGCCGACAATTGCGAGAAAGCTGTAACCCTTTTGGAGGGAGAGGAGAAAGAGGCAAACGTGACCAGAGTGCTTGGAGACTTCAGAAGAGACTCATTCCCAATACTTAAATTCTTTATCTATCACCCTCAAAATCGCCTTGATTATTATAGGGATGCAGTTAATAGACTCAACTATGCTGTAAAGATCATACTTACGCAATTCTATGGAAGGTATACCGAGCTTTCCGACCCGTACTGGGTGATCAAGTTTGACGAGAAAGAAAAATCCAGCGGAAAAGCCAAGCAAAAAGAGAACCAACAAAAGCCAATATCTTCAACTTAGACTTACTTTAGCCGTTTAATTAGAATTGTTTTCCAATCCATTTGGTTAATCATACATCGTGAGCGTGGAATTAGAATCATCGAATCAGAATATGTCTGAACGCACCACTTTCCTTGTGCGTAACCTTCTCCGAGGTATCGTTGGTTTAGTCGCGATTATTGGAATCTATGTGCTGGCGAAGAAATACCTGGATTTTGATTTGATCACTTTGCTTGGTCCTCTTTACGAAAAGCCAGTTGCCATTTATACTATTTTTCTGACCTCTGAAGTCGTATTTGGGATTGTTCCTCCGGAGTTTTTCATGCTCTGGTCGATGAGACACGGGGACGTTTCACTTTATATTCAAAATATTGCAGCTCTTTCAACCATTTCCTATGTCTCCGGAATCATAGGTTATTATCTGGGTTCCTTATTTCATGCCACAAAGATTTACCGACTATTACGAATCAATTACTTACAGAAATTTGAACGACAATTTCAGCAGTTTGGAGGATTTCTGGTCATTGTTGCGGCATTAACTCCCTTACCCTTCTCAGCTATATGTATGCTTGTGGGGGCAGCGAAATATCCTTTTCGTCGATTTTTGTTTATCGCTACCGCACGATTTGCCCGTTTCGTTGTTTACTCTATGATAATTTGGCAAACAAACGCTTTATAGTATGGCTAAGAAAGGGGTCCTCCTCGTTAATCTGGGCACACCTGATTCCACTTCAGTACCTGATGTAAGAAAATATCTTCGGGAGTTTTTAATGGACAAGAGAGTAGTAGACATTCCTTTTCTTTTCCGTTGGCTACTGGTAAACCTAATCATCACCACATTTCGATCACCAAAATCAGCGAGGGAGTATCGTAAACTTTTCACGGAGCGTGGATCCCCTTTGAAGTATCATACGGAAGATCTATTGTCAAAAGTTCGGGAAATGATGGATGATAATGAATACGCGATAGAGTATGCCATGAGATATCAAAACCCTTCTATCCACGAAGGGCTTGAAAAATTACGGTTGAAAAGTGTCTCATCTATTCATGTCATCCCACTATTTCCGCAATATGCTTCAGCAACAACAGGGTCAGTGATAGATAAGGTGATGGAGATTACTAAGAGCTGGCAAGTCATACCTGAAATCAAGTTTACCTCCCAATTTTTCTCTAACGAATACTTCCTCCAAACCATTGTTGATCAGGCTAAAGGGATGATCAAAAATGGTCAGTATGACCATTATCTATTTTCTTACCACGGTATTCCTGAAAGGCAAATACGTAAAGGTTCAGACCAGGGGTATTGCCAACTTGGAGATTGCTGTAATAAATTAACAGCTCGAAACAATTTTTGCTACCGAGCCCAATGTTTTGCCACATCGAGGCTGCTTGTGGAGCGCCTTGGTATCAATCCCGAGGACTATACGGTTTGTTTTCAATCCAGATTGGGAAAAGATCCCTGGATTAAGCCTTACACAGAAGATATATTGAAAGACCTTGCAAAACGCGGAGTCAAAAGAGTATTGGCATTTTCCCCGGCTTTTGTCGCCGATTGTTTGGAGACTACTATCGAAGTTGGGGATGAATACAAGGAGGAGTTTATTGAAGAAGGGGGTGAAGTTTGGGATTTAGTGCCCAGCTTGAACTCAGAGGACAAATGGGCACAATGTCTGAAAGATATTGTTCTTAATTGATCAATTAAATAAAAAACTGAATCATCCATCGCGCAAGCAGGATTACACCAATCGCAATAACACCGATAAAACCTCCGGCGAACACAAAGTCTTTGGAGGTTAGTATACCCCGAGCATAAGCGATGGCGTTGGGTGGTGTACTAATGGGTAAGGACATGGCCATAGACGCGGCCAGAGCAACCCCTATTCCTATTTCGAGACTCAGTCTTTCGGACCCAAGAGCCGCAGCAAAGCTAATACCAAGTGGAATGAGGAGGTTGGAAGCGGCGGTATTGGACATGAACGTGCTCAACAGAATAGTTGCAACAATCAGAATTGGGAAGATTACGGCCGGGCTTTGAGGGATTAGATCCACAATAATTGTATCCAAACCTGTGGCTTTCATCCCAACTCCCAGAGCGATACCACCGGCAATCAGAATAAGGATATGCCACTCGAGACTGTTAATGTCCCTTCGTCGAATGATCCCTGTAGCGGTGAAAGCAACAATGGGAACCAGAGCAACAACTGCCGTTGGAAGCCCATGCCATTGGTCCGATAACCAAAGAATAATGGTTATGGTAAAAATAACCATAACATAAAAACCTCTGGAATCAATTTTATGACTCTCACTGATGAGTTTCATTCCGCTTTGTTTGGGTTTGTAATAGTGCCATAGGATTGCCCAGGCGATAAAAAGCATCAAGATCACCAATGGGAGAGCAATTAGCATCCAGTTAAGAAAACTGATTTCAATTCCGATGCTTCTTAAAAAACCGACTGCCACAGCATTTGGAGGAGAGGCGATAGGTGTACCCATGCCACCCACGTTTGCTGCGAAGGGAATACTAAGAACAAGTGCCTTTCGGAATGGGTCTTTATCAGGAACTTGTGAAAGTAAAGGGACCGTTAGCGTGATCATCATTGCTGTAGTGGCTGTATTACTCATCCACATGGAGAAGACGGCGGTAATCATCATGAGTCCCAACATGACTGTGGCTGGTTGATTTCCGAAGATCTTAAGCAGATTACTGGCAAGGGCCTTGTCTATACCTTCTTTAACAGAGGCTTGTGCCAATAGAAATCCACCAAGGAATAGTATGATGACCGGATCAGCCAAAGGATTCAAAAACACTTTGTAGTCTATTGGTGATAACTCAGGTCCGATAAAAATCCACTTTCCCGGATTTGCTATGAGAATAACTTCCAGGCTAATAACAACGAAGGCAGTTGCAAACAGGGGTAAAGCCTCCGTCACCCAGAGCAGACCGGCAAGAACAAAAATCCCGGACATTAAGACGGCTTTCTTTGGCATGTCAGTGTCCCACAGAAACAGGATTAAAACAGTCGCAGCCAGAAGTGAAACAAGAAACCAAACGATATACCGTAAACGAATGTCGGATCGTAATCCAGACAGCTCATCCAGGTGTTTAAGTCGGTGAAATTCTTCCCTAACTTTTCGAAACCCAAAAAACCGTTGTCTCACTTAATTATTTAGTTATGCTAATCGGGGGCCAAAGCTAGGATTTGAAAACAAAAAAGCCCGTATTACCGGGCTTTCATTTATCAGCATTTAATCTGACTTATTTCGTCGCGAGCTCAACACTTCTTTTTATGAAGGTTGTTAGCGCTTCGCCAGATAGCATTCCTTGCGAGAGCAGAGCCAGATCATAAGCCTGTTTTGCCAAGCGAATTTTCTTATCCTCCCGTTTTGCCTCAACGATTTTTCTTATGATTTCGTGATTACCGTTAACTGCGACAGAGAGGTTAAGTGGCATATCGCCAAACATCATTGGGCCACCGCCACCCACTGCCTGCATATCCTTCATCCGTCGTAAAAATTCAGGAAGAGTGACGGTAACAGGCATATCATCTGGTGACATTGCCTCTACAACTACTGTATTCTTCGTTTCATCAATAGCCTTTTCAAAAACCTCCTTTACGGAATTCTGTTCCTCTTCCGTTAACACCGAGTCTCTTTGTTCATCCTTCTCGATTAGCTTATCAACCACGTCAGCATCTACTCGTTTGAAGGTGACCTCATAGGTTTGCTCAGCATGGTTTATGAAATGGCTATCAAGTGCTTCATCCATGACAACGACGTCATATCCCCTGTTTTGAGCAGCATCAAGGTACATGTGTTGTTTGTCCTTATCGAATGTATAGAGGACAACAACCTGCTTATCCTTATTAGTCTGATTTGCCTTTACCTTTTCCTTATACTCTTCAACCGTATGCAGCTTATCATCGATACTTTTAAGCAGTACATAATCTTTGGCCTTATCGTTAAATTTTTCCTCCGAGATCATTCCATATTTGACGAAAATCCCGATGTCAGACCATTTTGATTCAAATGATTCTCTGTCTTCCTTAAAGAGATCACTCAGCTTATCAGCAACCTTCTTGGTGATGTAGCCATTAATTTTCTTGACATTGGAATCAGACTGCAGGTAACTTCTAGAAACATTTAATGGAATGTCGGGTGAATCAATTACGCCATGCAGCAGCTGTAAAAATTCGGGCACCACATCTTTTACCTCATCAGTAATAAATACCTGTCTGGAGTAGAGTTGAATTTTGTTTCGTTGAAGCTCAAAATCCTTTTTTAGTTTGGGGAAATATAGAATTCCGGTAAGGTTAAAAGGATAATCTACATTCAGGTGAATCCAAAATAGAGGATCTTCTGACAAAGGGTATAATGATTTGTAGAAATTAAGATAGTCCTCGTCTTTTAGGTCATTTGGAGACTTCGTCCAAATTGGATCTGTGTCGTTGACAATGTTGTCGCGTTTTACTGTTTTGTATTTAGGATTACCATCCTTGTCCTCTCCATCCGGTTGACTTTCTTCTTTTTCGCCAAATCGAATTGGCACGGGTAAAAATTTCGCGTATTTATCAAGAATGCCCTGAATTCTATGATCCTCTAAAAACTCTTCCGAGTCTTCTGCTAGATGTAGTACAATGTCAGTACCTCGTCCGTCTTTTTTTGCAGTCGCAATCTCAAATTCGGTATTTCCTTCTCCAATCCATTTTGCAGGTTCTGATCCATCTTTGTACGATTTGGTAACGATTTCTACCTTCTTAGCTACCATGAATGAGGAATAAAAGCCCAATCCAAAGTGTCCGATAATTTGTTGGTCTTCTCCTTTGTCCTTGTATTTCTCGAGAAATTCCGTCGCTCCGGAGAAAGCTATCTGATTGATATACTTTTTGATTTCATCGGCTGTCATACCGATTCCCTTATCTGAAACGGTTATGGTTTTCTTTTTTTTGTCGATATGAATGTCGACAGTAACTTCCCCTAAATCACCTTGATATTCTCCCAGGGAAGCGAGCCTTTTGATTTTTTGTGTTGCATCCACAGCATTGGACACCAGTTCTCTCAAGAATATCTCATGATCGGAGTAAAGAAATTTCTTAATGATCGGAAAAATATTTTCCGTGTGAATAGAAATATTGCCTTTTTCTTGCATAGTCTCTTTCGGATTACAGTATGACTGCCAGATATCAAAATCCGTTCCATGAGACAAACTATGTCAAGTTGTCAGATGCTAACTCCCGAAAGTTTTATCGAATACGATCAGCACTTCTGACAAGAGACTCGTCTCTTCTAATGAAGCGATTGGCAAGTAGATTAAATAGCAGTGCACTCACGGGCAAATAGAATCCAAAAAGGTAATTACCCTGTAAGTCAAGTGCCAATAACCTCTCTGCCTTTTGAATGAAAAACAAAGCCAGTCCCATTGTGGTAGCAATTAAAAGTGAGTTGAGCGCTCCAAATTGAATTTGTCGGAGTCTATTCTTATATGTGAATATCGAAATGATGGCAACCACGGCTGAAAGAATCGCGGGTATAATCATGTACCAAACGTCCATTTTTGAAATGACCACAGAGTTCTCATTACCATCTCCAAATTTTTCGAAGCGGACGAAAAAAGCATCCATTGTAGCAATCTCTGATGAACTTAAATCCATCTTTTGCCATAAAGGAAAAAACAGGATTCCCAGCATAGACAAAGCCACGAAAAATAAGAAAACAGTCTGGATACGTTGAATCATAGTATGCAAAAGAACCTCGTGATAGGTACTTTGACAAATTCAAAGCATTTAAAATTGTAGTTATGCGATATTTCCTGGACATCACCTACGACGGAAAACCATTTCATGGATGGCAAAGACAAAAAAATGCGATATCAGTACAAGAAGAGATTGAGAAGGTCTTCTCAACTATTCTTCAAACTGGAATTGAGATTACAGGAAGTGGCCGAACAGATACAGGAGTTCATGCATTGCAACAGGTTGCACATTTAGACACTTCTCAGGAGCTTGATCATTATACCATGTTACATAAGGCGAATGCCATGTTACCGCACTCCATTTCTGTCAACTCCTTGCAAAAAGTCAAAGATGGCACTCACGCTCGATTTGATGCAACAAGTAGAGAGTATCAATACTTCATTCACCAAAAAAAACAACCTTTTAAGCACGGACGATCGTATTACTTCAAGGCTGATCTGAATATTTCTCAAATTAATGAGGCTTGCCATTTACTTATGGAAAGTCAGGATTTCGAAAGCTTTAGTAAGGTGAAAACGGAAGTGAATAACTTTCTTTGTAATCTCGATATGGCGATTTGGTCGAAGGAGGAGGCTGGATACGTCTTCACCATTCGGGCGAATCGTTTTTTGCGGGGGATGGTCAGAGCCATTGTTGGGACCCTGATTGAATTGGGTCTAGGAAAACTTTCTTTGGAGGAATTCGCTTTTATACTAGATAAAAAAGATAGAGAAGCAGCAGGATATGCAGTCCCACCCGAGGGCTTGTATCTGACTACGGTAAAATATCCTGACGATATATACATCTGAATAACTTGGAAAAAGATCAAACTTTAAGTGGCAACGTAGTTGATTTCGGGATACTCCGAAGATTGTTTGAATTTGCCAAACCTTACATACGCCAATTCTGGATGCTTGTACTTCTAACTCTGGCACTTGCACTGGTTGTACCAGTTAGACCACTTATAATCCAGCAAACGATTGATAATCAAGTGGCAAATGGAGATTTCCCAGGCTTGGTCAATATGATCCTTCTATTGTTGGTTCTAATGTGTATTCAGGCTGTGGTGCAGTATTTTCATACTTATCTGTCCGGCTGGCTGGGACAATTCATTATTAGGGATATTCGAACAAAACTCTTTAACTATTTACAGGGGCTAAAACTTAAATTTTTCGATAAAACTCCGATAGGCAGGTTGGTAACCCGAAATATTTCGGATGTAGAGACATTGGCAGAAGTGTTTAGTCAGGGCTTGGCCGCCATGATAGGTGATCTGCTACAGTTAATAGTAATCATCACCTTCATGTTTTACATGGATTGGAAATTGACGTTGATTAGCCTTTCCACCTTGCCACTTTTAATAATAGCAACCTATGTCTTCAAAGAAAGAATTAAAGTGTCCTTCAATGAGGTGCGTACCGCTGTTTCCAACTTGAATACCTACGTTCAGGAGCATGTCACAGGTATGAATATTGTGCAAATATTCAACAGCGAAAAAAGAGAATACGAGAAGTTCAAAAAAATCAACAAAGAGCATCTAACTGCCAACTTGAGATCTGTACTGTATTATTCGATTTACTTTCCGGTAGCAGAAGTAATTCAAGCTGCAGGAATTGGATTATTGGTTTGGTTTGGTGCGGGAGAGGTTATTCAGGGACAAATTCAACTGGGAATGCTGATCGCATTTATCATGTATATCCAGATGTTTTTCCGACCAATAAGATTGATTGCAGACCGGTTCAATACATTACAAATGGGAATAGTTAGCTCCAACAGAATTTTAAATCTATTGGATAGCAAAGAGCATATTTCTCAGAATGGGACATACGAAACGGGCGACGTAAAAGGAGACATTCGTTTTCAGAACGTTTCTTTCGCCTACAACGATGAAGATTGGGTATTGAAGAACATAAACTTCGAGGTAGCAAGTGGAAAGACCATCGCGCTAGTTGGAGCCACCGGAGCCGGAAAGTCTTCCATGATCAATTTGTTGAGCCGGTTCTATGAGATTAATAAAGGAGAGGTGCTTTTAGATGGTATAGACATAAAAGAGTACAGACTGGAAAACCTTCGGAAACATATAGCAGTCGTGTTGCAGGATGTTTTCCTTTTTTCCGATACTATTTACAATAACATCACATTGAAAAACCCGGAGATCCCCCAATCGAAGGTTCTTGAAGCAGCCGATTTGGTTGGAGCTAGAAAATTTATTGAAAAACTTCCGGGAGGATTTGACTACAATGTGATGGAAAGAGGTTCTACACTGTCGGTAGGTCAACGTCAATTAATATCTTTTGTACGCGCCATGGTATATGATCCAAAAATTATCGTTTTGGATGAAGCAACATCTTCAGTTGACACAGAGACGGAGGAACTTATTCAGCAAGCAATAGAGAAAATGATGAGGGGAAGAACCTCCATAGTGATTGCACACAGACTTTCTACCATCCAGCGAGCGGACAATATAATTGTTCTTGACAAAGGAGAAATAGTCGAATCTGGTACTCATACTGAACTTCTGGAACTCGAAGGTTACTACAATCAACTCTATGAAATGCAGTATAAAGAAGTTCTCACCGCATGAACCGACCCTTAATCCTTTATTCTGCAATTAGTATTCTTTCCATTGGGATCATCCTTGGATCCATCTATTATTGGTTGGGGGGATTTCAGAAGGTAAATGTTTACGAGCTTCAAGGAATCAGGAAAACGGTTATAGGCAGAGAATTTACCGGAAGGTCAACTTCTCCACAGATAGTCGAATATCTGAATGAATGTAGAAAGCTAGTACTTGATAGTTCCATTATTGGGACTGTCACAAGGGTAGTTATTAAGAATGACTCTCTGCCAGCAAATGAAGTACAATATTTCATAGGGGTAGATATTGAATCGGAAATGGCACAAGCTCCATTGGGTTTTGAGATCAGGGAATTCGAGACATCGAAACGATTTGCTGTTTTCCTTGATATGAATCGGTGGGTCAGACCCTCTTCGAAGAAAATTGATCACATGATTAAACAGAAGGCAACTTCCTTGGGGTACGAAATCGGTGGGAAAGTCTTCGAAATATACTACATCGATGATTCGATGTCAGTTGAGGGATGGGTCGATTAAGTTAATATACTTCCTCTTCAGCTTGTAGCTGTTTCTCATAAAGCTCCTTGTAAATACCCCCTTTATTCATCAGTGAGTCGTGCGTTCCCTTTTCTTCGACCAGACCTTCATTCAATACGATAATCTTGTCGGCAAGTTTTGCAGAAGAAACCCGATGAGAAATAATCACTGACGTACGTCCTTTCATAATTTTCGCCAGGGCATTTAATATGGCGTTTTCAGTCTTAGTATCTACCGCAGATAGTGCATCATCAAGAATTAGAATGGACGGGTCCATTGCAATTGCTCTTGCAATTGAAACTCTTTGTTTTTGACCTCCTGATAGAGTTACACCGCGTTCTCCTACTTTTGTTTCGATCCCATTGGGGAAGCGGGAAAGATTTTCTGCCAGATCCGCATCCTCCGCAGCCTTCATTACATCTCTTTCGCTCATATCCTGATTGGCGAAGGCAATGTTATTTTTTATGGTGTCAGAGAAAAGAAAAACATCTTGTGGAACATAACCGATTTGAGATCTCAGATGTTGAGTATTGTACTCGTTAATCTCTCTATCATCGATATGAATGGATCCATCTGTTTTATCATACATTCGACAAATTAGGTTCGCTATGGTGCTTTTTCCGGATCCTGTTGTACCAATAATGGCAATGGATTCTCCCGGATTGACCTCAAAGGAAACGTCTTTCAAAGCAATTATTCCCGAATCAGGATAGGTAAAATGAACATGATTAAAGGAGATCTTGCCTTTAATCTCGGTCTTTAATTCGTGTGTGGAAAGTATATCGTTCTTAGTATTTAAAAATTCGTTGATTCGTTTTTGTGAAGCTGCTGCTCTTTGTATGATGCTTGTAATCCATCCTAAAGAGGTGACCGGCCATGTCAACATATTTACGTAAATGATGAATTCCGCGATTACTCCGGTGCTTATTACACCGTTCAACACCTCGACACTACCAATGTAAACCGTAAGAATTACACTTAGACCTATCAATCCCATAATCAAGGGGAAAAAGAGTGCCTGAACCTTAGCGAGTTGTAACGACTTCTCCTTATAATCATCGCTCTCGTTATTGAATTCATTGGAGATGTCTTCTTCGCGAACAAAAGACTTGATGACCCTAATACCTGAGAAGGCTTCCTGAACAAATGTCGATAACCCGGAAAGGCTTCGTTGAATTTCTTCCGATCTTCGATTAATAATGTTATTCACAAAGTATATAGAGACGGAGAGAAGTGGAAGGGGGATCAACGAGTACAATGTGAGTTTAGCATTGATCGAGAACATAAATGGAATCACCATCAGAAAAAGTGTGAAAAGTGTGATACCGTACATGATAGCCGGACCCACATACATTCGTACCCGGCTTACATCTTCCGAGATTCTATTCATAAGATCACCTGTGTTATTCCTCCTGTAAAAGCTCAAAGGCAAACTTTGGTAATGATTATAGATTTCATTTTTCAAGTCATACTCGACATGTCTGGACATAACAATTATGGTCTGTCGCATGAAGAACATGAATACACCTCTCAATAGGGCTGAAATAAGTATTAAAACACCAATGATGAGAATGCTGGAAGCAAAAAGAGAATAGGTAGAGCTTTGTATGTCAAAGCCGGTAAACATTTGAAAGACATCATAACTTCTCTGCAAAAGGTTGAAGGAGTACCTCACCAAAACGGCTGGAATAATGGAGAAGAAATTTGCAACAATTATGAAAATCGTTCCAAGGAGTAAGTAAGATTTGTATTTATATAAATACTTATTAAGGTGGGCTAGGTCTTTCACTTATGGTAAAACGTCGTCAGCTTCAAATAGTTTTTACGAAATGAGGTAGTTTTGTGCTCCCAAAATTGAGCAGCTTTCATGGCAAAGCAACAAAAAATTTAATCTAAGAATTCGGAAATGATCGAAACACAACCCCAGACAACGTCAGAAAAGATATTTTCACCGATGGAGTCGATGGAACATGAGCAATTGGTATTCTGTCATGATAAGGAAACAGGACTTAAAGCAATTATTGCTATTCACAACACCGTTCTTGGGCCCGGAATGGGAGGTACCAGGATGTGGAACTATGCGTCGGAGGAAGAGGCAATAAGAGATGTTCTCAGGCTTTCTCGCGGTATGACATTTAAATCCTCAATCGCCGGGTTAAATATTGGAGGGGGCAAAGCCGTTATTATCGGAGATGCAAAAACCCAGAAAAACGAAGCTTTAATGCGCAGATTCGGAAGGTTTGTTGATTCTTTGGGTGGTCGATATTGGACTGCGGAAGATGTTAACATGTCTTCCAGGGATATGGAGTATGTGAAAATGGAGACCCCCTATGTAACCGGTGTCCCGGAAAGTATGGGCGGGTCAGGGGATCCTAGTCCTGTCACTGCATACGGTGTATTTGTCGGGATTAAATCCGCCGCGAAAAAAGTATATGGATCTGATTCACTTGAGGGCAAAAAAGTACTCGTGCAGGGTGTCGGCCATGTAGGAAGCTATCTGGTTGATAACCTCGTTAAGGAAAACGCAGAGGTTCTCGTATCCGATATTTTTGAAGACAAATTGCAGGCCATTACAAAAAAGCACAAAGTCCAGGTTATTCCACCTGAAGATGTCTACGACACGCCTATGGATATCTATGCTCCATGTGCTTTAGGAGCTACAATCAATGATCAAACTATATCCAAATTGAAATGTGCCATAGTAGCTGGAGGAGCCAATAACCAGTTAGACGATGAAAAGAAGCATGGCCAGCAATTGAGAGATCTAAATATATTATACGCTCCTGATTTTCTGATTAACGCTGGGGGAATCACCAATGTTTACTATGAAATGATGGGTAATCATAACCTGAAAAGGGTTTACGAACAGACGGAAACTATTTATGACACATTGACCAGTGTAATCAATACATCTGAAAATAGAGATATTACCACTCATGAGGCAGCTTTGCACTTGGCATTGGAGAGAATAGAACAGATCGGCAAAATAAAACTTCCATATTAACTCCAACTTACCAGATAAATAACCATGTTGAACAGAAGAATCTTACGGGTAAAAGCTATGCAGTCGCTGTATGGATTCTTTTTGGTTAAGAGTTCGTTGCAAAAAGCCATAGGAGATAATCTCGTCGGGAAGTACAATCTTGATCCAGCAATTCATGATTTTTCGGATAGAGACTTAATTGAGGAGAAACAACGGAGGATACTCGAGGAATTTAATTCAAGGGTGAAGGGTAGTCGTACTTCGTTGTCTTTTGAGGCTGAAGAAGATAAAGACATTGAATCTGCTGTCGATTCCTACAATAACGAGTTAAGGAAAGAATCCTCAAGGGTCAAGAAATACGTTATTGAGGAGGCTGAAAACATCTACACCACGTTTTTGAAGGTGATGCTTATTCCTGGGGTCTTCAAAGACCTTGAGGACAAGGAAAAATCGAAGGAGAAACAGTCAAAGAGTACAAACAGCTGGAATTTCAATCTGATTATAAATCAACCCTTACTCACATTAATGGATTTGCCAGAGCTTCGAAAAGCTGCAGGTCGACCGGAGTCGAATTGGAATTCTGATGAGTACCTGATGATTAAGAGGTGGTATAAAGAAATTCTAAGTCAGTCCGAGGAATACAAAAGGTATCAGGAGCTTTCTTCGCCAAACTCAGAGGAGCACCTTAATGTGCTAAAATTTATTTTCAAACATATCCTTTTCAAAAATGAAATTATTGAAAGTGATTTTACGGAGAAAGATCTCCATTGGGCTGAAAATAAATCAATACTTAAAAACCTGGCATTAAAAACGATTAAGAGCTTCGACGGAGACAATTTTGAACTCAAATCGCTTAGCCACAATCAGGAAGAAGATTTCAGCTTCTTTCAAAACTTGTTCAAAGAGACCCTGACCCGGAATGATGAACTGGAGGAGACAATCAGACAGTATGCCAAAAACTGGGATCTTGAACGCATCGCTAATCTGGATATGGTTCTACTAAAACTCGCGTTGACCGAAATGATGAGTTTCCCAAGCATTCCAGTAAAGGTTACGATTAACGAATACATTGACATATCCAAATCCTACAGCACACCAAAAAGTAAACAATTCATTAACGGGATTTTGGATGTTATTTCAAACAAATTAACTTCGGAAGGCGTTATTAAAAAGAGTGGGCGTGGTCTCATTGACAACAAATAATTAATACCATGAGTAGAGATTCTGGAGGTTCATTTTTTGCTTTCTTACTGGGGATAATCACAGGAGGCATTATCGCGTTATTATATGCACCCGAAAAGGGATCCAACACCAGGGACAAACTGTCCTACTTATTGGACAAGTACAAGAAACGCCTCGAAGACCTGGTAGATGACTTTGTTGAAGGGGAACAAAGTAAGATGAATAATGAGGCGAAATCTGAAGGCGAGCGAAGAATAAAAGACGCCAAGGATAAAGCAGAAGAGCTGCTGGATGATGTTAATGGCCTCATTGACAAGATCAAGAATAACTAGTTTCTCAATAGTTTAACATTTCGTTAGGATTTTCTGCACCGCTTTAAACCATTGGTTGATTAGCTTTGTTGGTTCAAAAAAACAGTGTGAAAATGAAAAACCTTATACGAGTTCTTACCTTGGTTATTGCAGGAGCAGCCGTACTTAGCTGCTCGAACAAGGAAATGGAAGCTAGAATTGCCCGATTGGAAGGCAAAATGGCTGAACTAGAAAACAAGAATGGAGGAGCAAGAGCAACCGCACCTTCTACACCTATCAGTGCTACAACACCTGAAACTCAACCTGAAGGTCCCGTCCCATCTTTTGAGTTTGTAGAAACAAGTTTTGATTTCGGTACAATTTCAGAAGGTGATGTTGTAGACCACGTATTTACTTTCACCAATACAGGTGAAGCCCCATTGATTATTTCAAGCGCAACAGCATCATGCGGTTGTACGGTACCTGTGTGGCCAAGAGAGCCTATCGCAGTTGGTGGAACTGGTGAAATCAAAGTCCAATTTAACAGCCGAAACAAGCCTGGTATTCAGAACAAAACGGTAACTATTACAGCAAATACTTATCCGAAAATAAATAGGTTAAGTATCAAGGCTAATGTTACTAAGGCTAATAATCCTTCGTAAATTAGCCGCATGGTTCATACAATTTTATTACAAGCTGCTTCTGGGGGAAATTACACCCAGTTCATCATGTTGGGTGGCATGATTGTGATCTTTTATCTCTTTTTCATACGCCCACAACAAAAGAAACAGAAGGATACAAAAAAGTTTATTGATGCGGTCAAAAAAGGAGATCAGGTAGTTACCGTTGGCGGTATTCACGGGAAAGTAGTGAATGTCGAGGACGATACTGTCACGGTTGATGTTGATCGAGGGAATAAGTTGGTGATTGAAAAGTCCTCAATTTCTTTGGAGGCGAGCAAAAAATACGCATCTTAAAAGAATCTTTCTGGCTATGAATGATTAACAGATTCATAAATAGATTTTTTAGTAACTGGAAGGTAGTGTCACTGTCCATTGTGGGGGCCACTACCTTTTGGTTTTTTAATGAGCTTAACAAGCGACACAATGCACTTGTCAGCTATCCAATAGAGTTTGAATTTGAACGTGACAGTGTCGTAATCATGGATCCTTTGCCAGAGGTCATCCAAATTGATGTTGGTAGTGGGGGGTGGAATTTATTTAGGAGAACGCTATGGTTTAGTGTAACTCCAATAAAAATTGACCTTGAAAACCCAACAGAAATTAGATTTCTTACGCGCTCCTCTCTCCTCACAGTGGTTAATGAACAGTTACTAGGATTAGATATCAATTATTTGGTGACCGATACCCTTTTTATAAATGTTGAGAAGAAGATTGGCAGAGAGGTTCGGTTGCGTGTTGACTCCGCAAATGTTTCATTAGAAAATAATTATCGGGTAGTTTCTCCTATCACAATTGACCCACCTAAGATCAAGATTTTTGGTCCGGAAACCATAATTAATTCTTTACAGGATGAATACTATGTTTTGATCCGAGAAACCAGGATTGATGAGGATATGGATTTGACGGTGCAGATTCCCCTACCATTTGAGGATATGATGGCATCTGAACCCGATGAGGTCGACATACTTTTTGCCGTGGATCGATTCGACCGAGAGAGAATACTCGTACCAGTAGATCAACTCAACTTCCCTGAAGATCGATCTGTTTTATTGAGAGACTCTGTGGTGGCCGTAAACTATACGGTGAGGAGAGCATTTAAGGAGGGGTTTGATATGCGTGATTTCGGTATATCTGTAGACTTCAATATGATGGATGAAGATTCAACAATTGTACCTACAATCATATTCTATCCGGAATATCTTGAGGATCTCGATATCAGCCCGGATGCCATGCGTCTTGAATTCAGATGAAATCGGTAACTGTTGGTATTACCGGAGGAATAGGATCAGGAAAAACCCTCATTTGCCGAATATTTGAGATTTTCAATGTACCTGTTTATCACTCGGATGACAGGGCCAAAACACTTATGAATGAAGATCCTGAGATCCGTGAACAACTTATTGACTTATTTGGTAAGGACAGCTATACTACCCATGGGCTCAATAGAAAGTTAATCGCCAGCCAAACGTTTAAAAATCCCGATCGTCTCGCATCGTTAAACCTTATCGTACATCCAAAAGTGAGAGATGATTTTAAGCAATGGGTACTTGACTCTCGCGCTCCATTGGTGATGAAAGAATCAGCATTGTTATTTGAGACGGGTGGTTATAAAGAATTAGACCATGTTGTAACAGTAACAGCTCCGGAAAGAGTTAGGATTCAAAGAGTATTAAGCCGTGACGAACACCGATCAACGTCGGATATTCTAGATATTATTTCTAATCAATGGAAGGATGAACAAAGGATTGCTCTTTCAAGCCATGTGATCGTTAACGATGACCGAAAACTCGTGCTTCCGCAGGTATTGCAAACCTTCAAGTCACTCAATAAAGGGCTCTGAAAGTTTGATTTGGTCAGCATAGAATTTTAGTCGGGAGCTGTTTTTCTGCATTATTTCCACTTTTTCAATAATACCCGAGTTGTTGTGGTAAAAAACCTCGACGAGGAAGGATTCTGACAGATACAAGATTACTTTGTATTCGTAGTATCGAATGGCCGTAAGGTGTTCTCCATTAAAGTATAGCCAACGTAGCTTCTCCATTTTCGTTAACGAATTGAATTTTCCCGAATCCATGATAAAAGCTAAGCGATAATCCCCCTATTCACAATAGATCAGGTCATATTCTTCTTCTCTCAACGCCTGAGAAGATATGACATTCCCATTTAGGTCATAATTCACAATTACATACATCGACGCTTCAGGTATATAGTGTTCAGCAAGTAAGTATTGAGTCTTTTCGCCAATTAGTCGGATGTCGGAAAAATTATTTGGCACTACGCGTCCATTTCGAGGGCTTAGAACTCCATAACCTTTCGACGTCAAAACACGAAAAAAAGTCCCCTCGGAAGTCTTGAACGACTGTTTATTTAGGTAATTCAAAAAAGTAGACTGACCGGAATTCACGTCTACAACTCTCCACGCAGAATCGGTTTGCACCCAGAGCAAAGAGTCGTTGAAGTACTCCAAAGACTGAAAGGCGAATGGTAATTGCACTTGACCATCCTCATCAATTAGTCCCCAGAAACCTTCTTCACTTGTCTTGTAGTAATTTTCTATTCTTTCAAATGCGGCGTCAAATGCTGGCTTGATTAGGATGTCTTTGGTGAAATCGTATACTCCAATTTTCCCACCCTTTAACAGCATCGCTAGTTGATCTTTTACTTCAATGAAATCATAAATGGGCTCAAGAAGATAATATCCCGTTTCATCGACCACTCCGTAGGAGTCACCATACTTTACACGGAACAGAGAGTTTTCAATTGCATCAACACGTTCGAATAGTCCTTGGAACAGAAACCGGCCATCCTCATTCCATATACTCACAAGATCTTCATCACGAATTTGAAGCAGGTTTTTTCGCTCAACTCCGGGTACTTGTAAAGTACTCAGTTCCATCTCATTTGTTATGAACAGCTTTTGTCCATTTTGGAAATAGCAAAAAGATGAATCTTCCTGGGTAATGTATACTGCGAAATCACTGACGATTTTCGCAGAATCCAATGAGGTAACTTGAATGGAATTCTGCAAATGGAAGACTTGCCATTTGTCTTGTTTTACAATCAACCAATAGGGACTGGCTTGAATTGCGTTGACCACCCCAATGAAAGAGGAATTTCTGCTTTCGTATATTCTGATTTTGTCGTTTTCTCTGGAGTAGAAAACATTCGGGTTCGGATATACTGTTTGGATTGCCCATGGAATTCGGAAATTTAGTTTGTCATCCACCAGGCATTCACGATTGTCTTTGAATCCGATGGCAAGTGAATCATTTACGAATTCCAGGTCATCGTACTTGTACTCCAGGGTAAAACCTCCCTCTCCCAACTCACTTAACAAAAGAGGTAGATTGGTTAAGGCGATTTCATCATTTCTCTTAAAAATGAAGAATCGATTCCTACGTGAGATTTCACTGAATTCAAAACTCGTAAGCAGGATACCTGAGAAGGATACCAGAGCCCACTTATCTTTTCTTTTTACTTTAAACCAGCGGTTTGCAAAAACTTCAGCATCATCAATATTATCTATGATGCCAAAACCGGATTTATGTATTAGGGATCCTTTACCTTCTCCTGTTTTTACAAAAATGCCTCCTAACCCAACTTCTTTTGCCAGAACAACATCCCCGGAAAAGATGATGTTTCCTGAACGGCTTACTATGACTCCGTTGTCGTTTTGATAGCCAACTAGGAAATCGTCCTCTATAACTCTACAAAACAGTTCCTGATCTTCTGGTTTAAAAGTTGGATTGATAATCATTTCACCTTTCATGTTCATATATCCGACCTTCCCATTATTTAAAACAGGGATTAGAGGTGACTGGGAAAGATTATGTGCTAGTACGAGGGAGTCAAGAAAGTCTTCTGGAAAAAGATCCGGTGAATGAAACAGGGTTTGCCGATCAAGGTGGAACAAAATTGAAAGTGAGATTTTGGATTTTGGAGATTCCGGATACTCACGGATAAAGCGAGAAAAAGAGTTTTTATCATGATCCAATGTGGAGTATGTGAAAATATACTCAATAGACTTATCTATAAACGGAGAGTTAGGATGATCGCGAACAAACTGTCGATAATCAGAAAGTTTACCTGTTGACGTGCGGTTTTGAAATAGTAGTAAATCGTAGTTGGTCTTGGCAACATCAAAGTATTCGGAGTTTGGATAGGTATCCATGTATTGTTTAAAGGATTGCCATGTATTTTTCGATTTGGTTTGAATATACGCAAGGCTGTCCCGCTTTCTGATTGCTGCTGATATGAGCCTGGAGTTTGGATAGATTTGCATGAATTCATTGAATCCATCGATTCGATTGTAATTCACATACACACGGAACGTTTGAAACTCAATGCTCCTATAGGTAGCACTCAATTGGGAGGTATCTATATCAAGTTTCTCAAATTCTTTTGGATCAAGGATCTTTAAGCGATGATAGTCATCCAAAGCCTGGAATATGTAATCTCGGGAAAGTTCCAGGTCATAGTTTTCAAGAGAATCGCTGGAGAGAATACGAGAGTAGATCCATCTTACCGTCGGATTTATTGTATTCTTCTCTAAGGATTTGTCAATAAGTTCCAGCGCCTTATCGACACGATTTTTGTCCAGTTGACGCTGTATTTTATCAAGGTCCTGTGACATCAAATAACCCGACGACAGGATTAAACAAAGATGAAAAAGGAGAATTCTAGGCATCTCGCTTCGAAATTAATAAACGGGTAAATAGCGACGGTCCGGTTCATCCGGATTAATTCCGGTTAAGCGTAGATTTTACCAGTTTGACACAACCCATAGTTCATGATTTCCAAGGAAGAATAGATTTGTAGTCATAATACAGGCGAGTATTTAAGCGGTGATTCAATTTTCGATCCCAACCAGATATGGGTCGA
The DNA here is from genome assembly GCA_965601455.1 of Cyclobacteriaceae bacterium. Classification (GTDB taxonomy): domain Bacteria; phylum Bacteroidota; class Bacteroidia; order Cytophagales; family Cyclobacteriaceae; genus JANQEU01. Next base: position 4,658,578 of record OZ271831.1, on the reverse strand, counting down.
AAGGAAGGGGACGTCCCAAAACGTTCCCTTTATTTTTTTTCTATTTTTCAGGCGCCAACATTCTCTCCTCCCTTTTCTGCACCCCATTAGAAAATCTATGTCGATCTCGAACGGCCACCCTCGCTGGTTCTCATCCAAAAAGCGCAAAAAAAAAGCCAGCAAAAATGCTGGCATATTCCGTCGGGATGACTGGATTCGAACCAGCGGCCCCCACTACCCTAAAGTGGTGCGCTAACCGGGCTGCGCCACATCCCGAAACTACATTACGTTTCCTCGGATCAAAATTAGGTTACATTTTTTTATTTCACATTTTGTGAATCCTATTTCTCGAATTTCAGTATAAATATGAAGATATATTCATATTTTTGATTATGATTCAGACAGGAGACAGTACGTTAACTACACAGAAGCTGGAATCAGCTGCGTTTATTCTAAAGTCAATAGCGCATCCAACACGAATAGCCATTATTGGTTTACTCAGAGAAAACGAAAAACTATCAGTAAACAGTATTTGCGAAATGCTGGGAGGTACTGAGCAATCACTTACTTCACACCATTTATCAAATATGAAACTCAAAGGTGTCCTTGGAAGTGAAAGAGACGGAAGACAGATCTATTACTACTTACGACTCAAGGAAGTCACAAAAGTTATTGATTGTCTTGAGTCTTGCGATATTCCGTTTGAAAATATCTGACTGTGACTGAGGACATCGCTGTTAACGATATTTTAAAACAACTGGATATTGAGGATTCTCTGGTAGATGAAATTCTTGAAGTTGGAAGACTGAAAAAAGTAAAACAGGAAAGTCAGGTCATTGGACCAGGTGGCAGTGTATCCGAAATGCCCTTTGTTTTGTCAGGGCTCCTGAAGGTCATGCAGCAGGACGATAATGGTAATGAAGTGTTTCTTTATTATCTGGAAGGGGGTGATACATGTGCAATGTCGATAACATGTTGTATAGAAGGTACACCCAGTCGCTTTAAAGTCATTGCGGAAATGGACTCTACCCTCTGGATGGTGCCTATGGTATACATTGATCGGTGGACAGAAAAATACAGGTCCTTCCGAAAGTATGTATTTCGTTCTTACCAAAATCGATTCAATGAGCTTCTCAGAACCATAGATTCCGTCACTTTTCATAAGATGGATGAAAGGTTGTATAAATACCTGCTTGATCAGAAGCAGGCAACAGGATCTTATGTCATTAATAAGACGCATGAGAAAATTGCTAATGAGCTCAATTCCTCTCGTGTGGTGATTTCCCGGCTACTTAAAAAGCTTGAACAAGAGGAGAAGATCGAGCAATACAGAAATAGAATCGAAATATTATAACATAAACTCCTCATAAAGCTCAAATTCGGTTGTAACATTTGTTACTTTCAAGGGGGATCCAGCATCTTAGTTTTGTGTCAAACAAAGAGACTTTGAGAAACTTCTTTCCAATATTTGAGTGGTTACCTCATTACAATAAAAGTTGGTTAACAGGTGATCTTTCTGCAGGCTTAACGGTTGGCGTTATGCTAATTCCGCAGGGTATGGCCTATTCTATGCTCGCAGGACTTCCACCAATTTATGGTCTTTATGCTGCAACTATTCCACTCATTCTTTACGCCATATTTGGTACTTCCAGGCAGTTAGCGGTTGGTCCAGTGGCAATGGTAGCTCTTCTAATTGCAAATGGAGTAGGGCAGATTGCAGAAGTTGGTAGTACGGACTTTATCAGACTGGCGATCATACTAGCACTAATGGTAGGCTTGATCCAATTACTACTGGGATTATTCAGATTAGGGTTCATGGTAAACTTCCTATCTCACCCTGTAATTAGTGGGTTTACGTCAGCAGCCGCTCTCATAATTGGGCTAAACCAATTAAAACACCTTCTTGGTCTTGACATAGCTCGTAGTAATCATATCCATTCGATTCTATACCAGGCCTTTTCCAATATTTCAATGGTTCATTTGAGTACTTTCATCCTGGGAACTGTCGGTATTCTATCCATCGTTCTCATAAGAAGATGGAATAAAAGAATTCCTGGCCCACTCGTTGCTGTAGTTATTGGTATTGGGGCTGTTTCGTATTTTGGGCTCGATATGACCGGTGTAGCAATCGTCAGAGAAGTACCTAGTGGATTCCCCGCTCCCTTTGTACCAACCTTTTCATGGATAGAAATTCAGAACCTGCTACCAACTGCACTTACAATCTCCCTTGTAGGATTTATGGAATCGATTGCTGTAGCCAAGGCTATTCAGGCGAAGCACAAGGATTACAAGTTGGATGCCAATCAGGAATTGATCGGTCTGGGTATGGCCAATATCGGAGGTGCATTCTTCCGATCCTTTCCAGTAACCGGTGGATTTTCTAGGACGGCCGTAAATGATCAGGCAGGGGCGAATACTGGATTAGCCGCAATCATCAGTGCTGTGCTTATTGTTTTGACATTATTATTCCTGACTCCACTTTTCTATTACCTACCCAAAGCCATGCTCGCGGCTGTTATTATGGTCGCTGTATTTGGATTAATCGATTTCAAAGAAGCAATTCACCTTTGGAAAAATGACCGCAAAGACTTTGTCATGTTGATGGTCACTTTCATGTCAACTCTTGTGGCAGGAATTGAAGAAGGTATCGCCATTGGAGTGTTACTTTCTTTGGCGGTGATTGTGTTCAAAAGTGCCTACCCTCATACAGCGATTCTGGGAAGAATACCAGGTACAGATACCTTTCGGAATATGAAGCGATTCCCCGAGGCTATTGAGGTCGAGGGAGTTCTTATTTTTCGTTTTGATGCACAACTCTTCTTTGCGAATGCCAATGTATTTCGTAAGAGTATCGACGATGCAATAATGGATCGCGGAAATGTGAATCTAATAATAATTAATGCTGAGGCAATTAATGCACTGGACTCCAGTGCCATACATATGCTGAGTGATTTAATTGATGACTTGAATCGAATGGAAATCAAGTTGGTTTTTTCTGGAATCAAAGGTCCGGTTAGAGATATTATGACAAAAAATAAAATGGTTGATAAACTCGGTCCCGAATCTTTCTTCGATAATCTGGCTGAAACACTGGAGAATTTTAATGGAGAAACTCACCATCCCTTACCAAGAATACGCTTTCAGAGCAACATGGCTGATGAAACTTAGTTCTGGTTCATAGCATAATGAACCAATTCTATACCTGTTATATGAATAAATAAAAGAATGTTCATATATTACTTCTCAAATTCTTATCTATGAAGTTTGGATTTGTTATAGACAATCGAAAATGCATTGGATGTCATGCCTGTACTGTTGCCTGTAAATCAGAGCATGATGTTCCGGTTGGGGTAAACAGAACGTGGGTGAAACAAACAGAGAAAGGAGAATTTCCAAATACCCGGAGAGTCTTTTCAGTTACACGATGCAATCACTGTTCCGACGCTCCTTGTGTTAGCATTTGCCCTACTGAAGCTTTGTTTAAACGAGAGGATGGTATTGTAGATTTTAATAATGATCGCTGTATTGGCTGCAAATCATGCATGCAGGCATGTCCATACGATGCACTTTATATCGATCCTGAAACTAATACGGCTGCGAAATGCAATTATTGCGCACATCGAACAGACATTGGATTAGAACCCGCCTGTGTAAATGTTTGTCCAGAGCATGCTATTATATCTGGCGATATGGAAGATCCCAATTCAGAGATTTCGGAATTACTGTCCAAGCAGCAAGTCAAAACTAGGAAGCCGGAGAAAGGTACAGCGCCAAATGTTTTTTATATAGATGGTGATGAAGCGTCCTTGAATCCTTCGGTCACCGAAAGGTCCAACACTTACATATGGGGTTCGCAATCAACAGGAGTAGGTCATTATGCAAAATATGCGGAGAAGCTAACGGAAGGCAAGGACCTTATTGAAATGATTCAGGACCTGAACGGGCAAAAACTTTCATCCAATGAAGTTACCTATGGTGGTGAACCCAATGAAAGGAGGAAAACACAGGTTGAGGAATTGATGAATTCCGTTAATACACGAAGAGTTTATGACACGCCTGACAAAGGTATTCTTTGGGGCTGGGAAGTATATGCCTATGTACTAACAAAGGCTATTTCGGCTGGTGCCTTTCTAGCTTTTGCAGTAGGTGTGTTGTTAAGCAAGCAAGCCCCTGATTCTTTGGTTTATACTATTGGTGGAGTGTCGCTGGTCTTCCTCGCATTAACAGGACTGTTATTGATCAAAGACCTTGACCGACCCGATCGATTTCACTATGTCCTTCTTCGTCCACATTGGGGAAGTTGGTTGGTCAAAGGAGGTTATTCCATTACTGTATTCGGTGGGATGGTTACTCTGTGGATAGCCGGTAAGTATCTAAATATGCCTCTTGTGGAATCTATCGGTTTTTGGTTAGGAATACCTTCCGGATTGATGGTGGCTGTGTATACTGCATTCCTATTCGCACAGGCAAAGGGTAGGGACTTTTGGCAGAGTCCGGCTCTGGTGCTACATATGTTCATTCATAGTTTAATGGCGGGTGCTTCAGTGATTCTTTTAGCTTCTTTGGTTTTAACGCTGGACCCATCATGGATCAGTCTAGCTCGAAATATTCTCATTGGAGGAATAGTAATTAATATACTGGTAATGATCGTAGAGGTTTCCATTTCTCATCCGACTACAGATGCCAAACGAACCGTCAAAATGATCATAAATGGAAGGTACGCAAGTTTGTTCTGGATTGGTGTCATGTTGTTAACCAATGTTCTACCACTTGTTCTACTCTTTGTTGAAGCAGATGTGGTTTTACCAGTCATCGGGTTGTTTACTTTGACCGGCATCTATCTAACAGAAAAGATCTGGGTTGAAGCCCCTCAACGCATTCCGTTAACTTAATTAACTGAGCCATGTCCTATCAGCATAAACCTACATTAGTTGAAAAGATAGCAGAAAGTCTGCGCATCATCCCCGCTCTTCATCAGGAAGAATCTAACCCAGTACCTACACTGACCGAACCTGGTAAATTAACCAGCTATCCCCCGCCTGAAAAGTGGGATCATTGGACCGAGTATGAAGCAAAGGGGTGGGCTCGGAAGGAGAAGAAGGACTACAGCATTGTGCCGACTACATGCTTCAATTGTGAATCTGCATGTGGTTTACTTGCCTATATAGACAAGACCTTAGGTACCGTTCGCAAATTCGAAGGAAATCCCTATCATCCGGGCAGTAGAGGTCGGAATTGCGCCAAAGGTCCGGCTACAGTTAATCAGATTACTGACCCCGATAGAATCCTTTATCCTCTTAAAAGAAAAGGTGAAAGAGGGTCGGGAGATTGGGAACGCGTTTCTTGGGATGAAGTTCTGGATGACATTGCCGGAAAGTTACGTGAAGCATTGAAGGAGGGGAGAAACAATGAAATAGCCTACCATGTTGGTAGACCCGGTCATGAAGGATACATGAATAGAGTTCTGGGTGCATGGGGGGTGGATGGCCACAATAGCCACACGAATATATGCTCATCAGGTGCACGATTTGGTTACAACATCTGGCAAGGTTATGATCGACCTTCCCCGGACCATGCAAATTCAAAATTTATATTACTGGTAAGTGCTCACCTGGAATCAGGACACTATTTCAATCCTCACGCGCAGCGTATTATGGAAGGGATGATGAAAGGAGCGAAGCTTGCTGTTATGGATCCACGGTTATCTAATACCGCCAGTATGTCAAATTACTGGATGCCTTCTTATCCTGGCACGGAAGCCGCAGCTCTTTTGGCTATGGCAAGAATAATTTTGAAGGAAAATCTTTACAATAAGGAGTATATGCACGATTGGGTAAACTGGCAGGAATATATGCAAGCCAGACACCCCTCTGAAAAATGCGATTTTGAGGTATTTATTAGCAAGGTAATTGATGAATATCAAGAGTATACACCAGAATTCGCCGAAGCTGAAAGTGGAATTAAAGCTGAAACAATAGTTGAAGTTGCCAAGGAGATTGGTATGGCAGGCTCAAGGTTTGCTTGTCACAACTGGCGAAGTGCAGGAAGCGGGAATCTCGGTGGATGGGCAGTAGCACGGGCACTTCAATTTTTAAGTGTACTTACCGGTTCCGTTGGAACTGTAGGTGGCACCTCTCCGAGTGCCTGGAATAAATTCAAGCCAAAGTTTTTTGATGTTCCTCCCGCACACAAGTTCTGGAATGAACTGCATTACCCCACAGAATACCCACTTGCCTTTCACGAGCTAAGCCAACTTTTACCACACTTTCTAAAGGAGAAAAGGGGAAAGATGTCTGTATACTTTACAAGGGTGTTCAATCCGGTGTGGACTTACCCTGATGGTTTTTCCTGGATCGAGGCTTTATCTGATCCTGAAATGGTGGGATTACACGCTGCTCTAACCCCAACATGGAACGAGACTGCATATTTTGCCGACTATGTACTGCCAATGGGACACGCCTCCGAGCGTCACGATATCAACAGCTATGAGACCCACAGCGGAATGTGGATTGCTTTCCGCCAACCTGTCCTTCGGGAATACGCTCGCAGGGAAGGAAGACCTTTCGAGTTTACTTATGAGGTGAATCCCGGGGAGGTTTGGGAAGAAGATGAATTTTGGATTGAGTTATCCTGGAGAATTGATCCGGATGGATCCCTGGGAGTTAGAAAACACTTTGAGTCCCCTTACCGACAGGGTGAAAAGATTACAATTGATGAATACTATCAATATATCTTCGAACACACCAAAGGATTGCCAGAAGCCGCTCAGAAAGAAGGGCTTTCACCGTTGGATTACATGCGTAAGTATGGTGCCTTTGAGGTAGAGAAGACCTCGTACCATAAAAATCTAAATCCTTTATCTGAAGAAGACCTTAAGGGATCCAAAACAGATTCGAAAACAGGAATAATATCGAAAGAAGGTAAAAATATAGGCTTGAAAGTAAATGGGAAGGCTGTCGTCGGATTCCCCACACCTTCCAGGAAACAAGAATTCTATTCACAAACAATGGTGGATTGGAAGTGGCCGGAATATGATATACCGACTTACATCAAGAGTCATATTCACGAAGACGAAATGGATAGATCTAAAGGAGACTATCCACTGGTTCCCACTTTCAGGTTACCAGTTTTGATTCACAGTAGAAGTGGAAATGCAAAATGGTTGACAGAAATAGCCAATCGAAACCCGGTTTGGATGCACCCTACTGATGCAGAGAAATTCAGCCTCTCGGATGGTGACCTCATTAAAGTGAATACGGAGATAGGTTACTTCGTAGATCGAATTTGGGTTACAGAAGGAATGAAACCAGGTGTAATTGCCTGCTCTCATCACCTTGGCCGGTGGAGAAGACCGCATGATAAGGAGGGTAATCGTTGGGCTACAAATACGGTATCAATTGATCAATCCGATAACGGCTGGAAAATGCGTGTACTTCAAGGTGTACGACCCTTCGATAGTGATGATAACGATTCCAAAAGGATTTTTTGGAGCGATGGGGGTGTGCATCAAAACATTACTTTTCCTGTCCATCCAGATCCCATAAGCGGTATGCATTGTTGGCATCAGAAAGTACGTCTCGAAAATATTGGACCGGGGGATCGATATGGAGATGTTTTTGTAGACACCAAAAAATCTCACGAAGTATATAAAAAGTGGTTAGATATGACAAGACCAGCTCCAGGTCCGGATAACTTGAGGAGACCACTTTGGTTTAATCGTGTCCTGAAGCCAATATCTGAAAAATTCTATCTCGATTAGGAACAGATATTCTCACATATTACCAATCCTAGGTTGGCTACCATCTTACAAATTAGAGTATATATCTAAAGATGTAATTGCCGGTATCACAGTTGGCACCATGCTGATTCCTCAGGGAATGGCTTATGCTCTACTAGCGGGTCTTCCTCCTCTTGCTGGTTTATATGCAGCAATGGTTCCTTTACTACTTTATCCTTTCTTTGGCACATCCAGACACCTTTCGGTTGGTCCCGTAGCAATGGACTCCTTGCTTGTGGCTTCAGGAATTGGGATCATGGCACAGCAGGGGTCTGACTATTACCTGGAATTAGCTATTCTTTTGGCAATTATGGTTGGATTCATGCAGTTTTTAATGGGAATTCTTAAGCTTGGATTCCTGGTTAATTTTCTTTCCCAACCCTTGATAAATGGATTTACTTCAGCCGCTGCGATTATTATAGGCTTAAGTCAGTTCAAACATATACTAGGTGTGGAGATTGAAGGAAGTCAACAGGTTCACCTTGTTTTATGGAGAATCATTCAACAATCCGAAAACATCCATTCGCTCACATTGATTATAGGAGCTTCAGCCATAGTACTAATGTTACTACTTAAGAAATGGAAACCCACAATACCTGCAGCATTGGTTGCCGTGATTTTAACTACTTGTACTGTATGGCTATTTGATTTGGAAAATGCCGGTGTTTCAATTGTTGGAACAGTACCTGCAGGTTTACCACATTTTCAATTTCATCTACTGGAATGGTCCACTATTTATTCTTTAATACCTATTGCGCTTACCATCTCTTTGATAAGTTTTATGGAAGCCATAGCTGTTGCAAAAAAGGTTGCTGAGAAGGAAGGCTATCAGGTAAGCTCTAATAAAGAGTTAATAGCTCTTGGAATTTGTAATTTCAGTGCGGGCATTTTTGGAGGTTATCCCATTGCAGGAAGCTTCTCAAGGACAGCTGTAAACGCGTTTTCAGGTGCGCAAACAGGAGTTTCTTCTATAGTAAATGGCCTTGTTGTAGGAATTACATTACTTTTTCTCACCCCTTTGTTCTATTACATGCCAAAGGCGGTGCTTGGAGCTATTGTGGTCGTGGCGGTTTTGGGATTGATTGACACCAAGGAACCAGCCAGGCTATTTAGTTTGCGAATGCAAGACTTCCTGGTCTTGGTTTTTGCCTTTACCAGTACCCTTCTTATGGGAGCTAGAGTGGGGATACTTGTTGGCGCTTTGATGTCGTTGGTACTTATCATACGTAGAATAAGCAGACCAAATATCGCTTTGATAGGAAGAGTTCCGGGGACTAAGGTCTATCGAAATATGAAAAGGGTACCGGAGGCCAAGGAGATTGAAGGGATGGTTATTTTCAGAATTGACGCTTCGCTCTACTATGCCAACTCAGTTTATCTGAAGGATAAGGTCCAGGAAAGCATCGCGCTGAGAAAAAATGTAAAAACCTTTGTCATCGACGCGACTAGTATCAACGAGATTGACTCCACAGCTGTGGCAACTTTACACGAAATTGCAGATGAATTACAGGCTCAGGGTATTCAATTTCAAATGGTCAGTGTGAAAACACATTTGAGGGACATACTTATCAAAGGTGGAATTTGGGATAAATTAGGTGACCAAAACTTCTTCTTTAGCAAAGAATTCCTCATTGATAAGCATTTAAGTGAACTGATTGACAATAAGGACCGTGAAAAAATGAAAGTGTAACAACTGTTACAATCCTCCTTAAACTCGATCCGTACATTTGAATACTATTTTGGAAATAAATAACAAAAAATGAAGATAGAACAGATATATACAGGTTGTCTCGCCCAAGGTGCTTACTATATTGAAAGTGATGGGGAGGCGGCAATTGTAGATCCGCTTCGTGAATCCAAGCCGTATATTCATAAGGCCAACCAGGAAGGAGCTAAGATCAAGTATATTTTCGAGACCCACTTCCATGCGGATTTTGTTTCAGGTCATGTGGATTTGGCGAATAAGACGGGCGCTACAATTGTTTACGGTCCCAACGCAAAAACATCATTTGATTTTCATAAGGCTTCCGATGAAGAGGTATTTGAGCTGGGTAAGGTGAAAATAAAGGTCCTTCATACACCGGGACATACGATGGAAAGTACTACCTATCTGCTATTTGACGAGAAAGGTCTAGAACATGCGATTTTCAGTGGAGATACTTTGTTCATCGGTGATGTTGGTAGACCTGATTTAGCACAAAAAGGAGATTTAACACAGGACGATCTTGCCGGTTACTTATTCGATAGCCTCAGAGAGAAGATTATGCCTCTTCCGAACCATGTACTGGTTTACCCCGCACATGGAGCAGGTTCCGCTTGTGGCAAGAACATGAGTAAAGAGACTTCCGATTTACTGGGTAACCAAAAGAACACTAATTACGCTCTTCGTGCAGATATGACAAGGGAAGAGTTTATAGACGAGGTGACTACCGGATTATTGCCTCCTCCTCAGTACTTCGCCCAAAATGTAGCGATGAATAAGTCTGGTGCCGAAGGATTAGATACGATTCTTGAAAAAGGTAATGTGGCTCTGGATGTAGACACCTTTGAGGCAATGGCCAACCACGAAGGCGCTCTTGTTCTTGATACTCGTTCTCAGGAGGAATTCGCAAAAGAGCATATACCCAATTCAGTTTTTATAGGTATTGATGGAAGCTTTGCCCCATGGGTTGGAGCTTTAATACATGACTTGCAACAACCCATTGTTTTCATAGCTGAAGAAGGCAAAGAGGAAGAGGTTGTTACTCGCCTCTCAAGAGTCGGGTATGACAATACACTAGGATTCTTGAAAGGTGGAATTGCTGCGTGGGTACACGCAGGAAAAGAGACCGACTCAATTGAATCGATAAGTGCCGAGAAATTCTCAGGCAAATTCCAGGTTGGTGTGGATCATATTCTGGATGTAAGAAAACCGGGAGAATTCAGTGCCGAACATGTGGAGAATTCCGATAGCTTCCCATTGGATTTTATCAATGAGAGCATGGATAAATTAGATAAGAATGAACAATATCACTTGTATTGTGCAGGAGGATATCGGTCAATGATTGCGGCTTCCATTTTAAAATCCAGGGGCTTTCACAACCTGGTTGATATTGCCGGAGGGTTTAAAGCAATCTCAGAGACAGACACCCCGGTAACGGACTATGTTTGTCCATCAACCTTGAAATAATTCATTGATTCATTAAGTGTTATAAAGGTGTTCACTCTAGGTGAACACCTTTATTATTTCCGCTCTATCGTGTGTAACATTTGTTACGATAACGCAAGAAGGGAAAAGCTACTTTTGAATTTACCTCAAATCAGCTTTTTATGAACGAACTTATTAATTGGGTTAGTCAACCCTGGCCTTGGTATGTAGCTGGCCCAATAATCGCGTCAACCATGTTTTCGTTGCTGTTCTTCGGCAACACATTTGGCATTTCAGCGAACCTGCGAACCATGTGCAGTATTGTCGGTGCCGGTAAGAATTGCGAGTTTTTTGACTTTAACTGGAAAAGCCAGGTATGGAATCTTGTTTTTGCCGGAGGATTGGTTATTGGCGGATTGATAGCACATCTGTACTTGACTCCAAGTACACAAGTTAATATCTCTCCGGTCACTATTGCCGAGCTAGAATCCTATGGTATAGCCGACCCAGGAAAAGACTTAGTGCCTGCCTCTCTATTCAATTGGGAAGCACTTTTGACACTGAAAGGGATTATTATGCTTGTAGGAGGTGGATTCTTGGTCGGTTTCGGGACCCGATATGCAGGTGGATGCACCTCTGGCCACGCAATTAGTGGCTTGTCCGACCTGCAACTACCGTCGCTGATTGCTGTAATTGGCTTTTTTATTGGAGGACTATTTGTCACCTATATTCTCCTACCTTATTTGATAGCAGTATAAAACATGAAGTTTTTCAGGTACTTATTTATCGGGACAATTTTCGGAATTACCCTGGCAAAAGCGGAGGTGATTTCCTGGTATAGAATCTATGAGATGTTCAGATTCCAGTCTTTTCATATGTATGGAGTCATTGGGTCGTCCGTCGTTATCGGAATTATATTAATTCAGATAATCAAGAGAATGGGCATTAAATCTATTAATGGTGAACCAATCCTGATTCATCCAAAACACTTCAGTATACCAAGGTACCTAATTGGTGGAATCATATTCGGACTGGGATGGGCTATGACGGGAGCGTGCCCAGGCCCTATGTTCATTTTGTTGGGAAATGGAGTAGGAGTGGTATTTGTTGTCATAGGAGCTGCTCTTTTGGGCACATACGTCTACGGATTGTTACGGACACGCCTTCCTCATTAATTAAAATGATTTCAAATCGTACGTTAAGATGGCTTTGGGTGTCGTCAGGTTTGATGGTTACTGGTGCCTTCTTCCTAGTAGTCATTCTGGTTACTTATAAAGCGAATCCTTCATTATTTATTGAAACCTCTGTTAACCCATTAAGTTGGAAACCCCCAAGTGTGGACAAAGACCTACCCGCAGGTGATAAAGGCAATCAAATACGATTTGGATACCTCTTAATCTCGGAAACTTCTCATTGGATTGGGCCAGGTTCAAAGAATCCCATGAATCAATATGCAGGCAATAATTTATCATGTAAGAATTGCCACTTACAAGCAGGGACTCAGGCCGGTTCTGCTTCCTGGGTAGGAGTGACCAATCGTTTTCCTCAATTCCGTGGAAGGGAAAACAAAATTGGGACCATTGAGGAGCGAATTAATGGATGTATGGAAAGAAGTATGAATGGGTCACCCTTACCAGAAGATTCAAATGAGATGGAAGCCATTGTCGCTTATATGGAATGGCTAAGCGAAGGTGTTCCTCAAATACGTGAAGCAGAGTTTAAAGGATTCCCTTCAATGACTATTCCACGAATGAAGGCAGATCCAACGATTGGCAAGAAAGTATATTCAATGGAATGTGAGTTTTGCCATGGTACGTCTGGAGAGGGAATTAAACATCCTCAATCTGACAAAGGTTACCTCTACCCTCCTTTATGGGGTGTCGATTCCTATAATCATGGTGCTGGAATGCACCGGGTTATAACAGCAGCTCAATTTATTAAGGCCAATATGCCTTTTGGAGTCGCAACAGCAGAAAATCCTAAACTCACGGATGAAGAAGCCTACCATGTTGCAGCCTACATAAACAGTTTTTCAAGACCCATAAAATGGAATACCGAAGACGATTTTCCGGATAAGAAACTGAAGCCCGTTTCTACCCCTTACGGACCATGGGATGACAATTTTTCACCGGAACAACATAAATACGGTCCCTTTCAACCGATCATGGCCTATTACGAGAAGGAGCATCAAATGAGGAAGACAAAATGAGGTGGAAGTTGCTCTTCTTCTGTACTTTTTTTGTGCAATTAGTGCTTTCTCAGGAAAGGAAAGGAGTATTATCAGGACAACTCAGAAACTACTACCTGTCAACGTGGAATGAAGCTGAATTAAAGGATTTTCGAGCACTGGCAACCGGGTTGAAGATTGCATATGACTACAAGTTGACCTCATATTTACTTGTTAGGGGAGCAGTCTATTCATCATTCAATTGGAACATTCAGGATCTATCGAAGGCCGACCCAATCACAAACCGTCTATCCAGATATGAGCTGGGACTATTTGACGTTAACAACCCTGATGACAGGGTCCTAATCTTTCCAGGAGAATTAAATGTAAAACTTGGTTTGGGGATACATTCGTTCACTGTTGGTAGAATGAAATTAGTTTCTCCTTTGATCAATCCACAGGATGGTCGGATGATCCCAACGCTTGAACAAGGAATAAGATATTCCATGGATGATGATAGTTTCTCAATTGGTCTTGGTTTGTTTAATGCGATTGCCCCGCGATCGACAGATGGATTCAGTGGAATCGGGGAATCTATTGGGCTTTATCCCCAAGGTAGACAGACAGATGGTACATCTGGTCTGTATCGAGGAAATGTGGAATCTGATTACCTAATGATTGCGAATACTTCCTATTCCAGAGGTTTTTGGAAAATGGTGATATGGAATTACGCTATTCAGAATGTTTCTAACTCACTCCATATGAGACAATCTCTGAATTGGAAGGAAAAGAACTTAAAACTCGAGTTCGAGACCGTTCGTCAAGACCGATTGGGGGATGGAGGAAATTCTATAGATTCACTTAGATACTTTCAGGATCGATCTTCAAATCTGGTTGGTATCCGTTTGACAAAAAGATCGGAGGTAGGTGAATTCTCATTAGCGTATAATCGTATTCTTGATGGAGGTCGTTTCCTCTTTCCAAGAGAGTTTGGACGTGAAGGTCTGTTCAGTTTTCAAAAGAGAGAACGTACTGAGGGTATGGCAAATAATCATGCATTGGTTGCCTACTTCAACAGATCTTACGATTTCGGCATGCGTTCAATCATCAGTGTTGGTCATCACTGGAAACCAGATTTTTCTGAAGTGGAGTCAAACAAGTACGCTCTTCCATCTTACTTCCACTTCAATTTTGATTTTTTCTATTCCATTGAAAAAGCGAAAAACTTAAAACCGGAACTTCTTTTGACCTATAAAATTCCATCAGGCGACATTCCAGACAATCCAAACCTCAAGCTCAATAAAGTCAATGTTTTTCTCATTAATGCGATTGTCAACTATAATTTCTAATTGAGCTTATCAAGGTTAGGACATGACAAAAGTCATGTGGGTAATGTAACTAAAGTAACAGATTTGGTCTTGCGATGAATGTTTATTTACCGAACTGTTGAAATAACTAGTATCGCTTATGAAAGTAGAACAATTGTATACCGGATGCCTGGCAGAAGCTGCCTATTATATTCAGTCCAAAAATGAAGTTGCCATCGTGGATCCTTTGAGGGAAGTTGAACCTTATATTGAAAAGGCGAAGCAAAATGGAGCGAAAATCAAGTACGTTTTAGAAACACATTTTCATGCTGATTTTGTATCCGGTCATATAGATTTAGCCAAGAAAACTGGCGCTGAAATAGTCTTTGGGCCAACAGCAAAACCAGCTTTTGAAGCACACATTGCTGAGGATGGTGAAGAACTGGTTCTTGGCGATATTAAGATTAAGGTGCTCCATACTCCTGGTCACACCATGGAATCAAGCACATTTCTACTTATCGATGAAGAAGGAAAAGAACATGCGATTTTCACAGGAGACACATTGTTCATTGGAGATGTAGGTCGTCCTGATCTTGCTGTAAAATCAGATCTGTCAAGGGAAGATCTTGCTGGTTATCTGTTTGATTCGTTGAGAGAAAAAATTATGCCATTACCGGATGCGGTTATTGTTTATCCGGGACATGGTGCAGGATCCGCTTGTGGAAAGAATATGAGTTCCGAGACCGTCGATACTCTTGGAAATCAAAGGATGTTCAATTACGCTCTTCAGGATATGAGTAAGCAAGTATTCATTGATGAAGTGACAAAAGGATTAGTCGAACCTCCTCAATACTTCCCAAAAAATGCGGTGATGAATAAATCCGGATATGAGAGCATTGATAGTGTTCTTCAACATGGAGTAGTTGCCCTTTCCGTGGATGAATTTGAGGATGTAGTGAAGAGGGATAAAGCTCTAGTTCTGGATACTCGTAAAAAGGAAAACTTTGTTCAGTCTCACATTCCTGGATCTATGTGGATTGGGATTGAAGATAATTTTGCTCCTTGGGTAGGAGCATTGATCGAAGATCTTAACCAACCGATAGTTTTCCTTGCCGAGAAAGGATTAGAAGAACAGGTAGTAACCCGGTTGTCTCGTGTAGGGTATGACAATGCTTTAGGTTACTTGGAAGGGGGAATAGAAGCCTGGAAAAAAGATGGTCGAGAAGTCAACAAGCTAAATGAAATTGGCCCTCATGATTTCACTAATATTTATGACACGGATATTGTCGATGTTCTGGATGTAAGAAAAACAAGTGAGTATAACTCTCAGCATATTAAAGGGGTGGATAATTTCCCATTGGATTTTATCAATCGGAATATTGAAAACCTACCCAAGGACAAACACTACTATATTCATTGCCAGGGAGGATATCGATCTATTATAGCGGCATCAATTCTTGCTATGAATGGATTCGAGTCGTTAACTAACATATCTGGGGGATTCAATGAAATAAAAAAATCATGTATCAAGGTTACTGCCTATCAGGAACCTGAGACCATGTTGTAAATAACGAATATGAAAGTCTTCTGGGAAGAAAGATACAGTCAAAAGGAATTTGCCTACGGCAAAGAACCGAATGAGTTCTTCAAAGAAACTTTGATGGGACTCAAACCCGGCCGTATCCTTCTTCCCGCTGAAGGTGAAGGTAGAAATGCTGTTTATGCCGCCAGAAAAGGATGGGAGGTAGAGGCGTTTGATTTTTCCGAGGCAGCAAGGGAAAAAGCCGCATTATTGGCTAGGTCCTTTAATGTTTCTATCACGTACGAAGTCGAAGATTACCTTAGTTTTAGACCGATTCTAGCCCCATTCGATGCAGTGGCCCTTATCTATTCTCACACGGATTCAAGTACCAGGAAACAGTTCTACGGCTCCATCAGAAAGATGTTAAAACCTTCGGGATTACTGATAGTCGAGCGTTTCTCGAAAAATCAACTGGGAAATGACTCCGGGGGTCCGAAGAATCTGGATATGCTAATCGATAAGGAGGAACTAGCCACAGAATTCCAGGACTTTGAGATTCAATCTTTAGAAGAAATTGAAACTGAACTTAATGAAGGGCCTTACCATGTAGGTCTCGGTAGTGTGGTAAGAATGATAGCTATAAAAAAATAGAAATGAATTCATCAACAATTATTGTAGAAAATCTAAAGTGCCATGGATGCGCTAATACAATCACCAGGGCAATCTCGAAAATAAATGGCGTTTCCCATGTAGATGTTACTCCAGAAGATTCAAGTGTCAAAGTAGAGTACAATGACAATTCGACGTTCAACCTCATTATTGACAAGTTGTCAAGCCTTGGTTATCCGGAAGAGGGAACAGGAAACACTTTGCAATCAATGAAGTCATATGTGAGTTGTGCAGTTGGTCGATTGAGTTAGAAATTTTTTTCAATTCCTGCCGATGTAACTACCTTTCACTGAATGAGTAGTCTACTTGCCAATTGGCCATTTGCCAGGGAATTCAATACATTTTATCAGTCATTTTCAGAGTCATTAAATTCAAATGCTGCTCAAAAAGCTTTTGATGAATTGATAAACTCAAATTGGCAAGCGGATATCATTGGTTTGATGGAGTCCATAGTGGATCCGAAATCAGGGAAGTACCTGGATGAAGCCCAATGGTCTGAACTAATCCACTTTCTAATTCATGTTGCTCAAGCACAATCCAGTGGACAGGAAGAAGCTTCGGAAGCGGATCGATTTACCGAATATGCTAGGATCTACGATGAAGTGATCGGGAAACCATGTCTTGATAACTTCATGAAGAGATACCTGCTCGATTTTTCGCAAGCTTCGAATATTAATTGGGGAAATGCCCAAATACTTTCGGTTGGATGCGGTACTGCTTTGGTGGAAGAGTGGATGATCAAGGAATTGGGTGTTAGCAAAAAGAATTTGCTAGGGATAGATATTTCGGATGCTATGGTTCAAGAGGCAAGTAAACGTATTCATGCGGAGGTTCAGGACTTTTTGAAAATGGACGTTACTAATCGGAATGACATCATCTATTCAGGATTGAATGTTTTTCAGTACTTACCACCGGAGAAATTTGATTTGGCCGTAGAAAAGGCCAGCGAACTATTGAAGCAAGATGGTATATTCTTAGGTGATTTTATCGCACCAAATCATTTGGACTGGTATCCCAATGTCATTATTTCATCGGACAAGAAGGTCATATCCCTTAGAACACCAAAGATTGTCAACGAAACAGGTTGGAGATTCCAGATAAGTCAGATAATCAATATCAGTTTCCTGTCAGATTTGCCGTCGATTCATTACTCCGGGTTTCACAAACGTTTTTTGCCCGATATCGAAACAGTAAGACAGCTTTTTGAGACCAATTTTCGATCTGGTGTTTCGGTACGAGATGCAGTTAGTTTGGAAAGTATAAAAAAAGGGCATGATACATGCCTCTCCACACGTTACGTCGTTAGTGCTTCTAAATAACAACCAGATTCACTAAAAATGCTTTTCAAGAAGGGAGGCTAATTCCCGCGCCGATCGTACCCCTGACTCCCTCCACTTTGTCTCTCCCTTTTTGAATATCATTAATGTGGGGACACTCCGGATACCAAATTTTTGAGAAACAGCCGGGTTTTTATCTACATCAATCTTAATGATGTTTGCGCGATCACCAATCATATTCTTCAGTTCCTCAAGGATAGGAGCTAGCATTTTACACGGTCCACACCATTCTGCGGAGAAATCCACTAATATTGGTTTTTCACCGTTTATTAATTCATTGAATGACCCCTTTGGCATCTAACCGACTTTTTGTGACAGGGCAAAATTCACCTCTGTCCAGGAGCCTCCGTTGATTGATTCAATTCCTAATCCACCGAGGAAAGCACTTGCCTGACCACTTCTGTTGCCAGAAGCACAACACAATACGAGGGGTTGAGACATCGCTTTAAACTCCTCTATGCGCTGAGGCACTTCGTTGAGCGGAATGTTGATTGAACCAGGGGCATTTCCAGCTGTAAATTCAAATGGCATACGGACATCAATGATAGTAGCACCCTCGTTAATAGCTCTTTGTAAACTCATGAAATTCTTATTTTATTTTTATGCAAAGAAACGAGAGCGCTACAACCAAGTTCGTAACCTATGTTACGTTCAGAACAATTATTTATCGGCACTCGTAGTTTTCGATTTGTACTGACTAAGTAATGCTTTTTGCCGCTCGAGTATTTTCTCATACTGAGTTTGAATTTGTGAAAAGTCGCTATCCTGTAGTTTACTTTCCAGCTGCTTCTTGGCTTCCATGGTCTCTTCATACGAGCTTTTCATTTGTTCCATCGAGGCTTTTAACAGTTCATTGGATTTGTTAAGATTCTCCTTTTCTTTCTCTAGACTAACTTCAGCCTGCTTATAACGACTAACATAGAAAACAACTAATCCGAAAACCGCTGCTGAAATCAAAACCAGGTTAATAACTACAAACAAGACTGATCCACTGGGTAGTATTTCTGGTTTGTATTCTTTCGCTACTGAATCAAAAACTCCACTACCAATCGTTAACATCAAATAAACAATTAACCAATTGAACGAGGTTTGTATACTTTGGAATGAAAGTGATGCTACCAGTGAGAGAATGGCCCAGAGCATAATGGTTCCTGAGGACTCAAATCCTCCAAGTGACCATTGAAACATGAAAGGTAGAAGGAGACTAATGAGTACTTGGATGAATCGAACCGGTTTAATATTCTTGGAAGATGCGAAATAGAGCATATTGAAGAAGCTGATGACCACATATGCATACGGAAACATAGATTGAAAAACCAGTCCATAATACAAGGAAATACTACCCCAAACAACACCTCCGATACTCATTGCGAAGGCGAGACTGGCGAGAAATCCTTTTTGAATTTTTAATTCTTCATGATCTTGTGGGTCAACTCCTATGGAGGTGATTTGTTGGAAAAAACTAGCCATGGTTTTATAAGTATTTGTTATTCAGTGACTAAAGTTACATTGGTAAAGTAGAGGAAAAAATACTTTTGTTTAAATAAGAATTAATCGCAGATGAAAGCGCAAAAACTCAGATAAGCATGAAGAACAATAAAATTGTAATGGCTTCCTTTCTTTCCTTGACTCTTGGTCTCGCTCCCTTCTTCCCCGAACCACATTTAGTAGGAAAAATCAAATGGGTATTGGGAGGAGCAGTAGGGATGCAACCTATGGATTATTTTGATCTTCTGTTACATGCTTCGCCGTGGATATACTTAATCTACCTGCTCGTTCTCAAAGCAAAGGCTTCCTTTTCATCCTAAGCTTTTTTTAAAGAAAGATGTGAGTACCCGGATTTGACTTTTAGTCAGCTGTTACTAATAATCCTGGTTTTCTGTGATCAATCCCTTTGGGTCCGATATGCGTATTCATGCTATCGGCAAGAATCAGGAGCCTCCTGGTCACATCTGGGTTGTCTTTGGCGATATCCAAAGATTCTGATGGATCTAATTCAAGATTATATAGTTCTGGATTTTCCACTGTTAGTTGCTCATATTCAATTGGTAACCCATTTTTGCCTCCTGCTCTACCATTTAATGATCGGTATTTCTGTGGTAAAACCAACTTCCATTTACCTGACAAAACAGCTTGAAGTTCATTTACTCGATAATAGAAGAAATAGGCATCCTGAGGGCTTGCCTTCTTTTCCCCTGTAAACACCTCCCAAGCATTTCTACCATCAACATATTTTTCCGGCATTTTCGATTGGGTCACGTGAACAAGAGAAGGTAAAATATCAATGCTAACAAGAGGTGTTTCAATGCTAGAATTTGCAGGTATTTGTGGTGGGTATTTAATGATGAAAGGTACACGTATGCCACCTTCAAAGTTGGTCCCCTTACCCTCACGAAATATGCCCGTCGAGCCGGAATGCTCACCATATGACAACCAGGGGCCATTGTCAGAAGTGAAGATGACAATGGTGTTCTTCTCAAGACCTTCCTCCTTCAAAGTGTTCATCATTTCACCTACTGACCAATCTAATTCCATTGTCACGTCAGCGTATAGACCCCTTCCCGATTTACCTTCAAATGTTTTTGAAACAAATAAGGGTACATGCGGTTGAGGATGAGGAATATATAAGAAAAATGGCCGATTCTTCTTCCTGCGAATAAAGCTCACGGCTTTTTCCGTAATCGTACGAGTAAGGTTACTTTGATCGGTGAGGGTATCAATTATCAGTTTGTTTTCATATAGTGGTAAATCAGGGAAATTGAATACTGAACCTTGCCATGGGTGCAAGGGCCACATATCATTGGAATAGGGGATTCCAAAAAACTCATCAAAACCATGATTATTCGGCATGAATTCCGGCTTATCACCAAGATGCCATTTTCCGAACAAAGCTGTTGAGTAACCTTGTTTCTTAAGGAGTTCCGCCAAGGTGGTTTCATCTGTATTTAATCCTACTTTGGAATCAGGCATTAACGCCTGATGAATCCCAATTCGGTTGGAGTAGCATCCTGTTAAAAGAGCTGCTCTTGACGCGGAGCAAACAGGTTGAGCAACATGAAAATTAGTGAGTTTTGCACCTTCCCTGGCGAGTTGATCAAGGTTTGGAGTTTCTGTCTGGGATCCATAACATCCAATATCTGAGTACCCCATGTCATCCACGAAAATAAGAATGATGTTGGGAGGTAGTTGAGTATCTTCCAATGACGAATTTTGGCAGGAAAGTGTCGAAAATATGGCTGAGAACAATAGAATAGCATAAGCCTTCATATCAGAGTTTGAGTAGTTCCAACAGGTTAAAGATACCCATTACAATAAATAGTAATCCTGGGATAATATGAACAACTAACCGGTTATCTGCCACCTTTCGAAACTTACTTCCCAGTAGGTCCACACACCAAAGTAGGCAGATGGTTCCACTTGACAGTCCGAGAACATACATCCAATAATGTATATTCTCCAAAGATATCCAATTGTGAGCAGCGAGATAACCAGTGACTGCCAACCAAAACGGAATTGTAAGTGGGTTAAGGATTCCTAAAATTACTCCACGGGTAAAACCCATGCGACCTTTCATTTTTTCAGAATTATTATACGATTTAGATGTACTTCGAGAGCGAATATTGAAGATTCCCAATACGACTAAAAAAATTCCGGTAATCAAAAAAAGCAGCTTATTGATATCAGCATTATTCAATAGGTACCTAAAGAAAGCAATGGTAATTCCGGCATAAATCATTTCGGTGAGCCCCGCTCCAACGGAAAGAAAGAATGCTGCTCTACGATGATCTTGTATGGACAACTGCATTACTGAAATATTAATGGCTCCAGGAGGTATCGATCCGATAAAACTGACCAGATATGCCACAAGAAAGGTCTGGAGTGCCATTATTTTTTTTCTTTATTGTATTTTCTGATTTTTCTGAATTCTGACCACCCTTCCCTGAGACTTAAATATGGAACCCCTTTACGGTGATTTACATAACTCACTTTAGCCAGGAGATTCAGGTGTTTGAAAATATCCCTGTAGGCTCGACCAATTGAGAAAGCAGGGTCGTATATATGTCCAGGCTCTGATCCGGCTCCGTTTAGTTCCAGAATCTTGAAGGACTCCCCCTTTTTCAAATCGTCATAGGATGTGGTTTTGATATCAAAACGGCCAAAATAGAAATCACCGATACTGGTTGCAATAGCCTCAAACCGATCATTTAGTTCTGGAGTTATTCGATGATTATCATTCAAGAAGGATGTGCCTCGGCTATGGTTGCCGATCGGTTCTACGACCACTACTTCATTGTTTTCTGGTATTAGGCTCAAGAGTTCTTTAGAGTAATGAGATTCATAATTGAAGGCAAGATTGGCTCGGGCTTTTTCTTCGAGCAACCTTATCACCGTATCATTTCCATTTCCCATAACCGAAAGAAATCCTTTCCTTACAATTGAGGTAACCCGCCCTTTCTCCTCATCTGGAATTTTAACATAAAATACACCGAGTTCTAAAGGGAATGATACATACTCCTGAACCAGGAATGGAACCTTGATTTCATTTAGATAGTACTCCAGTTTTTCTAATGTATCGATTTTTTCTACCATCCATCCTCTTTCGCCAATATCAGGTTTGCAGATAATAGGAAAATCAATGTCAGATTCTTGCATGTACTTATAGACATCAACAGACTTAACATTTGCCTCAAACAATTGAGTTTTAGGTATTAAACTTTCGGGTATTTTCTTGAAAATTGACCACTTACTTTCTCCAAGCATACCTCCATTTTCTATAGACGGATTTGAAGCGGAAAAGAAAAAAAATGCTCCCCTTTTCAGAGCTAGAATAATGTAGTAGAAGAAAACAGGAAAATAGAAAATGGCAAATGGCCAATACTCATAATTCCTGATTTTTAGCCAAAAGTGTTGCCATCTAGACATGCTAATGATGCCTCTGTAGTTGATGCTTGACGGTGGAACTGGCTATACCAAAATGAACTGGCAATCTAACGGATGGGTTGAGAAACTCAATCCCGATTTTCATCAATGCCATATGATGGATGGTATGCTCAATGTTATAGGCAAGCTCCCTCATGTAAGTGCTTTTGATGATCGTGACATGATCATTTTCCAACTCATAGTTTGCTTCGAAGTCAATTGGGAAATCATTATTGCTTTTCCTAAGTTCATTTATAATTTCCTCAATAAGTGCTAACGCTACAGCCCTTTCAGTCTCTATAGTAAGATCTCTTTTTCTTAAGTCGTAGTTGACTATTCCAGAATTTTTGCCGTCAATAAGACAGGTAAAGAATTCCAGTGTGTGTCTGAAGTGTTGACCCAAAGACGATCCACTTAGCACAGTCAATGAGCAAGTATATTCCTCATCTGAAAGCTGAGTTAAGACATCACTAAGTTGTAGTAATAAGTTAGTCGCAGAGTGTTGTAGGGACATCATAGAGAACCTAAATTAAATCTTGGTATTTCATTAATCCAAAGAGATCCAATTCCTAAAGGAAGTCAAACTAGCTAGAAAAATGAGCTTCTTGTAATCTGATTTCAAATTATGTTTTCTTACCGACAAAATGGCCCACAACATCATATACCAATGAGGGTTCGAATCCTTTAGATAATAGATACCTGGTTAGTTGATTCCTACCTGTTGGAGAACGACAGTCTTTTAAAGTTATGGCCTTTTGCTCAGTAAGTGTCAACATCATCTGATGATACTCTTCTTCATTCAATCGACCCAGAGCTTCGTGGATGATATGCTCATCGATCTTATGCTTAAAACGAAGTTCCTGTTCAATTTTTTTCTTTCCCCACTTGTTGAATTGGAATTTGTCATGAACAAAAGCATTAGCAAAACGAGTCTCATTGACAAAACCCTCTTTAACCAATTGATCAATAACTGCTACGGCTTTTGAATTAGATAGGCCGTATTTTTCAAGTTTCTGCAATACCTGATACCTGGAACGCTCTCCTACTGCGCAATACCTTGCAGCTTTAAGTATAGCTATTTTTACAATACCCTGATCGGCCATTACTTGGCCAGCCCCTTTCGCTTTAGAATAGTCTCAATGAATTTTATTTCATTGTCATTTTTGAACAGGTTGTATGGTAGGTGAATGAGTTGTGCTTTGCTCAGAAATAAAGTAAAGTTATCCTTACCAATTTTTGCCCGCTTTATTTGCTCCCACTTCATTGGCATTCCTTGTTTCGAGTTCAACTTGATTAGTATTTGCTGACTGGTTATCTCGTAAGCGAGTCTTTCAAACAAAAATTTACCTTGTTCAAGTTGAGTAACTCCGGCAAATTGAATAAGCCAAAACAGGATATAAAGTACCAGGGCAATAGACGCTCCGGTGATCCACCAATGATTGGGTATCCACAAATATCCACCGCAAATAGCTAAGTAAATCAGAAATACCCACCATTGCTGCTTTAGTACTCCCGTTAAGGCAATACCGATATATTTTCTTGTTGGAAGCTGATATCTCTTTGTAGTAATCTTCATTCTATTTTTTCAGTGCTTTTAAACTCATGTCCAGGCTTTTATAGGAGTGAGTTAAGGCGCCAACGGAAATGAAGTCGACCCCTGTCTCTGCCATTTCCCTGATGTTTTTTTCTGTAATTCCACCGGAAGCCTCGGTCTCATAATTCCCTGCCACCATATTTATGGCCGTTTTCATATCCGAGGGAAGCATATTATCCAATAAAATCCGATGAACACCACCTAATTCCAGGACTTCATCTAATTCGCGCAAATTTCGCACTTCAATTTCTATTTTGAGCTGTTTCTCATTCTTTTCTAGGTATTCTTTAACCGAATTAAGTGCCGGTTCAATACCTCCGCAATAGTCTACATGGTTATCCTTCAACAATATCATGTCGAACAGCCCATACCTGTGATTAACTCCACCACCGATTAGAACTGCCCATTTTTCCACCAAACGAAAGTTTGGGGTGGTCTTTCTTGTATCTAACAGTTTTGCATTTGTGCCTTTAATCAAACCGCTTAGGTAGTGTGTGTAAGTAGCTATGCCACTCATTCGCTGCATGCAATTAAGAACGATTCTCTCCGTGCCAAGTATTTGTCTGGCATCACCAGATACCCTGAAAGCTATATCCTCATTTGAAACCGTAGATCCATCCGTTAGAACTTGTTCAAAATGTATTTCTGTTGAAACATGGCTGAAAATCAGCTTCGCCAATTCTACACCTGCAAGAATTCCATCATCTTTCACAATTAATTGAGCATGCTTCACACTATTCTCCGGGATACTACCCAATGAAGAATGATCACCGTCTCCATGGTCCTCAGAAAGTGCTTCTTGAATAAAATGGTCAAGACGCTCCCTAGTAATATAGTCAGGTAACATAGTTGATAAGTTTTTTGACTTTACTCTCGTGTAAACGAAATAGTATCAATTAGAAAACCACTGTTATTGTTTTTTAACAGCATATAAACTCTGAACGAGCCATCTGAAACGGAGTAACTTCCAATAGCATATCGTAGTCCTTCTGCTTGTGAAGACCCTTGATGCACATAACGAAAGCCCCTGGAGATGTTGTTGGAAAAAAAATCTTTAAATACAGCCTCTGCCTGAGACTTACTGTAAGTTGATTTTTGTCCATCAATTTCAATCTCAACCCGTTCAACACAGTATTTGATAAGTTCTCTGGCACTGCCGTTGCGAATGGCTGTACCAATGTCTTCTACTGCCGATTCCTGGAGTGGTAAAAGGCTAAGACCGAAAAAAAGTAAAATAGTGTTAATCATTAGTTGTAGTTGGTTTCAGAAATTGTGCCAATTTCCTTTGAAATCGGAATATACGAATATGGAAATCATCTCGCAAGCAGGTATTTCAATCTTATATTTGTCAAATGAATAAGAAAGTCATCTTAATGATACTTGACGGTTGGGGCATTGCAAAGGATCCATCCGTCTCTGCTATAGATACTGCCAATACTCCATTTGTGGATAGTCTTTACGAGTCTTACTCTCATAGTACGCTGGAGGCATCTGGATTAGCCGTAGGTTTACCTGAAGGTCAGATGGGGAATTCAGAAGTTGGACATATGAATTTGGGGGCCGGAAGAATAGTCTATCAAGACCTTGTGAAGATTAGTAATGCTGTAAAAGATGGTTCATTAGCAAAGAATGAAGTGTTACAAGGTGCTTTCGAGCAAGCCAAGTCACATGGAAAATCTTTTCATTTGATAGGTTTAGTCTCTGATGGAGGCGTTCACAGTCATATTGATCACCTAAAGGGATTACTCGAAGCCGCTCATGAATATGGACTGGAAAATGTATATGTTCATGCTTTTACAGATGGAAGAGATTGTGATCCAAAAAGTGGAGTTAAGTTTTTAGATGAGGTGCAGCACACAATGACCAAATCGACTGGAAAAATTGCTTCAGTAACAGGGCGATATTATGCGATGGATCGTGACAAAAGATGGGAAAGGGTCAAATTGGCTTACGATGCAATAATTAACGGTGAGGGTAAACGGGTAACAGATGTTAGTGAAGCCGTCAAAGAATCTTATGATCAAGGAGTGACTGATGAATTCATTAAACCAATTATAAATACCGACGATCAAGGGGATCCAATCGGACTCATTAAGGAGGGTGATGTAGTTATGTGTTTCAACTTCAGAACCGACAGAGGGCGACAAATCACGCAAGTTTTAACTCAGGAAGACTTTCCGGATCAGGGGATGAGCAAAATGAATCTCTATTACCTGACGATGACTAACTACGACGATACCTTTGAAAAAGTACACGTGGTTTATGGGAAAGACAATCTCCGGATGACATTAGGTGAAGTTTTGGAGAAGGCCAATAAAAAACAGATCAGAATTGCTGAGACTGAAAAGTATCCACATGTGACATTCTTCTTTTCCGGCGGGCGAGAATTGGAATTTGATGGTGAAAAAAGATTGCTTTGTCCTTCGCCAAAAGTAGCAACCTACGACCTTCAACCAGAAATGAGTGCCCGGGATATTCGAGATGCAATTATTCCGGAATTAGAAAGGGAAGAAGTTGACTTCGTTTGCCTGAATTTTGCTAATCCTGATATGGTAGGTCATACGGGTGTTTTTGAGGCTGCTGTTATTGCCTGTGAAACCGTTGATCAATGTGCAAATGCGGTGGTGTCTACTGCTCTTGATCATGGTTATTCAACGATAATTATCGCTGATCATGGAAATTCTGACATAATGGTGAATCCGGATGGAAGTCCACATACTGCCCACACCACCAATCCGGTTCCTTGCATATTGGTGGACAAGGATTACAATGGGAAACTACAGGACGGAAAACTAGGTGACCTTGCACCTACTATTTTGAAGTTGATGGGCGTGGAGATACCTCCGGAGATGTCAGGCAATGTGCTTGTAGAATAATGAGAATTATAGCTGTACTGGGTCTTACTTTTTTTTTCCTAGCCTGTGAATCAACCGTTCCAAGAAGAGGGGTCAAGGAAAACTATTTGTCCGTTGATTCTATTATAAATACTCAGATTGGGGTATTGCTTGCTAAAGATGTTCAGCTTCTTAAGCAGGTTCGAATCGGAGATGAAAATGAGGAGCAGATGATAAAATTTGATTCTGCCTACTTGGCACAGGAGTTGATGGTTTTTCGTGATCTGGATCTTAATGTCCCCAGTTATGTTGGTTCCTATGAAGTCAACCGCGAAGGAAACTCCACTACGTATAGCCGAAAGGTTGGGGAAAAATCTCCGGTGGAGTATGTCACAATAGAATTGAATGAAAATGGCGATATTCGCCAGATTTCTGGCGCATTTGTGGATGACAAAGCCAGATCAATTTATACGGTTTCAAGGTATTACTTGATGAAATTCGAATCAGGAATATTAGAGGGGTACGAGATCGAGGGGTTTCAAAAGATGATCCTTCAGGATACTACCAGATTTTCAGTGGTGGCACAAATGATTAATTAGAGGAATATGAGAATTGTTGGTAAATTTTTTCTGCTTTTGATAGTACTATCTTCGTCAGTATTGGTCTCCTGCTTTCGTAGCGGCGAGGAGGATCTGGCGGATCCGGAGCAATACGAGAAAGAACAAAAAGAGATTGAGAACTATCTGATTGATAATGGTTTTTCTTTTCAAAGAGACAGTTTGTTTGGACTGTATTATGTGATTGAAGAGATGGGAGATGGCCCTGCAGCATACGATAGTGCCTGGGTAAACGTGACTTTTAACGGTAGCATCCTTGGGAGTGGGACAAATTTTATTGAAGAAGATAGTGTCTACTATCCAATGTATGGCCTGATTAGTGGCTGGCGAATACTATTGCCTCAAATAGAAGCGGGAGGAAGAATCCGCATGTACATACCATCCTTTTACGGTTTTGGGGAAAACACAGCACTTGAGGGAGCAGTACCTCCAAATTCTACACTTGAATTTGACGTGGAACTTCACGATGTATTCAACCAGCGCGGTTACGAACGACTTTTGGTAAATGAATACATTGAGGTGAATGAATTAGATGCTAAGAGAGATTCAATATCCGGACTTTTTTATGTGATGCTTGAAGAAGGAGAAGGTGAATCCCCCACGGCTGAAAGTGCCATAATCGTCGACTATGAGGGAAGAACACTGGTAGACGATGAAGTTTTTGACTCAGGCACCGAGGCTCTATTTAGGTTGTCGGATCTCATAGACGGCTGGAAGGCTCTCATGCCTTTGGTAAAGGAGGGGGGTACCATATTGATGATTATATATTCAGATTATGGATACGGACCACAGGAAGTCGGTCCTATTCCACCAAATAGCACTCTTGTGTTTGAGGTAACTCTTGTTGATGTTCTTGAGTAAGAGAGTTATTCTACCAACTCTTCTTTCCTGATAGTAGGTCCGTCGGTAGGTAGACATACACCGGGTGGGAGATCCAGGTCGGGTTCTGTCCACACATGCATGCCACCATCATCGTCATTATCGCCATCAGAAGGGGGATTTCTCTGCTTTTGCCAAAGAATAATTCCCATTAAAATGGCATAAGTGATGATGCAGAATAGTATGTCTATGTAAATTAACGACATTGAAATCTTGAATTTAGCCAAATCCTTTTGGAATTCCATATGGGAGGGACCATATCGAAAAATTATTTGAATCCAATAGACTTTCCCCTCCAGCCATTTTCTTCAATGGATTTAACCATTTCGTCAACTTTTTCAGTCAATTCTTTCTTGTAATTCACCAATCGAGTACTTACCGCCTCGTCGTGACTTCCAATAATCTGTGCTGCAAGAATTCCAGCATTTTTGGCCCCATCCAAAGCTACCGTGGCTACGGGAACACCCCCTGGCATTTGCAGAATAGAGAGAACGGAATCCCAACCGTCAATTGAGTTGCTGGAATGTATAGGAACACCAATGACAGGTAATGTTGTCAATGATGCCACCATTCCCGGAAGATGAGCTGCTCCACCAGCACCAGCGATGATCACTTTAAGTCCACGTGATTTGGCTTTTTTTGCATATTCAAACATTCGATCAGGAGTTCTATGTGCGGACACCACTGTAACCTCAGTTTCGATTTTAAAGCTTTCCAGAATCTTGGCGGCCTCAGACATCACTCGTAAATCTGATTGACTCCCCATGATAATTCCTACTTGAACACTCTCTTTCATGCAATTACTTTGATAATGTCTTTTACTATTCTTGCTTTCTCCTGTACCTCTTCCGATGTATTGCCGGTAACAGTTATATGACCCATTTTCCGATAGGGTTTTGTCATTTTTTTGCCGTAGAGATGCAAATGAACATTTGACAATGCTAGCAGGTCATTCAAGCCTTGATACTTTGCCTGACCTGTATATCCTTCTTCACCCAGAAGATTAACCATAGCTGAAGGCATTCGATAATTAGTTTCCCCCGGAGGTAATCCAAGAATGGAACGTATGTGTTGTTCAAACTGAGAGGTATGATTGGCTTCGATCGTTTGATGACCACTGTTGTGAGTCCTTGGTGCAATTTCATTAATGAGAATTTCTCCCTCTTTGGTAACAAACATTTCAACAGCTAATAAACCCACCATACCTAGTTTTTCAATGACCTCTACAGCAATTTCACTGGCTTTTTGACTGGTCTCCTCTGATATTTTTGCAGGAGAAAATAAAAACTCTACTAGGTTAGCTGTTGGGTGAAAAACAAGTTCAACCACTGGGAAAGTACTGACCTGACCTTGCTCGTTCCTGGAAACGATTACACTTATTTCTTTCTCAAAATCAACCAGGGTTTCGAGTAGTCCTGGAGCATCAAAACCTAGCTCGACTTCCATCTCATTTCTTATGATCTGAACACCTCTGCCATCATATCCTTCTTTTCCTAATTTGTTTACCGCCGGGAGTAGATCTGTTTTTTGTCTTAGTTCTTCACGATTCTCAATGAGCACAAAATCTGCAGTGGGTAAACGGTTGGACTTGTAGAAAGTTTTCTGCTTTCTTTTGTCCTGAATGAGTTCAATTATTTCGGGTTGTGGAAATACTTTTTTCCCCTGTTTTTGCAGGTCGGAAAGCGCCTTTGTGTTTACATGCTCAATTTCAATAGTAATCAGGTCTAAGTCTTTACCAAAAGCCATGACGTCGTCATAACTCTTCAGATCACCAGTTGTGAAATTTGCCGTTAAGGAAGCGCACGGAGCTTCAGGATTAGGGTCCATCACAGCAATGTCCAAGTTGAAATCAATTCCTGACTGAATCATCATCCTCCCTAGTTGTCCACCTCCTAGGACTCCGATTCTGGTATTAGTCAAATCCTTCATCTCATCTATTGGTTTATTGCCATCTGATCAGGTTGACGATTCGTGACTTCTTCAAAAGTCTCATCATAGTCTTCACGTATGGTACCCATTACTCGATCCCATATAAGGAAATATAAACCGTAATTCCCACTAAATCTTTTATGATGGAGGTTATGATTTACTGATGTATTAATCCATTTTCCAAGGGTCGTTTTATGAAATCCTTTTGGATAGAGTTCCCAGCCCAGGTGGCCGTAAACGTTATAAAGGGTCATAAAAATCATAAACAAAAAAAGAGCTAAGGAATGGACAGGAAAAGAAAAGGCAAAGACCAATAGAATTCCAGCTTCTATAACGGCTTCAAACGGATGGAACGAAAATGCCGCCCATGGCGATGGGTTCGTACTCTTATGATGACTGACATGTATGTATTTCATACCCCACCTGGTGTGCATCAGTCGATGCATCCAATAGAAATATGTGTCATGTATAAAGATCATCAAGATGAAACTGAAGAAAAAATAGCCCCAACCCATCGAATTGATCTCGCTGTATAAAAATGTATACGGCCTCAAAAGATCTGGGTGAGCAACGGTAATTCCGATGACGGCGAAAATCAAAGTAGTTTGAATGGAGAGTAATACCTCACGTTGATAGTCACTGGTCTTTGGAAATCTTTGTTGAATTTTTTTATAAACCCATTGATTTTTCAGGAGTATGTAAAACACTATAAAAAAGATTCCTGCAATTATGAAGTACCTTAGCAGAAGGATGGAAAAAAGGCGTGTAAAGGATTCCAACATTGAACAAAAATCGAAAGACCGTAAAGGTAAATCAAAACAGGATCATTCGGTTGACGATGATGAGTATGTCACTTCTGCTGATCAATTCGCTCATCAGTTTAAGAAAAATCTAGGCTGTGGTGGCTAATTATTCTGAATGATATACTCTTTGAACACGTGCTTTCACGTTTGTTAATATTTCATAGGGTATTGTTCCAGCCCACGAGGCCACTTCTTCCACGGTCGGTTTATCCCCAAATATTTTCACCATTTCACCTTCAGAACAATTGACGCCGGTCACATCGATCATGGTCATATCCATGCATATATTTCCTATAATTGGGCACAGGGTCCCCTTTACATTAATCTTACCCTTTCCATTTCCTAGCGCTCTAATTAATCCATCAGCATATCCAATTTCAATGGTCGCGACTTTTGACTTCTGTTTGATCACTCCTTTACGATTGTAGCCCACTGTTTCTCCTTTTTCTACTTCCTTTATCTGTGAAATACGAGAAACTAAAGTACTCACCGGACGAAGGTTCAAGGTTCTTGTGGCGTCAAATCCATACAGACCAATCCCCATACGCACCATATCAAAATGGTAGTTTTTCCAACGAACTATACCACTTGAATTCAATACATGCCTAATCGGAATGTATCCAATTGATTTTTCGATCAATTCAATTCTTTTTTCAAAAAGACTTACCTGTTGCTCGGTAAATTCATCTTGATTATGGTCCTCTGAGCTCGATAAATGAGTAAATACACCTACTACCCTCACCTCTGGATTTTGAGCCAATAGATTTAATACCTGTTTAAGCTCTTTCTCATCAAGGCCTAATCGGTTCATACCAGTTTCTATT
Organism: Cyclobacteriaceae bacterium; assembly: GCA_965601455.1. GTDB lineage: Bacteria > Bacteroidota > Bacteroidia > Cytophagales > Cyclobacteriaceae > JANQEU01. The sequence goes on along the minus strand of OZ271831.1, from coordinate 4,626,293 downwards.
TTTAGGTGAATGGAGACTGGTTTTTGCATCGAAATCAGTTGTTTCAATAGTTGGACACTATAGATTTCAGGTTCTAGACGATATTCGAAAATTAAGCTCAGGTTTTCCTGATCGGGGTTCATTACCATGATAGGTAAGTTGATGCCGTGATCTCTCAATCCGATACCTTCATCGACATAAGCGACACCCAGGTAATCCACACCATGAAATTGTAGGAAATTGGCGATTTCATGGCTACCACCTCCATAGGCAAAAGCTTTGACCATGGCCATTATTTTTGTATTCTTCTCTACAAAACTTCTATACTGATTTAGATTATATCTGAGTGCTTCAAAGTTTATTCTAAGCTCTGTTCTGTGATTTTTGAATTGAAGAATTTTCACAAATCGTTCCAATTCAAAAGGTCTAGCACCCTTTACCAATATCATTTCATCCTGAAACGACGGAGGTTGCCGCAGAAGGTCCATGGTGGTTTTAAAGAACTCAGTTTCCCCGCCAAAATCCGGAAGATTGAAGATCTTTTCACCAACTCCAATTAACCGGTCAACCTGATGTCTTCTCAGCAATTCGGAGACTCTTTCATAAAGCTCCTCATCAGGGAGGCCGGATTGAAGGAGATCGGATATGACTACTGTTTTTCTCGATCTCTGCTTCTGCTGACGGAGGAAATCGAGTGCAATTTCGAGTGCTTGAAGATCATTATTGTAGGTATCATCGATTATGTAAGTTCCATTTCGTCCTTCTTTAACCTGCAACCGCATCTCAACAGGTTTTAGCTGTTGTAATCCCCTTTGGATATCATCCATCTGATAACCAAGCTCAAGCGCCGCAGTGATTACATGCAGGGCATTATCGACCCAAATTTCAAAATCAAATGGAAGCGAAAAACTAAAAGCAGTATTCTCTTTCAAGAGTTTCACCGAATTGGAAGAAACCTTATACTGGTAGTCAGCAACTGCATCAGTTTTTGACCATGTAATTGATTTTTTTGGATACAGTGTTCCAAGAGTTTCCGCCACCATCGGATTGTCCGAGGAGTAGATGAGTTTATTGCAATTGAGAAATAATTTTGCTTTTTCCATCAGTTTCTCACGGGTAGAAGTAAACCCATCAGCATGTGCTTGACCGAGTGATGTGAAAATCCCAATTGTTGGTTGAATAATGCGCTCTAGTCGTTCCATTTCCCCATCCTTGCTAATACCCGCTTCAAAAATTCCAATTTCTGTACGATTACTCAACTGCCAAATAGATAAAGGAACCCCTATTTGTGAATTATAGCTTTTCGGACTTTTCGTTATAACCTGTTGTTGACCTAGAATAATGGAAAGCCACTCTTTTACCGTCGTCTTTCCATTTGACCCGGTAATTCCTATAACAGGGACATCAAAACTCTGGCGATGGAGGGTAGCAATTTGCTGTAGACATTTTACGGATGATCCAACTATGAGAAAATTCGAATCGATAAAACTATTAACTGCAATTTCTTTTTCGACAATGAAGTTTCTACAACCAGCCAGGTGCATCTCTTCGATGAAGTCATGGCCGTCATGCTGATCACCTTCAATTGCCAGGAATAAAGACTTGTTTTCCTCTTGAGCAAACCGCGAATTTGTGCTTAGCTTCTGGATTACAGCGTCCTGATTTGGTGAGATGGCTTGATGATGATCTAAGATTTCAACTAGTTCGGCCCACTTCATTTCCTTAAATTAATAATTCCATCTCGTACTGGTCAATTTGATTTTCGAAGCCGATTTTTTCCAATGCCTCCAAGGTCTCAGTTTCGGTTTCCGGAATATTCATCAATGTCAAATAATTTGGTTCACTTCTTGTCCAAGCTTCAGCTACCAAATGCCTACCTATACCTTTTCCTCGATAGTTACGATTTACAACCAGCTGACTGATACGTCCGGTTTTTGGTTGAAAAATAATATAACCCATAATCTCACCTTTGTTTTCCAGACACAAGAATCTCTCATATTCGCTGTTCTTTAACAACTGTTCAAATGAATCGATAAATGCTGGAACGTAGGAGGGCAAATGATTTACCAGATTAAGCTTCGATAATGGGAATTCTTTCAATATCCATCTTTCGTGTTTTGATGAGTTTTCAGGACAAGAATTAAGCTTAAAGCACTTAAGAGTTCTTCTGTATTGAAATCCAAAGCTCTCGTAAAGTTGGTTACCGGGTCTGTTGTCATCAACGACTTCAAGCATGCTTCTTGATAAATTCTCTTTAATAGCTGCTTCCTCCAATCCTTTTTCCAGTAAACCGCCAGCATATCCTTTTCGTCTTCTGGAAGGGATTATTCCTATACCTCCATTATACAGCGTATTCTTTTTTTCGTACGAATTAATGGTCTGAAGTAAGAATCCGATCACCTGGTTATGTTGAAGTAGAAGGTAAGAGTAGTCCGGTACAAGGTTCAGTTTGTTTTCTATCCTTACCTTGAAATTTCCTATAGAAAGTTGCACCTTCAATGAAGGTGTGGAAAACGCTTCAATAAACGCCTTGTGAAGTGCAGAAAGGTGCTCAGGGGAGTATCGAACTAATTCCAATCAAACCTCCTGAAAAGTAAGCAGTGGTACCGATGGATTAATCGCCAGAGATTTAGTTACCGATGTTGTGAAGAGTCTTCGGAAAAAACCATGCTTCCTGGGAAGCATTGCCAACATATCGAGATCGTGTTTCATGATGAAAGTGAGAATCCCTTCCATGGTCGAATTAGCTTCAATGGTACGTATGGAGGCATCGATTTCCATTAGCTTCTTTTTGATCGCTTCAATTTGTCGTTCTTCGCTTTCTGTTAGGGAATTAGCATCTTCAGTTACATGAAATACTAAGACCTCCGCATTGAAGTTTTTGGCAAACCAAACGAGAATTTCCAGTTTCTTATAGTCAACAACCTTCAAGAAATCCGATGCAAAACCCATTCTATCCAACTTGAACTGATCGTAATTCTCAGGTATTACCAAAACCGGGATCTCCGATGTCTCGATTATATCTGTTGCGTGAGTTCCAATTAGGTGTTCCACCTCATCGTGGTCGGAACGAGTTCCCATAACAATCAGGTCAATCTGCTTAGTTTTTGTTTCCGAAAAAATTGCATCTGTCAGGTAGGATAGAAACTTATCCATGTCGTGGGGTACATCCTGAAGCTCAATAATTTCGGACTCGAGTTCTTCGAATGATTGTTTGACCTGCGATTCATAGTCCGCCATGACACCTTCAATCATTGTACTTTCCATAAATGAGGGGTGTGGTGCATGTACGTGTACCGCATTCACGATATGAATTTTCGCATTCGCCTTTTTCGCAATCTTGATTGCAATTTTCAGTGCATTTTTCGAACACTTAGAAAAATCTACCGGAACCAGAATGTTGTTTACTTCCATGAAAAAGAGAGTTCTTGGCTTTTTATAAAATTAATGGAAAGGGTTCAATTAAGCACAATCCACCGGTTTATTTGAATGGTTATTGAGGTATTTATTCAAAGTGCTAATTTTAAGGAAAATCATTCACTGTTTAATACATATGGCTTTGATTACCATTTCCAGCTTCGATGAATTTAATGAATATTTAGGCAAGGATCTAGGCACTTCACAGGTGCATAAGATTACCCAGGATCAAATAGATAAGTTTGCGGAAGCAACCATTGATCATCAATGGATTCACATAGACGCAGATCGAGCGTCAGAAGGTCCTTTTGGGACGACCATCGCTCATGGATATTTGACTTTATCCCTTGTTCCATACATGTGGGGACAAATTCTTGAAGCCACTAACTTAAAAATGATGGTAAACTATGGAATTGAGAAATTTAAGTTCGGACAGCCCGTCCCGGTCAATAGTGAGCTAATTTTAAAAGCAAAATTGGAGAACATCGCTAATCTAAGAGGCATTACGAAAGCTGAGGTAGGGGCCAGAATGGAAGTTGTCGGAAATCCTAAACCTGTGTTTACGGGAACCTTAATTTTACTCTATCACTTTAACGATTAAAGTGATTAGCAGTGTTTTGCCCAGTTACGAGAAAAAGATCTTTTTCTACTAGAGAACTCGCATTAGAGGCTCTGATCCAACATCATATTCGCAACCACCATCCAAATGGTCGGGGTCCGATAAATATCTACGAATGCGATCATTGCGGGAACTGGCATTTTACTTCCCGACCTCCTATGCATGAGGAACTGAGTTCTGATGCGGTTCAAAATCGTATTAAAAATGAAAGAGCTGGTGACTATTGGGAAAGGAAACTGCGCTGAAATCTCCATTAAATTCAAGTAGCTTTGATGATCAAATAAAAATGTGAACCCCTATGTCAAGTACGATTGCAAATAGCCAGGATCTTATTGGGCTGGAAAACAAACATGGAGCCCATAATTACCACCCACTTCCTGTAGTCCTTTCAAGAGGTGAGGGAGTTTATGTGTGGGATGTTGAAGGAAAGAAATACTTTGACTTTCTTTCAGCGTATTCAGCTGTAAATCAGGGCCACTGCCATCCGCAGATCATCAACGCGTTGAAAGAACAGGCGGATCAACTCACTCTTACTTCAAGAGCGTTCTACAACGACGTCCTGGGACAATATGAGAAGTACGTTACTGAATACTTCGGTTTTGATAAAGTACTACCAATGAATACAGGAGCTGAAGGAGTAGAAACAGCCTTGAAGATTTGTAGAAAATGGGGTTATGAGAAAAAAGAGATTCCGGAGAATAAAGGTCAGATTATCGTCTTTGATCAAAACTTTCACGGAAGAACAACGACCATAATCTCATTTTCAAGCGACCCGGATGCGAGGAAAAATTTTGGTCCTTTTACTCATGGTTTTATAAAGGTGGCCTATAATGATTTGGAAGCTCTAAGAGAAACATTTGAAGAGCACCAACACATAGTAGGAGTCCTAGTCGAACCCATCCAGGGTGAAGCTGGCGTTGTAGTACCTAATGATGATTTCCTGTCTGGAATTCAAAAGCTTTGTAAGGAATACAATGCACTTTTTATCGCAGATGAAATTCAGACTGGAATTGCAAGGACAGGTAGCCTTTTGGCAGTATGTGGTGACTGCCAATGTCAGTCATCCTGTGAAAGACAATCATCTTATGTCAAACCAGACATATTGATATTGGGTAAAGCACTTTCAGGTGGTGTTTATCCTGTGTCTGCTGTTCTTGCAGATAATGAAGTGATGGATGTGATTACACCAGGGACACATGGGTCAACCTTCGGGGGCAATCCAATTGCCGCGCGAGTGGCAATGGCCGCTTTGGAGGTCGTTGTCAATGAGAATCTGTCTCAAAATGCCAGGAAACTCGGTAACATTTTTAGGGATCGAATGAAGAAAATGATTGCGAAAACGGACCTGGTTCGTCTGGTCCGTGGAAAGGGTTTATTGAACGCAATAGTTATTAATGATCACCCTTCGAGTTCTACAGCCTGGAATATTTGTGTCAGTTTGAAGGAAAATGGCTTGCTTGCAAAACCGACTCATGGCAATATCATCCGTTTCGCCCCTCCTTTGGTTATGACAGAAGACGAGCTGCATGAGTGTTGTGATATCATAGAGAAGACCATTTTCGATTACGAGAAGAAATAACAGGACTTCACTTGCTTGAAGCTTTCGACTTTCAAGGCTATGAGCTTACGGAGTATCGAATAATACTTCTATCGGTGAGCGCTTTGTTAATTGGGATGTCAAAGACCGGAGTTCATAATGCCGGCATGGTTGTAATTCCCCTGTTGGCCATCGAATTCGGAGGAAAAGCATCTACAGGTATCGTTCTGCCTATGCTCTGTTATGCAGATGTTCTGGCCGTATGGTATTACAATAGACATGCGCATTGGAACCATCTAAAGAGACTGCTTCCCTTTGCTTTTTTAGGCGTTATCCTGGGTACAGTAGCTGGAAACTATATTGACGATCAACTTTTCAAGCAAGTCATGGCGTTGATCATCTTTTCCAGCCTCATCATCATGATCTGGATGGAAAGGAAAAAAACCCAAGACATTCCGAGTGGGTGGTGGTTTGCTGCCGCGATGGGGATATTGGGCGGCTTCACCACGATGGTGGGTAACCTTGCGGGTTCTGTAATGGCTTTATACCTCCTTTCGATGCGATTCCCTAAGAATGAGTTTATTGGAACAGCAGCATGGTTCTTTCTTGTCATCAATTTGATTAAACTCCCATTTCATATTTTAGCTTGGGAGACGATTAACATCTCATCTTTTGTTCTGGACACGGTACTTGTTCCCATTATTATTCTTGGAGGATTTTTGGGAATAGCTGTTGTTAAAAGAATTCCGGATGGGGCTTACCGCTGGTTTATCCTGTTGATGACTGCAATCGCTGCTATCTTCATGATGTTTTAACAAATGCAAGGGGAGTTAAGTATAGACATGCAGATAAATGACTTACGTTTGTCATCTTTAGGAGTAAATTCTTGAATGTCTTGATAAAGGGCTTTGAATTCTTATTTATACTGATTTTGTCTTTCGTTTTGTTATCCTGTCAAAGCGGAACACCGTCATTCTCGTTGGAGAATCAGATTAGCAATACCTCTGAGTTGCTCATTGGCTTGCATGCCATTGATGAAAATCTGGTTTGGGCCAGTGGAACTAACGAAGTTCTGTTACGAACCGTGGATGGAGGGGTAAGTTGGCAAGTGAATCAAATGGGTTCAACCGATTCGTTGCAATTCAGAGATGTATTCGGGTTCGATCAGGGGCATGCATTTGTACTTAGCTCAGGTACAGGATCAACTTCGAGGATATATGAATTTACTTTGGATGATGGCTTTCAACTCCGGTTTACTATGTTGGATCAAAATGGTTTTTTGAATTCAATGGATTTCTGGGATGAAAAAGTTGGCATAGCTTTCGGTGACGCTATTGATGCTAAACCTTACATACTTAAGACGGTTAACGGAGGTCAATCATGGTCAAGGTTAAATCCTGAGAAGTTACCTGATGCAGCCCCCGGGGAGGGAGGTTTTGCCGCAAGTGGTACAAGCATTGAGTTAGGAAAAAATGGTAAAATATGGATCGGTACCGGTGCAGCTGGAAATGCAAGAATTTTGTATTCTGGGGATTATGGGGAAAATTGGATGTCATTAGCAACCCCAATGGTAAAAGGAGAACTAGCGGGAATAACTTCCGTCCGATTTCGAGGCAAACATGGAATTATTGTGGGAGGTGATTTAAACAATTCTGAAGGTAGAACTCCTAATTCCTTTATCTCTGAAAATGGAGGAATTTATTGGGAAGCTACTTCTTCGGTGAAAACTACCGGCCCTTTGTATTGTGCCGCGATTGCCAATACAGGAGACAGTAAGGTCATATTAGTTACAGGCCCAAATGGGGCTGACATTAGCCTGGATTTTGGAAAACGTTGGGTAACGGTCAGTAGGAGTGAATGGTGGACAGCCGAAATTTTAAATTCCGGGGTCGGTTGGATGGCAGGAAGAGACGGTACTGTCATGAAAATACGGATAACTGAGTGATCAAATAAATATAAGATGAGAAGACCAAGAAGAAATCGAAGAACTAATGTTGTTCGGGAGATGGTGCAGGAAACAGTGGTGCGAACTCAAGATCTTGTTTTTCCACTATTCCTATTGGATGGGACTAATGGTCGAGAAGAGGTTAATTCAATGCCTGGAATCTACCGTTTTTCTATCGATCTGATGCTCAGAGAAATTGAAGAATGCCTGGAGTTGGGTATTCAGTCTTTTGACGTTTTCCCGGTTGTGGAGGATAGTTTGAAGGACCAACTAGCATCAAGAAGCTATGATCCGGATTTCTTCTATTTGAGAGCACTAAGGAAGATTAAAGAGACATTCCCGGAGGCTATGGTCATTACTGATGTAGCAATGGATCCTTACAGCTCCGATGGGCATGATGGTGTTGTGAAAGATGGAGAGATACTTAATGATGAAACCCTGGAAATTCTGGGGAAAATGGCCCTGGCGCAGGCAGAAACGGGAATAGATATGATTGGACCATCTGATATGATGGACGGTAGGATTGGTTACCTTCGGGAAGTACTTGACCAAAATGGATATTCTCAAACCGGGATTATGTCCTATACGGCAAAATATGCCAGTGCATTTTATGGACCTTTCAGAGATGCGCTGGATTCGGCTCCTAAGTTTGGTGATAAGAAAACGTATCAAATGGATCCGGCCAATCGTGCAGAAGCAGTTCTTGAAGCCCAACTTGATTTTGAAGAAAGTGCTGATGTTATGATGGTCAAGCCAGCATTGGCATATCTGGATATTATTAGTGACCTAAGAAATAGTTTTCCTATCCCTATAGCCGCGTATAACGTTTCGGGTGAATACTCGATGATAAAAGCAGCGGGAGAAAAAGGATGGATTGATCCTGAAAAGGGTATGGTCGAATGTTTACTTTCTATTAAGCGAGCAGGAGCAAGTATTATACTTACTTATTTCGCCAAGGAATACGCACAACTAGTCAAATAGGTCTTCCTCACGTTCCAGCATCAGGATTGAAGATTGGGGAACGATATAGTACTTCTCGGATTCATACTTGATCTCAATAGCTCCTTTTTGAAGGAAGATGGCTTTGTCGCCTTCTTTGGCCTGAAGAGGGATGTACTTCACTTTTTCATCTTCAGGTTTCCAGTCTTCGTTATCTTCTAATCCAAGAGGGACTGGATAACCTGGACCTGCTTTTACAATATATCCGGATTGTATTTTCTCCTTTTCCTGAACACCTGGTGGTAAAAATATTCCACTATCAGTTTTTTCAGCTTCTTTTTGAGGCTTGATGAGGACCCGGTCACCAACCACAATCAATTTTCTCAATTTATTGTCGGAAGTAAGCTCCATTTGATAGACTACTTTATTGTACTGGAGGATTTAACTGTCAAAAAGGTTAGTTTGATCCAGCGGTAACTGGTTTTTTGGTTTTTCAACCTCTGCTTTGTCCAGCAGTTTTTGATCCATGATTTTTGAGGTCTTCGCTCCAAGTTCTTTCAACCTTTCAGTTTTACGTATGAGATTGTCCTTTCCTGAATACAACTTCTTCATAGCCTCTTCATAGGTTCCCTGGGTTGATTTCAAGGATTGTCCCACTTTCACCAGATCATCAACAAATAGCTTAAACTTGTCATACAAAGCCCCACCTTGGCGGGCAATTTCCTGAGCATTTCGGTTTTGATATTCGTGGCGCCAGATATTTGCCACAGTACGAAGGGTGGCAATTAAAGTAGCTGGACTAACAATAATAATGTTTTTACTATGTGCATCATTGTATAACTCCTGGCCTTCTTGCACGATTAGGGCAAAAGCGGCTTCGATAGGAATAAACATAAGAACATAATCCAATGCGCCACCATCAAACAACTGATTGTAGTTCTTTTCTGAAAGACCCTTCACATGCGATCGAACGGCGACAAGATGAGCTTTCAAATACTCTTCTCTTTCCTCTTCGGAGGAGGCATTTGCATATTTTTCATATGCCGTAAGTGTAGTTTTTGCATCTATCACCAGGTTTCTGTTCTCTGGAAGCCGTACAATCACATCCGGTCGCAATCGACGACCACTTTCACTCTGCATTGATTCCTGTGTGAAGTACTCCCTGTCTTTCTCAAGACCTGACTGCTCTAGGATTCTTTCCAAAACCAGTTCACCCCAGTTCCCTTGAATTCTTGTATCTCCCTTGAGGGCTTTCGTGAGATTTTCTGCCTCCTGGGTCATCTTTTGATTTAATTCTCTAAGACTGATGATTTGCTCCCTTAAGGCGGTAGACCGTTCCAGGCTTTCTTTATTTGTGAGTTCAACTTTCTTTTCGAAAGCTGTGATTTTTTCCCCTAATGGTTTCAGAAGGTCGTATAAGTTGCTCTTATTCTGATCAGTAAACTTTTTTGTTTTTTCTTCAAGAATTTCATCCGCTAGTACCTTGAATTGATTGGTAAACTTTTCTTGTAATGAAGTGAGTTCCGTTTTTTGTTCGGCCAATCTTTCTTTCAGATTCAAATAGTTGGATTCCAGTCCAGCCTTTTCACTACTTAGGGCTATGAATTTCTCTCTTTCTTGTTGTAATTGTAGGTTTAATGATGAAACATCGTTTTGGAGACTGGAAGAACGTTCTTTTTCAAAACTCAATTCGTTTTCAAGTGAAGAGTCTCCTGAATTTCTAGACTGGGAGATTAACCAGTGAATAAGATACCCTATGACGATGCCAAATACCGAGCCGGCAGCTAGTGCCAGCAAGTGCCCTACTTCCATGGATTCAAATATAATCAGAATTTGGGTGGTCAACCAGTTATATAAATACCAGAGATAAACCAATAAACATTTAATTTGTACGAGCAAAAAATGAATTTATGTGCCTTATAGCACTAGCGTTAAACGCTCACCCGAGATATCCATTCCTTCTTATCGCCAATAGGGACGAATTCTATGAACGACCCACTTCACCGGCTCACAGTTGGCCGGGAGAGAATATGATAGCAGGGAAAGATCTGAAGGCAGGAGGAACATGGATGGGGGTATCTCGCGACGGCAGATTTGCGGCGGTCACCAATTTTCGGGACATCAGAAACATTCGTGAAGATGTTCGGTCCAGGGGAGAGCTGCCAATTAATTACCTAAGAGGACAAAAGTCGGCGCAGGAATACCTCGAAATCCTAAATGAGAGCTCAATGGATTACAATGGTTTTAACCTGCTGCTTTACGAAAATGGAGAGGTTTTTCATTACAGCAACTACGAAAAGATAATTAACAATTTCGACAACGGCATCTTTGGTTTAAGCAATGCATTGCTTGATACCCCTTGGCCGAAAGTAATGAAGATAAAGAGTGATTTCTCCCAACTTCTAGGTAATGGATCCATTGATATTGAAGACTACTTATCTATTCTCATAGATGAAAAACAAGCTGAAGATCCTGATTTGCCTGAAACAGGTCTATCGTTGGAGTTAGAAAGAGCTCTTTCGTCTGTATGTATCAGGACAGAAAACTATGGAACCTGCTCCAGTAGTGTATTGTCTATTGATACGAAAAGGGAAGTGTTTTTCGTTGAGCGTACATACTCAGTAGGAATTCGACATGCTGGTGATGTTATACATAAATTCGTAGTGGAGAAATGATTAGAGTCTCATTCACTCTGGCAGTACTCCTAATCATCACTATTCAATCTTGCGATGATGATGATGGTCTGGATGGAGAATTAGTAGCGGGGAAGGTCAGTGGATTGGATTGGTCCTTCCAGTATGCGAAAGCCAACTTTAATGCATCCACAAATGCTTTTGACGTCGAATTATTTGATGTAAGGGAAACAGCATCGGACCCTTGCGCAGTTGTAAGTATCAACGCATATATTGGTATGAGTATCCCAAACGAACCAGGTACTTATAATCTTCCCTTCACAGATCCAAAATATACATTGACCTTTAACCAGGAAGGTGTTGGACAGGAGTTTTTTGTTGCCAATAGTGGTTTTGTCGAGATATTCTCAATTTCTGGAAGGAGAATAGGCGGCTATCTTCAAGCTTACTACGATGACGAAAATTCCGTTGAAGGAACTTTCGTCTTTGATCGTTGTAATTAGGCTTCTACGCTTTCTTCCTTATACTGATCCACAGGGATACAGCTACAGTATAGGTTTCTATCACCATATGCACTATCGATTCTACCAACCGAAGGCCAAAACTTGTTGGACTTTAATGAAGTCAACGGATAAGCTGCTTTCTCTCTCGAATACGGTTTGTTCCATTCATCTGATAGCAGCAAACTATGGGTATGGGGCGCATTCTTGAGCACATTATTTTCCGAATCCGCTGCTCCTGTTGCAATCTCATCGATTTCGTTTTTAATTGAAATCATTACATCGCAAAAGCGATCAAGTTCGGCTTTTGTCTCACTTTCGGTTGGTTCGATCATCATAGTACCAGCTACAGGGAAGGATACTGTTGGAGCATGGTATCCATAATCCATCATTCGTTTGGCTATGTCCTCAACCTCAACACCAATTTTCTTGAATGGTCGACAATCAATTATCATTTCATGCGCACTTCTCCCTTTCTTTCCTTTGTAAAGAATTGGATAATGATTTTCTAGTCTTTTAGCGATGTAGTTCGCATTGAGAATAGCCACACGAGTGGCATCCAACAACCCGTCAGCACCCATCATATTTATGTATGCATGTGAAATTGGCAATATTCCTGCACTTCCAAATTCTGCCGAAGAAACTCGGTTTTTTTCTTCGGAAGGTAAAAAAGGAACAAGTCTTTCAACGACTCCAATTGGCCCCATTCCGGGACCACCACCTCCATGAGGAATACAGAATGTCTTGTGAAGGTTTAAGTGACAAACATCGGCACCAATCAAACCTGGAGATGTAAGTCCTACCTGAGCATTTAAGTTAGCCCCATCCATATACACTAAACCTCCATTTTCGTGGATCGTAGCGCAAATTTCTTTGATGTCTTCTTCAAATACTCCGTGGGTGGATGGATAGGTTACCATCAAAGCAGCTAGATCATTCTTGTGCTCCTCTGCTTTAGCTTTTAGATCCTCAAGATCTACATTGCCTTGTTCATCACATGCCACAATAACCACCTTCATACCTGCCATTACCGCACTGGCTGGGTTGGTACCATGAGCAGATGAGGGGATTAATGCAATGTTTCTTTGGGTGTCACCTTTATCGTGCAAGTACGCACGGATCACCATTAAACCGGTGTACTCGCCCTGGGCTCCAGAATTAGGTTGAAACGATACTTTTGAGAAACCTGTAATGTCACTAAGCCATTCGTTAAGTTCGTTGATGAGCTCATCATAACCAAGCACTTGGTCTTTCGGAGCGAACGGGTGTATCGATGAAAAACCTTCAAGAGAAATCGGTATCATTTCCGATGTGGCATTTAACTTCATCGTGCAAGATCCCAGGGGTATCATCGAATGTACCAGAGACAGATCTTTAGACTCAAGTCGTTTCATGTACCGGAGCATTTCGTGCTCACTATGATAGCTGTTAAATACCGGATGTTGAAGGTAATCGACCTCTCTGAAATCATCTTCATCAAGGTTAATTTCCGTCATCACACTAGGTGCAGGTCTACCTTTAACTTCTCCGAAAATTTCAAGAAGGGTCTGAATGTCTTCTACCGAATGTGTTTCATCTATGGAAATACCAACTCCACCGTCACTGTAATATCTTAGGTTGATTGATCTGGATTCCGAAGCTGCCTTTACCTTGGTGGTATCCAAATCCTTAACTTTAATCGTATCAAAAAATCTCTCTGACTCGATAGCTAGTCCTAGATTGGCAAATCCGTCGGACAAAACCCTGGCCAGACCATGAATGTTCAAAGCTATTTCCCTTAATCTCTCCGGACCATGATATACGGTGTACATCGATGACATGACTGCGAGGAGAACTTGAGCTGTACAGATGTTCGATGTGGCCCGTTCACGTTTGATGTGTTGCTCTCTGGTTTGTAATGCCATTCGGTAAGCATCGTTACCTTCCGAGTCTTTTGATACTCCAATAATTCTTCCCGGAACCGATCGTTTGAATTGCTCTTTTGTAGCAAAGAAAGCGGCGTGAGGTCCACCATACCCAAAAGGGACGCCGAATCTCTGGGATGTTCCTACAACTACATCTACCCCCCATTTTCCAGGAGCCTCCAACAAAAGCAATGCCATAAGGTCGGAACCGACAGCCGTGAAAATATTATTTTCAGAGGTAGTGGCTACCAGGTTTTTTCTGTTGATTATTGCTCCATTGTCGTCGGGATACTGAAAGTAAATTCCAAAAATGGTTTCATCACTAAGGTCGTGCTTATCAATGTCAGTAACGATCAAATCAATACCCAATGATTCTGCCCTTGTCTTCATTACCTGGATGACCTGAGGAAACACTCGCCGATCAACAAGAAATTTTTCCGCCTGTTTTTTTGCACCTTTTCTGGACGACCAAAACATACTCATTGCTTCTGCGGCAGCTGTTCCTTCGTCTAGAAGAGATGCATTTGCAATTTCCATTCCGGTTAACTCAGTTACCATAGTCTGGAAGTTGATGAGTGCTTCCATCCGTCCCTGGGCAATTTCTGCTTGATATGGAGTGTAAGCTGTATACCAAGCAGGGTTTTCAAGTACATTTCTCGCGATGACCGTCGGGACATGACAGTTGTAATAACCCTGACCTAGAAAAGAGTTAAATACCTTGTTCTTACCAGCCATTTTTTTGGCTTTCTTCAGATACTCGGATTCTGAAAGTGCCGGAGGTAATTGTAACGAATTGGTTCGCCTGATTGAAACCGGGATGGTTTCATCAATGAGTTGCTCAAGGTTTGGGCAATCAATGGCTTCCAGCATCTCTACAATTTCCTTATTGGAAGGGCTGTTATGCCTAGATGGAAGGTTGTCTGGGTGGTTTAGTTCAATACGCATATCTTTCTGCACAAAAATTTCCTCAAATTTAAAGCAAAACAACAGGTTAACCGTTCAAAAAATTCCTTGAAATCGAGGCGATTGAAATCATTAATTTAGAAGCTTGATTTTTCACATATGACAAGGTTGCTTTTTATTCTATTAGTCATTGGCTCGCTTTCTTCTACAGCTCAATCCAAGAAAGTTCGGAGATCGGCCGAAACACTTTCGGTCGCAGACCTGAAAGAGCGATTGACGGTTTTATCCTCAGACTCAATGGGAGGAAGAGAGACGGGAGAAAAAGGTCAAAAGATGGCCATGGAGTATATAAGAAATCACTTTAAACAAATAGGTCTGGAAGCCCCGGTAAAAGGATCCTACATCCAGGAGTTCGAGCTTGAGAAAGCCACATGGCGAGAAATATATCTTAGAAGAGGAGATCAATATCGAAGAAACCTGTCGGATTTTCTTTACTACAGTAGCTGGGAAACCAAAGGCGAGGAATATGCTGAGTTTGTATTTGTCACAGACTCTTCAGAATTCAGTTCAATGGACTTGAAGGATAAGTATGTAGTAATGCAGAGTCAGTCCTGGGGTGGATGGAATTCAAAAATCAGTAAGTTGAATATTTATGAACCCCGAGGATATGTTATTGCCACCGGTAAGTCAAGTGAGTTAGAGTTTGCCATGTCCAGATTCAAAAGTTGGTACACCGAACCAAGGATTAGTCGCAGCTTTCAAGAGGAAGGAGAGAGAGTTATAATAAGCAGTCTGGATCTGATCGAATGGGTTTTTGAATCAGAAATAAGTGAGATTAGGCCCTCACAAACAGCAAAATTGATTTTTAATGCGGATCGTATAATTGAGCCTGTAACAAGTGAGAATGTGATGGGACTCCTGAGGGGCGCCAGTAAACCAGATGAAATCCTTATTCTCACCAGTCATTATGACCACATTGGAATTAATTCAGACGGGGAAATAAATAATGGTGCGGACGACGACGGTTCGGGAACTACGGCGATAATGGAACTGGCAGAGACCTTTGCAGAAGCGGCAGAAAAAGGGCTACGTCCAGATAGAAGCATTCTATTTTTATGTGTTTCTGGTGAGGAAAAGGGATTGCTCGGGTCAAAATACTACACAGATGAGTCACCGGTTTTTCCGCTTGAAAATACCATCGTAAACCTGAATATGGATATGATCGGAAGAGTTGATCCCAAACATGAAGGAAATCCCAACTACATCTACGTGATTGGAGCAGATAAACTATCCACTGAATTACATGAGTTACATGAGAGAGTGAATGCAAATACGGTGAATTTGGAGTTTGACTACACTTATAATGATGAAAATGACCCAAATCGATTCTATTACCGCTCAGATCATTACAATTTCGCCAAAAACAATATCCCCATTATTTTCTATTTCAACGGGACTCATGCAGACTATCATAAGCCCACAGATACTATTGAAAAGATCAATTTCGATCGAATCCGTTCAGTCGCTCAGCTGGTGTATTATACTGCATGGGAAATCGCTAATAAGGAAGGTCGGCTAATACTTGATTAAAGAGCGAAGATTTCTAATTTCTCTGCTTGGATGGAAGAGGTTTGGGAGCTTCTGTGATTAACTTTAAACTGAGTTGGACTTCAATAGTTTAGAATATGGGATCGACAGTAATTAAGAATGTAACGGTTGTCAACGAAGGAAAAATCGATAATTTGGATGTAGAGATTAAGGATGATCGAATTCATAAAATTGCTCCCCAGATTGATTCAAGCACCACAAAAGAAATAAATGCCGAAGGTCTCTATCTTCTTCCTGGCCTTATCGATGATCAGGTTCATTTCCGTGAGCCAGGCTTAACGCACAAAGCAGAAATCTATACGGAAGCGAAAGCCGCAGTAGCAGGTGGAATTACCTCCTACATGGAAATGCCAAACGTGGTGCCCCAAACCCTCACTCAGGACCTGTTGGAAGAAAAATATCAACTCGGAGCGCAGAAATCTCTTGCAAACTTTTCATTCTATATGGGAGCCTCGAATGATAATCTTGATCAGATTCTAAAAACACCTCAGCACAATGTATGTGGGGTGAAAGTCTTCATGGGCTCATCGACCGGAAGCATGTTGGTCGATAATCAGAGTGTACTGGAAAACATTTTTAAGAATGTACCCATGTTGATAGCTACTCATTGTGAAGATGAGGAAACGGTAAAGAATAACCTCGAGGCCGCAATTCAAAAATACGGTGATGATATTCCATTTGAGCAACACCCGATAATAAGATCTGAAGAGGCTTGTTTCCTGTCATCTTCGAGAGCAATTGAGCTTGCCAAGTCCTACAATACTCGACTTCATATTCTTCATATTTCTACAGGCAAAGAAACCCTGCAATTTGAAGAGGGGCCGATAGAAGGTAAGAGAATAACCTCGGAAGCTTGCATTCATCATATGTGGTTCTCAGATAATGATTACCCATTAAAAGGATCACGGATTAAGTGGAACCCAGCAGTAAAAACAGCGGAGGATAGGGCCCAGATTATTGAAGCGGTGAACAAGGATCGGATAGATGTGATTGCAACAGATCATGCACCGCACACTGATGAGGAGAAAAGCCAAAAATACCTGAAAGCACCCTCAGGAGGCCCATTAGTTCAACATTCACTACCTGCACTTCTAGACATGTATCATCAAGGAAAATTCTCATTGGAAACAATTGTGAATAAAACATCACACGCAGTTGCCAAATGTTTCCAACTTGAGGAGAGAGGTTTCATCAGGGAAGGTTACTACGCAGACCTGGTCCTGGTTGACTTGAAAAAGCCATCTACCGTTACAAAAGATAATATTCTAGCAAAGTGTGGATGGTCTCCTTTTGAAGGTCATGAATTTAAATCTAGTGTCGAAAAGACTTTTGTGAGTGGACATCTAGCTTATGACAATGGTATTTTCGACGAGTCGGTTAGAGGGAAACGTCTGACCTTCAATAGGTAATCTACTTAAGGTTTTTTGCCATTTCCCAATAATGGTCCATTTCTTCCAAAGTCATTTCTGAAAGGATCTTTCCGTCTTCTTTGGATGATTTTTCAAGGAAGTTGAATCTCTTGATGAACTTTTTATTTGTTTTTTCCAGAGCATCTTCCGGGCTGATTCCTACAAATCTTGCATAGTTGATCAATGAGAAGAGAAGATCACCGAACTCACTTTCAGCGCGACTTTGGTCAACAGTTTGTCCATTTTCAATATCAAACTCACTTCGAAACTCATTCATTTCCTCTTCTACTTTTTCCCAAACCTGCGACTTCTCTTCCCAATCGAATCCTACACCTCTAGCCTTTTCTTGAATCCGCGTGGCCTTCACCATCGCAGGTAATGATTTTGGTACTCCTTGCAATACCGACGAGTTTTTCTTTTCCTTGAGTTTTATTTTTTCCCAATTCTCTTTTACCGTTTTTTCATCTGATGCATCTACGTCTCCATAGATATGCGGGTGACGTCTTACTAACTTGTCACATACATGATGTAAAACATCCGCGATATCAAATTCTTTTTTTTCTGAGGCAATTCGAGCGTAAAAAACCATGTGTAACATGAGATCACCCAGTTCATTTTTCATCTCACTCAGGTCCTCTTCAATAATTGCATCTGAGAGTTCATATAATTCTTCAATGGTCAAGTATCTTAGAGAATCGAATGTTTGTTTTTTGTCCCAGGGACAGTTTTCTCTCAATTCATCCATGATGGTCAATAAACGATCAAAAGCCTCAAGTTTTTCGCTTCTGTTTGTATCAGGTTTGGATAGGTTTAATTTTGACATGAATTATCAGGAGATCAAAAATGTTTAAAGATTGAAGGTTTAAAGTTAACCTTCCAATTTTCTAACTTTGCAAAAATTTCAACTATGGCAACAGTTCTATTAGCAATTGGTTTTGTGGCGTTATTTTTCATAGGGATGTCTGTACGCCTGTTGTTTATTAAAGGGGGAGAATTTAAAGGCACCTGTGCCTCGCAAAACCCTTATCTCAACAAGGACGGTGAAGCCTGCGGTTTCTGTGGGAAAACTATTACTCCTGGCGATTCTTGTGCCAACCCCGACTCTGAGGTGAATAAAGTCCTTCAGAAATTCTAATTAGTTCCCGGATAGAATTCGTTGGTGAAATTTTGAATTTCTTCCAGCGTAAGGGTCGGATAACTATTCACATTAAGGTCTGTGCCAATCTCAATAGATCGTGCCTTCCAACTGTCATGAAACTTTGAGGGAACAATCTGTTTTACGTCAAAACCATTTTGCAGCAGCGTGTAGGTGATTATTCTAATGTCGTCGTTACTCACACTGTCCCCGTAATAAATCGAATTTGATTCATATCCTTCCAAAGAGTCTGCTGGGGTTCTTTCGTGTATATAAAGTCTTAACTTTTTTAACGCGCTAATCTTATTATCATCCTGGGCGTGGGTATAGTATCTAACGACTATATCGGTACGACTTTCTCCCTGAGGCAGTGCACTAACGCTTTCATAATAGTCAGCAAGTAGGTCTTCGAAGTAAGCAGATGTTTGTGGTATTCGGTCGGATACTGGCTCAGATTCGGTTGAATTTGATTCTTCAATAGAGGATTCAACTACCACAACCGTTTCATCTTCAGATTCCTGCTCTTCACTAGAATCCACTTCCTCCGCTGGTTCTATTTCCTCAGTAGATTGATGATCACTTGCCGATTGGTGGCTACCTGATAGTTCTGAGGCTGCTTCTTTCCCTAAATGAGCTTCTATATAACTGCTTGTGTCTGCCGAGGAAGCATGTGATTCTACACCAAAAACATTCTTGAGCATCCACATCACCAGTATGGTGCCCCCAACGATAATTATGCTTACGATTAACTGACTAGGACCTTGTTGCATCAATCAGAAGTTTGATAAAATTAATCAAAAAACTACCATATGAACGAAAAAAGCCATTTTCGATTGTCGAAAATGGCTTTTAACAAGGAATATACCCTCAATTAGCTCTTTTTCATACTAAAGTCCAATGCTATTGGAGTGGCTATGAATACAGAAGAGTAAGTTCCAATTAAAATTCCTATTAGTAGAGCGAAACTAAATCCTTTTAGTACCGCACCTCCAAATATGAATAGGATCAACACCACAATAAGAGTGGTTACAGATGTGATCAAGGTTCTGCTGATCGTATTATTCAACGATTCGTTAAATACCGGTTTGAGCTCTGATCCGGATTTTATACCCAGGTTTTCGCGAATTCTGTCGAAGACTACAACTGTGTCATTAATTGAATAACCGATGATAGTCAGAATTGCCGCCACAAATACCTGATCTACTTCAAAGCTAATTCCCAACAAATTGGCAATGGCAAAAGCCGACAATACAAAAAGTGTATCATGGAACAAGGCGATAATAGCACCCAAACCAAACTGCCATTTTCGGAAACGAAGAACGATATATATGAAAATACAGACCAGCGCAAATATCCCCGACTGGTACGATGAGTTCTTGATGTCATCGGCAATGGTTGCACCTACCTTCGAAGAACTGGATATTGTGAAGTGTGTGTCATCCACACCCGCATCGTTGGCGGTGTATTCCTGACCAAGGTAGGCCTCAAGTCCTGTTATAAGCTTATCTCTGACGGCATTATCCGCCTCGTCAGATTCGTCATCAATAAGATAATTGGTTGTGATTTTAACCACATTATTAGCCCCGAACGATTTCACTTCCGTTCCTGCATTCTCAAATGTACCCGTAAGTGCAGTTCTCATTTGTGAAGGGGTTACCGGTTCATTTACAGTGACCACATATGATCTTCCTCCCTGGAAATCAACTCCAAGAGTTAAACCATTAGCTATGAGAGCTACAATCCCCACACCAATAAAGATGGAGCTGAAAATGTATGCCATCTTTCGTCTATCTACGAAGTTCAGGTTGAGACCAGTCAAGGCATTTCGAGAAAAGGCATTGGCGAAAGAAACTTTGGCGCTATCACCTTTTCTTGAAAAGAACTCCACCACCACACGGGTAATGAAAACGGCACTGAAGAAGGAACAGATAATACCGATCATTAGGGTAATAGCAAAACCTTTAACAGGTCCCTGCCCTAATGTGTAAAGAATGATACCAACAATAAGGGTGGTCGCATTCGCATCAAAAATTGACCAGTAAGCTTTCTTGTAACCGGATGAGATGGCTTGCTTTAATCCCGCACCGTTTCGTAACTCTTCTTTTATTCTTTCGAAAATCAGGACATTCGCGTCTATCGACATACCGATTGTGAGTACAATTCCTGCAACACCAGGAAGTGTTAATGATGCACTCAACTGCGCGAGGATACCTAGAATAAAAAAGACATTGAAAAAGAGCGCCAGGTTAGCAATAAGTCCTCCTTTAGCATAATAGATTACCATGAAGAAAAGGACAATAATCAATCCTGCAATGATGGATCTCATACCGCTTTGAATTGCAACCTGTCCCAAGGTTGGCCCGATTACCACATCCTCAACGATGGTCGTTGGCGCGGGTAGCGCACCAGCTTTTAAGATGTTAGCTAAATCCTGTGCTTCTTCGATGGTGAAATTTCCAGAGATAGAGGAATTTCCATTGGGAATTTCGCCTTGAACCACAGGGGCAGAGTACACGTAACTGTCAAGTACAATTGCGATACGTCTTTGAATATTACTTGCCGTTAGTCTTCTCCAGGTCTTTGCACCTTGAGCATTCATTTGCATAGAAACAGCTGGACGAGCTCTCTCATCGAGATCTTGTCTTGCATCGACAATCACTTCTCCTGTCAGAGGTGCTCTTCCATTTCTCGAAACTTTAATAGCATATAGCTCCAGAAGTTGAGAATCATCGGTGATGCTTTCGGTCTCAACAGGTTTTACCGCCCATAAAAATTTCACATCTGATGGGATCAGATTCTGAACACCATCTAGTTGAAAAATGCGGTTGATTTTTGAGGTATCCTTAAGGTCGTAAACTAACCCATATGCCGAACGATTTAATGCGAATAGATCGGACACTTGCGGCACATCTGTGGTCAATGAATCCACGAGTTGCTCAATTGAATCGTCGAGGTTTTCATCTGCCAATGTCCCATCTTCCGAAACGCTTGCAACAGTGGAGTCCTCATCTGCGGTAAGTAGATCTGATAACTCACTGGTTGTTTGTTCAGAAACTGGTTCATTACCAGTTAGCTGGTTGGATGTATTTCCAAGAACTTTGAAAGCCTGGTCGTTCACTGCTTGCAGAGTGGGGAAAATCTCATTTATTTCGTGAACTTCCCAAAATTCAAGTTTGGCAACTCCCTGAAGCAATTTTCTTACTCTTTCCGGATTGTCAACACCCGGTAACTCGATCTGAATTCTCCCCGTTTGCTGTAGGCGTTGAATATTAGGGTTGGATGTACCAAAGCGGTCGATTCTGGTTCTGAGTATATTGAATGAACGGTCGATGGCGCCGTTTACTTCCTCATTGATTATAGCCAGCACCTCGTCATCTGAGGAACTCAAGCTGATTCTTCCTCTATTCGATGCATTGGAGAATATATACGCCATTGATTTATCGGGAGCTCTTTCCTTGAATACACGGTAGAACTCATCCACATAGTTCAACTGTGTTCCTCTTACATTTTCCTTCGCAGTTTGTAATGCCGCCAGGAAATCAGCATCCTGATTGTTTCCGCTTATACCTTTCAATATGTCCACAGGTGAGACTTCCAATGTGACATGCATTCCACCTTGCAAGTCCAGCCCAAGATTCAGCTCGGTCTCCTTTATATCCTGATACGTATACTGCAGACCAAAAAGGTTGTAAACAGGTTCGTTCCAAACGCTGTCAAGATACCTTTGACGTTCTGTGAAATTTATGTTGTTGTCAGCATCTGTAGCAGCAACAGTGGCATCTTGCTGAATACCTCGGGCAATGAAAGTAAATGAGAGGTAATAGATGCAGAGAAGTGAAATAACGATGGTCAATAAGACCACGAAACCTTTATTTTTCATGATAGAATTTTTGATAAAATGTTTTGATTAATGTTCAGTTAGCGAGGAGGAAGCCGAGTTACGACTATGGCGCATTTGGGGATATAATCCGGCTGAACAGAATCAGGGTGCCTTTTGATCTACCACTTACAGGTAATGTGAAAGGGGCAAACTCTTTTTTGGAAGGTAGAACTATTTGAACGTAAGCGTCAAAATGAGTAACATCATCGAAGAATGTAGGGATTGAGACCGGTGTGGCCTCAGAAAGCTGAAACCCTACATCGCCATTGGCTGACTCCTCCGTATCATCTTCATTGGAGTTTTCGGTATTGACGCTTGCGATCCCAGAAGTGTACCCCTGAACGGTAAAAACCAAAAGCAGGCATAGCGTCAAAAAAAATCCCAGATACTTCTTCGTGTTCATCTCTTCTCTGTCCAAAAGGGCCACAAAAATAGGAAATTTTGCGAATTAAATTCCGGTCACCTGACGGATATGATTGACGATTACCCCAAGCGCAATATCAAAGTCCCTATGATTAGGAATGATGAGGTCTGCCGACTCTTTTGATGGAAGAACGAATTGCTTAAAGGCAGGTGTCACATGATGTTCAAATCGATATAAAACATCATCCAGATCGTAACCTCTCTCCTTTGCGTCCCTGAAAATGCGCCTTTTGAGCATAAGGTAATCTGGTGTTTCAACATATACTTTCAAATTCAGGAGATCTCTAACCTCTTCAAAATACATAGTGAAAAGGCCTTCTACAATGATCAAAGGAGCGGTCTTAATTTTGATTTTGCGCCTCTCCCGATCAAGATAGTTGAAGTTGTATTCCTCAAGAATTAGATCGTTGCCATTTACAAGTGAAATAAGATCACGGTGAAATCTTTCGCGGTCGATGGAGGTAGGTAGATCGAAATTCTCAATGCCATTACTATCTTTCAGCTGTTCCTCAATTGGTTTGTAATAGTTATCCATTGAAAACAAACTGATGGACTCAGTTGGCAATGCATCCATCATCTTTTTAAGAAAATGTGTTTTACCTGAACCACTCCCTCCGGTCACTCCGATAAGATAACAGTTCTGAGACACGCTATTGATTGTTAAGAAATTCTATAAATTTTTTGAAAGCCAGTGCTCGATGGGAGATTAGATTTTTTTGTTCCAAATCCATTTCTGCAAAGCTCTTAGAAAACCCATCAGGCAGAAAAATCGGATCGTATCCAAAACCACCGTCGCCTTTTCTTTCTTTCAAGATCTTACCTTTTACAGTACCAATAAACTGCGTTTCATTGCCAGATGGGTCGAAATAACTAATCACTGTTTTGAATTGTGCAGTCCGATCGGTTTTAGAAGCTAGTCGTTCAAGAAGAAGGTTCATATTATCATCTGAGCTCTTCTGTTTGCCAGCATATCTAGCTGAGTATACCCCTGGTTCTCCTCCAAGTGACTTTACTTCAAGACCAGTATCATCTGCAAAACAAGGGATATCGAACTCCTCAAATATGGTATGGGCTTTTAAGCGTGCATTTCCTTCAATGGTATCCGCCGTTTCATCGATTTCTTTAGAGTAACCCAGGCCATTTAAATTACGAAGACCATAACCATTTGGCAGTAAGGCCTCGATTTCCTTTAGCTTATTGTCATTGTGAGAAGCAAAAACAAGATCCATCTAAAGCTTTTGTACCGGGAAGATATCGTAGACAATTACGGAGAATGCAGGGAAAAATATACTCTGTTCACCTTCAAATGCCTGATCAGAGGGTAAAAACACGACCAATTTTCCTCCGAGCTTCATTTTTTGGAAGGAAGTAGTGATGGCTTCTGACAGTGCTGTTCCTTCAACATTTCCATCCATAAACTGATTGGTAACCTGAAGTTCACTTTGCAGGGTCCATCCTGAAGGAGTAAAATTGAAGAACTGAGGTTTGAGTAGGAAATCGAAAGTCCTTGAAAAGGCTGTGTCAGCAACTTCAGGTAAAGACGTATCGAACACACGACCGGTCAGCGTGTAGCCGATATAATCGAATCCAACAATATCACCAAATTCCATAGAGTCGCCATCCCCTTCATCTAAAATGATGTATCGACCTCCAGATGGCGTCGTATCGGGAACACCCAGGTTATTTTCCATGATATAAGCCTCAATTGATTCAATATCCTCTAATCGCTTTTCAGCGAGTGTAATTGTTTCATTTAGCTCGACATCCCCACACGCGAACATAAATCCGGATAAAATGACAACGTACTTAAGACTCTTAATCATTCAGATTTTATATCTAATAATTCAACCTCAAATATCAGTGACGAGTATGGTGCAATATCTCTTCCTGCTCCACGACTACCGTACCCTAATTTGCTAGGGACGTAGATTGTTGCCTTCGTTCCTTTATTTAGAAGTGCAATGCCTTCATCCCATCCACCGATTACAACACCTTGACCTAGTGGAAATTCATACGTTCCAGCATCAAATTCGTTGCCATCAAGAGTCGTTCCTCGATATTTCACATTCACTAGCTGATTAACTTCAGGTTTCGGCCCAGTTCCTTCTTCGTGGATTTGGTACATTAATCCTGACGCAGTGGTTTGGACTTCCAAGTTGTTATCGTCGATATATTGTGCCAGAATCCTGCTCTCTTCCTCAAAATATGATGCATTCCTCTTGCTTTCCAATTCCCTGGCATAAGTTTGGTACTCACCTTGATCCATTTGATCAATGATGCTTAGGGTAACATTTACAACGTCTGTTTCAGCCAGGGTATCAGGAAGTGGTTGTCTGAAACTTTTTTCCCACAGGTTGGTAGCTGCAACCTGGAAAGTAACACTATCTCCAACGTTCAGGAGGTTTAGAACACCCTGTATATCACCATTATCTTCCGCCGAAGCTGAATCATAAAGCATAGCCATTGGATAATCTGGTGAGGTAGGGAACATTTGTTCACCGTTGACCTCATATTGCGCCCACAGCAATAAGACGTTGTTGTATTCAAGTTTTTCGTCACCCTCTTCAAAATAGGTGATGTCATATGGTGAATTTTGGTTGGAACACGATATGAATAGCGTGCCAACTAATAAAATCATGAAGTTTCTCATTGCTGTTTTTTGTAATATTTTCTTTTAAACTCGGGAAGGATGCTCTCGAATTTTTCTACTGTTTTCTCTAAACTTAGTCTGGATACTCCTCCCGATGCATTCTTGTGCCCTCCGCCCTCAAAGTGATCACTTGCTAACAAATTTACAGCATAGTCATCAATCGATCGAAAGGATAACTTGACTTCATCTTCTTTTTCGATGATGATTGTCGCCATAATGATTCCTTTTATACTAAGCGCATAATTCACCAACCCTTCCGTATCGCCGCTTTTCAGACTGAATCTCTTACTATCCTCCTGATCTATAACGAAATAGGCAATGTCCAACTCCGAACGAACTATCAATTTTTTAAGTAAGGCGTATCCGATGAACCTTAAACGGTCCAGAGAGTTTGTGTCATATATCGCCCGGTTAACACCATTCACATCTGCCCCGAGTTCGATAAGCTCTGCAACAATTTTGTGTACTTTCGATGTGGTTGATGGATGCTTAAAGGATCCCGTGTCGGTAAGAATACCCGCATACAAGCAATTGGCTATGTTCTTATCGATTTCATCTCTCGAACCATTTAAACAAATGAAGTCGTAGATCAATTCTGCAGTAGCCGCGGCTTCCGTACTCCAAAGTTGAAAGTCAGCAAATTGCTCCGGATCCCTATGATGGTCAATAAGGACTTTAATTGCTTTCGTTTCACGAACATCCTCTTCCATGCCCCTGAGTCTTGAGAGATTGCTGAAGTCAAGGCAAAAGAGAATATCAGCGGTGCTTACCAGTTCTGAGACCAGATTTGCACTATCCTCGGAATAGGTAATGACTTTTTCATTTTCCGGCATCCAGTTAAGGAAGTCAGGATAATCCGTAGGTGTAATTACCGTTACGCTATGTCCTTGTTTTACGAGAAAATGGTATAGACCCAAAGAGGAACCCAAAGCATCAGCATCCGGATTTGGATGCGTTGTAATAACAACCTTTTTTGGGGATTGCAGCTGGGGAAGAAATTCTTTTACGGATTTCATTTTTCCGCCTATTCGGCGTTAAGGAACCGCAAAACTGGAAATAAATAGATAAACTACAAAATCGGTTTAATTCCTTATCTCTAATGGGTAAAATATTAATTTTGCAGCCGTTTTAACTCTAGAGAAAATAAAGACATGTCAAGAACAGACAGGACATTTACAATGATTAAACCCGATGCTTTTGGTGGAGGACACTCGGGTGCTATGATCAAAATGATTGAAGAAGCTGGTTTCGCAGTAAAAGCGATGAAGTTGACTCATCTATCCAAAGAAAAGGCAGGTGCCTTTTACGCAGTACACAAGGAGCGACCCTTCTATGGAGACTTAGTTGATTATATGTCATCTGGGCCCATTATTGCCATGATATTGGAAAAAAGCAATGCTGTGGAAGATTTTCGAAAACTCATTGGTGCGACAGATCCGGCAAAAGCTGATGAAGGAACGATCAGGAAACTTTTTGCAAAATCAATTGAAGCAAATGCGATTCATGGGTCAGATTCAGATGAAAATGCCCAGATAGAAGGATCATTTTTCTTCTCTCAATTTGAATTAGTCTGAGCCACCCTGACGTGGCTCAATCCAGAAATTATTAAATCCCTCCCCCAGAATCAAATTGATTCTGCGTAACTGGAGTAACTCCAGAATGGCGAGAAAGTTGAATATCACCAGAATTTTCTCTGGTCTTTCTTCCACGAGGGTGGTAAAAGAGACTCTTTGATCCGGCGATTTATATATGCGCTGGATCAAATGGTCTTTCTGACCTTGAATTGTGTAAGGGTATTGAACCACCTGATGCCGTGGCTTACGCTGGTTTTCTTCGTAGCGGTTAAGTACCCTTTGAAAGACCTTCATCATTTTGTACAGATCCAGGTCCTGTAACTCAGCTTCCACATCAATGTCTTTCGACAACATCTTGATCTCGTCAAAAAGATTACCTCTTTTCTCGCGATTCATCCGGTCAAACTCCAGTTTAGATAGCTGGTCTATCACCGACTTGTACTTTTTG
Source organism: Cyclobacteriaceae bacterium (assembly GCA_965601455.1). Classification (GTDB taxonomy): domain Bacteria; phylum Bacteroidota; class Bacteroidia; order Cytophagales; family Cyclobacteriaceae; genus JANQEU01. Next base: position 4,598,790 of record OZ271831.1, on the reverse strand, counting down.
TATTCCAGTAAATGTTTGACCAACTCTTCTCTGGGATCGATTTCATTGCCTTCCTCATCGACCACTGGTCTTGGGAGTAGCATTTTGGCCTTAATTCTCATCAACGTAGCTGCTACAAGAATAAATTCACTGGCCAATTCTACATTAAGCTTTTCCATCTGATTGATGTAATCGAGAAAGTCATCTGTGATTTTGGATATTGGAATATCATAAATATCTAACTCATCACGTTCTATGAAGAATAGTAAGAGATCGAAGGGGCCTTCGAACAAAGGAAGCTTAATCTCATATTTTTCTTTCTCGTCCACCAAGAACCTTTAGACTAATTAGCGTGTTGGATGTATCAGGTTTGTAAATTGCCTTAAATTTGCACGATTATTCCAAGACGTAAAGAGCCAACCAACAGAAAATAGTAAAATACTTTGCGTTTGACAGTATAGAATTATGGAAATTAAGCCGGGTAAGCTTCTAGCGGAGATCAACTCTCCAGACGATCTTAAGAAGTTGAATGAAACTCAGCTAGCACAAGTTTGTGAGGAGCTAAGAGATTTCATCATTGATAACGTCTCTGTTTATGGAGGACATTTCGGAGCAAGTCTTGGGGTGGTTGAGCTAACAGTAGCCCTCCATTACGTTTTTAATACACCCAAAGACCAGTTGGTCTGGGATGTAGGACACCAAGCGTATGGCCATAAAATTCTAACCGGAAGAAGAGATAATTTCAAGACTAACAGGGTATATGGAGGTATTTCTGGTTTCCCTAAACGAAAGGAAAGTGACTATGATGCATTTGGGGTAGGACACTCTTCAACCTCGATATCTGCTGCACTCGGCATGGCAACCTCCAACCATATTCAAGGAATTGATAATCATAACATCGCAGTTATTGGTGATGGTGCTATGACCGGAGGGATGGCTTTCGAAGCCATGAATCATGCTGGTGTTTCTCACTCCAACTTGTTAATTATTCTCAATGACAATTGCATGTCGATTGACCCAAATGTTGGGGCTCTTCGGGACTATCTAACGGATATCACTACGTCGCACACTTACAACAGGTTTAGAGACGAAGTGTGGAAAGTTCTGGGTAAAATCAGCAAATTCGGACCTGATGCCCGGGAAATAGTGGCAAATATTGAATCAACATTGAAGTCTATGGTTCTCAAGCAGAGTAACCTGTTTGAATCTTTAAATTTAAGATATTTCGGACCTGTTGATGGACATGACGTAAACCATATGGTGAGTATCCTACGCGATCTACGTGATATACCTGGACCAAAAATTCTTCATACACTCACTGTGAAGGGAAAAGGCTACAAAGTAGCTGAAGAAAACCAAACGAAATGGCACGCCCCTGGAACCTTCGATAAATTAACCGGACAAATTCATAAGAAGACTCCTGTTAAAAAGGAGCCACCAAAATATCAGGATGTTTTCGGGCATACATTGGTAGAGTTAGCGGAGAAAGATGAAAGAATTGTAGGAATTACTCCAGCGATGCCTTCGGGATCATCCATGAATATCATGATGAAAGCGATGCCAGATCGAGCATTCGATGTTGGAATTGCTGAACAACATGCAGTTACCTTCTCTGCGGGAATGGCAACACAGGGGTCACATCCTTTTTGTAACGTATATAGTACATTCATGCAAAGAGCCTATGACCAGGTAATTCATGATGTTTGCATTCAGAATCTGCCTGTCACTTTTTGTCTAGATCGAGCGGGGTTTGCAGGAGCCGATGGTCCCACTCACCATGGAGCGTATGACATCGCCTATATGCGGGCAATTCCCAATTTGGTTGTAGCAGCTCCAATGAACGAGTCCGAGCTCCGAAATATGATGTATACGGCCTCAAAGTTCAACGGTCCGTTTTCCATCCGATATCCAAGAGGTAAGGGTGTTATGCCAGAATGGCGAACTCCGTTGGAGAAAATGGAAATAGGCAAAGGCCAGAGAATACGAAAAGGTGAGGAACTTGCCATCGTAACCATTGGACATATTGGAAACTACGCCGTTAATGCTTGTGAACAACTTCAAAGTGAAGGAATTTCAGTGTCTCACTATGATATGAGATTTGTAAAACCTCTTGACGAAGAGCTATTACATGAAGTATTTGAAAAGCATTCTAGAATTATTACCGTGGAGGACGGCTGTCTTATGGGAGGTTTTGGTTCAGCGATTGTAGAATTCATGACTGATCACGATTACACCGCACAGGTAAGGCGATTAGGAATACCCGATTCCATCATTGAGCATGGGACCCAAGAAGAGCTACATAGCGAATGCGGTTTCGATACAAAGGCAATTGTAGAGACTGTGAAAAAGATTCTCGTGCCGGAATTGGCATAATTTTCACGAAATTACAATTCTGGTCATCAAAAGACCCATCATTCTTGCGTTGGGCAATAGTCATATTATCCCTGAGTACCTTATTGATTCGGTGTCAGTCTCCTGGTGTCGAATCCAAGAAACATATTGCCAAAGAAAGGCTTACGGTCGATTTTGACCTGGATCAAATTGTTGAGCGAGGGTACCTGGTAGCACTAATTGATAATTCTTCAACGGGATTCTTTTTATACAAAGGCCAACCGATGGGATACGAATTCGATTTATTGAATTTGTTCACCGACAGCCTGGGCATCGATCTCAGAATTGAAGTTGTAACAAACCTGGAACAAGCCTTCGAGATGCTGGATCGCGGTGAAGGTGACATAATGGCTTATAACCTCACTGTAACTAAGGAGAGAAAGAGAAGGATCAAGTTTTCTCATTATCATAATCTGGTTAGAATGGTACTCATCCAGAAAAAACCGGACGATTGGCGGAGTATGAAGCTTCATGAAATTGAAAACGAGATGATCAGAAACTTGGTAGACCTCATAGGGGAAGAAGTGCATGTAAGGTATCAATCCTCTTATCTCGACAGACTCAATAATCTTTCAGAGGAAATTGGTGGTGACATAATTATCATTGAGGAAGATCCACAATTGGAGACGGAGCAACTCATCAGAAAAGTTGTGGAAGGTGAAATAAAATATACCGTCGCCGAGGAGGACATCGCATCTATTAATGCCACCTATTTTCCAATTCTCGACATTGAGACTCCAATTAGTTTTCAACAACAAATTTCTTGGGGGGTCCGGAAGAACGCAGATAGTTTATTATTTGCACTTAATAATTGGATCCTGGAAATGCGAAAGACCGCAGACTACTATGTGATCTATAATAAGTACTTCAAGAGTTCAAAATCACGAAGAGACCAGGCCCTTAGTGAATACAGTACAGTTGTTGGCGAAAATATATCTCCATTCGACGATTTAATTAAGAAAGCAGCAAGTCAAATAAACTGGGATTGGCGGCTGCTTGCGGCCCAAATCTTTCAAGAATCCAAATTTGATCCACGGGCACAATCATGGGCAGGAGCCTTGGGGCTTATGCAAGTGATGCCAAATACGGCGAAGGACGCCGGAGTGAAATACGTTTTTGATCCTGAAGAAAACATAAAGGCAGGCATGTCCAATTTGCTTTGGCTGCAAGAATATTGGATGGAAAAGGTGGAAGACCCAATTGAGAGGATTAAATTCATATTGGCATCCTACAACGTCGGACAAGGCCACGTAATGGATGCAGTTCGGTTAGCAGAGAAATATGAGCAAGGTCCATGGGATTGGGAAAAAGTTTCAATGTATTTGGTGAAAAAATCCGAATCTAAATACTTCAATGATCCAGTTGTACAGTTTGGATACTGCCGAGGTGATGAACCTGTCAATTACGTGAAAGAGATCATAAGCACCTATCAGTTCTACAAAAAATTCTATTTTAAGGTTGAATCGGAAACCGATTCAACCATCCAGGTTCTGGAATTTTGATTGCAGCTTGTATTCTTCAAGTATCCTGTGATAATCTGCTTGGTATCCATTATTAGTAGCCTCTGTTAGAATCTCTTTCTGAACCTCTCCTAACCGTTTAGCCCGGTTGTAGGGAATATCAGAGAAAGTAACCATGTTATAAACTGGAATCCATTCCTCATGGAACAGCTCATGCATTTTATCACTAAGCCCTTTCATACTCTGAAACTTTTGGTCAGAAACATGATCCCTCATTTCAAGGAAATTCCCCAACGCAAGATCAGCGATTGCATCTGCATCCTTTTTCCTACTGTTGTAAAATTGCGTGAAAGAAACCTCCCAATCGAATTCATTATCCTTGAGCGTTTTCATCATCAATCTACAATCCTCAAAGGATGCATTCATTCCCTGTCCATAGAAAGGTACTATTGCGTGGGCAGCATCTCCTATGACTATGGACTCATTTTTATTCCATGGCCCACACTTAATAGTACTTAAACCAGATGTCGGATTTTTTTCAAATTGAGCGATGAGATCGGGGATCAGTGGAATGATATCAGGAAAGTACAGTTCAAAGAATTTTTGAATATCTGCAGTCGATTGCAGATTCTCAAATGATACTTCTCCCTGAGATTGAAGAAAAAGGGTACAGGTGAATGTATAATCAGGGTTTGGTAAAGCAATGAGCATGAAATCCTTCCTTGGCCAGATGTGTAGATTATTCGGTTCCATTGCAAACTCACCGTTTATTGCAGGAATGGAAAGCTCCTTGTAACCGTGCTGAATCCGATCATTCTCGTAATGAAAATCTTTTTCTGATTGTAAGGCTTTACGCAATGATGAATTCGCCCCATCGGTGCCGAATAGTGGAAAGACCTCCTCGGTTAAATTCCCATTGATCAGTATACTTCTTTCATCCAGGTTTACTAATTCCACAGATGAATTAAAAAGAAATTCAGCCCCATTAGAATCCGCCTCCTGAATCAGTGCTTTATTCAATTCACTTCGGGAAACGGAATTGATATGCTGTTCTTCACGTCCGTAGGACATAAACTTAAGATTGCCCTCAGTATCGTGGATCATTCTACCATACATCGGGATTAAATGCGGTCGTACTTTTTCCATTATCCCAACTTCCTGTAATGCTCCAATCCCTCTGTGACTAAGAGCGAGGTTAATGGAACGACCTTCTGACTTAAAACTCTGACGGGGGTCTTTTCTCTTTTCAATGACACGAGTCTGATGTCCCTCATTTTGAAGGTATATGGCCAACAGCGATCCAGCAAGACCCGCTCCAAGAATGGTGACTTTATTACTTGAGTTCATCACGTAGGATTTCATAAAATCGGAATACTTCCTCAAACGTGTTATACAATGGAGTAGGAGCAACTCGGATTACACCTTTATTGATATCCGAAAGATTAGATGCCCTCCAATCGACAAGCACTTTATTCCGAGTAAGAACATCGAAAACATTTTTTCCGTTTTGCTCAAAAAAAAGTGAGAGCTGGCAACCTCGTTCATTCACATCTTTTGGAGTAAGAATGTGGAAATTATGTTCTTGCTCAAGTTTCTCCAGAAGAAAGAGTAAAAATCCAGTTAGTAAGATTGATTTCTTCCTTAACCTACCTATTTCAGCCTCATAAAAAATTTCCAATGATGCCAGGTGTGCCACGCTGCCAAATACATTTACATTGGATAACATCCATCCATCTACCCCTGGCATTGGTTGAAAATCGTTTTCCATCTGGAATCGGATGTCCTCTCTTTGACCCCACCAACCCCCAAGACGTGGTAAATCAGTGTTTTGACCGTGTTTGGAATGAACAAATGCTCCACCTACACTTCCGGGGCCGGAATTCAGGTATTTATAACTACACCAAACGGCAAAATCAATTTCAAGATCGTGTAATCGAATGGGGATGTTTCCAATTGCATGGGCCAAATCAACTCCAAATGAAATCGAATGTTGACGGCAAATCCTGGATATAGCTTCAAGATCAAAAACCTGTCCAGTATAGTATTGGACACCAGGAAGAAATACTAAAGACAATTCATCCTTAAATCTGGTGATGAATTCCAAAATACTATCTGTGGTTATTGGCTGGTGTTCGTCATACGGTAACTCGATGAGATTTTCTTTAGCGTCTATTCCTTTTTGCTGCATATGTGTGGTAACAGCAAAATAGTCCGATGGAAATGACCCTTTTTCGATTAGAACCTTACTTTTCTTTTCTGTTGGTTGATAAAAAGTTGCGAAAAGCAGATGAAGATTTGTAGTGAGTGAATTCATGGCGACTACTTCGCTTTCCATTGCACCCAACAACGAGGCCAGTTCCTTCTTCCCATGATAATGGTAGGAGACCCAAGGTTTTGGTTCTGTGAAATGACCTTCAACCGCCTGCGTTTTCCACTTTCTCAGCTCTTGCTCGATATGCTGACTCGCACTCTTCGGTTGAAGGCCGAGGGAGTTGCCACAAAAATAAATCACCTGTTCTCCATCCATCTCCGGAAGATGAAACCGATCACGGAAATGACTTAGTGGATCTGATTTATCTAAATCTTCGGCGAATGACCTGGTAGATTCAAATTTCATTGATCAGTCAACGAATCGGCTATCGGCGGCCATTTTTGTACCGCAATTAGAGCAGGTCCTAAGCTCTTCCGAACCATAGAAATGTTTGAATCTTGGGAGAAAGTCTTTTTCAATATTTTTCAAGTGGAAGTAGGTCTCGTGAAGTTTTGTATTACAGTTTTCACAATACCAAAGTAAACCATCTTCATGATCTTCTTCCCGCTTCCTTTCGATGACTAACCCAATAGATCCTTCGCTACGAATGGGAGAGTGAGGAACTTTCGCAGGAAGTAAAAACATCTCACCTTCATTTATCGGTATATCCACAGCTTTCCCATCCTCCTGGATTTTGACTGTAATATTTCCTTCCAATTGATAGAACAATTCCTCTGTCTCATTATAATGGTAATCCTTTCGTGCGTTGGGGCCAGCGACGATCATTACAATATAATCGCCAGCATCATGGTACAGGTTCTTATTCCCCACCGGTGGTTTTAGGATATCCCTATTATCATCGATCCATTGTTGGAGATTAAAAGGTCTTTTAATAGCCATTCGTTTAATGTTTAAATACCTTAGTTAACAAAACTAACCAATAGATCCGATGAACCTCGATTTACAAAATAGAAAGGCATTGGTTTGTGGTAGCACTCAAGGCATAGGCTTTGCCATTGCGGAATCACTTTCCAGTGAAGGATGTCAAGTTACCTTAATGTCCCGGTCAGAATCTAGCCTTAAGTCCGCAGTCAGTCGATTGGATGGAGATAACAAATATCTTGTTGCCGACTTCCAGGATACCGAACAAGTTTTTGCTTGTAAGGAGGATGTGGAAAAAGAGAATTATGATATTCTAATTAATAATGCCGGAGGTCCTCCCCCGGGTCTGGTTTCTGAAGCAGATTGGGAAGATTTCGATTTTGCTTTCAAAATGCATTTAAAAACGAGTCATCTTCTATCTTCCTGGGTTGTGCCAGGGATGAAGAGAAACAGCTTTGGCAGAGTTATAAATATTATCTCTACATCAGTTAAGATTCCAATAGCAGGATTGGGGGTTAGTAATACCGTTCGCGGGGCCATGGCTTCCTGGGCTAAGACCATGTCCAACGAGTTAGGTCAATTTGGTATCACCGTAAATAACATCCTACCTGGTCCAATCTCAACGGGTAGGTTGCTAGCAATTTTAGAGAGTCAGGCGAAAAAGAAAGGTATTTCAACGGAGGAGGTTACTGAAGAATGGAAGAATTCGGTACCTGCCAGAAGGTTTGGAGAACCTGAAGAAATTGGTGACCTGGCGACATTTCTTTGTTCATCAAGAGCAGCTTATATAAATGGCACCAGTATTCCCGTCGATGGTGGTCGTACTGGCACAATTTGATGGAAAAAGCGATACATTTCATCAATGGTCACTACCAGGAACCTATAAATGGTGAATATCTTGAGAACCGCGAACCTGGTACCGGAAAGGTATATGCCCAGGTAGCGAGAGGTTCCGAAAAGGATCTGGAGTACGCGATTAAATCGGCTTCTAGCATTTCAAAAGACTGGGCTGGAATGTCAATAGAGCAAAGAAGTCGTATTTTGATCCGGCTCGCAGACCTCATAGAAAGTGAAAAAGAGGCACTTGCCCAAATGGAGAGCAAGGATGCCGGTAAACCAATCCATCTTGCTCGAGAAATTGAGATTCCCCGAGCGGCAGCTAATTTCCGCTTTTTCGGATCGGCCATCATGAATTATGGATCAGAGGCACATGTAATGGAAGGGACAGCGATTAACTATACCCGAAGAAAACCATTGGGAATAGTAGGTTGCATCTCACCATGGAATTTGCCACTGTATCTATTCACCTGGAAAATTGCTCCTGCACTTGCTACGGGTAACTGTGTAATTGGTAAACCGTCTGAACTGACTCCAATGACAGCGGCTTACTTAGGAAAACTGGCGAATGAAGCAGGAATTCCCAAAGGGGTTCTTAATATTCTTCAGGGAACTGGTTCTGAAATTGGACAGGCTATCGTTCAGCACCCATCAATCAAAGCGGTTTCATTTACCGGTGGTACTTCAACCGGGAGAACCATTGCTGCTACCGCGTCACCCATGTTTAAGAAGTTATCGTTGGAATTGGGAGGAAAAAATCCGGTAATTGTGTATGCTGACTGTAACCTTCAGGAGGCTGTTGATAGTGTGGTGAATAGCAGTTTTAGAAACCAGGGTCAGATCTGCCTGTGTGGTTCACGTGTTTATGTGGAAAAAGAGATTTATTCAGACTTCCGGGACATGTTAGTCGAAAAAACAATGGATTTAAAGATTGGGGATCCGTCTGATGAAGAAACTGAATTTGCCGCGTTGATTTCCAGACAACACTTGGAAAAAGTAAGTAGTTATGTAAATGGCGCAGTGGAAGACGGAGGAATAGTACTTGCGGGAGGAAGTGAAATCGAAAGAGAAGGGTACTATTTTCAGCCAACTATTATTGAGGGATTAGGAATAGATTGTAGAATCAATCAGGAAGAGGTTTTTGGTCCAGTTATTACCCTGGACTCCTTCTCTAATGAGGAGGAAGCTATTTTGAAAGCGAATTCTACCGAGTATGGTTTGGCTTGTATTATATGGACTAATGATATCAGGAAAGCACAACGTACGGCCCATGAGGTGGATTCTGGAGTTATTTGGGTAAACACATGGATGCTAAGAGATTTACGAACACCTTTTGGGGGGATGAGAAATTCAGGAATTGGAAGAGAAGGAGGAAACCAGGCCCTTGATTTTTTTACTGAAGCCCAAAATGTTTGTTTGAGGCAATAAAAAAGCCTCAATCAAAACTGATTGAGGCTTTGCTATATCTTTTGAGTACTATTTACGCGTCTGCTTCTTCTTTCAGACGTGCGATTTTGAAAGACTTTCTTTCCTTGTGACCGCAATAGCCACACACATAATACTTCATTAGTTCGCCTTCCTCCGTTTCAGTCGCTGGTTGAATTACTTCTTCCCTGTCTACTCGAAGAGTTTGGTAACTACACTCTGGGCATTCAAGTGCATGAAGGCGCCCATTATATTTTTCAATCTTTGTTTTTCCTGTTTTCTCGTCAATCCAAACGTCATAGTCGACGGAGAAAGCATTTTCCTCCGCTTGCATTCCCTCGTCCAGATAAACATCCTCTTCTTCCTCACTGAGAAGTTTCATTGGATTGCCGTCGTCAGACATCCGTGGCGTAAATCGAAGTTTTTTCAATCTTTTTTCGATAAAGAAAGGATAGTAAAATTTCAAGACATTCTGAACGATGACACCTATAATCATTGCCAGCATCGAGCTTACGAATAACCAGACGAAAAACCACAGCCATGTAAGATTATTGCCAAAGGTGTTGGAGAACAGAGTAAGACCGATCAATACCAACAAAAAACCATACCATAATAGGTTGATTTCGTGCATGTTTATGTAGTCGTATCTTTCCTTGTAGTCTCTGGTAATCAGAAGCTTAATGTAATGTCCTAAGATAATCAGGACCCCTACTGCTCCAATCGCAATGGCGAAGTAACTCACATATTGGTTCCATGCCGCCAATAGTTCCGGAGAAATCTTACTAGTCATAGTTTTCTACTTTTGATTAAGCTGTCGTACTTATTTTACAAAAATGTCATATTTTTTTAAAAACGCAATCAGTCGGAATAAAATATACGAATTGAATTAATCCAAGAAAAAGTCGTTTTTTTCTCTTAGAACCTCAATATTTTTTGAGCAAAATCGTTATCAAAAATCGAACTAATTCAGATTTAACAGTGTCCCTTGTTTGCTCGCGTGTGCGACCATATTAAAAGGCTAACATTAAAAGACCAAATTGTTCAATTAACGAAAATCTTTTATCAACTTTGTTTTCGAATCACAACGCGATCCCTCTTGTAGTCATTTGACTTGTAGGACAAACAAAACAACTGATCGGTTGTGATCATCTCAAAGCACATTTAAAGTCAATTATCAAGTAACTAAATCCTTAAACTTTAACAAAATGAGAAACACATTTCGACAATTATTGATGCTCACTCTTGTCGGAGCAATAGCATTCTTGTACAGCTGTAGCGAAGATGAACCAGATCCGGTTGCAATACCTACAATTTCAGCTTCGGTAACTGATGCTGACGGTGCAGCAATTGAAGCAGGATCTGACATCGTTGTTGGAACCACATTCGATGTCACACTTACCATCACTGCCGAAGGCGGATTCAATACATTAAATGCGACAAAAGGTGGACAACTTCAGACGGTAACAAGAACCGATTTGGGACTTGAAGCCGGTGAGGTTTCTGTAACCATTCCTTTAGAAGTTGAGACTTTTGAAGAAGAAATTGGAACCACTGTGAATTGGACATTCGTTGCAGTTGATGAGGAAGGTCAGGAAAGTGCAGCCCTTGCATTTTCATACAACGTCGTTGAGCCTCCGTCTCCTGATGCCAGATCTTACTCAGCAATATTACTTGCGGCTCCACTTGGTGATTTAACTGGAGCATCATTCTTCAGTTCTTCTGATGGAGAGATCTATTCTCCAGCGGATGTAACGGGAACAGCAGCGTCTATTTCTCCTAGTATCGATTTCGGGTACTACTATGGATCTGCAGATATGGCAAGTATTGCTTCTCCTGCCGGATTCGAAAGCACTATTTTCTCTGCTCAAGTAGATGGATGGAACACAAAGAATGCAACCACAATTCTGTCGACTGAATTGGACGACGCTGCATTCACAGAAGTAGTCACCTGGGCAGACATTGATGCCGCAGTTGAAGGTGGAACTGACGAAGAAGGTATTATAACTGGATTAGCAGTTGGGGATGTTGTGGCTTTTGAAACAGTCGCAGGTAAGAAAGGTCTTATCCTGGTAACGGCAATCAACGGAACATTCAACGCCGGTGATAATATTGAGATTGATGTTCTAGTGCAGGAAGCTGCCGAGTAATAAAATCAATCAAACTCATACGGAACCCTGTTGATCATTGGATCAACAGGGTTTTTTTATCTAACTGGTTTTTTTATTTGGAATCCAATCCCGAAACCTTTGTAAATATTCATGATTGATGGTCATGTTGATCTTCCTTATCGAATGAAAAAAAAAGGGGTTCATGCTTCAAAAGACGGTAGAAGACGTTTCTGTGGAGACTACCGGAAATTTCGATTATCCGAAAACAAAAGCTGGTGGACTTGACGCACTTTTATGTCTATCTATATTCCATCAAGTTACCAGGAGATTGGAGAGGCGAGGGAGTTTGCCGATTTATCATGTTACCGATAGCTAAGCCAACGATGCATTGGCAATAACCGAAGCTCCTGTTATAGCTTCATACTCCTCCTGCAGGAAATTCACACCGGATTTCCATAGAAACATGCCAGATCATCTGATCAAGGCACTTGCAGAAAACGAGGGAGTTATTCACATTAATTTTGGATCAAGCTTACTGTCAGGCGAAATCCAGGCTAACCGGGAAAAAATGGAGGAAGACCTGATCAACTGGAGAACAGAAAACGGCTTTGAGAAAATGACGTTTATGCGGACATAAAGATTGTCGCCGATCATATTGATCATGTGAAAAACCTGGTAGGAATCGATTATATCGGACTGGGTTCCGATTTTGATGGTGTAGGTGATAGTCTGCCGAAGGGATTGAAGGATGTTTCCAAGTATCCAAATTTGATAGCAGAGTTACTCCGCAGGGATTATTCTGAGGAGGACATTGCCAAGATTTGTGATAAGAATACTTTTCGTGTTTGGGAAGAAGTGATTGCTACTGCTAAGCGACTTCAGGACACCTAATTACCTGTTTCTTCTTAAAGACTGAATGAAGGATGCCCAGGCAAAAGGGTTAATCAACGGATTCTGCGGTGGTTGATGTCTGTAAATCTGTGCATTCATCTGTTGTTGCATAAAAAACCGGTGGTTCATATTTCCGCTGGCCGGTAGATTCCAGTACATCGTTTGCATGATCTCACTGTTGATCCATCGATCAATATTGTCGAATTCTCTTTGATTTGGAACTTCAGCAGCCAATACGGCAGCCTTAAAGGCAGCTTCTGAGGGGTATGGAAAAATCTCAACCTCATCGAGAAATCGAACATCCTCCGGAAGGTAAACGATCAATTTCAGGCTTTCAGATTTTTCGTGTTTTGGTATGATATAATATGACCTATCAAATCCGACCGCACTAAAAATTACACTATCACCTTCTACCACAGGCATCGAATAAAATCCGTATGGATTAGTTGTAGTTCCACGACCTCCTTTGGGCACGTAAACGTGAACGCCAGGAATGATTGAAGCGCTGTCCTTGGCTGAAAATACTACTCCCGTGAACTGTATTACAGTTTTCTGCTGCTCTTGTCCGTAACCTTTTGTGAATGTCACGAGCAAGAGTATAATGAGCGACGATTTGGTTAATATTGATCCCAAGGCTTGCTAAAGAACACAATAAGCGTGAAAAATGTTTTAATTTTTACGTCAATTAACAAATATAGGTGTGAGACTCAAGAATTTTAGTCTAACCATCGGTACCCAAATCTTCAAGGCGTTCTCTGACGAGTCACGTGCTAGAATCATTCACTTACTCTATCATCATAAAGAATTGACTATTTCAGATTTGGAAAATATCCTGGATTTTACTCAAACTAAAACCTCAAGACATATGGGTTACTTGAGAAATTCCGGACTATTAAATGTACGTAAACAAGATCAATGGGTGTTTTACAGTTTAAAGGAAGAGGTATCCGAAATTGTAAACCAAATGATTCAATTTCTGATGAAAGACCCTCAGCTACTTCGTGACTTAGAGATTCACGACGTAATGGATTCTAATAGAGAGCTTGCTTCGAATAAAATCGCCGCAAAGGATTATAGATTGTGAAGGAAGTAAAACATGTGTTTTTTGATTTGGATCATACGTTGTGGGATTACGAGAAGAATGCCCGCTTGACGCTGACAGAAATGTTTGATAAGTACCAGTTAGGTTTCTTTTTTCGATCCATTGATTCCTTCGTCAATGCTTTTCATCATGCTAATGGACAACTCTGGTCGCAGTATAACCGCGGAGAAGTTGACAAGCAGTACATTAGGAAGTATCGGTTTAAGAATATTCTACAGAAACGTGCGGATGACGATTCGTTGTACGAAGAACTATCGAATTACTTTATCGAACATTGTTCGAGGCAAACTCACCTGATTCCCGGAACAATGGATACATTGGATTACCTATCGGAGAAATACGAATTGAGTATTATCACTAATGGATTCAATGACTCGCAGAAAGTTAAACTAGAGGAATCCGGCATTGATGCCTATTTCCGATATGTAATAACTTCGGAATCGGTTGGTTACAAAAAGCCTTCTCCAGAGATATTTGATTTTGCCCTTGAATTGTCAGGTCATTTGTCTCATGAGGTGGTTATGATTGGAGATAATCTATCAACTGATATTGCTGGAGCTAAGTCGGCTGGGTGGAAGAACATATGGCTTAATTTAACATCCAATAAAAGTAGTGACCCAGACAATGAGATTGCTTCACTTTCAGAGTTGAAATCTATTCTTTAGATCCTGGCTTAGTTAAGTTTGCGGTCGAATTAGTAACCCGAAAAAATGATAAAAGGAAATTTCAAAATACCCTACCCTTCCAATGAGCCCGTTTTATCCTACGGGCCGGGGACAAAGGAGAAAGATTCATTGAAAAAAATGTTGGAGCAGATGCGTTCGCAGGAGGCTGATATTCCAATGTATATTGGTGCCGAAGAGATACGTACGGGAAAGAAGATTCGCATGAGCCCTCCTCATGAACACCAACATACACTTGGACATTTTCATGAGGGTGATAAGGATCATGTTGATCAGGCTATCAATGCGGCTCTTGCCGCTAAGGAGGACTGGAGTAACCTTTCCTGGGAACAACGCGCGGCGATTTTTCTGAAAGCAGCGGAATTAATAGCAGGACCTTACCGGGCAAAAATTAATGCCAGTACCATGCTCGCTCAATCTAAAACTGCCCATCAGGCGGAAATTGATGCGGCATGCGAATTCATAGATTTTCTGAAGTTCAATGCCTATTTTATGCAGCAGATCTATTCTATTCAACCAGATTCCGCTGCCGGTATGTGGAACCGATTGGAATATCGCCCACTAGAAGGTTTTGTGTTGGCTATTACTCCATTTAATTTCACCTCAATTGCCGGGAATCTACCTGTTTCTGCGGCTATGATGGGAAATACCTGTATTTGGAAGCCGGCGTATCCGCAGGTTTATTCAGCCCAGGTGATCATGGAGGTTTTTAAGGAGGCCGGCTTACCAGATGGTGTGATCAACCTGATCTATGTTGACGGCCCTGTTCTTGGAGAGGTGGTGTTCGAACATCCTGAGTTTGCCGGATTACATTTCACGGGAAGTACTGGTGTTTTCCAACAGCTTTGGAAGACAATTGGAATGAACATTGAAAAGTACCGATCTTATCCCCGAGTTGTTGGTGAGACTGGAGGGAAAGACTTTATTGTAGCTCATCATTCAGCTAAAGCGGATGCTCTAGCTACCGCTATACTTCGAGGTGCCTTCGAGTTCCAGGGTCAGAAGTGCAGCGCTGCCAGTCGGGTTTATATTCCTGACAATCTATGGGAAGATGTACAAAAGAAGCTTTTGAAAGACGTCAAAACCATTGCTATGGGGCCTCCCGAAGACTTTAGCAACTTCTTCAATGCAGTAATATCAGAACCGGCCTTCAAGAAGATTACCGGATATATTGATCGTGCGAAAAAAGATCCAATGGTCACCGTAATTGCGGGTGGAGGTTATGATGATTCGGTAGGTTATTTTGTTGAACCAACCATTCTGTTGGCTGAAGACCCGATGTATGCCACGATGTGCGAAGAAATTTTCGGACCGGTGGTCACTATATACGTTTACCAGTCGGATCGATTTGAGGAAACGCTTTCATTAGTAGACCAAACATCGCCTTATGCCCTTACAGGAGCTGTTTTTTCACAAGATCGCTATGCCATTGAGCTTGCAACAAAAAAGCTTGTTAATAGTGCTGGCAACTTCTATATAAATGATAAACCAACAGGGGCGGTGGTTGGTCAACAACCATTTGGAGGTGCGCGTGGATCGGGAACCAACGACAAAGCGGGTGCCATGATGAACCTCTTGCGATGGGTGAGTACCCGTACTATAAAAGAGACCTTTGTTCCTCCAGTAGACTATCGCTATCCTTTTATGGATGAAAAATAAGGAATGGAAAAAGCTATGTAGACAAAAAAACCCTTTCGGATGAAAGGGTTTTTTGGGTTTTATATTCTGCTAGGCTGAGATCGTTTCTTCGATTTGCCTGAGTTGTATTGTTAATCTTGTTAGTTCTTTCTTCAGGTCTTTCAGTTTGTTGATGGCATTATCTTCATGATGAGTTTCTATCATCTTTTTAAGGTCCTCAATGGCATTCAGGCATTGCGTCTGGTGGAAAACCACACTTTCTATTTGATCTTTGGTGTCCATGATCGTAAAGGGTTAAAATTAAACTCGTTATCACCACAAGTTGTGGATAAGGAAGATAGAATTTTATGGCGTTTAAGGCAAATAATTATGGAATTTATTGGGATGATTCTCCTCAATTCTCGATAAGATGAAAATCACCTAGGGGTTATAAACCACTCGTTTGTCGTATCCACAATGTACAATGTTGAAAATCTAAGCATTTGTTGTACTATTTTTGTCCGTAAGGATTGAGAAGTTGAAACACGCAGTATTATTTATCGCTCTATGGGCTAGTCACCTATTACTCCAGGCTCAGATCGTGAATCCGGGAGACAATCTGAAACCATTACCGATTTTGGAATCTGAAGAATCGACTGGTTGCACCGATGCTGATATTGTCACTGATGCTGATGGAAATGGTGCTTTTGCATTAATTAAAAATGATAGTCTTGTTGTTAGGGTTAGAGTTGGAAATGAGCCCGTAAAAGATCCAGCTTTTTTAGGTGGGATATTTGACACCAATATCTCATCATATTCTTTGTTAATTGATACCGATGGTCTTGTTGGAGATGAGGATCCAAACAGTACAGGAAATAACGTGGGTTTTGAATACGCAGTGACCCGAGCCTCAGCGAATAACAATAACGTGTATTTATACAATATCGATGGTACTACTGATTGTGGCACTGCCATCGGTACTTACAGTGCAGCCGACTATCAAGAAACCTCCTCGACTACTACGGTAAATTGTTCAGGTGATGATTGGTTTATCGACTTTTTTATTCCGTTTAGTGACTTACCCGGAGTAACAACGGATAGCGCCTTGCGTTTTGTAGTCGTAAGTACCGAGGTAACTGGAAACGGAGGTACTTCAACATGTCCATTTGATGGAACAGGACCAACAGATATTTATGGAACGTCTTTGTCAGGTGCGAATGCCTTGAAGGCTGTATTAGAGGATCAGTGTCCGATTACAGCTGATGATCTGTGCGACGCATGTACTGGATTTCTAGATGGCAGAACAGATATTCCGACATTGAATTCTGTTTTCGTTGGAAACACCGCACTTTCCGGGCAGATTTCAGGCTCACCGGAAATATACATTGATGTATTTGATGGAACCAACATGTTGCGGGAACAGGATACAGTTACTGCATCCGGCGGGTTTTGGAACTCTAATGATCTTGGAACTCCACTGGTTGACGGGGATAGCGTAATTGTTTTTGCTTTAGCTTCTGGTCAATGTATTTCGTTGGTAGATGAAAGTGGAGCCACCAATTTTGGAGTGGTTTCTGCCGACCCGATACCACAGATTAGTGATAATTCGTCAGCAATCACATGGACTGAAGATGAAGGGAGTAAATCGCTTTATGAATCCATTGATATCACGGATAATGGGACGACTCTAGCCTCAGCCGCATTATTCTTTTCCAGTGGCTATAACAGAGAAGAGGATACATTAACTATCAGTGGATCTACAAGTGGATTTACTATTGCCTGGGATGACGACGCTGGGAGCTATACGATCAGTGGCTCACAGGATATCACTGATTACGAAAGTCTTCTAGCTAATGTATCATATCTAAATACGATTGATACCGTGGAAGCATCTGTGAAGAAAGTATCACTGCGAGTTGATGATGGTACTAATCAAAGTTTTCCTTTTGTGAAGGACGTGATTATTAACATAGTTAATGATGCCCCATACTTTATTGATTCTACTACTTCAAATGCAGTTGACACGCTGCGATTGAGTTTAACGGAGAACACCTCACTGGAGATGAAATTCACTGTTGCGGATGAGGAGAATAATCCATACACCGTTTCCTTTGGAAGTCTGGTAAATGGTAATGGGGTTCTTTCTCAGGATGAGTCTGAACAGGAAAAAATCACATTCACGCCTACTACTGATTTTACCGGTAGTGATTTCTTCAACGTATCAGCTTGTGACGCAGGCGATGAGGATAACTGTTCAACTACGGCAGTAGTCCTCACTGTCAATGAATCGAACCCGGCACCGACGGTTTTTGACCCAAACCTGGCAATTTCTTACACAGAGGGTGACGATCCGGAGAACCTGTATTCAAATCTCATTATTTCAGATGATGGTTCTACTCTTGTCAGTGCTACTTTGACATTCACATCGAACTATCTATCTGACCAGGATACACTAATCATAACTGGTGATCAAACCGGTGTCACTTCCAGTTTTGATGATGGAACTGGTGTTTTGACAATTTCCGGAAGCCGAACCCTAACTCAGTACGATGATCTCATTTCGAGTATCCAATACAACAACAATGGATCTAGCATCACTGCATCGAACAGAAAAGTTGCACTGACGGTGAACGATGGCACTAAAATCAGCGATTCTTTCACTAAGGACGTCGTCGTCAATATCTTAAATGATGCTCCCTACTTTGTAGATTCTACCGGATCACGGATTGATACTTTGAGACTCTTTCTGACACAGAATACAGCCCTTGAATTTTGTACCGAGGTTTTTGATGAGGAGGGTGATCCATTTACCATCAGCCCAGGTAGTCTGATCAATGCAAATGGAAGTGTGGTGCAGGATTCAGACAATCAAAAGTGTCTTACATTTAATCCAGCACCTGACTACATCGGCAATGACTTTTTCATCTTGTCCGTCTGCGACGAATCAGATGATTCTAATTGTTCAAACCTGGCTGTGGTGTTGAATGTGGTGTCTCCAAATGTAGCACCAGATATAGCCGCACCGATTCGATCGGGTGATACCCTTCAATTTAGCATATATCCAAACTCTAATTTGTCAGTTTGTTTGCCGTACTCCGATGCGAATGGTGATAACACTACACTCACTTCCAAATCTGTTATTTCCGGAAACCCTTCGTTCCAAGCCAACCTTTCTGGAAATAACATTTGTATTACTTACGATTCAGATGATCAGACATCAGTGGATTTGTACCAGATAGAGTTATGTGACGATGGATTACCAGACGCGGTATGCAAGAATTATTGGTTCCAAATATTTACTGTGAATGTGAACTCCGCTCCATTATTCTTGCAGGATGGGGAGTCTGTAAGCAACCTTTTCTATACCATACCAGAAAATACAGTCCTCACTGATACAATCATTCTTGGGGATTCACAAAGTGATGGATTTGTACTTGGTGAATTTGACCAGATGATACCATCATTGAGCGGAAATCAGTTGATATTCACGGTGGCTCCGCCAGAGTTATTCTTTGGCGACTACCAGGCAAATGTGACCATATGTGATACTAATGATTCCATTCAGTGTCAGACGCTCTTGGTTGATCTTGACATCACTCCCACCAATGAACCACCCATTGCCAACATACTTGAATTGGAAATTGACAATGCTGAACCAATTGAGATCAATCCGATAGCCAATGACTTGGATCCAGAGAATGAGGGGATACTACTTGATACTAGCTTTGTGATATTGCCAGATCACGGTACAGTCACTTATCAAGGTGGAAACACTGTTTTATATACCCCTGACAGGTATTACGATGGAGTTGATCAGTTTACTTACCAGGTGTGTGATGCGGGGACTCCACAAGAGTGTGTTGAAGGTACTGTCAGGTTAGAAATTGAAATACCAATTGAGGATCTGGTTACCTATGAAGCATTCTCACCGAATGGGGATCAAATCAACGATCAGTGGATTATTGATGGGATTGGCGAATATCCACAAAACACGGTGAGAGTTTTTGATCAGTGGAACCGCCTGGTTTACAGCGTTTCCGGGTACAATAACGAAGATGTGATTTGGGATGGCAAAGGGGATGATGGTTCAGACTTGCCTGAGGGGAACTACTATTTCATTTTAGAAACCACAGGCGGACCAAATCAAAAGGGAGTTGTAATACTCAAGCGATAATTGATCGTCAAAAATGCTTTATTAATTAGTTGAAGATTTACTTGTAATAGTTTTACTATCAGTTATTTATATTTGTTTTGTGTGAAATTGGTCACACAACTATTGGGGTCACCCCAATTGCTTTGAAATGAGAATACTAGTTACCGTTATTTGTTTAATACTCATAAGGTCAACGGCTTTTGCACAGCAGGTTGGTAGTAATTCCCAGTATTTATTGAATCATCTTTCCATAAATCCTGCTTATACTGGATACAATAAGACATTGGCAGCAAATGCCTTCTTCCGATTTCAGAACCTTGGCATAAAGGACTCACCTTTCACACAGACCTTCAATGTGCACTCTCCATTAATGGATGAATCCTTTTCCGTTGGTATGCAGATTCAGTCGCAAAATGTGGATGTAACTTCTCAAACCGCCATTCTTGGTTCTGGGGCCTACAGAGTTGGGTTTAGCTCCATGACCCTATCCATGGGTCTCCAGGGTGGAATTCGGATAGTTGACAGTGATTTTTCAGCCTTAAGAACACGTCAACCGGATGATCCCGCTTTTTCAGGGAACTTCCGAAATATAAATCCGAGCATTGGAGCGGGAGCTATGATCTACAACGAATCATTTTATGGTGGAATCTCAATAAATGAATTGATTAAGAACCAGGACGAGTTTTACAACAACCAGAATATTTATTTGGCAGCAGGTTATATCCTCAAAGTAGGTCCGGAGTTTCAATTAAAGTCTAATGTACTGGCGACTTTCAACAATGTTGAATTCTCAGATATCAACTTGAATATAACGGGAGTCTTTCGGGATATTCTCGGTACTGGAGTAGCATTTCAACCAGGACGCACCTTAACGGGCCTTTTACAACTATTCATCACAGATCAGTTTCAATTGGGATATACCTATGATGTTTTTCTAAATGATCTATCAAATGGTTCTTCGGGCTCTCATGAAATTGGATTACAGTATTTGTTCAAAATGCCAAGAAGAAACGTTATCTCACCAAGACTATTCTAATCCATGCGAAGGTTACTTATCATAGGCATAACTTTTCTGATTGGACTAAATTCTTACGGTCAAAGTACAGATATACGCGACCTTTTTGCATCCTCGGAAGACCGTGGAGATAAGTTCTTTAGGCAGCTGGAATATGAGGCAGCAATTGATCAGTACAAGATCGCTTCGTTGAAGACGAATAAAGCTGAACTGTATCTTAAGCTCGGCCGGAGCTATACGAAAATCAGGGATTTCGAGAATGCTTACCATTCGTATCGCGCGGGTATCAACATCTTCGCTGTAGATGAATTGGATAGCCTTGATCTACTGAACTTTGCAGAGAGTGCATTAGCCTTAGGTGAGACAGAAGAAGCAGTTGATTATTTTCAACAATACATTGATAAAACGGAAGATCCACGTGGGCAGAGACGTCTGGAAGGTGCGAAGATCAGAAACTCCTTCTTCGCTAATGAGTCGTTTTATGGATTAAAGGAGATGGATCTCAATACTCCTTATTCTGAATTAATTGGCCAGAAAATTGGGGATGGTTATCTGTATTCTACCAATAAGGATAGTCAATATGGCTACTATCACGTGTATACCGCGCATCGCTTGGATACAATCAATCATTTTGCAATTGAGCCGATCAGGGTTCCACCTAAATACTTTAATGTTTCGTATCCTACGTTCATCGAAGATTCTGTCGTATTGTTTTTAGCAACCGAACTTAAGTTTGGTGAGAAAAAACCTCAAATGCTTTTAGGTGACATTCTTCCTGATGGTTCATGGGATAACTTTAGACCTTTTCCCGTGTTGGAAGAATTTGATAACCCAATTGCCGTAACCCCACACATGGCAGAGTGGGGGGTACTTTATTTTGCAGCGGATCTTCCAGGTGGGAAAGGAGGTCTTGATATATACATCACAAGCTATCTTGATGGAGAATGGTCGGAACCGATTAATCTTGAAGAGATCAATACTTCGGGAAACGATTGGTATCCTTACACCTATGAGCGGGATCTGTATTTCACCTCTGATGGATATCCCGGAGCAGGGGGTTATGATATCTTTCTTTTTGATAGGATTCACGATGAGATAGTGAACCTCGGGGCTCCAATTAATTCCGGCTATGATGATTTTGGACTTGCCTTGAATAACGACCATGACGGTTATTTTTCTTCCAATCGTCCAGGCGGAACAGGTGGCGACGATATCTATGAGTACACTACCGCAGAACTGGATCTTATTGGCTTCAATATTGAAGTAAGAAGAAAATGGAATAATTCAAAGATCGCGGATGCCTCCGTCGTGCTTACTGATGCGCAGAACGGAGCAACCTTTCGATTTAACAGCGACGAATCGGGGAATATTTTCGGGAAGGTTCCAATGGACCGAAAATATAACATCACCATTCGCAGGGATCCTTTACACCCACAGGAGGAGACGATCACGATTGGCTCCAGGCCTTTCGACGGTACCTTCTACATGGTAAGGGAGTTTAAACTGCGGGCTTTTGTTTTTTCAGAAGAAGACGGATCAGCTGTCAATGAACCCATTATTTTCATTAGAGATATGAATACAGGAGAAGGTGAGGAAATCAGGGCTAATTCCAGTGGATATTTTGAACTAGATAAAATATCGGGAGGGCGTTTTTCAATAATTGTATCGAAGGAAGGATACAGTTTCGTAAACGACACTATAACATTTAATGCACCAGAGTTTAATCGTACTTACGAGCTAAGGAAGATCAAACCAACCGAGACAATTACACTTGATGATCTATTATACGAGACAAACAAGCACGTATTGGCTAACACCTTTTTGCCAAGGCTAGACTCAATTGCAGGAAGTTTAAAGAAATTTCCGAATACCAATATTTTGATCATTGCACATACGGACTCAAAAGGCCCGAAAGATTACAATAGAGATCTTTCACAGCGTCGGGCAGAGTCAGTCATGGAGTATCTCAAGTCGCAAGGGGTTGATCCTCGGCAACTAAAAGCTGTTGGTCGGGGAGAGTCCGAGCCACTCAACGATTGTGTGGATGGGGTTCCTTGTACGAGTGAACAACACCAGATAAATCGTAGGACGGACATCCAGATATTTAAAGGGAATTAACCTGAAGCATTTCAGTTTGTGGGGAATGTGTCATACAGCTTCCCATTTTTGATGATTACCTCGGCCGTTTGAAAGTTACTGACATCTTGGGCCGGATTTTTTTTCGATACAATTAAGTTGGCTGTCTTCCCAATTTCAATCGATCCAATCGACTCTTCCTTACCAATCATTTCAGCATTGACCATCGTAGCTGAATTAATCACATCAATGGGCCTCATGCCAACCTCATCCTGGAGCACTTGCATCTCCTGAAAAATGGGTGAGGGCTTTTTAATATCGATTGCCATGTCTGTTCCCACTCCGATTTTGATGTTATTCTTGTAGGCAAGATTCGTTAGAGTAACTCCATATGTAAATAATGTAGAGTCAGGGAAATACCCGCTGTAAGTGGCTATAGTAGCATCCAAGATTGTCTGATTATTCGATACACAGTTCATAAGCTTGGTGTAGACAGGATTATTGATATCATAGTTTTCATGTGTTCTGTGTCTATTCCTTGCGTCGGATGGTATTTCATTTTCACCCTCCCAGGCCAGATATGTAGCATGCGACATCACATCTACACCTGCCTCACATACCTCAATGGATCTTGCTGGAAATACGGTCGAATGGGCCCATACTATTAATCCTTGTTGATGTGCTGCTTCGACTACATTTGTGATATGATCTTTATTTAGATCAGCGTATATCTTAACGCCTGTGGCGCCTGTTCCTTTTGCTTCTGCCATTATTTGGTCGAGGTTGGAACTGGAATTGATAGCACGCATCCATGGTGCTTGTCCAGCATCAAATCCACGAGCAGCTAGTTTTGTTCTTGGGTCTCTGAAAAACGATTCACCGGCAATTAGTGATGAGTAAAATATGTCCGGGGAGATGATTTCATCAAGCATCGCCTGTCTGGATAAATAACTCAAATAGCGGGCATCGCCGGCCATGTCCCTGACGGTGGTGACACCATTTCTTAGTAGATATTCTAGTCTTTCAGTGGTGATTCCAAGGTTATCAGATTTTGATGGATCAGTTCCGAGATGAACATGGGCATCAATTAAACCAGGAGTGAGATAATAACCATCATAAGTCAATAGTTGAAGAGAATCCACGCTGTTGAATTCTTCAGCATCATGAATTCCTACGATGACACCATTTTGAATAACTACCGTTTGGTTTTCGAGTACTCGCTTGTGAATAACATCGATTAGCGATATTCGATGTAGAGCATAAGAGTCAATCGTAAATTGACTTAGTGCCGGGAAGGATAATATAAATAGTAAAGGGATAAGAATAATCGATGGTTTAGTAAACATGATGGTGTGCTAGAGTATTCAGAAATCTATTCAAACGAATCTAGTCATTTTGTTATCAGATCGACAAAGGTGATGGATCTATATACTCCTATTTTATCTGCTTAAAAACCTTCAAAATCATCAATTATTCTTTACTTTTATTTCCATCACCAATAGTCTAATTATTAATAGATACTATGTTCCTGCACGGTAGTAAGATAGCCGGTAACGTTTTTGTGTGCTTAATATTCTTCCTCCCATTCATTGTCTCAGCACAATCTGAATATAGAGCCTGCACACTTTTGGCTGAATACGATGAGCTTTCTGGTTTTGTGAAAATGGCAAATGAGAACATCGCAATGACCGATCATTATGAGGTTAGAGTTAAAGGTGATAGTGCAAATTTTTCTTTGTTTTATATGAAAGACAGTGTGTTTTTCAAAGCTCAGTTAGCCGACACGTCAGTAACCAAGCTTCCTATTAAAGAATATGAAACGATTTTAGTTGGAGATACACGATACGAGCTTCGATTGGTAGCGACATCCGCCCTTTCGAAACGTACTTTTCATTACCTGTTCAAGGTGCTCGATGGTAAGATTTCCCTTTATGAGTTTGATGATCCTTACACAAATGAACCGAACTATTATCTTTTCAATGGTGCAAAGCTCAACCTGGTGAGTAAGCAGAATTTTGCTAAGGAAATGGGAGACTATTTCGACAAAAACAAAGCATTGTCGAAACAAATAAAGAAAGGGGACAAGGGCTATGAAGACATTTTGTCCATCGTAATGGAATATAACGCGAACTATTCCAATTAACTTCAGTAGTTATTTGTGAACTTTTGACTGTCAGGAAAAAAGAAAAGCCCAGTCCGAAGACATGGGCTTTTCATAAATACTACAAATACTCGCACGTCAAACATACAAAAATTTGTAGTAATTCAAAATATGCCTCTCAGAAGTATTTCATTATCAGTGTTGATTGCCAATATAATTGAATGATTAAATGAAATAATAACACAATTCGGCGAGGGCCGCTATTGGATCTACTCGAATTCATCGATTAAATAACCTGATATTTTCAATGACAGGAAAGAAAGTCTTTCTGTAATTGGAAAATAATTTATGGCCGTATAAATTTGCGTCCGCTTTTGAGCGAAGTATTCCCCTTTAGCTCAGTTGGTTAGAGCGGCTGACTGTTAATCAGTAGGTCCTTGGTTCGAGCCCAAGAAGGGGAGCATAAAAAAACCCTGCCATTCGGTAGGGTTTTTTATTTACATCGAGTAGCTACCTTCCTACCATCAGGTTTAGTCGCATTTGAAAGTAGTTATATCTGTTTTTCTTTTTCTCTCCAGGACTAATCCAATTCAAGAACTGATAGTATTTAGGGTATTCTCCAAAGTGAATTTTCTTTCGTAGAGGTTTAGAAATCCCACGAACATGACATTATGACGCAAAACGGCCACTTTCTTGATCACTTACAGACAAAATGACATTAAATGATGACGTTTTGGTTGCTTTTCTCGAATGGCACAGATTTCGAACAATTGAAATTGAATTTGATGTAATACCTAAAATTAAAATATAATGACACTAGTAAAATACAATCAGAATAAATATCGACCAGCTACTTTCAGTAACTTCTTTGATCGTTTCTTCAACGACGAAGTGTTTGGAAAAGAGATGTCCACTTTCTCTCCAAAGGTTGATATAGCGGAGACCGAAAAGGAATTTGAAATTCACTTTGAGCTTCCGGGTATGAAAAAGGATGATATCAACATCGATATCAAAGACGATCGATTGACCGTTAGTGGCGAGCGCAAGATGGAAAGTGAAAAGACTGAGAAAAATTTCCACTCAGTGGAGAGTTACTACGGTACTTTCAGTCGGTCTTTCTACTTACCGGACAATGTGAACGTTGAAAAAGTTGACGCCTCTTATAAAGATGGTATCCTTAATGTAATTCTTCCCAAGGACGCTAAAAAAGAGAATAAAAGAACCATCTCTATCAAGTAATTTTGATACAGGTAATTTGAGTTGAGAAAGCGGTTATTAAGCCGCTTTCTTTTTGTTAAATGTGGTTAAGGTCAGCTTTTTCCAACAGTAGATGGAAACAATAGACATTAATTTTAGTTTAACATGTATAAAGATTGAAAAGAGAATATGAGGAATAATAGAAATATGATTGTCGCCATGTTGCTATCCTCCTTGCTTGGGGGAGTGATTGCAATTGGTGGGTATCGGTTAATCACACCCGAACAGGTAGAATATATTCCTACTTCTTATCCCACACAGGCAAGCTTTACCAATTACAGCATAGATACAAGTGGTTACATTGTGCCAGAGGGCATGAACTTTGTATATGCCGCTGAAAATTCGGTCAATTCCGTAGTGCACATACGTACACAAATAACCGAGGGTGCCAGTAGCTCTTCTGCAAATCCATTTGATGAATATTTCAGGGATTTTTTCGGTCAGCCGGATCGAGGTCGTCGACCTTCTCGTGGAATGGGATCAGGTGTAATCGTGGAATCCAGTGGATACATCGTCACAAATTATCATGTTGTGGATGGAGCCTCCGAAGTGGAAGTCATGCTAAACGATAATCGGACATATGATGCAGAAATAATTGGAGTGGATCCTACGACAGATATTGCAGTGTTAAAAGTTGAGGCTCTTGATCTACCTGCCATGAAATGGGGCAGTTCTGATAATGTGAGTCTGGGTGAATGGGTATTAGCTGTTGGGAATCCTTTTGATTTCCGTTCAACGGTTACTGCTGGTATCGTCAGCGCAAAGGCAAGAAATATTAATATCCTAAGGGAAAGGAATAACCTTCAGATCGAATCATTTATACAAACAGATGCAGCCGTTAACCCGGGCAACAGTGGCGGTGCACTTGTGAACCTTAACGGGGAATTAGTTGGAATTAATACTGCAATCATTTCACCGACAGGTGCATTCGCAGGCTATTCCTTTGCTGTACCAGTTAGTTTAGTCAAAAAAGTGTACGAGGACTTAACAGAGTATGGCGAGGTTCAGAGAGCTTTAATTGGAGTACGTATTAATGACGTAAATGCCGATATAGCAGAGAGGTATGAGCTGAACGTTTTGCAGGGAGTATTCATTTCCAGTATAACTTCCGGATCTGCAGCAGAAGAGGCAGGACTGGAATCGGAGGATGTTATTATAGCTGTTGACGGTCGAAAAGTGAATAGTTCTTCCGAACTGCAAGAGCTCATTGCTTTACGTAGACCAGGAGATCAGGTAACAGTCTCTTACATTAGAAATGGTAAAGCCAAGGATGTAAGAGTGACACTCAGAAATTCTGTTGGGACAACAGATATTGTTACTAGATCTTCGGTGTCCTTTTCTCTTAATGGAGCCACATTCGAGAATGTTTCAGATGAAGAGTTGAAAACCCTTGGATTATCTGGAGGTGTCAAAGTGGCTGATGTTTCCAACGGTAAATTTCGAGAGACCGGAATTAAGAGAGGATTCATCATTACGAAAGTGGATAAAACACCCATTCAGGATGTTGAGCAATTCAAGTTATATCTGGAGAGCTCGAGAGGCGAAGGAGTTCTAATTGAAGGAATTTATCCTGATGGTGAAAAAGCTTACTACGGTGTTGGTTGGTAAGATTGACTTGATTTGAACATCGAGGTCATCCACTTTTTTTGTGGGTGACCTTTTTTATTTTTTGATCCTGTGTAATCCTTCTACTTTTGCTAAAACAGACATAAATAACCCATCAATGATCGACATTTCATTTCTAAAATCACTTGGCCTGGAATCCACAAACCCTGGTACCGCTATCGGCAGCAAATGGATTAATAGCGACGAAAAACCGTTAATGTCCAGTTCGCCTGTAGATGGGAAAGACATAGCCTCGGTGACGCCAACGACCTCGGAAGACTATCATGCGGCAGTTGAAAAAGCCCAAGAGGCTTTTAAACAATGGAGGTTGTGGCCAGCTCCACAAAGAGGCGAGATTGTGCGTCAAATTGGCAATGCGCTACGAGAGAAGAAAGAGCCCCTGGGTAAACTAGTGTCCTATGAAATGGGTAAATCGTTGCAGGAAGGTCTGGGTGAAGTCCAGGAGATGATTGATATCTGTGATTTTGCCGTTGGTTTGTCCCGTCAATTGTATGGTCTCACCATACACTCTGAAAGGCCTAGTCACAGGATGTATGAACAATGGCATCCGCTAGGAGTTGTTGGAATCATATCTGCCTTCAATTTCCCTGTTGCAGTATGGTCTTGGAACAGCATGCTTGCCTGGGTGTGTGGAGATGTGTGTATATGGAAACCTTCGGAAAAAGCTCCCCTTAGCGCGATCGCCTGTCAGAAAATCGTTCAGGAAGTATTTGCAAAGAATGATGTTCCCGATGGTATCAGTTCAATCGTTATTGGTGATGCATCTCTAGGTAAGGAGATGACGGCTGATACACGTGTAGATTTGATTTCAGCTACAGGTTCTATCAGGATGGGAAAATCGGTCGCCGAAACTGTCGGTAAGCGATTAGGGAAAAGTATACTGGAGTTAGGCGGAAATAATGCCATTATTATCAGCGAGCATGCAGATCTTGATTTGACTATTCCTGGTGCAGTTTTCGGCGCCGTTGGAACTGCAGGTCAAAGATGTACCAGCACAAGAAGGTTGATCATACATCGAAGCATTTTCAATGAGACGAAGCAAAGGCTGACCCGAGCTTATTCACAATTGAAAATCGGAAACCCGTTGGACGAAAACAATCATGTTGGTCCTTTGATTGATAAGCAAGCCGTACAGATTTATCAGGATGCTATCAAATCCGTTGAAGCCGAAGGAGGAAAACAGATTGTTGAAGGAGGCGTGTTGGAAGGAGAGGGCTACGAGTCCGGATGCTACGTAAAACCTTGCATCTACGAAATGGAAAAAAATCATCGCATGGTTTGTGAAGAAACGTTCGCCCCAATTTTATACCTGATCCCGTATGAGACACTCGATGAGGCAATAAGTATACAAAACGACGTTCCACAAGGACTTTCTTCAGCGATTATGACTACTAATCTACGGGAGTCAGAATTGTTTTTATCTCATGCAGGTTCGGATTGTGGCATAGCCAATGTTAATATTGGCACATCTGGGGCAGAAATTGGTGGTGCCTTTGGAGGTGAAAAAGAAACAGGAGGAGGAAGAGAGTCGGGTTCGGATGCATGGAAAGGATACATGCGACGACAGACCAACACGATTAATTACTCAACCAACTTGCCACTAGCCCAAGGCATCAAATTTGATTTGTAATCATTGATTGATAAATCGAAATTAATTAATCATTGCCAGGTTCTGATTGACAAAAGGATTGATGAAATTGAAGGAGGACTCAGAAGCTTGCAGGACGATGCAAATCTTGAGACCAAAAGTTCAATGGGTGATAAGTACGAGACCAGTCGATCCATGATTAATCAGGAAAAGGAGAAGCTTGCCAGTCAACTTAGTGTTTTGCAAGGGCAAAGTCGAGTGCTCAGAAAGTTGAATTTGGATGAGGTATCTGAAGAGGTGAAGCTTGGAAGTCTGGTGGTATTCGAAGGAGCTACCTATTTTATAAGTGTTGCCCTGGGAAGGATAAATATCGATGGTCAGGAGTGTTTTGCGATTTCACCAGTTTCTCCCTTAGGAAAAACTTTAGTTGGAGCAAAGAAGGAGGAGAATGTGAATTGGCGTAGTCAGCAGACCACAATCGAAGATGTCTATTGAATAAAATAGGATCACCTTCGTTTGTAACTTAGACGTTTAATTTGATGATGAAGAATTTTCTCTTATTTCTGGCTTTTTCAGTAATGCTAACCGGTACGACTTTGGCCCAGGAACTAGCTGCTGGGATCAAAGGAGGCCTCAATTTCCCTGGGACGACTTCAATAGGATTTGGTGAGGATGCTGTGAATGGCGCTAGTTCAAGCGGTTTTCATGGCGGAGCTTTTTTACGGGTAAGGTTGTCCAAAATTGCTATTCAACCGGAAATTCTCTTCAACCGGCAAAAGTTTGATTTTATGATTGAAGACCCTGCCATTCCAGGAAATGAAATTGATATAGAGCAATTCACTAGTTATGTCACTATACCCATTC
Source organism: Cyclobacteriaceae bacterium (assembly GCA_965601455.1). Classification (GTDB taxonomy): domain Bacteria; phylum Bacteroidota; class Bacteroidia; order Cytophagales; family Cyclobacteriaceae; genus JANQEU01. The sequence continues at coordinate 4,568,484 of OZ271831.1, read as the reverse complement.
AAGTGAAATACTATATTATTTCCGGTCTAAATGTTCAAGGGGGTCCACAGTTTGGTTTCCTGTTAAATGCGGAACAGGTTGACAATAGCCAGGGTGCCGACACATCAACTTCAATTGAAGACCTCTTAAAAACAGCAGATTTAGGTGTAAACGCTGGAATAGGATTTGATCTTTCTTTGGGCTTGCAAATCAGTGCAAGATACGTTCTTGGGATTACCGATATTCTCGATGTAACTGTGACTGACGGCACTGGAAATGTAATCAATGAAGCTACCAGAAACTCTATGATGCAGGTATCAATTGGCTATTCGTTCGCGGATTTTGGTAGATAGATCAAAAGCGAAGCATTGGGAAAGGATTCCATGGATGAAGCAAGGCATATTTCAATACTTTTTTGACTACAATCCAGGTAAATCCCATCCTGGGATACTTTCTTTCGGATTCCACTATCAATGATTTGGGAATGTTATAAGAAATCCAGCCACTGGACAAGTCAATTAGATCAGCTTTACGAAATGCCTCTGCTTCAACATTTCCTTTGATGCGAGTTAATTTATGATGGTTGGAGATGATAAATTTTACTTCATCAGAAAGTAGGTCAATACGATTTATTTTGATATAGTCAGCAGCCATGTTTTCAGAACCTTTCAAATAATTCATTGAATTACTTTTCCAGATATCCAGGTCATGAAAAGCGGATACGACCTGCAGTTTTTTACTCTCTCTTTGGAGAAGGAGAATCAAAGCATACTCATATACTCGTAAAGCATGATTAAGATACGGCTGGTAGTCCTTGCCAAGAGATTTTTTGTGATGCCTAAGGATTTTTTCTATCACATCTTAAATCTATCTTTTATTCGACATTTTGCAGGCGTTATTATTCTTTAGATTTGCGAGCTAATGCCTGAAATGATGGAAGCAAAAAACATACCCCTACATGAAACACACCTCAAAATTGGAGGCAAGATGGTGCCTTTTGCAGGATTCAACATGCCCGTGCGGTATAGCTCAGATAAGGAAGAGCACCTTGCTGTAAGGAATGGAGTTGGTGTGTTCGATGTGTCCCACATGGGAGAGTTTTTGATACAGGGACCGGGTTCGCTGGATCTTATTCAGAAAGTTACTTCCAATGATGCGTCAAAGCTTGTTGATGGTCAGGCTCAATATTCCTGTTTTCCTAATGAGACAGGAGGAATCGTAGATGATCTGATCGTTTACCGAATCGGTGAAGACAATTACATGCTGGTTGTAAATGCTTCCAATATTGAGAAAGACTGGAATTGGGTTAAGAATTACAACACTTATGAGGCATCAATGACCAATGTTTCGGAGGATATCTGCCTATTTGCGGTACAGGGTCCGAAGGCCGGTGAAGCTCTTCAGCAACTTACCGACATTGATCTCTCGGCAATAAAATTCTATCATTTTACTACAGGCTCTATCGCTGGGATCGATGATGTTATTATTTCCGCTACAGGTTATACTGGGGCTGGGGGTTTTGAACTTTATGTGCCAGCGGAAGTCGCTACAGAACTTTGGGAAAAGATTTTTGAGGCTGGAAAAGATCTGGACATAAAACCCATAGGACTTGGTGCAAGGGACACTTTGCGTTTGGAAATGGGATATTGCCTTTATGGTAATGATATAACTGATTCGACCTCACCCCTTGAAGCGGGATTGGGGTGGATTACCAAGTTCACAAAAGACTTTGTAAATGCTGAAAGTCTTAAGAAGCAAAAAGAGACAGGTATAAGTCGAAAGCTATCAGGGTTCAAAATGCTGGAACGAGGTATTCCAAGAGGAGGATATGAAATATTAAATGAAGCCAGGGAAAAGATTGGTGATGTGACCTCCGGAACCATGAGTCCGAGCTTGGAGATAGGGGTAGGTTTAGGTTATTTGAAGAAAGGATATGATGTCCCGGGAACTAAGATTCTTATTCAGATACGTAATAAGCAGGTGCCTGCAGAAGTACAACGTCCCCCATTTATTCAATAATGCTGGCAGAGGTCTGTTTAACGCCTGAACTAATCCATCAGCATGAGCTGGAAGGAAAGATCGCTGTGGTCATTGATATTTTCAGGGCAACTTCCTGTATAGTCACAGGTCTCAATGAAGGAGTGGATGCCATCTATCCGGTAGAAACGGTTGAGGAATGCTTAGCATTAGGAGAACAGGGAATGGTCACTGCAGGAGAGCGTGGGGGCAAAAAGATCGAGAAATTTGATATTGGTAATTCACCGTTCTCTTACCGCGAAGCTCATCTAAAAGGTCAAAAGGTAGCAATCTCAACCACCAACGGTACACTGGCCATAAAAAGATCATTAGCTGCATCAGAGGTGATCATCGGTTCTTTCCTTAACCTTTCCATCACCCTTGAGTACCTTCAGAAAAAAGATATGCCGGTGGTGTTTCACTGCGCCGGCTGGAAAGGGACACCAAATATTGAAGACACCTTATATGCAGGAGCCGCGATTTATCATGGAAGTTTTGACGTCCAAGGTGACTCAGCATTGATGGCAAGAGATTTATACTCCAATCATCAGGGAGATTTGCTCGCTGTGGCCTCCAGGTCAGGGCATGCTGAGAGGCTGTGTGGATTTGGTGTGAAAGGTGATATTGAGTTTTGCCTGACTTCGGACGTTTATCAATCGGTTATAAGGCTTGAAGAGGATCACCTGATCAGAATTTAGACTTTTCTCCGAGTTCCATGTCGCTTAATTCCAGATCAAGGGCTTTCGTGGATATCTGAATCTCTCTTAACGAATAGGTTAAAGCAATTAAAAGTGCCACGAGTGAAGAACCAAAGCTGATGCTGCCCCAGTAGGAAAGGTCACGAAAAATGAGAATCATACTCACTACGCATAAAAAGAAACTCAATACTCCCATTGCCTGCATGTTTCTGATCAAATGTAACCTCGTTCGTAAGTTCTTTATCTGACCATAAATAACTCCTTCTTCCGGGTTATCGATATATTTTCCATGAAGTTGCCTAATGAGGCTGGATATGGCGAGAAACCGATTGGTGAATGCCAATAAAAGTAGTGATATCGCTGGGAATAATAGAGCTGGAGTGGTTAATGAAATCTCACTCATTGAAGTTTTTTGTTTGCCCGATGACGCTCTGAGTCCCTGATATTCTTTTTTTCAAAGTTTTTCTTTACCGCCTCGGTCAGGTCAACACCGGTTTGATTTGCCAGGCAAACCACAACCCAAAGCACGTCGGCTAACTCATCCGCGAGGTCGCGATCTTTATCGGATTCTTTGAATGATTGTTCTCCGTATTTTCTAGATATCAAACGAGCTAATTCACCCACTTCTTCGGTAAGGATCGCCATGTTTGTTAGTTCATTGAAGTATCTGACTCCTTTCGTGTTTATCCAAGTGTCAACTTCTTTTTGAACTTGTTCGAGTGTCATTAGTTGGCGTCTAGATTTTCATTTAAATGAAGAACTTCAAATCCTTCCATATCTAGTTTTGAAAGATAAAACTGCAACCTTTCTTTTTCACTGCTCATCAATGAATCAATATTAGGTTCATACTCCTGAAAACGTTCGTGATCAAAACGCAGCCCGGGAGTGTAGTGATCTTCCCAATATAAAGATTCTACGACGGTACCCTTGTCATAGTAGTATTTGTACTCCGAGGCCAAGTGATCATTTTTTTCATTAAAAAGATGCCCAGAAAAGATGGGTCTGTTGTTTTCAAAGTAGAAATAATCATCTCTTTCATAATTTGAGGTACGCAAAATCGTGACGATTTTCAACAGGTCATCATCCATGTAATATGCACGGATCTTGTAGGATGAATCTCCTTCGTGAAAGTCATCTTCAATAATCTGTACCCGATGGTTTCCGTCAATTTGGCGAATTTTCTTGTTTGCCAAGCTGACAAGAGGACGTTTTTCCTTGCTAACAGGGTCTGTACAGGAAAATAATACCAGCGAAACGAGTATAGCGAGTGAAAAGAAATGCTTTTTCATGATGGCTGATTTTCGCGTAAATTAATGATTATTCAATTTATACGAGAAGGGCACGAATTGTAATCCATTGAATTACAAGACATTCAGAACCTGTTCTTTAATTTTTTCTAATTCTTCCTTCATATTGACCACCTCACGTTGCATGCTGGCGTAGTTGGCCTTTGAGCCAATCGTATTGATCTCTCTACCAATTTCTTGTGATATAAAACCAAGCTTTTTGCCTAATGGACCGGATTCATTCATGGTTTCCAAAAAATGGTCCAAATGACTTTTAAGTCGCACCTTCTCCTCTGTTATGTCGAGTTTTTCTATATAGTAAATCAATTCCTGTTCGAACCTGTTTTGATCCATTTTAACCCGAGATTCGATTTCCTTGATAGACTGTTCTATACGTTCACGAATATTCTGAACTCTCTCTGGATCAATTTTCTTGACTTTTTCTAGTGCGTTAGCGATTTGTAGTACACTGGTTTTCACAGCGTTTTCCAGTTTTTTACCTTCCGTTTTTCTAAAGGAGTTGCAGGTATCAATGGATTTGGTTATCACTTCTGATACTTCATCGAAAGGGATCTCATCTGGTGAAAGCTCTTTTGGAACCAATACGTTTGGTGAATGAAGAGCTTCCTTAAAAAGGTCTGAATTGTTATCTCCAACATCAACAGAAAGCTTTTTGTATAGGTTGTAATAGAGATGGAAAAGGTCCTCATCAACATTTACAGGGACATCGACATCTCCTTTGCTCACAAGATCAAGCACAAAATTCACTTTCCCTCTTTTCAGCCCGTTTTCTAATAAACTCTTAATTTCAGATTCCCATACAGTAAGCTCTTTTGGCATCTTCATGGAAAGATCAAAAAATTTACTGTTGAGCGTTCGGATTTCGACTTTTAGAATAAAGTTGTCTGATTCGATTTCGGCACTGCCAAAACCTGTCATAGAATAGATCATACTCTTAGGTTATTTAGAAATCCAGGCCAACAGAGACTGTGAACCTTGTTCTTCTTACTTCAAACTCTCTTATAGGCCTGGCTACATCTATCTTTCCGTAGTATCCCATTAATACCATTCGCACTCCTGCTCCGTAGCTTGCTAGCCATGGATTTTTGAAATTAGATATTTTGGCTGAAAACAAATCCGTTTGATAAGTAATGGTGTTGGCACTATTTTGTTGTGATAGTGGAATAGGTCCTGACCATGCAGAGCCAAAGTCGAAGAATCCTACCAAAAGGAAATTTCTTAAGAAGGTAGAATTAATTGGTGCCTTTGAGAAGTACTCAAACACAGGAAATTTAAGTTGAGTGTTTACCAGAAAAGTACTCGTACCGAATAATTCGCTGAATGGGAAGCCGTGTAAATCGGTAACAAACTCAGCAAACATCAGGTTTTCATTTGCCTCAGACCCGGAAATGGCTAATGGATCATTTTCAGGATGATTTCGAGTACGTGCAAATAACCAGTTTGGTACTCCGCCTATCATGAAGTCTTGTGGGTTGGGACCAAATGACGTACCATAGAAGACGCGTGTGGCTAGTGTCAATTCACGATGAATCCCCAGATAGTTTCTCAAATCCACTCTGAGCCTGCTGAACGAAAGTTGGCTGTCAGTTACACCCTGGAAGTGCTCAAAACCAACAGATGCTCGAGTCCCTTGTAAGATATTATACCCCTTTGTTAATGTGTTGTCAAATACGGCCTTTGCTTCCAGTCCACCAAAATAATTCTTACGATCATCGGCTCCGTCACCGCGATTAATTACGTTTTCGAATTGTAGATTTCGAAATTCGGTCCAGGTGTAAAAAGGATTGACTTCTAATCGAAACCAGTTAGATAATGGCACTGCACCGCCTAACATTACTCTATTTAAATTATAACGTTGACGGAGATCATTTTCAGCGCTGCTCTGGAAAAAGTAAGATTTACGATCAATTCTAAGTTTTAAATCCATCCAGTATTTAAGATACTGGTACTCGGCATAGATATCGCCACTGTTTAAATCCGTGATTGCCAGAGCCCCACCCTTGATTTTGTGATTCCCAAGCATATCAGAGATCTGTGTTTCAAGAAGTACACCAAATCCTCTTAATTGGTCAATTGCAAAAGATGTAACCAGGTTATCAAAGCCAAACTGTGGTTCGTATCGTATGGGGCCCAATACTTCATTGGAAATCTCTAGTCTTTGATAATTAGTGAAGAACGATTCCGGTCTGAATTCAGGGTTTTGTGTTCGCCCTTGAGTCTCAAATTGGTAGTTCTCCGTATCCAGAAAACCGTCTGTTTCTGCGTCGCCGAAGCGGAAGTTATCAGGGTCGAGAAGATCTTCCTCAACTTCTAAATCTTCTTCAACCAGGTTTATGGCGGTCGTATCCGGAGGCAATTCAAATTCAATGGTTACCTCACCGTCATCTTCTTTCTTTTCTTCTATATCATATCTTTCCGTGATAAACTGTGCTTGCTTGTACCGCTGCCGACCGGTTTGTGGGCTGAACCTTGATCGATTTAGTTCGGGTTGTCTATCAAGTAAAATGTTGTCACTGCCTTGATCAAATACCTGATATAAAAACTGATCGTTATCAAAGTGCAGGTCGTAGTCCTTTATACTACGGTCGTAATTCGTGATCTGTATGAAGGTTGAGTCTGCCAGACTGTATTTAAATAGATTGACAATTCCCTTTTGGTCGCTCAAGTAATAAATCTCAAATTCATTACGTGCTTGAGGTTTGAAGTCTTTGCTATAAGTGTTTGTTATTCGTCCAAGACTATATTCCGTGGTGTCAAGGTCATATAAGAAGATGTTGTATCGTTCTCCGATTTCTTCAATCTTGGGTTGCTCGACATTGAGATCAGTGTTTTCCCGGTTTGAGCTGAAAACAATTGATGCCGTACCAGGGATGAATGCAGGATCAACGTCATCATAGAGATCCTTAGTGATCCTTCGCATTGCATTTCTACGCATCGAAATTAAGAAAATATCGTTGTTTCCATCTACATCACCGCTGAGTAGTGCGAGTTTACCGTTTTCGTTGAATGAGAAACTTTCGATCTGACTAAAACGGGGAAGAGGTTTATTCAGTTTTTGGCCATTGTCCAGATTCAAAGACATCAGGTTAAGGTATCCTCTCTTGAAATATAGGATACCAAGAGTACTGTTGTCTATCCAGTCAACCATTGGCAACTCATAGTCTACTTGCTGCCCTTGATAACGGATTCCACCTTTGAAGACGATCTCGCTTTGTTGATCATCAAAATTGTAGACGATCACTTTATACCTACCAAGGTTATTTTTGGTATAGGTAATCCGATTGGTTTCAGGACTGATACGAACGTTACTGAACTTAATTACATTGTTTCGAGCACTGTTTATTTTGTCCTGGTCTCTGGGTGAAATGTAGTTTTCAGAGATTTCACTTTGGCTATCGGTATAGAAACTTTGCCAATCCTGGATAAACTGCTTGTATTCAACGCCTACCGTGCTAGCGATACTGTTTCGCTCGTTTCTGATAATCCGTGTAAGGTTTAGGATATTAGAAACGTTACTTCGTCCGTAAGTGAGGGCAATGTAATTCCAGACACTTTGTCCCACAATACCTGCTTCATCGCCATCTACTTTTATCAGTTTTTTAACTTTTTGTTTTTCCAGATAGTCACGAATGTGGTCATCCATTTCTGCAGACCAACCATAGGCCATGTAACGTGCCGCTCCATCGACAAACCACCTTGGGAGAGACATCAAATAAGCACTTTGAAATATTTCGGCAAGACTACCACCGAACAGCATGTCTTCAATCAAGACGCGCGATAGTTTGTAAACTAACTCTTTCTTAAACTCTTCTGCTGAGCCCGGATGGGCTACTTCCAATTGAAGCTTTGTGAAATCTGTCTGACCTCCAATTCCAAACTGAGGCCCATCCAGACCTATATTACTTTGCTGCAAGTCATGGATAGAATTGTAAATGAGGATTTTTGTTTTAGAGTAAGGAGCATAGCCCAGAACATCCGTTAACCGATTGAACTCCTCTTCCAAGAAATCTATAGTTTGCTCTGCGAAACCATCTCCTCCTGTGTAATAGTAAATATCAAAGTGTGTGGTACTGAAATAAACCCACTCAAACTTTTTATACTGGATGCGATTTTGGCTAAACTCAGTGGCAAACTGACTCCATGCTGTTGAGGAAATCAACAGAAGAACCAGTATTATATGTGCCTTTATCCACCTCATCTTGTAACCAATACTTGTTCCGGTAAATTGGAACCTTTTAGCATATGATCAACGAACTTTTCTGCAAAATAGGGTGCTAATGACACTCCTTTTGTTCCAAGTCCGTTAAAAATACCTATCTCAGGATGCTCGGGATGGAACCCAACAAACGGCCTACGATCGAATGTCGCTGGTCTAGTCCCTGCCCGTCTATTCAAAATTCGGAAATTTCCTTTAAAAATGCCTTTCAACTTTTCCAATATTCGTTCTAAGTCTTTGTCATTCGGAGTCCAACCTAACTCCTGGTGGTTATAACTTGAACCTACAGTGGAATACCCATTTTTGGGGATGATAAAAACACCCCGGTTAATAATAAGGTTCGAATCAATCACAGTATCAATGTCCAGTACATCTCCATTAACCGGATGAAATTTCAAGTGCTTCCAAAAAGGATTTTCAAGTGCTCCCACTCCATCACAAAAAATAATTGAACGAGCACGAATGTCCTGATAGGTAATGTATCCTCCACCTATCGTAAGAAGGCTATGATTAAACAACTCAAGCCTTATGTTTCCCTTAGTTTCAAAGTAGTCACGAAAAGCTGTGAGCATTGCAGGTAAATCAACATATCCGGTATTTTTTAGCTCCAACCCTCCAAAGGGGTCTTGAACTCCTGGTCTACTTATCGACGATTGATGAACATTTTGAATGAATTTTGAATAATTGTCATCTCCCCAGCGACCCATCCAATCGTTTTGTTCCTCCTGGTTGATGAAAGGTCGATAGATGGATTTTTTATGATGAAATAGAGCATTGAATTCCGTTTGTAATTGATCGTAATAGGGAATGATGTTTTCAAATAACTCATCGGCCAGCCAGGTTTTCACCATTTTCCTTCCGGTAATCGGGTTATACAAACCTGCTGCTGCTTTTGACGAGTTATAGGGAGCGTCTTTATCAATTATTGTCACACTCTTGCCCCTTTTCATAAGCTCCCATGACAAAACAGATCCTGCCAACCCCTGGCCCACAATAAGAAATTCAGATTCAATCACAATTGGAGGAATTTGGACAAATTTGCTGAAAATCAAACATCATGGAGGTAAAGATTTTTGTCTTTAATGCATTTTATGAGAATACGTATTTGGTGTATGATACAGATGGTAAGGTCATAATAGTTGATCCTGGATGCTACGAAAAATTCGAACAGGAGGAACTGGTAGGGTGGATTGAAAAAGAAGACCTGCAACCGATAGCAATTCTCAATACTCATTGTCACATTGATCATGTTCTTGGAAATAATTTCCTGAAGGAGAAGTATAATATTCCTCTATATGTACCAAGGAATGAATTGGAAACCTATCGGGCAATTGAGGCATATGCACCTTCATGGGGTATATCGAACTACGATGCAGCGGAGATAGATCACTTGATCGATCACGAGGATCCATTGGAAATTCATGGAATCAACATTGACGTTATCTACGCACCTGGTCATTCGCCCGGACACTTGATGTTTTTTTTTAAGAAAGAGGGTTTTGTGCTCGGAGGCGATGTTCTTTTCAGGGAAAGCATCGGTAGAACCGATCTACCGGGAGGAGACTTCAATACGCTTAGTAACAGTATTTTGGAAAATGTCTACACACTACCTGAAAGTGTCACAATTTATCCGGGTCATGGTCCGGCAACAACCATTGGTCACGAGCGGATAAATAACCCATTTGTGAAAATATGAATATGGTGAAACAGCTGCCTAATGTCCTCACCAGCTTGAACCTGGCAGCAGGTGTCGCCGGAATTATCAATGTCTTTTCTGGGAATATTGAGTACTCAATTTATTTCATCTTAATTGCTGGTATTTTCGATTTTTTTGATGGCCTATTAGCCAGAGCACTAGGAACAGATGGACAATTAGGAAAGCAATTGGACTCCTTGGCCGATATGGTGACTTTCGGTGTTTTACCAGCTGTTTTTTGGTATCAATTAGGTTCCCAAGCGGGTTTTCCAGTTTGGATAACCTATTTAAGTATCCTAATTGCAATTTTTTCTGGCTTACGATTAGCTCTTTTCAATCTGGATGATGATCAAAAAGCTGTCTTTAAAGGAGTTCCTACTCCCGCAAACGCAATAATGATAGTAACTCTATTGAATGTTTCCATCTTTAATACCAATCAATGGTTGTACCTGGCGTTGATTCTAGTCAGTTCTATTTTGATGGTAGCACCGATTGAGATGTTGTCATTAAAGTTTAGATCGCTGCAATTCAACGATAATCGATTTCGATACATACTCATCGGATTCCTCTTGTTTATAATGCTGGTTTTCGGATTCTCAGGTCTACCTTACCTCATTCCATGTTACATTGGTATTTCCATTATTTCTAATTTTATTTCTGAAAGATAGATAGTAACCATAGTAATTTTGGGGTTGTTGAGATCGTTGAAGAAAGACATGAGGAGGATCCTAAACGTTATCATCTTTTCCGGATGTTCTTATTTTGTGTGCGCCCAGCACTCTTTGTTCTCATCCGGTTCATGGTGGAAGCTTTCTGTAGAGGAAAGAGGCATTCATATCATTGATCGGGGTCTATTGAATGAGCTTGGTGTTAATCCTGATGGTATCAATCCTTCTTCAGTTAGATTGTTCTCTATGGCTGTAGGAGGTGAACTTCCTCAGCTCAATGAAATCTCAAAAAATAGATTGATTCGTGAAGTGCCATTGAAAGAGGTCGGGTTGGAAGACGGCAAATTTGACAATGGAGACTATCTGATGTTCTATGGGGAGGATCCGGATTTTCTCAATTGGGAAGCAGGCCAATGGCAATACAGAAATAATATTTATACAGATCATTCTATCTATTTCATTTCAATTGATTCCGGTAATGGGAAACGAATTGAAACACAGGAATCACTCTCTTCCGGTAAGGAACTTACCAGTCATTATGCGGTTCGAACGCATGAGTTAGATGAAATAAACATTTTGAAATCAGGAAGAAGTTGGTACGGGGAAGCATTAAGATCCTCCCTACTCACAAGGCCCTTTGAGATACAAACACCGGATCTTTTAGATACGGTTTTTGTCGATCTCGATATGATGGTTCAGTCTAACTCGGGTGCTACAGTTTCATTGCTGGTCAACGGAGATGAAATTGGCTCAATGAATGCTCAGGCGATTCGAGATGGGGTGGAATTTCCCTACAGTCTAAAAGGAGATGAAATATCAGGATCATTTACATATCAGGGAAGTCAAACACCGACAAATGTATTTTCAATTCGATTAAGTCCATCTACTACCAATACGGGTTCTCATGTGGCCTATTTGGATAGATTTGTTTACACATTTCGACAAAACCTTGTTTACCGGGATGACCAGTTTTTGTTTTCAGGATACGGAGCCCAGGGGGGTGAACACGTTTTCAAAATTCGAAACGAAAGCGATTCAGAATTAGTAATTTGGGATATCACTGATCCCCTCGAACCAAAAGAACAAGAATATCAGCTTGATGGGTTAAATATCCTATCATTTGGACAAGCTGATGCTTCCAATTCAAGATATGTTATTACCAACTCGTCATCATTTCTTGCACCTCGAGTGGAGGGGGAGGTGATCAATCAGAATATTTCTGGACTACGTCCTTCAGATGGAATGATAATTACTGCCGGATCATTTATTGAGGAAGCCCGGGTCCTGGCTAATTTCCATCGTCAATACGATGAATTGGATGTTGAAGTAGTAACCATCGAGCAAGTTTTCAACGAGTTTGCCGGTGGTATGCCAGATGTTACGGCAATTCGAAATGCGGTAAGATACTTCTGGGAAGAAAATTCGGATTCATTTAGATACGTTCTCCTATTTGGTGATTGTTCTTATGACTACAAAGACCGTATTCCAAATAACACAAACCTGGTGCCCATTTACCAGTCGGTGAATTCACTTGACCCCGTAGCTACCTACGCTTCGGATGATTACTTCGGATTTCTGGAAGATGAAGAGGGAAACTGGTTGGAAGGTTCTAACTATGTGAATCACAGCCTGGATGTTGGCGTTGGAAGGATTCCTGTGAAAACGGTGGAGGAAGCACAGGATGTAGTTAATAAGATCATTCAGTATGCAACAGTATCCGATCCCGGGGATTGGAAGAATAGAATTACCTATGTAGTTGACGACGGTGATCGCAATATTCATGTTGTTGATGCTGAAGATCTCACGGATTATCTAAACACAAATCAAGGACAATTTGAAATTAACAAACTGTATCTGGATGCTACTGATCAGTTGGCAGTGGGTAATGTTGAAACGGCCCCGGAAATCAATGATGCATTGATTAATTCTTTACAGGACGGTACTTTTTTGGTTAACTATATCGGGCATGGGAACGAAGTACGCTGGGCCGACGAAACTGTATTTGATCAGAACAGCATTGACGACGTTCGAAATCGATTTAGGCTTCCTGTTTTTTTAACGGCAACTTGTGAATTCGGCAGGTTTGATGATCCTGTGATCCTAACCCCTGGCTCAGAGGGTGTTTCGGGGGCTGAAAGGCTGTTGTTGAACCCGGAAGGTGGTGCGATAGCCCTTCTAACAACAACCCGACCCGTTTTTGCCTTTTCAAATTTCTTTGTAAATGCTGCATTTCATAATTTCTTTTATCGGAAAGAGCTCCGATTGGGAGATATAATAAGACTTACAAAGAACAATTCGCTAAGTGGAGTACGGAATCGAAATTTTTCCCTATTGGGTGATCCTATGCTTCAATTGCAGTACCCTGAGTATGATGTATCACTTTCCGAAGTTAATAGCAATATTGTGGGTGAAGACACACTAAGTGGATTGTCAGAGATATCCTTTTCGGGTAGTATTCTTGACTTTGATAGTGCAAAGGTCTCCTCCTTTTCAGGAGAGGTGGTTGTCACTCTTTACGATCAGTTAACGGAAAAGGAGACAATTGGTCAGGAGAGCAGTCCATTCACCTATAGGGAAAGAGATAATATCTTATTTCGAGGAGTGTTTTCGGTGGAAAACGGAGATTTTGAAGGCGGTTTCGTCCTTCCGGAGTTTAAAGGAAATTCTGTTTCCCAGGGTCAGATAACATTTTTTGCACAATCCGATGATGGTCGAAGAGAGGCTTCTGGTTTCAATAATTCCCTTCGCTTTGGAGGACAGGAAACCAGTGGATTGGTTGACAATGAATCACCTGAGATTAGTGTTTATATTAATGATTCAACATTATCACGAAAAGAACCAGTAGGGTTCAACAGTGTTCTTTATGCCACTATTCGTGATAACACCGGAATTAACACGTCGATCAACAGGGATCGGGATATGTTGTTAAAGCTTAATGATACTTCCGAGTATGTTCTCAACAATTACTTTCTTGCGAGAAAAGACAATCCTTCATCGGGGATAATAGAGTTTCCTTTGGAGTTAACTGTGCCGGGTAGGTATTCGGGGGAATTAATAGTTTGGGACTTACACAATAATTTCACGACTGAAACAGTTGATTTTATAGTATCTAATTCACCGAGGATACAGATTTATAGTTTCACTGCATCACCTAACCCAGCAGATGATTTTGTCGAGTTTAAGCTGAACCAGGATCGGGTTGGTGAGCCATTGGATATCCGCATCGGTTTATTCCAGCCCTCGGGTAGACTGGTGCATGAAGAAATTTTTGAAATTGACAACAGTCAATCAAATATTGGAGGTTTGAGAATTGATTTACCGATTGGGACTTACAGAAATGGTCTCTACTTATTCAGATTTGATGTTACAAGCAAAAAGGATGGCTCTTCTGCCACGAAAAGTGGGAAGCTTATAATTAGTAAATAGGTTAGATTTGTCGTCCCTTAGAAAATTAGAATGATCAGGAAAATATTGGCTTTAACCCTTCTTGTGCCTCTGGCACTCCCTCTGTTGGGCCAGGTACGTGTTACTGGGCAAGAGGGTGCTAATCCAATTACGGTGGCTGCACCGTTCCTAAGTTTTGCTCCTGACTCACGGGCATCGGCTATGGGAGACGTTGGAGTGGCAACTAGTGCAGATGCCTACTCCATTCATTGGAATAATGCAAAACTTGTTCATGTGGATCATGATATGGGCTTTTCCTTTTCCTATTCTCCCTGGTTAGGAAGGATCGTAGATGATATGTCTCTCAATTACCTCACGTTCTATAAGAAGATTGACAGAATTCAGGCTTTTGGAGCAACTCTTCGATACTTTGACCTAGGAGAAATACAGCTTGCAGATGTTACGGGATTACCCCTCGGTGTTGAAAACCCACGTGAGGCGGCAATCGATGGTACCTATTCTCGTTTATTGACTGATAACCTTAGTATCGGAGTTAGTATACGATTCATTTGGTCAAATCTCACCGGAAATGTGACTAACGCACCAAGTGCAAGACCGGGGACCAGTCTAGCCACTGACCTCGGAGTTTTGTATCGTAAACCACTACTTTTAAGTGGTTTGGATAGTGAGTTATCTTTTGGGGCGCACCTTAGTAATATTGGTCAAAAGATTACTTACACAGATGAAGAGTCTGAAGATTTTATTCCTGGTAATCTGCGCCTTGGAACTGCATTCAAGACGAATATTGACCCAAACAATACTATTACTATTGCTTTTGATGTAAATAAGCTATTGGTTCCAACACCTCCAATCTATGAAAGAGACGAATTCGGGAGCTTCGTTCTAAATCCTGATGGAAGTTTCCGGATAGAGAAGGGAGAAGATCCGGACAGACCTTTCATCAGTGGAACATTTGGGTCGTTTTCAGATGCTCCAGATGGGTTCTCCGAGGAGTTGAAGGAATTTACCCTGGCATTTGGCGCAGAATATTGGTACAGGGATCTTTTCGCATTTCGGGCAGGATATTTCCACGAGAATGAGGATAAAGGAGACCGAAAGTTTTTCACAACCGGGCTTGGGTTCAGATATCAGGTATTTGGTTTAGATTTTTCCTACCTCATTGCCCCTGAACAGAACCATCCATTAGGTGAGACCCTTCGTATTTCTTTTCTATTTAATCTAGATAAGCAGGAAGAAACCATACCCAACACTCCTTGATTCCTGATCGCACCCAAGCTCCACCTTCCTACCCAGTTTCTATAGATCAGGTAGCCTTCCCTGAGAAATATTCTTTTGCAGGAAGATTCCCTGGCTTCATCATTCACGATGATAACCAGCCAGTAGTCATTTTTGAACTTATTTTGGCCACCGGAAAAGTTGCGGAACAGATCGGAGGAGAATCTCATTTCGCTCTAAAAATGCTGTTGGAGGGCACTTCCTCAAAAACCGCGGAGGATATTTCATTTTCATTCGAAAAGGATGGAAGTTATTTTGAGATAACTCCAGGAATGGAAAATTCCTCTGTCAGACTATATGTTCTTGAAAAAAACTTTGAAAAGGGTCTACAACTGGTAAAGGAGTTACTTTTTGACTCTAAGTTCCCTGAAAGACAATATCAGCTCTTAAAATCGATCAGGAAGTCAAACATTTCAAATCAGCTGGCGAAAAACAACCGGTTAGCTACGTTAAAATTCAATGAACTACTATTCGGGTCAAAACATCCTTTGGGGAAAGTGATTAGACCAGAGATGCTGGAGATCCCATTACGGGTAGTAAAGTCTTTTTTTGACACCAATGTACTGGTTGACCCTCGGATAATACTTGCAGGAAAAGTCGATTCTAATCGATTACGCTATGTAGATGATTGGTTGAAGGCTATAAACTTTGCTGAAACTGTTACCACTGTCGATGCTTATCCTACTGAGGTGACTGACAAACAGATAGAGAACGGCAACGGCACACAGGCTTCTCTGAGGTGGGGTTCAGAAACTATAGGGGAGAACCACGATGAAATCCATCAACTACGTGTTGCTAATAGCCTTCTTGGTGGTTTTTTCGGTTCCAGGCTGATGTCAAAGATTCGAGAAGAAAAGGGCTTGACTTATGGAATTTATTCCACCTTGGTTCACACTCAATGTAAGAGTTACTGGATGATTGGCTCGGAACTGAATGCCGAATTATTAGGTCAAGCGCAATCGGCAATTGAAGATGAGATCAATTTTTTGGCGTCTACTACTCCTGAAGAAAAAGAGCTGGACTTACTTAGAAATTATCTGAAGGGAAAAAATCTAATGTACCACGATTCACTTTTCAGTAAAATTAATTTCTACAAAACGTTACTGATTCAAAATCAAGGTGTCAATTACATTCAGAAGTATTGGCAAACTATAGAGGAAATAAATGCCGAAGAGATTTCGAACGCGGTTGATAAATATTTTCGTCAACCACCTCTAACCAGGTTAGTAGTCGTTTAGTTTTCTCATTATAAAGTAGTCTCCCTGGACCTCGATCTTGTCAAATTGAAAGGGTACTCTCTCGTATCCATCCTGATCCATAATCCCCATTTTTCCTTTCCAGGTAACTATCAACAAGCCATTTCTGACTTCAACAATATTATCGTATTGTTCGACCAATGTGATGTAGCCCTCTTTATTGGCAACTCCGATTTTACCATTTTTGCCATGGAGAATATAACCACTTGCTTTTTTGTGGTCTATCCATTCGTATTGGGGGCGAAGTACCCATTCCCCTTCTTTGTCAATAATACCCCAATATCCATCTAATTTGACCTTACAAAGTCCATTGTCGAAATCACCAACATCCTGGAAAATAGGTTGAGCAATTAATGATTCTTGTTTATTTACAAACCCCCAGTTACCAAGAAGTTGAACGGCGCAAGCTGATTCACTAAATAAACGAGCGGAGTCATACCGATTGGCAATCCGAAGCTTACCCAGGTGGTCGATGAAACCGTACTTATTGTCTTTGATGATTCGATAAAAACCTTCGGCATACCCATTCACGGCTTGAATCCTATCCGAATCATCTAAAAGTGAAGAACCGGTACTGTCTGCTCCGTGTAGAAATTGGTTATCCTGTGCAAAGAATAATCTTTCCATTCTAAAGACCTTTTGGTATTTAGGCTGGAAAATAGTTTTTGCCTGGTTATTCAGTGCTCCCCATAACGTGTCGGCTTTCCTAATAGCGATGTACCCATCATCCGTTAGTAATGGGTCAGGTGAGGAATAAAGCCTTTGATTTCTATCGTTCAACACGTAATAAGCTCTTCCGCTAATCCCAATGAAGTGTTCTCCTCCTAGAATTAAGCTGTCGTACTTAGGTAGTATGGACCATTCACCGAAAAGATCGATTAGTCCCCATTCGCCTAGGTATTTGACAGGCAGCTGGTTCTTATATCCGTACTCAGCAATATTGTCATACTTCATCCCAAGCTGATTTTCTCCTCTGAAGTTAAGCAACCCCCAATATTGACCCCGTCTTACAGGAACAGCATTCAAGACTGATGGACGAACTTCATCAAATTGCTTTATTGATAGCTTTCGCCCGAATCGATTATACAGACTCCATTTGCCATCTTTTAGCATGGCGAAATAGAAACCATCAAATGCAATTGAGTCTTGATCGGTAATTATTTCAGCGCCTGTACTTGTTGTAAGATTCCATTTTTCAGTTGCTTTTACCTCGGTGACAAGAAATCCTGATCGTGCAACTTTCAGCTCTACTGGTTTCCCTTTGAAAACGTCACTCCCATTGATCAACAATTCCTGATTACCGTTAAGGTATGTGAGAAAGACCTCATCTGATAGTAGAAGAGAGTCGCCAACTTTGACCCGTGTTGAATCGAGCTCAAGATCAGTAATGTGCCAGGTAGGAAATTCTTCAGTTACAAATTTTGAACCTACGCGCTCCACGTTCTTGAATATAACAGGGATAATTTCTTCTTTCAGATCCAGGGCAAGTACACCCTTTTTCCCATTCTTCTCGACGATAATACCGTATTTGGTCACTTGAAAGTGATCGTATTCCGTTACTGATTTCTCAGTCCCAGAGAAAAAAGACCATTTGTAGTCAAAGCTTTGAGCGGCTACCAAACCATTGATGAATCGTAGATCCCTGTACTCTGGTGAAATGATGAGATTGTACTTGTCGTCGAAGTAACCCTTGCTTATTAGGCCATTATAATAGCTAGTTACCAGGTAGCCGGCAATGGCTTTTTCTATGCTGAAATAATTCAGACTGATCACGATGTCACCTTCCCGATTGAGAAGTCCTGTAAAAAGGCGGTTTGAGAAAGTCCCTTTTAAACTGACAAGGAGGTGATTAGAGTCAAAAGGCTGTAATTGATAAAAGTCGGGCGGTGTGAGTATCTTGTTTCTCTCGTTGATGAGACCCCATCTGCCTTTTAATCGATATCCAACTTTACCGTATAGAAGGCTAAACTCACCATTGGACCAGCCTATTTGGTCGTAAATCGGTGGAATGAGCTCCTCTCCGGATGATGTTGCAAGCCCTTGCTTCCCGTCCTTTTCAATAACTCGATACTCTTGAGATGCAATAGAAGCATTTCCAATACAAATCAGGAAAAGGAGGCTAGCAATCCTAAATAAGGTAAGGGATCTACTTGGCAGGAGTTTTTTGGTTGTCCTTCTCAAGATCAAATAAGTCATTGAGTACATCGACCAGGGTATCTGCTTCTCCCCTTTTGCAAGCAGCCTTCAACTGTAGTACCGGAAGTTTAATGACTTTTTGGATGATGTTCTTGGTTACTTTATCGATCAATTCTGACTCTTTCTCATCCACATTCTTCAGGTGTCGGGCAATTTCGTCTTGTCGTATTTTTTCAAGAGCAGATTTTAGTTTCTTTATTGTCGGAGAAACTTCCATGTCACGAGCCCATTCGGTTAAATCTGAAACGGATTCCTTTACGATAGTCTTAACATCAGCAACAGCGGCTTCTCTTTTCTTAAGAACGCTTGTTGTCTTTTCCTCGATCTGATCGATGTTGTATACAATGACTCCTTGTTTGTTTTCTAATTCCGGATCAATTGATCTTGGAACGGAAAGGTCAATTAGAAGTTTTTGTGTCAGTTGAGAAGACTTAATCATCCCATCCTCTATCAAAATGCCACCTGAAGTGCTACTTACAATTACATCAAAGTCGTCTATTGAACTCAATGCCTCGCTTAGGTTGGTAAGTTTAAAGTCCAGTATGTTAGCTAGATTTTTTGCTTTGGATAAGGTGCGATTGGTTAATGTAACTTCTGCTTCGATTCCGCTGAGGTTATCTGCCACATCTCTACCAATTTCTCCTGTTCCAATCAGTAGAATTTTTGGTTTCTGGTAGTTTTCTATAAAAAGCCGAATAATCTCAGCTGCCGCATAAGAGACAGATGCCGCACCATCTCTGAATCCTGTTTCCTGAACCACTCTTTTGTTAGCGTAGAAAACGGAATGCATTAACCTGTGTAATAATGGACCTGCTGTATCCAGATCCGCACTCATTTGATAAGCCCTCTTCACTTGGTTTGAGATTTGCATGTCTCCCAACACCTTGGCATCCAGGCCTAAGGCCACATGGTAAAGGTGGTTTACCGCATCGCTTCCTTCTTTCTGGAAGAAGTACCTTTCGATATCACTCTTTTTAAGACTCTTTTGAAAAGCAAGAACTGCGATTAGATCCGAGTCAAGATTTGATTCAGAAGAATAGTATATCTCTGTACGATTACAAGTTGATAGTAAAAACAAATCTGGGAGATTATGTATCTCCTTTATCCTCTCCAGATAAATCCGACCTTCTTCCTCGGAAAAGGCTAGCTTTTCCCTCGTCTCAATTGAAGAGGATTGATGTGTAATTCCGACTGCTCTAAATTTTTCGTACATAGGTTTTTCTACCCTGGCCTACAAAAGTAGTCTGATTGTTTTTTATATGAAAAATGATCTTTATCATTTCTGTACATTAAGAAACGGCTTGAGTAATGAAAAAATTTCGGATTTACCTGATAAATATCTTTGGATTTTCCAGGATTGAAAGTAATGGGGTAATTGTACTCCTGTCCCTCTCTATTTGTTGTTGTTTACTATTTCTTGCTACCGAAATTTACGAAAAAAGTGGCACAGAAAGACCCCATTTTGCTGAGTGGTATGCACAGAAGCTCGCACATTCGGTTGAACGTGACAAAAATCATAAAATCAATGAATTTCTTCCAAGCCCAGAACCTTTCGATCCGAATACTTCCGGATTTAAACAACTGGTGCAGGTGGGTTTTCGTCCCGAGATTGCTGGCAGAATCATAAAATTTAGAGAAGCTGGTGGGTCTTTTAAAACCTACGAGGATCTAAAGGTTGTTTACGGTATGGATAGTGAGCTTTTGGAGAAGCTAAAACCATATGTAAACATCTCCGGTAAGGAAGGGAATAGGGATTTGTATTATGTTTCCGATCATTCAGTGAATAATGTAGAGAACGATGAAATGATCGAATCTGAGCTCATTAGAGTTGACATAAATGAAGCTCAGTCGTATCAATTAATGGAAGTCTCGGGCATTGGGAAGGTCCTTTCAGAACGAATAATTAAGTACCGCTATTCATTAGGTGGGTACAACGATTTCAATCAACTTAATGAAGTTTATAATCTTCCTGATTCTCTGATCCCGGAGTTGGAAAAACTTTTCTATATTGATACAAGCAAGGTCATTAGGATAAACGTGAATTCCGATAGTCTGAAGCAATTGGCCTCTCATCCGTATATAAACTGGAATATGGCGAAAGCAATGTTAAACTATCGAGCGATACACGGTGATTTCGAGAAGACACAAGATTTAAAGGAGATTCATTTGATTACAGACTCAATATATATGAGACTTTCACCGTATCTATTCACGGGCTATAATCAATGAAAAAGTTACTATCCTCATACCTTAATCGGTTAACGAATCTTACAGGAAGTAATCGTAGTCTATTTCTCCCATCTCTTACTAAAGAAAGGTTTATTGATCTACACGCATTTGATTATGCCCTGAATCGGAGCAGTTTTCAAATTCTGTCCGACCTTATTGCCAATAAAAACAGTAATCCTTTAGTGGAGTTATCGGATGCAAGGGATGCGGATTCCAATTATTTAAGTACCCGGCTGAAAAAGATCGATCGCTTGCAGGAGTTTGTTTTTCAGGAACGTGGATCAAGGGATTTATACTTGGGATGGCCATTTGTAAGGGGCAAATTCTCTGATGGTACGTTGGTTCGTGCACCTTTGGCTTTCATTCCAGTCCAGGTCGTCTTAAAGAATAAAAGATGGCACCTCCTACAAAGGCAAGATGTTAACCTTACACTCAACAAGACATTCTTGTTAGCATACGCTTACTTTAACCAGGTTCGGATTGATGAAGAACTGGTAGAAAGAATCTTGACTGACTTTGATCCTGATATAACTGCTTTCCGGACCGAACTCTACAACTTATTCAGCAGTAGTAGCATAGAATTAAACTTCAATCAGCAGAATTTTGAAGATAAACTACAACCCTTCCAACAATTCAAAAAAAGGGAATTGGAAGACACAGAAAAGGAAGGTAAACTCAAATTATTTCCTGTAGCTATTCTCGGGATTTTCCCCCAGGCAGGATCTTACCTGGTGCCTGACTATATGAGTCTAATGGAGAATGACTTCAGCGACCTGGAGGATTTTTTTATTTCCAAGACAAAGGTGAATCCCGAGGATCAAGGCAGAACCAAATACTCAGATAGAGTTCTGGAAGAGAATACTTATACACCTTTTGAGATTGATGCTTTTCAGGAAGAAGCATTGAAGTACATAAAGAAAGGTAATTCTGTAAATATTCAAGGTCCTCCGGGAAGCGGGAAAAGCCAGTTAATCTCAAACTTAATCTGTGACTATATAGCTCGTGGCAAAAACGTGCTATTGATCTGTCAAAAGAAAGTTGCTCTGGATGTTGTATATCAGCGCTTATCTGAGAAATCACTTCAGAATTTCATCGGGTTAGTTCACGATTTCAAAAATGATCGAAAGGAAGTCTTTCAAAAAATTAGGGACCAGATTGAAAATTTGGATCTATATAGGCAAAAAAATAATGCTCTTGACTCAATTCACCTGGAGCGGCAATTTGTCAAAGCGTCCAGGAAAATTGAAGAGATCATTGAGCAGTTGGATGAATACAGGCATGCCTTATTTGATGAATCCGAATGTGGAAAGTCGGCGAAAGAGCTATATTTAAATAGTGACCCAAATAGGAGTTTTGTCCACTTAAAGCCTTTCTATAGCCAGATAAATTATCATACACTTGATGATTTACTTTCCAGGATGAGTGCCTTCTGGGAATTTAATCGTCGCTTCAATACGAAAAATAACTTCTGGGCTTCCGGTAAATCATTTAGTGAGTATAGTACGAATGATTTTCTAAGCATTCGAGAAGGCGTTCAATCTTGTATCCAAGATTTTGATCAATTAAAGGAGGAATCCAATGATAAGCTTCAGCAGCCATTAGACTATGACAGTCTGAATTTCTTTCTTCAGAAGCAGGATGTACTATCCAGGTTCCTTAAAAACCTGGACATACCTTCAACGTATTCTTTCTTCAATCATCTGCTGGTTAGTCGGGTTGATGAAGATGGAGAATGGCTGGCACAAATGGAGCGAACTGTGTTACAATGTTTCAAAGGAGATGGAATTGAACACTCACTTAAATCAGAGGAATTAGGAAGGTTTCAGGAAGCTCTTGAACATGCTATCAAGGCAAGAAAGGGTTTATTCAGATGGATAAGATGGAAGTTATTCTCAAAAGATAGGTTTTTCATTACCAGAGTTTTGGTTGCGAACGAATTGAAAAGCAATAAGTCGGGATTTAGGAGTTTGATCGGAAAAATTGACAATCGGCTTAATTATGAGCACAATATTTCTATTATCCAGGCCAAGCAATGGCTGAAAGGCTTTCCAGATACAGTGGATAAAATGTCTATCCAAAACTGGTTCTTTTATCAGAGAAATGCCTTCAAAATGTACCAGCAGTTTAAGGAATTGAGAAACATTAATGTTTTTGTCAATTTCGAATCAGGGGATAGAATTAGTCAAATTAATCAGGTAAAATACCTTCTGGAACTGGTCGATGAATTACCTGTTAAGAAGGTCCAATGGAATAAATATCTGACAGAAAACCAACTACGAGCACTCTTGATGGGAGACGTTGACAGTGGGTCTGCACTTCAACAACTGGATAGAGACTTTGAAGACCTTCATGCTTTTCATCTTTTACGAGAAGGTTTCGAATTGCATGAAAGCCGTGTACTTGATCTTTTGGAGGAGGAGTATCAGGGGGAGGATAAACTGGTATGCTTCAAGAATAGCCTTGCTTTGGCATGGATCGACCATATAGAAGCAAAGTATCCGGTTCTTCGATTAGTGTCATCCATGAGTTTCGACCAAATGGTCATGGAATTAGAGGAATCTATAAAGCAGAAACAAAGACTAAGTGAAGAAATTCTTTTAATCCGATGCAGAGAAAGGACCTATGAAGATCTGGAGTTCAACCGATTAAATAATCCGGTGACCTATCGAGATCTAGAACATCAGGTCACCAAACGAAGACGGATTTGGCCCTTGCGAAAGGTACTTTCGGAATACAAGGAGGAGGCTTTTCAGTTGATCCCGTGCTGGATGTGTTCTCCAGAGTCTGCTTCTGCGATATTTCCGATGGTGGAGACATTTGACCTGGTGATTTTTGACGAGGCCTCACAGTGTTATGCAGAACGTGCGATCCCAGCACTTTATCGTGGAAGTCAGGTGGTAATAACAGGCGACCTCCAACAACTCAAACCGTATGACTTATATCGCATCAGGTGGGAAGAAGCTGAGGATGAAATGCCGGAACTAGAGATAGATTCCCTCCTCGAACTGTCTTCCAGGTATCTTCAGTCGATAATGCTAAAGGGACATTATCGCAGTCGATCTTTGGAGTTGATTGATTTCCCGAATCAACACTTCTATGGAGGAAACCTGGAAATGATACCGGAAAGAGATCGTCTGAACTCAACATTGGAGCCCGCGATTCATTATGTCAAAGTAGACGGGCTTTGGAAGGATAATACAAATTTGATTGAAGGACATCAAATTTTAGAAATAGTTAATCGTTTGGTGCTGGCAAATCCTGATAAGTCTATTGGAGTTGTGACCTTTAATGCACAGCAACAAGGATTGATCCTGGACCTATTGGATTCACTTAAATACAAGAACAACATACATATTAGCGTAAAGAATATTGAAAATGTTCAAGGAGACGAATACGACATAGTGATATTCAGCATTGGTTATGCTCCCGATGTGAAAGGGAAAGTACAACTCCGCTTCGGATCGTTGAATGTTGAAGGTGGAGAAAATAGACTTAATGTGGCGATCACCAGAGCAAGGGAGACCATTTACCTTGTAACTAGTTTATTTCCCGAGGATCTTGTTGTGGATGATACCAAAAATCTGGGACCGAAGCTGTTACAGAAGTATTTAGAGTACGCTAAAAACATTTCTGAGGGAGTATTTAAACCTTCTATACGGAAGCCAATGAAAACTACGCAGGACTGGTATCTTAGGGCGATTGTCGCCGAGCGTTACGCTTCCTTGATTCCAGATCAAAATCTTGCTCATCATTTGCCTTTTGCCGATTTAACGGTTTTTTCGGAAAATGTACATTTAGGAGTTGTTCTTACCGACGATGATCATTTTTATGCCGCAAAATCTTCCAAGGAAATTTATGCACACCTTCCACAATTACTCATTGAGAAAAAATGGCAAAACGTTCGTATTAACAGCAGGAACTACTGGTTGGATAGGAATCGTGTTGAAGAGAAGTTACGTGTATTTCTAAATACTCTTTGAAGTAAAACTATTCCACCTGAAAATACTCTAGCCTAAATCCTATTCTTTGGATGGCTGGAAGCTCCTGAACTCGCATAAACTGGCGAAAAGAAACTGTGTAGGTGTCGTTCTCTGGAAAAACAAATTCTTCCCGAATAATGAACTGATGTTCAAATTTATCGCCGCTGCCATTTCCGTATGGACTTCCAGTCTTCGGATTGAAGAATGTTATTTCTTCAAGACTTTGAGAAATAATACTATCCTCAGAATTCTTTAGTATGAATTCCACATAGAGGTTATAGTATGGGTATTCATTGTCATTTACAATTGAACCAATTAGTGAATACTTACTCGTGTCATTTGGAGGTTGAAACGTGAAAACGGCAGCACTATCTTGATGCCAGTTGCCTTCAAGTTCCTTAAAACGTTCGTAAACCCTTCCTGAATCACAAGCAACCAGAGTACAGAGAAGGAAGGATACCCAGATATTATTTTTCACGTTTATTTCTTTGTTTTCGCTTTTGTGAATTGGGCCCTTTTCTCTTCTTTTTTTTCTTCTTGCCGAATTTCTTATCCAAAGCAATTAGATCACTATTGCTGGTCTTGGATTTAGTTAAATTAGGATCGTCGTTCTCCGATAAAGAGGCCGGTTTGATTCCTTGCTGGTTCATTTGAAGTATTTCATTGACTCGCTCCACACTTAGGGGATGCCAGGCACTCTCCTCGTCATAACCAAACCACAGTATTTTCCTGAAAATATCCGTTTTCTGAAGTTTGGCCAAACCCTTATCGGTTTGTATGGGTTGATCAATTTGTGGAATATCTTTTAGAGCTTCAGCATAAGTATCCAGTTCGTAGTTTAAACAGCACTTTAACCGACCGCACTGCCCACTAAGTTTTGAAGGATTTAAAGACAAATTTTGGTATCTCGCCGCCTGGGTCGTAACGGATTTGAATTCCGTTAACCAAGTAGAACAGCACAACTCTCGACCGCAAGAGCCTATGCCACCAAGCCTTGAGGCTTCTTGTCTTAAGCTTATCTGTCTCATTTCAACTCGGATCTTGAACTCAGCTGCAAGAACTTTGATCAATTCACGAAAATCTACCCTGTCCTCTGCACTGTAATAGAATGTGGCCTTTGTATTATCCGCTTGAAACTCTACATCTGTTAATTTCATTCCAAGCTTCAAATCATGAATTATTTCACGGGTTCGATAAAGGGTAGGAAGTTCGCGATTTTTGACTTTTCGATACTTTTCTAAATCAGCAGCTGTGGCTATTCTGTATATTTTTCTTGCGTCCTCCTCATGAAAGTTTTTCTTCCGCATTTGGAGTCGGACCAATTCTCCCATTAATGAGATATGTCCGATATGATGACCATTGGGGACATCCACAACTACTGCATCTCCACTAACAAAGCTGCCCGATTCGGGGATACGGAAAAACTCCTTTCTACCATTCTTAAACCGAACCTCACAAATAGTAAATATGCTTCCAGAGGGTGGTTGCATATCAGACAACCAATCGAACACATTGAGCTTATTACAACCTCCGGTTTGGCAATTACCGTTGTTATTGCAACCGTTAACTCTTTCGTTTTCTTGTATGTCGCATGTGCTGCAGCCCATCACTTCTTTTTTGACATCCGTCAAATATAGTCAGATGGATTTCCTACTGTCCAATTTTCTTCAAATCAAGACCGATATCTGTCCGAAAATTTGCTCCTTCCCAATGGATGTTGGCCACTTGTTGATAAGCAGCTTTTCTCGCTTCTTCCAGGTTGGCACCCATGCCCGTAATGGCTAGAACACGTCCCCCATTGGTTACAGTGCCTTCAATGCCTTTTTTGGTTCCAGCGTGAAAAACTGAAACGCATTCATCAATTTTGTCCTGTTTTATAACTTTCCCCTTCTCGTAGGACCCAGGGTATCCTTCAGAAACCATGACAACAGTGGCTGCAGTGGACGGTTGAAATGCAGTTTCAGGGGGCAGATTTTTCTGGGCAGTAGATACCAGAAGTTCTACAAAGTCTCCTTTAATTCTGGGTAGCACAGCCTGTGTTTCAGGGTCACCCATTCTGACATTGTATTCGATCACATACGGGTCATTATCTACCTTAATAAGGCCAAAAAAGATAAATCCACGATAGTCAAAACCTTCTTTGGATATTCCTTTGATCGTTGGCTCTATGATTCTGTTACGGACTTTCTGCATGAATTCATCGGTGGCGAAAGCAACGGGTGAGACGGCGCCCATTCCACCAGTGTTTGGTCCTTCGTCGTTTTCCCTTATTCTCTTATAGTCCTTTGCTTCCGGTAATAGGCAATAGTTGGTTCCATCGGTGAGTACAAAAACCGATAGTTCAATCCCATCTAGAAATTCTTCGATTAAGACATTTGCACTGGCATCTCCAAACTGACCACCAATAAGGGATTCGAGGTTGTTTTGTGCTTCCTCCAGGTCATCTGTGATGATAACACCTTTGCCTGCGGCCAATCCATCAGCTTTGAGGACATATGGTGGATTAATACCTTCCAGGAATTCTTTCCCGTTCTCTAAATTGGAAGCATTAAAAACCTGGGCTTCGGCTGTAGGAATTCCATACTTTTTCATAAAGAGTTTGGCAAACTCCTTGCTACCCTCCAATTTGGATCCTTTTCTATCGGGACCTACAAAAAGCACTTCCGGATGCTTTGGACGGAGGAAGTCTATAATTCCGTCCACCAATGGATTTTCTGGCCCAATAACTACAAGCTCAATGGAATGCTTATCGATAGCATTTGAAACCTGATTGAAGTCCCCAACCGCAATATCTAAGTTTGTTGCAATTTCTGCTGTTCCGGCATTTCCAGGGGCAACAAATAAGCTAGATGATTTGGGACTTTGACTTATTTTCCAGGTAAGGGCATGTTCTCTCCCTCCAGAACCCAGGATTAGTATATTCATATTCTACGAAAATCAGTTTGATAAACCGCTACAAATCTAATGTGCAAATTCAGACATGAATTTGATTCTCATTAGTCTTATTTCATCTTCGCTGTAATCTTCACCTAATTCGTCTAATGCATCGTTGATGCTATCAGATTCAGCTCCCATAAAGTAGTCGTATATGTCATCCTGTCGATCATCATCCAGAAGCTGGTCGATGTAATAGTCAAGGTTCAGTTTGGTTCCACCATCGCAAATCACTTCAATTTCCTTGATTAGGTCTTCGTATTTCATGCCCTTCATGTCAGCTACCTCTTCGAGATCAATCATGCGGTCAATCTGTTGTATGATGAAGATCTTATTTTTGGACTTGGAACCTGAAGATTTAACCAGAACATCCGAAGCGGTAATGATCTCATTTTCCTCTACATATTTGTCGATCAGTTCCAGGAAAGGCTTACCAAACTTCCTGGCTTTGCTTTCGCCAACCCCTATTATCTTTTTCAGGTCATCGATTGATGAAGGATAGAGGGTAGCCATTTCTTCCATCGAAGGATCCTGGAAAATGACATATGGTGGTAAATCCTTTTGTTTGGCAACTTTTTTTCTTAGTGCCTTTAGCATTTCGAACAAAACTGTATCGTAGGATTTTGCATCCACTACGGTTTTTTCGATTTCTTCTTCCTCTTCCCCTTCTGTATCGTACTCGTGATTTTTTGAAATCTTAATTGGATAGGGATCGATAAGGAAATTCAATCCTTTTTCAGTTACGGTAAATACACCTGGATTATCGATATCTTTTTTCAGCAGCTCGTTATACATGCACTGACGAATGACAGCATTCCAGAAAGAATCGTTTTCATCTTTACCTGCTCCAAACACATCCAGTTTGTCATGCCCATAGCTTTTGATGTGTTCGGTCGTTTTTCCCATCAGCAGCTTGCTTAAGTGGTCAATGGCAAAGCGCTCATCGGTTTGCTGTACGGCCTTAACCGCCAATTGCAAATAGGCGGAACCATCAAATTCCTCTTTGGGGATACAATTATCACATCCTCCATTTCTTTCACACTCAAACTCTTCCCCAAAATAGTGCAGGAGTTGCTTACGTCTGCAAACGGAGGATTCTGCGTATGCTGCCATTTCCTCCAACAAGAATTTGGCGTTTTCTCTTTCTGTGACTGCTTTGTCTTTATTGAATTTTTCTAGTTTAAGGATGTCATTATAGCTGTAGAACATGAGGCACTTTCCTTCAAGCCCATCTCTCCCGGCACGACCGGTTTCCTGATAATAACCTTCAATCGATTTTGGAGCGTCATAATGAATCACAAATCGTACATCTGGTTTATCAATGCCCATTCCAAAAGCAATGGTTGCTACAATGACGTCTACGTCTTCATTCAAAAAGGCATCCTGGTTCTTCATGCGAACACTTGAATCCATTCCCGCATGATAAGGCGCTGCCTTGACATCATTAACAGCCAGGAATTCGGCGATTTCTTCTACTTTTTTCCTGCTAAGGCAATAGACTATTCCCGATTTTCCTTTATTCTCCTTAATAAACCTGATAAGTCCTTTTTTGGCCTGAATTTTTGGCCTTACTTCATAGTAGAGGTTGGTTCGATTAAACGATGACTGGAAGACTCGTGCTTCTTCCATATTCAGGTTTTTCTTGATGTCCAATTGAACCTTTGGAGTCGCGGTAGCAGTAAGAGCGATGAGTGGTATATCACCCAATTGTCCGACAATGGTCTTTATTCTCCGGTATTCTGGTCTGAAATCATGTCCCCACTCAGAAATACAGTGTGCCTCATCAATGGCAATAAAAGAGATTTTTGCTTGCTTTAGGAAGTTAACATTTTCCTCTTTTGTTAGGGATTCAGGAGCTACGTATAGGAGTTTTGTAAGTCCCTCCAACGTATCTTTTTTAACCTTCGTAATCTCAGAACGACTTAAAGTACTATTCAGAAACCTAGCATTGATTCCAACAGCGTTCATTTGATCAACCTGATTCTTCATCAAGGCAATTAGTGGCGAGATGACAATGGCCGTACCTTCCTGTACAATTGCGGGTAATTGGTAGCAAAGTGATTTGCCAGCCCCCGTCGGCATGATCACAAACGTGTTGTTACGCGATAAAATGTTTTGGATTATTTCTTCCTGATTTCCCCGAAAGGTATCGTATCCAAATACATCTTTGAGTTTGTTCTTTACTTTCTCTCCTGTTAATGCTTCAGTCATTGAGTGAACATTACTATGCATAAGATAACTAAAAAAAGTGGATTAGTTTGTAGCTCCGATTCAAAATTGAATGAATGCTATCTTCAAAATAATCCGTATTCTTGTGGTCGATTTCAGGGATGCGAAAGTAGTTAATTTGTAATCTAATTCAATTAATCTGTTATGGATAGGAGTATTCATGTAGTGGTCATGGCTGGAGGTAGTGGAACGAGGTTTTGGCCGTATAGTAGAAATGCTAAACCCAAGCAGTTTCTTGATATACTGGGAACCGGTAGATCCTTACTTCAGATGACCTACGACCGGTTCACCCAGATGGTATCACCTGAAAACATATGGATCGTATCTAACCAGATATACCATGATCTTATTGGGGAGCAATTACCTGATCTTAAGGAGGATCAGTTGTTAATGGAACCTTCAAAAAAAAATACTGCGCCATGTATTGCCTACGCAGTTTACAAGATAAGAGCGAAAGATCCTGACGCCGTTATTGTTGTTACCCCATCTGATGCAGCAATATTCGATACTACCAAATATCTGGAGACCATTTCATTGGCTGCAGAATCTGCGGCTACTCATGATCGACTAATTACCATCGGGATCAAGCCGACGAAACCAGAGACAGGATATGGCTATGTACAATATTATGAGTCTGACGAACCAGTGAAGAAAGTGAAAACTTTCACCGAAAAGCCTAATCATGAGTTGGCTGAAAAATTTATTGAAAGTGGTGATTTCGTATGGAACGCCGGAATATTCGTCTGGTCGGTTGATAGCATTACAAAAGCCTTCAAAGAAATTCAGCCCTGGTTACATGAGTACTTTGATGAGGGATCCGCTGCCTATTTCACACAAGGGGAATCGAAGTTTATTGATGGGGTTTACAACAACTGTAAGTCAATATCCATTGATTATGCTATCATGGAGAAAGCTGATAATGTGTATATGGTACCTGGGGAATTTGGCTGGTCAGATTTGGGTTCGTGGGACGCATTATATGAAATTCGGGAAAAGGACGAAAATGGAAATGTAGTTGAACAACGTGCACTGCTTTACGATTGTGAGTCCAACTACATCAAGGGAGATAAACGAAAGCTAATTGTAGCCAGCGACCTGGAAGGTTATTTGATTGCTGATTTTGAGGATGTGCTTCTCATCTGTAAGAAGGATGATGCAACTAGGTTTAAGAATTTCGTAAGTGAAGTAAAAACGGAAACTGGGGGGAAATATATTTAAACCCTTTGTCTTAATACTTCATAACAGGCCATGGCCGAAGCTGCCGAAACGTTCAAAGACGCTATCGGTCCTGAGATTGGGATTTTTGCAATAATGTCACACAAGGCAAACAATTCCGAGGATATACCGTTTTCCTCAGAACCCATAATAACTGCTACTGGGGACGTGAGGTCGTTTTCATGAATTAGCTTGCGACCCTTTTCGGAACACCCAACAATTGTTATCCCTGCTTCTTTCAAATAGCTGACACTTTTTTCCAGGTCATCACGGCAAACCGGAATTGAATTGAGCGCACCTGCAGAAGTTTTCATTGCGTCACCATTAACCTGTGCAGCACCTTTTGGTGGAATGACCAAGCCATGTACTCCCGTGCAGGCAGCGGTTCGAGCAACCGCCCCAAAATTTCTTACATCTGTAAGTCGATCCAGAATGAGGAAAAAGGGTGTTTCTCCTGATTCATAAGTTCGACTGACGAGCTCTGATAGTTGGTAGTATTTTATTGGTGAGGTGAAAGCCACAACACCCTGATGATTCTTTCTAGTGAATTTGGCGAGTCGTTCTGGAGGAACTCTTACGACGGGAGATCCTGATTCGTACAGGTGTTGAAGAAGTTCTTTGTGTAGGTCACCAGATAAGTTCTTTTGTACAAATGCTTTTTCAAGATCATTTCCGGCTTTCACTGCCTCGATAACAGCTCGAATTCCGAAGATCATTGAAGTGTTTTTAACCGCCATTGTTTCTGATTATTCTTACACGTGAAATCCAACCTTCCCGAAAATCATCGTCCCTTTTCAGAATGTATAAATGCGGTGTAAAGAGATTTGAAATTATTCGGAATTCAAAAATTGAATCATCACCGTATTCCCAAATTTCGTCACTATTCGAGCGATATACTTTTTCTGGATTGCCATACATAATGTGGATGATGCCTCGATCCGTTTTCCATCCTTGTTTATAATCGGTGAACAGGTGGTTTGCGATTCTGATTTTTCGATAGAACTTTCGTATCGCTGTTCTAGCTTCTCTACTGCTGGAATAGGTATTCAACCAGAATTTGTCGAAGGCTTGTTTTGTATTACTGGCGGTGGTAATGTTAATCATTTCCGATTGGCGGGTAATGTATGTTAGCGGTGGTATGAGATCTTCTAATCGTGAGGGCTTAGGATAATAGGTTTCTCCACAGTACGCGGACAAACCTTCCGTACCGAGTGTATCATTTTGTATAAAGTAAAAGTGACCCGATGCCAGATTTCCTCCAATATCAGTTATAATACTATCAATCGTAAGATTAGGTGATATAGATTGTACAACTCCCATTGGAGGATCTGCCGGAGGAAAATCTTCTGTATATTGATAGCCATAAAGCGATTTGCGGCCAGATATAAATGCAATGTTTTGATTGGGTAGGACATATGATTCAAACCATGGGAGGGTATCGTTTTCTGCAAAGAAATAGGAGGGGAAAGGTTGACCTCCTCTCAATAGGTCTACTGGATAGTAGAGGGGTTTTCCATCTTTGTAGTATTCAACAACCAGGAGTTTTTTGGAATTGACCACTAATTGATGTTCGAAAATCAATCTTTTTGGTCCAGATAGTACGATTTTTCCCTGTTGACTTATCTCTATATGGTTATTGTCCTCATAATTCTGCTGAAGTAAAAAACGTACGCTATCGGAGTAGATGGAATCAGAAAAGGAAATTTCCGTAAAAACGTAAATCACATTGCCACTTTGGGCAACCACATCTCTCACCTTTACCTCTTCGGTATCATACCAATAACTGGTATTGATGCCTCGAAAATCTATAGATAGAGCTGACTGTGCCAGTATATATCCAAACACACCAATCAATACTTTAACTACCCCGGGATACTTCACTCGTCAATCGATTTTTGGTTTATTTGTACAAATTTATACGATGAGTGTCTTTACAACAGAAATAACATCCGACAAGATTGTATCAGATAACCCAATCCACCAGCGGTTACTGAAAGCATACTTAGTCGCCAAACCTTATATAACCGGGGCATTACTGGAATTGGGTTGTGGTGAAGGAAGAGGAGTGGAGGAATTGGCACCGTTAGCGACATCTTATACAGCGATAGACAAAATCAAGCCAGTGGTTGATTCACTGTCCGCAAAATATCCTGAGTATTCCTTTCAATCCGGCTTTTTTCCACCTTTTCCTTATGAAGATGAGACATTTGATTCAGTTGTTACTTTCCAGGTAATCGAGCATCTAAAAGATGATCATGCCTTTATTAAGGAAATTCATCGTGTTCTTCGACCCGGCGGTGTTGCCTTGATCACAACTCCGAATATTAAAATGACATTGACTAGAAATCCCTGGCACATTAGAGAGTATACAGGGCCTCAATTGACGGAAATTTGTAAAAAATATTTCAATAATGTCGAGATGAAGGGTATACGCGGAAATGAAAAGGTGATGGAATACTACGAGAAGAATAAGACATCTGTTGAAAGAATTACCCGATTTGATTTCTTAAATTTACAATATCGGCTACCAGCGTCCCTATTGAGAATCCCGTACGATCTTTTAAATCGTCTCAATAGAGTATCCCTAAAAAAGGCATCGGACAAGCTGGTCACCTCCATTACAACAGAAGATTATTTGGAGTCACCCGAAGCTGAAGATAATTTGGACTTGTTTGTAATACTCAAAAAATGATGTTTGAAACTACTCGCATTTTCTTAAATCGATCAGTATTAATTCTAGTCTTGGCGTTCACTTTCTTAGCTTGTTTGGACGCCGAAGCCCAAAGGGGCAAAAAACGGAAAAAGCAGATGGCAACTGTGATCTCGACCGCCAAAAGTTATCTTGGAACGCCCTATCGATACGGAGGTACATCAAGACAAGGGATCGACTGTTCCGCTCTCATTTACAACAGCTATAAGGCAGCTGGTATATCTATCCCACGTACGGCTGAAGCTCAGTCCAAAGACAGCAAGAAGAGTAAGAAGTTTAAGGATAAAAACCTCAATAGTGTAAAAGTGGGTGATGTCGTATTCTTTAAATTTAAAGCTAAGGGTAGTAAGTGGTGGCATTCGGGTATGATTACCTATGTCGCCAATGACCAGGTAAAATTTATCCATGCCTCTTCCAGTCGGGGGGTGGTAGTCTCTAATCTCAAGAGTGATTACTACTACAACAGCATTAAGAATTTTCGGAGGTATATCAAATGATTAACCTATTCCCTCGATAATATTATTCAGCGTATTGCTAGGCCTCATGGCCTTTGATGCTAGCGAATCATCAGGTTGATAATATCCACCTATATCCACAGGGTCTCCCTGCGATGCCAATAACTCTTGGTTTATTGCACCCTCCGCTTTTTCCAAATGATCCTTTACCGTTATAAAAATACGCTGTAGTTCTTCGTCATCTTGTTGTGTCGCAAGTGCCTTGGCCCAGTACATAGCCAGGTAGTAGTGACTACCACGGTTGTCTATTTCATTTACTTTTCTCGATGGAGATCGATTACTCTCAAGAAATTCACCAGTAGCCTCATCAAGTGTTTGAGAAAGGATCCTGGCTCTTGGATTATCAATTGCTGATGATAGGTGCTCAAGCGAGGCTGCTAGAGCTAAGAATTCACCCAATGAATCCCATCGAAGGTGCCCTTCTTTTTCAAATTGCTGCACGTGTTTCGGGGCTGATCCACCTGCACCGGTTTCAAATAAGCCACCCCCATTCATTAACGGGACAATGGAAAGCATTTTGGCGCTTGTGCCTACTTCCAGGATTGGGAACAAGTCTGTTAGATAATCCCTCAGAACATTTCCAGTTACTGATATTGTGTCTTCCCCATTTTTCATTCTTGCTAATGAAAACTTCGTGGCTTTAACCGGACTTAAGATATGTATTTCCAAACCGGAAGTATCTGACTCGGGTAAATACTGATTAACCTTTTTAATCAACTCATTATCGTGGGCTCTATTCTCATTCAACCAAAAAACTGCTGGTGAACCTGTCGCTTTAGCCCGTCTTACCGCCAATTTTATCCAATCCTGAATAGGTGCATCTTTCACCTGGCACATTCGCCAAATATCACCCGTATTAACCTCATGGCTGAATATGACCTTCCCATCATCTGCAATTACTTTCATAGAACCTTTTGATGGGGCCTGGAAAGTTTTGTCATGAGAGCCATATTCCTCGGCTTTCTGAGCCATCAATCCGACGTTGGAAATACTTCCCATTGTTTTTGGGTCGAAAGCTCCGTTTTCTTTGCAGAAATCTATGGTTTCCTGGTATACCCCTGCATAACAGCGATCGGGGATTACCGCTTTCATATCCTTCAGGTTTCCATCCGGCCCCCACATTTGACCTGATGATCGAATGGCAGCAGGCATTGAGGCATCAATTATTACATCACTTGGCACGTGTAAATTTGTGATTCCCTTATCTGAATTAACCATGGCCATTTCGGGATTCTTCTTATAAACGTCCAGGATGTCAGACTCAATTTCTTTTCTCTTATCTTCAGACAGGCTCTGGATTCTGTTGTAGAGGTCCCCAATGCCATTATTAGGATTAACTCCAAGTTGATTCAGTATATCCTCGTGTTTCTCAAATACTTCCTGGTAGTATACAGAGACAGCCGCTCCAAAGATTATTGGATCAGAGACCTTCATCATGGTTGCCTTCAGATGAACGGAGAAAAGAACATCTTTTGCTTTGGCATCTTCGATTTCCAAAGCAAGAAATTTCTTGAGATTTTCCATGCTCATAACGGAAGCGTCGATAACTTCCTTGTCCAGAAGTTGCAAATTGTCCTTTAGCACCTGCTCTGACCCAGTTGAGTCACTAAATACAATTTTTACAGTTTGATCACCACTGACAGTGGTCGATTGTTCACTTCCAAAGAAGTCACCCTCCTGCATGTGAGCAACGTGTGATTTTGAACTTGCAGACCACTCACCCATAGAATGAGGGTGTTTTCGGGCATAATTTTTTACTGATAGTGGGGCTCGTCGGTCTGAATTACCTTCACGGAGGACAGGGTTCACGGCGCTACCTTTAACTTTATCGTACCGTGATTTTATTTCCTTCTCTTTCTCATCTTTTGGTTCATCTGGATACTCCGGTAAATTAAATCCGTGATCCTGAAGTTCTTTGATAGCCGCTTTCATTTGTGGTATGGAAGCACTGATATTTGGAAGCTTGATGATATTGGCTTCGGGCGTTTTTGCCAGATCACCTAACTCAGCAAGATGATCTGGAATTCTTTGGTTGGTTTCCAGATGATCAGGAAAAACGGCAAGAATTCTACCCGCAAGGGAGATGTCTCGTGTTTCTACTTGAATGCCCGCAACAGAGGTGTAAGCTTTAATAATTGGGAGCAGCGAGTAGGTTGCTAGTGCAGGCGCTTCATCTGTTTTTGTGTAGATAATCTTTGACATAGGGGGTTCAGTGATTTGCTTTAATAACTTTCTTTTTCGTTAGGGAATTTTTTTGACTTGATGTCTTTGATGTAATTGGTTGTAGCATCTGATATCGTTTTGTTCAGATCAGCATATTGACGCAAAAACCTTGGTTTGAAATCCTGTGTGATACCGAGCATATCATGGACAACTAGAACTTGTCCATCAGCGTATGGACCGGCGCCAATTCCAATGGTAGGAATGCTTAATTTTTCAGATACCTTCTTTGCCAGGTCGGCAGGAATCTTTTCAAGAACAATACTGAAGCACCCAATTTCTTCCAACAACAGGGCATCTTCAATAAGTTTATCCGCTTCAGTTGACTCCTTTGCCCTTACTGTGTAAGTTCCAAACTTATAAATAGATTGTGGGGTGAGGCCAAGGTGACCCATTACCGGGATTCCGGCTGTTAATACCCTCTCGATGCCTTCTCTTATTTCTGCTCCACCTTCCATTTTGACGGCATGTGCACCGGATTCTTTCATAATGCGAATACTTGATCGAAGCGCTTCCGATGAATTTCCCTGGTAGCTTCCAAAAGGAACATCGACAACGATGAGTGCTCTATCCACTGCTTTTACAACGCTGCTGGCATGCCAGATCATATGATCAAGCGTAATAGGTAGTGTAGTCTCATTGCCTGCCATCACATTCGAGGCACTGTCTCCCACTAGTATAATATCTATACCCGCCCTATCTATGATTTTGGCGATGGAGTAATCATATGCAGTTAGCATGGAGATTTTTTCACCTGCCGCTTTCATCTCACCGAGACGATGGGTTGTAATCTTTTTGAAGTTGGTTTTCGATACGCTCATATCTTCGAGGAGCGGAAAATTAATACAATTGGAAAAAGTTTTGGATCAGGCCTTCCATTTAATGTTACATCCCATACTTGGATACTGTTTCTCTGCCTGTTCCCCTGCATCTAGCAAAGTATTCAACGCTAATCTTAAATCGCTGCCCGTTACTGGGATATCGTTCCCGGGTCTGGAGTCATCTAGTCTTCCCCGATAAATAAGATTTGAATTGCTTTCAAACACATAGAAGTCGGGGGTACAGGCGGCATCATAGGCTTTTGCGACAGATTGATCTTCGTCAAATAGGTAGGGAAAGTTGAAACCTGTTCGCCGCACTTGTTCGACCATAAACTGAGGAGCATCTTGTGGGTAGCTATCAATATCGTTGGAGCTAATTGCCACAAATCCAATCCCTTTTTGACTGTATTCTTTGGCTAAAGCACTAATTTCATTTTCAATGTGAATCACATATGGACAATGATTACAGATAAACATAATGACCGTGCCCTTTTCACCTTTTACATCATTCAACTGTCGTTGTGATTCAGAAACAACATCTATTAGATTGAAATTGGGTGCTTTAGTACCCAAATCCAACATATTTGAAGGGGTTAATGCCATACTATCTAATTATACTTAGTTTTACTATCCTGCAAGTTCAACTTTTCACCAGCCTCAGACATCAATTCTAATGAAAATAACTGTAACCCTGTTTTTCTGCCTTCTTTTTGCCACTTCTGCTTATTCTCAAATTGAACCAGCTCCGGAGAGATACAGAGGAGAGGGACCCTATGATCAACTCATTATACGAGGTGCAACTTTGATCAACGGAAACGGCGCACCACCGATTGGTCCAGTAGATATCGTGGTGGAAGATAATATTATTACAGAGGTCAAAGTCGTTGGATACCCTGGAGTTGAAATCGATCCCGATAATCGGCCTCAATTGAGAGAAGGTGGAAGAGAGATTCAGGCAGAGGGCAAGTACGTATTACCCGGGTTTGTGGATATGCATGGTCATATAGGAGGAAAATCTCAAGGTACTCCTTCAGAATATGTGTTTAAACTATGGATGGCGCACGGGATAACTACCATCAGAGACCCTTCATGTGGTAACGGATTACAATGGGTACTGGATCACAAAGAAAAGAGCATAGGGAATGAGATTACCGCACCTCGAATTTTAGCTTATACTTCCTTCGGACAAGACCTATCTACTATTCCTGTTTCCCGTTCACTACCGGATGGTAAAAAGTCATCAAATGAAGTAACAGGGGGGCCAATTACCAATGCCGATCAAGCCCGATCGTGGGCCAGAGCAAATTACCAAAGAGGTGCGGATGGCATTAAGTTCTTTGGAGCTTCTCCGGAAGTGATGGATGCTGCCTTGAGGGAAAATAAGAAACTCGGTTTACGCTCTGCCTGTCACCATGCACAGATGAATGTAGCATGGTGGAATGTTGTTAATTCAGCCGAATCCGGCTTGACCAGTATGGAACATTGGTATGGATTACCTGAAGCTTTATTTGTGGACCGGGTGGTACAGGATTATCCTTTGGATTATAACTATCAAAATGAACAACATCGCTTTGGTGAAGCCGGGCGTTTATGGACTCAGGCAGCTCCCCCGTATTCTGAGAAATGGAATCAGGTAATGAATCAACTTCTTGAACTGGACTTCACAATTGATCCAACTTTTAATATTTATGAAGCTAGCCGGGATTTAATGCGTGCAAGAAATGCTGATTGGCACAAGGATTACACTCTTCCTTCTTTATGGTCGTTTTACAGGCCAAGTAAAGTGTCGCATGGGTCCTATTGGCATTTCTGGGGCACGGAGCAGGAAGTAAACTGGAAGAAGAATTATCAACTGTGGATGACGTTCGTAAATGAATACAAGAACCGCGGTGGCCGAGTTACTGCAGGTTCAGATTCCGGATTCATTTATCAATTATATGGGTTCGCCTACGTTAGGGAGCTCGAGTTGTTGAGAGAGGCAGGGTTTCATCCCTTAGAAGTGATTAGAAGTGCGACTTTGCTTGGAGCACAAGCACTCGGTATGGAAAAGCAAATTGGAACAATAGAGATTGGTAAGTACGCGGATATCGTTGTCATTGATGAGAATCCACTTCAGAACTTAAAAGTTCTGTACGGGACAGGAGCGATTAAACTAACAGAAGAGAATGAAGTAATCCGCGCAGGTGGCGTGACTTACACGATAAAAGACGGAATCGTCTATGATGCAAAACAGTTATTGTCAGATGTACGTAAAATTGTGGAGGAGAAGAAGGCCGGTATAGAACTTGTACAACCGGGCTATCCAAACTGGGAAAAATGAATAAGACTATTTGGATCATCGCTATTTCACTTTTTGGTCTAACTTTTTCAGGTTGTATTAAGGTAGAACCTAGTCTGGGAGAAGACTATCAATCACCTGTTTCGCAAACGGCCACGCCAGTGTCCGATGAGGATGATGAGGAAGTAACCTCCGCGGAAGTGAAAGAGGAATACTTGTCGCAACAGGCCCTGGAGCTTAGACAGGATAAATTGGTAGCTGCCGAGACGAAATACAATTCTAATCCTGATGATCCGGAGAACGTCATTTGGTATGGACGACGGCTGGCGTACCTGGGCAGATATCAGGATGCCATAAGAGTGTACACAGAAGGTTTAAATAAGTTTCCAAGATCATATAAGCTCAGGAGGCATAGGGGTCATCGTTATATAACCACCAAGCAATTTGACCTCGCAATTAATGACTTAACCGAGGCGGCGTTCTATTCCACGGGAGTGCCAAATGAGATCGAACCAGATGGCATACCCAATTCACTGAATAGACCCCTAACCAATGTGAAATGGAATATATGGTACCATCTCGGGTTGGCTTATTACATGAAAGGAAACTACGATAAAGCAATTTCCAGTTATAAAAAATGCCTGGAGTTTGCGACCAATGATGATTTGCAGGTGAAAACTACGAACTGGCTTTATGTGAGCTATCGAAAGATAGGAAATATGGATGCTGCTACTTCTTTAGCCTCTCTAATCCATAGTAACATGAATCTGATAGAAGGGGAATCAAGAATCTATCATGACCTGATAAAGCTCTACAAGGGGTTTGCAACAGCAGATATCCTGATCCGGAGGTATACTGCCGATGGGGAATTAAATTCAATTATCGGCTACGGAGTGGGGAATTATTACA
Source organism: Cyclobacteriaceae bacterium (assembly GCA_965601455.1). GTDB lineage: Bacteria > Bacteroidota > Bacteroidia > Cytophagales > Cyclobacteriaceae > JANQEU01. The sequence goes on along the minus strand of OZ271831.1, from coordinate 4,527,732 downwards.
TGATGGTTGGAGAAATCGAAAATGCGCAGAATGTTTTTAATACCGTTACAAGTGGAAGTCAAAAAGACTCTTTTGGCTACATCGCTGCGGAAATCGATTTGAATACACTGGCGAGCTCCGTTGCTGCTACTCAAGTACGGCTATGATTCTAGTGCCTGTAATTCCTTTCTAATATCCAGTAATATGTTAGGGAAATCGGTGATTATTCCATCTACTCCCATATTGAGCATTTTAATCATTTCTTCCCGTGTGTTTACAGGATAAGTAAATACCTTAAATCCTCGTGCATGCATCCGGAATACTCTCCTTGGCGAAAGTGTGGTATAGTGAGGGTTCAATGTTGAGAGTTGCTCTTCTTTTTCAGATCGACCAAGATGAACCCGGGTTTCTACGTAAAACGCAATTAATGGTGCAGAATCCTCACCTATGAGCATCTTCTTCGTTTCAATCCTGCTGTCGTAAGCATGTGCTTCTTCAAGGTATCTGTCTTCGTACGATTGTAGAATTACCCAATCAAAACCATTTTTTTCTTCTCTCACAATATCAACGAGCTTGTCGGCAAAGTCATGATAATGTGGATGGTTCATGTGTTTAATTTCGATGAGCACTTTGCATCGACCATCAACTAGATCCAAAACTTCTTTTAGAGTTGGGACCTTCTGATCAGAAAACTTGGGGTCAAACCAAGAGCCGGCATCCAGTTGTTTTATTTCTTCCAATGTGTAATCGTGGACATCGCCTTTTCCATTTGTCGTTCTATCTAGATTTTGATCATGGAAGACAATTATTTCTTCATCTTTAGTGTGTCTGACATCAAGTTCTATCATATCCACTCCCATGTCCAAAGCCATTTCAAAAGCTGCCATGGTGTTTTCGGGGGCCAATCCCGCCGCCCCTTTGTGGGCGATCACCTCGAAGTCCTTGTTCTTAATTCTTTCTATGTTGGAGCTCCCAAAAACGTTTTGGTATAGCCAGGGTTCGAAGAACGACATTCCCATGAATAACAGAATGAAAGGGGTGCTATAGAGAAGGAATTTCTTAGTCATCGTTATGCGTATTTGTATATAAAATTACGACACTTTTCCCGAAGTATCCTTACTTATGATAACGTACGAATTTGCAATTCGTCTAACTGTTGCTCACTCACAGGTGCTGGACTGTCAATCATTACATCCCTTCCTGCCGTATTTTTTGGGAAAGCAATAAAATCACGAATGCTATCTACCCCACCAAATAATGCACACAACCGATCAAATCCGAATGCAATTCCCCCATGAGGAGGAGCTCCATATTCGAAAGCACCCATTAGGAATCCAAATTGAGCCTGGGCTTCATCCTTTGTAAATCCCAATACATCGAACATCTTCTTTTGTAAGTCTCTCTTGAATATTCGAATTGATCCTCCGCCAACTTCAACTCCATTAATCACCATGTCGTAAGCACTTGCTTTTACACTTCCGGGGTCGGAGTCCAATTGGTCTACTTGATCCGGTTTTGGTGAAGTAAATGGATGATGCATGGCATGATATCTTTTAGTCTCTTCATCCCATTCAAGTAAAGGAAAATCTATTACCCATAATGGTTTAACTAACTTAGAATCTCTCAATCCAAGTCGATTACCCATTTCCAATCTGAGTTCGTTTAAAGCCTTCCTGGTGTGGTCCGTTTCCCCCGCTAATATCAATATCAAATCTCCTGGTTTTGCATTAGCTTCTTCGGCCACTTTTTGTAGTTCTTCGGGCCCAAAGAACTTATCCACCGAGGATTTGAATGATCCATCTTCGTTATACTTTACATAGACCAATCCTTTTGCCCCAATCTGTGGTCTTTTAACAAAATCAGTAAGTCCATCTACCTCCTTTCTGGAATAGGAAGCACATCCTGAGGCGTTTATTCCCACTACCAATTCTGCATTATCAAATACACCAAAACCTTTACCTTGAAGGTGCTCATTGAGATTAATGAACTCCATATCAAACCTTAAATCAGGCTTATCCGACCCGTATCTCTCCATTGCTTCGTCGAAGGTCATTCGGGGAAATGAGTCCAGTTCAATCTCCATGACATGTTTATATAGGAAAGTCACTAGTCCTTCAAACATGTTTAGAACATCTTCCTGGGTTACAAAAGACATTTCACAGTCAATTTGCGTGAATTCAGGTTGTCGGTCAGCACGAAGATCCTCATCACGAAAGCACTTCACGATCTGGTAGTATTTATCCATACCTGAAACCATCAACAGCTGTTTAAAAGTCTGTGGTGATTGAGGCAGCGCGTAAAACTGACTCGGATTCAATCTTGAGGGCACAACGAAGTCCCTTGCTCCTTCGGGAGTAGATTTAATCAAATAGGGAGTTTCTACTTCAATGAAACCTTGTCCGTCTAAGTACTCCCTTGTCTTTCTATTAACCAGATGTCTCAACTCAAGGTTTTTCCGATTAACGGGTCTTCGTAAATCGAGATATCGGTACTTCATTCTTAATTCATCACCTCCATCTGTTTCATCTTCTATTATGAATGGAGGAGTTTTTGAGGCGTTTAAGATTTCCAGACTAGAAACTTTGATTTCAATATCTCCGGTTGCAATCTTACTGTTTTTGGACACTCTTTCAATTACTTCTCCCTCAGCAAGAATGACAAACTCACGCCCAACCTTTCTTGCTAGTTCCACCATATCAGAAGCTGAGGAACTTTCATCAAACATTAATTGAGTAATGCCAAACTTATCTCTCAAATCGATCCAAACCATTCCTCCTTTATCCCGAAGTCGTTGGACCCATCCGGAAAGTTTCACTTTTTGACCGACATGCTCAATTCTGAGTTCACCACAGGTATGCGTACGGATCATGTTCTAGTATCTCGTTTTATGAAAGGTGGCAAATTTAGCAATAGTTTTAGCTTTGTCACCGTTGACTGGAGGAGTAATAAAAGAATAAATGAGAATGAGATTTTTGATTCTTTTAGTGATAGTACCGGGCTTTTCTTTGAATGCCCAGGTACCTTTTAAAAAGGTAAAAGTGAACAAAGCCATCCAACTGCAATTGCCGCAGGAGTTTTTGCCAATGTCTGAACTTGAACAACAACAGAAATATGTTTCAAATCAGCCGCCGATAGCAACGTTCACCAATCGTGATGGAACTGTAGATCTTGGTATTAACATCACAAGTACGTCCTGGGGAAATGACTTATCTATTCTTCGACAGTTTTATCGATCTGGAATATCCAGTTTATATGACGAAGTTCGTTTTACGAAGGATACAATCCTGACAATTAATCAAAGGGATTTTATCGCTTTTGAGTTCGTTGGAATGGTTAGAGATGAACAGAACTCATTTATGGATCAAGGGAGCCTCTCTAAATACGTTTATATTGTTTACACTCCTTACAATGACCGACTTTTATTATTCAATTTCAGTTCTCCCGCCAGAACCAGAGGCGACTGGGCTCCCATAGCCGCTCAAATAATGTCAACTATTCAAATTCGGGAATGAAACTATCCATACATAGTGATGAGCATTTTATGCAGCTGGCATTGAAGGAAGCTCAAATGGCCTTTGATGAAGGTGAAATACCAGTAGGATGTGTCGTTGTAGTCGAAAATCGTGTAATTGCCAGAGCCCATAATCAAGTAGAACGATTGCAGGATTGCACCGCACATGCCGAGATGCTGGCCATCACTTCTGCCCAAAATTATTTTGGATCAAAATATCTTCAGGATTGTCATCTTTACGTGACCCTTGAACCATGCGTGATGTGCGCTGGTGCCCTTTTTTGGAGTCAAATGGGAAAATTGATCGTGGGCGCGCGAGACAAAGAAAGAGGTTTTACGAGATTAAGTCCATCCGTATTGCACCCAAGAACAGATTTATCCATTGGTTTATTAGAAGAAGAGTGTGGTCAATTGGTGACAAATTTTTTTGATGGGCTACGCTAATCCTTTCCACATCGAAATTGCAGAAATTCACTTGTCTTTGGTGGAGCTCGCTCCCAATGCTATTTCTTAATATCTTGTAGTCGACCTAAAGAGATATGGCAAAAAAATCCAGGAAAGACCTTTATAAGATTAAGAAAAAGGAACCGCCAAAAAAGGTTGTTGAACCAGTTCCAAAGCAATCTCAAAATAATTGGGGGAAACAGTTTTTGTTGTTGGTCGGTACCATCTTTCTATTGTCAGGGTTCTTCTTTGCCGAAAAAAACAGGACATGGGTCGAGGATAGAATTTTGAAGTATTACAATTCAATAGACGACCAAATTGACCAGCTCGACACCGAACATCGCTCGGGTCTCCGAAACCAGTACGTTAGAAATCTTAGCGCTTTTTTATGTGAAAAGCTGGGAGCAGAAGATACTTTGATGTTTCCACCGAAGGAGCTTATTCGCAATGCGAAGGTAGTCCAGGAAAATAGTTATTTGAATTTGTGGTTAACACCGAGTGTAATGTACTATTACTGCGACAGTCTTCACATTGTTTCCTGGGATATGCCGGCGGAAATTCGAAATCGAGCAAATTTTTGTCTTTTATTAAACGACAATGATGATATCTCTCTGCTGGAAATTAGAAATGAGAATATCCGTGAAAACATTTTAAAACGATATCAGGAAATGGTTGACAATGGAAGTAGCAATTAAATTCATAGCACTTATCACTGTCCAATTTCTAATTGGATTTGGTTTGGTCAAGCGGCTTGAAGGTTCGACGGAAGTAAAGGATATTATTCCGCTGTCATTCGTGATTGGTCTGCCGCTATCCACGTTTCCAGTATTGGTTTTGGACATGATTGGGATCCCTATCCGTTATTGGTCGATCTTGGGATTCTTATTTGTTGTTGCCATACTCTTTCATGTCAAATTCAGAAATTCATGGCTTCGATTCAAAGTTATATTTGGGAGAAAACCTAGATTAAAACTATACGAAATCCCCTTTCTTTTAGCAATCCTATTTCTTCTGGGTCTCAGTGGTTGGAGGTGTTATTATAATCCGATTTCCCCGTTTGACACAGTAGTTGGTATTGATCTTGTGGCGAAATATGCGGTAAAAGAATCCACTATTCGATCCACGGTTTTTACTGATCTTTTATTTAACACTACCGGCTGGAGTAATCAAGCGTTTTATGCACCTTTCACGATGCTGATGCAAGTCATATTCAGGTCAGTTGGCTTTCCTTTTGGAAAGGTCTGGCTGATCGTACTGAATTTCTCATTTTTTGCTTTATTCTATCGTAAGATTGCCCGAGATCTACATCCATATTTTGCGGGATTATTCACCGTATTATTGTTGAGTATTCCGGAATTGTATGCTTATTCATATCTGATACAGACCGACTATTCAAACGCCATTTTCTTCACATTAAGTTTGATCTTTATGTACGACTTCTATAGGGATCGATCAAATACACCAGCTCTGTATTTGTCAATAGTTCTAATGTCCATGGCTTGTTGGACCCGGTCAGAAACTGTATTTTTCCTACCTATTGGTTTGTTCATTCTTTTCTATGAAAGGGGGAGGTGGGCATTCAATTGGGAAAGGGTGAAAATGGGGATTTTGTATTTGGCATTTCCACTGCTTACATTCTTTCTTTGGACCGGTTTGTACACATCATTATTTCTTCCTGTGAGTTCCATTAGTTCCGGATTATTAAACCTTGACTTCAGTAACTATTTTGGGAGAATGATCAGTTACATGGATGATATGTTCAACTCGGTTATACTTGAAGGTCAATACTGGAATTATTTGATCCCTGTTTTTGCAGTTGGTGCATTACTTAACTTCCTACTATTCAGGAATGGTAAGGGCATATTTTTCATATGGACACAGGTTTTCCTGTTGGTGGTTTTCACCCTGATGCTACTGCATATCGAAGGAGTCAATGTGGCGTATACATTTAGAAGAGGGTTTTTCAAGTTTATCCCTTTGATGTTCTTTTATTTTACCTACAGTTCGCTTTTTACCTACCTCTCCAAAAGGTTGTTGAAGTTTGAGTCCTGATTATTGGAGAAAAGGTGAACCAAATAATCTAAAATATTGTCTTAGTATCTAATTATAGAAATCAAAAAATAATCAAGGAGAATATGGCATTTGAACTACCAAACTTACCCTATGCACACGATGCGCTTGAACCGCATATTGACGCAAAAACAATGGAAATCCATCATGGTAAACACCACAACGCATATGTTACCAAGCTTAACGATGCGATCGCTGGAACAGAGATGGAGGGCAAAAGTCTAGACGATATATGTAAAGAGCATTCGAATGTTCCTGCTGTCCGTAACAATGGCGGTGGTCACTGGAACCATAGTTTGTTTTGGACAATCATGAGCGGCGATGGCGGAGGTAATCCATCCGGCGATCTTGCGAAGGCTATTGACGATTCTTTTGGATCTTTTGATAAATTCAAGGAAGAATTCAGTAATGCGGCCGCAACTCGATTTGGATCAGGATGGGCCTGGCTCTGTGTGCATCCTGGTGGAAAGCTTGAAGTAAGCTCTACGGCAAATCAGGATAATCCACTTATGCCAGGAACAGATGGTGATGGAACACCAATATTGGGTCTGGATGTTTGGGAACATGCCTATTACCTTAACTATCAAAATAGAAGACCGGACTACATTTCTGCCTTCTTCAGTGTGATCAACTGGGATGAAGTTTCAAAGAGATTTGAGGCTGGAAAATAGTTTTATACATACTAAACTTTGAAAAAGACCTGTCGAACAGGTCTTTTTTTGTTTAAGGGAATCCGTACTTCTTCATGTTATGGAATAAAGCATCATGAAACGGATTTTCATTTTCATCTCACTTTTACCCTATTTGACATTCGCTCAATCAGAGAAAACATTCCAATTCGAATCAAACAAAGAATATCCATACGGTCGGTTAAATCCTATGGCGCCAACCGCCACCGGTGATTTCCAGGACTTAATAGGGTTATGTAATTGTAAGTCAGTATCAAGAAATCCTGATCAAACATGGGCTGATACCCTACAGATGACTTGGAAGTGGAAGTATATCATGAATGGTTATGCAGTTCAGGATGAGGTCTGGCAAGAAAACGAATTCTATGCAGGCAGTATTAGACAGTATCATGCAGACAGCTCCCGGTGGGTGGTTACGTACTATAGCTATCCCGGAATTGCATGGAATCCTGCATCTTGGCACGGTACCAGGATAGACTCCGGGGATATCGTACTCTACAATCCGCAAAAAGCTCCAAATGGTATGGATGGATTTTATAAGATTAGGTTTTATAATATCTCCGATGAAGGATTCAATTGGAGAGGAGAGTGGGTCAATCCAGATGAATCTATAGTGTACCCTACATGGATGATCTTTTGTAAGAAAGTAGATCCTTAACTATCGATTTCTATTCCAACCGGGCAATGATCCGATCCCAAAACATCATTATAGATAAGTGAATCCTTGAGTCTGCTTTCGAGGGCGGCACTAACAAGAAAATAATCGATTCGCCAACCAACATTCCTAGACCTGGCGTTGAACTTGTAGTTCCACCAGCTGTACTTTACTTCATCAGGGTAGAATTTGCGAAATGAGTCGATATATCCTTCGGCCAATAGATTGGATAATCCGTCGATTTCTTTCTGTGTATACCCGCTAGTCTTGTTATAATTAGGTTTAGGGCGAGCAAGATCGATTTCCTTATGAGCAACATTTAGGTCACCACAAATGATTACGGGCTTCTTCTCTTCAAGTGCTTTAACGTGATTTCTAAAAGCTACGTCCCATTCACCCCGGTAGTCCAAACGTTTCATACCCTCTCCCGAATTAGGAGTGTAGACAGTAACTACATAGAAATCTTCGAATTCACCAGTGATGACCCGACCTTCCTGATCGTGTTCTTCAATACCTAAATCGTAGATGACATCAATTGGTTTAGACTTTGTCAAAAGTGCGGTTCCTGAATATCCTTTTCGTGCTTTGCTACTGTTTGTGTAAATATGATATCCATTCACCAACGACAACGTTGTTTGGGCATCCTCAGGTTGTGCCTTGGTTTCCTGAAGACATAAGATGTCCGGGTCTAGAGCTTTGATATCCTTTAAAAAGTCCTTTTTTACAATGGCTCTAATGCCATTTACATTCCAACTTACCAGGTGCATCTTTGTCATGGCGCGAAAATACCAAAGGCCATTTGAAGTACCTACCTAATCATCTACCGCTTAAAAAAAAACCGCCCCAAATAATTGGAGCGGCACGGAGAGAATTAGTTGTTAAGGAGCTATCAAGTTGATTTTGAAAGCTTATTGTAAAATTACCTTTCACACCTACCGAATTCAATACCCAGTTTTAGGTATTTTTAGGAAGAAAGTGTCTACTATCCGTATACTTAGATCATATTCTGGATTCGTTAAATGCGATCAAGCGTTATTCGGCGTTGTACGGGCTTAACAACGATACAACTTTGAAGAAGTCAATTGTGATTTTCCTTTGTTTTTTTTCCGTTGCTGTGAGTGCACAGAATTACACTATTAGTGGATTCATTAAAGACGCGGAGAATGGGGAGAATTTAATTGGTGCAACGATCCTGGATAAAGTCAGTGGTAAAGGCACAATCTCAAATGCTTTCGGATTCTTTAGCCTAACTCTACTAGCTGACACCGTTGATCTCACAATAGCTTTTGTCGGTTTTACAGCTGGAAACCAGAAGTTTTTTCTAAATGAGAACAAATCATTGAACATTGATTTGAATCCGGGAGGTCTGCTGGAAGAAGTTGTGATAACCGGAGAGGAGTCCATTGAAATGGTACCTCAGATGAGTACGGTACAATTGGGTGTCGAACAGATTAAGGCAATTCCGGCATTACTTGGTGAAAGTGATGTGTTGAAGACTATTCAACTACTTCCAGGAGTACAATCAGGAACTGAAGGGACCAGTGGAATTTATGTTAGAGGAGGAGGTCCGGACCAAAATCTAATTCTGCTCGATGGTGTTCCTGTATATAACGCATCTCATCTGTTTGGATTCTTTTCGGTTTTCAATCCTGAGGCAATCAATAATGTATCTCTGATTAAGGGAGGATTTCCAGCGAGATACGGGGGCAGACTTTCCTCGGTTATTGATATATCCATGAAAGAAGGGAATAACCAGGAGTTTAAGGGTCACGCTTCCATCGGACTGATTTCATCCAAACTAACTCTTGAGGGCCCAATTAGGAATGAGAATACTTCATTCATAATTTCTGGAAGAAGGACATACATTGATCTTTTGGCCAGACCCATTATCAAAGCCGAAACCCAGGGAGACGGTGTTTTTGGTTACTATTTCCATGATATGAATGCCAAGATTAATCATCGGTTTTCAGACAAGGATCGGGTTTATCTGAGCTTTTACGGTGGTAAGGACGACGCCTACGCGCGAGAAGAATACGAATACTTTGAAGCGAATACAGAATACGAAGAGGAAAACGAATTTGGACTCGATTGGGGAAATTTAATATCGGCCTTCAGATGGAACCACCTGTTTACACCTCAACTTTTTATGAATCTGACAGCAACATACAGTCGATATCAGTTTGGTATTTTTGGAGGTGTTGAATCCATTAGCCGAGGTATTGATGGACGAGAGACAATCAGAGAATCCATTGAATACACCTCCGGTATTCAGGACTATGCGGTCAAGTTGGATTTTGATTATTTACCGACGCCAGATCATAACATAAAGCTGGGTGTTAATAGTATTCGTCATGAATTTAACCCTGGAGTTTTTGCTTTTGTCTCCAATCAGGTCAGCGATACCACTATTGGAGTGACAAGCGCCACCTCATGGGAATTCTCTTCTTATGTGGAAGATGATTTTGCTATTGGGAAGAACCTACGGTTCAATCTGGGATTACACGGTTCTTATTTTCTTGTAGAGAACAAAGATTATTATGCTTTGCAACCCAGGTTATCAGGGCGACTTTTTATTCCTGGGTGGTTCACCATAAAAGCCTCTTATGCTGAAATGGCTCAGTTTATTCATTTGCTGACCAACGGTGGTATTGGTTTACCTACCGATCTTTGGGTTCCTTCAACAAACAACATCAAACCTCAATTCTCGGAGCAAATTGCATTCGGTATGGCCAAGGACCTTGGGAATTATCAAATTAGTGTTGAATCGTATTATAAGTGGATGCGCAACCTAATTGAGTATGAAGATGGTGCCAGTTATTTGAATGCAACAGACAGTTGGGAGGATAAGGTAGTGAGCGGTGATGGGACTAGTTATGGTATTGAGTTCCTACTGGAAAAGAAGGTGGGTAGACTCAATGGATGGATCGGATATACTTGGTCCAAAACATTTCGTGAGTTTGAGGATTTGAACTTCGGAGAACCCTATCCCTATAAATTTGACCGCAGGCATGATGCAAGTGTAGTTGCGATTTATCAATTGTCAGATGGGATTAGTATAAGTGGAACCTGGGTTTACGGTACTGGCAATGCGATTTCATTGCCAAGTACACAATATGCATACTTACCAGAGAGGCCTTCATTGAATGCGCCTTATGGTTATAATCTAGAATACTACGATGAGAGGAATAACTTTCGAATGAGAAGTTATCATCGTTTGGATTTAAGTCTTGCCTTTTCAAAGTTGAAAAAAAGGGGGACTCGTACTTGGTCAATGGGGGCTTACAATGTTTATAATCGTAGAAATCCATTTTTTATCGATATAAATGTCGATAGGAGAGGGAATAGGAAGTTTGTGCAATACAGCTTATTTCCAATTTTACCCTTTATCAAGTACTCTTTCGAATTTTGATATGAAGCATTTGCACTACTTATTGGCTTGTTTTATACTGATTTCCTGTGAATTGGTTCTTGACATAGACCGACCTGATTTTGAGCCTTCGTTAGTCGTCAATAGCATTTTCAGTCCGGATAGCACTTTTATAGTTTCTGTCTCTGAAGATTCATATATTCTTGATAACGTTATTAATGTACCGGTGGAGGATGCCACTATCACCTTGTACGAAAATGAAATTGAAGTCGGGGTCATGGAAAGATTGGTCAATACCACGATTAACGGGAATTTGGCGGATAATGAAGGGGTAGACTTCAATTTCATTGGACTCGGGAATAGTCTGTATTTCCTTGAAACGTTTCCAAAAGTAGGTGCTTACTATCGTGTTGAAGTCGAAGCTCCTGGATATAGACCTGTGATTGCATCAGAAATGATTCCTAGCCAAACACCAACTCTTGAAGTTTTAGGGGCGGAAAAGGTCCTCGACGAATGGGGTGCTGAGACCCTGGATATTTCTGTCCTACTCAGTGATAACCAGGGACCGGATTACTATGAGCTAATACTGATTATGTCTTATGTTCAACCAACTTGGGAGGAAGATTCCCTATCACAAGGTGAAAGAATTACCTATTTTGTACAACCATCATCGGAAGACCTGTTGTTTGAAGATAGCGACGACCGGTTAGTATTTACCGATGACCTGTTTGAGGGCAGGGAGTATGAGATCAACTTCTCGATATATTTACCCTACAGTGAAATGGTCCATCAAGGAGTTGACTTTGATCCTGATTATCAGATTCAAATTGAGATCAGGACCACATCCGAAACCTACTATAATTATCACAGGACTGTTGGACTGCAGAGTAGGGTAGACGGAGACCCATTTTCTCAACCTGTTCAGATTTTTTCCAACATTGAAAACGGGTTTGGCATTTTTGCTGGCTACCAATCAACATTGATCGATCTCGACTATCAAGAAAGATTCCCTAACGACCGATAAGCCAAACCAAGTGCCAGGAAAGCCAGTACCCCACCTAAGATAAATGGAGCCCCCGGAAAATACACTTCCGTATCCGAGGAAGTGTAGTAAGCGAAAATAGTAGTCATAATTGGTGGGCCAATTATCGTAGTGATACTGGTCATACTAGTTAAACCACCTTGCAACTCACCTTGCTCAGAAGATTTGACCTGACCGGTCATTATACCCTGTAATGATGGCCCAGCCAAACCGCCCAAGGCGTAGGGTAGCATTATTGCATAGATCATCCAACCTTGAGTAGCAAAAGCGATTAGAAGTAAACCAAGCGCATTAAAAATAAGTCCGGCATATACAGCCCTTATCTGTCCAATTCTCGGTACCACTTTACCAATAATTACTCCTTGAACAATAGCTATCATAAGTCCAACGAACCCTAAGGAATACCCAACTTCTGCTTCCGACCAATCGTACCTTTCAATGGTGAAGTAGGCCCATGTACTCTGAGTGGCATGAGCCGCTATGTAAACAAGGAAGAGGACAGAAGCCAGTCCGGTAATAATAGGGTAATTTCGAAGTTGCAGGAGAGTACCCACCGGATTTGCTCTTCTCCAGGAAAAATCACGTCGATTCTCTTTCGAAAGTGACTCGGGAACGATGAAAAAACCATACAACCAGTTCAACAGAGTGAGAATTGCGGCTGCAAAGAATGGAATACGAGAGCCGAATTCACCTAATAGGCCGCCGATTACAGGACCCAGAATAAAACCCAGGCCAAAAGCCGCCCCGATCATTCCAAAGTTATTTGCTCTTTGATCAGGAGTCGAAACATCCGCTACATAGGCCGTTGCAGTTGTGTAACTAGCTCCTCCGATGCCGGCAATCAGTCTTGCAAGAAAAAGCCAGAAAAGAGTTGGAGCGAAAGCAGTAATCGTATAGTCAATTGCTAGTCCAAAAAGAGATAGAAGAAGGATGGGCCTTCTTCCATATTTATCACTCAAACCACCCAGGACAGGAGCGAAAATAAATTGCATTAGGGCGTATACAAACATGAGCCACCCGCCGTATGTTGCTGCGTCGCTGATGGTTCCACCACTTAATTCGGAGATCAAACCAGGTACGACTGGGATTATAATCCCGAATCCGGTTACATCTATTAAAACGGTAACAAATATGAATCCTAAAGCAGCCTTGCGATTTTTCATGGATAACGGAAATTATTCCATTCTTGAAATTTCGCGCTAATATAGGTGTTACGGAATTACCATTCTTCTACACGGCTGTTGTGGAATTCTCTTAGATGAGAGACCAGGGTAGCAATACTTTCCGGGGCGTTATTATATTCGAAAGTAACTTTTCTCCATTCTCCATCGCTCTTCACTTCCAAAAACTCTGCTCCGCCATCGGCACAGTCGGGACAACCAATAATTGTAGGAAGTTGATCGAATTCCTGTTGATCAAACAACTCAACTAATTGCCTATAATCTTCACTTGCAAAGTTGAATTTGAGTTTTTTGTCGCGCTTATCATTATTGGATTGCTGAATAATGATCGCTTCGCCGTCTGAAAAAGATAATTCTGAATTACAGTAACCCACACAAAATCCCCAAGATTGCCCGTATCTGAAATTATATTCGGAAGAAAGTGGTTCGTTGTCGGAACAACTAAGGAGAGTGATCAATAAGAGTGATAAAAGACGATTCATGCAAGTCCTGATTTGGTTAAAGAATCAGTTTGCAAATAGCGTGCCTAGTTTTCTTCAAAATACTTTTTCATGGGAATGAAATAATTATCGAACCAGCCTTTTTTGTAATGATCATCCTTATATGTAAGTCCGGTATGCTTTAATGTGATTTTTGTGCCGTCTCCTTCCGCTTCGAAAAACACTTCAATCGTTGAGTAGTCCTGATCTTCATCGAAATCTGTAGTTCGCCAACTCTGTTTGATGTAGGAATGCGGCTGTAGTTCGAGGTTTTCCCCCCAGATATAACCATTCCATGCCGTAAATTTATCATCTGGGTCATCTGTTATTAAAGCTTCTCCACCTGTCATATCAGAATGCTGATCTGAATCTAACCACGCCTTGTAAATTCTTTCCGGGGGAACTTGAATAAATGTTTCTAACTGGAATTCCATGAGTATCTGTATTACTTCTTAAAAATAAAGAATAGGATCACATCATAAAAGAGCAGCAATCATCTCTTTTGATTTTCAACAGCAAGGTAATCCTCCAATTTTAGTTTGATAATTTCGGCAATTTGAAATTGAGTTTTTTGTGCCAGCCATTCCTGGCTGAAATCACAGAACAGCATGAAGTTCGTCAATTCATCTCCTTCTAGGTTAGTTAACTCATGCACAAAATCTCTATTATACTTCTCCAGGTTTTTGTAATACCTGGTCTGATGTCTTTCCAATTCGTAAGCCTTTCGCACTTCTTTCCGCTGTCGACTTAAATTATGATAAGCAAATCCCAAGGGATGTTTTAAGGCAAAACCAATGGTTTTAACATGATCATTTTGCAAGAGCTTATCATCATAATTGGCAACAGGTTTCATTCCTCGGAAGATTATGCTACTGTCAACAGGTTGATAATCCTTGATACGTTCTTTGAACTCATATTCGGTGGGAATCCGACTGATAGTTACCGCATCGAGCAGCACTGTATCAGCTACAAGATATATGACAATGTTTGAAGATTGATCCCAAGAGTGGTCAACAATAAAGCCACTACTCTTATAACCCACGCAACTAACCCATAGACTATCACCAAGATTCATAGGCAATTGAAAGGTTCCTGCAAATGATGAAACAGTATATTGTCCTTGAGAAATATTTTGAATATGGACTTGTGGAATTGGCTCACCACTATCCTCATCAATGATTTCTCCCTCCTTCATTTGTTGGGAGTTGCCATCAAAACTGATAAAAATTCCAACTAGTAGAATTAACAGCAATTTCATCACTTGAAATTAGATAATGGTAATTTTTTATCAGAGTAATTAATGTCAATTATTGTTAAGTGCAGGATATGGGTTTTATTCATTACAGTTAAGAATAGCTCTATATTTGCGGCCTTAAATAGATACTGATTTGGCACTTATTAAATCAATAGCAGGTATTCGTGGAACCCTTGGGGGGAAAGTGGGAGAAACGCTTTCTCCAGTAGACGTTGTTAATTTTTCCTCGGGATTCGGTGAATTTCTAAAAACTTCTGAGAAGCATCGCAAAGTTGTTATTGGCCGTGATGCCAGGCCTTCTGGCAGCTCAATAGCACAATTAGTCTCACATACACTTATGATGCAGGGATTTGATGTTGTGGACCTGGGCTTATCCACTACCCCAACAGTGGAAATGGCAGTAGTGAATGAGCAGGCCGCAGGAGGGATTATCATTACAGCCAGCCATAATCCTGCAGGATGGAATGCACTAAAGTTGTTAAATGAAAAAGGAGAATTCATCAGTGCTGATGATGGAAAGAAAGTACTTCAAATAGCGGATGAGGGTATGGCAACTTTTGTCGAGCCCAGAAAAATGGGATCCTACAGCACGGATGACACATATATTCAATGGCACATTGACCAAATTCTTGAGCTGCCGTTGGTGGATACAGAGGCAATAAAGGATCGGAAATTTAAGGTGATTGTAGATGCGGTTAATAGCACTGGAGGTATTGCAATCCCTATGCTGCTAAAGAAATTAGGGGTTGAGGTAACGGAATTATATTGCGAACCGAATGGAGTTTTTCCTCATAATCCGGAGCCATTACCAGAAAATCTCACCCAAATCGCAAGTGAGATTGAAGATCATGACTACGATCTTGGAATTGTTGTAGATCCCGATGTTGATCGATTGGCATTAGTATGTGAAAATGGAGAAATGTTTGGTGAGGAATACACACTTGTTGCCGTTGCCGATTATGTTCTGGGCAAAAAATCTGGAAATACGGTATCGAACCTGTCCTCAACCAGGGCTTTAAGAGATATTACGGAGAAGCATAACGGAAAGTATTTCCCTTCCCCGGTTGGAGAGGTGCATGTGGTAAAGAAGATGAAAGAAATAAATGCAGTTGTTGGTGGAGAAGGCAATGGTGGTGTAATACTGCCGGAATTGCATTTCGGACGAGATGCATTGGTAGGTGTGGCCCTTTTTCTTTCTCACCTGGCGACGTCAGAGAAAAGTGCTTCCAGACTCAGATCCACCTATCCTGGCTACTACATATCCAAGAACAAAATAGAATTGACTCCGGAAATAAATGTTGATGATATTCTTCAGAAATTGGTGGAGAAGTATTCCAGGAATCCTGTTAACCAGGAAGATGGGGTTAAGATTGAGTTTGATTCGGAGTGGGTTCATTTACGAAAATCAAATACAGAACCAATTATTCGTATTTTTGCGGAGTCTGAAAGTTTGGCAACGGCTGAACACCTTGCAGCCAAGCTGATTTCTGACATAAAGGAAATTATCTCTACCTAACTCTTAACCTATGAAAGTTTTCTTTGACAATGCGGCTACAACCCCGCTAGATCCGGCAGTGTTCGAGGAAATGAAACCACTTTTCACTGAACACTTCGGAAACCCGTCATCCATTCATTTTCATGGACGCGAGGTACGTTCCAGGTTGGAAAGGTCAAGAAAAAAGGTAGCTGATTTATTAAATACGTCCCCATCGGAGATCTTTTTTACTTCAGGAGGTACGGAAGCTGATAATACGGCATTGAGATGCAGCGTGGGCACATTAGGAATCAAGCGTATTATAACTTCAAAAGTCGAACATCATGCAGTATTACATACCTGTGAATGGTTAGAAGAACATCGGGGTATCCATATTGACTTCGTTGACCTTGATAGCAAGGGTAATGTTGACCTCGATCATCTAGAGACTCTTTTGAAAGCCAGTCAAAAGACTATGGTCAGCCTAATGCATGCAAACAATGAGATTGGTAACGTGCTTGACTTAGATAAAGTGGGGGATTTGTGTCGAGAATACGAGGCTTATTTTCATTCCGACACGGTTCAGACGATGGGTCATTACTCACATGACCTTCAGAAATTGCCAGTAGACTTTATTGTGGGCTCAGCGCATAAATTCAATGGTCCAAAGGGAATAGGTTTCCTGTATGTAAATCATCGAAATAAGATACATCCTTATATCACTGGAGGTGCGCAGGAGAGAAATATGCGCGGTGGGACGGAAAATGTTTACGGTATCGTAGGTTTGGCTAAGGCACTGGAGTTGGCATATAATAATATGGACAACCATCGAACACATATTGAATCAGTCAAAACGCACATGATAGATAGGCTACGACAAGACATTCCAGAGGTAGAATTCAATGGTGAATCAGGGGATATTGATCGAAGTCTTTACACCGTTCTTAATGCATGTCTGCCACCAACCGACAGCAATGAGATGTTGTTATTTAATCTTGATATTGAAGGTATATCAGCCTCTGGAGGTAGCGCTTGTTCAAGTGGATCTAATGTTGGATCTCATGTATTATCGGCAATAAATGCGTCACCGGATAGAGCGTCGGTACGTTTCTCTTTTGGTAGATATAATACTAAAGACGAGGTGGACTACGTGATAGAAAAACTGAAAGCCTTTTTAACTGTCGGTGTCTAGAGGGTTACTGTTATTCATTTCTTTTTTAGCCTATTCACTCCAAGGTCAGGACATAGTTAAACCTGTAATGGAGTTTTCAGTTGCGGGGAATAGATTTTCCTCTCCAAGTCAAAATGAGGTGACGGCCGTTGTAGTCAAATCAAAGAAAGAAGGCCTTTTCTATGCAATTTTAGGTCAAGATACTCTTCAAATACCAAGAGATGCAGATAGCGGGGATTTCACGTACTTCTTGTCTCTTCCGGGTGTTTCACGGAACGTACAAGTTTTATCAGCAAATAGAGAGTACCAATTATTTTTAATTAATAGTGGGTCCACGGACCATCAGGCGATGCGCCGGAAGCTCCGAACACTCGAGGGCACTTGCGAAGCAATTGACGTGGTGGATCAAGCTGATTGGAGGTCTGGTCTGGCACCTCCTAGATACAGCAGACTTTTCACAGACGTAAAGCATACCATAATCCATCATTCAGCTGGATCAAATACGAACACAAATTATACGCAGGTAGTGAGAGATATATATCTGTTTCATACAGAAGTGAACGGTTGGTCTGATATAGGATATAACTATCTTATAGCCCAGGATGGTACGATCTTTCTTGGAAGAGATCCGGCCGGTGGAGATCAGCTCCGGGTTCAGGGAGCACATTTTTGTGGACGTAATTCAGGTACAAGTGGCATTTGTATGCTTGGCAACTATGAGACTGCCAACCCCTCAACCTTAGCGTTGTCAAGCTTACAGACACTATTAGCCAATAGCATTTATGAGTTGGGATTAGATCCACTTGGAACAAGTTTACATCCACTGGGAGAGCTAAATACCATTAGTGGTCATAGTGATGGATGTGCTACATTATGTCCAGGTCAAAACGTTTACGACTTACTTGCTGATATCCGGCAGAATGCCCATGGATTAATCACTCAATGTTTTGAAGGTACAAGTCTAGCTTTGGAGGTTGAGGAAGTTTCAATCGGGAGAGGTGCTACAGTGCGATTCTTCAATCAAAGTAATGGTTATGACTCTTACACATGGATATTCCAGGGAGGTAATCCGCTGCTTAGCTACTCACTTGATGATGTATTTGTGTCATACTATCAAGAGGGAGTATTTGATGTCACTCTTATTGGCAAGTCCCAGGCAAGAACAGATACTATAATTTACGAGGATCTGATTCAGGTTTCAAATGAAGCTGTAGTGCCAATTATATTTCCAAACCCAATAAGCTCTCTGGATAAAATGAATATTGATTTCAACCAGGAGATTCGAAAATTGAAGGTATTCAACCTTACTGGTACAGTCATTAGGGAACTAGACTATCCAATTTCAGAAAGTGAGCTTTTGCCTAAAGGTTTATACCTTATTGAAATTATTAGTACCCAAGGGACTTTCACAAGAAAAGTTATTGTGCAGTAGGCTTACATGGTCATAATTGCTCCCATCAAACGGATACCATACCAGAGGTTGGCAATTCGGATATTTTCATTTGCTGCGTGTTGATTATTGTCATGATTCGCTATAGGAACAATAATTGCGGGCTTCTGTAGAACATCAGTAAACAAGTATAAGGGGAGTGATCCACCCAAGGTGGGTAAAAGAACAAGGTCCTCACCTGCTACCTCTTTAGTCCTTTCAATCACCTGAATGGCAAATGGATTAGACATTGAGGTTTTTGCTGCAGGATAACCTCCTCCTCGAGAGACTTTTGCAACCTTCGGGTATTTCATTCTCGTTTCATCATCGGGATCTTCTCTAACAATAAAATACCCTTGTTTTTCCAAATGCCTTTCTACCAGATCTTTCATTTTTTCTGGTTCACACCCTGGGACAAGCCTAATTCCAAGCGAAGCGGTCGCTGTTGCGGGGATTACGTTTCTCGTAAGTTCTCCGACATTACCGCTACTAATCCCCCTAACAGTTAGGGAAGGATAAAGTAGTCTTTCATATAATTTTTCTGATCCTTCCGTATCTCCTAAAGCCAACTCCTTTCGGAGCGACTCATCAATGTCAGGCATACTTGCCAGCGCCTCTAATTCAGCAATGCTTGGAGGGATAACATCGTCATAGAAACCTTCTATTACCACATTCCCATCTTCGTCTTTCATACTGGCGACAAGTGAGGAGATCATCTGTCCCGGTACAGGTGCCCAGTTCCCATAATGTCCAGAATGTAAAAGACCGTTTTGGACCATACACGGTGATTTCGATTCCCGTTGTACCTCGAACTCCAAAAACCAACTGTGGTTTTCTTGATTGGTGTACCGGACCATCACAAAACATCCATAGATCTATCTGGTCCACCAGGTCTCTGTTATCTTCCAGATATCTTCTAAGTTGGCGTGAACCCGCTTCCTCTTGTCCTTCGAAGAAGAAAACCAGGTTTGAAGTAGGTTTAATATTATTGTCTTTCATGGCATCAAGTGCTGTCAGAATACCGATAATCGGTCCTTTGTCGTCTCCAGCAGATCGAGCAAACAGTCTGGATTCCGGATCAATTTCTGAATTGGACTGGGGCATTTCTACTGTTTTCCCATTTCGGTCCTTGAATGTGGGGGACCAGGGGTCGGTAGCCCAATTACTTTTATCTACTGGCTGTCCATCATAGTGGACATATAAGGCTAATGTTCTGTCAGTATTCTCCCCTTCCAGGTAGCCGTACACTATGGGTGGTGTTCCTACCATTCTAAGTAGCTTGGCTTTCACTCCACGCTTCTCTAATTCACTTTTGATATAATCCGCATTTCGGTTGATGTTAGGGAGATCAACAGCAACATTAGGGATGGATAGTAGTTTGGAGAAGTCGTTAAGAATGGTAATGCCATTTTCGTTAATATGCTCATCAAAAATGGATGTAGGAATCTGTGCATGGCAAATGCCTGAAAATAGTATAAGTAGTAGAGATAGATACTTCATATACTCAAAGCTAAAAGATGAAAGCTTATGATGACTGATAATATTACTTTTGTAGTCGACGTTTAATACTTATGCGCGCTTTTCTCACAATACTGGTCACTTTTCTGTTCACAGGTGTCACTTTAGGCCAATCCGAGTCTGTAGCCAACCTATTCAAAGTTGATTATGATACTCCCTTAACTATTGAATTGAAAGATGACGATAATGATGAGCAGGAATTGATCCAGCCAGTAAAACCTAAAAAGAAAAAGAAGAATAGTAAGATCTTCTATGGAATTAAAACCAAGAGGGGTTATACACGAAATGGATTTGGGAAGGCTTTGGTCCTGGAGTTATTTCACTACCTGAAATACAAGGACTTCGTCGGACCTGAAGAATATATCCAAGACTTCTATTTCTATGACTTCAAGCGTAAAAAGATTGTAAACTCAAGAAACATCAAGAATCCAAAAAATGTTGGAGTGCTTCACGGGCATTATGTGAAGAAAATTGGGGATCAGGTTCTTGAGGAAGGATATTTTTACAAAGGAATGAAACACCGGAGATGGGTTAGGTACAATAAACATGATATTTTACAGGATAAGCAGATCTTCTGGAAGGGATGGCCGGAGCAATCACTTCTTTCCTTCTATGATTACGAGAAGACCAAGGTCAAAGAAGTAATTCCTGTTCATTTCGGTGAAAAAGAAGGTAAGTACTACGCTTTCCATGAAAATGGCCGACTAGCTGCGACCGGGATGTATAAGTATGATCGACGAATAGGTACCTGGAAGGAATTCTACTTCAACCGACAACTAAAAAGAGAAATTATCTATCCCAGCCAACCATATGACTTCAACTTTCAACCTTACATTAATAAGGAATGGGATATTTCCGGGAGACTGATCTACGATAGAAAGAATTTCTTTAGTGAGGCACGTTAGATTTTTTTATTAGCCATTGCCTTAAGAACAAGGTAATTATGCATAGAATCATGGCCGTCACACCTTGAACCCATCCAAGGGTCAAACCAAAAACAAGAAGCACCGATACCCAGTATAGTGGAAGGACAAAAAGTGCACTAGCCCACTTTAGAGATCCATAAAAAACGATGTCCTTAATTGGCTTTAATACCACTTGCAGAAGTAAAAGAGGAAGGAAATTAAATATACCCAGGGCAATGCCTAGTGATTTAAGACCTGGCTTTTTCTCCTCTTGCGCTTTTAAATCACCAGGCCGGGCAGCAACGAAGTCCTTAAATAAAACAGACTCATTTCGTTGATTAACATACTTCAGTTTTTCAATATAGTCGTCCGAATTTTCAGGAAGCATTAAACACTTTTTCATTCCTTCGGTTATACTAGCCTTTAATTGATTGATACTCTTAGCAGGATGCTCCTTGTATAAGTCAAAGTAGTCTTTAACCGAAATCGGATCTTCAAAAACAATACACAATTTATGGAATGGACGCTGATGATGAAAGTAGTTGATTCCAACTGGCACAACCTGTATATCCAATTCCTCCATTTTTTCCTGTGATTCCAGTGCCATTCGGCTACTGCCTTTTGATAGCGTTCGCAGGTAGTAATTATTGGCGTGATTTCCCTCTGAAAATATAAGGACACCTTCTTTTTTTCGAAGTTTGCTCCTAACATTTTCAAAGACCATCTCATTCTTTTCAAGTTGGCTGATTCCGTCTCGCATCCTATATATTGGTTGCATCTGAAGCGCAGTCATAAACCACATGCCAGCGTGGCTTCCAAATACATCTGAACGGGTAAGGGAGGTAATTCTTATCGGGGAAATGGAACCGATCAGTAGTGCATCCATAAATGCATTCTGATGATTACAAGAATAAATGATTGGTTTGCCAACTGGAATTTTCTCTCTTCCTACTATTTCTACTCGACCAAAGTAAAAATACTTGACCAGGGCCATGTAGTTTTTCATGAAGAAGTAGAAAGCACTTTTCAACATAGATCGAAAATCAAAAACCTGCTCGTAAATAAAATCAAATTCTTTCTAAGAGTCTGTTTCGATTCATACTCAATACAGGAATGCTTATAGTTAAGTGACTATATTGTGATTAGATACGTTACCCCACTTAATATGGCTAAAAAGAACATTCCTATTTTGGTACAAAATGACCCCTGGTTGGAACCCTACACCGAGGATATCAAGAATCGGATTGGACGTTATCAGGATCGAATAAAGCACATTAAAAACAAGTATAAGTCTCTGAAAAAATTTGGGGAAGCATACCGTGAACTAGGATTTAATTACGACAATAAGAATAAGAAATGGTCATATCGTGAGTGGGCACCGAATGCCAAGCAATTATCATTAACTGGAGATTTCAATAATTGGAATCGTGATGCTCATCCGCTTAAGAAGAATGATGATGGTGTCTGGGAAATCACACTGGATGGCACCGAGATAAAAGACGGGGATAAGCTTAAAGTTCATATAGTTTCTTCCAAGGGAGCGATGGATCGTATTCCCGCCTACATGAACTACGTTGTACAGGATCCTCAATCGCATGATTTTGCGGGCTGTATTTGGTCTCCAAAGAAAACATTCAAGTGGACAGATAAAGACTTTCGACCTGATGCTTCCAAGGAACAACCGTATATCTACGAATGCCATATCGGGATGGCACTAGAGAAAGAAGGAGTTGGAACCTATAAGGAGTTTCAGAAGCAGGTGCTGCCCAGAATCCATAAGCAGGGATACAATACACTTCAAATAATGGCCGTGCAAGAACACCCCTATTATGGCTCCTTTGGATACCATGTAAGTAGTTTTTTTGCACCAAGCAGTCGCTTTGGTACACCTGACGACCTAAAGGAATTAGTTAATGCTGCACACAAGCTTGGAATGGCGGTCATCATGGATCTGGTTCATTCTCATGCGGTGAAAAATACGGCCGAAGGACTAAATGAATTTGATGGGACAGATTTGTACTTTCATGCTGGTGGAAAAGGCTTTCACAGCGCATGGGATTCAAGACTTTTCAACTATGGAGAGGAGCAGGTGCTCCGCTTTCTGGTTTCGAATGTAGCCTATTGGATCCAAGAATTCCATTTTGATGGGTACCGATACGACGGGGTTACCTCGATGTTGTATTTTCATCATGGTGATCATATTTCATTTGATCACTACGATAAATATTTTAATGATGTCGATTGGGATGTTCTTACCTACCTGCAACTCGCTAACGATTTAATTCATGATCTGAAGCCCGGGGCAATTACCATAGCAGAAGATATGAGTGGAATGCCGGGGCTTTGCAGGCCAGTAAAAGAAGGAGGTATGGGTTTTGATTTCCGATTGGCCATGGGAATTCCTGACTATTGGATAAAACTGTTAAAGCATAAGGGGGATGAGGAATGGAACATGGAGGAATTATGGCATACGGTAACCAATAGAAGATTCGGAGAGAATACCATTGCTTATGCAGAATCACATGATCAGGCACTTGTTGGAGATAAGTCCCTTGCATTTTGGCTTATGGATAAGGAGATGTATGAACATATGCACGTTGATCATGAGAGCCTGATCATTGACAGAGGAATAGCGCTTCATAAGATGATTAGGTTGATAACTATAGCAAGTGGTGGAGAAGGATGGTTAAATTTCATTGGGAATGAATTTGGTCATCCTGAATGGGTTGATTTTCCTAGGGAAGGTAACAATTGGAGCTACAAGTATGCGAGGAGGCAATGGAGCCTGGCGGACCATCCGGATTTGAGATATAAGTACTTGAACGCTTTCGATGAATCCATGGTAAAGATGGCTACTGAAAACAAGGTAGTTTCAGCCCTACCAGCCAAACTACTTAATATGGATCAGACCAATCATACAATTATTTTCGAGCGGAATAATCTGATTTTTGCCATGAATTTTAGTCCGACAAATTCGGTTCCTGATTATCGTTTTTGGGTTCCGGAAGCCGGAAAATACAACATTATATTAAACACCGATGATTCTGGGTTTGGCGGTTTTGGGAGAGTTGACAACAACCTGGAATATCACTCTGTAGAGGTCATGAAAGAGAATTTTGTTAGCGTATACCTACCGAGTAGAGTAGCTTTGGTGTTGAAGCGAATGGATACTTAATGGCAACACTTGATTTTCCCTTTGAGGGTGAATATTATACTGACGAAAAGACCAGAAGGTTGTATGCCACGGATGCTTCCGCATACAGGGAGTTACCGGAGGCAGTGGCCATTCCCAGAAGCAAAGACGATATTATTTCTCTGGTAAACTACGCCAGAGATAATGTAAAAAGCCTGATACCCCGGACCGCTGGAACTTCACTTGCTGGGCAGGTGGTAGGTAACGGGATAGTGGTGGATATCTCTAAGTATTTTGATTCAGTAATTGAAATAAACCAGGATGAGGGTTATGCTTGGATCCAACCCGGTATTGTTAGAGATGATCTGAACAAGCAGTTGGCTTCGATGGGGTATTTTTTTGCTCCTGAAACATCGACTGCTAACCGGGCAATGATAGGAGGCATGATTGGGAACAACTCATGTGGGTCTAACAGTGTGGTTTATGGGAGTACCAGGGAACATTTGCTGGAGGTAAAAATGGTGCTTTCAGATGGCAGTGAAGCGTGGTTTGGTCCTTTGGACAATGACGCATTTCTGGCAAGGTGCAACGGTCACCATACGACCGGAGACTTGCATACAAAGCTGTATATGGATGTGAAAGAAGTTCTTTCACTGGAGGCTAATCAAAAGGAGATTAGGGAAGGATACCCAGAAGAGCATATTCCAAGAAGAAATACCGGCTATGCTCTGGATATGCTACTAAGGCATCGTCCGTTCACCAAAAATGGAGAGAACTTCAATTTTTGTAGTCTGGTAGCAGGATCCGAGGGGACACTTGGAATTGTGACCGAGGCCAAAATAAGACTTACTCCATTGCCACCTAAACATAAGCGGTTGGTTTGTATTCATTGTGAATCAATCCATGAGTCTTTGTTAGCCAATCTGGTTGCATTGGAGCACAATCCATCTGCTAGCGAGTTGATGGATCATTACATACTTGATGCAACAAAGCGATCAATTCTTTACAAAACAAACCGATTCTTTCTTGAGGGGGATCCGAAAGCAATTCTTGTTGTTGAATTGGCTCGGGAGGATGAGGCAGAGGTTATCCAAACAGTTGATATTCTGGTTAAGAAACTAAAGAAAGAAGGCCTAGGATATGCTTATCCGGTAATCAGCGGGGAGGATATGTCTAGGGTCTGGGGCTTGCGGAAGGCAGGTTTGGGATTGCTGTCGAATATTCCAGGTGATGCAAAACCTGCTCCCGTAATCGAAGACACAGCTGTCAATGTCCAGCAGTTGCCGGATTACATTCGTGATTTCAATAAAATTCTTCAAAGGCATAACCTGTATAGCGTTCATTATGCACATGCGGGGTCCGGCGAATTGCATTTAAGGCCGATTCTGAATTTAAAGACTTCCGAAGGCCGAAGACTTTTTAGAGTGATTGCTGAGGACATTGCGGATCTGGTAAAGGGTTATAACGGGTCTCTTTCCGGAGAGCATGGCGACGGTCGGTTAAGAGGAGAGTTTATATCAAAAATGCTGGGAGAGCATAATTATGAGCTTTTAAGAGGGATTAAAAATTCATGGGATCCCGACGGCATTTTCAACCCTGGTAAGATTGTCGATAGCCCTCCGATGGATACTCATTTAAGATTCTTTGAAAATCAGGAGACTCCTGAAATTGACACTGTCTTTGATTTTTCAGAAACAGAGGGATACATACGTGCAGTTGAACAATGCAATGGTTCCGGAGATTGCCGGAAAACTGAGTTGTCTGGTGGTACTATGTGTCCAAGTTTTATGGCTACCAGGAACGAACGAGATACTACCCGGGCAAGGGCAAATGTGCTTAGGGAATACATGACTCAAAGTTCTATTTCTGATCCATTTTCTAGCGAAGAGGTAAAAGACATATTGGATCTGTGTTTGTCCTGTAAAGGATGTAAATCGGAATGTCCGTCTAATGTGGATATGGCCAAGATCAAAGCCGAATGGACGCACAAGTATTACCAACGAGAAGGGGTACCATTTCGAGCAAAGCAAATTGCCAACTTTACCAAAGGGATGAAGCTTGCTTCTCATGTTGGAGTCTTATACAGAATTTTCATGTCCATAAAGCCGCTGGAATTTGTATTTAAACAAATTCTTGGTTTTGCTCCCAAGAGAAGTCTACCGCAATTAAATAAGCAAGCCGTTTCTAAATGGTATAGAAAACGATTTAAACCATCCAGCCAAGGCGGTAGAAAAGTAACCGTTTTTGTAGATGAATTTACCGAGTTCAACGACTTCAATGTTGGAAGAGATGCGATTTCTCTATTGGATGAACTGGGTTATCAGGTTCAGATTATATCTGGAATAGAAAGTGGGCGTACCTATCTTTCGAAAGGGTTTCTTGATGAAGCCAGGGAAATTGCAGAACGAAATATAGAAACGGTTTATAAGATGCTGGATGAAGATTTCGTTTTGGTTGGCATAGAGCCATCAGCGATATTGACTTTTCGTGATGAATACATTGATTTGTTGCGTGATGAACAAAAGGAAAAAGCAACAAAAATTTCCGAATGTGTATTCACCTTGGAAGAGTTTTTGTCAAAAGAGTGGGATTCTGGAAGAATTAGTCGTGATCAGTTTACTACTGACCAGCAGGAAATATTTGTGCATGGCCATTGCCATCAAAAAGCACTCTCATCAATGACTCCGACGAAAAAGATCCTGGAAATACCAGAAAACTATAAGGTCAGAATGATTCCTTCTGGATGCTGTGGCATGGCAGGGTCTTTCGGATATGAAAAAGAACATTATGATTTAAGTATGGAAGTAGGTGAATTAGTTCTATTTCCAAAAGTAAGAACCCTTGAGAATGAACAGTTGGTTGTGGCAGCGGGTACGAGCTGCAGACATCAGATTAAAGATGGAACTGATCGGGATTCTCATCACCCAGCTCAGGTGCTTTATAGAGCCTTGAAAAAACCAGGATAGGTATCATATCAAATGAAGACCAAAAGCGAAATAGTAAAAAATTGGTTGCCAAGATATACAGGTCAATCACTTGACCAGTTTGGCAAGTATATCCTGTTAACGAATTTTCTTAACTATATTGAGTATTTCGCCGAATGGCAAGGAGTTGAGATTATTGGCTCAGAGAGAAGCATGCAATGTGCTACCGCCGGTGGAATAACCATTATTAATTTTGGTATGGGCTCAGCCAATGCTGCCACAGTGCTGGATCTTTTGACCGCTATTCGACCTAGGGCGGTTCTATTTCTGGGTAAATGTGGTGGATTAAAAAGAAAGAACAGCGTAGGTGATCTTATTCTTCCGATTGCTGCCATTCGAGGTGAAGGGACCTCTGATGACTATATGCCACCGGAAGTACCAGCATTGCCTTCTTTTGCCTTGCAAAAGGCTATTTCTACAACCATCCGGGATCATGAACTTGATTACTGGACAGGTACGGTTTACACCACAAATAGGAGAGTTTGGGAACACGATGACAAGTTTAAAAGATACCTGAAACAACTTAGGACCATGGCAATTGACATGGAGACGGCAACAATTTTCACGGCAGCTTTCAAGAACAAGATTCCAGCCGGGGCTCTCTTGTTAGTTTCCGACATCCCAATGATTCCTGAAGGGGTAAAGACGGACGAAAGTGACAAGAAGGTAACGGAAAACTACGTACAACGCCACGTAAAAATCGGATGTGATTCCTTGAAACAGTTGATTAATAGATCACTTACTATTAAGCACCTTCGTTTCTAGAACAGCTGCTATTCGCTCCATAACCCGTTCTCCATCCATAGCCGCTGATACTATTCCTCCGGCATACCCTGCTCCTTCTCCACAGGGATAAAGACCAGCGATTTGAGGATGTTCAAGCGATTCAGAATCCCTGGGAATTCGAACAGGAGAGGAGGTACGACTTTCGACACCTACAATTTGTGCTTCATTAGTCAGGAATCCTTTCAATTTCTTACCAAAAGCTCTGAACCCGGTCTTGAGACGTTCATGAACAAAATCTGGCAGAACTTCTTTCATGTCCGTTGAGATTACCCCCGGTTGATACGATGTTTCAGGTAACGATGTAGAGACCTTGCCATCTACAAAATCGGTTAATCGCTGAGCGGGGGCAGTTTGCCTTTTTCCCCCGGCAACCCAGGCAAGGCGTTCAATTTCTTTTTGAAAGGATAGTGCAGCTAAAGGTCCTTTATCTTGATAATGGCGAAGATCTTCATTTTCTATCGCTACAACTATTCCCGAATTAGCATACTTGCTATTTCTTCTGGAGGGACTCATTCCATTGACGACTATCTCTTCTGGCGATGTCGCCGCCGGTACAATAAATCCACCAGGACACATACAAAACGAGAATACTCCACGTTGTTTTTTCCCGTAAAAAGTCTGATTTACAATGGAATAGGCCGCTGAAGGAAGTTGCGGATCTCTTGGACACTGATTGTATTGGATCTGGTCAATTATTTGTTGAGGATGTTCCACTCTTACACCGAGAGCAAAAGGTTTGGATTCGATGAGAATATTCTGTCGGTCAAGTAAATAATAAATATCCCTGGCAGAATGACCGGTAGCTAAAATAACAGCTTGAGTCTCGATTTTTTCTTGACCATTTATCTCTACCCCGGTAATCTGATTTTCATGTATGCTGAAGTCAGTCAAAAGCGTATTAAAATGGATTTCACCGCCCAACTCAAGTATAGTGTTCCTAATAGAGGTAATGATTTTAGGTAACTTATTAGTCCCAATGTGTGGGTGGGACTCAAACAAGATTTCATCAGTCGCGCCGTGTGCTACAAGTATTTCGAATATACGACGTACACTACCTCTTTTTTTTGCACGGGTGTAAAGCTTTCCATCGGAATAAGTTCCAGCTCCACCTTCCCCAAAACAATAGTTACTGTTTTCGTTGACAATATGTTCCTTGTTTATCGCGGCGATATCCCGACGACGTGCCCTAACATCTTTGCCTCTCTCAATAACAATGGGTTTGATTCCGTATTCCAGGGCTTTTAATGCGGCAAATAATCCGGCTGGGCCTGCTCCAATAATAACAACAGACTTACCAGTAAGTGTGGGAATACGATCCGGAAAGTACTCCACAAATTCATGGTGGTGAGTGTCAATACCTATCCGTAATCTTACTTTTGGAGACCTTCCTCTGGCATCAATGGAACGAAGCAAAATCTCGTAGGTTTGACCTTCAGTCACTATACCTTTTTTGATCAGATAGTTAGTTAACCTATCCCGATCATAACCATATTCAGGTCCAACAGAGATTTCTTTTTCCTCCACTGTTCAAAGATATCAATGAAAGTAGTGACAACTAAAAAGGGTTGTTATTCCGCTAAATACAATATAAGGTTTTGACTGGATCGTTTTTACACGAGAGGGTGTTATGTAATTAGGCATATAAACTAAATAGACGTTATCAGCAATAATCCATTTATTATCTTTTGAAAATTGTATATTAGCAAATGATAATTCCAATAAGGTATAAGCGAAATATTGGATAATCGTCAATTATTAATAATTAAACCAGTAAATTAGAAAAGGCATTAAGAATTCGGCTGGTTTAGTCAACCTTAAAGAGCATTTATTATGGCAAATCCAAAACCAGACGAGAAGTGGGAATCCATCCCAGGTTTCAACAATTACCAGGTATCGACCAGAGGTAAGATCCGCAGTGTCAGCCGAAAAGTATGGCACAAGGGAAGTAAAACTAATATGAATCTAAGAGGAAAGATGATGCGTCAACGTTGGAACAAGACGTGTAAGTGTTATTTCCTTGATTTAATCGACGACAACGGCAAAAGGAGGACCGTTTACCCACACAAAGAGGTCGCCAAAGCTTTCGTTCCGAATGAAGATGTAAGCGAGAAGACGATGATTATTCATGATGATAATAATCCAAGAAATAATCACGCTGAAAACCTCAAATGGATGACTGCATCTGAACACATGAAGTGGCAGTTTGAAGTAGGTAATAAGAATAACTTCAAAGTCTGGAAGACCAGAAAGAAGCTATATAAGAATGGATTCAAGGAAACAACTGTACTTCCAGGTAGACCCCGGAAAAAACCTGTGGAAGCATAGCGGATTTTTTACAAACCGAGTATAGTAATGAAAAGGGGGCTGGTGTAAACCAGCCCCCTTTTTCATTTAACCAATTTGTGGAAGAACCATAATAGGTTCTTCCGGTTTGTTTTGAGTTTCTGACGATTAGGGTAATGCATTCAGTGTGCCAAAAAATGTAAGTAGCACATTTTCAGGTTATTACAATAATAGACAGATGGGGATACTGAGTGAAACTGTATAGAATCGAACAGTTGTTAGAGGTAAAACCGGACACAAAAAAAGCGCATCATTAAGATGCGCTTCTTCGTTTTTTCACTAATTACTTAACTATTAAGCAGGATCGATGTGTACGAAAGATCGATCTTCTCTTCCTTTTTGGAAGCGAACAACTCCATCAGTTAAAGCAAATAGCGTGTGGTCTTTTCCCATCCCCACGTTGTTACCTGGATGATGTTTTGTACCTCTTTGCCTTACTATGATGTTACCAGCGATAGCTGCTTGTCCACCGTAAATCTTAACACCCAGTCGTTTACTTTCCGATTCCCGACCGTTTTTAGAGCTACCTACACCTTTTTTGTGAGCCATGGTTTCCTATTACTTAATATTTTCAATTAATACCTTAGTGAATTGCTGTCTGTGACCGTTCTTCACTTTATATCCTTTTCTTCTTTTTTTCTTAAAGACTATTACCTTGTCGCCTTTAACATGTTCCAAAACTTTACCTGAAACTTTTGAACCGGAAACAGTAGGTGTTCCTACTTTTACCTTACCGTTGTTATCAACGAGTAGAACGTCCTTAAAATCGACGGCAGATCCTTCCTCAGCGTCTAATTTAGGCGCATAGATGAATTTATCTTTCTCTACCTTAAATTGCTTTCCAGCAATATCTACAATCGCGTACATTAACCTACTATTTTAAAAAGGACTGCAAAGATAGTAGTTTCAGTATATTTTTCAAATGCAAGTACTATTCAAATAGTGGATTAGACTGTGGATAATTTTTTTTTATGATTTTTTTCGCGCAATCAACCTCCGTAAACGCCGAAATTTCATAGAAGTTTATATTCATTATCAACATGTAATTACCTATTAATCAATGGATTAAGTAGTTATCCACAGGGTGTTGATAACTGCCTGTTTGAGTCAAGGTCTGGCTTGACATTTATCCTCATATTAAACATTTTTGTATGCGCGGCTTTCGAAAATTAAACCACTTTTCTTGAGGTAGCGTCCCATCAAGACTGATTTAGTAACACTCAACAGTATTTGTGTGTAAAAAAGGTCCTGTTTGGAGAAGCAAAAACAGTAAGTTTTTGATTTTTCTCCGAATGAGGAATGGGAATTTATTGTTTGTAGCTTAATACACATTTGATGAGTACCATGACTGAGGAACCAATATTAAAGGAGAACAAAGACAGGTTTGTATTATTTCCTATTGATCACGACGACATCTGGAAGTTTTACAAAAAGGCGGAAGCAAGTTTCTGGACAGCAGAAGAAATCGATCTTAGCCAGGATCTTAAAGACTGGAAGGATCTTAATGACGGGGAAAGACACTTTATTAAACATGTATTGGCATTCTTCGCAGCAAGTGATGGTATCGTAAACGAAAATCTTGCGGAGAATTTCGTTTCGGAAGTCCAATATACTGAAGCTAAGTTTTTCTACGGTTTTCAAATTGCCATAGAAAACATTCATTCTGAAACTTACTCCTTATTGATCGATACTTATGTAAACGATCCAAAAGAGAAAGACATATTGTTTCATGCCATTGAAACAATGGACTGCGTGAAGAAGAAAGCGGATTGGGCTCTTCGATGGATTGATGAAGGAAATTTTGCTGAGCGTCTGATCGCTTTTGCTGCCGTCGAAGGAATTTTCTTTTCAGGAAGCTTCTGTAGTATTTTCTGGTTAAAGAAAAGGGGGTTGATGCCGGGTCTAAGCTTTTCCAATGAATTAATTTCAAGAGACGAAGGCCTGCACTGTGACTTTGCTTGTCTACTGTATAACGATCACCTCATCAATAAGCTTTCTCCGGAGACTGTTCAGGAGATCATTAAGGACGCAGTTGAAATTGAAAAAGAATTTGTTACCGATGCTTTGCCGGTAAAATTGATCGGAATGAATGCAGACTTAATGTGTCAGTACATTGAGTTTGTTGCTGACCGACTGCTTACTGAGTTGAATTGTCCTAAAGTGTACAACTCAACTAATCCATTTGATTTTATGGAGATGATTTCGCTACAAGGAAAGACGAATTTCTTCGAGAAAAGAGTGGGAGAATACCAGAAGGCAGGGGTATTGAAGACCGAAGATTCAGAGAAACCAAAGTTTAGTCTTGACGAAGATTTTTAAGAATACTATAACCTACATCACCCGCATATGTTAGTACAAAAAAGAGACGGAAGAAGAGAATCAGTAAAATTCGACAAGATCACAGCTCGCATTGAGAATCTTTGTGAAGGTCTTAACGAAGATTTTGTAAAGCCGGTAGAAATAGCAAAGAAGGTTATTGACGGACTTTACGATGGTGTAACCACGGTAGAGTTGGACAATTTGGCTGCAGAGATATCTGCTACGATGACAACCAGGCATCCTGATTTTGCCAAGCTCGCAGCTCGAATAGCTATTTCCAACCTGCATAAGACGACCTCTGAGTCCTTTTCAAATACCATGAAAAGGCTCTATACCTACATAAATCCTAAAACAGATGAAAATGCGGCATTGATATCAACGGAAACGTATGGTGTGATAAAGAGCAATGCCAAAAGGTTGGATGAGGCCATCAATTACAAGAGGGACTATAACTATGATTTCTTTGGCTTTAAAACACTAGAGAGGTCATATCTGATGAAATTGGATGGAAAAATCGTGGAAAGGCCACAACATATGCTGATGCGGGTAGCAGTTGGGATCCACGGTGAAGATATTGATTCAGCAATTCAGACCTATGATTTGATGTCTGAGAAGTGGTTCACACATGCTACACCCACTCTCTTCAATGCTGGGACGCCTAAACCACAGCTTTCATCCTGCTTTTTGTTATCCATGCAAGATGATAGCATTGATGGGATTTACGATACACTTAAGCAATGCGCTAAGATTTCACAATCTGCAGGTGGTATCGGTCTGAGTATACATAACATTCGCGCTACGGGCGCTTATATCAAAGGAACAAATGGTACGTCCAACGGAATAGTACCAATGCTTAGAAACTTTGATATGACAGCTAGATACGTTGATCAAGGCGGAGGAAAAAGAAAAGGAAGCTTTGCGATTTATCTTGAACCCTGGCATGCTGATGTTTTTGAGTTTCTTCAGTTGAAAAAGAATCACGGGAAGGAAGAACTTCGAGCAAGAGATCTTTTCTATGCCATGTGGATCCCGGATCTTTTCATGAAGCGTGTTGAAGAAAATGGTGATTGGTCACTTTTCAGTCCGGACGAAGCCCCGGACCTACACGATTCTTACGGGGAAGAATTCGAGAAATTGTATGAAAAATACGAAACAGAAAACCGGGCAAGAAGAGTCGTAAAAGCACAGGATTTATGGTTTGAAATATTAGAATCTCAGATTGAGACGGGTACACCATATATTCTCTATAAAGATCACGCCAACAGAAAATCAAATCAAAAGAATCTAGGTACGATTAGGTCCAGTAACCTTTGTACTGAGATTATTGAGTACACCTCCAAAGATGAGGTGGCCGTATGTAATCTGGCTTCCATAGCGTTATCGAAATTCGTAAAAGAAGACAATACATTTGATCATCAGAAGTTGTATGAAATTTCGAAGGTGGTGACCAGGAACCTGAACAAAGTAATTGATGTCAATTACTATCCGGTTCCGCAGGCAAGAAACTCTAACATGAGACATCGACCAATAGGTATCGGTGTTCAGGGTTTGGCAGATACATTTGCTCTCATGCGTTACGGATTCGATACACCTGAAGCTCGTAAACTGAATAAAGAGATTTTTGAGACCATCTATTTTGCCGCTATGGAAACCTCTATGGAGATGGCTAAAGAGGAAGGTCCATATGAATCCTATAAAGGGTCTCCAGTGTCAAAAGGTATCTTCCAATTCGATATGTGGGGAGTGGAGCCTGATTCAGGAAGATGGGATTGGTATGAATTGAAGCAAAATGTGCGCAAGCATGGAGTGCGAAACTCACTTTTATTAGCACCTATGCCGACTGCTTCCACTTCACAGATTTTGGGTAATAACGAGTGCTTTGAGCCATTCACTTCGAACCTTTACGTCAGACGTGTTCTATCTGGTGAATTTATAGTAGCCAATAAGTACATGATGCAGGACCTCATCAAGCTAGGATTGTGGGATGAGCGGATGATGAACAGGATTAAGGCTGAAAATGGTTCGATTCAAAATATTCCTGAGATACCTCAGGACATCAAAGAACTTTACAAGACGGTTTGGGAGATATCTCAGAAGGCAATTATTGATATGTCTGCTGATAGAGGAGCTTACATATGCCAAAGCCAGAGTTTAAATATTCATTTGACGGATGCAAACTTTGGAAAGATGACTTCCATGCATTTTTACGCATGGAAGAAAGGGCTGAAAACAGGCATGTATTACTTGCGAACAAAAGCTGCGACAGATGCTATCAAGTTTACCGTAACGAAGGAAGAGCAAAAAGAATCCGTTCCACAGGAAGCAGCAGCACAAACTACAGCAGGTGGAAGTACGGATGTTCAGGCTTCATCCGATAAGGAGTACAATCAGCAAGCAATGCAGTGCTCCCTGGATGATCCAGATGGATGTGAAATGTGTGGGAGTTAATAAATTGATTTTGTTTAAAGTGAAAATCCCTTCAGCAAGCTGAAGGGATTTTTTTATTTGGGGTTTTTATTCTTACCTACTGCCTTTTATTATCTCATCAACAATTTCAGGATTAAGTAAAGTAGATGTATCTCCCATATTACCCGTATCGTTACTAGCGACTTTTCGCAGGATTCTTCTCATGATCTTTCCGGAACGAGTTTTTGGTAATCCGGAGACAATTTGAACCTTATCCGGTTTTGCAATGGGACCAATAATCTCGCTGACAGTTGCTCTAATTTCAGCCTCCATCTGCTCATTATCCTTACCGCCGTTTTCACAAATGACATAGGCGTAGATACCCTGGCCTTTTACCTCATGAGGATACCCCACTACTGCAGATTCCACAACACCTTCATGCTCATTTATAGCATTTTCGACTTCTGCTGTTCCCATTCTGTGGCCAGATACGTTAATTACATCATCCACACGGCCTAGTATTCTATAGAAGCCGTCATGATCACGTTTGGCGCCATCGCCCGTAAAGTACATGTTATTATAAGTAGCGAAATAGGTCTGCTTACACCTCTCATGATCACCAAAGGTGGTTCTTAATATCGAGGGCCAAGGATGGCTGATGCAAAGATTACCTTCCACATTATTTCCTTCGAGGATGTTTCCTTCAGCATCCATGATCACCAGGTTGACTCCTGGTAATGGATAGGAGGCATGTGCCGGTTTATTAGGCGTAAGTCCGGCAAGGGCAGATATCATTATACCTCCCGTTTCCGTTTGCCACCAGGTATCAACCAGTGGACATCTGCCTTTACCCACATTGGAATGATACCAGTTCCATGCCTCTTCATTGATCGGTTCACCCACACTACCTATCACCTTAAGTGAATCGAGGTTATAGGGTTCCAGCGGCTCGGTTCCAAAGGCCTGTAAAGCACGTATGGCTGTCGGCGCAGTGTAGAATTGGTTTACCTTGTATTTATCCACTACCTCCCAGAATCTGCCTGGATGTGGATAGGTAGGTACACCTTCAAACATCACTGTAGTGGCTCCGGCCAATAACGGACCATAAACGATGTATGTATGTCCCGTGATCCATCCGACATCCGCGGTACACCAGTAGACATCACCCCGGTTGTATTGAAATACGTTAACAAAACTATACTCGGCAAAAACCATATATCCTCCACAAGTGTGAACTACGCCTTTGGGTTTTCCAGTTGATCCTGAGGTATAAAGGATGAATAACATATCCTCTGCATCCATCTCTACAGCTTCGTGCTGATCGGATTGACCGGCAACAGCATCAGACCACCATACATCTCTTCCTTCAACCATGGTCACGTCAGCATCCGTATGCTTGAGAACTATAACCGTTTCTACAGTATCACAATTTTCAAGAGCTTCATCCACCACTCCTTTAACATCAATATTTTTCTTTCCCCGGAAATTACCATCTGAGGTTAATACCATCTTAGCACCACAATCGTTGATTCGGTCGGCTAATGAGGTTGCAGAAAAACCAGCAAAAACAACAGAGTGAACAGCCCCGATTCTTGCGCAACTCAACATAGCGACTGCAGCTTCAGGAACCATTGGCATATAAATAATAACACGGTCACCTTTTTTGACACCTTTTGACTGCATTGCATTAGAAAACTGGCAGACTTGCTGATGAAGTTCTTTGTAGGTCAGCCGGATAGTGGCTTGGTTGGGATCATTAGGTTCCCAAATGATGGCAATATCGTCGCCATGATCAGCAAGGTGTCTATCAAGGGCGTTTTCTGTGATGTTTAGTTTACCATTGATAAACCACTTTATATCTGGTCCGGAGAAGTTCCAATCAAGGACTTTATCCCACTTCTTCTTCCAAGTGAAGTTTTCGGCTATTCCTCCCCAAAATCCTTCAGGGTTTTCAATGCTTCTATCGTAATGGTCGAAATACTCTTTTAAGCTATTGATCTTCATTTTTGTACATTTAGTGGGTTAAGTTCAACATGAAACTTGATATGAAAAATGACATAAGTCAAGTGCTCTCAGGCATTTATCTCATGTGCTTCTGTGGACCCTTTCGGGAATCGAATATTCTCTGTTAATTCCTGTACATCCTGAGGGGGGACCGCTGTCGTCCTGGATACAGAGTACGATACAATTACATTTATTGCCATAGCTACAGAGCCAAACCCTTCCGGAGAAATACCGAACCACCATTCACTAGATGGCGGAACTTCCCCGGTAAACCATCCAAGCTTAAAGTGTATCATGTACAGTAGCATTATTGTAATTCCTGTGATCATTCCGGCTATGGCGCCTTCCCGATTCATTCGTTTATCAAAGATCCCAAGCACAATAGCTGGGAAGAACGATGCAGCAGCTAAACCAAATGCGAGGGCAACAGTCGCGGCAACAAACCCAGGAGGATTGACTCCAAAGTGACCGGCTATAATAACAGCGACAGCTGCACCTAATCGAGCCCAAAGCAGCTCACCTTTCTCCGATATATCAGGTTTAATCTGTTTTTTGATTAGGTCATGTGAAATACTGGTGGATATCACCAGCAAGAGTCCCGCGGCAGTGGATAAGGCAGCGGCAAGACCCCCTGCCGCGACCAGGGCAATGACCCAATCCGGAAGTTGGGCAATTTCGGGATTTGCCAGTACCATGATATCTCTATCTATGGTTAGTTCATTTGCGTTCGGGTCTGCGACATATTGAATCGCTCCATCATTATTCTTATCATCAAAAGCGATTAATCCTGTTGTTTCCCAATTCCGAAACCACTGAGGAACATCCTTGTAATTTTGATTGGATACCGTTGTGATTAAGTTGGTACGTGCGAAAGCAGCTATGGCTGGCGCAGTGGTGTAAAGAATAGCTATGAATAGCAATGCCCATCCAGCTGATATTCGTGCGTCCCTAACTTTAGGTACTGTGAAGAACCGCACAATTACGTGAGGCAGTCCGGCAGTTCCTGCCATTAAGGCCAATGTAATCATGAACACGTCAATGGTTGGCTTTGAGCCATCAGTATAGGCGGCAAAACCT
This sequence comes from Cyclobacteriaceae bacterium, assembly GCA_965601455.1. GTDB lineage: Bacteria > Bacteroidota > Bacteroidia > Cytophagales > Cyclobacteriaceae > JANQEU01. The sequence goes on along the minus strand of OZ271831.1, from coordinate 4,489,511 downwards.
AATTCGGCATGAAGGTTATCCAACTTATCCAGTAAGTACATTCCACCTTCGTTTACCGTTGCACCAAAACCAAGCTGGGGGATAACATTTCCAGTCAGTTGTATGGATATAAAAAATGCGGGCACCATGTAGGCAAAAATTAATACACAGTACTGGGCAACCTGTGTATAGGTTATGCCTTTCATTCCACCAAGAACAGCGTAGAAGAAAACCAGTCCCATACCTATTAGTACACCAATATTTATTGGTACTTCCAGAAAGCGTGCGAAAACAACACCCACACCTCTCATTTGACCGGCGACGTAGGTGAATGAAACGATGATCGCACATACTACTGCTACCGTCCTGGCGATATCTGAATAATATCGATCGCCGATGAAATCAGGGACAGTAAACTTCCCAAACTTTCTAAGGTAGGGTGCGAGCAGTAATGCTAGTAATACATATCCTCCGGTCCAACCCATAAGATACACTCCACCATCATATCCCATAAAAGAAATGAGCCCTGCCATTGATATAAAAGAAGCCGCTGACATCCAGTCGGCTGCCGTTGCCATACCGTTTACAACAGGATGAACTCCACCCCCGGCAACATAAAATTCTCCAGTTGAACTTGCTTTCGACCAGACTGCAATTCCAATATATAAGGCAAATGAGAGGCCGATGATGACGAAAGTCCAGGCTTGTACATCCATAAGTGCTGATTAATGTTCTTCTACATCATATTCTTTGTCTAGCTTATTCATCAGACGTACATAGACAAAGATCAGTATGACAAAAACGAAAATTGAACCCTGCTGAGCAAACCAAAAACCTAGTTTGAATCCTCCAACCTGGATGGAGTTCATGCTGTCGACAAACAGGATACCCGCTCCAAAAGAGACAAAAAACCAAATGATTAACAGGATCAGTAAATAGCGAAGATTCTTTCGCCAATATGATTTCATCTTTGAATCAGACATTGGGCTTAGTTGATGAGCTCTTAAATTAGATAAAATATTCTGAAAGGAATGCAATCCCAGCTCCCAAGATACTAATTGCCAGTTTTTTCCATCGAAACTTGTGTTCGGGGTTACTCTCGATGAAGATTGTAGTTGAAATATGGAGAAAATTACCACTGACTAGTGCAAACAAGTAGATCATAACATCGCTGTGGAGGTCAATAAGCTCGCTTATTATTAAACCTAATGGTGATGAAAAGGCAAACAACGTCAAGATAAGTAGTTGCTGTTTAGTTAGCTTGTTCCCTTTTGCGAAAACCAACATCAAAGCAAAAGCAGCTGGCATTTTATGTAATACAATTCCAAGAAGCAATGGAGATAACTCAAATTTTTCATGAAATGGGCTATCATGAATAAGAAGTGATCCCTCCAGTAAAGAATGGATTGTTAAAGCGATAAGTATGCCATACTTGCTTTTATTTTCCTTGTGAAAATGACCGTGTTCGATTCCGTTGGAAAATGATTCAAGAACTTGTTGAAGTAGGAATCCACCAAGTATAAATCCACTGATTACATATACATTATCTGCTTCGGTAAAGAGCTCCGGAAGCATGTGGATGACCGTAATTGTAAAAAGATACGCGGCAGCAAAAATTAATGGAAGCCTTAGGTTTTTTGGATTATAGGGGAAGAAGGTGGATAAATAACCCGCGAGGAAGGTGGTGATGAAAAGTACTGCGATGATCAGGATCATAGCATGGATATATCAGCTTCAATCCCTTTTGAAACGTATTTCTTAATCTCCTCACCCTCTGTGTAGACCAGAATGGCATCCAATTCTTTCTTACTGTCAATGAATTCTTTCGCCTGTTCAAATCCCATTACCATGAAGGCGGTTGCGTACGCGTCCGCAGTCATACAATCTGTAGTAAAAACGGAGGCACTTAGGATGGGATCTTCGGAGGTATATCCGGTTCTGGGATCAATGATGTGGGCAAAGAGCTTTCCTTCCTTTTCGAAATAGTTTCTATAGTTACCCGAAGTTGCTACTGATCTATTCTTCATTTTGGCGATTGCCATAATTTTTTTCTCCTCTTTACTCACAACCGGGTCCTCTATTCCAATTGACCAATCTTCATTCTTGTCGTTGCTGCCCAAGGTTCTTACCTCCCCACCAATCTCAACCATATAATTTTTACAGTTGTTTTCTTCTAACAGTTTTCCAACCAGGTCAACCGCATAGCCTTTTGCAACCGCACTAAAATCTAAATATGTTCCTTGAGGTTTGGTCACATACTGCTTATTGAAAGCTACTTTGTTGAAACCTACAAAATTGAGTAAAGAATCTATTTGGTTGTCAGTTGGATTAATTCCTTGTCCGGGTCCAAAACCCCAGGCATTCACCAAAGGTCCAATCGTAGGATCAAACGCTCCGTTCGTGGCTGTAAATACTAGCTGACTTGTTTCCAATACGGGGAAAAACAACTGAGATCTGAAAGCTAGTGTGTCCCTTTGATTGAACTCAGAAATTTCTGAGTCAGGGATATAGGTGCTTAAGGATTCATTGAAATATTTTAGTAGAGAGTCAACTTCGACTGACAAGTCCTTTTGCTCCTCCAGACGATATTTTACTGAGTAAGAAATGGTCCCCATCGTGCGTCCGGTAACTTGATTCATTACCAGGTTTTCCTGCCCTTCCCGGTGAAGTTTCACTAATAGAACAACAGCAGCTAGAAAGAAGAATATTCTAGGAAGTTTTTTCTTGGTTTCGGGATCCACAATCAGCTCTTTTTGCAATTATAGTGCAAGAAGAAATAGAATATCCATTGACTATATTTGTTTTCCTAAAACAGCACATGAGGGAAGATTATCTGACAGGTGATGACGAAGGACTGTCGTCCAGTGAAAAAGAAATAGAGAAAGCTTTACGCCCGTTAAGTTTTGATGATTTCGCTGGTCAGGATAAGGTGGTAGAAAACCTGAAGGTTTTCGTGGCAGCAGCTAAGCAACGAACCGAACCATTAGATCATGTTTTGCTTCATGGACCCCCTGGATTGGGTAAAACTACTCTTTCTCATATCATCGCCAATGAATTAGGTTCAAACATTAAGATTACATCTGGACCGGTATTGGATAAACCGGGTGAGCTAGCTGGGTTATTAACTAACCTGGAAGATCATGATGTACTCTTTATCGATGAGATTCATCGACTGAATCCTGTAGTGGAAGAGTATCTGTACTCTGCAATGGAGGATTACAAAATTGATATTATGCTGGATTCTGGCCCTAATGCCAGAACTGTTCAGATTGCCCTAAACCCATTTACACTTATTGGAGCAACTACCCGGTCCGGTCTCCTTACCTCACCTTTAAGAGCCCGCTTTGGCATTAACGCCAGACTGGAATACTACGATGCAAAACTACTAACTGGTATTGTTGGTCGTTCATCGGATATTCTTGGTAGTATAATCGACGAAGAAGCAGCGTACGAAATCGCGAGAAGGAGTCGAGGAACTCCTAGAATTGCGAATACTCTGTTAAGACGGACCAGGGATTTTGCTCAAATAAAAGGAGACGGTTCTATCACCCTGAAAATTGCCAGGATGGCGCTTGAAGCTCTTGATGTAGATGATCATGGATTAGATGAAATGGATAATCGCATTTTGGCTACCATCATCGACAAATTTAAAGGAGGGCCTGTCGGTCTTTCCACGATTGCCACCGCCTGTGGCGAGGAAGCAGAAACAATTGAAGAAGTATATGAGCCATTTCTTATCATGGAGGGATTCATAAAAAGAACCAGCAGAGGTCGTATGACTACGGAGAGAGCCTTCAGACATCTTGGGAAGATTCCTCCACAACAAATGGGATCACTATTTGAATAATTATCATGGGTAATACCCATCAACATACTCAGATTGTAAAAAAAATAGGTCGGGAATTGGGCTTCAGTCACTGCGGTATTTCTACGGCAGAGTTTCTGGAAGACGAAGCTTCAAAAGTGGAGGAATGGCTCAAAAGAGGTTACCAAGGTAAAATGGGCTACCTCGAGAGAAATATCGATAAGCGCCTGGACCCAACGAAGTTGGTGCCAGGCGCAAAGTCCGTAGTCTCTTTGATCTACAATTATTTTCCAGAAGAAGACCTTGCGATCAACGATCGACCCAAGATTGCAAAGTATGCCTACGGCAAAGACTATCATTTTGTTTTGAAGAGAAAATTGAAAACAATGGTAGCTGAAATTGAAAAACATATCGGCCAAGTTGATGGAAGGGTTTTTGTGGACAGTGCACCCGTACATGAAAGGGCATGGGCTTCGAAGAGTGGCCTGGGATGGATTGGGAAAAACTCACTCCTGCTGAATCGTGAAATGGGCAGTTTTTTTTTCCTCGCAGAGATCATCTCAGACCTAGACCTTGAGCCGGATGGCCCAATAAAGGATTATTGTGGAACCTGTACCGCGTGCCAGGATGCTTGTCCAACTGATGCCATACCTGAACCTTATGTTGTTGACGGAAGTAGATGTATTTCCTATTTGACGATCGAATTGAAAGAAGAAATCCCGTTGGAATTCAAAAATTCCATGGAGAACTGGGTATTTGGTTGTGATATCTGTCAGGATGTATGTCCCTGGAATCGATTCTCCACTCCTCATCAAGAGGATGATTTTAAACCGGGTGCCTGGAGCGACTTTGAAAAGAGGGATTGGAATGAGATGACGGAGGAGGTCTTTCAAAAGGTATTCAAGGAATCCCCATTAAAAAGACCAAAGTTCCAAGGGTTAAGAGATAATCTGAAGTTCATAAGTATATGAAATATCTACTTCCGTTGATCACATACATATTGGTAGGAGGAGTAGTCATATTAATCTCATGTTCTGACCCTTTTATCAGATTAGAAGATCCGCGGGAGGTGGTGGATATACCAGGATTTGACGGTCATGGTAGCATTCAAATACAGGATATTAATAATGCCAATGAGATAATTGGTTTCATTGGTTATTCCCCTGGATCTTCCTCAGATATTATTGATTTGGAAGAACCTCCTACTTGTTTTCGTATTCTGTCCGACGGGACTTCTTTCACGGAGCTTACCCGGCCCGGTCATTTGGCTACATGGCCAGTTGATATAAATGACGAAGGAACAATTGTTGGAGAATACTTAACCGAAGGTGGTCAACACTCAGATTTTTTGCCGGGGAAAGCTTATGTACTCCTAAAGGATGGTACATTCATAGATCTGCATCCTTCAGAGGCCTATAGTTCAACGGCTTCACATGTGACCAATACGGATAAAGTATTTGGATCCTTTGGTCTGACTGAGTTAGAAAGCAGGGCATGTCTTTTTGCGGCCGATTCAATTGTCGAACTTTTAGATTCATCAACTTACCCCTTTTCCGAGGTTCACGCATCCAATAACAGTTGGGTCATTATATATGCACGAAATCAAAGTGATGAGTACGAATACTTCGCTTACAGTGTATTATCAGGTGATCTTCAGAAAATGAATATTTCTCCAGATGTTGCGGACTTTTCTGAGATAAAAGCAATAAACGATAATGACTTAGCCGTAGGATTCTATGTTGATTTGATAAATACAGGAAGAGCTGTTGGTTTAGTATACGATTTGAAAAATCATACTTACATTGCTTATGAAGAGAAGAATAGGTCTCAAGGGGCTGATTTTTTAGAGTATAATTTCTTTGACATTAATAATTCGGGAGTAATTGTCGGTTGGGCTGGCCGAAAATATGAAGGTCCGCTTCTTCAACTACGTGCGTTTTCAATTCATCAAGACTTTGGTGACTTTAAAGATGTGACACCTGAAAATGGCGACATCTATAGTGAGATGGCTGCAATAAATGATCTGGGTATTGCCGTCGGGTACTTGGGATTACCCGGAAGAAACAACTCGGTATTGAATAAGATGATGGTGATGGATCTATCCCAATGAGGAGCAGTATTCTTCAATCCCTTCTCTTATCCGATTAAAGGTTTCTTCTCTGATCGACTCATTTTCCTCCAGCAGAGTAATCCTAAATCCCAACAGACTTGAGGCGAAAGATGAAATAGGTACCACACATACCTTCTTAGCGGCCAGGAGATAGTAAACAAAGCGTTGATCAAGTGCGATTCCGGGTTGAACCCACTCGTTAACTAAATGTTCAATGCTTGGGTCGTCAATAACTAATTTCTGATTGCTCTTTAATGCTCCTTTTCTAAATATAACTGTATTGTAAAATGCTCCGTTTGTCCGGTTGAATTTTACATAAGGCAGATCCCCAAGCTTCTCATCAAGAAATGTACTTCTCCTCCCGATTTCTGCATTTGTTTCTTTCAGAAAGGAGGAATAGCGTTTATCAGACATGATTTTTGGGATAGCCAATTGAGGAAGCTTGGTGGAGCTAACCTCGATCATTTTGGCATTGTCAATAGTTTCGCACAGTTTGGAAAAATCAGGATCCGATTGGCGGTTGTAATATTCCGTCCAACCACACCGTGCACCAGGCCATGGAAATTCTTTGCTAATCCCCTTCAAAGAAATGCCTGGTACGTCCCCAATTACTTCAGCAAGCGTACAGGTACTTGCACCGTTGTAGATCAGGTTCATGTATATCTCATCGAAAATCAGGAAAAGGTCATATTCCTTAGCAAGAGAAACAATCTGTTCCAGAATATGCCTGGGATATACCATGCCGGTTGGATTATCCGGATTGATCACCATGATTCCAACGATACTTTCGTTGTATTTCACTTTCATCCGAAGATCATCAATGTCAGGGAACCAGTTGTTTTCCGGATCCAACTTATAAGTAATCGGATGATTGTTGGCATGTGCAGCTTCCGCCGAACTATGTGTTGAGTAAGCGGGCGATGGTCCAATGACCCGGGAAGTTGGCTGCAGATATTGATAGATTTTCTGAATGGCGTCACCCAATCCATTAAAGAAAGTAATGTCCTCTGGTTTGATCTTCACACCACCGAGATCATTGCATTTCTTTGCAAGGAAAGTACGCGTTTCAAGAAGTCCTTTGGAGTGGCTGTATCCGTAGGTCTTGTCTTCGCGTAAAAGGTCTGCTATGATACCTTTCATCCATTCGGGGAGTACTTTATTTTTTTGTACGGGATCACCAATATTTTCCCATAGAATTTCATATCCCAGTTCCTGAAGTTGTTCGGCCTTTCGAACGATTCCTCTTATTTCATAGGAAAGCTCATCGGCACCCAGACGAAGTAGATTTTGTCTCATTCAATGAAGGCAAGGTATCGTTGTGAATTACAAGGACAAAGAAACGGATTTCTAAAAAAATTTAAACTATTTAATGGAATACTGGCAAAATTCGCACTCAAGCTTGCCATTTAATACATCAAATTTCTGTTCAGGAGCGAGGTGGAGTTGTTTCAATGCTTTTTTATTTGAGCTGAGTACCCAGACATCATATCCCTTGAATTTCTGTCTTAGAAAATCTCCAAACTCGTGATATAGCTCTTCCACATTATCTCCTATTCTTTCACCATAAGGTGGATTGGTTATTATGACACCTTGTAATCCTCTCGAAGACTGGTCAGCGAAATGAATGTTAGATACACGAATGTTTCTGCGTAGATCCAGTGCCCCAAGGGCGTGTCTTGTTTGTGAGATCGCATCTTTACTGATATCGTTTCCCCAGAGTTCTACTGAAGTCTTTCGAATTTGAGCATTGGCTTCTTCTTTAACTTTATTCCATAGAAGTGGACTGAAGTTTGCCCATGTTTTGAAGCCAAATTCTTTCCTTTTGAACTGTGCAGGGATGTTAAATGCCTGCATCGCGGCTTCAACCAGGAGTGTACCCGTACCACAAAAAGGGTCCAACAGCGGACTTTCAGTATTCCAGTTAGTCATTTTTAAGAGACCAGAAGCCAAAACCTCATTTAGTGGAGCCTCATGACCTTTTGCACGATAACCTCGCTTATTTAGCGATTCTCCTGAGCTATCGAGACTGATGGTAAAGTTTTCTTTGTGTGCATGTACATTGAATAGAACATCCGGACGCTCTGAATCGACACTTGGCCTTTGTCTGAACTTGTCCCTGAATTGATCAACTATAGCATCTTTAACCTTAAGAGCCGCATATCGGGAATGCTTGAAGTACTCTGAGAAGATGGTTTCGTTTATGGCGAAGGTTTTGTGAATATCCAGGTACTGCGACCAATCATGATCACGTACTTTATCATAAAGCGAATTTTCGTCTTTGGCTTGAAAAGAGTAGAGAGGAATTTGCACTTTTAGCGCGGTACGAAGTAAATAGTTCGCCCGATATACCAATTCAAGCGTTCCTTCACAGGAAACAGCACGCCGATGTTTTTCTATTTTATCAGCTCCAAGCTCCTTTAATTCATTGGCCAGGATATCCTCAAGACCAAAAAGTGTCTTAATAAAAACTTTCAATGATCAGATTTTTGGCAAAAATACTTCACTACATCGGTAATCAAAGTCCAAGGCAAATCAGTTCACCTGGATGTCCGGGTGCTCCAACTGCTACCACGATATATTGCTTATCATTAATAGCATACGTCATCGGTATACCAGCTTGATTGGCCGGAAGCTCTATCTCGGCTAGAATTTCGCCAGTGTTCTTGTCATGAGCCCTGAACATATTTCCTCCACCTCCGGGAGCACTATAGAGTCCAGACCCCTCACCAGCAAAAAGAAGGGATTTGGTTACCAATAATCCTACTCGATCAGGTTTCCCCGTTCTTGGAAGTTCTATCCCTTTTAGTTTTGGATGGTTGGTCAGCCAATCCGGTGAATCTCCATTGGCAATCATCCAGACGTGTTCTCCTGAATTCAAATCGATTGCAGTAATTCTGCCCCAGGGTGGCTTTAGTAAAGGGAGTCCAAAAGGACCACCTAATCCAGGAACGACGGACTTAGCAAACCCTGCGACGTAATCCATATCCGAGACATCGGGTTCGGTATACATTGCCAAAGGTCGGGGGAGTGTGGTGGACGACACATACATAAAATTACTTCCCGGATCGAGTACAGCCCCTTGCCAATTGGCCCCGCCGGTTGGTCCTGGTAGCATCAAGGTTCCTAATTTATCAGGAAGCTCCGGTGTGGAAATGGGCGTATAAAGAGATCCGTAATGATAGTTCTTGGCGATTTCAATGGCCTTTTGCTTTATTTCTGGAGTGAAGTCTATAAGAAGATCATCATTGATTTCTTGTTCATCAAAAGGTGCTGGTTTTGTCGGGAAAGGTTGGGTGAGTGAGGTTTTTTCACCAGGAATCATACTTTGGGGTACCTGTCTTTCTTCGATGGGCCATACCGGATTTCCATTAGTTCGATCAAGAACGAAAGTAAACGCCTGCTTTGTCACCTGGGCCAGGGCTTTTATCTGTTTGCCGTCTACTTCGATATCAGCCAGTATTGGAGGAGCAGGAAGATCGTAATCCCAGATATCGTGGTGAACTGTCTGGTAGTGCCAGACTCTTTTGCCACTTTTTATATCCAGACAAACGATACTTTGGGAAAAGAGATTATCTCCCGGCCGATGTCCTCCATAAAAGTCACCAGTGGCGGCCTCTAATGGAACGTACACCAATCCAAGTTCAGGATCTGCGGAGAAGGATGTCCATGCACCCACGTTCCCAGTATATTTCCAGCTCTCATTTTCCCAGCTCTCATTTCCATATTCGCCTTCTTTCGGGATGGTATGAAATGTCCATATTCTTTCTCCCGATCGGACATCGTAAGCAGTAATGTCACCAGGAATCTGATTGCGGGATGGGGGAGCCAATCCAGTAGCGAAACAAGAACCTACTACAATGACATCATTAACTATTATTGGAGGGGAAGTGGAACCTATAGCTGACTTGACTAAATCAATGTCCCCTTCGAGCTGAGTTTTTAAGTCAACCACTCCTTGCTTACCAAACTGAGAAATTGGTTGACCATTTTCGGGATTCAGAGCGATAAGCTGATATCCAGGTGTAATAAATATAATTCTATCGGATTCTCCATTTTCTCCTCTCCAGTAGGAGACACCACGACCAGAATTTTGTCTTGGAGAGAACCTGGTTCTTTCTCCTTCATCTATCCGGTAAATCCAAAGAGTTTCACCGGTGCGTGCATCTGCGGCAACAACTGTTCGACGCCAACCGGCCGTAAAGTATAGAACTCCTCCAACCATCAGAGGAGTTACTTTGAAGTACTCTTCAGGTGCCGGTCCAAAGTTGTCTGATTTCCATCTCCATAGAATCTTTAGATTCTTGACATTTCCTTTGTTTACTAATTCCAGGGGAGCATAGTTCGTGCTGGCATAGTCACTTCGATGCTGTGTCCATTCCCAATCTATGGTTTCTATTGGCTCAATAAGATCCCTACCAGTGAATTTTCTTGCCAGTGTACTTTCCGGAGGAGAGCCTATCTGGATAGATGTTAAGGAATCCAGGGAAGTGGAAAGTGCACTTTTACCTGGAGGGAAGCTATTGGATTGCAAAATGTAAGCAATCAGTGATACGTATGTCTCTCGATCGTATGAACCCGGATTTGATTGGGGCATTGTAGATTCGGTATAGGTGAGCAATGCAGCCATCGATTGCTCTTTCCATTTGTTAAGGAATTGGGACCCGATTAATGGAGTTCCTCCTTCGGTACCTCTCAAATCGACTCCATGACAATTGGCACAATCCGATTTATAGACCTTTGCTCCAAAGGATGCCTGATTCAGAACGTAAATTCCATTCTTCGCTCCTTCCTTTATAGAGAATTTTTCAGTTGAGTCTTCTGAAGGTTGGCAGGAGCCGAAAACGATTAACAGAGTTAAAAGAAATAACCAACATTCTTGATTCTTCATTATCCACAAGATAAGTGGATTTGTGAATATGTGATTATAGCCAAGATCGAATTGAAAAGGCATAAAAAAACCCCTTTCGGTAATTCCGAAAGGGGTCAAATCTATCTCCAGGGAAGTGGACTACTTTTTACTGTCGTCAACTTCCTCGTATTCTACGTCCGACACATCCTCTGCTCCGTCATTTGGTGCTGCTCCACCGGTTGCCGCATTTGGATCTGCGCCTGCTGCATCCCCTCCAGCTGCTTGCTGAGCAGCATAGATTTCCTGAGAAGCTGCTTGCCAAGCGGTGTTGAGGGTCTCCATTGCTGAATCAATTGCAGGGAGATCTTGCTTTCCATGTGCTTCCTTCAACTTAGCAAGAGCATCTTCAATTGCTTTTTTATTGCCATCAGATAGCTTATCTCCGTACTCCTTCAACTGCTTTTCCGTTTGGAAGACTAGAGAATCCGCCTGGTTGATTTTCTCAACCTTATCTTTCGCCTCTTTATCCGCTTCAGCATTAGCCTCTGCTTCCTGCTTCATCTTATCAATTTCTTCATCAGTAAGACCACTTGAAGCTTCTATTCTAATCTTTTGTTCCTTACCAGTACCCTTATCCTTCGCCGACACATTCATGATGCCGTTAGCATCAATGTCGAATGTTACCTCAATTTGAGGCACGCCACGAGGTGCAGGAGGGATACCATCCAAATGGAAACGTCCAATGGTTCTATTGTCTTTAGCCATCGGTCTTTCACCTTGAAGAACATGAATCTCAACTGACGGCTGATTGTCGGCAGCAGTTGAGAATACCTCTGATTTCTTCGTTGGAATGGTAGTATTGGATTCGATCAACTTAGTGGATACACCACCCATCGTTTCAATTCCAAGTGACAATGGAGTGACGTCGAGAAGTAGTACGTCTTTTACTTCACCGGTTAAGACTCCTCCCTGGATGGCAGCTCCTACGGCAACTACTTCATCGGGATTAACGCCCTTTGAAGGCTTCTTACCGAAGAACTTTTCTACCTCCTCTTGAATCTTTGGGATACGAGTTGAACCCCCAACCAAGATTACTTCGTCTATTTCCGAGGTAGATAGTTTAGCATCTTCCAAGGCCTTCTTTACCGGGTCCAAAGATCTTCTTACCAAATCATCGGCAAGGCTTTCGAATTTGGCCCTGCTCAAGCTGCGTACAAGGTGCTTTGGAATGCCATCTACTGGCATAATGTATGGTAAATTTATTTCCGTGCTACTAGAGCTTGAAAGTTCAATTTTTGCTTTTTCTGCAGCTTCTTTCAGACGCTGAAGCGCCATAGGATCTTTTCTAAGGTCAATGTTTTCGTCCTTCAAAAACTCCTCGGCCAGCCAGTCGATGATCACTGCATCAAAGTCGTCTCCACCCAGGTGTACATCGCCATTTGTTGACTTTACTTCAAACACTCCTTCACCTAATTCCAGAATAGAAATATCAAATGTTCCACCACCGAGGTCATATACTGCGATTTTCATGTCCTGGTTCTTTTTGTCCAGTCCATATGCGAGTGCCGCCGCCGTTGGTTCGTTGATAATTCTTTTTACATCTAGTCCGGCTATTTGGCCAGCTTCTTTAGTTGCTTGTCTCTCTGCATCGTTGAAGTAAGCGGGCACGGTTACAACCGCTTCTGTTACTTCTTGTCCTAGAAAGTCTTCCGCTGTCGACTTCATTTTCTGAAGGATCATTGCGGAAATCTCCTGGGGCGTATAGTTTCTGTCTCCAATTTTCACTCGTACCACGTCGTTATTTCCTGATTCAAGCTTGTAAGAGACATTCCTAATTTCTGATCCAACTTCTGAGTGTTTTTTCCCCATAAATCTTTTTACGGAGCTTATGGTATTCTCAGGGTTGGTTATTGCCTGTCTTTTGGCGGGATCACCCACTTTTCTCTCGCCTTTACCACCGTCCAAGAAAGCCACGATGGATGGGGTTGTTCTCCTTCCTTCACTGTTTTGGATCACAACAGGCTCGTTACCTTCCATCACTGCAACGCAGGAGTTTGTGGTACCTAAATCTATGCCTATGATTTTACCCATGTCTTACTTTATTTCTTTTGTTCTTACTGTTTTCTGTCTGCAATTCAACAATGATCAATGCATGTGCCAAATAGCTGGATGGCATCCAAAATGTGACATTATGGCAGAAAAAGTATGGAAATCTTTTTTGGAGAATTACTTCCTCCAGAAGCGAAGTCCAAATATCAAGACCAGGACAACCAGCATAAGGGGAAGAACAACTTCGTTGACTTCAGAGACTTCGATGTTTTCACCGTCAATGATAAAATAGATTGCCACACCAATAAGAAAGTATATGATGTAGCGTCTTTCCTTGGGCATAAATGCAAATTAGTCATTTCGTCCGAATCGGTAGGATCGTTTAGTTTTGCGGCTCATTTACCAAAAAATGACTTTAGAACAGGAGATCAACAAAAGAAGAACATTTGGGATTATAGCCCACCCGGATGCCGGCAAGACTACACTCACGGAAAAGCTGTTACTCTTTGGAGGAGCTATCCAGTCAGCGGGTGCTGTGAAATCCAATAAGATTGACATGACCACTCGTTCGGATTGGATGGATATTGAAAAACAAAGGGGAATTTCAGTGGCGACATCCGTAATGGCTTTCGACTATCAAAACCTGAAAATCAATATACTGGATACGCCTGGGCACCAGGATTTTGCTGAGGACACCTACCGCACACTGACAGCAGTGGATAGTGTTGTGATGGTGATTGACTGTGTGAAAGGAGTTGAGATTCAGACCGAGAAGCTGATGGAAGTTTGTCGTATGCGTAATACACCCGTTTTGTGTTTCATAAATAAGCTAGATCGGGAAGGTAGGGATCCTTTTGAGCTTCTGGATGAAATAGAGGAAAAGCTTTCCATTAAAGTGCGACCCATGAGTTGGCCAATCGGCATGGGTAAAACTCTTAGAGGGGTTTACAATATTTATGAGAACAACCTGAATCTCTATGAAGCAAGTAAAACCAAAAGGTCGGACAAGCTTGTTGAGATAAAAGGAGTGGATGATCCTGAGATTGATAATCAATTGCCGGAATCGGCTGTTAGTCAACTAAGGGAAGATATTGAGTTGATTGATGGAGTCTATGATCCATTCAATGAAGAAGATTATTTGTCAGGACAAGTAGCTCCAGTATTTTTCGGTAGTGCCGTTAATAACTTTGGTGTTCGAGAGTTGTTGGATTGCTTCATCCAGATAGCTCCTACTCCAAGGCCCAGAGAGACTGAGGTTCGGCAGGTGGTCCCTGATGAAGATAAATTCTCAGGATTTATTTTTAAGATCCATGCAAACATGGATCCCCGGCATAGAAATCGGATTGCTTTTGTACGAATTTGTTCGGGCAAGTTTCAAAGGGGCAGTAATTACTATCATGTTCGGCAGGATAAAAATTTTAGGTTTTCAAATGCAACTGCCTTTATGGCACAGCAGAAGGAGACTGTGGATGAAGCTTTCCCAGGGGATATCGTGGGTCTATATGATACCGGTAACCTGAAAATCGGTGATACACTAAGTGAAGGAGAAAAAGGTTTATACAAAGGAATACCCAGTTTCTCACCGGAGCTTTTTCGTGAGGTTGTGAACCTGGATGCAATGAAAGCCAAGCAATTGGATAAGGGACTGCTCCAACTGATGGATGAGGGTGTTGCGCAATTGTTTACTTATGAAATGGGGAGCAGAAAGGTTGTTGGAACAGTTGGGGCTCTTCAATTTGAGGTGTTACAGCATCGTCTGCAAAATGAATACGGCGCGAAAGCGAAATTTGAAGCGGTAAGTATTTACAAAGCATGCTGGATTAGTGCGGAAAGCCAGGAAAAACTGGATGAGTTTGTCAAAGATAAGTATCGCCATATAGCCAGGGACAAGGAAGGAAAGCTGGTCTTCATGGCGGAGTCTAAGGCCTGGTTACAGATGGTGGAAGACAACTTTCCTCATATCTCCTTCCATTCGATTAGCGAGTTTTGAGTAAACCTTATGTTGCATATGAGGACAACCATTTACTGGTTGTTAGTAAACCTTGTGGTTGGTTGGTTCAAGGGGATAAAACCGGGGATAAAACGCTTACCGACTGGGGGAAAGAGTACATTAAGGTGAAGTATGAAAAGCCGGGAGAGGTTTTTCTTCATCCTACTCATCGCATCGACCGGCCAGTAAGTGGTTTGGTAATTTTTTCCAGGACTTCGAAAAGTTTGAGTCGAATGACAACAGCTTTTCGAGAGGATAAAATCGACAAGCGATACCTGGCTATTGTACAGGGTCGGCAAAAAACAAGAAAAAGAGAGTTGGTCGATTTCATTATCAAGGACAATCGGAATAATGTTTCCCGAGTGGTAACCGGCAAAACTCGAGGGGCAAAAGAAGCTCAATTATCTTACCGTTCTTTGGCAATAGATGAGCGATTTAGTCTGTTTGAAGTTAGTCCTAAGACTGGTCGACCTCATCAAATACGTGTACAATTATCACATCTTGGGCATCCAATAAAAGGGGACATAAAGTATGGTTTTCCCTCGGCGAACCAAAACAAGGGCATATCTTTGCACGCCTATAAACTAGAGTTTGAGCATCCGGTGAAAAAGGAACGGATTACAATTGTATCAAAACCAAAATGGCAACTTTTTTCTGAGGAAATCAATGGGTTGGGTTAGTAGAATAAAGGAAAAGTGGAACATCCAAAGCACGTGGCAATTCATTATAGTCATGATCGTTTTTGCCTGTACAGGGACAACAGTATTATTTCTGAAACGGCCAATAGTGGCCTATTTTTCTGAAGATGGAGAACAGAACATGTGGTTTTCCATTGTCTATTATATCCTGATACTTCCTACCTACAATGTTATCCTATTGTTTTATGGATTCATCTTCGGTCAATTCGAATTCTTCTGGTCCTATGAGAAGAAGATGATCAACAGGTTTCGAAGAAAGAAGAAAGAAGAATTGCAGGAAGAACTTACCGATTCTTAAGAAACCCACGATTAATTCTGAAAAGGTCTTTCCTATCCTCTTTCGAGAAAAGGTTCTTGATTACACCATGATAGACTTCGATAGAATCACCAGAAAGGGCAATAACTGCTAATGCTAAGGTGAAGTCAGCCTTATAACTAAACCAATGAAACAAGAGTATCATCAGGCTCACCAATCCAAGCACCTGTATCAGCTGAATCACTTTGGTAATGCCATCGTACCACTTTGGAATGGCTCCATAGAATACTTTGAACAGTAGGACATTAAAAAGACAAATACTAACTGCTAGAAAGATTGAAGTTGGCTGACTCATGCTGTCGATGTAATCTTCCTCCAGAATCATGGAAATCGCATTTGCATGCACCACGCCTCCCCACATATCTGGCTCTGCTTTTCCAACATAGTTTTTGTTTAAAGGAGTAAAATATCGATCAATTCGAGTTTCTTGATCACCTAATTGACTTCCCATAAAGCAGAGAACGACTATTTTATTCTCAAATAAATCCGGAGTAAAGTTTCCTTCAAATATGTCGTGGTAGTCGAGGGTGAAATAACGTGTGCCAAATTCGGTTTGACCGTAATCCACAGCATTTCCTTTGAAATTAATACCTTCAATTTCATTACCACGATCCAGAAATTTTTTGGCCTTCTCCGGTTCTGCCATTTCCACTAGTTTGACCGCGAAAGATTTGTGCATCATTCCTTTGGCCTTGTATTGGGGTAACCATTCACGACATGATTTTAGATCATTTTGATTCGCCGCCTGCGTCAGAAGATTGACATGACCAAATGTTGCGATATCAGTTATCCTGGGTTCTGGGCGAAGCAGCGAATCAAACTGGTCAGTGTGTTCGTTATAGTCTAACAGTTTATCTCCAATGACCAGGTTAGGTGTGGTTTTTATGACTTCAATGAGTAAGCTGTCTTTGCTGTAGGTGGAGGGAAACTCACCCAGGTAGGCATCAAGACCAATAGCCACAGGATTATAATCATTTATAATATCAATCTGTGCTGCCATTCCCTCCCGATCTAGAAAGCCAATATTAACCAGGACTATATCTTCACTTGCATCGGGAGCTGCCCGAAGTTGGGACATGACTAGGTCAGATAACTCAAAGTCAGAGAACATTTCTCCAATTGGATCGAAAAGATCAAAGATTCGAAAATATGTGACACTGGAGAATAGTCCCATAACCCCGAAGATGAAGAGTGTGCATAAGACACTATCCAATAGAAATTTTCTCATTCTCCTAATATAAAAAAAGCCGGTCTGACATTCACGTCAAACCGGCTTTTACGATTCGATAGGAGATCGATTATCAGTTGTCGACCTCTTTCTCTATTTTTTCCGCAAGAACCACTACTTTATTGTTCAGTACCTCGATCGCACCACCTTCAATCTTCATTTCGATTTCTTCAGGTCTTTTCTCTACTATTCTTCTGATAGTCAAAGCTCCCTTGCCCAAAGTTGAAACGAGCGGCGCATGGTTGTTAAGCACCTGGAAAGAACCATCGATACCTGGCAATATGGCTGATTCCACTTCTCCTTCGAAGACTTTTTCGTCCGGTGTTACGATTTCTATGAACATGGATTATGCTTCTGCTTCTGCTAATAATTTCTCACCTTTAGCCACAGCCTGCTCGATGGTACCAACCAGGTTGAAAGCTGCTTCAGGAAGATGATCGTGCTTACCGTCCATGATTTCATTGAAACCTTTGATGGTGTCTTTAATATCCACCAACTCACCACTAAGGCCGGTGAACGCTTCTGCCACGTGGAACGGTTGCGATAGGAATCGTTGTACTCTTCTGGCTCGGTGTACTACCTGCTTATCTTCATCAGATAGTTCGTCCATACCCAGAATGGCAATGATATCCTGTAGTTCTTTGTATCGCTGTAAAATCTCTTTCACTCGCTGGGCACAGTTGTAGTGCTCGTCTCCAAGAATGTCTGCTGATAGAATCCTGGAAGTAGAATCCAAAGGATCCACAGCAGGGTATATTCCTAATTCTGCAATTTTTCTTGAAAGTACGGTAGTAGCGTCAAGGTGAGAGAATGTTGTTGCTGGCGCAGGGTCAGTCAAATCATCAGCAGGTACGTAAACCGCCTGTACGGAAGTAATGGAACCATGCTTAGTTGACGTAATTCGTTCCTGCATCACACCCATCTCTGTTGCCAAAGTAGGTTGGTAACCCACAGCAGATGGCATACGTCCAAGAAGTGCTGATACTTCCGATCCAGCTTGTGTAAATCGGAAAATGTTATCCACGAAGAAAAGAATATCTCTTCCTTGTCCTGAACCGTCACCGTCTCTAAAGTACTCGGCAACAGTTAGTCCCGAAAGTGCCACCCTTGCTCTTGCTCCCGGAGGTTCATTCATCTGGCCGAAAACGAAGGTTGCTTTTGAATCCTTTAGTTGATCAGGTGATACTTTGGAAAGGTCCCAACCACCTTCTTCCATTGATTTCTTGAAATCATCTCCGTAATTGATGATACCGGCTTCAATCATTTCTCGCAGTAAGTCATTTCCTTCCCGCGTTCTTTCACCAACTCCGGCAAATACGGAAAGACCTGAATACGCTTTTGCAATGTTGTTGATCAATTCCTGGATCAATACAGTTTTACCAACACCTGCTCCACCGAACAAACCAATCTTACCTCCTTTTGCGTAGGGTTCGATCAGGTCAATTACCTTAATACCTGTATAAAGAACTTCGGTAGACGTAGAAAGCTCTTCGAAAGTAGGAGGATGTCTGTGTATAGGAAGTCCTTCTTTTCCTTCTGGTTGGGGCATACCATCGATGGTTTGTCCTACCACGTTGAATAGACGACCTTTAATATCTTCACCTGTTGGCATTGTGATGGCTGTAGCGGTATCCACTACTTCCTGTCCCCTCATTACTCCATCAGTTGCATCCATAGCGATCGTTCTGACGGTATCTTCTCCCAGGTGTTGTTGAACTTCAAGAACGATTTCTGTTCCATCCGGACGTGTTACTACCAGAGCGTCCAGAATTTTGGGCAATTTTGCACCCTCTACATCAAAGCTCACGTCGACTACCGGACCGATGACCTGGGTGATTTTTCCTTTATTAGCCATTTGAAATGTTTAAGATGTTGGTTTATTGAAATCGACTGCGAAATTAAGGAGAAAATACGTAATCGGAAAGGAAGATTTGAGTTATATCCTTTGATTTTCAGGAAGGTAACGATTCGGTTTTTTCTTCAGTTTCAACAAACATGGGTAAGGTGATGCTGAACGTGGTTCCACGGCTTTCCTCCGAATAAAGCTCAAGATTTCCTTTGTTCAATTTAACGAATTCCTTTACCAGTTGAAGACCTAGTCCGAGGCCCTTTTCACCGGCAGTACCGTAAGAGCTTTTGTACTCCGATTCCTGCAGTACTTTTTCAATCTTTTCCGTATTCATGCCAATACCTGTGTCGCTAATGGCAATTCTGTTTTGTTCGTCGAAAGCTACAATGACTTTTCCGCCTTCTTTGGTGAATTTCAGGGCATTGTTAATGAGGTTACGAAAAATGGTGGCAGTAGTGTTTTTATCTGCCCATAAAAGGACGGGCTCCATAATTTCGTTGACCAGTTCAATTTTCTTTGAATGAGCCATGTTGGCAAAAACTCCAAAGAGATCATCAATGATTGTCTTAATGTCAATTTTTTCAGGGATATAAGGAATATGATCCTGTTGTTGTGTGGCCCAATTAAGAAGGTTATCTAGTAAGCTGGATAATCGATCGACCGATGTGTCTATCTCTCCAGTGAGCTCAAGCAGATCATCCGTCTGCTTATTTTTCACCATCAATTTGATCATTCTGGACAGACCCATAAAGGCTGCAACCGGACTTCGGAGGTCATGAGAGATGATAGAGAAAAACTTGTCTTTGGTGTTGTTTAGAGCTTCTAGCTGTTCTTTTTGTAAGGCCAACTCCTTGCTCAACCTGTTTTTCGATTGGTAAAAGCGAAGAATTACAATAGCAAAAGCGAAAATGATGGTAAGTACAATGATTAAAGAGATAACGACAATCCGCTGTGTTTCACGCTGTGCTTGCAGAAGATCGACCTCTGCCTGTTTTTGCCCAACTTCATATGCTGTCCTTTGATCAGCTATTTTCTGAATGGATTCGGCATTAATCAAACTATCGCGATAGGCGTAATAAGCTGTTTGATATTCTAAGGCTTTCGGGTAATTACCTTGAATTCGATAAGCTTCTGATAGAATTTTTGCTCCATTTTGGATTTGTTCCTTCAGGCCATTAGCCCGGGCCTGGTGATAACCTCGCGCGGTAAAGCCCATACCTTTTTCGATTTTTCCCTGATCTATTAATAGTCCACCGTAGTTTACCAGGCAATCCGAAAAAGCATAGTTATCCCTGAATTTGGCAAAGGTCTGAAGTGCTTTCATCAGGAGGGCCTCAGATGAATCGGTGGCACCGATTTTGGCCATGACTAGAGCCATGGTTCCGTCGATATAGGAGGTCACATATTCACTATCTACGATATCATATGATTTTTGGAGGTATTTGATGGAACTATCTAATAAATCAAGATAGTAAAGTGTATTACCATGGTTGAGGTACTGAGCAGCGAGCCTTGATATATTTTGGGTTTCCTCATAGATATCAATGGCCCGTTGACTCAATTCTAATGATTTTCGATATTCTCCTTTTGAGTTGTAAACCATCGCGATGTTTGCCAAAGCATCGGCCTTAGCCAATTCGTCTTTCACTGAATCTGCATACGCTGCGCTGATGAAAAAATTTTCTACAGCAAGGTCCAAATCTCCCAGGAGTTTATAAGCAGTCGCTATTTCCCCATAGACGGCAATTAAACGGTTTACATCACTTTGGTCCTTGATCAAACTAATCAACTCATTACCATAAGTGATTTTGATTTGTGGATTATTTGATAAGTAAGCTACCTCCGCGAGCAGTGGAATTCTTTCTTCATTGGTATTCAAAGACTGTAGTACCTGAATAAGACTATCTGTTTTCCTTTGATTTTGTGCAGATACCTCAAAAGGTAGAAGGCTGACCACTTTGATAATGACCAGCCAAATGAATGGATATGTAAAGTTACGCACCTGGAGGAGGAGGTTGTCTCATTCCCGGATCTTTGATTTTTGGACCCTTTTTAAGCTTGTAAATGATTGAGAATCCATTCCATTTTGGTTTTGCATGTGTCCCATTGAGTTTAGGGTTCGCTACGCCCAGGAATACCTTTCGTTTTGTTTTAGGTACCGCGGTT
Source organism: Cyclobacteriaceae bacterium (assembly GCA_965601455.1). Classification (GTDB taxonomy): domain Bacteria; phylum Bacteroidota; class Bacteroidia; order Cytophagales; family Cyclobacteriaceae; genus JANQEU01. The sequence continues at coordinate 4,468,472 of OZ271831.1, read as the reverse complement.
GGTTCTAGAGACCAAAAATTCGGATCCATCGTACTTCCAGATTTGTCTTCGTCGACTGTGATATCAACAATGAATTTGATTGAATCATCTTTAGCATAAAAAACGACCGGATCCCCGGGATTTACGCCAAAATCAGTTTGATCCGTTAATTCTTGATATGTCTGGTTATCCAGTGAATAATGTAGGTCACCGTTTTCGAAATCACCTACGTGTTTAAGATAGATAGTTAAGATTGACATAAGATAGTTGGTTGTAGTTGGTAAAAAATGTCTCAATGAAGTTGCAGATAAATTGTCGTAATTCCAAAGGCAACGTTTTTGTGAGGAGAGTCAGAAATGAAGATTTTGACTAAATTCGCAATCCATTTGGGGATGTAGCTTTCTGAAATAAATTCAGGACAGGCGCTTTGCGACATCCCCAGAATAAAAATTGGGGATGTAGCTCAGCTGGCTAGAGCGCTTGACTGGCAGTCAAGAGGTCGTGGGTTCGAGTCCCATCTTCTCCACTCTCACCCGCCCAAGCTCGCTAGAGCGAAGGCGGGTTTTTTCGTTTCACATCATCCGGTTTTCCATTTTCCAAGCATAATGAGTTGTTAGCAGTCAATAGGTCGTGGTGCAACTGTTACCTCGGTCAAGTTTTAATATTCACTCCTGTTCACCGATTATATAACTGGTTCCTGCCCTTGGTTTGTGTTAGTTTTGGCTACAGTTGGTAAGATTATCTCAAAAGATCTACCATTTCACTGGCTACAATCCGTAGTAAAAAAAGCATTCGGTGTTTGGATTACATCTAGTTTCATTTCAGTAGGTGGAAACGGATCAATCCAGGTGCAAACCTGACCGAGGTTTGGCAAATCGAAAAAGTAAATATTTTCCAGTTTCGTATTTTGGGAAATGTCTAGTTTGGTGAGGGCACTTTGGGCAATGTATAATTTCTGAAGTTCAATGTTTTGACTGAGGTCAATGTTCACGATCTGATCCGCTCCAAAGTCCAGAGTTGTTAGTTTTTTATTATTTGATAAATCAAGAGCATCGATATCGTTCCATGTGGTTAGCAGGAATTCCAGTTCCGGTAAACCGGAGACGTCAATGCTTGAAAGGTTATTGGATCCAATGTTCAAGGATTTGAGTTTTGGGACTGCTGCTACATCCAGACTTTCAAATGCGCAGCTAAACAGAAATAGTTTTTCAAGCAGAGGATTTCCGTTCAGGTTCAGTTGATCTAATTCGGAGTTGTAACCCAGGTAAACCTCTTTCAAGGAGGGATTTCCTGAAAGGTCAATTGATTGTAATTGATTCTCGCTCAGATCTAAATGCTCCAGCTTTGGAAATACAGAGACATCAATCTGCCGGACACCGTTGTTCCATAATTCCAGGTATTTAAGATTCTTGAAGTGTTCCAAACCAGTAAGGTCCTTTACAAAATAAGGCCCCTCTCCACCATGACCTCCCCAGCCACTTAAATAAAGTGTGTCTATAGCTTCGGCTTCAGTTATTGAAATTCCACCATCACCATCGAGATCAACATTTTTAGTCTCTTTGTCCCAGAAGCTAACCCCTGTCAACATCAGCCTTAAGGTCTTGTCGGGTATATCAAACTCGTCGTTAGGGCATTCGTCAATATATGCCTCTGCGCTGCCGGCGTCCTCTATTTTTAAATCGGAAGGAGTTCTTACACACCACCACACAATTATTTTTTGCAATTCAGGCATTTCGGAATAATCAAAAAATCGAAGGTTTTGATAATTAGTTATATCAACCTCAATAAGCGGATTAGACGAAATGTCAAGTGTATCCAACTTGCTGTCGCCATCAATTGCGGGCAGAAAAAGCTCATCAATCTGGTTTTCACCAATCCATACACTGACGAGTTCCTGATTTCTGGTCACATCGAGTGCTGAGAGCCCATTGTTACTCAAGTCTAAGTCCTGTAGTTTTTCATTTCCTTCCAGGTCGATGGAGTTGAGTTGATTGTCTGAAAGGTCGAGTATGTTAAGTTCAACGTTGTTATCCATATCGACGGAATTTATCTCGTTATTCCCTGCATTCAGTGTTTGTAAAAGGGGACTGTTGGATACGTCTAACTCCCTGATTTTATTTCCATGGCAATCGAGTGTCTCCAGCAATTGATTTTGAGATAAATCCAGTGCAGCCAATTCATTTTCATATACAATCAACGTTTGGAGATTACCATAAAAGGAGACATCAATGCTTTCCAATGAGGTGTTGGTAACCTCAAGGTATTCGAGGCTGGTAAACAAATCAAGGCCTTCAAGATTATCTATTTCCACTCCAGAAAGAATCAATTCTTTCGTGGATTCAGCTTCTTCTACACTGATTTTGAGGTCACCATCCTGGTCCACACCCCGTGCAATTATTTGCTCAAGGAGGCTGTCGCTTGAAAATTTTACTCTTGGTTCTACTTCATCGTCACCGCATGAAATAAGAAAAAGCGCACTTAGGATAAGAATAATATCCTTGCTTGAAGCAGCAAGCTGTCTTATTGGGTCATGCATTGATTTGGAGATAGGAGTAGTATTTAATTTACCGATAATCGCCATGATTCACAAGTGTTCTGTTACATCCGAAGAACGCTTTTCGCGTTTTCGAAAATCAATTCAAGACTTTCAAGATCCTATTGACAGTCAACTCAGGGAATTTGGAACTCCCACTAAAAAACTCCTTTAGTATTAACGGGTGATAGGTGGGAATTATTATTAAGTTAACTTAATGTCGTTCTTTCAAATGAAATTGAGCCTATTAATTCAGGGCAAAGAACAATCCGTAGTAAAAAATATACTTGGACTTCCATTCATCGAAAGTTTCAATCCGGCGGGAGGAAATGGTTCTATCCACGTGCAGACTTGGCCAAGGTTTGTCAAATCCCATAGGTCAAGAAGTGTCAAGTTCGTGTTTTGAGAGATATCAAGACTGGAAATTTGACAGTTCCAAATCAATAGTTTCTGAAGTTCGGTGTTCTCAGTAACATTAATATCATTTAATGGACTTCCGGAAATATAAAGTTCTCGAAGTAGAATGTTTTCTATAAGATCAATTTCCTCAATTAGGTCAGACCCAATAGATAAACCAATTAGTTTTTTGTTATTGGATACGTTGAGTTGTTCGAGATCATTGCCCCAGGTCCACAAAAATTCTAGTTCCGGTAAATAGGAAACATCGATATTGGAAAAACTGTTGAATTCCATATATAGCCAGTTGAGTTTTGGAATGAAGTGTGTATCTAAGGACTCAAGGGAACAACTAACTATTGATAACCTTTCAAGATTTGGATTTCCTTCCAGGTTTAGCTCATTCAACATGTAATTTTCACCCAAATAAAGACTTCTCAATTCTAGATTATTTAGTAAGTCGATAGACTTTATTCCATTTTCAGTCAAATTCAGATATTCCAACTTTGAAAAATTTGAGAGATCGATAGTTCTTATTGAATTATGACCTAAGTCCAAGTATTTGAGGTTTTTGAAGTACTCAAGACCAGATGGATCTCTAATAAAATTCGGATCTTCTCCACCATGTCCCCACCAACCCTCAAGCGTCAAGCTGTCTACTGATTCAGCTTCTTCAATTGAAATACCTCCATCATCGTTTTGATCATGACGCCTTAGTCTTTTTCTTAGGAGTTTATCAGGGATGTCAAACTCGTCCTTTGGGCATTCGTCAATGTAGGCATTTGCACTGCCAGCGTAGTCCATTTTTAGTGCGGTTGGCTCCCTTATGCACCACCAGACCACAACTTTCTCCAATTGCGGCATTCCTGAAAAATCGAGGAATTCAAGGTATTCATAGGCAGTTAGATCAACCGTAGTTAGTTGATTATAGGAGATATCGAGGGTACGAAGCGCATTTTTACTTTCAATTGTGGGAAGAACCAGATCGGTTATCTCATTCCTGGCAACCCACAATTCAATAAGCTCTTGATTTTGGGAGAGGCTGATTCTAGAGAGATTGTTATCCGAAAGATCTATGTGCTCAAGTTTTGTGTTTCTATCCAGCTGTATGGAATCGATTTGGTTGCCGGAGAGATTTAGAAACCGGAGTGCCGGATTGCTTTCAATGTCAACTACGCTTATCTCGTTGTTTCTGGCATGCAGAAAATGAATGATTGGGTTATGCGAAAGATCTAAACTTCCAATTTTATTTTGCTGACAATCGAGTACTTCGAGTAACTGGTTCTCAGACAAGTCCAATGCGGTGATCTGGTTTTGATATAAGAGTAATGACTTCAGCTTACTAAACTCGGAAACGTCAATTGTTGTCAGAGATGTATTGAAAATTCCCAGTTGTTCCAGGTTGGTGAAAAACCGTAGCCCCCTAAGATTATTGATCTCTTTGCCAGAGAGTACTAGTTTTTTGGTCAGTTCGGCTTCTTCCAGACTGATTTTAAGATCCTCATCCAGGTCCACGCCCTGAGCAATGATTTGATCGTACAAAGATTCATTGGAGAATATAACCCTAGGTTCTACTTCATCATCTGAGCAGGAAATGAGCAATAGCAGAGTAAGACTGAAAAGCAGATTCTCAGTAAAAATCCTGATATGACATATACTGGACCTCACGGATCCTGGAGTTAGACCTTGGTAATAAGTTACTAATTATTACCCTGATTTACAAGTAGTTACCTGCTTTTTTCATCGTCACAGAACCCCTAAGTAAAGGGACATATAACTGCTCAAATAAATTACTAGTTTAATGGTTGATCACGAAGAAAGGCCTCCTTGAATTTTCCGAGCTCGTCAAGTATCTCCAACCTCTCCTTTTCCATGGCCTGAACTTCCGACGATCTTTTCAAGGCCTTCTGGAAATTCCAACGCTGCAAAAACCTTCTGGCCGCCATGTAATATATCAAAGTGAGCTGTCCTAGTCCATAGATACCTGCGAATGTAAGAATCCCAATCCACCAGGAGTAATTAGCTCCGACCGCAATAGAGATGAGTAGAAACCAGAAAAGAAACATCAGGGTACCCAGGGAGAAGGATATGGTGCCAACAAATGCCGGGTTGATACCTTTTTGATCATCAGAAGTTCTGATTTTCGGAAGATACATTTTCCGAAACAAGTTTCTTACTACCAGGAACGGCCCACCATTGATAATCAACCCTAAAAGAAAAAACGGACTGCCAAGTATGAGCAAGACCAGGTCAGTATAGCTCCAATTACGATGGAAAGCATATTCCGGGATGTTCTGTGCTCGACTCATTTCAATGAGCCGGTCAATCCGATCCGTCATCTTTTTTACCTGCTCTGGTGTTTTCTCATTGAAGTAATTTACTGCCCTGATTAAGTTCTTTCTCAGACGAAAACGATCTTCAATTTTCTGAGCACCAATTTTCATCTGTCCTTCTAATTTTTTGAGAAAGACCCAGTTGATCTTCCTTACTGTTTCCGACAACTCGTGATTCTCGGCGTGTAATACCTGCTCTTTCATTTCTTCTTCCATTTTGGAAGTCCAGCTGGCTATTGATTTCTCACCCTCATTAAATCCGTCAATTTCAACCGGTTTCCCAATTTTGATGACTACCGAACTCTGAAATTGCTGCAGGTGGGAATAGTTTACTCCAATGGGTTGCAAATAAATCGGACGGTCTGGAAATGCATCTTTAAACCCTTGTGCTATACGCACCGCTCCCGTCTTCAGGTTTCGGATGTTATGCACGCTTTCACTCGTGCCTTCCGGATAAATGATGATGGACTTGTTTTTGTTAAGTGCCTCGTAACATTCACGAAACATGTCACTATTGTCGATTTTTTTCCCTTCATAATGACTTGGTCGATAGACAGGGATCATATTGAATTCATGCTGAAGCAACCAGGATTGAAAACCTTTCCCAAAGTATTCTGCTGCTGCGATGAAATGTAATTTCCTACCAATATGTGTAGAAACTACCAGGGGATCCATTAGCGCGCTAGGATGATTGGATAAAAAAATCGTTGGTACGTCCTCAATTAGATTCTTCTTTCCAATCACACGAATGTTATAATAGAAACCTTTCAAGGCCATTTTTACAATTGAGCGTGTGAGGGTGTAGATCATTGATCAGTTGAGTGTTTCTAGATGCACTTCAAAATTAAGGTGCTATTGACTATGATTCGAAAATACCTGTTGTAATCATTAAAAAATTGTGTTGCATATCCGTGAGAGACGGATCATTTGGCAGTCATGAAGCTTTGATTTTAATGCCAGAGAGTTGGAAAATGCTTTTGTCATCCGGACCAATGACGCCCGTTATATAAAATATGGGCGTTCGATTCTGATTGGTTATTTTGCCTGTTCTTAAATCAAATAGATGAAGGTTTCTTTGAGATTATTGGGTCAGTTGTTGGTTTGGCCATTGCTTTTCATCGCTTGTTCGGGCGAAGCCGATGATCCAATCAAAAGAATAGATAAAGCGGTAAAGTACCTGGATGGAAGGGAAGTTGTTTTGACCGGAATTGCTCCAGGACGAGCATGGGAGTTTGCCAAAGCCTCAATTTCAAGAGAGACCGACCTTGTGGATGCTATTTACTCCATGACAATCGACGAACAAGGGTCGATAGAACTACAAACCAGGACCGAGGATTGCGCCTATTTTGAAGACGGGGTAATCTCTTATCAAAGAAGTTCACCGATTCTGGCGAACTTAAAATTTAGTCAAATAGATCGGATAGAAGAATCAGAAGAAGAGTTTTCAGATTATACCGCGTACTATCTGAGGTTATACTTTTCGCAGTCCTTTTTAATTCTTCAATCTTGGAACAGCTGTGATGGAAGTGAATCTGACCTGGTGCAGCAAGCTGATAAAATCGCTAGCAGCGTACTTTTTTCATTTCCAAATAAAAAACTTCGCTCGGAATACAGGAAGAAAGTCGAGGTTCTCATTGAGTCAAATTACTGATGTCTCTCATTGCCATAGGAGGTGTCAGCAGGTCTGGTAAATCCAGTTTATGCCAACAGCTTGCCGATCGGTTTTTAGCTCAAGGTAAGTCTGTAACCACTTTCGATATGGATGATTTTGTTAAAGATGTGAAGGACGTACCAATGATCCGGGATCGGAGAGACTGGGAACATCCTGGTTCTATTAATGAACAACGATTGAAAAAAGCTATTGACCGGGTTGACGTTGACATTCGTATTGTAGAAGGCATATTCACTTTTGTATTTCCCTGGTTACTGCACATCAGTGATTTACGATTACTCGTTGAAATTGACGAAATGACGTTTTATAGTAGGCGAGCGAAAGACCATCGTTGGGGCCCGCAACCACCGTGGTATGTAGACCATGTCTGGGAAGCAAATTCTCTATTGATGACCGGTCATAATGCTCACCTGACCCTGGATGGCTCTTCTCCCTTGGATTATGATCGGATTTTCGATTCGGTTTTGAAAATCTTACACCAACGGCTAGAGAGATAATACTTTAGTCTTTTCCCCTTCCGTATTTTCAGTTATTTTGAGGACAAAAAATCTAGGATGGATATACAGCAGGATGTAGATGTCAGGGTAGTTGAAAAAATGAAGGAAAATCGTTTCCTGGATCGAAAGGATTTCGATCAGATTTCTTCAGTTGATGACTTGAAAAAACGAATCGAGGAAAAGGGTATTGATATTACCAAAGTCAATGACAACGTAAACTACGAAGACCAGTTGGAGAAGCTACAGATTGAACTGGTCAAGCTTCAAACCTGGATCATAGAGCAGGACATACGTCTGGCAGTTATTTTCGAGGGGCGTGACGCGGCAGGAAAGGGAGGTGCCATCAAACGTTTTGCGGAGCACCTCAATCCTCGTTCAACAAGGGTTGTTGCTCTTACAAAACCAACGGATCTTGAGAAAAAGCAATGGTATTTCCGCCGATACATCCGTGTACTTCCGAATGCCGGTGAAATGGTATTTTTCGACCGAAGTTGGTACAACCGGGCTGTGGTTGAACCTGTAATGGGATTCTGTACTGAAGACCAGTATCAACAATTTATGAGGCAAGTACCGGAGTTTGAACACATGTTGTTTGAGGATGGTATCAAAGTGATCAAATATTGGTTTTCGATTGGTAAGGATGAGCAATCCAGACGATTTGGCAAGAGAATGACCAACCCTTTGAAGCAGTGGAAGCTAAGCCCGGTAGATCAGAAAGGACAGGAGCTATGGGATAAATACACATACTACAAAGAGCAAATGTTTAGTAGAACGCATACCTCTTTCAGCCCATGGATCATCATCAAGACCAATAACAAGAAGGAAGCCAGACTTGAAAGTATAAGGTATTTGCTGTCGCAGTTTGAGTATCCCGATAAAGATCAGGCGCTCACAAGAGTCTTACCTGATCCCAATGTGGTCATGAGGTTCCATCGATCAATTTATCACCTGGATTAGTTATGAGCGAACAAGAATTTTCACAACAAGATTTACAACTACTCAATTCCAACAGGGCTATCAAATACATGATGCAGGCCAAGGGGGGTAAGGTAGATCCGAAAAAGGCCTTACGATTTGCGAAAGGAGAATTGGAGATTGAGAAATATCAAATTGAGTTGATCAAACTTCAACACTGGGTAATTAACAACAACAAGAGGGTTTGTATACTTTTTGAAGGTAGGGATGCAGCAGGCAAAGGTGGAGCCATTCGTAGAGTCACTCACCATTTGAATCCCAGATACTATCGTGTTGTGGCGTTACCCAAACCAAATGAGGTGGAAAAGGGTCAATGGTATTTCCAGCGGTACATACAGTACCTTCCGGATCCCGGATTCATCACCTTCTTCGACAGAAGCTGGTATAATCGTGCAGTTGTAGAACCAGTAAACGGGTTTTGCACGGATGATCAATACGACCGTTTCATGAACGAGGTTAATCCCTTTGAAGACATGATCACAGGTGGAGATCTGATTTTGTTAAAATTCTATATTTCGATTAATAAGAAGGAACAACTCAATCGATTTACGGAGATAAAAGCGAACCCACTCAAGAGATGGAAAATGACACCCGTTGACGAACGGGCGCAGGATCTATGGGAACAGTATACTTATTACAAAGAGCAGATGTTCGAGAAGACGCATACCGAGAAGAACCCATGGATCATCATTGAAGCTAATAGGAAGACATCGGCCCGAATCAAGGTTATGAAACATATTCTTAAGTCTATTCCTTATAAGGAATAGGCAGGGGAGACACACCGCTCGCTTGTTAAATTAATGGATCACCAAAAATGAAAGCTATCATTGCGTTCCTGGGACTACTATGTTCCTTTACCGTCCTCAGTCAGGATGGAGACTATTTTCTCACTTCCTATGCTCCTGGACTTCCCAATATTGAGCATGTTTATTTCGACCTTGATTTTACGTCAAGAGGTGAATTGGTTGTAGCCAATAAATCCGGAGTATTGCGTTTTGATGGAGATGAATGGGATTTTTTCTCTACGCCCAGTTCTGTTTTATCAGTAGCCATAGGCTCAGATGATAACATTTTTGTGGGTTGTGCAGGAGAGTATGGCCAGATCGTTCCAGCAGCTGAAGGACTTAAATTCCAATCCCTACGTAAGGATACGACCGATCAAATTGTTTACCAGGTTCTGTCGTATGGACAAAAAATCTATTTTCTTGAGGACAATCAGTTAACGATTTACTACGAAGAAACGGGTGATCAGTTGGTTCTTACTGTACCTGATACCATTATACTCAATCAGGTATTTGAATTTGATAGCACGGTATATGTCCAGTCAAGAGGCAGCATTTGGAAAATTGATAATGCTGACCTTGTGCGTACCAAGCCTTTTCTACCTGGAGGGGAGGACGTTGAGATATGCAGGAGCAACAACTACGGATACGAGTATGGCATTCTCACAACTGCAGGAACCGTATATACCTATGATGGTCGATACAGGAGAAAACGAGTTTCAGATGATCTATTAGTCAGCGATTTAGTCTGGACGTCACCAGGAAAGTTCGGAATAAGTACCTACGCAAATGGCATCCTGTTTTTCGACAAGACTGAGGAGGATTTAATCGGGGAGATAACGGGAGGTAAAGGCCTACCTGATAATGAAATTTTTGCTATTACTTCCGATGATCGAGGTGGATTGTGGGTTGCCAATAGTTTTGGGTTCTCCAGAGTAGCACCGGAAATACCAATAAGGAGCTTCAATTATTTTCCTGGAATTGAAGGCAATTTGACATCGATAATCGAAGACGGTGAATACCGGCTGGTTACTACCAGTACGGGCATCTACTATTTCGATACAGAGAAAAAATATAGGAATAGGGTATACTACGTTCCGAAATCAGCACCTGTTAAACCTAAACAAATCACCCGACCGCAAGAAAGTAGAAAGCGAAAAGGCCTTAATTTGAAAGGTCTCTTACCTGCAAAGCAGAAAGATCAACAGGATAGATCAAACGGTCTTCTGAGTGGTATTTTCCAAGGTAATGAGGACGGAGTATTCAGTAAAATATTCAAGGGTAGCGGCCAGGAATTTGAGCGCAAAGTGAGGCAGGAGCTAGTCTCAACACGGTATTTGTACAAACCAATTGAAGGTATACATGAGAAAGTAAATCAGTTGATTCGATTCAGTGGGAAAGAGTATATGGCCGCTACCTCCTCTGGTGTTATTGAAATAATTGACAAGGAAGCACACGAGATCTACACTGGGCCTAATAGGTATATTTTCCATCCTGAAAACACGGACTTCCTGGTCATTAGCACTTTTGATCGAGGACTGGTCACGCTCGAATCCGAAGATGAACTCTGGGTGGAGACCCATCAGTTGCAGATATCAGGCGATGTAGTCATTAAGATCTATCAGGACCGGCACAATCGATATTGGGGGGCCGGAGCGCACAACCTATTTGAATTTACTTTAACTGACTCTTCCATGCAGATTGAAAATAGATACCCCATTGAGAATCAATTCTTCGATGATATTGAGATCACGGAGCTAAGCAATAAGCTATACCTGGTCAATACTTTGGGTTATTTCTACCTCGATGAAGAAGCAGGAGTGGTTAAAAGGGATCATGAACTTGAGAAATACGGAATCCCACAAAAACATCTACAACAAAGTGACCATAAGATTTGGGTAAATAATGGCGAAAACTGGTTTCGGATCGAGGAGGAGGGTACTACCGACTACACCTATTTGAAGCTATTCCCTGAGATGTCGTTCATTGAAGAGGTGGACGGGCACCTATGGATAATTGATGATCACAGAAATCTTTTCCGCTATGTACCTAGTGAAAGTGATTCTATACCATCAAGTGAAATGTATTACAAGACCATATGGTCATCCGAAGGCTTGGTTACAGAAGACGTTAACAATCTGGAGCTGGAATACAATACCAACACCGTTCAGGTAGACTTAGCCAGGCCCGATTACCTGGGTCTTCTAAATATTGAATATCAGTACATGCTAGAAGGGAGGAGTAAGAGTTGGTCAGAATGGACATCTAGTAGTCGCCTGGAGTTTCCATTTCTGCCCTCTGGTGAGTACCGCCTTCTAGTACGGTCGAGAGACACATTTGGAAGAATCCAAGAATCAGAACCTATCTCAATAAAAGTAAATCCACCTTATTGGGAAACTGGGTGGTTCGGAGCTTTGGAGGTGATTTTCTTTTCTAGCCTTGTTTTTGGTTCAGCTCGATTAAATCGAAAAACTAGATCCAAGTACTCTATACTCACCAGTTTGTTAACTGTACTTACTGTTGTCCTAATAATCGAATTTCTCCAAAATGCAGCAGGATCCTTTGTTGGAAATGTAGGAACTCCGGTCCTTGCCTTTGGAATTGACGTTTTAGTTGCTCTTTTTGTATTTCCAATTGAGCAATTGCTAAAAAGAATTGTTCAGGGGAAGCCAAAAGCTCAAAATGGTGATACAAGTAAGTCAATAGGAACTATAACCAATCCTTAAATCGTTCAAATTATTACAATAACGCGTCATGATAAAAGAATTAGAACAAATGCCTGACCACGCCCGATTGTGGGTATATCAGTGTGACAGGAAGCTAAGCGATGACGAGAAAGAGCTGGTAAAGCAGGCAACGAAAAATTTCTTAGGCAATTGGGCAGCTCATGGACAGGAATTATTATCGTCCTTCGATGTGCTTTACAACCAGTTTCTAATCATTGCGGTTGATGAATCCATGCATGGAGCCAGTGGCTGCAGTATTGATGCCAGCGTCAGTTTGATCCGGGAGTTAGAAAAGTCCTTGAATTTGTCGATGTTAGACCGATCGAAAATTGCATTTCTTGCCGAAGAGGCGGTCTTGCTAAAGCCTCTTCATTCACTGAAAGAAGCGGTACACGAAGGAAGTATAACCGAAGATATGAAAGTCTTCAATAATTCCGTTTCGAACTATGGAGACTGGAAGAACCAATGGGTACAACCGGCAAAAGAGTCCTGGATGTCCAGGTATTTTTAACGGTATTTTGCTTCAAAAAGTAATCCTAAGTAAGGAGATTACGTTATTATAATGTTGGTTAATGGAGGGGTAGAATGAAAAACTTTATCATACTCATATGGGCATTGGTGCTCCTGGGCGCCTGTAACTCGGTTCATAAAACTGCTGAGATGGGTGACTATCATACCATCATTGAGAAGTACTCCGCAAGTCTTGAGCGGAACGACCCGGAGATAAACTACATGGTGGCAGAAGCCTATCGTAAATCAAACAGGAATCACGAGTCAGAGCCGTTTTATCAGGCTGCAATTGAGAAAGGGGTTGTTGAGCAAGATTCCTATTTACACTATGCGCAGGCGTTGAAAGCGGATAAACGATACGAACTGGCAAGGAAGGTGCTGACAGGGAGTATGTCCAAGGTTCGAGATAAAGAAATTAAGGATCTTATGGAAATCGAGCTGGAGAGCCTTTCCAAAGTGGATAACCTCGAAGATAAAGACACTTATTTCCGGGCAAAGAATCTCGCTGATATCAACACATCAAGTGCTGAATACTCTCCGGTTTATAATAACGGTTTCCTATACTTTATCACAAATAGGGAGGGCGGCAAAATATATAAAACAACTGGTACTCCGTTTACTGATATCTACAGGGTAAGAACAAAAGGAGCGAACGTAAATATCCGAAGCCTAAGGCCACTCCCCGAGGTAATCAATCACCACGATATTAACGAAGGTACAGCCACGCTATCCGCGGACGGTCGATCCATGATTTTTGCGAAAGCCAATGATGGCAGTGCCTCCGGCCATAACGAAGTGAACTTGTTTTTCACGCGATATAGAAACGGCGAGTGGTTGGAACCAAGACCTCTTTCGATTAACGATCCTGACGCATGGGATAGTACTCCGGCCCTGAGCCCTGATGGACAAACGCTCTATTTTTCATCTGATCGTGAAGGTGGATTCGGAAAGACTGACCTTTACGTGGCAAAACTAAACCGTCGAGGTCGCTGGGTAGATGTTCGAAATCTTGGGCCTGATATCAACACACATGGGAATGAACAATTTCCGTTTATATCGGAAGATGGCACTCTTTATTTTGCATCCGATGGACATCCGGGACTGGGAAAATTGGATATTTTCAAATCACACCGTGAAGGAGGAAGAACGATTGTCGAGAATCTTGGAACACCGATGAACTCTCATTCGGATGACTTCGGTTTCTTCGAGTTTGATTTGACACGGGGCTTCTTCGCATCAAACAGAAAGGGCGGAAAAGGTGACGATGATATATATACATTCGTAAACGATGACCCGGATCTCAAAATCGTTAATTATTTCCTCGCCGGTCGTACCGTGACTCTTGATGAGGATGGTAAGGAGATTGCATTGTCAAATTCAAAAGTTATTCTTGCCGGAGAGGATGGATCCATTCTGGACGAGATCTTTACCGAAGAGGATGGAAAGTTTGAATTCAGAGTTTATACGGAGGAGGATTATAACTTAATCGCGGAAAGAGAAGAATACTTCACAACCAGAAAGGAATTCACAACTGTTGGAAGGAGCATTCGGAAAGATACGCTAACACAGTTCATTACCCGAGTAGATTTTAAAACAGATGTGATGCTGGACAAGATTGTTCTTGAGAAAGCTATTGTGCTAAATAACATATACTACGATTTAAATAAATGGAATATCAGGTTGGATGCGGCCGAAGTACTAGATAGCCTGGTCATGATAATGGAAGACAATCCGGATATATTTATTGAACTCGGATCACATACCGATGCCAGGGCGGATGATCAATATAATATGGAATTGTCTTTCAAACGAGCGCAGTCTGCCGTTGATTACATCATTTCACAGGGTGTAGATGGAAACAGAATTTCGGCCAGGGGTTATGGAGAATCGCAGTTGATTGTCAGGAATGCGCTAACAGAAGAACAGCATCAGCGAAATCGCCGAACCGAGTTTAAAGTGCTTAGTTATAATCCAGGCAGGCGAAATGACGATTTGGCACCTGAGGAAGATTTCGATGAGTATGATCGATTTTTTAAGGAATCAGATAGGGGAAATTGATGCCAGATCATTCCCTAAAAAATAACTGCTGATATTTGCGGGACCTTTCAATACAGATTCATGACTAATAGATACGCATTAAGGGGTGTCTCCGCGACTAAGGAAGATGTCCATGAGGCTATTAAGAACATCGACAAAGGACTTTATCCGAAAGCATTCTGTAAAATAGTTCCAGACCTTCTGGCTGACGACGATCTGTATTGCAACATCATGCATGCAGATGGTGCCGGGACGAAGTCTTCATTAGCTTATCTCTACTGGAAAGAAACTGGGGATTTATCCGTTTGGAAAGGAATTGCACAGGATGCACTGATTATGAATATTGATGACCTGCTATGTGTAGGCTGTGTTGATAATATTCTCGTATCTAATACCATAGGAAGGAATAAGCAGAATATTCCCGGAGAGGTTATTTCAGCCATAATTGAGGGGATGCAGGAAGTTATTGCTATGCTGAACCGAATGGGTATAGGTGTGATATCAACTGGAGGGGAAACAGCTGATGTCGGTGACCTGGTTCGAACGGTTATTGTCGATAGCACGGTTACGGCACGTATGAGACGATCAGATGTAATCGACAATGCGCGAATAGAGCCTGGCGATATTATTGTTGGTTTGTCATCCTATGGTAAAGCCAGCTACGAGACGGAATACAATGGTGGAATGGGTAGTAATGGCTTGACTTCCGCACGACATGACGTTTTTGCTTCCATTTATCGAGACAAGTATCCGGAATCATTTGAGGGGGAGTTACCAAGTGATTTGGTTTACTCAGGATCAAGAAAACTGACTGACTCCGTTCAAGATTCTCCATTGGATGCGGGAAAACTGGTCTTGTCCCCCACTCGGACCTATGCACCGGTGGTGAAGGCCGTACTGGACGACTCCAGGGATAGAGTTCACGGAATGATCCACTGTAGTGGTGGAGCTCAAACGAAGATTCTGCATTTCATTGATAATTTGAAAGTGGTGAAAGATCATATGTTTGATGTTCCACCTCTATTTAAGATGATCCAGGAAGAAAGTGGTACGGACTCAAGAGAAATGTACCAGGTCTTCAATATGGGTCATCGGTTAGAGTTTTACGTACCAGAGGAAATCGTTGATGAGATCATCGAGATATCCGAGTCATTCAATGTCCATGCGAAGGTAGTCGGGCATGTGGAAGCCTCTGATGATACCGAGGTAGTGATTCAGACAAAAGATGATCAATACATCTATAAAAAGTAATCAGTAGAAAGCATCCTGAAAATGTAAGACCTCAGCGTTAGGTTGGATTGAAAGGATATCGAAACGAATATCTCGTTGCCAGTTGATGCAATTAATATAATGATCGGCCGTTTCAAGGATTTTCGCTCGTTGATCTTCCGAAACAAAGTTTTCAGGGTATCCAAACTGATTAGATTTCCGGAACTTCACCTCGAAGAAGATGAGTAAGGCATTGGAAAACAAACCTATTAAATCAATCTCACCATGTCGATGACGGTAATTTCTTTCGATTATCTGATAGCCTGCAGACTCAAGAAAATGGAAGGCAATGTCCTCGGTATTTTTTCCTATAATTTTACGATTCATTATTAATTAAGATGCTTTATCCACTGACTTTTAGGACAATATTCAAAGAAAAAATCTGGGGTGGTCAGAAAATTAAAACCGTTTTAGGTAAAGATTATGGAAATCTATCAAATTGTGGAGAAACATGGGAAATTTCAGGTGTTGAAGGTGAGGTTTCGGTAGTATCCACAGGTGCATTGGACGGCCAAACACTTCCTGAATTGATCAGTGAATTCAAGGGGGAACTGTTAGGGCACTCAGTTTATCAAAAGTATGGAACTCAGTTTCCACTTCTAATAAAATTTATTGATGCCAACCAGGATTTGTCAATACAGGTCCATCCAAATGATGAGTTAGCACGGAATAGACATAACAGCTTTGGAAAAACAGAAATGTGGTATGCTGTGCAGGCTGATGAAGGTGCGTCTTTGATCAGTGGTTTCAATAAAGAAGTTGACAAGAGGGAATATTTGGAGAAATTCGAAAGTGGCAAACTCATGGATATTCTTAATAAAGAACTGGTCCAAACGGGTGATGTTTTTTTCTTACCAGCCGGACGTGTACATACCATAGGAGAAGGACTATTGATAGCCGAAATTCAACAGACATCCGATATCACCTACAGGATTTACGATTTCGATCGGGTGGATTCTGAAGGAAATAAAAGGGAATTACACGTGGATCAGGCTGTTGACGCGATTGACTATT
The DNA here is from genome assembly GCA_965601455.1 of Cyclobacteriaceae bacterium. Taxonomy (GTDB): domain Bacteria; phylum Bacteroidota; class Bacteroidia; order Cytophagales; family Cyclobacteriaceae; genus JANQEU01. The sequence continues at coordinate 4,451,749 of OZ271831.1, read as the reverse complement.
CTTTCTATCCCGACTATAAAACGAGGTATGAGAAAGTACCAAACGGAAGAGCTCAGTTGATCAAATGTCCCTATTTCGCTACCAATAAGCTTACACTTAACAAGGATTTCTTTTGCGATCAAAGAGCGTTAGACTCATTTGTGATTTACATGTGTCTGGATGGAGCGGGTGATTTCAAGTATGAAGATCAAAAGGTGCCATTTACTAAAGGAGATGTATTTCTTTTTCCCAATGCTCTATCGGAATATGAGATTTCGCCTTCAGATCATGCAACACTACTAGAATCTTATATCGAATGATGGAAAAACGAAAGGTAGAGTTTTTTGATCTGGGCCACAGGGATTACCAGGAAACCTGGGATTTACAGGAATACCTGTTAAAGGAAACCGTGGATTTGAAAATACAAAACCGCAAACTCAATTCAACTGACATTCAACCTACTACTAATCGTCTACTGATGGTAGAACATCCTCACGTATATACACTTGGTAAGAGCGGGGAGGAAAAGAATTTATTACTTGATGAAAAGGGTCTAATAGAACATCAAGCGAAATATTATCGGATCAATCGGGGAGGAGATATTACCTATCATGGTCCGGGTCAATTGGTTTGCTATCCGATCTTTGATCTGGAAAACTTTTTTACAGATATACATAGGTACCTTCGATTTCTTGAGGAGGCCGTCATTAGAACTCTTGCGGAATTTGATATCAAAGGTGAGAGATATGACGGATACACAGGTGTTTGGATTGATGTGAATGGTAGGAATCCGAGAAAGATCTGTGCAATGGGTGTCAAATCAAGTAGATGGGTAACCATGCATGGCTTGGCTTTAAATGTGAATACAGATCTGAGTTATTTTGATCACATTATTCCCTGTGGGATCGACGATAAGGCAGTGACATCAATAAAGCAGGAGTTGAATACAGTCATACCAATGAAAGAGGTTCGTGGATATTTACGGAAGCATCTCTCCGACGTATTTGATTACAACGAACAGGTATTGAAAGAGTTAAATGCTTAATGAAAAAGGATATTAGTTTTGAACCTGTCAAGAATATCTACCTTGCTGTCATATATGACGAAAAACAATGGAGGGTTTTTTTGATCAATAGAGGTAAAGACGAATTAAATAACGTCTTGATCACCTCCAAGGGGTACGGAGAAAAAGATGGGATAGCTCAAAAAACAAGCACCTTAAGGCACCATATTCCAAAACTTGAAGCCGGAGAGTATGCCTTAATTGAACCAATAAGCGAAGACGTTCTTCATTTAAATAATGAATATTGGTTGAGTTATTACGTGGGCGCACAAATATTTGATAGAAAATACATTTTCGTTCCAGGTTCAATTGATCGAGAAAACTTGATTCAAATTCCGGAGTTAGGTTTAAAGGGCATTCTTCACACATGACAAAATTGAGGAACATTCTGGTGCTGGATATCGAAACAGTTTCACAGGTTGGGTCCTTCGATCAGCTATCAGAAGAATTAAAGGGCTTGTGGACCCGAAAAGCTCAGTTTATTCGAAATGAAGAGGATAGTACCCCCGATGAACTCTATTTTATGAAAAGTGGAATTTATGCCGAGTTTGGAAAAATTATTGTTATCGGATTAGGTATTTATGAGACGTTTACCGACGGATCAATGGGATTGAGAGTCACTTCCTTCCAATCCGATGATGAGGCAGGTCTCTTAACTTCATTCACTACTTTCCTTAATGAAAAGTTTGATCAGGACGAATTAGTGCTATGTGCTCACAATGGGAAGGAATTTGATTTTCCCTATCTATGTCGTCGACTTTTAATCAATGGACTTCCGATTCCAGCCACTTTGAATCTCGCCGCAAAAAAGCCATGGGAAGTTCAACACATTGACACCATGGAACTATGGAAATTCGGTGATCGAAAGAACTTTACTTCTTTGGAACTACTCACTCATCTTTTTCAGATCCCTTCCAGTAAAACAACCATTACAGGATCCCAAGTGAACGATGTATACTATCATGAAAAAGAGGGTTTGGAAAAAATTGCAGAATACTGTCGAGGAGATATTGTGGCCACCGCTCAATTGTACCTTAAACTAAATAACTTGCCAATAGTAGACCCTGAGAAGATCACTATTATCACCAATCCACCGAATGGCCCGAAAACACAGGAAAAGGAAAACTAAATCCACCAAAAAAGGGAATCGATCGAACCTTTCAAAAGAGGTCATCCATATTTTTCATTCCAATCCTGATGAAGCTTTCAGCTATCGTCAGATCCTAAAAATTCTAGGGGTTCGTGATCAAAAAGGTAAAGATGCCGTCAGACGGCTGTTGTTTGATTTGGAAGATAAAGGGCAGCTAAGGAAAAATCGTGACGGTAGATGGATAACAACTTCGGTACCCGAGCTTCTTCGAGGTATTGTGGATCATGTGAATCCCAGGTTCGCCTATATAGTCGTGGAGGGAATGGACGAAGATATCTGGGTGAAGAGTCATGATCTTAAATATGCCGTGGATGGCGATGAGGTGGAGGTCCAAATAGTGAAGATGGCTGCCCACGGCAATCGACCGGAAGGTGTGGTACGGAAGGTGATAAATCGATCAAAAGATGAGTTCGTCGGTAGAATCGAAGTTTCTCCTAAATATGCTTTTGTGGTGCCAGACAAAAGAAATATTCATTTCGATGTTTTGGTTTATAACGATAAACAGAAGAAGGCTAAGCACAACGATAAAGTCATTGTGAAGATATCACAATGGCATAATGCAGGGAATAAGAACCCGATTGGCGAGGTTGTAAGAGTGCTGGGACCAGCGGGGGAGAACGAGGCTGAAATTCACTCCATCATGGCTGAGTTTGATTTACCCTTTGAGTTCCCCAAAAGCGTATCAAAATCTGCTGAAAAAATTCCAGATGAGATCGACTACGAATCGGAAAAATACAGAGAGGATGTAAGGAATATCACGACTTTCACGATCGATCCAGAAGATGCCAAAGATTTTGACGATGCTTTAAGCTTTGAGTTACTTGAAAATGGAAATTATAGAGTTGGTATTCATATTGCCGACGTGAGCCATTATGTCATCGAGGACGGTATCATTGATAAAGAAGCATACGAAAGGGCAACATCTGTTTACCTGGTAGACCGAACGATACCGATGCTACCGGAGAAACTCTCTAATGGTCTTTGTTCATTGAGACCGAATGAGGATAAGCTCGCGTTCTCTGCCATTTTCGAGCTAAGCAAAGATGCGCTAGTGAAGAAAAGATGGTTTGGAAGAACCCTGATTCATTCCAACAGACGATTCACCTACGATGAGGCACAGGAAAGAATTGAAAATAGAGAAGGGGATTTCCATGAAGAGGTCAATCAGTTAAACGATTTGGCGAAAAAGCTTCGAAAAAAAAGATTCAAGGAAGGAGCTGTGAATTTTGAAACCGTTGAGGTGAAATTTGACATGGATGAAAAGGGACATCCTCTTTCGGTGGTACCGAAAATCCGTAAAGATGCCCACAAGCTGGTTGAGGAATTCATGTTGCTGGCCAATAGGGAAGTGGCAACCCACATTTTTCGAATGAAAGAAAAGAACCGAGAGCCGGGCAGTAAAACCTTTGTCTATCGTACTCACGATGATCCTGATCCTGACAAACTCGAGAATTTCTCAATCTTCGCTGCCCGTTTTGGCCACAAGTTTGATCTTAAATCAAATATTTCAAGTGGGTTAAACCAATTAATGGAGGCTATTGAAAATAAGCCCGAACAGAATGTGCTTGAATCTCTTGCGATTCGGTCCATGGCAAAGGCCCGATATTCTACGGAACCCAATGGTCATTTCGGTTTGTCCTTCGAGCACTACACGCATTTTACATCTCCTATTCGTCGATACCCTGATTTGATGGTGCATCGATTACTGTGGGAGTATTTACAAAATAATGGTTCGCCTGAAAAAGAGCTTTTCGAAAAGAAATGTATTCATTCATCAGAACGGGAGAAAAGAGCTTCTGATGCAGAACGTACTTCAATTAAGTATAAGCAGGTCGAATTCATGCAGGATAAATTGGGTGAGGTCTATGAAGGAATTGTTTCGGGTGTTACTGAGTGGGGGGTGTATGTTGAAATCATTGAGACCAAATGTGAGGGGATGATCCGGATAAGTGATCTGGATGACGACTATTACGAGTACGATGAGAAACACTATCGTATTGTAGGTCGTAGAAATAAAAAAATAATTAACCTGGGAGACAAATTGAATGTTTTGATTGTTAGAACAGACTTGGACCGGCGAACTATAGACTTGGATTTAGTAACAAACGACGAATGACAAAAAGCAAACCTGCAAAAGAGATAATATCTGAAGTCAACCAGTCGCTGGAATCTTATTCATTTGGCGATCAACCTGCAAACCTTTATGATCCTATTCGCTACATGCTGTCACTTGGAGGTAAGCGATTACGTCCCGTATTGGCCATTCTTTCCTTTCAATTAACAAACAGAGAACTTGGTCAGGTGATCCGTCCGGCTTTGGCACTGGAGGTGTTTCATAATTTCACATTGATGCATGACGATATCATGGACGAGGCTCCACTCAGACGTGGAAAACCTACCATCCATGAGAAATGGAATAATCCAATTGCTATCCTAAGTGGAGACGCCACTTTGGTACATGCCTATGAGCTATTATTAGAATCTCCTGGTAACGATCTTGCATACGTAATTCACCGATTCAATACAATTGCTCTTGAGGTTTGTGAGGGACAGCAAATTGACATGGACTTTGAAAGCGAACTGGATGTTGAGGTCTCACAGTACCTGGAAATGATTCGTTTGAAAACGGCTGTCCTAATTGGATTCAGTTTTGAATTCGGGGCTCTAATGGCGGGTCTGAGTCGCGAAGAGGCTTCCGTTTATTATCGAATTGGTGAGGACTTGGGTTTGGGGTTTCAATTGATGGACGACTTTCTGGATGTCTACGGAGACGCCGCGAAATTCGGGAAGCAAGTAGGTGGGGATATCATCAGCAATAAGAAGACTTTCCTGCTCATCAATGCTCTGGATAAGGCGCAGGGTGATACAAAAAAACAACTAGTCAAGTGGATTAATACTGATGATTTTAATCCTGAGGAAAAGGTAGAATCAGTGACATCTATTTATAATGAAGTCGGTATACCGGAGCTAACTCGACAAAAGATGCAGCAGTATTTTGATCGATCCATGACCGGTCTCGATGACCTGCATGGGGATCCGTCGGCTAAGTCGGAGCTGAAGTCCTTTATTCAAGCGATTATCGACAGAGAGAAATAATGGGAACCGGATCAGTTACCCTTTGGATTATCATTCTTATTGTGGCCACGAGCTTTTATGCCTGGAACAAACCAGCTGTATATCAGCAATTTCTCATGAATCCGTACATGGTTTTTCGAAGAAACCAATATTGGCGAATGCTAACCAGTGGTTTTATTCACTCAGGCTATGTGCACCTGGGATTTAATATGTTCACTTTCTACTTTTTCGGAACCCTAGCGGAGCAGGTATTCATTTTTCGATTAGGCGAGACAACTGGTACCCTAGTTTACATTTTCTTTTTCATCAGTGGAATTATTCTATCGGACCTTACTGTGGCCTGGAGAAACAGGGATAACATGGCGTACAATAGTCTCGGAGCCTCCGGTGCAGTTTCTGCTATGGTGTTTAGTAGCATCCTTTACTTTCCACTCCAGCCTATTTGCCTGTTTGGCCTCATTTGCCTCCCAGGGTTTATCCTTGGAGCACTGTATGTTATTTACTCTTACACTCAAGGGAAAAACATGTCGGATAACATCAATCATGAAGCCCATCTGTATGGAGCGGTTTACGGTGTTTTATTCAGCTTATTAGTTTACCCATCGGCCGGCATGGAGTTCTTTCAGCAGCTATCTCAATACCGATTGTTCTAAATCCAGGACGAGGAAATCACAAGTTTTTTGTCTTAATCAAGACCATTCTTCCGAATGTGATCGATGTTACAATCCTCGCCACCTTGTTCCCGTACATTCGTATATAATTAAGTAAACGATATGCCTACAATACAATTGACTACCGAGGAATTCAAAGAAAAAGTCTTTGACTATACCACCGAAAAGGAATGGAAATACAAGGGGGAAAAACCGGCAATTATAGATTTTTATGCAGATTGGTGCGGTCCTTGTAAAATGGTTGCTCCGATTCTGGAGGAACTCTCAAATGAGAAACCTGAAATAGTTATTTACAAGGTTGATACTGAAGTAGAGCAGGAGTTGTCGGCTGTATTCCAAATCCGCAGTATTCCAAGTATACTTTTTATACCTAAGGATAAGCAACCCATGATGCAACCCGGGGCACTACCTAAGAATACTCTTGAGCAAATTATTGATAAGGAGCTTCTCAGCGCAGTTGAGAACTAATTACGAAAAGTAAACTTTGGTTTGGTTAGAAGAGGCGGTTTGATAAACAAACCGCCTTTATTTTTTATCAAAACTGTAGCTCTCTGGTTCTTTCAATTATCGCCGGTTCTACTTCTTCCTTTGACGGTTTTTGTCTTTCACCGGTGAATATGGCTCGGAATATCCAGAAGATGAATACCCGAATGTCGTTGAAAACCAAAATGAAAACAGGGAAGAAAGACAGGATGAAGAAAGTACCCAACAGTACACCCCATGCCAATGAGATTGCCATTGGAATGATAAATTGTGCCTGGAAACTAGTTTCAAGAATGAGAGGATAAAGACCTGCAACAGTTGTAAGACTTGTCAATATAATTGGCCTAAATCGAGCAATTCCTGCTTCATAAGCAGCTTCCCTTATCATCATACCTCCCTTGAGATTTCTATTGAAACGATCAAGCATTACTACCGCATCATTGATGATTACACCTGATAGTGCCAGAATACCATAACCACTAATTGAATAATAAAATACTGCTCCTTCAATCCAATGTCCGAACATTGCACAAATTACCCCTATAGGAATCAACGAGAATATTAGCAGCGTTTGGTAGAAAGACCTGAAATTCAGTGTAATCGTAAGAACCAGTAGAATAAGCACAATTGGACCTATCTGCGCCAATGATCCGAACTCTCTTGCTCCTCTACTGGACTGACCTTCGAAAGTGTAGTCCAATCCAGGATACTTCGCCTGGATAACAGGCATAACGTCTCCTGATATTTTCTCTAATACATCAGGTAGACTTTGTTCCTTGCTTGCCAATTCCGCGTCGATGCGTATCTCCCTTTTACCATTAAAATGGTTGATATTGATCACTCCACGTCCGATTTTGTAGTCGGCCAACTCCGTGAGAGGGTATTCGGCCCCATTTGCCATTTTTACCTTCATAGTTTCCAGCTGAGTAATACTCAATCGATCCTCTTCGGGATACCTTACCCAAACTTTTACTTCGTCAGTACCTATTTGAAGGCGCTGAACTTCCTCACCAAAGAAACCTTGGCGTATTTGTTTTGTAATTTCCTGTTGAGTCAGACCTAGTAGGTAGGCCAATGGTTTGAGTTCTAGCTCAATCTCTCGTTGGCCAATGGATGCATTATCCGTAATGTCTTTGATTGCGGATATTTGTTCCAACTCATTTTTAAGATCTGTTTTTGCTGATTCAAGTTGATCGATATCCGTGCTCTTCAAAGAAATGGAAACCGGTTTTCCAAAATAATTGACACTGCCAATGGAGAATTGCTCTGCCTCCGGTACATCTCCTATCTTTTTTCTGATCCTTTGGTTGATCTCGAAAGCGGAAATATTTTTTTCATCCAGATTTTCGAAGTTTATTCCAAGACGCCCCACATGACTGCCAGACTCTCGTCCTGATGAGCTTCCAATTATTAAGTCGATTGTAGTGATAACGGAATCCTGAAATCCATATTCTTCTTGTATTTCCTGATGTACCAACCATACAGAATCCTGAAATTGCCGGAGCATAGCTTCCGTTACATTCTCACGAGTCCCCGGTTTGAGTTTCAGATTCATGTTTAGATCATCCGCTGGCGGTACAGGAAAGAAACTGGAGTTAATGAATCCTCCTCGGAATAGTCCAACAACAAGAAGAAAGAATATCATAGGTAAGCTGAACGAAATCCACTTCCAACCAATAAGGAAGTTAAGCATCGGTGCGTAAACTTTATAACGCATGAATTCAATGACCGACTCCATGGTTTTCCTGAAACGCACATATAGTCCCTTGCTGTTTTCCCTTCTAGAAAGAATTCGCTTGCTGGCCAGGTGAGCAGGCAGTACAAAGAACGCTTCTACCATGGAAAAACCTAGACAGGCTATGACGACAATCGACATTTCACTGGTGAATCCATTATTGTCTAGGAATAACAATGGAAGAAATGCGATCATGGTGGTTGTTACGGATGTGAAAACGGACGGAACCATTTCCATCGTACCGTCTATAGCTGCTTGTTTTGGATCTTTGCCCTTTTCGAAGTGTGTGTAAATGTTTTCCGCAATAACTATTCCATCATCAACCAGAATACCTACAACCAAAAGCATACCGAAAAGTGACAGCATATTTATTGTGATTCCTGCAAGATCACCAACAATAAACATGGCTAAGAACGAAAGAGGGATTCCAAAGGCTACCCAGAAAGACAACCTCAATGAAAGGAATAGACCGAGCGTTAAAAGGACCAAAAGAAGTCCTACTCCAAAATTTTTAGTTAGTAATTCAAGGCGTTGGGTTAGTACATCATTAAAGTTGAAGTAGGTAAATAGTTCAACGTTAGTAGACTTCTTATTGAACTCTTGAACATAGCCTTCAACGTACGAACTAATCTTGGTTATATCTTCTTCAGGTAGTTTAGAAACAATTATACTCACCGCCCGTTGATCGTTGGAAAATACCTTGTTGGGGATATCCGCAAATTCCATACGGACATTTGCAATGTCTTTTAGTAGAATTTTCGTGCCGTCAGGGTTAGCTCTCACAGTTATTTCCCCGATGATTTCAGGATCAAATTCTTTAGAATTTGCCCGGATTTTTATTTCCTCGTCCTGGGTTTTAATTGATCCTCCTGAGATGTCGCGATTATTAAAGCGCACAGCATTTGCTACGGCATCAAAAGTGATGCTATATCGCCTGAGATCTTCCTCGGAGACCTCAATGGATATTTCTAAGTCAGGGAAGCCTGATAAACGCACTTGCGAAATGATGCCTGAATTGAGAAAGTCGTTTTCGACAATTTCAGCTGTTTTCTTAAGATCCATCAGAGAGACTTCTCCTTTCACCCCGAGGAACATGGCGACACTTGTACTTTTCTCTTTGAAAACAACGGGCTTCTCGGCACTAACCGGGAAAGAGTTGATTCTATCGACAGCATTTTTAACTTCCGTTGTCACTTCATCGAGATCATAATCACCGGAAGTAAGCACACTTATGCTAGCGGAATTCTCCGAGGAAACCGATGTTACTTCCTCTATACCAACTATACCCTTTATGGCTTCTTCAATTTTTATGGTAACTCCCTCTTCAACCTCTTCAGGGGAAGCCCCGGGAAAAACCACCGAAATAGTGATGTTGCGTGGGTCTCTTTCCGGGAAAAACGATTTCTTTAGCCCAAAAAGGTAACTCAGTATTCCAATGATCATGGTAGTCGCAATAATTGCGTTAGCCCAAATCGGATATTTTACAAAAAAGGTTACAATTGGTCTCATGTGAATCAGTTATTCGATATTTCTACTTTCATATTGTTGACCGCATTGGATGGTACATCCACCGCCAACAGCAATCCGTCTTCAAGGCCGGAAATAATCACCTCGTTTCCGTCGATCTTTTCAATTTTGACCTGGTGTGTTTGTAGGAGGCTGTCCTGAACAACGTAAACTTCGCTTTTGTTGCGGATTATGCTTCGGTCGATAATCATTCCCTGATCTACGTATTTGCCGGGTATGACCGCTTTAAGGTAAAGTCCGTCATATACATCTGACTGTGCATTTTCGATATCGATGTAGATGTTGACAGATTGACTGTTCGGGTCAATGAAGTTTGCCTTTCTGATTATTCTACCTTTCCATTCCTTGTTTTGATCCTCCTGTAAAACCGTAACCTCCGTCCCCACTTCAACAAATTCAATGTCTTCCTGCTGTATAGGGACTTTCAATTCCAATCTATCTGTTCTTATCAGTGTGGCGATAGCCGCTCCAGGATTTACAACCGAGCTTATTTCGAGGTTCACCGACAATATGCTACCTGTGTACGGAGCAACCAAGGTGTATTTTTTCAAATTTTCTTCCAGACTCTTTATAGTATAATATTCGTTTAGAACAGACCTGGACGCCAACAAGGTCTGAAGCTTACTCGACATGCTCGCAGGAAGTGTAGGTAGGTTTTTCTCAAGGTCAATTGAGTCAAAATATCTTTGCCATTCTGAGTATTCCTCCGGGTAATCAATTTTCACATCTGGGATCACATTCGCCAGGAGATTTAGAAAGTTGCTTTTCCTTGCTTGTAGATTAAGCGACTGTTCCCTGCGATTGATTTGAGCGAGTACCTGACCCTTTCGAAATTTCTCTCCTTCTTTTAGATTAATTTCTCCTTTTTCCAGTTTCCCACCAACTTCAGCAACCAGATTAACCTGTTGTGAGGAACCAACCCGACCAAATACCTCAATTTCCACTGGTAATGTACGGTATTCTACAGGTGTGACTTTGACATAATTCACTGGTTCTGGCACCGGACGTTGTGGTGGCAGTTCTTTCTTACTTGCCAGGAAATTGCTAAACAGAAATGCGCTTACCAATAGGATTGGCACAACTATGAAGGCGATGGCTTTTCGACTCATGGAAGTTTGGTTTTATGGTACGATAGACTGAACACAATAAATAATACAGTATTAGTCCTCAAAAAGTTTGAATTGTGGCTGAATTATACAAAAATTGTACGTACGGCAATTAAACAGGTTATTCATATTCCGCCTCTCTTAGTACGTTCAGGTGAAAGATATAATCCTCTCGTTCTTACTCGTCAAGAAACACGATAAGAAGACTGTTTAAAACTACCTGTGAAGATGGAAGTTCCGTAATTTCCTCTTCAGAACAAGTAATCCAATTTGTAAAAACCTGAATGTCTTCGCGAAACAGTACTCTAAGAAAAAATACATCCTGGTCATCCCCTTCGAGCTGACCCTCTGAGGTTCGCAAAAATGCAATATCCGTAAAGTTTAGCTCCGAAAGACACCTGCAGTAGACTGCAATCCTACAATTCCATTTTCATTTTCAAACTCGCAATCATCCGTGATGCTAAAAAACGTAATGGTTTTGTCCTCATTAATTTGCAGATAAACTGTTTTTCGGAAATTTGAAACCGGCAATTCAAGAAACTGTTTGGTCACATACCAGGCCTCGTCATATGAACGAGTGTATGTGATTTCTCTCCTTTGGAGAAAATCTAATGCGAAATTTAGTTTATTCCGGTCCTTGTCATCCGATTAGCAGGATACAAGGCATATCAAACTTCCAATCAATGCTAAATGTCTCAATCGTAATATGCTATTAGCCTTGGAAGTTATTAGTCTGGATTAGTCAGACCCCCATGAAAAGAAGTAGGTTATTGAATTAGCGACTAGATGTTGAAGGCTTTCTTCACTTCCTCCACGTGATCCAGTTTTTCCCATGTGAAAGTCTCGATTTTCCTTGAAACCTCTTGATTACCTGATTTGAATGAGACCTCTTTTGTTTCTGGGTTTCTACCCATATGTCCATATGCTGCAGTCTCTGAATATATAGGCTCTCTGAGTTTGAGCCTTTTTTCGATCGCAGCTGGCCTCATATCAAAAAGCTCAGATACTTTGTTTGCAATTTCCCCATCGTTTAAATCAATTTTCGATGTGCCGTAAGTATTGATGTAGATACCCATCGGTTCCACTACTCCAATTGCGTACGATACCTGAACAAGAACTTCGTCTGCAAGTCCTGCAGCAACCAGATTTTTGGCAATATGTCTGGTAGCGTACGCCGCGGACCTATCTACTTTCGAAGGATCTTTACCGGAAAAAGCTCCTCCACCGTGTGCGCCTTTTCCTCCATAAGTATCAACAATAATTTTTCTTCCGGTTAATCCGGTATCACCATGAGGCCCACCGATAACGAACTTTCCTGTGGGATTAATATGATACTTAATGTCGTCGTTAAACAGTTCCTGGATGTCGGATGACATTTTACTCTTTACCCTTGGGACTAGGATATTGATCATATCGTATTTGATACGCTCCAGCATTGTATCATCGTTTCTATCAAATTCGTCATGCTGAGTTGATATCACTATGGAATCGATTCTTAGTGGCTGGTTATTATCGTCATACTCAATAGTAACCTGGGCCTTAGCATCCGGTCGGAGATAGGTTATCTCGTCGTGTTCTCTACGTAAATCTGCAAGCTCTTTGAGCAATCGATGACTTAAATCAAGGGCGAGGGGCATGAAATTTTCCGTTTCATTGGTTGCATAACCAAACATCATTCCCTGGTCACCTGCTCCTTGCTCTTCAGGATTTCCCCTGTCAACGCCTCTGTTGATATCTTCTGACTGTTCATGAATAGCCGAAATAACCGCACAAGATTTCGAGTCAAATTGGTATTCACTTTTCGTGTAACCAATTTTCTCGATTACCCCTCTTGATATCTCCTGAACATCCAAGTAAGCAGATGACTTTACTTCACCGGCTAGTGTAACCAAGCCAGTTGTCACCAGTGTTTCACAGGCTACCTTGGACTCCGGATCAAACGCAAGGAAATGATCAATTAGTGCATCTGAAATTTGATCCGCTACTTTGTCAGGGTGGCCTTCAGAAACTGATTCTGAAGTAAATAGATAAGGCATGCTTTGCTCTTTTAGTAATAATTAGGCCGCAAATTTAGTTTTTTCCTTTAGAATAAAAAGCTTCTATTCACTATCCCCCGATGCCAAATAAGCAGGGAATTTTAGATAGTTGTAAGCACTCTATCTTCCACTCATTCACGGTTTTAGTTTTTGCAAGCATATTCCGACCAGATAAATCATATCCGACATAAAGCTTTGTATTTGGTTTCAGAGTCTCCAATAAACTCATTAATAATTGTTGATTTCTGTAAGGAGTCTCAATGAAAAGCTGAGAGTAGCCCGTCTTCTCGTATGTTTTCTCCAGTTGTTGAATGCTGGCTTTTCTTTTTCCCTTGTCAATAGGCAGATAGCCATGAAAGGTAAATCTTTGTCCATTGAATCCTGAAGAAATCAATCCAAGGAGTATGGATGAACCACCGGATAGGGGGACGACAGGAATATTCCTCTTGTGGGCTTGTTTTACTGCAATTGCACCAGGATCTGCAATTCCTGGTAACCCTGATTCGGAAATAATTCCCAGATCGTTATCTTTCAATGTATTGAAGAGGGTGTTACATTGGGTCTCATCAAAGTTCTTATCAAGCAGGTGGAAGTCTAATGATTCTATGTCTATTCCAAGTTTTAAGGAGCTGATAAATCTTCTAGCAGTACGGACATTCTCGACCGCAAAAACTGTCAATTCACTAATTATATCCTTAACGTCATTGGCAATAAAACCAGGTCCGTTATCCTCTGATAAGTAGGTAGGTATAAGATAAATCCGATTAACCATTATCTTAATAAGAAGGATATTACCGTTTGGATCAAAGCAGCTGGTTGATCAGCATGTACCCAATGTCCTGCGTCTTTCAGGGAGATGATCTTGCCCTCAGGAAATAGAGCATTGATTCTGGCTTTGTCTTCGTCCACGATATAATCGGATTTATCTCCTCGAATGAAAAGAGTTGGTCCATCGTAAGTCACTTTTATGTCCATTTCATCACCGATATTTTCGATTGATTTCCTAATGGTCTCCAGGTTCAATTTCCATCGAAAAGATCCGTCCTTCGATCGATAAAGATTCTTTAACAAAAACTGTCTGACTCCCCAGTCATCCATGACGGACTTCATTTGCTCTTCCGCTTCTGAACGACTGGTAAGTGTATCTAATCTCACCGCATCAAATGTTTGGAATATTTTCTCGTGATGTGGGGGGTAGTACTTTGGTGCAATATCTACAACAATCAATTTTTTGATGCGCTCTGGATACATGCCAGACATGGTCATTGCTGTTTTACCACCCATCGAATGCCCTAGAATGCTTGCTTCGGACAGGGACTTTTCATCAAGCAATTCTCTCACATCCTCCGCCATTGAATGGAAGTCAAAAATGTCGCTGTGCGGTGATGATCCATGGTTCCGAGCATCGACGAGAATCACTTTGAAGTTCTCAGCAAGTTGTTTGCCAACTGTTACCCAATTGTCCAGTGATCCAAAGACTCCGTGTAAGATCAGCAGTGGTGGGCCAGATCCGAATTCCTTATGGTTAAGTTTCATTTAATTCTTTCAAGATACATTTGGATTGTGTTCTCCAATCCATAATAAAGGGCGTCGCAGATTAAAGCATGTCCTATGGAAACCTCATCGATGTAAGGAATAGTTTCAATCAAATACCTCAAGTTATTAAGATCAAGGTCATGTCCGGCGTTAACCCCTAATTGAAGTTCTTTCGCTTTATCGGCAGCGGTTATGTAATCATTTATTGCAGCTTTCTTATCAGTGAAAAAACCACTTGCATAAGATTCCGTGTACAGTTCAATTCTATCTGCTCCACATGTCTTTGCGCCAAGAACCATGATCGGATCAGGATCCACAAATACGGATACTCTTACGCCCATTTTCTTGATCTTAGTGATAATATCAGTCAATAATTCCTCATGTTTTTGGGTATTCCATCCCGCATTTGATGTTAGTGCGTCCGGAGCGTCTGGAACAAGAGTAGCCTGGGTAGGAAGGGTCTGAGATATAATGTCCATATACCTATCATCTGGATAACCCTCAATATTGTATTCTGTTTTCACGACTCCCGGTAGGGAAAGTGCATCCGCTGTTGTGATGTGCCTTTCGTCAGGTCTTGGGTGTACAGTAATCCCTTCAGCTCCAAATCTCTCACAGTCTTTAGCCACCTGGATTACCTCTGGGTTATTGCCTCCCCGAGCATTTCTCAGAGTTGCAATTTTGTTAATGTTTACGCTAAGTTTGGTCATCGAATCTGCAATCAGTCACGTCAAAAATAGACATTCAAAATGAGCTTAAAATCCAAAATTGAGACAGAAATCAAGCAGGCAATGCTAAATAAAGATAAGGATAGATTAAGGGCCTTGCGATCAATAAAATCTTCGATAATGCTTGCCGAAACAGAGAAAGGTGGGCAAGGGGATCTCTCCGAAGATCAGGAACTAAAGCTATTGACCAAAGCTGCCAAACAACGAAAGGATTCCATATCCGTTTATAATGAGCAGTCAAGAGAGGATTTGGCAGAGGTGGAAAAGATAGAATTGCAAGTCATTGAATCCTTCCTTCCTAAACAGCTGGAAGCGGATGAACTACAGACGATTTTAAAGGGAATCATTACCAAGTTGGGAGCTTCAGGTCCACAGGACATGGGCAAAGTAATGGGTGTCGCTACAAAAGAACTAGCAGGGAAGGCAGATGGCAAAGCTATTTCTCAAGTTGTAAAAGATCTATTGGCCAAAGGTTGATGAATTATATTGACATCATTATAGGGGTCATTTTACTGTTCGCTTTGTTTAAAGGATTTCTCCGGGGGTTTGTTATCGAGATTTTTTCGCTCATTGGGTTGATAGCTGGGATTATTCTCGCAGTTGAGTTTGCTTCACCCATAGCAAACAGATTTTTTGGTGACTCCGAATTTTACACACCTTTATCTGTAGGTGTATTCCTGGCGATTTTTTTAGGCAGTATGATTCTGATAAATCTAGCTGCCAGGGTCCTTAAGAATGCCATAAACCTCACCATCTTGAAGGTAGTTGATAACACTTTTGGAAGCATTTTTGCCCTATTAAAATGGATGATGTTCGTGAGTTTATTTATTTGGCTGTTCGAAAGTATTGGCCTTGAATTACCTTCAGAGGCACAGGACCAGTCCAGACTTTATCCTTTCGTTAGGGATTTTGCTCCCACTACATTCCAGTATCTAAGTGCTGTTGTGCCGTTTTTTGATGATATTTTCGACTTTATGGATAATTTTCAGGGGGGTGAGAAATTAGTCTACCTGTAAATACGTTAGATTACTTTAGAAACTATGCTGCAAGTCAAGAGAGATAAGGATTTTGAATACCTGGAGGAGGGCAGTGGTCCAAACCTTGTTCTGCTTCATGGACTTTTTGGTGCATTAAGTAACTGGGAATCGGTGGTGGATGCTTTTAAGGAAGATTACCGCGTTATCATACCAGTATTACCAATTTATACTTTACCGATTAAGAAAGCAGGTTTAGAATCCTTGAATGCCTTTTTTGAAGATTTTGTGGATCACATGGATCTAAAGGATCTCATCCTGATGGGAAATTCACTTGGTGGTCATGTTGCATTGATTTATACTTTACGAAATCAGCAAAATGTATCTAAGCTAGTGCTTACAGGAAGCTCAGGATTGTTCGAAAACAGCATGGGTGGTTCCTATCCAAAGAGAGGTAGTTACGATTATATTAAGGAAAGGGTAGGCTATACTTTCTATGATCCCGCAACGGCTTCAAAACAGTTGGTAGATGAAGTATTCGAGACAATGAAGAGTATTCAAAAATGTCTCAGTATTGTGGCAATTGCCAAATCTGCCCAACGAAATAACATGGCGGATGATATTTGTAGAATAGAAGTCCCGACATTACTTATTTGGGGATTAAACGATACCATTACTCCACCCTATGTTGCGCATGAGTTTAATCGGCTGATCCCAAATTCGGAATTACGATTTATTGACCATTGTTGTCATGCTCCAATGATGGAACATCCGGAAAAGTTTAATATTTTACTTAAAGAATTTTTACAATCTGAAAAAGCTGCATGACCGCAAGAGACTTAATTAACTACCTGATCCCACCTTTGAAGGTGTCAGACAAACTTGAGAAGGCCCACCGTTGGATGGAGGAGTTTCGCCTTATTCAATTACCTGTAGTGGAAAACGGAAAGTTTCTTGGTATGGTGTCTGAAGATTTGCTTCTTGAAAGAGAGCCGGACGCGGAATTGGTTGGTGATTTGATCAATGACTATGTTCAACCAATTATTGTTGAAGATACCCATTACTATGACGTTCTAAAGAGAGCGTATGAACTTGAATCCAAATTGATTGCAGTTGTTGATGCTAACGGTGAGTACCTCGGTGTAATTTCAATTGAGGACGTTGTTGAAGCGTTTGCAAATTCCAGCTCAGTCAATATCCCGGGAGCCATTCTTGTTATCTCAATGGACTTCAGAGACTATTCATTGGCGGAAATAAGCCGCCTGATAGAGACAGAAGAGGCAAAAATACTGAGCTCCAGCATCCTCACCGACCCGGAGCATCCTTCAAGAATAAGGCTAACAATTAAGATTAATCGAGAAGAAGTAAATCACCTCACGAAAATTCTAGAATCCAAAGGCTACTCATTGGTAGATACGTACACCTCAACAGAGGAAGAAAATCCTGATCTGGACAGGTATGATGCGTTGATGAAATACTTAAAAATCTAAGTGTGGACAAGATCGCTATTCATGGAAGAAAGATTAATGAATCTTCCAGAGAGCAAGTCCTTGACCTTTTCCAAATATTCAAGAAAAGGAATACTTCCCTCTACCTTTCTGAGTCCTTTATAAAGGAAAATCCAGGTATGCCTCTTGGAATACAGGTTTTCAAAAACAGAGTGCCGGCGGAGGTTGATGCGATTGTAAGCCTCGGTGGTGACGGTACTATCCTTGAAACTTTGACATATGTACAAGACACCGAAACTCCAATAATGGGTATTAACACAGGTAGACTTGGATTCCTGGCAACAATCGCAAGAGATCAGATTCCTGAGGCTACCGAGCTTCTTTTCGACAGAAAATTCACACTTGATAGTCGTTCTTTAATTCAGTTGAAGACAAGATCTAAGCTTTTTGGTAATCAGTCCTATGCACTTAATGAGTTCTCGATTCTTAGAAGAGAGACTTCCTCCATGATTACCGTGAAAGCCTACTTGAACGGCGATTTTATTAATTCCTACTGGGCAGATGGTTTAATGGTGGCTACCCCAACTGGATCAACAGGTTACTCTCTCAGCTGTGGTGGGCCAATTCTGTTACCTGGAAATGAAAATTTCCTAATCACTCCAGTGAGCCCTCACAACCTGAACATTAGACCATTAATTGTGCCTGATGATGCTGAATTAACTTTTATTGTAGAGAGTAGGAACCGGAATTATTTGGTTTCACTAGATTCACGTTCAACTCGTGTTGAAGGAGATGCAGAACTTAATGTATCCAAGGCTCCATTTCACGCAAATCTGATAAAACTGGAAGGTTACAGCTTCATAAATACCCTGAAAAACAAGCTTTCATGGGGATTAGATAAGCGGAATTAAGGATTTTTTACCCATTTTGTCGGAAATCCTAAGAGAATTCGTTGGTCAAATACATAAATTTGATGGTTCATCGTTAGAATTCATATGCGAATCGCCAAAATAGTTTTTCTGCTATTTACACTGGTCCTTTGTTTTACATGGACAGATGTACAAGCACAGCGCCATAGCTTTAAAAGTAAGCTGGAAAGGAATAAAAGCGTTTCGAGATATAGTGGCGGATCTGTCGGAGGGAAGTTTAGAAACTACGCATTTGTTGGTGTTGGTATTAATGCCCTTAATTACTACGGGGACCTTGCGCCTGTTAGTCGGGCAGCTAGTACGGACATATCATTTACCCGGCCTGGCGCTGGATTTACACTAGGTTATCGTTTCTCCCCTACTATGGCTCTTCGGGGAACACTTAACTATGGACGACTAAAAGGAGATGACTTTACCGCTGAAAGAGACGCTGACAACGAGCCACGTTACCTAAGGAATCTTAGTTTCAGAAATGACATCATTGAGTTGAATTTGGGGATCAATTATTATTTCATCCCTGATCAGAATGGACCCAATTTCAGAAATCCGGTAAACTTTTACCTTTTTGTAGGGGCCGGTGTCTTTACCCACACACCTAAAGGTAGGGTCCCAGAGCTAGACTACCAGCTGGAAGATACTCCTGCAGTTCCTGAAGGTGGAGAATGGGTAAATCTCAGAGATCTAGGGACGGAAGGACAAAATCTTGGGAGAGATTCCCTGGTTTATGGGTCATTCGCTTTCAACATTCCCATCATGCTGGGAGCTTTGATTAGGATTCCTGGAACGCCTTTCAATGCCCAAATAGAAACTGGAGTGAGAATTCTATTCACAGATTACATCGATGACGTAAGCTCCAGATACGTAGGATTGGACCAATTTCCTGAAGAAGACTATCTTTCAAGAATTATGTCGGATAGAGCAGCGGAACCCACTAATGGTTTTGATTTATCAACTTCTCGTGGAGATCTATCAACTGTACGAGGTGTAGAGTTTCCAGATGGAGTGGTTCGAAACATCAATGGATTTACTGGGTCGGGACTTGAAGGAACTATTAGAGGAAACCCAGACAACAATGACCTTTATTGGGTCACTCAAATTAAGCTCGTCTACATTATCCAACAAGGTAGAAGCTCCAGTAAAAGAAGTCGGGCCAAATTCAGGTAATCATAAACTTACGACTCTTAGTTACTCTTTTTGCATTTACCCTTTTTCTCACGGGTACACACGCACAGTTTCTTGAATTTGGCGGAGGGATTGGCGGTCTGAATTATTCCGGAGACCTCATACGGAAATTCGACATTTCTACTGTTCGGCCAGCGATTACCGCCCACTATCGAATGAACTTTTCTGAATACCTCTCACTAAAATGGGGCTTAGCTGTTGGCAATCTAACCGGATCAGACAGCGATCCAATTGATGCTTTGGCTGTTCAGAGGAACCAATCCTTTAACATCACTGTCGCCGAATTATCATCTACAGTTGAGTATCACTTTCTTGACTACAAACATGAAAAATCTACTATCAGATGGTCCCCTTATGCCTATCTTGGAATGGGATTTACAAGGCTCTATCGTTTTGATCAAACAGAGGATAAGTTCAATAAAATTCAGGCAGTGATCCCATTTGGTGTGGGTTTCAAGCAGCTAATAGGAAAACGCTTTGCTCTTGAATTTGAAACAGGAATGAGAAAGACTTTTTTCGATTTCCTGGATGGAGTGTCAGATAGCAACGACGAACTAAAGGACTTTCAATACGGGAACCCGGAAGATTCCGATTGGTATTTCTTTTCCGCCATTCGACTTTCGTTTATTATTTACGAAATACCATGTCCATTTCCTTATATCCCAAATAAATACATGTTGAGAGCTAATTTTCGTTAAAAACCATCAATTCAGTTAAAAATCCCCCATTTTTGTAGGCTGAATTCATAAAGACCTACTCAAGAATGAGTAACAAGATTCCCAGGCATATTGCAATTATTATGGATGGCAACGGACGTTGGGCCCAGAAGAAGGGTGCAGCTCGCATTTATGGCCATAGAAACGCAATTACTGCGGTAAGGGAATGCACCGAGTTCTGCGCTGAAAAAGGGATCGATATTCTCACCCTTTATGCCTTTTCAACTGAAAACTGGGGTAGACCCAAATACGAAGTAGAGGGGCTCATGGCACTCTTAGTAAAAACTATCAATTCGGAACTTTCGACCCTGATGGATAATAACGTCAAACTTGAATCTATAGGTGACGTAAGTAAGCTACCATCTACGACAAGAGAAAAGCTAAATCAGGCGATTGAGATTACCTCTGAGAATAACAGGCTTCGACTAGTGCTGGCATTGAATTACAGTGGTAGGTGGGATTTATCGATGGCCATGAAGAAGATCACATCTTTGGTAAAGGCGGGTAAAATTGATCCTGAAGAAATTAATGAGGAACTCATAGACAAGAATCTTTCAACGGCGTCCATGGTGGAGCCAGAATTAATCATTAGAACCAGCGGTGAACAAAGGCTAAGCAATTTCTATTTGTGGCAAGCAGCTTATAGCGAATTTTATTTTACAGATGTTTTATGGCCGGATTATCGTAAACAGCATATGGAACAAGCGCTACAGGAGTTTGCCAACAGGGAGAGAAGATTTGGAAAAACGGGGGAGCAGGTAGTCAGCAGATGAAACGACTTTTTGTACTAGGATTAATGGTTGGCTTTGTTCACCAATCGATCGGACAGATTGTTTTTGGACAAAACCGAAACCGGACACAATCAGATATTGCTATCAATTACTCAAGCCCAAGGGAATTCGAGGTCGCAGGTATTGAGGTAGAAGGAATCGAATTTCTAGATAATAATGCTTTAATCTCTTTATCAGGTCTTAAGGTTGGAGACAAAATCAAGATTCCAGGGGATGAAATCACTTCGGCAATTAAAAGATTATGGAAGCAAGGGATCATTGGGAATATATCCATTGATGCATCTAAAATCGAGGGGAATCAAATTTGGCTGACAATAAAACTAGTAGAGAGGCCTCGGCTCACAAGATACACGTTTGAAGGAGTTAATGGGTCAGATAAATCGGAATTAGAAGATCAGGTCGAGTTAGTCAGAGGTAAAATTCTTACCGACGTAGTAATCAAGAATACTGAAATCGCAGTAAGGAAGTACCTGGAAGGGAAAGGATACTTAAACGCCGAAGTGGACATTATTCAAAAGCAGGACTCTGTTGTCCGAAATAGTGCAGCACTCAAAATTGTTGTAGTAAAAGGGAAAAAGGTCAAAATCAGGGAAATCGAGTTTGATGGAAACAAGCAGTTTTCAGACGCCAGATTAAGATCAAAAATGAAGGAGACAGGAGAGTATGGCAGATTTGATTTGCCTACAACCATACTTCATGAATCTGTTCGATTAGTGAATCCTGTGAATTTGATTCATTTCCTTACCCATAAGGATACTGCAACTATCCCGGAATTCACAGACAAGATTACCAAACATGCCAAGTTGAACATATTCAAAGATGGCAAGTATGTAGAGACAGATTATGAGACGGATAAAGCCTCGGTGATTACATTCTACAATTCAAAAGGCTACCGAGATGCTGAAATCATGATGGACACCATCTATTCAGTAGATGATAGATTTTTGAAAGTAGATCTGTCCTTAAATGAAGGCACAAAGTACTACTTCAGAAATATTGATTGGACAGGTAATTTCATTTACCCAGACGAGACTCTGGAACGTATTCTGGGCATTGAAAAAGGCGATGTTTACGATCTTGAGCTTATTGATAAGAAACTCAATTACGACCCTGCCGGAATTGACATTAGCTCTCTTTACATGGATAATGGCTACCTCTTCTTCAGTGTAAACCCTGTGGAAGTCGGTATCGTCGGGGACTCAATTGACATCGAAATGCGAATGTATGAAGGTGCTCAAGCCACAATCAACGAGGTAACAATCAGCGGTAATGAGAAAACAAACGACCATGTAATCCGGAGGGAATTAAGAACTATTCCAGGTCAAAAATTTAGTAGGGCTGAATTGATCAGAACACAACGAGAGTTATCGCAATTGGGGTACTTCGATCCCCAAAAAGTAAATCCTATTCCGGTGCCAAATATGGCCACAGAGACGGTAGATATTGAGTGGCAGCTAACAGAAAAGCCAAGTGATCAGATCGAACTCTCAGGTGGTTGGGGAGGCTTTCAAGGATTTGTTGGTACCCTGGGAGTGAATTTCAATAATTTTTCTATTCAGAAAGCACTTGGGTTTAAGACATTTCCTCCGATTGGTGATGGCCAGAGATTATCGGTTAGAGCGCAGGCCAACGGAAGAAGTTTTCAGAGTTATAGTCTGAGTTTCCAAGAACCTTGGTTAGGTGGAAAAAAACCTAACAGTTTCGGAATAAGTTATACCTACTCGGTTCAAAGACTATTTGATTTTAGAAATAGGAGATTTGACCGAGTCAATAGTCTTTTAAATATCTCCGGAGTCACCTTAACCTTAGGCCGAAGAGTCAAATGGCCGGATGATTTCTTTGTAGTCAGTAACTCCATTGGTTATTTGAAGTATGATTTATTCGAATGGCCTCAAGGATTAGGTTTCCGTACTGGTGTTGCCAATAGTTTAACACTGAACACTACGATTTCCAGGAGGTCCTCCGATAACCCAATGTATCCTCAAAGAGGTTCTGACCTTACATTGAGCGTTAATATGACTCCACCGTATTCCTTGTTTAACAATATCGACTATGAGACAGCACCAGCTGAAAGGATATATAAGTGGATAGAGTATCATAAATGGAATTTTGACGCTAATTACTATTTACCAATCATTGATAAGCTGATCCTAGCTCCTCGTATTCACTTTGGATTTATTGGAGCATACGATAGTCGGGTTCCGGTTGGACCATTTGAACGTTTTGTACTGGGAGGTGCCGGTTTAACAGGCCAAAACTTCATATTAGGAACTGATTTGATTGGCCTAAGAGGATACGACGATCCAAGGAGAAGCTTAGGTGAATCAAATTCTGTGACACCATTTGATGCACAAAGAGGCATATTCGGAGGTACCCTATTCACAAAGTTCGTTATGGAACTGAGATACCCTGTTTCTCTGAACCCTACGGCCACAATATATGCGTTAGGTTTCGTTGAAGGAGGAAACAACTGGAACGATTTCAGTCAATATAATCCATATGACATGAAAAGATCAGCAGGTGTAGGAGTACGAATTTTCATGCCAGCATTTGGTTTGCTTGGACTCGATTACGGTTACGGTTTTGACGCACCATTTGGACAAGAAGATCCTTCTGGTTCTCAATTCCACTTTTCTATCGGACAACAAATACGATAATGGCACGAATCTGGCTTGTGATATTACTGGTGTTGTGCTTAATACCTTTTACATTTGCGCAAAAATTTGGCTACGTGGATATGAACTACGTGCTGAATCAAATGCCTGAATATGCTCAAGCCCAGCAGGAGATTGAGAAATTAGCCGCTGAGTGGGAGAAAGAGATTCAGGAAATGTACAAGGAAGTACAAGCGATGGAAGCCAGCTTCCAGGCAGAGGAGGTCTTGCTTACGGTCGATATGAGATCTGATAGGCAAGCTGAAATCGACAGAAAGATGGCGGAACTTAAGGAGTACCAAAAACAGATTTTTGGTTTCGACGGGCTGTACTTTCTTAAAAAGAAGGAATTGATAAAACCAGTTCAGGACCTTGTTTTTGAAGCAACTGAAAGGGTGGCCAAGAATAACCGACTTCAAATCGTTTTTGATAAGTCGGGTGACTTGATCATGATTTACACTGATCCTGTACACGATTATACAGATTTTGTCTTGGAGGAACTTGGATTGATCAAGGACATCGTAAGAAATGATTGAATATTAAATTAGGAAAAATGAAAGTTAGAATTTTACTGAGTATTGTAGCTCTTTTCAGCTTGACCCTGGTTTTCGGTCAAAGCAATCTCAAAATCGGCTATACAAACGCCGAATATATATTGAGCCTTTTACCAGAAGCCAAGCAAATTGAAGCCGAACTATCGGATTATGAGGCTCAGTTACAAAAACAAATGCAAACTAAGTATCAGGAGTTGCAGTCAAAATTGGAAGAGTACCAAGCAAATGCAGCTTCTTATAATGACGTTGTAAGAGCCGATAAGGAAAGAGAACTACAGAGTTTGCAACAGTCACTACAGGAGTTTCAGGTGAACGCTGAACAGTCAATGAACAATAAGCGAAATTCGCTTCTTTCTCCTGCAGTTGAGAAAATTGGAAATGCAATTCAATCGGTTGCTGAAGAAGGTGGATACGATTTCATTTTTAGTGTAGGAGCTCCTGGTTTGGATATCCTATTATACGGCAAGGAAGATCACGATGTATCTAATCAGGTCCTTGGTAAACTAGGAATTACACCGCCGGCAAATGCTGGAAACTAAGAATCTTAGAATGAAAAAGAAACCCGGAATTCACCGGGTTTTTTATTTGAATACAATTCCAAGCAATAGTCCAAATAGGATTATAAAGGGTGTTGGAATTCTTGTGAAAAACAATAAAAATGGGGTTCCTAGCATCAGAAAGTAATTGATAAAGGTGATTTCAAGTGGCTCAATGAGATAAAGTGTGGCGGCAATAACCATTCCGGAACTCACTGCTGTGATTCCTTCGAGGGAAGCCTTGACAATCCGATATTTTTTGAGATCTTCCCAAAATCTAATTACAAAAAATATAAGGAAAGTACCTGGTAGAAATATTCCGGCAGATGCGAGAAAGGCTCCCAGAATTTCTCCACCAACTCCCCATTCCCTCATAATCAAGGCACCAAGATATGCTGCGAAGGAGAATGTAGGTCCAGGAATAGCCTGAACTAAAGCGTATCCCGATATGAACTCATCGGATGTAACATAACCTTTAAACTCAACGAATTCTGTGAAGAGAAGAGGAATCAGTACTTGTCCTCCTCCAAAAATCAATGATCCATTGCGATAGAAGTTCTCAAATGTTTTCACAGGAAGTGACTCAAAGAAGGTTGCCATAATGCCTGCTGTAACCAATACCGAACCCCATAAGATAAAATTTGCCCAAATGATTCTGAGTTTTCCTTTTTCTTCCATGGGTTGTAGTCGGTACTTGAAGGCGGTGATAAATCCCCCAGTTATAAGAAGAATGGGAAAAGCAAAAGGTGATCGAAGATAAAATGTAACAACGGCAGCAATCAGCATCAGGAAATATCCATCTCTGGTAGATACCACACTACTTGAAATTTTATACGCTGAGTACGCTACGATACCTATTGCAATGGGTTGAACAAATCGAAGAAAATCCAGTGAAATCCCAAGGTCATTAAGTTTGTTTACAGCCACAGCTGCGCCGGTCATGACGCAGAAAGCAGGAAACATCCATACAACTAATGTAAGGTAAGCAAGTGCAGGACCTCCAATCCGAAAACCTAATGAAGTTATGGTTTGAGTGGATGTTGGACCTGGCAAAATCTGACAAAGCGCATATAGTTCAATTAGGTCTTTCTCAGTAATATAACCTCTCTTTTGAACCATCATATCCATTAACATGGCCAAGTGGGCTTGAGGGCCACCAAAGGATGTGACTGCTAAGATTAAAACATCTTTGAGAAAGATAATATATCGGACCCTCCGGATCGACATGTCTATTTCTTCAAGCCAATTTCTTTTAGTCGCTCGTCTAAAAACTCTCCAGCTGTAGCATCAGGATATAATTTGGGATGGGCTTCATCAATACAGTCTTCAAGGCATGATAGATCCATTGAACTTACTGGATGCATGAAAAATGGAATGGAGAATCTTGATGTACCCATCAACTCCCGGGGAGGATTAACCACTCGATGTATCGTGGATT
Organism: Cyclobacteriaceae bacterium; assembly: GCA_965601455.1. GTDB lineage: Bacteria > Bacteroidota > Bacteroidia > Cytophagales > Cyclobacteriaceae > JANQEU01. Next base: position 4,425,438 of record OZ271831.1, on the reverse strand, counting down.
TGAGCCTATTATTTGTATGCCTGGAAAGCATGTCACCGACATTGACTACTATCTGATCTGGTAGTGCTGTAATTGGAATCCATACGCCATCGTTTCTAAGTACTTCCAGTCCATCGGCGCTGGCACCCATTAGTAAGGTTATCAAATTAATGTCCCCGTGTTCTGCCGCTCTTACAGCATCGGGAGGTATTGATTCAGGATTATCAATCGGAAAATAATGTATAGCTCGAAGAATGCTATTTCCTTGAGTGACCTTATTATCAAAATAGTATTCGTCCAGACCTAAAAAGCTAGCAATAGCTCGAAGCATCTGAATACCGGCATGTTGCAGGATTTCATATGTCTTTGTCGCGTGTAGTTGAAAATCTTTTACTTCTGAGGGCCAAATATTCTGGGGATAGTCAGGCATCTGATTATGCTCAGGTTGTCCTACATGATAGAACTCCTTAAGATCAGCGGTTTTTCGTCCTTTCGCCTTTTCCTTTTCTTTACCTATATAACCTCTTTGACCAAATAATTCTGGTTTTTCATATTGGCTCTTTATATTATCTGGAAGGGCAAAAAAGTTTTTTATCGAATCATACAGATTGGCCACCAATTCATCGTCAAGTCCATGATTTTTAATCGCTACAAATCCGATATTGGAATATGCATCACCTAAAGCGGTGATAAATCTTTCTTTCTTTTCTTTGTCACCAAATTCAAAGTCGGACAAATCGAGGGATGGAATTTCGTCGTATAGAGTCTCCATTAACTAGCTTTCGGTTTTTTTTAAATTTAATTGATTACGCGAATACTTGCCGTAAGACCTTCAGAGATTTGATAGAGGACAATGAATCAGTTTCTCTTGATAGCAGTTCAAGGATACAGTCGAGTGCCATTGATCGTAATTCACTAGTAGACTCAATAACTTTCGAGTTGGTATCATGGTCCAGCTCTTCAAAAAAGTTAATAAGATCAGGATCACCGTGGGTAATTTCATCAAGTACACTTCGATCACGCATATCTATTCCTAGATGGATGGTCAGATGCAATAAGAACTTTATATGAAAATACTCGATTCCAGATATCATCTGTTCGAAGTCAATTGATGATTGCCACAAAAAGTCGAAAAGACCGGGATTCTCGCTCTTCTCATGAAACAGAAGTTTGCCTAGAATTTCACTAAGAAAAATAATCACAGTCGACTTCCTAACATCTGTTAAGTCCGATATAGCTGTGGCTATTCTAGCTTCTGATAAGTGGTGAATGTCCTTATTTTCTTTGTAATAAGCCACAATCTCCAACCTGCTAAAGGGCTGATAGAGTCCGATTGACTTTTTGGATCGGGCACTTCGAATTCCATTAACAATATATGACTGCATCCCAAAGTGCTCAGTGTACATGCGTACTATTATCGAAGTATCTCGGTATTTAATGTAATTGAGAACCAGACCTCTGGTTTTAACCACCATTGGAATATCAGGATTTGTCTGACATTTTTTCGAAAAAACAACTGCGGCACAGAGCTTCATATATATCCTTTTCACCAAGCACTACCTTCTTGGAAGATTTTGTCCTTCGATAAGAATATGATGCAACACTTCCGCAGTTTACACAAATAGCATGGACTTTGGTGATATAGTTTGCGATGGCCATCAATTGGTCCATTGGGCTGAAAGGTCTACCCATAAAGTCCATGTCAAGTCCTGCGATGATTACTCTCTTTCCTTCATTTGCTAGCTCATTTGCAACTGAAACCAGTGATTCATCAAAAAATTGTGCTTCATCGATACCAACGACATCACAATTCACAGCCTTCAGCTTCAGATCCTTTGGAAAATGTATTGGTGTCGATTTTATACTGGATTGGTTGTGGGAAATGATGTGCTTTTCGGAATAGCGCCGGTCTACAACGGGTTTAAAAATTTCAACCCGTTGCTGGGCGATATAAGCCCTGTTCAATCGTCGAATTAGCTCTTCGGTTTTCCCTGAGAACATGGAACCACAGATCACTTCAATCCATCCGGATCCTTTGGTAAATCCTAGTCCTTTATTAGCCGGTTCAACAAACATGCATGAAAGATACGTTTAACGTTGAGATTTTCAGTAATCGTGTTCAATTTATGGAAGCTTGAAGACTGATAGTTGATTTGAGCTTATCTTTGATTCTAATCACACAAGGACCATTATTTGCATAGGTGAATGAAGATTGGCAAGTTAAATAGGGAGTATGTTCAACAGTATAAGTCTGTTTATGCAGACCAACTCATTGCTAAGGCATACGAAAGTAAAACGTACTTATCAGGAAAGGATCTCTTACAATTAACGACACTAAAGCAACTAAACCTGCTAGTTCTGAAAACGCTGTTTATGGCATGGCAGGAGGAAATGAAGCACTTGGAGAGTCCGTACTTTGACTACAAGAATGCCGACGTTCGTCGAAATATGGTTCAATTTATGAACGAACTTTCCCAACACATTCATATTGAGGGCAAGGACCTGCGCCCGTTATTGGTGGATTCCATTGAAAAGCTATTTACACTAGCAGTGGAACCACAGGAATACCTTCATGAGGAGATGGAAACACGTCTTCGGTTGCCTTTAAAAGCCAAGGCTATAAAGCAATTCACTAAGTACCTGGTTTTCTATAAAAGTGATTTTCATACCTTCCTCAATCTAATGGAGAATCAGCCGGCACAGTTGGCAATAGATCAGTCATCAGAATTCTTTGGGAAAATTGACAAAGATGAAATTATTGATCAGCTAGTGATTGGGTTATCCGAGACATTGGTCTTGGAGAAGAAGGATTTTATTATACCGGATTATGCAGAGCAACCTGATGTATCGATGCAAGATGATCCGGTTGACGACTATCCGTCAGAGGATAGTGAAGAACCGGATGATCAACAGGTCGATACGGAATTAGTTGAGAGCCAAGATCCTGAGGAGCCCCAGGATGAAATGGAGGAAGGAGTTGATGGTGATACCGAGGAGGAATCTGAGGATAATGAAGAATCAGACATAGATGAACCTTCAGAGTCTCAAGAGGTGGAAATGGAACAAGAACCGGAACAGCTTTCAGAAGAGTTGAATCAGGACATTTTGTCATCCCTTAGCATGAATCAAAAGTATATGTTTGTACAGGAGCTATTCGATGGGAATAACGAAAGTCTAGATCAATCTCTAAAGGAGGTCGAGGAGCACTCTACATTTGACGAAGCAGTAGAATTTCTTGTTCAAAAATACGCTCGAGATCTAAACTGGGATATGAATTCCGACGAGGTTAAAGAACTCTTGAAAGTAATATTCAGACACTTTAGGTAGAAGGATTTACCATCGGTGTAGTAGCTCCATTCGGTGGCTATCCAATTTCAGTAGTACAAAGAGCAATACCGTAAAAGTCCAAAGACTCGAACCCCCATAACTGAAAAAAGGTAGTGGTATTCCGACTACGGGGAATAAGCCGATTGTCATAGCGATGTTTATGCTGAAGTGAAAAAATATTACAGCGAAAACGCCATATGCATAGGCACGTACAAAGTCCGACTTTTGCCTTTCGGCAATGACTGAAATTCGTATTAGTAATAGTGCAAATAAAACTAGAGTTACGGTACTTCCGATCCAGCCATGTTCTTCGCCAATAGTGCAGAAAATAAAATCAGTTGTTTGCTCGGGAACGAAATCAAACTTGGTTTGGGTGCCATTTAAGAAGCCCTTCCCGGTAAATCCACCAGAACCAATCGCAATTTTTGATTGTAATACATTCCAACCAACTCCAAGCGGGTCAGCATTTGGATTAATAAGGGACATTACTCGTTTTTGTTGGTGTGGTCTCAAAACCTCGGTAAGCACAAAGTCTACACTAATGATTATTCCTATTGTGCCAATCGCGATGGTCGCAATTGTAATTCCTCGAATGAGTGTTCTCCCGTAAATCCCAATAACAATTAGAGCTATAAATACAACCGCTAAAATGAGTACTAACTGATTAACTAATAAGGTAAGAACAAAAACAAGAATACCCCCTATAGCAAGGAACAATAGCTGGGAAGTCATCCCCTCCCGAATAAGAACAATCGTAAATGACAAAAAGACCAATGCTGTTCCCGTATCACCCTGGAGTATGATCAGACCAACCGGAACCAAAAAAAATAGCGATGAAAGTATAAGATCTCTAGGGTTTTCCATTTTCCTATTACTGCTTATGAACTTAGCTAGTGCGAGTGCAGTGGCGATCTTGGCAAACTCAGAGGGTTGAATTTTGAAACTTCCAATTTCAAACCAGCTAGTTGATCCCGCGACTTCGCGGGCAAAAAGTAGAACGGCGATGAGCATAAAGATGAGAACACCGTAAATGATGAATGAAAAAGACTCGAAAAATCGATAGTCAATAGTAAAAATCAAGCTGATCAATAGTATTGAACCAGCGATCCATATGAGTTGTCTCCCGGAACTTTGGGATATATCAAAGATGCTTGTGGTAGTACTATAATCAAAGTCGGCTGCATAGATGTTTATCCAACCCGATATTACCAGAATCACGTAAAGCAAAATGCTTACCCAATCAATCTGCGCTGTTTGTTGACTGCCTCTCATCCGTGAATACTCCTCTTAAATTGTACTGTTCAACCCATGGTCTGGTTATTGTACCTCGAATTTTTTTTTCGATTAACAAACTCGCTGTAGTAGCGGCCGCTCGGCCACCCTGGCCGGCATTTTCCACATACACCGCTATAGCAATCTGTGGATTTTCCTTTGGTGCAAATCCCATAAATCCGGAGTGATCCTCTCCGTGCGGATTTTCAACTGTACTCGTTTTACCACATATGGCAATGTCTTCAATTCTTGCACGGATACCCGAACCGGCGAGTATTACTTGCTCCATTCCGTCCAATACAATATCGAAATGTTTACTATCAATACCTGCTGAATGTGTTTCAAAAGTCAGCTTATCCTCTCCTTCTACTTCCCTTACGATATGAGGGGTAATATATTGACCTCTATTCGCGAGAATTGCACCTAGATTCGCCATTTGTAGTGGGGTAACGAGAAGCTCACCTTGTCCAATACTCAAAGAAAAAATATTGGAAAACCTCCATCTATTTACTCCATAGATCCGGTCGTAAGTATTCAAAGTAGGAATAGACCCTGAGCTTTCGTTTGGTAGATCAATTCCCAATCGTCTTCCTAATCCGAAATTAGTTATATGGTTCCTCCATTTTTCGAATCCAATTCTGGAATCAATAAAGGAGTTTTGATTTTCACCTTGTTGAATTATTCTTCGGAACACCAGATAGAAGAAATTGTTAGAGGACAGTTGAATTGCTCGTTTTATATCATAGAAACCCGGGGGAGCCAGATCTCCTATCAAGTTGCCCTCACAGTATATCTCCTCCTGTGGTCCTACAACACCTTCTTCAAGTGCGATAAGTGATTGAATAGTTTTGAACATCGAGCCCGGTGGGTACATGGCCTGAAGAGGTCGATTGAAAAGTGGTTTTAAGGAATCGGATTGGACTCTGGAAAAATTTTCTGGAAATTCTCTTCCGGCGAATAGCGAAGGATCGTAAGAGGGGGAGGAAACAAATGCAAGGATTTCACCGGTATTCGGATCAATTGCGACGACACTCCCAATCTTATTTCCCATAAGTTTTTCTGCGTATTTCTGGAGGTCAAGATCTATCGTGATTTCGATGTCTCTACCCGGTACCGGAAGGGTATCGTGGACACCATCGTCAAACGCTCCTGTGACCAGACCTCTAACGTCAACAGTCTCAAACCGTACCCCTCGTTTTCCTCTAAGGTCAGACTCATATGTTTTTTCTACTCCGGTTATTCCAATGAAATCTCCTGGGCGATAGTACTTGCTGGTATCATTTCGCAGTTGTCTGAGGGTGACTTCTCCTACATATCCAAGTACGTTTGCCAAGGAGGTATCGTCATAACCTCTGATTGTTCTGGGTTGAACTGAGAACCCCGGTAGATCCACAAGCTCGTCCTGGATTGATGCAAAATGTGCATTGGACATATTCTCGTATAAGACAGAGGGTAGTATTCTGGAGTACCTACGGCATTTATTATAGCTTTCAATAAATTCTTCCTGTGAGATCTTCAGCAATTGGCAGATCCGAGTGGAGTCCTCAAATTGAAGCTCGTTCGGAACAATCATAATATTGTAAACCGGCTCGTTGTGAACGAGAATATTTCTTTCCCGATCTTTGATCATCCCGCGATAAGGATATTGGATGGTTTTATTAAGAATGTTGTTTTGTGCAGCAAATTGGTACTGCTTATCCACGACTTGAATCGAAAATAAGCGAATTGAGAATACGAGCACCACGATTATTACGACTCCCCTCAGTACAACTGTTCTTGTATTCACATCCTGGCGGGTTTTTGTATGAAAGCAAAATTAAAAATTGCTATGCAAAGAAAGGTAAATAGGGTGCTCCAAAAAGTAGTATTCAGTACTCCCAAGAAGTATTGCCATTTGCCATGCTCAATAGTGAAAATCCATATTAGGTGAATGAAAACAAGGGGCAACAAGTAATAGATGCTTCCTGAAAAACCCAGTCGATAGATGGATATATTCGGATCATCTTCGGGATCACCATGGACAATTAGAAACCAATAGTCACGAATAAACATGATCAGGGTACAGGCAGAAGCATGAAGTCCCGGTGTATTACTGAAAATGTCAATGAGTAATCCTGTTAAAAATCCGATAATCATTCTTACAAATGGATTAATTCCGATTGGGAGGAATAGCAGGAACCCGATGTAAAAGAAACCGAATGCATCCTCAAACAGGATCAATTTATAAAGTAGCGGTAGCTGAAGTACGACGTACATCAAAAAATAGTAGATCACAAACCGGTAATTGACTCTACTCATAAGCTACTTTCAAGACTATCTTTCTCATATCGATACAAAGACTCAATTACATATACATTCTTCAATGCTGAAAAATCGTTGGATAACTTGATTGTTACTTCATAAAAAACAGATTCATCTGTGAGGTTGAAAGACTCTACCGTTCCGATCTGAATTCCGGGAGGAAATACCGCGTTAAATCCTGAGGTTACCACTGTATCTCCAAGCTTGAGTTGGATGTGTCGTGGAATGAATTGTACCGTAGAATGTGTTGGGTCTGACGCATCCCATTGGGTAGTACACAGTGTACCCGTAGACTTTACTTCACTTGAGATCATCTGGTTCTGGTGAAGCATCGAGGTAACCGTGGAGAATCTTCGAGAAACTGACTTCACAGTACCAACTACGCCAAGGTTTGATATCACACCCATGCCTGGCCGTACTCCGTCTCTTTCACCTTTGTTAATTGTCAAATAATTTGCACTTCTTTTAAAGTCGTTGTTAATAATTGAAGAAGGTATTACCCGGAAGATATCATTGATTGAGTCGCTTCTTTCGCTAGAATAAATCCTATCGTACAGCTGCTTCCTTAGAAGTGCATTTTCATCTGCAAGTGATTGGTTGATTTCCTGAAGGGAAAAATAATCCCCAGCGTTGTTTACATTTTTCTGGATAGAACCAGCAATGAAGTTGGAAGAGTTAAAGAAATAGGCATTATAGTAGTTATTGTACGAAGTGATTAACCAAAAGCACAATAACTCTAAAAGAAGAAAGAAAAAGAGTACCCTTAGTCGATATAGTAAGGAAAATAGCCTTTGCATTTAGGTCATTAGCACGGATTTGTACGTCTCAAGATTTTTAAGTGCTAATCCGGTTCCTCTTACAACTGCTCTTAATGGATCTTCCGCAATGTGGATGGGTAGTTTGGTCTTAAGACTGAGGCGTTTGTCAAGGCCTCTTAGTAAAGCTCCACCACCTGTTAAGTATATTCCATTATCATAAATGTCAGCGGATAACTCTGGTGGAGATATTTCTAACGCCTTAAGTACTGCTTCTTCAATTTTTGATACCGATTTGTCGATAGCAAAAGCGATTTCAGAATAAGAAATTTTTATGATTTTCGGAATACCAGTCATTAGATCCCGGCCCCTGATTTCATAATCTTCCGGGCCTTCATCCAGTTCTGTTAAAGCTGAACCTACCTCTATCTTAACTCTTTCTGCTGTTCTTTCTCCTATCAGTAGGTTATGCTGTCTCCTCATGTAATCAAGGATATCTTTATTAAAGCTATCACCGGCAACACGGATGGATTGGTCAGCCACAATACCGGAAAGGGCAATCACGGCAATTTCTGTAGTGCCCCCTCCAATATCAACTATCATTGAACCAACAGGTTGCTGAATATTGAGACCAATACCTATGGCTGCGGCTATCGGTTCATGTATCATGTAAACTTCTTTTGCACCGGCATGCTCGGCACTATCTCTTACCGCTCTTTTCTCAACTTCCGTTATTCCTGACGGTATGCAGATGACCATTCGATGAGAAGAAGGAAATAATCTTTTGTTATTGCCTTCAATCATTTTGATCATTCCCCTGATCATATGTTCAGCGGCATGGAAATCTGCAATTACTCCGTCCTTAAGTGGGCGGATTGTTTTTATGTTTTCATGCGTTTTTTCATGCATTTGCATGGCTTCCCTTCCGATAGCAAGCACCTTGTTGGTGTTTTTGTCGATTGCGATGATGGATGGTTCATCAACAACGACTTTATCCTTATTGATTATCAGTGTATTAGCTGTACCAAGGTCGATGGCAATATCACTCGAAAAGAAATCGAAAAGACCCATTATATGTTTACTAGATTATAAAAGCTTGAAGTTAATAATTCCTACTTAAAAGGTGGTCAATGTTTGAAATGTCGATGACCGGTAAAAACCATAGTCATTCCGTTCCGGTTACATTCATCAATTGACAGTTGGTCTTTTACGGAACCTCCTGGTTGAATGACAGCCGAAATATCTTCTTTCGAGGCAATTTCTACGCAGTCTGGAAAAGGGAAAAAGGCATCGGAGGCCATGACAGCACCTTTTAGATCGAACTTGAATTTTTTCGCCTTTGCAATTGCTTGTTCCAGTGCATCTACACGTGAGGTTTGGCCCACTCCACTTGCCAACATTTGCTTGCCTTTTGTAAGTACAATCGTATTTGATTTCGTGTGCTTGCAAATTTTTGAGGCAAATAGTAACTCCCCAATTTCATCATCAGTCGGCAGTCTGTCCGTCATACTTTTCAGGTCTTTTTCGGCATCAGTCTTTTCGTTGTAATCCTGGACAATTGCGCCACCTAAAAGTGATTTATATTGAACACGCTCATTAAAAAACTCTGTCAGGTTCAGAATGATCCTGTTCTTTTTGGATTTCAAAATTGTTAATGCGTCATCTTCGTATCCGGGTGCGATTATGACTTCAAAGAAAAGCCCATTAATTTTTTCAGCGGCATAGCTATCAATCGTCCGATTACTTACCAGTATTCCACCGAAAGCGGATATCGGATCAGACTCCAAAGCTTTTTCATATGCTTGAACAACAGAGTCACCCTGAGCTAAGCCGCATGCATTATTGTGCTTAAGAATTCCAAATGTTGTATTCCCGTTTTCAAACTCGGAAATTAACTGGATTGCGGCTTCAATGTCGACCAGGTTGTTGTATGATATTTCCTTTCCGTGAATTTGATTGAAATACTTCTCCAGATTTCCGTAGAATGTTCCCTTTTGGTGTGGGTTTTCTCCATATCTGAGGGAGGTCTTCTCCATCTGATCGACTTTAAAAGCATCCACCTCAAAATCACGATTCAAGTATTGGAAAATTGCAGCATCATAATGTGAAGAGATATTAAAGGCATGCTTTGCGAAGTACTTTCTTTGTTCAATAGTACTATCCACACCGGTTTCTTCGAGAAGAGATAGGAGGTTTGTGTATTGGTCAACCGAAGGTACGACTAACACATCTTCATAATTCTTGGCTGCCGCCCGAATTAGTGATATTCCACCAATATCAATTTTTTCAATGATATCAGATTCACTTGAATTGGGATCGGCTACTGTTTTTTCAAAAGGATATAGATCAACAATGACCAAATCGAAATCCGGGATATTGTGCATCTCTTTTTCCTTCTGATCCTCAATGGTATTTCTGCGATTAAGTATGCCACCAAAGATCATTGGATGGAGTGTTTTCACTCTACCGCCGAAAATCGCAGGATATTTGGTGAGACTTTCGACCTGTTTTACAGATATTCCTTGTTTTTGTATGAAATCGTATGTGCCTCCTGTAGAGTAGATCGTAACTCCAAGGTCATCAAGTTTTTTTACAATTGGATCCAGGCCATCCTTGTGGAACACAGATATTAGGGCATTCTTAATACTTTTCTTGCTCATGCTACTGAAATAAACCGCAAAATTAAGGTTTTAATCAGTGCATCCCTTGATGGCTATGGATATAATTTTCAATAATCGCTGGATAATGTTCATACTCAAGGGCGTGGATCTTCTTAGCTAGAGATTCATGTGTGTCCTCAAGAGTGACTTCTACACTTCTTTGAAAAATCACCTTACCCTCATCATATTTTTCGTTCACCAAATGAATTGTGATTCCTGATTCTTTTTCCCTATTGTCAACCACTGCCCGGTGAACGTGCTCCCCAAACATTCCTTTACCTCCGTATTTTGGTAACAGGGCTGGATGTATGTTTATAATTCGATTTTGATATGCTGAAATCAGCTCTGCGGGTATAAGGAGCAGAAAACCAGCTAAAATGATGAAGTCGATTTTATGTTCAATTAGGTACTTGGTCACTTCCCCCTTTTTCAACTGAGCTTGGTTGAAAACCCAAGTTTCTAAGTTTTTCATTGATTTCGCTCTCTCCAACACATATGCATCTGGCTTGTTTGCCAGAATTAATGAAACATTTATGCTTTCACTTTTCTCAAAATACTGGTAGATATTCTGAGCATTTGTTCCACTACCAGAAGCTAGTATTGCGATTTTGATTGCTTTCATTCTACAAGTACAATGCTTAGCATACCCAGTAAAATTATCCAATTACTGGCGTAGCGAAGTGTACGGTATTGCTTTTTCGTATCGGATTTAAAAAGCAACCAAATAAACCAGATAAATAGTGGTGTTATGCATAAAAAGAATAAACGAATATTTGTATTTGCCAATGCCAGTAAGAAATAGCCCAGGTAAATACTACCTGAAATACTAATCAGAAGGATGACTATTTTGGCACCTCTGATTCCCCAGATTACAGGAATGGTACTACAACCAAAGGCTGCTTCACCTTTCACATCTTCGATATCTTTTATGATCTCTCTAATAAGTGATATCAGAAAAGCAAAAAACGAATAGATCATGATAAGGGTATGGGTCTCCCGATAAAAGATTCCCACAACAAGAATGATGAGACCGGATAAGGTTGCAATGACTAGATTACCTATAAACGGCAATCTTCTTAGTGTATTCGAGTAATACCAAAGACTAAAGGATGAAAACAGGTGGATAAGACCAATGACAGGATCAATCCTAAATCCTAGATAGATAGCAGCTATGCTTAATAGTGCATGTGAAACCAAGGCTAGTCTTCTTTTTAAGGTCACACCAACTACAACTTTATCAGGCCTGTTGATCATATCAATTTTTTGATCGTGGTAATCGTTGATTATGTACCCGGCGGCGGCAATCATCAGTGTGGTCATGATGAGGATCAGGAAAGGAATGCTAAGAATTTCACTCCACTCCTTATTTAAAATGAATAAGGCCGATAGAATCTGAATGGCTGCCATCACCAGCAGATTGGGAATCCGTGTTGCCTGAAGAAACCCTTTAATATTCCTACTTAGTGAATCCATTGACAATAGGACGCATAATACTCCATTTTTGTTGGATTTGGAGATTATTCCATTCCTTTGTCTCGAGTGGTTACAAATTCCTGGTAGCGTCGAACTATGGCAATTACAAAACCAATAACCAACAGTAGGGTACCTGTCCATAGTATATTGATCCATGGTTTCTCCACTGCTTCCAAAATAATCCAGTCCTTTTGGGTTGTATTGATTCCGAAAGTAAAACTATCGTCTTCTGGATGAATACTCATAATTGTTAATCGAGAGGCCACTTCTCTTATTTCGCTAGGAAGTCTTCCAGCCATTTGATCTTTGATTACATAAATAGGTTCAGCAAAGAAATCCTGGTTTTCAGCAGATATTCTAATTCTGGCTTTTACTGCGACATCTTCACTCCCAAGGGTTATTCCCGGAACCTCAGAAAGTCTTTCCATCTCCTCAAATTTTGCAGCGTAGTCATTCACAAAAAATTGCTCACCAATCTTGATTCGCATTTCTTGCATATCGCTCCATTCAGCATCCTGTTCAGGATCTGGCAGGTTGCTAATATGTGTGTATAAATCGGCCTTTAACGTTCGATTGATATCCGGTGATGACAGAGTACCCATCAATTCATTAATTTGAATACGTGGGAATAGAGTAAATACATCACCATTCGATTTCTTATACTCTACTTCGAAATAGCTGTTCTCAGGATTGGTTATACGGACAATATCTCCAACTGAAAGATTGTGTTCCGGAATCTCTTTTTTCACACGCAATTCCAGTGGTTCTTCTGTACTTTGTAGGAAGTCAGCATTAATAAACCCGTGTTCTTTTACTTTCTTTCGAATCCCTTTATAAAGAAGACTATAGTCGCCCATTTGCCTCGGTTCGTTCAGAAATAACAAGAGATTATCCTGATTCATATCATCCGGAAACTCTTTACTCCATAATAGGCCTGTATTATTTTTTGATATAATGGTGGAATAACCCGAGGAAAAGAGTATTCCTATAAGCATCAATGCAATTCCAATATGTGTAACAGATCCACCTGAAAGCTTTAAGTTGGTTCTCTTAAGTCCAAGTAGGATTTTCGAATTTGCGACAATCGAATAAACGGAAGTAACAAGAAGAACCATAAATGGAACCTGATTCACTTTAGCAACAAAGATGATGGCCGCACTAATCAGTAAAGCGATTGTGATTGGGGTTTTGATCTCTGTTATGAGTTTTTCTCGATCCATCTTCTTCCACCAGAAAAACTGACCGGTACCTGACAAAATAGCGACACCCACTGCAAACCAAAGTTGATATTTCGAGTAGAATTCAACAGGCTCTGCAGGAGGAGCCCAGTTTCCTGATAGACCCAGAAACGATGCAATTTCATTCCAAACTGGAATGGAAGTTGGAATAATTACTTGGAATGCCATTAGGCAAAGGGTGGTGGCTCCCATGAAAATCCAGAATTCTCGGCTGTATGTTGACACGTCTTTTTCCGAATCTGGTAAAAGCTTCCATTTCGTTGAGAACAATACAATCGTACTTATAAGAAAGAAAATCAGGAACAAAAGAAGCTGGCCTGATAAACCCAGGTCTGTGAATGAGTGAACTGAAGATTCGCCAAGAATTCCACTCCTCGTTAGAAATGTAGAATACAAAATCAACAAATAAGTTGCTGCTACCAAGACGAAAGAGAGCTTTAAAGCATTTCCACTTTTCTTGTAGGCAATCATGGTGTGCATAGCAGCTACCAGGGTTAGCCAGGGAACGAAAATGGCGTTTTCTACCGGATCCCAATTCCAATACCCTCCAAAATTGAGAGTTTCATAAGCCCAATAGGCACCCATCAAAATTCCTACGCCTAATACCACTGCTGAAAATTGAGCCCATGGCAATGCAGGCCGTATCCAATCTGTAAACTTTCCCTTCCAAATACCGGCTATAGCGAAGGCAAACGGTACGATGGTCGAGGCGAAGCCAAGAAACAAAGTAGGTGGGTGAATTACCATCCAATAGTTCTGAAGGAGTGGATTTAATCCGTTTCCGTCTGCTGGAACAAATTCCGGGTTGATTTTGAAGATATTATCCTGAATAACGTCTCGTAGTAGCATAAATGGCGAACTCCCGATTTTTAAACTGAATAGTACCACCCCAAGTATCATTGACGCCAGGAATACCTGGTTCACAGACATGACAGTCATTACACTTGGTTTCCAGTATTTGTTCGTTCGAAGTAGAACTAAGCCTAATAAAACATTCCAGAACATCCATAACAGAAATGCACCTTCCTGACCGTTCCAGAAACTGGAGATTTGGTAGTAGATGGGCAGGTATTTTGAACTGTAATTCCAAGCGTAGTGGTATTCAAAATACTTAAGGTTAATAATGGAAAACAGGACGACTAAAATGCCAACGATTGCAGCGCTATGAATGTAAAAGTTTATTTCAGAAAAACGTATCCATCCTTTCTCATCTTCGGAGGCCTTAAAAAAACCGAAAGCCGCTAGAATGGCAGAAATGAAGGCCACTATGACTAGGAAGTGCCCTAGAAAACCAATTGTGTAATGTACCATTTACGCTAAACCTTGATCTGGTCTTCCTGATATTTTGAAGGACACTTCAGCAGTATTTTTTCCGCTATAAAAGCTTCGCCGTTATAGGACCCTACCACAACTACCTGCTCCGATCGATGAAAATCCTGTGGAATTGGATTAGGATGTAATACCAGTTGCTCGTTTCCATTCTGATCAACCATCTGAAATCTAAAAGATAGTTTATCTGGGCTTTCGAAAATGCCAGATACCTCTCCTGAAGGAGTTTTCTTCAGTTCACCGACGACATGTATCTTTCTATTAGAGCTTTTCTCGGCAATTTCCTTTGCTTCATCAAAGCTGACATAAGTACTTGCATCACCAGCTGTGGTTGCAATAACCCCGATAGCTACTGCGATTACAACAATGCCTAAAATATGTGTTTTCTTCATACGTCTTCCCTTTTACTGCTTTCTTCCAACTTGCTCACTTTTTTGTCGAGACGATATAAATAGACGAAAATGAATAGTAATATTAATAGTAACACGAAAACGACTACATAAATTTTTCCTTCACCACGAAAATTATCTGCCATTTGGATTTCCTCCTGGGCAAATGTCAGAAAAGGAAATAGAATTAGAAATAGCGATAGGATCTTATTCATAGTCAGCTTTCAGTTGTATAATCGAAATTCTTGCCTTGATGTTGGAAATCCACAACCCTAGTAAAAACCATCCAACTACTGCAGGATAAAAGACTAGTCTCATTTGACTGTCCAAATCATATGCATTGAATCCCGGATTTCCACCATTTCCCGGGTGAAGGCTGTCGGTAAGTCGTGGGAGTATAAATAACAATGGAATAAGCATCCCAAATGCCAATAGATTAAAGACGGCCGACAACCTGGCTTTTTGCTTGTCATCCTGTATGGACCCCCTTAATACGAAATACGCCATATATATAAGCATAGCTATCGCACTTGAATTTTGCTTTGGGTCGTTGCTCCATGGTTCACCCCAGGTATAATTTGCCCATATCATGCCTGTAACCAGACCCAAAATACCAAAGACAATTCCTACCTGATTAAACTCACTGCTAACGATATCGTCTTTAAGATTACCTGATCTGAGATACCGAATTGAATAGTATGCAGAGACACCAAATAGCAAAATCATGGTAAACCACATAGGAACATGGAAGTAAAGATTTCTTATGGATTCATTGAGAATAGGCAACCTGGGAACATCAAATAAAAGTCCTCCAAAGAGAACATATACTAACAGTCCCATGGACAACCATTTCCACCAATATGACCTTACCTTCAACACTAATTTTTCCAACTATAGGGGAACAGAATAAACGAGAGTGCAATGATAATAACTATCGTAGATAGCAGGGTGATGAAATTGCCCTGAATTTCAGCCAATGAAGCCCCAAGTAAGAGGTTTTTGGAATTTGATATCGATAATAATAAAACAGGAAGGGCCAGTGGTAATCCCAAGATTGTCATCATAACCGCCTTACTGCCTGTTTTTGATGATAGCGATGAAACCATTGTAAAGACTGCGGCAAGGCCTATTCCTCCAACAAAAATGTTTAGAAGTAGAGCGCCTTGTAGTGTTATATCCTGTCCAAATAAAAATTGAAAAAGACCCAAGATGACGAGGACCAGAACTGCCTGGTATGAGAAAGCATATAAGAATTTGGAGATTAGAATGGTTGATGGTTTGGTCAGGTAATAATAATACAACGATCGATCCTCTTCCTGGATAAAGCTTTTCGCCATGGTTGTATTACTGGCAAAGAGCAAGATGATCCAAAGCAGACTATTCCAGGTGCTTATTTCTATGGATTGTTGGAATGAAAGGTAGGAAATATATAATGTGCATAGAACATATAAACCAATTCCCATTATTGGGTATTTTTGCCGAAAATCTATTCGGTAATCTTTTTTTATAAGCATCAAGACTGATTTCATTCGAGTAAAGCTAGGTTTTTCTAAGGTTATTTAATTCTGAAAATTTGACATTCACTAGTAAACCAATCCTGGTTACCGGGGCAGCAGGATTCATTGGATTCCATCTTTGCAAAACTCTTCTTGATGAAGGCTTTAAGGTAGTTGGATTGGATAATCTGAATGAATACTATGATGTGGAGCTTAAGATTAGTCGTAACAATATCTTGAAGGGTTATGGGGGCTACAGTTTTGCAAAAACTGACCTGACAAACCAGAGTGAACTTGGAAAACTGTTTACAGAATTTGGATTTGAATTCGTCGTTAACCTGGCAGCACAAGCCGGGGTAAGATATAGTTTGACCAATCCTTTTGCATATACAGAATCCAATGTGACTGGATTTGTGAATTTGCTGGAAAGATGTAAAGAATTTAAAATCAAGCATCTCCTATACGCCTCATCAAGTTCTGTTTATGGTGCGAATACTAATATGCCATTCTCAGTTGAGAATGGAGTTGATCATCCCTTATCTCTCTACGCGGCAACGAAAAAAGCGAATGAATTATTAGCTCACGCTTATTCCAGCAGCTTTGGGTTACCAACTACAGGCTTACGATTTTTTACTGCATACGGGCCATGGGGACGACCAGACATGGCACTGTTTCTATTTACCGAAGGAATTCTCGCGGATAAACCAATAGATGTTTATAACAATGGGAAAATGACAAGGGACTTTACTTATGTGGAGGATGTGGTAAAAGCTGTATCACAACTGCTCAGGTACATCCCAAAGGGAAATCCGGATTGGGATTCAAAAAATCCGAAAGTTGATTCTAGCTTTGCGCCGTACTCCATTTATAATGTAGGGAATAATTCTCCCGTTAATCTTATGGATTACATTCATCAGCTTGAAAAAGAAATCGGAAAAAAGGCGATTATAAACTACATGCCGCTGCAAACAGGTGACGTTCCTAATACATATGCAGATGTATCAAGTCTGCAGGAGGCAATAAGCTATCGTCCTTCAACACCTATCTCCAAAGGTGTATCTGAGTTTTATCAATGGTATAAAGAGTATTACAAGAAATGAAAAACATTCTGGTGACGGGTGGGGCTGGATTCATCGGTTCTCATGTAGTTAGAAGATTGACGAAAAACTATCCTGGAGACACAATCGTCAACCTTGATAAGTTGACATATGCCGGAAATCTAGCTAACCTTTCCGATGTAGAGTCCTCAAATAATTACCACTTTGTCAAAGGGGACATTCGGGATCAAGAACTACTGGAAAAGACTTTTTCGGATTTTAAGATAAATACTGTGGTTCACCTAGCTGCTGAATCTCACGTAGATCGTTCAATAAGTAGTCCAATGGAGTTTGTGGAAACAAACGTATTAGGTACCGTGTGCTTACTTAATGTCGCTCGTTCCGAATGGGCAGGCAGAGAAGATGTTCTTTTCTACCATATTTCAACAGATGAAGTATACGGTTCACTTGGTGCGGAAGGCTTTTTTACTGAAGAAACTTCCTATGACCCGAAATCTCCGTATTCAGCTTCAAAAGCCTCTTCTGATCACTTTGTAAGAGCTTATCATAACACCTATGGGTTGCCAGTGATTATAAGTAATTGCTCAAATAACTATGGTCCGAATCACTTTCCTGAGAAACTGATTCCCTTGGCGATCAACAATATTCGAAATGAGCGACCGATACCCGTATACGGATCTGGAGAGAATGTACGTGACTGGCTTTATGTTGAAGATCATGCATCAGCTATTGATAAAATTATACACACTGGAGTAGTAGGAGAAACATACAATATCGGTGGTTTCAATGAATGGAAAAACATTGACCTCATTCGACTCCTATGCACTATTATGGACGAGGAATTAGGCAGAGAATCGGGTCATTCCGAGAAACTTATAACTTTTGTAAAGGATCGCGCCGGTCATGATATGCGATATGCAATTGATGCAGGTAAGATAAAAAGTAAGTTAGGGTGGGAGCCTTCATTAACCTTTGAAGAAGGGTTGAGAAAAACAGTGAAATGGTACCTGAAAAATGAAGATTGGCTTTCAAATGTCACCTCTGGTGATTACCAGGATTACTACTCAAAGTACTATCAGCAATGAAAGGAATAATATTAGCAGGTGGATCAGGTACTCGTTTACATCCACTAACCCGTGCCGTAAGTAAACAAATACTACCGGTTTATGACAAACCAATGATATACTATCCTTTGTCGGTTCTTATGCTTGCGGGAATCAAAGATGTTTTGGTTATTTCCACTCCAAGGGACTTACCTGTTTTCGAAGAGTTACTAGGTGATGGAAAGCACTTGGGCTGTAATTTCTCCTATGCGGTTCAGGAACGCCCCGAGGGTTTGGCACAAGCTTTTCTAATTGGTGAATCATTCATTGGAGATGACAAAGTTTGTCTGATTTTAGGTGATAATATTTTTTATGCGTCAGGATTTTCCCATAAGCTCACTTCCTGTACCGATCCTGAAGGAGGAATTGTATTTGCCTATCACGTTCATGATCCTGAACGATATGGTGTAGTGGAATTTGACACAAATGGGAAAGCACTTTCTATTGAAGAGAAGCCGACGAATCCAAAATCAAACTATGCCGTTCCCGGCTTATACTTTTACGATAATGACGTAGTGAATATTGCGAAAAGTATAAAGCCCAGCGCCAGAGGAGAATTAGAAATTACAGAGGTCAATAACGAATACCTGAGACAAGGAAAGCTAATGGTTGAGGTACTTGACCGGGGAACTGCCTGGTTGGATACTGGTACAATTGATTCATTAATCGACGCGGGTGAATTTGTTCGCGCGATTGAAAGTCGTCAAGGATTAAAAATTAGCTGTATTGAGGAAATAGCCTTTAAAAAGGGATTTATCAATGAAGATGAATTAATGAAATTAGCTGAACCTTTAAGGAAAAGCGGTTATGGTGAGTATTTGATAAATCTGCTCAAATGGAAATAATTACGACTGAATTTGACGGGCTTTTCGGTATCAAAGGTGATCTATTCGGGGATTCAAGAGGATTTTTTCTGGAATCCTTCCATGAAAAGAAATTTGAGGAACTAGGAATACGAGTAGATGTGAAGCAAATCAACTTTGCAAAATCACAGAAAGGAGTGCTCCGTGGATTACATTATCAAAAAGGAGAACATGCGCAAGCAAAACTGGTAGGCTGCATTTCAGGAGCTGTCAGGGATATTGTAGTTGACATACGACCTAAATCAAATACCTATTTAAAACATTTCAAAATTGATATAGATAGTCCATCGACTTTACTTTATGTACCACGAGGATTCGCGCATGGGTATTATACATTGAGCGATGAAACCATATTTTATTATGCTGTGGACAATTTTTATAAACCCGATCAGGAAGCTGGGCTTAGGTTCGATGATCCTACGCTAGGTATAGATTGGGGTATTTCCGGAGACCTAATGGTCTCTGAAAAAGACAAAAAACATACTTTGTTAAATTAGACAAACTTATAACGAATGAAAATTGCTGTTGTCGGTACTGGTTACGTTGGCTTAGTTACTGGTACCTGTTTTGCTGAAACAGGAAATCACGTAACCTGTGTGGATATTGACGAAAAGAAAGTTGAGAAACTTCGGAATGGGAAAGTAACAATCTACGAACCTGGCTTGGAACCCTTATTTGAACGGAATCTTCGACAGGGTCGATTAGACTTCACCACTGATTTAAAAGAAGGTATCGAAGGAGCAAAAATTATATTTCTTGCTTTACCGACACCTCCAGGTGAAGATGGATCCGCTGACCTTCAATATGTATTAAAAGTCGCAAAAGATCTTGGACCCATTCTTAAAGATTACACCGTAATTGTTGATAAAAGCACGGTACCAGTTGGGACAGCTGATCAGGTAACAAAAGCGATAGCTGAAAGCGCTTCAGTCGATTTTGATGTTGTGTCAAACCCGGAATTTTTAAGGGAAGGTGTGGCAGTTGATGACTTTATGAAACCAGACCGAGTGGTGATAGGAGCAGAGTCTGAAAAGGCAAAAGAGGTAATGCATAGATTATATGAACCTTTTGTTCGACAGGGAAATCCGATCATCTTCATGGATGTAAAATCTGCCGAGTTGACAAAATATGCCGCAAACTCTTTCCTGGCGACTAAAATAACTTTCATGAATGAAATCGCAAACCTATGTGAACTGCTAGGTGCGGATGTGGACATGGTGAGAAAAGGCGTTGGGACTGATGCAAGGATTGGGAAGAGGTTTTTATTTGCAGGAATTGGATACGGTGGAAGCTGTTTTCCTAAAGACGTTCAAGCCCTTGCGAAATCGTCTTCAGATGTGGCATACGATTTCAAAATCTTGAAATCAGTAATGGACGTTAACGAAAGACAAAAAGTTAAGCTGGTCGATCCTTTACTTAAATATTTTAACGGATCGCTTAAGGATAAAACAATCGCTGTATGGGGTTTGTCTTTCAAACCATATACGGATGATATTCGAGAAGCCCCCGCCCTGGAGAATATTAAGCTGTTGCTTGATCAGGGTGCAAAAGTGAAGGCTTATGATCCTGAGGCAATGGAAAATGTCAAAGAGATTATCGGTGACAAAATTCACTACGGAAAAGATGAGTACGATGCCCTTGAAGGCGCGGAAGCTTTACTTATTATGACTGAGTGGCCTGTATTCAGAAATCCTGAATTTACGGAAATGAAAACTAAGTTGAAGAATCCGGTTGTGTTTGATGGCAGAAATCTGTATGACTTGCATGATATGGAGGACAAGGGATTTACCTACTTCAGTGTTGGAAGGCAAGCAATAAAATAATAGAATATGAAGAAGGTATTGATCACCGGAGGAGCTGGTTTTTTAGGATCGCACCTATGCGATCGATTTTTAAAGGAAGGATACCATGTCATTGCCATGGATAATCTGATAACTGGCTCGATGGACAACATCGACCACTTGATGAAAGAGAAACATTTCGATTTCTATCATCATGATGTCTCGAAATTCGTTCACGTTTCCGGCAGCCTGGATTATATTCTTCATTTTGCGTCCCCTGCCAGTCCCATAGATTACTTGAAGATGCCTATACAAACCATGAAGGTGGGTTCGCTTGGGACATTGAACTGCCTGGGTCTGGCTAAGGACAAGAATGCACGAATTTTGGTGGCTTCCACTTCCGAAGTGTATGGAGATCCTTTGGTGCACCCTCAAACTGAGGACTATTGGGGAAATGTTAATCCCGTAGGACCACGTGGCGTATATGATGAGGCTAAAAGATTTCAGGAGGCCTTGACCATGGCATATCATACCTTTCATGGACTAGAGACGAGAATTGTTCGAATCTTCAACACATTTGGCCCTCGGATGCGATTGAACGATGGGAGAGTGCTCCCAGCATTTATTTCTCAGGCGCTACGGGGAGAAGACTTAACCGCTTTTGGGGATGGAACCCAGACACGATCATTTACTTATGTGGATGACCTGGTTGAGGGAATCTATAGGTTGCTCATGAGTGATTACGAGAAACCTGTTAACATTGGCAATCCAGATGAAATCACAATTAATCAGTTTGCGGAAGAGATACTCGAGTTAACCGAAAGTAAATCCAAGGTCATCTACAAAGATTTACCAAAGGATGATCCAAAACAGAGGAAGCCCGACATCTCGTTAGCAAAGAAAGTCCTGGACTGGGAGCCAAGCTTCTCTCGTCAGGAAGGACTAAAAATAACGCTTGAGTACTTTAAAGAGAGTATTTAGTTATCAGCATGCAAAAGATTGGAATTGTAGGTTTAGGCTATGTTGGTCTGCCCCTAGCAGTTGAGTTTGGCAAACACTATCTCGTAGTTGGATTCGACATTAACACCCATCGAATTGATCGATTGAAAAAGGGCTTTGATGACACATTGGAGGTCACTTCTGAAGACCTTAATAGCGCAAAATCTCTTTCATTTACATCCGAGATTGAACACTTGGAAACTTGTTCGATTTACATAATAACTGTTCCAACACCAGTTGACAAGTATAAGAAACCTGATCTCACTCCCATTATGAGGGCTAGTGAAACCGTTGGGAGAATTCTGAAACCTGGTGATATCGTTATTTTTGAATCTACCGTCTTTCCAGGTTGTACTGAGGAAATTTGTGTCCCAATTCTGGAAAAAGAAAGCGGACTAGAATTTAATAAGGATTTTTACTGCGGATACTCTCCGGAAAGGATCAATCCCGGAGATAAAGTGCATACCGTTACCACTATTAAGAAAGTTACAAGTGGGAGTACCCCTGAAATTGCCGATCGAATTGATGACTTATACTCTTCGATCATTACTGCCGGCACTTTCAAAGCTTCGTCCATAAAAGTTGCAGAAGCAGCGAAAGTGATTGAAAATGCCCAAAGAGATATCAACATTGCTTTTGTCAATGAACTCTCAAAGATTTTTAATCGAATGAACATCGACACCACGGAAGTATTGAATGCAGCCGGAACGAAATGGAATTTTTTGAATTTCAAACCTGGTCTTGTCGGTGGTCATTGCATAGGTGTAGATCCGTATTACCTGACATACAAAGCGGAATCCCTTGGTTATCGACCAGAAATTATTCTGGCTGGCAGGAGAATTAATGACTCAATGGGGAAATTCGTGGTGAGAGAAGTTCTAAAGGGACTTTCAACTACTGGCAGCCTGAATAATGACATCAAGGTTCTTGTGATGGGCGTGACCTTTAAAGAAAACTGTCCGGATGTCCGAAATACTCGTGTTGTCGACATCGTGGAAGAATTTACCGATTATGCGATTGATGTCGACGTATATGACCCCATGGCAAGTAAGGAGGAAGTTAAGGATGAATACAACCTTGAACTTGTCGACAATCCGGATTTTGATGAATACCAAGCTCTTATCCTTGCCGTCCCACATGAACAGTTTATGAAAATGGACTGGAAGGAGCTATCCAAAAATGCGAAAGTTGTTTACGATGTAAAATCTGTACTCCCACAAGAATTTGTAACTTCGCGTCTTTAAAAATGATTTGGGCCAGTAAAAGACTAAAGTGATGGATAATATAATTCCTCACAACCATAAAATCTCCTATCAGGATCGTGTAGATAGAAACCAATATCGACCAAAATTGATATGGTTTACCGGCTTTTCCGGCTCTGGGAAATCAACACTTGCCAGTGAACTGGAAGTTAAAATTTTCCAACTTGGTTGTCATACGTACATACTTGATGGCGACAATGTCAGAGATGGACTTAACAGTGATCTCGACTTTACTGATACAGGGAGGAAAGAGAACATTCGACGAATTTCGGAAGTCTCCAGGCTATTCTTGGATGCGGGAGTGGTCGTTCTTACCGCTTTTATTTCTCCGTTTATTGAAGATAGGGAGACTGCCAGGAAACTTGTTGGCGAAGAGAATTTTCTTGAGATTTATGTGGAATGTTCACTGGAGGAGTGCGAAAAGCGGGATGTAAAGGGCTTATACAAAAAGGCAAGAAATGGTGAAATACCCCATTTTACTGGAATAAGCTCTCCATTCGAAGAACCAAAATCACCATTTTTAACCGTCAACACGGAATTCAATTCAATTGAGGATTGCACATCAACGTTGTTCCAGGCGGTAATAACAAAAATTAAATAAGATGAAAAGTTATAGCCTTACTCACTTGAAGGAGCTAGAAGCTGAGGCCATTTTTGTATTAAGAGAGGTTTTTGCTCAATTTCAAAACCCAGCCATTCTCTTCTCCGGAGGAAAAGACTCCATTGTTGTGACACACCTTGCCAGAAAAGCCTTCTTCCCAGCGAAAGTACCTTTTCCTTTGTTTCATATTGACACTGGTCACAATTTTCCCGAAACGATTAAGTTTCGAGACGATCTGATCGAGGAGTTAGGGGCAAAATTGGTAGTTGGATCCGTGCAACAATCGATCGATGAAGGATCTGCGGTGGAAGAGAAAGGTCGAAATGCCAATAGAAATGCCATTCAGAGTATCACACTGCTAGAATCTATTGAGAAGAATCAATTTGATGCTTGCATTGGTGGTGCGAGAAGAGATGAAGAGAAAGCCAGAGCCAAGGAAAGGTTTTTTTCTCACAGAGACGAATTTGGTCAATGGGATCCCAAAAATCAAAGACCAGAGCTCTGGAATATTTTTAATGGTAAGCATCACCACGGAGAGCATTTCAGAGTGTTTCCTTTAAGCAATTGGACAGAGATGGATGTTTGGCAATACATATTGTCAGAGAATATCGCAATACCATCACTGTATTTTGCCCATGAGAGGGAAGTGATTTTCCGTAACGGATCGTGGTTACCCAAATCCGATTTCATTACTATCGATGATTCCGAGGAGGTTATTGTAAAGAAGATCAGATTCCGGACATTGGGTGATATTACTATTACTGGTGGGATTGAATCAGATGCTGACAATCTGGAAAAGATTGTTGAGGAGGTAGCAGCAGCAAGGCAAACGGAAAGAGGTAACCGAGAGGACGATAAACGTTCTGAAACTTCAATGGAGGATAGAAAAAAGGAAGGATATTTTTAAAGAATTTACCATGTCAGAAACAGGATATCTAAATATGGAGTTACTGCGCTTCACCACAGCGGGAAGTGTTGATGACGGTAAGAGTACGTTGATTGGACGACTACTTTTTGACTCCAAATCAATTTTCGAGGATCAATTGGATCAGGTAAAGCAATCCAGTGAGAGAAAAGGCTTGACACACACAGATCTTGCACTGCTTACAGACGGACTAAAGGACGAAAGGGAGCAAGGGATAACCATTGATGTCGCTTATCGATACTTTGCCACTCCGAAAAGGAAATTCATAATTGCCGATACACCTGGTCATATTCAGTATACCAGGAATATGGTGACAGGAGCCTCAAGTGCAAATGTGGCTTTGATATTAATCGACGCTAGAAATGGTGTAGTTGAGCAAACTTGTCGACATTCGATAATAGCATCCCTTTTGCAGATTCCACACATTATCGTCTGCATAAATAAGATGGATCTCGTGGATTATTCGCAGGAGGTTTTTGAGAATATTAAAGATGAGTTTGAAAATTTTGCTGCTAAGTTGGATGTGCATGATGTTCGTTTTATTCCAATAAGTGCACTTGATGGAGACAATGTCGTTAACCGAAGTACTAACATGGATTGGTACGAAGGTTCAACACTTTTATATACGTTGGAGAACATTCACGTTGGGAGTGACCAGAATCACATTGATTGTCGCTTCCCGGTACAGACTGTAATACGCCCAAAAAACGATGCTTATCATGATTATCGTGGGTATGCGGGTCGAATAGCTGGTGGAATATTTAAACCGGGTGACGATGTAATGGTTCTTCCTTCAGGGTTTACTTCCAAAGTAAAATCGATTGAAACCTTTGATGGTCCCGTGGAAGAGGCCTACGCTCCAATGTCGGTTACCATCACATTGGAAGACAATATCGATATTGGACGAGGAGATATGATTGTAAGGGCTAATAACCAACCCAGACATACTCAGGATGTAGAGTTGATGCTCTGTTGGTTGAATCAGAAAGGTCCCCGACCAAGAGGAAAATATACCCTACGTCATACTACATCAGAAATGAAGGTGATGATAAAGGATATCAGATACAAACTCGATATCAATACCCTTCATCGAAACGAAGACGATAAGGAGATTTCAATGAATGACATCTGCCGGGTGGCATTGAGAACAACGAAACCACTCTTGGCAGATTCATATCGTAAGAATCGTAACACTGGGAGTGTGATCCTTGTAGATGAAGGAACCAATGAGACAGTAGCAGCAGGAATGATTATTTAGATATGGATTACTCCAAAAACCTTGAACTAGCGAAAAAAGCTGCCAATCAGGCTTCAGAGGAGATTCTCAAAATATATGACTCCAGTGATTTCGATGTTGAATTGAAGTCAGATAACTCGCCACTGACGAAGGCAGATCGAGCGTCTCATAAAGTTATCGAGGAAGTACTCAAAGAAAGCGATATACCAATTTTGAGTGAAGAAGGGAAAAATATACCTTTCGAAGAACGAAGTAACTGGGAGTATTTCTGGATGGTGGATCCCATAGATGGAACGAAGGAATTCATTAAACGGAATGGGGAGTTCACAGTCAACATTGCTTTAATTCATGGAAATACTCCAGTTTTGGGTGTAGTACAAGTCCCTGTATCCGGAGACGTTTTCACAGCCGTGAAAGGAAAAGGTGCTCAAAAAAATGGAGAGGTAATCACAGTGAATAGCTGCGATATAACTGATGCTAACCTAAGGGTTGTTGCTTCCCGATCTCATATGAGTGATGAGACACGCGAGTATATGGAGCAGCTAAATGATCCGGTCATAGTATCAAAAGGAAGTAGCCTGAAGCTCTTGATGGTAGCAGAAGGAGAGGCTGATATTTATCCTCGTTTTGCACCAACCATGGAATGGGACACGGCAGCAGCTCATATTGTTGTTGAGGAGGCTGGTGGAGAAGTTCTGCAGAAAGAATCTATGCAACCAGTGCAGTACAATAAAAAAGATCTTCTAAATCCCTGGTTTTTGGTAAGAGGGAGGATCCAGTGAATTAGCTAGAATAATAGACTCCTTTTCCGTCAAGTAAGAATTGAATGAAATTAGCCGATCTAGATGAATATGCATTTGATTATTTGGATGTTATGTCAGATACGGTCAATTACAATCAGTGGATATATCATGAAGTTGAAGATTTCCTAGGTAAGAACATTATCGAAGTAGGCTCTGGAATTGGGGTGTTCGCAGAATTATTGCTTAGTTCCGATCCCGATAATCTTTATTCCATTGAACCATCCAAGGAACTATATAAGGGACTAGAAGAACGCAAGAAAAGGCTCCAAAATCAATCAACGCATTTTAATACCATCAATGGTTATTTAGCGGATTTCAAAAAGTCCGCTGAACAAGACATAGACTCCATAGTTTATGTGAACGTTTTAGAGCACATTGAGAAGGACGATGAAGAATTGTCACTGGCGTATGATATAATCAAAACCTCGGGCCACATCTGTATTTATGTACCAGCTTTACAGTGGTTGTACGGGACTCATGATAAGCACGCAGGACACTACAGAAGATATTATTTAAAGGATCTTGTTAGAAAGATGGAGGAAGCCGGTTTTGATATAATCTCAGCCAAGTATTTTGATATCTTCGGAGTTCTACCTTGGTGGATTAACTTCTGCCTACTAAAGAAGAATAACCTTAATAAGTCACAAGCCAAGATATACGATCGTTGGATTGTTCCTTTTATGAGAATTTTAGAAGGAAGATTGACGCCATTTATTGGTAAAAACCTTATCGTCATCGGTAGAAAACCTTAACTAATGATTCTCACAATAGTCATCCCTGCTTTAAATGAGGAGGAGAGTATCGCCGATATAATTGAAAGATCCTTAAACTCCAGGGAACATATCAGTGAATCAGATATTGTAGATGATGTAGAGGTAATCGTAGTTAGTGATGGTTCGACAGATCTTACATCGGAGATAGCTGGAAAATATGTTCCCCAGGTAAGAGTTGAGGTATTTGAACAAAACAAAGGGTACGGTGCGGCGATTAAGCATGGATGGCAAGTCGGACGAGGAGAGCTTTTAGCTTTTCTTGATGCCGATGGTACCTGCGATCCCAATGATTTCTTTTTGCTGTGTGAAAAAATGAAAGAAACCCAGTGCGATATTGTCATCGGTAATAGAATGAATAGTAAAAGTGCTATGCCTTCGATAAGAAGGTTTGGTAACTGGTTGTTCGCTCACTTATTGACATTTCTTTCTTCAGTGAAAGTTAAAGACACCGCTTCTGGAATGAGAGTTGTTCGAAGGTCCTGTCTAAAGCATCTTTTCCCACTTCCAAATGGGTTACATTTTACTCCTGCGATGAGCGCCAAGGCCTTGCTCAGTCATAATATAACTGTTTCGGAGTCAGATATTTCTTATGCTAACAGAATAGGGTCTTCTAAGCTTAACATTTTGAAGGATGGTTTCAGATTTCTTAGAGTAATCATTTCGACAGCTGTCACGTATAGGCCTCAAATTATCATTAACACAGTGGCTACGTTAATGGCTCTAGTCACAGTTTTTATGATTTCCGTACCAACTGTGTATTACGCTATTAACTTAAGATTAGAGGAATGGATGATATATAGGTTTATTATATCTGAACTTGGGGCCCTCAGTACAATTCTATTGTTTAGTATGTCTTTAATTCTTGAACGGACGGTTAATATGTCAGTTTCCGGCCGAAAGGGGATGAAGCCATTTGATTTCAGGGTATTGATTTTTGGCTCGGGCTATTCAATTCCAGTTGCAATTCTGTCGGTGATAATCGGATTTTCATTTATTTGGGACAGTTTGTCGACAAGGTTAATAGAAGGAATTACCTCCGAACACTGGTCGCGATATATCGCTTTTTCCTTTTTTACAATGACCGGAGTCATAGTGTTCTTAACCAATGTTGTTTACAGGATACTGAGTATGCTGGAAAATCGCTTGTTATTCTTAGAGTCTGACGCGGAATAATAAACCACCTATCTTTTCATTGGTTTTTGATTTTCTCAACGAAGTAATCGTTGCCGTTATCGTATTTTTCAAGCATCGCATACATAATAATTCGTTCCGCAATTCTGGGATGATCCGCGTATTTCCCAATCTCATCACGGCATTGGAGATCACATGGATAATTAAGAAGAATAGTCTTATGCACGTTCAGCTCGGTGTGAGTACGGTTTATCGGGTTTATTGAATTTCTGTTAGTGAAGAGAATAATTTGTACCAAAAGTGAAAAAGCTAGCACGGAAATAAGCAATTTCTTATGGTTCCATGATCGAATCACAATACCATAGGAAAGGAGTAAGAAGAGTGGTATTCTAAATAGTAATAGGGTTCTACCAACAATTACCCCTAACACGTAATTGTCAGACGGAAAAAACAAGTTTAAAGAATAGCGTCCTATGAATACAATAGCTATCACAGACGTAAGTGCGCATAAGTATATCAATGGCCAAAGACGGCCATCCATCTCATTAATTTTACTTTCCCATAAAGACCATAGTTGAATATGTCTTAGGAAGAAGAAATTTATAGCTAATAGAATGATCGAAAACAGGGCAATGGGCAAAACGAAACTCATGGATACCAGGGGATCCCTAACTAGATAAATCCAATAAAAAATCACGGATCCAGAAACTATTAATTGGTCATTTAGGAGAGTTCTTGGTCGAATCAGAAAATCAAATATCAGGACAAAAGTGAGCAGCAATGCCGCCAGAGACAGATGAAAAAATGAGATCAATAGGATCACCAAATACCCAATATTCCTTTTCCCTGAAAATAGGGCTATCCAAAGAGGGATGGTCAACAATAGGACCACCCCTCTGGAAGTTGTAGCAAATAAGTTGAAACTCCTTTTACCGTGGACAAGGAGCATAATAAGATTTTCAGAGTATGAATAGTGCTTTATATTGTCTACGGAAACCTGAATTTGACTTGTTGGCAAGACAGCTTCAATTAAGAACTCCAGAAGCCCCATCAAAATAATCATCAAGCAAATGGTAAACTGCCAGAATTCTGAAGGGTTTAGTTTCCGAATTAGCAGAATCGAAAGTATCAGCGTTAGCACGTAGATACTTATTCTGCTAAGTACAATTTTATTAGCTAAAAGATAGGTGTAATCCCCATCAGGCTGAGTCAGGTTATAGCCCATTCGAAAAAGTGAAAAAACAAAAGTTGGGACTAGATAATTTGCTCCGTAAGTCGATTTGATTTCTATATTTTCTGTTGCCAGTTTGAGTCTTTTTTCGTCAGGAACGATTTTCGATGAATCCATATTTAGGATCTTTTCGGAAAGAAGATCAAAGTCTTTCTTAATACTTTTTTGGGAAAAGAGTTGGCTAGATGTAAAGTACCACCAAGTAAAATCCGGCATCGCATCATACCTATTGCTGGCTGGATTACGGATAAATAATACAATTACCGCGAAAAGTATGCAATAAATTAAAAGCTGCTTCGACTTCATTTTGCTGGACAGGTTAACGACAGAAAAATACTACATTTGCGGTCAAAATAAGTCGCATTATTTTTCTAATGCATGCTCATTAATAGAATCAGATATTTCATTTGCATTACTCTAGCCGTAGGAGCTTTTTCATGTTCCCCACCAATGGGTAAAATCCTTGTTTCTGGTGATCCTGGACCAGTAACGAGGCCCATTCCTGATTATCAGCTATTCCCGGGGTGGACGGTGCTGATTACAGTGAAGCCAATGGGTAATTCCGTTGACCAACTGTTTAGTGAGGACAGTGAATTGGGATCTGGAAAGATACCTTATACACTTGATTATAATGGTGAAATCAACTTACCTCTGATTGATAAAGTATCGTTGAATGGAATTAGGTTTTCTGAGGCTGAGGCCATTTTACGTGGGCAATTAAACACTTACTTGAAAAACACATACATACAAGTTGAACTCCCTCCCTTTCAGATAGAAACTTTTGGTTCTATCAAGAACCCAGGGGTTTATTTTGCAGAAAAAAAATTCCCTACAGTCTTTACTGCCGTCGCACTATCTGGAGGTCTGGAAAACTACGCAGATCCGACGAGTGTTAAAATTATTAGGCACATGAGCGATACGGTTTTAACGAATAATGTAGACCTAACAAGAAGCAATTCCATTCCCAATGATTGGTATTATCTGAGACATGGAGATCAGGTATATTTTTCACCTGAACTCACTTCGACCGGTAAATGAGAAGTAGTATCACACATATTGGAAAAGATGATTCTATAGATTTTCTGGTGATCCTCAGGAGATTGCTGCACTATTGGAAGTGGTACCTGATAATTTTGGTATCCAGCTTTTTACTTGGCTTGGTTTTTCTATGGGTAAATAGAGGTGATGATTCTGCAGGATATCAGTCCACTTCTCTCTTTTTGGTCGAGGATATTCGTTATGAAAGGTTTAATCCTTCATTAATGAGAGAGATGGAGTACTTCAAGGAGACTCTTTCGAAGGAGGATGTATCTGAGATCTTGACATCCTCTTTACTTATGGCTAAAGTAGTTGATAGTTTAAACCTTCACGTGCTAGCAGGTAGTTACCCCTTAAATTATAAGAATACGGGCTATTCGATTGCCGTGAATGGAGAAGTTAAGCGTAATTATGAATTGCTTCTCTCCAACTTAGGCAATGATCGATTTCTATTAACCATCGGCTCAAAGGAGTATCGTGGTCAATTTGGGGAGGATTTGGAATTGGGGGAGTTCACCATCAACATCCGTACATCCGGTGAGTCTGAAGATATTGGGTTCACCGTGATGAAACTTCAAGATCAGTCTACAAATTGGGCTGGAAAAATCAGAACTAAACTAACATCCAAGGTAGGCAATATAATTGAGCTATCTATTGCTACCGAAGAAAAAGCGCTAGGTGTAGATATTCTAAACGTTTTGATGGAAAAATTCCTTGAGACACGAAGGGAAGATAGGAAAGCCAAGGCTTTTGAATTGAGAAGACAGATTGATAAGAAACTACTGGATGTAGTGAGTTTACTAAATCAGAGTGAAAATAGGGCCGAGGAATTTAGGATGACAAACTCTTTCCTTGATTTGGATTTTGAGGGACGGTCGATCTACGGACAATTAAAAAATATCGAAGACAAAATCTACGACAAGGAATCGGAAATCCAGTATTATACATACGTTTCGAAAGTTATTTTGGAGTCAAGGACTTCCATAGTTACCCCTCCAGGAAATGCTATGGCAGGTAACCAATTATCGTCACTTGTTTTAGCTTATAATGATTTAAGCAATGAACTAATATCCTTAGAATCAACCGTGTCAGAGTCTTCTACGCAAGTAAGGACTTTACAAGCGCAGATGGAGAACATAGTGCAGGCCATAAGGAATAACGTAATTGATTTGCAAAGAATTGCTGAAAGAGAACTGGAACAATTGAGGAGCAGCGCTGCGGATTACAGAAAAGAACTGGCCAAAATTCCTGAAAATGAGAAGAAGTACCTTGAGATTCAAAGAGAACTAGAATTAAGGGAGAAGTTATACAATTATCTTATCGAGAGACGATCTGAGGCAGATCTTGCTAATGCATTAGCCTATCAATTGCCATTCAGTATCGTCGACTATGCAAAGAGTAAAAAGATGCGTAATGGTACCTCAAAGGTATTATTCTATCTCTTGGGTTTATTTGCACTTTTATTCCCAGCTTTTGTGCTATTGATTTATGACGTTTCTATGGGATTGATTAGCGATCCGAATAGATTGGAACGTTATGGTTTGAAAGTAAGAGTAATTATCCCCAAAAGAAGATCTACGCACTTGGATGCAAGCATCTCACAGC
This sequence comes from Cyclobacteriaceae bacterium, assembly GCA_965601455.1. Classification (GTDB taxonomy): domain Bacteria; phylum Bacteroidota; class Bacteroidia; order Cytophagales; family Cyclobacteriaceae; genus JANQEU01. The sequence continues at coordinate 4,392,809 of OZ271831.1, read as the reverse complement.
TAATATCATTGCTGTTTCACTACTCGAGAACTGATAAGAATACGACTCCCTTCAGGGTTCTAATTGCGTCTGAAAACGTGGAAGAGAATAAGACGTTTGTTGCCTTCGAATTAGCGAAAAAATTAACTACTGCCGGCAAAAAAGTATTAATGATCCTCCCTGATCCGGGTCTTAATAAGAACCTTGTCAATGACGAAATACCCGTTCATCATTACGATGGCGACCAACTAGTAAACGATCCAAATAACATAGTTCCATCAGGAACATACGATTATATTATTTATGTCTCTAGACCAATTGCTAAATATGGAGATCATTACTCAATCTCCCATGAAATTGATTTGACATATTTTATAATAAAACATCGAAGATCTACGGAGGAGGGACTTAAGAAACTTATCCAGCTGGATGGAGAAGGGGTGTTCAAGAACTTACAAGTTGTATATAGTTATTAGGATGCCTAAAAACATCAAAGTATGAATAATTGGATTGGAAAGAGAGTGCTCATCACGGGCGTATGCGGTACCATTGGAAAGGAATTGCTGAGGCAACTTTGTGACATTAAGGACATTGAAATTGTAGGTATTGATAACAACGAGAGTGAAATATTTTTCCTTGATGTTTCATATCAAACCCACTCAAATGTTGGGATTTTTCTGTGCGACATTAGGGAGCGGAACTTGTTAGGAAAGTTTTTTGAAGGAGTTGATATCGTCATTCATACGGCAGCATTGAAGCATGTGATTGTTAATGAAAAATCTCCTAATGAATCGATCTTGACCAATATCACAGGGACACAAAACGTTATTGACGCGTCCATAGCAATGGGGGTAGAACGCTTGATTTACACTTCGAGTGATAAGGCCGTAAACCCCACGAACGTGATGGGTACTTCCAAGTTAATGGGAGAAAGACTTATTACTGCTGCAAATGCATTTAGATCTGGAGATCGTCCCATTATGGCTTCAACGCGTTTTGGCAATGTGCTAGGTTCCAATGGATCTGTAATACCACTCTTTAAAAAGCAGATTGCTTCAGGAGGGCCAGTTACCGTGACTGATGAAAGGATGTCTCGATTTGTGATGACTCAACCGGAAGCTGTTCGATTGGTAATGGATTCAGTATTTCTAGCAAAAGGGGGCGAGGTATTTGTGACCAAAATGCCTGTAGTTAATATTATGGACCTTGCGCATGTTATGGTGGACTTACTCGCTGAGGGTAACATTGATATTAATGAAATTGGATCTAAGCCCGGTGAAAAGCTCTATGAAGAACTGATGAACGAGGAAGAAACCCGAAGGACGATTGAATTATCTAATTATTTTGTAATTACCCCAGCATTTCAAATTGGCAGTAATAAACTGGTTGATTATACCTTTGAGGGACAGATATCTTCCAGCGTAAGCGACGTCTATCGATCGGACCTGGAAACTTCCTTGACCAGAGAAGAACTAAAGAATTATTTATTAGAAAATAAACTAGTCTAACGTATGAGAATATTAGTGCTAGGTGGGGATGGTTATCTTGGATGGCCAACCGCAATGCATTTTGCCTCCCGGGATCATGAGTTACTATCAGTAGATAACTATGCCAGAAGAAATATAGCTATTCAAACTAGCAGTGAAGCTCTCATCCCTTGCCCAAACCTGGTCGAACGAGCTAAGGTATTCAATGACTTAACTGGCAAGAACTTGAAAGTTGCCATCGGAGATTTGCGAAATCAGCGATTCTTTGAAGAGATTTTCACCGATTTCCAGCCGGATGCGATTGTGCATTACGCCGAACAACCTTCAGCTCCATATTCAATGAAAGGGTATGAGGAAGCGCACTATACACTTCAAAATAACCTGGAGGTAACACATAATATGATTTGGTGCGTTTTAAAACATAATCCATCCTGTCACATTATTAAACTGGGTACTATGGGTGAATATGGAACACCCAATATAGACATTGAAGAAGGTTGGTTGGATGTTGAACATAATGGCCGAAAGCACAAGTTTTTATATCCAAGACAAGCCGGTAGTCTATACCATACTACCAAAGTTCTTGATACGGACCTCCTCTGGTTTTATGTAAGAACCTACGGTTTGAAAGTTACGGATCTAATGCAAGGACCAGTTTATGGTCTGTCGACGGAGGAAACTGACCTGGATAAACGGTTACTACCCAATTTTCATTACGATGATATTTTTGGTACTGTCGTAAACCGTTTTTTGGTACAAGCTGTGGCTGGAGTTCCACTAACAGTATATGGAAAAGGAGGACAGACCAGAGGATATCTGAATCTCAAGGATACTTTACAATGTGTGGATTTGGCCTTTTCCAACCCGGCGAAAGAGGGTGAATTAAGAATATTTAATCAGCTGACTGAGACATTATCTGTTAACGAGATCGCGGAGCGAGTTAAGAAGGTGGGTGATGCAAATGGATTAAATGTTGAAATCAACTCAATAGAGAACCCTAGAAAAGAGGCAGAAGAACACTACTATAACCCTACATTCACAGGACTCAAAGAACTTGGTTTAAAACCAAATTACATGACTGATGATGTTATTGCCTCTATGCTAGATGAGATAGTAATCCATAAAGAGTTGATTGACAAGGATAAAATTATGCCACGGGTCAAGTGGAATAAGTGATGGGAAGAAGTTGGTTGATTACTGGAGGATGTGGTTTTATCGGGACCTCTTTAATTGAAGAGCTTTTACGCTTTGAGTCGAAGCCTACGGTAAGAATCCTCGATAATCTTAGTGTAGGAACTGAAAACGATTTATCAGAGATCACAGAATTCCGTAAAATCGATGAAGCCAATTCTTCTCCTTTTGGAGTAGAATTATTTGTTGGTGATATCACAAAGGAAGAAGACTGCAAAGAAGCCTGTAAGGGCATAGAGACTGTGGTGCATCTGGCCGCTAATACCGGGGTGGGTCCATCGGTGGAGAACCCAAGGTTGGACATGGTCGCTAATGTCGTCGGAACCTTCAATATGCTTGAAGCGGCCAGAGTTCACGGGGTTTCAAAATTTATTTTTGCTTCATCAGGTGCCCCAATCGGTGAGCTAAAATCTCCTCCAATACATGAAGAACTTGCCCCCCACCCCGTTTCACCTTATGGTGCAAGCAAATTGGCAGGTGAGGGGTATTTATCGGCCTTTCATGGGAGCTATGGATTAAATACCATTGGATTACGATTTGGGAATGTGTACGGGCCACGCAGTGAAAAAAAGGCAAGTGTTGTTGCTAAATTTATCAAGTTAGCACTGGCTGGAAAACCATGTGAGATATATGGAGATGGGGGCCAGACAAGGGATTTTATCTATATAGCAGATTTGGTACAGGCTATAATTAAATCTGACCAGGCGGAAGTTGGCGGTGAATTGTTTCAAATTGCAACTAATAAGGAGTCCACTGTTTTGGAAGTGGCACAACTACTGCAGACAGAATTACTTGCACTCGGTGTTGAAATGGAAATAGTATTTGGTCAGGAACGAACCGGGGACGTCAGGCGGAATTTTTCAGATACATCAAAGGCAAGGGAAGTTCTTAATTGGCAAAGCACTACGAGCTTAGATTTGGGGGTCAGGAAAACTATCGAATACTTCAAGGAGGCAAATTAACCGGTGCCTGCATTAGATTTTCTTAAGGTAAGAAATTACCAACTACGTATTTTTAAAATGATTGGAGGTTCAGGATTAAGTAAACTCCTTTCATTCTTAACATCCATAGTTGTCGCAAGAATATATTCACCAGATGCTCTTGGGGCTTCTTCAGTAGTAGTGGCATATTATACGGTTTTAGCTGTTTTTACCAACTTTCGTTATAACCAGGCAATTGTAATTGCAAATAATGAGCGGTCTGCCCTAGGCTTGATTCACCTGTGTTTCTTGATAACAGTAGTAATTTCTGCTGCAGGGTTTTTCGGGATAGTTCTGATCGATTCCATGTTCACAGAATTATTCCAAAGCAATTTATTTTATTTGATCCCTATCGCGATGTTGTTTACAGGAGCATACGAAACTCTAGTCAGTTGGACAGTAAGACAGGCAAGTTTTAATAATTTCATCGCCTCCTCGGTCCTCGGCTCTGCGATGAATGGGATTTATAAAATCGGATTTGGTATGATTGGCAAAGCGCATGCTATTCATCTAATTATTGGGAACCTGGTTGGGTTGGCGACCTCTATTATCATGCTTTTCCGAAGAAATCTACTACCAAGTTTGAGTGAATTGAAATCCATCAAATTCGATGACATAAAAAAAGTGGCAACGGATTATAATGATTTTCCAAAATTCAATTTGATTGTCACTCTTTTTGGAAAACTGAACAATCAACTTCCTTTAATAATACTTCCCTTCTTTTATGGGGATGCCATGATTGGATTATTTGCTCTAACCCTATTGGTCATTCAGCAATCGGTCAACCTAGTTGGTGAAAACACTAAAAAGGTTTACATGCAGCAGCTTGCGAAACAGATCGAGAATGGAGGAAGAACAAGCAAATCGTATTGGCATACAATCAAGATTTTATCAGCTATAGGCATTGTGCCTTTCTTAATCTTGACAATTGCTGGACCATTTATTTTCACAACTGTATTTGGTAGTGAATGGACCACATCGGGACACATTGGAAGAGTTTTGGGTCCTTGGTTATTCCTATGGCTGTTAGGAAAGATTGCTACTGGTACTTTAGTTACTTTGAGAATGCAACCAAGGCTATTAACATTCCATATGATTCAAACTCCATTGAAAGCATTAGCTATACTTATCCCGGCGTTTCTACAGCTTGAGTTTGAAGTGGTGATACTCTATTTTTCAATTGTAAGTTCGGTTGGATTAATTGGATTGATTATGATTACTGCCTACTTTTCCAATTCTTTCGATCATCTGCGGGCACTGGATCCTAAATTGGATAAATGAAACTTGATTTCCTGATTATTGGTGGTCAACGCTGTGGTACCGGCTGGTTGGCTCAATGTCTGAGAGAGCATCCCGGGATATTCATGGCTCCCGACGAAACGCGCTTCTTTGATCTAAATTTCGAGAAAGGAGTCAACTGGTGGCGAAAAACGTACTTCACCGGGGCAAATACTGACCTTGTCGTCGGGGAAAAAACTGCCAATTATTTGACGGACAAAAAGGCAGCGTTAAGGATACAGAGAACTTTTCCAGATGTCAAGCTTATCTGCATTCTAAGAAACCCAATTGATAGATTGAATTCGGCTATTTATATGGTTTCCAAGTCTGACCAAGAGATTCTATCCATGGATTTGAAAGAAATAATTTTAAAGTATCCCAAGTTGATTTCCATGGGAAAATACAGTTCGTTCATAGGTGAATATCTCCAAAATTTTAGTAGTCATAAGATTCACTTTGTATCCTATGATCTTCTTACCCAATCTCCTGAATTAGAGTTGAAGAAGATATTTGAATTTTTAAGAGTTGATCGCGAGTATATTCCACCATCCATGACCGTCCAAACCAAGCCAGGGTCATTTGAAAATTCAAATTTCGTACTAAAAAAGGTAAGTCGATATCTTCTACACAAGAGATCTCCATTTCGGTCCTGGTATTCCAATATCAGGCCAAAGAGTAGCAGGTTTTTTGATGAAAATGCGATTTCCATTTTAAGAGATTTGTATGCACAGGACATCAAAGAGGTAAAAGATAGGACAAAAATTGATCTTGACGGTTATTAATTTTGTCAGAATATGCCGCAGGTGGTTTACTCGCGGGTAAGGATTTATGATGAGATTTATAAAAAAGTCATTATTGTTCTTTTTTAAGCTTTTTCCGGCGTCTTGGAGTTATAGGTTCTTTGGCGATAAGGTGATCATCTTATTGTACCATGAAATTGCGCCAAAACTCTTCAAGGAGCACCTTACCTTTCTCAAAAGGGAATACAACATTATTTCGCTCCATGATTTCTGTGAATGGCATAAAGGCGTAAAATCACTTCCCCCCAATTCTTTGGTAATTACCTTCGACGACGGATGGCAAAGTAATTATAGCTTACTGCCTACAATTAAGGAAACAAAGATTCCAGTTACCATTTTCCTTCCTATGGGACTGATTAACACTAATCGAAAGATTTGGAATTATAGTCTCGACAGGACCGGAAAGGATAGAGATTTGAACAAAACGCTTAAGACGGTATCCGATAAGGAAAGAAAGGCTATCCTAAAAGATTACAATGGGCATTACAATGAAAAGGAATATCCTGACAGAGATTTCTTGACTTTTGCGGAGATCAGGGAAATGGAGAAATATGTAGATTTTCAGTCTCATGGTATGTTTCATCCGGTTTTGACCAAACTTGACGACGACAACTTAAAAATAGAATTGGAAGCTTCAAAGAGGGAAATCGAAAACACATTTAGCAAACCATGCTATTGTATAGCATATCCCTATGGTAGAACGGATGCCAGAGTTGCAAAATTTGCGAGAGAGTCGGGCTACGATTTTGGAAGGGTAAGTGCACAAGATAATATTAACTCTAGGAAAACTGACCGTATGTTTCTTAAGGCTGTAGGAATCTCGGAACGTAAAAATATTGAATCATTAAAATCGTCCTTATTGTGGGCAAAATTGAGATCACTATTCCTCAGTTAGTTATATGAATAATGATGACCATCAATAGTATTCGAAGCGCTGAGTGGAATTTTATCACCAGAATGGGTTCAACCATTCTGGTGATAATTCTAGGGGTGATTGCCTTACAAATTGATCAACCCTCTTACCTGGTCTCGACTTTTGTGATTATATCTTTTGGCGCATTAATAGCTGTTCTCGCTGGATTTTTCTCTTTCCGATTCATTTCCTATGTGATAATATTCTACCCTGCACTCACTCCCTTTTATTGCTGGGATTTAATGGGCGGTGAAATATTTTCTACAGCGTCTGTGCATTTGCAATCAGATCTCGATCTAATCAATCGGTTGACTTTCATATTCGCCATCGCTTCTGTTTCTTTCTTCCTTTTTCAATTCTCAATGACTGATAGAGAAAAGCCCACAATGAACAGACTTATTCTCAGGGACTATCAGCTTGTCATTGTTGGATTGGTTTTACTGGTTGTTTCATACCTTCTTGAATCAGGGCCAACCGTATTAACAGCCAATTATCAGACAATACTTGACAGCCGAATAGAAAGGAGTACGTTAGTCGTATTTGCCATATCGTTTTTTGGTGTACTCTGGGTTTTGCTTTTTGCATTTGGCCGACACCGATCAAAGATATTTTACTTCTTTACTGGTATTGTATTCTTATGGCTTCTCCTTCATGTTCGACGGGTTGAATTACTCGGGATTGCAGTATTGCTAATTTTATGGCTTGCCACCCGATTTCCGAAATGGGCTATCTCCCTGGTTTTATTTGTCCTCATTTCTGGACTAATTTTTCTTGAACTTGTGAGATCACAATCGCTTTCTTCCCAAGAAAGCGTTTCTGAGTTGATAAGCGACAAGCTATCAAGGAAGACCGCCCTTCCCGGTGGAGCGAGCAATATTTATCTATCAGGACTACATATCGTTAACGAAACTGATGGTAATAGAATATCGGAAGAGGCAAGGAATTCTTTGTTCCAGCATATTCTGTCACCCATTCCAAATAGCGTAAGACAAGTATTGGCATTACCAGCATTGAAGACTGAGCATGATATGATATTTGAAGAGTTAGACCTTAACTATGTTGGGGGACTACCCCTGATCTCGGTGTTTTACCTTAATGGAGGTCTCATGCTGGTCATATTTTTTGGGGTTCTTCATGGACTATTGGCAGTATTCGTTGATCGGATTCTTTTAAATTCCTTTTACTTCGATTCGAGTAAAGGAGGAACCTTTCTTTTTTTCGTTGTATGCGTTTTCGTCCTTTATCAATTTAGATATCATTGGTATAATGCATCCACTTTGGTAAGGGCAGTTACCTTTGGAACTTTACTATTTTTACCATTAAGGTTTCTACTAAATTGGAAGACGATTGTAACCATTTTCGACGATAAACTTTTCAAGATATCCGGGGATAATTCAAAGTGATTATTTCACTAAAGATTACTATCCCCAGCAAACGGAAACGACTTCTTTCAATGGCTCTTGACAACAACTGTAGATACTCCTTTGATTGCTACTACATGACCCGGGATAATAGGTTTAGATAATTCTCTCATGTCAAACTACTCATTGATAATCTGTGTCACTAATGATCCAAGAAAGAGATTTGCTCAACTGGAGAAGCTGCTGAAATTCAACAATGAAGTAAGTCTACTGCCTACTACCAATGGAGTTTTTAGCGTAAGTAGCCGTCTATACAAAATAAGAAAGGATCAGGATTTTATTATAACAATTGGACATGGTCCCAAAAACCTCCTGGTATTGTTTTTAGCGTTCTTGTTCGGAATGAAGTCAATCATGCGAATCGGAGGTCGCATAAAAAAAATTCATAGTGAGAGCTTTTACAGAAAGCTCAGACGTAGAGATATTTTAGGGGCCATCTCCATTTTAATCCGAAGAATGATAATATCTGGGTGTATGAGGTTAGCCAGGTCCTTCATCATTGTGAGCCCTGATCTTACATTGGAAATTGACAAATACAATCGCCCAACTTGTATTATTCCCACCATTCGTGAGCCGGGGAAACTATATCAACGTAAAAAGGCGAATAGGATTAATTTGCTTACAGTGACTAATCTAAAGTACAAGGAAAAGATGTCGGGTGTTCAGGTCATACTTGAGTATCTCAGGGATTTCAATACATACGGGGAATTCGAAGTGCAGATGGATATTGTTGGCGGTGGTGACTACCTTGATGAGCTGTCGACATTCTTAAGTGAAGAATATGATTCTTCCAGGGTAATAGTGAATATTCATGGATTCCAGAAAGAACTTGAGCCGTTTTATAAGAAGGCCGATATTTTTGTTTACCATTCAACACTTGATTCTGTGCCAAATGTCATTCTTGAAGCCATGAGTTATCAGTTGCCAGTTATCTATTACAATTTTGAGCCCTTCAAATTCATACTTGACAATCAGGGAGGCATTCCATTTGAAGATAAAAAATCTTTCCACGATTCATTGCAACTTCTATGTTTAGATCATTCCAGACGAACTGAAATGGGTATCCATAACAATAACATCATTGAAAATCGATTCTCCAGCAGAGCAAATGCGGCCAGAATCCAAGGATTTCTGAAAGAAATGGCTTAATAGAAAATTATTTTATTGAAAAATGATAGATAAGCTATTAGCCTACAAAGACAGGCCCAGGAATATCCGCAAGGAGATAATAGGAAGATTGTACTCAAAACCGTTTGTACGTTTACTAGTATCACCATTTTTCAAATCCACTACCCCTAAGAATTGGATTTTTATTGTTGGGTGCTATAACTCAGGAACTACCATCTTACGAGAAATTCTTGGTGCTCACCCCTCCATATCCGGTTTACCTAAGGAAGGTGTAAGGTTTACCAAAGAGTTTGGAAGACCAGAAGATCTTGGATGGACACGAAACTGGATTTATTGTCAAGACTATATTCACTTAAAGCCAGGATTAGATTCTAACAAGTCATCTAAGCTTATACGAGATTGGAGTCCGTTGTGGGATCGGTCAAAATCCCATTTTCTAGAAAAGTCAATATCCAATATTGAACGAATGGAATGGATCGATGTCAACCTTGACAATGTGTATTTTATTGGCATTATTAGAAATGGTTTTGCGGTGGTTGACGGAATCAGAAGAAAGGCGAAACCGAAGGGTCCAGCAATTGATCAATATGGAGCAACGGAGTATTCTGTAAAAACGGCTGCAAGCCAGTGGCTTATGGCAAATCAGAACATGCTTAAATACTCCAAAAAGGTTAAAAATTTCCTGCAGATTGAATACGAGCGTTTTGCGGATGATCCTAAAGGGGTTATTGACGAAATCTGTCAATTTCTCAAAATCACGAATGCTTACACAACTATCGGTAATACCATTAAAATCTCGGATGCCGAGTTTACCGTTAGAAACATGAATGAAAAAAGCATCAATAGATTGACTGAAGAAGAAATCTCTGTTATCGAATCGACAGCTGGTTCCCTCTTAAGCAAATTCAATTATACAGGCAAATGAAAGGGACTTTCACCATTTCACTTGACACGGAACTGGCGTGGGGATGGATAGATAGTCCGAAAAGGAAATTATATGATCCCTTGTTCAGGTCAGCCAGAGAGAATGTAGACCGCTTATTAGAGTTATTCGATAAATATAATATACCGGCCACCTGGGCAGTGGTTGGGAAGATGATTGATTATGAAGGGGCAAGTGAAAGCCACGATAGATTCCAGGTATCCGATTTCTATCCCGGACTAGATTCCAGGTCATTGTATTCAAATTCGGACTTACACAATGAGCATTTTTCTTTGCTACTTTTTCCTGAAGTGATAGACAAGATTAGAAATTCTCGAGCAGCTCATGAGATTGGAGCCCATTCATATAGTCATATAGTTTTCACTTCGGTTTCTGAGGAGCATAGGGAAATAATCGATAAGGATCTCAGTCGTATGGTTACGTCCCTGAAAGCATATGGTATATCTCCGGATTCATTTGTGTTTCCCAGGAACAAAGTAGGGCATCTTGACCTCCTTAAATCTTACGGCTTCAAAAGATATAGGGATAAAGATCCGATTCTCGATCACAAAACCTCGATCCTTGATAAACTGCTAAACAATTTAATTCAAATCTTGCCGATTTCACCGCAGGTGGGGAAAGCGGAATATGACGCAAATGGATTGATAAAGATTCCCGGTGGATTGCTGTTTAGGCAAACCCACTTAGGGCTGAAGAAAAATATACCAATTTCGCTTACCACTGCGAAAGCTATAATGGGCCTTAAATCGGCATATAAAAAAAATGGAATATTTCATCTATGGTTTCATCCATTCAATTTTGGGACCAATACAGAAAAGCATTTTAAAGCTTTCGAAAAAGTTTTGAGTAAGGCGAGTACTCTAAGAGCTCAAGATAAGTTGGAAATAAAGACCATGAATCAGATTAACCCATGAAGGAGACCAGAAGTCTGCTGCAAATTAGAATTGCTGCTGCGAAAAGGTTGTTTATGTTGTTTTTTTTGGGGAAACAGCTAGGACTCATTCCCGTGATGGAGTTTCCTAAGTCTGGAGGAACCTGGTTTTCTCAGATGTTGGCTGCTGCACTTGACCTTCCTTTTCCCAGGAACGTAACCCCCAAATTTGAGGCTGCAGTTTTTCACGGGCACATTCTACCAAATAAAAGATTCGGTAAAATGGTTTCGATAATAAGAGACGGTAGAGACGTCATGGTTTCCGCATATTTCCATTTTCTGTTTGAGAATAATCGGAACCCGAAGTTCATAGTACGTAAAACAAGGAAAATCCTAGGCTTTAAAGATTACGAGGATATAGAGGAAAATTTGCCAAGCTTTATAGAGTATATGTTCCATCAATTTAGTGAGGGGCCGTTCAGAAGTAATTGGTCAGAGCATGTTTACGCATCGTATAACCTGGATAATGTGATTACGATTAAGTATGAAGATCTCCTAATTGACGCTAAAGCAGAGTTGCTAAAAGCCATGATCTTTTTATCTGACGGTAATGGACATGAGGTAGACCTTGACAAAATTGTGGAGACATACTCGTTCAAGAATCAAACCAAAAGGATTCCTGGACAGGAGAATAAGAAAAGTTTTCTAAGAAAGGGAATAGCCGGTGATTGGAAAAATCATTTTAATCAAAAGTCAAATGAGGTTTTCGATCATTATGGAGGAGACGCACTGATAAAGGCGGGTTATGAGACAGATCATTCTTGGAAATCTTGAAAACAAGGTAGTTAGCTTTACTTCAGGCTCTGGCCGTGGAGCTGATTAGAGTGCAAATCATCTTCAGTTGATCCTTTGTCATTTTTCTAGACCAAATTCCTCCCTTAATCATTATTTAATTGAAATTTGCGATGATTACTGACTAACAGGGATTTCAATTTTGAGAAGTGTAAGTAGGGCTACTAAAAGTGGACATGTCATTGACCGTAGTTAATATCCTTGAGGAAGGTCGTTTTGGAGGTCCGCAAAGAAGAGTACTGGAGGTATCCTCAAGACTTCAAAATAGGGGGATTCAAACCATTGTATTACTTCCTAATGGAAGTAAAAAGTTTGTGGAATCCTTAAAAGAAGTTGGTGTTCCTTATAAAGAACTACCACTGCATCGACTAACTAAGGATCTGTTGCATCTCTTAAAGTACTTTTTTCTTTTTCCTTTTGAAATATTCTTAATCTGCAAAGAAATCAACCGAGTGAACGCTGACATTATTCATGTGAATGGCGCTTTTCAAATCAAGGGAGTTATTGCAGGGAAGCTTTTGGGAAAAAAAGTACTGTGGCATTTGAACGACACGTATATGCCAGAGATAATCATGGTGTTATTTCGACTTACCAAACGATGGGCTAATCACTTTATAGTTGCAAGTCAAAAAACGTATCAATTGTATCTTACGAGCGAGGGAAAGAGATTTTTGGGAGTAGTTTCTGCACCTGTGGACACTAAAAAATTCAAAAAAATCCCACATCAAAAAGGTGAAGAAAGGAAAATCACAAGAATATTGACGGTCGCAAACATCAACCCAGTTAAGGGGATTGAATTGATAATTCGTACCGCAATTGAAATACGAAATGTAGCCAAAGAAGAGGTGCAATTTTTAGTGGCAGGAAAAATTTTGGAGAATCAAAAGGCCTACTTCTCGAAACTGCAATCCATGATTAATGAAAATGAATTAACAAATGTCCACTTTCTTGGGGAAAGGGCGAACATTCAAGAGCTCCTCAATGAAGTTGATTTCTATTTCTGCTCTTCTAGATATGAAGCTTCACCTATGTCCGTATGGGAGGCTCTTGCAACTTCTTTACCAGTAGTATCAACCAATGTGGGGGATATTCCGGAGATTTTTAAGGAACAACACTGTGGGGTCGCTGTACCCATGGAAGATCCGAAAAGAATGGCCCAGGAATTCATAAGGCTGATGAATAATCCGAAAATGGCCAAAGATCTTGCTAATAATGGTAGAAGGTATGTCGAAGAAAATCTTGACATAGAAAGATGCGTTGACAATCACCAAAGGGTGTACCGTAAAATCGTGGGAGAAGAGTGAATTGAGATCAAATACGAAAAAGAAATGGAGAAAGTAAATCTTTCAAAATATGATAACTCATGGTACTATCCTGGAAGGAATGTTCTAATTAGACTCCTTTGGTATTATGTTAATCTTTTCTTTTTGAAGTCAGGCGTCGTTATCAGTTCAAAAATTTCGATCCTTATACTGCGATTGTTCGGAGCAAAAATTGGAAAGGGGGTGAATATTAAACCCGGAGTTGATATCAAGTATCCTTGGAATTTGGAAGTTGAAGAATACACTTGGATCGGAGAGAACGTCTGGATTGATAATTTGGTGAAAGTTAAGATTGGAGCGAATGCCTGTTTGTCTCAGGGTGCTATGATCTTAACGGGCAATCATAACTTCAATAGTTCTAGTTTTGAATTGATTGTTGGTGAAATTGTGCTAGAAGATGGCGTTTGGATAGGGGCTAAATCAATGGTTACAAATGGGGTCACTTGTGGTGAACACTCGATATTAGCGGTAAACTCAGTAGCAAGTAAAAATTTGGAATCTAGATCTATTTACAGAGGCAATCCGGCAGTTAAGGTTGGCACTAGGAATATTCAAAAAGAAAGTAATTAATGAGATTGGATAACCCGAAGGTGTATTACTGTAGCAGTATTGGGTTGGATTATTTCTTTTTTTTAGGGAGGACGCTAGGAAACGCTGGGTTTAAGGCTACCCCAATATACCTGGTGAGTGAAAAAGTTTATCGAAAACGAGCAAGGTATCGGATTTATCATCCAATGAAAATTTGGCTTAGAATCCAAATGTATCTGATTTACCCTCTGTTTCTCTGGATGAATGCATTATTCTCCATCAGACCCAGGACGTACATTGTTACCAGCAACACTTTTTTTGCACCACTTATTCCGAAGCTCACTTTCACCAATCATAAAGTTGTCCATTTACTCTATGATTTATTTCCAGATGCCATCCAGGTTGCTGGAATGTCCAGCGATCAATCGATGACCAGTAGAATTGGAGGCAAAATACAGACAAGGATTCAGAGAGACTGTGATGCGACGGTATACTTAGGCCAATACTTGAAAAAGCATGCGGAATCTCGATGGGGTGTACCAAGAAAATCCGTGGTCATTGACATATCTACTGACATTTCCGGATTTTCCAGCGAACAACCGATTTCTCCTCCAGATAGGGTAGTTGTTCATTATGGAGGACAGCTTGGATACTTGCATGATAGTTTGTCTATTATTGAGATCATTAAATCAGTAAAATCCGGAGACTTAAAGGATAAAATTGACTTTAATTTCTACGTAAGTGGAGCCCAAGCACTATTTATCGAGGAAGAGCTAAAAGGAATAGATGTCAAGATTATTCCGGCTGTTAGCAGCGATGTTTGGAGAAACGACATTCGATCGTTTCATATTGGTCTAGTTACTCTTACACCCGGAGGAGCCACAGTTTGTCTTCCTAGCAAGACCTACGGCATGATGGCTGGTGGGTTAGCAATACTTGGAATTTGTCCGGAGTGGAGCGATCTGGCCGGATTGGTGAGAAAATGCCATGGAGGGTGGATTATCAATAATTCACCCTTTATTGAGATGAATTTGAGGGCAGAAGATTATTTAGAAAAAGTTAATCAGCTCAGACCTGTTGATGAAATTGTAAAGGATGCAAATCAGATATTCTCAAAGATTTTGCGTAATAGGACGGAACTACTTGACAAAAAAATGCAGGCTTTCAATGGAGTGCGAGACGACTATGATATCGATTCACTTGCAAATAAGTGGAGAGAACTCATAAACAGTCTGTGAATTGAATATGAAGAAGTCAATTCTAATTACGGGTGCCAGTGGATTCATAGGTAAAAACTTTATTCAGCTTGCTGGTAGACGTTATGCCCTGGATACACTTTCCATGAGGGAAGGATTAGTCGCTGCGGAATCGATTGACCTTGGATCGGTGGATACAGTAATCTATCTCAGTGGTATTGCACATCAAACTTCTAAAGTACTGGAATCAGAGTATGTAAAAGTTAATTGCGATTACCCGGAATTCCTTTCAAGGCTGGCTAGAGAGGCTGGTGTAAAACATTTCATTTATTTCAGCTCTACCAAAGTTTATGGCGATGACGTAAGGATGATTAATGCTGAATTAAAGCCTAATCCTCAAGATGATTATGGAAGAAGTAAACTTATGGCAGAGTCACTACTTCTATCGATGGCAACAAAGGAATACAGAGTGACTATTGTTCGATGCCCGTTAGTTTACGGACCTGGGGTAAAAGGTAATATTGATAAAATTGTGAAATTGTCCCGTACTCCTTTCCTCTTACCACTGGGAGGTATTCGGAACTCCAGAAGTATGATTGGAACATCAAACTTGGTTAATTTCCTGGTAGAGGTAATCGATAAACGCCTTGAGGGAATTTTTATTCCAACGGACGGTGTACCAACGTCTACATCGAATTTGGTATCGGAGATAAGATTGGCGCTGGGCAGGAAACCTGGTCTTTTTACTCTTCCTTTACCATTTAGGAGACTCTTGAAAGTATTAAAACCGGGGATCTATTCCCGATTATTTGAATCTTTTGAAGTGGGACCCTATTACGCCATTGACTCAATTCTTGGGGATCGAAAGAAGACTTTTAGTGAGGGAATAAAGGAGATGATTAGCCAATAATGGAAACTTTGAACCTTTTGTCTTTGGTGGTATTGACCTTGCTATTCTTAGGCTATTTAGTTTTAGCCAGAAAATTTAACGTTCTAGATATACCTAACCAGAGAAGTTCTCATTCAAAACCGGTTGTCCGAGGGGCAGGTGTAGTGTTTCTATTCGCAATAGTTCTTGGTACCATACCGACGACTTCCTCCTATGTCCCTTTTTTAGTAGGTGTTTTACTCGTTGGTACTTTAGGGTTCTTGGATGATTTAGTGGGGCTCTCTGCCCGGGTCAGGTTAGCATTTCAATCGGTATCAATAGGATTAATCGTATATCAGTTAGAATTGCTGGAGTTACCCATTTTGCTGCTGGTATTTCTGTTCGTTGGATCATTAGGTGTGTTAAATGCCTATAATTTTATGGATGGAATAAATGGTATCACATCGCTTTACAGTATTTTGATGGTCGGATCCATATGGATCCTATTTGATCACCCGTTTGCAGATGACAATATTCTGTACCTGGTTCTGTATTCATTGATTCTATTTTCAGTTTATAATGTCAGAAAGAATGCTGTTTGTTTTTGCGGTGATGTAGGAAGCTTATCCATTGGATACTTCCTAATATTTCTTACCCTATATCTAATTTTCAAGACACTGAATCCGGTTTACATTCTCCTTTGGTTGGTTTATGGAGTAGATAGCTTATTTACCATACTTAAGCGAGCTCTTAAAAGCGAGAACATATTTTCCCCTCACCGCAGCCACTTATACCAGGTAATGGTCAATGAATTTCAACTCTCCCATGTATTAGTTGCCAGTATATATGCACTTGTTCAACTAGTGGTAAATGGATTGTTGTATTTTTACTTGACTAAAATGTCGGATTTGATCAATCCCTGGATTTGGATAGCGAGTAATATCGTTGTTATTGGCTTCCTTTATTTATTGCTTCGAAAGAAGTATTCTCCAGTAAAAATCGGTGTTCAAAACCAAAACCAATGAGAAGAATCCTTGATAGGATCAATATTCTACCTCGATGGGTGATTGCTTCCATTGACGTCTTCATCATTTTCTGGGGTTATGTCTTCGCAACTTTAATCCGTTTCAATTTTGATTTAGTCGATGCGTCAAGGTGGTTAGATGGGAGAAGGGTTGTTTTCTATTTGATGGTCCACATCGCTTTTATGTTAGTGTATAAGCCCTTTAGAGGTATAGTTCGATACACCCACAAGCAGGATATATTATCTGTGATAAAAACTTTGGCGTTTGCTTTTTTGGTTCTGGCCCTCTCAAACCTAATCATAAGGACGAGTTTTCCATCCCGACATTTGATTCCCCTTTCAATTATTATCATGGGATTTTTTGTGAATTCCGCCTTCCTGATAGGTTACCGTTTTACAGTTAAAGAGTTCTTTGACAATAGATTAGCAAGTCTTGGGAAACGGAAGAAGGTAATCATTTATGGAGCAGGTGCCACCGGCAGGCTAACCGGACGTATTTTGCAAGAGTCCACTACCGAATACCGACTCGTTCAGTACCTGGATGACGATCCAAAAATGAATAATTCGAAAATTCAAGGAGTGGAGATTAAGCTACCAGCTGCTAGTCTACAGGAATCTTTGTCTCTTACTCAGGTCGATGAAATTATAATTGCCACACGCAAGCTACCGCAGGAGAGACGGAATTGGATTATTGATGGGGCTCTTGAAATGGGTATTCAGATAAAAGAAGTCCCGCCGCCCGATCGATGGGTGGGTGGCCACCTCAGTGAGAGGCAATTTCGCGAAGTACGAATTGAAGACCTGCTGGGAAGGAAAGAAATTGACCTGGCTTCGGAGAATATGATCCAGGCATTTTCTGGCAAAGTGGTACTTATTACAGGTGCTGCTGGGTCAATAGGTTCTGAGATATCCAGGCAGGTACTATACTGCGGAATTAAGAAGCTACTTATTCTTGATAAATCTGAAAGTGACCTTTATGACCTGCAGCAGGAATTGCTTTTAGCGAAAGTTCCAGGAGATTTTGAATTAATACTTGGTGATATTAGAGACATTGATCAATTGGAGCTTATTTTTTCGCTTCATAAACCCCAGATCGTTTTTCATGCTGCAGCGTACAAACATGTCCCGATAATTGAGAACCAACCAGCAGTAGGTATAGAGACCAATCTTTTTGGGACCATGAATGTGGCAGACTTGGCAGAAAAATACTCAGCCGAAAAATTCATTTTCGTTTCTACAGATAAGGCGGTAAACCCAACAAATGTGATGGGAGCTACCAAGCGCGCTGCAGAATGTTACATTCAGGCTCTTAGTGTTGACTCCAAAGTAGAATTTATTACTACACGATTCGGGAATGTGCTGGGGTCTAATGGCTCTTTGATTCCGTTGATCAGACGTCAAATTGAAAAAGGAGGGCCAATCACTGTAACTCATCCTGATATCACGAGATTTTTTATGACTATCCCGGAAGCATGCTCTTTGGTTCTGGAAGCAGGTGCAATGGGCAACGGAGGAGAAATTTTAGTGTTTGACATGGGTCAGCCAGTTAAGATTTTGGACCTTGTAAAGAAAATGGTTCGATTATCAGGACTAGAAATTGGGAGGGATATCGATTTGGAAATAATTGGCCTTAGACCTGGCGAAAAATTACATGAGGAGGTGCTTTCAAACCTTGAAAATCTCAAGCCTACCCATCATGATAAGATTATGATTGCAGATGTGGTCAAAATAAGAAAAGAACATGTAATCGAAAGAATTCAGGAAATCCAGCGTTTGATGAATCAAGAGGCCGAGTTAGTTCGGTCATTAAAGAAATTAGTCCCTGAGTTTCTTAGTCAGAACTCCCGGTTTGAGGAACTAGATAAAAGTTCGAAATCGTAAAATTTATTCTTACAATCATTAGTTTTGCGGCTTATTTAAATAAGGTAGGGTTGGAAATTCGGAATATACTGTTCTTCGCAATCGCGATGACGTCAATCATACATGTGGGTTTTAGCCAGAATCCGGCTGATGCTCAGCGTCTCAGACAACAATTGGAGGGCAATCAAAGGGGTGGTCAATCCGGGAGAAATGTTGACAGACTCAATCTGACAGACGCAGAA
Organism: Cyclobacteriaceae bacterium; assembly: GCA_965601455.1. Classification (GTDB taxonomy): domain Bacteria; phylum Bacteroidota; class Bacteroidia; order Cytophagales; family Cyclobacteriaceae; genus JANQEU01. The sequence continues at coordinate 4,373,926 of OZ271831.1, read as the reverse complement.
GCGAATCAATATTGGCTCAGGGCCCAGTCATTGGGCTATGCTCTCGAAGAAATTCCGGATTTAGCCCGAAATCAGGGATTTACTGATAGGCAAGCAGTTCGATTGTATCAACAGATTGTAAGGCTTCAGGCAGTAGCTGCTTCCCAGGGGTTGACCGTGCCCTACACGACACCTCTTGAACAAGACTCCGTTGAGGTATTGCGGATGAAGAAGAGAATATTCGGAATGTCGGTTTTCGACCGGGCTTTTCTTACTTCATTCATCCCTAATGTAGCCATAGCCACTCCTAAAAGTTACGTACTGGGGCCAAACGATCGAGTACGAATAGAGATTTACGGTACTTCGCAGCGAAATTATAACCTCCAGATAGAAGAGGAAGGTTATGTTCGGATTCCACAAATCGGCCCAGTGATGGTGGCAGGTCTTGATATAGAAGAGGCTACTAAAAAGATAAATGAGAATCTTTCAAAGATTTATAGAGGAATGATAGGGCCGAATCCTACTGTTTTTACAAATATCACTTTATCGGAAATACGGACAATCAAAGTTTCAATTGTCGGGGAGGTGCTAAGGCCAGGTAACTACCAAATTCCTGCATTCTCTGGAGTCTTCAACGCGCTTTACGGGGCGGGGGGAATTACAGTCAATGGTACCTTTAGGAAGGTCAAAGTTTATCGGGACGGGATTCAACAGTACAGCGTAGATATTTACAAATTTCTAGTCGACGGTGATGATCTCAGTCAATACACGCTGAATGAAGGAGATATTATAGTCGTCGAAACCTATTCCAAGCGAATTGAGGTACGTGGTGAAGTTAGACGACCGGGTCTATTTGAAATTTCCGATGGTGATTCACTAGACCGGATTCTATTTTACGCTGGAAAGTTCACTGCAAATGCTTTCAAAGAGAGCCTCCTTCTTGAGCGATATAACGGAGAAGAACAATTTGTGAATGATATTTCCATGTCCAATCCGGTATTAAACCTTGAGGACGGTGATATTATTACAATTCGTCGATCAACGGACTTATTCGTTGAGAAGCTTCAGGTTGATGGAGCGGTAAGTAGGCCAGGAGTTTATGCATGGCAACAAGGGATCACCATTTCTCAATTGATTGAAAGAAGTGGAGGTCTTGTACCCGGAGCTATCCATAATCGAATTAGTGTTTATAGATTTAATGATGACCTTAGCTCGTCTTCGTTTACAGTTGACCTGGAGAATGACCCGAATACGGAGCTTGAAATTGGAGATGTTATTAAGGTACCAAGGAAGGAAGAGGTTATAGACACCAGGTATATCCAGGTATCAGGTGAAATTAACAACCCAGGGGTATTCCCCTTCTATGAAGGTTCTACCGTCGCAGACGCTATTTTGCTGGCTGGTGGTGTAAAGAACGCTGCCGTCAATGGACAAATTGAAATTGCTCGACGAACGTACGAGAACAATATTCCAACATTCGAGGTCATACCAATCACTATACCGGGTAACCTGAGTGATAGTAGTCTTAATTTGATTGAGTACCAACTGGAACCACTCGACCATGTTTTTATTCGTCCAGCTCCTGGCTATCAGAAAGGCGCCATTGTTTCGGTTCAGGGAGAGGTCCAACATCCAGGTGACTATGTGATTACCTCGTCGGATATGAGACTTAGTGACCTAATCAGTAGGGCAGGGGGATTCACCAATTACGCATTTGCCGAAGGTGTTGCACTTTTAAGACCTGTCAACGGTGATAATGATAAGGACTTGCTTAAGGAAAGAATAGACCGATTAACGGAACTCAAGAAAAGAATTAATGATCCTGGATCCATTTATCAAAGTTCAACTAGTACAGCAAATCTGAGAGTATTAAATGAACGGATTGAGACATTAAGGATGGAGTATGAAAAGGAATATCTTTTGAACGAGGATGGAATTAGGGATTTTTTAGCTCTTGATGTAAGTGGGGGTCGAAGAGGTGTAGACAGAATTGGAATAGACGTTATTGATCTACAGAATAATCCTGGTGGACCCAATGATCTCGTTTTACTGCCAGGAGATATTCTGGAAATACCCAGACAGCAAGAAACAGTTAAAATACGAGGGGCAGTTCAATACCCTACGTCTACGAAGTTCATAAGGGCCAAAGGATTTAGATCCTATATTTCTCAAGCTGGGGGATTCTCTCCAACTGCCAGACCCGGTCGTTCATACGTCATTTATGCTAATGGTGATGCTAAGAAGGTAAGGCAATTCATATTTTTCCGAAAGTACCCGGAAATAAGACCAGGATCTTCAATCGTAGTTGCTGGAGGACGAGTCAGACAGCCATTCAATGCAGAAAGGGTGCTCGCACTGACTACCAGCGCGTTGACCACTTATTTGTTCGTACAGAGTTTTATTGAACAGCAGAATCAATGACATGGGCTTTGATATGTACCACAAAATTTTAGAAGAAGCGGTCCAAGAACTAAAAGACCCTACCAACTGATGAAAGGACTGCTTGACAAGATATACAGCAAACTCGTTGATTTATTCCGGGTAAAAACGCAGACTAATATAAAGAAGGTTTTTTCCGGTGAAGAAATCCTTCTGAAGGACCTCTTTAATCTTTTTTGGGAGAGAAGAAAGTATTTGGTTTTTTGGATGGTTGCTTTCGCGATTCTAGGAGGGATTGCTGGTTCAAGTTCTGTTCAGGAATTTGAAGCCAGTACGCAGATAATGTCGGAAGTTAATATTCCGGACCCAAGAGCCAGGGGAAGAATCTCCGGTTTAGCTGCATTGGCGGGTGTCGATATAGCTGGCCAGGGATCTGGGGGCCTTACAAACCCGGCATTCTATCCTGAGGTTGTTCAAAACGAAATGTTTTTGATCGGATTGATGGAGGAGAAGTTTTACTTTAAAGAGTACAAGAAAGAAATTTCCCTTATTCAGTTTTTCTGGAGTTATGATGATAAGAATTTGGTGGAGCATTGGTTTGATGACATTCGACGCGGACGCCTTCCCAAATTATCTTATAAGAAAAAGAAAATCAGAGAGATTCCCGAAGGTGGATATGGTCAATCGTCTTATGAGCCTGATTCGGTGTACCAGACAATAACTTTAAACGGCCCGCAAAGAAGAGCAATTGCTATGCTAAGAAAGGCGATCAATGTTGAGACCAATGAGGCAGGGCTAATAGTGATAACCGTAACAATGTCTGAAAAACTAGTTGCTGCTCAAATGACTCAAGTGGTATTAGAAAAATTAATTGATTTCGTAGTAAAGAATCAGACCGATAAGGAACAACAAAATCTGGATTTTATTCGTAGACGTACAGCGATTGCGAAAAGAAATTTCGAGAAGGCGCAAGAGGATTTGGCTGATTTTGTGGACTCCAATACCGCTGTTATCTCTGCTAGAGTAAATATTGAAAAACAGAAATTGCAAGCTGAAGCTGGCATTGCAACGCAAATTTATCGTCAATTGGCATTGCAATTGGAACAAAACGAAATTGCCCTCCAAGAAAAAACACCGGTTTACAGGGTATTCACTCCAACCATTGTTCCTCCCGGCCCTCTGCCTCGTCAGCGATATCTTACTTTAGTTGGCTTCATATTTGTCGGTCTGGTACTTGCTGGAGTCCAAATCGTAGTCATTATTCTAAGAAATTTGATAAGGTCTTGAACAAGGATTCAAAAATTTATGTCGCCGGCCACAGAGGCATGGTTGGATCAGCTATCTGGAGAGCTCTTGAAGATAAGGGATATACCAACCTTGTTGGAGTTTCGTCTGCGGAGCTTAACCTGACCAATCAAAATCAGGTCAATCAATGGTTTGAGAACGAGAAGCCCGATTATGTATTTCTCGCTGCCGCTAAGGTCGGGGGAATTCATGCCAACAATATCTATAGAGCTGAATTTCTGTACGATAACCTGATGATCCAGGCAAATGTCATTCATGCATCGTATGTCAATGGCGTAAAAAAGTTGCTGTTTCTTGGGTCTTCTTGTATCTATCCTAAGATGGCGCCACAACCGTTAAATGAGGATTATTTGCTTACGGGCCCACTGGAAAATACGAATGAACCTTATGCGGTGGCAAAAATTGCGGGGATTAAGATGTGCGAAAACTATCGCGATCAATACGGCTGCGATTTCATCAGCGCCATGCCAACTAATCTTTACGGTCCTGGAGACAACTATCATCTCGAAAATTCTCATGTACTTCCTGCGCTGATCAGGAAATTTCATACTGCCAAAATCGAAGGGAAATCCACTGTTGAAGTTTGGGGTACTGGATCTCCCAGACGGGAGTTTATGTACGCAGATGACCTTGCGGACGCCTGTGTTTTTCTAATGCATAATTATTCTGGAAAGTCCTTTGTTAATGTGGGGACCGGAGTAGATGTTTCGATTAAGGAACTAGTAGAAACCGTTCAGGACATAATAGGTTTTGAAGGGGAAGTAGTCTGGGATACCAGCAAGCCGGATGGTACACCTCGGAAATTGATGGATGTATCAAAGCTTACGAATCTTGGATGGAAACATAAGACTGAACTTCAAAACGGAATTCAGCTCGCTTACGAAGATTTTAAAAAGAATTTAGAAAGAAACCTGGTATGAGTAAGACAGCACTGATCACTGGTATCACGGGGCAGGATGGAGCCTACCTTGCCGAGCTATTGCTGGAAAAAGGTTATACCGTCCACGGTATCAAAAGGAGGGCATCCTTGTTTAATACTGATCGTATCGATCATTTGTATCAGGATCCTCATGTGGATAACCCGAAGTTGTATCTGCATTACGGAGATATGACGGATTCCATGAATCTTACTCGTATTATCCAGGAGACACAGCCTGACGAAATCTATAACCTGGCGGCTATGAGCCATGTCAAGGTTAGTTTTGATACACCTGAATACACTGCTAATGCAGATGGCATTGGAACTTTGCGTATCCTGGAAGCAGTAAGACTTCTGGGCATGGAGTCAAAAACCAGGATTTACCAGGCTTCGACATCTGAATTATATGGATTAGTTCAGGAGGTACCGCAATCGGAGAAAACGCCGTTTTATCCAAGGTCTCCTTATGCGGTGGCAAAATTGTATGCCTACTGGATTACTGTAAACTACCGGGAGGCCTATGGTATATATGCCTGCAATGGTATCCTTTTTAATCATGAGTCACCGATTAGAGGAGAAACTTTTGTTACAAGAAAGATCACTCGAGCCGCAGCGAAAATTGCACTCGGTCTTCAGGACAAGATGTACATTGGGAACCTGGATGCTCAAAGGGATTGGGGGCATGCAAAGGATTATGTAGATGCGATGTGGAGAATTCTCCAACAGGAAGAAGCAGAAGACTACGTGATTGCGACGGGAATAACTACGAAAATTCGCGATTTCATTATCAAGACCTATGAAAAGATAGGTATAGGCCTAGATTTCCAAGGTACTGGTACGGAGGAGAAGGTAACGATTGGAAGCGTGGATGAAAGTACATTTAAGGAAACAGTAGGAGAAAATATTTCTTTGCCCAAAATAGGAAAACAGATCATTGAAATTGATCCTAAGTACTTTAGACCCACGGAGGTAGATCTTCTCATCGGAGATCCGACCAAATCAAAGACCAAACTCAATTGGCGACCAAAATATGATCTGGATGGACTGATCGACGATATGGTCCGATCAGATGTGAATCTTTTTAAGAGAGATTTAAGCCTTCTCAAACAAGGGCACCAAATATTGAAACAAGCGGAGTAACTTTCACTCATCAAAGCATTTAGGATGAATGAATTTGGTTATTTTGTGGACTTTGTGAGGGAACACTATAGTACCAATGGAGAAATCCTGCTACACTCACCATCTTTCACCGGCAATGAATCTTCTTTTGTCCAGCATTCGATAAGAACACGTTCAGTATCCAGTTCGGGTCAATATATCCAGCAAGCGGAAAAGCAGATCAATATTCTGACCGGAGCCAAGAGTTCAGCCTTGTTAGTGAATGGAACCTCGGCCTTGCATTTGGCCTTGCACCAGGCTGGGGTTCGCGCTGGGGATGAAGTTATAACACAAGCTTTGACCTTTGTCGCGACGGCAAATTCCATTCATTACAACGGTGCAGAACCTGTGTTTATTGACGTTGACATGGACACTATGGGTCTTTCCCCCGTGGCGTTAAAAGAGTTTCTCGAAAAAAACGCTGAAATCCGAGATGGAAAACCGATAAATAAGAGCTCTGGGAAAAGAATCGCTGCATGCCTTCCGATGCATACTTTAGGTTTCATGTGTAGAATTGACGAGATAGCCAATATATGTCAGCAATGGAATATTCCTCTCATTGAGGATGCTGCCGAAGCATTTGGAAGCAAATTCGAAGAGAAATACTCTGGAACATTTGGTGACGCAGGTATTTATAGTTTTAACGGGAATAAGGTTGTGACAGCCGGTGGGGGTGGAGCAGTGGTTAGTATGAATGACCATTTTATTCAAAGAGTAAAACACCTTGCAGCAACAGCCAAAGTTTCGGAAATCAGGGAATATATGCATAATGAAGTTGGGTTTAACTTCAAACTGCCGAACCTTAATGCCGCGTTATTATCAGGGCAGTTAGAGTGCTTGAAGGAAATCATTGGGAATAAAAAGCGCCTTTTTGAAAAATATTTGAATTTGGCGGATGGATATGGCCTAAAGATTAAACCAATTCCAGAAACGACTGATTGGAACTATTGGATGTTTTCACTGGTCTTTGAGGATTTTGAGACCAAAGAGCTTTTTATGAATGAGACAAACGAAAATGGTGTTGAGACTAAACCGATCTGGAAGTTGATGTTTAAGTTACCTATGTTTGCCCACTGTTTTCGAGACGATCAACGGAATGCAAGTATACTGGAAGAAACAATCGTAAATATACCCAGCAGTGCTGTTGCGTTTTGAACTGAATGTATTTAGCTGATCAAAGATTTACATCTACAATTTGATGACAAAAACCGAAAACCAGACATGGGATCTACAGATTAGCTCTCACAAGAGCATATGGCGCCTAGGCTTTAGAGATATATGGAGTTATCGAGATCTGCTCATGATTTTAGTAAGACGTGATATTGTCGCCTTTTATAAACAGACAGTTCTTGGACCTCTTTGGTTTTTCATTCAGCCATTGTTTACAATGTCTGTCTATATATTCGTTTTTAGCAACTTGGCAGGATTATCCACTGATGGATTGCCACCTACTCTTTTTTATCTGACAGGGATCACTTTCTGGACCTATTTCGCGCAAACTTTAACTAAAACCGCCGGAACTCTTGTCAGCAATTCGGCGATAATGGGTAAAGTGTATTTCCCCCGGGTGATAATGCCTCTTAGCACTTCTCTTTCCAACTTTTTCCGATTAGCTATTCAGTTTCTTCTATTAATTGCAATTGCGGTCTATCTCGTGATAGATGGCTCGTTTGAATGGCAGATTGGATGGAATCTTTTATTAGTACCTGTATTTGTATTAATGCTGTCACTTCAATCGCTTGGATTTGGTATGATCATTTCTGCATTAACTACCAAGTATAGGGATATGGCATTGCTGCTTAATTTTGGCATTCAATTGTTAATGTACGCTACCCCTGTAGTATACCCACTAAAGGAGCTGGGTGGCAAGATGTACTTGTTGGTTTCTTTGAATCCCGTCACTTATATATTTGAGGGGTTCCGTTTTGCCCTTTTTCAGGCGGGGTATTTTTCACTGAATACCTTTTTAATTTCTATAGGTGTTACTTTCATTATTCTTTTATCCGGCTTGGTAATTTTCAATACAGTAGAGCGGAATTTTGTTGACACGATCTAATCCTTGAAATCCTAAATAAACTGGTTTGGCGGGAATGGGTTGAAAAACATAAAATTACTTATTCAAAACAGTTTTAGTTCCTACTTTTGCAGGCGATTTTACTTCGCTGATTACTTCGTCTGATTCTTCCAATCGCTTCTAACGAATGGATAGAATTGGTACTGAATCTTCAAATCATTTAAAATGTCTCATGCTATTGACGTCCAGAATCTTTCAAAAGCGTACCGTTTAGGTCAATTCAATACTGGTGCTTTATCCAAGGATGTAGAGCGCTGGTGGGCACTATTCAGAGGTAAAGAAGATCCTTTTTTGAAAGTAGGCGAATCAAATGATCGTGCAAAGGTCGGAACTTCCAATGTGGTTTGGAGTCTCCGAGACATCAACTTTCAGGTTGAACAAGGAGATACGATTGGAATTATTGGAAAGAATGGTGCAGGAAAGTCAACCCTACTCAAGTTACTGAGTCGGGTAACCTCTCCCACCTCCGGGGACATTAGGATTAAAGGGAGGGTGGCAAGTCTTCTAGAGGTAGGAACCGGCTTCCATCCTGAGCTCACTGGAAGAGAGAATATTTTCCTGAATGGATCGATCTTGGGAATGAGGCGATCAGAGATTAAAAGACATTTTGATGATATTGTCGATTTTGCGGGTGTGGCTAGGTATGTTGATACACCTGTAAAACGATACAGTTCAGGCATGTACGTGAGGTTGGGTTTTGCCGTAGCTGCACATCTTCAGTCCGAAATTTTGATTGTCGATGAAGTTCTTGCCGTTGGTGATGCCGAATTTCAGAAGAAATGTCTGGGTAAAATGAATCAGATCAATAAAGGAGAGGGAAGGACTATCCTATTTGTCAGTCATAATATGACATCGATAAGCTCTATTTGTGAAAAATCTATGTTCCTTGAAAACGGGCAATTGATGACAATGGGATCTACCGAGGAGATAATTCAGAAATACATTAGTGACACACATAAGCTAAAACACGAGAGAAAATGGGCTTCTCGCCCAGGGGATAATCAGGTATCATTGGCGAGTGCGAGGATATTGAATAAAAATGGTCAACTGACTAATCAACTGGATTTCACCGAGGGAGGTTTTGTTGAATATGAATTTCATATTGAGAAGGAGGGAATAATCGCGATACCAAACATTCACGTGTTTAACCAAAAAGGTGAGTACGTATTTGTTAGTTCAGAAGCGACGCCGAGTACGCCAATGGAAAAAGGAGTTTATAAATCAAGGATAAAGCTCGATGACCATTTACTAAATGAAGGTATCTATACGGTAGGTCTGGCAGTCACCAGTTATCCCGGTAGGAATATTCATTTCTTTGAAAGAGAGGCTCTTTCCTTCGAGGTTGTGGAAGATGTTCAAATGAGATTAGACAGTTATCGGGGAACGATCCCGGGGTCCATCAGGCCAAGACTGAAGTGGAATACTGAAAAATTATAGAGAATGAAAGTAGTAATTCTTGCCGGAGGATATGGTACCCGGATATCTGAGGAAAGCGCGACAAGGCCCAAACCGATGGTGGAAATTGGAGGTCTTCCGATTTTGTGGCATATAATGAAGGTCTATTCGTATTATGGCCTTAATGAGTTCATCATTTGTTGTGGATATAAGGGATATATGATCAAGGAATACTTTGCTAATTATTTCCTTCACCGGTCGGATGTGACTTTCGAGATGGAGACAAACAAAATGCAGGTCCATCAACAACATGCTGAACCCTGGAAGGTTACATTGATAGATACTGGTGAAAACACTATGACCGGAGGACGATTGAAAAAGGTTCAAAAATATCTTGGAGATGATGATTTTTGTTTCACTTACGGTGACGGATTAGCGAATGTCGACCTTACGAGTCTAATTGAATTTCATAAGTCCGAAGGAACCTATGCCACCGTAACAGCGGTTCAGCCTCCCGGACGATTTGGCGCATTGGGTTTATCAAAAACAAGAATAACCGGTTTCGAGGAAAAACCTGTAGGTGATGGAGGTTGGATAAATGGCGGGTTTTTCGTGCTCTCCACTGAAGTTTTCGATTACATTGAAGGAGACAATACCGTCTGGGAAAAAGATCCTCTTGAACGCCTCGCCAAAGACAATCAATTAGCCGCTTATATTCACAGAGGATTCTTTCAACCCATGGATACACTGAGAGACAAGAATCTACTTGAAGATCTTTGGGAATCGAAGAAAGCCCCATGGAAAATATGGTAACCTCGGATTTGACACGGAGCTATAAGGGCAGAAAAGTTCTAATCACCGGCCATACCGGGTTCAAAGGGAGCTGGCTAGCTTTGTGGGTTTCCTTGATGGGTGGAAAAGTCTATGGAATAAGCCTCGATCCTGACTATGAGCCGAATCATTGGGATAACCTGGATATTGATTGCTATGAAGACATTCGTCTGGACATCAACGATGAGACTAAACTGAAGGATACAATCCAAAAGATCAACCCGGAAATGATTTTTCATCTTGCTGCACAACCATTAGTCAGAAGGTCATATAATAATCCTGTGGAGACATGGAAAACTAATGTGATGGGCACTTTGAATGTTATGATGGCGGCCAGAAGCTGCCCTGATCTTGAGTCCCTCTTGGTGGTGACAACAGATAAATGCTATGAAAACAAAGAATGGGAATGGGGCTACAGGGAGATTGATAGACTTGGAGGAAGCGATCCCTATTCTGCATCGAAAGCTGCTACTGAAATACTGGTCCAAAGTTTCACTAAATCCTTTTTAATGGGATCCTCTATTCAAGTAGCAACCGGAAGAGCTGGTAATGTTATCGGTGGAGGGGATTGGTCAGAAGATCGCCTGGTTCCTGATATTGTTAGAAGTATCACCAGAAATGAAACTTTGGTTATTAGAAGCCCCCAAGCTACCCGTCCTTGGCAACATGTGCTAGAATCTGTTAGTGGATACCTCTCTCTGGCTCAACAATTAATTGAGCGAAATGAAAAAGCTTCAGGGAATTGGAATTTTGGCCCTGACTATCAAAATAACTTAAAAGTAGAAGATTTGTTATCCGGTATAAAGGCGATGTGGCCTGAGCTAAAATGGGGAGTTTCCGATGAGATTCATCCCGCGGAATCTAATTTTCTAATGTTGGATTCGTCAAAGGCCCAAAAATTACTGAAATGGGAGCCAGTACTCACTTTACAGGAAACTCTTCAATTTACAGTGGATTGGTACAAATCATTTATAGATGCTAATGAGGTAATTTCTATAAACCAGTTGAACAAATACATAAAACTGGCCAGAGAGAGAGGTGTTTCTTGGGCAAATTAACAACCAAACCGACTAGCATTGAGGGTGTTTTCTTAGTTGAATCGCAGGTTTTCAAAGATGAAAGAGGGCAATTTCAAAGGCTTTTCTGTGAGGACGAACTTCACACTGTAATTGGAGATAGACGCATAAGACAGATTAATTATTCCAAAACATCAAATAAGGGGACAGTCCGCGGGTTACATTTTCAGGTACCTCCATTCCAGGAAATGAAAATAATAAGATGTATTAAAGGTAGCATATTAGATATTGGAGTTGACTTGCGTCAAAACTCACCTACATTTTTGAAGCACATTAGAATAGAATTGACCGAGACCAATAACTTTGCGCTGGTTTTACCGGAAGGTGTGGCCCATGGTTTTCAATCTCTTGAAAATGACATTGAGATGATCTATCTACACACTCATAGATATCAGGCTAATAGTGAGGCAGGCATTCCTTGGGATGATCCGATATTAGCTATCGACTGGCCGCTGCCAGTTACAGAAATATCACAGCGGGATAAAAATCATTCTTACCTGACCAAAGACTACAAGGGACTATGACCTGCAGACATTGTAATCATCAACTTAAAGAGTTATTTCTAGACCTGGGTTACTCGGCTCCCTCAAATGCCTATCTTTCTCCTGATCACCTTGGGAAACCCGAAATTACCTACCCATTAAGAGTCCAAGTCTGTAGTAATTGCTGGTTGGTTCAGACTGAAGACTACACGGAAGCCGAAAGCCTTTTTGATAATGAATATGCTTACTTTTCTTCCACATCCAAGAGTTGGTTGGATCACTGTAGGCGTTATTCTCAGATGATTACAGAAAAGCTGAAACTCGATGAGAACAGCCATGTTGTCGAGCTTGCTTCGAATGACGGATACCTGTTAAAGAACTTTGTCGAAAAGGGAATTCCTTGTTTGGGTATTGAACCTACAAAAAGTACGGCTGATGCAGCAGTGGAACAAGGTGTTCCTACTCTAAACAAGTTCTTCAGTGCATTACTGGCAAACGAACTTGTAAAGCAAAGTAAAAGTGCGGATTTGATTATTGGCAACAATGTTTTTGCTCATGTTCCCGACATCAATGATTTTACGGAAGGAATTAGCCTTTTGCTCAAGTCTGACGGCGTTGTGACGTTAGAATTTCCACATCTGTTGGAGCTGATCAAATTTGTTCAATTTGATACAGTTTACCACGAGCACTTCAGCTATTTGTCACTACTTGCGGTAAATTCAATCTTTTACAAGTATGATTTGGAAGTTTTTGACGTTGAGCAAATACCAACTCATGGTGGCAGTTTAAGGATTTATGGCAGTAGGCTAGGATCTAAGGAAGTAACAAAACAAGTCTCGACATTGATTGAGGCGGAAAAAAAATTTGGATTGGATAATATCGAAACTTACCGTGGGTTTCAAGAGAAGGCGATAAAGATCAAAAATGATTTTCTATTATTTCTTCTTGAAGCTAAGAAGCAAGGAAAGTCAGTGGCTGGATACGGTGCAGCGGCGAAGGGGAATACACTCATGAATTATGCTGGTATAAAATCCGATATGATGAAATATGTTTGTGATGCTGCACCATCGAAGCAAGGCAAGTTCCTACCAGGTAGTCATATTCCAGTTCTTAATCCGGAGATTCTGAAATCAGATAAACCGGATTATATAGTCATTCTTCCATGGAATATAAAGGAAGAGGTTCTCTCGGCTTTGGAGTATACCAGGGAATGGGGTGCAAAATTTGTAGTTATCCAACCGGAATTAACCATTCTAAATTGAGAATTTTAGTAACCGGGGCAACAGGTTTTATAGGCAATGCCGTAACGCTGCGATTACTCGATCAAGGTCACGAAGTAATTGCAGTGCTCAAGGGTAAAATGGATTCAGTAAATTATAGGTGGCATGATAGAGTTAAGCTAGTCCATCACGATCTAAGTTCTCGAAAGGCATTGAACTTGAAGGCGATTGGCCGTCCCGATGGCGTTATCCATTTAGCATGGGCAGGTCTACCTAACTATTTCGAGATGTTCCATATTGAGAAGAATCTTTTTGACAGTTATTTCTTTCTTAAATCTATAATTGAGCAGGGAGTAGGAAATATATTGGTCACGGGAACCTGTCTTGAGTATGGTATGACTTCGGGTCCGATTGCTGTTGATCAACCAGCGGATCCAAAAATACCTTACACCATTGCTAAAGATTCTTTACGAAGGTTTCTTGAGCAATTGAAACATACTTTGGACTTCAAACTAAAGTGGGTTAGACTCTTTTACATTTATGGGGAAGGTCAAAGGTCAAATAGTCTTTTTGGACAACTGAATGATGCTCTAGACAGCGGCAAACCATCATTCAATATGAGTTTCGGCGAACAGATTCGGGATTACTCTCATATTCATGAAATCGCAGACCAATTATGCCAACTGATCGTAGATGCTAAGTACGATGGCATTATCAATGGTTGCAGTGGAAAGCCAGTATCAGTACGGTCATTAGTAGAGAGGTTAATCAAGGAATCCGGAAAGAAAATCCAATTGAATCTGGGACATTATCCATACCCAGATTATGAACCCATGGCTTTTTGGGGTATTAAAAACTATAATTTTCAACCATTCAATAAGATATAATGAGTGAGATAAAAAAATTTGAAAGTGAAAGAGAAAAAAGGATAGCTAAGAATCCCGGTTACTCCGGACTTATTCAGGCCGCTAAAGACTTCAATAAAGAATCAAATGAGGCCCAGTATTCATATAATTTCTCATGGTTAGGCAGGCCAATCATTCAATATCCACAGGACATGGTGGCTATGCAGGAGATTATTTGGTCCTTAAAGCCAGATCTTATTATTGAAACTGGCATAGCTCATGGAGGATCTCTTATTTTTTACTCCTCCATCCTGGAGTTAATTGGTAAGGGTGAAATTGTCGGGGTGGACATAGATATTCGAGAGCACAACAAAATAGAAATAGAGAAACATCCTATGTTCAAAAGAATTTCTATGATCCAAGGGTCGTCGGTTGACAATCAAATTGTTGATCAGGTAAGCAAATTTGCCCAGGGTAAAGAAACAGTTTTGGTAGTTTTGGACTCAAATCATACGCACGAACACGTTTATGATGAACTCAAGCTATATTCTCCATTCGTAACTAAAGGATCCTATTTGGTCGTTTTTGACACCATTGTCGAGGATTTACCTGACGGATACCTACCCGGCAGAAATTGGGGACCGGGGAACAATCCAAAGTCTGCAGTTCATCATTTTCTAAGAGAAAATGGTGATTTTGAATCAGACATCTCCGTTGACAATAAGCTATTAATAAGTGTGGCTCCAGAGGGATATCTTAAAAGGATAAAATGATAAATCTGGACAGACCTCTTGTGACCGTTGGGATACCCACATACAACAGGTCGGAAGGATTACTAAAAGCCTTGGATTCCGTACGAAATCAATCATATTCGGAATTGGAAATTCTGGTTTCAGATAATGCATCTACCGACAAGGCACACCTTTCTGCTTTAGAGAATATTGCGAAGGGAGACCCCAGAGTGACTTTCTATATTCAACAATCAAATATTGGCGCGGTGCCGAATTTCAACTTTCTATTGAAAAAGGCCAAGGGGGATTTTTTTATGTGGCTGGCCGATGATGATTGGATCGAGGAAAACTATATAGAAAAGTGCATGGAAGTACATCTAAATGAGGAAGGCATAACCAACGTTGCAGGTATTGGAATTCATTATGACGAGGATAACGATAAAGAAGTAATTGATGCTGTAATAGATTCGACTGACTCAAATACCTTTAATCGATTATGGAGATATTTTAACGCGGTAAGTTTGAATAGCATTTTCTACGGTGTTTACTTACGGAGAGCACTTGTAAAAGCCAAATTGGAGCACAAACTTGGATCTGACTGGACAATGGTCGCTCAAGTAACTGCCCAAGGTTTTTGCACA
Source organism: Cyclobacteriaceae bacterium (assembly GCA_965601455.1). Taxonomy (GTDB): domain Bacteria; phylum Bacteroidota; class Bacteroidia; order Cytophagales; family Cyclobacteriaceae; genus JANQEU01. The sequence continues at coordinate 4,358,891 of OZ271831.1, read as the reverse complement.
GTCACCACAAAAACAAAAATTCACCGATCAATTGGAGGAGCATCTAAGAGTAGGGAGACTCTTGCTAGGCAATATGGTTTGAACAAGTTGCAATCGTTATTCATCTACCATATTATTCTTCTGAATCAAATAAAATCTATACACCGCGGAGTGATTAAAAAGAGTTTAACAATCAAACAACGTTTGAGTATGACCGTGCAATTGATTAAAATCTTCAAAAGACGATTTCTTGGTGATGATTGGAATCAAGTAAGAACTCAACTCTTGGGATAAATTAAATTGAACTCTCAAATATGAAAATTCTCATTGATCCTCAAATCTTTTGGTACCAAAAATTCGGCGGCATATCAAGGTATTTTGCTGAGTTAATCGATGGGTTTAGTTCTCAGGAGGGAGTGGAAGTTGAATGCCCTCTGTTAATCAATCGAAAGAATCTTCACCTGAAAGAGAAAGGGTTATTGTCCTATCCCCGGAGGATATTTTTGGAGAAAAGATTCCCTAGGATCTTTAGAAGAATCTTTAAAAACGATCTACAGTATGCGATTGAACGAATCAAGAGGAATGACTTCGATGTATTCTTGTCCTCATACTACGATCCCTATTTCATTGACATTATCGATCCACAAAAGCTAATACCTACCATTTATGATATGATCCATGAGAGATATCCTGATTTGGCTAAGGCCGATCCGACGGTGGTTGAGAATAAAAGGAAGATCGTATCGTCATCGCGGCATATTATTGCCATTTCGGAAAACACGAAATCCGACCTTCAAGAGTACAATCACGGCCTCGATCCAGATAAGATTAGTGTTGTTTATCTGAGCCAATCGATCGAGGAAATTGAATCTTCATTTGATAGATCCGGGTATATTTTATTTGTAGGAAATCGAAGGTTTTATAAAAACTTCGACTTTCTTCTCAAATCCTTTCGATCACTGGTCAACCAACATCCTGATCAGCAATTGCTATGTGCAGGGGGTGGCCCATTTACCAAATCGGAAATAGATGACATAAAGGAATTGGACCTTGTAAAAAACGTTAGTCAGTATGATTTCGAAGACAATGAGCTTTATTCGATATACTCCAAAGCATCATTTTTCATATTTCCGTCCGAATATGAAGGATTTGGAATACCTATATTAGAGGCAATGAAATGTGGTTGCCCGGTGGTTATTCCTTACCATTCCTCTTTCCCTGAGGTTGCAATGAACGCCGCATTGTATTACAACACAAACGATTCACAGGATTTATATGAGAAAATGAATTTATTGCTGGATGAACCTTCCCGAAGGGAGAAATTGATTCAGGATGGTTTGAATCGAGCAAAGGAGTTTTCATGGCAGAAGACAACCATGGAAATACTTGACATCTGTAAGACAGTATTGCCGAATGCCTGATGTTTCTATAATCACTGGAATCACCGGGCAGGATGGAGCATACCTTGCAAGATTTCTATTACAAAAGGGCCATAGCGTTATTGGTCTAACCCGCAGCTATTCAACAAATAGCCTGGATAAAATTAGGTACTTGGGAATCCAGGATAAGATAAAGTTAGTTGAGTGCGATCTATCAGATCTTTCTGCGGTTATGACGGTGATCGGGGAGTACCAACCAGATGAGATTTATAACTTAGCGGCTCAAAGTTCTGTTTCTCTTTCCTTTTCACAACCGGTGGGTACGTTTCACTTCAATACAATTTCCGTTTTCAACTTATTGGAAAGCGTGAAGCTGGTCAAACCAGACACCAAAGTATACCAGGCCAGTAGTAGTGAGATGTTTGGAGAAATTGATTCTCTCCCGATTAACCATCAAACTGTGTTAAATCCAAAGAGCCCCTATGCGGTTTCTAAAGCTTCTGCGCATTGGATCAGTCATCTTTACCGGGAGAGTTACAATTTGTTCGTTTGTTGTGGCATCCTATTCAATCATGAATCCTTTCTCAGAAATGAAAACTTTTTTGTTAAGAAGGTGATTGCTTCTGCATTAAGAATTAGAAAGGGAAAGCAGAAAGAGCTGAAGTTGGGAAATCTTGATCTTAAAAGGGACTTTGGTTTTGCGCCACAATATGTTGAATCCATGTACCATATGTTAAGAGCGGAAGAGTCAGGCGATTTCATGGTGTGTTCCGGAAAATCGGTTTCTCTTCGTGAAATTGTTCAGCATATTTTCCAGTCACTCGATGTCTCCATGGATAAAATTGTAATCGATAAAGGTTTATTTCGTCCGAATGAGATCCATGACATTTACGGCGAGCCTGACAAGAAGTTAATGGATTTGGGCTGGAGTTATGACTTAGATTTTTTTGAAGCTCTAGATTTGATTATTGAGGAGGAGCTCCTCTCGGAAGACTAATTATTTATGTAGGACTCCGGTTGATTTAGCCATATTTGTGTTGCAATGATTGATTACGAGGATCTTGGTAAATCAAATGCGGCGTTTACCGAAGAGTATGTCACTACTTTTCGGAACTTCCTTGACGGCGGATGGTATATTCTGGGAAGGGCTGTCGAATCATTCGAGGCAGAATTCGCAAAATATTGTGGTTCGGATTATTGTGTAGGTGTTGCAAATGGGCTGGAAGCCATAACTCTGTCAATTATGTCTCTGGGTTTACCGCAGGGAAGTGAGGTTATTATTCCGTCAAATACCTTTGTCGCTACGATCATAGCTGTTTTGAATGCCAATTGTGTTCCGGTATTAGTTGAACCGGAAATTGACACTTATAACATTAATCCTTCCTTAATTGAGAATAGTATTTCCAACAAGACAAAATGTATTGTGGTCGTTCACTTGTATGGTAAACCTTGCAATATGGATTCAATAATGAAGGTTGCTGAGAAATACAATTTGAAGATTATTGAAGATGCGGCCCAGGCACATGGCGCAATGTATAAAGGCAAAAAAGTTGGGTCATTTGGCGATTTTGGTGCGTTTAGCTTTTACCCAACAAAAAATCTGGGTGCTTTAGGAGATGCCGGAGCCATTACCGTAAAAGCAGAAACCCAAAATGAAAAGTTGAGAGCACTTAGAAATTATGGCTCGAATCGCAAATACTATAATGATTATGTAGGTTATAATTCAAGACTAGATGAATGTCAGGCGATGTTCCTTTCCATAAAACTAAAATACCTCGAGGATATCAATAGACACAAGCGGAGGCTGGCCAAGCTTTATAATGAAGGCATTTCAGAGGATTTCATAAAACCTGTGATAGATCCGGAATATCATGACGTCTATCATATCTATTCGGTTCGACATCCCAAACGAGACCAACTTCGTCGGTACTTGCTTGATAATGATGTAAAAACCGAAATACACTATCCTTTACCTCCAAATAAACAAAAGGCAATGAAGGGCATCCTCGATCGATTCGATACTCCAATAGCGGAAGAAATTCACAATACAACCTTAAGCCTTCCAATATCCTATTCCCACACTGAAGATCAAATAGAAAAGGTCATTGACTTATTAAATAGTTTCTAGTAAAAAACACATGAGTTCGAAATATTTCAATTCTCGTTCGATTTGTCCAGTATGTGATTCTGAAAATGGTCATGTCATTAAGGAATTGGACTACAGTGATAATGAAATTAGCGCTTACTTAAAAGAGTTTTATGAATCTCAAGGTAGCATTGACCTATCCAGGCTAAAGAACGCAAAGTATGCTTTAATTCATTGTCAAGAATGTAATCTTATTTATCAAAAAGAGATACCCAACGATGAACTCATGAAAACTCTTTATGATGAATGGATTGATCCTGAATGGGTATATAAAAATGTTGAGCAACAACATGACCTAAACTACTATATCAAGTATGGGCTTGACGTGGCATCGATTGTCGCATATTTCAATGAGATTCCGTCAAAACTGAATTTCCTCGATTTTGGAATGGGCTGGGGGAAATGGCTTTTGATGGCCAAAAGCTATGGAGTGAATGTGTTCGGAATGGAATTATCCGAATTCAGGATTGACATTGCCAGGAAAAATGGAATTGAGATAATTCCATTGGATGAAAGTCGTGAAGGAAAATTTGACTTTATCAACGCGGACCAGGTTTTTGAACATATACCGGACCCAAAGAATATACTAGGCAAGTTGTCGGGGTTTCTGTCGGACAAAGGATTAATAAGAATCAGCGTTCCAAACGGATGGGATGCGTTGAGAGTAATCAGGAAATCTGACTGGCAATCACAAAAGGGAGGACCGGATTCCATGAATGTTGTTGCCCCTTTGGAACATATAAACTGTTTCACCAATCAGTCGCTAGTAAGACTAGGAGCTGAAGTCGGCCTCAAAAATATTCAGTCACCGGGGGTGTATTTTTTAAAATCCTCAAGCCAAGCGAAACAGACACCTAAGGATGTGTTAAAATTCAATTACCGATACTTGAGGGACTTATTTGGGTTTAACCAAGCAAAGAAGAATGTAATCCCTTCAACAGACTTATTTTTTCAGAAATGCTAAATCCAAGTCTTTCCATCATCACGATTAACTACAATAATGCCGAAGGCTTGGCTAAAACCATTTCTTCGGTAGCTACGCAGGATTTTTTTTCTGTCGAATACATAGTTATCGATGGAGCCTCTGATGATGGCAGCGATAAGGTTATTGAATCGAATAAAGTCAACCTTGATCAATATTTAATCGAAAAGGACAAAGGTGTTTATCATGCTATGAATAAAGGAATAGAGATGTCTAAAGGCGACTACTTGCTCTTCTTGAATAGTGGAGATTTTCTGGTATCTCCCAAGGTTATCTCTAGTGCATTTTCTTACGGGATGGACGCGGATATTGTTTACGGAGACCTTAGGCGAACATTCAGGGACGGAAGTGAAGATGAAGTTCAAATGCCGGAGAAAATCACTCTGCAATTCATGATGGACGCTGCTTTGCCGCACCCGTCATCGTTCATCAAAAAAAGCGTTTTTGATGAATTGGGCAACTATGATGAATCATATAGAGTCATTGCCGACCATACTTTGTTCCTAAAGGCGTTTCTTGTTGGGAGAAGATTTAAACATATTCCTGTTTGTATCAGTAATTTCGAAATGACTGGTCTCAGCGCCAAAGTGGGCAGTTTTAATATAATTAAGAATGAACGATCGAGGGCGATCTCAGAAAATGTACCAATGTGGGCTACGGAGATGCTTCAGTCAATTAGAGATCAGGATTCACGTCTATCCAGGATTGAATCTTTCCTTGCTAAGTTTAGAATTAGGGGCATAGCTAAATTTTTCAGGTTTCCGCTATCGATTATTTTGAAATTTTGGAAATCCTTAATCAAAAGTCCATTGGTTTTTATGATGGTGGGACCAAAAGTTGAAACCAAGAGTATTCCCATTATTATCAACAATCGTAATCGTCTAAGTTATCTGAAAAGGCTCATTGATTCATTAAGAATTCGGGGCTACTCCAATATTCATATTATTGATAACGATTCCACATTTCCCCCATTATTAGAGTATTATGATTCCATTGGGGAAGAATGCTCAATTCATTTCCTGAAAAAGAACGAAGGTTTTTGTGCATTATGGGATACCGATGTGTTCGACCTGAATTTTCGGGATAAGTACTACGTCTACACCGATCCTGATTTGGAAATACACGAAGATTGTCCAAACGATTTTATTAAGAAAATGCTGTTTGAGTTATGGAGAAATCCACAGCTCGGTAAAATAGGGTTGGGGCTTGTTATAGATGACCTTCCGGATCATTATGATAAAAAGGATGAAGTTATTGAATGGGAAAAGCAGTATTTTGTATCGAAGATCAGTAGGGATGTATTTAACGCGCCTGTAGACACCACTTTCGCCCTCTACCGTCCTAACAAAATTGGTCCCGCAGGGTTTGTAAAATCTGCTCGGTTGGCTCATCCATATGTAGCTAAACACTTGCCATGGTACGAAAATTCGGCTAATAACACCGATGAGAACAAGTACTACATTCGAAATTCCGCCACCAGTACGCACTGGACTTAGAGAATTATGATATCGTTCATTGTATCATCCTACAGAGAGAATTTATATCAAAAGTTAGTTAAGAACCTGGCAGCAACCGTTGCCTCAAAGCATGAAGTAGTCCGGATAGAAAACCATTCGGAGTATTCCCTTTCAAGAGCGTATAATATGGGTGCGAAGAAGGCAAAATACCCCTATTTATGCTTCATACACGAAGATGTTAGGTTAGAGAATTCGGAATGGGATGAAGTGATTCTTAAGCACCTTCACTCCAAAGAGGGAGGGAATGGGCTCATCGGTATTGCGGGATCAAAGATTTTTCCCTGCTTACCTGTGGGATGGACGACGGGAATTCCGGAGGCGGACTATCACCACCTTGTGCAAGTTGATGAATCGGGAAATAGTATTCCTCAATCATCATTTCCGACTGAAGTATCATTTGAATCAGTTTTATCACTTGATGGTGTGTTCCTGTTCACTTCAAGAAGTGTATGGGAAGAAGTTCAATTCAATGAATCCATAAAAGGCTATCACTTTTATGATCTGGATTTTTCTCATCGTGCATCGGAAAAATATGATGTAGAAGTAACATCCGCTGTTGAACTCACACATTTTTCAAAAGGAAATTTCGGACAAGACTGGACTTCAAAAGCTTTGGACTTCACGAAAGTCCGAAAAACTATGGGATGTGAACAGTTGAATAAAGAACAACAGGCCTACGTGCGTGTAACCTGGTATCGTCATTTATCGAAATTTGAGATTCAATGGCTCACTCGCTGGAGGTACTTACTAAAAATGGGTATTGACGGTTCATCGTTTAAATTAGCAATGAAATTCTTATTTAATTAGTCAATGGGGAAAACTATTTTAGTAACCGGATCTAAAGGTCAGCTTGGGATGGAATTTAAGGGTCAGGAAACTGGATCAGACTCTTGGATTTACACTGATGTCGACGAATTAAATATCATCAATGATGAAAATAAAGTGGTGTCTGAGGTGGCAAGCATTAACCCTGATTTCATTATTAATTGTGCAGCGTACACTGCGGTAGATCGAGCTGAAAGTGAGCAGGAGTTAGCGGAACAAATTAATAAAGTAGGGGCAAGGAACCTTGCCTCTGCGGCGAACAAGCTTAATGCGAGACTTATTCAAATTTCAACTGATTTTGTATTCAATGGGAAAAACAGTTCACCATACACTGAATCCGATCCATGTGATCCCTTAAGCGTATATGGCCAAACAAAGTGGGAAGGAGAAAAAGAAATACAAAAAAAGCTGGAAGGTCATTATATAGTGCGAACCTCCTGGTTGTATGGAGTGTATGGCAACAATTTTGCCAAAACCATGATAAAACTAGGACGTGAAAGGGATCAATTAGGTATCGTATCGGACCAAATCGGGACTCCTACGAATACGAGAGATTTAGTTGAATTCATCAAATTACTGATGAACCAAGTGCCAGAATTTGGCACTTACCATTTCAGCAACGAAGGGGTAGCCAGCTGGTACGATTTTGCGCATGGAGTTTTTGAATTTGATGGAAATGAATCAATTCAATTGGATCCAATACTTACGGTAGACTATCCGACTCCTGCTGTTCGCCCCAAGAATAGTGTACTGGATAAATCAAAATCAAGAAAAATAATGGGAAGCATACCCCATTGGCGTGATAGTTTGTTAGACGTTGTATCCCAGCTGAAAAGTAAATGAGAACAACCGAGAGTATGTTGATTCTCATTCTGGTGGTCGCCGGTGTATTTCGGATGATACATTTTCGGTCGGACTACATCCATCACCCGGATGAGGTGATTCCGGTTGGTGTTTACCAATACATGACGGAGAATGGTACTTTGGACAATAATTGGGTAAATGCCGAGGTACGAGAAGAATTCAAATACGACCAATATAACTTTTCTTCGTATATATACTTTTCGTCACTTTTCACGTTGGGAATTGAATCAACGTTAGATCTAGCCGGTCTTTCAATTAATACGACCGTCATCCTTTTCCGTTTTTTTTCAGCCATTCTTGGTATTTTCTGCGTCTATCTAACCTTTCTAATCGGACGAGAAATCCTACGAGATTCTGCATGGATCCCTGCCCTGTTTGTTGCACTTAACCCTCTAATGATTCAGGATAGTCTTTATGCCAGGCCGGAGACTTTTGTCACTCTTATCACGTTGATTGTTGTCTTGCTTGCAATCAAAAAATCGGAAACTCGATATTGGTACTTATCCATTTTCTTGTGCGGATATGTAATTGCAACCAAGATTTCAATGATACCCATCCTTGTTTTTCCGTTCTTTTCATTCGTAAGATATCACTTAAGTTTCAAAGCTGCTTTCATCGGATTGTTGACGGTATTAATTGGCTTTTTTATCGGAGTACCATATGGTTTCATTAATCCAGAAGAATTTACTTTTGGTATTCAGTACTTGTTCAATCACTACGCGGGATTCCGTCCTCCATATTCTCCAGTAGACAAAGGGATGTTCTTTCATATGGGGACCTATTTTCTTCAGTCCTTTGGGTACTTATGGGTGGGTTTGTTTGTGCTATTTCCGCTGATAGGTAGTCCGCGCCTGAAACAGCCTTGGCTTTGGGGGATTTATGCTTTTGTTTGGATCCACCTTATTTACTTTTCAACAAAAGGAGTTTTTTTTGAAAGAAACTTCTCACATATAATTCCCTTCGCAATGATAGTAGCCGCTTATCCCATTGCACTACTCGGCAAGATGCATTGGACATGGCTAGCTGTTTCATGCACTCTATATAAACCATTACTGGTCACTTATCTTATTTTCGTCAGCCTCACAGGAGAGCCATTCAATGATAGAATGGAATATGAAGAACACCTAAGGGGATCTCATGAAGTGACGGAAATATATTATGTAGGGCTGATGAATGAACAGGATTTGGAGAAAGTACGAAGTGAAATGGCGTTGGATTCAATACCCAGAATCTGGGGAGTTGTGGACTACAACGATAGGATCACAGAGTGGAATCTTCTGTCTCTCGAGATGTTTCCTGACATTGAAAAAGTAGGTGAGCATACGAGTATATTCGATGATTTTCAGGCATCCACTTTACACACTTATCACGATCCTTCGATTCACTATTTTCTAAAAGTAAATTGACTTCAATGTTTAGCACTTGACAATGTCTTTTCTAGGTAATAAAATCAGTCTCTTCCAATTCATATTCCAGGTCATGTTTAATTTGAAGCGTATATGAGATCTAAAGAAAGTTTACTGATTCTTATCCTACTCGTAGCTGGGATACTAAGGATGACATATTTTAGATCAGACCATATACATCATCCTGATGAAGTAATTCCGATTAGTGTTTACCAATATATGGTAGAACACAAGACGCTTGACAACAATTGGACGAATGCTGACTTGAGGCCTGAGTTCAAATACGATCAGTACAACTTTTCTTCTTATATCTACATCTCATCAATCTTTGCGCATACATTGGAGTCCACACTGGATCTAATGGGTTTAAGCATAAACACAACAGTGATCATTTTTCGCTTATTCTCAGCAATTCTTGGTGTACTATGCGTATATGTTACTTTCCTGGTAGGTATAAAATTGTTGGGTGTAATAGGCTGGATTCCAGCTTTATTTGTGGCGGTTAATCCCCTTATGGTTCAGGACAGTCATTATGCAAGACCTGAATCCTTTCTTACCTTACTGAGCCTATTGATTCTATTGACATCTATAGAAGGGAGCCAAAGGAAAAACATAAATCTCATCTATTTATCGGCTGTACTTTGCGGTTATGCAGTAGCTTCTAAGTTTTCATTACTACCTGTCTGCCTGTTCCCTCTGATAGCTTTTGTAAAGGGAAAATTTGAATATAAACTCAGCCCTGTAGTTGTATTAACTTTTATACTTGGACTGGCGGTTGGAGTTCCCTATCTATTTTTAAATTTTTCCGGTTATTTGAACGGGGTGAATTATCTGTTAAATCAATACAGTAATTACCATCCGCCCCATGGTCCATTTAAAACATCAATGGCCTTGCACATTGCCGCTTACTACATTGATACCCTTGGTTGGGTTTTGGTTATTTTATCCCTTATCAGTATTTTCTATATCTCGAAAGTGGAGATGGAAAATTCCAAAGTCTGGTTATATGCAATATGGTTGTTGTTCTTAATTCATGTTATCTATTTCAGTTCCAAAATCGTTTTTGTCGAAAGAAACCTTTCACACCTGATTCCATTCTTGATGGTTATTTCCGCTATCCCAATTTCAATTCACCTGACTGAGTTATGGCAACGGATTGTAGCAATAATTCTGGCATTGTTCAAGCCTGCGATAGTTGTCTACCTCTTACTTTTATCTTTCTCAGGATTGGCCCTTGAGAAAAGAGAAAAACTGGAAGGTCAACTGGTGAGGAAATATAATTCAGAGATTATCATTAGCACATCATTATTGAGTGCGGCCCAATGGCAGGGATTGGTCGATGATGTCAAGAGCTTACCTATGAAAAAGAATCATTTGGTTAGGATCATAGATTACAACGATGAGTTTTCATCCATGTATGCTCAGAACCTGTCGGACATTTCCGAATTAGAGAAAGTTGGGGAGTACAATAGTGTCTTTCACCGGCTATCTACAAGTACCTTATATGTTTATCAGGATCCAAATTGCACGTATTTTCTGATTTCAAAGTAAGAAGTATTCTTCATCGGAGAATATGATCCTATATGAATTCATTATCTCAGTTTTGATCCTTTGCATCTCCCTCATTATGGAAATTACCAATTCATAACCCTTGGACTACTATCACTTGTTTATCTTTGCGCGCTTAATTCTTTGAATATTTAATTACCCATGAGATTTCTGATCACCGGCGGTGCAGGTTTTGTTGGATCCAACCTGGCAATCTCCTTCAAGAAAAGATACCCTACAAGTGAAATTGTGGCATTTGACAACTTAAAGCGTAGAGGATCTGAATTGAATCTTGTTCGATTGAAGGAACAAGGAATTCAATTTGAACATGGTGATATAAGAGTCCGATCGGATCTCGACTCTCTGGGAGAATTTGATGTAGTGATTGACGGAGCAGCCGAACCTTCGGTGTTAGCTGGCATAGATGGTGGTCTTGACTATTTAATACAAACGAACCTCAATGGGACTCTCAATCTTCTTGAGGTTGCTGCCAAGAACAAAGCTAAGTTCATATTCCTGTCTACCAGTAGAGTGTATCCAATCTCGACACTTGAAAACATTGAGTATCAAGAAGGAGAAACGAGACTAGAAATAGTCAAAGATCAGACTATCCCTGGATTCTCAAACAAAGGAGTTTCCGAGGGCTTCCCAATTGACGGTTCCCGAAGCTTTTATGGTTCTTCAAAATATGCATCTGAGCTTTTTGTTGAGGAGTACAATAAGATTTTAGGACTTCCTACAATAATCAACAGGTGTGGTGTAATTTCTGGTCCATACCAGATGGGGAAAGTGGATCAGGGCGTGGTCGTTTTATGGATGGCCAGACACTTTTGGAAAAAGAAACTTGCCTATATCGGTTTTGGTGGAACCGGGAAACAAGTGAGGGATGTAATCCACGTGGACGACCTTTTCAGTCTTCTGGATTGGCAGATTCAGAACTTTGAACAGGTTAATGGAGACTTGTTCAACGTTGGGGGTGGAATAGAGAACAGCGTTTCCCTTTTGGAGTTAACCAACTTATGCAAAGAAATAACAGGCAACACTATTGAGATTAGCTCGGTGAAGGAAACTCGTGTGGCAGATATTCCAATCTATGTTACCGACAATACCAAAGTTCTTCATGCGACTCAATGGAGTCAGTCGAAAGATACCCGTATGTTGTTAGAGGAAGTTTTTCAATGGATTCATAACAACGAAAAGATATTGAAGCCAATTTTGGGATGAGGCAGGTTTTTCAAACATATGTACTGGATACTCCTGTATATGAAAAAAAGATTTCCAGAGTTCAACTATTTCGATTCGTAGCCACTGGTGGTTCTTCAGTAGTAATTGAAATGTTTGTGCTATTGCTTTTGGTACAACAGTTTTTTCTTCATTATTTGATTTCCAATATCTTCGCGTTTTCAATCACGAATGCCTACAACTATTTTTTAAGCAGGTATTGGGTCTTTGGGATTGGGAAGCACCATGTAACTAAGGAAGCATCAATGTTTCTAATTGTGGTGTTGGTTGGATTGGGAATCAATCAGATGGTTCTTTATCTAATGGTTGATAAGCTTGACAGTACCCTCGTGGTTGGAAAAGTACTGGCTATTGGTGTTACGTTGATCTGGAATTTCACATCAAAAAAATATTTAGTTTTTAAGAAATAAAATTATGGAAGTTGCTTTAGTTACGGGTTCTGCGGGTTTAATTGGGAGCGAAGCCGTTCAATTCTTTTCCGAAAAGTTTGATAAGGTCGTTGGCATTGATAACAACATGAGATCCTATTTTTTTGGTGATGAAGCTTCGACGGATTGGAACAGGAATAGGTTAATGGACAGGTTCCCAAACTATGTCCATGAACCCGTTGATATCAGGAATGAAAAAGAACTGGAAGAGGTATTTAAAAAGTACGGAAGGGATATCAAGCTGGTTCTTCATACCGCAGCGCAACCCAGCCACGATTGGGCGGCAAAAGAGCCGTTCACCGATTTTTCAGTGAATGCAAATGGCACTCTTAATCTGCTGGAATTGACTCGTCTGGTTTGTCCGGAAGCAGTATTCATATTCACCTCCACTAACAAGGTCTACGGTGATACTCCTAATTATCTTCCATTAGTCGAACTGGGTAAGAGATGGGAAATCGATGAGTCACATCCTTATTTCGAAAAGGGTATTGATGAAAATATGTCGATCGATCAAAGTAAGCATTCTTTGTTTGGGGCTTCAAAAGTTGCAGCGGACGTACTTGTCCAGGAATATGGTCGCTATTTTGACATGAAGACCGGTACATTCAGAGGAGGTTGTCTAACGGGCCCAAATCACAGCGGTGCTCAACTTCATGGATTTCTCTCATATCTAATGAAATGTGCGATTACAGGTGATCATTATACCGTTTTCGGCTACAAGGGCAAGCAGGTTAGAGATAACATTCACAGCTGGGATCTGGTAAATATGTTCTGGCATTTTTACAAAAACCCAAAAGCTGGAGAAGTCTACAACGCCGGGGGAGGAAGATTTTCAAACTGCTCAATGCAGGAGGGTATTGAATTATGTGAAGAGATTACTGGAAATAAAATGAATTATACCCTTACCGATGATAATAGGATTGGGGATCATATCTGGTGGATCAGCGACCTTAGTAAATTCAAAGCTCATTATCCGGAATGGGATTGGAAATACAACGTTAAGGACATTCTGGAGCAGATTGCCGGAAGCATGACGGAACGACTAAGTGAATAATGATACGTGTAAAGGTCGTTTCTGAGCTGATCTGGCTTATTGAAAAATGGACATTTTACCCCAGACTAAAAAGATTTTATCTTTCAGAGATCAAATCGGAAGCACCTACTATTATAGATGTTGGATCCAATAGAGGTCAGTCGATAAACTTCTTTCTTTCTTTCTTTCCTAATGCTCGAGTTCATGCATTTGAGCCGAATAAAAAGTTGATTGAACATCTGGAGAAGGTTTTTCGTGCCAACCCGAATATATTCATTAACCAAGTAGGGGTTAGTAGTATTTCCGGTGAGATGACTTTTCATGAGAATATACTTGATGAAACTTCTACATTAGAACCTGTAAATCAATCATCCAAATACCTGAAAAGAAAGACAAAGATTCTTGCTCGTCCTAATCGAGGATTAATAAAAGATAGTTACGAAATTAAAGTCACCACACTTTCTAATTATTTTGAAAAGGAAGAAGTGAAAAGAGTTGATATCCTCAAAGTAGATGTTGAAGGCCATGAAATTGAGGTTTTGGAAGGGTTATCACTGGCTTTGGAAAGAGGGATAAAACCAGAAATCATTCAACTCGAATTTCATGAATCTGATATGTTCGTAAACAGAGTTATGAAAGAGGATTATTCAAAGTTCCTAAATCCGCACGGTTACAGACTCATTCGAACAATTCCACATAGCTTTGGGAATTTCGAGGAAGTTCTTTTCCGTCTAACCTGATGGTATTTAGAAAGATAAATCTATTTTTTCTCACTCTTGCGATCGTATTCGTCGCACATTTGGTCTTGCTCTTTGTTTTTGCGCGAGATGTGCCAAGGTCAGATGATTTCGACTCGATATTCGGATTTCTAATCAATTTTCAGAGTGCTGATTTTCTTGATCGGCTAGCATTGTGTTTCTCTTTTCATAATGAGCATGTGATTCTGCCTGTTAGGCTCTCGGCCCTACTATGGCATTATGGTTTAGGCGGCATAAGTTTCATCGGGATGATGGTTCTTGGAAGTTTGATTTTGGCATTGGGAGTATGGATTATTCATCGGGCCACAGGTGTTCAAGGCAAGAACGATTGGATTCACGTTGCCTTGGTTTTACTGGCTTTCAACTTTGCATCGGATCAGAATTTTCTCTGGGCCATGGCTTCTTTACAGAATTTTGGAGCGCTTACGTTGGGGTTTCTAACAATACATCTCCTTTACAAGAAAAAGAATATAGCTTCGGGCTTACTCGCCGTTATGACTGTTTTTTCAGGAGGAAATGGAATCCTGGTTTTGGTCATTGGTTTACTGATTCTCTTAATCGAAAGACGAGATTTCCGCTGGATAGCTTTTTGGCTTTTAATCAGTGTGTTTGCAATTACCGTCTTCCTTTCTGGCTATCAGCCGGTCCCGGGTCATCCATCTATTTTGGCTAGTTTCAAGAATCCAGTAGATCTGGTAAAGCATTTCTTCCTACTATTAGGATCATTCACGACCGGGATCAGCTATAAGCTTCAAATGTTAGCAGGGGCAATGTGTGCGATGGCTCTTGTATTGATAGGTATTCGCTGGAAAGATATACCAAGACCTTTGGGCTATTTTCTTCTTTTTCCACTAGGAACGTGTGCCCTGATTTCTATGTCCAGATCGGGTTTTGGCCCTGAACAAGCCCTGGCATCACGGTACGTTATATATGGAAATCTGGTGATTTTTTTCGTGGTCTTCATCCTGGGTGAGGTATTCCCCCGGGTTGCCCGTCCATTACGTGTTGCAATTTTAGTTGGCTCGGTGACCAGCTATTTCGTCAGTTTTACCTACTTCCCCGAGATGAAGGACTATGCAAAAAGAATGGAGTTCGCCAGTGCCGTTTATTTTGACAACGAAATTCAAGAGACTGCCTTTTTCTATCCTCCAGGCCAAACGTTTGCGAGGGAATTATTAGAGAGATTTAGTAATACTTTTAGTTTTTCATTGACAAAGTATTCATACCCCGAATTTCATTCAGCATCGTCGGCCTCATTATCGGAATTTCGTGTTTACTATCGGGAAGATTCTACCTTGAGTGTTGAAGGTATGTTCGTATTAGATTCGATTCCTTCGGACAAAGTGTTTTTGGAATTAGGCTACCAGGATTCCGTGAGTGAGATTACCGTCCCGATGAAAAAATCTTTTGTAGAGGAAGCAGAGTATACTCATGGATATCGACAAACATTGGTTCGGTATACAGCTAAACTGGATGGTATTGGCCTTTGCGAAGATTCACAGCTTTTCATCACTGGGAATGAGGCAATCGCATCAAATCAGTGGTCTGGCGTAATTAATCTGGACAAACAATGGAATGAATTAAAGAAATCTTGCCAATAATGAAATTAAGCGTAGTCATACCCGCCTACAACGAAGAAGGTTCCATAGTACAGACCGTCGAAACTCTTTATGACTCGTTGAAGAAGGCAGATATTCAGCATGAGATATTTGTTACCAACGATAACTCAAAAGATAACACAAAAGACATTCTGGAAGATTTGACAACACGTATTCCGACTTTGAAATACGAAACGAATGAGGGGCCAAATGGCTTCGGCTATGCAGTACGATACGGATTAGACAGATTTTCAGGTGATTGTGTGGCGATTATGATGGCGGATTTATCGGATGATCCTAAGGATCTTATTAGGTTTTACCAAGAAATGGTTAACAAAGACGTAGACTGTGTGTTTGGTTCCCGTTTTATGAAAGGTTCAAAGGTCTACGATTATCCAAAACTGAAACTGTTTATTAATCGTCTAGCCAATAACATTGTCAGAATTGTGATGGGCATTCGATTTAATGACTGTACAAATGCTTTCAAACTCTACAAAAGAGAGACTATTGAAGGTATTCGTCCTTTTCTCTCCCCCCATTTCAATCTTACTTTGGAATTACCACTAAAGGCAATTGTAAGAGGGTATTCCTACAGTGTTTTGCCAAATAGCTGGAGAAACCGTCAAGCTGGCGAAAGCAAGTTAAAAATCAGGGAAATGGGTAGTCGATATTTTTTCATCCTAATGTATTGCCTTATAGAAAAGTATTTTTCTCGGGGTGATTTCAAGAAAAAATGGGACGAGTAGGTAATGGACCCGCTTGTTACCATTTGTATGCCCGTGTACAACGGTGAGCAATTCTTAATGGAAAGTCTGACAGGTGTAGTCAATCAATCCTACTCTAATCTTGAAATACTAATTGTCGATGATCAATCAACTGACAGATCCGAAGAAATAATTCGATCTTTCTCGGAAAAAGACAATCGGATTGTCTATGTCCAAAATGACATCAATCTTGGTTTAGTGGGGAATTGGAATAAATGCCTAAATCTCGCCAAAGGGGATTGGATAAAATTCCATTTTCAGGATGACCTGATTCATATTGAAGGTGTTGAAAATCTGCTAAGAAGTGCACAGCAAAATGAAGTGAGCTTAGTAATATCTGATCGGTCATATACGGGGGCTGATAGAAATATCTCCCTCTATAATGATCCATCTCTCAGGTTGTCCAACTCATTCAAATCAGGTATTGTCGATCCGGAAAGTGTTTTTCAATTGTTCAGAAATGACTTTCTGGGTAAAAACTTCCTGGGAGAGCCTATAGTGGGTTTGTTTAGTAAGAAATTAATTGACAAGTATGGTGTTTTCAACAACACATTGAAGCAGATATGTGATTTTGAATACTGGTTACGAATTTGTACTAATGAATCTTTTTACTTTTTGGATGAATCCCTGGTCACTTTCAGAGTGCATCAATCCTCTGCCTCAAAAAGGAATGAGAGTGGTAAAGGTTCACCATCTTACAGTGATCGATTGGTGTTAGCGAGGTTATTAGTATCCGACAAGCACTTTGAGCATATGAGGCAGATAGCTAAAAATTCTGGAGTAGATTTTGTTCTGGAGATTCGAAAAAAGATTACTTACCTGATCGAAGAATTTGGGTTATTGCGATCTTTTCAATGGATTGGTTTCCGCGATCGTATTGATTTTTACAGATTTACACTTAGGGGTGTGGTTCGTGGCCTCGTCAACGACGTCAAGAGAACAATTGGATGACAAAAGTTGCAATCATCATAGTCACCTATCAAGGTGAGAAGTGGATAAAAAGGTGTCTTCAGTCGGCATTAGATGCCGATGGTGATAACCATATTATTGTCGTCGATAATGCTTCCACTGATGCTACATGTGACCTGGTTTTGAATTTCGATTCGGAAAAAATTAAGTTGTTAACTCTAAAAGAGAATCTCGGTTTTGGAAAGGCCAATAATAAAGGTATTCTACTGGGCTTGGAGTTAAACGTCGATCACTTCTTCTTGTTGAATCAGGATGCGTACCTCTTTAAAGATACGATTCAAAAGCTAACTAAGGCAATTGGAAACGACTATGGGATTCTTTCACCTCTTCATTTGAAATCCTCAGAGGATTCTCTGGATACTAATTTTTCCTTCTACCTGAATCCGTCTTCTTGTCCGAATCTGTATTCAGATGCTGTATTAGGTCGGGAGTTAAAGAAGGTGTACGAAGTTGACTTTGTCAATGCCGCTGGATGGTTGGTTTCTACCGATTGTATAATAAAAGTTGGTGGCTTTAATCCTGTTTTCCCGCACTATGGTGAGGATGTAAATTATATTCATCGGGTTAAGTATCATCAATATACCGTTGGCATTGTTCCCGATTCCAAAATCATTCACGATCGGGATGATCGCCCCGGGAAGGAGCTAAGTATTGGTAACCCTGATACTTACAGAATGAAACTTCTGGTGGACCTGAGTAATCCCAATATTGCAATAAGATCCTTGTTCGATGTGTTGTTTGAGTTATTCAGTAAATGTACTCGGTGCTTTACTAATCCCTTTATTCTCTTCTCTCGGATCAGGATGTATTATCGAATCAGAAGAGATACCCGGCAAGGACGCGAGGTATCGATGTTACCCGGGAAGACTTTTCTTCAGGGCTGACTTTCACTCTCAGGCATCATTTTTACTAGCTTTGCAGCCTTGTTTCGATAGCCATGCTCAAAACTCCGGTGCTTATTCTTATTTTCAATCGACCTGAACATACATCCAGGATGATGGAGGCTATCCGTTCAGCAAAGCCTAAACGAATTTTTATCGCTGCTGATGGTCCACGTGCTGATAGACCCAAGGAGAAAGACCTTTGCGAACAGACGAGAAATCTTGTTTTGAATGCGATTGACTGGGATTGCAAAATACAAACACTCTTTAGAGATGAAAATCTTGGCTGTGGCTTAGCTGTGAGCCAGGGTATAGACTGGTTTTTTGAGGAGGTAGAAGAAGGAATAATTCTGGAGGATGATATTGTACCTGACCCTTCATTTTTCCCATTTTGTGAAGAATTATTGGAGAAATATCGGGATAACGATCAAGTGGCCCTTATTGGTGGGAACAATAACATAACTCTTAATGAGGAGGAAAGTTTAGATGGAGCCTCGTACTTCTTTTCCGCTTATAATGCAATTTGGGGTTGGGCGTCTTGGAGACGTGTTTGGAAAAACTATACGTACGATATAGATCCAATTCAAGAATTAAAAATTTCTCAAAACCTTAGAGACTTTTATGGATTCTCCGCACCGGAAATAAACTATTGGAAGTACATCTTTAAACAGTCCTTATCTGGCGCATTTGATACCTGGGATTACCAGTTCACTTTTTCAATTTGGGGAGCAAAACAGTATGGTATAGTACCCACCAAAAATATGATTTTGAACATTGGCTTTGATCAGAATTCGACTCATACAGGAGATGATGAAAGATTTAATTCTATGAAAGTATCGTCAATTGGGGAGCTATCCCATCCACCAAAAATTGATGTTCAGCGGGGATTAGATGCAGAGATAAGCAAATTCATTTTCAATATTGACTTAAACGATAAGTCGTCCTATTGGAGGTACATATTGAAGCCGAAAATTAAGAGAATTATCAAGAGTTGGTCATGACACAGGTAAGCATAGTTATTCCGACTTTTAACCGGTCAATGGAACTCCCGAGAACAATCGATAGTGTTTGTAAACAGCGTTTTGCGGATTGGGAACTACTAATTATTGATGATGGCTCTACCGATACGACTGAAGATGTAGTTAAAGCCTATATCAAGAAAGATTCCCGAATTAGTTTTTACAAAAGACCGGACTCCCGACAAAAAGGAGCGAATGCATGCCGTAACATTGGTATTGAGAAAGCAGTTGGAACTTACATAGCCATGTTGGATTCAGACGATGAGTGGACCAGTGAGCGATTAAGTGAAGTAATGACCTTTTTGAAAGAATCTGGGAAGGAGGCCATTTATAGTGGCGCCAAAGTTTTTGATGGTGATTCCTACAGTACTTACGAGTCCAGGTCAAGAAAACCAAATGAGAATTACGTTGATTTTCTGTTTGCAGAGGACACTTCGGCTGCAACACCTACATTGGTTTTCTTAAGAGAAAATGGCTTGGAAGTAAAGTTTGATGAGACTCTACTGCGTCATCAGGATATTGATTTTTTCATTCGTTATGGAGATGAATTTGGTTGGGACTATTTTGAAAACTATGATGTAATTATCAATTGGGAAAAAGGTAAGAAGAAGACGGTCCACTTTGAATCAATGGTTGCCTACTTCGAAAGATATAAAAACCGCATAACACAAACCGATGTTGTTGCTCAATACCTATTGCGGAACTGGATTCTTGCCAGAAAATATGATCCAAAATTTCAGAACTACTATGTTGGAGAGTTAAAAAAGATCAATGGATTGCCACTGAAATATCGAATATTTACCTGGGCACCTAAGCTGGTTTACAGCATTTGGAAAATACTCCTAAAGCAGGATTAATTTGGATATTACAGATAGAAAGAATAGAATACTGTGGATTGCGCCTTATCCAAATTCCAGTGATGATCATGGAGCCCCATGGATTCTTGCCCTGGCAAAGGCACTTTCTACCTCTGTTCAGCTTTCAATTCTTACAGTTAATCCCGGTCAAGAGGAGGAAGAAACCGTTGAGCCAGTCGGGGATTATCATGTGATTCGGTTGCGTTCTAACTCTAAGAAGTTTGATCTCCTTACTTTTCATCAGTTTAAGATTCACAAGATTCGAAATTGGGTGAAAGCCCGTATCTCAGAATTTGATCTCATTCATGTTCATGGATTGGAGCATCAATATGAACGGGCACTTGTCGGTTTGAATATTCCAGTGGTGATTAGTATTCAGGGAATTCTTACTCTAACCTACCCAAATGTACCAGACACTTATCGAACGTTACGCTGGCAATGGAAACTCAACTCGCTTTTTGAGCGCAAGAGCGTTACGCAGTTTACCAATTTTATTTGTAGAACACATTGGGACAGGAAATTCATAAATAGCCTTAATTCAAAGGCAACAATTCATCAGGCCTGGGAGATGATAAGAAGAGAGTTCTTTATTCATGATCTGCCCTCATCCCAAAGAGGGCGGAACATTTTATTCATGGGGGGAGATCACCCGATAAAAGGGCTACCAGAAGCACTTCGTGCATTCAATAAATTAGTAATCAAAAATCCTTCTTTGACAATGTCTATTGCGGGTTCAGTGGCGATGGAATCCGTCATCAGTGTAATAGAAGGAGAAAAATTGAATAATATTGATGTGAATCATCAAATAGTGATCCTCGGGCGTCTTGATGCTCAGGAGCTAGTTGAGCAAATGATTACCTCACTGTGCCTACTTCATCCCACTTACGTGGATAACAGTCCGAACAGCGTTTGTGAAGCTCAAGTATTGGGGTTGCCAGTAGTTGCAAGTGATGTGGGCGGTGTTTCGAGTCTTATCGAACATGAAAGAACAGGTCTGTTATGTGATTTAACCACAGACTCAATATCACAGCAGATTGAAGAATTAATTCACAACCCAAAGTTAATCGCCGAGATTTCAACTTCCAGCAGGAAAATGGCCAGGGAACGGCATGATCCGTATCAAATTGAATCACGATATTTGGAGCTTTACAAAGAGTTAATGAACTGATGAGGTTAATCTGGAAGGGAGCTTTGTTCATATACCGGATTTTAGTATTTGGTTTACTTGCAAGTATTTCAAATCATTTGCTTTTTTGGACACATGGCATAAAATATGGTAAAGGGCTAGTCGTTAATGGTTTCTTAGGTATAAGATGTGAGAAACCTAAAACCATCATTTTGGGAGATAATGTGAAAATCAATAGTGGTTCCTTTTTCAACCCGATCGGTAGAAACCAGCAAACTCGATTGATTACCTATGGAAACGCAAACATCACCTTAGGTTCGAATGTAGGTCTTAGTTCTTCGGTGCTTGTGGCATCTAAAAGCATTGTTATTGGAGATAATGTAAAAATTGGAGGGAATGTAGTTATGTATGATTCTGATTTTCATTCCCTGGACTACAAAAAAAGATCAGCCTTACCTGAAGATCTTTCCGATGTGAGTCACAAGAGTATTGAAGTTGGAGATGATGTCTTTATTGGTGCGCATTCAACAATTCTTAAAGGAACTTCAGTCGGAGCTCGAAGTATTATAGGAGCTGGCTCCGTGGTCTCAGGAAATATTCCTTCCGACCAAATTTGGGCGGGTAATCCTGCAACCTACGTAAGAGATATTAGCTAAGAATGAGCGAAAATTCTAGGTTATCGATCATTACTGTAGTCAGGAACGATCTACAAGGTATGAAAGAAACCCTTGTGAGTATCCTGAACCAATCTTGGTGTGATTATCAGGTAATCGTTATCGATGGTAACTCTGATGACGGTACTTATGAATATCTTCTGACTGAAAAACCTAAAATCGACGTATTAATTCATGAAGCAGATCATGGTATTTATGATGCAATGAATAAAGGCCTAAATCTTGCAAACGGCGAATGGGTGCTATTTCTAAATGCCGGAGATGCTTTTTGTGATTCCAAGGTTTTGGACCGAATTTTCGCACTTGATTCAGAGGAGCTAAATATAATTTCTTGCCCATACAACCTTATTGATCAGAGAAGCAGAAGCACATTAGTTACTCCAAAGGCATTCAACAAGCTGAATCTGATCATTTGGGGGACAAGAGTGGCAAATCATCAGTCGCTTTTTGTTCGCCGGTCCATTACTTCTAACTACGATACCTCCTATATACTAAAGGCCGAGCTGAATTGGTATTTTGAGTTGGCAAAGAAGTCTAAGAAGAATGAAGTACTTCTAATGGACACACCTTCAACAAATTACAAACTAGGGGGGATAGGAGAACAAAGATTATCATTAAATTTGCGCGAGCATTTCAAAGTACTACTTAAACAGCAGGGGCTGCTTGGTTTATTAGGCCTTCCGCTTCTGCTGTATAAGTTTCTCAGGACGAGTTTGCGTAAATAATGATCTCATTCATAATCCCGGCTAAAGACGCTTCTGAATATATCGAGGAAGCTATCTCTCCAATCTTAAGTCAGAATATTATTTCTGATTGGGAGTTGGTTGTGGTGAATGATCATTCCACTGATGATACCGTTTCCAAAATTGAAGACCTGGCTTCTGGTGATTCAAGAATCAGGATAATACAGAATCCCGGATCGGGTAAAGTTCAAGCATTAAATTTTGGATTTTCAAAATCAAAAGGTGACTACATTAAATGCATAGATTCCGATGATATCCTTGACGAGGATTTCTTTTCTTTCTACTCCAATAATAATTCCTATGATGCTCATATGCATGATGCTTACATAGTGGACGATGAGCTACAAAAGATGGGAGTGTATCATATGCAGAGTGCTGTAAATAGCGGATCATATGATGAAGTATTAGATAACCTTGTGAGTATACCTAGGTGGTCATGGACGGTAAATCGAGAACTCGCAACTAAGGTATTCCCGATGCCAGATGATTTACCCTTTGAAGATGTTTGGTTTACGATGCTTATAAAGAAAAATGCTGCCAACATAATACATACTGGGAAGCCGCTCTATCATTATCGTCAACACCAAGGTCAAACATTTGGAGGTATTTTGAACTACAGTAAGGAGGTGCTGAATTTTAGAGCAGCCAGGATGCTAAAGCTGATTCAGAAGTTTAAAGAACATAAAGACAGGCTTGGAATTGATTCAGTTCATACTCTGGAAAACATGGAGGATTACTACAATCTCCTTCAGGGAGATTTCAAATTAAGTGAAATTCTAAAGTCCAGGCAGTCTATTTCCAAAAAATTGAAGTTGATCCTGATTTGCTTCTTTCCATCATTCGCAAAATTTGCTACTAAGGTCAAGTGGAAATTTGATCGATTCCTAAGCAACTCAAATCAATGATACTGGTTTTCGGCAAGAGCAAGGTCCAATTACCGTACGTGCTGCTTTTAATGAGTATCGTATGTGTAGTGTTTAATTATTCAATAGTCGGCCCACTAAGAATTACAGACTTACTGTTGATGTTGACCTTCCTATCTATTATACCCTATGCTGGAGTCAAAAGGGAGCTGTTCTTAGTGATTATTACGATTGTTCTACTGTTAGTTATCAGCCTTGTAGTAGGTATTTGGAAAAACGGGGTAAGAAGTCCTCAAAATGTTGTTTTTGCTTATAAGCTATTACTTCCATTTCTACCTCCAATTATCATGTATCACGTGCGATGGGATGAAAAAAGGATTAGGCAGCTTCATTTGTATTTGATGATAACTTTCCTTTTTCTAATGGGTTGGATTTATGCCTATGTGATCTTGAAATTCCTGGGTCTGATTGCCGGTGCCTGGCGGCCAAAGTGGCCTTTTTCTGAGACCTCAGGCGATTCTGATGGCCATTTGTATTCAACCTACCTATCCATGTGTCTCATTTTTATGAGTATTTATTGGCGGAAAGTATTTCGAATTAAAAGACGCTGGTTTTTCCCCTTGATTGTTATTTCCTTAGGCGCCATATTGATGACTGGTTCAAGAACGGGTATTGTGATTTTGACTGCTTTTTGGCTTTACACAATATTCAGAGGTTTCAAGATCCGATTGAAGGTAAGTAAATCTTCTTTGGTATGGGCACCTCTTATTATGGTAGTATTAGTTTTTGGAATTGGGTACTTCATTTATTTACAGGGTACGGTAGAAGAAAAAAGCACAACCAGATTCTTGGCGACTATAGGTAGATCCTTTGACTTTGGATTATCGGAAGACCAAAGCGCTAATTCACGGGCGAACAAATTCTTATTCTCTTTTGCACAATCAAGTCGAACAGGAACCATTTTTGGTCCTGGTATGGTGGGTATGGGCGGTAATTGGTACGACGGATACATCGCACAGATGAATGTTTTGATGGGAGGTATTGGCGTAATCTTTATGCTTTTGTTACCATTCCTCTTAATCTTTAGGCATTGGGTTGTGTCCAAAAGAAATTCAATCCCTGAAGAATTTAAAGTTTTCTCGGTTGCCTTGATAATATATTTCATAGCCAATCAAGCGACTGAATACTTCCTTGTTACAAGGAACGTTATACCCATTTCAGTGTTTCTAACTGCCATTTCACTTGTAATCTTTAAAAAAGCCCCTACTCCATTGCCTCCACCTACCAAAGAGGAAAATGCATAAAATATCCTTGATTACTGTATCATTTAATGCAGGATCTCATATTGCTGAAACCATTTCATCGGTAAAAAGCCAATCCTACGATAATCTTGAATACATAGTAGTAGATGGTGGTTCTACAGATGAAACAATTGATATAATTAAGAAGAACAATAATTTTATTACGAGGTGGATATCTGAGCCTGATAGAGGCATTTATCATGCAATGAATAAAGGCATCGCGATGTCATCTGGCGATATTATTGGATTTTTAAATGCTGATGATATTCTGGTCTCTCCAGATGCATTGTCCAATGTAGCACAGCAGTTCCAAAATAAAGAAATAGACGCTATCCATGGAGATTTAGTATTTTTCGATGAGGATCCATCCAAACCAGTCCGAAAATGGGAGTTTATCGAAAATGGGAGCTTTTTCAAAGGCTGGCATCCTGCTCATCCTACCTTTTATGTGCGAAGATCATGTTATGAAAAATATGGGGGCTATGACGAAACGCTAAAACTATCCTCCGATTTTGAATTAATGTTGCGATTTATTGAGGTTCAGAAGATAAGCATCAAATATCTCCCAAAAGAGATAGTTAAAATGAGAATTGGAGGAGCGACGACAGGATCTATAAAAAATATGGTTCGTGGGTTGAAGGAAACTAGAAAGGCTTTTTTGATAAATAACCTTCACTATCCTCTTCTTTATCCTCTATATCGTTACCTTCCCAAAGTTAGAAGTTACCTCTTCCGTTAATTCTTGCTTAATTTGCCACTGATTTAGTAAGGGGCAACAGATGCCATCATCTTTTAGTTTTAACATAAGTGAGAGGAAGGTCCTCCTCTTAATCATAGATAATTCTATCGCTGTAGCTGGAATTTATGTTTATTACCAGTTACTCAGCCTTCCTATAGATATGCTTTTCTACATATCTGTGACATTCTTTCTTACCTACAACCTGATATTAAATGGAGTCTTTAAAACATATAATCTCCAGATTGCAAGTAATCCGAGAAAACTGCACCTACTGCTCTTTGTATACCTAATTTCATTTTCTATATACTTCATCACTCCTGGGATAACTCCGAGTATACCTGAAAAAAGAATCCTTGTCCTTTATCTTCTGATTTTATTACCGTTGGTAATCACCATATGGAGATACTTCTACATTGTAATCATACACCAGCCTACCTTCAGCACAAACACCCTTATTTTCGGTGAAAAAGATTGCATAGATTTTATAAAAACGGCATTCGATTTTGGAGGAAATGCATACAATATTATTGAAGAGAAGACCGTGGATAATAGCAATCCGTTGACGGAATCTGTTATTGATGTTTTTGAAAATGTTGTTTCTCAGTATCGTGTGAATACAGTCATACTGGCATATGATAATCTCAACTCCTTACCGAAGGAAATAAACGAATTCATAGAACTCTGTTCTCTCAAAAGAATTGAAGTGTACGACTACCTTAAATTTTACGAAGCTGTATTATATTCCTTACCTCTCAAAAGACTAAACAAAAATCTTTTTTGGCAGTTGCCTTTTACCAGGGCGAATTATAACCTCATTTATAAAGGGTTGCATCGACTTATAGACATCTTCGCTGCCATCTTCGGTCTAGCTTTTCTTATTGTATTACTTCCCTTCATTTGGCTAATAAACCTGATCTTTAATCGTGGTCCTTTATTCTTCAAACAAAAACGTGTAGGTCGAGGAGGTGATGAGTTTATGCTAATCAAGC
Organism: Cyclobacteriaceae bacterium; assembly: GCA_965601455.1. Taxonomy (GTDB): domain Bacteria; phylum Bacteroidota; class Bacteroidia; order Cytophagales; family Cyclobacteriaceae; genus JANQEU01. The sequence goes on along the minus strand of OZ271831.1, from coordinate 4,332,261 downwards.
TTCGCTCCATGATTCTTGACGCTGAAAAACATGGGGCAAAAATGGCTACCAGGAATGATGCTCGTGTCACGGGATTCGGCAAAATCCTACGAAAATTCCGACTGGATGAATTACCTCAATTCTGGAATGTTCTCCTTGGTCAAATGAGTTTGATTGGACCAAGGCCAGAGAGAAAGGTTTTCGTTGACCAATTGAGTGAACAAATTCCATTCTATGACATGCGTCATATGGTAAAACCGGGAATTACAGGTTGGGCTCAAGTAAAGTATAAGTATGGAGAGAATCTGGAAGACAGTTATAGAAAACTTGAATTCGACCTTTACTACATCAAGAACCGATCGATTATTTTGGATATCAGGATAATCATAGATACCATAAATACTGTAATATTTTCACGGGGACAGTAGTATGGACATTCCATACGTATGAAAACATATAAATTTGCGGCTTCCGTACCAGGGTTGTATATGATAAAGTCATTGAAAGCTGTTTTTTTCGCATTCTTACTCGTTGGGTGTGCTACTGCATTTGCTCAGGTACCTGGGGATATCAGTTCTATGTCGTCACAGGAACGTCAGAAACTATTACAACAGGCCCGGGCAATGGGTTATTCAGATGAAGACCTGCTCAATATGGCGAGATCCCAGGGTTACTTACCTACACCTACGGCACCGGTTCAGGAAGAGGAAAAAAAAGATAAGCAAAAAGTAAAAAGTCCTATCCCATTGGACATATATCATAATGGCTTTGACTCCAGTCGATTCTTTGGCTATAATCTTTTCAATCCGAGCACTAGAAATCTGAGTTTTGAAACAAATCTCCTGATACCGGTTCCGGAAGATTATGTCATTGGACCCTCAGATCAATTAACCATTGACATCTATGGGGCATCCGAAAAAAGTATGACAATGTCAGTAGATCTAAATGGGAACCTACGTCTCCCAAATATTGGTCCTGTTTCCCTGTCAGGCTTGACTTTGAAGCAGGCGGAGAGGAGAGTGAAGTCCAGACTATCGACGATTTATCGTGATCTTTCTTCTGGTAATCCAAGTACGTTTCTAGACTTATCGGTAACCAAGGTCAGAACAATCAAAGTAAATCTGGTAGGAGAATTGAGAATGCCAGGTACGTATTCAGTTAATGGATTATCCACTGTTTTCAACGCCATTTATGTAGCTGGCGGACCCAATGAGTTGGGTACCCTAAGAGACATTAGGATTTACAGGAAAAGCAAACTAATCGCGAGCCTGGATTTTTATGACTTTTTGGTAAAAGGGGAAACAAGAAATAATGTCCGTCTACAAAACGATGACGTAATTATGGTTGGTCCATATCTCAACCGTGTGGAGTTGAAAGGTGAGATTAAGCGACCAGGGATTTATGAGTTGAAAGATGAGGAGACTTTCAGGGATCTCCTTAACTACGCTGGGGGATTTACCGAGTTTGCCTTTAAGGATAAGATCAATGTTGTCAGGGTATCTAAGGGGGAGAAAGTGATTAGTAACTTGTTTTCTAATCAATTTGAGATCTTCGAGGCGAAAGCAGGAGACAGCTATAGAGTAGGTAAGATTCTTGATCGTTATGTCAATCGTGTTCAGATTAGAGGTGCAGTTTTCCGACCAGGTGCTTTTGCCTACTCCGAAGGAATGCTTGTCGGTGACCTTATTGAATTGGCAGATGGACTGAAAGGAGATGCCTATCTGGACCGAGCTCTATTAGTAAGGAACACCAAAACCCTGGGTACTTCAACTACGTCATTTGATCTAAGGTCCTTAGGTCAAGATGGTCTTTCTCTTCAACCCGAAGATGTAGTGATAATTCTGAGTATTTATGATACGGTAGAAGAGCAATATATCAGGATATCTGGAGAGGTAAATGCACCAGGAGTATATCGTTATTCAGATAACATGACACTTGATGATATGCTCATACTGGCTAATGGTACGCGTCAATCTGCTCAACTTGATAAAATTGAAATATCAAGAAGACCTGAGAATCAGTCCGCAGATAACCAATCTGAAATCATACTGGCTTCAGTAAATCAATCGGATCCGGTCGTTCTTAAGCCGTTTGATCACGTAGTGGTGCGGAGAAATCCAAACTTTTTTGAGGAACGTACGGTGACGATTACTGGACAGGTAATGTATCCAGGGTCGTATACTCTCCAAAAAGAAAACGAGAGAATATCCAGCTTGGTAAGTCGTGCCGGGAGTCTAAGATCTCAGGCATATCCTGAGGGTGCAACCCTAATCCGCAAGACCGAGTTTTTTACCTCAGAGCAAACCATTGAGACATTGGAAAAGGACTTAATGTCTGTCATTTCCAATCTTGACACCGCTACTATCAGCGAATCTGACAAAGTATTCATTAGCGAGGTGATTGATGAGTTGGAGAGCCTTCAGGATTTACAGTTTAGTAATTCAAATATGGCTACCAAGGCAAAAAAGGAACGCTTGAGCGAACTGGCAGCAAAAAATCCTTTCTTATCTGATATTAAAATTAAGGAGTCAGAGTCCATAGCACTTGACTTTAGTCAGATTCTTAGTCAGCCAAATTCACCGGAGGATTTGATACTCGAACATGGCGATATAATCAATATTCCGAAGCAACTAACAACCGTGAGAGTTAGGGGCAGAGTATTATTTCCGAATACAGTCCGATTCGAACCGGATCGTTCTCTAAAATACTTCATTGGTAAGGCTGGAGGATTTGATACAAGAGCCAAGAAAAACAGTGCATATGTAGTATATGCAAACGGAGAGGTGGCCAAAACTAGAAGTTTTCTATTTCTTAGGTCATACCCAAAAGTAGCACCAGGTGCAGAGGTAATTGTTCCTGTGAAACCAATAAGAATACCATTAGCGCCATCAGATTTAATTGGGCTTACTACTGGTCTTGGAACATTGGCACTTATCGTAACTCAGATATATAACACCGCCCAGGGAAATTAATGGACGAGAATCGATATATCATCCAGGACCGAATATCATTTCGTGATGTTATCGAAAAATTAATTTCGTGGGTTAAGTACCTTATCTCAAAATGGATACCTATCGGAATTGGTGGATTGGTAATTTCCCTTTCATTTTTTCTGTATCACTTGCTTCGGGATCCAGTCTACACAGCGCAAACTACGTTTGTTCTGGAGGTAGGTGGTTCTTCTGAATTAGGTGAACTATCGTCCATCGCCGGTTTGGGAGATGTGGATCTGGGTGGAGGATCGGAAAGCAGTATCATTTTTCGTACGGATAATATTGTCGAGCTCTATCGATCTGATAAGATGTTGATGGAAACCTTTTACGCCCAGCCAACGATCGAAGGAGTCACAGAACGTTTGATCACGCGCTTGGCTAGGTTTAAAAAGTTTGATCAGAGCTGGGCCGAGGATGAAGACCTGGAAGGAATATCATTCGAAATTCCCAGGGAGAATTTTACAGTTTCTCATGATAGTATCGCACTGGAGATTATAGAAGATTTTCGGGATGAAAATATGGCTGTAGATAAGCTGAATAGGAAGCTATCGATTTTGAATGTTTCTATTAGTCATAAGGATAGAATGTTTGCCAAGTATTTCAATGAAATATTGGTTGAGAATGTAAACGCATTTTACTTGCTCACAAAAACAAAAAAAACTGGTGAGAATCTTAGAGTACTTCAAACTCAGGCTGATAGTGTCAAGACCACACTGGACAATCTAATGCGCAAAGCAGCCCAAAATCCGGATGTTAATCCACTAATGGGGAGTACAGGGGTTGAATATCGTCAGCTTCAATTGGATATAGAGACTTCTGGTGCTGTTTACAAAGAGATCTTGAAGAATTTAGAATTGGCGGAGATCAATCATCGTAATGCTATGCCCCTGATTCAGGTGATTGACGAACCGATCCTTCCTCTGAAAAGCGACAAATACAAAAAGTTGCCACTACTTGTTATCAGCATCTTTCTTGGCGGATTTCTCATGGTAGCTTTTTTCACTTTACGTCAGGTCTATGAGTCCGCAATGGAGAACTGATGAATGCGGAGTCACCTTCACGTGTAGCCATCGTGACCATTAACTGGAACGGGCTAAAACTAACAGAAAGATGTATAAAATCCCTCAAAGAAGAACCTTGTCCAGAACAATCGATCATTGTTGTCGACAACGGAAGTAAAAACGGAGAGGGTGATATACTAAAAAACAAATTTCCGGATGTGACTGTGCTTCAGTTACCTGAAAACAGAGGCTTTGCAGGTGGAAATAACGCTGGTATACAGTACGCTTTGGACCATGGCTTCTCCTTGGTTATGATTATCAATAATGATTCACAGGTGGAATCCGGGGCAACAACCAAACTAGTTAAGGAATTTCAGTCGGGATCATGGGGAGCTTTACAACCTTTAATCCTCACAGATAAAGATTCTAGGAAGGTGTGGAATGCTGGTGGAATCATCAATAAGTATGCCTGGATCAACACAGTTCGGTGGAAGAACCAGGAGATACCTGCTTATCATAGTTCAACACTCAGCGCCGATTGGTTGACCGGTTGTTGCATACTTACATCTGCGGCAACATTAAGGGAAGTTGGTCTTTTGAATGACAAATATTTTGCATACGTGGAAGATGTGGATTGGTCCCTACGTTTTACCGAAGCTGGCTATAAATTAGGAGTTGAATGTAGTTCTATTCTCTATCATGAAGGCGGGGGCTCAATCAGAGTGAATACCACTGAAGGGTCAGTAAGTCCGGTTGCTCATTACCTCAATATTCGCAATCACATTTTTCTAGTTAAAGAACATGCGAAAGGGATGCAAAAATTAGGAGCTTGGGCGTACCAAATTTTTAAGATTAGTGGGTATTCGCTTTACTTTTTAACGCGACTCCGTTTTACAAAATTGAAATTCAGTTTACTAGGGTTTCTTCACGGTTTAAAAGGAGTATCCGGACCGCCTCCCGCATTATGATTGCTCTGTTTATCATACTGTTTGTGGCCTTTATCGGGCTCTTTGCTTTCATAGCTCGGAAGGTGATTATTGACGGTAAAGAAGACTATCTTTTGATCTTCTTTGTACTCTTTCTGCCTGTTTATAATACGTTGATGATCATCACCTACCAGTATACCGGTTCACCCCTGGCAGTCATGATAATCCGGTATAGCAAAGATCTTTTGGTGCTAATTTCCATCGTGGTTTTTTTCTACTATCGAAAGGATATTCTTAGTACTTCCTTTCGCATTCAACAAGTAGACCTCTGGTTTATCGCCTTCTTACTCTTAGCTACATTCTTTGCCGTTGCACCCATTGGACCTGTAGCTTTATTGAACAAGCTAATCTATCTGAAGAATATTTACTTTATGGGATTTGCCTACTTTTTGGGTAGGAATTCTACACTTACTTTTAAAAGATTATTGCCGGTTCTGAATATTATCGTGGCAATTTCAATCGTGGCATTCTCTGTTTCCCTTCTTGAGAAAAACTTTAATATTCACCTTCAATCGCTAATTGGATTCACCAAGTATAACTTTGATATTAACGAAATTGATCCAAAAGGTAATTACGGATTATCCTGGACTTTTGAGACTGCCAATGGCCAAAAACGTTTTGCCTCGTTCTTTGCGAACCCGCTTGAGTTTTCCTCGGCGATGTTACTTGGTATAGCCACGTCTTTCATTCTGTTTTTAACCACGCCCCATAAGACCAACCAGGTTGTATATTTTTTGGCGATTATTTTTTCCATTGGTTGCGTTTACCTAGCATTTTCCAGGTCCTCCTTTGTTGCATTCTTTCTGTTAATCTTCATTGCCAGTCTCATGCTCCGATACTACGGAATATTGGCCCTGGGAGCAATGTATTTCCTGGCGATTGTGATTTACATTGCTTATTTCGCGGATGATGAAGTGAGGTATTTTGTAATAGATACTATCACATTCCAGAATCCGTCGAGTATCGGTCACCTTCTGGATTGGTTGGAAGCTGTTGAAAGTATCGTGAGCAGTCCGCAAGGGATAGGGTTAGCGACAAGTGGGAATGTGGGTGGTGTTTCCGAAGAAGTACGGGTTGGCGGGGAGAATCAGTATCTGGTATTTGGAGTCCAAATGGGAGTATTGGGGATGTTTCTTTATATCGGTTTACTCTTTCAATCTATCAGATATTCATTTTTGGCCTTTAGACTCACCCCAAGAGTTCAAGATAAAGTCATACCCTTTATCGCCACCACAGTTCGTTTTGCTTTTTTACTCCCTTTGTTCACAGCAAATGCAGAGGGCTACATTTACCTTTCTTTAGTGACATGGTGGATGATTGGTTATTCCATTCAAACGTACAATGGACTGGTAAGGATCAAGTCAAAGACAATTATTGCTGATGCCTAAATTGAGGATTGCTTTCGATACGAGAGATCTGTTCCTATCCAAAACGGGGATCAAGACTGTTTTAGTTGAGTTGCTCGCAGAATTAGAGACCATGAATGATATCGAAATCATCCGAATACAACCCGGTCATCTCCAGCCACCCTCAACTAAGCTTGCAAAGAGTATTGAGCATATTAGGTTCTTCATCTGGAAACAGGTGCAACTACCGATTAAAGCAAAAAAGGCAAATGCCGATGCATTAATATGTAACGACTACATGGTTCCCATTATGGCATTTGGAGTGAAAACATATCCAATTTTCCATGGGATCAATTTTTGGTTGTATCCAAAGCATTATAATAAATGGTGGCTAAAGTACTTCTCTTTCTTTTCAATTAAAGGGGCAAGAAGGGCGAAGAGAATATTTACCGTTTCAGAATTTACTAAAGGTGAGCTTGGGAAACGCCTTAGATTTTCCAAGGAAAAAATAACTGTGCTTCACAATGGTCCGAGACGGAGAGGAATAGATGAACAGCCTGGAATACTTGAGAAGCTTAAAATAAAGCAAGGAAATTATCTCTTCTTCGTGGGAGTTCTTGAGAAGCGAAAGAACCTACCGAATCTCATAAAGGGTTATTCAAAAGTTCGGACTAATCTGCCTCTTGTAATCGCTGGACAGCAAATATCGAAATCCGGAATAGATGATTTTCCAAATATCGAAGCAGTAATTGAAGAACTAGGGTTAAAGCAAAAAGTGATTCTGCCTGGGCATGTAAGCGATTCTGAACTCGTCTCTCTTTTTAAGAATGCTTCTCTTTTTGTATTTCCAAGTACGTATGAAGGTTTTGGGATTCCAGTTTTGGAGGCATTTCAATATCGAGTGCCTGTTGTTGCAGCCAGGAGTTCGGCACTCCCGGAAGTCATTGGTGATAAGGGTGTGTATTTTGACCCGAAGGAACCGGAAGATATTGCACGGGTAATTGAGGAAGTATTGAAGGAAGATTCCGTAAGATTGCAATTGGTTGAGAATGGGAATGACCGATTAAAACATTTCAATTGGTCTAGAACAGCCAGGAAATTGGTAGAAATCATTAGCGATGATATCAAGGCTTTTTAAAACTATTGGCATGGATTCCAAAGGTCGCTACGGGGATCATTGGAAGCGAAAGGATATATTTATTTCCCTTTTCATGTTAATTCCAAAGGTATTTCGAGGTTTGTGGCTCAAGCTTTGGTTAAAACAATCAAACGGGTTAATCATGGTTGGTAAAAGCACAAAATGCTTCAATATGTCCTACGTGACGGCGGGGCGTAATTTCCTCATTGATGACCACGCTGAGCTAAATGGACTATCAATTAAAGGTATATCCTTCGGGGATAATGTTACTATTGGAAAGTTTGCACTAATACGGCCGACAAATCAATACGGCGGTAATATCGGCGAAGGTCTTAAAGTAGGTAATAATTCAAATATTGGCCCATTCTGCTACATTGGATGTTCGGGATGGATTGAAATTGGTCATAATGTGATGATGTCGCCGCGGGTAAGTCTTTTTGCCGAAAACCATAATTACTCTGACAGCAACGTACCAATGAAGGATCAAGGGGTTCAGCGGAAGCCAATAATAATTGAAGATGATTGCTGGATTGCCTCTCAAAGCATTATCCTTGCGGGTGTAACAATAGGTGAGGGATCAGTGGTTGCAGCCGGAAGTGTTGTAACAAAAGATGTACCGGCGTATTCCATGGTAGCTGGAAACCCTGCCAAAGTAATCAAAAGCCGAAAGTAGTTGTCCAAAGCGCATAACCACCTATTATTCCTTCATCCAAGCAGTGATTTATATGGAGCGGACAGGAGTTTAGTTCGTACCATTCGAGCCATGAAAGATTCGAAAATCACGGTTTGCCTTCCCTATGATGGGCCCTTGGTGCAAGTACTACAGGAGCTAGGTGCGGAAGTTCGTGTATTCCGCCTCGCGGTAATGAGGCGGAAGTACTTTAGTTTTTTTGGAGTCATTGATTTTTTCATCGCAGCAGTACTGGCATACTTCCGGTTAGTTTGGATGTGTAAACGAAGAAAAGTGACCATGATTTACAGTAACACTTCGGCAGTTATCATTGGAGCTTTCGTTTCCCGAACGCTTAGTATATCTCATGTATGGCATGTGAGAGAAATACATGTCCATCCGATCGTTATTCGAAAGTGGGTGACCTGGTTGCTGAGTAATATGGCGGATAAGGTTATTGGTGTTTCGGAAGCCACTATTGACAATCTTAAAATTGATAACCCGGAGATTGGGTCTAAATCAATTGTCATCAATAACGGGATTAATATTGAGGATTATAAAGTCGATTCGGACGCGATCAACGTTAGGGAGGAACTAGGACTTACACAGAAGAATATTCTTGTGGGAATGATTGGAAGAGTCAGCCACTGGAAAGGGCAGGATTTGTTTCTGAAAGTAGCAGATAAGGTTCTTTCAGAACATCCAAACTGTCATTTCCTGGCGTTAGGAAGTCCCTTTACTGGTCAGGATCAGTTAATGGATGATTTCGTTGAAGAGTCAAGAAAAATATCAGGTTCTGAACGATTTCATATCAGGCCATTTGATCCTAAGGTAATATCCTATCTGAATGCCTTTGACGTATTCGTCCTCCCATCAACATTACCGGATCCTTTTCCGACAACTGTGCTGGAAGCTATGTTAGCTAAGAAAGCAATTGTAGTTAACGGCCATGGAGGTGCCGTGGAAATGATTAGAAGTAACGAAAGTGGATTCATAGTCACACCCCCAAACGATGTAGATAAATTCACGCAAACCATTTCAGTACTTATCGAAAGTGCGGAAACACGTAAGGAATTTGGCTCAAATGCATATGAGCGTGTTAATCAGGAATTTACTGAAAGGATATACGCTGAAAACATGCGTAAATTATTCTCAGAATATCTTAACTGACGTTGGCCCCAGAAAAGAAAATGCACATTGCAATAATTGGATCAAGAGGCTATCCATACGTATATAGTGGATATGAAACGTTCGTTAGGGAATTGTCAGAACGTTTGGTGGCACGTGAAATAAAAGTAACTGTATACTGTCACAAAGGACTTTTTCCGAATAGACCAAAATCTGTTAATGGTATTCAGCTTAAGTACATTCCTTCGATTGAGACCAAAGTGTTGAGTCAGTTATCTCATTCCTTTCTGGCCTTCCTCCACGCAGTATTTTGTAAATATGATGCCATCTTGGTGGTCAACTCTGCTAATGGTCCATTTGGAATACTAACTCGAATTTTTGGTATAAAGACAGCAATTAATGTTGATGGCCTGGAGTGGTTACGTCCAAAGTGGAAGGGATTAGGGGCAAAGTATTTTTATTGGGCCTCGAGGTTAGCGACAAAGTACTACGATCGTATCATCAACGATTCCGATGAGATGAGGAAGATATACTTAAAGCATTTTAATGTGGATAGCTCAGTCATCGCCTATGGTGCATCATTGAGAAAATCCAAAAATCCTGAGTTGATAAAGAAATGGGATCTTACTTCTAATGGGTATTTCCTAATTATAGGCAGACTAATTCCGGATAACAATGCTGACATGATTCTTTCCGGCTTCATCCAGTCAAACTCTTCCAGGAAACTTGTTATTGTTGGCGATGTACCGTACGTCGACGAATACGCCAGGAAAGTGAAGGATATGGGAAGTAATGATCCCCGGGTAGTCTTCACAGGATATGTAACCGATAGCGATGAATTGGCTGAACTGTATCATAACGCCTTTGGGTACCTACACGGTCATGAATTTGGAGGTACAAATCCGACTATGTTGAAGGCAATGGCCTATGGCTCATGCATTTTGGCATTGGAAACACCCTTCAATAGGGAGATGCTACATGGAGGTAGATTCGGTGTTTTCTTTGAAAAATCCCCGGATTCCGTACAACAAGTTATTGAGGAGATGGAGAAAAATGTTGAGCGTGCAGTGAAATTGAAGGAAGTGTCGCCAAGGGGGATTACGATTAAATACGATTGGGACCATATTACAGATGCCTATATCAACGTATTCAATGAACTCCGTGCCTGAGCTCTAATATGTTGGACAAGAGATTAAATTCGAGTCTCGTCAATTCCATATCTCTTTTTCACGAGATTAAAATAATAGTCCATTTTTAGCTCATCACGTTGTCGTATCAAATCTTCTTCATAGAGCTTTAGAAGAAATTGAATTGACTTGGAATCCAGTTTCGAACCATTGGCGAAAAGCTGATTCTTCAAAGGTTTTTTAATCCAGTCAGGGAGCCAATAACCTGGGATTAGCTGGTATAGTTTTCTTGTGAATCTATTAAACTGTAACGACTGATTTCTATTATCTTCAGGAACTTGAATTACATGGTTTTCGAGACCTAGCCAACTCCAGATCTTCTCTCGATGATAATCTTTGTTTTTGAAGAATTCCTCAAAAAATAGAATCAGCACATTGTCCTTACCAAAAACCTTTTGAAACCGCTGGATGCCTTCGAAATAAAATCCCAACTCAATATATAATGCTGATATTCCCCAACCTTTATTGTTAAGGTTCCAGTCCTCTTTCAAGGCACTATAGAATTCTTGATTTTTTTCTCTTCTGGCAGAGAACTCCATATTGTAATGTGAAAAAGCCCTATCTAACGGTTCACGAAGAAGAATGATAATTTTACTTTCTGGGTTGAAATTATGGATCTTTTCAGCACTTGTGGGGTCCCAGAAGTAACTTGGACTAGCTTCACCGTAGTATTTTGTCTGAACATCGTTTTGAAATAGTGATCGGTACTCAGGCTCCTCGGAAATTGATGCGGCATGGGTGCTGGAAGATTTTATGTGAACTGTTGAAAAGTAATGAGGCTCTTTCACTGATGCCATTTGAACTTGAGGATGCTCGTTTAAGATATGATACATCGATGTGGTACCAGCTTTGACGACCCCGACTACAAACAAATTGGGTGTTATCTCATGACTCATTTCAAGAGATTGTCAAAGAAATAAACAAGATGGGTAGTGAAGTGCAAGTTTGTGACATCTCGACCTTCTACAAAATAGGGTTGATTTCCCGGATTGTTTTGTAATTCCCATTGATAATTGAGCGATCGTGTAACGAAAAGGTTAGACTGAATAAGTAATCCATTGAAATCCCAGGAACAATTTATGCCAGGACTAAGATCTACCCAATATCTTCTCCAGTCTTTCGATGGGGAATAGGCTTCAAGGAAGAAGTCATTGTTGTGCACTAATCGTTCAAATTGAACACCAAACTTTTTGATACCTTTTGTCCAATTGACTTCCAAGTTCTGCACATTGCTACCCGGTCCAATACCGGCACCAATAACCTCCCCATTATTTGTATACCCATGACTTACCATGGTATGTGTATACCAACTTTCAGTAGGTCTGACCAGATTACCTATCGACTGCTGCGTGTGAGTCATTTCCAGGTTAAGCTCAATAAAGCCATCCTTCGGACCTGGGAAAAGTTTTGAAGCTCCCAACACGAATGCCCTTGAATGCTCTGGTGACATGATGAAATCTCTGATATTCAACGACGCATCGTTCCTCCCGTACTCGAAGTAAAACTCAGCGTTACTCTTGGAGGAATAGTATCGAAAGAAGCCAGACAAAACCTGGTCAATCTGTAATTGTGGACGGTCTGTACGATCATTATTCCGGAAGAAATTCTGTATGATGGGGACGAAATCCTTGTTCGATTTTGCAAGTGAGGAATACTGTTGAATCGCCCTATTAAAGCCTAAGGATAGACCATTGAACCACTTGGGAGAATATACCAATGAAAAGGCAGACAAGTATCGCCAATCGTCATTCTTTACCACAAAGTACCGGTTGATATCAAATCGGTCCGGGTATGGTGGATCAAATCCTGATTCTTCTAATCGACCAGCAATAACTTGCCATTCCAAACCACCTATTTTGGTATTTACCGGCCCGAGAGAATTAAACGAGATGTGATTGAATCCCCTAGGATTGTTAGTCATAATTAGGGCATGCCTTTTACCAGGCCCCCACCATAAATTTTCCGATGAAACTCCCAAGGAAAATTTTCCAAGGTCCAGACTAATCTTTGATTGACCTGGAAGTATTCTCGAGATAGGATCTATTCCAAACTCTTCTGGTAGATCTGTTTTATTCCACCATCTGTATCGAATATTCCATGTGTTATTCGACAGGGTATCCGGGAATCCCTCGTATGATCGGTTTGCGGAATAATATATTTCCGGTTTTATATAAGCATTTAATGGGCCTACTTTAATATTTAGTCCTGGTCTGGTGATGCTTTGTAGACCACGGCCCGGAACCATGGAACCGTTGTTGATAGCTTTAGGGTGATGACTGTTGAACTGAAAAACCTGCTCAGCGGGTAAGACAGATACCTTGGCAATCCGGTTGTCCAAAATGGCAACGGGTGAAGATGTCTGAAATCCCAGGACGTTCTGTTGGATTGTATCAAACCTTAATGGACGTATTGAAAATGAGTATGTAGAGTCAAAGTTGCCCAAGAGTTGTTGCCTTCGAGCGTAATCCTCAATTGAAGTACCTAGTGGGAGCGTCTGACTACTTGCAAAGACGCCACTGAATAGGGCCATCAAGGTTATCAGTATGTCTATTTTTATTTTTTTCATGGCTTGTAGCTTATACCACTTATCTGCAGGTTGTCCATTGACCAACTCTCATCACAAATTGGATCATCTTCATTACCAGGCGTTGTTAGATCTCCGTAGAATGTGACAACTAGTTTCTTCGAGCGAATAGGTATGAGTTTTGATACTCTGTACAAAGTTGTGCCTGCCGCACCTTTACAATCTTCATCTAGGACCTGTACACTAGAAGTTCTTGGATCATTTATCTCTGGAAAATCTCCAGGATAAGATTGTTTGTGGCATAGACTGGAAACGCAGATAGTATTGGAAAAAGTAGTTTTGAAAGCGTATCGCTGGTATTCTCGGATTGAACTAATTTCTTTCACATTAATTCCCCAGAAGTCAGGGCCATCAATATTTACTCGATTTCCTTCCCATCTGTCGTGAATATAGAGGTCCAACTCAACTAGTATATAGTTGAAGTCTTCATTCAATTTGACATCGAAATCTACGGATTGGTTATGAAGATACCCCAGTACTGTAGAACCATTGAATTGGACAGTAGGTGCTTCCTGGGGCAGATCTGTCAAACCTTCAAAATTATTTTCGTAAAGCACTGATTCCTTGTACTCCTCTCTGCAACCTAGAATTATAAAAACCAGGCTGAGAAGCAAAACGGGTATTCCCAGAAGCCGGCGCATTTCCTTAGGGAGTGACATTTAGAGATTTACCAGAAATAATTTTCACAAATCAACGTTAAAATTTACCAAAGATTTCCAACCATCGTATTATAAAACGTTTCTTAGGAGAGTTGTTAATAATGCTAATTATCAGACTATCTTTGCTCGGAAAATCCGAAAATAGGTAAATAAAGGAGATGATCAAGAGATTTTACAAACTCTTCCCCGGGCTTTTTGTCCTTTCGGATTTGATAATCTTTTCCGGACTATTCCTATTTTGCTATTTTCTTGGAATACCTGCCGGTACCGGGATGGAGCAACAAAGTGCTCTGGTCTTCTGGATGATCTCGGCTTTTCTTTGGATAGGAATTTCCATTTTCGCCAAGGACTACAAAATAGGTCGGAACGCTCATTACTCAAAGTCCTTGACAAAAGGCTTCCGATTTGTTGTAATCTACATTGCTATTATTTCCTTCTTGCTGGTCTTCACCAATTATCAGCAGGTGACCAGAGATTTCATGGCGATTTTCTTTGGGATACTTCTTGCCGTATTTCCCGCATACAGAATAATCGTTCATATGACCCTCATTCGTTATCGACGGTATGGGGGTAATTACAGAAAGGCAATCATAGTTGGTTATGATCCACTGGGATTCTCATTATATAAAACTTTAATCCAGAATCCGGACTTAGGTATAAGATGTATCGGTTTTTACGGAGATACAGATGGCCAAAACGAAAATTTTCCGTTGATAGGTGACCTATCAAGTTTTTTTGAAGCGAATATCGACGACGTAGATTTTATCTATGTGAGCGATCACATAGATAAGATTACCTTGAATCAGATAATAGAGTTGGCAGATACTGGATTTAAGAAAGTCAAGCTACTGCCACACTTCAAAACCGATCATCTTAAGACGTATTCACTTAAGACACTCGATCAGATATCCGTTATTGATGTCAACAGTCTGCCATTAGATAATTTGCTCAATCGGTTTGTAAAAAGGTCGTTTGACATTGCTTTTTCTATGGGTGTTGTAGTATTCATCCTAAGTTGGCTATACCCTCTTATCGCTTTGATCATCAAATTAGAGTCAAGAGGACCAGTAATCTTCAGACAATTGAGGCACGGCAAGAATAATCATCAGTTTGTGTGTCTGAAATTCCGTACAATGGTCCAGAATAAGGATGCGGATTCGAAATGGGCAACTAGAAACGACCCTCGTGTAACAAAGTTCGGGTCTTTCCTCAGAAAAACTTCTCTTGATGAGCTTCCTCAGTTCATCAACGTACTGCGAGGAGAAATGGCTATTGTCGGTCCTAGACCTTTGCCTATCCAGATGAATAATGTCTATATGTACAAGATCGATAAATTCCTACAAAGACATGCTTATAAACCTGGAATTACTGGGCTTGCCCAGTCAATGGGTTATCGAGGAGAAATTAGGGAGCTGGATGACATCAAAAAAAGAGTGAAACTTGATCGGTTCTACTTTCAGAATTGGTCATTCTACTTTGATATTAAAATAATCCTTATCACAGTTTGGGCCCTGATAAAGGGTCAGGAGGCTGCCTACTAATTAGAATACTCCATATCTATGACAAAAAGCTAAATAAACTCGCCAATTACTAGAATATTGACATATGTTCTAGTAATGTTTATATTTTTACACCGCTTAACCCATGCTACTATTAGCCGTCATAACGTCGTTTCTATTGACATTTTCGACCTTACCAATAATTATAAGGTTGTTTAAGGCAATTAACTTAACCGACTCTCCGGATGTAAGGAAAATTCATAAAGGCAGTACACCTTCACTAGGAGGGCTTGCCATCTTTTTTTCCCTAATCCTTGCGATCATTATTACTACCCCACTTGGGTTGTTAGTAGAATCCAAGTACTTTATTTCAGCGTTAATTATCATGCTAGTGCTTGGCATGCGGGACGATATTGCCAGTTTAAATGCGAATCAGAAATTACCCATTCAATTTCTTGCCGCATTCATTGTGGTCAATTACGGTGGATGGAGGATTGAGAGCCTTCCCATATTATTTGGATTGTCCTCGATGCCAGATTACTTAATTATTGGCGTATCGGTTCTATTTATTGTTGCTTTTACCAATTCCTTTAACCTGATTGATGGTATTGATGGACTCGCTGGATCGGTAGGCGTCGTTTCAGCGGGTATAATGGGACTTACTTTCCACGCTATGGGAGAGCAGTTTCTGACACTTTTATGTTTCTCACTCGCATCAGCAATGCTTTCTTTCCTAATATATAATTGGGAGCCTTCGAGAATTTTCATGGGTGACACAGGATCCCTTGTCACCGGTTTTGTTATCAGCTGTATGTCGATTCAACTTTTCAATATGGAGTTAGTTCCGTTGAAGGTTTTGCCTATTCTTCTTATCGATTCCTGGTATCTTCTAGTAGCCGGGTTGCTAATTATTCCAATCTATGATACCCTTAGGGTTTTCTATCTAAGAGTGAGAGAAGGTAGGTCTCCGTTCACTGCGGATAGCAATCATATTCACCATATACTGATCAAACAGGGGATCAGTCATTCGACAGCTACTATTTTACTAATGGCGTTCAACCTTCTAATGATAGTCTTATCCCTTTTCCTCCAACCTCTTGGTAGTGTAGTAGGAGTAGCGATTATTGTTATAGTAGCTGTAGGTACTGGTTATTTCTGTGACCGAATGTATATCCGTTGGAGAAAAGCTCGAATGAGTAGGGGTGAGAATCGTTCAATATTCATTTCAAAGTCAGCATAACCCGACATTAGTTTTTACTCTTATCAGTTCGGTTCGTTAATATTGCGTTCATTATGTCAATGCTGGAGAAAGTAGAGCAACTTAAACAAGAAGTTCAGGAGTATAGAGTGAAATCTGCTGATGAGCTTGAGGCTTTTCGTCTAAGGTTTGTAAGTAGAAAAGGGGAATTAACCGAATTATTCAAGCAATTCAAGACCGTTCCTGGTGATCAGAAGAAAAAATTTGGTGAAGCGCTTAATGAACTAAAAAATCTGGCTACTCAAAGATTCAAATTATTTGTAGACGAGCTAGACGCCAGCAGTTCGGTTAATCAAGGAGACTCAATTGACCCATTCCTCCCTTTTATTCCAGAACAGTCAGGCTATATACACCCACTGACTCTCGTTAAGAATCGTATGATTCAAATTTTTGAGAGGCAGGGATTCAGTGTGAAAGAAGGTCCAGAGATCGAAGATGATTGGCATAATTTCACTGCTTTGAATTTTCCCGAAAACCATCCGGCAAGAGATATGCAGGATACCTATTTCATAGAAAAAAATCCTGATACTCTGTTAAGGACGCATACCTCAAATGTGCAGATTCGATTAATGCAAAGCGAGAAGCCTCCTTTTCGCTCGATTATGCCAGGAAGAGTCTATCGTAATGAAGCAATTTCGGCACGTGCCCATTGTTTCTTCCATCAAGTGGAAGGGCTGTTTGTTGATAAGAATGTTTCTTTCAAAGATCTTAAACAGTCTTTATTCCATTTCGCCAGAGAGATGTTTGGAAAGGATACTCGAGTGAGATTGAGACCTTCATTCTTTCCTTTTACAGAACCTAGTGCCGAAATTGACATTAGCTGCTTCATTTGCAAAGGTAAAGGGTGCAGGATTTGTAAGTATTCTGGTTGGGTTGAGATTGGAGGTTCGGGAATGGTGGATCCCAATGTCCTTGAAAACTGTGGAATAGATCCTGATGTCTACAGCGGTTTTGCTTTCGGAATGGGTATCGAGCGAATTGCCATGCTCAAGTACGAAATAGATGATATTCGATTATTCTCCGAAAACGATTTTCGTTTTCTAAAGCAGTTTGGTTAGAGTAGGGACCGAAGAATTTTCTCTTCTGTAAGTCCTTCTGCCTCAGATTTGAAATTCCTTACAATTCTGTGCCGTAAAATGGGAAGAGCAACAGCTTGGACATCCTCAATATCAGGAGAGTATTTCCCCGAAATCAGGGCATGGCATTTTGCCCCTAAAATTAGAAATTGACTGGCTCGTGGTCCGGCTCCCCACTCCAGGTACTCATTACTCATTGGATCTGATTTGGGTGTGTTTGGACGAGTCTTATGCACCAACGACACGGCATATTCCAGTACATTATCCACTACAGGCACTTTTCTTACTAAGTCCTGGAATCCAAGAATATCACTTTTACTAACCACCGGAGTGATATCTTTCTTCGTATCTGATGTGGTCTGTTTAACAATCTGTAATTCTGATTCGTAAGTCGGGTATGATAGATTGATCATCATCATAAATCTATCCAACTGTGCCTCCGGAAGTGGATAGGTACCTTCTTGCTCGATAGGGTTTTGTGTCGCCAATACGAAAAAGGGTCTCTCGAGTTCGAATCGTTTACCAGCCACCGTTACCGAGTATTCCTGCATACTTTCCAACAATGCACTCTGAGTTTTTGGAGGAGTCCGGTTGATTTCATCAGCCAGTATCACATTTGCAAAAATTGGACCTTGTATGAATTTGAAATTTCTCTCCTTGTCTATGGTTTCAGCTCCTAGAATATCCGAAGGCATAAGATCCGGAGTAAACTGTATACGATTGAAATTTAAACTCAAAGACTCCGCTAGTGTATGGATTAAGAGGGTTTTCGCTAGTCCGGGTACACCTACCAGGAGGGAGTGTCCCCCACAGAAAATACTAATGGTTAGTAACTTGATTATTTCATCCTGTCCAATAACTGTTTTCGAGATCTCACGATTAAGTTCTTCAAAAACCCCATTTAGCCGGTCAGCTTCCTCCTTCAAATTCTTTTCTTCAGACATCCTTTTTCTATTAGTTGACTAGGTTACAATAATCATAGTCGCTGATGATTTCAATATAAACATCGTTTCGAGCATTCTCGTACCATTCAGATAATTTTATCGATCTTTTCTTGTTCATGGTAGCCTCAGCTATCTTCTGGTAATCATCTTTCAAGTTGGCTTGATGAGGTGCCACGCGATCTTCGTAAAAAAGTATCCTAAATGAGACACTGCCATCTGGTTTGTTGAATTGAATTGGAGGTGATATTTCTCCTACATCCATTGTGTCAATTGTGAAAAATATATTTGGATCTAGTGCCTCAACTGCAATTCTTGTTGCCCCGTCAGGGCTGGTAAAATATCCACCGGTACTTGCTGTTAATTCATCTTCAGAAAAGTCTTTCGCGATATTTCGGAAGACAACACTGTCATCGGTTATTAGCAGATTCCGGATTGAATCAAGTTCATCCCTAGCCTTTTGAACATCCGACACAGAAGGCTTAGGAGTCATAAGTATATGTCGGGATTTGAAAGTATTGCCGCGCTTCTCCATCAATTCGATAATGTGAATTCCAAAATCTGTTTGCACCGGTAAGGAGATTTCTCCTTTTTCCATGGTCAAAGCTGTTGCCTCAAACTCTGGAGCCAATTCCCCTCGTCGAAAGAATGGCAGTTCACCCCCGTTGTTAGCAGTGCCAGGATCTTCCGAATACTGTCTTGCCAGAACTCCGAATGATTCTCCACTAATAATTCTACCCCGTAGGGACATTAACTGCTGTTCTACTGCGTCTATTTGGTCTTGGTTGGGATCAGGATCATTCACAATCTGTCCGACGGTAACCTCTGTAGAAAAATAAGGTAATGAATCACCGGGGATTCCATTGAAAAAACGCTTTACTTCTGAGGGTGTTACTTTAATCTTTGAGGTGATTTCAGATTGCATTCGTTGGATGGTCAATTGCTCTCTAATATCATCGAATAATTCAGCCTCAATTTGCTCCACTGTTTTCCCGTAAAACTTTTCAATTTCGTCTTCTGAACCGATTTGTTGAATCATGTAATCCATTCTTCGTCTCAGGTTTTGAGAAACTTCCGAGTCATCAACGATAACAGAATCAATTTCTGCTTTGGCTACGAGCATCTTATTAACTACCAATTGTTGAAGGATCTGGCATTTCGCGTTTCCGGTGTTGAATTCACCTCTCGATAGATAATCCAGATAGGCTCTTTCAAGTTCTGATTTAAGAACGATGTAGTTATCCACTTTCGCAATAATGCGGTCGATAATCAACTCTTCCTGTGCTTTTGCAGGGGATAATGTGGTGAGGACAAAAAGGCTAATTACTAAAAATCTGATACCCTTCATTTTTCGTCGCTTCATCGTAGATTGTTGCTTCAAGCTCTCGCTTTAATTCTAGTTTTCGTTTATTAATGATGATGTTTTCAATATCGTCCTGGATAAATTCCATTGGAGATAACTCGTTGGAAATCTTATAGTCAAGTATCCGAACCATATAAATAAAGTTGTCATCTCTTGTCTCGCTGAACTCTGTGTTATTGAGCCATCGGATTTTATCTTCAACCTGGTTCAATGGCGTAGCTGCAACAAGTTCTTCAAAGTTTATCCATAATGAATCGTCTAAGAAAAAATTTAGTGCATACTGTAAACAATAGGATTCGATGTCTTCCTTATTAGATCCTGGATATGCTCTAAGATTTCTTCTTAATTGGTTAATATCAGGTGATGACTTGGGAACCTTGGCATACAGGCATCTTACAATATTTTGCTTCAGTACAAAGTTATCTTTGTTGTTGTCGTAGTAGGTATTGATTTCGCTGGTGTCAACCTCTGTGTTTAAATGTGAATTCACATAGAGTTTTTGGAATTCGTGAACAATCAAAGCGTCCCGATATTCACTTACTTTCGCTTCTATTGTCTCCTCATCGACAGCAAATTCTTCGAATGCTTTGTCGATCATTAAATGTCTTTTGACCCAATCTTTCACAATCTTGTCGGCCAGTTTGATGCTATCAGCTTGAGCCAGGTTAGTAGGTATGGTTTGTTGCAGATCCTGGAGGTAAAGGATTTCACTACCTACTTGGGCTACTACCTTCCGCCCGATTGCGTCACCGGGGGTGAAATACTCACAACCAGTGAGGAGGACAACTAAAATCAATCCTTGGAGTAGTTTCAAATCAGGTTATGTTTTTGACCAATCTGCAAATATTGTGATTCTTTTCTGTAGAAAACTCTATGTGATCCATGATTCTTTTCACCAGTATGAGCCCTAAGCCGCCTTTTCTTTTTGAGTTTACAATTTCAGAAATTTTTGGTTCCCTGTATTCATTAATGTTGAACCCTACACCTTTATCCTTAATTAAGAATTCTACCTTCTCCTTATAGAATATTATACTCAGATTTAGATTGCTTCCTTCGTCACAATGATTGGCGTGAATAATAAGATTTGCGCACACCTCATCGACAGCCAACACAAGTTTATGGATTTCAAGATCCGAAATCTCATGGGCTTTCAAGCTTGATTCAACAAAAGATCGAATCTTACTCAAATTAGATTTATGACACGATATGGTGATATTGCTTTTCAAAACTCGTTTATCGCTTCATCTCTAGATCCTCTAATGATTAATAATTCTTCCAGACCCAGGATTGCAAAGACATTCTTCACTTTATCGTTCATCCCGAATAGAATCATTTTTATTTCCTTTTCCTTAAGCTCCTCTAGTCGGGCAATGAAAACACCTAGTCCCGCGGATGATATGTACGTCAGGTCTTGGAGATTGATCAGTATTTTATCAGAATTTCCCAATGAGTCCTCTAGAGCATTATCAAGGTGAATGGATGAGCTAGCATCAATTTCACCATCTACAATAATTTCCTGGATATCATTTTCCAGCTGCTTGCTAATTTTAACCATCAATTAAACTTTATTATCACCAACGTATAATCATCATCCAACTTCTTTCCGTTTAGGAAACGGTAGAGCTCATCAATAATACCTTCCTTGATTTCTTCAGGCTCCTTGTCTTTGAATTTGAGGAATGACTCAAGCAACATTGATTCCCCAAATTGAACCCCTCTTTGGTCCTTTGCCTCCGTAATTCCATCGGTATGAAGCAGGAGGATATCGCCAGGAGCATACTTCATGGAATTATTATAAACGTATTTACAGTATTCTGAGTTTCTTAATATCCCAAGACCCATCCCTTTGGTCTCAAGGAAAGTAGCTTCGTCTTTTTCCTTATTATAAAGCAACGTAGGACAGTGACCTGCTCGGCAAAAATCGATTGATCTATCGATCGTGCTAATATTGTAGTATGATGCAGTAATGAAACTGGATTTTTCCAAACACCCGGATAATGCTTCATTTGCCCTACTCATGAATGCATCGGGTGTAAGCTGCTGCCTTCCAAGACTATGGAAAATCCCTTTCATTTGCGCCATATTAAAGGCAGCGGAAGTGCCTTTGCCCGAAACATCACCAATGATCAGGCTGTACAATTCATCCTTATGTTTGATAATATCGTAGTAGTCGCCCCCGACCTCATCCGCGGCCATGGAATAAGCTGATATCGAAAAGCCGTCCTCACCATTTAGTTGTTCTGGTAAGAGGCTTTTCTGAACATTCTTTGCGATTTTGAGCTGCTCTTTATAACGTTCATTTTCTATCGCTTCATCAAGTAATCGGGCATTTTCTAACGTAATACTTGCCTGATTGACGAATGTTGTGATTATACCAACCATTTCATTATTGAAAGCCTCGGTAACTTCCTGTAAGAGGACAAGGACACCAACTTGCTGATTTTTGATCAGGATTGGTAAGACAAAGACCGAGCGGAAGTCACTTTTTTGAATGGAGGTGAAGACCTTGTGTTGTGTTATGTTTCCAGAAAACTCAAGGTCCATTATACTTTTCAATTCCTCATCCTTTATTTTCCCTCTAATCTCCCTGATCTGCGCCCCGGTGATATTTTTACGAATGATCTTCGTCCCTACCTCCTGCTTAATTTCAAGCCAGGCAGCATCGGCAAATACAGCACTCATGGAGCTTTCAATAAGTACATCGTATGTTTCTTCTTCACTTCTTCCGGCGGGTGTGCTCTGGCTTAATTTCTGAAAATCTACAGCTTCGCGTAATTTCCTTTCGAACACCGAAGATGTAGGAAGGTTGAACAAGGTTACCAGCACCGAAACGGTGGCATATATAAAAATAAATACAAAGAGTGCCAGGATAAATGCTCGATCAAGAAGATCATAAATCACTGCCTCTCGACCTTCGAATGAAGCAAGATTTAAATAAAAATGATAGAGGTAGATTCCTGAAAGTAGAATGAAAAGTATCGTTTTCCACTTTTGCCTGAAGTTGAGGTAAGCGACCCACTTTAAATTAAAGGAAAGTACGAGTGCAAAAGAAGTAAGGAATACAAGCACACCTTCAAGTACTCCGTTAATAAACTGGCTTCCAAAAAAGTCAAAGATCAAGCTAAGAATCAATGCATATTCAAAGAAATTCCAGAGTTTAAGAAGGTTTTTCGACTTCTGATAAAGGATAAATCGCTTCCACGCTACGAAGGTTGAAATAAGGTAGATTACCACCAATGCCACATATACGTGATAAAGGAAGTTTACGGTGATCGGATTTTGAATAAAGGATGTGCCCGAGTAAACATTAATGACAACTCGTAGCAGCAGTGAAACGATGGTAGTAACCAGACCAGTGATGAATACTTTCCAGAGCAGATCAAGAAAGTTGACACTCTCAGCTTTGGTAATAGTATACCTGTAGTAAAAAAGGATTGAGAGAATGAAGAGGGTAAGAAACGCCTGAGGAAGAATTTCTACAAACGATTCAGATATCTCATAACTGTCCAGAATTATAAAATACAGGTCGAAGAAACTAAAAAGTATCCACGAGAGAATTCCCAGGAAAAGGGTAATGCGTATTTTAATACTTCGAGACATGGCGGTGGGCAAAAATAGCCACCAGTCTTTATTTAACCTATGATGCCTTTTTGGAGACTGTTAAAAATTCTGAATTCTAACGCCTGGAGTAGTTTGGTGCTTCTCTGGTTACTTGAATATCATGTGGATGACTTTCGATTGACCCTGCATTGGTGATTTTGACAAATTTTGCTTTTTGCAAAGAATCAATATTTGAGGAGCCACAATAACCCATACCGGCTCGTAAACCTCCAACCATTTGATAAAGCACTTCATTCACCATTCCCTTGTACGGTACTCTCCCAACAATTCCTTCGGGAACAAGTTTTTTGATGTCGTCCTCAGCATCCTGGAAATATCTGTCTTTTGATCCGTCTTCCATCGCTTCAACAGAACCCATACCTCTGTAGGTTTTAAACTTACGTCCTTCGTAAAGAATGACTTCTCCGGGTGCCTCTTCCGTACCGGCCAGGAGAGATCCAATCATGACTGTTGAGGCTCCTGCTGCTAAAGCTTTTACTAAATCACCGGAGAAGCGAATTCCACCATCAGCAACGATTGGAATTCCTGAACCTTTCACTGCTTTTGCAGATTCATATACAGCTGATAATTGGGGCACTCCGACACCAGCAATAATTCGAGTGGTACAAATACTACCCGGACCGACGCCAACCTTTATGGCATCTACACCAATTTTTGCCAGATCCTTTGCTGCTTCTGCTGTTGCAATATTTCCCACCATTAACTCTAATTCAGGGAATTCCTTTTTCACGCGTTTAGCATTTTCCATTACACCTTTTGAGTGACCATGAGCGGTATCGACGCTAACAAGATCAACCCCTGCCTTTTGCAGAGATGCAATTCTATCCAACATATCAGGTGTAATACCTACCGCTGCTCCAACTCGTAACCTACCGAACTGATCCTTACATGCATTTGGACGATCCTTGTTTTTGAGAATATCCTTGTAAGTTATTAACCCAGTGAGCTTTCGGTCTTTGTTGATAATTGGCAGTTTCTCGATTTTGTATTCCTGCAATATTTCTTCAGCTTCCTCCAAGCCGACTTCTACACCCGCAGTTATAAGGTTTTCTTTGGTCATTATATCAATAACCGGTGTATTCATATCTTTTTGAAATCGGAGATCTCGATTAGTAATGATCCCAATGAGTCGGTTTTCCTTGTCAACTACAGGAATACCACCGATTTTATTTTCACGCATTATAGTTTCAGCGTCTCCGGCGGTACTGCTGCCATTTAGTGTTATGGGATCAAGGATCATACCTGACTGCGATCGCTTCACTTTTCTTACTAAAGAAGTCTGATCTTCAATAGACATGTTCTTATGAATAATTCCTATACCTCCTTCAAGAGCCATGGAAATAGCAAGTTTGTCTTCTGTAACCGTATCCATGGCTGCTGAGACCAATGGGATATTTAGTTTGATATTCCGGGTAAGTTGAGACGTAGTGTCCGTGTCTCTTGGTAATACTTCTGAATAACCGGGGAGTAGAAGCACGTCATCGTATGTGAGAGCTTCATAGAGAAATTTGTCGTTGTGTAGGCTCATAGCAAATAACAAGAACTATTATTTGCCGGGCAAAATTACCTTGGTTCCATCCATTAATGAAAGAACTGATGAAATTAAATTTTATAATTGTCGTGTGGGAGAATATTGGGATCTTTTTCTTAACCAGATTTATCAAACTACCTGGCTCGAGTTTATCGCAGTTGTCTTCGGTTTATTGACAGTTTGGTACTCGAAACAGGAAAATATCCTGGTTTATCCTACAGGTATAGTTAATGTTCTAATCTATGTATGGATTACTTTTCAATACCGTCTGTATGCAGATGCCGGTATAAATGCCTATTATTTTTTTATGAGCGTTTATGGATGGTATCACTGGACTGATATGAAATCCAGCACACATCAGATACCAATTACTACGAATAATACCAAGGAGCACCTAATTGCAATTGGGATCACTATTGGTTCTTTTAGTTTGATCAGATTTGGATTGGATTTTACGGATAGCGACGTACCCAATTGGGATGCTTTATCTACTTCCTTTCCAATTGCGGCCATGTGGCTTATGGCAAGGAAAAAATTGCAACATTGGATTTACTGGATCATTACGGATCTCATTGCCGTCCCTCTCTATTTCTACAAAGGATTGCCGCTTACCAGCTTACAATATCTGGTATGGACTATAATCGCAATTTGGGGATGGTTCAGTTGGAGACGTACGTATCTTGCTAATACGCAGAAAGTATAAAGTATCAAGATGAAAAAGATTGCTATTGTAGGTCCGGAGTCAACTGGAAAAAGCGATATGTCCCTTCAACTGTCCCATCAGCTCAGCTGCGATTGGGTCCCGGAGTTTGCTCGTTTTTACCTTGACCGATTGGACAGACCCTATGAGAAAGACGACCTTTTGGAAATAGCAAAAGGACAACTGGCTTGGGAGGACGATAAAGCTTCAAATGAGGAAGAGTGGTTGATATGTGACACCAATTTGTTGGTAATCAAGATATGGAGTGAGTTTAAATATGGCGAAACCGATCCATGGATTCTTGAACAATTAGAAAGGAGAAAATACGATTTTCATTTACTAATGGATATAGACTTGCCATGGAAACCCGATCCCCAAAGAGAACATCCAACTATGAGAAAAGAGCTTTTCAAAATATATGAGAGCGAACTAAAAACAATGGACTTTCCCTATGCCATTGTGAAAGGAATTGAAGGCGATAGATTAGGTTCGGCCTTGCAGGCCTTGGAACTATATTTTGATTGATTAGCTTTGCTTCAATAGGGGTGCCTGAATAATGAAGGGCTGAGATCATACCCATTGAACCTGTCCGGGTAATGCCGGAAAGGAAGTATGATAACCGATGACGAAGTTCCCCACTTCGCGAATGGTTAAATTTTTAATTCTTAATAGTTATGAAAAGAGCAACAGTAAGTCTACTGTGTGCCATAGCAATGACCGGTATTTATGGTCAGAACTTGACCGAGGATTCCATTCGATTAGTACAGATGGAGTCTCTTGTTATTACTTCTATTCGTGCAACTGATGCGCAACCCGTGACCCAGGTTGTTACAAGCCGAGAAGAAATTGATCGTATATATGCGGGGCAGGATCCTGCAATTCTATTATCCCGTTTTTCTCCCTCGATGCTTACGTTTTCTGATGCAGGCTTGCCGATTGGAAATTATAACCAGTTCCGAATCAGAGGAATTGATCAGACAAGGATCAATATTACATTGAATGGTGTGCCACTTAACGATATGATTGATCAGGGAGTGTTTTTCTCCAATTTTCAGGATTTTGGATCCACTATAGCTTCAGTTCAAACTCAACGAGGTGTTGGAACCAGTTCAAATGGAGTGGCCTCCTATGGAGGTTCAGTTAATTTCGAATCCGCCAGACTCAATCAAGAAGGACCTTCTGGTTCCTTAGAGTTTACCGGAGGATCGTATAGGACGTTTCGTAAATCACTGGAATTATCTACTGGAAAGATGGATAATAACCTGGCATTTTATTCTAGATTCTCTCGAATTGGTTCCGATGGATACAAGCGGAATTCGGGTTCTGATGCTTACTCCTTTTTTATGACTGGAGGATATATCGGAGATCGTGATATAATAAAAGTGACGGCATTAGCAGGTAAGACTGAGAATGATCAGTCTTATCTCCCCGTGTTATTAACAGATATCGAGGACGACCCTAGAACAAACTACAATCACCCAAATGATACTGATGATTTTGAGCAACAAATGTTTCAGCTGCAATACTCCAGGATACTCAATGATGATTGGACCCTGAATGCCACAGCATACTATGGTGGGGCAAATGGAGTTTTTCCATTTGGACTTGATGATACTACGCAGCTAACTTTTGGTTTAAGAAATGATCATTTCGGTTTTCTAACTGATGGTAGTTTCGTACGAGGTCGAACCTCAATAAATCTAGGCATACACACCTACACCTTTTTAAGAGAAAACTTTAATGGATTAGCTCCTAATTCAGCAAACCCATCTTATGAGGACAATACCACTAAAAATGAGTTCACGGGCTTTGCAAAACTGAATTATGACCTGGGAAATCTTAGCTTATTTGCTGATCTGCAAGGTAGATACGTCAACTTGATATTCGAAGGAGCTGCTTTGCAGACATTGGCATCTGTAGATGAAGTTTCGCGTGACTGGTTCTTTTTAAACCCAAAAGTCGGTATAAACTATGTTCTTAATGGTCAGCAGTCAATCTATGCGTCATTCGGAAGAACGGGTAGAGAACCTACTCGTACAGATATACTGCAGGGAGATGGTTCAGGAATTTTTGATTACAACGTGTCCTCATTAACTGACGAGAGTGTTGTCACAGCGGAATACGTTAATGACATTGAGGTCGGTTATCGTTGGGCCGGAAGACAATTTGAAACGACTACAAACATCTTCTATATGACTTTTGAAGATGAGATTTCGGCCGTTGGAGCTTTGGCAGCCCGATCATACGTTCCAATTCGAATTAATGTTTCTGAAAGCGAGCGCGTGGGTGTAGAAACGGTTACCAACTATCAATTAAATGATAATATTCAATTAGGGTTAACTGCCAGCTACCTGTCTACACAGGTTTCCAGTTACACCAGTGCAACCGGAGATTCATTTAGCGAGGTAGAACAAATTTTTTCCCCCAACTGGATCATAAGTCCGATGGCGAATTTCTCATTTGGAAATCTTCAAGCTTCGATTGATGGGCGGTATGTGAGCGAGTCATTCATGGAGCTTTCAAATGATCCGGAATTTGCGTTGCCCTCATTCTTTGTCATGAATGCACAGGTGGGTTATCAGATAATAAACAATTGGAAAGTGACTTTTCAGATCAACAACCTTCTGGATGAACTGTATTTTACTGAAGGGAGTCCTGTTGACATAGATTTTGATGGTATAGTTGAGGGCCCGGGTTACAGGGTGCAACCCCCAAGGAACTTCTTTCTCACTACCAGCTTGAGCTTCTAAAGAAATTAGGCTTACTTCGGTAAGCCTTTTTCTATGTCATCACATCATATCGTACGGGATCAGCAGGAACCTGCTTTAATTGTCCATGATACTGCACACATACGTCGGGATGTATTGGATCAATTATTGGAATGGTCTCCAACCGTATTAGCAATGGGCGAAAGTATTAACTGGTTGATGGAGCTGGGGACGAAGATCGATTTCTGTTTATTGGAAAAAGACAAAATGCCGGATGCGGATGCATTAGCCGCTCAGGATCCGGTTCAATTATTTGAGTTCGACAACTCTCTATCTATTGATTCTGCTCTTGCGATATTGATGAAAGAAGGGCATGATCATGTCAATATCATTACCTCGGAATCAAAAGTCCGTGACTTACTTCAATCTATCAATCTGCTTAAAGATGAATTTCAAATAATCCTATATGTCGGTTCCAGTAGGTTGATTTTTTTCAGGGGGTCAAAATTCAGTAAGTGGTATGCTCGTGGAACAGAACTTTACCTGGAAAGTTTAGGTACGAATTCACCGAGATTGTCAGGAGGAGTATTCCGGATATCTGGCAGTTCTTACGTGATTGAAGAAGACGGAGAGTACTCGGTTGAAGGAACACCCCCAATTATTATAACTGAGGTTATTCGGTAATCAATTGCTCTAAAAGCCTGTTTACATTTTGAAAGTCTTCTTCCTTCAGTTTGAAGTCAAGAGAAGCAGCATTTTGTTTGACCTGTACCTCGTTTCTGGCACCTACAAGTGCCGCGGTAATACCGGGTTGTTTTAGGGTCCATTGGATGACCAATTGCGCTAAAGAGGCGTTGTAACCGTCTGCAATCGGTCTCAGTTGGTCAAGGAAATTATTTACTCTGCTTAAATTGGGTTCCTGAAAGTATTTTGTGCCCGGGCGATGGTCCCCTTCCTGGAATTTATAGTCTTTGTTAATTTTTCCGGTAAGCAATCCCCTTTGAAGAGGGCTGTAAGCAAGAATGCCATTTCCATTTTTTTGTACATATGGTACAACATCGTTCTCGATGTCCCTAAGTACCATGCTATACGGCACTTGATTAGACGCTAAAAAAGTGGTTTTTTCTGCTTCCTCCATCCATTCTGCGTTGTAGTTACACACTCCGACGGCCCGAATTTTACCTTGTTGAATAAGCAATTCCATGGCCTCCATGGTCTCGGAAATGGGGGTACTTGGATCGTGCCAATGAATTTGATACAGGTCGATATAATCTGTTTGAAGTCTTTTCAAGCTTTGCTCGACTTCAAGCATGACGCCGTCTTTTCCACCATATTTCATGATATCTACTTTTCTGCCATCGGTGAAAGTAGATTTAAAATGAAAGGTCCCTTTATGACTATTGTCCCACCTCAATCCAAATTTGGTAAGAATCTGCACTTTATCTCTTGAAGTATTTTTAAGTGCCTTTCCAACCAGCGACTCGCTATGTCCAAAGCCATATACCGGAGCAGTATCGATAGTAGTTATCCCAAGATCGAGACAGGTTTGGATTGCCTCCATAGCGTCTTTATCGTCGTTTCCTCCCCACATCCAGCCGCCAATTGCCCATGCCCCAAAAACTATCGGAGTGATTTCAAGTTCCGAGGTTCCAAGTCTTACTTTTTCCATATTCTAAAGGTAAAAAGAAAATGCACTGCGGTTGACGTAGTCCACCGCAGTGTCGCGATTTTTAATTATTCAAGTTTAATTTTTGCGAAACTTCGACTAACCGTATGAATTCATTCCTATATCCATTCTCATCTTCTCCTTTTGCCATTCTCGCCTCGCTTAAAATCGTATCGAAGGATGATGTTCCTTTGAATTTTGAATTGCGTAATACCATGCCATAGGAAGCAACAGCAGAAGCCCATCGAAGATTTTCAGACATCGGTTTTGGATTAAGTTCTAACGCTTTTACTATTAGTTTACTTTCATCGGACTCCGGTTCCTTGTATCGGAATTTCACTGTCAGTAGTTCCTCCTCGAACGGATTCGGGCGGCTTTCTTGAGTCTGGTATTTAGGAGGGTCTACGGGTTTAACAAAATCGGACTGGATGCCATGAGGTATTACTTCGTATAGGGCTGTCACAGTATGGCCACTGCCTAATTCTCCGGCATCTTTTTTATCATCATGAAAGTCTTCGTCATTCAGGAGCCTGTTTTCATAGCCTATTAACCTATACGCTTGCACCTGTTTCGGATTGAATTCAACCTGAAGTTTTACATCCTTGGCAATGGTGAAGAGCGTTCCTCCGAATTCATTGACCAATACTTTTTTGGCTTCCATATTGTTGTCGATATAGGCATAATTTCCATTTCCTTTATCGGCAAGTATCTCCATTTTGGAATCTTTATAATTACCCATACCAAAACCTAGAACAGTTAGAAAAACACCATTTCCTCTTTTTTCTTCGATCAGTCGCTCCATTTCCGAATCACTCGAAGCCCCGATGTTAAAATCCCCATCTGTCGCCAAAACGATCCGGTTATTGCCACCTTCAATCAGGTTTTTCTCTGCCACTTGATAGGCAAGCCTAATTCCTGCGCCTCCAGCGGTAGATCCTCCGGCTGAAAGGCGATCCAACGACTCGATAATTGCCTTCTTATCAGATCCTGATGTTGGTGGTAAGACCAGACCTGCTGCTCCGGCATAAACTACTATTGAAACCCTATCTACGGGTCTTAGCTCATTTGCTAGCATCTTTAGAGACGACTTGAGAAGCGGCAATTTATTAGAGTCATTCATTGATCCCGATACATCAAGTAAGAAGACAAGATTAGATGCAGGTAAATCCTCGGTCCTGAGTGATTTGCCTTGAAGACCTATTTGAACCAGGAAATGTTCTTCATTCCATGGAGCTTTACTCATCTCAGTGTTAATGCTGAAAGGATGACTATCAGATGGTTCGTCATAATCGTAACTGAAATAGTTGATCATTTCTTCAATACGGATTGCATCTTTAGGTGGCATCTGACCGGAATTAATAAATCGTCTCACATTGCTATAGCTTGCGGCGTCCACGTCAATAGAGAATGTGGAGAATGGGGAATCCTGTGGTCTTTTGAAACCATTCTCATGTATGGTACTATAGGACTCGGTATTCCAGTTTTGAGATTCATTATACCCAAGGCTACCCAATCCTGAAGCGGCTGGAGAAGCCATCATTTTCAAACTTCTGTGGTTTCCTGAAACATCCATTTCTTCTGCCATCTCCATTTCCTGTGGTAAATGGAAATCCTCAGTTCTGTTTGCGGGCAAGAGGATCACGTCAATAATCTTTCTACCATTAACAACTTCTTCTTTCGGTTGAAAGCCTGGATATGT
This sequence comes from Cyclobacteriaceae bacterium, assembly GCA_965601455.1. Taxonomy (GTDB): domain Bacteria; phylum Bacteroidota; class Bacteroidia; order Cytophagales; family Cyclobacteriaceae; genus JANQEU01. Next base: position 4,300,528 of record OZ271831.1, on the reverse strand, counting down.
GAATACAAGTAGAGCGTCTGTGGAACTAACTTCGAGTGTGTAAAATCCATTAATGTCGGTTTTTACAGATTGTGATTGACCTTTTTCCATAACGGTAGCTCCTGCTATCGTATGACCATCTTGGCCGTAGACGGTTCCGTTCACAAAAAGAGGAGCTTCCTGCCCAAGGGCAAAAAAGAGTGAAAAGATTGCGGCAAATACTGTTTTCATGATCAAAAGAGTTTATTTGTTTCTATTGAGATACATCCGTATTACTTTTCCATAAATTTTCTTGATCTTTTTTTTAGGCACACTCAAAAAACTGAATGGCATCTACCAAAGAGCCCATGTCGGATGACGAATTGATGGCTTTGTACCGAGTACAGGGCGATTTATCTCAATTAGGGCTTTTGTATGAGCGTTACATTCACCTGGTCTACGGTGTCTGTCTCAAATACCTGAAGTCTAGGGAAGATGCTCAGGATGGCGTAATGAGCATTTTTGAGCAGATAAAAGATCCACTTTTGGATCAACACATCAGACACTTCAAGAGCTGGTTGTATGCAGTGACTAAGAATTATTGCCTGATTCGCATTCGGAGAATGAATAATTCCATAATTCCTTTGACGGAAATTATGGAAAATGTCGCGGAATTGCATCCTACTTATGATAGAACTCTTGACGCTGACCTTGACGCTCTGCAAAAGTGTTTAAAGGAATTAAAAGAGGATCAACAGGAATGTATTCGAAGTTTTTTTCTGGATAGAAAGAGTTACCAGGAAGTCAGTCATTCAACCGGTTATACGTTGAAACAGGTAAAGAGCTATGTTCAGAATGGAAAAAGAAATTTGAAAAAATGTATTGAAGGGATTCGAGTTGAGTGATGATAAAAACCATATGACCCCAGATAGGGACGATTACCAGCGATATCTGAAAGGTGAATCTTCGTCTTCCGAGAGACACAAAATCGAACATTCGGCACTTCACGATGATTTTGAGTCTGAAGCTCTCGAGGGATACGATCAACTGGAAGGAAGGGAAGCAAGTGACGATATCGATCAGATGGTTCGATTGTTGCCCAAAAAGAAACCACTGTTAAATGCATATCAGATTGCAGCCGTCTTGGCCATATTAGCTGTTGCCACTGTATCTATTATAATAATCAGCCGGCCAGGAATAGAGGAAGGGGTGCTGGCGAAAAAGGAAACAACTGAAGTTTCGGAAAAAAGCGTTGATACCACGTTGATTGCAGAGAATTTGCCTGTAGCTGAACCCGCCGAGGCCCTAGAAGATCCTGAAGAAGAACCCATCGTTGAAGAGGCTCCGCTTCAGGAGGCAGAATTAACTTTGGACCCACAGGATGAATCGGCTATAGCTTCTCAAGAAGTTGTCCAGGACTCTTCAAGTCTGGTAATAGTGGATGAACCAACTCTTACAGAAACGACAGATGACATGCAGTTAGTAGATACCACTCAACTTATCGCCGCGGCCGATGACATTGAAGGGTCTAGTAATGATGTCTCCGGTTTAGCCTTAGAGGAGGATCGATCGGAACTGGATCAGGAATCCCAATCAGTCGCCGCCCGTTCGGTGCAGGCTTCCGAACCACTAGCGGCTGAACCCACTGAGCAAGAGGTATCAGAGGATAGAATCCTTTCTGGCACCGTAACGGACCAGGACGGTTTTCCACTTCCAGGAGTGGATGTTTTACTAAATGGCGGATCCTTTTCTACCATCACTAATAGTGAAGGTGCATTTGAATTCACGGTTCCAAATCTGTCAAGTATGAGAATTATTTTTTCTTCTGAAGACTTCAGACCATTGGAGTTACCTGTGACCCAGGATGATATCCGTGTTTCCCTCACCAAAAGTCAATTATCATCTTTGGAGATAGTCACCGTTGGGGCAGGGCCTGAAAATCAGTTCTATTCTTCCGGATTAGAGGAAGCGACTCCGTCTTCAGGAATGGTAGCTTTTGTGGGTCACATCGAACTGAGTAAAGGTAATTTTGGGCCTGGACTTATATCTCTGTTGGTTTCGTTAAGTGCAGACGGTCAAATTATCAACATGGAAGTGGAAAGGAGTCTTAACCAAGAAGCTGACACCAATGCACTCTCTGCTGTAGAGAGTTGGGAAGCTGGGTGGAATGCTGCCAGCTACCAGGGAAATCCCATTGAATGTACACTTCGAATAAAGATCCGATATTAGTTGGCCCATATGAATCGGTCTTTGCCATTGATGTCTTGTACTATTTCCACATGATAGCCATATTCTGAGAACAGATTACAAGTCTCCATGCCGAACCTCTCGTTAATTTCACAACAAATGGATCCTGTTTTTTTGAGTGCCTGATTAGAAAATTGACAAATGGCTTTATAATACTTCAACGGGTCTTCGTCTGTCACAAACAGAGCAAGGTGTGGATCATAATCCAGAACAGTCTTCGAGATTATTTTTTTTTCTGATTCCAATACATAGGGTGGATTGCTAATAATCAGATCGAATGATTCGCTTTCTGGTGGGTCAAATATGTCCACTACTTGAAATAGAGGATCCACCTGATTCAACATAGCATTTTTTTTCGCCATGATCAACGCATCTTCTGACACATCCCAGGCGGAGATTTCCCATGACCGGCGTTCTATTTGTAAGCTAACTGGAAGGATTCCCGAGCCTGTTCCAATATCCAGTATGCGGATTTTTGATTTAGGCACTCGTTCTAATACAAGACTCACCAATTCTTCGGTTTCTTGTCTGGGGATGAGGGTGTCCCGGTTAACCAAAAACTTCAAGCCCCGGAAATAAGCATAGCCCAAAATGTGTTGAATGGGTTCCCCGCTGAGCAATCGGTTGACTACGTTGTCCAATTCCTGCCTTTTAGCGATATCGATTTCAAGAGACTTATTCACCAGAATATCGGCGCGGGTCAAACCGAACAGATCCTCAAATATCCAATGTGTTATGGCAGAGGCTTCACCTACCTCCATGACAAAGAGAATTCTATTTTTTACGGTATTAAACAGATCTATAGACCCTGCTTCCAATTGACGGATTGTTTTCAGTTTGCCACCAAAGATACCGTGCACAATTTCAAATTAATTTTACTCTCTGGGCTCCACAAGTCTGTAAGTGGAGTTAACGGATAGGTCAGTTTCAATGGAGGTAATTCCGGATGGCCAAAAAACAACCAATGAATCTATCCGAGTTGTTTTTTCCAAACCAAAATGGGCAGATAAACTGTTTTGGCTCGTGTATCCTGACTGAGTGGTAATGTACCTGGTTTGCCAGTAGGGTTTTTCACCAATAGTTGACTTTACTTGTATTTTGGCTCCTATTGCTGATCGGTTAGATACCGTCCCCTCGCATTCCACCTTGATCCAGCCGTTTCCATTCGATTGGTTAGTGAAAAGTAGGTTAGGATTTCCCTGGATGTTGGCAATACAGATATCCAGGTATCCGTCATTATTATAGTCAGCGTGTGCCACACCATAGGAAACTGCGTTCGATTGACTGACTACGTCGAATTTATTCTCGGTGAATTCTCCATTTCCATCATTGATTAGTAGACTATTTTTAAGCCCTTGAACGGAGGTAGGGATAAAACCTCGAACTAAGACAAGATCCAGGTCTCCGTCATTATCAAAGTCTCCGAACGTTGATCCAATTGCGCCAGGCCCTTCAATCTTTTGCCATTCTTCGAATACACCATCCCCTCTGTTCTTATAGATAATACTTGCACTACCCCAATTGCAAACAATCAGGTCCAGATCACCATCATTATCAATATCATCCAGACTACTACCGAAGGTTACATCTGAGGAATTATTGAATTCACTCAGTGTATCAATTCTTAGTTCTCCATTGTTATTCAGAAAAAGCCCATTGGATTTATTTTCCTCACCCGTGAATAAGTCAAGGTCTCCATCACCATCAGCGTCTACCCAATTGAGAGAGCGGGTGTTGACATTCATTTGCGTGAATATATTTGTCACTTCTGAGAATTGTAATGGTAAATTCTGCAGAAACATCTTGTTGGGCTGACCGCTTGCAAGAGATCCATTTGCGATAGCTATGTCAAGCAGACCATCGTTATTCAAATCCCCCCAGGTTGCTGATTCCGAATTGCCATGAGAGATAAACCCCTCAATATCTTTCGGTATCCAGTCGCCATCAATGTTTTCCAGAAAGATGTTTTGCTCGTTGTACCAATTGGCAAGAAATCCATCAAGATCACCGTCATTATCGACATCAGCGAATGATGCGCCGACTGTAGCTGAAGAAACAGTGGTCAGACCATTTTGCTTAAGTTGGAATTGACCGTTTATGTTCTCGTAGAAAACATTTTGCTGTCCTCCTTTAGGACCATTGACAATATATAAGTCGTCTAAGCCGTCTTGATTCAGGTCAACGAATATAACTCCTCTGGAATCTCCTTCCGTAGCTGGAGATGAGAGTGAAGAGAGTTGGAATACTTGTGAATAGGCAGTGTGAACCAGGAAAATCAATAGAAGAGCTAGGCATCGGGACATGGAATTATCTTTGCAGGATAACAACTACAACTTGGATGACCATTAGCCGGTTTAAACTTTATGGATAACGATATTCAATTTATGCGACGTGCACTTCAACTGGCAAAACAGAGTCAGGGTCATGTGTCGCCGAACCCAATGGTAGGTTGCGTTATTGTTCATGAAGGAGAGATAATCGGTGAAGGATATCACCAGCAGGTTGGCGGACCCCATGCAGAGGTAAATGCCGTCAATAATGTAAAGGATCATACCTTGCTACCGGAAAGCACCATGTATGTGACATTAGAGCCATGCTCACACTTTGGAAAAACTCCGCCATGTGCTGATCTAATCGTAGATAAGAATTTTAAAAAAGTGGTAATTGCCGCTGGAGATCCAAATCCTGAGGTGAATGGAAGGGGGATAGAAAGAATAAGAGCTGCTGGAATTGAGGTTCAAACAGGAGTATTGGATAAGGAATCCAGTTGGTTGAACAAACGATTTAATACTTTTCACCAGAAGAAAAGACCCTATATCGTTTTGAAATGGGCTCAAACTTCCGATGGATTTATGGCTAGAGAAAACGGGGACTCCAAGTGGATCAGTAATGGTTATTCTCGCCAATTGGTGCATAAATGGAGGAGCGAGGAAACCAGTATTTTGGTCGGCAAGAACACGGTAGAGAGGGACGATCCTGAATTAAATGTTCGTAGTTGGTCGGGCGATAACCCTGTAAAAATTGTGATTGACTCCGGGTTGAAAATTGATCAGACAAAATTCAAATTATTTAATGAAGATCTGGTCCTCGTCTTTAATCAAGTGAAAAATGATAGATTGGGGGTTGTAGAGATGATCAAACTAGATAAAGATCGCTTTCTACTGAGTATGATGGATGAGCTATATGCAAGAAAAATCCAATCTGTCTTTGTTGAAGGAGGTTCCTATACATTATCCAAGCTCATCGAAATTGGTTTATGGGATGAGGCTAGGGTCTTTAAGGGGACCATTGACTTTCAACAAGGTATTCCAGCTCCTGAAATCAAGATGAAACCTGCTAGTTTTATACGAATACAAGATGATGAATTGAGGGTTTACTCTAATGAAGATTGAGAAAGGAAGATTAATAGAAAAATTTGATAGTTTTTCAGACCATTGGCACCCAAGAGTGATTGCTGAGCTTAATGGGCAGTCGGTAAAAATTGCAAAGGTCAAAGGGGAGTTTCCTTGGCATTCACATGAACATGAAGATGAAATGTTTTATGTGGTCAAGGGAAAGCTGGTGATAGAATTGCGAGAGGATAGAATAGTTCTTGAAGAAGGAGAATACACAGTTATACCTCGGGGCATTGAGCATAGTCCACGGGCCGAAGAAGAAACTCATATTATGATGTTCGAGCCCAATGAAACCGTGAATACCGGTGCGGAACGTAATGAATTCACGAAGGAAAACCTTGAAAAACTATAATGGCAGAGGAACTATTACTTTCTACTGAAACAGATAAGCGAAAACGCTATCAGGAGTTGATGCCCCAGATCAAGGGGCTGGTATCGGGTGAGGAAGATCGCATTGCGAATCTGGCGAATATTTGTTCAGCACTTAAATACGGTATGGACTTCTTCTGGGTCGGGTTTTATTTGGTTAAAGATGATGAATTGGTTCTGGGTCCCTTTCAAGGACCAATTGCCTGTACCCGGATAGGAAAAGGCAAAGGCGTTTGCGGAACTGCCTGGCAAAGACAGAAGACTCTGATTGTTCCAAATGTGGATGAGTTTCCAGGGCATATAGCATGCAGTAGCGATTCCAAGTCTGAAATAGTTGTTCCCTTTTTTAATGGAGAAGGAGAAGTTTCCATGGTACTCGATGTTGATTCGAACGAATTAAATTACTTTGACGAAGTAGATCAGGAATTTCTTGAGCAACTTTCGGAATTGGTAAATTAACCCAAATTTATGAGCAAGATCAATCCTTTCCATCTAGCTATTCCGGTAAAGGAAATAGTTGAAACCAGGGCTTTTTATCGAGATGTATTGCAGTGCAGTGAAGGTAGGAGTGATACTCACTGGGTTGATTTTGATTTATATGGACATCAGCTTGTGATTCATCAGGTACCGGGACAGGAGGAGAAAGTAAATTCCAATCCGGTAGATGGACATGATGTCCCAGTACCTCATTTTGGAGTTGTACTGGACTGGGATGATTGGCATGAATTAGCTGATCGATTGAAGTCAGGTAGCATTCAATTTATCATTGAACCCTATATCCGATTTGAAGGTCAGCCGGGTGAACAGGCCACTATGTTTTTCAAAGATCCCTCCGGAAATGCACTGGAGTTCAAATCATTCAAGGATATGGAGCAACTATTTGCTAAGTAAGGTTCTTCAAGGATTTATGACAATTTTGCCAATAACCTCCCCAGTTCCAATTTTTCTTAGGGCAGAGGGCAATTCATTGAGTGAGTAAGGCCCATCAATAGTAGATTTTAATTTGCCTTCTGCCACTATATCGGCGAGTTCCTCTAGATACCGATTTGGTTTGTGAGATAAAATGGTAATCCTTTTCTGGTTTCTTGAGAAGAATTTACCGAAGAACATGATGGAAAAGAGACGACTCATTTTACCGCCCACCGCAGCATAAGTGCCCCCCTTATTGAGGATTTTTAGAATTACTGATGGTTTCTTACTCGCAGCCACATCTATAATCAGGTCATATGCTTTGACACTTGTATATATATCTTCCTTGGGATACTCAATTATGTGATCTGCACCCAATTTCTTCAGCAATGGTAACTTTTCTCTTCTGTCAACGGCGGTAATAGTTGCACCTGTCGCCTTAACCAATTGAACAAAATAGGTACCAAAGCCACCACCTGCCCCATTCATAAGCACCTCCACTCCTGGTTTGAGGTCCATAAACTCTCTTACTCCTTGTAATGCCATCACCCCTGCTTGCGGTAAGGCCGCTGCAGCTTCAAAAGATAAACCTGGGGGTTTTTTGACCAAAGATGAAGTTTTTGCAGTTGTATATTCAGCAAAGCAGGACCACCCGGACTCACTCAAATCACCAAGAACTTCATCGCCTACTTCGAATTCAGTTACTTTTTCACCGATAGATTCTATTATCCCAGAAACATCACACCCCATAATCTTGATTCGAGGGCTGGTGATTCCCCACAGTAGGCGCACGATCAACTCTTTGCCTGTTAGGTTGTCCCAATCCCATGAGTTAATGCCAGCGGATTTCACCTTTATAAGAACCTCATTGGCTTTGGGCTGAGGAGCAGGTACCTCCTGAAGCTTCAAAACTTCAGGTCCTCCATATCCAGTTTGAATTATAGCTCTCATATTGTGAGTTGAGATAGCCACTTATTTTTTTTCTTTGTCGTATTGGAATATTTCGTCGAGAGACTTATTGAATACCTCAGCAATTTTAAATGCCAATTCCAGTGTGGGAGAGTATTTGCCTTTTTCTATAGCAACAATGGTTTGCCTTGTGACTCCGACTTTCTCAGCTAGTTGTTGCTGAGTCATCTCCTCGTGCATGAATCGCTGCGTTCGGATGTTGTTACTGATTTTATGCTTCGCCATAACTAGAATCCCCGTCTGTAGTAATAAATCGTTGAAAGACACCAGGTAAGTGAACCAACCATTACAGTGGCGAATAATAGGTTGAACATTAGATTTGGTGTTGCACCAAAAGCGAGACTTCCAACAGAACCCATGAAGCAGAATATGAACAACGTGTAGGCATTTCTATTGGCTCTCATTTCTATTTCCTTATCCATTTCGTCTTCAAACTGTTCTCCTTCTTCCTTAGTTATCATGACATTCAGAACATTGAAGACGATATTCATAATGACATTGATTAGGATCATCACAGGTATTATAAAAAGGAAAGTGACTCCCCAGAATTTAAAATCAACATCAGGATTGAAACTCTGGTCAGCTTTCACGTGGAACACATAGATGTAATAAGTCAATCCAACTAGTATTGAACTGGCTAGGTAAACCAAACTTCGTTTCTCTTGATAGGACATTTCTTTCTAAATATTACATGTAATATGTAAGTTAAGTTATCTTAACAATATGTAAAAAATGTTGTACATCTGTGTACCTGAAAAAAGCCGTGCTTAGCTCCGGCTTTCTTGAAATTATTATCGTGTAAATTCTATGACGTAACCACTGACGGTAATGGTTCTTTTTACATAGAAAGGAGGAAGACCACCAAAGTGCTCCTCGGTAACCACATTGGTGATTGCTTTGGAGCCATTCAAATTGGCTTCATCAAGCATTTGAGAATATGCATTGGCATACAGCTGCTTCTTTTTTAATCCTCCAATGGCGAAAATATAATCTACTTCGGCCGAACCGGTGACTCGCTCGATTATTTCATAATTATTTTCAGACAGATGCACTTGGGTGTTGTTCTGATTGTGATTAAAGACATAGGCCGCTCCAACGCCACATGAACTAAGAGTGGCTACGGCAAGAATGATATACAGGTAATTCAGCTTGTGTTTCATATTAGTATGTATTGAATTAAAAATAGACTCGGTACATTAGGTTTGGAAAGAATCCAAATTGTTGCATGTTGCCAATATTATCGGGTTCGCTTTCGTCGTAGAATTCGGTAATCTTTCCCTTGTGGTTCGTTACGTTATCCAGATTCAGGAATAACTCATGGGTGCTTTTTGGTTTGTTCCATTTGTAGCTTCCAGAAACAATCACCATATAGGTGTCTTCAATGTCATTTTCGTACGCCTGATCGTAATCCCAGAATTGGTTTCTGTCCGGATTGACGGCCAGATTCCCTGCTTCATCTCTAAGTAGAGGAATCACTTTTCTACCTCCTCCAAAAAACACTTTTGTATTCAATCCAAACGTCTGGTTTTGGTTCTTACCAAGTCTTTCAAATTCCTTGCCAAAAAGTACATTAACCAGGTAATTTCCATTGAATTGAGTATTTCTCTCAACTCCGTCCAGGGCTGTGTATTTTGATTCGAAAACTGAGCCGTTTATAAGGTAATAGTAGTTATTGCTGAAAAACTTTTCTAATGTAAGCTCGATACCGTAATTTCTTCCAGTCCCTTTATTAACGAGGTCCACATATTGAAAGTCCAATGTCTCGTTGACTGTGGAGTAGATACTTGCAAGATCATTTTCAACCGGGATATCATATAAGTCCTGGTAATATAATTCCAGTTTGGCGCGGAGATTGGAATTCAATCGTTTTTCAGTGCCAAGCACAAAGTGGTGTGCCTTTAGTAAATCCAGGTCTTGGTTGGGTTGAGAAGTACTCCCATCTAAGGATCTCACTTCCGTAAAGTATGCATGAACACTTTCCATTGAACTGTGTAATCCGTACCCCGCATTTATGGAAGTGGAGGAGTTTATATCCCAGTTCATGGCTACTCTGGGCTCAAAAGTCCATTTTTTATTCAGCAGAACATTCATATTATGAATCCCTGAGATGAACTGAACGCTTTCGTTGATTCGATACCTCCAGCTTATGAAGTTTCTTACCGTGCTTATATTCCTGTCCATATCAACTAAAGTCAAGCGTTCCATCGAGTCATCCATGAACTTACTTTGGTTTATTTGCTGATCAACTAGTCTGTATTTTGTGCCAACCTGGATCTTGTGTTGAGGGTTGAATTTTTTGTTAAAAGAGACTGATATCCGATAGGTGTTTCTTACGAAGCGGTTTGAAAAATTCTTGTGTTCGCTGATGAGTGAATCTTCAATGGGTACATCAGTTTCATTTGGAAGATTTATTCTCCTTTTTTCGAATACATCATCAGCAATTGATTCACTGGAAAAAGAAAAGGTTGAGTGGAAGTAACTAGACCTGTCTACGTTGATGGTGTGATTTAATCCAGTGTTTAGTAAGTGTGATTTTTTTCTGAAGTCTTCAGTGATTTCACCCATCATTCCTCTGTCGCCAGGTGTTTCCCACATAGCTGGGGTCACATCTTCCCAATAGAAATCACTTCGTCCACCTAAACCGAATAAGGAGAATGTTCCGATCCCTTTGGTAGGTAGTACAATCTTAAACGCGCCGTCCTGGAATCTTGGTATCCCTCCCAGGTCGTCTCCGAGTAGTCCTAGATCTGAAACAATTGTTGCTGTAGAATATCGATAATTCGCCAAAAAAGACCCACCATAGTTTTGTTTGAAAGGACCTTCAAAGGTGAGATCTGTTCCAAGTAAACCAAATCCAAAAACAGACTCAAACTGCTCATTATTACCTGATCGTAGGCGGACGTCATAAACACCGGAAAGCGCATCTCCAAATTCAGCGGTGAAAGCACCCGTATAAAAGTCTGAGTTTGATAATAGGTTGTTGTTTAATGTACTAACCGACCCGCCGACTGAGCTTTGATCTGCAAAATGGTTTGGATTGGAAATCTCAATTCCTTCTAACCTCCATTGCACATACTTTGGTGAATTGCCCCGAACAATTATGTCATTACTTCCATCTTGTGTAGAAGTTATTCCTGCAAAATTAGACATGATCCGGGAGGGGTCGTTGAATCCTCCGGCGTATCTATTGGTTTCTTCGGGAGATATGGACCTAACACTGATTGTAGCCATATCATTTACGGGTTCCCCTTTGTTCTTGTTAGCAACAATAGTAACACCCTCCATTTTAACAATGGATTCCTGAAGGGAGACGTCCATGATCATCTCCTTTCCGGAATTCACCACAACATTAGGTATCAACTTAGGGGCATATCCTATGTAGCTGATCTGAAGACAAATTCGCCCGGTAGGCACCTGATCAATTCGGTAGTTTCCATTAATATCCGTGATTGCACCAAGAATCGGACTGGAGTTTTCTACCATTACCGTAGCACCGATTAATGGGCTTTTTGAGTCCGCGTCAGTAATTCTTCCTCGAATCGTCTGCTTTAGTGGTTGCCCCATAGTTGAAATAGCTAGTATAATGGCAATTGAGATGAGTAGGTGAGTCCTTTTCATTTGTGTACTTGATTTTTTGATTTTCAATGGGTTCATAAAGTCACATAAAGGTGACTTAACGTAAATAATTACGTACACAAAGTAAATATAGTTTTACATAATGTATAAAATATTATACATTATAGTGCCTCTTTTTAGCATCAGAACACACCATTTAGCTGATCTTCAGAGGCTTAGTGCCGGGAATTACTTAGATTGATTTCCCTGGATTTTTGCCGAAATGCACAGAACTTACTGCTTCTTTGCCCAGGTATCACGAAGAGTAACTGTTCGGTTGAAGACTAGCTTATCTTCAGTTGAATCCTCGTCGACACGGAAATATCCAATACGCTCAAACTGGAAAACATCACCAACGTTTGCATGCGCAATTGAGGGTTCCAGTTTAGCGTTTACGTTTACTGAAAGGCTATCTGGATTCAAATGATTCTTGAAGTCGTCTTGTATGTCCGACATGTTCTCTGTAAGAAAGAGCCGGTCATATAATCGTATCTCGGCGTTAATACCGTGGGTCGCAGAGACCCAGCTCAGGGTTCCTTTTACTTTCTTTCCTGTGGTGTCCTGACCACTTCTTGTGTCCGGATCATATTCGGCATAGACTTCTGCAATGGATCCATCATCGTTCTTTTTGAATCCGGTACATTTTATGATGTATCCAAATTTAAGACGGACTTCTCTTTCAGGTCCCAATCTGAACCACTTGCGTGGGCTCGGAGGATCTTCCTTAAAATCTGATTGGTCTATATATAGTTCTCGGGTGAAAGGCATTTCTCGAGTCCCGGCTTCAGGATCCTCCGGATTATTTATTGCCTGCATCATTTCCTCTTGATCTTCAGGCCAGTTGGTAATGATCAATTTCAAAGGGTCCATAATCCCAAAAACTCTAGATGCCTTCTTATTTAGGTCTTCACGGATTGCATGCTCTAGTAGTGCTACATCGGTGATTCCGTTTCTTCTTGCAACACCAACGGTGTCAGCAAACTTCCTTATTGAATCTGGAGTGAATCCTCGTCTCCTAATACCTGAAATCGTGGGCATTCTGGGGTCATCCCAACCGGAGACCTTACGCAATTCTACCAGTTCTCGTAAGCTCCTCTTACTGACAATGGTGTAGCTCAGATTTAATCTGGCAAATTCAGTTTGTTCGGACGGGTAGATACCCAATTCTTTAATTAGCCAATTGTATAAAGGTCGGTGAACTTCAAACTCTAGTGTGCACAGGGAGTGTGTCACCTGCTCTATACTATCCGATTGCCCATGTGCAAAATCATACGTAGGATAGATGCACCATTTATTCCCGGTTCGATGATGATCCACGTGCTTGATTCGATACAACGCAGGATCCCGCATGTGCATATTTGGGGAGGAGAGGTCGATCTTCGCCCTAAGTACTTTTTCTCCTTCCCTATACTTGCCTTCACGCATTTCCTCAAATAGCTTCAGGGTTTCGTCTACTGATCTATCTCGAAAGGGACTTGGTGTACCAGGTTGGGTAGGTGTGCCTTTAAGTTTATTGAATTCTTCGGCCGGAAGATCATCGACATATGCCGAACCTTTCTTAATCAACTGAACGGCCATGTCGTATAGCTGTTGAAAATAATCTGAAGCGTAGTACTCACGATCTTCCCAATCGAAACCTAGCCACTTAATGTCTTCTTTTATTGAATCAACATATTCGGTTTCCTCCTTTTCTGGATTAGTATCATCAAATCGAAGATTGCATTTGCCTTTATACTTTACGGCAAGTCCAAAATTCAGACATATAGATTTTGCATGTCCTATATGAAGATATCCATTGGGTTCGGGAGGAAATCGAGTTTGAATGGATTGGTGCTTCCCTTCCTTTAGATCTTTTTCGATCATTTGTTCGATAAAATTCAATGAAGGTTTTTTTTCGTTTTCCATTCTCATCCGGATTTGAATCCGCAAAAGTAGTAAGGATGATACTCTAGTTACTATTTGAGTACACAGGAAATAGATAATTTTAAGGAAAAGGGAGAATCATGAGGCTTTACGGTTTGATAATAGTATTGGTTTTAAGTGTCGCTTGCTCAGAAAATAGGGAAAACAAAGCCACTGTCATTGAACCCGTAGCAAAAGGCCAGTCATTTAATGCTGGATTTCTCATCGTGGATGGTGTATACAACTCAGAACTTATGGCGCCTTATGATATATTCCAGCATACGATTTTCCATACAGAAGGAGGAATAAGTGTATTCACTGTGGCTCCAACCAGGGATACCTTAACCACGTTTGAGGGGCTTAAGATTATACCGGATTATGACTTCAGCACAGTTCCTAATATTGATATACTGGTGGTTCCGAGTGCGGAGCACAGCATGGATACTGATTTGGAAAATGAATCTCTAATATCCTTTGTAAATACTAAAGGCATGGAGGCCGACTACACCATGTCCCTTTGTGATGGTGCATTTGTCTTGGCGAAAGCTGGTCTTGTGGATGACAGGGAATCAACAACTTTTCCTACTGATATTGGTCGCTATCGTGAGATGTTTCCCAATTTAAAGGTACATGAAGACGTTTCTTTTGTTCATCACGACAATCTGTTAACATCTGCTGGAGGTGCCAAGTCTTACGATGTAGCCCTTTACCTGGTACATCATCTATACGGACTACAGGTGGCACAGGGTGTAGGTAGGGGATTGGTGATTGATTGGAATCCAGCTGACTATCAGTACATTTCGGTCAAGTAACTATTTCTTGACTACCAGCGCTCCGGCGATCATATCGTGCAATGCTTGTTTTTTGTCAGTCAATCCTGCCATGATATATCCAATAAATAGCAACAATCCTGAAATTATTTTCGCGAAGTTTCGGAGGAAGGCTTTTACAAAATCAAGTGGTTTACCATCCATATCAGTTACTTTCAATCCTAGAGCCATTTTACCAAGTGTAGCTTGATATTTACTGGCCTCCATGATTGTGAAGTACAAGATTTGTAGTAAGTAGGCTAATAGGGCAAAAGTGGATACAGCGCCGATAAAAGCAAGTACCATGGCAATTACCTCTTCCTCGTCCATATAGGAAAAATCGAACCCATCTGTGGCAAAAAAAGAAACACCTAACATTGCCAACAAAGGAATAATCAAAAAGGTCTGCAAAATCTGAATCACGATGTAATCGATTATGTAGGCCACAAATCGGAGCCAGAAACCGGCATATTGAGTTTTCGACATGGTGAAAATGGTTGATTGTGGATCAAAAGCTACAGATTTTCCAACCAATAACCAATTCTAGCTGACTTCAGCGAGTATGGTTTCACCTCCAATTGTTTTGTCCCCAATCTTTACCTTGATATCAGCATCCAACGGAAGAAATACGTCCACACGACTACCGAATCTAATAAAACCCACTTCATCAGCTGCCGAAACCAAATCGGATTCTACTTTGTAAAAAGAGATTCTTCTTGCAACTGCGCCAGCGATCTGTCGCATGAGTAACTCTGTGCCATTCTTCATCCGAATAGCTATCGAGGTACGTTCATTTTCAGTGCTGGATTTCGGGTGCCAGGCAACCAGGTACTTACCAGGATGATATTTATAGTAAGATACCTCTCCATCTATTGGGCTGCGATTTACATGAACATTCAATGGGGACATGAAGATTGAAATCTGAATCCGACGTTCTTTAAGGTACTCGGGTTCATCAGTTTCTTCGATTACCACAACTTTACCTTCTGCTGGTGCAATAACCAGATTTTCGCCCTTCGGAGTATTCAATCTAGGCACTCTAAAAAAGGAAATAATTAGTCCCCAGAATATGAGGGCCGCAGACCCAATGATCCAGCGAACTATTTCGTGTGGGAAAAACCAGGTAATAGCCAGGTAGAGACCGGTGATCAGCAATGCTGAAACTGGAATTATGAATAAACCTTCTTTATGTATTCTCATACTCTAAAATCCTCCTCTGAATTTGTAGGTCTTGGCAACTTTATCGATGGCTACAATATAAGCTGCAATCCGTAACGAAACCTTATATTTTTTAGAGGTCTCGTACACATGATTAAAGGCCTCCTTCATGATACGGTCAGATCTTCGACTGACTCGTTCGGCTGTCCATTTATACCCTAACCTATTCTGAACCCATTCAAAATAAGAGACCGTTACGCCCCCTGCGTTTGCCAGAATGTCCGGCACAGCCATAATGTCTTTCTCTTTTAGTATTTTATCTGCCTTTGCTGAGGTTGGCCCATTGGCACCTTCGACGATGAGTTGAGCTTGAATTTTATCTGCATTTCTGGCAGTAATTACGTCTTCAACCGCCGCAGGTACCAGCACATCAGTTTCCAATAATAATAACTCCTCAGGATCAATCGTTTCAGCCTCGGCATATCCTTCTAGAGTGCCGTTGTTATTATTCCTGTATTCATTGGCCTTCTGAATGTTTATTCCCTTGTCATTGTAGTAAGCTCCGGAGATATCAGATATCGCTTTAATCTTACAACCTCTTTCTTCCAATAGAGCTGCCGCCCAACTGCCAACATTTCCAAATCCCTGGATCACGCAAGAAGCCTGGAAAGGATTTATTTTCAGTTTCTCCATGGCAGTCAAGGTGGAAATCATAACCCCTCTACCTGTAGCCTCAACTCTTCCAAGAGATCCTCCCAGGACTAGTGGTTTTCCTGTGACAACCGCATTGACAGTCATTCCGTGTCCTCTTGAATACTGGTCCATCATCCAGGCCATTTCTTTCGGTCCAGTGCCCATATCGGGTGCCGGAATATCACGGTCTGGCCCGAAAATCTCATACATGGATTGTGTGTATGCTCGAGTTAGTCTTTCGATTTCTCCAGGAGACATCTTCCGCGGATTGCACTTAATCCCGCCTTTTGCTCCTCCATATGGAATATCAACAACTGCACATTTCCATGTCATCCAGGCCGCCAATGCTTTTACCTCATCGAGGTTTACATCTTCATCAAAACGAACGCCACCTTTCGAAGGCCCCAGAATGTTACTGTGAATTACCCGATATCCTTCAAATACCTGGATAGATCCATTGTCCATTGTAACAGGTAACGATACGATGACTTGTTTAACCGGTGATTTAAGAACGTTGTAAGCTTCTTCTTCCAGACCTAAGTGCTCTGCGGCAATCTGAAATCGTGACATCATTGACTCGAAAGGATTTTCTTTATCCTTAATTGGAGCGGGTTCAATATATGACATTTGGGGATTGGGGTATATAGTTGTTACTCAAAAGCAAAGCTAATGGTATTCGCTGTTGTTTAGAACAGTTTTAAGAAAACAACGATAAAAGGAACACTCAGAATTAAGCTGTCAAATCGATCCAGAAAACCGCCATGACCAGGTATTGAGTTTCCGGAATCTTTAATGGACATGGATCGCTTAAATAGCGACTCAACCAGGTCGCCATAATTTCCTGCAACCACAACAATTGCTGCGATACTGATCCACTCCAAAGTATTGAGATCCATATAATATCTTGAAAGTCCAATGGCAAAACCCCCGGCAGTTACAGCTCCTCCAATAAGCCCTTCCCATGTCTTTTTCGGTGAGATTCTCTCGAACAATTTGGTTCTTCCAAATGCGCTTCCGGCAAAGTACGCACCAGTGTCACTTGCCCATATGATCAAAAGCAACCCCATTAGAATTTGATAGCTGTATTCGCCTGAGTCAAAGACGATAATGTTCATCAGCATAAAAGGGACGGCAACATAACTAATGCCTAAGTAGAATAAGGCGATGTTCAAGAAGGGATTAGGGTCATTCTTTTTATATAGTTTATAGAGAAATATCGTGGCTGCCAAGGGAAATATTGCGTAGTAGAAATTGCTATCTAAATAGCCTGCCTGTATCAGGAAACTCAGAACAAACAGTAAGCAACCTATAAATACACCAAGAACCCTCACGGGAACGTAACTCTGTATTCTCACTAATCGATAGAATTCCCATTGAGCAAGGGCACCTATTAAAAAGAAAACTGCAAAATACGACCACTTACCATAGAAGAGAGCCGTAAGTATGACAAATGCACCTAGGAGTGCAGAAACAATGCGTTTGTTAAGTTCTTTGTAGCGGCTCAAAATTTAATCTCCTCTTCTATTATTTTCAATGCCCGGATCACGTGATCAGGTGGCACCAATACTTCAAAATGCCCAAACTGGTACGCATTGTCTTTCTTACTCAATACTACAGCATCTATCTCGTTTTCGTCTAGAATTGATTTAACGATCTCCGCTCGATAGCTGGTTTCATCCTCAAACACTTTTTGCCAGCTACTCATTCTGCCTACTGTTGAAAATTCGATAGAAAGCCAAAAGCGAAAGTGTGGTCATCACCGCGAAAATCAGAATAATCCACCACTGAGGTGTTGTATCCACCGACTCAATATCATATTCTATCAGGTCCTGGTGAAACAGGTAGACCATGATAAGCATAAAAAAATTATTGGCGAAATGGGCGAACATGGCATAACCGAGATGTCCAGACCACCAATATAGGTATCCAAATAAGGCTCCCAACAACATTCTAGGTAGGATACCGAAGAACTGCATGTGAAAAGCACCAAAAATGAAGGCACTTAGCCAAATGGCTACATGTGGATTGCCCAGTGCTTTGAAAAATATATTTTGAAACAAACCACGAAAAACCAGTTCTTCTCCAACCCCGGCAAGAATTGAGATAACAAGTACACCTAATAAGAAATGACCCAATGAATCAAATTCTGTCAGTCTTTTGGTCAACTCCGCTAATTGATCCTCCTTCGATCGTGCCCAGTTTTCAAAGGATTTAAGGAATTCAGGAAATTCCATGTTCATGTTCCACTCGATGAAGACAGTATTTACGACTATGAAAGACATCATAGTGATCAGCGTAATTAGAATAGCATTCGGAGAGTTGGAAGAAATAGTAAAAAACGGCTGAATGGGGGCTTTTAAATACACTCTAATAAAAAACAGGGGAGTGAAGATAAATGCTCCAAGTGATGTTATCCCTTGGACAATTAGCATGGGGATTTTGGCCTCGTCAAGATCACCCATCCCACTTATTGAATTCATAGCAGATTCCAGGGAGTAGTCGTAAAACGGTAAGACGGCTAGTAATCCGATCACATTGAAGAGCATCAATGCAAGTAGAAGATATCCACAGAACAACACTATGAGAATCCACGGGCCCATTGGTCGATCTGAATATTGAAATAGATTATGCATTTATTGCTCTAAATTTGCGGGCAAAAATAGAAATAAACGTTGGTAAGGATAGGAAATATTGAACTGCCGGATTTTCCACTGCTATTGGCCCCCATGGAGGATGTAAGTGATCCACCTTTTCGGGCACTTTGTAAGGAGCAAGGAGCAGATCTTATGTTTACAGAGTTTATCTCCGCGGAAGGCCTGATAAGGGACGCAGATAAGAGCGTTCAAAAACTGGATATCTATGACTATGAAAGGCCAATAGGGATACAGATTTTTGGAGATAAGATTGAAAGCATGAGAGAGGCGGCCGCCATAGCTGAAGCGGCAAATCCCGAGATTGTAGACATCAACTATGGTTGCCCTGTGAAGAAAGTCGCTTGTAAAGGAGCTGGGGCTGGAATTCTTTTGGATTTGCCAAAAATGCAAAGAATGACTGAGGAGATAGTGAAACGAGTAAACAAACCCGTTACAGTAAAAACTAGACTTGGGTGGGACGATAAATCCATTAAGATTGTGGAGGTTGCACAGCGGTTACAAGATGTGGGAATTCAGGGATTGACTATTCATGGTAGGACCAGGAAACAGATGTACAAGGGTGTTGCAGACTGGTCTTACATTGCTGATGTCAAAAATCATCCTGACATACATATACCTATTTTTGGGAATGGGGATATCGATTCTCCTGAAAAAGCCCTCGAGTACAAAGAGAAATATGGTGTTGATGGAATTATGATCGGAAGAGCGTCCATCGGTAATCCTTGGATATTTAGAGAAATAAAGTCATTTCTAAATGATGGATCAATTCCCGCTTCTCCCTCAATTACGGATAGGGTAGAAGTAGTAAAAAGACATCTGTCTTTTTCCATTGAATGGAAAGGTGAAAAATTGGGAATCTTTGAGATGCGTCGACATTACACCAACTATTTTAGGGGGATACCGAACTTCAAACCTTTTCGAACAAAACTGGTTGAACTGGAGAACTATAACGAAATAATGGATGTATTAGACCAGGTAAATCATTATTTCGAAGAGTTTGTCCCAGCCTGATAGCAAGCAGATACCGGTTATAGCATGGATACTTTTATTCATGCTTTCATTAATGTGGGGTTCGTCCTTTATTCTTATCAAGAAAGGTTTGGCGTATTTAACCCCGCAGGAAGTGGCTGTAACCCGAATAACAGCGGCTCTTCTTTTTCTTTTACCATTTGCTCTTAGCAGGTTATCCCGAATTAAAAGTGTGGATTGGAAAAACCTGGCGGCAGTTGGGGCAATGGGTACATTTATTCCATCTTTCCTTTTTGCTATTGCGCAGACCGAGTTACAAAGTTCCCTGGCAGGTGTACTCAATGCTCTCACACCAATTTTTGTTATCCTCATGGGATTATTCTTTTTTGATCAGAAGTATACTAGAAGAACCTATTTAGGTGTAGGTATGGGTTTTATTGGTACAGCTTTATTGATTCTTGCGGATGAGTCCGGTGGAATCTCATTTAATGTTTACGGACTGCTTATTGTACTTGCGACGATACTATATGCCGGAAACCTGAATCTGATAAAACAATTTCTCGGTCACCTAAAGGCACTTACTATTACAAGTATATCAGTGGTAATAGTAGGACCTTTAGCTTTGGTGTACCTTTTAGCTTTTACAGATGTACCGAACAAAATCTTTATTGGAGGAGAAGTGACAATTGCAATTGGATATATTGTCTTGTTAGGTGTAATGAGTACTGCAATTGCTCTCATTATATTTAACCACATTGTTCAGCTTACCAATCCCGTTTTTACTTCCTCAGTCACCTACTTAATTCCTTTGGTAGCGATAGTGTGGGGATTGGTGGATGGGGAAACACTTTCATTGATTCACTTCGTTGGGATTGCAGGAATCATTCTTGGCGTTTACGTCGCGAATAAACGTGACTCAAAGATCAAGAGCCAGCGAAAGGAAGCTGTAACCAATTAGGCTGATAAGAAATGAACTAATCAAGTTTAGAAGGAAGCCGGTTTTCGCCATATCTCCAACTTTTAGCTTTCCTGATCCGAAAACAATGGCATTAGGTGCTGTCGCAACCGGTAGCATGAACGCACACGAAGCCGCCATAGTCGCGGGCACCATTAATAAAAAGGGATGAATTCCAATGGCTTCTGAAAAAGCGGCCAGTACGGGGAGTATGATAGACGCCGTAGCCACATTGGAAGTAACCTCTGTAAGGAAATTCACAATTAAGGTAACCAAAAGTATAATGGCAAAAAGTGGTAAAGCATCCAGGGATACCAGTTGCTGACCAAACCATTCAGCTAATCCGGAACTTCGGAAGGCTGCAGCAATTGAAAGTCCACCACCAAATAAGATGATAACACCCCATGGAAGTTTGACCGCTTCCCCCCATGAAATCAAGCCCAAAGAATCTTCTTTTTTGGAGGGGACTAGAAATAAACTGACACCAGCTGCAATTGCAATGGTCGTATCATTCAATTCTGGTATGATTCTTCCGAGGAAAAATGTTCTGGTAATCCATAAAAATGCGGTTATTCCGAATACCCAAGCCACCGCCTTCTCTTCGTATTTCATAGGACCCAGTTTATCCAGCTCTCTTTCGATAACATTGGAGCTCATCTTCAGGTCAACATTCTTTGACTTGTAGGCGATTTTAGTCAGATAAATCCAGGTGAGGAATATAACAAGGACACTGAATGGAAGAGCGAATAACATCCAATTAACAAATGGAACATCAACATCATACAAGTCACTAGCTACAGCAACAAAAATTGGGTTGGTTGGAGTGCCTACTAAAGTGGCAACACCACCGACAGATGCTGAGTAAGCCACGCCAAGAAGCATGCTTTTGAAGAAGTCGTTTCCGGTGTTACCCACTTGTTCTGAAGTTTGTGTAACGATTGCCATTGCGATAGTGGCCATCATCAGTGTAGTGGCCGTGTTGGATATCCACATTGATAGCAGACCTGTTGCTATCATGAAACCAAGAATAATTCGGTCAGGATTACTGCCAACAGTCTTTATAATATTGAGGGCAATACGTTTGTGCAAGTCCCATTTTTCCATGGCAATCGCAATGATGAATCCCCCCATGAATAAGAAAAGCATCTTGTCCCCGTAAGCCATTGTCGTTTGGTCTATCGGCGCGGCTCCAGTCAAAGGGAGTAGAACAATGGGAAGCAGGGCAGTAGCATAGATAGGAATGAATTCTCCCATCCACCATAAGGCTACCCAGCAGGTTACCGCCAGCGTAGCGTTAGCGTCCGAACTTAAATCCTGAAAAGGGTGAAAGACTAGAATAAACAAAAAAGCGGTCGGACCAAGAATCAGACCGCTTAATGTCTTCCTTTTAATAGTCAACGACTTCTTCTTCCAGTTTCTCTAAATCAAACTCATCCAGGAAGTGTTTGATTTGATCCATATTTTGGAATTCAAAAATCTTTGCATCTCCTTTTGTATGAATTTCAAGCTTGATCATTTGGATGCGCTTATCGTATCGCAAAGGATCGTCGATAAGACGTCTGTTCGAGAAGTCTTCTTTTAGTTTCTTCGATATCTTAACGGTCTTTCTCTTGATTCTTCCGCAATACGAGCAGTTGAATTCTTGTTGTACTTCTCCGTCTTGAGTTTCTGTGGCCTCCTGGATAACGTCTTCTTTAACTAAACGCAAAGTTTGGAAACCACATCGGTCACATTCATGGGCAATAAGGTGGCCTTTATATTTCTCGATGTGTGTATCACCTGAAATCGGGTCTATCCATACATCATAATCAACTGAAAATACGTTTTCTTCGGCTTGCTGACCTTCATCCAGGTAGGCATCCTCTTCCTCCTCACTGAGGAGTTTCATCTTATTTCCCGTATGAGGATTGATCCTAGGTGTATATCGAAGTCTTTCCAGTTTCTTACTTAGAGGACCGGGATAGTAGTATTTGAATACCAAAAAAGCCACGTAGCCCCAGAGAGTGGCAAAAGCAAAAGCAATAAAAATCCTGATGAAAAACCATACAACATGGAGTTCAACCGTATCATCTTTCAACGTGATTGTTAAAAAGAAAATACCCGCAGCGATCAAATATTGCGTGGTAAGCATAGAGCTGATCTCAGACTGGGATGCCAAATCGAATTTGGCTTTGTAGTCTTTCGCCGAGGAGTATCTATACCGATACATTAGGAAAGATAGCAATGCAAGTCCTAGCATTACTATAAATAAAATGAAACAAATCTGACCCCAACTTCCTAGGAAGTTAACGTACGATTCTTTATCGATGTCCATCATAACTCTTAAGTGTGATGTAAAGTTATACTTGAATAAGCAATCTTAAAATGAATTACTAACATATGGATAACACTATTTCCCTTATAGAATTCATATAAATCGTAATTTTTTTTTCGGTAGACGGACAAAACATGATTTAGTCACCAAAAAACAAACGCGTTATTTGTAAAAAAACTTGGAATTAATTCCAGTTATTTAATTTGTTTTTTGGATTTCATATGAATTCAGTTCTATTCATTAGATTTCGATAAAATCAAAAAAAGCATGGCAGAAACCCAAGTTCCTAAGAGAATCACCAAGAAAGAGATCCGCGGTTCTTTTCTACTGGAAATAGCCTGGGAAGTATTAAATCAGGTTGGAGGTATTTATACTGTTGTTCGATCAAAAGTGCCAACCAATGTCAAAAAATGGGGGAACAACTATTGCCTAATTGGACCATATATTCCTCATAATGTCTCGACTGAATTTGAACCCATTGAAGATTCCAAGGATCCAATCTTCAAGGCGGTGAAAAAACTGAGAGATAGTGGCCTCGGTGTATACTATGGAGTTTGGTTGGTTAGTGGTCGTCCGAAAGTAGTGTTGCTAGATAATAGTTCCATGCTATCCCGTTTAGGTGAAATCAAATACTATCTGTGGGAACATCATGGGATTTCTATGCCAGAAGGCGATTTTCTCCTTAATGATGTTGCCATGTTTGGAGAGTTTGTCCGAATATTCATAAGTGAGTTAGCTACCGGTGAATACACAGATAAAAGGATTATTGCCCATTTTCATGAATGGATGTGTGCATCCGGGTTACCTGAGTTAAGAAAGGATAAAATTCCAATAACTACGGTTTTCACTACCCATGCCACTATGTTGGGAAGGTATTTGGCCATGAACGATCCAATGTTTTATGATCACCTCCCTTTCCTGGATTGGCAGAAGGAGGCACAACATTTTAATATCGAGCCTCAAGTTGGACTTGAGAGAGCCGCAGCTCATTCATCGCATGTTTTTACCACTGTATCCGAGGTAACTGCGGCAGAGTGTCGACATCTACTGGGACGAGACCCGGATATGATTCTTCCAAATGGACTCAATAACATGAGATTCGAAGCGCTTCATGAGTTTCAGAATTTACATAATGAGTTTAAGCACCAAATCCATCAATTTACAATTGCGCACTTCTTTAGCAACTACACGTTTGACCTGGATAAAACTCTTTATTTCTTCACGTCCGGTCGTTATGAATACTTGAATAAGGGCTACGATCTTTCACTTGAAGCACTGGCAAGGCTTAATCACCGATTGAAAGAAGAGAATTCGGATATGACCATTATCATGTTCTTTATAACCAAAAAACCATACTCTTCAATTAATCCGGGCATACTTCAATCTCGAGCAATGCTCGAAGAGTTCAAGCAAACTCTGGATAAGATCACTGAACAGATTAAGGAGAAGTTAATGTTCACAGCCATGTCTACCGAGGACACGAAACTTCCTGGGATGAGAGATTTTGTGGATGACTATTGGCGTTTGAGATATAGAAGAACACTCCAAAGCTGGAAATCATCCAATATGCCTGCAGTTGTGACTCATAATCTTCATGACGATAGCAAGGATGAGATATTGAATTTTCTCCGATCATCCAATATGATAAACAATGAACATGATCGAGTGAAAGTTGTTTATCATCCGGATTTTATCAATTACACGAATCCTCTATTCGCCATGGATTATCCTGCATTCGTAAGAGGATGCCATTTGGGAGTATTTCCAAGCTACTATGAGCCATGGGGTTATACACCCTTAGAGTGTATTGCTAGTGGAGTTCCTTCAGTGACTAGTGACCTTTCTGGTTTTGGCGACTTTCTTATCAAGAATACAAAAGACTACGAGAAGAAAGGAATGTACGTGGTCAGAAGGCACCAAAAATCATTCGACGAGGCGGCAAATCAGTTAGCCGATATCATGTATAGATTTGTCAAGTTGAGTAGAAGAGATAGAATAAATCTACGAAATAATGCAGAAGCCGCTTCCCCAATATTTGATTGGGAGAATCTTGGCAAATTCTACGATTTTGCTCACAAGCTTGCCCTGGATCGAAATGATTAAGGATTTAATGAAGCTAATTCTGAAGCTTCATCAAAGAGCTGGATGGCTCGCTGAAGGATCTCATCGTCTTTATGGATGACCGGATAAAATGCATCGTTGTTCCAAACCCTTCGACCGATAAAAGCCTTTACATAAATTCGAAGTTTTTCTTTTGAGAGCTGGAATGCCTTTTCGCTGAAAGGAACACCGTTCTCAACGGCCTCCGAAGTTATTTTTCTAAGCATGTCATCGGTAACCTGGAAATCACTTATAAATGAATCCAAACCCTGAGCCTCCAGATCACTTCCGTTGGATTCATAATAATGCAAAGCAAACTCTGCAACTGTGTTCGATTGAAACAGGCGATTGAAGTAGCGGGTATTACCTGTGGTATCAAATGGAACAAATACATCAGGTATGATGCCACCTCCACCATATACCGTTCTTCCTCCTGATGTTTTATAAACCAGGGAATCATTTACCTGTACACTGTCCTCTACAAACACCTCTCCACTGGAAAATCTATTTACATATTCACGGTGGTAGTTTTCTATATCGTCCGAGTAAGGTTTCTGAATGCACCTTCCCGATGGAGTGTAGTACCTGGATATTGTTAGTCGTAACTCCGAACCATCATTTAAGGATATGGGAAGTTGTACCAGTCCTTTTCCATAGCTTCTTCGACCCACGATCAATGCGCGGTCATGGTCTTGAAGCGCTCCAGAAACAATTTCAGAGGCGGAAGCTGATCCTTCGTCGATGAGCACAATAAGTGGTCCTTCTTCAAAATCACCATCCCTTTTTGAAATGTCTCGTCCATTGTATTTGGATTCTTTCCCCTGCGTATAAACGATCAATTCGTTACCAGCCAGGAATTCATCGACCATGTCTACCGCTCGATCCATGTAACCGCCTGGATTTCCGGTTAGATCCAGGACCAATTTGGTCATTCCCTGTTCCTGTAATTTGTATAAGGCTTCTTTGAATTCCAGGAATGTAGTTGCGGCGAATCTACTAACTTTGATATAGCCAATTTCGTCATCTATCATGTAGTGGATATCCACTGAATAAGTTGGAATAACGTCCCTTTCAATGGTATATTCAACCGTCAGGCCATCACCGCCTCCTTTAACTACGCTCACCTTTACTTCTGATCCCTTGGGTCCCAGTAACCGCCTACGCACTCCTCTGTTGGTTATTCCAATCCCGGCAATATTTTCGCCATCTACTTTTATAATTTTATCACCCGACTCAAGCCCCAGTTTTTCCGAAGGCCCCCCGCTCAATGGAGAAACTACGTAGACAGTGTCTTTGAAAATATTGAATTCTATGCCGATTCCTTCATAGTTGCCTTGAAGTTGTCCCTGGGAAAGCTTAAGCTCTTCAGCGGAGATATAAACTGAGTGTGGATCAAGATTCACCAGCATATCTTCGATTACTTCCTCGATTAGCTCTTCCGTGTCTACCTGGTCTACGTAATCATTTTCAATGAAAGTAATTACCTGTCTAAGCTTATATAGGCTTTTAAGTAATTCTGGTTTATCCTTTCCACCGGCCATTTCTGCGCCAATGAATACGCCAAAAGCGATGGCAAGGCCTATATATAAAGGTAATCTGATGGATTGCTTCGAGTTCATCTGTCAAAAATCGAGAATTGAATTTGAAAAAGTCAATAGTGCCTTAACGTAATTAAAAATGGAAACGTTTTAATAAGTTGAACATTGGAATTTTTATATTTGACGATTAATGAGTGTGTTGGATCGTAAGATTGGAGAAATTGTAGATGAAAACTACATCTACGGCAGGGCGTTGAAGTACCTGGGGATCGAGTTTTACGAGTTTGAACACCATACCTTAGGAGCCTTATGTTCGGATCGAGGGATCTCTAAGAGTCGCCTGATACGCAGTTTTTATCAATTTGACTCAACTTCAAGAATTCCGATTTCAGAAATCCAGTCCTATCCCCTAAAACTCACGCTGGAGTATCTACGTTTTGCTCATCACACTTATATAAAGGACTTCCTTCCCTATATCGCGAACCTTATTAGTAAGATACCCGATAGGTGTGAGAATACTAAAGATCTCAAGGCGGTGTTTCCACTTTTTGTTGAGGACTTTATCAAGCACGTGTATGAAGAGGAGGACAAACTGTTCCAGTATATAAATCATCTTCTTCAAACTAGAAAGGATAAAAAATTTCATCATTTTGCCCACCAGTCAGCATTCTCACTAAAGGAAATGAGAGATCACCACCTCGATGAAGATGAGATGGAAGGTATTCGAAACCTTTTATCTGAAATTAAGGTAGAGGATTTAATAACCGGTGTAGTTATCAAGGAAATAAAGGCTTTCGATAGGGAGATCCTATATCATGCACAGATAGAAAACGAGATACTCTTTCCGGAAGCGATTAAGTTGGAGAGGGAAATTCTGACGAAAGTATCTGAACTCGTACGCCTGAACTAACTTAATGGGACGACTTCTCGCGATTGATTATGGCACCAAAAGAACTGGTCTTGCTGTAAGCGACCCTTTAGGCATAATTGCCCAGCCTCTAAAAGGTATCCCTAGCCATGAGTTGATTGAATTTCTTGAAAAGTACTTTGCAAGTGAGTCGGTTGATAAAGTAATTGTCGGTTGGCCAACTAATGACGATGGCTCCCCCACCAATAATACACCTAATGTGGAAGCATTTCTGAATCGTTTTAGAAAGGTATTCCCAAACATGCAAGTAGTTTTGCAGGACGAATGGGGGAGCTCTAAAAGGGCGATGGAAGGTTTGATACTATCTGGTACGAAAAAAAAGAACCGGAGAAAGAAATTGAATGTTGATCAGGCCAGTGCAGTCATTATTTTACAGGATTATATGCAGGAACAGATATGATTTACCCGATAGTATTATACGGTGACCCGGTATTAAAAAAGAAAGCACAGGACATAGAAAAAGACACCTCTGATTTGAAACAACTGGTAGAGGATATGTTTGAGACAATGTATCAAGCCAATGGTGTCGGTCTGGCCGCTCCCCAAATAGGTAAGTCTGTACGACTCTTCATTATTGATAGCACGCCTACAGAGGAGGACGAATCTAAAGGAATCAAACAAGCATTTGTGAACCCGGAGATAATTGACAGTGAAGGTGAAAATGAGCCTTTTGAAGAGGGGTGCCTAAGCATTCCCGGAATAAGGGAAGACGTCCAAAGGCCTCCGAAAGTGAAGATTCGATTCGTTGATGAGAATTTTCAACCGGCGGAGATGGAATTGGAGGGAATGGCGGCCAGGATTGTTCAACACGAATACGACCATATTGAAGGAATATTATTCACTGACCATATATCTGCTTTCAAAAAAAGGCTTCTCAAAGGAAAATTGACCAACATTAGTAAAGGTAAGGTAGACGCAGATTATCGAGTCAAAGTCCCTCAAAAAAGGTAAATCGATGATCTCGTTCACTTCCAAACTCCCGTCTGTTGCCGACTCCATTTTTTCCTCAATGTCTCAATTGGCAAAGGACAACGGAGCTGTTGATCTGTCTCAGGGATTCCCTGATTTCCCAATCGATCAGGAGTTGATTCACAAAGTGAATTTGCAGATGAACATGGGAAGAAACCAATATGCGACCAGTAATGGAATTCCCGATCTGCAGGATAGAATTTCGCATCTATTTTCCTCTGCTTACGAAAGACAAATAGATGGATTTAATGAGGTTACCATTACCTCAGGAGCTACCGAGGCCATTTGTGCAGCTGTATGTGCGCTGGTAAACGAAGGAGATGAGGTGATCATTTTTGATCCGTCATATGATAGCTATGATCCGCTGGTAACTATGAATAAAGGTATACCGGTACGAATTCGTTTGAAGGCGCCTGTATTCCAGATTGATTGGCAGGAGGTTGAAGATAAAATTTCTCCTAAGACGAAGGTGATTATGATCAATAGTCCTCATAATCCTACAGGTACAATACTTAGTCAGGAGGACTTGCTTCACTTGCAGAAACTAGTTCTTGAGCATGACTTATATGTGATAAGTGACGAAGTGTATCATCACATTACATTTGACGGTAGTAGACATGAAAGTGTTCTCAGATATCCTGACTTGTTTGAGCGATCGGTAGCAGCATTCTCATTTGGGAAGATGTATCATGTCACAGGGTGGAAAGTAGGGTTCTCTGTCGCACCAAAATGGCTCACCGATGAAATACGGAAGATTCATCAATTTATGACATTTAGTGTCCACACTCCGTCTCAGTATGCAATTTGTGAAGCGCTGTCAGAGGGGTTGAGTTTTTCCGCTTTGTCAGAGTTTTTTCAACGGAAAAGGGATCTTTTTCTTAGTAAGCTGGATACAGATCAATTTGACTGTCGCCCGGCTCAAGGCACTTATTTTCAATTGTTAACCTATCAGACAGAAGAATCTGATATTGACTTGACTCAACGATTGACGAAGGACTTCAAGGTAGCGGGAATACCCATATCGGTGTTTTATGAAGGCGAGTATGATCCACATACTATTCGTTTTTGTTTCGCTAAATCCGATGATACTATTTCCAGTGGAGTGGAAATTCTAAACAAAGTTCAACTGTGAATGAACTACGAATAAGTCTGGTTCAAAGTGATATCCATTGGGAATCCATCGATGCCAATTTAGCGATGTACGAAGAGAAGATGGCTGACCTAAAGGGTAAAACAGATTTGATTGTGCTACCAGAAATGTTTTCTACTGGGTTTTCGATGCAGGCAGAGGATCTTGCCGAACCACAGAATTCCAAGACATTCCGGTGGATGAAGATGTGTGCCGCACAAGCTGAAGCGACCCTCTCAGGGAGTTACATCGTAAAGGAGAATGGGAATTATTACAATCGGTTCTATGCGATCAATCCCGATGGTTCCTTCACGCAATACGATAAAAAGCATCTTTTCGGGTTAGCAGGAGAAGACGTGCCATACACCCCTGGAGCAAACCGGGTTACTTTTGAGGTAAAAGGATGGAAGATATTTCCTCAGATATGTTATGATCTTCGATTTCCCGTTTGGACCAGGTCCAAGAGGACTGAGCAAAATCTCTATGAATACGACATTCTATTATTCGTTGCTAGCTGGCCCGCACCTAGAATCCATGCATGGGATACACTTTTGCAAGCTCGAGCAATTGAAAATATCGCTTATTGCATAGGAGTGAACCGGATTGGGACAGACGGAGTCGGCGCTACATATATTGGCCACTCTGCTATCTACAATTACCTTGGAGAGTCGGTTTGTCAGCTGGGAGAAAAAGATCAAATCACCACAGGGATAATTACAAAAGACAACCTGGAAAAATTTAGGAATAGATTCCCCTTTCAAGAGGATGCTGATAGCTTCATCCTAGGTTGATCCAGTTTTCGACTCTTTCAATTAGATCCTCAGATGTTTTAAAGGACTCTGTAGACATTTTTTCGGCAAGAACATTTGTGCCCAAACTGACGATCAAGGTTTCTTCCTTACTACTTACCTTTCGGAGTAAACTCGGAAGATTCTTACTATTATTAGATTGATCAAAAAGTAGTAGTAGTACCAGACGTTCTGATTTTTCAATAAACAAGTGGGTATAACTAACAATATCTGATCCTGATAAGGAGTCCAATGAAAAATTTGGGTACAATTGATTAGAAACCCATTGAAAGATTGGATGCTCAAAAGAGGAAAAATTAAATTCATCTATCGACTGATAAACCAGAACGGTGACTTCTTTCATCTTCATTCTATCTTTGACGGCAACAAAATTGTAAATGGAAAATCAAATAGAATTCCTTTATTCCAGGTTTTTATTGAGCGACGGCGTTTCAATTGACACGCGTACCTTGAAACCAGGGAATCTTTTTTTTGCGATCAAGGGACCGACCTTCAACGGTAATGAATATGCTTTGGAAGCCCTGAGGAAAGGAGCCTCATACGCAGTGGTGGATGAGGAAATAGCCGGAGATGATCGATTGATTCAGGTTGAAGATTCCACAAAAGCGCTACAGGACCTGGCGATTTTCCACAGAAGTAGATACAAACGTGTACTCTTTGGTCTTACTGGATCCAATGGGAAGACCACTACCAAAGAACTCCTGACCGAAGTCCTTCAAAGAAAATACATTGTACATAGTACAGCAGGCAATTACAACAATCACTTGGGAGTACCACTCACTCTTCTGCATATCTATCCACAAGTGGAAATCGCGGTGATTGAGATGGGTGCCAACCATGTTGGAGAAATTGCTCAATTGAGTGGCTTTGCGAAGCCTACGCACGGTTTGATAACGAATATCGGTAAAGCACATACTGAGACCTTCGGTGGAATAGAAGGTGTACTAAGAGGTAAATCAGAGTTGTTTCATTTTCTTCGGGAAAACGATGGTACGGTGTTTCTCAACACCAATGACCATCGATTAAAGGCTATGAGTAAGAGATTTAAAACTTTTCAGGCCTATCCCGAGGCAGACGTTACACTGCTTGGCGCAGACCCCTACCTAAAAGTGCAGATCGGTACTGAGACATGTAATTCTTTATTGATTGGGGAATACAACTTTGAAAATATTGCCTCAGCGGTATCGGTAGGCAGATTCTTTGGGGTACCAGATAAAGATATTTCAGAGGCGATTTCAGCTTACAGACCTGGTAACCTTCGATCCGAAGTTGTTGAAAAAAATGGTATTCGTCTGATCATGGACGCCTACAACGCAAACCCGGATTCCATGAAAGCTGCGATAGAAAATTTGGCAGCAATGGGAGGTAAGAAGATGGCAATTCTAGGTGAAATGAATGAACTTGAGAACGAGGAGGAGGAGCATCGCCGATTAGGGGAGTTGGTAAAAGAAAGAAACATTTTCACATTGTTTATTGGGAATCGACTTAAAGAAGCATCAGGTAATAACTCAAATTGCGAGTGGTTTGAAACAAAAGAGGAAGCATCAAAGTATGTAAAGGAACAGTCGTTATCAGGAACCACAATATTATTAAAGGCTTCCAGAACTCATAGATTGGAGACTATGAAGGAGACGATCTTTGGGGATTAGTGACCATCATTGACATATAAAAATAAAACACCGCGGTTATGAAAGAGATATTTTCCTTCCTAAATGACTTGAATGCTCACAATGATCGTGAGTGGATGCACGAGAATAAGAAGAGATACGAGGGAGTTAGGAAATCATTTAATCAGTTTATCGAGTCATTAATTGCTGGAATCAGCGAATTTGATGAAGGGATTGCTGGTCTCCAACCCAAAGACTGTGTTTTTAGGATCAATAGAGACATCCGGTTTTCCAAGGATAAGCGACCGTATAAAACCAACTTTGGTGCGGCCATGACAGAAGGAGGGAAGAAATCCCCCAATCCGACCTATTACATCCACGTCGAACCTGGAAAGTCCATGGTTGCCTGTGGAATATATATGCCTGAAGCTGACATATTGAAAAAAATTAGGCAGGAAGTCGATTACAATGCGCAGGAGTTGAAAAAGATAATTGAGAACAAGACTTTCATGGAGACTTTCGGAGGTATCAGAGGAGAACAACTTAAAACTGCACCCAAAGGGTACCCTAAAGATCATCCGAATATTGACCTGTTAAGGTTTAAGAGTTTCATTGTTTGGAAAGAGTTATCTGACGATTTCTTCTTCGATGATAATCTTAATGAAAGGCTCCTTTCGCAATTCAAAGTTGGACGGCCATTTAACGAGTACTTGTCAGTAGCAATTAGCTAAAACATTTTTTATAAAAGATTTGCAAAGCTTATAAAGCAAACTACTTTTGCAGTCCTTTTGCGCTTTGATATTTTCTGATGCGTAAATCGGGCTCTTAGCTCAGTTGGTTCAGAGCACCTGCCTTACAAGCAGGGGGTCACTGGTTCGAATCCAGTAGGGCCCACTTGGAAAACCCATCCGAACAAATTTCGGATGGGTTTTTTTGTTGATGAAATTGGATGAGAACCAGTGACGACGCTGGGGTTTGAAATCGACTCCGACTGGTCGGGGAGATTCACGAGGGATTGTGCGGCATGCCTGTGGGTATGAGTAATCCAGTTTGTCATTAGTAGTCTTGACGCAGGAGGATAAGGCCCACTTAGATTTTGTCGAAAAAATAGAAAACCCATCCGAAGATTCGAATGGGTTTTTCTAATGGCAGTGATCTGAAGGGAAACATGTGAGGTTGATGGCGTTTCAAATCGCCATCATTCTCTATTCCAAAGCATAAGCTCTTTCGACAGGCCAATCGTCAGTATAACCGTCTTTCCAACTTCCATCGATCAATTCGATATCAGTGGATAAACAGTGATCAAGATCAGATTTGATCTGCTCCTCGTCCATATCTTGGCCAATAAATACAATTTCATTTTTTCTATCTCCAAATGTCTTATCCCAACCTTCCTCGATGTATTCTTGATTTTCTACAAAGCCCATAAACTGGATGCGCTTTTCAAATGGCATGCTACTCCACCAAACTCCAGCACTATCTGCCTTTAATGAACCACCTGCCTGACTCCAAACCAGTGCCTGGGCAGGGCGGGAAGCCAACCAGAACAATCCTTTACTTCGAATAATTGTACTTGGGAACTTATGCTGTACGTAGGCCCAAAAACGTCCTGGATCGAATGGTTTTTGATTCCGGTATACAAATGATGAAATACCGTATTCCTCGGTTTCAGGAGTGTGTTCTTCTTTGTTGAGTTCTTCTATCCATCCAGCACTTTGCTCAGCCTCTTCGAAATCAAATAATCCGGTGTTTAGGATCTCCTTCGGATGGACCTTACTAAAACTCGACTCAATTATTTTTGCAGCCGGGTTAAGCTTTTGAACAGCTGCTTTTAGTAATCCTAGATGTTCATCTGTTACCAAATCAGTTTTATTGAGAATAATGACATTCGCAAATTCGATTTGATCGGTTAGTAGATTAACTATCGTCCGGAAATCACCTTCTATATCCGTGAGGTCCCTATCCATCAAAGTTTCAGGACTTCCGAAATCCTTGAAAAAATTAAACGCATCAACTACGGTTACCATGGTATCAACATAGCTGAATTTAGATAGGTCAATTCCATTTTCTTCATCTATGAAGGAGAAGGTCTGCGCAACAGGTACCGGCTCGCTAATACCTGTACTCTCAATTAGCAAATAATCAAACCGGTTCTCCTTAGCCAACCTCTCTACTTCAATCATTAGGTCTTCGCGAAGTGTACAACAAATACAACCATTACTCATCTCCACCAGCTTCTCTTCGGTTCGGGATAAAGTGTTTTCATTCTTTACTAACTCCGCATCCACATTTACTTCACTCATATCATTAACAATTACGGCAACTTTCAGACCTTCTTTGTTATGTAATACATGATTAAGCAAAGTTGTTTTTCCAGCTCCTAGAAAACCGCTTAACACGGTAACAGGTAATTTTTTATTCATGGTTTACTCTATTCAAATTACAGGTTGGCAAAATTAGCTATCTCACACCCTAAATGCAACTATGTTGCATATCATGCTTAGACCTTAGAATGACTTTCTCATTCAATTCATTTCCTTTGTTGCTACTTCTTGAATCTAATTCCGATAGTGTTTACCTTGAGGTTCGTTTTGGTTGTCTGAAATTACCGTATGAAGTCGCTTACATTCTCCTCATTTCTTCTCATTTGCATAACTGCTTTTGCACAGGATAGAAACGATATGGATTTCCTGGACAGGAAGTTGGATTATACGTATTACAGTAGCAGTGAGAAGGAATGGTATGTGAACACATTTACACCACAAGATGACGGCACTATTCGTTTTCGTTCGGTAGCAGCAAGAAATCCTCGTCAGATTACGGGCAAGGAATATCGTGAACGAGTCTTTAAGTTAAGTGATTTAAATCCGTATCACATTGTGATTGAAAAGGTGAAGGAGGATCATGGAATGTTGGTTCGTGGAGCCGTAATCGAGTTAGAGACTGTCAAACATAAGAAGTCAATTGTCAAGAATATGAATGGTCGCCGTGCGACACCACAATCGGTACTTTTAATAGCCATTCCAAGTTTCATGGAGGATAGTTCCTCATCTATTTCGCAGGAAATTGCCGATTCATTTCAGCGTTTGATTTTTGAAGCAACCAACTTGAAAAATCAATTCGATCGTGATAAGAATGAGGATGCGATTTTTGAAACTCTAATTGGGGAGCATGTTTCGGGGGAGATTAAGAGATTTACGAAGCGACACTCTCAACATGTTTTATCATTTGAAGAGTATGTGAATAGGGAAAAAATAAGAGATGGCTTTATCGGACATGATCCGACCAAAGATCAGTACTATGAAATCCTAATTGAAGAAAATGGAGAAATGACAACCCATTTTTATAATGTGGACTTGGAATCTGAAGAATTGGTACTCAAGGGACTTGGGGACAGAGAATCAATTAACATTGAATTGGTGAATAAATCGCTTTTTCAATACAACGAAAACGGTACGATTTCCGAATACAGACCATCAAGGTCGTTTTGAACTTTCTCGTTCAATTAGTTCTGTTTTAAGCACATTGGTTTCATAGTTGTTGTTTTCAGGATTATTGATTTGCTCAATAAGTAGCTCTGTAGCTTTTTCACCCAGTTCTTGACCTGGTTGTCTGATGGTTGATAGACTGGGCTCAAAAAGTGAAGAAATACTCCAGTCACTAAATCCTATAATGGCAAGATCGTGAGGAATTCTCAATCCATATTCTTTTGCAGCTTTAATGGCTCCAATGCCAAGCATATCAGTTCCTGTAAATAATCCGTCAAATCTATTACCTTCCAAAAGCTTTCTGCATTCTGCATAACCATCCTGATGATCTCCGGACCTGCAGTGGACAGCAAGGGATGGATTTGAATCGAGATTATGAGTGGCTAAGGCATTCTGGTATCCCGCAAAGCGTTGCATATTAGTTGTTAAAGTATCGGGACCTCCAATATATGCTATTGAGCGACATCCTTTACTTATTAGATGTTTTGTAGCTAGGTATCCCGCGTCCAAGTCATCGACAACCACCTTAGGTGTTTTCAATTCACCCACAACACAATCAAAAAAAACCAGGGGGATTCCCTGGTTTTGAAATGCTCTGAAATGTTCTACATTTTTCGTCTCACTAGAAACGCAGGCTAATAGCCCATCTACATTACCTTGTAGTAAGGAATTTGCATCGATTTTTTCCCTTTCATACCTATCATGGCTACACGATATCAGAACACCGTAGCCATTGGAATAGGCGAACTCTTCTACACCTCTTATAATGGAAGCAAAATATTCATGTACTATATGAGGAATGATGATACCAATTGTATTGGTTTTTCGGCTCCGAAGATTGAGCGCGGTTATGTTTGGCGTGTAGCTTAACTCTTTTGCAAGTTGCTTCACGGCCTCCCGAGTAGTTTGTTTCACAATCGGGTTATCAGCCAGGGCTCTTGATACCGTAGAAGGAGAAATTTTCAACTCTTTCGCAATGTCTTTAATCGTCGCTCTTGGTTTCAAGATGGTAAATAGCGTTTTGTTAATCTAAATTTAATGCAATTTGAGAGGAGTTTTTAGCTTTCTTAGAAAAATGAAATTTTGAAATATTTCAATGGAGATAGTTATGCAAACGTTTTCATTAGAGAAATTGTATTTTCCTTTTGTATTTGTTCAAAATCCTGATTTACTTGCCTGAACCTTTACATTTGGGTAAAGTGGGAATTGTTATATTTTTAGTTATTTTTTTTGTTAACAATAACATCAAGTCAGGACTAAACACTACAGTATGAAGAAGTATTTACTAATGATGTTATCGGCTTTTGTTGTGACACTTGCAGTCGCACAGGAAAGGACGATAAGTGGAACAGTGACGGATGCGGAAACCGGTGAGACTATCCCTGGGGCCAACATCGTCGAGAAAGGAACATCAAACGGTACCATTACCGATTTTGATGGTAATTATCAATTAGCCGTTGGAGATGGAGCAACTATCGTTGTCTCTTTTGTTGGTTATTCTACCCAGGAAATTGCGGTTGGATCTAGATCAGTAATCGATGTCTCAATTGAGTTAGACGTTCAGTCTTTGACTGAGGTTGTCGTAATTGGATATGGAGAGATCGAGCAGTCTGATGCAACTGGAGCGGTAGCAGCAGTAAGCGCGAAAGACTTTAACCAAGGTCTTATATCATCACCTGAACAATTAATTGCTGGTAAAACTGCCGGGGTACAAATCTCTGGTAACAGTGGAGCTCCAGGTGACGGAATTAATATTAGAATTAGAGGAACGAACTCAATTAGATCCAACAACAACCCATTATTCGTTGTTGATGGAGTGCCATTGGCTGGTGGTGTTCAGCCGGGTGCAGCTGATATTGGATTCGGAACATCCGGAGATATTAACCCTCTGAACTTCATAAACCCAGCTGACATTGAGAGTATCAGTATACTAAAGGATGCTTCTGCGACGGCGATTTACGGATCCAGAGGTGCAAACGGAGTTGTTATCATCACGACTAAAGGTGGACAAGGCTCAGCGGGAGCTTTTCAATTCAACTCTAGTGTAAGTATTTCTTCACCTGCAAATGAATACGATCTATTAAGTACCAGTGCTTTTCTTGATGCTGTTGGTCAGTTTGGTGGAGATGTTGCAGCGCAGAATTTCGGTGACAATACCGACTGGCAGGATTTCGTAACTAGGACTTCAGTGTCACACAAACAAAACCTCTCTTACAGTAAGGGTTTTGCTAACGGTTCACTGCTTGCTTCACTAGGCTACGAAGATCAACAAGGTATATTGGAAAACTCTTTCATGAAGAGGTTAACTGGACGTGTGAATGGTCAAAGATCATTTTTAGGTGACAAATTAAATGTCAACTTGTCATCAACCTTCTCAAATGTTGCTAGAGAAGATCCACCAATCAGTGGTAGTGCAGGTTTCCAGGGAGACATTCTTGGAGCTTCATATTCAGCTAACCCTACATGGCCAACTGATCCTGATTTCGATGCAGGAGGGCAAAGAAGTCCAGCTAACATGTTGGAATACTACAGAGCGGATGGTAGAACAAACAGAATCCTTGCCAATATTACCGCCGATTACAAAATCGCTGACGGTTTAACAGCTAAGGTTACATATGGTATAGATTATTCGGATGCTGAAACTGCGACTATGATCTCTGGAAATGCCCTTAATGCAGGAAACGGAGTTCAAGGATTTGGTCAAGGTCAGATTAATAGAAACTTCTACACTAACAATCTATTAGAAGCTACTGTAAATCACAACCAACAGTATGGCGATCTAAAAGTAGACTTCATCGCAGGTTACTCAGTTCAAAGCTTCAGAAATAATTACTACTGGACGAATGGTAGAGGATTCTCAGATCCAGATTTCGACCTAGATAATATGGAAGATGAATTGAGAGATTCATTCGAAGCTGTACAAGATGAGGTTGATGGAGCATTTGATAATATTAACAACTGGGGTGCAACAGACGAAGCATTAAATGGTGGTACTGAGGCAACAGGTGGTTTTGTTAGTGGATTTGACGAAGGGTCTCTAGGACAGTCGTATTTCGCTAAGCCAGCGGACGCAACGGTTCAGGCTATTATCGCTAACTTCTACGATCAGACGGATTTCATTCAGTCCTATTTCGCTCGAGGTAACTTTACTTTCCAGGATAAATACTTATTAACTGTGACAGTAAGAGCTGATGGATCATCAAGATTTGGTGAAGATGAGAGATATGGTATCTTCCCTTCCGCTGCTCTTGCTTGGAAGTTACATGAAGAGTCTTTTATGCCTGACGTAATAAGCACTCTAAAGCTTAGAGGTAGCTACGGTATTGTAGGAAACCAGGATGGTCTGGGTTATGGAGAATTCATTCGACGTGAAAGATACGCGGATGTGTCAAGCCAGGATAACCGTACCATCAACGTTGTTGGTACAGCTACTCAAGGTTCAGTAAACCCTGGACTACGATGGGAAGAAACAACTCAGGCAGGTTTTGGTCTTGATTTCGGATTCTTAGCTGGTAAAATCACCGGTACTTTCGATGTATACAACTACCAAACTACTGACCTTCTTCTAAGAAGAACTGCAGCACAGCCTGCAGTAGCAAGCCAAATCTTTGATAACCTAGATGCTACAGTTGAAAACAAAGGTTGGGAAGCAACTTTAACATACAATGTATATGCAACCAAAGATGCCTCAATAAGCATTACTGGTAACATTGCGAGAAATGAAAACGAACTTCAAGATTTTGGAGGACAACTTGAGGCAGGAACTATCCGTGGTCAAGGGCTTTCGTTGGCATACGCGCAAATCCTGGCTGGAGGAAATCCACTATTCTCTTTCTTCCTGAGAGAGTTTGAAGGATTCGATTCTTCAGGACAGCCTATTGGTGATAACCAGTCATTCGTTGGTAAATCAGCTTTACCAACATGGAATACAGGTTTGTCCCTAAATGCTAGCTATAAGAATTGGAGCTTCAGTGCTTATGGATATGGTCAGTATGGTCAGTATGTTTACAATAACACTGCTAATGCGTTCTTCACTGCAGGTGCAATCAACAACGCAAGAAACGTGACAAAAGACGTTCCTAACAGTGGTGAAGCTGGATCTGCTGAAGCAGC
Organism: Cyclobacteriaceae bacterium; assembly: GCA_965601455.1. GTDB lineage: Bacteria > Bacteroidota > Bacteroidia > Cytophagales > Cyclobacteriaceae > JANQEU01. Next base: position 4,260,931 of record OZ271831.1, on the reverse strand, counting down.
TGTATCAACCAGATTCCTGGAAAAAGGAGATTTTTTCAGAATGCAGAACGTTGTTATTGCTTATGATGTTCCGTTCTTCCAAGGATTCTTGAAGAACTTGAATGTGAACTTGACTATGCAGAACTTGTTCTTGATTACTGACTACTCAGGGCTAGATCCTGAAGTAAGTACTAACCCGGCTGACTTTGACCTGTTGAATGGATTACCAACAGCGGGTATTGATTATTCGGCGTATCCAAGACCAAGAGTGTTTACACTTGGCTTGAGCACTAACTTTTAATCTGATAAGCGTAAATATAAATAATGATGAAAATGGAAATCATTCGGAATATGTTTCACAAGATTGGGATAGGAGCATTAGTTGTGCTTCTCGTCACAGCGTGTGATTTGGAGATTGAGGAGACTGATTCCCTAATTACAGAAGGGGCATCAGATGTGTTTAATGGAGTGGAGGATGTTGATGGTTCTATCTCCAACATTTATAATGATGTGACTGGTCAAACTGGAGACCAAGCTAACTTGTATGCTTTGACTGAGGTTACAACAGATGAGCAGTTGGTGCCAACACGTGGTACGGACTGGGGAGATAATGGAGTATGGAGAACACTTCACGCTCATACTTGGAGTACTACTCACCCTTACGTTCTGAATGTTTGGAACAATAAGAATACGGGTATTCTAAGAGCGACAGAGGTAATTGACCCTTTAAGTGGTGCGAATGCTGAGCAATTGGCACAAGCGAAATTCCTTAGAGCTTATAACATGTGGATCATTATGGATTTCTATGGCTCGGTGCCATTCAGAAACCCTACGGACGGTCCTGAAGTTCTACCTTCTGTTATGACCAGAGCTGAGGCTTATGCCATGGTTGTATCTGATTTGGAAGAATCTATTGCCGATCTTCCTGATGCGGATCCCGTTGCAGCAGATAAGACTCGAGCGACTAAAGCGACTGCTAGATTCTTATTAGCCAAGGTTAAACTGAATGCTAACGTTTATCTGGGATCATACGGTGCTAGCGATCTGCAAGATGTAATCAGCCTTGTTGATCAGATTGAAGCAGACGGATTCCTTCCTAGAGGTCCTGGAGAGTATTTCTTAACCTTCCCTGGCCCGGAAGCTGCAAACACAGATGTGATCTGGTCAGTTAACGCAGGAGCAGGTAACCGTATGTGGAATGGTCTTCACTACGCCATGGCACACCCTGACAATGGTGGTGGAGGATGGAATGGATTCTCTACTTTGGCTGAATTCTACGACAAGTTCGAAGATAATGGCGCAGGTGACGATAACTCTTTTGGCGGCCCTCAGGAGGAAAGAAGAGGATACGTACAAACGGAAGAGTCTACTGACGAGGTTAATCTAGGTTTCGGATATGGATTCCAAATTGGTCAGATGTACAACTATCAGGAAGGTGTAGCTGTTGCTCTTAATGATAGAGCGGGAGCTCCTTTGGTATTCACAAAGGAAATGCCTGGTTTGATCGGTAACAATGAAAGAACAGGTATTCGAGTGCTTAAGTATTCTCCTATAAACGGTGGATTTACAAATGGAGTTGTTATGGCTCGATTTGCTGATGCTCACCTAATGAGAGCTGAGGCTAAGTTGAGAAACGGCGATAACGCTGGAGCTCTTGCTGATGTTAATTTGTTACGATCACTAAGAGAGAATACAAGTGCGTTAGGCTCTATCGATGAGGCTTCATTACTCGATGAACGTGGCAGGGAGTTATACCTTGAAGGTTGGAGAAGAAACGATATGATTCGATTCGGAGTATTCGGTGGAACATGGGAATTTAAGGAAGTTGCTGATGATAGCAAGGGGCTTTTCCCAATCCCATCAAATGCTTTGCTTACTAATCCTAATCTGGTACAGAATCCAGGATACTAATAGATCAAAGATCTTAACAACAAAAGAGGGCATTCATGCCCTCTTTTTTTTTAATTTCGAGGTTGATTTGCATTTCTAAGGTGGTATGAGTTGGAGAAACTGCGCGACTTGGCTACTTCTTATCGGTTTATCCGCGGGATGCGCGGATCCTCAGAAGAATCTTTTCGAAAAGCTGCAAAATGATGGGGTTGGAATCGATTTTGTAAATAAACTGTCGCCTACAAAGGAGCTAAATATCTTGACCTATCTCTATTATTATAATGGAGCAGGTGTTGGTGTTGCTGATTTCAATAATGATGGGTTGAAGGACATTTATTTCGTAGGTAACCAGGTTCAAGATAAGCTTTATTTAAACCTTGGTGAGCTACAGTTTTCTGATGTCTCTGAAAAAGCACAGATAGATAATAAGGATGGATGGACCAATGGAATAAGTTGTATTGACATCAACTCTGACGGGATGATGGACTTCTATCTGACACAGGTAGGACAGTATCGTTCAATGATCGGTCAAAATCTTCTATATGTAAATCAAGGAAATGATTCTGATGGCACACCAACGTTCAAAGAAGAATCCGAAAAATATGGATTAGATGTTATCGGATTTTCTACCCAATCAGTTTTCTTCGACTACGATATAGATGGAGACCTTGACGTTTTCTTGCTAAATCATTCCGTGCATCCCAATAGATCTTATGGGTCTGGTTCGAAGCGGGATGAGATAGATGAATTGGCAGGAGATAAACTATACGAAAATCAAGGTGGGGTTTTCATTGATGTTTCGGAGGAGTCCGGTATTCACCAGGGAAGCATTGGTTATGGATTAGGAGTATCCATTTCTGACCTCAATAGAGATGGATATCCCGATCTGTATATTGGAAATGATTTCTTTGAAAATGATTATTTATATATCAACCAGGGAGACGGAACCTTTAAGGACATACTAACCGAAAATCCTGAAAGAATTGGACATACTTCTCATTATTCAATGGGAAATAGTATTGCTGATCTGAACAACGACGGATTTCCGGACATAGTTAGTCTTGACATGTTACCAGAGGATTTACAGACCTACAAAACTTCTGGAATGGAAGACCCATTTCCCACCTACGCTTATTATTTAAAGAACGGTTATTCGCCTCAATACATGCAAAACACACTGCATTGGAATGATGGTGGAAAGTACTTCCTGGAAGCAGCACACCATGCAGGTATTTCTGCAACGGAATGGTCATGGAGTGTATTAGCTGAAGACTTTGATCTTGATGGAAAAAGAGACTTATACATAAGTAATGGAATCATAGGAGCCACTAATGACATGGATTTTATCAGTTTCATTGCACAAGAACGGATCCAAAACCAAATAGAGGATGGAGTAGATGCGATGTTGGACGAGTTTATCTCCAGACTTCCTTCCAAGCATACTGTAAACTATGCCTATCGAAATAACGGTGACATGACCTTTACAGACGTTAGTAATGAATGGTTCGACCCAATGCCATCTTATGGGTCAGGTGCGGTGAGTGCAGATCTTGACAATGATGGAGATTTGGACATTGTAGTTAATAATACGAATGAAATACCTTCTATCTGGATAAATCAAGCAGGAAGAGAAAGAAGTCGCATTAAATTCCAATTCAACGGGGATTCCTTGAATCCAAATGGTATCGGCGCAGTTGTAGATCTCTTCATCGACGGTGAGCAGCAACATGCGACCAACTTTCCGGTTAGGTCTTATCTTTCTAGTCATCCACCTGAAATCCTATTTGGGTTAGATTCACTAAAGCAAATTGACTCCGCTATTGTCACCTGGCCTGATGGTAAGATCGAAATGATTAAGAATCCTGAGGTGAATCAAACTCATGTAGTAAAGTATGATAGAGCAAAAGCAGAATACAGGTCTGTAAAGGGTAATCAAGATATTCTATTCAATGCTGAATGGGATTTTCCCTTTGAACATTCCGAAGAGGTGAACTATGAGTTTGATCGTGAAATTTTACGGCCCTATAGTAAAGGACACGAAGGCCCTGCTGTGATCGTTACGGATTTTGACGGTAATGGATTAGATGACCTGTTTATAACAGGCGCCAAAAGACAAGCATCTTCCCTATTTATACAGGGACGAGATGGAACTTTTAAAACGCAACAAAATGATCTCTTTGAGAAGGATAAGATGGCGGAAGATACGGATGCGGCCTTTATTGATATTGACAATGATAATGACCTGGATCTTGTTGTTGTTTCTGGTGGGAATGAATTTCAAAATGGACCCAATATCAGACCAAGGCTGTATGTGAACAATAATGGAGTATTGGAAAAGAAAGACGATGCTTTCAGTGGCATTGAGATTCATGCAGGAGTAATTAAAGTGGCTGATATCGATCAAGACGGATGGGAAGACATAATAATTGGTGCCAACACTTCTGCAAGTGAATTTGGGTTGAGGTCTAAAAATTTAATTCTACTTAATAATACACAGGGATCTTTTATGCTGGCATCTTCTGACTGGAACTTGGCGTTTGAAAATTCAGGCTTGATTGAAGACATCCTACTAACTGATTTTGATGGTAATGAATACCCGGACTTAGTTGCTGTTGGACACTTCATGCCAGTAACAATTTTCTTGAACGACGGGCAAGGACTTAGAAAATCTGGGGCTGGGTTGGAGAATACTTTTGGATGGTGGAATTGCATCCGGAGTGAGGATTTTGACAAAGACGGTGATATTGATCTAATAGTAGGTAATTGGGGATTAAATACACGACTAATGGCCTCAGAAATTGAGCCTATCAGGGTATACAGGAATGACTTTGATAAGAACGGAAAGGTTGACCCAATCTTAACATACAATTTCAATGGAATTGAGACTGTTCTTTCATCAAAAAGTGAATTGGTTACACAATTACCATATCTAAACAAGGAGTTTCTTTCATACAATAAATATTCCGAGGCTTCATTAGAAGATCTTTTTGGGCAAGAAGCTTTAGAAAATTCGGAAATTTCTCAAGTCACAATGTTATCATCAATGTATTTTGAGAACGATGGGATGAATAACTTTGCGGCAAGATTCCTGCCGTCAAAAGTGCAGTTATCAAGCGTACAATGCATAGAGGTAGATGACTTTGATGGAGACGGATATTCGGATGTGTTATTAGCGGGTAACTCTTTTGAAATAAGCACACAGCTTGGTCGGTTGGACGCCTCTCATGGAGTACTATTACTGAATGACAAAAAAGGGTTTTTTGTAGAAGCTCCGCAGACATTCAATATTGAAGGAGCTGCAAGGGACATAGAGAAAATAGTTATAGAGAACATAGAGTATTATTTGGTGGGAATGAACGACGCTGCACCTATACTGTTATTAAAAAACAATAATGGAAATGAATAAGAATCTTACATTATTCACATTGGTTTTGCTTCTGTTTTCCTGTGAAATGTCAGAGGAGAGAAGTCAGTCAAAATTGTTTACCAAACTATCCTCGGAGGAAACAGGGATCAACTTTATTAACTCTGTGGAAAACCAGAAGGAGATTAATATCTTCAAATATCGAAACTTCTACAATGGAGGAGGAGTAGCGGTTGGAGATGTAAACAACGATGGGCTTACTGACATATACCTAACTGCTAATATGACGGCAAACAAATTGTTTCTAAACAAAGGCAATTTTCAGTTTGAAGACATATCAGCGTCAGCAGGGATCGAAGGGAATAAACCATGGTCTACCGGGGTAAATATGGTGGACATTAATAACGATGGATTTCTGGATATATATGTGAGTAATGCTGGTAATTTGGAGGGGGATAATCACGATAATGATCTGTACATCAACAACGGAGACCTCACATTCACTGAAATGGCAAAAGAGTATAATTTGGCAGAAACCGGATTCTCTACTCATGCTACTTTTTTCGACTATGATAAGGATGGAGACCTCGATGCCTACATTCTAAATAACAGCAATATTCCAGTAAGCAGTCTTGGCTACGCCGCTCATCGGCACGTAAGAGCTCGGGATTGGGACGTTCCGGATATCTTCAAAGGAGTAGGAGATCTTTTGTTAAGAAATGATGGAGATACTTTCACGGATGTAAGCGAAACATCTGGAATATTTGGAAGTCTAATTGGTTTTGGTCTTGGAGTTTTTGTGACCGATATAAACGAAGATTCATATCCGGATATATATGTATCAAACGACTTTTACGAAAGAGACTACCTCTATATCAATAACCAGGATGGAACATTTAAAGAGGATATAAAGAATTGGACCTCTCACCTATGTTTGTCTGCCATGGGTGTTGACATGGCTGATGTGAACAATGATGGCCTCAATGATATTTTCATCACGGATATGCTTCCTGAAGAAAATCAGAGGGTAAAAAGTGTTATGGAGTTTGAGGGCTACAATGTTTTCAAACTTAAGCAGAGCAAGGATTTCTATCAGCAGTATATCCAAAACACATTGCAAATTAACAACGGCAATGGGTCATTTACAGAGACCGCTTACTTCAGCGGAGTAGCCAGAACGGATTGGAGTTGGGCTGGTCTAATCTTTGATATGGATAATGATGGTTACAAAGACATCTACGTTACAAATGGGATAAACCATGACCTCACGGATATAGATTTTGTTGACTTTTTTGCCAATGAAGTAATTCAGAACCTGGCATTGACAGGGCAGAAGGAAGAAATCAGTGAGATCATTAATAAAATGCCAATAGTCCCGGTGACAAATTATGCCTTTAGGAATACGGGTGATCTGAGGTTCGACGACGTTACTGATAATTGGGGACTTGAAATACCAAGTTTTTCTAATGGTTGTGCTTATGCTGATCTTGATAACGATGGCGACCTGGACTTAATCGTTAACAATGTCAATATGGAAGTGTTTGTCTTCAAAAATAATACTTCGGAGACCACAGAAAACAATTTCCTTAAAGTCAGTTTTGAAGGACCAGACAAAAACCAATTTGGCATTGGTTCTCAGGTCAGGTTATATAAGGATGATCTCGTAATTAGTCAGGAACTGATGCCTTCAAGAGGTTTTCAATCTTCAATGGAGTATAGCTTGACTTTTGGTTTAGGTTCTATTACATCTCTGGATTCAGTTCGGGTTATATGGCCAGATAATCAAACTCAGCTGTTAACGAACATCGCGGCAAATCAGACGATAAATGTCAATCATACAGATGCGGAAGAAGTTTTTAACCGTACAAAAGAAGTGATTGAGCCGATCGTCAACGAAAAGAAGAATGAAATACTAACCAGGCATGAAGAAAACTACTTCAATGATTTCGATCATGAAGGAATGATTTCACATCAGCTTTCGCAGGAAGGTCCAGCTGTGGCGATCGCAGATGTAAATGGTGATGGTAATGAGGATCTATTCGTCGGTGGAGCTAAAGGGCAAGCAGGGGCTATTTATTTTCACAATGGGAATGGTGATGTAGTAGCTTCTAAGCAATTGGACCTGATCGATGAGGCAGCATATGAAGACACCTGCGCCGAATTCGCGGATGTTGATGGTGACGGTGATAATGATTTGATAGTAGGGTCTGGTGGGAATGAAAAAGAGGATCAGCGATACTACTCAGCACGATTATTTCTTAACGATGGAGAAGGAAAATTTGATCGTACGAGTTACGATTTACCAACAACAAATGACAATATTTCTGTTATAGCATCTAATGATTTTGATGGCGACGGTGATATTGACCTATTTGTTGGATCACGAAGTGTTCCCGGAATATATGGCATCGATCCTAAGCATCTTCTTTTGGTGAATGATGGGAATGGCGTTTTCTCCGACGGTACTGAAAGGTATGCTTACGATCTTCGAAAAGCTGGAATGGTTACAGACGCCAAATGGGTTGATATCGATCAGGACGGTAATTCAGATTTGATTACCGTTTCCGATTGGGGATCTCCAATTGTCTTCAAAAACTCCGGGAGAGGACTTAAAAAAGCAGAAAGCTCCCTTGACTCATTAACTGGTTGGTGGCTGGCGATTGAAACTGCTGATCTAGACCAGGATGGAGATCAGGATATCATACTAGGCAACAACGGTAGTAACATTCCATATGTACCTGAAGTTGATAAACCAGTTAAGCTTTGGGTAAACGATTTTGATAATAACGGAGACATCGAGCAAATTAAGACGATCCATTCAGACGGAGGGGATTATCCAATTCATATGAGGAAAGAAATAACCGGTCAAATCGTATCACTGAAAAAGGAAAATCTGAAGGCCTCCGACTATGCAAAAAGGACAATTGGCGAGCTTTTCTCGAAGGAGGTGATGGAAAATACTATTGAAAAGGCCGTGACAAATTCTGAGACCATTGTGCTTGAGAATGTAGGTGACTTCCAATTTGTAAGAAAGACGTTGCCAAACAGGGTGCAGTTATCCTGCGTTTGCGACATTGCTTGCCAGGATGTGAATCAGGACGGCATAATGGATTTGGTTATGGCGGGTAACAATTTTGAATTTAGACCGCAGTATTCAAGATTGGATGGAAATTATGGAAGTGTCCTATTGGGTAAAGGCAATTTCGAATACGAATGGGTTAATTACAACGAATCCGGTTTCTACATAAGAGATGAGGTAAAGTACCTGAAGTCATTTAAAGACAAAGAAGGTAAGTCCTTCATCATTGCTGGGATAAATGATCAGAAACCTAAAATTTTCGAGGTCAATTGATATGATATCCAATGGGGAAATTTTCAGCATACTTTCAGTATTAAGTATGCTGATAACGAGTTGCGGCGACAACGGTAGTCGAATGTTCACCGTTCTGGACTCAGATGAATCCGGGATTTCATTTCAAAATACTATTACAGAAACTGAAGATTTTAACATACTGGACTATCTCTATTTCTACAACGGAGCAGGGGTAGCAGTTGGTGATGTTAATAATGACGGACTTCCTGATATATTCTTCGCCGGCAACCAGGTCAAAAACAAACTTTATCTCAACAAAGGAGATCTGGATTTTGAAGATATAACAACCGAAGCAGGAGTTAGTGGAGAAAGCGATTGGAATACGGGAGCGGTCATGGTTGACATTAATGCAGACGGTTGGCTAGATATCTACGTGTGTGCGGTAGTGGGTGTTCGAGGACTTCAAGGTTATAACGAGCTCTTTATAAATAACGGGGACAATACCTTTTCAGAGCGGTCACAAGAGTATGGTTTAGATTTTGACACATACAGTTCGTCAGTGGCATTTCTTGATTATGACTTGGATGGAGATTTAGACATGTACCTTTTGAATCACGCGATTCACACACAAGAGTCGTTTGGACATGCGGATCTTAGAAATCGGAGGACCTATGAAACCGGGGATAAACTGCTAAGAAATGATAACGGATTCTTTACCGATGTCAGTGAACAAGCGGGGATCTATGGTGGGGTAAATGGCTATGGACTTGGAATAGCTGTATCCGACTTCAATGGGGATAAATATCCTGATATTTTCGTAGGTAATGACTTTCATGAAGATGATTACTATTATTTAAATACCGGTAATGGGACCTTTTCAGAGGAACTAAGAAATTATTTTGGTTACACTTCAAGGTTTTCAATGGGATGTGATGTGGCCGATATTAATAAAGACGGTCGACCTGACCTCATTTCATTAGATATGCTTCCTGAGGACGAACGAGTGCTCAAACGTTCTGAAGGTGATGAAGATTATAACATACAAAAACTTCGACGGGAACAGTATGGCTACCATTACCAGTTTTCGAGAAATATGCTCCAGATTAATAATGGTCCTAACCCATATCAAGAAGTCGGTTTGTTGAGTGGAGTTTCAGCAACTGACTGGAGCTGGAGCGCATTGTTCGCAGACTTTGATCTTGATGGCAACCAGGATCTTTACGTTTCAAATGGAATACCTAAGCGGCCAAATGATCTCGATTACATTCGTTTCGTATCAAGCGAACAGATAATGGGAAAGATGAGTACCACAAAGCTGGTAGATCAGCAGGCACTTGAGCTCATGCCTTCTGGAGCCACAAGAGATTATATATTCAAAGGTAGCGGAGGACTGGCCTTTGAAGATCAGTCTGAAAGTTGGCTGCCTGATGAGTTAACCTATTCTACGGCTACAGCATTAGCTGACCTTGATGCGGACGGAGACCTTGATGTTATTATTAATAACTTGAATGGACAATCAAGGATCTTAATAAATAACAACAGCGAAGGAAACTATTTAAAGTTTATGTTCGATTATTCGGAGCTAAATCCGGCTGGAATAGGGACAAAAGTGAATGTTTTTACCACAGCGGGATTGTTGAGCAGGGAATTCTACTATATCAGAGGATTTCAGGCATCTTCAGAACCAGTGGTACATTTTGGTATTCCCACAGATGTGACTATTGATTCAATCAATATCCAATGGCCCGATGGAAAAATTCAGAGGTTGAGAGAATTTCAGATCAATGAGTTCAACCGGATAGCATACAACCCGGAACCTGGAAATATCCTGAAGGAGCTTCTAGAAACCAGAATTTTTGAAAAAGTAGAGAATAATCTGGGAATAAATTTTACCCATAACGAGGATAGATATGTTGATTTTGATCGTCAAAAACTCATTCCATACAAGGTGTCTGATCGTGGACCAGCTACGGCTTTGGGTGATATAAACAATGATGGTAAGACAGACATATTCTTTGGGGGGTCGAAATTTATAAGCTCCAAAATTTACATTCAGTCAGGAGATTCCTTTAAAGAAAGCTTGTATTCAGAAATTCAAAACGATTCAATCCGAGAAGAAGTCGTTGCTGCAATCGCAGATTTTAACGGAGATCAGATTTCTGATTTATTGATAGGCTCCGGTGGTGCTGATTTTTTCAATGAAATGGAGCCATTACTGGATGCATTGTACCTTCAAACCGAGACGGGCTATGTTACTCAGGATTTTCCAAGAAACTTTCACAATACATCGGTAATAGCAACTTCAGATTTTGATGGTGATGGAGATATTGATGTTTTTCTTGGAAGTCAATCGGTGTCGGCAGACTTCGGAAAAATTCCCAACTCCTACCTTTTAGTGAACGAAAAAGGGAAGTTTACCCCGATCGAGAATGACGAAATTTCTAAATGTGGTATGGTCACCGATGCAATTTGGTCCGATTACAACAATGACGGTAAGGTGGATCTTATTGTTGTGGGTGAATGGATGTCGCCCAAGTTTTTTATGAACGATGGAAAAGAACTTGTCATGGAAAAGATTTTGAAGCAAGATCTTTCTGGACTTTGGCAAGAGATCATTCCGTTTGATATTGACGGTGATGGCGATGAGGACTATCTTCTTGGGAACTGGGGTTTAAACTCCAAGTTTCAGGCTTCCATACAAGATCCTATGGTCATGCACTATGACGATTTCGATGACAATGGGTCAACGGAAACCATTATTTCCATTTCAAAGGAAGGAAATCTATTTCCAATTGAAGGACTAGATGGATTAGCTTCTCAAATGGTTGGCTTGCGAAAAAAATACACGACCTACAAAGATTTTGCAGGGCAAACCACAAGGGAAATTTTCGATAATGTACTAGCTGACGCGGAGAAACGCCAGGTCTCTACATTGGAGTCGGGCTTCCTTAGAAATGATGAAGGAGCTTTCGTTTTTGTACCCTTCGAAGCGGAATTGCAACTGGCTCCAATTATGGCCTTCACGAAGTTTGATTTTTCTGGAGATGGTAAAGACGAAGTGCTCGTTGCCGGGAATTATTTTGGAGTGAAACCCTACCATGGTCGGTTTGGTTCTTTCCCTGGCGCCATTATTTCTGGTTCTGGTGAGGTGCAAATGGCAGATAATCTTGGCCTTGAGCTGATGAATAAATCAGTAAGAGATTTAAATGTCTTAAGTATCAATAATCGCGATTATTTGCTCATAACAATCAATAACCAACCTGTACAGGTTTATCAAATTCTGAGAAGTGAGATTTAGATTAAGCGTTGCGATAAGTATAGCACTTGTTGGGCTTTTGACATGGTACTTGTTCATCAGGGAGCCAGACTTGGTTGTTAGATTTCAAGCTACTACTTACCCTGGAACAGTTTTAGAGACCTATAAGGTCTGGGAGAATACGTTATCGGAAAGTGATATGTCTATTGATATAGATAAGAATGTAATCTCACAAAAAATCCGCCGAGGAGGTAAACAGTACAATCTTAAATGGAGTGTAATACTTGAAAATGATTCGGTTACCAGGGTGAGAGTTAAAGCCTGGGAGCCTGGGAGAGAAATAATTAATAGGCTGACTATACCTATAAATGAAACGCCAATCGAGAAGGACATCAAATATCTCACCAAGGACTTCTACGGTAAATTGAAGGAGCATCTAAGTAAAACGAGAGTTTCTGTCCAGGGTATTACAGCATACGACAGTGTTTTTTGTATATATATTCCTTTGAAAACCAGTCAGCTTGGAAAAGCGATGGGAATGATGTCAAACTTTAGCCTGATCTCCGGTTTTGTCTTAGAAAACAATCTGAAGGAAGATGGAGTACCTATGGTTGAAATAACACACTGGGATGAAACCAGTGAGGAACTTGAATTTAATTTTTGTTATCCCATAGTCGTAAATGATACGTTACCGGCTCACCCAATACTTCAATATAAGTGGATTCCAGGTAAGCGAGCAGTAAAAGCAATCTACAATGGGAACTATATCACCTCTGATAGAGCTTGGTACGCCTTGGGACATTATATGGAAAAAAATGATATTGAGCCGGATGGATTACCTATCGAGTTTTTCTTTGATAATCCGAATATCGCCGATCGTAATGAGCTCTCCTGGAAGGCAGAAATTTATTTTCCTATCAAATCACCTGGTATTTGATGATATTCTGAAAATGTCAGAGACATAGGTTTATCATCTATTAAGATTGACATAATTTTGCGGAAATATTGGAACGATAATGAGAAGGATAGGATCAATTATTTTAATTACGGGCTTACTGGTTGGATGTACACCTGACGAGACATACAAGCAGACACTTAATAGCCCGGAAGTATATCATGCATCGGTAAAACAACTCACAGATGTGATTGTTCATGACATTTTTTCACCACCGGTGGCATCAAGGGTATACGCTTATCCAAGTATTGCAGCCTATGAGGTGTTGGCGAAGGGACTTCCTACAAAGTACGTTTCTTTAGCCAGTCAGCTTAATCAACTTCCAGCGGTTCCTAATCCTGCTGATGAATCAATCAATTTTAATCTTGCAGCCCTGCATGCCTTTCTCAAAGTTGGTCGCACATTAATCTTTTCTGAAGAAAAGATGATCTCATACCAGGACAACCTATATGAAAAGCTAAAAGACCAGGGTTTACCCAGTGGTGTTTTTGAAGCTTCCAAAGACTATGGAGACATCGTTGCAGATCACATTCTTGATTGGGCAGATAAGGATATGTACAAGCAAACAAGGACGTATCCAAAATATACCATCCGGCAGGAGGACGAGTACTGGAAACCTACGCCACCAGATTATATGTCTGGAATAGAACCTCACTGGAGAGAGATAAGAACGATGGTTTTAGATTCCGCAGAGCAATTTCCGCCGGTTCCCCCGTTGCCGGTCGATATGAACGAAGGTTCTCCTTTTTATAATCAGCTTAAGGAGGTGTACGAAGTAGGAGCCAATCTGGATGAGGAGAGTACTGATATCGCAAAGTTTTGGGACTGTAACCCTTATGTATCACATCATAGAGGTCATGCAATGTTCGCCACAAAAAAGATTACTCCCGGTGGACATTGGATCGGTATTACTGCCATTGCAGCTAGACAAGCACAAAGTAGTTTCGATGAATCGGTTGAGGCATATGCACTGGTCTCCATTGCACTTTTCGACGCGTTTATCAGCTGTTGGGATGAGAAATGGAGAAGTGTTGTTGTCAGACCTGAGACTTTGATTAATCAGTACCTGGATGAAGAGTGGGTGCCCCTGCTACAAACACCACCTTTTCCTGAGTACACAAGTGGGCATAGTGTGATTTCAAGAGCTGCAGCGATCACCTTGACAGATATCTACGGACCAGATTTCCCCTTCAATGACACTACGGAAGTTGAGTATGGTCTACCACCTCGAAATTTTAATTCATTCTTAGAGGCATCAGAGGAAGCAGCAATAAGTAGACTCTATGGAGGAATCCACTACATGATGGCGATTGATCACGGAGTGAGTCAAGGTGAGAAGGTTGGAGATTATGTTATTGAAAAATTGGTCACTCGGAAATCTCCGCAAACGGCTCGAATAAGTGAATAAGACTTCATGGTTAAAGGGCTGGTTTCTAATACTGGCCGTTTCATGCCAGCCAACGACGGTAGAATCAACGAAGGAGGTTCAGGTTTATGAACCCTGGGAATCCTTGGAGGAGCTTTTTGTGGATATCCAGTTGTCCGGGATTTTTGAAGACTCAAAAACATTTGTTGATAGCGATCCGATTAAGGAACCCAAGTTAATCCTCTCTGATTACAGGGCTTTTAGAGATAACTCCTCTTTTGACATTGGGTCATTTGTTAGAGAAAACTTTAATATTCCGGAGGAGAAGACTACAGACTCAATCAGAATAAATGAAGATCTTGATGCTCATTTGAATGTGCTATGGGGACAACTCCTTAGAGATGCTGATAAGAAAGATGGACCTTCCACATTGATCAGCTTACCGAATGAATATATCGTGCCTGGAGGGCGATTCCGGGAGATTTATTACTGGGATTCATACTTTACAATGATTGGGCTAGGTGTGTCGAACCGAGTGGAAATTATCGAATCGATGGTTGATAATTTCGCTCATCTCATCAACGAGATCGGGTACGTGCCTAATGGAAACAGAACCTACTACATCGGGAGAAGTCAACCACCTTACTTTTCAATGATGGTTAATCTTCTATGGCAATATACCGATGATGAAACAGCACTTAAGTATTTGACCGCTATCCAGAGAGAATATGATTTTTGGATGGACGGCAGTGATAACGTATCTGATTCGTTAGTAGCCTTTAGGCGGGTGGTAAAATTCAACGGGGCTCTATTAAACAGGTATTGGGATGATTTTGATACACCTAGACCTGAATCCTTCAAGGAAGACATAGAGCTTGCCCACGGGTTGACAGATTTTGATAAAAAGAAACTTTATCGAAACCTCAGAGCCGCTGCCGAATCAGGTTGGGACTTTAGTGCTCGGTGGTTTGCTAATCCAGATGAATTCAGCTCCATCCGTACAACAGAAATTCTTCCGCTGGATTTAAACTGTCTGACTTATACCATGGAAGTGATGTTATCGAGGCTTTACCAAATTAATGAACAGGAGGACCTTTCCAGACACTATTTGAAACAGGCTGAGAATAGATACAATGCGATTAATGACTTATTTTGGGATGAGAGCAGAGGGATTTACAATGATATTATCTGGACAGAAAATCAATTGAGTCCATATATCACTGCGGCAAGTTTCTACCCAATGTATTTGAAAGTTGCTCGGCAGGACTTTGCAGATTTACAAGTTCCGACATTAGTTGAAGAGTTATTGATACCTGGCGGTATATCCACTTCGACTATTGAATCAGCACAACAGTGGGATATGCCAAACGGATGGGCTCCTTTACAATGGATTGCAGTCAAGGGCCTAGAACATTACGGTTTTGGCGATCTTTCAAGCGACATTGCAGATAGGTGGTTGAAGGTAAATACTAAGGTTTATCGAAATACAGGTAAGATGATGGAAAAATACAATGTTTCCGATACAACCTTACTTGCTGGTGGTGGTGAATACCCAACTCAGGACGGATTTGGATGGACCAATGGAGTTTTCTTAGGTTTGAGTGACAAAAGGGCGAAGTACTGATACTCTAGAATAAACTATTTTTGCTTTCCTACGCCGAAGTGGTGAAATTGGTAGACACGCATGTTTCAGGGACATGTGCTCGCAAGAGCGTGGGGGTTCGAATCCCTTCTTCGGCACTACTCTTAATTGCCTTTTATAGGCCTCCACTTTTTCTATTTGACTTTCAATTTTAGAGGATTTCAAAATACAAACGTTTGAAATTCTATATTCATAAAATACAGTGTATTTGAGCTAGGTATTTTGTGGGTTTTACCATTATCTTGGTTTTCATCGTGGTCAGAAAGACCTGGATAGTGGACTATTCCCTAAGACTTTAAAAATTCTAGATCTATGAATTACCTGCTAGCAATTGACCAGGGTACTACTAGCTCCCGAGCAATTTTGTTTGACGGTGAAGGCCAGCCGGTAATGGTTAAGCAGAAGGAGTTTACACAGCACTTTCCAAAGTCCGGGTGGGTGGAGCACGATCCCGAGGAAATCTGGGCAACGCAGTTAGAAGTCATCAAATCAGTAATTAATGCATCGGGGGTGAAGCCTGAAAACATAAAGGGCATTGGAATTACCAATCAGCGAGAGACTGCAGTAATGTGGGATGTAGAAACAGGCGAACCGGTTTACAATGCGATTGTTTGGCAGGATAAACGAACCTCCGACTTCTGTGAAGAACTAAAAAATAGAGGATTATCCGATACTGTAAGATCTAAGACCGGGTTGGTAATAGATTCCTATTTCTCAGGGACAAAAATCCACTGGATGTTGAATAATGTCGAGGGTCTGAGGAAACGAGTAGAAGCAGGGAAGATACGATTTGGAACCATAGACACCTGGCTAATTTGGAAGATGACAGGAGGTAAGCGGCATGTAACCGACTACACTAATGCCTCAAGGACTTTATTGTATAATATACAGGACAGGAAGTGGGATCCGGAACTAATGGAACTGCTTGATGTACCCGCATCCCTGTTGCCAGAAGTATTGCCAAGCGCTGCTGACTTTGGCTCTTTTACAATTTCCGGAGTTGAAATACCAATTTACGGTGTAGCCGGCGATCAGCAAGCTGCACTTTTTGGCCAGGCATGTTACGAACCGGGCGATGCAAAAAATACGTACGGAACCGGATGTTTCATGCTGATGAATATGGGTGCTGATTGTGTCACATCCGAAAGTGGTTTATTGACCACCATGGCCTGTAGCCTGGATGAGCATCCGGTTTACGCTTTTGAGGGTAGTATTTTCATTGCAGGAGCTGCAATACAGTGGTTGAGAGACGCGATGAAGATCATTGATCATGCAGCGGATTCATCATACTTCGCCAGCAAAGTGGAGGGAGATGATGTGTTTCTTGTTCCTGCATTTGCTGGACTTGGAGCCCCGTATTGGGATCAGTACTCGCGTGGGGCAATTTTTGGGTTGACCAGAGACACTGGAAAAGATCACATAATCAAGGCAGCACTACATTCAATTGCTTATCAAACAAGGGATGTACTTATCGCGATGGAGAAGGATTCAGGAATAAAGATTTCAAGCTTAATGGTTGATGGTGGTGCGACCGAAAACGACATACTGATGCAATTCCAGTCCGATATTTTGGGAGTGGATGTTGACAGGCCGGAAATTACAGAATCCACCGCCCTCGGAGCCGCGTTTCTAGCCGGCTTGAAAGCTGGTTTATGGACATTGGATGAACTTAAAAAAGTAAGAAAGACACAGAAAAGATTTGAATCGGTAATGGAGCAAGAAGAACGCGATAAGCTATATAGCCGATGGAAAAAAGCAGTTGAGAGAACATTTGATTGGTTGAAGGAGTAGATGAATTGTTTTAAATCCCAGAACAGGAAAAAGATTGTAGAAAGGATTGCCAAAAAGAATTACGATTTGGCAATAATTGGTGGAGGTGTTACCGGGGCAGGTATTGCGCTGGACGCCGCATCCAGGGGGCTGAAAACCGTCCTAATTGAAAAGAATGATTTTGCCTCAGGTACTTCCAGTAAATCAACCAAACTCATTCACGGAGGGCTTAGGTACCTAAAACAATTCGAAATAGCACTTGTCAGAGAAGTAGGAAGGGAAAGGGCAACTGTTCATAACCTTGCGCCTCATCTTGTTCGATCGGAAAAAATGCTTTTACCTATAATCAAGGATGGGACATTTGGATCGCTACTAACCTCGTTTGGATTGATGGTGTATGATGTTCTGGCAGGTGTAGAAAAGGCAGATCAACGCAAAATGTACGAAAAGGAAGAGGCTCACAAACTGGAACCACTTCTCAGAGAGGATTTACTAGAAGGTGGAGCAGTCTATGCGGAATATCGAACCGATGATGCCCGACTCACCATAGAAATACTGAAAACGGCCAATCGATACGGTGCAGATATGCTGAATTATGCGGAAGCAGTTGATTTCCTCTACACGGAAGATAGAATCTCCGGAATTCGATGGAAAGATAACCTTACAGAGGAGGAATACGAATTATCCGCATCATTCACTATTAGCGCCGCAGGCCCATGGGTTGATGAACTGCGGAAAGTGAATAACTCTCTTTATGGTAAACACCTTCATCCAACGAAAGGGGTCCACATCGTCGTACCCAGAGAAAAGTTTCCGGTGAAACAGTCAGTTTACTTCGATGTACCAGATGGGCGAATGATTTTCGCTATTCCTCGTGACAGGGTAACCTATGTCGGAACAACAGATACAGATTATTACGGTGACCTGAACGATGTAAGAACAAATAACGACGACGTTCATTACCTGGTTGACGCTGTCAATAATATATTCCCATCTGTTTCCTTATCTGTTAAAGACGTTGAATCTACTTGGGTCGGTCTACGACCTTTGATCGAAGAAGAAGGCAAATCGGCTTCACAATTATCCAGGAAGGACGAAATTTTCGAATCCGAGTCAGGTCTTTTATCCATCGCTGGTGGTAAACTGACTGGCTATCGTAAAATGGCTGAAAAGATTGTCGACAAAGTCGCGAAAAGAGCTGTCGAATTAGGTGTTGAAACGGAGGAATGTGCGACAGATACAATTAAACTCACTGGTGGACCTTTTAGAAATGCTAAAGCTGTTAATGCGTACACAAAGGAAATAATTGAGAAACTGAAGCCCGAATCACTTGAACATCTGGGTGACTATCTGGTAAGTAACTACGGTAAACAAACAGATGAAATATTGTCAATTTACCAATCTAGGAGTGAGAAGAATCACGAAGTTAAACTCGGACTGGCAGAACTCATTTTCACCCTCGACCAGGAGTCCGTTTACACGCTTCTGGATTTTTTTGAAAGACGTACCGGCAGATTATACTTCGATATCGCGAGCATTGAAAGGCTACGGAAGCCAGTATTGAAGCACATGAAGGAATTCTTCAGGTGGGACAAGTCAAGAGTTAAGTGGGAAACCGATCAGTTAGATAAGGCAATCATCATTGCCAGCGAATTCGAGTAATACCTGTACTGAATGTATCAACCTGAAAATCACAATTTGCTGAAAGGCATACTTCGGACCCAAGGAATTAGAGATCTTGATTTAGAGCTTCGTCTCTCAGCAAATTTGAGTAGAATCAGGGGGCTTTTTGATCAAATATATGGTGGTCGAAAGGACTGTTCGAAGTTTTTCGAGTTGCTCATCAAATCCCTGATACAGAACAGCAGAAACCGACCAAACGATCTGAAAGAATCTGACCTGGATAGGGAGAAAAACCCGACTTGGTTTCTTAGTCCGGAGATTGCCGGTATGTCTTTGTATGTTGACAAGTTTGCGGGAAATCTTCTGGGTTTTATTGAACATCTAGATTACCTGGAAAAATTAGGTATCAATCTTGTTCACTTAATGCCCTTGATGAATTTTCCTGATGAAAAGAATGACGGAGGGTATGCTGTTTCAGATTTTCGAAGTGTCAAGCCCTCTCTAGGTGACATGGAGGACATTGCTAGGATAGGTCGCACATTCAGAGAAAAGTCCATGTACTTGATGTTGGACCTGGCGATTAATCACACATCTGAAGATCATGATTGGGCTGTAAGAGCAAGGGGAGGCGAGAAAAAATATCAGGAATACTATTACTGTTTTGATGATAGAAAAATTCCTGACCAATACGACGAAAACATGCCTTGGGTTTTTCCCGGCAACGCTCCTGGGAATTTCACTTTCATCACTGAAATGAATAAATGGGTCATGACAGTTTTCCATGACTATCAGTGGGATCTCAATTACACCAATCCACAGGTATTTCTCGAGATGCTTGATAACCTACTGTTTTTAGCAAATAATGGTGTGGATATTATTCGTCTGGACGCACTTGCTTTCACCTGGAAAGAAATTGGCACAACAAGTCAAAATCTTGAGAAAGCTCATCTGTTAATGCAGTTATTTAAATCCTGCACACAAATAGTAGCCCCGGGAGTGCTTTTCCTGGCTGAGGCTATTGTTGCACCAAATGATATCGTACGATATTTTGGTCAGCCGCAAAACGGAAATAACAATGAGTGTGATATGGCTTACAATGCCACACTTATGACTTTGATATGGGAAAGTGTGGCCACTCGAAGCAGTAAACTTCTTCATAAATCATTTGATAACATACCCTCAAAGCCGGACGGCACAACTTGGTTAAACTACATCCGTTGCCACGATGATATCGGCTTGGGTTATGAAGACCTGCATGCACAGTGGGCAGGTTACGATGGCTACGCTCATCGCGTATTTCTAATCGACTTTCTAGGTGGCAAACATGAAATGTCGTTTTCAAAAGGAGATACATTCATGAGAAAGGCTACTAATGATGCTAGAATATCAGGAGCTCTGGCATCATTAATCGGGCTTGAGAAGGCAGTTGAAGAGAACAATGCTCACGAGATTGAACTAGCTCTAAAGCGTATCCAATTAGTTCATGCCATAATACTTTCCTATGGAGGTATTCCGATGCTCTACATGGGTGATGAACTGGGACTAATTAATGATTATTCCTATCAAAATGACCCTAAAAGGCAAAGTGATAACAGATGGATGCATCGACCGACTATGGACTGGAAAAAGGCAAAGGACACCAGAAAAAAAGGATCAATTGAAGGTCGGATTTTTAGCTCGGTACAGAATCTTCTGGCTATTCGTAAAAAATCACCTGAGTTTACAGATCTGAACAATACCTGGAGAATACAAACCGAAAACGATCATCTGTTTATATACCTCAAAGCAAAAGACGGATTTAAGACTTTGTGTGTATACAACCTGGACGATCATAGGCAGTTACTTGGATCTCAAATCCTTGAACAACACGGTTTCGATATTAGCAACAATTTAACCGATAGGATTACTGGTAAAGGATTGAACTTTCGAGGAGGGCAGTTATTTCTCGAGCCTCACGAATCACTTTGGTTAAGCAACATAACTGAAAAATAATCGATGGAGATGACACGAAATTGGTGGAAAGAAAGTGTGGTCTATCAAATATATCCTAGGAGTTTTCATGATAGCAATGGAGATGGAGTAGGCGATATTCAGGGAATCATTCAAAAACTAGACTATATAAAGAACCTGGGTGTGGATATAATATGGCTATGTCCGGTTTATAAATCTCCAAATGATGATAATGGATACGACATTAGCGACTATCAATCGATCCTTGAAGAGTATGGAACAATGTCTGACTTTGATCGTCTACTTGAGGAAATCCATAGCAGGGGGCTCAAGTTGTTGATGGATCTTGTGGTGAATCATTCGTCAGACGAACATAATTGGTTTGAAGAGTCAAGATCCTCAAAGGACTCTGAAAAGAGGGAGTACTACATTTGGGAAGATGGCAAAGACGGTGGTCCTCCGAATAATTGGAAATCATTTTTTGGAGGAGATGCCTGGGAATTCGACCCAAATACCGGACAGTATTACCTTCACCTCTTTACAAGAAAACAACCGGATTTTAATTGGGAAAACCCAGAAGTGAGAAGGGAAATATTCAATATGATGAAGTTTTGGTTGGATAAAGGTATTGACGGTTTCCGGATGGATGTTATCTCCCTGATCTCCAAGCGGACATTTGATGATACGCCCTATGCGGTTCTTACTGATACCATTGACAAGATCTATGCGAACGGGCCCAAGGTTCATGAGTACCTTCAGGAGATGAATCGGGAGGTACTTTCGAAATATGATATCTGCACCGTTGGTGAAGGACCGGGAATCACACTTGACAAAGGGATCCAATATGTAGATGAAAACAGAAAAGAGCTCAACATGGTTTTTCATTTCGATCATATGTTTATGGATCATGGTAAAGGAGGTAGATTCGACAATATCCCAGTTGATTTTCAAAGGTTTAAAAGCATTTTTGGCGAATGGGACCAAGCAATGAATCCATCTGGATGGTCCAGTATTTTTCTAGGGAATCATGACTTTACTAGAATGCTTAGTCGATTTGGTAATGACAAAGAATACAGATCCCAGTCGGCCAAATTGTTGGGTATGTTGGTGTTGACAATGAGAGGAACGCCCTTCATTTATCAAGGAGATGAAATTGGGATGACCAATATGGAATTCAGTCATCGGCATGAATTTCGGGATGTTGAAATACTAAACTACTTCCGTGAAATTGAGGAGGCAGGTGGGGATATTGATAAAGCCATTGAATTAGCCAGCTACTACGGTCGGGATAATGCCAGAACACCCATGCAATGGGATAATTCTGCAAGTGCCGGATTTACTGAAGGGAGCCCATGGATTAAATTAAATCCAAACAGTAAGGAAATCAATGTAAGTAACCAAGAACAGGAACCCGACTCAGTACTATTATTCTATAAACGCGTGATTACCTTTCGTAAGCATAATAAAACAATGGTCTATGGTGAGTATCAACAGCTTGATGATTCGCACCCTAATATTTTTGCTTACAGTAGATTTGATGAGGATGGCAAGTTTTTGATACTCTTAAATTTCAGCAATGAAGAGGTGGAATTTGCTGGAATAGCTGCCCCTACAATGGATCAATTAGTAATCTCCAATTATGACTTGGTCTCATTATCAACCGAATCGATCATCATGAGACCTTGGCAGGCAACACTGTTTAAGATTAGATAATAGAAGGTGTTAACGAAATAGAAATATGGCTCTTTGGGGAATTGATTTAGGGGGTACCAAAATTGAATGTGCAGTCCTTGAAAGTGCAGAAAATCCAAAAGTAATTGCCCGTATGCGTCATGATACTGAGGCTGATCGAGGTTATGACCATATTCTCACTAGAATAAAACTATTGATAGAGAAGGTTAGCAATGAGGTGGGTATTAAACCTGAAACTGTTGGTTTTAGTACTCCGGGAGCTATAGATCCGACTTCGGGTACGATGAAGAATAGCAATACAACTTCATTAAACGGAACACCATTTAATAAGGATCTGGAAAATCTTTTAGAGATCCCGATAAAAATGGCCAATGACGCTAATTGTTTTGCACTGGCTGAATCTTCTATGGGTGTGGTTCCTGAAAACTACCCGGAAGCCAAAGTGGTTTTTGGAGTTATTATGGGTTCCGGAGTCGGAGGAGGTATTGTTATTAATGGGAAAATAATTGAAGGCCGACATGGTATTGGAGGTGAATGGGGTCATAATTTTCTGGATGAATCAGGTGGGGTTTGTTATTGTGGAAAAACAGGATGTGTAGAAAGAATTATTTCAGGAAGGAACTTGGAAAGGTATCACTATGAAAAGTTTGGTGAAAATAGAAAGCTAAAGGATCTACATGAATCCCATCTTCTGGGAAATGACCCGAAAGCAACGCATACGATAGAAAGGTTACTTCGTTTCTTCGGGAAAGCCATATCCGTCGTGATAAATATATTAGACCCCGATGCAATCGTAATTGGAGGAGGCGTAGGTAACGTAGATCTTCTATATACCGAAGGAGTAGAGGAGGTGAAAAAGCATATATTCAATCCAGAATTACAGACAAAGTTCTTGAAACCAAAGCTCGGGGACAGCGCAGGGGTTTTTGGGGCCGCTTTTCTTGTAGCTGACTATTAATGTCCGTAGATTTCTTACATTCAAAAGTAGATTATGAGGTTTCTTGCGGCGTTAATTATCATTTCTCTATGTTTTATCATCTCTTGCGGAGGCGAAAAATCTGAGAAGGTTCAGGAGGAAAATACGGCGATTGATTATTCCAGTATGAATGAGATAAAAGTTAGTAAGGATTTTGATATTCAAGGGCATCGGGGTGCCAGAGGTATTTTACCGGAAAACTCGATTCCTGCGTTTGAACGAGCAATTGAGCTGGGAGTGAATACCTTGGAATTAGATGTTGTAATAACGCAGGATAAAAAAGTGGTTGTTAGTCATGAACCTTGGATTTCGGCTGAGATATGTCTTGGCTCTAATGGTGAGGTCTTGGATAGGGCGAAGGAAAAGGAGCTGAATATTTACCAGATGGATTACAATCAGGTGAAAACATTCAATTGTGGTAGTCTTATGGTTGAGCGTTTTAAAAACCAGGGAAAAGTTCAAACCTACAAACCTCTATTGGAAGAGGTGTTTCGAAAGATGGCTAAGTTCCAGACTGAAAATGAATATCCGACGCCAGCCTTCAACATTGAAATAAAAAGCTCACCAGAAGGGGATAATGTATTTCATCCGGAACCGAATGAATTTTCTGACTTGGTATTCCAGGTGATTGATGGGAACATACCATGGGAACGGGTGACTATTCAGTCCTTTGATCCGAGAATTTTAAAGTATTTCAATTCCAAATACCCGGAGGTTGTACTAGCATATCTTGAGGAATCATCGAGGGACTGGGAAACGCTTCTTGACGATTTAGGTTTCGAACCGGAGATATACAGCTGTTATTTCGAACTTCTGGATCAGGCATCCGTTGCCGAAATCCAATCCAAGGGAATCAAGGTAATTCCATGGACAGTTAATGAAAAACAAGATATGATTAAACTAGCGTCTTGGGGAGTTGATGGATTAATAACGGATTATCCTAATATTGCGCTCGAAAGTTTCACGAGGACGGAATGAAAAAATATCAAGTTTGTGCCATTGGTAATGCGATGGTGGATTATGAGATCGAAGTTGGAGACGCATTTCTACAAGAGCATCAAGTAGAAAAAGGCCTAATGACTTTAGTCGATCAAGATAGACAGCATGAACTGTTATCAGCAGAAGGTGGGAATATCCGTAAGAAACAAGGTGGGGGATCGGCAGCCAATACTATGAGTGCTTTTAGCAAGTTAGGAGGTAAAGGTTACTACACTTGTAAAGTTGCCGATGACGAAGATGGAAGATTTTATTTGAATGAGCTGATTCATGATGGCCTCGACACAAATCTGGCCCCCGATCAACTTCCTGAAGGAATAACTGGTAAATGCCTGGTGATGGTTTCTCCGGATGCGGAAAGAACCATGAATACGTTTTTAGGGATCACCACCGATCTTGGTTTAAATGATATTTCTGAAGAAGCGATAGTCAATTCAGACTACGTTTATCTCGAAGGAGCATTAATTAGTTCGGAAACAGGGAGAGAAGCACTCAAAAAATCGAAGCGAATAGCTGAGGAAAATGGGGTGAAGGTTTCTCTTACTTTTTTTGACCCCGCGATGATCAAGTACTTTGGGGATCACATGAGAGAATTGGTAGGAGATCACATCGACTTGATTTTTTGCAATGAAGAGGAAGCACAGTTGTTTACTGGTGAGGACAACATTATTGACGCCAGACAGTCACTATTGGAAGTGGCAGATCGTGTAGCAATTACACAAGGAAAGAATGGTGCACTGATCTGGGATGGTGACACATTCATAGATATCGAGCCATTTCCGGTGTCAGCAAAAGACACAACAGGAGCTGGAGATATGTTTGCGGGGGCATTCCTATACGGGATTACCCATGGACACTCTTATGCTTCGGCTGGGAAATTTGCCAGCCTGGCAAGCTCTACCGTGGTAGCAAAATACGGTCCGAGGTTATCTGGGCATGTTCTAAATGAACTGGCAGCTGAGATTTTTCAACGCTAACAGCGAACATCTGTTGTAAATTCGCAGGGATAATTCTAAATTTGCCCTCCGTTTCAAAAAATAAAGAAACAATAAGATGAAAAGGACATTTCAGCCCTCTGTAAGAAAGAGAAAAAACAAGCACGGATTTCGATCTAAAATGGAATCTGTAAGTGGCAGGGCTCTGTTGGCACGCAGGAGAGCTAAGGGCCGTAAGAAGCTAACGGTATCTGATCAAAAACACACCAAGTAACATATTTGCCTATGTCGATAGGCAATCTGAGGCATACTTTTGATAAAACCGAGAGGTTAACCAGTAAGAAATTAATTGAGGAGCTTTTTCAGAACGGTTCCTCTTTTCAATTGTATCCTTTTCTGATCAAAATCAAGATCAATCCGCAGGACAATGAGCCTAATCAATTTTTGATCTCCGTTCCCAAGAAGAAGTTCAAAAGAGCAGTACATCGTAATCTCATTAAAAGGCGGATAAGGGAGTGCATCAGGCTAAACAAAGCGGAACTCTACACCATAAGTAATCGTAGGTATTATTTGGCGATTGTTTATATTTCGAATGAAATTCATGAATACGAGTTTCTCCACAATAGACTTTTAAAGATTTTCCAGCGTTTTCCGGGTAAGGTTTAATAGGTAGATATGAATAGAGTTTTCAAAATACTTTTTCCAATTGTTGTTCTGTTACTGGTCCTCTCTTCTTTTAGGCCTTCGAATGAGAATGACCGATACTTTCAGATAGTAAAGAATCTTGACATTTTCGCAACTCTGTTTAAGGAGGTTAATTCCTACTATGTTGATGAAATCAATCCCACAGAGTTAGTGAAGGTGGGAATTGATGCCATGTTGAAATCCTTAGATCCTTACACAACTTATATCCCTGAAGATGATATTGAAGACTATATGACCATGACCACTGGGGAGTACGGTGGAATTGGAGCATTAGTAGACAAAAAATCTGGTGTACATACGATTGTGATGCCTTACAAGAATTCTCCAGCAGATCGTGCTGGTCTAAAAATTGGTGATCAAATTCTTGAAATAAATGGCACTGACTTGCAAGGTCGGAATGCTGCTGATATAAGTACTCTTTTAAACGGAGCCTCTAGATCAGAAATAGAACTGGTAATAAAAAGATACGACCAGGCTGATCCGTTTACGGTAAAACTAAAAAGAGAAAAAATCACCATAAAGAATGTTCCTTACTATGGATTGGTCAATGACCAAATTGGGTACATACGTTTGAGTGACTTTACAACAAAAGCAGGCAGGGAAGTAGCCAGTGCTGTGAAAGAACTAAAAGGTAAAGGAGCTACTAAGCTTATTCTGGATCTAAGAGGAAACCCTGGCGGACTATTAGATGAAGCCATTAACGTATCAAATGTATTCGTGCCGAAGGGTAAAGAAATTGTTAGTACACGAGGAAAGCTAGATAGTTGGACAAAAGTGTATCGCTCTCCTATTGAACCGGTCGATATTAGAATACCTCTGGTAGTACTTACTGATAATGGCAGTGCCTCAGCTGCGGAAATTGTTTCAGGCGTCGTGCAGGATTACGATCGAGGGGTTCTGATTGGGCGTAAGACTTTCGGAAAAGGGTTAGTTCAGCAGACAAGACCATTGGCTTATAATTCACAGCTGAAAGTCACTACTGCTAAGTACTATATTCCAAGTGGTAGGTGTATTCAGGCAATAGATTACACCCATAGAAATCCTGATGGGAGCGTTGGGGCAATTGCGGATTCTCTTAAATCGGAATTCAAAACATCAAAGGGTCGATTAGTTTTTGACGGCGGCGGATTGGATCCTGACATCGAGGTAGAACAGTATAAATATGCACCGGTTACTTACGGTCTCATGAGCGATGATCTTTTATTTGATTACGCTACAGAGTATTTCTATACTAAAACACCGGTAGTAGACCCAAAAACTTTTACCCTTTCTGATGCAGACTATGAAGAATTTGTTCAATGGGTTGGTGACCAGGAATTTGATTACACTACAAGTGTAGAAGTTACCCTTGAAAGACTAGAGAAGGCCGCGAAGAAGGAAAACTATTACGAAGACATAAAAGTTGAAATTGAGGCCCTTCATAAGGCTACTTTGGAGAACAAAAAGACTGATCTCGAAACCTTTAATAAGGAAATTAGGATACTGCTCGAGCAAGAAATTGCTGGCAGATACGGATTACAAGACGCGGCAATTGAATCTACATTCAACAAGGATCAAGACATTCTTACCGCGATAAGTGTCCTTACCAGTGAGGAGAAATACAACAAAATTCTTAATAACCTTTGATTCTCAGCCTGGAAACAAGCACCAGTGCCTGCTCCGTGGCTTTACATGATAGTGGGCAATTAATTGGATCTCAATTCTACGACATTGAAAAATCCCACTCAAGTCTATTACCGGGGATAATTGGTCAACTGTTAGCAAACACAGGAGTTTCTAAAGATGAGTTGATTGCAGTAGCAGTTTCCAATGGTCCAGGAAGCTATACTGGACTTCGAATTGGAATGTCAACGGCGAAAGGACTCTGCATGTCTCTGCATTTACCACTTATCGGCATAAATACACTAGACATTTTGATCGAGCAAGTGAAAGATTTTTCGAGATACGATTTCATTATGCCCATTATTGATGCAAGGCGAATGGAAGTGTATACAAAAGTTGTTAGTTCAAAGAAGGAAG
>OZ271831.1:817500-4227500 GCA_965601455.1 Cyclobacteriaceae bacterium | reverse complement strand
ATCTTCGGAGAAGCTCTGAACTGAAGCCCCAGTAAACGGCGGCCGTAACTATAACGGTCCTAAGGTAGCGAAATTCCTTGTCGGGTAAGTTCCGACCTGCACGAATGGTGCAACGATCTGGGTACTGTCTCGGCCATGAGCTCGGTGAAATTGTAGTAACGGTGAAGATGCCGTTTACCCGCAACGGGACGGAAAGACCCCGTGAACCTTTACTATAGCTTCACATTGGCATTGGGTAAATGATGTGTAGGATAGGAGGGAGACTCTGAAGCTGTGCCGCCAGGTATGGTGGAGTCGTTGGTGAAATACCTCCCTTTATTTATCTGATGCCTAACCCCGATTGATCGGGGGACATTGTGTGGTGGGTAGTTTGACTGGGGTGGTCGCCTCCAAAAGCGTAACGGAGGCTTTCAAAGGTACCCTCAGCACGTTTGGTAATCGTGCGTGGAGCGCAATAGCATAAGGGTGCTTGACTGTGAGGCCAACAAGCCGATCAGGTAGGAAACTAGGATATAGTGATCCGGTGGTTCTGTATGGAAGGGCCATCGCTCAAAGGATAAAAGGTACTCCGGGGATAACAGGCTGATCTCCCCCAAGAGCTCATATCGACGGGGAGGTTTGGCACCTCGATGTCGGCTCGTCACATCCTGGGGCTGGAGAAGGTCCCAAGGGTTGGGCTGTTCGCCCATTAAAGTGGCACGCGAGCTGGGTTCAGAACGTCGTGAGACAGTTCGGTCCCTATCTGTTGTGGGCGTAAGAAGTTTGCGTGGATCTGACCTTAGTACGAGAGGACCGGGTTGGACTAACCGCTGGTGTACCAGTTGTCTCGCCAGGGGCACTGCTGGGTAGCTATGTTGGGAAGGGATAAGCGCTGAAAGCATCTAAGTGCGAAACCCACCACAAGATGAGACTTCTTTTAAGGGATGTTATAGACGATGACGTAGATAGGCTGTAGGTGTAAAGGCAGTAATGTCAAAGCTGAGCAGTACTAATTACCCGTACACTTCCTCAAAGCGGAGCGATATACTCGATTTAATTCTTGTGAATCTATCACTTACATCATGTATTAAAGAAATTAAGACCCTGGGGTCCTGAAACAAGTTCAGGATGACTCGGGCAAGCTTTATGGTGATTATAGGCGGACGGCCAGTCCGTGGGGGTTCCCCCACGTGATAAATCCGAAACCGGTTACACTTAAAATATTAAGACCCTGAAACCAGTTCAGGGCAAGCTTTATGGTGATTATAGCGTGGGGGTCCACCTTTACCCATTCCGAACAAAGAAGTTAAGCCCCACAGCGCTGATGGTACTGCCTTAATCGGTGGGAGAGTAAGTCGTTGCCAGTTTATTTACAAAGGGATGCTGTTGAATATGGCATCCCTTTTTTTGTGCCGTAAAATGAAACTGATGATGAGCAACGCCTTACTCTGGAGAGTAACACTAGCCGTGCGCGTCGTTGCCAGTTTATTTACAAAGGTTACGCGCCCCGGGGATGCTATTTAATATGGCATCCCTTTTTTTATGCCCATACTTAACAAGTTACACTATCAAGGACTAACTCATGATTAAATCGGTGGGAGCGGGACGCGCAGTTAAGCCTGTCCGGCAACCGGCGGATTGCCAGTTTATAATAGACATATGTCAGTCTACATGATTCACAAAAGACGATAAGCTTACAAGTACATAGCTAGGATAATCCGGACTTTGGACACATCTACTTTTGCATTCAAATTAGTATTGTCATCAGGACAACAAACAACTAGATATATCATATAGCAAAACGTAATTAGCTTACCATGTTTGTTAGGTTTACGTTATGAGATAGTGCACTGTGCAACTACTAGAATTAAGATATGAGGGGAATACTGTACTACCTTATGGCTGTAATTGCGTTTTCATGCGCCGATTATGACGTTATCGATGATATCAATGACTTCACTGTCGCTGACGTCAATGTAGTTGCGGTAAGCGATTTTGGATCGGGGACAGATGTTGATCCCTTTTTGATCGATATAGGCAAATCAGTATCCATCGACATAATGGATCTAAGAGATCCTGAGTCCAATAGAATTTTAAATGATTTAGTAAACTGGTCTTCTTCAGATGAAAGTGTAGCCACTATCCAGGATGGTATGGTCAATGCCTTATCGGATGGAACAACTCTGATTCGGGCAACTAAATTTGACGAAGTAAGTGCAAGGGAATTTGAAATTGGAATTTGGCATATAACTGTTTTTGAATTTCAAAGACTTGAATTACGGGCTGAAGGGGGAAGATTTGCTCAACTACAAGGAAGAAACCTTCACTTATATGCGGACTTTTACACAGATGCAAATGAGCTAGACTCATCCGTTCAAGTGACCTGGGTGTCCTCAGACCCATTAATTGCAACCATCAATGAGTTGGGTCTTGTTTCGGCCTTAGACTCCGGTTTTTGTCAGATTACTGCCTCAATTGAAGTTGCAGGAGGATTTGTCGAGTCTACCGTTGAGTTTGAGGTATTAACAAATTCTGTGGATGTTTTTCGTGTGGAAATCCTAAATACTCCAAGTTCACTTGTCCTTTTAGATACCATTTACTTTGAGGCGGTTGCTTATGACATAGACGGAGATATAATGCCGGATAAAGAGTTTACTTGGTTTTCCAGCAATGAATCTGTTCTGGATATAACATCTCCAAATATCGGCATTGGTCGAAGTATTGGAACAACCTCTATTACTGTACAATCGGATGAAGTCTTAAGTGAATCAATAAATATCTCCGTGATATCAGGTTCAGAGGAGCGACAAGGGACAATAGTCTCCGGGCGTGGCGGGACCACGGGGACCGTTACTCTTTTCCGTGATCCGGATGATAAATTGCTGAAAGTCCGACTAAATGAAGACTTTTTTGGGGCAAACATTCCTGGACCTGTGTTAATCTTATCTAATTCAGAGGTATCTGTAACAGGGGGACTTAAAATTCAGGAGATCGAACCCGGAGATGGTAACAATAGAGTGTTTGAGGTACCTGGCAATCCGGGAATATATGACTTTGACTATCTGATTTATCATTGTGAACCTTTTAATGTGATCTATGGATCGTTCTTGTTAGAATGAGAAATAATAAACTCACATATCTGATCCTCTTTTTGTTCTTATTCGCCAGCAAATCAGTAGCAGGTGGCTGGAATCAGCCTAAGGGATCTGGTTTTTTTAAAGTAGGTCAATTCTTTCTTTTCGCTGATAAGTACTTTGATCTTGAGGGAAGAGTAACACCACTGACGACTTCAGGATTTTTCTCCACCCATATTTATGGTGAATATGGAATTCATGAAAAAATAACCGTTGGCGGATATGTTCCTTTTTTATTCCACACTTTTGTTAATGGGACTCGGTATGAAAGTGGTCGACCGGATATACCTCCAAGGGAGCAGACGTATTTTGGTGATGTCGACTTATTTGTGCAGTATGGACTAATACAGAATAAGTCAATCGTATTAAGTACGTCACTTCTCCTGGGTATCCCAACCGGAAATAGTACGGGATTATTGACATCAGGTGACGGTGAATTCAATCAAATGATAAGGGTAGATGCTGGATACAGTGCCAGTTCTTTACCTCTTTTCGCAGGTTTGAGTCTCGGATTTAACAATCGGACTTCCAATTTCTCAGATGAGATACGTCTAAACGCAGAGGTTGGAATGACCTTTAAAGATCGATATGTATTGATAGTTAAGAATTTGAATACCAGGTCATTACTTAATGGAGACGTAACAGTTGTCCAAGGTGGAATATTTTCTAATGACGTGGATTACAGTTTCGTAGGTCCGGAGTTGCTTGTGAGAAATTTTTTAGGCGGTGTCGGAGTCACAGCCAACTATTTTTTCACCCTGGCGGGAAAGAACACGGTGGCCAACGATACATTCAGTGTTGGTTTATTTCTGGAATTATAAGCATCTTCAGGAAATAATTCAATTTTCTTGAAGTATCCCAAAATCAAGATAGGCCCTGCTACGATGGTCGCTGCCGCATTTATTGGGCCAGGTACAGTTGTGACCTGTTCACTTGCCGGTGCGCACCATGGTTATGCACTTCTCTGGGCTCTCCTTTTTAGTATTATTACAACTATAGTTCTTCAGGAAATGGCTGGTCGCCTGGGAATTGTCCGGCAGATAAGCTTAGGGGGAGCTATTCGCTCCGGGTTTCTTGATAAAAGGTTAAAGCCGATAATTTCCATTTTGGTCATCATAGCGATAGCTGTTGGAAATGCTGCCTATCAATCGGGGAATATCACCGGAGCTTCAATTGGAGCAAGTTCGTTGATGGGCAGTGATGATAACGCCAAGTTGATCATGATAATTTCATTGTCACTAATTGCTTTTGTATTGCTGTTCCTTGGAAAATATCGAGTGCTTGAAAAGACGCTGATTGCACTTGTTATGCTCATGAGTGTTTCCTTCTTGCTTACGGTTACTCAGCTTTCTATTGATTTCGGTGCTGTATTCTTTGGATTAATAAATCCAACGGTACCAAAAGGTTCGATGATATCAATAATTGCATTGATCGGCACGACAGTAGTACCCTATAATCTATTTCTTCACTCGGCAGCAGTTTCTGAACGATGGAATAATCCTGATGACGTGTCGGTGATGCGTACCGATACCGTTATTTCTGTGGTTATAGGAGGGATAATATCCATAATGATCGTCCTTACTTCAGCAGCTACACTAAATGTTACAGGGACTCAGGTAAACTCAATAGGCGATCTTTCAGGTCAGCTTTCGCCGTTACTGGGTGATTTTTCATCAGTTCTCTTTTCCTTGGGCATTTTAGCCGCAGGATTCACCTCCGTGATTACTGCTCCATTAGCTACAGCCTATGCAGTTTCCGGAATTCTTTCAGAGAAACCCGATATGAAATCATTCTGGTTTCGGTTTAGTTGGATGTTCGTTCTTCTTTCAGGTGTGATTGTAGCGTCATTAGGAATTAAACCATTAATCCTAATACAAACTGCTCAAGCAGCAAATGGGTTACTCTTACCAGTAATAGGCATTTTCCTTCTGATGGTTATGAATAACTCCTCCCTGGGAAAACATAAGAATGGCTTAATATCCAATTTTCTGGGGATTTTAGTGATTGTGGTAATCACCTTTTTAGGAATACGAACACTATTAAATGTACTGATTTGAAATGAATGAAGTCGATATCAATTGTGATTTAGGGGAAGGGTATGGAAGATACTCTCTTTGTGATGAAGAGTTAGTTATGCCCATGATTTCGTCATGTAATATAGCTTGTGGTTTTCACGCCGGGGATCCCTTAGTTATTGAGAAGTCGATAGTTCTTGCCATCAAAAATCACGTGGCTATCGGTGCTCATCCTTCTTTCCCAGATCTTCAGGGTTTCGGAAGGAGAGAAATGGACATGTCAATGGAAGAACTTGAATCGTCGGTGTTGTATCAGGTAGGGGCGGTGAAGAGTATTGCGGAGGCAAATGGAGGCAAAATCTTCCATGTAAAGCCACATGGCGCATTGTACAATAAAAGTGCAAGGGAAATGGACTATGCCATGGCGATTACCCGTGCGGTTAAAAGAATAGATAAGGATATTTGTTTAACGGGTCAACCAAATTCTTGTCATCATGAAGCGGCGAAGAAGAATGGCATTAGTTTTCGAGCCGAAGGCTTTGGTGATAGAAGATATCATGAGAACGGGCAACTTGTTAGTAGAAAAGTAGCTGGTTCTGTCCTAAATTCTCCAGAAGAAATCTATCACCAAATTGAACAGTTGACCTTGAATAATTCAACCAGCACCATTGAGGGTGTTGATTTAGCTCTTTCCGTTGATACAATATGCCTACATGGCGATAATCCCGACTTAGTTGATGTGTTGGAGTATCTTGTTGAAAACCTCTTAAAAAATAATCTTGAGGTAAAGAAGTATGCAACATGATATCAGAAGACATACTAACACTGTTTATGAGGTAATATGTGACCTGGCAGACCTTGAAAAGAAGGCTTTAATTCGGTGGCTGTTTTCCACATTAGACTCATTAAGAGACATACAATTCACTGACAACTCCTTTGTCTTATTCCTCAAAAATGATGTGGGATCACCTACACTTAAAAAAGTGGTTTCAAACAGTATAAAATCTAATGTAAGGAAGTTGCAGGATAAAAAGGAAGTGGTAAAAACCATTTCCGTATGTTACGAATCAGAGTTTGGGTATGATTTAGATCAATTATCGAAGTCCTCAGGAGGCAATCGGGACGATCTAATCGATGCACATCTACAAGGTGTTTATCAAATCAATATGTTCGGTTTTGTGCCAGGCTTTGCTTATTTGAAGGGGTTACCAGAGGAGTTACATTTTCCCAGGAAAAGCGTTCCGGACAAAAGTATACCTGCGGGTTCTGTAGCCGTTGCGGCCGGGTATTGTGCGATTTACCCAGTCGATATACCCGGAGGGTGGCATGTGATTGGTCGAACGCCTGTTGCTATGATTAACTGGGAATTAGATGAGCCCTTCTATTTGAACATGGGTGATGTTGTCCAATTCCGAAGGATAAGTTTAGAGGAATACCAGGCTTATGCAAATTGAGGTCATTCAACCCGGGTTACTCAGTACGTTTCAGGATAATGGACGGGCGGGATACAGAAACTTTGCAGTACCAGAGTCTGGGGCACTCGACCAAAAAAGCTATTTGGGACTAACCAAATTGTTCGGGATTGAATCCATTCCTGCAATTGAAGTTTTTGGGAAGAAAGCGGTTTTTCGTTTATTAGGGGATTGCTGGTTTGCTGTTTCTGGGGCCGCTCAGTCAAACCTTCTAAACGAAATTAAAATTGAAAGCGGTAAGCTATGCCGGGCAAAAAAGGGAGAGGTTTTGCAATTGCGAGTAGATAATGCGGGATGGATTTCCTATTTAGGTATTGCCGGAATGGTACAATGTGAAGAAATTATGGGATCGCATTCAACATACCTACCATCAGCAATTGGCGGTTATCATGGTCGTGCATTAAAAAAGGGGGATATTATTGACTATCGTCCTATTGAAACATCCCAAAATCGTTCTCTGAGCTTTCCAAATCCTAGATTTACTTTCTCTAATACAATCCGTTTTGAAGCCGGTCCTGAGTACGAATGGCTATTACCGGATTCAAGGAATGAGTTTATTCTCAATCCTTACAAAGTCTCTACGGTGTCCAATAGGATGGGGTATAGAATGGATGGGTTATCATTAAAGGTTAAATCTCACAACATGAAATCTCAGGTTGTTTTCCCCGGTACCATTCAGGTTCCGCCCTCAGGATTACCTATCGTATTAATGAGAGATGGTCAGACCACTGGTGGCTATCCAAGAATTGGATACTTGAAGAATGAAGATCTGGATCGTTTGGCACAATGCGCCCCGGGTTGTACTGTGAGATTCAAGCGTGAAAGCATTTAAAAGCCTCATTTGAAGGTATTTAATCCAAATTTCAAGGGTTTTTATTCTTTTGCAAGTCCCTTACTCCCCGCTGATAACTTTTTACTTTCAAATGTTCCATATATTCTCCAAGTTTAAGAGTTATAAGAAGATAGTATATGCATTTAAACACGGAATCCAGAAAGCAAAATACTTATGACGCTATAGTCGTAGGTTCTGGCATTAGCGGAGGTTGGGCTGCGAAGGAACTCTCAGAAAAGGGCTTAAAAACTCTGGTTCTTGAGAGAGGGAGAGATGTTAAACATATTGAGGATTATCCGACAATGAGCATGCATCCATGGGAGTTACCTCATGGTGACCGATTGACTGCAGAGGAACTAAAGGACTACGAGAAACAGAACCGTACAGGTTATACCGTGCGCCAATCAACGAAACATTGGTGGGTAAAGGACACAGAACACCCATATCAGGAAACCAAGCGTTTCGATTGGATGAGAGGTTATCATGTTGGAGGCCGCTCCATTATGTGGGGTAGACAGTCCTACCGACTAAGTCAGATGGATTTTGAGGCAAATGCAAAAGATGGATTTGGTGTAGATTGGCCAATACGATACGATGATATATCACCTTGGTACGATTACGTTGAGAGCTTTATAGGTGTGAATGGTGAAGCCTTAGGCTTGCCACAACTTCCTGACGGAAAATTCCTTCCACCTATGGAATTAAACTGCCTTGAAAAACATGTACAATCAAAGATTGCAGAAAACTTCAATGATCGTGTGTTGACCATTGGGAGGAACGCGAATTTGACTGTTAATCATAATGGCAGATCAAAGTGCAACTATCGGAATTTATGTATTCGTGGATGTCCTTTTGGTGCCTACTTTAGCTCGCAATCCAGCACATTACCAGCAGCAGTTGCTTCAGGTAATATGACATTACGTCCAAATTCAATTGTGACGGAAGTTCTTTACGATCCAGAAAATCAAAAAGCCAAAGGCGTTCGTATCATGGATGCCGAAACAGGTGAGTACCAGGAGTTTTATTCAAAAATTGTCTT
The DNA here is from genome assembly GCA_965601455.1 of Cyclobacteriaceae bacterium. Classification (GTDB taxonomy): domain Bacteria; phylum Bacteroidota; class Bacteroidia; order Cytophagales; family Cyclobacteriaceae; genus JANQEU01. The sequence goes on along the minus strand of OZ271831.1, from coordinate 4,219,029 downwards.
CTTATGTGCTTCTGCTTTGGGTAGTACCTGGATATTAATGAATTCAACAGAACACAATCCTGATGGTCTGGGAAGTACCAGTGGGGAACTGGGAAGGAATGTAATGGATCATCATCTTGGGGTTGGAGCAGCTGGAGAATTTGATGGATTTGAGGATCAGTACTATTACGGCCGGCGGGCTAACGGTATCTACATTCCAAGATTTAGAAATATGAAAGACAAGCAGTCGGATTTTATTAGAGGGTATGGATATCAGGGAGGTGCTAGTCGTGAAGACTGGAAACGTTCGGTTGCAGAATTAAGCATTGGAGCGGAGCTTAAAGATGAGATCAGCATACCAGGACAGTGGAGAATGGGTATGGGGGGATTTGGTGAATGCTTACCTTATCATGAGAATAAGGTAACTATGAATAAAGAAAAACTTGATAAACATGGGCTGCCGACCTTCGATTTTGATGTCGAATTCAAAGAGAATGAAATTAACATGAGAAAGGATATGGCAAATCAGGCAGCTGAGATGCTTGAAGCTTCCGGTTTGAAAAATGTTCGAACTTTCAATCCTGATCCTTCACCTGGTTTGGGTATACACGAAATGGGGACGGCAAGAATGGGCAGAGATCCCAAGACTTCTGTTCTTAACAAGTGGAACCAGGTACACGAGTGTAAAAACGTATTCGTGACTGATGGGGCAGCGATGACTTCATCTGCTTGTCAAAACCCATCACTTACCTATATGGCACTAACTGCCAGGGCAGCAGATTATGCGGTTAGCGAATTGAAAAGAATGAACCTATAGGAAGATGAATACAGAAAACATACATAGAAGAGAAGCCCTCAAGCGAGTAAGTATGATTATGGGTGGAGCGTTGGCGGCTCCTACCGTGTTGAGTGTAATGCAAGGGTGTACTCCACAAACAGAGTTGACCTGGCAACCAGAGTTTTTCACGGAAGATCAAGCCAGAACGATAACCAGTGTTGCTGACATTATTTTGCCAAAAACGGATACGCCAGCAGCAAGTGAGCTGGGTGTGCCAGCATTTATCGAAGATATAGTTTCTAATGTGATGAAAGATGAAGACCGGCAGGCCTTTATGACCAAACTGGAAGAGTGGAATGAGCAATCCAGGAAAGATAAAGGAGAGACTTTCAATGATCTTTCATCAGACGATCAGAAAGCCTTTGTTGAGGATCAGCACTCCACGATAAAAGGAAAGTTCATTCCCCCTGGGCAGAGACCATTTATCTGGGAAATCAAAGAGTTGGTTATAACCGGATACTTCTTGACGGAAGTAGCCATGAATCAGGTGCTTCAATATATCGCAATTCCAACACGATATGATGCCTGCATTTCTCTTGAGGAGGCAGGTGGAAAGACCTGGGCTACCTAAAGGGATTCTGTAAATTATCCCGGAAGGGCCTCTGCCGATGAAGCCCTTTTTTATTTGGCAAATGAGATTGCACGGGTTTCTCTGATAACCGCTACTTTGATTTGCCCCGGATATTGCATGTCTTTTTCGATTTTCTGACTGATTTTAAAGGACAAGTTTCCGGCTTCCTCATCAGTAATACTCTCTGCGTCAACCATTACTCTTAGCTCTCTACCCGCTTGAATAGCAAAACACTTATGAACCCCGTCGAAACTTAACGCCACGTCTTCCAGGTCTCGAAGTCGTTTCAGGTATGATTCCATTATTTCTCTTCTTGCTCCAGGTCTACTGCCAGAGATGGCATCGCATGCTTGCACAATGGGGGAAATCATAGCTGTCATTTCAATCTCATCATGATGAGCTCCGATAGCGTTACAGACATCCTGATGTTCCTTATATTTTTGGGCAAGATCCATACCAAGAAGTGCGTGAGGTGTATCAGGTTCTTCAGGCCATACTTTTCCAATATCATGGAGTAACCCTGCACGTTTTGCCTGTTTCGCATTTAATCCCAATTCTGAGGCCATCACCGCACATAACTTGGCAACTTCTCGGCTGTGTTGAAGAAGGTTTTGACCGTAAGATGATCTGAATCTCATTCTACCGACCATTTTTATTAGTTCAGGATGCAGCCCATGAATACCCAGGTCAATTACAGTTCTCTCGCCAATTTCTACAATTTCCTCCTCGATGTTCTTAGTGGTTTTAGCTACAATTTCTTCAATTCTGGCAGGGTGTATTCTGCCATCCTGTACCAATCGATGAAGTGAAAGTCTTGCCACTTCTCTACGAACCGGGTCATAACCTGATATTATTATTGCTTCCGGGGTGTCATCAACAATGATTTCAACTCCTGTTGCTGATTCCAATGTTCTAATGTTTCGCCCTTCTCTTCCAATGATTTTCCCTTTAATATCATCGCTGTCTAGATTGAAGACGGAAACGCAGTTTTCTATTGCATGCTCAGTAGCCGTTCGTTGAATGGTTTCAATGACAATTTTCTTAGCCTCTTTGGTAGCAGTCATTTTAGCTTCCTCCATGATATTTTTGATGTGCGCGGAAGCATCTGTTCGGGCTTCATCTTTCAAGGCCTCGACCAGTTGACTTTTTGCCTCTTCAGCTGTCAGGTTAGATACTTTTTCTAGAATAGAGATTTGCTGATGTTTTAATTTGTCGTACTCTTCTTTTCGTTTCTTGATATTCTCCAGCTGTGAGGTGAGGTTATCTTTCATGGATTGAAGATCAGATTCTCTACGTTTGTTTTGTTCAGCCTGCTTTGAAAGACTAGCCTCTCTTTGCTTTAATTTATTCTCGTTACTAATTATCTGATTCTTCTTTCGGTTGGCTTCTTCGTCAAACTCAGACTTGAGTTGAAGATATTTCTCTTTGGCCTCCATGATCCGTTCTTTCTTAACGTTCTCGGCGGATATCTCGGCCTCCTTGAGAATTAGCTTACTCTCCTCATTTGCCGAGGATACCTTCTTTTTTAGACTTTTCTTGAGAAGTATGCGATCAATTAGAAATCCTCCCGCAACTCCAGCTATTATTGCTACAAGGATATATATGTTTTCCATGTCATTATCGGGTTCATTGACATGGTAAGTGGCTATTCTAACGCCTATGCGAGGTATGGAAGCTTACTACAAAGCGTCCGAGATCAATTGATTTAACGCCTTAATCTGGTATAATGAACTGTTATCAGTGGATTGCTGATTTTCATCGGCTTTCATTTTTTCCACCTGGCAATCAAATGCAACCATTGCAATAAGATCTTGATTGTCTTCAATTCCAAATCTGTCTTTATAAGACTTCATTTTTTCATTGAGGATTTTGCCTGCTCTTCGAATTCTCTCTTCATCCTCAGGTTTGACTTTCATCGGGTACTCCCGGTTACCTATTTTTAGCTTTATCGACAGTTCTGTCATGGGCAAAGATTATGCTTCACTTAAATGTATGATGCACTTATCTATTTCCTTGATATATTGATCCAACACTACCTTCAATTCCTTAGAATCTCCTTCCTCACCAGCCATCATGTTATCTACAATTTTACTGATTTTAATCTTATTTTGAAAGCTATCAAGTTCTTCGTCTTTGCCTTCAAGCTGCCTTTTGAGTTCCTCATTTTCAGTGCGATAACCGGCCAGATCCTGCTTAAGGCGTGAGTGTTCTGAAATTAAAAGTTTAATCTTTCTTTCTAAGGATATTATTTCGTTTTTCAGTTGATCGTCGGCCATTTCTTATCGTCTAATTGTGGCATGAATGTCTTTTTCAAATCGCTCAATTAAACGATTCATGCTTTTATCAATTTGTTTATCAGTAAGTGTTTTCTCCGAATCCTGAAGGTAGAAAGCGATGGCATAAGCTTTGTTTTCTTCCCCAATTTGTTCGCCTTCAAAGACGCTGAAAACATTCATCCTAGTTAGTAATTTTTTCTCGGAGTTAAAAGAAATTTCTTCAATCTCCCGATAAGAAATTGATTTCTTAACTACAAGAGAAAGATCTCTCCGGACCTCTGGAAACTTTGGAATAGCCTGAAATGAACGCTCCTTTGTTGCCTTTTTCAGTATAATATTCCAATCCAATTCGGCGTATAGCACAGGCTGGTTAACTTCAAAATATTTGAGGATATTTCGCTTTAATAGCCCCACGGTACCGATAAGCTTTCCTTCTGACTTGATTTTTACACCATATTCGTAAAGGTTAGAATCATCAAGAGGTGTCATTGAAGGTGAATGAATTCCAGCTTTTTTTAATATGTCCTGTGCTGGACTGATAAGAAAATGTATGGACACGGTTTCTGAAGGAAAAATCCAAGATTCCGGGAAACGATCGCCTGTCAGATACATCGATAGTCTTTGTTGTTCCCCGTAACCGGTTTCGTATTTGTGATACGTCGTTGAGAACTCAAAGAACTTAATGTCTGAGAGCTTTCTATTCAAGTTATACCTGATTACTTCCAAACCTGTGTACAATGGGGAGGTTTTCAGGATACCCAAATCTTCACTGGACTTATTTAGCAGCTCTATCGCCTTTCGTTTCCCCAAGCCCAGTTTGTCCTCATGGTCTTTATTTGTAATCGAGTTTGTCAAAATCTCTGAGTATCCTTTTCCGGCAAGGAAATAACTTACCTCTTTTTGTAGGTCATTTGGAGTGATTTCTTCAAATTCAGACAAATAACTGCTTGAGAAAAGTGTATCAACTTCAATATTATCGAACCCATATATTCTGAGGACCTCTTCAACAAGGTCAGCTTGGCGGGTTACCTCACTTCTGTATGGTGGAACCGTAGCTTCGAATCGTTCCTGATCTATTACCGCAGTTTTGATATCCAGCGAATTTAATATGCTAATGATCCGATCATTACCGATAGTCTTTCCTATTAAACGGTCAAACGTCTTATAACTGGTTTCGACAGTGACATCGGGAACTGATTTAGGGTAAATGTCTATGATGTCAGATGCTGCATACCCCCCAGCTAAGTCCAGGATAAGGTTTGCTGCCACCTGAAGAGCATAAACCGTTATTTCGGGATCAGTTCCTCTTTCATAGCGGAAAGACGCATCAGTACTTAGGCTATGTTTCGTCGCTGTAGCACGTATATAATCTTGAGAGAAGAAGGCGCTTTCAAGGAATATGCTGGTAGTATTCTCCGTCACTCCGGAATGAATCCCCCCAAAAACTCCTCCGATACACATGCCGTTTGATTCCCCATCACAAATCATAAGGTCATGAGATGAAAGTATTCGTTCTTTCTCATCTAAGGTTTTGAATTTGGATCCCTCGGGTAAAGTTTTAACAACTACTTTGCCTCCATTAATTCTATCGGCATCGAAAGCATGTAGAGGTTGACCGAGTGAGTGTAGCACGAAATTCGTAACATCGACTACATTATTGATAGGCTCCAAACCAATGGAACGCAACCTGTTCTTTAACCAATCTGGTGATTCTTTTACAACTAAGCCCCGTAGCGTTACTCCTGAATAGCGGGGACACGCTTCATGATTTTCCACACTAACTACAATCGGGTTATCTACAGAGATATTCAATTCCTTAGGATTCTTCTTAATAACCGGTCTATCCAGAACAGCCGCCAAGTCCCTGGCGCAACCTAGATGTGATGCTCCATCACCACGGTTAGGAGTTAAACCAATCTCAAAGACTACCTCGTCTTCTATGTTATAAATTGAGCGGACAGGGGTGCCATTTTCCGCATCTGTTTCCAGAACAATCACTCCGTCGTGGGAGGATCCCAATCCAATTTCATCTTCAGCACAAATCATTCCCTCTGAAACTTCTCCGCGGATTTTTGCTTTCTTGATTTTAAATGGCTCTCCTGCAATAGGATGAATAGTGGTATTGACCGGCGCAACAACTACTTTTTGTCCTTGGGCTACGTTGGGTCCACCACAAACAATTTGAGAGGGTTCATCGGCTCCTATGTCAACTTTGGTAATCTTTAGTTTATCAGCATTCGGGTGCGAGTAGCACTCAAGCACTTCGCCAACAACCAGATCCTTCAGTCCTCCACGAACAGCTTCAATGGTTTCCGTTCCTTCAACCTCTAAACCTGTTGCAGTAAGGATCGTCGATACCTCATCAGGTTGTTCAGGTAAGTCAATAAAGTCTTTGAGCCAGGAGTAGGATATTTTCATGTTGAAACCTTAAGTCGGCAAAAATATAAAGTGTGAATAAAAGGCGTACGGGATAACTTACTTAAAATCAAGTTCCCCTGCTGTAATTGCCAGTGGTAGAATATTTTCTGGTGGTGGAAGTGGACAAACATAATCTTCCACATAAGCACAATATGGATTATAAGCAAGATTAAAATCTATCACAACCTTATCGGACTTTCCAATTTCAAGGTCCAGATAGCGACCCCCGCCATACGTTTCATCCCCACTTGTGGCATCCGCAAACCCGCAGAAAAATGAATTCATTGGTCCCATTCCGGCTTGCTTCAGAACCAATAGCCGTAGTGGTTGATCTTTCAGGGTGAACGTAATCCATCCGTATTTTATATAGTTAGTTGTTTTACCATCACTCGTCCCGAGAGGGAAGCTTTGTCTTTCAGTTATGCGATCCATTTTTCCATTGACTTTATAAGTTTGATCAATGGGATAATAGGTAGGATCTCGGTACTCAATACTATGGGTGTTGAATGGCGACTGTTCATTGAATTCAAGATAACGTTGCCTATTCTCAATCACCTCCGAGACTTCATCGAAATATGCCGAGTCTTCACCTGATGAACTTATTGAGATTATTACTACGATGAGAACGCCGGCAATAACAACCCATAACCCTTTTTTCATAGTTTAAAGTATCGATTCGTCTGCAAAACTATAATATCCTTCATTGGAAAATATGACATGATCGAGAATAGGAATATCCATTAGCATCCCCGCGTCCTTAATCTTCTTGGTTAACTGCAGATCGGCTTTACTTGGAGATAGATTTCCGGATGGATGGTTATGAATTAATATGATGGAGTTAGCATGATATTCTAGCGCTTTCCTAAATAGAATTTTAGCATCCACCACCGTTCCAGATTGCCCCCCTTTTGATAGTTGTACCTTTTTAATGACTTCGTTGTTTCTTTTCAGGAGGAGTACCCAAAACTCTTCATGTGGTTGATCCATCAATTCTTCCTTAATTAGATCATATACTTCCAGCGAAGAAGTTATTCTGGGTTTCTTGATCGACACAGTTTCCTTCCTTCTTCTACCCAGCTCGAGGGCACTTACGATCGAAATCGACTTAGCTTCACCAATTCCATTGAATTTCATTAAGTCGGTGATGGATAGTTTAGCCATTTGATTAAGATCAAAATCGCAAGATTTGTAGATCTCCTTCGCTAAATCTACAGCACTCTGGAATTTATTTCCGGACCCAAGGAGGATGGCAATAAGCTCTGCTTCCGATAGAGCGGCTTTTCCTTTTATTAGAAGCTTTTCACGGGGTCTATCATCTTCTGCCCACTGTTTGATAGAGTTATTACTTGGTGTTTCCATTATATGCAATCTATCAAAAAGCAACAAAAAACCCGTTCCGAAAGAACGGGTTACCTTGAGATCTTGTAAGAAATCGGTTTTAAAGGGTGGCTACCTTTTTGGATAGGCTAGATTTCAGGTTAGCTGCCTTATTCTTGTGAATGATATTTTTCTTCGCAAGTTTATCCAGCATGCCTGTTACTTCTTTCAGTAGTCCTTCGGCTTCCTTCTTGTCTGTTGCCTCTCGTAGCCTTTTGATGTAGGTACGAGTCGTTTTATGCTGGTATCGATTTCTCAGTCGCTTGGTCTCTGAAGACCTAATTCTTTTTAATGCTGACTTGTGATTAGCCATTTTGTTTCTTGAATTTTTAAAAGGAGGGCAAAGGTAAGGTGAAAAATCAGAAAACAAAAGCTAGTAATTAATCATTTTCATCCTTTAAACGCACTATTTTCGTTGAGTGAAAAAAATGACACTTACCGTTATGTTAATTCTAATAAGTACTTGTTTGAAGCCATCTTCATATGGTTACTGGGGATTCTTCGCACATCGTCTTATTAATCGAATTGCGGTATTCGGATTGCCATTGGAAATGCTGGATTTCTACAAGCAGAATATTGGATTCCTAACAGACAAGGCTACAGCCCCTGATTCAAGGCGGTATCGATTCAAGAACGAAGCACCCAGGCATTTTATTGACCTGGACATATATGGCGATTCCGCTTGGAATAAACTACCACGACGATGGTCAGAAGCCGTGGAATTATTTGGAGAGGACTCCTTAATGAAACATGGAATTGCTCCCTGGCACATTCAGTTTATGAAGTATCAACTTACCGAAGCGTTTCTTAATCAGGATGCGGAAGCTATTTTAAGATTGTCGGCGGATATAGGCCATTATATTTCAGACGCTCATGTGCCTTTACACACTACCAGGAATTATAACGGCCAATTGACCGGTCAACTGGGGATTCACGGTTTTTGGGAAAGTAGATTACCTGAGCTCTTTTCGGATCAGTATGATCTTTTCGTAGGTAAAGCTTTTTATATAGAGGATCCCACTACTTTAACCTGGGATATTGTTAGGGAATCTCATGCTGCAGTAGATTCAATACTCCTTTTTGAACGTCAATTATCCGAATTGACTAATGCTTCGAAGAAATACTCCTATGAGCTAAGGAAAGGTCAAACGGTTAGAACTCATTCTGAATTTTTTTCAAGCAGGTATCATGAGAAACTTAATGGTATGGTCGAACGTCGACTAAGAGCGTCTATACTCAGGGTTTCTAGCTTCTGGTATACTTGTTGGGTAGATGGTGGTCAGCCCAATATCGAAGGTTTTCTTACTGAATCAATTTCAGATAGTCTTCCAATAATCGATTTACCAAATGTAGAGTTCAGAAATCATGAGTCCGTCGAAAGGGTTAATCAAGAGAACTAACAGCCGATAGATCCATCGACATTACGTATTCATATCCAATATCGAATAGCTCATCGCCTTTTTGAAGATCTAGTAAATCATATTTCTTTAATCCTGGAGGCTCAATGAAGACCGTGCAGTGATCTTCAGCATGATGAGATTGCGCGTTCACACTCATCTGAAACGTACGGGCGGCAATAGAGAGCATCCCATTGATTTCTTCACGTTCTTTCACCGGACTGATATTTACGGCGATGATTTCGTCACATTTTTCTCTTAAGGGTTTAACGGGAAGATTATCCAGCAATCCTCCATCGCTATACTTATGACCATTTATGGTTATCGGTTTGAAGATAACAGGGATGCTTGATGAAGCTAGGACGGCATCCATTAGATTACCGGTCTCCATGTATTCCGTTCGACCGGTACTAAGGTTTGAAACGGTTACGATAAAGGGTATTGGGAGATCCTCAATTCGGTTATAGGGTACTTCCGACTCAATTACTTTCTTGAGGCCATCCAGGCTGAAAATCCCATCTCGGGGCCACTTTAACTTGCTGTAACTGAAGACACGTTTCTTCTTTAGAATATCTTTGATTTCCTGTGGATCTTTACCTGCTGCGGCAAATACACCAGCAATAGCACCGGCGCTTGTACCGGCGATGATATCTAGTTCAATTCCTCTTTCCTTAAGTGCTTTCAAAACACCAAGGTGAATGAAGCCACGGGCTCCACCTCCTCCAAGAGCAATTCCCAGACCGTATTTTCTCTTACCCTTGCCCGGCGATAGAATCCTTTTGAGTAGAGACTTAACTGTCATTTTTTGGATTTAATTTGGAGAACAAGTCAAGGATTTTTGTTTTAATATAAGGATAATATTGCCCTTTGCACCGAAATTCTACCTCTATCAAACGCGCATACAGTTATCTTATTTGTCGAAGACCTGTAAATCATTCATCATTTCTACAACAGTCCACATGATCCGTTTAATTTGATCTATATTCTGACATCGAAATAGAAGGATCATCGCTTCTAGTCAAGAGGCTGTATGATTTTCAGAAAAGTTAGGATGATGGAGACATTTTTTTCAATTAACCCAAAGGATGAGACGGTATTTCAAGAGCATCACTTAATGAGTGAAAGGGAAATCGATTCGGTTCTTGAGTCTTGTTATAAAGAGTATTCCAGCTGGAAACATACCTCGTTTTCGCACAGGAGTCAATTATTGAATAAACTGGCTGAAGAGCTTATTTCGAACGAAGAGCAATATGCTCGAATGATCACAGACGAGATGGGCAAGGTAATAAAGGAAAGTATCGCAGAGATTCGCAAATGTGTTAGCGTATGTAAGTATTACAGCGAGAGTGGGGAGCAGTTCTTAACCAGTCAGTACATTGAAACTGAGGCTGGTCTTAGTTACATAGCTTACCGTCCTATTGGGGTTGTACTAGGCATTATGCCATGGAATTTCCCGTTTTGGCAGGTATTTCGTTATGCAGTTCCTACTTTAATGGCGGGTAACACATGTTTGCTAAAACATGCTCCTAACGTTTGTGCGTCGGCAATATTGATTGAAAAGGCTTTTCGAAACGCAGGTTTCCCGGAAGATGTATTCCGATCCGCAATAATCGACACAGACCAGACAGGATTACTAATTGACGATGCAAGGATTGCAGCTGTGACTATTACTGGCAGCACCCGTGCAGGGAAGTCAGTAGCTTCCAGAGCAGGAAAGGCCCTAAAGAAAACGGTGATGGAGTTAGGAGGAAGCGATCCTTATATCATTTTGAAAGATGCACATGTAGAGAAAGCTGTGGACTCCTGTGTTACTAGTCGATTGATAAACGGAGGTCAAAGTTGTATCGCCGCCAAGCGCTTTATTGTTGAAGCTCCGGTCTATGATGATTTTGTTTCACTCTTTAAAGAATTGATGAACTCCAAGCACATAGGTGATCCTTTAACCGATGTTGACCTCGGACCGATGGCCAGGAAAGACTTGCGTGACGATCTTCATACTCAAGTGGAGAAAACAGTAGGAATGGGAGCTAATTGTATATTAGGAGGGCAGATTCTAGAAGGATTGGGATTCTACTACCCTCCGACAATCCTTGTTAATGTTACAAAGGAAATGCCCGCTTACAACGAGGAATTGTTTGGTCCAGTAGCTACAATAATTAAGGTTCTTGATGAAACGGAAGCTATTCAAGTCGCGAATGATACAGCTTTAGGTCTTGGGGCAGCAGTTTTCACGGAAGACCTTGAAAAAGGCCGGGACATTGCTGAAAATCAATTGGAGGCAGGATGCTGTTTTGTCAACCAGTTTGTGAGTTCCGATCCACGCTTACCTTTTGGAGGAATCAAAGATAGTGGCTATGGAAGGGAGTTAGGGCCCTTGGGTATCCGAGAATTTGTGAATGCTAAAACTGTATTGGTGAAATAGCTATTGAGTGACTAACGGAAGTTTGGTCAGGATATCTGTTGCTTCTTCCGTAGTGAGAATGTTCTTGTCACGCAATCTTTTAATCAGTTTTACAATTCTGGCTTGATTTACGACGACACCGGAATGTGTTTCGTCCATAATGTCCTTTAATACCTGATCCGACATAAGTAGTTAGAAATGATTCTAGAACAATAGTACTGGTCATTCTTAAGTGTTTCAATACCCCATTTCTGGTATATTCTAATTGATTTATTTGTAAAGCTTTCAGTTATTTTACTTACAAATGTGAAACTTTATTTTACTTTTACGTATAAAACTTACAATAGTGAAAGTTATGGAGCATATTAGATTGGGTAATGCTGAAGAACTGGTTTTGCTTTTGGTTGGAGTACTGTATGAAGAAGCATACTCCGTACGGATTGTGGAGGAATATGAGAAACAGACGGGAAGAAAGATTAATGTGAGTGCGATCCATACGATTCTATATCGGCTGGAAGAAAAGGGATTTCTTGAGTCTAAAATGAGTGATGCAACACCAGAACGGGGTGGAAAGAGAAAGCGGTTGTTCTATTTGACTAGTTACGCGGCCAAGTCACTCGATGAATTGGCCTCACTCCGTGAGAAGTTGAGATTTCAGATACCCAAGCAAGCTCTTAATTGGAACACAAACTGATATGAAAAGGTCAACATATCATTCTCCTCCACGTTTGGCGAGTAAATTATTCCGATTGTACTGTAGACCCGATAGAGTTGAGGAATTGGAAGGTGATTTGGATGAATTCTATTCCAGGCGATTGAGTGATGGTACTTCGAAATGGAGAGCAGACTTATTCTATTGGTGGAATGTAATCCGATGTTACCGTTCATATGCAAGGAAAAAAACTCAAAACAACTATATCATGGGATCATTAATGAAATCGTATTTCAAGCTTGCGCTGAGGCATAGCTGGAACAATAGACTGGCAGTAGGAATAAATGTGATTGGACTTGGAGTCAGTCTGGGATTATGTGTTTTTGTCTACATGCTTTATGCATACAATCTGGAATTCGATACATTTTTTGAGGATACCGAGGATGTTTACCGAGTTCATTCAATTGGTGAGAGTAACGGAATGCAGCGACGGTCGGAGATTACTCCACTGGCAATCGACGACAAGTTACGGACAGAAATAAGTGGTATTGAAGCGTTAAGCTCTTACTATGCGTACACTACAACCGTCAAGCAAGAGGGCGCTTTTTCAGAGCACTATATTGGGTTCGCGTCTTCAGACTTCTTCGAAATATTCGAAATGCCACTTAAGTATGGTTCGCTAAGTTCTTTTGAGGATCAACCGACGATATATATTAAGGATTACGTGGCGAAAAAGTATTTTGGGAGTGGTAATCCCTTGGGTCAGTCCCTTACCCTTTATTTTGGCACGGAGAAACTTGAAGTCACGGTTGGGGGTGTTTTTGAAAAAATACCATTGAATTCAAGTTTTGGTTTTGACATACTTATGGCCTACAACCACTATGTCAGAATAAAGGATATTGACAAAAATGATTGGTCAAATCACCGCTATGTTGGGCACTTTCTGAAGTTGAATCCAAATGCCATCGAGCAGGTTGAATCCACTTTAAATGGCTATTTAAGCCAATACAACGATGAGGACCGACAGCTTCGCATAGATGAGTTTGAGTTAGTCCCTTTTCGGACTGAATTACATGCCGATCATATAGTATACAGGAAGTATACCAACGGTAGATTTCGGCCGCAGGTCTTTATAATATTCTTTGTTTTGATCTCATTAGTCTTTTTGACTGCTTGTTTCAATTTGACCAATACGACCGTTGGATTAATGGCGAAAAGACTAAAAGAGATCGGGGTAAGGAAAACACTTGGTTCAGGAAGTAGGCAAATACTAGTCCAGTTTCTGTTTGAAATGTTTGTGGTCACTTCTCTAGCCTTTGTTGTTGCTGTGTCCAGTGCGAATTACATAGCGACTGCGATCATGGGTCTTTTTGGAGCGACATTCATTTTACAGGATTTGAATTTCTTAGGCTTGGCAACATTCATTGGCCTTTTCCTCCTATTTACTACCGTTGTTGCAGGATTATTACCGGCTCTTTATGCCTGGAAATTTCAACCAGCTGCAATAATTCGTAAAAATGTTAGGCTCAAAGGGATAAACTGGCTTAACAAAAGTTTGACCGTTGCCCAGTTCGGGTTTTCAATTACGGTTTTGATTATTGGAATTACCTTTTCTCAAAATTCACAGTTTCTTCGGAATGTTGATCTTGGTTATAACATAGATGATATTATCTATATCCCGATTGGGAAGGAGAATATGGATAAGATTCGAGCTAAGGTCGATCAGATTCATGGTGTTTCAACAGCGGCAACCGGAAATCACTTTGGTAGCTTTGGACGTTATTCAGGTCAAGCACTTCTTCAGGTTGATACATCATTCCATGACATACAACACTATGGTGTAAGCCAGGATTATCTTGAAATGATGGGTATCGAACTTGCGCAAGGGAAGTTTTTTGAAGGAAAGAATTCAGAAGCTGTGCTTGTGACGCAGTCCTTTGTAAAGACCTATCTCAAAGGTGAAGATCCGATAAATAAGGTTTTAAAGCTAGATAGTGGAAGAAAGGTAGTAATTGGAGTTGTTCGAGATATAATTGACGATGTATATGAAGACTCAGAAGATTTTCCTACCGTGATTTCACTGACAAAGGAGGATGATTATCGACATCTGGTGGTAAAGGCATTCGATGGAGATCCGAATCGGGTTAACGATGAAATTAAAAAAATCTGGAGTGATCATATTGACGAACCTTACCCTGGTGAACTACAAAGTGATTTCGCACTGGGGTCAGCCGGAAGGGATACCAAGAACCTTCAAAAGATTTTTATTTCAATGGCGTTTCTAAGTGGCTTTCTGAGCTTAGTTGGCATATTCTCGTTATCGAAGATCAATATTGCCAGGAGAGTGAAGGAGATTAGTATTCGTAAGGTACTGGGTGCCTCTATCAGGGAACTCTTACTAACAGTGAATCGTCCGTTCCTATACATTCTTTCCATTGCTTTGGTGATGGGCTGCGGCTTAGGTTATTTCATTTCGGATGTTGTATTGAGTATGATTTACAAGTATCACGTCGACGCATCACTTTTGGTAAGTCTTGGCTGTGGACTAATGGTCTTGTTAATCTCCGTGCTATTGATTTCGGTATCAGCTGTGACTCCGGTGTCAGCGAATCCCGTGCAAGGGATAAGAGATGAGTAAATTGTTAAGCGCATACTTTCTCATAGAAGCGTAGAACCCTCCCGTTACCTCTCGGTTCAACGGATTCAGGATACGGACAGCTAGTCCGCTGCATTCATCCGGTAGGAATTACATCAGAAAGCTTTAGAAATAAAAAACCTCGACTGAATCGGGGTTAGGTTGCAGAAGCGGAGGGATTACTCATATCCACGATCCTCGCCGCACATGCCCTCTTGAATCTTTGATTTCGAACCCTCCAACCCTTTGGTTTCGAATCCATTTTAGTCATAAAAAAACCCGACAGAAAGTCGGGTTTAGAGCAGAGGCGGAGGGATTCGAACCCCCGGTACCTCGCGGTACAACGGTTTTCAAGACCGCCGCATTCGACCACTCTGCCACGCCTCTGTGATCTCTGCAATGTCTTTAAGACAGCCTACTGCCATCTTTAATTCTTGTTCGAGGCGGTTCCGCCGCATTCGACACGGTCGGTCAGACCACACTGCCACGCCTCTGTGATCTCTGCAATGTCTTTAAGACAGCCTACTGCCATCTTTAATTCTTGTTCGAGGCGGTTCCGCCGCATTCGACACGGTCGGTCAGACCACACTGCCACGCCTCTGTGATCTCTGCAATGTCTTTTTAGACAGCCTGCTGCTATCTTTAAATCTTATTTGAGGCGGTTCCGCCGCTCCCGATAGCTATCGGGATGTCAACTCTTCCACGCCTCTGTGATCTGCATAATTTCTCTGGATAGCTCTTGTCTATCGAAAAATTGGGATCGCAAAACTAGTTTTTTCAGGACAATTCCCAATCGAAATCATCATATTTTGTGCTTCTAGATAGAAATTAGTTTTGCTATCTCTTTATTAACAGATTTTACGGATGGTAAAAGAAAAAAGTATTGTGAACTAATTCTGACTCGTCTTAAGAAATTTTTGGCTTTCCTGATGATTATTAACGTCGTATATTCTGATAAGGTACAACCCATCCTGGAGGCTATTCAATTGAATTTCTATTCGTTCTTTAATTAGGAAGTATTGCTCAAAATGTGATAGTCCGGTGAAGTCTATGATCTCAATTTTGTATGGCACATCGATCTCGGAACTTATCAAGTCCAGATTTAACGAATTCTTCACCGGATTTGGATAAATCAAAGGTCCTTTGGAGTTAGGTGAGTCCAGTTGAAGGGAGAAGTTTGCTTTTAGACTGAGTCCTTCAGAGGGGTAGATTGACAATAAAGGTGAATTAGACTCTACCCCGGACCAATGACTGAATATAAAACCATCATTAGGAATAGCCTGGAGCGTGATGGGACTACTAGTTATAAATTTGCCATTTATTGTGGTTGATGAATCTTTAAGGATTTCGACTCCGTTCACTTGAACACTTCCCCTATTAATATCATCTGATCCCAATTCAATATTCACTATTTCACCTTCACCAATTACCTTTAACAAGTTTATCAAAGCAGATTCCGGGCGATCACGTAGGAAATCCCGTAAGTCGGTTAGGTCAGAATCCCAGGATAAGTATGGCCATCTTTCCAGGTGTGCCTGCTTTTCACTCTCAACTCTCTTAACCAATTCGTCGAGAAGTTCGGAAGTCCGAATATTGGTGAAGGTGGAGTTTAGATGAGCCTGATAAACACCAATGAAGTTCTCCCTAAGAACAGGCACTTTCCAAAAGGATCTGAATATAGCGTTGGTGTTATTTGAAATTTGAGGTAAAAATAATTGCTCATCAAACTCAAAATCTCCTCCCAATAATCGGTGTAAATAGTTAAAACCTTTGTATTCACCGGCTTTCATGGATACATCTAGGTCAGTGAGTATCCATCTCCATGGTGTAAGTAGTGGCTGATTCCAGTATTTGACATTATTCAGAGGCCAGTCAATGTTTCCATAAAACAGTTGAGCCACATGGTAGTTGGTAAAGGCTGGTATGTCAACATGTTTCGCAAAGATCATGTTTATCTTCTCCGGGTTGGTTTCAGACAGAAGTGCATTTAGAATGGATCTATAGCTCACGCGATTCCCTCGAAATACGTCGTATTTGTTTTCGAGTATGTTTATCGGGTTTGGCGCCAGGTCATGGTTGGATCTTAGGTAGTTTTCGTTGATCCTTTCTCTTAAATTTTGAATTCCCCAATATTGTCCATTTATGTAGACAACAAATGGTTGATAGGATTGAAAATCAAGATCCATCCTTCCTGATATTATCGAGTGAGCGAAGGCATCTCTGAAAGGGAATTTATAGAAGTTGTTACCCCCATTCCGCAATACCAGGTCACTGAATTGAGTGATTGATTTATCTGCGAAAAAGGGATATTCAATCGCCTCCTGACCAAATCTTGATCTCCATTTTAACTTTAAACTTTTTTGATGGTTGATCCTTGAGCTTTGTCCGGATATTTCTACACCTACCGTGGACGTAATCAAACTGTCCTCCATTAAGAACTCGATTGTCGCCGGATGCTCCCAGTCTCGATTCCAGTTTGCTGAGTAATTATGTTGGGATCCTGGTAACCCGTTGTGACCACGTACAAAGATGCCCTTATCTCCACTCCATAGATTATTTGGATCGGTTACGATGCTTACAACAGGCAACTGATGGTCACTGCCGACAATAAAGGTTTGAGACAAAGGCTTAGAGGGATTGAAACCCTCACGAAACACACTCACGGTTATGGCGGTGGTTTTATCTACATATATAGGATCCAAATAATCCAAACCATTAAAGGATGGGGGGCTACCATCTGTCGTGTATTTTATTTTTCCCTCTGTTGGAGAAATACTTAATTCGAATGGGCCATCATAAAATCCGGTAGAGTGAGAAAAGCTAACCTCCGCTTCGAGTATAGGTAAATTGGGCATCCCCGGGGTAGCATTTTCGAATATCACCAAGTCTTCCATATCATCGGATTTACCAATTGATACATTTGTTTCTAAGCCCGACCAGGATAACTCGTCCAAAATGTTTCCATCTTCGTCACTTACGTAAAACGTTTCTCCATCTCTAGCAAGCTTCAGATCAAGGTGAAGTGGCCCAAGGGTGGTATCTCCGTCCGCCCACAAAATGATTAGATCATGAGGCTGAAGTACGGTTTCTGGTTTGCCATATGGAATTTGACATTTACGTAGGTCGAGTGGGTCATCGGAGAAATATAATTCCGATATGTCCAATGGCTGAGTAGATGTATTTTTCAATTCTATCCAGTCTGAGTCATTTCCATACAGATCATGGAAAAAGTTATCGTTCGAGGGCATCAACTCATTTATGCTGATGGGTGACTGAATCATCACCTGACGATGCTGACTTGCGAAAACTGAAAATAAAATGAATAATGCTAACATGATCACTTATACCAACTCATGGATTTAATGTGTATTTGTGAATATGCCGCTCACGGATACTCAAAATAGACGTCCAAAGCACCAGACCGGGCACTAATCCATTCCTGAATAAACACCATCTCTTCCTCGCTATATTTCTGTGTCAACTCGGGAACCATACGTTCTCTTTCATAAACTCCGGTGGCTAGTAATTCCTGATATTGCGATTGAAACA
Source organism: Cyclobacteriaceae bacterium (assembly GCA_965601455.1). Taxonomy (GTDB): domain Bacteria; phylum Bacteroidota; class Bacteroidia; order Cytophagales; family Cyclobacteriaceae; genus JANQEU01. The sequence continues at coordinate 4,200,936 of OZ271831.1, read as the reverse complement.
TTTGGGAAACGCTCTGTTCCGATAAAATACCGTTTCTTAAAGTTGCCCACCTTTCAATCAGTTCTTCCTTAAACCGCGGATGGTTTTGCAAACGGGTGAAAAGACCATTGGAAAGCAACGAAGTAGTACGATTGATTCTTATTCCATCCCAATTGCTGCCGAATGTGCCATCCATATCCCATGGTACAAAAAAGTATTTCGAGTCGCGATCTACTTTGGCGATGTACGTATTTTTACCGGTGTTGTCTTCTGCAAAAGTGTAGTTGAGGAAAATAAAGAAGTCCACCGCATTTTGGATATCGATTTTATCTACTATTTCTGAATTGAAGGTTTCGTTATCTGAACGGGCAACGAGTGACACCAATTCGTATAAATTGGTCCAATCGATCTCACCAATTTTATCAGGATATTTCGCTTCAAATCCACTCCATGTTTTGGTACCGTTATCGAATTGTTCAGCCTTTCTGAAAGAAACCCCATCTGCCCATCTGTCACCTTTGTACAATTCACCTTGCAGCACGTTTTCGTATTTAGCGAGATCGAGTTGTTTACGGTCAATCTTCTCACCTAAATAGTACAATCCTTTGTAGTGTCCATTTACAAGTACCTCGCAATATTCTCTTTGAATACCGATGGAGGCACTTGGTTGAAGATGTTTGGTTCTTGCTATTTTAAGCCATATTTCATGGGAAATATAATCTCTCAGTCGGTTAGGTTCATTCCACAAACCATCTAGAATCCAATCATCGTCATCCCTCATGCCTAGTAGTTTTTTCTTCGAGGTTTCCGTTCCATTTTCATCTTTCCAGAGCTCGATGTTATAGCTTTTCTTCGGGTATTTTCTTGAAACTCCACCGCGGAGTTCAATACCCATCGTGGAAGTAAATGGAGGATTGCCATTTTCAAGAATTTCGAGGGTTCCGGAGATCTTAGGTTCGTTCACAATGGTATCCGCGGTTGTGATGGTAATAATCGGGAGAGTAGTATAGAACATCCTAAATGTTTTGTCCAGATGAGTCACCGCAATTGATTTGCCGGGTGTTAGGGTTACTTCGTTGGTTTGGATACCAGGATTATTACCATTAATGAAGATCTGATTGTCTATGACTTGCAGTCCATCGCCGTTGAATAGAATTATTCGATGCAGGCTATCAACTGCCAGGTTCATCTCATAGTTTTCTACAGGATCTACAGATGGGAAAGGCTCATCTTTTTGGCAACTGATTAGAAGTATGAGCGGTATTAGAACGAGAACACGCATAACACCATTGTTTGTAACTACAGCGGAAGATAAAGAAACTGTATTAATCGTGAAAGCGGACTAAATGGTATGAATCAAGATTCTTGGTACTAAACTTCCGTTAAGAAGTAATATTTCGCTTCTGCATTTTTGAACACAGAAGCGAAATTTAGTTTATAGTTCTGACATTTGTGATTCGAATTCGTCCAACATAGCGTCCATGCCAGCAGCCATATTTTCCAATACCGCAGCTTTATACTTTTCGGGATCGATGTTAACGGAATATGCTACTCTCTTAACCGCGGAACCCCCAATTTCACTTAGATCGACATCCATATTGTTGGTTTCTTCAACAGTTCCCCAGTCATTATTGCCATAGATAACCTCAGAGGTGAATACAAGCCCTCCCATCTTTAGTTTCTTATTAGTAAACGACACAGACATTGAAAGATTTGTGACTAATTCCTGGCTAAAATTCACGGCGGCTTGTCCTATCCCTCCTGCCATAACTCCTGACTTGAAGTTACCATATGTTACATTAGTACCCACAGTCACTTCCAGCCGGTCATCTAACCATTTATCAGGATCCTTCATGGCAGGTTTCATCGTCCACATAGCTATTAGGGCTTCTGATGTCTGTACTTTTGCGGGAATGTATGGATAGGCAAGATCTGTAGCTGCTGCGTTGATAGTTGCAGGTTTTTTTACTGATTTTGGAATATCAGACCATGCTCCACCCATAGTGATTCTGGGTTTCTCGTCATCTGATTTTGCCTCAGCCTCCTTTTTCTGCCATTGCTTTAATTCTTTCAGATGATCCCAGTTTTTTGTTCCTACCGGATATCCACGATCATTCAGTTTCGATTTTAGGATGTCTCTAGCTTCATCTGTAATTTGTTGAACAATCTCTTCAGTTAGTCCAGCTAACGACGTGTAGACTGTTAATTGCGCGTTGCCGCCCTCGTCTGATTGTATTGCTCGAACAGAGTGCGAGCTATTAAAAGATCGAAAGTAGCTCTCCTTTGAGGCTTCGGAGAGGGTCTTAGGTTTTCCCATGTTAGAGGAAGTGGCTTTCTTTTTTTCATTCTTAAATGTTGGTTGGCCAAATGCCACAAGGCCAATCAGCATCAGTGTAATTAGTATTCCATTTTTTTTCATGGTATGAGTGTATTTGGTTAAATATCATGCACTTGGAGATTGACAATATGCTTCTCATAACATGGTCGGATATGAAAATTAAGGTGTTTTCGTCAAAAATGATTGGCTGGTTCACATTTACTTTTTGCCAATTTTTATATTCCAGTTAATGGATTAGCCAATGAATTTTTTATGGAATAACGAACTGAAAGGTGTAGGAATCCTGCACGGAATTATCTTCCAAACTCTCTGAAATTCTCTCCACGATCTATCGGTTCCATTACCGTTAAATACAATTTATTTTCCTTTTCTCGGGACGATTAAGAATTCATTGTGCTTATACTATTACCCTTCGGAATAACTACTAGGTCCCTAAGTTTCAATGCCTGCCTGCCGATAGGAAGAGATAAAGTAGACTACGCGTCCCGGACTGGGCGTCCCCAAAGTTTCCTAAACTTTAGATGTAGTGGTTCGACACCTCGATTCGATTCCTGCCGGATAAAATTCCATTCTCTTATTCCTGTACCGATTGGAAAAGTCTTTGTTTTTGTACTTTTGCCCCCCTGAATATCTATTTGGTCCCGTAGTTCAATGGATAGAATAGAAGTTTCCTAAACTTTAGATGCAGTGGTTCGACACCTCGATTCGATTCCTGCCGGATAAAATTCCATTCTCTTATTCCTGTACCGATTGGAAAAGTCTTTGTTTTTGTACTTTTGCCCCCCCTGAATATCTATTTGGTCCCGTAGTTCAATGGATAGAATAGAAGTTTCCTAAACTTTAGATGCAGGTTCGATTCCTGCCGGGACTACAAAAAGCGCCATTGGATGGCGCTTTTTTAGTTATAGATAAAGTCCATCATCATATTTCAAAACACTTCTTGCTTCAAATAATGAGGGTAGATTTTCATGTGGCATTTTTCTACCTCCGCAAATAGTAGCTCTCTTAATTCCGGTAGGTGAAATTTAGTCTTACAACTAATTTTAATAGTCGGATTTTTTCCATTCTTGGGGAGCTCATGAAGGTCTTCTACCTGGTCAACTTTATTGAAAACTTTTATGGTTCGTATATCAGCGGCATCGATCTCCCTAAGGGTCTGCTCGACTACCTCGATATGATCTTCATGAGAAGGACTGGAGGCATCGACAACATGTAAAAGGATATCAGCTTCCTTCACTTCTTCCAATGTGGACTTGAATGATTCAATTAAGTTGTGAGGGAGTTTTCGGATAAAACCGACAGTATCTGAAAGCAAAAAAGGAACCTGATTGATCACAACTTTACGAACAGTTGAATCTACCGTCGCAAACAGTTCGTCCTTTGCATAAACCTTTTCCTTACTAAGTAATCGCATTAATGACGATTTCCCGGCATTGGTATACCCGACTAAAGCTACACGAACGATGCCGTCCCTTGATTTTCTTCTTGTTTGTGCCTGGCGTTCAACCTTATCCAATTGCTTTCGAAGCAAGCTGATTCGGTCTCGAATTATCCTCCTGTCCGTTTCGATTTCTTTTTCACCAGCACCACCACGGGTTCCTGTTCCCCCCCGTTGTCTTTCGAGGTGAGTCCACATACGCGTCAACCGGGGTAGTAGGTACTGGAATCGTGCTAGTTCGACCTGCGTTTTGGCTTGAGAGGTTTTAGCCCTTTTCAGAAAAATATCAAGGATAAGTAATGATCGATCGTAGATCTTCACTTTCAATTCCTTTTCCAGGTTACGAATCTGGGAAGGGGATAGATCGTCGTCAAAAATGACAAGGTCAACCTTCTCCATTTTAATGAAGGCCTTTATATCCTCCAATTTCCCTTTTCCAACAAAAGTCCGGGGATCTGGATGCTCAAGTCTTTGGGTAAAGCGATTGAGGGTTTCTATTTCCAAAGTCTGAGCCAAAAACTCAAGTTCATCCAGATGTTCTGATATCTTGGACTCATGCTCACCTTTTTCGGCCACTGCTATTAATACCCCTTTCTCCTTTACTTTCGCAGTCTCTATTAATTTACCCATAGATTAGCACAAAAGTCATCATATTCCGGCAATGACTCAAACATTCGTCAGATATACTCGCCAAAAGCATCTATGATTATTGGTATTACTATCAATAAGAGCTGGAATATTTACAATTTCCGCAAAGGTTTAGTGAAAACCCTTCTTGATGAAGGCCATACTGTCATAGCAATTGCACCGAAGGATAAGTATTCACCGATATTGGAAAGCTGGGGTTGTGTTTTTGAACATCTGGAGATCAGTAGTACCGGTTCGAATCCAATTAAGGAATTCGGATTAATCACTGGACTTCGGCGATTAATCAAAAAGCACACTATTGATGTGCTACTGACCTACACCATAAAATGCAATGTCTATGGTTCTTTTGCGGCAAGGTGGGCAAACATTCCGGTAATTTGCAATATAACTGGATTAGGCACCGCCTATTTAGAGAAAGGAGTGGTTAACCTGATTGCCAGAAATCTATATCGTGTAGCATTCAAAATGGCAGATTTTATTTTTCTTCAAAATGTGGACGATAGGGAATTATTTCTAAAAGAGGTTACCGTTGACCTAGGAAAGACCGAATTATTACCCGGATCGGGTATAAGTCTCCAGGACTTTCTTCCACAGCCCTATAAACCTCGTAAGAATCCCGTTTTCTTAATGATTTCACGTCTACTCGTTGACAAAGGTGTTGAAGAGTATTTCGAGGCTGCAGTTCGAATTAAGGAGGAGTACCCCGATTCGAAACTTATTATTGTGGGAGGATTGGATGTTCAGCATCGACGAAGTGTAGATTCTAATTTGCTGAAATCAATGATCGAAAAGGGTATTATTGATCACTTTCCTCACTCTGACGAGATAAAGAAATTCATTTCGGATTCTGATGTTATTGTACTCCCTTCTTATCGGGAAGGGACTCCCAGAACCCTTCTGGAGGGAGCTGCTATGGGGCGTCCTCTTATTTCTACTAACGTGCCTGGTTGCAAAGAGGTGATTAAAGATCAATACAACGGATTTCTGTGTGAGGTTCAGAACTCAGAATCACTATACCTTGCGATGAAGAGGTTTATTCAGTTGCCCCGTGAAGACAAGATTCGATTCGCTCATAACTCTAGGGAATTGGTGGAAAGGAAGTTTGATGAAAGCATCGTTGTGAATAAATATCTTGCTAGAATTCATCTGATGGCAAATGAGTTGACATAATTGTGAAAATTTTAAGGTCATTTTCATCTACTTTTGATCTTGAAAATTGTTTACCCGTTTGAAGTATTTTTTACGTTTCCTAGTTTTTGCCTCAGCAATCCATTTTGTAGGTTGTTCTGCTTATCGGCAGGATATAATGTTTTCTACCAACGAAGGTGCGGAGATAGAAAAGCAGTTGGAGGTAGTTGAAAGAGACTATATCATAAAGGTAAATGACCTTCTTAAGGTGAATCTCTTTACCAACGAGGGTGAACAATTGATCGATCCGAATTTTGAGCAAATCACCAATGTAGTTAACCCACAATTTCAACAACAAAGGGATCAATTCACATTTTTGGTTCAAACCGATGGTACCATTAAACTTCCCTTAATTGGAAAAATTAATGTAGACGGTCTCACTATTGATGATGCGGAGGCAAGAATGGAAGAGAGATATGATGAGTTCTACAAAGGAGCTTTTGTCAAACTCCAATTTTTGAATAAACGAGTGGTTGTTTTAGGTCAACAAAATGTTGTGATCCCCCTCGACAACCAAAATGTCAGTTTATTGGAAGTAATAGCTCTTGCCGGAGGAATTCCTTTTGGCGCAAAAGCTCAAAACGTTAAAATCATTCGAGGGAATCTACAAAACCCTGAAGTTTTCGTTATTGATCTTAGTACTTCTGAAGGAATGAAAGGATCCATCGTTCAGGTTCAGGATGGGGATATCATTTACATTGAACCATGGAGAAGGCCGTGGTTGGAATCCGTTCGAGACGCTTCCCCGGTTCTTGGGGTAATATCAAGTATTACTGCGCTAGTATTTGTCGTTGTAACTTTGACTAACAACTAGATGGTTGATAAAGGTAAATACATAGGACTGGATAATGAGCAAAATGCTGTTGAGAACTTTGATTTCGATAAGCTCTTGTTCATTCTACAACGAAGTGTTTTATGGATTCTAATTTTCCTGGTCACAAGTGTTTCAATAGCATACCTTGTGATTCGGTACACAAAACCTGTTTATGAGTCCAGTGCGGTAGTGAAACTCCATTTTGAGAATGATGCCAACATTCTGGGACTCGTGGCCGATGATCAATTACAACGAAGTCTGAGCGATATCTCCGGGGAGATCGAACTACTTAAATCAAAGCTTTTCTTACACAGAGTAGCAAAAGCGCTTAACTATCCTGTTGCTTACTACGCATATGGTACTTACCTGGTGGATGAGCGCTATGATAATTCTCCAATCGAGGTTTCCTTTAAGATTCATAATCCAATTTACTATGATCGGAATTTTGACATTACACTAAGGGACGATAAGGAATTTCAACTTTCATATGTAAAAAATGGTAAAACAATTAGTGAGCAATTTGCTTACGATGAACCTATCCAAACTGAGGATTTCAATTTACTAATTGAGAAAACGAAGAAATTCCCCTCTGATCCGAGTGGTAAGTACTTCTTTATCATCAATTCCGATGAAGCTATTGTTAGCTTTCTGGAGCAAAACATGTCCATAGCTCCTGAAAACTTAAATGCGAGTACCATTCGAATTGGATTAGAGGATTTCAATAAGTACAAAGCGCGAAACTTTGTTCGGATTATCAGTGAGTTGTATTTGGACTACACGACCGAGAAGAAAAATCAGACTATCATTCAGAAGATCCAATTCCTTGATGAGCAAATCGAAGACGCAGAAACGAAGCTTCAGGAATTTGACGAGTATTTTGAAAACTTCACAATTGAGAATAAAACAGTCAGCCTTCAGCAGGACATGTCGAAAACGATCGAAATGTTGAATGCCCTAGATACTCAACGTTTTTCTCTAAACCAAAAGGTTAGAGCGATAAAACTGATTGTTGATCAGCTGGAAACCACAGAGACCATTTCCTTGAATCCGGTTCTTCTGGAACAGTTTCCAAAGTACATCTCCCAAGCGGTTGTCGATTACCAATCTCTTCTTGAAGAGCGCCAACTAAAACTAAATTCCTATAATGAAAAAACCAGTGTGATTTCAAGGATTGATGACCAGCTAACAATCACAAGATCTGAAGTAATTTCTTTGATCCAGGAATATAATAATTCCCTTACTGATCAGTTATCCAGTATTTCCACACAGCGCAAATACCTAGAAAGCAATTTTGTGCAGCTACCATCAATGGGAACACAGTACAACAAAACCCGGAGGCTTTACCAGCAGCGAGAAGAATTTTTAGTTGCCTTACGTCAATCTAAAATGGAGCTGGAAATAACAAAGGCCGGTACCGTAACTGAGTTTGTTATTCTCTCACCAGCGGCAATCGGGGTAGTTCCTATCAAGCCTCAAAAAATGATGATTTATGGAATTGGCGTTGTAGCTGGTATTGTTATATCCGTCTTTTTCGTACTCATACGATATCTGCTCCACAATAAATTTACGAGTGTAAAGGAGGTAGAAAGGCGTACGGATATACCGATAATCGGGGCTATTCCGAGTTACCGAAAAGAGAAACTGGAACATTCCAAACTTGTTGTAGGAGATAATCCACGTTCTCCGCTCGCTGAAGCGCTACGATCCATCCGTACAAATATGGAATTCCTTCAACCCAGTGAAGGTGCAAGAGTAATATCTATTACCTCCACGGTCAGTGGAGAGGGTAAAACTTTCATGGCTGTGAATTTTGGAGCAGTTATGGCTTTATCAGGTAAGAAGGTTTGCCTGGTAGACATTGACATGAGGAAACCAAAAGTCCATGTAGCTCTTGGACAACCTCCTTCCGAAGACGGGGTAAGCACGATTCTAATCAATAAGGCCAAGGTCAAGAACGCCATACAAGATACTGAAAACGAAAACCTATATTACATTGGTGCTGGTCCAACGCCGCCGAACCCGTCAGAATTACTTCTTTCCAATGCGTTTGATTTAATGCTCGATAAACTAAAACAGGAGTTTGACGTTATAATTCTGGATACTCCACCTGTTGGATTGGTCACGGACGGTGTTCTAGTCATGAGAAAATCGGATTTGCAATTTTATATGCTGAAGTCTGATTATTCCAGGAGGGCTTTTCTGTCCACAATTGAAAATGTCAGAATGGTAAATAAATTCAATCGAATGGCTCTTGTTTTCAATGGAAACGGAAAGCATTCAACCTACAACTACGGTTATGGAACGGGTTACGGCTATGGAGCGGGTTATTACGAGGAGGAAAGAAGTCCCATAGTATCATCGATGCGTTCATTTTTCTAAGAAATTTCGTGACACTTCCATAAATAATCTGTGGAAAACTTTTTTTGTTACCCACAATGATCCGGGGATAAAAGATTTAAATTGTTTTAACCATCAAAACTCTGCATGAAAGAGGATCACAAGAGAAAAGAAACCAAAGAGCTAATCAGGAAGTATGAAGCGTATTTGAAAAACATCGAAAATCACTACTTTGATGAAGATTCGTTTTTTGAAATCATTAGGCATTACCTACAGCATGAAAAATTGAATGCAGCTTTGAAGGCCTGTGACTTGGCAATTTCACAATTCCCGTTTTCCGTAGACCTAGTAGCTGAGAAGGCAGATGTACTCATAAAACTTAATGATCCTGATGAGGCCTTGAATCTGATCGCTGAGGCGCTAACTGTATCACCAAACGACCCAGAACTCTTGATGCAGAAGGGGACGATTCATGCCTTAGTAAGTGAATATGAAACTGCAGTCTCTTGTTTTAAACTAAGTCTCGATCTGATCGAAGAAAAGGACGAAGTGCTCTACAACATTGGGCTGGCCTACCAGGGTATGAATAATTATCCAGAAGCGATCAAGGCATATAAAGAGGCACTATCTCACAACATCAATAATGAAAACGCTCTGTACGAACTGGCATATTGCCTGGAAATTGTAGGTGAGCTAGAAAATAGCCTGTCCTACTATATGCAGTTTATCGACAAGGATCCTTATTCTGAGTATGCGTGGTACAATATCGGTATAGTATATAACAAACTGGATCAATTTGATAAAGCAATAGATGCCTACGAATATGCCATCGCCATTGAGGAAGGCTTTAGCAGTGCGTATTTCAATCTGGGAAATGCTTACATGGGTAAGAAAGACTTTTCAGGGGCGCTCAACGCTTATCAGCAGACTTATGACCTGGAGGGACCTAGTGCTGAAATCTTTTGTCATATGGCTGCAGCTTATGAGAAACTTGAGCAATTCGACCTTGCCATCAAATACTATCGCAAAGCCACGAAAATTGATCAAATGTATCATGAAGCTTGGTACGGAGTGGGCATATGTATGGCGCTACAAGAGCGATGGTATGAGGCTATTCACTTCTTCGTGAAGGCAAACAAGATCAATAAGAACAATCCACTTTACCTGAAGTCACTTGCAGAGTCTGAGTTTAAGGCAGGAAATGTAGTATCAGCATTGGATACGTATATCGAATTAGCCGAGATCAGTCCTGAAGATCCGGAAATTTGGTTAGACTGGTCTTTCATTTACTACGAACAAGGTGATTATGAAAATGCGCTTGCTGTTGTAGAAGGAGGCCTAAATCAAAAACCTGATGACTCTGCATTGATTTACAGAAAAGTGGTTTATTTGATTGGAAACAAACTCTACAAGGAGGCCTTTAACCAATTGGAAGTTGCTCTTATGCTTGATTATGAGGGTCATACTCAATTATTCGATTTTTTTGAAAACCTCAATACTCAAAAAGCGCTTTTCAAAATCATAGAGCAGTACAGAAAAAACAATCACTAACTGGTGAATTTGAATTAATTCTTCATTTTTGCGGCATTCATCAGCGTCTTGAAAATGAACTATTCACTCAATTACATTCCTGAAAGGACCCAAAAGCCTAGAACCTCCGGACTCACCATGGTCATGGATAAAGGGCTTAGCCTGCGTGAAGTTGAAGACATGATCGCAACTTCAGGAGAATATATTGATATCGTAAAACTTGGTTGGGCCACATCTTATGTTACGCCAAATCTTGATGAAAAAATCAAACTCTACCATAATGCTGGTATCCCCTGCTACTTCGGAGGGACCCTTTTTGAAGCATTTGTAATAAGGGACCAGTTTACGGATTATATCGACGTTCTAAGTAAGTACGATTTGGAATATGCCGAGGTTAGTGATGGTAGTATTGTCCTTGATCATAGCCGAAAGTGCGAGTATATCAGCGAGTTGTCTAAGAAGGTGACCGTTCTGTCTGAAGTTGGATCGAAAGATGCTGCAAAAATCATCCCACCTTATAAGTGGATTGAGCAGATGCAAACCGAGTTAGAAGCTGGGGCATGGAAGGTTATAGGTGAAGCAAGAGAAAGTGGTAATGTTGGTCTCTTTAGAGACTCGGGTGAGGTCCGACAAGGGCTGGTGGAAGAAATACTGACAAAAATTCCGGGAGATCGAATAATTTGGGAGGCGCCACAGAAAGGTCAGCAGGTTTGGTTCATTAAATTGAGTGGCACGAACGTGAACCTGGGAAATATTGGCCCCAATGACGTAATCCCACTCGAGACCATTCGACTGGGGCTTCGAGGGGATACATTTGACCACTTCTTAAATAAACTTAAAGATTAGTCTATGAGACAGCCAATCATGTGGTTGGTTAAAGGGATGGCTATGGGAGCGGCTAACGTGATACCAGGGGTGTCGGGAGGAACAATAGCATTCATCACTGGTATTTATCAACGCCTAATTGACGCTCTGAAAAGTTTTGATATCCAGGCAATAAGATTACTCCTTGTCTTTGACTTTAAAACATTTGCCGCTAAGACAGATATTAGGTTTCTTTTCTGGCTTTTTTTTGGTGTGGCGGTTAGTATACTGTCGTTAGCAAAAGTGCTGGAGTGGTCCTTTATCAATTACGAATCATTAACACTGGCTTTCTTTTTTGGACTCATCCTAGCCTCAATAATCGGGGTCGGTAGGCAAATTGAGACCTGGAATGTGCCGGTACTTGTGAGTTTTGTGGCAGGTTGTGCCATCGCCGCATCCATAGCATTTTTACCTCCAGCACAGCCAAACGGCAATTTATTATATATTATTCTCTGTGGAGTAGTTGCAGTTTGCAGTATGATATTACCTGGACTATCTGGATCCTATATTCTTCTACTAATGGGGAATTACATACTTGTTCTCCAAGCAGTATCTTCATTTGATTTCGGAATTCTAATGCCTTTGTTAATTGGTTGTGCTGTCGGATTGGTATTGTTCTCGCGTTTACTCAGTTATCTTTTTGCAAGATTTAAAGACCAGACCGTAGCTCTCTTAACTGGGTTTGTTGCTGGATCGCTACTTATCATATGGCCCTGGAAAAAAACGGAATATCTAGTCCTTGATGGAGGGAAGGAGAAAGCTACAGGGTACATTTGGTTACTTCCTGAGTTCAATGCTCTTTTCCTCGTTGCTTTATTGTTGGCAATTATTGGCTTTTTTATCGTTTGGTTGATGGATAGAAGAAGTGCAACTGCATAGTTGTCAGGGATCATTGGCAAGGTTCACAGTTTTCTATTATTTTCGTGAAACCCATTTTAGATGAAAAGATACGGACTGGTTGGTTATCCCTTAGGGCATTCTTTTTCAAAGATTTACTTCGAAAAGAAGTTTGTCAAATTAGGTCTTTCCGGGACCCACAGATACAACCTTTTCGAAATCGAATATCTTAAAGACTTTCCTGCGATTTGGGATAGATATCCGGATCTGGAAGGTGTAAATGTCACGATTCCCCATAAAATCAATATCAAGTCTTTCCTTGACCAACTCGATTCCAGTGTACACAAGGTTGAAGCTGTGAATGTCGTAAAGAAGAAGGGGGGGAAACTAATTGGATATAATAGCGACTCCTTCGGCTTCCGAAAGTCGTTGACGAATTGGAAACCCGATCTAAATTTTTCCGCATTAATTTTTGGTTCCGGGGGTTCGAGTCTTGCGGTGCAAAGTGCATTGGATGATTTGAATGTTCCTTACGAAGTTGTTTCCAGATTTAAGGATAAAGGTGATATGCTCTACACCGCCTTGATAAAGGATGAATCAATTATGACGGAACATAAGCTCTTAATTAATACCACTCCGATTGGTATGTACCCCGAAGTGAATGATGGACCTCCAATTCCGTACGAACTAATCAACGAAAATCATTTGTGTTACGATCTGATATATAACCCCAAGGAGACTTTTTTTATGAAAGAGGGGATGAAAAGAGGAGCGGAAGTCAAGAATGGGTTGGAAATGCTTCTGCTACAGGCTGAAAAGTCTTGGAGAATCTGGAACTCATAGCATATGGATTTTCAACTTGAATCAGATTATGAGCCTACAGGAGATCAACCCGAGGCAATAAGACAGCTTTCTCAAAGTATCGAAAACGGAGAACCTGCACAAACACTTCTGGGCGTAACCGGCTCTGGCAAAACGTTCACCATGGCCAATGTGGTTGCTGAAGTGAATCGACCTACAATAGTGCTTTGTCATAACAAAACTCTCGCTGCACAGCTGTATTCAGAATTTAAATCTTTCTTCCCCAATAATGCGGTTGAATATTTTATTTCATACTACGACTACTACCAACCGGAAGCCTACATGCCAACTTCGAATGTGTATATTGAAAAAGATCTTTCCATAAATGATGAAATAGAGAAGCTCAGATTAAGCGCTTCATCATCCTTACTTTCCGGAAGGAGGGATGTCTTGGTTGTTGCTTCGGTGTCTTGCATTTATGGTATCGGTAACCCGGAGGAGTTTGGGAAAAATGTAATTCGAGTACAACAAGGGGATAGTATTCCAAGGAACCGATTCTTATTAGACTTAGTGGATATTCTTTACGGAAGAACCGAAACTGAATTCAAACGTGGGACTTTTCGGGTAAAAGGAGATACAGTCGATGTGTTCGTGGCATATGCTGACTTCGCATTCCGTTTCATCTTCTGGGGAGATGAAATAGAGACAATTCATAGAATTGATCCATTTACTGGTGAGAAGCTTTCAGAAGAAAAGATTGTAACGATTTTTCCAGCAAATCTATTTGTTACCGACAAGGACAACATGCCGCAGGTGCTTAGGGAGATTCAGGACGATATGGTCGAGCAGGTCCAGTACTTCGAGGATGAGCGTAGATTCCTGGAGGCCAAACGTTTGAAAGAACGAACAGAATTTGACCTGGAGATGATCCGTGAAATCGGATACTGCTCCGGCGTGGAGAATTATTCCAGGTATTTCGACAGGAGAACCCCTGGTTCCAGACCTTTCTGTCTTTTGGATTACTTCCCAGATGATTTCCTGATGATCATTGATGAGAGTCATGTAACCATACCACAGGTTCGTGGGATGTGGGGAGGCGATCGTAGTCGTAAAATCAACCTGGTTGATTATGGTTTTCGATTACCAGCTGCTCTGGACAACCGACCATTGACGTTCAATGAATTTGAGGAGATGCTTAACCAGGCCGTTTTTGTAAGCGCAACACCCGGTGAATATGAATTAAGGAAATCTGAGGGAGTGGTTGTGGAACAGCTCATTCGACCCACGGGTCTGCTAGACCCTGAAATTGAAGTCAGACCCAGTGTCAACCAGATAGATGATTTGATGGAGGAGATCCATCTTCGTATCGAGCAGGGTGATCGTGTGCTGTGCACTACTTTGACCAAGCGAATGGCCGAGGAGCTTTCAAAATTTCTTCTTGATGCAGGAGTGAAGACCCGGTACATACATAGCGAAGTAGATACATTGGATCGTGTGGAGATCTTAAGGGAACTGCGGTTAGGTGTATTTGATGTGCTGGTTGGCGTGAATCTTTTACGCGAGGGACTGGATCTTCCGGAAGTTTCTTTAGTGGTCATTCTGGACGCTGATAAAGAAGGATACCTGAGGAATGAGCGTTCGCTGGTTCAAACCATTGGGCGCGCTGCAAGAAACGATCGTGGTAAAGTGATCATGTACGCTGACAAAGTCACAGGATCGATGCAAAGCGCGATTGATGAGACCAATAGGAGGAGAAGTATACAGCAGGCCTACAATGAGGAGCACGGGATCACTCCACAAACCATTAAAGGAGATCGTGAAAAAATCCTCAACCAAACAAATGTGGCTGACCGCAAGAAAGGACCACGCAAGTACTACATCGAGGAGGAACAGACTATCGCAGCCGATCCGGTGGTGGCTTACATGGATAAACCACAAATGCAGAAACTCATTTCTGAAACCAAGCGGAAGATGGAAAAGGCCGCCAAAGATCTTGATTTCATGGAAGCCGCAAGATTACGGGATGAGATGCTGGAGTTAGAAAAAATGCTAAAGGCGAAGGGCAATTAATCTAAGCTTAAGAGGCTATTTGGTAAATTAACTGTGATTTTGTTTATTTTTACTTCGAATCACGTCGCTCACTATCATGCAAAAAGTCTGTCTATTTGGTCTGTGGACACTTGCTTGTTTCTTTATTTCTATAAACGTTATCGCTCAAACCACTTCAAATACCAATAATCCTGATTGGGACAACGGTGGTGATTGGAGTGGTGCAGCCCCAGGGTATGATATGCAGCGATCTGCAATCCTGGCGAACAACTCAAATATTTCGGATCCGATAACGGTTAATGATGGATATACTTTGACCATCAACGCTGGTGTAACATTGACAACCAATGAAGTAATTACGGTAAAAGAGGGGGGTACTCTTATTATTAATGGAAACCTGGTAGGTACCGATGGGGGAAAAGAGTTTAAGGTGGAAAAAGGGGTATTCACTGTCAATTCCGGAGGTTCGTTTGATTGGGCGGGTTATTGGACAAGTAATGATAATCCTGCCACTATAACCATAGATGGCAGTATGAACGTTGATGGCGATCTCACCAACAGCGTAACAATTGGCGGATCTGGTCAGTTGACAGTTCAAGGTACTGTTGAGAATAATGGAACTATCGGAGGATCCACCGGGAATGATACCGGTACACTCCCCATAGAGTTGACCAGTTTTCAAGCAGAACAAAGTGAGTCAGGTTTACGAGTTTTTTGGGAATCTGCAGTGGAGGTGAATAATGACTTCTATCTATTAGAAAGGTCCTATGATGGGAAAAACTGGACTGAACTGGTGCGATTGGCCGGTGCCGGAAATAGCGATCAACCAATTACCTACGAATTTTTTGATATACCTCCAGCTTTCGGGCGAGTCTATTATCGACTTACCCAAACGGATTTCGACGGTACATCGGAGACTTTCCCATTAATAACTGCTAACTACAAAAATCCTGAGGGGAATAAGGTGAAGGCCTACCCCACATTAGTAACTTCTGACATTAGTGAGCTAAGGATCGATGATATCTGGGGTATTGTCAAAGACTACGAATTAAACCTCTATGATCTGAACGGTAAGGTTTATGAGGTGGCTATTTCTAGTACCCAGAATGGTTACATCGCAGTTCCTTTACAAGGTAGATCAACACACGGGTTACATATATTGAGAGGACACATTAACGGTACCCGGATTACAGAGAAGTTCATATTCTCTCACTAATTCCCAAAAAACGGTTGGAATAAATCGATCATGACCTGGGGGGTCCGAGTCGGTCGACCGGTTTCCATATTAATGAAGACTAACGTGGTTTCTCCTGTGTTTAGTAGATCCTGATTTTCGTTTTTTATTTCATACTCGAATCGGATTCGAGCTCTGGGCATTTCGGGAATAATAGCTTTTACTGATAACAAGTCATCGTATTTAGCCGGTAAATGAAACTTGCTTTGAAGATCCAGAACAGGCATCATTACCCCTTTCTCTTCAAGTGCTTTATAGGAATACCCCAATGCTCGAAATGACTCCACCCTGGCTACTTCATAATAGGCAGCGTAGTTGGCATAATACACATAACCCATCTGATCGGTATCAGCGTAGCGGACTCGGATCTGTGTTTCGTGGCTATACATTATCGATATATCCTTTCTTTATTCAGGGCCGCCTGGAATCTTGCAGCATTAATATTATGCTCTCTGAGGTTGGTGGCAAATGCGTGGTAACCGGAGAAATCTTCTTTTGCACACATGTACAAATAATTGTGCTTTTCATAGTTCAAAACTCCTTCCAGCGAGATGATGCTAGGCATGTTAATCGGCCCGGGAGGAAGACCTTCATTCAAATAGGTATTGTAGGGAGAATTGATTTTAGTATGAACCGTCAGCACCCTTCGAATACTGAAGTCGTTTGCTGCGAAAACCAGGGTGGGGTCTGCTTGTAGGGGGATATTTCTATTCAATCGATTTATGTATAATCCAGCTACACGTGATGCCTCTTCGTTTTTACTGATCTCAGCTTCAACGATGGAAGCAAGAATGGAAACTTCTTTTGGAGACATTCCAATTTCCTGGGCCTTGGCCAGTCGTGTTTCATTCCAGTAACGATCATATTCCGTTTTCATCCGGTCAAGAATCTTCTGGGGAGAATCGGTCCAATAGACTTCGTAGGTATTAGGAATGAACATGGAGATGAAGGTCAACGAGTCGAAGCCGTAATGAGCTGGTATCGTATCGTGCAGCATGACCTTTGCCATATCCAGTGAGTCAAAAGCCATAAACCTTGAAATGACACCAGGTACTTCCTCAATTTTGCGAGCGAAATTGAATGTCATTTTAATAGGAGTCTGCGCTCCGGATCTAAGAAGATTGATCGCCTCATTGTTGGTCATGTCACCTTTCAGAAGATACATGCCCGGTTTAACCAATTGATCGTAGGATTTCAACCTGGCCAGAAAACTGAAAGTCACCAGATCATTCACAATGCCCTGATCATGAAGCTGATTTTGAATATCCTTGAAGGAAGTCCCTTCGGGGATTGCAAAATACTGTTCCGGTTTATCCACCAATACGTTTGGGGTGTAGAGCATCTGCCAGAAATAGAAAGCGAAAGAGGATAGCATCACGGAGAAAACTATCATGAAACCGGCAATTATATTCTTCCTGTTCATTGGCGCAAAAATAGTCTTGAACTAATTGATTACGTGAGATACATTGCAAATGTTAAATTCGACCGATGAGTTCACCTATTTGTATTGAACCACACTATTTGGGAGGAACCGATTTCTTTCAATTACTGGCTCGACACGACACTATTGAGTTCGAGAGCCAAGATCATTACAGGAAACAAACATTCAGAAACCGGTGCCGCATTCTAACAGCAAATGGTGTCCAGGACCTGGTTGTACCCGTTCACTTTGGTAATCGGACAAAGACCTGCGACGTAAAGATTGACTACAATCAACGATGGGTGAAAGATCACAAAGGAGCCATTCGGTCAGCTTACTCCAAAGCACCTTTTTTTGAACACTATTATCCCAGGTTTGAAGAATTATTGAATAAACAACCGACATATCTTCTGGAATTATCGTTAGATGCCATGACATTATGTCTTGATCTTTTGAAACTGGAAGTAAACGTTAGCCAAACGACAATTTGGCAAAAGGAACTGGATTCGGCCTTTTTTGACGCCAGGGATAAGATTTCACCGAAAATTGATTTATCGGATGGCATATTTTATAAAGCAAATCCTTATCTTCAGAACTTTGGCAACAATTTTGTCGAAAGACTAAGTGTCCTGGATGCCCTCATGTGTCTCGGAAATGAAACCCCATCTGTAATCCTGCGGGGTTCCTGACTATCGAAAGAACAATTGCCGTGGAGTACTTGTTAAAGGATAGGTCATGATGGGAATTGGCATAAATAAACTTTAGTTTTACTTACCTATTAGGGGGAATAATTAATGGAAGCAAAATTTTCAAATAGAGTCAAAGAAGTGATTTCTCTAAGTAGAGAGGAAGCACTCCGACTCGGGCACGACTACATCGGAACTGAGCATTTGCTGCTAGGGATGATAAGAGAAGGAGAAGGTGTAGCCGTGGCACTATTAAAAAAACTGGGTGTATCCTTAGATGAACTTCGTACCGCCATCGAACAGGCGACGAAAGGGACTTCAACCAGTAATGTTAAGAACCTGGCAAACATTCCTTTGACACGACAGTCCGAAAAGGTCTTGAAGATAACTTATCTGGAAGCTAAGATTTTTAAAAGTCAACTGATTGGCACCGAGCACTTGCTGCTGTCAATTCTCAGAGATGAGGACAATCTGGCTACACAGATACTAGATAAATTCGATGTGGGATATGATGTTGTGAAAGAAATGCTTGAATACCAGACTGAAAATCCGATGGCTCAGTCGGATACGGATGAGCCAGATGAAGAATCCGGTAGAATGTTTGGAGGAGGCTCTGGTTCCAGTGGAAGAGAGAGCTCCAAATCCGGTGAGAAGTCCAGAACACCTGTGCTGGACAATTTTGGCCGTGATCTGACAAAACTTGCTGAAGAAGACAAGTTGGATCCGATCGTCGGCAGGGAAAAAGAAATCGAAAGAGTTGCCCAAATTCTTAGTAGACGTAAGAAGAATAACCCGATTCTAATTGGTGAACCTGGTGTTGGTAAAACAGCCATCGCAGAAGGCCTGGCCCTGCGAATCGTTCAGAAAAAAGTATCGCGTGTTCTATTCGGTAAGCGAGTAGTTACACTCGATCTTGCATCGCTGGTCGCTGGTACCAAGTACCGTGGTCAATTCGAAGAAAGGATGAAGGCGGTAATGAACGAGATTGAAAAGTCGCCTGATGTAATCCTGTTCATTGATGAATTGCACACCATTGTTGGTGCTGGTGGTGCTTCCGGTTCTTTGGATGCGTCAAATATGTTTAAGCCCGCCTTGGCGAGAGGTGAAATTCAATGTATTGGAGCTACTACCTTAGATGAGTATCGTCAGTACATTGAAAAGGATGGTGCTTTGGCCAGGAGATTCCAAATGGTTATGGTTGATGCCACTACACCAGAAGAAACAGTTCAAATCCTCGATAACATAAAGGATCGATACGAAGATCACCACCACGTGATTTATACACCGGAAGCTATTAATGCTTGTGTGAGTTTGTCTGATAGATATATCAGTGATCGATTCCTTCCGGATAAGGCCATTGATGTATTGGATGAAGCGGGTGCCAGAGTACACATCAATAATATAAATGTACCTGAACAGATCGTTACTCTCGAAGAGCAAATTGAAGACGTTAAGAAGGAAAAGAACAGGGTAGTTAAAAGTCAGAAGTACGAAGAAGCTGCACAGCTACGTGATAAAGAGAAAAAACTTATTGCTCAGCTGGACGAAGAGAAAACGAAGTGGGAAGAGGAGACAAGAACCAAGCGCTATAAAGTTGATGAGGAGAATGTTGCAGAGGTAATCGGTATGATGACGGGCATTCCTACTCAGCGAATTGCACAGAATGAAGGACAGAAACTCCTGAGTATGAAGGAGGAACTGCAAGGAAGTGTAATTGGTCAGGAAGAGGCTATTGCTAAGCTTACCAAAGCTATTCAAAGAACAAGAGTGGGATTGAAAGATCCGAAGAAGCCGATTGGTTCGTTCGTATTCTTGGGTCCTACCGGTGTGGGTAAGACGGAGATGGCAAAGGTTCTGGCAAGTTATCTTTTTGACAAGGAAGACTCTCTTGTACGAATTGATATGAGTGAGTACATGGAGAAATTCTCGGTCAGTCGATTGGTCGGAGCGCCTCCGGGTTACGTTGGATACGAGGAAGGCGGACAACTAACTGAGAAAGTCAGGAGAAAACCTTACTCAGTTGTTTTATTGGATGAGATTGAAAAAGCGCATCCCGATGTCTTCAACATATTATTGCAGGTGCTTGATGACGGTATTCTTACAGACGGACTTGGTCGAAGAGTTGATTTCAGAAATACCATCATTATCATGACCTCTAATATCGGAGTTCGTGACCTCAAAGATTTTGGAGCAGGAATTGGTTTCGCAACGAAATCTAAGAGAGACAATCAGGATGATATAATGAAGTCCACTATCCAGAATGCTTTGAAGAAGACATTCAGTCCTGAATTTTTGAATCGACTGGATGATGTGATCATATTCAACTCACTTGAGAAAGAACACATTCATAAGATTATTGATATATCTCTTGAAAAACTATTCTCCAGAATTACGGATCTAGGATATAAGGTCAAATTGACGGAGAAGGCTAAAGACTTCTTGTCTGAAAAAGGTTATGATCCTCAGTATGGTGCTCGTCCGTTGAATCGGGCCATTCAGAAATACCTTGAGGATCCGGTTGCCGAAGAAATTCTTAAAGGCGATATCCAGGAAGGCGATACCATTCAAGCGGATTGGGATGGTAAAAGTGACGAATTGGACATCAAATTGAAGAAGAAAAAGACAAAGGAAGAAGGTAAGGAGAAATAAAATATGCCCCTGATTTCTTTTCAGGGGCTTTTTTATAATAAATTAGTTTATAATGTAAACTAATTTATTTCTTACTCGTATATTTGTAAAAAAACATCAACAATGAAAACAGAAGAGTTAAGTAATCAAGAACGTCTTGAGCTCATATCAGACATGATAAAACAGGCAAAAAGCCATTTGGTAAAAACAGGCGGTAGTAGCCAGCTTTTATTGTGGGGATGGGTGGTGTCGTTGGCCAATCTTGGCCATTTTGTATTAGATATTATTGGTTTTTATGCACCATACATTACCTGGCTGCTTGTAATACCGGCTACTATTTATAGTGTTTATTTGGGTACGAAGCATGCCGGTGGACGGGTGAAGAGCCATCTGCATAGTATGTACGGACATGTATGGTTAAGTATCGGTGTACTTATATTTACTTCCGTTCTGTTCATGGACAAAATGAGTTTCAATCACAACCCAGTTATTATGATGTCAGGGGCAGCAGGGATGTACATTACTGGTCGTCTTTTGCAGTATAAGCCAGTCGTCTGGGGATCAATCGTATTATTCGTAGCAGCACTCATTGAGTGGCAAATTCCAATTTCCTATCAGTATCTTGTTAGTGCGATTGCTGTATTTATCGGGTATCTAGTACCAGGTTATATGCTAAGGAGGTCTGAGAATGGCTGATTTTAAGCCCCTGGATCCTTTATTACACTCACAGTTGAGATTAGCAATCATGTCTCTTTTGGTCAGTCTGGATTCTGCCGATTTTACGTTTATCAAAGAGAAAACGAATGCAACAGCGGGTAATCTATCCGTCCAAATTGATAAACTAGAAAAAGCTGGTTACATCGAAGTGGAGAAGTCATTTAAGAACAAGCGTCCACTCACAACCTGTAGAATTACCAAACAAGGAGTTCAGGCATTTGAAAGCTATGTCAACAACCTGAAGAATTACATCAGTTAAAAATTTTTTACCTATTTAGTTTATAAAATAAACAAGTTTATAATTATGAAAAACGCAATATTAGTTGTTCTAAGTTTTACCGGGTTGATCTCCTTCGGCCAGGATATAAATCAAATGACATACGAGGCGTATTTGAGTAGCTCGGAAACTCTCTGGTTGGGGGCTGTGGAGCAAGCGTCCAGGAAGTATGAAAATACCAAAGACGATGCTTCACTATTCGAATTGGCTTTGGCTCAGTTCGGTGTGCTTAACTATACCATGATCGATCAGAAGAAGGACCTATTCAATCGTTTTGCTGATGACACCTTGGAGAAATTAGATGACCTTCAAGAAAGAGATTATCGTTCAGCCGATGTTCAAGCTCTTAAGGCTTCTATCTACGGTAATTCAATCGCTTATTCC
This sequence comes from Cyclobacteriaceae bacterium, assembly GCA_965601455.1. Taxonomy (GTDB): domain Bacteria; phylum Bacteroidota; class Bacteroidia; order Cytophagales; family Cyclobacteriaceae; genus JANQEU01. The sequence goes on along the minus strand of OZ271831.1, from coordinate 4,178,767 downwards.
CCATGGAAAAGTATGTATCTGGGTCCCAGAAGTGCTTCTTTAGTGGAGGCTGCTATTAAAGCCGATCCTAAATCTCCGATTGTTCAAAAGCAATATGCTCAACAGAAATATTTCACTCCGGAAACGTGGGGAGGGAACAAAGAGATAGCCAGAGATTCTTTTGAGAAATCCATTGAGTTGTTCGAAATGGAATCGGCAACGAACAATTGGATGTACTTGGATAACCATGCATGGTTAGGGATTATCCACCGGGAACAGGATAATAAGGAGGGTGCTTTAGCGGTTTGGGGTAAAGCTATTGAAGCAGAACCGGATTTCCACTGGGTTAGTAAGCAACTCATACCATCCGTCAGGGAATGAGATATTCCATCTATTTTATAATAACCTGGCTGACTATATCAGTCCTCTACAATGCAGAAGCTCAAATAATTCAAGGGTTGGTTGTCGATGAATCTGACAACCAACCCTTAATTGGAGCGCATGTTATGGTTCGGGATAATTGGAGAATTGGATCGGTGACTGACATTAATGGCCATTTTCTGTTTTCGATTCCAGATACCCTTTCATCACCGGTTCAGATCATAATCACATTTATTGGGTACAAGGAAAAAGTGATTGGTGTATTTTCTAATAATGAAGATCCTGTTGAGATTCGTATGAAGCCGTCGGCAAATGAAATTGAAGCCGTAGTAATTTCCGATAATCCCCTCTTTGCAGAACAATTTTCGGTCAGGGAGATTTCACGATTAGAAGTTTATAAGAATCCTAGTGCGAAAGCAGATGTTTTATTGGCGGTCAATTCTCTTCCTTCGTCCACTACATTGGATGAATCGGCAAATATTAGTTTTCGGGGAAGTAGTCCCGCCCAAACAGGTATCTTTTTAAATGGTGTTCCTATTTATGATGCAGTTCGTTTCTCGCAAATCAATGGGATTGGTACATTCAGTATTTTTAATACGTCTATTATAAATGAGATTAACGTTTTTCCAGCTAATCCTCCCCTTGAATATGGAAATACTTCCTCAGGACTCATTGCAGTAGATACTCGCACACGTCATCCGGAGGTAAATACAACCTCAGCCATTATATCCATGGCTAACTATGGCATTGAAACCTCAAGGAGGGTAGGAGAGAACTTATCTTTTACTCTTTACACCAATTTTCAACCTTCGACTTTGATTAAAAGCGTGAATAGCGAAGCTTTGAAAAATATCAACTCATTTAATTCCTATGATTTTGGTGTGCATTCTGTCTATACCGGGTCTGAGGGTGGTGTAATTAAGGTTTTCAACTATACCCTGTTAGAAGGTTATAATGTAAAATACAGGCATTCTTCTTACATCGGCAAGTTCATCCAGAAGCGTAATAGAAACATGACGGTGGCCACTTACTATCGTCCTATGGGTAGAGGAATATTCACTTGGAATTCAGGTTATTCTTTTTCTAGGATTGGCTTTTCTTTTAGTCAGTTTGATTACCGAATAGGTAAGGAGAATATTTATTCTGGCATCAGTTATCAACTGGAAGGGGAAAGGGCAGGTATGAAATTGGGGTTTGCCTACGATCAAGAGCAGGAATCCTTTCGAGGATTAGTCCCTGTATTTGACTATGCTCTGGGTGAGCAAAATCCTAGCTTTCCTGTCCGTCAAACTTCTCTCCGGGTGGTAGCGGAACCTTTCCTATCAATAAATTATCACCCCTGGAAATCTTTGACTATCAATCACTCCATGAGAACCAACATCCCGGTATATAAAAGCCCAACTTACCTCAGTTATCAAACCAGTTTGGCTGTTGCACTCAAAGATGATCATTCGATTAAACTCTCAGGAGGTGCCTATAACCAGTTGGACCAGACTACTTTCAATAGTGATTTGATCCACTACAATACCCAGCAGGTATCTGTTGATCATCAGTATAGAGGTTCAAGAATCGAGTCAACCAACTCTCTGTTCGCGAAAAAATCTGATAATGGACAAATACTGGATAAGATATTCGGTATTGAAACAGCTTGGAAGTGGAAAGCCAAAAGAGGTTCTTTCTTTGAAATAGCGTACACAGGGCTGAACGTCAATTCAACTAATGGTGAGGTAGCACTTCGTAGTCCCTATGATCTAAACTATTTTATCCGCGTTAGTTCGGAGTGGGCACTTCGGTCGAATTGGACGATTGGAACAAGGGGTCTATTTCGTCAAGGTACGTTTTTCCGACCTCTTCAATCTGCTTCATTCAATCCTGAATTGAATGTATATCAACCAATATTTGCCGATCAAGGTTTTGAACGTAGATTCCCTGCTTACCAAATATTGGATATTAGCCTTTCAAAGCTGCTCTCAATAAGTGAACATGTTTTGATAATTCTATTCGCTAACGTGTCGAATATTTTTGATGCTCGGAATGTACGAGACTATTCCTATAATGAGGACTACACCAGAAGAATTCCGGAGTTGTTTAGTAGGCGTGCCGTATACTTTGGAGTACAGTTAAATTTTCAGTAGCTACCCAGGAATTTTCTGGTCCCCCATTCAATCGCGAAGAGTACTGTGACAATCAAGAGAATCAGAATTTTGTTGATTAGGGGAATGAATTCACGAGAAGAACGAATACGATTTTTAAAATCCTTTTCACTTAATTCGTTTGCAAGGCGATCTAGTTCGTTAGGTAGATAAAAGGTTCCACCGGTTCTTGCTGAAAGCTCTCTCAATAGGTCATGATCTGCTTGGACAAATGAGTATTCTAAATTGACATTCTCCACCAGAAATTCACCTCTTACCTCGCTGTATTCATTCCCAATCGAAGTGCTGGCAACATAAGTATATATTCCTTCTGGCATGGACCCTGCGTATACCGTGGATGAAGTAGCATTTGCAACAAACTGAAAGTTTTGTTGCTCATCGTCTGAATTGTACACACTAAGGTCAATTTCATTGCCACCAACTCTCTCATATAGATCATTGTAGCTCTCCGTTTGAAAGACAATGGATTCGCCTTCCCTGAACGTTTGTCTTGCCGGATCAAAAATAAATTTCCTCTTATCATTTCTGACGCTTAGGAATTGAATAGTTCGTAAAACCAGGTTATCAAAAGATTCCGTCGATTGGTTAAACGCAGTCTCCTGCAACGGCCATTTCCAGATTCCTGAGGCAAATGCAACAGCAAACCTTTTGTCTCCATCGTCATATATACTCAATAGAGGCCTATCCGTTAATACGTTTCCCACTCGTTGAAAAAGCAATACTTCCTGCGGACCAAGTATCTCGTAATCACCGAAAGGTACGTCGAGGGTAGGATAATAATCGAAAGGCTCAGGGTCTGAAAGAATGAATTTACTGAAAGATGGATTATAGGCCGGCCTTACATTATCTCTACTATTGCTTCGTAGTGTGATTCGGGTATTAATTGCTTCCGGCAAAGCCGCAATATTTGAACGCCGATCCAGGAAATACCAATAGGAAGGGTCTCCTTTAAGGTCAGGGATTCTGAAATTGGGGGAGAAAGCCTGGTGGACAATAACTACGTCATATTCCTTATTCTCATCTATTTCCGTGATTCCCGGAATGAAAACGTCTGTCGAATAGTTCTCGCTGTTCTCAATGGCATTCCGTAGAGCCCGAATATCTGGGTGAGGGGCTTTGGCCAGTATTAAAATGTTTTCCTTTCCCTCAACGACATCCACATAAAATGAAATCCTGTTATTAGCGACACTGGATTCCTCTTCCAGTGCCTCTATACGAACTTCGTATCTTGCAAGCCCGGGCTCTACAGCTTCATTTTCAAAGTTCAAGGTCATAGTTTCACTTATACGCTGCACCTGACTGGCGATGATTTCCCCATTTCTGATCAATAGAACCTGTCCGGTTTGTCCACTGAATCCATTAGAAGCAATCAAAACCTGGATGGGAAATCGGTTGCCTTGATAAACCACCTTATTGGCATTTACTTGTAGAATGGAAATGTCTTTGACGGCTGTAGTATCTCCAAGACCAATGGTAAAAAATGGATATAAAGAATTTCTGAACCGTGGAGAGTTCCCAGCATTATAGATGCCATCAGTCATCATGATTACGGCTCCGAGATTCCTTGAATCATATTTGGAGTTTATTTCAGAAATCTGCTTTGTGAGATCGGTAGTTTCTTGATTAAAGGTCAGCTCGGTAAGCGACAAGTCACCTGTTAGGTCGAAAATCCGATGAGAATATCCAGCTTTTTCTACCGCCTGAATTGCATTTTCTACATAACCAATGAGATTAGAGCTGTCTTCATTACTAACAACGGATAAAGAGTTATCAATCGCTATCGCAATTTCCGGAGGCTCCACCTCGTTGGAAACGTTATTGATTAGAGGGTTTGAGATCAGCAAAAAGATTGCTAACAATCCTGTAAACCGAATAAAAGCCAGAACGATCGCAGTAGTTTTTGACCAAGGTTGTCCGGCTTTTTGGTAGGTGAGAAACGCAATGCCTGCTGATAGCAGTGCAAAAATCAATACCCACCATGCCGAGGTCTCCACAATTAAAAAGGAGTCGTTCATCTCATCAAAATCCTCACCTATCTATTACGGGAAAATCCTTCAGGGTTTTAGGTTAACATGCCACCATCTACCTGAATTACCTGACCGGTTATATATCCGGATAAATCGCTACCTAGGAATACGCATGCATTTGCCACGTCATCCGGTGAACCACCCCGCTTTAGAGGAATTGTATCTCTCCAGCTTTGAACGGTCTTTTCGTCTAGTGCGTCTGTCATTTCAGTCTCAATGAAACCTGGTGCAATTACGTTACACCTTACTCCCCTTGAACCCAATTCCAAGGCCACTGATTTTGAAAAACCAACAATACCCGCTTTCGAGGCTGCATAGTTTGCTTGTCCTGGATTACCCTTTATTCCCACGACGGAAGACATATTGATTATAGAACCGCTTCGCTGTTTCATGAAAGTTCTTGCGGAAGCTTTCACTGTATTGAAGCAGGATTTTAAGTTAACGTTCATAATTTCATCCCATGATTCTTCGGACATTCTCATTAACAAATTATCCCTTGTGATTCCTGCATTATTTACCAGAATATCCAACTGACCAAATGCTGAAGTAACGTCTTCAATTAGCTTATTCGCTGCCTCGAATTCCGAGGCATCCGATCGCAAACCAATTGCCCTAACTCCTTTAGACTCAAGTTCCTTAACCAGTGCCTCACCTTTTTCTACACTGGATAGGTAGGTAAATGCAACATTTGCACCTTGCTCCGCATACGATAAGGCTATGGATCGACCAATTCCTTTTGAGGCACCAGTCACCAAAGCGTTTTTTCCTTCAAGTAATTTCATACATTGTGAATAAAATAGGACAGCAAGTTAACGAATGGATGGAAAACATAAAGCGAGTAGACGGTTGTTAAACCGTGGATGGCTTAGTGCCTTTGGGGTATTGGTTTTATCTGTTCTATACTACTGGTCCAATCGATGTGGATTAGGACAAACATATGATTCAGGAATATATATTGACATTGCCAGTCAAATTGATGAAAAAGGTCTTTTACAGGCAGAAGGGTTACTTGTAAAACCTCCGCTATTTTCGTTGATAATTTTTATTGTAGGTATAGAGAATCTGATCTGGGTTAACTACCTGCTGTTTATGGGCTCCATTCTACTTTTAATTTCCTGGTCACAGAAAATTCAGGTTACAGCTATAAGGATTGCCTATGTTGTACTGATAGTTTTTTCTACTCCATATTACCTTGTGCACGGATTTGTTTGGACAGAACCATTATTCATTTTCCTATTACTTCTTTCTTTCACACTTCTACTGCGCATCGATAGGGTAGACAAAAGAAACTACCTATATACAGTAATGGGGATTCTTTTTCTGCTACCATTCGTGAGATATGTAGGTATTTTAATACTATTCCCATTGGTACTCTACATACTTACAAACAAGTCTATTGCTTTACGGAGGCGAAAGATTCTAACTGGGATTTTGGCAGTAGGAGTATTTTTAGTCGCTTATTGGGTTGTTTTGTTTTGGGACGGTTTTTCAATACGACTAAATGAATGGTTAACCCCTTTTAAAAGACTACAATTTGATCATTACTTACTTAATTTCCGAAGCTATTTGAAAGGATTAAGTATTTGGATCATCCCATTGAGGATGCCGGATTCAATATCCTTACCAATGGCCGCAGTTGCCGTTGGATCGCTAATTGTAGTTTCGGTGAGGCAATTTTTTGAGGATAGAGTTTTCTTAAATTTTATCCCACTCGTTTTCCTGTTCTATTATTTCAGCTTGCATACCTTCTTTCCTGTAGAATATTTCTCGGCGGAACGGTACCTAACACCTTTCTACGGTATTATCATATTTTTCATCATTCGGTATTTCGATAAAAGATTTGCCAATTACAGTCGAAACATTAGAATTATTATCGCCACTGTACTAATTATCCAATTGATATATGGTGTGAGTAGAACCCTGAAGAATGTTACGTTCTGGAATGAAGTCAGATGCGTTGAGAATTATGTGGAATCACTACCTGTCAATCACATGCCATTGATATATTTGCCCGTTTCGGACAAATAATCTTACAGATATGGCACAATATGATCTAGTTGTTATCGGAAGTGGTCCCGGCGGATACGTTGCGGCAATCAGAGCCTCGCAGTTGGGAATGAAAGTGGGCGTAGTGGAAAAAGCAGAATTAGGGGGTGTTTGTCTGAATTGGGGATGCATCCCGACAAAAGCGCTACTAAAAAGTGCTCAGGTTTTTGAGTATATGACACATGCTGCAGATTACGGAATTAAGGTAAAGGAAGCCACACCGGATTTTGGAGGGATGGTAAAAAGAAGCCGTGATGTTGCTAATGGAATGAGTAAGGGCATTCAGTTTCTTTTTAAGAAGAACAAGATAGATCACATAGAAGGATTTGGTAAACTCGTACGGGGAAATCAGGTTGAAGTAACCGGATCGGATGGTAAAAAAACTACCCTGGCACCAAAAAATATCATCTTGGCAACAGGCGGAAGATCTCGTGAGTTGCCCACAATGCCAATTGATGGAGAAAAAATTATCGGTTACCGAAAGGCAATGGTACTCGAAAAGCAACCAAAAAAAATGGTAGTGGTTGGTTCTGGAGCTATTGGTGTTGAGTTTGCATATTTCTACAATTCTATTGGTACTGAAATCACGATTGTTGAGTTCATGCCAAATGTTGTTCCTGTTGAAGACGAGGAAGTATCGAAAGCTTTAGAACGGAACTTCAAGAAAAATGGCATGAAAGTCATGACTAATTCTGAGGTGACGAAAGTAGATACCTCAGGAAAAGGTTGTAAAGTAACTGTGAAAACCAAAAAGGGAGAGGAAGTAATTGATTGCGATGTAGTATTATCTGCGGTTGGTGTCTCAACAAATCTGGAAGATATAGGTCTGGAGACACTCGGTGTAAGGACCGAGAAGGGCAAAGTCATAGTGGACGACTACTATAAGACCAGTGTAAATGGAATCTATGCGATTGGTGACATTGTTCATGGCCCTGCACTTGCTCACGTTGCTTCTGCGGAAGGGATTATCTGTGTAGAGAAGATGGCTGGAATGTCCCCTGAGCCATTGAACTACAACAATATACCTGGTTGTACTTATTGTTCACCGGAAATTGCATCGGTAGGTTATACGGAGAAAGCGGCTAAAGAAGCTGGATACGATATTAAGGTTGGTAAATTTCCATTCACGGCATCGGGTAAGGCAAAAGCTGCTGGGGCGCCTGACGGTTTTGTTAAAGTTATTTTCGATGCAAAATACGGTGAATGGTTAGGTTGCCACATGATCGGTGCGAACGTAACTGAAATGATCGCAGAAGCAGTAGCCGCAAGGAAACTAGAAACTACAGGCCACGAAATCATTAAATCGGTTCATCCGCATCCTACGATGTCTGAAGCGGTGATGGAAGCTGCTGCTGCGGCCTACGATGAGGTCATACACCTGTAGTTTGTAAAAACTCACCAAGTACCGATCGAAGTTCTTGTGTTTCTGTGAGGAAACCATCATGCCCGTACAGACTTTCGATTACATGCAACTTTGATTCCCTAAGGTGTAGGTTCAAAAACTCCTGCTCAGCAACCGGGAAGAGTAAGTCGGAGGATATACCAACGACCAGGGCTTTGGATGTTATCCGGTCTAAAGCTTCCGGAATGGAAATATGGTGTCGGCCCACGTTATGACTGTCCATAGCCTTGGAAAGAGTCAAATACGTATTGCTAGTGAAACGCTTACGTAACTTCTCACCTTGATACTTAAGGTAGCTACTGGCACTAAAATCATCCCATCGTTGATCGGTGTCCTTTTGTGTTCCCTCGAAGGTATGATACCCGCGGTAGGAGAGCATGGCTATCGCCCGTGCAGCTTCGAGACCTTTACCTTTGTCAATATTATCAAGAGCCATTCTTTGTGCTTCGTTGAAAGCAATACCCCAAGGAGAATGAACCGCATTGGTAGCGATAGGCACAATATTTTCAAAGAAGTCGGGTTCCTGAACTGCCCAATCCAGTAATTGCTGACCTCCCATGGATCCACCAATTCCCAACCATACCTTATTGATTCCAAGGTGATCTCGTAAGATTTTCTGAACTCCAACAATATCGCGAATAGTAATTAATGGGAAATTTCCATTTTCAGGACCGGTAGTACCGTAACACGATCCCAGCATGTTGCTACAAATAATGTAGTGTTCGTTAGGATTGATTGGAGATTCTTCATCAATAAAGCCATCCCACCATTCTATCGGGTTGCTATTTCCGGTAAGGGCATGGAATACCCATACAATATTAGACTTATCTGGGTTCAGGGTGCCATACGTATGATACTGTATGGTGATGTCTTCAAGGGAGAAACCACTTTCAAGTAAAAATGGTCTGTTAATTTCCAGTGTTTGGCTTTCTGGTGTCACTGTTGTCGTAGGCATTAGCGTGAAGCGTTAAAAGTGAAACCAAAGTCTATGTTGAAAGACACAAAGACAGCCTGAGCTTGAGATTGTTTGGGTTGATCACCTTGTGACCCACCCTTTTCCGGGAAGATAAATTGTAGTTTCATAATCAATTTATTTGTCAGGAATTAGCACCTTTCCAATCATTGGCGGAAGGTTGCTAGCGCGTCATAGAGCCTGTCTCTCAGCGCTTCTTAATAAATCGATTATTCATCGATTTGCGATTACAAACGTATACCGCTTTTCGTGAAATGCAAGGATAAATTTTGTTTTTATTCAATTTAATCCATTATGACATGTAAATTCCATTCATGGCCAAAGGAAGTTCTGGAGGATTTGGCGAGATTTTTCGCGAATACAATCAACAATTATTGAACTTCATAAGAAGTAGATTATCATCAAATGAAGAAGCAGAGGACCTATTGCAAGAAGTATGGTATCAACTAAGTAGTCTGGTCAATTTGGATGATATAGAGAGCATAAGTGGATGGTTGTACCGAGTCACCCGGAACAAAATTATTGACCGTTATAGAAAAAAAACAGAGCTCTTATTGAATGACCCGGTCTATGAAGATGCCGAAGGTAATTGGCAATTGAGGGATGTTTTACTTGGCCATGACTTTCAGGAGGATACTTTTTTTAAGGATCTCTTTTGGAATGAGTTGATGTCGGGTCTTGAAGAGCTTCCGCCAAATCAAAGAGAAGTCTTTGTAAAGAATGAATTGGAGGATATGACCCTTCAGGAGATTGCCGATGAAAAGAAAGAAAGTATTAAGACTATTATTTCCCGGAAAGGATATGCATTGAAGCACTTGCGTAAGCGCATGAGAAAGTTGTACGATGAATTAGATAATTAATTAACTTATTAAGATGATAAAGAGAGGTATTGCTTTTTTCCTTTTTGTATTGGTTGCTTTCTTGGCAATTTCCTGGGTAGTGATGACTCTATGGAATTTTGCAGTTGCACCAACCTTTGATAATGTGGAAACCATTGATTACCTGCAGGCTATGGCATTGCTTGCACTGAGTAAAATATTTCTACTGGGTATGAGAGGTGGAAGACCAGGTCCGGCTCCATGGAAGCGACGTTGGAAACATAGATGGGATCATATGTCCGATCAGGACAAGGAGAAATTAAAGGAGGAGTGGAAGGGTCGTTGGAAAAAAAGTTAAAAAAATTTAAAGTAAAAATCTGTTTAGTTCGACTACAATACCAAACAAATATTTTTCAAGTATGAACAGACAGATTATAAAAACAATAGTGGGAGGGATTTTGATAGGTGCTGCACTCTTTTGGATGCCGTTCTTTGTGTTTAAAGTAGCCGTTTTCTTTACCCTTCTTGGTATTTTCTTTTGGTTTGGTAGAGGATTTCGATCCCGATATCGTAGACAACCTTCATGGCATTATTCGGATAAAATTCGTTCAATGAGCGATGAAGAATACGATTCATTCAAGTCACGATTTGGTAATCGTAGATGTGGCGACCATTCAAATGATGATAATCAATCAAAATCCGAAGATCATGAAGAGAAGAAGTAGATTCCTGGTTTTATTGCTTTCAGCAGGTCTGACTTTTGGAAGTTTGGTGTGGTTGAAAGGTACTAGTCATTGGTATGATTACTCTTACCGGCATCACGGTTGGCATCAATCATGTGATACGGAACCTGCGGATGACAGTGGTATTTAAAGAAAGGGGATTAGATCCCCTTTTTTTAATAGTCTGTTTTCACCTTATTATTAAATGGTAGCCCCATTTGATACTTAAGATCCTCATCTCTGTCATCCTCAAGTACATCCAGGCCATACTTGATATCATCTTCATCGGCATAGACATAGGTGCCGAAAATCCTGTCCCAGACGGAAAAAATATTTCCAAAGTTTGAATCCGTCCAGGGGCGTTCGAAATGATGATGAAACTTGTGGGCCTTCGGAGTGATAAACACATAGCTTAATGTTCTATCAAACCAATCAGGAAGCTTGATGTTGGCATGTGTCCAATAACTGAAAAAGACAGAACAGATACGGTAGAAGGCATAATAGGCTACTGGTATTCCGATGGCCACTACCGTTACGGTGACGAAAGTCTCTCTCAAGATGTATTCAAACGGATGCATTCTAGTCCCGGTAGTCGCATCAACCTTAGTGTCCGCATGATGAACCATGTGCATTTTCCAGGCAAATTTGATTTTATGTAATGCGTAATGTGCCCAATACTGGGAGACCATATCCAGAAACAGAAATGCCAAAAGGAGCTCTAACCAAATGGGAAATTCAAACAAATGCAAAAGACCAATTTCATTTTGTTCTACCCAGAAATATAAACCTACTGTAGCGATACCGACCAAAGCGTTGATCACCACTAGGAAAAGCATGAAGAACAGGTTCTTTGCGTCATGTCGAATCTTGTTGTAATCATGCTTGACCATTGGGATACCTTTTTCAAGTATCCACGCAAACAACAGACAGGAAACAATCCAGATTACTTTTTGCAGCGATGTTAATTCCACGAAAAACCTTAGAAACTCATCCATTTGCTCGAATATTAACAATCGAAATTAACATTTTTAGATGTATGCAATGGTGTGAAGAGTGTAGTTTCCAATATGAATTGGCTATTTTTCGCTACAAATATTAATGTGTCTAACATTGCCAAATGAAAACAGCTCGGCGGCTGGACAATGTCCAGGAGTACTACTTTTCAAAGAAACTAACTGAGATCCGGGAGCTGGAGAAGGATGGTCATTCCATCCTGAATCTTGGTATTGGAAGTCCTGATCTTCCGCCTCATGAATCGGTAATAGAGGAACTTCAAAAGGTGGTTATTCAACCTGGGGTACATCAGTACCAGTCGTATCGAGGAGTTCCGGAATTGAGAGAAGCTATTTCCGCTTTCCACCTGAATCAATTCGAAACGTCAGTAGATCCAGCGACCGAAATATTGCCATTAATGGGTTCCAAAGAGGGGATTACACATATTTCGATGGCATTTTTAGATGAAGGCGACGGAGTCCTTATCCCGGAAGTAGGTTATCCTACCTACACTTCTGTAACACGGATGGTCCAGGCTAAACCTGTATATTATCCATTAAAAGAAACAGGTGAACCCGACTGGGAGTTTTTTGAGAATTTGGACTTCCATAGAATTAGACTTATCTGGATCAATTATCCTCATATGCCTACAGGTACAAGTGGATCTAGTGAAATTTTTGAAAGGATACTCCAACTCGCTACCAAACAAGATTTGTTGGTTGTTCATGACAATCCATACTGCTTCATTCAGAACCACAATCCAATGAGTATTCTTCAAAATAAAGAGTCACGGGATAGATGTCTTGAACTTCATTCTTTTTCGAAATCCTTTAATATGGCTGGTTGGCGTGTGGGTTGGTTAGCTGGATCAAAAAAGTTGATTGATGCTGTACTCAGGATTAAAAGCAACATGGATTCAGGTATGTTCAAACCAATACAGATGGCGGCGACCAAAGCACTTTCACTCGATAGTACCTGGTTTGAATCTTTGAATAAGGTATACAGTAGGAGAAAGGCTAAAGTATATCAGTTGCTTGATCTTCTGCACGCAAGCTATTCAACTGATCAGGCTGGTTTATTCGTTTGGGCAAAAGTAGAAGAGGATGTTGACAGTCTTGTCGACCAGCTTCTTTACGAAAAAGGAGTATTCATCACTCCAGGACATATTTTTGGCAAAGCGGGAGGTAGTCATATAAGAATCTCTCTTTGTTGTGAGGAACAAGTATATCAGGAGGCCATTGATAGGATAAAATGAAGGTATCAATAATTGGTTTGGGTTTGATTGGAGGGTCAATGGGCCTCGCCTTGAAGAAACTGGATAACGTAATAATTACCGGATGGGACATCAGCGAATCACACTGCAAAGAGGCTTTATCGTTAAAACTGGTGGACAAAATCGCTCCATCGGAAACTTTGGCGATGGCGGACGCAGATGTCATCTTCCTTGCGATACCAGTGGATGTTATTGAGATTAAATTATCTAGCTGGCTTGACTTAATCCGATCAGACCAAATAATTCTGGACCTTGGTTCCACAAAGGAGAAAATTGCCAGATCCGTTATAGATCACAAGAATCGAAAGAACTACATTGCTGCTCATCCCATTTCAGGTACTGAATACAGCGGACCAAAGGCCGCAATTGATCACTTGTATCAAGGCAAGACAATGATCATTTGCGACGAAGAGCGATCCGACGGGGAAAAGGTAACTCAAATGAAAGATCTGTTCGAAAGTATAGGGATGCATCTAACCAGCCTGTCTTCTCATGATCACGATAAGCATTTGGCTTATGTATCTCATTTAAGTCATGCCATTGCCTACAGTCTAAGTCGTACGGTATTGAAGGAAGAAGAGGGTGACAATCGTATTTTGGATCTTGCAGGTTCCGGATTTGACTCCACCGTTCGTCTTGCAAAGAGTAGTCCAGAGATGTGGACCCCAATATTCTTGAAGAATCGAGAATTTCTGCTGGAAGCGATAGACAATTTCATGGGGGAAGTTCAGAAACTTCGACAATCGATTGAAGATGAGGATAGTGAAAGCGTAAAGCACTCCTTAACCCAATCCAGAGAGATTAGAAAGATACTTAAGTGATTTGGTTTCTTTTAAATGAGGTTTTGGCTATCTTATTCCTTATATAACCAAAACCAATATGAAATCACTACTTAAATATCTCGCTGTATTAATTGCTTCTATACTTTTTCTTTCCTGTAGCGATGATGAGAAAAAAGATAAATGCCTGTCCTGCTTAGGGGAAGATACCGGAGAAGAACTATGTGAAGGTTTAACCGATCCTGATAGCGGTCAAAAAGTCACGTTAGCTGATTTGGAGGCTGCAAAGCTCCTCTTGGAGAGCCTTGGAGCGGAGTGTATAATTGAATAACTGTTTTTACGGGCCTCTATCCCATAGCTTTTGCTACGGTTTCTCCTATGTCAGCGGGGGATTTTGACACAAAAAGCCCGCACTCTTCCATGATCTTCATTTTCGCTGCAGCGGTGTCGTCTTTGCCACCAATGATAGCTCCAGCATGGCCCATTCGTTTCCCTTTAGGCGCGGTCTGTCCGGCAATAAAGCCAATTACAGGTTTTGGATTTCCTTGTTCCTTTATCCACCGTGCGGCGTCAGCTTCGTACTGACCTCCAATCTCACCGATCATCACTATTCCTTGAGTCTCGGGGTCGTCCATTAAGAGTTGAACTGCCTCTTTAGTTGAAGTGCCAATGATAGGATCACCGCCAATGCCGATGGCGGTAGAAACTCCGAATCCAGCTTTTACCACCTGGTCGGCGGCTTCATAAGTAAGTGTCCCTGATTTAGAAACTATTCCAATGTTTCCTTTCTTGAAAATGAAACCGGGCATGATTCCAACTTTAGCTTCTTCTGGAGTAATAACACCGGGGCAATTGGGCCCAACAAGAACCGCACCTCTCGATTTTGCATAAGGTTTTGCGTGCATCATATCCTTTGTAGGGATACCTTCGGTTATTGTTATAATCACTTTAATACCTGCATCGGCTGCCTCCATAATGGCATCGGCTGCGAAGGCAGGTGGGACAAAGATAATCGAGGTATCAGCCCCTACTTGATCCACGGCTTCCTTCACCGTGTTGAAGACGGGTTTATCCAAATGAGTCTGGCCTCCTTTTCCCGGTGTAACACCACCGACTACGTTGGTGCCATACTCGATCATTTGACTTGCATGGAAGGTGCCTTCGCTACCGGTGAAACCCTGCACAATAATTTTGGAATCCTTATTTACCAGAACACTCATTGGGTATTTGTTTTTGCGGTCACAAAAATAGCAGATATTCCCTGTCCTCCAACCGATGATTCTCATTCCTTTTTCAATTCAATTCGCATGAATCGTAAAAAAAAGTTGAAAAAAGTGACTTCTAAGAATTGTACCATTTACATAAGAAATAATCCAATCATGGAATAATGGGGCATTTACCGAATAACTTTCGGTTCAGAACGGGTTTAGAAGGCCTTTTCAGAATTAATTAACGAAAATTAATGATTCAATTAATTAACCTTTTCCTGCGTATTGCGTATATTTAGTTGAACATTTATCCTCTTCATATCATATTGGTTTAGTAAAGGGAATTCTTTTTCGGATTCCCTTATTTTTTTCTCATCAGTTTAATACTTCTTAGATTTTCCGCACTTAGATTCGTCAATCTGATTCCAATGAATTATGACGATTGATCTACGTAGTGATACAGTGACCAAACCTACTGAAGGGATGCTGAATGCCATGATGACGGCGGAAGTTGGTGACGATGTATTTGGAAGCGATCCAACGGTGAACGCCCTTCAGGAAAAGGTCGCAAGATATTTTGGAAAGGAGGCCGCTTTGTTCTGTCCTTCTGGTACGATGACCAACCAGATTGCAATCAGAGTATCTACCAGGCCCCAGGATGAGGTGATCTGTGATAAGTACAGCCATATCTATCTATATGAAGGAGGAGGTATGATGTATAATTCAATGGTTTCTCCCAAGCTCTTAGAGGGTGACAGAGGTAGAATCACTACCGAACAAATTGAGAGCGCAATCAATCCGGATGATATTCATTTGCCTGTATCCAGATTAGTATCCATGGAAAACACGATGAATAAAGGCGGAGGTAGTATCTACGCGATTGATAATCTTCGCTCCATTGCCTCATTATGTAAGAGTAAAGGTTTACGGTTGCATCTAGATGGAGCCAGGTATTTCAATGCAGCCGTCGAGGCTAATTATGACCCACTTGAGATTGGACAATTGTTCGATACGATCTCTATTTGTTTCTCAAAGGGTCTGGGAGCCCCGATTGGGTCGATTCTCGTGTGTTCTCATGAGGATTACCTACAGGCCAAGCGAGTTCGTAAGGTATTTGGTGGAGGTATGCGTCAGGCTGGATATTTAGCAGCGGCCTGTATCTATGCCCTTGATCATCATATTGATAGATTAAAGGAGGATCATCAACGGGCGAAGAAGCTTGCTGCATCGATTCGCTTGACATCATACATAGAAGAAGTGTATCCCGTAGATACCAACATTGTGATTTGTAAGGTCCATGAAAAATATTCTGAGAAGGAGCTTTTAGAAAAACTGGAAGGGGAAGGTATTCTAGCCGTTGGATTTGGTAAGGGTTTGGTGCGTTTCGTTACTCACCTAAACTTTGATGATGACCAGTTAGCGAAAGCAATTGAAAGCATTATGAGGATAAAATTATAGATGTATGTATTTGTATAATGTAACAGTGAATGTCGATCCTGAATTGGTAATGGAATGGATTGATTGGATGAAGAATGATCACATCCCGAAAATGCTGGCAACAAAAAGATTTTACGATGCAAAGATTCTCAAACTCTTAAATGAAGTTCCTGACGCTACAGGAGTTACCTATTCATGTCAGTACTTTGCTCATACACTAACCGACGTCGAGAATTACCTCAACAATGAGGCAGACGATTTGAGAAAAGATACAGCAGAAAAATTTGGTAACCGGTTAGTAGCTTTTAGAACAGTATTGGAGCAAGTCTAAAAATCAAGGTGACAGTTAATCCATTCCTGATCGAAAGTAGTCCGATACTTTTTGTAAAAGTTGATGGCTGGTTCATTCCAATCCAGAACCTGCCACATCATACCTGTACAGTCTGTTTCACGGGCCACCTTCACTGTTTCATCAAATAAAAGTTGGCCAACTCCATTGCCTCTATGGGACTCGTTGACGACCAAATCTTCCATGTACATCCGCTTTCCCTTCCAGGTTGAATAGCGGTAATAGTAGATGGAGGTGCCAACAACCTTTCCGTCTACTTCCGCAACCAGAAACCCAAAGACAGGACGATCTCCAAATCCATCCTTTATCATTCGATCCACTGTGTTTTCGACCTGGTCCAACGATTTTTCATAGGTGGCTAATTCCTTAATTAAATCCAGCACACTCCCCAGGTCTCTTTCTTCTCCTTGTCGAATACGCATATTAGCCTTTTGTGATTATGTCAAAACCTGTATAAGGCCTTAATACCTCAGGTATTACTATGCCTTCAGCCGTTTGATTGTTTTCCAATACCGCTGCTACGATACGTGGTAAGGCAAGAGCACTCCCATTAAGTGTGTGTGCCAAAACCTTTTTCCCTTTGTCGTCCTTGAATCGGAGTTTTAGCCTGTTAGCCTGGTAGTTTTCAAAATTGGAAACCGAACTCACTTCCAGCCACTTTTTTTGTGCAGCTGAGAAGACCTCAAAATCATAGGTAATAGCGGAAGTGAAACCCAGGTCACCACCACAAAGGCGGAGAATTCTGTATGGTAAACCAAGTTTGGCCACGACAGATTCCACGTGGGCTACCATTTCTTCCAGTATTTGATATGATTGATCAGGTTTCGCAATTTGAACAATTTCTACTTTGTCAAACTGATGCAAACGATTCAGCCCTCGTACATGGGAACCCCAGCTTCCTGCTTCTCTTCTAAAACATGGAGTAAACCCTACTTTTTTTACCGGAAGTTGATCAGTATTTAAAATGACATTCCGGTAGATATTGGTGATTGGTACCTCCGCAGTAGGAATCAGATAGAGATTTGTGTCCTCGATGTGATACATCTGACCTTCCTTATCGGGTAATTGTCCGGTGCCATAACCGGAATCTTCGTTGATGAGTACTGGTGGTTGCACTTCTTCGTAGCCGGCGGCGGCTGCTTCGTCAAGAAAAAAGTTCACCATGGCTCTCATCAAGCGTGCTCCTTGGCCTTTATAAAAAGGAAAGCCGGCTCCAGTGACTTTATTCCCCAGTTCGAAATCAATTATGTCATATTCTTCAATAAGATCCCAATGGGGTTTGGCAGAATCCATAAGCTGGGGTAAATCTCCCATTTGCTTAATTGTCTGGTTGTCTTCCTCACTAGAGCCCTCTGGGACAAGGTCATTTGGCACATTAGGGATGTTGTATAATGTTTGCTGAATGGAGGTTTCAACTGAAGTTAGAGAGCTTGATAGCCTTTTACTCTTTTCCTTCAACTCAGCAGTTTCGGATTTAACAGAGTTGGCTTCCTCTTTCTTACCTTCTTTCATTAACTGACCAATCTGACGGGAAAGCTGATTGGACTGGGCTAAAAGTCCATCTAACTCCTGTTGTATTGATTTTCTCTGCTCGTCTAATTTCAATACTTCATTGATCGCTGCTTCGAAATCAGTTTTGCCTCTTTTTTTTAAGGCATCTACGTATTTCTCCCTGTTGGATCTTAATTCATGCAGTACTAACATCGTCCTTTTTGATTTGCCGCAAAGTAAAATATTTTGATCCGTCGATTCATCAATACATGAGATTTTAGCGCTTAATAATTTCTTGAATATTTGGGTAATAATCACGGACTACGTATTATTGTGCGTCCAATCAGAGACTTGTAGGTAAGTCTAGCACACACCTGCAGTACTTTCATACACAATCTTACAAGTAAACAATTCATCTACATTTAAAGTCCTATGTATACATTAGATGACCTAAGCGTTAGGTTATTATCTGAACTCAGAGAAATAGCTGAGGAGCTTGGAGTAAAAAATTCCAAAAAAGCGCCGAAGAAAGATCTTATCTATATGATTCTTGATCAGCAAGCTACTCTCCCCGATAGCGAAATCAAGAAAATTCAAGCAGCTAACGAAAAGAATAATTCTACAGATGACAATAAGAAGGAGGAGAAAGCTGAAGATAAAAAGGCAGATGGAGCCAGTGAACTTCTAGAATCGTTAGATCTGGAGATGGAAGGCTCGAAAGAAAATAAGCCTAAAGAAAAAAAGCAGCCAAGAAAGAAAAAGCCCTCTGATAATAAAGAGGCAGCAGGTTCAAATGAACCTACAGAACAGAAGAATGACAATCGGGAAAGGCAGGAAAGAAACGAGAAACGCGAAGAAGCAAAAGCGAAGAAAGCTGAGTATCTGCAAAACCTGAAAGAATTTGAGGGCATCATCGAAAATGAAGGTGTTCTTGAGATAATGCAGGATGGTTATGGCTTTTTACGTTCAAGTGATTACCACTACCTGGCTTCTCCGGATGATATTTATGTCTCTCCTTCACAAATCAAGTTATTCGGCCTTAAAACCGGTGAT
This sequence comes from Cyclobacteriaceae bacterium, assembly GCA_965601455.1. Taxonomy (GTDB): domain Bacteria; phylum Bacteroidota; class Bacteroidia; order Cytophagales; family Cyclobacteriaceae; genus JANQEU01. Next base: position 4,159,683 of record OZ271831.1, on the reverse strand, counting down.
ACTGTAGTCGGTCAGATTCGACCACCAAAAGACGGAGAGAAGTACTTCGCACTTCTTAAGGTAGAATCTGTCAATGGAAAAACTACAGATGAAATAAGGGATAGAGTAGCATTTGAGTATCTGACTCCTCTTTTTCCTAATGAAAGAATTTCATTGTCCACCAAGCCAGATAACTATTCTACTCGGATCCTGGACATGTTTGCTCCAATAGGAAAGGGACAACGAGGAATGATCGTTGCTCAACCGAAAACGGGTAAAACAGTTCTTTTAAAGAACATTGCTAATGCCATTGCTGAGAATCATCCTGAATGCTATTTGATCATTCTGCTCATCGATGAACGGCCTGAAGAAGTAACTGACATGGCCCGTTCTGTTAGGGCAGAAGTTGTAGCGTCGACATTTGATGAACAGGCTGAAAAGCACGTGAAAGTGGCTAATATCGTTCTTGAAAAAGCAAAGCGCATGGTTGAGTGTGGCCATGATGTTGTGATTCTCCTTGACTCAATTACAAGGTTGGCGAGAGCACATAATACTGTAGTTCCTTCTTCAGGTAAGATCCTTTCCGGAGGTGTAGACGCTAATGCACTTCACAAGCCAAAACGATTTTTCGGAGCAGCTAGAAACGTTGAAAATGGCGGATCTCTTACCATCATTGCCACAGCATTGATTGAAACCGGTTCAAAGATGGATGAGGTTATTTTTGAAGAATTCAAGGGTACTGGTAATATGGAACTCCAGCTTGACAGGAAGTTGTCCAACAAACGAGTTTATCCAGCAATTGATGTACCAGCCTCCGGAACAAGAAGAGAGGATTTATTGATGGATAAAGAAGAGCTTCAAAGGGTTTGGATTCTACGGAAGTTTATGTCAGATATGACAAGTTCTGAGGCCATGGATCTTCTTTTAACAAAGATGAAGGGTACCAGAAATAATGATGAGTTCCTGGTTTCTATGAACGGATAGATCATTTCAAAACCTAAAGTGAAAAGCTTTCGTACTTTGTTATGTATGAAAGCTTTTTTTATAACCATTCTAACTTTGATCTTTTTCGGATGCCAGGCTCAAGTAGAAAGATCATACGATATTCGAGATTTCGAAAGACTAGATATTTCAGGCCCTTATGACGTCACTTTACGAAAAGGAAACCCCAGAGTAGAACTCAGCGGAGACGAAAGAATTATTGAGAATACCACGGTAAAAATTGAAGGATCGGAACTAGTAATTCGAAAAGAAGGTGATTGGCGTTGGAACAGTAGTCGAGGAGATGTTGAAGTAACAGTCTACTTTCAACAAATTGAAAGGTTAGAAATAAGTGGTGCTTGCCAACTTGTATCCAGAGATCCACTCGGTGGAAGGGATTTTGATCTCGAAGCATCTGGAGCTTCTCGAGCTGAATTTGAATTGCTTGCGGATGCTTTTGACGGAGAAATTTCAGGAGCCTCAACGGTAGATATTTACGGAGAAATTGGTGATTTCCGATTAGAGGTATCCGGAGCTTCGAGAATAAAGGCGGATGACCTCCAATCTGAGACTGGAACCGTAAATGTCTCCGGAGCTTCAACGGTAACAGTGAATGTCAAAGATAGACTACGGGCAGATGCGAGTGGTGCCTCAACAGTCCGTTATTATGGTGACCCTCGGTACGTAGATGCTGAAACCTCGGGAGCTAGTTCTATTCGGTCATTGAACTAGCTACTCCGTTCCATCTACATAGTCTTGTAAGTAAGCGAAAGCAGGGGCGAGCGATCCGCTCGACAGGGTGATGGTCGCTTTTTCCAGTAGCTTGTTACTGTCGTTTCCGATAAGTGCAGGAAGTACATTTTCAATGAATTGATCACCGAAGCTTTCGGATGCATCCCTCGGTAATTCACAAGGTAGGTTATCAACGGCCATTACAGTGATGTTTGCCTCATCACTCATAGCAGGTTCCACACTATCTTCACTCGGGTTATAGTCATAAATAGGGTCGTCAATTGTGGTAGGCTGCTTGGTGGACGGAATAGAGCCATCAATATCGCAGGTGATATCGGCAACCACATTCATAATATAATCGCCATGAGTGACATCTTCTTTTTGGAATAGTCTTGGAGCTCGGGGGTCCCAAAAGGCACCTGCAATTAAAATATCAGCCACATGGGTAAAGGGTTGGAAATTGCCTTCATACTCTTCAGGGTGATCAAAAAAATGATGACGGTTAAATTCAGCTCCATCCTTTCTCTGATTATAATCTCTTGAGTTTAACTGGGTGAAAACAGGTTCAGCGTATTCGTGAGATAGAAAGTTGTTAGGAGATACTTTCTTTATGCCTACTCCATGCAATACCTCCATGGCACCACGAGAAACTCTACCTCCCCCTGTTAATGCGATTTTAATCTTTGGAAGATTGATCTTAGCATATTCACGCTGCAGATCGGTATAATCAAAACAGGTGTGGGCCCTTCGAATTTCAAACAGATTGTATCGTTGACCAAAGGTCCAAAGAGCATTGTAGGCTCCAACAATACCTGCCCATCGACCAAAAGCGATTGCCCTCATTCCGTTTTCGTCACGAATCGTTTCCCAGTCAATGAGTCTGATTTTGCGATCTAATATCGTACGTAGCAAATCCCTGTTATAGGGTTGCTTCTTGATGGTGTGCGAAAAGAAAAAGTAGGTTTTATCAGGAAGAAGGTCATCCATCGGGACTTCCTTCACACCAAGAAGGACGTCACAGTCAGAAATATCAGTGACCACGGGAATTTCTAATGATTGGTAGTCGCTGTCAGGATAGCATCTGACGTTACTCGATTCAACTACGATTTCTACTTCCGGGTTGGAGGAGGTAATTGACTCAACTTGCTTTGGAGTAAGGGGGACACGTTTGTCAACTGGGATTTTACCTTCCTTGATGATTCCTATTTTCATAAGAATCAAAGTAACTCAAATTTGGGATAGGAAGACTTATTCTTCTTCCTTTTTGCCTTTCTTCAGCTCATCTATGTCTTCCCTGTCCTTGAGCTTCTTGTCCTCTACATTTTGATTAAGAAAGGTATTCAGTTCGTCAATTTTCATGTTCGACTTAATTTCCCCGAAGGCATCTACCTTTAGTTCAAATCCGTCTAGGTCCTTGTGGACTTTGGGCTTCTTATTCTTGTTTTTGTCTTCCATGATTTAAGGTTACAATTCATTTAACGTGGAAGATGAATAATTGATTCGTTCTGTGACATTCTCGGCTCCTAATATTTCAATTACACGCATAAGATCTGCACCCGACCCTTTACCGGTAAGAGCGAGTCTCAGGGCCTGCATATGTTTACCAGGACTAGTTTCAAGCGCGCTGGTGGTTTCCTGATAAGCTTGCTGTGCCAATTCGGCTGTTAATTCCTCAATTTTTTTCAAATTTTTACTGTACTCCTTAATGACGGTTTCAGACTCGGGAGACCACTTCTTCCTTGCGACCTTCTCATCATATGTAGACGGGGGTTGAAAAAAGATTAGGCTTTCCTCCACGATGTCATCTACAAATGAAGCTCGTGTTTTGAAAAGGTCAGCGATTTGTTCCGCAGTTTGATTGTCACAACTGATTTTTCTTTCACCCAATTTGGCAATTAACATAGCCCCTAATTCTTTATTGGGCATAGCATTCAAGTACTGCTGATTAAACCACTTTGCTTTTTCAATATCGAATTTTGTGCCTGCCTTACCAATCCTTTCTATGGAAAAGGACTCAGTGAGTTCTTCAATATTGAATATCTCCTGATCTGTTCCAGGATTCCAACCGAGTAGTGCAAGGAAATTTATTAAAGCTCCAGGTAGGTATCCTGATTCTTTGAATCCTATACTTTCACTTTCCGCATCGCTCCAATTCATGGGAAAAATTGGAAAACCCGCCTTGTCTGCCGCCCTTTTACTCAATTTACCATTTCCATCAGCTTTCAATATGAGTGGAAGGTGCGCAAACTTGGGCATGGTATCTTCCCAACCAAGAAAGCGGTAAAGAAGTACATGCAATGGGGCTGAAGGCAGCCATTCTTCACCCCGAATAACATGAGTGATTTTCATTAGGTGGTCATCCACAATGTTGGCCAGATGGTAGGTTGGTAAGCCATCGGATTTTAGAATGACTTTATCGTCAAGGCTGTTGGAGTGTACGTGCACCCAGCCTCTAACCATATCTTGAAGTCTTATTTCATCTTTCTCGGGAATTTTCACCCTAATTACATATGGCTCTCCACCTTCTAAACGAGATTGTACATCACTTTCGGAAAGGGTCAATGAGTTTTTCATGCCCATCCTTGAGGCCGAGTTGTAATTAAGATTCACCATGCCTCGACTCTTTAATTTGGCCCGCATTTCGTCTAGTTCTTCGGGGGTATCGAAAGCGTAATAAGCCAAACCTTTTTCGAGGAGTTCCTCTGCGTACTTTTTATAAATACTTTGTCTCTCAGATTGTCGATACGGAATGAATGGGCCTCCGATCGCAGGACCTTCATCCGGATCAATTTTCAACCATCTAAGTGTTTGGTTGATGTACTCTTCTGCACCCTCCACATATCTTGTTTGGTCGGTATCTTCAATCCTTAAAATGAAGTCTCCACCATGTTTTTTAGCGAATAGATAATTGAAAAGGGCAGTTCGAACGCCACCTATATGGAGGCCTCCTGTGGGGCTAGGGGCAAACCTTACTCGTACTTTGGACATCTATATATTATTGTTCCTCAACAGCAATGCAAGAAATCTCAACATTTACGCTTTTTGGAAGATCGGAAACTTCAACCGTCTCTCTGGCAGGAGGGTTCTCATCAAAATACCTACCGTAAACCTCGTTTACTTTCGCAAAGTCTCCCATGTTTTTGACGAAAATGGTACACTTGATTACGTGAGAAAACGAACAACCCGCTTCGTCTAAGATGTATCCCAGATTTTTCATAACCTGCTCGGTTTCTGATTCAATCGAACCAGATATAAGGTCTCCGGTTTCCTGATTGATCGGTATTTGACCGGAAACGAATAGCATGCCATTGGCTTTCACTGATTGGCTATATGGACCAATCGGAGCAGGAGCTTTGTCGGAATTGATTATTTCTTTCATTATTCAACAGTAACGGATTTTGCTAAATTTCTAGGCTGATCTACATTACATCCTCTCATTACGGCTATATGATAGGATAGCAACTGCAGTGGGATCACTGCGACTAAGGGCATTAGGGCTTCATGTGTGGAAGGTACTTCCACCGTGTAATCCGCCAACTTCGATATTTCAGAATCGCCCTCAGTAACAATAGCGATCACGATGCCCTTTCTTGCCTTCACTTCCTGGATATTAGAAACAATTTTTTCGTAGGAACTGTCTTTTGTGGCGATAAAAACGGCAGGCATGTTCTCGTCAATGAGGGCAATAGGTCCGTGCTTCATTTCCGCTGCCGGATATCCTTCAGCGTGTATGTAAGATATCTCCTTGAGTTTCAATGCACCTTCCAGTGCTACCGGAAAGTTATACCCCCTTCCGAGATACAAAAAGTTGGTAGCATCTTTGAATTTCTTTGAAATCTCGATGATTTGATCATTACTCTGTAGTGCTCTCGACACCTTCTCAGGGATGCTTTCAAGCTCTACCAAAAGAGAGTGGTAATCCCTTTCGCTTATGGTTCCTTTTCTGCGTGCAATTCGAAGAGCGATCATTGTAAGAACCGTCAATTGCGCGGTGAAAGCTTTTGTGCTTGCCACCCCAATTTCCGGTCCAGCATGTAAATAAGCTCCTTCGTGGGTAATCCTTGCGATAGAGCTTCCTACAGCATTAACCACTCCAAAAATGAAAGCACCTTTAGACTTGGCTAACTCTAAGGCCGCTAATGTATCAGCAGTTTCACCTGATTGGGATATTGCGATAACAATATCATTTTCCTTGATTATTGGGTTTCTATATCGGAATTCGGAAGCGTATTCAACCTCAACAGGTATTCTGCAAAATTCCTCAATAATATACTCTGCTACCAGGCCTGCATGCCATGAAGTACCGCAACCTAGTATGATAATCTTCTCTGCATTGATCAATCGATTGGCGTAATTCCTAATTCCTCCCAGGAGTAGTTTACCGGATTTGGCATTCAGTCTGCCCCGCATACAGTCAGCGATAGAGTGTGGTTGCTCGAATATTTCTTTCAACATGAAGTGTTCGTAACCACCTTTTTCCAGGGCATCCAACTCCATATCCAATGTCTGGATTTGAGGTGTCTTCGGTACGTCCTGTATGTCTTTAATTCTGTATCCAGTACGATCGATAATCGCTATTTCCTCATCGTTCAGATAGATAACCTCATTTGTATACTCAATTATGGGTGTGGCGTCTGAAGCAAGGAAATACTCTCCATCACCAAGTCCGACAACCAATGGGCTCCCTTTTCTTGCAGCGATAAGCTGATCCGGATTTTCCGGTGAAATCACAACAATAGCGTAAGCACCAACAACCCTTGTCAGAGCAATTCTCACGGCATCAGCCAGTGAAATATGATCTATCTCTTTGACATACTCAATGAAATTGGCCAATACCTCAGTATCGGTATCGCTTTTGAATTCATATCCGTGTTTGAGTAGGTCTTGCTTTAAGGTTTCGTAGTTCTCAATGATTCCGTTATGTATGATAGCAAGTGACTCGTTGGAAGAATAATGTGGATGGGCATTACGATCGGATGGTTCACCGTGAGTGGCCCATCGAGTATGTCCTATACCGATATTTCCGGTCAATTGAAGAAGACTGGAAGACTCTTCCAGATTTGAAACCTTACCGGTTTTTTTGGTAACGATTAGATCTCCATTTTCGATTACCGCAATTCCCGCGCTATCGTAACCACGATACTCTAGTCTTTTCAGACCCTTTACCAATATGGGATAAGCTTCTTTTTGTCCCAAATAAGCAACAATTCCGCACATAAAGCAGGTTTTAAATGATCAGTTTGTAGGTTGAGTGTAGTAAACACGAAGTGTTAATACATCGGAAACTTTTGTCTCGTCCAAAGTAACAATATCATTTCCTAAGAGCACAAGCCTGTCGGTAATGAATTCGTCAGTGCTTGTGAATGTCCTGGCGTAGATGTCTGAGAATAACGTGACATCAGCGACATATGATAAGTCTTCAATTCCCGCCGTTAGAAATTGAAGTGTATTCGTCACATAACTCTCATTCGTTAGAATCACCGTTGTTGTTGGTTCTATATACCTGCCCTCTCCATAGATTCCCGTTTGATCATTATAAAAGTAGTATCTGATTCCGGCATGGGGTTTATCTGTTTCGCTAACCGGGGTGACCAACTCAGCACGATTTACGACTATATCGCCTATTCCTTCAACAAAGTCCTTATATGGAGATAAGTCAACGACGGTATATACACCGAAAAGATGGTTAATGACTGACCCATTTGGCAAATCAAACTCCTCCAGGTTTTCCGGACTACTACCCTGAATATCACGATTTCTTTCAATTCCAGAGTAGTACTGGTTGAAAGTAAATCGAGTTGCATAGGAGATACCTGATTCTGCACCGACGGTGTTAATAGTTACGGACGAACTATCTGAAAGAGGTTCTATAGAAATAACCGCACCGATATCACCAGCCGGTGATAATGAAAATCGTCCAAGGTAATTCAATGTTAACGAGTCTTCCTCTATAAGTTGCTCATAGAAGTAATTTCCAATGGCATCCGGACGCGTAAAACTAAGTCGATTTTCTTCTCTTACGCGTATGGAAATATTGTCGACAGGATTATCCACTTTTTCCGCTCCAAAGTCTGAAAGATAGACAACGGAACCAAAGATTTCCTGGTCAAGTGGTTGAACAAGAAAAGACACCTCATCCTCTGAAGTATTCTTTAGAAATTCACCTATCTTCAATTGAAAAGTAACTCCGTCATAAAGAAGAGTGTCTGAAATAACCACTCCAGAATCATACTGAAACTGTAGGTAAGATTCGGCTCTTACCTGTCCCAATTCTTCGTGTTTATATTCTCCAGCGAGAGTAGTAAAAGTGAAATCTGTTCGTAGGCTGTCGATTATGACATTACTGTGGTCTAGCTCGAATTCCAGGTATTCCAGAGCAAGGCTTTCCTGTGTATCGAATGTTAATCCACTGTCTTCAGTGCAGCCGAAAAAAATCAAGCCTGATAGTATCACCAGGCTTGATTTAATTCTATCCAATAAGTTCATTATAGAGATTGTAGTACGATTCTTCGAAATTTTCACCCTCTATTGCGTCCACTCGCTTATCATCGGAGATTTCGGAAACTAACTTCTTAAAGCTTTCTGTTGACTCTTCGTTAGCGTAGATGATGGCATCTGAGTATTCCATTCCCAGCTTGATGAAACCGTCATAATTTGCGGTCCTAAGGGGGTCAAGCATATTATCATCGATGTCTATCATTTTCACCTTCTCCAGTAAGTCATCACCAAATTGGTGGCTGAATCGATTGTTGTGTACGGTGAAAACAGTTTTCGCGTTTTTGAAAATAGGATCGTTTTTGTAAGTACTACTCACATAAAGTGGGATTAGACTTGTCATCCAATCGTTGCAATGGATGATGTCAGGAGCCCATCCAAGTTTTCTGACAGTTTCCAGGACACCTTTGCAAAAGAATATTGATCGCTCGTCATTGTCTTCGTAGAAGTTATCTTCCTTGTCGAAGAATACTGATTTTCTATGGAAGTAGTCTTCGTTATCAATGAAGTAAACCTGTAGTTTGGCATTCGGTATAGAGGCCACTTTAATGATCAGTGGTTTTTCTTCGTCACCTACCGCAATGTTGATTCCTGATAATCTAACTACTTCGTGTAATCTATTTTTTCTTTCGTTAATAAGTCCAAATCTTGGAACTAAAATCCTTATCTCCATCCCCTTTTCTTGCATAGCTTGGGGTAACCTTCTTACAAAATCTGCAACTTCTGTGGTCTTTAAAAACGGGTTGATTTCGCTCGCCACATAAAGGATTCTGACGTTTGACATATTCTCTTAATTTGTATGGGAAAAAAATGACCTCAAAATTACTTTATTTTTGCGTCATTTTCAATTAATTATCAAAAGTCTAACCATTATTTACCTGAAAATGAGATGCTTGCTTATCGCGACCCTAAAACTTTAACAAAATTTATAAGAGAACAGCGAGCCTCGGGAAGGACTATAGGTTTGGTCCCCACAATGGGCGCATTACATGATGGTCACCTGGCTTTGATGGATGCAAGCATTCAGTCCTGTGATGTCACAGTAGTCAGCCTTTTCGTCAACCCACTGCAATTCAATAATTCAGAAGATCTCAAGAATTACCCAAGGGATCTTGAGAAGGACAAAATGGCATTGTCTGAAAAGGGAATAGATGTTTTATTTCATCCATCGGAAGAGTTGATGTTCCCAACCAAACCTCTGATATCGATTGATTTTGGAGGAATGGATTCAGTATTAGAAGGAGCTCATCGTCCTGGTCACTTTAAGGGAGTTGGGGTGGTTGTTTCCAAGCTTTTTCATATAGTTGAGCCCGATAAGGCCTTTTTTGGTCTAAAGGATTTACAGCAGTATCTGTTGATAAACAGGATGGTTGATGACCTTTCTTCACCAATTGAAGTAGTAGGAATCAATACTGTTAGAGATGAAAATGGATTGGCATTGTCATCAAGAAATCAACTACTGACAAATAAAGGAAAAGATACAGCCTGCCATATCTTCAGAGGTTTGGAATTGGCAAGAAAATTGATCGACAGAAGATCAAAACCACGTGAGGTTGTGGATCGGGTAATGGAGTTGTACGCGGAGGAACCTGACATGCAGGTGGAGTACCTGGAATTTGTGGATGCACGTACTCTCCAGTCTGTTGATAGCTACCCTGTTCATGAAGAAATCGCCGTATGTGTGGCAGGATTTGTTGAGGGGGTTAGATTGATCGATAACCTATATTTGCGGGGTCAAAATAAAAGGTAATGGTAATTGAGGTTTTGAAATCAAAGATTCATCGGGTGAAAATAACCCAGGCGGAGTTACATTATGTAGGCTCCATCACCATTGATGAAGATTTGATGGATGCTGCAGATATTGTTGAAAACGAAAAAGTTCAAGTTGTTAACATTAACAATGGAGAACGACTTGAGACGTACGTAATAAAAGGAGATCGGGGGTCAGGCCAAGTTTGCCTGAACGGACCAGCAGCGCGAAAGGCGCAGGTTGGCGATACAGTTATCATCATCTCCTATGGCGGTATTGACAAGAAGGAAGCAAAAAATCATGAGCCAATAGTCATCTTTCCAAACGAACAGAACCGTCTCGATTAACACATGATCCAAAAATTTATAGGTTTTTTAAAAATTGTATTGCCACTGATCCTGGCGGTTGTCCTGGTTTATTTTGCGTTTAGCAAAGTCGAATTGAAAGATTTTGTTGAGAAATCCGGTCAAGCAAACTACTGGTGGGTGTTCTTCTCCATTGTTTTATCCCTTTTTGGATACGTTATTCGTGCCTATAGATGGAACCTGATGCTTTCTCCGATGGGGTACAAAATGACAACATTTAGAACCACATTGGCAGTTTTGGTCGGATACCTGGCTAATCTTGCCTTTCCGAGATTGGGGGAAATTACCCGCTGTGGAATGCTACGTCGAACCGATGATGTTCCTGTTACCATTTCCCTTGGAAGCGTAATTTCTGAACGACTGATTGATGCTTTAACACTCCTGGGCCTTTTAGGATTTTCTTTCCTTATCGAATACGATTTGATTAGCAGTTTTTTGAGTGAGTCATTAGCTGAGTATAATATTTCTTTTGGCAAACTAATGATTGCAGGTGGAGTGATTGCTGTGATATCTATTGCTGTGGTGTTATTGTTTTTATCAAAATCAAACGCAAGGACATCCAAACTAAGAGAATGGTTCAGAGAGCTCTACGCCGGAGTAATTTCTGTTTCAAAAATGAATAATCTTCCCGCATTTGTTGTATCAACAATCCTTCTTTGGGTGGTGTATTATCTAATGTCCTACCTGATTGTATTTAGTATGGAAGAGACCTCATTCCTTTCGATTACGGCCGGATTTATGTTACTCGTGACTGGAGGCATTGCAATTTCACTACCTGTCCAAGGAGGAATAGGAACCTATCATACCATGGTCACTGGTTTGCTCATGCTTTATGGTATCGATCGAACGACTGGCTTGTTCTTAGCTACTTTGCTGCATACCTCCCAGATTTTAGCAATTATCATATTCGGAGGTTTGGCCCTCTTCGCTACTGTTGTTATATCCAGAAAGAAAAAAGTTGAGGTCTCCGCAGGATAAAATACTCACACTAGAGCAGGCGATGGACTGGCGTGATCAGCTGAAAAAGGAAGAATACCAGCTGGTCTTCACCAACGGTTGTTTTGACCTTATTCATTTAGGCCATCTGGACTACTTGGAGAAAGCACGAGGCATGGGAGACCAGCTTTTGGTGGGATTGAATTCAGATCGATCAATTACCACTATAAAAGGAAAAAGCAGACCAATTGTGGATCAGGATTCGAGATCTAGATTGTTGGCATCACTTGAATTCGTTGATCGTTTGGTCGTATTTGATGAAGAAACTCCTGAACAGCTAATTCGGAAACTTCAACCGGATATATTAGTTAAAGGAAATGATTATGATATTAGTAACATCGTAGGAGCCGATATCGTAATTGAAAATGGTGGAAGTGTGAAGACTATTTCATTGGTTGAAGGGTATTCCACCACAGGTTTAATAGATAAAATAAAGAATAGTTGATTATATGATTTTCGTGATAGTAATAGGAACTATGATCCTTAGTTGGATTGTGAGTTCAAGATTGAAAAACAAGTTTAAAAAGTATTCTCAAATTCCGTTATCAACAGGTCTTAGTGGTAAGGAGACTGCTGAACTAATGCTCAGGGACAATGGAATTTACGATGTGGAAGTAGTCTCTGTACCCGGACAATTAACAGATCATTACAATCCGGCTAACAAGACGGTGAACCTAAGTCCGGAAGTGTATGGTGGGAGATCAGCTGCAGCGGCGGCAATCGCAGCTCACGAGTGTGGCCATGCCGTACAGCATGCGACTGCATATGGGTTTTTGGAATTTCGGTCAGCGATGGTACCTATTCAAAATTTGAGTGCCCGGATTATAAATGTTGTTTTCATGATGATGTTTTTCGGAGCATTCTTATTGCCGGGTATCATGCCTTATTCCACCGCTCTTTTAGTCATCATCGCCTGTTATGCGGTGTTCACATTATTCTCTTTCGTGACCCTACCTGTTGAGTATGATGCGTCCAATAGGGCACTCGCGTGGGTAAACGAGCGAAATATCGTAAATGGTGAAGAATATGATATGGCAAAAGACGCTTTAAATACAGCCGCATTGAGCTATGTTGTTGTCGCCCTTGGATCCCTTGCATCATTGCTCTATTATGTAATGATGTTTTTGGGAATGAGCGACGACTGATTTACGAAATGAAAGCCCCTGAAAAGGGGTTTTTTGATGACAAAATAGTATGCATGCATACTATTTATTTTTATCTTTACCCAAATAAATAAACAAGTAGTAACCGATGATATTCAATTTAACTGAAGAGCAACTGGCGGTAAAAGAGGCTGCTCGTGATTTTGCGGAGAAGGAACTGTTACCGGGAGTGATTGAGCGCGATACCGAACAGAGATTTGCGACGGAACAGATCAAAATGATGGGGGAATTGGGTTTCATGGGAATGATGGTCAGCCCTGATTTTGGAGGAGGAGGTATGGATACCGTTTCGTATGTGTTGGCCATGGAGGAAATCTCAAAAATTGACGCTTCAGCCTCCGTAGCCATGTCGGTGAATAATTCATTGGTTTGCTGGGGACTGGAAAAGTACGGAGATCAGGAACAAAAAGAGAAGTACTTAACACAACTTGCCAGCGGTCAAAAGATTGGAGCTTTCTGTCTTTCAGAACCAGAGGCCGGATCGGATGCTACATCTCAGCGAACTACTGCTGAGGATAAGGGTGATCATTATCTTTTAAATGGAACCAAAAACTGGATTACTAACGGTAATTCGGCAGGAATTTATCTGGTCATGGCCCAGACGCATCCGGAGAAGGAGCACAAAGGAATTAACGCACTTATCGTGGAGAAAACATATGATGGATTCACAGTTGGGAAAAAGGAAGATAAACTAGGTATTAGGGGATCTGACACGCATTCTTTAATGTTTTCAGATGTTGTCGTACCTAAGGAAAATCGGGTAGGTGAAGATGGTTTCGGTTTCACATTTGCAATGAACACGCTGAATGGTGGAAGAATTGGGATCGCCGCTCAGGCATTGGGAATTGCTTCAGGAGCACTTGAACGATCAATTCAATACGCGAAAGAAAGAAAAGCCTTTGGGAAAGAGATAGCTAAGCATCAGGGCATTCAGTTCAAGATAGCCGATATGGCTACAAAAATCGATGCTGCAAGACTACTGGTTCTGAAGGCGGCACAGCTCAAAGACGCCGGAAAAGACTACACTCAAGCGGCCGCTATGGCGAAGCTTTACGCCTCAGAAGTAGCCATGGAGGTAACAGTTGAGGCAGTACAAATTCACGGAGGGTATGGTTATGTAAAGGAATTTCATGTTGAGCGACTCATGCGTGACGCCAAGATCACCCAAATATATGAGGGTACTTCTGAGATACAGAAAATCGTAATTTCTCGTACTTTATTGAAATAATCTAATTGACCTCCATCTTAATTTCCTCGAACGGTTTTTGGAAATTTCAAATAAAATATTAGTTTCGTACAATTAAACCGTTCAATTACGTCATATAATCTTTATTAGATTATATTTTTCTCCCGATGGAGGATTACAATCGCATCATAGAGTCACTATCCGTAAGCTTTGTCAAAGCACGGAATATTAATATTTTAAAGTCAATTACTATTGAAAACAACTACGACGTGGAGAATTCGTTGTTACTGGTCAACTCCGGTGAACTTCGATTTGGTCCCGATCACGAGGTAGTTGAACAAGCTCAAATTCTTTTTGTTCCGGGAGGGCGACCCCTTAGCATTACGTATGGTTCGGGAGATGCGGTTAGCATGACTAAAGATTCTTTTCTCAATAATAAGGAGAAATATCTCCGAACACTGAGCAACGGTTCATTTGGTCCTTCTTCCTACAGTTATGTGTCTTTTGACTCGAAAGTTTTTGATAGTGTCAACTTCTTTGCATCACTTGATATTCCTGCTTTTGTCATTGAGGAAAATCATGAACTAGCACAGCTTATTTTGAAGATAAATAGTGAATGCAACGAAAACATGCCCGGAAGAGGTCGAGTGATTAAGGTATTGACTGAACAATTAGTTGTTGAGTTGATCAGGCACGTGATCGAGAAGAAGTTGTTCGTTGAAGAGTTTGCTACTAATTCTACTTATTTCAAAGATCCCCGACTGATTGACATCTTCGGATACATAAAGGAGAATTTGAAGAATGACTTGTCCAATAAAATTTTAGCTAACGTAGCTAATGTATCAGAAGACTATGTAGGGCAATACTTCAAGATGTTAACCGGAATTAATCCACAGGACTACATCGAATACCAACGGATGGAGAAGGCCGTAAATCTTCTTAGAACGTCAAAAAAGAGTATCCGAGAGATTGGAAAGGAGGTGGGATACAAAGACACTGCATACTTCTGCCGCCGCTTCAAAATGATGTTTGGTATACCTGCAGGAAAGATGCGTCGCAGGGAGTCCCTTATGAATGTTTAGAACTTCCCTTTTTCGATGTAGCCCTTCAACGATTTGACCAGTAAACCAATCAATTCGTCTGATAATTTGGAAGAAAAATCTGTGACAAACGCAGGTGGCTTATTCTCGTGCCTGATGTCTTGCTGCTTTTCCACTTTTACCTCTCCCCGGGATGGAGAGCGGAAGAATATCCTGTAAACCAGGTAACCGGTTGTAAGTCCTGCAAGTACCAGTCCAGCTGTTTTTAATTGAGCCATGGCATTTTGACTTACACTGTCCGACACATTTTGTAACTCGATCCGTAATTCTTTTTCCCGGCTACCGAGTTCCTCTTTCTTATCCCTGTAAAGTTTAGAGTGTTTCATAATCTTAATCTTCTCCAATTTTCAGGATAAAACTTTCCAACCAGGATTGGATTCGACCGGATTTCAGAAGTGAGATCAAAGTAATCATGATCAATAAGATCAAACCACTTACGATCAGATACCCATAGAATGTACTGTCTAATAACGTGTTAAGGTATTCAGAAAGTGCAATTCCTGCCAAAAGGAGAAAGAAAAATCCGATCAATGCCAGTAGAATAAAGACAATGACTACCGCTAGTATTTTGGCGACTTTGGCCATGATTTCGAGCTTCAATTGCTCCCCTCTTACCTGGAGGTAGGCGGTCAATTTGTCAATGATCTTGATCAAAGTGTTTGTTTTTAATTACAACCACAATTTACAAAAAAGCCATCGAGGTTACGACTATTTTGCGCTTTCAGTGATGTTCTTGATCTCCCGGTCGCCGGCAAGAGTTTCACTTACATGGATTACATGATCTGCGAGTTTTTCACAGAGATGGAAAACATCTTTATACAAACCGTCTGTTTTTGCGTTGTATTTGTTTTTATTGATGTCTCTTATTTGGTCACTACGCAATTGATCTCTCAACTGATTGATGCTTTTCTCCTTAGCCATTGCTCTATCGATGTTGATTGGTGGTTTGGCCTCCATGTTATCCATCATGATATGTAAGGAATCCTCAACGAGTTGCACCATTACATTGAGATTGGTCATTTGTTTTTGGGTAAACTCCAGATCATCATCGATACGATTTTGAACATCCTGTGACATCTGGAAGTAAATATCACATACACGTTCTAGTTCATTGATGATACTAAATAGGCCAGATACCCTTCTTGTCGCTTCAGCACTCAACGTGCCATCGACAGACACCTCCAGGAGGTACTTGGACAGCTCTTCTTCCATCCTGTCTGCCATTTCCTCATATTGGATGATCTGTTTGATTAGTTTACTCTGTTTTTGGGGTTTGTTACTACGCAATAGTTTCTTGAAAGTCTCAGCCATTCTCATGATCATCTCGCCAAACCGAATGGTTTCCTTTCTGGCCTCCTCAATTGATAATTCTGCTGTATTCATTAATCCAGCACTGATATAAGCCAAGCGAAATTCCTCATCACCACGGGGCTTAATCAAACGAGTTACCAGATTGGCGATGTTTTTGGTAAACCCGATTAAAAGAGCCGTGTTGGCTATATTGAAAGAAGTATGGAATATTGATAAACCTATTGGTATACTGGCTGCCACCAAGAAAGGTGAATCAATTCCAGAAGAGACCATGTAATTGCTGATCAATCTTAGTACAGGGCTAAGGATTATCACAATCCATATGGTCCCGAATATATTAAAGATGAAATGAGCAAATGCCGCTCTTTTCGCATGTACGTTGGCCACCAGTGCTGCAAGATTTGCCGTTATAGTGGTTCCGATATTTTCACCCAGAACCATAGCTGCCGCTAACTCAAATGATATCCATCCATTATTTGCCATCACCAACGTCAAGGCCATTGTGGCACTTGAGGACTGAAGAATAATGGTCATGATGGTACCGATAGCTACGAAAATCAAGGTGGATACAAAGCCAAGATTGGTATAGTTTGAAAGAAAAGCCAGGATTTCTGGATTCGCGTTTAGGTCGGGTACTGTTTCCTTCATATAGGATAGTCCCATGAAAAGTAAAGCGAATCCGACCAAGACTTCTCCCCAAAACCTTGCTCGTTCTCTGTTAAAGAAAATTAATGGAAAGCCAATGGCTATGATTGGAAGCGCGTAGGTAGAAATTTTTACTTTGAACCCAATAACAGCGATTAGCCATGCGGTCAAAGTAGTGCCAATATTTGCTCCCATGATAACACCAATGGACTCCACCAGCGAAAGCAAGCCTGCATTAACAAAACTGACGACAAGAACAGTAGTAGCAGAGGAGGATTGGACTAAACTCGTAATTGTAAAACCAGTAAATACTCCTTTAATTCGGTTGGAAGTCATGGAGCTTAGAATGGACCTCATCTTGGAACCTGCCACTTTTTGAATTCCTTCGCTCATCACTTTCATTCCGAAGATGAAGAATCCAAGAGCTCCAAAAAGGTTAAGAAAGTCTAGAATTCCGAAGTCCATGGGAGGGTAGGTTACTGCTCTATTAATTCCGAGGCTGCAAGATAGGATATTAATCCCATTCCATATTTAATAGCGTTCTCATCAATATCGAATGTGGAGGTATGAACGTTTGAGGTTATTCCTAACTCTTCGTTTCGTGTACCCAATCTGTAGAAACAAGCATCAACCTGATGGGAGTAGAATGCAAAATCTTCCGCCGCCATCCATCGGTCAAGTTCGATTACGTTTTCCTTTCCCATGTATGCCTCAGCCCGTTTGATATTTCTCTTGGTGTATTCTTCATTATTGGAAAGAAAGGGGTAACCTACTCGAATGTCTATATCACATTCTCCCCCCATGGCCGAGGCAATTCCATTACAAATCGACTTGATTTTTTTATGTGCTTCAAAGCGCCATTCCTCATTGAACGTTCGAAAGGTTCCTTCCAATAAGACCTGCTCTGGGATAACATTTGTGGCACCATTTGCAATTACTTTTCCGAAGGAAAGAACAGAAGGCATCTTTGGATTGGCATTCCTGCTTACAACCTGTTGAAGGGCAGTAATGATGTGTGATGTAATTAGGACAGGGTCTATATTTCTTTCCGGCATTGCAGCGTGACCACCCTTTCCTTTCACAGTTAGGTATATTTCATCAGCGCTGGCCATGTACTCCCCTTTTCGAAAACCAATTTTACCCACAGGTAGGAGAGGCATAACATGTTGTCCAAGAATAGTTGATGGTTTTGGATCTTCAAGGACTCCTTCTTTGATCAAGAGAGAAGCACCACCGGGAAGTTTTTCTTCTCCAGGTTGGAATATGAAACGAATAGTCCCGGGGAGTTGATCTTTTAATTGATTTAGAATCCTTGCGGCTCCCAGTAAACTGGCAGTATGGACGTCATGCCCGCAGGCATGCATTACGCCTTCGATTTCGGACCGGTAATCGGTTTGATTTTCCTCCTTTATAGGTAAAGCATCAATATCAGCTCTTAACGCGATTAGTGGTCCGGGTTGATCGCCTACCAAGTCAAATACGACCCCGGTATTTGAAATGATTTTTGCATTCTCAATTCCATATGAATTAAGCTCCTTTAGGATATACGAGGAGGTCTCATGTTCTTTAAAGGATAGTTCTGGGTTCCGGTGGATGTGTCGGCGAACATCTCTGGTGTTTTCCCAGTATTTTTCCGATAAACTCTGAATTTTCGATGCGAGATTATTCATCATCGACTTTTGGCAAACTAAGTTTTTCAGGAAGAAGCATAGCCCTGGGGTACACTTCTTTCATTTGACTGTAAACCTTTGACGCTTCCAGCCTATCAAAGAAATAGCCAATCTTTACCCGATAACTCGGTTGATAATAGGTCATGCTTGATTCATATTCCGGATATGTATTTTTTAAAGCAGAGAGTATTTCCTGAGCACGCTGTCGGCTATTGCCTGTGTAAACCTGAATTCTAAAACCATCCCATTGTTTAGTGGTATTTTCTGCAACTATAATCTTATTAACACTGTCAAGTTCATTCAAAATATGTCCCTGAATATCTTCAATTGAAGTTGCTGGCGCAATGGACTTCTCAGGTTGTACGATGCTAGTCGATTCGGTCTTTACTCGGTGTACACTAAGGTCTTCGTAGTAAGTTGACGATTGCTGCGTAACTGAGGATGGTGCCTTACATGCTACTATGAACGCAAATATCAGGATTCTATAATCACGCATTTGTTATCCCTGAGGTCGGCCTCAACCACTTTATATTTCACATCTTTCTTTACGGTTCCATCGCTGTATTGCACGGATACTCGTTGGTTACGACTTGCTACTTTTTGTGATTTTACTGGAGCACTTTTTTGAGCAGGAGGTCGATTACCTGTTGGGTCATTATATGCCAGTGCAGAAGTGCTTTCTTCTTTCGTTTCTTTGTAGTTCTGTCGAGTACGTTGTTTTTGTGCCTCTCGGACTTCATCCGCCTGCTGAATTGGAATATCTGCCTTCATAAGGAAGGAGATAGTATCTTCATTTACTTTACCAATAAATCTTTTAAAGAGCTCAAATGCTTCAAACTTGTAGATCAACAATGGGTCTTTCTGCTCATAAACAGCATTTTGAACCGATTGCTTCAAGTCATCCATTTCCCTAAGGTGCTCCTTCCATGTTTGATCAATGATTGCCAAAGTGATCATTTTTTCCATTTCAGTGATCACCTCACGCGAATCATTGTCAACTGCTCGCTGAAGGTTAACAGATACTCCGATTTGTTTCTTGCCATCCGTAAAGGGAACTAGTACATTTTCAACTGTAGCTCCTTTGGTCAGATGAAGTTGCTTCAGAATGGGATTGGCCTTTTGAGCGATGTTTCCATTTTTACCCTGGTAAGCAGAATAGGCTTCTTCGTATAGTTTTTCAGCCAATAGGTTATCTGGAATTTTCTCAAGTTCCTCCTCATTGATTTGAAAATCCAGACCTAAGGTAGCAATGATGTTTAGTTTAAGGCTATCAAGGTTATTATCGATCTTTGCATTGATTGCGATGTCTTCACAGGTATCATAAAGCATATTCATGATATCAAGCTGAAGTCGCTCCCCATGCAGGGCATTTTTCCTCCTGGTGTAGATAACTTCTCGTTGAGAATTCATTACGTCATCGTACTCAAGGAGCCTTTTCCTGATCGCGAAATTATTTTCTTCAACTTTCTTTTGTGCTCGTTCGATAGACTTTGTGATCATACTATGCTGGATTACTTCGCCTTCCTTTAATCCAAGTCTATCCATAATCCCAGCCATCCGATCAGATCGGAATAATCTCATCAGGTTGTCCTCCAAAGACACAAAGAACTGCGTAGAACCAACATCTCCCTGTCGACCGGATCGACCTCTTAATTGTCTATCTACTCGTCGTGATTCGTGTCTTTCCGTTCCGACTATTGCCAGTCCACCGGCTTCCTTTGCTTCAGGTGTCAACTTGATGTCTGTACCCCGGCCGGCCATGTTTGTGGCTATGGTAACGGTCTTTGGTTTCCCAGCCTCTGCAACCACATCAGCTTCTTTAGCATGTTGTTTTGCGTTCAGAACCTGGTGATTGATGTGACGAAGCTTCAACATTCGACTTAGGAGTTCAGATATTTCGACTGATGTTGTACCAACAAGAACTGGTCGATTGTTTTCCGTTAGTTCTACAATTTCATCAACGACCGCATTAAACTTCTCTCGCATGGTCTTATAAACCTTATCCTCCATGTCTTTTCTGACAATGGGCTTATTGGTAGGAATGACGACCACATCCAGTTTGTAGATATCCCAAAACTCACCGGCTTCAGTCTCAGCTGTTCCTGTCATACCAGCGAGTTTGTGATACATTCTGAAATAGTTTTGAAGAGTAATGGTTGCGTAGGTTTGAGTTGCGTCTTCAACCTTTACGTTTTCCTTGGCTTCAATGGCTTGGTGCAATCCATCTGAATATCGTCTACCTTCCATCACCCTACCAGTCTGTTCGTCGACAATTTTAACTTTATCCTCCACCACTATGTATTCAGTGTCTTTATCATAAAGACAATAGGCACGTAACAGTTGATTAACGGTATGGATACGCTGGGATTTGGTGTTGTAGTCTTTTATTAGTTCCTCTTTAGCTTTAAGTCTATCACTTTCTGATTTCGAAGTGTCGGCTTCCAGTTTGTTGATTTCGTCTGCTATATCCGGGAGAATAAAAAATTTGGCATCTTCTCCATCGCTGGTTATCAGATCTATGCCTTTTTCAGTTAGGTCAATGGAGTTTTGCTTTTCGTCAATTACGAAAAATAATGGTTCATCAGCCTCAGGCATCATCTTTTGATTGTCCTGTAAGTAGAAGTTCTCCGTTTTCTGAAGCACTTGTCGAATACCAGTTTCACTCAAATACTTGATTAATGGTTTACTTTTTGGTAGACCACGATATGCTCTGAAAAGTGGCAAACCACCATCTTTTTCATTACCATCTTTCAAGTTCTTTTTCGCCTGAGTAAGGTACTCTTGAATAAGTTTTCTTTGAGCATCTACTAACTTTTGAATCCTGGGTTTGAGTTCGTAGAATTCGTGTTCGTCACCTTTTGGTACTGGTCCTGATATGATTAGCGGTGTTCTTGCGTCATCAACCAATACTGAATCCACTTCATCCACCATGGCATAGTGATGTTTGCCCTGCACCAATTCGTCTACCGACCTGGACATGTTATCCCTCAAGTAGTCAAAACCAAATTCATTGTTTGTTCCGTAAATAATGTCGCACTTGTACGCTGCTTTTCTTTCCGGGGAGTTTGGCTGATACTTATCAATGCAGTCCACTTTTAATCCATGAAATTCAAACACTGGTGCATTCCATTCACTATCTCTTCTAGCCAGGTAATCATTCACAGTAACTATGTGAACCCCTCTTCCAGCCAGGGCATTGAGATATGCTGGCAAGGTGGCAACGAGTGTTTTACCTTCTCCAGTTGCCATTTCTGATATTTTTCCTTGATGTAAAACGATACCTCCTATCAGCTGAACATCGTAGTGTACCATTTTCCATTCCACTTCGGTCCCGGCTGCTTCCCATTTGTTGTGCCAGATCGCAGTTTCGCCCTTTATCTCGACATTGGATTTAGTAGATGCAAGTTGTTTGTCTTCAAGAGTAGCGGCAACTTCAAGACGTTCGTTCTCGGTAAATCTCTGTGCTGTTTCTTTAATTACCGCAAAAGCTTGAGGAAGGAGTTCCATCAATACAACTTCCAGGTCGTCATCTCTTTTTGACTCCAGATTATCAATCTCCTTAAAAATTGAATCCTTTTCGTTTATGTCGAGATCGGGATTTTCTTCTACTTTCTTGTGAAGGGCTGCGATTTGATCATCAATGTTTTTCAGTCTTTCGTTGATGATCTCTTTTAATTCACCTGTTCTGCCTCGTAGGGCGTCATCGGAAATATCGTGTAGCTTGGCGTACTCGTCATTAATTTTAGTTACTAATGGGAACAGCTCTTTGAGGTCTCTTTCAGATTTTGTCCCAAAAATTTTAGCTATCCCTTTGGTAATTGATTCAAACATCGCTTGCCTTAAATTAAAGTCCGTAAAGTTAAGTTCTTTTCAATGAAGATTCTTTTAGAAAAGTAAGGTTCAGATAGTGATTTCTCCATCAAAAACATGAGTAGCGGGTCCCGCCAAAAATACTTCTTCGAAAAGTTGATCATTGACCTTATTGAAGGACACAGAAAGCGTGCCACCTAATGTTTTTATGTCAATTGGGCTGGACGCGCCTTGAAATGATGCCGCAATGGCAGAAGCTGTCACTCCAGTGCCGCATGAAAGCGTTTCATTTTCTACTCCTCTTTCGTAGGTTCTTACAAAAAGGTTATCAGTCTGTAGTTGGACGAAATTGACGTTGGTCCCATTTGGTTTGAAGCTATCGCTGTATCGAACCTTCCGACCTTCTCCTACAACATCTGTTTCTTCAAGATTACCGACAAACTGCACATAATGTGGAGATCCGTTTTCGATGAAATATGAATCATCTAATACTTCTACCTCTTTAATGTCATGTAATTGAAAGTAAATCTGAGAACCTTCAATTCTACCCTTGTGAATACCATCAGTAGTACGAAAACGCGTGGATGTTCCAATCATGTCAAGCTTTCGGGCAAAGGCTATGGCACATCGACTTCCATTACCACAAAGGCTTTGACTGCCATCGGAGTTGTAGTAAATCATGTTGAAATCAACTTCCGTATCATTTTCGATCAGTATTACCCCATCGGAGCCAACGCCTATCCTTCGGTCGCTAATACGTTGAATAAGTAGTGGATCGGTTTTTGGAAATGATAATTCCCGGTTATCGATCATTACAAAGTCGTTTCCTGTGCCCTGGTATTTTGAAAACTTCATAAATAAAAAAAGCCGATCACTGAATGGTGGTCGGCTTAAGTAGTTTTTTAGTCCTTTGATCAGAGTTTTTCCTTGATCCTTGCCTGCTTACCTTTCAGTGCTCGCAAGTAATAAATCTTGGCTCTTCTTACTTTTCCTCTTCGAATCACTTCGAGCTTATCGATATTGGGGGTAAGTATAGGAAATATTCTTTCCACGGAAACACCACTTGAAACTTTTCTTACAGTAAAAGTCTCGCCGTTAGTATTCTTATTTTTCCTTTGGATAACAGTACCCTGAAACTGCTGGATACGCTCTTTGTTACCCTCTTTAATTTTGTAGTGTACGTTTACAGTATCACCTGGACCAAAGTCAGGCATGCTTTCCCTTGTTGCCTTGCTTTCTTCTTCAACCAGTTTCAATAGTTCGCTCATGATCTTAAATCGATTAACCCCTGTTTTCAAAAAGGAGTGCAAATATAGGAGATTTAGAAATTAAATGCACCTAGAGATGATCAAATAAATTTACTCATCCAAAAGATCCGGTCTTCTACTGGAGGTACGGTTTATGGATTGTTCGTGTCTCCACTCGTCAATCTTTCGTTCATGACCGGATTGAAGAATTTTCGGAACTTTCCAGCCCTTGTACTCCGCAGGCCGGGTGTAAACCGGGGGAGCCAATAAACCATCCTGGAAACTATCGCTAAGTGCACTGGATTCATCATTCAATACACCTGGAATCAATCGGATGATGGCATCTGATACGACCATAGCAGCTAGCTCGCCACCACTTAGAACGTAATCCCCGATGCTAATTTCCCTTGTAATTAAATGTTGTCTAACTCTTTCGTCTACTCCCTTGTAATGTCCACAAAGCATGATAATATTTCCGGATAAGGAAAGCTCATTTGCCATTTTCTGATCAAACAATTCTCCATCGGGACTTAGGTAAATGATTTCCTGATAGTCTCTTTCAGACTTTAGGTTGCTTATGCATCGGTCGATCGGCTCAATCATCAGAACCATTCCAGCCCCACCGCCATAGGCATAGTCGTCTACGGTTCGGTGTTTATTTGTGCTGTATGCTCTCAGATCATGTATTTGTATGTCTACATGACCTTTTTCGCCAGCACGTTTCACGATACTCTGATCCATCGGACCTCTGAATAGTTCAGGTAGGCAAGTAATAATATCTAACCGCATTATTCCTCCGATTTTTTATT
Organism: Cyclobacteriaceae bacterium; assembly: GCA_965601455.1. Classification (GTDB taxonomy): domain Bacteria; phylum Bacteroidota; class Bacteroidia; order Cytophagales; family Cyclobacteriaceae; genus JANQEU01. The sequence goes on along the minus strand of OZ271831.1, from coordinate 4,135,444 downwards.
TTCCTCCGGAGAAAGATATACATCCAGGAGCCCATCTGGAAGGTTGACTATAATCACTTTCCTCTTGATATCAACATTTTCAATAATGCCATCTTCGAGTGGGATTAATACTTCATGCTCATTTACCTTAATCGACGCAAGGTATTGAGAGGACGGCTGATAAAGCTGTTCAATAATTCCAATTTCTTGGTCGCCATCAATCATTTGAAACCCAACGAGGTCATGGAAGTAGTATTCATCCGGACCGAGTGAAGGAAGCTGATCAATTGGGAGGTAAAGAACCGAACCGGTAAGTTCCTTTGCGGATTCAAGGCTCTCAATGTCCTCAAATTTTACCAGGGCTTTGTTATCAAGTAGTTGTAGATGAGAAATAAAAAAAGGAATCAATTTTCCTCGTCGTTCAAGGAAAACCGATTCCATATTTTCATATCGATCCGGGAAGTCTACATCAAGGAAGATATCAACTTCACCTCTTAATCCATGTGTTTTGATAACATGACCTAAACGGTAACAGTCATCAATAGACATGGCTATTTCTTCTCTTCAGAGTCGGATTCTTTCTCTTCAGAGTCTTCTTTCTTTTCAGCAGCAGGAGTCTCTTCTTCTGCTTTTACTTCAGCCGCGGGAGCTTCTTCCTTAGCAGGTGCTTCTTCTTTCGCTTCCACCTCAGTTTCTGCCTCTTCCGGTGTTGCTACTTCTTCTGCTTTTGCTTCCTCTGCCGAAGCTTCTTCCGCTGGAGCTTCAGCTTTTACCTCTTCAGCCGGAGCTTCTTCTACAACCGGGGCTTCCTGGGTTGACTCGCTAACCGCAGCTTCGCCTTCTTCCGCAAGAGCAGCTTCGGTTTCATCTGCGTTTGCTTCTGCTACTTCCTCAACAAGTTGCTCATCCTCGACTTTTCTTTTCTTCAGAATCGCTTCTTGTCTTGCTTTGTTCACCTTACTCTCTGCTTCCAGGGCTGCTTTTCTTCGATCTGCATCAGCTTTTGCCAGTCGGTCTACCTTGGATTGGATTTGTGTTTCCTTCTCGGATAACCAGGCTTCCAATTTCTTATCTGCCTCTTCCTGAGAGATGGCACCCTTGTTAACACCCAATTGCAGGTGTTTTCTGAGCATCACTCCTCTATAAGACAAAATTGCCCGAACTGTGTCTGTAGGCTGAGCCCCTTTCATTACCCAATCAAAAGCCTTTTCCGTATCAAGGTCTATGGTGGCTGGGTCGGTGTTAGGATTGTATGTTCCTATTTTTTCTATAAAGCGACCATCTCGTGGTGCTCTCTGATCGGCGATCACTACATCGTAGCGAGCCAACTTTTTGCGTCCTCGACGCGCTAGTCTTATTCTTACTGCCATTTTCTTTGTCTATGGAACTCGTCCATTCAAAATTTAAAATCGGAGCGCAAAGATAGGAGAATAAATGGTAATCAACCAACGATTGAGTAAAAGCCAATACAATATGAATTATATTTGGATAAGCGATTATGCAATTTTTAATTGATATTCAGTGTTCGTACTTTTGATATCGATTTAAATCACGCCCGATGGATAAGTATTCATACGTAGGCAATGCCGATGTAAGCCACATTGAAGCATTGTACCAATCATACAAGGAAGATCCAGCTAATGTAGATATTTCCTGGCAAAAGTTTTTTGAGGGATTCGAATTTTCCCAGGCTAAGTATGGAGAAAACGGATCAGCTGGCGCGGAGATTACATCAGACGAAATCAAAGTTAGAAACTATATATACGCGCACAGGTCCAGAGCGCATCTTAAATCTGATACCAATCCTGTTCGCCAACGAAGACAGCACGTTGTTCGGTTGGATCTCGACAATTTTGGACTAAGCGAAGCGGATTTAGATAAAGAGTTTGAGGTCGGTTCAGAAATAGGTCTCGGCAAAACCACCTTTAGAAAAATTAAGGAGACATTAGAACACATATACCTTTCAAAGATTGGATACGAGTATAATCACATACGTAATTCGGACATTTTTGAGTGGTTCAAAAAAAAGGTGGAGACCGAAGGAGTTAACATCGAGCCTGACAAGGCTACAAAGAACCGAATACTTGAAAAACTTAATGAAGCAGTAGTTTTTGAGAATTTCCTTCATACCAAATTTTTAGGGCAGAAACGTTTTTCATTAGAAGGAGGTGAGAATACCATCCCAGCCTTAGATACAATCATAAATAAGGCGGCTGAACTTGGTGCGGAAGAGGTTGTCATCGGAATGGCTCACCGTGGAAGGCTTAATGTGCTTGCCAACATTATGGGTAAAACCTATGAGGAGATCTTCTCAGAATTTGAAGGTAACGCGGAGGTGGATCTTACCATGGGTGACGGGGATGTTAAGTATCATCTTGGCTATTCGTCGTACATCGAGTCTGCCTCGGGTAAGAAGGTTTACATTAAGCTCTCGCCAAACCCTTCACACCTTGAAGCTGTGAATCCGGTAGTGCTTGGCTATGCAAGAGCACAGATTGATGACGAATATCGTGGAGATTTTGAGAAGGCAATTCCTATTTTGATTCACGGTGATGCGGCCATTGCCGGGCAAGGCTTGGTTTACGAATGCATGCAAATGAGTCAATTGGAGGGATATACCTCTGGTGGAACGATCCATATCGTGATTAATAATCAGGTTGGATTTACTACTGACTACGATGATGCACGTAGTAGCGTATATTGTACAGACATCGCGAAAATAGTAGATGCTCCCATTCTTCATGTAAACGGCGATGATGCAGAAGCCGTGGCATTTGCATCCAGATTGGCAGTGGAATATCGTCAACGATATAATAAAGACTTTTTCATCGACCTTCTTTGTTATCGAAGACATGGTCACAATGAAAGCGATGAACCAAAATTCACACAACCCAAGCTGTACAATTTGATTGCGAAGCATCCCAATCCACGGGAAGTGTATGTGAAGAAGCTGATAGCTAGAGGAGATATTGATGAGTCGAAAGCCAAGGAAATAAATGCCACATTTAAAAAGCAGCTGCAGGATCGACTCGACGAAGTGAAACAGAATCCGCTACCTTATAAGCCACAGAAGATCGAAGAGGAGTGGCAACACCTGAGAAGGTCACAGCTTGAGGATTTTTATGAATCTCCGGATACTTCCATTTCTAAGGAGATGGTTGACAAAGTAGCAAAAGCACTAACTACCATTCCGCAGGGCTTCAAACCTCTTAAGCAGATTGAGAAAATGCTAAAAGACCGAAAATCAGCATTTTTCGATAAAAAGGAATTGGGTTGGGCTGAAGGAGAACTTCTTGCCTATGGGTCACTATTGGCAGAAGGGAAGTTGGTTCGTTTTTCCGGACAGGACGTTAGAAGAGGTACCTTCTCACACCGACATTCGTATTTATTCGATGCTAACACAAACGAGCCTTATTGCAACCTGAATCATATACAGGAAAAACAGGAACCTTTTCGAATTTATAATTCACTTCTTTCGGAATTTGGAGTTCTTGGATTTGAGTATGGCTATGCAATGGCAACGCCAAATGGTTTGATTATCTGGGAAGCTCAATTTGGAGATTTCGCCAATGGCTCGCAGGTCATGGTCGATCAATTTGTTTCTAGCGCTGAGAGTAAATGGCAGCGTATGAACGGTCTGGTTATGTTATTACCTCATGGTTATGAAGGTCAGGGTCCGGAACACTCAAGTGCCCGTCTTGAAAGGTTTCTTCAGCTTTCTGCGCAGGGTAATTTGATTGTAGCAAATTTGACTACTTCCTCTAACCTATTTCATTTAATGCGTCGTCAATTGACCTGGGAATTCAGAAAACCTTGTGTTGTTTTTTCTCCGAAATCGTTATTGAGACATCCTGGAGTTGTAAGTCCTCTTGAAGAGTTCACGGATGGCAGATTCAAGGAAGTAATCGGAGATAATTACGTGACGGCGAAGAGCGTTAAGAAGGTTTTGTTGTGTTCGGGGAAAATCTATTTCGATCTACTCGAAGAGCAACAAAGGAACAAGGTAAAGGATGTTGCCGTGGTTAGAATAGAACAACTACATCCTTATCCAAAAAAACAACTGGATGCAATCTTAAGGAAATATAAGGGAGCTAAGTTGGCATGGGTACAGGAAGAACCAGCCAATATGGGATCTTCCGCTTTTATAAGAAGTGTCTCCGGTTTAGATCTGGAGTATATATCCAGAAGGGCTTCTGCATCGCCAGCAACCGGGTTTGCAAAGGTTCATAAGAAGGAACAGGAAGAAATTGTCAAAAACGCATTTAGCATTTAAAGTATTAAAACATGAGTCTCGAAATTAAGGTCCCCACAGTTGGTGAATCCATTACGGAAGTCACCATTGCTTCATGGGCAAAAAATGAAGGTGATTTTGTGGAGATGGATGAAATCTTGTGTGAATTGGAGTCGGATAAGGCCACTTTTGAAGTGACAGCTGAAACCTCCGGTAAACTACATATTGTGGCGGAAGAGGGAACCACTCTGGAAATAGGTTCAGTGATTTGCGAAATAGAGGAATCAGAGAGCACATCTGCACCGGTACCGAAGGAGAAAACGAAAGAAGAGGTTTCGACTGAAGCAGTATCAACGGGTAAGATTATTGAAATGAAGATTCCAGCGGTAGGTGAGTCGATCAACGAGGTCACAATTTCCACCTGGTCAAAGGAATCCGGCGATTTTGTAGAGCTCGATGAACCCATTGCTGAAATCGAATCTGATAAAGCGACTTTTGAATTAACGGCTGAGGCTTCCGGTATTATAGAAATAGTAGTACCTGCAGGAGAAACAATTGAGATTGGGGCATTGGTCTGCAAAATCGAAGAGTCCGAGGTTGCTGTTGTTGAAGCATCAACACCATCGGCTGCTCCACAAGCGGAAGAGGCTTCAGCGGCGACGGAGTCCCAGAAGACATACGCTACTGGCCATGCTTCTCCCGCGGCGGCGAAGATTCTTGCTGAGAAAGGTATTTCAACCGACGCAGTCAAGGGATCAGGTAAGGATGGCAGAATAACAAAGGACGACGCAGTCAACGCCCAGAAAACTGCTCCTGCAGAGAGAACACAATCTAATGGACAGGATAGTACCTCTGTGCCAGCACCCCCAGTTCCGGGTTCTCGGGAGCAGAGAAGACAGAAAATGTCTCCTTTAAGAAAAACCGTAAGTAGGAGGTTGGTATCTGTCAAAAACGAAACGGCAATGCTTACCACCTTCAACGAAGTGAATATGCAGCCGATTATGGATATTCGCTCCAAGTACAAAGAGGCCTTTAAGGAGAAATACGAAGTAGGACTAGGGTTCATGTCCTTTTTCACAAAAGCCTGCTGTATGGCTCTTGAAGAGTGGCCTGCTGTAAATGCCATGATTGATGGAGATGAAATCGTCTACAATGACTTCTGTGATATATCAATTGCCGTTTCTGCTCCAAAAGGGCTAGTCGTACCTGTTATTAGAAATGCTGAAAACATGTCGTTTGAACAGGTAGAGAAAGAAGTATTGCGGCTGGCAACGAAGGCTAGGGACAATAAGCTTAGTATTGAAGAAATGACAGGAGGAACATTTACTATCACTAACGGTGGGGTTTTCGGTTCCATGATGTCAACCCCTATTATAAATGCTCCTCAATCAGCGATTTTGGGAATGCATAACATCGTTCAACGCCCCATTGCGGAAAATGGAGAAGTTGTAATTCGTCCGGTCATGTACGTTGCTCTTTCTTACGATCACAGAATTATTGATGGACGTGAGTCCGTTAGTTTTCTTGTTCGTGTAAAGCAACTTCTCGAAGACCCCAATAGATTACTTCTCGGTATATAAACAACTTTTAGCTTTAGCTCTCGAATTATGGATTATAATGTCACCGTTATCGGATCAGGACCCGGAGGATATGTAGCAGCGATTCGCTGTGCGCAATTGGGTTTGAAAACTGCGATTATTGAAAAATACAATACGCTGGGAGGTACTTGCCTGAATGTAGGTTGTATTCCTTCAAAAGCGCTGCTGGATTCTTCTGAGCATTTTCATAATGCCGAAACAACTTTCAAAGAGCACGGAATAGATATCAATAAGCCGAAGGTCAATCTAAAGCAAATGATTTCGCGTAAAGCAGATGTGGTGAAACAAAATGTAGATGGGATTGACTATCTGATGAAGAAAAACAAAATTGATGTTTTTCATGGTATGGGCTCCTTTATTGATAAGAATACTATCAAGGTAGAGGGTTCGGATAACAAGACAATCACCTCTGAAAAAATCGTCATTGCAACTGGCTCAAAGCCCGCTTCATTACCTTTTATCACCATTGATAAGAAAAGGGTAATAACCAGCACCGAAGCTTTAGAACTTAAGGAGGTTCCCAAACACATGATCATCATTGGTGGGGGTGTTATTGGGTTAGAGCTTGGTTCTGTCTATGCCAGGTTAGGAGCCAAGGTCTCAGTAGTTGAATTCATGGATCGATTGATTCCGACGATGGACAGCACCATGGGAAAGGAGATAGAGAAGTCGCTAAAGAAGCTTGGTTTTGATGTTTATCTGAAGCACAAGGTCAATGAAGTTACCACCAAAGGCAAGACAGTAACAGTTAAAGCCGAAACACCCAAGAAAGACACGCTTAAGCTACAAGGGGATTACTGCCTGGTCTCAATTGGAAGAAAACCTTATACCGAAGGGTTGGGATTGGAAAATGCCGGGGTAACTGTTACCGAAAGAGGACAGATTGAAGTTGATGAGCATTTGAAAACCAATGTTGATAACATCTGGGCCATTGGGGATGTTGTGCGCGGTGCGATGCTCGCACACAAGGCAGAAGAAGAGGGTGTTTTCATTGCAGAGCAGATAGTCGGGCAAAAGCCCCACATCAATTACAACCTGATTCCCGGAGTAGTATATACATGGCCGGAAGTTGCTAGTGTCGGTTACACTGAGGAACAGTTAAAGGAACAGAAACGCGCCTATAAATCGGGTAAGTTTCCTTACAAAGCTCTTGGTCGTGCAAGGGCATCGATGGATGTGGATGGCTTAGTAAAAGTGTTAGCAGATAAGGAGACGGATGAGATTTTAGGGGTACATATTATTGGCGCGAGAGCTGCGGATATGATTGCTGCGGCAGTCACCGCGATGGAATATCGTGCTTCAGCGGAGGATGTTTCAAGAATGTCTCATGCGCACCCTACTTATATGGAAGCTGTGAAAGAAGCCTGTCTGGCTGCCACAGAGAATCGTCCGATTCACCTGTAATTACGGAGCATATCGAGGAGGTATGGATTGATCGAAATCGGTATTTTGCTGAAACAGATCTGCCAACTTCAAGATTGATTCCTCATCAAAAAGATTACCGAGGAAAGTGATGCTCGTTGGGAGCCCCTCAGTGGTTAATCCTGTAGGTATCGCTAGAGCAGGATGACCGGTTAGGTTTGTAATCATTAGTTGTTTGCCACCAAAAGTAGGTGTCACAATCACATCAAAGTCCTTAACTACCTGGTGGAAATCTTCGATCAAGATTTTTCTATATCTATTGGCCTGTATGTACTCAACAGCAGGTACAAATCGGGATTGACGAAGAGAATTTGCTCTTGACCTCGATCCTTGTTCCACCATGGAAGCATCTTCTCCGGTGAGTACTAATTGATCAAAGAAAGCGCCCGCCTCCGCTCTCAGAATGACATCAAATGCACTTGAAGGCATGGTTGATGGTAATTTTACTGGTGTCAATTCAAATCCTTTCTTGCCCAGCCATTGAAGTACCTTTCGGGCATTGTCACCCGACTCAGTAGTGTCGGCATCAAGTAGATCTTTGAAATAGGCAATTCTTAGATTCTCGGTACTTCTTTCAAAATCAATCGAAAAATCTGCTTCTATTGTCATTGGGTCTTTCGGATCAGTGCCTTGAATTGCCTGAAGAATTATGCCACAGTCTCTTGCGTTTCTGGCAATTGGGCCAACTTTGTCCATACTCCAGGAAAGGCTCATTACACCACTCCGACTTACCCGTCCATATGTTGGCCGCAGACCGGTCACACCACATCGTGTGGATGGGGAAGTGATCGACCCAAGAGTTTCCGTACCAATAGTGAAAGCAACCAACCCAGCCGCGGTTGCGGATCCGGATCCAGCAGAAGATCCTCCAGCACCTTTTTCAATATCCCATGGGTTTTTGGTCTGACCACCGAACCAAACATCACCTCTTGCCAAAGCACCACTAACCAGTTTTGCAACGAGTACTGCACCCGATTCATCTAGTCTTCTGACTATTTCTGCATCTTCCGATATCATTTGATTTTTGTAAGGCATAGCACCCCACGTGGTCGGGTAGCCATCTACAGAGGCAAGGTCTTTTATTCCGTAGGGAATGCCGTGAAGAGGCCCTCGATATCTACCATTCATAATTTCGTTATCTGCTTTTCGGGCCATTTTCATTGCCCTGTCTTCCAACAGGGTGATTACCGCCAGTAGCTCCGGATCATATTTTTTTATTCGTCCAATAAACAATTGCGTTAGTTCTTCTGACGTGATTTGTCGACTTCTGATTAAGTAGGCTAGCTTGCTAATTGGATAGTAGGCCAGTTCCTGTCGATTACTTGGTATTTGGGATTCTTCTTCCCAGTTTGAGATTTCGTTAATTCCTGAAAATTTTGGTTGAAAGCCAGTTGGTATTGGATTAAGTTGAATAGCTGGTATGGTATTGCTCAGCTCATTTGCCCTCATAGAGTCGTAACCTTCAAGATTTCGTTCTAGATATCCACGCATCGTAACAATTTGATCTTCAGTAAACGTTAATCCTAAGAGCCTCTGAGCACTTTTGATATCTGATTTTCTAATCTTTTCTGATTGGCAGCAAAAAAGAATCGTGGCCAATAAGCATAATGAGCTAAACCTTATCATAACGATGAAGATAGTCAGAGTGACCTGAAAGAGAATAGTCGGCAAAAAAAAAGGAGACCTAAGAGTCTCCTTCTTAACGGTGATCAGTGGTCACTTCACCGCATAACGTATAATTGTTTTTAATCGGTCTTCAGGTGTTCGCCTGGGATCAGAAAGGTAGATTTCATGGTGATAATTCGCTATCTGTAGATCATTGTCCCAGATGAATTGATGAAGCTTTTCAATAGTTGAAGCTTCCTCATCATAGGAGCCTAAATGTAAGATTTGGGCACACTTTCCTTCATTTATTAGTTCGAATTGTACTTCTTCTATATTGATTCCTTTTTTTAAGCTTACATTTTTGGAAGCCCTTTTGTAGTGGTTCTCTTCCACAAAATCTGGCATTCTGATCATGATCTTCCAGCACCATTTATCTTTCGGAGTGGCTGCGAACTCAGCCTGGCGTTCTACGCCACCTTCAACAAACCAGAAACCTTCCATCTTAGGGACCACAAAGTCCATATCTTCTCCCTTTAGGAGAAATTTTACACCATATGCTACGCTATATAATTTTTCAATGGCATTCAGAAACACTTGGTCATCCGGTGCAGATTGACCTTCTACTGTTAAGTAGTAATAGGGGTCAAGATCCCTGATTAAAGGTTCTTTTGTCGCTTTATAATACGTTTTATCTTGCTTTGATAGATCTAATTTTTCAATAACCATGGTACGCTAGTTTAAGAAGTAAGAAGAAAATTTCATTTCATCCAGATGTTTCATCAGTTCTGGAAACTGCTCGTGCGATTCAAATTGTGTTTGTGCGTCTTTCAGGTTTTGTTCATTTTCCCATGTTATGATATCCACCAATAAGTTTGGGTCTTTCAAACTGACCATGGATTCTAACGAAACAAAACCCGTGCAATTGACCAGACATTCTTGTACAAGCTGTTGTACACGTCCAATGGCCTCCTCATTTGATTGTTTTATGGTATAGGCTACCACATCTTTGATTTTTCCTGTTTTCATCTTTATCAAGTGTTTACAGGATCAAAGAAAATTGTCAGAGTGTCAACCCTATGTCACTCCATTTTTTCAGGTAAAAAAAAATACTAGTGATGCTCTTTTAGTGATTTTGAAAGGTCTTTCATCATGTCCTTTAGTTCTTTTGGAGATATGATTTTGACGTCATTGGTAAACATCAGCAACCATCGGCCAAAATATTCATATGATGGCGTGTAGAAGGTCATCTGAATTCCATCTGATAATTCCTTTTGTTCAACAAAACCGTAATTAAATCTTTGATCTTTTACGAACCTTGCAACTTCCTTTTTAAATAACACCGTGGCTTCAAGGGCATCTGTTCCACGGAGCATGTTTTCAATGAAATGAAGGTAGTCCGGATATTGTTCAGGGTCGAACGTGGAAGGCGTGATCTTTATTCGCGTGATCCTATCTGTTCGAAAATCACGTAACCCTTCTCGCATTTTACAATATCCGATCAAATGCCAACGGCTGCTGTAAAAAACGATTCCTAAGGGATTTACTTCACGTGATGTGGTTTGGTCCTTGTAGTTTGAATGGTAATCAATATCGATGGCTCGTTGTGAAGCAATAGCGTACTGAATAGTCGATAAATGAGAGTCGGGAAAACCTTTCTGAATGTTTCTTGGCGATGGTAAAACTGATACACTTTTATCAAGATTTTCCAGGTATTCTTTATCCGCAAATCGTAGCACTGCTCTGACCTTAGTCATAGCCTCCTGAAATTGGTGATTGGTTTCACTGTCAGCGTTTTGCTGGACAAATTTGGCTCCCATAAGAATAGCAGTTGCCTCTTCCTTATTAAAAACAACCGGGGGTAGATGATAACCTTCCACAATAAAATACCCTTCTCCGGCATCACCTCCAATGGGAACTCCCGCATCAATTAGAGCACGAATATCTCGAAAAGCGGTGCGTCGGCTAAGATCAAAACGAGATTCAATTTCATGCAAGGGAACTTTTGGCTTGCTTTGGAGTTGAATCATTATAGCATTTAATCGATCAATTCTATTCATTAGGGTAGATATTGATTAAATTGTTAAACGGTGTATAGTGTTTCGAGTATGAGAGTTGTATTGATTGGTTTGACGATTGTTTGGTCACTTGGATTGAGTGGTCAACCTTCATTAGTACGAATATCTGAAGTAAATTTTGAATCTCCAGTTGAGAAGCAGGCAATCATAGACCTGATCGACGGTGGAGATCAGTTTTTCGAAGCCTTAAGTATTACAGAAGGTGTTGCCGATACAACTGTTGATCGATGGAAGTCGGAATACTATGCTTTTCTAAATACTTATCATACGAAGGAGAGAAACCGTAGCAACTGGATATACCTAAATAAGCTTTTCGGTAAGATTCATCGAAAGTATCTGCTTCATTATAATGAGGGAGCAACAATGACGGAAACCTTTTCCTACGGCAAATACAATTGTGTTTCTGCGGTAGCCATTTATGCCATGGCGTTTGATGAATTAGGTATTGATTATGTGATTAAAGAAACCCCCGATCACGTCTACATCGTTGGATTAAGTCGTAAAGGGCAGATGATGTTTGAAACCACCGATCCAGTTACCGGTTTTGAGACTTTCAATTACGATGTTAAGAAATACTTTGTCGCAGAGTTAATCAACCAGAAAATGGTTAGTCCTAAGGAGGCCCGAGGAAGTGTTGATTCCCTGTTTAATAAGTATTACTTCAAGGGTAAGGATATTAATCTTCGCCAATTAGTTGGTGTACAGTACATGAATATGGGCCTTATACACCTTGAGAATAAAGAATATCGAGAGTCATTTACTGATTTTGAAAAAGCCTATTTACTTTACCCAAGCAAACGGATAGGCCAATTGCTTTTTACCTCACTCTCGTATCAGCTTCAGTACGCGGACTATAGTGATTGGCGTGATGTGGTGCTGCTTTCGAGAATTCCCAGGTACGAGGATTACGATGTCAATATGCCAGGTATTGTGGGAAGTTTTAATCAGGTAAATCAGTATTATCATATTGATCGTGCTGATTTTGAAAGATTTGAGGACGCCTATCACACAGTTCGAAGTGAGCTGCCTGAGCCTTACCGTACGGAGCTGGATTATTATTATAATTTCGAGCGTGCTCGATTACTTTATAATCGTGGTGATTATGTAAATGCATTAAGCTTTACTGAGGAGGCTTTTAAGCATAAACCCAGGAATTCGGAAGTGGAGATTCTAATGCTTAATTGTTTCCGGCAATTCATAAGAGCACCTGAAGACAGGCTGGTCATGGCGATGGGGAGATTGGAACAGATTTTAGATACTTATGATCACCTTGAAGAGAACAAAAAGTTTGGTGGTCTGATTTTGAATTATTACCTGGTTCGTATGTTGAATGCCTATCATAACGCGGAGGCGGATGTTGGTACCGATCTTCACAACAGGTTTACCGAGTTGGCTCATTTAAATCCGGAGTACCAATTCGACCCGTACATCGTCGGAAGGGCCTATTCAACAGCTGTCGATTTTTACGTTAAATCTGGGGAGATTTCCCAGGCAAACTTATTCCTGGATAAAGGGCTTGACTATGCTCCATTTAATGCTGAGTTAATTAACAGTAAGAAGTTGATTTTCGACTAGTCATTCAGGATATTATTTGGGATTAGTATATTCACCCATCAAAAATTAAGATGGGCAGAATTCTAATTGTTATACTGGGTATTATTTTCGTCAGTTCCTGTACGGAAAGTGTTAATCCAATAGTTGAGATCCTTTCGGAAAATCCTTCATTAAAAGAAGTAGCGGATAATCCTGATTATGAGGTTCAAATTATCTACACGCAGGTAGATAGAAGTGAGAGCCAGATACCCATTTTCACAACCTTTTCCTATGGTCTAGATTCAGGAAGGTATTTTTACCCTGCGTCCACGGTTAAATTACCCGCTAGTCTTGTTGCACTGCAAAAGATCAATGCCTTGGGTATTGATGGTTTAACCAAAGACACCAGATTAGAAATTGACAGTGCATATTCGAGGCAGTCGAAGGTTTTGGCGGATTCTACCGCCCCTCAAAACATTCCTACAGTTGCTCACTACATAAAGAAAATACTATTGGTTTCTGATAACGATGCCTATAACCGACTATATGAGTTTCTTGGACAGGATTATTTTAATTCCACCCTTAACTCGAAAGGGTATGGTGATAGTTACATTATTCATAGGCTGAGTCTTCCTCGAACAGTCGATGAGAATCTAAACACCAATCCTTTTTCATTTTTTGATAATGGAGATCTGGTATATAGTCAACCTCCGGTTAAAGCCTCAGGGGAATATCTTCCTGATCAATCGATTTTAAAGGGCAAAGGATTTATTCGCGGCGATAGTTTGATTAATGAGCCAATGGACTTTTCCGTGAAGAATTTCTTCCCATTGTACAATCAGCACCAACTTATACGGGCATTGATCTTCCCGGACCAGTTTCCAAATTCCACTTTTGATTTAACAGAAGATGACAGACAATTTTTATTGAAGTATATGTCCATTTTTCCATCGGAGTCCGAAATTGAGATTTATCAGGACGAGGATACCTATTACGACGCATTTGCAAAGTTTCTCATTTATGGATCGCAACCGGGTGAAATACCAAACCATATTCGGATTTTCAATAAAATTGGACTGGCTTACGGATATGCGATTGATAATGCCTATATCATGGACTTAAAAAACAACTCTGAGTTTTTTCTAAGTGTGGTCATTCATACTAATAAGAACCAGATATTCAATGACGGGAATTATGAGTATGAAGAAACAGCCTTTCCCTTCATGGCGAAATTGGGAGCCGAATTGTTGCAATATGAAAAAAACCGTGAAAATCGAATAAAGCCCGATTTATCGCATCTAGAAACTCTATATAAATAATGGACCAACCTCAGATATCGGGAACCGCGGTTGTAATAACAGCGGGACTCCTAGACACCAACTATGCTAAGACCGCTCATGGTCTCTTACGCAACTCCAACCGTTTCGAAATTGTAGGTATTATTGATAACAAATTTGAGGGACAGGATGCAGGAGAAGTAGTCGATAATAAACCTAATGGGATCCCTATCTCAGCCAGTATCGATAGTTTTTTAGAGAATCACCCAATCCCGAAATACGCCATCATAGGAATGGCCACCAAAGGGGGTATTCTACCCAACGAACTCTATCCAGCGGTTAAGGAGATACTTTCCAAGGGTATCGAATTAATTAACGGACTTCATCAGCCAATCAACGAAATCCATGAGTTACACAAAGCCGCTGCGGATTCTCATAGTGTCATCCATGATATTCGAAAATCCAAGCCATTCAGTGAGCTTCACTTTTGGGAAGGAAAAGTAAATGAGATAAGTGCTTTAAAAATTGCAGTACTGGGTACGGATTGCGCCCTGGGTAAAAGAACAACATCCAGGTTGATTGAAGAGGCCTTAAATGATAATGGTAACAAGGCGGAAATGATCTACACAGGACAGACAGGATGGATGCAAGGTGCTGGTTACGGGTTATTGTTCGATGCTACTCCAAATGATTTCATTTCCGGCGAAATCGAGCATGCAATGTACGAATGCTGGAAAAATGAGAATCCTGAGGTCATGATCTTGGAAGGACAATCCGGCTTACGAAACCCAAGCGGTCCGTGTGGGTCTGAGTTTATCATTTCTGGTGCGGCTGATGGCGTCATTCTTCAGCATTCTCCGGCAAGGAAAAAATTTAAGGGTTTCGATAATTATCCAGCCGATATCCCGGCGATTATGGATGAGGTAGATTTGATTGAAACACTTGGTTCAAAAGTTATTGGATTTGCCATTAATCAGGCCAATATGAGTAAAGAGGATATTTCGCAGTTTCGTCAAACATTCAAGACAGATCTGCCAGTTGTATTTCCCTTTGAAGAATCAGTACAACCGCTGGTAGACAGCATTCTTGCACTTAAGAAATGAGGATAAAAGAAGTACGAACCTACAGTAAAGACCTCGGAACAAGCAGGCCCTACAGTATAGCCTACAAAACGGTTGACAGCGTTGTAAATGCCTTTGTTGAAATCGAACTGGAAAATGGAATAACAGGTATTGGATCTGCAAATCCAAGTCACTATGTTGTGGGTGAGTCGGTAGATGACACTATCAACCGCCTGGAGAAAGAGGACTTTGAGTTTCTGATCGGTAAAGATATCCGGGGTTTTGAGGGTTTATTGAGAGAGTTAAGAACCAAGTATTTAGAATACCCGGGATGCAACGTGGCGTTGGACGTCGCACTGCATGATGCCTTCACAAGTTATCTGCAAATCCCACTTGTGGATTACTTTGGAAGAAAACATAAAGAACTACCTACCTCTGTGACCATCGGAATAAAAAACGTAGAGGAAACAGTCAAAGAAGCTGAAGAGTATCGTTCCATGCAATTCAGGATAGTTAAGGTGAAAACCGGGAAGAATCCGGAAGAAGATGCAGAACGTATTAGGAAAATTCATGAGGCTATTCCCGGAATGATCATCCGTGTGGACGCAAACCAAGGGTATACACCAGATGACCTAAGGATTTTCCTGGAGGGTATAAAAGGAGTTTCACTTGATCTTATCGAGCAACCTTTTCCTGTCGATCGATTTATTGAGCAGATTGAGAGCTTAAATCAATCGGAGAGTGAGCTGCTGGTTGCGGATGAATCTCTCAAAAATCCCGACGATGCTTTCGATCTAATCCGAAACTCGACGAATTGCCGTATTTTCAATATCAAACTGATGAAAACAGGAGGTTTGCTGGCAGCTCGGCAGATTGCCGATATCGGTGATTTACAAAATGTGAAGTTGATGTGGGGGTGCAATGATGAGAGTGCTGTTAGCATTACCGCTGCACTACACCTTGCCCTGGCCAGAAGATCAACGGAGTTTCTTGATCTGGATGGAAGTCTGGACCTGGTTGAGGATGTGGTTTCTGGTGGATTTTCAATCAATGATGGATTCATGACTCTTTCAGGAGGTCATGGATTAGGCTTGAAAAGAATATGAAAGAATTCAAGTACATATTCTCTTGACTTTTTCCTGATGACTTGGGGTTTATTCCCGGTCACTGCACCGTTTTTCGTTTTTAACAAGCTGTCAAGTACTATTAGGGTACCATTATTAGCTATTGAAAATGAAATATTCTCTTTTTTGCCTGGTATTCCTATGGGCTTACAGTTCTTACAGCCAGAGCCCGATAATAAAAATTTCAAAAAACGAATTTGAGAGACAGCACAAAATCCTATTTAGTGCTCAGGAAAGTTATAACATCAAAGTTTCTCTTTTGGGGAATGACAAAAGCCAGCTAATGTCTGAAAAATTTCAACAGCAGCAGTTTGTTAAAGCCTATGACTTAGGGTCATTAGCAGAAGGCAATTACTTCTGGGAAATAGCATATGGTAAAGAAAAGCACACAGAAGCATTTGAAATAAAGTCATTGAAAAAGCTGATGAAGGAAAGCATTTCGGTGGTAGTCGAGGACTATCAAATGGATATTCTAGTTGCGGAGTTCAATAATCTTCCTATGAATATATTTCTCTTCAATGCGTATGGTGACCAGATTGACTATGTTTTCTGGGAGCCATCCAGTGATGAAAGGCAAAAAAGGATCAGCCTGCATTCGTATGATGCCTATGAGATTAAGGTTGAAATCCTACAAAATGGTGACATTGCTTACAAAAAAGAATACGCACTTTACTAAATAGCATTTACTAATATAAAAGCCATCTCGATCAATCGGGATGGCTTTTTTATTACATGATCTTTGGTGGTCAGTGGTAAATACTCAAGAGGAATTTAAATTAAAGCTCTTGGCGTTTCATTATTCACCAATCGGCTCATAAATTTGCGCCAATTTGAGCTACTCTAAACCACCTTCCCAATGCCAAAAGATACTAGTATAAAATCCGTCCTGATTATCGGGAGCGGCCCGATCATTATTGGTCAAGCATGTGAATTTGACTACTCCGGATCACAGGCAGCACGGTCGCTAAAAGAGGAGGGAATTGAAGTTATTCTTATCAATTCCAATCCGGCGACAATCATGACTGATCCAGTTACTGCCGACCATATTTACCTGAAGCCACTTACGAAATCATCTATTCGAGATATCCTGACCAAACATGACATTGATGCTGTACTTCCGACTATGGGTGGACAAACGGCATTAAACCTCGCTATAGATTGTGATAAGGCAGGTATCTGGGAAAAGTTCAATGTGAAAATGATTGGTGTGGACATTGATGCCATTGATACCACTGAAAACCGGGAGAAATTTCGGTTAAAAATGCACGAACTGGGTGTCAGCGTTTGTAAAGGAGAAACCGCAACTTCATTCTTGAAGGGTAAAGAGATCGCTCAGGAAATTGGGTTCCCCTTAGTAATTAGACCTTCATACACTTTGGGAGGCTATGGTGGAGGTTTTGTGAATAAGCCTGAAGATTTTGACAATGCACTGAATGCTGGGCTAACAGCGTCTCCTATACATGAAGTATTGGTGGAGCAGAGCATATTGGGTTGGAAAGAATACGAGCTTGAATTGTTGAGAGACAATATTGGTAATGTAATCATCATATGTTCTATTGAGAATTTCGATCCAATGGGTGTTCATACCGGTGATTCTATTACGGTAGCACCAGCGATGACACTTCCGGATACTATTTATCAGCACATGCGGGATTTGGCAATTCGAATGATGAATGGCATTGGGCAGTTTGCAGGAGGGTGTAATGTTCAATTTGCTGTAAGTCCTGAAACGGATGAAATCATAGGCATTGAAATAAATCCGAGAGTATCGCGTTCTTCTGCCTTGGCATCGAAGGCAACCGGATACCCTATTGCCAAAGTCGCGGCAAAGCTGGCCATAGGCTATAACCTTGATGAACTTAAGAATCAAATTACAGGAACGACCTCAGCCTTTTTTGAGCCAGCGATTGACTATGTGATTGTGAAAGTTCCTCGATGGAACTTCGATAAGTTCAAAGGGTCGGACCGAAAGCTTGGATTGCAAATGAAAGCCGTTGGTGAAGCAATGGGAATTGGGCGCAATTTCCAGGAAGCATTACAGAAGGCCTGCCAATCACTGGAGATAAAAAGAAATGGACTGGGCGCAGATGGTCGGGAACTAACCGATATGGATGCCATTCTACACAGTCTGGAGAATCCGAGTTGGAATAGACTTTTTCATTTATACGATGCGTTTAAGTTAGGAATTCCATTTAAAACCATTCATCGTCTTACGAAGATCGATCCTTGGTTTTTGACACAAATCGATGAGTTGATTTTGTTGGAAAAGGAGATCGAAAAGTTTTCTATTGATGACCTTCCAACTGCTCTAATGCGAGAAGCCAAGGAAAAGGGGTATGCAGACCGGCAGATTGCCCATTTAGTCCAATGCCTGGAGAGTGAGGTCCGGGCCAAGAGGCATGAAATGGGTATCAAAAGGGTATATAAGCTTGTCGACACCTGTGCAGCCGAGTTTGAAGCTCAAACCCCTTACTACTATTCTACCTTCGATGAGGAGAACGAATCTGTGGTTTCAGATAGGAAAAAGATTTTGGTTTTAGGTAGTGGGCCGAACCGGATAGGACAAGGTATTGAATTTGACTACTCTTGTGTTCATGGTGTGCTGGCTGCGAAGGAGTGCGGTTATGAGACCATCATGATCAATTGTAACCCTGAAACGGTATCAACGGATTTCGATGTTGCTGACAAGCTATATTTTGAACCTGTCTTTTGGGAACATATTTTCGATATTATCGAGATGGAGAAACCAGAAGGTGTGATTGTACAGCTCGGTGGTCAAACAGCACTCAAACTTGCTGAGAAGTTAGAACGATACGGTATTAAGATACTAGGGACCAGTTTTGAAGCCCTGGACCTTGCTGAAGATAGGGGTAGGTTCTCTGACTTATTAAAAGAAAACAACATTCCTTATCCGGAATATGGTACCATTGAGGATGCTGAATCTGCTGTAGAGCTTTCCAAGAAGATTGGATTCCCTCTTTTAGTCCGACCTTCCTATGTTCTGGGAGGTCAAAGCATGAAGATTGTGATTAATGAAGAGGAGCTTGAACATCATGTAGTGGATCTTTTAAAAGATAAACCCGATGGAAGAATCTTGCTTGATCATTTCCTGGAAGGAGCAATAGAAGCTGAAGCTGATGCCATTTGCGATGGGAAGGATGTGTACATTATAGGTATTATGCAGCACATAGAACCCGCAGGTATTCACTCCGGGGATTCATACGCTGTACTCCCTCCTTACAATCTTGGTGACTTTGTGATGAGGCAAATTGAGGACTACACCAACAGAATTGCAGTGGCTCTGAAGACGGTAGGACTAATTAATATCCAGTTTGCGATCAAAGATGATCAGGTATACATTATAGAGGCAAATCCTCGAGCTTCAAGAACGGTACCTTTCATTTGTAAAGCCTACCAGGAGCCGTATGTGAATTATGCTACGAAAATCATGCTGGGTGAGAAGAAGTTAAAAGATTTCGATTTCAATCCTGTCAAAAAAGGATATGCGATTAAGGAGCCTGCTTTTTCATTTCACAAGTTTCCAAATGTGAATAAGGAACTCGGGCCTGAAATGAAGTCAACGGGTGAGTCAATCTATTTTATTGACGATTTAATGGATGACTACTTCTTGAAAATATTTTCAGAACGAAACTTCTACCTTAGCAGGTAAGTTAGATAGGTATGTTGAAGTTCTTATTAATACTCATTTTGATCATTTACGTCCTGGCAAAGGTTGGGGGCTATCTGTTCAAAATGTTTTACATCGGCGCTTCAGGAGCACAAAGACGATCAGCATACCCACACGATAAAAAACGTGCTCCTAATAGTAACCTGGATTACGAATTCAGGCAAAAATCTTCGGATAAATCAAATAAGGGCTTTTCCGGGGGCGAATACATCGATTACGAAGAAGTAGAAAAATAAAGGTAACTTGAACTGTATTCAAGTTCAATGATCGTCTATGGCTTGGTTTAACAGAAAAGATAAAGGTATCCAAACCCCCACCACGGAGAAGAAAGAAGCTCCGGATGGATTGTGGTATAAGACACCCAAAGGGAATATCATTCACATGCGTGAGTTGCGAAACAACATGTATGTAACTCCGGATGATGATTATCACGTTCGAATTGGTTCTCAAGAGTATTTCGAAATACTCTTTGATAACAACGAATTCAAAGAACTGGATGAGAAGATGGAATCCGGTGATCCACTGAAATTTGTTGACACCAAAAAGTATCCAGATCGAATTCGTGCTACGCAGGATAAAACCGGATTAAAAGATGCGGTCAGAACAGCACACGGTAAGATGAACGGAATTCCAATCGTTATTGGTTGTATGGACTTTGGATTTATTGGCGGCTCTATGGGTTCGGTGATGGGAGAAAAAATTGCCAGGGCCATTGATTTTGCGGTTGATAAGAAATTGCCGTTTCTGATGATTAGTAAGTCTGGTGGTGCCCGAATGATGGAAGCAGGCTTTTCCCTTATGCAGATGGCTAAGATTTCCGGCAAGCTAAATTTGATGGATAGGGAGAAGCTACCTTATATTTCTTTATTGACGGACCCCACTACCGGCGGCGTTACCGCATCCTTCGCTATGTTGGGAGATTTCAATATAGCAGAACCGGGTTCCCTAATCGGATTTGCAGGGCCACGTGTCATTCGCGAAACAATTGGAAAAGACCTTCCTAAAGGATTTCAAAGTGCGGAATTTGTCCTGGATCATGGGTTTCTCGACTTTATCGTCGATAGGAGACAGTTAAAGTCAAAAATCACAGCCCTAATAAAACTATTAAACTAAGCCCTTTGTTGAAAAATTGTAGGTAGGAAATACCTCTTGATTAGTTCTGAGGATTCTTAAAACCTTAAGGTCTATCTACTATATTTGTGACAATTTATAAAAGGTCCGTTATCCTATGACATCAATTGTATTAACGACAATCTTCGCGTTTACAGCTGTAATCTTGATTTTGGTAATGATCCTGTTGTTTGCTCAGAGCAAGCTTGTTCAATCAGGTCCGGTCAATATTATCGTGAATGGTGATGAGGAAAATCCAATTACTACTACAGCGGGATCCACTCTCTTATCGACATTGAGTGGTCAGAAGGTATTTCTTCCTTCCGCTTGTGGAGGTGGAGGTACTTGTGCCATGTGTAAATGTAAGATTATGGAAGGCGGTGGGGATGTTTTACCCACGGAAGAAGGGCACCTAAGCAGGGCGGAAAAGCAAGATCATGTTAGGCTTTCTTGCCAGGTGAAGGTGAAGAACGATATGAGGATTGAGATTCCAGAAGAAATCTTTGGAATCAAAAAGTGGGAAGCTACAGTAGTGAGAAACTATAATGTTGCCTCCTTTATCAAAGAATTTGTGGTTGAGCTTCCCGAGGATATGGATTATGAGCCGGGAGGATATATTCAGATAGAGGTGCCACCATGTGAGGTTGACTTCAAGGATATGGATATTACAGCTCACCCTGACGAGCATGACACACCAGATAAATTCCAGGTTGAGTGGGACAAATTTGGGTTGTGGGATCTGAAGATGAAAAATGATGAAACCATCGAGCGTGCGTATTCAATGGCATCTTATCCTGCAGAGGGTCGAGAGATTATGTTGAATGTTCGTATAGCCACTCCTCCTTGGGATCGTGCGGCGAATGGATGGATGAAAGTCAACCCAGGGATTGCATCATCGTATATTTTTGGTTTGAAACCGGGAGATAAAGTAACCATTTCAGGCCCTTATGGCGAATTCTTCATCAACCCGTCAGATGCTGAAATGCTATACGTCGGAGGTGGAGCAGGAATGGCACCAATGAGATCTCACCTTTACCATCTATTCAAGACCTTAGAGACTGGCCGAAAAGTGACCTACTGGTATGGAGGTAGATCGAAAAGAGAATTATTCTACATTGATCACTTTAGGCAATTAGAGGAGAAATTTTCCAACTTCAAATTCTACATGGTACTTTCTGAGCCACTTGAAGAAGACAACTGGAAAGTGAAGAAAGACCTTGATGATGAAGAAGGTGATGGATTCTTAGGATTTGTGCATCAGTCTGTAATTGACAATTATCTCAGTAAGCACGAAGCACCGGAAGATATTGAGCTTTACTTCTGTGGACCGCCATTAATGAATGCGGCCGTTCAGAAAATGGGTGAGGACTACGGGATTCCGGATGAGAACATTCGATTTGATGATTTCGGAGGTTAATAACTTCCATATCTTATGAAATGAAAGGGGAAATCAATAATTTCCCCTTTTTTTGTTTAAAACCTACCCTATGGATTTAAAGCTGTTTTTCGATCCTGTACCAGAAGAATGCCTGAATGATGAGCTACCAAATTCTTCATTTCAAAAATCGATTTTCATCAATCATGAAATTATGTACGATTTGGATGGGATTGAAATTGCTATTATAGGAGTTACGGACGCTCGAAAAAGCTATGGAGAACTTTTTTCCAATGGGCCCGATCAAATCAGGAAAAAATTATACTCACTCACAAAAACCAGTGGGAGAAGTCGAATACTAGATATCGGAAACCTAAGGAATGGGCCCACTACGGAGGAAACCATTGGGAGGCTCCAGGAGGTTATAGACTTTCTTCTTAGGAAAAGTATTTTGCCAGTCGTAATTGGAGGGTCACACGATATGCTGAAAGGCCAGTATCTAGGCTATGAAAGCAGCGAAAAATTAGTATCTCTATTGAATGTAGATTCCTCCATAGATATGGAGGAATCGGATAAAACCAATCGAAGTTATCTCGGCGATTTATTTAAGTACGAGCCAAATTTTCTTTTTAATTATATCCATTTGGGCTATCAGACCTATTTGGTTCCGCAGAATGTACTGGATGTATTGGAGCAGCTGTCGTTTGAAAAATATCGTATAGGGGAGATCAGGGAAGGAATTGCTGAGCTGGAACCGGTGATCAGAGATGCGGACCTGATCGGTTTCGACGTATCGTCTATTTCCTCCATTTTCTGTCCGGCAACAAGGAATCCAAACGTTTTCGGTTTGACTGGGGAAGAAGCATGTCAGATTTGCTGGTATGCGGGTTTAAATGATAAGTTGAGTTCGATTGGAATATATGAATATGACGCGGAGCAGGATTCGCTTGACTTACGCGGAGCAAGTGTTATCGCCACTATGCTTTGGTATTTTATCGATGGTTTTTATCATCGAAAAGGCGACCAGGTGTTTATGTCCAATGACTATCTCGTTTACGAGGTAGCAATGGGTGGAAATCCGGATTCTATTCGCTTCTACAAAAGTAAATTGTCTGAAAAATGGTGGATGGAAATTCCAGATGAAAACAGCGAATCGGTTTTCATTAGATCCAAGATGTTACCCTGTTCGTACCAGGATTACCAAAAGGCCAATGAAGGTAAAATTCCTGATCGTTGGCTAAAGGCTATGGAGAAAATTTAATCCTCGGGGACTACGACCCAAAGTATGATGTAGACCAGTATTCCTGGAAAGGCTGCACTAAGAATTGAAATCAGAATGTATGCAATACGGATTAACGTTGGATCCAAATCAAAATATTCAGCGATCCCTCCGCAGACTCCTCCTAGGAATTTATCCCGCGAACGGGTTAGTTTTTTAGACATTATTTAGCGTTTTAAGACGTGAGTAATGTTTTCCAATGCAAATTTAGTGACCTTTTGCAATTGTGCGGAAGCATCTATCTCGAATGGTTGGTCTTTGTCAACGGCTGTAGGAGTAGCAGTCAATTCAATACCATCGAACGGAATCAACTGAACCTCTCCGGCGAAAAGACTACGGGAATTCCACGTTAGAAGAACCGCTACCAATATGCCAATAATAATTAAGGCAATTCGTCTGGTTTTGTTGGTTATCAAGGTATCGTCGGTTGACATGATGAATATGATTGATCAAGTATCGTGCCAAAAGGTGAAAAACCGTAGTGAACGGGAATATTTGCAGTTATGTGACAAAGATAATGGTCATATTCGGACATAAATCACCGCATCGATGGACACTTTCGTTCATCCATGACACATTTCTATTGATGCCTTCTTTACACAGATCTGGAAATATCTTTTGCTACTAGTATATTGTTGCATCGAAAATACCTCCAGATGAAGAAGAACATAATTGTCGCTATCTGTTTAACACAGTTCCTTATGACTCAAGGCCAACAAACAGGAGGGCCTACCATGGATATTGAAGTTTATCAACCAACTTCAACGCTGGTTGTTCCTGAAACCGAAATTATCCGGGCAAGGTATCCTTTTATCGACGTACACAGTCATCAATGGAATTTAACCAAGGAACGTATTGCGAGATTAGTGGAGGAGATGGATTCGTTGAATATGGCAGTGATGGTCAATTTGAGTGGAAGGGGTTTCAATCGAGCTGACAGGGACATCGGGACCCAGGAGTATTTGGCCAGTATGGTTCGAAGAACTAAAGGCGAAGCGGAAGGGAGGTTCATTATTTTCACGAATGTAAGCTTCAAGAATTTTGGAGCAGAGGGCTGGCAGGAAAATGCCCTGAGAGAGTTAGAGGAAGATGTAGAGAATGGAGCGAATGGACTTAAAATATATAAGAGCTTAGGCCTGAGAAATGCTGATATTAATGGTAAAAGGATTACTGTCGATCATCCATTACTTGATCCAATTTGGGCAAAATGTGGTGAGCTTGGGATACCAGTTTTAATACATTCGGCAGATCCGGAACCTTTTTGGCAACCATTTGATGAGAAAAACGAAAGATGGTTGGAGTTGAAACTAAGACCTAACCGACAGTACGGGGAAGATGTAGCTCCTTTTGACAAGATCATTGCTGAGCA
Source organism: Cyclobacteriaceae bacterium (assembly GCA_965601455.1). Taxonomy (GTDB): domain Bacteria; phylum Bacteroidota; class Bacteroidia; order Cytophagales; family Cyclobacteriaceae; genus JANQEU01. The sequence continues at coordinate 4,110,718 of OZ271831.1, read as the reverse complement.
GCACAATGTTTTTGCCAGACATCCTAACACCACTTTTATCAATGCTCACATGGGATGGATGGCGAATGATCTTGAGAAATTAAGCAGGCATCTGGATACTTACCCAAATGTGTATGTGGGGATAGGCGCTGTAATCGCCGAATTAGGACGACAGCCAAGAATGGCAAAAAAGTTTTTCGAGTCGTATCAGGATCGGGTTTTATTTGCTAAAGACGCCTACAACCAGGAAGAGTTCTACACTTATTTTAGGGTATTGGAATCAGAGGACGACTACTTTCCCTACTACAAGTACCACGCCTTTTGGGCCATGTATGGCATTGGACTTTCGGACGAAGTCTTGAAAAAACTTTACTACAAGAACGCCCTCAGTATTATCCCAAATATTGATACATCCCGTTTCCCGGAATGATTAACCGCCGATAGTCAGGGTATCTCCATCTACTTCAACCGGAAGCTCCAGAAGACCAGAAGTAGCTGGACCACTTCTCAGACTTCCATCTGAATTGAATTGGGATCCATGGCAATTGCATATAAAAACTGAGCCAGCATAATCCCATTGATCAGTACAGCCTGAGTGAGGGCAAAAGCTCGAAAAGGCACGTATGTTGCCATCTATGTTTACCAAAAGAAGGTTATCACTGTTGTCCAATGCCCAACCGTCGTCTTCTGCCAATGCCGGGAAATCAGATAAACTTAAAGTAATGGCGCTATCTCCGCCAGTTGTTGGAACAGAAGGTACGTTGTTATCCGGTTTCGGATCGTCCTCGGCACAACTGGTTAAACTTATACCTAATGAAGCGAGAACCACCGCCGCACTTGAAGATTTTAAGAATTCTCTTTTTTCCATAGGAGTAATGTATACGGTACAAAGCGTTATGCTGTGGCAAATAGTTCCTGATAAGTTCAGTTTATAGATGAACCGTACCGGTTGAAGTTTTCAAAAAATAATGAGGAATCCAGGAATCTATCTTCCTTATCAGTTGTCATCACCAATTGATAAAGTTCTCAGATAAAACCTCTTCAGCCGGGGATAAACCTTTTAGAATCTGGACCCAGTTATCATCTGAAATGCCAATCTTAACTTCGGTTGAGCGGAACTTTAGAACATTATCCGTTTCGTTTTCTTTCACCATCACATAATATTTTCCTTCCCTTTCAATGATCGAAGATGAAGGTAGTGAAGTTACAGTATCACTTCCAACTACGATTCTTGATTCCACAAACATCCCTGGTAAGATGTTTTCCTCGTTTTCTCCGATAATATGGCCATGTATGATTGCTGTTCTTTGGTCGGAATGTATTTCTTTTCCAATTAGATGAACATTTCCATTATACCATTTTTCTCCGCTTTCCGGTACCTGAAATCTAATTTCCTGTCCTTCTTTTAATTTGTTTACATCCTGTTCAAATACTTGTAGATCCAAGTGTAAATGATCGGTGTTCACAATTTCAAGTGCATACTCACGCGCATCGATGTACTTGCCTCGCACAGCTTTGACACTTGCCACATATCCGGAAATGGGAGCAAAGACAGGAATCGTCGAGGTCAAATCGCCACTTTGAATCTTACTTATTGAAATTTGCATCAATGCTAATCGGGCTTCAATACTTTTGTGATGCGCAAACATTACTTTGTAATCGGACTCTGCTTTCTTCAAACCTTTTTGACTGGTAATTGCGTCCTCTGCCAGTTTCTCTTGGCGTTTGTAATCCGTTTCTAAGTAGTTCAATTTTTCAGTTACTTCTATCCATTCGCGTTGAACATCTAAGTAATCCGGATTTCGAAGGATAAACAGTAGCTCTCCCTTCTTAATATTTTGCCCTTCCAGAAGGTTGATGTTCTCTACATATCCACCAAAATATGGGCTGATTTCAGCTCTGTTATCAGGAGGGACTTCAATGAAACCACGGGCTTCGATTTCCTCAAAAATGACCTTCTTCGAGATTTGTATTAAATCTCCGGTGAAATCGTCCTTTTGCATCGTAATAAATTCATCTTGATTTGATTCTACAGAACCGGGATCACTTGGATTGTTTGCGCAACCGGATGCCAGGAAGAACCCAGTACTTAATATCCAAAAGATTGTATGTATTGTATTGAGTTTCATGGTTAGTTCATTAAGTACTTGATTTCAATTACTGTATCGTTATATCCCATTTGATTTTGAAAAAAATTGACATGAAGCCTGGTGGCTCGTTCAATAATCAGGATGTATTCAAGGAAGTTGATTTCCCCGCTGTCATACGATTTTGCTCCAACATTTAGCAAGGTTTGAGAAAGTCGCTTCCCTTGCTCATCCCACTGCTCCAGCGCAATTTGGTACTGGTTCAGCTGTCCCAGACTTGTTTCCAGGGCGGTGAAAAGCTGTTGATCATATTGCTCAGATTCAAAATTGATTATTTGTTGCTCCAATTGAATAGACCGGACCTGCGCAGTTTGTTGTCCATAGAATAGTGGAATGGCTATGCCCACATGAAAACCCGGTAGTACCTGATTATCTGGCCCGTCATTATTTGCCCTAAAATATTGTAGCTGAATATCCGGAAGCCAATTGCCTTTTTGGAACATGAATTGCTTTTCGTTAAATATCTTCAATTGCCGAAAGTACTCTCTTCCAGGGTGTAGTGTCGTATCCGGTAATTCAAGTCTAAGACGGGAAAAATCACCTTCAATTGCATCAATAACATCTGTTTGGATCAGTGATTTCATGTACGCATAGGTGGTATTTAGTTCTTGACGGATCTGAGCTAACGAAAGCTGTACCTCCTGATGTTTGGCTGCTGCTGTCAGCTGCTCTAATTGGTCGGTTTCACCAAGGTCAAACCGACGTGCTGCTGCTTCAGAGAAACGATTATAGAGGCTATCTAGAAATTCATATTGACTCAGGATAGCGTTTATACCTATTATTTCATGATATGTCTGAGACACTTGTTTTTCAAGTAACAGCTCTGCCATAGCATAGCGACTTTTTTCTACTTCTATTCGCTGTTTTTGAATTTTCAATCTTCTGGCATAAACCGTGGGGAACCTTAATTCCTGTGAGATGCCCCATGTACCCAGTGCTTCATTGTTTGGGGCAATATTTGCCTCGTCATACTCGTAATACACCCCTGTTTTTGGTAAATCAAAGGCCAGACCTTTTCTAACCTTTTCTTTCTCAATTGCCATTTCTGACGCCTGAAGGGCAGCGTTATTTTCTTTCGCCATACGGATTAACTTGGCAAGCTGATCGGGATGGTCCTGAGCCATTAGAATTCCTGGAAAGACAAAGGCAAAAAGTAAAATCGCTCGCAAAGGAATCCTTAGGGTAAGTTTTTTTCCATCCAAGAGAGAGTACAGTACCGGCAAGATTACCAGAGTTAATAAGGTCGAAGTAATTAGTCCCCCGATGACTACAGTAGCGAGAGGCCGTTGTACTTCCGCACCAGACGAGGTTGATACAGCCATCGGTAAGAAACCAAGTGCGGCAGCGGAAGCTGTTAGTAAAACAGGTCGAAGTCTTGATAGTGTTCCTTCCATGACCAACGTGTCAATCCTGTCGTAACCTTTGTCTTTGAGATTCTTGAAATGACTTATTAAGACAATACCATTTAGAACAGCTACCCCGAATAAAGCAATGAATCCTACTCCTGCTGATATGCTAAATGGTAGCTCCCTGATCCAAAGAAACAGCACCCCACCAATGGCTGCCATCGGAATAGCTGAATAGACCATGAGCGCGTCTTTCGCACTTTGAAAGGCAAAATGAAGCATGATAAAGATAAGGAGAAGAGCCACTGGGACCGCATAGGAGAGTCTCTCTCGGGCATTTTGCAGATTTTCAAACTGGCCTCCATAGGTTATTCGATAACCGGCTGGCAGATTAATATTCTCCTCAATCAATTCTCTGACATCATTTACGACCGACTCCAAATCCCGCCCTCTGACATTGACTCCCACTACAACTCTTCTTTTGGTGTCGTCCCGAGAGATTTTGGCTGGACCGGTTGAGTAGGAGATTGCTGCCAGTTGTCTTAAGGGAACATCAACACCCGATTTTGTGGTCACATAAGCATTTTCAAGGTCATTTATATTCCTTCGGAAGTCAGAATCAAACCGAACAACAAGGTCAAAACGTCGCTCTCCCTCAAAAACGCTTCCCGCAACCTTCCCGGCGAAACCCATGCTGATGACGTCGTTGACGTCACTAATATTGAGGCCAAACCTGGCAATTTGATCCCGGTTGTACTTTACCTGCATTTGAGGTAGTCCTTCAACTTTTTCCATGGTGATATCTGAGGCACCATGCACACCTTCAATAAGTTTTTCTATTTCTGCCGCCTTATCCGCCAACGTTGAAAGGTCATCTCCATAAATTTTTATCGCAAGATCCGCCCTTACACCAGTGATTAACTCATTGAAACGCATCTCAATGGGCTGGGTAAACTCATAATCGTATTCAGGCATTTCATTCACCAGCTCTTTCTTTATGGCATCGGCCAGTTCGTCTTTTGTCATACTCCATGATTCACGGTCTTTTAATGTGATAATGACGTCTGTCTCTTCCATTGACATTGGATCTGTTGGGACTTCGGCGGCGCCAATTCTCGTAACCACTTGGTCTACTTCATGGAACCTTTTAATTGCTTTTTCAATGTCGGTTGTTATCTCCACAGTCCTGCTCAACGAAGTGCCTGTAGGAAGGACTGGCTGGATTACGAAGTCACCTTCATCCAGGGTTGGGACAAATTCACCTCCCAGTCGTATGAATACAACTGTGGTACCTGCTAAAAGAGTGATTGCGATTGCAATGACTATTTTTTTATGCCGTAGTGCCCCTGCTAGTAAAGGCTGATAGGCGTTCTTGATAGCTTTCATGATAGTTGCTGACAGGTTCTTTTCGTCACTTTTTCCGGGCCGAAGGAACATGCTTGAGATCACCGGGACATAGGTGAAACATAGTAACATCGCACCTATTAAGGCAAACACAAAAGTCAGAGCCATAGGCTGGAACATTTTACCTTCCACCTCGGATAGCGAAAGGATGGGTATAAAAACGATGATGATAATTAGCTGTCCAAAAACAGCCGAATGCATCATTTTGGAAGCGCTTCCAAAAGTGAGTTCATTGATAAAATCGGCTTTCCCCTTGGGTGACAGGTTGTGATAAACTCCACCTTTTTTTGTTAGCTGGTATGCGGTGTACTCAACAATAATTACTGCGCCATCTATGATAATCCCGAAATCGATGGCCCCAAGGCTCATCAGGTTAGCATCCACTCCGAACACATTCATCATGCTGAGGGCAAAAAGCAAGGACAAGGGAATCACTGATGCGACCACAAGTCCTGCTCGCCAGTTTCCCAGCAGAAGAACAACGACGAAAATGACTATCAGACAACCAAGCACGAGATTTTCGGTGATGGTGCCCGTAGTCCTTCCAATCAGTTCGCTTCTTTCCAGGAAAGGATTAATTGAAATTCCGTCAGGTAGAGAGGGCGAAATTTCCTTCACTCGCTGCTTTACTGCTTCAATTACTTCATTGGAATTCGCATTTTTCAACATCATTACCTGACCAAGAACTTTCTCACCTTCACCGTTGCCGGAAATAGCTCCAAATCGTGTGGCATGACCGTATCCGACGCGGGCAAGGTCCTTTATGTAAATAGGTATGCCCTGTCGAGTGGTTACCACAATGTTTTCGATGTCATTTACGGTTTTGACCAGTCCCTCTCCCCTTATGAAAAAAGCGGCCTCTGATTTTTCGATGTATCCCCCACCAGCAACGCTGTTATTGGATGACAAGGCCTCATAGACTTCAGATGTTGAGATTTGCATAGCCATCAATTTCCTGGGATTAATAGTGACTTCATATTGCTTGAGAAAACCACCCCAGGTATTGACTTCGACCACTCCAGGAATACCAGACAGTTGACGCTTTACAATCCAATCCTGGATGGTCCGAAGATCCATGGTGCTGTATAAGTTTCGATAGGCCGGATCTACTTCCAGTATATATTGGTAGATTTCACCAAGACCAGTAGAAATGGGTCCCATTTCCGGTGTCCCGAAGCTTTCCGGAATGTTTTGAGATGCACTCTTAATTTTTTCCGCGATCAGTTGCCGGGGAAGGTGGGTGCCTAGTCGGTCTTCGAAGACGATGGTTACGACGGATAGTCCAAATTTTGAAATGGATCGTATCTCCTTAACGCCGGGTAGATTGGCCATCTCCAACTCAACTGGATAGGTGATGAACTGTTCGACATCCTGCGTCGCCAGGTCACGGGAGGTTGTTATCACCTGTACCTGGTTGTTGGTTACGTCCGGGACGGCACCAATGGGAATCACGGTAAGAGAGTAAGTCCCAAAGGCGATTATAGAGAAAGTAAATAGTAGGACAATCAGCCTATTCTTCAGGCTGAAGCCAATTATAGCGTCAAGCATAGTGTTAAGATTTAGAGGATTTGAGCGTTATGAATTAACTCAAACTGGGTGGGCCTCTAAATGGATGTGAACAAAGAAATAGGGGTAAATAGGTGGCTACTGGGGCTCTTTGTATTTTAGCTGCTGGGATTCGATCGCTAAAACCCGTCCATTCAATACTGGTGAATAGATAGTTGTAAAATGTAAAGGAATCGGTTGTCTGATAGTCCTCCAGGTGATTTTCCCCCGGACTAAAGTGGAAGGCAAGTTGCAGGTATTCGATCCAATTACTTGCAGATTCATGAGCGGCATAGTGTTCTGTGTCATCCAGATCACCATGATGTTGATGAGGAAGCACAGTATGGGTCAACAGCAGAAGCCCGGCAAAAAGGATTGATATTTTACCAAACAGTCTCATACCAATTTTGTACCATCGAATATCTACAATCCGTAGTAGGCGATTGGTGACTTAAGTCACCTGGCTGGATGAGACTGATAAATCAAAAAATGTGGTGATTCGATTGAAAAGTGGTAATTGGTAAGGATTCAGACAAAAAAAACTCAAATAAATTCTGGGTCAATAGGAAATGAAAAAACCCCCAACTGTAGTTGAGGGTTTGCTATATTCGTGAACCCGGCAGGATTACCTCCGGTGATCACTTTGTGTTCCAAATTCCGAAAACAAAACCCTCAAATCAAAGATTTGATTTTTTTCATTCTACTCATTCGCCTAAATAAATTTAGCTCATTCGGAAATGAAAAAACCCCCGACTGACGTCGAGGGTTTTGCTTTCTTTGTGAACCCGGCAGGATTCAAACCTGCAACCTCCAGAGCCGTAATCTGGTGCACTATTCAGTTATGCTACGGGTCCAAATGAGGTGCAAAAGTAGTATATCCATTGATTAATTTGGATTACCAATAAGAAATTTGATGCTCGTTGAAAGTAATTGGGTAAAGTGATTTCCTCAATGATTTCTACTTTTGACGTCGACCACGTTTAACATCAGTATGAAGCATCGCATCGTTTTTCTCCTCGTTTTCCTTGTCATACACCAATTAAGTTATTCTCAGCGACTTAAAGTATCGGACAATGAACGGTTTCTTGTTACTGAGAACAATGAGCCGTTCTTTTGGTTAGGAGACACTGCCTGGGAGCTGTTTCATCGTTGCGATCGTGAAGAAATTGACTTATACCTGGAAACAAGAGCTAATCAGGGTTTTACTGTGATTCATGCAGTTGCCCTGGCAGAAATTGATGGTCTAAATACACCAAACCCGTACGGTCATACTCCCCTTTTCAATAATGATCCCAGCACTCCAAATGCGGACTATTTTGAACACGTTGACTACGCCATTCAAAAAGCTGAGGAATTAGGGATGTATGTCGCTCTGCTTCCTACATGGGGTGATAAACTATTTACAAATTCGTGGGGAGTAGGACCAGAGGTTTTAAATCAGGAAAATGCATATGCCTATGGAAAATGGATAGGTGATCGATACCGTGATCAACAGAACATTATCTGGATTGTTGGTGGGGACAGAAATCCGAGAGAAGATACCGACGATGTGGAGGTATGGCGCGCGATGGGGAAAGGAGTATTGGAAGGTGTTGGGGATCCTGACAAAACACTGATGACTTTTCATCCGCAACCCAAGGATCTGGGTGGTTCCTCAACCTGGTTTCATGAAGACGAATGGCTGGATTTTAATATGCATCAGTCTGGCCATTGTGCGAACAGAGGTACCTATACTAATATTCAAAATGACTATAACCTAACACCGATTAAGCCGGTTTTAGATGGAGAACCACTATATGAAGATCACCCAAATTGCTTCAATGCCAAGGAGTTAGGGTATAGTATTCCTGAAGACATCCGAAGAATAATGTATTGGAATGTGTTTGCTGGCGCCTTTGGGCAAAGCTATGGTTGCCATGCCGTTTGGCAGATGTATACCGTTGAAAGGGAACCAATCAACCAGCCGCTCCGGCCCTGGAAAGAAGCGTTGAATCTACCCATGGCAAATCAGGCCAAACACCTCAAGAATCTCATGCTTTCCCGTCCTTTTCTTAGCAGAATCCCTGCTCCGGATATAGTCCCCGGACAACAGGTGGAGGATGAAAACTATGTCATAGCCACACGATCTTCGGAGGGAAGTTATGCGATGATATACTTTCCTACAGGAAAGGCTACAACTCTTGATATAAGCAGTCTAACAGGAGAGAATTACGATTCATGGTGGTACGACCCACGGACCGGAGCTGCCTTTTATTCCTCAAAATTGAAAAAGTCTGAGAAGGTCATGGTCTCACCACCTTCCACAGGAAAAGGTCAAGACTGGGTTTTGATCATCGATGCTGAAGGCACTGACTTCAATGTCCCGGGCACAGTCGATTGATGTAACTTTCACTTTGGGAAAATTGATAGTCAAATAGAGCGGTTGTGTTTATCTTTTGTTATCCATAGTCTCAAAACTAAAAGCCATAGATGACTGGAAACGAACAAATCGAACAGAAAAGTCATGCGCTTGTAATCAAAGCCGTGGAGGGAGATAAAAACTCGCTTGATGAGTTAATCCGCCTCCATGAGCCCTTTATTTATAATGTAGCGTGGAAGTATACCAATGACCAGGATGAGGCCAAAGACCTTACGCAGGAGGTTCTTATCAAGATCATCACAAAACTCTCTTCCTTCGAAGGCAAGAGTTCGTTCCGTACCTGGGCGTACCGTATTGTGGCCAATCAATTTCTTCAAACCAAACGTCGCCCTATGGAGGATCGTTGGAAAGACTTTGACGACTTTGCCGATCAGCTTAATGCGATACCTAGTCCTGAGTTGACGCCCGAGGAAGAAGAAGACCAGATACTGAGGACAAAAACAGCCAGGACCAGATGCATGTCGGGAATGCTAATGTGCTTGACAAGGGAACAACGTCTATTTTATCTGATTGGAGATGTATTCAAGGTGGATCATCAAACCGGGGCGGAGGTATTCGGTTTGTCCAAGGATAATTATCGGCAGAAATTATCAAGAACCAGAAAGGAATTCCATGCTTTTATGAACAGGCAATGTGGGCTCGTGGATTTGAGTAATCCTTGCCGATGCTCTAAAAAGGCCAAGGCCATGGAGGCTACGGGAAGGATGCAAATCAATGCCCGGTTGTTTGATCCTGAATACAGCGCGACAATTTCAAAATACGTCGATGAATATGCCGATGAGGTTGCTGATACCGTCGATAAGAAATACATCGAGTTCTTTCAGAAGCATCCCACCAAGGAGGATTTTGATGTGGATACGATCGTAGACGAGATTTTGAACGATCCGGACCTGCATCGACACTATGAATAACCACTTTCCTCCGTGATAAAAACGAAATGAAGAATCCTAAGCTATTGAAATATTTTCTTTTCCTGATTTTTAGTTGTTGGGGTTTGGTTTCGCTTTCACAGCCAAAAGTTTTCGTCTTCAGCGACATTAACCTGGTGGGGGGTGACCCTGATGACAGGCAATCTTTTATCCATCTCCTCTGGTATTCAGATGAACTGGAAATTGTAGGTGTAGCACCAGACCGATGGAACGGAAGAGGTAAGGAAGCATGTCAAATGGGTCTGGAAACTTACAAAAAGGATTACGAGGAATATAATTTCAGGGCAAAAGGGCTGCCCGAACCGGAGAAACTGGAAAAAGTGATCATTTCCTCCGAGCAAGAGGCTGTATCATCACTTAAAGAACTTGTTAGTCTGAATGAAGAGCCTATCTACGTACTTGTATGGGGAAACATGATCACATTAAAAAAAGCCTTGTTTACCCATCCCGAGATCGCTTCGGGTATCCGTGTATTGAGTATAGGAACAGGTTTGAAGTATGGCCCGAAAGATGAAGTACCCGGAGATGAGTGTGACGTTCCCAATTGGAATGGTAAGGGAAGAAACGAGATATTTAACGATACAAGATTTACCCAAATGTGGTGGTTGGAAAGCAATTGGACATATAATGGCATGTTTATGGGGGAGGGCCCAACTGAAATGTTTGAAAAACTTCAGAGCTATGGGGCTATGGGTGCTCATATAAAGGATGTTACTGAAGATCATCCCTGGGCCAGATACTTTCGTATGGGCGATACACCTTCGGTAACCTATCTACTTGATGACAATCACGACCTGAATGATCCTGAATCCAGCTCCTGGGCAGGAAAATTTAAGAAACCATTTCCAGCAGAAAGACCTAATTACTATACAGATGACAATGGTGATGTCGAATGGGATTATAAAGAACCCTGCAATAGTTGGGGTAACCTAACCACGATGTATAACTACAATAAGAGTACATTGGTAGCTGAGCGAGTGGAGATGTACGATGCCCTTATTAGTAAGTTGGAATTCCTATACAAATGATCTTTGGAATAAAAAAAGGACTTCCCGAATGGAAAGTCCTTTTCTTGCTTATTGATATCTGGTTTAAAAATCAAGCACTAGTCCTACCTGTACATATCTTCCAGCTCTTCCCTGGATGCTGTTGATATTTCTTCTTGCATACTCAGGATAAAAGACTTCCTCGTCCAGTAGATTGGAGACGTAAGTTTGCAATCTCAAGTCGTAATCAGTTGACATTGAAGCCAATTGCGAGATGTTCAAATCCAAATTCATGGTGACAAAGTTGAAATCACTGATTCTGGTATTCACCTCTCTTACCACCTCGTTGATATCAGAGATTCTTCCCATATCAATGACGGACATGTTATGCAAACCGAACTTTAACCAGTCGTTAGCATAGCTTATTCCAATTTTACCCAGGCTTTGAGGCATGCTCGTCACGTTCTGAACACCTTGATCATTTTCATTTTCCTGAATGGTATATGATCCGTTAATGAATATGTTAGTATTCAATGCAAAACGGCCTTCTAATTCAATGCCCTGAAAAGTTACCTCCCCACTATTTACATACGTCTGATTCGGCGGGGAGGTAATCGAGATTTGGTCTCGTACCTGGCTATTGAAAGCAGTAACAGATGCCTGGATCTTTGGCGTGTTGTAGAACAACTGGATATCTGTTGTTCCAATGGTTTGAGGAGTGAGATCCGGATTTCCAACCAACACAGGAGGCTCAAAAGCATTTTGTTCTGCCGTATATGCTGTTCTAAAAGCCTGTCCATACAGGGCCTTGATTCCAATTGATGGTGTAGCGTTGAAAATTGCTCCAAGTCTAGGTACAAAGCTTGCATCTACACCTTCAGGTGCATTTAGTTGCCCTCCAGCGATAAGCTTCAAACTCTCGATAGGTCGATAATCGCCCTGGAAATACAATGAGTACCACGTTTGATTCTTGTAGGCTACTCCTGAATTCGGGTCGTTAGCCAATTCACCTCCTGCACTCATCAGGTAAGCTGTTCCGCCAGCGACTAGATTGATGTTCTCAGCAACGCTGAAAAAGTTGGTCATTTCAAGTAATAGGTCCGAAGACTCTCCTTCGAAATCACCTCCAGCGGCATCATAGCTAACCACACTCTCGTTGACCGTGCCATTGAATTGTGTTCTCCAGTTATCGCTCCACTCTTGCTCGTAACCAAGGTCTAACATAAACCTTGTTGATGTAATGTCCCTATTCAGCAAAGGCGTAGAGCCAGGAAATTCACCGACAGGAAGTGTTCCGAAATTATTTTGTTGAGTGTGACTAATTAAGGTGGTTAGAGAGAGATTTTGGTAGTTGGCTAAAAGGTGACCACCGAATGAATTGTAGCCCATTTTTCTTGCCAATGCTTCATTCAGCTCACTGGTCAGGTTACTGTTCCACCCATCGGATTTACCCAATTTCAAACCGGTATTGATTGTCAAGTCTCCAACGCTGGAGGCGGAAGAAACTTCAACCAATTTAGTACCAAATGATCCACCTGCTACTCTTAAAGCCAGGTCTTCACTTCCTTCATTGAGTATGATGTTAACTACACCCGTGTAAGCATTTGATCCATACAATACCGAACCCGGGCCCCTGATGATCTCCAGCTGCTTAATGCTTTGTAATGGAATTGTTTTTAGGATGGTAAAATCAATACCTCCAAAAAGAGTTTCCCTTACCGGTCTTCCATTTACAAGAATCAGTACGTGCCTATTATAATGAGAAACCGCATCACCTCGTAACGAAATGTTGTTTTCTGGCATGAAATACGTACCAGTAACCATTAATCCTGCTGTCCTCTCAAGAACATCGACCAGGTTGGTTCCACCAAATCGCTCAATTTCCTCACTGGTGATCGTACTGATAACACTTGGAGCGTCGTAAAGCCCCTCTTCAGTTTTGGATGCGCTGACCACATCCAATACCATTAAGTCTTCCAGACTAAGGGACATCAACTCATCAGTCTCTTGACCGAAGACAAGTAAAGACCCAAGAAGTCCGCATAGTAGTATGTAAAGCTTTTTCATTTTCTAATGTCTTTGTTGATTAGCGGATAGATCCATTCAGGCTTCTTGCCCAACCGACGGTCCAATCTTCTGATGAAGCATCAAGAGCTCCTTTGTAGGTATTCCCAATGAACCAGGTGTCCAGGTCTAATGGATTAAAACTTGATGGGACGCTAGAGACAAATTGTACGTCAAGCTCAAACTCTTCCTCTGCGTTAAATCCCGCTTCTGCATTAAATCCTGCAAAAGCTTCACCGGAATTGTTTACTGTCACATGTGCAACCACTAACGAACCGTCATTGGCATTTCCAGAAGTGACCTCATCGTCATCGATGACCACACCATTATCCGTGAAGCCAGTAATAAGGCCATTGTATAACTCACCTCTTGTTCCATTTCGAAGCAAAACACCAATGTCACCTCCTTCAGAAATTATCGAGAAGTTGCTGATCTGTGGACTACTGAATGGCATTGCTGAAAAATTACCTTCGTTATTATCCGCTTCAATTCCATTGTCTCCGTCGGCGGATTGATCTACAATCCAGAATTGACCTTTCCCGGACCATCCAAAAGTCCAGTCAAATGAATCATCCTCGTTACCGGTGGAGATCGCATACCTCAAATTGACGGTTCCTCCGAAAAATTCGAATCCATCATCTGAACACTTGTAGGTTTGTATGTATTCTAATGTGGTTCCACTACCCACGGCGTTAAGCGACAGACCATTTAATTCATTTTCTTCGTCAATCACACGGCCTGCGTATTCGATTCTTGAATAGGTGATAATTCCTGAATCATCGGTTGGCATGTCTCCACCGTAGAATCCGGCACCCCCTTCGCTTTCCCCAAAGAATCCGAGATTAGTCCCTGATCTTCCATTAATGATTATTCCACCCCAGTCACCCGGTTGCGCTTCATCAGTCAATACATTGACCGATGTGAAAACAATCGGCTGATCCGATGTGCCTTGAGCGTATATTTTCCCACCTTGTTTTACTGAGATCAACGGGACCTCAGTCGCATTTGAAGCATAGATAGTGGCTCCTGCTTCAACGATCAATGTTGCTCCGTTGGAGACGTATAGCCCCCCATCAAGCAACCAATTTCCGTCTTCTGAAATAGTGAATGTTTCGGTGATTTCCCCTTTTATTGACGTAAAGGATGTGTTGTTAAGCGGTACAATATCCTGTTTTATTCCACTGTCCGGATTGGAAGTGAAATCTCCCTCGTTACAACCCATGAGCAATACGACAAGGAGAGAAATACCGTTTAGTTGTATTTTTCTCATTTGCCTATTATTTGTCTTAAAGACCTAAAATTAATCAATGGAAAAGCAGGTATTTCATAGAATGGGTCAGCACGAAATATTAGGCGGCGAACCCGTTGATATGATAAGTGAATGAGTTTTTCTACTTAACGGAAAGCGTGTCAAATAAATGAACTGCATGGGGAATACTCTTATTGAAAATTTATCCGGATGTTCATATTTTCTTCATCAACCTTTTAGTTAAGAAATGAGGAGCTTTTTCCTTAACCTTTGTTAAATAGTCATCTCTTTCCTCAACAGATATCATTTTGCTTCTATCTTTGCCGCTAAATTTTTTTGATCGAATGAGGAGTATTCTCGGGATTGTACTTTTTTCACTGACTTTATCTACCCTGGCACAATCAGGCCGTCCGGAGCAACCGGATATTCCTGGGGACATCAATATTGATTTTGGATTGAATTTCTTGCAAAATTCTCCAGCTGAAATGGATACACGCTGGTGGCCTTCACGGTCATTTTCTGCACACTATCAGCGATTGTTTCCACTTTCGGAGCGCTTCGTTTTTGCGGCAAAACTTGGAATTGGCAACGATCGATTTAGCTGGGATCGAGCATTGAATTTTCAGTTAGATTCTGCCCAGGTATTTCGTTTTGATACCCTCACCCAGTTTGGCATTCGTAAAAACCTTTTGACGATGAGTTATATCGATGCTCCACTGGAGCTCAGATATCATCCACTCAAAACAAAAGATGGGACAGGATTTTTCGTAGGTGTCGGCGCATTCATCGGCTACCGATTTGACTCGCACACAAAAATCAAGTTTGATGTTAACGACGAAACACGTACGTACAAACAAAGAGCTAGATTTGGCTTGAGCAACGTGAGATATGGAGTTATCGGACGTGTTGGTTGGAAATCAATTAGTGTGTTTTACCGTCAACAGCTGTCAAACTTATTCAACGAAGCTCCTTTCGACGTCAACCAACAGTTTATGACCTTTGGTGTAACCCTGACCGGTTTCTAACCGAAGTAATACATCACCAGGAAGCAGTAAACAAACCCCAGTAGTGCACCGGACCATATCTCCGTTGAAGTGTGATAGTTAAGAAATAGCCTGCTTGTAGAAACCAATCCTGCGGCAATAAACGCGATGAGTAGGGGGATCATTAATTGGGTTCCTGTTATTGAAATTGAAAGAGCACACAGAAACCCACAAACTCCCCATATAGCAGCGGAGTGGATACTGATCTTGAACTTGCCCAATGTGATCAGGAAAAGAATAACTAGTAGAACGCTTACACCAATAAGCATAATTGACACGGGGGGATTGATAGATAATTTGGTGATAAATAAGAACGTTGCTGAACCGTAGAAAATAGCAATTGAAAGAAACGGAAGTATTCTCTCCTCTCGATTAGTGAGTTCCATAGAAGTGATCTTACTTGTCATTCGCAGTAGAGAAATACTAAGGGCAGGAATTACTACCGTCGTAAGAAAAGTGGCTAGGAGCAATGAAGGAATGGATTCTGCTGCTACAGGGCTGAATGCTTCTGGCAGATATATGTACAGGAGAAGTAGAACATAGGTGATCATCAACAAGGGATGAAACAACTGGGAAATAAAACGCATGAAGTAGATCACTACAACTCCTTTCTTAGTCGGGCAACGGGGATGTTCAATTGTTCCCGATATTTTGCCACAGTCCTTCGTGCAATATTATAACCGTGCTCCTTCAAGATTTTTTCAAGCTTGTCATCAGAAAGAGGTTTTTTCTTATCTTCTTTTTCTATTTCCTCTCTGAGTTTGTTCTTTACTTCCCGACTGCTTACATCTTCTCCACTATCAGTGGCGATACCTTCTGAAAAAAAGTATTTAAGTGGGTAAATACCAAATTCCGTCTGAATGGATTTACTATTTGCAACTCTTGACACCGTAGAAATATCCATACTGATTCGATCTGCAATATCCTTAAGGATCATAGGTTTCAATTTGCTTTCATCTCCATCCAAAAAGTAATCGTACTGGAAATTTATGATCGCTTGCATGGTATTAAGAAGCGTCTGTTGACGTTGCTTTATCGCATCAATAAACCATTTGGCAGAATCTAGTTTTTGCTTAATAAAGGAAACTGTTTCTTTTAGCTTTTTATCTTTCTTGTTGCTCTTGTCGTATGCTTGAAGCATGTCGGAGTACGATCGGCTAACTCGAAGTTCCGGAGCATTACGGCTATTGAGGGTTAATTCCAGTTTTCCACTATTGTTGGAGAGCAGAAAGTCAGGAATGAGGTATTGGGTTTTTACTACTTCCTCTCCAGATCCTCCGGGTTTAGGGTTGAGCTTTGTTATCAATGAGATAGCTTCTTTGAAAATCTCCTCGTCTTCGATATGAAGCTTTTTAGTGATCTTATCGTAATGCTTTTTAGAAAACTCATTGAAACAGTAATCGATTATATCATAAGCCAACCGATTAATCTCTTCTTCAGGATCTTTCCTTTCCAGTTGAAGTAGCAGACACTCTTGCAAATTTCTTGCTCCAATACCTGCAGGATCAAAGTTTTGAATCTTGAATAGTAAATCTTCCAGTTCCTCTTCATCCGTTTCAATGCCCTGTGTGAAAGCTAAGTCATTGACCATTGCACTCAATTCCCTACGAATGTAGCCATCGTTGTCGATGCTACCGACCAGGTGTTTCGCAAGGACGTTCTGTCTTTCATCCAATTTTAGATACCCAAGTTGCGATACCAATTGCTCATGCAGAGTCGTGCCGATAGAAACTGGTATTTCCTTGTCGTCATCGTCGCTTCCTCCACCATCTCCCTGCATTTTATACCCACTGTAGTCATCGTGAAGGTATTCCTCTATGTTGTTGTCATCTAATTCGAAATCGTCTTCGTAATCCTCGCTTTCCAAAGTCGATTCTTCTTCAGCCTTACCTTCTTCAAGAGCAGGGTTTTCTTCCAATTCAGACTCCACTCGTGCATCCAACTCGGCAGTCGGAACCTGCAACAGTTTGATAAACTGTATTTGCTGAGGAGAGAGCTTTTGTTGGAGTGATTGTGTTAAGGTGAGTTTTTGCATTCGAATGACCTATTGATCAAAATTATCTAAAATCTCTTATTCTTTGATTAAGCCGGCAAATTATCGTTTTTTTGCGCCTCATTTTCTTGCCTTTAGATAACTCATCCCATGAGAAGAACAAAAATCAAAGTAGCCCTTCAATCAACAGCCGGAGACGAACCAATTGTAGTCAAAGGATGGGTAAGAACAAAACGTGAAAGCAAAAACGCTGTTTTTGTTGCGTTGAATGATGGTTCTACTATCAAGAACCTTCAGTTGGTTATCGAACCGGCTTCATTCGATGAGGAGACTATCCGGCGTATGACTACAGGTGCTAGTTTATCGGTTACAGGTATATTGGTTGAATCACAAGGTGCTGGTCAGGCAATCGAAATGATTCCTTCAGGCATTGAGATTTTGGGAGATGCGGATCCCGAAACGTACCCATTGCAACCGAAAAGACATTCCATGGAGTTCCTTCGGGAGATCGCCCACCTTCGTCCACGCACAAATACCTTTAGTGCAGTTTTGAGAATACGACATCAAATGGCATACGCCATACATGACTATTTTCATAAAAAGGGGTTTCTTTATCTGAATACACCCATAATTACCGCATCTGATGCGGAGGGAGCTGGTGAGACGTTCAAAGTAACCACGTTAGATATAGGTCAACCTCCAAGAACGGAAGAAGGGGAAATTGACTTCAAGGAAGACTTCTTTGAGAAAGAGACGAACCTGACTGTTTCTGGTCAGCTTGAAGGCGAATTGGCAGCACTTGCCGTAAGCGAGATTTATACATTTGGCCCAACATTTAGGGCGGAAAATTCAAACACCACACGTCACCTGGCAGAATTCTGGATGATGGAGCCAGAGATGGCTTTCTATGATAATCAGGACAACATGGACCTGGCAGAAGATATGTTGAGGTTCCTGGCAGCCAATGTTTTAGAGAATTGTATAGATGATCTTGAATTCCTAAACAACAGAGAGCTACAGGAAGAGAAAAATAAGCCCCAAAATGAAAGGAACGAGCTAAACCTGCTAGAGCGGTTGAAATTTGTTGCTGATAATGAATTTGTCAGGATATCCTATACCGAGGCTATTGATATACTTCGAAACTCAAAACCAAATAAAAAAAAGAAATTCCAATTCGTGATTAGTGAGTGGGGGGCCGATCTGCAATCGGAACATGAGAGATTTTTGGTGGAGAAGCATTTCAAAAAACCCGTGATTCTTTTTGACTACCCGAGGGATATCAAAGCATTTTACATGCGACAGAATGAAGATGGTAAGACTGTAGCTGCAATGGATGTACTTTTCCCTGGTATCGGTGAAATTGTAGGAGGATCGCAAAGGGAGGAACGCCTTGAGAAATTGACAACCCGAATGGATGAAATGGGTATTCCTAAGGAAGAGTTATGGTGGTACCTGGAGACTCGCAAGTTTGGGACGGTGCCCCACAGTGGATTTGGACTGGGATTTGAACGAATGACTCAGTTTGTTACCGGAATGAATAATATTCGAGACGTAATTCCTTTTCCTCGAACACCGGGGAATTGTGAGTTCTAGTTATGACTAAGTTTCGAAAGGATATGTTGTTGGTAGATCCCTCCCGATGGTCGAGATGACGTTCCATTTATAGTTGCTAACTACCTGTAGTCATTTCGACGAGAGAAATCCACCAATTTAATGTAGCTGCCATGGGCTTAGATGGATTTATTAAGAATGGCCCAGGAGGGATTGTTCGTGGCTATTAGTTTTTCCTTCTTTTCTCTGCTCCATTTCTTAATTTCTTTTTCTCGTTCAATTGCGTGTGTTGGATACTGAAATCTTTCAAAATAGATCAGGTTATAGCAATAGTATCTTCCGGCAAAGTGCCTTCTATTTCCTCGTGATTCGAAGTGTTCATTCATTCTCCTATTCAGGTCATTCGTAACTCCCACATAAAGAACAGTCTTTCTTGGGTTGGTTGTGATATACACAAAGAAATTTTGGTTACTCATGAATAAATATAGCAAATAACGCTATATAGCTATAATGATATCTTTTTTCTGAATGAGTTTAAGCATTTTGGTAGATCTCTTGCTTCTCTCGAGATGACGTCCTTTTTAATTATGTTCATTCCTGTGATAAATAGTACGGCTAGTTTCTTGACCATCGACTTATTGTATTTGGTTTAAACGCTGGTTGGTAGATCTCTCCCATTGGTCGAGATGACGTTCTATTAATAGTTGCTAAATACCTGTGGTCATTTCGACGAAAGGAGAAATCTACCTTTTGCAGTGTTGATGGATGTAGGCCTCTATGTTACTCGTGTTGACGAACTATGATCCATTGTTGGTATCGAACTCTATCAGTGTTCGAGATTGGCTGAGATGGAAGGTTGGATTACCTTTAACCCATGTTCCAGGATCATACACCACTTGCGGAAAGAATGCGTCCGGTAACCCTTGATGACCTTGTAGGCCAGGAGCATCTTGTTGGTCCCGAAGGAGTACTCCGACGTTCTATTTCTGCAGGAAGAGTTCCTTCTATAATTTTTTGGGGGCCTCCTGGAACAGGCAAAACGACACTAGCCAATATTATTGCAAATCAGGTAAAAGTTCCGTTTCAGGCACTCAGTGCAATTAGTGCTGGGGTGAAAGAAGTACGGGAAGTGATTAATAAGGTACGACCTGGCAGCAAGTCTATTCTATTTATCGATGAAATACATCGGTTCAACAAGGCTCAGCAAGATGCACTACTTGGTGCTGTTGAAAAAGGTACTATTACTCTAATTGGAGCTACAACTGAAAATCCCAGTTTTGAGGTTAATTCGGCCCTTCTTTCCAGGGCACAGGTCTACACGTTGAATCATCTTACCAAAGAAGATTTACATTCCATTCTTCAATTAGCAATGGAAAAAGACATCGAAATGAAAAAGTACCGGATTGTTTTGAAAGAGACTGAAGCTCTATTCAATCTTTCTGGTGGAGATGCTCGAAAACTTCTGAATCTTTTTGAGCAGGTGGTCTTATCTGAAGAAGAGGAAGAGGTCTCCTTAACCAATGATAAAGTAATCGATGTAGCTCAGAGAAAAACAGTCCTGTACGACAAGAAAGGGGATATGCACTACGATGTAATATCCGCATTTATCAAATCAATTCGGGGCAGTGATCCAAATGCGGCAGTCTATTACCTGGCACGGATGATTGAAGGGGGCGAAGATGTGAAGTTTATTGCCCGTCGATTGGTTATCCTCGCCTCAGAGGATATCGGAAATGCTAACCCAACAGCCCTGGTGCTGGCGAACAGTGCATTTCAGGCGGTTAACGTTATCGGATATCCGGAATCAAGGATCATACTGAGTCAATGTGTCACCTACCTGGCGAGTTCTCCAAAAAGTAATGCCAGTTACGAGGCCATTAATTCAGCCCAAAGAGAAGTAGCTCAATCAGGGGATCTTCCTATCCCAATGGCTATTCGTAATTCTCCAACGAAGCTCATGAAAGACAAGGGTTACGGTGAGGGTTATAAATACGCTCATGCTTTTGAGGGGAACTTTGCAGATATGGAATTCTTACCAAAGGAAATTAGTGGTACTAATTTCTACAATCCCGGAAAAAACCCAAGGGAGGAGGATTTACGAAAATTTTTACGATCCAGGTGGAAAGAAAAGTACGGTTACTAGGTAAATGGTATCAGATCTGGCTCCAGATAACAGTACTTGGAATCCTTAGCGAAAAGCCGTTTTTCCGAGTAATGTGTCAGCAATAGTTGTTTGAAATCCTTCTTCAATCGTGGGTAAGCTTTTAATAGGGAAGAAAAGTCATGGATTTCCTGCTTCTGCCGAAAATGATTAATCACATGAACTGCTGCAACGGTTAGCGTTTCATGATATTTTGATCCATCCCCATGTTTACGATCAAATGACAGTATCCCATTCCTTATTTTATCTATTGCTTCTATGATAGAGAAATTTCTAAGATAGACGAAGGCCAGTCGTAAGTGCGCTTCATGTGAAAACAAGGCTGGTCTCAATGTCAGGTTTTCAAACTGATCTACAAATTCGTCATCGGATAAAGAAAGATGTCCTCTCATTCGGAGAGTGAATATATACGGAAAAAAAGAGACAGTCTTCGTATATCCCCAAACAAGGCTGTCTTCTTCCTATTCCAACCCAAATTTCTTGTTATTCAACTACCCTGGCATTCTCCAGAATGAGCTCCGTAATGTCATCCCATAAATTAATTCTTGCTTGGAGGGCTGCTTTTGCAGTTATAATGACCTCCTCCCATTTCTTTGGGTCATTTCCACAAATGTCCTCGATCATTTTCAGCGGGTAGGGTCGATTCTCCTCTTGGTCTAATTCGATATGACGTTGAAGGTAGTGCCTGAGTTTTGGATAGGATTGATTGTTATTCTTTTCGTAGTTCTTCACAATTTCCATAAACATTTCAGGTATAAGTTCTTCTCTTCCAAATGTAAACGCTGAGGCCATTTGATGAAGTTTTCCCCTTTGAATAACTCCAAATGTGAAGATCATGAAGTCAGCTTCAATTCGCTCCAGAGAGGCAAGTTCCATGGCGTTTGAAAGGTCTTCTGTATTATAGACGATACTTACAAAATTCTGTATTTTGGTTGTATTAGCATCAATTTCCATCATGGCGTCAAGGTACATTTCGTAGTGACTTTTCACCTTGCCGTATTCGTTTTTATCCGTTTCTTCCTCCATCACAATATTATTAATGAATCGTGCGACTTCCGGATTCGGTACGGGCTTCCAAGGCACGGACGTACAGGTGAGCTTTGATTGAAGGGCTTTAAGTAATGACATGAAATCCCAAACCGCGAATGCATGCTTTTCCATGAAAGTCCGGATATCATCAATTCCGGAAAGTGCCTCGTAAAGTCGGTGATTCAGGAGTTTATTTCTAAGAGGTTCCAGCTCTTCTTTGATTCTTTCTATTCTTTCCATTTTTCTGCTGTCTTAATTACCGTATCAAATGTTGGAATAAGAATAAAAGCGAACTAATCACAGAACCCGAAAATTCTATTTGTAGACGGAATGTTGATGAAAATCCTTGACGAAGGTTTTTTTGGGAGCAATTAGGCCAGAAAATCCGTGATGACTTTGATTCCCGGAGAGTTGAAGTTGTCCATCTCCGGTAAACATTTAGGTACATCCTCAAGCGAAATCAGTTCAGAAATCAAAAGGGATGGATTTAGTTGTCTTAACTGGATCATTTTAAGCATTTCTTGATAACGAAAGGCCTGCATCCCGTGACTTCCAACAATTTCTATTTCTCGGGCGATTAGCAAATCGCCCGGAATGGAAACGTCTCCATCAGGAAGTAGCCCTACTTGTATGTGCCTTCCTCTTTTTCGCAGGGACCTCAGAGATTCTGTAACGATTTCTTGACTGCCTAAAGCGTCGAATGATTGATTTGCGCCGCCATCGGAAAGGTTTTTGATTTTTTCCGAGAGAGCCCCAAGACTTGAGTTCAATGCATAATCAGCTCCACAATTCCTGGCCATTTCAAGCTGTTCCTCTTTTATATCCACTGCAATCACCATTGCGCCTAGTGATTTGGCAATCATTATGGCCGATAAACCGACTCCACCACAACCCCAAACGACAACCCAATCACCTGGTTTAACAGCCCCCTGGCTTTTAACAGCTCGAAAAGAGGTGGCAAAACGACATCCCAGACTGGCGGCAGTGACAAAATCCATTTCCTGAGGAAGTGAAACCAGGTTCAAATCCGCATGACGGATACTAACATATTGAGCGAAAGAGCCCCAGTGGGTGAAACCAGGCTGAGTCTGATGATCACAGATCTGATGATTTCCCGATTCACATTGCGGACACGTTCCGCAGCCACAAACGAAAGGGACAGTGACACGATCTCCAGGCTTAAACCACTTAACTTCTCTACCAATTTCGACAACTGTTCCTGCCAATTCATGTCCCGGGACATGGGGAAGAGTTATGTCAGCGTCATGTCCTTGCCATCCATGCCAATCACTTAGACACAATCCAGATGCCTTAACCTCGATTATTACACTTTCAGGGTCACAGGAGGGATCGTCAACCTCTTCGATAGTGATGGGTCCCCTAAATTCGGAGTAGATAGCTGCTTTCATTTACGGAGCTAGCATATATCGGTCGTACATAAAGATAAAGATAATCTAAACGCCTGCCGACCTCTTGAGAGCTATTGCGCCGAGAATCGGGCCAGGTGCGAGTAGCAAGAAGCCGTATTGAACAGGGATGAACTGAATGGCGTAATTGACCAATAGGATGCTAAAGATGGTGATTGAAAATCCCATTGAATTAACAATCGTAAGGGCAGTGCCCTTAATCTGATCATCTGCGTTATAAGCGACTAGCGTCGATAACATAGGTGAATCTGCGATTACCGAAGTACCCCATATTAGGAGATACAATATAAAAGCGACATCACTTACACCAGGTATCAACATAAATGGAGAAAGCAAGCAGCAGAAACCGGATACGATAAGGGCGATTAATGCGGTTTTTCCGGGTCCAATTTTGCGTGAAAGGTAACCACCAGTTACACATGCGGGACCTCCAACAGCGATGATTACGAAAGACCAAAATGAAATGCTGGGGCCTGATCCCATATTCCAGTGAATGGATAGCAGTATTGGAACGAAGGCCCAGAATGTGTAGAGCTCCCACATATGTCCGAAATAGCCAAAGGCGGATAGTCTGAAATCTCTTTTCTTAAATACCGATGCGAAGGCGAAAATGTCCATTCCTTTTCCGGGCTTTCTAAAAGGGCCATCCGGTACAAAAAGCCAAAGAATAATTCCTCCGGAAAATGCAAGTATTGAGGTGGCGATAATTACTGATCGCCAGGGCAATGACCCTGCCATATCTTTCAGTAGATGAGGAAAAGCTGTACCAACGACTAGCGCACCCACAAGATATCCAAGTGACAGCCCAAGACCCTTGTTATAATAGTCCGCCGCGATCTTCATACCTACCGGATAAATACCTGCAAGGAAAAACCCGGTCATGAACCTGAAAGTAAGAAGAGAAAAAAATGTATTGCCTTGCCAAATAACCCCAAGATTGAAGATAGAACCAAGGAATGCGCAGATTACGAAAACAGCGGATGGTTTATATCGATCGGAAATCGTAGCAAGTGCAAATACAAGTGTTCCCGAAATAAAACCTAGTTGGACCGCGGAAGTAAGTGGCCCTACAATTCCTTGTGACAAGTTGAAAGCCACGGTCAGGTCATTTAGAACTCCATTTCCGGCAAACCAAAGCGAGGTGCCACAGAATTGTGCGAATACAATAATCGGAAGAATTCGGGGAGCTACTTTCATCAAGATGCACTAAATATATATAGAGGTTACTGAACAATAATGACGCACTTAAGACATGACGTCGGATTGAGTTCGGAAATTTCACGCAATTTTGGATAATGAAGGGAATTAGTCTTTTGTTTATTATCTCCATTTTATGGAGTTGTTCGGAGAGGAGCTCGATCGAAAACTCCTCATTTCCGGCACCATCCCAGACTCAACCTGCACCAACCATCGTGGACTCTGACAAGTACTATGATAAGATACTAGGTATGATAGTAGGGTCCGCTATTGGTGATGCCATGGGAGCACCGGTTGAAATGTGGTCTCGACGATCAATTCAGGTACAGTACGGTTATATCGATACCCTTGTTTTAGTTGCCCGTCCAGATTCTCCTGAAGGCCCCTGGGAGGATTATTTGCAAGCAGGAGCTACCACGGACGATACAAGATGGAAATATCTAATCAGCAATTATCTATCAACTCAGTCCAAGAATGGAGAACTGGACGCATCAGCTTTTGCTAAATATATAATTGCGGTTTACGAACAAGAGAAGGAAGAAGTGCAGCAGGTCGAAAGCTTTAGTCCTGAGCCTTTAGAAAAGGAGTTGCTACACATGACCTGGCTTCAGGAATGGGCAAAAGTCGCCCAGCCATTTTTAGCAAATGACATTCAAGCTTACAACTACGCATTAAATAAGTTTTATGGTGGGGATCTTGCCTGTGCTGGCATGCTTTATTCACCATCAGTAGGGGTTTTTTATCCTGGCAATCCGAACAAGGCATACGAGGAAGCCTATCGAATAGGAATATTTGATCATGGATATGCCCGGGATATAATGGCACTAACCGCAGCTTACACATCGATGGCAATGGGAAACGATATTGGCATTGAAGATATTGTTGATGTTACACTTTCTGTTGATCCAATGAGATACAATAACAGCCGATTAGTAGGTAGGTTAGCGAATAATGCCCTGACACGATCCAAAGAGATCATGTTTGAAGTACAGCAATTGAAAGAGGATGATATTCTTGAGGAAATGACAATTACCAGGGGATTTAAGGGAGATAAACTAGAATACGCCAGGCTGATGAAGGCGTACGAACTATTGGAAGGTAACCTGAAGGATATTCCTTTTCATGCCGAAGAGATTCATCAGATTAACATTATGGCATTGCTGTTTTCTAATGGTGATTTCCGCAAGGCCATGGAATTCATTGTAAATTTTGGTAGAGACAATGATACAGTCGCTGCTGTTACAGGAGCAATTTTGGGAGCGCAATTAGGTTATAGTCAATTGCCACAACCAATAGCCTCCATTGTACTGAAAACTTCAAGGGATGTAATGGGGATGGACCTGGAAAAGATTGCTATCTCTCTTTCCAAGCAAAATGCACTTTGAAGTATCTGATAGTAATTTGATATGCATTTAGGTGAATTATTGAAAACAAAGATTCCTATTGTAGATGTGAGGTCTCCATCAGAATACTCTAAGGGTCATATTCCAGGATCTGTTTCGATACCACTGTTCAACGATGACGAAAGGGCGAAAGTGGGCACTGCATATAACCATCAGGGTCAAAAAGAGGCAATAAAGTTGGGTCTCGATTTGGTGGGTCCGAAGATGAGAGGATTTGTCGAAGCTGCGGAAGAGCTTAAATCAAAACAGTTGGGTCTTTATTGTTGGCGAGGCGGAATGAGATCTGAAAGTATGGGTTGGCTGCTATCTCAATATGGCTTTTCAGTTTCTGTTCTGGACGGAGGGTACAAGTCATACCGCCGTGAAGTCCGTGATTTCTTCACTCAAGAGCTTTCACTTGTTGTTGTAACAGGATACACGGGTAGTGGAAAAACGGAAGTCCTGCATGCGCTTCGCGAACAGGGTGAGCAGATAGTTGATTTAGAAGGACTCGCACTTCATCAAGGATCAAGCTTCGGTAATCAAATGAGTCGATCCCAACCAACGTCGGAGCAATTTCAGAATAACGTTTTATGGGAATTTAAGAAGTTGAATCCTCAAAAAAGGATTTGGATCGAAGATGAATCAATATGCATCGGACAGGTGACTTTACCCGAATCACTATTTGAGTTGATGAACCGATCTCCACACCTATTAATGGAAGTAGAGAAATCAGAGAGGGTTAAAAAGCTGGTTCGTTCCTACGGTAGTCTTGATTCCAAAAAGCTAATAGCTGCTACAAAGGAAATCAGTAAAAAACTAGGTTTGAAAGAAACAGGCTCTGCAATACATAGAATAGAATCCGGGAATCTGGATGACGCAGCAGATGTAATCCTTACCTACTATGACCGGCAATATCGTAAATCAATAGGAAAAAAATCAGACCTTATCAGGTATGTCAAAGAGGTCAAAATCAATGAACCAATTAAGATTGCCGAAAGCATCATAAAAGAATATGAATATCAAGTTAACAGAGCATAGTCATGGAGCCGGCTGTGGCTGTAAGTTATCTCCCGCAATGCTTCAGCAAATTCTGGAAGGGGAGACCTCAGGTCATTTTGAAAACCTGTTGGTAGGCAATTCGGAGAAAGATGATGCTGCTGTTTATCAGTTAGATCAGGATACAGCGATTATTAGTACCACAGATTTCTTCATGCCGGTTGTCGATGATCCCTTCGATTTTGGTGCAATTGCCGCAACAAATGCTATTAGTGACATTTATGCAATGGGAGGCAAACCTCTAATGGCTATCGCTATCTTGGGTTGGCCGATTGATAAGTTACCAACTGCTGTAGCAAAAATGGTAATCCAGGGAGCCCGAAAGGTATGCGCTGAAGCTATGATACCACTTGCAGGAGGTCATAGTATTGATGCCCCCGAGCCTATTTTTGGACTAGCGGTTACAGGTCAAATAAAGCCATCCTCGGTGAAGAGAAACGGTGATGCAAGAGTTAATGATTTGCTTTATCTAACTAAACCGATCGGTGTGGGATTGGTAACAACGGCACAAAAAAAAGGACTCGCTCGAGAGGAGGATTTACTAGAGGCCAAAAACTCAATGATGAAGTTGAATAGTCTGGGAGCCAAAATTTCTAAGCATGATTATGTGCACGCCATTACTGATATAACCGGGTTTGGATTAGCCGGGCATGCCCTTGAAATGGCCGAGGGGAGTGAACTTACAGTTGAGCTCATCTTTAATGCAATACCCAAAATGTCATTTGTGGAATACTACCTTGAATTGGGCACCACACCAGGTGGTACCGATAGGAATTGGAGCAGCTACGGAGAGCGTATTGACATGGGTGTGCTAAAAGATCATCGACTTCTGGCGGACCCTCAGACTAGTGGAGGTTTGCTTATTGCCATCGATAGGAAATATCAAATGGAGTTTGAGCGGGAGGTTAGCGAGATTGAAAAAATATCACTCGAACCGATTGGTAGCGTAGTTCCTCAAGCAGAGAGTTCTGTCGTCATCTTAGATGCATAGTTTTTGATTTTCTTGAGCAAAGGGGTACATTCTCTCATAAAACTTGAGCCATGAGGAAATATTTTATCGTAGCAGGTTTACATCTGGTCGCGTTACTGAATGTTTACTGCCAATCCGGCGTCCTAAAAGAAAGTCTTCACATGGAGAGTAAGACCCTGAAAAGAGCCGTCAATTACAGTATCTATCTTCCGTATGATTACAATAGTTCGGATCGACAATACCCGGTTTTGTATCTCTTACATGGCTATACCGATAATGAAACTGCGTGGTCTCAATTTGGGGAAGTGAAAGCAATTGCGGATGCTGGAATTGGTAATCCACTAATGACGCCTATGATTATCGTGATGCCAGACGCTGGTTTAGATTGGTATGTGAATGCCAGTGATGGGAGCAATGATTATGAGGATTTCTTCATACAGGAATTCATACCATTTATTGAGGACACATACAAAGTACGGGGAGAAAAGCAATATCGGGGCATTGCCGGCTTGAGTATGGGCGGACATGGCACGTTTCTATATGCATTAAAGTACTCTGAACTATTCGCCGCCGCAGCACCCTTGAGCGCCGCGGTTTTTGATGAGGATTGGGTTCTGGAACAGTCACAAGAAGACTGGGATCAGTACTTCTGGTTTTTAGGAAAGGGTTTGGCTGGTGAAGATAGGTTGACTGATCATTTGAAAAGTAGCATGCCTTATTACCTGGTGAAGAGTCAGGAAATTGAAAAACTGAATACTGTAAAATGGTACATCGATTGTGGGGATGATGATTTCTTAATTGAAGGCAACATGGAAATGCACAAAATAATGAGAGCACGGAAAATTGACCATGAATTCAGAGTAAGAGATGGTGAACACAATTGGACCTATTGGCGAGAAGCACTACCGACAGTTCTGGAGCTCATGTCCGAAACTTTTCATCGTTGACGATCAGCCTAGAATTGCCCGGATTATAATAAAGAAAATCGAAGGGCATAGAAGCACGCCAATTCCTGTGTAGAAAGTGGCTGTCAGAGCTCCATAAGGTACCAGTTTAGGATCGGTAGCTGCTAATCCAGCAGCAACGCCACTAGTAGTACCTATCATTCCACCAAAAACCATGGCAGTTTGTGGATTGTCAAGGCCAATAAACCTTGCAACTGCCGGGGTAATGATCGTTACAAAAATGGTTTTAATAACGCCGGCTGCAACGCTGATTGCAATGAGTTCGGAGGATGCTCCAAGCGCCCCTCCGGTTACGGGGCCCACAATGTAGGTGCAAGCTCCGGCACCGATAGTGGTAAAACTGACTGGATCGGTGTATCCCAATAAATAGCCGATTGAACCACCAATAAAAAAGGTAAGAGTCACGCCAACAAGGAGAGAGACGACACCAGCTAAGCCGGTTTTCTTTAACTCCTCCATGCTTGCACCCATAGCGGTTGCCACAATAGTGAAGTCTCTAAGCATGGATCCTCCTAAAAGGGCCATCCCAGTGAATAGTGGAAAATCTGCAATTCCCTTTTCTTCACCAAAATATGCCAGTACCAAAGCCGCGGCTATGGCAAGGGCAACTCCAGGAATTCTCTCGTTTAATACTTTTTTAGAGATCCAGTTGGCAATTAGCATCAATAGACCAACGGTGAGAAAGGCAGTTACTAATCCATTTTTGATCAGGAGATTCTCAATTACTTCCATTGGTTCTTCCAGATAGTTTGGATATTGAGGGTATTAGCAAGTAGCAGGCACTTGTAGCAATGATACCTGCAAATACAGCTACCCAGCCACCGGATAACGCGGCTTTTACATTTAAAACGGAAGACATGGCAATCACCACAGGGATATACATGCTACTCCAAAAATGAATACCTTGTCGGTTTTCATCCATAAATGGCCTGGAGTCCTTGACTCGTTCATTGATTAGAATCAAGAGGAACATCGCGATACCCACACCTCCAACATTGCCTCCGATACCGAGGATAATACCCAGGTACTGACCTAATATTTTGCCGGTCAGATAGCAGACGGCTAGTAGGGCAACACCATAGATTTTCATTGAAACAGTTTTTTAACCTCTTTCTTGACCACCTTTCCCATGGCATTTCGGGGAAGATTTTCCATTTGAAGGTATTTCCTGGGGATTTTGTATGCTGGTAGTTTTTCCTTTAACCAGACCTTTAACTCTTCATCATTAACATTTTGCTCCGCAGTGTATGCGACTGTTACAATTTCTCCCCATTCTTCATCTTCAACACCAACCACGGCACAGTCCCCAATAAATGAATGAGTACGGAGCACTTCCTCAATTTCAAGAGCGGAAAGCTTGTAGCCTCCTGATTTTATGATGTCAGCAGACTTTCTTCCGAGGATCTTATAACTACCATTTTGAGTCATTGCCACATCCCCGGTTTTAAACCAACCGTCAATTGTGAAAGCCTCTTCGGTGGCATTTTCCCGTTTCCAGTATTCTTTAAAGACATTGGGCCCTTTTACCAGAATTTCTCCAGATTCCTCATCGCCGTTAATTTCCTTCCCTTGGTCGTCGATTAATTTAATTCTAACTCCCGGCAATGACTGTCCTATAAAACCCGGTCGTCTTTCTCCCCGGTAAGGATTTGAAATGGCCATACCGATTTCAGTCATACCGTAGCGCTCCAAGAGTGTTTGTCCGCTAATCGTTCTCCATTTCTCCAAAACACTAACCGGCAATGCAGCGGAACCGGAAACCATAAGACGCATACTGCCTAGTTTATTGGTTATTTTTTCTTTTTCGGCGATTTCCAACCCTTCCCAGAAGGTTATTAGTTTATGATAGATTGTAGGCACTGCCATGAACACATTGATTCCCGAATGGAGGAAAGCGGAGAAAACTTTCTCTTCATCAAAACCCCTCGGAAACAAACAACTACCTCCACTCCAAAGGCAGCAACTAACCACATTAATGATTCCATGGACATGATGCAAAGGCAGGACATTGATTGTTTTGTCATTCTGTGACCATTTCCAAGCGCTGACAAGGGATTTGATTTGAGCATCAATATTGGAGTGGGTTGTTACCACACCTTTTGGCTTTCCAGTGGTGCCACTGGTATAAAGCATCATGGCCCTCCTCTTCATGGATACATTCGGGATATTGGCTAAATGAGCTTGCTTACAGTCACTAACGCTAATGAATCGAATTCCCGAGGACGCTAATTCCCCTACTCTATCTTTTAATTCATCAGATACAATTAGTATTGATGCTTCACTGTCTTCCAGTGTATATTTCAATGACTCAATCGGTACTTTTGTATGAAGTGGTACGGCTATTCCTCCTGCTTGCCAGATGGCCCAAAGAATAGTCACATAATCGAAACCAGGAGTTATGCAAAAAGCTACTCTTTCTTCATTTAAGTCTGACTTCCCGTCGAGTAAAAAGGAGATCCAGGATTCCATTTTCTGCACGACATCATCATAGGAAAACGATTTTCCATCAGAGTGGATAGCATCTCGTCCCGCGTGTACGTTGGCCTGCGTTAGAATAGGAAGCATATTGGAGCTGACCTTTGAGTTGGTCTTTTGTTTCTCGCTTTTTTCAGGCTAGATCGCTTCTTTTCCGCGTTCACCCGTTCGCAGCCTCACGACATCATCCAGGGGCATTATGAAAATTTTTCCACTACCAATCATTCCATCGACATTTGCAGAACTTCCTGCTGCAATGGCATCAATAGTAGGCTCAACAAATTCATCATTAACCGCAATTTCCAAACGAACACTGTTGCTAAGATTTGGAATCACTTTTTGACCTCTGTAGATTTCTTCTCCACCTGTTTGACGTCCATGACCCGATACGTGACTCACTGTGATTCTTTCGATTCCTGCTTCTACAAGCGATTCTCGCACCTGATCCAATTGGTTTTCTCTGATTATAGCTATGATTAATTTCATGATTTTCTTAGTTGGGTTCAGGTTAACTAGGGTTGATCATTCCATATCCTTTTTCACCGTGGTAGTGACTGTCTAGTCCTTTCATTTCTCCCGTATCTGTTGATCTGATCTTTACCAGCTTATCCAATACAAAAAGAATGAGCAAGGTACCCAGACCGGCGTAGACAATGGCGATCACAACTGCGAGGATTTGTACCCATAATTGCTCCATTGTTGTCCAACTACCTCCTGCTGCTGAGGCGGCCTCCTGCATCCAACTGTCGCGAATGAAAAACGTTAGGAATATGGCTCCGATAATTCCACCTACACCATGTATTCCAAATGCGTCTAGAGTGTCGTCGTATCCAAGCTTGTTTTTCCAGATCACAGCAAGGTAACAAACAATAGTAGCCAGGGCACCTAATACAAGGGCGCCGTCAGGTTGAACGACTCCGGCTGCAGGTGTTATAGCAACAAGCCCTGCTAGAATTCCCGAGGCAAAACCAAGTGCTGTGGCTTTTCCCGTATGCCATCCTTCGATTATCATCCAGGATAATCCTCCGGCAGCAGCAGCAATTTGTGTTACGGTCAAGGCTTGAGCTGTACTCAATCCACTGGCGATACTACTTCCGGCGTTGAATCCAAACCATCCAACCCAAAGTAATCCAGCTCCTATCATGGTCATTACAAGATTATTGGGCTGCATGGGAAGGTGTGGGTGAGATTTACGGGAACCGAGGTATATGGCAGCTACAAGTCCGCTTACACCTGCTGAGATATGGACAACGGTACCACCAGCAAAGTCAATAGCTCCATTTGCACCCAGATTGAAGAGGTAACCATCCTCTGCCCATACCCAATGGCAAAGAGGATTGTAAATTAGAATGCCCCATATAGCAATGAAAAGGCAGTACCCTTTAAACGATACACGCTCAGCAAATGCACCGGCAATAAGTGCCGGAGTGATTATGGCAAATTTTCCTTGAAACATGGTAAAAACGTATTCCGGTATTCCGGCATCAAGGATAGATCCATCGATTCCACGCAACATAAAATAATCGGGATTCCATCCGAACCAACCTCCGAGAACATTGGAACCAAAGGCCATGGCATAACCACAGATGGTCCATAAAACTGTCATTATTCCCATGGCGGCAAAGCTGTGCATCATCGTACCCAGAACGTTTTTCGTCCGGACCAATCCACCATAGAACATGGCAAGTCCGGGTATCATCAATAATACTAGAGCAGTTGATGTTAGCATCCAGGAAGTAATTCCTGAGTCAATTTCAACCGAGTCCTGTGCAAATAATGCGGGAGTAACGGAGAGCGCAATAACAATAATGAATGCTTTACGAAAGAGATCTTTCATTTCAGGTGGTTTTGTGGTCTTTGGTAATCTTCAAATATCTTATTGCAAAGGCATAAAGTCAACAGGCAAAAACAATTAAATTGTATGAATCAAATCTGTTGTCCCTCTTAAGATATAAATATTGGCAGTTGAGAAAAGTGAAGTTGAATTTCCACTTATTGTGTCTAATATTATTGTCCTTACTATCTAGTTGTCAGCCAAATAGGGGTGAAGGTGAGATTGTTAACGAACCTGTTTCTTTCTCAAATCCTCCAGAGTGGTCGAAATACGCTATTTGGTATCAGATTTTTGCAGAGCGTTTTCGCAATGGAGACGTAGAAAATGACCCGAAGCCTGCAGATATTGTGGGTGCCTATCCGGGTTTCGTACCCGAAGGGTGGCAAATTACACCCTGGACTGGAGATTGGTATGTGGAAGATCCTTATATCTCCAATCTTGAAGATGAAAGAGACTACTACGGTAATCCTTTGGAGACCTTTAATCAAAAGGTTCAGCTAAGGCGGTATGGAGGTGACCTTCAAGGCGTGTTCGATTGTCTTGATTACATCGACTCCCTGGGGGTTACTGCTATTTATTTCAATCCTTTAAATGAAGCTCCTTCACTACATAAGTATGATCCGACCTACTGGAGACACATCGACAATAATTTTGGTCCGGATCCAATAGGTGATGAGGAATTGATCGCGGAAGAGATAAATGTCGATCCGGAGACTTGGAAATGGACCTCAGCAGATAAACTATTTTTATCGCTGGTAGGTGAATTGCACAAGAGGGGAATAAAAGTCATTCTGGACTACTCATGGAATCACACAGGTCATACCTTTTGGGCCTGGCAGGATCTTGTTGAAAATCAACAAAACTCAGATTACGCGGACTGGTATTGGGTAAAAAGTTGGGATGATCCTGAAACCCAGGAAAATGAGTTTTCTTATAGGGGTTGGGCAAATGTGCGTGATTTGCCAGAAATACAGGAGACGGAGTACCCCAATCATGATGATTCTGTTACCCCTTTTGATGGAAATGTATTTAGTCAAGCAGCAAAAGACCATATTTTGGCAGTTACTCGTCGATGGCTAGATCCCAATCAGGATGGAGACCCATCGGATGGTATAGATGGATACCGATTGGATGTGGCCGCTGAAATGCCAATGGATTTTTGGAGAGATTATCGTTCGTTTGTCAAAGAAATCAATCCTGAAGCATACCTTGTTGGAGAAGTTTGGTGGGAGAAATGGCCAGATAGATTATTGGATCCGGCCCCTTACCTCGAAGGTGACGTTTTCGATGCTCCAATGAATTACAGATGGTTCCGTCTGGCTCGGCATTTCTTTAATGCATCTCCAGAGAAAATGGAAATAAGTGATTTCGTAAATGGATTGAACCAATTGCAAAAGGGTATTCGCAAGGAGAATAACCAGGCAATGATGAATGTGGTTGCTAGTCACGATTCACCACGCTTGTCCACGTCACTATTCAATAAAAACCCATATAAATACCATACAAATCCATCGGATGATCCAGAATACAAGATTTTCAAGCCGGATCAGGATACATATAAGACAATTAAAATGTTGTTGATTCATCAGTTTACGTACATTGGAGCGCCGCATATTTGGGCTGGAGATGAGATGGGCATGTGGGGAACGGATGATCCTTCTACAAGGAAACCTCTTACTTGGCCGGATTATCAGTTTGAAGATGAAATAGTTCATCCACTTGGATTACCACGACCTATGGATCCTGTGGCTTTCGACTCGGCACTTTTTCATTTTTACACAAATCTCATTCGTCTCCGAAAAAATAACTACGTTCTCTCGACCGGTGATATTGAGTTCCTGAATAACGATTCAAATGGAGTATTATCCTACAGTAGATTCGATGAGCAAATGGAGGTGGTTTGCCTATTTAATATTGGAGAAGAATCTGTAGAAGCAAAAGTGCCCGTGAAATTTGAGGGAAAGTATAACTGTGTTTATTCCGATTTACTGTTGGATCCAGTGAATGGAGTAGTGGCATTGAATGTCCCTGGAAGACAAGCCGAGGTTCTTTTACTCGAACGCTGATTTTACGTAATTTGATAATATGGCGAAATATTATCGCTCTAATCGGGGATTACTTATTGGAGGATACATAATGATAGGGCCATTTCGGACTTGAAAAATCCCAATTCAGAGTATTTCTCGTATGAAAAGGTCCTTTTTTCCCCTATGTTCACCTAAATACAACCAACTGAAAGAGTTGAATCTAACGCCGAAAACTTAGTCAAGTTCCCCACACCCCAAATGGCCCTCTATGAATAATGACTTAAATCTTCTACTCAGATTGCAGATCCTGTTACCATGCCTTTTTATTATGCTATTGGTACCGAAATTCTCCACAGCGCAGGAAATAACCTCCAATTACTTTGAGTTTCATAACGATTACTGGATTAACCTGCATCATTATTTATATCAGCAAGCGAAGGGGAGTCAGGGGCGAAAGTTAGCGGAAGATGGTTTTTCTTTCTTACCCATTGGAGAAGATTCAATAATCCAGCAATTGAATTCAGACGACAAACAAAAACTTGATCGAGCCATCGAGTATTACCGAGAGAATCTGACGGATAAGTCCCTGGTAAGAGCATTAAGCGCTATGAGGTATTGGCTCCAACAACAAGAAATCGGCAAATCTATAGTCGATACTACATACTCGAATGAATTCACAATGGTCTTGAACGAAGCGTCTGATGTTTATAGGTTGAGTCTATGGCCGCTTCATCGAGCAATCAACTCGAAGGTACTTCTGGAGCATATTGAAAATATTCAGCGGTATGAGTCTTTGGTTATAAAAAAAATGGAGGAGCTGGCCGTGTACCCCTGGCCGGGTAAGAAAAAAGTTCGGGTAGACCTGACCGTTTATGCCAACTATGCAGGGGCTTACACCTCTACGAGACCGGAGATGAATATTTTTCTGTCAACCCGTGATCCACTCAATAACACTACGTCATTTGTCGAAACGATATTCCACGAAGGATCACATCTTCTTTTCCGGATTCAGGACAGTCCATTTCGTGGAAGTATTTTCAGCTTGAGTGAGGAAATGGGTCTTGAGTTTCCTCGTGGACTTTGGCATGCGGCCATGTTCTACCTGAGTGGAAGGGTTGTGCAGGATGCTCTTAGAAAAGAAGGAATTGACCATAAGATGGATATGGACGTTCGGGGAATTTTTCCTGGATATAACACACCTGGATTTAGGGAAATCCTTGAGAGATATTATCAGGGAGAACAAGATCTAGATCAAACAGCGAGAGCCCTTCTCGAAGACTTGAATTGACTACTTATGCTGAAAGGCAATTTTTGGTATTGCATCCCACATCCCATTTCGTAGTTCACGGGCTTCTGACAAGACCTTTTCACCAGATACCGTCAGAGTAAAAAGATGTTTTCGCCTTCCCCCTCGTTCAGGTGTGGCTCCATCATAACGTGAGTTCACATATCCTTTTTCTTCCAGTCGCGATAGTACCGAATGAACGGTGCTGATGGTAATGGATCGACCACTTCGTTCTTCAATCTCTTTTTTAATAACAACACCATAGGCATTATCAAATAGTATAGCCACTGACAGCATAACCAGTTCTTCTAATTCTCCAAGATTTGTTCCTTTCATGTCTAAGTTATTCGTTGTTCAGGTTTTCAGATGGGTTTGTATTTGCGGAATGAAAAGACATATAGCTGGTTATGGATATGCTTCCAAATAACACTATCGTTCCGCCTACAATGAATGGCCAAATCCCAAGATCCGTTTGATATACAAATTGTTCCAACCACCAGTCCAGTACGAGGTATGAAATTGGCATGGCAATCAAGAACCCAATGAGCATTATCAGCATAAATTGATAATTGATCATATTAATTATCGATCGCAGACTAGCTCCTAATACTTTTCTGATGCTTATTTCCTTTTTCTTCTGTTGAAGTAGTAACGCGGTTAATCCCAGCAATCCAAGAACCGATAAGAGAATGCTAATAAAAGAGTATAAGGATGTGGTGGCAAGGACTTGTCTTTCGCTATCATATAAATTCGAATACCAGTTTTCAATGAAATAAAAATTGAAAGGTGTTTGCGATGCCACCTTTTCCCATGAATTTTCGATATGTACCAGACTTTCTTGCAAGTCGCCTGTTCCAAGTCGAATCGTTGATCTGGTCGAAACATTCGGCTCGAAGAAAATCACCATTGGTTCGATGAGGGAATTAGCAGGCGAATAATAGTGAAAATCTTCGATGACTCCGATGACTGTAAAATCGGGAGAATTCTGTCCGCCACGAAGTTTCTTTCCTATTGGGTCATCCCATTGCTGAAAGTCCACCAGGGATCTGTTTACGATTACTTTATTACTATCTGATCTGGAGTTTTCAAGAAAATTCCTTCCTGCAATTAGCTGAATTTGGTAAGTATCGATGAAATCCTCATCCACGGCGTATACTCTTAAATTAAAGTCATCGTTTTGACCCTCCGCAATCATAGTTGTGGAGTAGCTCCCACTACCTATGGCATTTCTTGAAGTTGAGATGGAAAGGATGTTTGGATGTTTACTTAGTTCATCTTCCAGAACTTCGATCTTTTCTCCGACTTCATTTGATACATCCAATACCACCAGATTTTTCCTATTAAATCCGAGTTCTTTATTCTGTAAAAATTCAATCTGGCTTTGGATAACCAAGGAGCAGATGATTAGTGCGATTGAAATGGTGTACTGAATGCCAAGAAGAGACTTCCGTGTGAAGGTAAAAGAACCTTTAGAGCCGGTAGCTTTCTGCAATCCGGAGGCTACAGATTGTTTTGACCGCATAAGGGCTGGATAAAAGCCGATAATAAGACTGAGAAATACATTGAAGATTAAAATGAAAATGAAGACCTCCACGCTCAGGAAATCAGAATACGTCATGGCTTTACCGGTGAGAAGATTGAGTTGTGGAAGTGCTGGAGCCAATGTAATTAATGCAGTAAACGAAGCTAGGACAGTGGTAATCAAAGTTTCCATTACAAATCGATGCACTAATTGCATTCTGGTGGAACCCATCACCTTTCTTATTCCCACTTCCAATCCATTTTGCGTGATTTTTGAGAGGGAGATATTGATGCAGTTCACAACAGCGATAATCACAATCAAAAGTGTTGAAGCGCATAGAATTAAGATAAACTTGAAACTACCGTATTGGGAACCTGTCGGATTCTGAATGTTGTCACTGAATAGATAAATCTTTTCCCAGGGTTGAAGTTGAAGGAAGTATTGATCTGCTCGTTCGGGAAAGTGCCTATTCATCATCTGAGGCAGTTTATCCACTAGTGTTACCGGATCGTTTTTAGGTTCCAATCGAACGTATGTGAGAATAGCCTGTGCTAACCAGTTGTTCATCCAATTGAATGAATAATATCCAATTCCAGGCACTGTGGTTGTCCATGAGATTAATCCTTGAAAGGTGAAATGCGTATTAGATGGTAAGTCCTGGATAACTCCTGTCACTATTAGAGGAAGTCCATCATTTCCTGTTACCGATTGACCAATTGGATTTTTATCGTCGAAAAGGAGATTCGCTGTCGATTCAGTGATAACGATAGAGGATGGGGCTGAGAGAGCACTTTTCGGATCACCAACGACCAAACTAAGATTAAAAAAGTCAAAAAATGAACTGTCGGCAAAGTATACATTAGGAAGTGTGTAATCCTGTTCATCAACAAAGAGTAGAAAGTCCTGGGGCCAGGTAGCGATACGGACAAAGCTCATTGCCTCCGGAAATTCTTCAACGATTGTCGGCCCCATCATGCCAGACGTTTCAGCGGTCAATAAGTCAACACCTTCTGGGACATTTATGTATCGTTTATAAAGTCGATACGTATCGGAGTGACGGTTGATTTCCCGATCGTATGAAAGCTCATGACGTACATATACAAATGTGTATAGGGAACATACGATTGCGAGAAAGAGTCCTAAATAATTAATTGCAAAATATCCCTTGTTTCTGCCAATGGATCTCCATGAGGTGACCAGATAGTTATGCCATATTGCCCGCATATTGGAATGTTTATGTTGCCTTCTTTTGAATCGCATTCGAAGAAATCCAAGTGCATGAATCAAATAAATCAAACTGGAGCGGGTATACCCTTTGTGTTTCACATTGTCTCGAAAGATTTCATGGAGATCACCTGCGATCCCTTCCCAAAGGAAGGGATCGCAAAAACGCTCCATGATTCGGTCGATCCAGTGTGGTGGTTTGGGATTCATACAATCTTCAACTTATAACATTGCAAGTTAAAATTATTTCTTTCGATTATGTCGAATTTGGTTTTTAGTGTAACGTGCTTACCTGATTATATGTTTCGTATTTGTCGAATTAGATTTCTGAATCATGGCATATTCTCGGTTATTTCTAATTAATTTGGATAAAAACTGATAATGGAAAACCCACTGGATGAGTACTATATCCAAAAACCAGAACCGGTTCAGAGTAGCCTTCTAGGTCTGCGTAAAATCATTCTGGATAAAGACTCGGAGATCGGTGAATGCCAGAAGTACGGAATGCCTTGCTTCTGCTATGGAAAGAAAGCAATGTGCTATTTGTGGACTGATAAAAAAACCGGCGAACCATATTTATTGTTTGTAGAAGGACAGCAAATGAATAATCCTTTACTTGAGAAAGGAGATCGTGCACGTATGGCTATTTTCAGAGTAAGCTCAAAGGAGGATCTTCCTATTGATTCAATCCATCAGGTCTTGGAGGAAGCTATCCAATTCTACAGAAAGTAAACTCTTTGGACTTTACTCACAGGTCATCATGGGTCCGTAGTCTACTCCTAATTTTTTTGCAATTGCCCAATCCGCATCCGCTCCGGCTGTATCATTGAGCATACATTTCGCTGTTCCACGATTGACATATAATTCAGCACCCTCAGGGTCCAGTTGAATAGCTTTATCATAAGCGCTAATCGCTCGTTGGGGTGCACGGGTAACAAGAAAAATGTACCCCAATTCCTGGTAAGCCTCCAGATATTGCGGATCTAACGTGATGGCTTTTTCAAGATACTCCACACTTTCTTCAATGTTTTTCAATCCAAACTGAGAAATGCCTGTCAAAAAGAAGATTTCAGGGTTTTGGGGATCAAGTTGTTCCGCTTGCTTGAATGTGTGAAGGGCCTCAATATATTCCCCGTTGGTGTATTCGGAGAAGCCTTTATCTAATAAGGTTTCTATTGGATCCTGTAGCAGAAAGGAGAGAATGAAATACAAAATCATAATTGGAATTAAAACTAAAATGATTTTACTTCGTATTAGTTGATATATCAATTAATATGAGAGAACAGGATAAATCTTTAGATGAGATATATTTCTTTTGGATAGATCAGCTTTCAAGAGCGAAGAAACAGGCTACTAGTAGGCTTTTTGAAGAACTCAAAATTGATTTAAGTGTAGATCAATGGATTATACTTAAAAGGTTAAGCGAGTTGGATGGATTAACACAGAAAGAGCTTTCATCAAGTACCCTAAGAGATCCTGCTTCGTTGACCAGAACTCTGGATATTTTGGTAAATAGAGACCTGGTTGAAAGACAGATAGGAACCGATCGGAGGTCGTTTGAAGTCCATTTAACAAAAAAAGGTAGAAGTCTGGTAAATGAGATAATACCTCATGCCGTGAAAAAGAGAGAGCAAGGACTGTTAGACATAAATCAAAATGACCTGAATATATTTCGAAAAGTAGTTGGCCAGATGATTGAAAACTTTGAGAAGATGTAAGAAGAATTTTTTTCCATAGATAATTGATAAATCAATAATATATACATCAATGAATTTATTAAACAGTGCACATTTTTTAATGGCTTCCATTTCATTTTACCACCTGGATATTGATGGGTTTCAACTCCAATATCAATTCCTCGAGGATAGAATTTTTTTCCAGCTTCGATATCCCTCACAAGGTTGGATTATGATAGGGTTTAATGATGGTCCAGAAATTGAGCATGCATTCCTTGTCTTTGGTGGATTTCCTCACAACCAATCGCTTGTTGAAGATCATTACGTTCTTGCGCAAGGTGACCATCAGTCGTTTTTTGACCTGGGGGAAGGTTCAGGTCTAAAGGACTGCCAGGTGACGAGAAATAATAATATCACGATGTTGAGATTTAGTCTACCCAAAAAGGCGACTTCTCATTTGGCGCATTCATTCTCAGAAGGTAAGAAAATTTATTTGTGGTTAGCTCATTCTCATAGCGACGACTTTGAACACCATTCTGCAAAGAGAATAGGCCAGTGGATAGAACTTAAACAATGATTATATGAAATACTTAATTCTAATTTTTATGACAGTTTCAGTGTCGGCATTTGGGAGTACTCCGGAGTCGGAATTGACAAACCTGGTTATCAGTTTTTCAAAAGCCGGAGATGACCAGTCGGTTGAAGTGCTAGAGGATCTAACGCATCCGGACTTTCGAATCATTTGGCACGATGCGAAGAATCCAGAAGCTATAAATATCTCAAGAGAATCTTATTTGGATAAGATTTTGAAAAAAGAATTTGGTGGTGATAGAAGAAGAGTGGAGGTTAAGGATATACGGATCTTTGGAGAAGGAAATGCTTCTGTACAGGTTATTTTGACCGGTGAGAAATCAAAAATGTTTTCTTTTCTATCACTTGCCAATATTGATGGAGAGTGGAAAGTAATTCAGGAATTTGTGACAGCTGAATTCTTCTAGCTTTAGCGTTAACAAGATCATTGAA
The DNA here is from genome assembly GCA_965601455.1 of Cyclobacteriaceae bacterium. Lineage (GTDB taxonomy): Bacteria > Bacteroidota > Bacteroidia > Cytophagales > Cyclobacteriaceae > JANQEU01. Next base: position 4,068,807 of record OZ271831.1, on the reverse strand, counting down.
GTCATTCAATGATCTTGTTATTTCATCACTTGCGCCCCACCCGGTTGAATATCTATGGCAATATCATGTAGTCTTTCAGCTTCAGGACCGTTCTCCAGTTTGAGTACTCCACGAGGACACACAGCAGAACAAATTCCACATCCAACACACGAGGCTCTAACGATATTCTGACCTCTTTGCGCGTACCACCTTACATCTATTCCTTGCTCGCAATAGGTTGAACAATTTCCACATGAAATGCATTGTCCCCCATTTGTAGTGATTCGAAATCGAGATTTAAATCGCTGGATTAGCCCCATGTAGCCGGCAAGGGGACAACCGAACCGGCACCATACACGGTTTCCTAGGAGGGGATAAAATCCAACTCCGACAACACCTGAAAACATTGCCCCGATCAGAAAGCCATAAGGTTTTTGAAAGTTGTGATAGATATTCAGGCCAAGAAATTGTCCACTACCAGTGAAGTATCCATATAGAACTGCCACAGTTGTTATGAAAATAAAGACCATCACACCATGAATCAGATACCTTTCTATTCTCCATGACGACAATTTTTTACTAGATAAGTGTCGAAATGGATCTCCAGCTGTCTCGGCTAAACCTCCACAACCGCAAACCCATGAACAGTACCATCGCTTTCCAAGAAAATAGGTAAGAATTGGTGTAATTATTAGAAAAAGTAAGATCCCCCACACCAGAAAAAACATTCCCGTTGGACCAGATTGTCTCATGGCATTCAAATGCCATTCGTCGAAAAAGTAATACTGAAGTGGCCACATGTTTTTGAGGTCCCGTGCGAAGTAAGGGTTCTCAGTGTTGAGCCCTTCCATGATTTCGGGGATGAAGTAAGCCAGTACCAATTGGGCAAACATAACTGACCATGTCCTGATTTGTTGGTATCGATTATGTCGGTACTTATAAAGGAACTTAACACCCAAAGCGACAATTGCAAGGGTGTACAAAGTGCCATACATAAACCATTGACTTGCAGGAGAACCTTTTATAGCCAGGCTTATGGGATCAAACAGTGCTACAAGACCTGTATTCATGCTACCATCAGTCCCCAGGCCAACGTACTGTGGGAACCAGTATAGACATACATAAAATGCCGTCAATATGATCCCAGACACCCAACCAAGAGCACCGCGATTAGTTAAAGAATTGAAATAGACTCCATTATTCTTGATTCCTTTAGGCAGATTCAAATAAGTTCTTACTCCATATATCGAAGTGCCAATCAATATCCCACCTATTGCAATTATTGAAAACCATTCTTTATTCAAGGGGGCATTAGCCCAGGCAGCAAGGAGGGTAAGTAATCCTAATCCTGAAAGTCCAAGACCAATTTTCTGGACAAAATCTGTTTTTGCCGGATGTGGATTAGCTATGGATATTGAATCATTCATGTTCAATTGGTTAAAGCATTAAATATTCTGTTCCAGGATTTCTTTTTTGGTTTCAGTTTGGCGCCAAATTCCTTATTGAAAGTATCTAATACATCGTCCTCTATCGACCGATAAAACTCAGGATCAAAATTTGCATCTGCCAGATGTATTAGGCAATCCTCAATACTTTTTTCGCTTGCCAGCCAGGCATCACAAACCTCGTGTCGAAGTCGTATCCCAAAAGTATTTATTCCCCTAATTGCACGAGTTGACTGGTCAAATACAAAGCGAAGACACCTTTTATCACCTTTCCATAAGAATGAAGATTGATCTTCGGTTATCATGGGATCTACCTTGCCATATGTTTGATATTCAATATCAAAAAATTTTGCAGAGTTAAACCAGTTTCCTGGAAGGTAGGTCGTTTTTTCTCCGGTGATCGTTCGAGCAACCGTTTCACCCATAATTCTTCCTACATACCAGACCGCTTCAATTGGACGTCTACCTGGTGGTGGATTTTGTAACTGTGCACAATCACCGATGGCGTAAACATCGTCGATATTCGTTTCAAGAAGATCATTTACAAGTACACCTCTGTCAGTATTAAGTGTAGTGCCTTTTACCAGGTCAATATTCGGATGTACCCCCACTGTTAAACCAACAAACTGACAATCGATTTTTTCACCTGACTTAGTTACAATAGCTTTTACCTTTCCATTGCCGTCATCTAGAATTTCTTCTAATTCAGTCTCAAGTCGAAGATCTATCCCGTGTTCCTTAATATGCTCATCAATCATTGAGGCTTCCTCTTTAGGTAGTACGATATCCCAGAAATTTCGCTCCCTTACGAGATAAGTAACCGAGATATTTCTGCTGTGCAACATCTCCGCCATTTCTATTCCAATCAAACCTCCTCCGACAACAACTGCATGCTTTATTCCCTTAGTACTGGATTCCATTGACTGAAGGTCTTGAAAGCTATACAAACCCTGTACACCATCTAGATCCTGACCCGACCATCCGAATTTGTTAGACTGTGATCCTGTAGCCAATACCAGCGAGTCATACGAAATTGTCTTATTTTCTAACTGAAGTTCTTTTTCTTGAAAGTTGATTTCCGTTACCCAACCTTTAATCAGTTCGATGTTGTTTTTTGACCAGAACCAATCCTCGTAGGGCTTGGTATGCTCAAATTTCATGTGACCCATATAGACATACATCAGGGCTGTCCGACTAAAGAAATAGTCGGTTTCACCAGAGATCACTGTGATCTTAAAATCACTTCTTTTTCTAATGTGCCTGGCGGCAGTAATTCCTGCAATTCCGTTTCCAACGATGACTACATGACGCATGATAAAATTTTGTTGAATATAGGTTGGACGGAAGGGAAGTTAGTGACTTACACACACTAATGTCAATGAGTTGACAAAAAGAATGTTCAAAATGGCATGATATTGTTGCCGTAAGTGAAACTCTGATAGGGTGTTATATGTTAAAATAAGTGAAGACGAAACACTTATGTCCGCATAGGCGTTAAGCGCTTAAAAGAAACGAAGAGCACCACAAAATTGAATGGGTACTGATAATTTGGTGAGTCTTATTTGGTTAGGTTGAAATCCCATTCTCTTAGAGCCCCGACATCCCTGTCGGGGCTTATTTATTTACCTATTTGCAGCCTCCGATTCTGGAATTAGTGTATTCATTTGCTCCCATGAAACCCCGGATATCGGAAAGACCTGTTCCTCCATTTTCTTCTGCCCATCAAACCATTTGTCCTCCGGTATTTCCGTTGTTTGCTTGAGGTCAATTTCGTTCACTTTGAACAACTGTTCAATAAAAAAGTGAGACTTGTCGTTTGGATGAAAAGTATATCGTTTTACAAGATTCACATCTACACTCCATTGGAAGTTCTCCGGAAACCAATGATCGCCTACAAGCTGATATCTTACTTTTTTTACGAATTGTGGATTCTCCACTTTTAAGCCGAAAGTAAAGAGAAGGGGTCGTATGATTGCGGGAACCACAGCCTCCCCCTCATAATCAATGGCCACGAACGCATCTGTTTCCAGGTCTATATATATCCTTCCTTTTTGTCGGGTATGATCAACTATACGTTTAGTTTCGAAATTTATCACCAGTAAATCCCGACCTCGATAGGTGATTCCATTAGCTAGTTCATACCGGAACTTATTGAATTGTGTGCTATCTAAACAATCTTCATCTCCATTACTTAGATCCATGGTAAGAATGTTGTCAGGTCCACCGAAACCATTTCTGATTTCATTGGTCAGATCAAAATCCTCAGGCTCCTCATCTTTCCTGGCCGCCTTTTTTATTTCCTTCTCCTGTCTTTTATCGATCCATCGTTTAGCAAATGCGATATTTCTGAGATCATCAACCTGTCGGTAAAGAATCAGTTGATGTTGGTTGTCAACTGTATCCACCGAAGAGGGAAAGTAGGACCTGAACACACCTTCAACCCCGTTAATGAAGTCTCCATTTTCGACAAAAAATTCCCGATAATATCCCTGCGAGCCATAAGGATTTCGTGCATAATTCTGTGGGATTTTTTTGACCGCCCGTTTAATGTAATCAGTAGGCGAAAGTGGAGTGACTATTAAGTTGTCGAGCTGCACAACCTTCTCCTTCAATCTGATGATAATCTTTTGATTAGCATTATTGATGGTAAGGGTCTTCGTTTCATAACCCAGGTAGCTTACTTCTAGCTTAAATCCCGATAGCCCTTCCGGTACCTGAAGAATGAAGTCTCCGTTTTTATTAGATACTGTACCAAGGGTTGTGCCATGAAAAGAAATCGTGGCGAAAGGAAGGGGTTCTTCTGTTTCATCGGAAATTACAATTCCTTGAAGACTCTGGGTGAAAGCATCAAAGACAATAATTAGGAGTATTAGAAAAAGTGAGGATCTCATTTTTCAGAATAGATGCAATGGGTTTCTTTTCGGTTGCACATAGACCATCAAACGGGCGATTATTATTGAAGTTGCTTTATGCATTTGATAAGTTCATGTAAGGTTTTAAACTTCTCCTCTCCCTGATCCAGTTTTATTGTGTATTCTGATAATTCTGCCCGAACCACATTCGATGCTTCATCGGAGACATTGTATCCTTCTCGTTGTAATGCATGTGTGGTCCAATAACAAATGACAGGGTCTGATCCAGTTACATGAAAAGAGTTTAAATCGGTGCGACTGAAATTGGTACCGGTCATTAAATTGTGATCAGATTTCAAATGCAGCGTTTTATGTAATTCACCCTGGACGATTAAGTCTTCAGGAAATCCGGTTACTATTGGCCCAACAGGATTAAAAAGCCAGAAAAGATCAGAGATCTGAGAACATAATCTCCAGTTATGGGAAGAAAGGATGACCGTTTTTCCTTCTTTTGCAATTTTCTTAATTAATTGAGCAATTTCCAATGAGTTTTGAAGATCCAAGTGTGCCATCGGTTCATCAAGAACTATCAAGTCCGTGTCCTGTGCGATAGCTCTAGCAATCATAGCCATTTGCAACTGTCCGTCGCTCAATTCAAATAGTTTGATCTGGGAAAGGTCTATTGTTTGCGTCAGGTTAAGGGATTCCTTGACAATTTGCTTGTCCTGTTCCTTTAGAAGCCCGGTCCATTCAGAATAAGGGTGTCTGCCCATCGATACCAACTCCCAAACCGTCAGATTTCGGGTAGGTGGTTTTTCGGTGAGTACCAGGCTTAGTTTACGAGCCAGATCTCTGTGGTGATATTGTGTTACCGGGTACCCATCTATAAGAGCCTCACCTTTTAGAGGAGATATTAGACCGCTTAATGTTTTGATGAAAGTGGTCTTTCCGGCACCGTTTGGGCCTAGTATTGAAATAACCTGTCCCTGTTCTGCAGCGAGATCGATTTCCTCGAGTACTGGGGTTGAGTACCCAATTGACAGTTTCTTTGTTTCAATTGCACTCATGATTCAAAGGATTGTGCCATGGTCTTTTGCCTCAAGATCAAATAGATCACAAAAGGAGCACCAAAAAGAGAAGTGATCGCATTAATTGGTAAGGTGGCTTCGGAAAAAGGCAATTGCGAAATGGTGTCAAAAATCAACATGAGGATTGCACCGGTTAAAATTATGATTGGCGTTAGATACAGGTGATTAGAAGTACGGAAAATCATTCTTCCAATGTGTGGAAGCGCTATTCCTAAGAAAGCAATTGGACCACAAAATGCTGTTACCGTTCCCGCCAATATACTGGTGGTAATAATTATAAGTAGTCTATTGAATTTTAGATTCACTCCCATCGACTGAGCATAGTTCTCTCCCAATAATAGAGCGTTTAGCGGTTTCGATAGGAATATGGAAATAAGAAAGCCTATGAGAATCAGGGGAATGAATATTTTCAATTCGGTCCAGGATAGACTGCCAAGGTTGCCAAATGACCAAATGACATAAGCTTGGATATTTTCGGCCTGGCTGAAATACTGAAGGATGCTGACTATCGCAGAGGAAGTGGCGCCAAACATTAGGCCTATAATTAGAAGTGTCACTGAATCTCGCGTTCTTCGGGACGCTAGTGTAATCACAATCAATACCCCAAAGGCACCAAGACCAGCGCAAATAACAAGTAGCCAACTGCGTCCAAGTCCACTCAGTTCAAGAAAACTACCAAGCGATAGTCCTAGGAATATCGCTAATGCTACTCCAAGACCTGCACCGGAGCTGATTCCTAACACATAGGGACCTGCCAGGGGATTTTTGAATAGCGTTTGCATTTGAAGACCACTTATTCCCAAAGCGCCTCCGACGAAAACGGCAGTTAGCATTTTTGGGAGGCGAACATTCAGCAGAATTAAGTCCCATGTAGTGTTATGAGTAGTTCCTGAAAAGAAGAAGCGTAAAATTTTACTGATTGGGATGTAAACCGAACCGAGAATAAGATTGGTTACAGTCGCAAGGAATAGCGTGATAATCAACGAAACAAATACCACGATCCAAACCTTAGATGTTAACTGAAAACTAGTTCTGCTCATTGGATTTTTTCGAAGTATTCAGTTTCATAGTCAGGCAGTAATTCGGGATGGAGTATTCGTATGTAATCAGCGAGAATAAGGTCAGGTCTTGCATAGCCAGATTCGAAATAATCAAACCCACCTCCCGGGGCCATTTTCTTAGAATAAGAAAAAATTCTATCCTCTTTGAATGCATCAAAAAGAGCATAGCGATCATCCTGTCCTTGTAAGGAAGTTTTGGTCAAAAAAGAAGAAACTCCTATCCAGTAATCTGCACTTCTAGATTTGTCAAGGACACTTTCAAAACTGAGTTCAAGCCATCCGGAAGATGAATCCGATTCCCAGATGTATGCACCTCCGGCGTCATGAATAAATCCTGATCCCCAATTTTTACCTCCGGGTAAGAACCAGGTGTCACCGTACATGACTCCACTAAAGACCGTTGGCCGATTTTCTACACCAGAGGTTAGCTTCAACAGGGAGTCGTAATTTATTTTTACTTGATTAAAAATCGAGTCTGCTAATTCGTCCTTATGATAGATGGAGCCAAAAAATTTGATCCACTCAGCTCTTCCCAATGCCGAGTTTTCAAGAAAATCAGAGTTATATACTACTTTAATCCCTATTTCTTCAATCTTGTCCAGGTCTATCGTGGCTGCACCACGGTCAAATCCAATCAGAAGATCCGGTTGAAGGGCAGCAATTAATTCGAGATTGAGTTGATCCCCCAAACCTACATTTTGCAATAATCCGCTCTTCTGACGATCTCTGAAAAGCTCAGAAAATATGTAGTCGGTATTTGGAAATCCGATCAACGTATGGGATACCTGCAAATATTCCAGGTAAGGTAGATGTGTAGTCGATGTTACAATAACTTTTTTGGGTGGAATTGTAAATGAGTAGTGGATTGACTTTTCTGCGTTAGGCCAGGGTTCTAGTACTTCAACACCATTTTCGGTGATTTTGAATTTCTTGGCGTATTCTAAAGGCTTAATTTCAGGTCGTTTTTCTGAGGTAGTTTCTTGTTCTGCACATGAACAAAGTAAAGTGGCCAAAACAACAAAACAGATGGTGGATAATCTCATTTACTCAGGAGTTCCTCTACCTTACCAATAGCGTTTCTAATAGAAATAATTCCTTCTGCCACCTCCAGTTCCAGTTTTTCAAAGCCAATCATTTTTTGTTGGAGTTTTCTGATGGTCAAATCAGATAGTAGTTCTCTGAACCATATGATGGATTGGGATTTACGGATGGCATCCTTTTCACCACTAGCTTCCATTGATTCATTTATTTTAAGTATTTGGTCTAATAAATTGTCCACACCAGTGCTCTCAGTGCTGGAAACAGGTAAGACAGGCACCTCTCGATTTGATTGATTGTCGAATACATGCATTAATTGCTTTAGCTCTGCAGCGTATTCAAGGCCAGCAAGTTTTTGCGGTCCATCACATTTGTTCACAGCGATTAGGTCGGCCATTTCCATCACACCACGTTTTATACCTTGTAACTCGTCACCAGTACCTGCAAGAACCATCAGAAGAAAAAGATCTGTCATTCCCTTTACGCTGGATTCGGATTGACCAATACCAACTGTTTCAACCAATATTGTACTATAACCGGCGGATTCACACAGAATGATAGACTCTCGCGTTTTAGCTGTCACCCCGCCCAGGTGTTCACCTGATGGGCTCGGTCGAATAAACGCTGATGAGCTTGAAGAGAGGTATTGCATTCTCGTCTTATCACCGAGTATGCTACCCCCCGACCTGGAGCTTGAAGGATCTACTGATAGGACTGCTACCGACCTACCATTTTCAATAATATGCCTCCCAAATTCGTTGATGAAGGTACTTTTCCCCACCCCCGGGATACCCGTAATACCAATTCTTATCGATTTTCCACTGTGAGGGATGAGTTCGTCTAACAATCTCTCAGCCAATTCGAAATCCGACTCTTTTCTACTTTCTACTAAAGTAATTCCCCGAGCCAGGCTTAGTCGATCACCCGAAAGAATTCCGGAAATAAGCTGATTAATATCAGGTATATGAAGAGTTTTTGATGGCATAGGTTACCTTTCTCCTAGAAAATTGATATATTTCAATAAAAAATTAGATTTTATCAATCTTCTAATTGAATCATTACAGGAATAACTATTACTTGCAGGCAAATTAATCATTTTGATCACCTGCAAAATCTAAAAGTATGTTTAGAAAACTTTGGCTAGACGTTATTCTTGGTACTGCCTTTATTTTCGGCACAATGGGATTACTGGGCTCAATATCCCAGTTTAAGATATTTGAGGTATTTGATCCGATAGGTGAAGCTTTAGGCGAAATGACCATTACGGATCTGGTCATGTCCAAACTGCGAGAGGATCCGATTGCGGATGAACGCATTGTCCTGGTCAATATTGGTACATTAAGCAGACCGGAAATAGGGATGATGTTAAATATCATAAATGAGCATAATCCCAAAGTAATTGGTATAGATACATTCTTCTCTTTTCCAAAGGAAGATACACTTGGTGACATGATTCTGGAAGAATCACTTGCTAACATTGAGAATCTAATTCTGGTTAACAAGTTTGTGACCAATCCACTGACAGACACTCCAGATTCTACTCACAGCTCATGGTGGACTTTTTCTCAATATGCTGACGAGGCATTTGCAAATTTGATAACTAATGCAAAAGACCAGGAAGACCTGAAAATGTGTAGGTCATTTTGGCCCAAAATGGTTGTCAACGACGATACACTTATTTCGTTTGCGGTGAAAATGGCTAGTTACTATGATCCGGAAGCTGCAGGAAGATTTTTGTCACGTGATGTAGAGGAAGAGTTGATCAATTTCAAGGGCAATGTATTAGACTACGGGGCTACACAATTTGGCACCAAGTATTTTGCACTCGACGTTCCTGACGTTTTCAATATGAATTTCACGCCTGAAATGATTGAAGGAAAAATTGTCATGTTCTGTTATCTGGGGAATTATTTAGGTGATCGGTCTTCCATAGAGGATAAGTTTATCACTCCTTTAAATTCGTATTATGTAGGTAGGGCTCTGCCAGATATGTATGGAGGTGTAATACATGCAAATGCCATTTCGATGGTGTTATCTGGAGACTATATAAACTACATGTCAGATTTTCAAGGTTGGATAGCCGCTATAATATTGTGTTTTTTGAACGTTTTATTATTTACAATCATCTATAAAACCATACCTAAGTGGTATGATGGATTGACGAAAATAATCCAGCTGATAGAGGCGTTGGGATTATATTTTTTAATGATTATGGTTTTTCACTGGTACAACTACAAGACGGAACTCACAATTGCAATTGTTGCCATTTTATTGGCAGGGGATTTGTTAGAGATCTTTCATGGAGTAGTAAAAAATGTATTTACCAGAGAAGGACGTAGGTCATTATTTAAGGCGAATAAATTATAACTTTACAGAAATATTATAACCACTAATAGGGAAATCATGAGAAAGTCGTATGCTTTAATTTTTATTTTTTCGCTGTTTATCGGAGTAAGTTTTACCTATGCCCAGGGCTACACCTTCAGGGTGTTGGCCAATAAAGGCACTAATCAGGTTAAAAAAGCCGGGGGTGAAACCACTGCGTTAAAAACAGGAGCGACATTGAGTGCCGGCGATGAACTTATCGTTGGAAACGGATCATACATCGGTCTGATGCACAAATCAGGGAAGACTATCGAAGTCAAATCTCCTGGCACACAGAAAATTGCTGATATCGAGAAGAGATTGGCTGCAAAGAGTACCAGCGTTACTAGCAAATACGCACAATACATTTCAAATAAAATGAATGAAGGATCTGCAACCTTAGCTTCGAGATCCAATGCTACCGGGGCGGTTTCGAGAGCGTTGGTTGGTGGCGCCATTCCGGTAAAAGTTCCTAATTCCAATAACGAAGTATTTGGTGATTACACCATCATCAGATGGGATCATCCTGAAGGTAAAGGCGACGGAACTGAATACAACGTGAAAATCCAGAACATCTTCGATGATGTTATTTACAATGGAGAAGCCTCTGGAACATCATTCAAGTTGGTATTTGAAGACATTCCTAATGAGACTGGTCTGTATCTTGTGACCATTGAAATGAAAGAAGATCCTAGTGTGAAATCTGAACCACCAATTGGTATCAAGAGAGTAGTAAAAGAAGAAGTATCTGACATCACAAGCGGTTATGAGAGTTTGCAAACTGAATTAGCTGAAGAAACTCCGTTGAACAAACTGATCTACGCTTCATTCTTTGAGGAAAACGGCTTAATTCTTGATGCTCTCACCAAGTACGAGGAGGCCATCGAACTATCTCCGGATGTAGATGATTTTAAGGATCTCTACAATAACTTCCTCATTGCTAATGGCATGGAAGAACCTTCTGAAGAATCTGAAGATTAGGAGCATACGAAACCTAATGAAGTCGCTCTCCGAAATGGGAGCGACTTTTTTTTTGTCCGGTCAACCTAAAATTTTGTTTGGTGATCTCTTAACCCTTCCCTTTATTTGGCAGATCATCTTAATCCCATGAAGGCACTTTCTTTTTTTCTAACGACAATGGCTGCTTGGCCGCTTCTTGCCCAAGTAAAGATAGACTTGAACGATATGTCAGCTTTTCGATCACAAGCTGGAAACTGGATGATCGTTGGTGAAGTGTTGATGGACCGATCCAAGGACGTACACGATCGTGTATCAAGTACTAAAAAGCGCAAAAGCCAAACACCCTATGAAGGAGTCACTTATAAAGAAGGAACTGGAATACTTCTAAACGTAAATGATGCACAAAAAAAAGATCATCTTGTGACAAATTGGGAGCATGGAGATATTCAACTGTCATTGGAGGTCATGATTCCAAGAGGATCCAATTCCGGGATCTATCTGCAAGGTCGATATGAGGTGCAGTTGCTTGACAGTTGGGGAATTCAGAACCCGGCTTATGGAGATATCGGGGGCATTTATAGAAACTGGGAGACGAAACCTGAAATGATGCTTAAAGGAGTCCCTCCAGCCACAAATGCGGCAAAAGCACCAGGGACATGGCAAAAGTTTGATATTTTATTTCGTGCACCCACTTTTGATTCTTCCGGCAAAAAAATTACGAATGCCATCTTCGAATATGTTGATCTTAATGGTGTTAGAATTCATACCAACGTAGAAGTTCCCTTACCTACTGGTGGACCAATTTCCAAAGAGGAGGCCAACAAAGGGCCACTTATGATTCAGGGAGATCACGGACCAGTTGCATTCAGAAATATCCGGTATAAGATATACGAACCCAATACCATTGCTACTTCTGCCTTCGAATACACCGTTTACCATGGTGAATTTGTTTCAATAGACGAAATGCTGGCAGCATCTCCAACGAAAACGGGAACGTCGGAAAAAGTAGAGGTGGCTCTGGCAGGAGAGGAGAATAGTTACGGTTTGGCATTCAAAGGGACTGTAGAAGTTCCCCATGAGGGAGCATATTCCATAAAAGCAGGTTGGGGAGGCTCAGCGGTTTTGGAAGTAGATGGAAAAAGAATGATAAATGCTCAGAACGCAAGTTGGAAAAATGAACAGGAACGTACTTTACAGTTAACGAAGGGAGTTCACGAAGTAGTTCTCTATAATTTTAAGAAAGACGGATGGATTCCTCCACTACTAGGCTTGAGCATTAAGGGAAGCAATAACTTCTATAAAGACCTGCATCTGTATGATTCATACCCTGAGGTTTTTGGCATTCCATCAGCCATTCATGTAGATGTTGCTAATAAACCAAGATTACTTCGGGCCTTTACTCACTACCAGGGCGATTCTCCAAAACTATCACATACCATTGCAGTGGGTCATACGAATGGGATTCATTACATCTTTGATTTAAATACCTCTAATCTTGTAGCGGGTTGGAGGGGTGATTTTATAGATGCAACTCCCATGTGGGAGAATCGGGGTGATGGATCCTTCAGGCCTAGAGGAGCTACCCAGTGGATGTTTCTTGACCATTCTATAGCACGTTTACCAAACAAAGAAGCCGACTTTCCTGCTTATGATGAAGAATTGGGAGTGTCAAAAGGGTATATAATGGATGAAGCTACCGGGATGCCTACTTTCATTCATGAGCTTGAATCAATTCGAATTGGATCAACAATAAGGCCCGACGAGGAGGGTAAGTACCTTGTACGAACGACTTCCTTTTCCGGAGGAGACCTTAGCGACATGTATCAAAAACTGGCCGAGGGTATAATTGAAAAGTTATCAGACGGGTCTTTCACTATTGATGATCAGAAATACTACATAAATGTTTTGTCTGGTCAGATCCCGGAGATTATAAAAAAAGCTTCGGGTAATGAATTGGTCGTTCCAGTGGACGGAAATAATATTGTTTATGAAATTATCTGGTAAGATGTTGAGTTTGGGATCACACTTTTCCTTCCTTTTTGGTCTTTTGATAATGTCAATTTCAACATTCGGCCAAAGTAATGCACAAGAATCTGACTATTACCGACTAACAACTGTGCCAGTTCCGGAAGGGATTCATCTTGAAGCTGGAGGAGTAGTTAGCCTTCCGGATGGATCAGTAGCTGTTTGTACGCGTCGAGGTGATGTCTGGATCGTTGAAAATCCAACCTTAAAACGCGGTATTCCTCCAAGATTTCGACTATTCGCTTCGGGTCTCCACGAACCACTAGGTTTGGCCTATTTGGACGGGTCGTTATATACGGCACAGAGGGGGGAACTCACACGCTTAGTGGATACAGACGGTGATCGAGTTGCTGATAAATATGAGACCGTGTATAAGTGGCCAATATCTGCGCACTATCATGAATATTCCTTCGGGCCCGTTATCACGGAAGATACTTCCTTCTTTGTTACTGGTAATGTTGCCTTTGGAAATGAAGAATGGTGGCGTGGAGAAAGTCGAAGATTATGGCGTGGATGGACTATGAAAATTTCGAAGGATGGTGAAATGGAACCCTGGGCCACAGGAATGCGATCTCCTGCTGGTATAGGACTCATCGATGGAGAGTTCTTCTATACTGACAACCAGGGAGATTGGGTCGGTTCCGGTGGACTGTGGCATGTTCCGAAAGGTGTCTTCACTGGTCATCCTGCGGGATTAAGATGGTCTGAGGAACCCAATTCACCAGTGACGGTATCTATGGATGAGCTATACAATCTAGTGGATCCCAGGCAGAAAAAAAGAGATGGTTTCTATGTGAAACCAGAGAATGTGATGGATGAGGATCCGGACTATCTCTTTGAGATTAAAAATGAAATCCCCTCATTACAATTACCAGCTGTGATCCTTCCTCACGGTATTCTGGGGATAAGCAACAGTCAACCGTTAGAAGATAAGACGGGTGGGGCTTTTGGTCCATTTGAGGGGCAAATCTTCATAGGAGATCAAGGTCAAAGCAAGATTATGCGAGTAGATCTTGAAAAGGTAAATGGTGAGTATCAGGGAGTAGCATTTGATTTCCGTGCTGGATTTCAATCAGGTGTAATGCGAATGGATTTTGATAATCGAGGGAATTTATTTGTTGGAGAGACTAACCGTGGTTGGGGATCTGCGGGTACTACCAACTTCGGATTGCAATTTGTCACATGGACAGGAAAGATGCCTTTTGAGATGAAAACAGTCAGGGCCAAACCTGACGGATTTGAGATTGAATTCACCAAACCTGTGGACCTAGAAACTGCTAATAATCTAGCATCTTATTCAGGTAAGAGCTTCATCTATAAATATCATCCGGTATATGGATCGCCGCAAACCAATATCCAGAAAATCCCCATAAATGGACTAAGAGTTAGCGAAGATGGTAGGAAGATCAGGATTGCCACGGATTTACATAGACAGTATTATGTTCATGAATTCTACCTGGGTGATATACGGTCGACTGATGGTGAGCCATTACTTCATGCATCATTCTATTACACACTGAATAATATTCCTGATGGAGACAGCCTGGCTAAAAACGAATATACAAATCCAGTAGTTGAAAATAAACCGGTGCCTAAACAAGCAAAAACAACTACAACAGTGACAGTCAAAAAAACAGCATTGACTGATGGAGAAATTGATCCCTTTCTCTCTAGAAATACTTGTAAAGCCTGCCATATGAAAGATCAGCGATTGGTTGGTCCCTCTTTTCAGGCAATTTCCAAAAGGAAGTATAGCGATGAGAAAATTGTTGATTTGATCTATAATCCTCAACCAAAGAACTGGCCTGAATATGCCACTCCCATGGCCCCGATGCCACAGGTTCCTAGAGATGAAGCGTTGAAAATTGCAGCCTGGATCAACAGCCTTAGATAACTGATATCTAAGGAACAAATAGTACATCCATCAAATCGGAGGCAAAATCCTCCAGCCTGTTATTAATTCTAGGGCTAATTCCGTTTATAGAATACGACAATGCAAGGCTATCATTTGGGAAATACCAGGACACCGAAGTAAACCCGACAATGCCTCCAGTATGTCCAAATGCCAATCCGTAAGGCGTATCATAAATTTCAAAACCCTGGCTATTGAATTCATGGAAGAATCCTTTCCAACCTTCCGGTAACTCGAAAGACTCTTTCATTTCATTAAGACTTGTTGGATCTATGAGCATTCCCTGATTCAATGATACCATGAATGTATTCAGATCACTCATGTTCATCGCTATACCACCATCACCGGTCGCAAGATCATAGTGGTACCAGAACGTGCTTTCCTGTAAATCGTTATTTGCATGAATACTCAGGTAACCTTTGGGAGTACCATCTGGAATAGGCTTTTTGGAAGTGCCCATATAGGCTGAAGTTAAATTCAGCGGTTGGAAAATGCGATCTCTCAAAACTTCTTCAAGAGGTTTGGAGAGTTTATTTTCAATCAATAACCCAAGCAAAACGTAATTGGTATTTGAATAGGCATATTTCTCACCAGGTTTATTTGTCGGCTTTTTCCCATATGCTAGTTTCAGTTTTTCTTTTGGTGTTCCCTTTTTAAAGGGTTCGTTGATACTCAATAACTCAAACTTAAGCGGATCAAGGTAGTCATAGAGGCCACTGGTATGGTTCAACAATTGTTGGATGGTCACTTTCTTTGCGTTCTCTATTTTATCCATAAATTCTCCCTGAAGATGATCAGACAAACGATCTTCTATGGAGATTTGCTCTTCTTCTTGCAGTTGAAAAATGAGAGTAGCTACAAATACTTTGGAGATACTGGCAATCAACATCGGCTCACACCCTTGTAGAGGAACTTCGTTATATAAATCACCTAATCCAGCGGCAGATGACCATTTCTCATTGTTCCTGGATACACTGAGCGATATGCCTGGGAAACCTACATCGACGTACTGATCCATCACGCCTAGTATTTCATCGATTGGTAGAGCACCAGCATTTTCTACAGGCATCTGACATGCATAATCCTGTGGAAGTAATTCTTCATCATTACAACCCAAACCTCCCATTAGTACTATAAGTGGAATTAGTTTTTTCATGATCCTGGCAGATTAAATTTTGCACCAAATTCAATGAGTGTTTTGGGGGCCGCAGGAATACCCCAACCAGAAGCAAAAGGGCCATAGGCAAGTATGCTAACCCTGGTGAATGGTTGTATCTTCCATTTATTGTAGGTGAGTGAAACGGTGCCGCCGAGATTTACATTTGCTCTATGTCCTGAGGTCCTCTCATATCCATCTCCAGTCCATTTATAGGTCTTGGTGGGTGACGTGGTATGAAGGTAACCCAGGGTTGGAGATAAGGTCAAATCAAGACTATTGCCGACTGAGAAGGAGTAGTTTCTTGCTAGGTTAAGAAACAACCCATTTTCAAAATACCTGTGATGATAAAACCCTGTGGTTAGAGACCAGGATTTATCAGTTCTTTTCCCGCTGACTTCATCAGATGTTATTCCGAAGGCAACACCTGGATGAAAAGGCCCCTGTAGAATATGATAAGACGGATAGAAAAATGAATGGCTGAATAAAGAGATCGAGACCGATTCAATCTTGGTCTGACTTTGCACACTCCAGCTTAATAATAGCAAAAGCAGGATACTGAATGTCCTCATTGATTTACGATTTTACCTAATGACATGTTTTAGCAAATAATGTTTCTGGAATTACCACTAATCAGGATCAAAAAGGGGGAGAAAGCCGTAGATTTTTAATAATATAGCATTTCAAATGGATAGCTTCATTGTATCAGCCCGTAAGTATCGACCACTTGGTTTTGAAGAGGTTGTTGGTCAGGACCATATTACAACTACCCTAAAAAATGCTATCGATCTAAATCATCTTGCACAGGCCCTTCTATTCTGTGGACCAAGGGGAGTTGGAAAGACAACATGTGCCCGGATTCTAGCGCGCATGGTCAATGGGTTTGAGGTTGAAAATGGCGACGGTAGCTCTTCCAGCTTGAATATTTATGAATTGGACGCCGCTTCGAATAATAGCGTTGAAGACATTCGAAACCTAATTGATCAGGTTAGATATCCTCCGCAACAAGGGGAGTTCAAAGTGTACATCATAGACGAGGTGCACATGTTATCCAACCAGGCGTTCAATGCTTTCTTGAAGACCCTCGAGGAACCACCTTCTTATGCAATTTTTATCCTGGCAACCACAGAAAAACATAAGGTTATACCGACCATTCTATCCCGGTGCCAAATATTCGATTTTAATAGAATAGAGGTATCAGATATTGTTGGTCAGCTTAAGAAAATTGCCGTAGAAGAAAAAATTGAAGCAGAAGACGACGCATTGCACTTGATCGCTCAAAAATCCGATGGTGCAATGAGAGATGCACTATCTCTTTTTGATCTGATTTCTACTTTTTCGTCGGACAACAAGATTACTTATCAGAACACGATTAAGAATCTTCACATTCTGGATTATGACTACTATTTCCGTTTGGGGGACTGTTTTCTTGATGAGGATATCAGCGGATCTTTGTTATTATTCGATGAAATTCTAAAAAATGGATTCGATGGACACAACTTCCTCATCGGTCTGCAAGAGCATCTTAGGAATATACTGATCTGTAAGGATCCTGCCACGCTGACACTCCTAGATGTGTCGGACAACGTTAAAAAGAAATACCAGGAGCAAGCCAATCGTTTTTCTTCCTCCTATCTTCTTTCCGGGTTAAACATTATTAATCAGTGTGACCTTTCTTATAAAACCAGTAAGAATCAAAGACTTCATGTTGAGCTGTGCTTGATGAAACTCGCCCAGTTGAACAAGGCCTTTACAGTTTCATCCTTGGCGACAGAAACGGTAAAAAAAAAAGTGATGTAACATCTGATGACTCACCAGCCCCGTCAGGGAGTGTGGTGGAAAAATCGGATCACACTGACTCTAATAGGCCATCTAACGAGAAAGAATTAGCTCCAGAGCCAAAGCCATCGGAAACACCTGGGATATCAACTCTCGAATCTCAATCTACTGGAAAAGAACCTGCGGCGCCTTCCACTCCACGAATAAAAAATGTTGTCACGGAAAAGAACAGAGAAACCCCAACTCTGGTAAGTAAAAAAAAGGAAGAAGAAGTCAAAAAGGACCAGCCAGGGAATCAGCAAAAATTGTCCTCTGAGTTTACTAAAGAACAGCTACTGGAGTCATGGACCCAGTTTGTAAATAAAAGAAAGAAGAAAGGAACCGGTGAGATGGAACAACTGATCTTGAATCGTCAGTTGTCTAAAACTGGTGATCAGGAAGTCACCATGTTGCTATTTTCCGAATTAGAAACCACTATACTGGAAAAAATCGAAATGGAACTGGTATCGCACCTGCGTAAGACTTTGGAAAATGATTTCATTGTCCTCAAGAAAAAGGTCAGAGAGGAGGAGGCCAAACAGAAGCTCTACACAAGTAGCGATAAGTTTGATTACCTGGCGGAGCAAAACCCGAAATTGAAAGAGCTAAAGGACAAGCTTGGTTTAGACCTGGAATTCTAGTTTTTATACACTTTAAGACGTTCACCAATGGCAATATTGGAAGTGTCTTTATTATTGATAAACATGAGGGTACTCACGTCCATGTTGTGATCATTAGCAATTTTATACATGGTATCTCCAGCTCGCACTTCGTAGGTTTTTGTGGCCTGTTCAGCTTTCTTTTTTAACCTCGGCTCTTTCACGAATAATTCTTGTCCAATACTCAGGACATCATATTTGGTCAGTTCATTCCATTTCATTAAGTCATCAATTTCAATGGCGTACTGTTTTGAGATGGACCATAGTGTTTCGCCTGCTAGGACCACGTGTTTTTTTCCTGACTTCACAAAACCATTGTACAAAGCCAGCTCCTCCTTATCGTCTCTGACTTCAGGAACCGATTCCGTTACTTCCAGGTCTTTTTGCACTTCCTCCTCAGAGGGTTCAGTTTTTGAGATTGGTTTTTCCTTCCTGGGTATTTTGCTTCTGGCCACAGTGGGTTTTGTACTCGGTGCAGTGATATCCTCCGGTTTCTTTTCAGGGAGCTTATGGTAGTCAATAGGCTGTTTGGCAGGTCGCGTACGATTCAACCATAATACTTGTCCAGGTTTGATTTCATCGATTATTGAAATTCGATTTTTGCTTGCCAGGCGTTCCAGTTTTATTCCGAATCGTTGAGAAACACTCCATAAGCTTTCATTCTCAAGGGTCACATGAAATCCGATCTCTGACCGATTTTTCTTTCTACCGAGATAGTAGATCTCCCCCGCAACTACTTTCTGACCTGGACCCATGTCATTAAATTTTCTGAATTTCTTTTCTTTCAATCCTTTCATTGCCGCCAATGAGGTCACATTGTCCTTTGTGCTGGCCAATACTGCTTCCACTCCATTGATTTTGACCAAGACCGACTTGCCACTTTTTATTCCGGGTTTCAATTCTTCAGGATACGAGATGACTTCCTCCTTTTGAGGAGTGGGGATCTTCTTAGTTATTACCGGTTCCGTAGGGATTTCTTGAGAATCATCCTCTAGCTTTCTTGAAGGGACATTTTTCTTCACCGGGATAAGAACGGTGTACTCTTTATCTGTAGGGACCTTTCCGTACTTAATCCACTTGTTGTAATATTTCAGGAAGTCGTCTTCAACCTTAAATTCCCTAGCGATTTTATCCAGGTCTTTTCCTTCCCCTTTCTCATATTCTAGAAGTTTCAGTCCCTCTGAGTGAGGTTTACCTACAGCGTCCTGGTAGGCAATTTTATGAGCAATATATTTTTTTAAATACCAATGCGTCTTTTTGGTAATTGGCATTTTCTTAGCCCCGTAATATTTTTTCTCAACGTATCGTTTAACACCACCTAATCCCGCCTGGTAAGAAGATAAGGCATAGGCCCAGTTGTCGAACTGACGATTATTTCTTCTAAGGTAAGTGGCTGCTCCACGACTTGCGGCTGCTATATTCTTTCTCTCATCTACCCGATTATCCACCCGTAAGCCAACTTCACGAGCAGTAAAGTCCTTGAATTGCCAGTATCCGACGGCATTAGCTGATGAAACAGCATCTGAGATCAGACCCGATTCCTGGATGGCCAAATATTTAAAATCTTCCGGTACACCTTGCTCCTTGAATATTCGTTCAATGATTGGAAAATAAATAGCGGTTAGGTCCAGCTTACGTTGGAAATGATCCGGACTGGATCGTAAGGCATTTACGTCTTTCTGTATCTCCTTTTGTGCAGCATCTGATAGTACCAGTTTCATGTTGGCAAAGTCCACCTGCCTTGGCACCTGAGGCGTTCCTTGACCAATTACAGATAGGCCTGAGCACAAGAGTAGTAATATGGTGAAAAGCTTTTTCATCTCTTCCTAATTACCATTAAACCGTCACGAACAGGAAATAGTACATTTTCAACCCGAGAATCTTTTTGAACGTGCCTATTAAATGCTCGAATGCTATCGGTGTCTTTGTCCGTTTTAGATGCATCTGCCACTTTTCCATCCCATAGTACATTATCTGCAACAATAAAACCACCGCTTCCCATCCGCTCCAGGATCAATTCATAGTAGGCGGTATAACTTTTTTTATCTGCATCAATGAAAGCGAGATCCCAGGATGGCTCAAGACCCGGAATAATTTCCTGTGCATCACCAATAAGAAACTCAATTTTATCATTTGAAGGGTGTTCCGAAAAATATCCTCTGACGCGTGTTTCCAACTCTTCATTCACGTCAATGGTCCATATCTTCCCGCCTGCAGGGAGGGCACTGACCATCGAAATGGTGGCATACCCAGTAAACGTCCCAATTTCCAAAACATTTTTTGGTTGGATCATTTGGCAAAGGAAATACAGAATTCCTCCCTGTAGACGACCACTGAGCATTCTGGGTTTTAATTCGTAGAGATGGGTTTCCCGTCTAATCTTTTGAAGAAGATCTGATTCTGGGAGAGAGTGTCTTTCGGCGTACTGCTGGATTTCAGCAGGCATCAAATCCATGAATGCAAAAATATTAAAAAAAAGTCCTTATGAAGGAAGGAAAGTCAAGGAACTCAATCGATCCTTTTCCCAGGACTGATTAGCAATCTCCAACAGATGATCCGCTGTGACACTGTCTATCTTATCGAATATCTCCTGAAGAGTAGGTACATGACCCGAATCCATTGTACTTTTTGCCATCATTAGCATCATGGCATTACTGTTTTCATCCGCCAAAGCCAGCTGCCCTTTCAGCTGGAGTTTTGCTTTGTGTAGCTGGAGTTGACCCAATTTCTTTCGCTTAAGTAAGTCAATCTCCTTATAAACCAAGGATTCACAACGTTTAAAGTGCTTCGGGTCCGTCGCAAATGAAATACTAAAAAGTCCAGTATCCGTATATGGAGTAAACTGGGCCTCAACACCATATACATATCCAAATTTCTCCCTCAAAGAAAGATTAAGTCTGGAATTCATAGCCGGACCACCAAGAATATTGGTGAGCATGAAAAATGGAATTCTTTCGGGATCAGAAAGCTTATAGGCTGGCATACCAGCTACGTAATGAACCTGACTGATTTGCCTTTCGCTTATGGTGTGTTTCGGAGAATACCCACCGAAAGGTTTTCTATAGGTCGGATTGTTCTTTTTACTGATGTCGTCGAAATAACGATGAATATATTTGTTCAGGTCGGTCAAACTATAGTTACCGACGGAGGAAATAACAATTCTTTCGGTATTGAGGTTGCGCTGTATGAATTGTACAAAATCACCTTTATGAAATTTGGTGACAGTATTCTCATTTCCCAGTATATTCATACCTAAAGGGTGCTGCTGAAATACTACTTCGTCAAACTCATCCTGGATAGCATCTTCAGGGGTATCCCGATACATTGCCATTTCTTCCAGTATTACGTTTCGTTCTTTATCAATCTGCTTCTCGGGAAATGTGGAGTTAAATGTTATATCACTGAGTAACTCCAAAGATTTGTCAAGATGGCTGCCTAGAATTGCGGAATAGAAGCAAATCTTTTCCTTAGTTGTATAAGCATTAAGTTCACCTCCCAGGCTTTCGAGGCGGTTGATTATATGGTAGGCCTTTCTCTTCTTTGTTCCTTTAAAAGCCATATGCTCCCAAAAATGGGCTAGTCCCTGTTCGTGAGTTTCTTCATCCCTACTTCCAATATCCAGCATGATACCCACGTGGGCAATCTTGGTGTGATTAATTTGCTTATGGACTACCCTGATTCCATTAGACAACTGCAGCCGATCCATGTCGTTCATAAGGCAGCAAATTTACTATTTTTACGCGTTTACCCATGAATATCAAACGCATCCTTATCATTCAGACAGCTTTCATCGGAGATGTGGTTTTGGCCACACCGATTTTGGAAAAATTGAGCAGAAAGTATTCGGGTGCTGCGATTGACTTCCTCGTTAGAAAAGGAAATGAATCGCTTTTGGAACACGATCCCAGAATAAATGACCTTCTGATATGGAACAAGAAAGCAGGTAAAAACAGGGAATTGATTCGACTAATTCGGAAGATCAGGGCAAGAAAGTATGATGTCGTTATAAATGTACAGCGATATGCTTCTATGGGGTTGTTAACACTTTTTTCAGGAGCTAAATTGAAAATCGGTTTCAAAAAAAATCCTTTCTCTTTCGGGTTCAATAAAAAAGTGGATCATGATCTCGATAAGAATATTCATGAGGTCGAGAGAAATAATAGATTAATTCAAGATCTCACTGACAATGAAGTTGTAGGTCCAAGTCTTTGCATACCAGAAAGTATTAAAGGGTCATTAGTAAAATACAGGAAGACCGACTACCTCACTGTTTCGCCCACCTCCGTTTGGTCGACAAAACAGTTGCCCAGAGATAAATGGATTCAACTAATCAATGGTCTTGATTTTCCCGGAACGATCTATTTACTTGGAGGTCCTGAGGACTGGGAGGCATGCAACCAAATAAAGAATGGTGTTACGAGTGCTGAAGTTTCAAATCTTTGTGGAGAGTTATCCTTGTTGGAGAGTGCCTGGATGATCGGGGGGGCAAAAATGAACTACGTAAATGATTCAGCACCGCTACATTTTGCTTCATCATTTAATGCTCCTGTTACGGCATTTTTCTGTAGTACAGTACCATCTTTTGGCTTCGGGCCATTATCAGATAATGCTAAAGTCATCGAAATCAAAGAACATTTAAGCTGTAGACCTTGTGGATTGCATGGATTTAAGTCTTGCCCAGAGGGCCATTTTAAATGTGGAAAAGACATTCAAATTGAAGAAGTAGTTAAACTTGAATACCCGACCGAGAAGTCAGCAAAAACCTAGTTAATATGAAATACATTCCTCATTTACCTGAGCTTTTCACTAAAAATCGAAAGAAGCTGGTGAAACGATTAGCTAAGAATTCAGTGGTTATTATACATGCCAATGATATAATGCCGACCAATGCTGATGGCACATTGCCTTTTTACCAGAATTCAAATCTTTTCTACCTCACTGGCGTAGATCAGGAGGAGACCATTTTCGTGATGGCCCCGGACTTTCCTGATAAGAGGCTGAAAGAAATGCTTTTCCTCCGCGAGACAAGTGAGGAGATAGCTATATGGGAGGGCCATAAACTTACAAAGACAGAAGGCCAATCGTGTTCAGGGATCACGGAAGTTAGATGGAATGATGGATTTGAAAAGGTCCTGCAGACCATTATGGCCGAATCAGAAACTGTTTACCTCTATAGAAATGAACACATCCGAAACGCTAACCGGGTTCAAACAGCAAATGATCGATTTATCCAAAGGTGCAAAGATCAATACCCTCTACATAAGTACGAGAGACTTGCTCCAATAATTTACGATTTAAGAAGTGTGAAAGAGAATGAGGAAATTGAATTATTATCGGAGGCCTGTCGAATTACTGAGGAAGGTTTTCGAAAAATTCTCCGGTTTGTGGAGCCCGGTAAATGGGAGTATGAAGTGGAAGCGGAATACCTCCATACTTTCATAAACCGGAAGTCAAGGGGTTTTGCTTATACACCGATAATTGCTGGTGGGACTAATGCTTGCGTTCTACATTATATTGAAAACAATCAACAACTCCATGATGGAGATCTATTGTTAATGGATGTTGGCGCGGAGTACGGCAGCTATAATGCGGACATGACCCGGACCATTCCGATCAATGGGAAGTTTACACAAAGACAGAAGGACGTTTACAATGCAGTTCTTAGAGTGAAGAATTATGCTACATCTCTACTAACACCAGGAAATCGCATTCCCGATTACCATAAGGCGGTTGGTGAGGAGATGGAAAAAGAGCTGGTAGATCTAGGGTTACTTTCAAGTGAAGAAATAAGGGATGCCCCGGAGGAATGGCCAGCATATAAAAAGTATTTTATGCATGGGACATCCCATCATTTGGGATTGGATGTTCATGATGTGGCCTCCGTCTATACCGATTTTAAACCAGGGATGGTATTTACGGTCGAACCCGGCATTTATATTCCAGATGAAAATATTGGTATCAGACTGGAAGATAACATTGTGATTACTGAAAAGGGACAGGATAATCTCATGGCGTCAATTCCCATTGAAGTAGATGAAATAGAAGAATTAATGAACGAATGAACCAATCTAATTCAGAAAGGGCTCCTGAACCAGTGGGTGCCTATCCTCACGCTAGAAAAGTAGGAGATTTTCTTTATTTATCGGGAGTGGGACCAAGAAAGAAGGGATCGAAAGAGATACCAGGAGGTAGTACTAAAGGCAAATATGACATAGAAACACAATGTCACTCCGTATTTCAAAACGTTAGAGCTATACTTGAAGATGCAGGTGCCCAATGGGAAAACTTAGTGGATATTACCGTCTTTCTTACCAATATGGAAGAGGACTTTCCGATCTATAACAGGATTTATGCTGAGTATTTTGGGGATATACGTCCCTGCAGAACCACCATCGGCATAAGCTCGCTCCCCACTCCGATAGCAATAGAATTGAAATGTATTGCCTATTTGAAGGACTAGCAACCGGGGATTGTATATTTTTGGACTTTAATCTTTTTTAATGGAGTATAATACACAAAGAAAACCGCTGCTTCTGAGAGAATACGGGAGAAATGTGCAGCGGATGGCCAATTACCTGATGGAGTTGGATGACAAGGAAAAAAGAAACTCTTACGCGGCTACGCTGGTGCACTTAATGAAAAACATTAATCCTAATGTTAAGGATGGCCAGGAATACGAGCAGAAAGTGTGGGACGACCTTTATATAATTTCTGATTTTAAACTGGATGTTGAAGGTCCTTTCCCTAAACCGGAGCCCAATATTCTTGATAGAAAACCTGACCGGGTAAACTACAACAAGAATGAAATCAAGTATCGTCACTTTGGTCGAAGTATTGAAATTCTGATTGATAAGGCTTGTGTTGTTGACGATCCATTAGAAAAGGAGTCTGCAATCATCACTATCGGGAAATTGATGAAGACATTCTTTGAGGCCTGGAATAAGGAAAATGCAGAAGATGAAATCATCTTGAAAACCATCAAGCGTCTTTCAGACGGAAAATTGGATATTGACATCGAGAAGGTAAAGGAGTTCAGGCTATTTGATGTGACCAAAACACAAAGAGACGGAGACAAGAATCGAAGAGGCGGAGGAGGTCGTAGACATCATAAAGGCGGTAAAAGAAAGCGTAGGAACTGAAGATAGAATATGACATCATTTCGCGTCAATGGGGGTAATCAACTAAATGGTACCATAATCCCGCAAGGCGCAAAAAACGAATCTCTTCAAATAATATCAGCGGTTCTTCTGACTGAGGAACCCGTACTCATTCACAAAATACCGGCAATCCGTGATGTTCTGAAACTCATTGAATTGCTACAGGATTTAGGTGTTGATGTCGAAAAAGTTGACAACGAATCTTACCGATTCATTGCCAGAAACATCAAACTGGAGTTTCTTGAAACCGAAGAATTCAAGTCCAAGGCAACTGGGCTTCGAGGTTCGATAATGATTCTGGGTCCACTATTAGCTCGTTTTGGTGTAGGGAAAATGCCAAAGCCCGGGGGCGATAAAATTGGTCGTCGTCGTGTTGATACTCACTTTGTGGGTTTTGAGAAATTAGGCGCTCAATTTAATTATGACCCGTTGACGTCATTCTACACCGTCGATGGATCAAAACTCAAAGGTGCCTATATGCATCTTGATGAAGCCTCTGTCACAGGTACTGCAAACATTATTATGGCGGCAGTACTCGCCGAGGGTAAGACTACCATTTACAATGCTGCCTGTGAGCCGTATATTCAGCAACTATGTCGTATGTTGGAAAGAATGGGTGCCAGTATTACAGGAATTGGGTCCAACTTGTTGACCATTGAAGGCGTAAATGCACTCCATGGAACAGAACATACCATGCTTCCGGACATGATTGAAATCGGCAGTTTCATTGGAATGGCGGCCATGACCCAATCGGACATAACCATTAAGGACGCAAGAGTTGATCAGCTGGGGATCATCCCAGATGTCTTTGGGAGATTGGGTATTCAGATGGATATTATTGGTGACGATATTCATGTACCTGAACAGGATCATTATGAGATTGAGTCGTACATTGATGGTTCAATTCTGACTATTGCTGATGCGATTTGGCCGGGTTTTACACCCGATTTATTGAGTGTGGCTTTGGTGACCGCCACTCAGGCAAAAGGCACGGTACTTATCCATCAGAAGATGTTCGAAAGCAGACTTTTCTTTGTTGATAAACTCATAGACATGGGTGCCCAAATTATTCTATGCGATCCACACAGGGCTACAGTTATCGGTCTTGATCGTACCATGCCATTGAGGGGTATACAAATGACATCGCCCGACATTAGAGCCGGAGTGTCCCTTTTGATAGCGGCTATGTCGGCAGATGGTGTCAGTGTCATTCATAATGTCGAGCAAATTGATCGCGGATATCAATTCATTGATGATCGCTTAAATGCTATTGGAGCAAGCATTGAACGAATTGAAGGATGAAGACTTACTCCATCATAGGAGTTGTTGCCATCACGGCGGTTTTGTCATTCTTATTTAGCAGTAAGGAAAATATCAATAAAATTAATGGAGTTAGTTTAGTTGCTCCTCAACATGAAGTAATTCCCGAATACTTTGAATCAATAACCGATCTGGAAGCCAACTGGGTTGCAGTGATCCCGTACGCTTTTTCCCCAGAAAACTCTGAGATTGTATTCGATCACCCTCAGCAGTGGAGAGGAGAAAAAAAAACCGGGGTTTGCGAGCAAATTAGTTCTGCCAGGATAATGGGTTTACAAATAATGGTTAAACCACATATTTGGGTTCGAGGTCAGGGATGGGCTGGTGAGTTCGAATTAGATTCCGAAAAGGAATGGCAAGATTGGGAACAAAGCTACAGCCGGTACATCTTGACTTATGCAGAAGTGGCTGACTCCCTTAATGTTGATATGTTTTGTATTGGTACTGAATATCGAAAAGCAGTGGTTGCACGACCAGAATTCTGGAAGCAATTGATTTCCCAGGTTAGGGAGATTTACAGTGGACCCATTACATATGCAGCAAATTGGGATAATTTCCATCGGGTGACTTTTTGGGCTGAGTTGGATTACATCGGTATAGATGCGTATTTTCCCCTATCTGAGGTTATTAAGCCTGATATCGATGATTTAAATGCTGGTTGGACAGATCACAGGGATGCACTCAGAAATGTTTCCCGCATTTACGATAAACC
Source organism: Cyclobacteriaceae bacterium (assembly GCA_965601455.1). GTDB lineage: Bacteria > Bacteroidota > Bacteroidia > Cytophagales > Cyclobacteriaceae > JANQEU01. The sequence goes on along the minus strand of OZ271831.1, from coordinate 4,041,261 downwards.
GATTTTATTTACCGAGTTTGGTTACCAGAGTGTGGAAGGAGCTGCAGGTAATCATTGGGAAGCGAACACAGATATCATTGACCTTGGAATACAGGAAATCGCTTATCAATCACTTTTTGAAGTATTCTGGTCAGAAGAATGGTTTGCAGGAGGATTTTTATGGAAATGGCATTTTAAAGATGCAAGGGGAGGTCCACAAGACTCTGGTTTTACTCCTCAAGGGAAACCTGCGGCTAGAACTATCAGAAATTGGTATTCGCGATTTTAATTGTAGCGAATGAAATTACGGTATTCGTATTCAGTGGTTATACCTACAGGTCCTTCATAAATGCCAGCGTTTCCTCCAATATTCTCCACCTCAACAGTAATGATATTCTCTCCGTATCTGTTGAGCACCTCTGGAGGGATGGCATAGGCTCTTCTTTGTGAATAGGAAGTCGATGATCCGAATCTTCTGCCATCATAAGTTTCTCCGATAAATTTCCCGTTAATGAAAACACGGTCAAAGTCATCAATTTTCCCTAAAACTAGGATAAGGTCTTCGGAATCACTCATGCTTTCCGGTAACCTAAAGCTCTTTCGGTAGGTACCGAAACTACCAATATTGGATTTCATTTCATGCCAGAAACCGGGAACGATAATATTATCCCAATCAGAGTCATTATAATCAGGATAGGTGTATTCTTCTCTTATCCCTCTTTTGAATTTCCATAAACCCTGAAGCATAATGCTATTTCTTGTAGGGTAACGATTGGCGTATACTCCAATTTTTCCACTGACAATACCTCCATTCAGTACTGTATCAAAGACTCGTACAGAGAGTGAATTGACTCCATTAAGGTTAAGTACATCGACTGGTAAGTAATAAAATCGTCTGGAGTTGTAGGCGGTTTTAAATCTTGGAGGAAAAGTACCTGTCCGACCAATTAGCTTTCCATTAACATATACTTCATCGATGTCATCGATAAATCCAAGATCAAGGTAGATTTCATGAGGATCTGAAGGGTCAAGATCTAGTTCAAAACCGACACGGTACCATGCAAATCCATCATATCCGTGGAATCCCTCATCCTCCCAATCTGAAGGCACAAAGACTTCAGTCCATCTACTATCATCATAATTTGCTTTAGCCCAATCCAAGTTGTCCCCAATATTGAATTTCCAGTAACCTCTGAGGTCTACTAGTCGGCGAAGATCTCTTTGAGCTTCTACCTCAAATGATAGTATAAGGAAGTTAAACAGTAATATGTATTGGATCGATTTCACTATTATTCTTTGCATGGCAATACTATAATATTCAACGAAACTCTCCGTCACCACGAGGTAACGAAATGTCAAAAGATGTAATGAGTTCAAAAAAAAAGCCTCACATGTATGTGAGGCTCCGTATGAAGAAGTGTGGAACATTAATCCACTTGAATTTGCTGCGACTCGCCCCCGCTTACCACTTTGAATGTATAATGGGAGGAGGAAAGAGCAGATAGGTCATATTTTCTGGAGAATCCACGAGATTGATATTCACTATGGATTAGTTTATTTTCATCGTTATAGATTTTGACAAAAAATCCCCTCGACTTATTATTGGTAGCAATCAACCGATAACTGTCGGCTTGTTGAAGCACTGCGACTTCCAGGTTTTTTGAGATTTCTGTGGACTTCTTAACCGTTTTTTTAGCTGAGTCAGCTGATTTACCATTCTCATTTCCATTTGCTGCGGCACTTCCGATAACTATTATTAGTGCCGCTAGTAGTGTTACTGTTCTTTTCATGTTTTTAACCTTTGAGTTTTTCGTACATGATTAAGAACGGCACGATGACATTAGGTTTGTCATCGGTTGGTAAACCGATGTCATAAAATGTCATCGGCAAAAAAAATGAATCACTAATTGAATTAATCTACGATCAGCTTGTAACCAGCGCCATGAACGGTAATGATGAGTTTTGGTTCATTCGGGTTTTCTTCAATTTTCTGCCGAAGTTTTAAGATAAAGTTGTCAACTGTTCTAGTTGTTGGTTGGCTCTCGTAACCCCAAACATCCTCCAGAAGCTGGTACCGGGATACTACAGTATTGGCATGTTTCAGAAGATATTGAATGACTTCAAACTCTTTATGGGACATTTTCTCCGGATTGCCATCTACTTTGGCTTCGTAATGCGCGAAATCTAACCACAACCTACCAATTGTCACTTCGTTGGTGGAAGCTGCTGTACTAGGTTGTTGATTCTCAGTTCTTCTCAGTACGGCTTTCACTCTGGCCACTAGCTCTCGGATACTAAATGGCTTGGTGATATAGTCATCAGCGCCAAGTTCAAGCCCGAGCACCTTGTCAATTTCTTCTCCTTTGGCCGTAAGAAAGATGATTGGTGTGTTTATTCCTTCAGCACGTGCTGCCCGACAAACATCTATTCCTGACATTCGGGGCATCATAATGTCCAATAAGATAAGGTCGAACTGGTGTTGTCTGATAATATCCAATCCTTCCTGTCCATCAGCAGCCAGCGTCACATCAAACGATTCGAATTCGAGATTATCTTTTAATCCGATTCGCATATGTGGTTCATCCTCAACAACTAGAATTTTCGCCATAACTATTTATTAAATCGTAGGATAAATGTGCTTCCTTCACCTTCCTTGCTTTCCACTTCAATTTTGCCATTATGGGCATTCATGATATGGCTGATTATTGTTAAGCCCAATCCGGTACCTTGAGCCATATAGACATCCCCTTTCGACACCCGGAAGAATTTCTCAAAAATCTGTTTTTGCCGGTCTTCTGCAATTCCAACCCCGTGATCCTTTACCGCAATGCTAGCGGTAGAAGCGTTTTCCTCAGTTTTGATAATAACCAGTTTATTGTCTTCACTGTATTTGATGGCATTGTCGATCAAGTTCACCACGGCTTCATAGATCGCGTCTCTATCTATATCTATGAGGATCTCTTTATCAGCCAGGTTCAACTCATAGTCAAAGCCATGTTGCTCCATGTGATACGAATAATCGGCAAAAACTTCTTTAACAAGTTCATTAAGTTCTATCTGACTAAAATGATAAGTCCTTTTATTCGCTTCAATTCTTGAAAAATTCAGGATCCGGTTGACGATATTCGTTAATCGAGTCGTTTCCTTCAGGATGATCTCCTGATATTGTGTTTCTTTCACTTTTGGTACTCGTCCGTAAACAAGAGATTCAGCGAACATGCTGATAAGAGACAATGGAGTTCTTAATTCATGGGAAACGTTAGAGACAAAATCTGATTTTGCTTGTGCGAGATGGATCTCTTTGTTGAGATTTCTGAAAATCAGAATAAAACCCACCACAAGTAGAACCACCAATAAGCCAAGAGCTATAAGATTATTTCTTAGTCGAACCTGTACCACATTTTGAAGTGTAAGGTTCTTTGGTGCTATACCAAGTTGTAATTCGGGAAACAACCACACATCAGAAATGGCAAGGACACTTTGGTTCTCGTTTGCTTCAGTGCTGTATATTATTTCCTCAGTTTCCTTAATAGAAAGGTTAATGATCATTTCTTCTTGTCCGACTTCCTGCATTTTTGGTTGAAGAATATCTAACGTGAAAGCGAATGGATCAATAACAGCGATTAGGATATGTGGCCTTTTTTCAATGGAAAGAGCCACTAACATGGTTTGGAATCGTTGATCCTCAAGAACAACCATATTAGTGGGTTGCAGTTTCTGATACCCATTTTCCAAATAATTAAATAACTGATCTACCAATTCTTCATTGGATTGAATAACTGAGGAAAAGTGCTCAGCAAAAGGGCTTACCGGATTCTCTAAGCTGTAGCCATTTTCAGGATCTAACACCTGGAAGAACTCGATACCATCCAGGACCCCGGTAACTGTGGAATCTGCTGTCGAATTCAAATCGTTTTCCAGTCGGTCGACCTGGGCAGTAAGGAAATCAGTGGCATATTGATTTACGGAATAGAGGACTGATTCCAGCTGATCTTTGTAAATGGATTCTACCATCTCCTCATTCTCGTTTAATGAAGAGACTTCGTAGACGATGTAAGCGGCAAGAGGAAGGAATATTGTGCCGAAAGTAATCAGTATGATTTTGCGAGTCCTGGGTGTCACTTTCTATGTTTGGTACAATTTAATCGATTGTTTTTATAGGAGCTACATTTTTGGTTTTGGAAGGTAAATCTTTAACTTCCTTTTACAAATAATGACACGTTCATGGCAGATCAAACACAAGGCAAAGTAGAGGAAGTTCTGAGAGAGTTGGGTAAAAAAATTGACGAATTGATTGTAGAGGCAACTGAAGTTAAAGATGATCTTAGAGATGAGGTTGAAAAGAAAATACGAGACTTAAAGACAAAGAAAGAGAAGCTGGAAGATGAAATTGAGGATTACAAAAAGCAGGAAAAATGGCACGAGGCCAAAGAGCATTTTTTTACTGCTTTGCAAGAACTAAAAAAAGCTGCAGAATCCGTTTTTTCTAAAAACTAGGGCAGTTGACTTATTTTATCCAGGACCTTCCGGATAAGTGAATCAATAACTTTATTAGGGTCTTTTGAGAATCGATCTCTTACCCTGTTGGCAATTATCGCATTAATACTGACGACATCGTGACCCAATACTCTTGCCAGAGCATAGTATCCGGCAGTTTCCATTTCCAGGTTGGTCAACCATAAATCTTTATGGTGAAAATAATTTAAGTCACTTATAAGATTTGGAAATCTGATTGGTACTCTCAAAGAGCGTCCTTGGGGGCCATAAAATCCGTGGCAGGTTACTGTATTACCCAGCCGACCTATATCCTTAACCAACTCAATCAATTCGGTTGAACCTTTCACGAGATAAGGATTATAGGGCAAGTTCGTTTCACGGCGGATTTTGCTAGAGATCTCTTCTTCAAATTCGGTTTGATCCAGGGGATAATATAGCATTAAAGGGTCCATACCCACCGCATACTCGCTGATGAGGTGTGTTCCAAGCCGTATGTCTTCCTGGATACTACCTGATGTACCAATTCTGAATATCTTAAGCTTCTTCTTTTTCTTTTTTGGCTCTCTCGTTTTTAGATCAACATTGACAAGAGAGTCAAGCTCAATCATCAGAATCTCCACGTTGTCAGTGCCCATCCCAGAGCTAATTACTGTTATTTTCTTGCCTTTGTACGTGCCTACGTGAGTGATGAATTCACGTTTATTCATTTCGTAGTCGACACTATCAAAGTATTGCGTGACTTTATGCACCCTTCCAGGGTCACCGACTGTGATTATGTAGTCTGAAATATGTTTTGGCTTAAGATTTAGGTGATATACGCTTCCATCCGGATTAATAATGAGGTCTGTGCTGGAGATGGGAGTGAGCGACATCTTTATCTATTCGGAGGGGACTTTCTTGCGTCTTGAATCTTTATAAGGATTATATCCATTCAACTCTTTCTGGTAAAATCCGGATCCGTCATAAGGTCTGACCTTAGGATGTTTTGAGCATTCTTCCGAACAGCATCCATTAAAAATCTTGGCGCCCTCTTCTGACATTGGGATGTGGATATTACAGTCCGGATTTGCGCAATTCACCATACGATCAGTGGGATTTCCGGTGACGTAACACTTGGAAATGACGGTGGGGTTGACACTATTAACTTCTTTTACAATCCGGTTGTCGAATACGTAGCATTTTCCCTCAAAATCTTCACCCTCCGCTTCTAAGCCATATTTTATAATGCCGCCGTGTAGCTGATAGACATTATCAAATCCCTGATCCAATAAGTAAGCACTTGCCTTTTCGCACTTTATTCCTCCGGTGCAATAAGTAATGATCTTTTTATCTTGATACTTTCTAAGCTCATCGATTTTCTCAGGAAAGTCCCTAAAATTTTCAATATCAAGGGTGACTGCATTCTTAAATTTACCGATGTTATGCTCGTAATTGGAGCGAACGTCCAGAATGATAGTGTCTTCATCCTGATTTCTGAGAATGCTCCTGAACTCCTCCGGTTCAACATACTGGCCTGTTTTTTTTGTGGGGTTGATTGAATGCAATCCGGAATGTACAATTTCGGGTTTTACTCTTACGTGCATTTTGGTAAAGGCCATTTGATCGTGATAGTCTACCTTAAATTCAATACTCACGAACCTGGGATCGGATTTCACCAACTCCATGTATTTTTCACAATCTTCAACCCGGCCTGAAACCGTGCCATTAAGTCCTTCAGAGGCCACAATAATGCGACCCCTTAGATTCAGATCTAAGCACATCAAATGATGCTCCTCCCTGAAAGTCTCAGGATCTTCAATAAAAGAGTAACAGTAATATAGTATTACCGCGTAGGGTTTTTGCTGATTTGCCATTCCTTATTTCCAGTAAGGTGCGGCTGCAAAAATACGTTACTTGCCTTTAAATATAACTAGTGGGGTTATTTTCCTTCAATGGGTACTGCGGGATTACCGAAAACTGTCGCACCTTTTTCAATGCTTCCTACTACTACTGATCCTGCTCCGATTCGAGCACCTTCTTCAATCGTTACACCCGCCACAACGGTGACACCTGAACCTAGAAACACTCCGCTTTTAATGGTGACACCAGCACTGATATTTGAACCTGTTCCAATTTGTACAAAATCTCCAACGGTAGTCTCGCTTTCAATTATTACTCCGGAGTGGATGATATTATGATGACCTAACCTTCCCTCAGCTCCAATAAATGCTTTGGCATTGATGAAATTACCATGCCCAATAGATGCTGTTGAGGAGATATTGGCTGTTTGATGGATTGCATTTGTAGGCATCACTTTTCTTGATTCTGTCAACATTTCTACCTGTTGCTTTCTTAGGGCGTTATCATCGGAGGCTACAAAGGCTTCACATTTTTGACCAATTAGCTTGATGAATCCATGGTCATCAGGGTTTCCAAGTACGGGAATTGAACCAATTTCTTTACCGTGTTTCTCCTGATCATCGTCAAGGAATCCGTATACAACGACCTGGTTGCTTTGGAATATTTCAAGGGCAGCTTTGCCAATGCTATTGGCACCGAATATGATAACTGGTTTTTCCATTTTTTACTTTGCTTACTGCAAAACTACGGTTTCACTCTTTCGATTAAAAGCTGGAACGGAATTACAGACACCAGCAACGCATAAAGTGGGAGGAAGGAAGAAGAGTACCTACTGAGGGTTCCAAAGTTAGGAGTCGAAAGTGCGAGAAATCCTGCCAATACAAAAATGAAAGCTATAGAAACGATAACAAATTGGCTCCATTTTATCCTTTTCCAGAAGAACACGGTGATTCCAGTCATAACAAGTAGGATAAGATTCTCTATTCGTTCAGGTAAACTGATCATTACCGGGTGCTCCCAAATAAATGGCCGAAATAACGATGTGAATATTGCTTCAGGAAATCTTGCAATAAGGCTCATATAAGTTGGATCCAATGAAATATTTGAAAGGGATGTTGCTGGTGATTTTTCAACTATTTGCTGATGGGTCTCGTAGATGGTTAGCGCCAATCTATTTAATGTCATCCATGGATGGAGCAAACGCATCATCAAAAATCCAAGAATAAGAACCAAAGAAATACTAGTAATTTGCTGCCATCGTGGCCATGATGCTGAAAGACGAAAAACCAGTAATGTAGCGAGGTAGGTCATTAAAATTCCACCCAGGTAAAAGCGGATTTGAACTAGTGCTAACGTCGATATCGCAAATACCAAAAAAATGTACCACTTACGGTTCTGGAACCAGAAATACTGGAAAAATGAAGCTAGAGAAATGAAGAGAAACGGATTTGCAAGGCTTTCTTTCAATAAACCCGAACTCCAGAATAAAGAAGATGGCCAAAGCAGAATGATAGAGAAGAATAACCACTTGTAGTAAGGGAATTTTTCAGACAGCACTTGCATCAAATACACACTCCCCGCAAATGAAAAAACCGATAAATAAAGTCCGGTTAACCAGTAATCCTGGGTTATAAAAACAACAGGAGCAATCATCTTAATAAAAAAGATACTTCTTGGTTGATACCCCCATTCGCTGAATTCCTTTGTGAAGAATGACAATGATCGTTCTTGTGATATCACGAAATCGAAGTATACCAGGGGATCACCTTGAGCGTAATAGGATTTGTACATGTAGCCAACCAGTAAGGCTGCTATCATTTTTGTGAGGAAAGCTAAAAGAAACGGGGTAGGCTTAATTGATTTGCCAATCGGGTACCAGGACAAGAAGCCAAGTGATACAAGGATAGAACCATGTAAAAGGTAAGTCAAGGTCATTGGTTGAGAATACGCCTACCAATATTACAGGCTAAACACCTCTTTTTCCGACAATATGCCGAATAAAGTTCTAATGCTCCCTGGCTTTCAGCGGAGTTAGTAAGCTTAAATCCTAGTGCGCTGATTTTGCGTGTAATTCGATTTTTCTCGGTTGGAAGACTCTCTAAAAGGCTGATTGCTTTTGTTTCAAGAGTATGGTCATCCAGATATTTTGAAAAGGCCATCAATAACGGCACAATCGCATTGATAGCGATGCTATGAATATGATTTTCGCCGATTGATATTGGCATAGATCCAGTACTTAATTTGCCAAAATCATGATGTTGTTGCCAGTAGGAGTCGACGTCAAAAGCGAAGAGGGTTTTGAGTAGCTGCTGTCCATCTAGGTGTACAATTTGATCAACCAGATTGGAATTTATAGTTAAGAAAGTAGCTAATTGCGCTAGTCTTCTGGTAGGGAAATTTGCCGGACGGGTACGATGAAAATTCCACTCTGAATAATCAATTGCAGGTTCCAGGTTGTGTTTGAAAGAAAGAAAAGAATAGCGCTTTTGTAATTCATTGTAATAGTGTTCTTCAATTTTCCGCTTGAGAAAACCAGCCTGACCGAATATCACTGCCTGTGTATCCAGATGGCTGAGTCGTATTCGATTCATTATTTCCGGAGGTATGGATCGAACGGTACGAACGAACAAGTCCTGATTTAAATGGCTACCGAAGGCACTTGCCATCGTTATTGTGAATGTTCCATTCCAGTCACCATTCAATTTTTCATTGAGGAGTATTACATCATTTGTTTTTCTATGAATTCGTTCTGCCATCGCTTTATCAAGCATTTGAACATAATCCAGGGACCGAGCAGCTATTGAGTTAGAACAAGGAAGGTCATTCTTTTTCGAAAGAAGGTCTTGATACCTGCGTAGCAATAGTGGATCAATAAGTCGTTTGAGCGATAGGGTGGGAATGATCTCATATCTTGTATTTAGGGCTTGTCTGTCATTCTCCCAAACAACATGTAAAATGGTGGAGTCATATTTTCGGTCCAGGTGATGTTTGTGGTTGAACCAATCAGAAGCTTTGATATGAATTTCAATATGACCTACCCATTTCAATTCATCGATCAATACGCTGGCATCGAAGAAGTCAGGGCCAGCGTTTGTATTCAAGTAACCGGGTTTTACAATTGAAAGCTTCTGGCCATTCTCTGTAGCAAGGTTGCCATGATTATAAGCCTGTTGAATCCAAACAAAGTGAAGAAGCTCTTCGTCCATAAACCGTTATAAGTAATGGACAAAAATAGTAAAGTCAAACTTTAAACTCCTTGTGCTTCATTAGTTCCGCTGCTTGTTGCTGTTGAAGATTTTTTGCTTCCATTTCTGCAGCCTGAGCAAAGTCCTTCCCATCACTGGCGTAGATAATCGATCTTGTGGCATTGATGAGCATACCACCTTGCTTGTTGATTCCGAATTTGCATACCTGTTTAAGACTGCCGCCTTGTGCTCCAATACCTGGAACCAGTAGGAAATGATCCGGGATCAAACTACGAATGGCAATCATTTTATCCGATCGAGTGGCGCCAATAACAAACATGGTGTTCTGTTTTGACCCCCATTCGGCACTTTTTCTGATTACCCGTTCGTATAGCTTTTCACTATCGTTATCGACAAGAATATCCTGAAAATCGAGGAAGCCAATATTGGAGGTTGCACCAAGAATGATGACCCACTTATTTTCGTATTGAAGGAATGGCGTAATGGAATCCTCTCCCATATAGGGTGATACAGTAATTGCATCAAAGTTCATTTCCTTGAAAAATGCCTGAGCGTATTTATTGGCTGTGTTTCCAATATCACCTCTTTTGGCATCTGCGATTTTGAAGACCTCCTTGGGTAAATACTCCGCAGTTTTCCGAAGTGACTCCCATCCCTTTGTGCCGAGCGCTTCGAAAAAGGCAACGTTTGGTTTGTAGGCAACCGCGTATGGAAGGGTGGCATCAATTATTGCCTTATTAAACTCGAAAACCGGATCTTCCGTCTCGAGAAGGTGTTTGGGTATTTTATCCAGATCGGGATCCAGCCCCACGCAAAGCATGGACTGCTTTTCCCTGATCTTATCGAAAAGTTGCATCCTGGTCATGGGTAACTAAGTTACCACACTCCCTCGAAACGATGGTTATTTTATCGAAAGTCGATAACCTCTACACCCGGGTATTTGGTTGGATCGAATTTGAAAAAAGAATCGGTGATATTCTTCTCTTCCGTAAGGCTTAGGATATTGTATGTGAAACGGTTACCGTTTGTTTCGAACACCATGAAGGACTGTAACTTGTTTTCATTGTCAATCATCATTCGAACTTTAAAGAAAGATTTTGTTCGGTCTACGGGATCCAGGTCAATGGTCCTAACTCCATTCTTGTCCTGTGATAGGAGGATGTATTTGTAACCATCTTTATAAAGGTCCCAAACGTTATTCAATGAAATTTCCTGATCGTCAGGTATGTATTCGGAAACAGTAACTTCTGCGATTTCTTCGTTATAGCTCCAGACATCTTGTCCATCATTGTAAACCAATTGCCCAGCAATATCTAGCTTGTACATGCTGCCCTTCACAGTCACCTCTCCTGTTAGTTGTTCTTCAATTCCTGCTGTCTCGTTTACGAGTGCCTGGCTGAAGGTAGCAGTAAAGGCATCCAATTTTTTATAACGGGCACTCATGGCATCTAGCACGGTTTTAGCTTCTGGGTCGTACTGAGCAAAAGATTGGGTTCCAAGGAGTAATACAACTCCCAGTAGTAAATTCTTCATGAATAAATATTTAGTTGTCTATTTCTGACAATAATTGTTCCAAACTGTATTCGTCTTGTATCAAGACTTCTCGAGCTTTGCTTCCCTCAAAAGGGCCGACAATTCCTGCAGCCTCTAATTGATCAATAATTCTTCCTGCTCGATTATAACCGAGCTTCATCTTTCGTTGAATCAGTGAGGTGCTTCCTTGTTGATGGGTGACAATAAGTCTGGCGGCATCTTCAAACAAGGTATCTCTTTCCGAAAGGTCCACCTCTCCTATACCACTTTCTTCACCCACATACTCAGGTAATTCGTAAGCAGAGGGGTATCCATTTTGTTCGCCAACAAAATCACATATATTCTCAACTTCCGGAGTATCTACAAAAGCACACTGTAGTCGAATTATTTCCGAACCCATAGAAAGTAGCATATCTCCCATTCCGATGAGTTGTTCTGCACCTCCGGTATCAAGAATAGTTCTTGAGTCAACTTTCGAGGTTACACGGAAAGACAATCTGGCAGGGAAATTTGCCTTGATAATACCTGTAATTACATTGACAGACGGTCGTTGCGTAGCTACAATTAGGTGAATCCCAATGGCACGAGCCAACTGAGCCAACCTGGCAATGGGCGTTTCAATTTCCTTTCCTGCAGTCATCATCAGGTCAGCTAACTCATCAATTACCAGAACGATGTAGGGCAAATACCGGTGACCTTTTTTGGGATTTAGTCTACGGTTAATGAATTTCTTATTGTACTCTTTAAGATTTCTGCAACCCGCATCTTTCAATAAGTCGTATCGATTGTCCATTTCGATACATAAAGAGTTCAGTGTATTGATGACCTTCGAAGTATCCGTTATTATCGCCTCTTCGCTATCCGGGAGTTTTGCCAGGAAATGACGTTCAATCTTATTAAAGAGGGTGAGTTCCACCTTCTTCGGATCTACCAGGACAAATTTTACCTGTGATGGATGCTTTTTATAAATAAGCGAAGTCAGGATTATATTTAATCCAACCGATTTACCCTGTCCCGTTGCTCCCGCCATTAGCAAATGGGGCATTTTAGTAAGGTCAGTTACGAAGACTTCATTGGAAATTGTTTTCCCCAGCACGACTGGTAGCTCCTTGTCCGACTTCATGAATTTTTCGATGGTAATCACACCTCTCGCGTCAACCAACTCACGATTTTTATTCGGCACCTCGATTCCAATTGTCCCTCTACCCGGGATTGGCGCAATTATTCTTATACCCAATGCAGCAAGACTTAATGCGATGTCATCTTCAAGGTTCTTGATCTTGGATATTTTCACACCAGCTTCCGGGACAATCTCATATAAAGTGACAGTGGGGCCTATCGTAGCTTTTATACTGGATATCCCGATTTTGAAGTTGATGAGTGTTTCTACAATCTTGTCCTTGTTAGTTTGAAGCTCCTCTTTACTAACTTTTACATCTTTAGGAGGATATTTGATGAGTAGATCGGCATGAGGGTATTTATACCTTGGTAAGTCAAGTGTAGGGTCGTAGTTTTCAGCTTTCTCGGATTCTACTTCCTGAAACTCGGCCTTTTCAACCTCCATATCAAGTTCCTCTTCCAATTTTGCCTTTTCTATGTCTTCGGAACTAACTTTCGGCTTTGGTTTATTGACAGGTTTTGGAGGAACAATAGGTTCTTCATCGATTTCTAGTTCAAGCTCGATTCCAGTTTCAGGTTTAGCTGGTGGGGGAGTCTTTTCGGTCAATTCCCATTCAAGGTCGTCGCTCTCATCCACTTCTTCTTCCTTTTCTCGATAGCCAAGCTCCTCTCTTTCAACTTCCTCTTTTACTTTTTCAATTACCATTGAAAGGTCCATTTCGTCCTTGTCCTTTGGAAAGTAACTTGCGATTTTGTCGACGAGAGCATCCAAGGCCGGCACCCTTGTAACATTGAAAAAATACATATTGAATACCAGAAAGAGGAATACAATGAGTAACACAGTACCCCAACCCATAAGGCTATCGAATAAAATGGCGAGTTCATATCCTATACCTCCACTGAGAAATGCCCATTCCGTAACCTCATCAGAATTCAGAACAAAATATCCAAGTACCAGGCTGGCCCAGATCAGGTAGAAAGTGGTGAAAGCAATTGATTTTGCTATTGGAAATAGTGTTCGTTGATACATGGCTTTGTAACCCAGATTGAATAGGAAAGGAGGTATCAAAAGGGCGGCAATTCCGAACCAGTTGAAAATAAAGTACTGACCAGTAATTGCTCCAAGTAAGCCAAACCAGTTTTTTACTTCCAGCCCGGATTCTTTGATGCTGGTATTCATGAACGCATCAACTACACTCTGGTCGGATTTCCCCGTATCCAGGTAGGAAATAAAGGAAACAAAAAGAAAAAATGAGACCAGAAACAGGGTAAGCCCAATCGCGAGTCGAAACTTGCTATCAGAAAAGAAAGAGATCGAAGGCGTTGAATGTTCTTTGGTAGATGTTCCGGGTTTATAGGTGTTTCGAGCCATTTTGTAGTTAATGCACAAAAGTAAACGAGAAATTAACCTTCATCAATATAATTCATAATTGCACGATTGATTCTTTTTACGATTGCTGGCCCCCCGTAAATGAATCCTGTGTAAAGCTGGATCAAGTTGGCGCCGGCTTTAAGCTTCTCCAATGCGCTGACTTCATCCATAATCCCGCCTACTCCGACGATGAATAGTTGATTGTCTTTTTCTCTAAGGTAGCGAATAACTTCCGTTGATCTGTCCCTCAAAGGCTTCCCACTCAAGCCACCTGCTCCGATTGACTCCACGGCCTTCTTAGGTGATCGCAAATTTTCCCTTGATATCGTTGTGTTCGTGGCGATGATTCCATCGATTTTCGTTTCATTAACAATCTCGACGATTTCATCCAGTTGACTATTCCCAAGATCAGGTGCAATTTTTAGTAGAATAGGTTTTGCTACATTTTTCCCTTGATTTTCCTTTTGCAGATTACTTAGCAGATCAGTTAGTGGTTCTCGATCTTGAAGTTCTCGAAGGTTTGGTGTATTCGGTGAACTCACATTCACTGTGAAATAATCAACGTAGTCATACAGGGCATTAAATCCCTTTATGTAATCCGAAATAGCTTCTTCATTGGGAGTTACTTTGTTTTTCCCGATGTTCCCTCCGACGATTAGACCTTTTGGACGTTCCTTTAACTTCTTAATCGCTTCGTCCAGGCCAGCGTTATTAAAGCCCATTCGATTGATGAGAGCGGAGTCTCCGGGTAGACGAAATAACCGCGGTTTTGGGTTTCCTGGTTGAGCAACCGGAGTGATTGTTCCAATCTCGATAAACCCAAATCCAAAGTTTTGAAATTCATGCAGCCATTCTGCATTTTTATCAAATCCCGCTGCCAGTCCAACTGGATTGGGGAAATTCAAGCCAAGGAAATTACGTTCAAGTCGTTTATCATTTACCTGATATTGACTTCTAATAATCGAAGAAACGCCTGGAATCTTACATATCCACTTTAGAATAGAGGTTGTGGTATAATGAGCTTTTTCCGCAGGAAGGGTAAAAAGAATGGATTTGATTAATGAGTACATTAACTTCTTGGATGAAATTGAGCCATGACTTTTCGTAGATACTCACGGTCGAGATGAGTGTAAATTTCAGTAGTGGTAATTGATTCGTGTCCTAGCATTTCCTGAACAGCACGCAAATCTGCACCCCCTTCAATGAGGTGAGTTGCGAATGAATGACGGAACGTGTGTGGACTAATATTCTTTTTTATTCCGGCTTTGGCGGTCAGGTCCTTTATAATCATGAAAACCATTACTCTTGATAGTGGTGCACCCCTCCGGTTGAGGAATAGAAAATCCTCGCAACCCTCTTTAATTTTCTGATGAACCCGAACTTCTTTTCGGTAGATTTCAACATATTTCAAAGCAGATTTACCAATGGGTACTAATCGTTCCTTATCACCTTTTCCTATAACCCTGAGGAAACCAATATCGGAATATACGTTGCTTATTCGTAGATCTATCAATTCAGAAACTCGTAGTCCTGAGGAGTAAAGAGTTTCTAGCATAGCACGGTTTCTTGCTCCCTCTGGCTTGGAATGGTCGATTTGGGCCATAACCTCGTCAATTTCATCTACACTGAGCGTGTCAGGTAGCTTTCGTCCCAGTTTTGGAGCCTCTATCAATTCGGAAGGATCTTGGGTAATCAATTCTTCGTACAACAAGAATTTGAAGAAGGCTTTCAATCCGGACACCATTCGTGCCTGTGAATACGGTGACATACCTAGTTCATTTAAGAATTCGAGATAATCGACGAGATCCTGTTGCGAAGCCTTCAATGGAGAAACTTCTTTCTCATTAATCTCAAAAAACTCTTTTAATTTAGTGATATCTCTAATGTATGCCTCAATGGAGTTGTTGGCTAGCGAACGTTCGAGTTTTAAATAACCCTTGAATTGTCTTATATAGATGTCCCAGCTCACTGAATTAATGCAAAACTAAACACGTCATGGAAATCGCAATAATTAACGGACCGAATTTGAATCTTTTGGGGAAAAGAGAAACGGACATCTATGGCGATCAGGATTTTGAGTCATATTTTAAGAAACTGGAGAATGATTTTGGAGGACATCGTTTAATATATTTTCAATCAAATTCAGAAGGTAGTTTAATAGATCATATCCATGAAATTGGGTTTTCAGTAGACGGTATGATTATCAACCCAGGAGGCTACTCTCATACTTCTGTTGCAATTGCGGATGCTCTGGCGGCAGTGACCGCTCCTTCTGTTGAAGTACATATTTCAAATATTTTTTCTCGTGAGACTTTCAGATCTCACAGTTACATAAGCCCAGTGGCCAAAGGAGTTATTTCCGGATTAGGTCTTGAAGGTTATCGGTTGGCAATTGAATACCTCTTAAACAATTTGAGGTGATAAACTTTTACCCAGGTCCGTCGCGGATTTACGATTCCGTTCCAAAAATTCTTGAAAAAGGGTTTCAGGCAGGTATTCTTTCCATGAATCACCGCAGCGAAGAGTTCATGGAAATGGTTAGGAAAACGAAAAAGGTTCTGAGGAGGAATCTTTCTATTCCTGAGGATTACGAAATAATTTTTACTTCTTCGGCAACCGAATGTTGGGAAATTTTTGGACAGTCTGCGGTTAGTGGACGAGTACAAAGCATTTACAACGGTGCCTTCGGAGAGAAATGGTACAACTACCTTCTAAAGCTAAATTTGAAGTGCAGTGCCGTTTCCTTCGACATTCAGCAGAAACTACCAATAGAAAAAATCGATGAAAAAGCGGAATGGTTATGTCTTACATTGAATGAAACAAGTAATGGGACTTTTCTTTCAAATAGTTTAATCAAATCCATCCATCAAAAGATTCCGGATTTATTAATTGCAGTGGATGTGACAAGCGCGATGGGCGGTTTGAACATTGATTTCTCCGCTGGAGATTACTGGTTTGCTTCAGTCCAAAAGTGTTTCGGTTTACCTCCTGGATTGGGAGTCCTTGTGGTTTCACCACGGGCGATAGAAAAAGTCAATACCATAAATGAAAGCAACCATTACAATAGCCTGACTTCAATTATCGCTAACTCCCGCAAAAATCAAACACATTATACTCCGAATATCCCGGCGATATGGTCATTGTATCGAACGCAAAAGAAGTTAAAACCGGTCGATGAGATTGATGCTGAACTGCGTAGAAGAGCCTCGACATGGGAGGATATCATTGCAAATAGCACATTTGTACATTGGTTGATTGAAGATCCTGAACTAAGATCACCTACTGTACTTGGCCTTGCAGCAGATCAACCGGATCACATATTGAATGAAGCTAAACGGAAAGGAGTGATACTAGGTAAAGGCTATGGTAAATGGAAAATGAATACGGTTCGCGTTGCCAATTTTCCGGCAATTAAGAGGAAGGAAATCAAATACCTCAAACAGGTCCTGTCTGGGATTGAATACTAATCTCTTCTTCTCAACTTAACACTTTTGCTGATCCAGCAACCTACGGGTACTTCCTCCCCGACTTCATAATCTTCGTTAAAGATCTCTTCGCTTGATGGAAACTGTGCCTGAGTAGCTTCCATTTGTTCCGTGTTTCCCGCTTTTGCATACATCTCGTATGCAGCAATGAAAACGGCGCGATCCATAACCTTACTCTTACCCTCCTTGCAATCATCAAAGGACGTGAAATACAGATTACCAAGAATGTTGTAGGCACGTGAGTCTCCAGGTTTTATCTCTAACGCTTTGTAGGCCATTTCTCGTGACGAGGATTTTTTGCCCTGCTTAGAGTAGCTGGATGACATGGATATATATGCGTCATATCTTTCCTCATCTGTGTTAGACAGTTCAAGACATTTTTGGAAGTATCCGATGGCACGATCGGTTTCGCCGGCCGCTAAGTATTTGGAGCCGAGAGCTGAAGAGAGTTTGAAATTTGGTTGATTTTCGAATACGATATCTCCCGCCCGGGTGAAGAAGGGCTCATCACTACACTTCGCTTGAAGGCTGTAGTTAAAAATTTTCTTAGCGGTATTTAAATCATTGGGGTTGGCGTCCAACTTTGGGACTAAACTGTTAGCAATGAAGTCACACGAAAGGATACCATCAATCGAGCTAAATAAAGCATCTACCTTATCCTGTTCTTTTTTCAGCTTATCTGGCGATACTTTTCCATCTGCTCTCATTCCATCGATGGCTTCCGATATAACGGCATGTATGTCCAGCACTTTTTCAGCCGGCATTGCTTCAGGGTCTCGTTGATGATAGTATTTAGCCAGAGTCATGTATGGTGTGAGATTAAAAGTGGAAATGTTGGAACCGTTCAATTCAAAAGCTTTTTCATAGAGTTCTGTTAGTAGAGAATATTTTTCAGGTCTCTTATAAAACTGTTTGAATGCCGTATAGGCTTTTCGATTCATAATGGTCCCCTCGTCCTCAAAATATTTGATGCGTTGATCGTACATCCATAAAAGAGAATCTTCCAAAGCAGACTGCCTTTCTTCGGTAATGTCGGTTTTGAGGAGCGCCTCCAATACATTCGACCCATCCATGTAGATGGACCTGTGTAGATCAGGTGTATTGGTATATAGCCAAATTAGCGAATTCCACGCATCATCATAGTTTTCCAATTGAATGGAAACCTTGGAAAATGCCTGCCTTTCCTTCGCCAGGCTCTGATTTTCTTCATCCTCTGGCCAGTTCCATCCGGATTGAGCGAAGGTTAGTTGGGAAATACTTATAAATAGGAGAAATAGTCCTTTTTTCATGCCTCTGAAATATGCTGCAAATTGAATCATTTTATTTTCAAATCGGATGGATATGCCCGTAGCTTTGTGTTGAATTTTTAATCAAGAAAATGTTAAGCTTCAAGGAGATTATTTCGGTTTCTCTTATTCTGTTTTCCGTTATAGATATTCTAGGGAGCATCCCGATCATTATTGACTTACGAAAAAAGTACGGACATGTTCAGTCCGAGAAAGCAACAATTATTTCAGCGGTCATAATGATCGTTTTTTTATTCGGAGGGGAGAGTATTCTTCGATTATTTGGGATTGACATTGCCTCATTTGCTGTGGCGGGTGCACTCATTATGTTCCTTCTTGGAATGGAGATGGTTCTTGGATTAAAAATATTTCGTGATGACCCTGGAGATAAAGATTCATCCTCCATTGTACCCCTTGCTTTCCCCATGATTGCAGGAGCTGGAACACTAACCACCCTAATTTCTCTAAAAGTTGAATACAATACCTGGAATATTTTGGTGGGAGTGTTGGTGAATCTGATTTTTGTCTATCTGGTACTAAAAAGCTCATCGTGGCTGGAACGCAAGCTCGGCCCTGGGGGGTTTAACGTTATTCGCAAGGTCTTTGGCATCATTCTGTTATCGATAGCGATCAAAATATTTAAGAGTAACTTCACTCTTTCATGATTACCATATACACCGACGGAGCAGCAAAAGGGAATCCTGGTCCCGGGGGGTTTGGTACCATATTGGACCATCAGGGGCGACGAAAAGAAATATCTGCCGGGTACAGACTCACAACGAATAATAGAATGGAATTGATGGCAGTTATTGCCGGACTTGAAACCATAAAGAAAGATGGATGGGAAGTACTTGTTGTCTCGGATTCGAAATATGTAGTGGATGCCGTTGAAAAAGGATGGTTAGGTAACTGGGTGGCAAAAGGATTTAAAGGGAAAAAGAATGCTGACTTGTGGGAGCGATTTCTAAAGAGTTACTACAGACACCGGGTAAAATTCAAATGGATCAAGGGGCATGCGGGCCACCCGGAAAATGAGCGTTGTGATGAGCTAGCCGTGCAAGCCGCTGCGGGAGATAACCTGTTAAAGGATGAGGTTTTTGAATCAACCTATCAACCCGGTTAGTGCCAAATTCATATTTTCAATTTAAACAATTTAAGATTAATCAGGACCAATGTGCCATGAAGGTAACCACCGAAGGTTGTCTATTTGGCTCTCTGGTTGACTTAGGGCAATCACAAAGAATACTCGACATTGGTGCAGGCACCGGATTGCTATCACTTATGCTGGCACAAAAATCAAATGCTGAATTTGTTGCGGTAGAAGCGAATGAGCAAGCAGCTATCCAATGTGCGGAAAACTTTCGTTTCAGCCCCTGGTTTAAAGTACTCCAGGTGAAGAATGTTGAAATACAGAAGTTCACCTGCCAGTTTCCGTTTGATGTCATTGTTAGCAACCCACCTTTTTACGATAATTATTTGCCCGCAAACAATGCGGAAACAACAAAGGCCAGACACCAGGTAAGTTTAACTACAAAACAGTTACTGGAATCAATTGATAGTCTGTTGGAAGACTCAGGGTCGGCGTGGGTTCTATATCCTCAAAAAGAGATGCTCAAACTATTTGATCAGTTACCAAAGTACAATCTTCATTTGCTGAGGAAAATTGAGATATTCAACAAGGAAGGTCAAACCGTTTTTAGAATAGTAGCCTGCATTGGAAGAATTCCTCAAAAACTGGAGAATGATCGTGTAATTATTAGGGAGAGTTCTGGTGAATACACACCTCGCTTTAAATCCCTACTGAAGGATTACTATCTCCAATTTTAATTAACTAATTGTTTCTCGTTCCATAAACTCGAATCCGATTGAAGCGAGTTCTTTCAAAATTGGTTCGTAAATACCAGGACTAGTTGGAATATGAATACCGGTTTCTTTGATTTCACCGGTAAGTACATGTTTAGCAGCGATTCCTAGTGGGAGTCCAACGGTTTTCGACATGGCCGTATCTACTTCATTTTCACCAATGACCACCATATGTGACTGTATTTGCTTTGGATGGTCTTTGACGATAAAATCGAACTTGTGCCACATTACAATCATGTCTCTGTCTGTAGGGTCAAGTGACCACTTCTTTTTTAGGATATGCTCAAGTACTTGTGCTGGGGTTCCCTTGTCCAAACCTACTAGCTCATCTTCAAACATACCCAACCATTTAAGTTTAAACATTTCCTCAGACTCAAGACCAAGATTTAGATAATGAGCAAGTTTTAGTTCTACGGAATCGTATGGGTTATAGCTGAGAAAGGAATTGATGAACTGACGGTGAGTCATCTGGTCCACCCGCTCCATCTGATAGCTATCGTCGGTCGCTCCAAGTTGAACGAAAATATTCCAGGCCCGACAAAAACCAGGACGACGAAGAGTACCTCGGTACAGTGTTTTGATCCCGTGTAAGTTGTATTGGTCCAGATAGATAAGCGAATCCCGATTTCCATATCCCTCGAAATATCCATGTCCAGGTATATGAATGACTTCTGTCCTTGCAAATAGCTGGTGATAAGGAATGTATTTAAATCTGCCTTCTTGAATAAATTTTACATATCCAGTTCCCGCCATAACTACATTCCTGGGATTCCAGGTGAATTTATAGTGCCAGGGGTTGTCTTTCTCTTTATTCTCGGCCAGGAGTCCTCCCGTAAATGTTTCGAAGCCAGTAAGTACTCCATCTTCCGCTTTGATTCGATTGAGCACTTTCATGGCGGACATATGATCAAGCCCAGGATCAAGTCCGGTTTCCATCAGACATAAAGCACCCTTCGATCGAAATTTTTCATCAAGATCCTTAATATCGTCTTTGAGATAGCTTGCTGTCAGGAGGTGCTTACCTAGATCAGCACAGATTTCAGCAACCTTAATATGAAGATGAGCAGGCAACATGCTAATGATCAAGTCATGTTCTTGAATCAACTCTTTGGCTGGCTCATGATCTTCAATAGTAAATTGTATAACGGGGATATCAGGGAATTTCCCCTTTGCCATTTCTACATTAATCTCACCAATGGTAATTGACCATTGATATTGATCCTTGTTTTGAGACAGGTACTGTATTAGGGAGGTGCTGGACCTACCTGCACCCAATATTAAGATCTTAGCCATCAGAGCTCGTTGACTTGTTAATAATTTTGGAAGATGCCTGTGCAGTTGGCAGTACTAACATATCTGCCACGTTCACATGCGAAGGACGAGTGACCACAAATCGGATTACTTCTGCAATATCTTCTGCGTACAATGGTGTAAACCCGTTGTACACTTGCTTGGCTTTTTCTTTGTCTCCCTTAAACCTGACTTCAGAAAATTCCGTTTCCACCAGTCCAGGTTTAACTTCTGATACTTTAATTCCATGGGGATTCAAATCCATTCGCATGCCCTTCGTTAAGGCATCAACAGCAAACTTTGAAGCATTGTACACATTGCCTTTGGGATACACATCTACGCCAGCTAGCGATCCAATATTTATGATGTGTCCTGATTTTCTCTCCACCATTAATGGAATGATCGCCTTTGATACATACAAGAGTCCTTTTACATTGATATCTATCATTGCATCCCAATCGTCTACATCTCCATCTTCAATAGTATCAAGTCCGTGAGCATTACCGGCGTTATTGATTAATACGTCGACATATTGCCAGCTTCTTGGCAGATTCCCAATGGCATTCAGAGTATCCATCCGGTTTCGGACATCGAAGGATAAAGTGTGGATATCTGTGCGTACTCTCAGTTCATTTGCAAGTTTTTCTAACCGATCTTCTCTTCGACCACATAATATGAGAAAATACTTGTCAGCCAATATTCGGGCACAAGCCTCGCCAATTCCACTTGTGGATCCGGTAATCAGGGCAATGGGTTTCATAATGGGTTAATGATTTTGTAAATGTCAAAAAGACTTAAATGGACCGTTTCTTCTTTTTCTTGAAGTAGTTCGGACTTCCTTCAAAGGTGATGAATACCCCGAAATTATGGGTTCTTAGAGTCGATAAATTATTACTGAATTTATTCCTTTCATCTTCCAGCATGTTCCGAACTCCAAATGAATATCGAACTTCAGGGGAAAACTTAAAATATTCGAAATAGATATCAAATCCGGCACCTACTTCCACTGCGAGGTTGGCATTTTTCAGTTCAAGCTTTTCGAATGTACCACCCTCATCTCCACGTCCGGCAGCTTCAAGGGAAGGATTGATTCCACCCAATAAATACATGGCTGTATTGATTCGGCGGACGGATTTGTATTTGAAAAGTAAGGGTAACTCCATCATCGTCGCGTCTTTGAGTTCCCTTAAAACTGGCTGACCGTCTGTATAGTGATAGTTGAGGTCAAATTCGTAAAAAGCGACTGTGGGAAGGATTCGGAAGTTTAGGTACTGAAACAGATAAATATTGACCACGAAGCCTAATTTGAATCCACCGTTTGACGAAGGGACTATGTTTTGTAGACTGTCTTGCGTTGGAGAGGTGAAATTATCGTTGAACTTTATGCGATATTGGGAATTGTGTACACCCATCAAGAATCCATAGTGGATCCATTGGTTATCGTAGTCAAGTAAATGCTCTGTTTTCCTCTGTTGTGCAGATAGGTTAAAAGAAAATAAGATCAACAGACCACAAAGAACACTTATTTTGTACCTGTGTATATCGAACTTATACCTAGTGTAAGCGGTCTGCATTGTGTGTTTTGAAATCCAATTTTATTTAGTACACCCAAAAAGTCCTCCCCATCTGGAAATGCACCTACAGAATCCGGAAGATAAGTGTAGGCTGCTCTATCCTTAGAAACAATGCGACCAATTTTAGGTAAAATCCAACGAAAATAAAATTGGTAGATCTGCTTGAATGGAAAAGCTTTCGGTTTTGAGAATTCCAGGATCACCACTTTACCTCCCTCTTTCAAAACTCTGAACATATCCCGTAAGCCATTTTCCAGATTCTCGAAATTCCTTACACCGAATGCAACGATCACAGCGTCGAATTTATTATCCTCAAATGGAAGACCTTCTGAGTCCGCCTGTTTAAGATCAATAATATGATTCAACCCTTTCTTCTCCAGTTTTTTTCTTCCTACTTCAAGCATTCCTGCTGAAATATCAACACCTGTAACATGATCAGGCTGTAGAGATAAACTACTGATGGCAAAATCAGCCGTTCCAGTTGCAACATCCAGGATTGTTTTAGGTTGATCTGATTGTAAAAGTTTAATGGCTTTTTTTCGCCATATGATGTCTATTCCAAGACTCAAAAAATGATTCAGAAAATCATACTGAGGGCTGATGTTGTCAAACATCTCCGCTACCTGTTCCTTTTTCCCTGCTTCCTTATCTTTGTATGGTACTACTGTCATCGCTCCGCAATATTACGTCAATAACTACAGGCGATGACTTTTAGTGCCATTTAATTCCATGGTAAATATCAAATCCGCTGAATTTGTTAAAAGCAGCTCTCAATTAAGTGAGTGTCCACCGGAAAAAATGCCTGAATACGCATTTATAGGCCGTTCAAATGTGGGTAAGTCCTCGCTGATCAATATGCTTACCGGACGGAAGAAACTGGCGAAAACAAGCGGCACACCAGGTAAAACTCAGTTAATCAATCACTTTCTTATCAATGATAAGTGGTATCTGGTCGACTTACCCGGATACGGTTGGGCTCAAGTAAGTAAGACAGACAAAAGAAAATGGAAATTGATGATTAATGAGTATCTGGAGATGCGCCGTACCCTGAGCAATGTATTCGTTTTAGTTGACGTAAGACATGATCCCCAAAAGATTGATTTGGACTTCATGAATGATCTAGGAATTAAGCAGATTCCGTTTTCAATTGTTTTCACAAAGTCCGACAAACTTGGGAAGACCGTAGCCCAGAAAAATATGGCTAATTATCGAAAAGTTTTATCCAAACAATGGGAGGAATTACCACCCATTATACAGACCTCCTCACAATCAGGAATGGGTAAAGCTGAAGTATTAGATTACATCAATAGAATTAATCAATCGATTGAGTTCTAAAATATTCTAGTTTTGCGAAAATTTAGATTGCATGGAATTAAGTGATATTGCCGCCGTATCTGGTAAAAGTGGGTTGTTTAAAATTCTTAAACCTACTCGCACTGGAGCTATTCTCGAAACTCTTGATGGAAGCAATAAAAAGTTGGTTGTTGGGGCTCACTCCAAAGTATCTATTCTTTCAGACATTAGCATTTACACCACAGATGGTGAGGGTTCAATAATGTTGTCTGAAGTACTCAAGAAAATTCATGAGGAATTTTCAGGTGATACCGGATTGTCTTCTTCTTCTGATGCCGATGAATTTAAGTCATTTTTGAAGTTTGTGCTACCGGAATATGATGAGGATCGAGTTTACCTTTCCGATATCAAGAAACTAGTTAGTTGGTATACGCAATTGGTGGAGATCGATGAGAGTTTGTTGAATGGCGTTCCAAATAAAGAGGTCAAGGAAGAAGACGAAAACAACGGTAACGAAGACTCTGAAAAAGACTGAATCACTGCAATTCATTGAATTTGTAAAAGGATTTCCGGGTCTTAAGGGATATTGGAATACCCTGATCACTCAAGCTATAAACCTATTCACCCCACGATTTTTCATGTTTCGGTAGTTCTGTTATTCTCCTTTGAATGCTATTGATAAATTGAGGTAGAATTAACCTGCTATGGAAGATACCGGATCAATCGCACAAAGACGGCTTGAAAGGAAAGCCCGTCGTCAAAAAGAGCACTCCATATTGTATGTGGACGATGAATCTCCAAACCTTAGAGGATTTAGAACCACATTCAGACGTTTTTACAACGTTTATACGGCACTGAATCCCATGGAAGCCATGGAGATCGTTAAGAGTGAAAAAATAAACATTGTTGTTTCGGATCACAGGATGCCACACTTGCTAGGTACCGATCTCCTCAGAGAGGTACACGAATACAATCCGGAAATAAGGAGAATGATTCTTTCAGGATTTATCAAAAGAGATGAATTAAAAGAAGCTGTCGAAAGCTTTGGCATTCATGGGTTTGTCACTAAACCATGGGATTTTGATGATTTGATGGGAATTTTCTCAGGATTGTTGACGGACACGGATCCAGATCTTCTCCGATTCGCTTAAGTGACAATTGGGACATCTGTTAATTTTTTTGAATTAATTGGTCTACATTTACCCTTAATTGTCGGTTAAGAATTCATTCGATCTTTTCTATTTTATAGTATGGGTCCTTTGAACTTAAGACCTTTACTTAATTTTTTTTCATATGAATATTTTTGTTGCCAGGCTTAATTATGGCACAAGCGAAGAGTCCCTGAGAAAACTATTTGAAGATTACGGAGATGTTGATTCTGTAAAAATTATAATGGACAGGGATACGGGGAGATCTAAAGGTTTCGGATTTATTGAAATGCCAAACGATAGTGAGGCATTGAATGCGATCGAGGAACTTAACGAGAAGGAATTTGATCGTCGCACCATAGTGGTCAAAAAGGCCAACCCTAAGTAAGAACCACCTAGAACTCAGTTAATTTCAGGATTTATTGATGTGTTTTTCGATGGCTTTCGCCAGGCGACCAGGGCTTTCTGTGTCGTATCGTAAGAAAAGCTCCGGTTCAATGAGTTCCAACTCGGAAAGTAATAGATCCCCGTTTTTGTCCCAGACAAAATCAACACGGGCATAAACGGGTACAATTGGACACGCTTCAACTACTTTCTCTGCCATCTCAATGGTACTGGTATCGGGTAAGAATTTCTCAGCTGTTCCGCCAAAATCAGACTGCACTCTGAAATCACCAAATTTTGGTCTCTTGATTACTGCATGAGAGAATTTACCATCCATCACCATGAGTGATATTTCTCCCTTATCCACCACACTTTGAATAAACGGCTGAAGCATTAACGATTCTGATCGTAAGAGCCTCTGGAAGATTCCTTCATGATTTTCAATATTGGATTCTTTTAAATGGTAGGTATGCTTACTGGATGCAGAAATGGAGGGTTTAAGAATAGCATCTCGCTCCCAACCCTGATTTACTAGTTCCTCGCGAAGGCTAGTTCGTGTGAGTGGCTTTAAGAAATGAGTGGGAACAATTGGGATACCGCGACTATGTAAATCAAGTAAATAGTGCTTGTCAAGGTTCCATTGTGTTAGTTTGAATTCATTGATGAAGTTAGTTTGCTTTGAAGTTCTACCCATCCATCGGATAAAATGATCCAATTTCTCGAAGTAATCCCATGTTGTTCTAAAAATGGCATATCTGGTAGACGGCCAGTCGAAATGTGGATCTGACCAGCTTCTTACTGTATGACTGATATTTACCTTATCGAGTGCTTCTTGCATCAACCTGTGTTCCGAAGATGCAATTACGCTCTCGCTGTCTTGTATCCCAGGATCCAGAAATTTATCTGCTGTTAAAATAGTCAGGTCGAATCTCCTACTCATCAAATGATTTCAATTTTCTTGAAGCAGGTAAAAGTACCTCCTTCATTTAACTTGTTAATCCCTTCTTTCGTCTTTAGGTTTTTATCATGGCTCTGATGATCAGCTATTCCGTACCAGGGTTCAATACAAACAAAAGGTGATGTTCTGTTTTTCGACCAAATACCAAGGTAAGGGAAGCCTTCGAACTCTACTTTGATAAATTCCTGATCTCCTTTACTCAATGACACAGATGAAGAAACGAGGTCCGAGAAAATCAAAGCATCTTGATCGAATAATGTTTCGACTATTTGTAATTCACCAGGTCTGCTGAATACTTTCTTCGTCTCGTTTGTACGTATTCCATCAACGATTAACTGACTTTCCTTCGTTTCATTTTTGTTAAATAGCAGAGAGTAGTCAGAACGATCCTCCCGATCGGAAAGTGGGCAATTAAACGCTGGATGGGTACCCAGTGAAAACCAGAGTTCTCCCTTCGATTTATTGATAACTTTATACTCGACTGTAAGCGCATTGTCCGTCAGTGAATAGGAGATATAAAGATCCCATTGGAAAGGATAAACGTTCAATGTTTCATCATTGGAAGTGAGAAGAAATTCACAGGAGCGGTCATCACCAGCAATCTTCTCGAATTCCATATCCCTTGCAAACCCGTGCTGTTTCATAGTATAAGATTTGCCCTCGAAAACAAATTCATCGTCCTTTAACCTTCCCACTATAGGAAAAAGAACGGGTGCATGTCTTCCCCAATGTGAGGGATCAGCTTGCCAGATGAATTCCTGTTGACTTGAGTTATCTACAAGTGAAACTAGTTCAGCACCATTGGAATCTATCTTTGCGGTGAGATTAGGACTGGCTATTTGATAGATCATTACTTTGGAATTGATTTCGGAGTGATAAAGAATTTCTGCTCTCCCTGAGTGTGTTCAATTTCATCCCAGCTCTCAATTGGAAATTGAATTCCAACAATCCCGCAGGTTGGTAGATTGTCAATATAGCTCCCGGAAGTTAGGGCATTCACTAGCTGGGTAAGTCCGGGATTGTGACCAGCTACAGCGAGAATATCGTAATCTTTTTGATTGGCTATAACCTGTATTATTTCATCGTCATCTGCATGATAGAAACGGGCCTCTGTTACTACCTTTTCTTCAGGTACTGACCAACCGTCTGCGATGAATAAAGCTGTGTTGAATGCCCGGGATGCGGGGCTTGTTAGAATCAACTCCGGTGCTTTTAGGTTTCTCTTTACATATTTCGCCATCTTCACCACATCCCTTCTTCCCCGGACACCAAGAGGGCGATCATAGTCTTCAAGGTGAGGATAAGTCCAGGAGGATTTGGCATGCCTAATGACATATAATGTTCTCATCAGTCTGGAAGGTAAAAGTCAAATGTGATATCATTCATACATTTAAAATGACCTTTTGGACATTTGCTGTACCCCAATTTGGTGCAGGGTCTGCAGTTGATCTTGTTATTTTCAAAGACTACAAAGGACGTCTTGTAAGGATACATTCCGAATTTCGGGATGGTATTTCCCCAGATAGAGAATACTTTCTTATTGAACGCAGCGGCAATATGCATTAATCCCGTGTCATGAGAGAAAACGGCACCGGAGTTCTTGATTAAAGAAGCTGACTGATTTAGATTGAACTTCCCACATCCATTGAAAACTACCGCTTTCTTACCTAAGTCCCTGTGAAGAGATTCTTCAGTCTCCGGGTTATTTTGGTCTTTTTCAAAAAACTTCTCAATCTCCTCACCAATTGCGGTCTCTTCCTTACCTCCTAGTAGTACAACGGGCTTGTTAATCCTATCACAAAGTTCAATGATTTTTTGAGTAGGTAATCTTTTGGTGAAATGTTTAGCACCTATCACAACCGTATAGAAACCAGTAGAGAATTCTTTGGGTAACCATTCCATTTCAACTTCATCTTTATCAGGAATGTAATACTCAAGGCCTTTTTCATCTTGCTCGATGGTGAAATCACGCAGTGTTTCAAAGTATCGATCGACTATATGCTTAGGAGGAAGACGATCAACCTTTGTATTCACCATGATCCACTTTTCAATGTTAATCTTTGGAAATCCTCTTCCGGGGGAGTTTAAGAACATTCTGACAATCCTTGTTCGCAGATTGTTATGTAAGTCACAAATAAAGTCGAAGCGTTCGCTTATCAACTTTCCTATCAATGAAAACAAGCTACCATCCAGCACGTGTACCTTATCGACGTAAGGATTGTTTTCAATAATATCTGCGTATTCAGGTTTTGTAACGTAATGCAACTCAACTTTTGAAAGTTGTGTTTTAATTGCACGAATTATGGGAGTTGTGAGAACGATGTCTCCTATAGAAGAGAAGCGTATGATTACAATTTTCATTGGACTCTAAAATCTAAAGCAATGTGCCCGATTTTAATTCTACTTGTGAACATAAACAAAGTTGAAAGGTAGATATGAATTATTGGTTAATAAAATCTGAACCAAACACATATTCCTGGCAAGACTTTGTGCGATTGGGAAGAGACCATTGGGATGGAGTTCGTAATTTCCAGGCTCGAAACAACATGAAATTGATGAAAGAAGGGGACCTTGCCTTATTTTATCATAGCGTCAATCAAAAGTCAGTGGTTGGAGTTGCCAGGGTAGTAAAAGAATTCTATCAGGATCCCACAACTAGCGATACCCGATGGGTGGTTG
The DNA here is from genome assembly GCA_965601455.1 of Cyclobacteriaceae bacterium. GTDB lineage: Bacteria > Bacteroidota > Bacteroidia > Cytophagales > Cyclobacteriaceae > JANQEU01. The sequence goes on along the minus strand of OZ271831.1, from coordinate 4,011,756 downwards.
TAGATTTCGTACCGGAATTTCAACTTAAATCTCCGGTTACGTTAGAAGAGATAAAGAATGATGAGAGACTGACTCAGATGGTTTTGGTTCGAAATTCCAGGTTATCTGTTCAACCGGTGCAGAAAGAGGAATTTGACGTCATTCTGGAGATTTCCGAAACTAGGGGTAATTAGTTAAGATATTGTTCAGATAATATGCGTTTTGTAGTTAGTACGGTTTTCATTCTCTTGACCTTGATAGGCTTTGGACAGCGGAAAAAGCAACAGGATACTAGTGCTTATATCCAGCAAACCAATAGGATCGAGTTCATGGATGATCGTCTAGGCAATGAATTTCATATTATCAATGGTGGAGTGGATGGACTACTGGTGGTAAAAGAGACTCCTACCCGCAATGACGGAGGATTTGGTTGGGCGCTGTACAAGGTGGATACAACCTTACAAATTATCTGGACCAAGTTGCGAATTATCCCCTCCACTCACTATTATATCGGTTGGGACTATTCAGAAGGAAACTATTATCTCTTGTTTTCAAAGTATGAATATCGCACAGAGGATTTCGTACTCTTAGAAATATCTGGTGACAATGGCGATATCAATGAAACGGAGATTTCAACGGTCTTCCCGATAGAATTGTCACATTTTGAAGTGATAGACAATACCGTAGTTTTTGGAGGAATAACCAACCTGAAACCGGCTGTTCTAACTGTGGATCTGGAAGATCCAAAACCAAGAGTTATACCAGGTATTTATGAGATGAATAGTGAAATCCTGGACATTTTCATCAATGATGAACTCCGCCTTTTTACCGTTGCAATGGTTGAAAGAATGCCAAATAAACACTTCACCATTAGCGTCAGAACTTACACGAGTGATAACATATTGGTTCAGAATAATAACATCAATCCAGGGGAGAGGAGGAACCTGATTGATGCTGCTCCAACGGATTTTTCCACCGGTTTTCAGTACATCGCCGGAGCCTACTCTATTAAAAGTAAGGACTACAGCAGGGGTTTGTACTTAACCAAATTCATGAATGGGCGACAGCAGTTTATTAAGTACTACAATTATGCGGATCTTGAAAACTTCTTTGATTACCTGGGTAAAAACCGTAAGAATAGACTGAAGGGCAGAATCACAAGGAAGAAATCGAAAGGTAAAAACAAGAAATTCAATTATCGACTGCTTGTCCATGAAATAATTCCCAGGGGTAATGAGTACATTCTGGTTGGTGAGGCGTTTTATCCCCGTTATTCCAATTACCGGACGATGGCACCTTATGGAATGGGCAATTTCAATACTTTTTACAATAGACCTTATTCTAATGTTATCGGATATAAATACACTCACGCAATCGTTGTGTCCTTTGACAGCAAAGGGAATATACTATGGGATCATAGTTTTCCGATTGACGATGTATTCCTGTACACAAAGGAGGAGTTAGTCACTGTGAATGTTATAGGGGATAAAATTGAGTTGATGTATCTGGAAGACAACACCATCAGAACAAAAGTGATTGAGAGAAACGAAATATTGGAAGGCCAGGCATACACACCCGTTTACATTGGTTCAGAGGAGGATGAAATAACGAGGAAAGATCCTGATGTTGAAGGCCTTGAAAACTGGTATGGGATGTCTCAGTATGCATACGGGGAGCAGGAAATTCAAGATAAGCAGGGAGGACTATTGAGGAACCGTAGAAAGGTATTCTACATCAATAAAATTGATCCGAGTCTCGAACAATTTTCAAACTAGGTGATAGGTCTTATATTTGCAGGAATTCTGCCATGCAAAGACGACTGCTGCTCGATAGCGAATCGCTTCAAATCACCATCCAACGATTGTGCAGACAGTTAATTGAAAATCACGATGACTTCTCTGACTCCGTTATTCTAGGGCTTCAACCTAGAGGTATATTCCTGGCGGAAAGAATAAAGAAGGAGCTTGATGTCATTCTAAATAGCGACGTTTCACTTGGCTATTTGGACACCACTTTTCATCGAGACGATTTTCGTAGGAGGGAGGAGCCTAAGCGCCCGAGTGTTACCAAAGTTGACTTTCTTATCGAAGGCAAAAAGGTGGTTCTTATCGATGATGTTCTGTACACAGGTCGTACAGTTCGAGCAGCTCTGGATGCCATGATTTCTTTTGGCCGCCCAATGAAGGTGGAGTACCTGGCACTAATTGATCGATTGCATAGCAGGGATGTGCCCATTGAAGGAAACTATATTGGTAGAAAAGTAAATACATTGCCCTCCGAGCGAGTATCAGTGGAATTGAAAGAACAAGGAGGTAAAGACAATATCTGGTTAGAAAATAAAAATGCCGAATGAGTCAGTTGGCCTCTAAACATCTCCTTGGAATTAAGGGCCTTTCAGAGAAAGAGATTCAACTCATTTTTGATACAGCGGATAACTTTAAAGATGTCATTAACAGACCAATTAAGAAAGTACCATCCCTTCGTGACGTCACTATAGCCAATGTATTCTTTGAGAATTCGACAAGAACCAGGCTCTCTTTCGAACTAGCTGAAAAACGACTCTCTGCCGATGTAGTCAATTTTAGCAGTAGTAGCAGTTCCGTAAAAAAGGGAGAGACGCTTCTGGACACAATCAACAATATTTTGGCGATGAAAGTGGATATGGTGGTAATGAGGCATTCAAGTCCAGGAGCTCCTCATTTTCTAGCCGATAAAATTGATGCCAACATTGTAAATGCCGGTGACGGCACTCACGAACATCCAACACAGGCATTACTGGACTGTTATTCAATACGCGAACGTCTGGGTGATGTTGCTGGAAAAAAAGTAGTGATTGTCGGAGATATTTTACACAGTAGGGTGGCAATATCTAACATCTATGCTTTGAAAACTTTGGGTGCGGAGGTCAAAGTGTGTGGACCTGCCACGTTACTTCCGAAACACATAGAGTCACTGGGAGTTGGAGTAGAGTTGGATATACGCAAAGCATTACGATGGTGCGATGTCGCAAACGTGCTTAGAATTCAACTTGAACGACAACAACTGGCTTATTTTCCTTCTTTAAGAGAATACGCGATGTATTTTGGTATAAACGGGCGTATGATCAAAGAAATTGGAAAACCCATTACCATTATGCATCCAGGACCAATAAACAGAGGGGTGGAGTTAACATCTGATGTTGCTGATTCCGACTATGCCACCATCCTTGACCAGGTTGAAAACGGTGTTGCCGTACGTATGGCAATTCTGTACTTACTGGCCAGTCGTCCGGAGTAGTTCACTTACCCGTGTAATTGAAGGGTGTGATCTCCAATAGTTCTTGTTTCACACCTTCTGACACATCCAATTCTTTTACGAATTCACGAATTGATTTCTCGGTAATTTTCTCATTTGTACGGGTAAGGGCTTTCAATGCTTCGTATGGTGATGGATAACCCTCTCGTCGTAAAATAGTTTGAATCGCCTCAGCTACAACGGCCCAGTTATCTTCCAGATCCTTTTTAATCAAATCTTCGTTGCATTGCAGCTTATTCCATCCCTTAATTAAGGAATTGAATGCAATAATTGTATGGGCAAAAGGAACTCCAACGTTACGGAGTACCGTGGAGTCGGTAAGATCTCTCTGAAGTCTGGAAACGGGCAACTTCTCGGATAAGAAGTTAAGATTTGAATTTGCCCAGCCTAAATTTCCTTCAGCATTCTCAAAGTCAATAGGATTCACTTTATGTGGCATCGCGGAGGATCCTACTTCATTCTTCTTAATTCTTTGAGAGAAGTAGTTTAGAGATATATAGGTCCATATGTCTCTGCTCAAATCGATTAATATAGTGTTGATCCGCTTTAAATTGTCAAACAAACCAGCCAGGTGATCATAATGCTCAATCTGTGTGGTTGGAAAGCTTCTTTTCAACCCCAGTTTTTCATTGACAAATTGGGTGCCGAACTCGTGCCAATCTATTTCCGGATAGGAGACAAAATGGGCATTGAAATTCCCTGTAGCTCCCCCGAATTTTGCCGCGTGTGGTTGAACATGCAATAATTCCAATTGCTCAGTCAACCGTATACAAAACACATCGATTTCTTTTCCAAGTCTCGAAGGTGATGCTGGTTGTCCGTGTGTTCTCGCCAGCATTGGTATCGAGCTCCAGGATTCTGCAGAATCCGTCAAATATTGAAGAAGATCTTTGAGAAGAGGAAGGTAAACTTGCGTTAACGCCTCTTTTATTGACAATGGGATCGCTGTATTATTTATGTCCTGAGAAGTCAATCCAAAATGGATAAATTCTTTGAATTGAGAAAGACCGAGTTCATCAAAATGACCCTTTATAAAGTACTCTACTGCTTTTACATCGTGGTTGGTGGTAGCTTCAATTTCCTTTATTTTTTCAGCATCCTCTAGTGAGAAGCCGATGTACACGGAACGTAACTTATTGAACAAGGAAGCGTCAACACCGGTGAGTTGAGGGAGAGGGATTTCGCATAATGCAATGAAGTACTCGATTTCAACCCTGACACGGTACTTGATAAGGGCGAATTCTGAGAAATAGTTGGTGAGCTCTTCTACTTTACTCCTGTAACGACCATCAATAGGCGAAACAGCGGTAAGTGAATTATGTTGATCCATTTGCTGTTATTAAGGCGCAAAAATACGGGATCACATCCATTTTGTAATCCCCTTAATCTGAAATTAGCTTTGCGGCTTCCATTAAAAATAAATTCATAGTGCTGGGAATATTCAAGAAAAAAGAGAAGAAGGAAAAAGGACTGTTATCTCTAACCGTTAAAGAAGTAATACCAATAGCGGAAGATGCAGTCAGCCTCATATTTGAAAAACCCGAAGAGACTTTTGATTATCAGCCGGGGCAATACCTGACTTTGGTAGAACATGTAAATGGAGATAAAATTCGAAGAGCTTATTCCTTATTTACTGATCCAGGTCAGGATGCTGAACCTGGGGTTACAGTTAAGAGAGTAAAAGGAGGGAAGATGTCGAATCATATTAACGATACCTTCTCGGCTGGCCAAAACGTGCAGGTCATGCCTGCTATGGGTACTTTTACTCCTTCAGCAGTGGAAGCTTCCAACGAGCATCTCGTACTTTTTGCCGGTGGTTCAGGGATAACTCCCATTTATTCTATTTTAAGATCCACACTGGGTAAAAATTCAAAGTCCAAAATCGACCTGATTTATGGAAATACGTCGGAGAGTCATATCATTTTCAAGGAGCAATTGAGTTTGTTGGAGAAGGAATACGAAGGTTTGAACATCGTTCATATACTGGAAAACAATTCTGACGGATTTGCCGGATTTCAAGGGAGGCCATCATTGCCAATAATTACTGAAATTCTTGATGATATAGGGGTGACTTCAACAAGCCACTTCTTTATTTGTGGTCCTACGGGAATGATGGATTTAGTACAGCAAGCTCTTACCGAGAGAGGAGTATCGAAAGATCATATCAAAATTGAGAATTTCGTCAATGAGGTGTCTTCTGAGGAGGCTGACGTAGATGCAGGCGTTTCAAAAGTGATTTTACACGTTGATGGGGAAACTCATGAGTTAGAGTTGAAAAAATCAAAACCTATTCTTGAACAGGCACTGGCCGAAGGAATTGATCTTCCATATTCTTGTCAAAATGGAGTCTGCACCGCCTGCAGAGGTAAATGCTTAGAAGGTCAAGTCACCATTGACAAGGTTGAAGGCCTTACCGAAGCTGAGCTCAATGATGGCTATGTTCTTCCTTGTGTTGGTAAGGCTCAGACTGATGAAGTAGAGATTGAGATTGGTTGAGAAGACTATAAAATTGCCAGCATATTAACCTATGGTTAATCCTTCAATTTCTGGATTCATGAATGCCTTATTATAGCTAGATTAGACTGCATAAGAATATGATGTAAGGTTGAACCCCAAGCTGTATATTAAGCTCTTCTTCCAACGATTTGTTGTTTTCGTTTGTTGTCTTCAACTATTCTTTCAATGTGATTTTATCACTCTTGATGAAGATAAAGAGAATAAACTTGGCACTGAAACACCCAACTTCATCATAATTATAGTCGATGATCTACGATATGACGCACTTGGGTATTTCCAGAATAACATTGCTGTTGAAGGAAGATTTCCAGGTTTAGAAACACCCACCCTGGATTCTTTGATCGGGAATGGTACTTACTTCACCCATGCCTTCACAACTACATCCCTATGCTCTCCAAGTAGGGCCTCAATTTTAACCGGTAGATATGCCTCCGAGCACGAGATAAAGGACAACTCTACAGCTTTTAAGAAAAACTCTTTTGTTTCGATACTTCAGGATATTGGTTACCAAACAGCCATTTTTGGCAAATGGCATATGGGAAATCAAAAACCACCATTCAGAGGGTTTGATTACTCATATACTTTTAAAGGTCAGGGAGGGGTTTTAGACGCTGTATTTAACAATGGTCAAAGGCTCTTCTTGACCAAAGGTTGGGTAGATGAAGAGAGTACTAATGCCTTAATTGATTTCTTGAACACCCAAAATACCCAGGACCCATTTTGCTATATATTGAGCTATAAGTCTGTACATGGCCCTTGGAATTATGCTCCACAAGATTTCGATGGGAAGTACGCTAACATGCGATTTGGAAAAACCTCCAATTCGTATCACCCTCCTCCATATCCAGATGTTCTTTATGATTCCATTGATTATCCAAAGACGTTCAATCATCAGGATAAGAAGTATCTGGAAATGCTTTCTGGCTTAGATAATCAGATGAATCGGCTTGTTCAGAGCCAAAAAAAATGAGCCTATCGGAAACTACCTATCTGGTCTTTGTTAGCGACAATGGGTTTCTAATGGGAGAGCACATGCTTAGAGATAAACGGGCGGCTTATGAAGAAAGCATCAGGATACCACTAATACTTTCCGGTCCAAAAATCCCAAGAGGTAAGGTGATTGATGAAATTGTACTGAATATTGATATTGCTCCTACAATTCTCGATTTAGTCGAAGTTAATCATACGTATAGAACCCATGGGAAGTCGTTGAAAAGCATTAACAATGGGACATCAGATTGGAGAACGTCTTTTATATATGAGTATCCGAAGAATGAACGCTATGGTCCCAAATCTACGATTTTGGCATATAGAACGTCAGGTCAAAAACTAATTACTTATCCCGGAAACGAAGCATGGAATGAAATGTACGATTTAGTTTCAGATCCATATGAAACAGTAAACTTGATAAAGGATCCAAATCACGCATCCTTACGTTTTCGATTAAGAAACGAATTATTTGACCAATGGAATGAAATTAATAAGTCAAGTAATTGATCCTATTCATTTCGCAGTGAATCAATTGGGTTCGATTGGACAACTTTCATTGATCTGTATGTCACAGTCATCAATGCGATAACAATGGCAAGTAAACCAGCCAGGAAAAACACACCAGGACCCAACGAAATTCGGTATTCAAAAGAGGCTAACCAGTCTTTCATTAATAAATAAGCAACAGGACTACCGATAATGAAAGCAATGGCAATTTGTTTGAGGAAAGAGTTTGAAAGCAATAGAAATAGAGTTGAAGCCCGCGCACCCAGAACCTTTCGAATTCCCAACTCTTTTTCTCGCTTCAAAGCGATGAATGAAGCCAGACCAAAAAGTCCCATGCAGGCAACTAGAATACTAAGTACGGCACCAAGAATAAATATTTTTCCAACCTTCTCTTCCTGATCGTAAAAGTCTGCCAATCGTTCATCCAGGAAGTTATACTCCATAGGAGTGAACTGGTCGAATTTTTCATGAACCAAATTTGCAGCTTGCAGTACTTCCTGTCGATCTCCTGAAATCTTAAGAGTGAAGTAGTCAATGACTCCAGCGGGGTTATTCCAGGTCCCGATAATCAGGGGTTCAATTCTATTGTGAAGTGACTGAAAATGGAAGTTCTCGACTACACCGGCAATGGTAAATCGAATTCTATCCCCTCTCATGTTGTAAATCAAACTCTGACCAATTGGTTCTTCAAGTCCCAGGGTCTGTAAGGCTGCCTCATTAAGAATGATCTCTGTTGAGTCAATCGTATTAGAAGAAAAGAAATTTCCCGTTTTCATTTTCATGCCATAGGTCTGCAACATACCTTCATCGTATCCCATGAAGAACATCCGTAGTGAGTCGTTGTCGGTACTTGTTGATGGTTTGACATATATCTGAGTGATATTTTTCCACTCTCCAGGCACTCTTGATGAAACACCCACAGACTCAATCCCGGGAATAGAGCTAAACTCGTTTTTCATTGCCTGAAACTTCGAACGGACATTGCGGTTATTTATGTCAATCACAACAAGATTCTCCGATTTGAAACCAATGTCTTTGTCTTCAATGTATTGAAGTTGTTGACCAATGACCATTGTACTTACAATTAGAACCATGGTAAGGGAGAATTGAAAGACTACCAATGTCTTGCGAACTATCCCAGATCCACTCATAGGTAGGTTTTGTCCTTTTATTGAGTTCAGGACACCAAAACCACTAAGGAAGAATGCAGGATAGATTCCTGAGAGCAATCCAATTGTGAGAGCCATCAAAAAGGTTGGTAGCAAATAAGACCCTATGTTAGTCCATGTGATATCAAAGGACGTACCGGTGATGGAGTTGAAAAATGGAAAAACCAGATCCATGATGACTATGGCCAGAATGAACCCGATAAATGCCATTACAAGGGACTCAGTGATCAACTGAGAGGCTAGATGTGATCGTCGAGCTCCTACAACCTTCCGAATCCCAATTTCTTTCGCTTTAAAACTGGCCTTTGAGGTGGTAAGATTTATGTAGTTTATACAGGCGATGATAAGAATCAGAACTCCCATACCACCGAAAATATAGATGTATGAAATGATTCCATGTTTGGATTCCAATCCATATTGAATATCCTCGGAACCGAGATATATATCTTCAATCGGTTGAAAGTCAAGGTCGAAAAACTCTGATCTGGAAGGTATGTGCCTGGATTCAAAATCATCCATTTTTAACTTCAGAACTTCAATATCCTGGGTGGTTCGGATGTAGGTATATGCTGCGAAGGTTTCCCAGTTCTTTTCATATTTCAACCAGCTTTCACTGTCAGTATTTCTGGAAATTAAAATCTTGAACTCCTGATGTGTATTACCGGGAGAAGTATTCAGTACACCAGTAACAATTGCTTTTTGTTCATCACCCAATTCCAGTGTATTACCAAGAACATCAGTGCTACCAAAATACTGTAGAGCGGCCGATGCTGTTAAAACAACTGATCTTGGATTAGAGAGACAAGTTTTTGGATCTCCTGCCAGGAATTGATAGTCAAATACCTGAAAGAAAGTATTGTCGGTAATAAACCAACTCCTTTCCTGGTAATTCTCCTCGTCAATTTGAAATACTATTTGTCCGTATGGTTTATGCAATGAAGTGTATGCTGTCACCTCAGGAAAATCATTGAGCATAGCCTGACCCGTTGGTGGTGGTACGACACCGTAGATTCTCGGTTGATCGGGTACCCTCATGTCGATGGTTAGAGCCCTGTGAATCTGCTCAGATTCCTTCCAAAATGAATCGTAAGTGAGTTCCCCTTCTACATATAGATATAGCATTCCACTAAACGCAATACCTAGAGTAAGACCAAGGATATTGATTGCAGAAAACACAGTGTCTTTTCGAATAGATCTAAAAGCGATAATGAAGTTATTGCGTAGCATATAGAGATTGTGGTTATAAGGAATTTTATAAGAGTTCCAGGTATAAGGCTGACAACATCTGATCACGTTGTATAGGTATTTCCACCGGGCCCTCCTTATTCCGATTCTTTCTACATCTTCATAGTAGAATTCCTCAAGATCTCCGTGTACTTCTTCATAGAGATCTTTTCGGCAATACCAACGAAAAAAACGTTGTGGAATCGATGGAATAGGCGGACGGGACATGATCAGGAGAAACTAAGTTTATATGCCGGTTTTGTAATTTTCTCACGAAGCTTATTCCTCAGTTCTGCATGCTCGTCTAATACTTTTTTGCCGTAAGCAGTAATGGTGAAAAGCCGCTTTCTCTTGCCCCCTCTTTTTGACTCAGGGTCGCTTAATCCGGAGGATAATAGTCCCTTTTTTTCCAATCGATACAGGGACTTATGAACAGCACTGACGTTGACTGATCGTTCTGCCTGTATCTTGATTTCCTTGGTAACTGCCACAGCATAGGCGTCATCGGCTAAAACACCCACCATTAATAGTACCAATTCCTCAAATTCACCCAGATGATTTCTTCCCATAAAATTTACTTTTGTCAGTAATATACGGGGAAGTTTTAATAAAGTTTACTTTTGTCTGTAAAATATTAGGGACTGAATATCTCTACGTTTTCATTGAATGCCACCCAGGCAAAATAGAATCCCATGTAGGAGGGTGTAGCGCTTAATTGTTCTCCTTCATTCGGTCCGGAGATTGCTTCTCCAAACACTGTCCATTGGTTTTCAAATTGATCGGTGGCAATTACACCATTTGTACCGTTATCAAAACTTTGGAAGACCAACTTTTCACCATTAAGCTCTTTGTTTCGGTAAGAAACAACGTATCCTGCGTCATTATCTCCGAAAAGAATGATCTCCTGTCCCTGAAATTCATCGACCAACACTGACTGATCAACAAAGTGCTCGAGTTGATATACTCGGGTAGCACCGGAAATTTGTATCCCGTGAACCCTCTCTTTTGCAAATATCCTGTCGTCGGTATTCTGAACCGGGAATAACAAATCCTCAACCGAACGATAACGACCGTAGGGGTAAACATTATAAGGTCTTGAAAAACTTGTTTCCCGAGTTAAGATTTCCGCAGACGGGAATTGAGATCTGGCTTTTTCCCATTTCATTTCCACCACAGGGTATCTGTTGATCTCCACTGACGATCGAAGTCCTTGTACACCTGAATTGAGCATTTGGCTCCAGTAACTATCGGTAAAACGATCGTAGGGCATGAGGTTGCTGTTATAAAGCAATCCGGATACTCCAAAAGTGGTTACTGTTCCATCAACTTCACGGTCCCATCCAATCGCCGTACCCGTTAATGGGCAGTAGGTGATAGCCAGGTACGTTTCGTCGTCAAATGAGTCATTGACTATTTCATGGTAGTCAAGGATATCATGTGGATACATTCGATATTTCCCATTTACCCTGACAATGATTACCAGATCGCTTCTGTCAATATCTTGTGCAACCTGAGTCAGAGTTCCGAATTGAGGATTGTCAATAGAGGGGATTCCATCTTTTCCGGGTCCACCATCAAATACTTCATCAGTAGGAATGATCCATCCGGTATTTAATTGATTTAAGGGGCTTGCTGAATCAATAGTAACGGTTGACGGTTTTGGGTCGTTTTCCTGGCACTGAATCATCAGCAAGCCAATTGACAATATTGTTAGTTCTCTTTTCATGATGAAAAACTGATTTTATCTCCTCCAAATACCAAGAAAACCCCTACATTCAATCGATGAGTGGGTGTAAGCTGGATTTCGTTTACTCTGGCAAAAACCGGAAACTCCCAATTTGTCTGAATTGCAATTTGAGATGAATGCCTCCAGGTTAAACCAGGATTCATAAAGATGAACATACCTCCAGAGCTACTAATTCCAAATTCATTGAATTCATCTCTCTGAGCCTTCCTGAATCTGGTACGTATAGAAGGTTCCAGTATTTTATTTCCTAGAAGAAACTGATTGGAGATTCCTCCTATGACCTGTATTTCATTTCCAAACCGGTAGTTTGAGTTTCCCAGGTATTCTTTGTTCGTTCCTCTAAATCGGTAAATCAGATTACCAAATACAGTTATCGAAGGTCTTATTTCAAGGCTTTTACTAAGTGCAGACCATATTATATGATCCCAGGCACCGGATCCGGGTTGCAAATCAGCATTAAGAGCAATTCCATTATTTCTCTTGTCGGAAGAACCAGTTGGAGTTTTGATGCCGTACCCTATGGTTACCCAGGGCAGAATCTGATACTTTGGAAGGATAATGATATCACCGATTCCTTGGGTAAAGGTGAAGTTCACCTGGTCCGCATTTATTATTTCTCGCTCCTGCCTGATATAGGGTAGAAGGATATCTACAGCGAATTTTGATGAGAATGTGTATCCAGCTTCAAAAAGAAAGGAATGAGTTAACCTTGCCCGATTGTTTTCGTCAAATAATTGACTCTCTTGTTTTAGCGTATTGAGGACATTCAAGTCATAGTTGATGTTGAATTGTAAAGCGCCCTTTTCAGCCTTCGGCATACCCAGATTTCCAGCCATAGGCACACCACCGGAACAACACTGGGCTATCACTTTCCAATTGCCAAGAATGAAAACAGAGAACAAACAGAGAGTAATGTATCTCCTTCGCATACCTCAAGTAACGCAAAGGTTCATGAAATCCTTAGTTTGGAGACAGCGGAGATAGGTTAAATGTCAGATGCATTACAAAGAACATGAGTGTGATCACTCTTCCGGATCCTCTGATTTGTTTTTGTGAGCGTCCACTGTCTCCTTGTACGCGTTTTCAGATAGAAGATCAAGGTGTAATTTGTCAACCGCTTGAACTGCTCTGGTATTTAGCTTTTCGAAAAGTCCATACTTCTCGACGGCTTCTTGGAATCGCTCTCCTTTGTTGTAAAGAACGAGGTAGTAAAACTGTATGAGAACTTCTTGCTCGGAGAGATGAGGTTTCAAAATATTAATGTAAAAAACAGGATCTTTACTTTTCTCATCAATAAAGAATATCAGGGCTTTGAAACTTTCGATATAGTGAGATAAAGTATTGCGGTACCCATCGTAGACGTTACGGAAACTTGTTTCGAATGCATGTTCATCAAGATTTTGCGAACCACCATCTTTTTTCCTTTTTCTCTTCATGGCGGCAATGGCCTTTTTCAGTTCATCGAACATTTTCTCAAAACCGTTTCCTTCCGGTTGCGACGCAATTCTCTTCGACGCTTGAATGTGAAAATCGAGAAGTTGGAAAAACGTATTTTCAAACTGCTGGATTTCAATGGTCATTGATTGATGATTCAGAATAGCTCGTGTTTCGAGCAATTCATCACGCTGAAGTTCCAGTTCCCGTCGTTGGTAGATCAGGGCCAGGTAAAACAAAATAACCCCAGCCAAAGCCCAAATTGTGCCGACCGTTCCGCCAAAGAATTCACCAAGAGTACTTAATGACTCAATTCCTTCCTGAGTTGCCAGGTCGATATTCTTGATTGAGGAAAAGAAGAAAAAAATGATCCCAAAACCAGTCAGAATTGCCAATACCGCTCCAGATCCCAGAAAGGCGATGAAAATCTCCCTACGCTTATTCGAACTTAGGCTCATTTGATGATAGGTTTGTCGTAAAAGTAGCACTCTCAGGAAAATATCCTATCTCTATTACTACTTGTTTTTTGACCGGCCTGCGTCCCTTAGCGCTTTGGTAATTATATATTCCAATTGTCCATTTGTACTTCGAAACTCATCTGCCGCCCATTTTTCAATGGCTTTAAGCGTTTCTTCGTCCATTCGTAATACAAAAGGTTTTTTCTTACCCATCAGAATTTCTATCAGAAATAGCCATTAACTTGTCAATAGCAGATGATAACTCTTCAGGTTTTTGGGTACCTATCATTAGTTGCCTCCCATCTTTGTATCGGATCCTGAGTCCAAAATTCCCATGGATTGTATAAGCTTTTCCTTTCCACTTAATTCGCTTACCCCACCCACCAAATTCTATCATTGGTTTATACTTTTCAACTCTCAATGACTGTACTTTAGACAAGTCGAGGGTTCTCCATTCGGAAAAGTAGGGTATAAATGCATATCGGACAGAACCCTCATCCACTTGAACCTTCAATAAATGTGAATCAATCCATATAAAAACACCTACAAAAATTATTATAATCAATATAGATGTCAGGATTAATCCCGAATTACTAAGGGGCTTATCACCCCAAGGCTGATCCAGTATCAACTGAATATATAGGCCGCTAAGGAATAAGGTCATAATGGGAATACCAAGGATAATCACCAGGTACCAGGACCAGGTAAACCTAAACATTTGAGTTTCTTGGAATAAAACTTTCCCTTTCATTTAGCTGTATAGTGTTCCTGAGTTCACTATTGGCGTTACATCTTTATCGGCACATAGGACAACCATTAAATTACTGATCATCGTGGCTTTTTTCTCTTCATCTAGTTCAATAATTTCCTTCTTATTAAGCTCATCCAGGGCCATATCTACCATACCGACCGCCCCCTCTACAATCTTGTGTCTGGCAGCTACTATCGCAGTTGCCTGTTGACGTCGTAGCATTGCACTTGCGATTTCTTGAGCATAGGCGAGGTAACCGATTCGGGCTTCAAGTATTTCAATTCCTGCAATTGAAAGTCGTTCCTCTATTTCTTTCTCAAGTGCATCATTAACTTCATCCAAACCGGATCGTAGAGTGATGGAATTATGATCTTCTTCTTCAAAGTTGTCGTAGGGATATCGCGCAGCCATTTTTCTCACAGCAGCATCTGTTTGGACCCTTACGAAGTTTTCATAATCGTCAACTTCAAATGCTGCTGCAAAAGTGTCTCTTACTCTCCAGACCAGGATGACAGATATCATAATTGGATTGCCCAGTTTATCATTGACTTTCACTCTTTCGCTATCGAAATTTCTTGCTCGTAGGGAGATGGACTTTTTGTAATAGAAAGGATTGGCCCAGAAGAAGCCATTTGCTCGGACGGTTCCAATATACTTTCCAAAAAGGACGAGTACTCTGGATCCATTTGGATTTACAAAGAAGAATCCCGGAAGGATGAACACAAAAAGAATGAGCGTGAAGATTCCGAAACCCATACGAAAGGTAAATACTGTCGTCAGGATCAAAATCAATTCTATGAAGACCAGTAGATATCCGGAAACAGGCTTTATTGACTTTTCTAGACTATTCATGATTGTAAATTTAATAATGATATTAAAATGATATCATAATAGTACACGCGATTTGAATGTTTTTGTTTTGTATTAGCTTCGTATTATGCGTAAGGAGTTTAAAAATTGGAATGCTTTTTACCAGCAATTTTCGCTGGTTTACCATGGTATAATCGCATTCTCACTACTCCCTTTTGGATGGGCCTTTTTGGAAATAGAGAAGGGGTCGGGTGGTTTGCGATTACTCGATGGTAACAATCTTATCGTCTTTGATGCTGTGCTGGGACTGATTATCGGGATGACCCTACTGGTTACTTATAGGAGGACGAAGCTCGCTATTGATTCGATTTCGGTTGAACTCAACGTAAAGGCCAAGTTGGGGGAGTACTACCGGATCAAGCTATTGCGTTTTTTCATATATGAAGGTATGGCAATTGTATGTTTAATTGCAGCCTATGGAAACGGAGACTATTTCTTTGTCCTGGTATATCTCCTAATCCTATTCACATTTTCCATGGATCGTCCAAGGTATGATAAGGTCGTTGGGGAGTTGAGGTTATCCAAGAAGGAACAGGCGGAATTAGAAAAAGGAGAGGATTTGAAATAAAAATAGGGGATGTCCTTTCGAACGATCCCCTTTCTTGCAATTCAAATTTTCCTAAAAAATTATTCCGAAGCTTACTGCATTTAAATCAGGTCCTCTACCGTCTGCAAAAACTTCGTTAAGATCATAGTTGGCAAAGAAATCTATACCCTTGTAACCTAATTGAGCACGCAGTCCATATCGTAGATTGGTCAGATAGAAATTTCCACGTGAAATATCTTTTTCACGATCACCGCCTTCTTTATAGACTAATTTCGAGCGACTTCCAAGTCGGTAGCCTACGTATCCACCTGCACCAATTCGAAGCCCGGTTTTTCTTGATCTTTTGAAACTGAATCCGCCTTTTTCATATGCTCTGACTTTTCGACTTCCTTTCGCGAAATCAAGTATAGGAACCATTTGGAAGTTGATGTAGGTAGCTGCCAGTTTACTCTTTATAGGATTAATACCAACATCCACCGGTTGAAATTCAACTTGTTCATCACCCCTGACTACCTGGAAGGCATCGTCCTCTAATTTCCAATTGTAAAAAGTACCATTGAACCCCCAATCAAGGAATAGTGGTCCTCCAATCCAGGTTTTGTTTATGCTCGATAAACCTACATACCACGAGCCCCATGGTCGAACTGCGAAGCTCTCGTTGGTTTCATTTGGAAAGTCCGTGCCATTAAGCAACCAGTTATTGGTTCCTATTTCAATGTTGAAATAGTTGCGTGTCCGATCAACATCTCGATCGATATATGAATAACTTCTGAAATCGTCGTCATCATCCCAACGATCTTCTATGTCATCCCAGTCTCTAATATCATCTCCATCGTAACTCAGTTCCATATTTCCAAGACGAAGGTCCGCATTGGCTTCACCTTCTTGATACACAATTGTTGTATCTTTCAAATAGGAGTTCCCATTTCTGTCTTCCAGAAGTACATAGGAAGAATTGGATCTTGAGACTTTACCATTTAGATCTCGAATCATCTTATTCAGATCGTATTTTTCAATACTTTTCAAATCCTCTTTGTTGGCGGTATATATCACAATTTTTGTGTCGTCGTCCAACGTAATTACCACTGTATCCTGATCATTCACTCCTCCATAAAGAGAACCTGTGATGCAGGTAAGTAGAAAAGTTGCAATTATGCTTAGCGTTTTCATTTGTCCTTTTATTTTGATCTTAATCCAAACTAAATTTTGTGCTGATAAAATTGTCTTTGACTTCTCTGATGTTGGCAAGAACTTCTGCTGGTGAAGTGCTTTGCGCAATGTCAATCAAGTCTCCGATTTTACGCTTAGATGAAGGTTTTTCAGTTTGGGTTGCATCGGCATAATATTTTATTTGAATTATTGCCTCAGACTCTTTGAAAATATCAGGTAGTTCCGGACTCACACTACTTGCAATGGATATGGAATTTATTCTTTCAATATCAATTACCAGAATCTCAAGATTAGTAGTTTCCTCTATAGCTAGATCCTGCATGGACCTATCCAGGATTGGTTTCTTATTTATGCTGTTCTCGGTTTTTACCGAAATTGATAGTGAAGAGTATGTAGGAACTTTTAGATTCAATTGAATTTCATGTTTTTTCTCTGGCACTTCAATTTGAGCAATTATGGTGTTCTCTTGTGAGTTGAAAGTTCCCTTGTTGATAAAGAGTATAAAACCGATAATCAGCACAACCGAGGCAGCAATAGTGGTATATTTCCAGATTGGAGCTTTTCTATCTTCCAACTGGTTTTCAATCATTGTCCAGGAGGAGGGTATTGGGGTAGGAGAGAATTGCTCTGCACTTTCTCTGAATAACTTGTCTAACTTATTTTCTTCCATGACTCCATTCCTTTTTTTCATCGACATTTTGTAATTCAATCACACGACTTTGAAGGATTTTTCTTGCTCTACTTAATTGGGACTTACTAGTGTTTTCGCTTATGCCAAGCATTTCACCAATTTCATAATGATTGTAACCTTCAATTGCGTAGAGGTTGAATACCGTTCGGTAACCAACCGGAAGTTCTTGAATCAAAATCATTAGTGATTCGGCATTCATTTTGGCATCGATTTCTTCGTAGTCCAGGTCAATATCTGCCTTCTCCACTTCTGTTTCCAGAGACATGTACCTGTTTTTTCGAATGTACATTAGGCATTCATTGACAACGATTCGTCTTATCCAACCTTCAAAACTTCCTTCTCTCTTGAATTGCTTAATATTTTGGAAAACCTTCACAAAACCACCTACCATGACATGTTCGGCTTCATCTCGAGACTGAATATATCTGAAACACACACCCAACATTTTGGGAGCATACTTTTCATACAGATTGCGCTGTTGGCGGGAGTTGCCTTCGAGGCAGCCATCAATCAGTTCATTTTCGGTTACCGATTTCTGAATGGTTAACATGGTTTAGAATTCCGAATGGAAGATGCTTTTTCTTTACTTTGGGTTGCATCCCGTGAAAAAAAAATAAAAAAAGCCGTCCCCATTGATGGGAACGGCCAAAAGTGATTGGGGTTTCGAGAACTTAGTTCTGTTTTTTATCGATCATCAACAATTCATTAAGGTTAATTTCTGTAATGTATCTGGTGCCCCCATCTTTCTCATAAGACCTGTTGAGTAGTTTGCCTTCTAGCGCTATTTCGCTTCCTTTCCTGAGGTACTTTTCAACTATTTCAGCTTTTTTGCCCCACACTACCACATTATGCCACTGTGTGTCTTCAACTTTTTCTCCTTTGCTGTTGTAGTAGTTTTCATTTGTTGCCAGGGAGAAAGTGGCCAATTTCTTTCCGCTTTCAAAATCTCTTACTTGTGGATCTTCACCTAGTCTACCAATTAAGTGTACACTGTTTCTTAATGAACTCATTTCGTATCTATTAATTAATCAATAATGTTTCTCACCAAATGTCTGGATTCAATAAGAAAATTGCTGCGTTGCAAACGACTATAGTCATTTGTAAACGCTTGCACTTGCAGGTATATAGCATATAACGTAATATGCAATTTATATACATTACAAATAACGCAATGAAGAAGAATTGTCTGGTATGCGGACGGCCTTTTTATGGCCGTACGGATAAAAAGTATTGTTCTGACACCTGCCGGAATAAGTTTCATAATCAACGCTACAGGCCTCAGCACAACTTTATTCGAAACATTAACAATGCTTTGACGCGCAATCGGGAGGTTTTAGAGAAGTTTGATTCTCAAGGGCATGATAAGATTTCCAAGGACCTTATTTTGCTTGAAGGTTTTGATTTCAATTACCATACTAGTTCATACAGTAATCATGAGGGAAAGACTTTTGTTTTCTGTTACGATTATGGGTATGTGGAAATCAATAAGAATCTGCTTCAGCTCGTGAAGCAAGAGCTCTAAGGCAGCTTGATAATGGACATTATCTTGTGATACATCTGTATGTTTTCGTAAAAACCAGTAAATAGATCAACACCGGGTCCGTATGCCATCTTCGTGGCTTTGGAAGAAGTCATTTCTACCCTTAAGAACAGGGTCCATGGCATCTTCCTCCAGAAGACATCCCTTTCTCGATCCATTATTAGGAGTGAGTTTCTCTGTCTCGATTGTAAAATCCTTTGCCTTCTAATTCTTTAACCAGTCCTGTTCCATCACCTACAATCAAAATTATGTTATAAACAGAAGAGGAATCTTTAGTGATGTTTTTTGTGCCAGAATCATAACATTGTAGGAGACCGGTTTCGGGTATTCGGGATTGGTATTGTTGCTGGAGGACAACACGGTAAACAAGGGTATAGTTACCTATAATTAGTCTGTATTTTCATCTTATGGAGGATCGATCTACAAATATCGGCGTAGGATAGTCTCGTATAAGACTACTTGCAATGTAAATCAATTGCCTTTTTTCTGTCCCGGCCGTACTACCCCTCTAACTTCGAAAAGTCGAAGTCGTCCAGAAGCTTAGTTGTAAATTTCCCTGACTTGAACTCGTCGTTATCCATCAGATTAAGATGAAATGGAATAGTTGTTTTAATTCCTTCAATTACCATTTCACTTAATGCACGTTTCATTTTGATTAACGCCTCTTCCCTGGTCTGGGCTGTGACTATCAACTTAGCGATCATCGAGTCATAGAATGGAGGTATGGTATATCCTGCATAAACGTGACTATCAACCCTAACGCCATGTCCACCAGGTAGGTGAAGATTTGTGATCTTACCAGGACTAGGTCTGAAATCGTGTACTGGGTCTTCAGCGTTGATTCTACATTCTATGGAGTGCAGTTGAGGGAAATAATTTCTACCCGAAATCTCTATTCCTGCAGCTACTTTAATTTGTTCTTTAATTAAATCAAAGTCGGTCACTTCTTCCGTTATCGGGTGTTCAACTTGTATTCGGGTGTTCATTTCCATGAAGTAGAACTTACTATGTTTGTCAACAAGAAATTCTACAGTACCTGCTCCTTCATAACCAATTGCCTCAGCTCCCTTTATGGCAGCTTTTCCCATCTCTTCCCTTAATTCCTGACTAACAATTGGAGAGGGTGTTTCCTCCACTAGCTTTTGATGCCTACGTTGTACGGAGCAGTCTCTTTCAGATAGGTGACAGGCGCGTCCGCGTTGATCTCCGACTATTTGAATTTCAATATGTCGAGGTTCTTCTACAAACTTTTCCAGGTAAAGACCTTCATTTCCGAAGGCTGCTCCAGCCTCTTGTCGAGCACCGTCCCATGCCTTTTTAAAACCGGATTCATCGTTAACCAGCCGCATACCCTTACCACCACCACCGGCGGTGGCTTTCAGCATCACCGGGTAGCCCACTTCTTTCGCCAATTTCTTTCCTTCCTCAATGGTATCCAATAGCCCGTCTGATCCTGGTATGGTAGGCACACCAGCGTTTTTCATCGTCTCTTTCGCCGTGGCTTTATCACCCATTTTGTTGATCATGTCAGCTGTAGCTCCGATGAACTTTATATTGTATTCCTCACATACTTTGGAGAATTCGGCGTTCTCCGCAAGGAATCCATATCCAGGATGAATAGCATCTGCATTCGTAATTTCAGCTGCGGAAATTATTCGAGGGATATTCAGATAAGAGTCTCTACTACTGGGTGCGCCAATACAAACGGCCTCATCGGCGAATCTCACATGGAGACTGTCTCTGTCTGCAGTCGAATACACAGCCACAGTTTTAATACCCATTTCCTTACAGGTACGAATGATTCGCAGGGCAATTTCTCCCCTGTTGGCAATCAATATCTTATTAAACACGGCTGGGGATATTAAGAAGGATCAACTAAAAACAGCGGCTGGTCGAATTCTACAGGTGTTGCATTCTCAACTAAAACCTGAACAATTTTTCCTGACACCTCTGACTCAATTTCATTAAAGAGCTTCATCGCCTCAATGATACAAACCGAGTTTCCTATTTCAACTTTGTCTCCAACTTCGACAAAATACGGAGAATCAGGGCTAGAAGATCTGTAGAAAGTACCGATCATCGGTGACTTAATTTCAACATAGTTATCATTTGAACTTGTAGCTGCCGTATCCTTTGGTGTGTCGGTAGTTGACACAGCTGGGGCTGGTGCAGGTGCTGCCTGTACAGGTGCTGCTACGGGTGCAGGTGCAGCTACAGGCGCGCTTACCACGCTTCCTGCCGATCTTTTTACCTTTACTTTGAACTCTTCCGTTTCAATATTGACTTCCTCAAGGCCGGTGCTTGAAATGAAGTCAATCAAATCTCGTATTTCCTTTGCTTTCATTTGGGCTTAGTAATAAACTCCTTCAAGGAGATCATAATTCTATTTCAAACTGGGTAAAGGTAATTATTTTACCCTTTCCACATAACTTCCGCTTTTGGTGTCAACCTTAATCACTTCATCCTGGTTGATAAAAAGGGGAACCTGAATAGAAACACCGGTTTCCAGTTCTGCGGGTTTGGTGGCATTGGTGGCTGTATCGCCTTTTATTCCTGGTTCCGTGTAGACAATCTTCAAAGCGACGTGTTGTGGTAATTCCGCACCTAAAATCCGGTCTTGCTCTGTGTGAATAAGAACCTCTACTTCCTCTCCGTCTTTCAGGAATTGTGGAGCATCAATTAGGTGCTCCTCTACGGGCATTTGCTCATACGTCTCAGTATTCATGAAGTGATATCCCAGATCATCCTTGTATAAGAATTGGAAGCGGTGGCGTTCTACGCGTGCAGTCGTAATTTTATGGCCCGCAGAAAACGTATTGTCAATTACTTTTCCGGTGGTAAGACTTTTCAGTTTTGTTCTCACAAAAGCAGGGCCTTTTCCGGGTTTTACATGCTGAAACTCAATAACACTAAAGAGGTCATTATTATGTTCAATAACCAAGCCGTTTCGGATATCTGAGGTATTTGCCATTAGTTCTGATTATGAATGTCTTAAGTTATTTGGGATCGTAAGCCCATTTGAGCCAAACTGAGCCCCAAGTAAATCCTCCACCAAACGCTGCAAGTATTACGTTATCCCCTTTATTAAGCTGATTCTCATAATCCCAGAGACAAAGAGGGATTGTCGCGGCTGTAGTATTACCGTATTTTTCAATGTTCATCATGACCTTATCGTCTCCAATGTCCATTCTTCTGGCAGTCGCATCGATGATTCTCTTGTTAGCCTGGTGAGGAACAAGCCAGGAGATGTCGTCTCCTGTAAGCCCGTTTCTTTCCATAATTTCAGCTGAAACGTCCGCCATGTTTTTTACTGCGAATTTGAAAACCGCTGATCCTTCCTGATAGGCATAGTGCATCCTTTTTTGCACTGTGTCGATGGTTGCTGGATTACGACTACCCCCCGCTTTCATGTGCAGAAACTCTTCTCCGGATCCATCTGAGCGAAGGATCGAATCTTGGATGCCGTTATCATCCTCGGAAGGTTCAAGTAATACCGCCCCTGCTCCATCGCCGAAAATGATACATGTAGCCCGGTCCTCATAGTCAATGATTGCAGACATCTTGTCCGCCCCAACTACAACAACTTTCTTGTGTGTACCACTTTCAATGAATTTGGCACCGGTGCTGAGAGCATACAAAAAGCCAGAACATGCGGCACTCAAGTCATATCCAAAAGCGTTTTTCGCACCAATCTTGTTGGTGATCACGTTTGCTGTTGCCGGGAAAACAAGGTCGGGAGTAACTGTTGCGCAGATGAGTAACTCTACTTCTTCGGGATCTGTATTCGTTTTTGCTAACAACGAGTTGACAGCTTCCACTGCCATTACGGATGTTCCCTGTTCGTCTCCCTTAAGAATTCTTCTTTCTTTGATTCCAGTTCGGGTGATTATCCACTCGTCGTTTGTGTCAACCATGGTTTCCAATTCCTGATTTGTTAATACATAATCAGGAACATATCCGTGAACACCAGTGATTGCTGCCTTGATCTTTGTCATGAGGCTAGAAACAGGCTAAAGGCCAATTTTCTAATGATTATTATGCCAATACTTCTTTCTCCATGACTACTTTACCTTTATAGTAAAGTTTGCCTTCGTGCCAGAAAGCACGGTGAGGGAGATGCGCTTCACCTGTTGTAGGACAGATCACATAACTTTTAGGTGAAGCCTTTACATGCGTTCTTCGCTTGTCTCTTCTCGTTTTCGACGTTTTTCTCTTTGGGTGCGCCATTTTCTATAATCTTATTTTTTCAAATTCTTTAATACTTCCCATCTAGGGTCGATTGATTCCTCTGCTGATTCACCATCACTCACAGGTTCATCGCTGTAAGCTATGTTGGGTCGGTCCTGTTCTTCCAATTCCGGATGGATCTTCTTGTAGGGAACTTCTAAAGAAATAGATTCGTGAATAAAGGAAGCAACGTTTACCGATACATCGTGATGATGAATAACAAATACATCCTCACTCAACTCTTCCCGCTCCTCACCAAATTTGATAATTAGTCGGGGTTCTATTTCAATTGGATAAGTGAACGGTTTCAACGAAACGTCACATATCAATTGCAGCTTTACTACCAATTTAAAATGGAGCTGCAACATCGACTCAGATTTTTCAAGCGTCAGAAAGGCTTTTCCTTTCCCCTCTTCAATTAAGCTATCTTCAAACGAATTGAAGAAATTCTCGTCAATGTCGAAATCGAATTCATGCTTACCATTACTCAGTCGATGAAAATTGATTTCGAATGCGTCAAGGTTTCTCCTTCCCATCCCTGCTAATTAAAGAACCGCAAATTTAGATAAAAGATTGAAATTTCTTAACTAGAAACAAACAACTTATTAGTCTTGTATTTCTGGCATCTGTTTTCTTGCCAGATCTAAGGCAAGGTAGATAGCATTTCTCATGGATGTCGGGTCCGCGAGTTGCTTTCCGGCAAGATTAAATGCTGTTCCATGTGCTGGAGATGTACGAATCTTCCCTACACCAGCCGTAAAATTGATTCCTTCTCCACGACTGATATGTTTAAACGGAATTAACCCCTGGTCGTGATACATAGCCAATACTCCATCGAAACTACGATATTGATTGCTGCCGAAAAACCCATCTGCAGGATAAGGACCGAATACTAGATGCCCTTGTTTCTTAGATTCTTCAATGACGGGAATTACTATATCGTTTTCTTCGTTACCCAGCATTCCATTTTCTCCGGCATGGGGATTGACACCCAAAAGGGCAATCCTGGGCTTTTTAATGCCGAAATCATTCTTTAGAGAATCATTTAGAATATTTACTTTGGATTGAATCAGCTCTGAAGTCAAAACCGAGGTGACTTCGGAAAGTGGAATATGACCTGTGACGACACCGACTCTAAGTTGATCATGTACCATTAGCATCAAGGGTTCATTTCCTCCAAATTCTTGTGCCAGGTATTCGGTATGACCGGGAAACTCGAAACCCTTATTTCTCATGTGTTCCTTACTAATTGGGGCGGTCACCAACGCGTCCAAGTTTCCGGTTTTTAAATCTGAAACAGCATGTTCCAGGGATTTGCGTGCATAAACTCCACTTTCTGAATCAGGCTTACCAGGGTTTACTACCGCTCGATCCTCCCAGGAATTCACAATGTTTATTTTCTTGGGATTAATCTGACTAACATTACTTGCCTGGTGAAAGTTGAAATTTTCTTTCTTCAAGGCTTTTCTAAAGTAGGACATCAGCCCACCATTGGCATAAATAACTGGTGTGAAATTCTGATATACTCTCCGGTCTTCCAAAGATGTTATAATGACTTCTGGTCCGATACCGTTAATATCACCTATTGAAATACCTATTTTTGGTAGATTTTCCGAATTCATCAATTTGTGAACTTATTATAATTCTTGGCTGAGCTGGAAACAGGAAGTTCTTTCTTACTATTTGTGTCAGTTTTCGGAGATCCAGTGCTGATGTTAAACGGTAATACACCTGCCCAAACATTCAGATCATAGTCTTCATCCTCATCCACGGGATCGCCTGATCTCTCTTTTAAAGATGCCTCCTCGATGTCAACAGCAAGTACTAACGTAGTTTTTAGCTCCCTTTCATTTGGTATTCGTGCTTCCGACCAACGGTTGGCGATTATATTTTCAGTGATAAGCTCCAAAGCTTCCATCTTTTCAGCTTCGTCTTCTACTAGTCTTGCATTACCAAACACAACCACAGATCGATAATTGAATGAATGGTGGAACACCGACCGAGCCATTACAATACCGTCCATGTGTGTAACTGTCAAACTCATTTTCTTGCCAAGAATACTTTGAAGTAGCCGGTTTTTCAATGCTCCATGTAGGAATATTGTATCCCCTTTTCTCCCATAAGCGGTAGGTATAGCTATTGGAATATTCTCATGTACATAGCAGGCATGGCATAGAAAGTGATCGTCTAATACCCTGTAAATGTTTTTCCTCTCGTAATTTCCTCTTTTAGGGGATCGTTTTACTTTATTCAGGTCATTTACAGGGTATTCGCTCATAATTTAAATGCTTTTCAAGGCCTCGTCGTAGTTTGGTTCCTGGCCAATTTCGGGGACAAGTTCAGTATATTTTACCTTTCCCTCTTCATCAACCACCACAACTGCACGTGCATCCAGTCCCGCAAAACCACCATCGACGATTTCTACACCGTAGTCCCTTCCGAATGCTCCTTTGTCCCGGAAGTTTGATAAAGTTATAACGTTTTCTATGCCCTCTGCTCCACAGAATCTCTGCTGAGCGAAAGGTAAATCCATTGATATACAAAGAACAATCGTGTTATCAAGACCTGATGCTTCTTGGTTGAATCTTCGGATTGAAGCTGCGCAAACACCAGTATCAACGCTTGGGAAAATATTAAGTATTACCTTCTTGCCAGCATAATCAGCCAGTGTCGAGGTAGACATATCTGTTTTGGTGAGAGAAAAAGCTGGTGCTGGTTCTCCAACTTTTGGCAGATCGCCAGAAGTATTGGTTGGATTTCCTCCTAAAGTAATTTGTGCCATGTCATTTTGTTTTTAAAGTGAACTTATAAGAGCCAAAGTGGAATTGAAAATGAATACTCTTCTTTTTTGGGTCTCTATCTTTTTCATTCAACTTTGGAATTCATTAATGCCGAATTAACGTCTTGCGAAGTCCAATAATTCCAAAAAAGCGTCTGGGTCAACACTTTCTTACTGATGTAAACATTGCGGAGAAGATAGTGGATTCACTAGCTAGATCATGTAATACTTTAATCGAAGTCGGTCCGGGTACTGGAGTATTAACCAAGTATCTCATTGATCGTCTGGGATTTGTTGCTATGGACGTGGACACGGAATCAGTTGAATATCTTAAAAGTGAGTATGATGAGTTCAGTTCTAAGATTCTGCAAAAGGACTTTCTCAAATCCAACTTGACGGAAATGGAAAGTCCCATCGCCGTAATTGGTAATTTGCCTTATAACATTTCATCCCAGATCTTTTTTAAGATTTATGAGAACAGAGATATCGTTGATGAGGTTGTTTGTATGATACAAAAGGAAGTCGCAGATCGTATTGTATCCAAAGAGGGGAATAAGATTTATGGAATTCTTAGCGTTTTGCTGCAGGCATTTTACAGTGTAGAATACTTATTTACCGTAAAACCACATGTATTCAACCCGCCTCCAAAGGTTAATTCGGCTGTAATTCGCCTGGCACGAAACGATAGATCTCATTTAGACTGTGACGAGACGCTATTCAAAAGGGTTGTCAAATCGGGATTTGGAAAGCGTAGAAAAACGTTGCGCAACGCATTAAAAGAGCTTAATTTGCCCGCTGATATAGCAGAGCAACAAGTTTTTTCGAAGCGGGCAGAACAGCTTTCAGTGGAGCAGTTCATTTCGTTGACGCGAAGTATTGAAAATGGAGACCCTTTTGACATTTGAGTTAAGTAAGGAATTTCTTGAGCGTTTCCGACAGGCGCTTGATGAAGGGGACTCTCAGTTTATAAAACAAAGCCTGGAAGGAGTTAATCCTGCCGATATAACTGTTCTTCTAGATAATTTCAGTGCCGAGGAATGTAAGTCTGTATTTGATCTACTATCCCCCGATGTAAATGCCGACATCCTGATGGAATTAGATGAGGATGTGAGGGAGGATTTCATTACACATTTTAGTCCGAACGAGTTATCCTCTTTTATTGATACCATAGAATCAGACGATGGTGCTGATATTCTTATGCAGATGCCTCTCAGAAAGAGAGAAGAAGTTA
Source organism: Cyclobacteriaceae bacterium (assembly GCA_965601455.1). Lineage (GTDB taxonomy): Bacteria > Bacteroidota > Bacteroidia > Cytophagales > Cyclobacteriaceae > JANQEU01. The sequence continues at coordinate 3,984,631 of OZ271831.1, read as the reverse complement.
TTGGCTTGATTTCTAGTGATGAAAAAGCCGGGCATTTGGTAGATCTTTTGAGATACGATGAAGACGTGGCCGGGGGATTAATGGGAAAGGAGTACATCAAGGCTAACTTAAACTGGAACGTGCTCCAATGCATAGACGAAATTCGAAAACAGGCGGAGAATGTTGAGAAGATATACTCGGTTTACGTAGTCGATAATCAGGAAAAGTTATTAGGTCGGGTAAGCCTTAAAAAGCTGATTTTGGCTAACACCAAAAGTAGGGTTGAGGACATCTTTGAGAAGGACGTGACTGCCATTGAAACCTTTGCTGATGAGAGAGAAGTAGCATCTGTAATGCAAAAGTATGATCTGGAAGCTATTCCTGTTGTGAATGCAAGGAACAAGCTGGTGGGTAGAATTACCATTGATGATGTTGTTGACGTAATCACTGAAATTGCGGAGGAGGAACGCCTGGCAATGTCAGGTATATCTTCAGATGTCGAAGAGGACGACAACGTATGGGCACTCTCCAAAGCTCGCCTTCCCTGGTTAATCATTGGGATGGTAGGCGGTTTATTAGCTGCCCAACTCACAGACTTTTTTTCTGATGACCTTACGGTGATAGCGGGTTTAGCATTGTTCATCCCCTTGATCATGGCCACAGGTGGTAACGTTGGCATTCAATCCTCATCGCTCATTGTACAAAGTCTGGCAAACAAGAATGCATTTACCCATTCGATTAGTAAACGCCTGGTCAAAGTATTTTTTGTAGCTATTGTAAATGGGGTAATTTTAGGAATCATGGTCTTTGGAGCAGTTGTTCTCATATTCAGAGACCAACCTCTATCTATTACCGTCTCCATAGCCTTGTTTGCGGTGGTATTGCTCAGTTCGTTCATGGGAACAGTCACACCATTAGTTCTGGACCGCATGGGAATAAATCCGGCATTGGCTTCCGGTCCTTTCATTACCACTGCGAACGACTTACTTGGTTTAGCCGTTTATTTCCTTATAGCGAGCGTGCTTTACAACCTTTAGGAGACAAACATTTCTATGGCGAAAATTTTAGTGGTCGATCGAATGCACGAATCACTCATTCCTTTATTGGAGGAGTTGAATCATAAGGTGGACTACGTACCCACAATTGATCGGAAGGGAATCCTAGAAAAGATTGAGTCCTATCATGGACTAATCATTAGAAGTAAGACCAAGGTTGATAGTGAACTGATTTTTAAAGGTTCTAATCTAAAGTTTATTGGACGTGCAGGAGCAGGAATAGATAACCTGGATGTCGATATGCTGGTCAAACACGGGATAGCAGTATTGAATGCTCCGGAAGGAAATCGGGATTCATTGGGAGAACACAGCGTTGGAATGATCCTAGCCATTCTACACAACCTTCGTAAGTCCGATCTCGAAATTCGAGATAAGATTTGGGACAGAGAAGGCAATAGAGGGTTTGAACTAAAGGGAAAAACTATCGGGATTTTTGGTTTCGGTCATATGGGATCTTCTTTTGCCGAAAAATTGTTGGGATTTGGGTGTGAGGTACTCGCCTATGATCGCTACAAAATGGATTTCGGGAATCCACATGTGAAAGAAGTCTCGCTAGAAGAACTGCAGGAAAGAACTCAAATACTTAGTATCAATATTCCGTTAACAGACGAAACACGGAACCTGTTTAATTACCAATTCCTGGATCAGTTTAAAAAGCTGTTTATACTTATCAACACCGCTCGAGGTGAAGTACTATCTCTCAAGGATTTACTAAGCATGATTAAGGAAAAGAAACTGGCTGGAGCCGCCTTGGATGTTCTTGAGAATGAAAAACTGGCGTCTCTGACAGTTGAAGAAGAACGTATACTCAACGAGCTTATGTCAATACCAAATGTACATTTCAGTCCTCATGTAGCTGGATGGACATATGAATCTTATGAGCGCATTAATCAAGTACTTGTGAATAAAATATCAAAACTCAAATTGTAAGCAGCCCAACCGTATTACTTATATTTGCGTTTACATACAGGAAAAAAATTGAAAACGGCTTTGCTTCAAGGCCGTTATTTTTTGTTTTAAAGGGATAGAACGATGGCGGTTAATTATTACACTAAAGAAGGTCTGGACAAGCTCAAAGACGAGTTGCAGGAACTGAAAACGAAGGGAAGAGCCGACATGGCGAAGCAAATCGCTGAGGCCAGGGATAAAGGCGATCTCAGTGAGAACGCCGAATATGATGCGGCAAAGGATGCTCAGGGCCTTCTTGAGCTCAAAATTTCTAAGTTGGAAGCGGTTGTAGCGAACGCTAGGGTGATCGACGAATCAACTATTGATACGTCAAAGGTCTCTATTTTATCCACAGTCAAAATTAAGAATGCCAACAATGGTATGGAGGTTAAATACCAGATCGTTGCCGAAGAGGAAGCGGACCTGAAAAGTGGAAAGATCAGTATACAATCTCCTATTGGTAAGGGGTTACTTGGAAAGTCAAAAGGGGATAAAGCTAAGATCAAAGTTCCAGCCGGTGAATTGGAATTCGAAGTGCTGGATATCACTTTAGAATAAATGGCTTCAATTTTTACAAAGATTATCAATAGGGAAATTCCTGCTCACATTGTGGCTGAGGATGAAAATCATCTGGCTTTTCTGGATATTAATCCACTAGTCGAAGGGCACACTTTGGTGGTACCCAAGAAGGAGGTTGATTACATTTTTGACCTTGATGATCGTGATTTAGCTGACCTTCACCTGTTTAGCAAGAAGGTCGCGAAGGCAATAGATCGGGTGCTACCTTGCGAAAGGGTTGGAGTTACTGTCATGGGCCTTGAAGTACCTCATGCCCATATTCATCTGATTCCAATGCACACAATGGATGATATGAATTTCAGTCGTATGAAATTGTCCTTGTCAAATGAGGAATTAGCAAAGACCGCCAACCTTATAAAGTCCGCTCTGGAATTGATCTGATTTCTTGTTTCCTTAGCTTCTCCGGTAGGCTTTCAGTTTTGTTAAGAATGACCGGTGCTTGAAAATCATTGAATTGTTCAGCTGAAGGTATGAAAGTTTTTTGACTAAGCTCAAGAATGAGTTATTTTCCATGGAGCCTAGGTCAATGTTCTTAGTTGGGGCGAAAAAAGTGTGACAATTATGCACTCTGACGAATATGGGTACTTTAAAATACTTTGGTAGAAGAATTTGAAATGAGAGGCCGCGGTATTGAAGAATAATAGATCCGAGGAGTCAATTTTTTATTGTCTGTAATAATCTCAGGTACTGAACGGTAATTGCCGGCAATGTATACCAGACAATTATCCCATTCTTCAATAGCTGTTTGTTGCCATATCCTTTTTGTTGTAAAAACTCGTACAACGTGTTTAGAATGATTCAGAACAAGAAGTAGATCCCTCAGTACTTCAGCATGGCAGTCCACTTCTATGATTGAATCTTCATTGAAGCTAATGAATACGTTGTGCAGAATTATTCACATTTTGCTTCGGCTACATATTGTCTACATTGAGCTTTTATTTTATCGCAAGGGCATTCAACAGAGCCCTGTCATTGTATTTATCTTTGAGTGAGTTATTGAAAAAGAAAAATTGGAAAATCAATCATTAGCTATTGGTCTTGGTACTTTTCAGCGACCCCAGATGCTGGAAAACATGCTCCAATCGCTTTGTGACATGACTGTTCCGGATCATATTCAACCTGTCCTGATCGTAGCTGACAATGACAAAGAGGGATCGGCCAAACCTGTTTTTGAGAACTATCAGAACAAACTTGGATTTTCTTCTATCTACTTGATTGAAGAACGGCGGGGTATTGTGAACATGCGAAACTCGGTTTTGGAGAAGGCGTTAGAACTGAACGTTGATTTGATTGCTTTCCTTGATGATGATGAAACGGTCAAACCGGAATGGATGACTATCATGCTTCAAAAAATGGAGGAGTATGATGCCGACGTTATCAACGGATCGGTACTTCGGATTTTACCTCCGGATACTCCCAAATGGATCCATACAGGACGTTTTCTGAAATGGGAAAGTTTCAGAACGGGGACCGTAAGAAAAGTGGCAAGTACCAGTAATGTTATTTTTAAGCGGAAACTGGTCGATGAGTGGGGTCTACGTTTTCATCCTGCGCTAAATTTTGCAGGTGCTTCAGATACCTTTCTCTTTCGTCAATCATACTTGAAAGGGGCAAAAATTGTATGGATCGATGATGCATATGTACAGGAATACTTTCCTAAGTCACGGGTCAATCGGGACTGGATTCTTAGACGTGCATTTAGACGAACTAATTCAAAATTTATTCGAAAAAAGCTGGAATACGGATATCCAAGGGCTGCTATAACTCAATTCTTTAACGGATTACTCCAACTTTTTGGAGGATTGGCACTAAGTATTCTCACCTTACCGCTTGGCCCCATGTTGCGTTTACATGCCCAGCGAATATTTGCTAAAGGCCTGGGTACCTTTAACGGAATATTTGGAGGCGTCTACGAGGAATACCGGCAGACTCACGGTCATTGATCAAGAAAGGAGAATTGCGGTCGATAAAAATCCATACCTCGATGTGTTGGACCAGGAAAATGGAAAACGAACGGCTTAGTTCCTGTCAACTGGTTGGTAAGTACATGGTTTGAAACCGAGAATCTTTCATTTGTGGCAAATTTCCCAAAGTTGGTGAAGATCTTATGGTCGTAATCGAGTTGAATTCTGCCAGGTTTATCCACGAAAAACCGATGAAGATTTACCTGATCGCTACGCATGAGTTTGTTGACAGAAGCTTCATTGAATACTTTTAGTAATTCTCCGGCATAACCCATGTAACCACCGCTATTAAGAAATCTGTATTTCAAATACTTGGATTGACTTTTGGGGTACTTTAGACGATAGTATGGATTCAGAAATAGGTTTTGAATTGCTTGAATTCGAAAGTAGTAATTGTCTTCGCAAGAAAAGATTACCGGGTGGTCAAAGGATTTGAATATCGCTTCCAATGATGATGGTTGTTTTACAAAGAAGCTATCGTACGCGTCCGTGAAGAGAACAATTTCCTCAGGAGACTCTTCTCGTAAGAAGTTGGTTAAATGAAAGATTTTTGTACCATTTCCATGGTACGGTTGGTTGTAGCCAAGAATGTTAAGTGAGATTCCGAAATGATCTGCAGATTTTTGGAGAATCTCCAATCCTGGATGCGGTGAACTAGCCACTGTGATGAATTTCATTTGTTCACGACCTTTTCAAAAATACGTTCATATTCGACAGCCATAGAAGCCCATGAAGAGCAATTTTCAAAGGCAAATGTCCGATATTTCTCTGCAAGTCTTATTCGCTCGGTATCATTCTCCAGATGCTTAATTATTTCAGTCCTCCAGAGCTCAGACTTTTCGGACGGTAATAGGATACCGTTTTTTTGGTGTTGAATTGCTGACGGAATTCCATCTACTTCTGAAGCCAGGCATAAAAGACCTGAACGTACTGCTTCCAGAGCCACCAAGCCAAATCCTTCATAGTCTCCTGGCACATGTAAATTAGGCATTACAAATAATTGAGCTTGTTTTAATGCGGAGGCAACTTCTTCATTATTAAGATCAGTTAAGTGGTACACCCGTTCTTCCAGGTTTTTCTCAGCTCTCACCTTATATAATGTAATTTCATCAAGAGGTGTTCCGTTCAAAAGTGCAAGTAGGCGAGACAAAGACTTTGGTAATCGTCGTTGCTGTCGAATATACTTTTGGTGGTCTCCAAGGCTTGGCCCAATGACTATATAAATGACGTTTTGAGGCAGCTCTGGTAGTACGTGTTTCGCGAACCATGAAAACCCTTTACGACGTACACCTCTTCCAATAGAAATCAGCACCTGTTTATTTGTTAAATCAAGTCCAATTTTATGGGAAAGTTTAAAGTTTGCTTCGGCATGATCTCTTCTCGTATCCATCCCATTTGCCACGAAATGTACTTTTGAAGAATCTACACCCCTTTTCATTACCTCCTGGCAAGTTGCTTCACTTACGCCAATAACTGCACTGGTACGATTTAAGTATTTCTTGACCCATCGTTGGTAGAATTTTAGTGGGAATACCACATCTAGCCCATGTATGGTGACCACAATTGGTTTCTTCGTGAACCAGAAAACCGGAGTTAGAAAGAAAGACATGAGACCATCATTTGCGTAAATGATATCAATGTCCGGATTTTTCTTCAAGATTTTGAGCGTTTTTAATGCAGCTGGAAAAAGAAACGCGACATTGGACCCCTTACTTCGATATATGTGTTCAATTACTGTGTGCTTCTTTTTCAGGGACTCCACGAGCTCAAAGCATTGCTTCTGCATACCACCAATACTGGGAGGATATTTATGGGAAACGACAAGGATTGTCATTTTTTGTTATTTGTCGAGTTTGGAGACAAAATGCTGGTAAACTTCAATGTCCGGTTGACAATATTCCTTGATTACTTTCATCTGGTCTTCAGAAACTCCCTTGTCCATTTCAGATTTGGATAGTGGGTTTTTATTACGCTCGTTTATGACCAACTCTGTCTGAAATGTCTTTTTGAAGTTTGTTTTGAATTGATCCAGATTTTCCAGAATACCTACCAGCGAATAGTTCTCGATGGTTTCGATAGACGATTTAATTCCTATGGAGTCGCGTAGGGTTGTTCCATCAGTGAAATAATCGATGTATTTTGACCCCATACGCTGCGCTATATCAGTTTGCAGGAATTCGTCAAGGGGTATTCTTATTTTGAAATGATCGCTCTTTTTGTGAGTGTTGAAGAAAAACTCACTGATCCACCGTTTCACCGGATCTCTTAGAACTGTGATGAAGTCCCATTGATCTTCATGGCGCTTTCTTATTTCTTCCGTACACCTAAAATGTCCAGTTAAGTACTTGAATCTACTATTGGATAATTTCCCCTCCAGAATTTCCTTCCGTAGGTTCAACATATCAATATTCCGACGTTCACTGGTTTTTCTTGTTCTGCTGGAGCTGAGTTTGTAGTATGACCATGAGTATTTACTGACTCCCCTGGAATTCCGAAAAGCCTCATTCAGGCTGGTTCCACCACACTTTGGAATATGGATAAAGCAGAGCTTTTTTGTCACGATCGGTACAATTGAATGAGTCCGCTAAGCTCTTAAAATAAATTTTTGAATCCAACGACATCTATAAAACGTGTATATCACAAGTTTTTATTCCATTGCTTTTGGGGGTTTATGAATTTTTCTTTGACTTATTTCAACAGGTCAACGCACTTGAATGGAGAGTAGAATCAAAGTAGCTTTTTTCGCTGATATTCTGGAGGAAAACTTCGACGGAGTAACCCATACGCTGTATCAAATGATCGAGCGTATTCCACAGGATAGCTTTGACTTTCTTTTTATCACTCCACATCCTCCAAAGAATACCGATTCCTTCCCATTTCGGATAATAAAATGTCCTTCCATGGGATTACCAATGTATTCGGAATATCGAATTGCATTGCCATTTCTAAAACGTTCCCTTCAGGAGGAGTTGGATGCTTTTGACCCTGATGTCGTTCATTTTACCACTCCGTCATTCCTTGGAAATTATGCCAGGGACTATGCTAAAAATCGTGGAATTCCACTTTTTAGTACCTACCATTCACATTTTCATTCGTACCTGGAATATTACTTCGGATTTCTTCCAGGAGGTCATAAAGCCATTATACCCATAGCAAATCGACTGTTAAAGATCTATAGAGACTGTGATCTCACCTTGGTACCCTCCAAGGCGATGAAAGACTTTTTACTCGACTGGGGTGTTGAGGAACACCAACTAAAGATTTGGAAAAGAGGAGTAAGTCAGAAACAGTTTAATCCGGCAAGTAGAGATGAATCATGGAGGAGATCCATTGGTCTGGAAGGAAAAAAGTCTATTCTTTTTGTTAGTCGGTTGGTCAAGTATAAGAGCATAGACACATTAGCAGATACTTACCAGTTATTTAAAGAAAGAAACAATAACGTTCAGTTTGTGATTACCGGCGACGGTCCCGATGCTGAGTATCTGAAAGAGAAAATGCCTGATGCGGTTTTCACTGGAAAGAAAACTGAAGAAGAATTGGCGATGATCTATGCATCAAACGACATTTTTATGTTCCCCTCAGTAACCGAGACGTTTGGGAATGTAGTGTTGGAGGCATTAGCATCGGGGTTGCCTGTTGTTGCGGCTGCTGAGGGTGGACCTCTGGACATTGTTAACGACCATGAAAATGGTTTTCTAGTTAAACCCAGAGATGCAGAGGCCTTTTACCAAAAACTTAATCACCTCGTTGAAGACGATGAATTGAGGGCGAAGATGAGCAGATCAGCCACTGAATATGCAGGTACTCAAAGTTGGGATAATATCGTTGACCAGCTATTTTCTCTTTATCATTCTCATTCACACCGAAAGCTAGTTGTAGCTTAATTATACCCCCCGACTCAAGGGTTTAAATCAACAACTCAATTACCTAAATCTACAATCCGGGGAGAATATACCTTATAGCCGGTCTTGGAAGTCGTTTTTTACTCAAAAAACAAAAACGATGAAAAAGCTTATATCCTTATGCGCCTTGATATTATTCGTTTCGATAACGACTTTCGGACAAACTCCGAAGGATGGTGCGGTGTTGTCATTGAACAAGTATGATTGGTCTATTTCCGAAGGTGAAGTACTTGAAATTCCAATCCAATTAGTTAAATCCAAACGTTTCCAAAAATCTGAAGTCGGGGATTTGGTCATGCAGAGAAGATCAGGATTGGAAGCGTCTGTCATAAAAGATTCAGAGATTCCTGACCTTTATATTCTTAGTATTAAGGCTAATGATCTTAAAGCTGGGACCTATCCTTTAATACTCAAAATTGATGGTAAGAACTCCCATCGCGTTAAGCAAGCCGTAATCATGCTCCAGATGAAGGGAAAGGAGACCATAGCAAGTAATAACAATTAGTGTTATCTTTTGAGTAGTGAAGATTCTTAAGAAATACACTTTTCGTATCCTTTTCGCGATCATGATATTCATGACTCTACGATTAAGTGATACGAGTAACATCGACCAGTACTTTGACTTTAGCCAGGCAATTGATAAGGTCATGTTTGTGTATTCGGTGGGAATCGTTCTTCTTATCTGGGAATTGATCGATAAATCGTTTGTTTGGTACAGACGTCGGAATTATAATTTTACCAGGAACCGCAACCTTGTACGCGCAGGAATTCTCCTTACCATTCTGACCATAGTTCCGGTTTATCTGGCTGTACTATTTGCTCAAGATGTCATTAAGCCTCTGATGTACTGTCCAATTACAAGAGAGGAGTTTTTCAGAGAAATAGTACAAGCTCAAGCGTTTGCCTGGCTCATTATTTCAATGAAGATTATCAAGGAGAATTCCATTCAACAGCAGAGACTTGAAAGCGATAAGGCAATGGTTCAGAAGGAGCTTCTTCAGACGAAGTACGAAAACCTTAAGAATCAAATAAACCCTCATTTTCTATTCAATAGTTTTAGTGTACTTCAAAACCTAATTGAAACCAATCCATCGAAGGCTTCTGATTTTCTTGAAAAATTGTCGTCTATGTTTAGGTACATGCTTGAAAAACGAGAGCAAGCCATGAGCAGCTTGGAAAGAGAACTGGAGATACTTCGGGTTTACCTCTATTTGTTGCATACCAGGCATGGAGAGAGTCTTCAATTATCAATCAACATTGATCAGGAGTACATGGAATCCTTTATTCCCACACTTTCGTTACAAATGCTTATCGAAAATGCAGTGAAGCATAATAAGTTCTCTGAAGAAGAACCTCTTTATATCAACTTATATGTGGAGGACGAATATCTGGTAATTGAGAATCAGCTGAGGGCTAAGGAAGTCAATGTTTCTTCCACTAAGGTAGGGTTAGAGAACATTAAAAATCGGTATGGATTTCAAACTGATCGGTCCGTCATAATCTCCTCTGCTGATAATCTTTTCACGGTGAAGTTGCCTGTTCTTAACGGTCTTAAACTAGCGTAGTCGTGCAGGCCTTAATCGTTGAAGATGAAAAGCATTCCTCAGAAAGACTTCAGCTTCTTCTTTCAAAAATTGATGAAGAGATTAAGGTAGTTGGAACTCCTTCATCAGTGGCAGAAACCCGAAGTTGGTTTAGAGACAATAGTCCTCCAGATCTGATATTTATGGATATAGAACTGGGAGATGGCTCAGCCTTTGATGTTCTGCCTGAGATTTCCTCTAATATTCCTATTGTTTTTACCACTGCTTATGACCAGTACGCCCTGAAGGCGTTTTCTTACAATAGTATTGACTACCTCCTAAAGCCGATAGAAAAGGAGAAGTTATCACAGGCCATCGAAAAGTTAGGACAAAGGTCAAATTACTTTGAGGAAGGGCAATCCTTGAATTACAATTCCTTGGATCGAATGCTCAAGGTTGATTTCAAAAAACGATTTCTTGTCAAATTGGGAGAACAGTATATCCCTGTTGATACTACAGACATTCTCTTTTTTTCCAATCAAAAGGGTGCCTGTCGACTACATACGAATGAAAATAGCTACATCATTGAACACTCCCTGGATCAAGTCGAAGACGCAGTTAATCCGATTGATTTTTTTCGTATCAATCGACAGTTTATCGTTTCATTATCCGCAATTCGTGAGATTCACGCCTATTTCAATAGTAGGTTACTATTGCGTTTACACCCATCCACAGACTCGGAGGTGATAGTCAGCCGTGAAAGGGTACCGCACTTCAAACGCTGGATGGACCTCTAGAAGTCGTTTATGATGTACTTGGTCTGGTTTTTACCTTTCTGTTAATGATGGTTACGTTACCGCTTAGTATCAATGCTACTCCTAATAACGCGTACCATGAAAATGCATAACCTTCAAACAAGGTTGAAATAATTAAAGCAATTACCGGAATTAATACCAGGACGTACGCTGCTTTACCGGGACCTATACGGCCGATTAGAGTGAGGTATGTACCAAAGGCAGCAATAGAGCCAAACAGGCTTAAGTATATAAGCGAACCAATGTAGTATGGAGAAAAGTCGAAAGTAGGAGCAACTCCGTTAATTCCGGCCACAGACATCATGATCAGAGAACCATAGATCATGCCCCATGCATTTGACGAAACTACTGGGATGTTCAGTTTTTGGTTAGAAGCGGAAGTAACGTTTCCGAGGGATGCAATTACTACTGAAATGAAGCCGATTATAGTAGATCTTATAGGTAATTCTTCCAGGGATAAGCCCATTAATTGTTGATAGAAAATAAAGTAGGTACCAAGTATACCAAGCACTCCACCGATGTAAACATTTGACGTAGATCGGGTACCCATGAAGAGTCTGGAAAACAAAATGTTCAGGAACATCACAAAACCAAACATGACCGCCATTAGGGCACTATTGAGTTCCTGTTCTGCGATGTAAACCAGCCAATAGTTGAAGCCAAACAGTAAAGACCCCTGGAGCGCTATTCGAAAGTGGGTATTTAGACTGAAGCGAAGGTTTATCCCTCTTAATTTGCAGTAGGCCAATAATAACAATCCTGCCAGCAGAAATCGATAGGCGACGGACCATAATGGTGCTACCGTTCCAAGTTGGAACTTGATTACGAACCAGGTTGACCCCCAGATGATCGCGGGTATAACAAACAAAGCAAGATTGTTCATCCTCATTGGGGTAAATATCGACACTTGTTTGAAAAAACGAATGGGAATTTAGGTTGCTTATTTTCAGCTGATGAAAAAAATGAAAATCGGGAAACCTATGACAGTTGGCACCGTCATTGTACTATAGGGACTATTAATTTCTGAGAAAAAATGAAACTTCTAAAAACCGTTTTCTACTTGGTACTTTTTGCTTTTGTAATAACGGCCTGCGACTGGGGTCTTGATGGAGATAGGCGTAATGTTGTCGCCTCCCAAAATGTGATAATTGAAGATCGGCAGGTTCAGGACTTTAATCGCTTAACTGTTTCAAACGCATTTGATGTTGAGTTAATAATTTCTGAAGGTCCTGCAGAGGTGAGCATCGAAGCGGATGATAATCTACAATCATTTATCGTAGTGTACCAGGAAGGAGATTGGGTGCACATTGGATTGGTGAATGATGTGAATATTAGGGGGAGTGCGACGCTGAGAGCATATGTAGATGTTACCGCACTAAATGCAGTGGAAATTTCGGGAGCTAGTCGCTTAAATATCCGAGATACAGTCAACTCGGAAGACTTTTTATTGATCCTGTCAGGAGCAAGTCAAACTACAGGCATATTGAATATAACAGGAAGAAGTACTATTGAATTAAGTGGAGCATCGTCAGTTGAACTATTTGGATATAGTAATGCTCTAGATGCTGTTTGTTCAGGTGCAAGTTCTTTCTCCGGATACGATCTGTTGGTAGATGACCTTACTATCCAGCTTTCAGGTGCGAGTAACGGTAGATTAACGGTATTAAGTACACTAGATGTTACCGCCTCCGGTGCTAGTTCTTTTGAATACAGAGGAACAGGAGTCATTGAGAATGTATCCGTTTCCGGATCATCCCTGGTAGAGAAAGTTGATTAGCTTTTAATTTCAGTGGTGTATAAAAAAAGCGGCACTTCGTTTTCGAAGTGCCGCTTGAACATTTATCCATAATTACCGCGCGATTTCGAGGTAATTACATTTCTAATTTAACCTTACTTGTATACAAAGAAGCAATCTGATCCGGGTCTTTAATATCCCATAATACTTCTTCCAGTTGTTGCGTATCCTGGTACCTGATATTTAATGCTATGTTCAGGATAGTATCGAATTGTAGCTTGGCTTCTTCTTGTGTTATGTTTCCTTTTTTCAACCCTTTTTTCAGGTATCTCTCCGTTTTCTTTACAGAATTGTAGATAGAAGGTTTTTCAACTGTGATCTTTGCCGTTCCAGTAATTTCATCTTCTACTTTGTAGGTGTAGCTTTCTGCAAGTAGCTGCATCTTCATGGCAACCTCGTTGCCAAGAAAGTGTGTTTTAACTTCATCAGAACTTTGAACCTCTTCGAGTTCTTTCATTGCATACTCGAAGGTAAAGTCCTGTGCATTGACAGCAACTATTGTCAACGCGAACATAATGGTCATTAAAAATTTCATATCAACTTCACATCAATTTGGTCTTACAAAGATGGTTTAGAATATTGTATGTTATCAAACAAATTGACAAGTTAATAGTTCGGTCGAGTGACCGATTGGCAAAAAAATACAATTCGGATAAAGAAGTCGTATGTTTATTGTGAAATCATCAAAAGTGAATATTGGCAGACTCATTCTTTTTTTAAGATTTATAATGTGATTGCTTCTTTTTTTTAGAATTTGTCATTGTTAGAACTAATTCATTGAAAAGAGTTGAATAATTCTGCACGTAAACATCCTGATCTGTACGATTTTGACCAGGGGGCGATTCTCGATCCTCCCAATACGATTTTCGGTCGACTAAAATATTTGGGTCCGAGTTTTATACTTTCAGCATCCATCGTTGGTTCAGGGGAATTAATCGCCACTACTACCCTTGGGGCGGAGGCAGGGTACGTAACATTTTGGGTTATCCTTGTTAGTTGCATAATCAAGGTAGCTGTTCAGCTTGAATTTGGTAAGCATACCATCTTGACAGGTGAGACTGCCATGCAATCTCTTAATCGCTTACCTGGATTTAAGATCAAAGGAAGTAGTTGGAGTGTCTGGTCGGTTTTGGTGGTTATGCTTGTTAAGCTATTGCAGGTTGGGGGCATTGTTGGGGGAGTCGCAATTATATTACAAATGCTGTTTCCTTCAATATCAGTGAGCTTATGGTCATTTGTAGTCGCTATCGCAGTAGGGTCGTTAGTTTCAATGGGTTACTATCGATTCGTAGAACGATTTTCAATAGTGATGATCGGTTTTTTTACCTTATTCACGTTTACTTCGTTGTATTTTCTTAGTTACACAGAATACGCAATTAGCGGAAGTGACCTATTAACCGGGTTAACCTTTCAATTGCCCGCGTCTTCAGTTGTTTTTGCAATTGGTGCCTTCGGAATAACAGGAGTCGGTGCTGATGAAATTATCCATTACAATTATTGGTGTTTGGAAAAAGGTTATGCACGACATGCAGGTAGAAATGATGGATCTCCTGAATGGGAATTGCGTGCTAAGGGATGGATAAAAGTTATGCACTTAGATGCAATTCTAGCCATGGTGATCTATACTACTGTGACGGCGGCCTTTTACCTTTTAGGAGCCGCGGTACTCAACTCAAGAGATGAGATTCCAGCCGGATTTGAGATGGTTGAGACATTATCCATGATGTATACGGAAACGTTAGGAGAAGAGGTAAAAGTATTCTTTTTGCTAGGGTCTTTTGTTGTACTTTTTTCGACTCTTTTTGCGGCATTAGCGGCATGGACGCGTCAGTATGTAGACATTTTCGGTGCATTGCGATGGATGGACTTCAACAATCTTTCAATGCGAATCAGAGTGCTGCGTGTCCTGTCATTCGTCATTCCTCTAATGTGGATGAGTCTCTTTCTTTTTATTCAGCTTCCGGTACTTATGGTTATTTCCGGCGGAATTGTGGGCTCCTTCCTATTGCTCCTTGTTTGCCATGCAACATACCATTTTCGATATGATCGCACTCCAGATGCTTTTAAGCCCACTTTTTGGTATGACTTAGTATTGTGGTTAAGTCTATTGGTTATTTCTGCAGTAGGGGTATATGGATTGTTTAGTACTCTTTATGGTTGATCTCTTTTTCCTGGGGTGTACGTCTCCTCTGCGCGCTTTTCCACATCCTCCCTGTAAAAGGCTACTTCCTTAAACTCAATATCAATGTATCGTTGAGCCTGATCGAAAAAGTGTGGGGAATCGATATCTCCACTTTGACCTCCTGCCAACATACTTTTGGCTCGTACCTTTTCACCAAATTCAACGGCCGCAACAAAGCTGTTTCCATATGTCCCATAGAGTTTTTTTGTATCGAATTTGTTCGCACCGTATGAAGCAAGTGCTCCCCATAGACCATTAGCCATGCCAACCGGCAAACTGGGTTGAGAGTCGTCAAATGATGGTTTTATATCGTTGTTGATTCGCTGAAAACGATTGACCTCACCCCATTCCACTTCCCATGTACCGAAATCCTCAACCAGTTGATCCTTGATCTCTCTAAAAAAGCTTAATAGCTCTTCTGGCCGTTCCTCCGTACCATAGTAGGTGATTCTTTCCATTCTGGATAAACCATCTGGTGCTGATCCGTTTCTAAGACATTGTAAGCCATAAAAGTGGCTTAGTGTCATTGCAACTGAACCAACATCGGATCGGTAATCCCAATTTCTAAGCACTTCTATGGCGTCTGTCAAATCTTTATATTCATCTCGATTGTCCTCAAAGGCTTTGACCAACTTAGGTAGCAAAGTTTCAAATGCCGGAAGATGAGTGTCATGCGCCAGTTGAATGAGGCCATCCAGTGATAGTTTATCAACTCTCTTCAATAAATCAATGGCATGTACACCTCGAAATCGTTCTTCGTTTCTGGACATATAGTAAGGATAGTCCTCAACCTTCGGACTGAATTCCGCCGCTGACGTAAAAGGTGTACTATTACAGTTTTGAATCCATCCATTTTCGGGGTTAATCACTACTATTGACTCTTCTACTTCATGTAGACCTTGCCAGTCTGTCTGAGGATTACTCCCATCGACCGGTTTTGAATAGTCAAATTGAATGTCCCTTTTAGGAATAAAATTGCCATGATAATAGGCGATGTTTCCTTCGGCATCTGCATACACGGTGTTATTCGAAGAATTAGTACGGATGTTCATCATTTCACGAAACGAATCATGACCATCCTGCTTTGTCCTGATATACGATTGTTGAAGAGCTTTTACTGGTTCCCACATCATTGCAGTTGACACCCAGTTGTCATCAATTTTGTGCGTCACTGGCCCGTGATGTGTTCGATAGATTGTGAATGTTCTTTCCTTCATGCTTCCGCTATCGAGGTATTTAAGGATGATATCCTGCTCTTGGACATCTCTCCATTCATCGCCGTACTTGTAGACGTATTTATTCTCCTTCTTCTCTACAATTTCCACGAATTCGTCAATCACATCCGTGTAAGTTGATGTGTGCATCCAACCTGTTTTTTCGTTGAATCCCTGGTAAATAAAAAACTGTCCCCATGTAATGGCACCGTATGCATTTAAACCCTCTTCACTTACGGCATGAAACTCACCGCGGAAGTAAAAAGAAGTATGGGGATTGATCATTAACATCGCATTGCCGGATTCGGAAAGTTTTCCAGAGATCGCAAACCCGTTGGAACCTGGTGGGTCGTTGTATGGATCTTCTCCAAGCAAACCGCTTTGATGAAGTGAAGCGATCGACTCATTGTTTCCATAAAGCGCCTTTATCTTTTCCGTATCGATGCGTTCAATGTCCCCCCCTATAGATCCTTCACTGAAATACATTGGCATCCAGGGCTCAAAGCGTGTCAGAAGTTTTGGTTTGACTTCAGGATGTGTGTGCAGGTAGTAATTAATGCCGTCAGCAAAGGCAACGCACAATTTCTTCAACCATTCCGGACTTGATTCATACCTTTCAATAGCTTCTTCTTCTGTCATAAACAGATTGGCTCTCAAGTCACTATAGAGCGCAGATTCACCTTCTACCTCTGCCAGTCGACCGGTAGCCCAAATATAGTTTCGTTCTACTCGGTTAAAGTCATCTTCGCACTGGGCGTATAGCAATCCGAATACGGCATCTGCATCTGTTTTTCCATAAATATGTGGGACACCATAGTCATCCCGGATAATCGTAATGCTCTTAGCTTGTTCCTCCCATTTCGTGACTTCTTCGCTGATATTTTTTGTTGGTGAACACGCCAGGAGGAGAAGGAGAATGGCTGGGGTGAAATATTTCATTCTGTGATTTTATAAGATGAAGAACAATCAAACTTAATGAATATGGGTTTATGTGATAGAATAATATTTTCGATCTTTTTTGTCTTCAAAAAGAACAGTATGATCCTAGGGATACAAGAGTGCGAGAATGACCACTAAGCCCATGATTGAGGATAGCAAATTCAAAGCTTGGGGATTCTAGAATAGGGTTATCTCTCTAGTAATCGTTTTTTGATTCCGAAGGCGCGAACTGGATTTATTTTTAATAGTTGGTCCAGCTCTTGTTGTGTAAAACCATTTTCTTGCAAGGTAGGAATCAGTTCTTCAAAAATATTTGTGTACCCGACAATCTGCTGTGACTCCTTTTGTGGGTCATACCAACCTGCATCATGGGAGATGAGAACCTGATTAAGGAAACCCTGTTTCCTGGCATAAATGATCTTTTCCACATGATTTTCCAATTCCCATCCCAGTCCATCAAAACTTATCCATACCCCTGTACGAGCGGCTTTGAGGTACTCAGAATAATCATTTTCGTTCTGTGCATGAACCCAGATAAATGCCGATGGATGAACATTCATCTTTTTAAGAATG
This sequence comes from Cyclobacteriaceae bacterium, assembly GCA_965601455.1. Lineage (GTDB taxonomy): Bacteria > Bacteroidota > Bacteroidia > Cytophagales > Cyclobacteriaceae > JANQEU01. The sequence continues at coordinate 3,967,163 of OZ271831.1, read as the reverse complement.
TCCAGTTGCGGCCAAAGCCCTACTGCCGGTCCGGTATGTGAGGCGATTATCATACCTGTAGCGATATGTGTTAACGCAGCAGCTTTAACTAACTTGACATGCATGGTGTCCAGAGTGTCTTGTGCATCGACACTGATCTTCATGAATCCCGGTTTAATGTCGGTATTCTCAATTCCATATAGAAATTCGGTTATCCACATTTCCGCTATTTCCTGGGCGCTCATAGATAGTGCAGAACTTGGAATGTACTTATTCTCATAAGCCCCGTATAATCCGGTATTCGTCACAATATCAATTTCAAATTCTTTGGCTATTTCTCTTAGTAAAAGGACATCACGCCCTAGATATGGCGGTGTCGGATCGACGAATACATCAACGTTATTCGATTGTACATCATTAAGATAAGGTGTTAAAGCAGCGATTACCGTTTTTCTATCCCACGCATTGGGATCGTACTGTTCAGCACCAATGAAGTCAACGAGAAGATGTTCGTGTGACAGCCATGTTTTGTTTGATCCATACTCCTTTTCACCTAGAACTGTATTTACTTTATGAACCTCATTGGTTGAGCATGATATCAGTAAAACAGCCAGAACTATAAAGACGTTATTCAAAGACTTAGAAGTCTTTAGATTATGAATTTTATCTAAATCCATACGTATCGAAAGTAGAAGCTATGTTCAATAAAGGTCAAATATACTTGATAATTGCATTGTTATCCGGAACTACAGGACTAACTCAATCCGTTGTTAAAAATAATATTGTTGATGGAAGGTTGGAGATAGTGATGAAGGAAATTCCTGTCCTGACCTATCAATTTGGCGTCTATGAGTCACCTTCACCGATTAATAAGGTATTTAATCGGAGTGGTTTTTTTCATCCAATATCGACGTTAGAGGGACATGTGTTGACCGATATTCAACCATCTGATCATTATCATCATTTCGGAATCTGGAATCCATGGACCCATGTCTTATTCGAAGGAGATACAATTGATTTCTGGAATCTTGCAAAGAAGCAAGGGACTGTACGTTTCAAGGAATTTCTGGAACAGGATGACGACGGTTTTCTAGCGCATCATCAGCACATTAGGATAAAAGGGAGTTTGGAGCAGGTAGTGCTTGATGAGTTTCAGAGGGTAAAAGTGGTCCCAATCGATGATAAAACTTACGCAATTGACTACACAATTCAGTATGAGTGTGCTACGGATAAGCCATTCCATATTCTTGAATATCGATACGGTGGATTTACTTTCAGAGGAACTCCATTATGGAACTCTTCAACAAGTTCAATAATCTCCTCTAACAAGGATCGAAGAGACGAAATAGACGGGAGCTTAGGTAAGTGGTGCCTGGTCCAAGGTCAGCTACAAAATGATTTTGGTGCAGTTTTGATTTTATCCCATAAGGAAAACTACAACCATCCGGAGCCCCTAAGAGTTTGGCCTTCAGCAAGTGCGGAAGGTGCAGTTTTCATAAACTTTTCTCCTACGAAGAACAAAGACTGGCTATTGGTCCCAAATCAAAATTATCGGCTCAAATATCGAGTTATTGTAAGTTCAGAGCCAATAGACAGGAAACAGGCTGATGGCTTTTGGGCAGTTTTCGATTAGCAGGTTAAAGTTGTCGAAAATAAAGTCAACAATTTGATGCAACCTTTTGCATTCAATTCACATCCTATGTGACAAAAGGATCAAAATGCTTAAGAACTACTTCAAAACCTCTTTCAGGTCACTTCTGAAAAACCCACTGTCCTCATTTATCAATACACTGGGACTGGCGCTTGCTATCGGCTGCTGCATGGTTGTTTATGCCTACCTGTCATTGGAGTTTGGTATGGAGGATCAGCATTTAAAAAAAGATCGAATATTCATGGTAACCAGTGAAGTGAATAGAGACGGTGAACCGGATTTATTTGGGATTGCACCTGCTGCAATCGGATTACAATTGAAACAAGACTTCCCACAAATCACACACCAATGCAGAATTGAAGATCGATCGGTTATTGTCAAAAAAGGGGATCAGGTATTCCGTGAATGGACTCGAATGGTTGATCCTGAGTTTATGGAAATCTTTGATTTTGAACTGGTTAAAGGGGATATCAATTCAATACAAAATCGTGATAAAGTTATTATTAACGAGAAAATAGCAACCAAATATTTTGGGGACGAAGATCCTACAGGAAAAATTCTACTATTGAAATTTGCTGGTGAAAGTGGCAGGATTCAATTGGAAATTGGAGCTGTGGTCAAGGTGGATCAAACTAAGACCAGCTTCGACTTCAACTTCCTTACCAATTATGAGCTTCGAGAAAGGTTTGATGAGAACTTCAAAACTGTGGATTGGTCTGAGAATATTAATGCCGTTTTTGTGATGACCGAATCCGCTTCAGATGCAGAGAAAATTTCTGACCAGTTAGCCAGTTACCCTGCGATTGTAAATTCCGCCCAAAAAGACTGGGAGATACTGGCATTTTCATTAGAACCACTCACTACGCTTTATGACAGGTCTAAAGATATTCGCTGGGATATTTCCAGACAAAGTGATGTTGAGGGACAGGTTATATTATCAATCATCGCCATATTGATGATTGTATTAGCCTGTGTCAATTATCTAAACATCGCTATAGCATCAGCAGTTAAAAGATTGAAGGAAATTGGAATTCGAAAAGTTACAGGGGCCAACAGGGGAAGTCTGATTACCCTCTTCATGATAGAAAATTTGTTTCAGACTTTCATTGCTCTTGTTATTGGAGTTGTATTGGGAGCAGTATTCTTTGTTCCGGGAATGGGTAATTTGTTTGGCTTGGAGATGGGGTTGGAGGTGATGACTCTTCAATTTTGGGTATTTATTATTGGATTGTTGTTATTCACCGCAGTTGCTTCAGGTGCCTATCCCGCTTTATACGTTTCGAGGTTCCAGGTAGTATCCATATTGAAGGGTAAACTACTATTTGGTAGACGTAATCTTTTGTCAAAGATCTTCATGACTTTCCAGTTTATTATTGCCTGCGTGGCGGTTTCTTGTGGGATATTCTTTACGCTGAATACAGAATATCAGGAAGAGCGCCCATGGGGATATGAAAAAGAATCTCGTATAATGATCCCTACCAGGGAGTACGATAAAAGAGTTGCTCTTGAAAACCGTATATCGCAACTCCCATCCGTCGAAGCAATAGCGGCTAGCAGAAATCATTTGGGATATAGTGTATCTACTTCAGTGATTGAACTTCCGGATGCAAAAAAGGAAGTGGAAAGAATTGAGGTAGATGAGCGTTACATCGAAGTAATGGGACTTGAGCTTGAAGAAGGGAGGATTTTCCGAGAGGATTACGAGTCTGACCGTACTGCTGTGGTCGTTAATCAAACCTTTGTTAAACGTATGGAGTGGGACGATGCCTTGTTAAAGACCTTTAGATTTGATAGTGTCCAGTATACTGTCATTGGGGTTTTGAAAGACTTCCATTACCGCAGTTTTTGGAGTGATATTAATCCTATCTTCTTTCGGATGGCGGATACAAATGAGCAAGATATTTTAGTTGTAAAAACGAAAGTGGGTAAGGAGATTGAGACCTATGAGGAAATAGAAGCAATATGGAGCGATCTTTTTCCTGAAGCCCCATTCAATGGTGATTACCAGTCAGATCTTTTTGCCGACTATTTCCGAAATGTTAATGGTCACAAGGTGTTGATGATTTCAGTTGCCGTCATCGCATTGGTAATGACTTGTTTAGGTTTATTTGGGCTGGTAAGTCTTAATGTTTCCTCAAGGGTAAAAGAGTTTAGCGTCAGGAAAGTACTAGGTGCTAATTGGATGGCGTTAACCAAGGCCATCAGTTCTCATTTTAGCTTATTCCTTGTTATTTCATTAGCGATTGGTGGTCCCTTAAGTTATGTTTTGGTAAAGACATTATTTGGAGTAATCTACAAGTTCCACATGGCGGTAACTCCAGGACCGATTTTGGTCATGTTCGGCTTAATTGTCGCTACGGTTGTGGTTACCGTTAGTTCTCACCTCTTAAAAGTCACCAAGACCAATCCTACCGTTGGGTTGCGAGCTGAATAGATATTACTGGAAAACGGAAACGGCAAGAATGATTATCGTGATTCCGGTAATCATCGTGAACTGACCAAGTAACGGGATTTTTGAAAGTTGTTCCAGATCTCCATTGCGGGCTTTCCTGGCTTTAGATGAAATGATCCCAATTAGTGCCCCCAGGACGAGAAATAGAACCAATTTGGTGATAAGCAGGGGCATACTTCCAAGAACACTCCAGTAAGGAGTCATCAGGTATCCGCCGGATATGAACAACAGAATCAGACCAATGTTTCCCATTCTTCCTATTGAAAGAGCGTTTACAAGGAATTTTTGTCTTTCACCTTCTTCTAGTTTTGAGGCCTGAATTCCAAGAAACATAAAGGCGAAACTTGTTCCGACTCCCATTGCCATGCCCAGGAAATGAGTTACTAACATTACTGTTCTCATCAGGATAGGTTTTGAACGTAAACATATAGAAATTCTCTTTCGTTAGATCGAAAGGAAAAGAATGGATTTCGACCTTCCTGTGTATCAGGTCGTCATAAAAATCATGAAAAATAATTCCCAAGGGCTAACAAATATCATTGTACAGGAAAGATACAGGTGATACTTTACCCAAGCACATTACTCGTATTGCCATGAAAATTGATCTGAAAAAGTACATGAATGAGCGGGACAATATGCGAAACTTGCGCAAAAAGCCCGGCCCTGTTGTCACCATTTCCCGTGAATACGGATGCGAGGCAAATGATATTGCGATTAAGCTTATCAGAAAAATTGCCAACAGTCAGGAAGGTAAGATTACGAAAAAGCCATGGAAGTATATCAGTAAGGAGGTAATTGACGAGTCTGCCAAGGCCTTAAAATTATCGCCTAACCGACTGGAAAAGAGGGTAATTGCTCATGGAACCAATCCCGTAAATGATATTCTTAACGGTTTATCTGGCTCCTATGGTCTCACTGACAAAGAAATAATTGACTATGTAGTCGATATCATCGAGTTATACGCCCGGGAAGGAAATGTAATCATTATTGGTAGGGGAGGCTCAACTATTACGCAGGCCATTCCAAGCTCGATTCACATACGACTAATTGGCCCTCTAGAATGGCGAATCAGGCAAGTAGCAGAAAAGAAAGGAATGGATCCAACAGAAGCTAGAGCCCATATTATGCTGCGTGATCACGACCGAAGGATGTGGACGGAGCATCTTACCGATAAGGCATTTAGTTTAGACCTGTTTGATGTAGTCTACAACCGGAAAACACTTAGTAGTGAGGAAATTGTAGACAGTATCTTCCGATTTATGCAAGATCGAAAAATGATCTAAATAGCTGTTTTCATTTTTTTGTTGGTGAATTCTATTGGAAAACACTTGTAGGTGGTGGGGTTCTATCAAAATTAAACTGAGTGTATCCTCAGCAATAGTCCGATAACTTTTGTCATTCTAAACCGGGGAATGCGTTGACATATTCAATCTTAATGTCTGGGAAGGAAGAAACAAATTGAATCTTGACATCGGGGAATGATTCAACAAATTGCCATTCCCCACAATCATCAGGGAACGACTCGACAACCTTCACCTTTAGATCTGGAAATGACTCAACTACCTGGACTTTCACGTCTGGAAAGCTTTGTACAATCTGAACCCTACCGTATAATGGGAATCCATTACAGGTACAATCCGCAGGCTTTTGTAATTCATAGAAAAAGAAAAAGAGATGACTAAAAATCCACATAGGAAATTGGAATCACATAGCCTGCCAGTTTTTCTATTCGTCTCTTAAAGAGTTTACAGGATTTGTGACAGAAACCCTGTAGGTCTTTGATAAAATGGATAAGAATGCCACTAATAGCACGATTAATGCCGGTAATAACAGGATCCAGATGGACAAGTCGATCCGATAGGAATAGTTATCCAACCAGTTACTGACGAACCAATACGTGACAGGTAGTGAAATAATAAGTGAAACGCCAACAAGCACCATGAAATCCTTAACCACCAGTCCTATTAGTTGAGGAATGCTTGCTCCCAGGACTTTACGGATACCAATTTCCTTGGAGCGCTTGGCTATGGTAAATGATGCCAGTCCGAATAATCCCATTGCTGCAATAAGAAGAGCAAAAAGTGTAAGCGTACCAAACACCTGTTGAAATTTCCTGTCAGCTTTGTATTGTTCATCAAATTTTTGATCAATAAAGAAGTAATCAAAGGGGGTTTCTGGGAAATGGCGGGAAAAGACCTTTTCAAATGCGGCTACCTGGTCTGCAGGATCACCTGGAGCTGCCTTCACACTGATTCGTTCATATCCAAAACCATAAACGAAAATCATAGGAATGTCCGGTTCTTTTGGACTGAACTGATTAAAGTTTTTTATGACCCCATGGATTTCGGCAGGCTCCTCCCCAATATCAATTTTTTTACGAATAGCGTCTTCCATACTAGGGTAGCCCCACACTTTGAGTGCTTCCTCATTGACAATTATTCGATTTTCATTGGATCCGTCAATAAAGTTGTTTCCGGCAAGAAGTTCCATTCCCATGCTAGGTAAAAACTCATGATCAATAAAGTAGATGTAGAAATTATTGTTTCTCCTTTCCATAGCATCAACGGGATTGATACCAGTTGTTGTACTCATTTGGTGGGTAGGGAGTCCGGGAACACAACTTGATAGAGTGACAGACTGTATCCTGGAATCATTCAATAATTCACCTTTAAAAGCATCGAAACCTTCCCAAGTCCAATCATCGGGAGTTGCTGCTGTAATCACTCTATCTGTATTCATACCAAGATCTTTTTCCTTCATAAAATTCAGTTGAAGGTTTGCAGTTAGAGTTTGCACGAGTAGAAACGCAGTTATTGCAAATTGCGTAACGACCAGAGATTTTCTCAAGAGATTACCTTGTCCTGAATTACTGAATTTCCCCTTAAGTACCGTTACCGGTTTGAATCGGGTCAAAATAATTGCTGGAAAAATCCCGGAAAGAATCGTACTTAAAAGAAGAATTCCAACCAACGCAAACCAAAAACTCTGATCACCAATAAAAGAGAAATCGGCCGGCAGGTCGGCCAGCGTTCGAAACTGACCAAGCAGCAAAATCATAAACAAGATTGCCAGTACGCCAGAGAATAGGTTGATCAGAAATGACTCAGCAAAGAATTGTCCTTTCAGCTGAATGGAGGCCGATCCTAAAACTTTTCTTATTCCTACTTCTTTAGCCCTATCCAGTGACTTTGAAGTCGAAAGATTAATGTAGTTGACAATGGCAATTATGATTACCAGAATGGCAACTCCAAGAAGAAAAAAGACTGTTGTTGCGTCACCGTTAGGTTCCGCTTCAAAAGATTTGTGTGAATACAAATGAATGTCTTTCATCGGTTGACCGATTACTCGCTCCCCACGAATCAAACCCTGCTCAAGTATCTCCTTATTAAAGCCTGCTAGTCTTTTATCGAACTGCTCAAAGGAGACTCCATCATGCAGTTTGAAGTAAGTGAAAGTGTTGTTTCCATTCCAATTGTTGTCACTCTCATCATAGAATTCAATTAATGTCCGATAGGATATAAGAATATTGAATTTTAGGTGGGTATTAGAAGGTGGATCGGAGATTACCCCCACAACCTGAAAGGGGTGTGAGTTCATCTCGATTCTTTCTCCAACAACATCAGTGGTGCCAAAGAGTTTTATTGCCGAGTTTTCCGTAAGTACAACCTCATTGGGTTTTGCGAATATGGATTCTATGTTACCTTGTATTAACGGGTAATTGAACATTCTAAAGAAGCTTTTATCCGTAGCATACATCAGATTCTCACGGAAGTAATTTTCTCCAACTTTAATGGTCAACGGATCGATGTTATATGCTCTGGTGAAATCTTCGACTTCTGAAAATTCGGCACTGATTTTCGGTCCGAGAGGTGGATACGTTTCACAATCTTGTTCCACCAGTGTTTCACCATCCATATAGTCCATTGTGATACGCACCATTTGATTGGCATTGGGATTGTAGGATTCATAGCTGAATTCATACTTTACGTACTGGATAATGAGCAAGGCTATGGCAAGTCCCACAGACAATCCAAGAATATTAATTGCGGCGAAAGTTTTATCCTTTCTCAGTATTCTGAAGGCGATTTTTAGATTGTTTCGTAACATAACGTAAGTGTTAATTCTATTATAAAAGTCTAGTCGTTCAATCAAGTTCAACCGAATAAGCTTAAAGCAATCCCATACAAATCTTCTCTTCGCTTTTGCAGTAGACATGTGCACCAGGTTATCTTGAAACACCTCTTCCATGTCGCCTTCGATTTCTTCCAAAAACTCTTTCTTCAATATCCGGCGGATGGGTATGATTGGCCATTTTGGAGGCCTTAATTGCTCATTCATATAGTTCTGAGCCTAACCGATGGGATGTTGGCCCATAATCCAGCTCGTATTTCCTTAAGTTCTGAAAGTACTTTGAGCGCATAAGGTGTAGCCGAGTAGATTCTCTTTCGCTTTCCACCACGTTTTTGGGTAGCTTCTCCTAGTTTCGAATTGAGGAATCCTTTTTCCTCCATTCGCTTAAGAGCGGATTGAATAGAACCAACACTTAGTACTTCGTTTAACCGATTTTCTAATTCTCTTTTTATCTCTACTCCGTAGGCTTTCTCCTCCAATACCACCACCACTAGTAAAACCAGTTCTTCAAATTCACCGAGTTTGGTCTTCTTCATTAGTTATATTATTCGTAATTGCAGTAAAAATAGTTACAATATTATTCGTAATTGCAGTTTATATGATATTAATCACTGTTTTTGAACTTGTTTCAACAGGTTTTAGTTGACAGAACAGAGTAAGAAAAGCATGGATAACTGGAAGTCAATTACATTAAAAGCAGCTGCCATTTATAACATCCTTTGGGGTGCTTGGGTAGTTCTTTTCCCAAATCAGTTTTTTCTGTTAACGGGGATGGAGCCTTTAAATCATCCCATGGTCTGGCAGGGTATGGGTATGGTCATTGGTGTGTATGGTCTTGGCTATTGGTGGGCGAGTTTTAGCCCATTGAGACACTGGCCCATTGTTGCCGTAGGTTTTTTAGGAAAAATATTCGGCCCCTTAGGCTTTGTCATGAATTATCTTCAAGGAACTGTATCGGCCACATTCGGATATACTCTGATCACCAACGACTTAATTTGGTGGATACCCTTTTTCTTGATTCTGAGGGATGCTCAGAGAAATAATTGGCAACTGGCATGAAGATGATAAGCATCTACGTAATGGGTATTTTTTACCTTTTCGCTGGTATCAATCACTTCATAAATCCGGAGTTCTATCTGCCACTGATTCCACCTTATTTTTCAAATCCGGAGCTGATTAATGTTGTTAGTGGCATTATTGAAATCGCATTTGGAGCCGGAATATTACTGCCAAAAACAAGAGTGATTGCTTCCTACGGCATCATATTGATGCTTATCGCTTTTATACCCTCGCATGTATATTTCATACAAATCGGTAACTGTATTGAAGGGGGTTTATGCGTAGATGATTGGATTGGATGGCTTCGACTCATCGTCATTCATCCTTTACTGATCTACTGGGCCTGGAAGTCTGGGAGCTAAAGACCCGGAGGGTTTCATTCTAATCCTCCATTATCTCTTCAAATTCTTTCCTTTTTTCCTCCATCCATGATGCCATTGCATCTGGTTTTTGCATGAGTGATTGCATTTCCTGCATGGCTTTCATGTGAGACTCCTCTTTGGCCTGGAACATTTCCATACCATGTGCCTTACTTAATTCAGCCATTTCCTCAAAGGTATTGGCGTGGAATTCAAGGTCGCAAGCTCCACCTAATTGTCGACAGGTCATGGTTTTCATATTACTGTTGCTTGGTTGTTATCGTCTCTAATTGCTGGAATTCTCCGGTCATTTCCCAGATTCCTAACGCTATAGGGATATTTCCAATACCATTTAATCGATCAAAAAAATCTTTCAATTGGAATTCTTCATCCCGGGTTTCCAGGATCCTTGCATAGTCTGCCATTGCCTGTTCCAGTAGGTATTTTCCAGTGATATAACTCGTGCCATATCCGGGTTGCCTCATGTACAGGTGTTGTTCAAAAATCAACAGCTCTTTTTCAGTTTTCATCCAACCTCTGGGAGTATAATTTGAATGGATTCCACCAGCTTCCTCCATGGTCATCTCGTTTGCATGGGCATATAGTGAGCCTAAGCCACGAGCTGCCCTTTGAGCGATCATTATATAGACAATTTCCCTTGATCTCGGGCTGTCGTCGTACAAGCCTGCTTGCATAAATACTTCTTCTACTGCCGTGGCAGTTCCTTCATTTCGGGAGTCGAATATATTGTAGAGCAGCGGTCCTCTTCTAATCTCACTTTGATTGGGTTCTGTATCCATTCGCGCTAACTCAAACCAGTGATAAAAGTGAGAGTATAAGGGTCTGGGGTCATAATGTACGGTGATCCAAAAAAAGTTTCGTGTTTCCTTTGGAACGAACTCGCCCAGGTGTTCTCTAAGTGCTGGTTCCCAGTATTCCTTTACTGTGGCGATTTCCTCTTCTTCAAGAAACCTCATGAGGCTTTGGGCCGATTTTTCAGCCAGTGCGTCGTATGCTTCAACCGATTCAACAGTTTCCATTAGGGGTAAATCCCGATTTCTATGTTCCTCCAACTTCATGCTGGACCACGCTCGGGCCAGTTCGCGCTTCAGAATCATCACTTCATCTTCCCATGTGAGCGGTACCAGGTGAACATTTTGTAAGTACCAGGTATAATTGTCCTTTCCTATACCGGATTCACCGGTTTTCGACACGGATTCGTCCTCAAGCCATGAAGCCAGGTTATCTGTGGATCTGATGGCTTGATCAATCGCCATTTGGATTTCTTCATCCTCATCCATCCCTACAATTGTCTTTATCATCTTTAGAACCAGACTTTGATTCCTAATCACCCGAATACCTGCAATCCATAACTCTCGGGCATTACCGGTTAGGTTCTTTTTCGCCTGTTCATTCAGAGAAGAAATTGAAGTTAGTTCCTTTAAGAATTTGACCTTCGCCTCATCTGAAAGTGGGAAATCATAGGTCCATAGCTCAAGCGTACCGTGATGGGTAGGCCCTTCGTGTCCAGGCACATCACTTCTTGCCGTCCAAACTGATTTATAGAAGGCAGGATCTCGTACCCAGGGTTTCAGAATATTATGATTAAAATCGTATCCATTCATCTCTGCCCAAACGATCATCCAATCTACTTTTTGAGGTATGCTCCAACCGGTTGTGTCTATTGCATTTAATTGAGCCTGGATGTTCTTAAATTCGGGCCACCTTTTTTGGAAGGTTTCTGCTGTGTAATCTGGTGCACCATTCAATAGAGGAGGTTCTTCAAATTCCCTCCAATCCTTGAAAAGACTGACCAGGTCATCATAACTATTCGATGTCTTTACCGGGCTTATATTCTGCTCGACAGAATCTGGTGATTGGCATTGAATAAGTAGCAATAGTGCGAAAAAGGGGATTAGGTATTTCATAGGTTGTGATTGTGGACTGTAAAATAATCACAAATGACTATTTCAAAGTTCTAAGATTTTCGACTCGGTCGTCTTCGACTGAGAAAAAATGGATCCGGTGTTTGGCTGTCTTGCCGACAGGCGATTGGAACTCCACACCGACTTTAACCCGTTTCATTCGAGGCATTTCCGTAAGCCTTGTCATGAAGTAGTTTTTCCCGTCGCTTGACCAATGAAGAGCGTAAATACTATTCTTCCTGACTATTTTCAGCCAGATTTTTTCATGCCGGTCCAGAGCGACTCCGTTGGCATCGTCAGAGGTTCCTTTCGTAACTACAGAAACGATTCCAGGTCCCGTTGCATCTGAGTTCTCAAAAGCAAATTTTATCCAATTAAGACTGTCCAAATAAACCATCAGGGACTCAGCATTCCATTGAGAGGAAAAATCAGGTTCAACGAGAGCAGTTGCTATGAAATCAGTTTCAATTTCGGTAAAAAGAAAAGGTGCAGTTCCTACGATAGAACTGTCTTCGGGGTTGTTGAAAAAATCTGTTCCTTCAGAAACAGTAACCTCAAGCGCTCCCTCGGTTGTAAGGTTGCTTGGTTCATTCATCCATGTGAGCGAGCCAATATCTTGAAGAAGATTAATGGATTGGTCGATTTCCACTTTCTGCTCAGATGGATTTTGTGAGTCACAGGCGAATAACACAATTAGTAGAGTTAACAATGTTGGTAGGAAAGCTTTCATTCTTCTCATTAAAATTGTTTTTGATATCTATACACCTGATGCCTTCCATAATGAACGAGATCTACCTCTCCGTCCAATTGACCACCCAGTCGTTTGGATAGGCGAATAGAGGCCTCGTTGTCATGGTCAATATAACTAACCAGGGTTTGAAATCCGCGTCCTCTGAAAGCGTATTCCAGGAGCATCTGTCCAGCTTCTGAACCATAGCCTTTACCTTGTGCTTCGGGTACCAACCAATAACCTAATTCTGGTTCTGGCCAGGGGTCTGAATTCCAGATACCCATGCTGCCCAGGAAATTACCCGTATCCTTCTCCTCAAGAGCAAGGTATGAGTATCCCAGCAATTCGTAATGACCTATGTAGGCGGCCATCGTCCGCCAAGCCTCTTCTGGTTTTCTAATACCACCCAGAAAGTGGGAGGCTCTTTGGTCACTGAAAAATGAAATGAAAAAAGGTGCGTCTTCTTTTTTCCATTTTCTGAATCGAACTCTTTTTCCAATTAAGCTATCCATCAATTCATTTTAATTGGACTCACATCATCATGATTCAATACTCTGGAGCCCACACGATCAATGCGCATAACCAGTTTGCAAGCGGGATCCGGACAAATTACCCTGGAATCGGTTTCCATCCAATCTGCCGGGTGATTCATTCTTTGTTTAGTAGGAAGAAGGGGGATGGTTGATTGCATCGCATATAGACAAAAGTTTTTACCATGGGGTAGAGATATCTTACCTCCTTTAAGAAAGAACTTATCACCTACAGACATATCGCAAGTGCAATGACCTTCAATTTTCTCCACCTCAATTGATAAATCATAAAGCTCAAACTGATCGTACTTTAGTTTCTTTTGATCATCCATGTCTTACTTCTTTTTGAGTAAGATCACGAAAATCAGGGTAGCTAGCAATCCCCAGGAAACAAAATTGTACATCCCAACCTCGAGTGGAGCAACCGATTGAATACCGTAATCACTACCAGTTGTGGTCATGTTTGCCATTAACAGAACGGGAATGAAGTAGGGCAAAAGAAAAGGAAAAACACACCCAACCATGCTCAGTAGATTGGCACGATGAATAGATGGGATATCTAATCTTTGGCCAGTATTTTTTACAAAATCAGCAACCATTAGTATGGCAACAATACTATGAGTAGTTAGCAGTACTGAAAGACTTACTGAACCGGTGATCCATAGTTCTCCCTGCTTGCTGGTACTCGAATTCCTTGAAGCATATTTCACTAATTGTTCCATTATTCCACCTGATTTGATTGTGGCGACTAAACCCATTAGCAGTATAGTGAAGAAGCTAAGTCCTACCGAGCGATTAATTCCATCGATCACAAAGCTTTTTGCGGTAAAATTCTTCAAGTCCAACGACAGGATCTCGGATAATGGCAGAAGACCTAACGACCAACCAAGTATGGTCCCCAGTATTAATCCGAACATCAAACCATGCATGAGGTGTTTACCTCGAAGGAATAGAAAAATGACAGCCACAGGAACTAATAGCATAGGTAGGCCTCGCGGATTACCGGAAAGGATACCAGGTTCATGAGATGTTGTTGTTGATAAGAAAATCGAACTTACTAAGAACAACAGTAAAGCCAATAAGCCTACAGGTAGGATATACTTAATTCTGCTTTTTACCACTGATCCGATGTCTGTTTGTTGACTAAGTGCACTTGCGATGGTCGTATCAGATATTGGAGCAACGAAATCCCCAAAAGTAGCTCCAGCTAATATGGATCCAGCCAATACAGGAAGGGGTGACCCGATCAATCCTCCGGCCGGATATAACAGAGGTCCGCAAATTAGAATAGTGGCGAAACTGGATCCGGTAGAAAGAGAAACTATGCAACAAATGATAAAAGCTGCAACCACGAAGCCTGTACCACTTAAGTCAAAAGTGGATGTAAGCCATATAAGTGAATCAATGAATCCGGTTTTACTCATCAGAACCCCAATACTTGAAGCCAATATCCATGCGGTAATCATGATCATCACAATAGGTTGTGACATACCGGAAATGACGGTTTCAGCATACTGCTGTTTGTCCTTAGCCAAGAATAATCCAATGGCTATTGAGAGAATTAAAATCGGCCAAAATCCTTTTTCATCAGGGGCCCCTGATAAAGCAATGATCATTACCCCAGTTACAAAGACAATGAATGGAATGATCGCTCCCATCAATCCACCATGGAATACCAGGGGCGTACCAATCTTTTCTTGCGGAGCCATTTCCATACTCTTATTCCTGGTTTAGATTGTATCTCATGATGGAACCGTGTTTCCCGTCTTTATTTCTTTCCAATTCATAAAATGGACCTTTTGGACCTTTCCCCTGTAGTTGCAAACTGTGAATTTCTTCCATTTCTTTTTCTTTCAATTGGAAGGATGACAGTTGACACAGCTTGTTCAGGTGTTCAGTGTTTCTTGCACCCACAATTAAACTTGCCACATTCCTTTTCTGTAGGATATACCGTAGAGCTATTTCAGTGATAGTACAATTATATTGGTCTGCAATATTTCTGAGCATTCGTAACAAATGCTGAAAGAATTCCCACGTTCCAAATTCTTCAATTATTAATCTGTACTTGGTCAGCGAACGATTTTCAAGTGGATTTTTTGGTTCGGGTTTATCCAGATACGCATCACTCAAAAAACCTCCGGCGACAGTACCGTAACATAGTAAAGGAATTTTATGCACATCAATCAAATCCGTGCGATCCAATTCAACCCGTCGATCGAGTACAGAGTATTGTACCTGGTTCGACACGATTTTTATACCGGTGTCGAGTATCTTCTTGGTTTGAACTGAGTTAAAATTGGTTATTCCAATGTGTTTGATTTTTCCTGATTCCTGAAGTTTTGCCAGGTGTCCAATGGCTTCAAGAAAATCGCCTTTGGTATAATCCCACCAGGCAAACTGAACCAGATCCAGCTGTTCGACACCAAGTCTCTGAATAGACCGGTCAATGATTTTGTTGGTATCCCTTTCAGATAGGCTGTTCAGAGCATTGTAATCGGGAACATACTTGGTGTGTATTTGAATGTTTGGCAATTCATCTGCCCGAATTTTGTCTTTGTTCTTTTTAAGGAATTTTCCAATTAGCTCTTCAACCCCGGTATAGATGTCCGCGCAGTCGAAGGTGGTGATACCTGCATGGGCAAAGATCTCCATATCCTTGACTGCTTGTTCCTCTGATATTTTACCATGTCCTCCGGCCAAATGCCAGCCCCCCTTGATTACCCTTGAAATCGAATAATCTGGTTGCAATTCGAATCTTTCCATCGTTAATCTGATATATCGTGAGTAAAGATCTCATAAAACCCATCGACTGGAATAGGGCCTGCTTTCATGATCGTGTCCATGAAGTATTTCAGGTCAAAATCATCACCTAATCTTGCCTTTTCATAATTGTAAAGTTTGGTGAATTGTTCTCGTCCCAGGTAGTAGGAGGTGAGTTGCATAGGCGAGCGTAAGATTCTTCCCCAAAGACTTTTCGCAAATTGCGGTGCCACCCAAGCAGTATCAGTTGAGAATTTAAGTACATCTTCTTGCGACCATCCCTCACAATGAACCTTTACGGAAGTGTAAGCCCGGTTGGCATTTTCCAGTCTTTTCCTTAAGTGTGCGATGTAGGTCAGTGGTCGTTCAGATTCCCACCCCTTTTCCAGTGCAACTTTCTCGCAGAAAGTAGCCCAGCCTTCAATGTATACCCCGTACGGAAACAGAAGTCGTATGGGATGAGCCGTTTCCCTACTGATCTTTAACTGCATATAATGTCCGGGCACTAGCTCATGAATAACAATCATTCGATTGAAAGGTCGGTTAAATGATGACCAAAAATCGATCTGTTCTTGCTCCGGTACGGTGTCAGGAATGGAGGGCAAGTATAAGGTAGTCATGGGATTGGGATGAAAGGGAGGTGCACTTTGAACCCAACCGATTCTTGCTGCCGGGCCTGCACTTTCGGGGGCTGTTTTGATCTCTAGTGTGTTTGATTCAGGTAAAGTAGCCAAGTCCTTTTGCTCGACGAATTCCATTGCAGCCTGTTTCAAATTCAACCAGAATTCAAGGTAATCCCTGGCGTTTTGTGGGACATCTTTTTCCATGTCGGACATAACCAGTTCCACCAATAGTTCCTCCTCAGGAATTATCTCGCCGGGATACGTACTCTGAAAGTATTTTTTTGATTCTTCTACAATAAGTCGTTTGACGGTATTAATTTCTTCCAGGGCCATCGAAGACAGCTTTTCTGACGTTAGGTCACTATCTGTATACAGTGCAAGTCGACGGTTGTATTCCTTTGTGCCTAGAATCTGACCAGGTTCTTCCATGTCCTCCAGACCCTCAATAAAAAGGCTAAGTTTTTCAATTTCCTGAATAGTCTCCGGCACAGTATTGCATGTTTCAATGGTGCGAATAGACTTTGATAAACTGATTAGTTTCGTTAAAGCTTGCTGCCTGTTTTTCTCGCTAGAGTACACCAACTGGTTACGAGCGGATAAAGCAACGTCCTGGAGATTCCGGAGACGTTCACACGTGAGTAGACTTCTTTCCTTTTCTAAAAGAAAGGGAGCGTCCGATAGTTGTTGAAAGACCTGCTTCATGTGATCGATATACAACAGAGGATCGTTAATATGCGGTTTTTCAGTGGACCATTTATGGATTTCGTTCTGGGCCTGAACCTTCAACAGTCTTGAGTCATTCGGAAATCGACTGGAATACGAAGAGTTGGGATGATTGGTTGAATCAAGAATGGTTTGATTAAACTCCAACCAATCGGATATTTCCTTTGATGACAGATCGTTAGTCTTATAAATCGCAGCATGTAAACCCTGGCTTATTGCCTTTTGAGGATAAAACGCCTGCCATTTTTGGAAGTAGTCGTATCCCAAGTCCTGACTGACAAGGGATTTTGGGATAAGGAATCCAATTGTAAGAAGGCAAAACAGGAAGAGCCTGATGGACATTTTATGAATAAGCATCGAGGAAAGATACTATTCAATTGTTGAATCAAAGCCTTTTCCAAATATGGACGGTGTGCGAAGAGGTTCTCCTAATATCCTTTGATAGGTTGATTTTTGAAAATTCAAAAGAAATAAAAAAACCTCCGCCCATTTTGGGCGAAGGCCTCAACCAACCAAACTAACTCAGGTACTGGCGTACCCAAATTCGAAGTGCATAGGAATCCTCATGCGGGAGGATCCTATGAAATTTTCGGTATTCTTTCCAAAACAGTTTTCTATCGAAACTCACTTTGTCAAGAATTACCTTGCTATAGTCTAGCATTGTGGTTCTCATTTTCTTGCCTTTACGACAAAGGAAAGAGAGTGAAAACCACTCCGAAAAGCATCGCAGTCAATGCTAGGTAAGCTAATATTCTAATTTGTTTGATAATGTGTCTTTCGGTTCTCTCTTCTTGATAATTCATTCTTCCAACGTTTTTTTTAAATGATGTAATCGAGAGATAATAGGGTATTCGGGAGGGGGTGGAGGATTCCTAGTGCAAGAGCTGCATGTTCCAAAGATGGATTCGGACCTTATGGTCTACTTGTGGGGTGTGTTTTGGATAAATATAAATGTCACTTTCACCATTGTTGTAGTCCGAGTCCTTGGTCTCTGGTGAGGGCTTAATTCTAATGAGGTGCTGTTGTCTTACGACCTCCCTTCTTTCCTCTATTTTTTCTTCCGTGGATTCTTCCTCGATCACGCTGACTTCAGCTCCGATAGCTGGTGCCTGCATGATCATAAAAAGGACCATGAAAGAAGCAATACACCTTAAAACAATAGAATTAATATACATTATAATAGTATTACTATCAAATATACTAGTTTTAGTTCTAAAAGGTTTCATAAAACGCAAAAAAAAATCAGGCCGTAGTGAAAGTACTGCTATATTTAACACATGGCGAATTACAACATTGATGCGCAAAAACAGGTCACATACGATGCGATCGTGATTGGATCCGGTATCAGCGGAGGTTGGGCTGCAAAAGAATTGTGTGAAAAAGGACTGAAGACCCTTGTCCTTGAACGAGGCAGAATTGTCAATCATATTGAGGATTATCCAACCATGTTTGATGACCCGTGGGACGATGATCTAAGAGGAGCACTCACTCCAGAGGAGCAGAAAAAGCATTATAAAGCAGGACGAACTGGATTCATAGGAAGGGATACTGAGCATTTTTGGGCGGATGATGAAGCATCACCCTATACGGAAGTGAAGCCATTTATGTGGGCTCGAGCTCATCAGATGGGTGGACGCTCTATACTGTGGGGGAAGCAGTGCTATCGATGGAGCGACCTGGATTTTGAAGCCAATGCCAAAGACGGATATGGAGTGGACTGGCCCATACGATATAGGGATATTGAGTCATGGTATACCTACGTTGAAAAATTTGCTGGAATTAGTGGAGAGGCTGCAGGATTGCCACAATTACCAGATAGCCATTTTCTGCCGCCAATGGAGTTGACCTGTGTGGAAAAGGATATTAAGGCTCGAATTGAAAAAGACTTCCCAGGCAGGAATCTTATTATCGGAAGAGCTGCTCATTTGACACAACCTTTAAATGGTCGGGGACAATGTCAGTATCGTAATCGATGCAGTCGGGGATGTCCTTATGGTGCATACTTCTCGAGCAATGCCGTGACTCTACCAGCCGCAAACGAAACAGGAAATCTTACCATTCGACCTTATTCCATTGTTCAGTCCATTGTTTATGACGAGGACAAAGGAAAGGCTACAGGTGTACGAATTATTGATGCTGAAACTAATGAGGACATTGTATACAATGCCAAAATCATTTTTTGTAATGCATCTGCCTTGAGTTCCACCCAAATTCTATTGAACTCAATTTCTGACAGGTTCCCAAATGGTTTGGGAAATGATAGCGGTGAACTGGGCCATAATCTGATGGACCATACCTATCGAATAGGTGCAATGGGCAAAGTTGAGGGTTATGAGGATACCTACTACAAGGGAAGAAGACCTAATGGTATTTACATTCCACGGTATTGGAACATCGATGATGAAACTAAAACAGACCGTTTCTTAAGAGGTTTTGGATATCAGGGAGGTAGCTACAGAAAAAATTGGGGTGCGGGAACGAATGAAGAAGACTTTGGAGGTGATTTTAAAGATCGAATGATGAAACCCGGACAGTGGGAATTTTTTATCACAGGATTTGCTGAATGCCTTCCTTACCACGAGAATAAAGTTTCTTTGGACACTGAGAATCTGGATAAATGGGGTCAACCCACTCTCGCCATTGATTGTGAGTTTAAGGAGAATGAAAAAGAAATGAATAAACAGATTCGGGAAGATGCCAAAGAGATGCTGGAAAAGGTAGGGGTCCAGGATATAATTGATTTTGACAATGAGCATGAACCTGGATTTGGTATACACGAAATGGGGACTGCCAGAATGGGTAGAGATCCAAAGACCTCGGTTTTAAATGGAACTAACCAGGTGCACGCCTGTAAGAATGTTTTCGTTACCGATGGTGCATGCATGACCTCCTCTTCCTGTGTAAATCCTTCGTTGACGTATATGGCCCTTACGGCAAGAGCAGCTGATCATGCAGTTAGTGAGATGAACAAAAGAAATCTTTAAGATGAAAAGGAGACAAGCACTTAAAAACACTATACTATCGGCTGGCTCATTTGCTGCAACACCAACTATTCTATCACTGTTGCAATCCTGTCAGAATCAGCCGCGTCTTAGCTGGACGCCATTATTTTTTACAGATGGTGAAGCTCGATTGATTTCAGCGATTGTAGATCGGTGGTTACCGAAAACGGAAACCCCTGGCGCCCTTGATGTAAACGTAGATGTATTTCTTGATACCTTTTTTACTAAAGTTTTTAATGAAGAAGGAAAGAAGATGATCAGAACAGAGATAGCCAGTTTTAATGATCGATCGAGACGGGAGGCTGGAGACGACTTTATTTTCTTGAGCCAGAAGGAACAAGAGGATTTGATGAGAAAATACGAATCCGAAACGGCTAAATTCAATCCAGGTATTTGGGGTACAGCTGTAGGTGACCAAGAACCTGTTGGATTTTATCGTCAGTTAAAATCCATGACTCTATGGGCCTATTATTCTTCAGAAGCCGTTGGCAAAAACATCCTTAACTACGACCCGATTCCCGGTGAATGGAAAGCTTGTATAGATGTATCGGAGGTAGGCAATAGCTGGACGTTATAAATTCAGGTTTTCAGATTCCTTTGAAATCAGGGTTTCTATAAAATCTTCAATCTGGAATTTTACTGTCGTCTACTGATATACATCATAGGAATTCTCCTGACCATGATGTAAGTTCTTGTCATTCCCAAAAACTTCTATCATGGACCAATTGCATCGTTTTGATCATTCGAAATTCATTGTGCCACCAGGTTCTTTTACCCCTTTAGACAATTTTGATCCCGGTTACACGGGGCAATTAGGGAGTAAAAAACACGGTAAAAAAACTTTACAGGAAGATGTGGAAGATCTTTCAAGAGCCCAGGAGCTTATATGGGCTTTGAAAGAGTTTGGTGTGCTTATCATATTCCAGGCGATGGATGCTGCAGGTAAGGATGGAACCATCAAGCACGTGATGTCCGGGATCAACCCTCAGGGTTGTGATGTTTTTAGTTTTAAAGCTCCCTCAGAAGAAGAAAGACTGCACCATTTTTTGTGGAGACCTTACAAGTATCTTCCAGTGAAAGGAAAGATTTCCATTTTCAATCGCTCGTATTATGAGGAGGTACTTGTAGTTCGAGTTCACCCCGAATTGCTGGACAAGCAATGGGTACCTCAGGAACTTAGAAATGCACCTGTAGAAGAGGTTTGGAGATCTCGTTACGAAGAGATTAATGAGTTTGAAAGGAGATTAACGAGTCATGATACAGTGGTGATTAAGTTTTTCCTTCACCTTTCAAAAGAAGAGCAATTGCGAAGATTCTTAAGTCGACTAAACACTCAAGGCAAGGAGTGGAAATTTTCAAGTAGCGATTACAGTGAAAGGAAACTCTGGGATGAGTATCAGCACGCATATGAACAAATGCTTAATGCCACAAGTACCGAGCACGCCCCATGGTACGTGATACCCGCTGATAATAAATGGTATTTGAGAGCAGTGGTTGCGGATATTATTAGTCAAAAAGTAGATGAACTAGATTTAAGATATCCTTCCGTAAGTAAGGAAAAGCTCCAGCAACTTTCGAAAGTAAGAGAAGAGTTGGAAGAAGAATTGATGAATTTTGAGGTTTCGGCTTAATACTTAAAAAGCTTCCCTGACGCTTACATAAAAGCCGGTTTGTCTTCCGCGAGCGATACCGAAATCAAATCGTACGTTTAGGTTTTGACCTTCAACAGCAGCAAAGCGATAACCTAAGCCTGCTACGTATTTGGTTTGGTTCAATTGAAAATCACCAAGAGTAGGAGCCACGTCGCCAAAGCCGGTGAACACAGCCATACCATGCCGCCAAACAAGGTGTCGACGATACTCTATTTGCCCATACCAGCTTTGTTTATCTCGGTACAAACTGGCGTTGGCAATACCTCTTAATCTTTCATCACCACCCAGTTGGGGTAGCTTATAAAAGGGTATGTCATCACCTACAGTTAGACGTGTATTTAAGTTGAAAGCAAGGATGTTTTTACTGTCGTTGATTGCCCAGTATTTTCTGTAGTCGAACTCGTAAGCTGAATAACTGAAATTGCCGAATATGGTGAAGAAGGAGGTGAGGGAGATTAATTGCCCACTTGATGGATAGAGAATATCATTCCTTGAGTCAAAACGGAAAGCAGGTCCGATAACTCCATTTGTTCCACCACTAATGCCCACCGGACTATCTGTTTCCAACATCCCTGCTGGTTTTATTTCACGTATTGTATTGTTCTGAATGTCGAAAGACACCCCCACAAATGTTCTTGGATTAAGTGGTTTTAACACAAATCCGTCGATACGTAAAAACTGGTTAGTGTAGTTTTCCAGTTCTTCCGGATCGTTATCATTTCCAATACCGTAATAATTATCCGGGAAGAGGTTAAACCGCGGTGATAGGTTCACATTCATTCCGTTTTTGAGAAACAAGTCAAAGTTGACCGCACTCTGTAACTGCCTTCTCAGTGAAAAAAGGACAAAAGGATTGATTGAAGATTGCCTTACATATTCCGATTGAGAACTGTCTTTATTCGGTAATACCCAAATCGCTATTGCACCAAGTTGAGCACTTGTTTCCGGAGAATAACCAAAGGCTGGATAGATAGCCAGTGTCTTGTCTTTCTTAACGGTGTCTATTTCCTGGCTAAAAAGCAGAACGGGAAGACAAAGGATAGAAAAGAGTACGCTAAGCTTGAATTTCAAAAGTTGAATTTTTGACCCGGACAAAAATAGAAGGATGAATTTAATTATCCAGTTCCTCCAAAAGACTATCGAAATTCAACGGGCGGGTATACATTTCTAATGAGCCATCTGGTTTTTTTGGCCATTCTTCCTGAGGTCGATCCCAATACAATTCCACGCCGTTCTGATCCGGATCATCAAGATAGAGTGCCTCGGAGACTCCATGATCAGCGGCTCCGGTGAAGGGATATTCCGCTTCCTGAAGTCTTTTGAAGATAATAGCCAGGTCTTTCCGGGTAGGAAAAACGATGGCGGTGTGAAAGAGTCCCGCTGCATGCTTTGGCGCTGGTTCCCTTCCTTTGCTGTACCAGGTATTTAGACCAATGTGATGGTGGTAACCACCGGCACTTATGAAAGCGGCTTGATCGCTGTAAGTGGCTTGTATTTCAAACCCAAGTAAGTCACAATAGAAATCCAATGCTCTTTGAAGGTCAGCTACTTTTAAGTGAACATGACCAATTCGGGCATGTTCAGGGATTTTATATGTTTCGGAGTTCACAGGTTTAATCATTGATCAACTTAATGACTTATTCATTTCTTAAGAAGACAATTGGATTCAGGCGAACGGTCTGTATTAGTTTATTCAAGATAACCAATAGAGCCACAGTCACCGTAATTATGGAGGCGGCAGGAACAAGTAGAAATATCAGCCAACTATCCAGATGGTAGACAAAGTCGTTGAGCCAGGATGATCCGAAGAAGTATATAATCGGGATTGAAAGAATGTGACCAAGAAGAATCCATTGTATTATAGTCATGGACAGATTTAGGAATAAATGCAGCTCTTTAGCACCCACGACTTTCCTGATGGCTATTTCTTTTGTTCTGGCGTTTATCACAAACAGTGTCAGACCCAGTAACCCCATCATTGAGATTAAAAGTGCGACGCCGGAAGCATAGGTTACGATCTGTTCTGTTTGCAATTCTTTTCTATAGTGTCTTTCATAATTTTCATCAAGGAATCGGTAATCAATAGAATACTTCGGGTCAATATCATTTAGAACTCCTTGAATGTATGCCATTGACGATTGGTTTTCCTTACCCGTTAAGCGAATTGCTAACGTCATTCGGTAGGGTGCCTCAACATTTAGGATCAAAGGTTGAACACTGTGATGCAAGGAACGAAAATGGAAGTCTTCTACCACACCAACGATGGTTCCCTGTCTGCCACTCATTTCTAGTCTTGAACCAATAACATTTTCTTCTTCCCCGAACAGTTGGTCTCTGGCCCTCTCGTTTAGAATGAATTGTTGGCTATCATTATTTGAACCAAAATCGGATCCTTGTGTAAGTGACAAGCCAAAAGTATTCAGATAACCATCCATGGTTCTTATATGGGCTACGGAAATTCCTTGCTCTTCGGATTGGTCCATTCTATGCACGAATTGGCCACTTGCGCCATTGCCAGGTTCAGATTGAGAACCGGATACAGAGACGACCGATGGATGTTCCATTAATTGAGTTTTTATGATTTCATATTTCGACAAGTGCAGATCATTGAGATTCTTTATAATCACCACATTTTCTTCGCTATATCCTTTCGGTTGATTCTTAAGGTATTCAATCTGCCAGTGAATCAGCCCAATCCCTGACAGAAGTACGGATGTGATGACAAACTGGGAAACCACCATTATCCTTGTCATTGCACCTAATTTAGTTTTTCCAGACTTACCAATTCCTGGATTGATACTGCCTTCACGAAATAATTTGATGGCTGGAATGGCACCGGATATTAGTGCCAATAGGATTAAGAAAGCTAGTAAGCTTAAATAGAACTCAGGACTCCATTGACTGAGCGGATGAATGGAATTTCCAAAAAACCGTCCGCTATCCAAACTCAAGATGAGATCGTAGAAAACCAACGAAATAGTAGTGGCCATAATTAACAGTATCCCCGCTTCGGAAATACCTTGCATAATTATATGGGAAGCCTTAGCACCCATTATTTTTTTTATTTTCAGCTCTTTAGCCCGAGTATATCCAAAGGCGATTTGTAGATTCAAATAATTAATTATCGCAAGAGATAAAATAATGAAAGCTATTATCGTCATCACATTCAGATCCCGGGAATTACCATTTCCAAATCGACTGTCTAATCCATGCTCATTCAAATAAACTTCTGAGATGGGTAGCATGAAGTTTTCGGGTGTATATAGGGGCCATTTGGCAAGCATTAGATCGTTATAATGTTTGGTTAGAGTTGCGACCATCGCTTCGTCCAGCTTTTCTTTTGATACAAGGAATGTCTCAAACTCTAAACCGCCATTTTTAAAGTCCTGGATATCGGGAAGTGAGTTAAGCGGAAGCAAAACATCAAATTCAAATCGAGAATAATTCGGGGTGCTTATTATCCCTGATATCTGATAGTCAATTTCGTCGACTGTGATTCGCTGACCTACAGGATTTGAAGAACCAAAGAGGGACTCTGCAACTTTCTCGTTAATTAGAGCTTGGTCTGGCCTCATATATTGAGCTTTTGTAATGCCCTCAAAATCAAAAATTTCTACAAAGGCATAATCGGAATAAACGATGCTGAGATTGTTAAATCTTTGATCGCTAACGTCTAGTTCCATTTTGATTGGTCCATAGGTATGAGCGGCCCTCTCAACATCGGGAAAATTACTCAGGTAGGATTCGGCAAGAATCCCAAATGTGATACCGAAGGTCCCTGTTGTGCCCTGGTTATTGGTAAACCTACTTCCAATCTGATAGGTCCTATCTGATTGAATGTGATGTTTTTCATAGGATGATTCTATGTAAACATAATTGATGAGAAGCAGGAAAATGGTTAATCCAATAGTAAGTCCAATGATGTTTACGACTGAATTGAATTTCGAAGAAAGCAGTCTTCTTATGGAGATTGAAAGGTCGAACATGTAGGTGAGTTTTTGGCTACATATTCATACGAGTGAACTATTGAATGTGTTAGAATTTATTCTTTAATCCAGATTCTTAACGACTTTGGACCCAAAGTAATCTCAACTGGATCATCTCCTTTCAACTGGAAATTTTCATCTCCTTTAATACCATTTGAGTAGTCAATTCGATCGTTTATTCCGATCAATTTCCAAGTACCAGGAGGAAGAGTAGTACTGAAAGTATTGGTCCTGGAGTCCGCATTTAATAGCACGAAAACCTTTTCCTTGACTATATATCCCAAAGTCCCATGATTTTCAGGAAGAATCCACTGGTAGTAGTCATCAGTAACCGATTGATTAACCCGAAAAACCTTTCCATGGTCCGACAATCTAAAGTCATTCATTCCTTTCCAGAAAGCCAGCATGTTATCATAATCGTTTTTGTTCTGATCTGTAGGTTTTTGACCAACTGTTTCCCAGAGAAATTGGTTTGCAGTACGATGATTATAGGTATCACGGTATCCATGCATATAGACCTTGTATCCATCAAGTGTAGTTTTCACCACTTCTCTTAGAGGAGCATGAGCTTTGCTTCTCATGATTTCAGTGCCACCGTGTGTTACCAGTGGACCTAATGTGGTGTATAGCAGAGTCACCGCAATCTTGTAGGCATCTTGATCGACATTTAAACGACCGTCAAAGTTTTCTCCAAACTGATCTGCCAGGGCGAAGTTGTCATGGATATCCAGGTAGGAAATGCCGCTTAAGGGAGTTTTATCTGTTGGGAATCCAGCAGATAGTCCTTTCATAACATTATCCCTTTCGTCAAATTTCCCACCTGGCCAACCTCGGTCTTTCAGAGGGTCCTTCAGTTCGAAAACGGGACCCTTGTAAGCATTTCTTGAGTCATCTTGAAAAAAAGTGATTGGTGAATCTTCCTTATACCAATCCCAATCTGGGTTGTTTTCGAAATTCGGATCGTTAGAGCCGATCCAGGCCTCGCCATAAACGATTTTATCGGGGCCGAGAGCTTCCCTCAGAGCAATTAATGTTTGTTGGTCTACCTGACCCGCCAAGTCGATTCTAAATCCATCGATACCAAACTCATCAACCCAATGAAGGCATTGATCAATTAGCCATCGCTGCACCATCGGGCGTTCTTCGGTTTTCACTTCGTTGCCATAGGCACCGATATGTTCAAAGTCTTTTGTTCGATAGTAATACTGCTTGTCTATTGCATTGAAATTGAAAAACCACCCATTCCCATCCATATTCTCACCAGTGTGATTCGGTACAATGTCTATGATTACGGCGATGTCATTTTCGTGGAAAGTCTCCACCAACTCCCTGAATTCCTCCCTTTCAGTTCCAGGTTCTTCTCCTTTTGTTCTATACTTTGATTCTACGGCAAATGCGAAAGTAGTTCGGTAGCCCCATTGGTAGTTTTCTTCTGACACACCCTGATCTATCATGTATTCATCATCCTTGAAAGAGGCTTTCCAGTCATCATCAGGAAAATGAACATACTCTTGCACTGGCATTAGATGAACGACGTTGATTCCAAGATCTAACAGGTAGTCAAACCCAATTTTTTCTCCTTTACTGTTTTTTAGGTCCGGCTGAATCATACCCTTGATGGTTCCTTTCAATTCGACTGGAAGTGGCAATTGATCCGTGAAATCCTGAACATGCACTTCGTAGGCAATTACATCTTCCATCCCAGGAATTCCGTTTTTGAGTGGAGCAGCGGGCTCCGTCCTTTTCCATATTCTTCCTTTCCCCCAGGTATTGTCAGTCACTCGTGCATAAGGATCATTGATATGCACCGGATTGGCTTCGTAAAAGTGATTTCCAGGATCTTTAGAACCATGGACAGTGAAGTCATAATACACGCCATGCAGATCCTCCGAAATAGCTATTTCCCAAACTCCATTGTCGTCTGCCTTTAAGTCATTTACTTGATAGGCTTCTTTATCGTTTTTGTCTTTGTATAGATAGACTTTGACACCATCTGCTCGGGGTGCAAACAGTCGAATGGTTGTTGCGCCGTTTTCAATATTCGCACCAAGTTCCTTATTCGAATAGATCTCTCGAAACCAGCCGTCAAATGAGCAATGAGTTTTCCAACCATACTCAGGCATTTCAAGAAAATAAACTCGCTTAATATCAAGTTTTTCTGCTGGTATTATAAGTGTTTCTTCTGCATCGTGGGGTAGAACTTTTGCTATCTTAACTTCTTCTCCTTCAGCATTGGTAAGTCGATAATTGTTAGGGTTAAGCGAGCGATTAATCCTTATTTTGGTCCAGATCAACTCCTCATTTCGCAACTCAGCTGTCAGTGGGTCTATAATCGCTTCTTTTAGGAATAATAGGTCTCCACCGGATTTATTGGGTGATTGGGTTGGGGGATCCATCCATTCACCATCATCGACTCTAAACTTGAATTTACTGTTTGGTTTGATCTTTTCGTAGTTACTATTGTCAATGGTTAGTGACCAATAGTTGCCTGTTTTGCCAAGCGCCCATTCCGGATCATCCATTGATTGATCCCAGTTTCGGAACTCCCCGGTAACGTACACTTTTTTCGGTTTTGTATTGTACAGATCTTCATCGAAAATGAACGATACTTTATCTCCAAATACGGCGTAGCCCTGAAGGACTTGATCCGTGGTAAATGACTGAGAAATAACTGGAATAGAGGCCACCAAAATCAGGAAGTTTAAAAGGTATCTTATGGACATGATTTCAATTTAGTAAAGGCTTTCATAGATTGCATCTTGCAAATTGAATATTATTGGTGGCCGGTCACTAACATGCACATTAAAGAGGGATTAAATCATGTCCAAACAGATTTTTGCAGGTAAATCAAAGCTTCACTTCAATACCAAAGAGGTTGAGTTGGGATTTGTAGATATTGATGGTGAAGATTTTTACAAGATTCAGAATGTGGATCAGATGGATCCTTTCTTCATGACTGTAGTAAGTTCTTCGGATCATTGGATGTTCATATCGAGTAACGGAGGTTTATCGGCGGGAAGAAAAAATGCAGAAAATTCATTATTTCCGTACTACTCGGATGATAAGATTACAGCCTCTTCCGAAAATGTTGGAAGTAAGACCATCATCAAAGTGCTGGACCAGGATAAGGTATTTTTATGGGAGCCATTTTCAGTTAGAAGTAATGGTCTATATCAGATTGATAGAAACCTTTACAAAAACCGATTGGGTGATACTTTACTTTTTGAGGAGATCAACTATGATCTATCCGTGGGATTTCGATATCGTTGGCGTTTTTCGGAGACCTTTGGTTTTATTAAGCAATCTGAGGTTTTTTCTGTTGGTGAGAAGTCTGTTGAACTTGAAGTTTTGGACGGTTTACAAGGCCTTTTGCCTTATGGCGTGGGAACACAGATGCAACACGTGAGGAGTAACCTGGTGGATGGTTACAAAAGAAATGTACTCGATATTGATCACTCAATAGGTGTTTTTTCTCTTTCAGCTATGATCGTTGATCGAGCAGAACCAAGTGAAGCACTGAGAGCCACTACCGTTTGGTCAACCGGACTTGACAGTAATGGTATTCTACTGAGTAGTAGACAACTGGGACCATTTAGGCGTGGAGAGGATCTAAATACAGAAACGGATATCAAGGGTTCCTCCGGGTCATATTTTATTCATTCGAAGTTTGATATTTCTAGTAAGTCTTCTCAAACGTGGTATTTAGTGGCAGATATCAATCAGGATCGAGCTGATTTGAACGATCTGTCAAGTAGAATAAAGGCCGGAAATATTCTTGAAGAACTTCTTGATGATATCAAGGAAACATCAAATGGGTTGACTCGATTGTTGTCCGGAGCTGACGCATTTCAACTTACTGAAGACGAATTAAGTACGGGGAGGCATCTCAGTAATGTTTTATTCAACGTCATGAGGGGAGGGGTTTTCGAGGATGATTATCAATTGGATGTCTCCGATTTTCTCAATTACCTAAATCAAATCAATAACGGTGTATTTAATAAATACACTGAACGGTTGCCGAAGTCCGGTCAGGTTGATCTTCAGAAATTGTTCCATTCTGTAATGGAAATTGGTGATGCTGACTTGACGAGAATAACCATTGAATATCTTCCGCTCACTTTTAGTAGAAGACATGGAGACCCCAGTCGACCCTGGAACCAATTCAACATTGACCTCAAGAATTCCGATGGAACTAAGAAAAGATCTTACGAAGGAAACTGGCGTGATATTTTCCAGAACTGGGAGGCGCTAGCGTATTCCTACCCAGAGTATATCACCGGGATGATATTTAAGTTTTTGAATGCTACCACCATTGATGGATATAATCCATACAGGATTACCCGGGAAGGCATAGACTGGGAAGTGATTGAACCAGATGATCCCTGGTCTTATATCGGATATTGGGGGGATCATCAGATTATCTATCTACAGAAGCTACTGGAGTGTGGTTACAGGCACAATAAGAGATTTTTCCGGCACTGGATGAATGAAGGCATTTTCGTTTTCGCTAATGTCCCTTATGACATCGCCTCTTACGACCGGATCTTGTTAAATCCTCAGGATACCATTGACTTTAATTCCGAAAAGGAAGAGTTGATTGAAGAGCGGGTTGAGAAAATTGGCGCTGACGGTAAGTTCGTAATGCGTGATGATCAGTTGGTAAAAGCCACTATGATGGAGAAAATACTGGTTACACTGCTGGCTAAATTTACCAATTTCGTTCCTGAGGGAGGTATTTGGCTTAATACGCAACGACCGGAATGGAATGATGCCAACAACGCACTGGTTGGTAATGGCTTGTCAATGGTCACCTTGTACTACATGCGCAGGTTTTGCCAGTTTCTGATGAATGTTGTTGAGGAGGCGGATGAGTCATATGAAATTCACAAAGAAGTAGGTACCTTATTCAAGGCTGTTCATCAGGTATTCACCACCTATTGGTCTGAGGAAGATTCAAATATCCCAGATTCGACACGTAAGAAATTTGTTGATGAACTTGGAATTGCAGGAGAAAACTACAGAACACAGGCTTATGTTGGTTTTGTAGGGCAAAAAAGCTCAATATCAAATATTGATTTAATCGGCTTTTTGGAACTGGCACTCCAGTACATTGATCGATCCATTCAAGTTAATAAACGTTCGGATGGGCTATATCATTCCTATAATCTACTGGACGTTGATGGTGATAATATGAAGATCAATCATCTCTATGAGATGTTAGAGGGACAAGTCGCAGTGCTGTCTTCCGGCTTGTTAACCGGGGCTCAAAGTCTGGCGGTTTTGGATGGCCTAAAATCCAGTGCGATGTTCAGGAAAGATCAGTATAGTTATTTCCTGTA
Source organism: Cyclobacteriaceae bacterium (assembly GCA_965601455.1). GTDB lineage: Bacteria > Bacteroidota > Bacteroidia > Cytophagales > Cyclobacteriaceae > JANQEU01. The sequence continues at coordinate 3,936,262 of OZ271831.1, read as the reverse complement.
TCCGAATCGTGAAATATCCCACTTTCTTAATAAAAATAAGATTCCCGCTGATTTCGCCGAAAATAGTAGGTTATTCAAGCAACTAAGAAAAGAGGGTAATCGAGATCTGGTTACATACGACGAGGAAGGCAACTTTTACTTTAATGGGACAATTCATAATGCAAGTGATGTTACTGAGAGGCTAAATGAAGTGGCAAAATCGAATGATCTAGTTGAACCTGAGAAGGAAAAAATTCTTGAGGTATTTGAAGAGATGTTTGATCACAAATCATTTACCGGGAGGTCTGGTACTTTTTTCGCTTTTGAAGGTCTAGGTAGCATCTACTGGCATATGGTTTCAAAATTGTTATTAGCGACACAGGAGACCATTTATCGATGCGCAGATGAATTGAATGAAGAGGAGAGAGGACGATTGATACAGCATTATTATGAAATTCGGGCAGGTATCGGTATCAATAAGAACCCTTCACTTTATGGAGCTTTCCCCACGGATCCTTACAGCCACACTCCATTTCATAAAGGTGCACAGCAGCCGGGAATGACCGGACAGGTCAAAGAAGATGTATTAAATCGATGGGCTGAGTTGGGTGTCCAGGTTAACGACGGAATCCTTTCTTTTAAACCGGAATTCCTTAGTCCAAAGGAGTTTTTGGATACACCGGCTACTTTCAAGTTTTATAATTTGGATAACGAACTAACAGAGATAAAGCTGAATGACGATCAGCTTGTTTTTACTTACTGCCAGATACCGGTGGTATACCAACGTTCAGCAAAAGGTAAAATCGTGGTCTATGCCGATGACAAAATAGAAAGGGAAAGTCAGTCTCTTACAAAAGAGGAATCGCGTGAAGTATTTAAGCGATCAGGTAGTATCAAACAAATAACAGTATTCGTCTCTGTGGATTAGGCTTTCTGAGCCTCCTTAACTCGGAACTCAACCATCCTTCTAATTAGATCTAAAGGAAGCGGTTTTTCAATTGAGAATTGGACAGAGCCCTTTGAATGCTTGTATTTCTGGATTTCGGATTTAAAGGCCTCAATTGCACTGGGTGTAGGATAAAAGCCAATATGATTCTTGTTTGCGGAATAGTGAACCAGATTACCGTTTAATTTGAAAGTCGGAATTCCATAATTTATGACCTCTTCAGCTCCCGGTGCAATTTCTTGAATTAATCGTTGCACCGCTCTTAGTTTGCCCTTCACCTCCTTTGGAGAATTCTCGATGTATATTTCGACAGGGTTCACAGAGTGCTATAGTATTTTTCCCAGAAGTTGAGTTTGTCTTTTGTTGGGATCGGTACTGATCGTATTTCAGTATCCAGGATCATCACATGTTCCAACTCATCATCATATCTAAACCAGGTGGGTAGCTCTTCATTATTTGGATTACCGGTTTTTGCAAAATTTACCCAGTAGGAAGACATAAGTCCTGCTAGCTCATGGTCGGTATCTTCCCATGGCCGATTGAGAGTATGTAAATTGTCATAGGCGTATACGATCTCTCCGGAATGAAAAGCCCCGAATTGAGTTTCCGGAGAATGAGCAGGTAAATTCTTATTGAAATTATATAAGTAGACGTCCTTGGTGCCGGTTTGATCCGCTATTTTCGCCCAGGTGTAAAGCTGAATAGCAAAAAAACCATCCCTGGACATTTCGAAGTAGGATTTTGTCATTTCCTCATTCGTCTCAGCCGGATACACCGAAAGGAATTCATTGGCCAAATCCCCAAAACGCTCCTTTATATTCTTCTTGAATGTTTTCATATCAGGGGGAGGCCCTGCTACTATGTCATCACCATTCCATCCGAGTATGAGGTTTACATCATTTTGTTTTCCTTGTTTATATGTCTCGTAGATGCTTTGCTCGAGCAGATAATCATCCACGAATGGGAATGCCATATTCTTGGGGGCATTTAGAATTGAATCTGCTGGTAGTCGTCTTAGCTCTTCAAGGTTTTCTGAACCCAGGCTGTTCATAACTGACAATCCCAATTCTTCAGCTTGAACGAGATCCAACGTTGGGCGAAACGCACTTTGATAGAAATTTCCTCCACTTTGCGCTATGGCATTGTGGAATAAACCACTTGCCAGTGAGGATGCAGCCAGGTAATTGACCCCGAACGCTCCTGCAGATTGACCGGCAATGGTTACGTTATCAGGATCCCCTCCAAATGAGGAGATATTTTCATTTACCCATGTCAGTGCGGCGATCATATCGAGGATGCCGTAGTTTCCTGAACTACCGTAAGGAGATTCAGTAGATAATTCCGGGTGGGCAAGAAAGCCAAAAGTGCCTACTCTGTAGTTGATGCTTACGAACACAATTCCCTTTTTAGCCATGCTCGTGCCATCATATATTGGACATCCCGAACCGCCGGATTGAAAACCTCCTCCATATATGTAAACCAAAACTGGTCTTTTTTCTTCAGTGGATTTAGCTTTAGTCCATACGTTGAGGTGCAGGCAATCTTCGGAGATGGGTTCTTCAGGAATTAGAAACTCTGACGACCAAAACATAAATGGAAGGGGAGGTTGCTGGATTGGACTAGGCCCGAAATTTTTACATTCCTTTACTCCTTTCCAGGGTATTACTGGTTGAGGCGCTTTCCATCGAAGTTCTCCAACAGGTGGGGCAGCAAAAGGAATTCCTTTAAATGCGAGCATACCAGATTCATCGTATAGTCCTTCGATGGTTCCTCCGGTGACCTCTACTAAGGTTTTTATTGAGTTATCAATCGTGGATTGACAACCAACAACGAAAAGCAGTAGCGATAAAAAACGCAGGAGATTGATTCTCATTTTCTATTAGAAGTTAATAAAAAACCCGGTATCAGGATAAATGCAATTGACGATTACTCAACGATTAGTTTGCGGGATACCCATCCCTTTTCATATTGAATATTTATGAAGTAGACACCAGGTTTCATATCTGGAAGCAAAAGTTTATTCGAATGATAAGTCATAATTGTATGTAGAATAGATTGTCCACTTTGGTCAAAGATTTCGACCTTTTGTACGGTCTCTTTTGAATCAATCCTAATCATTTTTTCTGTGGGATTGGGATATATCATTATTTCATTTTCCTGAATCAACAAAGAATGCATCATTTCACTGCTGATAGCTTTCCAATTTGATGGATCATTATTATCTGTATTTAGATCAATTAGTTCAAGGTAACTTCCTTCACCATCGGCAGCTGCAGGCCAGGGTTCGGAGTTGTCGTAAGCAACATAGTCGATAAGATTGCCAAAAGCATCCAGTAGCTCTATCGTTTGCCCACCATTGTCCAGACTACGAGTATAGTTGTCATAGGGCTCTAATTGATAATAGGAATAGAATGCCTCTGCTCCACCCGAAAGCATAATCCTCTTACCAGCGGCCAATGTCTCACCTGCAGAGAATTGATAGGTCAAACCAGTTCCTCCGAAGTAGATACCCTCAAGTTCAGCAGGTTCGTCTCCATTATTGGTAATCTCTATAAATTCCAGATCGTTTTCTTCAACAGATTCATCTCCGACTGGGTGGTAATGAATTTTTGATATCACCAGCGAAGGAGCAGGTACAGTTTGGCATGCATCAAAAGAACCTAGTTGCTTCGTAATCCATGCTGATCGCGTCTGTATGAAAGATTTTAACTGGTCAATATTGTCCTGAAGACTTTCAATTGTGTTCCATCTGGATTTTTCTCTAACAGAGGCTTCACGTATTTGCAAATGAACACTATCTATCAAGTTGAAAATTTCTTTCTCCGAAAGAGTCCCACCAGGTGATGTTAATTCAAACCACTTCTTTGACAGGTGACATCGGAACACATCGTTGTTGTAAAGATCTTCCCAAAACGTTGAGGCTGAATTATCAAACTGCCATATATCGGTTTGACTTCGATCGTAACCTAATTCTTTGAGATCATTTCCAAACGTCAAGTTATGATCCCAAATCGGACCAGCACGAAGTTTACCGTTTTTATCTTTGTGGAAGTATGTACTAAACACGTAGGCGTCTACATTGGAGGATAGTTCATTAATGAGGATATAATTCAGGAAAGAAGGAATGTCAATGATACTGGGATAACCACCAATGGTATTACTGTTTCCTTCTTTTGCTGTTTGAGTTAAGGCCTCAAATACACTCTTGATATAATTGTGTTGATTAGAGTTTATCTCGTCTGGTTTAGGGAATTCATGAATAAAATTGCTTCCCCATGCCACTACATCAGTACCTTCAATTTTATCTGATTTAATTATATACCCACCAGTCAGATTTTCTCCCTCAAGGTCGTCTTCTTTAATTTTTCGAATATCGATTCGATTTTTATCAGCCTTTAATTTTTCCATAAGTATATACAAACCACGATATTGACCATTGATCACTAACTCGCAGTAACGACCTCTGGATGCATACTCTCCCATGCTCCTGTACAATTCGTAACACAGGTAATCCCGCATAAGTGAAGGGTCATATGCTAATCCATTGAGTATCCAGTCATTTTCCTTGGGCATCCCTAAGATTGACACGTTTTCTTTGTTCTCATCCTTGTCATATGTGGTGAATAAATATTGTTTCTTGGGTAAAGCTTGAGACGAAGAGCCTCGAATTTCGATAGCGATTTTTCCATTATATGAAATCGCTTCCGTGTTCGAGATGTCCTCGAGATAGTTTCTTCGATCATCAGGATTTGAAAGGATTTTCATCGTACCAAAAATCTTGGGCTCATCTTTAATTTGTTTTCCGTTTCTCGTTTCAATAAAAACAACTGGGAGATTTGATGATCTGAATTCAGAAGGTGTGAAACTGTAAAACCAGTCAGGAACCTGACGATAGTGCATGGAATCACTTCGGATACCCAATGATAAGATGGGTATTAGCGTCAGGTCGGTGGACTGCTTACTTTTATTGTGCACCTGAATGGCAAGAATATTTGATCCATTCTTAAGAATAGAAGGATCAACTTCAAAACGTTCTGGTGTACCTCCTTGATGGAGTAAGGCTTCATGCATCTTGTCGGCTGGTTGATCATATTTAGGAGGAGTATTTGATATCGATGAACGGGCTATTTCCTTTCCATTGATATAAGCCACAAATCCGTCGTCGAAATCAATATCCAAGAATACCTTATCTATATCCTGAATATCTATTATTTGAAAAAATCGACGTGTGAAGATTGATATTGACTCTTTTGGTACAATTGTGTTATCGTCATTATCGCCAAAACCAAATCCAGATGAACCGACTTGCCATTGGGAGTCGTCGAATAAGTCAGTGGTCCATCTACCATCTGGTTCTGTACTTGGGACAATGTATGAAAAAGTATCACCTGGTAAAATGACACTCTCCCAGTGATTCACCTGTCCATATGATTTTGTGATGAGCGTAAAAACCACAACCAAAACCAGATACTTTGAGAGTACTTCAGTTTTTACCATGAAACCCTGGAGTTGAATGAAGTAATCTAAGCAAGAGAAGAGGTAGATCATTAGGAGAGGCCATTATTTGATAATCAGTTTGCGGGATACCCATCCCTTTTCATATTGAATATTTATGTAGTAGACACCAGGTTTCAGATCTGGAAGCAAAAGCCCACTCGAATGGTTAGTCATTACTGCATGTAAGATGGATTGTCCACCTTGGTCATAGATTTCGACCCTATGTACAGTCTCTTTTGAATCAATCCTTATCACCTTTTTTGTGGGATTAGGATATATCCTAATTTCGTCTTCTTTCGGAGATATGGACAGGATCAATTCGATATCGGTTGCCTTCCAATTTGCCGGATCATTATTATCTGAATTCAGATCAATTAGTTCAAGGTAACTGCCTTTACCATCAGCGGCTGTGGGCCATGGTTCGGAGTCGTCGTAAGTAACATGGTCGATGAGATTACCAAAAGCATCCAGTAGTTCTATCGTTTGTCCACCATTATCCAGGCTACGAGTATACTCATCATGAGGTTCTGTTTGATAATGGGCATTGAATGTAGGGCCACCACCTGCAAGTATTATCTTTTCACCGACATCCATGGTTTGTCCGGGTGGAAACTGATAGACTAATCCAGTGCCACCAAAGTAAATTCCGGTCAGATCAATGGTCTCATCACCAGCGTTGGAAATCTCCACGAATTCCAGATCATTTTCATCTGCTGATCCGGGGCTGACAGGATGATACTGAATTTTTGATATCACAAGCTGTGGAGTGATGACTGATTGGCATGCATCGAAAGGTCCAAGCTGTTGTGTCATCCAAATCGACCGTTCATCTATGAAGGCCTTTATTTGATCAAGATTAGTCCTGAGGCTATTGAATGTATTCCATCTCACTTTTTCCCTGACTGAAGCCTCACTAATTTCAGTATGTATACTGTCAATTAAGCCAAAGATGTGTTCCTCAGATAGAGCTCCTCCGGATGAAGTTAGCTCTGACCATCTTCTTGAAAGATGACATCGAAATACCTCATCATCAAACAGGTCTTTCCAAAACATCGGGCCAACATTATCACCGTTGTCAAATTGCCACACGTTGGTGAAACTTCGATTAAATCCCCATTGGGTAAGATCATTTCCAAAGGTCAGGTTATGATCCCAAATGGGACCAGCCCGGAGTTTGCCATTCTTGTCTTTATGAAAGTAGGTGCTAAACTCATATGCATCGACATTAGCCGAAAGCTCGTTTATCAGGATGAAGTTGAGGAAGGATGGAATATCAATTACGCTAGGGTAACCATCCATAATGTCGCTATTACCATCTTGTGCTGTTTGACTAAGATCATCGAATATCCCTTTGATATAGCGGTGTTGATTTACGTTTATATCACCTGGTTTAGGAAATTCATGGACGAAATTACTCTGACCACCGAGATAATTAGGGGTACTCCAACCCACGACATCGCTTCCCTCAATTTTATCCAATTTGGTGATATATCCACCGGTAAGATTATCTCCATCAAGATCATCTTCATCAATTCTCCTGATATTGATACGGTTATTGTCTGCTTTCAACTTCTCCATGAGAATATAAAGCCCACGGTAATCTCCATTGATAATCACTTCACAGTATTGACCCCTCGATGCGTACTCACCCATGTGCCGGTATAATTCATAACTCAAATAATCCCGCATAAGTGAAGGATCAAACGCCAGTCCATTTAATATCCAGTCGTTTTCCCTGGGCATACCTAAAAGAGATACATCCTCTTTGTCTCCTTCAGTGTCGTAAGTCGTAAAGAGGTATTGCTTTTTAGGTAAAGTCTGAGAGGAGGAACCTCGTATTTCAATAGCGATAATTCCTTCAAAAGATATCGCATCGCTGTTCGACTTATCACTCAATAGGTTTCTCTCACCACGGGTGTTTGAAAGGATTTTCATGGAACCAAAAACCTTGGGTTCATTCTTAATCTCATTGCCATTTGCCGTTTCAATGATAACAATTGGTAGGTTCGATGATTTAAAATCGAAAGCTGTTGGATCAACCTGACCTGAAGAAATGTACCCAATCGGTAAGAGTCCAAATATGAAAAGGTACTTTTTTAGTAGATAAGCATCCATAAAACCCAAGTGATGTGTGAGACACTCAGGTGCAATTTAGAAAAGAAAGGATGATGATTCCATAGCAAGGACATAACCTCACAAAGCTGGGTCTCAGTCTGAAAACTGCATTAGAAGTTGACAACAATACCCAATGAAGGTAGAACACTACCATCAACTCCCGTATCGATGAGAACGAGGCTTTCCGGTGTGATAACTTGGCCCTCATCTGTTCGTCCAAGCCCGAATTGTGGTTCGGATGGATTAGCTGTGGCCAGTATGTTTTGGATATCGAGGAATAAATCAAGACTCCACCCGGAGAAGCTCCATTTCTTATCAATTCGTACATCCAATTGACTGAATGCTTCAAGTTCTACAGTACCAAGTTGTGTAAAGTCTCTAATAACCGCTGGGTAGTTTTGAAGGGTAGCCGTCTGGTTAATCGGAGCATAAGGTGTTTGACCCAGATACCTGTATCTACTGCTGATTTCCCAGTTTCGTCCAAATTTATAGCCCCCAAGTAAGGAAACGAGTACCCCGTTATCCCACACTGCGGGTAAGAACATGCTCTGATCCAGACCGGTGAATTCACTTTTATAAAGTGTTAGAGCGGCAATACTGTAAAATCTACCTGTGAACTTTTGTTGAAAGAGCAGTTCAACTCCGTAGGTTCTTCCTCTTCCGACACTAGATACAGGTTCACTTCCGAATACTTCAAATCCACCCCCTTTATTTGCCAAGGACACCTGATCCGATATGGAAACCGGATAGTCGTCATAAGCCTTATAAAATCCTTCTAATGTAATTCTCGCCGATGGGGTAACGAGGTATTCTAATCCTGCTACCAGGTGGTCGCTTTGAATGTACGCGGCATCTTCATTTGTAAAATTGCCTTGGTTGTCCTGAAAACCTAACGTGGTGTATGGTAGGATCTTGAAATACCTACCAGCGGATGCATTTGCTTTCCAATTGCCCGATTTATCTATTGAATAAGAGATAGACGCTCTTGGACTAATTGTTTGGCTTAAATCATTTCCGGTATTAGTGAACGTATTACCGTCTGCTCTCAGTCCGAAAGAGATTCCCAAACGCTCATTCATGAGTGAAGTGGATGCCTGACTATAGAATCCATATCGAAGAAAACTAAAGTCGCTACCAAAGATCCGATTGTTTACAAGGTCCTCAGTTTCGTTGGTATAATCTCCTCTAATCAGAACAGCTCCGTAAGAAGTAGTAAGTGGACCAAAAAACTTTGTTAAGTTATATCGGAACCTTAACTCTTCCTCATTTGAGTCATTTCTTAAATACAAACCGACCTCATTTACATTGTCCTCATACTGAAAAAACTGGTTTTCAAGAAAATTGTAACTAAGTGTGGAGGTCATGAATCCTGTATTGTCTTTAAATCTTTTTTTCCATCCAAAGCCAGTGGTGTTGGATCTCTGACGAATAACAGGGATCTGGTCCTGGATAGCCTGTTGTTCAGCATCGAATTCATCAAGTTCATTGATTGCCAGGTCATCGATGGAGCCTACACCTGTGAAATAGATATCATTGTATGCATTTACCTTATGGTTGATTTTGTACTGGAAATCCCAATAATCAGGCAAAAACGGGAGACCAATGGCCTGGAACAAAAACTGCAGGTATGATCTTCTTGCAGAGGCAATAAACGTTGTTTTGGCATCCTTTTGATCACCTTTAAAAAGGGGGCCTTCGGTTGTAATTGCTGCCTCACTACTGCTTACCCGGAAGTTTCCAATGTACTCCCGACTGTTTCCGTTTCTTTGATCAAATTGTAGTACACCTGATAGGACGTTGTCGTACTGGGCTCCGAACGACGAGGCGGACAAGGTAACCCCCTCAAAGAAGGAGACATTCAATAATCCCACCGGACCTCCGGCACTTCCCTGGGTTGAAAAGTGATTGATAGTTGGGATTTCGATTCCATCGAGATAATAAACATTTTCGTTTGGAGCACCGCCTCTAATAATAACATCGTTTCTGAAGCCTCCAACAGATCCGGAAACACCGGGGAAGCTCTGCACCACCTTCGCAATATCATTGTTACCCCCGGGATAGGCAGCAACTTCTTCTTGACTCAGTCGCTGAATAGAAAGCGGAGTGGTTTCTTCTTTTTCAAAAGGGCTGGTCGTTACAACAACCGCTTCTAATTCACTGACGTTTTCCTTCAACTGGAAATTGATATCAATATTTCCTTCTGATCGAATGACAATGTTGAATTTTGATCTGGATTCATAACCTACGAAAGAGCCGATAATATTATAGGTCGCTGGAGGAATATCCGAAATTGTGTATCTCCCGTTTATATCTGTTATCGAGCCTAATTGAGTGCCTTCGATCCTTACGGTAGCTCCTATGAGCGGCTCACTTGTCTTCGAATCAGTAACTAGTCCGGTCAGGCTGCCATTGGTTTGAGCCATTGTGGATTGGACCATTAGTACCAAAAAAGCGCATGTCAGAAATTTCATGCTAAAATTCTTCATGGCTTGTTAACAAAAATGATCAAGTCAGGTTCCCGGATGTACTAAAATTACTAACCAGGCTAAATGATTGAAGAAGCGTAAACTCTATTGGATATACACTTCGTAGAGCTTCTTCATCTGTTTTTGCATCACACTTTCCGGAGTTAGTCTTATAAGAGTAATAGCCAGTCTTTGACCCCATTTGCTATGAGCCAGCTGACCAAATTGCCATGAGTTGTTCACTACATAGTCCACTTTTTTTCTTCGCTTTTCTTCAAAAGTTCGAAATGCAGTCTCCGCATCAGGGGAGTTTCGAAGGGTTGTTGCAAAGTAGTAGGCGTCTTCAATACCCTGACACCCTCCCTGTCCCATATTTGGAGTTGTAGCATGGGCGGCGTCACCGATCAAGCCCACACCACCCTTATGCCAGTTGTCAAGTCTTCGAAGATCGTGGATATCGGATCTGATAATCGTTTCTGTCTGATCAATTATCTCTTTTACCAAGGGATGAAAACTATTGAAGGTATCTAGTAGTCTTTTCTTTACATCCTTGGGATCGGAATCTCCTTCCGGAGCTAATGCCACTGCAAACCAATAGACTTCATTCTCTGAGATAGGAGAAAATCCAAATCGAATTCGATTGCCCCACGCTTCTAGTCCTTTCTGTTTGTATTCCTCAGGTAAAGACATTTTTGCTACTCCACGCCAACTGGTCTGACCAGAATACCGAAGAGATGAGTCGGGAAATAGCTGCTTCCGAACTAACGAGTGAATTCCATCCGCACCCAGGACAATATCAGTTGATTCATCACCATCGTTAAACTGCATGACGGTGCGATCACCTTCCTTCGATAAATTGCGGCATTCTTTTCCCAATTTGACCTGACCTTTTGGAATGGTTTCCATCAAAATAGACTGTAGTCTTGCTCGATGGATTGCAACAATTAAGGAGCCATCTGAGTCTTTAGAAAGGTCTGTTTTTGTTTTTCTAAATGGAGCAAGTTTTGAGTTAGTAAGATCCGGACGAAGAAGTGTCATGCCTTGATTTCTTACGGAATCACCCACGCCCATCCAATCCAATACCTTTAATGCATTGGGTTGCATCCAGATGCCGGCGCCAACCGTTTTGATGGTTGAGGTTTTCTCAAATACCTGGCAATCGATACCACATTTACCAAAAGCAATGGCTGTAGATAAGCCTGTAATACCGCCACCAATGATTGAGACTTTCATCGTTCGAAATTTAAACTATTCGAACCAAGTTAAATTCAATATCTCTTTATCATCTATAAAAATTTCCCATCGGGGCCTCTATTAGGGAAACGCATACCCAGGAAATTCCTTTTGCACCTTGAATCACAGATCGTTCTCAGGTTAATCAACATCTGTTTTAACCAACCTGGTCAGACCGCATTGACAGTATATTAAACTTCGTTCATCGGCTAGTTTGACAGTGAATGCGTTCAGAACAGCCTGGGATCCCGATTTAGTGTAGGGAATAGAATAAAAAAGGGCCCGAACTAGGACCCTTTTCACATTTATTAATCCACTCCAATTTCCTCGAGCTCAGCAAATGCTGCTTCGAGTTTCTTGATATCCAATTTTTTCATAGTGGAAGCGGTATTCATGACTTTTCGAGCTTTTTCCACATCAGGGTGATTAATCATCTTCGTAAAAGCTGAAGGGATGATCTGCCAGAATATCCCATACTTGTCTTTAATCCAACCGCAGTTCAACTCTTCTCCACCACCTTCAAGTAAACGATTCCAGTAGGTATCAACCTCATTTTGGTCCTGACAAGTGACGTAAAATGAGATCCTCTCGTTAAAGGGCTCGCAAGTACCACCGTTCAGTATAGAAAAACACTGTCCGTCTAATTCAAAAGTGATAACAAATTCGTTTTCCCGGATGATTCTGGAATTTGGAAAAACGCTTGTGTAGAATTCCGCTGCTTTTCGTCCGTCTGATTCAAACCAAATGAAAGGTCTGATTTTCTGCAAAGTGTTCATCTTTAATTTTAATTATGTCTCAAAGCGAAAATGAGGTGAATCTACTTTTCAAAATAGATTCTATGTCAGATGAACGGATGAGGTTAATCAGTAGGTGATAAGATTTAAGTCCGACTACTACCGATAGAGATCCTCGCCTGCCTTATAGTATTTATCTCCTTCCACCCAGAAAGGTTTTTCTGCGCGATTTGCCATGACTCGTGCTGCATGGACATAAGCTTTGAAAAAACGTTCCAAGTACTCGAAGTCCAGAGTTTCGGCCTGATCCGCGGCCTGGTGATAGTACTTTGTAATCTCTTCATTGAAGTCAGTAAAGCCCATGCTAAAAGTAAAATCAGGAACACCTTTTCGTGCAAAATTTACATTATCGGATCGATCGAAGAGATTATACTGCGGAACGGGGTCTTTAATGGCCTCTATTCCAAATGCTGCGCAGGCTTCCACAATATCTGCCGAGGCGGTATTTCGCTCAAGTCCCTGAATCGTTGCTTTGGTTGTATCGTTGTATCCCCCGTTATCACTGTTGAAACAAAATATCATTTGGTTCAAGGGTATAGGTGGATTATTGACAAACCACTCGCTGCCAAGGAGTCCTTTTTCTTCAGCTGTGAAAAAGACGAATAGGGAGGATCTTTTTGTTGGGTATTTTCCAATCGATTTTGCCGAACTAAGTACGGTAACTGTCCCCACCGCATTGTCACGTGCACCATTATAAATGTTATCACCACTATCATCAGGACGACCAATCCCGACATGGTCGTAATGAGCAGAATAGACTACATACTCATCTGGCGTTTCTGTTCCTTCCACTATACCAACAATATTGAAAGCATCTATTTCTTCTCTTGCTCTCTCACTGAATTGAACTCCAATGGTCTCAAGACTGTCAAGCTGGAAAGCGACTTTATTGCCGGTGTTATCTAACCAGAGATGAGGAAACTCGTCTAACTTGTTATCCTCAGAATTTGCAATAAATACTCCTTCACCACCTCTGGCACGGGCAATCAGGTCCCACGTAAATTGTGGTGAGTTGTATAGTTCGATGAGACCTATTGCACCGGCTTCTACTATACGATTGCGTTTGGTGTCAAGGTCACCCAACCATTGAATTGGACTTGGCGATTGGCCATTTCCGCAGTAGGCAACTACCCACTTTCCCTCTACCGATTCATTATCTAGATCGTCCTCATTTCCGAAGTTTACGAAAATAAACGCTCCTTCGAATTCTTTGGATGTTCCGGACATCACCAGAAAGTCTCTGGAGACGAGATAAGAACTATCACCAATTACGATTTTCCCTTCCTCAGGTGGAGTGATTCTTTCAAGTGGGACCTTTTGACGGAAAGTCTCTAAATTAGGATGAGGACGTACGCCATAGCTTTCAAGCTGATCTTCGATGTACTTAGCCGCCATTTCCAATCCGGGTGAGCCGGTATCCCGGCCTTCTAGGGAATCGGACGATAACACTTTAATATGATACTCAATTTCATTTCTTTGGACGGTTTCCTCAACAATTTCTTTTTCAGATTGAGCGTACGTAAAAGAGGAAAAAAAAATAAGAGTAAAGGCAAGGATGAATTTCATGAATCGAAATTAGTCAGATTTTCAAATCTGGATGATTTTCTCCTGATACGGTAGCTTTCATATTATTACGGAAAATATTGTTTTAATAAGAATTCTTTGGGATATTCAAATTTGAACCGCTCACTTAATGATCAGACTTTGGAGTTACGTTTCTTACCTGGGGACCACCGATGATCAGTCTAAACTGGAAAGAAGGTCGCTGGTACTGAATAATAGGGTCAATTTTGTCCTTTTAGTCCTTCTTTTAATTCTTTCAGTACTCACTGCTTATGTTACCATTAGAAATGGTCAGGAATACAACTTCTATTCCAGCCGGTTACCGCTTACTTCATTAGTATGTCTCGCTAACCTGGTTCTTGCCAATCATAGGTTGATTACGGCGACCAAGTTATCAACTGTTTTTCTACCTATTTCTCTACTGATCCTTGTCCCTATCTTCTTCGGCTATATTCAGGATTCAAGTTTCTTTTATTACCATGTGGTTGTCATCTGCTTATCTCTGATACCTCAATTAGTTTTTACTCCACGAATTGAAAAGAGGCGCTACTGGTTTTCGTTAGCCATGTTTTTCATCCTGATGCTTTTTCTTGATGATATAATGGTTCAATATTCAACTTCGTCAAGAAAGACAATTGATATCATTGATTATTTCAGAATCTACTACAAAGTCATTCCAGTTGCCGCATTTGTATTTCTTCATTTGTCTCTATTCTATCTAAGAAATATCAATTCCAGTTTTGAACTGGATCTGTTGCAATCCAATGAGGCTCTGAAGAAGAAGGTTGAGGAATTGAGTAAGGCGCAACAGCGATTGATACAGTCTGAGAAGATGGCTTCAATGGGTACCATGGTTGCGGGTATAAGTCATGAGATTAACAATCCACTAAACTACATCAGTGGTGGACTTGATCTGATAAAAAGAGAATCCAGATCAAACGGAGAGGGTGATATAGATCTGGAGGCCGGTGTGGAAATGATACAAAGTGGCGTCTCAAAAGCTTCTGACATTGTGAATAAAATGAAAAGTATATCCTACCACAGTTCGGATAGCAAAGAGAACGTAACATTTCAACATATCGTAGAAGATGCACTTTTATTCATTGCTCCTAAGTTAAGTGAGGAGATAACTATCGAAACTGCCTATGAGTTTGATCAGACTGTATCAGTAAATACGGATAAGCTTCACCAGGTGGTCCAGAATATTCTTGACAATGCAATTCATGCTACATTGGAATCGGGAGATCCTCCATTCATTCGAATCCGAACGACTGAGACCGTAAATGAAGGAAAAAGTTACGGATCGATCGAAGTATTCAATACTGGTGTGCATATTCCCAGTAAGAATATGCTACGGATTTTTGATCCCTTTTTTACAACGAAGGATCCAGGTCAGGGCACTGGACTTGGATTATCCATTTGCTACTCCCTTGTTGGTGAGCTTAATGGCTTTCTAAGTGTATCAAACGAAAAAGAGGGGGTATCTTTTTCTATCCAGATCCCTGCCAGACAATCTGTGTTGGCTTAAGCTACGAGCTAAAACTAGCGCTTAAATACTCCCGATTCATCATCGCGATATTCGTAAGGCTTATTTCCTTCGGACACTCCGCTGCACATGCTCCAGTATTTGTACAGGCTCCAAAACCTTCTTCGTCCATTTGAGCGACCATATTTTGGACTCTTTCCTGTTTTTCCACTTCACCCTGAGGGAGTTTTCCCAGGTGAGCTACTTTGGCTGAAACAAAAAGCATCGCACTCGCATTTTTGCAAGCTGCAACACAAGCCCCGCATCCAATACAAGAGGCGGCATCCATGGCTTCAGATGCCACATGCTTCGGAATAGGGATTTCATTGGCATCGGGTGTTCCTCCGGTATTAACAGAGATGTACCCACCCGCCTGAATAATTCGATCAAAAGATGTACGATCTACCACCAGGTCTTTCATCACCGGGAAGGATTTAGCCCTCCAGGGTTCAATGGTGATTGTGTCTCCATCACTGAAGCTTCTCATATGAAGCTGACAGGTAGTAGTTTGATGTGGACCGTGTGGTTGGCCATTAATAAACAGGCTGCACATGCCACATATTCCTTCTCTACAGTCATGGTCAAAGTGGACAGGCTCTTCTCCCTTCTGTTCTAATTCCACGTTTAATTGGTCCAGCATTTCAAGGAACGAGGTATCCTCGCTGATACCATCAATTGAATAGTTTTGAAATCCTCCTTTATCGTTGGCATTCTTTTGACGCCATATCTTTAATGTAAGTTTCATGTTACTTGTAACTTCTCTGTGTAAGTTTCACATTTTCAAATTCTAGATTCTCCTTATGGAGTTTTTCAGGCTTTTCAGGCCCTGTAAACTCCCATGCACCCACAAAGGCGAATTGGTTATCGTCTCTTTGTGCTTCCCCCTCTTCCGTCTGATGTTCTTCTCTAAAATGGCCTCCACATGATTCGTCTCTCATAAGGGCATCATCAATCATCAACTCTCCTAATTCAAGGAAATCTGCCACACGACTAGCTTTTTCAAGACTCATGTTCAGTTCATCACTGGTACCTGTAACCTTGAGGTCTTTCCAGAATTCCTCGCGAATTTCCTGTACCATTTTCTTTGCTTTCTTCAACCCCTCGGCGTTTCGGGCCATTCCGCAGTAATCCCACATGACCTTACCCAATCTCTTATGGAAGGTATCAACAGGCGTATTTCCATTAATACTCATGAGCTTATCTACAGAGTCCCTGACTTGTTTTTCAGCCTCTACAAATGCTTCGTGAGTAGTAGGTACTTTGTCGTAAGGCATCTTTGCAAGATAGTCTCCGATGGTATATGGAATAACAAAATATCCATCGGCTAGGCCTTGCATCAAAGCACTTGCTCCAAGTCGATTGGCACCGTGGTCAGAGAAATTGGCTTCTCCCAGTGCATAAAGACCAGGTACTGTTGTCATCAGGTTGTAATCAACCCAAAGTCCGCCCATGGTGTAGTGCACTGCGGGATAAATCTTCATCGGGACCTGGTATGGATCCTCACCAGTAATTTTTTCGTAAATGTCGAACAGGTTACCATACTTGGCTTTAATCACGTCCGCACCGTCTCTTTCAATGGCATCTTTAAAGTCCAGGTAAACAGCCAAACCCGTAGGTCCAACACCTCGTCCGTCGTCACAAACGTCTTTTGCGTTTCTGGACGCAACGTCTCTTGGGACAAGGTTACCAAAGGCAGGATACCTGGTCTCCAGGTAATAATCCCTGGCTTCTTCCGCAAGCTCACCCGCTTTCATTTCTCCTTTTCGAATTTTTTCAGCGTCTTCCTTCGTCTTTGGAACCCAAACCCGTCCGTCATTCCTAAGTGACTCAGACATTAATGTCAACTTCGATTGATGTTCTCCACTAACAGGGATACAAGTTGGGTGAATTTGAGTGTAGCACGGATTAGCGAAAAATGCTCCCTTTTTATGAGCTCTCCACGCCGCTGTCACATTGCTACCCATGGCGTTTGTTGATAAAAAGAATACGTTACCATATCCTCCTGTGCAAAGAAGAACCGCATGGGCAGAATGAGATTCTATTTCCCCGGTGATCAGGTTTCTTGCAACTATACCTCGAGCCTGACCATCGACAATGACAACATCAAGCATTTCTGCCCTGGAATACAGCTTTACTTTACCGTTATTCACTTGTCGGCTGAGCGCACTGTACGCTCCCAGCAAAAGCTGCTGACCAGTTTGACCTTTTGCATAAAAGGTTCTGGAAACCTGCGCGCCACCAAAAGAACGGTTATCCAGTAGTCCACCGTATTCCCTTGCGAAAGGTACACCTTGTGCCACGCACTGGTCAATGATATTAACACTCACCTGGGCAAGTCGATAAACATTTGCTTCACGTGATCGATAATCTCCTCCTTTTACCGTATCATAAAACAATCGGAAGATACTGTCTCCATCGTTTTGATAATTCTTCGCCGCATTTATACCTCCTTGGGCGGCAATGCTATGTGCTCGTCTTGGGCTGTCCTGAAAGCAAAATGCTTTGACGTTGTAACCAAGCTCTGCTAATGAAGCTGCGGCCGAAGCTCCTGCCAAACCCGTCCCTACTACGATAATGTCGTATTTTCTTTTGTTCGCCGGGTTGACCAACTTCATTCCGAACTTGTGGTTCGTCCATTTCTCCTCAACAGGACCCGCTGGAATTTTTGAATCTAATATCGTGCTCATACTGCAGGATTAACTCTTTAAAAATAATATGATGGGAATTGCTGCAAGGCCTAGTGGTACTACCACGGCAAATACAGCTCCTAACCCTTTAATGAATGGTGTATACTTATTGTGATTTATTCCCAAAGACTGGAAGGCACTTTGGAAACCGTGCCACATGTGAAACGCAACAACCAGCATGGCTACGACATAAAGCAAAACTTCTAATGGATTGGAGAAAGTTGCAAATACAACAGACGCCATATCCTGCATGTCGGTTCCCGCTACATTGTCCAATAATTGTGGTCTGAAATACTTATAACTGAAAAAGTTATAAAGATGAACCATCAGGAAAACCAGTATTACAATTCCGAATGGACCCATCAACTTCGAAGTCCAGGAGTCAGTCCTTGACTTGTTTGCTGCGTATTGTACCGGCCTTGCTTCTCTGTTAGACCGAATTAGTACAATACCCTGGACGATATGTAATAGGATCCCCGCGAAGAGACCAACTTCGGCCACTCTTATAATAATGCTGTCTTTCATGAAGTGAGCATATTCGTTGAAAGCCAGACCGTCATCTGGTTTGAGTAAAAGCAAATTCCCGATTAAGTGTTCAACAAGAAACACAACGAGAAACAAGCCAGTCAATGACATAACCAGCTTCTTACCAATAGAACTTGTTAGTGTATTCGTTAACCAACTCATAGTGTTATTCGTGGTTCAAATTGTTTGTGTCCAAAGGTATAGACGGGAACGGTGTCGTGCAATTCAATTCCAAAAATTGGATTACTTCTTGCAATTCGGATTTATAACTGGACTTATGCGATAAAAATTCGTTGAAATAGGGGATAATTTTGCAATATGGTTGAAAATTTGAATGCAAAGGAGAAACTCGACGTTGTACACGTGACTGAAGGACCATGAAAGGCGTAGAAAAGTTAAAGGCAATATTATTTTTTATAGGACTAACGTCGACTGTGGTCGGTCTGGCGAGTCATATCCGTGCCGGAGAAATAATAGCCAGAAGAGTGGACCCGTTGTCATTTACCTATGAGTTTACCTTTATTGGCTACAGGGACAACGACACAGGCATTGAGTTTGGAAATGGAATTTTCGACTTTGGTGATGGAGCCACTCTTGATGGCTCAGAAACAAACCTTGTGAGCGAGGACAGTGTGCTCGCGGACAATATTATACGTCAGATTTTTAGATTTCGACATACGTATTCTGCACCAAGGGATTACATAGTGAGTTACGCCGAAAATTACCGGAATGCTGGCATAGCCAATATGGAAAACTCATCCACTACTCGCTTCTACGTCGAAACCCTGATCGTAATTGATCCATTTGTTGGGATCAACAACAGTCCGATTCTAACGGTACCACCCATCGATGAAGCGGCTCCAGGAGCAAGATTTATTCACAATCCGGGTGCCTTCGATCCTGATGGTGACAGCATTCGATACGTTTACGAGTTTATCGATGCGAATGGTGAACGACAGATTATTGTACCAAAGCAGAACCGTGATCTTGAAGTTTTCAATTACCGGGAATTAGATGACGGTGTGTTTTACACCGATGTTTTCAGTGGCAGCGAGGCAGGAAATCGGGCATTTCTCACCATGGATGAAGATGTTGGGGATCTGATCTGGGATTCCCCGGGTGATGGGGGAACAACGTCGGAGTTCAAACTATTTGGGCAGGATTGTCCGGATGGCGTTGAAGAATGTTTTGAATACAACGTAGCCTTTAGAATTGAAGAATACCGCCAACTACCGGGTGAGGCTAGACCAACCAGAATTGGATATATCATTCGGGATATGCAGATAATTGTCTACGAAGGTGATAATGAACCACCCGTTCTGTCTGTACCCGAGGAAGAGTGCGTCACCGCAGGTGAAACTGTAACTGCTACAATCCTTGGCAGCGATCCGGATGGTCATCGAGTGAAACTGGAAGCTTTTGGTGGGCCATTTCAGATCAATTCTCCAGCCACGGTGAGGCCTGACCCTGCCATATTTCAGCAGGAACCAGGAGCCATTGAGTTTAATTGGAATACGGTATGTGGACATGTCAGGGCTCGTCCATATGAGATTCAATTCAAGGTCACAGATGACCCAGTTGAAAGTGGAATAAAGGTGGGCCCATCTCTAGTCGAATTTCAAACCTGGCAGGTTACCGTTGTTGGACCGCAGCCGACTGGTTTGCAGGCAGCTCCGGAAACAGGTCGATCTGTCCAATTGAATTGGGATTCCTATTCATGTCCAAATGCCAGTGCCATGCAGGTTTGGAGACGGGTGGGAGATCTTACTATAGATCCGGATGAATGTATAGTGGGAATGCCACCTAATACTGGGTATCAATTAATTCAAACAGTGCCTATAGATCAATTAAGTACAATTGATCCTGGCTTAGCTCCAGGTGCAAAGTACTGTTATAGGTTAGTCGCCGAGTTTCCTGAACCAGGAAGAGGCGAAAGCTATGTTTCAGAAGAAACGTGCATCACCTTGATTGGAGATGCACCAGTAATCACCAACGTTTCAGTGGAAGAAACCAATCTGCAAGGTCGGATCTCAGTCGCATGGTTGCCTCCAATTGAAATTGATGAAGCCCAGTTTCCACCACCATATAGCTACCAATTGTTACGATCTTCCGGGGATGATTTGAGTGTTCCAGAAGTAATAGTTGATAGACAAACAAGCACAAGTTTTGTGGATGTGGATGTTAATACGCTTCAAAGTCAATATTCTTACCAGGTCGTCTTATTCGATGCAAATGGATTGTTAATCGACTCTTCAGCTGTAGCCTCATCGGTACGGGCCAATACAAAATCATTGATTGGAGCGATTGAAGTATCATGGAGGGCTAATGTCCCTTGGTCTAACATAACAGATGTAGCTCCTTACCATTACATATACAGAGACAATGTATTTACAAACGACCCAGGAAGATTAGAACTAATAGATTCGGTTAATGTATCTGAGATAGGATTTGTCTATTTCGATGACGGTCGATTCAACAACGTTGCTCTTGATGAGGACTTGGAATATTGTTACTATGTTACCACATTCGGTAGTTACGGTAATCCTCTTATTGCAGAACCGCTTGTTAACGATTCTCAGATAATATGCGATCAGCCGAATGATAACGAAGCACCTTGCCCTCCAATAAACCTCATTGTATCGAATCAATTCGATTGCGAATCTGTTGTGGCAGACTTTGGTTGCGGAACAGTAAATTTTGAGAATGAATTTGAATGGGAACAAGAATTTGATAATATCTGCGATGATGACGCACAGTATTACAGAATATATTTTTCCCTATCCGGTTTAGAGGAGGATTACATATTATTGGACAGTACGGATCAACTTTTCTACGTTCATACGGGATTGTCCTCATTTAAGGGATGTTATCAAATTACAGCAGTAGATCGATCATTTAATGAGAGTGAACGATCTGAACCACTTTGCATAGACAATTGTCCCAATTACACCCTACCTAATGTATTCACACCCAATGGCGATGGATATAACGATACCTTCACACCTTTATACAGTAATACGTCTAATCCAATAGACAATTTTGACAATAGCAATTGTCCACGGTTCGTAAATTCTGTTGACTTCAAAGTATTTGATAGGAATGGGGTATTGGTCTTTGATTTATCCGAAGAGGAGGAACAAAGCGTACTCATCAACTGGGATGGAAAAACAAATAGTGGCAAAGAATTACCTGCGGATGTCTATTACTACCTTGCCGAGGTTGAATTCGATGTCCTCGCTACTTCGAAATCGTTAAGAACCTTTAACGGATGGGTGCAGATTCTGAAGTAGACTCCCCAATACTTTTATTTGACGGGTATTGTAATTTGTGTAACGGGTTAGTCAATTTCCTGATTGATCAGGACTCCGAAGAAATCATAAAATTCGCTTCCATTCAATCTGATTTTGGAAAAACCTATCTGATCGATCACGATTATGACCCGGAGGACCCGACTACATTGATTGTCATTTTAGGAGACACATATTACACTAAAAGTGAAGCTGTCTTCCTACTTGCCCAATACTTAAATTCACCTCTCCGTTTTATTCGATTATTCCGCTTTCTACCACTGAAAATCACCAATATAATTTATGATCTGGTGGCAAAGAATCGATATCGTTTATTTGGGAGGAGAGATACCTGTCGGATGCCCACACCGGAATTAATCTCAAGGTTTATTGATTCCTAGTTTGTTGCCTACTTTTGCAATCCGAAATTAAAACTACTTTTTGATGCAAGCATTTGTATTTCCCGGACAGGGAGCTCAGTTTGTTGGAATGGGGAAGGATCTTTATGATACTTATCCTGAAGCTAAAAAGCTATTTGACAAGGCCAACGAAATACTTGGGTTTGAGATTACCAAAGAAATGTTTGAAGGCACCGATGAAGGCCTGAAGCAAACCCGTGTCACACAACCTGCCATTTTTATTCATAGTGTGGTAAATGCCATGGTTAAAGATGGATTTGAACCAGAAATGGTAGCTGGTCATTCGCTTGGTGAATTTTCCGCATTGGTCTCCGCAAAGGCTCTTTCTTTTGAAGATGGATTATCCCTTGTTTCAAAGCGAGCAGAAGCCATGCAAAAAGCCTGTGAACTACAATCATCCACGATGGCTGCAGTTTTAGGATTGGATGACGAAGTTGTAGAGCAAGTTTGCAAAGAGACGGAAGGTATTGTGGTGGCTGCTAACTATAACTGTCCTGGACAATTGGTGATTTCAGGAGAAGTAGCTGCGGTTACCAGCGCTTGCGAAACACTCAAAGAAAAGGGTGCAAAAAGGGCATTGGTTCTTCCAGTGGGTGGAGCCTTTCATTCTCCTCTGATGGAACCAGCAAGAGAAGAGCTTGCAAAGGCTATCGAAGAAGTAGAAATAAACCAGCCCATGTGTCCCATCTATCAGAATGTAGATGCCAAGGGGCATACTGAAGTGAGTATAATAAAGTCTAATCTTGTATCTCAATTAACTGCTCCCGTACGTTGGACACAGATCGTACAGCAGATGATAGCCGATGGGGCTACCTCCTTTACTGAATCAGGCCCGGGAAAAGTATTACAGGGCCTCGTGAAAAAAGTTGATAGGGCTATGGAAGTTCGTAGTTTATGAAGAAATACTCTTTAATCATAATGTTGATTCTTTCCGCGCTGATATTCGATGGTTGTAGGAAAGGACCGACGCAAACCAGAAAAGGCAAACTCAAGCCTGGTAAACCCATTCCGTGCCCGATAAAGGATTGCTAGATGAAAGATATTGTGGTTGCCATCGACGGGTACTCCGGAACCGGAAAAAGTAGCACTGCAAAGAAAGTGGCAAAAGAACTTTCCTATGTCTACCTGGATTCGGGTGCGATGTATCGGGCAATCACTTTGCATTTCAATCGACTCAATGTCGACCTGGCAAATGAAGAGCTTGTCAATGAAGCTCTGAAATCTGCTAATATCTCATTTAGATTTGAAGATAAGGAGCAGAAGGTCCTGCTAAACGGACAGATAGTTGATGATGCGATACGTGCTCCTGATGTAAGTAATGAGGTAAGTAAGGTGGCGGCAATTCCAAAAGTACGACGGGACATGGTCAGACTTCAACGCCAAATGGGAAGTCAAAAAAGAGTTGTGATGGATGGTAGAGATATTGGCACCGTAGTTTTTCCCGATGCTGAGTTGAAAGTATTTATGGTAACCGATATTGATGTACGAACAAATCGTAGGCTGTTAGAGTTAACAGAAAAAGGTGTTCAGGTAGATTACAAAGAAGTGAAAGAAAATTTGATGGAGAGAGACCACATAGATACTACCAGGGAAGACAGTCCCTTAAAAAAAGCTTCTGATGCAATCGAACTAGATACCTCCCATTTAACGTTTGAAGAACAAGTATCGAGAATAGTGGAGATGGCTAAAACTATTATTAATGAGAGTTGAAATAGACGAAAATAGCGGCTATTGCTTTGGCGTTGAGTTTGCCATACAGATGGCAGAGGATGAACTTGACGATTCCGGAACATTGTATTGCCTTGGTGACATTGTCCATAACCGCCGGGAAGTTGAGCGATTGAATGATAAAGGTCTGAAGATAATTGACCGCGATCAACTTGAAAGTCTTCATAACTGTAAAGTTTTGATCAGGGCACACGGAGAACCACCGGAAACTTACCAGTTGGCTTTAAAAAACAATATTGAGTTAATCGATGCGTCATGTCCGGTTGTATTAAAGCTTCAAAATAGGGTTAAAGGTGCTTATGATGAATCTACCAAACAGGACGGTCAGATAGTCATTTATGGTAAACCAGGTCATGCAGAAGTAGTTGGACTGACCGGGCAAACAGCTGATGAAGCTATCATTGTAACCACCTTTGATGACCTTGATAAAATTGATTTCAGTAGACCGGTGACTTTATTTAGTCAGACAACAAAGAGTACAGCTGGTTTCTATGGAATTAAAGAGGAAATTGAAAAGCGAATTGAAGAATCCGGTGGAGAATTTAAGGAGCAATTCAAAGCCAACGACAGTATTTGCCGTCAGGTTTCTAACCGGGAGCCTCAAATGGAAAAGTTCTCTCAACAGCACGATGTGATCGTATTTGTTGCCGGGAAAAAGAGCTCGAATGGCAGAGCACTTTATAATGTCTGCTTGTCATTTAATCCACGTAGCCATTTTGTTGAAAGCAAAGAAGAATTAAAGAGCGAGTGGTTTGAAAATGCCACATCTGTTGGAATCTGTGGAGCAACCTCAACACCCAACTGGTTGATGGAGGAAGTTAAAGAGCAGATTCAAGCCCAATCATCAGAACTTGAAAAAGCATAAAATAGCGTTTAAGTACATTATAAGCGCTTTTTATGACCGTTATTAACGGATTTCATTTGAAGATTTTTTTGTTATTTTTGTCCCGATTTTGAAGAAGACACCACACGAAAATAAATGTCTCACACCATCAAGTTAAAGAAAGGTTTCGACATCAACCTTATCGGAAAGCCGGAGAAGAAAGTCGAAGAAATTGATCAGCCAGAAACCTTTGCCCTGAAGCCAACGGACTTTATTGGCATCAGCAGACCTAAGCTACTCGTGAAGGAAGGCGAAAATGTCAAGTCCGGTACCCCCATTTTATTCGATAATGTACTCCCTGAAATAAAGTACGCAGCGCCTGTAAGCGGTGAAATTGTCGAAGTAAAAAGAGGAGCCAAACGAAGAATTCTGGAGATTAAGATTCTTGCAGATAAGAGTGTAGAATTTGAGAATTACAAAAAATACTCTGTCTCGGATCTTAGTAATCTATCACGCGAGGATGCAGTGAAAGAAATGGGTGAAGGAGGTGTATGGCCTAATATCATTCAACGACCTTTCGGTATTGTCGCCAATCCTGCTGATGATCCTAAATCGATATTCATATCCGGTTTTGATACACATCCATTGGCGCCAGATGTTAACCTTCTGGTAGAAGGGGAGGAGCAAGCGTTCCAGGCAGGTGTCAATGTTCTCAAGAAACTAACATCAGGACCTGTTCATCTTGGTATTAAAGGTGATGGTGAAATATCTAAAGTTTTCGCGCAAACCGAAAATGTTGAAATAAACAAGATATCCGGACCGCATCCATCAGGTAATGTGGGTACCCATATCCATCATATTGATCCTATAAACAAAGGGGAAATAGTATGGACTATTCATCCGGTTGGCGTGATACAAATTGGAAAATTATTTCTTGAAGGGAGATACGATGCTTCAAGACTAATTGCATTGACAGGCTCGGAGATCAAAGAACCTTCGTATGTGAAGACTTACTCCGGTGCATGCTTGAACAAACTGGTGGAGGGTAAGACTACGGAGGGTAAGAATAGATTTGTCTCTGGAAATGTTCTGACGGGCGAATCAGTAGGTAAAGATGGTTATCTGGGTTTCTATCATCATCAGGTTTCCGTGATTCCTGAGGGCGATCAGGAGGAGTTTTTAGGATGGATTCTTCCATCAACAAACAAATTGAGTTTCCATAGAGCGTTTGGACTTCTGGGAGGCAGTAAGAAAACGTATCACATCGATACAAATACACATGGTGAAGAAAGGGGATTTGTAGTTTCAGGAGCATTTGAGAAAGTAATGCCAATGGATGTCCTTCCTACCTATCTTTTCAAGGCGATTATCGCCAATGATTACGACGAAATGGAAGCGTTGGGGATTT
This sequence comes from Cyclobacteriaceae bacterium, assembly GCA_965601455.1. Lineage (GTDB taxonomy): Bacteria > Bacteroidota > Bacteroidia > Cytophagales > Cyclobacteriaceae > JANQEU01. Next base: position 3,910,268 of record OZ271831.1, on the reverse strand, counting down.
ACGAATTAGTTGAAGAAGACGTTGCCCTTTGCGAGTTTATAGACATATCAAAGAATAACCTTCAGTCATTACTAAGAGATGGCCTGGAGTTAATTAGAAATAGCTAGAATTTAAGAGATGAAATTTCTACAGAATTTATTTGACAAGATTGAACCAAATTTTGAGAAGGGCGCGAAGTGGGAGAAGTTTTATCCTTTGTACGAAGGACATCGTACCATTTTCTTTGCTCCTAAATTAATTACCGGAAAGACCGGGACACAAGTTAGGGATGCCGCTGATCTAAAGCGGATGATGATGACAGTTATTATCGCGATGATACCCTGTCTTCTTTTTGGTATGTGGAATGTTGGACATCAGCACTATATCGCAACCGGTGTAGAAGCTACGTTCATCGATAAGTTTTTGATTGGTGCGATGCGGGTAATCCCCATTGTGATAGTCACTTACGCAGTTGGTCTTTCCACTGAGTTTACTTTTTGCGTAATCCGTCAACATCCGGTAGAAGAGGGTTTCCTGGTCACTGGAATGCTTATCCCTTTGATTGTACCAGCCACAATTCCTCTTTGGCAAGTAGCATTAGCCACAGTTTTTGCAGTTATCATAGCAAAGGAAGTTTTTGGAGGCACAGGTATGAATATATTGAACGTCGCGTTAACGGCACGAGCATTTTTGTACTTTGCTTATCCTTCCCAGATATCAGGAGAAGTTTGGACCTTTTTAGGAGATAGCCAACCGGTAGACGGGTATTCGGGTGCCACTATTCTTGCCTATGGCGCTTCAGCAGTCGCGAATGGAACAAACATGATGGCAGATGCCGCTGGACATTGGTACGATGGAATGTTCTCTTTCTTCAATATGTTCATGGGCGTAATTCCCGGTAGTATAGGAGAAACCTCCGTGGTGATGTGCTTAATCGGAGCGGTTATTCTCGTTGCTACAGGAGTAGGTAGCTGGAAAATAATCGTGAGTGTTTTCGGAGGAGCCTGGGTAATGGGATTGATCCTAAATATGATCGGAGCCAATAGTTTCATGATGATGCCTGCTCATTACCACCTGGTAATTGGAGGTTTGGCCTTCGGTGCAGTGTTCATGGCAACGGATCCTGTTTCTGCGTCACAAACGGAGACAGGCAAATGGATCTATGGCTTCCTCATTGGAGTAATAACCGTCATTATTAGAGTCTTAAATCCGGCTTACCCGGAAGGTATCATGCTGGCTATACTTTTTATGAATGTATTTGCCCCATTGATTGATTTTTATGTAGTAGATGCGAACAAGAAAAGGAGATTAAAACGTGCAACAGTCTAATACCTATATACTAATATTTTCAGTCATTATGACCATCATTATTGGTGGGGTAATGTCTATGACCTCTGTTTTTCTTAAACCTGCTCAAGATCGACAGGTCGAATTGGATACTAAGAAGAAGATCTTAGGTGCTGTTGTAGATATATCACAAATTGAAGACCCACAGCAAATACTTGATCTATACAACCAGAGGGTGCGGTCAATGGTAGTTGATATTAACGGAAACGAGGTGACTGCAGATGCCAAGGGATTGCCAATGGTCGCGGAGAAAATTAATCCACAGAAGAATCACAAAAGATCTATCGATGAGCGATACTATCCAGTATTCATGGTATCATCAGAAGGCGATTCGACCTCTGTGGAAGCATATGTATTTCCAATGTTTGGTTCAGGACTATGGGACTGGATTTCGGGATATATTGCATTAGAGGGGGACCTTAACACGGTAAAAGGAATTGCTTTTGACCATAAGCAGGAAACCCCGGGTTTGGGAGCACGAATCATGGAAGTTCAAGTCCAACAACGTTTCGTGGGAAAGAAAATTTTTGCTGAGTCGGGATCGTTCGAGTCAATTACCATGCTGAAGGGAGAAGGTAACCAAAACCTTTCCGCTCACGAGGTAGATGGCCTGTCTGGAGCGACAATGACTTCAAAAGGAGTGAATATAATGCTTGACGAATATCTTCAGTGTTACACTGAATTTTTCAAAAAGCTAAAATCAGATCAGGTAATTGCTTTAAACACAATCGAAGGTTAATAAGTTATGAGTGCAGACACTGCCGTAGTTGAAGAAGTAAAGGAGATAAAGGCACCAGTTGAGCCCTTATTATCCAAGAGAAGAAAGAATATTGTTACAGATCCCCTGAATGAGGATAATCCAATAACTGTTCAGGTACTTGGGATTTGTTCTGCTCTCGCAGTCACAGTGAAAATCAATCCCACTATCGTAATGTCAATTGCGGTAATTTTTGTGATTGTTTTTTCAAACTTGATAATATCGTTAATGCGAAACCTTATCCCAGGTAGGATCAGGATCATTTTGCAGCTTGCTGTTATAGCTACACTCGTAACATTGGTTAGTGAGTTTCTAAAAGCCTACAGCTACGATATGTACAAGATACTTGGTGCCTATGTTGGTCTTATCATTACAAACTGTATTGTAATGGGAAGACTAGAAGCATTCGCCATGGCCAATAAACCATATGATTCAATTCTGGATGGATTGGGTAGTGGTTTCGGATATGCATGGATAATCTTAACAGTAGCTTTTTTTAGAGAGCTACTCGGTTCAGGGTCCCTTTTCGATTTCAAGATTTTTGAGGCCATTGGATGGAGTTCATTTCCAACGAATGGACTTATGGTCGACTCGATCGGAGCATTTGTGGTCCTGGGAATTTTAATATGGATTCAAAGAGGTAAAACAGGATACGTAGAAGATCACTAATATGGAAGCAATTAATATAGCTATAAAGGCCATTTTCATCGACAACATGGTGTTCTCGTACTTCCTGGGTATGTGCTCATTTTTGGCTGTGTCTAAGAAGGTAAGTACAGCATTAGGTTTAGGAATGGCGGTAATATTCGTACTAACGATAACCGTTCCTGTTAACTGGGTTCTTCAGGAGTATGTGCTTAAAGAAGGTGCATTGGCATGGATTGCACCCACATTTGAATCTATCGATCTCACATTTCTGCAGTTCATCATGTTTATCGCCGTAATTGCGTCGATGGTGCAGCTGGTTGAGATGGTTATTGAGAAGTTCTCACCATCATTATATGGATCACTTGGAATATTTCTTCCTCTGATTGCGGTGAACTGTGCCATTCTTGGTTCGTCACTTTTTATGGTGCAAAGAGATTACACAGTAGTTGAAGCCACAGCTTACGGATTTGGATCAGGTACCGGTTTTTTCCTTGCTATAGTAGCGCTGGCGGCTATTAGGGAAAAATTAAAGTACTCACATGTTCCCAACGGGCTGAAAGGATTGGGTATTACGATGCTGATCACCGGTCTGATGGGACTGGCATTCAAATCCTTTATCGGAATTGCTCTTTAAAGGAAAGGGAAAATGAAATTAAAAGGCCTTACTTTCGGTAAGGCCTTTTTTTATTTAGGCTGGTCAATGAAAGATTCAGTTCCAGACAATATCGATCGCAATCGATTACTTTTTCGTAGGCAGTTCTTGTTGAGTTCATCTGAATTCATTCCTACAGAGTATTGGCGCTCTATCGCTGTTGGAGATGAGTGGTTTTTATCCATTCACTCAGACCTTCCCTCATATGAATTTAAGAATGATAGGATACACGCCATTTTATTGGGAATTGCAATCGATGTGAATCATCCGGATTTGCAAGAGGAAGAAATCTTATCAGGGTTGTGTGGTGACAATAAGGTATTACAAGAATTACCCGAATCAACCCATTTTCTTGGTGGTAGATGGGCGTGTATAGTTTTTCATAAAAAGGAATCAATCATATTTCATGATGCATGCGGATTTAGGTCTGTTTACTATCACGCTAAGACCAGAACCATAGGAAGTTCACCACAAATCATAAAAGAGCAGGTACATTTGAAAGAAGTCGATGATCCTGAAATACATCGATTCTATCACCAGAAGTCTTTCCGAAGGAAGGAAGGGGCCTGGTTGGGACCTGGTACAAAATATGAAGATTGTTTACGTCTAATGCCCAACCACTTTCTCAAATTTCAGGAAATGAAAGCCGTTCGGTTTTATCCTCATAACGACATTTTGTCTACTGGCAGTTATGAAGATATCCTTCTTGAGAGTACCCGTATTATGAAAAACTCTTTTGCGGCGTTTACGAAGAAGATGCCTCTTCTCCAGCCAGTAACCTCTGGGTGGGACACCCGGGTTCTGCTGGCAGCTTCAAAGAATTGCAAACAAAGTATAGACTTCTTTATTGATACATTCAATAAGCTCAACGATACCCATGAGGACGTTGTCATCGCCAGTTCCCTATCCGACCAATTTGATTTAGGTATGGTGATCAGAAAACCTAAAGAAAATCAATTTCCGACCTGGTTTATTGATCTTCTTTCGCGTAATAACACTCACTTTTTTGCTCCAAAAAATCGATGGATCATTTTTAATCATCTTATTTCCGGAGAAGAAAGAATCCTTGTAAGTGGTAATGTTGGAGAGATGGGTCGTAGTCATTTCAATAAACAGGGCGTCTACGCAGAACCCAATAGATTATCTGCATCCCAGTTGGCAGAAGTTTATGGCTATAAAAATCCACCGGGAATATTTCTTGCATCTCTTGAGGATTGGAAAAAGTCACTCATGCTACTGGAACACAAAAACTGGAGTCTTCTGGATTTCCTTTATTGGGAGCAAAAAATGGGTGTTTGGGGGGCTAATTTCAGATCCCATCAGGATATTGCCGTGGATGAGGTGAGTCCATTTAATAACCGGAGACTTCTGGAGTTATTCATTCAGGTGCTGGAAGCGAAGAAAAGGCAACCTGGATTCCGATTTTTCTCGGATCTTACCTCAATGCTCTGGCCTGAAGTTTTGGACTTTCCAATCAATCCCAAGAAAAGAAAGCCATGGTATAACAGAGCGGAAAAGAAGGTGCGGTTAAAGATCAAGTCCTGGACCCAGGGAAGGAGTTGAAGGCTTGTATTGTTGTTTAATAACAATGAACTTACGCACATTCAAAATAACTCCAGTATGCAAAAAGCTATATCCCATTTTCTAAGAGGATTGTTATTGATAGTTCCTGTTAGTGCCACGATTTTCATCATATTTCAAACGATCAGTTGGGTCGATGGTCTATTAAATATTCAAATCCCCGGGCTGGGATTTGTAGTTGTTGTTCTATCTACTACGTTCCTGGGTTTCTTGGCTAATACGATTTTTGCAAAGCCCTTGTTCGACCTGCTCGCTGGATTACTACGGAGGATTCCTGTTGTTAATTTCATTTATTCAAGTCTAAATGATGTAGTGGAAGCTGTAGCTGGAGACAAAAAGAGGTTCACGCAACCCGTTTTAGTACCATTTGATGGCCATGATACTCTTTTGAAACCTGGATTTGTTACGAAAGAAGATTTATCTGGTAACAATATGTCGGAGTACATAGCAGTTTACCTGCCGCACAGTTATAACTTTTCAGGAAACGTATTCCTGGTAAAAAAATCAAGCATCATTAGACTTGAAGGATCAAGCTCCGAGGTTATGAAATTTACCGTTTCCGGAGGGGTTACGGGAAAGATGGGATCCCGTGTATAAGAATTGAGAATTTTGTAAGAAAGTGAGCCTTCCTTTGATGGAAAGTAAAGGAATTCAATAATTTTCTTCATTTAAGCCTTGTGGTTTGTTGATAATTTGAAATTACCGATTATCATTGTCGTAGATTTTGAAGTCGTGAACTACACATCTAACATAATCGCTTCTTTTTTCAGGCCCACTTTTCCGGGTAGGCCGTGGCCTGTGCAATAGTTTACGACTGCTTACGCAGCGGTCATCCTTCGACCATACATTTTCTTATTTCTTTTTCGATTTTTACCAATGAATGCAATAAAGACTCAAGTTGCGGGAGCTCAGCATTTGGAATATGCTGATCAAATATGTGAACTCATAGCAGAAAGTGCCAAACAAAGGGGTACTGGAATTGCCCGGAGATCGCCGGAATACATCAGGCAAAAAATCGCCGAACACAAGGCGATTATTGCTCTTTCAGGAACGGAGCTAGCTGGTTTTTGCTATATAGAGAGCTGGGGAGAGAAGTCCTACGTCGCAAATTCTGGTTTGATTGTTTCTCATAAATTCAGGGGACTTGGGGTAGCGAAGAAGATTAAACGTAAGGCCTTTGAGCATTCTCAAAAAATGTTTCCAGATGCAAAACTCTTTGGTCTTACAACATCCCTTCCTGTGATGAAAATCAATTCTGAATTGGGCTATCATCCAGTGACCTACAATCAATTGACAACTGATGACGTATTTTGGAATGGATGTCAAAGCTGCGTGAACTATGAAATTCTGCTTAGTAAAAAGCGTCAGAACTGTATGTGTACTGCGATGATGTTTGATCCGAATGCCAAGAAGGAAAAGCGTTGGAATTTTATTAAGAAGTCCAGAATCTATGAGCGATTTATGCGAATCAAGAAAAAAAGATTGAGTAAGATAACAGCCCTATTTGTATGAAAAAGAAAGTAATTCTTGCCTTTAGCGGTGGACTGGACACTTCCTATTGCGCCATGTATCTAACCAAAGATTTAGGATATGATGTAGTCGCTGTAACCGTGAATACCGGCGGGTTTTCAACCGATGATCGTGTCCAGTTAGAAACAAGAGCTAAGGATCTTGGAGTATCCGAATACCATTTTTTGGATCAAACTCAGTCTTTTTATCAAGAAGGTGTCAGATACTTGATCTATGGAAATGTGTTAAAGAACAATACCTATCCCTTATCGGTTAGTGCAGAACGAGTTTTTCAAGCGGTAGCCATTGCCGAGACCGCCAACAAGTTGAAAGCTGATGCCATCGCTCATGGCAGTACAGGGGCTGGTAACGACCAGATTCGTTTTGACATGGTGTTTGAATCCCTTTGCCCACAAATGGATATCATTACACCAATCCGTGATCATACACTTTCAAGACAGGAAGAGATTGATTACCTGAAAGCAAATGGTGTAAAAGGTGATTGGGAAAAAGCTTTATATTCAATCAATCAAGGGCTCTGGGGTACCTCAGTAGGTGGAAAGGAAACATTGACTTCTCATCAATACCTTCCAGATGAGGCTTTTCCAACTGCACTTAGCAACGACGGTGAGGAAAATATTACCATTTCATTCGAACAAGGTGAACCTATCGCGTTAAACGGTGAACGAAATCATCCCGTGAATGTGATCGAGTCGATCAATAAACTTGCCGGAACCTATGCTATTGGTAGAGATATACACGTCGGTGATACCATCATCGGAATAAAAGGTCGAGTGGGTTTTGAGGCGCCGGCCGCAATGGTTTTGGTAAAAGCGCATCACCTACTAGAAAAACATGTCCTCACAAAAAATCAACTGTTTATTAAAGACCAATTTTCTCAATGGTACGGTAATTTGATGCACGAAGGTCAATACCTCGATCCTGTAATGCGGGATCTTGAGCAGTTTCTTGAAAGTTCACAGAAGAGAGTGACCGGTGAAGTGTCTGTAAAGATGAAACCGTACCATTTTCAGGTTACGGGTGTCAGTTCTTCATTCGATCTGATGCAAACAGAAGCCGGGCAATACGGTGAGATGAATAAAGGTTGGACGGCAGCAGATGCCAGGGGTTTTGCAAAAATCCTTTCCAACCAATCCAAGTTGTACAATTCAATAGATTCAGATGATTAAAGCAGGGATCATAGGTGCAGCAGGTTACACAGCGGGTGAACTAATTCGGATACTTATCAATCATCCAGAGGTGGAAATAGCTTTACTTCAAAGCGAAAGTCAGGCGGGTTTGCCGGTTGATAAAGTTCACGCCGATCTGATCGGTGAAACGGATTTGAAGTTTCAATCTACGATAGAGACCAGTTCACTTGATGTATTTTTTCTGTGTAAAGGTCATGGCCAATCAAGGAAGATAATCGCAGATCACCCGGAAATATTGAATATCCATGTGATCGACCTTAGCCAGGATTATCGGCTAAAAGGAACTCATGATTTTGTTTACGGATTACCTGAGGTAAACCGTAAAAGAATTTCAGAGTCGCAATACGTTGCTAACCCTGGATGTTTTGCGACTTGCATACAGTTGGGCCTCTTGCCAGCTCTTCAGGACGATTTGATTTATGGGGATGTTCATATTTCTGGAATTACTGGTTCGACCGGCGCAGGTCAAGGTCTTTCAGCAACCAGTCATTTCAGCTGGAGAAATAATAATATGAGTGTTTATAAAGCATTTGAGCATCAGCATCTGAAAGAAATTGGCGAAACTATCCTAAGTCTGGACTCCGATTTCGAGCATGACATAAATTTTATCCCCTTTAGAGGAAATTTCACTCGTGGAATAATTGCCTCTACTTATTTCAAATCAGGTATCGAGAATGAGTCATTAAGGAATCTTTACCAACAGTATTATGAAGACCATCCTTTTACACACGCCATTGATTCTAATCCCGATATCAAAATGGTAGTGAATAGCAACAAATCTGTAGTATACGCTGCAAAAATCGGGGAGAGGGTTCATGTCATATCCGTTATTGACAATTTACTTAAAGGAGCTTCCGGACAGGCCGTACAAAACATGAACCTTATGTTTGGATTTGAAGAAACAACAGGGTTAAACCTGAAATCAATAGCCTTTTAGTCTATGAAAAAGGAAAAGAAAATAGCCATACTTGGAGCAGGTAACCTTGGGAAATCCATTGCCAGGGGGATACAGGACAAAAAACTATTGTCTACTAATAATGTGGTGTTGACCAGAAGGAAACTTGATACCCTTCAGGATTTTGAAAGAGATGGATTTCAACTTTCTTCGGACAATGCTACATCTGCGAAATCTGCGGATGTAATCTTTCTCTGTGTGCAGCCAAAGCAGCTACCAGGATTATTGAAAGAAATCGATAATTCGCTTAATCCGGATCAGGTATTGGTCTCAGTGATTACAGGGGTATCAATTGAACAAATCAAAGAGCATCTTCTACTTGACATACCTGTCATTCGGGCAATGCCAAATACTGCTATTGCCATTGGTGAGTCCATGACATGCTTGGCGTATACCAAGGTGACAGACCAGCTCGAATTTATTACATCCGTTTTTAAAGTCCTGGGAGAAACACTGGTGATTGACGAAAAGATGATGCAGGCGGCCACAGTGCTTGGGGCCAGTGGTATAGCTTTCTTTATGAGATACCTGCGGGCTGCAACTCAAGGGGGGATACAGATGGGTTTTCATCCGGAAGAAGCTCAAAAAATTGCAGTCCAAACGGCTAAAGGGGCAGCGTCACTAATACAATCTGAGGGAAATCACCCAGAGGTAGAAATTGATAAGGTCACAACACCACAAGGTTGTACCATTGAAGGCCTAAATGAGATGGAACATCAGGGCTTTAGTTCCTCTTTAATTAAAGGGCTGATGACCTCATTTCACAAAATCAAATCAATTAGCTGATGCAACAATTTGAGGTATACCCGAGATACGATGTTCACCTCGAAAAAGGTCGAGGTTGCTGGCTTCAGGATGCTGAAGGAAAGGATTACCTGGATCTCTACGGTGGTCATGCCGTGATTTCCATTGGTCATGCTCATCCCCGATATGTAGAAAGAATAAAAGATCAGTTGGATTTACTGGGTTTTTATTCCAATTCTGTTCAGCTGGACATCCAGGATCAATACGCAGAACAGTTGGCAAAGGACAGTGGGTATACTAATTACCAGCTTTTTCTCTGCAATTCAGGTGCCGAGGCCAACGAGAATGCCATGAAGTTGGCGTCTTTTGTGACAGGCAGGAAGAAAATAGTAGTTTTTGAAAAGGGTTTCCATGGGAGAACGTCATTAGCAGTTGAGGCTACGGACAATAAGAAAATCCAGGCCCCCATTAACATGACAGGAAACGTCATTCGCTTACCGATGAATGAAGCCTCCATGCTTGAACAGGTTATGAGCGATGAGATCGCTGCGGTGATTATCGAAGGGATTCAAGGTATAGCAGGAATCTATGTTCCGGATGACTCTTTTCTTTTGGAGATTCGTAGGCTTTGTGATGAACACGGTTCCTTGATGATCCTTGATGAAATCCAAAGTGGCTTTGGCCGATCAGGTCAGTTTTTTGCCCATCAGTATGCTAAGGTTGAAGCTGATATCATTTCTATGGCAAAGGGAATGGGTAACGGGTTTCCTGTTGGCGGGGTTTTGATCAAACAGGATATTGAAGCGTGGTATGGAATGTTGGGAACAACTTTTGGTGGTAATCCACTGGCATGTGCCGCCGGGTTAGCGGTGTTGGAAGTATTACAGGATGAGGATTTGGTAAATCACTCAAAAGTTGTTGGTGACTATTTGATTGAAGGATTGAATAAAATACCAGAAATCAAGGAAGTTCGGGGCCGTGGGTTGATGATAGGGATGGAACTTCCTATTCCGATAAAGAGTGTCAGAGAGAAACTACTCATGGATCATAGAATCTTTACAGGAAGTTCCAGTAATCCAAATACTATTCGACTGCTACCACCTCTTACGATAGGTAAAACAGAAGCGGATATCTTTTTAAATAAGTTTTCAGAAATTCTAGCGGATGAAACAGTTTCTGAGCATTGATGATGTTACCGATCCCATGGCGTTAGTGAATGACGCATTGGCACTTAAGAAGGATCCCTTTTCTAATCAGAAGATTGGTGCAAATAAGGTTCTGGGCCTGATTTTTTTTAATCCAAGCTTGCGAACGAGGATGAGTACGGTCAAAGCCGCATATAACCTGGGTATGAAGGTGATGGTGCTGAATGTTTCAAGCGATTCTTGGCAGCTTGAAATGGAGGATGGCACCATCATGGATCAGGGCAAAGCGGAACATATACAAGAGGCAGCAGCTGTCATTGGTGGCTACTGTGATGTTTTGGGGCTACGTTCATTTCCTTCTTTAACCGATAGAGAGAAAGACTATAGTGAACAGGTGCTCACCAATTTCGTGAAGTATTCCGGTGTTCCAATAATCAATATGGAATCTGCGACCCTTCATCCACTACAATCGCTTGCCGATTGGATGACAATAACTGAATTGAAAATAGTGGAGAAACCCAAAGTTGTTTTAAGCTGGGCTCCACACATATCGGCATTGCCTCAAGCAGTACCTAATTCGTTCGCCCAGTGGATGTCGAAAGCTCCGGTTGATTTGGTGATCACGCATCCGGAAGGAATGGAATTAGATGAGCAATTCACAAATGGAACTCAGGTGGAATATGATCAACAAACCGCTTTGGAAGAGGCAGATTTCGTATATGTCAAGAATTGGTCATCCTTTTCACATTATGGGCAAGTTTATCGTGATCCGTCCTGGATGCTCACGCTTGAAAAAATGAAGATGACCAATAATGCTAAGGTCATGCATTGCCTGCCAGTAAGAAGGAATGTGGTTGTTGCCGACGATGTCCTGGATAGTCAACATTCAATTGTTTTACAACAAGCAAAAAACAGGGAGTTCTCAGCCCAGGCAGTAATTCAGAATATACTTCAGGAACTATGACTGAGCGACTTCACATAATAAAGGTTGGAGGAAATATTATCGAATCCGATCATGAGGTGAAGGTCTTTCTTCACAATTTCTCTTCTATTGAAGGAAAGAGAATTCTCATTCACGGAGGAGGCAAGATTGCTACGGAGATGGCCAACCAATTGGGTTACAAAACAACCATGATTGAAGGCCGCAGAGTGACCGATTCCAATATGCTTAAGGTGGTTACAATGATTTATGGGGGATCGGTAAATAAGAACCTGGTGAGTCAATTACAATCTTTGAATGTAAATGCTGTTGGACTAACCGGCGCTGATGGAAACCTGATCACTTCTAAAAAACGACCCATGAGGGATAATATTGATTTCGGGTGGGTAGGAGATCCCGTTTCTGTAAATACTTCATTCGTAAGGTCCCTGTTAGAAAACAACCTGGTACCTGTGGTCGCTCCTTTGACACATGATAAGGAAGGTAACATGCTTAACACAAATGCGGATACCATGGCGAATACCCTGGCCATCTATCTGTCAGAATATTATGAAGTTCACCTTTCCTACGTATTTGAGTTACCAGGAGTACTAGTAAACCCTCAAGATCCTGAAACACTTATTCGAAACATAACTGCTGAATCCTATAGTGAACTAAAAAACCGAGGTACAATTTCCGGTGGAATGATACCCAAGTTAGACAATGCTTTTCATGCCTTGAGTAGAGGAGTAAAAAGCGTTAAAATAAGCAATATCGAAACCCTCAAACACCTAAATAATCAAGAATATGACACATATACAACCATCAGTTGAGGGTGATATTGAAAGGTATTTTAACGATGCTTTGTCGTTGTTGAAAAGACTAATTGAAACACCAAGTCTAAGCAAGGAGGAGGAAAATACCGCTAATATCCTTTTTGAAGAGCTGAAAAGCTTCGAGATTGAAGCAACACGTAAGGGCAATAACATTTACGCGTCAAATAAGTTTTTTGATCCTCAGAAGCCCTCCATTCTGTTGAATTCACATCATGATACTGTCAAACCCAATAAAGGGTACACAAAGGACCCGTTTAGTGCCATTGTAGAGGATGACAAGCTTTATGGATTAGGAAGCAATGATGCTGGAGGTTGCCTGGTCTCTCTTCTACAGACCTTCCGACATTTTTATCATCGAGCTGATCTTCCGTATAACTTGCTTTTTGCCGGTACCGCTGAGGAAGAGAATTCGGGGAAAGACGGTGTTGAGTCTATTCTTGCCGACCTTGGCCCGATAGATGTTGCAATAGTCGGAGAACCCACTGAGATGCAGATGGCTGTGGCTGAGAAAGGATTGATGGTTTTGGATTGCTATGCCAAAGGAGAGTCCGGACATGCTGCTCGAAATACAGGGGTAAATGCTATTTACAAGGCGTTGGAAATCATCAAATGGATCGAAGGATACCAGTTTGCTCGTGAGTCTCCTCATCTTGGAGCCGTAAAAATGTCGGTAACTATGATCAATGCTGGCTATCAACATAATGTTGTCCCGGACGTTTGTCACTTCGTAGTGGACGTACGAACAACCGAAAGGTATACCAATAAGGAGGTTTTAAGTATTATTGATGATCATGTTGATTGTGAAGTAATACCACGATCTACGCGTTTGAATCCGTCTAGTCTGCCAGAAGATCATGCATTTTTTAAGGTCGCCACGGACTTAGGAGTCAAAAAATTCGGTTCTCCTACTACATCGGATCAGGCGGTTATGGATTTCGCTACTTTCAAGATGGGTCCGGGAAAGTCAGAAAGATCTCATACACCAGACGAATTCATTTATCTTCAAGAGATAAACAAAGGCATATCCGGCTATATTGAACTTCTGGATGCTTTGTTCAAATATGTAAAGTGAAATTATGAAACTCTGGCAGAAAGGCGAATCGATTGATCAACTGTTTGAAAGGTTTACTATTGGGAATGATCCTGTTTTGGATCTTGAATTCGCTTACTACGATATAGTTGGTACCATCGCCCATGTGAAAATGCTTGGTGCAGTCAATCTTATTCCTTCAAATGAAGTCGATCAATTGGTACAGGCGCTGGAAGATCAATTGAAAATTGCTGAAGAAGGACAATTTGAGATCGAAGAAGGAATAGAAGATTGCCATTCACAAATCGAGCTGAATTTAACACGTTCATTAGGCGATATTGGGAAAAAGGTACATGCCGGACGGTCAAGGAATGATCAGGTAATAACGGCCCTGAAGCTTTACACAAAGAATCGTATCGAAGAAATCGCACTAGGAGTAAAAGTGTTATTTGATCTTTTTCTAGAAAAAAGTGGGAAGTACGAGAAGATTTTGATGCCAGGCTATACGCACTTGCAGGTAGCCATGCCATCAAGTTTTGGTTTATGGTTCGGAGCGTACGCTGAAAGCTTAACGGATGACTTAATTCTGTTGAAAGCCGCTCATGAGGTTGTAGATAAGAATCCACTTGGGTCTGCCGCTGGATATGGTAATTCCTTTCCTTTAAATAGAGACATGACGACAACAGACCTCAAGTTCAAGGCTCTGAATGTCAATTCTATTTATGCTCAGATGACAAGGGGAAAGATGGAAAAAACAACAGCTTTTGCCCTGTCATCATTAGCAGGAACCCTGGCAAAATTTTCTGAAGATGTTTGTCTTTACAACGGACAAAATTTCAACTTTTTCAAACTGGATAAGAAGTATACAACAGGGAGCAGTATCATGCCTCATAAGCACAATCCGGACGGCTTTGAATTAGCTCGGGGAAGATGCAATCAAATAATGGCACTCCCAAATGAACTCACTATCCTAACAGCAAATCTGCCAAGTGGGTATCACAGGGATTTGCAATTACTTAAAGACCATTTCCTTCCAGCAGTGGCCTCAATGATGGATAGCCTTACCATGGTAACAGTAATGACAGAACACCTGGAAGTGAATGAGGATCTTATCGATGAATCGCGCTATGATTTACTGTTTACGGTGGAGGAAGTAAACCGTATGGTTCTTGAAGGAATCCCCTTTCGAGATGCCTATCAGAAAGTGGGTAAAATGGTTAATGAGGGTAGTTATATTCCGGATCGAAAGGTTAAACATACTCATATCGGCAGTGTCGGGAATCTGGCAAATGATCGTATTCGAGAATCGTTTGAAGAAGTGTTTAGTTTCTTCACCTGATTGTCATAAGTCCTAGAATCGATATCCTATTCCGATTGCAGCATACGGGCGATACCTTCTGAATGGAACATGATACCCAAGATCTAACTTAAATCGATTAAACTGTAATCCCCCATTTACACCCGCTCCAGGAAATATACGATGCGTTCTTGATTCATTGAAAGGAGCTCCTCCATACCGGTAATCATAAATGAGCAATCCCGATGCTCCATAATCCCAAGTGATATTGGGTTTTTTGAAAACCCGTAAATAGCCCAGATAATTATTTAGGATAAGATTAGAGCCCTGCCTTGAGCAACCAAGACAATCGTTAGCCCACATACCGTGAATCTTAGCGGCCAACTCAGTCTTCAGAAAAAGGACACTTGAATTGGGAAGAGAAAAATTGGGTTTAAAGAATGCTGCCAATGCAGAAGTTGGCTCGTTATTAAATCCCGATTCGGTTCTGGATAAATTGAAGCTGAGTCCTGCATCGATGTTGAGTTGAGCAAGCAGAACCAGCGGGAAGAAAAAAGTAGCTAAACAGCTTAATAATTTCATTATAAAGACGTTGTTTACGAATATATATTATTTTTAGTTCCAATCTGTCTTAAGTCAATTACAATTAAATTTAGTCACTAAAGATTTTGAGGTATCGCATTGGACACAAACCCCAATAGTTGAAGTCGTCTTGACAGAAAAACCATTTACCATATTCCGATCATCAGCGGGTTCTGGAAAGACCTTCCAATTGGCGTTGGAATTCCTGAAGATCGCTCTTAATGAACCTAAGGCTTACCGTTCCATACTGGGTGTGACTTTCACCAACAAGGCAACAGAAGAGATGAAATCACGCATCATTTCTGTACTTCTCGATCTATCAAATAAGAGTGCGACACCTATGTCGGAGGAATTAATGGACACTCTTTCTATAGGAGCTGATCAGTTGGCGGAGAGATCAAGAAAGTTACTTTCCGACATTTTGCACGACTATAGCCGTTTCTCAATAGTAACTATTGACAGCTTTTTTCACCAGGTGATCCGTTCTTTTGCCAGGGAAATCGGTGTTCAGGGTTCATTCAATATTTCGCTTGAAACGCACAAGGTAATGCAGGAGGTTGTTGACAATCTGCTCGCAGATATCGATGAAGAAGAACGGTCTGAATTAAGAAGATGGCTTACTCAATTCGCGTCGAACAACGTTGATGAGGGGAAATCATGGGATTTTCGCAAAGAAGTGGTTAAGCTTTCTGAAGAGCTCCTGAAGGATCACTTTAAGGTCTTTGAAGATCAGCTACTGGATGACAATGATCAACTAAAGAATTACAAAGCTTTGCAAGAGGATTTGCATGCTCGTATTCAATCGTTTGAGACTCATTGTATTGACATTGCCAAGGAGGGAGTTCAGGCAGTCGAAGGAGCTGGTGGTGTGGAGAATTTCAGTAGGAATATGGGTGGTCCGGCTGGAGTATTCTACAAAGTGGCAGCGGGTGCAATTACATTGACAGACGCCCAACAAAATGCAGTGGATGACCTTTCAAAGTGGCTCACAAAAAAGAACATTATTATTGATAGTTTACGGACTGCTGTTGAAGAGCAGATACTTCCTATTTATAGTAAGCTCGTAGACTTCATTGTTTCTAATGAATTGGTTTACCATTCCTTACTAGAAATCTCAAGATTCTTTTATGCATTTGGCATTCTCTCCGAGGTGAGTCGTAAGCTGTCAGCTTATCGAGATGAAAATGACTTGTTACTGATATCCGATTTACCTGATTTTCTTCGTCTCATAATTCGTGATAGTGATACACCATTCATCTACGAAAGAGTTGGATCCAGATATAAACACTTTCTTATTGACGAGTTTCAGGACACCTCGATGTTTCAATGGAATAACTTCAAATCCCTTGTAAAGAACGCAACGGATTCTGGTTTTCAAAGCATGGTTGTTGGTGACATCAAGCAGTCCATATATCGTTGGCGGGGTGGGGACAGTGACTTATTGCAGACTTCTATTGTAAATGATATTGGGGAATATGCAGTTCAGGAAAAAGAGCTAGCAACCAACTGGCGAAGCGATCAACTAGTAGTAGACTTCAACAATCGGATCTTCGGAGATCTTGAATCAACTATTGAGCAGTCCTTTGAAAAATTACCAGATAAATATGATCACCTCAAGGCGTATATTCTTCAGGGATATGAAACTGTGAATCAGATCCCAAGCAGAATGAATGGTCAGGGTCATATAAAGATCAGTTACCTTGACACAGACGAAACTCATTGGAAGAAGAAAGCAACGAGAAAGTCAATTGAAGCAGTTGAAAACATTCAGAGACAAGGATACACCTTACGCGATATCGCGATTTTAACGCGTACTCAGAAAGAGGCTCGCGAAATATCTGATGCTTTTTTCGCCTATAAGATGTCCGATGAGGCAGACCCCGGACTGGCCTATGACGTTGTTAGTTCTGAATCACTTTATCTGTTCTCCAGTCATGCCGTCCGATTCATAATCAGCATGCTTAAATGGTTGCACAACGAGGCTGATAATGTTGCTATGACTGAATGGCTCTACGAGTATCAGCGATATGTAAAATCGGATACTGCTCGCACTGATACCAGTATTTTCAGATCCAGAGAATCCTGGAAGAAGCAAGTTCCCGAGGAGTTCACTCGTTTCTATGAACGTTCAAAAACACTCAGTATTTATGAACTGGTGGAATGGCTGATTCGAGTGTTTAAACTAGACGCTCTAACCGACGAGTTCACCTACATCCAGGGATTTCAGGATGCCATTTTGGATTACAGCAAGAATCATCGAGGTGATATTTCTACTTTCCTGATCTGGTGGGAAGATGTGAGAAGAGATCGATCAATACTCATTTCCGATCAAAATAATGCAGTAAAAGTGCTTACTATTCATAAGTCAAAAGGGTTAGAGTATCCATTCGTGATCATTCCATTTTTGAGTTGGTCCATGGACCATGAGTTTGGTACGAGAGAAGAGATTCTTTGGAAGGCCGGACCTCCAATTGAGCCCTTTGATCAACTACCTGTTGTTCCGGTTCGGTACTCAAAGGACCTGGTGAAGACATTTTGGTCAGAGGATTACTGGATGGAAAGATCAAAGTCATTTCTTGATAATCTGAATCTCACTTATGTGGCGTTTACACGTGCTATTCATGGTTTATATGCCTTCGGAATGGCACCAAATAAATCCTTGAATATCTCCAATGCAGGCAATCTCATTCTCAGTAGGATTATGACTATGGATGGGTGGAATGAAACGGGTAACTTTTTTGAGCTGGGAAGTGTAAGTAGTTCCACGGGGCAACCGGATGAAACAAATGAGTATGCACTAGACAGCTATTCCTCTTTTTCCTGGAGATCTAAACTGTCGCTGCAGCTTAAAGGATCTGCAGAGCTGCATGAACAGACATTCAGGGCCCAACGCTGGGGAATTGAATTCCACCGTAAGCTTAGTAGACTTAAAAAAGTAGAGGATCTACCCTCCATTAAGGACGAGTCATTAAAACGAGAGCTGAAGATGATCGTTTCCAATGAATTAATTACACCCTTTTTTGAGAACGTGGAGGAGGTAAAAGTAGAAGCACCAATTCTTCTTCCGGAAGGGAAGTATAAACGGATTGATCGTTTGATTAAAAAGGGCGATCAATGGCTTGTGATAGATTTTAAGACAGGAGCCAAAAGAAAAACCGATGCCCATCAAATGTCAACATACCTCCAAATTCTAAACGAAATGGGCTATTCAAATCTGAATGGCTACCTGGTATACCTGGATCCGGTAGAAGTGGTTGATGTTCCGGCTTAACTGTTGCTGAATTCTGCGATTGACTCACCCTCCGGAAGCTCGAAAAAATCGATGTCGATATCGAGAAGCATGGCGAAGTCTTCGCCAGTCTCATACATATCTTCGTCTTCTTCCTCATAGTACCAGTTTATGATGACCTTCTTACCCTTACCATGATATCGTTGCATTTGTTTGAATAAGGTGAATAGGCATTTTGAGGAGCTGGTATTGAAATACTCAAACATCATATTGACCTGAAGCACATCCTTTTCCTTGAAGTACTCATCAACACTGTCGTAAACTGGTTGAAAAAAAGTAAGTGCGTTTTCAGGGCTGGATCGACCGATTAGATGAAGAGCCCTCTCATCTGTATTCAACCTCACTTCCGGTGTAAGCCTTGAGGCTTGCAGGAATAATATATTCATCTTATGGTGATTTCGATTAACCTTTCGAAAATCTTCAATTGAAAGATTAACCTAAAACGTTTGCAAGTAGATGGGTATTTTTTGGCGATGATCGTGATTTATCATGAATAAGAAAAGGGTCGATAAAGACCCTTTTTACTATCCACCAAAATTTCCTCGATGTTGCCTGGGTCCTCTTTGCGGTCGATCAATAGCTCTTGGATCATCAAAATATCCTTCGATATTATTCAAGTCGTGATTCTCGCGATAGTCGTATTGATAACACCTGTTCCGGGGAGGTAATTGAAAAGCTGTGTGAAAAGCAGGACGTCGGTAAGGCATTCTATCAGGTAGCCTGACCATGTACAGACTGGCACGCGGATTCACTGCCCCAACTTGAAAATCAATTCTATTTCCCGGCCTTACATGAATGACTTGTGTCAGGTATTTTACTCTCCTGGGGCCATATGCCTTTATTCGAACAACATGCCTTCCTGGCCGTAGGTTATTTACTTCTACCCATCTTTGAGGTCGATTATTAATTAAGTAGCCATTGATTGTTACAGACATCTCAATCGGTCCATCAGTAAAGAAAGACACCTGTGAAATACGCCCACGATGATGCCCGTCAGTGTAAGAGGTAAAGGTTAAAGTGAGTCCAAGAAAAAGTAAAAGATGTTTCATGACTCTATGTGTTTGTTGTATTCGTATCTATCCAAGCATCGTGCCAAAACAAATTATGAGAGGGTCCTGAAATTTCGGTTCAAACAATAACTGTAACTTCGCATTATCAACTTTTTTGCTGTTTTTGGGGTTAATAGCCGAAATGATCAATTTTCTCTTTTACCTTCCATTTATCCTGCTCTTTGTGGTTTTTGCGGTATACGCAGAGAGGAAAATTTCTGGTTTCATACAAAGCCGGCTTGGCCCGATGGAAGTTGGTCCTTATGGATTGTTCCAGACAGTGGCTGATTTACTCAAGATGTTGCAAAAAGAGAATATTGTACCCACCAAAGCGGATAAGCCATTATTTCTGATTGCCCCGATTATCATTTTCGTTGCCGTTTTCGCTGGTTTTGCAGTGTTACCGATCAATCCATCCGTACCTGGTGCGGCCATTTCCAGCGGGGTCTTCTTTCTTTTGGCTATCGTTTCTCTGGATGTGTTAGGTATTTTGATGGCAGCGTGGAGCTCTAACAATAAGTTTTCGCTGTTTGGTGGGATGAGAACGTTGGCACAAATAGTTTCTTATGAGATCCCATTAGGTTTATCCGTTCTGTCAGTTGTTATGATCTGTCAAAGCCTTAATCTTCAGGAAATAGCTGCACAACAAGGTATTTACAGCAGTGAAACCATCTATTTATTTGGGCTTTCATCATGGGGCATTGATGTAACAAATATTGGTGGTGTTTTAAGCTGGAATGTAATAAGGAATCCTTTTTTGATTTTTTCATTTCTCATTTTCTTCATTTCCGGATTGGCTGAGTCTAACAGGGCGCCATTCGACCTTCCTGAGTCGGAATCGGAGTTAGTTGGGGGCGTTGGAACAGAATATAGCGGCTTTCGATGGGGAATAATTATGCTGGCCGAGTATGCGATGATGCTTTTGGTTTCATTTTTGGCGGCGTTACTTTTTTTCGGTGGATGGAATACTCCTCTCCCGAATATCGGAAGTCTGTCATTTGCTGATTGGACCTCTGGCCCTGTATGGGGTACATTTTGGCTAATTTCAAAGGCATTATTCTTTATCTTTTTGCAGATGTGGATACGATGGACTTTTCCAAGGTTACGTGTGGATCAATTAATGTCCCTTTCATGGAAGTATTTGACTCCCGCTGCTTTGATTTTAGTTCTGATTAGCGGTGTCTGGAGGTTATTGATGATATGAGTACTTACTTCAAAAATATCGCGGATTCAGTGCAAACGTTGAGTAATGGACTCAAACTAACACTTAATCATTTGTGGGAAGCCAAAGATCTCCGTCCACCAGTCGGTGTTGAGGACGATAGCTACTTTACCTATGATACCGGTATTGTTACACTCCAATATCCGAGTGAGTCTATCCCTGTTCCCGATAATGGCAGATATCGCCTTCATAATGAAATAGATGATTGCATAGTATGTGATAAATGCGCCAAAATTTGCCCGGTTAATTGCATTGATATCGAGCCCATTAAGTCAGTTGAAGAGATAGGAAAAACATCCGACGGCACTCCCAAACGCTTATACGCCGCTCGGTTTGATATTGACATGGCAAAGTGTTGCTTTTGTGGTCTCTGTACAACCGTTTGTCCAACCGAGTGTCTGACAATGACAAAAGTTTATGACTTTAGTGAATTCGATGTTGAGGATCACAATTATGCTTTCTCAGAGATGACCCCTCTTGAAATTCTCGAAAAGAAGAAAGAAGAACAGCTGGCAGCTGAAGAGAAATTAAAAAAAGCACAGTCCAAAACACCAGATGCCAAAACGCCGACGAAACCGGCTCAGGGGAAACCTGTGTTCAAACCTAAACCGATGAAGCCCAAAGTTTCAGGAAAAACAGGGCAAACTACAGATCTTGAAAGTAAAGACGCTGGCGATGTTACTAAACCTAAGCCAGTGTTTAAACCCCGACCGATGATAAAGAAAAAACCGAAGGACGATTCCAATGATAGCTGAGGCACTCTTCTATTTGTTCAGCGCGATTATTGTAATTGCTGTTATCTGGATGATATTCATCCGGAATCTGATTCACGCTACTTTTCTGTTTCTGGTTGTATTACTTAGCCTGGCGGCCATATATGTATTGCTTCAAGCTACATTTATTGCGGTTGTCCAATTGCTGGTTTATGCCGGTGGGGTTGTGGTTTTACTTGCTTTTGGGATTACTCTCACCCGGCGATCGAAAGATCAGCGGCTATTAAGTGGAAGTCATTTACTAGTACCGGGTGGTCTCCTGTTCTTCAGTTTGGCGCTGATAATTGTATGGATAGTCAGTCAGATACAATCAGGTTCTCCTTCGTCAGTCAATCCACTTTCAATAGAATCGATTGGAATACTTTTTATGACCGACTACCTGTTGGCCTTTGAGCTAATCGCATATATTCTGTTGGTCGTGCTTGTAGGAGCAACCTATTACGCTAAACAGGCTCGGATATGATGGATATAGTCACTTTCGGGTTCTACTTATCTATCTTTCTATTTGCCGGTGGACTTTTGCTATCAGTTGTAAAAAAGAATATCATTTTTATTCTTATTGGAATCGAATTGATGCTAAACGCTGCCAACCTGAATATCCTTTTGTTCAATACTCAATTCTCTAATGGGTTGGGTGAGCTGGTAGCGGTTTTTGTAGTGGTTCTAGCAGCTGCAGAAGCTGGAATTGCCTTAGCCATTTTGCTGCTGGTGTTCCGTCATTACAGGAGTATTGATATTACAGAATTAAAAAAGTTAAGGTATTGAGTGAATCAATACTATATGGTCTAACCATAACCCTACCGTTAGTTGGGGGTATACTTGCATTGTTTTCAGGTAAGGCTTCAGGGTGGTATTCTACCTTTTTTGTTGGGTCAGGATTTTTTCTATCCGTCTTTCTTATTGTTACTTTCAGTCAACCAATAGAATGCGACTTTGAATGGTTGCCTGGATGGCAACTTGAATGGAGAGTTGATGTTATTTCCGCCTGGTTGATTGCCTTGGTGTACTTTATCTCTTTCATGGTTCACCTATTCTCAATAGAGTACATGAAAGGCGACAGCCGTATTGATCAATATTTTGCCTTCCTGAGTCTCTTTACTACCTCTATGATCGGTTTGTTGATCGCGGGACATATTATTCTGCTTTTCATATTCTGGGAGCTGGTGGGCTTTTCTTCCTACTTATTGATTGGATTTTGGTATCAAGAGAATGAAAACTCAGAGGCCTCAAGAATAGCGTTTATCACTAACCGGGTGGCGGATGCCATGTTGATCGCCGGTATCATGCTGATGCTGATGGAGATTGGGGGGTCGTTTAATCAGCTGGACAATACATTGTCGCCGCTCGCTAGTTTTTTGATTGTCATGGGATGTTTCGGTAAATCAGCACAATTTCCATTCTATCATTGGTTACCCAGGGCTATGGCCGGACCCACTCCTGTTTCGGCCCTGATTCATGCAGCAACCATGGTAGCTGCAGGTATATATCTGTTGGTAAGAATATCTCCTTACCTGCATCCGATTATCTTGGATTTCACAGCACTAATCGGAGGTCTCTCAGCACTAATGGCAGGGGTTGCGGCCATGACTCAATGGGATATAAAAAAGGTTCTTGCCTATTCAACTATTTCCCAGCTAGGCTATATGACCCTGGCGGTAGGAGTTGGGGCAAGGGAAATGGCATTATTCCATTTATGGACGCATGCATTTTTCAAAGCAGGCCTATTCTTAGCTGCTGGGGCCATTATACATCAAATGCATCATTCTTTTCCGGATAAAAATCCCCAGGACATGAGAAACATGGGTGGTCTTAAGACAGGTTCTCCTATCATTTTTGGAGTATACATAGTTTGTACATTAGCCTTAGTAGGACTTCCCTTTTTCAGTGGGTTCTTCACTAAAGAAGGGATTGTGGCGGCTTCTTTTCTTTGGTCATCGGATGGGGGATGGAGGTGGATTGTGCCGATAATTGCCCTTTTTACCATCGTTTTAACAGCCTTCTACATGACTCGGCAGGTTCTAATGATCTTTTTTGAAAAACCGAAAAATGTCAAAAAAGCGTCAATTTCATGGATATTCGGGGTACCTCTAATAGCCCTTAGCTTAGGGACCTTTTGGTTTTTCTATAATTTGAATCCGCTTGCCTCAGACTTTGTCCTTGTTGACCAGTGGTTCAATGCTAACTCCAATGTGGCAGCTTTTCCAATCTGGTTGACGCCGGTTTCAATTCTTTTGGTTGTATTAGGAACACTATTAGGTTACGAAAGAAAAAAGTATGCTACTTATGTTAATGAGAGAGTGAGGGCATTTTCTTTTCAGGCATTTTACCTGGATAAGATATATCAATCTTATTTGTTGAATGGGTATCAGCAAATCGCCCATTTTGTGAAGAGTATAGACAACCGAGTACTTGACCCAGTAATTGACAAGACTGGCATGTTCGTGGTTTTGACAGCGAAGGTGATGGACATATTTGATAAGGTCATCGTCGATGGAATACTGAATTTCATATCATGGATCTTCCGAGCCATTGGTGACTTTGTTAGACTATTTCATTCCAGAAGGGTTCAGCTGCATCTTTTCTGGTCGGTCACAGGTATTATTTTAATTTTGATTTTTTTGGTACTGATCTGACATGCAGGGACACCTATTATCCATTATCATTTTATTGCCTCTTCTGGTTGGGTTACTGCTCCTGATTCTACCCAGAAGTCTTTATCCTTATTTCAAGTGGATTACTCTTTTTACGGGAATTATTCAGTTTATATTCTGCCTATGGGCTTTAATTATCTTCGATAAAGACCTAAGTCAGGGTTATTTGCAGTCCTTTCAGTTTGTTGAGAAATACCGCTGGATCACCTTTTCTTTAACGGATTCCTTACAGTTTTCAATTGATTATCATATTGGTGCGGATGGTGTGGGCATTTTATTAACAGTACTATCGTCGTTCATTATGATCATCGCGACGATAAGTAGCTGGGCGCAAGAACTCCAACGCAAAGGTTACTTTGTGCTTTTTAACATTCTTAACGCAAGTATTGTAGGTTGTTTCCTTGCTCTTGATTTCTTCCTTTTTTACTTGTTTTTCGAGCTGATGCTTCTCCCTATGTTCTTTATGATCGGCATCTGGGGAGGTCCGAGAAGAGCCTATGCTTCGGTGAAATTCTTTCTTTATACCCTTTTTGGGTCTGTGCTCATTTTAATCGTGATGATTGGTGTTTACCTGGGCGTTACCGAACCCGGTACTCAAGTACATACCTTCAACTTGCTCTACATTTCAGATGTAGCAAATGTTTCTCCCGACGCTTTCTTGCATCCTTCGAGTTCAGAAAGTTTTCTTGGTTATACTCCCCGACTAATAGCGTTTCTTTTGTTGTTAATTGGGTTTGCCATTAAGCTTCCGGTTGTTCCTTTTCACACCTGGCTGCCGGATGCTCATGTCGAAGCCCCTACTGCGATCTCAGTAATCCTTGCCGGTTTGCTGCTTAAAGTCGGAGGATATGGGATTTTTCGTTTTGCTTATGGCCTATTCCCAGAAGGAGGGTACACTTTTGGTCCATTGATTGCCTTCTTTGGCATCTTATCTATCGTTTATGGAGGTCTCAATGCACTGGCTCAACGAGATATCAAGAGAATGATAGCGTATAGTTCCGTCTCTCATATGGGATTTGTCCTTCTGGGATTAGCATCGATAACTATTGAAGGGTTTACTGGTTCAATATTTCATATGCTGTCTCATGGATTGATATCTGCGGCTTTATTCCTGATCGCAGGGGTGATATATGATCGGACCGGGGATCGTCGAATAGAGAACTACAGTGGATTGGCGTATCAACTGAAAGGGTACACATTTGTTGTTGTCGTTGTCTTCTTTGCCTCCCTGGGATTACCTGGACTATCGGGATTCGTAGGAGAAATATTAGTGTTTATCGGAGCCTTTTCTTCAGCCACTACGAATAGCTTGGTTCCACGATGGATAGCAATAGCATCTGTTTCAGGGGTGATTATATCAGCTACTTACTATTTATGGACACTTCAGAGGATGTTCTTTGGTAACTTCTGGGTGCGCAAAGAAGAATGGCTGGATCAGTTTACGGATCTGACGAGAAGAGAATGGTTAGTATTCATTCCGTTGCTGGTATTGATACTTGTGTTAGGTGTTTACCCAAGGTTAGCAATTGATTTCCTTGATCAATCCATTTCTGTTTTTCTTAGCCATATAAGCGCTATCGGATCTGAATCAACCATCAACTGACCGTGGATCTGAGGTTTACTCTGGAGGGAATTTTACAGGATTTAGCTGTCTTCAGCCCGGAAATCGTGCTGGTATTCGGTTCCATTGTGTTCCTTATTTCAGGTCTGGTCACCAGTGATCGCCGGATATT
This sequence comes from Cyclobacteriaceae bacterium, assembly GCA_965601455.1. Taxonomy (GTDB): domain Bacteria; phylum Bacteroidota; class Bacteroidia; order Cytophagales; family Cyclobacteriaceae; genus JANQEU01. The sequence continues at coordinate 3,884,359 of OZ271831.1, read as the reverse complement.
AACAGCGGTGTATGTTGTTGTGCTTTTAATCTCCTTGTTTTTTTTATCACCTGAGTCGGGATCATACTTTGAGGATTTTGTTCGGCTTGATGATACTTCCTATGCCTTGAAGATAATTTTTATTACAGCCGGAGCTCTTTTACCTGTTTTTGGAAGGAAAGACCACCAGCTGGAATTCTACTTTCTCAGTATTGCCCTGGTGGTTGGGTCCATGTTTATGGTGAGTTTTACCAACCTTTTACTCATCTATCTGAGTATTGAATTGACCTCTTATTCTGGTTACCTCTTAGCTGGTCTTCGATTCAGTAAAAAGGGTACAGAAGCAGCCTTAAAGTACCTACTCTTTGGTGGAGTCAGTTCCGCCATTATGTTGTTCGGCATTTCATTGCTCTATGGCTCGAGCGGATCCATGTTACTGACGGATTTGGAATTCAATTACCTATCTACTTCCGGAATTATATTATTTTTTGCCGGTGTGCTCTTCAAGGCCTCTGTCTTTCCACTTCATTTATGGGTCCCAAACACCTATCAAGGTGCACCAGGTGATTCGGTTGCCTTGTTTTCAGTTGTTCCGAAATTGGCAGGCTTTGGCTTGATCTACCAGTTGCTTCCTTTGTTGAAAGAAGACCACTTTGAATTACTTAGTTCTTTATTGATGGTGTTGGCTTTGATTTCTGTACTGTGGGGTACGCTCTCGGCACTTGTTCAGAAGAATATCAAACGCCTAATTTCATTTGGTGCAATCGCACATTCAGGCTTTTTACTTCCGCTGGTAGTTATATCTCCCAGGATGGAGATTCAAGGATTTTTATACTATGCTGTGGTTTATGCTATAATGAGTTATGGCGCATTCTACCTGGTCGACACAATGGAGAAAAAACTGAATAAATCCATCTTTCTGCAGGACATCAATGGTTTTGGCAGGGTAAATGGGGTTTGGGCTTCAATGTTTGTAATTGTGTTGATTTCACTTATTGGGCTGCCGCCAGCAGGTGGATTTACAGCAAAATTGATCCTGTTCTCTCAAGTATGGGTCTCTTTTGAACAAATAGGATCGAATTTATGGCTTACCTATTTTCTCGTAGGTATTTTGAGTACTGTGGCTAGTTTGTTTTTCTACTTACGAATTCCTTATCACATGTTTCTTATGGAAGCATCGCACAGCGGACAAGTAAGAAGGTTTGAAATTGCCCTAGCAACTTTTTTTGTTACCGCTTTGTTAATTTTGTTCTTCTATCCTAGTATATTAGATAGTGTATAGGTAATGGTGCCGAAACTAGATAACCACCCACAATGAGCGATCCCATCAAGCACGAATGCGGTGTTGCTTTTCTAAGGCTCAGAAAGCCCCTCCAGTATTATATTGACAAGTATAAAACCCCAACGTACGCGGTAAACAAAATGTATCTGCTTATGCAGAAGCAGCATAATCGTGGACAAGACGGGGCTGGAATCGCAAATATCAAGGTCGATGTTCCTGTTGGTAAAAGATATATCAGCCGATATCGTACCATCGACCCCCAACCCATTGCGGCCATCTTTGAGAAGATAGGTAAGAAATATAAAAAAGCGCAAAGGGAGGATCCCGATAACTACATGAATGCCAGCTGGTTGAAAGAAAACTATGCCTACACGGGGGAGGTATGGCTTGGTCATCTAAGGTATGGCACTCATGGAAAAAACAGCATTGAAAACTGTCATCCATTTCTTCGGCAAAACAATTGGCGAAGTAGAAATCTTGTGATGGCAGGAAATTTTAACATGACTAATGTTGATGAGTTGTTTGAGAAGCTGGTTGATCTTGGCCAGCATCCGAAGGACAAAGTTGACACAGTTACGGTCATGGAGAAAATTGGTCATTTTCTGGATGATGAGAATCAACAGATCTTTTCTAAATACAAGGACAACTACTCCAACCAGGAGATAACCCGAATTATTGAAAATGACCTGGATCTTCAAAATGTTTTAAGACGCTCTTGTAAAGATTTTGATGGTGGATATACCATGGTAGGTATGGTAGGTCATGGAGCTTCTTTTGTGGCCAGGGATCCTGCTGGAATTCGACCGGCCTACTACTATGTCGATGACGAAGTAATTGTTGTTGCTTCCGAAAAGCCGGCGATTAAAACAGCTTTCAACTGTGAATATTCGGAAATCCAGGAAGTAAAGCCCGGCCATGCTTTAATTATCGAAAAGGATGGTGACTATACGGAGAAGAGATTCATTGAGCCTTTGGAGAAGAAATCTTGCTCATTCGAAAGGATCTATTTTTCCAGGGGTACTGACCCTGATATTTACAGGGAGCGAAAAAAGCTTGGAGAACTTCTTGTCCCACAAGTTTTAAAGGCCGTCAATTTTGATCTGAAGAACACAGTTCTCAGTTACATACCAAACACGGCCGAAACATCCTTTTTAGGATTACTGAGCGGCTTAGAGACATACCTGCTCGAAAAGACCAAAGAAATTGTCATAGAGGGTAAACCCAGTGCTCAGACTTTGGAGGAGGCGTTATCATTCCGGTTAAGGGTGGAGAAACTTGTATTGAAGGACGTGAAACACCGGACATTTATCACAGATGATGAGCATCGTGATGATCTTGTTGCTCACGTCTATGATACCACCTATGAGATGATCAAGAAGGGAACCGATACTCTTGTTGTGGTTGACGACAGTATCGTTCGTGGGACTACTTTAGAAAAGAGTATTCTGACTTTATTAGATCGACTGAATCCGAAAAAGATAGTCATAGTGTCCTCAGCTCCACAAATTAGATTTCCTGATTGCTACGGAATTGACATGAGCAAAATGAAGGACTTCGTGGCATTCAGAGCATTGCTTGCGTTGCTAAAGGATCATGACAAAGAGTACATGTTGGACGAGGTTTTTGATAAGTGTATTGCTGATCAGAATAATCCGGACCAACCAAATTTTGTAAATGAGCTTTATCACCTGTTCACACAGGAACAGATTTCGAATAAAATTGCTGAAATCGTGAAACCGGCAAGTATGAAGGCGGAACTGCAGGTAGTTTATCAAACGGTTGATAATCTACATGCCGCGTGTCCCAATCACCTCGGAGATTGGTATTTTACAGGTCTCTACCCCACAAGAGGAGGAAACCGGGTGGTAAACAAGGCATTCATAAACTTTATGAAGGGAGTGGAAGTCAGAGCTTACTAACAACCTTAAAGCTTTTTTTCACTTTTTTTGGAAAATCAATAAATCTCCTACACATTTGTTGCGAGCGATCTAATTCTTAGGTCGATATTTATAAAGAAGCGCTGAGAGACAGGCTCGATGACGTGCTAGCAACCTGATACATAATCGTGGTGCTAATTCCTGAACGAAAGTGAATATAAATGATGAGAAAAACAGAAAATAATACTTGTTGCAACCCATTACGGAATAGCATTAACTGTTGTTGCTATTGATGTTGTAAAGCAGTTTTTTGCTATAGAACAAGATTCTTTTCAAACCAAAAACTACATAATACGTTACCTGAACCAAATGAAAATAAATAATTCCCATATGCTGTGTTGTTGCTGTATGCCATGTTGTATGCAGAACTATCGCTCCAGGCAAAATGGGATAACGTTATATGTGATTTAAAAATACTTAAACTATGACAAGAAAAACCCCGAGGGCCTGGCCCTCGGGGTTTTTTTATTCTATAAACTCAAATACCAAATATGGAGAATACACTATTATCAAAAGAAGCCAATGAGGACATTGAAGAGTTGAAGTCCAGAATTGAAGGCTATCGGGAGGGTCAAGAAGATGAGGAAAGATTTAAGCTGTTTCGCTTAACCCGCGGCGTATATGGACAACGCCAACAAGGTGTGCAAATGGTAAGGATCAAAGTGCCTTATGGAAAGCTAACCCAAAATCAATTGAGGACAATCGCAAACCTATCCGAGGAATACACAAACGGCCAGATGCACATTACTACCCGTCAGAATGTACAGTTGCATTATGTTCGTTTGGAAGATTCTCCACGTATATGGGAGTCTTTGGAGATTGCAGGGGTAACAACAAGGGAGGCTTGTGGAAATACCGTTCGCAGTGTCACTGGTTCACCATTTGCAGGTATAGATCCGGATGAACCGTTTGATATCTCGCCCTATGCGCGGGCGGTAACAGAATATTTTCTAAGAAATCCCATATGTCAGGATATGGGAAGAAAAATAAAGATAGCTTTTTCTTCCAGCGACCTGGATAAGGCATTCACCTACATTCATGATTTTGGATTCATCCCAAAAGTTAAGGATGGTATTCATGGATTTCGTGTACTCGTTGGAGGAGGACTAGGAGCGCAGGCTTTTATGGGAGTGCAGGCTTATGAGTTTCTAGCCGCTGATCAATTGATTCCTTTCATTGAAAGCAGCTTGAGAGTTTTTGATCGATATGGGGAAAGAGAAAGAAGACACAAAGCGCGCCTTAAATACCTGATTGAACCATCCAAAGGTATTGGCCTGGACGGGTTCCTGACCTTAGTTGAAGAGCAAAGGAATGCACTACCATTCAAGTCTTTTCCTATTGCAGCGGAGGAGAAAGAGTTACACTCCCCGATCTTGAATCACTTTCCAGCCCTACCGATTAAGGACATTCGGAAGTTTGAAAGTTGGAAGCATATCAATGTATTTGAACAAAAGCAAAAGGGCTATTACGCTATCAAGGTCCGTGTTCCTTTAGGTAATTTGACAAGTAAAGATGCACGGGCAATCTCGGATTTAGTTGATAAATACGCCGCTAAGGATATTAGACTAACAGTAAACCAGGGTCTTTTAATCAAATTCGTCCGATACGAGAACCTGCCGAATATATACGCTGAGCTGGAAAAAATAGGTTTTGCGGAACCCGGGTTTGATTCCTTAGTCGATATTACCGCCTGCCCTGGCACCGATACCTGTAATCTTGGAGTCACCAACAGCACAGCGCTATCGACCGAGCTTGAAGACTTGGTTCGACAAGAATATCCTGAACTGATTGATGAAAATCAGATCAAAATAAAGATTAGTGGCTGCATGAACTCCTGCGGTCAGCATATGGTGGCCAATATTGGATTTCATGGAAGCAGCATCAAATATCTGGGTAAGGTTTTACCCGCCATGCAAGTGGTGATTGGGGGAGGCGTTGATCCGGATGGTAAGGGATACATCGCTGAGAAAGTCATTAAACTTCCTACCAGAAGGATACCAGATGCTGTTCGACTGTTGCTGGATGATTATGAAGATCATGCATCCGACGATCAATATTTCAATGAGTATTATCGCCAACAGGGGAAAATCTATTTCTATGATTTGCTCAAGAAACTGGCTGATTTAAGCACGGTGATCGAAGAGGAGTATTTGGATTGGGGTAGAGAAGTGGAGTTTATTCCAGCCATTGGCGTTGGTGAATGCGCAGGGGTGACCCTGGACCTCGTTGAGACTGTTCTTCTGGATTCCCGGGACAGGTTAGACAAAGCGAGAGAAGCATTTGTTGAACAGAGATGGTCAGATTCGATTTATTATGGTTATCACTCTTTTGTTATTGCGGCCAAAGCATTATTACTCGATGCTGATGTTCACTGCAATACCCACAATCGAATAATAACTGACTTCGAAAATCATTTCATTGAGTCCGGTAAAATAGAGGTAGGATATTCTTTCGCTGAAAATGTGAATATAATAAACGTTCAAACACCTTCCGAGGCTTTTGCATATGACTACCTGGAAACTGCTGCTCGATTTCTACAGGCAGCACTTGACTATCGGTCAAACCGAAAGGACAAGATGGAAAAAGCGGTTGTAAGTAATTACTACAAGGCATGATTTATCCGAAGTTGACATTAGTTGGTGCAGGTCCGGGGGACCCGGACCTCATCACCCTTAAAGGAATAAAGGCTTTGCAATCAGCCGATGTTGTGTTGTACGATGCATTAACTCATCCTGATTTATTATCTCATGCACCCGATGCTCATCACATTCCTGTTGGGAAGCGCGCCGGTCAGGCAAGTGTATCACAAGATACTATTCATCAATTGATCGTGGAAAATGCCCATCAGCATGGCCACGTCGTTCGGTTAAAAGGAGGTGACCCTTTTGTTTTTGCTCGTGGATTTGAGGAAATAGAATATGCTCAGTCCCATGGTATTGAAACGGAGGTTGTGATAGGAATTAGCAGTCTCATGCTTCCAGGACTTTTCGGGATACCGCTCACATGCCGTGGCATAAATCAGAGCTTTTCTGTGGTCACAGCAACTACCTCAAAAGGTACCCTGAGTGGAGACATAGACTTAGCGGCCAAGTATTCAGCCACTACTGTAATCTTCATGGGGTATAAGAAGCTTCCGCAGATTGTCGAGCGCTTCAAAAATGAAGGGAGAGGGGACCTTCCTGTTGCCATCATCGGTAGCGGTTCTCTGCGGAATAGTACTTTAGTTAAGGGCACTGTGGACTCTATTGTTGAGGAATCGAAAGCTTCAGAAACACGGGCACCAGCACTTTTGATTTTCGGAGAAGGGGCTAAACACGCATTTTCGAGTGAGGTAATTTCCATGTTATCAAAAGAAGTAGCATGATTCAGGGTAACTCGTTATTTCCGGTCTTCATGAAATTAGATCAGATCCAGATCCTTTTGGTAGGTGGTGGAAATGTAGGATTAGAAAAGCTAGAGGCACTTCTTAAGAATGACCCGTGTGCTAAGGTGACGATAATTGCACCGGAGATCAGGGAAGAGATCCAGGACCTTTCGAGTCGTCATCATACAATTAAATTAATGAAGAGAGCAGTAAAGCATGAGGACCTGGATGGTATTGACTTGTTGTTACTGGCAACAGATAATCCGGAATTGCATAAGCAGTTCAAAAAATTAGCTTCAGACCGGAACATATTAACGAATGTGGCTGACACACCGGGCTTGTGTGATTTCTATCTTGGATCCACGGTAAAGAAAGGCGATTTGAAAATTGGTATCAGTACAAATGGGAAGTCTCCCACTTTTGCCAAACGATTTCGAGAGATGCTGGAAGAAGAGCTTCCGGAAGATACCGATGAGTTGCTTCAGAACCTTAAAGGCATTCGGGACCAACTAAAGGGGGGATTCTTTGAAAAAGTAAATGAATTGAACAGAATTACGAAGGTTCTGTTGGAGAAGGAAGAATAAAAAAAGAGCCGCCTCTGACGAATCAGAGGACGGCCCCATCAAACCCAAATTAACACAGTATCTAATTTCCCAATTGGTAGTTCAAGCCAATGCCGTACATTCTGCCTATTTGACTAACAGTGGTGTTGAAAACCTGGTTAGTTCTTTCGAAAATTCCATCGTTAAGAAGGTCATTTCCAAAAGCATAAACAGAAAGTTTGTTATCCATTAAGCCCTTTTCTACTCGTAGACTTAAGATTGTACGAGTAGTGTTCTTGGCGATAAGAGTAGAAGGAGTCGCTTCCAACCTGCTGCCAATAATATTTTCGTATCTCTCCTCATCGAAACGGTATCGTGATTCAGTGGCAAATTTGCCTGACTGGATGAATGTAGCGCTTACATTCAGATTATTACCAAGATCAGCTATACCTCTGAATCGGAACACATGCTTTGGAGTATAAGGTGTACCAGGTGTACGATCCAGCTCCTCTTCAGAAAGGAGATGCCTGTTGTTGATGTCGAAGTCAGGGTTTTCCTGGTATTCCCACGAAGTTTCAACCCAGGTATGCGAAAATTCGAAATTCAATCTTGACGAAGGGATCCATCTGATCATTGACTCAGCTCCCTGGCTTATTCCCTGAACATAGTTTCCGTACTGATAGTACAAAGCTAACCTTCCTGGCTGTAAGGGAGATTCAAGGTATTCAGAAACTTCATCGAAACTCTGTGTAGCGATTCCATCGGAAATGATGTTGTAGAAAAGGTTTGTTTCCACGGTCAGGATATTACTTACACTGGTTCTTGCACCAAATTCAAACGCTTGATATTTTGTTGGAACTGTGTTAGATCCATTTCTTACCGCATAATTCGGATTGCTTCTTTCAAGGCCATCAGCAGTTGAGTTAATAAGATCCGTAGCCAGCGAACTAGAAAGGAAATCAGTTGTTAACTGATCGGCCAGTGCTGCGGCCTCTTCAGGGGTACTTGTTTGTCCTTCTGCTATTTCAAGGTAGGTATCATAAAATGCATCATAGACTCCAAACTGAGCTGCTGCTAACCATGTTTCTCTTGGAGCCGTTTGGAACAGGAAGAGCTCAATATTTGTGTTACTGAAACCCGGAGTTGTGTACGATTGGGTAAATCCACCCCATAGAGTCAGGTTGCTTGTGGGTATGAATGATACCTTAGCCATTGGTGACCAATAGTACTTATCATTAACCAGCGAGAAGTTTTCTGTTTTCATACCAAGTGTGATATTCAATTTATCATCTAGCAATCGAACACGATCCTGTACAAATGCTCCGGTTAGGGATTCCTGCGCCTGAGGATCAGTAAAATTGATTACCGTATTTGAATTGATATCATAGATATCGAACTGAACAATTCGGTAATTAAATCCGAAACTTAAGTCGTTGAATGAACCGAGGCCAATATTATCCTGGATTTCAAAATCGTAGAATGTATTGTTGGTGTAAAAACCACCGCCGAGACGGTTGAAAGCATTTTCACTATTGGTTGAGACCCTCGCGAACAAACTATGATTTTCACCAAAGTTCTGATCAAATCGAATGTTTCCTACAAACCGGCGATCGTTGATGTCATTTTGGAATAACTGGTCGCCAACAATTGTAGCTGTGAAAATGTCCAACGCGTCATCTTCATAAGTAGAAGTATAATCTACGGTCTGTAACGTGTTGAAGTGCGTGTTAACGGAGAACTTTGCGTTCTCGTTAAAGTTGTAAACAGCTTTCAGACCCGTACTGATCATCGATGTAGTTTCATAATCCTCCGTGAATCTGGAATTGATTCCAAGCGATTCTCCATTGTCATTTTTTCCTGCGAAGGAATCGAAACCCGTGAAATTTCTCACTTTTCCGTAGCCTGAGATTGAAAGGTTTTCACCTACTTTTCCACCTGCTCTCGCACTTACAGAAAGGTATCCTGGTGTTGCACCTTCAGCTCTAACATTAATGCCGTCATACTTTTCAGGATTCTTGGTAAAGATGTTGATTACACCAGTTGCAGAGTTTGCACCGTAGATAGTTCCTCCTGATCCTCTGATAACCTCGATACGATCGATCTCATCCAAAGGCAGGTCGAAGTTTCTGAAGTTGAACGATGAGGACATGAGATCCTGCATGGGGGTTCCATCAAGTAAAAACAATACCGTTCCGTTGATGTTGTTTGCTGTTCTGGAATTGCGAACAGACAGTTCAACCGAAGAGTACTCGTCCTGTGTTCCCCAGTACCCGGGTACATTTCTAAGTACCTCATGTAGGGAAGTGGCTCCCGTTTTCATCAGGTCTTCTGACGTGAATACGTAGATTGAAGAAGCTACGTCCTGCAATCTCTCAGACTTCTTCGAAACAGAAGTGATTTCCATTCCCATTAGGTCTTCTAAGGACAGAGATAAAACGTCTCCATCTTCCTGAGCAAAGGCACTAGTCATCCATGCAGCTAGCACTACTGACAATGCCGCTTTTAAATGCGTGTTCATGATAATTTATGAGTTAATGGTTGGGATACCTGGTATGATCGGTCAGTGACCAGGAGCCCTTAATTTATTTGTCTTTTTCTTTTTCTTGTTATGTAATTATTGATTCCTTAATTGAATCGATAGACGGCTGCAAGCCTGAAATTGAAGCCTGGCCATTCAGCATCGAAGCCATCGCTACCACCGAAGGGAGGGCTGTAAAACTGGTTATTAAATACATTAGCTAACTTCAGGTTGAAGATCATATTTCCAAAAGGATTGGCATTTACCACAACATCAGTCTTCAGGAAACCATTTGCGTTATCTAAATTTCTATTAGCTGCCGGTACGTCGTCCTGATAGTTGGAAGGCACACCTCTGTCACTGAAGTAGTACGTGTTAAAGCCTACATTGTAACGATCGTTCAACTGGTAGTTGAAAAGAATATATCCTGTGGTATTACTAAGGAAATCGATATCTACTTTACCCTGTGGTACTACATCGTTGGTATAAACACTAGCGTCCAGGTTACCAAACTCTGAAGTGGCACTTAGCAGGAATGAAATACCTCCGTCCAGCGTAAGTCTATCTGTAGGTTTTAACCTGGAGTTAAGCTCGATTCCGGTAATGTTTCTTGAATTAAAGTTAAAGGCCATTTCATCATCCACGACTCTGAATGCGCCGTCTTCAAAGATTGAATCAACGACAATCTCCGATATGAAATCAGAATAGTTGTTGTTATATAATGTTATGTTGATGTCGGCTCTATCCATCAAATAGCCGATTTGGAATTCACCAGTAGCTAGATTCTCTGGTGTCAAATTAGCATTCGGTGCCTCTGCATCGATGTATTCTCGATAGGCTGGTACTCTGTAAGCCGTTCCATACAAAAGTTTTGTGTAGATGTTTGACGTCAGGTTTCCGGTAATACCTAGTCGGTAATTGAATTGATTGTCGAAATCAGACAAGATATCATACCTCAATCCTCCGGTTAAACTCCAGTTAGAACTTACGTTCCATACGTCTTGCACGAATAGACCGGTGAAGTCCCTGGCAATGTTGTTATCCAGGAGGGTTTGCTCGACCACTCTTACTTCATCACCTTCATCGAAAGTGATTACTTCCTTTACATTGACAGCCATGTCGCGCTGAAGTGACAAGCCAGCAATAATATTATGATTTCCCGCGATTTGAGAGAACTCTATGTCAGTTCCAATGATGCGGGTGTCAAGTGGATTTGTAGACATTTCCTTAAGTGTATCAGTGACATCGTTAAGGAATTTGATTTTGTTTCGTGTGAACTTAAACTCGTTTATATACGCGTTTGCATTAAGTCTTCCATTCTCACCGACATCTAATCCGTATTTGAGTGATCCAAAAATCGGCATTCTTTCGAAGGAATAATCCTTATCTGTTGATCGGTATTTGTAGTTATACTCGTAGTCCATCACACCAAAGGTTGCCTGAAGGTCTTCTGATTTGTATTTCAGATAGCCATAAACATTCTGACCATTCTGCGGAATGTCTCTGGCAAGTCCATTAGACTTAAGTTCTGGTTCAAAACCATTGGTAGAAAATGCCCCTGCATGACCATAGAGGCCTCCAGTACTGAATTCACCGTGAGCGGAAATGCTGTTAAAGGATCCGTAATCAACGCCTACTTGTTTTCCAGCGTCTTTAGTTTTTACGCTTATAACTCCTGAGAAACTGTTGGCTCCGTATAGTACTGAACCTGGTCCATTAATAACCTCTACTCTTTCGATCATTTCGATCGGGATCATCTCATCAATATTAAAATTTCCATAGTAACTGTCTCTCATAGGAACACCATCAATGAGTAAGAGCACTTTATTATTATATCGTGCTTGTACTCCCCGAATCCATGTAAGCTGATGTCCAGCTCTGTATTGTTGAATTTGAGTTCCTGGAATGGACATAAGAACATCCTGGAGATCTACGAAACCGAATTTCTGAAAATCTTCCTGTGTATAAACCCTGATCACTGAGGGGGCTCTTTGAATGTTCATTTGAGACTTGGTTGAAGACTCTACTGATATATTCATTAGTTCCTCCAGGGTAAGGTCAAACATATCGTCTGAGTTGACCTCTTGGGCTTGGGATTCGAAAGAAACCCAGGCAATTAGAGCTAAAAGTGTAATGAGCTTTTTCATAATTTTGATTGGTTTTTTAGGCAAAGGGCTACCGTTCAGGCCATTAGGCCTGTTTTAGAAGTTGATATTTGTACTTGATTTTAGATAGCCTTACCCAGCGCCAGAAGCTTTGAGCTAGGTAGCATATTCTTGGATTCGATATTGGCTTTCTTGATTACAAAACGTAGTTTGTTATCCTCAAGGTAAAAGCCGATATCCGCACCTTCTTTGACCTTTTTGTCGTCGTCGGCAACTAGTAGAGTACTATTCTTACCTATGGTTTGCGCTACGCTACTAACATTTTTAGACATGTTACCAGCGACGAATACAATGTTGCATTTCGCTGCATCTTCACTAGTTTTTACGTCCACTACCTGGACGTTTGACTTCTGCGCTGCAAAAGCCTGGAGTTCTCCGTTCACATCGTTTCCTCCCATCACCCCAATAACTAGATTGGAGTTTCCGTTTGGCCATTCAATGTATTCGCAAAACTTCATCAGAAACAGCGCCTTAAATTTTGCTTCCTGCGCATTTACAAACTGCGTTGACAGGAGGGCAAAAAGACTGACTATTAAGAGTTTTCGTTGCATTTTATTTTAACAGTTTAAATCTGGATGGTTTTCTTATACTAATTCAAATTCATCAAGTTCCTGACCATTCACTTCTTTCTGTGAAGTAGACAGCTTGAACTTGGATACACTTTCGTTCAAGGACGATGCGACCATCGTTAACTGCTTGGACTTGGTGTTATAGTTCTGCATACCGTTGGATAATTCGGAGGCTGAGCTTGCAATCTCCTCAGTTCCGGTAGCCGTCTGTTCGGCGATCACCACGATGCTTTCCGTGATGCTTGCAATATTATTTGAGTTATCAATTTGCTGTTTAGCACTGGAAACGATCTCTTCTGAAAGCTCCAGTGTTTCGCTTGTAGACTGCAGGATTTCATTAAAGGCCTCTGCCGCTTCCTTCGAAGCTGTACTACCAATGGAAACACTATTGTTCATAGTTTCGATGGCGTTGCTGGCTTCTTTTGTATCACTTTGTACGTCGCCTACCAGTTTCTCAATTTCTTTCGCTGATTTTCTTGAGTCCTCTGCCAGTTTCCTGATTTCCTCCGCAACCACTGCGAAACCTCTACCGGCATCGCCGGCCTGTGCCGCTTCGATAGCCGCGTTCAAGGCAAGTAGGTTGGTCTGAGAAGAGATGTCAGTAATGACACCTAGGACTCTTTCAATTTCTCCTGATCTTTCAGTCAGAATGGATATCGACTCGTGAGTTTTTGAGGCCGCAAATGAAATCTCTTCCATATTTGCCACAACATTTTCTACTCGCTCCTTGCCTTTCTCACTACTTTCCACACTGGAGCTGGCAGCATCTTTAATTGATGTTGCTTTGGATTCCATCTCTCTAGATGAATTTCCAATGGCCTCAACAAAACTCGACGATTCGTCCACTTTACCAACCTGGTTCTGTGCTCCGATACTCATTTGACTGATTGCGGAAGCAATTTCACCAGTATTCGCACTCATCTCGGCGCTGCCGTTAAGCATCTCCGTGGAGGATTCGCCCACGATGCCTGCATTTTCGGCTATGCTATGAAGAAGTGCATTAAGATTTTCAATTGCCATGTTCATATTGGTCACAAGAGTCTGAATTTCTCCTTTTGCCTCAGATTCGTAATTGTGGCTTAGATCTCCCTGTGCAATATGATTCATGATTCTGTTGACCTCCATGATCGGAGTGACAATAGAGTTGAGCAGGTTGTTTATTGCCTGGCCCAATTTGTGCCAAGCCCCTGTCTTCCCGGCTAAATCAATCCTGGACTCAAGTTGACCTTCTTCACCGGCCTGTCTGACTACTGTGTTAGTCTCACCTAATACCTTTTTAAGATTATCTCGCATGGATAGAAGTGAATGACCCAGGACATCGTCTTCACTGAGGGCCTCGTAGTCGGTTTCCAGGTTTCCAACTCCTATCTCTCTTGCAAATTCAGATGTTGACCGGAATCCCTTAATTAGGGCGTTGATTCCACGGCTCATTTCACCAATTTCATCTTTTGATTTGTCTTCTATTTCCTCCGGGATAATTCCTTTTCTGATTTGTTCGATCTTATTGTGCAGGCGGTTTACGGGAGTTGTGATGCCCCTGGTCAGAATGATGGATATGACCAGTCCAAGGAGAGCTCCTGCAATACCAAAGATCAGTATAATCAATTGTGTGCGCTGAAACGAACCTAGCATACCAGCTTTTGTTTCTTCAGAAGCTGCATTTTGAATGCTTATCACTTCATTTAATTGGCTTAGCAGGTCATCTGAGGTAGGTATTACACTGTTTTCAACGAGATCCTCACAAATGAAAAGCATCATTGGATCCTCGTAGTTTATCGCACTGGACAGGGATTCCATTATGGTAGTTTGATCAGCCAAAATGCCCTCAAACTCGTCCATCATACCGGCAATAGTAGCGAGTGAACTATCTGAAGGGTTATTATTGATTACCTCCAATAGATCTGCCTTCTGAGACGGGTAGACGCTTGCATGGATTTCCCGAAGGTTTTGTTTGTCTTTCTGGTAGGTCCTTACGTAGACCCAGTTAACAGTATAGGTCTTGGCATCCTTGATGGTTTCACCAAATTGATTAAGAAGCTCCAGTGTTGGATTCACTTCTTCTGAAATCCGGTTGAGCGTCCGGATACTACTATTGAGCGTGGTCGAAGTATATACCCCACTAATAGCAATAATGATGATCAGGGAAAAGAACCCGGCACTTATCCGGTTTCCTACACCCCATCTAAAGACTTTCTTTTGAAAGCCTTTGCTGTTGGTTTGTTTCTTCTCTGGCATTTGCACTGTGGTCGTTGTTTGCGGTTTAATAACAATTACAAATGTATAAGCGACCTTAGTCAGAGAATATTTTTCAAGTATCAGGCGGGACAACTTGGATTGAACCGGAATAGACAGTGATTGTACGGGAATTAAAGGTTTAAATAGTTCGGTGAAAGGAGAAAGGAAATAAAAAAGGCCCTCAGGAACTCCTGAGGGCCTTTTAAAACGTTTTCGTAACTTATTTAGACCGCAAAGCTTTCTCCACAGCCGCAAGTTCTTGAGGCATTCGGATTGATGAATTGAAAACCTTTACCATTTAATCCATCAGAGAATTCCAGGGTTGTTCCAAGCAAGTACAGAAGACTCCTTTTATCAACAATGATTTTTACTCCTTTGTCTTCAAATACATCGTCTCCATCGGAAATTGCATTGTCAAAATCGAGGTCGTACATCAGACCAGAACAACCTCCACCTTTTACCGATACACGGACATTGTAATCCATTCCGTGCCCTTCTTCTTTTCTAAGTTCAACTATTCTTTCTTTTGCCTTATCTGTAACACTAATCATTATGCAATGGGGTTAAGTACCACACTAAAGACCGTGATGTTGTTCATATCCCGGCCGTAATACAGTTTATCAAGAGCATCATAAATACTCTTGGCCCGAAAATACGAAGTCTGTAATTCACCCATTCCCCTGGCTGTCCATTGGATAGTGAATGAGCCTTCTTTTTCCTTGTGGGTCTTCACATACTCTAACATCTTATTTAAGACATCAGTTTTGTCGAAACCAATTTCTGACTTAAAAAGGAACGATTGATTGTGTCTCGGATTAATAGTAATCAAATCGAGCTTTATTTTTCCTTCCGCTGGGCTGTATTCAAATACCAGCTCATTGCTACGCAAACCCAGAAAGTCCATTATCTCATTCTGGATTTTTGCTGATTCTACGTGGACGTCAGATCGTATCTCCATTTTTGTCAGGTGTTCAACTCTTTAGGCTTGCTAAAAGTTTCGACATCTTTGCGAAATTAAAACATAATCCGCTAATCAATGGTACGGTTAGAACATATCGGTATTGCAGTAAAAGACCTTAAGGAGGTCGAAGACTTGTATAAAAGACTGTTTGGTCGGGAGTCTTACAAAAGAGAAGAGGTAGTCAGCGAGCAAGTAACAACTTCTTTCTTTGATGTGGGGAACACAAAAGTGGAGTTCCTACAAGCGGGAGCCGAGAATAGTGCAATTTCGAAATTCATTCAAAAACGCGGAGAGGGTATTCATCATATTGCCTTTGAAGTAGAGGATATTCATGAAGAAATGGAGCGACTACAAGCAGAGGGATTTGAGCTGATCAATGACTTACCAAAAGAAGGAGCAGACAATAAACTGATCTGTTTTATACATCCCAAATCCACGAATGGAGTCCTTGTTGAACTATGTCAGGAAATTAAGAAACAATGAGCGAAGAAAAACGAACGGAAATCTCCGATTTGGGTGAATTTGGATTGATTGAAAGACTTTCCAAAGGGATAACCACGAAGTCACCCAATACTATAAAAGGTGTCGGAGATGATGCGGCGGTATTGGGCGGACAAGAAGGTCAGCTGATGCTGATTAGCTCTGATATGTTATTAGAAGGCATACATTTTGATTTATCGTATATGCCACTGCAACACCTCGGATACAAATCCATAGCGGTGAATGTATCTGATATAGCAGCCATGAATGGAATTCCGCATCAGGTCACAGTGAACCTGGGTTTATCCAACCGCTTTAGCGTTGAGGCTGTGGAGTTGCTATATGAAGGTATTCAAGCTGCAGCAAAAAACTATAATCTTGATATCGTCGGGGGGGACACTACCGCTTCTGCAGCTGGTTTGGTCATTTCCATATCGATCATTGGCTACGCGGTGGAAAAAGACATTGTTTATAGAAATGGGGCAAAGGATGGAGATATATTATGCGTAACTGGCGATTTAGGTGCTGCATATATGGGTTTGCAAGTACTTGAGAGAGAAAAGCAAGAGTTCCTGGCCAATCCCGAAATGCAACCAAAGCTTGAGGAGTATAATTACATAGTGGGCAGACAACTTCGTCCGAATGCACGTATGGATATCATTCATGAGTTAAAGGATTTAGGTGTAAAACCGACTTCAATGATTGATGTATCCGACGGATTAGTATCCGATGTCTTCCATATTTGTAAGAACTCTGATCTTGGAGTGAGTATCTATGAAGATAAGCTACCTATCGACAAGCAGGCTTTTGAGACTGCAGCAGAGTTCCAGATCGATCCCAATGCTGCTGCGTTGAATGGGGGAGAGGATTACGAGTTGCTATTCACTATTCATCAGGATGACTTTGAGAAGCTTAAGAATCATCCGGATATTCATACCATAGGCTACATGCACCCGAAAGAAAAGGGGAAAGTGATGGTTACTCGCAGTCAGAATGTGGTGGAGCTCCAAGCGCAGGGTTGGAAACATTTTGAATAAAAAAAGCTCGAATTTCTTAAGAAATTCGAGCTTTTGCCGGTTGAGACCCTCGTTTTCACTTGTAGTTCCCTTCGACATGACCACCGCTGTTAGCTTTTATGTCATCTGAATCGTCCTGGTCACTTACGCGGTCTGAGGCATTGAAAGAAAGGTTGTCCGTAGGATCTTCACGCTGAATATCAGCATCATCCAGTTCACAAGAAAAAAGTCCAAGAGTAAGAATCGCCGTTAGTAGAATTGAATAAGTTTTCATCGTTTTCATTTTTGTTTGGTTCATGGTTAATTGAACGATGAATGTCAGATGAAAACCGAAAATCACGTCGCATGGATTTAAGGATTTGTCGCATGTGTTTTAGGAATATGAGTAGGATGCGACGCTGTTTTTGGACCTGCAATAAAACTTCTCAAACGGAGAGGATTTTAAACGTTCACTCTTCTTCGGAATAGTATATTTCTCTTGGAATCAAAACCTCCCTATAAGTAACGGAAGTCCCAATGGGAATACTATCAAAGTTTTCCACCTGAATAATTCGTTCATATTCCCTGATAAACATTGTATCACTCAGTTCAATGATATTGTAGGAAACTTCATACGGCATTCCTGGATTATGGATTAATAGCATTTCCTCCGGAAAATATTGATAAGTCCCGTATCCAGGTTGATAGTTTTCATTGGTACCATATTCAGTTGGTAAAAGATCTGTTCTAAAGTCGTAAAAGTTATCTTCATTGTATTCAACCCAATACCATCCAATCCACAATTCATCGAATAGGGGTGGTTCAAAATCTTCATTTACGAAACTATGCCATTCATCATCAATTCGAATGAAATTGAATTGCCAATTATTATGCAATGGGTTCAGTGGTTCTCTTTCTAAATCCAGTTTTGTGTCACATCCAAAACTCAATACAAGAGAAGTCACGAGTACTAGTTTAATTGCTAATTTTTCCATTCCTATCCAATTTAAGAAGTCTCAGTTTTGCGCCGGAATTGTTGAAATTTTTTGTGGATAAATGAAGTATTCCTCCGTCTTCAGTTTCCATCAAATGCCCGGTTAGATTTCCATCCAGGTTATTATGAGCTTCATAGAACTCCCATAAAATTTTTCCTTCTTGGTCCAACTTTGTGATAACGGAGTTCCCTTCGCAAGGGTAGCCTAGACTACAAAATCCACCGTCCTTGAGAGGGATAAACCCATTTATGTAACACACATCATCAACTCCCTGCTTATTTATGTAGTTGGTTGAATCCAATAATGTAAAGGAATTGTCGAAGAGGTATAACGGAGAAAACGTATCACGATCTTGTGCATGAATTGCATACCCATTTTCTGTTCGTAAGAGGAGGTGATTTGCTCTAAGGATGAAATCGTAATTGGCAGGGATTTCAACGGAATTTTCACTGAGTATATTCCCTGTATTTATGTTAATTTCCTTGACAAAAGTGAGGTTCGGATTGGTGAAATTTCCATGAATCAATGTAATATTTCCTTCATTTTCAATAACGAAGTCCATGAAGAAAGCACCAGAGAGATCATTGTCGAAATCGAATATTCGATTAATTTGTCCGTCTTCTGCAAATTCAATAATTGAATAGAATTTTCGATATCCTCCCTCGTAAGGAGGATAGTATTCACTATCGGTTAAGCACAGTACTGAGCCATCATCTTTTTTGAGACATTTTTCAATCCCGCGATGGACAAATTCAGTTTCAACAAATTCAGTCTCAGAGTTATGCATAAGGTAAAGCTCCTTCACCTGAAAATCCTCTGGAGAAATGATCAGTACTATATCCTCTACCCAAAAAAAATTGTTTGTTACTACCGACGTGATCGCCATCAATGAACCATCATTGAGTTGGATTACTTTCTTAAACCAAGCCAGTTCGGTATTTAAACTTTCAACCCCAAATAATTCATAGAAGTTATGTGAATAGTCGAAATTCCCCAATGGGAACATGGCTTTCCTGATTTCATTGCCATTTTCATCTACTTCTATAAAGAATGGCATTTCCGCATCCTGAGCGAGAGTAGATAATCTGGCAAATGTTTCGTCAGTTACTGACGTTGACATGGAAGTTCGTATGGCAGATCCGTAAACCAGAAGGTTTCCATTTTCCAGCTTCAGTAATCCACTGTCATCTGATGAAAGGTTATATCCGTAGAATTTTTCAAAACTAGTATTTACCGGATCTAATTCTTCAATACAGGAAACTAGTAAAATCAGTAAGAATAGGTACATGTACTTTTTCATGATCAATTCTTTATGGGGTTAGAAATATTTCTTAATAGGGAGATCGTAAACAGGTAACTATCAATCCGATAGTCATCAGAGACGAAGGCATAGACTTCGGTTAATTCCGTATTCTTCAGCCAGTAATTCCTGTTGATTTCATTGTTAATGCCCAATTGATAGGTAGCTTTTAATTCTACCAGAAACTGATTGAAGTCGATAATTACACCTGTACTGGCATTCCAATTATGCGTCAACTTTCGCCTTTGTTTGGTGAGGTTATAGTCAGTGGTCTGCTCGGCTATTCCTACAATACTAGGAAAATCGGGTTCTAGTGGAATCCGATCAATATCTCCCTGGGATTGCAACAGAATGTGTGCACCATAACCCCCTCCCAAAAAAGGCTTTATGGTACGAAAATCTGCGATGTATCGAATTTGGAGGGGGATGTTTAGGAAATGGTCTTTCTCGAAGCTGGCTACCTTTTGGTATTCGAGAATCTCTTCCTGCTGCCTCATGCTCCTTCGTGAATACAAGAGGCCGACATTTGCATAGAAATCTTTATACAAGCGATAATCACCGGTGACTCCTACGATAATCCCCGGAAATTCCTTGTAATCCGCTGGCTCCTCAGTGGTTCCTGCCAGGCTCTGATGTTGCATGATGATGTAATCCGAATGCAGGTATCCAACACTGAATCCGTATGTGAACCGGGTCTTTACCTTGTACTCCTTATGCAGTTCCTGGAATTCTACCAGGTCGCTCTCCCTCAAGGTATAGTATGGATTCAATTCCAAAAACCTGAACATTGATTGATCAGCTTTTTCCTGGTTATTCCAAAGGAGATACATGTTGGTTAAAAGCTTGTATGCTTCGATTTTCTCTTCGTCCGAGAATGTTTCCAAGCAGTCTTCAAGCAAAGATTCCACTGATCTGAAATCTCCATTGTAATACGCTCGTCTAGCGTCCTCCAGGTTTTTTCCGCATTGGGACTTTGCTGGATTAGCTACCAGAACCAGTAAGATGATTAAAATGGGAACGATAGATGATTTTCTCATTTTTCTTCGCATTTATAGGGGTTATATTCAAATTCATTTCCGACATACCTTTCCCAGGTTGCAGCATTCATCGCTTCGTCAACCGATTGGCATAAACGCTTGTAGGACACATCGGAGTCCAGGTTATAGTAGTTTAAGGTTCCGTCTATTTCACCAACCACGATTAACTGATTGACCAAACTGTATCCAACGGCAGTGACAAACTGATCATGATCCGCGAATTGAAGCGGTTCCTGGCCAAAGTCTTCCAGGTCCCAGATATTGACTACTCGATCAAATCCCGCTGATATGAGCTTGTTGTCAGTGTCTGAGAATTGCAGTACAGAAATGATGGATGTATGTCCGGGAAACCGTTCAATGATTTGTTGGTCATCCGGATTGTATAGGATTACCTGTCCTTCGCCGTTCCCAAT
The DNA here is from genome assembly GCA_965601455.1 of Cyclobacteriaceae bacterium. Lineage (GTDB taxonomy): Bacteria > Bacteroidota > Bacteroidia > Cytophagales > Cyclobacteriaceae > JANQEU01. The sequence goes on along the minus strand of OZ271831.1, from coordinate 3,863,587 downwards.
AGCCACTTCATTTCTTTTAGCTGAGTATGCGATCTTGGTTGGAAATGGTTCCAGAGTATAGTTGGTATTGCGAACTGAGTCCCTTGTTCGGTCGTAAATACTTACCCCTTCCTGGCTAAGAAGCAAGTATTCATCATTGAATCGAGCTGCATCTACAATTTGAGTTTCGAACTGTCGGTACCTGGTGTTTAAAGAATTGTCGTCATTAATGGATAGGGTGACGATCTGATCACTGGATAAAATGGTCCATATCGAATCGCCCGGAAGAATTTTGATAACTGTTCCCTTAAATTGCTTGAGTTCGATGGGAGTTAATACCTCCTCTCGAATGTACCAAAAGAGATTAGATCCTGTACTGACCAGAAAGTGACCCTCGTTATTTTCGGATAATGCGTTTACCCTACGGCTGATCCCGGAAGTCTCCTCAATTTTCATGAACTCGTGGCTCTCAAATTTCCCGTCAGCCATCGTCCACTGAAGTAGTTTGCCCGCATCTTCCAGGGAGAAAAAGTCATTATTCGATAAGTGAATCTGATTGATTCTACCCGTATGTCCCTGAAGTACGTTGTACTCGGGCCCAAATTGACTTTTCATGGCGAAGTGCAGGGCATTTAGTATTGAAGAGTTTCTGCCCTCGACAGGCTGAGAAGAGTAAAATGAATAGGCTTGAAGGGCCAGTTGACTTTTCAAAGGTTCCTGTCGTAAAGCAATAGACTTATTAGCCAGGCTTACAGCATTTGATAGAATCCTTAATTTCTCTATTTGTTGCAGGGCTTCCTGGGCAATTACTGTTTGTTCTTCCGCTCTTCGGCGCTGATTTTCGGCTATTTGTCGTTGCTCAATAGCCTGTTCTCTTTGTGATTCTGCTTCTACTCGTTGCTCTTGAGCCAGACTCCTTTGTTGTTCTGCGATTGATGCCTGTTCCTTTGCGAGTTGTTCATTTTCCTGGGCTATGAATGCCTGCCTGGAAGCTTCTTCGGCATTTTTTTCGGCCTCATCCTGGGCTTCTACAGCCAAAGAGGCATTGATTTCTGCGAGCTTTTTCTGCTCTTCTGCCTCATACGCATTTTCTTCAGCGATTTCTTTTTGGAGTAACGCTTGCTCACGTTGCTGTTGGGCAAGTATAAATCCGATTACAGAGGTGATCAGGAGGATAATTATAATGGCAACAATCGCTATAACACGCTTTCGAATTCTTCGCTTTCTGCCGGCCTGATCCATGCTTTCGTCCACAAACTCCTTTATTTCCCCTCTCAGGTTGAGTTGAGGCAAATGAGGTTCGATGTATGCCAGGTCTTTATCGTTAAGTAGGAATTTCCGTTTTTGATACTCTGCCAGTCCATATTCCAGGAATTGCTTAACCTCGATCAGTTCACGTTCACGAATAGTGATCTTCTCATATATCTTCAGGGCAAGCGCATCGTGCCGAAGTTCAAATTTTTTGAGGTCCGGAATCTCCTTAAGAATTCTTCTCTCAAGCAACTCATTGATTACCTGCTGTGCTTGTACCTCATTTAAACTCTTCCCTATGGACTGGGCAAAGCTGACAACCTCCTCAGTGTTCACCTGTTTCTTGGTACCATCAACCGTAACAAATGCCTTTAGTGTGTTTAGAGCAGATTCCTGATTGGGCATTTCCTCAATTTGCTCATCCAGAAAATCAGATAGTACGTCACTCACGAGTCCAATATCCTCCAGTAGAGAATTGGAGAAAACCACCTTATCGTCCTCGGCTTTAGAACTTGCAAGCTTATACACGCGATCCAGGTAAACCTGCAAATAGGTAAGCTCTACTTCTATGCTGTCAGGGCTTAGCTTATCAAAAAGTTGATCCGTGAAGTCCTTTTCAAGTTCTATGTCAAATACATTGCACGGTCCTTCAATGCACTCCCTGGCTTTTGTTCGAGTGATTTTCTCCACGCGAATCTTATTGTTAAAGATTTCCGGTAACTCGTATTCGAATTCGGATAGAAAATGCAGGTATTCTGAGCGGATGATAAAGATGAAATGAACATTCAATTCCTTTTCGGAAAGTGCTTTAATGCCACCCACGAATTCTTCCCATTCCTCTTTATCTCCCAGCAGATATAATTCCTCAAATTGATCAAAAATGAAATAGATGGGTTTGAAGAAATCCAGATAGAGGGATCTTGTAAGTTTGAACAGGTTATTCCTTGAGTCTCCATTGAGGCTTATGTCTGTCAAACCGGTTTTCTTTATTTCACGTGTTAGAGATTCATTGATATTTTCCCCACGACGGACATGAACGGGTAACCAATCGGATTTCTTGAATCGATTAGCCAGCCCACAACTGATCAAACTTGATTTGCCGGTCCCGGATTCGCCGTAGATGAAAAGGGTCTGACCCTGGAACACTTTCTTGTAGACTTCCTCAATTTCCTGGTCTCTTCCAAAAAATATCTCACGATCCTGTTCGGTATAACTATCAAGAAATTTGAATGGAGACTGAGCAGTCATGATTCACCTCCTTTCGCGCTTCCATCAAGGTTCGTGATGTCCCGAAATTCCTCTACCAGTTTTTGATAGTTGCTTAGGCTTCCAAGATCACATTCTTCCGCTATTTCGGTCCCTACGTATCTAAGGCTGTTATTTGCCAGTCCTTCACAAACGAATATGTCTTTTTTAAGATCAAACTTTTCCCGCGAATCCATTGATTCACCCCGAGTATCGATAATAAATGGCGATAAATTCAGGAAATGGTCTGGTCGTTTCAGACTTTTCATGAGCAAAACGGAATTGCTGTCCGAGAATGAATCGAATGTTTCTTCCTTGGAGCGGAAATCCGAATTGTTGTTGCTCAGAATATCCATCCAATGCTCAAACAGGGCCTTTTCCCTTCGGGTCTTTAATACTTTAATCTCTTTGATAGTGACAAGCTTATAAGGAGTAAGGACAGCCAGTCGTTTTAAAATGAAGGTGAGTACTTCCTGGTATTCGAAGCATTTTTTTGCCAGTTCCTCTTCATTCAATTCTATCTTAAACCCACCGGTATAGTCCCGTTTTGGGATTTCCAATTCCAGTCCTTGGATAAACTGTTCATCAATATTTTCCGAGAGCTCAGGAATGAACCTGTCAATTCCCTTCATTACCTGGTTTGTCTCGGCGATAATCCACAGATAGTCGTCATGTGAAAGTTCCAGGAATCGAGATTTGAAATTGGTCTGAAAATCAGGGTTGACGGATATCGAGCCATCCAGTATTCTTTCGTAGAGCTCAATGATTAAGAGATAGGCTAAGAACTGTAAGGAGCGGTGGATGGTAGTGAGTATTTGTTCTAATCGGTCCTTATCCAATGCCCGCAGTGATCCTGAGAATAGCCTACGGAGTTCCACACCAATAATCCATGGATAGTTTCTAATGATGAGATCCGCCAGCTCCCGAATATCTGGTTCTTCCTCCTCCTCTTCGAGGATCTCGAGGTAGCGTTTAACAGAAGGTTTGGCCCGGGTCAATTCGTCAAAAACTTCCAAGATAAGTTCATCATTTACATTGGATAGTGGGGCATGTGTGTCGCGAATGCTGGAGGCACGTAGTTTTTGAATTCTGGATGCGGCAGGGGAGGGTAGACTTTCATCAACCAGGCAAAAAGTGTTAACCAGGTAATCGACGTTTTTGAGCTGGATCTCACCTAGGTGTTGGTATTGGATTTCCGATCGACCCCGTAATGCCTTTTGAATAGATTCTGAGATGTAGATACCTCCCGGATCGGCAATGTCCTGCAATCTTGAGGCTATGTTAACTCCGTCACCAAAAACATCATCGCCTTCGATAGTAATGTCTCCCAGGTGAATACCTATTCGAATTTTAGCCTCGAATCCCATGGTCGCGGCTCTTTGAATTCGCAGAGCACAGAGTACACAATCATATGCGCTATCGAACTGTGTGAGCACACCATCCCCCATTTCCTTTAGCCATTTTCCTCCATTCGCTTCTACTAATGGTTTTTGGATTTCACGACTCTGGCGAAGTATCTCGAGGCCTTTTTGTTCGTTCTTGCCCATCAACGTAGTATATCCGACGATATCCGTAAACATGATCGCGGCCAGTTTTCGCGTGGAACCTTTACCGTCTTTCGATAGAATTAGTTTTGCTGCTTCCGCAGGACTTATTCGTTCTTCTTCACTAGGAGGATAACCAAATTCAGCGGTGTATACTTGTGTAAAGTAGGCTGGGCTACTAAATCCAAGACGGAACGATATTTCGGATACGTTGCCTACGTTTTTTTGCAAGTATTCTCTAGCTTTTTGTAGTTTTCTTGTTCTGATGTACTTGGAAGGTGAGATGTCACCCAGAGCCTGCATTTTTCGATGAATCTGCGAACGGCTCATACCGATTTCCTTCCCAAGTTCGTCTACCCCAAAATTCCTGGTTTCAAGGTTTTCGTCAATAGCCTTTTTGATCTTTTCAAGAAAAACTTCATCCATGGAAACGGGATCATTACTTCCATGATCTTTGGCAGGATCGGATTTTTCCGGATGATTCATCGGTGGTTGAGGCCGGTTGGTCCCAATGAAATTACGCAAATTATTTTCTTGTGTCAAGACAAAACCTTTTTGTTCGATCATTTACTTAGTCTGAAATAGTGATCGAATTACTCTTAGTAAAAATACGTGGGGGTAGTGCGGAACGCTAAGAATTACGTCGCACAGACTTTAGGATTTGTCGCAGATACTTTAGGTAATCGGGGATTGCACCAAATTATGGGTTGATTAAGGGACACAGTGGAGCTCCAAGCACAGGGTTGGATGCATTCCTAGGGGCTCCAAGCCTTGCTTTTTTGGCCAGAATTTAGTATTTTAAAGTATGTCTAATTGGTCAAAATATTCCCTTTTTGGCCTTTTTTTAGCCTTTTTTATATGGAGTGTTTACTCCTGTACCTACAAAATAGCGGTTAATCGATCGGTGGTAGAAGTTGAAGAGATTGAATCCCTGATTGGGCAAGAAAGCTATACTCTTAATAAACCGGATAAAGTTAAAATTCATGATAGAAAAGGACACTTGTATGTAGCTGAGGTGATAGTGGTTGATCATGAAAATCAGGAATTAATATGTAAGGGCTATGAATTCGGGATTAATCGATCAAGAATTGGAGGCACTAAATGGTCTTTGGAAAACATCACACTAAACTTCGATGATATTGTCCTGATTGAGGTTAATGAGACCAAAGGCTGGAACCTGATTTCGCCTATGCTAATGACCTTAACCACCTTCACAGGTATAGGAGCAATCTATTGCATCATGAATCCAAAGTCATGTTTTGGTTCATGCCCTACTTTCTATCTAATGAATGACGGGGAAGAGATACTGCAAGCTGAGGGTTTCTCATCAAGTATTTCGCGTTCTTTAGAAGAGGAGGATATCGATCCTCTACCAAATTATGTCGATGGTGGCAGTGAGCTTTTACTCAAAGTAAAAAACGAAGCCATGGAAACACACTACATCAAAAAGGTGGAGATCCTCGGCGTGCATAATCCACAAAAACTTAACGTATACTGGGGTGAAAGCCAGTTTCTTGGCACCAATAAACCATCAATGGCCATTGGTATTGATGGTGGTAGTATAGTTGAATTATCTCATCTTCAAAAAATAGACAAGCGCGAATATCTAAGTAAAAGTGACTCTATACATCTGGCTACCAGAGAATCTATCGTTTTGGAATTCCCTGAGCAAGACGGGCAAGTTGGTAGCGTAATAGTCACCAAAAGGCAATCTCTCATGACTACATTTCTCTTTTATGAGGCTATGGGGCAGATGGGTTCAAGGATAGGTGAATGGATTGCGAAATATGAACGATCTGATCCGAGGGTTCGATCCGCACAGAAGACCATCTATGATATTTTAGGGGGAATCGAAGTAAGTGTTTGGATGGATAATCAATGGGTCAGCATTGGCATAATTAACGAACAAGGTCCAATTGCTTCAGAAAGTCATTTATTACCTGTGGAACGAGACGGAAGCTTCTCAAGAGTGAGATTGACCTTTACCAAAGGTTTGTGGAGAATAGATGCTGTTCAGGTGGCATCCATAGTATCACCTCTTGATTTCAGCATTATTTACCCTAAAGAGGTTTTGGTAAACTATGAAGCAAGTGAAAAAGACTTGCGGTTATACACTTCCAACGACTTGTATAAGGTTAACCAACCCGGAGACTCACAATTACTGGTTTTTGAATTACCCAGTGGTGTAACACCATTTATACGTTCTGAAGGCTATTACGTGGAGTGGATGCGAAGTGAATGGTTAAAATGCGAAGATCAGAATATGGTGAGAACACTAATATTCAATCCGAACAAGTGGTTAAAACTGATGACTCCTGATTATGTAAAAGTTGAGGATAAGATGGATTCTTTGTTCTGGAAAAGTAAATTCAATAGTGATGATTACTTGGATAAATAGGTTATCCCTACTTCTATACATCACTCTATCTAGCTGCTCTCCGGAGGCTAAATATTATAATATGGTAGTGCCGGTTCATTCAAGCCGGTCCGATACCTATATAGAAAACAGTACGTTCGGGTCATGGATAGAAATTGCATTAGGGGACGTAATCGTGAAAGGGGAGTTAATCAGTTTCGACTCTGATTCAGTTTGCGTTATGGAATTGAATGGAATAAAATCGGTGAATCAAAGAAAGATCAAGAATTATGAGATTCATCCGGTCCAGAATAGGGCAAGGAAAACTATGGGTTTCACAATGGTTGCATTAACACCCTCATTATTGGGAGCTATGATGCATGGAGAACCCGGGTTTCTTGTGATAAGTGCAGCGACCTTATTAACTGGTGGATTGGCCGCCGGGATTGAAAAGAGTAGACAATCTACCATCATAAAAGGCTATGGTAGATTGAAAAAGGAATACATTATGTATTGTAGATTTCCAGGTGGAATACCAGAGTTCATTCCAAAGCAAGACCTTGTTATACCAGTTGAAAGGCTACAGAATAAATAAAAAAAGCCAGAGCTATGCTCCGGCTTTTACTTTATGTCTGTCTTATAGCTGTTTAGACTCCTTAGATATCGTTGCTTCTTGCAGCTTTCAGCGTAATCTTCAACGGAATGTCGTTGTAAATCGCTTTGTCTCCCAGGTTATCGAAGAAGTTGTCTGATCCGTATCGTACATCAAATTTGGCTCTGTCAAAAGTGAATTCGGATACTGCTGTGATGTTACCATCAGCCTCTGTAACCTCAGTGTTGAAAGTAATAACTTCTGTTTTACCTTTTACGGTGAAGTCACCGGTGACCTCGTAGTTACCACCGTCTAACTGCTTGGCTTCAGTCATTACGAAAGTAGCAGTTGGGTATGTTTCTACTCCAAAGAAGTCGTCTGATTTAAGGTGTCCTTCTAATTTTCCTTTCCACTCGCCTTCAAGATCAGTACAGTTGATTGAAGCCATAGATACTTCAAAAGATCCGCCAGTCAGTTTACCATCTATCATTTCCAGATTACCTTCTTTGAGGTCAACAGTTCCTGTGTGAAACTTAGCTACAGTTTCACCTTTCCATTCGATAGCGCTCTCAGTAACGTTTACGCTGTAGTTGGCTACCTCTGCATCATTAGCAGGTGTGTTGCCAAGGGTTAAAATAATTAGTGCAAGTTTTAACATCGTCTTATTTTGTTCTTTCTAAATTAATTATGTGTACCTACATATAAGTCACCATCAAATAACGACTGAGGCTCAGAAAGGTTCACACTTGCGAAAAAAAAATTAGAATTCTACGGAGTAGACCATCTCCACCTCTACCGGCTGACCATCATCAATTCCCGGTTTCCACTTCATAGGAGCGGATTTAATAGCATAAATAGCTAGAGAATCATTTGGATGGGCCACACTTCGAACCACCCGAAAGTCGTCCAGTTGACCATCGGTCTTGACGACAAAGGACACAAAGACGTCACCGTTTTGCTGGTATTCACAGGTTTTGACAAAACTGTCGATGTGTGTGGCGAAGACTTTCATTCCGGCTTCATACTCTGGCATTTCCTCAGCTACGGAATATACTCCGTCTTCAGGAATGTATTTTGCATCACAACAAAATGCCAGAATGAATATGCCAAAAATGTAACGCATGAAAGCGAAAGTAATATTTATTACACGGATAAGCAAAGATCCTGCTGACTGATGCAGTAGCGGATGCCTCCAGGTCGGCTATATTTACGACATGATTGTAGTTGAAAACAAGGTGGTGTCTTCCGGAGTGGAGGAAGAACATTTCGTATGTGATTTAGCAAAATGCAAAGGAGCATGTTGCGTGGAAGGAGATTTGGGAGCGCCTTTGGAGGAGGATGAATTGGATAAGGTGGAAGAGGCTGTGGAAATGGTGAAAGAGTACCTACCCAAGGAGTCGTTAGAGGTTCTCGAGAAAGAGGGAGGTTATATTTTGGACGAAGAAGGCGATTTTTCGACTACAACTATTAATGGGAGAGAATGTGTATTTGCTTATCGCGATGAAAAGGACATATTAAAGTGTTCCATTGAGCAAGCCTGGAAAGATGGAAAGACTGATTTTCGAAAGCCGGTCAGTTGTCATTTATATCCCATCAGAATTACTAAGCTTCATGGATATGATGCATTGAATTACGATCAGTGGGAGATATGTTCTCCAGCTTGTGATCTTGGGGAGCAACTAAAGGTACCTGTCTACAAATTTCTGGAAGAGGCCCTGGTAAGAAAGTACGGTCGGGAGTGGTTTGATAAGCTGGAGAAGGCTGTGGAAGGGAAGGAGAAGAGTAGTTGATTAGTTGGTGGTTAAATGGTTAGTAGTTAGTTCACCATTCGTTTGGGAGATTAAAGGGTTATTTGTAATTTAAAATGATGACTGGCTATTCTCTTGAAAATTTGAAGGTATGGGTCAAATCCAGGGACTATCGAAACGAAATTTCGTATTGGTAAAGAGTTTGCCAAAAGAAGAGAGATATAGGTTGACTGATCAATTACTCAGATCCTCAAGGTCAGTGTCGGCAAACATCGCTGAGGGACATGGCAGATATCATTATCAAGAGAATATTCAGTTTTGTCGTCAAGCTAGGGGTAGCCTGGTAGAGACTTTTGACCATTTGACTTGTGCGTTGGATGAAAATATGATTTCAACGGAGAATTATGAAAGACTAAAAGGCCTTAACATTGATTTACTCAAAACTTTGAATGGATATATATCCTACCTGAGGAACAGGAAACAGAATAATTGATTACTCTATACCTGTCCATTTTACAATCAACTAATTAACCACTCACTAACATTCTATTCAACTAAAACTAATCCACCGGATAAGGAATAAACAGGAAATTTGTGAAGTCTTCCTCTACGATAAAAAGGCAGCAGAACTCTTCCGGATCTTTGTATATGCCCTTGAAGTCACTCTCGTTTGTAATAATCTCACGCTGGATAAATTCCTCCATAAAGGAGATGTAGTAATTCCAGTCATTCTCCATTTTCCCCTTTTCATATAATATCGAGCCTATTGGTAACTCGGTTTTAGAGACTGGAAAAATTGGAAAATCGGATATATCTCTCCTTTTAACCTGGTAAGCAGCTTCCTTCAACAGGTCAGCGACCTTTACGAAATCGCTGGAAATGGTACCAAGGAATTTAGGATTAAGTTCGGGATCGTTTTGCATTTTCTACTACTCTGATCAGCTGTCCCAAAAAATTATGGGAATGCAAATCTAGATCATTCTTCGTCCAAAAGGAACGCCGTTCTGATTACCATTTAAACAGAAAAGGCAGGATAATACCTGCCTTTTGATGTCGTCTTAGTTAATACTATAACTGGCTTTTATCATAAGGCATTGAAGTCTGTGAATTCAATATCTACTTTATTTGCAAGCTCCTCCGCATTTTCGCTTTCGTATTTAATGAGGACGAATTCATTTCCCATTGTGATAGCTCGGACGAGTACGTTCCCATCTGCTGTGACGGACCGAAGTTCTTCTTTTCTTTTCCTTACTTCACCGTCTGTTATTTCAGCCACGGCTTTTTTCATTTCCTCGGATAAAACCTGGCCCGGAAGAATGCTCCGTTGATAGAAAGTTACTTTTTCATCGGAGGAACCTTTTACGCTGAGGAATCGAGATTCAGGCCAAACGTCGTCCTGATCCTCATAACCAAAAGAAGAAGGAATTGAGATTCTTAAACCAAGACCTTTATTTACGTATTGCTGTCCATCAATCAAGTAAGGCTTATCACTTTCTTGAAAATATTCCCTGTCTCCAACTTTATAGGAGAGTGTCTCAATAATGGCATTTCCGTACATTTGAATGCCACTTTTTCCATTCAGTTCACCAGGTCCATCTGCCAGACTGGATGAAGCAAAACGCAGTCGGGCAGCATCAGCAACTTCCTTACCTGGAATGGCCGCATCAAATGGTACCCACTGGTTATCTATATATACTTCAGGCCATGCATGTCCACCCCAAATACCGTTCATGTAGACGAATCCCATAGCCATCCGAGCTGGAATGTTGTTTGCCCTGTACAATGAAGTCAGAAGTGTCGTATACTCGCTGCAGGTACCTTTCTTATTTTTAATGACCTCTGAAGCCGGCGCCAAAACAATTCCAAGATCAAAGTTCATATTTTCCGATACCCAGTTTTGTAAGTTCTGGCAATCCGCCAGTACATCACCAGTTGAAATACCCTCAACTACACCTTGAATTTCATCATTATTTGATGTTATGTACGCGTTGGGTTCAAGAAACTCCACTAGTTCAGGATTTTCCTTTGGATTTGAAAGGTTCTGGAAGTCTACTTCCGGCCGGGTAATCTTCAGGATGACATAATCATCTGCTTTCTCAATTAATTCTTGATTTGAACCTTCCAAATTCGGTAAGCCCAATGATTTGTCTTTTCCTGAAACCTTAATCACCAACTCATCTATGGCTCGTGCATCCGCAAACCGTACATTATTCCTGACCATCGTCTGATCAAAGATCTCATCCGGTAGGATTGTGCCTTCGCTTGCATTTTTTGCAGTCTCCATGGAGGATACTGAAGTTTCCATCATGCCAAAAGGTGTTCGTGAAGCGAGCTGAATTATATTGCCTGATCGATCGAGCTGATAAATCATCTCCGGAAAACCTTCAATCATGTCCTTTACCTCTAATCGATCCATACTCTTTGATACCAGCACTCTTTTGGTAGAAAGTATCTTACCGAACTCCGGGACATAAGACGAAAACTCGATGGTGTCACCCACGTTTTTCAAATGGTCGACTGTTGCAATCTTTATTGACGAGGGGCCGTATAAAACCTGATCATTGTCAAGTATTTGCTCGAAATTGGCACCATTCACACTTGAAATGACCTTTAGTCCACCTTCAATCACCTCTGCCATGGTTTTTGTTTCCTGGTCAGAAATTTTCAATATGTGTTCCACCCGTAGAAGGCCATTCAGGTCCTCTGTGTAACTGGACTCTGTTATCATCTCAATCTTATTATTGAGCCTATTGAGAACAAGCTTTGTTTCCAGTATCGAGGTTGTTATATCACCTTCCGTGTCTTCACTCATGTAGTAATATCCGACTGGATTACCTTCGAGTTTGGATGTCATCCATTGTTCTGTCTGTTGGGAAAATGTATTTAGTGTTGCGACTAATAAAAGACCAATCACTCCTATCCCTTTCCTTAATTCCATTGTATTCTGTTTTTAGTTAAACCTTGTTTTCCCCATGATTAGCAGATTTGGAAAAAACTTACAACGGACCTTAATTTTTTAAAATATTCAGATTGGTTTTTAGCTCGTCAATGTGTTTTTGATAGACGTATTTTATTATCCAGCGAGTTGTAGGAGGTAACGTGATTGATATTCCCAGGCCTATGAGCAATAGCAAAATATTTTCCTCTAATAAGCCTGAAAACGAGCCATATTTGAGGTAGTGCGCCGGGATGAGAAATCCGAAATAGAGAGAGGGAAAACCGAAAACGGTCATACGGTAGTACAACTTAAATGTTGACTCCAGGTAATCAATGGCCTGTTGTAAGGATGTTTTTACATCTGATTTTGTAAATGAAAGACCTTTGATTCTTCGGTACAGCAGGAAATAAAAAGTGGAAGTCAGCGTAACTATAAATGCAGTATAGATCAACTTCCAGCTTTCAATGAAATTTAACCATACGAAAAAGAAAACTGCCAATGAGATGATAACCGCCAAAAGCAGTTCGATCTTAATATTGAGTTTAATCTTTCCCAGTCTTTTGTCAGACCCTTCTCTGATCAAACTTTGAATATGCTGCGATGAATAAGAATCCATCTTTTGGTCAGAGAATCTTTCTTTCCTGTAGTTTTCTAATAGTTCATCCATCGCTTTCGGTCATTATTGATTTCAACTTTTTCTTAATTCTGTTAATTCTCACTCCAATATTGCTCTCAGAGATCCCCATGATCTCCGCCATTTCTTTGTATGATCTGTCGTCCAGGTAAAGAAGGATGAGTCCCTTTTCAACTTTTTCCAGTTGGTCAATGGCAGCGTGCATCTGATCCAAACTTCTTTCTGAATCGTCTTCGTCAGATTCCAAGACATTGAGGTCTTCATTGATTTGCTCCAGCTGTAGATTCTTTTTCGACTTTCTTAGTGAATTGATGGCTGTGTTTAGTGCAACACGGTACATCCATGTGGTAAACTTGGTATTTCGGTTAGGGTCGTAACTAGATTGTGATTTCCAGAGCTGAAGAAGAATTTCCTGGAAGATGTCATCGTAGGGCTCTCCCTTAGGTGTATACATTCTACACACCTTATGAATAATAGCTTGGTTGCTGGTTATTTCGTTGACAAATTCGGATTCTTCCACTAGTGAAGCTTTAGGTATTCATCTATGATTACCGGAATCGATGATTTATTACAGATTACCGGAATTTTTTTTAAACTTTCTTTTTAAAGGTATTTACCAGTTGATGATTGTATCCTTGAATCGGAAAAATCGAGACCATTGGGAATACGGGATCGATTGCTGTTGGCGATTATCTACTGGCCGGAACAGCTTCCATCAGCAAAGTCAAAGCATTGTTTAGATCCTCTCCGCTCTTTCTCGCGCCTTTGTAATGGCTCAGCTTTACAATGACCAGGTCATGCGACGGAACTATTATGGTGAACTGTCCCCCGGCGCCAGCCATGAAATAAGCATCTTTTGGGACATTGAAGTTTCCAGTGCCATTGATCCAGAAAAAACCGCCATAGATGTTACGAACATCGGCCTTCCACGCAGGAGCTACATTGCTGACAAAGTCAACGAATCCTTCCGGAAGAATGCGCTCATCATTCCATATACCATCATTTAAGCAAAGATTTCCCAGACGAGCCCAATCTCGCGGTGTACCGAATTCATACCCCTGCAACAAAAGGTTCCCGTACGTATCGGTCTCCATTACCATGTTTCGAACTCCGATCTTATCAAATAAGTGCTTTTGAGGAAACTGAAGATACTCTTCTCCACGACCTTCCACAGCCAATCGAATCATGTAATTCGTTAGCGAAGGATCACAGTTTCTATATCGACCGACCGTATTCGGTTCCCATTGTTGAGGTCTTGTGGCCGAATAGTTAAATGAGTTGCCACTGGTAGTGTAAACATAAAGATGATCCGGATAACCAAGGTCAGGATCAAAATCAGGATCTTGAGGTGCTCTAAATCGTAGTCCTGATGACATCCTTAAGATATCTGCAATACGGATGTTCGCCCTGGGATCATCGGGTTTTTCCTGCCATTCTGGGATGGGGGCATTTTGGTAGAGTTCATATACCCCTTGTTGAATAAGCACACCCATTAGCATAGCTGTAAGACTTTTACCCATGGACCAACTTTCAAGAGGAGTGTCTTTTGTGATTCCTTCCTTATACTTTTCTCCAATTATTTGACCTTTATAGGTGACAATCAATCCTGCTGTCATTCCCTCAGGATTGGCAAAGGCGGTTTCTAAAGCCTCTTGAACCTTTACTTCATCCACGTTGGCCGGAAATTCTTTTCCATCATCCGCATCCCCCATGGGCCATGGAGTGGTTTTGGCATCTGGAAGATTTTGTGAGATGTCCACTGGAGTGAAGTTTAGTTCTTCTTTTCCTTCGCCGAGACAAATGCATCCCTGGTCTCCGAAATACTTTGCCGTTCGGACCATTCCATTGGGAAGTGTTACATGAACAGCTTTGTTATCCATGTCTACTTCCCTGGATACGAACTTGGAACGCTCTTCATAGGGAGCAGAGAAGTAACCGATATTCTCCGCCGCAAAATCAAAGTCCAGGCCGGAAATAAAAACAGCGGAACATAAAATTTTCGCAAAACCCGATGCGTGATGAGAGAGGGGATCTCCCGGGGGCGGGGAATAGTCCGTATCTAATTCCAATGAGTCACCACGGACCACAATGGGTTCCCTGTCATCGGTTTGAGAGGCTGGTGATTCTGTTTGCTGTTGGGAACAGGAAACAACCAGAAAAACAGAAAGAATGAATAGTAATTTGGATTTCATAGGTGTGAGGTCAAGAAATTGGCTTCAGGAAAGATAATAAAATCTGATTTCGATTAGCCAGAGGTATCTCCCTCAATCACCTATTGCACTTTTCGTCCAAACTCTACTCGGATTTTATGGTTTCAACTGGATTGATGGTTGCAGCCCGTATAGCCTGGGTACTGATCGAAAGGAAGGTTAAGGCCAATAAAAACCCTGATGCAATTGCGAAATTGTACCACGCTAAATCAATATGATAGGCAAAGTTGCTGAGCCATTCAGAGAATATCACCCATGAAACGGGGATAGCGATAACAGCTGCAATTAATACCAATATGATAAATGGTGCTGAGAATAAATGAACAAGCTGTTTGACTGAGGCGCCTAATACTTTTCTAATCCCAATTTCTTTCATTCTCTTCTCCGCGGAGGTCATTGATAAACCAATGATCCCAAAGCAAGAGATGAGTATGGAAATGAAGGTAAACACACTGGATAACTTAGATATCGCTACCTCATTTTTGTACATTTTTTGATATTCTGAATCCAGGAATTTTAGATCTAAAGCGTAGGCAGGATTGATTTGACTGAAAATTTCTGTGATGCTTTCGATGGCCATTGTTGTTTGACTGGGAGCAGTTTTGACTAAGATGTTTCCAAAATTTAAGTCTTCCTTAACATCCATAATAACAGGCTTGATTGGCTGATGTAAGGAATTGATGTGATAGTCCTCCAGAATTCCAATGATTTTTCCCTTCTTATTCCATGCTGAGATCCATTTTCCTATTGGATCTTCGATCCCCATTTCCTGAACTGCTCGTTTATTGATGAGAAAGGCTGAGGAATCAGTTTGGATGGCTCTGGAGAAATTTCTGCCTTCGGCTACACGTAAACCCATCATTTCAACATAATCATATCCGACAGAAGTCGGATAGAATCCAATTTTTTGATTTGGTTCTTTTCCTTGCCAATTGATAGCATCGACAACTTCAAAATTCATGGAATGAGGTGCTTCACTAGACCGATCTACTCCTGAAATACCTGGCATTTTTTCCAACTCCGTTTTGAATAGCCCATATTTTGTGATGAGTTCTCCCTCCACGGGTAAGTAAACCACATTCTCTCGGTTGTATCCAAGGTCACCTTCCTGGATATAATGAGTCTGTTGATAAACGATCAAGGCACCAATTATCATGGTCAGTGATAGAAAAGACTGGAAAACCACAAGACCTTTTTGAAAAAGAACATTCGTGGGAGAAAGTCTAAAATCACGTCGAATGATAACAAACGCTCTTTGGGAAGCTAGTACGAAAGCCGGGTATATTCCGGCGAGAAGTCCTGTTCCAACAGCCAGGCAGAGCGCCAATATCCAAAATGTAAAATCCTGATATGGGAATTCAATACTCAACTCCAGCATGCTATTGAGTAGTGGAAGCACTACCGATGCAACAGTAAGTGAGATCGTCATGGCGATACCGGATAGGAGTAACGTTTCGGTCAGAAATTGCCCGATCAAATGAAATTTTGTTGATCCAATGGCCTTTCTTACTCCTACCTCTTTCGATCTTTTCACCGATCGAGCCGTCGATATTCCGGCAAAATTGATACAGGCAAGAGTTAAGATGAGTAATCCTACGAACAAGAAAAGTTGTAAATACTCCACTTTACCTCCTGAGGGCCTGCCGTTCTCGAACTCTGTATAAAGATTGGTCTGATGAAAGGGGATAAGTCCCAGTGAAACTTCTATATCAGGAAGTGCAGTCAATCTGGCATGAAGGAAGTCTTGAATTTCCGTATTCACCGCGTCAGGATTGGCGTTTTCATCGAGCATGATGAATGTCTGCCAATGATTTGTAGATCGATATATTTGGTTCTGTTCAAAAAGATTCCAACTCAACAAATAGTCAAATTGCAAGGAACTGTTATTTGGTAAGTCTTCAAAGACACCGGCTACAACCAGATCCATTTTGTTCTCATAACGGATTGTTTTTCCAATGGCAGTTTCAGCATCAGGAAAAAAGAGATTACTCATTTTAGCCGATATCAAGATATTGCGTGCGGAATTAAGTGCATCGATTTTCTGGCCGGATAATAAATTGATGGAAAACATGGAGAGAAAATCATTTTCTACCACGGTGCCGGCAAGTTTTTGTTTTTCCTCTCCAACCTGGAAGGTCCTTGGATAGCCCCAGGGCAGGGCATACAGTGAATGGTAGTCGGTAGCCTTGGCAATACCTGGAATTGATTCCTTTAGTTGATCAGCAAAATTCTCCTTAATATTCCAACTGGGTGATTTATAGTTTAGTGGAATCTTATACCCACTTTGAGCATCTTCAGAACCTTTTGCCGAGAAATAAAGACTGTAGAGATGGTCTTTGTTCTCATGAAAACCATCCATCGACTTCTGATGAGAAGTCCAAATATAAATGACAAGAAATGCAGCCATTCCCAACGAAAGACTGAGAATATTTAACACCGAATAGCCTTTGCCTCTAATTAACTGGCGAATGGCGATGGAAATGTAGCTTCTTATCATTAAACTATTTTCGGAGGTATGCTGGAAAGAATATTTTGCTAGCACTATGTAGCGATGGATGAAAAGCTAGAAGAATATGCTCGTCCTCCATTTTCCGGGCATTATTATCCAACATTATCCAGGTGGCTTCTGTGTTTGACCCCATAATTAGGTCTTACCTTGAAACATTTACAGCTAACTCATTAACAAATAAGATGCCTATGTATATAACCTTCTGATTTAAAGATTGTTAAGGATGCGGCAGCTCTTCCTTCATGTCCGCAGGTGTTCAGGAATATGAACGAAATTGTGAATCTTTCTTATTATGCTGAGGGCTGCTTCGATAAAAATTTATTGAATCGGTTCATGACAATTAGATGGGCAATAGCTTGGGTGTTGCGATATAAAAACCATGGTAAGGCAGGTACGAATTCATGAATAGCAGTGATCACATATTTGTTATCTAGCACCGATCTAAACTCCAACCAACCATGATCCCCACGTTTCACAAGTAGGCCTCCGGTGATATAGAAAAGCTTTCTTCCCTTGTCACTCCGTTCTTCCATGTATTTGAGTCTTAAGAGCTGAATACCCAATATCCCAAGGCTGATTTCATCATCTATATCACGAGCTTTTAGAACATACCTAAAGAAGGTAGATAACCATTTAGGATAGGCTTCTGCAATCCAGGCGACCGGTTTTTTCCCGGGATTGGCTAGTCGCTGCACACTTCTAACCGTGTTTTTTTCCTCTTTTGATGACGTCTTTGTTCGCAATATGGGAGCCTTGTCATTTAGCGCCTTATTGATACTTTCATCCACATCGATCTCCGGTGGACCAAAAACATACGGTTGATGCGCTTTTATCCGCATATCATGTCGCAAACTTTCAATGAGTGGGGAAACAAATGTTCTGCTACTACTTGAAAAAAGAGCAACCCATAACTTTGAAAAACCCAACGTGAAAAAGGGAATAGAGAAAATGAGTCGCTTTCGATTCATCATGAGCGAAGTCTTCCTGAGTAATTCCATGTACGTAAGTGTGTTTTTTCCTCCAACTTCTATGGCCTTATGGAATACTTTTTCATTGCCGAAAGATTCCTCAAGTACTCTCATCATGTCATTAACATCAATTGGTTGTGAAGGGGACCTACACCATGCTGGACATGCCATAATGGGTAATCTTTTGACCAATTTTTCAATGATATCGAAAGACGAACCTCCCGGTCCAATAATAATTCCTGCCCGAATTGCCGTGACTGGTACCGATCTGCTCGCAAGAGTTAATTCAGTTTCGTACCTACTCCGTAGGTGAGTAGAGTAATCGGATGCATCTTTTGGTAGAATACCACCGATAAAGACAATTTGCTTCAGGCAACATTGCTCAGCAGCTCTGCCGAAATTGTCGGCTAGTAGGAGATCGGTATCCTCAAAACTACCTTGATTAAGCCTGGTTGACGGTTGCATCGAATGTACGAGGTAAAGCCCGTAATCCGCATCCTTTAGAGCTGCGACTGTACTCGAAAGGGAATAGAGATCGACATTCCGCCATTCTACTTCTGGATATGTTTCACTGGTAACAGTATTCCTACTTAAGGCGATGATTTTGTATTTCTTATGAAATTGATGGATAAACCAACGACCAATAAATCCAGTTGCTCCGGCAATTACAATTGTTTCCACGTTTCCTTAACAGGGATTAGCGACAGAATGTTAATCAGGATTCAATAAAGTTTGCCATTTGTCTTGAAAGTCAATCTATGGGCCCGTGTGTATTTTAGTCCTGAGCTACGCAGGTGAATTATTTTCTCAACTTCAACAGTGCCACGCATTCCACATGACTGGTTTGTGGAAACATATCTACCGGTTGTATGACTTGCACCTCATACGAATCCTTCATTAATTCCAGGTCTCTGGCTTGGGTCGCCGGGTTACAACTGACGTAAACTATTCGGTTGGGTTGGGCGGACAGAATAACTTCAACAACATCCTTGTGCATACCAGCTCGAGGTGGATCCGTAATAATTACATCCGGCTTTCCATTCCTGGCAATAAAATCATCTGAAAGAATGTCTTTCATATCCCCGGCATGAAACTCAGTATTAGTAATTCCATTTTCCTGAGCATTCATTCGTGCATCCACTACTGCGTCTTCAACATACTCGATACCGATTACCTTCTCGGCGGTATCTGCCATGTAGTTGGCAATAGTGCCAGTTCCGGTGTATAGATCGTATATAACTTCTCCCGACTGAATATTCGCAAGCTCTCTCACCTTTTCATATAGTTTTTCAGCTTGCTTAGAATTAGTTTGAAAGAAGGACTTTGGTCCGATTCGATAGGTCAGGCCCCCTAGTTTTTCCTTGATAAAATCTTCACCAAAAAACGGATGGACAGGGAGATCCTGGTAGGAGTCGTTTTTCTTGGTGTTCACGATGTACATGAAGGACGTAACGTTCGGAAAGGAATCAACCAGAAATTGCATGACCGTATTGATCCCTTCTTTGTTGTTTTCCCCAAACTGCATGAGGATCATGGTTTCACCCAGGCGGGTGGTTCGGATGATCACATTTCGAAGCAGCCCGTGATGATTTCGGATGTCGTAGAATGTGAGCTTTTCCCGTAAGGCAAACTCCTTTAATTTGTTTCTGATCTCATTTGATGGATCTTCTTGCAGATGGCACGTATCAATCTCGAGGATTTTATCAAACATTCGAGGCACATGAAACCCCAGAGCATTCTTTTCGAATGTTCCACCCGATTCAATTTCTTCTCTGGTAAGCCACCTATTGTTACTGAAGGTGAACTCCAGCTTGTTTCGATAAAAGTAAGTCTCATCACTTCCTAGAATGGGTTCTAATTCCGGAAG
This sequence comes from Cyclobacteriaceae bacterium, assembly GCA_965601455.1. GTDB lineage: Bacteria > Bacteroidota > Bacteroidia > Cytophagales > Cyclobacteriaceae > JANQEU01. The sequence goes on along the minus strand of OZ271831.1, from coordinate 3,843,746 downwards.
ATCCATTCCCGAGATTTTTTCCAGGTTACTTCTAACATGAGAAGCTTTCTGTTCGAGTTGGGCTTCATAGCTTAAGGACTGCCATTTACATCCCCCGCAAGTGCCAAAATGCTGACAAACCGGTTCAATCCTGTTCTCCGAAGGAGTCAGAATTTCCTCAGCATATCCAACCAGGAAGCGCTTTTCCTTTCCAGTGATCTTGACTTTAGCTACGTCGCCCGGAACGGCTCCTTTCACAAACACCACTCGACCTTCAATACGGCCCACGGCTCTTCCATCGGAGGAAATGGAATCTAATGTGAGTTGCTCAATTACTTCCCCTTTTTTCATGAATACAAAGGTAGGGCTATATGGACATCAAACGATTCTTGCGAACATAACCCTCAATGTCAGACCAGGTGATTTTTACCCATACCTCGTCGACTTCCATGATAGAAACTTTGTGTCCTCTCTCCAATACTTCAATGGGTTCGGACCCACCTGAAGGACCACTCATAAGGATAGTCTGGTTCTGACTAATAATCGCTTTGGAGGCCGTAAAAAAGTTATTGGTCACCAGTACAATGAGTAAGACAATTACAAACTGTAAGATCAGCGGTTGTATTGACAGTGATTTCTTTTGACGTAGGTAAAGGATATAAATCAGCAAACCCAAAGCGATGCCTGATAAACTCGAAAGTATTAGCATTTTGTACCTTAGGATGATGTTTCGAAAGAATTCTGAGTCGGAATATTCGTAGCCCCTCAGTCCCTGGTCTTCAGCAATTTCCCTCATTTTATCCAACACCTCACGATTAGCCGTCAATTGATAATACTGATTTAGATAATAGAGTGCGGTAGCATAGTTATCCAGTCCTTCTTCAATGAACGCCATTCGTAGTAGCATGGCCGGGGAGGCCTTACCTTCCTGGTAAATGCTTTCGTATATTTCAATCGCCTGGGTATATTGTGCGGAAGAGAAAAGAGAATCTCCTTCGGAAATGGGTTGTGCAATACAGGGGAAAATGAGGGCCGAAAATAATAGTGAGTAGAATACCTTCATTTCTTTTTTGAAATTGTGTCGGATACCGCTAGTTTTGCACCTCAATTTTAGCGAAGGGTATTCAATTCTCCGCATAAAAATTGTTAAATGGTTAGATTCGATAGCTCAGCTGGTAGAGCATCTCCCTTTTAAGGAGAGGGTCCTGGGTTCGAGCCCCAGTCGAATCACGAATGAAGCCTGGTTTTGATGGAAAATCAGGCTTTTTTATTGCTTTCTACCCTCGAAGTGTACTTTATACCTGTTAGAGGGAATCTCCCATTTCGTGAAATACCATCAACAACCTCCAAAAATTTGTACCAAAGTTGTACCTAGTGTGTCAATTGGGTCATATTATGAGCTTTTGAATTAGGTCCCATCCGGTTTTTCCAAAGATCTCCCTCCCAGCTTGGGAACTACCATTGGGAGGTGGAGAGGGCTGAGAAGGACTTAAATTACGTCTAACTGATCTTTGTTCTCATCTAAACTTGATCACTATATGTCAAAAATTCTTCTCAATGGAAAATTGAAAATATTCATTAACACGACTGGGATTTTGATTACTACTAATAGTGACCTGTCCTGCTGGAATAACATTGCTGTGTGTTAATCCACGAAAAAAATCAATATTCAGATACACTTTGTTGGTCAACCTTGATTTAAAAGATAAAGCCAAACCAACTTCTTCTCTCATGACTGGCGATAAACCTATTTGTGTCCAATTCCTAAAAACAAGACCTCCTTCAACTCCAAATCTACTGGCACGTAAATTAGCTCTCAACAATAAAGGAAGAAACACCGTATATTGATTGGACGAACTCATTGCATTATCAATTCTCCTGCTCACTGCAATGTACTTAGCGGTGATCGTATTATTGTCATAGTACGATGGTCTCTTGAATTTGGCACCATAGCCGATTCCCGTCACAATAGAAAACACTTTAAAGTGCCTGATGGCTCTTATTTCAACCCTTGTTTCGACAGTTCTATAATCCGGTACTTGCGGATAATCGAAAAAGTGGAACCTTGAAATACCGCCTGAGAGCACTGCTGAGTATCCCCACTTTGGATTTTCTGAACTCCATTTATTCTGACATTGTGCGGCGTTCAGAAAAAAACAGATTAAAACGAAAATACATGTAAGCGACTTGAACATACAAAAAAGCGTTTGCTCTTCTGAGCAAACGCATCTCCCTAAACAATATTATGGGCAGTGCAAGGTCACCCAGTTATCTCCAACACCCCGTGAGGAAGCTTCAGAATGTACATAGTCATATTTTTCACCAATTATGAGTGGAGTACCTGTTGTAGGAGGTAGCACCGTCCATCTTCCAATTGCAGAAGGCTCATCCACCTCACTTTGGTAATCGTAAAAAAAGCGGGATTGGGTAACCGGAGCGGTTCCAACATAGTAAGTCACGGTATGAGTTGCATTTCTAAGTTTCAGCGTGGTCGAATAATCTACCCAATTGCAAAATATTGCAGTTTTTTTCCTCCCCCAAACTTTAACTTCAGAATAGATAGAGGTGTAGCTGCCCGAAACAATCCGATACAAATCAGCCGAAACAAGAACTCTTCTGTCATTTTTGCAGCCACTTTTGTTCTTAGTGTATTGAGCTTCCATGTAATTAGAGCAACTTGATGAGACTCTTTCACCATTTAATTCAGAAATACTTCTTGTTCCACCATATTGTATCAATCGGAAATTCTCAGTATCCAGATTCTCTATTGAATTCAGAGACATTAAATCACCGACATTCTGCTTCTTAGTTTCAACAATGAATTCGTTGTCCATAACCTTATAGGCCATTCCAGAGGACAAATAAATTCGATCTTGGTTCATTATTGAGCCATAGAAAGAGTTACGCACTATGGGCTTGTAAATACTATCTTCTAATATTACTAACCCTTTGAACTTTGCAAGCAGCTCATCATGAGATTCGATTGTCTTTGCTTCAATGATTTGCTGTAAAGCTTCCAAATAGGCCTCATTGTAGGACTTAAATTTAATATTTGAAGCAATACGACTTGAAGGACTCCCTTCACCTTCTGTACTTTCTACATAGTCAATCATTTCAAATATGTCATCGAATTCCATAGACTCTGAAAGGAGCACAGTGTAATCAGGCACAATTGCATCCTCCTGACAGGAGCTTACAAAGAAGAAAGCCAAAATGATTAAAGAGATTGATCTGATTTTTAATGACATCATGGTTGTTTTGGTTTGTTTAAAATATCATTTTCCTTGGTGCAACTCTTAAGAGAAATCGACACCAAACTCAATGTGTTTGCTAGATTTACCTCCTAATTAATTTGATCATCATAATTATATTGTTTATAAGTAAAACAGTTATAATTAATACAAACTAATTTAGACTCCATTTCTCAATAAACAACACCAAAAAGCTTATTAATTACGTTATGTATCAAATGATATAATTTCTTTGATCAATAATTAATCAAATGATTTCATTTCAAAGACTAAGGCATTGAATTAGGAGAAGGGCAAAGTAGCTTTGGTAAGCTAAGATGAGCTTGACCGGAATCAATCGGAGTCAAGCGAATAATCAGTTCTCGTTGTGAACTAGGACTATTGGACGTCGGTCCTAGAGACCTGTTATAAACGAGGACTATCGCGGGTGAAACATCGTCAATAGCATGGCATAAGAATTCTTGTGACTAATTTACCTGCACGAGTATTATGACAACAAAAACTGACTTATTTCTAAAAGATACGGGAGCTACGGTTCCTGTCGTCTGTGGTCCTATGTATCCGGGTTCTAATCCGGAATTGGTAGCCGCAGTTTCAGAGGCCGGAGGTTTCGGAGTGGTTCAACCGGTTACTATGACCTGGCTATACGGCCATGATTTCAGAGAAGGATTGCAATTAATCAAAAGACTTACCGACAAGCCGTTTGGAGTCAATTTCACCATTTTCGGAGGTGCGAATAAGAAGTACCATGAGCAGATGAAAGTGTGGATGGAAATCGCGATCGAGGAGGATGTAAAGTTCTTTCTGACTTCTCTGGGTAAACCGCATGAAGTGGTAAAAAGAGCAAAGGAGCATGGTATTAGGGTATATCATGATGTTCCCAATAAGAAGATAGCGCTGGCCATGGTCGATGCAGGCGTGGATGGTTTAAACTGCATCAATTGGAGAGCTGGTGGTCAGACCGGAGCTCAATCTGCGGAACAGTTTATTGAAGAATTAAGGGACATTGACATACCGCTAATATGCGCGGGTGGAGTTGGTGATACTGAGGACTATAAGAAAGTTTTGGAGATGGGGTATGCTGGCGTCCAAATGGGGACCAGGTTTTTGGCTACTCACGAATGCAAAGTCACCGATAGCTATAAGCAAGCCATTGTCGATGCGAAGGAGGAGGATATTGTCTGGACCAATAAAATCGTGGGTAATAATTCTTCGGTAATTAAGACGGATGATATTATGAGGGGTGGGTTGAAAACAGGCCCAATAATCAATTTCATGTTAAGGCGGCCAAAGTTGAAAAAGTATGCCCGGATGTATTTGCTGAATCGCGGAGTCAAAAATTATAGCAAAACCGCGTTTGACGATTCAGTTAAATTCTGGCAAGCGGGTAAAGGAGTTGGTAATATTACCGCTATTCAATCTGCCGCGGAGGTCGTTCAGGATTTTGCCAAGGTGAAGATTTAATGTTTTCTCAATATGTCTAGGACTGTTTCCGATTCATCAAACACTCTAGAGCTCCAATTCATAGCGCCTTTCCTCCAGTCCGAAATCCGTCGTACTTGAGGAGACATATCGATAACCATAGCTTCCATATAGGTGAATAGCTGTATCGAGGGTTGCTTCAGTGAGTAGGAAGGAAGAACGATAGTTGCACTCCTGCAGGAACTGCATAAACATATCCATCATCCGTTTGCCCAAACCCATTCCCCGAAAGTCAGGATCGATCAAAAAATACCTGAGTTGTGCCTGATTGTTGGCGTTCTTCAAAGCAATCGAGCCTACGATTTGATTTTTATACTCCGCCAGCCAAATCCGTTCTTTTGATGGGTCCATCGATCCATAAAAGTTTGCCAGGAGCTCTGCTACATATACTTCAAATTCTAACCCGTAATCGTAATGAAGACAATGCATGACGGTGATAAATCCGATATCTCCCTTTTTTCTTTCAGATCGGATGGTGATTTCATCGATCGGTATCTTCATGAGTAGGTTCTGTTAGTATTTAACAAAATCAAAAGTAGTTGACTTTGTCAAGTACTTAAAGAAACTCTATTCGATCAAAAATCTGGATGTTTTGTTTTAACTAGAAACTGAATTGATTTGCGCTATGCGATTGAAGAGATCAGGTATACTATTACTCGTTCTGGGTATACTGTTTCCTTTGTTGGGGAAGGGTCAGCATGCTGATTCGCTGGAGTACTACGATCAGCTGAATGATTTTCAATCAATTCAACGCATTCTCAATCAAAACCCCATAGAAGATGCACGTTGGCTATACTTTCTCGGAAGATCTTGGAATCTACTTGAACCAGAGGATGCTTCTAGAAAAATCGACTCTCTTGCTTCTTCTTTAGTAAGCACCCCAACTGATCCTTGGATTCAGCGGATATACTCGCTTCAGGTTACCTACTTGAGAAAAAACAGTCGTTACCAGGAGGCCATTAACCTTGGTAAAACTATGCTTCGGAGGTTCGACGACTCCTTAAGTCTTTTTGATATCTCTCATAACATTGCCATATCATACCGAAGGATCAACCAGTACGATTCTGCAATGAATTTTAGCTTGCCACTGGTAGAGTTGGCGGATCACTTACAGAACGTTGTCAGAAAGCATCGAGCTTTACAAAACCTGGCAAATCTCTATTCGTCCCTGGAAGATTTCAGTAGTGCATTGAGTATTGAAAAAGATCTTGTTGTACTAGCAGATCAGATGAAAAATCATGATCTGAGAATACTGGACCGATCCAACCTAGCCGCCAGCTTTCTTGACCTCGATCAGATTGATTCTGCAAGGAAGTTACTGGTAGAAGCCGCGGAGATAGCTGACGAAACTGGAGAAAACAGGCGATTGCCATTTGTTCTCTATAACCTGGCAAGCCTGGAGTATAATGTGAATAGTTACCAGGATGCCATCATGAATTTGGAGACTTGCCTGGAGTTGGCTGCATCTAATCAACAAACTACTATTGAGGTAAGAGGTCGCTATCTTTTGGCTCTTTGCTATCTGCAATTGGATAGGCCGAAGCGGGTTATTGAAATCGTGGTTGAGGGTCTGCAAATGTCTCAACGTTATGGGTTGAAACAGGATCAGCTTTACTACCTGGAGCTTTTGGCGGAGGTTCAACAAAACAACAACCAATATCAGGAGGCCATTGAGACATTGAAAATGCTTCGGGTGCTCGAGGATAGCATCATGAATGAAAGTCGACAGCGTACGATAGAAGAGATGAAAGCCAAATACGAAGCCGAGAAAAAGGAACAGCAGATTACTAACCTTGAAAAAGAACAGCTCATCAACAATCTGAAATTGGAAAGACAAAACCTTTTTTGGATAGCAGCTTTGATTTTGATTTTAGCAGCAAGTGCAGCCGGCTATGTCTATTACCGGTCAAGGAATCTGAAGCTAGCGGAACAGAGGTTAGAGATCGAACAGCAGTTACTCCGATCACAGATGAATCCCCATTTTCTTTTCAATGCTTTGTCATCTATACATAGTTTCATATTTCAGGGAGATAAATATCAGGCAGCAGAGTATTTAAGCTTATTTAGTGATCTCACCCGTGATGTGTTGGATTACTCGTCGCAGGAGTGGATTACACTGGAAAAAGAACTGGAAACCTTGCAAAAGTATTTTCAAGTGCAACAAATGCGTTATCCAGACATCAGCCACGTTATTCAAAATCAACTGGAAGACGCATCAAACGTAAAGTTTCCTCCTATGCTGCTACAACCCTTTGTGGAAAATGCGTACGAGCACGGTTTCAAGGGAAGAAACGAGGGCAACATCAAAGTTCAACTTTCTGATAAGCATAACAGGCTGATCATCGAGATCATGGATGACGGCCAAGGGTTGCAGGATGAAATTGAATACAAGCAAGGATCAAAAGCCATTCGGATAACGCAGGAACGATTAGCCATACTATTCAGGCGGAAATCACAGACAGGAGATGTCTCAGTAGAAAACCGTAAAACCGGGGACGGTGTAATTGTTACACTTGAGCTACCTTTAATTACGTGGGTATGATGAAGGTATTTGTAGTTGAGGATGAGCGAAATGTTCTGGCAGGAATGATTGAGATGCTGAAAGAGCTACCGGTAGAAGTAGTTGGGTCGGCAGGGAATGTTCAAACAGCATATGATGCAATTTTGGAATCTCATCCGGAATTAGTCCTGATGGATATCAAACTTGGACATCAAAATTCCTTTCAACTCCTCGACCTTTTCGATGAAATTTCTTTCAAAATTGTATTTGTCACTGCGCACCAGGAATTCGCCTTGAATGCCTTCAAATTTAGTGCCGTGGATTACCTACTCAAGCCCATTAAGTTTAGTGCACTACAAGAGGCGATTGAGAAGGTACAAAATACACTTTCATCACATGATCGGGTGTCGGTGGATACACTAAAAGCCAACCTGGCAGCCGAAGACCAGGATCAACAGCTGATCCTCAAAACGCAAGACAAGATTTACATTTTTAAGATCAATGAAATCATCCGTTGTGAGTCGGATCAGAGCTACACGATCTTTTATACCGAAAAGGAGAAAGTTATTATCTCAAAAACCATGGGGTACTATGAAGATCTATTATCTCCTTTTGGATTCATTCGTATTCATAAATCACATATGATTAACCTCACTCATGTTCACCAGGTTTTAAAATCTGATGGAGGGTCGGTTTTAATGTCTGATGGGGCCGAAGTGGGAATTTCACAGCGTAAGAAAGAGCAATTCATGCGGAGTCTTGACCAGCTGGGTTTGCATTAAGGTATTTCCTTAAAGTGAACCATGCGTTCATTAGAAGTACCCCAGCGCTTATTAAAGTAGCGATTCTGTCAAAAGGGTTCATTGCAATTTGCTTATAAAAAATTGTATCATGACTAGAATTATGCTCGCTACTCTGTCGCTTTGCTTTTCACTTTCAGCATACAGTCAAACGTTGTCCGAGTTGCAAACTTTTCGCGGAAGCGATACTCCGAATGGCACAGGAAATACCGACAATTTTGGATATGATATGGCCATAAGCGGTGATTTTGTAGCGATTTCCGCCCCCAGGCACAATGGCGTCAGTGGGGCGGTCTATGTGTTTGAATTAAGTGGTGCAAATCAATGGGTGGAGGTTGCCAAATTGACAGCGAGTGATGCCGCTACCGATAAAAAATTTGGGACTTCTGTCGCATTTGTTGGAGATGTAGTGGTAGTAGGAAATGGAGCTGTCGATTTTGCTCTTCAGGGTGCCTACATTTTCGAAAAGCCGGTAGCTGGGTGGACAAATATGACCGAGACCATAAAGCTGACTTCTCCTGCTCCGGTAAATTCGTCGAATGCCTCCGCATTTGGCATAAATGTCGATTTTAATGGCTCTGAAATCCTTGTGAGTGCCCCATATGAAGATGCAGGTACTGTTGCCAATGGTGGAAAGATGTATGTCTATGAAAAATCAGGTGCATCATGGTCAAGCGCTTTTCTTCGCGCAGAGTTGTACAGTACAAATGTAGGAATTGCCGATTTTTTAGGATTTTCAGCGATTTTGGGTGATGATTTTATTGCAGCCTCCGCGTTAACCGGATCCAATGCTGGCACCTTGCATATTTATGACAGACCCGTATCTGGCATATGGGCCAATTCAACAGCGGAGGATTTGATACTGCTCGGTTCTGATCGCGCAGCCGGACTTTCTTTCGGTGGAGGATTAGTATCTGATGGAGATCTAGTGGTTACATACAGTACTGCAAACAGCATGTCAGCGTATGTATTCGAAAGGGAGAACCAAAATTGGTCGACCAATATCAATACGAACGAAGTCATTCTCCGGCAGTTTCCCAGTTACTATTTGAATTCTGGTTTTAGCGGACATGCTGACTTCAATGGATTGCAGATCCAAAACCGGTTGATGGTTCACGGTAGTGGTTCATCAGTTGGACCTACGTCAGGAAATTCACTTCCGGTTGGAGTGGTGCAAATTATTAACGACGCAACTGGTGAAAGCATTGAAATAGATGGCTTTCAATACTTGCCTGATGGGGCATTTTTTGGGAATAATATCGCTTTGGAAGGTAGTAAATTGTTAATTGCTTCCCGGGCAGAGACACGCGGGGGTGTCGTTCGGTATTTTGACCTCTCCTACACGGAGAGCTCAAGCATGCAGCTTTGTCCAGCAGGTTCCATTTCTTTCGGTACCCAGACTATTACAGCACCGGGTACTTACGTCGAAACGTTCACGGCAAGTGCCAGTGGTTTGGATTCGACCGTTACATTAACTGTCACAGGTTCCGACCTTAACTTGTCTATGACTAGGATAGACAATCAGTGTTTTGGTGAATCAAACGGGCAGATAGACTTGACCGGTTCCGGAGGAGTGGCACCCTATGAGTACAGCATCGATGGTAGCACTTATGTATCGAATAGTACGTTTAGCGGCTTATCGACTGGAAGCTATACGGGGTATATAAGAGATGCTAATGGATGTGTGGTTTCCAGTACAATTGACGTGGAAGAACCTGATCAACTGACACTTGACGTTGGGGTGGTGACTGATGCCATTTGCAATGGAGAGGCAAGCGGTTCAATTACCATCTCGGCAACTGGAGGTATAGGAATAATAGGATTCAGCATTGATGGTTCAAATTTTGCTCCTTCCCCAATCACGGGTCTATTAGCGGGCACTTATGACATTACCGCCCAGGATGAAAATGGCTGTGAACGTATTATTTGGTCGAATGTGGTAGTCAGCGAACCTGATGAAACCAAAACCCCTATAGTTTCTGACTTCAATACAATTTACGGATCCACAGCCACCAACATAATGATTTCACCCGATCCAACGGATATGGTGGCCAATCATTTTTATTTCCCGGACATTGGATTTGGATCTTTGTTTAAAAACGATGGGGTTACAAGGATCAATGAGGGAGATTATATTACTCTTGCGGAAGGTCTAGCAGGATTGGTTTTCGTTCCGAGTTTGGCAATAACAGATGGTTTCTTTGTTCAATCTGCGGCCGCGGACCGAGCTACTTGCATAGCAGGAGCGAATGCCCTTTCGCAAATAGTAGTGTCGAAAGCACCACTCACCGCCACAATGCCGGATCAGACCATGACCTATGGTTCTAGTCCGGATTTATCGGTTTCTTACTCGGGTTTTGTCAATGGTGAATCTGAAAATGATTTATCTGCTACCATTACCGTATCCACCATGGTTGATAATTTCACTACAGCAGGATCTTATCCGATTACCGTGACCGGGACAACAGATTCAAATTACGATATAACCTACATCGACGGTACTATCACCATCCAAAATGCTCTATTAAGTGTTACTCCGAATGACAAATCCATAACCTACGGAGAATCCATTCCGACTTTGGACGGCACAATACTTGGTGTAGTAAACGGTGAAAATATTAACGCTAGTTATGCTACCGCCGCCGATGGTAGCTCTTCAGGAGTCTTTGACATCACCGCCACACTTTCGGATCCGGACAATAAACTAGGAAATTATGATACGTTAGTGAACGCTGGTACGCTAACAGTTAATCAAGCTACTCTGATTATTACCGCAAATTCCAAGACGATTAACTATGGTGAGGCTATTCCGACCCTGGATGGATCGATATTGGGTATCACCAATAATGATGCTATCGAAGGATCATTCAATACGTCGGCCACCGCCAATTCAGATGCTGGTAAGTATGTGATTACTGCGGGGCTTATTGATCCAGATAACCGACAAGGCAACTACCAGGTGACACTACAGGATGATACTTTAACCATACTGAAGGCAGATCAAATCATAGCATTTGAGCTTCAGGATTCGGTCGATCTGGCTGAGGGAAATACCTTGACCTTGGCAGGAAGCGTCTCATCCGGATTGTCCCTGGATTATGTATTAATTGGTGGAGATGGATCGATTTCCGGTAACACCCTTACCTTGAATGCTGTGGGTACTTATAGGGTAGCAGCTACTCAACCAGGTAATCAGAACTTCAATTCTGCAGATACGATAACCTTGACTTTTGAAGTCATAAATAGTGCAAAAAGTAATCAAGAAATCAGCTTTGAAAGTCCAGATGATGTAAGGTATGGTGACCTGGTAACACTAGCTGCTACGGTCACCAGCGATCTGGATATAACGTATGAATTGAATGAAGGCGTTGGTTCGATCACCGATGGAGTACTAACTGTCCAAGGAATTGGCAATTACACAGTGATTGCAACCCAGATAGGTGATGATTTATTTAATCCAGCCGTACCTGTCAGTCAAAAATTCACTGTAACAAAAGCTCCGCTGACCTTCACTGCGGATGACCTGATCATCACAGAAGGGGAAGAGATTCCAACATTGACCTACGAGGTGACTGGCTTTAAACTAGGTGAAAGTGAGTCTGTACTAGACAATCCTCCCACGCTGATTACCGATGCCAACTCTGAAAGCACTATTGGTACCTATCCGATCACCTGGGAAGAAGGTGTGGATGACTTGTATGAATACATTTTGATTGATGGAGAATTAACAATAGAAACAGTATTGGGCATTGAAGAATCATTGACTTTGGTTCTTTTCCCTAATCCAGCAAACACCTTCCTGACTATTCATACACCAGGTGGCAATGGTGTCATTCAGGTGGTGGACTTACAGGGTAAAACCCTGGTGGAGCAATCAGCGGATAAGTCTAATGTCATAGATGTCAGCGGTTTTTCAAAAGGAATTTACCTGGTAAAGTACGAGGATGTAAAAGGTATAATTACTCGAAAGCTGGTCATCGAGTGATCAAAGAATTTGGGTGTTACATCCATTTCTGCAGCAACGAGAAGCAGCCTTTGGAGAAGGCTGCTTTTTTACGTTTACAGCTTCTAAGGATACTTGAATTTTGAAAATAAGGTAGTAAATATCCGGACTAAGATTCTCAATAACGATTTATTACTATTCGTTGTAACCGATTCGTACGAACGTCCCCTCGTAAAAAAGTCCGGTTGGTTGATCATCTTCTCTAAACTGCACGGACTTCATATGATATTCATCCTCATTGATCCACCGGTAATTGTAGATTCGATAGGTATCCTCCGGTTCTCCCTCAAATTTTATTTTCAGTTGGACATCTCCATTTCCGTTGACTGTTCCCTGCCCATTTCCGGCTCTTATGGTTCCGAAGCTGGATAAATGATACACTTCTCCTGTATTTGGATTGTAGGACCAAAAAATATGTCCATTGGGTTCTGGTCCGTCGATGATGGAAAGTAGGCTGTTGTCTGTATTGAGCTGTTGAGTGATGGTGTGATGCCCTGGAATTTTGATGGAATCGATACCATAACCCCAATCCTGCGTCCAGTCGTCGTTTTTCAAGGTCCATTCTCCGATGTATTTTTTAAAAGGGTTATTCGAGGTTTCACTTAAATCCCTTCCATTGAGATTGTATTCAATGGTGGCAGTTTGTGCCGACACTTGATTCTGAAGCGAAATAAATAAGATTAAGGCGATGATTTTTGAATAGTTCATGTGTGGTCTTTTGAGTTTTGATCTAGATGTTAAAGTCAAATGTTACTGAAAACGGATTGTTATTCCTCTTGTTTTCAAAATCCAATCATTTTTAAACATTTTTAATGCACGAATGCTTTTTGGAAGTTGATGGGAAATGGTGGATTAGGCTTTCAGAGCTGAAAAATCGAAGGTAGTTATTAGAGATATTCGGCTTTAAATCGTAACATAGCCATAGAATAATTCAAAAGAGAAAGTATCATATGTTGGGTTACGAAGATCAAAAGCAATTGATGGTAACGGCCAGATTAGCGGGATTTTGGTATTTAATGATGGCCATTACTGGTATTCTAGGGTTTCTGGTTTTTCATTCTCAGATATTTGATGCCGATCCTAACAAAACCCTATCGAACCTGATTGAGCAGGAGTCTCTGGCCAGAACGAGACTGTTACTTGAATTCGGTGTAATACTGTCTCAAGCTCTCACGGCTTTCTGGTTTTATAAATTATTCAGAGGTGTTAACGAATGGGCTGCTTGGGCAGTTGGAATCTGGGGGATGGTAAATGCGGTGGTGATCATGATCAGCGCGATTGCAATGGGTTCTGCTATTGGAATTGCCAATGCCTCCGAAACAGTGTACGACAAAGTCATGCTAATAGAGCTACTGAGTAGCTTATCGACTAATGCCTGGGGCGTTGGAGGTATTTTCTTTGGTCTTTGGTTAATTCCACTGGGATATATTGTGACTAGTTCCAATAGAATGCCAGTATGGCTGGGAAGGACGTTAATTCTGGGTGGAGTCGGTTATGTGATCAGTGTGGTGATTATTTACCTGGTGCCTGAAAACTCCTTTGCTGATTATTTCACTATTCCGGCAACAATAGGAGAGTTTTGGATGATCGGTTACCTTTTCATTTTCGGGATACGGCCTGAGGAAGAAAATTGACGACTTCTCCATGTCTGGCATTTTAAAGAATAACATAAAGAGTAGTCTCTTATTCCTAATGCTTGTTATTATGTTAGCGAGCTGTGCTCTAGAGGAGTCTACGGAGAAACCCTTTACCTACTCTAATGTTTTAGTTATCCTCGCCGATGATCATAGCAAATACGCATCAGGTTTTAGGAATCATGATTTAGTACAGACCCCAAACCTCGATAGTCTATTTCGTAGCAGTCTTAGCTTCTCAAGAGCTTATTGCAATTCACCGATTTGCAATGCGTCAAGGCAAAGCATGTTAACCGGGAAACTTCCTCATGCAACGGGAGTCAGCTTGCTTTTTACTCCATTTAATGATGTGAACAATCAGACCATCGCGGAACACCTCAAGGATCATGAATTTCGTACCGGATTGATTGGTAAAAGTCATTTCAATTCCTGGATATGGGGAGATATTTATGAAGACAACTTACCCACCTTCGGATTCGATACCATAATTGATACCGGTGACTACAGAAGAAAGATCCAAAAAGAATCGATTCCCGAAAAGATTGCTACACAAGCTGACTATGAATCCCGAGACTTCCACTCAATTTGGAATACGTCCTATTTACCAGCTGACTGTTACGAAAAAGATTGCCGTGGAACGTTTCTGAATGATCAGGCGATTCAGTTCCTACATCGAAACAAGGACAACCGATTTTTCCTATGGTATGCTCCTCATGAACCGCATGCACCATTTGATTTTCCTGTTGAATTTGTCAATCGGATAGATACCTCAAGAATCGAGATCCCTTCTCATTCTACTTTAGATGAAAGATGGATTCCGGAAATATTTAAGCAATTCTCCCCGGGAGAAAAGAAGGGTGCGATTGCATCTTACCTCACTTCTGTTGAATACCTGGATTCCTCTCTGGGCAAGCTATTTGCAGCTCTGAAGGATCTTGGACTCACCGATAATACACTTGTAGTATATGCGTCTGACAATGGGTACCTATTATATGATCATGGTCGCTTAGAGAAGCATACCATGTGGGAACAATCCATTTCGGTTCCGCTTTTATTTAATGGTTCTACCATCAAGGCAGGTGTTTCCCAATCCCTTTTCTCCATGACAGATTTGGCCGGTACCCTGGTAGACGCATTAGGAGTAGATAGGATGAAAGGGTCTACGGGTATTTCTCATTGGAATTCAATAACGATCGGCGCCGGGGATCATCGAGAATATGTGTTTGCCGAATATCTCGAGGACAATCTCCTAATGATGGTCTCAGATGAATGGAAATATGTATTTCATACCGGGAAAAGAGATTTGGGCCTGGAGTATAAGACTGGAAATGAACCTTCGGGAATACAGGAATGGCTCTTTGATTTAACTAATGATCCTGGTGAAACCGAAAACAAGATTCTTCAAAACACAGAAGTAGCAGTTGAACTGCGAGAGGCGATGCTTCTTCAGTTAATGGAGACCCATCCGGATGCTATTAACTTACCAGCAGGATTGACCACATTAGGGAAGCTCGCCTGGTTTGCCGAGCCACGGGATGTTGGTGCGGATGTTGGTGGAATTCCTTTGCCCGTGCGGAAGAACTGATTTAAGAGTGGATTAAAACATAACCAGGTACCTTTAGCCATATTAAATGCATGACTATGCGAATAAGAAATGTCCTTATCCGGGGAATCCCTTTGATATTACTGGTTTGCTTTTCACTATCAGGCTGCACGAACAATCCTTTTTACATCCCGGGTAGTGTTCAGGAGGAAATGCAGAAGGCCATAGAAGGTGGATTTGACGGCATGATTGTGTATGTGAATAAGGCAGGGAAATCATCCTTTTATAGCGCTGGCTTCAATAACCGGGAGGAGCAAATACCGGCTAACCCCCGTTCACTCTTCAAGATTGCGAGTATTAGTAAACTGTACATTGCAGCAGCAGCAGCGAAACTTGTCGTCAGTGAACAATTATCGCTGGAGAGTACACTAGCGGAGCTGATTCCTGAAGTTAGGGGAAGAATTGAATATGCGGATGAAATAACGTTGAGAATGATGCTTCAACATCGAAGTGGTATCCGTGGATACCGGGATGAACCCGGTTTTGAGGAAGATACGGATGATGATTATCTCACCGTTGCGGCATTGGTTTTTGATAAACCCGCTGATTTTGAACCTAATAAGAAGTACAAGTATTCGAATACCAATTATTTATTGATCGCTGAAGCAATAGAAAGGGTAATTGGCTATTCTCATCATCAGTATATCAAGGAGGAGATACTTATTCCACTTGGCTTGAAAAACACTTTTGGCCTTTACAGCCAGGTTGATTCTACTGCAGTGATGGAGGGATATCTAAAAGAGTGGGGACCCAGTCTAAAAAGCTGGGATCACAAGCTTCCTGGTGGATCGATGGTGGCAACAGCGGAGGACGTTGGATCATTTCTGAGGTCACTAATTGATGGAACCTTATTTACGGAGGAAGAGCAAGCTCTCTATTCAACTATTTACGAGTATGAGCATACCGGCTGGTTACCGGGCTATACCAGCATTGCCCGGTATCATGCTGATATGGATGCCGTGATTATCCAGTTTGTGAACACCAGTGGAAAGCGTAGTTTCTGGATTCAATTGGAAAGGGTTTATAATAGAATTGTTCGCAGCGTAGAAAATGAAGAATGATGATGCTTTTATCCCATGAAAACCTCACACACTGTCTTTTTCAGTCACATTCAATTATCAAAATCTAAAAATAAATTGCTCCTTGCGGTAACAGTCATCTCTGTATATCTGAAGTTCATTTTCAGCTTGTTCATAACCGAGATCCGCACAATTCAAGTCAGAATTCTTGACGAGGTGAGAACTTAAGAAAAACTCCAAGGGGATATAATCATTAAAGGGGGGCAATAAAAGACCGAGTCTACCTTTAAGTGGATTGCTTGTTGAGTCATATGTAAGTACGCTTTCCTGCACCAATTGACCGTTTCTTCCATCAAACCTGGATATACCAGTTACATTGCCATCCTGGTATGTAAGGATAGTACTCTCCCAAAGGTCCAAACTGAGATCGGCATTGAAATCATTCCTCCATTCCTCTATGGAAGTCAGATTTTCTTCGGAATCGTAGAAGTATCTTTTTTCAATGATGAATTCCTGGGAGATGCCTTGGATAGACGTTTGTACTATTGAGGGTTTACCTCCTTCGTAGCTAATTCGAACTTTCTGTTCACCATCAAATGCAGAAAGATTCATTTTATAAAGTTCCCGATTATTGTACTCAGTATCGATGTTTAACACGTACGAGCGACTAAAAGCACCAAAATCGTCCGAGTCAATTCCTCGTCTTTCTAACGTGACTGAACGTATTTTTTCGTCACGATAGTTCACTGTAATTACGGTGGAATCACCTATTACTATTTCCTCACCGTTAGAATATCCGATTCCAGCATTCAATATAAAAATTTCCCTTGGTAACTGAAGCGTGTCAATGAAAGGTATATCCTCCTTTTCGCCAACACATGAGATGAAAAAGAGTGCGGATAAAAGGGGCCAGCAGAGTGTGAGAACTTTTCTTACGTAGGTTTCTAGCATTACAGTCACTATTTCTCTGTCGATATACGTATTTCAATTATAGTCGATTGTCAAATCAAGCAATACTTTCGAAAATATCTCCGGGGCATTCTACGTAATTGAATACGCTACTTGGCCTTCAATCCAATGGAAATCAGATCCCGTGCTCAATCAATAATCAATCTCTTAAGTCCAATTGTGTTTTTCTAAAAATTCTGTCTGAAGCTGTAACCTTTTCATTCGCTTCGGTGTCCAAGCTCCGTGAATTCACGAAAGAAGGATGTTGAATTTAAAAATCGAAAGATCATGAAATTGTATACGAGAGTTATACTACTACTATTCCTAACATATTCTGCGACCGCTCAGAAGACAATTAAATCAGTAGATGGATCGACAGTTAAGGTCAAAAAACTAGACAAACGAATCGAATACCTAATGGATTCCATAGGAGTGCCAGGGCTATCAATTGCCATTATTAACGATAATGAAATCGCCTACCACAAAGTGTTTGGTGTTCAAAACCTTGAAACCAATGATCCTGTTAACAAACAGAGTATTTTCGAAGGAGCCTCTCTTTCTAAACCCATATTTGCCTATTTCGCGATGAAGATGGTCGACGATGGGCTACTGGATTTGGACAAAACGCTTCATGAGTATTTTCCTCACCCGGCCATTGATAGTGCATCCCGGGAATGGTATAAGACCATCACTCCCAGAATGGTATTGTCACATAGTACAGGTTTCCCCAACCATGCAAATGGTCAAGTAATTAGCCTGTCTCATGAACCAGGGGATGGCTTCTCATACTCGGGTGAGGCCTATCAGTACCTGACTGCAATTATTGGGATTGAAAATGGAGTTCAGTGGAGAGACAAGTTCAATGCAATTTTTGAGGAAAACGTTGCAAAACCACTGGGAATGGATCACACTTCCTTCCTTTGGAATGAATATTTAGAGGCAAACAAAGTATACGGACATAAAGACGGTAAGCCAACTGATAATGGACTAGGGGGATGGAGTGGAAAAACATTCAATTCTTTTTCCAGTGTCCACTCTGAAGCTGGAGAATATGCGCTTTTCATTCAGGCGATGTTGAAAAGACAGGGTCTGTCGAACACAGCATTTGACGAAATGCTGGATACTCATAATCGCTTTGATTCGAGTAGTAAGTTATTTCAGGAGACTGGTCAAACCGGTTGGGGTCTAGGGTTCGCCCAGAAAGAGTCAGCGAATGGACTCATGCATCTACATACCGGAAATAACCACGATTTTCAGGCTTATACCATGTTTCTACCTGAACGTGAATATGGCATTGTCTTTTTCACGAACTCAGGAGATATGCTACCCTTAATTCAGGGATTAAGTCAAATATTAGGAGAGCAAATTTAAATTCGACGATTATGGAACAGTCAATAAATGAAATACTTGGAGGACTAATCATCGTAACTGGCTTTGTAGTTATTACTTACTTCATTGCCAGATATACTTACCTCATCAGGAAAATGCTTGTTGAAAAAGGAATTTCCAGGGAGAAGTCCGGGCAAGGAATTACAAAAAAGGATGTCGCTTATGTAGTTGTGGGTCTTGGCGTTGGATTACTGATAACCGGTGGTTTATCCCTATTGGATTTTGAGGAAAATACACTTGACCTGCTGGGTTGGGGAGTGGTGCTCATATCTGGTGCTGTTGGATTGATGATAGCCTCTAAATCAAAGCAGTAGAAAGGCTAAATACCATAAGATTTTGAAGGTGTCTTCTAAGCCAGGACCTTGGGAAGCTCCTTCTTACGTACCTAGATATTACCTCAAAGTGCAATCCAATACGATCATTTTACAATAAGATTTTCCTTGACAAACGAAGAACACGATAGGTTATTAATTGAACGGGTCAAGAAAGAGGATCAGGATGCTTTCAGATTATTGATTGATAAGTACAAAGATCAGGCGATGACATTAGCGGTAAGCCTACTAAAGGATCACGCACTAGCCGAAGATGTTCTGCAGGAGGCATTTATCCGTGTGTTTGAAAAAATTCGGGCCTTTAAATACCAGTCGCCTTTTTATACATGGTTGTACCGGATAGTGGTGAATCATTGCTACAATGAGTTGCGCAAAAGAAAGAGGCGTGATGTTGATATCGAAAATATTGATTTGGTGGATTATGACCTCTCAAAACAATCGGAATTGACTGACAAAAGAACAATCATACAAAGTGCACTAGCAGTTATGAAGCCGCATGAGGCTTTGGTATTGCGGCTATTCTACCTCTCAGAATTAAAAATGGAGGAAGTGTCGAAAGTTACTTCCTTTAGTCTATCCAAGGTGAAAGTAACGCTACATAGGGCTAGAAAGAACCTGGCCCATATTTTACAAGAACAATTTGGGAAAGAAATTGAAGACTTATGAATGAAGACAAGCTAAAAGAGCTACTCAAAGAGAGTTTGGTCAATACCTCAGATGATTTCATGGATCAACTGATGGAAAGCCTTAGAAAAAAGCAGATCAAACAGATTCAGTTGAGGCTGAACTTACTAATCTTTTCAGTAATTGCCTTTTTTGGTGTGGGTGCTTATTTGATTAGCCGGTTTGGTATTGGGTTTACCATTTTTGGTTACTCATTAGACCTCCCGAAGATTGGTCCACTATCAATCATTGTTATCGTAGGCTGTCTTATTGTTTCACACATTTTTCACCTGATAAGGATGACCCATTTGGTAAAACTCGATTAGTCCATGCACAGCGGTATAACCCTAATACTCTTTCTCCGTTATATCAGCTAAATCAGTCATCAAGATGTTGATGATCGGACTTTCATAACGTTGCAATTACCAGGGAGCGATCTCGAAGTGAATGTCAAAAATTCTCAACTCAAAAAGCTAAGCCAATTACGAAATTTACTCTGCCCATACTTTTATTTTCACTTGTCTTCTGGGGATGTCGAAGTGAAAAGGAAGAGAAGACAAGCCAATTGTCGGATGACTATTCAGCGAAAATCGATAGTCTGATTAAGACCACCGAACCTCGTATTTTTAATGGGGTCATTCTCATATCAAAAGACGAAGAAATTCTATATCAGAAAGAATTCGGTTATTCAGATTTTATAGAAAAGAAACCTATATCGATTGAGGATCGATTTAGAATAATGTCTAACAGTAAGCAGGTTACCGCTGTATTGGCATTAAGACAAGTTGAAAGAGGAAATCTAGACCTCGATTACACGATAAATGAGTACCTGCCGGGGTTTGATCAGACGTGGGCCGATTCCGTCACCATTCACCAACTTCTGAATATGTCTTCGGGTATAGTGGGTTTGAACGAACCACTATTGTTTAAGCCGGGGGAGGGATATCATTACAGTAATCCTGGGTATGGTATCATGGGAAGAATAATCCACGAAGTATCTGGAGTCTCTTTTGCCGAGAACGCAAATAACCTATTTGAAGAACTCGGAATGGTCAGCAGTTACTGCTATGAAGTTGAAGGAAACAATGAAGGTTTGGTAGATGGCCACTCGCTGTTAGAAGGCGAATTGAACAAAGTGGATTTTAGTCGATTTGGACATACGAATGATACCTGGAGGGATTTTCTTCCGGCAGGGGGGATGGTATCCACTGCTACTGATTTGAATACTTGGGACAAAGCATTACACGGTGGCAAAATTCTGAATCCTGACAATTACCTGTTGATGACCACTTCAACAAATGAAGGACCGCATGCGGCTTTTGACTACGATACCCTGGGTTATGGATACGGCCTGAGAATACACGATCGGCATCCGGTGAAACATCTGGGGCATGGAGGACGAGGTTTTGGCTTCGTATCCATCAAGTTCTTCGTTCCAGAGAAGAATGTTGACGTTATTGTTTGGGAGAATATCTACCACATGGATGGCTTTCCCAAGAACGCGGACATAATCTATCATTTTGAAAACGAAATACGAAAAATCGTTCTCAGCAGTAATCTCGTAAGGTAGACATCCTATTTCAAGAGTAGATCCCCTGACCAATTGGCTAATCGAGCACCTGCATCATAGGAAGATTGGAGAAAGTCCATAAGTGCTTTCTTTGGATTGTCTTCTTTAATGAGATCGTCGTACATCAATAATGCCATTGGACTAACATTGCTGTCGACCCATTGGGCACTCTTTGGGAGTAGCGGTTCATTATCAAGATGATCAGGTGATGGATACGTGTAGCAATAAAAGGCCGGGCCACGAACTTGTTCATCCCCAGCCCAAAATCCTGCGCTGATTACTTCATGAGAGTAAGCTTCTTTATCGGCCTTTGTGGATTCTTCAGGCAACGCTGGACCCCTTCGTCCGGAAAACCTGGTGACCGCCAGATCCATGTGGTGCCAGTACAATTGTGATGGACTAACCTTACCAAGGAATCCTCCGGCAAATTCCTTGAAAACACTATCGACCTGAATAAGAATTTGCCAAAATCGCTCCACATAAACTGGGTCATAGCTGTTGTGTGTTTCACATTCATGGAAAGGCTCGTCGCATGGATGATCATAGGGTATTGGCTGAATTGTAGGATGAATATTTAAACTTGCCAATTGGGCGAATAGTTTTTGATGAAACTGAGCTACACTTAAACCCTCCGACAAAGTGAAAGATAGATCATCACCCCAGCTGGTATGGATATCAAGTCTATGATCCTTGAAGTTGAAATCAATTTGGAATGAACCATGTTGATCAGGAGCTGGAATCGGACCGGTCGAAAGTCCTTTCGGATTCAACCGTAACGTAATATTCCACCAATGATTTCTTTTGGGCATCAGGTCTAGTTTGATTTTGCCAACAATTTGAAGCCATAGATGTAAGGTGATCTTTGACTCTTCCCATTTTTCTAATGGTAATTCAGGAAATAGGTTCATGTTCAGTTTATATTACTTGGACGTTGATGCTTAATAACAGTCATTCCAGGTAGTAACAATTTATTGTTCTTCTTAATTTCATTGGCTTTCCGATTTACGTTTGATTTCCGCTAGCCAAATATCATGAAGACCCTTTCACTTCTTGGGAACAAACATTTTTTGTGGCAAAGTCATAAATCCATGCTGAGCTTCACTGGTAATTAGCTTGGAACCTGAATCAGTTGGGATAATTAACCAGGCATGCCAACCATCAATGATGTTCTTATTGGATTCCCAGGCCAATCGATAAGGTGGTTCGAACTCTTTTACGGTGGAAGTGAAGTCCAATCCCATAGTATTCCAGGTGAAAACTGAGTTTTCATTTAGTTGACCATCAATATTGTCTAACAAAACAAGATTTGTGGCACCCTCGTAATAATCCTCCCATTCTCCGGCATTGATCAGTACATTCCAAACGGTCTCGGGATCTGCATCTATATCGATTTCATTGTGGACGAAGAATTTAGATTCTTCTGGTCTGTACTCTGATGGCCAGTTTATTTCTTTCGATAATGGATAGCTGGATTCGACTGATTTTTTCACCGAGTAGCAACTCGTTAATAGCAATGCAGGTATGATTAGCTGTAGCGCATTGATGGTGACCTTTGTGTATTTGTATTTCATGTTTTTCGTTGTTGTGGATTATGCTTTAATAAATGGTTTTCCATAAAGAGCCTGAACCAAGACGTATACAGCAATTAGTGTGTAAATCACGGCCAGACCCAGAGTCAGTTTCGTATTTTTCAAGAGATAGTAGGAAGCTAATGGCAAGACCTGGAGTGCATGCATACCAAAAAAATGGGCTACACGAGGATCTCCGTATTGTCTACTCCAGTTTAGAAATGGGATCACTTTGCCTCCGTGATCAGCTCCAATGGTATGCGAAAGGTTAGATCCCATCACAAACCCTTCCATCGAAAAGATGAAGAAGAGTAATAGACCAATTCTAATTGACCATAGGTAGTAAATCGGTAGGTCAGGTAATGGAGTTTGGAAGAAACGAACGGCAAGGATCAGAGTGATAAAGGAAACTACTGTGGCTGCCATGGCCATAAGCGCATACAATCCACTGTAAAAAGGAGTGGATAAATTATAGTGTGATAATTGCCCACGCCCTGCCTGCAACCCGATATACAGGATCTCGAATCCGAGCATGATGATGATAATCCAACTGACGGTCATACTAAAGGATTCTCCCGGAAGGTATCGCATTAGCCAGGCGATGGTCCAGCTATATGTTCCAATGGATATCGCAAACTTAATTGGTTTATACCATGCATTAGTTCCTGCAACCTCGATGGAAGTGAATTGACTCAATGCAATAAATATTCCGGTTAAAAGAAAGTTGAAAATGCCGAAATAGAACAGCAACTCATTCTTCGCCTTTAATTCCAATAGAAGCTGCATTTTATTGAGGATTAGTGTTTTCTAAACCGATTTGATTATGATGCTCATTCGTGCTTATCGTCATAATGAAATAGAGTGAAGAGGGTGGTATTGCCATAACTTTGTAATTAATTCATGGCAAAATTGCGCAGGCTACTTCCTTGTAAACGATAACATTTGTTTACGTTTTGGAAAACTGCTTTGCTAGTGGCATCTGATGCGGATCTTGGTAGGCTTTTTCAAGGATTTAACATCAACAATTTTTTAGGTTAGTTTGGGAAGGAAAAAAAATCATCGTCCAATGGAACCAATTTTACTGAACAGCGTTTAGTAAATCAATTAGTGTTTATTAAATGGGTATAAGCGAGAGAAAACAAAGGGAAAAAGAAGTACTAAAAGAAAAGATCCTGGCCGCTGCTACGGATTTATTTCTTCAAGTAGGTGTGGAGAAAACGAGCATTCGGATGATAGCGGATAGAATTGAATACAGCCCCGCGACTATTTATCTACATTTCAAGGATAAGAATGAGATATTCTATATGATCATGGAAAGGGCCTTTGGTTTGTTTTTTCAGTACCTATCGAAAGTGATGACCATCGCAGATCCATTGGAAAGGATGAAAGAGCTCGGTCGAGTTTACATGCGTTTTGCGCTGGAAAATGAAGCATATTATGATTTAATGTTCATTAGTAAAACCCCGTTAGAATCACATCACAATGATGAGGAGTCATTCGAAAGTGGAAAGAGAAGTCATGATGTTCTGACCAGTACGGTTCAGCAGTGCATGGATGCCGGTCACTTCCAGGGTCATGATGCCGAAGCGCTTTCCTTAATGATTTGGTCTACCGTTCATGGTCTCGCTTCCTTCCAGATAAGAGGTAGAATGGATATGTATCCCGAGGAGAGACAAGATGAATTAGTAAATGAAGCGGTTGAATCACTTGGGTTAATCATGAATAAACTATAAAAATTTTTTTATCTAATACTAAACAGTGTTTATTAAAAATACAATGTAATTAATACGAAGATGTTTAAATCAATTATCATATCAGGACTTTTACTGGTGAGCGGTTGCTTGTCAGCTCAGCCGATCCTGGAAGGCTACATCCAGGAGGCATTAAGTCAAAACCAGGAGAGGAAGCTCACGCAGCTGGAGCTGCAAAAGCAGCAATCCAAATTAAAGGAAGCTATAGCGCTGTATATGCCGAGTGTGGCCTTTGAAGCCAGTTATACGCTTGCTGATGGGGGACGATTGATTCAGTTTCCGGTCGGGGACTTACTCAATCCAGTGTACAATACCCTTAATCAGCTGACGGAATCCGATCAGTTTCCAACCATTGAGAACGTAAATGAGCAGTTTCTACCCAATCGATTTCATGATACAAGGGTAAGACTGATTCAACCGGTTTTCAACTATGATATCTATTACGGTAAGAAGATACAGGAGGAGCTAAGTGAGGCTGCAAGTCAGGCGGTAGCTATTCAGGAACTGGACCTAATTGAAGAAGTAAAGCATGCCTATTACAACTACTTGATGTCAAATGAACAGGTGGAAATTCTTGAAGCAAATATTGAAGCCGTAAGAACCCTGGTATCCTTCAATGAAAGTAGGGTCAGGCAAGATCTGGTAACGAGGGATGAATTATATCGATCCGAGTATCAGTTGCAGCAGCTTGTTGCCGACCGGGCACAAGCCTATTCACAGGTAATTTCGTCGCAAGCCTATTTCAACTTTCTACTTGACCGTCCGTCAGAAACAGCCATCGAAGTAGATGATACGCTCATAGAGACCGCTACTGATGAGTCGATAGCAGATGTCATTTACAAAGAACAAAGACCTGAAACCTTACAATTGCTGGCAGCAAAATCTGCTCAGAAACTTAATGTGAGAAGGACAAATGGTAATCAATTCTTGCCGTCAATCAATGCTGTAGCGGATGTAGGATACCAGGGATTTGATTACACCTTCGATGACCAACAAGATTACTGGTTAATCAATTTTAGTCTTTCCTGGAATATCTTCTCAGGTGGAAGAAAGAAGTATGCCAACCAACAGGCACAGGTAGATGCCTATATTGTCGATAGTCAACTTGCTCAATTAAGAAGGAGTATTGAGCTCGAGGAGGTCAATACGGCAGCTGCTTATCAGGCAGCAAGCCAGCAGATGATGGCAAGAGAAAAAGCTGTACAGGCGGCTTCGTCATACTTCGACATAACATCGAGAAAGTACCGCCAAAACCAGGCACTCTTGATCGAATGGACTGAAGCACAGACCAGTCTACTTCAGGAACAAATCGCATTTAACATATCAAAATATCAATTGCTTGCACGAAAAGCATCATGGGATCGTGCAAGAGCAATCAAATAATCGTACAATGGAAATTAATTGGAAAATAGCAGTAATCGCACTGGGTGTGATGGCTTGCAAACCCGAATATGTGACGGAGCAATCCGACGTTCAAATAACAAAAAAGGCCAGGACAGTGGCCTTAGAACCTATCACGGATCCTTTGCCGATTCTTACTTCAGGTAAACTTGCACCTTTAGAAGAAGTCAACCTTTCCTTCAAAATCGGAGGAGTAATCGCAGAGATCTCTGTCGATGAAGGAGATTACGTAAAGGAAGGACAGGTACTTGCCAGTCTATTCCTATCGGAAATTGATGCTCAGGTGGATCAGGCATCCGCACAGGTCGAAAAGCTGGAAAGAGATCTGAATCGGTTTGAAAATTTAAGAGCGGATTCAGCTGCCACGTTGCAGGCCGTACAGGATCTGGAAACCGGGTTACAGGTAGCCCAATCAGCATTGGCAATTGCTGAGTTTAACAGATCCTACAGCCAGATTATCGTGCCTTTCAATGGACGTATTCTGAAGAAATATGTGGAGGCTGGAGAGCTCATCAATCCGGGCACACCCGTTTTCACATTGGAAACCAACGCCGGTAAGGTCATAAGAGTCACGCTTAGTGACCGCGATGTTGTGAAAGTCAGTTTAGGAGATCCTGCTGAGGTTCAAATGGATGCCTATCCAAATGTGCCATTTGAAGCAACCATCTCGAAAATTGCTGCAAATGGACATCCTGTGACAGGAACATTTGAAGTGGAATTGGCCATTTCCCAGAATCCACGAACACTAAGAAGTGGATTTTTCGCAAGAGCCAAAATACTTCCAACAACCGTACAGCCATACTTCAAAGTACCTATCCAGGCTATTCGACAGGTAGTTGGTGAAGAGGTGGTTGTTTTTGAACCGGTAAAGGACAAAGTATCGGCCCGTCAGTTAAAACCAGAGGTGATTGGAGACGATTTCTTTACGGTAACAGCTTCGGACACCGAATCAATGAGTGTATTAACGGAAGGCGCCGACTACCTACGAGTTGGAGATTCTTTTGAAGCTTTAAAATAATCGAAGATGAAACTACCCGAATTATCCATAAAGAACTATCAGTTTGTACTTATACTGATAGTCATGGCCACTTTTATAGGCATCTCCTCAATTATGCAGATGCCCAGGAGTGAAGATCCAAATCCCAAGTTTCCGTTCTACACTATCGTAGCCGTTTATCCAGGTACTTCACCGGAGGACATGGAGGAGCTAATTGTAAATCCATTAGAAGATGAACTGGATAAATTGGATGACATTGATCACATCATAACCGTTATCGAAGAAGGGTTAACAATCATCCAGGTTGAAGCGACTTTCGGTATTGATGTAGATGATAAATACGACGAGATCATCCGGGAGGTTAAAGCGATTGAGCCGACTTTACCTGACGAGATGTATGATCTCCAAATACGAAAATTCGAACCAAATAAATCTGTCAGCATTCATCAATTGGCTTTGTTGAGTACCGAACGAACCTTTCGTGAAATGAAAGATGAGGCCGAAGCGATACAAGATGAAATTGAGAAGCTGTCGGGAGTGAATGAAGTATCGATATTGGCTTTACCGGAGGAAGAACTTGAGGTTCGTGTGGATCTTGACCGAATGGCAGCCTACTTCATATCAATGGACCAATTGCAGCAAGTTTTGGTGTCACAAAATGTGAACATACCCGGAGGAACCATCAAGTCGGATCAAAACTCTTTCAGCGTATTAGCATCTGGTAGTTACTCATCTCTTTCAGATATAGAGGAGTTGGTTGTCGCAGCATCCGATGATCATTTGGTAAAATTGAAGGATATAGCGACCGTAAACTTTGCCTATAAGGAAGACAATTGGATTGGTCGATACAATGGTGAAAGAGCCATCTTTTTGACCATTACCCAATCAGATGGAAATAATATTGTTCAGACAGGAGAATCGATCAATCTGACTTTAGATGAGCTAAGGCAACAAATGCCCGAAGATTATGAGTTGGTATCTGTTTTTGAACAAGCACCAGCGGTTTCGAACCGGATCAGCGACTTTAGTAATAATCTGATTCAAGGAGTTTTGCTGGTCGGATTAATCATCCTACTCCTGTTAGGCTGGAGACCTTCCGTGATCATAATGATGGTCATTCCGCTTTCGATAATCATCGGAATTGGCCTGCTGGATATCAATGGATACGCCCTTCAGCAAATCTCCATTGCCGCATTAGTAATTGCCCTGGGCCTATTGGTCGATAACGGGATTGTTGTGGTAGAGAATATCCAGCGGTTAATTAGAGAAGGAATGAGTATCAAAGAGGCCGCTGTGAAAGGAACATCGGAAGTCGGTTTTGCAATCATTAGCTCTACAGCCACAACTCTTTTCGCTTTCCTTCCGCTGGTTTTTCTCAATAGTGGACCTGGTGAATTTCTTCGATCCTTGCCGCTTACTGTGATTTTTGTGTTGCTGATCTCGCTGGTACTGGCCATGACATTTACACCCCTGGTTGCAGGGCGGATGCTAAAAAAGCCGAAAAATGAAAAACCGATTCTGGTCCAGGGATGGATTAGTAAGCTGATTGAACGCGTTTACCTTCCAACTTTGAAGTTTGCTCTTAAAAGAGGAGCGGTGGTGCTGGTTGGTGGCGTGCTTCTACTTTTTGGTAGTCTGTCTCTCTTCCCAAGCATTGGCGTAAGCTTCTTTCCAACGGCCGATAAACCGCTCCTTCTCGTCGAAGTGGAAACACCTCGTGGGAGTAGCCTGGATCGAACCGACAAGGCAGTGAGATATGCGGAAGGAATCTTAGATACTATGGCTTTTGTAAGCTCGTACACTTCAAATGTCGGTCACGGAAATCCAACTATTTATTACAATAGGGTAGGCGAAAACTATAAGAAGTACCACGGACAGCTTCTAATCAATTTTGAAGCCTGGGAGCCCCAGACCTTCTATCAGTCTCTTGAAAAACTTCGACTGAGCTTTAACGAATATCCGGATGCACGGATCACCTTCCAGGAGTTGAAAAATGGTCCTCCTGTTGAAGCTCCCATCGAGATACGCTTGCTTAGTGATGACCTGGGGTCCATGCAGCTCGTATCTTCGGAAGTTGAACTGGCTATCACTAAAACGGAAGGTGTTATAGATGTATTTAATCCCTTGAGCAATCAGAAAACCGATTTGAAAGTAGCGGTTGATATAGATAAGGCCGGGATGATGGCTGTTCCTGTAATTGGGATGGATCAGGTCATCCGAGCGGGGGTAACTGGTCTGTTGGTGGATGACTTGACCCTGCAGCAGGAAGAATATGATTTGGTAGTCAAAGCCAATTTGGAGGAGGATAGAATTACTGAGCTATCCAGATTACAATTCGCTAGCAGGACAGGACAGTTGGTACCCTTCAATCACCTGGCCCAACTTAAATTTCAATCTGCCATTCCTGAGATCAGACACTATGATACGGAGAGAAGCACGAGTATAACTGCCTCGGTTTTGAATCTAGATCAGGCCGTGGCTGTGACAGAGAATATTATAGCAAAGTTGGATAAAATTGAATGGCCGGAGGGTGTTACGTACCAGGTTGGGGGTGAGTATGAAAGCCAGCAGGAGTCATTTGGGGATTTGGGTCTGCTACTCGTACTTGCTATGCTAGGAATCTTTGCGATTCTTGTTTTGCAGTTCCGATCTTTTGCTCAGCCATTGATCGTTTTTGTTTCCATTCCGCTGGCAATCTCAGGATCGTTTATTGCCTTGTTCCTAACAGGGTGGTCGTTTTCTTTCTTTGCCTTTGTTGGGTTCATAAGCCTGGTTGGAATCGTGGTCAATAATTCAATTATCCTGGTAGACTATACGAATAGGCTAATGGAATCTGGAATGAGCAAGACCGAAGCGATCATCCAATCTTCGAAAACCAGGTTTACACCCATTTTGCTGACAACAATGACTACTATTCTTGGTTTGGTTCCATTGACTTTTCAGGCTACCAACCTGTGGTCTCCATTGGGTTGGACCATCATCGGCGGAATGATATCATCAACTTTGTTGACCTTGCTGCTTGTGCCGGTTCTTTACCAGTGGTTCACTAGGGAACGCACGGCTCAGTCTGTAACGGCTTAAAAACAGAATAGAGATAAAAAAGGCTTCGACCACTCGAAGCCTTTTTTTGTAATCAATGAGTGATGTTACCTTTTCTCAATCTTCAACTTTCCGACGATAGGTAGTGTGATCTGAGAAGGGTAAGATTCTGAGTGATGAACCGTATTATTGGCAACAATCGCTTCGGTCTCATCAAAATTGTTCCCTCCCGTATTTAGGTTTCGGGCAAAACGAGGGAAGTTACTGCTAGAGACTTCAATCCTGATACGGTGACCCTTCTCGAAAAAATTACTGGTTGAAAGCGGTGTTAAATCGATTTGATAAACTTCACCGTCTTCCATAAACACTTCTTTGTCGTACCCTTCACGATAGCGAGCTCGTTGGATCGTTTCGTCAAGATTGTATGCCCTACCATCCGGGTATACATCGATGAGCTTTACCGTGAAGTCGGTGTCTTTTACATCGGATGAAACAAATAATGAGATATCGATAAATCCTGAAACCTCAATGCCCTCGGTCAGTGGTTCAGAGGTATACACCAGTATATCGTTTCTTTCTTCTACCTCTTGTTGATCAAATGCTCCACCTTCAATGGCATTTCCTGTACAGCAGACATTCCCTCCATATGAGATTACCGGGTTATTGGGATCATAGACAAAATCATCCTTTGTTGGCTCGCTTGGAGGTGATAATGACAGTTTACCATCACCAAATCGACTATTTGCATTGCCTTCACTATCAAGATAAAACGTGGTAGGACTAGCTTCTTGTGGAGGCCACGTGTCCGTGGATCTCCATTCGTTTTTGCCCATCACATAATACTGTATTCTTGGTAGCTCTTCGATAAACTCAGGATCTGGTTGCTTCAACCAATGGTCAAACCATCCGTAGATCAGGCGATCGTAATCCAGCGTGGCATCACCTACGCTTCGTTCTCCCACTATCGTATTTTCCGTAGCTCGCTTGTACGCACAGTGAAGGGTAGGGGCAATGACAAGGTATTGATTGTC
This sequence comes from Cyclobacteriaceae bacterium, assembly GCA_965601455.1. GTDB lineage: Bacteria > Bacteroidota > Bacteroidia > Cytophagales > Cyclobacteriaceae > JANQEU01. Next base: position 3,812,786 of record OZ271831.1, on the reverse strand, counting down.
CGCAACCTCCTGGTTGGGGTGGTTGCGCATGTGATTGAATAGCGCCAGATTAGGGCTGACGGAGACATCATACCAAGACACAAACCAGAAGCTGGGTTTGTTTATCTCCATATCATCATGATATAGCCCACCCTCGTACCATGCCGAGTCGTTGGGTTTCCTTCGGATCATTTTATCGAATATTTCTCGCTTACCATCCAGGTTGACCAGCATGTCCTGCACCGGTAAATGAGACATGGCTTCCCGCATGTCATCGACCCTAGGGTTTTCGGGAGCCAGGTCATAAAACCTCGAAATCCGGATTAGGTCTTCCTGCGTGGCGCCTGGTGGGATCCGGGGCTTAAACTTGTCATGTTCTACACCATATAACCAGGCGGCAAATAGCATCTGAAATACACCACCTCGGTACCAGTTACCTTGTTCCTGGTAGTCACCAACTTTTCCTACTCCTGCTCCAAAACCCATAGGTACCATCGCAGCATGGGATGGGTGATCTAGTGCGGCAACGGCCATCTGCCATTCTGCAGTTGACGAACAACCATAGGTGCCGATTTTTCCATTACCCCAATCCTGGTCTGCCATCCATGAGAAGGCATCGTATCCATCCGTGAGGGGCACACCGAGAATGTCCCATTCACCTTCGGAGAAGTAACGTCCTCTTTCATTTTGAACCACATAGGCATACCCCCGGCTTACCGCTTCATGTGCTCTTTCGTATGTCCGTGTTTTTTCTTCACCATCACCCCAGGTATTGAAGTTGTAGGGTGTTCTTGAGAAGATAATTGGAACCCTTTCATCTGTTTTCGGTCGATAGATATCAGTAGCCAATCGAATTCCATCGCGCATGGGCATCATCACCTTTTGGTCGATAATGGCAATTTCTTCCAACTTCTCCCTGATACTTTGGGAAAATAGGAGGGTACTGGTTAAAAATAATCCGAGATAGAAGGTCAATGATTTCATTTTTTAAGGCCGATTTTTCAAGGTACGGAAGATAGGGAATAATAGGGATTATGCACATTCTTCTTCAGGGATCATGGTCATAATGATTACCCACTAATTAATTGGTGGGCGAAGTCATCTGTACGACTAAGTACATTTTTGAATTCAAGTTGTTGTGTCGTTTAGATGACCAGTCGTACCATACTCGTATTCGTTAGAGAAGAACGAACAGAATTTCACGAATAAATAAATTGAAATGAGAAAGATACTTCTTCTACTTCCGGTTCTTTTATTTTTTTCTTGTGGGCCGGATTCTGACAATGAATCGAGTGACGTATACACACTTGATGGCCTGGCTCTGGCTGGGTATGATCCAGTAGCATATTTCGAGCAGGGAGAACCTCGAATTGGGGGTGAGACTGAACGATATGAATATGCGGGTATTACCTATGCTTTCAACAGTGAAAAGAATAGATTGGCGTTTGAAGCGGACCCGGAAAAATATATACCCGAATACGGGGGTTGGTGTTCTTACGCGGTTGCAGAAAGTAGCACCAGAATGTCACCTGACCCTACGCAGTGGCAAATTCAAGACGGTAGATTGATTTTGTTCACATCCAATGTGATGACCAAGCTAACGGGTGATCTTAAGGATGACTGGAACTTATCACCAAAGGAGTATAAAAACAAAGCAGATATCAACTGGGAGAAAATGGTTAACGAATAGGCTACTTTGATTTTGCCAAAAATTTCCATGGCGAGTCTTCCTTTCAAAAGTGGGTGTTGGATTTTGACTTTTAGGATGGATGCATGAACCGCCGAAAATCTATTTTGATGCCTATTTTCATTTTGATTTAAGCCGATACCTAATACTCAATTGGAAGGCTAGGTTAGACCCAAACTCATCAAAAATCCTTTGACTACTAAATGCTTCTACTGGGATTTCTGATTTTTTGTTGAAAGTGAATACACCGTAACTGACATTGGTTCCCCAAAAAAGGTTTTGTCCCTGTCTGATTTCAAGTCCATAGCCTCCATTGACGAAGAGGTAATTGTAGGTAGTTGGAAAGAAGGACTCAAGTGAGCGCCTTATATAGGAGAAATTTACCAGGAAATACAGATTGAATTTATTGACTGTTGCGTTTGGAAAGTATTTGTAGTTAAACTCACTACTTAGGAGCCTTTCGCTATCTCTATAAAATGGGTTAAATCCAAGACCAAGTTCGAACTGACTGGTCTTCATACTATAAACCACACTGGGAACGATACGATATGGATATAGTTCTCCATTCATTCCGGAATTCAGAGCGAACCCAAACGCACCCGTGGAATCCGATGATTGCCCAAAACTCAGTAAGGGGACTAATCCAAAGAGCGGGGCTATTAGGTACGATTTCAAGATTCTCCTACACATTAATCCGTCTTTTCCACACTCCGTACTATTCTGCTATAAACCCTCTCCAGTTGAATCCAGAAACTCTCTTTTCCACTGGTATTTACGAACTGTACGATGACAGCATCAATATCACTATGATAACGGGCAATACTTGTGTAACCTGGTAACCACCCGGTGTGTTCATATGGGTAGACCGAAGAGTAGATAGATTGTTCTTCATCAGTAAGTAGTGTTCCATCGATCAAAGCCCGTAAGAATATTCCCACATCCTCTGCTGTTGCAATCATTGAACCGCCTGGAAGGGGGAAATCCCACGATTTCACATCAGGATCCCATCCTTTTAAGTATCCACTCATGACCTCTATTGAGTCGGTCTCGCTATACATGTTGTAGGTATTAGTTAAGCCAAGTGGCAGTAGGATTTCATTTTGTATGTAATCATGATGAGAATAGCCTAATGTCCTGTCCATAATTGTACCAAGTAATAAGAAGTTTGTATTAGAGTAACCGTACTTCTTGTTAGGTTTAAAATCTGCAGGTTTGTTGTAAATCCGCGCCGCAAACGAGAGGTAATTAGTTTCTGTTTCTCCTTCAACCTCCGATTCAAAACTGTAATCCAAAATGCCACTTCTATGCTGAAGCATCATCTTTAAAGTAATTTTATCGGAATTGGCGATTCTATCTTGAACATCGGGAATGAGTTCTGCCAAGGTGCTTTCAAGAGATAATTGGCCCCTCTCGATAAGCCTTACGGTAGCTGCAGCGATATAAAGCTTGCTAATGCTTGCAATTTTGAAGAGTGAATGAGGATCTGCGAGGGTTTGGTTTTCTCTATTGTTAAATCCGGCACTGTAGAATGATGATTTACCTCCTTGATTGACATACACGATCATACCGTCAAATCCTTCTTCTATCGCTTTTTCCATTTCCGCTTGAACTGATCCTGGAACATAAAATAGATCTTCGGTGCATGCGATCAGAAGGACGCTTGTCATAAAAACAAGCATCACTCGAGTGTGTCGAATCTTCGACATAAATGTTTGTATTCTATTCAGCAATTCTTAAAACTACGTTCCCCTTCTTTTTCCCGGTATCCACATACCTGTGCGCTTCCTGAACTTCTTCCAGTGGATACACCTTATCGACAACTGGATTGTATTTATTCCCTTCAAAAAGTTGGGATAACAAATCGAGGTATTCCTTTTTCTCGTCAGCTATGTCCATAGCCTCTACGGTGAAAAACTTTCCACCTGGAGTTAGAAGAGGTGCACATTCTTTTTTGCTGGTCTTCCCCACGGCATCAAGAATGATGTCAAATTTATGAGGAACCTTGGTGAAATCTTCCTTGTCGTATTGGATTATTTGGTCTGCTTGCAGTTTTTCAACAAGTTCCTTCCCCCTTGAACTACAAACAGCAGTTACTGTCGCACCATGATATTTTGCAATCTGTACAGCAGCGGTTCCTACTGCACCGGTAGCTCCGTAGATCAATACATTTGGGTTGGTCAATTCTTCAATTCCTGCCTTAGCAAGGAAATAAAGGGCAGTTTGACCACCAAAGGGGATAGCTGCAGCTTCCTCAAAGGAAGCGCCTTTTGGCTTATCAGTAATCACCTTCTTTTCTGAAATACAGACATACTCAGCATGGCAACCTTGTTTGAACCCGGTCGAGCCATATACTTCCTGACCTACTTTAAAGTCAGTCACAGCTTCTCCTACCTGCTCTACAATACCAGAAAATACGACACCCAAAATGGGTTTTCGTGGTTTTGAAAATCCTAGTGCCAGACGCATCACAACTTTCATAACTCCCTCAACCTTAAGTCCTCTGATCCTGACGTCACCCGAGTTAACGGAAGCGGAGATTACTTTCACTAAAACCTCATTCTTCTTAGGAGTAGGTTTCTTTACATCCCGAATTTCCAAAACTTCTGGTGGTCCGTATTTCGGACAGATTGCTGCTTTCATATCGATTCTGATCGGTTTTAGGTCTTAGGTTACTGCAAAGTCAAAACTATGCGTATTTGTAGTGTAAGAACAAAAGGATTAAGAATTCATTTCTTAATATTCCACAAACAATTAGCTGTTAAAATTGGACTGCGTTCATTTGGTGTGTATCGGTCTAGATCGAATCGATGAAGTCGGTAATTGAAGAGGTGGCTAAGAAGGGTAAATTTCATGCTACCGCAGGTTGTCGACGAACCTTCGAAAGGTCGCTACAAAGAGCTCGAGGATATTAAATCGTGGTCTGAGATACTGACCATTGAAAAATAAAGCTAGAGACAGGTAGGAATTCATTGTGCCCCTGGCTCCAACTACGGGACGTTCTACCTCCTGGTCAGGATCATATCTGTAGGCGTTGGTTTTAAACCCGCGAGAATCAGTTTGAATAGTATGATCCTTTCGGAATTACGGTCACATCGGCTGGGATTTTATAAAAAACCTGAAAATGGAGTCAGTTCCTTTAGTTTTTCTCTTCCCACTTCCATGAAGTCATGCTATTTTCGGAGAAGATACTATCCCATTGACTAACCAAAGATCCATAGCGGTTCTCCCTTTCAGGAACATATCAGACGACACTAGTAATGAGTTCTTTTGCGATGGTATCACGGAAGAGATCATTCATGCCTTGGCCAAAATCCAGCAATTGCGGGTAATCTCCAGGACCTCGAGTTTTATTTTCAAGAATCACCAACAATCTATCAAAGACATTGGTGAAAGACTGAATGTGAGTATCATATTGGAAGGAAGCGTTAGGATTGGGGGGAATGCACTTCGGATCAGCGCTCAATTGATTAATGTGGAGGATGACTCAAACTTTTGGTCTAAGTCCTGGGATCGACCCATGGAGAACCTTTTTGAGGTACAGGATGAAATCAGTCTACTTATTGCCGACGAGTTACGCGAGCACCTCGGGCACCTGGATATTGATGATCACCTTATGGATAATCATACAGACAATCTCCAGGCCTATGAACATTATCTAAAAGGAAGATTTCATTTCGCAAGGTGGAATCCTGAAGACACCCAGGTTGCTATTGATTGGTTTGAACAGGCATTGGTAATTGACGGGAATATTATTGATGCCCATGTCGGACTGGCGGACGGTTACAGCTTCTTGGCGGTTGCTGGATTCGCTCCGAGGGAGGAAGCCTGGCAGAAAGCAGTTGTTTCCATGGATACGGCGAAAAAAATCGATCCTAACCATGCCGGGCTGAATTTTATGCTGGGTAATCAGGCTTTGTTTACCGAAGCTAATTTTCTTTCGGCCCTTGAGTATGGTAAGAAGGCATTGGCAAGTGTACCGACACATTCTCAATCGCTCCGCTTTCTTTCTTTTCTCTTTACACTCAATGGTAATTTCAAAAAAGCAAAAGAGTACATCCATTTTGCAAAGTCCATTGATCCGTTAAACCAGGAGACCCTATTCTTTGAAGCCAATTATTACTATTCGACTGGTGAACTGGATCGGGCAAATTCGATACTCATAGACCTGTTAAAGCAAAATGATAAGAACCTTCCAGCTCTCCACCTCAGCGTCAAGACGAAGATCCTGCGGAAAGAATTTGAGGCAGCGCAAGCCCAGGTGCAAGCAGTACCACAAGGTTTGTTGACTCCAGATGAGAGAGTAGGTATGTTATGTCTCATTGATATTTCACAAGGCCATGACCAATCCCAACACCTGGTTGAATTAATTGAGAGTGCAAATAACCCATCAGCACACCATGCTCATTCCTATCTGTTTTTGGCTTTTGCCATCCTGGGTAGATTTGATGAAGCCTACGGCGTATTGAACAACCTATTCGAGCACCAATCTTCGATTCTATTTCTTGGTTTCAGTGATCCACTTGGGGCGAGAATTCATCAAGAGCCAAAATACCAGGAATCACATCTAAAAATCTATCCTGAACCCGGTTCTGAGCTCATTAGGAAGAAAGCGGTCGCTCCCAGCTTGGACAAGGACACCATTAAGGCATACCTGGCTAAGCTCAATGCGTTTATGGATGAGGATAAGCCTTATCTCAATCCTTCTCTGACTCTTAGACTATTAGCCGATAGTATTGATATACACCCAAATCAACTCTCATGGTTATTAAATGATCAGGTGGATAAGAACTTCAATGAGTTCATCAATCAACGGAGGATTGATCATTTCAAGAAACTAGTGGTCGATCCGTCTAATTCGCATATTTCACTAATCGGTTTGGCTTACGAAAGTGGGTTTAATTCGAAGACGGTTTTCAATACGGCCTTCAAAAAGGAGGTAGGAATGACCCCAAAAGCCTACCAGAAAAGCCAGGTGTCGTAAGAAAAAGGTTCTGTTTTATAATTCGGAACCACTAAAAATAATCCCGAACAAACAGGTGTAAGGCAATAGCTCTTTTTGTCATGAACGAAAAAATTAAAACTCATGACAACAGAAAAAATGAAAGCTATGGTAATTACAGGATACGGATCTCCTGATGTATTACAACTACAAGAAGTGAACAAGCCTACACCCAAAGCCAATGAGGTTCTGGTGAAAGTAAAGACATCAGCAGCAACCACCGCTGATAGTATGATGCGAACAGGAAAACCCTATTTCGCCAGATTATTTATCGGGTTAACAAAACCTAAAGCGCCGATACCAGGCACAGGATTTGCCGGTGTAATTGAAGGAATCGGGGATGAAGTCAAAAACTTTAAGATAGGAGATCGTGTGTTTGGTGAAACGGCTTTTGGCTTCAGCTCGAATGCTCAATACCTGACCATATCCGAGGAAGGTGTTATTCTTCCACTTCCCGATGAAATGGATTTCTCTGAGGCCTCAAATTTTTGTGACGGTCACCTAACCTCCTTCAATTTTCTGAAAGTGATTGCCGATATTAAACCAGGTCAGAAGGTTCTGATTAATGGAGCTGCCGGTGCATTGGGAACTTCCGCTGTCCAAATAGCTAAACATCTTGGTGCAGAAGTCACCGCAGTTTGCGGTACAAAAAATGTAGGTTTTGTAAAATCCCTTGGGGCTGACAAAGTCATTGATTACAAGCAAGAAGATTTTACCCAAACGAGTGATCGCTTCGATTTTGTATATGACACGGTGGGGAAAAGCTCTTTCAATTCTTCAAAAGGTGTCCTAAAGGAAAATGGTGTTTATCTATCTCCGGTCTTACAATTCCCGCTATTGATGGACATGATAAAGACGTCAATGTTCGGTAGTAAGAAAGCAAAATTTGAGGCCACGGGGACCAATAAGGAAGACAAATTGAGAAACATGCTGGCACAGGTTTTGGAAATATACCGAGCCGGCAAGCTTCAGACGGTAATAGACCGACAATTTCCGCTGGAAAAATTAGCTGAAGCTCACCAATACATAGACGGCGGTCATAAGAAAGGGAACGTCGTCATCTATTCCTGATATCGACTCATACAATCATTAGCATAACATTAAAAAAAAACTATAATCATGGAAAAAAATACCTATAAACTAACCGGTGTCCTTTACCTATTGGTAATCATCTGTGCCGGTTTCAGCCAGGGATATGTTCGCGGAACCCTGGTTGTTTCCGGGGATGCCGTAGCAACGGCCAACAACATTCTCCAAAACGAAAGTCTGTTCAGACTGGGTTTGTCACTGGATTTAGTGGCTTTTATCATCGACGCGATAATCTCGGTAATGTTTTATCAAATGTTTAAGCCCTATGGAAAGAACCTCGCAATGGTGTCTGCAGCCCTTCGTTTAATCGCTCACCCTGCAATTGGTAGCCTGAACCTGTTAAATCATTACCTGGCGTACCAGGTGCTCGGAGGGGCAGAATTTCTTAGTGTTTTCGATGAAGCTCAACTTCAGTCATTGAGCCTGTTATTCATGGAGGCACACAGATACGGCTATCTGATAGCCGGAGGATTCTTTGGATTGCATTGCTTCCTGTTGGGTGTATCTATTTATAAGTCTACCGCAATTCCAAAAATATTCGGAGTGTTGTTGATGGGCTCAGCAATGGGTTATCTGATAGAGACGTTTGGTAATTTCAATGTCCCGGGGTATGAAGAGTATACTGCACTGATCGTTGGATTCTCAGCGGCTGTCGGTGAAGTGGGGTTAACTCTATTTCTGTTGATCAAGGGGAGGAGAGAGTCTTAAATGAAGAGACTCAACAGAAACTTGATCCCCTCATTTTAAAAGTAAAATGAGGGGATTCTTTTTGTTCAAACCTTACTGGACTTCATTATCTCTTTTCCCTAGGTAATCATCCGGCACTTGCTGTATGTTGGTTATAAGATTGCATCCTGGAAGTAATATTTATCAAATTCACTCAGGATTCTCTCGTCTTTGACTCCCGTTCTGTTGAACATCACCACACTACCTACACCCTCTTCAGGATATATTCGAATTTCACAGTAATAACCCGCTCCACCTCCGGCATGTGAGTAATAGCTTCGTCCATTGAGTTCACCTTTGAACCAGGACAAGCACATTCCTGTAGCTTCATTGGAGTTATTCAAATTCTCTTCAAATAGCATTTTCTTAGAGTCTTCGGAGATCAACACGCCGTCGGTCCTGAGCAGCCCCTGGATGTACTTGGCGAAGCTTGCTGGTGTGCCAATAAGACCACCGTGGGATGCACCGTTCAGGAGCATATCATTAAATGATATCCATTTTCCCTCTGTCTGATTCACCCATTTTGACTTGTCCATCAGGAATCCAAGCATGAAATTCATAAAGCTCATTTTCTTTTGGTAGCCTTTGGCATGTGGCACTTCATCTCTGATTTCAAATCCTAGCTCGGTTTCTTCTATGCCCAGCGGATCGATAATACTCTTGCGGATATAATTCTCGTACTTTTCTCCTGTAACATTCTCAATTACCCGACCGAGGGTGAAAAATCCCAAATTCGAATAGGAGAACTTTTCGTTAGGACCAGATTTGACTTTTGGGTTATCCTCAAAGATTTTTTGGTAGAATTCATTTCTATCAAAAGACGAATTTTCCTCGGGGGAATGGATCCACTTGAGAGGTAAAGGATTTGGAAGTCCACCGGAATGCGACAGTAGCTGGCGAATGGTGATTTCATTTCCATAAGGAAAATCTGGCACGTATTCTACTACTCTATCTTCAATGGAAATTAGTTCTTTTTCTGCAAGCTGAAGGATAGCCAGCGCTGTGAAAGTTTTGGTTACGGAAAATCCAGTATATGTTGTCTTGTCTGTGACCTTGCTTTTCCCGGAAATATCAGCATTTCCTGATCGAAATTCGTGCAGAATATCATTCTCATTGAAAAGTAAGTAGGAAACAGAAGGAGTCTTCTCCTTATCCACTAACGACTGTAGATGTTTATCAAGGTTTTCCATGTCATTCGTTTTTATTTGGTTTTGACAAGAAGTCATCGTTACAAATACCAGGATATAAATTAATGCTCTCATCTCAATTTCATTTAAGGTTTGTACAAAGTTTGACCCTTTGCAAAGGCCTCTCATTAACATTTGATAAAAAGCGAATCAGGAGAAAACTGGCAGGAGGGGGTCAGTAATTCTCGTTGGCAAGTTCCTTACGAATCCTGCTTAGAGAAATATTGGTAATCCCCAGATAGGAAGCGATTAAGGGATGAGGAATCAGGTTTTCAAGAGAGTTGAATTCCTCTCTAAACCTGATCAATCGTTCTTTTGCGTTCACCGAAGCATTGCTCAATTCCTTTTTTGATTTCAAAATCAGCTCTTTTTGAAGCACTGCATTTGCGAAATCACGCATTTCAGATATTTCTCGCATGAGTTTGACCAGTTCTATTGCTTTGAAACGTGCAAGAGTGATATCAGTCAGTGCCTCAAAGTTCAGTGTTGATTGGTTATTGAATGTTCTGGCAATGTTGGGCGTCAGGATTGTCCGGTCCTGGAAAAAAGAAATAGAGATACTTTCACCCTTATGATTCACTATGAAACTTCTACAAATACCATTTAATAGAAAATAGTCGAAATCATTGAAGGTATCAATTTTTATAAAAGTTCTGTCCTTTTGTACTTCCACTACCTCTGTGCAACCGATCAATCGATTGGCAGGATTGCTGGATACCTGGAAATAACCGTTTATGATTTCAGAAAGGGTATGGGAATGATCCATCTATTAGGTCATTTATTCATGAGTGAATTACCAGTTAGCCGAGATTTTCTAATGTATAAATATGGCATATGAATAGGAGAAAGCCTCAGGCTAATTCGATATTAATATTGATTAAATCGAGTGAGTACTTTAAGCAATGGATACCCTCACTTTCATATTGCAATTGCTCATTAACCTGGGTCTTGTGCAGACGCTCATAAAGCTGCTAATAATCAATTTCTGAGTTTCCCTTGAAGCAGACTTACGTTCGAATTGAATGGGTTGCCCGACATTCTTCTCAGCATTACCACCTGGCCTACATGCCATATCGCATCGGCCATTGGTCCGTTCAGCTCGTTCCAGAAAGGGTAGGATCTGGAATTACCGTCGGCATACTGAAATGTCATATTAAATTCATCAAAATCTTCATCCTGTGCCGCCTTCAGATTACCACTTGCTGTCTTGATGAAGTCAAGGATAATTGCACGCTTTTCTTCAAAAGAAACTTCGGGTATATCCACAGGGAAGACCGTAGGTGACTTTGCTGTCGCATTCTTCACGATTAGAGTGAGGCCATAAATATGATTGATAGTTTCATCAACGGTTCTTGATTCATCGGTCGGTTTAAAAGAGAGATCCTCATCCCGCAGATCAGCGGTGGCCCAATAGAAGCGGAAACCTAACCCATCGACTACTCTGCTAGCTATGGTACCGGCTGTATAGTCAGCTGGGGTGTCTTTGAGCTCGTAATAATAGTCCTCGGGGTTCTGGGCACTGGTTTGGAAAGTAAATAAGATGGCAAGGAGTAAAAAAAGTAAGCTACGCATACTGTCTGGAATTAGGTATTTGATTCTCAATGATACATAAAATACTCCCTATGGTATTAGGTGAAACGTTCAAGTTGGTTCAAGTGCGTTCATTCCGTCATCCTGGTATTCTTGATCAAGCATCACCGCAGAAAAAGTGACAAAAAGTAGGGTATCTGATTTTTCATTCGGTACATGACCAAAAGAAATCAATCAAGAAACTAATGCTTATGAATTTTATTAAATCAGGAATAATTCCGGCGATGTTCGGAATTCTTCTTCTTTCCTGTAGTAGCGATGACGACGATGTTGAAATGGATGACCAGGAAGTTTTTACTAACAGTGATATTGTCAGTGACATTGTGGTGAATGTTTCACAAAGCGCTGCGGTTGTCACCTGGTTGGTATCCGGAAATGAATCCTCCTGGACCGTGGAATATGGTGAAACAGGATTCACCCGGGGATCAGGAACGTCCGGTACGGATGCAGAAAACTTGGGACCTTTTGGAGTATCGAAAATTTCAGGTCTCACAGCAGGGACCACCTACGATATTTATGTCACTGTACCTGGCTCTTCTGAAACTTTGGCGGCCACTTTCAGAACTTTGAGCTCCAACGAATCAGTCTTTTCTATCGCACTGGATGAGAGCGATTGTACCGTTGATATTGAGAGTGAATTGGGAGTTACTTCGTCATATGCTGAAAGTGTTGACGGTGCTGTAAGAACCATTTCCATTAATGATATTCCTAGTCACCGTGTGGGGACGTTCCCGACAAATACGGACAGACGAATTGGGAATCCAAATTCCATCAGTGCTCAAAGCAACATTTACACCACCACGACAACTCCTTCCGTGGCGGGCAGCTCGACTAGCGCCCAGGGTTGGGTCAATGGCGTACTTTTCTCAGGTGTTGGCATTGAAGTATATACTGCTGAAAGTTTTACAGGATTTACCGGTCAAACCAACAGGGAATGGAATCGAAATGCTTTGCAATCGATAGATGATCTTGGCCTGGACTGCAACAATGCTCATGTACAGCCTACCGGTCAATATCATTATCATGGACTTCCTTCAGCTTATGGTAGCGATCTTGAAATCGATGGAACGGAGATGGTAAAGATTGGATATGCCGCTGATGGCTTTCCGTTTTACTACCTGTATTACGAAACTGCTAATGGATCTATCTCCGAGGCGGAGGCATCTTACGAGTTAAAAAGTGGAGATCGTGGAGGTGATGGAATCAACGCTCCATCTGGGGCCTACGATGGTGAGTATTTTCAGGATTACGAATTTGTTGATGGGTCGGGAGACCTGGACGAATGCAACGGTCGCTTTGGCCCCACGCCGGAGGCACCTAATGGCGAGTACTACTACGTTGTAACCCGTGATTTCCCCTCCTTTCCACTGTGCTTTTCTGGTACCCCGGATGATAGTTTTCGATTCGGACCCTGATTCAATCACTTAAGATCTTTATCATGAATACTATTTATAAACGACTACTGCTATTCACGTTTACTCTGATCCTTTTTACTGTTGTGTATGGACACTCACCAACGGAGGTTACTTTAAAAATAAGCGAGGAGGATCAGAAGATGTATATGAAAGTTCATCTCACTTCAATTACAGTGTTTGACCTTTTATACAGTATTGAACCTGAGCTTCAATCTCAAGAATCTTTGAACCTAAAAAGCTACATCGATGAGTATGAGGCTTATTTCAATGAGCACATCGATCTGGAAATAAACGGAGAGAGCAAATCTCTTCGATATGATGCATCAAATCTCATCGTCCATGATTCGTGGATCAATTTTGAGATAATGGATCATAAAAGCGAATTGGAAAACTATTCAATTACGGTTGAAGGGTTTGATTTTTATAAGAATCCCAATTTCACAGTTATCCTCACGACTAAAAAGGTAAATGAGTTTTGTTCACTTTCAAGGTCGGAGAATAGCTGTGCAGGTGGTAATCTTCCGTTAAGTTCTTATAGGAAGGCTGGAAACAGGTTGTTTTTATTGATCCCCATGGCTTTGGCATTTCTCACCATTGTAATTATTAGAAATGGAAGGTTTTGGGTATTGGTTGATAATGGAGGCTAGTTTCTGATTCTTTTAGAAAACGAATTTGGGACTGGCTTTCAAGTCATTTCCAATTCGTTTTCACAAGGGTTTCAGTTGTTTCCTTCTACGGTTTCTTCTGAAATGGGCCATCCGAATGCCCAACGATAACCTCTATGAAACGCGGTGATCAGGGAGTGAGAATGATCATCCTGAATATGTTCTGCATAAAACCTTAATCCGGTTTGTCTGTTCTGAACGTAATAATTCTGAAAGATCATATTATTGGTTAGCATGTCACTGGAAATTTCCTCTCCAAATCCATAAAGGCCATCGGTAGAGCAGATGTACAAAGATTTACCGGTGAGCTCTGTGGTTAATGAATCAGGTAAATTGGAATTAATGATCTGAAAGCTGGCATCTGCTGCTACATACATGTCAAATATTTCCGGCTTGTTAATTAATGTATTCACGACAAAAACTCCTCCATGTGAGTGACCGAATATCATGCGACTGTTATTTAGCCTATAATTTTTCTCCACCAAGGGTATCAGCTCCTTCTCTAAAAAGTCACGAAATAAAGAATCATTTCCCTGGAAATTGGGAGGGAGCAGATCCCGAATCCGATTTTGTTGGGATGAGTTTGAAATTCCAACAATCACTGACTTAGACATCCTGGTTGAGATCTCAAAATACCGATGGATGGACCGACAAATGTCATATTTGTATTCGGCGTCTAGAACATACACACTTTCATATTCGGTTTCTGAATTGAAATAGTCTCCGGGGAGTCCAATTGTTATTTCCCGTCTCTCTCCTAGAACCTTAGACTGGATGAAGATCGTGGTATCCAGTGATTGTGAGAAAACAGGCAATTTAAGAGATAGAATAAACAGAAGTATACATACCAAAATCCTGACTTTTCCTGTAGAGATACCTTGATTTCCCTTACTCATATCGATTTTCACTTTTTTAAATCTACCTATTTTATGTACTCCTATTATTACATAGCTCTCCCTGCGGCTCTAAGACTTGAAGATATGTGACAAACGATATTTTGGTAAAGAGTTAAGAATTCTTGTTAGATTTCAACAACTATGCGGTTGAAAATCACCTCATAAACTGACCATAACATGAATAAATACTTATCGCTTGTCCTGAGGGTCGTTGTTGCATTTATACTTATTCAGACTCTGTATTTCAAATTCACAGCTCATCCTGAGAGTGTGTATATCTTCTCCACCGTTGGTATGGAACCCTTCGGCAGGATCGGTTCCGGAATTGTAGAATTGATTGCGTCAATCCTTCTATTCATCCCCAACAGGAATTGGTTAGGAGCGTTGCTTTCCCTTGGTACCATGAGTGGGGCCATATTCTTTCACCTCACTTCCTTGGGAATTGAGGTGAAAGGGGACGGAGGTACCTTGTTTTATATGGCCCTGACTGTAGCAGTATCCAGTGCAGTTTTACTTTGGGGATACCGAAAGCAAATTCCATTTCTTTCTTGATTTTGGACCAAAATTCTCTGAGTCTTAATCATTATTCATCCCTAAGCAATTCGACTGGGTTTTGTTTTGCGGCTTTTCTCGCCTGAAGGACAATAGAAACGGATGCTACTCCGATGGCAAGGATTGCAGCTGATAAGTACGTATACCACTGAATGTCTACCCGGTATACGTAGTTGTTCAAATAGACCCCAGTTAAGTAAAGAGCTGCAGGTATTGAGATGATCAAAGACAAAACAATCGGTTTAACAAAGGCCTTTGCGAGTGTACCCACGACTTGTATTTCCAGGGCGCCTAATACTTTCCTTATGCCAATTTCTTTTGTTTTCTGCTGACATAGGAAATAGATCAAGCCATATAAACCAACAGAGGCGATGACAATACTGAGCATTGCAAACAATCCTAGAAAATTGGTGAACTTGGTATCGCTGTCGTATTGACCTCGCAATTGATCATCCAGGAAGCTTGAATTGAAATAATACTCAGCATACACTTCTTTCCATGCTGACTCAATGAATGAAACAGCCTCCGTCAGTTGGTTTGGATTAATTTGAATACTGGCTTTGTAGAAGTTATTTGGATTATTGACCATGACCTGTGGGGGTATGTTGGTTTTGAGACTTTCCGAATGATAGTCCTTAACAACACCAATTATTCTAAATCTCCCGGGCCAGCCTTCTATTGATTGTCCTAAAACCTCTTCCGGACTTTTAAGACCCATTTCTGCCACTATTTTGCTGTTAACAACACCTACGGATTGTCCGGTATCACTTGGAAGAAAATTTCGACCTGCAATTAGCTGAATATTATAGAATGACAGGTATTCTCTGTCAACAAAAAGAACCCGTGTGTGCAAATCGCTGGCGAATAAAGGATTTTTGAAATCACCCCACCAGGTGCTTCTTGCAGCTGACGGAGCTGAAAGTCCCAATGAAACTTTTTCAATAGCCGGGTTACCTTCAAGCGCCACCTTGAAACGATCTTTCTTTACCTCATTTCTAGGCTCCGGAATATCTGTAATTATGATATTGTCATGTTTAAAACCCAGGTCCTTTGAGTAAAGAAATTTCATTTGAGAAGTAGCCACCATGATCGCTACGATCATTAAAGTCGTTACCACAAATTGGAATGAAATCAACAACTGTCTTAAAGTGAAACTGGTCTTCCCAGGAGTTTTCTTGTCATTCAGGAAAGAGAGTAACTGGTTATTCGAGACCACCATGGAAGGGTAAATACCTGAGATCAAAGTCACTCCCAACCAAAATATAATGGAAAATAGAATGAACTCTGGTGTTCCAAATACATCCATTGAAATGTTGGTGTAAAAGAAGTTGTTGGCATATTGTATGACGAAGCTTGCAAATCCGAGAGCAAGTATTAACGATGCCAGGACGATAATTCCTGTTTCAACCATGAATTGCATCAAGAGTCCTGATTTTTGACTACCAAGAATTTTCCTCAGTACTATACCTTTTTTTCTACTTGTGGCATGAGCAGTGGAAAGATTGATGAAGTTGATGCATGAAATACTTAGTAGAAATATCCCGATGTAAAGTAGCCACTGGGTTAACCAAACCGGGGAATAGTAGTTGAATGGATCATTGTTTGGGTCCTGATGAACCTCGTTGATCGGAACAAATCCCAAGCGGTCATATCCGAATTCCTCGTACGATCGTCCGATCTCCGAGATTCTCATCTCAATGTCAGATACCTCAGCGTCTTTTGAAACCTTTATCAAAGCTTTGAAAGCTGAGTCACCCCCTCCCCAGTCATTCTTATGTCTTTCCTGTATCCAAACCCATGGGTGTGCCTGAAAAGGAAATATCATTTTGAACGGAAATTCTGTATTACTGGGTGTGTCTTCAATAATGCCACTAACCGTGGCCTTAAGGGTATTGTCGAAGTAGATAATCTGACCGATTGGCTCTTCTCCAGGGAATAAGTTTTTCGCTGTTGACTCGTCCAGCACTACCTGGTTGGGATTGGCCAGTGATGATTCGGGTGATCCTTCCAACCACTTTATGTCAAGAAGATCGAATACTTCAGGATCGACGAAATAGGCATTGTTGATTTTTCGATTTTGGTCTTTTACTTTGACAACCTGTGGGTCTAACCGATGTACTGTAACCGCTTGCTCTATCTCAGAAAAATCACTCAATAATCGGTTTGTCACACCTCCGGGGATATGAGATCCGTTTTCTGCAGCGGAGTACCCAATAATTTGATAAAGCTGCTCATGATCCGAATGATAATTGTCGAAACTATTCTCATAGTTGTAGATCAGGTAAAGAGAGATGGCAATACCCATCCCGAGTGAAAACCCGAGAATATTTATTGCAGTGTACACCTTGTTCCTCTCTAAAATACGATAGGATGTTTTGATTGAGTTTTTGAACATGCCGAAATAATTAAGTTTTTGAGTCCCTTCTATTGGTCTGATGATATCCTTTCTGAAAAACCGGATAACATTCCAGGTAAACCTTCTTCTTGCCTTTTGAAGCCCATGAATCTGTACATCCTCTTCAAATTGTTCATGCATGTCTCCAAGAATTACCTCCTGCAGTTCCGGGTGACAATACCATTGAAAAATCCGTTTCGGGATTGAAGGAAGCTTATCCATTAATACCCTGGAATTGCAATTGGGGAGCTAGCTTCCATAAGTTGGTTCTTGCGTCTTTCATTTCCTGAAGTAATGCTTTGCCAGCATTGGTGATCTTGAAATAGCGTTTCTTTCGCCCTCCTCTTTCTTTTGTTGCACCACCAAAATAGGAATCCAGGAATTTCTTTTCTTCCAATCGGTAAAGAGTCACATGTACAGAGCTCAAAGAGATCTCTCTTCCCTGGTGTTCCTTTATCGCTTTTACTATAGTATTTCCATATGCGTCATCCTTTAAAATCAGCACCATGGTCAGAATCAATTCTTCCAATTCACCTAGAAAATGTCCGGATTTTCCCATTACTATTCATTTTGTTAAACTAATATACGCAGGATTTGTATTAGAGTTGTCAAACAAATAGCTCTAATCTCAAAAGCAAGATTATATACTAAAAGGATAGAGGCGGAATCAACCCCGGACTGGTGACTGATTAATGACCACCGCCCATCGCTATTGGTTCTTCGGAACCACCTTCAGACTTC
The DNA here is from genome assembly GCA_965601455.1 of Cyclobacteriaceae bacterium. Taxonomy (GTDB): domain Bacteria; phylum Bacteroidota; class Bacteroidia; order Cytophagales; family Cyclobacteriaceae; genus JANQEU01. The sequence continues at coordinate 3,794,865 of OZ271831.1, read as the reverse complement.
GGTTCTTTCAGTCGCAAGGACAGCACACCTGCTATCACAAAGAACACCCCTGCAAACAGTATGGCATTTACAGCACTGTTGCCCAGTAGGTTTTTCACGATGGCGCCAAAAGATAAAGTTTGAATACCCATAGGGATCACAATCATCATGTTAAGTATTCCCATATAGACTCCTCTACGTTCATGATGCACGACCTTAGACACCATGGAATAGGGAATACCCATCATTGCTGCCCAACCGATTCCAAATAGTACCATCGGGAAAAGGACAATCATTGGGTCTTGAATGTGGGGTATGGAAAGCATGGCAATCGCGGTAAGAAACAGGCTGGTTGTGTAGACCTTCTTACTTCCGAATTTGGTTGCTAAGGGGACTAGTGCCAGAGCCAGTACCATCGTAGCGATGTTGTAAGTTGTATTCATTTTCGCTGCCTGACTCAGGGCCTGCGATTTATCAAAACCCATCGATTCTATGAACATCGGTGCAATGAACTGCCAGTATACAAATAGGGCGTACCATTGAAAAAGGTATACCCCGGAAAGTCGCCACATCAAGTCCGGCATATCCTTAATAGCTTCCACAATCTCAACAAAAGGAGCGTTGATGCGATCCTTCAAAGGTCTTGAATTGTGTTCTTTCATCTCCTTTAGCTCCTCATCGGAAGGAGGAATTTCCGGGGTTTTTAGCACCGACCATAAAATGGTTGAGGCTGATAAAACCACTCCAATGAAAAAGGAATAATATAGCCATCGGGGAATAGCCGTACTGGTTTCCGTAACCTCTGCTGCCCCACCAAACCAATCCTGGAAAAGAAAGATTGAAGCATTGGCCAATACGATTCCAGCCCCTACAAAAAGACTTTGCATCTGATAGCCAAATCCCATCTGGTCATCAGGTAGCTTGTCTCCCACGAACGCTCGATAGGGTTCCATAGCCATGTTGTTACCTACATCGAGAATCCAGAGAAGTCCTACGGCAAACCACAAAGCAGGACTGTAGGGAAACGCAAATAAACAGACACTACCGAGAAGTGCACCAATTAGAAAAAAGGGTTTTCTTCTTCCCCATCTTGGGGACCACGTTTTATCAGAAATTGCTCCAACTATGGGTTGGACGATTAGCCCCGTGACTGGACCAGCGATATTCAGCAATGGAAGCTGATCGTGATTGGCCCCGAGAAAAGTGAAAATCGGATTGACGGCCGTCTGTTGTAACCCGAAACTGAACTGAATTCCAAGGAAACCAACGTTCATGTTGAATATTTGCCAGAAGGTCAATCGTGGTTTGAATGCTCTCATATCTAAAGGTTTCTTTCGGTCGATGGTTAATCGAATCCCTAAATATAGGAATATTCAGATAGGGACAAATTTCATCTTGCCTTCGTAATATCTTTCGAAAATTTCTAATCGGAGTGGTAGACCACATTGACCAATCACATATTTATGCTTGACAAAACGCAGGATATTTCGTCTGATTTCTCCTTAATATGTCCTTCGTATTCACCCATTAACCCCTTTCATGATGACTACCTCAGATCGAATTCAGAAGCTGGGAACGGAAACTGCATTTAAAGTTTCTGCTGAAGCAGCAGCTTTCGGAGCAGAAGGAAACACGGTCTTTCCTTTTCACCTGGGAGATATGAATATTCCAACTCCGAAGAATATTTCAGAAGCAATTTTTAAGGCTATTAATAAAGGTAAAACCGGATATTGTCCAGCTGCGGGAGTTCCGCAACTGAGAGAGGTGCTTGCAGCGGATATCAATGCAAGTCACGGTACTTCCTACGGTCCGGAAAATGTGGCAATTCAACCGGGAGGAAAACCGGTTATTGGCAAATTTATCCTTGCTTTAATGAATCATGGAGATGAGGTTTTATATCCCAATCCGGGATATCCAATCTATGAAAGTCAGATCGAATTTCATGGTGGTGTGGCAGTGCCTTATGCCTTTGAAGAAGGTCAGGATAATTTTGAACTTGATATTGCCGCCATTGAAAAACAGATCACCCCAAAAACTAAGATTCTTGTTTTTAACAACCTGCAAAATCCAAGTGGAGCGGAATCCACGGATAATGAACTAAAGAAATTAGCGGCACTTGCAGTCAAACATGATCTGTATGTGCTTGCCGATGAAGCGTACTTTGATATTCGTTACTCAGGTAAATCCAAATCAATTGTATCCTATCCTGGTATGGCCGAACGCACCGTAATCCTATACACTTTCTCCAAAAAATATGCGATGACCGGATGGAGATTAGGTGCAGCAATTGGACCGGCCGACATTATTGATGTGATAGCCAAGATCAACGTAAATCATGAGTCATGTACCAATCATTTCATACAGTATGGCGGAATTGAAGCACTGACTGGAGATCAATCGGGATCTGAGATGATCATGGATACATTGAAAACCCGTAGGGATCTCGCCGTTACTCTCTTAAATGAGATTGAGGGTGTAACCTGCTTCAAGCCCAATGCTACGTTCTACCTGTATCCCAATGTAACCGAGGCGATGACCAATCTTGGTTTCGACAATTATCATGATTTCAGAAGAGGGGTTTTGGAGAATACGGGAGTATCATTTTGTACACGAATGCATTTTGGAAGAGAGTCTGCCGACGAAGCAGACAAGTATGTGCGATTTGCTTATTCAGGAATTGATACGCTGGATATTGAAGCAGGAATGGAACGGTTGAAAATGTATTTGGAGAAACAAAAAGTCTTTACCTGATGAGCAACATTTATGTAACCCGCAAGATCCCTGAAGTTGGGATTGAGCACTTGAGGAAGCATTGTGATCGTGTAGATGTGAATCCCGACGATCGGGTTCTTGAACCAAATGAGCTAAAGGAGCAGGTAAGGGGTAGGGATGCTGTTTTATGCCTTTTAACTGACGCCATTGACGATTCCGTCTATGAGGCCGCTGGAGAGAAATGCCGGATTTTTTCCAATATGGCTGTGGGCTACAATAACCTCGATTTAGAAGCAGCAGCTAAAAGAAATATCATTGTGACCAACACCCCTGGTGTGCTTGATGATGCAACAGCGGATATGGCCTGGTCATTGTTATTCTCAACAGCCAGGAGGATTGTGGAGAGTGATGCCCATATGAGAAGTGGAAAATGGGATGGGTGGGGACCTTTGCAGTTTATTGGGAAAGACGTGACGGGAAGTACACTCGGTATAATTGGCGCGGGACGAATCGGTACCAATTTCGCATTGAAGTCCAAGGGCTTCAAGATGAAGGTTTTGTATACGGATGTGAATCAAAATGAAGTACTGGAGAAGGAGTTGGGAGCCGAAAGGGTGGGCCTCGAAGAATTACTAAAACAATCGGATTTTATTTCCTTGCATGTGTTTTTGGGTCCTGAAACAACTCATCTCATTGGCAAGGATGAGCTGGAAATGATGAAAGAGTCGGCCATTCTGATCAATTCGTCCAGGGGACCGGTAGTTGATGAAAAAGCATTGGTTTCAGCCCTTCAGTCTGGAGGAATTGCGGGGGCTGGACTAGATGTTTATGAATTCGAGCCTGCGACTACCGCAGGTCTGTTGGACCTGAAAAATGTGGTGGCCTGTCCGCATATTGCCAGTGCGACGTTTGACACTAGAAATGAAATGGCAATGATCGCTGCCCGAAATATCACTGAAGTACTGGCTGGTGGAGAACCATTGACAAAAGTGAACTGAATTACGTCGTCGCCGCTTGCAGCGAGTTATTTTTGAGCCGTCTGATTTAAGATAAATTCAACTATAATCTGCTGCATCTCTGCTTTTTGCTCATCAGTGGCGTCTTGAAAGGCGTGGTTCGTCCCTGGCATATAATGCTGTGGATTATTGATTCCTAAGGAGTCGAGTCTTCCTGCAAGAAGTAAAGATTGGCTCAAGGGCACTACCTGGTCAGCTTCTCCATGAATGATAAGGGTTGGTGGCGCAAGCGAATCCAGGTAGTTGATTGGAGAGTAAATATTAAATAATGCTTCGGCTGCTTTAGGGTGAGACTCCGGATCGAAACCGACCAACAGGCGAGCCGGGTCAAGTTGTTCAGCTAGTGAAGCCGGTAATCTTTTTATAAAGGCTTTTATACTGTCAGTGGTACTTGCATGGTAGAGACTATCCAGCTGAGTGGGGCCATAGACATCAACAACATATTTAGGTGGTATACTGGGTAGCTCTGAGTCGAAAAGCGTTGCATCAGCATATCCCGCCATTAAGGCCAGGTGTCCACCTGCCGATTCACCCATTAACCCAAATTGATTCATGTCCCATCCGTATTCGTCGGAATGGTCTTTAACCCACTGAACAGCTGCGTACGTATCCAGAATGCAATCAGGAAATGGAGACAAGCCGTTTTCCGCTAGGGTATAGTCAGGGCTGACGACAAAGAATCCTTGCTCTCTAAGCTCATTAAATACCTGGTTGAATCGATTGTTATTTACCGAAAGTTTGGAGCCTGCAATCCATCCTCCGCCATGGATGAATAGTAACACAGGATTAGTTTCAGCCGGTTGTGTTGGAAAATAGACATCCAGGGTTTGTTTTTCGTTATAAGGAATATGGTATTTGACCATTCCATGAATTGCCGGTGCATCAGAAGTGACGAAAAAGTAGATGATGTAAGCCGTGATCAGTGCGAAAACACAGATGAAGAGAAGAGCAAACTTCTTGAAGATATGAAGCAGTTTTTTTAGCATGGATCAATTAAATCTTATTTAGCTTTTCCCGAAATCAATTCGCATGATTTCTCTTATACCTTCCAGGTAGCTAGTCGGTGTAAAATCGAACTGGTCTTCAAACTTCTGGCTTGAAAAAATATAATCACTTTCGTACTGATAGATCATCTCGGGAATTTCTTTCATAACCGGAACGAAGAGTCCGATGAGTCGGGTAAGAAGTTTACCTGCCACCTGGTACTTTGGTTTTGCACCAAAATAGGGGGCGATAACATCCACGAACTCCTTAAAAGCCATTGGATTTGAAGCAGTCGGTAGATGCCAGACCTGATTGTAACAATCCTGGGTATTTCCCAGCATGGCAGTTGCTTTTCCAGCATCCGGAATATAGGTGAATGAATGCTTGGCATGCGCGTTACCCAGCACATTAGCTTTCTTGCCTTCTTTAAGTGGATTGAAAATTGTTTCCTGTAAAATGCTCACCTCTTTTACACCCGGTCCGTAGAAATCCGCCGACCTGGCAATTAATGCCTCAACTTCTCCCTGGGCCGATGCGTCCATAATCTTTTGGGCAATCTGCGCTCGTACTTTACCTTTTTTTGAAGATGGGTTAATTGGATTTTCTTCTGTCATAAATCCAATCGATGTTGGATCATACATATAAACATTATCGAAGAAGACCAGCTTACTGTTATGAGATTTACAGGCATTCAAAACGTTTTCAACAACTATTGGCCAATCTCTTTGCCATACGCTTGCGTCATATTTTAATCCGATAGTCAGATATACAGTTTCAGAGCCTTCAACAGCCTTTTTGGTCTCTTCAGGATTTGTTAAATCCGCAGAGATAAGTTCATCAGACTCGTTTATCCTTTCTGGATTGCGGCTGACTAATCGAATGTCGTTCGTGTACTTTGGAAGCGCTTCAGCTAATGCCTTGCCCACTGCACCTCCGGAACCTAAAATCGTTTGCATTTTATTGGAAAAGATTTATTCCCTTAAGGTACTATTTCATTTTTATCTCGGCACCAATCTTTTGGGGTTAGAGTGGTAAATTTGGACTTTTTCAGAAAGTCATTCCCTCCGTTTTGCGGTAGCCTTGTGCATGATCGAAAGTAAAATAATTGAGTTTAAAGAGATGCCATTGTTTCAAAAGGCTAGATTCAAACCACCTTTTGTTATGCAAGGCGCCATTAGGGATTTTGCTTGCTTCTTTTATATTTCGAAAGGAGTAATGGCCAGTTACGACGCTCGTGGCCTTCATCGTATTGGTGAACGGGAAGCAATTATGAAAAACTGTGGCAACTATGTTCAGAATTATCTTTCATCAGATCAGTCGGAGGAATGCGAGGCTATTGCAGTATACCTGTACCCTGAATTACTAAAGGAAGTTTATCGCAACGAGGTGCCCTCATTTTTAAAATCCGATGAAATACCGGTCCCGAAGAAGTTCATTGGAAATGAGCTTATAGAACAGTACATGAATAACCTTTCGATATATTTCGAGCAGCCAGATTCGATTGATGAGGAGCTGGGAATTCTGAAGATCAAGGAATTAGTCATGATTCTATTGAAATCGGAGAATCACATGAATGTCAGGCAACTGCTATCCGAAATTTTTGAACCGGTAAATGTCAGACTCAAAGAGGCAGTAAACAACAACATTTTCAGCCCACTTTCATTGGATCAATTGGCATTCATCTGTAACATGAGTCTCTCAACCTTTAAAAGAGAATTCCGAAAAACATTTGACGAAACGCCTGCAAAGTACATCAAACGAAAAAGGTTGGAACATGCGGCCTCTTTACTCCTTTGCACGGATAAATCAGTTACTACTGTAGCTTTCGATTCAGGGTTCTCCGACATCTCCACATTCTCAGCTGTATTTAGCGATATGTTCAGTGTTTCGCCCTCTCAATATCGATTGAACCAAACGAGAAACACTCTGACCATTTCAAGAAATTGATCCGGTTCTCGGCTCTTGATCTTTGTATCATAACAATTTGGATATGTACAAGATCATTTATTCAATCATTTTATTCTTAACAATTAATACTACTATTATGGCAGAACAAGGATTTGATATATCAAGAGAGATCACTATTGGCGTTTCAGCGGAGGAATTATGGAAAATGGTGGGCCCGGGATTCATTGAAGTATACAAATGGTCTTCAAATGTGGACCATGCTGAAGGGCAGGGACAATCGGAATTTGAAGGTGCCGTTTGCAGTGAGAGATTTTGCGATGTTAATGTTAAAGGTTTTAGCAAGATCAGTGAGAAACTGACTAAGTACGACGAAGGCAAGATGAATCTGGCATATGAAGTTACGGATGGCATGCCTGGATTTGTCACAAGAGCAGTAAATGACTGGACTGTTGTTGCTGTAGACCAAAATTCTTCGAAGCTGGTTATGAAGGCTCAGTTTCGATCAAAAGGTTTGATGGGATCTCTGATGAAAGGGATGATGGAAAAGAAGATGAAGGAAACACTGGAGACCGTTCTCAACGATGCAAAGGTTTATGCTGAAACAGGAGAAGTTTCGGAAGCCAAAAGTAATCGAATGGCTCAGTTGGCTCGAAAAGCTGCGTAACCACATCTGAACTATAAAAAAGCCACATGAGTCTCTCATGTGGCTTTTTTTCTTTCTATAACGTAGTTACTCCGAGCGTAAACGGGTGGCAGGATTGACTAAAGCAGCTTTGATGGACTCACGACTGATTGTAAGAATTGCAATCAAAAAAACAATTATTCCCGCAAGCGTAAAAATCGGCCAACTCAAAGTGATACCGTATTCAAAGTCGGCTAGCCATTCGTCCATCATTAACCAACTAATAGGAATGGCAAATACCAGCGACAGCATTATCAGTACTAAAAAGTTTCTCGTCAACAAATAGAATATCACATTCATTGATGCTCCAAGTACTTTGCGGATACTGATCTCTTTGGAACGTTGCTCCACAAGAAATGCTGACAAACCGAATAGTCCAAGACATGCGACAAGTGATCCAAATACAGCAAATGCGGTGAAAAGATTAGACGTGCGTTTTACGTTGTCGTACATCCTCTCGTAGTTATCTGCCATGAAAGTATGTCGCATGGGCTGATTAGGTTGAAATCTGTCCCAAAGCTCATTTACCTGGGAGAGTACGGTTTTTGGATTTTCCGTTTCAAAATTGATTGTTATAATGTCCCCGAAACTATTTCTAACCATCACCAATGGACTGATTTTTTCTGTGAGATTATCGAAGTGAAAATCTTCCACCACGCCTACAATTATCCAGGGTCGAAAGTTGAAGATCCGAGTGCCAACGGGATCAGTAAGTCCCATGTTTCTTACAAATGCTTCATTAACCATTACTGCGGCAGTATCTGAGGCGATATCAGGGTCGAAAATACGTCCGTCTAAAACCTTAAGACCAAGTGTTTCGATATAGTCAGTATCTACTTGCCAGAATTGACCTGGAACTCCCTTATCGATTTTATCACGGCCTTCTCGATAAAATTGGTTGCCATTACGCCTTGTTCCCTCCACCGGCAGGTAGCTGCTCGCAGCGGCATATCTCACACCTGATATCTTTAATAATTCCTGCTTAAAAGTCGGAATGTTTTCTCCCAGGGTATTGGCACCATGGATAAGCAAGGTGTGGTCTTTGTCATAGCCAAGTTTTTTATCCAGTATATAGTCTATTTGCTGAGCAACAACCAGGGCGCCTACAATCAGAATAACGGAAGTACTAAATTGAAAGACTACCAATCCTCCTCGCAGTAAACCACTCTTACTACCTAAGCTCAATTTTCCCCTTAGAACGGCTATTGGTTCAAATTTTGAAAGATATAGCGCCGGATATAGTCCGGAGATTAGGCCGATGACCAGAATCAGCAGCGCCAAAATGGGGATCAATATGATTTCATCGTAAGGAAATGAAAGGTCTTTACCCGAAATAAGGTTGAATACGGGCATGGCCAACCACGCTAGTATTGCACCAATAATGACGGATATAGCGCAGAGCATAAGCGATTCAGTAAAAAATTGTTGAATCAGATCTGATCGCTTAGATCCTATTGTTTTCCGTAACCCCACCTCTCGAGCACGATTTGCAGATTTTGCGGTGGCCAGGTTTATGAAATTGATGCAAGCCAGAAGTAGTATGAAAACACCGACAGCGATAAATAATCGGACTATAGCAATGTCACCTAATTGAAGCCCACCATGGATGTCCTGTGAATACAGGTAAATATCCGGAACAGATTGGAGCACTAGTGAGTGATATTTATCGGTATTATCAGCCGATTGATTGCCGATATCTCTCTGATATTTAACTATGTAATCCGTTTTTATTAGTTGGATCTTCTCCTCCACTTCAGCTGCGGAGGCACCATCCCTGATCTGCACATACGGGCTATAGTTGTAGCAACACCAGTTGGTTTGTTCACCGGGCCAAAACTCTACGCCACTTAAGGTGATAAAGAAGTCGAAATCTTCAAGATGAGAATTATTGGGATTCTCCATGACCCCTCCGACCACATAAGGGTTCTCAGTATCATCATTGAGAAATACTACATTTCCCACGGGATTTTGATTCGGGAAATATTTATCGGCCTTTCTTTTCGAAATTACCATTGAAAAGGGTTTCGCCAATGCGTTAGTATTGCTGCCATGAACCATTTTGATACTTAGCATCTCGAGCAGTTCCTGGTCCATGTAAGCGAATCGGGTTTCGTAGATATTAGTATTCTGATCCTTGGGTCTGAATAGATTACTTCCTGCATTGAACCACCCATCAAAAGCAATCAATCTGCCTGCCTTTTCTATTTCAGGGATGGAACGCTGAAGGGCAGGGGCCGCTTCAGCCGGAAACGAGGTACCCATCCAGCTTTGAGCAGGGTCTACACTTTTGTAAACCACCCGAAATAGGTTCTTTCCATTGGGTAAATCCCTGTCTACCTTCATCTCGTCCTGAACGAATAATCCGATAAGAAAACATAAGGCAATTCCAATCGAGAAACCCCCGACCTTTATGAAGGTGTATGTCTTATGCTTGGCAAGATTGCGCCAGGCAATCAAAAGGTAACTTCTGTACATATTGATATAATTTGAGTTGTTTGACCTAAAAATCTTTCTTATAGCAAAGGGTCTGAATGCACTTATTATGTCCTTCAAATAGCCAAGATCGGCGTGCAGTTTTCCTTTGGCTTCATACCTCATGGCGTACAGCTCGTACATATCGCCCTTTAGGGTTTCCATTACTCTTTTTGAGCAGAAAGCCGAAAGCAGATGATCTGCCCATCGAGGTGGCTTAATGGAATTACTAGTTTTCATTTGCCCCTAGATTCAGGCCTTCTATATTTTGAGAAAACTCGATTCGAAGTTTGTTGATCTCAATCAACACACTTTTACCAGTATTGGTAAGGGTGTAGTATTTCTTTCGCCTTCCACCTCTTTCCGATGTAGCTCCTCCTTCATGAGAGACTAGACATCCCTTATCCTCCAATCGATAAAGTGCAGAATGTAGTGCACCAATACTGGGATTTTTACCGGTTTTTTCTCGTAGTAGCTCTTTAATCGCCACCCCATAAGCGTCTTTACCTATTGATCCGACTGCTAGCAAAACCAGCTCCTCAAAAGCTCCAATTTTTGTCATATTTTATTCCTAAATGCAAATCAAATAAAAACAATTACATTCCTATTTTCAAAACAAATGGTTTTTTATTCCTACGTCAGATGAAGGGATTTGTTTTGTAAATAGGAAAATAATGTAGAGGCTTTGTTCAAATCCCTCACATCATGATTCCGGTTTTGGAACCGATTGCTGGCGGAAGATCTGTTTCACCGAGCATTTCCCTGAGGTCGATTTCTATTGTTCTACACATATTAAGCATAGGAATGTCATTGGTCAATCCCATAAAAGGATTTTCTGAGTAGTCGCCAACGAGTTCCATCACCACAAATACCCACCCCACAATAACATTGAATGGGATAGACAGCCAGATAGCCCAGGTCCCAAACTTGGCAAATTCGGAAACCATTCCGAAGGGGAGCAGGAAGATGAAAAGGCTTACAAATATGAAGCTCATGTTGGCGTACTGGCGAGGAAGTGGAAACTTCTTGATGCGTTCACATTTACCCTGGTGGTCATACAGATCTTTTAGAATAGCCTGCATTTCGACATGCCGGAAGTCGTCAATTAATCCCAATTTTCGTAGGTCGCGCAGTTCTTCACCTTGACGATTAATTATTTGGGTGGCAGCATTCTTATGCTGCTTCATTCGATCGTATTCCCCATCGGGAAAGAATTGCTCCGGTTTGATTTCATCAATTTCAGATTGATATAAGCCCAATCCTCTACGGCTCATCCTTCTTTCCGTCCACCATCCCATGATACCCTTTTGAGAAATGTGTTCCCATTCAGTAGGGATTAGTAACTGATCACGAAGGACGTATAACCATCCGATGTGTCGATGAATTAATTCCTTTCGATGAGTATCAAGGGTTAGCTGATCAATTGTTTCCTTGGCAAACTGCTCGGTTACAAATGACTTAACGTACATGGCCCAGGACCGGCTACTGTTCACTATGGCACCCCAAATTTTACGAGCTTCCCACATTCGATCATAGGAACTGTTGTTCTTGAAACCAAGGTAAAAAGCTACCGCTGTACCAATTAGAGATAAGGGTAACCACGGGATACTAAGCCATGTCAGTTGAGCATACTTGTAAAGTATGACAACAGAACTCATCCAAAGGGTCAACCATGGCAGGTGATGACCAGTAGCTCTGATGATGCCATATAGAGAAAAGTTTTTGGTTACAATCATCTATTACCTTATTTATAGTTCTCCCACCATCGTTTTTTAACATCTTCTGAATAAGAGAATAGTTCTCCCAATGCCGGGGTGGCATGTGCTAATCCCTTGTCCTCAGCAGCCTTAACAAAACGCTCAATGGGATCTTTCCAGGTATGCTGGGCCAGGGAAAACCCTGCCCAATGGACCGCCATAGCTTTCTGAACTCCTGCATCCAGTGCAGCCTGAACGCTCTCTTCAGGGAACATATGAATTTGATGCCAGTTTTCGTTGTATTGACCGCATTCCATCACACCAAAATCAAAAGGCCCAAGTCGCTTTCCGATTTCTTTGAAGTGTTCTCCATATCCTCCATCGCCACTCCAATAGATATTCTCATTTGGAGTTTTAAATACCCAACCACCCCACAGTGATTTGCTATTGTCCTTCAAACCTCTTCCGGAAAAATGACGACTTGGTGTTAGAGTAATCTCCAGGTTATCTATCTGCTGCCTATCCCACCAATCAAATTCAATAATTTGATTAGTATGTACACCCCACGACTCGAAGTGCCTTCCAGTTCCAATAGAAACAAAGTATTTATCTACTTTGGGTATTAATTTCTCAATACTGGCCAAATCCAGGTGGTCGTAATGATCGTGGGTGAGCAAGAGGATGTCAATGGGAGGTAAATGATCGATCAATTTTAAAGTGTCTTTTGAAAACCTTGTACTCTTAAATGGAGCGATTGGGGCGGCATCCGGGCCGAGCATTGGGTCAATCAAAAGTGTTTTTCCATCGATTCTTAGCAATGCCACGGAATGTCCGTACCAAATCATTTTTGAGCGATCAGAAGAAGCTAAAAACTCGGTTTCGTTAAAGGGAATAATAGAGAGTGGAGATTTGGGTTCTCTTCCTTTGGTATCGAAAAACTGTTTGTAAAGTAACTTTGGAAGACTATGGAAGGAGAATGACATATTGGTCTTCTCCAAATTCTTAAACTCTCCGTCAATCCATTGATCAGATTTCGAATAGCGATCCTTTAATCTGTCATTTAGTTTGCCGCCAAATTGTTTTTTGTTGATCATATTTATCCGGTGATCTTTTCATGATTTAATCCATCAAGGTAAGAGAAAAACGGGATATGAATGGGTGTTTTTATAAGGTTAGAGTCTGAAGTTGTACCTGAGCTTCAGGAGCAATTGGGTGTTTACACGCATGAGACGGTCCTCCATACTCTGATAGAAAGATGTATTGTTATATACAATGAAGAAGTCTCCTTGGGGATGATAAATCCAATGGATTCTTGAGTTCACACCAAAATTGCCACTTTCTGTATCGTACTGAATAAAACTGTTGATTTGAAGATCTGGTGTTACATTCAGGCGTATTCGGGAACCGATTAGGTTTTGTTCAAAGTCACCAAATGGCAAGCTGGCAACGTTTCGGGTTCCGGATAGCTCAAATGTCAGGAAGGGAATGGGGTTGAAATTTATGGTAGCCTGGTACTCATTTAGATCCCCTTCGTAGAAGGTACCGAACCACCAGGTCAGTCGTCCGTTGAGTTTTCGTTTTGCAGCAATATCCCCTTCCAACCTATATCTCATGAAGTTGTAGGCGCCCTCGGGTATGGTCACATCTTCTGCAATCTGGAAAGGTTCGACAATTCGCTCCCCTTGTGGCATGATGTTAAACTCAAATCTTTCTCCACTTTCAAACCTCCAGTTAATCGGAGCGGTAAATACCCGATACGTCTGCCACTCATAGTTGAGGTCGGTATACATGGTGAAAAACAGTTGATTCCTTATTTGCCTGACCAAGGGCCATTTTGGGCGAGGTCCCCATGTTCCTCCCACACTGAATCTATTGATACCCTGTCGAGGGACGAAACCGATAGAAGGATCAAATGCATCGCCAACTCGCAGGTAGGTCATGGCTACATCCCAGATGTCGTTTGGGTAGTCAATTTTCATCCCGAAAGAAGATTTATCACCTTCTAATCCTTCTCGGTCATTATATAGACCCCAAACACCCACCAGGAAATTCTTATTTCCCCTAAATCGGGTGGTCTGATAGGTGAAATCAACACCTGATACATATGCTCCCGATCGATTCATAGGGTCTCCAACTGATCCAAAAAAACCGACGGATGATTCTTTTAGTATGTTATGTTTAACACGAAAAACACCCATCGTACTCGCTGGGACGAGTAAGGTGTCTCCTGCTTCCTGATTGATGAATCTCTCGGATCGGGTGTTCATGGCAAGTCCGCCGAAAGAGGTTTTTCCAAGTCTACCGTTGAGTTTGCCACCGGCTACAATTGGAATCTGATTACCGTTCATTAGACCAATTCTTCTGCTAAAGAAAGGAATGACATCTCTGCCCAACCCAAATCCATATTCAAAGATGTCTGCTCCCTCAAGGAAGAAAGCTCGCTTTTCTGGAAAGAAAAGCGGGAATCGTGTTAGGTTAGTTTGTCGGGTATCCACTTCGGTCTCGGCAAAGTCCGTATTGAACGTAGCTGTGGCCGTTACATTTGCTCCGATTCTTTTACTTAGTGTTAATGCCGGTTGCGCCCCGACCTCAATCTCTTCACTCTGCTGCTTGTCAATACGAGTTATAACCGCTGGGCGGACATTCAATCCCATCCCATAGTTAAAGTCCGGGAGGTCTGTAACTATTCCCGAACGACTGGTTTGAGTAAACCACTGATCCCGTGTGACATTAGCCCATCGAATGATTTCAAGATTTCTTTGGATGTTTCGCTCTACATTAAAGCCCCATTCTCTTAATCCTTTTCTGAAGTTTATACTGAGTACAGGAATGACTATTTCGACAGTCCAGCCCTGATCATCAATCACGGTCCCGGCTTCCCAAATCCCATCCCAGTCCGGGTTTTCACCCTCTCCTCGGTTCGATACTAATGCGTCATATCGTGCCCCATTCGGGTTGACGGAAAAAATATATCCGGATTGCCCGTCCATAAAAGGGTCGATGATTACACGTAGGTAATCCTCATTTCGAAGATCAGCGTCCCTCAACTTTGAGAAATTGATGATTCCCTTAGGATTTGGATCGAAACACCGAACGCCAAAGGCAATAAACTTTTCGTTAGAAACAATTCTGACTTCTGTTTTTCCTGTAGGGATTCCTCCTTGTTCGGGAACGATGGTAAGAAGATCGTTTATGACCACGGATTTTGACCAGTCGGTCTCATCGAGTATTCCATCCGCTTTGATACTTTCTTTAGTAATAGCCGTTGGAACGCGCGGTCGGTCGTCTTGCGCTTGAAGGGTACCAAGAGACAGGCTGAAAGAAATCAGGCAATGAATGAACCGACCCTTTAAAAGGGTTTGGTGTGAGGTCAAAATGATAAAATAGGGTTGGCTAAAGCTTAAAATTGGGTTGGAAATTGAATTTATCCTAACAATTAATGATGACCGGGAAAAAAATTGATCTGAAAAGTAGGGTAAACCAGTTTTCGTTCGGTATACGGTTGAATCTTTATCATATTGAAACGCTTGAGCATTGGGTTAGTAGGTGAATATGGCAGAGTCCTAGGACTCTGCCATTCAATAACTTAATTTACTCTTTCCATTGGATAGGTACCTTGACACAAGAAGAGTTTAAGACATGTTTTGATGACTGGTTCGAGGAGATCCGGAACCATGTTAGTTATCGATGCTATGATCCGGAGTTGGCTACGGACATCACGCAGGAAGCTTTCATGAAAGTATGGGAAAAAAACCTTGAATTTCGTGGAGCACAAACTCGCTCACTGATTTATAAGATAGCCTTGGATCTATGGGTATCCACCTATCGAAAACAACAAACTCAAAAGAATTACCTGGAGACACTGAGTTTTGATTCTGTGTCCACTACTGAAGAAACTGACACGAAAGACATTGAAAGAAAAATAAACATGGCCTTATCTGAATTATCGGAAAAAAAGAGGACTGTTTTTTTGATGAGCAGAATGGAAGGCTTGACTTATCCTCAAATTGCGGATGAGCTAAAAATATCGGTAAAAGCTGTGGAGAAAAGAATGTCGCAAACGCTTCAAACATTACGAAAAACATTGAAAGATGAAACCTGAACACAATCCAGACAATAATGAGCATCAGGTAGATCGATTACTTGAAAATGCTTCCTTCAACTATTCACGATCCAAAGACGACGTATGGAATGTGCTCAAGGAGAAAATGGATACTGAGGTTGAGAAGGAGGCGCCCGTAGTTCCAGTGTTTTCGCAATGGGCCCGGATGGGAATTGCTGCTGCTATTGCTTTGCTACTGCTAGCGGGTATTGGTTCTGGATTTTACACGGTAGATATCGAGGCTAACGCAGGTCAAACAAGAAATATCGAGCTCCCGGATGGCTCCAAAGTTCAACTCAACAGTGAAACAACGTTGTCTTATAAACCGATTGCCTGGTACTGGAACAGGACTGCCACACTGGAGGGGGAGGCATTTTTCGAGGTAGTCCGGGGAAGCACTTTTTCGGTTACATCAAGTCAGGGTACGACATCCGTGCTTGGAACGAGTTTCAATATTTACTCAAGAGGCAATGACTATCAGGTATTTTGTGAAACTGGGAAAGTGTCAGTTGAGGTAAATGATGATCTCGTGATTCTGGATCCTGGGCAAATGGCAAATGTTGATCCTAAAATGGGATTAGTGAAACAGGAAAACGTGCGTAAGGAGTACGTTTTGTCCTGGACCCTGAACAAGTTTATATACAATACAACTGCGCTAGCCAAGGTCGTTGATGATATAGAAAGACATTACGATGTTGACGTTCAGATGGATATTAATAATCCGACCAATTATTATTATACGGGCATATTTGACCGTAGCATTGACGCGGAAAGTGCGCTTGAAATCGTTTGCCACAGCTTCGACTTTTCTCTAATTTCGATATCCGACAGATCCTTTGTGATCGAGGATAAATGATCTTGAGACCATTTTTTATCACTTTTTTACTAGCCACGGTGTTTCTGGGAGCACAGGGTCAAACTGTATCATTGCGCTATGACCAGGTACCTCTAAATGAGGTTCTGCTGGATTTAAATACTCGATTTCAGGTCCCAATTTCTATCAATGCCGATCTTTCCTCGCAATGCTTTGTTTCCTTAGATGACGATTTTGCCAACATTGAAGATGGGCTAAAGGCAGTAGCGAACCACTGTCAATTAGAGCTAGAATTGGTCAATGATGTTTATTCTTTCCAGAGGGATAAATCCAGTTTGGATCAGGATGAAGATGAACCCATCTCATATGTCTTTCAGGGCAAGGTAGTGGATCGTGAAACAGGAGAACCCATTCCCTTCTCAGCATTAATCGTTGGTGAAAACCAACTCATATCCGATCAGCATGGATTTTTCTCGGTTGAAAGCGAAGAGAAGGAATTACTTGTTTATGCTAGAAGCCTGGGTTATTCATCGTTAGATACAATGGTAGTAAGCAACAATTTTATACAGCTACTAATGACGGAAAACGCCCTTGCATTGGAGGAGGTTGTAATACTGGAAAATCCTGAAGAAGAAGTATCACATATTGGGGCCTATGCCGCACAATTCAAAATGAACGATGTGAGTAATCAACTGATCCCTGGTCAAAACATAAACGCCGTATTCAACAACATCAAGATGTTTCCCGGAATCACATCTAGTGGTGAATCGTTGTCTGATTACCTGATATGGGGTTCTTACTCCGGTCAGAATCTCACCCTTTTTGATGATATCGTAATCTTCAACAGTTGGGGAATTAACGATGATATAGGTAGAATCAATCCGTTAATGGTACGAAACATTGAGGTTTTCAAAGGTGGTTATGGCGCTGATTATGGTGATAGAGTAGGTGGTTTAATACGCATAGATGGCAAACAAGGAGATACCTCTCGACCAACAGGTGAGATCAATATAAGTAATCAACTAGCTATGATGCACGTAAGTGTCCCCCTACTTCAGGGATCGTCAGTTTTGCAGGTAGCCGGTCGCCAGTCCTACTTTGATGTACTGGATTGGTCTGCTGAGCAAAAGAATCCTTCAAATGGGGCTATTATACCGCAATATAAATTCCAGGATTTGAATGTAAAATGGTCTACAAATTTTGCCAATGGCGATCTTCTCCAGGTGAGTGTGATTCATAGCCAGGATAATTATGAAGGTTTGCAAACGGCTCCCGAAAACCGACGGTTGGAGAGGAATATTGAAATTGGATCTGACCAAACTGGTTTTTCAGCTAAGTACGTTAAACAGTGGGACCAGACAGGATACAGTACCATTACTTTCGCTCAAAGTGAGTTCAATCCTGAAAGCCAAATCAATTTTTTATCGACAGAAGTCAATGAAGATGTTCTAAGATCGTCACTGTGGCTGAATTCCATTCGGGAACGAAGCCTGAAATGGACACATCAGTGGCCTTTAAAAGGTACATTTCAGGTGAAAGTTGGAGCTGGAACCATCGAGAATGAATCCTTCCTGGAAACACCGGCTGAGATTCTTTCTGAATCGGCGGATCAAAGCCTTTTAAGGTATTTTGGCTTTGTTCACAGTGATTTTCAGATGGGGAAAAGCTTTCTCTTAAAAGCCAGCCTCAGAGGAGATTTAGTTGGAGGAGATATCTATGCACAGCCAAGAATCAGTGGGATATGGGATATCACTTCCAGGTGGTTGATCAATGCTTCCTGGGGGAAGTATAACCAGTTTATATCACACATCTCAACCCTCGATTACATTGGTAATAATTCGAATTACTGGCAGGTTTTTGACCCGGAAACGGACGAACCGGTTGAAGCTTATCACCATATTGTAGGTACAACTTATAAACTCAATAGTTTAATGGAGTTTAACCTTACCGGATATCTCATCAACCAGGATAATGCACGTTCACTTGCTATAGACAGGGAAAGAAATGCGCGAATGCTAATGAGAGAAAGTCAATCGATGGGGGTAGACGCAATGAGTAAAATCAAGATCGGTCAGCAACAACTCATCCTTGGATACTCCCTTAATCAGACATTGGAGCGATTCGGATTAAACCGGATACCTGATAGTAGATCTTATCGGGAAGCTCCTCAAAGCCAGAGACATGAACTAAAAGCAACGGGTATCTTCAAAATTGGGAGATTGAATACCTCTGTTTCTTCCGTGTACGGATCTGGTTTTCCTACACCTGCTCCTGTCAGAAGTGAGGATCTTAGAGTTAGCTCAATTCGTAATCAACCAGCTCCTACAAATCCATCCACACAGTCTCCTCCCCGTGTGGAGAGAAGGATTCTTTATCGCCCCTACTGGAGAACAGATGTTGCAGTAGAATACCCATGGAGTATGTTGGGTCTTGATTGGGCAGCCGGCACTTCCGTCATTAACCTATTTAATTATCGCAATATCCGACTAAATCAATCGCTGGTCGTACCGGATAATAGTACGATCAATACACTGGGAGAGCCTTTGACATTGACTGCTTATTTGAAAATTTCGTTCTAAGGGTATTCTTTGATACTAGTGTCCCAGAGAACCAACTTTTTTCCCCTACTCATCTTTTAAGGAATCTACCGGGTTTGCAATTGAAGCCCGATAAGCCTGAAGACTTACCATCGATCCGGCAATAAGGAATACCAAGAGTATAGGGATAAGAAAAGCCCAAACACTCAAATCTATTCGGTAGGAGAAATCTTCCAGCCATTTTTTCATCAATACAAATCCTAGCGGTGTGGCAATTAGAATTGCAATTCCAATCATCAGGGAGAATTCCCTGTTCAGTAATAAAATCAGGTTCGTGATACTTGATCCAAGTACTTTTCGGATGCCTATTTCTTTTTGTCGCCTCTCAATGGTGAATGAAACCAGGCCTAGTAAACCAAGACAGGAAATAACAATGGCAATGAATGTGAAGGTTCTTGAAAGATTGACCAGGTGGATTTCAGATCGATAGAGTTCTTCATATTCCCGATCAAAGAAATGGAAGTCAAACGCCAGGTCCGGGTTGTATTCACTGTATAGTTTTTCGATTGATTCTATGGTTTTGATGGGATTTTGTTGGTCAATACGAACAACAAGAGAAGATGATTCAGTGGCATACTGGAAGAAGCAAGGCCTGATCTCATTGTGCAAAGATTCGAAGTGGAAGTCTTTTACAACTCCAATGATTTCGCGATCCCTCCCCCAAAGATTTACTCTCTGACCGATTGGATTCTCAAGCCCCATCAAAGCAATCGCCTTTTCGTTGAATAGAATTTTTGAACTTTCATCTCCAAAGTCAGGGGAAAACGTTCGACCTTCAACTAATTCCATTCCAAAAGTTTCGATCAAATTGTAACCCACTTCAAGGTTTCCAAATCGTATTTTCTCTTCGGGATCTTTTCCAGTCCAACTCACTCCAGTTGTCGTACCTCTACCTCCAAGAAGGTCATGTCCGAAGGTGCCAGCATTTATAACTCCGGGGATATCTCGCAATTCATGAATAAATGAATTTCCCTTTGTTCCAATATTTCCATCCCTGTTGAAATAAAGGATATTGTCTTTTTTGAAACCTAGATTTTTGCTTTGGATGAAATCGAGCTGGGAGGAAACGATAAATACGGAAGTGATCAAGACAATGGATATGGTAAATTGAAAAATCACCAGACCTTGTCGTGCTCTTCGATCACCTTTAGATCCGGATAGTTTTCCCTTAAATATGTTTCCCGGACTAAATCCTGATAGGTATGCTGCCGGATAACTTCCGGCCAACAGGGTTGTCCCGATGAGAAGACCAACCATAATCGATAACTGGTCGACAGAAAAATCCCAAACCAATCGATAACCCATCAATTCATTGAAAAAAGGAATGGCCAACTGGAGGATCAGAAGTGCGAAAAACAGAGAAATAAGCGTTACAATAAATGACTCGGTGAGATACTGGGTTCCAAGAATGAACCGTGACGCTCCAAAGGTTTTCTTAACCCCAATTTCCTTCAATCTTCTGGAGGCCCTGGCAGTAGATAAGTTCATGAAATTTATGCAGGCGATTACCAGAATTAATCCCGCAATGGATGAAAAAAGGTTTACCTGCTTCATTCTACCGGCTACGGGTTGCCCATTTTCATATTGGCCATACAGGTACCGGTCGGAGTATTTTTGGAGAAATAGTGTAAACGGGTAGTTCTCGGCTTTTGTAGCTATGAAGTCCCTTATTTTACCGTCAAGCAGTTCTGTATTGGTGCCTTCGTGGACTTCTATAAACGTCGAAGGATCACTATTCCCCCATTTTCTGATGTGAGGGTATTGGTGTAAAAATGCTTCAAGGGTAAAGACCAGATCAAATTTACGACTACTTAAAGCAGGAAGTTGATCGACAACTCCTGTTACATAATACGAACCGGTAGAGTCGCCCACTGTCCACTCAATTATCTGGCCCATTGGGTTTTCACCTTCTCCAAACATTCGATCCGAGAAATCCTTTGAAAGCACCACATTTGAAACTTCATCTAAGGCATGTTTAGCGTCTCCATACCGCATCGGGTAGGAAAAGAATTCCAGGTACTGCGGAGAGGCGTACTCTTCGTTGGCCTTGAGGGAGATGTCTTTATAACTCGCAATTCCTTCACTTCCGTATGATCCCACAGGAAGTACCGAGGCATAAGTCTTTACTTCCGGGAATTCTTCCGCTAATGCCTGGCCTAATAATGCCGGGGTATTTGTCAAGGTTTCCTGATCACTTCCTTCCTGGATGTTTTGCAAGACCTGGTACATTCGGTCTTTATTGGGATAAAACTGATCCATGGATAACTCCTGATTTACCCAGAGAAATATTAAAAGGCTACTTGCCAGACCGGATGAAAGTCCAACCAGGTTGATAAGAAATGAGGTTCTATACCTGTTGAAGCCACGCATTGCGCTTTTTATGTTATGACGAAAAGTACCCATATAGTTAATATTAGAAATGAAATTTGGAGTTCGAATGATTCCTGGACGAAACAGCTTGATCACGTCAAAGAAGAATAGTCGTCTGGCAGGTTTATGGTCTTTTAATCTTTTAGCAAATCGCTCACGAAGATCTCCTTCAATGTCCTCCACAAAGTCAGGATCACAGAACCATCGAAAGAATTTTAGTGGGTATTTCGGAAGCTGATTATTCATCTTTTAGTTGTTCAGCAGCACTGATTTTCGTTGCACTCAAAACTTTACCCAAAATGGTAAAAAGGACAATGACGCCTACGATAAGGATCGGAGACAAAACATTTATAACTTCAATATCAATTCGGTTACCATAGTTTTCCAGCCAGTTGGTAGTCCACCAAATGATGAACGGTAAAGCAACAGCAAGTGAGATCGCAAATAGTTTTGCGTATTCCGACGAAAGGAGAACGAAAAGCTGGCGGTCCGTGGCGCCCAGAACTTTTCTAATTCCCAATTCCTTGGTACGTGCTTGAACAGTAAACGAAGCAATGGCGAACAACCCAATGCAAGCAAGGAAAATGGCAATAGAAGAAAAAACCATGAAAACTCTGCCGAACTGTTGGTCGTCCTGGTACTGGGAGTTATAAGCGTCATCAGCGAAGGATAACTCAAAAGGATTCCCTGGAAAATAATTCTTATAGATTTCATCAATCTTTGAAACCGTTTCAGCCATATTCCTGGACTTGACGTTCAGTAGCAGATAGGGGTGTATGTCTTCATTATAGAGGAGGATGACATATGGCTTATGGCTTTCCGCGGGTGAATGCCATTGAAAGTCCTCTACAACACCGACGATCCTATGGGTCCTTGATCCAACCCTTAATTCGGATCCCAGAGCGTCCTCAATATCCTTGAATTCAAATGCTTCTATTGCCGATTGATTGACGATAACTCGCTCTTCATCTGGCATCGAAGGAAGGAAAGTGGTACCTGCCAACAGTTGAAGGTCGAACGTCTCCGGAAAATCCAAACCCGCGTAAAAACCTCGGACATGAGGAGATTCATCATCTGCAAATCCCTCTCTCCAATATCTCAGTACCCAATATTGGCCGGGGTAAAAAAGCGAACCCGTCATGGACTTCACCTCCGGAAGACCTAGTACATGATCCTTGAAAGCTTGCCGATCATCGGGAATATTATCTCCTGCCCTCGGACCTTTTAATATGATTATTTCCTCCAGTTCCATTCCGAGGTCAGTACTTTTCATATGCCTGAGCTGCAGAAAAATCACCGACGTCATGGAAATAAGAGCGAGGGAGATGACAAATTGGAAGATTAATAATCCGCGACGGAGTATAGGTTTTGATTTAGTTTTTCCTGTCATAGAGGATTTGCTCGGTTTGTACCGACTAATAACTAAAGCAGGATAGATACCTGATATAATTGATCCAGTGATTAGAATTCCAACTAGTGCCGGTATGAAGAACGAAGAATTCAAAAGTGACAGTGGAATTTGCCGACCGATGATTGATTCCAAATAAGGGAGGGATAGTATAAAAATACCTAAAGCGAAGGCTCCAGCAATAAGGTTGGAGATGAAAGACTCGAATAGGAATTGATTGATGATTTGACTTCGTTTAGCCCCAAAAGATTTTCTGATTCCAACTTCCTTGACACGGGAGAAAGAGCGAGCAATTGACAGATTTATGTAGTTTGCCCATGCAATGAAAAGAATAAGTATGGCGATAAAAGTGTACATGATGATATCCCTTTCATTGCCAAGACTTTCTACGAATCCAGGATCTGTAAACTGTCGGGATTTTAAGTAGATATCTGCGATGGGTTGTAAAATAACCTCTTCAATAGGGTCCTCCAGTTCATTGTGTGACTGAATAATCTTACTCAGTTTTGACTTCACCTCATTGAGATTGGCTTCAGGGTGTATTTCAAGGTAAGTAATGACACTGAACCCATGCCAATCTCCTCCTTTTTTAACAGCACCACTCCATCCAAATTCCAGGAAGTTGTTTAATGGGATTAAGAACTCAAATTGTAGATGCGAATTGATAGGAGGGTTCTTAATGATCCCGGAGACCGTGTACTTACCGGGTGAAGGTGGACCTTCGATCCATATCGATTGGCCAATTGGATTCTCATCACCGAAATACCTCTTGGATGCATCTTCTGTGATCACAATATTATATAAATCACTAAATAGGGTTGATTTTTCACCTCTGATTACTTCGAAGTCGAAAACTTCAAAAAAGGATGGATCAACAAATTGAATATTATTAACCTTTTCGAAGAAGCTTTTTGATAGCTTATTGTTCCTTACAATTACCTCTCGATTGAATCGCTCTTTTCGAACAAACTCCACCACTTCAGGCAACTGTTCTTTTGCTTCAGGTCCAAATCCGTGACTAATGGATGGATAGGATTCCTTGAGTCTTGAGTTAGTCTCCTGGATAACGACCTTGTAGATATTACTATGATTCTTATGAAAGGTATCGTAGCTTAATTCGTGATAGACAAATTGGAAAATAACCAGGCAGACAGCCATTCCAATAGATAAGCCGAAAATATTGATGAGCGCAAAGGACCTGTTACGCATCATGTCTCTACCACTAATTTTTAGATAGTTTGACCAAATACCAGAGTTGATTGCTGTGCTGTTTAAAGGGAGTCTTCTGACGATTCCCGGTCGAAAGAGTTTGAGAACATCAAGGAAGAGTAGCCATTTTGCAGGTTTATGATCTTTCAGTCTTTTGGCAAATCGTTCAAGTAGATCTCCTTCGATGTCTTCCGAAAAGTCCGGATTACAGAACCAGCGAAAAAACCTGATTATCCATTTCGGTGGTCGAGACATCTCTATCGGCTGAATTTCACTATGAATTCCGGAACCGCGTTCCAGAGCCCCAATCTTTGCTCTTTTGTCTCTTCCAACGTCTTTTTCCCGGCAGCGGTAAGATTGTAAAATCTTTTCCTTTTACCACCCCTTACCGATGTAGCCTCACCTAATTCAGATTTCAGATATCCTTTTTTCTCTAGTCGTTTTAGTACGGTTTGAAGTGCACCAATACTAACCGATCGCTTTAATCTGCTTTCCATTTCCTCAATGATGGAGAATCCGTATGCCTCGCCCTGAAGGATGGCTACAGTTAGCATAACGATCTCCTCGAATTCCCCTAAGTGATTTTTACTCATGATAAGATATTTACCTCAAATGTAGTAGATATTATCTATATACCTTATTTGTAGTAAAAATGTTTCAATAAAAAACTTTTTAAAAAAAAGGTAGGGTATCGATGCCTTTGCGCGGTGTACTAGCAAAAACCAATTTTCAAATGAAAACGAAATCAAATTATACACTTGCTTTACTGGTTGTTGGAATGGGAGTTTTTTCATCATGCCAGGAAAATGAAGCCTCAGCCGAATTCACGGAGGCCGTTACTTTCGCCGAAAATGTTTTTGCTCAGTCTGCCTCAGACTTGGATGATACGGAAGTCTCTTTTTCCGGCTCCGCATCTTCAAGATTCCGACCTCCCTTCCGCAGGGGATTTGGAGAGTGTGTAACTACTGAATCAGAAGGCGAAGCTGGAGAGTTTCCTAGAGTGGTGACATTGACCTTTGATGGTGGATGTGAAGTACAGGGTGTAACCAAGTCGGGTACACTTATTATAACTCTGACGGGAGCCAGGGATGAAATAGGCACTCAGCGAATCATGGAATACCAGGATTTTACTGTAAATGGTTATGTATTGAATGGTACAGAAGTATTTACACATAATGGTAATCGTACGTTTTCAGTTTCACTAGAAGACGGTACCATAGTAACTCCGGATGGGGAAAGCATTACGTGGTACCATGAGAAAGAAAGAATTCAAGTTGAAGGTCAGGACACCGAGGACACCCAGGATGATGTGTTTGAGACTACAGGAACTTCTAATGGAGTTTCAAGAAATGGCAGTTTTTACACGAGAGAGATTACTAGCCCATTAGTATCCTCACGAGATTGTTTCTGGATAACCAGTGGGGTCGTGGAATCAAATGTAGACGGTGACATAGTAATTACGGATTTCGGCGACGGTACATGTGATGACATCGCCATCCGGACCGAGAATGGAGAGTCTGAGGAGATTACCATGGACTTTAGAATGAAAAAAGGTTTTCGAAAAGGATTCTAGTAAATCATATAGCTTGATATGAAAAAGTCCGGAATTTAGCCGGACTTTTTTTATTGGTATTGGTTCATGTCTATCTATATTGTTTGGAAATGAAAGCAGCAGTAACCACAAAGGCCGGTGGGCCATCTGTAATAGAAATACAGGAAGTCCCAAAACCTGAAGCAAGAGAGGGTCATATTCTTATCAATGTAAAGGCATTTGGCTTTAACCGTGCCGAGTTATATACACGAAAAGGCGATTCTCCTGGCGTGAATTTTCCACGGATTCAGGGAATTGAGTTGGTGGGAATTGTAGAAGATGATCTTTCCGGAAGCTATACTCCTGGACAGCAGGTAGCGGCAATCATGGGAGGGATGGGCCGATTTTTTGATGGCGGTTATGCTGAATATTCGTTGGTTCCAAAAGAGAACGTGTTTCCTTTTCAGAGTCAGCTACCCTGGTCGGTCCTTGGTGCTATACCGGAAATGTTTCAAACGGTCTCGGGTTCATTAAACGGTGCTCTTGATTTGCAGGCAGAAGATACCTTATTAATTCGGGGCGGAACCTCCTCTATCGGGCTCCTATCCCTGCAACTTGCAAAAGCGATGGGGGTAACGGTGATAAGTACAACTCGAAATCCTGATCGTACGGAATACCTAAAGGAAAATGGAGCGGATTATGTCGTAGTTGATGACGGTACGATTCATGAACAGGTAAGAGAGCTTTTTCCAGAAGGGGTAAATAAGGTATTGGAGCTCATTGGTACACGGACACTCAAAGATTCACTTAAGTGCATTGGTTTAAGAGGCATCGTTTGTATGACAGGTATCCTGGGTAACGAATGGACCATGAAAGATTTCACCCCGATGGGCGATATACCATCTATGGGGAGACTTACAGCTTACATGGGTGATATTGAAAATCTTTCAAAAGAGTCTCTTCAAGATTTTATTAATAAAGTTGAGGAGGGATCAGTTACTTTGAATATCGATAGGGTCTGTTCACTCGAAGATGTGCCGGACATTCACCAATACATGGAAGATAACCTGGCAAAAGGTAAGATTGTAGCTGATTTGTCCTAGGTTGATCTGAAGTTGTTTATTCCTCCATTGGATGTTCAGACAATAGCTCCGCTGGAGAGTAAAAATTCTTCCTGTCCTTTATCTCAGTTCTTACCTTTTGAACCTGCATGGCTGTTATTGGTGTGCCTTTGTTTCCAAAGGCGTTTCTAACATAGGTAAGCACGTTGGCGACCTCTTCGTCGTTTAGCATTCCTTCGAAAGGTGTCATTGGGACGTTTCCGGGATAAGATTCCCCTGCTACTTCAATCGGTCCCATTAAGCCTTTTAGAGTCAGCTTTATCAGCCTTTCATCGTTACCAAGAACCCATTTGGTTTCAATAAGTGGAGGGAATCCCGATAGTTTGAGTCCTTTTCCACTTTCCTGGTGACAAGTTCCACAGTACCCATCCTCCAGGTATATTTCTCTTCCTGCCAGGTACGATTCTTTTAGTGCAGGATCCAGGTATCCAGGTATTTCCTCTTCTTCATCATCTTCTTCCAGGTTAAGTCCAACACCGGACACGTGAGCTTTGGCCGTTTCAAGTGCGGGAGCTGACCAATTGTCTAACGGTTGAGCTTCAATAACCGATAGGATTCTTGTGGCTTCATCCGGTTGAAGCCAGGTAGCCGCTGTCATAACCTCCATCCGAACCTTTGCATTTTGGTCAGCTGCCGCTTGAATAAAAAGATCCATATGTGAAGGAACCTTATCCGTGTTGTATCGCAAAGTTCTCACTGCGGCTGCTCTGGCGAAGTATTCAGAATCCTCCAGCAACTCCATTAATAGACCCTGGTTTACTCTGTTGACGCCCCATGATACCCACAACGCTTCGACTTTGTGATGAGTAAAAGACGGATCAGTCGAATCCAGGTTGTTTAACCATTGGTTTAGTTCCTCGGTAACCTTATTTGGATCTCTACCTCTTAATTCTCGTCTAGTCCGATAACGTATCCGATACTCCGGTGATTTCAGGTTTTCAAGCAGTTGTTCGATTGAAGCATCTGCGATTAACACAGGTTCAATAAGGTCTCTTCCCGGGTAGGTAATACGGTAGATCCTACCATGAACATGGTCTCTTAGTGGATCACGGGCATTATGCTGCATATGTCCGATCAGTTTATTGTGCCAATCAGCTAAGTAAAGGGAGCCGTCAGGGGCAAATTCCATGTCAACCGGTCGGAAATTGGGATCGGAACTTTGTATGAGGTCGAAGTTCAAATTGGCTTGAAACCCGGTTTCATCCTCGGTCAGTTTATGCTGCCTTATTCCTAAAAAGCCGATAGTATTCCCTAGTATTATATCTCCCTGTACCTCCTCTGGAAAATGTCTGCTTGAAACAAACTCAAGTCCGGATGTTGGTCTTACATGATCTTCTTCTTTAATGAGATCTCTGTAATTCTGGGTAAAAAAACCATAAACGGGCTTCATCGTACCCGGTAGCATCCATCTCATGGATGGACCTGATGTTTCCAGGAAAAATGGTTGTCCCCAGTCATCAAAAGCGATTCCCCACGGATTTGGAATACGTAATTGCGCGGTTCTTTCGAGGTGTCTCTTTTTTGGATTATATCTGAAAAAACCACCATTTGAACCCCTAATCGCTCCGTATGCGGTCTCAACATTGGTATGAAGAAATACACCTTCGGCCATATATATGGCTCCGGAAGGATCCACGGTAAAGGCAGAAATACCGTGGTGAGTATCGTGGTCATCGAAACCGCTTAAAATGATTTCTTCTTTATCCGCCTGATCATCTCCATCAGTATCTGAAAGTAAAACCAGGTTGGTACCCTGTGAAACATATACCCCTTCCGATTCAATTTCAAATCCCGTAGGTAAATGAAGATTGTCCGCGAAGGTGGTGAGTTTATCAGCCTTTCCATCTTGATCGTTATCCTCGAGAATGATCAATTTGTCATTAGGTCGGCTATCACCCGGCTTGTAGTGAGGATAACTGGGCATGACAGCTACCCATAATCTACCTTCATTGTCAAATGAGATTTGAACAGGGTTTGCTAATTCTTCGAATTCCGCTTCTGATGCGAAGAGTTCAACTCTATATCCTGGGGCGGTTTTTATCGAGGATAGAGCCTCCTGACCATACAGATATTTTCCGCCTCGGCCATAACTGTCTTCATTGAAGTTACTTGTCACTTCGGGCAGTTCACCAGTCTTTGAATCGGCTACAGCGAGATCATATTTTTCTCCAATCAAAGTCTTCCAAATGGCAGTGTCGCGGTTTGCAATCAAGTTTCGTAGCTTTTCAAGCTCAAAAGGGTAATTGTCCGGTCCAAAAGGATCATAGCGCCGACCGAAAACATGAACCCCATTTGGTATTTTGAAATAGTTGTGCCAATACCAATTTTTATCAAGTACCAATTTCTTTATGGCGTCGTTCACCGATTGCAGGCTTTCAATTGGAGCTCCGAAAATCTCACTAACTAGAAACTGAGATAGTTGTTTGTACCCTTCCTCATTCAACTGGAATCCGTCAATCGTGTACTGACCACTTTCGTAAAGATTGGAGGTGAAGTCAAATGCGTTGACAAATGGAATACTGTTGACATTGGCAATTTCTTTAATGGCTTCGGAATAGGATTTCAGATTTTCATTTTCCTTCTCACCATTAGGAAGATCATAGGTATCTGAAAGATTTTCGAAAGCAATAGGTGAGATTAGAATAAGATTCGGTGATGATGAGCCGTTGTAGGTTTGCTTAAGTGTATGATCTACAAATGCCTGCAGCTCTTCCTTGAAGTTTGAAATCCCCTCTTGGCCTTGAAAAGATTCGGAATATCCAAAGAAGGCAAGGATAACATCGGCTTGAAGTTCTTTCAGCCATTCATCTGGTGACTTAAAATGTCCAATGCTTCCTGTTTGGTTCGCATATTCATCGTAAAAGGCTTCAGCTCCTTCAAAAGCCCATGGCGAATCTCTACCAGAGTGGGGACGAAAACCTGGTGTATTTCCACCATCTCCCATATTTCTGATTGTCAATTGCTCATCAGGAAATGCGGAATGCATGGTAGATTCAAAATAGCCGTATTGCATCATTCTCGAAGCCAGGTTATTTCCTATAAGCACAACATGATCGCCTTTTTCGATCCTGACAGACTCCGAACCTTTTTTGCCGCACCCGTATAGGAGGAGAACACTTAGGAAAGTGAGTGTGAATAGTTTTTGGTAGCGCATTCTTAAAGATATCTATATCAAATAAACTACCTATTGCAGGAATAGTTAAAGTCAGTATTTTTTAGTCTACCTTTGCCGCCGTTACGGGCGGCAGGGTCGTCGTTCAGCTATTCCCCCCCAGTTCTTAAGCATTAAGTTGGTTGTGTACTGCGTGAGAATACAGTGCACGAATTAATGGATAATGATCGAAAGAAGGATCCTGGACTTCAGGAGCTTCTCTATATAATTTTATGATAAAAACTAATCCGCGTAGGCGGAAAAATAGATTCGGTAAAAAGAATCATAAGACCGGTGCTTCGAGGAATCAACGGAAGGACTACAGCAAATACATAAATAAGCAGATCGAACAGGAAGAGCCGAAAGCTTATGTTGGCAAGCAGCACTTTTCGGATATGCCTTTAAGTCAATCACTCCTTGACTTGATTCATGCAAAGGGATACAACAAGCCGACAGAAATACAGGATACTACGATAACGGATATTCTTGAGCGAAGGGATATCGTTGGAATCGCAGGAACAGGTACAGGCAAGACAGCAGCATTCTTAATTCCTATCATACAGCAGTTAATCCAGGACTCTCAAGATTCTTATGCTCTGATTGTGACACCTACTCGTGAGCTGGCCAGCCAGATCAATGCGGAATGGCGGTCTCTCACCCGTGGATTGGGCTTATTTTCCACCTGTTTGATCGGTGGAGCCTCCATGTCGGATAATATTCGAAACCTGAAAAAGACAAACCACCTTATTGTAGGTACACCAGGAAGATTAATGGATATGGCCAAAAGAGGTCTTTTGAAATTGGGCAGATTCCAGGTGCTGGTATTGGATGAGTTTGATCGGATGCTGGATATGGGATTTTCCAAGGATATTGAATTTATCAATGATCAACTGAAGCGAAAGAAGCAGACCTTGCTCTATTCAGCTACGTTGGATCCTTCGCAGAAAAAGCTGGTAGAGCAAATGACTAAAAACCCTAAAAGGGTGACAGTGAAGTCGAATAACAATGTCTCATCCCAAATTCATCAGGATGTTAGGCATGTAAAGGGTCAGGATAAGTTCGAGGTAGTAAAAGGGATTCTTGAAGAACCGGAAAATAAGAAAACCATTCTTTTCTGCGAGACCCGGCGAAATGCTGACAATATGTTGAAAAGACTGAATCAGGAGAAAATCCGGACAGACGTGATTCATGGGGATAAATCACAGCGAGTAAGAGAAGTTGCTTTACGAAAGTTTCGTAAAGGTCAAATAAAAGTGTTGGTGGCTACCGACGTAGTTGCACGAGGTATCGATGTTTCGGATGTAGACCTTGTTATCAACTATGAGATACCTAGAAATTATACCGATTATATACATAGAATTGGCCGTACCGGGAGAGCAGGTAAAACTGGAAGGGCCATCACAATGGTAGACTAAAAAGAATATATGGCAAGATCACAGAATAGTTTTATCAAGCAGCAAAAAGCAGTGAAACGTCAGAAAAAACAGGCGGAAAAACTGCAGAAGAAAATTCAAAAGAAAGATCAGGAAACCAAGGGTAACCTGGAAGACATGATGGCGTATGTGGATGAGTTTGGAAATATCCTTGACGAACCACCTCCAAAGGACGAAAAAGAGAAGAAAAACAAAGACAATAACTAATAATCAAATGAGTACAATGCAAACTGGAACAGTAAAATTCTTCAACGATGAGAAGGGTTTTGGATTTATCAAACCAGAAGGATCTGGAAAGGACATCTTTTTTCATAAGACCGGAACGAAAGAATACGTTCAGGAAGACGATCACGTGGAGTTCTCCGTCGAGGAAGGAGACAGAGGACAATATGCGGTTAATGTCCAAAAGGTCTAATTGACAAAAATCTTATTTACTGTTTAATAAGAATCAACCCCGACTATGGTCGGGGTTTTTTGTTTTCAGACTGCAATAAGATGCTTATTGCACTCCTGCCAACACGATATTGCTAATTAACGATAGTTGTCAAAAATCGCCGTACTTACCCAGTAGATATCCTTGTTGGAAGTATAGAAAAAGAATTTTCCATCCGGACTGACAAACGGACAAAACTGGTGACCCGGGTCATTGATAGGGTCTCCCATATTTTTTGCCTGACTCCATTGTCCCTCCGAATTGAAACTGATGTAAAGATCACCTTGGCCGTTTCCACCTCTTCTTGCCGAAGCGAAAACAAGGTAGTTTTCATCTGGAGAAACAAATACATCCGCCTCGTAATATTCGGTATTTATCGTCTCCGGTAAAGCTACCGGGGTTTCAAATGTTGAACCATTCCATTGTGATCGGTAGATATCAAAGTTTCTGGAATTTTCAGTGGCATTCACATTGGATGAAAAGTACATACTGCCATCAGTGGAAAACGAGATGAAGTACTCGTTTACACTCGAATTTATTGGAGCACCTACGTTGAATGGTTTAGACCATCCTTGGTCTCTTTTTTCCACATACCAGATATCAATATCTTTTTCTTCCGATCCTTGCAAAGGTCTGTTTGAAATAAAATACAGCCGGGATTGATCAGGGCTTAGCATCGGATCATTACTGGTGAATTGAGGATCGGAAAGTGTAATTTGCGGGTCACCCCATTCCCCATCTTCAAAGCTCATTTTCCAGATTCTATGTACACCCATTGCTTGCGTATCGTAATTTGGATCCTCTCCAAAATAGAAATCCTTCCCATCCTTCGATAAGGTGCAACCAAATTCGAAACGTTGATCGAGTGACACCTTACCCGGAGCAAACAACTTAGGGTTACTGTCGGGTTGTGGTAAAAAAGATAGAGATTCCTGGGCAGTTGCTTCATAGCAAAACAGGCCTGCCAGGAGGCCTAGCGTAAGATTTTTAATCATGATTTTATTTTGAGTTTGGTTAAAGGTAATGAATGTCACCCTGCTATTCATTGACCTGGAATAGGGTAATATTTCGCTGATTTAAGAAATTTTTTCCCGAAAACCGGTTGCACACGGGTTTTATGCTGGTTGATCCGCGGAAATTCCTGACTGACTTGAAGAGAACGGGATCGCAGAGGGGAATTCCTAATTTTAGTGTAGAACAAACACCAGCTAAAGAACCATGAAACAACCAACCTTACGCTATTTGTTTTTCTTAATTGGTCTCTGTCTCAGTGCAGAGTTATTCTCTCAGTTGGCGACAGATGGTTACGGAAATACTCACGAACCGGTAGCCGAAAATGGTGTTATTGATCTATCTGAAGTTAATTTCGAGGATGGTAGTTTGATTGAGCTAAAGGGTGAATGGGATTTCTACTGGAAACAGTTACGATCTCCGGAAGAATTTTCACGGGGAAAAATACTGCCAGACGGTACAATTAAATTTCCCGGTACATGGCAGAGATTTCGATCGAAGGAAGGAGGGCTACCTCGAATAGGTTATGCAACTTACCGACTAAGAATTAGCCATCATCATGCGAATGAAGTTCTAGCTCTCTACATACCAACTGCTTTTAGCTCATATAGATTATTTCTGGACAATAAGTTGATTGCAAATAATGGTATTCCTGGGACGGATAAAACTTCCTCAGTGCCTGGAGAAAAACCTGAGACTGTTTCTGTTGTTATTCCAGAGAATGACTTTTATCTCACCTTACAGATAGCAAATTTTCATAATTATATCATCGGAGGGGGAGCAAAAGAGTCAATTATCGTAGGCTCACAAAATGCTGTAAAGTCGGACCAGGCGAAGCACTTAATTCTAAGGGTTATTCTTCTAGGGGCACTCCTGTTTTCAGGGATTTATCATTTAGGATTTTATTTTCTGAATAGAAAGGACCCATCTGCTCTTTATTTTGGAGTGCTATGTGTCAATATGGCCATCTGGATGATATTTCAGAGGGGTCAGGTCTATGGATACTTTTCAGATTCTTGGTTTTTTAAAGAGAAAGTTGAATTGATTGCGTTGGCATTGATTGGGCCCAGCTTATTGAAATTTTTTCAATCAGTCTACCCAATTGAGATTGAAAAAAGAATACTAAGATTCGTTTTCGGCATGCATCTGATTTACGCCGTTGTTGTTCTTCTTACTTCATCATATGTTTTCCATCGATTCCTCTTGACAATTCAGATCTCGACGGTTTTTCTGGTATGTTATGGCTTTTTTATTCTGGTTCTGGCATCAATAAGAAAAAGAGAAGGAGCATTAGTATTCCTGATAGGATTTGCAGTATGCCCCTTCATGGCCATAAATGATTTTCTATTTTTCAAAGGACTACTGCAGACAGGTGCATATGCACCCGCCGGCTTATTAATCTTTGTTCTTTCTCAATCCTTTGTCTTGCCCAGGCGATATGCCCGGGCCTTTACCAATATCCAGGAGTTGGTCAATCAAAAGACGAGAGAACTGCAATCAGCCAACGAGGAGATATCCAAGCAATATCAATTCTTCAAAGCGCATAATCGTGATTTAACCTCACTCAGCCAAATTGGAGCGAAAGTCATTTCCACACTTTCTACAGAGACAATAGTTGAAGAAGTCTACTCAAGGCTCAATGAATTGATGCCTGCTGATTCGTTTGCATTCGGAATATTCAATGCTGAAAAGAGAAGATTGGAGTTTATAGGCCCACAGGTAAATGGAGCCAGAATGCCCTCATATTGCTTCAATGTAGATCATGATTTCAATGCACTAGCTGTTAAGTCATTTCTTGATAATAAAGCGCTTCTATCAAATGATTTGGTGGAACAATTTCTAAGTTATCCAAACGCAATAGGGCAGTCACCTGAATCCGTAATTCATGTGCCACTTAATCATCAATCAGAAACAATTGGAGTCATTAGTGTATCCTCTTTTGAAAAGAATGCCTTTACCGATTACCATGTTTCGCTGTTGCAAAACCTTGCTGTTTTCATTTCGATTGCAATTGAAAATGCGAAAACTTTCGATACGCTGGATCAATCCTTTGCACAATTAAAAGAGCTCGATGAATATAAGGAATCCATGACCGGAATGATCGTTCATGACTTTAAAAACTCATTGAACACAGTTATCAATTTTTCAGAAGGCAAACCCACTGAAAGGAGAATGAATAGTATTCGCCAGGCGGGACAGTTCATGTTGAATATGGTTATGAATATTCTGGATGTTCAGAAGTTTGAAGAAACAAGCCCTAAACTATCCCTGGCGAACTATTCGATGAGTTCTTTGGTGAAAGATGCCGTTGACCAGTTGACGTATATGATGGAACAGAAGTCGATAAGTCTTGAACTACAACAAGATATTAGGTTTCAGGTCAGGGTGGATCACGATCTCTTCGTTCGGGTTATTGTGAATATTCTTTCTAACGCGATTAAGTATTCTCCTCACAATGGATCCATTCTGCTGTCAATTAGCCAGGAAAATGACAATGTGAAAGTCTGTATCAAAGATCAGGGCCCTGGCATACCTAACGAAATGCTTGATAAGATCTTTGATAAGTATGCACAGGTAGAAGCAAGGAAGGAGGGTACCGCTCGTTCGACAGGACTCGGATTAACATTCTGCAGGATGGTGGTCGAAGCACATTCCGGTACGATTTCGGTTACCTCGAAAGAGGGTTCAGGATCCAGGTTTTGCATCAAAATTCCTGTTTTGGAGGAGATGGTGTCGAAGGAACCTGCGGAAGTGGTATCATTTCAACCGGAAACGCGGTTTCACCTTAGTGAGGAGGACCGGGTATTCCTACAACCGTACCTGCAGGAACTACGGCAGTGGGAAGTATACGACTACAGCGATGTGGTCGATGTGCTTGAAAAAATTGAAACGGACTACGAAGATTTATTAACCTGGAAACAGGCCATGTACAAGGCGATCCAGAATGGCAATGAACAACTATTTAAAACCCTAACCAGCTAATTAGATGCAACCAGCGCTCATACTGATCGTAGACGATCAACCCGATAATTCGGACACCATTATGGAGTACTTACGAGAGTCGGGAAAACCGTTCAAGTTTCTTCAGGCTCTAAATGGAAAAATTGCCTGTATTGTGGCAGAGAAAAGGAGGCCTGATCTAATCATCATGGATTGGGAAATGCCAGAAATGAACGGGTATGAAGCTTTGGTGGAGCTGAAAAGAAATCAAGCAACTGCTGACATACCGGTAGTGATGGCTACCGGCAGATCATCAGGAGAGGATCTTGGTAAAGCTCTGGATGCCGGAGCAGCGGATTACATTCGTAAGCCAATAGATAGGCAAGAACTTCTAGCCCGTGTTCATTCTTGCCTGAATTTATCTAATTACATAAAAGAAATTAAGAAGAAAAACGAGGAGTTACTGGCCTATGACCATATGGTATCTCACGATTTAAAAGGTCCTATTGGACTGGTTTTCATGAATGCCGAAATGCTTCAAAGTAACCTGGAATATGATTCTGTTGAGGAGCAAAAAGAGACTATTCAGGAGATTGTAAAATACAGTAAATCCTCTGTCAATTTGATTAATTCAATGCTTGAGTATGCAGCTTCAGAGAGGAAAGAGGCACTTTCTGAAGAGGTCGACCTAAACTCTGTGATCAATGAGGCTATGGAAGCACATAGTAAGACCATCAGGGAAAAGAGTGCTAAAGTTAATATCGGGACTCTCCCGGTAATCGATCAGGCCGTACCCGTTAAGGTGTACCAATTATTTTATAATCTTATTGGGAATGCGCTGAAGTTCCAGAAAGAGGGTAATCGACCGGTGGTTGATATACTATCCGAAAATGGTAGCATCATAGTCGAGGATAATGGAATTGGTTTTGATGACGAACAGGCTGTAGAGATATTCAAGCCTTTAAAACGTCTGGATAATAAATACGAAGGTTTCGGAATTGGATTGGGAACTGTGAAACGCGTAGTGGACTTTCATGGTTGGAGCATAAAAGCTGAAGGGAAACCAGGTGAGGGAGCAAAGTTTATTGTATCTATTTCTCCCAGTTAAAGAAATACTCTTTAGTTAGTCTCCTTTATACGATACAAATACGGATTCCGTCCTGGCGTTTCTTTCTGCAGCTTGGGCAATCGCTCAAATAATCCGGATGACAGCATTTTCTTTTGGAAACGACTTCTATCAACCTCTTCCTCAAGTATATTTTGATGGAGTTGATGCAGTTGCGGCATCGTAAAGGGTTCCGGTAACAGATTGTGGGACACCAGTTCAGTCTTCACATCCTTTTTCAGTTTTTCCCTGGACTTCAAAACAATAGACTTGTGATCTAGCCACATTTCCGGTAAGTCTGAAATACTGAACCAATCGACGGCCTGATCAAATCCACTAGCGATGGGATGGGTCTTATTGATATCTACCAATGAATAGTAGGTTAG
Organism: Cyclobacteriaceae bacterium; assembly: GCA_965601455.1. Classification (GTDB taxonomy): domain Bacteria; phylum Bacteroidota; class Bacteroidia; order Cytophagales; family Cyclobacteriaceae; genus JANQEU01. The sequence goes on along the minus strand of OZ271831.1, from coordinate 3,757,804 downwards.
AGTCACAAATCTACTATTCACCCAATAGTCTTTATCCCATGATAGACCAATGCTGGCAAAAGCAACCTTCAATTCCTCACTGAATCCGCGATCGCCATTTCCGATGACTGACATGAAACGTAAGTAGGGGTCTTTCAAGCCGGTTCTCTGTTCCATGATTCGGTAGGTGGCGTTGTCTACTGACTCTTCCTTTTCTATGTAACCTCCAGGTAAGATCCATTTATCTCCAACCTGTAACAATAAGCATTTCAATTCATTGTCCTTGTATCCGATAATCGTCAAATCGATTGAAAGGTTAGGCAGGAAATGTTCTGACCCATGCTCAAGGAATTTTTTCAAATCCATGGCGCAAAAATAATATTTGTGACTTTTGGACACAAATAATAAATTAATATATTTGTGACTAAATGACACAAACTATACGATTATGAAAAAGGTGATAAGGATCGTACTTATTGTTCTCGGATCAGTTTTGCTCTTAGCAGTAATTGCAGGAGTAGGTGGATGGATGTGGATGAACTCCACTTTCCTGGATTTTGAAGAGGAGTATACAGAAAAAAAGGACTTTCAAGAGCTCACTATTGGAGGGTACACCTTTCTGGATCGGAATGGAAATGGACAATTAGATGTATATGAGGACGATCGCCGTTCTACCACTGAACGGGTGGAAGACATTTTACTTCAGATGACCATTGAAGAAAAAATCCACTTGCTTAAAGGTTCCGGTATGGCTTCGGGTATGGGTCAGTTGGAACCTGGTGAAGGCATACCGGGAGCAGTGGGTACCATCGTTCCCACACCACGGCTGGGAATACCTACTGTGTATCTTTCTGATGGTCCCGCGGGTTTACGTATACTTCCCACACGGGAGGGAGATGACCGCACGTATTACTGTACCGCATTTCCCATTGGAACTTTACTCGCTTCAACCTGGAACGTCGACCTGGTGAATGAAGTGGGGACAGCTATGGGCAAGGAAGCCAGTGAGTATGGTTTGGATGTGATATTGGGGCCGGGAGCCAACATTCATCGACATCCACTTTGTGGTAGAAACTTCGAATACTATTCGGAAGACCCGGTGCTCACAGGAGTAATTGGTGCCGCCATGATCAACGGTATTGAATCCAATGGTATTGGTACCGCTGTTAAGCATTTCGTAGCCAATAACCAGGAAACCAATAGGAATTTCAACGATGCAATAATTTCCGATAGAGCGATGCGTGAAATCTATTTAAAGGGATTTGAGATCATAGTTAAGCAATCACAGCCATGGACCATTATGTCTTCATATAATCTTATAAATGGAACATATGTGGCAGAAAGTAAAGATTTACTTACTGATATAATGAGAGATGAGTGGGGATTTGAAGGTTTAGTCATGACAGATTGGTTTGGTGGTAATGATGCAGCAGCAATGATTACTGCAGGAAATGATTTGTTAGAACCGGGTACAAACAGGCAGTGGAAAGCATTGACGAAGGCATATCAGAATGGGGAATTGAGTGAAGAATCAATAGATACTTCCGTTCGACGTATTCTAAAGCTTATTGTTGAATCAAAAAAAATGAAGAATGCGGAAATTCGGAATAATCCGGATTTGGAGGCACATGCTGTCATCACTAGACAGTCAGCTTCTGAAGGTATGATCCTTCTCAAAAATGAAGGTGCCGCACTTCCAATTGACAACTCTATGAATGTTGCGCTTATAGGAGCAATCTCTTACGATTTTATTGCAGGTGGAACCGGTTCTGGCGATGTCAACGAAGCTTACACGGTTTCCCTTGAACAGGGAATGAGCAATGTTGGATATGAGATAAATAATCCTGCAAGGAATACTTTTTATTCCTACAGGGAGGCAAACCTGGAGTCTTTTGTTAAACCTGAAGGATTGCAGGCAATGATAAATCCTTACATTCCACCTCAGATACCGTATTCAGATGAATTGATGCAAGAGATCGTCTCCACGGCAGACATTGCCGTCGTCACTATTGGTCGTAACAGCGGCGAAGGAGGAGATAGGGTAGAGTTTAATGACTTTCTTTTGACGGCAGAAGAGCAGGACCTAATCAGCAAAACATGTAGTGTTTTTCAGCAGGCGGATAAAAAGGTGGTGGTGGTATTGAACGTAGGTGGAGTTATTGAAACCGCGTCCTGGAAGGAAAAGCCCGATGCAATTCTTCTGGCTTGGCAAGGAGGCCAGGAAGGAGGCAACTCTGTGGCGGATATACTCAACGGAAAAGTGAACCCAAGTGGGAAACTTCCAATGACCTTTCCGGTTAATCTGAATGATCACGCCAGTAATGCGAATTTCCCATTGGAAGGTAAACCGATTGACATAAGGAAGATGTTTGCTGGTTACGAGGAAAAACCAGAGGATGAGAAAATCAAAAATGAAGACTACACACTATATGAGGAAGGTATTTACGTCGGATACCGGCATTTTGATAAAGCGGAATTGGAGGTTTCCTATCCGTTTGGTTATGGCCTTTCTTATACCGGGTTTGAGCTTTCAGCAATGGAATTAGATACTGAAAATGATACAATGCAAGTAACAGTTTCAGTTCAGAATACAGGAAGTTTTCCGGGTAAGGAAGTAGTTCAACTGTATGTCAAAAAAGATGACAGCAGTGTGGATCGACCCGTTCGAGAATTGAAAGCTTTTGTAAAGACCATGGAATTGGAACCCGGTGATTCGCAGAACCTGACTTTTATGGTACCTAAAACGGACTTGACATTCTGGGATGAATCTCAGGATTCATGGAACTTTGAAGCTGGAGGTTACACAATAGAATTGGGTACTTCTTCAAGGAATATTCATCTAAGTAGTGTAGTAGAGCTATAATATCAGAAGCAAGTTTAAAACATGAAACGTCTACTCAAGATCATTGGGATCATAGGTTTGATCCTTGTCTCACTCATAGTTATTCTTTGGTTGGTGGTTCGGGAAAAACCCGATTGGGATGATCAAACTGGACATATCACCGAACAGGTGGTTTTGGAGCAAGACAAATACACTGTTGTAAAGAACATTAAGTGGGCGGAACCTGATGGCTTCAGCCTCACGATGGACATATACACGCCAAACAATTCTTTAGAAAATTATCCGGTAATTGTAATGTTTCATGGAGGTGGCTGGTTGATCAATAGCAACAAGATCATGAAAGATGCTTCCGCTTACCTGGCTTCTACTGGTAAATATGTAGTCTGCAATGTCAACTATCGACTACTTAGAGATAAAGGTAATTCCGTGAAAATGAACGAGATTGTTGAGGATGCCTTTGGTAGTATTTTCTGGGTTAAAGCCAATGTGGCAAAATACGGAGGTGATCCTGATCGAATCATACTGACCGGAGATAGTGCTGGGGGTCATTTGGCGGCTATCGGAACCATGCAACTGAGCGACCTTTCTGTATCCGGTTACGACAATGGCCCATCTGGATTTAGACCTAGCTGGATTCCCCCCGGAGAAAGTATAGAAAGTCTGGGTCAAATTGCGGATGGTTTAGTGAAAGCAGCGGTGATCAGCTATGGAGCTTTTGACATTTATGAGGCAGGACTTGGAGGATTTGAGAGTCAGAAGAATATTTTCTGGGCTGTTGCCTCTAGTCGGCCCAGGGGGATATTTGGTGAAAACATTAACGCGATAACTCATTCCGAATATTATAAGAAGGTATCTCCTTTTCACAACTATCCTGATACCTCCGAAAGCAAGCTTCCACCCATGCTATTCACTGTTGGAACGGAAGATCCGGTAGTCACTCCAACCTCTGTCAAGGCATTCATGGATAAGCTAGTGAAGAAAGGTCATCAAGGAATGGAATATTGGGAATATGAGGGTCAATCACATGCTTTCCTTGATTCCGGTGACAACTTTGAGATGAATGCTATTCCAGCTCTCGAGAAAATGGTTTCCTTTCTTGATGAAGTGTTTTATACAGAATAGAAGTGGCTTCGCTCGGTATCCACTAGATTTAAGTTTGAATGTAAATAGTAACAGTAAAGAATAGCCCCATGAATAGCATCAAATTTGTATTGATTAACCTCTTTTTTATGGTTTCATTTCTGGCACTTGCACAAGAGAAATTTGGTGGTGCTACTCTTTACACCGTAAGGGATGCAATGGCTAAAGATCCTAAAGGAACAATGAAAAGAGTTGCTGATCTAGGATATAAGTATATCGAGGCGGTGGATTATAAAAAGGGCAAGTTCTATGGAATGACACCGGAAGAATTCAAAAAAGAAGTCAGTGACCTGGGCATGATTCCCCTAAGTGTTCACATGGGGGGTGTAACCCTGGAAAATGCCGATCAGTTGATTGCTGACGCAAAAAAGGTTGGATTCAAATATTTTGTAGCCCCTGTTCCACCCATGGGTCTTTTCTCCTATGATCCAGCAACCCAATCTCTATCTATGTCTGATGATGTCGAATACTTGGTTTCTATTTTGGATGAAATTGGAGGAAAATGTAAAGAAGCAGGTTTAGAGTTTTTGTATCATAACCATAATTTCGAGTTTTTGGAAAACGCCAATGGTGTAGTTCCCATGGATTACATGCTTGAGAACCTTGATTCAGAAAATGTCAATTTTCAGCTGGATCTCTATTGGGTTACAAAAGCTGAGGCGGATCCCATTGCCTACTTCGAAAAGTATCCCGGTCGATTTAAAGTTTGGCATGTGAAAGATATGGATGACCAGGGAAGATTTGCTCCAGTTGGGTCGGGTTCTATTGACTTTGGAATAATCCTGGATAAGAAAGATCTGTCGGGAATGGAGTACTACATAGTTGAACAAGACCGAACCTTTGACGGCATGAAGCCATTTGAAGCATTGGAGTTGAGCAGAAAAGGATTGACCAAATTTGGTTTCAATTAAGAACTGACACCTGGTCCACCGGGCTTTTTTGAATTTATTGGGATCTAAGATCCGCAAGTACTACCTGTCGATTTCCGTTGATGACAGCATTGAAACAAACAGCAGAATAATCTCTGTTCCAGGCTGGGTGAGGATCCAATTTAAAGTGACTTCCACCTTCTACAGCCTTCCTCTTTTCGGTTTCAAGTTGGACAGGTACCTCACAAAGTCGCGTTTCCTTGTCCGTTGAAAGGTCAATCATTCTTATGGGGACGGTTTGCCTGTTTTCGGTCACCCAATGCTGTTTGGGATAAGCATCGGTCAAAAGGTATTTTTCATTTCCATCTACCGTAGGGTGCCCGCTTCCCATATGCTTGCTCAAGGGTACGATTTCTTCATTATGGATATTGATTTTGACCATAGTCATGTTATCATATCCCAAATTCTTGGGTACCATGTTCATCACGATATGGTTACCATCTGGATGCCAGTTAGGGTGGTTAGCACTCTCTCCAAAAGTGCCTTTGGTGTGCCATTGTTTCGGAGTCACCAGCTGTTTCACAGATTTTCCATCCACGCTGACAATGAAAAGGCTGGATCTCTTTTTCGAAAGTAAATGAGTTGGAACCAATCCCAGTTTGGAGAGAAAATGCTTCTTCAGGTAGCGAATCACCTGTAAAATATGTTTTCCATCGGGACTTACTTTACTATGAAAACAGTAAGGGATTACATCCTGATCTGCCATTTGAAGATCTTTTTTCCTGAAGGTTTCAAGATCTACCAGCAACTCACTTCGGTTGGCCAGTAGATCTGTTTTCCAAAGACCCTCCGTTTTCAAATGTTTTTTCCTAAAGTACTGTGGGAATTTACCCTTGTCGGGGACACCATAGCCATACTGAGTGGCATTCATATACTCTAGATTGCCCCCCACGAAATACTTTTCTTCTGGATCGATATCGTATTTAGGTCCGGAAAGGAAATCGATTTTGCCTGTGTTCCGATTGATTCTGACTCCCACTACTTTACCATCCGCTATGTCATTCGTGTACAAATAGTCATCAGACACCGGGCTCCATTGTATGTTGGCACCTAGTTGAAAGGACCATGCCTGTGTTTCGTAAAGAACCTGAATGGTCTTTTGGTGAAGGTCAATAACACAAACCTTAGCCTTGTCGCCGTAAACTGGTTTCTTGCCTTGATACGGGAATCCTGTTACTGCCAAGTATCTGTTCGATGGGCTGAAAGGACATACATCATAAAAAGTATGTAGAAAAAAACCGTCTTCTGGAGTGACGATGGTTATGTTCTCTTTTTCCTGGAATGGCCGGAAACTTATATGCGTCTTACCGGTTTGGAGCATTAAGTGGTTTCTTTTTCCGAAAGCTCAATAATGTCCTTGGGATCCACAATTTTCTTGGAATACCCATTCTTTGTAATCTGAATCATAGCCAGGCCAATTTGGGTAGTGTTAACAACTGAATTGGGTGATAAGAACTTCATTAGTTTAACCAACCACATGAAGTAGTCATAAACAAATTGGTATAGTCGTGTTCTGGATTTTATACCTCGAAGAGGAATGATTCCTCCAGGACGAAACATGAACGCCTGTTTAAAGCCAGTTTCAGTAAATCGTTTTCAGTTTTGCCTTTGACCCTGGCCCACATAGTACGTCCCTTTTCTGAGGAGTCGGTACCCTGGCCTGACACATAATTACAGGTAGCCTCCGGATTCTGCTTTAGAATAGCCTTAGCCAGCTCCAAGGTATAATCATAAGTAATAATGGTATACTTCTCCTCGGATAATCCTGCGGCGCTGATTCCCATACATAGGTAGCATGCGTCGAGATTGATTAGCTCGTTTTCGATGGAGCTGTAGTCCCCAAAGTCCTTATGAACGATATTCTTTAATTTCTCATGGGTAATATCTAAATCGGATCGACCTATGGTTATGACCTTCTCAATTTCAGGATGATCGAGGCATTCCAGTAAAACTCCTTTACCAACCATTCCACTGGCCCCAGTAATCAGAACATTCATATTTTTTCTGTTTTAAAATTCAGAAAGTCAAAATCCTTTCCTTCCAGAGATCACTTTCATTTTACGATCCTAGTTTAAATGAAAAAGAAATGCAAAATTTAGAGACATCAATACACGGATATGGAATGGTATCTTCCTTTTACATTGCTCAGCAGCGCTGGCCTTTTGGTGTTATCTACCTCCAATTTTATCAATGGCTTGAACGATGAAATTTATCAGTTGGAGCAAATGGAAAAAGAGGAAAAAGTTGAAGTCATTTCATTAAAGCTCGAACAACTTAAGCTGATAAGTATTGCGATAGTATTACAATATATTGCACTCTTCCTCTTTGCTTCCTGTAGTATCATTATTGCCTTTTTTGAGCAATTGGAATTTATATCCAAAGGGATGATTATTATAGGTGTTCTTCTAATCAGTGCATCGCTATTAATGCTGATAGTTTTTTCATACCGTGCCATAGGAATTAGGCAAAAGCATTTGAAAATCTAATGAATGACTTCGACTTAAATATCAAAATCGCGATTAGACTTTTATATGATTGAAATGGCTGACTGGACGGAAGTAATAGCAACAGATGTTTCTACTCTGAATGAAACCAGGAAAAGTCTTCACCAGGCGGTTCAATTAGTGGCTGCAGTGCCAAGAAACCTTCTTCCACCGGATCCTTCGGACACCTCGGCCAGCCTGACATGGAATACTGAATTTAGCTGCATGGAATCCGTGTCTATTGGTTCGGATGATATCCGAATAGGTTTGATTTTCTCAGAATTAAAGCTGGTTGTTATTAAAAAAAGTAATCCGGTTTCTGAGCTAATGCTCGTCGGCAAAAGCGTTGAGGAGGGCTTGATCTGGCTCAGAGAGTCGTTGTCTAGCCTGGATCTGAACGGGTCAGCCGTAAATCTGGAATTACCTTACGAAATAGAACCGTATGATTATTCTGCTCCCCTGAATTGTTCGAAAGAGGCTCTTAAGGCCCTTGGAGCACTATATGGGAATACGGATAACATTCTTAGAAGTGTTTCAGAAGGTGAGAATGATGTCTCAGAGATTAGATGCTGGCCTCACCATTTTGATTTGGCGATGCTGTTAAGACTTGAACGAGATTCGAACGCCGAAACATTACGAAGTATTGGAATCGGTTTATCTCCAGGTGATGAATTGATTGAGGAGCCTTATGTTTATGTTAATCACTGGCCGCATTTAGAAAAGGAGAAATTAGTAAACCATCCACTGATCGGTGGTCATTGGGTCACCGATGGATGGACAGGTGCTACACTGTGTTATCAGGAGCTGTTGGTTCAAGATCAGAAAGAGCTGGCCTTTCAGTTCGTGGAAGACGTCATTAAATTCCTTAGAAATTGTTGACAATATTTTAACTTAGAACGGGATCCGTAATCTCGATTTATAATCACACTAATGATTTACAAAACCTAATAAAACACACTTTATGCCGCTTAAAAAAGTATGGAAAAAGGTTCTGGATGACCCGGAACATCTCTTGGATGAAAGGGTAATGACAGTTACTGCAGGTAATAAAAGCTTTTGTCTTACACATCACGAGGGGAAGTTTGGTTGTCTGGATAATAAATGTCCTCACCAGGGTGGACCATTAGGGGAAGGATCCATCGAGAATGGGCTTTTGCGCTGTCCTTGGCACGGTTGGGATTATGACCCTATTACCGGCAAAGCACCTGGATTTGACGATGGAGTAGAAACGTTTCCGATAGAGATTCGGGATGATGGTATCTATGTAGAGCTTGAGGAAGAAGAGGTTAAAACTCGCACGATATCTGACGTTATGATGGAAACCATGGTCAACAATGGGATCTCCCATGTGTTCGGAATGGTCGGACACTCGAACCTTGGAGTCGCGGACGCTATGAGGAAATTAGAGGAGGAGAAAAAACTCAAGTACATTGGTATTCGACATGAAGGAGCCGCTGCTTTTGCCGCTTCAGCATTCGGGAAAATCACAGGAAGACCTGCCGCTTGTTTTGGAATTGCAGGGCCGGGTGCAACCAATATGTATACCGGAATGTGGGATGCCAAGAACGATCGTGCTCCCTTGTTGGCGCTCTCAGGTCAGGTACAAACACAGGTCGTTGGGACCGGTGCTTTCCAGGAAGTGGATTTGGTGCAAGCATTCAATTCCGTTGCTTCCTTCAATCACCGGGTGCAATCGGATAGTAAGCACGCTGAGCTGATGAATCTTGCTATTAAGCATGCTATCGTTGATAGACAGGTGTCCCACTTAACTTTTCCGGATGATGTCCAGGTGATTGAAGCTGATAACACATCAGCATCAGATCTGCAGGATCGGGTGGCGGATTATCATATTCAACCCTCTCCGGATGTCATTCATCATGCTTTATCACTTCTTGATAAATCTAAAAAACCAACAATCATTGTTGGTCATGGCGCCAGGTTTGAGATGGATAGCATCATTTCTCTTGCAGAAAAGCTCAACGCTCCTGTTTTGACCACCTTTAAGGGTAAAGGTTTGATCTCTGATTCTCATCCATTGGGATGTGGAGTCCTTGGGAGAAGCGGTACACCTATAGCCTCTTATTTCATGAATGAGGCGGATCTATTACTTGTTTTTGGAGCGTCTTTCTCTAATCATACAGGTATTACCGATAAGATACCGACAATACAGGTTGATTTCGACAGGCTAACTTTAGCCAAGTTCCATAAAATTGATGTTCCGGTCTGGGGTGAACTTGGAATCACGGCGTGGACGCTACTAGATGAGCTTTCTTCAACTGATTTTGAAGACCGGCGAAAGGTTATTGCCGAACGTTGGGATATTTGGAGAAAGGAAAAAGCTAAGCGATTATTGGAGGACTTCGAGAATGGCGTGAGCTCCAGCGCGGTGTTTGACGCAATGAATCGGTTTGTACCTAAAGATGCTGCCATAGCAGTTGACGTTGGGAATAACACCTATAGTTTCGGTAGATATTTTGAATGCTCCGAACAATCTATTGTAATGTCTGGATACCTTGGATCCATTGGATTTGGCTACCCGGCAGCCATGGGTCTTTGGGCTGCTGTAGGTGATCACCGTCCGATATTTGCAGTTACCGGCGATGGAGGATTTGGTCAGTATCCAATGGAAGTGACAACTGCTGTAAAGTACGGCATGCCTATCAAGCACATATTGTTGAATAATTATGAGCTTGGCAAAATCTCAAAAGAACAACGGGCGGTAGAATATGATGTTTGGCAAACCGGCTTGGTTAATCCGAATTTTTCCGAATTTGTCTCTAGCTGTGGTGCATTGGGAATCCGGGTGGAGAAAAAAGAACAACTGGACGACGCTTTTAAGAAGCTGCTGGCTCATGATGGCCCAGGTACATTAGAGATCATGACAGATGCTTTATTAGTTTAACTCTTAATACTATATCATGGTAGATTTTCAAATGTTAGAAAAACCTGTCAGAATCGCTGACCTATCACAATTGGAAGAAAAGGTACCCGCACATGCGCAGGTTCGCGGAACAGATCTGGTAATTATTAAATACGGTGACGAAGCATCCGTACTTTACGGCAGATGTCTTCATCGTGGGGCGCTGCTTTCAGACGGGTTTATTGATGGAGGAAACCTTATTTGCGGCTTGCACAATTGGGATTATCGCTATGATACGGGAGTAAGCGAGTATGCTCCGGATGAACGTCTACGGAAATTTAAACATTCTATACAGGATGATGGATTGTATGTTGATGAAGAGGAGATTGAAGAGTTTGAAGAAAAAGAAATACCCCCAAGGTTTAAGGAAGACGAATATCTAGGGAAATACCAGGATACTCATCCCGAAGCCCCTGAACCCTACAATTCATACATACAGTCCTTGGCGAAAGATGGCTTGAAAAATTTTGGACATCATGGTCAGACCACCGCCATGGGTGTGGAGAGAGACCTTCTACCCAAGTGGGACTCCATTCAGTTCCTTCCTGCCCAACTAAGTCGAAAACCTTTACTCGACAATGATTATGTAGATACCTGCGTGACCATCGGTCCTAATACCAAAAAACCACTGAAGCTGGACGTTCCATTTTTCGTGTCAGACATGTCTTTTGGTGCATTGTCCAGGGAGGCAAAAATTGCTTTGTCCAAAGGAGCCGAGATGGCAGGAACCGGAATTTGTTCCGGTGAAGGGGGAATGCTTCTTGATGAGAAAAAGGAAAACAGCCGATACCTCTATGAACTTGCTTCCGGGAAATTTGGGTTTTCATGGGACAAGATGAAAGACATTCAGGCCTTCCATTTCAAAGGTGGTCAAGGGGCCAAAACAGGTACAGGAGGACATCTTCCCGGTCACAAGGTCGTTGGCGAAATTGCGGAGGTCAGAGGTTTGGAAGAAGGGAAGTCAGCGATTAGCCCCGCTACCTTTACTGATATTCGTACAGCTGAGGAATTTGCGGCCTTTGCAGACACTGTGAGGTCCGAAACCGGTGGGGTTCCCATTGGGTTTAAGATTGCAGCCTCACGTATTGAAGAGGATATCGACTTTGCTCTCGATGCAGGAGTTGACTACATCATTCTGGATGGAAGAGGTGGAGGTACCGGAGCCGCACCTATTGTACTCAGGAATCATATTAATGTACCCACTATTCCGGCTTTAGCTCGTGCTCGAAAACATTTGGATAAAGTTGGTGCTGAGGGCGTTTCCCTGGTTATCACCGGAGGTCTACGTGTTCCTTCGGATTTCGCCAAGGCCATGGCCATGGGTGCAGATGCTATCGCAGTATCTAACTCAGCACTTCAAGCCATTGGGTGTTTGGGAATGAGGGCCTGTCACACGGATAATTGCCCTGTTGGAATTGCTACACAGAAGGACAACCTTCGGGCAAGACTGATTATCGATCAGTCCGCAAAGCGCTTGTATAATTTCTTTCATGCTTCTGCAGACTTGATGCGTGTAATTTGCCGAGCGCTGGGACATGATTCGGTAACTAAGCTTACCCAGAAGGATCTCTCCACTTTCGATCATGATATGCATAGGTTGACCGGAATATCTTATGCTGGGATAAATTCCTGATCTTATTAGATTAACGCGACAAATGGCCTAAGAAACCAGGTATTCTTTAGCTTCGGCTACGTTGCTGTAATACCGGCTAATTCCCATCAGGTTCGTTTGTTCAGCTGCGACTTCGGCGAGAATTAATTGATTGGGGCTAAGGCCAATGGTGGCGACCTTAACCAGGTATTGTTTGTATTTGTTTCCGATTCGGACAATCTCATCCAGGAAGTCCCGGTTTACTCTGGAGTTTTCGAAATTCAATAATAATCGGATCTGTGAATCGACATCTGCATAAATATCTTCAGTGTGCTTAAGCATTTCCATTAGCTCGCCTCCTTCAAGGTTGCTGTAATCTTTGAATAATACTTTCTTTCCGCGGTAATCAATCCACTTAACTCGATTCTCTAAATCCATACTTTGCTGATCTTATAAAGCTTAAAATTGTTGAGAATAAACCATTACAAATAATTGTGGGCAGTGAACGGGAAAGATCACCTGGTGATCCTAGAATATAATTATTTATAGAAAAAATATTAATTTACGACAAAAGTTTTATCGATAGATGACCACATTCCTTGATTAGAAAGATTTTGAAGTGGGGTGTGATCAAAGTTTTATAATTACTTCCCAAGTCCAAAAAGCGATTTGTCAAGAATAAATGGTGCGGTTGGACGAAAGTCAATTTGGAACTTTCATCGGTATTGTAAACCAGAACAAACTACCTTCACCTTCCACACTTTCCGCTCCAATTTGCCCATTATTTAAATTGATAAAGTCCTTTGTAATCATTAGTCCCAGGCCTGATCCTTTCTCATTGGAAGTTCCCCGTTTTGATTCATGTTTATTTTCCACAAAAAGATTCTCAAGCAGTCCTGGTGACAGACCTATTCCGTGATCCTCAATCTTAACGGTAACTGATTCTTTCTCGGATTCGGTCCAAATTCGTATTTGACCATTGTCATCCGAGTATTTGATCGCATTTACCAGCAAATTTCTTATTGCGGTGGCTATCATACTACGATCAGCAAAACCTGTGGCTTTCTGATCGCAGTCATTATTGACACCAATATGCTTGTTCTTTGCCATTATCTGTAAAAGATTGATACAATCCTCTACACAATCCCTAACCGAAAAGAGCTCTTGCCTGATCATGGATTCATCCTGTTGGATAGAGGACCATTGAAGCAGGTTTTCTATTAATTCATTTGAACTTTCGGTAGTTTGAGCTAATACACCAATGGCTTCCTCAGAAATCGGTATCTTTTTTTCTCTAAATCCTTTAAGCAGTAGTGACATATTACCGATAGGGCCTCGTAGATCATGCGAGATCAAAGCGACCAGACGGTCTTTCACTTTTAGCGTTTCCTCCAGTTGATAAGAGGTTTCCCGGAGTTCTTCGGAGGACTTTAACCCCCTATTTAAAAAACTATTAACGATATACGCGTAGATGAAGACAGATAGCATGAAAAGAGAAATATAGACCATCGATTCATCATTCATATTGGAACTTGGCATGGATTGGACGGTCAGAGTATTAGTTTCGATTAGTATTTTGGTTACAATTGTGAGTCCGAGCGACGCATAAGCCAAAATGATTTGTAATTGGTTGATAGTAATAAAGATGGCAGATAATACAAAGACCATGAGTAGGCTTAGGAAGGGGCCAAATTCAAGAGTCAAAGATCCAAAACATCCCTGAAGCAGTGAAAAAAGTGCAAGATAAGAGGCAACTGGGATATTTTTTTTGAATGCAAAAAACGCGGTAAAGCCCAGTGTAGGGATCGCGACGGCAACCGCATAAAAAAAAGCAACATCGGTTGCTGGATTTCCTATTGCTGCGAATACCAGAAGTAGTATCGTACTAATGAACCCAATCAATCCATAAACCAGTATGAAACGACTTTTCTGGTTTTCAGCAAAAGACAGGTTTCTGTCAGAACTGATAGACATGGTAATGAGCTGGATGGTTGATTTACCTGAAGATGTAAAATAAAGGTATATACATATAAATACAATTCTCTGCTTTTCTTTTAGCTTAAATCCACCAATAGGGAGTTCTATTTTAACTGGTGGTACTTTATAGAATTGGATTGATTGGCAACATCAACATTTGCCAGATTCAGATCAATTGTCATATGAAATACATCAGATCAGGAATTATTTCTATTCCATTTTCATTTCCATTCTGAACGGCTATCTAACTGAATATGGAATTACACATCCTCCTCAATATCTTCATCCTTTTTGGGGTTACGCTTTTGATTATCATCATATGTAACTTTTTTAAGATTCCTCATATGATCGGTTACCTAATCACAGGTGTCTTACTCAGTCCGAATACCAGTTCCATTCTAAGTGACGCTCATGAGGTGGAGGTCTATGCTGAAATTGGTGTAATACTGCTCCTTTTTACAGTTGGGCTTGAGTTTTCCTTTGGAAACCTTAATAAAATCAGGAGATATGTATTGCTGGGTGGAGCGATGCAGGTCTTGCTCACGATACTAATAACCGCGGTCCTGATCAGTTTAATGGGTAGAAGTATACAGGAAAGCATATTCTGGGGCTTCGTTCTGGCTCTCAGCAGTACAGCCATTGTCATTAAAACACTGCAGGACAAAGTGAAATTGAATACCAATTATGGTAAAGTGGTTCTTGCAATATTGTTGTTTCAGGATATTGTGATTGTTCCGTTGATACTTTTCACACCTATCCTCGCAGGAGCAGGTGACAATCCATTAATTGAGATTCTTATTTTGGTAGGTAAAATGATTCTAATCGGTTTGATTTCCTATGTGCTTGCACGATGGATCATTCCCAAGCTTTTGTATCAAATCATGAAGATTCAAAGTCAGGAGGTTTTCCTCATCACTTCAATCTTCATCGTTATAGGGGTTGCTTTACTAACCTCTTGGATGGGTCTATCACTAGCGTTGGGGGCTTTTATCGCAGGCTTGATTATCGCGGAAACTGATTACAACCGACTGGCGATCTCGTGCTTTCTTCCTTTCCGATATGTATTTATTAGTTTCTTCTTTATATCGATGGGGATGCTCCTTAATTACATGGTTTTCATTGAGCAAATTGGATTGATTCTTTTCTGGTTTGTTTTCATCATGCTAGTCAAGATTTCAGCGGGATTCCTGGCTGGAATGACATTGAAAATAGGACGTAAAACGGCCATAATCGTAGGATTGGCGATCGCACAAATAGGGGAATTTTCTTTTGTCGTTGCCAAAACGGGATTGGACTATGAACTGATTAGTGAGGTGAACTATCAAATATTCCTGGCCGTATCCATCCTGACTATGGCTTTGACCCCATTCATATTAAACAATCTGGATGGGCTAGGTAAAAGATTTGAAAAACTGGCTAAAACAAATGGATAAACTAAAGTTATTCGGTGCGGATTGGTGCCCCAAAACAGCACTTATCAGAAACTTTCTACAATCTGAATGGGTGGATTTTGAGTACTTGAACGTGGAAGAGAACGATGACGCGAAGGAGGAGCTTATGAAGTTTTATGATGGCAAGGTTAAGTTTCCTACCCTTAGCTACGGAGAGGATTTTGTTAAGAATCCAAAAGTGGCGGTTGTCCGGGATTTCCTGAAGACACACAAAATCGAATAAGACTTTATGTTCAGGGATATTCTTTATCTTTCAGCATAACCAATACCTATGAGAAAGCTAAGAAAAGAAGACGTGGATCAGGAGGTGTTTAACCTTTATGATGATTACGCTCACGATCGAATCGACCGAAGAACATTTGTAGATAAACTGGGAACCTACGCCGTTGGAGGGGTTACTGTAGCGTCTCTAATGAGCTTCATCATGCCTGATTACAAAAATAAGATTCGGATCCAGCAAGATGATAATAGGATACAAACGGAGTACATAACCTACAATTCTCCGAAGGGTGGGGGAGAGATAAAAGCATTGCTTTCCAGACCGGCAGGTGTGGACGGAAAACTACCTGGAATTGTGGTTGTTCATGAAAACAGAGGCCTCAATCCACATATTGAAGATGTAGGTCGTAGAGCCGCGCTTGCGGGATTTATTTCTATTGCACCAGATGCGTTAACTCCCCTGGGTGGATACCCTGGAACAGACGATGAGGGTCGTACCTTACAAAGGCAAAGAGATCGAGGTGAGATGCTCGAAGATTTTATCGCAGCCTTTGACTTTCTTGATCAACATCCCGATTGCACAGGCAAAGTAGGAGTAGTTGGATTCTGTTTCGGTGGATGGATATCGAATATGATGGCTGTTCGAATACCTAATCTTGATGCGGCCGTACCTTTTTATGGCGGTCAGCCAAATGAAGAGGAAACACAGCAAATTAATGCCCCCTTATTGTTACATTTCGCCAGTCTTGATAAACGGGTAAATGCGGGATGGCCTGATTATGAGGCTTCTCTAAAAAAGTATAACAAGGAATACATGGCCTACATGTATGAAAACGCCAATCACGGTTTTCATAATGATACGACTCCGCGTTACGACGAAAAGATGGCTAAGTTAGCTTGGGAGCGAACAGTCAACTTTTTCAATGAAAAGCTGAAGTAGAAGGGGGGTTAAATACTCTTCAATGCCTCTAAAAATGACATATTCTCCTGCTCCTCTTTCACAATGAGAAGGGGAATGTCTGAATTGATATTTACCAATTTCTCTGCGCAAGAACCCATTAGAATGGAAGCTGAGTTTGTGCGGCCCTTAGAACCCAGAATGATTAAATCGGATCGGGTCTTTACAGCATACTGATAAATAGCCTCACTTTTGGAATCATCATGGCAATTGACGTAATCACAATTCAGACCGTCTTCTATGCTATTCTTTTCCTTGAATGAGGTAAAATCGTTCCTTGCATGATTCTGCATTATCAGGTCGAACTCCTCGAATGACTTACCTATCTTACTGTATCCAAATGGCACATCGTAGGCATGAATGGGAGAAACCCCGGCATCGATCGTATCAGCTATGGAATGAGCATAGGTCAACGAGATAACTGAATGATTCGAGAAATCAAGCGGAACCAGAATTTTACTTAGTGAAGGATTCAAATACTGTGGGATAAAAAGTATGTTGGTAGGACTGTTTCTGGCGATATGACTGGCCGATATACCGGAACCTTGTAAAGAATTCTTTCTTCCCAAAACCACCAGATCAAACTGCTTGGTGACCGCAAGTTCTACGATGGCATGCATGGGCGGTTGGTCAGAAAGAAAGACTTCGGTTTTGACTCCCGGAAATTCATACTCACTGACAAGCTTCTCGATATTCTCTTTGGCCTCCATGTTAGCCTGCCTGGCTATTTGTTCAGGATTATCGAAATAATGAATATTCTCAAGGGTCTCTATTCCGTGGAAAAACGTGATTTCCTCGATTCCGAAATGTGTATGGTATTTGGATAAATACTCCAGAATGAACCGGTCAATCAGTGTGTAATCCAGGGCCACCAGGGTTCTCCTAAGCTTTTTCATATTTTATGCTACTGTCTGCCTTTAAGATAACGAATAGTCACATAAAGTCATTTACCAAATTCGAGCGAAAAGTATTTAATCAGTTTATACTTAAAATAAACGCCATTAAGTAAGGAAGGTCATCCTTCATTTTGGTAAATATTTTAGCAGGAATTACATGAGGAATCCGTTTTCGGCCGTAATCGGTCCGGGTATATTCTCATCGTTAATCATTTCCCGTAGGTCTATCTCTATACTTCTGGCAATTGAAGTTATAGGCACGTCGTTGTATGTTCCTTCGAATGGATTTTCGGAATAATCGCCAATTTTCTCCATAAGAAAGAAAACCCAGGTTATTAGAGCGGAGATGAATGGAGACACCCAGTAAACTACGCCATCCAGGGATTTGAAAATATCCATTAATCCTAGTGGGAGAAATCCACAGAAAACAAAGGCGAGCCACAGTGCGGTTGATGCATATTGACGCGGAAAAGGAAAATTCTTGATTCGTTCTGATTTTCCCTGGTCTTCGTAAAAGGTAACTATAAGTTCATGCAATTGCATGTGCCTGAAATTATCAAAATAGCCTTCGTCCTTTAATTCCTGAAGACGTTTCGATTGGTTCTTCATAATTTGAGTTGCGGTATTGGTTTTTCCATCAACACCTTGCATCTCCCCTTCTGCTATATACTTAATCAATTCCCTATCCAACTTTTCCAGGTAGTCCTCGCATACAGTAGGAACGTAAAGGCCATTAAGTCTAAGATCCAGATGTTCCCAGTCCCTGCTAAGTCGAAGTTGATGCCTAAGTGCAGTGAGCCATGCAATATGACGATAGATAAGCTCCTTATGCAACTCTTCCTGTCGAGCCCCCTGTACAAAGGAAATTACAGCGGCACCGAAACTACGGCTGTTATTTACAATGCTACCCCATATTTTCCTCGCCTCCCAGGTTCGATCATAAGAACTATTGTTCTTGAATCCCAGATAAAATGCAACCGCAATACCAATCACGCTGACCGGTTGCCAGGGTATGGATAATCTGAAATCAAAATAGTAGGAAATTCCAATAACAACTGTTGCGTAGATCAGTCCATAAATAAATGGCATTTTGGACCATCGGAAGGTCATCCAAAAGCTGTAGTTTCTTTTAGCGTACATAGGGTCCTTGTTTTATTCTCAAATTAGGTAAAAAAAACAGGTTGATAAAGATCATCTGTATATGTGCGATAGGACAACTGATCCTCCGAATGCCTGATCAACTTTTGCACCATGATCAGATATGCTATAATTCTGTTGTTTTGGATTTCGACTTTGGCTTTGTTTGGGCAGGAGAAGTCCATAAACATTCGCACGCAATCCTGGTGGAGCGTTAACTCTACAACCAGATTGACCAACAGAATAGGCATAGTAGGTGATTTCCACATCCGTAACAACGGAATTCTGGAAGAAAGAAATTTTTATTTCTCTCGAATTGGTTTGGCGTATTGGAATTCGGATAAACTGACCTTGGTCGGTGGGTATGCTCATTTATGGTTAGCCGTTCCATCGCCAGAGTCCACTTTCAACTATCAAAATGAAAACCGTATTTATCAACAGGCACAATGGCGGCATCAGGAAGGTAGAGTAATAATCCTCAACCGAATACGCAACGAACAACGTTGGCACCAGGTACTTACCGAAGAAGGTGATGTAGATCGGATCAGATTCTCAAACAGGGTTCGAATTCTATTGTCTGCAACCGTTCCGGTGTTCCAAAATCCATACCTTCCTAGTTTGTCGTTTGCGGAAGAAATGCATGTACAATTTGGAAAGGATCTAGTATACAACACGTTTGATCAAAATCGAATTTTTGCCGGGATCAAACAGAAGCTCACTGATAATCTAAAATTTGATTTGGGCTATATGATGGTTTACCAGCAGAAGATGTCTGGTAATCAGTATGACCTGAATCATACACTAAGATGGTTCTTCTATTACACACCCGATTTCAGGAAAAACAAGGATGGAATTCACTATTCTGTACCTGGTGACGAGTAATATCAGCAAAACTTTACCGTAATGTGATGTGGGTGTTAAAACCTTTTTGAACAGGTTTTAACTCAGTGATGCTGCTGATAAAAATTAGCTCACTAGCTTATATGTAACAGTTCTTACCGTCTCAGGCTTTGTTCTATTTGTTGCCGGAAATAACACTTCCCGATAAAAGAAACGAGAATTAAAATCTGTACTAAAATGGAAACTATGGCGCTCGAAGACGTAAACATCAAAACTCCCAAAAATGCCGACCTATCACGTTACGGTATACAAAACGCAACTGTAAAGTGGAATCTATCACCTGAAGAATTACAGGCTATCACACTGGAAAAAGGAATGGGTAGAGAAACGGATAACGGAACTCTTTCCATTAATACTGGAAAATTTACAGGAAGGTCACCTAAAGATCGATTCCTGGTTAAGGATGATTACACCGCGGATAAAGTATGGTGGGGACGAATCAATAAACCTCTCGATCCGGACAATTTTGATAAGATCTATGACGAGGTTGTTAAATATATGTCAGAGAAAGAGCTTTTTGCTCATGATGGCTATGTATGTGCTGATCCTAAATACAGAATGAATGTTAGGACTATCACTGAATATCCTTGGTCTAACTTCTTTGTAAATAGCATGTTCTTGCGTCTAAAAGAAGATGAATATGCTGACTTTAATGAAGAATGGCTAGTACTGTGTGCACCGGGGTATGAGGCTCCTGATCCTGAGGCAGTCGGTCTGAGACAAAGTAACTTCTCAATACTTAATTTCACCAGGAAGGTTGCTCTGGTAGGAGGTTCTGCTTACACAGGTGAAATGAAAAAGGGTATTTTCTCAGCTCTGAACCTTATTTTACCTACCGATAAGAATGTATTTCCCATGCACTGTTCAGCAAGTGTTGGTGAAGAAGGAGATACAGCAATTTTCTTTGGCTTGTCAGGAACAGGAAAGACTACCTTATCTGCTGATCCGAATAGAAAGTTAATAGGTGATGATGAGCACGGATGGACTCCGGAAAACACTATTTTCAATTTCGAAGGAGGTTGCTACGCCAAGGCTATTGACCTGACTGAGGAAAAAGAACCTGAGATTTTCCGGGCGATTAAGCCGGGGGCTTTACTTGAAAATGTGGTTTTCAAGGAAGGAACAAATGTTGTCGACTACGAAGACAGCTCAATCACACAGAATACCAGGGTTAGTTATCCTATCGAACATATTGATAATATTCAGCTTCCATCTTACGCTGAGAACCCTAAGAACATCTTCTTCCTTACTTGTGATGCCTTTGGAGTACTTCCTCCAGTTTCCAAGCTAACTCCGGGTCAGGCTGCATATCACTTCATTTCAGGTTATACAGCGAAGGTTGCTGGAACAGAAGCAGGAATCAATGAGCCGGTTCCTTCATTCTCAGCATGTTTTGGAGAACCATTCATGCCACTTCACCCAGCCAAGTATGCGGATATGTTGAAGGAGAAAATGAAAGAGACTGGCGTCAACGTTTGGTTAATTAATACCGGATGGAGCGGTGGACCTTACGGTGTTGGATCCAGGATAAAACTTAAGTACACCAGAGCCATGATCACAGCAATATTTAACGGTGATTTGGAGAATGTCGAATACGAAGAGCATCCAATTTTCGGACTTCATATGCCTAAGTATTGCCCTGGAGTACCTACTGAAATGTTAGATCCAATGAATACCTGGTTGCAGAAAGGAGCTTACGTCAGTAAAGCAATTCAACTGGCTCATTCTTTCCACATCAATTTTGATAAGTTCATCAATCAGGCATCCGATGAAACTATGCACGGCGGTCCACTGATTGATGCCCACCAAATTTTAGGTGAGGACCTTTAATTCCGTTTAAATGTTCTGTTAGAAGGCAGTTCGAAAGGGCTGCCTTTTTTTGTTCCGATTCATTCATGTAATCTTCTTGTTCACGGCTTTAAATTTTTGGTCATTCTCAAATGTGATTTCCTTTGGAAAAGACAAACGAATTCGTTTTGTCTGATATAAGAAAGACAAACAAACGGCTATGACAGAACTACAAAACGTCCTTCAGGACATTCGCAAAAGGAGTTTCTTCTCTTATTTTTCTAATCCCTGCTTTCACACCATTCACAAGTTTAAAAATGATAGGGAGAAGAAATGAGTATCGGATCTTCAACCGCTGTATTGAATATTTAGGTGATAATTAGTATATTTTAGTTCCAAAACAATTAGCTATATGTCACCCGAATTCTCCGCAGTCGTTGTTGGCGCAACAGGACTGGTGGGTAAGGCATTGTTGGAAGAGTTGCTGCGGACCGGTGCGTACCACGAAATAACGGTAATCACTCGCAAGAAACTCAACATCAAAGCCTCCAACTTGTATAATGTACTGTTACCAGACTTTGATCATTTGAAAGATCGTTCAGAGCTCTTTGATGTAAATCATGTTTTCTGCTGTATTGGAATGGAATGGCGGCGAAAAAGTGATAAAATTCAACTTCGAAAAACAAATCTGGATTATCCTTTAATGATTGCAAAACTGTCGAAAGGTAAGCCGGCTTTCAGATCATTTCATGTCGTCACTTCCGTAGGCGCAACTACAGATCCAATCTTGTACTACAATACTCTTAAAGGCCAGGTGGAATATGGATTGAGAAAGATGAATATACCGGCACTAAAAATCTATCGACCTTCATTAATTATCGGAAAAAGACAAAATCGAGGTCTTTACGATGAGTTTGGAAAGTACATGTGTTATTTACTTTCATTTTTCATGATTGGATCTAATACGAGGAGGTGGTCAATTCATGCCAGGGATATCGCCGGAGCGATGGTAAAAACTGCAATTCGTGATAAAGTTGGTACAGAAGTATTTCATCCAAATGAAATGGTTCGTATATCGCGAAAAGGATATCCACCGGTGGTTAACGAATCTACCATCAATACCGTGGTAAATTAGAATACGTATAACAATCCTGTATTCCAATTAAGCCCACCTGCAGGAAATGAAGTAGCTATGGGATATGCCATTTGGAAATGTACGCCAACAGGAAATTTACCCTTTAGGATCAGTGAGTTGGATGAGACGTAAAGGCCTTCGAACCCTCGGGAAAAATCAAAAACAAAGATCTCGGCATTGATGTTTATGAAGAAATCAGAAAATAAGGCTGTATTTAGTTTGGAGACTTTCAAATCCAGAAAATTCCCGTTTACGGTACCCTTGTCAAATCCCCGGTTGTACCAATGAGTCAAACCGACGATCCAATTATCTGATACACTGATTTCCGCATATGTTTCAAGAGTAGCGCTTCTAAGTGCGTTAAGTATTTCATCTCCCGCGTTATTGGTATCTTCCAGGAAGAATATACCACCGGCAATTCCACTTCTCAACCGGAATCTTCTATTCTGAATTACCTGATACCGAATCCAGTGTCCAGTTGCCCAGGGTTGGCCATTTAGTCCGACGGATATATCCGGTTGATAGGTAAGTTTACCCTTACCAAGTCTCAAGAAAGCCATAACAAGCGGTCGATCGAATGAAAAAGCGGGTATGGGTGCAAACCCTTTGTTACCCAGTAAGACGGTACCATGGAAGGAGCTTTCAATAGGTATGGAGTCGCTTTCTTGGGCACGGCCGTAGAGTGTTATTAGAAAAAATAACGGCACAAATAGACACCTAACATGCAGATATCGTATCATTTTGGGATGTTAAGGTGAAGTTATAGATATAACCCAAGAAGGGCAACTGAACTATTTTGGCCAAAAAACACGTTTTAAACACCATTGAACCTGCTGGTGCTTAAGGTTACTTTAACCTGACCAATCTAATTAACCAAAGACCATGCACACCAACGAATTTCAGGAGAACCGGGAAAAAATTTCAGGCTACATAAGCTACTTTGCTCTTGTGTCTGTAGCCGTCTATTTCTTTTACATTGGTTACGGACTCTTTATTGGAAGCCAGATCATCATTGGATTAGCAATCACTTTCCTTTCTGTTGTTTTTTTGGCACTCTATTTTAACATTTCAGGGAAGCACATTATGGCGAAAAGTATGATTTTCGCTCTTACCAGTCTAAGTGTATGGGTTACCTATCACATCTGTACATTGGGTTGGACAATCATTACTTCCTATGTGCCCATAGTCATTGCTTATTTCTTTTTCTTTCAATTGCCCGAGGAGAGAAAATGCTTCAAAATCACAGGAGTTTTTATCTTAATTACATTTATCTCCTGCTTTGTGATTCCACGACATGTGCTGGCAACAGTTGAACTTTCCTCGGAAATTGTCTATATGAGTAACATCATTCACTTGATAATATCCAGTTCCGTTTCATTTGTGGTGCTTTTCTTGGTACGTAGAGATCGAAGAATATTGAAAGCGAAGTACATGGAAACTTCGGACAGTTAGAAACACCTTCATTTTAGTTCTTGTTTCTTAACTTGGAGACATGGACATATCCCAGAACAAACTCTCCAGAAGGCAATTTGTAATTTCCTCGGGCCTTTTCGCGGCTGGAAGCTTTCTTTCCAATGCAGCCGTTTCAAAAATCATTGAGCAAAAAGGAAAAGTGAAAGTAGCACTGGTAGGGACAGGGATAAGGGGGGTGACATTCTGGGGAAGAAGAGTCCAAGGTGAATATTCAGATTTGGTGGAATTTGTTGGCCTTTCAGATACCAATCCTGGAAGACTTGAATATGCTAAGAATTTTATTGGAGTGGATTGTCCTTTATTCACCGACTTTGACGAGATGCTTGAAAAAGCGACACCGGATCTGTTGATGGTCACTACGGTAGACTCAACGCATCATGAATTCATTGTTAAGGGTTTAAGAAAGAATCTGCTGGTCTTCTCTGAAAAACCCATGACAACTGATGAAACGAAATGTCAGGATATTTTGGACGCAGAACGGGAAAGTGAAAAAGAACTCATCATCGGTTTTAATTATCGATATAATCCGCATTACACCAAAATAAGAGAGTTGCTCTCTAAGGATCGGGTGGGTAAGATCACCTCTGTGGACTTTCACTGGTATTTGAATGTGTATCACGGAGCTTCATATTTCCGAAGGTGGCATGGTCTGAAGGATAAAGGGGGCACTCTTTGGGTACACAAAGCGACACATCATTTCGATTTATTAAACTGGTGGTTAGACTCTGAGCCTGTCGAAGTGAGGGCTTTCGGCAGTTTGGAGCACTATGGAAAAAACAACAGCTTCAGGGGTTCCAATTGTCGTGATTGTGGATTTAAGGGTCAATGTAAGTTTCACTGGGATATGACCGAAAGTAAGTTCATGATGGATTTATATGCAGATCATGAAAAGCATGATGGCTACATCCGTGACAAATGCCTTTGGAGAGAGGAAATAGATATCTATGATAAGATGTCAGCTCAGATCAAATATGCCAATGGTGTTTTGGTGAATTATTCACTTACAACATACTCACCATATGAAGGCATGCGAATTGCTTTTAATGGTTTTGATGGTCGGATTGATGCATGGGACGGAATACCATGGAGAAAGGAGGAGAAAATGAAGCAAAGTGACTTGCATGAGCAAGAAATGTCTCAGGATGAAACCTCAACGAACTTCGAAGAGATTTTGGTAATGGACAATTTTGGAGAGTATGAACAGATCCGGGTAGCCAGAGAGTCTGGCGGTCATGGAGGTGGAGATCAACGGCTTCAGGACAGAATTTTTGTTGATCCAAGCGCGGATGACCCACTTAAACACGCTGCAGGTTCGCGAGATGGAGCCATGTCTATATTAATTGGAATCGCCGCTCGAAAAAGCATAGAGGAGAACAGAACGGTACAAATCGAAGAGTTGACAGACCTCAAACCACAGGCGATAAGACCCTGATCCTACTCTTCTGTGATGATACCCAGCTCCTTGTACTTCTCAATGAATTTTATGTCTAGGTCCACTGAGTCCTTGTACGTTTTTCTGAGTTCCATGAGCTCACTTTCAAGTTGTCGTACAATTCCCTGGTATTCAGGATGATTGTAAAGGTTTCTCATTTCATCCGGGTCATTTCTTCGGTCGATGAGTTCCCATTCATCCACGTCATGGTAGTAATGGATAAGCTTGTAGTCCTTGGTCACTATAGCATAATGTCTTTTGACCATGTGCCAGCCTGGGTACTCGTAATAATGATAATACACCGCTTCTCTGGTCCACAGACTGTCATTTCCGGTGAGGAGTGGAAGTAAGCTTTCTCCCTGCATATCTCCCGGAACGGGAACATCTGCTGCCTCAAGGATGGTCTGGGCGAAATCCAGGTTCTGAACCATCTTATCATTTACGGAGCCAGCTTCAATTACTCCCGGCCATTTAATTAACAATGGTGTTTTAAATGACTGATCGTAGACAAAACGTTTATCGAACCATCCATGCTCTCCCAGGTAGAAGCCCTGATCAGAGGTATAAATCACTATCGTATTTTCTGATAATCCTGATTCTTCGAGATAATCCAACACTCGTCCAACATTGTCGTCGACAGAAGAAATACAGGCTAAGTAATCCTGCATGTATCGTTGGTATTTCCATATCATTTTTTCCTTATCACTCATGGTAGGCCAATTAGATTGGAAATCATCGTTAATCTTATTTAGAGTAGGCTCATAGCTGGCTTTTTGTTCATCGGTTGCCCGATCATATGCTGCAAAATATCCCTGTGACAAATCCTGAACTTTGGGTTGTACCAAATCGCCCATTTCTTCAACTACTTCTGGTCGGATCTTTGCATCTAGTGAATACATCATATGATTCAATAAATTCATTTCAGCCTCACCAGCTGCAGTTCCCCGATTAGAGTAATCGTCAAATAATGTCTTTGGCAGTGGGAATTCTTTATTGTAGAATTCCGCGAATTTATCGGCTCTAGGCCACCATGCACGGTGGGGTGCTTTATGAAGGTAAGCCATAAAGAATGGCTTCTTGGGATCACGTTCATTTTTAAGCCAGTTTAGGGTGAGATCGGTTATCACGTCCGTTACATATCCCATAATGGTGGTATCACCCTTATCAGTGATAAAGTCCGGATTGATATATCTCCCTTGTCCCGGAAGAATATTGAAGTCATCAATACCCTTTGGATTATTTCCGAAATGAAGTTTTCCATACATGGCCGTCTGATAGCCGGCTTGCTGAAGAAGTTGTGGAAAGGTTACCTGCGTGGTATCAAATGGCATAACATTGTCAATTTTTCCATTTATGTGACTGTGTTTGCCAGTGAGAATCACCGCTCTCGAAGGGGCGCAAATAGAGTTTGTAACACTTGCATTGGAGAAGAGCATACCCTCATTAGCGATTCTATCAATGTTTGGTGTTTGAATAAGATGGTCCGAATACGCGCTGATGGCCTGGTATGCATGGTCGTCAGACATGATAAATAGTATATTCGGTCTGGATTGATCTTTTGTAGGGTAGTCGGGGGATGAGCATCCTACGACAATAAGGAGAGTAAAAAAGAAAAGGAGGTCTTTCATAGACCTCCTAAGCTAAATAAACCTTTTTACAATGTATTAATACAGTGAAAGTTCCAGTGGAAATTCAAAAAGCATATGGGCAACAACCATAATCATATACATACGCAACAGCGAATTCCTCCTGCTTAATCCAAGTCCTATTAGAAATACACCAAGTGAAGGCAACCCGAAGAGTAAACGATTGATTCCGGGATCTAAAAGTTGAAAGTGAACCGCCGACCAGCCAAGGTAAAACAAGCCAACTACACTCATCACAAAGAATGACCCTAACGGAAAATGACTAGCATGGTTCCTGGAAATGGCAAGGACTCCTGCCCCGATATAAAAGGTGCAGGCCATTAATACCCTGAGATCTGCTGGTATCAAACTTCCTAAGGCAGGTAACAGTGACACCGCAAAAAGCATAATTAGGACAAACCTTTTCCATGGAGCATCTGAAAATGCATTTGGAGTATTAGCATGCCAGGTAAGTGCAAAGAAGTTAAGGCCAGCCGCGCATATTACGAAAACCTGGAGTACCCAGGCTATCTGTGGAGGATACCCCATTAGAACCGAGGACAACTTAAGAATGATCGAAAGTCCAAGTAGGACTAACAGAAATCTCTCTATTCCAGACTGATGCCTTCCATGAAGGTACGTCAGAATGCTGGTTTCACTTTTCATACGATTACTAAATGTGATCGTGAGCGACGGGAAAAGTAGAAGAAGCAATAGGATTGAAATGCCTTTCAGTACCAGCGCACTTGGGAGATTCAGGATTAGAAATACCCAGGAGGCTAGAAATAGTAGGATAGAACCAACGGTGGCGCCAAGCAACCATGAGCCGGTTTTTTCCTTATTTAGAATAATACCCGAGATGCTACTAACAAGGAATGAGACAGCGATAGCAATGCACGAAATAAACAAAAGCATGGTGGTACCGGGTAAATGCAACAGCTTAAAAACGGTTGTAATTGTGAGTAGTCCCAGAGCAATGAAAGAACTAGCCCTTGACATGTTTATTCGCTTATTAATTGATTCCATAGTTTGATTTTGAATAGTGTTAAAATGATTTGAAGGAATTTCGTCCGTGATTTGCTTCCAGGCTTCTTCCGGAGCTATGCCATTATTAATCTGGTGTTCAAGAACCATTAAGAGATGATCGGTGATTTCTTCCCTTAGTGGATCGAAAGTCAATCCTTGATCATCAAGAAATTTATCAACTTCTTCTACCCACTTTTCTCCTAGATCGCCCATGATTCAAGTCCGAATTGTGTCTTAGTTTTCGGCTCTAGGATCTTACTTAGATTTTCCGCAAACCTTTTCAGTTCCTTTATTTTTTCAATTGCTATAGATTCTCCTTCTCCCGTGAGTGAATAGTATTTCCTGGCTCTATTATCGACAACCTCAGTTGAAGTTGAAAGAAGGCCTTCATTTTCCAGCTTGTAAAGAATAGGGTATAAGGCTCCATAGGTCAGTTTTATTTCGTTATCCGTGAGTTCTTCTACCTTCTGACTGATTTGATAACCGTATAGCTTATCATTTTCCGAAAGCAGTTTTAGTATGATAGTGCGTAGTGTTCCTTTTATATATTCATTTTTCGACATAATATATAATTTACTTAAATATACGGCAAGTATAATATTAAGTTACCATAACTAAAAACCCGGGGATCAATCAGGTCACCCAATGACTTAAGCCATGAATCAAATGAGTAACAAGCTGTACCTTATAACAGCCGGAAACCGTGCGTTTTTTAATTGTAAATCTTCCGAAAATGAAACCAGTATTTGCTACATTATTGTGGGCTGCTTTCATTCTGCTGTGCATAACAGGATGTGATAAAGTGGCGGAGTACACCGGAGAAGAAGAATATTTTCGGTCAGCACCTGAAAAGGTAGTGGATAAAACCACACTCTACTTAACAAAGTATACTAAAGCATTCCCCTATGAGGTGATGGAGGTAGACGTGATCGAAGCATCACTGAATTTTGATGAATACTATAACCTCACAGTAGTGAAAGGAATTGATAGGATGGACCGATTGCAGTATTTTAGTGCCAAAGGCAACCTGCTTTCTGAACTACCTAAAGGTGTAGCAAATGACAATTTGAGAAGGCTGGAAGTACCGGACAATCGCCTTACAACTCTCCCTTTCTTTAGTAAGAATAGCAAAATCGAATACTTCGATATATCGAATAATCCACTGGCATTAGGTAAGGGTGGTTTCAGGCATTTTTACATGCCGGCTGGATCCACTTTGGATATTTCCGGTACAGGAATACTATGCGATGAGGTTTGCATTTTTATACGCAAAAACCCGAAGGTGAGAGTGATCTCAGATTGTGAATGTGACTAAACCGATTTTGATCCCTGATTTATAATAAAAGCCGATTCGTTAGGATCGGCTTTTTCATTGGAAGAGATGGTGAGGATTTTGGAAATTAAGTACTTGATGTTCCCAGCGGCACTGAGTTGATCCTTGTTGACTTTGAGGCGTGAATTCAGTAACTTATAGTACCCAATTCAGCGTCATGAGAATCGTTTCGCTCCTTGCATTACCTGTCATCTTTATATCCTGTCTTCAAGAGGACTCAGAAGCCCTGGATCCGAAAAATTATGATCGATGGGAATTTATCACAGAAAGAGACGGGCTTGCCAATGACGAGGTATGGTCAATTTTATCGGATGACGAGGGCAGTATCTGGTTTGGAACCTCCAATGGATTAACCCGATATGAATTGGAACGTGATGACTTTGATACATTCGGTAGTAATGTGTTAGTATCAAGTTTTGTCAATGACGTTATTCAGGTTTCATCAGGTGACATTTGGGTTGGGACTGATGGCGGATTATCTATTTTCAACGGGAATAGTTGGCAATCATTTTCTCAGATTGGGGGAGTTAATTGGGGAATTAATTCCTTGGTCGCAGCCGATAATGATTTCATATGGGTGGGTACCTACACTCTAGGAGTGATAATTCTTACCTCCGATGGATTACTGCAATTTTTTGACGACGAATGCCCAGATTGTAACTTCATCTGGAGAGTTTTTCAGGATTCAAATGGTAGGATTTGGATTGGATCTGATGCGGACATCAAAGTCTTTGATCAACAAGCAAACTTACTTGCTCAGTTTGACTCACAAAATATTTTTGGTTCAAGAGCTGCAACTACATTTTACGAAGACTCCGAGGGTAGCCTGTGGATCGGATTTATTGAGGGAAATACCCTGATTAAGATCTCAGGTGATGAGTTCGAGATTATCGATCTGAATACTCAAATTGATAGTTGGGTCACTGGAATAACAGAATTCAGGGGAGATATGTGGTTTACCACATTTCCAAACGGTGTTCTGGTTAATGACGGCATTCTTACTCAAACTATTTACGATGGACCGGAAAGTGTAGAACTCACAGGTATTAGAGTAATTGGGGAAGATCTTTGGGTCACATCATTCGACGGAGTGGCCAGATACATACCATGAAAAGATATACAGTCATATGGCTTATGGTAATCCTGATATCTGATTTAGGTATGGCTCAATCGGGTTATGAGTTGCTTCAAAGTGAGCGAACCATTGATCGACCTCTAAATGTTCACGCAGGTCAAATTCGAATTATTGGAGGATATGATGTTGCCATTTCCAGAAGTGAATTTGTAGGTTCAAATCGTATTGAGCTTATTGATCAAGGTTTAGCCAATATCGGTCATGAATATCGGATGGGAATAAAGTATGGGATTATTGAATACCTCGAATTTGAGTTATTGATTAGATATTCGAATACGATTACCAGGGAAGCGGAACAAATCATTTTTTCTGATATTAACTATAAGATTATAGATGCAGAAGAACAAAAAGGGTTTTGGGATCCCTATTTTGGTCTGAATTTTCGGGTACCTCAGATTTCAAACCTTTCAGATAACAGAACTGATTTAATATTTAGTGCAGGTATGGCTTTGCCCACCGCAGCCGCAGGACCACAACAGCCAAAATATAATTTAGAAAACACACCTGATCCTACTTTCTTTTCCGGGAATGTTCAAGTGCTTCAAAGAATCAATCAAAGCGCCAATGGCATTGGAGCCGCAGCACTCAACTATGGGGTTAAGGCTAAACATAGAATGAATGACCTTGCCTTATCGCTGTTTTACAATTACAGCCTACCATTAAATGAATCCACTCATACGGGATACATTCCGGATTTGGTTAACGGATCCTTCAGTTACGAGGAGTACGATTTTGAGGAACAGAACCCCGATCTGACTTTCTTGATGGCCACGGTGGAATACCAGGCTTTCTCCTTTGCAAATTTTGCCGCAGGTTTTGTACATCAAAGTCAGAAAAATGGCTGGTCTTTGGAATCGAATAGAAAACTAAGTATCCCAGATGCCAGATTATTTAGTGCTCTTTTGAATTATGAGGTGATAGTAACACCAAAACTCTGGATATCTCAGGTGGCTTCATTTCCTGTTATGGGTCAAAACCAACGAGCACCATTCATGATTCAAACTAATCTTCGATATAATTTTTTTGTCAGATGAGAACGAATAGGTTAACCATAGGTTTTCTTGGGTTGCTGGCAATATTTTTTGCGGAGGCACAATCTCCTACGGAGCTCACCCCACTAGAAAAGAAGCAGTTAACTATTCTTTCTGAGCCTGCAACTCTGTATAAGGGTTTCTTTAGAGTAGGCTTCTTTAATAGCTACAACTTTATCAATCGCAGTTTTGATTCTAAAGGGAATATGATATTCCTACGTCAGGACAATACATATGGGAGTGTTGTTAATACTCAATTGGATTTTTTATATGGTATATCTGACCGGTTACAGGTGGGAGTATTACTGCCGTATTCGAATCTAAATGCATATGGCACCCAGATTCAGCAGGTCCCATTAACTAATGAAGAGAGTGTCATCAGTGTAAGGTATTTTGCACAGGGAGTTGGAGACCTTACGGCCAATGTTGCTTATCAAATTCTTGAAGAGACTAATCGAAGACCTGCACTTACTTTTCTGGTAACGGTAGGTTTTCCTACCGGCGAGAGTAAGATAAAATTCAAAGGTCTCGATGATCCTGCGAATGCAGATGAGATTGAAATCGAGCAAGGAACAGGGGCAGGAAGAGTATCAACCACAGGTTCTTTGGGTCTTCGTAAAGTGCAATATCCATTTCTTTATACAGCTAGGGTCGATTATATCTACCTTTTCAAAGGGACTGTCAACAGCAATGGTATGGAGTTGGACTTGGATCCCGGCTACGCAATGGATTTTTACATTGGTTACGGGATGCACTTAAACGATTGGATAACCCTATCCGGAGACTTGAATTACCGTCATCTACCGGCTTCCGGGGAAACCAATGAGATTAATGTGAATCGGAGACTTCTAGCGATAAATCCACTTCTCAGTTTTCAAATTCAAAGATTTCGAGTCTTTCAGCTGATAAGTATCCCATTTGACGGAAAGAATATTTCAGCCGATACTTCTTACGGGATGAAAGTGGTCTTCACCTTATGATTAGGTCTTCGATTTACATTATTCTAATAGCTCTGACAGGGGTGTCTTGTCTTTCACCATCTGTGATTGCTACCCAAAGTATTCAGAAGGGAGATGAGTTTAACAATAAGAGTAACTATTCTGATGCTAAGGTTCACTATGAAAATTTCCTGGAAGTCAGCCCTACTTTAGGAATCTACCGTAATCTGCCAAGAGAAGCGGAGGTGCACAGAAAGCTCGGCTACATTCATTCCCTTTCCAATCAATATGATTCTTCATTATATCACTACCACCAAGCTCTGGAAATCGACGAAAACTTGGAAAACACAACCACCGAAGTTCTAACTGACAAGAATCTTATAGCCATTACAAAGGCCTACAGGGGCGACTATGTTGAAGCCTTGAGCGACTTTGAAAGCTTGATGGAATTAGAGGCTAACCGGAGTGTAAAAACAGCAGATCAGATTAACCAGGGAGATCTAAGACTATCAAAAGCTCGAATTCATTACGTGTTGGGAAACTACACTGAAGCCCAGAAAGGAGTGGATCAATCCATTGAAATCTTTAAGCCTTTGGAAGGGACGGAATCTCAGCTTAGTGAAGCCTATTATTTTCAAGCCCTTTTATTGAACGATAAGGGACAGTTTGACCAGGGTACAGAGTGGTTAAATAAGTCAATTGAAACATCAAAGTCGTTAGATATTAACTACGCCCGACAATTGCATGCACTCGGAGATGTGCAATTTTTTCAGGGTAATTATCAGGAAGGACTTCAGGTTCATCTTGTGGGTCTAGAGAGTGCTGAAAGATCGAAAATCATTCCTCAGATCATACAGTCTTTAATTCGTGTCGGTGATGCTTACAGTTTTATCGGGGATGAGAGAACTGCCGGTGAGTATTATCAAAGAGCCATCCGACTACAGTCTTCCAATTCAGGGAGTCTTCAAGGAGCCATTCAGTTACGATCCGGAGATTTGAAACAAGCGCAGGTCTATTACGAAGAATCTGGCCAGATATCCGGGGCTGCAGAGGCATCTCAGAAACTAGGAGATCAATTTCTCCTCAATGAACAATTTGATAGTGCAGCGAAACAGTATGATAAGGCGTTAAAATTATTTGAGGAAATCAACAGCAATGCCGGTAGGGCAAAGACCTATTTGAAACTGGCTGATCTAAGCATTATTACCGGGGATAAGATAAAAGCTCAAAAATATCTTCAGGAGTGTGCAAAACTTTCAGATTTTCTGGAGGATCGTTGGCAGATACTACAGGTTAAAGGTCGGTATTACCATTCTGACGGGGTTTTTGATTCTGCCAAGTATTACTATCTCTCTTCTATTTCAGCATTGGAAGAGATTCGAAGCGGTTTTACTATACACGAGTTGAAAACCAGTTTTCAGGGAACAAAAAGTGAAGTGTATGAGGATTTGATTGGCTTGCTTATTGAAGAATATGAAAAAACTGGCGATCAAGGACTGGTGTCTGAAAGCTATGCCTGGAATGAGCGAGCACGATCTCGCGCTTTTTTGGATTTACTGTGTTCGAAACAGATTAAACCGAAAGATGATTCTCATAGTGATCTACTGCAGGAGGAACGTAATCTTAGGCTATCAATCAGCAGGGTAAGTAGAGAACTGAAAGAAAGCTCTACCCAAAATCGATCTGACCTGTTAAATACACTTCAGTATTCGATTTCTGCTTATGAAAAAGTCACTTTAAGGCTTCAGGAATTGGACTCGGCATACGGTTCCCTGTTTAACGTTAATCCCGTTGCCTTAGCCGACTTACAAGGTACATTACGAAATGATGAGCTTATGCTTCAATACTGGCTGGGAAAAACAGAGACGTACGTTTGGCTGGTTACAAACCGATCAATTGAGCTAAAAAAACTTACTGTAACAGAGAAAGCGATAGATAGAGGGTTCAAGTATTTTAGAAATTCCCTTGGATTCCATCAGGATAATCTGAAGGCGTCTCAACTCCTGTACGATCAATTAATCCAGCCGTTGGAAAAAGAACTAGAGGGCTGGAAGGACCTAATTATTGTTCCCCATAGGCAGCTTAACTTTCTCCCATTTCAAGCATTATCTGATTCCACAGGCCATAGGATGATTCAATCGTTCAACATATCCTATGTGCCCTCAGGCTCAATACTGGATTACTGTAGGAGGCAACCACAGACCGATCAATACTCCCTGTTTGGCGTTGCACTAGGCAATCAGCAGATAGCAGGTTTTGAACCCTTACCTGGAACAGAAAATGAATGGAAGTCATTAGAAGAAATATTCGAAACCACAAAAGGGGCTATAGGTGAGGAGGCGACAGAGACCTACTTCCTCGAGTATAGTACGTCACATGATTTGCTGCATGTCGCTACTCATGGCGTACTCAATAGTCGGAATCCTTTGCGGTCATATTTACTTTTTTCAGAAGATAACTCAAACGACGGTCAACTTTCAGTATCTGAAATCTTTGATATGCAAATTCAAGCAAAGCTCGTGACCTTGAGTGCTTGTGAAACGGCCTTAGGAGAACTAAACAGGGGAAATGACCTGGTAGGATTAAGCAGAGCATTTATCTACAGTGGCTCAAATGCTGTTATTGTAAGCTTATGGAAGGTAGATGATCAGGCCACTTCTGAACTAATGAAAGAGTTTTACATGAATCTGAAACAGGGCTCACCAGTAAATGAGGCAATGACCATTGCTCAACGCAAATTGATATCAAAAGACGAAACAAAATCAGCTAAATTCTGGTCACCCTTTATCATTATTGGAAACGCCAATGTCTTTTAATTCTTTGCACTATTTTCGTCCTGAAAGATCATCCTAACAACCAATAATCTCTTGATAAGATGAATGTCCAATGGAATGGAATATATCCCGCAATTACAACCCAGTTCAATGAAAAAGATCAAATAGACTTTGATGCAATGGCTAAAAGCCTACATGCTCAGGTAGAAGCAGGGGTAGACGGAATGATTCTGGGAGGAACACTAGGCGAAGCAAGTACACTTTCTGCAGAGGAAAAAAGTGAATTACTGAAATTTACTATCAATGAAATCGGAGATAGGGTTCCTGTGATTCTCAATATTGCGGAACAATCGACGAAAATGGCCATAGAAACCGCAATTTATGCAGCGGATTCAGGAGCTGATGGACTAATGCTACTTCCACCTATGCGATACTCAGCAGATGATGAGGAAGTGGTAACCTATATGAAAGCAGTAGCAGAAGCTACTGAGTTACCTATAGTACTATATAACAATCCCATCGACTATAAGACATTCATCTCACTTGATATGTTTAGGCAGTTTGAAGATGTTGAAACCATAAAAGCTGTGAAAGAATCAACCCGGGACGTCAGTAATGTCATCCGAATAAAAAATGCATTTGGAGATCGATTCAAGGTATTGACAGGAGTGGATACCTTGGGCATGGAAAGTCTGGTGGTTGGTGCTGATGGATGGATTGCAGGATTAGTGTGCGCTTTTCCGAAAGAGACTGTCGCCATCTATCGATTGATAAAGGCCAAAAGATACGATGAGGCATTGTCTATTTATCGTTGGTTTCTTCCCTTACTTGAACTGGATATTAATCCACAATTGGTACAAAACATCAAGCTTGCGGCTCAGTATACAGATTTAGGTTTTGAACATGTACGAGCACCTCGTTTGCCTTTACGAGGAGTGGAGCGGGAAAGAGTAATTAACATTATCGAATCCGCTTTGAGAAATCGACCAAATCTACCAGATTACCTGAATTTAACAACACAAGAATCATGATTGAAGGAAGCAGTTTTATAGGATTTGAACGGGCAAAGGAGGGAGACTCCTTCAGGAATGCTTATAGTCCATTAAGAGCTAAGGATCTTCCCGAAAAATTTCATCAGGCATCTCTTGATGATATTAGATCTGCTGTGGCAAAAGCGGCTTCGGCCTATCGCAAGTATTCGAAAATGGAGCCTGGAACCCGGGCCACTTTCTTACGAGGAATTGCGGCACAAATTGAATCTTACGGTGATGAAATTACCAAACGGGCAACCCTGGAAACCGGACTTCCAGAAGGGAGAATAGAAGGAGAACGTGCGAGAACCGTAAATCAGTTGAAGCTTTTCGCATCAATTCTTGAAGAAGGGTCGTACGTTGAGGCAATCATTGACACAGGTGACCCAAAACGTACTCCGCTTCCAAAACCTGATATCAGGAAAATGATGCGGCCAATAGGACCGGTAGCCGTATTTACGGCAAGCAATTTCCCTCTTGCTTTTTCGACAGCAGGTGGCGATACGGCCTCCGCCCTGGCAGCAGGCAACCCTGTGATTGTTAAATCACATCCACTCCACCCTGGAACTAATGAGATTGTGGCAAGTGCCATAATCGAAGCTGCAAAAAAGACAGGTATGCCTGATGGAGTCTTCTCAAGTATTAACGCAGCAGACATCAACCTTGCCCAACAGTTGGCATTAGATGAGCAAGTAAAAGCCATTGCCTTTACCGGATCTTACAAGGGGGGTAAATCGCTGTTTGACCTGAACCAGAAAAGGATGACT
This sequence comes from Cyclobacteriaceae bacterium, assembly GCA_965601455.1. Taxonomy (GTDB): domain Bacteria; phylum Bacteroidota; class Bacteroidia; order Cytophagales; family Cyclobacteriaceae; genus JANQEU01. The sequence goes on along the minus strand of OZ271831.1, from coordinate 3,720,894 downwards.
CCTATTCCGATTTTCTCGGAGATGGGTAGCATTAACCCAGTGGTATTATTGGAGAATAAACTTCAGAAAGAAGCAGATTCACTAGCAGAAATTCTCTCGGGATCTGTGTGTTTAGGTGCCGGTCAATTTTGTACCAACCCGGGAGTGATTATGGCGGTCAAGGGCCAGGGGCTAGATTCATTCGTCTCAAAGATGACGGATCTAATAAGCGGTTATGAACCCGTGCCTATGTTAAGCCGTGGCATTTACACTACGTATCATTCAAGTTTGGAGTCCATACTATCCATGCCCGGAGTAACCCGAGTGATTCAATCCAAAAGTAAAGACCTTTGTGGCGCTGCAACATTTGCAAAGGTCGATGCTGCTACATTTATGGATAATCCATATTTAAAAGAAGAAATCTTCGGACCCTTTACCATGTTAATTGAGGCCGATTCCCAGGAAGATCTTCTTAAGTTGGCGTCTTCCGTACAGGGACAGCTGACTACCTCCATTTTTGGAACAGAGGAGGATTTTAAAGCTCATAAGGATTTAATCTATCAACTTGAGGAAATTTGCGGTCGTGTGATCTTCAATGGTGTACCTACTGGTGTTGAAGTTGGGTATGCTATGCAACATGGAGGTCCCTTTCCTTCAACAACGGATTCAAGATTTACATCCGTGGGTGCAGATGCAATTAAGCGGTTTGTCAGACCTATTGCATGGCAGGATGCACCGGAATCGATTTTACCCGTTGAGCTTAGAAACTCCAATCTTAGCAAGATTTGGAGAAAAATAAACGGCGAGCAAACCCGTGAAGATGTCACCTGATGCATACCTTCTCTTGCATTGATGCCCATACATGTGGTAATCCGGTAAGGGTAGTAACCAGTGGAATACCTGATCTGGAAGGAGAAAATATGTTCGAAAGAAGGCAGCATTTTCTTCGGGAATTTGACTGGATCAGAAAAGCATTGATGTTTGAACCACGCGGCCATGATATGATGTCCGGAAGTATGCTATATCCGGCAGTTGACGACAACAATGATGTCGGCGTACTGTTTATCGAAACCAGTGGTTGCCTTCCCATGTGCGGACACGGACTGATAGGAACCGTCACCGTGGCAATTGAACACGGCATGGTCCAACCGAAAGTATCAGGAATACTGTCTATTGAAACACCAGCAGGCCTGGTAAAGGTCAAATACAAGCAGAGAAACAATAAGGTCCTATCCGTTCGATTTGAGAATGTTCCATCTTATCTGGCCTTGGAGAATGCAGTATTCCATTCCAGTGATTTAGGTGAACTTCATTTTGATGTTGGATATGGTGGTAATTTCTATGCCATTGTAGAGATCCAGGAAAACTTCATTGGGATTCAGGAGCATTCAGCTCTTGAACTTATTCAGTTCAGCAGGCAAGCAAGAGACGCCATTAATCGAAAATATGAATTGATACACCCTTTAAACCACGATATTAGGGGAGTTAGCCATGTCTTATGGGGAGGAATTCCCCAGAAAGCCGATTCCACAGCTGCCAATGCTGTGTTTTACGGGGAGAAAGCGATTGATCGATCTCCTTGTGGAACGGGCACTTCAGCCCGTATGGCCCAACAGTTCATTAAGGGAAAATTGAAAAAGGGTCAGCGTTTTGTGCATGAAAGCATTATTGGGAGTCAATTTGTCGGGGAGGTAGTTGAAGAAACGAAAATTGCTGGTAAGAAAGCAATTATTCCGGCGATTGAGGGTTGGGCTAAGGTGATAGGTAAGAATACTATTTATGTAGATGAAAATGATCCCTTCCCTGAGGGATTCCAGGTGATTTAGAGCGGTGAGAATTGGGATAATTGGTGGTGGGATTATTGGAACATTTACCGCTTGGTTTCTGTCCAAGGAGGGTTATGAAGTAACGATTTTCGACAAGGGATCCATGAGGGGAGGAACCTCCTACGGAAATGCGGGAATGATTGTCCCCAGTCACATGATACCCTTGGCCTCTCCAGGTGTGGTGTCCAAAGGCTTGAAATGGTTATTAAGTTCAACATCTCCTTTATATATAAAACCAACACTGGATTTAGCTTCTCTGAACTGGCTGCTATCCTTTTTTAACCATGCTAACGAGCGAAATGTTAAGCAAAACGCACCTGCCTTAATTGAGCTCAGTCAGATGAGCAGAAATTTGTATTTTCAGCTTGAAGAATCATCGGAAATAGACTTTTCACTGGACAAAAGAGGAATTGTGATGCTCTTTCAGTCAGAGGAAACGGGTAAAGAAGAATCAGAGCTTGTGGATTTAGCCAATCAATTTGGAATACCGGCTAAAATGCTATCCGGTGAAGGGGTGTCTACCTTAGATCCCGGAACGAAATACTCGGTGAAAGGAGGAATACATTTTCCCCAGGATGCCACATTGAATCCCGGAAAATTGATGAATCAACTCCAAATGAAATTGAAAGAAAAAGGCGTTCAATTCATTTCCAATTCAAATATCAAAGGTATTAAGTATGATAAGCAGATAAAGCTACATCTAGACTCAGAGATTTATGAACTTGATCAGATGGTTGTTACAGCCGGAGTATGGAGTAGAGAATTCATAAAGTCTTTCTTCAAATTAAACATCCCCCTAATGCCGGGTAAGGGGTATAGCTTTGATATTCCAAATAATGCGGGCTTGAAACTAGCATCTTTACTTTTGGATCATCGGGTTTCGGTTACGCCTTTAGGTGATTCTATTCGGTTCGGAGGAACCATGGAGCTTTCAAAAATCAATAATAAGGTCCGTATGAATAGAGTAAGGGGCATTGTAGAATCCATTCCTTCGTACTACCCTGAGATTAAAGTTTCGATGCCTGAAAAAACAGATGTTTGGATGGGTTTTCGTCCTTGTTCGACTGATGGTATGCCTATTATCGGGGAACTACCGGGGTATCCCAATGTATATATCGCCACGGGTCACGGGATGCTAGGAGTGAGCCTTGCTCCGGCTACCGCCAAAATGATCTCAGACTTGGTTCGTGGAAAATCAGCTGAGATTGATATGAATCCATTTAAGTTTGATAGGTGACAATACAATTCCGCCAAAAAACTCAAATTAATAGACTTCTTAGTTTTTTTTAGAGACAGGGTTATCTTTGTCCATGTCACCGTATTAATCTTGCACAAAGGTTAACAAACGAATTTAGATGAGATCCGCCCTCGCCGTCTTCCTGTTTGTCATAATGGGCTGCATTGCCTTGCCAGGTTTTAGCCAATCCAGTCCTGCAGGTATTGGTTCAGCGAGTACAGCAAGCGACTCCTTAATCCTTTGGCTAAGAGCAGATTCCCTTGTCACATTAAATGGGTCAAGCCAGGTGACCGATTGGGGGGACCTATCTGGTAATGGAAACGATTTTACATCCGGATCCACTTTCACTGTCAATTCTACAGGTTTGAATAATCGTCCGACAATAGACATGTCGGAGACATCCAATGGTTTTCTATCCGGTCCAAATACGGCTAGCCTTCTGGGTAATACAGGGAATGTCCCCGATAACGTAGGAGATGTATTCTTTGTGTTTGAACAAGCCGCTGGCAATTCTGGGTATGCGATCCAGTTTCCAAGAGCTAATAGTACTTCATCCTTCATGTCTTTTGTTTCTCGGGGAGGAGCAAACGGTAGTCCGGTTGAGAATAATGAAGCAAATGATATTGAGGTCTTTTTTCGAACAGGAGCCTCAGCCTGGGGAATAGTTTCATCAGATGGTTCAGCTACACAGAATGACGCATTTACTGACGGTGCATTTCATGTTGCGAGATTTGGTGTTGATCCTGCTGGTGATTCAGTCTACCTATTTACTATGGATTCCTTTGTCGAGTCAGTTACCAGTGCCAACGCTTCCTATAACGGAAACTCTGGAGATGGACCCATGCGTATCGGCAGTAGTTCTGCCTCACAGGATTATAACGGAGAGGTTGCTGAAGTGATCATTTTCGGTGATGTGTTGAATAGCGCACAATACATCATTCTTCAGAACTATTTCAATGCGAGATACGCCTTAACTACCTCAAATGATTTGTACACGGGAACGTATATGGGTACTGATTATCTCGAGGATTTAGTTGGAATTGGAAACGAAGGAAGTAGTGAACATATGTCCTCAACAAGCTCGGGGGGAGGTATTTTCCTTGAAGGTGCCAGCGGAACAGGTTCAACACTTTTTGATGCTGATGAATGGATTTTCGCAGGGCACGATGGGGGTCTTACTTCCACTACACCGGCCAATGTTCCGGATGCAGGTTTTGTAAGGCTTCAGAGGATTTGGAAAATTGAAAAGACAGAGGGTGTCAGTAATCCTGGTGCAGATATCACGGTTACTTTCAACTTGGACGATCTGGGACTGACCAACGTAGCCGGTTTTACACTTTATAAAAGAACAGATGATGTAAGTGATTTTACAAATCTCGGAATTACACCTTCTTTAAATGGTAGCGAAGTGTCCTTCTCAGTTTCGGATTCGGACACTGATGATGCCACCCAGTTTTTCACACTTGGTTTTGAAGGGGCCGCTCCTGGTGGAATTTCAACAGACCTTACTTTATGGCTACAGCCTGATAATGGGGTAGAAACCACAGGGAGTGCTGTGGATAATTGGAGAGATCAGACGACAAATACAAACGACGCGACCGATCCTTCGGGCTTGGCTGAGTTACGTACCAATATTACCAACTTTCAATCGGGTGTCAATTTTAATGCAGATCCCACATCGTTGGAAGGCCAATTAACAACTGGTAGTTCTAACCTAACCATATTCGGGATTTACTCGGACTCAAGTGGATCGAATTCCGGTGGTGCTCTTTTTGAATTAAATGGTGGTGGACAGAGCCATCCGCTATATGATAATTCGTACGCCGGTGGAGCTGCTTTTAGTTCTAATATACCAAAGAATCAGACAGCTTTATTCGCCATTGACCACCCTGCAGGGACTGCGGCAGATCTATATCTAAATGGGAACACTTTCGAGTCGGGGTATACAACCACAGCAACTGGTGCTACGGCAACTTTTGATTACACACTAGGTGACGATGATAATGGCGGCAATACATATCAGGGAATCATCAATGAGCTGGTAGTTTATGATGAAACGCTTTCAGCAGCCCAAAGAGAACAGGTGTCATCTTACCTGGCGGTAAAATATGGTTTGACCTTAGGTCATGACTATCTCGACTCTGATGGAACTTTGATTTTTGATGTTGATAATTCTACCGCTAACGATGGATATGAATCTACTATTGCTGCCTTGGGTCGGGATGTCGCATCAGGCCTTAATCAGAAAGTTTCGAGAAGTGATTCGCTTATCATCGCCCTGGAAGAGGACTACACAACGTCCAATGATGGCAGATCCGGTGGTCTGGATGACAAGGAGTTCTTTTTTGTGTCCGACAATGGTGGCGATTTTGAAGTCACGACCGCCAATGGAAATACGCTGACTAATAAGGTTTGGAAAGTAAACGAAGTGGGTACAGTTGGCACCATCAATCTGGGGATCTCCACAAATACCTATCCATTAGATTCCTTACTAATTTCTACTGATCCAACATTTGGAACAGGAGTTACCCGAGTGGCCGTAAGTCAAAGCGGATCATTTAATTCGGTGAGTTACGATTTTAATGATGGAGATTATTTCACGTTTAGTGTGAACCAGGCGTTGTCAGACGAAAACCCGAATTTATTGGTATGGCTGAAAGCCGACTCAGGCGTTACGGCTTCGTCTAACATTGTCACTCTTTGGGCGGACCAGGGAGGTCTTGGTAACGATGCTGATAATGACGATTCAGAGTTTGACAATGAAGCAGGCCTAAACACACTTACAGAGGGAGCTGTTTCAATAAGCGATAACATATTCAATTTTAATCCGGCGGTGAACTTCAGTGGTGATGCCCGACCCATTACAGGATCTGTTACCACCACAGGTGGGTTTACTTTTTTCATAGTTGGATTTGACGAGACTTCAGGTTCCAACACCAACGCCTGGTTTGATACCTATGTACAAGGTTCAGCGGGAGGTGCCAATGATCGGACGTATTTTTTTAAGGATCGATATGCAGGTAATAATAATTTCGTAACGCAGGATAATATCACAACCATTTACAGCATTGTTCATCCTGAAGGTACCATTGCCAATATTTATGAAGATGGCGGAGATTTTCAAACTCCCTACACCGTGACAAACGGAACCAACGACAATGATGCTGGTACCTATCTATATGTAATTGGTGACGATGCCACGGGTGGTAATGAGTGGGAAGGTCAAATAGCCGAATTTATCATTTTCCAGGATGGATTAGGTGATTTGCAACGAAAAGGCATTGAATCGTATCTGGCTATTAAATACGGAATTTCATATCAGGATGATTATACCACTCCAAGTGGATCAGTGATCTTTAACCGATCGGGATCGACCAACGATGGCTTTGAGAACAACATTATGGCGATAGCTCGGGAGGATGCGATCGAATTAGACCAAAAAGTAGCAAGGAGTCAGAGCGGCAGTTTGATTCTTGCAATGGAACAGAACTTTGAGTCAACAAACCCTTCACGGACTAGCACATTCAGCGATCAGTCTTACACATTTGTCAGTAGCAATCTCGGTAGCGTAGCTGCAGATTCTACTTACAGAGGTTTCGCCAGCACACGTATTGGTAGAAAATGGAAGATCAACGAAACCAATAACCCTGGTGCAGTTTATGTTGCATTATCCGATGGAGTTGCTTCTGAGCTAAACGTCATGCTGGTCTCTTCGGACTCATCGTTTAGCGTAGTCGAAGAAGTAGAGCTATTTCAATCCGGAGGGTACTACTATGCTAACTATGACTTTTCGGATGGGCAATACTTCACTTTTGCGTATTCTGTGGCACCCGCAGGTCTCGTAAATGGACTAAGATTGTGGTTGAGATCAGATTCAGGAGTCACAGAAACTTCCAACAACGTGAGCGCCTGGGCCGATCAAAGCGGAAATGGTGGGGACGGTCTGACTCCAGGTACGGATCCTTTGTTGACTACCGGGGCCATTAATTTTAATCCAGCTATCAACTTTTCCAGTGGAGGAACACGGGTCCAGGGTTCATTGATAACTACCACTGATAGTCTCACTGTTTTCATTGTCGCCACGGATTCCAGTGGTTCGTCTTCAGGTAATGTTCTGTTTGAATTCGATGATACCATGACTCCATTGACGTTTGATGATGGGAACTACGGAGGAGTTGCATTTGCGAGTGAGATCTTGAAAGATACGACACAATTGTTGACCCTCATTCAGCCAGAAGGTTCCGGGAGTACTGATATTTTTCAGAATGGCGCATCGTTCGAGTCCGGTATTACCCCATCCGCAGTATCCGCCACAACATACACTTATGCATTAGGAGAAAATGTAGATGGAGGAAATGGACTACAAGGACTAATCGCGGAGTTCATTGTTTTTGATTCTGCTTTATCGGTTAACAGCCGTCAAAAACTGGAAACGTACCTGGCCGTCAAGTACGCGATGCCAGTTCCTAATGATTTAGTGTCAGCTAATGGAGATATTATTCTGGATGCATCAGAGAGTGTTGGTTATTTAAGTGGATTGACTGCATTGGGAAGAGACGATAGAAGCTTGCTGGATCAAAAGGTGGCTAAGTCAGTTTATGACTCATTATACCTTGCTACGGAAGAAGATTTCATAACGGCGAATGAGTCAAGAACCTCGGCATTTAGCGACGAACAGTACCTGGCTATAACCAACAATGGGGGTGATTTTACGGTTAACAGTGATTACAAGGGACAATCCAATGTAAGGTTGGATCGTGTGTGGAAAGTACATGAACTTAATAACCCTGGATCTGTTTTTCTGGCCTTCCCGAATACTGGAGTTTTTGCTACACTTCAAACCATGTTGATTTCCAATGATCCAAATTTTGAGTCTGGGGTATTCGAAAAAACACTTACTGTATCCGGTGGATACAATGTCATTGAAAGAGATCTTGGAGATGGTCAGTACTTTACATTCACTACTTCTCAGCCGACCACCGATATTTGGTATAGCTATTTGTCAGGTGATTGGTCTGATACGTTGAACTGGACCTTAGATGGTGCAGTGTCTGCATTGTACGTCAATCCAAATGCGGAAATTCCTTCTGAAGGTGACTCCGTTGTGATTAAGTCGGGTCGATCGATTACTGCCGACTTCAACGGGATTTGTATAGAGAAGATGGAACTGATTGGAACACTGGACTTGGGAAATACTTCAGGACATGACTTTACTTACATGGAAGGATCCGGTGTGCTTCGTTTGGCGGGTGCTGCTGGTCTTGACAACTATCCGGATGGAATCGACACGTTGTTCTACAGTACAACTGAGGGTGGCCGGGTAGAGTACTACGGTTCCGGTTTGACACTCAACCAAACCCGGAGATACAAAGATTTGACTATTGAGCTCAGCGATAGCAATGATGATATCGTCTTAACGGGTGATTCAATCTATGTTTTCGGAAACCTCACCATTAACTCCGGGGAGTATCAGATAAACAATAATTCAGCCACCAATAATTTGGTGACTACGGTTTTTGGAGATGTACTAATAGAAGAAAATGGTGGTATCGGAGTAGGTTCTGCGAATGCGCGTCATGAATTTGATCTTTATGGAGATTTTACTAACCTGGGTCAGGTTGACTTTACGAATCGCACATCGCAAATCCTTGGATCAGATGCTACCGATGGTATTGTAGATGTCAATTTCATTTCAGACGACCAGAATCAATCGGTTTCCCTGTTTAACAACACGGATTTTTATAGGATTGAAGTTGACAAAGGAGTGGATAAGACCTATGAAGTGGCTATTAACGCAGCCGATGCGGCTTTCTTCAATTTATATGGTTCAGCCTTTGATGCTCACCCTAATAATGCGCAGTTAGATCCCGATACTCCTGGCTTGGAAAATGATAATGCTGTAGGATTATTTTACGGAACACTGCGAGCGGGAAATGGCATCGATCTGGGTGAGCTTAACAATGGGGGCAATTACAATGTATCTGAAGGTGCTGCATTAATCATTGATGGTGGTTCAACAGCCAAAAGCGCAGGTACCGCTATTGTGTTATACGGTGATATTGAAGTTAACAGTGGGACCCTGGATGCTCCTATTAATAGTGGGATTACCAATAGGGATAATGGGCAGTTGACGATTAACGGAGGAACTGTTACTGTCAATCAATATCGTACGTCTGTGAATGGTGCATCGGCCCAGGGTGGATTGACTATGACAGGAGGTATTTTCAATGTGACAGGTGTAAACACCAATACCGGTTACTACATTTTCTCTCTAACCTACGAGGGAAATGTTTTCAATATGAGTGGTGGTACACTCAATTTATCTGGTAGTAACACCCAGGGGGGAATATACATTAACAGCGCCGAAGAAAACATAAGTGTTACAGGTGGAGAAGTAAACCTGGACGTTACCAATGCAAATGACCTTTTGATTACTTCGACTGCTCCATTTTTCAATCTGAATGTATTGAGAACTGACGCAGCAGGGAGTGGGGCTGTAATCGTAAACGCTGGAACTTCAGGCACCGGAGGTGGGCAAACCAGTTTTACTCCGGATGGTCTTGTTGTATTGAATGACTTCAAAATCGATAGCACAGGTGGAAATGGGACAGTGTTTGATGCGAATGGATTTGATGTCAATGTAACAGGATCATTAATAGTCGACCCGGGAACTACAGTTGATTTAACTGGAATGGAGTTTACATTTGATGGGGCAGGTGGATCTTCATTTGACATAAGAAATGGTTCTCGATTGGACCTGGACACGTTAATTATCAATAAGAATCTTGATGCTGTAATTGTTGATATTTCAAATGGAACAGATACGGCGATTCTAGTTAACAACTATTTGAATCTTGCCAATGGTCAGTTCGACTTAGATACATTCCAGATCAAAGTAGCCGGGAATATCAATATCGCGGACACCATCGGTACTACTTCCAGTACGGGGAAACTTTTTATGACAGGTTCATCCGAGCAAAGCATAACCTCTGTAAATGGTTTTGTATATGATATCGAGGTCGATAGTGCAAACGGAGTCGATCTAAATGGTGATTTTGGAGTTGATTCTTTAATTCTAGATGCAGGTGTATTTGATATTAATACACACCGACTCACGGCGTTATCGCCGATTCAAACAAACGGCTCTTTCGGTACCTCGTTGATGATCCAATCGGATGGGAACGCTTCAGATGGTGGTCTGGAGTACTATTTCGATGGTTCCGTGACGGATCCAACTTCTGTAATTTATCCAATTGGTACGGATGCCAATGCCACTGTCAGATACACACCGGTGTCATTGGATTTGAGTGGTGTCACTATGTTGGATGATGGATATGTTTCGATAACCATATCTGATACGGAATTACAAACCACCAACTTGTCCGGTGGCAATATTTTGTCCTACTACTGGAGGGTTGGTAACCGTGAATTTGGTGCATTGCCGACAGCTGAGTATACCTTCACCTACGCGGACTCCGACGATGACGCAACTTCAGAAGCTTCATTTGTTCCGGGTAAGGTGCTGGATGAGGTTCCTTTTACCAGATCTTCTGAGTTGATTGGAAACGTCAACACCACAACCAATGTCATTACTTTCGACAACGATGGTGGAGGTGGTTTTACGTTGGAAAATGCAAATTATACAGCGGGTGTTCCTGCTCGCTTTACAGGTTCAGTTGAAACCTATTACAGCTATGCTCCAAATGGTTCCTGGGTTAATTATCAATCCGCTGCCAATTGGTCCACCGTGTCTCATACTGATCCTACAAATACAGGTACCTATCCTCAGGAAGGTGACGTAGCCATTATCGGAAGCACACGGTCGGGAGGTGGAACCGGAAGGATTCAGATTAGAGGTAATACCTCCAATGACATCACAATAGCGGCACTAATTTTTGACTCTCAGGCTGGAGGTACGGCTCTAAATGTCACCGATATGTCTCGTTTGAGAATCAGGGGAGGTCGGACGTTTACGGCAGGTACAGTTAGCGGATTGGGTGAAATGGTTCAGGACATAGGTTTACCCGGTCAGACAGCTACAATTATCGGGGACTTTGGGGAATTCCTGGAGGTGGATGATAGTGGATGGTTCTTCTGGTTCCAGAGCGTCCAGGATGTTACAATTTCAGATCGTTTCGATTATCCCATATTCAGGACTTTTGGGTCTAATGGCACGTTGACTTTCTCCCAGGATGTAACGGCTCATGGTGTTGTGATTGACAGTGACACTGAGCTTAGGATCACTACCAACTATACAGTTGACAGTCTGGTTTTGATTGGATCTAATCAGTCTGGTGCATTGGAATTTAGAGATGTTGGAAGCAACCTGACTTTTGAAACAGGAGATCTGATTTTTAGTGATGATGCCAATAACAGCATTAGTGTTCAGAACTCCGGATCAGATATACATCGATTGATTGTGAATGGGGATATTGATCTTGACGAAGGAACAACATTTGATCTCACCAGCGGATCTTCGCAAGTAGAAATAGAATTCACGGGAGAAGGTCAGCATTCCTTCGAGAATAGTGCAGGAATCACTCCAGACCTATACAGGATTATCATGGATAAAGGTGTGGACACGACCAACACTTTTACATTTAATACGGTATTCACCTTATCCGGCCCAACTACGTCCGTACCCCAGGCGGTTGAATTACAAAATGGAAAGCTGATTTTCAATTCTGCCGCAACCGTTGAGTTGGCCGATAATTCAGACTTCACAATACCGGGTACTTCAGGGTTGGAATTGACTCAAGGAACTTTTACTTCAACGGATGCCACGATACTACTTGATGGACTACTTCGGGTAAATGGAGCTTCTGTTACTTTGGGGTCCACCGATATTGAATACAGCACCACAGGATCTGCTCTTCTCAATGTCAGCTCAGGATCATTAGAAGTAGGTGGTCAAATTCGTAGATCCACTACATCTACAACGGGTGTTCTCAAGTACAGGCAAACTGGTGGTGATGTAGACATCGCTACCGATCAGGCCTCAACAACAAGTAGGGCATCGTTCGAAGTACTAAATAGTGGCAGTGAGTTTACCCTTACTGGTGGGACATTCAACATTCATCGAGGTGTCACCGGAGATGCAAATGAATCACTTGAATTGGATCCGGAAGCAAATGACCTCACCGGGTCAACAATAACGATTTTTGAAAATCTTTTGTCCGATTATGGGGCAAACTTTTTCAATATCAAATCGGCTATTCCTTTACCCAATTTAACAATCGAAGGAAGTGTTGATTTGCCGGATGCTCGATTATATACTCTTCCTTTAGAAGTGGAAGATCTTACTATTAACACTAATCAGTCACTTTTAGCCAATGGCTTTGATTTAACCATTACTGGTGATGTAGTGAATAATGGCTTACTTCAGAATTCAACAGGAGAGACTATATTGGCGAATACAGGCAGTCAATCCCTCAGTGGATCCGGTACCTGGAGCTTATTCGATTTACGTAAAAACGGATCTGGTACGACAACAGCATCGGTTGACTTGGTCCTTGGTAATGACTTATACCTGACAGCTGGCGTACTTGATATAGGAAGTAGTACCATAAGTCTGCAACGGGATGCATATGTACAAAGTACTTTTTCGAATAGCGGTGGAAACGGATTAGTTTTCAATGGAACTGCAAATCAGGAATTATATGGTTTGTCGAATAATACCATTGAGATTGGAACGATCACAATTGAAAACCTATCTGGAGTTGACATACCTGATGGCAATGGATACAACTTTGATATCACACAAAACCTCAGGTTGGATGGAGGGGTGTTTAACATTGGCGGAAGTTTGGTGACCATAAGAAGAGGTGCGGTTATTACCGATGTTACACCATTTGGTATAAACAACATGGTCCAAACCAATAGCTCATTCACAGATAATGGGCTAAAACAGGAATTCCCTTCTGTGGCCAGCGATACTGTGGTTTTCTTTCCAATTGGAGAGACAAAGTATACACCAGTACAGCTTAATCTTAATTCCGGGACCACTCAAGGGGCCATCAGGACCAGACCGGCCAATGAACGGCATCCTACCATTGTAGAAAATGCGGAGAGTCCTAATCCAGAAATCGTTGATGCTGATAACGTGCTCCAATACCACTGGATAGTGGTGGCGGAGGAGCTGACCAATGCTAATGGAAGTGCCACCTTCTTCTACGAGGAGGCAGATGCTCTAGTCACATCACCATACGACACCAGTCACTATATTCCAGCCCGCTTATTATCTAATGACATCAATTGGGATAAATATGCGCCTACCTTTTTCCTGGGAGGCTCCGAAACATTTGAGATTCCGCTGAGCAATGCGACTTCCGCTGAAATTACCGGTGACTATACAGCAGGAGTTGGAAGCTCTGATGGCATTAATAATGACATCGAGGGAGCCATACCGAATACCATTACTCAATATGAATCTGTGATATCCGGAATGGGCAGCTATAGTGTCGCGGCCAATTGGAATCCATTAAACGGATCACCGGCCCCGACTAATGGCGTGGGTCCGGTTGGTGCCCAGATTACAATTTCATCAGGAGACACCCTTGAACTGGACATCTCAAATATTCGTATTTACGCAACGGTAGTGGAAGCAGGAGGGGTACTATATGTTCCGACAGGTGTGAATGGAATAAGGTTAGGCATAGTCTCCGGATCAGGTACAATTGTGCTCGAGGATAATGAACTACTTCCAACCGGAGAATACTCTGACTTCCTAACCTGTTCCGGTGGAGCTCTGCAATATAGTGGTACCTCCACCTATAATGTACTTTCCGGTATTCCGCAAATACGTAGTGTGACCTTTGAGGGCTCTGGAACCCGAACACTTCCAAACAATGCGTTGACGGTTTGTGATGTTTTTCTGGTTGATGGTCCAACTGTTGAGCTTAATACCGGACAGACCTACGTCATTGGTGACGCCGACACTGATAATATGGAAGTAAGATCCGGTTCTGTTTCCCTTTCCGCCAGTTCTACTATTGATCTTACTGGTGATTTCCTCGTTTCTGGAGGCTCATTCTCAGGGTCTACAGGCACTTCGATTTCCATTTCCGATGACGTAAACTTCTCCGCGGGGACTCTGAATTGGAATAACACTTCTGTTACTATGAATGGCACCACAGAGCAATTGTTTGATGGTGATTTCACCGGCACAGCTGCCTTTGACAACCTGGAAATTAACAATACTGGATCTGGTGTAACTATTAATACAGGAGATATTCTGATTAATGGTATTTTGACCCTTACTGACGGATTATTCAATACCACATCTTCAGAAACGCTGGTTATCAGTTCCACCGGTAGTTATAGTGGAGGGTCTTCGGCAAGTTACATCACCGGACCTATGACAAAGAACTCTATTGCTGCAGCAAGTACTTATACATTTCCGGTCGGGAAAGCTGCTCGTTACGCACCTGCAGCTATCGTGAATGTAGGAACCGGTAACGACAATTGGACCACTGAATACTTTACTACCACGGGAGCATTTACCTCGACCTCTTTCGATCCGGATGATCCGGGTTCAGGTAAAAATGCGTTGTTGACAGTTAGAAATACCGATCGTTGGGAGATCACTTCCGCTGGATCTAATTCAGCTCAGATCAGAGTGTCATATGGTGCACACAATTTTATGCCGGATAATGAAAGCATTCGGGTTGTTTGGTGGGATGGAGATACCGATAATCGATGGGAAAATCGTGGAGGAATTATATCTGGTAATTCTACTTCCGGCACGGTCACTTCAGAAGATGTAATATCCTTCAGTACTCAGCAGTTTGGATTAGGTCTGGCTCCGGAAGATCCATTACCGGTTGAATTGGTTTACTTACGAGGGAGCTATATGGAAAACCGGGTCCGAATTTGGTGGAAGACAGCTACTGAAATCAATAATGATTACTTTGAAGTGGAGCGTTCCAGGGATGGCGAAAATTTCGAGGCCATCGGGAAAGTTACTGGAGGAGGTAATAGTAGTGGACCAATAGACTATGAGTTTTTTGATTTAAATCCGTACAGGGTAGATGCTTATTACCGATTAGTCCAATATGATTATGATGGTGAAACTGAGCCTTCTAAGATTATATTGGTCGAATCCCCAAGAAATGTACTTGAGACATCAATAGACGTTTACCCGAATCCTATAACTGAGAACCGATTTACTGTTTCTATAGAGGGACTGGAAGAAGGAGAATTAATTACACTGCAAGTAGTCGACCTCTTCGGGAAAATGCATCATTTCTCAAAGATTACTTATCGACTACAACCCATTGAAGTACGGGTAGATAATCACATGAAACCGGGTATCTACACGGCAATTATTGACATGGACGACCGGGTTCAGGTGATTAAATTGCTAGTGCGCTAAGATTTAGGCAAGCATATATTTTTTCAATAGCCGGATTCCTTCGTTTATCGCTTCTCTACCACTTGATTCTATGCCATACCATCCTCGATAACCGGAGTCTTTGCTCATTTGAATCATTTTTGCTGTTAGTTCTTCGGTAGGTTGATTTCGATAAGACTGACCCAGTGCGTAGGGAAGATTCTTTTCAAGGAATTCAACGTTGTCGAAATCATCGGAAGGTTGTCTCCAATCGGGATAGCTTCCAAAATATAGATTGTCTACAGATTCGAAAAGGCGAACCATCCAGTCAGGGTCATTTGATAGCCTTCCATGATTCTCAATGACAATCTGTATACCTAGCGGTTGGGCATATTCCAAAAGCATATTATATGACTCAATTGCCCACTTTAGAGCTTCCTCAGGATCAGCACCTTCAGGAGCTCGACAATTTGTTCTGATCGTCTTACATCCAAGGTATTCAGCTATGTCAACCCATTTCCTATGATTCGTAACGAACTGTTTTCTCAATTTCTCAGTAGGTTCCGCTCCATCACCCTCCGCATCAACCATGATCAAAACCATTTCTACGTCATGTTCTTTGGCATTTGCAATCAACCTATTCAGGTACCTGGCGGTTGGAACCTCAAATAGGGTATTTACAAATTCGATACCATTGAGATTGAATTCTTCTCTTGCCACCCTTGGGAAATCAAGATTTTTCCATTTGCCTGCTCTTATCTCATCTACCAGAGCCCATTGAGCAATTGAGATGTCGTCTTTCGGCATTCGTTGGATAGGTTTGTCCATACTATTAAAGATTGAGGGTGTTACAATTGGTGCCGCTGTCAGGGCAAGTGACTTTTTAATGAAAGTACGTCTTGTGTTGTTCATGATTATTAAATTTCCCAGCCAGGACGATACTCTCTTGTCAGATACTCGTTGGCTTTTTCATTATTCGTGATTTGCATGTTTTTGGAGTCAAATTCAACTCGTTCTCCAGCTCGAAGCGCAATGGCAGCGAGATTTATCGCTTCCGATACGATTTCAGCTTCCTGGAAGCTGCCTACGGATTCTTTTCCGCTTTTGATTGCCGCCGCCCAACGATCAGATCTTCTTTCGTTAACAGGCTCAACTGATTTATTGCCAGCGTAGTTATCCATTTCCTTTTTAGGAATAATCCTGGGCTCCTGACCTAAAAATCCGGCAATAATTTTTCCTTTGTCTCCTACAAACATCATCCCTTCATTACCGATGTCTTCCCCATCAATCCGGAGCTCTTCAGGTGCGAATGGCTTAATACCCCCATCATACCAGACTAAATCGAACGCAGGAAGGTCAGGTTGTGCCGGGAATTCTATCCGGATTGTACTTGACTGCGGGAATGCTACATCGTTATCAACCCAACGGCAGACATTGTCAATCACTGTACGTGTGGTTGTTCCATAAGCTTTGGCTGCAATCGGTGGGTTCTTTACTCCTAGGGCCTGGAATAGGGGGAATAGACTGTAATGACCCATATCTGCGATGCTGCCACCACCGAAATCATACCACCCTCTGAATACATTATGAGTGTAGTTTGGGTGGTAAGCGCGATCAGGCACGGGTCCTAACCATAAATCCCAATTGAAACCTTTCGGCACTGGGACTTCTTCCGTTGGATTCATTGTCCACTGAGGCCATACAGGTCGGAATGACCAATTATGAATCTCTTTCAACTCCCCGATGACACCGTCCTTTATCCATGATAAGATCAGATCATGCTCTGGTTTCGGACTCCACGCCAGAAGGTGTGTTACGACTCCCGTATCGCGTGCTGTTTGGACCGTAATTCGGGATTCCTTCATTCTATTGGCGATGGGTTTATGGGTTACAATGTGCTTCCCTTTTTTCATGGCGGCAATTGCGATGGCGGCATGTGTATGATCAGGAGTCATAATTTTCACCGCATCGATATCATTTTCTTTCTCCAGGAGTTCACGGTAGTCTTCATAGCTCGATACAGCCTGGTAATCATTGGCTCCGTACTTCTTACCATAGAATTTATTGATGTAATCCTCGGTTACGTCTCTTCCTCCTGATATACCCGTTACACCTTCTCCCCAGGTCGGATCGCCTAATGTCTCCCTGATATTATTTCTGATGCCGTGAGCAGACCAGTCTAGGTAGTCTGTTGAGAATTTATTTACGTCGCAAATAGATGTCACTTGGACTTCATCATTTTGAAGCATATCACGCATTTCCCTCAGACCCTGAGTACCACAGCCAATGTTTGCAATATTGATTTTATCAGAGGGGGCGACCTTTCCTGATCCGGCAATGACATGACGAGGAACTATGGTGAATGCCGCCGCCGTGGCTGCACTGGTGCCAATGAATTTTCTGCGATTGATTTTGCCGGAAGATTTCATATGTTTTGGGTTTGTTTATTAGGAATTTAACAGATTAATTGTTCTCCCGCGATTTGTGTGTCATGGGAGTAATTCAATCCAATCCAGATTGAAAAGGTTCTCTTGTAAAGAATTGTCTGGGTTTTTCATAACAAATACCAAGTCATTGATTGTTTTGACGGATCCTATGCTTGTTTCAATTTCGGTCCAGGACAATCGATCCTTTGTGTTAGGTATGTTTACTTCTGCCAGAACCTCTCCGTTAAGTGTTCCGGACCTGACTTCCAGGATATTTCCTGAGTTCTCTGAAGAGACTCTCAGTCGAATGCTGGAAAATCCATTAATATCCAATTGATTGAATATCATTGTTGCCGGATTGGTTACCGTACTCACCAGCATGTAGTTTGTCGATGATGGCCTTTCCTTTACAATTCCCTGGTAACTGTCACAGTCTTCCAGTTCAACTCTTGAAGGTCTTAAGACAAATCTTTTTGATACTTCGATAGGGTCCAATCCGTTGGCACCAGTATCCATATAGTTGACCTCAAAGACATATAGTCCATTGGAGGAGGAGGGAGTCAGATTGCCTGCAGGGTCAATGGATTGGGCTCCTTCATTTATAGAAAGTATATATCTCACAATGGCTCGAGCTTCGTCCATACTGAATTGTGGGTGTGCCGCCATAGAATGATCTCCCCAATTTCCTCCACCTCCTTTTATGATCTTCTCCGAAAGGTTTTGAAGGGCCTCCTCCTGATCTTTATAGCGCTCGGCAACGGCCTGGTAGGAAGGCCCAACAGACATTTGACCGATTGAATGACATGACTTACAATCACTTCCGTCAATTAACAGCATTCCTTCCCGATTTGGATTAAGGCTTACACTGTATCCGTCATTGGGTTTTACGCCTTCCAGATATGCTACATTTACTTTGAGATTTTCAATGTTGAAATCTTCATCAGTACTGTTACCATCTTCCAGATCTTCAACAAGGACCTTGTAGGAAAAGGGTTTGTTAGATCTGTAGAATGACTGGTTTGAACCAAAAGTCATATCTATTACAGGAGGATCGTTTCCTGCAGCAATGGAAATTGACTTTTGTGATGATTCGCCTTTAGAATCGGTAACGGTCAGCTGAATATTATAGACTCCAGCGTCAATAAATTCATATTCAAATGCAGGATCAGTGGACACGGGAGTTCCATCAATATTCCAGCTATAGGTCAATACGTCCTCTTTGTCAAAGTCAAATGATCCTTCCGATGATAAGTTGACATTGAGAGGCAATGCCCCGGCATTATTATTAGCAACAATCTTGGCTACCGGGAGTCTGTTTTGATCATTATAATCCAACCGAACCAGGCGGGCATCGTCGTTTCCTGTAAACCAATTTGTTCCATATTCCAGGAAATACAATGCTCCATCATATCCAAATTCCATATCCATCGGGCTGGACAATTCTAATCCGGGAAGGAAAGGCTCAATCTCGAGGTAATCTCCCTTTTCATCAAAGGTTACAACCTTTATCCAGTTTCGCATCCATTCGTAGATAAACCATTTGCCATCATAGTATGATGGAAACCTTCTTTTGTTTTCAGGATAGTCTTCTGAATAGTAAACGGGCCCTGCCATTGCATTTCGCCCACCTTTTCCAAGAGAAGGGAAGACCTCCGAAATTTCATATGGATACCATATCATGGCAGGTTTGGCAGGTGGTAGATCTTGTTTGCCTGTGTTGTTCACCGATACATTGATTGGACCTTCCGGATTGAAGGTTTCACCTAATTCGCCGGTGGACCAATTGTATCTGGAATAAGGTATATTGTTTGCTACCACATAGGGCCAACCAAAATATCCTGCTTCCCTAACCTGATTGAACTCGTCGTATCCTTTAGGACCTCTTTCGGAGTCAGCACCGGTGTCAGTACCTACTTCTCCATAATACAGATAACCCGTTTTTTTATCTACGGAAATTCTAAAAGGATTCCTTGCCCCTAAAACGTAAATCTCTGGGCGTGTATCTTTCTCACCTTCAGGGTAAAGATTCCCATCTGGTATACTGTAAGAGCCATCAGCTTGAGGTTTGATTCGAATGATTCCACCACGAAGGTCATTTGTGTTACCTGCCGTTCGTTGAGCATCCCAAGGTTCTCTTCCAGGTCTTTCATCGTGTGGGGCAAATATATGATCTCTATCGTAATGGGAGTAGGTTAAAGGATTTGTGTTATCCCCTAAAGAAAGATATAGGAGTCCATTTCCATCAAAGGCCAACGACCCACCTGAATGACAACACTCTTTTCGTTGGGAGGGAATCTCCAACATTATTGATTCACTCGATAAATCAACCTCTTTTTCTGAAAAGGTAAATCTGCTCAGTCTTTGAATCGAATCGGAACCTGCTGGTGAATAGTAAATGTAAATCCAATTATTAGCCGGGAATTCAGGATCATGGGTCAGTCCCAGCATGCCGTCTTCATAGCCGTCGTAAACATCCAGATGTCCGGCGAGGCTAAGAGATTCAGAATTTGGGTCAAATAAATGAATATCTCCTCTTCTTTCGACAAAGAGAATCTGACCATCAGGAAGTACAGTTAGTTCCATTGGTTCGTCAAGCTTTTCAGCTAGAACGTGCTTCACGAAATTTTCAGCCTCTGGTACCCTTTCCTCAGTTGCTTTACTGAAATCATTGCTGGTATTACTTCCAATAGCGTATTGGATACCACCCATTAAATGCTGTAGAAACAAGGGGTCCTGGTACATATCTGAGGAATAACCGAGAGCGGTAAACCACGATCGTCCACCGTCGAATTCCCTGAACCATGAAATTGGATTTGAATTATCAAGTTCGAGAAGCACCTGTAGTCCCTCCTGAGCTTCTCTGAGTGTATACCAACTTTCTTGAACCGTCCACTGCTCTGACAGGTGAGCGGTACTTGGATGTGCTACTTTCTTTCGTATTTCAGCCTCTTTTACAATCGACTGCCCGTCAAAGTAGGCCCCAACCAGTTGGTTGTACCATGGCCATCGGTACTCAGTAGCTGCCGCGGAGTGTACTCCAACGAACCCTCCACCAGACTGAATATATCTTTTAAAATCTGCCTGTTGTCTGTAATCTAAAACATCACCTACCGTGTTGAGAAAAAGGATTGCGCTGTATTGACGAAGCGAGTCTTCATGAAAAAAATTGCCGTCTGATGTTGTATCTACTTTTATGCCGTTTTCCACACAAAGCCGGGATACGGACTCAATGGATCTTTTGGGGAGCACTTTTCCAATTGAGTTTTTGGTAAAAACCAGGATCCTTTTCTCGGGTCTTGTTGATTCGCAGGAAAGAATAAATAGGGTCACGGCAACTAGCCAGGTTAACCTTTGAATGGTAGTCATAGTTAATAAATAATCATAAAATTAATGACCACCTGATTCTGCAGACTGTGGGTTTTTGTACGAATTGCAAGGGTATTCGGACCGTTTTTGATGCTTGGAGACAATCATTGTCTAAAACCGCCGTGAAATCATTGTTACCAGGAGAAATTTTATCGGTACCGGTTTGCGGTATATATTAGGGAAATTTCTATCATGTTTCGAAGTGTATACTTGCTACTGGTTCTGCTAGGAACTCTCTCATTCAGTCAAGCACAAGATTTTCAATCCTACGATCAGTTGATCCCCGGCTCTACCGAAAGTATTGAAATGATTGCAATACCCGGAGGTGCTTTTTTAATGGGAAGTGACTCCAGGGAAGTAGGTCGAAATGAGGACGAAGGCCCACAAGTACACGTGAGTGTGAGTGATTTCTGGATGGCCTCAGCCGAGATCACATGGGATCAATTCGAGTTGTTTCTCTACAGGGAAATAGACGATGAAATGCTGCCTGAAGGAAATGAAGTTAATATTCAGGTGGATGGAGTGTCTGCAGCCACTATGCCGTACGTAAATTTTAATAGACCCGGATATCCCATTGTGAATATCACCCAATATGCTGCTTCCACTTTTTGCAAATGGCTATCGGCTTTGACCGGTGTGTATTACCGGTTACCGACAGAAGCAGAATGGGAGTATGCCTGCCGGGCAAACACTACCAGTTCATATTCCTTTGGAAATGCTGTAGAGGAGGTCGGATTTTATTCCTGGCATCAGGGAAATAGTAACGGGACATTCCAGAAAGGTGGATTGAAAGAACCAAACGCATTTGGTCTTTATGATATGCACGGAAATGTCGCCGAATGGGTAATCGATAACTATCAACCAACTACTTACGCACAAATCAAGGACGGGATGTCTAATCCAATCATCTACGATCCTGAGGTTCTCTACCCGAATGTTGTTAGAGGTGGTTCATGGATGGATAAACCGGAAAGACTAAGATCCGCAGCAAGACTTGCTTCAACAAAGAATTGGAAACAAAGAGACCCACAATTTCCGAAAAGCTTATGGTGGATGACGGACGCCACCCACGTGGGATTTAGGATCGTACGACCAAAATCTTTACCTTCGGTTGAGGAGATGGAACGATTGTGGGGAAAACCAATAAATGAATACTAACCATGAAAACACTATCTAAAAAGGAAAAAGCCAGAAGAGATTTTCTTCAAAATTCGGCAAAAATGGCGGGTGCTGGTATGGTATTAAGTTCCCTCCCAGTAGATGCAAGTGCGTATGTAGCAGCTGCTGGTGAAATCAAGGTAGCTCTGGTCGGTTGTGGTGGACGAGGAACAGGTGCCGCCAATCAAGCACTACAAGCCGATCCGGATACTCGGTTGGTTGCCATGGCCGATGCGTTTTCCGACAGACTGGAAGATAGTTACAAAGGTTTGTCCGCTAGATATGCTGATTCGGGGCAATTACAGGTTACTGAAGGTTCTAAATTTGTTGGTTTTGATGGTTACCGGAAGGCAATTGATATGGCAGATGTGGTCATACTTACAACACCTCCAGGATTCCGACCGTTACATTTTGATTATGCAGTGAAGCAAGGAAAACATGTCTTCATGGAAAAGCCTCTCGCTACTGATGTAGCAGGTATCAAACAGATTCTTGAGTCAGCAAAGATGGCCAGGGAGAAGAAACTAAATGTTGTTGTCGGTCTGCAGCGTCATTACCAAGAAAGCTACAAAGCTGTCAAATCACTGGTTGATAAAGGGAAGGTCGGCCGAATTGTTTCGGGTCAGGTATATTGGAATAGTGCTGGTGTTTGGGTTCGACCTAGGCAGTACCAACAAACAGAACTGGAGTACCAGATGAGAAACTGGTACTATTTCACATGGGTATGCGGTGATCATATTGTAGAGCAGCATATTCACAATATTGATGTTGCCAATTGGTTTATAGGAGCCACTCCAATATCTGCACAGGGTATGGGTGGCAGAGAGGTTCGTAAAGGAAAAGATCACGGTCAGATATTTGACCATCATTTTGTGGAATTCACCTACCCGGATGGGCAGGTCATCTCCAGTCAATGTCGGCATCAACCGGGATGTCTCAACCGAGTTGAAGAAATCTTCCAGGGAACCAAGGCCAATATCCGAGTTCATGGAGGAAACTATGGTGAGGTAAAATCAACCAAGAACGGATCGATTATCTATAATCATGATGGAACCAACGACATCAATCCGTACCAGCAGGAACATAACGAACTTTTTGCAGCGATTAAGGCTGGAACTTACGAATTTGATGATGTCGAAATGGGTGCCAATGCTAGCATGTCTGCTATCCTTGGTAGGATGGCCACGTATTCAGGGCAATTGATTTCATGGGATGAGGCCATGGCTACCGATCATCGTTTGACAAAGGATTTGTCTTCATTTAATGATGAAGCTCCAGTCTTGCCCGATGAGAGAGGGGTGTATCCAATTGCTGTTCCTGGAAAAACGGAATTCAAACCCGTACCGTCCCAAATTTCTGGATCTGAATAGAGTGTAAGTTTTCGCGTGTAACGACCTGGATAGGCAACAGATCTGAAGATGGTATGGTTTTTTCAAAGATGAAATGATCCACAAATCGTTGAATTCCAAGGTAAGCTTGCTGAATCGGACTTTGGTTTATTAAGAAGGTCACCTTGCCTTCAGAGAGAAGTTTCGTATTCGCGCTGACCAGATCATAGCCTACGATGGTAGCTTCAGGATACTTGTGATTTACATATTCCGCGATTTCAAAAACCTTTGAGGTGGTAACAATTACACCCGAAAGTTTCTCAAGATCGGATAGCTCCTTTTCTAATATGGGATCTAGATCTTCCATGTCAGTACGAAACAGTTCGATACTTTTAATTTTTGTCATATCGTAACTCTTGTCTCGGAAATATGTTTTTATCCCTTTTTCCTTATCGTGAACATGTGGTGCATTCTGTGGCGTTTCATCAATATGCATGAGAACAATTTCACCTTGGGTCGATTGCGAAAGATAAATTAACTCAGCAGCCAAACGTCCACTTTGATGTAAGTCCTGACCGATTAGGGCAAGTGGATTAACTTCTTTCAATGGAGAGTTAAAAACTATGTAGGGAAGCTTTCTGACTCTGCATTCATCAAAGAATCTCTTTGAGGTAGCAGTAGACATTGGGGCAACCAAAATGCCATCAGGATTGGACTTGATGACTTTCATAGCCTCGGACTGAAAGGAGTCTTTGTTATTAATGTGATAGTATTGAATGTTCGCACGGATACCAAAATTTGAGAATTCATTTAGTGCCTCACGAACGCCAAACTCAACTTTCTGCCAATACTCATCACTACTGGTTTCAGGAATCAAAACAGCTATTTGGTAGATCCGGTTGTTCTTTAGCGTTTTGGCAATAATGTTAGGTTGATAATTTATCTCCTTCAATACTGCTTGAATACGCTGGAGCTTATCGGAAGACACTTTTCCACGTTTATGGATCACCCTATCCACCGTCCCGGGTGACACATCAGCCATTTCCGCAATATCCTTTATGGTAATCTTTTTCCTGCTCACCACAGATTTAATTCGTATTGTATGGCGAAATTACAAATTTGGTGTGTTCGAACCAAAATTTAGTGTGTTCGAACACATATTGATTTTTTTACTTGTTTTTGCGGGTATTACTCTATTTTTTTGTACTTCGAAATAAATCACCTAAAAAATGGTCCAAACCGTTGACGATTCCTCAAAAACTCTAGAACGATTACCAGTTCATATTTATGCGAATAGCAAAGTCGCCTGTCTGGAAATTGCAAAGGAAATAGCAGAGCTAATACGTTCCAGGCAGAAAACAGACAAGTACGTTGTACTAGGCCTGGCGACAGGTGCCAGTCCGGTAGAAGTTTACGATGAACTGGTAAGAATGCACAAAGAGGAAGGATTGAGCTTCAAAAATGTGATCACGTTCAATCTGGATGAATACTACCCAATGTCAAAACAGTCGCCCCTGAGTTATCACCATTTCATGCACTCTCACTTGTTCGATCATGTAGACATTGACCCTGACAACGTAAATATACCCGACGGAACCCTTGACATGGATCATATCGGGGAGTTCTGTCGAAACTATGAGAAGAAAATTGACAAACTGGGTGGAATGGATATTCAATTGCTCGGAATCGGTAGAACAGGTCACGTTGGATTCAATGAACCACCATCGTATGCTGATTCACTAACCCGGATGGTAAAACTCGATCCAATTACAATTGCTGATGCCACAAGGGAATTCGTAAGGGAGGAACTAGTACCTCGCAGGGCCATTACGATGGGGATCAAGAGTATATTCAAAGCTCGCAAGATTTACTTGATGGCTTGGGGTGAGAAAAAAGCCGGAATCATTAAGAAAGCGATTGAGGGGCCAATCACGAAAGAAATTCCTGCCACTTTTCTTCAAAGTCATCCAGACGTTGAGGTCTTAATTGATCAACATGCAGCATTGGAACTGACCCGTATTAAAACACCTTGGGAAGTATCACTTTGTAACTGGAATGATCAATTGGCTAAGCGAGCGGTAATCTGGTTGAGTCAAAAACTTGGAAAGCCGATCTTGAAGCTTACTGACGACGACTACAAGATGAATGATCTTGGCGATTTAGTTGTCTATTATGGTGATGCACAGGACTTAAACGTGAAGATGTTTAACACGCTTAGTAACACCATCACCGGATGGCCTGGAGGAAAACCAAATACCGACGATAAACGGAGACCAGAAAGGGCGGAACCTGCCCATAAAAGGTCCATCATTTTCAGTCCTCACCCCGATGATGATGTCATTTCCATGGGAGGGACTTTTCTTCGGTTAGTGGATCAAAAGCATGACGTGCACGTTGCCTACCAAACATCAGGAAATATTGCAGTATTTGATGACGACGCCAGGAGGTTTGCAGAATTTGCTGGTGATTTTATGGAGTATATAGGCAATATTGGAGATGAACAGCATGAACTATTGAAGGGTGTTAGGAAAGCTTTGGATGCCAAAGATCAAGGTGATGCCGACGTTGCGATTGTCAGGGCAATAAAAGGATTGATTCGGAAGGGTGAAGCCGCTGCCGGAGCAAGATTCTGCGGCCTGGATGATGATCATATTCACTTTCTGAATATGCCTTTTTACGAAACAGGGACAGTAGAAAAAGGTGGGCTCACTGACGCGGATATCGAGATCGTAATGGATTTGTTAAATGAAGTAAAACCGCATCAGGTATTTGCTGCAGGCGATTTAAGAGATCCTCATGGTACACATAAAGTCTGTTTGGATGCGATCATTGAAGCTCTTACCAGATTGAAGAACGACAAGGCTGATTGGGTTGACGACTGTTACCTATGGCTATACAGAGGCGCTTGGCAAGAGTGGCCAATTGAGGAGATCGAAATGGCTGTGCCTATTAGCCCATCTGATTTGATGCGAAAGAGGAAAGCAATCTTCAAACACCAATCACAGAAAGATACTCCGGTATTTCCAGGTAGTGATAGCAGAGAGTTTTGGGAAAGAGCAGAAGATAGAAATAAAGACACAGCAAAATTTTACGATCAACTGGGACTCACAGAATACGAAGCCATAGAGGCATTCGTTCGTTACCATTTCTAATTGATGATCGAAGTAAGCGAGTTCGGTATGGTTGATGGGAAGAAGGTCAACCTTTATATCGTTGAATTTCCTGGACAGTTACTTGCTAAGTTCACTAATTACGGGGGTGTCTTAACGGAACTTCATGTGCCTGATAAAGATGGAAATTTGGGTGATGTCGTGCTAGGCTTCACCACGCTCGAAGAGTATTTGATGGAAAATCCATATTTCGGGGCTGTGGTTGGCAGGTACGGCAACCGTATTGCTAACGGGCAATTTTCCATTGGAAACAATCACTTTCAACTGGCCAGAAACAACGGCCCAAATAGTTTGCATGGGGGGCTCAAGGGATTTGATAAAGTGGTGTGGGATGAAGTAAACATGGTGAATGAGGACAACCATGTTGAGATTCAGCTGAGTTACACCAGTCATCACCTCGAAGAAGGATTCCCTGGCAATCTTGAAGTGCAGGTCTCCTATAAATTCACTCCCGGTGAGTTCGATATTACCTATAAGGCTAAAACTGATGACGCTACTGTAATTAATTTGACACAGCACACCTATTTCAATTTGTCTGCCGATCCAAATAGGAATATACTGGATCATGAACTTCACCTAAAGGGGGAAAAATATCTGCCTGTGGATAAGAATATTATCCCTACTGGAGAGTTTCAACCAGTGTTGGATACACCTTTTGACTTCAGAGGAAAGAAGAGAGTAGGTGCTGATATTGGGGTAGATAATGAGCAGTTGAAGTTAGGAATGGGTTATGATCACTGCTGGATTATAAATGACGACAAAGGAGAGTACATACATTTTGCGACGGTCTTTGAACCTGTTTCCGGAAGGCAGATGGAATGCTGGACTACCGAACCCGGTGTTCAGCTCTATACAGGAAATTCACTGGATGGCTCTTTGGTTGGAAAGAATAGTATTAGATATAACAAACATTGTGCTCTTTGTCTGGAAACTCAGCATTATCCAGATGCACCAAACCAGTCTAACTTTCCTAGTACATTGCTACTGCCGGGTGAGGTTTACCACTCCAGAACTAGTTACAAGTTTGGAGTGCGGTAACTGCTAGTCATAACCGAAATAATCCAGTTCCCATTGAAATTTGTTACGTATTTGATTTATCTGCTCTGAAGATAGAATTTCGGAGTAGTGTCTCTTTTTTCTACCAGTATTGCTTTTTGCCCGATGCTGTGGAATCGAAAGGGTTTTTTCTAGTTTGAATTTCTTTGAAAGATCATCAAACATTCCTTGCATGTCCTCTAGTTTATAAACTTTGTCCACTGCCATCTTTCCCTGGATACCGTAGTATCTCATGCCCTGAATTCTCCTTAGTTTTCTAGATTTCATCAAGCCTTCGACATTTCCCCAGGTTTCATCTCCTCCTCTCCAGTAATAGAAGGAGACAAACTTATCAACCGGATGCCTGTCTATGCTGAATTTATAATACGAATCCCAAATGTCTTTTCCAACCCAGCGATAGACCTGTTTTGCTTTTGCATGATTAAAGTAGCGATAGGATTGCTTCCTTTTGAAGTTAAAAAGAAACCAGTCGTATATATTCGGATTGACGAACCCTCCTAGATAGTTTTGCGGCCCTCGAAATCCCAATTCCTTTCTTGCCTCCTCGTCATCTGGAGAAATAGGAGTAATGATATCATTAGGGCCACAGATTTCCGATAAAGCAATCTCAACCGTTGTTCCCGCTGTCTTTGCGGTCTTTATGAAGATAAATTTATGCTTGTGGGATACGATCATTTCGAGCCCAAAAGTATGAATTCAAATTCAACTAATCTGCATAGCCATTAAATGAGTAAGGTGAATTCGCATCATGTTGACATTACTCATCTTCGAATGAAAGTGTTAGCGCTATCAGCTTATTTCATAATAATGGCTGGTAGATTCAGCGAGCGATACAATGAATTGAATGCCTCAAAGTCTTCATCGATGATCTGATCTCGCCTATTGGCGTAAGAGGACCATTCAGATTTTAAGTCACTCAGTCTTTCCTTTGCTCCGTTTGTTATTATCGGGTCTGTAGAACCAACATAACCTTTTAAGTACATTAAATGGGCACTGAGCTGATTATTGAAATTAATGACATCCTGAAAAGTCTCTTGTTTTGGTTGAATTAACTCTGTTTCCCAATCATCAATTTGACTTACAATTGACTTAGCAGTATCTACCAGGGCTGATGCGGCTTCATTGTCGGCCAAAAGATTTTGATATTGTGTCAATTGCTTTTTTGCGGACCGCATAGTCGAAACGGATTCATGTATTTCAATTAGAATATTTTCGATTTCAATTTGAAAGGCATACTGGGAATTGAAATCAGAAGGTGTTGCTTCGTTCGTCGGTATGGACAAAATCGTTACTTCGGTTTCTGAAGAGTCATTCTCTGATACCAATCTCAGGGTATAGCTTCCGGGAGGAACCACCGCCCCTCGATAATCACCCATAATGAATACTTTTTCAACTGCAGGTACGGTTGCACGCCGGAAATCCCAGGTGAACCTGTTGACGCCTTTTTTTGAAGACAAAACCGAAGGCTTAGGGGGTCCACCAGGCCATCCCTTAAAGTTTTTTACCGGTTGATTAGAGTACGTTCGAATAACCTCTTCATCGCTGATGACTTTCAGGATTAACTCCATCGTATCCAGTTCTTCCGGAAGGAAGTAGTCTATTGTAACGCCGGTTTTCGGATTTTGACCTAGTCCTGGAGAAGGTTTTTCTTCGTAACCACCAAAAAACAGGTAGGTGTCTTTAGGCTGGTATAATACCATTTGATCATCAAAGTTTCCTTTTGATTGCTGAATAGCTCCAATATCATCAAGTATCCAAAAAGACCTGCCAGCTGTGGCCACAATCATATCATTCTGCCTGATCATCAAATCATTTATAGGAACCACGGGAAGATTCAACTGTAGTTTATCCCATTTTACCCCATCATTAAAGCTGATGTAAAGTCCGGTTTCCGTTCCGCCATATAATAAACCCGGGACAACCGGATCTTCTCGAACTACCCTAAAGAATGTAAACGGGTCATTTACTCCATTTGTGATCTTTTGCCACGTAGCTCCGTAATCATTTGTTTTAAAAGCAAGGGGTGTTAGGTCATTAAACTTATATCTCATTACCGTGATATAGGCGGTTGAAGGGTCATGGGGGGAAACTTCAATGGAATTGATTATTCCCTCCTGCAGCCCCGAAGGAGTAACATTTTGCCAGTTTTCACCCCCGTCTTTTGTTAAGTGAACAAGGCCATCGTCAGATCCTGCCCATAAAACCCCTCCTTCATGTGGAGATTCGACTAAATACATTAATGTGTTATAGTTTTCGCCACCGGCTCCTTCGTTCGTATACGGGCCGCCACCAGGTCCTTGCTTGTCTTCTTCATCTCTGGTGAGATCAGGACTTACAGTGTCCCACGACAAACCGCGATCGGTAGTTCTAAACACAACATTTCCAGCATGGTAAATAGTGTTTCTATCGTGAGGGGATGAAATGATGGGAGCGTTCCAATTAAACCTGGCTGACTGTTCGATAGGGGGTATACTCAGTCTCAATTCAGGGTACTGGTTAATCAGCTTCCCTTCATTTGTTGCTTTTACCCATTTCTCAATAATTCCTTGATAACACCCACCATACACAATTGCTGGATTGTCAGGGTCGAATGCTGCGTACGCACTTTCACATCCCGCTACCGAGTACCAATCTTTCCATCCGATTCCACGACCATTTGTACGGCTGGCGATAGCTATCGCGGAGTTATCTTGTTGTCCTCCATAAACGTTGTAAGGGACCAGGTTGTCGGTATTGACACGGTAGAATTGGGCAGTTGGTTGGTACTGCTGTGATGACCACGATTTGCCTGCATTGAATGAGACATTAGCTCCACCGTCGTTGGAATTGATCATGTTTTGGTTATTATCCGGATTAATCCAAATATGATGATTATCTCCATGAGGGGTAGGGACTACTGAGAAGGTCTTACCCCCGTCTATAGATCGAGTGACGGGAGCATTGGCTACATATACAATGTTCTCATTTTGTGGATCGGCAAAAATCTCCATGTAATACCAAGATCGTGCAATGTTGATTCGTGATTTATTCACCTGAGACCATTTATTGCCGCCATTGTCCGAGCGATAAACACCTCCTTTTTCTCCTTCCGCTTCTATTACTGCGAAGACACGTTGAGGGTTGGCCCTTGATACGGAAATCCCTGATTTTCCAAACTCTTCAGGTAAGCCTTCGGTCAATTTTTCCCATGTTTCCCCCATATCGGTAGACTTGTAAAGTCCAGAGTTTGGGCCACCGGAATCCATGGTCCAAGGATAGCGTTGATGCTGCCACATAGAAGCATACATAATGCGTGGGTTATTCATATCCATAGAAAGTGATGAAGCTCCACTGGTATTGGAAACATAGTGCACTTTTCTCCAGTTTTCGCCACCATCAATTGACTTGTAGATGCCCCGATCTTCGCTTGGTCCATACTGAGCTCCCTGAACGGCAACAAAAACGATATCTGGATTTTCAGGATGGATTACTACGTCTGATATTGTCTGCGACTGATCCAAGCCGATATGCACCCAGGACATCCCTGCATCTGTTGATTTATACACACCATTTCCACTGGAAGTCATCACTCCACGGATTGGGTGTTCACCCATACCTACATAAATGACGTTTGGATCGGATTCTGATACTGAAATTGAACCGACGGAGCCGGTTTCAAAATAACTATCTGAAACATTCTTCCAGTTGAGTCCTGCATCTGTAGTTTTCCACACACCCCCACCGGTTCCTCCCATATAGTATGTTTGGGGATCTCCAACTACTCCGGTTGATGCTACACTACGTCCTCCTCGAAAGGGTCCAATGTTTCTCCATTTTAAACCTTCGTACAAACCGGGATCAAACGATTTTGTTGGGGTAGCACTTTTTCTTCTTTGTGCGTCCATGGAAAAAGGAATGAAAAACAGAAGAGTTAGAAAATAGGTTAGAGCTCTCATAGGGGTATTAAGTAAAATTGATTTTGACTTCTTGGCTTGATCGAAGATGAAAGTAGCTCTTTCCCTTATAGAAGTGAGCTACTCTTTTTTGAACGGTTGATTAGTATTTTGATTGAAGTTTATAAGTTCCGGATCCAAATATTCCGGAACCTGACTGGATCTCCATGATCTTGCAATTGTAACGGGAGTTTCGGAGGGTGAGGTCTGTACTGAGGAAGACCAATGTATTCAGTTGGACCCCAAAGTTCTACTGCATTCTGTACAAGAACCCCGTTATGAAATACTGTGAGTCGTGCAGGTGAGATCAATGTTCCCTTTTCTGAAAACCTCGGAGCATTGAATACAATATCATACACTTGCCAGGTACCGGGTGGTTTTGAAGCATTTACCAGAGGGGGATATTGTTTGTAAATGGATCCAGCCTGGCCATTTTGGTAGGTATCACTGTCGTATGAATTCAATACTTGAACCTCATATTGGCCCATTAGAAAAATTCCACTGTTGTTATAACCCTGACCGGTTTTACCCTCTGCAACCGGCGACATCCATTCAACATGAAGTTGGACGTCACCAAAGGAATCTTTTGTTGCGATGTTACCCGTTCGTGGTTTGACGATTAATTCACCATTTTCAACAAGCCATTCCGCATCGCCAGAACCATTGGCTTTTTGCCAATTCGATAGGTCATTGCCATCAAATAATACTACAGCGTCAGATGGGGGTGAATTTTCTTCACCAGGAGTCACCTTTTCGAGGTCCTTATACACCTCCGTCACTGTTGGGTCTTTTTGCCGCTGTTGTGCTGACGTAAGTACAGATACTGATATAAGAACTATTAACAATGTATTTTTTAACAAGAACTTCATTTTATGCTTAGTTAGATTTTCAATTTAAAGAAAATCTGATCTTACCGTACTCTTCGGTTTTTTGGAAAGTAGCTTTTGGCAATAATTTTTATGTAAATTTTAGCAATGAACACTCTTTCACAGTGGATACAAGAGCAGTGGGGTATGCAGCCAACTACCCAGATGAAAGTACTGTATACCGCCTTGGTTATACTAACTCTTTTAATACTAAAATATCTTGGCAATAGGATCATTAACAGAAGTATCCATGAACCCAAAGAGCGGTACTATTGGAGTAGGGCCATACAGTACACTTATTGGGCCATTTTCCTATTGTCGGTGGTGTTCATCTGGATTGCGGAGTTTCGATCAATAGGAACTTTTATTGGACTGGTTTCAGCAGCCCTTACAATAGCGCTGAAAGATCTTATTGTGAATGCCGCCGGTTGGTTGTTTATTCTAATCAGGAAACCTTTTTCAGTGGGAGATCGCATTACTGTCGGAGAACACACAGGTGATGTTATTGATGTCCGAATCTTTCAATTTACCATCAACGAAATTGGAAACTGGGTGGATGCAGATCAAAGTACAGGTCGTATTATTCATATTCCGAATGGATTAGTCTTTACAACACCACAGGCCAATTTCACCCAGGGATTCAGCCACATCTGGAATGAAATAGGTGTTATGATCACTTTTGAAAGTGATTGGGAAAAAGCCAAAAAAATACTTGAGGAGATTGTGAAAATGCATGCAGCCCATTTGACAGAGTCTGCGCAAAAGTATTTGATAGAGGCATCCAAAAAGTATATGATTCTTTACAATAAATTGACGCCTATCGTTTACACCTCAGTTAAAGATAGTGGTGTAATGCTGACGATGAGGTATCTAATCACTCCAAGAAGACGAAGAGGTTCCGAAGAACTGATATGGGAGGACGTGTTGAGAGCGTTTGCAAAACATGAAGACATCAACCTGGCCTATCCAACTCAGCGTATCGTATATCATCCGGATGAGGATTCATCAAAGAATTAGGCTATTTATCGGGGAGGAGGCGGTACGACCAGCTCGAAAGCCCGTGGGTTTCGTTCTTTCGAACTGTAGACTTTCTGTGTTTTCGCAGGACGTGCAGCTCTTGCGGTAACGCCTATACCTGAAATGTGATCCAGCGCCGCCCTAATAAGTATTTCATCCGGACTTCCGAGTGGTTTCAGATCAAAGAAAAAATCTGTTTCATCCAGTTCAATGTCCGGAATAAGGCCATCTGCATAATCTCCGTCTCCGAGGCTATTCACCACTTTCGAAACGATTGGCTGAAGTGCCCATTTATGATTGGGATTTGCTATTGATTGACTTATATAATCTGACCGAGGACTGTCGTAGAGTGTAATCGAACCTTCGTTTTTACCTACTGTGGTGGTACCTATCTGAATAACATCCATATGAGGCTCTAGTCCGTGAATGAGCATTTCACTAGCGGATGCTGAACTTCTTCCTGTTAGAAAGTAGACCCGATCAATGGATAGTGGGGATATCTCTTCTTGTGCAATAACATCATTATTTCCATCCAGTATTGGCAGTACATCCGTGAATGAAAAGATCCTATTGTAAATGGTGTGTTTGTCATTATAAGCAAGAAGCGAAAACACATCATCAGTGGTCACGGACCCGCAAATCATTGAAGCAAGAGCCTGGGCTGTGCTCACCCGTCCCCCTGAGTTATAGCGTAAATCCACAATGAGTTCATCGATAGATACTTCATTGAATAGTGTAAATGCCGCATTGAGTTCGCTATGAAACGTGAAGTTGAAGCTGTTATAACTCAGGTATCCAATCTTTCTCCCAGCTTCTGCTATTATCGTAGATTTTAAAACAGGATTTTCAGTGAGAGTTACTGCAGTAAGATTTGATTCTCCTTTGACTTCGATGATATTGCCCTCTTCATTCATTTCGACTAGAGTCAATGCATATTCATCTTGATTTAGCAAACTTCGATAATTGTTGAAAGTAAGCCTCTGGCCGTCAACGTGCGTAAAAATATCCCCTCTGGTCATAGAGGATTCTCCAGCAGGAGAATCCGGCAACACGTATTCCACGTATCCGGCAATTGAGTCATTTACCACTACAAGCGAATACTCAAAGCCAAATGATTTTGAAATGCCCTGAAAGCTTCTATTCAATTCTTCATAGTCTTCGACGATCCAGGAAAAACGATCCTCTGGAGACCGTAGATCTCTGAATAGGGCATTAGGAGAGGGGTAAGCGTTAAGATATTGAGTTAGTTCCTGACGGCTTTCGAATCGGAAGTCTGATAAATCAGGGACTTCATTTTGCCAGAAGTACCATGAATTCATCGCCCCCCAAACGAACTCGTTCACCTCGTTTTCAACGGGAGGATCTACTGGTTCCTGAATATCTGTGCATGAGAACACAGAAAGGATCAATAGCAGAGTCCGTTGCCAGAAGGCGATGAATTTGGTTCTACTCAATTAGAATTACTTGCTTTAATAAACAGATTGCAATAATTGCTCTAATTCACTCCAGGAAGCCTTATCGGCTGCCTCATTGTATGCCAGGGGCAGTTGAAATTTTTCCCCAAGCTCGTCTGCTCCGGGATTGGTGAATGCATGTAAAGCATCCTCGTATGATATGTACTTGTAGTCAGCACCAATGGCATCCATTGTTGCTTTAAAAGCATCAGCCTGGTCTGCAGTTATCATTGGATCCGCTCCTCCATTACAAACAAGTACCTTGGATTTAAAGGTTTCAGCATCTGGTGCAATTGGCAGTTGTACACCACTGTGGAAAGCAGCTACGGCGTCCAAATCATAACCTGCATTTGCCATTGTAAGCACAATACTGCCACCAAAACAGTACCCGATGGCGGAGATACTTTCAGGATCAACGGATGGATGGTTTCGCAGGGTCTCCATTGCCTGTGTAAATCTGGCTTGAGCTTCATCCATATTGGAGAAAACCTGTCCGGCAAACTTACCAGCATCTTCAGGATGCTCAGCTAATTTTCCGTCCCCGTACATGTCTACAGCGATTGCGGTGTAGCCCATCTCTGCCAGCATATCCGCACGTTGTCTTGTATATTCGTTGTGACCCCACCATTCATGTACTACGATTATTCCTGGACGTTTCTCTTCAATAGATGGGTTATAAGCGATATAACCGTTCATGGTAGTACTATCTGTAGTGTAAGTAACCTCTTCGCCTTTAATAGTCGTGGACTCGCTAGTTTCTGATTGTTCTCCCTGTTCTGACGCGTTGCCGGAATTATCACCGCCGGAACAAGAATAGAATAATATACCTAGGAGGAGTATTTTCGATAAATAGTTTAGGTTCTTCATGGTTTTTGTTTTTAGTGATACTATTGGTTCATTGTAAAATTACTAAACTTGAGTCCTCGGGTCCTAGTTCCCTTTTTTACCCAATTGCTGTTGCCATTTCCAGGCAGATTCCATCATTTCTTCCAAACCCAATTCGGATACCCATTCGAGTTCATTCTTAGCAAATTCCGTATCCGCCCATATTTTCTCAACATCACCGGATCTTCTTTCAACAACTTCGTAGTTTAGCTTTTCCCCGGTAACTTTTTCAAAGGTCTTAATGACTTCCATCACAGTCACTCCATTACCGGTTCCGATATTGAAGTATTCATAGGATCCCTTGTTCCGATTTTCATTGAGTCGGTTAAGGGCCACAACGTGCGCTTTTGCCAAATCGACCACATGGATATAATCTCTAATAGCTGTTCCATCGGGAGTGTCATAATCTCCCCCAAAAACTCTCAGCGTTGGTCTAATCCCCGCAGCGGTTTGGGTAATGAAAGGGACTAAGTTGCTTGGGACACCGGTAGGTAGTTCACCAATTAAGGCAGAATCATGAGCTCCTACAGGATTAAAATATCGTAGTGAAATCACTCGAAGTTCCTCTTTTGCATTACAGTTTTCCCTAAGTATTTCCTCTCCTATTTGTTTCGTGTTTCCATAAGGTGATTCCGCAGGTTGAAACGGTGTATTCTCAGTGACCGGAAGTGTTTCGGGCTGTCCATATACGGTACATGAAGAACTGAAAACCATACCCTGTATATCGTACTTCTCCATGGCTTTCAGCAAGTTCATTGTTGAGTTCAAGTTGATGTCGTAATACAAAAGAGGTTTTTCAACCGACTCTCCCACCGCTTTTTTCGCTGCAAAATGGATGATCATCTGTATGTCGTACTTTTCCAGAGTGTTACATAAACCATCGTACGAGCGCAGGTCTAGTTTTACAAAATCTGGTTTAGTACCGGTGATCTTTTGTATTTGATCCAGTACTTCAATGGAAGAGTTCGAAAGGTCATCAATTATAACTACCTGATAGCCTTCATTTATCAATTCAACTGCTGTGTGTGAACCAATAAAGCCAGTCCCTCCGGTTAGTAATACTTGTTTCGGCATGGTTTTTTTTGCAAGATTACATTCGTAACGTTTCATTTCATAAGTATTGCGAACTTTCATTTACGGATGATTAATTTAAGCTCATGAAACTATCAGCTGTAGTTGTTGCTGCAGGTATGAGTAAAAGGATGGGGCCTTCAAATAAGATGCTGCTTCCGTTTGCAAATCGTACAGTAATCGAAACCACCTTAAGAAACTTGCTAAAAACGACCATAGACGAAATTGTTGTTGTCACCGGTCAGGACTCTCAGCAGGTAATTGCCACGGTTGAGCAATTGGATCAAAGAATAATAACTGTAGAAAACAAGCAGTATCACACAGGATTGACAAGCTCTATTCAAGCCGGAGTTCATTCCGTTTCCAACGAAGTAGATGGGTATATGATATGCCTTGGTGATATGCCCTTAATAACGTCTTTTGTCTATCAGGAACTTGCTGACTTTTCAATTCAAATGATAAAGGTAGACCCAAAGTCTATTTGTGTTCTTACCTACAATGGAAAGCGAGGTAATCCAATTGTATTCTCTTCAGATTTTCGTGAACCAATTCTAAACCATCAAGCACCTGAAGGATGCAAGGAAATTGTTTTAGAGAACAAGTCTCATGTTAAAATATTGGAAGTGAGTCAACGAGAGATACTAATCGATATGGATACTCCAGAAGACTATCAGCAATTGCTTTCCATTGCCACAAATAATAAATAGGTAAGATTTGGTAGCTTTATAGTCAATCGCTGCCATGGTCGAGATAGTAATCATTAGTGTTCTAATTCTCTATTTAATCACCAATATTGTTGTGTATTATTGGCAGGAACGATTCCTGTTTCGGCCCGAAAAGCTTCCTTCAGACTTTGAATACAAATACCCGGATAGAAATTTCGAGGAATATAATATTCCGATAAAACCAGGAGTCAACATTAATGCCATTCATTTTAAGTTGGAGGAACCCCGTGGAGTGGTACTCTACCTAAAGGGAAATTCCAGATCCATTAAAGGGTGGGGAAAATTTGCAATTGATTTTCTTCGGCATGAATATGATGTAGTAATGGTTGATTACCGTGGCTTTGGAAAAAGTACCGGTCGAAGATCAGAGGCAGCAATCAAGGAGGACCTTCAGGTTATCTATGATGAAATGAAAAAACAGGTTGATGAGAAATATATCATTCTTTACGGTAGATCCCTGGGAAGTGGTTTCGCGGCTAAACTGGCGTCAACGAATGAACCGCGAATGGTGATCCTTGAATCGCCCTATTATAGTCTCCGAAAAATTGCCAAAAGATATGTTCCTTTTATGCCATTGTCTTTGTTGATGAGATTTCCCCTAAGAACTTATATTTGGTTGAGATATGTGAGGTGTCCCATAAAGATTATACATGGTACGAATGACCGCCTGATACCGTTTCAAACCAGTGTGAAATTGTCAAAAATTAACCCAGACAAAACTCGATTATATCCTGTAATTGGTGGAGGTCATAATAACTTATACACTTTTGAGGAATATCATCGTTTCATTGAAGAAATCATGAATTCCAAGCTGCCAAAACCAATAGATCATTCCAAAACCAGTATTCAATTCAACAAAAAAGGCAAGTCAGCGAAATGAGTATATTGAAGGTGGTTGTCCTGGTGATTGCTAGTAGCTATGTACTAATCGCCCTACTTTTCTATCTATTTCAGGAACGGTTTATTTTCCTTCCCCAGGTGTTAAAAAAAGAGTACGAATTCGATTTTCCTTTTGAATTCGAGGAAAGGACTTATCTAACTCCAGGAGGAGGCATTATAAACGCTATTTTCGTTAAATCGCCAAATCCAAAAGGAGTTGTCTATTACCACCATGGGAACGCAGATAATCTGAATCGATGGGGAGATGTCGCCGTAAATTTCCAGGATATGGGCTACGACGTTCTCGTTTATGATTTCAGAGGATATGGAAAAAGCAGGGGTAAACGGACCATGAAATATTTGCTTTCTGATAGCCAAATAATTTATAACGACCTGAAGAAAGCGTACGGAGAAGATCAAATTGTATTATACGGGAGATCCCTGGGAACAGGGATTGCAAGTTGGTTGGCAGGACAAAATAAACCACGCAAGCTATTACTGGAAACACCTTACTTCAGTTTAGCTGATGTAGCAGAATACTACTATCCCATTTTTCCAATTAAGCAGTTGCTCAGGTTTCCCTTTAATAGCCATAAATACCTGGAAACTGCTCAATGTCCTATTTTCATTTTCCACGGTACTGAGGATGAGATTGTACCTTATCGATCAGGTAAAAAGTTATTTGATCACTTAAAAGATGACAAGGAGATCGATATGCTAACCATTGAGGGGGGCATGCACGGTGACCTGGGATTACACGAGGAATTCCAGAAGAAAATGGTGGATATTCTGGATTGATCAAGATCGGTATTGATCCATGGGTGTTTTGCCTTCCATCAGAAGCTGAATAACTTTTTCTTTTCTTTTCATTCTCGTTTCCTGACGTTTAGCTTCATTGATATAATCCATGCATTCCCTCTTTTTCCCAGGAGTTAGATTGATGAAGGCATTTCTAATTTTTGAATTTTTTTCTAACTCGTTTTGAAATTCCACCGGAATGTCAAGAATTGCCTTTTGTCTTTCAGGAGTTAGCTCTCTTCCATTCTTTTGATTTTCAATTGCTTCCAGGATATACTCCAGAATTAATTCTCTTTCTCTGTCCAAATTATCCGACTTGGCAAACCGCATTTGGCGCATGGCTTTGGTTTTACCCTCCTGAGCATTTAACAGTTTATCATAATTGTCTTTCAGGAAAACTCCCTGAAAAAACCAAAGGCCAACGTGATCCTTGAAAGCACCCATACCCACTACATTTTTACCAGCCAGGGTGTAAACTGGCATCGCCCATTTTGTAGTTTCCTCTAATTCCGTTGAAAGAAGCAGCTGGCGTAATAGGGCTAACTCATCTCGCCACTCTGATTTGGCATCCAGGTAATCGTCTACGGATTCGAACCTTTCCATATAGAAATTTAAGGAAATTGGGTTCGATTTACAATCAGATGGATGCTTTAGGAAGCTGCTTTACGTTCGTTAAGCCAATTGGTGAGTTCCAAGATTTGCAGAAGGTGTCTTTCTTCATGGGTTATTATTATTTCAAAGGCCATTTGAAGCTTGTAGACAATTAATCTGCTTGCGGGTGATGAAATAATTGTATCCTTTTCCATTAGATCAATTGAACCCTCAATTTGCTCCTTCAACTTCCACTGATTCCTTGTAAAACGATTTATTATGCTTTCATCGCACTGGCTGGCGTCCGGTGCCCAAACTGGGAAGGTCTTTGTCTTTCTGAGATTTTCAGGTTTTACCGACTTGAGAATAGAATTTCCAAAAACCTTGACAAGAAATGGGATTCTAGCTCCAAAAGGAAGATTCTGTTGACCTGCACGGATTTGTCTGATGGATTCAAAGTAACTCTCGTTTACGGTGATAAGGTGGTGTAGAACTTCACCAATACTCCATTTATCCGGGCTCGGTTTCTTATTAATTTCTCCTGATTTAAAATCAGCAAGTATATGCTCCGTTTGTTCACTAACCGCATCTATACGATGATTCCAGGAAGATACACTTTCATTTACTTCATTCATTCTTTATCAGTTAGGAATTCTATAGCCTCGCCAAGGTGAGTAAAAAGATGGTCTGCCTTGGACAGTGATGAATGTAAATTATCGTCACTTTGCACAGCAAAACAGGTTAAACCTGCTGCTTTCGCCGATTTGACGCCGTTTTCAGTATCCTCAAAAACCAAAACTTCATCTTTTTTAACTCCCAGTTTTTCAACACAAAGATTATAGGGTTCAGGATGGGGTTTGCTATTGGTGACGTCATCAAAAGTGACAATTTCCCGGAAATGATGCTCCATTTTTTTCCTTGATAAGATGAAAGAAACGGAACGCATCTGTGAACCGGTAACAATGGAAATAGGGACATTGCTATTATGAAAAAACTGTATTGCCTCTTCGGTGAAAGGCATCAACTCAACATCGTGTTGCATTAACCTGTTGCCAGTGTGATGTTCGATCATTTTCAAAAGTTCCGGAGCTTCAATATCCAAATCAAAATCACTGATCACATCAAAAATACTTGTACTGGTGGGTTTACCTAAAAGCTTTTCATTATAGTAGTCATAGCTCATTGACTTTCCATAGAGTTGTTTCAAAAGATCATAGGTGCATTGATAATGAAAGTACTCGGTATTTACCAGTGTGCCGTCGAAATCAAATATGACGCTTTGGAACCCCGACTTCATTTGCTCTTTGGTCGAAAGGCTTTTACAAACTCAGGATTGGTTTCCAACTTCGGACCACCAAGGAGATCAACGCAATAAGGGACAGCGGGGAAAACAACATCCAGACATTCTTTGATAGCCTTTGGCTTACCTGGTAAATTGATGATTAAAGAATTTCCTCGTAAACCAGCGACCTGCCTTGAAAGAATAGCCGTAGGAACAATTTTTAGACTTTCCGCACGCATGGCTTCACCAAAACCAGGCATCATTCTTTCGCAGACTGCTTCCGTTGCCTCGGGAGTCACATCTCTTGGAGCAGGTCCTGTCCCTCCTGTTGTAATGATCAAACAGCAACCCTCCTCATCGCTCATTTCAATGATTTTGTCAGAGATCTGATCTTTTTCATCAGGGATTACTGCATAGGAATATTCCCATTCTGATATCAGGTAGTTTTCGAGCAGCTTAAGTGCTTCCTTACCTGGAATGTCTTCATAAATCCCCTGGCTTGCTCGATCAGAAACATTGATTATTCCAATTTTTGCTTTCATGCGATGATAATTCTAGGAATTGCAATTTTAGTTAGTTTCGGGAAGATAACGCAATGGCGGCTGCCGTAATTCAATGCCTTCGGTGGTTTCAATAAAATATTAGTGTGTTCGAACAAATACGCTAATTATGGACATAATTATCGAAAATGACTTTAGATTTACCCACTTTATAATGGAAAAATCTTTTTTCTTTCATCCTTCTAAGCCTAAACAGGAATCTAACTCCATTCTTATATGATATTAGCCACTATTGATTGGATTATCATATCCATATTTTTCTTAATTGTAATAAGTCTTGGTTGGTTAGCTAGTCGAACAGCCGGACAAGATACTGAACAGTTCTTCCTTGGAGGTCGGTCAATGCCCTGGTGGTTATTGGGTATCTCTATGGTTGCTTGTACCTTTTCTGCGGATACCCCAAACCTTGTTACTGGTATGGTACGGGAAGACGGTATAGCCAAAAATTGGGCGTGGTGGGCATTCTTGATTACGGGAATGGTAACGGTTTTCATTTACGCAAAACTCTGGCGTCGCTCACAAGTCATGACGGACCTGGAATTCTATGAAATACGGTATGGCGGGAAAGCAGCATCGTTTCTGAGAGGTTTCCGGTCAATTTATTTGGGATTTTTCCTAAACTGCCTGATTATGGGTTCTGTAACACTTGCTGCCATTAAGATTGGAGCAGTGATGTTCAATTTGGAGCCATGGGTTACCGTAGTCGGTGCCAGTATAGCGGTGGTCATCTATGCTTCTCTTGGAGGTATAAAAGGAGTAATTTGGGCGGATTTTTTCCAATATAGTATTGCTATGCTGGGTGCCGTTTACGCCGCTATCGTCGCAGTGAGACAGCCCGAGATCGGAAGCCTTAGTAATCTTTTTTCTCATCCGGCGGTGGCGGATTCATTGAATATTCTTCCGGAATTCTCAGACACATCTGCCTTGGTTACACTATTCATCATACCTATTGCAGTTCAATGGTGGGCAGCATGGTATCCAGGTGCGGAACCCGGAGGTGGCGGCTACATCGCTCAGCGTATGCTTTCGGCTAAAGATGAAAAGAATGCCATTGGGGCAACGCTTCTATTCAACTTTGCACACTATGCTCTAAGGCCCTGGCCATGGATAATTGTGGCCCTTGCTAGCATGGTGATATATCCTGATCTTGAGTCAATTCGGGCAGATTTCCCAAGCATTACAGATCAGTACCTGGGTCATGACATTGCTTACCCGGTTATG
Source organism: Cyclobacteriaceae bacterium (assembly GCA_965601455.1). Lineage (GTDB taxonomy): Bacteria > Bacteroidota > Bacteroidia > Cytophagales > Cyclobacteriaceae > JANQEU01. The sequence continues at coordinate 3,677,736 of OZ271831.1, read as the reverse complement.
TTAACTCGATTAGGGCCCGGGTGGTTAGGACTAGTAGTTGCATCTCTTATTGCTGCTTATATGTCTACCATAGGCACGCATCTAAATTGGGGGTCCTCATACGTGGTAAACGACTTCTACCGACGTTTTGTAAAGCCGGATGCTAGTGAAAAAGAATTAGTACGCATTGGTCGGATATCGACAGTCAGCCTGATGATTGTAGCGGGTACGATTTCCCTAACCATACTGGAAAATGCGACACAGGCATTCAATATTCTACTACTTTCAGGAGCGGGTTCCGGAGCAATTTATCTTCTCAGGTGGTTCTGGTGGAGAATTAACGCATGGGCTGAGGTTTCTGCCATGATTGCAGCGACCATCTCGGCGGTGGTGCTTTCAGTTTGGGTTCCGGATGAGGCCATTGTTCAACCGCTGATTAATGCCAGTACCATGAGGTTGCTTATCGCCACCGGCATTACTTCGATCACCTGGGTTACCACTACGTTTCTGACTAAGCCTGAGAACTTCGAGACCCTGAAAGAATTCTACAAGCTTACGCATCCAGGTGGTCCAGGTTGGAAGAAAGTAATTGATGAGGCAAAATCTGGTGGTGAGGTTATTGAAACCAAGAAATGGGATCTTCCACACGGTTTACTTTCGGTAGTACTTGGTGCTTTTGGTATTTACAGCGCACTCTTCTCCATCGGGAATTTTGTATTTGGAAACGTTCTGTATGGTTTTGCCTTAGCAATTGTATTTGGATTGGCAGTATTCCTTCTATTCAAATTGTGGTCTAAGCTAAATATTGAGTAACTATGAAGCCTGATTTAAATCGAAGGTCATTCGTTAAGAAGAGCTCTGTGGCCACTGCGGGAGTGTTGACCTTACCTCATATCATAAGATCTGAGGCCTTGAAAGATACAATCAGGATAGGATTCATTGGTACCGGTTTACGAGGAAGAAATCATGTGAACAATATACTAGACCACTCAGGTGTAGTATGTCCTGCCATTTGTGATATTGATCCAGATGCGATTAGAAGGACGAAGGAAATCTTCAAATCAAAGGACAAGAATGATCCGAAAATATATACAGGAGATCCATTCGCATGGAAAGAGATGCTAGAAGAGGAGTCATTGGATGGGGTGATCATTGCTACTAACTGGAAGTGGCATACCACTATGTGTGTTGCTAGCATGAAGAAAGGGGTGTACACAGCAACTGAAGTCTCTGGAGCTTTTTCTGTCGATGAATGCTGGGAGTTGGTGAATGCACACGAAGAAACCGGAACGCACCTAATGTTTCTAGAGAATGTCAATTACAGGAGGGATGTAATGGCTGTTATGAATATGGTAAGGGACAACCTGTTCGGAGAGTTAATTCATTGCAGAGGTGGATATCAACATGACCTAAGAACTGTTAAGTTTAATGACGGGAACGATGGTCTGGTTTTTGGAGAAGGTGCCTTCGGTGAAGCGCGCTGGAGAACAGAACATAGCCTTAATAGAAATGGCGAATTATATCCTACCCATGGACTTGGGCCATTAAGTAGCATATTAGATATCAATCGTGGAAATCGATTCACCTCGATTTCGTCCTTCGCCACAAAGTCAAGGTCACTTAAGAATTTTATTAAGAATCATCCGGAAGGAGGTGAAAGTCATCCTTATCATCAATTGAATTGGACTTTAGGTGATGTAGTTACCTCAACGATCACGACCGCAAAGGGTGAAACGATAATTCTAACGCACGACACAAATCTTCCAAGGCCTTACTCACTCGGCTTCAGGGTGCAGGGAGTGAATGGCTTGGCAGAGTTTGATTATGGAACTCGTCGAGTATATGTGGAGGGTCAATCAAATCCTCATAAATGGGATGAGTGGAATGAATGGTCGGAAAAATACGATCACGAGCTTTGGAAGGAATTTGGGCAGGAAGCAACGGATAAAGGTCACGGAGGAATGGACTACTTTATTGATCGTGCATTTGTCGAAAGCGTAAAGAGAGAAGCTCCACCTGTACTTGATGTATACGATGCAGCATCTTGGCGGGTAATTACCCCATTATCAGAAGCCTCTATAAGGCAGGGAGGTGCTCCTCAGGAGATTCCGGACTTTACTGAAGGAAAATGGATGGCCAGGAAGCCTGTTTTTGCTTTAGGAGACCTTTAAGGTTCCTCGATATTCAGATCACCTCTTTCAGATAAGAAGATGGCGATATAGCGAAGATGGGGTATTTCCTCGAAGACAATAATCATCATTACCGTGATTGGCACACTCAATATCATTCCCATAATTCCCCAGATTGCCCCCCAAATGGTAAGAGAAAGAACGACAACCAACCCGCTCATATTCAAGCTACTACCCATGATTTTTGGTTCCACTACATTTCCCACAGCCACTTGAATAAGTCCTACTATTGCAAGAATATACAAGCATGTGTAAATGTCTCCAAACTGCAAAATGGCAAAGAGGGCTGGAAATAATGTAGCTATCAGAGATCCTATTGTAGGAATGTAATTCAGCACAAAAATTAACAATGCCCAAAAAACAGCTCCATCGAGTCCAAATGCAAGAAGAACGAAATAGGATAGCAGTCCGGTTAACAGGCTTACATAAGTCTTTAGCAGAAGATAGCGACCTATGTTCTTATCCATCTTATGGAAAAGTTTAGACATTCTCTCTTGACGCTTTCCTGAGGTAATGACTTTAGCGAGTTTGTGATGAAAAACACTTTCTTCTATTAGAAGAAATAGTACGTAGATGGGAATCAGAAAGGCGTCACCTAGCAGTAATACCGCAACATCAAAAGTACCTGTTGCGTAGTCGCTCAAATCAAAGTTGTCTGTATAAGAGTGTACTCTTGTTACCAGATCCATACCCAGACTGTTACTAATATCAAGTAACACCTTCTCAAAATTCTCTTCGTACAGATCTAATGATTCTGTAAGATCAGACATGCTGATAAAAAGGAGTTCCATCAGCAGGATAACAACCACGTTGATGATGACGAAAGCCACGGTGCTCTGTAGCCAGATAGGCATATTTCTTCTCAAGTATCCTACCATTTGAATGTTCTCTCTTAGTTCATGAATGATGAACCAGACGATGAGAGCCATTATGAATGTGATGGCATATTCCTGTGAATAAACCAGGATGACAACAATGGCGATTAAAGAAACCAGTAAATGTGATAGCTTGGAAAGACCAGATCCGTTTTCTGGCTTGGTTAGGTCAGACATACGTAGTTCTTGTGGTGTAGGTAAATATATTTACTCCTACACGAAAATGGAAAATCCATTTAGAACCATTGAATTAAAAAGAAGTCATGTAGGAGAAGGCAAAAAAAAAGCCCCGAAAGAGGGGCTTATTAAATTTATGTGTACTTCCTATTGTAAGTCAAATGTAAATACCCAGTTTCCATTAAATCCGGCAACTCTTTCAGCGAATGAGGTTTGCTCGGGAACGGAAAAGGATAAACTTAGAACTCCTTCACCTGAAGTCTCGTCTACATCAACGTTTAGGGAAACAGGAGTTGATGTATCTCCATCCCGGTAAATTGTATTTAGGTTCAGAGTCTCTCCGTTTTTCTCAAAGGCCCAAGTTCCACTTGACCTCCAAACCAGGTCTGCTCCGTCATCTGAAGGAATCCCAGTTGCCTGGTAAGACCCTCCTTCAAAATTTTCAGAATTCACTGTGAAGGAAACTGAAAATCCATCCCATTCGTCTCTGGGTGTTCCGCTTACAGAGACACCTCCTGGGGTAGTTCCCCATGTTCCTACAGAAAGCTCTTCAGCTTTCGCCTGTCCCGGAAAATCCGGTTCTTTATCATCACCGCCCGAATTGTTTTGGCAGCCCATAAAAATGCACAAAGCCAAAAGAAGTGCGAACGCTGATAAACCTTTTAAATAGTTCATAATGGTTGTCGTTACGATTAAGAATTGTAGTTGTTGTATGTCAAAAATATACTTTTTTTCGAAACCTTATTTACTTCAGGGAAGATTTAAAGTTGGTAATTTCAATCAAGTTTTTGGTGATCTCGTACTCATAACGTTGATTGGATGCGATAATTATGGTTCTTTGACCGCTTAAAGTTTGAATTTCTTCCTGATACCAACGAATACCCTTTTCATCCAGGTTGGCTGTAGGCTCATCCAGAAGAAGTATAGTTGCTTCGGTGTAAAACGCTAGAGCTAACCTAACTCGTTGCATCATACCTGATGAAAACTCGGCAACAGGTTGATCTTTCGATAAGGTTAGTTGCGTTCTTTCCAATATTTCCGGTATTTCTAATTGAGGTTGACGTAATTGAAAATGAAAATCCAGGTGTTCCTGTAGGGTCAGTTCACTGATCAAATTTAAGTAAGGAGCACAAAATGTGATGTTTAGCAGTCCTTCTTCCAGTGGAACAGAATCCTTCCCATCATAATATTCGACTGCACCCTCCGAAGGCTCGATGAAATTCCCAATGATTTTCAGTAAAGTGGATTTTCCACTTCCATTTGGTCCAACAATGGCGTAAGATTTTCTTGATTCAAGTGTTTGGGACAATCGCCGAAATACCCACTCCTTGTGGTACCGCTTTCCGAGGTCCTTCAGACGAATTTCCATGGGACTACTCCAAACCCTTCATGATTCCGCGCTCAGAGGTTTGTATGAACTTTACAATTTCATCTTTTTCCGGGCTACCATTGAATTCATTGTTTATTCGTTCAATAGCAGTCGTGGTATTGATGTCACTCAGATAAACGATTCGATATATTTCCTGAATCTCGTTAAGCTTTTCATTCGAAAATCCCCGTCGACGTAAACCAATAGCATTAATACCCGAATAGCCCAATGGCTCTCTTGCCGCAGAAACAAATGGAGGAACGTCTTTCCTGACAAGCGAACCGCCTGCAATCATGGCATGCGATCCAATACGGGCAAACTGACGGACGGCAGCAGTACCACCAATTACGGCATAATCGCCAATATCAACATGTCCTGCTATTTGAACTGCATTTGAAATGATACAATTGTTACCGATGTAGCAGTCGTGGGCGACATGAACATATGACATAATAAGACAATTTCCACCTACCACGGTTTGTTGTCGGTCATTCGTGCCTCTTGAAATGGTGACAAACTCACGAATGGTCGTATTATCCCCGATAATGGTCTGTGTTTTTTCGTCGTTGTATTTGAGGTCCTGTGGTCTGCAAGAAACTTGAGCACCAGAAAACACCTTACAATTTTTACCGATTCGTGCACCTTCCCAAATACAAGCATTTGGACCTATCCAGCATCCATCTCCAACTTCCACATCTTTATCGATGTAAGCAAAAGGTTCGATAGTCACTCCTTTACCTATCTTGGCTTCAGGATGAATAAAGGCTTGATTCTGTCCAATCATGAATCTTTCCTAACGATTACAGCGGTCATGATACCTTCACAGACCAAATTATTCCCAACGTACGCTGTTCCTTTCATTTTTACAAATCCTCGCTTAATTGGTGCCAGTAATTCATCTCGAATAACTAATGTATCACCGGGAAATACCATTTTTCGGAATTTAAAGTTTTCAATACCCAGAAAATACGTCCAATAGTTTTCAGGATCGGGGACTGTATTAAGCGCTAGTATGCCACCAATCTGTGCCATAGCTTCTACCTGTAGTACACCTGGCATTACCGGATTACCTGGAAAATGACCTTGAAAAAATGGTTCATTAAATGTTACGTTCTTGACTCCCGCCACCTGTTGATCGTCGAGATGGAAGATTTTATCGATGAGAAGAAAGGGATATCGGTGGGGAAGGATATTAGCTATTTTGTTAGTATCCAGTACAGGGGGTAGTTTGGGATCGTACTTCGGTATGTTGGGTTTTGAATTCTCCAACATCAGCTTTTTTAACTTTTTGGCGAAAGCTATGTTGGCAGCATGACCCGGTCTGGCTGCAAGGATCTGAGCTTTTAATGGTCTACCTACAAGAGCAAGGTCCCCAACAACATCTAATAGCTTATGTCTTGCGGGCTCATTTTGATGATGAAGCTCAACGTTGTCAAGAATGCCTTCTTTTTTGACTTCGATTTTTGGCTTATCTAATAACTCTGCTAGATAATCAAGTTCACCATTTTCAATCACCCGATCTACTACGACAATGGCATTCGAGATATCTCCTCCTTTTATCAGATTCTGCTTGTAGAGTTCTTCAACCTCATGTAGAAAGCAGAAGGTTCGAGCATTGGAGATATCCTCGTAAAAATCGTTGATGTTATTCAGGGAAGCATGCTGGCTACCAAGTACAGGTGAATTATAGTCGACCATTACTGTAACTCGGAAGTCATCTAAAGGAAGAGCCGCTATTTCTACGTCCCTCGATTTATCTTCAAAGAATACACTCTTAGGAACTTCAAAAAAGTTTCTCTGGGCATTAAGCTCTTTAATTCCAACCTCCTGGATAGCATCCATAAATGGACGTGCACTACCATCCATTACAGGCGGTTCAGGCCCATCCAATTGGATTAGAACATTATCTATTTCAAGAGCAACGAGGGCTGCCAGTGTGTGCTCAACAGTATTAATGCGTGCACCATCCTGTTCTAAACTAGTTCCTCTGGAAAGGTCAACGACATTATCGACATCAGCATCCACGGTAGGTTGACCTTCAAGGTCTATGCGTTGGAAGCGTATACCATGGTTAGGTTTCGCAGGTGCGAAAGTCATATTACTTACAACTCCGGTATGGAGGCCTATGCCGGAAACTGTTACAGGCTTAGCGATCGTCTGCTGGTAGATTTTCATCCTGCTCTCAAAAAATTAAGCGGCTAAGATAGAATTTTTTCCTCAAGTAGTTCAATACGCTTCAGGAGCTCCGGAAGCTTTTTGTAAACGCTGTATGATCGATTATATTGACCAAGAGGAATGGCAGGTACACCAAAAAGGACATCTTTGTTTTTTACTGATTTTGATATCCCCGCTTTTCCGGCAATTTTGGAGTGGTCATCTATTTGAATATGACCAGTTATCCCAGCTTGACCACCTATTATACATTGACTACCAATTATTGTTGAACCAGATATACCAGCTTGTGCAGCAATAGCTGTATTTTCCCCAATCTCGACATTATGAGCAATCTGAATAAGATTGTCAAGTTTCACTCCTTTCTTGATGATTGTGGAGTCAAAGGTGGCGCAATCAATTACCGTATTCGCACCAATGCTGACATGGTCCTCCAGGATTACATTTCCCACTTGCGGAATTGGATGGTAACTTCCATCTGGTTGCGGAGCAAATCCAAATCCCTCGCTCCCCAAGACAGCACCGGCATGTATAATGCAATAGCTTCCGATAATCGTGTTTGGATATATGGTAACTCCGGGATGGATTACTGTATTGTCTCCAATTACGCAATTTTCACCGATGCTTACGTTAGAATGGATTTTAACATGATTCCCAAGAGAGGTACCTTGTCCGATCTTTACGAAAGAATCGACGAAAATTTCTTTACCGTAGGAGACATTCTCCCCAATACTGGAAAGCTTATCGATACCAGATTTTTTTAATGATGTTGTTCTTTGATATTCCTCAAGAAGTAAAGCGAAGCTTAGATATGGGTCGGAAACTCTAACAAGAACGGTCGATAATTCTCTTTTAGGTTGAAAGTCTTTGTTCACTAAAACAGCGGAAGCCCGACTGGAATACAAGTCTTGTTCATATTTTGGATTGGCGAGGAATGAAATACAACCTGGAACTCCCTTTTTTAATGAACTAACCTGTCGAATGAAAACATCTTCCGCACGTTCAACTTCACCATTTACCAGGTTTGCCAGATCTTGAATGCTTAACTCCATCTAAGAAGAGAATCGAATACACCGATTAATTTTTCAAAGGTACATCTTTGGGCCAGCATAGATAGTACTTTTCTACTATTTTGCTGATAGCCTTGATATTGGGAAGATCAACTGCTTTTGCTACGTCAATAAGCTCTCCTGACTTCTTTTGTATGGTAATGGAGCCTTCGTGGGGTAGGTAGGCGGAGTTGGAAACCACTCCATGTGAAACAAAATAAGAAGCATCTTCCAAGGAGATATCCAGATGCTTGGATATTGCTGATTTTATTTTTTCAATGTCTTTCTCATTCGGTTTTTCATTCATCAGCTTCACTCGGAAAAGGTCTCTTGAAAGAAGTCGTTGACTTAGCTGACTGAGAATTTTATCATCATGGCTTAGCCAGAATTTAATTGAGCCCCAGACATCGGAATCATCCATTGCCATAAAGACATCAAGTATATCGGGATCTTCTTCGAAGTCTTCTTGTGTGAGGTTTCTTTCCAGGAACATACTGAAAGCAGGGGTGCTTGGAACTGAAATACCACGCATAGTAAGTTCTCGTGCACGTTGGATAAGTAGTATCAGCATTTTTTCAGCGCAGATGGCAGTTTTATGAAGGTAAACTTGCCAATACATAATTCGTCGGGCACCCAGAAAGCTTTCTATACTGTACAAACCTTTTTCCTCAACTACTAGCCGGTCATTGACAACATTAAGCATCTGAATGATCCTCTCAGCACCAATAGTCCCTTCCTGAACACCGGTGAAATAACAATCTCTTTGGAGATAGTCCAACCGGTCGATGTCCAACTGGCTACTGACCAGTTCCGAGAAGAAGGTACGAGGGTATCTTTTCTCAAAAATCTGTATTGCTAGATTGAGTCTACCATCAAATTCCTTATTCAGTTTCTTTAGAGCCCAGATAGCAATTTGTTCGTGACTAATGCCATTGAAAAGACTGAACTCTAATGTGTGGGAGAATGGACCATGTCCGATGTCATGTAACAGAATGGCTGCCAGCGAGGCTTCATACTCAGCATCAAAGATCATGTGGCCTTTTGTTCGCAATGAATCGAGTGTCTTTCCCATTAAATGCATCGCGCCAAGGGCATGATGAAACCGGGTATGAAGAGCTCCAGGGTAAACGTAATCTGTTAAACCAAGCTGCTTAATCCTTCTCAGTCGTTGAAAATAGGGGTGTTGTATGAGATCGAATACTAAGTCGTTCTGAATCGGAATAAATCCGTAAACGGGATCATTGAATATTTTCTTCTTATTCAATTTATTAATGCTAGTGATCTTTGCAAAGGTGCTGTAATCTTTTGAGCTTTAGCAATATGCAACAATTTAGGATTCTTTGGGCCGACGACGAGATTGATTTGCTTAAACCCCATGTACTTTTTTTAACATCAAAAGGGTACGAAGTGGAAACTGTGACCAATGGCCAGGATGCGATTTCAATGCTTGACGAACGGTCTTTTGACCTTGTATTTCTGGATGAAAATATGCCTGGTATTTCCGGGCTTGAGACATTATCAAGGATCAAATCAATGCATCCTGGACTTCCGGTAGTCATGATAACTAAAAGTGAAGAAGAGCATATCATGGAAGAGGCTATAGGTTCAAAGATTGCTGATTACCTGATTAAACCATTAAATCCGAACCAGATACTTCTATCAGTCAAAAAGTTGTTGGATAACCAACGAATTGTTTCAGAGAGAACCAATATTAATTATCAGCAGGAATTCACAACAATTAGCATGGAAGTGCAGGACGCCTTCGACCATGAGTCTTGGGCCGACATTTACAAGAAGTTGGTGTTTTGGGAACTGGAAATAGATAGTACGGAGGAAAAAAGCATGTCGGAGATCCTCCTAACACAGAAGGGAGAAGCTAACAGTGGATTTTCCAAATTTATCCGTGATCATTATGAAGACTGGTTGAAGAGAAGAGACACTGCACCTTTGTTATCGGATGAAGTGCTCTCAAGATCGGTCTTTCCATTGATCGGAGAGGATCCAGTGATCCTCATTGTGATAGATAATTTACGATGGGATCAATGGGAGACAATTGAACCGGAGATAAGCAGGCTTTTTGATATCGTGGAAAAAAGTCATTACTATTCCATTCTTCCAACTACAACCGCATATGCCCGAAATGCACTTTTTTCAGGTATGATGCCTCTGGAGATTGAGAGACAACATCCTGAGTATTGGATTGGAGAATCGGAAGAGGGTTCAAGAAATAAATTTGAGGCAGAGCTTCTACAAAAAAACCTCGAACGAAATCAAATAAATATACAGAGTTACTATCACAAGATCATTCAGGCAAAGGATGGTAAAGTGGTGCTGGAAAATGTCGATAACTTGCTCAATCAATCCTTTTCGGCCCTGGTTTATAATTTCGTCGACATGTTGTCGCATTCCCGAACAGATCTACAAATGATTCGTGAACTGGCACCTGATGAATCTGCTTATCGGGCATTGACAAGTACGTGGTTTTCTCATTCCTCCCTGTATGAAACTTTGAAGAAGCTTTCGGAAAAGAAGTTAAAACTGGTTATAACCACGGATCATGGGACTATCCGTGTCAAAAACCCGCAAAAGATTGTAGGTGACCGATCAACAAATCCCAATTTGAGGTATAAGCTAGGTAAAAACCTTTCGTTCGACGAAAAGCGGCTTTTCTTCACAAGGGAACCACATTCATACAGGCTTCCAAGACCTAACCTGAGCAGTACCTATGTTTTTGCACAAGAAGAGGATTTTCTAGCCTATCCCAACAATTACAATTACTATGTCAATCATTACAAAGACACTTTTCAACACGGAGGAGTGAGCATGGAAGAAATAATTGTACCGTTAGTGGTAATGAAAACCAAATGACAGAGTTCGAACTATCAGATATTGAGAAGGTCGCTCGTGATATCATTGTGAAGGGCAAAGCGGTTTCTGTTTGGTGTTTTGATGGTGAAATGGGGGCCGGTAAAACCACTTTGATCAAAGCCATTTGTGAGCAGCTTGGAGTAGTGGACAATATGTCATCGCCCACATTTTCAATTATTAACGAGTACTTGACAGATAATAAACAACTCATTTATCATTTTGACTTTTATCGATTAGATGATACTGAAGATGCCTTGCGAATTGGTATCGACGAGTATCTGGAATCGGGAAAATTATGTTTAATCGAGTGGCCTGGACGTTTACCAGAGTTATTACCCTCTGAATACGTGGAAATTAGTATTAACTTCGTAAAGAATAATCTAAGATCATACTCAACCCGAATCTATGGCCAAGAAGATCAGTCCTGAATTAGCCGATATTGTGAAAGGGACCAGCCTTTACACCATGGAATCGCCGGCGAAAATTCAGACCGGCAAGAAGTCTCTACAAATAGGTGTACCCCGCGAAGTTTCACTTCAAGAAAACCGGGTGGCCCTTAAACCTGAATCTGTGGACCTTCTGGTCAGAAATGGCCAGGATGTTTGGATTGAAAATGGAGCCGGTGAATCATCAAACTTCAGGGACAACGAATACAGTGAAGCAGGAGCTAAGATTGTTTATGACAGAAAGGAGTTGTTTAGCTCCTCCATGGTAGTAAAGATTCTGCCTCCAACACTTGAGGAAATTGAGTGGATGCAGCCAAAAAGTACGTTGATTTCAGCCTTTCAGGGTGGTGCACAGACGGCAGAATACTTGGAGTATATAGAAAAGAAGAAGATCACGGCAATTGGTTATGAGTTTATAGAAGACAAGGTGGGAGGATTGCCTTTTGTCAGAGCGATTAGCGAGATAGCCGGCAGTTCCGTAATGTTAATTGCTGGGGAATACCTCAGTAAGACCAATGGAGGCCAGGGAATCATCTTGGGAGGTGTAACGGGAGTGCCTCCAACTAAGGTGGTAATAATCGGGGCGGGAACAGTGGCTGAGTATGCAGCAAAAGCAGCAATTGGACTAGGAGCAGATATCCAGGTTTTTGATAACGAAATCTATAAACTGCGAAGGCTTAAGCATGCCGTGGGTCACCAGATCAGCACGTCCACCATTGACAACGCCACGTTAGAGAAAGCAGTCGCGGGTACGGATGTTTTGATTGGGGCCTTGAGGAGTGATGAGGGGAACGCCATTGTAGTAACGGAAGAAATGGTGTCAAAGATGAAATCTGGATCAGTAATCATCGATGTTTCCATTGATCAGGGTGGATGTATCGAAACATCCAAATTGACTACACTAAAGAATCCGGTTTTTACCAAATTTGAAGTGATTCATTATTGTGTGCCTAACATTGCATCTATGGTTGCGAAAACCGCATCTATGGCTATTTCCAATATATTCACCCCGGTACTACTTGATATTGCCGATGATGGGGGAGTGGAGGAAATGATGCAAAATCACAAATGGTTTATGAAAGGTGTATACGCCTACAAAGGCTATATTACCAATCTGAATCTTTCCAAAAAATTCAATCGCGGCTATAAAGATCTTGGACTGTTAATGGCAGTCAGGTTTTAACCAAGTCGTGCTAAACTTTCTCTTAGTGTTTTGATTTTCGCCTCAGCGTCCTGCTTTTTCCTTTTCTCAGTTTCAACTACTTGTGGAGGGGCATTGTTGACAAAACGCTCATTAGAAAGCTTTTTATCAACTGAAGATAAGAATCCAAGTGTGTAATCAAGTTCTTTTTGCAGATTCTCTTTTTCGGCATCAGCATCCTCAACATCGTGAGGAATGAAAAACTCTCTAGAACCTACCACGAAACCTGATGTATCTTCAGGCTTATTCTGAACGTATCCAAAATCAGTCAGATTACATAGTTTAGAAATCGATGCAGATAAATCGTCATAGGTTCCGGTTTCAGACATGATCTGCATGGAGAGCTGCTCTTTTGGGGATACCTGTTTCTTATTTCTCCAATTACGAAATTGACTGACGATCTCGAATAGATGATCTACACGATCCGTGATTTTCTTGTCATATGCCTTTTTCTCTGGCCAGGAAGCAATGATGACACAATCCTCTGGTGATCGTTCTTTAATTCCATGCCAAAGTTCTTCTGTTAGAAAAGGCATAAATGGGTGTAAAACTTTCATCAAATCCTGGAAGAATTCAATCGTCTTTTCCTTGGTTTCCCTATCAATGGGAGTACCGTATGGTGGTTTTATCCACTCTAGGTACCAACTACAGAAGTCATTCCAGATCAGTTTGTAAACGGTCATTAGAGCGTCTGACATTCTAAACTTCGAGAAATGATTTTCCAGCTCTTCAAGGGCTCGGTAAAAATCTGCTTCAAACCACTCCATCGCCTTGATTTCTGTGCTGGTTGGTGGTTTTTCAACCGTTTCCCAGCCATCGATCAGACGGAATGCATTCCATATCTTGTTGGCAAAGTTTCTACCTTGTTCAACTAGCTTTTCATCGAATAAAAGATCGTTCCCCGCAGGAGAACTAAAAAGCATTCCGGTACGAACACCGTCAGCACCATACTGCTTGATCAATTCCAAAGGATCGGGAGAATTTCCCAATGACTTGGACATTTTTCGTCTTTGCTTATCCCGCACAATTCCAGTTAAGTAAACCTGTTTGAATGGTTTTTCTCCTTTGTATTCGTAACCAGCGATAATCATCCTTGCCACCCAGAAGAAAAGAATCTCGGGTGCAGTAACAAGGGTGTCAGTCGGATAGAAGTAATCGAGGTCAGAATTGGTACCAGGAATAATCTTGCCTTTCTCTTGATCGAAATATGGATCATCAAACGCGTTAAAAACTGCCATTGGAAATAGCCAGGAGGAAGCCCAGGTATCCAGAACATCTTCATCTTGCTTTAAGTCTGAGATCGTAAGTGAAGAATTTTTGCTCTTTGCCTGAGCAAGCTTGAGCGCTTCTTCCTGGGATTCAGCCACGACGTAGTCATTCTCACCATTGCCAAAATAGTAGGCTGGAATACGTTGCCCCCACCAAAGTTGCCTTGAAATGCACCAATCGCGTACATTTTCCATCCAATGATTGTAAACATTCTTAAACTTTGACGGATAGAGAATGATTTCATCGTCCATTACCGCCTTGTGAGCGGTTCTGGATATTTCCTTCATTTTGATAAACCACTGTAATGATAATTTTGGCTCAACCACGGTGTCCGTTCGCTCAGATCGACCGATTCTCGTGACGAAGTCTTCTTCTCCTACAAGAAGCCCTGCCTGATCCAAGTCCTTGATGATCTCTTTCCTTGCCCTGAAACGATCCATCCCCACGTACTTAGGTACCCCCGCGGCTTCGTTTAGATTTCCTTCGAGGTCGATGGTATCTACAACCTCCAGATTATGTCGTAATCCAATTTCATAATCGTTTGGGTCATGGGCAGGAGTGACCTTTAGACAACCGGTACCAAAATCAAGTTCAACATAATCATCTCCGATAATTGGTATCTCGCGTTCGACAAAAGGAACAATCGCCTTTTTTCCAATTAAGTGCTTAAATCGTTCATCTTTTGGATTTACGGCGATAGCAGTGTCGCCTAAAATGGTTTCTGGTCTTTGGGTAGCGATTATGACGAAGTCATTTGACCCCGATAACTTGTATTTCACCGAATATAGCTTAGACTGCTCGCCACCTTCTTTATAGATCACTTCTTCATTTGAGACCGCAGTCTGGGCTTCAACATCCCAGTTGATCATCCGAAGACCTCTGTAGATGTATCCCTTTTTATAGAGATCAACAAACACATGGATGACTGCCTTATAGTAGTCAGGATCCATGGTGAATGCCGTTCGATTCCAATCGCAGGAGGCACCCAGCTTCTTTAGCTGTTCAAGGATAATGCCACCATATTTTTCCTTCCAATCCCACGCGTGTTCCATAAACTCATCTCTGGATAAGTCGCTTTTTTTAATGCCTTTCTCGCGTAGCATCTTCACCACTTTTGCCTCAGTGGCTATCGAAGCATGGTCTGTACCTGGAACCCAACAGGCTTGCTTACCCTCCATTCTTGCCTTCCTTATAAGAATGTCCTGAATCGTATTGTTCAGCATATGCCCCATGTGTAAGACACCTGTTACATTGGGAGGAGGTATAACTATCGAATAAGGTTCTTTTTCCTGGTCTACTTCTGCCGAAAAGAAACCATTATCCATCCAATGCTGATACCATTTGTCTTCTACCTCGGTGGGTTCGTATTTGGTGGGCAATGCCATTTGCAATCTTGATTTTTAGAAATCCGCAAAACTAGTGGAACTTATCACCTTATGAAATTGATTTTGATACTTAATTGTTGCATGATTGCTTTCAGATTGGTATGTTCGAATCAATCAACTGACTAACTACTTCATTATGGGACTTACTACGAAGGATTTACCTTCAAACGTTATTGATAGCGAGGTATTAACAGGCCACGATCTAAATCGGTTGCTGACTCATAAGGGTATCCCAAATGATGATGAAGTAACAAACTTCTCCCGGGAGCCTGAGGTTAGTTCGATTCTTGAGTTTTTCACTGATGATCCTGAGGGGAGACTTACCGAATTACATAAACTAGCGAAAGAATTCTTACGCCAGGGTGACCTTGAAAAAGCCTGGTTGACCATTATGCAGTGTTAAAAAGAATTTCATTAGATAAATGTTGAATTCTTATTTCACTGTACCGCGGATTCAATTCATCGATTGGTATTGCAAAATCTAAAACGCAAGTCTGGCTTTGAAGTGTAGTAGCTGTTCTTTCAGCTCACTTTCCTCAAACCTTGGAATCTTCGTAAATAGTTGGCTGTCAGGGTTGATTTTCAATTCCCAAAGATTCATGTGCTGATTACTAAATATGAACTCAAGGTCCGGGTAGATCTCCTTTAATAAGTCCAATAAGTCAAGTACCTGAAGGTTTTTATCAACTACATTATATGTTCCGTTTTCCACCTCATTCATGGCTACTCGCGAAAGTGTGGTTGCAAGATCCTGAACATGGATAAACGCCCTGGTTTGTTTGCCTGTTCCGAATATTTGTATGCGATTACTGAAATTGGCGTCAAATACGAATCTGTTGATTACCGCATCAAATCGCATACTTCTGTTGTAGCCATAAACGTTACCGCCACGGATAATGATTGCATTTTTTCTTTGCATTAACCGGGTGACATGTTCTTCACCCCTTAGTTTCGAAACGCCGTAATAGGTGGAAGGAGCAGGAACGGTACTTTCATCTGCCGCCTCACTTCTTGCGCCATAAACTGAACCGCTGCTCAGGTAGATGAATTTTTCAATATTTGATGCTTCCGCTGCGTAAACGACCTCAGCAGTTCCCCAATGATTTACTTGTTCGTAAAAATGTGGGTCAGTATTCGCAAACGGTGTAGTGACAACCGCGGCCAGATGAAAAACCACCTGGCACTCCGACATGTATCTTTTCAATAATCTTGAATCCAGGATATCACCACTTACGAAACGAACTTTCTCCGGAGACTCATACTGTTTCCCCATGAAGAAATTATAGTGGCTTTTACTTAGGTTGTCATAAACAATAACCTCCTCGACTTCTTTTTCTTTTACAAGAGTTTTAGTCAACTCAGTACCGACATATCCGGCACCACCTGTTACAAGTACCTTCATTATTTTGAAATTAGATCAGTGTGAAGCCCGCATTCTACTTTGTTCAGGCCAAACCATCTTGCCTCTCTTTCCTGCATTTCAAGATCCATTTTGCGGGTACAAGGTTCGCAACCAATGCTCATGTAACCATTTGAATCCATTGGGTGTCGAGGAAGATCAAATTCCTTGATGTACCTAAAGATCTTTTTTTTGTCCCAATCCAAAACAGGATGATAACGAATAGTATCGAATGGCGCCGGTTGCTCCACCTTCATAGCACTTCGTATCGCACTTTGATCCGCTCTTACACCGTTGATCCAGACATCGTATGAAGCCAATACTTTCTCCATGGGTTGAGTTTTATTCAAATAGCAGCAATGATCCGGATCAGTGGTAAACATTAGTTTGCCATTTCTATCCTTTTGCAGGTATTTGGGTGTATCTGGCTTAAGGTCCATGATTTGTAGCCCAAATTTCATAGCGACCTCATCACGAAATGTAAGGGTTTCAGGGAAGAGATAACCCGTGTTAATGAAGTAAACTGGGATGGAGTTATCAATTCTACTCAGAATATGTAGCATTACCAGGCTGTGAGTCTGGAATGATGAGGTTGTAAAGAGCTTTTTGCCTTTCTCTTTGTACCCCAGAATTTTTTTTTCTATTTCCTCTAATTCCATAGCAAGTAACTGCAAATCAATAGGTATTACCTTGTTTAATCAAAGTTTTTGTTCATTTTCCAAATAACATTTTGCTCAATTTTGAATCAATTTTCTATCCACTATGTTAAACAAACCGACATGAAGGTTGCAGTATTTAGAAAAGAGCATTTCAACGCGGCCCACCGGTTATATAATCCGGATTGGTCTAACGAAAAGAACGAAAAGGTGTTCGGGAAATGCAATAATCCTAATTGGCATGGCCATAATTACGAATTAATCGTAAAACTAGTGGGTGAGCCTGATCCAAATACGGGTTATGTGTATGACATGAAACAATTGAGTGATTTAATTCGAAAAAATGTAACCGACAGATTGGATCACAAAAATTTAAATTTAGACGTACCGGAATTTCGCGAATTGAACCCTACCGCGGAAAATATCGCAGTAGTCATATATGATCTACTTAGAAAAGAGATCGACGAAAAGCTGGACTTGAAAATCACACTTTATGAAACAGAAAGAAACTTTGTCGAATATCCAGCTTGAGGA
Organism: Cyclobacteriaceae bacterium; assembly: GCA_965601455.1. GTDB lineage: Bacteria > Bacteroidota > Bacteroidia > Cytophagales > Cyclobacteriaceae > JANQEU01. The sequence goes on along the minus strand of OZ271831.1, from coordinate 3,660,168 downwards.
CCTACACGATCATGATCATGACCATGATCATGGTGGAGGTGCTGCGGATACTCCTATGAGAGCCGATGCTTTTGAACTGGACGACGACTTAAAAATTGAGTTAATCGAGAAGCATTTTAAAGAAATCATGCACGTCTTAGGTTTGGATCTTTCGGATGATAGTTTGAAGGGAACACCAAACCGGGTGGCGAAAATGTATGTTAAGGAGGTGTTTTCGGGATTAAACCCAAAAAACAAACCTGTAGCAAGATTATTTGAGAACAAATATCAATATGATCAGATGTTGGTAGAAAAGGATATTACATTCTACTCTCATTGTGAGCACCATTTTGTCCCTATTTACGGGAAAGCGCATGTAGCTTATTTCCCAAATGGGAAGGTAATCGGTTTGTCAAAGATTAATCGTATCGTTCAATACTACGCAAAACGCCCACAGGTGCAAGAAAGGTTGACTATCCAAATAGCCAACGACTTGAAAGAAGCATTACATACGGAGCATGTGGCTGTGGTAATGGACGCTACCCATATGTGTGTTTCTTCGAGAGGAGTTAATGACACAAATAGTCAGACTGGAACTGCGCACTTTAGCGGTAAATTTCTTGAAAACGACTACAAAAACGAGTTCCTCAATTACATCAATTCAAGTACTAAATAAACATTTTTCCCATTTGAGATACATTTTCTGGTAGGAGTTAATTCTGGGTTGAAGGAAGGGTTTCAAAAATTTGCCCTTTGCATTACCTTTGCCCTCCTTTTTAAAACCTACTAGAAGAATGGAATATCTGATATATGTGGTGCCGGCTATGGCACTGGTTGGCCTGCTTACCATGTTTGTTAAAGCCCAATGGATTAACAAACAGGATGCAGGAGAGGTAAGAATGTCTGAGATTGCAACGCACATCAAAGAGGGAGCACTGGCTTTCCTTGGTGCAGAGTATCGTGTATTGGCGATATTCGTTGTAATTGCAGGAATTCTCCTGGGCGTAATTGCAACCTTGGTGGAAACTACACACTGGTTAATTGTTGTCGCTTTTGTTGTTGGTGCATTTTTTTCGGCATTAGCTGGTAACATTGGTATGAGGATTGCCACTTCTGCAAACGTAAGAACTACCCAGGCTGCCCGCACTAGTTTACCTCAAGCACTAAAGGTTTCATTCACTGGTGGTACCGTTATGGGACTTGGAGTTGCAGGTTTAGCGGTATTTGGCCTTAGTGTCATATTCATTTTATTGTTTCATTTCTTCATGGGAGGTGAATGGACAAGCAACGGGGATATGACGGTCGTGCTAGAAGCCTTGGCTGGTTTTTCTTTAGGTGCTGAGTCTATAGCTCTTTTTGCTAGAGTTGGTGGCGGTATTTACACGAAAGCGGCAGATGTCGGAGCTGATCTCGTTGGAAAAGTAGAAGCTGGAATTCCTGAAGATGATCCTCGAAACCCGGCTACAATTGCTGATAATGTCGGTGATAACGTTGGTGACGTAGCCGGTATGGGTGCGGATTTATTTGGATCGTATGTAGCCACTGTATTGGCCTCCATGGTCCTTGGTAATTATGTTATACGTGACATGGGTGGAGCGATTGACGATGCATTCAACGGAATCGGGCCTATCCTTCTGCCACTAGTAATTGCTGGACTGGGAATTCTTTTTTCGATAGTTGGAACACTATTTATTAAAATCTCAGATAATTCAGCGAAGGAGGCTACCGTTCAAAGTGCCTTGAATAAAGGAAATTGGAGTGCTATTGCGCTTACTGCTGTTGCGGCGTTTTTTGTCATCGACTTACTGCTACCTGCACAAATGCAGATGAACTTCTTTGGAGTTGGGTTGGTGGATTTAACACCAATGAATGTTTTCTACGCAGTTCTCATTGGTCTTTTTGTGGGAGGTGCAATCAGTTACTTCACAGAATACTATACTGGTTTAGGTAAGAAACCGGTTTTGGATATTGTACAACGATCTTCCACTGGCGCTGCGACAAACATAATTGCTGGTCTGGCTACAGGAATGATTTCGACTTTTGCACCAATTCTTCTTTTTGCAGGAGCCATTTGGGGTTCATATGAACTGGCAGGTTTCTATGGAGTAGGAATTGCAGCCTCGGCTATGATGGCCACCACAGCCATGCAGTTGGCAATTGATGCTTTTGGACCAATTGCTGATAATGCAGGAGGTATTGCCGAAATGAGCGAACTACCCGATGAGGTCAGAGAACGTACTGATATACTTGATTCTGTTGGTAATACCACAGCGGCTACCGGAAAGGGATTTGCAATTGCTTCAGCGGCTTTAACAGCCCTAGCCCTTTTCGCGGCTTATGTAACCTTCACCGGAATCGACGGGATAAACATTTTCAAGGCAAATGTTCTCGCTGCATTATTTATTGGTGGTATGATTCCAGTGGTATTTTCCGCTCTTGCCATGAACTCTGTGGGTAAAGCAGCAATGGAAATGGTAAAAGAGGTTCGACGGCAGTTTAAAGAGATTCCTGGTATCATGGAAGGCACGGGTACTCCAGAGTATGGCAAATGTGTAGACATCTCGACAAAGGCTGCATTAAGAGAAATGATGCTCCCGGGTGCGATTACCATCACCGCACCTATACTAATTGGCTTTGGAATGGGCCCTGAAGCCCTTGGAGCCTATATGGCCGGTGTAGCTGTTTCAGGAGTAATGTGGGCGATTTTCCAGAATAATGCTGGGGGTGCGTGGGATAATGCTAAGAAATCCTTCGAAGCCGGCGTTATGATCGATGGTGAGATGACTTATAAGGGATCAGATGCACACAAAGCAGCTGTAACCGGAGATACAGTGGGTGATCCATTCAAAGATACAAGTGGTCCTTCTATGAATATTTTGATCAAACTAACCTGTCTTGTTGGCTTGGTTATTGCGCCAATACTCGGTGAAGTTTACGGAGGAGGTCATGAGACTGTAGAAATAGAAAAGATCGAAGTAGTAGAAGAAATTGCCGATGCTACTGACGTCGAAAAGACAGAAATTAAGGTATTGAAATAGTTGTAGAACCTTACTAGTTGGAAAAGCCGCCCTGAACTTTCAGGGCGGCTTTTTTTATGTATTCCAGTGTCTTTTTTAGAAAGCCTTATCTATTAGTTTGTTGACTCGATAAAGAGAACTTATAATTTAAGATATAAGGTATAAAATGCTGTTTTATAAGAAGTTATAAAAAATTACTACCTTTGTGCTGAACCAATTGATGAGAAACATGAATAATTCATCTGTTGATTGCCGTTTTTTTATGTTTATGCTGGTTTTAGGTTTACCCCTGATCCTGGTTTCCAACCCCATCTCAAGTAATGAGAATGAAGAATTCATCGAGGCAAAGAATGACTTAAACCTTGCCATAGAGGATCGAAATTTTAAGTTGGCAAAAGACGTCATTCAAAATCTTTTTCCTCTTATGGAAGACGAGGTGAAAAAGAATAAAAAATCACTATCCAAGTTACGAAAGGAGGGCTCGGAAGAAGAAGTATCGGCTTATCGTGAATCATTGGATAGAAAAACCGAATTGGTGAAATCGATGAAGCATCTGGTAGATGCATCTCCCGCAGCACTTAGAGCCAAAGCGCCTTCTGTTTTGAAGATGGTACAGGAGTTCGGAGAACTCATGGATTAAGCTAAAAGAATTCTTTTGGTGGTTTAATTTTACCCTGTCACGTTCTTCGTGCCAGGGTTTTTTATTTTATCTAGTATTAGGTCTGATGTATATTGACCTTTATGGCTAACCAGAAGATTGAGGAGCAACTGAGGCTTGCAGAGAATTGGTTTGAAAAGCAGGATAAGACTCCTTTCAATTTTCAAAAAGAATCCTGGCGCGCCTATTTGGAAGGTAAAAGCGGTCTGATCAACGCACCAACGGGAAGCGGTAAAACCTTTTCACTTTGGATTCCCTTTCTTCTGGAGCATCTTCAAGATCCCGGAAGGCCGAGGTTGAAACTTTTGTGGATTACCCCTTTACGAGCTCTTGCCAAAGATATCTATCAAGCCATGATAGATTTTTCCGTGCAAATGGAAATTCCAGTTAAGGTCGGGCTGCGGTACGGTGATACCACAACATCTGAGCGTCAGAATCAAAAAAAGCACCCTCCAGACGTGTTAGTTATTACACCTGAGAGTGTTCATATTCTTTTGAGTCAATCCGACTATCCCAATTTTTTTCGAGATCTAAAGGTGATTGTTGCGGATGAGTGGCATGAGCTAATTGGCACAAAAAGGGGGGTAGCTACTGAACTGGCAATTTCCAGACTTAAGCATATTTCGAAGGACCCATTGCGTATTTGGGGAATTTCGGCGACCATAGGTAATTTGAAACAAGCAAGACGAGTTTTATTGGGTGAAGATTTATACCAGTCGGGAATTGATATTGTAGCGGACATTGAAAAGAAGATAAAAGTAGATTCCATTTTACCTGACGAGGTGGAGTCTTTTCCGTGGTCGGGTCATCTTGGTACCAGATTAATTGAAAAAATCATTCCAATTATCAAGGATTCCAACACCACCTTATTATTCACAAATACTCGATCCCAGACTGAATTATGGTATCAGGCTATTTTGAAGTCCTATCCGGAAATGGCAGGGATAATCGCCATGCATCATGGTTCAATGGATTCAGCCATTAGAAATTGGGTGGAAGATGCTATTCATGAGAAAAAGTTGAAATGTGTGGTATGCACCAGCAGTCTGGACCTTGGAGTTGATTTTAGGCCAGTGGATACAGTCATTCAGGTTGGTGGACCAAAGGGGGTCTCCCGTTTTCAACAGCGCGCTGGGCGAAGTGGGCATAGCCCGGGAGAAGTGAGTCAGATTTATTTTGTACCAACACATTCTTTGGAACTAATTGAAGGAGCAGCATTAAGAATGGCGGTCGCTGAGAAGAGGTTTGAAAGTCGCAAACCCTTGGAAAAAACATTGGATGTTTTGGTGCAATACCTGGTGACACTGGCAGTAAGCGGTGGATTTAAACCGCTAAAAATTCTTGAGGAGATAAAGCAAACCTACTGCTTCAGACTTTTAACAGCTACTGAGTGGAGATGGACTCTTGATTTCATCACAACTGGAGGGACCACACTTGGTGCGTACGACGAATTCGCCAGAGTATATGAAGAAGACGGTGTATACAGAATAATTAATCGAAGAGCTGCTACTCGTCACAAGTTATCCATCGGTACCATAGTAGGAGATCCCTCTCTCAAAGTCAGGTTTCTGACAGGAGGATATCTGGGTACTATAGAGGAGTACTTTGTTTCTAGATTGAATCCCGGAGAAACATTTTGGTTTGCTGGTCGAAACCTGGAGTTTGTCAGAATAAAAGACCTGACTGTCCAAGTTAAAGCATCGAAGAAGAAGAGTGGAAAGACACCGGCATGGGCTGGTGGTCGTTTACCGCTATCATCAATGTTGGCAGATGTGATTAGGGAAAAACTATTGGAGGCAAAAAATGGGACATATTCCGACCCTGAATTGAAGTGTATAAAACCAATACTTGACCTGCAATCTCGCTGGTCTGAACTACCTGATCCTAATACGTTGCTTATTGAGAGAACAGTTACCCGATATGGCCATCATGTTTTCATCTATCCATTTGAGGGAATGTTTGTTCATGAGGTTTTGGCAAGTGTTGTTGCCTACCGCATCTCCAAAATGACCAGAATCACCTTTTCAATTTCACAGAATGATTATGGATTTGAGCTCCTTTCTGACCAGGAAGTCCCAATTGAAGAAGCTCTCGAACTGGATTTGTTTAGTGAGGAAAATCTGATGCAGGACATTAATGAATCTATTAATAAAACAGCCATGGCCCAGCGCAAATTTCGGGATGTTGCTACGATAGCAGGTCTAATTTTTCAAGGCTATCCTGGTAAGAATATTCGAGCAAAGCATTTACAGGCTAACTCCTCAATTATATATAAGGTTTTCGAGGAATACGATGAGCATAATCTTTTGATTCGTCAGGCGATGGAGGAAGTAATGACACAACAGCTTGAACAATCCCGACTCTTTGAGTCAATTAGGAGAATAGATCAACAGCGAATAGTATTGCGTGACACCCCTCAACCAACACCTTTTGCGTTCCCCATTTTGGTCGACAGCTTACGACGTGAAAACCTTACAAGCGAGGAAATTGAAGATCGTGTAAAGAAGTTACAGCTCAGAATAGAGAGAAGTTAAAATCACTTACTATTTTTGGCCAAACACCAAAATTGGATGAAGTCATTCTTTACCCTAATCTTCTTGCTCTTTGCTACAAGTCTAATCGCCCAGTCAACGGCCATAGTTGGGAAATGGAAAACTATTGACGATAACACCGGAAAAGAAAGATCAATAGTAGAAATCTATAAAGAAGGTGATCAGTACTTTGGAAAAGTAATCAAGCTTTTTAGAGAGCCTGGAGAGGAACCCGATCCGATCTGCGATGAGTGCGATAAGAAAGATCCGAGATATAATCAGAAGGTTATTGGAATGCAGGTTATAAGAGAAATGGAATTTGATTCGGACAATAATGTATTTGTTGATGGAGATATTCTTGACCCTGAAAACGGCAATATTTACGATTGCAAGCTTTGGGTGGAAGAAGGGAAGTTAAAAGTTCGTGGATACCTATATTTTCTTTACAGAACGCAAACCTGGTTACCTGCAGGTGTCTGATAAGGATTTAACCATATCGCTACTCGGGGAAGAGTTTTGCCTTATTGGTGAGAAGGCCATCCATTGGCCATCTAAGGAATTAGTCATTGTCTCAGATGTCCATCTTGGAAAAGCAGGACATTTCCGAAAAAACGGGATCCCGATTTCCTCAGAGATTCATCTCGATGATTTGAACAGGTTAACTCACATCATCACACGATATCCATGTAAGACCATGATATTCCTGGGAGACCTCTTTCACAGTGACTACAATGCTGAATGGCAACACTTCCTTGATTGGATCAATCAGTATGATGATATAGAGTTTATTCTCGTAAAGGGTAATCATGATGTGATGCCTGACCAGCATTACCTCTCCGGAAACCTTAGGATCGTCGAGTATTACGAAGTAAGACCATTTTGCTTCACCCATGAAAAAATAGACAGCGACCTGTATAATCTATCCGGTCATATTCATCCCGGAGTCAACATGGTTGGAGCCGGGAAACAAAGAGTTAAAATACCATGTTTCTACTTCAGCGACTTTCATGGAGTGTTACCTGCATTTGGAAACTTTACCGGAAATCATACCATCAGACCAAGGTCTACTGACCAGGTATTCGGGATAATAAATGGTCGTGTCATTGATCTATTTAGCCAGAACAATAGTATCTTATCAAAATAGAGCCAACCGATACTTTCAAAAGGTTACTATTTGTATTCTATGAGTATTAAAAGACGAGTTCTCAGGAACTTAAGGGGTATATGAAGGATAGTGAAGTTCTCAGCCGTATAGAGCGTGGTGAGGAGGATGTACTGGATTACCTGTACAAAAAACACTACCGCATGATGCTCAAGTTGGTTCTTAATAACAATGGAACGGAGGACGATGCCAAAGATGTTTATCAGGAGGCGTTGATTGTTCTCTGGCAGAAGGTATCTAGTAAAAAGTTTGTGCTGACCTCGAAGATCAGCACATACCTATACAGCATTTGCCTTAACCAATGGAGGAAAGAACTGGATAGACGGAGCAGGCTTAGTAGTGAGGAGAAGGATGGAGAGGACTTTCAAACCTTTGAAGAGAATGAAACCAGTAGGATCATTCATGAGTGTATAGAGGAATTAGGAGACCCCTGTACGAGTATATTGATACATTATTATTTCGATGGTATGTCAATGAGTGACATTGCAGAGAGAATGAATTTTGCGAATACTGATACAGCAAAGACAAAAAAATACAAATGCAAGAAAAGGCTAGACACCTTAATTAAGCAGAAGTATTCCAGGAAAGACTTTTTTTAAAGATGGAAAACATAAATCCGGAGGAACAAGTTGAAAGCTACCTTTTGGGTACACTAGACGATCGTCAACGATCTGATTTCGAAAACGCACTAAAGAATAATCCTGACCTTCAGTCGGAACTGAAGTTTCAACAACAAATTATTACCGGTATTCGGGATTACCGTAAAACGCAATTGAAAGCCCGACTTGATCAGGTCGTAATTCCAGCAGGCGGTGTTTCGAACTATTTTAGTACACTAGGTGCCAAGGTCGCAGGATCAGTGATAGTAGCTTCAATAGGTATTGGTATATTCTATTTCGCGAATACAGATGATAACTCCAATGTTGCGATTCAACAGGAGTTTCCAACTCCTGTGGAGATTCCCGAATCTCCATTACCAACCCAACCTGATGAAGAAGAAATTGTGGTCGCTCCTAAAGAAACCTCAACGTTCAATGAGGACCAGGTCGAGGTTTCCTCTGCAGATCCTGATAATCCGATAGCAACGGAGTCCGTTTCAGAAGTTGTAGCAAACGAAATTCCTGCTGTGGCGGATAATTCCTCCGATGAAGTTAGTATTTCAGATGAAGAGCAATTCTTTACTCCGGAAATAGATCTTCCCGAGGATGATTTCGATCCTTCGGAGACCGATTTCTCGCAAGAGGAGGAATTAACCGAGGATGTCGGGAATCCGGTTACCTTGGGGACCTCCCTAATTAACATTGAGGTTGCCGGACCAGCCAATACCCGTTCTTTCAGGTATTTTGAAGGAAAACTCAGTTTATTCGGGGACTTTTCCGAATCTCCTTACGAGATACTGGAGCTCAATGCAGATGATGAAAGGCAGGTTTATCTATACTATGATGGAGACTATCACAAGATCTTTCTGACCAGGGTGACCATCCCACTGAAGAAATTGGAAGATCGGGCGTTAGTGCTACGTCTTGAGGGGTTGCGAAATCCTTAGTTAATTTTCATTAAAGACAAAGCGGGGATGCCTTAATTCCTTAGTTTTGCAGCATGTCTAGGCAGCATATACGGAAACGTAATCTGGGAAGCTTTCCGTTTCTAAGCGTGGTCTTTAGTGTCACTCTATCACTGTTGGTTATTGGAATATTCGGCCTTCTGATGCTGCTTGCCAGTTCACTCACCTCACTCATCCAGCAGAACATTGAATTGCAGGTTTACCTTAATAAACAAATACGTAATAGTGAGATCAGCAGGATTCAACGAACACTCGGCGTAAAGGAATATGTCCTTAATACGGAAGACAGTCCAGGTGTGCGATTAATCACCGAAGAGGAGGCCGCCAGGCAGTTCATCTCTGACACTGGAGAAGACTTCACTTCGTTTTTAGGAGATAACCCGCTTAGGGATTTATTCACCGTCAAAATTGCCCCGGCCTATCAAAGCCCCGATAGCTTACAGTTGGTGGCAGCGGATATTGAGTCACTAGGTGGCGTATACGAAGTAAGCTACGTAGAGTCATTGGTAAAAAGCATTAATGATAATTTGACTAAAATCGGGGCCATTCTGTTGGGTGTGGCAATCATACTACTGCTGGTCGTGGTTATCTTGATCAACAACACAATCAAACTGGCACTGTTCTCACAGCGTTTTTTGATTCGAAGCATGCAGTTAGTAGGTGCGACAGGGAGTTTCATCAAGGCTCCCTTCTTACGAAGGTCCATAGTTTATGGATTAGGTTCAGGACTTGTCGCAAGTGGTGCGATTTACGGCATACTTTTTTGGCTTAATCAGCAAATGGAAGACCTGCAACAACTGCAATCCCAGGAGAAGCTTCTTCTACTGTTTGCGGGGATAATCATTATCGGTGTGGCAGTTACCTATATTAGTACTTACTTCGCGGTAAAGAAATATTTGAAAACTTCATTGGACGAACTTTATTGAAATGGAAGCAAAATCGAAATTTGCATTTGAAAAAGCCAACTACATGATAATGATCATCGGGATTGGTGTATTGGCATTGGGCTTCTTTATTATGACTCTCGATAAAGAAACCTTTGGTTTCGGCTTTCTCGGTCTTACCCTTGGTCCCATTGTGGTAATGATAGGATTCATCATCCAATTCATAGCAATATTTTACAAATCGAAAGCGAAGAAAACCGACTCGGATAAAGCATGACGTGGTTTCAGGCGTTGATCCTAGGAATCATCCAGGGATTGACTGAGTTTCTACCAGTTAGTAGTAGTGGACACCTGGAAATCGGAAATGTGGTTCTAGGAGTTCAAAGTAACGAGAACCTGCTCTTTGCGGTTGTTGTACATGCAGCTACAGCAGCCAGTACTATCGTGGTCTTTAGGAGAGAGATCTCTGCAATTCTAAAAGACATTCTCGATTTTCGATGGAACGAATCGTACCACTACGTTTCAAAACTGGTGATTTCGATGATTCCAGTTGGTATCATCGGAATTTTATTTGAAGACCAGATAGAATCCTTTTTTAGTGGGAATATGATTCTAGTTGGGTCCATGCTATGGGTGACTGCCTTGCTGTTGGCCTTTACTTATTTCAAAAGTTCCGGTGAAAAGGAAGTTGGTTATTTGCATTCGGTACTCATTGGAATTGCACAATCTATCGCGATTCTTCCGGGTATTTCACGCTCGGGAGCGACAATAGCCACGGCCTTATTGTTAGGCATAGAAAGGTCAAAAGCTGCTCGGTTCTCTTTTCTCATGGTGTTGGTTCCAATACTAGGTGCTGCTGCATTGAAGCTTAAAGACTTTTTTGAAAGTACACCGATTCAAGGAGAAGGCTCTATTGGTGTGATCGCATTACTAGTTGGATTCATTGCCGCATTTCTCTCTGGTTATGTGGCTTGCAAATGGATGATTGACATTGTCAGAAAGGGAAAACTGATATACTTCGGAATCTATTGTGCAATCATTGGCACCATTGCCATTACTTCATCCTTATGGTGATACCGGAAGAGGGCAAATTATTACTAGTCGACAAACCGCTCACATGGACTTCTTTCGACGTTGTAAAAAAATTGAAGTACACTCTTCGACCTAAAAAGATTGGGCATGCCGGAACGCTTGACCCTTTAGCTACAGGTTTACTGTTAATCGGTGTAAACAAGTTTACCAAAAAACTTCACGAGTTACAGGGTTTGGATAAAACCTATCTTGGAGTCATGGAAATAGGAAAGACAACCCCGTCTTACGATCTTGAGACAGAGTTTGATTCAGAGCAGGACTGGCAACATCTAAAAGCGGAGGAGATTGAGAAAGCCAGACTATCATTTCTTGGTGAAATAAAACAGGTCCCACCCGCACATTCAGCCATCCGGGTAGATGGTCAAAGAGCTTACCAATTGGCCAGAAGAAATGAAGAAGTAAAACTTAAAGAAAGGACAGTTACAATCAAGAGATTCGATTTAGAATTAGATCTTCCCTTAATAAGATTTGAAGTAGAATGTACGAAAGGAACGTATATTCGGAGCCTGGTTAATGATTTTGGCCATTTTCTATCTGTGGGGGCATATCTCAAAGAGCTACGGAGAACAAGGATAGGGGTTTATGACATTAAAAACGCATATCAACTGGATTCACTGATCAAGGAAATCGAGAACGATAAAAAAGCTTCCGAATGAAGGTCATAGAGGATTTATCTTTGCTGCCATCTTTGAAATTTCCGGTGGTCACTAGTGGAACATTTGATGGCGTTCATTTCGGGCATCGGAAAATACTAAGTAAGGTGGTTCAGGAAGCCCAGTACCGTAATGGAGAGAGTTTGGTTATTACCTATTGGCCGCATCCTCGATTTGTTTTAGGGAAGAACTCAAGTAATCTAAAGCTGTTATCCACGATAGAAGAAAAGATCGAGCTTATACAATCCGTGGGTATAGACTATTTAATCAAGGTTCAGTTTACTCGTGATTTTTCAGAGCTTTCATCGGAGCATTTTATTAAGGAGTATTTGGTGGAAGGCATTCAAACAAAAAAACTCATAATCGGCTACGATCATAAGTTCGGGAAAGACCGTGAAGGTAGTTTCGAGTACCTGAAAATGAACCAACAGGAGTTCGGTTTTGAGCTTGAGGAGATTCCTAAACAGGAAGTGGATCATGTAGGAGTAAGCTCGACCAAGATTCGAAATGCTTTAAATGTAGGTGACATTCTAACCGCAAATGAATACCTGGGTAGAAGATACGCTTTATGTGGTTTAGTCGTTAAAGGAAATCAGGTTGGGAGAGACCTGGGTTTTCCGACCGCCAATATATATGTGCCTGACGACTACAAGCTTATCCCCTCAGATGGGGTATATACAGTCAAGGTAAAGGTCTATGGAAAAGTATGGGGAGGTATGTTAAATATTGGTTTTCGACCCACATTAAAAGGTGTACAGAGAACAATTGAAGCAAACATTTTTAATTTTGAAGGCGATATTTACGGGTTTGAAATCGAGGTTCTCTTTGTAAAGAAGATACGTGAAGAAATTCAGTTCGATAATCTTGATGGTCTGAAAGAACAATTGAAAGACGATAAAAAGCAAGCAATAAAAATATTGAGTTATGAAGAAGACTAAGTCACTATTTCTTTTCTCACTACTGGGAGCTTTCATGCTTTTCGCATCGTGCAATAATGATGATGGCGATAAGAAGGGTGGAGGTTTGTTAGACAATCTATTTTTTCCGGTAGAGGATGATGTAGCACTCGGTGAGCAGGTCGCGGCGGATATTGCTTCTAAACCTGATGAATTTCCCGTCCTTTCAGAGGCGGAATATCCTGAGGCATATCAGTATTTAAATGCAATGAAAGATCGGATTCTAAGAAGCGATGACGTTCAGTATGACGACATTTTCCCTTACCAATTGACCATAATCGATCAGGATGTATTGAATGCATTTGTGACACCAGGAGGTTTTATCTACGTTTATACGGGTTTAATAAAATACCTGGATAATGCGGATGATCTGGCGGGGGTCATGGGACACGAGATTGCGCACGCCGAATTAAGGCATTCAGTCGATGCGATGAAACAAACCTTAGGTGTACAGTTTCTCCTTAGTATTGCCCTTGGTGAAGGTACCGCCCAGCAGGTAGGCCAGTTGGTTAGTACAGCGCTCTCACTCAAGTTTAGTAGAGATAATGAAGCGGAGGCGGATGAATATTCGGTCATCTATCTCGGAGATACTCAATACGCTTGTAATGGAGCCGCATCATTTTTTGAAAAGATTGAAGCTGAAGGAGGTAGTGGAGTTCCTGAGTTTCTATCGACCCATCCATCTCCGGACAACAGGGTAGTGGACATTAACGCAAAGGCGACTGAAGATGGTTGCAGCGTAGAGCTTCTCGAAGAAACTGGTTTTACCTATGAAGATTTTAAAAATAGTTTACCTTAATGGATACCTCTGAAATAAAGTTTAAAGTTGAATTGGACAAGGACAACATTCCAGAAAAAATTTACTGGGATGCTGATCAGAAAGACAGTCCCGGGTTTTCAGAGACGAAGTCCATCAGTCTTTCCCTCTGGGACGATCAAAAGAAGAATACTCTACGAATAGATCTATGGTCAAAGGACATGCCCGTTGATGAAATGAAGCGATTCTATATCGATTGCCTGGGTGGTATTTCGCAAACCATTATGAATTCTACCGGGGATGAATATATAGCAGGTGAAATAAATGCCCTGTGTGAAAGACTCGTTGAGCATGTAAAAAACGAGCAGGATTAGCCTTTAAAGCAAAATTAATACCCATTTTCTATCCTTTGATTAGGTATTTTTTAGCTAATATTAGCGTCTCAACAATACCCTAACTCAAAAACTAGATAGAAATGAACAAACGGTTCCACGGCTTTTTAGCCACTATACTGCTCATTTTTGTTTCACATGTAGGTTTTGCTCAGACCTCGGTATCAGGAAAAGTAACGGATGAATCAGGCGAAGCCCTCATTGGAGTGAATATCACGGTGCAGGGAACTGTTCTCGGAACTGTTACAGACCTGGATGGTAACTTCAGCTTGTCGATTTCATCAGCACCACCGGTAACCCTCGTGATATCCAGCGTTGGTTTTGAAAGGCAACAGCTTGAAATTACTTCTGCGAACACTTCAGGATTAGAAATTTCAATGTCCGAAGCCGCACTACTTGGCCAGGAAGTTGTGGTTAGTGCCTCACGGGTGGAGGAAAGTATCATGCAGTCACCGGTTTCCATTGAGAAAATGGATATACTGGCTCTGCAAAACACTTCCGCGGACGATTATTACAAGGCCATTATGAACCTGAAAGGGGTCGACATGACATCCAGTAGTATCAATTTTCAAATTATTAATACTCGTGGATTCTCGAGTACAGGAAACACACGTTTTGTCCAGCTCACTGATGGGATGGATACCCAGGCCCCAGCACTTAATTTTCCGATAGGTAATCTCAATGGACCCTCGGTATTGGATGTAGAAAGCCTTGAACTATTGCCTGGTGCCTCATCAGCACTTTACGGCCCAAATGCTTTTAACGGAATACTACTTGTAACAAGTAAGAATCCTTTCGATTATCAGGGAACCAGCGCATATGCAAAAGTTGGAGTAAACCACGTGGGCTCAGATGCTGACCAGGCGACAGCACCATTGTATGATATGTCTGTCCGATGGGCTAAGGCCTACAATAACAAAATTGCTTTCAAAACCACCTTGAGCTATTCCAGGGCCGACGACTGGCACGGTACTACGTTGAGAGATAGAAATCTTACAAATAATCCCTTTGGCGATGCGGGTCCTAATCCTGGTGTGGATGCTTTACACCTCCACGGTGATGAAGCAGGACTCAATCTTAATATCCTAAGGTTCAGTAATACGGGAGATGACAACGGCAATGGCGTATTAGACCCGGATGAGGTAGGTTGGCAGACCCAGGCAGAGAGAGACGGTGTATTCCAACCTGGTCTTACAGCATGGAACTATGCTCAAAATGGATTCTTACCAAGTCAGGTAGCTAATACACCCGGTTACGCCGAAGAATTAATTGTTGATTATGGTGCTGAAAACATTAAAGCTAATGCTGGTGTTTTCTACCGAATTAACGATCAACTAGAGCTAAGTTATCTCTTTAATGGTGGAGCGGGTACCAGTGTTTATACTGGTGCACAGCGATACTCATTAAAGAATTTTGCTATTTTCCAGCATAGACTCCAGTTGCGTAGTGATAACTTCTTTGTCAGGGCATATACTACCAGGGAAAGGTCGGGAGATTCTTATATAGCGGAATTCTCAGGAATTAAACTCAATGAAGGTAGATTCGGAAGTCTTAATAACTACTTTGGTTCCTATGCCGTTGAGTATCTGCGGTCAATCTATGATGCAGGTTACGGCCTAACTGATGATCCTAATTCCGTAACTCAAGCCGACCAAATTGCTGCTCACCAGTTCGCAAGAAATCAGGTGGAAAACGTCTTGTATCCACTTGAGATTGGAAGTTCAGAGTTTGAAGACCTACGGCTTGGTGCCTTTGAAGACCGAAATGGGGAGCCTCTAAAAGTTCCAGATGGACCAGTTTTTGATGATCAATCCAACCTGTACCAGATTGACGCCCAATACGATTTCAGCAATGAAATTGACTTTATGGAATTACAGGTAGGTGGGTCATACAGGCTATTCGAATTGCGCTCTAACGGTACAATCTTTGACGATATTGGAGGAAGAGCAATACAGGAATATGGAGTTTATGTCCAGGCAGGGAAGAGAATTATTCCTGACTTTAAGCTAAGCGGATCCATAAGGTACGACAAGAACGAGAATTTTGATGGCCAGTTCAATCCAAGGATTTCCGGAGTGTATACGGTAGGCGAAAACCATAACTTCAGAGCCTCCTATCAAACAGGATTTAGATTTCCGACCACTCAAGGCCAGTTTATTGATCTTGATATCCTTAGTTCTCGTCTTTTGGGGGGTTTACCTCGATTTTATGAGAAGTACGACATCCCGAAATTCAGCTCGACAGGTCAACCTTTAACCTATACGCTCGGGTCGGTTTTGAACTGGAGAAATTCAGTTTTTGCTGGAAATGAGGACAGAAGCGTACTGGAGACATTCACGGAAGCCAAGCCTGTACGCCCGGAGCAAGTACAATCTTTCGAATTTGGATATAAGTCATTGATCGGTGATAACCTTCTTTTCGAAGCAGTTTATTATCACAATTTCTTTACATCCTTTATCACGCAAGTTGCGCTTGTTAATGCGGATGAGGCAGTGCAGGAAAATATTGATGTTGATCCAACGCTAACTACCGGAGGCACGTTTTATTCGTCAATGCTCTTGGGTTCGTCGGCAAATACATTTAGCATTTATTCTAATCTCGATGATGATGTTGAAACACAAGGTCTTGCAACAGGTTTTACCTACAGTTTCAACACGGGCTACCAATTCGGTGTAAACTATAATTGGAATAAATTTATAGGCGGATTCTCAAACGATGTCTTGAACGATTTCAACACGCCTGAGCATAAATTCAATATCAATTTTGGTAATCGAAGAGTTACAGACAAGCTTGGGTTCAATATGACTTACAGGTGGCAAGAAGCATTTAGATGGGAGTCTTCATTCGCCATTGGTAACGTTCCTGCATACGATAATTTAGACATTCAACTTTCTTATAAACTAGAAGATCTGAACAGTATCTTGAGAGTTGGTGGATCCAATGTATTGAATGAGCCATACTTCCAAAGTTTGGGAGGACCAAACATCGGTGCCATATACTACGTTTCCATCACCTGGGACACCGCAATGAATTGATGAGAATCATATTTTAGCACGTAGTCGATTCTGAATTGTTTTTCTAATTTGCCTTAGTATTTATGAGCAGTAAGGATCACAATTTCAAATTCATGGGGGACATAAGGCAGAACCTATGGATGATCGTCTTTGAAACGGATACTCGCCTCGGTAGAAAGTTTGATGTAGTTCTACTTTGGGTGATTCTTTCCAGTATGTTGGTCGTGATGCTGGAAAGTGTAGATGGCTTAAATCAGGAATTTGGAGAAGTATTTATCCTGCTAGAATGGCTTTTCACTTCCTTTTTCACGCTAGAGTATCTTACCAGATTATTTATCGTCCGAAAGCCGTGGAGATATGCAACGAGTTTCCTCGGGGTCATCGATTTTCTCGCCGTTATCCCTACCTATCTGACATTATTTTTTGCCGGCGCACAATACCTGGTGGTCATCCGTGTTGTCCGTTTCTTTCGTGTATTTCGAATACTTAAACTGACGCGTCAACTCAAAGAAGCTCAACTTCTGGCTGATGCCCTCGCCAACAGTCGTAACAAGATAGCAGTATTCCTTGGCGCGGTTACAGCGCTTGTGATTATTATGGGTACTTTGATGTACATGATTGAAGGAGGAGCAAATGGATTCACAAGTATTCCCAGGAGCATCTATTGGGCAATTGTAACTATAACCACCGTTGGCTACGGAGATATTGCACCTCAAACAGTGGTCGGTCAGGCATTTGCTGCTGTACTGATGCTTATGGGTTATGCAATCATCGCAGTGCCCACAGGTATTGTAACGGCTGAAATTGCAGCAAGCGAGGTTAAGAAAGAGGTAAAGAGAACGATGGAAGAGAATCAAATATTCCAACAAGCTCGGCAGAGAATGGAGGATCAAGCTGGCAGCGAACCTGGTGTTAAGTTTTGCCATCGTTGCGAAGAACTGATCGTCAGCACGAAAGAGGAGGAAACCAAATAGAATTCTTGAGCAAAAAAAAGGTGAGTTGGAAAACCAACTCACCTTTTTTATGTCTTTTCCTTTATATCAAGGAGTTGGAGGTACAAGAACTCCAGCAATTACGTGAAGCACTCCATTAGATCCCTCAAATGCATTTGGAAGCGCAACTTCCGCATCAGGTGTAGCATCACCGTTAGAAAGGAAGTAAATTCCAAGTCCATTGGTAGGGTCTGCTACTACCACTGTTAAAGTTGCGTTTGCTAGTGTTTGGAATGTTGCTCCCGCTGTTAAATCTGCTGGTGCAACTGTACCTGCTACAACGTGGTTAGCAAGAATGCCATACCATGTTTGTCCATCGAATGAGTCAGCAGTAATACCAGCCTGCTCGAAAGTCGCGTTAGTTGGCGCAAACAATGTGAAAGGACCATCTCCTCTAAGGATTTCCGTGATTGTCGAAAGTCCTGCTTCAGTTGCGAAGGCATCAGCAACAGCGATTCCTGAAACAAGTGCTGTAAAATCTGCTCCAAGGAAGATCGCCTGAGAAACCTTACCAAGATCGGTTGCAATAGCTCCGAATATGGTTGGAGGAATCAAAATTGTATTGACTTCATGAATTACGCCGTTAGTTGCTTCCTGGTCAGTAATACCGAAAGTTACTGCCGTGTTGGATCCACCAGTGAAGATGGTACCATCATCGTTAAAAGCAATTGCTTCTCCTTGTGCAGTAGATTGGCTTGTGCCGAGGTCTTTTTCCAAAACAGTTCCAGTTACAAAGTGGAAAGCAAGAACAGCCGTGATCACAGATGGATTAACAGTAGTTAAATCTTCGACTCCAAGAGTGGCTCTCAGGTTATCGAACGCTCCGTTATTAGGTACGAAGATTGTCTGTCCTTCCAGTGCAGGAAGATTGGCAGCATTAGCATCGTAGAATTCCAGAAATTCACTGTAGTTGGCATTTCCCTGAATAATTTCCAAAAGTGTTTCAGTGGGTTTGTCGTCATCGTCGTCGCTACAACTAGTTGTAAACAACAAACTCGCGGCAACCAATGTAAGGGTCAAAAGCCGCAAAAAGGATTTTGTTTTCATAATATCTAGATAATGTTTAAGGTTGTCGGCAAAATTAAGTAAAACCTTTGGACTAATTGTTGTCCCGGGAGGTAACTCATTTCACCATTACTCAGAATATTTTGTCTTTAAATACTCGGAACCATGAACCCCTAGAACGGCTGTAAAGTTTCATTTATTATGAAATTAGTAGAAATAAGGTGTCATTTTTGAAAAAACAGAAATGTTATTTCAAATTGTTGTTTTTTGAAAGGACATTATTTTAAATTTGACCCTCAAAGCAGAACAATGAGAACAGTCGTATCCATTCTACCTTCTATTCTAGTCATTATTAGGACTTGAGGGGAATGGTTTGACTAAAACATAAAGAAATTTAGAAGCGCCATTCCCACACAGGATGGCGCTTTTTTTAATACAGGATCGTTTTGAAATATTTTGAACAAAGAGGTGTTGTTTTTCTAAATGGCCAATGGATTTTGGCAGAGGACGCACAGGCTTCCATCTACAACCAGACCATGCACTATGGTTTAGGCGTATTTGACGGACTACGATCCTACAAAAACGCGGAAGGATGCAACATTTTTGCTGCTCGCACTCATTACGATCGATTGATTCATTCCGCTTCTCTTCTTAATCTTCAGATCAGTTATAGCTCAGAAGAGTTGGTCCATGTTTCCTACGAATTGCTCGATAGAAATAATTTAGACTCCGCCTATATTCGACCTTTGATCTGGCAGGACCCAAATATGGCTTTAACTAATAAGTCAAAAGCCAACATATTTATTGGCGCCTGGCCATGGCAGAAATACCTTGGCCACGATCCTGTGAGTGTAATGGTTTCTAGATTCAAAAAACCGGGTCCGGAATTCATGCCCGTAAATCACAAGGTTTGTGGAAACTACCCAATTCCTATCCTTGCAAGTACGGAAGCAAGAAAGCTGGGATACGACGAGGCATTATTACTTGATCAGCATGGGTTTATTGGAGAAGGACCAGCTGCCAATATTTTCTTTGAATCAGAGGGAAAACTATTTACCCCTAAGCCAGATAACATATTTGCTGGAATCACTCGATTGACAATCATGGAGTTGGCAAAGAAATGGGGTATAGAGGTTGTGGAAAAAGATATGACCCTTGAGGAAGCCTATAAAATGGAATATGCCTTTTTTGCCGGGACAGCAACGGAGATTACTCCAATCAAAAGTATTAACGGTGAGTTCATGAAAGAAGATTGGGAAGATTCACAATCCCATAATCTATACATGCTCTATCGAAGATTAGTTACTTCCAATGAATTCGAAGGTTTGACCATAGTTTAATGAGCCAGGAACTAAACAAATACAGTAAAACCATCACCCAGGACCCTAGTCAGCCGGCCTCACAGGCCATGCTCTACGCGGTGGGTTTGAAGGAGGAAGATATGTCTAAGGCCCAGGTTGGGATAGTGAGTACAGGTTTTGAAGGAAATCCCTGCAACATGCATCTCAATATTCTTGCTCATCAGGTTAAGAAGAGTGTCACAGAGCAGGAATTAGTAGGACTAATATTCAACACTATAGGCGTCTCCGATGGTATTTCCAATGGCACAAGAGGAATGAATTATTCGCTAGTTTCCAGGGACATCATTGCAGACTCAATAGAAACCGTCGCAAACGCACAATATTACGATGGTATCGTAACAGTAGTGGGATGCGACAAGAATATGCCAGGTGCACTTATTGCTTTAGGAAGGCTGAACAGACCGGGACTCATGGTTTATGGAGGAACAATTAAACCGGGCAAATGGAAAGGTGAAGATTTGAATATCGTGTCTGCCTTCGAAGCCTACGGAGCAAAGTTGGCAGGTAATATTTCGGATGAGGATTACAAAGGAATTATCCAAAACTCAATTCCCGGGCCGGGTGCTTGTGGCGGTATGTATACAGCGAATACCATGTCTTCGGCTATCGAAGCACTTGGAATGAGTTTGCCTTTCAGTTCGTCAAATCCTGCGGAGAGTAAAGACAAGAATCAAGAAACTCTTGCAGTGGGGAAAGCCATGTACTATCTGTTGAAGGAAGATCTTCGACCGAGGGATATAATGACGAGAAAAGCGTTTGAAAATGCAGTTTCTTCCGTCATGATTCTAGGAGGATCCACGAATGCGGTGCTTCATTTGCTGGCAATGGCTAAAACGGTGAATGTGGACTTTACACTCGATGATTTTCAGAAAATTTCTGACAGGACTCCGTTACTGGCTGATCTTAAGCCTAGTGGTGAGTACCTAATGGAAGATCTACACAACGTTGGTGGAATACCAGCTGTTCTGAAACTAATGCTGGAAAACGGCTATCTCCATGGAGATTGTATGACTGTAACTGGGAAGACCATAGAGGAAAACCTGCTGGAGAGCCCCGGCTTAAAAGATTCTCAAAAGATTATACATGCTTTTAACAATCCAATTAAGTCTACCGGCCATCTACAGATTCTAAAGGGAAATCTGGCTCCGGAAGGTGCAGTAGCTAAGATTACGGGAAAAGAAGGGGAACTATTTGAAGGCCGTGCAAGAATTTATGATGACGAGTTTGATGCCATACGTGGTATTGGAGAGGAAGTAAAGAAAGGAGAAGTGATTGTCATTCGCTATTCAGGACCTAAGGGTGCACCGGGTATGCCAGAGATGCTGAAGCCTACTGGTGCGGTGATGGGTGCTGGATTGGGTAAGGACGTTGCCCTCATTACAGATGGACGATTTTCAGGTGGCTCGCACGGGTTTGTGGTAGGTCATATTACACCAGAAGCTCAGGAAGGAGGACCATTAGGGTTGATTAAAAATGGCGACATAATCAGAATCGATGCTAAGAACAACACTTTGTCGGTGAACCTCACCGATGAGGAGTTGGAAAAGAGAAGACAAGAATGGAATAAGCCACCATATAAGGCAAGCAGTGGCGTACTAAAAAAATATATTAAGACGGTGGCAAGTGCCTCCCAGGGATGTGTGACAGACTTATGAACATGAATACACCAGAACTTGAGATCAAGAAACCAGAGAAGAAAGCTGAATCAATCAAAATCTCTGGTGCGGAAGCAGTGGTTCGCTGCCTGATAGAAGAAGGAGTTGAGACGGTCTTTGGTTATCCAGGAGGTGCCATTATGCCTATTTATGATGAACTCTATAAGTACCAGGAGGATCTGGAGCATATCTTGGTACGTCATGAACAAGGGGCCGCGCATGCAGCTCAGGGTTTCGCCCGGGTATCGGGAATAACTGGTGTCTGTCTCGCAACATCGGGGCCTGGTGCTACTAACTTGATCACAGGAATTGCAGATGCTCAAATTGATTCTACCCCGATTGTTTGTATCACGGGACAGGTTCCATCTCATTTATTAGGTACAGATGCTTTTCAGGAAACTGATGTTGTAGGTATCTCCATGCCGGTTACCAAGTGGAACTATCAGGTTACTAAACCCGAAGAGATACCCTACGCTATAGCCAGGGCTTTTTACATCGCTTCAACAGGACGACCTGGACCCGTTCTAATAGATATCACTAAGGATGCTCAGTTCGGGGAATTTGAGTATCACTATGAAAAATGTGAGCGAATCAGGAGTTATCACCCCTATCCTACTCTGGATAAGGAAAAGGTACAGCAAGCAGCAGATATTATTAACGAATCAAAGAAACCTTTTCTCCTAGTCGGGCAAGGCGTTTTGTTATCCGGTGCACAAGAAGAATTACTTGAATTTTCAGAAAAGACCGGGATACCCATGGCCTCAACCCTTATGGGACTATCTGCGGTACCGACAGACCATCCTAATTACGTGGGCTACCTGGGCATGCATGGCAATTACGGGCCGAATGTTAAAACCAACGAATGTGATGTGTTGATTGCTGTTGGAATGCGATTCGACGATCGGGTCACGGGAGACTTGAAGCAATATGCGAAGCAAGCCAAAGTCATTCATGTTGAAATAGATCCTGCAGAGATCGACAAAAATGTAAAAACGACAGTGGCAATTAATGCAGATGCTAAACAGGCCTTGAAGTCGCTGAAGAAAAGAGTAACAGAGAATAACCATAAGGAGTGGTTACAGGAATTCGCCGTCTGTGATGAAAAGGAAGATGAGTTGGTAATTCGTCCGGAACTATATCCTTCAGAGGGAAAAATTCGGATGGCCGAAGTCATTAGAATTGTTTCGGAAATGACTGAAGGTAGATCCATTGTTGTAACCGATGTGGGCCAGCACCAGATGGTCGCTAGTCGGTATTATCAATTCAGAGATCCCCATAGCAACGTTACTTCTGGTGGTCTGGGTACAATGGGTTTTTCACTTCCTGCTGCGATGGGGGCAAAAAAAGGAAGCCCTGATCGTCAGGTTATTGCTGTTATTGGAGACGGAGGATTCCAGATGACTATACAAGAATTGGGGACTATCGCACAAAGCGATATCGATGTCAAAATACTGGTATTGAATAATGAATTTCTTGGAATGGTTCGACAATGGCAGCAGCTGTTTTTCGACAAGCGATATTCATTCACCCACTTGAAGAACCCGGACTTTCAACTGATTGCCAGCGGATACGGCATTCACACTCAGAAAGTGGAAGAGAGAGATGATCTGAATCAAGCATTACAGGGCTGGTTATCCTCAAAAGGGCCAGCTTTGCTGGAAGTTATTGTCGAAAAAGAAGAAAACGTTTTCCCGATGGTACCGACAGGCGAATCTGTTTCCAACATACGATTACAATAATGTCAACTAGCTTATACACGGACAACGACCAGGTAGAGATAGAAAAGGAATGGACCTTATCCGTTCTAACCGAAGATAAGTCGGGCCTACTCAACCACATCACCATCATCCTGACTAGAAGGAAGATTAATATTTCAAGTCTTAACGTATCAACAACGGAGGTACCTGGAGTAAGCAGGTTTTCCATAGTTATTCTGACTACACGGACACGAGCAGAAAAAATAGTCAAGCAAATACGGAAGCTAGTAGATGTTTTAGGAGCGTTCGTGTATGACGAAGACGAGATATACTACCAGGAAATTGCTTTGTATAAAGTGCCTACACAGATATTTCTAGACGGGAACTCAATTGAGAAACTGGTCAGAAATAATGGGGCAAGAATATTGGTAATCGAGAAGGACCACATTGTGATTGAGAAAACGGGTCATAAATCGGAAACACACGACTTGTATCAAAAACTCGAACCATACGGTTTACTTGAGTTTGTTCGGTCAGGTAGAGTGGCTATTTCCAAGTCAAAAAGAAAAACTGAGGCGTATATTCGCGAACTTGAAAACTCGCAATCAAATCAACTTAGCATTAAAGATTTCTAAAAACTAATTAACAGATAAAATGGCAAAAATCAATTTTGGAGGGGTAGAGGAAGAAGTAGTAACAAGGGAAGAGTTTCCACTGGAGAAGGCTCGTGAGGTCATGAAAGACGAGACCATCGCAATTATTGGCTACGGTGTCCAGGGCCCTGGCCAGGCTCTAAATCTGAAGGATAATGGCTTTAACGTAATTATCGGTCAGCGTAAAGGTGGGAAATCTTGGGACAAAGCTGTCGCAGATGGCTGGGTAGAAGGTGAAACCCTGTTTGAGATCGAGGAAGCCTTGGATAAAGGTACAGTTATCCAATATCTTCTTTCCGATGCGGGTCAAATTGAGCAGTGGCCAACAGTGAAGAAGTACCTGACTGATGGTAAGGCACTCTATTTCTCACACGGATTCGGGGTGACCTACAGCGATCAGACTGGAATTGTTCCTCCGGATAACGTGGACGTAATACTTGTTGCACCAAAAGGATCAGGGACTTCCCTGAGACGTTTATTTGTAGAAGGGAAAGGACTCAACTCATCCTTTGCGGTTTATAATGATGCAACCGGAAGAGCCCGTGAGCGAGTGATTTCCTTAGGGATTGGTGTTGGAAGCGGATACCTTTTTGAAACAAACTTTGAAAGGGAAGTATATAGTGATCTGACAGGAGAAAGAGGTAGCTTAATGGGGGCAATTCAAGGTCTTTTTGCTGCTCAATATGATCTACTAAGAAGAAGAGGACATACACCTTCTGAGGCATTTAATGAGACTGTCGAAGAAGCTACACAGTCCCTTTACCCGTTGGTTGCTGAAAATGGAATGGATTGGATGTATGCCAATTGCTCAACCACTGCTCAACGAGGTGCATTGGACTGGTGGAAAAAATTCCGTGATGCAGTGGCTCCGGTTTTCGAGGACCTATACGATAGTGTTGAATCTGGTAACGAGGCAAAAATTACCATTGAAGCGAATAAAAAATCAGATTATCGAGAAAAACTGGAGGACGAGCTTGCTGAATTAAAAGAGTCTGAAATGTGGATCACTGGTGCAACCGTAAGAAAGTTGCGTCCGGAGAATAAATAAATCATTAACCCTTAACCCTAACGATTGTGGCAGATAGATTATATGTTTTCGATACTACCCTGCGAGATGGAGAGCAGGTTCCAGGATGCAAGCTAAATGCAACTGAGAAAATTGAAGTGGCGAAGGCCCTGGAGGAGTTAGGGGTAGACATCATTGAGGCTGGATTCCCAATATCCAGCCCTGGTGATTTTCAATCAGTCCAGGATATCTCCAAGGCGTTGACCGAACCAGTTATCTGCGGACTTACACGTGCTGTGGAAAAGGATATCGACGTGGCAGCTGAATCTTTGAAATATGCGAAAAGAAAGCGAATTCATACCGGTATTGGGACTTCTTATTTGCATGTGCATCACAAACTGATGTCAACGGAAGACGAAGTTTTGGAGAGAGCCGTACGAGCAGTCAAATACGCCAAGAAAAAGGTTGAAGACATTGAGTTCTATGCAGAAGATGCGGGTAGAACGGACAACGAGTATTTAGCCAGGGTAGTAGAGGCCGTTATCGCTGCTGGGGCCACAGTTATTAATATTCCGGACACAACAGGTTATTGTCTTCCCGAAATGTTTGGTCAGAAGATCAAGTACTTGATGGAGAATGTCAAAGGGATTGAAAATGCCATTATTTCCACTCATTGCCACAATGATTTGGGTATGGCAACAGCTAATACTGTTACCGGAGTAATAAATGGTGCGCGTCAGGTTGAAGTGACCATGAATGGTATAGGGGAACGAGCGGGAAACACCTCCCTGGAGGAGGTTGTAATGACATTCAAGAGTCATAAGGACCTGGATATCGATACCAACATCAACACTCGAAAAATACACCAGGTAAGCAGATTGGTATCCAGTTTAATGAACATGCCTGTACAACCCAATAAAGCAATCGTTGGTCGAAATGCATTTGCACATTCTTCTGGGATACATCAAGACGGGGTACTCAAAATGAGAGAGAATTATGAGATCATTGATCCAGTTGAGGTAGGAGCCCATGAGTCTTCGATTGTTTTAACTGCCAGGAGTGGAAGAGCAGCTCTTAAACACCGTCTTAGCGTGCTGGGCTACCCACTTGAAAAAGACGAACTAGAGGAAGTATACAAGCGCTTTCTGGAACTGGCAGATCAAAAGAAAGACATAGGAGATGAAGATCTTGAATTTCTTATGGGTGATGCTGAGAAGGAAAGAGAAAGCATTAAGCTGGATTTGTTACAAGTGGTGACCGGTAAGGACTTGCTTCCTGTTGCTGTGGTGAAGCTGGATATTGGAGGAAAGAAATTCGAGGCCTCTGAGTCTGGAAATGGAGGTATAGATGCAGCATTGAAAGCGACCATGGCGATCATCAAAAGGGAGATGCACATCCATGAAGTTTTAATACAAACGTTCACAAGATCCAGCAAAGAAATAGGAAAAGTCCACATCCAATTGGAGTGGGAAGGAAAAATGTACTATGGTTTTGGCAGCAACCCCGACTTGATTACTGCTGCCGTTGAAGGGTTCCTTGATGCCGTCAACAAGATGGCTCCGGTTAAGGCAAGGCAACCCCAATATGTTTAAAAGAAAGAGAAAGAATAGATAGATATGAGCGAAGCCAAAACACTTTTTGATAAGGTTTGGGATGCCCACGTAGTTAAACGAATTGAGGACGGCCCCAATGTCCTTTACATCGATCGGCATCTCATTCACGAGGTTACAAGCCCAGTAGCCTTTTTGGGCTTAGAAAAAAGAGGATTGACGGTCTCCCGACCCGATAAAACCACTGCTACCGCAGATCACAATGTACCTACGGTCAACCAACACATGACAATACAGGATGCTTTGTCAAGAAATCAACTTGAAACACTAGAGAAGAATTGCAAGAAGCATAACATCCCGTACTATGGACTTAACCATGATTGGCAGGGAATAGTCCATGTAATCGGTCCCGAGTTAGGTTTGACCAGGCCCGGAATGACAATCGTCTGCGGCGACAGTCATACCTCTACACACGGTGCATTTGGTGCCGTAGCGTTTGGCATTGGTACTTCCGAGGTTGAAATGGTGCTGGCAACCCAGTGTATTTTGCAACCCAAGCCCAAGAAGATGTTAATCCGGGTAGATGGAGAACTTAAAGACGGAGTTACGGCAAAAGATATTGCCTTGTACATCATTTCCCGGATCTCAACTAGTGGAGGTACCGGACATTTTATCGAGTATGCAGGCTCGGCCATTGAAAGCCTAAGTATGGAAGGTCGAATGACTCTGTGTAACATGAGTATTGAAAGTGGAGCACGGGGTGGATTGATCGCTCCAGACGATACAACTTTCGACTACATCCGTGGAAGAGAGTTTGCTCCAAAAGGAGAAGAATGGGATAAGGCTCTGGACTATTGGAAATCATTGAAAAGTGATGACGGTGCGCAATTTGATACTGAATATCATTTCGATGCGGCTGACATTGAACCAATGATTACCTATGGAACAAATCCAGGTATGAGTGTCAAAATTAGTGAGGCTATTCCAACGGTGGATTCACTTGAAAAATCTGAAAGACCTTCTTTTGAAAAATCCTTAACCTATATGGGATTTGAAGGTGGTGAAGTCATGAAAGGAAAGCAAATTGATTTTGTTTTTGTTGGTAGTTGTACGAATGGGCGAATTGAAGATTTGAGAGCTTTTTCGAAGTTTATAAAGGGAAAGAAAAAAGCAGAAAACGTTACAGCCTGGATCGTTCCTGGTTCTAAGCAGGTAGAACTGCAGGCTCAGGAAGAAGGTATTGTCGAAATCCTTGAAGAGGCTGGTTTCCAGTTAAGACAACCCGGTTGTTCAGCTTGCCTGGCCATGAATGACGATAAGATACCAGCCGGTAAGTATGCGGTTTCGACTTCCAATCGAAACTTCGAAGGAAGACAGGGTCCTGGTGCGAGAACCATGTTGGTTAGCCCTTTGATGGCAGCTGCCTGTGCTCTTTCAGGATCCATCACGGACCCCAGAGATCTAATGGAAATAGAAGAATTAGTCACAGCCTAAAGGAATATAAAGATGGCGATAGAGAAGTTTGAAAAAGTCACAAGCAGTGCGGTACCAATTACAACGGAGAATGTGGATACCGATCAGATCATTCCTGCACGATTTCTGAAGGCAGTTGAACGTAAGGGATTTGGTGACAACCTCTTTAGAGATTGGCGTTATGACAATAACAATCAGCCAATACCAGATTTCCCCTTGAACGATGTCAAATACAGTGGGAAGATTTTAGTAGGAGGTAAAAATTTTGGAAGCGGTTCCAGTCGTGAGCATGCGGCATGGGCGATTTATGATTACGGGTTTAGAGTAGTCATCTCAAGTTTTTTCGCAGATATATTCAAGAATAATTCATTGAACAACGGATTGCTTCCAATCACTGTTTCCCCCGAGCAGTTGGAGACGATCTTCAATCTGATAGATAAGGATCCTAACTCGACATTTACTGTTGACCTGGAATCACAGGTTCTTTCCATAGATCAGACTGGGGAGGAAATCAGTTTTGATATTAATAGTTACAAAAAGGAGTGTTTACTAAAGGGCTATGATGATATAGATTACCTAGTGAGCATCAAGGATGAGATAGAAGCCTTCCAGGCCTGAATATCATGGTAGAGTATGTGCAAATATTAGATACTACTTTGCGAGATGGGGAACAGACATCAGGTGTGTCTTTTACCGACTCGGAGAAGCTGAGCATTGCTAAGATGCTGTTGGATGATGTGGGTGTGGATAGACTGGAGGTCGCATCGGCACGAGTTTCTGACGGAGAAGCAAGAGCCGTCAGAAAAATTATTCAATGGGCTGGAGAGTCAGGTCATATTGACAAGATAGAAATTCTGGGATTTGTCGATGGTCAATCTTCTGTGGATTGGATTTATGATCTGGGAGCTAGCGTTTTGAATCTACTTGGCAAAGGCTCACTTAAGCATGTACAAGGCCAACTTCGTAAATCACCGGAGGAACATGTGGAGGATATAATGGCTGTTATTTCATATGCTCAATCAAAGGGTATAAGGGTAAATTTATACCTCGAGGATTGGTCTAACGGAATGGCTAATTCCAAAGACTATGTCTTTTTTCTTGTTAACAGCTTAAAAGATCAACCAATCGATCGTTTCATGCTTCCTGATACATTGGGCATTCTCACTCCTGAAGAAGCGTATGAGTATTTTCTGGAAATGGTCACGAACTTTCCTGAGTTGAAATTTGATTTTCATTCCCATAACGACTATGACCTTGCAGTTGCAAACTGTTCGGAAGCTGTTAGAGCGGGAGCTGATTGCTTGCATACAACCGTGAATGGCCTGGGTGAGCGCGCAGGAAATGCTGTTCTCAGCAGTGTTATCGCGGTCCTTTTGGATAAACTAAAGGTTAAAACCAATATTAATGAAGAGAAACTGTATCGGGTTAGTAAACTGGTTGAGTCCTTTAGTGGTCAAAGAATACCAACGAATAAACCGATAATTGGAGACAATGTCTTCACCCAAACCTGCGGGGTTCATGCTGATGGAGATAGTAAAGACAACTTGTACTTCAATATACTACTACCGGAAAGGTTTGGTAGAACCAGGAAGTACGCTCTTGGTAAAACTTCCGGGAAAGCTAATATCAAGAAAAATCTGGAAGAGCTAGGAATCGAGTTGGATGACGAAGCATTGAAGGCTGTTACGGCGAGAGTCATTGAGCTTGGAGATATGAAGGAGCGTGTGACCATGGAGGATTTACCGTACATTGTAGCGGATGTTCTGGACCTTGAGGCCATTAGTCAGAATGTAAAAATCACAAACTATAACCTTTCACATTCTCTGGGTCTTAAACCAGTAGCAGTGGTATCTCTGGAGATTAATGGAAAGCACTTTGAAGCGAACGCATCAGGGGATGGGCAATACGATGCCTTTATGAATGCGTTGAAATCCATCTACTTTGAAGAAATGGGTAGAAAGCTCCCAACCTTATCAGATTATAGCGTAGCCATTCCTCCGGGAGGTAGAACGGATGCCCTTGTAGAGACTACCATCACCTGGCAATCGAAAAAAGAGTTTAAAACAAGGGGTGTGGATACAGACCAAACTTTCGCGGCAATCAAAGCCACAGAAAAGATGCTAAACATTATCGAGTTGGATGAAGCCGGAATTAAACTCGGAAAGAAAAAAGAAAAAGAAAACGTCCCGTATTAAGGGATATCTAAACCAAAACGAACAACCAATCTTAGAATGGAACTTAACATCGCGGTACTAGCCGGAGACGGCATTGGTCCTGAGATAACCGAACAGGCATTAAAAGTTATCGAAGCTGTTTCACAGAAATACGGGCATACCCTTTCCACCAAACATGCTTTGACCGGAGCGACCGCTATAGATAAGGTGGGAAATCCGTATCCTGATGAGACGCATGAATTATGTATGGAATCAGATGCCGTGCTTTTTGGCGCCATAGGTGACCCCCGATTTGATAACGACCCAAATGCCAAAGTTCGACCTGAACAGGGCCTTTTGGCTATGCGGAAGAAGCTAGGTCTCTATGCAAATATTCGTCCTTTAACAACATTCAAATCCTTAATTCATAAATCTCCTCTGCGCCAGGAATTGGTAGATGGCGCAGATTTTGTCTGCATTAGGGAGCTCACGGGTGGCATCTACTTTGGTAGACCCCAGGGAAGAACAGAGGACGGTAATACTGCCTATGACACGTGCGTTTACACCAGGGAAGAAATTGAACGAATTCTCAAACTGGGCTTTGAGTTTGCAGGAAAGAGAAGAAAGAAATTAACCGTTGTCGATAAGGCCAATGTACTGGCTAGTTCTCGGTTATGGCGAGAAGTAGCACAGGGAATGGCCCCAGACTATCCTGAAATCGAGGTTGAGTACATGTTTGTGGATAATGCCGCTATGCAAATCATCCAGTGGCCAAAGAATTTTGATGTCATGGTGACCGAAAATATGTTCGGCGACATTCTCACTGATGAGGCTAGTGTAATTAGTGGTTCACTTGGTTTGTTGCCCTCCGCGTCTATTGGGCTTCATACATCTGTTTTTGAACCTATTCACGGATCTTATCCTCAGGCGGCAGGGAAGAATATAGCGAATCCATGTGCCACAATTCTATCAGCTGCTATGATGTTTGAGTACGCTTTCAATCTTTCCGAAGAAGCGAAGCTGATCAGTGATGCGGTTGAAAAATCAATTGAGGAGGGCTATGTAACGGTAGATCTGGCAAAAGAAGGAGAAAGCTCTCATACAACCTCAGAGGTTGGTGATTGGATTGCTAATCAAGTTTCTTCTTAATTTCCATGAGATGATTGTACTGAAATTTGGGGGTACATCCGTTGGTTCCGCCAGTTCGATTCAACTGGTAAAGGAAATTGTACTCCAGAAGAAAGAAAAGCCACTGATCGTTGTCGTCTCGGCAGTAGGAGGTGTGACTAACAAATTACAGCATGCAGCGAGCCTGGCTAGTGAAGGTAATATCGACTATCAGGATATTGTTCGGGAAGTAGAAAATCAACACCTCGATCTGGCTAAAGAGCTACTATCTGTTAAATCACAGGGAGAAATTCTGGGCTCCATCAAAATGATGATTAATGAGTTGGAAGATATTCTTCGTGGAATTTTCCTGTTGAAAGAAGTTTCAGCCAAGTCTAATGATTACGTCCTCAGTTTCGGGGAGAGATTGTCGTCAACGATAATAAGAAATTTCCTTCAAGCATCAACTGAAGATGTTCATCTCATCGAACCGATGGAGTTCATTATTTGCGACGATACCTATGGGATGGGTCAGGTAAAGAGGAAGGTTTCCCAGAAAAGGGCTACTAAATACCTTTCAAACCTTAAGAAGGTGAATGTATGTCCCGGGTTTATTGCTTCCACCGAAAGCGGGAAGTTGATTACTCTTGGACGAGGAGGTTCTGACTATACCGCCGCCCTATTAGCAAATTTCTGGAAAGCTGAATTACTTGAGATCTGGACGGATGTGTCTGGTTTAATGACCGCCGATCCAAGATTAGTTTCCAATGCGAAGGTGATCCCTCATTTGTCTTATGAGGAAGCACTGGAATTATCTCATTTTGGTGCGAAGGTCATTTATCCACCGTCAATACAGCCGGCATTGGAAAGGAATATCACCATTATAGTGAAGAATACTTTCCAAAAAGAGGACGAGGGCACCACCATCACCAAGAAATGGAAGGACATGGAAACCATACGTGGTATTTCATCCATCAAGGAGATTACGCTTCTGAATCTAACAGGAAGTGGGATGGTAGGTATTCCCAATTTTTCCTATCGCCTGTTTCAAGCCTTATCGGAATCAAAGATCAATGTGATTCTAATTACGCAGGCATCCAGTGAGCACAGTATTTGCGTAGGGGTAGAAAGTGGTGATGCTATCCGTGCTGAAAAGGTTATCAACAGCGCTTTTGAATGGGAGATAGACCTGAAAAAAGTAAATCCAGTTGAGCTTGAGTCGAAAATGGCTATTGTGGCTTTGGTAGGCTCCAACATGAAAAACCAGGTGGGTGTAAGTGGTCAACTATTTAGTACGTTGGCAAGAAATGGAGTTAGTGTAAAGGCGATTGCCCAGGGTTCATCTGAAAGAAATATTTCAATAGTAATTGACCAATCCAATCTGAAAAAAGCAGTGAATGCCATCCATGAAGGCTTTTTTACAGATGAAAAGAAGGTAATCAACTTATTCATTATCGGAGTCGGCAACGTTGGAAAGGCGTTGTTGCATCAGGTAAATCAACAAAGAGGATACCTAAAGGAAGAACAACAATTGGTTCTTCGGGTCATTGGTATAGCCAACTCGAAAAGTATGTATTTCCAATCCAGCGGTATAGCTGTTAGTGATTGGCAAGACAAACTGCCGGGAGGTGAAAAATTTGGCACGAAGGCATTTATAGAAAACATGACCTCACTGAATCTGAGGAATAGTGTCTTCTTAGATATTACAGGGTCAGCTGATATCGCAAATTCGTATCCGGATATCCTAAAGCGATCGATATCGATTGTTACGCCGAACAAGGTGGCAGCAACCAATAAGTATAGTTTTTATACCGAGCTTAAAAATCTTGCTAGAAAGTTTAAGAGTCAATACTTGTTTGAAACCAATGTTTGTGCCGGACTTCCGGTGATTTCAACCCTTAATGATCTGATAAAAAGTGGGGATAAGATTCATCGGATTGAGGCTGTTCTTTCCGGTACGCTGAATTTTCTGTTTAACACCTACGATTCTTCTCAATCATTTGCTGCAGTTGTGAAAATTGCGAAGGAAGAGGGGTATACCGAACCGGATCCCAGGTTAGATCTTTCAGGTGAAGATGTGATGCGTAAAATTCTAATTCTAGCTCGTGAAAGTGGGTATCAGTTAGAAATGAAGCAGGTAAAAGGAAAGGATTTTGTCCCTGCCGCAAGCATGAAGGCAAAGAATCTTAACAGCTTTTTCAAAGAGCTTGAGAAAAATGAAGACCATTTCAGGAAGCTGTATCAAAAGGCAGTGAAAACGGAATCGAAAATCAGATATGTTGCTCGATTTGCTGATGGGAAAGCTTCAACATCCCTCGAATACGTTTCGGCCGGACATCCATTTTTCCATCTTGAAGGAAAGGACAATATCGTGTTATTCTACACCGATCGTTATCAGGAGCAACCCTTAGTTGTAAAAGGAGCAGGAGCAGGGGCGGAGGTTACAGCAAGTGGTATCTTTGCCGATATCATGAAAGTGGCCAACACACATAACTAATGACTAGCAAGTCGTTAACTGTTTTTGCTCCAGCTACCGTGGCTAATGTGGGTCCTGGATATGATGTTTTGGGTTTTGCTCTGGAAAGTTACGGAGATACGTTAACCCTCACCGAAAGATCTGACAGTGGCCTGGTAATCAATAGGATCACCGGTGCGACTGGGATTCCACTCGATAGTAAGACAAATGTTGCTACAGTTGCGATGAAGGCAATGCTGGATTCGCTGAAAATCAAAAAAGGATTTGATATTGAACTGGCCAAGAATATTCCACCTGGCAGTGGACTAGGATCAAGCGCTTCCAGTTCTGCTGCTGCGGTTTATGCACTAAATCTCTTTTTAGGCAAACCTTTATCTGAAAAGCAGTTGGTACCATTTGCGATGGAAGGAGAAAAGGCGGCCTCCTCAAAGGCCCATGCCGATAATGTGGCACCAAGCATCATGGGCGGATTCACAGCGGTTAGGAGCTACGATCCACTTGATATAATTTCCATTTCATACCCCCGGGAATTAATGGTGAGTATCGTATATCCGGATATTGAGATCAAGACTTCAGATGCAAAAAAAATACTAAAACCACAGTTGGAATTATCCCAGGCTGTCCAGCAATGGGGAAATGTTGCAGCCTTAATTGCCGGCCTAACCAGTTCTGATATGGATTTGATTGGTAGATCATTACAGGATGTTGTGGTGGAACCAATACGGTCCATTCTGATCCCCTTTTTTAAGGATGTCAAAGAAATTGCAATGTCAGTTGGGGCGTTAGGGTTTTCAATCTCTGGTTCAGGACCAAGTATGTTTGCCTTGACTGAGAATAGTAAAACGGCAGAAGCCATATGTGAACAGGCAAAGTCTTTCTACGAGGACAACGACATAAAGTGTATGGTCTTCACATCTTCTATCAACAATCTTGGTGCTCGTCAGATATGAAGTTTTTTAGTACAGCAAATAGGCAGGAAGTTGTAGACTTTGAGTCAGCAGTATTCAATAGTTTACCCAGAAGCGGTGGTTTATTCTACCCTGAAAGGATTCCAACTTTGTTTGATAAGGCTTCAGACTTTTTGAGTCTTACTAATGAGGAGATTGCCCTAAGAATTGCTCGAGCATATGTTGGTAATGAAATCCCTGAACAAAGGTTACAACAACTTGTAGAGGAAGTAATATCCTTTCCTTTCCCCTTAGAAAGGATATCGGATAACATTTCGTCCCTGGAACTTTATCATGGCCCGACCTGGGCTTTTAAAGATTTAGGTGCACGTTTCTTATCGAGGTGTATGGGGTATTTTACAGAGCGTGCCGGTAAGGAGATTACAATTCTGGTTGCGACCTCTGGCGATACTGGAGGAGCGGTGGCAGCTGGCTTTTACCAGGTTCCTGGTGTGAAGGTCAAAATATTATTTCCCAAAGGAAAGGTGAGTAAGGTTCAGCAGCTACAGCTCACTACTTGGGGAGGAAATATTGAGGCATTCGAAATAGATGGAACATTTGATGACTGCCAGCGATTGGTAAAAACAGCGTTTAATGATACAGACTTACAGAAGAATTGCAATCTTTCCTCTGCCAATTCTATTAATATCGCGCGATTAATCCCTCAATCTTTTTATTATTTCTTTGCTGTAAAGCAATTAGGTAATGATGAGGACATTGTCATTTCCGTACCCAGCGGGAATTTTGGCAATCTTACAGCCGGTTTGATGGCATGGAAAATGGGTCTTCCAGTGAAACGATTTATTGCAGCAACCAATAGTAATCATATCGTTCCTGATTATTTGAAGTCCGGTAACTATGAGCCAAGGAAATCAATGGAGACCTATGCGAATGCAATGGACGTAGGTGACCCTAGTAATTTTGTAAGAATGCTTGAATTGTTTGGGACTCACGAATCGATGAAATCAATGGTGAGTGGTTTCTGGTTGGATAATAATGGAATTTTAGAGTCCATGCAAAGAGGGATCGAGAAGTATGACTACCTGACGGATCCTCATGGCGCAATCGGTTTGAAAGCCCTCGAGTCCTCGTTGAATGCTGATGAAAGTGGGATATTTCTGGAAACAGCGCATCCGGTTAAGTTTCTTGATGTAGTGAATAAGGTTCCTGGTGTTAATACTGATTTTGAGGAAAAAACTCGTTCTCTCTTTACGAAGACCTCCGAATTTCGATCCCTTTCGTCTGACTTTAAGGATTTCAAGGAGTTGTTAATGGCTTAAGGATGCTCGTATTTCTTCATATTCCTAAGACAGCTGGAACGACATTTCGATTCATATTGGAAAACAATTTTGGTGTTCATTGCTGTCACACAAATCATATTAAAGGGAAGTATTTTCGAAATAGAGACCTAATGATTGCAAGGAGGGTTTTTCCTGGGATCAGCTGCCTTACCGGACACAGCTTAATTGCCCCGTATGAACTTGCTATCGAAAGACCATTTTTTGCCACGATTCTGAGAGATCCGGTGGATAGGGTTATCTCGCATTACCAGGCAAACGTGCTGAATGGAAAAGCTTCAGGTAATTTTCAGAAAGACTTCCAAAATAATCCCTATCTACAGAATTTTCAGGTAAGTAAGATCACCGGTTCCCCTGATGATCTGGATAGAGCAATAAAATTTGTAGATCAGGAATGCCAGTTTGTAGGACTAACAGAGAAATTCGAAGTGTCTCTTAATGCTCTAAAGAGACTCTTTTATAGGGAGATGGATACAAGGTACTTCAGGAAAAATGTTTCCTCATCCAACAGGATAAGTGTCAAATTAAAGTCTGATACGGAAGTTGTGAATTTGATTCGTAAGTATAACTCTAATGATATCGCATTGTATCAACATGTAAAAGAATATGTATTCCCTGCAATGTGTGAAAAAGCCGGAGTAAATCCTGATCAAAAAATTGAACCGAATCTTTTAAATAGTCCTTTTACCATCAAAAGAAGTATTGGAAGGACTTTCAACAAATATATTTACCGTACTGTTTGTAAGATTGCGAAGTAATTAATGAAGGGAAGTTGAGTAGATCGATAGTAATTACATCGACCCTTGCCATAGTTGGTATTCTGGTCGTTACCTATATAGGATTAATCGCTCCAAAGAGAGCTGAGGATTATTCATTCAAAACATATTGTGGCAGTTGTCATGCGTTACCCGATCCGTCGGATTTACCGAGACATATATGGGAAAATAATGTGCTTCCTAATATGGGAGCCCGCCTTGGAATCAGGGTCGGGGATTACGATCCGTTAGCCATACAGTCTCCAGATGAAATAATTGAGTTGAAAATAGCGGCCATTTATCCGATGGAAGCCAAAATCACTCTGGACGAGTGGGAATCCATTACTGATTATATACTATCCAGGGCACCTTTGAAAATGAAATATGACACAGTGGATAATCTACCTACTACTTCCACATTTAATGCACATAAGGTTCTGGTTGATCAGCGGAGAAACTCATTTATAACGAACATCCGATTTCTTCCTGAAACAGGTAAGGCCTTGATCACTAATGCCGGTGGTGACCTTATTGAATGGGATGGGGATTCCGCCGAGGTACTACATGATTACCAAATGCCTCTAACAGGTGGATTTCCAGCTGGAAACAGTATGTACGCATTAGAAATTGGTCAGATGCATCCAACAGATCTAAGCTATGGCAAAATCTGGAAAAAAGTAGGGCAGGATGACCCGGAAATCATCGACGTTGGATTGAGAAGGCCCGTACATCTAAATGCTAAAGATTTGGATAATGATGGACTGGAAGAACTTATGATTAGTGAATTCGGAAATCAAATGGGTCAATTTTCAATATATCATCAGCAGTCGGGTGAATATCAAAAGAAGGTACTGGGAAGTGCTCCGGGGACGTTAAAATCAATGGTTCACGATATGGATCTTGATGGGAGGGATGATATTATCGTTTTGACGGCCCAAGGCAATGAGGGGGTGATCATCTTCTATCAACGGGTGGATATGAATTTTACTGCTAAACAAGTGATAAGGAATAACTCAGTTTATGGCACCAGTGATTTTGACTTGTTTGATTATGAGGGTGATGGAGATATGGATATAGCCATTGCTTTTGGAGATAATGCCGACTTATCTGCAATTCCGAAACCATATCATGGAGTACGTTTATATATCAACGATGGCTCTGATCGTTTTGAAATGGTAAGGTTCCTACCCATGTATGGTGCGACCCAGGTAGAGGCTGGGGATTTTGATTCCGATGGGGACATAGATCTTGCCGCTACTGCGTTTTTTGCTGAGTACGATCTCAGCTTCGATGGATCCTTTCTTCTGTTTGAAAATCAGGGAAACCCAACATATGATTTTGAACCTTATCGGATTGAGAATAGTCAGGATGGTCGTTGGATTACCTTGGGGAAAGGAGACATCGATCAAGACGGAGATCTGGACCTATTTCTTGGTTCCTTTGTCTATTCTCCTGATAATCCATCAATGCAATTACAGAATCGCTGGGCAGATAACAGGGTCAATCTACTTTACCTGGAAAATCTGACGGTCAAGGATTAAGTGCCACATATTCACTTGGAAGATACCCCAGTCGATGTGCCATTGCAGTAACTTTCTTATCTGAGGAAAAGGGCCCACCGTAGATATACCAGGTCTGATCGTCACCCATTTGATAACCGATGGATGCACCTTGCGTTTCGCAGTTGATCGTTATTAATCCATCTCTGTTTTCTAAAACTGGATTGGCAGTTTTGGGTTGAACACCCTCCGGCCAAATTTGAGAGATCAGTTCTGTTTCTTGCATCAGACCTTTGTCGTTGATGGACTTAACAAATGAGTCATTGGCCGCTCGCAGTTCTTCTAATTTTTCCCGGTAGTTGTCATCAGTTGCCAGGTCTTTTATCTCATGTGGATCAGCCCACGTATCAAAAAGCTCCTCTTCCGGTTTTGTTTCTCTAAACCAGAGCTGTTGCGCTTCATTTAGTTCTCCTTCTTCATACATCCGATTTAATTCCTGCATAATAGCCATTTGATCGCGATACGCAGCCCTAAGGATCATTGGCTTTTCCGGTTGATAATACCGAATGTATTTGTATCGTTCGTCACGAACCGCCCTGTTTTGATCGTATTTGGCATCAAATCGATCCGCCGCTGCGTAGATGTATTGTGGTTCAGTTTTCCTCATATGGTCCCCAAGGAAAGCCTGGCCTTCCATGTGCTCAGGAGGCGTAATTCCAGCTACTGATAAAACGGTAGGAGCAAGATCAATAAAGCTGATCATTCGGTTATCTCTGGAACCGGCATTGAGTTTCCCAGGATACCTTATGATCATAGGGACCTTCAACCCAGAGTCATGCAAGAGTCTTTTTTGCCTTGGAAGTGGTCCACCGTGATCAGTATACCAAACGATAATTGTACTGTCCATTAGTCCTGCTTCTTCCAACTCATTTATCATTTGACCCACCTGAAAGTCCATTTCGAGAATATTTGAGTACATCCGTCGTACATCTTTTTGTCCGATTTCATTATCAGGTAAGTAGGGTGGAACGGGCACCTCTAAGTTATCTGCCACCCACAATGAATCATCAGCTTTCGCCCATATTCGTGATTCATGGGTTACTTCATAATTGAATACAGAGAAAAAGGGTTGGCCTGGTTTTCTGTTCTTCCAGTGAGCTTGTCTCGAGTTCTCATCCCATGCAAAAGGCGTGGAAGCAAACTGGTAATCTTGTTTGAAATTATTCGTAGTGAAATAACCTCCCTTTCGAAGGTATTCGGTAAACATTTTCACCTTTGGGTCCGGAACAGCTTCATAGGGTGGTACTCCCTCCGGAAAGTATTGACGCATCATTTGAATTATGGAATCTGGCGGCCTGCCCACATACCAGGGGCCCGTTCGCATATGATTAGACCCAAGTGAATTCGGATACATTCCAGTGATTATCGCCGAACGCGCAGGTGCACAAACCGGGGCTGGTGAAAAGAAATTATCATAACAGATTCCTTCAGCTGCAAGCCGATCAAGTGTAGGAGTTACAATAGTTGAATCACCGAAAGCCGGAATATTAGGACTTTGATCCTCTGCAACCAACCAGATTATGTTAGGTCTGAAATTTAGAGTGGGATTGATTATCTCCGGTGGGACCTGTTTATCGGCTTCATTCTGTGTAGTACATCCCAGGAGGATCGCTAGTATTGGAAAAAGAAGGTATCTCATTATTTGATATTATGTTCGTAGACTGCCACTGGACCCCTATTGATTCCAGCAACTACCAAAGGATTATCACCTTCAAGATACAAAAGAGATTCTACTTGTCCTTTTAGTAGAAGTCCTGTTTGGGCGGAAGAGAGTACTTCAAATTTCCTATCTCCTTTGCCGATAAGCATTAGACCCTTATTGGCGTCATAATATCCTGTGGGGACATCATAAGTGTAGTCATTCCCTGTAACCATTACGTCGACGATTTGATCACCATTAAAGTCCTTTATGATCATCTCCTGAATTGGAGAAACCTGTAATTCCCTTGGGAGTTTATCCCACTCCAGATTTCCGTCTTCATTCCATAGGATATAACTCGAGGTATTATTTACCAGGAAAATCAGTTCATCCCCGACAACCTCCAGGTTAATTGTTTCAGAAATATTTGTATTACTGAAATCTGTATAACTCTGGAACCTTTTCCTATAGTATGGGGATTGGGAGGCAAGCTCGTCGAAGAAATGAATGGGGAATTCCTGCATCATTCCTTCCCGATCTTCCCAATAGGAGGAGATGAGAGGATCAATGACCCCATTATTATCGATATCTATAGCGTAAAGACGCATTGGATATGTTTCCGACACATTAAACCTATGATTGTCTCCGAGGTTACCCAATATATAATCGTCATCTCCATCTCCATCAAGATCGCCTGCAGCGACGCTGGTCCAAAAACCTTTGTACTGGTTGAGTGTTTCTGATTCCAATGTTGAAAATGATTTACCACTTTCATTAATAAGGATGGTTATCGAGTTCCATTCCCTTGCGATAATGATGTCCTCCCAACCGTCACCGTTAAAGTCTGATACTGTAGCGTCAGTGACCATACCCAGGTCAAAACTCATATTATCCTGTGAGGTAAGTTCTCCGTCCTGGTTTACCAGGAGAAGAGAAGGATGAGCGTATGGGAAGAAATTCTTTTTCACTCTACTACCGGCAAAAATGTCTTCGTCTCCATCTTTATCAAAGTCAAAGGCGATAACCACGGATGCCGGGAAGGCCAGTATCGGTAATACCCTTTCAGT
Source organism: Cyclobacteriaceae bacterium (assembly GCA_965601455.1). Classification (GTDB taxonomy): domain Bacteria; phylum Bacteroidota; class Bacteroidia; order Cytophagales; family Cyclobacteriaceae; genus JANQEU01. The sequence continues at coordinate 3,619,116 of OZ271831.1, read as the reverse complement.
GAAGGAGCCGTTTTCGTTGATAAAAACTTTATGGGTATAAGTGTTCTCCTCATCGTTTATATAACCACCCGCGAGTGAGACCACATCGTTATCTCCATCGCCCTCAAGGTCAGTCACGATGATATCTGCTTCCTGGCAGTCCCTGGTTTCTGTCAAACCAGGAAATTCCTGGCTGACAAATGAATCACCTTCCCTAACCAAAACGGTAGTCGGAAGAACCTGGGTACCTCCAATAATCAGGTCATTTATTCCATCCTGATTAAAGTCTCCCTGGGCTATGCAAGGTCCGATTTGGGAGAATTTGTGTGATACCGTATGTTGATACTGGAAAAAGTCAATGTACTCTTGTTCACTATGTATATAGTCGATAACACCTTCTTTATTCGCAAACAGAGATTCCATTGGTCCAGTACCATTATCTACTTGGTCCAAAGCCTCACTCTCATTTACTTCAAGAATCTGATTAAGCTGTACTTCTTTCAGAGTGGTGATTTTACCTGTGGGCCAGGTGATCTTTAGTGAATCGATTTTCTGAGTATTTCCTAATCCAAAATGTGCATAGGGTTCGACAGTAGAAAGGTATCCCCGATTAAGAAACTGCTCCTGGTATTGATATCCTCCTGTTGTCCAGAGTTCGATTTTTGCACCAATGGCATTAGTATTTCTCCCCTCTCCGATGGGCTTGACCCTTAAATAGTTCGTTTCCTGGTTGGATGAGTTATTTCTATAGACAAAAGCCTGATCATTGATGTTATTCACGATATAGTCCAGATCTCCGTCGTTATCCAGATCCGCAAAAGCTGCTCCATTGGAAAATGAAGGGACTTCCAGCCCCCAGTCACTTGTTTTATCATCAAAATTTAAATCACCAAGGTTTTCGTATGCATAATTTGAAACTTTAACTACCGGAATTTTTGCAATTATTTGCCGGTCAGTAGCCAGATAGCCTTGCATTTGTGCTTTGTAGTTGGTGAAATCCTTATCCGTAAGATCCTTCGGAAAACCATTGGTAATAAACAGATCTTTGTCCCCGTCATTATCGAAGTCAGCGAAAAGAGGAGACCAACTCCATTCGGTTTCATGAATACCCATGAGTTGTCCTAATTCGCTAAATGGCATCATTTGATCTCCATAGAATCCATTGTGGGTATGAAGCATGTTTCTGACGTATTGGTGCTGGTAACCGTATTTTTGATCATTGATATAGAAGATGTAGGTAGCCCCGGCGATAGTCTGCTTTTTTCTGAAGTAATCTTCGGGAAGCATATCCAGGGAAATAATGTCAAGATATCCATCATTATTATAATCGGCGATGTCGTTACCCATTGAAAACTTTGAATGGTAGGAGAGGTAATCCTCGGATTCGTTTCTAAAAGAACCATTTTTTTGATTGATGTAGAGTATGTCGTTGGAGATGTAGTCGTTACTTATGTATATATCCGGATAACCATCTTTATTAATATCTCCAACAGCTAATCCCAATCCATAACCTTCATAGGTTATTCCCGCTTCAATTGTGATATCTATGAATATTTCTCCATCATTCCTATAGAACTTATCGTTATTGACCGCACTGCCATCGGCAATTTTTGGTCTATAGTTTGTAGGGATTTGGTCATTCACGATATTATTCAGAATGTACAAGTCCAGATCCCCATCGAGGTCGTAATCGAAGAAGGAGGCATGCATGGAATATCCCATATCAGCAATTCCAAGGGCGTCAGATGATTCTATGAAAGACGGGATTCCCTGTGCATCTAAACCCTGGTTAATCCAGGCCTTATTTTTTCTCAACAGACTGTCGTCATTTAGTGTTGAGGTAAGATAAATATCAAGAAATCGATCACCGTTGATATCAGCCAGTACGACACCGCTGTACCATTGGTTATTATCTAGACCGATCAGCTGTTCAGAAATATCTTCAAACTGAAAATCACCTTTGTTCAGATAGATTTTACTCTGAGTCTTATTCCCGGAGAATACCACATCCTGCAAGCCATCGTTATTCAGATCACCTATGCCAACACCTCCGCCGTTATACATGTACTCATTATTGAGAATGTTAAATGAGTCGTTTTCAATGATCAGGTTATTGAAGTCTATTCCTGATTGTGAAGCAGGTATCCTTTCAAACCGGTTTGAGGGGGTAGAGCAAGATGTTGCAAGGGCAATAGCAATTGTCAGAATGTACACGTTTTTCATATCTATTTCTCTCAAGAGTCGAGGCTCAAATTTAGAATTTAAAGGAGGTTTAACCTTTATTTCAGACCCTTAATTGAAATGAAATTATTCTATCGTGGAGTCCAAATATCTTAAATAGGATATGGAATCTGAAATTAAGGTTGGCAGGGTGGAAGTGGCAACTATCAGTACATCACAGATACACATAAAAAAAGCCATCCCGATTATCGGGATGGCTTTATATATACTAATGATGAATTTTATCTATTCTGTGTCAAAGTACCGGCACTTACGTCAATTTGACGCTGAGGTATAGGGTAGTTCACATCCTCAGGACCAAAACCGATGGCATTATAAAGTGCAGGAAGCTTACCTGATTCGTAATCAAGGAATCTGCTGATTTCTTCCTGTACAATTCCCCATCTCTTAAGATCCCAGAATCTGTGACCTTCCATTCCTAGCTCAAGCTTTCTTTCCATGATCAAAGCTTCTCTAACTTCATCTGCTGACAATCCTGCTGGATACTCAGAGATTTCATAGTTAGCAGCATCAGAACCGTCTTCGTTTGTCACAAACCCGTCAGGATTAGCCGCTCTTTCACGAATTAAGTTGATGTTTTCCAGTGCACCGGAGACATCACCTGTTTCAAGTCTTGCTTCAGCTTGTAATAAAAGAACGTCAGCGTATCTGATCATTCTGTAACCGTTAGCAGTCCAACCAGAAGTCCAGTTACCTACTTCAGTGAAGTTACCTTCCTGATCTCTTCGGTACACCTGCTTCTTAGGGCTGAAAGGTCCAGCGTAAGACTGGTCACGAATCCAATCCTGACCTGTGTGATCACCCCAGTCAAGGTAAGGAATACCTCTTCTACCAACTGACCAATCCAATCGAGGATCCAAAGGACCTGGATCTTCAACGTAAGAGGCGTCATCAACAGCAAGTCCCTGATCGTTCAATACCTCGTTGGCAGGATCATTCCACTCACCGTCAGTCAATGGAAGACCACCTTCAGTTCGGAAAGAATTCACATAGTCAAATGAAGGCTGGAAGAATCCGCAGCATCCGCCTGGAGATGCACCACTCTTATAAGGGAAGTTCAATACTTCACCGAATCCACCATTCCATCCACCGGAACCGTCATTTACAGAATACTGTACAGTGTAAACTGACTCGATACCGTTTCGGCCTTCGATGTCAAAAATCTCACCGTATGTTGGAGCTAAACCAATAGCGCCTCCGTCAGGCTTTGTACCACTTGAAACTACGGTGTTCAACAAAGAAAGAGCACCTGCGTAATCCTGGTTGATATCCATAAGCGCTTTAGCAAGCATTACTCTAGCAACAGTAGCGTTCCATCTACCGATCTGACCCATGTTGTCAGGAAGAGCAGTTCCAGCTGTTAAGTCAGCTATGATTCCAGCTTCAACAACTGCAGAGCTTTCGTTGGTAACTGTAGTTGCATCTGTATTCTCATCAACATAAGGTACCATTTCCCAAATTCTCCATGCTTCATAGTGGTAAAAGCCACGAAGAGCACGAGCCTGGTTTACGAACATATCAAACTGACTTTGATCAATATTACCTGCATCCAGTGCAGCCTGAGCAACATCGATCACCTGGTTTGTTCTAGAAATTGATTCGTAAACTGATCTCCACTTGTTGTTAAGATATGGATTAGTCTCAGTTTCAGCATAGTTCTGGATAGGGTTAATATCCGGCTGATCACCAGAGTCCGTACCCTTATTTGCTACACCACCTCTAATTGAAGCATACACCCAACCTGAAGTAGTTGAAGTCCAGTTTCCCGTTCCTTGAGCTGAAGTTCCATCTAACATGGAATAAGCTCCAATAAGTAACGCATCGACACCATCCGCAGTCGCCAGCACGTCCCCACTCAATTGTCCATTTGGAGCTATCTCCAAGAACTCATCGTCACATGCATTCACAAAACCAAATACGGCTGCGAATGTCAATGCAATAATTGCGTTTATTCGTCTCATACTAATTAATTATTGTATTTATCGTTGTTTAATCCAAATCTCGCCCCAAATACAAACTGTCTTGCAGTTGGGAAGTTACCATAATCAATACCGAAAGCTCGGTCATCTCCACCAATTTCAGGATCAACACCACTGTAATCAGTGATAGTGAATAAGTTCAGACCCTGAACATAAACAGAAGCGCTTGAAAATCCAATTCTATCAAGAATAGATGCTGGTACATTCCAAGTCAACTGCAAGTTTTTCAAACGGGTGAATGTACCGTCCTCTACGTAGTAGCTGTTTGAAGTACCGTTAGTAGAAAGGTTAGACACGTTTGATGCTTTTGGCGTTTTAGCGTTAGTTCTAGACTCTGTCCAGCTGTTATTCAACAGATCCTTGCTTTTTTGTCCCTGGAAAGAAGGCCAGAAATCTGTCCACCACTTGGTGTAGTTGAAAAGATCTCCACCCTGGTATCCCAAGACGTAAGCAACAAGTTCGAACTGTTTGTAGTTCACGGTAAGGTTTAATCCATAAACAAAATCAGGGTTTGGATTACCGATGAATGTTCTGTCAAGATCATTGATTTCACCGTTTCCGTCAATGTCTTTGTATCGGAAGAATCCGGCTTCGGCTCCGTCCTGCGTAGGAGCGGCATCTACTTCAGCCTGGCTCTGGAATAATCCTTCAACTTCATATCCGAAGAATTCAGAGAATTCTCTTCCCTCTCTGTTCAAAGCAAATGTTCCAATTCTAGAACCTCCGAAAGGAAATTCTGACTGGTTTCCAGCGATTGAAACAATCTCCGTAGCATATCTGGTAAACGTAGCGTTTGCTTCAATTTTCAGATCACTGGTGATTTCTGTACGGTAGATAACCTGAAGGTCGATACCTCTGTTTTCCACTTCACCCACATTTTGAGCAGGCGCAGAAGCAGCACCAGCAACACCAGGAAGTTCAGGTGAGAACAGTAGGTCAGATGTTACTTTGCTATATGCATCGAAAATAACTTCCAGTTGATTATCGAATAAACCTGCATCAAATCCAATGTTTGCAGTGGTGTTCGTTTCCCACTTTGCATCAGGGTTTGCTATGGTAGTAGGTCTAAATCCTTGTAGTGATGAAGTACCTGTACCTGTAAGGTCATAATTGGAAGTGTTAGGGGATCCTCCAAATAAGGAGAACTGGTTCAATGGATTCACAGGTAACTGGTTACCTAGCTGACCCCAACCCCCTCGAATTTTAACATCTGTGAAAATAGCGTTTCCTGCGAGGAAGTTCTCTTCAGAGATTCTCCATCCAGCAGAGACTGATGGGAATACACCGTATCGAGTGTCCTCACCGAATACAGAAGATCCATCTCTTCTGATTGTTCCAGCTAACAAGTATTTGTCCTGGAATGCATAATCAACTCTCATGAATTGAGAAGCAATAGTGATTGGAGTAGCTACACCTGAAGAAGCGTTCAGAATCGTTGCACCATTGTTCAACGTTCGGAAAGAAACTTCGTCAGAGAAGTATCCACCTCTTTGACCACTCACACCTCTACCGATTCCGTACTCAAGTGCTTCGTAACCTGCAACCACTTTTAATGCGTGTGCACCGAAAACTTTGTCATACGACAGAGTATTGGTAAATACCCACTCACCACCGTAGTTTGCACCTTCTACGAAGTTAGGTGTTGCTACGTTTTCAGAGTCTTCATATGTCGCGAAAGTGTAATTGGTGAAATATGCACTTCCTCTTGTTCCTCCCAATGAACTTCTAAAATTCAGACCTTCGATAATCTTCACATCTATGAAGAAATTACCAAGTAATCTGATGTTCTGGAATACATCATCTTTGTCTCTTTGCAGTACAGCAACTGTATTTGAACCATTACCTAATCTAGGTGAAAGACCTGTTCCACCGTACTCACCAGGTACAAACGTTCTTGAAATACCGTCTACGGTCTGATTCATGAAAACAGGAATAATTGGCTGATTTCTGTATACCCCATTAATCGGAGCCGCTTCCTGAAGGTTAGGCACATCGTTACCATCATTGTAGGTCACATTCAGATTCTGACCGATAGTTACTCTGTTACCAATTGTGAAGTCCGTGTTGATACGTCCACTAACCCTTCTGAAGTTGGTTGTTCTAATGATACCATCCTGCTCGAAGTAGTTCAAGCTGGCAAAGAATCTTGCATCATCTCTACCTGCAGCCATAGACAGGTCATAGTTCATAATTGATGCAGGGTTGGTAATTTCATCGTACCAATCTGTATCCGCTGCCCAAGGTGGTAGAGTAGGAGATGCGTTAGTAGACTCTCCATAAATTGGGTGAGTCTCAACTGTTCCATCGTTATCGTACACTAGCCACTGAAGATCAGCATACCCCTGTGTGTTTAGCATATTATCAGGTCCACTTCCAGGATACTGTGTTCCGTGGAAGAACCCACCATTTATTCTGATTCCGTCAAGTCCTTTTTTGGTGGTGATAATAACCACACCGTTTGACCCCCTTGATCCATAGATCGCAGCAGCTCCTGCATCCTTCAATACAGAGATTGACTCAACGTCTTCAGGGTTAATAGTCGCGATGTCGAAAGTGGGAATACCATCAACGATGTATAGAGGATCGTTCTGTCCAGAAAGTGATCCAATACCTCGAATTCTGATTTTCGCTACAGTACCAGGCTGTCCGTTACCTACTACGGTAACACCAGCAGCTCGTCCTTGCAACTGATTAACGATATTTGCTGAAGGCACCTGCGTCAGTTCTTTCGGTTCTACAACCGCTACTGAACCCGTGATATCCTTCTTGTCCTGTGTAGCGTAACCGGTTACGATCACCTCAGCGAGCTCTGCAACGTCGATTTCTAGTCCAACATCAAGAACAGACCTGGATCCAGGCTGTATTTCCTGATTTGCAAAACCTACCGCGCTAAACACGATTGTTCCTCCCTCTGGAACAGAGAGTCTGTAGTTACCGTCAAAATCGGTCACTGTACCATCAGAGGTACCCTTGATCACAACGTTGACACCCGGAAGACCTTCACCGGTTTCATCGGTGACTTTTCCGGAAACTGTTCTGTCCTGAGCACTGGCATAGGACAGACATAAGCCGACTAGCGCTAGGGACATTACAGTTCGTAGTAGTCCTTTGCCAATCAACTTAATCCTTTCTAAGTAAAAATTCATCATACCATTTAGTTAGCTTAAAATACAAATTGGGTTTATTGCACAATTCTGCATTATACCTTCCTCAAACTTCTCTAATGGTACTCTTCGCTACACCTGATAAACATTGCATTGTGCAATGGTATTTGATGCAATCGTTTGCAAAAACCGTTTAATGCGCTGTTTGAGCGTATTCAGAGGGGTTCACTCCATATTGTTCCTTGAAACAATAGCGGAAGTATTGCAGGTCGTTGAATCCTACCTGGTAGGTAACTTCTGAGATGGTTAGCTCTTGTTTTCGTAACAATTGGGCAGCTCGCTTTAATCGGAAAGATCGGATGAACTCATTTGCCGACTGACCAATCAGCCCTTTTAGTTTTCGGTATAATTTCGTGCGACTCATACCCAGCTCTTTACAGAGATCGTCAATACCAAACATCGAGTTGGAAAAGTTCGCTTCTACACAAGCCATTATTTTATTTAGGAATTCCTGATCCTTCGATCCAATGTTTAGGTTCTTCGGCTCCAGATTAATTTCACCGGAGCTGGACAGCTGAGAATGAATCTTGTCCCGGGTTTTAAGAATATTCTTTATCCTGAGTTCAAGCAGCTTTGGGTTGAAGGGTTTTGTGACGTAATAATCAGCCCCCATTTCAAATCCTTTTTCCGTACTCTCACCGGAAGCTTTGGCTGTCAGTAATATCACTGGAATGTGAGAGGTACGATCATCTTTTTTGATTTTTTCGCACAACTCATAACCGTTTACCTCGGGCATCATGATATCTGAGACTATAACATCGGGTATATTTTCTAGAGCCAGCTCGATAGCCTCTTTTCCATTTTCTGCTTCAATCACCTTGTAGTTGGTTACCAGGTACTCTGAAATGAACAGGCGCATATCCGCATTGTCTTCGGCTACAAGAATTACCGGAAGATCATCAATTTCTGTGTTGTTATCCTCTTTTATAGTTTCGGTGTCCCTGTTATAAGCAGGTACTTCGAGTTCCATATCTGATAATTCGGTATGCTCGTATTGATACTGTGTTTCGGTGGCGGTTATTTGGTCATCGGTAAGATGTGACTGACCTTTCAATAAAGAGACCTTAAAAGTGGTTCCTTCTCCTTCCTTGCTTTCAACATTTATTAAACCTTTGTGTAGATCCACGAGCTCTTTAGTTAAAGCCAGTCCGATTCCGGTTCCCTTTTGATGTTTGTCTTCAACCTGATAGAAACGATTGAAAATGTATTTGATGTGCTTCTCTGAAATCCCTACGCCGGTGTCCTCCACAATGAGGTGAACATATTTGTTATCTTCCTCGACTTTGAAAAGTACCTTCCCAAACTCGGGGGTGTACTTCAAAGCATTGGAAAGAAGATTAATGATGATTTTTTCAACCTTATCGCCATCAAAGTACACTGGTAACTTGTTATCAGGAAAGTGACACTTATAGGTAATGAACTGCCTGTCTGCATAACTGGTAAACGCATAGGCAATCGGCTTTAAAAACTTAACGATGTCTTGTTCACTGGCCTGTAATCCCATACTACCAGACTCAAGTTTAGAAAGGTCAAGTATCTGGTTGATCAACCTCAACAGACGATCAGCATTTCGAGCCATAATCCTGAATTGGTTCTTATGATCTCCCTTGTAAGTATCATTTATTAATGACTTAAGTGGACCGATGATCAGGGTAAGCGGAGTACGGAATTCATGGGAAATGTTGGCGAAAAACTGGGACTTGAGTTGACTTATTTCTTGTGTCTTTTTCAGTTCAAGATGCTCCAACTGAAGTTCATTTTTCAATCGTTCCCTATTAATAATCAGCTTGCGAGCCCAAAAAAGGAAGGCTACTAAGATGAGGGCATAAGAAATTATAGCCAACCCGGATAAGTACCATGGATTTTTGATGATCACCAGAATCTCAACCCCTTCTTCATTCCATAAACCGTCGTTATTTGCTCCCCTGGCTTTAAATGTATAGCTCCCTGGGGGTACGTTGGTGTAGGAAATATTAGATCCATTATTTGTATAGATCCATTCATCATCGTAGCTGGATAACTGGTAAGCGTATTGATTCTTTTCAGGTTGGGAGTAGTTAAGCACTGAAAAGTCAAATGCGAAATCATTTTGATCGTGTGAGAGGGTTATAGACCTGTTTTTAAGGAAGTCATTCTTTTCGAGGGGTGAAAAAATTTCATCTGTACCCAATAATTTGAAATCCGTAACGACAACCGGAGGGATCCTGTCGTTTCTTAGGATTTCCTTTGGATAGAAACGATTGAAGCCGTTAATGCCGCCGAAAAACAACTCACCATCTTTACTTACATAGCTTGCCCCTTTTGTGAATTCGAGATCCTGCAAACCATCATCTTTATCAAATACCCGAATAGCTCCATTTGGTGATATGCTACATAATCCGTTCCCTGTACCTACCCAAATATTATTCATATCATCTTCCTTTATTGTAAGTACTACATTGCTTGGAAGACCGGAGGTTTTATTTATCACTGAAAAAGTGCCTGAACTGAGATCAAATTGATTTATGCCTCCACCGAAAGTTCCGATCCAGATTTCTCCTTCTTCGGCCAGATAGATTGTGCTTATGTCGTCGTTACTTAAGGAGGAGGGATCATCAGGATCGTGTGAATAATTGATCTTACTTGTAATTGTATAGTCATCATCTACCTGGATATAGTCAATTCCTCTACCCTCTGTGCCAAGGAGAAAATGTCCAGGCATTACCTCCGCTATACAACGGATTTTAGCGTTGGAAATACTCTTTTCACCTCCTGGTATGAGAGTCCGGATCTTTCTTCTATCTGAAGAGAAGATATCAATCCCTGTACGAAAAAGCGATATCCAGATGTTATTGTTGTCGTCTTCATGAAGGAAATAGGCATCTTTCCCAGATAGCCCGGATGAACCAGATGACGATTGTGTAATTCTACCGAAACTATCTGCACCCGGTTGCTTAATGCTCACTCCACCTTCCCAAGAGGCTACCCACAATTCCCCGTTATCTCTTAGATGAAGATCCAGAACTGCATTACCAACCAAACTTCTATCATCCTCCGGATTGTGCTCGAAGGTTTTTACAGTGCCCGTTGCGGCGTCAATCAGATTTAGACCGCCGCCGTCTGTTCCTACCCATAGGCCATACCCAGGTTGCTCCTCAAAGGCACTAATAACTCCAAAACTTAAAGGAGATGCTGACATTGGATCCTCGCTAATGTGATTGAATTTCCGATGAAATGGGTCAACCTTAAGCAATCCTTTATTGAAGCTTCCTATCCAAATGATACCTGATGGAGATTGATGCAACGACCAAATAGAGTTGCTTTGAATGGACAATTTGTCGTAACTGGAGTTTACGTATTGATCAATTTCTTGTAGATCATTTGAGATACAAAAAAGCCCCTTATTTTCTGATCCAATCCACAATCGGCCCTCTTTATCTTCCAGGATCGAGAGAATGGTAGCGTTTGAAAACACCGTTGAGAAATCCGCTGATTTTGATTCCACTTTTTCGAAGGTGTACCGTCCAGCCTCCAGATGGTCGATTCGGAACAACCCATTATCAGTACCCAACAGAATCCCATGAGATGTTTCGCGAATAACGCGGATTGAATTGGAAGTCAATGCACTGTTTTCCGTAGTATAATGTATGAAACGATTAGTATTTGGGTCGAACAAATCCAGGCCAGAAGCCCAGGTACCCATCCACAAGTGTCCGTTTTCGTTTTCTAGTATGTCCAATATAAAATTACTGGCAAGGGAATAGGGATCGTTGGCGTTATGCGTAAATCTTTTATACTCGTTAAGATTCGGGTTAAACATGGTTACACCACCGTCCTCGGTACCAATCCAGAGATTTCCCTTGTAATCCTTGGTTAAACTAGTGGTGAAGTTGCTTCCAAGGCTATTAGGGTTATTGGGTTGATTCATAAACCTATCAAAGGTGTTACCCGCTGGATCGAAAAGTGTGACTCCGTTATTGGTTGCCAGCCAAAATGTTCCGTTTTCATTAAGAATCAAGTCGTTGATTCTATTTCCACTTAAAGTGTTTGGGTCTGAATCTTCCCTGTAATAAGTAACAAACTCTCTTCCGTCGTAGCGATTCAGCCCATAACGGGTTCCAATCCAGAGCATACCCAGACTATCCTGAGTGATGTTGATAATTGTATTCTGAGAAGGCTTCTCATTCACCTCATGGAAAACAAACCCATCAGTGTTGTTTTTCTGACTATGCGTACTCGTCAGAACTAGTAACCCAAAGACAAATATTAATATTCGCATCGCCTAAAATTAATAATACTACGCTCGATAAAGTCATCGCTTCCTTTAAAAAAGTCAAAAATCCGTTTAAAGATCATTTAATGAAATAACTGTTCAGGATTTACGGAAAAACTTGACCTAAAGACTTTACAATCATAATTTATGAATCGCATCATCTTTTCTTAATTCCTACAGAATATTCTGGCAAAACTTGATAAAGTACAAGACAATTAATTATTTGCGTAATATGAAAATATATGACAAATCATCACTGAATAAGTATCTTCCTCAGGACGACAGGTACGATAAAATGCAATTCAAAAGATGTGGAAGAAGTGGAGTAATGCTTCCGAAATTGTCTCTTGGTATGTGGCATAATTTCGGACACGGTGATGACCTAATCAATGGACAGAAGATTCTGCGCACGGCTTTTGATAATGGTATTGTTCATTTCGATTTAGCCAATAATTATGGCCCTCCATTCGGTTCTGCTGAAACCAATTTTGGGCGGATAATGAAGGAGGATTTCTATCCGTTTCGGGACGAGTTATTTATTTCCAGCAAGGCAGGTTTTGACATGTGGCCAGGTCCGTACGGTAATTTTGGATCGAGAAAGTATCTCATTAGTAGTCTCGATCAAAGTTTGAAGAGAATGAATCTTGACTATGTCGATCTTTTTTATCACCATCGTCCGGATCCAGATACTCCCTTGGAAGAGACGATGGGAGCGCTGGATCAGATCGTTCGATCCGGAAAGGCGTTATATGTTGGCATTTCAAACTACGGTCCCTCCGATGCAAAAAGAGCCATTGATATATTAAATGAGTTGGGAACTCCTTGCCTGATCCATCAGGCGAAGTACTCTATGTTTGATAGGTGGGTTGAAGATGGTTTATTGGATATACTGGGCAAAGAAGGAGCTGGTTGTATCGCCTTTAGTCCATTGGCTCAAGGGATGCTTAGTAACAAATATGTAAATGGTATACCGGCGGATAGTCGGGCAGGGAAGAATATGACCTACCTGGAGAAAAGTCAAGTAGAAGAACATCTCCCAAAGATTAAGGCGTTAAATGAAATCGCATCTCAGCGTGAGCAATCCCTTTCGCAAATGGCGATTTCCTGGCTCCTGAAAGATGATCGCATTACTTCAGTCCTGGTCGGAGTTAGCCGACCGGATCAATTACTGGATAACATTGAATCGTTGAAAAACAACACTTTCAGTAAAGACGAGTTGGTGGATATTGAGTCCATATTGAAGAGCAAGTAGTCATATGCACTAGCTCCCCATCAATCCATTTTCATCGATCGGAATTATCATGGTAAATCATTTGACATATTAACAAATGATCATATATTTGTTTTGAAATAGTGAGTATCTATTTTCCATAGCTGGTTCTTAATGTACGGTGATTTCTCAGAAATCACCGTTTTTTTATGCCTTTTCCGCTGTACTTTTTCAAGTCGCTTACGTTAGTTTCGTAAACAAACAATCACCAAATGGCTGAAAGTAACCAAATCCGGCAAACGGCAAACTGGTTAGTAATTGTTGGGCTTATCGTTTTGGCTCTTATCTATTTTAGGAGCCTGATTCAACCTTTCATTCTTGCAATGGTGATCTGGTATCTGATTCGTGCTACACGAAACCTGATCAAAAAAATCAAAATCAAAGGAAGGACAATGCCCAAATGGTTAAGTGGTGTGCTATCCATCTTGGTAACTTTTACTATTCTCTGGTTCATATTTCAACTCATCTCCTACAACGTCAATCTTATTATTCAGCAATCCGGAGAGTACGAGAACAACTTAAATAGTTTTATAACTAATTTGAATGAGATCACAGGAATTCCAAATGTAGATGTATTCATAGCCAACCAAATATCAACAGTTGATATTGATATTCAATCGATAGCTACGGGAACGCTGAATGTTGTTAGTGCCCTAGTTGGAAATTTCGCGTTGGTTTTAGTCTATGTGATATTCCTATTGATCGAGGAGAACTTCATGCCATTGAAGATCAATGCCATGTTTAGCAAGGACAAAGGCAAACAAGACTTTTCCAACATTCTGAATAGAATAAATAAGTCCGTTAACGTCTATTTCACTGTTAAATTTATTGTGAGTCTTGTAACCGGTATTTTTAGCTACATTATTCTAATCATTATTGGAGTTGATTTCCCACAGCTTTGGGCATTCTTGATCTTCATCTTCAATTTTATTCCCTATGTAGGTTCGTTGTTGGCCACAATCATGCCTGCAATTTTCTCTGTCTTTCAATTTGCCTCATTGCTGCCGTTTTTTTGGGTGTTCGCAGGGGTTATGTCAATACAGATTCTGGTAGGAAACTATATCGAACCCCGAATTGTAGGTAAGACACTGAACATCAGTCCGCTAATAGTGATACTTTCTCTATCCTTCTGGGGTGCGATATGGGGTATTATTGGCATGTTATTATCGGTTCCAATTACAACAGTTCTTGTGATTGTAATGGCCTATTTCCCAGCTACCCGAAACGTGGCCATACTTTTTTCAGAGAGAGGTACCATTGAAAGCTATATAAAAGACGTTCAATCCAATTGAGTTGGAAGCAGAGAGTAGGCTCTCGGCTGATCGTTGAACAGTAGTTTTGTTTTTTTCCAGGTTTCCTTGAAAAAGGTAGAATCTCTGTAGGCATTCAAAGCAATTTCATCTATCCAGGTACTTTGAGTGTAAAACACATTCATTGCCTTGCTGTCACGATAAAGCTCAAGGGATTCACATCCCGAAAAGGAGGATATTGACTCTTTCGATTCCTTGAATAATTGTAGAAACTGAGGGACAGCTTCTGGTCGGAATGAAAGTCGTACAATTCTTAAAATCATGGCTTTTATTTAGTCTCAAACTCAATATAAACCGGAGCTTCCAGTCTTAATCCAAGTAGTTGATGTGCATTTCCCTTATTGATTCCTACCTGTAAAAAACCATTACCATTGAACAGTACGTAGCAATCACCGGGTTCAACATCTGCATAGTGGTGATGGAATTTGTGATAAATCTCACGTCCGAACTGTACTTGGTATGGGACGTTTCCGTTTAATTCCTGGATTTTATCAAAATCAGATTTTTTGATATTTGTTATAAGATTTCCATATCCATCAACCCGAATTACGTTTCCAACGATTTCTCTTTTAGTCACTTTTGGCATACGATTAACCAATTTGAGATAGTTTTCTGTAGGTTTCCCGACTTTACTTAGGTCAGACTCTTCCAGAACTTTTCTACATATAGGACCCAGTAGATCTCTAGCAAGGAAAGAAGTAGGTTTAGAATCAACCTGAAATATCTCTTCCGGTTCATTATCTGACACTAGACTAACAAGTCCATTATCTGGACAAATGAAAATATGTCCATCAATCCGAGCAACCACCGCGTCGATAGTAGATTGATTTGATGGATCAATAGCCAATAGATGAATACTATTGGCAGGAAATTGCTGGAAGCAGTTTCGAATTACGTAGGCTGCATGTGCAATATCGAATGGAGTTATTCGATGGCTGATATCAACTATTCGAACATCCGAATCTGCCTGTATGATTTGGGCCTTTACTGCAGCGACATAATGATCTTCTTCTCCGAAATCCGAAAGAAAAGTAACGATCCTGGTGCTCAAGAGCTGATAAAATTTGTTATTTTGTAAAACGAAGATGTAAACTTAGCGCATCGTAATTGGAATATAAACTCCCATCATTTGCTGGAAAAAATATTTACCCTTGAGAACGTTCCTTTAGTGGATTTTCTCGGTGTTGAAAATCAAAACATAAAGGAAATAGCCTCCGCATTTCCGGATAGCAAAGTAATTGCAAGAGGTAATGAGATCAGGATACAAGGTACTACTCCTCAGATATTGCGTATCAACGAAATTCTGAATTCACTTCTTGGTCATTACCATAAATACGGTAAAGTCACGCAGGAGAATGTTGTGAGCTATATCAATGAAGAGCATCATAAGGAGCTATTAGACGACGATCAGGATGTGCTCGTTTTTGGTAGTAAGGGATCCAAAATTGGTCCAAAAACCAAAAATCAAAAATCATTAATTAAAGCAGCGGAAAAATATGATCTCGTTTTTGCACTTGGTCCTGCAGGAACAGGGAAAACGTATGTTTCCGTGGCATTGGCGGTAAGAGCCTTAAAAAATAAGGAGGTCAAAAAAATAATCATCACCCGACCAGCTGTGGAAGCTGGCGAAAACCTTGGATTTCTCCCAGGCGATCTTACGGAGAAGATCGATCCTTACCTACGTCCAATTTATGATGCATTAAGTGACATGATCCCTTCTGAGAAGTTGAGGTACTATCGTGAGAACAACGTCATTGAGATCGCACCATTAGCCTACATGCGAGGAAGAACACTAAACAATGCATTTGTACTCTTAGATGAGGCTCAGAATACAACTGCCATGCAGATTAAGATGTTTCTAACCAGAATGGGACCGGAATCGAAAGTGATTATCACGGGCGATAAGTCACAAATAGACTTACCTAAAAAGCAAAAGTCTGGACTTATTGAAGCGTTAGGAATTCTCGCGGGTATCAAGGGTATTGGATTTGTGGAACTTGACGAGAAGGACGTAGTACGGCATCCATTAGTTCGAGATATCGTTCGAGCATACAACCGAGCTTACGACAACGAAGCTTAGGGGTACAGAAGCGTTGTAAGTAATATATTCCAATTATCATTGTGCATCAATGTTTAATTGGAACGCATTTCCGTTTATCAGGTACGTTGTTTTTCTCTCGATTGGTATTCTAATGGAGAATGCTGTTTACCATAAAATGTGGGCTTTTTGGCTTTCACTGTCGGTTCTCGGTTATCTCTGTTTGAGATTTTTTTCTCACTCCCGTTTGGTGCATGGATTATCCGGGTTGTTTTGTTTTCTAACCCTTGGGGGTTGGTGGATGTCAAATTATAATCCCAGATCCGACCCTCAGCATTTGTCCAATCTTGAATTCAGCGATATCACTTATCTCTCAGGACAGCTTGTCACGAATCCAGAGGAAAAAGGAGTGTACTATCGCACCGTTCTATCCCTTGATTCAGTGATTTATATGGGAGAAACCAATCCGGTTTCCGGAAGGATCTTATTGTATCTGAAGAATGAGGTTGATAAACCGCTTGAGTATGGGGATAGGATTTATATTGAATGTTCTGTCCAGCAAATACCGAAAACCAACAATCCATTTGTATTTGACTACCGTGGTTTTCTTGAACGAAAAAAGATCTACGCACAGAGCTTCGTCGATCCGTCAAAATACTTTTTGATCAAGAACGATCGGTTTTCAATAGTTTCTGAGGCCATGGCATTTAGGGAGGAAGGTACCAATAGACTAAAGAAGATTATTGGTGATGAAGGAGCAAGAAGTATCCTCCGTGCTTTGGTGTTTGGTGATAAGTCTGAGCTTGACAGTGAACTCAAATCCGCTTATTCCGGTGTTGGAGTCATACATGTACTTGCGGTTTCAGGATTGCATGTAGGTATTGTTTACTGGCTTTTCAACCTGTTGGTATCCATGACTTTGAGATTTCCAGGGGGAAAATGGATAGGAGGTTTCCTAATTGTTGGTGGACTTTGGTTTTATGCCTTTATAACTGGTTTATCCCCGTCTGTAATGAGAGCTTCCACCATGTTTTCCATCATTGCTATTCAAAATACTATTGGACGTGAAGGAAATATTTACAATTCACTGGGTCTTTCTGCTTTTCTACTTTTATTAATTAATCCATACTTGCTTTATGATCTAGGGTTTCAACTCTCTTATTTAGCTGTATTTGGCATCGTTTACCTCCAACCAAGGATTTACGGTTTACTAATTTGTGGGAATTGGATAATTGACAAAATCTGGTCTTTGATAGCAGTTTCATTGGCAGCGCAGATCGCAACAGTGCCGCTTACTTTATTCTATTTTCATACCTTTCCGACCTACTTTTTACTCGCAAACCTGGTGGTGATACCGGTTATTTCCATCATTCTAATAAGTTCATTCCCGATGCTCTTAACCCACTCCATTTCGTCTGGTGCCGGTTTAATCCTTGGATGGGGAATTGAAAATACTCTGAAACTTCTGAATCATTTTATTCTATGGATAAATGAACTTCCTTTTCGCAGTATTGAACCCGTTTCATTGACGCCACTTCAGGTTTTATTGATTTACATTTTTTTGATCTCATTCTTTATCGCGCATCAATATAAATCCTTCATGGTCGTGACCTTCTGTTTACTCACACTTTGCACTTTCATGATCGTCACGATACATCGGAATGTGGAACATTCTATTCAAGAGCTTATCGTGGTCTATCAGAGCAGAGACGGTTTGTTTATTGATTTCGTTGATGGAAATGAAGCATTCCTTGTAAGCACTTCAAACTCTAAGGAATTGACAGAAATTGAATACCAGATCAATCCATTCCGACTCCAATCCGGATTGCCAACTATTGAGTCAGTGGAAGATGTTCATTTCTTTACTGATAGTACATGGAAGATGGATGTGCACTGGAAGGGAAATCACTTCAATATCGTCAGGTCCTTACCCCAAACAGAAGAGATGAGACTGGATAATTGTGAGATACTTTTTCTAGGTAGTGATGTTGATTTCAATCAAATGGACTCTTTTGATCATCATTTTCGCTTTCTTGTAGTCGAAGATGAAATGACTTCACCCGATGAGGTCAGATTACGGGATTCATTGGTTCACGAAGGTATTTTAGTCCATTCAGTATCTTTAGATGGTTTTTGGAAATTACCCTTGAATAAATTGAAATAAATGATGGCATATGTCCTGGACGATATCAAAGAAGGAGTAGGAGTAATCACATTAAACCGTCCGGAAAAGCGAAATGCCCTATCCCCGGAGCTCATTGGGGAATTAACGGAAATGGTACACAGGATGGAGGAAAACCCAGATGTGTCGGTGGTGGTTATGAAAGCTAATGGAAAAGCCTTTTGTGCCGGTGCTGACCTTGCATACCTACAGTCATTGGAATCAAATAGCTTTGAGGAGAACCTGGAGGATAGTCAGCACCTGGCAGGATTATTTCAATCACTCTATTCTTTCAAGAAACCACTAATTACTGCGATCCAGGGACCGGCGATTGCCGGAGGGTGTGGTTTGGCACTAACCTCTGATTTTATTTTTACCGTGCCTAACAATAAGTTTGGATTTACCGAGGTCAAAATTGGTTTTGTACCAGCACTGGTATCTAAAATTGTCCTTCTAAAAGTCGGCCAATCAAAAGCTTCAGAAATGCTGCTTTCCGGTCATATATACACCTCGGAAGAAATGATTAATATGGGAGTGATTACAAAGATCGTGGGTCCGGATGAGCTTCAGGATGAGAGTTTAATATTTGCCCAGAAACTGGCACGAGAGAACTCGGCGGGGTCCATGATGCACACCAAAGCATTACTTCGGCAGGTTGGTCAGTTGTCACTTGAAGAATCCCTGGAAATTTCGGCGAGGGAAAATGCTAAATCCAGGGAAACAAGTGACTTTAAAGCGGGAATTGCTCAATTTCTGCAGAAAAGAAAGTAATAATGACTACGGCCAGAGATGTTCTAAAAAATATCTGGGGCTATCCTGCATTTCGACCACTACAGGAAGAGATTGTCGAGAGCGTTTTAGATGGTAAGGAAACCATAGCGCTACTACCTACAGGAGGAGGTAAATCCATTTGTTTTCAGGTTCCGGCTATGATGATGGATGGAATTTGCATCGTTATAACACCGTTAATAGCGCTGATGAAAGACCAGGTGCATCAGTTGCAAAGGAGAGGTATACGAGCCCTTGCCTTGCATTCGGGTATGTCCAGAAAGGAAATTGACATTGCGCTGGATAATTGTGCCTATGGGGAGATAAAGTTTCTTTACGTATCTCCAGAGCGACTAAAGACAGACTTATTCCGTAAACGAGTTGAGAAATTGCAAATAAGTCTATTGGCAATTGATGAGGCACATTGCATATCTCAATGGGGTTATGATTTCCGGCCTCCTTATCTGGAAATAGGCGATTTCAGAAAAGAGTTCGAGATAGAAAAAGTCATAGCCTTAACTGCAACAGCGACTCCAGAGGTAAAAAAAGATATCGCACTTAAGCTGGCTCTCACCGAACCTGTTTATTTTGAAAAAAGCTTTGCCAGGCCCAATCTTTCTTATTCCTGTTTTTCCACGGAAAGAAAAGATGATAAGCTTTTACACGTATTACAGAATACTCACGGTAGTGCAGTGGTCTATGCCGGCACCCGGAAAAGAACAAAAGAGATTTCTTTCTTCCTTCAACAGCATGGTATTGACTCAGAATTCTATCATGCGGGATTAAATCCTGCTGAAAGAGATACGAGACAACATAATTGGATAACAGGAAATGTCAGAGTGATAGTAGCAACCAATGCATTTGGCATGGGAATAGACAAGCCTGATGTTCGCATTGTTGTTCATATGGATCTTCCTTTGTCATTGGAGGCATACTATCAGGAGGCGGGTCGAGCCGGTAGGGATGAAGAAAAAGCGTATGCTGTTATGATCTACTCACCAGCTGACATCGATAGTTTTCTCTCAAAAGTCGAAAAAGGTCATGCGGATATCGAACTTATCAAACGAACCTATCAAGCACTGGCCAATAGATATCGACTGGCTGTTGGAAGTGGTGGTGACACAACGTATGATTTTGATTATCACGCATTTGTAGAAAACTTCAATCTTCCAATGGTTGAGACCTTTCAGGCTTTGCGGAAACTTGAGGAGGAAGGATTGATTAGGATTTCCGAGGGAGTGTTTAAGCCTTCCATCGTCCACTTCAATATTGAAAAGGAGGAACTATACAGATTCCAGGTTTCACATGCAAAATTGGATCCCTTGGTTAAAGGTTTGCTGCGATTGTATGGGGGTGAGCTATTTACTCAATTTGTTCCCATTAAGGAGAATGATCTCGCCAAATACCTGAAGCTGGATTATTCCGCTGTTTTGGCAGAGCTCAAGCTGTTGGACGAAATGGATATTCTTGATTATCAAAGAGGAACAGATAAACCGCAATTGATCTTCAGCATGCCAAGAATCGATGCGAATAACCTACCCGTTGATGCAGAAAAAATCAAGTGGAGAATAGAAGTTGATCGAAAGAAGGCTAATCAAATGATCGAATACGCAACGGAATCAAGAAAGTGTCGAACTCGGATGCTTCAAGCTTATTTCGGTGAAATGACCGATAGGGAATGTGGGGTATGTGATTACTGCGTGGAAAAAAGAAGAAAACCAATTGACCGAAAAGTACTAATGGACAATATTCCGGAATCGGGCATTGATATAGAATTACTTGCGCATAAGCTAGATGTACATTCAAGTGCGCTGATAGCTAAAATTCGCGAGGACGTTGAAGATGGTAATCTCCAAATCCGCGAAAACAGCGTGTATAGGTCTTAATTCTACTACTCTTCAAGAGCGGCCACACCAGGAAGTACCTTTCCTTCCATGTACTCCAGTAATGCACCTCCGCCTGTGGAGACATAAGATACTTTATCACCATATCCTAGGTTGTTAATGGCTGAAGCTGAATCTCCACCACCAATTAAGGAAAAACCACCATTCTCTGTGGCTTTCACTACTGCCTGCGCAATTGAATTGGTCCCGGAAGAGAATTTCTCCATTTCAAAAACACCCATTGGGCCATTCCAAAGGATAGTTTTTGACTTGCCTATAATATCCGAAAAGACTTTCGTGGCCTCTGGTCCAATGTCCAGCCCCATCCAGCCGTCTGGAATTGAGTAATTATCCGCAAGACTCGTGTTTGCTTCATTATCGAATTTATCGGCAATGATTGAATCCTTAGGTAGTTCTAAGCTGACTCCTGCCTCTTTGGCTTTCGATACTAAAGACTTGGCAAGTTCCAGTTTGTCTTCTTCAACAAGTGAGTTGCCAACCTGACCACCAATGGCTTTAAAGAACGTATATGACATTCCACCACCAATGATAAGATTATCCACCTTATCTAGTAATTGTTCAATGATTTGGATCTTATCGGAGATTTTTGCGCCTCCCATGATAGCGGTGAAAGGTTTCTCAGACTGCTCTAGCACTTTCTTGGCATTATCCAATTCGGCCTGCATCACATAGCCGCAACACTTGTCTGAAAAATGCTTTGCCACTATTGTTGTTGACGCATGTGCCCGGTGGGCGGTGCCAAAAGCGTCATTGACATAGATATCACCTAGTTTAGAAAGTGACAGAGCGAAGTCTTCATCACCTTTTGTTTCTTCCTTGTAGAATCGAACATTCTCGAGAAGCAATACCTCTCCAGTACCAAGGGCAGCACTAGCCTCCTCGGCCTCAGTACCAATGCAATCAGAAGCGAATTTTACTTCGGCATCTAAACGTTTTTTTAGATTAGGGATAATATGCTCTAAAGAAAACTTATTTTCAGGACCTTCCTTGGGACGTCCTAGATGACTCATCAAAATGGCGGAACCACCATCTTCTAAAATTTTCTTGATGGTAGGAATAGCCGCCTTGATACGAGTCTCATCGGTGACCTTAAGATCGCTGTTCAAAGGAACATTGAAATCAACACGAACCAGAGCTTTGCGATTGCGGAAATTAAAATCGTCTATCGTTCTCATCTACAATGGATTTATCAATGCGAAATTGGATGGTTTTTACGTGAATCAAAAAAATCTTAAGCTTTAATTGAAGCTCTTGTTAGTCGATCATTTATCGCTACTCCAATCCCCGAATCAGGACATCTTTCAGTTAAAATTACAGTTACATCTGACGAATCAAGCTGGCGTAAATAGCCAAATAGATTTTTTGCCGCTTCATGTAGGTCTCCGCTAGGTGTAAGTATTAGATTCAACCTTGCGTTGTAGGGTTTCTGAAAAGATAGAATTCCTACTTCATCGGATGGAAAACCTTGAGCTAGTTGATCTAGATCTCCTATGAAAACCTTTTTTCTGGGCGAGTAGTGAGAAGATAGTTGACCGGGAGCCTGTGGGCGGTCGGTACTTTGCATGACCTCAACTTCTCCAAAAGGTTGTAAATCAGCTTCTGTGATCACACCAGCACGGTGAATTCTTATCTTTTCTTTTATTTCGATAATGGTGGATTCCAGACCAATATCTGAATCTCCACCGTCGAGTATATATTCGATTTTGTCACCTAACTGATCATTCACATGGACTGCGGTTGTTGGCGATATATACCCGAAGGGATTGGCGCTCGGTGCGGCAAGGGGATAATCAATCACATTCAGAAGACTTCTTATAAGTGGATGCCTGGGCCATCGAACAGCCACCGTAGGAAGTCCGGATGTAAGAAGCTCCGGTACCTCTGGCCTTTTCTCCATCAACAAAGTCAATGGACCAGGCCAGAATTTGTTAATTATTTCCTCCACAACCGGATTAATTGATGTTGTTAGCTTAAGAAGTTTATCAATTGAATCAATATGGGAGATTAAGGGGTCGAAACGAGGCCTGTTTTTCACTTCAAAGATCTTGATGATTGCCTCGGGATCAAAAGAATTGCCTGCTAGTCCATATACTGTCTCAGTAGGAATTGCAACCAGTTCTCCAGCATCCAGAATGGATTTAGCCTTTGAAATATCTACACCGATTTCTGCCATGATAAAAAAGGCGCTAATTTATCGTACCATTGCATAAACTAACTCAAAAAGCATCTAATAATGTCAAATAGTACTAAGAACCTACTCCGTCTAATTTCCATAGTCATTGTTTTGTCCATTGTTTTGATGGAGCTGGATGTAATCCCGAACTTGTTCAACTATAAGTTTTGGTTTGTAGTGGGTGCTTACGCCTTACTGCTTTTCACCCTACGCAAGTAAACCGTTTTCATGGATCTTCATCTTGCGAATAAAGTTATAGTTGTAACCGGAGGAGCTAGTGGTATAGGGGAGGCCATAGTCAATCAATTACTGGAGGAAAAAGCGATCCCGGTGGTTGCTGATCGTTCAAAGGAAGCACTTGATAAACTGGGCCAGTCAGTTAGACAGGAATCGAAATTGCTTACGGTTCAGAAAGATCTTTCCGTTTCAAAAAACTGCAAAGATTTGGTTGATGAAGCCTATGGGATTTATTCAAGAATTGATGGTATCGTCAATAATGCTGGATTGAACGATGGGGTAGGGCTGGAGAATGGTACTCCTGAAGGCTTCAAAGAATCAGTTATTAACAACCTTCAGCACTATTATAATGTAGTGCATTACGCTCTTCCTTATTTGAAAGAGACGGCTGGTTCTATCATTAACATAAGTTCTAAAACCGCAATTACCGGGCAAGGTGGAACATCGGGATATGCCGCTGCAAAAGGAGCACAACTTGCTCTGACGAGAGAATGGGCGGTGGAACTCTTAAAATATAAGATCAGGGTGAATGCTATTCTTCCAAGTGAAGTGCTAACTCCCATGTATGAGAACTGGGTAAAGAAATTCGATGACCCTGAGGAAAAGCTGCAAGAAATCAGCAAAAGGATTCCACTTGAAAGTCGCATGACGAAACCATCGGAAATCGCGGATCTTGCGGTTTTCCTATTGTCCGATAGAGCTTCTCATACCACCGGTCAGTTGCATTTTGTTGATGGAGGGTATGTTCATTTGGATAGGGCTCTTTCAATATTAACGTAATGTCCATGTTTCCAAGAAAATATGCCCTGCCGTTTATACTAGTTACCTCTTTATTTTTTCTATGGGGCTTAGCAAACAATATGACGGACACCTTATTGGCTGCATTCAAGAAGATCATGTCAATGACAGATTTTCAGACTTCATGGATACAAGTGGCTTTCTACGGATCTTATTTTTGTCTGGCGTTACCGGCCGCGATATTAATCAAAAGATTCAGTTACAAAACCGGAGTCTTATTGGGTTTGGGAATGTTTGCCAGCGGGGCCCTACTTTTTTATCCGGCAAGTCAGACGATGGTTTATGGTCATTTTCTTACGGCTTTATTTATACTGGCTGGGGGACTGTCCATCCTTGAGACAACGGCAAATCCGTATATAATTGCAATGGGTGAGCCCGAAACGGGTACCTTGAGACTTAATTTTGCTCAATCTTTTAATCCAATAGGATCAATTACAGGCGTTCTGCTGAGTAAACTTTTTATCCTTTCACAGTTGAATCAAGCAAGCGCTGAGGAGAGGGCCTCAATGTCAGTAGTTGAGTTGGAAACCATACAAAAGGCGGAGTTATCGGCAGTGATGGGGCCGTATGTTGGTGTTGCGCTCCTCCTTGTGGCTTTATGGATTGTAGTGGCAGTATATAAAATGCCTGTAGCAAGTGACAGCGATAAAAGACTCGATTTCTTTCCCACGTTCAAGCGGCTCCTTAAGCAACCTCATTATGTGTGGGGGGTTATTGCTCAGTTCTTCTATGTGGGTGCACAGATTTGTGTTTGGTCTTTCACCATCCGATATGTTATGCAGGAGTTGTTGATTAACGAGGAACAGGCTTCGGACTATTATATGGCTGCATTGATTCTGTTTATCGTTTCCCGTTTCGTATGTACCTGGCTATTGAATTACTATTCAGCGAAAAAATTATTGACATCATTGTCTTTGCTGGCAGTAGTATTTTGTCTTGTTGTGGCTTTCGCTGATGGTATTACCGGAGTATTAGCCCTGGTAGGTATTTCCGGATGTATGTCGCTAATGTTTCCTACCATCTTTGGATTGGCTTCACAGGGATTGGGGGAGGATCGAAAACTGGGAGGATCGGGATTGATTATCGGTATCGTCGGAGGAGCTTTTTTTCCAATGATTCAAGGCCAGTTATCGGATTTAACTCAAAGCATCAACCTGTCTTACTTAGTACCTATGGTTTGCTTTCTTGTTATTGTTTATTACGCAAGATTCAAGACTGAAATCAGGTCATTGACTTAATATTGGAGCTCACTTCCTTAATTCAATCTAAGCCTGGGGATAAGATAGAACCATTATCTATGATGTTGTTAAAATCCCTATTGTAGACTCTTTGTAGATGGTTTGATTTGGTGATTCAAACCTCTATCGCCTATCATGCTTGGTGAACATTCAAGAATGATATGACTGCAACCGAAGCCACTAGTAAGTATCATGTCAAGGGTACGGGAATGGTCAATTTTCGAAAATATGTGGAGAACACAATTGGCCATGAGTTTTATGACGGAATAGTCAGTAAAGTAAATCTTCCGAATGGTCGATTTCTATTTCCTTCAAAGTGGTATGATGTCAGATTCCTAATTCAAATGATAGAACTAGTTGCAAACCATGAAAAAATCTCTCATTGTGAAGTGACAAAAAATGCTGCTCGTTATGTTTTGGAAGTCGATCTTCTGGGTATTTACAAGTTATTTCTGAGAGTAGGTGGAGCAAAACTTGTATTGAGTAAACTACCGATCATTTCGAGAACATATGCTGACTTCATTTCTGTCGAAATCAACGATAATCAATCGGGGTATATTAAGGTTACTTATAGTTGTCCAGATGAAATCTCAGATTGGTGGATTTGTTCTGCGGAAGGGGCTATATCAGGAATTCTACAGGTTTGCGGCAATCCAATTGTGGGGTTTAAGATTGTTAAGAAGAATGTAGTACAGGAAATGGCCTACATAACTATAGAAGTGAAGTATTAGAATGACAGCATTAATAGAAAAGGGTAAATACCTTGTGAAGGGGACTGTGATAGCGAATTTAAGGTCCTACGTAGACGCTAGAATGTATGACGGTTATTACCTGGAAATAGCTCGTAAAATCGAATTTGGGTCAGGTAATTTAATAGTCAAATCTTCCTGGTATGATGGAGAAAAAAGCCTACTCATTTTTATGCAAGCAGCTAAGGATCTGGGTATAAGCCTGAAAGAATTAACGGTAGAGTTTGCCAGGCATAATCTCGAAACGGATTTAAAGGGAGTGTATAAGTTCTTCATGAGATTAGGTGGTGCGGAGAGAGTATTGGCCAGTTCATCGCAAATGGTTAAGGCGTATACTAACTATCATGTTTATGACACACTTGAGAATGCAAAAGGTATTCATATTGCCAAAAGCACTTGTCCTGAACACCTTGCTGAATTCACCATGCATATAAATGAAGGATCCATTAAAGGAGTATTGAATACATGCCATCAACCGATGAAAAACTTTGAGCTAATAGACCAGGTAGTATTTGAAAAGGATGGAGAAAGTTTATCGAGTACAAATTTTAAAGTTACCTACTGAAATGACAGCCTTAGACAAACAAACAAGACATCATATTAAGGGAACTGCTGTACGAAACTTCCAAAGATTTGTCAATCAGAAAATTGGAGAAGCCTACTTCATCCATTTGGTAAAAAAAGTTGAACTATCCTCCTCAGGAAAGATTCTGCCTTCGTCCTGGTATCCGGTCGACCGATACATCGCCATGCATGAGCTGGCTGCCGAAGCCTCCAATATGAGTCTTCGAGAATTTGTGATTGAGTTTACCCGGTTTCACCTGGAAATTGATATGAATGGTGTTTATCGATTTTTCATGAAAGTTGGAGGAGCTCAACGAGTTCTCTCAAAAGTACCAAGCATTGACAAGGCGTATTCAGATTATACTAGAATGTCAATTGAATCAAACGACTTAGGAATTTGTATATCAAAGATTCATGTCCCAAGTCAATATAGTAAATGGTACATATGGACCTTAGAGGGCGGATTTATGGGTGTTTTGAATGTCTGCGGCAAGCCTATGAAGAGTTTCAAAAGAATTTCGGAGGAAACATACCAGGAAGAGGGAGATGTAATAGTAGTTACTACTATGGAAATTCAGTACTGACCCGTCATCAGATTACTTAATTGTGCTTTCCTCTTTTCCCTCATTTATCCGAATAGCCGATTATCTTGCCTTCATGAAACGTTTTTGTATGGCTCTCGATCTAAAGGATGACCCTAAACTCATTGCTGAATACGAGGAATATCATCAAAATGTATGGCCGGAGATTATTGAAAGCCTATATGATTCCGGCATTCGTCATATGGAAATATACCGGGTGGAGAATAGATTGTTCTTGATTGCTGATACGGATGATGACTTTTCTCTAGAAAGAAAGAAGAAAATGGATGACACGAATCCAAAAGTCCTGGAATGGGAAGAGTTGATGTGGAAATATCAACAAGCATTGCCTACTACTCCAAAAGGAGATAAGTGGCTACCTGCCAAGAAAGTATTTGAAACCAAAGCTTAGTTGATGTACGCAGCAGGGTCCTTCTCAAAGGATTCCTTGCAACCATCGCAACAGAAGTAAACTTTCTCACCTTTGTATTCCAGTACGTGCTTTGCTGTGTCTTTCTGTACCGGAATCTTACATACAGGGTTAATGTAAAGATTGTCATTGAAAGCCTCGGTCATTTCCAATGGCTCCTCAACCTTGTCTTCAGAACGTTTGTGTTCCACAATTTCCGCAAGAATGGAGATTGCCACTTCCTGAGGGGTTTTGGCTTTAATGTCTATTCCGGCTGGCGTTTTTATTGTTTTCAGTTGGTCAATGGTTACGCCCATTTTCTTTATGGTATTATAAACACCGTTAGCCTTCCTTCTACTTGCGACAAAGGATAGGTATCCGGGATTCATATCGATGGCTTTTTGTAAGCTTACTTCATCATTTTCTCCTTGCGTACATACGACGACAAATGAATCCTTACCGTGTTTGTAATTATCCAGATCGGAAATTTTTACAAAGTGATCAGCATTCTCGAACATTTCGTCCTCATTTTGATCCATGGCAATCGTAACGTTGAAGTCGGCCGCTTTGGCAATCTTGCAAAGTGACTGAGCAATGTGTGATCTACCGATGATAAGTAGTTTGTCGGTTTGCATGATGGGTTCGATATAGACTTCCACAGCACCTCCGCTTTGGCAAGTCATGGTATAATATTTGACATCTGGTGTGCTTGGAATGGGTTCATTTTGGTCAATGATGACCAATCGAGGTTTTTGTTCAGCTATAGCAGCCATCGCCTCTTTGATAACGATTCCTTTTGTACACCCTCCACCGATCCATCCTTTAACCTCACCGGAGGAGGTTACTATTGCTTTATCTCCAGGTTTACCAGATGTTGGGGCAACTCTCTTAACAATCATGGCAAGAGCAGCTGGCTCCTCCAGATCATCATATTCTGTAGAAAGATTAAAAATGTTAGTTGACATTTTCAAGGATTTTTTCAAGTTCCAATAAACTATCGAGGCTGTGGGCAGACGAAAATGAATCAATCTCCGGCATAGCAGCCTTCATTCCCTTAGCAAGCGGTTGGTAATCCTGATGCCCTTTCAGTGGATTTAACCAGATCAATTTTTTAGTCCTGAGTTTTAGCTTTTTCAGCTCATCCGAAAGGAGTTCAGGCTCTCCTGTATCAAGGCCATCACTTAGAATTATCGTTATGTTTCTACCATGCATCGCATCGTAGGCATATTTTTCATTAAAGGATTGAATACACTCGCCAATTTTCGTTCCACTGGACCAATTGTTTACTTGAGCGCTAAGTGTATGGAGAGCGGATTCCATTTGTTTTTCATCGATCATGTCAGTGATTCGAATCAGACTAGTACTGAAAATAAAAGTTTCAATACGATCAAAATTCGTTTTCAATGACCATATAAATTTAAGCAGATAAAAGGAATACTTGTCCATGGATCCGCTTACATCCAACATCACAATTAGCTTCAACTTCTCCTTTCTTTTATTCTTTTTCACCAGATCCAGGAAGTTGCCACCGTTGCGAATATTTTGACGAATCGTTTTCCTTATGTCAGGAAGTCCTTTTTTTTCGACACGATACCTTCTTTTCAGCTTCAGGTTTAGCTGTTGAAATAACTTGTCAGCGATTTCCTCCAGTTCCCTACTTTCCATTTCGGAGAGTTTCGAAAAGTCAGTCTTCTTCAATGCCTGAACGGCATTTGCCCCGGAAGTATTCTTTGCTTCGTCTTCCTTACTTTCGTTACTTTCACCGAATCCGAGCATTACCACCGAACCTTTAGATTGTTTCTGAATATTTGTTCGATTCTTTTTGGATACTCTACTCTCAACGTGTGAATTTGTATTACTCCAGTATGTTTCAAACGCATGATTAAAGACAGGATATTGGGAGGGTGCCTGGCAAAATAGTGATCGGAGAGCGTATTTAAAGGTATTACGGTCGTAGATAAATCCTGATCGGGACAGTTCCAGTGCTTCTTTTGTGTGGCTAATGCCAACAGAGAGATCATGGGATCGGCAATAGCTGCTGAATTCAACAACCGCCTTCTCTATAGAGGACTGATTGGAGAAGTGCCAGCGTGCCATTACAGTTTAGATTCCGCAAGGACCTCGTCAAGGTCCAGTCTTTTAAGAGAAGTAATGTCGTCGTCGGACTTAAGAATACAGCCTAGCGTATGAGAAATGCTTTGGGCATTTAATTCTTCCGCACCTAATGCGATTAATCCGCTTGTCCAATCCAGGGTTTCTGCGATTCCAGGTATCTTGTTAAGTTTCTGTGACCGTAGATAGTGGACGAAATGTATAATGTCAGCAGCTAATTCTTCTCCAATTTTTGGATAGTGTTTGTGAATGATCTCCAATTCCTTATCAAGGGATGGATAATTTACCCAATGGTAAAGGCAACGTCTTTTTAGGGCGTCACTTAGTTCTCTTGTTCGGTTGGAAGTAAGAATAACAACCGGCCGATGAACAGCAGTTATCGTTCCAAATTCCGGAATCGTCATTTGGAAATCAGAAAGCAGTTCCAGCAGGAACGCTTCAAATTCTTCATCAGCCCGATCTATTTCATCTATCAATAGAACGGGTGGTTTTTCACTTGCTGTAATGGCTTTTAGTAGTGGTCTTTTAAGAAGGAAATCCTCACCGAAAATATGAGCTTCGGTTTGCTCGGCGGTAAGGTCTTCTTTCTCATGCGTCTTAATGGAAAGCAGTTGCTTTTGGTAATTCCATTCGTAAACGGCTGAGTTTACATCCAGGCCTTCGTAACACTGAAGACGAATGATCTCAGTATCCAGGTGGCTGGCAAGAATTTTTGCTGCCTCCGTTTTGCCAACACCCGGGTGACCTTCCAGAAGAAGTGGTTTTCTAAGCTTCAACATCAGCTGGAGAATAGTTGCCAATTCTTCCTCGACAACATAACCGAGGTCATCTAACTGCTGGGTGAATACTGAGATCTCTTTCAGCATCTTATTTACTTTTTAAATACACCTTTGATTACAGAACCCATCATTGATCCTGCCTTCAAAGAATTATCGAATTCTTGACCAGCCAATTTGGCTTCAAAACTCTTCACAAACTGATCCAGTAACTGATTTGAAACGTCGTTGATCAACCTGGAGCCAAACTGGGCTAACATACCAGTGATACTTACCTCCATATTGAAGGTCACATGTGTTGCTCCGTCTTTTTCCTCGGCGGAACCGTTCATTTTCATCTCAGCACTACCTTTTCCTTTGCTGTCAAGACCTTTGCCTATTAACTCCATCTTATGAACATTGTGATCCATTTCTGTGATCTCAATCTCACCAGTGTAGGCTGATTTTACTGGCCCAAACTTCAATGTCACCTCACCTTTGTAATGGGTTTCATCGATCGTTTCAGTTAATGAAGCTCCGGGTACGCATGTTACAATTTCTTCGGGATTGCTGAGGTTAGCCCAAACTTTATCAATGGGCTCTTGCATAGTAAACTCTTTGCTAATATTTGCTACCATAATTTCTTTGTTTAAAAAAGATGCCGGTAGGTAAACCGGCATCTTCCGTATATAATTCCCTTTGAAGTATTAAATGGCCAGTTCTTTATCCAGAACTCCTTTTTCCTTCAATGCTTCAAAGATTTTTGCAGGTGTAATTGGAATGTCCAGATGGGTAATACCATAAGGTGACAATGCATCCACAATTGCATTTGCAATTGCAGGGGGTGCACCTACAGTCGGTGATTCACCTACTCCTTTTGCACCGATAGGGTGGTGAGGTGAAGGCGTCACGGTATGACCAGTTTCCCAATTTGGAGATTCTACTGCCGTGGGAACGAGGTAATCCATGAATGTACCGTTCAGAATGTTTCCATCATCATCGTAAATCAGCTCTTCGTACATAGCAGGCGCTATTCCTTGAGTTAATCCGCCATGAACCTGACCTTGTACAATCATTGGATTAATGATATTTCCACAGTCGTCAATTGCTACAAATCTTCTAACCTTAATTTCGAATGTTTCCTTGTCGATGTCTACAACACAGATGTAGGCACCCGATGGGAACGTAAGGTTTGGAGGATCGTAGTAATGAGTTGCTTCAAATCCAGCTTCCATTCCCTGAGGATGATTTGTGTAAGCAGCGAAAACAATTTCCTGAATAGTTTTTGCTTTATCCGGGGCTCCCTTTACAAAGAATTTACCAGGTTCCCATTCCAAATCATCTTCAGATACTTCAAGCAGATAAGCCGCAATCTTTTTCGCTTTATCTCTGAGCTTTCGAGCTGCCACCGCTGCCGCTGCTCCAGCTGTTGGAGTACTTCTACTTGCGTATGTACCTAGTCCGTAAGGTGCAGTGTCGGTATCGCCTTCTTCCACTTGGATGTTTTCCGCCGGAATACCTAACTCCTCGGCAATAATCTGAGCATAGGTTGTTTCGTGTCCTTGACCCTGTGATTTTGTTCCAAATCTGGCAATGGCTTTGCCGGTGGGGTGAACACGAATTTCGGCACTATCAAACATTTTTATCCCCAGGATATCAAAATCCTTAGATGGTCCTGCACCTACAATTTCGGTGAAAGTTGAAAGGCCAATACCCATGAGCTTTCCTTCCTTTCTCTTTTCCGTCTGCTCTTTTCGAAGCGCGTCATAGTCAACGGCATCCATGGCTTTCTTCAAGCCAGCCTCATAATCACCGCTGTCGTATTCCCAGCCTGTAGGTGATTTCCAGGGGAATTGGTCTTTTTTGATAAAGTTCTGCATTCTTAATTCAGCAGGATCTTTACCAAGTTCAAGGGCCAGTCTGTCCGTAATTCTCTCAACAGCGTGTACGGCCTCTGTTACCCGGAAAGAACATCTATAAGCTACCCCTCCAGGAGGCTTGTTTGTGTAAACAGCATCCGCTTCCATAAAGGCTGTATCATAATCGTAGGATCCAGTACCGATTGAGAACATTCCGGTAGGGAATTTCGAAGGGTTTGCTGAGGCATCTGTATAGCCATGGTCAGCCAGGATTTTAAATCTTGTGGCCAGGATTTTTCCTTCTTTTGTTGAAGCCATTTCCGCCTTTATATGGTAGTCCCTTGCGAAGGAATCGGCCTGTAAGTTTTCGCTTCTATCTTCGATCCACTTGACCGGAGCTCCTGTTAAGAAGGAAACAGCAATCGCAATCACGTATCCTGGATAAACAGGTACTTTGCCACCAAAGCCACCTCCAATATCCGGAGAGATGACTCGGATTTTTTCCTCTGTAAGTCCAACATGACCTGCGACAAGAGCAATAACTGTTCTGATCGCATGAGGTGCCTGCGTAGTCATATACATGGTCAAGTGATTGGTCACCTTGTTGTATGAGGCAACACAGCCACAGGTTTCAATAGAGGCAACGTGGATTCTTGGAATGTGCATTTGCTCAGATACTGTAACATCCGCTTCCTCGAATACTTTTTCAGTTTTCTCTTTATCGCCCACTTCCCAGTGCCATATATGATTGCTATCCTGACCTTCTTTATCGGATCGTAAGAGTGGTGCGTCGTCATCCATCGCTTTATGAGGATTAATCAGGGGCTTCATTACCTCATAATCGACCTTCACGGCGTCGCGACCATCCCGGGCAATATACTTTTCCGTTGCAATTACTGCAGCGACCTCCTGTGACTGATACATGACCGTATCTGTCGGTAGCACCATTTGGGTATCAGACATTAAAGTAGGCATCCAGTGCAGGTTGTATTTCTCCAGGTCTTTACCTGTAACAACGGCTACAACTCCAGGGATTGCCAATGCCTCTGATGCATCGATGTTCTTAATTTTTGCGTAGGCGTAGGGGCTACGAACGATGTCCATATAAAGCATGCCAGGCAGCTTAACATCATCCACATAGTTTCCCTTACCCTGTATAAATCTGTCATCTTCTTTCCGCTTCATGGAATGACCCATTCCGCTGATTTCTTTAGATGTTTTACACTCTATCATTTTTCTTTCTTATCTAATTGATGATTAAACAAACTCTGGTTCTGTGGATGGTAATTTGTCTCCACGCATTTTTGCACCCGCATACTGGATAGCTTTTACGATGTTGTTGTATCCAGTGCACCGGCACAGGTTACCTGAAATACCCCATCGGATTTCCTCTTCCGTAGGATTTGGATTCTTCTCTAGCAATTCTACAGCTCTCATCATCATCCCAGGTGTGCAAAATCCACAGTGCAGACCGTGGTTTTCCTTAAATCCTTCCTGAATGGGATGAAGTCCTTCCTGAGTAGCTAACCCTTCGACTGTGGTCAGCTCCTTGCCATCGATTTGAACGGCTAGAATTGTGCATGATTTTGCAGATTTCCCATCGATCAAAATGGTACATGCTCCACAGCTTGAAGTATCGCAGCCAATATGAGTTCCGGTTTGATTCAGAATTTCCCTGATCATGTGAACGACCAGGGTACGTGGTTCCACTTCAGCCTTTTGTTCTGCTCCGTTTAATTTAAAGGTTATTTCTTTCTTCATGATATTCTGGTTAGTGACTTATTGGGCTCTTTCTTTAGCCTTCAAAATCATTCGTTTTGTCAATGCTTTAATTACTCTTCTTTTATAGTCTTCTGAACCTCTCAGGTCGTCTGAGGGATTACAGTCTTCAGCGGCGTATTGAGCGGCCTTGTCTATAGCTTCATCGTCTACGGTAGTTCCAACCAACGCTTCTTCCGATCGAGTAGCTCTTAACGGAGTAGGGTTTACATTAGTCAAACCTACTCCTGCTGAAGTACAGGTGTCTCCATCAAAAGTGAGTTGTACAGCAACTCCACCTGTAGCATAATCACCCACTTTTCTCTCAACTTTGTGGTATGCGTTACCGTATTTTCCCGCTGGGATCGGGAAGGTAATTTCAGTCAACAATTCCCCTTGCTGCACTGCAGTCATATAAAATCCATAGAAGAAATCATCAATAGGTACGACTCTGGATCCATCTGGGCCGGTAATAGCAACTTCAGCCCCCAATGCAAGCATTACAGCCGGATGATCGTTGGCTGCATCACCGTGAGCAATATTCCCACCAAGTGTTCCGAAGTTACGAACCTGAGGATCTGCAATCAATTTGGATGCATCCAGAAATATTGGAAAATTTTCTTTTAGAATATCAGAATCGTCTAGATCTGATTCCCTTGTTATAGCACCGATCTTCACTTTTCCATCCTCTTCCTTGATATAAGAAAGTCCTGGGATGTTGTTGATGTCGACCAAGTGCGTAGGTGATGCAAACCGAAGTTTCATCATGGGGATCAAACTGTGCCCCCCGGCCAATACTTTGGCGTCTTCTCCATATTCTGCCAGCATAGACAACGCTTCGTCTATGGTGGATGGAGTGCTGTAGTCAAATGAACTTGGGATCATGTTTAAAAATTTGAGTTGTAAAAATTCGTTTTAGGTTAATACCATTCGTTGGCAATGCTTTGTTTAATTATAACTGGCGTAAGTTATTTAAAGGGTGGACAATTAAAACCGTATTTACTTTGGATAAGTTCGAGCTAGACAAAATCCAATCTTTTCCTTCGTTATGTGATTGATATAAATTACCAGAATTCGTACCGAAAACCATTAATTCTTCTGATTTATGAAATGCCTGCCTGAGAACGATATCGAAGGCCAATTCGGAAGGCAATCCTGATTCTTCAGGTTTCCAGTGTTTTCCGAAATCATTTGTCCTGAAAACTCTAAGGTTCAGGTCGGGAGCATTTCTTTGATCATCGCTTTCAGCAGGAATTACCCAGGCTTTGGCCGGATCTTTATGATCGATGGCAAGGGCAAAACCATAATTTGGAAGCCCGTCCCTACCCGAAACGTTTTCCCAGGAATCTCCCCCGTTTTTGCTTAGGTATACACCACAGTGATTTTGTTGCCAAATAACATGGGTATCGGAGGAGCACATAATCATCCAATGTGGATCATGTCCAACGTCCGCGTTTTCATTAGGGAGATAGGTAGCTTTTAGGCCAGTGTTTTTCGGCTCCCACGTTAACCCATGATCTTTTGTTTCAAATACTCCTGCACAACTTACGCCCACAAGTAATCGATTTGAATCCTTTGGATCCGGTACGATAGAATGTATGAAGGGATAATCACTACCCGCTCCAAACCATTGATTTTGATCCTTCCGACTAGGATGATCCCATAAGCCTCTGACTAGCTCAAAGGTTTTACCATTGTCTTCACTTTTGAATAGTCCCCCCGGATCTGTACCCATCCATAAAGTATCGCCGCTTCTCTCAATGGTCCAAATCTGTCTTAGAACAGCCTTTTTGTTATTTGATAAGGTCTCATCCCCAAAGGAAGGTACGGGTACTTCGGACCAGGTCTTACCCTGGTCAGGAGATCTATGAAGTTTCTGCCCCCAATGTCTGTGAGAAAGCCCGATCCACCAGTCGCCGTTTTTTGGATCAACGAAAATCATGGTAACAGAGAATCCCTTGAAATGAACGGCTTCAGGTAAAAGGTTCGAGTTGGAGAGATTAAAAACAACCAATCCTTTTGCGGAACCGACAAGTACCTGTGTGTTTACCATTAATCAATAGTGCTACTTAACTTATCTTTTTTTAAGGCGAGATATTTCAGGATATATAGTAAGCTGCTATTCAACCAGACCGAGAAGAAAAGAGCTATCGTTCCGGACCAGTAGATGGCACTGTAAGGATTGGAAATCGAAATGGCAATAAGTGCTATTCCAGTGAAGCTAATCAACAAAGCATACACACTACGCCGGTCACGAAAGTTGAACAAGATCATTACAGGAACAAGGAGGGCAAATAAGAGTGGGAGGTAACTCAATAAATGTCTATTGTTATCGGCGATGCCAGGTGTCCCACACACTGTGATTGCGCTTGAGTAAGCGACTATGCAAAATGGGCATTTAGGAAGAAGAACGACCAGTAACGAACTTAGCCATCCGGTTTTAGTTTTCACGGGGTTCCCAGGAATTTCTTCGCAGGGTTTGCAACTACTCTTCATCTTTTCGGGTTAGTGTTTTACGCAAAAAGTTGCCTTCTTTACGCAAACGTTTTCAATAAACCATGAAAGAGTTCCTTGAGTTCATTTCTGACAACCAAAATCGCAAAAAGTCATTATCAATTGCTCGTGTTATTAAAACTTGGGGATCAGCTCCTCGGCCTGTCGGATCAGCTATGTTGATCAACGAGGATGGTGAAATGGCGGGCTCCGTTAGCGGAGGATGTGTAGAGGGAGCGGTAGTCAAAGCTTCTAATGAAGTAATTGGAAATCAGGCCGCTAAGAAGCTTTCGTATGGAGTTTCCGATGAAGAGGCTTGGTCTGTAGGGTTGAGTTGTGGAGGAAGTATTCAGGTTTTCGCCCAACCTTTCTGGGATACCGAACACCAGGTGTGGAAAGGGCTAAAAGACTCTTTTGAAAAAAATCTAGGATGTGTCCTGGTTACCACACTGATTGATGGTCATCAAGAAGATTCATTAATCATGGAAGACAGTAGCGTACTTGGAAAGGAAGTTAGTAGTGAGGTGTTGCAGCTGGCTAAAGAGGCATATGATAAGAGAATCAACTTCTCAAAAGAAATTGGAGAACTATCCTACTTCTTCCAAGTATTTCCAAGAAAATCACAATTACTAATCGTTGGTGCGGCTCATATCACCGTAGATCTTGTTCGATTGGGTCACCTTTATGATTTCGAAACTATTGTGATTGACCCCAGGGGTTATTTTGCGGATAATACATCCTTTAGCCAGAAACCTGATCAACTCTTGAAGAAGTATCCTTCCGAAGTGTTAAATGAATTCAAGCTGGATGCCTATACATACGCAGCCATATTGTCCCACGATCCAAAGATTGATGATAATGCATTGCAAGTATTATTGAAGTCCGAAGTCGCGTACATCGGGGCATTAGGTAGCAAGAAAACACATGAAAAGAGGAAAAATCGGCTGAGAGAGTCGGGGATTTCTGAGGAAGAAATCGAGCGCATTCATGCACCAATAGGGCTTCCGATAAATGCGAAGTCGGCGAAGGAGATTGCTTTCAGTGTAATGGGTGAGATTTTACAGGCAAAGAACCAATTCCTTTAGAAATCTAAACAGACTTAATGATTCCCCAAATCATTGCACCCCAACCAATGATGAATGCAAGGCCACCAATGGGAGCTACTGCCCCAAGCTTAGTCATTCCCGTAATTGACAGGGTGTAAAGTGATCCTGAAAATAGTAGGATACCTACGATGAAACTCCATCCGGAATAATCGAATGCCTTGTGCTCCAGTTGATTCATTAGAATTCCAAGGAGGATCAGACCCAGTGCATGGTAGAATTGATATTTTACTGCAGTTTCAAATGTTTCCAATCTATTGTTGGCTGCAAGTGAGCTTTTTAGGGCGTGGGCACCAAATGCTCCGATTATTACGCCTAGCATCGAAAAAGCAGACCCTGCTACTAGAAAGGTTTTGTACATAGTTCGTGAGAATAAAAGCGCTAAATTAGGATAAAACACTTCGAACATGAACCGAATTTGGTCTATTCTCCTGGGAAGTATGATAATATATTCCTGCTCACCTTCTGAACAGCAAGCCAACTCAGAAAAACAGATGTTGTCTCAAGACAATATGGATGGCAAGACTGTTTTGGCAATTTTTGCTCACCCGGATGACGAGAGTTCTGTAGGTCCGCTCTTGGCAAAATACGCACGAGAGGGAGCGATTGTACACCTTGTTTCTGTTACAGACGGTCGATATGGAGTTACCGATCATGCTGGAATCCCTGCTGGTGACTCTCTAGCGGTAGTCAGAGAACAAGAGTTTATTTGTGCGGGAAGTATGTTGGGAGCAACTTCCGTAAAAGTCCTGGGGTATCATGATCAATTGAGATTGCAGGAGGGCTTTTCAGAATTCTGGGAAGGAATAAATGAAATCAGATCAGAGCTTCTCGATCTTTTTGAGGTGCTTGAACCCGATATCGTGGTTACATGGACCAGCTCGGGCTGGTCAGGTCATCCTGATCATCGTTTGATTAGTTCGATTGTCGTAGAAATCTACGAATCTCACAATTGGGAAAAACCTTCAGTACTTCTTCAACCCGGTATTCCCATGCAAAATGTACCTGCGGAAGTTGAGGTTCCGGTGTCGGTGGTCGATCAAAGTTTTCTGTCAATGGAAATTGAGTGTTCCGAGGAGGATCTAGCTAATGCCAAAAAAGCATGGTTATGTCATGAAAGTCAATATACGCCGGAGCAGGTAGAGGAACTCTGGAGCATGTTGCGATTAGTAAATGGATCGAAAGTTTTTTTGAAAGAAACAAGATAATTTAAGGATGGGCTGCCACCCAAACTTCACCATCTTCGAAAATCTCTTTCTTCCATATCGGTACGGTTTCTTTTAACGTATCGATTGCGTATTGGCAGGCTTCAAAAGCTTCTTTTCGATGGGGTGTTGAAACAGCAATAATTACAGGAAGTTCACCGATTTCGAGAGAACCCACCCGGTGGTGAATGGCTATGTGCAGGGCATTCCATTTCTTTTCGACCTGCATGGCGATTTTTTCCATCTCCTTTTTAGCCATTGGGCCATATGCCTCAAAATCAAGTCGAACTACTTTTTTACCTTTAGTTTGGTTTCTAACTGTCCCGACAAACACTACTGTTCCTCCAGCTGAAGGATCTGAAACCAGCTGGAAGCACTCTGATTCGCTGAGAGCCTTTTCGGAAAGCTTAATATCAATCATTACCCTCCACTTACTGGCGGAATAATCACCACCTCTTCACCTGGAGAAAGAATATAGTCATCCGACTGATACTCTTCATTCACCGCAAACTGCAGTGATCGTAGTTTTTGCAGGTCTGGATACGATTCAGTTAGTAGTTGCTTCAGTCTACCAATACTTAATCCATCCGACCATTCAATATTAAGTGAGTTGTGTCCAAAAATGTCTCTGGCTATACCAAAGGCGATAACACTTAATGCTGTTTTGCTATCGATTGGTGTGTCATTCATTTTTTCCTTCAATTTCTTTTAGCAATGCTTCCCAGCTCAATTTTACACAATCGAGGCGACCATTAAAATTGCGAAGTTCCGCAAGTGAGTTTAAATCTTCAGATGAAAGTGGTTCATTTCTTTGGTTCAATAACAAATCCAGAAAGTCCTTAATCAAAGTGGTTATTTCTTCTTTGGACTTATTCTCTACATGTTTCATTAACAGACTGGTAGATGCTTTTGAAATTGCACAACCAAAACCGTGAAAGTGAGCCTCATGAATATGTTCTCCTACACTTTCAATAAATAATTTGAAATGATCTCCACAGAGGGGATTATATGCATCAATGTACGGACCTTCCTTTTGCTCAAAATGGTACGGACTTTTACTATGAGGGAGTATTTCCGTCTTGTATTTGGACTTAAATTCTTCTTCGGTCATATGCTATTGTAATTCTTGTACTGCTTCCTCAAGTACGTTCACCATCTTATTAACGTCCTCTTTATTGTTATAAACCGAAAATGAAGCCCTGATGGTTGCAGGTATTTCAAGATAGTTTAGTAGTGGTTGCGTACAGTGTAAGCCTGCTCTAACAGCAATATGACTTTGGTTAAGATAAGATGCAAGATCATGGGGATGTACGGTATCATGAAAAAAAGAGATAATTCCAGCTCCTGTTGTTTTCTCCCCAACCACTTGGATACCCTCTATTGTCTTTAATCTATTTCTAAGGTCCTTCTCCATGGATCTGATTTCTTTCTGTATTTCATCCATTTCCAGTTCTTGAATAAACTCAATAGCGGCACCGGAGGCGATCACCTCAGCGACATTTGGTGTACCTGGTTCGAATCTGTGTGGGAAGGGTAAGTAAGTAGTTTCTTCAAGTCCAACACGTTCAATCGCTCCTCCTCCAAATTGGCTCGGCAACATTTTTTCTTTCTGTTCATCCGATACGTACAGCACACCAACACCGAAGGGTCCGAAAGCCTTATGCATGGAAAACGCGAAAAAATCTGCTCCTATATCCTTCATTTTCACTCCATGTACAGCTGCACTTTGTGCGCCGTCCACGAAAAGTGGGACTCCTTTTTTTCTAGTGA
The DNA here is from genome assembly GCA_965601455.1 of Cyclobacteriaceae bacterium. GTDB lineage: Bacteria > Bacteroidota > Bacteroidia > Cytophagales > Cyclobacteriaceae > JANQEU01. Next base: position 3,578,246 of record OZ271831.1, on the reverse strand, counting down.
TTTCTGATATTGATTCAATTGGATTAATGGCACCTGTGGTATTCGAGATATGATTGAGCGACACCAAGACAGAGTTTTTGTCGATGCTATCTTCTAGTTTCTGAATATCGACCTGAAGGTCGTCGTCGAGTTCAACAATTCTTAACTCGCATCCGATGCGTTTACAGAGCTGCTGCCATGGAATGAAATTCGCATGATGTTCAGCGACAGAGGTCACGATATTTGAGTTTTTGGAAGTTTTAGCCTCCAACGATAAGGCGACAAGGTTAACGGCTTGAGTGGTTCCATTGACAAATGCGATGTTACTTGCCTGAGTCCCAAGAAAAGTGGCCAATTGATTTCTTACTTGCTCAAAACCCTCGGTGGCTTTCCAGCTTAAGTCATAAACACCACGATGAATGTTGGCATTTTCTTCTGAATAGAAATTTGCTAAACGACTCACTACCGACTTTGGCTTTTGACTTGTGGCCGCGCTATCCAGATATAGCAGTTCAGGGTGTTTTTCGAATATTGGAAACTGGTCTTTCACCATTCCAGAATTTTTTTCTGTTATTTGAAACAATCTGTAAAGTTTATAACCAAACTACAACTAATAAAGATCATTTAAACTGTTAAAAATGACATTCACCATTCCATAGAATGGATTGACGTAAATATGACATTGAGTAAAATTAACAGAACTATGCCCCGTATATTACAGTTTGCTTTAGCACAAAACGAGATATATGATAGAATTTATCAGCCAACCCTGGCCATGGTATGTTGCCGGGCCGATAATTGCTGTAGTGATGTTTTCTATGTTGTTTTTTGGTGAGAGGTTTGGAATATCTTCAAGCTTGAAAAACATGTGTAGCATACTTGGGGCAGGTAAACACTGTAGTTACTTTGATTTCAATTGGAAAGACCAGATGTGGAACCTGGTTTTTGGAGTTGGACTCATCATCGGGGGATTCATAGCCTCAAACTTCCTTATGCCCGAAACTGCAGTTGGGATAACTGAGAATACTATCATTGAATTACAGGCATTTGGTATATCCGATCCCGGATCAACCTATGTTCCTGAAGAAATTTTTAATTGGCAATCATTGGCCACCTGGAGAGGGTTTATAATGATCGTACTTGGCGGCTTCCTGGTTGGTTTTGGAACACGTTATGCAGAAGGGTGTACTTCCGGACATTCCATTTCAGGTCTAAGTGATTTGCAGAAAGGCTCCTTAATAGCCACGATTTTTTTCTTTGTTGGCGGTATCATCAGCACATATCTTATTCTACCATATTTACTATAGGCGTCATGAAACTATTACGTTTTTTAGTTGTAGGAATCATATTTGGAATAACACTTTCGAAAGGGGAGGTGGTGTCATGGTTTAGAATTTATGAAATGTTCCGATTCCAGTCATTTCACATGTATGGTGTAATTGGATCAGCTGTGGTACTTGGTATCATTATTATCCAAATGATTAAAAGATACAAACTCAAAACAATGGATGGACAGGACATTGTGATCAAACCTAAGGCTCCGACTTTCCTTAATTATGTTATTGGAGGAACCTTGTTTGGTATGGGTTGGGCACTTACTGGAGCTTGTCCAGGTCCACTTTTCATATTGCTTGGTAATGGAGTTGGGGTAATAGGAGTAGCTATTCTATCTGCCCTTTTAGGTACATATGTTTATGGTCTTCTTCGTCCCAAGCTTCCTCATTAATAGTTTGAATGTTTTTGTCTTACTTCTGGTTACATAGAGCATCATTTAGGCATTAATGATACTTTTGTAAAGGAGTTTGTAGTTAAGTAGTTAGTAGATGAGTGTAGGAAGGCAGTTTATAATCCTTATTATTCTGTTCTGTTCCTGGTCCACTATGGCCCAGAATGAATTTATCAAATTGGCTGAGACCAAGGAGGAATTCATAAGGGAAAACCATGTGGAAAGCATAGAGGAGTTTGTACATCAGTTTATGAACTCTCAGGAATTTCTCAATTTCATGTTGAGCCAGGGCCACGATATAGACCCTAACTCTGTTCAATTGAGGAAACGGGACATTGGTGTTGGAGAGGATCTTGATGTCTATGTGAAACACATCACAGAACATCAGAACTTCACCTTACTCCTCATTCCCTTTAGTATATACAGTCTACAGATCTACGACACATTGCTTTTCTCTGTGCTGGAAGTCAGTGATCAATGGATGGCAGATCGGTTTTTCAATAGTGACCTTGACGAAGACTCGGTCAAATCACAGTTGCTTACGGTGGAAAACCATATCCTACTGACTGATCATTTGTCTGAGATGGCACTTGCTAACAACTTTCATGAGGTCAACGAGATAAAGATTACCTTAAGAGAGAGTTACATTTCAACGACACATTTGCCCTTACACGTTAAAGATCTTGATGAAAGCGAAAGAAAGCAGTTACGTAAGAATTGGGGACTAATGAAGAAAGCGATGGCACACAACATCGAAATGAATGTCGAAATGAACGTCTACCTCTTCGGGAATGATGATATGTCCGTAATCTACAATACGAGGAGGGGTGAACGTGTTTTCCGTGTGACACCTAACAATATTTTCCCTCGACACGAATTTCTCACAGGAGGATAGATTACTTACTTTCGTTTCATGGGTTTAGATGAAACGATAAGGTGGGGTGTAATTGGCCCTGGAAGAATAGCCCAAGATTTTATTTCAGACTTATCTGCTGTGGAAGGCGCTAAGTTGGCAGCAGTGGCTTCCAGAAGCCTGGAAAGGGCCAACGAATTTGCGGCAAAGTTTGCAGCAGACTATGCATTTGACTCTTACGAAACATTAATTACTCATCCTGATGTTGATGTTGTTTATGTTGCGACACCTCACAATTTTCATTTTGAACAGACCATAAAATGTCTGAAAGCCGGGAAGGCAGTTGTCTGCGAAAAGCCGATAGCAGTCAAGCCCTCAGAATTGAGAGAATTGATTGAGGCCAAGGATCAATCAGGAACATACCTGATGGAAGCACTTTGGACTTATTTCTTACCAGCAATTCAAGTAGCTCGTAGTTGGATTGATCAAGGAAAAATCGGAACCTTAAGGCACTTAAAAGCAGAGTTTGGATACATGGTCGATTTTGATCCCAATTCCCGAGCATATAATCCAAAATTGGCGGGAGGTGCCTTACTGGATATGGGGATTTATCCTATTGCCATGGCGGCATTCTTCATTCCTGAACCTATTGTCGAAAAGCAAGTATTTGCAAGACCGGCAATTACCGGAGTAGATAAGGACGTACATATTGTCTTTCGCTATGAAAATTCCCTGGCTTCTTTGTCTACCTCATTTGAATGTAAGCTGCCCAATTTTCTTCATTTGATCGGCGATGAGGGCTATATTGAAATACCTGATTTCTGGAAAGCTAAAACCTGCACCCTTTATCGGCAGGAGGAGCAGATCGATCAATTTGTTGACAACAGAGAGACTTTTGGATTTGAATACGAAATAAAATCAGTTTGTGATGATCTAAGAGCCTCGAGGCTGGAATCCGACACAATGCCTTTATCCAGGAGTATGCAATTGCAGGAGATCATGGCAGATATCAAAATGAAGTTTGCTTTTTGACTCAGGATTTTGTCGAGGGTTTTGTTTGATATAGCTTTAAATCAACCAAAATCTTTAGGCCTTGTATTACCTTGGATATGACTTAGGAAGTAGTTCTGTGAAAGCGGCTCTCGTTGACGGTGACACGAATGCCGTTTTGTCTTTAACTCATTATCCCGATAAAGAAATGGATATTCAGGCACCTTCTCCGGGATGGGCAGAACAGGATCCGGAAGTTTGGTGGGATGCGATAGTAAATGTTACTCGTAGACTCCTTGAAGGTCAACCTCAATCGATCAAGGATGAGATACACGGTATTGGCATCTCATATCAGATGCACGGGCTTGTTGTGGTGGACAAAAGTCACAAGGTTATCCGGCCTGCCATAATCTGGTGCGATGGGCGAGCAGTGGATATCGGAGACCAGGCCTTCGAGAGAATTGGTAGGCAAAGGTGCTTACAAAATACGCTTAACTCACCTGGTAACTTTACAGCATCCAAATTGAAATGGGTAAAGGATAATGAACCTGATTCTTTCTCCAGGATTCATAAAATAATGCTTCCGGGTGACTATATAGCGATGCAAATGACGGGGGAATTGACCACCACTCCAAGTGGATTATCAGAAGGTATCCTTTGGGACTTTGTGAAAAACGAACCTGCAAAGTTTATTCTGGAAGATATGGGTTTCTCCAATGACCTGATTCCTGAAATAAAAGACACTTTTTCCATTCAAGGAGAACTTCGAGATTCAATAGCTGAGGAGCTAGGTTTAAGGTCGGGAATTCCTGTCGGGTATCGAGCGGGAGATCAACCAAATAACGCAATGTCACTAGGTGTTTTGGAACCCGGACAGGTGGCGGGCACAGGTGGTACCTCTGGTGTTGTCTATGGCGTGGTTGACAAAGTCACTTATGATCCAGCCTCCAGGGTAAACAATTTTCTGCATGTGAATCACCAATTGGAGAACCCGAGAATTGGTGTGTTGTTGTGCATTAACGGGACCGGAATTATGTATAGGTGGATAAAGGATCAAATGGGTCCTAATTTGACTTACACCGAGATGGAGGACATACTAAATAAGGTGCCTGTGGGGTCCGAGGGTCTGAGAATTCTGCCTTTTGGAAATGGTGCAGAACGTATGCTTGAAAATCAGGACATAGGAGCCCGTTTTTCAAATGTTCAGTTGAACATTCATAGGAAAGAGCACTTTTTTCGGGCTGCTCTGGAAGGAATTGCCTACTCATTTCATTTTGGTATGGACATTATTAAAGAAATGGGATTGAAATTGAATTCTCTGGTCGTTGGAAATGATAATTTGTTCCAGTCAGATGTTTTTTCAAATACGTTGGCCGATCTGATTCAGACAGAGATCAAAATTGTTGAAACTACCGGTGCTGTCGGAGCGGCCAAGGCACTAGGGTACACACTTGGGCACAAAACACTTGATGAAGCAATGGCAGGACTTAAGACCGTAAAAACCATCTCTCCGGGTACCGCGGATCCTCATTTGGAGAATTACGAAATGTGGAAAACAGATATCAAGAAATCTTTAAATTAAATAGACAATGAGCGTAAAACTGACAACAGGCGATAAGGAGTACTTTCCGGGAATTGGGACCATACCTTTTGAAGGTCCGGAATCCAGGAATCCACTAGCATTTAAATACTACGATAAAGACAGGATCGTCGCCGGTAAATCAATGTCGGAGCACTTTCGATTTGCCATCGCCTACTGGCATACGTTTTGCGGAACTGGAGGGGATCCATTTGGACCAGGTACAAAAAACTTCCCATGGGATGCGAGCTCAGATCCGCTACAAGCTGCGAGAGAGAAGATGGATGCTGCATTCGAGTTTATTACAAAGATTGGGGCAGAATTCTATTGCTTTCACGACTTTGACTTGATAAACGAAGGCTCGACATTAAAAGAAAGCACTGATCGGTTAAATTTCATTTCCGATTACGCTGTGGAGAAACAAAAAGAGTCTGGTGTAAAGCTGCTTTGGGGAACTGCCAACCTGTTTTCTAACCCAAGATATATGAATGGCGCGGCAACTAATCCGGATTTGCAGGTTGTCGCTTATGCAGGTGCGCAAGTTAGAAATGCTCTGGACACCACCATCAAGTTGAGCGGAGAGAATTATGTTTTTTGGGGTGGCAGAGAGGGTTATATGAGCCTGCTCAATACGAACATGAAAAAAGAGGTTGATCATCTTGCACAATTCCTGCATATGGCAAAAGACTACGCCCGTTCCCAAGGATTTAAAGGTACTTTTTTCATCGAACCGAAACCGATGGAGCCCTCAAAGCATCAGTATGACTTCGATGCAGCCACTGTGATCGCGTTTTTAAGGGAGTACAGCTTAATGGATGACTTTAAACTTAACCTTGAAGTTAACCATGCAACATTAGCACAACACACCATGCAGCATGAATTGCAGGTAGCAGCTAATGCCGGACTTCTTGGAAGCATGGATGCCAATCGTGGAGATTATCAAAACGGGTGGGATACCGACCAATTTCCAAACAATATTACGGAGTTGACGGAAATGATGTTAGTATTCCTTCAAGCAGGTGGTCTGCAGGGAGGAGGAATCAATTTCGATGCTAAAACAAGAAGGAATTCAACGGATTTGGCAGACATTTTCCATGCGCATATTGGAGGAATGGATGTCTTTGCAAGATCATTACTTGTGGCGGATAAAATTTTAACTGATTCCAACTATTCGAAAATGTTAACAACTCGATACGGCAGTTTTGATTCACCCGAAGGAAGATCATTTGAAGGTGGTAAAATGGACCTCAATGGGCTGGCTAAACTAGCTGAGGACGGGGGTGAGCCCCAACAAATTAGTGGGCAACAGGAGAAGTTTGAGAATATCATTAATCAGTATATATAATGGTAAGATTGGTGGTCTTTCTTTTGTTTATTGGATCCTTCTCGGGGTTGAAGGGACAAATGCTAAGAGGTTTGGATAAAAGTCCCATGGATATGGCCTACTACCCGGATAACTTCGCGCATGATCGTCGAAATGGTGAAAAAGCCATTGTTCGAGTGGTTTACAGCAGACCTCAAAAACAAGGACGAGAGGTTTTCGGTGAGTTGGTTCCTTTTGATAAAGTTTGGCGGACAGGAGCCAATGAAGTCACGGAAATAAAAATCTATCAGGACATTGAAGTTGATGGTCAGAAATTACCGGCAGGTGTTTATTCTCTGTTTAGTATTCCCGGGAAAACGGAATGGACCATTATTTTTAGTAATGATCTCGATTTTTGGGGTTCATACAGTTACGATAAATCCAATGACGTATTGCGGGTGAAAGCTAATTCTGAGGAACTTAGTAACCCAGTGGAAGCATTTACTATTCAGTTTGAAAAGGCACAAAAAAACCAGGCCATTATGAATATGGCCTGGGATAATGTGATTGTCAAAATTCCTTTTGAATACTAATATTTTGCTGGAGGCGGAATATCCATTCCATCCATGTGATGTACGTGTTCATCTACGACATCCACCTGAATAGTCACTGATTCAACGTAAGACGACAATTCTTCTTCCAGTGCTTTCACTTCTTTTGAATCTCGATCAACACCACCAGCACCTGAGTTTCGATCGATATCGTTTCTGATCGTGCATTCTTTCAGCAGGAAACTTCGGAAAGAGCGGGTCTTATAATCAAGTTCCAATTTTTCTATATCGGCTATCGTAGCCTCGGCTTCGGCATCTTGAGTTTCTGCAAATTTTGCTTTGACGATGTCATATAATGCCGAGTCATAATGGTGTATATCGTCCAGTAACTTGGTGATTTTATCCCGGTACGGCTTTGTTCTGCAGTATTTTACGAGGCCATCATACGTTCGAAGGGCATCTGCTTCGTCATCCCATTGGTATCGGAGTTCATCAACAATCTGCAATATTGTTTTCTCACCACTATCCTGGGCGAAAAGAATGAAACCACTCAGAACGAATCCGATTGATAAAATAATTTGCTTTTTCATGATATCTAATTTAGAGCCTCTAAGAACAGCTACAAGTTGTTTTATAAAGACTAATATAACAATTACAGTAGTTTAGATTGACCGAAGCCAATTTTTTGTTGAAAATGTATTTTTTCGACTTTAAATAGTTTATTTCTTCGCTCGACAACCACAATATCAAATATGATACCAAGTTTGGATAATCAATTATCATGACCGGGTTTGTTCAAGAACTTTCATGGGACTGATCAAAAATATTTTCAGCGAAATTTATTCGTTTCATTTGTTGTTCTTTGCTCGGTCAATATCATATCATCCTTGACAATAATCCCAAGAATCAAATTTGTTATTGGGTAGTAGATGACAAAAATCTTTCTTAAATATTTCTTTTTGTTTGGGTCCTTGTACGCACTAGGACAAGATACTCCCATACTTGCTGGTTACAACAGGGGTTTTCAAGTTGTTGTCGACAATGATGTATTTACCTCTTTTTATAGAGATCAATACTATACAAGTGGGCTCTTTGGATATTATCGTATGAGTCGAATTACAAGTGACTCGGTAAAAAGGACACTTTCATTGGGGATTTCTCAAAGGATATACACGCCAAAGTTGCTGAGTTGGGAGCGCATAACAAGCTTCGACCGACCTTATGCCGGCACATTCTCTGTCGAGATAGGAAGTGAATGGTATACACCTAGAAATACCTATAATCGGGTTCATTCCGAACTTGGAATTCTCGGGCCAGCCAGTGGTGTTTCAACCATTCATACTTTTTGGCATCGTATTTTGGGTCTCATACCTCCTAGAGGCTGGGAGTATGAAATAGGTAATATGCTGATTGCGAATGTTTATCTGACCCATGCTCGGGAGATAGAAATTACAGATCGCTTTGATTTTGTTCCTGAAAGTAATCTGGCCATCGGAACATTATTTAATCAGGTCAGGCAGGATTTCATTTTTCGTTTAGGAAAATCCAAGCCACTTTATGAGTCCGTCCATTTTAATGGTCTGCAGTTAGTTGAGAATCTTCGCGATTTTGTAGGTCTCCGGGAGTTCTATTTCTTCTTCGGACCAAGTATTGAATACAATATATACAACAGTACCATTGAGGGGAGATTACTTTTTCCCTCAGATATACATGTGGAAGAGCCGGTAACCTGGATTATCCAGAGCAAGTCAGGTCTAATGATGAGTTGGTCAAGACTTGATTGGAGGATATTTCACTATCTCCGTACTAAAGAGACGAACGAGTCAGTTTATCATACATACGTAGGGATGCATTTTAACTATAGGTTTTGATGAGAATAATTTCCATACTATTACTCCTCTGTTCCATACACGGCTGGTCACAATCGTACCCACTAGGGTTGAATCCTTCAAACCTTGAATGGAAGGAAATCAATACGAGAGAAGCTCGTATCATTTTCCTGGAAGGAGGTGAGGATCAGGCTCAGCGGGTAGCCAATGTCATCGATCGAATGGCACGAAACGAGTCTTACAGGCTTGGGAATAAGCTGAAAAAAATACCGATTATACTGCATAATCAAACACTTACTTCCAATGGATTCGTAACTGTAAGTCCTTGGAGATCCGAGTTTTATGCATTTGGTCCGCAAAACAACTTTTCGGGAGCCGTTGACTGGTTGGATTTATTGTCGATCCACGAATATCGTCATGTTCAGCAATTTCAAAACGCGAACAAGGGAGTAACAAGATTGATGGGATTCCTTTTTGGGCAAAATGGTTGGGGAGGAAGTACGGTTATGGCTCTGCCAAACTGGTTTCTCGAAGGAGATGCCGTATTCTACGAGACCATCAGCACCCGGGCGGGTAGGGGTAGAATGCCGCAATTCGAAAATCAGTTTAAGGCAATGATATTAGCAGATCGGAAATATACATACGAAAAAGCCAGGGGAAACTCCTTCAGAGAATTCGTTCCAAATCATTATGGCTTGGGGTACTTTATGACGACATCACTTCGTAGAAAATTTGGACCCGAAATATGGTTTAAACTCGTAGATGAATCGGTTAGATATAAAGGAATTATTTACCCGCTTAGTAAGAGTATGAAAAGGAATACCGGTTATAGAACCCCTCAACTATTTAGGGAAACATTTGATGAACTTGAGGAGGAATGGGTCAATGAAATTGAATCGAAAACACTTACACCCTCCGAATTTGTTGTTGGGGAAAAAAAGTTGGGCTTTACTAATTACCGTAATGCGACTTTTGTCAACGACAGTCTGGTTGTTTTCGAAAAATCAGGGTTTAAAGACATTCCCACATTTTACTTATTAAACCTTAATTCAGGGCATTCAAAAAAGCTCATGGAACCGGGATTCTATGATAGAGGAAATGCGACTATTTCTATTGAGGGCAGTCGCGTGGTATGGGCAGAAAATACCTTTGATCTTCGGTGGGACAATAGGGATTATTCAATAATAAAGAGTTACGATCTGGAAAGTGGAGACATTCGAACGCACACAAAGAGGACCAAGTATCTCGCACCGGATCTTCATCCTGATGACAAGCGAATAGTCGCTGTAAACTACCGGGAGGATGGATTACAGGAGTTGCATATTGTGTCACTGGCAGATGGAAAGGTGGAGCAGGTTATTGAGCATTCGGAGAGACTAAAGTTTGCCTTTCCTCAATGGGTCGAGAATGGGTTGGTGGTAGTTGGTAAGAAGATGGATCAAAATGCAATATTTCATCTAAGCCTTGATGCAGGCGAATGGTCGCAATTGACACCATATTATCCAGACCAAATCACCTATTTAAAACCACGTGGCGGTAAAATATACTTTGGTGGAATTTTTACCGGGACTGACGAAGTATATGTACTTGATGCGAACACTATATATCAAGTAACATCAACAGATTTTGGAGCGGTGCAACCAGATGTTTCACCGAATGGAGATCGATTATTAGTGAGCAAGTATACCGTCAATGGTTACGAGCTAAGGTCATTGGAATTAGACAACGTCGTAATAAGCCCATTTGAAGGGCAGTTGACTTCTAGTGCTGATTATTATGAACCATTGGAACCAAGGCCAGATATCTTATACGGGGATGATAAAGTATATCCAGTATCAAAATACAAAGGAACCTTTAGTGTACATAGCTGGAGCCCATCAGTAAGTGACATTAGTTTAGATAGTCAGAACCCTACTATTGGTGGTGGCATATTCTTCGATAATGCGATCAGTACCTTAACTGGATCCCTTTCGATGGAGTACAACCTTAACGAACGGGCTTCTACTTTTGGTGCTAGTACAGAATTTGGAAAGTACTTTCCAGTTTTCGGTATGAGTTTCGCTCAATCGACCAGGAGTCGTTTCATTCCAGTTTACAGGGAGATCCGGCAAGATGACGGTTTCCTACCAGTAATTCAAACGCTCTCCCAGGTTTGGGATGAATCCAAGGTATCCCTGGAGGTTACTTTACCCTTTAACTTAACCAGACGTAACTATTTTTCCCGACTGTGGGTAACGGGCGCCTATGAGCAAATCTGGGTTGACTATCGGGATGAAACTTTGGGGGCCAATGGATCTTTTGGGGCGTTAAGAACCAATTTGAGTTTCAGCGTACTCAAAAGAAGAGCCTACCAACATGTAAACCCGAGGTTAGGAATTCAGAGTACACTTATTGCCAGAAGAACAGTAGGGACTTCTTTCAATCAGAGTGAATACTTACAAAGCAGCAGTTTTATATTCCTTCCTGGAATAGCAAAAAATCATAGTTTGTTTTTCGACGTCCATTTCAATTCAGAGCCTTTTCTTGCTTCCTACAAATTCATAGATGTATTTCGATATTCCCGGGGTTATTTTGCCAGTCCACATGATCAGGCTCAAAAGTATGGGGTTAATTACAGGCTTCCCCTTTTATATCCGGACCTTTCATTGGGGCCTGTAGTGTTTTTGAAAAGGATTGTTGGAACCGTCTTTGCGGATTATTCTAACATTGGAACTGATTCATATGACGTTCGGGAGTTCACGAATATTACACCGGTAAGAGCTAGTAATCGGACGGTGAGAACGGATGAACAATTCAGATCGATTGGGGCGGAAATTACATTTGATTTTCGGTTTTTCAGGTCGGTTGACCCCACAATTGGCTTTCGCTTTAGCAGATTATTGGATGCAACTACTCAGTCAGCAAACCAGTTTGAATTTCTACTTGTGTCCTATGGGATTGACGTTAATTGAATGCAATACGTAATGGATTGTATTCGTTTAGGTGTTTATATTTGGCGGTTCAAATAAAACACAAAACCTTTTTTTAAGAATGAATAGACTAGTGATGGCCGGTGGGCTGTTATTTTTCGCCCTGTTGGGTTATGCTCAAGATAAGTACACATTTTACTATCAGGAGGAGGAAATGGCGGAAGTGATGAGTACTTCAGAAATCAAAAAGCACGATTTTGGAGACGATATTGCCTATAAGTTTCAGCTTCTTGATGAGAGTTACACGTATGTAGAACCTTCTTCCCCTACCAACCCCGTCGATAAGATTGTAATAGAAAAGATGAGTATTTACAACTCTGTAAAGAAGGTTGACAAGTATCTTAGAAAATCCGTGAAGAAGTCGATGATGACGAAAGATGAGGCTATCAGTGCACTGGACAATGTGCTCAATGTGGCTCTAAATATTCGATATCAGGATACCGTGGAATTTGAGGAAATACTCTGGGGGACGAAAAAAGCTGAAGAAGTAGCTGCAGTGTTCGCCAACGTCTCGCTAGAACTCTAGTCCGATATTTCTACATATGGAAGTTTCACGGTAAACAGTACTCCGTTTTTCACGTTATCGACCGTGATTGTCCCTCCCTGCTGTTCAATAAATGAATACGCCGTTGACAGACCAAGACCGTATCCTGTTCCCTGCTCTTTAGTGGTGAAAAAGGGATCAAAGACCCTTGGAAGGATCTTCTCGTTAATCGGTAATCCAGTATTGAATATCGAGATTATCGCTTTCTCTTCTCCTTTTTCGAGGACTTTTTCGGTGCTGATTTTGATTTTCTTAGGGTTCTTATGATTGTTTGTTTTTGTCGCTTCAATCGCGTTTTCAATGATGTTAATCAAAACCTGTTGAAGCCGGTCCATCAGGACAACTATCGAAGTCAGCATAATCTCTTTCTCGACCTCGACACCTTCTATCTCGTCAGCCATTTTGTCGAGAATAAAGTCAATCATTTCCGATAGATCTGTGATCATCATTACTGGTTGTTCCTTATTTGAAAGACTGGTCAAGCTTTTAACGACCATATGTGAACGTTGAAAGCCCTCGTCAATTAGACGCACAGCGTAAACAAGTTTCAGATCGTCATTTCGTGACATCCGTTCTTCCAGTTCTTTCATAGGAATTCTATCTTTGTCGAATTCACTTTTGAGGATGTTCAATCCTCCTGCGATGAAATTAAGTGGGTTATTGAGTTCATGAGCAATCCCTGCTGTCAGAACACCTACAGAAGCCATTTTCTCTTTCGTTACCAGTTGATGTTGGGCATGCTTAAGTTGGTTCACCGTTTTACGAAGTTCATTTTCCGTTTTTTTCCTGTTTTCCACCTCATCTCTCAAAGCATCAGTCCGTTGCTTGACATGGGTTTCAAGTTTTTCGCTACGCAGGATTAATGTGTTGGTCCGCCAACGGAAGACAAATGTGATCAAGAATAGTAAGCTTGTAGCGGCGGTGATATAGAACCAGTTCGTTTGCCAAAATGGGGTTTCAATGAAAATATTCACGGTCTTAGGTTCTATTGTCCATTCACCATATCTTTTTTTTGCCTTTACTGTGAACGTGTAATTTCCGGCTGGAAGATTAGTATAGGTCGCCATATTTTTTTCTTCCACGTAATTCCAATCATCTTCAAAGCCATCTAACATATACGCATATTCAATTGACTTCGGAAAATTGAAGTCTATTGCGGAATAGGTAATACTCAAGTAGTTCTTATCATATGGAAGAAAGAGACTTTTCTGATAATTGAGGGTTTTCGTGAAAAACGGTTCATTGCCGGGTTCAACAGGTTCATTAAAAAGGAGCAAGTCAGAAAAAACGACTGATGGCCCTCCATTATCATAAACAACCTCTTCAGCATCAAAAACATTGTAACCATTTAGACCACCGAAGTAATAAATTCCATTCGAACCTCGTAAGGCCGCACCAGCATTAAACTCTTTTCCTTGCAGTCCATCACTTAAATCAAACTGTGCGATGATTTCACCGGAGGCATCAAGTTTATAGATTCCATTCAATGTTGATAACCATAGGTTGCCATTATCATCCTCAAGAATTGATCGCGCTTGTGTGGTTATTTTTCCACGCATATCCAGATTGACAAAACCTCCTGTCGTCGTGATAAAGCGTGAAATCCCGATTGAGGTAACCAACCAAAGATCACCATTTCTCGCTTCCATCATAGATTTAATGTCACCACTGGCAAGGTTACTATTACGCTCATCGAATCGTTCAAATTCATCATAAGCCGGTAAGTAACGAACAAGACCTACTGCCGTGCCAAGCCAGATACTTCCATCTGAGGTTCTCAACGCACAGGAAGTGTATGCAGACGGATAAGCCTTCGGGTTTTGAATATCTGATGTGATTGCCCGAATTTCGCGGGATTCCGAGTCCATTTGGTACAAACCATTCAGGGTTCCTATCCAAACTTGATTCTCATCTTCAACCAGTGCCCAAACACTGTTACTTTCTAAATTTGAGTTGTGGGAGTTGTAGTTTTTAATTTGTCCGGATTTAGTATCCAGGTAATCTAGTCCTCCCAGGTAGGTACCGATAAGTAGATTATCATATTTATCAAACAGTAGAGTCTTAATCACATCACTGGAAATACTATTTCTTCCAGCTTGTGTGCGGTATGATGTATACGTTTCTGTTACGGGGTCATATTTGAAAAGTCCTGATCCATCTGTTCCGATCCAAAGTTTTCCAAATCGATCTTCGGCGAAACTTAGGACCGAATTCTTCTCCGTAGTTTCAAAAATTGGGTGATAATTAGTTTCATGAATGAAGTTTATTCCAGTTTTACTAAACTGATAGATGCCTTCCGCATACGTTCCAATCCAAACTTTATCCTTGCCCTCATGAATAGTTAGTACAGAGGCATCAGCAAACCGAAAGTTGTTGGTGGGTACTAATCGATGAAAGGCGTTGTCTTTAAAAATTGAAATTCCTTTATTCTCTGTGTTGATCCAGGTATTTCCATTCCAATCCATAAATAACGAATTGATGGAGTTTGAGGGGATGGAGTTCGGGTCGCTTTCATCGTGGGTATAGTTGGTAATTTGTCCAGTTTTCTTATTAAACAGATTAAGTCCACTTTCATCGGTTCCTAACCAAATCTCATTTTCATTCCGTCTGCAAATTGAGGTTACCTGACCTTTGGACAACGTGATTTGGGATGATGGGTCGTTTTGAATATGTTTAAATGATTCGTTTGAAAGGTCAAGAATGGATACTCCTCTCGCATGAGCAATAAATAGCTGACCTTCGTCAACTAGCAGTCCATAGAGTATGTTGCTTAAGGGCCCTTCTGCCTCAGAACTTTCATAATAACGCACAAAGTCTCCGGTTTCAGGAATCAGCTTATTTAGCCCATAGTAGGTGGAGATCCATATATTTCCATCATGATCCTCGGTAATCCCGGTAACTGAGTTTTCACTTATTGTGCTTGAATCCATTGGATCATTTAGAAATTGAGTGAAGGTATCCGTTTCGCGATCCATTAAATTAATTCCACCCTGGTTAGTACCTATCCAAAGACGGTTTTGACTGTCTTCGAAAATGATGGAAATGGAATTTGCACTGATTGATGAAGGATTTTCAGGTAACGACCTATAGATCCGAAATTCATTTCCATCAAAACGGTTTAAACCGTCCTCCGTTCCAATCCACAGGTAACCCATACGGTCCTGGTAGATACTGAATACAGTACTTTGAGATAAACCATCAGCCGTTGTGATGTTGTAGAAAGGTATTTTATCGTAGTCAAATGGAATGCTCTGCCCAAGACAGCAAACCGGGCATATAAGGCAAAGAATCCAAACAATAGGATAATGCCTGTATCCTTTAAGTCTTTGAAGGTTAGGTTTCAAATAATGCGGTGTTTCTACGGTAGTAAACTACCACATTATAAATATAAGGATTATTTATTCTCTTTATTTCCGGATTAAGTCCGGGAATGTCTTCTTCACTTTTTCCACTTTTGGACGAGAAACTGCTAGGATGTAAGGCTGAAAAGGGTTTTTTTCTTCGTAATCCTGATGGTAGTCCTCGGCAAGAAAGAAGGTGGTCAAAGGCTCAATCTCAGTTACTATTTTGTTATTGAACTTTGGGTTTAACTCAGCAACTTTGGCCTCAAGTATCCTCTTTTGTTCCTCAGAATGGTAGTACACTGCGGATCGGTATTGTGGACCCACATCAGGTCCTTGCCTGTTCAATTGAGTTGGGTCATGAGCTACGAAGAAAATATCAAGAATAGTCTCGTAGTCGATAACAGACGGATCAAAATAAACTTGTACTGCCTCAGAGTGCCTGGTTCGACCGCTACTAACAATTCTGTAATCCGCGTTCTCTTTAGTCCCACTTGCATATCCGGAGACCGCTTCCTCAACACCAATGATTTGCTCAAATGCAGCCTCTACACACCAAAAGCAACCTCCAGCGACGGTTGCGGTGTCAAGCGGTCCTCCAGGTTGAACCGTTGACAGCTCATTAGACGCTTTATCAGCTTGTTTCTCATTGGCGATGGACGTACAATTAGAAGTTAGTGCAAAAACAACAAGTACGGTGAGCATATTTTTCATCATGTATGACATATATAAGTTCAACACATAACGATAATCCAGGAAATAAAGTTTAAGCTATTAATTGGAATCAATCACCCAATTGTATGATGTGTCTTTTGGCCGAGGTTTAGTTAATCTTTCTTATTTCTTGTGTGGTGATCGGGTATGTGTGGATATTACTGATGGTCAAAAATCTCATATCATGCTACAAAACTATTGTTAGATAACTGACTGAACTTCCAGAAGAGTACGGACGTACCGAAAAAGTCATCATCTGGCAATTTATAGTCCCATATGGCTATAGCCTTTCCGCGAGAGTCTCTTACTACGATGTGATAGAAATGGCTAGATAATTATGAATATCATATTTCAGTAGACATTGGATTTTTCTAATTAGTCCTGTTGACGACTACCCTAGTTACAATTTCCATAACACCAGGTCATTGTTGAAATACCTCAAATTCGCGTGATGGTGATAACTTGTGTATAAGTGGTGCAATTAGCCGTTAATAAAGGGTGTAAGAGCGGACTTATCCACGGGTTAACTGGTGGATAAATAAGGAACTATTTTTTTGGTAACTTTCTGATAATGAGACAGCTTTACTAAACCAAGAGAGAGATACCAAGCGGAACTCACAAGGTTCCTCCTTCTCTTAAGAGGAAGTTGATCGCGTCTACGGTTGTGGTTAACGAAGCTTGAGAAAGGGATCAGATCGGAGGGCTTGCAGGAAGATTTGGAGCTTGTTAACAGTATCTTGGAACTAGTCGAAGGTTACGGCCTTCATCTGGTGAAAGGGCGAAAGTTTTTAATTACTTAAAAGCTTTTGCCCTTTTTTGTTTAGAAGGTTTACACTGGGTTAATTCTAACAATTAGTATTGCCGAAAAAAGGCCCCCCGATTGTTTCGGGGGGCCTTTTTATTGGTGAATGGCACTTCTCTATCCTAGGGCAAAATCGACTTTAGTAAACGGCTGCTCGTAGAATCGCTTTCCTGTAGCCTTATACATAGCATTAGCTAATGCCGCTATAATAGGAGGCAAAGAGGGCTCTCCAAGTCCCGTGGGATCGATTTTGTTTTCAACGAAGAATGTTTCAATCTCTAACGGAGACTGGTTGTGTCGGATTAATTGATACTTGTCAAAGTTCTGTTGTTCCGGACTACTGTCCTTGAATGACAAAGCACTGTACATCGCATGGCCAATACCATCTACAATTCCACCCTCAATCTGGTTTTTGGCACCTAATGGGTTAATTACAATTCCACAATCAACCGCACACCAGACCTTTTTGACTCTAGGTGTATCACCTTCCATCACAACATCAACAACTTGTGCCACGTAGGAATTGTGACAATAATAGGCCGAGACTCCACGATGTACTCCGGGCATCTCCGTTCCCCAATTTGATTTTTCCTTTACTAATTTCAGAACACCAGCGTAACGCTCAGGATCATAATCGTTATCATTTCCTACCGGATTTTTGATAGCCCTTTCAAATAATTCCAATCTGAAGTCTATTGGATCCTTGCCTGCTGTTTCCGCTACCTCATCGAGGAAAGACTGTTCTGCACCGGCGATAAAATTTGAACGTGGTGCTCTCCAAGCTCCTGTGGATATGCTGGTTTTCACCCCTGTATTTTCCGCCCTATAGTTATCAACTGTGCCGGCAGGGTATCTATCAGCAAATACGGGGCTACCTGGAACTCCAGCACCTCGCACCTGGAAAGCCACCAGATTACCAGCCTTATTTAATCCTGCCTTGTAAGATACTTTGTATGCCGGTCGATAGGTTCCTTGGCTCATGTCGTCTTCCCGATTATACACAAGCTTGATCGGTGCTCCAACAGCCTTGGATATGGCTGCGGCCTCTACACCAAAGTTTCCATAGAGTCTCCTGCCGAATCCACCGCCCATACGTGTCATCATAATGGAAATGTTTTCTTCATCAACACCAGTTAGACTGGAGACTGATTTGCTGAGGAATTCAGGGGTCTGGATAGGTCCTACGAGCTCTACCTTGTCCGGCTTAACATCAGCGAAGAAATTCATTGGTTCCATTGTGTTGTGTGCTAGAAAAGGAGCACTGTACGTCCGCTCGATCACTTTATCAGCCCCTTTAAACGCCTTGTCCGGATTTCCGTCCGTCCGGGCTACTTCATCCGGTTCACCTTGCAGTGCCTTGGTTAGCGAATCTTCATGGTCTTCACTGCTTTCGGGTTGACTTTCCCATTCCCATTCCAGATTCAGTGCTTTTTTCGCTTCAAACACCTCCCAGGTAGTATTGCCAACTACCGCAACCAATTCAGGGAATGCATTGGTATCAGACCACTGTTTTTCTTCAGGAGCGCAATTTACTGATACTACATCTCTGATTCCAGACATGGCTTTAGCACCAGACGCGTCCATAGATTTTAGCTTCATTCCAAATGCAGGAGGGTGAACAATACCTGCTATCAGCATACCATCCCGTTTGAAATCTAGTCCGAATAGGGATTCACCAACAACAATTTTCGGACCGTCAACATTTTTGGTAGGCGTACCGATGATTTTGAAATCTTCTGGATCCTTTATTTCTACTTCTTCCGGTACTTGAACGCTAACAGCTGCATTTGCAGCTTCTCCATAGTTCATTGATTTTCCTGAACTATGGGAAATCACTCCTTCATTGGTAGTCAACTCGGTTACGGATACTTGCCACTGCTGTGCTGCACTTTCCATCAGCATACGTCTAGCAGTGGCTCCTGCCATACGAAGGCTTTCCCACCCCTGGCGAATAGACTGACTACCACCGGCCAGCTGACGTCTGTACTTCTTGGTATCCAGTCCTGCTTGCTCCACCGTTACATTCTTCCAGGCGACATCTAGTTCTTCGGCAACGATCATCGGCATCGCAGTTTTAACATTTTGGCCGATTTCCGGATTGGGTGAAAAGATAGTTACGGCTCCATTATCACCAATCTTAATGAAGGCATTAAGATCGAACCATTCCTCTGGGGCGGATGCAATTTCTTTTTGTTTGGATGGAGAGCACGCTGTAAAAAGGTTAAAGCCTATTATCATACCACCTCCGGATGCTGCAGATACTTTCAAAAAAGATCTTCTATTGAAATTTGTTTTTACTACTGTCATTTTTATTACCGTTTAGCTGTATGATTATCCAAGGTTTGCAGCAGCTGTTTTGATAGCCGCTTTAATTCTCACATAGGTACCGCATCGGCAAATATTGCCTTTCATTGAGCTTTCAATTTCTTCGTCACTTGGATTCGGATTTCGGCTGAGAAGTGACGCTGCATTCATCATTTGACCGGCCTGACAATATCCACATTGAGGTACGTCGTGCTCCAACCAAGCCTGTTGAACAGCATGTTCTGCCTTGCCTTCAGTTTCACTAAGACCTTCGATAGTAGTAATTTCATTTTCGCCCACTTGCGAAATCGGTACGGAACAAGACCTTATTGCCGCTCCATTGAGGTGTACTGTGCAGGCCCCGCATTGAGCCATACCACATCCAAATTTTGTACCCACAAGATCAAGGTGTTCCCTGATTACCCATAGAAGAGGAGTGTTGGGATCTACTTCAACCTGGCGAGCCTTTCCATTTACATTAAGTGTATAAGAAGCCATGTTTTTCTGTTGAGTTTCACCTCAAAATACAGGATTGGAGGAATGATTCCTAGTTCAATGCACTAGCAGGGTGAGTAATTTGACAAACGGTTGAAAATCAATCGTAGGGACGGTTTGATGCATTGGTAAAAGCTGACTAGTCTTTCTCCCTCTTCACCAGCAGTCGCCGGCTTACAATCTGCCCATCTTGAAATCGTATCGTAAGCTGGTATACTCCCGATGCCCATTCAGAAATGTCGAGTACTTTATTCCCGTTGAGACGGTGAACCAATTTGCCCGAGACATCAGTTACCCAGACTTCTTCTGGTTCCTTGTTAGTCTGAATATTGAGCCTTTTCTCGGCTGGATTTGGATATAAATAAATCAATTCCTCCGGAAGACCAAGCGCGAGTTGTTCTACCACCGTGATCTGTACACTATCTGTGTAAATACACCCAAAATTATTTTGTCCGATTGCCCAGATATCGATAGTATCCAGCTCATTAAAAAAGTACACCTGTTCCGCACCAATACCACTAATGTCTCCGTCGGTAAACCAGGTAAACTGCGCTTGGACAGAATCCACCGACAACTCTACACGATTTGTTGAGTTGAGATATAATTCGGTAGTATTTGTGTTAATCTGGAAGTCGAAATCAATAACAGACACCCTTACTCTTACCGGTTCACTTGGAAGAAAGTCTGTTAGACCAACAACGTAGATCGCCGTATCCTTTCTAAGCTCTGAAATAGTCAATTCCTTTGCGGTTCCTATCGATTGGGTGAGGGTGGAATCGGCATAGAAACCAAATATCGAACCACCGGTTGGTTGGATTACCGCTGAATCATCAAAGCAAACCGATAAGTCACTTACTGTTGGTAATGCGCTGGTACGAGCTTCAACCGTTTTGGTCGATTCAACCTGGCATCCTGCACTGGTTGTCAACTTCATGGTAACCACATGAATGTCGTTGGTTATTGGGAATGATGATTCTTCAATTTCTCCTATTGATGCTCCATCGACAATCCATTCAATCGTGCTGATATTATCTTCCAAGGGTTTCAATGTTATCATTTGCCCAGTTAACGAATCGGTCATGGGCGCAGCAGTGAAGTCCTTTTCCGGAATCAAAAAGTCAACTTCTATGGATGTAATACTACTTTCAACTCCATCCACTACTCGTGAAAAATACAAGGTAGTATCAGAAGTGATTTCGTCAATTTCGATACTGTTTCCCTGAGAAATTGGAGTATTCGCCATTGGACTGAAGTAGTGGTTGAGGAGGTCTTCTTCTGTGTTGCTAATAATAAGTGTCTGACCTTCACAAGCGTTAATATTATCGAAAACAGGAGCAGAAACTTCATTCAAAACAACCTCTAGAGTTTTGGTCTTCGAATCAGTACAACCCGGTTCGGTATTAACCGATAATGTTATGTCATATGTACCTGGTGAAGTATACTCAGTACTAGGGTTCTGGATGCCGGTTGCGGTAAATCCATTTCCAAAATCCCATTCCCATTGAGTAGGTAAAAAACTCTGATCAATTATGTTCAACGAGTTCTCACTGTTTGTTATGTACAGAACTTCCGGGATATCGAAATCAGCAATATCCGTTTCTAAATTGATGCTAATTGACCGGATGGGTCCGCTGTAGGAATTATCAGCATTTGAGACGTATATACTGGTGTCGGATGAAATAGGGCCAACCTCAAGAATATTTGAGAGCCCCAGTGTATCGGTCCCGAAAGGATCTGAAAAGAAGTAGAATTGATCTCCCGAAGAAGGATCGATCTGCACACTTGCCCCTGCACAGGAGAGTAAGATTTCTTCTGTTAATGGGTTTTCTTTGATGACATTCATAGCCGATTCGGTTGCATCAAGAACAGATAGTAGTTCTTCCTTGGTACTGGCGGTACCTAGAAGAAAACTTATGGATATGGATTCATTGGGAGCGATTTTGTCAATGAAAGCACCGGACAAAATCGCAATATCCGTACCTTGAGAAAAACCCAGAGAATCTATGGAAGAGGGTTTCATCCACTCACTTTTCGCACTATCTGTATAAGCTGACAACTCGGATTCGATAGCCGATATGTCAAGTAAAGAAAGGAAGCTACTGTCTGCCTGAAATAGTCTGGCACCGGAAAAAAGTGTTTCGTTATCACTGAGGCCAAATACTGTTTGGGCTTGTATCGTGGCTTTGTTGTTTACACCCTGAAGCTCTAGATTTTCAAAAAGTCCTACTCGCAAACCAATAAGTGTATCGGTGTGTACATTGGTTAATCGATATTCCTGGACCAAGGCATTGGTTTCTCCTGCTGGGAGTAGTGAGGTTTGCTCAATTCTCAACAGGTTAGCAGTATCTTCAAATACGTGATAAGCATAATTACCTCCTTGATAGAAATAGGGTTTTGTCGGGTCCACTCCGTTAAAGTCCTTTGATCGATTGCCCTCATCGAAGTTGATAGGCGCGTTATCCAAGATCATGTCGTCTACAGCTACCATGAACGATAGTTCTTTTATCAACTGTTCATTGTTCCAGGTCAATCCGATTCCTTGATTATAACCGTCCCCAACATATCCAAGATTACCATCACCAGAAAGTGTGATTGAAAGCTTCTCGTTGGAGTGATTGAAATAATTGGGGTTGAGATCAAAATCAAAAAGCTGCATATCTTCATAGCCACCAGCCGAGAAATGCATAACGTACTCGACTTTTTCTTCAGGTGCGGCAGTATTGTCTACAAGTATCCTGAGGTCACTGACCGATTGCGTAGTTAAGGTGTTCATGAAGTCCAAAGATTGGCTTCCATTCAAGAAGGTCGCATTATTCGAAAGTATTTCGATGGATAGATTAGGTTGAATAACCGGATCAAGGTAGTTTGTTAGTATCGTGGAAATTGCAACAGTATCTCCAAAAAATACTCCTTCGAATGGGCCATTAACTATGGGTTCGCTCGAGCGAATGGAAGTGATGCCGGATTCCTGAATAGCACGAAGAGCATTTAGCCGACCGTATCCAAGTTTACCTTTAAATGTATTGTTTGATCCCACCTGGCTGATATCATCACTAGTAACTCGTATTCTTTCCATGATCTGCTCCGCGTTGAGAGATGGATACTGGTCCTTCACCAGGGCCGCCACTCCTGCGACCATGGGTGCGGAGAAGGAGGTGCCAGATTCGGAAAAGTAGATATCCCCATCCTGCGTGGAGTAAATAGCCGTTCCGGGAGCTACAAGGTCTACTGACTTATTGAAGGTCGAAAAGCTCGATTTGGAATCATCAAGGTTTGTCGATCCCACGGATAACACGAAATTGTAACTGGCTGGGTAATAAAAGACTTCCGTTCCGGTGTTTCCCGCCGCAGCTACAACCACCACGTCTTTTTCCTTAACAGCGTATTCGATAATATCCTGGTTGTATTGGCTATATGTATCAATACTTCCCCAGGATAAATTAATGATATCGAAGCCATTGTTGGCAGCATATAATATGGATTCGTATGAGTTTGCCGATAGGTTATCTGAAGACCGGAAGATCTTAAGGCTTGATAGGCTGGCATTATATCCTACACCTGCTATGCCGACTCCATTATTGGTATTGGCGCCTGCGACGCCGGCAACTTGGGTTCCGTGAGGATCTATGTCAGATTGTGGTGTGCCATCGTCATCTGCAAAATCATACCCGAAAGTATCATCCACATAACCATTTCCATCATCGTCTTCACCGTTGAAGGGATCGTCGTTTGGATGATACTTACCCACTAAGTCTACATGCCCAAGGTCTGTTCCAGCATCACTTATTCCAATCACAATGGACGAATTGGAAGTTGTGATGTCCCAGGCATCGTATGCTTTAATCACATCCAGATAGGGTTGATTGCCTTCCAGTTGAGCGTCTGGATCGTTTGGAATCGTTAATAACTCTTCTGAGTGAATGGGTTCGGCATATAACACATTTCCGTAAGCAAGTAATGAGTCGCACACCTTTTGTAAGTCCAGCTCAGCGGGAATAACAATCCGATAGATACCGTCTAATACAGACTTCTGTAGGGCACTTTCTCCATTCTCAGGTTTGACTTTTTTTGCTTTACCGTATCGATCAAATTTTGAGAGAGTTTCAACATCCAAAGGAATATTTACCTGGGCTGTGGGATCAACTTTAACCACAAGTTGCTTGGCAATCTGTCCAAGGGAGAAAAATGGAATAAGTACAATACTGATGAGAAGAGTGTAAGTTCTCATATGGGAAACCTTATTTAGGTTACCGCCATTTTGCGGACCACTTTACTGAAAACACCCGGTAAAAATCTCTTCAGGTATATACCTGCAACCTCCTTCAACCCTCCAATGTAGGTTTCCTCTTTGTCCTTTTCGATGGATTTAAATATCTGACGCGCGCACTCTTCTGCGGACATACCGTTCGCCTGTGCGTCGTCCATCGTGTTTTGCTTCGTTCCATCACCCGTTAAGGCGTTAATGGAGATATTGGTTCTGATAAAACCAGGAAGCATAATAGAAACTTTGATATTGTGCTCATGTACCTCGGCTCGAAGAGAGTCGTAAAAACCATGTAGAGCGTGCTTTGCGGCTGCATAAGATGACCGAAATGGCGTGGAAATGATGCCTACAGCTGATGTGATGACGACATGATGGCCGGATTTCCGTTCTATTTGGTGCGGAAGTAACGCTTTCGACAGAGCAATCGTACCAAAGTAATTGACTTCCATTAATCGTCGGTCTACCTCAATATCTGTATTCACCGCCAGATCCCTCTGACTAATGCCTCCATTATTTATCAGGACATCGATATGGCCATGGATTTTTATTGCCTCTTCAGCAACACCTTTTATAGACTTGGAATCGGCTAAATCCAGTACTAAAATGCTAATTTTCTCAGGATCAGAACAGGATTGTTGCACCCTTTCTAATTCTTCTTTTCTCCTGGCTGAAATAATGACACAGGCACCTTTTGAGGCCGCTTCGTACACCATTGCTTCTCCGATCCCCCCGGATGCTCCGGTAATCCAAACAACTGTATCACTGGTTATCTTCGACACTATCCTTACTGTTTGTTTGTATAAATACCCAAATGGTATAAAAACCCAAAATGGTTCCAAATGGGAAGCTAATTATCGATAGACATCCAGGAACCATCAAAAATGATAGTGCCCATTTTACCTGATTCAACAACGCAATTCCACCAATTACACTGGGCAATGCGATCAATAATACAGAACCCCACAGGATGGCAGAAGCAAAACGGGTAATTACAGTGAAAATGATCATTCCCAGCTCAGAGGAACTTTCATTGATTTCATTGGAGATTACTGGTTGCAACGTCTGGAAAAGGATGATTACCAATAGTATTACTACCAGATTAATAGTGCCATAAACAAGGTGACCAATGCCAAGTACCCGATGATGAATCTGAACGTTCATAGCTATTTTTTTCTCTCGTAAACTACAAAATCAAATGCATATTGATGCCTTTCATCCTTCCCATGTTTTTGACGGGCGATTTCTTTCCACTCCGTCCAATTTATTTCCGGAAAAAAAGTATCTCCAATTATTTCAGCATCAATTTCGGTGATGTACATTCTTTCTACTTTTGGGAGCGCAAGTTCATAGATTTCACCCCCACCAATGACAAATGGTTCCGGATCCCCAGCTGTCTTTGCGACAGCAAATGCTTTATCCAGATTTTCCACGGTGATCACACCAGGTTTGTCGTAGGTCGACTTACGGGTGAGAATGATATTGGTCCGAAATGGTAATGGTCGAAATTTGGGAGGAAGTGATTCAAAATTTCTTCTACCCATAATCACATGGTGACCCTTCGTCATTTGCTGGAAGAACTTAAAATCATCTGGTAGATGCCAGGGAAGATCGTTGTCTTTACCAATCACCCTATTTCGCGTCATGGCGGCTATCAACGAAATACGCATATAGTGAGTTTTTGTGTTTTGGATTACAAAAATAGCTCAATTAGGCAGGCCAACGATAGCCAAGTAAAAAATCCTTGGACTTCATTCGTTTTTTACCTTGTAATTGAATGTCTTCGAGAACCACGGTTCCATTCTCCGCCGATACTACGATTTGATTATTTACTTTCCTAAAGGCACCAATTTCACCCATATTATGACCATCAACACTTATATCAAATACTTTTAGAACCTGACCGTGCATTTGTGTCCAAGCTGCGGGATAAGGAGAAAGTCCCCGAACAAAATTTCTGATGGATTCTATATCTTGATTCCAATTTATCTCACAATCCGGTTTAAATAATTTAGGTGCGGTTTTTATCCTATCGGCCTCTGGCTGGTCAATCTGAGGGTAGTTTCCACTCTCTATCGCTTCTACCGTCTTGAGCACGAGATTACCCCCTTTCTTCATTAGTCTTTCATACAGGGTCCCAACTGTATCATTCGGCTGAATATTCTCTTTTTCCTGGAAAATGATTTTGCCTGTATCAATCTCATGTTTGAGGAAAAATGTAGTTACACCGGTTGTCTTTTCCCCATTTATCAATGCCCAATTGATTGGTGCGGCACCACGATATTGAGGTAGGAGAGAGGCATGTAAATTGAAAGTACCTTTTGGAGGCATACTCCAAACCACTTCCGGAAGCATTCGAAATGCCACAATAACCTGTAAATCGGCATTAAGGCTCTTCAGTTCTTCCAGGAATTCTTGGTTCTTCAGGTTTGGTGGTTGCAGAATATTTAAACCTTGCGAGTAGGCATATTCCTTTACTGGTGATTGCCCCAGTTTTTTGCCACGACCTTTAGGTTTATCAGGTGCGGTAATAACCCCTACAATGTTTTTCTTGGACTCCACCAGGTATCGGAGGCTCTCGACGGCAAATTCCGGAGTACCCATAAATACGATTCTTAGGTCACTCATTCGTAAAGTAAATACTTACTACGTATCTTCTTGTATTCATCTATACCCGGTTGCCAACTGTCCTTGATTTCCTCTACCGTCAGGCCGGCTTCAATTTGCTCACGCAGCTGACTTGTTCCCGCCAATGTATTGAAGTAATCAATGAAGAATCCACCTTCTACATCCTTGAGCTGTTGATATGCAGTAAGTAACGGATTTAGATCCAGCTCATACTCGGGGTTTTGATTCTGATAAGAATAGCCAGTACACGCTTGGTCTTGAAGTTTGGGTTTGGACGATCCAAAACCCGGTGTCGGTGTAAATGAAAAGGATCCGTCGAGCTTGGGGTGTCCATAAACTTGAAAAGGGAAATCTGTTCCCCTTCCTATTGAAACCACCGTACCCTCAAAAAAACAAAGAGATGGATATAAAGCTACCGCCAAATCATTCGGAAGGTTGGGAGAGGGTTGAACGGGTAGTGGGTAAAACATGTCGTGTCGGTAATTTTTTATTGGAATGATCTCGAGATCCAGGTAATCGTCAATCCAACCTTCACCAACAATCATTTTCGCAAGTTCACCCATTGTCAATCCATGAACAACCGGTATGGGGTGTAAACCGACAAATGATCGATACTCCTGTTCCAATACAGGACCATCAATATAGCTCCCATTCGGGTTGGGCCGATCCAGAATTATCATCGGTATTTGATGTTCAGCACAGGCTTCCATCACATAGGTACAGGTACTTATATACGTGTAAAACCTGGCTCCAACATCCTGCATATCAAAGACCATCACGTCTATACCTTTTAACATGTCAGTATTTGGTTTTCTTGTTTGGCCGTAAAGAGATTCCACCCTGAAATCGTAGCCTATATCTTGCTCTTCAATTTTCGCCCCAGCATCAGCTTTGCCTTTAAAACCATGTTCTGGAGAAAAAACAGCCTCAATGTTTATTCCTTGTTGAAGGAGAGTATCCACCAGATGGGAAGATGACACCAGGGAGGTATGATTGACAACAAGACCTACCTGCCTGCCTTTAATAGCAGGTATATACGAATCAAACTGATAAGCTCCTGGTATAATTGGAGGAGTTTCTGGCACCTGCTCACTTCTAGAGGAACTGCATTGGACGAAAAAAAATATACTTATGAGGAAAATCCCGTAAACTCGAAACATCTTTTACCGTTACTTTGAGCTCAAATTTATTCGAGTTTTGAATCTACCCATATTTATCGCAAGGAAATTGAAAAAGGAAGAAGCTGGTTTCTCCGCTTCAATTCAGAAAGTGGCCGTGATTTCCATTGCTATATGTATACTTTCTTTGCTGGTTTCGTTTATGGTGCTGTTTGGATTCCAGGAAAAAATATCTGAGAAAATCTTCAGTTTCAGTGGGCAGTTGATCATTTCAAAGTATACACTGTCATCAGCATTTGAGGAATCCATTCGAATAGATCAAAAGTTAGAGGATCAATTATCCGAATTTGATTTTGTAAATCACTGGCAATATGTAGCTTATAAAGCTGGACTGTTGAAAACCGAAAATGAAGTTCAGGGAGTTCTACTTAAAGGGGTCGACGAATCTTTTGACATCGAGTATTTCAACAAGAATTTGATTGCAGGTAGTTTTCCTACTTTTCAAAGTCATCAACAGTACTCCACAGAGGTAGTTGTGAGCGCACGTATTGCCAATTACCTGGGATTAGGAGTTGGGGACAAGCTCCTTATTTATTTCATACAGAACCCCCCTCGTTTTCGTAACCTCACCGTATCCGGTATCTATCAAACAGGATTACAAGAATTTGACGAACGCATCATTTTTGGTGATATGGGACTCATCAGAAGGTTAAATGACTGGGAAATGG
This sequence comes from Cyclobacteriaceae bacterium, assembly GCA_965601455.1. GTDB lineage: Bacteria > Bacteroidota > Bacteroidia > Cytophagales > Cyclobacteriaceae > JANQEU01. The sequence continues at coordinate 3,549,532 of OZ271831.1, read as the reverse complement.
ATCAGGTGGCGTCCGTTGAAGTTTTTATTGATCCAGCAGCAGATGTCTATCAGGCCCAGGAAGAGGTCTTTGATGCAATTGACTCGGAATTGTACGTAGAAAATGCCCTTGACCTCAATATTCAGTTATTTGATTGGTTGGATTTACTATACCGTAATGTAATGGTGCTGATGCTACTTATCCTGGTTGTCGCCTGCTTTAGCATGGTTTCTATCCTACTAATACTGATCATGGAACGAACACCAATGATAGGGGTCATGAAATCCATGGGGGCATCAGATGGCATAATCAGGAAGGTGTTTCTATCTACAGGTGTTGGACTCGTGTTACGAGGGTTAGGTTGGGGAAATGCCATTGCCTTGGTCTTTGGATTATTACAATACTATTTCCAGTTGATTCCCCTGGACCCCGTGAATTACTATATGTCTTATGTCCCAGTAAAGATTGACGTGATGACGGTAATTGGCTTAAATGGATTGGTTATTCTACTCATAACCGCCAGTCTGTTGATACCTATTCGGATTATTTCACGTATTCAACCGATGCGTGCGATTCGGTTTGATTAACATACGCAGGTCTGTATTTGGTAAACAAACTTTTGATTTTCATTTCCAAGACTCCAAAAACCGCTTCTCTAAAGATTCCTCTTGACATCTTCGATTGACCTTTCGTGCGATCGGTAAATATGATGGGAACTTCGGCAATATTGAAACCATGCTTCCATGCATTAAATTTCATCTCAATCTGGAAGGCGTAGCCGATAAAGTGTATCCTGTCGGGATTGATGGTTTGAAGTACAGATCGGTGATAACATTTAAAACCAGCCGTCGTATCGTGGATGGGCATTCCGGTTATGAAACGTACATAAACCGACGCGAAATAAGACATAAGGACACGTCCCATGGGCCAGTTAACCACATTGACACCTTCCACGTATCTGGAACCAATTGCCATATCTGCAGATTCTTTGACACAGGCTTGGTATAATCTCTCCAGGTCTTTTGGATTGTGAGAGAAATCCGCATCCATTTCATAGATGTAATCATAGTCGTTTTGGAGTGCATACTTAAAGCCTGTGATATAAGCGGTTCCCAATCCAAGCTTACCTTCACGCTGGATCATGTGAAGTCGATCCTGGTATACAACCTGTAAATCCTTAACAATTTCTGCTGTTCCATCGGGAGATCCATCATCTATAATTAGTACTTCGAAGGAGGTTTCTAATTCAAGCACTGCATCAATTATATCCCTGACATTCTCTTTTTCGTTGTAAGTGGGGATGATGACGAGGTGCCGATGATTCATTGTTTCGGAATTATATGTTTATTGTTGTATTCACAGTTGTCTTTTTATTCCTTTCATGAAGGCTGTTTTCTTAGACCGAGATGGTGTTATCAACGTTGAGCGCGGTGAGTACACTTATCTCCTGGAAGATTTTCAAATTATTCCGGGAGTTTTAGATGCACTTCAACATCTGTATTCCGAAGGATACAAACTCATTGTTGTCACCAACCAATCGGGTATCTCTCAAGGACTTTACACGGAAGAACAAATGAAACAGTGTCATGAGTTCCTTCAGCAAAAATCCGGTGGAATATTTGAGGCTTTTTACCATGCTCCATTACATCCCACTATATCAAAATCGCTTAGTAGAAAACCAGATTCGCTGCTCTTCGAACGTGCGATTTTTAGATACTCTTTAGACCCGGAAAAATGTTGGATGGTTGGAGATAAAGAGAGAGATTTGATTCCAGCTAGGAAATTGAAAGTAAAAACGGTGATGTTTTCAATAAATCAGTCAGATTTTGCGGATTTCACAATCAATTCTGTAGAGGAATTGCCGCTTATTATTCTTGAGAGTTAGTAAACCCGAGGACTTGCATCATTTCTTCATGGGTCTGCTCCCGGGCAAACAATCGATCCTGAATTTGACCCTTTTCATCTTTCCAAACAATTACTTGCTTGGGGGCAGGAATCAGGCAATGCTGGATTCCTCCGTAACCGCCGAGAGACTCCTGGTAAGCACCTGTATGAAAGAAACCAAAGAATAGCTTTTCTCTTTTATTCTCTATGTGAGGTAGAAAAACCTCGGCGATGTGAGCCTCTGAGTCATAATAGTCCATGCTGTCGCAGGTTAATCCCCCAATATTTACCTTATGAAAAGTGTGATCCCAGTGATTGATAGGGAGTAGTATAAATTTTTCGTTCATACCCCATACGTCTGGCATATGAGTGATGAAAGACCCATCCATCATGTACCAAAACTCCTTATCGTTTTGAAGTTTTTGGTCTAGAACTGAATAAATAGTTGCTCCAGATTCTCCAACGGTATAGCTACCAAACTCAGTGAATATATCAGGAACATCTACATGATTCTTTTCGCAAATCCATTTGATGTTTTCCACGATCTGATCAGCCATATATGCATAGTCGTACTCGAATCCTAAGGAGTTTTTGATTGGAAACCCTCCACCGATGTCAATGGCATTCAAATCGGGACATATCTTTTTTAATTCGCAGTATTTGTAGATAAATCGGCTTAGTTCACTCCAATAATATGCGGTGTCTTTCAGTCCGGTATTGATAAAGAAGTGTAGCATCGAAAGCTTGATATTTGGTTTTTCCGCTATCTGTTCTTTATACAGATCAATTACATCGCTATATCTCACACCTAGCCTGCTTGTGTAGAAACCGAAATTTGGTTCTTCATCGGCTGCCATTCTTATACCCACACTGAACTCGCGATTCACATTTTTTTCAATTTGAGTCAATTCTTTAAGGTTATCCAGAATCGGGATGCAATTGGTATAACCCTCATTTAATAAGCGGGAAATATTATCGATGTAAAGGGGTCTTTTAAATCCATTGCAGATTATGTACGTGTCTTTGGAAATATGACCGGTGCGACAAAGACTTTCAACAATTGGGATATCAAACGCGGAGGAGGTTTCGATATGAATATCGTTTTTTAGTGCCTCTTCAAGTACAAATTGGAAGTGTGAGGATTTGGTGCAGTATGCATAGAGGTAATTGCCTCGGTAGTTATGCTTACGTATGGCGTCATTGAATATTTTTTTCGCATACTGAATGTTCTGAGTGATTTTTGGTAGGTATGAAAGCTTTAAGGGCGTTTTATACTTCCTGATGATGGACATAAGGTCCACCTGGTGAAAAAATAGATTATCGTCCTTCACCGAGAATTCCCTTGTAGGAAAATCAAATGTTTGGTCAATTAGATCGTAGTAGCTTTTCATCCGAAAGAATTGAGCACGCAATTATGATAAAAAAATCCCATTAGATGTTCTGATTGGAGGTTAAATAAAAGAAAATTCATCTGTAAGAATTCCTCGTTCAAAATGCTAATTTTGCGCCCTTCATTGACCCATAAAACTGTGAGAAGCGTAAAAGTTCTGGATGAGACAGCACCCCTTTCTTCTGTAATCCTTGGATGGCCATTCGATTTCGGAGGAACTCCGGATATTGATGATGCGTACGACCCCAAATCCAAAATGTTTATTGAGCTTGGGGAGTTTCCATCAGAGGCATCAATTACGGAGGAAATGAATCAATTTCTTGATGTTCTTGAGAAGCATAATGTAGAAGTAATCAGACCCACTAATGTGGAAGGACTAAACCAGGTCTTTTCCAGAGACATTGGTTTCACGGTTGGAGACAAGTTTGTTGTTTCCAGGATACTGGAGAAACGTAAAAGAGAGATTGATGGGATTCATCATGTTATTGATGAGCTACACCCTGAGAAGGTTATCCATGTACCAAGTCCGGCAAGAATAGAAGGTGGAGATGTAATGCCACATAAGGGAAAACTATTGGTTGGATACTCTAATCAGAAAGACTTTGATACTTATGTGGTTAGCAGAACTAATCCTGATGGACTCCAATTTCTGAAGGACACATTTCAGGATTGGGAAGTCATTGGTTTTGAGCTGAATAAATCTGATGTAGACCCAAGGGAGAATGCCCTTCACCTGGATTGTTGCTTCCAACCAGTAGGTAAAGACTTGGCTATCATTTACCCGGGAGGTTTCAAGAATCTGGAAGATGTTGAGTTCATAGAAGGCCTTTTTGGCAAAGAGAAATTGCTTTACATCGACAAAGAGCAGATGTACAATATGTGTTCCAATGTCTTCTCTATTTCACCGGAAGTAGTGGTTTCGGATAGGAGTTTCACTCGGTTGAATGCGAATCTCAGGGAGCGAGGTATTGAGGTAGAGGAAATAAAGTACACTGAGATTGGGAAAATGGAGGGATTACTTCGATGTTCCACTCTTCCACTGATGCGGCAATATGAATAGACAGGTAACCGATACCATATTCCTTGTTCGTCCGTCGCAATTCAGGTTAAACGAGCAAACTGCGGTCAATAATTATTTCCAGCCAGACCCTGAATTGGATGATGAGGACCATCCGCAGGAAAAGGCACTAAAGGAGTTTGATAAGCTGGTTAAAGCCCTGCGCCAAGCGGGTGTTAATGTGATTGTATTTGATGACCATGGTGAAGAAACCCCCGATTCGATATTTCCAAACAATTGGATCAGTACTCATGAAAATGGTCGCATAATACTTTACCCTATGTTCGCTGAGAACAGAAGAAAAGAAAGGAAACCCGAAATTCTAGAATACTTTCAGTCCAATTTTGAAGTTTCGTCCCTTGTTGATTTTAGTAAATATGAGGCTGAAAATGAGTTTCTTGAATCTACTGGTAGTTTAATTCTTGATCGTCAGAATAGAGTGGCATACGCTGCACTTTCGGAGCGTACGACCATGCCCATGTTGAAGCAGTTTGAAAAGGAAACTTCTTATACAATTGTTGCATTCCAAGCGAATCAAACGGTAGAGGGCGAACGAGTACCTATTTACCATACAAATGTAATGATGTCTTTGGGAGCTGGTTTCGCAGTTGTATGCCTGGATAGTATCGATATCCCAGAAGAAAAGGAGATTCTATTGATGGCATTGGAAAATACGGGTAAAGACGTCATTGATATAAGTGCGGAGCAGGTGAATCATTTTGCCGGAAATATTATTCAATTGGAGAGTATCCAAGGAGATAAGCTAATTGTGATGTCGGATAATGCCAGGAATTCTTTACGATCCGACCAATTGGAAGATCTGTCAAGCCATGGTAAGATTATTGGGAGCGATATTCCGGTGATTGAACATCTGGGAGGGGGAGGTGTACGCTGTATGATTGCGGAGGTGTTTTTAAGAAAGAAATAAGTAATAAGCGATTGAAATGTCGAAGAAAGCGGTAGAACAGCAGTTAATCGATGATATTAAAGTAGCCTCCAAAGCTCTTTTTGGTGAGGTTTTTGATGATGAAAGAATAGGACTTCAGCCAACCAGAAAGGAGTTTGAAGGGACTTTCACATTCGTTACTTTCCCTTTTTTGAAAATAACCAAAATGTCTCCGGAGAAAACCGGAGAGGCCATAGGCGACTATTTGTTAAAGCATTCGGATTGTGTTGCTGCATTTAACGTGGTGAAGGGATTTCTTAATCTCACTTTGCCAGATTCCACATGGATATCAGAGTTGCAAGTTATTCATCAAAATAAGGAATACGGCAAGTCGACCCCTAGAGGTCAAAAGGTCATGGTGGAATTCAGCAGTCCGAATACAAATAAGCCGCTGCATCTAGGTCATTTGAGAAATAATTTTTTGGGAGATTCCGTCTCGCGAATTCTTGATTTTGCTGGCTATGAGGTGATGAAAACCAACCTGGTTAATGATCGGGGCATTCACATTTGCAAATCCATGTTGGCCTATCAGAAGTATGGGAATGATGAGGTTCCAACTCCAGGCGAAATGAAAGGAGATCACCTGGTGGGAAAATATTATGTCAGGTTCGATCAAGAATATAAAAAGCAAATCAATCAACTTGTCAAAAATGGTTTGTCAGAGGAAGAAGCTGCGAAGGAATCTCCGTTAATAAAAGAAGCCCAATCTCTGCTAAAAAGATGGGAGGAAAAAGATCCTGAGGCTATTGAGCTATGGAGTAAGTTGAACGGCTGGGTTTATGAAGGTTTTAACGAAACGTACAATACCATGGGTATTGCATTCGACAAGATCTACCACGAATCTGATACCTATCTCCTAGGAAAAGACATTATCGACGAAGGACTTGAGAAAGAAGTTTTTTACAAAAAAGAAGATGGCTCAGTTTGGGTTGACCTAACCAACGAAGGATTGGATGAAAAGCTTGTCTTGCGTTCAGATGGTACATCCGTTTACATTACTCAGGACATGGGGACTTGTGATTTCAAATACAACGATTTCCCTATGGAAAAGTCTGTATATGTGGTTGGTAACGAACAGGATTACCATTTCAAAGTGCTTTTTTCGATTATGAAAAGGCTTGGTAGAAGCTATGGAGAAGGACTTTACCATTTATCCTATGGCATGGTCGATTTACCAAGTGGAAAAATGAAATCCAGGGAAGGTACTGTTGTAGATGCTGATGACTTGATGAACCAGATGTTTGAAACCGCTGAAAATCAAACAAGAGAGCTGGGTAAAATCGAAGGAATGCCTTCGGAGGAAGCTAAGGAGCTGTACCGAACACTGGGGCTTGGCGCACTAAAATATTTTCTGTTAAAGGTGGACCCAAAAAAGAGGATGCTCTTTAACCCTCAGGAGTCAATTGAGTTTCAGGGGCATACAGGGCCTTTTATTCAATATACCTATGCCCGAATATCGGCGATAATTCGTCGGGCTACCCAATTAAGCATAAAATCGGAAATTGCCTCCATTAGTGCTTTACACGATTTGGAGAGAGAAATAATTGTGCAGTTAACAAAGTTCCCCTCTATGGTTGAAGTTGCGGCACGTGAGTATTCACCAGCGGTAATAGCCAATTATGTGTATGAACTGGCAAAGGCCTATAATTCCTTTTACCAAGAGATATCTATATTCAATGAGGTCGATAAAGAAAAGCTTAGATTTCGAATTGCCTTATCTGAAAATACGGCGAAAGTAATTCGTCTTGCTATGAGCTTATTGGGTGTAGCCGTCCCCGATCGAATGTGATATGGATAAACTGAAAGCCTGGATATCCGCCTTTCGCCTACGCACTTTACCGTTGGCCTTTTCGGTAATATTAATGGGTTCATTTCTTGCTTTAAAAGAGGAGCAATTGAATACCACTATTCTTTTGCTAAGTCTATTGACTACCCTGTTTTTACAGGTGCTGTCTAATCTTGCAAATGATTACGGAGATTCTATTTCCGGAGTAGATAGCGAGGTGCGTGAAGGCCCACAAAGGGCCGTTCAAGCTGGAAAAATAAGTAGTATAGAAATGAAAAGGGCTGTAATCGTCTTCAGTCTTTTATCCTTGGCTTGTGGATGTTGGTTGTTATTTGAAGCTTTTTACGGCCAGTGGAAATATCTTCTAATCTTCCTTGGAATGGGCCTGGCTTCCATTGCCGCGGCAATTACTTATACGGTAGGAAAGAATCCTTATGGATATGTTGGATTAGGTGATTTATTTGTTTTCATCTTTTTTGGATGGGTCGGAGTTTTTGGAAGTTATTTCCTTCATACAAGTCAATTCAATCCACTTGTATTGTTTCCGGCGTCTGTATGTGGTTTACTTTCTATCGGAGTGCTCAACGTCAACAACATTCGAGACATTGAATCAGATAAGAAGGCTGGGAAGAAATCCATCCCCGTCCGTATCGGTAAAGTGAATGCTACGAGATATCACGGCCTGCTACTTGTTGGTTCAGTGGCTATATCTTTATTATATGGGTTCCTTGAGTTTAATGCTCCTGTCGCCTGGCTTTTTGTGCTAGTTTATCCTTTATGGGGATTAAACTATCGGGCAGTAATGACAAAGTCGGGAATGGATCTGGATCCTTATCTTAGACAATTGGCTATATCTACCTTGTTGTTTGTCCTACTATTCGGTTTGGGCATTTATCTCCAGCTGTAAGGGATCTCATCTGGTCGATTTTGATCTTTTGTTTCGTTTTTGATATCTTCATGCGAAGTCAAACCTGAAACAAAAAATATGAATAAGATACTCATACCCTTCGATTTCTCTGAATCCGCTGAAAATGCTCTTGATTTTGGATTACAGTTGGCAGAAAAGTCTTCGGCTAAGGAAGTTTTGTTGCTGAATGTCATCGAACATCCATCAGAGTCGCGGTTAAAGTACATGGGTGTCACTCCGGCTGATCCTCTTCAAAATGTATACTTCACAGAACTTATTCAAGTCACGAAAGAGAAGCTTGAGGAGAAGATCGAAAATCTGGATTCAGGATCTATCAAAGTGAAATACAAGATTCAGCTCGGAAGCCCTTACAATACTCTTGTTGCCGAGGTATCGGAAGAGGATGTTGATCTTGTAATCATGGGTACTGAGGGTGCCGAAGGTCTCGACGAGCTATTTGTGGGATCCAATTCGGAGAAGGTGGTACGAAATGCCAAATGCCCGGTGATTACTATCAGGGAACCAGCTAAGGTTGAAGACATCAACTCAATTGTTTTTGCATCAAACTTCCATGAATTAAAGTACTCCTTTGTCGACAGAATCAAGGAGCTTCAAAACATGATGGGAGCGACATTGAAGATTGTTAAAATAAACACACCTGCTGCTTTTACTACACAACGTCATGATCTGAAGCAAATGAATGAATTTGTAAAGAATTATGACATTCAGGACTACACCATCGAGATCTATAACTATACAAATGAAGAGGATGGGATTGTCTATTATGCGGAAGACGTGGATGCTGACATGGTTGCTCTTGGAACCAGTCAAAGAACAGGTTTCGACCACTTCTTATTGGGGAGTATAGCTGAGGATGTGGTAAACCATTCAAAAAGACCAGTTTGGACTATGAGTCTGGAGGGCTGACAGAACTTTTATAATTCTTATTTTTTTGTCCTTTATCGTTGTTGAAAATTGTCTGTACACGATTTAGGTACTAAAATTATCTTTAAGTTTTTTCCTATTTGAAGATTAGGAGAGGTCCTTTATTGTTTGGAAAAAGATAGTTCTATTTTTGCCGGCAAATGCAAGATATCAGCACCGGAAAGTAATCAATTTCTCAGGAATTTTTCTCTGACCGAAACAGTTATTCTTACTTCAAATTCACGATATGACATCCATCAAAATTGCCATACAGAAGTCGGGCAGGCTCAGTGAAGAGTCACTAAAAATCTTCAAGGAATGCGGCATCAAGATTAATAATGGGGCCAAGAAGCTGAAAGCAATTTCTAGCAACTTTCCGGTTGAGTTTCTATTTCTTCGTGATGATGACATTCCCGGTTACGTGGAAGATGGAATTGCAGACGTTGGAGTCATAGGACAGAATGTTTTAATTGAAGCCAACAGAGATGTGGTCGAGGTAAAAGCACTCGGTTTTTCAAAATGCAGGTTGTCATTGGCGGTTCCCCGGGAGATAAAATACGAAGGGTTAGCATACTTTCAGGACAAAAGTATTGCTACTTCTTATCCTAAAATATTAGGAGACTTTCTTAACAGGAACGGAATTATCGCAGAGATTCATGAGATCAGTGGGTCGGTTGAGATTGCTCCTGGTATCGGATTAGCGGAAGGAATTTGTGACATTGTCAGCTCCGGAAGTACCCTACTTAGTAACGGATTGAAGGAAGTGGAGTCTGTTATGAATTCCGAGGCAACCCTAATCAAACACAAGACGCTGAATAAGGAGAAAGAGGCGTTGATTGATCAGATTCTCTTTCGAATCGATGCGGTATTGAAGGGTAAGAACAACAAATATGTTTTACTAAATGCACCAAATGATAAGCTGGATGAAATAGTAAGTCTTCTTCCAGGAATGCGATCTCCAACTGTCTTACCCCTTGCCTCTGAGGGTTGGAGCAGTATTCATTCAGTGATTAGTGAAGATGAGTTTTGGGAAAATATTGAGAAATTACGTGCTGCTGGAGCAGAAGGAATTCTTGTGGTACCCATAGAGAAAATGATTCGATGAAAACCTACGAATACTCTGGATTAGAGCAGATCAAACCTGTTCTGCAAAGACCTTCCATCGATAATACTCGCATTGAGAATATCGTAAAACCAATACTGGAAAAAGTAAAGAGAGGCGGGGATCGAGCTCTTAAGAAGATGGCTTTGGAATATGATCACGTAGAGCTTGATGACCTTTGGGTGTCAAAAAAGGAACTTAAAGCAGCAGCTAACAGAGTTGATGATGACCTAAAAAAAGCCATTGAAGTAGCTCACAGGAATATAAAGAGATTTCACGAAGCACAGGTGCAGAGCCCGCAGTCAATGGAAATTATGCCAGGTGTTAGTTGTTCTCGTAAATCGGTTCCTATACAAAAAGTTGGTCTATATATACCGGGAGGTACGGCACCTCTTTTTTCCACTGTTTTAATGCTAGGCGTTCCTGCAAATATTGCCGGTTGTGAAGAAATCATCCTGGCTTCTCCATCAAATAAAGTTGGGGAGATCAACCCGGTTGTTCTTTATACTGCTGATTTGTTAGGGATTCAACGCATACTCAAGTTAGGCGGCGCACATGCAATTGGAGCCCTGGCATATGGATCTGACACCGTTCCCGCGGTTGATAAAATTTTTGGCCCGGGAAATCAATATGTTACAGTTGCAAAGCAATTAGTTGCGAAGGATTCTGTTTCTATAGATATGCCGGCTGGACCATCTGAAGTTATGGTTGTGATTGATAAAAATGCGAAAGCTTCATTTGCAGCATCGGACCTGTTGTCACAAGCGGAGCATGGAGTAGATAGCCAGGTGGTATTGGTAAGTACATCTGCCAGTAAAGCGGAAAAAGTTCAATTGAGATTGCATGAGCAGCTAGAGCTGTTACCAAGGAAGGACATTGCTGAGAAAGCACTGCAAAACAGTGCGGTGATTATTGCCAGTACGGAGAAAGATGTTCTGCAAATCATAAATGAATATGCCCCGGAGCACCTGATACTGAATATGGATGGAGCAGACAAAATCGCAGATAAAGTGGTAAATGCGGGGTCTGTTTTCGTTGGAGCATACACACCAGAGTCAGCTGGTGATTATGCCTCTGGTACTAATCATACACTACCTACGAATGGTTGGGCAAGGTCCTATTCTGGGGTTTCCCTGGACAGTTTTGTGAAAAATATTACGTACCAAACGATTACGGAAGAAGGAATCCGCAACCTGGGGCCTTCCATTGAAAAAATGGCCGCAGCAGAGCTACTGGACGCTCACAAAAACGCGGTTTCAATTCGTTTAAAGCACCTGAATAAATGAGGTCGGTCGATCAACTAATTCGACCCCATCTAAAGGGATTAAAGCCCTATTCCTCCGCGAGAGACGAAAATGCTGGCAAGAAAGGAATATTACTTGATGCCAACGAAAACCCTCATGGATCGGTGGCTGGTGAACATTGGAACCGCTACCCTGATCCCCAACACAGGTCTCTAAAAGGTGCAATATCGGGGATTAAGGGAGTGCCCGTTGAAAAGATCTTTCTAGGAAATGGAAGCGATGAACCAATTGATTTACTATTCAGACTATTCTGTGAGCCTGGAGTCGACCATGTTCTGACTTTTCCACCTACTTATGGTATGTATCGGGTAGCAGCAGACATCCATAATGTGAAAGTTGAGGAGGTGCCATTGACGGCAGATTTTCAGTTGGATGTCGAGAATTCGCTTGAGAAAGTAGCGCAACACCCAAAACTCATATTCATTTGTTCCCCCAATAATCCATCAGGTAATCGATTGGATCGAGACTCTATTCTCAAAATAGTAAGAGCTTCTGAGGGTATAGTGGTGGTTGATGAAGCCTATATTGACTTCTGCCCTGAAGAGTCGCTGGTGAGGTACATTGACCATTTTCCAAATTTGGTGGTACTACATACTTTCAGTAAGGCCTGGGGATTAGCAGCTTTTCGATTAGGTATAGCTTTTTCTCAGCCCGAGATAAATGAATATCTTCATAAGATAAAGCCTCCTTATAATCTTAGTGGAATCGTACAGCAAAAGGCACTTTCTTCCCTTCTCAATTTCCAGAAAAAGGAGTTGTGGGTAAAGGAAATCATCGCCGAGAGAGATCGTTTGAAAGAGGAAGTGTCTTCTTATCATTTCATACAAAAGGTTTACCCAAGTGACGCAAATTTTCTGTTAGTCAAATTTGATGATCCTCAAGCTGCTCTACAGGTTTTCTCGGATGAGAAAATTGTGGTGAGAGATCGATCAAATGTTCCTGGATGTGAAGGGTGTTTGCGTATCACCGTTGGAACAAAAGAGGAGAATGATCATGTCTTGACGGCATTAAGCGCACTATCTTAGCTTAAATGAAAAGAGTTTTATTCATTGATAGAGACGGTACGATTGTTAAAGAACCGGAGGATGAAGCCGTAGATGATTTCCAAAAGCTGGAATGGTTGCCAGATGCCATCTATTACCTTCGAAAAATCCAGCAAGAATCTGAATTTTTGTTGGTCATGGTTAGTAATCAAGATGGATTGGGCACGGCAGAGTATCCTGAAGAGTCTTTTTACCCGGTACATAACCTCATCATGCGCACACTTGAATCCCAGGGAGTGCATTTCGATGCGGTTCACATAGATGAACATTGGGAGAAGGAAAATCACCCCAACAGAAAGCCTAGAACTGGAATGCTGCAGGGTTATCAGAATGGATCGTTTGACATCAAAAATTCTTATGTAATTGGTGACAGAGCCACTGATGTTCAACTTGCTGAGAATCTAGGTTGTCGGGCTATTCACATTGCAGATGATTCGACAACATCCGCTGATCTGACTACGAATTCATGGTCGGATATTTATCGCTTTCTGGTTCTACATCCAAGAATTGGAAAAGTAAATCGTATAACTAATGAAACGAACATCCAAATCCATCTCAATCTGGATGGGTCTGGAATCACCTCTATAAATACCGGGATTGGGTTTTTCGATCACATGTTGGATCAACTTGGGAAACATGGGGGTATGGATTTGGACATTGCGGTGAAAGGTGATCTTCAGATCGATGAACACCATACTATTGAGGATACCGCGCTAGCTTTAGGTGAAGCATTTTTGCAGGCCTTAGGAAATAAACGAGGAATAAGCAGATACGGCTTCCTACTCCCTATGGATGATACCCTCGCTCAGGTAGCAATTGACTTTGGTGGTAGACCATGGATCGTTTGGGATGCAGAATTCAATCGAGAGAAAGTGGGTGAGATGCCCACGGAAATGTTTTTTCACTTTTTCAAATCCTTTTCAGATACTTCAAAGTCAAATCTCAACATTAAGGTAGAAGGCGATAATGAGCACCATAAGATTGAAGCCATTTTTAAGGGATTTGCAAGAGCAATAAAAATGGCAGTCTCCAGACACGAGGGAGAATTAAATTCCATCCCAACTACCAAGGGAACACTCTAAATAATCGTATTTCATACTTTCGGGTGACTTAGTATTACCAGGATTTGTAGTTGATTTGAATAAAAAGTAAAATCATGCAAAATGGAAAAGTGATTGGTGTAGGTGGTATTTTTTTTAAGTGTGAAGACCCGGATGCCACCAAGCAGTGGTACGAAAAGAATCTAGGGATGCCTACTGATCAATACGGTGCACTATTTGAATTTCGGAAAAGCTCGGAAGATCAAAAAGGTTATTTACAGTGGAGTCCAATGAATAAAGAAACCGACTACTTTGACCCGTCCGATAGCGAATTTATGGTCAATTACCGCGTGCAACATATTGAGGAACTGGTTGAGCAACTTAAGAAAACCGGTATCCAGGTAGTTGACGAAATCGAAGAATTTGAATACGGCAAGTTCGTGCATATATTGGATCCCGATGGTAGAAAAATCGAGCTTTGGGAACCCGTAGACCAGGTTTTTGAGGAAGGATATTCTCAGAGGGCCATAAAAGAATAACCTTTTTAAATCAATTTTCGTATTTGTAGTTATTGATTCAATTCCTACATTTACGAATATTGATAAACGATGAAAGGCTCTAATCTCGGTGAGTTTGAAGAACTCTTGCTTTTAACGGTGGCAATTCTGCATCCCAAAGCATACGGTTTATCGATTCACGAAGAAATTCACCAATCCACAGGCAGAAATGTTGCCATGGGTGCCATTCATGCAGCCTTGAATAGACTTGAGGAGAAAGGTTACCTCAACTCATCGTTGGACAGTGCAACTCATGAGAGAGGTGGACGACGGAAAAGGCTGTTTACAGTAACAGTGGCGGGAAAGCAGGCTGTTGAATTCAGTCGCTCAATTCGAAATGAACTTTGGAATCGGATCAATCAAATTTCCTGGAAAGAAATATGATTGAAGAACCAAAACCACCCAAGTTAGCCTTATGGTTACTTCGGAAAATTTGTAATCCGAGACTGAAAGAGGAAATCGAAGGAGACCTCATTGAGTTCTATGCTCACTACCGGGCCACCCACTCAAACCTTAAAGCCAGCACCTTATTTTGGTTTCACCTGCTAAGTTTTTTCAGGCCTTATTCCTTTAGAAAGATATCAATCACTCAAAATCGATTAAATATGATTCAGCATTATCTGAAATACGCGTTCCGGTTTCAACGAAAACACCCAGGGAGTACTTTTTTTAATCTGCTGAGTCTTACTCTAGGTATCGGCTGTTTTTTGTTCATATTCATTTACATCCAGCAGGAAATGACTTTTGACACTTTTCATGAAGATCATGAAAGGATTCATCGGGTAGTTGTTGATTTTGTGAATGAAGGAGAACGTATTCCAGATGCGACGACTCCTCCAGCTCTGTCACCGACATTGGCTGCAGATATACCTGAGGTAGAATATGCGACGAGGATTTTCCCTACGTGGGGAGGAAAGTGGCTTATGGGAGTGAATGAGGATAAAAAATTCTATGAAGAACAGGTCTTTCGTGTGGATAGAGAGTTTTTGGAGATCTTCGACTTTTCTATTCTTGCCGGAAGCAAGGAGTCAATGTTGAATAATTCATCCAATATTGTTCTTACTACGTCTGCTGCAAAAAAATATTTTGGGAAGGAAGACCCCTTAGGCCAAACAATAACCGCTTTCAATAGAGGTGAAAAACAGTATGTTGTTAGTGGGGTGATTGAAGATGTACCTTCCTATGCTCATTTCACTTTCGACTTCCTTGTTCTATTGGATATTCCATCTCAAGACCTCAATACGACCTGGGGATGGTACAATTTCTACACTTATGTCAAATTAAAACCAGGTACATCTCACGCTAGTTTCGAAGAAAAACTTCAACCCTTATACAATGCTCATAATGACCCAGGGGATGGGTACCAAAACATCATCTATAGTCAGAAGTTATCTGATATCCACTTGCGCTCGGCCTTAAAATGGGAACTTGGGGTGAATAACAATATGAATAATATTAAGATCTTCATTGCTGTTGGTCTGTGCATTTTCATTGTTTCAGTAATCAATTACCTCAATCTCACTCTTGGAAGCACGATGAGAAGAATGAAAGAGGTTGGGATAAGAAAGTCTTTTGGGGCATATCGGATCAACCTCATCAATCAGTTTTCCATTGAGACTTTTATAATGGTTTCTATTTCCTTAATCCTGGGTGTTGTATTATCTGAAATTCTCTTTCATCTCCTGCAGGAAATATTTGGTCGAAGAATTTCGCTGTTGAACATGGAAAATTTGCCAACTATATTGACACTAAGCGGGGTAGTGGTATTATTTGGGGTTGCAGCCGGAATTTATCCTGCACTGTACTTTTCTTCATTAAGGGTCTCCGGAATGTTTCGAAAGAAATCTTCTGCGTTTTTGAATTTCAAGAACATTCTTCTGATTGTACAGTTTTCAATATCCGCAATTATGATAGTTGCAACTCTTGTGGTTTCGCGTCAACTTTCATTCTTCCAAGACTCTGATAAAGGATTTATAGCTGAGCAGGTACTTGTTATTGAGAATGCGCGATCTCTTGGAGATCAAAAAGTTTTCTTGAATCAGATTCAACAAAAATCTGGGGTATCAAATGCAGCTCTCTCGGATGGAGTTCTTGGTAAGATTAATTGGACAACCATTGTGGGACACCCTGAGCGTTTTCAAATGAGTTATACATCAGTAGACCCTTCTTTCCTAAATGTATTGGGAATGGAGATCGTTCACGGACGAAATTTTGATGGTAGCGTCTCATCAGATAAGGAGGGTTGGAATCTTATTGTAAATGAGTCAGGTTTGGAGGGATTTGGTCTGACAAAGGATGATGTTGGGGAAAGCTTTGTAATAGCGAGCATGGAGGACTCACTTGTATACGGTAGAATAATTGGAGTCGTTAAAGATTTTCATTTCACAGATTTCAAAAGTGAGATCAAGCCATTCGCTTTCTTTTATCGGGATAATCCGGTGTCAAATGTAATGGTGAAGATCGATGGCTCAAATGTATCATCGACACTCAGCTACATTGAGAGAATATGGGATGAACATGCTGTAGGTGTTCCATTTGAAAGTTATTTTCTTGATCAATCTTTTGCTCAGCTGCATGCCAAGGAAGCCAAATTATCACAAACCATGGTGCTTCTAACTGCTTTGTCCCTTTTCATTTCGTTTATTGGTATGCTTTCGGTAGTTAACCTTGCCATTAGAGATCGATTAAAGGAGGTAGCGGTCCGGAAAATTCTGGGAGCTTCAGTCCTTGAAATTGTTAACCTGATTTCACAGCGTTTTATGATGTTGGTTCTTTTATCCAATGTGATTGGAATTCCTATTGCCTATTTTACCATGGAAGAATGGCTATCAAGTTTCAAGTACCGTACTGAATTAAGCGCAGGGATATTTATAATATCTGTCACCAGCACAGTAATTATTGCCTATCTAATTGTAGGATATACCTCTTTGAAGGCCGCGACTTTGAAACTTACTGAGAGATTAAGGGAAGATTGATAAAGGTGATGGGTTAACTGGGCATATTATCACATATGTAGTTAATTACATCCTGATAGGCGATCACTTTATAATGTCCCAACCCTTTTGTTTCAACAAAGTGGGCATCGGAAAAAGAATCCAGTAGTTCTTTACCTCTTTCAATACCAACAGTCTCATCATCCTGATCGTATATGAGATGCATTTCCGGAATTTGTATGTGTTTAGTTTTATTCCGTAAATCGAAATAATCGATAGCCTGGTGATATTGTTGTTCCACCTTTTCACACATTTCCTCATAAACTTGTTCTGAATAGTTTAGACTGTCAATTACATCCTTAAAAATGTATCTTGAATGAGAGGGAGAGGCGATCATAAATAGCTTAGACGGCTGAAAATCTGTACTAAGCTCAGAAAGCATCATTCCTACTGCCAGACCACCAATGGAATATCCAATAACCGAATGATAGGGTCCATTTTTCACATAAAAGCTTTTAAGAATATCGATAATCTCAGGTAAAGCCGTGTGTTTCCCGGAGGACTTTCCGTGAGCCTTCATGTCAATGCCTTCTACCACATAGCCCGCGTCCACCAATTGGTTGATCATTCTCCGGAAATCCGCGATTTTGGAATTCCACCCGTGACTAAGTAGAACCTTTGGGCCGGAATCACCCCATCGATAGGTCACAATTTCGTGGCCGAAATATGATATCTTCGAAATCTCCGCCTGGTCGATTAGTTCTTGCTGGGCCTTAGTAAATCGGCTTTTGCCGGGTTTTGTAAAGTAGTGCCAAACGAAGCCGGCAGCCATCCTGGGAGATAAGTGTTGAATAATTCCAACACTCTTTTTGATCATTTCAATTTTCCAGTTCGATTTTGGAGAGCGTTCTGCTGGTCGGCTTTTGTCTTGCGTCCCTGCGTCGATGAATGTGTATTTTTCGCGCGATGATACCATTTGGTATTTAATTAAATGAATATTGATCTATTTGATGAAATAACTGGTCCTTAACTTTATGGAAAGCATCAAGATCACCTTCAATTCTAGAAAGTAAAACTGCTCCACTAATTGCTGCGAACATAAGAACAGAAAACTCTTCCACTTTGAAATTCTCTTTTAATTGCCTTTCCCTGATTCCCCTGTGACTAATTTTTACTATGCTGTCCTTTAAGATCGCGATGGATCGAATAGCTTTAATTCGCAGTTGAGGGTAATTGTCGTCTGCCTCAACCGATGTGTTGATTATTGGGCATCCACCTTCAAAACGAGGATTTAAGATGTGTTCCTGGTAAAAAAGAATGATTGCCTTTAATTTTTCGGGAGCCGTTTTAGCGATTCTTATTCGCTGTCGCATAATACTCATTATCTCTTCTACAGCATAATCAAATGCGGCAACTGCAACTTCATCCTTATTCTCAAAGTTTCCGTAGATCGCCCCTTTTGTTATTCCCGTAGCTTTCGTGATATCAGACAGAGATGTCGCTCTGAATCCCTTTTGGTTAAACAAGGAAATTGCCTCTGAAATGATAAGATTTCTTGTTGCCTTCGGGTTTCTCATGTAGCAAATATACCGATCGGTATATAAAACACAAAATATCCTTAAAGTTTAAGGGTTAGCTGAAGGTCTTGATCTTTTTGTTCTTGTTGAAAATTACTGATTCCCACACCTAGCAAGCGGATTCCCTCTTCATTTAAAAGAGAGGTGGTTAATAGTGCATTAACACTATTTTGAAACTGTTCTTGTGTATCGATGACCTCAGGATCGGTATGACTCTTTGTGATTTGACGAAAGTCGCCGTATTTGACCTTTAAGACGATGGTTTTCCCTTTAGCATTTCCCTTTGTGTAACGTTTCCAAACCTCATCTATAATGGGCGCAAGTTTCTCATTGACTTCCTCAAGTCTCATCAGTTCCTTGCTAAAAGTTCTTTCTGCACTCACCGACTTCCGCTCACGATGGGGTTTTACTTCACGCTGGTCGATACCTCTACAAATGTGATAATAATAGTCTCCTGCCTTACCATATCGTCGAATCATATCTTCAAGTGAAATTTTTCTAAGGTCTTCTCCTCGGAAAATACCTGCTGTTTTCATTTTTTCAGCTGTTACCTTTCCGATTCCGTAGAATTTTCTGATGGGTAGTGTTGCAAGGAATTCATCAGCCTGTTCTGGCAGAATGACAAAAAGACCATCAGGCTTATCAACATCAGATGCAGTTTTTGCCAGAAACTTGTTGTAGGACACACCTGCTGAGGCGGTTAGTTGAGTCTGAGCTTTAATTTCTTGTTTAATGGCCCGGGCGATGAGCGTCGCTGATGGAGGTCCCTTTTTTACGTGAGTGACATCGAGGTAGGCTTCATCAAGTGAAAGCGGCTCAACAAGGTCGGTATACGATTGAAAGATGGATCGAATGATATAGGACGCCTCTCGATAGACATCAAATCGGTGCTTTACGAAAATTAAATTAGGGCAAAGCTTAGCAGCTCTTGCTGACGGCATAGCCGAGTGAACTCCAAATTTGCGGGCTTCGTAACTGGCAGCAGCCACAACACCCCTTTGACTATTGCCACCAACAGCAACTGGCTTACCCTGTAGATCAGGATTGTCCCTTTGCTCTATAGAGGCGAAGAAAGCATCCATATCGATATGAATGATCTTTCTCATATGCGGTGATTTACGTTAGTCAGGAACCTTTTGGGTCTTCGTCCATGATTGCATCGATTTCTGCAATCATTTCCTCTAATCGTTGGAGCATGTAGTTGTCATCCAGGTGCCGGACTTCTAAAAGTGAATCTATTTCATCGTAGATATGTGCTTCGTATTCTTTCTTAGTGCCTTTGGAAAACTCTAATGCATTCTTCAGATGATACATCGCGTACTTGAGAGCGATTTTCGCATTTGTGGACTTATCCGATTGAAGTAGTGTTTCGGAGACCTTCAATTCAGCTTTAGTAAGCACATTTAGGGCTTTGAAGAAAACTCTATTCAGCTCTTCCATTTCTAGTGACTCCGACCGCATCTCGTCAAGTACTCGCTCCATTTCAGCGATAGATTGACCTACTTCAATTTGATTGGCCTCCTCCAGTTCATGCATAATGTGTTCAATGGATTCGATTGCCAGCTCCAATTGCGCAATACTTCTATCTTGTGAGTGTTCTTTGAAATAGACTTTTGAATTACCCATGTATACATCCGGGCGAACAACCTCCTCCCGCAACATTATCGAGTTATGGCTGCGGTCATACCAGGAGTAAGCGAAAAGCAAGCCAAAAAGAAATAGCAGAAATAAGACCGAACGGATGGATGTAGGCATTTCCTAAACTAATTATTCATCTACATGCAAAATAAGAAAAGCCCGCCAAAAGGCGGGCTCTTTTCTAGAAACTAGTCCACTTTATTTGAGTTAAATCTTTATCTGAATTCCACTTCTTCAACCCGATCCCAGGGCACATAAATGGTTTCAGATCCATCTATTACGATAATGCCATTGTTTTCGTCTGAAACATCGTGTGTGTCACCCAGAAGTATCTTTTGTCCATTTTTCAAAGTGACATTCGAGTAAGCGTAATTCTTAGGAGAAACCGTTACTACATTTCTGAAGGGAATTACAAATTCCGTATCGTCATCGTTTCCATCAAGCATTTCGTAATTCCATGCCTCATCTACATCGAATACAATTCTTCCTGAGTGGTTGTCCCCGTTGGTAGTAGTGACCGAGCCGGAAAGCTTTTCCTGATTTTTAAAGCTGCCGTAGGAGGGACCGGAATTTGGTGCTTCAGAGAAAGTGACCTTGTCAAAATCTTCCCATTCCAGATCTATCCTTCCAACTCCATCAATTGTTACGATGATTCCTTTGTTGTCATCGTTTACATCATTACTGCCTCTTAACTCCAATTCTCGGCCTGAATTAAGTGTAACAAGGCTTCTACTATAGCCCATTCTTTCAATTGATCGGATGTTGCCAAATTCTATAGAAACATCACCATCGTAGGTGTCACCGTCTAATACATCTGTGCTGACTCTTTCGTCATGATCCCATTGAATAAAACCAGTGAAACTTCCAAGATCACTTTCTACCGTTCCAAAAAGTGGTTCACCGAACTTTTTACTGAGTTTTCTAGGAGTGTTCATGAATTCAATAAGTTCAATTCGGTCAAAGTCAATTTCTATCGATCCCAGTTCAGAATCGTATACTCTTACCTTTCTACCCACGTCATTGGTACTTCCTCCGTCAATCTTCAAAAGGTCACCATTTTGCATTCTAATATCTACCCAGTCTCTTCCTCTAGGACGTATGGATTTCATTTCCCCAAATTGGATGACAAATTGGTGGATAAAGTCATCATCGTTCCATTCCCATCGGAAATCGACCCAATCGTTGCGACGACTAGCCCATTGATTCCTATCTCTATCTTCCAGGTATTCTAATTCCTCTCGAGAAAGAAGATCCAGATTTTCATTTTCTGTTTTTCTAGCATTGAACATATCAGTCCAATACACCTCTTCTTTACCCCACCTTAAGGCTCCTTCATAAGTACCTCCGTCAATGGTAGTTATCCTCCCGTAGATGAAACCTTCATCCTGGGCGGTTGTAGGAGTGGATATCGCCGTAAATACAACCAAGCCAAGCAGCGTAAGTGTTTTTTGTAGTCCGTTCATTTTCTTAGAGTTTTATTGTGGTGCTTGCGTTTTCTTAACTCTAAGTACGTATAAACACCCGGCAATAGAAATGGATTGCTGACGAGTTGGGTTATGGCAATGCTGAAACGGGAGATCGAAAATCTCAAATATGAGCCGATAGCGTCGGTTTTTGTCTATTGATCTAGCCAGCTTTTGAATTCCGGAGTCTTATCAGCGCTGATCACGATATCCATATCCAGTGTAGGATTAAGTTCAATCTTTAGTCGACCTTTAAAATATGGGTGGATTTCTGAGATCGAATCAAAACTTACCATTACCTGTCGATTGGCGCGATAAAAAACCTTTGGATCCAGTTGATCCTCCAGTGTTTCTAGTGTTTGATCGGTTGGCAATTTTTTCCCGTCTTTCGTTACGATATATGTGAGTTTGTTCTGACTGTAGAAATAGGATATTTTTTCAACGGGGACTGCAACAATTTTCTGTCCGATCTTGATCAAGAAACGGGATTTATAGGACTTCCTTTGATTCTGGATCAATTCATAGAGTCCATCGAAGTCAGCAGGAAATTTATTTTCCGCTACCCTTGTCTGATGTTTATCTATACTCTCTTTGAGTTTTTCTTTTTCAATAGGTTTTAGCAGGTAATCAATACTGTTAACCTCGAAAGCTTTAATCGCATATTGGTCGTATGCAGTAGTGAATATTACAGGTGTTTCAAGTTTAAGTTGCTTAAAAAGATCAAAACTAAGTCCGTCCAATAATCGAATGTCACTTATGATAAGGTCAGGTTCCGGGTTTTCACCAAACCATTTTTTTCCTTGCTCAACTGATTTGATTTCACCAACTATTTCGAATGACGAATCGATTTCCGCAAGCATCTTCCTGATTCTCTCCGCTGCTAATGACTCATCCTCCAGTATTAGTAATTTCATGGCCGTGTGGATTAAATGGTTTCTATCTCCAATAATGGGAGAACTACATTGTACTCTTTGGTATTTTTTTCAAATACCAATTCGGTTTCAGAGAAGTATTTGAAGCGTTCTTTGATGTTTTTTATTCCCGTTCCCGATTTCGTTTTGATGTCTTCTGGCTTCTCATAAAGGGTGTTACTGATTTTCAATTGGTCACAACTTGCGGCGATTTTGATTTTCAATGGACGTTCTTCAGTGACAATATTATGCTTAACTGCATTCTCTATTAAAAGTTGGACCGTAAGCGGTGGTAACATACTGTAATAGGCTTCTTCATCGATTTCGATTTGAAATTGTATATTCTCTTCAAAGCGAGTTCGGATTAGATAGATGTATGAATCAATAAAACTCATCTCCTCTTCAAGAGTGACAAGGTCTTCCACTTTGGTTAATAACATCGTTCGATATACCTGGGCGAACCGAACAAGAAATTCCTGTGATTGTTCTCTATTCTTATCGATTAGACTAGACAGGATATTGAGGTTGTTGAATAGAAAATGTGGATCTAAATGATTTTTGAGAGTGGAGAGCTGAGTACGCATGCTTTCCTTTTGAAATTTTTCCATCTCCAATTCGGATTTCCGCCAGTAGCTGAGAAAATACAAGCTGAAGTAGATTGAGAAAACCGGTACTATGAAAATGGCTCCGAAAGTATTTATAAGAATGAATTGTTCAGCCGCCGGTGGGTCCTCGGTGAAAGCCAATTTAAACACCACATAGGCCAGGTTAAATACACTTAGAGAATAGACAATTCCAATAGCCAGATGAGTAAAGAATCGTTTTTGACCAAAAGTTAGCCACGGGAAATAGTTATCGAGAAGTCTTGTGATCCATGAGTTACCTAACCATAGGAGAACACCTACAACCGCGATTAAACCCAAAGAATAGTAGAAAGTAGATTCTGGATTTTGGACGGTTAGCACAACCACCACCAGAGTGATGATCACCAGCGCAACGATGAATTGTATAGGTTTTCGGTTCAGCATGAGATGAGGTGACTAATCTACCTCAATCAAAGACAACTTCAGCAAGTTTCCTCCAAGGAATGTGGATCGGTTCACTGTCGGGGTCCTCGAAGACCAGAATTCCATCATTGCTGTCATCCACATCTTGAGTGTCTCCCAGCAAGATCTGATCACCGTTTTTAAGTTTAACCAGAGAATAAGCGTAGTTCTTTGGTATAATACTCTTAACGTGTCTGAACGCTATTTTGTACTCCACATCGTCATCATTACCATCGAGGGTTTCCAACTCCCAGACTTCATCAATATCGTAAATCAATTTTCCACTGAACTGAGATCCATCAATGGTGTAAACAGTGCCGAAAAGTCCTTTTGGAACCTCATAGGAGTCAAAAGTTTGGCCGCTATTTGGTGGATCCATAAGCGATACACTGCGGAAATATTTCCATGGTATATCGATCTTTCCAACACCGGGAACAGTAACGATTACGCCATTATTATCATTATCTACGTCGTTTGAGTTGGTCAGGTAGAATTGACGGCCTGACTTTAATTCCACATCACAGCCATTACCCTGCTTTTCGATATATCTGATATTCTTAAATGGGATGGAAAGATCCTCATTTCGCATGTCGCCGTCCAGTACATCTTCACCCAACCGTTCATCATGGTCCCACTGAATAAACCCGGTGAAGGTACCCTTTCGGTAAGTTTCAACCGTACCAAAGATTGGATCTCCACCAGCAACTTTCATATTTCTTGGTGTGGGCAGAAATTCTACCTCTACAATTCGTTCCCATCGGATAGTAACCTCTCCTAATTCATCGTCTTTCATTCGGATGGTAGCTCCAATATCATTGGAACCGCCGTTTAATCGAAGTTTCGCCCCATTCTTAAGTCCAACTGTGATCGATTTTCGATCGAAATCTTCGAGTGTTTTGATGTCCCCAAACTGACAAGAAAAGACATGGGAGGATGTACTAAATTGGTCTTCCCATATTCTGCTGAAATCCCAGTTGAAGTCGGACCAATCATTTGATTCTTCCTCTCGATCTCTATCAACATACCGATCGTAATAGCTGTCTTTCGCCTTAATGCTATTGAAATAATCATTCCAAAAGGCCTCTTCCTTTCCCCAGCGGATTTGTCCCTGGTAGTCTGTATCCAGAGTAGTAATTCTTCCGTAGATGTATCCTTCAACATTCTTTACCTGTGCATTCACTTCCGAAAACACTATAAACAATGCAACGAGGTTACCGATGGTGATAAGTAATTGCCTCTTATATTTCATGATCCACCTCACTATTGGGTTCTGGTATTTCATACATCAAAAATGAAGCATTGGTTCTCAATTTGAAATCACTTCAATCTGATGCGGTACCTTATCATACTGAATCCGGAATACGCGATACCGAAATGGCACCCTCATTTTCTGACCAGCCAGCAAATAAAACCCGTTTTAGATACCTAGTTCTTCTTTGTTTTCCTTTAATACCTCAATTATATACTGAATGTGCTCGGTCATATCTACTCCTAACAGCTCAACACCTTTCTCTATTTCATCCCGCTCTACCTTAGCTGCAAAGCTCTTTTGTTTAAGCTTCTTTTTTACTGATTTCGGTGTTAGGGTAGAGATGCCATCCGGCCTTACCTGGCAACAAGCTACAACAAAGCCAGTTAATTCGTCACAAGCCAATAAAGCTTTATCTAATTGAGTTTCATAGTCTACACCCCATTTTGTGTAATGCGCTGAAATCGCATGAGCAATCTTTTCCTCACCGAGGTTCCGAAGTTTCGAAACGATAATATCCGGGTGTTGATCAGGATATTTTTCGTAGTCGGCATCATGCAATAGTCCGGTTATACCCCATTCCTCCTGATCTTCACCTAGTTTTTCACCGTATGCTGCCATTACTAACTCAACCGTTCTTGCGTGACGAAGCAGGCTTTCCGATTTGGTCATTGAAAGAAGAATACTTCTGGCATCTTCGTAATTCATAATTAAAGATTGAGCCAGTAAGTTAGTTTGAAAACAAGAGATCTTGTTTTCGGCGCTCCAATTTGTATGAGACCAGATCTGTCGTCAAAAGCGAAGTAGTTATCGGTGTAAACAAGGAAGAAATCCGAAACAGGTTTAAATCGCCATTGTAACCTACTGTTTAGACTGAGGTTTTCAATTTGGCTGTTATACTGGACCAGGGTTGTCCAGAATAACTTTTTAGTGAAGGTAAAGTCAAATCGTGGACCAATCAAATACAGATTTGCTGAGTTGTAGGGTTCCGGAAGGTTAATGCTGTTGAATTGAAAATCAATGCTTGTAAAACCAAATGGTTGGTATCTGTATCCGATGGATCCTTGCAGATTCAGCCGTGTTCCATTGAAGTATTGTCCAGATCGAGTACTGGCATTGAAAAACACCTTCTTTCTCGCATCTGACCGGAACTGAGCGATAATTACGTAATTCTTGTATTCCGTATCCTCGCCGAGCTCAAGCCCACCCGATCCGCTTGGATCAAAAGAATTAAATAGGTACGTGTATTCCTTCCTTAATCTGGAACTGAATTCAGCAGTGTTTCGAAAATTGATGTTATATAGAATATTCACATCCCAATCCAGGAATCCATATGTATCATTACCCAACATGTCGAAATCAAATCCTGGGCCGTGACTTTGAATACTGCCACCAGAAGGAAACCATCGATACCTTACCGTACTGGCCAGCTGACGGATGTCCCTTCTTCTCACGAATCCCACCTCAGGATTATAGTTTGCTCCAACGACCTGGCTGAATAATCTCCAGTCCCATTTGTATGTACTGAAATCTATTGAAGCGCCTGCGGCAAAAGCGCTGTCCGGTTGAATTTCGTCGATTGACTGATGATAGAAAAATTTTCCATTCCATCTATTATCAGCACTTGCCAGGTTATAGTCTACGCCAAGAGTTCGGTTATAAGCTGATAGACTGTCACTGCCATATTCCGTTTCGTCCGCAAAAGTCTGCTTATTCACAAACATAAAAGCAACATTAGATCGGGTAAAAACCTTTTGCTGAACGGTTCCAACAAAGTAATTATACGAAGGGAGTCCATTTTCGCCATCGGCTCCAGCTTGCATCGAAAGAAGGCCCACCCTTGTATTGTTATTCAGTTTACCAGAAATTCTTGCGCCAAATGGAATAGGATTTTGGACATTATTTCCAGTTGAGGCATCTTGAGTAACACCAATTCTTCGACTAAAAAATGGTCTAGTACCCCGGTTTCCGGAATTGGCGAATAAATCCGCATTTTCAAGAAAAAATTGGCGTCTTTCAGGGAAGAAAATCTCAAATCTGTCAAGGTTTGTCACTTGCTGATCGACTTCTACTTGGCTAAAATCGGGATTAACCGTGAGGTCCAGGTTCAAACCACTTGTTATACCATATTTCACGTCAAATCCAGCGCCGAACTGATTGTCTTGTGGAGTGCCACTTTCAAAGTCTTTCGACGCTCCGGCAGTGACATAAGGAATGACGGAAATATTCGCACCTGGTTTTTTAGTGGGTTGATCCCATTTGAGTGTACGGTGAGTGGCCATGTTTATTATAGAGAAGTTTCGTGGAATTGGAGACCATGTCGATCTTTCAGCATTTTCACTATCTACTCTGTAGAAATTAATGTACCATTCGTTTTGACCTTCATTGAATCTGAGCGTTTTGAAGGGGATAGCCATTTCGGCAACCCAATACCCATCATATTGCTTAGCTTCTCCATACCACTTATTGTCCCAATCGATTCCAAAACTACCTCGACCCCCGCCACCGTCCGCTATTAAGGCTTCTCTTCGCACCCCAAAAGGGTTTATACCAAATAGAAACCCATTGGTGTGGTCTTTGAATGTATCAAATTGGACAGAGAAACTGTCGTTTGCTTCCCCTCTAAAATCCCTTCTTAAGGAGGGGGTAACATATTGTCTATCCGACTCAATGTTTTGCATGACCCCAGCGATGTAAATGAACTCATCATCATACAGAATCATAGCCTTGGTTTGAGAAACAGCAAGGGAAGTATCGAATGGGAAGAATTGCATCCAATTAACTGCGGAATCAGATTCCAGCCACGCATCTTCGTCAAGGACACCATCTAACTTGATCGGTCCTGTTGATCTTTTGATGGTTAGATCCTGTGCAAAAACACTCAGGGTCGTGACCAGGAAAAAGACTGTTAGCAAGCCTTCCTTAATACTGTTTTTTAGGTTGAGTTTTGACTGTTTCATGAGAGCGATTCAAGCTACCCGTAGATTTAAATACACCAGTTTCATTAACGATTGCATTTTACGAGAGAGGTCTGTTTTCATTTTGAGCACTTTCTGATGAAAATCTGAATTAGATGATTTTCAAGGGGATTTGCTTTTTTACTTTTACCACGGTGTCAACCGATTGCTTGCTAGATAAGTTCTGAGGCATGTCAAAAATCCTGCATAAGTAGTTGAAAATTCTGCCAATAGCCCCTGTATAAAGAATAGGAGTTGATTATTCATCATTTATTTGTCAACTTCAAATTCTTAAACTCTCTAATCAATCACTGGAAAAAGTACCATAACGCTCAATATATTTTTCACCACTTTTTTAGTATTGGTGGCAGTAATGGCCGTGGCTCAAACTAAAAGCCAACAAATACTTGAAAACGCGGAAAAAGCCTTTCAACAAAGTCAATTTCAGAAGGCGGTTGCTTACGGACAGGAGGGACTTTTGATGACTGCAGCTTCCGGAGATGATGTGTTGTTCAAACAGTTCTTGCTGATTCTTGGGACCAGTTATTTGGAAAGTGGCGATCATGCCAATGCTATAAGACAATATTTGCAGCTGGTAATGAAATCTTCTGAGGAGGGGTCACTGGTTACCGAGCAAGCTGAAGCGTACTACTTACTTGGTAAAGTTTACCTTGAAATGCATGCACATGGAGAAGCAGAAAGGTGCTTCACCAGGAGTTATGATTTGTATAAAGCGGGTAAAGACAAATTGGGTCAAGCTAAGTCTTTACAAGCGTCTGCTCTGAATTCATTCGAAGCAAAGGACTATGGAAGTTCCTCGTCATCCTACCAGATATTAGTTGAGGAAATTGGTGAGTACAGCGGAAATGCTATCATAGTTGATAACATATACGAAGGTTTACTTAAGTCATTGATCGCTGAAAGTCGCTTTTCCGATGCGGTTACTCATGGTGAGAACTATATGATCCTCTCAAAAGGGTCTGAATCCAAAAAACCGGAAGTGCTGGATCTCTTATCCAGCTCATATCTTGAAACAGCACAGTTGGACAAGGCATTAGAAATCAGCAATTCATTAAACGAAGCGAATCCATCACAGCCAAAATTCAAGTTAACATTAGCGAAAGCATTAACGGCTTTAGGTAAAATCGATCAAGCTAAAAACGTGTTGAACAGTGCTGTGGCGGAAAGCAGGTCTAAATCTGATTTTTTTAGTTTGGCGGAGTCCATGAATCAACAAGCTAATTTGTCTCTGACCAACAATGACATTGAAAGTACCATCTATTACCTTAAAGGTGCGGAGCAAATTGCAAAAGAGAATAACTTCTATCCCGCGTTGATAAACACTTATGAGTATTACATAAAAGCATTTGCTTACTCTGAGGAGGCTGATAAAAAGGTTTATTACGAAACAAAACTCTCTGATCTTAAAAAAGAAATAGAAAAGGAAAACAGGGAATACAGACAAAGGGTTGCTAATGCCAATCTTCTCGTCGCTTCCATTGAAGAAAGGACAGTCAGAAATACCTCTTCCAGTGGTCAGACACAGGAAGAAATGGTACTTATATCAAAAGTTGATTCAGAAATAGAGGGCATGGATGCCTTGGATAAAATAGAAAGTGAGCAGGCCCTGGAGTTGTCCAGGAAAGAACGCATGATTATGCAACAGCAGTGGGAATTGCAGAAAGCGCAAACCGAAACTGCAGAGCAGCGAAAGCAAATCTTTATTCTTACCACAATATTTGCATCCGTAGTAATTATTGTGCTGGCTATCTTCATTTGGAGAGGATATCAAAGTAGAAAAATAATTAGCTTAAAAAATAAAGGTTTGGCCGAGCATCAGGTTGAGCTCCAAAATGCGAAAACTGAGTTAACAAAGGCCCTGAAGCTTGCTGAAAAGAATAGCGCTGACCTTCAACGTTCAAACATTGAACTTAAGTCTGCACAAACGCAATTAATACAGGCAGAGAAAATGTCATCTTTAGGTCAGCTCACAGCTGGCATCGTACATGAGATAAAAAATCCTGTAAACTTCGTAAGGGCTGGTATTGAAACATTGGACAATACTCTGGAAAACACACGTAAGATTTTGGCAGCTATACAAAACCTGAAAGATGATCCAGGTTCCGATAAAAGGGTTTTAGATAAGCTACAACACAAGCTACAAGATGAACTGAGTCTGGCTTATGAGATTGTTCCAAATATTCTGAAGGATGTCCTTTTTGGAACTAATAGAATAAACGAGATTACAAATAGTCTAAGAATATTCTCCAGACAAGATAGCGAGGAACTTCAGTCAGTAAGTCTTCATAATATTATCGATTCTGCATTACTCATTCTCAAAACAAAGTATTTGACGGTAGCCAAGATCAAGCTCAACTACGATTCAGGTGTGGACGACATTGAGTGCTTTCCAGGACAGCTAAATCAAGTTTTTGTGAACCTGATTAGTAATGCTGTCGATGCAATTCCTGACAAAGGCGTAATATCGATTACTACGAAAGACCTGAAAGATCGGGTATCTATTGAAATTGCTGATACTGGAACAGGTATGACTGAAGATGTAATAGAGCATATTTTCGAACCTTTCTACACCACCAAGGAGCCCGGTTCCGGCACGGGTCTGGGACTCTCAATTAGCTACTCAATTATTGAAAAACATGGAGGAGCAATCCAGGTTAATAGTGGCATTGGAAAAGGAACGAGATTTACTATCATCTTGGACAAACGAATGAAACAAGAAAAAATTAAAGAAGCTAGAAAGGAAGTTCTTCAGGAGGATATCTTAGGATAGATTTGTTGAAAATAAGAACTACTTCTAAGGTGAAGGAATTTGGAACTAATAATTGATTTGAACGAACAAAATAATAAAGTAACTAGCAATCCAACTGCGATTAAAATGAAATTCAAGACTTTATATCACTACCTGCTAATTGTACTTGTTTTGACCTACATGCATCCGACAATTGGTCAAGGTACAAATGAAGAATTTACACCAATTGATAGTATTATGGCGGATCCTGCCAAATACAATAATGAATTTGTTACTGTTCATGGACAGGTAACTCAATTCACTCCAGGTGACGCTCAGTCAACGGCGAGTTACATTATAAAAGGTGATTTTGGATCAGAGATCAACGTAACTACCATGGACATTAAGCCAGAGGTATTTTCGCTTTATAATGTTTCAGGAACGGTTGTTATTGATCCCTACACGCAGCAACCTTATTTAATTGAAAAATCAAAAACAGTTATCAGGGATGCCACCGGAATGAACAACCCGATGGTCTTGTTTGGATTATTTACGGGTTTTTTGGTTATCGCTGTGTTGATCATTGTTTTGATCGTTCGAACGTCAAAACCCCCCTACATATCTACTATCGAACCTACTCCAGCGTTGGATCTCGGAGGTGAAGGAGGTGGATACGACAATGACTTCAAAACAATCAGAATACCCACAAACTCACCGAAAACTTTAAAATTTATCCCTGGCAAGTTGGTAGTTACTGCCGGTGAGGATAAAGGCAAGGAATTTATGATCTCAGGATTCCCATCTCCTAAAGGAAACATTGTTTCTATTGGAAGGGAAGTAGTAACCGGCGAGAAGGCTTTCTCTCATATTCAGTTGACGGAAAAAACAATTTCAAGGAGACAAGCTGAAATTATCCAGTCCAATGGAAAAATATTCCTCAAGAACTTGAGTGAGACCAACTACACGCAATTGGATGGCAAAGAACTATCACCAGATGAAGAAGTCGAGGTCCATCCGGATTCGGTGATCAGAATGGGTGAACTAGAACTTAAGTACGTAGTCTAACGGAAAAACAGACCAGTAGTGAGACTAGACTTTGCATTTGACTCATTTGTTGGGCGCCGTGATGAAAATCAGGATGCTACGCTTCAGATTCGGGTTTCGGACCGAATATTACTTCTAGGTGTTGCCGATGGTATGGGAGGTGTACGAGGAGGAAAGATGGCCTCTCAACTCACAGTATCTGCCATTGAAACATACATACGATCATTAAATCCAGGTGATTTCAAAGAAGGTAGCTTAAAGAAGATACTAGAACAATGTTACGTCCATGCCAATAAGGCAATCGCCGAGGCCGTAGATGAACGACCGGAATACCGTGGTATGGGAAGTACCCTTTGTCTTTTGATGATCTATCATGATAAGTACGTATGGGCAAATATTGGAGATAGTCGAATTTACTTGGTGGGAAAAGAGGATATTCGATTACTCACTACAGACCATACCTATTTACAGGAACACTATGGAAATCAGGAAGGAGAAATTCCTGCGGCTGTAAAGAAACAATACGAGCATTATCTCACTAAAAATCTGGATGGCAATAGCGAAAAACCAGATTTATTTCCCGCAAGCGAACCTTATGCGAAGTTAAAGACTGGAGAGTTTTTTCTTCTGTGCTCAGATGGCTTGATCCTCGACAAGATGGGCAGAGATTATGGTCCATTTCATACTATAGTTAAGAACTCTGGATCAGTCAGGATGGCGGTGAAAAGACTAATAGAGTATGCTTTTAAATCAGGTTCTAGAGATAACATTGCAGTTTCCCTTTTAAGTGTACAGGGAGAATTCAATTTTACCTCTCAAGAAGTACTTTCTTCAAAATTCAGTCGAGTCTCCATGTATGTGATGCTCATATTGGCTTTGGGAATGTCAGTTTTCTTTTTCTATCAAACACTTTCCGTAGGCTCACCAAATAGCTTAATAATTGATAACGCCTCGGTTATGGGGACTTCTCGCAATGGAGATATCAAGTTTGCATGGAAACCACTAAAACAGTTTGATTATGAAAGTCCCTTGCAACCGGGTTACCATATCTACTGGTTAGCTTATCCAGATATTGAACGTGTGAAGAGTTATCAGTTAATTGTGAAATCAGGTGAGGATGTTGTGGAGGACCGTCAGATCTCAGCCACCGATCGAAAGATTCAAGTTAGCGAACTGAACCTGGTAATGGATAGTCAATATTTGTTACAGGTAAACGTAGTGTTGGAGGATGAGAGCGTGGTTGAAGGAAATACGGTAAGAATAAAAGTGGGGGGATCAGGGGAATGAGTTCAGATCTAATGAAATGTCCTAATTGCGGCTCGCCTGTTAAGCCTGAGGACGAGAAATGCGGAAACTGTGGTCACGATCTTAAAGGAAGTTCTGGCCCCGACTCTAGGGAGATTATCGTTGAGGCACTAGACGCCAAATACGAGATTCAGGAAAAGATAGGATCTGGTGGTATGGCTGTAGTCTATAAAGCCGTTCAACGGACACTGAGCAGACCAGTTGCTATAAAGATTGTGCACCAGAACCTGGTTCATGATACTGAGTTCATCAATCGATTTATAAAGGAAGCAAGGGTTGCTGCATCACTGAATCATCCAAATATTATTACGATTCACGATGTTGATTCTATCGGTCAGGTTAACTACATGACGATGGAGTACCTGGACGGCGAGCCTTTATCCTCCATCATTAGGAGAAAAGGACAATTAGGAATTGCTGAAACACTAAAGATTGCAATCCCAATAGCTCAAGCTCTTGATTATCTGCATAAAGCTGGTTATGTGCATCGAGATGTTAAAAGCAGCAATATATTCCTGTCAAAAGATGGAAGGCCGGTTTTAACGGATTTTGGTATTGTCTACACTAATGAGAGCCTACTTAGTCAACCAGGTACTGTACTGGGAACTCCTGAGTTTATGAGTCCTGAGCAGGCTAATGGACAAGAGATTGATGGGAGAAGTGATCTTTACAGTCTAGGCGTGATAATGTACGAGTGCCTGACGGGTCGGATGCCTTTTAGGACGGATAATCCACTAACTACCGTATTTAAGGTTATTAATGAACCACCGCCTGAACCAGTCTCGAAAAACCCAAAAGTTCCAGATTGGCTGAATGCACAGATTCTGAACCTCTTATCGAAGAATCCTAACAATAGGGTTCAATCGGGTAAAAAGCTTGCATCAAATCTTTTCAATAAGAAAATGATTTCTCATGAGTTCCAGGAGGGTTTCGAAGAACCTAGAACTCAGCGAATACCTGCAGCTGGAGGTCCAGCGAAGGCGGCCCCAAGCAAGGCAAGCTCAACTGCACAGAAAAAAACCGAGACCAGGAAAGGAGAAGCAAAAACAGGTAAATCCAGAAAACCAGTTTTGGTAGCCATTTCGCTTATTCTTGCTATTCTGATTGCAGCGATACTTTACCTTGGTTTTAGTGAAGGAGAGAAACCCATTGAAGTTTCGGAAATTGATGAGAATCAACCCAATGTGGTTAACACTTCCGAACTATCAGCGCCTCCTGCTGATGATAATACAATCTACATGAAAGTTGATGTCCACCCTGAATTTCCAGGCGGAATATCAGCGTACTATGATTACGCACAAGGCAATGTTAATTATCCGGATAAAGCAAGGAATGAAGGTGTAGAAGGTAAGGTTCTAGTAGAGTTTGTTGTTGAGATGGACGGTTCAGTTAGTAATGTGAATGTAATTCGTGGACTATCTATCGAATGCGATGCGGAGGCCACAAGATTAATAAATGGTTTACCAAAGTTTACTCCCGGTGTATTAAAGGGGAAGGCAGTTAGAGTGAAAGTCATTTTACCTGTTTCATTTGGCTAGAAAATCGCATAAATCTTCAATATGTTTTTAAAGGGAGAATTGGGTTGTTGCGTGTATCTGTCCCGCAATGTATAATTGGGATGAACAGATTGGTTATCGATATAAGGAAAGTGATTATGCTATCAATTCTATTGATAGCATCCATAGTTTCTGTCGGCCAGTCCGTGTTATCAATCACCAGGGTCAGTTCACAGCATTCCAATGCGGCTTCTGTTGATTTCACTGTTATATTTGACGTTTCCGTAACAGGAATATCAACCTCCAACTTTTTACCTGTTGCGGGTGTCGGAATCTCCGGATCTTCTGTTAGTAATGTTTCAGGATCAGGTGCTTCGTACACGGTAACCGTACTCACAGGAACCGGTGATGACAACCTTGGTCTAGAGTTCAATAATTCCGCGGGTTTATCACCTACAATCACCAATACGGGATACACTTCTGAAGAAAGCTACACTATAGATAAGACTCCCCCAGAAGTATTATCAAGTAATAACTCCCAAGCTGGAAATCCAGTTGAAGATGGATCAGGTGTCGGAATTCGAGTGACGTTTTCAGAATCTGTTAGCGGAGTCTCAAATACTGATTTCATTATATCCTATGTCACTGGTAGTGGTGCTTCTTTATTATCCCCGTCTTCAAACGGTGACAACACTATTTTTCTTTTTCCAATGCTTTCCGGGTCCGGAGACAAATCATTTACCGTTGATTTTGATGCTGATGCAGCTGGTGGTGTGACAGACTTGGCGGGTAATGTTTCAACCGTAGACTTCACATCGGGAGAGACAATCGTTATTGATCAGACTTTCCCAGGCGCACCTACTACGGGCACTGTTGCTGTGACAGGTGGAACAGTTACAGCAGGGGAATGGGATAGTGATAACACAGGTATAGATGTAGATGTCCCTGTTGCAAGTGATGCAAGTTTGGAAGACGGATACATTCAAATTCAGGCGAATGTCGAGTCGGAGGGTTGGGTAGATGTAGGTAGTGCCTACACCATTCTCCTTGCGGACATCCCTTCAACTAAAACTCTTAGTATTACCGGCTCTGAATTTGAGTCTTTAAGTGGTGGGTTAGTTGCTACGGAAGTAGTCCAATTCAGAGGAGTTATCGCCGATGCAGCAGGGAATGCAACGGACGGAACTACTAGTGCGGATGATGTTACTGTTTTGTCAATCGGGCCATACATTTCAAGCATAGTAAGGGCTAGTGCCGCGGCAGAGAGGACCAATGGGTCAAGTGTAACGTTTACAGTGACCTTCAATGAGAATGTGAATAATGTCGACGGTACGGACTTTATTGTCGCCGGGACCAGTACAGGAGGTTCTGTCAATTCAGTTTCTCCAGCTTCTCCGGCCAGTGTTTATGATGTGAATATAACCGGTATCACTGGTGACGGCACAGTTTCTTTGGATATCAGTGGATCTACAGATATTCAGAATACCTCCACAGACCCATACCTTGGGGAAGTTTATTCTGAAGAACAGTTTATTGTAGATACTGATCCTCCGGCTCTAAGGGATATCGAAAGACAAACTCCTTCATCTCTATATGTTGATGGGTCAACAGATCTTGAATACTGGATTCGTTTCGATGAGGCTATGTCATTTGCCGACTTAAATAATGCTTCGAATTTCACAATCACCCCGGGTAACTCTGGAACTAATACCACTGCCACTATTACCAGTATTACTCAAGTGGCTGATATTTTATTTGAAGTAATTATTAGTGGTGGCAACCTGAGCACATTCAATGATACGGTGGATTTGGACTTGGCGGCAGTTACCAATTTTGTCGATTTGGCAGGAAACACCATTGGATCCGTTGTCCCGTCACAGGACGATGAATTCTACATTGTTGATAATACTGCTCCAAGTATTTCTAGTTTCACCCGTTTGAGTCCAAATGCGGGAAGAACTAACGTAGATAATTTGGTTTTTCAGGTTGCATTTGATGAGGGAGTATCCGGGGTGGACATTTCTGATTTCGAGATCTCAGGAACTACTGCAACCATTGCAAACCTGAATACAGTTTCTTCATCGACATATAACCTTACGGTTAATGGTGGAGATTTATCTTCACTTAACGATACCGTAAGGATCGATACCGCAACAAGTAGGGTGATTCAG
This sequence comes from Cyclobacteriaceae bacterium, assembly GCA_965601455.1. Classification (GTDB taxonomy): domain Bacteria; phylum Bacteroidota; class Bacteroidia; order Cytophagales; family Cyclobacteriaceae; genus JANQEU01. Next base: position 3,513,074 of record OZ271831.1, on the reverse strand, counting down.
GACCTTGCGGGAAATAATCTGCAATCCGTTGCGCCTGGTACAAAGGAGGAGTTCATTATTGATAATACGGCTCCGACTGTAGTGGATTTAGGTTTTAGCGAAGATTCGATTTTTGAATCGACATCTTCCTGGACTTTTGATATAGGGTTTAGTGAACCTATGCGATTGGAGGGACCCGTTCCCTCCCTGCTTTATAGTCCTGATATCTCATCCAGTTTGAGTCAAACCGGAGGAAGTTGGACAGGTGACAGTGTTTATCGGTACACATATGATGTCATTGGTAGTGAAGATTTGGATCTTATTTCTATAACAGTCTCTGACGCCCAGGATAGTGCTGGAAATGTGGTGAATAGCAGGTTGTTTAGTGATACTCTTTATCTCGATCGACTTAAGCCTTCTGTAGCCAGCATCGTGGTTAGCATTGACACGATAGCTGACGGGACGGTGTCGGTTCCGGGGGTATTCAGTGTGGTGGTTAACTACGACGAGGACATGGATAAGAGTGTTGCCCCAGTGATCAGTTACCCTGGGGCGGGTGAGGATCCCCTGGGAGCGAATGCGACGTTGTTGAATGCATCGGGTAGCTGGACGGGAAATCAGCAGTACACGTTCACCTACGATTTAGCGGACGTAGACACGACGATATGGGACATTGACATCCGTGTGACGGGAGGCTTGGATTCGATAGGCAACGTTCAGTTGCAGGCTGACAGTGTGGATGCGTTCAACATCGACACGAAGAATCCAGAGGTGGTAGACCTTGTGGTTAGCATTGACACGATAGCTGACGGGACGGTGTCGGTTCCGGGGGTATTCAGTGTAGTAGTTAACTACGACGAGGACATGGATAAGAGTGTTGCCCCAGTGATCAGTTACCCTGGGGCGGGTGAGGATCCCCTGGGAGCGAATGCGACGTTGTTGAATGCATCGGGTAGCTGGACGGGAAATCAGCAGTACACGTTCACTTATGATTTAGCGGACGTAGACACGACAATATGGGACATTGACATCCGTGTGACGGGAGGCTTGGATTCGATAGGCAACGTTCAGTTGCAGGCTGACAGTGTGGATGCGTTCAACATCGACACGAAGAATCCGGAGGTGGTAGACCTTGTGGTTAGCATTGACACGATAGCTGACGGGACAGTGTCGGTTCCGGGGGTATTCAGTGTGGTGGTTAACTACGACGAGGACATGGATAAGAGCGTTGCCCCAGTGATCAGTTACCCTGGGACGGGTGAGGATCCCCTGGGAGCGAATGCGACGTTGTTGAATGCATCGGGTAGCTGGACGGGAAATCAGCAGTACACGTTCACCTACGATTTAGCGGACGTAGACACGACGATATGGGACATTGACATCCGTGTGACGGGAGGCTTGGATTCGATAGGCAACGTTCAGTTGCAGGCTGACAGTGTGGATGCGTTCAACATCGACACGAAGAATCCGGAGGTGGTAGACCTTGTGGTTAGCATTGACACGATAGCTGACGGGACGGTGTCGGTTCCGGGGGTATTCAGTGTAGTGGTTAACTACGGCGAGGACATGGATAAGAGTGTTGCCCCAGTGATCAGTTACCCTGGGGCGGGTGAGGATCCCCTGGGAGCGAATGCGACGTTGTTGAATGCATCGGGTAGCTGGACGGGAAATCAGCAGTACACGTTCACTTATGATTTAGCGGACGTAGACACGACGATATGGGACATTGACATCCGTGTGACGGGAGGCTTGGATTCGATAGGCAACGTTCAGTTGCAGGCTGACAGTGTGGATGCGTTCAACATCGACACGAAGAATCCAGAGGTGGTAGACCTTGTGGTTAGCATTGACACGATAGCTGACGGGACGGTGTCGGTTCCGGGGGTATTCAGTGTAGTAGTTAACTACGACGAGGACATGGATAAGAGTGTTGCCCCAGTGATCAGTTACCCTGGGGCGGGTGAGGATCCCCTGGGAGCGAATGCGACGTTGTTGAATGCATCGGGTAGCTGGACGGGAAATCAGCAGTACACGTTCACTTATGATTTAGCGGACGTAGACACGACAATATGGGACATTGACATCCGTGTGACGGGAGGCTTGGATTCGATAGGCAACGTTCAGTTGCAGGCTGACAGTGTGGATGCGTTCAACATCGACACGAAGAATCCGGAGGTGGTAGACCTTGTGGTTAGCATTGACACGATAGCTGACGGGACAGTGTCGGTTCCGGGGGTATTCAGTGTGGTGGTTAACTACGACGAGGACATGGATAAGAGCGTTGCCCCAGTGATCAGTTACCCTGGGACGGGTGAGGATCCCCTGGGAGCGAATGCGACGTTGTTGAATGCATCGGGTAGCTGGACGGGAAATCAGCAGTACACGTTCACCTACGATTTAGCGGACGTAGACACGACGATATGGGACATTGACATCCGTGTGACGGGAGGCTTGGATTCGATAGGCAACGTTCAGTTGCAGGCTGACAGTGTGGATGCGTTCAACATCGACACGAAGAATCCGGAGGTGGTAGACCTTGTGGTTAGCATTGACACGATAGCTGACGGGACGGTGTCGGTTCCGGGGGTATTCAGTGTAGTGGTTAACTACGGCGAGGACATGGATAAGAGTGTTGCCCCAGTGATCAGTTACCCTGGGGCGGGTGAGGATCCCCTGGGAGCGAATGCGACGTTGTTGAATGCATCGGGTAGCTGGACGGGAAATCAGCAGTACACGTTCACCTATGATTTAGCGGACGTAGACACGACGATATGGGACATTGACATCCGTGTGACGGGAGGCTTGGATTCGATAGGCAACGTTCAGTTGCAGGCTGACAGTGTGGATGCGTTCAACATCGACACGAAGAACCCGGAGGTGATTGGCTTGAGTGTAGATATTGATACGATCTCCGATAGTGATGACACGAACACGTTCACGATCAGCATCACCTATGATGAGGAGATGGATCGCAATTTTGTACCACCGGTTAGTTTTCCTGACGAGAATGCGTTGGTGAGTGGGTTGACTGCGAGTGGTGGCAGCTGGTTTAGTTCGACGCGTTACGATGCGACCTACACGATCAGTGACCAGGACACCTTGTTGCAGGACATCGACGTGCAGGTAGACCAGGGGACTGCCCGAGACAGCATAGGCAACATACAGACGGCCAACGGGTTGTTTACAGACGTGTTTGACATTGACACGGAGAACCCGGAGGTGATTGGCTTGAGTGTAGATATTGATACGATCTCCGATAGTGATGACACGAACACGTTCACGATCAGCATCACCTATGATGAGGAGATGGATCGCAATTTTGTACCACCGGTTAGTTTTCCTGACGAGAATGCGTTGGTGAGTGGGTTGACTGCGAGTGGTGGCAGCTGGTTTAGTTCGACGCGTTACGATGCGACCTACACGATCAGTGACCAGGACACCTTGTTGCAGGACATCGACGTGCAGGTAGACCAGGGGACTGCCCGAGACAGCATAGGCAACATACAGACGGCCAACGGGTTGTTTACAGACGTGTTTGACATTGACACGGAGAACCCGGAGGTGATTGGCTTGAGTGTAGATATTGATACGATCTCCGATAGTGATGACACGAACACGTTCACGATCAGCATCACCTATGATGAGGAGATGGATCGCAATTTTGTACCACCGGTTAGTTTTCCTGACGAGAATGCGTTGGTGAGTGGGTTGACTGCGAGTGGTGGCAGCTGGTTTAGTTCGACGCGTTACGATGCGACCTACACGATCAGTGACCAGGACACCTTGTTGCAGGACATCGACGTGCAGGTAGACCAGGGGACTGCCCGAGACAGCATAGGCAACATACAGACGGCCAACGGGTTGTTTACAGACGTGTTTGACATTGACACGGAGAACCCGGAGGTGATTGGCTTGAGTGTAGATATTGATACGATCTCCGATAGTGATGACACGAACACGTTCACGATCAGCATCACCTATGATGAGGAGATGGATCGCAACTTTGTACCACCGGTTAGTTTTCCTGACGAGAATGCGTTGGTGAGTGGGTTGACTGCGAGTGGTGGCAGCTGGTTTAGTTCGACGCGTTACGATGCGACCTACACGATCAGTGACCAGGACACCTTGTTGCAGGACATCGACGTGCAGGTAGACCAGGGGACTGCCCGAGACAGCATAGGCAACATACAGACGGCCAACGGGTTGTTTACAGACGTGTTTGACATTGACACGGAGAACCCGGAGGTGATTGGCTTGAGTGTAGATATTGATACGATCTCCGATAGTGATGACACGAACACGTTCACGATCAGCATCACCTATGATGAGGAGATGGATCGCAATTTTGTACCACCGGTTAGTTTTCCTGACGAGAATGCGTTGGTGAGTGGGTTGACTGCGAGTGGTGGCAGCTGGTTTAGTTCGACGCGTTACGATGCGACCTACACGATCAGTGACCAGGACACCTTGTTGCAGGACATCGACGTGCAGGTAGACCAGGGGACTGCCCGAGACAGCATAGGCAACATACAGACGGCCAACGGGTTGTTTACAGACGTGTTTGACATTGACACGGAGAACCCGGAGGTGATTGGCTTGAGTGTAGATATTGATACGATCTCCGATAGTGATGACACGAACACGTTCACGATCAGCATCACCTATGATGAGGAGATGGATCGCAATTTTGTACCACCGGTTAGTTTTCCTGACGAGAATGCGTTGGTGAGTGGGTTGACTGCGAGTGGTGGCAGCTGGTTTAGTTCGACGCGTTACGATGCGACCTACACGATCAGTGACCAGGACACCTTGTTGCAGGACATCGACGTGCAGGTAGACCAGGGGACTGCCCGAGACAGCATAGGCAACATACAGACGGCCAACGGGTTGTTTACAGATGTGTTTGACATTGACACGGAGAACCCGGAGGTGATTGGCTTGAGTGTAGATATTGATACGATCTCCGATAGTGATGACACGAACACGTTCACGATCAGCATCACCTATGATGAGGAGATGGATCGCAACTTTGTACCACCGGTTAGTTTTCCTGACGAGAATGCGTTGGTGAGTGGGTTGACTGCGAGTGGTGGCAGCTGGTTTAGTTCGACGCGTTACGATGCGACCTACACGATCAGTGACCAGGACACCTTGTTGCAGGACATCGACGTGCAGGTAGACCAGGGGACTGCCCGAGACAGCATAGGCAACATACAGACGGCCAACGGGTTGTTTACAGACGTGTTTGACATTGACACGGAGAACCCGGAGGTGATAGGCTTGAGTGTAGATATTGATACGATCTCCGATAGTGATGACACGAACACGTTCACGATCAGCATCACCTATGATGAGGAGATGGATCGCAACTTTGTACCACCGGTTAGTTTTCCTGACGAGAATGCGTTGGTGAGTGGGTTGACTGCGAGTGGTGGCAGCTGGTTTAGTTCGACGCGTTTCGATGCGACCTACACGATCAGTGACCAGGACACCTTGTTGCAGGACATCGACGTGCAGGTAGACCAGGGGACTGCCCGAGACAGCATAGGCAACATACAGACGGCCAACGGGTTGTTTACAGACGTGTTTGACATTGACACGGAGAACCCGGAGGTGATTGGCTTGAGTGTAGATATTGATACGATCTCCGATAGTGATGACACGAACACGTTCACGATCAGCATCACCTATGATGAGGAGATGGATCGCAACTTTGTACCACCGGTTAGTTTTCCTGACGAGAATGCGTTGGTGAGTGGGTTGACTGCGAGTGGTGGCAGCTGGTTCAGTTCGACGCGTTACGATGCGACCTACACGATCAGTGACCAGGACACCTTGTTGCAGGACATCGACGTGCAGGTAGACCAGGGGACTGCCCGAGACAGCATAGGCAACATACAGACGGCCAACGGGTTGTTTACAGACGTGTTTGACATTGACACGGAGAACCCGGAGGTGATAGGCTTGAGTGTAGATATTGATACGATCTCTGATAGTGATGACACGAACACGTTCACGATCAGCATCACCTATGATGAGGAGATGGATCGCAATTTTGTACCACCGGTTAGTTTTCCTGACGGGAATGCGTTGGTGAGTGGGTTGACTGCGAGTGGTGGCAGCTGGTTTAGTTCGACGCGTTACGATGCGACCTACACGATCAGTGACCAGGACACCTTGTTGCAGGACATCGACGTGCAGGTAGACCAGGGGACTGCCCGAGACAGCATAGGCAACATACAGACGGCCAACGGGTTGTTTACAGACGTGTTTGACATTGACACGGAGAACCCGGAGGTGATTGGCTTGAGTGTAGATATTGATACGATCTCCGATAGTGATGACACGAACACGTTCACGATCAGCATCACCTATGATGAGGAGATGGATCGCAATTTTGTACCACCGGTTAGTTTTCCTGACGAGAATGCGTTGGTGAGTGGGTTGACTGCGAGTGGTGGCAGCTGGTTTAGTTCGACGCGTTACGATGCGACCTACACGATCAGTGACCAGGACACCTTGTTGCAGGACATCGACGTGCAGGTAGACCAGGGGACTGCCCGAGACAGCATAGGCAACATACAGACGGCCAACGGGTTGTTTACAGACGTGTTTGACATTGACACGGAGAACCCGGAGGTGATTGGCTTGAGTGTAGATATTGATACGATCTCCGATAGTGATGACACGAACACGTTCACGATCAGCATCACCTATGATGAGGAGATGGATCGCAATTTTGTACCACCGGTTAGTTTTCCTGACGAGAATGCGTTGGTGAGTGGGTTGACTGCGAGTGGTGGCAGCTGGTTTAGTTCGACGCGTTACGATGCGACCTACACGATCAGTGACCAGGACACCTTGTTGCAGGACATCGACGTGCAGGTAGACCAGGGGACTGCCCGAGACAGCATAGGCAACATACAGACGGCCAACGGGTTGTTTACAGACGTGTTTGACATTGACACGGATAACCCGGAGGTGATTGGCTTGAGTGTAGATATTGATACGATCTCCGATAGTGATGACACGAACACGTTCACGATCAGCATCACCTACGATGAGGAGATGGATCGCAATTTTGTACCACCGGTTAGTTTTCCTGACGAGAATGCGTTGGTGAGTGGGTTGACTGCGAGTGGTGGCAGCTGGTTTAGTTCGACGCGTTACGATGCGACCTACACGATCAGTGACCAGGACACCTTGTTGCAGGACATCGACGTGCAGGTAGACCAGGGGACTGCCCGAGACAGCATAGGCAACATACAGACGGCCAACGGGTTGTTTACAGACGTGTTTGACATTGACACGGAGAACCCGGAGGTGATAGGCTTGAGTGTAGATATTGATACGATCTCCGATAGTGATGACACGAACACGTTCACGATCAGCCTCACCTATGATGAGGAGATGGATCGCAACTTTGTACCACCGGTTAGTTTTCCTGACGAGAATGCGTTGGTGAGTGGGTTGACTGCGAGTGGTGGCAGCTGGTTCAGTTCGACGCGTTACGATGCGACCTACACGATCAGTGACCAGGACACCTTGTTGCAGGACATCGACGTGCAGGTAGACCAGGGGACTGCCCGAGACAGCATAGGCAACATACAGACGGCCAACGGGTTGTTTACAGATGTGTTTGACATTGACACGGAGAACCCGGAGGTGATAGGCTTGAGTGTAGATATTGATACGATCTCCGATAGTGATGACACGAACACGTTCACGATCAGCATCACCTATGATGAGGAGATGGATCGCAACTTTGTACCACCGGTTAGTTTTCCTGACGAGAATGCGTTGGTGAGTGGGTTGACTGCGAGTGGTGGCAGCTGGTTCAGTTCGACGCGTTACGATGCGACCTACACGATCAGTGACCAGGACACCTTGTTGCAGGACATCGACGTGCAGGTAGACCAGGGGACTGCCCGAGACAGCATAGGCAACATACAGACGGCCAACGGGTTGTTTACAGACGTGTTTGACATTGACACGGAGAACCCGGAGGTGATAGGCTTGAGTGTAGATATTGATACGATCTCCGATAGTGATGACACGAACACGTTCACGATCAGCATCACCTATGATGAGGAGATGGATCGCAACTTTGTACCACCGGTTAGTTTTCCTGGCGAGAATGCGTTGGTGAGTGGGTTGACTGCGAGTGGTGGCAGCTGGTTTAGTTCGACGCGTTACGATGCGACCTACACGATCAGTGACCAGGACACCTTGTTGCAGGACATCGACGTGCAGGTAGATCAGGGGACTGCCCGAGACAGCATAGGCAACATACAGACGGCCAACGGGTTGTTTACAGACGTGTTTGACATCGACACGGAGAACCCGGAGGTGATTGGCTTGAGTGTAGACATCGACACGATAGCTGATAGTGACGTGGGCAATACGTTTACGATCAGTATCACTTATGATGAGGACATGGATCGAACGACGGTACCTCAGGTCAGTTTTCCTGTTGAAGATCCGTTAGCCAGTGGTTTGACGTTGACAGGAGGAACGTGGGTAGATGCCCGCCAGTACGATGCTGAGTATTCGATTGCCGATTCAGATACATTGTTACAGAATATAGACATCCAGGTGGATGTATCCGGAGGTGCGACAGATAGCATAGGCAATGCCCAGCAATCCGATGCATTATTCACCAATGTGTTTGACATTGACACGGAGAACCCGGAGGTGATAGGCTTGAGTGTAGATATTGATACGATCTCCGATAGTGATGACACGAACACGTTCACGATCAGCATCACCTATGATGAGGAGATGGATCGCAACTTTGTACCACCGGTTAGTTTTCCTGACGAGAATGCGTTGGTGAGTGGGTTGACTGCGAGTGGTGGCAGCTGGTTCAGTTCGACGCGTTACGATGCGACCTACACGATCAGTGACCAGGACACCTTGTTGCAGGACATCGACGTGCAGGTAGACCAGGGGACTGCCCGAGACAGCATAGGCAACATACAGACGGCCAACGGGTTGTTTACAGACGTGTTTGACATTGACACGGAGAACCCGGAGGTGATAGGCTTGAGTGTAGATATTGATACGATCTCCGATAGTGATGACACGAACACGTTCACGATCAGCATCACCTATGATGAGGAGATGGATCGCAACTTTGTACCACCGGTTAGTTTTCCTGGCGAGAATGCGTTGGTGAGTGGGTTGACTGCGAGTGGTGGCAGCTGGTTTAGTTCGACGCGTTACGATGCGACCTACACGATCAGTGACCAGGACACCTTGTTGCAGGACATCGACGTGCAGGTAGACCAGGGGACTGCCCGAGACAGCATAGGCAACATACAGACGGCCAACGGGTTGTTTACAGACGTGTTTGACATCGACACGGAGAACCCGGAGGTGATTGGCTTGAGTGTAGACATCGACACGATAGCTGATAGTGACGTGGGCAATACGTTTACGATCAGTATCACTTATGATGAGGACATGGATCGAACGACGGTACCTCAGGTCAGTTTTCCTGTTGAAGATCCGTTAGCCAGTGGTTTGACGTTGACAGGAGGAACGTGGGTAGATGCCCGCCAGTACGATGCTGAGTATTCGATTGCCGATTCAGATACATTGTTACAGAATATAGACATCCAGGTGGATGTATCCGGAGGTGCGACAGATAGCATAGGCAATGCCCAGCAATCCGATGCATTATTCACCAATGTGTTTGACATTGACACGGATAACCCAGAGGTGATTGGCTTGAGTGTAGATATTGACACAATCTCTGACAGTGATAATGGTCAGCCGTTCATGATTACCTTGGATTACAGTGAGCCGATGGATCGAACGAGTGTACCGTCAATCATATTCCCTACGCTGAATGGCACAGGAGGCGATCCAATCGATTCACCTGCCAGTCTGACTTTCTCCAATGGCATGTGGAGTGATGCAGACACCTATGTGGCGACGTACACGATCAGTGATCAGGACACACTGATTCAGGACATTGACATTCGAGTGGAGACGGGTCCTGGTAATGCCTTAGACAGTATTGGTAACGAGCAGGAAGTATTTGAAGCATTGGATGTCTTTGACATCGACACGGAGAACCCGGAGGTGATTGGCTTGAGTGTAGATATTGACACAATCTCTGACAGTGATAATGGTCAGCCGTTCATGATCACCTTGGATTACAGTGAGCCGATGGATCGAACGAGTGTACCGTCGATTATATTCCCGACGCTGAATGGCACAGGAGGCGATCCAATCGATTCACCTGCCAGTCTGACTTTCTCCAATGGCGTGTGGAGTGATGCAGACACCTATGTGGCGACGTACACGATCAGCGATCAGGACACACTGATTCAGGACATTGACATTCGAGTGGAGACGGGTCCTGGTAATGCCTTAGACAGTATTGGTAACGAGCAGGAAGTATTTGAAGCATTGGATGTCTTTGACATCGACACGAAGAATCCGGAGGTGATAGGCTTGAGTGTAGACATCGACACGATAGCTGATAGTGATGTGGGCAATACGTTTACGATCAGCATCACTTATGATGAGGATATGGACCGAACGACGGTACCTCAGGTCAGTTTTCCTGTTGAAGATCCGTTGGCCAGTGGTTTGACGTTGACAGGAGGATCGTGGGTAGATGCCCGACAGTACGATGCTGAGTATTCGATTGCTGATTCAGATACGTTGTTACAGAATATAGACATCCAGGTGGATGTATCGGGAGGTGCGACAGATAGCATAGGCAATGCCCAGCAATCCGATGCATTATTCACCAATGTGTTTGACATTGACACGGAGAACCCGGAGGTGATTGGCTTGAGTGTAGATATTGACACAATCTCTGACAGTGATAATGGTCAGCCGTTCATGATTACCTTGGATTACAGTGAGCCGATGGATCGAATGAGTGTACCGTCGATTATATTCCCGACATTGAATGGAACGGGAGGCGATCCAATCGATTCACCTGCCAGTCTGACTTTCTCCAATGGCGTATGGAGTGATGCAGACACCTATGTGGCGACGTACACGATCAGTGATCAGGACACACTGATTCAGGACATTGACATTCGAGTGGAGACGGGTCCTGGTAATGCCTTAGACAGTATTGGTAACGAGCAGGAAGTATTTGAAGCATTGGATGTCTTTGACATCGACACGGATAACCCGGAAGTGATTGGCTTGAGTGTAGATATTGACACAATCTCTGACAGTGATAATGGTCAGCCGTTCATGATTACCTTGGATTACAGTGAGCCGATGGATCGAACGAGTGTACCGTCGATTATATTCCCGACGCTGAATGGCACAGGAGGCGATCCAATCGATTCACCTGCCAGTTTGACTTTCTCCAATGGCGTGTGGAGTGATGCAGACACCTATGTGGCGACGTACACGATCAGTGATCAGGACACACTGATTCAGGACATTGATATTCGAGTGGAGACGGGTCCTGGTAATGCCTTAGACAGTATTGGTAACGAGCAGGAAGTATTTGAAGCATTGGATGTCTTTGACATCGACACGAAGAATCCGGAGGTGATAGGCTTGAGTGTAGACATCGACACGATAGCTGATAGTGATGTGGGCAATACGTTTACGATCAGCATCACTTATGATGAGGATATGGACCGAACGACGGTACCTCAGGTCAGTTTTCCTGTTGAAGATCCGTTGGCCAGTGGTTTGACGTTGACAGGAGGAACGTGGGTAGATGCCCGACAGTACGATGCTGAGTATTCGATTGCTGATTCAGATACGTTGTTACAGAATATAGACATCCAGGTGGATGTATCGGGAGGTGCGACAGATAGCATAGGCAATGCCCAGCAATCCGATGCATTATTCACCAATGTGTTTGACATTGACACGGAGAATCCTGAGGTGATTGGCTTGAGTGTAGATATTGATACAATCTCGGACGGTGATAATGGTCAGCCGTTCATGATCACCTTGGATTACAGTGAGCCGATGGATCGAACGAGTGTACCGTCGATTATATTCCCGACGCTGAATGGCACAGGAGGCGATCCAATCGATTCACCTGCCAGTCTGACTTTCTCCAATGGCGTGTGGAGTGATGCAGACACCTATGTGGCGACGTACACGATCAGCGACCAGGACACACTGATTCAGGACATTGATATTCGAGTGGAGACGGGTCCTGGTAATGCCTTAGACAGTATTGGTAACGAGCAGGAAGTATTTGAAGCATTGGATGTCTTTGACATTGACACGGAGAACCCGGAGGTGATTGGCTTGAGTGTAGATATTGACACAATCTCTGACAGTGATAATGGTCAGCCGTTCATGATCACCTTGGATTACAGTGAGCCGATGGATCGAACGAGTGTACCGTCGATTATATTCCCGACGCTGAATGGCACAGGAGGCGATCCAATCGATTCACCTGCCAGTCTGACTTTCTCCAATGGCGTGTGGAGTGATGCAGACACCTATGTGGCGACGTACACGATCAGTGATCAGGACACACTGATTCAGGATATTGATATTCGAGTGGAGACGGGTCCTGGTAATGCCTTAGACAGTATTGGTAACGAGCAGGAAGTATTTGAAGCATTGGATGTCTTTGACATTGACACGGAGAACCCGGAGGTGATTGGCTTGAGTGTAGATATTGACACAATCTCTGACAGTGATAATGGTCAGCCGTTCATGATTACCTTGGATTACAGTGAGCCGATGGATCGAACGAGTGTACCGTCGATTATATTCCCGACATTGAATGGAACGGGAGGTGATCCAATCGATTCACCTGCCAGTCTGACTTTCTCCAATGGCGTGTGGAGTGATGCAGACACCTATGTGGCGACGTACACGATCAGTGATCAGGACACGCTGATTCAGGACATTGACATTCGAGTGGAGACGGGTCCTGGTAATGCCTTAGACAGTATTGGTAACGAGCAGGAAGTATTTGAAGCATTGGATGTCTTTGACATCGACACGAAGAATCCGGAGGTGATAGGCTTGAGTGTAGACATCGACACGATAGCTGATAGTGATGTGGGCAATACGTTTACGATCAGTATCACTTATGATGAGGACATGGACCGAACGACGGTACCTCAGGTCAGTTTTCCTGTTGAAGATCCGTTGGCCAGTGGTTTGACGTTGACAGGAGGAACGTGGGTAGATGCCCGCCAGTACGATGCTGAGTATTCGATTGCCGATTCAGATACATTGTTACAGAATATAGACATCCAGGTGGATGTATCCGCAGGTGCGACAGATAGCATAGGCAATGCCCAGCAATCCGATGCATTATTCACCAATGTGTTTGACATTGACACGGAGAATCCTGAGGTGATTGGCTTGAGTGTAGATATTGATACAATCTCGGACGGTGATAATGGTCAGCCGTTCATGATCACCTTGGATTACAGTGAGCCGATGGATCGAACGAGTGTACCGTCGATTATATTCCCGACATTGAATGGAACGGGAGGCGATCCAATCGATTCACCTGCCAGTCTGACTTTCTCCAATGGCGTATGGAGTGATGCAGACACCTATGTGGCGACGTACACGATCAGCGACCAGGACACACTGATTCAGGACATTGACATTCGAGTGGAGACGGGTCCTGGTAATGCCTTAGACAGTATTGGTAACGAGCAGGAAGTATTTGAAGCATTGGATGTCTTTGACATCGACACGGATAACCCGGAAGTGATTGGCTTGAGTGTAGATATTGACACAATCTCTGACAGTGATAATGGTCAGCCATTCATGATTACCTTGGATTACAGTGAGCCGATGGATCGAACGAGTGTACCATCAATCATATTCCCGACGCTGAATGGCACAGGAGGCGATCCAATCGATTCACCTGCCAGTCTGACTTTCTCCAATGGCGTGTGGAGTGATGCAGACACCTATGTGGCGACGTACACGATCAGCGATCAGGACACACTGATTCAGGACATTGACATTCGAGTGGAGACGGGTCCTGGTAATGCCTTAGACAGTATTGGTAACGAGCAGGAAGTATTTGAAGCATTGGATGTCTTTGACATCGACACGAAGAATCCGGAGGTGATAGGCTTGAGTGTAGACATCGACACGATAGCTGATAGTGATGTGGGCAATACGTTTACGATCAGTATCACTTATGATGAGGACATGGACCGAACGACGGTACCTCAGGTCAGTTTTCCTGTTGAAGATCCGTTGGCCAGTGGTTTGACGTTGACAGGAGGAACGTGGGTAGATGCCCGCCAGTACGATGCTGAGTATTCGATTGCTGATTCAGATACGTTGTTACAGAATATAGACATCCAGGTGGATGTATCGGGAGGTGCGACAGATAGCATAGGCAATGCCCAGCAATCCGATGCATTATTCACCAATGTGTTTGACATTGACACGGAGAATCCTGAGGTGATTGGCTTGAGTGTAGATATTGATACAATCTCTGACAGTGATAATGGTCAGCCGTTCATGATTACCTTGGATTACAGTGAGCCGATGGATCGAATGAGTGTACCGTCGATTATATTCCCGACATTGAATGGAACGGGAGGCGATCCAATCGATTCACCTGCCAGTCTGACTTTCTCCAATGGTGTGTGGAGTGATGCAGACACCTATGTGGCGACGTACACGATCAGCGATCAGGACACACTGATTCAGGACATTGACATTCGAGTGGAGACGGGTCCTGGTAATGCCTTAGACAGTATTGGTAACGAGCAGGAAGTATTTGAAGCATTGGATGTCTTTGACATCGACACGGAGAACCCGGAAGTGGTAGGTCTGGTAGTCGACATCGACACGATAGCTGATAGTGATGTGGGCAATACGTTTACGATCAGCATCACTTATGATGAGGACATGGACCGAACGACGGTACCTCAGGTCAGTTTCCCTGTTGAAGATCCGTTGGCCAGTGGTTTGACATTGACAGGAGGAACGTGGGTAGATGCCCGCCAGTACGATGCTGAGTATTCGATTGCCGATTCAGATACGTTGTTACAGAATATAGACATCCAGGTAGATGTAGCGGGTGGAGCTACTGACAGCATTGGTAATGCCCAGCAATCCGATGCTCTTTTCACTGACGTATTTGATATTGATACCAAGAATCCGGTGATTACCGAGATTACGGTTAGTATTGATACAATATCCGACTCTGATGTTGGTAACTCATTTATTATTGGAGTTATATATGATGAAGACATGGATCGTACAACAGTTCCGCAAATTGTCTTCCCAGATGAAGATCCATTAGCAAGCGGGCTAACTCTTACCGGTGCAGTTTGGCTGAATTCGCGTGAATATGATGCGATATACTCAATTGCCGATTCTGATACTCTATTGCAGGACATTGATGTTCGCGTCAACGTCCTTTCCGGTGCCACTGACAGCATAGGCAATGCTCAAGAATCAGATGTACTATCGGGTGACCTTTTTGATATAGATACTGAGAATCCGGAGGTTTTGAGTATTTCAATATCTAACGACACGCTGAATGACGCTTCATCATCTTTTTCTGTAACCATTAACTATTCAGAAGCTATGGATCGGACAAGCACACCTTCCATAGTATTTCCCTCAGTTGATGTTGGGTCCGCTGGTCTAAATTATTCAAGTGGCGTCTGGAATGATGGAGATACATATACTGCTGACTATTCATTCACCGATTTAGATACTTTTCTGGTGGAAGTAGATATTCGAATTGAAACTTCTAGCGCCACAGATTCAATCGGTAATGGTCAGATTCAAAGAGACACGGTGGACGTCTTCACAATAGACACAGAAAACCCTATGGTAACAATTAGTGATCCATCGGCTGATTCCACCTTAACCGGACCAGTATCATTTACAATAACGTACACTGATGAGGTAGGTATCGATACCATCAAACTGGTTAGTTTGGATGTAACAGTAGACTCAACCCGTTCATCAAACTCGACAGTTGCGGTAACCGGGACTGGATTATCAACCAGAACGGTAACTCTCGATAATATTGGAGGTGTTGGAGACATGAGAATTTTGATCCCGGATAGTACGGCTTATGATATCTCAGGTAATGCTGCTTTGATCTCGGATTCTTCAAAAATATTCCGTGCTCAAAAGATTTTGACATTAAAATCTGACAGTACCACCAAAGTCTACGGCGAACCAAATCCAAGCTTAGCTGGAAACTTTGAGTACATTGGTTTCCAGGGAGACGATGATGAGAATGTACTTCAACTTTTGCCAGTTATTGAAGAACCTGTTACAGATACATCAAATGTAGGATTTTACACCATCACTTTATCCGAAGGATATGATCCATATTACCGATTTGTAGAAGCTACAGATCAGGGAGCGATTGAGATAACGAAAGACACGTTGTATGTAATACCGGTGGATACATCCAGGTTCTATGGAGATACCCTTGAGTTTTATCCTTTGATTTACTCCACCTCAACAGTATTGGACACTTTGTTCAAAGCGGCTGATACCATAAGAAATAGTGCCGATTCATTGTTTAACAACAATGATAATCTGGATTCAATAGATGTGCTCCCAGTTGCATTCACAGAAACAAACCGCTTAACCAATGCCGGTCAGTATCAAGTACTGATTAGGGATTTTGCCGATAGCAATTATTTCGACTCTCTTGTATTCCGAGAATTAGAGATCAAGAAGGCTCCGCTCGAAGTTACGGCAGATACTATTTATAAAATTTACGGAGAGGTGAATCCCGTCCTCACATTTAGTTACGATAATACCGGATTCAAGAATGGGCAGGATTCTTCAGTGATTGATCGTCAACCGTTTATATCCACAACTGCAGATCAATTATCTAGTATTGGATCATACCCAATTACATTTTTGCCTGGACTGGATACGAATTATCAGATTAATACCACAGGTGCCGCATTAGTTGTTGAGAAAGCCCCATTGATTATTCAGATAAGTTCAATTGATAGGGTAATCATAGATAATCCTGAGGATTATATCCCTGAATTCACTTTCAATGTAGATGCTGAAGTAGGATTTAGAAATGATGACACCCCGGAGGTACTGGATGTTCCACCATTTAGAATTGAGTTGGTGGACGAAAACGATCCATACGTCTATGATATATTGTTCCAGGGCGATGTCGAAGCCACGAACTACAATATAGAGGTTAGAGTGGGTAAACTCTTTCTATTCGATTCCACTAGTATTATTCAACAACCAATCGACCTGGAAGTATGCGGAGCTGACCCATTAACATTTGATGTTCAAGGAGAAGGTGAGTTTACGGTTACCTATGAGTGGGAGTTTCGGGAAAGTGCAGATAACTTCTTCAGACTGGCTTCCGAAAACGAGGAATTCTTTGGGGGTACTTCTGACAGGCTTTTTGCGGATTCGGTAAGGGCAGATTGGGACGGCTATGAATTCAGGGCTACTGTTTCCAGCGACTTCGGGCCTGATGTAGTCTCTGACGTCGTGCGACTTGCAGTTAAGGAAACGCCACCAATCACTTACTTGTCAAGGAAAAATAGTCAAATGCTAGTAGGAGTTTACAATAATGACGAAGCCACCTATCAGTGGAAAAGGAACGGGGAAATCATCCCAGGTGAAAATCAGCAGTACTTCAAATCATTCGAGACTCTGGATCTTGCGGAAGACATCTACAGTCTTGAGATATGCATTGGCTCGTGTTGTATTGAGTCGGTTTACGGCCAACCTGGGGTTATCCCTCCGGGAGAAGAAGACATTCCGATTGAAGAAATCGGTCTGACTGTAGGTCCGAATCCTAGTGATGGAGCATTTACTGTTAATTGGTCGAATCCATTCACTGGAGAGTATATGTTTAGGGTAATTGATACTAATGGCGATGAAATACTATCACAGTTGCGTTTAAAGGGCGAGTCTAGCACCGAGTTTTCTGTTGACTTGAATCGCGAATCATCAGACTTCACGTCAGGTATTTACTTCATCGTCATTTATTTTGATAATCAGATCACCACTCAGAAAATATTCATCGTTCGTTGAGATTTTTGATTACCATATTGCTCATTTCTGCGGTTTTTGAACTGATTGCACAGCCGTCGGCGGTCGATATCCGACTAAGAAAGAGTCTACGTGATAAACTGGATGATTTGGTCTTTGATCTTCAGGTAAATGGTCGACTGGAGAATCAAGAGTCTTATAGCGAACTGCGAAGAATACTCGGTTTTGACTCTGAAATCTATGATTTTATTACTCCCAACTATGTGAGTCAGAAAGTAGGGCGTGAAATGACCAAGCCCATCGATGAATTTCTAGCTGACGTGAACCGTGATTTTCCAAAAGGATTTTTCCAGTTTCAAATAATGGAAACAAATTTGGGGACAGCTATTAATTATAGCTCTATTAATTGGAGAGATCCAGAAATTCAATTGATCATCAAGTTGAGTATTGCCGGGGATTATTACCGGGGAGGTGTTTTTTCGAATGAACCTACCCTGGATTTTCGGGTAAAGTTTGATACTGCGGGATATCGTGTAACTAATATGCGGGTTGAAGAAGTACGAAAAGTCGAATCGGCTTTGATGTTCCAGAAAGAGGAAAAACTACCATTCTTCGACAAGCAATATCTGGCCTCCGGATATCTCTCCTATGTCAATGTGAATAGTATAAATGTCGCTGATGATTATTACTTCACGAATGTGGACATACAACCCGAAATTAGTTACGGGGGAGCAATAAATTTCATAAGGAGAGTAGCTGCTCCGGAACCAGAAGAGTTCGCTTGGAGTGTGGGTATCGGTTTCACGGAAACATGGTTTAGAGCATCAGTGGATTACTATCTCTTTAGTAGATTGACCACTGATAGAGATGAAGACCAACATTATTTAAACGTCACGGGAACAGGATTTGATGAAAGAGTCAGATTACGAATCGCCGATATACCCATACGATTTAGGTATGAGAGAAAATTCAACAATTATCTGGGATTCTATGTTAACCCTGGAATTAACCTCTCTTACCTTGTCCAAATGAGTTATTTCGGTTCAGGAGAATTTACCTATACAGGTTGGTATCCTCAGCTCGATTTACTGCTGGAGAACGAGGAAGATTTTAACTTTGTAAGTAACAATGAACAAAGCGCCAATGTAGAAATGCCAATACCGCAATGGAATTGGGACGATTTCAATGTTTCAGGAGCCCTTGAGCTCGGATTCAACATTGAGTTCTTGTCCGGATGGATGGTGTACTTGGGTGCGACGGCTTTCAAGAACTTTGTTTTTATACAAGAACCAGTGGAAGAACATGCTATCTCAACGGTTTTGAATGAATATCGCGGAATCGCTCCTTCCTTTGCGACAATTGACAATGGAGGTTACGGTATTCAGTTTGGAATCAGAAAAAGGTTTGTGTCCAAGAATGGATTAGTTAAATTAGAATGACCATCCATGAAAGGGAATATTAACATTCAAAAAGGATGAATCAAGTGGTAACAGAACGTATCGCTATTGTAATTGGGATCATTTTTATAATAATCGCTTCGGGAGTGATTTTTGTACAATTGAAGGCTCGAAATCAGGTCGTTACCAATTCCGTAAATTTCGATTATCGTCAGTCAGCTCTTGTTGGAGATACGGTGATTTTCACCAATACTTCTGAAGACCAGAGTGCTGATGATTGGATTTGGGATTTTGGTGACAATTCGACCAAACTTCAATCTAGAGATGGATTTCATGTGTACGAGGTTGGAGGAAGATTTACGGTTACATTGACTTACAATGGCGAGGAAAAGCAGACCAGGAAGCAGATAATTGTGATTAACACACCAGATCCAGTTGCCGTTTTTGATCTGCCAAAAGACACAGTGAAGGTGGGTGAAGAAGTCAGCCCAATGAACCGATCATCCAATGCGAGTGAAATTGTCTGGACATTTGACAATAGAGGAAGCACATCCGATGAGAATAGTCCAACATTTGTTTATAATAATCCTGGTAACTACAATATACGGCTGATCGTTGCAAATATGGTTGGGCAGGTGGATGAAGCTGATCAGGAAATAGTAGTCGTTGGGAAACCAATAGCTGCGGTCATTGAAGATAATCATATACCTATTTTCGATGAGAATAGCCTATCTGAAGCGTTGACTAGTATAGCCAATCGTGGAATAAGCAGAGTGGAGAAACGACAAATAAAAAATCAGGTGATTAGGGACTCGGAATCACTCAGGATTGAGGTGGAAGGAATGACCCTGGAGAATTACCTGAATAAGCTACAGTTAGAAGCTAGTAGCCAGAGAAAAGAAATTCGGGTAACAACAATTACCCGAAACAACAGCAAAAGAATTGAAAGTTTCAGCGTAGAGAATTAATAGTGATAATCATGAGAGGAGCTATTTCCTTATTTCTTTTTCTACTTGTGTGCAGTACCATGGCTCAGTCATTTCTTGGTACTTCTGCCATTAGAAAACCAAAGACTTACGAACGTCCAAGAGTGTCCGTTTTGGATATTCCATACTCTGTATCCGACGAGAGGTCAAGTCAGTCCTGGGTAGTTTGGTGTGATAGAAAGGGTGTCATTACCTCTAATGGTAAAAAGTTGGACTTCATGCAAAAGTTCTACGTTGTTGGAGAGAACCCAAGAGAAATTCACATTGTGGAATACAACCCTGTGAAATACAGTAGTGGATTGAACGAATTCAGAGAAGAGCCAGAAGATTTTGGATGGGTATCAAAGAGCTTAATGTTGCTTTGGAGTGAGGGTTTAAGAAGTGATAAACAAGGCTTTCGGGTGAAGGCAATGACGGTAAGTACACCGGAGACTATACTTAAATCTGGCATTGAAGAATTGAATGAAGCAGGTCGTAAGCTGGCCTTTTATGATTCTCCGTATGAAACTGACGTAAACGATAAAGACTCACCTCTCTTTAACATATTCTACCTTTTTAAAGAGGCAAATGGCCGTTATTTACTTGCAAGACGGGATAATCTGGCTTCAGGTGAAGCTGAAGATTACGTCTATGGTTGGGTTGATAAAGGTAGTGTGACCACATGGGATTTGCGACAGGCCCTTGAGCCCAATTGGGAACCGGACGCAGTTGAAGAACGGAGAGTTACCAAAGTGCTTCCCGCTGCTTTCAGCACGCCAGAAGATGCCACATCATATGCCTTAGGAACTATTACCAATTCAGAGTCTCTTTGGAGTCGTCCTTATGAAAAGAGAGAAGAACCGCAATGGAAGAGATTTCCGATTTTTGATAAAGAAGGTGAAATCATCAAAACGGGTGTAATCAGTGGTTTGTTCAGTAGCTCTGGAACAGAAGCGAGACAAACGACAGCGGAGGAATATGCCGTTTATCAACGTTTATATAACATTCAAAGGGAAAGGGCAAGGAACATCAACATTGTATTTGCGATTGATGGAACCAAAAGTATGAGGGGAGAGATCGAGGCTACAAGACGTGCCGTTTCGAGAAGTTTGGGTGAACTCACAGATTCTGAAAACAACTACAGGATTGGGATTGTAGTCTATCGGGATTTTGAAGAGGATGAAGAGTACCAGTTCGAAAGATACAGCTTGACTAACGATAGAAATCAGATCGTTAGTGATATGGGTTTTATACAAGAATATCATAGCAAGGATCGATCGGTTTCAGAAGCGCTATTTACAGGGTTATTCTTCAGCGCGAGGATGTTTAATCAAAGAGAAAATGAATCCAATATCATCATTTTGATTGGAGACGCAGGTTCCGACGACACCAATCCCCGGGAGGTAGAAAGCTATCGAAAACTGGAACAATTGATGGAGCAGTATTCCATATCACTGTTCGCCATACAGGCAAAGCACGGTGCAAATGATTCTTATGAAGACTTCATATTCCAAATACAAGATCTTATCCTGGAATCTGCCAGAAACGCCATTCAATCAACAAATGAACAATGGAGAGAAACTGGGTTGGTAGACTTTGATGAGAATATTGCGTTTGAGCAGGTGCTAAATTCAGAGGTTTCGACACTTTATCGCCTTAATGAGGAGACGTCAAATATCAAAGGTGAAATACAGTATGCTGAAACAGGTCGGGTAATAGAACCCAATCAGGTTCAACATGAGATAGTGAATTTGATTCAGGACCTGGATCGTTCAAATAACCAGCTACTAAACGCTATGGAGGGTATCATGAATTCGGTAGTAGGTCCTGGTGGAGCCGATGGTGCGGAAGAAGTACTTACACCACAAATGGCTGATTTCCTGAGTAAAGCAGGGTTTGACAATGATATGATGACTACTTTAATGGAAAAGAAGTACCAATTCCTGTTTGAGTCTTATGTACCACTTAATACCAATACACTAACACATCCACTTTTCAAGTATGTACTCTTTCTCGATCAAGGTGAGTTGGATGACTTAATAAACGATTTATCCGAATTGGTTGAGTTGGACCTTACTGGTTATCAAAAAAGACAACAATTAAGTGATGTTTGGTTTGAAATATTGAGCCTCAACTATGGCATAAGTGATATCAATGAAATCAGGGATAAAAAGATCTCCGATCTGGTTGAACTTATTACAGGGCTGCCTGCTCAGACTGAATTATTATCCAGGTATACCTTTGAAGACCTTCGTGACCAGGTGAAAGTTTCGAATCAGGACTTTACTGAACTGCTTTATGCTATCAAAAGTAAACTGGATTCATTGA
The DNA here is from genome assembly GCA_965601455.1 of Cyclobacteriaceae bacterium. GTDB lineage: Bacteria > Bacteroidota > Bacteroidia > Cytophagales > Cyclobacteriaceae > JANQEU01. The sequence goes on along the minus strand of OZ271831.1, from coordinate 3,490,456 downwards.
GACAAATAAATGGAAATCCAACATACATGTTTATTTCCAATGATGCGTCATTTTATTGGGTTCCACAGGAATTTTTCCCTTGATGCGTAGACTGCTTGTCCATGTAATCATTCTAGTACTAGTCGCCGCCCCATTGTCAACCTTAATGGGACAGGCCCTTACAATTCCGTTTAAATACCTTCATCCGGAGGCCGATACAGATGAAACTATCGACACCAGAAAATCGCCTTATCTCTGGTATGTATTTATCGATAGAGATGGGGTTCCCGTTTATAGAGACAAGAATTTTAGAAACGTAGAGGACTACCAATCCTATTTCATGGAGCGCTTTATCGTTGCTGAAGAAACCGAAGAGGCTCTGCTGTTGTACAAGGATCCAAATATCGATAGCACCAATTTTTCGAATGATGCGCAAGAAGTGGGTTGGGTTGATAAGAAGAATCTGGTGTTGTGGGACAGATTTCTTTGGGGAAGTGAATTCACTAAACTGTTGGCAATTGGTGCATGGGAAAAAATTGACAATCAGGAATCTACCATTCAGCCCAATAGATTCAGGGTACAACCGGATGATGATTATCCCTACTACATCTTCAATGTGGTAAAAATCGATGCCGAGACTGGGGATGTACTGATTTCACTTCGAACGTTCAACAGCAGGAATCCAGATCTTTTTTGTTGGGTTAAACGAGACTACCTCCATTTCATGGAAGGAAGAGATGGAATAATTCCTAATAGGATAAAAATCTATGCTGACGGATTGGAAAAACCTACCGTATATCGATCAATTGCTGGTCTGCAGAATGAAGATATTAATGAAATTATGGTTGTTGTCGATTCAGTCAGATCAGAGGACGGTTTTCTTCCGGTTACTGATCGTGTAAGACAAGGCATCAATCATGTTAAATGGATTGATGAAGGTGAATGGAGGGAAGGTTTTTTACGACTGGTTCCTGGTGGGGATGATGTAGATTTTAAGCACGGAATCATGTTGAATCGGCAAGAGTTTTCCAAGATTAAGCGTTCCATTGATATTCTGGCTGAAAGTGAATCGGTTGACGATATGATCAATCGATGGAAGAGATTATTCACCTACTACAACGCTACACTTTATGACAATTTGGATCAGTACGCACTTTTTGAAGAGCTAGTCCAAATTAAATTCTATCATGATAGAGGAGAGGTGGGTACTGCGTTTAAAGACCTTCCGTATATGTCCATGGACGAATTCAACATCTTGAAAAATGCTTTTGAGGAAGACAAGTTGAAATTGATAATGGTAGAAAGTGATACAGACTACCCGTTTAATTTCGCCCCATTCAATTTCCCGCATTACTGGATACCTTTAGAATTCCTGCCACTTGAAGCTTTATCAATGAAGTTTTCACAGATTCCAGCTTTTGTAGATTCACCGGAAGAGGACGACTGGAATTATAACTTACGTCCTACACAGTATGAGACCTTCGATTTCTTTTACATTGATAATAGTCACGATTATGAATCCAGTTTCGAATTGAAGGATCAGTTAATCAAAACCTTTTATCGTAGGTCCGCACGTATACGGGAGAGTGATCCCAACAGAGGATCCATGGTATTTCTAAGTAATACGCAACAACCTTTCATCGGGAGTGGGGAATCCTTTACAGAAAGCGTGGCCGGAATCATGAGACAAGGCGTCACATCAAGACCCAACCGTTTGATCGACAAGAAGCTTATTCGTGGTAGTCTTTATGCGCGAAACATCACAAATGTAGAAACACTTCGAATGCACTTTTTTGTTGGAAATTCCTTCTACACAGAGGCACAGCGAACTAACCGTTGGTTGTTGAAGGAATTAGTGAATGAGTTGCATGTTGAAATGAATGCAACCAAGACTGAGGTTATTCTGTATTCCTTGGTTAATATTGAAGATCAAAGTACGTTTACCACCTCGATCAACTCGATATTACCACCTGAAATAAACTATAGAGTTTCAATTATCAAACCATAACCTATGCACGCTTTTGAAATCAAAGATCTGGAATGCGCATATAGCGACGGCAATACCGTACTGCATGTTCCCGAATTAGAGATTTCCTTCGGTAAAGTAGTTGTTTTCCTTGGACCTTCAGGTGTAGGTAAAAGTACGTTGTTGGAGACCCTGGGATTGATGAACAACACGATCAAAAAGGGAGAAATAAAGTTTGCGAACCTGGATGCTGACTTTTGGAAATTGTGGAATGAGAATACGGAGGGAATACCTCCTGTTCGGAGTGAACACATGAGTTTTGTTTTTCAGGAAAACAATTTATTGGATAATCTCACAGCAATAGAGAATGCAATGATCCCCTTACTGATTCAAGGGATTTCAGACGAGGAAGCTCGAGAAACGGTTCTTGATTGGTGTGAAAACCTTGATCTTACGTTTATCAACGATAAGACCAGAGTTTCCGAGTTGTCCGTTGGTCAAAAGCAAAGATTGGCTTTCATTAGGGCTGCTGCCCCGTCCTTCACTGTACTATTTGGTGACGAACCAACTGGCAATCTGGATGAGAAGAACGGTGATATACTGATGGAAGCACTGCGAAATAAGATTCAAAGCTCTCAGCAGACAATGCTCTCTGTAATTGTTTCTCATGATATTGATTTGGCGCTAAAGTATGCTGACGAAATAATTGTCCTGACAAAGAACAAAGTCCGACTTGGAAGTATATCAAAGGATAACATCTTTAGTAAAAATGAAAGTCAGGCAGGGGAATGGAAGTCTTTGGCAGCCAAGTACAGTACAAAAGAATTACGAAAACATATAGAAGGACTCCTATAGAATCATGTCTAATCCGAATCAAAATTTCACACCACTATTTGAGAAAGGCGAAAAAATTGAGATCTATGGGGCGAAGAAGTTCAATTTCTATGTCCTAATCATCATCCTGACTTTCACTTTTGCCTCCATTGGAGGGGCAAACCTGGCACTGAGTGATCTTGAAGACAAGATGAGTGATCCTTTCGTCAATCTCCTAAGTATTGATATTCCACTAAGTAAAAGAGGGGTGGTAGAAGACCTTAAAAGACATCTTGCTGTAGATACTCTGCAGGAGCAGTTTAAATATGAAAGTGTCACGAACTATGTCGAATTCCCATTAGCCTTTCAAGGACCATCCACTACAAAATGGGTAAAAGGACGATCTATTGAGCTGGACAACCCAATACTTCAACGGTTGCTGGAACCAGACAATCTAATTGCTGGCACCAGTTTTCAAATGGACAATGAAATTGGATTGATAATTTCAGCTCGGTTGTTGGAAGAATTGGGCTACACAGCTTTCCCGTCACATATCAATATGGCTTTCAACAATCGATTGGTCCCAATTCCAATACGAGCCATAGTTGAGGAACTTCCGGAACTCAACTATTTTGTAGCATCTCCCTACTTTTTCTTTCAACGGACTCAGCTTGGTGGTTCGGCCTTTAATGTGATTTCAAATAAGACATTGACTCTATTTCTCCCGGATCCGGATAATAGTATTTCAAGAGAATTCCAGAAAGAGTTGGAATCATTTTTCTCTGAGAATGAAAAATATCAAACGTGGGATGCGGATGTACTCAAGAAGATTAACGCTGAATCGTACCAACAAGGCACTGAATATACAATCGCCACTTATGGATTTAATCCAACCAAAGCAAGCGATTTTGATGACTTTGTGAGGGATCTAAGGATGTCCCTACAGGAGTATAACTTTATCCGATACTACGATTACGATTATAATAATTTTCCATCTTCCTTTCAGATTGACACGGATAAGATCGCTATCAATTTCACATCACTCGATAGAGTCAGGTTATTTCAAAACTTCCTGTTTAATGCTTATCAAATAGAGGTTGATATAGCAAAGGTGAGAGATAAAGAAAATTTTGCTTTCGTCAAGGTCCTTACGGAAAGCATTTCCATGCTACTTATCGTATTCAGTGTAGTTAGCATTTGTTTCTATCTGTATAACCTTCTGAAGTCGCACCTAGAAAAAATACGTCCAAATTTGGGAACATTTCTTGCGTTCGGGTTAGATCAAAAGCACCTTTTTACTTTGTATAGACAACTATTATTGCGATTTCTATTTCAGGCTACCCTGTTTTCTCTTCTAGGATCATTCGTTATCCTACTTTTCGTTGCTTTATTGTTAGGTGCCTTGGATAATTATCTTGCATTGTTTGACTGGAAGTTATTATCCACATTGGTGATCTTATTTGGAGCCTTTTACATTATTTTCAAAAAAGCTATCGAGGAGATTTTGGCCAAATCTCCTGGTGATCTTATTTACGATAGGTGATCGACAACCTTTTAAAGTCTTAAACAAAAAAAGTCCTCTCATTTGAGAGGACTTTTTTATTCATTCATTGCGAATCAGGCATTACATCATGCCGCCCATGCCACCTGGCATTCCGCCACCACCTGGCATTGCAGGTGCTTCAGGCTCTGGCTGATCGGCAACCACTGCTTCGGTGGTTAACAACAATCCAGCGATTGAAGCTGCATTTTCAAGTGCCAATCGAGTTACTTTCGTAGGATCAATGATTCCTTCTTTGAACATATTAACATAAGAATCATTCCCTGCATTGTAACCGTAGTCGTCTTTTCCACCTTTTACGGCGTTTACAACTACTGATGCCTCACCACCAGCGTTCTCTACGATTGTTCGCAGTGGAGCTTCGATGGCTGCTTTAACTATCGCTACCCCAGTGTTTTGGTCGTTATTTTCAAGTTCTAAAGAATCAAGACCTTTCAGAGCTCTAATCAGTGCTACTCCACCACCAGCTACAACACCTTCTTGAACAGCGGCTCTCGTCGCATGAAGGGCGTCGTCAACAAGATCCTTTTTCTCTTTCATTTCAACTTCTGTTGCGGCACCTATGTAAAGGATAGCAACACCACCAGAAAGCTTTGCAAGTCTTTCTTGTAGTTTTTCTTTGTCGTAATCGGAAGTAGTGTTTTCGATTTGTTGCTTGATCTGGTTAATTCTAGCCTCGATATCGTCCTTGCTTCCTGCACCGTTAACAATAGTTGTATTGTCTTTGTCGATGTTTATCTTCTCAGCAGTACCGAGGTAATCGATAGTAGCATTTTCAAGTTTGTATCCTCTTTCCTCGGAAATAACAGTTCCACCGGTCAGGATAGCAATATCCTCAAGCATTGCTTTTCTTCGGTCACCGAAACCTGGAGCTTTTACTGCAGCAATTTTCAGGGAACCTCTGATTTTGTTAACAACAAGTGTCGCTAGCGCTTCGCCTTCCACATCTTCTGCGATGATCAATAAAGGCTTTCCAGTTTGAGCTGTAGCTTCAAGAACCGGAAGAAGTTCCTTCATATTTGAGATTTTCTTATCGTAGATAAGAATGTAAGGACTTTCCAATTCGGCTTCCATTTTATCCGTATTGGTTACAAAGTACGGAGATAGATAACCTCTGTCGAATTGCATACCTTCCACTGTTTTTACCTCAGTTTCAGTACCTTTAGCTTCTTCCACAGTAATTACTCCGTCTTTTCCTACTTTCTCCATTGCTTCTGCTATCATTTTTCCAACTTCAGAGTTGTTGTTAGCAGAAACGGTAGCCACTTGCGCGATTTCGTCACTTGTGGAGATTTCTTTTGATTGTGCCTTCAGATTGGAAACAACTTTAGCAACAGCCTGGTCCATGCCTCTTCTGATGTCCATTGGATTTGCTCCTGCTGCTACGTTTTTGATGCCGTGACTGAAGATTGCTTGAGCCAACACGGTTGCAGTAGTTGTTCCGTCACCAGCATCATCAGCGGTTTTAGAAGCAACTTCCTTCAACAATTGGGCTCCCATATTTTCAACAGAATCCTCTAATTCAATTTCTTTTGCTACCGAAACACCGTCTTTAGTGACTGATGGAGCTCCGAATTTTTTGTCAAGAATTACATTACGACCTTTTGGTCCTAAGGTAACTTTAACTGCATTTGCCAACGTATCTACACCTTTCTTCAGGTTGTCTCTGGCGTTGGTATCAAAAATTATATCTTTTGCCATGTCTTGTTAATATTGTGATTTTAGATCAATGTTGATTTATACGACTCCGTAAATGTCTGATTCCTTCATTATGAGGTAGTCAGTTCCATCAATAGAAACTTCCGTACCTGAGTACTTTCCATAAAGAACGGTGTCACCAACTTTAACATTTAGTGGCTCGTCTTTTTTCCCAGTTCCAATTGCCACAACTGAACCTTTCTGTGGTTTTTCCTTAGCAGTATCCGGAATGATAATTCCAGAAGCTGTTTTCTCTTCAGCAGCAGCAGGTTCTACAAGAACTCTGTCAGCTAATGGTTTGAAGTTAACTTTTGACATTTTTTAAATTTTTTAATTAAGGTTGTTTTCCAAAATACTATGACCACCGAAGAGCATATCCTATGCCAATTCCATTCAAACTGATTTACTGACAGATTTACTGACAAAATTGCAGTATCAACCAATACTTGGCAGCGACATTTAATTTGGTTTTTCTTCTCGTCAACACTAATTTATTCCTTCATCGTCCGTTTATTCAATATGGAAAAACTGAATCATGATTGGTTAACAGAAGGATTAATTGATTTTGAGTATAAGAAATACATTTTACTCGCATATTTAAAAGATGTCAGGAAACAGTTTAGCAGAACCCAACTTTATCCCTTTTTGGCAGAGGTAATATTTCACTATAATAACCTTCGCAAGATCAGAGAGCATAAGGAATTATTTTACGATCGTTTTCCACGATCAATCTCAAAGGCGGACTTTAAAAAGCTTAAGCTTAGTTATCAAAAGGTTATTTCCGATGATGAAACGATTCAATTGCTAGAGGAAATTATTGTTTATGCCTTACCACATCTAGAAAATGCAATAGAAGAAGGGAAGGAAGTCTATGAATTCGTTAGGGAGAATATGGAGTTTGAACATGTTGGTTTGACTCCAATCTATCGGGATGAGGGCTATATACTAGTCAATATCGATGCCAGAAGGGATGTAAACGTCTACCGGTACAGTTCTACCTTTTTCGAAGGTACAAATGAAAACTATCGAGGTATTTCAGCTACACATATTACAAATGACTACCGGGATTTAACTCGTACTTTTGCCCATATAAAAAGGGATTTGGTTAGGAGATTTTCAGATTTGCCAAACCCTAACACATACAAGGTGGTGTGCAAAATGTCATTTCCAATACCAGAAACCATACTTCCGATAGCAAAGCGTCTGGTTATGAAAGCTTTGTCTACCAATATGTAGCCTTGGGATTACGTTAATTTGAAGCTGAATCGTCCTCCAGAAGATTCAAATCTTCCAACTGAGGATTATTTTGAGGTGTTCCCTGTGCACCTGGAGCTACTGCAGGAGGTAATACATTTTGCTGCTGAGCATTTTCTATATTCGGACTATCTACAAAGTCGGATTGTACTGGGATAACGAAATTGGTCCCTAACGACAGAAGCACAATAGCTATAGCCAATCCCCAGGTTGCTTTCTCCAGAATATCCCCGGTTTTCTTTACTCCCATTACCTGGGTAGCTCCGGAACCACCAAATTGACTGCTTAGACCTCCTCCTTTAGGGTTTTGCATAAGTACCACTAAAATGAGCAGGATGGCGCAAAAAAGAATAATTCCAACAATTAGACCGTACATATCAGATTCTTTTTTTCAATTGATTGATTCGGGACGCAAAGAAAGACTCTTTTTCGGGAAAACGCACCATTAAAGACTCATAAATTTCGATTGCGCGACGATACTTTCCTTGTTCAATGTAGATCTCAGCCAGGTATTCAGAAGAAATATCAGCATGAAATCTGGTACTTTTCGCAGATAGGTCATCTTGCTTTTTAGCTGCCGGTTGTCCTTTCTTCGCTGGAGGCATTCCAGGGTCCTTATCAATAAACTCTGAAATGATCTTCTTTTGGTCAACTGGTCTCTCGTCCTGTTTCCGGTCTCCTCTTGAACGCTTGGAAACAACTGATTTGTCAGTACTATCTTCTTTCGGAGATTCCTTTTTTACACTTGTTTTCTTAGTTGGTGGCTTTCTAGTCGTAGTCTTGCTTTCTGGACTTGTTTTAGTAGTAGATTTGGTTTCAGTAGTCTTTTCTGACTTTGTTGGAGTTGTGGTCTTTTTAGTTGCCGCTTTAGCGCGGGCTGGGGTTGTCTTTTTCTTACTAGGAGCAGCCTCTTGCTTGGACTTGGTTTCCGTTTCTTCCTTCTTGGTTGATTTAGCAGTACTTGTCTTCTTTCTGGTACTGGTTGCGGATGTTTTTGGTTGGGAAGTTGTTGTCTTTTTCTTAGCTGTCGTCCTGGTTGATTTGGTAACTTTCTTTACAGGTTCCTTGCTCTCTTTTTTGTCCGATTCATCCAATTCCGCCTTCTCAGCAGGTGGTTCTTCTTTGACTTTTGGCTCACTTTTTTCTTTCTTTAGCAAAGCCTCGGTAGACTTTTCTTCCTCTTTTGGGACAGGATCCTCGGTTTTTTCCTCCTTTGTTTCTTTCTCTTTTAGGATAGGATCCTCGATTTTTTCCTCTTTCGTTTCTTTCTCTTTTAGGACCGGGCCCTCGGTTTTTTCCTCTTTATCTACTACCTCTTCTTCTGTTTTGTCCGGACTTTTTACTTCTTCTTCCGGTTGATGCTGCGAAACTTTTTCGATAGCAGAGCTAACAGCTTGCTCCTCATCATACTTGCGTTCCCATTCCTTGAACCTGGCACGGGATTTTTTTAGTTCTTCCATATCCTGATACAATTCATCGATCAGGTTATCGAGGCTTGAATGACTGGTATCCTCCAAATCTTCCATGGTTAAATATGGACTTGGAGTAGAACCTTTCGCCGGAGGTGCTTTCTGTTCAGGAGTTGGCTTTTTCTGCTCTGGTCGTTTCGGCTTCTGCTTTTCTGCTGGTGGCGCTACACTTTCTTCCGGTGATGACGATGGGGGAGACTCCAGGAAGAAAAGTTTATCAGACAGGTATTTTTTGAGCAGTGCTCTATCAGTGACATGAACTGCAGCTTTTGAGATAAAGCCATTAGCTTTTTTCGGTTCTCGGTCTTGTTTGATTTTCGCCAGAAGTACTCGGGCTGTCTGAAAATATGGATGATCGTCTATAATCTCTTCCAATTCAGATATGTGTTCATCCGGGATGGATGACGGATCATGCAAATAGCCTATATACTCGTGCTTTTTCAAACCAATTTAACGATGATGACCAATCGTTAAATATAGGGAAAATTACCAATTAGCGACTGAAGCGTTGAATATATCAATTATTATTTGGTCAAATATCTGCCCTACAAATTCTTCCTCTATTGCGGTGATATCTGTGTTTTGATCATAATCTACAAAGAAAGAAAACCTTTGCTCGAAATCGAATGTATGATCCTTGGAGTTGGTATAGGTTGCGTACACGGTTATCGTAATTCGGGATAGCTCCGAGAAATCAACACCGCTAGTTTGACCAGAAGCATTGGCGCCTACAGGTGTAATATTATAGTCGTCGATATATCCATCAAATTGCAAGTCACCATTATCGTCTACGATTGCCAATCTGGTATTTTGTTGAAAGTAGTCTTTAATTTTCTCCGTGAATACCTGGCTCATATTAGAGGGACCTAAAGGAGCATTGTTGAAAAATGTTTGTATCGAAACAGTTTCAACATCGGGGGAAATAGAAGCTCCTGTGAAAGAGTAAACTCCACAACTGTAGAAAAACAGGTTTGATATCAATACGAGGCTAAACGCTTTCAATCTCATATTGCTTAATTTTTCTGTAAAGTGTGCGCTCGGATATGCCAAGGTCCTGTGCTGCATACTTTCTTTTGTTTCCGTTTTTACGCAAGGCTTTTATGATGAGTTCTTTCTCCTTTTTTTCAAGGGATAGAGAGTCATCCTCTAACTCGTGTGTGATATCTTCGATTTCTTCATCATACTCCTCGCTCTCTTCATTGGAATCTAATAATAATGGAGTACTTACATGGTCATTGGATTGAAGTTCAGCAGGATCGAAGGCACTCATATCATTGAATAGATTACCGTGTTCTTCAAGAATTTCACTTTTATTAGCATTTCCTTGAAGAATTTGAAGGATCAACTTTTTCATATCAGTGACGTCTTTCTTCATATCGAAAAGTACTTTATACAAGATGTCTCGTTCACTGAAATCCTCATTCGTACCCTCCTTGTTGATTACCGCCGGTAGTCGCTCATTGTCTGTCGGTAAGTACCCGACTAATGTTTCCGAGGATATTTTTCTATCCATTTCCAGGGCACTCATTTGTTCCACGAGGTTCTTCAATTGCCTAATGTTCCCTGGGAAATGATATTTCTTTATAACACTCTCCGCATCCTGTGATAATTCTATGGCTCGTGTACGATATTTTTCGCCAAAATCAATGGCAAACTTTTTGAAAAGTAGAAGAATATCATTTCCTCGGTTTCGAAGAGCTGGTACCTGAATGGGTACCGTACTTAATCTATAAAACAGGTCCTCTCTAAACTTTCCTTTGGACACGGCTTCACGGAGATCGACATTTGAAGCAGCAATAACTCTGACATCGGTCTTCATCACCTTTGATGAACCTACCCTGATAAACTCACCATTCTCCAGTATTCGCAGAAGTCTGGCCTGAGTATTGACTGGCATCTCACCAATTTCATCGAGAAAAATGGTGCCTCCATTTGTGACCTCGAAATAACCTTTTCGATTGTCCGTAGCACCAGTAAAGGCTCCTTTCTCATGACCAAAGAGTTCGGAATCGATGGTTCCTTCTGGAATCGCACCGCAGTTTATCGCAATGAACTGCCCATGTTTCCGATGGGATAAGCTGTGAATAATCTTGCTGAAAGATTCTTTTCCAACACCACTTTCCCCGCTGATCAATACGCTCATATCCGTGGGTGCAACCTGAATAGCGACACGTATTGCGTTATTCAGCTGAGGCGACATTCCGATGATCTCAAATCGCTGCTTTATTGCTTGAATTTCAGCTTCTTGTTTGTAGTCCATCTGTTATAACGCTGTTCCTATGAGGGTTGCGGCAGTACAGTCGGTGACTATTACATTAACGTAGGTCCCCTTCTTTTGGCCCTCATTATTGAATACTATCACTTTATTCGCAGAATTTCTTCCCTGTAACCTGTCGTTCGATTTCTTACTGAATCCTTCAATCAAAACCCTAAATGTCTTACCAATATCCCTCTTGTTACGCATTAGGGATAGGTTTTGTTGTTTGTTAATGATCTCTTGAAGTCTCTTTTTCTTTATTGGCAAAGAAATGTCGTCTTGATATTTCTTGGCAGCAAGGGTGCCTGGTCGTTCTGAATAGAAAAACATATACGAGAAATCATATTGCACATAATCCATCAACGTTAAGGTATCATCATGTTCTTCATCGGTTTCACCGCAAAACCCAGCAATCATATCCGAACTAATACCACAATCATCACCAAGTATTTCTCGAATTTTATCAACTCTTTGAATATACCAACCCCTGTCATAAGTACGATTCATGCGTTCAAGTACCCTCGAGTTTCCACTTTGTGCCGGTAGATGGATATACTTACATATGTTATCATAAGCTTGCATTGTAAGTAGTACATCATCTGTTATATCCTTAGGATGAGAAGTTGAGAATCGAATGCGTAGTTCCGGATGAACCTCAGCTACCATTCGAAGTAGGTCAGAGAATAAAACAACTTCTTTAACACCCTGCTTCTCCAATCGGGCTTTGTTATTTTCCTCCAGCGACCACTTGTACGAATCAACGTTTTGTCCAAGGAGTGTAACTTCCCTAAATCCGTCATTGAATAAATTTCTGGCTTCATCAACAATGGAATATGGATCCCTGCTTCTTTCCCTACCTCGGGTAAATGGTACGACACAAAATGAGCACATATTGTCACACCCCCTCATGATGGAAATGAAAGCTGTAACGCCATTCGAGTTAAGCCTCACAGGAGAAATGTCGGCGTATGTCTCCTCCCTTGATAGGAAAGTGTTGACTCCTTTTTCTCCATCTTCAGCCTCCAAAATAAGACCTGGTAGATCACGGTAGGCGTCAGGACCCACAACAAGGTCTACTAATTTCTCTTCTTCGAGCAATTTCGATTTCAATCGCTCCGCCATGCAACCCAATACGCCGATTACTACTCCGGGATTTTGGCGCTTAACTTTTTTAAAGGATTGAAGTCTTTTCCTGACTGTTAGCTCGGCTTTCTCTCGGATAGAACAAGTGTTTAAGAGAACTAAATCAGCTGTTTCAAAGGTATCGGTTGTGCTATAGCCTTCCTTTTGTAGAATAGATGTTACAATCTCACTATCGGAGAAATTCATCTGACATCCGTAGCTTTCAATGTATAGCTTTTTCCCTTTCTCACCGCTTTCCTTTGATACTCTAACCTCGCAGTTTTCTTCCGATGTCTCCCGTTCACTAAGAATGTCAATATCTGTAATAATCTCACTCATCCTGCTTTGATAAAATCGGCAGCAAAGATAATGGAGTATTGGTTAGGATGTCAAAATGTCAGGTTATTTTGGATTGATGTAAATGAACATACCGATCTCCAGAGATTCCATAGGTTCTGGAAATGAAAGGATGGCCTCCATATATAGTTGATCCTGCTTCCTTTCGATTGCTACCGTATCCTGAATACTTAAATCTTTGAGTCTATTATCTGAGAATGAGATAGTGGCCATTTTCATAGTGGTCTCCCTTGGTTTTACCGTATCAGCAATGAAAACATTACTAAAGATGATTTTGGCTTTGGTATAAGTTGAATCGAAAAGAGAGAGTGATTTAAAACTCAGGCTGTCAGGGCTAACAATTTTTTCTGATTCAAAGATGAGATAGCCATCAACAAGTTCGGTGGGGAGTTCTGGTCGATTATTTCTAAACTTCCCTGATGTGACCAGGAAAGTACCATCTAACTTGGTATTTTCTTGACTGTAAACCCAGGTAAGAACCGACCTGATAGAATCAACCTTATACTCGGTATAGGAAAATTCATCAACCGCCTTGTCTGAATTACCATTTTCACAAGACCAAAGAAGAATCAATGCAATGAAAACAAACCTATTAATTGACATACTTGATTTATCGGATGTAAATTCAAGTGCAAAACAATAGAACTTTGAATTACGTGAAAAGACTATGGCAATAATTAAGGAGGTAAGAGGTAAATCTCCTGTTTTTGGTGAAGAATGCTGGTTTGCAGAGAATTCAGTTATCGTTGGTGACGTAAAGATGGGATCTTTCTGTACCGTCTGGTTTAGCGCGGTGGTTAGAGGCGACGTAAATTCGATTACTATTGGTGATCGGGTGAACATTCAAGATAACGCCACAATTCATTGTACTTATGAAACTGCGGCCACCATTATTGGAAATGATGTTTCAATAGGACATAATGCCATAGTTCATGGCTGCACTCTGCACAATCAAGTATTAGTTGGTATGGGATCAATAATTATGGATAATGCGATAATCGGGGAGGGGGCTATTGTTGCAGCTGGCAGTGTGGTTCTAGCAAATTCCGTAATCGAACCGGGAATGATATATGCAGGCTCACCTGCTCGAAAGATTAAACCAGTGGAAGGTAAGAATCTTGAAATGATCAAGCGAATTTCAGGAAACTATTTAAAGTATGCTTCGTGGTTTAAAGAGTAACTTCTGAATAATTGAATATTAAGTATGAACTTCTTTCTGAAAATAATCTTGTCTTCGATTGCAGTTTTGGTGGTATCATATCTTTTACCCGGTATAGAGGTAAATAGTTTTTTTACGGCTTTCATTCTGGCGTTGGTTCTCACCATCCTTAACTACATTGTCAAGCCAATTTTAATTGTTTTGACTATCCCACTGACGATCGTCACCTTGGGTTTGTTTCTCTTAGTGATAAATGCCCTAATGGTAATGCTTGCGGACTCCTTGGTGTCCGGGTTTTATGTAAATGGATTTTGGTGGGCTTTGTTGTTTAGCTTGCTTTTATCCCTTGTGAATTCTCTACTAACAGACCTAAGCGGGCAATCAAATCAGAAGTAAACAGGACATTGAGGGTCCTTCTTGTAGTTCCTTAACTTTATTCGGTAGTTAAGTAAAATCTCGTGTGATCCTGAATTATTGGTTGCCAATGAACCTGTTGCAGCATCATAGGCATATCCAATTCTAAAGTTCTCATTGAGAATAACCTGTCCCATGAAAGTGATCTCCAAGGAGTTTCTCACATTTACTCCGATATAAGCAATATCATCAACTATCAGGTTGGTAGAAACATCCCATTCGAAGCGATTATCTTCTTGCCCTCTTAAAAGAAACGCTGGGCTCAACTTTAGATTTGTTCCAATTGGAAAAATGATGCCACTTGTGAAATAATAATTCCTACTCTCTCTTGACTGATCGTTGGAATTAATGACTTCTTCGAGTACCAAGGTTCGATTTTCCAGAAGGTAAGGGACGGAAAAACCCGCGTAAAATACCGGATTGGCAAAGTAAACTCCTGTACCAAAATTTGGAGCAAATCTTCTATTTGTCCCTGATAAATAGGGATCACGGTTGTCTAGAATTGTCAATTGACTGAAGTCAGTATTTCTGTGGTTAAATCCACCTGAAAGACCCATGGATAGAATTCCAAGGCTGGTCTTTATCTTATAGGCATAACTACCGTAAAATGAAATGTCCTCTGTGGGGCCTATAGCGTCTCGATTTGCAAAGAATCCAACTCCAACTCTATTGCTAAGAAATGAACTATGAGCAGAAATAGTACTGATCTCCGGTGCTCCAGGAACATTTATCCATTGGGCTCTGTGAACAAAAATTGCTGAGAAAATATTCAAGCTTCCCGCGTATGCTGGATTTAGCGGGAGCAAATTGTACTGGTATGTGGACGTAATTGGTCTTTGTTGCGCTTTTACTCCAAGAGAGGCTATTAACACAACGACTATAATTAAGAGGTTTTTCAATTTCCACATACCAGTCAAATTTATCTAACTAATTCAATATATCCGGTTACCGGGTCAGAATTATCACCTTTCTTGATTACAAAGAAGTAGGTACCTACAGGGAGTTTTCTGATACTTGAACCGACATTGCTAAAGCCTTCGAATCGAATATCAATATTATTGTAAGACTTGGCCTCCCAAACCTTCGTACCATTTCTGGTGTAAATCTCAACCTCATTCTCTGGGAACAGATTGATACAGTCTAGAAGTAGATAATCGTTAAATCCATCATTGTTTGCGGATATACCATTATATATCTGAATGCTTGGCTCAATGAAGAAGGCATCTTGGTAATCACATCCCTTATCTGTTCTAAACCAGACTTCATAGTTTCCAGGAGAAGCGTCCACAAGTTTGAATTCAGTAGATAATAGAATACCATCCTTCAGCCATCTAATGGAGTCAATCTCAGTATACACGTATGATGATGTATCCGCTCCAAGTGTGGTTTCTGGTTGAACGAACTCAATGAAGGCTTGACCTGAGAATTGGTTAACGGCACCAAACTCAGTTCTCAGACACAGTGATTTAGTGACATTCACTACGTATTCAGGATCCACGATACCATTTTCAATTACCACCTCAGTAGGAGCGGAAGCACACCCGGATGCTAGGTCTATCGCGACCACCAGATATGTAGTTGAATCCAGATTCGAAATCTCAGATCCCTGGAAGATTACAGTTTCAGGATCACTCGCTGCAAACCATTCGAATCTGAAATCATCAGGATTTCCGACAGGAGTGGCAATTGCACGACCATCAGGGAACAAGCAGTTTTCCCTATGATTAAGTATAGCGATGTTAGGTTGTGGAATTGAAGGAGTTTCATCAAGAATTTCAAAAGGATACTCTTCCGTACATCCCGTTACCACATCTCTAACTAACATGGTGTATTGTCCGGCTGCAAGCGAATCAACGAATATTCCTTCAGCAAATGGATCCAGGCCAGTAATGTCAGTGCCAACATACCATGAGGCTTCCCATCTAAATAACTGCTCATTTGGATCAGTTAGTCTAGCAAATCCATCAGGCCTTTCTGGGTCACAGATAGTCATGTTGCTCACAATCTCCACTTCTATATTGATATCCTCAATTTCGTCACCAATCACTACTCGCGTTACATCACTGGTGAAGCAGTTTTTAACATTGTCAACAGCATACACATAGTAAATTCCAGAGCTCACACCATTTAGATCATTCCCTTCGAAGAAAAAGTCGTTCGAATCCGGATCTGGATTACCTATAGAATCAGTATACCAGTAGTAGGAGTAATCAGTACCTCTAAATTCAGGGTTATCACCCACGTTCAGTACTGAAACTACTGCACGTCCATTAGGATTCTCGCAATTACTGTTTGCCGCTGTGGAGGTATTAAGTGTTAGTGGTAATAGCCAATCATCTGTCAATGTAAACTCTCTGCTACTACTACAACCAGTGGTTTGACTAGTTGCAGTAACTGTGTAAGTACCTGCAGCCAGACTGTCAATTGTGGCTCCTGTTTCACCATTATCCCATGAGAAATCAAATCCATCTGTGGTTCCATTTGCAAGCACAGCAAGTATACCAGCTGGAGCTCCTGTCTCGCAAGACGTATTGTTCTGCGAAATCAATTCACCATCTTCATTGAATGCAAGTGAGATTTCAGGATACTCTACAGATTCATCACTCATCAGAACTTCTACTAGTGTTGTAGTACACAAGAAGTCATTGTGTGTTGCCCGTATGTAATAGGTTTCGCCTGGTTCTGCGGTTGTATAGGAAGCAGAAGCTCCAGACTGCAAAGACGTACCTCCATCATTCGGATCTCCTAGGAAGAATTCGAATGAGTAATCAGTCAATGCTCCATTACTCATTTCAGTTATTTCAATAACTCCATTCGCTGGACTACACTGCGTAGGTTGAGTAACGTTGACAGTGTTGATCTCCGGATCGATTGGCTCATTTTGAAGATTAAAAGTTACCGTATCATCACAGGAAGTAGCATTATTGGTTACTATCAATCGATAGGTGCCCGCGAAAATGTTCTGAAGTGTATCATTTGTAGATATTTCCGTGGTCAGATCACTGGTGTTGTACCAACTAAAAGTATAGGTGTAATCAGGATTACCGTTTGCCAAAGTATCAGTAAAGTAATCACCAGTTAGACCATCCGCTGTCGCAACTAGCATACCTGACGCATTTCCAGAACCAGTTGAACAGGTGGAATCTGCCTGCGCTTGGGTAATCAATATTTCAGGTTCTCTCTGTCGGTCATCAATAGAGAAGTAAATACTATCAGACTTACAGCCAGTAGTATTATTTGATACGTAGGCATAGTAAGAACCTGCAACCAAGCTATCAAGGATTAACGGAGTTGAAGCATCTCCATCTGTTATTGAGGAGCTAGTTGCGGTGTTAACTCCGGTTATAGTAAAGTTATCCGCGATGAACGTAGAGTCGTAGATCATTCCACCGGCGGTTTGAGTACTATCTCCCACGGAGTAGGTAGTGTCATTGAAGAATATTGATGTTAATTGCCAGCTACCACTTCCTTTGCCACTTTCACAGATGAGGTTGTCATTTGTTTCTGTCGTTAAGATGGTAGGGTTCAAGGACTCAACATTGATGACCATGGTCTGTTTTGATCGACAGAAGGTCGTATCATTGATCAGTTTTACCGTGTAAGTTCCATCTGGAACGTTTTCAATGAAGGAATTACCATCTGTCGCTCCAATCGTCGTGATTTCGCTACCTGCTGTAGTATCACTACCAACGAACCATTCAAAGTCAATATTGGTAAAATCATTTGATCCGTCAATATTTTGAATAGCAGCACCACCTACAGAAACAGTTCCCGTACAGTTAACATTTGAAGTGATTGATAAGCTATCAATTGCCGGACCATTCGATCGATCCAAAATTTCAATATCAAATTCTAATGTCGCCGGGGTAGGACAGCTAGTAGAAATCACCTGTATGTTAAAGGTATAGGTATCGGCATCCAATCCAGTTACAGTAATTGTTCCATTACCTCCATCTCCAGCAGGATTCAATCTTGGCCCACCAGCATTCAAGTCTATTGGAGTTCCAGAAGAGTTTTCCATTGTCCAATTGAAATCATTGACAATTGCCGTATCACCAACATATGAGATATCATCACTGTCAATAAATATTGACCCGTTGCCAGAACCGAAACAGACAGTGCTATGAACGATTTGATCGTCAGGTACATTCAGAGTAGGATAGTACAGTTCTTCATCGATTTCTATGGTTCGTGTTACTGGTCCACATCCCACGTTTGGATCACCGGTATTTTTTAGAATTGATACGGTGTAGAAACCTGTACTCAATCCGGTAATATTCAACGAATCTGCATCCGAGACTGATGTTCCTTGGTTGGCAGGAAGATGTAACAAGTTGGCAGCATTCACACTGTTTCCTCTGTACCAAACAACACTCCAATCCGGATCAGGATTTGACACAGAATTTCCATCATCATTGATGGTTATGGTTACTTCACCTGTTCCGTTTAATGCTGCGGCATTACAGTTTCTATTATTAGAATTGATTGTGAAATCAATGATTGGATTCTGGGTGTCCGTTCCGATAGAAACACTAATCGGCTCGGACTGGCATCTGCTACCGTTCGGATCAATATTCTCCACATAAACCGTATAGGTTCCAGGATCAAGGAATCTGATACTATCAAGGTTTGCAAACTGAGCTTCGTTAGATTCAGTGGTACTTGGGAGACCTGACCAAACAAACTGATATTGTCCAGAAACTGTAGATAGATCGATTTGAGTTCCGTTCGAATAGATGCTAGGAATTCTTACTCCACCGGTAGATGTACCTGAACAATTGACCATATCATATGTAAGTACGTCGGCTATTCTGATTTCAAGTTCAATTGTATCATCCAATACTTCAAATACCGATACTGTGAAACATGAATCAAAAGGATCCACGAGATCCATGGCCCATACCGTATATCGCCCGGCGGTAAGGCTATCTAGTTTGTTGCCATTATATGATCCTGTACTTTTTATCCACGTTGGATTGGTAATATTCAGGGCTGTAGTTGCTGCGGTATCCAAGGCTGTTGTTCTAACTCCAGGGAACCATCTGAAGGAGTAATTACCAGCAGTAGTTGGATCTATTCCTGCTGAATCAATAGCAACATCAAGGTAGCCATTTCCGTCCGAGCAGAATTCATTATTCTGGAAATCTTGAAGACGGATAATAGGACTCTCAGTATCCTGACCGATGCTTATTTCCACGGTAGCAGACTGACAACCGGTATTTTCGTTAGTAACAAATACACTATAGGTTCCTTGGTAAAGGCCACTTATGGAATCATTCATGGCGACAGTAGAATCCTGTTGTGCACCTGCGTTTAGACCTATCCATGTGAAGGTATAATCATCACCATTGGTAGCAAGGTCAACCGGAACACCGTTATCAAAGATTTCCGTAATTCGTATACCTCCATTTGCGTTACTTTGATCACCGCAATTGGTATTGTCATAAGCTGTAATTCCGGAAGTGAAGAATTGATATTCAGCAGTATCCTGAGCCACTTCGAATACGGCTACAGAGTAGCATGAATCGAATGGATCGGACAAATCGAGAGCCCAAACTGAATAACTACCGGCTGCAAGATTTTCAATTCTGTTACCGTTGTAGGCACCTGCATTAGTGGCCACAACATCAGTAGCTGCTGCGGTATCCATTGGATCGGTTACTGAACCCTGGTACCATAGGAACTGGAATGAGCCTGGTAGATTAGCAGGATCAAACCCTGAGGAATCAATAGCTACTTCGATCGCCCCTGTACCAGTACCGGAACAAATGGTGTTATCAACAAGATCGATCAATTCGATCACAGGGTCTTCGGTATCGAGTCCGATGGATATCTGAACAGGTACGGATTCACAAAGCGTGTTTTCGTTGTACACATAGACAGTGTAAGTACCTTGATATAGCCCGCTGATGGAATCATTCATGGCTATGGTCGAATCCTGCTGAGCTGCTGCATTCAGACCGGTCCAGGTGAAAGTGAAGTCATCGCCATTAGTAGCCAGATCAACCGGTACGCCGTTGTTGTAGATTTCGGTGATTCTAATTCCACCGTTGGCATTGCTTTGATCACCACAATTGGTGTTATCGTAAGTAGCAACATCGGCAGTAAGGATCTCATACTGTGCGGTATCGTTGGTAACGATGAACGTTGCGAAAGAAGTACATCCGTTGTTTGGATCGTTCACGTCGTAAGCGACAACGGTGAAGTACCCTGAATCAAGACCTACAATTTGTGAGGAATCCGAAGCAGTAATGTCAAATGTTTTACCTACGAAGCTGTAGCCTCCATCAGTGATCTCATTAGCAGCGATGGTTGTATCGGTACCTTGCCACCATCTGAAGTAGTATTCAGAAGTATTGATACCACCCGCTCCGTTGATTGCTACCTGGATGGAACCGTCACCGTTATCGGCTGTTGGATCACAAGAAGGATTGTCCTGTAGATCTACCAGATCGATGATAGGCAGTTCGGTATCCTGACCGATGCTTATTTGAATAGGTACTGACTCACAGAGAGTGTTTTCATTAAAGACATAGACGGTATATGTACCTTGATACAGTCCGCTGATGGAGTCATTCATGGCTACTGTAGAGTCTTGCTGTGCCGCTGCATTAAGACCTGTCCAGGTGAATGTAAAGTCATCGCCATTGGTAGCAAGATCAACCGGTACACCGTTATCGTAGATTTCGGTGATTCTGATTCCACCATTGGCATTACTTTGATCACCGCAGTTGGTATTGTCGTAAGTGGCAACATCCGCTGTCAGGATCTGATACTGAGCTGTGTCTTCAGCCACTTCGAATACGGCTACAGAGTAGCATGAATCGAATGGATCGGACAAATCGAGAGCCCAAACTGAATAACTACCGGCTGCAAGGTTTTCAATTCTGTTACCGTTGTAGGCACCTGCATTAGTGGCCACAACATCAGCGGCTGCTGCGGTATCCATTGGATCGGTTACTGAACCCTGGTACCATAGGAACTGGAATGAGCCTGGTAGATTAGCAGGATCAAATCCTAAAGAATCAATAGCTACTTCAATGGCACCATTAGGTGTTCCACAATCAGAGTTATCAACTAGGTCGATCAATTCGATCACAGGGTCTTCGGTATCGAGTCCGATGGATATCTGAACAGGCACGGATTCACAAAGCGTGTTTTCGTTGTACACATAGACCGTGTAAGTACCTTGATATAGCCCGCTGATGGAATCATTCATGGCTATGGTCGAATCCTGCTGAGCTGCTGCATTCAGACCGGTCCAGGTGAAAGTGAAGTCATCGCCATTAGTAGCCAGATCAACCGGTACGCCGTTGTTGTAGATTTCGGTGATTCTAATTCCACCGTTAGCATTGCTTTGATCACCACAATTGGTGTTATCGTAAGTAGCAACATCGGCAGTAAGGATCTCATACTGTGCGGTATCGTTGGTAACGATGAACGTTGCGAAAGAAGTACATCCGTTGTTTGGATCGTTCACGTCGTAAGCGACAACGGTGAAGTACCCTGAATCAAGACCTACAATTTGTGAGGAATCCGAAGCAGTAATGTCAAATGTTTTACCTACGAAGCTGTAGCCTCCATCAGTGATCTCATTAGCAGCGATGGTTGTATCGGTACCTTGCCACCATCTGAAGTAGTATTCAGAAGTATTGATACCACCCGCTCCGTTGATTGCTACCTGGATGGAACCGTCACCGTTATCGACTGTTGGGTCACAAGAGGAATTGTCTTGCAGATCTACCAGATCGATGATAGGCAGTTCGGTATCCTGACCGATGCTTATTTGAATAGGTACTGACTCACAGAGAGTGTTTTCATTAAAGACATAGACGGTATATGTACCTTGATACAGTCCGCTGATGGAGTCATTCATGGCTACTGTAGAGTCTTGCTGTGCCGCTGCATTAAGACCTGTCCAGGTGAATGTAAAGTCATCGCCATTGGTAGCAAGATCAACCGGTACGCCGTTATCGTAGATTTCGGTGATTCTGATTCCACCATTGGCATTACTTTGATCACCGCAGTTATTATTGTCGTAAGTAGCAACATCCGCCGTCAGGATCTGATACTGAGCTGTGTCTTCAGCCACTTCGAATACGGCTACCGAGTAGCATGAATCGAATGGATCAGACAAATCGAGAGCCCAAACTGAATAACTACCGGCTGCAAGGTTTTCAATTCTGTTACCGTTGTAGGCACCTGCATTAGTGGCCACAACATCAGTAGCTGCTGCGGTATCCATTGGATCGGTTACTGAACCCTGGTACCATAGGAACTGGAATGAGCCTGGTAGATTAGCAGGATCAAATCCTAAAGAATCAATAGCTACTTCAATGGCACCATTAGGTGTTCCACAATCAGAGTTATCAACTAGGTCGATCAATTCGATCACAGGGTCTTCGGTATCGAGTCCGATGGATATCTGAACAGGCACGGATTCACAAAGCGTGTTTTCGTTGTACACATAGACCGTGTAAGTACCTTGATATAGCCCGCTGATGGAATCATTCATGGCTATGGTCGAATCCTGCTGAGCTGCTGCATTCAGACCGGTCCAGGTGAAAGTGAAGTCATCGCCATTAGTAGCCAGATCAACCGGTACGCCGTTGTTGTAGATTTCGGTGATTCTAATTCCACCGTTGGCATTGCTTTGATCACCACAATTGGTGTTATCGTAAGTAGCAACATCGGCAGTAAGGATCTCATACTGTGCGGTATCGTTGGTAACGATGAACGTTGCGAAAGAAGTACATCCGTTGTTTGGATCGTTCACGTCGTAAGCGACAACGGTGAAGTACCCTGAATCAAGACCTACAATTTGTGAGGAATCCGAAGCAGTAATGTCAAATGTTTTACCTACGAAGCTGTAGCCTCCATCAGTGATCTCATTAGCAGCGATGGTTGTATCGGTACCTTGCCACCATCTGAAGTAGTATTCAGAAGTATTGATACCACCCGCTCCGTTGATTGCTACCTGGATGGAACCGTCACCGTTATCGGCTGTTGGATCACAAGAAGGATTGTCCTGTAGATCTACCAGATCGATGATAGGCAGTTCGGTATCCTGACCGATGCTTATTTGAATAGGTACTGACTCACAGAGAGTGTTTTCATTAAAGACATAGACGGTATATGTACCTTGATACAGTCCGCTGATGGAGTCATTCATGGCTACTGTAGAGTCTTGCTGTGCCGCTGCATTAAGACCTGTCCAGGTGAATGTAAAGTCATCGCCATTGGTAGCAAGATCAACCGGTACGCCGTTATCGTAGATTTCGGTGATTCTGATTCCACCATTGGCATTACTTTGATCACCGCAGTTATTATTGTCGTAAGTAGCAACATCCGCCGTCAGGATCTGATACTGAGCTGTGTCTTCAGCCACTTCGAATACGGCTACCGAGTAGCATGAATCGAATGGATCAGACAAATCGAGAGCCCAAACTGAATAACTACCGGCTGCAAGGTTTTCAATTCTGTTACCGTTGTAGGCACCTGCATTAGTGGCCACAACATCAGTAGCTGCTGCGGTATCCATTGGATCGGTTACTGAACCCTGGTACCATAGGAACTGGAATGAGCCTGGTAGATTAGCAGGATCAAATCCTAAAGAATCAATAGCTACTTCAATGGCACCATTAGGTGTTCCACAATCAGAGTTATCAACTAGGTCGATCAATTCGATCACAGGGTCTTCGGTATCGAGTCCGATGGATATCTGAACGGGTACGGATTCACAAAGCGTGTTTTCGTTGTACACATAGACCGTGTAAGTACCTTGATATAGCCCGCTGATGGAATCATTCATGGCTATGGTCGAATCCTGCTGAGCTGCTGCATTCAGACCGGTCCAGGTGAAAGTGAAGTCATCGCCATTAGTAGCCAGATCAACCGGTACGCCGTTGTTGTAGATTTCGGTGATTCTAATTCCACCGTTAGCATTGCTTTGATCACCACAATTGGTGTTATCGTAAGTAGCAACATCGGCAGTAAGGATCTCATACTGTGCGGTATCGTTGGTAACGATGAACGTTGCGAAAGAAGTACATCCGTTGTTTGGATCGTTCACGTCGTAAGCGACAACGGTGAAATAACCGGAATCAAGACCAACAATTTGTGAGGAATCCGAAGCGGTAATGTCAAATGTTTTACCTACGAAGCTGTAGCCTCCATCAGTGATCTCATTAGCAGCGATGGTCGTATCGGTACCTTGCCACCATCTGAAGTAGTATTCAGAAGTATTGATACCACCCGCTCCGTTGATTGCTACCTGGATGGAACCATCACCGTTATCGGCAGCAGGGTCACAAGAGGAATTGTCTTGCAGATCTACCAGATCGATGATAGGCAGTTCGGTATCCTGACCGATGCTTATTTGAATAGGTACTGACTCACAGAGAGTGTTTTCATTAAAGACATAGACGGTATATGTCCCTTGATACAGTCCGCTGATGGAGTCATTCATGGCTACTGTAGAGTCTTGCTGTGCCGCTGCATTAAGACCGGTCCAGGTGAATGTAAAGTCATCGCCATTGGTAGCAAGATCAACCGGTACGCCGTTATCGTAGATTTCGGTGATTCTGATTCCACCATTGGCATTACTTTGATCACCGCAGTTATTATTGTCGTAAGTAGCAACATCCGCCGTCAGGATCTGATACTGAGCTGTATCTTCAGCCACTTCGAATACAGCTACCGAGTAGCATGAATCGAATGGATCGGACATATCGAGAGCCCAAACTGAATAACTACCGGCTGTAAGGTTTTCAATCCTGTTTCCGTTGTAGGCACCTGCATTAGTGGCTAAAACAGTAGTTGCAGCAGCAGTATCACCGGTATTGGTGATAGAACCCTGATACCAGATGAACTGGAAGGAACCCGGCAGGTTGATAGGATCAAATCCTGCGGAATCGATAGCTACTTCAATGGCACCATTAGGTGAACCACAGTCAGAATTGTCAACCAGATCGATTAATTCGATAATTGGATTTTCCGTATCTGATTCAACTTCGAATGTAATTGTATCACTTGCGCAATTTGTGATGTCATTTGTGACAATAACCTTGTAAGTGCCCGCTGATAGGCCAAAAAGACTATCATTTGCGACAGTTTGTGTTCCAAGAGTTCCACCACCAGCAACCCAATCAATACTGTAATTGCCATCTATCCTTACGGCAACACCATCTTCACGGACTGAGTCAATCTTTATATAACCATTCGAATTGGCATCTGTTCCGCAATTCGTATCATCAGTAACCGTTGCATCTCCGTTCGCCTCAATGACAGATAATACTGAAGTGTTTTCTTCTAATAAGAAAATGGTAGTCGCTGAACAGCTATTGTTAGGGTCATTATTGTCCGTCACCAATAGGGTATAGTAACCACCATCGACAAATTTCAGTGTGTCTACGAATGGAGCACCATTAAATGAATTTGTAGTATTTCTGACAGTATCTCCGGTACCCTCAACTAACGGAGTAGTTGTGGTTTGACCACGATACCATTGCCATGTGTAATCCAGACCAGTGCTATCCACACCATTAGTTATTTCAAATCTTATTTGTCCAAGTCCATAATCACCTGATACATAACAAGAACTATCGATATTCACCTGAGTGAGGGAAACAATCGGCAATGTGGTAATACTGTCAATCTCTACCTCCAATGGATCTGTAACGCACCCTGACGCAATATGCCTTGCAGTCACGAAATATGTACCCGTGTCGAGACCAGTGATTGAACTACCAATGCCATAAGCTTGAAGTGTATCACCAGCAGAAGGAGGGAAATCACTGTAGAATTGATATTGATAATCACCTAATCCACCTGGAGAAACAAAAGAACCTTCGTTAATAGAGATGATACCCCCATCGGCAGGGTCACAATTGGTTATATCCGTGATGTTTGCATTGAAAAGGAAATGATCCTCAAATGCATCTTGTACGGTGAACTCGATGGTATCCGCTGTACACCCATTCGCTGTATTTGGTGGAGTTGCTACACTAGAAATAGTTTCTACAACCAAAACATAAGTTCCTGATTGAAGTGTATCGACAGAACTGAATGAAGTATCTACTGGTGTTGATGGACCTGCAACAGCTAGTGTATCTGAATGGTCAAGGACCGAGGTTCCCGAGTTTCTCGCAAACCAGTGGAAAATCAAATCCGTAGTTGTTGAATCGTCAGCATCAAGCCTCGCTCTTGCGTAAATGTTTCCAGTATATGTTGCCGCTCCAACAGTGTCACACGCCGTATTATTTGTTACAAAAACGGAATCAATAATTGGATCAAACGCTTTTTGAAAAACCGAATCCGTAGCTGCTAAAGTCCAGCATCCTGGAGCTGCTACTGAGGTATCTTGTCTGGCAATTGCTGTATATACTCCTGCTGGCAATCCATTGAATGTAGCCGTACCATCCGGATCTAACACCGGGGAACCGCTAAGGTCGCTCACTTGGGTGCCTTGTCCATCAAGGATTTGTCTACCAGGGACGTCATATACGTAAGGGAAGTAAAGTGTTCCGCCTGTGGAACTAGTGACCGTGTAAGCAGAATAGCGATCCGGGGGAACGCCATCACCGGCATACAGATAGATCATGTAATCGCTAATGTCATCCACCTGACCAGCAACATTACCATTGGTAGTCACATCAATTATGACATTACCTTCAGCTGGATCCCCGATTATTGAATCGTTTAAAGTAGCTGGTATTTCTTCGTGAATTATTGTATCTCCATCGGAGAAAGATCCGGAAATCATGGATACCTGGAATACTCCAGAAGTAGTGTCATTGACTACCGCAAAGGCAGTGGAATTTGCATTTCTTACAGTATCCAACAATGAGAATGTCCCTACTTGTCCCGCTACATTGAAGTTGAATCGGATGTTATCTGCTAGAGAGACATTTGCTTCTCCATCATCTGGACACTCTTCAACGTGTTTGATTGTCAACGTGGTGGTCGCCTGAATTCCATTGAATGGTAAATAATACACCTGTTGATAACGACATCCTTTTTCCACGTTTACAGCAACCAAGGTGTACAATCCTGTTACCAGACCACTAAGAGTTGCAGAATTTGGACCGGTACTAACCGAAACCACAGCGGTACTTGACGGATCATTGACAAGGTTTTCTCCAGTTGCTAGAGAGTCCGTTAAAGCTGTAGTTGTGTCAGTGTAGTCGCCCGTTCCCTCGTACCAGAGATAGGTGAAGGTTCCTGTGCCACCCGTGATCGAAGCTGTTATCTCTCCGTTGATCGCATTACATCCACTTGGGATTACAGTCGGAGTTATCTCGATGGTAGGTCCAATATCCGTTGCATCAGTGATTTCTACACTCTTTATAGAGCTAATACAACCAGAGTTATTTTCTGTTATGACCAAAGAGTACCAACCAGCAACCATTGAATCCAACTCGGGGGTTGTTTGACCCGCGAGCATAGTTCCGGCCGTATCCTGACCAGCATACCACTGATAAGAATAAGAAGGAGTGAATCCAAATGGTAATCCATTGGAGTATGAAATAGAAACCGACGCGGTATCCGCCTGACCATCCGCAGGAGCACAACGATCTTGGGGTTGTTCCTCAATAACTGCCATGTCAATAGCTGGGATTGACTCCCGTATTTCTACTGTATCAGTTTCGAAACATCCTGTTAATGTATTTGTTATTCGAACAGTGTAAATGCCTGATTCCAGATTACTTACGGTATCACCAGCAACATTAAATGTTGCTGTTGGAACTGGACCGGAACCGTTCTGAACTAGATTTCCCGCGTTAGTATTTACTCCTCTGAACCATTCGTATGTGAATGAGCCGGGAGATGGAGAGGCACCAGCTCTACCCGTTGGTGCTGAAAGATCACAGGAGAATTGATCCTGTACTACATTCGCGACGGTTGCAGGTAGGATCGTATCATCGCTTACTGGTATTGTTAGAACATTTGACGTACAGCCGGTATTCAGGTCAATAATTTGCACTGTGTAATCCCCTGGATCAACATTTTGCAAGTGAGTTTGATCTGATAAATTCACGTTGACTGAATAGGAAGTACCAGTTTTTTCGAAACCTAAATCATAATTGTCCGAAAGCTGTCTTGCAGGGTCAATTGCAGCTCCATAATACCAGTTTATCTGGAAGTTACCACCTGATGGAAGAATTTCAGCTTCAATTAAGTCAATTGAACCATTAGGGAAGGATGCGTTTCCTATACATACTGTTACGTCTGTGGTGTCAATTGCTGCATCTGTCTCTGGTATTTGGGTCGTCATTGCAACACTGTCACTGATGGAGTACTGTATAATACTCTCACAAAGAGTTGTTGTGTTCTGTAGATACAGTGTATAAGTTCCACCTGGAATACTATCTAAGTAGATGAAAGTGGCATCCGAAAATCCGTCAGCACCTGATATGGCAGGAGGTACTTGACTACCTGTAGTATCCGTTCCTTGGTACCACTGGAAAGTGTAATCAGATGGATCTCCATCAGGATCAACAGCTATTTGGCCATTATATCTACCAGAAGAAGACAAAGACAGATCACAAACTGTATTTACTACAGTGTTTGGTATACTGGATATTGCTGAAGGCAAACTTGGTGTTTCATCGACGAATATGGTGATTGGATCGGAGATACATCCCGACGTGGAATCAACGGCATAGACGGTGTAGTTGGCTGAAGCGAGTCCATTGATGACTGCTGCCGAGTCGGTACCGGTTACAGCAGTACCGGATACAGAATCACCGTCCTGGTACCATAGGAAGTAATGATCATCTACCGGATCAGTACCTAATTGAAGGATTGAGATTTGACCGTTGGGATAACTTGGCCCTCCACAAATATCAATATCTGAAACACTGAAATCAGCTCCTTCGGTATTGTTGAGGGTTACGATGGTAGAAGCTGCACCGGTAGAATCGGGTACGGCAAACTGTAGGGTATCGTAACACTTGGAGGCATCGTCCTGCAGGATGAGAGTGATCGGACCAGCAGGTACATTTCTTACGATGGTATCGTTATCGATAACTGAGCCGGATAGGGCGCCTGGCAGTTGATCGGCGGGGTTGGTCGAAGCACCGAGGAACCAGGTGTAGTTGTAGTTGCCAGCATCACCGGCACCGGTAGCTCCCGGATCAATTTGAAGGACACCGTTGAAGAAGGTGTTGGTGGTTACCCTTGAGGTATCACACACGGAGTTACCATCGGTTAAACTACCCGGAGCGTTTGCCGGGTTAATGACTGCGGTCGGGGTAGTCGGAGTTTCATCGACGAATATTGTGATTGGATCGGAGATACATCCCGACGTGGAGTCAACGGCATAGACGGTGTAGTTGGCTGAAGCGAGTCCATTGATGACTGCTGCCGAGTCGGTACCGGTTACAGCCGTACCGGATACAGAATCACCGTCCTGGTACCATAGGAAGTAATGATCATCTACCGGATCAGTACCCAGTTGTAGGATAGAGATCTGACCGTTAGGATAGGTAGAGGCATCGGTACAGACGGTTACATCGAGTACACTGAAATCAGCACCTTCGGTATTGTTGAGGGTGACGATGGTAGAAGCTACACCGGTAGAATCGGGTACGGCAAACTGTAGGGTATCGTAACACTTGGAGGCATCGTCCTGTAGGATCAGAGTGATCGGACCAGCCGGTACATTTCTTACGATGGTATCGTTATCGATAACTGAGCCGGATAGGGCGCCTGGCAGTTGATCGGCGGGGTTGGTCGAAGCACCGAGGAACCAGGTGTAGTTGTAGTTGCCAGCATCACCGGCACCGGTAGCTCCCGGATCAATTTGAAGGACACCGTTGAAGAAGGTGTTGGTGGTTACCCTTGAGGTATCACACACGGAGTTACCATCGGTTAAACTACCCGGAGCGTTTGCCGGGTTAATGACTGCGGTCGGGGTAGTCGGAGTTTCATCGACGAATATTGTGATTGGATCGGAGATACATCCCGACGTGGAGTCAACGGCATAGACGGTGTAGTTGGCTGAAGCGAGTCCATTGATGACTGCTGCCGAGTCGGTACCGGTTACAGCCGTACCGGATACAGAATCACCGTCCTGGTACCATAGGAAGTAATGATCATCTACCGGATCAGTACCCAGTTGTAGGATAGAGATCTGACCGTTAGGATAGGTAGAGGCATCGGTACAGACGGTTACATCGAGTACACTGAAATCAGCACCTTCGGTATTGTTGAGGGTGACGATGGTAGAAGCTACACCGGTAGAATCGGGTACGGCAAACTGTAGGGTATCGTAACACTTGGAGGCATCGTCCTGTAGGATCAGAGTGATCGGACCAGCCGGTACATTTCTTACGATGGTATCGTTATCGATAACTGAGCCGGATAGGGCGCCTGGCAGTTGATCGGCGGGGTTGGTCGAAGCGCCGAGGAACCAGGTGTAGTTGTAGTTGCCTGCATCACCGGCACCGGTAGCTCCCGGATCAATTTGAAGGACACCGTTGAAGAAGGTGTTGGTGGTTACCCTTGAGGTATCACACACGGAGTTACCATCGGTTAAACTACCCGGAGCGTTTGCCGGGTTAATGACTGCGGTCGGGGTAGTCGGAGTTTCATCGACGAATATTGTGATTGGATCGGAGATACATCCCGACGTGGAGTCAACGGCATAGACGGTGTAGTTGGCTGAAGCGAGTCCATTGATGACTGCTGCCGAGTCGGTACCGGTTACAGCAGTACCGGATACAGAATCACCGTCCTGGTACCATAGGAAGTAATGATCATCTACCGGATCAGTACCCAGTTGTAGGATAGAGATCTGACCGTTAGGATAGGTAGAGGCATCGGTACAGACGGTTACATCGAGTACACTGAAATCAGCACCTTCGGTATTGTTGAGGGTGACGATGGTAGAAGCTACACCGGTAGAATCGGGTACGGCAAACTGTAGGGTATCGTAACACTTGGAGGCATCGTCCTGTAGGATCAGAGTGATCGGACCAGCCGGTACATTTCTTACGATGGTATCGTTATCGATAACTGAGCCGGATAGGGCACCTGGCAGTTGATCGGCGGGGTTGGTCGAAGCACCGAGGAACCAGGTGTAGTTGTAGTTGCCTGCATCACCGGCACCGGTAGCTCCCGGATCAATTTGAAGGACACCGTTGAAGAAGGTGTTGGTGGTTACCCTTGAGGTATCACACACGGAGTTACCATCGGTTAAACTACCCGGAGCGTTTGCCGGGTTAATGACTGCGGTCGGGGTAGTCGGAGTTTCATCGACGAATATTGTGATTGGATCGGAGATACATCCCGATGTAGAGTCAACGGCATAGACGGTGTAGTTGGCTGAAGCGAGTCCATTGATGACTGCTGCCGAGTCGGTACCGGTTACAGCAGTACCGGATACAGAATCACCGTCCTGGTACCATAGGAAGTAATGATCATCTACCGGATCAGTACCCAGTTGTAGGATAGAGATCTGACCGTTAGGATAGGTAGAAGCATCGGTACAGACGGTTACATCGAGTACACTGAAATCAGCTCCTTCGGTATTGTTGAGGGTGACGATGGTAGAAGCTACACCGGTAGAATCGGGTACGGCAAACTGTAGGGTATCGTAACACTTGGAGGCATCGTCCTGCAGGATGAGGGTGATCGGACCAGCAGGTACATTTCTTACGATGGTATCGTTATCGATAACTGAGCCGGACAGGGCACCTGGCAGTTGATCGGCGGGGTTGGTTGAAGCACCGAGGAACCAGGTGTAGTTGTAGTTGCCTGCATCACCGGCACCGGTAGCTCCCGGATCAATTTGAAGGACACCGTTGAAGAAGGTGTTAGTGGTTACCCTTGAGGTATCACACACGGAGTTACCATCAGTTAAACTACCCGGAGCGTTTGCCGGGTTAATGACTGCGGTAGGGGTAGTCGGAGTTTCATCGACGAATATTGTGATTGGATCGGAGATACAACCCGACGTGGAGTCAACGGCATAGACGGTGTAGTTGGCTGAAGCGAGTCCATTGATGACTGCTGCCGAGTCGGTACCGGTTACAGCCGTACCGGATACAGAATCACCGTCCTGGTACCATAGGAAGTAATGATCATCTACAGGATCAGTACCCAGTTGTAGGATAGAGATCTGACCGTTAGGATAGGTAGAGGCATCGGTACAGACGGTTACATCGAGTACACTGAAATCAGCACCTTCGGTATTGTTGAGGGTGACGATGGTAGAAGCTACATCGGTAGAATCGGGTACGGCAAACTGTAGGGTATCGTAACACTTGGAGGCATCGTCCTGTAGGATCAGAGTGATCGGACCAGCAGGTACATTTCTTACGATGGTATCGTTATCGATAACTGAGCCGGATAGGGCGCCTGGCAGTTGATCGGCGGGGTTGGTCGAAGCACCGAGGAACCAGGTGTAGTTGTAGTTGCCTGCATCACCGGCACCGGTAGCTCCCGGATCAATTTGAAGGACACCGTTGAAGAAGGTGTTGGTGGTTACCCTTGAGGTATCACACACGGAGTTACCATCGGTTAAACTACCCGGAGCGTTTGCCGGGTTAATGACTGCGGTCGGGGTAGTCGGAGTTTCATCGACGAAGATGGTGATTGGATCGGAGATACAACCCGACGTGGAGTCAACGGCATAGACGGTGTAATTGGCTGAAGCGAGTCCATTGATGACTGCTGCCGAGTCGGTACCGGTTACAGCCGTACCGGATACAGAATCACCGTCCTGGTACCATAGGAAGTAATGATCATCTACCGGATCAGTACCCAGTTGTAGGATAGAGATCTGACCGTTAGGATAGGTAGAGGCATCGGTACAGACGGTTACATCGAGTACACTGAAATCAGCTCCTTCGGTATTGTTGAGTGTGACTATGGTAGAAGCTGCACCGGTAGAATCGGGTACTGCAAACTGTAGGGTATCATAACACTTGGAGGCATCGTCCTGTAGGATCAGGGTGATCGGACCAGCCGGTACATTTCTTACGATGGTATCGTTATCGATGACTGAGCCGGACAGGGCACCTGGCAGTTGATCGGCGGGGTTGGTCGAAGCACCGAGGAACCAGGTGTAGTTGTAGTTGCCTGCATCACCGGCACCGGTAGCTCCCGGATCAATTTGAAGGACACCGTTGAAGAAGGTGTTAGTGGTTACCCTTGAGGTATCACACACGGAGTTACCATCGGTTAAACTACCCGGAGCGTTTGCCGGGTTAATGACTGCGGTAGGGGTAGTCGGAGTTTCATCGACGAATATTGTGATTGGATCGGAGATACAACCCGACGTGGAGTCAACGGCATAGACGGTGTAATTGGCTGAAGCGAGTCCATTGATGACTGCTGCCGAGTCGGTACCGGTTACAGCAGTACCGGATACAGAATCACCGTCCTGGTACCATAGGAAGTAATGATCATCTACCGGATCAGTACCCAGTTGTAGGATAGAGATCTGACCGTTAGGATAGGTAGAGGCATCGGTACAGACGGTTACATCGAGTACACTGAAATCAGCACCTTCGGTATTGTTGAGGGTGACGATGGTAGAAGCTGCACCGGTAGAATCGGGTACGGCAAACTGTAGGGTATCGTAACACTTGGAGGCATCGTCCTGTAGGATCAGAGTGATCGGACCAGCCGGTACATTTCTTACGATGGTATCGTTATCGATAACTGAGCCGGACAGGGCGCCTGGCAGTTGATCGGCGGGGTTGGTCGAAGCGCCGAGGAACCAGGTATAGTTGTAGTTGCCTGCATCACCGGCACCGGTAGCTCCCGGATCAATTTGAAGGACACCGTTGAAGAAGGTGTTGGTGGTTACCCTTGAAGTATCACACACGGAGTTACCATCGGTTAAACTACCCGGAGCGTTTGCCGGGTTAATGACTGCGGTAGGGGTAGTCGGAGTTTCATCGACGAAAATGGTGATTGGATCGGAGATACAACCCGAAGTCGAGTCAACGGCATAGACGGTGTAGTTGGCTGAAGCGAGTCCATTGA
The DNA here is from genome assembly GCA_965601455.1 of Cyclobacteriaceae bacterium. Lineage (GTDB taxonomy): Bacteria > Bacteroidota > Bacteroidia > Cytophagales > Cyclobacteriaceae > JANQEU01. The sequence continues at coordinate 3,456,409 of OZ271831.1, read as the reverse complement.
TGACTGCTGCCGAATCAGTACCGGTTACAGCAGTACCGGAAACAGAGTCACCGTCCTGGTACCATAGGAAGTAATGATCATCTACCGGATCAGTACCCAGTTGCAGGATAGAGATCTGTCCGTTAGGATAGGTAGAGGCATCAGTACAGACGGTTACATCGAGTACATTGAAATCAGCACCTTCGGTATTGTTGAGAGTGACGATGGTAGAAGCTACACCGGTAGAATCGGGTACGGCAAACTGTAGGGTATCGTAACACTTGGAGGCATCGTCCTGCAGGATGAGGGTGATCGGACCAGCCGGTACATTTCTTACGATGGTATCGTTATCGATGACTGAGCCGGATAGGGCACCTGGCAGTTGATCGGCGGGGTTAGTCGAAGCACCGAGGAACCAGGTGTAGTTGTAGTTGCCTGCATCACCGGCACCGGTAGCTCCCGGATCAATTTGAAGGACACCGTTGAAGAAGGTGTTTGTGGTTACCCTTGAGGTATCACACACGGAGTTACCATCGGTTAAACTACCCGGAGCGTTTGCCGGGTTAATGACTGCGGTAGGGGTAGTCGGAGTTTCATCAACAAATATGGTAACGGCATTGGATACACATCCCGAAGTGGAGTCGACGGCATAGACGGTGTAATTGGCTGAAGCGAGTCCATTGATGACTGCTGCCGAGTCAGTACCGGTTACAGCAGTACCTGAGATTGAATCGCCATCCTGGTACCACAAGAAGTACTTATTATTCAGGTTATTGATTGTTGTATCGATGGCAATCTGTCCATTGGGGAAGGTACTTGCTCCTGTACAAACGGTTACATCCGAAACAGTAAAGTCGACTCCTTCAACATTATTCAAGGTGATTGTACTTGCCACTGATCCGGTTGAATCAGCTACAGCAAACTCCAACGTGTCAGCACATCCAGTAGTGGTACTTTGAATAGTCACCGTGTAAGTACCCGATGGAAGATTTTGAATTAACGTGTCATACCCACCAACACTTACTACTCCAGGTACCGAAGTAGTGTTTAACGTATCAGCGGAGTTCGTTGATTGACCCACATACCATCCAATGTTAAAGTCTCCATTGAAAGCAGAACCAGGTGAAGGTGTGATTTGGATGGCTCCGTTGTATTGGGTACTACCGTCAAGGATTAAATCTGAATCACATACATAGTTTCCTGAAGACAAACCACCTGATGCTTCAGTTTCAAGTGTCGCAGTCGGAGGGGTAGCGTTAATTCCGACAGTGAAAGTCTCTGGTGTGGAGGTACATCCATTTGGAGCAGTAACAATGACGGTATACTGACCTTCGGCAAGTCCGGATAAAACATTAGCTGAAAGAGATGGTTTAGACTGATTATCAAAGTTTGGATAAGCATTACCATCAACGTCTTCCCATGCAAAAGAATATCCGGAGAAATCAGTTACCGTTGCACCGCTAATTTCTATATCAAGTGTGATAGATCCCGTTGGATCTGCAAAAGTACTATCACAAACCGTGTTATCAACTACCGTGCTTCCTGAGGATGCATCATTAACAACCGGATTGTTAGGTGCATTGCTGATAAAGATTGAAGTAAATGTATTACAACTATTTGGGTCGGTATCTGGATATACCGATAGATAATAGGTTGTGGAGGATAAACTGTCTACCTGATTGCCGATAAACAAAGTATCCGAAGCATCGGACATAGTATGCCAGATAAAAGTGTAGCCGTCTGTTGAAACAAGTGAATCTCCAGGATTAACAGTCACGTAAGCAGTTGCAATACCATCATCCTGCCCTCCACAACCGCTGGAGGGTTGAACTTCAAGAACAGTTACATCAGGAGTTATTGGGTTATCTCCTACGGTTCTGGTTACCGGATCAGATTGACAACCTGATTCGTTATTTCTGGCGACAACGGTATAGGTTGTATCAATGAGATTAGTTATTTCTCTAGTTGTAATTGGAGTTCCACCATTCTTTATCCAACTGGCGGAATCAACTGTTCCTCCATAGAACCAGAAGTATGTAAAGTCAGTGTCTTCGTTTCCGGCATCAATATCCCTTACTCTGAGAAATCCATTTGGATTATCACAATTGGTATTATCTATAACAAGAATATCTGTAATGACAGGAACACTGTCGTTAGCAATAATTACTATGTCTTCGGTGGTTGAACATAGCTGACTGTTGTTGGTGACCACCAAACTGTAATTACCATCCTCAAGATCAATAAAGCTGTTGGGAGTAGACCCATCATTTACTGTCACATTCCTGATTTCTGTGGGGCCGTCAAATAGCTGATATGTGTAGGACGTAGGTTCACCTACCGCTGTATCCATTGCAGCGGTAATACTTATTATTCCGGATCCATCATTACAATATGTATCACCTGTAATTGTAGTACCGACGATTGGATTACTTGGTATATCCAGGACATTCAAAACAACTGGTGATGTAATACACTCTGAGGAGACAGACTCAGCTACAACTGTATAAAATCCACCATCAAGACCTGTAAATGTTCCACTATTATTTGTTTGAAGAGGAGACCCGCTAACCTCGTATCCATCATATAGTCTGAACTCGTAGTTACTTCCGTCACTGGCAGGAGTCACTTTATCACCGATGGTGATGCTTCCATTAGGATTACTTGGATCGCAACTGTTATTATCTGAAATCCCGGCATCCGCGCAAACAATGTCAGCAGTTTCATAGCTGACATTTCCTGTATTGATTGCTGTTCCGTCGAAAGTTCCAGGGTTTGCACGGTTGACAATGTTACTGCCGCTAACTCCGTCGAAATCATAGTAAATCAATAATCCCGTTTCCTCTCCGGGGGTTATCTCACCGCATCTTTTTGCATTAATTTCATCGATAGTTAGGACACGATTATAAATTCTGAATTCGTCAATAGCACCTTCAAATTTTCCATACCCTGCATTATTATCCCTACCAATTTTCATTGGATTTCCAGTGTCAATAATGGCTCCACTTCCTACGAAATTATCAGTCCCAAGCAAGACGCCATTTGCGTATAATCTCATATCTCCTGTTGTTCCATCCCACGTCCCGGTTACCTGTACCCAGCCTGTTGCCAGGTATGAAGAGTTAATTCTTCCTCTTCCTGAAGCTCCCGTCTTAATGATGAACGATAAGCCAATAGAATTATCAGGCCACATAAGTATTTGGTTTTCACCCGTTGATCCTGAACTGAAAAGCCTCTGATCGTTAATGTAATTATCCGGCGTTAATTGAGCCCAGTATTGAATGGTGATTGCATTTAAGCCCGCGACGGCCTGGGGTATTTCCACGTAACCACCACCAGAACCCTGGCCACTTAGGTTAATCTCGTCGTCGGTGTCGACCGGCACTTCAAGATCCTCAAAACTTGGTAATGTGAAATTGTCAGTGACTTCGAAAGTGATTGTGGTAGAGCAGTTTGTTGCATCATCTGTAACCAACACTTTATAGAGTGATGATTCTAATCCAGTGGCTGTGGCTCCATCGGCGGAAATGCTGATTGAAGGATGATCAGTATTTGGAAGAATGTTTACCGGAGATTGGTTATTTCCGAAATACCATACATATGAATAACCTGTAGATGTCACGCCGTCTCCTAGTACAGTTGCAGACCCATTGAAGTTTTCACAAGAAGTATTTGGAGAAGTAACATTGGCTACCGGAGCGGGGAATCCTGAAGGAGGATCTACGGTAACGGTAAGTGGTACAGATTCACAATTTGTAGAATTGTCCGTTGCTACAACCGTGTAGTCACCGGGTTCAACTCCACTGTAAGTTGCTCCGGTAAAGTTCGGTGAGGGCTGCACCGTTGATCCGTCGAACCACTCGAAGGTATAGTTTGTAGTATCTCCACTAACACTGGCTTCAACTACACCAGAAGCAGTATTAGAACAATCTGTTACATCAGTGACCACTACATCCGGTTGGGGTGTACCGGGGAAAGACGATGTAACAGCCAATGTAGCTTCTTTACCACAATTTGTAATTTGATCTGTAACCTCAACTTTGTAAGAGAATCCACCCTGAAGTCCACTTAATTCCTGAGTGACACCAATTACCGTTTCACCTTCTGCTGCATCAACCCATTCAAAATTATATCCAGTAGTCATGGTATCACCGTCTACCGTTACAATAGCTCGGAGCGATCCATTTGGTACCAGACAATCTGTGGCGGGACCAGTTTCAATCACAGAAACTTCGAACTCAGGCTCAATTTCAAATACTTCAATCTCCAATGTGTCCGAGTAACAACTTGCTGGAGGGTAATAACCAATCACCGTGTACCAACCAGTTTGCATTTGACTGTGAACGTCCCCTTCAAAACTAATGGTGCCAAAATCAGCCTCATTTATTCTGCCGTCATACCAGTAGAAAGTATATCCATCATCCGCGTCAAATTGTGCCGTTACTTCCGGGCCAATTCCCGTGACAAGGATGTTGTCCAATAATTGATGTTCATTATTCGCAGTGGAGTGAATTTCAAATTGTAGTTGAATGTTTGAAGTACCATCTGGTATACTGGAAGTAGCCTGGTTATAATAATAACTACCGTACGCTTCTGCGTTATTATTGAATAATTGGAATGCACCTCCGTCTATTGAAATGTAGGCTCTTGTAAAGTCAATCCACTGTCCACTAGTCTCAAGGGAACTGGATGAGATCATATCAGCCGAAACCGAAACGCCATCGAAACCGGTTACATCAATTGAACCAGTTGTTAATGTGATCATCCCGGAACTGTTACTGGTACCTACATTTCTTGTGTAGAATCCCTTACCACCGTTGTAGGTACCAACTTCAGCAGTATTTGCATTTGCACCACCTGTAAAGCTCCAATCTGTATCACCTGCGTCTGATACATCACCGTCTGTTAGGTCTTGAAAATCTTCATTCCAGATGATTTCCTCTGTTCCACCAACTGTACCTTCAAAATAAGCTCTGGCAGAACCATTGTCTACTCCACCGAAACACTTTTCATTATCCTTTAAGTACTCAAGGGAAAGAGGGAAGGGCTCGAAAGAAGCCGAAATAGAACCTATATTATTTCCTGTCTCACATTCAGCAATTCCAACACTTTCCAGGTCTATAGGAGGATCTGAAAACCCAGGATCGTTAACTACAAAAAACAACTCGAAATTACCGCCAGGGCCTTGGGTAGTTACGGTCAGGGTGGTATCAGCAGCAACTTCGAGGTTAATCAGTTGCCTAACTTCAGTGTTCAGTCTAACACCATCCGCCGTTGTAGGGTCACCGTCATAAAAGGTCACAGGAATTGTACCATTAAGATCAGTATCACCTGTATTTTGAATGGTAAATGTTACATCTATATCCGTTTCGGGACAATTTGACTTAGTTGCAGAAACACTTCCACCATCAAGCGTGATATCCGGTGAAACATAGGAGGGACATCCATTAGTTTCGAGATAAGTGGACTGATTCAGAAATCCGTTAAGAGGGCGTTGGGGTTCAACTACACCGGTTTCGCAATTCACCTCTCCAAACGTAGCAATATGATTCTGCATTTGAATCGGTACTCGAAGATCGTCATCAATGTTTACGTTGAAATATGCGTGCTGATTCCATACGGTTCGGGAAGGTTGCCAGATATCTCCACCAGTAGCTTCAAAAACCCGCACATGAGAAAACTCGGTATTGGAATAGGGATTAAAAGGAGTATTGTTACTCGTATAGCAGGTCACACAGATCTCACTGGCACCGTCGTTATCAATGTCAGCAACGATCGGATATTCCTCCTGTGTTCTGGACACACAAGTAACAGTATTGATAACCGTAGGGCCTGTACCGTCAATTACATATAAGTCACTTTCACTTCGATAGACAGTCTCAAAAGCTCCATCTCCATTAAAGTCAAAAAGGGTGCACCCGGTGAACCCTGAAGAACCTTCCTTTACTCCCAATATCCATTCGGCCGTCATATCGGGGTTTAGGGAATACAATTTTTGGTCCGATATGTATGTGGCATTCAGACTTCCATCTCCATCTGTGTCAGCTATATTAATTCTACCTGTTCCTCGGGGGTGGTCATTAGTTGGGTCGGCGTAGGTGGTAACAACTCCTTCATTTACATCCCAATAAAAGATCGTGGTAGGATCCGTATAATCACTTCCTAATGCACCAGGCATTAATACATCCATATCGCCGTCACCATCAAAATCTGCCACAGACACACATGTCCATTGATCATTCCAGTTGGGGTAGTATTTTACGTGATAGGTGTCAGAACCGAATCCCGAAGCTGCAAGATCGGTATTGATGTCTGCTACTGCGGTTTTAGTCCCAGCTGAAATGTTAACTGCATAAATATATCTACCGGTTACCAGTTCGAGACCGGAGCAATCGGCACAATATGAGTCAGGAAGGATATCTACTGCTACCGGACCGTGAACAATGGTGCGCTCCCAGTTACCACCAACAGATGGAACAATTGTCGCACCATCGGAAACCCTGATAATTTCATCCCGGTAGTATATTTCAGCAGTTCCGTCTTCATCAAAATCAGCTATACTAACCAGGCCAATTCTGTCAGCTTTTTGTATCGGTCCACCCCATACAGATTCCATTCGGCCAGTTCCAGGATTGAATTCAAACCTTTCTATTCGTCTACCTTTATCCTGGCTTACGATAATTGATGCATAACCGTCGCCGTCAAAATCACCAAGAGCTACATCGTTTTCCGGTTGATAGCTAAGATTAATGGGACCAACAACACCGTCGGGGTTAGGTAGCCCTGCGTCATATTGACCAAAGACACCGTCTAATATCGAAACTGTTCGTGCTTGCTTGTTGGTGACAACAACCTCTGGGGTACCATCCTGGTTAATATCCCCAACAGCAGGAGTTGCGTGGCTATTAGCAGATTCGTCTGGGGATGACCACTGCAATTGGAAGTCCAGTGTTGGGTTCTCGGTAGGCTCGTCAGTACATAAAATCTCATTTCCCACGAAGAATTCTTCGCAACTACCTTCACCGGCACAATCTCCATCGAAACAATCGACGAATCCGTCACCATCATCATCAATACCATTGTTACAGTCTGATTCCTGAGCGTAGGCGAAATAACTAAAAAGGAGACCCAAAAGGACTAAAACAGACGACTTCCCCGAGTTATTCATGTGGTTGTTGAGATTTATACTTCTTTAAATACCTAAAGATAAGTACTAGTAACCTACTTAAAAGCCAAAAAATTAGGCATTTAGCTGAACCCGTTCAATTTATGAATGAATGGGAATAGATAAAGTATGAAGTACTTAACTAATAAAAAATATAATTATTCTAATATGATTTATCGGTATTGAGCGGTTAAATTGGTAAAAATTGGATAATGTTAACCTTCAATTAACGGTTTTATTGTCTATCGTGCAAGAAGAATAGTCCCTTTTAAATTTTCTTCAGAATTATTGCAGCTTAGCACATAATAATAAACTCCGGAAGGAGCGGCGAGATTTCCATTGTTGTCTGTACCATCCCAGATACAATCCGTTTCAAAAGGAGTCTGATCACTGAAGATGACTCTTCCTCTCTGATCAAATATAAAAATTTCACATCCATTAAATTCTCTGGCATTCACAATTTCCCAACAATCAAATCCTTGTCCATCATTGTTTGGAGAGAAGCTCTTACGAGCCACACGGTTCTGTTGAAGCAACTGAATGGTGTATTCCGATTGACAACCATTATTATCCAGACCTGTAAGTACCACGTCGATTTGACTAGAATTCGGATAGGCAGTAACCATGGTAGCCGTGGAATCGTCAAATATTCCACCTGGACTCCAAGAGAAATCGGTCCCTTCAATTGCCGTTAGCTGAATACTCAGGTAATCGATGGGGATAAGCAATTGATCATTTTCCACAGGGGTGTTCATATCCGGAGAGATGATGTCAATATTTGCATCTGTATAGTTTGCAATTCTGATAGAATCCTCAATTACACAGCCAACAGCATTGAGCATGGAAACTGTCACATCAATGAATTCTTCGTTGTTAGGAGTATAAGCAGTAATGATGTTAGAAGTATCGGGGTCCAGGAAGTTTTCCAGGTCGGCCGTATTCCAATCATAGCTGACGAGTCCTGCCTGAACAGAAAGTGTTACCGTATCCTCAAAACATTTAATGTTATCCTGAATATTTGTTGTGATATTGATATCAGGAACAGCTTGTATATCCACTTCTTGTGTGGTGTTGGCGGAACAATTAGCTATCTCGGTATAAGCTGTTGTTAAATTAAGGTTATAAGTTCCTGGTGCGGTGAAAGTAAACGCACTAATTTGAACATCATCTGTAAAAAGAGACGTACCTCCCTGGTTAGTTATGTTCCATGAATAACTCAGTCCATAATCCAGTAGACCGGAAATCGTATCTCCACCAATTGTCAACTCCAGGTCAACACATAAAGCACTATCCGCAGTGATTTCTGGTTGTGGGGGAGTAGCTTCAACTATATTGAATGCCGCGCTTGATGTTTGACACTCATTGACGGGATCAATAATGGTGACGAAATAGTCTCCTGAAGCGTCCGCAGTTAAATTGGTGTTTGTTTGCCCTGAAATATTAGCGCTATTGACACCCCATTGGAAATCATAACCGTCATAATCTGTCGTAGATAATCGCGCTGAACCTCCCAGGCAGAATACATCAAGATCAGCATTGAAAACCTTAGGGAATGGAGTGGAGATAACCGTTACGGTAGTCTCAGTTTCAACACTCTTACAACCATTATTATTGAACACTTTTAAGCCGTAAGTTCCTGCAGCTAAGGACCCCGAGCTAATTACAGGAGCTGCCTCTGTACTGGTAAAGCCATTTGGTCCGGTCCACTCATAATTATCTGCTGTTGCGCTAGCAGTCAATGTCAAGGCCACATTGGAACAGATCGGATTGTCTGATGGATTTATCGTAACTGAAGGAGGTGTATTGGTGTTTTCTGTAAATGTCTGAGAAGCAGAGGTTTCTGTACATTCACCGTCATCGGTTGTGGTGGTAACCGTTACGGCTAGTGTTCCGGTTTGCCCTGAAATATCAAAAGTGTTGCTGGTTCCACTTTGAACTGAAGTACCCCCAATTTGCCAGTCATAGGTGAGTCCCACTCCTGCGTTTGTAGTAAGATTGAATGTTATTCCATTACAGTATAGGTCGGATCCAGGTGTAATGGTCGGTGTTGCGCAGTTACGGTTGGTTAAAATAGTTAGTATACCTGCAGTGTTACTCAAGCTTTTAGTCACTAGGGCGATATCAGCTTTTGCATCTCCGTTCAAGTCCACGATCTCTACATTTCTCGAGTTTTCATTGGTGATGAGATCTTTTGGATTAAAAGATATGGAACCACTGCTGCTGGTATTGGCAAGCAAGAAAGCAGAGTTTTCATCGCTATCCGACATTGTGGCCACGATGTCGATATCACCATCACCATCTACGTCACCTGAACTTATTCCCCATGGGCTGATTCCTAATAGCGTCTCTGATCCATTTTCGAACGAAGCGATATCTCCAGCAGTGGAGGTGGTATTTCTTAGTGTGATTACAGAACCAGGTTGGGTTCCGGCATCGTTGGTGACCGCGATGTCGTTGAAACCATCACCATCATAATCTCCTAAATCAACATTTCTCAATAGTTTACCAGGAAATGAAAACTCAAGGGGTGAGCGGAATTGAACGGTTCCATCGGTGCTTTCATTCTGAAACACGAAAACCTTGTCAGATTCAAAAGGTACTACCACAAGGTCAACCAAGAGGTCATCATTTAAGTCCGCCAGTTTAAGGCCACGTGCCTGGTAACTTTGTCCTTCCGGTACGGAAACCTGTTGGGCAGTGGTTTCGAAATTGATAGCGCTCGTAGTACTTGTATTTAAAAAGATATCAATATTCTCCTCACTGTTATTGGAAACAATGATATCCGGAAGACCATCATCATCAACGTCTTCGATTTCCAAACGCTGGGGAAATCTCAGATCCCCATTCGTATCTCTTAGCATTAACAAAAAGTCTTCAGCAAAGGCAGATGCAAGTGAAATATTTCCTACAGTACTATTATTTCTCCATACCTCAATTTCGGGAATACCTGTATCACCTTCAGCCACATTTTCAATTTCAGAAAAGATTAAGTCCGGTCTTCCATCAAGGTCCAAATCTTTACACTGGGTATGGCTTGATGGTTGATTTCCAAGCTGTTGGGCCAACGTGAAAGAAGTATTAACAGTATCGCTCGTATTTCTATAAATCAGTCGACGTGCTCTTGATGTTCCGTCATTTTGGGCAGTAAGAACAAGGTCATTTAGACCATCACCATCCAAATCGCAGGCACAGATGTCATAAAGAAGATTTTGAGTAGTAGCTATTGTTTGTAAATCAAATAATGCATTTACATCATCATTACTTAAACCATCCATCGAATTTCCTCCGAAATTACTGTGAAAAAAGGTCGATGATGCTGCCGACGAGCGAGTAGAATTATTGACTACTACCACTTCATCATGAAGTGGACTGGCTGGTATTGTCACCTCGATTAGGTTATCCGACGATGAGGTGATTGTACCTAGCACTCCACCAAAATAGACGGATAAATTAGAGGAAGTGCTGGAAAAACCGTCTCCACTAATGGTAAGCGTTTCACCAACCTGTCCCGTGCTCCTATCGATGGAGTTCACATAGGTTCGCTGCCCTAAAACCAAGGTATTAGTTAAGAGAAAAATACCGCAAACGAGAAATCTCATACCTTATTCATTCACTTTTAGAACCCAGATTTTATCCATTCCCGGCCTGCTCTTAAATCGGTTTCTAGCATTATATGCCGCCTGTAAGTCATCAGATCGGTAGATAACTGTATAATAATAGCCTCTGGCTGAAAGAAATCCCACGATTGTCTCGTGGTACCCTTTTTCAAAAAGCTCATCGCTAAAATCTTCAGCATGTTGAAATTCTTCAAATGCACCTGCAATCACATAATTCCCTACAGGTAATTCAAGAAGATTATTACCCCTTTTGACCTCCAGATGTTCATCCGAAGCCGCCAGTTCATCGTGTGATCTGAAGTCGTCTGTAAGGTTTACGTCACCTTTATCGACCTCGACAGGATCAGGTGTTAACACCGGAATAGGCTGTTGTTCTACCACCGGCTCAGGATCTACAATCGGTTCAGATTCAGCTGGTTGCTCTGTTTCCTGAGCTTCAGGTTGAGGTGTAGGTTCAATGGTAGGTGGAGTTAATGCTGCTATTGCCGCTGACTCAGTTATAACAGGTTCCCATTTAACCACTAACTCCCTTTCTCCGTTTTCATCATTCCGGTAATATTGAACACCAATTTCAAGATTTCCATCGCTATCCGTTCTTTCAAGAGGGATTTTTTCCTCTATATATTCCCAGTTTTCTTCGACAGGTACCCAGGCAACTGCCTTTTCAGTAATGCCCTCATCGTTGACCCGTGATAGTACTATGGCCATTTCTTCAATTCCAAGGTCATTGGTTCTATTTGATTCTCCAAGGGAGTTATCGATCTTCCATGGGTTAACAACGGGCTCAGGTTCTGGAGTATCCTCAACTTCTGGTTCAGGTTCAGGCTCTTCCGGTCTTGAAGCCTGCAATGCCATTAACTGCTGTTCTCTTTCGAGGGCTTCTTTTTCGGCTCTTTCTTCTGCAGTAAGGCGATGACTCTTTATGAATGATTGAGTGTGAGCATGGTGATCCTTTCTGGTACCTATATGATAACCGATATGCATTTCGAATGTTGGTCCCAAATCACCGAAGAAAGAGGAATTACCAATTTCATAAGAAAGACCGATTCCAAGTTTTTCCTTGATTTTTGTTCCGAAAGTGGCGGCGAAACTATTATCCTGTCGATATGAACCACCTAGCCAAACAATATGGTATAAGTGAAAGATTACCGTGGCTTCAAACTGGTTAGGCACCTGGATAGGTCTTCCATCAAAATCACTGTTAAAAAAATCCTGACTGTATCTGTAAATGACGTGTGGTTCAATCGCGATGTCATCATTTAAGTGTCCTCTGAAATTCGCTTTGAACATCAGATTATCCAGGGGATTGACTCTCACCCTTGCAAAGCTGTTGTATTCAAAAACATTGTAGCCTATTAGGTTTGGAATGGCGAAACCCACGTTAAAGTGTCCGAAATGGTAGGTCAAACCAAAATCGGCAATGGTGTAAGCATTCTGATCCACAATTCCCATGAATGCAGGATCTCGTGGATCATCAAGTTCCCCGAAATCAAGATTTTGTGATCCACCACCTATGGACATTCCAAAGCGCAAGTGATGCTTTCTGTCCATAGTAAGTAAGTAACTGGCAGAAACTTTTGCTGTGGATCTGGAAATCAGACCAGTGGAAAAGTTATATCCTGCAGCACCAATTCCAATTCCACCTTTTAGTGGAGTGTGGAAACTTGCATGAGCGGTTGTGGGTGAGCCGGGAAATCCTGCCCATTGTTGGTGGTAAAGTAAAAAAACGACAGTGTGTCCCTCAACACCTGCGTACGCAGGGTTGTACAAGTAGGGATTCATGAAAAATTGGTTGTATATCTCAGGTTGTTGCCCAAAAGCGGTGATAGACACTAAATGGACGACAAGGAAAACAACCCTTTTCTTCACATTCATACACCAGACCCTAAATGAATTGAAAGGTTGACAAACTTCCATTTAGGACTCAAATATAACGTTAAATCGCACAATGATCTTGAAATATTGCAATTATATATAAATCCACCACCTAATAATAACTAGTGGTGCTATAAAAGAATACATTCTATTAACTCGTTCAGTAAACACATATTTTGTGATATTTAAATGTATTTTGCACGTATGAAGTCTCTGCTGCCAGTAATTCTGCTAGTTCTATCGCATATTTCAGTCGGCCAGTATTGGTTTGGCCCTACTGTTGGCTTTCATCTGGCTGATCACAGTTATCAGGCTACCGATTATCATGATTTTTACACGGTTAAACCGGATTTGAATTTCCATGCCGGTGGACAGTTTATGTATGTAGCAGGGACGCCATTTGACCTTCATTTTTTCTCTGTGTACGGTGAAATTCTATATGAAAGGATTGGGAAAACGGTACGCAATGTTCCGGATATCAGCTCCATAGCCAGGAGTACTTCTCGTTATCATTTTCTCTCTGTTCCCATGAATTTAAGAGTCAATTTTGCCATTCCAAGGACTTTGGTTAAAGCCTATGCCGGTGGAGGAATTAAATTGAGTTATTGGTTAGGTGGTAGAGGGGAGGTCAGTCTGGAAGAATTTGAAGAGTTTTTTGAGATTGGTTACGAATTAGACTACAAAATGAGGTTTCGCCAGAGTAGGGCGGAAGGTGACGACACCAAACTGGCAATGGTGGATGCAAATCGTTTACAATATGCACTTCAAGCTGGTGGAGGCTTCACGGTAGACGTACGGGAGCATTCTAGAGTGGTGGTGGACTTTCGATATACATACGGCCATTCCAATATGGGTTTTAATGGATCACCGGATTTCCAATGGGCTGAATATTCAGAAAACTTTGAATACCGTCATCACATATATGCCATTTCCTTGGGTTACATCTTCGAATACGATGCAAAGCTTGCCAGAAAAGGGAAGAGCACAAGTAAGCTTTCAAATTAAAATCGCATAGTCGTTTAACCAGTTACATTAGTGCTTACCATCCAACGGTGAGAATCTGCAATGAAATTGCAACTTTCTTATATTTATAGTTAGTACTAATGATCAAATACAACCAGAATTCACTTGAATTCTGACCAAACTGCAAGTCATTAATTATTGATTTTCTGGCAATAGGGCGTTTTTTGGGTCTTCCTGAACAAATAATTGCCATTACATTGACCACTCTTAAAAGTTTGTATATTTTTAAGTCTGACTAAACTAACCTAAGACTGTGCTAAAAGCTTTTGTAGAGTTTCTCGGTGGAGAAGAAGGAGAAGAGCGTCAGATATGGATGCTGCTGGGACTCGGTTTTTGTATGGGAGTTTTCCTGGCAACCTATCAAGTGGGTTCAGAATCTCTATTCCTTCAAGGACTAGGCGAGGACTATTTGGATAAAGCCTTTTTCGTCACAGGAGCTTTAGGGATAATAACAACAGGAGCATTTGTAACACTGCAAAAAAGGATTGCCTATTCCACTCTCGTTATAGGTAATGCATTCATTATTTTCTTATTCATAGCAGGTAGCCGTCTAGCATTTTATTATTGGCCTGATGGAGTTTTCCAAGGCTTTCCAGTATTACCCTTTGCCTTGTTTGTGTCTATGGGACCAATCACTGCAATTACGCTTTTGGGTTTTTGGGGAATTTTTGGTCGTATGTTCGATACACGTCAAGCAAAACGAATTATCGGAGGAATTGATACTGGTCAGTTGACGGCAACAATGATTGCTTTTTTTTCTATTCCATTGATCACCAGATTCTTACCTTTTATCGATACGACTTATGACCTACTTTTTGTTGCTGGAGTAGCCGCTTTCGGGGTATTATACTTCACAATATGGGTTTCTCTTACCTGGAATTTGAGTAAATCCACGAGGGTGGAAAAGGGAGATAAGGTACAGAAGGTTAACTACCTGACTATTCTAAAAGATCCGTATACCAGGATTCTTTCAATTTTCCTTTTCTGTTCCGTAACGGCCGCAGTTTTTGTTGATTACACATTCTACTCCACCACGGAGGTAATGTTTACAGATCCGGAAACAGATATTCTCGATGAACAGCAGCTGAATGATTTCCTGTCCTTTTTCTCAGGAACAATCATGATCATGAGTTTTATCATTCAAAGCTTTATCAATGATATTATTATTGGTCGGTTTGGATTGAAAATCGCTTTGATGACAATGCCTGTGATTCTGATTCTTTTCACCGTTGGTGGAATAGTTTCAGGGCACATTTACGGTTATGAGACGTATTCAAGAGATTTTTTACTCTTCTTTATGTTCACGGTTTCGGCCAAAGCATTTACAGCTTCCCTGCGAGACGCTCTTGAATCGCCGGCCTTTAAGTTGTTCTTCCTACCATTTAATATAAAGGTCAGGGTCGATATTCAGACAAGAATTGAAGGTGTTGTCAATCAGACTGCAACCTTAATTGCTGGCGGAGCTCAGATTCTTTTAGGATTCCTGGCTTTCTTCAAGCTCATTCATTACACATATTTGGTGATAGGACTGGCATTCCTGGTTATTTGGGTTTCATATAAACTATATAACGAGTACAAGAAAACCCTTGTCAAAACCCTACAGGTACAAAAAGAGGAGATGGCCGATTCCGGCAAAAGAAACGAGCATACAACAATTGATGTACTTAAGACAGAATTACGTGAAGATGATCCGGAGAAGGTACTTAATGCGTTGCGAATTTTTGAAATAATTGATCCTATCGAGTTTGAGTTTACCTTATTGGATCAATTGAAACATCAGCACTCCGCGGTGCGAAAATACGCATACCAGAAACTGAATGAATTTGAATGCTACTCAGCTATCGAGATCATCAGGAAAGAGGTAAAAAACGAGAAGGACGAGGTGGTAGCTAAAGAAGGTCAACGTACGGTCGATTCTCTCCAATATAGTAGTGAATTTGAATTAGATGATGTTTCTATTAGAATGCTGGTTAGATCTACTGATCCTTTGGAACGTATTGAAGGAGCTAGAATGCTGGCAAAGATTCAAGACGACAAACACCTAGTGTATGTCACTGAATTACTGAGGGATATAAACCCGGAAGTAAGAATTGCCGCAATGCAAACCGCTGGAAAAATCAAGAGGCCCGAAGTATGGCCAATTTTGATAGAGAATTTACATCTGGCAACATATGGCAATTCCGCCACATCGGCTTTGGTTCATACGGGTGAAGCTGCCTTCCATAACATTGATACGGCATTCTATCGAACAGGTCAATATCGAAGTACAAGAATCAGGGCTATTCAAGCCTTTGGAAGAGTTGGAGGAAAAAGAGCCATTGAGATGCTCTGGAAGAAAATCGATTACCCGGATAGGCAAATTATCCAACAACTACTACTTTCTCTTAGCTATCTAGGCTTTGAAGCCTTCGACTACCAAGCATCAAGATTACAACTTGTTATTGAAGCATTGGTGAGTGATATTGCTTGGAACATAAAAGTTCTATCATATATCCCTGAGGATACCACGGAAGACAAAGAAATCCGGAACGCCATTGAGGAGGAGAACAAGGCCAATTACGATGGCATATTTATGATATTGGCAATGATTTACGATCCACAGAACGTTTTACTTGTCAAGGAGAATCTTGAAGCCAATACGACAGATAGTGTCACTTTCGCCATCGAAATGCTAGATGTTTTTTGCGGGGATGAGCTGAAACCAAAACTCATTCCGGTTTTGGATGACATGAAGGAAGAGGAGCGTCTTAACAAGCTATTGATTCATTTCGCACCACCAGTTTTTGAATCTTACGAAGATGCATTGAAGCAAATTGTGAATAGGGACTACAATAGTATTTCCAGATTCACTAAGTCATTGGCAATCAATAGACTAGGGAATTTAGAAGGAATGGAAGTGTCCTACGACCTGATTGCAAACCTTTTCAATCCCGATCACCTTTTACTCCAAACAGCGGCAAATGCCATTTACCACTTAGATAGGTCGGAATATAACAGACATACAAGAAGATTGAAGCCTTCTATTAAAAAGGAATTGGACAAGGCCATCTTGCCTCCGGTTTTTATTGAAGAGGGAGAAGAATATCATCAGGAGCTACTGGTAGTCGAAAGAATTCGGTTTTTAAAATCAATGAGGGAGTTTGCCAAAGTCAACGGGGAGTTAATCAGCTTCCTTGCAGAAGCACTTGATGAAATAAGAGTGAGACCCGGCACGCAATTGATAGAAAAAGGGGATAAGGGAGTTGAACCGATTTACATTGTGGTGAATGGTGAGATTGAACTCAGAAGAGAGCAGGATAATATCGAGAAGATTGGTGAAGGACAGTTAGTTGGAGAAAAGCTACTTCTTGTATCTGAAATTTATGATTTCGATGCTGTGAGTACAACCACTTCAACTTTATTGGTTCTTCGGATGGAAGAGTTTTCAAATTTGATGTCTCAGCACGTGGAATTGATGGAGACCTACGTGAAAATTCTTAACGATGAGTTTGAGAAGGAGGCCAAGAAGAAAGAGGAATTTGATATGAGTTTATTTACTTGATAATAAGACAGTTAGAAAAATTATGTTTTTTTTTAGGTGAAAAAAGCTTTTTTTTAAAAGTCTAGCTTCACCCGGCTTAACCAAATGGATAATAAAACGGACATACTGCTAGTTTTTGTTGATCAGGATAATCAATCTGATGACAAAGGCTTTAAAGGATGGGTCACGAATTTTCATAAATTCCTGACAACGCTCCTTTCTCAGATAACGAAGGGACATCCTGAAGTACAACTTGTCAAAGCTTCCGACCTTACCGGAAGTTTGTTAGATAATGCGTGCGCGGTTATGCCGATTGTAAGTGAGTCAATCGTGAACGATCAGTCACTGAAGACAATAACTGAGTGGGCGAAGGGTCTTCAGAAAGATAAAAGCCTTAAAGTAGGAGATGTACCTCGATTGATGATGGTGGTGAAAAATCAGATTGATGTCGAAGTGGTTTTTCCTGACTTTGTCGATCTGATTAGTTACGACTTCTTTTATGTAGATCCTCAAACTGGTATTTCCGATGAATATAGACGGTTCTTTGGAGGCGAAACGGAACAAGGTTTTTGGATGAAATTAGTTGATATCGCTTACGATATCTCGCACATCCTTGACGAAGATTCCCAAAAATCAGCTAAAAAGAAGAAAACAAAAGTTGATCGGAACAAAACGGTTTATCTCGCCAGCACAGGAATGGACCTTCTTACTCAAAGAGACGTTCTGAAAAGGGAATTAAAAAGTCATGGTTATGAAGTGCTTCCAAACCGCAGTCTGCCAAAAGACCTTGACGAGTTAGAGAAATCTATTAAAGAGGATCTGGCCAACTCCAGGATGTCAATACATCTTATCGGAGAGGACTATGGATACAAACCTGCGGGTTCGGACAAATCAATTGTTGATATTCAGAATCTTATAGCACAGGACCATACGCTTGACATGTCCGAATACAATAAGAAGAACGGTAATGACATGCCATTTAGTCGTTTGGTTTGGTTATCTCCGGACTTGCTTAATGTGAGCGAACGACAGAAGATTTTTATTGAAGACATAAAAGGGGGTGCCGCCATGGTTGAAGAGGCGGAAGTCCTCCAAATACAGCTACAAGAGCTTAAGAGTATTATCAGGGAGGAGTTATTGACGGGCGGAAGATTTCATGTGAAAAGGGACGTCAAAGGATATGATGATAAGGATGAGGAAGGAGTAAAAGTTATTTATTTGATCGCTGATCAGATGGATCTTGATTCAGCAAATGACATCGATGACTTTTTATCAAAACAAGGATTCAAAGTCCTAAGGCCAAATTATGAAGGGGAACTTGTTGATATAAGGTACGTCCACCACGAAAATTTAAGAAGATGTGATGGGTCCATAATATACTACGGCAAGGCTACACATGAGTGGATAAAAACAAAGCAATTTGACCTCATGAAGGCTCCCGGATTTGGTAGGGAGAAGCCTTTAAGAGCCAAAGCGGTTTACATTGAAGGAGAGAAAGAAGTTAATACTGAAGAATTTGAGAAAAATAAGACAATAGTGCTTGGTAATGCCGGAAAATTTAAACCGGATCAACTCAAGCCCTTTTTATCTAAACTAACTGACTGATCATGAGCGACCAAAATATTGATCTAAAGCAAGGTTCAGGTAATGACAATATTGACATTACGGAACTGGTTAATCCGTTTCCAGGACTGAGACCATTTGGTGTTGAAGAGAGCCATCTTTTCTTTGGACGAGAGGGACAAAGTGACGAAGCACTGGCAAAACTTTCCGACAATCATTTTGTCGGAATCCTTGGAGCCTCCGGTAGTGGTAAATCCTCTTTTGTTTACTGTGGTTTGATACCAACCTTACATGGGGGGTTCATGACGCAAGCAGGTTCTAACTGGCGCGTTGTGACCTGCAGACCCGGAGGGGGCCCAATCGACAATCTTGCCGAAGCATTATTGGTGAAAGATCAGGAATATCAAGCTCTTTCTGAAGAAGATAAGCTCATTAAGAAAACTATCATTGGTACAGTATTGAGAAGTTCCTCCTTGGGTTTAGTCGAAGTGATAAAGCAATTGAAAACTGATGAGTTCCAAAATGTACTGGTATTGGTCGACCAGTTTGAGGAGCTATTCAGGTTTTCGCGATTAGAGGCACAAAGCTCTGATCAAAATGAAGCAGCAGCTTTTGTAAATCTTCTGCTGGAAGCTTCCTCACAAAGGGACTCTCCAATTTACGTTGCCCTTACGATGAGATCAGATTTCATTGGGGAATGCGCAAAATACCCGGATCTAACTCAAATGATCAACGATTCTCACTACCTGATTCCTCAAATGACACGTGATCAGAAAAGAATGATCATCGAGGGACCAGTTGCAGTTGGTGGTGGTAAAATATCCCCAAGACTCACTCAGCAATTGCTCAATGACCTCGGAGACAATCCTGATCAGTTACCTATTCTTCAGCATGCCTTAATGAGAACTTGGGGTTATTGGGTGGAACACCGAAAGGAAAGTGAACCCATGGACTTGAGGCATTACAATGCTATAGGTACACTTAGGGAAGCCTTATCCATGCACGCGAATGAAGCATACGATTTGCTAAGCAAGCGTGAGAAAGAGATTTGTGAGGTGATGTTTAAATCCTTGACCGAGAAAGGCGCTGAAAATCAAGGAATTAGAAGACCTTCAAAGTTGAGCACGATAGCTGCAATAGCCGGGGTGTCAGAGGACGAAGTGGAGCGGGTTGTTGATCGATTTAGAGAACCAGGAAGGTCTTTATTGATGCCTCCACATGGAGTAAGATTAGAATCGGATACTGTAATTGATATCTCTCATGAAAGTTTAATGAGGATCTGGGACCGGTTGAAATTATGGCTTGATGAAGAAGCTAGAGCAGCTGAGATGTATATGAAGCTCTCAGATGCAGCAACTAAATTCCAAGAAGGCAAAGCCAGCTTATGGAAGATGCCTGATCTACAGCTAGCAATAAACTGGAGGGAAGAGAACAAGCCAACATTCGTTTGGGGTTCTCGCTACAACGAAGCGTACGAACGGACTATGATATTCCTTGACACGTCCGTCAAGGCTTATGAAACTGAACAGGCTAACAAAATCCTCCTTCAGAAAAGAAAAGTACAGTTCGTTCGAACGTTTGCAATAATTGCTGGTGCGGTAGCAATGGTTTGTATATTCTTAGTTGTGTATGCCCAGATTCAGGCGGGTTATGCAGAAGAGGAGCGAGTGCGTGCAGAGGAGAATGCGGCTGAGGCTAGATTACAGGAAGAAAAAGCAATCGAACAGGCCACCCTTGCAAGACGAGCACAGGCCGAGGCCGAGAAACAACAGAGGGTGGCTGAACAAGAAAGAGATAGAGCGGATGAAGAAAGAAGGTTAGCAGATATTGCAAGAGCCCAGGCTGTATTGAATGCTGAAGAAGCAAACCGTCAGAGAAATCTGGCTGAAGAAGCAACTGAGATTGCTGAGGAGCAACGTCAATTGGCCGAAGAAAACGAGAAGGAGGCCATTCGTCAGGAAAGGATTGCAGTTGACGAAAGGATAAAGGCCGAACGATTAAGGTATCAGGCAGTTGCACAGTCCATGGCCATCAAGGCGAAAGAAGTGAGAACTGACCCCGAATTGAAAGCCCTCGTTGCCAAGCAAGGATACGATTTCTATCAGGATTATAAATTCCCGGAAAAGGAATATAATGGAGATATTTATTCAGGTGCTTATTACGGTCTTCAGGGCCTTATTGGAGCATCGATTTTAGCTCAGAATCCACTGATTGGAGACGAAGGTGCTAAAACCATCGGAGACTCGATCCTAAATCAGTATCATGGTCATAAACCACTCAACAACTTTGACAAGCAAGTTGCAGTTCGTTCCGTTTCGTTCTCAGTAGATGGATCTAGAATGTTTTCTGCTGGAGGGGATGGAAGACTTTTGGGTTGGGATGTTGAGACACGGGAGTTCCAGGAGATTTATCGAAGTGACGCTGTGGATCGAGTGGTTAACGTGAGTCCAAACGATCGCTGGTTAGCTCTTGCCACGAATAGGGATGAAATTGATCTTTTCGATCTTACAAAACCTAATAGTGAACCTCAACGAATTCAATCTCACAGAGGGGCGATTTATGACTTGGTATTCACTCCTGACAACACCGGGTTTATCTCTGTCGGTGCCGATAGAGAAATTCTTAGAACGGATCTTGCCACGGGTTCAGTTACGGAAATATCCCTGGTTTCATCTAAGGTGCAGTCCCTAGCCATTTCACCAGATGGCAAGACTTTAGCCGCCGGTTCAACAAGAGGGGAGGTTTTCCTAATAGATCTTGGAGCTGGTCCTGATCAAAGTCAAGGTGCTATTTACAGGAAGAATCAAGATGAACGTCCGGTAAGAGATTTGACTTTCAGTAAATCAGGTCAGTTCATTGCGATTGGAGGCTTTAACTTCAACAATGGTTACGGATATGTGGTTATCTGGGACATGGTTAATAAGCAGCAATATGGCCCTGAATTAGTTGGATTTACCTCACCAGTTACACACGTTGAATTCAGTCCGGATGATAGACTGGTAGCAGCATCAAGTAATGACAAGTCGGCAAGAATGTGGGACATGGATCCTAACAATATTTTTGACTTACCTACGGTTTTCGATGACCACACCGATTGGGTATGGGATTTGGATTTTCACCCTGATGGTAAAGGCCTAATGACCGCATGCGCCGATGGTCTTATTCGGTACTTCCCCACTAAACCTGATAATATGGTTGATCAGATGTGCGGGTACCTAACAAGGAATATGTCAGATATTGAATGGAGACAGTTTGTTGCAGATATTAATGACATCGAGTGGGCAGCAACATGTCAAGGAAAACCTAAACCTAAACCAGAGGAGAATTAGTGAAATTCTGTTCAAGTAACGCTCATAACCTTTAAGATCCCTTGCGAAGAAACATATTATACATAACATTCCTTTTCCTAAGCCTTGGTCTGGTCATTAATACATATGGACAGACATGGGCTCAGCGTTTGGCTAATGAAGAGCGGAATTATGAAGAAGGTCGTTTGACGGGAATTCCTGAAAGGTTACAAGGAGGATTTGATCTACCCCAAAAGGAGGGTGGATTTACAAAAGAAGAAAGGATTAGAGCACATAAACTAATTACTAAGGTTTATATTTTCATTGATGATGAACCTCAAGCGGAAGCATCCTTAGTAAACCTTTTAAAAGCCGATAAAGAACATCGGCTTAACCCTTTATCGGACCCTGCAGAGCTGTACTTTTTGTATGAGAAGTTTCGAACGAAACCCATATTTCGTGTGGCAGCTAGAATAGGGGTAAATAAGTCCTACCCGAATGTGATTGAGACATTTAATCCCGCAAATACGGCTCAAGTCAAAAAAGTCTATAATGGAAATGGCAATGGACCTGGAGAAGCCTCGCCAAATGGGAATCTTGGTATTGGTTATTGGGCAGAGCTTACCGCAGAAAGACATTTATGGTATGGAATTGAAATCGGTACGGGTTTCAATCTTAGAAGATCTGAATACGATGTGGATAGCTACGTTGGGCTAAATGATTCGGGAGATCCAACACTCATTTCTTACATCAAGAACAGGCAATTGAACTTCAGATTTCCATTGTATGCACGATATAACTTTCGATACTTCAGCGATGATGGAGCAATACCTTATGTTACGTTGGGGATGTCCTATGATCGCTTATTGAATGCTGAATATATTGGAGCAACCCGTCGTGGGGGTACTGCTTTTTCTTTGGCAACGAACAACAATCTAACAGATTTGGACCTGGTTAACATTAACAACGTTTCTGCCATCGCCGCGGTTGGGGTGAAGTTAAGAGTGGCTACACACTTTTTGACTTTGGAGGTTCGTTACGACAGAGGGTTGGTTAACTATATCAACTCCGATAATCGATGGAATGGAAACCAGTTTCTTACCTATGATCTCGGATTTGTTGAGGATGATTTAGCTCTGGATCTTTTATCTTTTTCACTGGGATATACTTACTCGGTATACAGTCCTAAAAAACTGAAGGAATTTAGATGATTAAGCAACTACGTTGGGTATTTCCTGTCCTTGGATTTATTACCATCCTGGGTTCCTGTGTTTTTGAAGACGAAGCATCTCCTAGACCACCGGAGACATTTGTCAAATACTATGGTTCAACAGGAAATCAGCATTTGAAAGATATGATAGTCAACTCCTCTGAGAATGTTGTTCTGCTTGGAGATCAGGCGAAAGCGGGTCAAAACCAAAACACTTATATCATTGAAACTGATTCTCTAGGTAATGAAATACAGTCCATAGTCTTCGATGTAGGAGAGTTCATTCTTGGCGACTCAAGCTACGTTACTGAAGAGGTCGCAGAGAGTATAAAGGAAATCGATGATGGATATTTGGTGGTTGGATCATTTGCTGAACTAATTTCAGGTCAGACACAACAATTTGCTATTTACTGGGTACATTTTGATGATAATCTTGAGGTTGTAAAATTTGATACTGTTCGGGCGGGTCCATATTCGTCTACAGGTGCTACAGCAGATAATGTTTACGGAAGTGACATAACCCAAACTGCAGATGGAAATATTGTAATAGTTGGACGAACTACTTTGCCGGAAGCTAATGACCTAACCAGAAATCCCGGAGATCAATACTTTTTGATCAAGGAAGATTATGCCGCTGATACCACTCTCTTTAGAAAATCATATGGATATAGAAATTCTGATGATAATGCTATAGCAGTTTTCGAACTTGATGACGGTAATCTCGCATTGATTGGAAGCACCGAGCAAATTGGCAATGGGGGTGGAACAGGATTAAATGTCGGTATTATGGTACTAAACCCTTTAGCTACCTCTCAGGTTACCGCCAAGGTATTTGGAGTATCTATAGACGGAGTAAACAGTTCTATGGACCAACCTAACGACGTTATTAAGGTCTCCGGCGGATTTACTGTTGTCGGAACCAGCACCTTGGGTCAAGCTCAGTTTCCCTTTCTCATGGGTCTTTACGAAAACTCTGGTTCTCTCATTTTTTCTAGAGCTCTTGAATCAAAATGGGGAATTGATGCAGCAGGAAACTCCGTGACAGTTACGAGAGAAGGAGATCTTGCCGTAGTGGGTTCTTACCCCAACTATATCGTTCTTGATGACGATATTGATGTGAATGCGCAAAGAAAAAATCAGGAAGTCATGTTCATGAGAACTGGGTCATCTGGTTTCGAGAAACAGGAATTTGAAGGAAATTTTGGTCTTGTTTCCGGTAACGATGAGGGAGTTGTCACTTGCACGCTTTCATCCGGATCCATCATGGTTGGAGCCACTATTGATTTTGGTAGCACGCAGACGATGATTTCTCTGATGAAGTTGAACGATAGAGGAGTGATTCAGAGGCAATAAGCACCAACTTATGACAGTAGACAGACAGACATATCGGATTTATGTAAGGCAGGCAGATGACAAGGTGTTATGCATAAACCTAAAATTAAATCTGACAAAAATTGAATTATGAGGACCGGTAGCCATTTCCAACTTCTGGATATGCCATCATTTTTGCGATGGTTCTTTGTCTCCGCCTGTTTGGTGGTGGCATTAAAAACCAGTGCTCAAATCACAATTAACGAGATTTCAGGAAATTATGTAAATGCCAGTGAGGAGTCTTCTGTTGGTATCTCCGGAACAAGTGGATTTGGTTCCGGGGTAACTATTAATATCTCTGTCGATCCATTGGGTGAAGACATCACTGGGTCTGCTGTAACCGATGGTTCTGGTAACTGGAGCACAACTATTGACGTCTCCGTTAATACGCTTTGGACAGAAGGACAAACCATTTCAGTTGAGGCAGAAGATGCCGGCATGACCCAAAGTGATACCGAAGATTTTATTTATGATGCTACGGCACCAATTGCATTTAACATGGGCACTGTTACCGTTAATGGGGGCACGGTTGTTACTGGATATTGGAATCCTACTAATACTGATATTGATCTAGTTACACCAATAGATAATGATCCTTCCTTGGAAAATGGGACAGTACAATTGAGGGCCAATGTAGAAGGAGGTGGTTTTGAGAATTTTGGTTCTAGTTTCACCATTTTAGTAGGAAACCTAAATGGTAATTTGACCCTCAATAGAAATGCGGCCACTTTCGAGGCATTAAGCAGTGGGTTAGCAGAGAATGAGAATGTTGTTTTTACGGCGATCATAACTGACGTTGCGGGAAACGCGACTGTAGGGACACAAAGCGCTAATACGGTGACATTTGATGAGACCGCACCAGGAGCTTTTACCGTTGGAGCGGTATCCTCGGTTGGTGCTCCTGTTGTTGCTGATTATTGGAATGAGGACAATACGAGTGTAGATATTACCGTACCTATTGCCAATGATGCGACTTTGAATGGAGGAAGTATTCAGTTACGAGCGCAGGTAGATGCTGAGCCATTTGTTGATTTAGGATTAGCGGCTACGATAACGGGCATAAACACCACCCAGGTGGTGAACATAGATGCGACCACTTTTGAGGCACTAAGTGGGACATTGGCTGATGGCGAGGTGGTTACCTTCAATGCGATTTTGACTGATTTGGCGGGTAACACAACAACTGGGACTGCGAGTTCAACGACATTAGAGATAGATCAGACCGATCCTGCAGGTTTCACGGTTGGAGCGGTATCCTCGGTTGGTGCTCCTGTTGTTGCTGATTATTGGAATGAAGACAATACGAGTGTAGATATTACCGTACCTATTGCCAATGATGCGACTTTGAATGGTGGAAGTATTCAGTTACGAGCGCAGGTAGATGCTGAGCCTTTTGTTGATTTAGGATTAGCGGCTACGATAACGGGCATAAACACCACCCAGGTGGTGAACATAGATGCGGCCACTTTTGAGGCACTAAGTGGGACATTGGCTGATGGTGAGGTGGTTACCTTCAATGCGATTTTGACTGATTTGGCGGGTAACACAACAACTGGGACTGCGAGTTCAACGACATTAGAGATAGATCAGACCGATCCTGCAGGTTTCACTACGGGCACGGTGACTGTTAATGGGGGCACGGTTGTTACTGGATATTGGAATCCGACGAATACAGATCTAGATATTGATGTTCCAGTTGCGAATGAGGCGACTTTGGAGGGTGGAACGATCCAACTACGAGCCAATGTAG
The DNA here is from genome assembly GCA_965601455.1 of Cyclobacteriaceae bacterium. Lineage (GTDB taxonomy): Bacteria > Bacteroidota > Bacteroidia > Cytophagales > Cyclobacteriaceae > JANQEU01. The sequence continues at coordinate 3,430,052 of OZ271831.1, read as the reverse complement.
CAGGTGGAGGTTTCGAGGATTTGGATGGTGCCTATACGATATTAAATGGTGATTTAGGGACTACAGTGACGCTAAATGTACTGGCGGCTACTTTCGAGGCATTAAGCAGTGGGTTAGCAGAGAATGAGAATGTTGTATTTACGGCGATCATTTCGGATGTAGCAGGTAATGCTACACCAGGTACCCAAAGTGCGAACACGGTGACATTTGATGAGACCGCACCGGGAGCTTTTACCGTTGGAGCGGTGTCCTCGGTTGGTGCTCCTGTTGTTGCTGATTATTGGAATGAAGACAATACGAGTGTAGATATTACCGTACCTATTGCCAATGATGCGACTTTGAATGGTGGAAGTATTCAGTTACGAGCGCAGGTAGATGCTGAGCCTTTTGTTGATTTAGGATTAGCGGCTACGATAACGGGCATAAACACCACCCAGGTGGTGAACATAGATGCGACCACTTTTGAGGCACTAAGTGGGACATTGGCTGATGGCGAGGTGATTACCTTCAATGCGATTTTGACTGATTTGGCGGGTAACACAACGACTGGTACTGCGAGTTCAACGACATTAGAGATAGATCAGACCGATCCTGCAGGTTTCACTACGGGCACGGTGACTGTTAATGGGGGCACGGTTGTTACTGGATATTGGAATCCGACGAATACAGATCTAGATATTGATGTTCCAGTTGCGAATGAGGCGACTTTGGAGGGCGGAACGATCCAACTACGTGCCAATGTAGCAGGTGGAGGTTTCGAGGATTTGGATGGTGCCTATACGATATTAAATGGTGATTTAGGGACTACAGTGACGCTAAATGTACTGGCGGCTACTTTCGAGGCATTAAGCAGTGGGTTAGCAGAGAATGAGAATGTTGTATTTACGGCGATCATTTCGGATGTAGCAGGTAATGCTACACCAGGTACCCAAAGTGCGAACACGGTGACATTTGATGAGACCGCACCGGGAGCTTTTACCGTTGGAGCGGTGTCCTCGGTTGGTGCTCCTGTTGTTGCTGATTATTGGAATGAAGACAATACGAGTGTAGATATTACCGTACCTATTGCCAATGATGCGACTTTGAATGGTGGAAGTATTCAGTTACGAGCGCAGGTAGATGCTGAGCCTTTTGTTGATTTAGGATTAGCGGCTACGATAACGGGCATAAACACCACCCAGGTGGTGAACATAGATGCGGCCACTTTTGAGGCACTAAGTGGGACATTGGCTGATGGTGAGGTGGTTACCTTCAATGCGATTTTGACTGATTTGGCGGGTAACACAACAACTGGGACTGCGAGTTCAACGACATTAGAGATAGATCAGACCGATCCTGCAGGTTTCACGGTTGGAGCGGTATCCTCGGTTGGTGCTCCTGTTGTTGCTGATTATTGGAATGAGGACAATACGAGTGTAGATATTACCGTACCTATTGCCAATGATGCGACTTTGAATGGAGGAAGTATTCAGTTACGAGCGCAGGTAGATGCTGAGCCATTTGTTGATTTAGGATTAGCGGCTACGATAACGGGCATAAACACCACCCAGGTGGTGAACATAGATGCGGCCACTTTTGAGGCACTAAGTGGGACATTGGCTGATGGTGAGGTGGTTACCTTCAATGCGATTTTGACTGATTTGGCGGGTAACACAACGACTGGTACTGCGAGTTCAACGACATTAGAGATAGATCAGACCGATCCTGCAGGTTTCACTACGGGCACGGTGACTGTTAATGGGGGCACGGTTGTTACTGGATATTGGAATCCGACGAATACAGATCTAGATATTGATGTTCCAGTTGCGAATGAGGCGACTTTGGAGGGCGGAACGATCCAACTACGTGCCAATGTAGCAGGTGGAGGTTTCGAGGATTTGGATGGTGCCTATACGATATTAAATGGTGATTTAGGGACTACAGTGACGCTAAATGTACTGGCGGCTACTTTCGAGGCATTAAGCAGTGGGTTAGCAGAGAATGAGAATGTTGTATTTACGGCGATCATTTCGGATGTAGCAGGTAATGCCACACCAGGTACCCAAAGTGCGAACACGGTGACATTTGATGAGACCGCACCGGGAGCTTTTACCGTTGGAGCGGTGTCCTCGGTTGGTGCTCCTGTTGTTGCTGATTATTGGAATGAAGACAATACGAGTGTAGATATTACCGTACCTATTGCCAATGATGCGACTTTGAATGGTGGAAGTATTCAGTTACGAGCGCAGGTAGATGCTGAGCCTTTTGTTGATTTAGGATTAGCGGCTACGATAACGGGCATAAACACCACCCAGGTGGTGAACATAGATGCGGCCACTTTTGAGGCACTAAGTGGGACATTGGCTGATGGTGAGGTGGTTACCTTCAACGCGATTTTGACTGATTTGGCGGGTAACACAACGACTGGGACTGCGAGTTCAACGACATTAGAGATAGATCAGACCGATCCTGCAGGTTTCACTACGGGCACGGTGACTGTTAATGGGGGCACGGTTGTTACTGGATATTGGAATCCGACGAATACAGATCTAGATATTGATGTTCCAGTTGCGAATGAGGCGACTTTGGAGGGTGGAACGATCCAACTACGAGCCAATGTAGCAGGTGGAGGTTTCGAGGATTTGGATGGTGCCTATACGATATTAAATGGTGATTTAGGGACTACAGTGACGCTAAATGTACTGGCGGCTACTTTCGAGGCATTAAGTAGTGGGTTAGCAGAGAATGAGAATGTTGTATTTACGGCGATCATTTCGGATGTAGCAGGTAATGCTACACCAGGTACCCAAAGTGCGAACACGGTGACATTTGATGAGACCGCACCGGGAGCTTTTACCGTTGGAGCGGTGTCCTCGGTTGGTGCTCCTGTTGTTGCTGATTATTGGAATGAAGACAATACGAGTGTAGATATTACCGTACCTATTGCCAATGATGCGACTTTGAATGGTGGAAGTATTCAGTTACGAGCGCAGGTAGATGCTGAGCCATTTGTTGATTTAGGATTAGCGGCTACGATAACGGGCATAAACACCACCCAGGTGGTGAACATAGATGCGGCCACTTTTGAGGCACTAAGTGGGACATTGGCTGATGGTGAGGTGGTTACCTTCAATGCGATTTTGACTGATTTGGCGGGTAACACAACGACTGGGACTGCGAGTTCAACGACATTAGAGATAGATCAGACCGATCCTGCAGGTTTCACGGTTGGAGCGGTATCCTCGGTTGGTGCTCCTGTTGTTGCTGATTATTGGAATGAGGACAATACGAGTGTAGATATTACCGTACCTATTGCCAATGATGCGACTTTGAATGGTGGAAGTATTCAGTTACGAGCACAGGTAGATGCTGAGCCATTTGTTGATTTAGGATTAGCGGCTACGATAACGGGCATAAACACCACCCAGGTGGTGAACATAGATGCGACCACTTTTGAGGCACTAAGTGGGACATTGGCTGATGGTGAGGTGGTTACCTTCAATGCGATTTTGACTGATTTGGCGGGTAACACAACGACTGGTACTGCGAGTTCAACGACATTAGAGATAGATCAGACCGATCCAATAATATCAGATCTTGAAATTCAAGACCCCAACAATGATGGTCTCATTAACGTTATACAGATCACTTTCAGTGAACCTATCGATACTGATGACGGAAACCCACCTATTCTGGCTGATTTTGGAACGATTACCTTACCCGATGCTTCAACGGTAGGTTCAGCATCGATTACAGATCCGTCTGCAGCTACAAATATTGTCACCCTGTCAAGTGTCACCGGACAAGCTACTCAGAACACGGCATTGGTCAGTACATTGATATCAGGAGTAACTAATGAGTGGAGAGATGTAGCAGGTAACCTAACATCTACACCACTTGCATCGGTTACTTATACGGACGCAGCCTCACCGATTATTATCAGCGTAAAAGCACCTGCAGATGATACATATACTGAAACTGAAAACTTGGATTTTGAGTTGACTTTCAGCGAATTGGTAAGTGCAGTTGGAACGGAACAAATAGCTCTAAATATCGGTGGTAATTCAAGAAACGCTGTGGCAGGAGCGGAAACGTCATCAACCACCGTTACATTTAGTTACACCGTGACCTCCTCCGATCAGGATACAGACGGTATTGGAATCACTCCGGTTATCAGTGGCGGAGATATTGAAGATTCGGATGCAAATAATTTGGCCACACTGGCTTTTACTGCACCCACTCTAGACAATGTTTTGGTAGACGGAGTGGATCCCGTTATCGGTTCAGTTTCTTTACCGAACAGTAAGTTGATAGTTGGTAATGTTGCTACCCTTCGTATCAATGTGACATCTGACACTGATGATTACACCTCGGGTCTTGGAGAGGTAACAGGGAACATTGCTGGTTTTTCTTTTGATGACGGATCTTTCTCAAGAATAAGCGATACGGAATATGATATTGATTTTGAGATCACTGAAGGAGGGACCGATATAGCTGAAGCAAATGATATTCCTTTGAGTATTACCATCACCGATGCTGCTGGTAATATTTCTAACACATTTAACACTCCTATAAATCAAAATAATGACTCAATTGATGCAAATAGTCCCTCGGTTTTAACCGTCTCCATTCCAGATGTCGCAATGAACGTCGGTGACCTTGTTACGGCGACTATTACTACAGCAGCTGACGCTACCTTTGATGAAGACTACACAGTAGTTGGCAATCTTGTTGGTACAATTGGTGGATTTTCATTAACGAACTTCCGAGATGATGGAGGTAGCACTACTTCTTATCTTGCGGATTTTACCATAACTGACAATGGGGATGACTATTTCGCGAATGAGGATATTCCAGTAAACCTGACCATCACAGATGCCTTGGGTAATACTAGTACTCCATTCACCACGGCGATTAGTCAGGCTAATGATCCATTGGATGCTAATATTCCTGATATTGTAAGTGTCACTATTCCGGATGTCGCGATGAATATCGATGACATTGTTACTGCCACAATTACAGTAGAAGATGATGACGGGGATACGTATATATTCAATGGTTCGCCTACCATAGGTGGATTCCCTCTAACGGGAATAGCAAGACAAAATCGAACTACATACCAGGCGCAATTCACGGTGACGGACGGGGGAACTGATGTTGCTGCGGGAGTTAACATTCCAGTTGATATCTATTTGGAAGATGGAGCTGGAAATATTAGTGCGCAATTCACAACGGCTATTGTACAGGCGAATGATCCCATAGATGCTAATACGCCAGAGATTGCTTCACTGTTGATAGCTGATGTCGCCATGAATGTGGCTGATGATGCCGTAGTTGTGACCATTGAGATGGAGGAGACTGATACCGAAGATTACACTGCTACTGGAAGTATTACTGGTAATTTTGGTGGCTTCCCAATATCTACTTTTGCAAGTCGTGTTGATGGAGATACTTACACCGTTCAATTTGATGTTACTGATGGTGGTACTGATGTGGCCGCTGGAGATGATATCCCGCTCAGTTTGACCATAACAGATGCAGCGGGCAATTCAGGCCCTGAATTTAACACAGCATACGTAGGAGCAAATGATCCTATCGATGCGAACTTACCAGAAGTATCAACTGCAGTTCTACCAACTGCTGGCACTTATAATTTTGGTGAAAACCTTGACTTTGTGATCACCTGGGATGAGCCTGTCGTGATGGCGGGTACGGAGAGATTAGCAATTGAAATTGGTGGTGTAACACACTATGCTACGCTTTCGGGTGGTAGTACCAACGCAACCCATACATTCACATATACCATAGACAATGGTGATGATGATGTAGACGGTATCGATGTAGAAACCGGAAGCCTCGAAATCAATGGGGGTACTTTGGCGGATGCACTTGGTAACCCAGCAGCAATAGCTGCTTACGCGGCGGGTGTACAAGCTACCATTTTGGTGGATGATATCATGACCTCACCTACGCAGGGAGAAATCGATGTTAATGATTTCTCAAACATTACTTTGACATTTAGTCAAGATGTAAAGGAGCCCACTGTTCCTCTTAACCTTACTACGACAGCATTGAGTGGTGGACCATACAATGAAACCGTGCCGTTGACTGGTGCGAATATTAATATCACCAATAATGTTGTAACGATCTTTAATTCAGCATTTTCGGCTGAATTCGCGACAGGGGCGAACATTGAAGTAACAATTCCTGCTGGAGCATTTGAAAGCGTTTCGGATGATGCTCCTTCTTCTGAAACAGTATTTGATTTCACTGTTGACACGGACGGTACTCCTCCTGTGGTGGAAGTTCTGAGTCCTGCCGACGATGCAGGAGCAGTTGACGTTTCTGCCCAAACCACCCTTTCCATAGACTTTGATGAAACTATTGTGAGGACTAGCGGAAATATCGAATTGCATGCAAATAACGGCACTGATTATACGCTTTTCGATGTGTCTATAAACGATCCGGCAATTTCCATTTCTAGTAGCGACGATACTGATGATCTCCTTAGCATCGATCTGGCAGCTTTAGGAGTGGAGTTGTCAGGTGGATGGAACTACTATGTTCTGATTGATGCAGGTTCTATTGAAGATGCTTCGGGGAATCCGTTTGTTTTGATTACTACAAATTCCGAATGGAACTGGTCGACCGAAGCAGATGATGGAGATACTCCAGATGTGGTCTCATACACTCCTGCAGATAATTCTTCGGGCATTGACCCAACCACAGTGACCCAATTGCAAATCCGTTTTGATGAACCTATTCAATTCACAGGAGGTGGTCAACAATTACATTTAGTAATTCAGTCCACTGGTGACACCTTATATTCGGAAACAATCGCTAATGGAGCCATTTTCTCCATTGATGATGCTGTTGGGGAAACAAACTCAATCGTCACAATGGATCTGACTGCTGCAAATGGCGGATCAGGGATTGAACTTTCGACTTCAACGGACTATCATGTAAAACTTGATCCTGGAGCATTTGAGGACTTTTCTAGCTCCACTAATGTTTACAATGAAACCTATACTGCTAGTACCTGGAATTTTGGTACGGACGCTACGAGTGATGGAAATGGTCCGTTGATTATCACACTGAGCCCGGCAGATGATGCAATGAACTTACCGGCAACCACCTTGGAATATGAAATAATATTCGATGAAGATATTTTCGCTGGAACTGGAACAATTGATCTCTATGAGGGTGGCGGTGTAGTCTATAATTACGCGTTGAATGAAGTCACGATTTCGAATAACCATGTAACTATACCATTATCAGCTGCAGGTCTTGATTCTTTGATAAACACAGGGAATTATGAGATCAGAATAGGAGCTGGAGTACTGGAGGATGTAAACGGAATTGCTTTTGCTGGAATAGCCACCGGAGAGTGGAATTTTGATACCGAAGACGATGATTTTGCACCAATAGTGTGGAATCTTACACCTACTGATGACGCAACAGGAGTAGCGTTACAACCGACCATTACCATTGAGTTTAATGAGATTGTGCAGCCACAAGCCGGTGGATTCATTCAAATTCAATACACAGACGGTACCCTGGTTCAGCAAATTGCAATGAATGCGAATGCCGGAGTAGATTTTACAACTCCTCGATTTGTGAGCATTGATCTTACCAGTATTTCTGAAGGGGCATTGACACTGTCCGGAGATACAGAATACAATATTTTCATCCCTTCAACAGCGATCGAGGACCAAAGTGCAGCAGGGGCAAATGTATTCCCTGGTATCGCCGCAGATGGTACTTACTCGTTCACAACGACATCGGATGCTACCGATCCAAATTTTACTATTAGTCCTGTGGATGGAGCTACCACAGTCGCGATTAACACTGATTTGGTTTTAACCTTCGATGAGCCAGTAAATCCTCAGGCTGGAAACATTACTATTTCCTATGATAATTCCGTTGAAGTACCAAGTCCATTCTCTGGAAATAATACAGCGGTATTAATCGAGACTATTGCCTTGTCTGCAGGGGTTCCAACCCTTGGTAATACTGTTTACACTTATACAATTTCAGAGGACTTTGATGGCAGCAACTATTATAGAATCAATGTTCCTGATGATGCATTTGCTGATAATACAGGCAACACTACGGGAGCCACAGGGTATACTGGTGCCGATGGATGGGATTTTCAAACTACTACCGAAGGGGTCGCTCCAACATATACTTTTACTCCAACTGATGGGGAAACGGAAGTATCAGAAAGCCCTAATCTGGTTTTGACTTTCTCTGAAAGAGTTACTGCCGGAGTAGGTAATGTTACAGTATTTTACCAGGATGGGGTGATTGCAGATACTTTAGATACTGCGCCAGTTTCTCCTGATAACACTCTTGGAACTTCAGTGTTTACTTATAACCCGACATTGGATGGGGGAACGAACTACTATGTTCAGGTAACCAATAATAACTACCAGGATTATTCGACAAACAATACTTCGACTACAGTCAATGACAACGTAACCTGGAACTTTACAACCGCAACAACGGAGACAGATGCCCCAACAATTACGCAATTGGCTTACTATACCACAGCTACACCTAGTTTTGACGCTGCTGGTATTTTCACTGCCAGTGTAGCCAATCCTGTGCCTACCAGCGATTTTTATATCGTAATGGAATTCAGTGAAAGGGTTACGGCGGATGTAGGGGAATTGTTCATTGAACTGGATGATCCAGACGATCTGGCCAGTGTGGAAGTGTTGAGGATAGAGGCTGGAGATGCTACCATTAACAATTCTTTCAATTACAAAGGAAGTGTGGTATCCTTTCTGGTTCCAGCAAATACCCTCAAGGGACAAGTAGCATACACAATTGGTATTGAAGGTAGTGGAAATGCTGTTGGTGATAATGAAGCTTTTGCTGATGCCTCAGGTAATTTCTATGACGGACAAGATGCCGATGAAACGACTTATACATTTACAACGGTTACTGATAGTCAAACACCAGCAATCGCTGGACTGACACCGGCTGATGATGCTACAGGAGTGGCCTTAACGACTGATTTTGTTATCACGTTTGATCAACCGATGAATCCGATTTCTGATAACGGGTCAAATGGAATCGTGCTTTATTATGGATTGAGTGGAGAATCAATTGATACGTTAGATGCTGATGCAGCAAGCGTCACCATCAGTGATTCGAGAACAGTTTTCACTTACTCTCCACCATATCCAGCGGATTTAGAAGGAGACATTGATTTCTATGTTAATATCCTTGCTCAGACTTTTGAGGAATTTGTATCTGGTGTAGATCTGCCTGCACTTAGTACCACTGTAGATTGGAACTTTCAGACCACTACGGGAACGGCCACTGAACCGACTGCAACTCTTACTCCACTTGATATGGCTACAGGGGTTGGTTTACGAGATAGTTTATTCCTACAGTTCAATGAGTTGATTTTCGCTACGAATGAGGATATTACCATATCTGGAGGCCCTAATGGTGATATTGTCATAAATGCGGTAGATGTATCGCAAGTTTATGGTGATCAAACTACTTTGATCACTATAGATCCCACCGATGACCTACATCCGGATTCTACCTACACTGTAACATTTCCGGATGGTACATTTGAAGACGCTTCTGGTAACCCTTATCGACTGGCAAACTGGGAGTTCGAAACCGAAAGCTCGACATTTGCATACAATATCGGGACAGGAGTGATGGATACGTTGAAAGTTGGGGTAAACAATGTTTATAACAGTCAAACTCTTCAAACAGCGGTATTCATCAGAGAGTCCAATGATGATGACTTTAGAGAGGATGGAGGTGCCAATAAATCCTTAACTTTTGGAATTAGTGATGGTTTCGAATTCGAGCCTGGTCTTGGGACAGTAACCATTGCATCTGCTGATGATGGGTCCACTGATATTTCTAACTTAATGGCTACCATCACGGTAGATGAAATTCAGATAACTTTTGATGCAAACACGGAGTTAGATAGAGATTCAATCAAAATATCGGGCTTAAGTATTCGCTATACTGGTGCGGATCCAAATGCCACAGGTACCATCGTAAGAACCGGCGGGGATGCCGATTTGTATGGTTTGAGCGTGAGTCAACAAACTCCAATTCTCTTCCTGGAAGTTGAAGATGTACCTGATCCCGTATTAGTGAGCTCTGGCGCCAATGCAGGAGAAATCAGCACGGACAAAATTGTCTTCTGTCGGGACGATAGTTATGATGTTTCTTATTCCACAGCTTATGCTTATTCTGATGTCAACCTGACCGCGGTTCCTACCTTATCAAATGGAGACTTCACCGAATATCGCTGGTACAGACAAGATGGGACATTGGTCTACACCAGTACGCAAGCTGATCAGTTGGTAGAACATGCAGATATGCAATTTCAGGTCGCTGAACTCAATGGATCAACAACATTGACATCCGACACAGTCATTAATAGATATGTTGTCCAGGTAAACTCGTATGGTACAGCTAGTGATACTATTCCCGTTGGGTTTACCATATTGGGGCAACCCGATGCAGATGTCTTAATTGGCAGCGATATGACCGTTTGTAGCTTCGAGGATATTACTTTAGGTCTAGGTACTAACAATGCGCTACCAAATACTCCTGAATCGTATACCTGGGATTGGACAGGAACATTTAGTAACTATTACGATGGATCAATTGTCCAAACGACAACAATTGATGATGTTGCAATTGACGATCAGGCAAACCCGAATTTCCTTGCTCCTCAAAACCTTGATACATCGGGCTACTTAGTTGAAACATTTGACTATGATCTTGATGTAGTTGATAATAATGGATGTGCGGCGCCAGCGCAAGCAACAATTACGGTTACGGTCAGTAGAAGAGTACCTGTTGCTATACTTTCTCCTGATGGTGTTACTTTCTCAGAAAGTCTTACTGATGCACAACCCATTTATGCTGATCTGGACTACGATAATATCGCAAGTGGATTCCCTGGATTGGATTCATTAGGGTACACAGCCGGCGGATTTGTGGCTACCGCAATTGGAAACGATGACGATGATACTCTTCAGTTTTTCACAAGGTCATTTGTTGGCGATGGTCTTGGAGGAGCAAGAGTAACCGGAAATACCGAGTTTGATAGTGTCAGGTTTACACCTTCCAGTGCTGGTGTTGGCCTTTATCCGATACTGTATATCGCCGAGGAAAATGCTACTGGTTGTGCAGATACTACAATTGTTACTATTGAGGTTCTCCAAACTGCGGATGAGATATTTGATGTTCTTGCCTATGGTGATACCGCTGACTATCCAAATACTGGAGGAGGAGCTGCCCCTGTTGCGGGTGACTTCCCGATTTTCTATACCGGCAGCGTATCAGGAAGTACACAAAGGGATTTCTGCGTGGATGACAACGAAGGTTTTGTGGATCCTGCGGAATTCCAGGATTTCTACGAAAATGAGTTCCTATTCTTCGGAGTCCCAGATGTTGATGTGGACGGTGATTTAGTTGCGACTGGATTTACATTCTTACGTTATGAGGCTCCAGGAATTATACTGAATGCCGACTCCATTGGTGGAAAAAATTTCCCTGACAGTCTCTGGAGAATGGATCTCGATGAACTTTTCAGGTTAGGAGATAGCGATTCACTTTCTACGTTAGCGTCAGGTGCTAAAAGAGTCACTGTATATAGGGTGGTTGGTGATGGTGCAACTGAGTTTGTTGATGGTACGGATGAGTTTGAAATCTACCCACTTCCGACAGGTGAAATCTCTAACCTTGACGATTACTATTGTGAGGATAGTCCGGATGAAGCATTAAGGTTGAGTCTTGTAAATGGATCATTCACTTCAACGAATGTTACGGTAGACAGTTTGATTTTGACAGTATTGGGAAATACTGATTCGACAGAGAACAATGGAGGTGGACCTATTGGATCAATTACGAATAGGTTTAATTCTAAGTCTTTTGGTGCAGTGGGAGGACCTGGTCTGTCATTGGTGTTTGCGGATTTACTTGCAGATGCTGACATTGGACTAACCGCTATGGATTCAATGATGAACAGAGATGAAATTGTTTATCAAATTGATGTATGGGTTCCAAGCGATGACGATCCTTTTGCAAACGAGGCTGGAGGGTGTTCAATTACTATAACCGATACCTTAACTGTTTTTGCGAAGCCTGAAAGACCCACAATTGAGTTCGAGTCCATGGTAAATGGAGATACTCTGCCTGGCCAAACGGATGTATACCTATTTGAATACTGTGAAGGCGAGACGCCAGAAAATATCATAGTTCCGGATGCACCGAGTGAGTACCAGACCACAATTCGATGGTACAGTGACTTGGCTGGAAACAACCAGATTTCAATACCAGATGGAAGAGATGTAGATCCGTTTAACTTGTTTGAATTAGGAACATCCACACCACCAGCGGGTACATATAACTTCTATTTTAGTCAAACAAGTAACGATGGTATCCCAGGATTTGAAGGTTGTGAGAGCGAATTAGCACGGGTAACAGTCGTAATACATGAAGTTCCGGATGCTCCTGACCTTGATTTGGTAACCAATAACTATGGAGACGAGGTTAATCCTTCAAACAATTATTATGTCTACGAGTATTGCGAAGGAATATCTATTCTTGACTTCAGTATTGCCGGAGGCGATCCCGTAAACACTGATACCGCATTCTACGATTGGTATTATTACAATAGATCAACAACGGATACCGTAATCGTTGATGCATGGAATCCTACTGATAGTACCGCGTTGGATGCATTGGGTCAGGGAGCTATTAATGCAGTCGGTAATGTAACAGCTACTGCTCAAGAGCTATTCAATGCAATTGGGGTGGGAAGTACAAACACTCCACCTGATTCAACTTACATATTCTTCGTTGCAAGGAGAGACGATAGAAATATTGCGACACAGCCAAACTTCAACGGTTGTCAAAGTGAATTCACTCGTATTGATATTGTTGTTTATCCTGCGCCTGTAAGGCCACCTTCTTCTTTATTGGATACGGTGATTACCGTGAGTAGTGCGACGGCTTTAGATGGAACAATCATTGACTATAATGATCGAATTGCCTTAACTGATATTCTATCAAGTCCAGCGGTAGACACAATGGAATATGTTTGGTACGGTGGTGCTGGCGCATCAATCACAGCAATTGATACGGTGAGAAGTGATTTTAATACCGGAGAGTATGCAGAAAGGGCCGAGATTGAATACCAGGATGCCTTTGGACTGTACACAACACTGACTCAGTTGGGCACGGTTGATGATGGCGGAACTGACTATTATACCACAACGACAAATGATAGAATAGATACAGCCTTCTATATTAAGCAGATTGCGTACAAGCTTAACAGGATAACGACATCAGCTGAAGCATCGCAGTTCCAAGGTTGTTTATCTACTGATAGTACCAGGTTGGACGTTACCATTTATCCGGTTCAAAATAAGCCTTCAGTGGGGTGGTTTAGTGCATTCAAAGATACCACTTTGACATTTTATCATACTGGTGGCACAACGGAAACAATCATGCCAAGTTTGATAGGCGACTCTGTAGAGTTTGATTTTGAAGCTGAAAAATTAACATCAGACACTACATTCCATGCATTGAGTTCTTATCCGACAGTTTCCTACAATGTAGATAATGATTATCGCTTTAAGTGGTATGTCAGTAACATCAATGGTGAAAGAATAGAGGCTGATAGCGTGCCAAATGACAACGGTGACGTGAGGGATTCAATTGCCACTGCTTCAGACCTTAAGATTGCAGGTATAACACAAACTGGTAGTCGCTACTTCCTAGTTACTCAGATTACTGACATTGAGTCTGGATCTGATGCTTATGACGGGTCAGAGAGCCCGGGAACACTCGTTAGGGTTAATATTTACGATGAACCTGAACCACCAGCAGAATATACTTCAACAGCTTCAGCAGATCCGGGTGAAATCAATCAGTATTATTGCGAAACTGACGATCAAGGAGTGAATCCTTTGAGTGATGACATGAGAGGCTTACGAGTGATCTCCTATGATTCTGATGATCCTACTCAAGGTGATGTTGATCCATTAACTCCTGATCCAATATTTAAGTGGTACAATAATCTGGATTCTCTAAATGTTGGGGATAGTACACTGAGACTTGATGTGGCAGTCAACAGAGGGGATACTATTACCCCTGCGGAGTTGAGGAATGATGTTCCGAACGTTGATTTGGAGAATACATCTTTCGCTTTCCCGCTTACAAGTGATACCGTTCCTCCAGGTACTTATACTTACTACGTAACTCAGGTTACAAACAAGAAGGGTACACCTAATGCTACTGTTGGAGGTGGTACTTATGCTGGGGATATCTTCTTTGGTGTAGAAAGTGATCCTTTGGAAATTACAGTATGGGTTCGACCAGTTCCAGTGGCACCTGGAGTTGTCGATCAAACCTTGTTCATGTGTGAGGACAATACCATTCCAACTTTCCAGATCAGCGCACCAACGGCCACCAGCCAGTATTTCTGGTTCCAGCATGCCGGAACGGCGACTGACATTAATGACTTTGATACATATACCTACCTAGATACGGTTAATGCACAGACATACACACCAAATGCACCGGATGAAAATATTGCTGGAGGATTGGGGGCAAATCCAGGTACTTACTTCTTCTTTGCTAGCGTTATTTCAGACATAGGATTAAACAACTCAAACTTTGATGGTTGTGCTTCATTATTTACACCTGATACACTACGTGTTAGGCCAATTCCTGAGAATCCTGTAACTACAGCCTCTGGTAATTTGGCGACCATAAGCTCAAATTCTTTTGAGGTATATGAGTACTGTGAGAACGATGTTATCGACTTGTTTAGACTGGATGGAACCAATGGTGATAATGCGGATTTTGGAACACAAAACACCACTAACTTCCCTGATTCTGCCACTGTTTTCCAATGGTATGATTTCGTAACTGGAGAGGAGCTTAATGCGAATACCAGTGAGAACTTCAATCCTAATGGATCTGTGGATCTTACAGGTTTGACCTCTGAACAGGATAATGATTTCTTATTCAGAGTAACTCAACGAACAAGCATTGACGCGGCTGAAGGATTTGATGGCTGTACCAGTGATTTCACAAATGTTGCATTAAGAGTTAGAGGCCTTCCGACACTTACATTTAACGACATATCAACGAATGATGCCTATTGCATTGACGAAAACAGTGGAGAAATAACAATTACTGCCAGTTCATTGGGTATCGGCGGTACTGGAATATTCTCATTGTTTGATAACTACTCATCGTCAGGAACGGGATTAACCAGTAGTGGAACTGGAGGTGGAAGTACAGGTACGGCTGTAATAGATCTGGATCAAATGCACTTGACAGATGACGACAACTTAGACGCCAAAACAGACAAGAAAAACATTGGTGGAGAGTCAACTACAAGAAACATTTACTACAGGTTTACTGATGGTAAAGGATGTAAAGATTCAATCTCGGTTGATAACATTGTCATCAATCCATTGCCAGATATTGACTTCAAAATTGACGATAATGTTACCGATACCTTCAATACCTGTCTCAATGACTCGTTAGATATTTTTGCTGAGAGGACTTTCTTCTTGGAAGGGTTCTACTCAGAAACTGGAGCTTCTATAGCCTCTACTGGGGATTCAGACTTCAAAGTATTCTTCGATAATACGGAGTTAGACCCTGGTGTTGGAATTACATCTGATGTTGATGCACTTGCTGAATTTAGTCCTTTAGATGCCAGAAAGAGCATTGATCCCGATGATGAAGATAGGCAGCGTTATGATCCTACTAATACCTACAACGTTACATTTACCCATACTGATGTTAACGGTTGTACAAATACGGTTGATGCCAATATCACCGCATATCCATTGCCGTTTTTCTCCAATGTTGAAGGTGTGATCATTGCGAATAAGGCTTGTGCTAGCGAGACGGTGGAATTCGAGGTTGACTTGGTCAACCTAAATGACACCGCCGCCAGTTTCAAATGGTTCGTGGATAATGATGAAATTCTTACCGAGGACGATTTAGATGGAGATGTAGATGATGATCAGGTCACCATTTTTACAACCGGTAAGTTTGTGATAGGAGGTGGTCCTAAAACCATAGTTCTACAAGCAACTGATACATTGACTGGCTGTGTAAACGAAGTTTCGGAAACCAAATCCATTGGTGTTGTTCCAACTCCAAGATTCAAATGGGAAGACATAACAGTGAATAACTCAACAGTATTCTCCTTCGAAGAACGTTCTTTGGATTTCAGATTCTCAGAATACGAACAGGTTGATCTCACCATTACCAACAACTCAAGTGGAGAGGTCTTTAATCAGTTGACTAGACAACGTGCAGATTTTACAGTAGACAACCGCGAGATGCTGAACGATTACGTTATTGATTTCGTAACGCCTGGAGAATACACAGCAGTATTAACAGTGTCTTCTACAGCTAATTGCGACAGTACCATCACACGACAAATGGATATTCTGAATAGGGTAGTCGTTCCTCAAGAGGGAATCTTACACACTTTTGATGGCAGTGATGAAGGATGGCATACCGATGAGATCAGTGTTGATAGGTTCTATGATGGAATCACTGATGAACGCATTGATGATGAACAAGCCTCTGCAAGTATTCTCAGGTATAGCACATGGGAGTGGGCGCAACCAAATGGTCGAACAATAAATCAGAATAGAGCACCAGAAAATGTGGGAGGAAATGCCTGGATTACAAATGCAGATGGCGCCTATGGAAGTCTGGGTGAGAATAATAGTGAGGCTGAAAACTCTTGGGTGTATTCACCAACATTTGATATTACGTCCATGGAGAAGCCTTCCATGAGCTTTAACTACGCCTCCAATCTGGCTAACACCGATGGAGTAGTAGTTCAATACTCTGTTGATGATGGGGCTACATGGGGTACTATTGGAGAGTTCAGTTTTGATGATGGAAATTCCGGATTGGAATGGTATAACTTCCTCGGACTTCCAGGAAACCCTGGAAATATTGACGATCCTTCGAACATAAATTATAATCCGGAGCAGTATGGTTGGACGACAAGCACAAATGATGGCAACCAGGCAACCGACTTTAATTGGAGACTTGGAGCCAATAAAATTGACGAAAAAGATACGGATGGTAATTTCATCGTAGACCCTGCAAATTGGGCCAATATTCGATTCAGGTTTGCATTAGGATCAAGGCCATCGATTAAGGAGGACGCAAATGGTAATCCACTGGAAGGTTTTGCTTTTGATAACTTCAGAATCTTTGACCGACAAAAAGTAGTGCTACTTGAAACTTTCTCTTCATCATTGTCTGCCAACAGTGTGGAGGCTGAGCAAATTGTACATGATCGTGTAACAAAATCAGGTCCCGGTACCGCATGGATCAATTACTTCACCGATTTGGATGGTGAAGTGCTTAGACCTACAGATCTTGTTTATAATCGAAATGAAAGAGATCCGAATGCAAGAGGAGGTTTCTATGGAATCTCTGATGAACCGACATCTGTTTTGGATGGCGATGTCATTGAAAAAGCAATTGATGCGGATTCAAGGGCTAATACTCTCTTAGGTTGGAATCAGTTTGAATTGAATAAGAAGGAGCTTGTCGAACCAGAGTTTGACATCGTTCTTGAGCAGATTGAAACTGAAGCGGATGATGAACTACGTGTTAGTGGAATATTCACCTCATTGATCGACCTGCCTGCCAACACTGAGCTTAGCTTCAGATTTGTCGTAATCGAAGATTATATAACTAATGAGGAGATAGGATTGTACTCGACGACAGATACAATACGCAATGTCATGCGTGCAATTTTGCCGGATGCATCTGGATTTATCGAAAAGAGTAGATCAGGTGTTACAAGTGGTCAACAATTCACATTTGAAATTGACTGGACTATCGACGCGGTGTTTAATGTAGATGAACTTAGGGTAATTACATTTGTTCAGAATGAGGAAACACGGGAAATCTATCAGGTTGCTTTTGTAGAAATCGATGGTAAGGCCAACACGGTTACTGGATTAGGAAATGACCTTGAGAGAGGAGATCCATTTGAGATCTATCCAAATCCTGCGAATACATCCACTACCGTTTCCTTCTCCGAACCTTGGAACATAGACTTAGATTGGGCCGTATACGACCAGATGGGTCGTGAAATGAAGTTCGGGGTTTTGAAACAAGGCCAGCGACAGCTTGAAATTCAAACAGGAGATCTGGCGAGTGGAGTGTACCTGCTACAATTGAATCACACTAAATACAAATGGGAACCTCGAAGGCTGCTGATCATCCACGATTAGGTCTTGGTTAGAATGAATTAGTCACAAAAAAAGGTCTGCGAAAACAGACCTTTTTTTTTTGCAAATGAATGCTATTCGCAGCTTACTTTATTTCCAATTTATGGACATGCTTTCGGACTAGATCAACCCTCTTAGTAATATGCTTGACAAATTTCTGCATATCGAGTTCAATCATGTATACCTGACTATCATAGGATTCACTTCCAATTTCGGCTCTAAGATCTTTACTATCTTTCTCAATAGCCCGTTGCGCCTTGCATTCATCACTCAGAAACTTGATAAATGATTTCATGCTGTATTCTTGCTCAAACTTTTCAATATCCTTAATCAATTTCGTGATTTCCTTGTCGTCGGATCTTTTTTGAGCTATCAGGGCGCGGTCATAAAGGACTGAATCAATATGATGAATTTCATTAAGAAGGTCGATCTTAACTTTTCTAAAGTCAGCGCTTTTGCAGAATTCCAATAATCCATCATATGATTCCAGGTCCTCTGCTTCCGTATCCCAAGCATAAGTGACTCTGTCAACCATTTGACCTAGCGTTTCTTCTTCAACCTGCGCATTCGCGACGTTGATGACGATGAACATCGCAGGGATAATAAGTATTTTATTCATGTCTTTAATTGTTTACGTAAAAATATGATGTTGTTGGCAATATCGTTTTGGGTTACTTCTCAATTGGCCGGCCCTTGCCTTTCCATCCATTGAAACCCGGGCTAAAGTCATATACCTCATTGAATCCCATGTCATCCAATATTTTTCCAGCCTTGGCACTTCTTCCACCAACAGCGCAGTATAGCAAAACAGGTTGATTTGGGTCCAATGTGGAAATCTTACTCTTAAAATCTGAAGAGGCAATATTGTAGTTAATGGCATCTTTAATGTGTCCATCATTAAATTCAGCAGGTGTTCTTACATCTACAATAACGATACCATTTTCAACTAATTGATCGAATTTCTTAAAATCATCAAATCGATCAACAGCTGATTGATCTTGACAGGAGCTGCTAACTACTATCAATAGATTGATCAGTGTTAAAAGAAATATACTTCGTTTCATGTGCTATTAAGTATTCTATTTAATTCCGTTTTGACAATTGTTTAATAAACGGCAAAGGTCGGGACTTTATTGATAGTTTTAAGGAGATGAGTAAACTAACTAGTCAAAAATCAGATTTTGGAACAGCACCGGTTTTTATGACCGCAATATCCACGATTCTAGGAGCGATTATGTTTCTAAGATTTGGTTATGCAGTTGGAAACGTGGGTTTCTTAGGTACAATCGGAATTGTTTTGCTTGGTCATCTAGTGACTATACCCACAGCCATGGCCATCGCGGAGATTGCAACAAACCAGAAAGTTGAAGGTGGGGGAGAGTATTACATCATATCGAGATCGTTTGGATTGAATATTGGTGGAGCAATAGGAGTTGCCTTGTTTATGTCACAGGCAATAAGTGTGGCATTCTACATCATCGCTTTTGCTGAGGCTTTTGATCCGGTAATAGCCTATGCAAGTCAGTTTGGAATTAATATCTATGACAAGAGATTAATCAGCGGTCCTGCTCTGGTTTTACTTAGTATTTTGATGTTAACAAAAGGAGCTGACCTAGGAGTTAAGGCCCTGTACGTTGTGGTTGGCATATTGTGTATTTCTTTATTGCTATTTTTCGTAGGAACTACAGAGTACGCATCATCTGCTCAAGGGTTAGATATGCTGAATACAGTTCAAAATCCAGATTCTTTTTTTTACGTGTTCGCGATAATCTTCCCTGCTTTTACAGGAATGACAGCTGGAGTAGGCCTTTCCGGAGATCTTCGGGATCCCAAACGCTCGATTCCACTCGGAACATTGAGTGCTACAATATCCGGGATGATTATCTACTTCATTATTGCCTATAAATTAAGTGTATCCGCACATCCGGATGATCTTTCCAATGATCAATTGATCATGTCAAGGATTGCTTTATGGGGACCTATTATTCCAATTGGTTTGGCAGCGGCTACTATTTCTTCCGCACTTGGATCAATTATGGTTGCACCGAGGACACTTCAAGCGCTCGCTGAAGACAAAATATTTCCAATAATGGGTGTCAATAATATACTATCGGTCTTGACAATAAAGAATCGAGAGCCTCGAAATGCGGTGTTAGTGACTATCGGTATAGCGGCGGTATTTATAGCTATTGGAGATGTAAATGCTGTTGCAGAGATTATTTCCATGTTCTTCATGGTGACCTATGGGGCCATATGCTTGATTTCATTTTTACAACACTTTGCGGCTGACCCATCGTATCGACCAGCTTTTCGATCCAGATGGTATTTGTCCTTATTAGGGGCAGTATTGTGTATTTACCTAATGTTCAGAATGAATCCGGTTTATGCATTTTTCTCTATTTTAATTATGGTCGGCATTTATTTTGGAATCACCTATTACAATGAAAATAAGCAAGGGATGGCAAAAATATTCCAGGGAGTAATTTTTCAACTGAGCAGGCAACTTCAAGTCTTCCTGCAAAAGGCTGATAAAGAAGATGTTCGTACCTGGAGACCTTCAATCATTAGTATTTCAGAAGAATCATTTTATCGTACTGCGGCATTTGACCTCATGCGTTGGGCTTCCCACAGGTACGGTTTCGGAACGTACCTTCACTACATAAAAGGTTATGTTTCAAGAGATAGTCATCAGAAAGCGAAGGAAGTACTATCTCGATTGATTGAGAAAGCGGAAATCACAAAAAGCAATGTCTATATCGATACCATTATAAGCCCTTCTTACACCACTGCAATAGCCCAAGCAATTCAATTACCTAGTGTGTCTGGTAAAGAGTCTAATATGTTCTTGTTTGAATACTCTCGTTCCTTAGGGCCATGTACTGACGAAATCATTGAGGATATGCACCTTGTTCGAGCTGCAGATTTCGATATATGTGTTTTGGGTAGTACAGTAAAGGGCTTTGGATACAAGAGAGAGATCCATATATGGATAACCCACAATGATTTTGCCAACGCGTCATTAATGATTCTCATGGGATTTGTAATTATGGGACATGATGACTGGAAGGAGGCACAGATTAAGATTTTTGCCGTACATCCAAAATCAGAAATTGAGAGTGAAAGACAGAAGATTTTGGAACAAATAAAGGAGGGTAGAATGCCAATTTCACCCAATAACGTGGAATTGATCGCACGGGAAGAGGGTATGCGAAATCGGGAAGTTATCAACGTCAAATCTGAAGATGCAGATCTTACCATTGTGGGATTTAGAAGTGAAGCCGTTAAACAACTAGGGGCGGAGGTTTTCGAAGGTTACGATGCCATTGGTAATATATTGTTTGTCAATTCTAACATGGAGAAAGAAATTAGCTGAAATGAAAAAATCAGTAGGTATTTATTTTCTTGTTTTCATGGCGGTTGCCATGGAAGTGAGTGCTCAATCCATGTATTTTCCTCCAAGAGGGACTGACTGGGAAATAAAAAGTCCGGAAGAGATGGATCTTGACCCTGATAACGTGGCCTCAGCAGTCCAATTTGCTCAGGATAACGAATATAGTGGCAGTACAGATCTCCGGGTTGCTATTCTTGAGGGATTTTCCAGGGAACCTTATCATAAGATTCTTGGACCAACCAAAAAGAGGGGTGGTCCTGCAGGAATGATCTTAAAGAACGGTTACCTGGTGGCTTCATGGGGCGATATTGACCGGGTAGATATGACATTTAGTGTGACAAAAAGTTATTTAAGCACAATGGCAGGATTAGCCCTGGATGGTGGTCTTATTTCAAGTGTTGAAGATCGTGTATCACAATACGTTTGGGATGGCACATTTGCAGGAGAACAAAATGCCAAAGTGACTTGGCGAAGTCTTTTGACTCAATCATCCGACTGGACAGGTGAGCTCTTCGGTGTGAAAGATTGGGCGGATAGACCACCAAGAGAAGGAGGAGTTGATGATTGGAAAATGCGTGAGTTTTTCGAACCTGGGACAAAATTTGAGTACAATGATGTGAGAGTCAATGTTCTGGCCTATTCGCTACTCCAGGTATGGAGGAAACCACTTCCGGCGGTACTTAAAGATGAAATCATGGATCCTATTGGAGCTTCTCAAACCTGGCGTTGGTACGGTTACGACCACTCCTGGACAACAATAGACGGATACAAAATGCAATCTGTGAGTGGCGGAGGACATTCGGGAGGAGGTGTCTTTATCAGTGCTCGAGACCATGCCCGATTTGGTTTGCTTTTCCTGAACGATGGGCAGTGGGATGGGCAGCAATTAATCTCTGAAGATTGGGTAAAGTCTGTGCAACAATCTAGTCAAGCGAACGATAGTTATGGATTCATGTGGTGGTTGAACAAAGGTGACAGAAAGTGGGACACCGTAGAAGACGAAAAAATATACTACGCCGCCGGCTTTGGAGGAAACTACATCGTAATTGACCAACAAAGAGATCTAGTCATCGTTACGCGTTGGTTGGAACCATCGAAACTAGGAGACTTTATGGGAGTCCTATATGGCGAGTAGTCACTAACCCGCAGTCGACTTACTATTCTTAACTTTCTTGAACTTAAGCACTACTGCGACAATAAGCATAATAACCCCTACACTCAAAATCATTAGGCCTGAGGTAGGGTACTCACCTTGTTTCAATACGAAAACTGCAATTAAAAGCAGAATAGCACCAAGTATGGACAAAATCAGTTTTACCATCCTTCTAATTGTTTTGTTCTAAAAAATTAGCAAAAAACAATCGTATTTTAAATGACTTAACTCAATACTTTACGAAGTCCATTGTTGAATAATGTCACCTCCTCGGGTGTCCCGGTGCTAATTCGGCACCAATCGTAGAAAGGTGGGAATGGTCTACCCACTTGCACTCCCTGGGCCAACATTTGCTTTTGAAGATCGGCAATTTGCATTCCTGACTTAAAAAAAATGAAATTTGTATGCGATTTCACGTATTCTAATCCGAGATCATCCAGTGTATCGTATATCGCTTTTTTCGCTTCTTTATTCTTCTTGAGACTGAAGGAATAGAATTCTTTGTCTCTTAAAGCAGTTTTTGCTGCCTGCAGAGCAATAACGTTGGTGAATGCCATGACTTTTGGACGAAGTTTCTCCGCAATTTCCGGCTTGGCTACCAGATAACCAATGCGTAATCCGGCAAGTCCATATACTTTGGAAAATGTTCTACTAACGATCACATCCTTTTCTTTTTTTACCAATTCCACCATGCTCGGATAGTTGTCCTCTTCAATAAAGTCATAATAAGCCTCATCACTGAAGACTACCGTTTTTTGTGAGGCGGCATCACAAAACTCCAATACATCGTTGGATGGTAATAGAGTAGAGGTAGGATTATTTGGATTACATAGGAATATGAGCTTCGTTTTATCCGTAATTCTTTTGTCGATTTCATTCAGGTCGTAAGTGAGGTCATCATTCACCGGTACCCAGTTCACTTTTGCCCCCCAATGAGCACCATAGTTCATCATCGCAAGAAAAGTCGGCTGACCTGCCAGGATTTCTCCTCCATCAATACCGTATGCGATACCAGCAACTTTCAATCCTTCAGTAGATCCGCCAGTAATAATTATATGATCTTTTGTTACTCCTTCTTTCTCTGCCAGCATTTCAACTAATTCATTAGTGTAGGCAAAAGGATATCGACAACTAATGTCAAAAGCCTCTGTCATGACTTCCCTCACCATTTTGGACGGTCCAAATGGATTCTCATTTGAACTGAGCTTTACCGGACTGGCAAGTGGCCGGGGATTGAATTTTACTCTCTCAGCAGCTGTAAGTTTTGGGATACCACCAATAAAGGCAAGAGATCCTGCCATACCAGCGCGCTGGAGCCACTGTCGACGATTTAGGTTTTGCATAAGTTGAGGTTTTATGATTAGGAATACTAGTTCCTCAAATTAGTGAAGAAAGACAGAAAAAGAAAGATTGATTTGATTAGAGGCTGTTATACACTGGAGATGCGGTTTCCCAGTTCCCAAATATCCAATTTCCATCTGCTTCTGGATCATCGGATACAAAAAAATCAAAGACAGCATTTACCAACTCCTGTTTGGAAATGAATTCATCTCTGTTGGCATCAAGTCGTAGAAAACTCTTCGCAGAGTATTTTACATCGATTCTATAAATAGTAAACATGTCCAAATACTCATCTATCGATATTCGTCCATCAAGGTTCTGATCGAAAAGGTCAAATATGTATTTTGTTGTTAGTTTGATGTAAAAGTTGAGAATATGGAAGTCATTAGCTCCCAATACTTTATTCTCAAAATAATTGATCCAGTCTTCTTTTGTAATTGTATCTCCTTCAACGGATACGTTTTCAAGGAAAATGGAAAATAGTTTTTTCGAGATTGCTAAGTGTCTGTAGTATTCTTTAGAGCCAAGGGAGACTCCTATATCAGTACAAAGATTTTCTGCAACTCCCACGAAATCGTCTTCTTGGAGCATTCCATTACGGTTATGATCCAAAACATTGAAAAAATGTGATAGCTTCTGATATTGTACTTTTGTTAACATTTCAGCGGATGATAACCCAACAAATATATACTATTTTCCAAGTATATTATTGAACTTATTCAAGTTGCACCGGTAGTATCTGAAGATAAATTTGAATATTTCAAGATGAGTTTGTTATTTGAGGAGCAATATCCACCAATCAGCCATGATAAGAATTATTCAAAGTATATACCTGATTATCAACCACAAAACGGTTATAGTCACGGTATTAGCCATAATTGCCACCTGGGTTTGTGTGCAATATGACATCCATGCCGACCTCAGCCTTTCTATGCTGTCAATGGCAATTATCTTCCCCATTGTATTCGCAATTAATTCAGCCTACCAAAGGAGAGAGGAGGCTCTAGGTTACCTTGCTGGTATAAAGGGTTATTGTATCGCAATTTTTCTTGCGGTAAAGCACTGGGGTGACAATGAACTGGCCGACCATGACTTGCTAGTTAAAACTTCCCTGCATATAAACAATGTAGTTGGAGAGATAAAGAATTACCTGGTATCTGATAAACATGGCCCAATGGAATTCAAGGTTTACCATGCAATTTCATCCTTATCAAAGAATCTTCAAGAGATGAGAACCATTCTCAACGCATCCGAGATGTCCAGGATCAATGAGTATGTCAGTATGATGATCGTGGACTACGAAAACCTGAAAATAATTAAGGAATATCGAACACCGATTACTCTTAAAACCTATAGCAGGTCGTTCATTTATACCTTTCCTGTGATTTTTTCGCCTTTTTTTGCTTCAACTATGGGTGTGTTTTCCCTACCATTAATAACCTATGCCATACCAGTAGTTTATTCGTTTATCCTGATCAGTCTTATAAATATTCAGGATCATATGGAAGATCCTTTTGATGGAATCGGAGAGGATGATATTAAGATTGAACCCGAAAGGATGGGGTCATTACTTAACGGTTTGGAAATGAAAAAAGAGCTTACAGAATTCTTGAAAGAGAAGATCTCATTCGCTGGAGATTAGTCGATTTTATTGAACGACTTCAGGGTTTCATTCAGAATTTTGAAATCCAATTTACCATTCATCTCCTTTAGATGGTGCATGATGGCTAGCCCCTTGTTGATACGACTATTTGAATTCTTCACTTTGGCGACGATATAAATCAGGTTTCTTTGCTTACCGGGGGTTAGTTTATGAAAGTATTCAGACCCCTGTATATCTTGGTGTAGTATCTCAAGAAATTCTTCTGGAACTTCCATGCCATACTTTGAATGATCTTTCTCGAAAATCAGTGATACTTCCTGTCCTAATTCGATCTTAAGTTCTTTTGCCAGAGCTTTGCTGACAAGGATATACCAATCTCCATTTCCCAGTGGCATAAAGGAGCTATGAATCTTCTTTATGCCGTTTATTTCGCAAAGGATTCTACGATCTGCTCCATCAATGAATGGAGCTGCCTGCTTGTTACTTACCTTAAAGTGGAGACCATAGACATTTGATTCCAGATTTTCCAAACTGGAAGTATAAGGTTTCATGGAATAAAAATACTAAAGCTAGGCTGAACCTAGCCCTTGGACCATTTTGTAATGCCCTTTTAATGCTGAATAGTGGCTTTTTTCAAAATAGTAGGGCAATCCATATTTCTCGGCTGTCTCTTTCACGATCCCCGATATTTTAGGATAATGTATGTGGCAAACGGACGGAAAAAGATGATGTTCTATTTGATAATTCAAGCCTCCCGCCAGCCATTTCATAAATCCAGTCAATTGAAAGTTGGTAGTGGTTTGCAATTGATACCCCATCCAACTCTTATCAATTTCAGGTGTTTCTTGCTGGATATATTCCGAGTCCGGGAATACATGAGCAGGTTGGAAAATTACACTCAATAGCACACCACCTACGATATGCATCAAAACAAATCCCAATAGGATATGATAAGTGGGCATATCGATTATCAACAGTGGTATAACCAATGCGTAACAGTAGTAGATTACTTTCCAAATAACAATATTGAAAAGCCTCGTAAGATATTCGCTGGTATTTTTAGTCAACCTTCGTTGACGATACTTTTCCAACTGAACAAAGTCTTTCGTGGTTATCCAGAACAAGGTTGCAAAAGCATACAATAGCCAGATGTACACTTGTTGATACCGGTGAAACCAGTGCTTAGGCTGGTTGGGAGACATTCTTAGCAAAAATGGAATATCGATGTCATCATCGGCGTCGTGAATGTTTGGGTAGGTGTGATGCAAGACGTTGTGTTGCATATGCCAAACGTAGGCGTTACCGCCAATTATATTCATGCTTACTCCCAGTAGTCTGTTTACAAAGGTCGACCTGGAATATGCTCCATGTATGGCATCGTGCATGATATTGAGGCCAATTCCGGCCATTCCAACACCCATTATAAACCAACATAAATAGAATAGCCAGGTATTTATAAATGATCCATTTAGCAGCAAGCCATAGGGGATCAGGTATATCGAAATCACAGCTAATGACTTAAAAATCATTGGACCATTTGCTGTTTTTTCAAGATTATTTGACTTGAAATACTGGTTAACTTTTTGTCGAACTTCTTTAGTAAAAGCTAGGTCGAGTTCTCGGTTGTACGTGTAATGTTGAAAAGGCAATTTTATGCTGTTTTACCACCGGCAAAGTTAAGCAATCGCCGATTTAATAGCACAACGTGATATCATTCAAACCAGTTCGAATCAACATCTCTTCGACATCAGGAATCTGTATTCCAATTCCACGATAGATGAATAGTACTGCGATCAATAAGGATACTGATGGTACAACCCAGCGGCTATTGAAGGATGAAAATGAAAATAGTCTAAAACCATGAATTCCTATCATGGCTGGCCAGGTACCCAAACCAAAAAGAACCATGAACAGGGCTCCATTTAACGGATTACCACTGGAAATTGAACCTATCATGGCGGTGTAAACCATTCCACAAGGGATCAATCCGTTCAGCATGCCCAGAATGAGAGAGCTTCTCAGGGTTTTTTCCTTGAATTGCTCGGTGATTTTTTTTCGGACTCCTTCAATCAAGGAACTCTTCTCAATGTATTTATCGAGGTGTTTTGATAAAAAAGGAGCTATTACAAGGCTTAAAATCAAAATACCTGTTGTCAAAGAAAAGATCCGTTGGAAACCACCCAGAACGAAAAGCGATCCGATGAAGCCCATAAGTGTCCCTAATAGAGCGTAAGTGAAGATCCTGCCCAAGTTAAATGCCCCGATTCCGACTACTCTTTTGTCCTTCGGAAATGGTACTGCCAATGCCAGGGGCCCACACATACCAAGGCAATGCAGGCTACCAAGAAGGCCAAGTACCAGAGCAAATCCAATCATTTTTTCAATCTTATTTCTTTTTCAAAGTAGAAGACTTTTTCCTCTTTCTCCCAGGATATTTTGGCAATGTATCGACCTGCTGCTAGCTCTTGTTTTGAGACAGTAGTAAGACCGTTAGTTAATTCAAACTTGCCATCAAGGTTTGCATTATCGGGTCTATATAAATGCAATTGTCCCATTTCAGGAGTGTGGTTATCCGGAAAAGTCAAATAAATATTATCCTGATCTCCTGAGAGAACCGGTAATTCAGTCAGTTTCATTGCATTTTCTTTAGCTTCAATATGATCCTGAAAATTCAACTCCTGTAAGTAATAGTCCTCCGTAGTAAGATAAAAATCTGTTTGGAAGGCTTGTATCACCAACCAAATGATAAATCCACAAAAGGCGATGAAGCTCAAGGTTATATATGTTCCCCAATTATTTTTCATATCTAGTTGATGTTTATCGGTCCTAGAAACTTAGTACTTATTGTTTCAACAACTTCTCCGTTTCCAAGTACTTTGATGTCAAATGATTCACTTCGCTTTTCAATATCGGAAGGATCTCTTATAAGGAATAAAGCTCCTTGAGCTGTACCAGTGGGAGGTACCACTGGTAGTTGACCTACCCATTCGATATTCATATTTGCATCCTCTGGTAAAAGTAGATCAATGCTGATCTCTTTATTGGTCTTATTTACCAGTTTGATATTGTAGAGGTTTGAGATTGTACCATCTTCGCGCTCCTGGTACGTCATTCCCGGAGTTCGAAGGATGGTTGTTTCTACATCAGATCGCAGTACCATCATACTGGTTAGAACTCCCAATAAAGCCACTAATACCACAGTGTAACCCGCAATTCGTGCATTGAAAGTGAGTGGAATGCCTTCTGAAATTCCTGATTCAGAAGCATATCTCACCAAACCTCTTGGTTGATTGATACGATCCATGATGTCGTCACAAGCATCCATACATGCGGTACAGTTGACGCATTCCAATTGTGTGCCATTTCGTATGTCTATACCCGTTGGACACACATACACACATTGATTACAGTCAATACAATCGCCTTTTCCTTTTTCTTCACGATCTTCTCCTTTTCTGAACTTTCCTCTTTCTTCTCCGCGGACATAATCGTAGGCTACTACCATGCTTTTCTTATCAAGAAGTACTCCTTGCAGTCGACCATATGGACATACTTGAGTGCAAGCCTGCTCCCTGAAATGAGCAAAAACACCATAAAACAAACTGGTGAAGAATAACATGGCGAAAAACCCACCCGGTCGTTCCATTGGGCCTTCTGCAACAATTTCCTGTAGTCCTTCCACACCGATAAGGTAGGCGATGAAGGTATGCATTATGACCAGGGATATTCCAACGAATATTAAGTGCTTGAGAGACTTTTTAACCCATTTCTGGTTATTCCATGGGCCATTATTCAGTTTCTTCTGAGCCATATAGTCCCCTTCAATCCAGTATTCAATCTTTCTAAATACCATTTCCATGAAAATGGTTTGTGGGCAAATCCAACCACAGAATAATCGACCAAATGCGACGGTGAAGAGAATAACGAATACAACAAGGGTGATTAATCCAATCGCAAAAAGATGAAAATCCTGGGGCCAGAATATCTGGCCCAGGATTACAAACTTTCTATCGAATATGTTGAGCAAAAGGATTGGTTCACCGGAAATTTTGATGAACGGCCCGGTGATCAGAAATGCTATCAGTGCATAAGCTAGTATTTCTCTTCGCCTAGTGTATTTACCTTTAGGTTTCTTTGGGTAGATCCATTTCCTTTTTCCCTCGTCATCTAAACCGGGTAATTGATCCCGGAATGTTTCATTCTCCTCTTTATCCTTGTAGAGAGAATCCAGTTGCGCATCCACCACAGACATATCTCTTGCTTTAAATTGCTAACGGCTCCTCAGTTTCTACACTATCGGAGGCGGCCTCCATGTCCATTGCAGGTTCATAAAGTGTCCCCTGAGGTTCTTTTTGGTTAGGAGGGTCAGTACCTCGAAGCGTTAGAATAAAGCTTGCTAACTGTTGCATTTGTTCCGGGCTAAACTGGTTTTCCCATGCAATCATACCTTTGGCAGGTACACCATATTTAATTATGGAAAACACGTCTTTGACATCACCTCCATGTATCCAGTAGTCATCAACCATATTCGGACCGATCCCACCTTGACCTTCCATTCCATGGCAGGCTGAGCAATTCTGTGTAAACATCTCCTGTCCTGCCAGTAGCTCGGCTTGATCAGTTAACATTTCAACATTTGTTTCGTCTATTAAAGAACCAACGGTGGCAAGATATGCTTCAATATCTGCTTCGGCTTCCTGCATTTCCGCCACATACTCTTCAGAACTACTCATTCCTGTTCCCAGTACATGGAAGTGGATCAGGTATACTACCCCAAAGAAAATTGTGAAGTAGAATCCATAGAGCCACCAGGGTGGAAGTCTATTATCCAATTCCTTAATACCGTCGTATACATGGTCAGTGATGACTTGCTCTTCCGGTTTCGCCGCATTGAATCGAGTGTAGAAATTCTCCCAGAAACTAGGTTTCCTTTCTGTCACCTCCTCTTTATCCATGCCAAGAACTGCTCTTAAAGCTACATAAGCGATTACACAGGCGAGCAATGCCAAAAGAACACTTGCAACTGCCAATAGCATAATGATTTCTTGTTTGAAAGAATCAATGAATCCTTCAGTCGCTTCCTGAGCCATAAGCATCCCAGGTAGCAATGTCAATAGGGTAAGTAATCCTTTTTTCATAGTTCGTTGGTGTTTTGATCCAGAGGAAGGTTTGAAATTTCTTGAATTTCCTTTTTGTCTTTCCTAATGACGTAAACAGTGAGGGCAACAAAAAAGACAAAGAAGATGATAAAGGAGATGAGGGGATATATTTCAATCCCCGCTATTGTCTCCATGTGGTGTTTTATAAACTTTAACATCTTAGTTCTCAGTTTTAGGTTTGATATCGGTACCTATTCTTTGAAGGTATGCGATCAATGCAATGATTTCAGTGTCCTTGTCAGCATTAATGCTTTCTGATTTTAGATCATTCACAATCTTTGAGGCTTGCATTTCAGCGTATTGCAGAGCTTTCTCTTCGAATCCTTCTTCGTAGGGTACACCCAGTTTACGCATGGCAATGATCTTGTCATCGGTACTTTCCTTATCCCACGCCTGGTCGAACAGCCAGGGATATGGAGGCATGATCGATCCTGGGGACATACTCACTGGTTCAAGCATGTGATTGAAATGCCAACCGTGAGAGTATTTTCCACCGACTCTAAGTAGGTCAGGGCCTGTTCTTTTACTACCCCATTGGAATGGGTGATCGTAAATGAATTCCCCGGCTTTGGCATATTCACCATAACGTTCCGTTTCACTTCTAAATGGTCTGATCATCTGAGAGTGGCAGGTGTAGCAACCTTCTCGGATGTATAGGTCACGACCATGCAATTCCAAAGGAGTGTATGGTTTTACGCTTTCAATGGTTGGCACATTGCTCTTGACCAGGAAAGTAGGTACAAACTCTACAATACCACCTATAGCGACGGCAATGAAACTCCATACCAACATGGTAATCGGTTTCCATTCAAAAATTCTTCGGTGCCAGTGGTCACCTGCAGCCGGTTTATAATCTTTCTCAAGTGGAGCAGCTTCTGCTTTCGTTGTCTTTTGAAACTCACCAGCCTGTGCAGTTTTTACCAGGTTGTATACCATAACAAATACTCCTGTGAGGTAGAGGAATCCACCTACAGCACGTAGTATATACATGGTCTCTATTTGAGTTACTGTTTCCAGGAAATTTGGATATGCTAATTGACCTGATGGTGTGAATTGTTTCCACATTAAGCTTTGTGTGAAGCCCGCCCAATACATTGGTAGAGCATAAAATATGATACCAATTGTACCTATCCAGAAGTGGAAGTTGGCCAATTTGAGGCTAAAAATCTGAGTCTTATATAACCTTGGGATTAGGAAATACAGCATACCAAAGGTTAGGAAACCATTCCAGCCCAATCCACCAATGTGTACGTGGGCGATGACCCAATCGGTAAAGTGACCAATGGCATTTACGTTCTTCAGGCTTAGCATCGGCCCTTCGAATGTGGACATGCCGTAGCAGGTAATGGCCACTACCATGAATTTCAATATAGGATCTTCTCTTACTCGATCCCAGGCACCTCTAAGCGTAAATAGACCATTTAGCATACCACCCCAGGATGGAGCAATAAGCATTACAGAGAATACGGTGCCTAATGACTGTGCCCAATCAGGTAGTGCATTATAAAGCAGGTGGTGAGGCCCCGCCCAGATGTAGATAAATATTAAGGCCCAAAAGTGGACTATAGACAGTCTGTAGGAATAAACCGGCCTATTCGCTGCTTTTGGAACGAAATAATACATTAGCCCAAGGTAAGGAGTGGTGAGGAAGAATGCCACGGCATTATGACCGTACCACCACTGAACCAAAGCATCCTGCACACCTGCATAGATGGAGTAGCTTTTCAGAAAGGCAATTGGTAATTCAAATGAATTGACAATATGTAGCATGGCAACGGTGACGAACGTTGCGATGTAAAACCAGATCGCCACATACAAGTGTCTTTCTCTTCTCTTAAGAATGGTACCGAACATATTGATACCAAAGACTACCCAAATCAGGGCGATAGCGATATCGATTGGCCATTCCAGTTCAGCATATTCCTTTCCAGTAGTGAATCCTAAAGGAAGAGTTATTGCCGCTGCAAGAATGATCAATTGCCAACCCCAGAAATGAATATAACTGAGTTGTTTAGAAAACATTGGCGCTTTACATAGCCGCTGAAGTGAATAATAGACACCAGCGAAAATTCCATTACCTACAAAAGCAAAAATCACCGCATTGGTGTGCAGTGGTCTTATTCTACCGAAGGTGGTATACTGGAGTCCGAAATTCAATTCGGGTAGGAAAAACTGGCAGGCAACTAATAGCCCAACCGTCATTCCGATGATCCCGAATATCGTTGCAGCAATTAAGAATAGTCGAACGATTTGATTATCATACTCGAATGACTCCATCAAGGCGTTCGAAGCGGGTTTTTGGTCGGTCATCTCAGACATATTTAGTTTTCATTTAGGTCGTCATCAAAAAGTATTCGTATAGAAGGCGATTGGTCATCCTCAAATTGACCTGTATTACTTGCCCAGAGAAATGCAAACAGAAATCCAGAGGCTACAATCAAACTAATGCCAATAAGAAGAAAAATAACTGCCATCTATACGGGTTTTAGAATATGCAATGATCTTTTGGAATGGGTTTCAACAGGCTGACTACTTACAGAGGGTCTGCTGATTTTTGTCAGCTTTAAGGTCTTCTTTCCAGCAAATGATGTGGCTAGGCTTACAAATGCCACTACAGTAATGGAGCTGATCGGCATAAGGATTGCTGAAAAAAGTGGAGTCAGACTGCCAGCAATAGCAAAGCTGAGCCCTACAATATTATACATAAAGGACAGTGCAAAAGCCAGGTAAATAATCCGTATTGCACGCCTACTGAATTTCATGAAGTCTGGCAAATGGCGTAGTTCCTCCGCTTTAATAATGGCATCCGATGCAGGAGAAAAAGTATGTAGATCCTCAACCACAGCAATTCCCACATCAGCTTTTTCAAGAGCACCCGCATCGTTTAGGCCATCACCAATCATCATGACCTGATCTTTGCCTCGAAGCCTCTCTAATTGTTGAAGCTTATCTTCCGGTTTTTGTTGAAAATGTAACTGGTGGAAATAAGGGGACAGGAAAGCCCTCTCATGATCCTGATCACCACTAAGTAGATGCAGTTGGAAGTTTGATTTGAGGTCTTTCAGTGTATCGATAATACCCTTCCGGTATGGGGTATCTACGGCAAAAACTCCTTTATAGACACCATCTATCTCCAGGTGAATACCTTTTTCATTCTTAGATCCATTAATAAAAGCATCTGAACCTAGTCGGATGGATTTTCCTCCTATCGTGCCTGATATCCCTTTACCGGTAATCTCTTCGAATTGATTAATATCCTGTTTCCGTTCGAAATCGCGAAACCACTCATTTAAAGCCCGACTATATGGATGTAAGCTTTCGGCAGTTAGGGAGTAGATGAGGCTCTTTTCGTGATCTGTGAGGGAGCCCGAAAAGGCCACTTCTGATCGATTATTCTTTGTCAAAGTTCCGGTTTTATCAAATACAATTGATTTGATTTTCACCAGATCCTCAACGACGCTGACGCTTCGTAGAAAGAGGTGATTCTTTCCAAGAACTCTCATGGCTTGACCCAGTCCGAAGGGTGCAGCCAGGGCTAGGGCGCAAGGACAAGCGATGATGAGTACCGCACTAACAACTAACCAAACCTTCTGACTATCAATGAAATACCACGCAATTCCAGATCCAAGGGCGAGTAATAGGATGACACTGACAAAGTAAGGTGCGATTCGGTTTGTTACCGCCTCCAGTTCAGCTTTTTCCGATTTGCCTGATTGTTGGTTCCATAAAGCAGTCAAGTGGCCGGCTTGTACCAATTGCTCAATTCTAATTTTTACCGATTGACCTTTTTGTCTCCCTCCGGCGAAGACCTTTTCACCTTTTTTCTTGATTTCAATGGCACTTTCACCTGTAATAAAGCTGTAATCCAGTTCTCCGTTTCCGTCTACTATTTCACCATCTCCCGGTATTATCTCGTCATGGTGGATAAGTATAAGGTCTCCCTTCTTCATTTTTTCCACTGGTATATGTTCCACAATACCATTCACTAGTTTAGAAACTGCAATTGGAAAAAATGACTTGTAGTCACGGTCAAAGGATAGCGCTTCATAAGTCTTACTTTGATACCATTGGCCAACAAGGAGGAAGAAAACAAGTCCAGTTAGCGAGTCGATATAGCCGGGTCCTGTTTCTGTAATGATTTCAAATAATGACCGACTAAACAAGGCGATAATACCGATAGCAATTGGCAGATCCATATTAATATGTAAATGCTTCAAGCTGGATAAAGAAGATTTGAAATAACCCCGGGCACTAAAAAGAAGCACGGGTAGGGACAAGAGAACATTGATCAATCCAAAGTATTGAGTAAAGCTTCTATCAACTGAAAAGGCAGTATCCAGGTACTCCGGGAGGCTAATCAACATGGAATTCCCGAAACAAAAGCCGGCAACAGCCATTTTCCTTACGAGATTTGAAGAGGTTCTGCTTTTTGCTTTATCAGCATCTTCAGTGAAATCCGGGGTATAACCGATGGCTGATAGTAGTTGAGCCAATTCCTTTAGGGAGATCTGTTTCTTGCTGTAGAGAATGGATGCGCTTTTATGGGTAAAATTGACCTTACAGCTTAGAATAGCCGGATTGAGCTTGCGAAGATTTTCCAGTAGCCAAATACAACTGGTACAGTGTATTTCCGGTAGCTTCAGTTTGACCTTTGCGGTGGTGTCGTTTTCAAAAACAATGAACCGCTTCTGAATTTCTTCATTATCCAGAAATTCCAGCCGGCTGTCTTTTGATTTGATACCTGGGTTTTGATTTAGACTATAGTACGTTGATAACCCATTCTCTGAAATGATTCCGTAAACTGTTTTGCAACCGGAGCAACAGAAGTATTTATCGGACAGACTTATTGATTCATCACAGGGATCCCCGCAGTGGTAACAGTGGTGCTTACTCAAAACATCTATCCTTTCTCTTCAAAAATTGGTTGATTTTCCCTACTCTCAATGAGTTTCTGTTAGCTCATCTTTGAACCGCTTTTCCATTTCTTCATCTGCCCTTAAGTTGTAGGTCCAAACGGGAATATTTGAGTGGTTCGCTATGTCCTCTGCCAGACTACCGTTAAGCAAATGGTTGAGGCCTAGATTCCCATGAGTTGCCATCCCAATCATATCAGCTTTAGAGTTTTCAGCGAATCTGAAAATACCGTCCTCAGGGCTGAAATCACGCTTCATGTGAATCTCATAATTCTGTACCAGATTCTCTTGAAGAGTTTTTTGCATCTCCTCATAGAATACTTCGCTATTAATATGTCCGCCAGGAGTATCGATATAAAGGAAGAATAGTTTGGCATCTAAAAAAGCAGAAAGTTGCTTCACTCTCATCAAGAAGCCCACTGTTAGATCCTCGAAGCTGGTAGGAATTAGGATATTGTTGATGTCCTCAACTTCGTGTTCACTATGTATCGAAAAAACGGGAGCTAGACTCCTTCGAATAACTTTTTCTGTGTTTGATCCAACAAATACTTCCTTCAGGCCTGAGGCACCATGGGTCCCCATTATTACTGAATCAAATTGATTGTTTTTTTCATAGCTTTCAATCACTTCAGTTAGAGGGCCAAGTTGCACATGGTATTCACAAGCTACTCCGTGCTCGTCTTTAATATGTTCACACAGTCTTTCAAGTTCTCTCGAAACGGATGCGGTAGATGCTTCATACACCTCATTGGCAATTGTCGGTGAGACGTACATGTCTCCCATCGGGATAGGAAAATCCAGCGCATGCAGCAACGTAATTGATGTAGTGTTCTTTTTGGCCAACTTGACAGCAAAATCCATGGCCATTTTTGAAGTATCAGAAAAATCGGTGGGAACAAGAATTCGTTTCATGGTTTTAGTTAATTACTAACTTTTTCGTTTGTTCTTTTTCCATGGCAGGTGGAATAACCAAAACCGGAGCTGAAGACGACTCTATCATTAATGTGGTGTGGCTTCCAACATGACCATCGAAGCTGGAGTTAGCACCCATAAGGACCAGATCAATATCGTGCTCATTGATAAATTCATTTAGCTTGTCCGTGATATTGCCAGTCAAAACGGTGCTTTCGATATGGAAATGATAGGTTTTACCCAGATCATATGCGATTTGCGAGACATCTTCTTTGATTTTCTCGTAGTGATCAATTAATCCATTATCACTTCCATCAAAATCATCCGATTGCACATGTACAACAAAGACTTTGCAATCGCAGCCGCTGGCAATCCCTGCGCTCACTTTGATCGCCTGCCACGCAGCCGGGCTGAAGTCCGTCGCTACCAAAATATTTCTGAGACGGTAATTTGAGTTTATCTTCATACGATCAAAAGTAAGGTCACGTAAAAAGCTCTCAACTGAGATTTATCAGGGAGGTACTTGAACAATTTCAGGCTGATTTAATACCTTCACGCCGATTATTTTTTTGGCTGCATATGGTAAGAGAGAGGTTAAATCAGATATTTCGATCCGCCGCAGAGGGGGTTGTAGTGACTGATGATGCAGGTGTAATTGTAATGGCAAATCCCCGAGTAAAGGAGATTTTTGGCTACACCGATGATGAATTAATTGGACAACCAGTACACGTATTGGTACCTACCGATATCCAGAAAAGACACGAAAAATATCATAATGATTATCAAAAACATCCTCAACCCAGGTCGATGGGTGTGGGTATGGACTTGTTTGGAAGAAGAAAGGATGGAGGTCAGGTTCCATTAGAAATCAGTTTAAATCCTGTTGAGTTGGATGATGAGAGACTGGTTGCGGCTTTTATTGTGGATATAACAGAACGTAAACGCCTGGAAAGAGAGCTTAAGGAACATACTCAAAACCTGGAACAGTTGGTTAGTGAACGTACTAGGGAACTTGAGCACTTAAATCTTGGATTACGGACCCAGGTACTTGAACGAAAAAAGGCTGAGCAGGCATTAATAAAAAGTCAAAGAGACTTAAAGGTTAGTCTTGAAAAGGAGCGCGAACTGAATTCCCTCAAATCTCGGTTTGTCTCGATGGCTTCACATGAATTCAGAACACCACTTAGCACTATTCTATCATCTATTTCGCTGATAGACAGATATATAGAGGCCGGAAGTTCGGATAAAACAGAGAAACATATTCATAAGATTCAGAATTCAGTCAGTCATTTAACAAACATATTGGAAGACTTTCTATCACTTGGAAAGTTGGAGGAGGGGAAAATTACGCCGGTGTTCGAGGAGGTGGACTTGTGTCAGTTTACTGAAGGAATTCTGGAGGACTTCGGGGGCCTTTTGAAGGAAGGTCAAAATATTGATATGGGTTGTCCCACTGATCTGATCATTGATTCAGATAAGAAAATGCTAAGACATGTGGTCAGTAACCTGGTATCCAACGCGATCAAATACTCCGATAAAGGAACAATTAAGATTGCGGTGGAAGACAGACCGGAGGAAAATGAAGTTAAGTTATCCATCGCAGATGAAGGGATAGGTATACCGAAGAAGGATCAAAAGAATATGTTTGATCGTTTTTTTCGTGCGGCAAACTCGATTAATATTGAAGGAACTGGCTTAGGCCTTAATATTGTAAGTAAGCATTTGGAATTGTTAGATGGTCGTATCACCTTCGAGAGCGAAGAAGGAATAGGTAGTACGTTCTACATTCATTTAAAAAAACAACATGGCTCAAAAAATACTGGTGATTGAAGATCACGAAGACGTTCGGGAGAACATCTGTGAGATCCTTGAACTATCTGCTTATGAAGTTATACAGGCCTCTAACGGTAAGGAGGGAGTGGAAGCGGCAAGAAAGGAACAACCCGATTTGATTTTGTGTGATATTATGATGCCCGAAATCGATGGATATGAGGTGTTGTATTTGTTAGGAAAATCACCTGAGACTGCAAGTATTCCCTTTATTTTTCTAACAGCCAAGGCTGAAAAAGAGGATTTTCGAAAAGGAATGAGCATGGGAGCAGACGATTACCTGGTCAAACCTTTTGATCAGATGGATTTACTTAATGCGATTGAAAATCGATTGAACAAATACGAGAGACTTCGGTCGGCAAGTTCAGATGGTATTCAGAAGTTTGTTTCTGAAATCAACGATCAGTATCCGGAAGTCAAGTTTGGTGCGAATGCTCAGTCCAGACATTTTAAAAAAGGGGAAATCTTGTACAAGGAGGAAGACTTCCCACATTACCTGTATCAAATAAAAGTGGGTAAGGTTAAGTGCTACAAGATCAATACCGATGGCAA
Source organism: Cyclobacteriaceae bacterium (assembly GCA_965601455.1). Taxonomy (GTDB): domain Bacteria; phylum Bacteroidota; class Bacteroidia; order Cytophagales; family Cyclobacteriaceae; genus JANQEU01. Next base: position 3,390,926 of record OZ271831.1, on the reverse strand, counting down.
GGAATTTATTCTTGATGTGTTGGGAGATAGTGACTTTATGGGTCAGATGGCCTTAATTCAGGATGTAAATCACACAGAATTTGCTCAGGCATTGGAAGACACGGAAGTGTTGGCAATCCCCAGACAGGATTTTCAACAATTGATCCATGACAAGTCTGAAGTTTCCGCACAATTCATCAAGTTATTATCACAAAACCTGGTGGAAAAAGAAAAGGAATTGATGTCAATGGCCTATGATACGGTAAGAAAACGTACGGCCGATGCATTGGTTAAGATGTATGAAAAATACAATGACGGTTCCGGTAAGCCAGTAGTATTCGAGTTGAATCGAAACGATCTAGCCAGCATAGTCGGAACCGCCACTGAGTCAGCGATACGGATGCTTTCTGAGTTCAAGAAAGACGGTTGGATCGCGGTAGATCGCGGAGATATCGAAGTAATGAATATCGATAAACTCCGCGAAGTCCGCTATTAATCATCAGTTGTGCAAGTTCGCTTTAGCTGCAGCAACCTTGGCTACCGGTACTCTAAATGGTGAGCAACTCACGTAATTCAGTCCTATTTGGTTGCAAAACGCAATAGAAGAAGGGTCACCTCCGTGTTCACCACAGATACCTACCTTCAGACTACGTTTTACTACTTTTCCTTTCTTAGTTGCCCTTTTCACCAGACTACCAACTCCACGCTGATCCAGTTCTGCGAAAGGATCGGCTTTAAGAATGCCTTGCTTCAGGTATACAGGTAAGAATTTAGCTGCATCGTCTCTAGAGAATCCATAGGTTAACTGGGTCAAGTCATTTGTACCAAATGAGAAGAACTCAGCTGTCTTTGCAATATCCTCTGCGATCATTGCCGCTCTCGGTACTTCAATCATCGTTCCGACTTTGTATTCGACAAAGTCCTGGTATTCAGCAGATACTTTCTTAAATACCTCTTTGACGATATCGGCCTGTGTATTGAATTCTTCAACCGAACCTACAAGTGGAATCATTACCTCAGGAAGTGTTTTAATCCCTTTCCTTTTCAGGTTCAAAGCGGCTTCTGCTATGGCTTGGACCTGCATTTTGGTTATTTCAGGATACGTTATACCCAAGCGACATCCTCTGTGTCCCATCATCGGGTTCGTTTCCGCCAGCTGCTTCACCTTCGATTGGATATGCTCAACCGAAACCTTCATATCACTAGCAACTTCTTTCATACTCTCAAGATCCTGTGGCAAGAATTCATGAAGTGGTGGATCCAGCAATCTGATTGTAATCGGATTACCCTGCATGGTTTCCATTATGGCTTCAAAATCACCACGCTGCATTGGAAGTAATTTATTCAATGCTTTTTGACGCTCTTCTTCAGTTTCTGACAGTATCATTTCACGCATGGCTAAAATCCTGTCTTCCTGGAAGAACATATGTTCTGTTCGGCATAATCCGATTCCTTCAGCACCAAATTTTAATGCGGTTGATGCATTATCTGGTGTATCCGCATTAGCTCTTACCTTCAATCTGGCTTTTTTATCAGCTATTGTAAGTAACTCAGAAAGATCACTAGTCAATTGTGGGGGAGTGGTAGGTATCTTACCTTCATAAACCCATCCTTTTGATCCATCAAGTGAGATCCAGTCGCCTTCTTTCATTTCTAGGCCATCAACAGTCACAGTTTTCTTTCTGTAGTCAATAATCAATACGCCAACTCCGGATATACAACATTTTCCCATACCCCGGGCAACAACAGCTGCGTGCGAGGTCATACCACCTGTTGCAGTCAAAATACCGCTGGCGGCATTCATTCCGGCAAGGTCTTCTGGAGATGTTTCGTTTCTTACCAGGATGACAGTTTTACCTTTTTCAACCCAATCAATGGCATCTTCCGAGTTGAAAACGATTTGTCCGGTAGATGCACCAGGTGAAGCAGGTAATCCTTTGGCGATGGGTTTCCTGGAGCGGGCCTCGTTAACATCAAAAACAGGGTGAAGGAGTTCATCGATCTTCTTAGGATCCATTTTACTGATCAACGTATCATCATCAATCAATCCTTCCCTAAACATTTCCATACCAATCCTGACCATTGCTGTACCAGTACGTTTACCGTTTCGAGTTTGAAGAATCCAAAGTTTATTCTCCTGAATGGTGAATTCCATGTCCTGCATGTCGTGGAAATGGTCTTCCAATGCCTGCTGGAACTCGTATAACTGTCCATAGACTGTTGGCATGTATTCTTCCAGAGATGTATACTCATCGGCTCGTGTTTTTTCATCCACGTTTGCAAGTTTCGCCCATCTCTTTGAACCCTCCAGTGTGATTTGGTGAGGGGTACGTATACCCGCTACTACATCTTCTCCTTGTGCATCAATCAGGTATTCACCGTTGAAAACGTCTTCACCTGTAGCTGCATCACGGGTAAAAGCAACACCGGAGGCAGAATGGGTACCCATATTTCCAAATACCATTGCCTGGACGTTTACTGCGGTTCCCCATTCTTCAGGGATATGATTAAGATGACGATATACTATTGCTCTCGGGGTATGCCAGGATTCGAAGACTGCCATAATGGAATTCCAGAGTTGTTCCATGGGGTCCTGAGGGAAATCGATTCCGGATAGCTCTCGGATTTTGGCTTTATACAGGTCAACCAATTCCTTCAAATCCTCAGTGCTCAGGTCTTGGTCGTTCTTTGCATTCTTTTCTTCTTTTAGTTTTTCAAGAATTTCTTCGAAAACGTCTTCCTCCTGATTGACTTTTTCATTTACTCCCATTACAACGTCGCCATACATCTGGATGAATCTTCGGTAAGAGTCCCAGGCAAAGTGAGGTTTGCCGGATTTACCAGAGAGTCCTTCAACGACTTTGTCATTCAATCCAATGTCCAAAACGGTGTTCATCATGCCCGGCATTGAATCTCTTGCTCCAGATCTAACAGATAGCAGAAGTGGGTCGGAGGGATCTCCAAAGCTGTTCTGCATGGTGCTTTCTATATGAAGAATACCATCTTTAACCTCTTCCGTTAACATTTCTATGACTTTGTCACGTCCGAGATTATAGTATTCTGTACAAACTTCAGTGGTGATTGTGAAGCCCGGAGGTACTGGAAGTCCAATTCGACTCATTTCTGCGAGATTGGCTCCTTTACCACCGAGTAGGGGTTTCATTTCGGCATTACCTTCAGTCAGGTCAGGTCCGAATTTATAAAGTTGTTTTGTGTTTGAGAGGAGCGTTTCCATATCGTTGTAAATTTTTTGAATACGATATTACCCACGTCAATGATGAATAGGTATGACCTACATTAATTCAACCCCTGACTTTTATCCGAAGAGTCAATCTAGAATTAGGTCTTCCAAAAAGCTACCCAGAAGGTAAGCCAGTGTTGCCGCCGCTACACCTAGTAGAAGCGTTTCGATAATTCCCCTATAGAAAGAGGTATGATTGACTGCACTCTTTAAATAACCTATACCTATAAAGCTGACACATGTGAGGACTGCAGAGTATGTAAAAAGTGGACCAGATAGGGGTGAAATGAAATCCTGGACATAAACCCACAAAGGAATAAAGCCCATTATAATAAAGGAGACGAAAGTGACCAGCCCGGATGTTAATGGCGATTGCGGAGATTGTATCATTTCCAATTCTTCTTTCATCATTACATCTACCCAACGGTCTCGATCAGAGGTTATGACTTTAACAACATCTTCCAGGAGTTTACCATAAAAGCCTTTGCTTCGGAAAATTTCACGTACCTCCTCACGTTCTGAATCTGGTATGTTGTCTACCTCCCAGTATTCCCTCTTTCTTAGCATGGTGAAGTGTTGAAGTTCAGATTTACGCGATAGATAACTGCCTACTGACATGGAAAAACCATCTGCAATTAAGTTGGCGAAACCCAGGATAATTACAATACTACTCTCGAGGTGAGCACCTGCAGCTCCGGCGACGACTGCGAATGTAGTAATTGCGCCATCAATTCCTCCATAAACAAACTCAGGTAGTAGTGGTCTTAACTGCTCAATAGACTTCTGAAAACTCATTTCTTCACTTCGATTATCTGAAAAGTCCCTTTATTCATTAAAATGACTGATTTGAATGGGCAGATTAATTGACGAAAATCATTCTTGACCTTAAATAATCTCAGCGAATGTGCCAATACACACATTTATCTTAGAACTGGAAATTATTGGAAAACTAAATCATTGAACGATGAGAACGTTACATGCACCCCTAGTAAAAGTGATTAAGGATCCTCCAGTTGATCCCAGAAAAGAACAAAAATCCAAATACACTAAGAAATTATACACCAGTCTTCTAGAGACCAAAAAATTTCGGCAGGTCCGTGAGGTTCTTGAAGAGAAATTATTCTTATCTATTGGATTCGTGGTAGCTCTAAGCATGGTAATTTTTGCCTTTGAGTATAAGAGCTATGAGCAACAGGAGTTATTGGATTTGGGAATGGAAGCAGAGTCAATTGAGACCTTAGCTGAGATTCCTCAAACCACTCAACCACCTCCACCTCCGCCTGCAAGTCAGCTGCCTCAGACGATTACTGAGGTTGAAAACACTGTTGAAGTGGAGGAAATTGATCTCAATATTGACGTCGAGATGAATGAGGAAACAGTTGTTGAAGAAGTAGTGTATGATTTTGGAGAGGATATTGAAGAGGAGAAAGTAGAAGAAGTCTTCGAAATTGTCGAACAATACCCACAACCTGTTGGGGGCTACGAAGCCTTCTACAAATACCTGGGTGAGAACATACAATACCCTGCGAAAGCAATGAGAATGGAAGTATCCGGTAGAGTTTTTGTCCAGTTCATTGTTGAGAAAGATGGGTCATTGACCGATATCAAGGTCGTAAAAGGCATTGGGTTTGGTTGCGATGAAGAAGCTGTAAGAGTAATTCAATCCGCCCCAAGCTGGCAACCTGGTAAACAACGAGGAAGACCGGTCAGAGTACGTCAGAGTATTCCGATCTTTTTCGTCCTCAAAAGTTAAATCTTTGATTTAGTGTATTTCCAGTGGGCGACGACATATCTTACTTCTGAGTAAGTGTATTCGTCGCCCAATTTGCTTTTAATGGGACCTAATTGTGTTGACCCTACATGTTCGATGACCGTCGAAATGTTTGCTACTTTTTTATCCTCTACCAATTTGAAAACGTCCAGTTCCCCGGATTCTACGAACTTGCTCAGATGATTCTCAATTGTGGACGGTGCCAACCCTCTTTTTTCCGCAATTAGTTCAACACCTAACCCGTCGGAATACATTTGATAGGTAATGTCTGCAGTGTTTGTGGATGAAGAGTCCTCACCACTCGGTATACGCAAATCATTTATCGTTTTCTTATCCGACTCAACTCCTTTCAATGCATTATTGCAGATCAGATGTGCCCGATCAATTTTGAATTGTTGCCTCTGAAAAGCTGTAAGTAATTCCTGTACTTCTTTTCTGTAACCGGTTACCCTGGTCTTTACCTTCAGGTCTTTTACATGGGCTCGTATCCTTTCCAGTAATTGATTGATCCTGGGTGTGAAGTAGTCGGATGCCTTGGATAATCGATCGGCCAAATTCTGCCCAAAATCAGGATCTCCCTGATCATACTTTCGAAGTTGATTTCTGAATTTTTTACCAATTTCTTCCAGTTCTACAGAATCGGAGAGCAGGTTTTGTGTCCATCCTATGTAGGATTGCTTAGGAGACTTCTTTTTTTCTTGTCCAAAAGACCGAAGATGCTCCCTTAACTCGAGGTGTAATCCAGAAAAATCAAATGCATGTAGTGCCAAATCAAGCAAGAATTTCTTCTGATCATTTTTGAGGCCAACTACTAACTTGTCCGCGCCGGTTTTCTGCTTGCCAAAATCCAGGACGCTTTCTTCTCCACCAATCATGTCTTCCGGCACGGGTGCGGTTAGTGTTAGACCTTCCAGTGAAGTTAAACGGCTTAAAGCAACGTAGATTTGACCCGGTGCAAAAGCATCCCCAATATCAATCACTGCCCGATCAAAAGTTAAGCCCTGGCTTTTATGTATAGTAATGGCCCAAGCCAGCCGAATGGGAAACTGGCTGTAAATGCCTATCGTTTTTTCCTCGATCTCATCCTTTTCCAGGTTAAGTGAATAGCGTTTATTTTCCCAGTTATACCTACTCAATTCAATGGTTTCACTATCCGATAAAACCTCAATAGTGTCTTCAGTCATGTCAATAATTTCGCCAAGTTTTCCATTGAAAAATCGCTGTTCACCCGTTGGGTCATTTTTGATAAACATGATTTGCGCTCCCAACTTTAAATGTAACTCATGAGGTGCCGGATACATGTTTTCCGGAAAATCATCTTCAATGACTGACTTATAAGTGACCAATTCATTCTCGATCTCCGCTAGTTTTGCTTGATTGATGCGATCGGCTTTTCTATTGTGGGTGGTTAGGAAGATTGTATTATCCAACTCGTAGAATTCCTGAAACTGTCGATTTAGCTTAAGGGTATCTTCGTAGGTGAGTTGGTTGTTTCGGAGATTGTTTAAGATCTCAATGAAATCTTGATCAGATTGTCTAAAAATCGTTTCTAATTCAATGTAAACGAGAGGGGAGTCTTTAATTACCCTTGATTCAAAGAAGTAAGTGCTGCCATAAAACGTCGATAGTGTATTCCATTCCTCTTCCCGCGCTACCGGAGGTAACTGGAGCAAATCACCAATAAATAGAATCTGTAAACCACCGAAAGGGGCATCTCGATTTCTCCGAATGTGTCGCAAAACCTGGTCTATCGCATCAAGAGTATCGGCCCTCAACATACTGACCTCGTCGATGATAAGCAATTCAAGATCCTGCAACATCTTTCTTTTACGGGAATTCAGTTTTATACCCGCCATCAGAGTTCTTGGTGTATTGAGTTGCTCACTTGGTGATGTAAATGAGCCGTATCCTTCCTCAGGTATGTAACCGCCAAATGGGAGCTGAAGCAATGAATGAAGAGTAACACCCCCGGCGTTTATTGCGGCAATTCCAGTAGGAGCTGCAATCAAACACTTTTTATGAGTGTTTGCTGCAATGTCTCTCAGAAAGGTTGTTTTCCCCGTACCTGCTCGTCCGGTAAGGAAAATATTTCGTCCGGTAGTATTGACGTATTGCGCCGCAATTTTTGTGAGACTATTTGAATCTTTGGACTTATTCAAGCTCTATTCCATTTAATTATGATCCATCCAAGAACCAAAGGAGGGGTAAAATGAAGTGTAAATGTCAATTTCAATTGGCTAATTTTCGTATTTTGGTAGCCAATTTCAACAACTAAAGAATGCTTACCGATTTCCAAAGGAAAAAACTCACCTATTTATTTGAGCTTTTAGATGACAATAAGAATGGGTATCTCCAATTGGATGACTTTTCTGATATTGCCGAAGACCTTTGCGTGAATCTTGGCTATGCATATGAGAGTTCAGATCATCGATTTATTGTCGAAAAATCAGTTGGTTTTTTCTACAAACTTCTAAAAGATATTCCACATGAGGCCAATCAAATTATAAGCCTCGAATCTTGGCTTGACTTCTTTGATCAGAAGATTATCAAGCCTAAGAATGAAGAATTACTGGATGAATACATTGAGTTATTCATCGGATTTCTTTTTGATCTTTTTGATGAAAATCACGATGGATACATCAGTGTAGATGAGTATGCTGATTTATTTATGACTTACAGAATCGACATTAAATATTCAGCTAAATCTTTCGTTAATCTGGATATCAATGGAGATGGGAAGCTTTCAAAGAACGAACTCATACATGCTGCGGAAATCTTTCTTACTTCCGATGATTCTGAACAAAAAGGTAATTGGATTTTTGGTAGTTGGGATAATATACAAACTGTGATATGACTCAAATATCGTTTGTCTTGCTTCTTCACTCTGACTGTGTTATTAAAAAACACATTGATTAATAGCTTGAATCCGATACTGTTTATAAATTGAAAAAAAATCGCTCTTAAAACTATGAGAAGATACATAACGCTTGCCTGTTTTTTCGCCACTTTCCTGGCTTTCGGGCAAAAACCAATCACCACAATCCCGTTTATTCTACATGGGGACCATATGTTCATTGAGGTAAGCATAGATGGTTCCGATCCACTAGATTTCATTTTCGACACGGGAGATGGGTTATCAGTTCTGGATCTCAATGTAGCTCAGGATCTCAAACTGGACCTGGAACACATAGAATACCACGAAAGTGTGCAAGGTTTGATATCCGGAGCGCTGATCAAACACAATACTCTTGGTATTAGTGATTTGATCATGGAGAAAAATATAAAAGTGTACGCGACAAGTCTAAATCACCTGGAAATTAGCATTGGTAGAAACGTCGATGGAATAGTAGGGTGGGATTTGTTGAGACATCATCCGGTAAGAATCAATTTCGACGACATGACATTTGAGATTTACGATCAAGGAGAATTTCCAAAAACGGGGGAAGCTGTTGATTTTACTTTCGAAAATTCAATACCTGTTATTGAAGCTAAAACCACCTTGAATAATGGTGAAAAGTTGAAAGGAACCTACTTCGTTAACACGGGAGCAGGTACTTCTGTAGATTTCAATTCTCCTTTTTCACAAGCCAATGGAATAATCGACAAAACCGGCGAACACTACAACTATCTGATTAAAGGTATTGGTGATAAAGAAACACGCCATTATGAAGGCAGGGTTGGTTCGTTCTCTTTTGGTTCGTTCTCTTTTGAGAACATGCCCATAGGTATTAGTGAGTCGAACAGTGGTCTTCAAGGACATAAGAAGGTTTCAGGTATCATCGGGAGCAGAGTATTGAGACAGCTGAACATGGTGATAGACTATTCTGGTAAGAAGCTTTACTTTGAAAAAAATGGCCTTTACGGGAAGAAGATATATGTCAATTGTAGTGGAATAGATGTCCAATTGACCGAGGATCAAGACGAAGTACTAATCCACCAGGTTTACGAGAACAGTCCTGCTAGTGAAGCAGGTATTCGGCAGAATGATGTGCTGGTAAGTGTAAATGGTACTGCATCTATGGAATTAGGGCTAATCAAAATCGAAGAATTATTGAAAGAGTCTGGTAAGACGGCTGAAATTGTAGTCCGAAACTCTTCGGGAGAAAGAAAAGTATCTCTGAACCTTAAGGAACTTCTTTAGTTCCCTCCAACGGAATTCAAGGCCTGCAGTATTTTATTGCAGGCTTTTTTTATTTCCTCTTCGGTTATAATGAGTGGAGGAGCAATACGCATGCTGTTGTTGCAAAATAGAAACCAGTCTGACACTACGCCAAATTCCAGGCATTGATCTATTATTTTTTTAAGAAGGTCAAAGGATTCGAATTCCACTGCCATCATTAAACCCTGATTCCTTATGTCTAGAATGAGTGGATGAATTAGCAACTCTCTGAATAAGTTAGCTTTCTTATCCACATCCTTTAGTAAGAACTCTTCTTTTATGATTTTCATCGTCGCGTATCCCGCCGCCGCCGAAACCGGGTGGCCACCGAAGGTCGTAATATGACCTAGTATCGGATCGCTTTTTAGAACCGACATGATGCTTGAAGACGAGATAAAACTACCAATGGGCATCCCTCCACCCATACCTTTGGCACAGACCAGTATATCTGGATAGATATCATATTTCTCAAATGCCCAGAATGTACCTGTACGTCCAAAACCGCATTGTATTTCATCCAGAATTAATAAGGTACCGGTTTCATCGCATCGTTTGCGCAGTGCTTGGAAGTATTCCGTAGAAGCCGTACGTACACCCGCTTCACCTTGCACAGTTTCTAACAAGACAGCGGCCGTATCGGTAGTTATCCGATTGAAACATCGGTTGTTTCCGAACCTGATATGTCGGAATCCAGGGACCAATGGTCTGAATTTGCGTTTATAGTCTTCGTCGTCTGATGCCGACAGGGCAGCGTGAGTAGATCCGTGGTAGGAATTTCTACAAGAAAGTATTTCCTGACGACCGGTATATCTTTTGGCTAGTTTAATCGCTCCTTCTATTGCCTCGCTTCCGGAGTTGACAAAGTAAGCTGCATCGAGTTTGTCGTTAGTGCTTCGGGATAATGATTGAGCCAGGAGAACCTGAGGGGTTTGAACGTACTCACCATAGACCATCAAATGAAGATATTTGTCTAGCTGGTCTTTTATTGCTGACAATACTTTTGGATGACAATGGCCTACATTACTTACCCCGATTCCGGATATTAGATCAATGTATTTCTTACCTTTTACATCGTACATGTAAATGCCTTCGGCCTTCTCTATTTCCAACATTAGCGGGAAATCTGAAGTCTGGGCGACATGCTTTAAGAAAAGCTGCCTTTGGTTAGGCATTAACCTTTACGTTGTATAGCCTTTTGCGCAGCAGCGACTACATCGTTCACTCCAAGGCCATATTTATCAAGAAGTTCTTCTGGTTTACCACTTTCTCCAAACTGATCGTTGACTGCCACAAATTCCTGGGGAACAGGTGTATTGGAAGCGAGAACCCTGGCCACACTTTCACCAAGTCCGCCATTTGCCTGGTGTTCTTCCGCAGTCACTACACACCGTGTTTTTTCAACAGACTTCAAAATAGCCTCTGTATCCAAGGGCTTTATGGTGTGGATATTTATTACTTCTACAGAAATTCCTTTTTCAGAAAGTACCTCTTCGGCTTCAATGGCTTTCCAAACCATGTGACCACAGGCAAAAATGGTAACGTCAGTTCCTTCAATTAGATGTTGGGCTTTTCCAATTTCAAATTTTTCATCCGGTGATGTGAAAATTGGCCATTTAGGTCTTCCAAAACGGAGATATACCGGACCATGATGGTCTGCAATTGCAATAGTTGCTGCTTTGGTTTGATTATAGTCACATGGAACAATTACAGAAAAGTTAGGCAGCATTTTGGCCATACCAATATCTTCCAGTATTTGGTGAGTAGCCCCGTCTTCTCCTAATGTCAGACCCGCGTGCGAGGCACATACTTTGACATTTTTTTCTGAATAAGCAATAGATTGTCGTAGTTGGTCATACACTCGGCCAGTGGAAAAATTGGCAAAGGTTCCCGTGAAAGGGATTTTACCAACGGTTGCCAAACCAGCTGCAATACCCATCATATTCGCTTCGGCAATTCCAACCTGAAAGAATCGTTCTGGGAATTCTTTCTGGAAGGCGCCCATCTTAAGTGATCCTATCAAATCCGCGCATAATCCAACTACTTCGGGGTTTGTTCTTCCTAGCTCAAGAAACCCATCTCCAAATCCTGATCTTGTATCTTTCTTTTCAGTAAACGTATATTTAGTCATTTCAGTAGTCTCCGAGGGTTTCTTCCAATTGATTTAGTGCATTTTCCAGATCGTCGTCATTTGGAGCAATTCCGTGCCATTTATGTGATCCTTCCATAAAATCTACTCCTTTTCCCATTTCAGTTTTCATCAGGATCGCTTTCGGCTTGCCATTTCCAGCAGATTCCATTGCTTTTTCCAGAGTAGGAACCAGTTCATCAAATGAGTTTCCGTTGCATTCAAAAACTTCCCAACCAAATGATTTGTACTTACCCGGCAAATCTCCTAGCGACATAATTTCGTCTACTGGTCCATCAATTTGCTGACCGTTATAATCTATGGTTGCAATTAGCCGATCTAGTTTGTGATGGGCTGCAAACATGGCTGCCTCCCATACCTGACCTTCTTCCTGTTCACCGTCTCCCATTAGTGCGAATACGAATCGGTCATCGCCATCGACTCTTTTTCCCAGGGCGGCACCGCAGGCGGCAGATAAGCCCTGGCCCAATGAACCGGAAGCTATTCGGATTCCAGGAAGACCCTCTTCTGTAGCCGGATGACCCTGTAACCTTGAGTTTAGCGCTCTGAAGGTGGAGAGTTCAGTGGTAGGGAAGAATTCTGCCCGGGCAAGGGTACTATACCAAACCGGTGAAATATGGCCATTGGAAAGGAAGAACAAGTCTTCTCCTTTTCCTTCCATTGAGAATTCTTTCTTGTACTTCATTATATGGAAGTACAAGGCCACAAAATACTCGGTACAACCAAGTGAACCTCCGGGATGACCGGATTGTGATCCATGTACCATCCTTACGATGTCGCGGCGGATTTGGGTCGCGATTTTTTCTAATTCTGGATAGTCGCTCATATGTTTCCTGATAAAGTTTCGAAGTTAATAAACCTAAGGGAAGATTTAGGCTAGTTTCCTATTTCCGGGAATGAGAAAAGGAGAAGAAAGGAAGCTTTCAGTTCCGGTGTATTTGGATAGTTCTCATATTTTAAGATCCCTTTGATAGGGTCCTCACTGAAAACTTAAATTTTGGTGAATTTCTAATCATTCTGAATATTCGTAATTACTTGTGAAGTATGATATACCGAACTTTTCACTTCAATACAGATTATCACTATCTTAGAAAAAAAACGTAGAAATATGAATAATAGAAGAAATTTTCTGGGTCGTTTGTTTGCGGCGGGTGCTGCTGTTACCAGTGGTATTGGATTAAAAGCTGCTTCACGTAATGAAGTAACCGTAGCCCAGGATTTGCCTTCTTTAAGTGGAAGAAAGATCCTGTTCACCTACGGAGGTTGGGAAGGCCATGAACCCAAGAAATTTAGAGATTATTTAGTACCATGGATGAAGGATGAAGGTGCTGATGTATCTGCTCATGGTGATCTTAAACCTTACGAAGATGCAGATTTGATGTCGTCAATGGACTTGGTGGTGCAAGTGATCACTATGTCCGAAATATCCGAGAAACAAGAAGAAGGTTTATTGAAAGCTATTAAGGAAGATGGAATGGGTATGGCTGGTTGGCATGGTGGTATGGGAGATTCTTTCCGTCAGAATACAGAATATCAGTATATGGTTGGAGGACAATGGGTTTCGCATCCCGGAGGTATTATCGAGTATGAAGTAAACATAAGTGACACGGGAGATCCTATAACCGCTGGAATTTCTGATTTTACCGTAAATACTGAACAATACTACATGCACGTTGATCCGAACGTCAAGGTCTTGGCTACTACTCGTTTCTCGGACGAACATGATCCTTGGATCGATGGTTGTACCATGCCCATCATATGGAAAAAGACGTATGGAAAAGGACGGATTTATTTTAACTCCCTTGGACACAATCTCTCTCACGTTGTTGATCAACCTGCTGGAATGATTACAATAAAGAGAGGAATCCAATGGGCTAGTGCCAGTAAGTACGAGCCCATGGAAAAGTGGGTTAACCCTATGTACTAAGCCAATATTTGTGCTGTATGATCCTTGGTTTTGACTTTGGTTATTACCTGGTCAATAATACCGTTTTCGTCAATTACAAATGTTGTTCTTAGTGTTCCCATGTAGGTTTTTCCATACATGGATTTTTCACCCCAAACCCCGAATAGGTTGTGAACGGTGTGATCTTCATCTGCTAGAAGAGGAAAAGGTAGATTTTGCTTGGCAATGAATTTCTGGTGTGACTTTCCACTATCTTGGCTGACTCCTAGAACTGCATAATCCTGCTTTACCAATTCTTTATAGTTGTCCCTCAGATTACATGCTTGTGCCGTACAACCAGGTGTATTGTCTTTTGGATAGAAGTAGAGAATCAGTCTTTTACCTTTGAAATCTGACAATTTCACTGTGTTACCATCCTGGTCTACACCTTCAAAATCTGGCGCTTTGTCTCCTTTTTCTAATGTGATCATAATGTTCTTTTAAGTTCCTTCGTGTTACCTAACATATCTTCTATCACCAACAAAAATTCACCAGATAAAGGTTCGGATTCATTCTTAGGTAAAGCCATAAGTAAGTTTCGTTTTGCTTCGAAACGCATGAGTAAAAATTCACCATTAATTGTTGCGCGAAAAGACTTTATACCTGAATGCTCATCCTTGATGGCCATCTTTAGGTTATTTGGAGACCAATTGACAGGTGTTATGATGGGGGGAACAGTGTCTGTTGAAATAGTATAGTACGCGAAATTCCTGGTTTTAAAGGTGAAACTCCCATCGTAATTCTTTTCACCACCTACATAGCTAATACGACTACTATTAACTTCATAAACTGCGGATTTTTCTCCATATTTTTTTTGAGGTTTCAATGTGATCTCAACATTTCCCTTCAATGGATTTTGATAGTTTTTAAATGCAAAAACTTCCAGATTCCTGGTGGAATCTATGTATTTATCGAAACGTAGGTATAACGTATCGAAAAGACTTTTTTGGAAACACTTCAGATCGAAATCACCATTATAGAAGCTGAATTGTTCTGTTGAGGGAATAGCAACAAAGAAATCAGGATATAATGTTTTATCATGAGCGCATATAGAATCCGGAAGGCCTTTCCTTAAATCCCAGAGGAAAAAATTCTTGTTTTTCCTGGAAATATAGGGTCTGTTTTGAATGGTATTATATCCAATATGGATGCTTGTTAAAGAGTCCTCCGACACATACTGCAGTGTATTTCCCAATATGTCAAAGTTTTTAATTGGTGGTGTTTCGGGGTATACGATTCTACGATTATTGACTTTGGTTTCGAAAATACTCAGGTTATTGAGGTCATCACGAAAGAATAGAGCCAGGTCGTGGTTTTCATTATCAAAGTATATTCCTTTCTGACTGGTTAGATAGATGTTAAGATCATTACCATCGTCAAGGTATAGTTTGGTGTACTTCCTACGATTTCTGGTGTACGTAGCAAAATCGTAGTGGACAAGGATATTACGGTTTAGTCCGAAAGACATTTGATTTTTCAGTGAATGATATACGGTGTCTTCATTTACTTTCAAAACGGTTTCAGGGATTCCATTCCTACTCCAAGAGCCATTCTGGTTGTCGTAGAAATAGGTTTCAATGCCGATATTTCCCTCCAGCTTGATTGGTTGACGAGTGGTGTACTTATTATTGACTTTGAGGATGTCAAATGTGAATCTTCCGAATGCGTCGTTAACTCTTGCATTTTGGTCTCGGGTCACAAACGCGATGGATTTAAGAATAGGGGGGATGTTGTCCTTTACCTCGGTAAAACCGAAATCCATAGGATTCAGAAAACGATGATTGCCATCACGAATTTCAAAATGGAGATGGGGCCCGGAAGAACTTCCTGTATTTCCGGAGTAAGCAATAACTTCTCCTTTACTGAATCTAAAGAGATCTTCTTGGGGGAAAACTCTTATCTCGTAAGCTTCTTGTTCGTACTGTTTGTATCTCAAATAGCTTTCCAGTCCTTTTTCAAACCTATTTAGGTGTCCATAAACAGAGATATTACCATCATCATGTGTCAGGTAAAGTACATGTCCATAACCACCGGTGGAAACCTGAATACGGGAGATATAGCCATCGGCGGTTGCATGAACAGGTAGGCCTATTCTACCACCAGTCTTAATATCCAGGCCGCCATGAAAGTGCGAAGTACGCAGTTCACCCATGGTACCGGCCAGGTAATTTTGTTCTCCAGGTCTAATGGGAAAAACATACCCATCCGAGGTTGGTTGGGCGTTTAAGTTCAGAGATAGAAATGCCAGGAAGATTAAACTACAGAACCTCGAAATCAAACATCTTTCTGTTTTCAATATACCCTTCCAGTTGATCGTTGATGGTGACTGAACCAACTCCTTTTGGAGTCCCTGTAAAGATAATGTCCCCAGTTTTTAAAGTAATAAAATCTGAGACATAAGAAATGATCTCATCTATTGAGTAGAGCATTAGGGAAGTATTACCCTCTTGCACAGTGTCACCATTTTTACAAAGCTTAAACGACAAGTCTTCCAGATTAAACGCTGATTTTGAGATGAATTCCGATATAGGAGCTGATCCGTTAAAACCTTTGGCAAGATCCCAAGGTAGACCTCTATCCTTTGCCTTTTGCTGAAGATCTCTTGCCGTGAAATCAACACCCAACCCGATTTCTTCATAGTACTTGTGAGCAAACTTCTTTTCGATTGATTTGCCCTGACGACTAATCTTCACCAACAATTCAACCTCATGGTGGATATCCTGACTGAAATTTGGATGATAGAAAGGATCATTGTTGCGTAGAATTGCTGTGTCCGGCTTAAGAAAAATTACTGGACTATCAGGCTTTTCATTACCAAGTTCCTTGATATGTTCTACATAATTTCTGCCGATGCAAATGATTTTCATGCTGTCATCATTTCTGGTTCTTCTACATCAACTACATTTTCCGGTGCAATTGAAGTTAATCGCACAGGCCTTAATTCATTGACCAATATTGGATCGTACTTAGCTCGGACTCGTACGTAGTTTTCTGTAAATCCATGGATATAGCCGTTTTCAATATCTTCCTCGAATAAGACTATCCATTCTTTCCCCAGTTGTCGCTCGTAAAAGTGTCTTCTCTTTTTGTCAGATAAGTTTCTTAGCATTCTTGACCGTTCCTGTCTTACGCTAATAGGTACTGAGTCAGACATATTTGCAGCCGTAGTATTCTGCCTTTCCGAATAAGTGAAAGCGTGAAGGTAACTGACCGGCAAATTCAAAAGAAACTCATAGGTCTCCTGAAAATCCGAATCTGTTTCACCTGGGAAACCGGCGATAACATCAACTCCAATGCAGCAATCCGGCATAACCTCCTTAATCTTATTTATCCGGGAAGTGTAAAGGTCTCTTCGATACCTTCTGTTCATCGACTCTAAGATTTTGTCACTTCCGGATTGCAGTGGGATATGAAAGTGAGGAACAAAACGATCCGATTTTGAGACAAATTCAATAATCTCATTACTCAACAGGTTGGGCTCTATCGAAGAAATTCTGAAACGATCGAGGCCGGAGACTTTATCAAGGGCACAAATAAGATCAATAAATTTCTCCTTCCTTCTTCCTTCTTGAATTCCAAAATCACCAATATTCACTCCGGTTAATACCACCTCTTTTACTCCACTGGAAGCAATCCGTTGCGCCTCCTCGATAATATTCGATATACTATCGCTTCTTGACTTGCCACGTGCCAGAGGTATCGTACAAAAGCTACATCCATAGTTACATCCGTCCTGAACCTTCAAGAAAGTACGGGTTCGGTCACCAAATGAGTGAGAATGGTGAAAGTTTGTAGCTTCCTTAATATCCTGGTGATAGATTTCTGTAGTCTCTTTCGGTTCAAATGATCCGAGGTAATCAAAAAGCTGGAATTTCTCCGCGGCGCCCAAAACCGAGTTAACACCAGGTATTTCGCTAATCTCCTTAGGTTTTAACTGTGCATAACAGCCTACTATCGCCACGTAAGATCGAGGAGATATTTTTTTTGCCTGCTGAACAACCTTTCTACATTTTTTGTCGGCATTTTCTGTTACTGAGCAGGTATTTATAATGAAAATGTCAGGATTGTCCTGAAAGTCAACTTTTTCGTATCCACGATCTGAAAACATCCTGGAGATACTTGAGGTCTCGGCAAAATTCAGCTTGCACCCTAGTGTGTAAAAGGCTACTTTTTTCATTGAAGGCGCAAAGTTAATGGTTTACTGCCCAACAAGAATGAATGGCGCCCAGAAGTAAGGTTCATTATAGTTCTCGGATCGGATCAAGGTCTTTTTCGCTTCTCTTAGTGCGAGGTTGAAATCGCTCAAGTGGTCAAAAAATAAATGTTGTCGATAGAACTCAATCATCAGTTGAGAAGTAGATTGGTCAGCGACCTGCCATAGAGATACCAGGAGATTCTGAGCACCAGCGTAAAGTAGAGCCCTTGACAAGCCTACAATTCCCTCGCCCTTTTCTATTCTACCAAGACCGGTTTCGCAAGCAGAAAGACAAACCAATTCCGCTTGAACTTTCAAATTATAGATATCCCCGGAATAAATGTTTCCGTCATTCACCGAGTCGGGATAGAGAAATAGTTGCGATAATTCGGGTCTGGATTCATTTACCAGACCGTGGGTGGCAAAGTGCAGATAGCGATAATCACTAAGTGGTCTCTCTTTAACCATCGTCTCGGTTGCCTCATCCATTGTTCTCGATTCCACATTCCAACTATTGGTGGAAAATAGGAAATCGATATCTCTCACCTCATCGCGGGAGGCAGGCAGATCGAAAAGTTTTGTTGTTTGCTTTTCAAAATTAACTGGCGCAATAAGCAGTATCTCTTTCCCAGATGCAATTCCGTCGGAGAATTCCCGTCTCTGAAGCAGTAGGGTTGCAGAATAATCGTAGGATATAGCATAGTCTTCCACCAGATAGTTATCGGTTTCAGGATTTCTAAGCACTTCGAAGGGTATGGTATTGAGGATACCATCAGGAATAATGATTAATTCTGAAATGTTCTCGGGGATCTGGGGAACCAGTAGGCGATAAAGTGATTTCGATTCAAAATTTAAAGTGTTTTCTATCCTGAATTTGATCGCATTTCGAAGACCGGAGAGGTTTTGCTGGAAGAAAGCGTCTTTTTCTTTTTCTATCACTGAGATTTGATCTTTCGTAACCAGAAAAATATAAATCTGTTCATTGCCGATGTAATAGCTAATTACTGCCTGGTAGGGGTCCAGCGCATCCATCAGTGTCGCTCCATCAAAGACGGAAGGTTGGTATTTCAACTCATAGTAACGCGGATATTCATTTTCCAGCTTATTGACCAAATCCCTGTGTTGCTGCTGATAGGTGAAAAGGCCAGCCTGATTGACTTCAAGATTCTCACCTTTTGACACTTGTTGCTGGTAGAAAGCGATTTGTTCTTTGATACTATCTTCCAGTGAGATCAGGTCATCCGGAATGCCGGCGAAGGATTTGGCCTTGGTCTCCTGAATAGCTTCCAGAAGTACAGAGGATTTACTTCTTTCACAAAAAGCAAGAGCTCTTTCAGCAAATCGTTGTTTCTGAAAAGGCTGATCTCCTAATATAAGACTGATGCGAATACCATTGTCATAAATTGATCTTGAGATGTCATTTAATCGAATCTTGTCATTTTCGGTGAATCTCACCTTTCTAATTTCATTTGTAAGTGAATCTGCCAAAATGTAAGTATCCAAAGCAGCCCTTAGGTCATTTGGTTTCAGGGTTTGTTCTACATGCAATACTTCCAGTGCCTTGGCTTTTCCTAACAAAGCGGAAAGAAGATAGTCCGCATGAAAATACTTGATTAAGCTTGGCGAGTCCCGGAAACTACTAAATTCCTGTTCCTGAAGATTCGCATAAATAGATTGCTGATACGCATATACGGCATCTTTATAATTCCCTAGTTCCAGGTGTAATTCTGCTATAAGAAAATAGGTATTTGCCACTTCAGGATGCTTTTGCCCAAACATGTTGATGTATTCTTTGAGTGCCAGTTCCTGGTAGTGAAGAGCTCTTTCATAATTGCCATCACTTGCATAAATCTGACCTAAGGTGGAGATACTGAATGTCTTGTTTGGATGTGATGTAGAATAAATTTCTTCCCATATTAGGTCTACTTCAGTCATAAGCTCGATCGCTTCCGGGATTCGGCCTTGTTGGCCGTAGGCTCGAGCCAGATTAATCAAGCAGAAGGCTACTTTGGGATGCTTATTTCCAAGGCTAACCCGGTAGATTTTCAAGGCACGTTCAAAATACAATCCTGCTTGTAATGGGTCGTCTGTTGCATATACAAGCCCGATATTGTTGTAGGAATCACCAACCTGAAGACTGTTTTCACCTAATTCGGACTGTCTTGTTTCCAGTGCTTTGTCATGATATTGGATTGCAAGGTCTTGATTGGCATTATTCCAATAAATTACTCCCAGGAGGTTGTATGCTTCTGCCAGTTCGATAGCAGTTTCCTCTGGATACAGTTTTTCAGCTTCCAAGAGTACATCTAGTGCCTCGTCATTCTTTCCAATATTCAACAGAGCATCGCTTTTGGCCCTCATGGCCTCAGCTTTTAAAAATTGGTTATCCACCAGAAACTCCAGTATGTAATCGAGCGTGTTATTGCTGAGATCAAAGCTTTGTTGATAAGCAGCCATCCGACTTAAACAGAATGCCATCTGGATGTTGCAAAATGCATACATCTCGTAATCCCTTAAACTGTCGTATAGTAAGGCAGCGCTTAAGTATTTGTCATAGGCTTGCTCATAAGAGGCTTCTACATACTTGAATTCGGCCTCCTGAAATAGCGAATCCTGCGATAGTGCTATCCGATTGTTAAATAGAAGGAAACCAAAAAGTAATAGGTACCCAATGGAAATAGAAAATGAGTATCTGGCTCTCACGGGTGATCTTTGCTGAAAGATATGAAATTACTGGGCCACAGTAAATATGAGGTTAGTAATTATCTACGAATGAATAAGAGATGATATTCGCACCCATTCGTAAGGCTTGTTGACGAATTTCCTCCGGGTCGTTATAAACGGACTGATCTTCCCAGCCGTTTCCAAGGTCAGATTCGAATGAGTAAAAAACCACGATTCTTCCTTCGTGTAAGATTCCATATCCTTTAGGAGGGAGCCCGTCGTGCTCGTGAACTTTCGGCAATCCTTGATCAAAATCAAACTTTTGATGATATATGGGGTGATCAAATGGAATCTCGACAAAATCCTTATCCGGAAATACATTTTTAATCTCCACTCTTATGAAGGGGTCCAGTCCGTAATTATCGTCGATGTGCAGGAATCCACCTCCGATTAAGTAGTTCCTGAGGTTTTCCGCTTGATCCGGTGACAGCACCACATTTCCATGACCAGTCATGTATACATAGGGGTATAGGAATAAGTCGGGGCTTCCAACATCTACAATGTCCTCGTTCTTATAAATAGAGGTGCCCAGTTGGGCGTTGCAGAAGGAAATCAGGTTTGGTAGGGCAGTCTTGTTGGCGTACCAGTCACCACCTCCGTCGTATTTCAGTTTCGCAATTTTTAAAGGCTGAGACTGCGAGGATATTGCGACTAGAAGAATGCAAAAACTTAATAAGGATCTTGACATATAATTAAGTACTGATTATCCTTTCGATTTGTTCCAGGTGAATTGATGAAAAATCATCAAATACAACATCAGCGGGTAATTCTTCTGCTGAATGTGATGTGGCCAGACCGATGACTTTACTGCCCGCAGCTCTACCTGCCTTAACACCGCTGACAGCATCTTCGAAGACTACACATTGCTCATTTGGTAAACCAATTTCCTTTGCACACTTCAGGTAGATTTCCGGATCGGGTTTTCCTTTTGTCACTGACCGGTCATCCAAAACACCTTTGAAGTAGTGGGATATTCCTAAACCATTGAGAGTGAAAGCGACATTTTCTTTTGGAGCACTGGTACCAATTACCATAGGGATCCTTTCTTTTCCACAGGAATTTAGGAATTGAAGAAGGCCTGTAGTTGGAGCCAGGTAAGGTTGGTATAGTTCACGATAAATGCCCTCCTTTTCACGGCCAATTTCAACCACTCGCTCTTCAGTCATTTCCTCATCAAAAATGAAACGTACCACTTCTCGTAATGTTCGTCCATTCAAGTTTTCCCTATAGGATTCTTCATCTAATGGCTTACCATATTTTTCGCACATCACTTCCCAGGCTTTGAAATGGTAGATATGATTATCTACGAGAACACCGTCCATGTCAAAAATCAAACCAAGATTCATAGTTTAATCGATTTCAAATTCATTGAATTGTCTGTGGATGATCTCTGCAATTAATCCTGTCCATCCCGTTTGATGCGAAGCACCTAGGCCATAACCACTATCTCCATGAAAATATTCGTAGAAAAGGATGTGATCCTTGAAATTCGGATCTTTTTGCATCTTCTCATACTTTCCATGTGTAGGTCTAAACCCTTTATTATCTGGCAGGAAAAGCTTAAGCAACCTGTCCTGCAATTCGTAGGCAATTTCCTTCAAGGTGCGATGCTCATTGGATCCCGTCGGAAACTCGACCTTAAATTCTTCTCCATAGTATTTATAAAATTTCAGAAGTGACTCAAGTATTAGAAAGTTTACGGGAAACCATATTGGGCCTCTCCAATTTGAGTTACCACCAAAAAACGAGCTATCGGACTCACCCGGCAAATAACTTATGGAAAACATTTGGCCTGATATTTCAACTTCATAAGGGTTATCTTCATGATACTTAGATAGGGCACGGATACCGAAATCTGACAAAAATTCCTTCTCATCGAGCATTTTCTCCAGCACTTTTTTCAAGCGGAAACCCCGCATAATGCTCAATAGTCTGGAGTGCTCCACACCTTCTTTTTCCCATCTGGAGACCAGTGAAGCTAACTCTGGTCTCTCCTTAAGTAGAAAATCCAGCCTTTCTCTGAAATCACTTAGTGATTTGTAACTCTCATAACTTAATATTTCAACAGCGTATAATGGTATCAGTCCAACCATGGAGCGCACTTGCAATTGCTGATTGGCCGCTTCAGGAGTATGAATCACGTCGTAATAGAAGTTTTCATCATCATCCCACAGATCGACTCCGTCTATACCAATACTATTCATCGCCCCACCGATGTAAAGGAAGTGCTCAAAGAATTTCATTGCCATATCCTGATACAGCGGATATTCCAATGAAAGATC
Source organism: Cyclobacteriaceae bacterium (assembly GCA_965601455.1). Taxonomy (GTDB): domain Bacteria; phylum Bacteroidota; class Bacteroidia; order Cytophagales; family Cyclobacteriaceae; genus JANQEU01. The sequence goes on along the minus strand of OZ271831.1, from coordinate 3,368,484 downwards.
CAAGGACATCCTCAACATATTCAGTGCGAACATTGCCATCCAACTCGTGCTGTCTGCCTGTTCAAGATGCGCATCTTCGATAATTGGATCGCTTCGATCAAATACTCCAATGTTATCCAGTCCCAGGAATCCACCTTCGAAAACATTATTTCCGTTTTCATCTTTTCTATTTACCCACCAGGTAAAGTTGATTAGGAGTTTGTGGAAAGCCTTTTGCAGGAATTCATAGTCAGCCTTTCCATTATTTAATTCCCTATCTATTTGAAATACTCTAAGGACCGCCCACGCATGTACGGGTGGATTAACATCGTTAAAATTCCATTCATAGGCAGGAATCTGACCACTTGGGTGCAAATATCTTTCGCTAAGTAGTAACAACAGCTGGTCTTTTGCGAATTCGGGATCGATTCTAGCTATCGGGATTGTATGAAAGGCCAGATCCCAAGCTGCATACCATGGATATTCCCACTTGTCAGGCATACTGATTATGTGGTAGTTGAACATGTGATCCCAATCTTTATTCCTGCCCAGTTTTCGGGTATGAGGTGGACGAGGTCTACCAGGGTCTCCGTCTAGCCATTTCCTCACATTGTAATAATAGAACTGCTTATTCCACATCATTCCGGCGAAAGCCTGACGTTGAATATTTCTCATTTCCCCTTGCGGGACATTGTCGTGAATTTCCGAATAAAACTCATCCGCTTCTTTCTTCCTTTCGGTCATGATTTGATCGTAATCTCCCCATGGGTCCTCCAGAAATGTTTTGGACATCCGAACGCGTACGGTTGATTCCCCTCCACCAGGAACGGTCAGCTTGAAGATACCGGCACTCTTTGTACCATGTTTTTCTGGGTTTACGGATGGAGCGCCGTGAATTACATAGTCATTTATACCGTCTTTAGGATACTTTGAAACGCTTTTTGTACCGTACAATCTCTCTCGGTTGGTTTCGTTGTCACAAAAAACAACCTCCTCAGCCCGGTCAAAATACAGATAAAATTCCCCCTGAATGTGATGTTCCACTTTAATGCAATTCTTTGCATGTTGACTGATCTTGGGTTGAATAGGATCTCTTCCTGATGACCAGGTATTTCTCATCCAAAGGGTAGGGAGTACATGGAGGTCACTTGATTCGCTTGATCTATTGACGATTGTGGCGCTAAGCAGGAAGTCCTCGGGTGAATTCTTGGCGTAATCAAGGAACACATCACAGTAATTATCCTTGTCGAAAATACCAGTATCGATCAATTCATATTCTGTCTTTTTTTTGCTTCTTCCGTAATTCTTAAGCACCAACTCCTCGTAAGGAAATGCTTCAAGTGGATACTTGTAAAGCATTTTCATGTAGGAGTGGGTAGGGGTACTATCAAGATAGTAGTACAGTTCCTTTACGTCTTCACCGTGGTTACCCTCATGACTGGTAAGTCCGAATAATCTTTCCTTAAGAATACTGTCTTTTCCATTCCAAAATGCCCAGGCGAAACAAATTCTTTGATCACTGTTGCAAAAGCCTCCAATTCCATCTTCCCCCCATCTGTAGGCTTTACTTCTAGCCATATCATGGATAAGATTATCCCAGACATTTCCTTCAGGTGAATAATCTTCCCTTACGGTTGCCCATTGTCTTTCTGATAAGTAGGGTCCCCATTCTTTCCAATTTGTTCCTTCTCGATTTTGTCTTAATCGCTGGTATTCAATCGCATTCATATGAAGTAGGAAGGTGGTTCTAAGGTATTAAAGTCTTCTTATAAAAATTGTTGTTTGACGCTTTGGTTATTCTGCTAATTTTGCGCCATGTCAGAGAAGATCCTTATTCTCGATTTCGGCTCGCAATATACGCAATTAATAGCCAGAAGAGTTCGTGAATTAAACGTTTACTGTGAAATACATCCCTATAATCACTATCAGGTTGATGGGGAAGTTAAAGGTGTAATTTTATCAGGTAGCCCTTGTTCAGTCTTAGACGAGGGTGCTCCCGACATTGATCTTGGTAATTTTTCTGAAATTCCGGTTCTTGGGGTATGCTATGGAGCACAATTGATTGCTCATAAAGAGGGCGGAAAGATTGCCAGGTCGGGTCATAGGGAGTTTGGTAGAGCCAATTTATCGACAATAGATAGTCACCTTGATTTGTTGAAGGAGTTGGACCTGGGAAGCCAGGTATGGATGTCTCATGGTGATACAATCATAGACCTTCCACCATCGTTCGAGCGGATTGCAGGTACTGACACTATTCCAGTGGCTGCCTACAAAGTTCATGATAAACCCATATATGGAATTCAATTTCATCCGGAGGTAACTCATAGTTTACAAGGGAAGGCCTTACTCAGAAATTTCGTGGTACACATTTGTGGTACATCGCAAGATTGGACTCCTGAAATATTTGTAGAGCAAACGGTGGAGGCCTTAAAACAAAAAATTGGAGATGATCGTGTGGTTTTAGGTTTGTCGGGCGGTGTAGATAGCTCTGTGGCAGCTACGTTGATTCATAAAGCAGTTGGGGATCAGTTGTTTTGCATCTTCGTTGACAATGGGCTTTTAAGAAAAAACGAATTTGAAAATGTACTTTCATCCTACAAAGGTCTCGGACTCAATGTCAAAGGGGTAGATGCAAGTGAACGCTTCTACAAGGAATTAAAAGGGCTAACTGATCCCGAAGCCAAAAGGAAAGCAATTGGGAAAGTTTTTATCGACGTATTTGATGAAGAGGCACATCGTATAGAGAACGTGAGCTGGCTAGGACAAGGAACCATTTATCCTGATGTGATTGAATCAGTTTCTGTAAACGGACCTTCCGTTACCATCAAGTCGCATCATAACGTAGGTGGATTACCTGAGAAGATGCATTTGAAGGTAGTTGAGCCTTTGAATACACTCTTCAAGGACGAAGTAAGAAATGTGGGCCGTTCACTTGAAATCCCGCAAGCTATTCTTGGTAGACACCCTTTCCCTGGTCCTGGCCTTGGCATTAGGATCCTTGGAGAGGTTACAGCCGACAAAGTCAAACTATTACAAGAGGTTGATCACATCTTCATCGAAGGTCTCAAAGAATCTGGATTGTATGATGAGGTATGGCAAGCAGGCGTCATGTTATTACCGATACAATCAGTTGGGGTTATGGGCGATGAACGAACATACGAAAGCGTAGTAGCCCTACGGGCAGTGGCCAGTCTTGATGGCATGACTGCTGACTGGTGTCAATTGCCTTATGAGTTTCTTGGGAAGGTCAGCAATAAAATAATTAATCAGGTTAAAGGTGTGAATCGAGTGGTTTATGATATATCTTCCAAACCACCTGCTACCATTGAATGGGAATGATGTCCGGATTCCGAACCTTATTCATATCACTTTTCTTTTTCCCTATCACCTTTAGTGGTTTCGGTCAATCACAAGCGGAGTATTTAGAGGCTAAGAGATTATACGGCATCTCGGATTATTCCTCTGCAGTGGGTGCATTTAATAGTTTAAAAGAGGATCCAACATTTGGCACTTATGCACGATTTTACCTGGGCTTATCCTTATACAACAATCAGAATTTCCCTGAGTCCATTTCTGTTTTAGAGGAGCTGATTCAGTTTTATCCAGACTGGGAGCATCTGCATGAGGTATTGTATTGGTTGTCAAAGATCAATTTTGAGCAGGAAGAATATCGAAAAGGATTGGAGTACCTGGACGCCTATGAACTACGAACCACATCCGGGAGTGTATCGGATGAATTTGTTCCATTGTACCTTTCGTCCATTTCACTTGAAGAACTAGTTTCTTTTTACGATTCATTTTCTGAAAATCGGGCATTGGCCATTTTGCTTGCTACAAAGCTCAAAGATTTACCGATTGAGGATCGAGACCAGGAACTGCTGGAAAGCATCCTGGGGAAGTACGAGATTCCAACTTCCGCGCTGATTGATGAAGAGTTAGTGGACGTTTTCAAAGAGCGATATACTATTTCAGTGGTCATGCCCTTTATGTTTGATAGTTACGATAATCCAGGTAGTATTTTACGTAATACACTTGTAACCGACTTTTATCAGGGTATGATGTTGGCTGCGAAAGAGCTTGAGAAGGATAGTATCTACCTCGATTTGATTCCATTTGATACCAAAAGAAACAAGGATCATACGATAAGTTTGACTACTGAGATCGCTAAGAGTGATGTAATCGTTGGTCCATTGCTGCCTCCTCAGGTGGAAGCAGTAAAGGAAATTTCCAGGGAAAATCAAATTAACATGATTAATCCGTTGAGTAGCAATGACGACTACCTCAAAGACAATCCATACGCTTTTCTATTTAGATCTTCCTATTCGACGATGGCAAGGGAATTAGCCAAATACGTGGTTGAAACGGATACAGCTGAGACCGCTGCTGTTTACTTCAGTCGAAATCCGAGAGATTCGACTTTTGCAGAGATCTACCGAAGCATCCTGGAAGAGGGAGGGAAGCAGATTGTCGATTTTCGATCAATTGATGAATTGGAGGCAAAAGCCCTGTTGGATGTTCTCACGGATCAGTATGAAGAATTTCTTGATAAGGACTTTGCCGATTCACTTTTGAAGGCTGAAGTACCTGGTCGGTTTATTAAGTTTCGTAGCCTCAATGTAGAAGAGGAGGAAAACCTGGAAGACTACCCAGAACTAGACTCGTTATGGTTTCCGGAGATGGATGAAGAAGGGAATGTTATTAACGAGAAGGATCCAAGGAAGATGGTAGCCTATGAAATGAAGTTTACCGTTCCAAAAGATTCAATTGGCAGCTTTATGGTCGCTACCCGGTCCAATACGATAGTGAACAATATTATAAGTGCTGTGGCTGCAAGAGAAGATAGCGCTGGTGTGTATGGGTATGGAGATTGGTTTGATTTTAAAGTGGTGAATTACGATCTCATGGAACGCTTAGAAGTTACGCTGGCAATGCCCGAATACCTCGATAGGTCCACAGTGAAGTACGACCAGTTGGGATTAAGATTTAGAGAAGAATATGCTTCGCTTCCATCAGACTTTCACTTCAGTGGATATGAATTCACGTATTTCATCGGTCATATGCTCAGAGACTACGGTAAATATTTTCAAAATGGTTTCTTGCAGGAGGGTGTGAGAGGATACCTCACAAGGGAGATTGATTTCAAAGGAAGTAATAACAATCAAGTGGTTCCATTTATAAAAATGCGGAACTTTCAGTTGGTTCCGGTTCGTTGATTTTAGCATGAATATTGGTAGAAGCAAAGATCTGTTCGCGCAGGCGAAGAAGTACATTCCAGGAGGGGTAAACTCCCCAGTCAGGGCCTTCCGATCAGTTGGTGGAGATCCACTTTTTTTTAAGTCAGCCAAAGGTGCCTACATGACTGATGAAGACGGCAACCAATATATTGATCTAATCAATTCATGGGGTCCTATGATTTTGGGCCATCGATTTCAAAAGACAGAGGAGGCGATCATTGATGCTGTTGGTCAATCAACATCTTTTGGAGCCCCCGGTGAAAGAGAAATTGAGATAGCTGAGTTGATTGTTTCCATGGTACCAAGTATTGAAAAAGTGAGAATGGTAAACTCTGGTACCGAAGCCACCATGTCAGCAATTCGATTGGCAAGGGGATTTACAGGAAGAGACCTGATCATTAAATTCGAAGGATGTTACCACGGACATGGAGATTCTTTTTTAATCGCAGCTGGAAGTGGCGCAATGACTATGGGTACACCAGATAGTCCGGGAGTGACAGAAGGTACGGCAAAGGACACTTTGCTGGCGAGATACAATAACCTGCAATCTGTACAGGAACTTGTGGACAAGAACAAGGACAAGATTGCAGCTATTATCGTGGAGCCTGTTGCGGGTAATATGGGGTGTATTCCACCGGAAAGCGGTTTCCTGGAAGGACTTCGACAAATCTGCTCTGATCAGGAAATTGTGCTGATATTCGATGAAGTAATGACAGGATTTCGGTTGGCAAAAGGTGGCGCCCAGGAGTTATATGGAGTCACACCTGACATGACAACACTCGGTAAAATTATTGGTGGAGGAATGCCTGTTGGAGCCTATGGAGGTAAGAAAGAAATAATGGATTTTGTTTCTCCTTCAGGACCCGTCTATCAAGCTGGAACGCTTTCAGGGAATCCGGTAGCAATGGCTGCAGGAATAGCAACGCTAAATGAATTAAATGATAACCCCTCGATCTATCAGGAAATTGAGGAAACGACCAATAAGCTAGTTGAAGGAGCCAGCGGGATCCTTGAACAATTGGATTTAGCGTACACGATTAACCACGTTGGGAGCATGTATAGCCTATTTTTCACGTCTGAGGTCGTAAAAGACTTTGAAGGAGCAAAGTCCTGTGATACTGAAAAATTTGCCAAGTACTTCAGAAATATGCTCGAGAGTGGTATTTACCTGGCGCCTAGCCAATTCGAGTCGCTATTTATTTCCAGGGCAATAAAAGAGGGCGAAACCAGAAAAATTCTGGATGCTATGGAGCAAACTTTATCATTAGTTGGATGATAGCCAGAAAGGAATCCTGGCATAGCTTTCCTTGACAGGTTTTCCATCCTTCATACCCCTTTTCTCCAACTCAATCGTATTTTTCCCTTTATCAAGGGAATCGGTATTGATCATAGTGAAAATTCCTTTCTGTCTCTTCTGGGGGTGTTGGTAAAAATGGAATTCTAAATTGTTCAAAGTAGAATCATTGACGGAGACAACGAAGAATTGGGAGAAGCACTGAAGCAATTGAGTTGCTTTTTCCTCTGAATATCTGTGACCGACGATTTCAATACCCTGTTCCCTGAAGTTTACCTGGAAATTTGGATTTATTCCTTCATTTTTTGCCGGAGGGAAATCCGGACAAATTGCTGCAATTGACTCATTGTCTTCGGGGTTGTATCGGATGAAGAGCTCTATAAACGGGCCGGAAATCACTTTCGATGGCACACTCGCTTTCTCGATGAAAGACCCATCATCTCTGGCATCGTCGTAGAAATTACTTTCGATGGTTTCAGAGTTATCGGAGGATGGATAATAGATAAATTGATCAAATCCCCAAAGTACATTTGAAACCAATATGACAGTTATAAGAAGATAGATCCATCGGATCCTTTTTTTTGAGAACTTACTTATAAGGTAATAATAAATGCTATTTGAGAATTGGGATAGGGTGATCCAGCCAAAAAAACGGTAAATAATCGCGTAGAGCCTGCTAATTCGCTGGAATTTTTTGAAGAATCCAAGGCTGAAATAATCAACTATATAAATTAATCCTGATAGGATGAAAGACCCAATCAGGATCAATGAAAATATGGAGAAAGCCGTAGCCATCCACCCGTCCAACCAATTCCCAATGACCAGCACTATTAGACCAATCACCCCGAAAAATAGAATTACCAGTCCAAAAGAAATCAACATCCAAATAGACAAAAACGAGAATGAAAAGATGACACTGCAAATTTCATCAAGGGTTGTGACCAGTTTGTCTAGCGTCAATACTCGCTTTCTAAGGAGGTCAGTAAAAAATGGACTGTATTTCAAGCCATCGAAATCAATTCTGTCCTGAACTGATCGTAATCCAATTGTCCCTATCCAAAAGCCCCTTAGCAGTAGATGAACGACCAGAAAGATCGTCAGTGCCTTTATCGATAAGCCTATTAGACCAAGAAACAGATAAATGAACGCCAGGATGCTTTCGTTAATATTGTAACGATAGGGTAGGGAACTAAAGAATTCCTGAAATGCCGAATTTGCCTGAATCAGAAGAAAAATAGTGAAGGCAGAAACCAGTAACTCAAGTTGCCAGCTCTCACGCTGAAGTTTTCTCAACCACTCTTCAACCTGAGATTTGTGTTCCATTATTCCGAAATCAAAACAATGTCATACGGTGTGCTGAAGGTAACATTGCCATTTTCTACGACGGAAATTTCACCAGAGTAACTATCAATGAGGTTTGCGCCATCTTGAAAGACATCACCCACGGGAATGGTTTTAGAACCCACCTCCATATCGAGAGCGACAACAACTTTGTCCTGATACGCTTCACTTTCATATGATCGCTTAAATACATACGGATTACTGGAGATCATTTCATGAACTCCGGCTCCAACTGAGGGGTGCATGTTTCTGAACTTTCCAAGCTTACGCCAATGATTCAACACATCACGAACTTTGTATCCTGATTTTTCGGCGTTTTGTTCAATTTCATCCCAGTTCATAAATGAGCGAAGAGTGGCGTCACCGCTGGTTCCTTCAATTTCAAGGGTTCTCATTGTTTCATCGCCATAGTAGACCTGCACGCCACCAGGAGTTAAAAGAAGTTTTGTTCCGGCTTCAATCGGTTTTTCCCTTTTCTTGTCAAATGGAGATCCATCGTCGTGTGAGGTAATGTAATTCAAAACGGACTTGCCCTTCATCGGACCATTTAAAAACCTTGAATATTTGGAAAATATGGCTTCATATTCGCCCGTTGCATCGGTCTTGAAGTCGAAATTGATTAAAGCTTTGAATCCATAATCATAGTAATTGACGACCTTATCTCCATGATCAAAATACAGCGAATCAGAGATGAAGTAATTGTAAACTTCGCCTACCATGTAAAACTCGTTATCGTCTAAAACCTTATCAGGATTAGACTGTTTCCATCGGGCGAATGCTTCTACTGCTTCATTATAAAGTTCGGTCCAGACGGACTCCTCCAGGTGTTTGGCAGTATCAACCCGAAATCCATCCACTCCATATTTTTCAATCATATCTACCAGCCATTTGATTATGTAGAACCTTGGTGCCCTGGGATATCCAGTTTTTTCGAAAAACGCTTCAAGTTCTTGCATCTCTGCCTCAAGTCGGCCTTCTTTTTCCCACTTTTCTACTAATTGAGGAGGAAGTTCAACCGGGTCATTGGAAGATGTTAGAATATCGGGTAAGTTCTCCACCAATGTACAACTCGTAGTTGCCTCATAGCTGTCATGAGTACAAGTGGGCTCCGTCCTGACCCATGTGGAAGGCCAGGCTGGATCCTGTTTGGTAACAGGACCTGTATGATTGATGACAATGTCCAAAAGCACTCGAATTCCTCTTGCATGCGCTGCCTGTACGAGGTCAATTAATTCCTGCTCTGTACCAAAATTTGGATCAAGACTAGTCCAGTCCGCAGCCCAATATCCGTGATATCCATAGGTTTTTCCTGTTCCTTCATCTACCACTCCTCGTACCTGTTCGACCACAGGAGTGAACCAGATGGCATTAATACCTAGCGAATCGAAGTAACCACTCTCGATCTTTTGAGTTATGCCAAGAATATCTCCTCCTTCAAACCCTCTTAATACAGCCGTTTCCTCGCTTCTTTCGAAATTTATGTCGTTGACTTCATTCCCATTATTGAAGCGGTCTGTCAATAAAAAATACAGATTGGCATTTTCCCATAGAAAAGGGGTTTTCTTTTCTTCACTTGTCATTTCGGTTTCTGGTTTTTCGTCAACACACGAGACCATTGTCAAGAGTACCAGGGAAAAGAGAATAAAGTATTTCATGAATTAAGAATTTTGGTAAATATAGGAATTGAATTTTTTTACCAATACAGTTTTTTAAACCAACCGATCTGTCCTTCTAAGGGAACTGACTGGTCTATTGTGTACGCGTCTACATTTTGTATCCTGATGGCAGAAATGGCCTAAAATCATTATCATGGAGAAGTTCGTGAATAGAATCTGATTTAATTTGACAGGATATTTGACATAACTAAAGAGCAGTTAAGAGATCTTTGGGAACATATTATTTAGGTCACCGCCTGATTACAAGTGGAACACGTCAATAAAAAATTGTTTTATGCCATCAGCCTTTTGGTATTTGGATCCGGGCTGTTTTCGGTGATAGATGATTTGATATCTGGATATACCCCATTCATTATTGGGATTGATCTGGTTATTTTATCTGTCGGTGCTATCTATTATTCTTTAGCGCGGTGGGTATTACCGATTAAGACCCTAATTCCTTACTTCCTGGTTACAATTGTTCTGATTACTTTATCGGGTTGGTTTTTTCTCGGAGGTGTCTATGGTCCTGCTGCACCGGGTTTGATTTCGACATTTACTGTGGCCATAATTCTGGTTCCCAATGACCAGACAAAGTTGGTTACCACACTCGTTAGTCTAATTCTCGTTGCCATCTGTATTTATCAGTTTTTGGCACCTCCTTTTTTGGTTAATGGAGAACCAATTGTGACTTCGTTCCCGGAGGTAGTTATCGATTATATACCACTGGCTTTAGCAACAGTGTTATTAGTTGCCTTCCTGAAAATTCAGGTCAACAAGGAAAGAACACAAAAGGAGAAGCATAACAAGAGTCTAATTGAATTAAACGAAGAGCTAAAAACGGTTGTCGCGAGACAGAATGAAACATTACTCAAGCTTCAATCCACCCAGGCAAGACTGATAGAGACTGAAAGAATGGCGACGCTGGGGAGGGTCACCGCCGAACTGGCACATGAACTAAATAATCCAATCAACTTCATTGGGGGTAGTATCATTCCTATTGAACAACACCTGAAAGATATCAAAGATGAATATCCGGGTTCTGTTGAGAATGAACACTTCAAGGAGATCGAGGAGCTATTGAAAAACGTTCGGGACGGTGCAAGCAGAACCACGGCGATTGTGAAAAATCTAATGACTGTTTCACCAAAAATCGGTCAGGAATCCTATGATGTTGAATTGGATGAAATACTTGAGACTAACTTCTCAATAATTACCAGGGAGTATTCGAACCTTAAAATTAAACTTGAAGGTCCATCCAGATTTACTCTTGGTTTTTCAGCGGAAGAACAGCATCAGATCATTCAGAATTCAATTCAATCCGTAATTGATGCCAATTATCATGACCAGAATGTAGACTTCACGATATTGGTAGCGACAAGAAAATCCCGAAACAAAGTTTCAATGTCCATAGAACCATTGGGTTTAGAAGTTTTAAGTGACAAGGATAACTTCACCACAGAAATGCCCTTGGAGGATGTCATTAATTCCAACCTCGGGTTATTTGTCGCCAAAAGCCTGGTTTACAAAAACGGTGGGGAAATGAACTTCAGGGGAACAGGGCAAAAAGGTTTTGCCGTGTCAATTGAGTTCTCTTTGGATTCTAACTGATTGTAGAACCGCTTTCTGCAGCATCATCCGGGGACACAGCGACAAGTGTACCATCGGAATTTTCAGCAAAAAGCAACATGCCCTCTGACTCAACACCCATTATTTTTCTTGGAGCAAGATTCGCAAGTACCGTAACCCTTTTACCAATCATATCTTCTGCGTTAAAGTACTTGGCCACTCCGCTTAGAATCGTCCTTTTTTCTGACCCGATGTCCACGGTGAATTTGAGGAGTTTGTTTGATTTCTCTACTTTTTCAGCAGTTAAGATGGTACCCGTCCGTATATCCATCTTCATGAAATCATCGTAAGTGATAGTTTCCTTTAAAGGGCTAAAAACGCTTTCCTCAATTTCTTCTTTCTCTTTCTTAGAATCCATTAGTTTATCGATCTGTTTTTGGATAATATCGTCTTCGACTTTTTCGAAAATTAATTCAGGTTTGTTAATGGAATGACCCTCCTTCAACATATCAGGAGTACCTGCCTGAGACCAACTGAAATCATTTTCTCCCAGGATTTTCTGGATCTTTTTGGAAGTGTCGGGCAGAAAAGGAATGGATAAAGCTCCAAGTGAGCCTACAATTTGTAAGGCAATGTTTAGGATGGTAGCAGTTCGTTCCTTATCTGTCTTTATCAATTTCCAGGGTTCGGTGTCGGCTAGATACTTATTTCCAAGACGGGCCAGATCCATCAGAGTACTTAATGATTCACGGAATTTGAATTGGTCAATTGATTTTGATATGGCAGCAGGAAAAGAGGCTAATTGCTCAAGAATTTCCTGATCCAGTGGTTCAATTGTTCCTTTTGCTGGTATTTGTCCTTCAAAATATTTGTGGGTGAGGACCACAGCACGATTGACGAAATTACCGTAAATGGCTACTAACTCACTGTTGTTCCGGGTTTGGAAATCTTTCCAGGTAAAGTCATTGTCTTTCGATTCCGGAGCATTCGCAGTAAGGACATATCTCAAAACATCTTGCTTGCCTGGCATTTCCTGCAGATACTCATGTAGCCATACGGCCCAATTTCGGGAAGTACTAATTTTTTCACCTTCCAGGTTCATAAACTCGTTTGCAGGGACGTTGTCAGCTAAAATGTAATCTCCATGTTCCATTAGCATGGAAGGAAAGATGATGCAGTGAAACACAATATTGTCCTTCCCTATAAAATGAACAAGGCGAGTGTCTTTATCTTTCCAATAGGGTTCCCAGGCATCACCCAATAACTCTTTAGTAGCACTGATGTAGCCTATTGGAGCATCAAACCAAACATAGAGTACTTTACCTTCAGCATCAGATAACGGAACCTTTACTCCCCAGTCAAGATCCCGGGTCATGGCTCTTGAATGTAACCCCTGATTCAACCATGATTTACATTGACCAAATACATTTGGTTTCCAATCTTGATGAGTATCGATGTACTTCTCAATCTTAGGTTGAAGTTGATCAAGAGGTAAATACCAGTTTTTCGTTCTCTTCTTTACCGGTTTCTCACCTGAAAGCGTTGAATGTGGATTAATTAGCTCACTTGGCGACAAAGAACTTCCGCATCGTTCACATTGGTCACCGTAGGCATTCTCATTGCCGCATACAGGGCAAGTCCCAACGATATAACGATCAGCAAGAAATTGCTTAGCAACTGGATCATAATACTGCTCAGTTTCCTTTTCTTCAAAAGTGCCCTTTTCATAGAGGTTTTTAAAGAAGTCGGCAGAGGTCTTGTGATGAATGTCTCTACTTGTTCTACTATACGTGTCAAAACTGATTCCAAACTCCTCAAAAGACTGCTTGATCATTTCGTAATAACGATCCACAACCTCTTTTGGAGTCACGTTTTCTTTTCTTGCCTTTAAGGTTATTGGGACTCCGTGCTCGTCGGTTCCACTAACGAAAATGACATCTTCGCCTTTGGCTCTAAGATACCTGACATATATATCAGCCGGAATGTAACACCCGGCAAGGTGACCAATGTGTATGGGCCCATTGGCATATATCAAGGCCGCCGTAACTGTATGTCGCTTGAACTTCTTACTCATTCGGGTTTAGCAGAATAAAGCCGCAAAGATATTTACCAGAAGATCAAATGATGAGGTTGAAATGAAATAACTCGCAAAAGCTTTTCCTCGTCAATTTCTTTTGATCCAGAATAGGTCTAGCTTTGCGGCGGATTTCAAAGGTGACATGCAGGAAATTAGAAACATTGCGATTATCGCACACGTAGACCACGGCAAAACTACCCTGGTTGATAAAATCATATATGCTTCCAAGATTTTTCGAGAAAACGAGAACAAAGGAGAATTGATTCTGGACAACAATGATCTTGAGCGGGAACGAGGTATTACAATTTTATCGAAAAACGTTTCTGTTACTTACAAGGATGTAAAAATCAATATAATCGATACCCCTGGTCACGCTGATTTCGGTGGAGAAGTGGAGCGAGTTTTGAAAATGGCAGATGGTGTGATTCTTCTTGTAGATGCTTTTGAAGGCCCAATGCCTCAAACCCGATTCGTGTTGGGAAAAGCCATCAGTCTTGGACTTAAACCGATAGTGGTAATTAATAAGGTTGATAAGGAGAATTGCCGACCAGACGAAGTACATGAACAGGTTTTCGACCTCATGTTTTCTTTGGATGCCACTGAAGATCAATTGGATTTTGAAACCATGTATGGTTCATCCAAGCAGGGTTGGATGAGCGACGATTGGAAGAAACCTACTGATAGTATCATACCTCTTCTCGATAAGATCATAGAGATCATTCCACCTGCACCGTTTAAAGAAGGAATACCTGCGATGCAAATCACTTCCCTTGATTTTTCATCTTACACCGGAAGAATCGCAATTGGTAGAGTTTTTCAAGGGGTTTTGAAAGCTGGAATGGACGTTGGAGTTAGTAAAAGGGATGGTAGTATAGCTAAGGCCCGAATAAAGGAACTTCATGTCTTTGAAGGCCTGGGAAAACTAAAGGTGGACGAAGTGAGAGCTGGTGATATTTGTGCTGTCACTGGCATTGAGGGTTTCGATATTGGGGACACATTAACCGATAGGGAGAATCCGGAGATACTACCCAGGATAGCGATTGACGAGCCTACGATGAGTATGCTATTTACCATCAATGATTCTCCTTTTTTTGGGAAAGAGGGAAAATTTGTGACCTCAAGACATGTCAGGGACAGACTTCTAAAAGAGACTGAAAAAAATCTTGCTCTTCGAGTACAGGAGACGGATTCGGAAGATCGATTCCTGGTTTTTGGAAGGGGTGTTCTTCACCTTTCAGTATTAATTGAGACCATGCGCCGTGAAGGATATGAAGTCCAGGTTGGTCAACCACAGGTTCTATTTAAAGAGATAGAGGGAAAAAGGAATGAGCCTATTGAGCATTTGGTAATTGATGTACCGGAAGAGAACTCAGGTAAGGTAATAGAGATGGTCACCCAAAGAAAAGGGGAACTATCTATTATGGAGCCAAAAGGCAACCTTCAACATCTGGAATTTGATATTCCTGCGAGAGGTCTGATCGGTCTCAGAAATAATATGCTCACAGCGACATCAGGTGAGGCGGTAATGACCCATAGATTTAAGGAGTATCAGCCCTATAAGGGTGAAATTCCCGGCCGCATCAATGGCTCATTGATTAGTATGGAAAATGGACCTGGGACTCCGTATTCAATCGATAAGCTGCAGGATCGTGGTTTCTTCTTCGTTGATCCGGGAGAAGATGTATACACTGGACAGGTAATTGGTGAACATTCCAGGCAAAATGATCTGGTCGTGAATATTCAGAAAGGAAAGAAACTGACTAACATGAGGGCTTCGGGGTCAGACAATAACGCAAAAATTGCCCCCGCGAAGAAATTTAGTTTGGAGGAGGCTCTTGAGTATATCCAGAAAGACGAATACGTTGAGGTCACACCAAAATCCATACGGATGCGGAAAATCTATCTTGATGAAAACGATCGTAAAAGATACTCTCAATCCGAAACCTGAATGTTCTTGAGTCCACTTAGGTTTTAATGAGCACCATTTAAGGAAAATATGGTGGTTCCAGGTGATTGAATTCGTACATTGATAAAGCCAAAGTCAATTTATGAAATGAAAAGAATCGCCGCCATACTGGTTTTTTGTATACCGTTCGTCGCCTCCGCTTCAGAAAATGGGTATACAGTGAGTATTAATCTGAACGAGGTAGTTGACGATAAACTGCTGGTTGAAATTCTTGTTCCCACTGTCGATTCAGATACAGTGGAATTCCATATTCCTAAGGTTGTTCCAGGCACCTATAGCATATCAGACTTTGGAAGATTCATTTCGGAGTTCACCGCGAAAGACGATCAGGGTGACACACTATTGGTCGACCGAATATCTACCAACCGATGGAAAATTGTTGGTGCGACAAACTTGAATTCCATTAGCTACTACGTTGACGATACTTTTGATCGAGTCGAAGGTTATACAAGCAACATTGTGTTTGAACCCGGTGGAACCAGCATTGAAGAGGAAAGAAATGTATTCGTTCTGAATACTTTTGGCTTGATTGGATACCTTGACGGATTGAAATTTCGTCCCTATGAAGTTTCCATTGAACATCCGGCATCCATTTACGGTGCCACCTCTCTAGAGAGAAAGTCCATGACGGACACGCAAGACGTTTTCACAGCTGTGAACTACAATTTTTTGGCTGACGCTCCAATCATGTACTGTGAACCGGATACAGTCACAAAGGTTATCGCCGGAGCGGAAATCATTGTTTCCGTTTTTTCACCAAATAATGAACTTACGGCCAAAGAAATTATGGATAACATTGATGATTTAATGGAAGCTCAAACCAAGTACCTGGGCGGAGAACTTCCTGTCGATCGATATGCCTACCTGGTCTATCTAATGGATTTCTACCCCATGTCAGGAGCTATGGGTGCCCTTGAACATAGTTATTCTTCGTTGTACACGCTACCAGAAGCACAGGCCGACCAGTTAGCGAAATCAATAAGAGATATTGCCGTTCATGAATTTCTTCACATCGTTACGCCATTGAATATCCACTCCGAGGAGATCCATAATTTCGATTACATTGACCCTGAGATGTCGGAACATCTGTGGTTGTATGAAGGGGTAACCGAATACAGTTCAATTCATTTGCAGGTGAGGCATGGATTGTTCTCTGAGGAAGTATTTCTTGATGAGATAAAGGCGAAACTTCAAGCAGCAGATAGATTTCCTGACGTCTCATTCACCGAAATGAGTAGAAGAATTCTCGAACCAGAATTCGAATGGATGTTCACCAATGTGTACAATAAAGGTGCATTAATAGCAATGTGCCTTGATTTGCATCTACTCAAATACACCGGTGGTCAGACGGATTTGTCTTCTCTAATGCAGACTTTATCCGAAAGATACGGACCAAACAAGGCTTTTAAAGATGATGAGATCATGCAAGAAATTGTGACAATGACCGCACCAGAAATCGAGTTCTTTTTCGAAAAGTATGTCATTGGAAGCTCACCACTTCCGGTCAATGAATTCTTAAAATGGGCCGGGGTTACGTACAAACCTGAGGCTATCATATATCAGAATACTGTGGGTAATATTGGCCTGGATATCAACGATCAACAGCAGATATACGTGGCTTCTACGGATGAAATGAATGACTTCGGAAGGGAAATAGGTTTTGAGACCTACGACAAATTAGTTTCTGTCAATGGAGAAGAATTCAATCTATCAACTGCAGCGGATATCTTGGAAAGATGGCAAAAGGAATTTGAGAACGGTCAAAAGATCAAAGTAGTAGTGTCCAGAATGGTCGAAGGAAGGGCTAGGGAAATCACACTCAAGGCCAAAGTCCAACAAGTCGGTATCAATGAAAAACACTTTCTGGAATTTGATCAATTTCCCACATCAGAGCAACGACAGATTCGAGATTGGTGGCTAAATGGGCTTTAACCACTCCTAACGGATGCCATACCGAACTTTGCTTGAATACAAACGTTTGCAAAGAGGAAGGAACCTTATTCTAATAGAATGAAGAAAAGAAAAATACTGCCAATAGCTCTTGGGGGTTTGCTTGTGCTAATTCTGGTGCTTTTTGCTTTTACTGGAGGTAAAAGAGACTCAGAGAACAATATTATCCTGAGTGTTAATCAAGGAGAATTTGTGGTAGATATCACCACTTCTGGATCTCTTGAAGCCAAGAATTCGGTGAAAATTAACGGTCCTGGAAATCTTCGAAACTACAGAATCTGGAATGTCACCATTCAAGATATAATTGATGAAGGTACCTATGTGAAGAAAGGACAATATGTAGCCAGGTTAGACCCTTCTGAACTAACTGGAAAGATAAAAGATGCCCAGTTAGAAGTGGATCAGGAAACAGCGGATTTTATCCAGACAAAATTGGATACTGCTCTTGAGTTACGTAAGGCCAGGGACGAGCTGATTAATCTAAATTACGATGTTAAGGACAAACAATTAACATTAGACCAGTCTCAGTATGAGCCTCCGGCAACCATACAAAAGGCCGAGATAGAGCTAGAGAAAGCAAAAAGAGCACTTAGTCAGGCACGAGAAAATTATGAGATTAAACGACAACAGGCTGTTGCCAAGATGCAGCAGGCAAATGCCGAATTAAGAAAGGATCAAAACGATTTGGATGGTTTGCAGTCCTTATCAGACGGTTTCACAATAAGGGCTCCCGAAGATGGTATGTTGATTTACAAAAAGAGTTGGGATGGGAAACCTGTCAAAGAGGGTTCGCAAATAAGTGGATGGGATCCCGTAGTAGCAACCTTGCCGGATCTTTCGAAGATGCTCTCAATAACTTATGTAAATGAGGTTGATATCCGTAAAGTAAAAGCCGGTCAACTAGTAGAAATTGGTTTTGATGCATTTCCAGAGAAAAAGATTATGGGTGAAATCATCAAAGTAGCTAACGTAGGAGAGCAAAGACCTAATTCGGATGCCAGGGTTTTTAAGGTTGAAATCGAAATTTTTGACCGGGATGACATGCTTAAACCGGCCATGACCACAAGTAATAGAATCATAACAAAAACCATGGAGGAGGCGCTTTTTATCCCACTCGAATGTATTCACAACCAATATGATTCGATCACTTTTGTTTACAAACGTGTTGGCATGAATACCGTTAAGCAAGAGGTGATTCTTGGAGATAGTAACATTGATGAGGTTATGATTTTAGGTGGGTTAGAGTCGGGAGATCGGGTATTCCTTTCTAATGTTTTCGGAATGGAAGATGATGAAATAAACCTGCTGGAGGAAATGAACGGTAAGAGAGGACAGGATCGGGAAACACAAAAGGAATCAACTATAAGTTCGATTTCCGATCAGAGAACCAGGCGGTGACACACCAAATAATACATTGAAAGAAAGACTACTCTCCAATCTCTACATTGCTCTGGAGGCGGTACTGGCTAATCGTATCCGATCCATGTTGACTGGACTGGGTATTATCTTCGGTGTAGCCGCGGTTATTGCTATGCTGGCAATTGGTAATGGAGCTCAACAGGAAATTCTGGAGCAGATAAAATTGGTTGGTGTTAACAATATCGTTATTGAACCAATCATCGAACAGAAAGAAGACAATCTTGAGTTAGAGGGATTCGAAGAGGAGAAACCGAAATTCTCACCGGGACTTTCGATGGATGATACTCGATCGTTGTCGTCGATTATACCCGATATCGAAACAGTTAGTCCGGAGATCTTAATTGATACCTACATTATCAAGAATGGTATTCGTAGGTCCGCAAAACTCGTGGGAATAGAGCCAACTTATTTCAGAATCTTCAATTTTCAGTTGTCCTCAGGAAGAATGTTCTCGGAAAAGCACCTCATCAATGGTGACCCAGTATGCATTATTGGCAAGTCTATAGTGAGCAAATTCTTTCCATCACAAGATCCCATTGGAAAGGAGATTAAGGTAGGTTCACGGTGGTTGAAAGTCATAGGAGTACTGGAGGAGAGGATTGTGAGTTCAAATAGTATCAGTAAGCTCGGAATCAGGGATTTCAACATGGATGTCTATACACCACTGCAAACAGTATTGGTGCGATATAGAAATCGCTCCACACTCACAGAGGAAATGATTCAGGCGGCAAATAGGGGCGATGGTGATGAATCTGAGTCTGACATAGTCATTGATGAGAATTATCATCAAATAGACAAGTTGGTAGTTCAGGTATCTGAAACGGAAATGTTGAATCCTACCGCGGAGGTCATTGCGAGACTCCTAGAACGCAAACACTACGGAGTAATCGATTTTGAGATTTCAATCCCCGAACTATTGCTCAAACAGCAACAGAGGACCAATGATATTTTCAATTACGTTCTTGGAGCCATTGCTGGTATTTCCTTGATTGTCGGGGGAATTGGAATTATGAATATTATGCTGGCATCGGTTTTGGAAAGAATAAAAGAAATCGGCTTAAGGTTATCACTCGGTGCCAAAAAGTCGGACATCATCAATCAGTTCATGTTTGAGTCTGTTTTGATTAGTGTCACTGGAGGGATAATCGGAATAATTCTGGGTATTCTAATGGCATATTCAGTGAGTCGATTTGCCGATATTCCAACTATTATATCGTTTAACTCGATCTTAATCTCTTTTGGCGTTGCGGCATCTGTGGGGATGATCTTCGGTATAGCACCGGCTCGAAAGGCAGCAAGTCAAGATCCAATTGCATCACTGAGATATGAATAAAATCACGTTATTAACTGCCTTCATCATTTTTTCTTTCACAGCGTTTGCTCAATCAAATTTCACATTGGAGGAAATTATAGCCAGGGCAAAATCACAATCTCCGGCAGCAAAGCAGGCCGAGACGAGAAAAGAGAATCTATATTGGCAATTCAGATTATATCGAGCCAATTTCAATCCACAACTTGCTCTATTTGGAACGCTACCTAACTATAACAAGGATTTTGTACAAAATCGCCTGGATGATGGGACTATTCAGTTTCAAGATCAGCAGCAAACACAATCCACAATAAACCTCGGCCTTCAGCAACCCATACCTTTCACAGGAGGGCAAATATCTATTAATTCTCGAGTTCGACAGTTCAATGATATTACTAGAGATCTAACACAATGGAACTCTACAGTGGCGAACATAGCTATCGAGCAACCTTTATTCGCTTTCAATCCGCTGAAATGGGACAAACTCATCGAACCACTCAAATACGAGGAATCGAAAAGGGCATACGTCGAAGAAATGGAGTTTGTTAGTAGTAGGGCAGTAGCCCGATTTTTTGATTTCCTTGAGGCTCAGATTAACCTTCAAATTGCCCAATTTAATCTTGCAAACAATGATACAATTTATAATATCGAACAAGGAAGATTCAACATAGGTACTACCTCCGAGGATAAGTTGCTTCAGGTGGAGTTGCAGTTGTTACGATCGCAACAGGATGTGGCACAAGCTCAACTTGACCTACAAACTGCCAAACTGAACCTAAGTACTTTCATTGGATTAAATGACAATAGTGCATATAACCTGGTTTTACCCCAGGATATTCCGGTTTTTGTTGTGAATGCAGATCAAGCTTTGGGCTATGCCAAGCAAAATCGTGCAGATTTTATTGCATTCGAACGACGAAGATTGGAGCAGGAGAGTGCGGTTGAGGAGGCTAGAAGATCGAGGTTTCAATCTACTTTGGAGGCATCCGTTGGCTACATTGACGAGGGAGTTACCTTGGGAGAATCTTACCAGGAAATCAATAACCAGCAAGTAGTGAACCTGACTTTATTTGTTCCCATAATTGACTGGGGTCGACAAAAAGCAAGAACTAGAACAGCTATGGCGAACAAGCAGTTGACAGACTTCGTCATTGATCAGGAGGAACAGAACTTTGAACAGGAAATTCTTACACAAGTGTTGCAATTGGAAGTGCTCAGGCAGCAGATTGAGATCTCTAAGAAATCTGATCAGGTGGCCCAAAAACGATATGAGGTGGCCCAGAACCGATACCTTATTGGCAAGATCGATATTACTAATCTAAACATCGCTTTAAATGAAAAAGATGAGGCTAAACGTAGTTACGTGACTGCACTTCGATCCTTTTGGTTGGCAATTTATGATTTACGCCGTCTTACCCTCTATGATTTTGAAAATCAAGAGTTGCTCTATATATCTGAATAGTATCATAACAGATAGATAACACTTAAATCAATATTTTTTTCGAACCTTTTTTATTGGGAAACGTTGGAAACCAAGGAAACTTTAGATTCAATTAAAGTTTCCGATTTGTTTTTGGACGTTTTTAAATGGAAAAAGAAATAAAGGATAGAATACAGATCACCGCAAAAGATCTCTTTATGCGGGTAGGAATACGAAGTGTGACGATGGACGACATCGCCAGGGAGCTTTCTATCAGCAAAAAGACACTCTATCAGTATTTTGATAATAAAGACCAATTAGTCAATGAAATCGTAAGAAGCCATCTCGAGGAAGAGAAAGTGGAGTTTAGCGAGATTGAAGCTAATGCGGAAAATGCAATCCATGAGTTGATTGGGATTGCCCAGTGCATCCGTGCTCACATTTCAAACCTTAACCCATCAACACTCTACGACGTTCAGAAATATCATGCTGAGGCCTGGAATCATTTTAAAGAGTTCAAGCAAAATGGAATCAAGGGTCATGTGAAAAGGAACATAAAAAGGGGAATCGAGGAAGGTTACTATCGACAGGAGATTGATGCGGAAATTCTTGCGACTTATAGAATAGAGCAAGTTGAGATGATTTTTGATCCTAGAATATTCCCGGCCAATAAGTTTGATTTGAAAATCGTACAAATTCAACTATTTGAACATTTTGTTCATGGTATGCTAACCAGCAAAGGCAAAGAATTGTATGAAGAATTTCAGAATGAAAATAAAGTACTTGCTAATGAATAGAATACTCACATCGCTATTCCTATCACTGTCATTTGCGGCCAATTTACAGGCTCAATCGACGATGTTGACGTTGGATGAGTGTGTACAATATGCTCTTGAAAACTCAATAAATTCAAGGAATGCTCAAATAGATAAAGAAATTGCCGCAGCTCGGGTAAAAGAAACCGTGGGAATCGGTTTACCTCAGGTATCGGGGAGCGTAGTTGCACAGCAAAGTCCCGAACTTCCGAGATTTTTCGCTCAGTACAATGAAGGTGCACAGGGTGCAGTCAGCTTTATTTCTCCGGAACAAGCGCAGGAAATTGGTCTGCAAGATGGTGACGTTTGGGCGGCCGAAAACTTTTTCCAATTGCAGGGAAGCGGAAACGCTTCATTAACAGTGAATCAATTGATTTTCAATGGGTCTTATTTTGTAGGTCTGCAAGCAGCAAATGCCTATAAAGATTTGGCGACGAAGGAAGCCAATCAGACCAATGAGACTGTGGTTATCAACGTGATGAAAGCCTTCTATAATGTCTTAATCAATGAAGAGCAACTGGTTTTGATCAATTCGAATATCCGAAGACTGGATACTTTGATTGATAATACACAGACCATGTATGAAAATGGCTTTGCAGAAAAATTAGACGTCGATCGACTTAAAGTCAATCGTAACAACTTGGAAACCAATCGGTCTAATCTGGAGAACTTCAGTGACATCTCCATGAGGCTTTTGAAGTTTCATATGAATTATCCCTTTGATCAGGAATTATCCATCCAGGGGAACATTAGAGATGAAGCCGTACAGCCCATCGAACCAAGTGAGTCCGTTAATTGGAGTTATGGAGATAGACCGGACTACCAGGTTCTTGAGGCCAATTACAGTCTTCAGCAACTAAATATTAAAAATAAGTATGCAGAGGCGATCCCTGTAATATCCGCGTTTGCCAATTTGGGATATACCACCCAATCTCCGGATTTTGGCGGTATTTTTAGAACCAATGCAAACTTCAGTGAAGTGGGGGGAGTTGGACCGGATACCTGGTACAACTTTTCAACAGTAGGACTCAGCTTAAGCTGGAATCTTTTCACCGGATTACAACGTAATTATCAAATTCAACAGGAGAAACTGTCTCTGCTGAAAATTGAAAATGGCTTTAAATCGTTGGAGCGATCAATCGACCTTGAAGTTGAGCAATCTCAAAAAAGCTTTGAAAATGCACTTGAACGATTGGATGTTCAGGAAGAAAACATGCAACTAGCCGAGGAAATCCTCGATGTAACTCGCATCAAGTTCGAAGAAGGGGTAGGCTCCAATCTTGAAGTCATCGAAGCAGACAACGATTTAACCAGCGCACAGACCAACTATTACCAGGCATTATATGATGCCATTTTAGCGAAAATTGATTTACTAAAAGCACAAGGAAGACTCTACAAATCATGACACCAATGAAATCAGTGAAACTACTTACTATTTTGTTCATATCGGGATTGCTCGCATATGGATGTGGAAGCTCCCAGGCTGCCGGAGATAAACTGGCTGAACTGGAAGCGAAGAAAGCTCAATTAGCTGAGCTCCAGGACGAGATCGAAACACTTGAATCTGAATTGATCGAGAGTGGAGAACTGACGGTACAAGTGAATAAGGTGCTGGTTAGTGCCATTAAGGTGGAGCCCCAAAGCTTTACACACAAAGTGGAAGTACGGGGAGGCATAGAATCCAAAAAGAATGTCACTCTCATGGCCGAATCCATGGGAAGAATTGTGGATATCAAGATTTCCGAGGGAGATAGAGTGAATAAAGGACAATCATTGGTTCAGTTGGACGCTTCGGTACTTAGAAATAACATTGCCGAGGTTGAAACAGGTCTTGAGCTTGCGATTGAAGTTTATCAAAGGCAGGAAAGGCTATGGGAACAGAATATTGGAACGGAAATCCAGTACTTACAGGCAAAAAATAACAAAGAGTCACTTGAGAGCAAATTAGCAACATTAAAGTCTCAATTGAGATTGTATACGATTACGGCACCTTTCAGCGGTGTGGTAGATTTAATACCTGTTAAGGAAGGAGAAATGGCACAACCTGGATTACCGGTTGTTCGGATGGTGAATCCGAAGTCAATGTACATCTCGGCGGAAGTGTCAGAATCATTCCTTGGTAAGTTCAATGTTGGAGATGTCGTAGAAATCTACATTCCATCACTTGATAAGGACATGAAATCCTCAATATCGGCAGTTGGGCAGGTGATAAACCCTGAGAATCGAACCTTTAAGTTAGATATTGACCTACCAACATCTTCCGGTGAACTCAAAGCTAACCAGGTTGTAGTACTTACCCTCGTTGACTACGAAAATGAAACGGCGTACACACTTCCTACAAAACTGATCCAGAGTGACAGTCGTGGGCAATATGTCTACCAGATAGTTAACACTGACGGTATCACTATGGCGACCAAGGCAAGGGTAAAGGCTGGAGTCAGCTACAACAACGAAACGGAAATTGTTGATGGCTTAGAAATGGGTCAGATGATTGCCTTTCAAGGTTATAGAGAACTTTCTGAAGGAGCTATTGTTGACTTAGTTGAGAATTAATAGGACACTTTAAAAAAATTTTAAGAGATGTCAGATAAGGAACCAAAGGATCAGAAGATCCAAAAAAGCTTTGGCCTAACCACCCTAGCAATAAATAACAGAACAACGGTTTACGTGTTAACTGCCTTAGTGGTAATCATGGGAATTACCACATATGTGACGCTTCCAAAAGAGAGTTATCCAGAGGTAAAACAGCCTATTGTTTATGTCGGAACTTCTCACCCGGGCAACTCCCCGGTTGATATGGAAAACCTGATAACCCGACCAATTGAAAAAGAGATCAATACCATTACAGAAGTAGATAATATCAAATCAACTTCCGTACAGGATTATTCCACAATAATCGTCGAGTTTGCTCCTGAAACTAATATTGAGGATGCTCTTACCAAGGTTAAGGATGCTGTGGATCGAACAAAACCCGAGTTGCCGAACGACTTACAGGCGGACCCGAATGTATTCGAGATGAACTTTTCAGAGTTTCCGGTTATGAATATTAACCTTTCCGGGGACTACAGTATGGAAGAGCTCAATGAATATGCGGAGTACCTGGAAGAGGAGATCGAAAAAGTTCAGGAGATCTCCAAAGTCGATATCCGGGGAATTGATGAAAAGGAAGTGAGGATTAATATGGATCCTTATCAAATGGAGGCTAGGATGATCAATTTCCAGGACGTCGAAAATGCGGTGCGGGCTGAGAATATGACCATGTCCGGAGGTAATCTGAAAGAAGGAGATATCAGGCGATCCATTCGGGTTGTTGGGGAATTTGAGAATACCGATGACCTACTGAATGTTATCGTAAAACACGAAAAAGGCAACATTGTTTATCTGAGAGATATCGCTTCGGTTGAGTTCGGATATAAGGAAAAGGAAAATTACGCAAGGCTTCAAACCAATCCTGTCGTCATGGTGGATGTTGTTAAGAGAAGTGGTGAGAACCTGCTAATTGCCACTGACAAGATCAATGCGATTCTGGAAGACGCTGAATCCAACGTATTCCCGGCAGACTTAATAGTAACCAAAACCAATGACCAGTCTCAACAGACCAGGGACTTAGTCGATTCTCTCGAAAACAACATTATTTCCGGAGTTATTCTGGTGGTTGTTGTTCTGCTATTTTTTCTTGGAAGTAGAAACGCACTGTTTGTTGGTATTGCTATTCCGTTATCAATGTTCATGTCATTCATGATTTTAGGGATGTTCGATATTTCCATCAACATGATGGTACTTTTTTCCCTGATCATGGCCCTCGGTATGCTGGTTGATAATGGTATTGTGGTTGTCGAAAATGTATATCGTTTACGAGAGGAAGGCTATTCAGCTTACCAGGCCACAAAAGAAGGTGTAGGGGAGGTGGCTCTACCCATTATAGCATCAACGGCCACCACTTTGGCGGCTTTCTTACCTCTGGCATTTTGGCCTGGATTAATGGGGGAGTTTATGAAGTTTCTACCGATCACACTCATGGTCACACTAGGCTCTTCTCTTTTTGTTGCCCTTGTTATTAATCCGGTGCTGATAACAACATTGATGAAGCTGGACAGTGGTAATAAAGTGGATCATAAGGGAGTATTGAAATTGGTTGGTCTATTCGCTGGAATTGGAGTTGTTCTTTTGATATTTGGAGGTACTGCGCTTGGAAATCTTGCTCTTGCCGCTGCACTGATCACCTTGCTCAATGTTTATGTACTAACACCAGCATCAAGAAAGTTTAGAAGTTTCTTCCTTCCCTGGTTGGAAGGTATGTACAAGTCCACCCTCAATTTTGCTTTATCTGGATTGAGACCGTACCTCTTTTTCTGGGGTACCGTAGGTTTATTGGTCTTGTCTTTCGTTTTGATGGGTATTTTTCCTCCACAGGTCGAGTATTTTCCGAAGACTGATCCGAAGTATATCAATGTTTTCATTGAGTTTCCTGTGGGGACTGATGTTGATCGAACAGATGAATTCACTCGGGACATCGAGGATAAAGTAATTGATCTTATAGAGCCATATGAAGATATCGTTGAGTCTGTAATTGCAAATGTTGGTCAGGGAGCAGCAGATCCTAATGATCCATCTGCATTTGGTCAGTCAGATACTCCAAACAAGGCAAGGATTACAGTAAATTTTGTAGAATTCAAGTATCGTGATGGTGTATCCACGAAAGAAATTTTAGATGATATTCGTGAGTCTATGACCGGATATCCGGGAGTGGCTGTAACCGTAGATCAGAATGCCGATGGTCCACCAGCAGGTAAACCCATTAGCATTGAGATTACCGGTGAGGACTTTGCCACCCTAATTGATATCACGGACAGAATGAAAAACGAAATCAATGCCAGTGGTATTCAGGGTATTGAAAAACTGAAATCTGACCTTGAGACCGGTAAACCTGAACTAATCGTTGGTATAGACAGAGAAAAGGCAAGAAGATTTGGTCTTTCCACTAATTCAATTGCCAGTGAAGTAAGAACTGCACTGTTCGGAAGGGAGATATCCAAATTTAAGCAAGGGGAAGATGATTATGCCATTCAGTTAAGACTGGAGGACAAATATCGATATGACGTCGACGCTCTTCTGAATAAGAGTGTAGTCTTCAGGGATCAATCCTCCGGAAGAATGCACAGTGTGCCTATTTCTTCTGTGGCTAATGCGGAGTTAAGCTCAACTTATGGATCCATAAGAAGAAAAGACCTGAACCGGGTAATTACCTTAAGTTCGAATGTTGTAAGTGGATACAACGCCACCGAGATAAATAACGACATTAAAACGTTACTTACTGATTTCTACATGCCCCCTGGTTATGAGTTCCGATTTGGTGGTGAACAGGAGAAACAGGCGGAGGAAATGGCCTTCCTAAGTAAAGCATTGTTGATTGCTGTTTTCATGATCTTCCTAATCATAGTTTCTCAATTCAATAAGGTGACTACACCCTTCATTATAATGATGTCGGTGCTGCTTAGTACCATCGGAGTATTCCTCGGATTAGTCATTTTCCAAATGAATTTTGTGGTTATTATGACAATGATTGGAATAATATCCCTGGCAGGTATTGTTGTAAACAATGCAATTGTTCTCATAGACTTTATTGAGCTGCAACGACAAAGAATCAGACAGGAGAAGGGAGTTGAAAGACTTGAGATTGAAGAGATTGTTGAGGCTATAGCAAGTGCAGGTGCAACTCGTTTGAGACCTGTATTGCTAACAGCGATTACCACCATTCTCGGATTGATACCACTTGCAGTGGGCATCAATATTGATTTTTTTAAGTTTTTCAGTAGTTACAACGCCGATTTCTTTATGGGGGGTGATAATGTCGCATTTTGGGGACCCATGTCGTGGACCATCATCTTCGGACTAACTTTCGCGACTTTTCTAACGTTGGTGATTGTACCGGTGATGTATCTGTTCTTTGCTCGATTGAACCGTCGTCTGGGTGTTGCGTAAAAAATATTTGCCCTTCCTGTAACAAGGAGGGGCTTTTTCAACTCTTTAACATATGAGTCGTATTTACTTCTTTTTATTCTTTCTGGTACTCTACTTCGTAGTGGATTTCTACGTTTTTGGAATCATCCGTTCA
The DNA here is from genome assembly GCA_965601455.1 of Cyclobacteriaceae bacterium. GTDB lineage: Bacteria > Bacteroidota > Bacteroidia > Cytophagales > Cyclobacteriaceae > JANQEU01. Next base: position 3,340,341 of record OZ271831.1, on the reverse strand, counting down.
TTGATGTCCGAAAGTAGCGTGCTTTCAAAACGATTGGTTTATGTGCTATACTGGGCATTATCCATCGCGGCGATTGCTGGTGTTATGGTATATAATCAGTTAGATCCCGATTCATATAAAGGTTTGAAGACATTCATTACATCATTTTTCTTCATTAGCCTGGTCTCCAAGCTATTTTCAGCGATCGTTATCCTTGGAGATGATATTCGACGTGGAGTTTCTTACCTGTTTCAGTTTTTTGGTACTTCAGAAGCGGAATACGTCCCGGAAAGGGCTGATTTCATGAAAAAGGCAGCTTTAGTTACTGGTGCAGTACCGCTTACGGTTTTCAGTTTTGGGATCATATCGGGGGCCCATGACTATCGGGTGAGGAATAGAACCGTTTATTCCAAGAACCTTCCTAAGTCATTCGATGGTATTCGAGTGGTTCAGATATCCGACATTCATACGGGAAGTTTTTTCAATAAAACGGCGGTCAAAGGCGGAGTAGACCTGATCAATCAGCAAAAAGGAGATCTTGTGTTTTTTACGGGTGATCTGGTCAACAATCGTAGTGATGAAGCCAAGCCGTACCTGGATATCTTTAATAAGATTAAAGCACCATTAGGGGTCCATTCAACCATGGGTAATCATGATTACGGTGACTACAACAGTTGGGGGAGTCCTGAGGCCAAAAGAAATGATGTGAAAAACCTCCAGGACATGCATCGTTACATGGGATGGAATATCATGCTTAACGAAAATCGTAAGGTATCAGTGGATGGAGAAGAGATTGCAATACTGGGAATAGAAAACTGGGGTGCAGGTCGTTTTTCCAAATACGGGGATTTGAAGAAAACTAATGAAGGGACCGAAGATATTCCATTCAAGGTATTGCTTTCTCATGATCCTAGTCATTGGGATGCTCAAGTGCGACCAGATTTTCCCGATATTGATTTGATGCTTGCTGGTCATACACATGGAATGCAATTCGGAATTGAGATAGGGGACTTCCGGTGGAGTCCGTCGAAATTCATTTATAAACAGTGGGCCGACCTTTACCAGGAAGGGGAACAATATCTTTATGTTAACAGGGGTTTTGGCTTCCTTGGTTTTCCCGGTCGAGTGGGAATATTGCCGGAAATCACCGTTCTGGAGTTGAAAAGTGCTTAATTAGTCCTTCTGCATCGTTTTTTTCCAGAATTCACCTGAGCGGGTTGGAGTAAAGTCCCAGTCGGAGAACATCATTGGAGACCACTCGGGGTCAAATACCCAGACTACATATGAAATCCCTTTTTCTTGACAATATTGAGTTAGTGCCTCACCGTAAGTTTCATCACTAATAACCGGAATATGCGCACCTGGATCATCCGGCCCGCAAAACCCGACCTCGGTTAGAAAGATTGGATACTTTTCGGCAGCGAATCCCCAGTCAGCCGTCCATTTGTCTTCCCAGGGCTTTTCTCGCTTTTGTGGATAAGGATGACTTACATACGCTATCCCCTCTTTTTCAATTGGGTTATTTCTGAGCGGAGTTAAGTCATAAGCCCAATTAAAACCGGCGACCAAAGGAATAGCTTGGTTGCCATAGGCTCGAATAATAGTGATTATTTCCTCCATCAATGCCTTATGCTGATCCCATGAATAGTGACCAAACTGGCCCTTATTGACTGTAGGTTCATTAAATAGCTCCATAAACGCGACCGTTGTATTTTCTCGATATCTCCTGGCAATCAGTCGCCAGAATTCAAATGTTTCCTTTTTCGATGTATCATAAATTGGCAGGAAAAAAATCTCCGAGTTAAGATTTCCAATCACATGCCAGTCCAATATCACGTACATCCCCAATTCACCTGCCCATTCGATGCCTCGATCCAGCAATTGCAAATAAGCATCGCGACCACGATCTCTGAAACGAGGAGGGTGGATGGGTATTCTTACCAGGTTTGCACCCCAATTTTTGATTTCTTCAAAGTATTCACGATTCCATTTACCCTGGTTAGCTAGTTTATCAGGATCACTGGTATTGATACCCTGGAAGACGTAAACCTGACCACTGGAGTCAACTACCTGGTTGGACTTGACAAACAATCTGGGAAGTTGGGCGAATGCCAACATTGGAGCTAGCAGGAGTAGGAGAATTGTGACTTTCATTTATTCAATTTTATTTGGGAAGTTAAATCTACCCGGTTGTCTGTCGACTGATAAAAGTCAGCTCAATTCATTAAGAAAAGTGGAATATTATGACAACTTTTATATTGACCATACGTTCAGTCAATAAATGAGTCCACGATCTAAAGCACAATTTCAACAGATAAGAGATGCATCGAGTAGAAAGATACTTGAGGCTGCACTTGAGCTATTCGGAACCAAAGGATACGAGTCCACATCAATAAACGATATCGCTACAATGGCGGGTTTATCCAAAGGTCTTATGTATCACTATTTCAAAGGAAAAGAAGATCTGGTGGAGCAGCTTATCAAAAGCCTGAGCATGGATGCCGAAGGAACAGTGGAGGGAATTATTGTCGAAGATCCCAGGGAATCTTTGAGAAATATACTGAACCTATTTTTCAATGAAATGAGGCTCAATTTCAACCGGTGGAAATTGATAATGAACCTGTCTGTTCAAATTGAGAAATTTGATTTCGTACAGGAGATGGCAAGGGAAAAGGCCGAAGGTTATATAATGATAATGGAAGATCTTTTTAAACAAATGCAATGGCCAAACCCAAAGGACGAAGCCAGGATCTTAGGAGCGCTCTTCGACGGTATCGGGGTACAGTACTTCATTTTAAAGAAGGATTATCAGCTGGATGAAATGGAAAGAATTCTAATAAAAAAATATTGTCAATAATGATAAGAAAGCTACTCTTCATATTGCTAATAGCGCCATTATTTCTGAAGGCCCAACCAGATGGAAAAGAGATCATGCGACTAGCAGTGGACAAGATGGAAGGTAAGTCAAGTAAAGGCCAAATGACTATGCAGATCATCCGTCCTAAATGGACACGTGAGATTGGTATCAAAACCTGGTCTAAGGATCAGGATTATAGTTTGATGATAATAACTGCTCCTGCACGTGATCAGGGGACCGGTTTTCTGAAAAGGGATCAGGAGTTATGGAATTGGCAACCTCGAATAGACCGAATTATAAAGATGCCACCCTCTATGATGACTCAGAGTTGGATGGGTTCGGATTTTACCAACGATGATCTGGTTAAGCAATCGTCAGTAGTTGACGACTATGTGCACTCCGTTTTGAAGGATACCGTCATTAATGGTATGAGTGCCTGGAAAATCAACATGATACCAACTGAGGAAGCAGCAGTGGTGTGGGGCAAAGTGGAAGGTTATATATCAAAAGGTGATTACTATCAATTGTTGTTCAAGTACTATGATGAAGATGGTTATCTGGTAAATACTATGATTTTATCAGACATTAAAAAAATGGGTGACCGAACCATTCCTACCCGAATGGAAATGATCCCGGCAGATGAGCCCGATCAGAAAACAGTCGTGATTTATGATGATTTTGAGTTCGACATAGACATACAGGAATCGTTCTTTTCACAACAAAACCTAAAGCAACTACGATGAAACTTTATTTCATTCTTGCTTGGCGCAATATCTGGCGAAACAAAAAGCGGACATGGCTGACCGCTTCTTCCATTGGCTTCGCCATCTTCTTTGCTTGCTTGATGCAATCGATGCAATTGGGATCTTATGAGCGCATGATAGATAATTCGGTCAGGTTTATGACAGGTCACCTGGCCGTTCACCAGGTGGAATTCTGGGATGAACAAATATTAGACAACAGTTTCACCTACGAATCTATTGAGGAGTTGGATGGATCCTCCAACCTGTTTGAAGTTGGGGTACCAAGGCTGTCTTCATTTGCTCTCGCGTCATTCGGAGATAAAACAAAAGCTGCGATGATCACGGGAGTTGATTTACAGAAAGAAGCCTTGATGACAGGCCTCGACAACAAGATTGTAAAGGGTAGTTACTCGACAGAGAACGGGATTATGGTTGCTGAGGGTTTAGCAGATTATCTCAAACTTAATCTGGATGATACTATCGTGTTTATTGGTCAAGGTTATCACGGAGTCAACGCTGCCGAGAAATACCGGGTAACTGGCATTCTTAAGTTTCCGGTTCCAGAATTGAATCAGGCAGGGGTGTACATGTCACTTGATCAGGCCCAATATTTCTATGGAGCATCGGATATGCTTACTTCTTATGCCATTTTACTAGATGATCCAGACGATTTGGAATCAAAAACGATGGAAATCAACACTATTTTGAAGGGAGAAACGGAGGTGATGAATTGGAGGGAAATGATGCCAGAGTTGATTGAAGGAATTGAACTCGATTATTATGGGGGCCTTATCATGATATACATTCTCTACATGGTGATTGGCTTTGGAATTTTTGGAACATTCCTCATGATGACTAAGGAAAGAACCTATGAATTCGGTATTGTTAATTCCATTGGTATGAAGAAATACCAAATGCAACTCATGGTCGCTTTGGAAATCGTGATGTTAGCGATTCTGGGATTATTACTTGGCTTGGTGGTGAGCTTCCCTTTACTCTTTTTCTTATATCTGAATCCTATTCGAATAACTGGTGACGCTGCACAGGCCTTTGAGCAATTTGGATATGAAGCGATCATACCATTTTCCCTAGATCCTTCCATATTTTATCACCAGGGGATAGCCATATTGATTATTGTACTCTTTCTGAGTTCCTATCCCATGATTTTTATAAGTAACCTGAAAGTCATAAAAGCTTTAAAAGAATGATAGTTCGATTATCCTGGAAGAATATTTGGCGATCAAAACGAAGGAGTTTTACCGTCATTGGTGCAATTGTGATTGGTGTTTGGGCTTTGATCTTCATGATTGGGTTTTACAACAGTTTCACCTATGCCTTTTCAAGAAATGCAATCGCCTACGAGCATTCTCACCTACAAATTCATAATCCTGAATACCTGGTAGAGCCGGATATAAAGTTCACCATATCAGACACGGATAAGATACTAAGTGCGTCAGAGAGTATACCTGCTATCGAGTCTGTCTCCAGCCGACAAAAAGTAACTGGTATGGTGGCTAGTTCGAAAAACAACCTGGGGGTTCAAATATTTGGCATTTTTCCGGAAGATGAAGCTGCTGTTACCGGATTAAAGGATTTTTTGGTAGATGGAAGTTATTTTGAAAAGATACGGCGTAATCCAATCCTCCTTAGCAAGGAGATGGCTGAAAAGCTGGGAGTTAAAGTACGATCCAAAGTAGTTTTGACGTTTCAGGACGTTGACCGGGAGATCACTGCAGCTTCATTTCGAGTGGAGGGAATATTCGATTCGAAACAGCCCACGATCAACAAAGGAGTGGTTTACATTAAACAAAGTGATCTTTCGAGATTGAGTGGTACTGAAGGAGTTCATGAGATCGCCTTTCTACTCAATGACAATGAAGCCTTACTTCCGACACAAGCTGAACTGCAAAAGTCTACCGTCGAAAAGGTTCAGACATATTCTGAGATCGCCCCCATGTTCGATTTGATGGAACAGTCAACATCGACAACAAAGCAGGTGCTCGTGATCATCATAATGCTTGCCCTATTATTTGGAATCATCAACACCATGTTAATGGCTGTGCTCGAAAGAACCAGGGAGATAGGTATGTTGAGGTCCATCGGTATGCACAAGGGGAAAGTGTTTTCGATGATTGTCTATGAAACAATATTTATGGGTATTCTGGCAGGTCCCTTAGGTGCTCTATTCGGTTATTTAACCATTCAGTGGTTTAATAAAAATGGAATGGATCTTTCGAATTATGCTGATTCATTAAAATCCTACGGTTATGATGCCATTTTTTACCCCGTTCTAGATAATGCTACATATTTCAGTTTGATGCTGATTGTTGTCATCACTGCATTTGTTGGAGCTATTTATCCCGCATTTAAAGCCGTTCAGTTAAACCCTCTTGAAGCCATAAGAAAACTATAGCCATGAATGTAATTGAAGCTAACAAACTAAAAAAAGTATATAATCATAAGGTTGTGCCAGTTGAGGCCATTAAAGATGTGGATCTTACTATCGAGGAGGGCGAATTCACAGCAATTGTAGGCCCTTCCGGTTGTGGTAAAACCACGTTATTGAACATGATTGGTGGCCTGGATCAACCAACTGAAGGCCATGTAAAGGTTGATGGTGTAGACATCAGTCAATTGAAACCTGCCGAGCTCACTGATTTCCGTTTGAAGAATATTGGTTTTGTATTCCAGTCGTATAACCTCGTCCCTGTTTTGACAGCTGAGGAAAATATTGAATTTATCATGTTGCTCCAGGAGAAATCAAAAGGGGAGAGGGAGAATCGAGTCAAGGAGTTGATGGATAAAATGGGTATTTCCCAAACCAGGAAGAGAAGACCAACAGAGTTATCTGGTGGGCAACAACAACGAGTTGCTGTCGCACGGGCACTGGCTTCCAAACCGAAGTTTATCCTGGCTGATGAGCCAACGGCAAATTTAGATTCAAAGTCAACCGAGGATTTACTGGAGTTGATGGCTACGATGAATAAGGAAGAGAAAATAACATTCCTGTTCTCAACGCACGATCAACGTGTAATAGACAAAGCAAAAAGAGTGATCACCCTCGAGGACGGAAAGATCATCCATGATGAAAGCCGTTAGACTTTTCATTCTTCTTTCAATTTTTTCATTGAGACTTTTTGCTCAGAATACTGAAAGAGATTGGAGCCTACAGGGATATGTTAAGGATATGGTGACAGTATCGACTTTGGAAGGTATGGATTCTGCCCTATTCGACAATCTTATTCATAATCGTCTGAATTTCGCATGGAATCCGAGTGATCGTTTCTCTGCAAATATTGAATTAAGAACCAGAATCTTCACCGGTGACGCGGTCAATATAACACCCAATTATTCAGGTTTGATTGATGTGAACGATGACTACTTTGATTTATCGGTCATACCAATAGATGAGGAGAAAATCGTCATGCACTCTGTACTGGATAGGGCTTATTTCAGCTACAAGTTTGAGGATTGGCAGGTTAGCATTGGCCGACAAAGAATTAACTGGGGCATTAACCTGGCGTGGAATCCAAATGATATATTCAACGCTTATTCCTTCTTCGATTTTGATTATGAAGAACGGCCGGGTAGCGATGCTATACGCTTTCAAAAGTTTATCGGTTATGCCGGTGGGTATGAGCTGGCAATAAAGATCACAGACAACTTTGAAGATTTAACCGCAGCAGGGATCTACAAGTGGAATAAATCAGAATACGATATGCAGGTGTTGGCTGGAGTTATGCGTGAACAGTTGGTCGCAGGTGGTGGATGGGCCGGAAACATTAAATTAATTGGGTTTAAGGGTGAATTGACCTATCTGAAAGATGTTAATAGCAACCGATCTGATTTTCTTGGCTCTACCTCCTTGGATTATGCTTTCGCTAATTCGTTATATCTAAACATGGGGATGCTCTACAATTCTGCCAGCAATCCGAATGCTCTTTTTCAACAGAGTTCAGCAAACCTTGACATACGTTCGTTATCACCATTTGAATGGTCGGTCTTTTCGCAGGTTTCCTATCCTGTACACCCTCTTTTAACTGCCGCTGTGGCCACTTTAGTCTTTCCAGGTGAAGAAGGAGTTTTCATTAATCCGACCTTAACCTATTCTATTATCAGTAATCTCGATTTTGATGCTATAGGGCAGGTTTATCTGACTAATTCTTCCCAGTCGGCTTATTTCCTTTTTGCCAGATTAAAATATTCTTTCTGATCGCAGGGGATTTATACAATTTGAATGTTTTTCTATCGTTCTACAATTAAATTCTCGAAACTATCATTCTCGGGATAGTTTAGGTGATTAGGTGAAAAAGAGATGCCATAGGTATCTCTTTTTTGTTTGTGTAGTAGCTTCATCGTTAATTTGTTAGTAGCTACAACAGAAACATATGGCTTTCAAACATCAGGTACGAGGGATTCGTCATTTTTTGGAGATTGATATATGGAAGGTAAAAGTATCTTCATTAACTCCTTCCAGACGTTGGTTGTATAGCCAGATTCGGGTCTGGATCATCGCATTTAGTGAATTTAAGAAGGATAATATTGCGGAGAAAGCCTCTGCACTTACGTATTTCACACTTCTTTCAATTGTTCCCGTAATCGCCATGGCTTTCGGAGTAGCCAAGGGGTTCGGTTTAGAGAATTACCTTGTTGCAGAATTGGAGAGGTACTTTACCGGTAACGAAGAAATCCTGGACAATGTTTTAATGTGGTCTACCCGTATGCTGGAAACAGCGGATGGTGGAATTATTTCGGGTATATCTTTTGTATTCCTTGTTTTCACAGTTTTGCGACTGCTCAATAATATTGAGATTTCATTTAATGCAATCTGGGATACCAAGAGTAGAACATGGCAACGTAAGCTGTCGGATTACCTAGCGATCATCATGTTAGGGCCCATTTTCATCATTCTATCCAGTAGTGCTACCGTTTTTGTTGCAGCTAAAATCCAGGCATTCACATCTCAAGTAGAGATTCTGGACTATGTAAGACCGGCCATTATGTTCGGTTTAAAGTTTTTGCCTTACATGATTATGTGGATGCTTCTGATGATTTTATACATCATTTTCCCAAATACAAAAGTCAAACTTGGTCCCGCAATAATTGCGGGTATCCTGGCAGGAACCATGTTTCAACTCACTCAATTGGCTTGGATTAACGGACAAGTGTTTCTTTCAAAATACAACGCGATATATGGGGCCTTTGCAATCTTACCTTTGTTTATGATTTACCTGCAAACCAGTTGGCTGATTGTTTTGTTTGGCGCGGAGTACGCTTTTGCTACCCAACATGCAGTCACATGGGAATACAAGAGAGCAGGAATGCAAATGTCACCAAACCATAGGAAAAAGGTGACTATCCTTATTTTAAGACATATAGTTAAGAATTTTGAGTTAGGTAATAAGCCGCTAAACCTGAGTGAGCTCAGTAACATCATTCAAATCCCATATCGATTTATTCGGGATATATGTCTGGAATTGGAAGAGGTTGGTATTTTGAATAAGGTATCATCCGATGATGAAGCAGAACGATTTCAACCGGCAATCAGCTCCAATCGAATAGATATATACACGGTGTTTAGGAAAATTGACTATAAAGGTTTTGACGAACTCAAGACCAATGACGATGAAGTCTATAACGAAATTGAGGAACTGATGCAGAATTTGGAAGACGAAGCCCGTAACTCGAAGGCCAATAAAAAACTGGTAGAGCTATGAGGCTCGTTGTTTAAAAGACCAGACAAACTCAAATTCCGCTACTACCGTCCCGTCGGCCATGGTTCCTACAGTCTTGAAACTTGCTGTCTGAGCTTCACCGGTATTCTTGCACTTTTCAATCGCTTCGTAGGCTTTGTGACCATCTTCACAGGTAAAGGTTACTTTCGAAATAGCTTTCTTTGAAAAAGTGGCTTTCATATCTACGATAATAAAAGCAACGGATGGTTTTTGTCCAGTTGTTGCCAATAGACAATGAGTAGCAGTCGATAATTCCGCAGCCATGGATTGAACGGCAAAATACATGGACTGGAATGGGTTTTTATTTAACCATTTGAATGGCACAGTTGTGGAGCACGAGTCCGGAGTCAATTCGGTAACACGCATTCCTGCCAGGAAACCCATAGGAAGTTTAACAAAAAGCCAGAAGGGGAAAGAGCTCCCGGTTACTTGCCTTATTACTTTCTTTTGTTTGTCGTTCAGTGTTATCTCCATTTTTACCAGAAGTAAGCATATAGGAAAACAATGATAAGAAGAATAATGGTAGCACCTATGTTAAACGCTTTGGGTGTTTCGAATAGACTCTTGGATAAGATGATTCCTTTCTCACTGTTTGCGCCCTTCAACTCAAGGTGACTGACAGTCATGATCACAGCAATGCTTAGTAAGCAAGTAATGAGCATTTGGTGCATAAATGGAATATTCACGAAGATGGCAGCATCACTCCAGCCATTCGGAGCAATCTTGAAATACATAGCAATTGGAATAGATAGGAGGGCTCCCCATATCGCACCAGAGTTAGTTGCTTTCTTCCAGAATAATCCTGTAATGAATACCGCTAGAATTCCTGGACTGACGACGCCCGTATATTCCTGGATTAGCTGGAAAACCTGACCAACATTACCTAATTGTGTTGCCAATGGCATAGCAATTAATAAAGAAACAGCGGCAGTCATCCGTCCAACCTGAACGGTAGTTTTATCACTGGCATTCTTATTGAAGTATGGTTTGTAAATATCCATGGTAAAGATGGTCGCGGTGGAATTTAGCATGGAGGCTAGTGAGGATACAATGGCAGCAGCCAGTGCTGCGAGCACCAATCCTTTTAATCCTACCGGGATGAATGACTTAATCAACCACGGTGACGCATTATCATTAACAACCGTACCACTCGAACTGAAGAATGTAGGGTCCGCTACAGCAGATGTAACCTGACCTGTAGGATCGGAATTCATGACGAAAGCGATGATCCCGGGAATGACAACAATTAAAGGGATGATCAGCTTAAGACCTGCGGCAAAGGCAATGCCCTTCTGAGATTCAGCGAGACTTTTGGCTGCAAGGGTTCTTTGAATGATGTACTGATTAAAACCCCAGTAGTAAACGTTTGCCACCCACATTCCTCCAAATAGAACCGCAAGGCCAGGGAGATCCCACCAGGCATCTTTTCCATTGGGAGTAATCATTTCTCCCTTTTCCAGTATCATGGAAAATTTGCCGGGAGCAACTTCGTAGATGTGCTTCAGTCCGGCAACAACACCTCCCTCGGGAGCAACAGCATCCAGCGCGATTATCGCCATAATTAGCCCTCCGAACACCAATAGAACAACTTGCACTACATCGGTCCAGGCAACGGCAGAAAGTCCTCCCCATAGGGAATATGCTGCGGCAAAAAGAGCGAGGCCAATAATGCTGGTTATCATGATGCTACCGTCACCTTGACCAATAATGGTATCAAGGGCCTTTGCTCCAAGATAAAGTACCGTCGTCAGGTTGACGAAGATGAATAAGGCGATCCAGAATATTGCTAGTATGGTTTTTAGATTGTTACTGAATCGTTTCTCTACAAACTCAGGAATCGTGTAGATCTTTTTCTCAATAAATATGGGGAGGAAAAATTTGCCAACAACAAGTAAAGTAACTGCTGCCATCCATTCGTAGCTTGCAATGGCCAACCCGACTGCGAAACCTGATCCGGACATTCCAATAAATTGCTCTGCAGAAATGTTGGCGGCAATAAGTGAAGCTCCAATCGCCCACCAGGGTAATGATTTACTTGCCAGGAAATAGTCTTCTGCGTTCTTTTGATGTCCTTTTTTATCCCTCGAAACGTACAATCCGATTGAAAGGATCAAAGCACAATAGGCAACAAATACGACAATATCGATTGTTGAAAAATCCATCTTTCTTAAGTTAGTCTAGGTTGAAAACACCCGAGAACCTTAAAAAGCAGCTTTCTCTTCAGCTTCTTTCTGTTTCTCCTGGCTTAAAATCTTCTTTTTCTCTTGGGTCATAAAATAGTCTTCTAATCTACCCTCAAGAAATTTAACTCCAAAAAATAGAATCAAAAGAACGATTAATGAACCTAGAAAGATGAACTGCTGAGGTAGGTACCTGCCGACAAATTCATCGATAATCGGTTGCAGTATAAACTGCTCCAGAACAAATAGGAGTAGGGCTACTGTTAGCATTATGGTCGATGCTCTTCGTCCGACACGCGCTTTGGCCAATTGCTGAATGGTATCTTCCAGCTGGGTGTTTTTGTCCTGAATCTCCACATTTTGAGCGCGGATCTGGACATTGGCATTGTCCAATTTCTTCTGAAGTCTATCGCTCACACGGGTGATTACCTTAGCCTGGGCGACAAGTTCTTCATATTGTTCCGAGAAGGATTCCAGGTCCTTTTTATAGATAGCATGAGTATCTATCTTCTCACGAAATTGATGGAGGTTGCTTAACTCTTCGTAGTATAACTCGCGGGGCTTATCCATCCAAATTGTTAATCTTCAATTTCAATAAAATTGAAATCCAGATCTAAAAGATCACTATAATCTTCACCGGCTTCCATCATGTCCTCATCATCTTCTTCGTAAAACCAATTAATAGTGACTTGTATGCCGTTGTCTTGCATTCGATTTAAGCGTTTAAATACATCGAATAAGCACTTAGATGAACTCGTATTAAAATACTCAAATGCAAAGTTAGCTACGAAGATATCGTTGTCCGAATCGGCAAATTCCTCCAGGTTTGTCAATAACCCCTGATAATACTGAATAGCATTTTCAGGACTGGATCGACCTTTCAATTCCAGAATTCCTTCCTCCGGATCAAAATTCATTAACGGTGTAACTCGTGATGGTTCTTGGAATATTCGTTCCATTAATTTATGACGGTCGATTAGTTATTTAAAATTCTCTCGGTAATCTGATTTGGAGTGTAAAATAAGATACTTCTTGGTTTACCTCCTGAAATTTGTATCTAAGTTTTTGCCCGCCGGTTTTCCTGGCAATATCAATGAAACCCAAACCTCCGGTGCCCTTGTCACTGAATTCCTGTTCGGCAAGAACTTGCTTATAAAGTCCACGCAATTCCTCAGGGGCTACTTCATTGATTTCGTCAAGTCTTCTTTGGATGGACTCCACTTTATCCGTTGGTAAATAGTTACCAGTTTGTAAACTGTAGAACCGCTTTCTCGCTGCGATCAAAACCAGGGCAGAGTTAGCATCATACGTACTTATTTTTATCTCGTCAGCATTTACTTCATCCAGGTGATAGTACAGGTTTTGAATACATTCGGTAGCCACATTGTAAAACTTCTTCTTCACCTTTCTGTTTTCTTCCAGTTCTTCCAGTCTCTCTTCCAAGGTGGCGATCATGGAGGTCACCAGATCAAAGGTTAACTCCCCCTTGTACATCAGGATGATGTTTTGGTCGTAAATGTTTTTATAACTTCGTAGGTAATCCATCCAGGCTGTTTTATTTTTCGAAAATTACTGAAGTATCCGCAAATAAATGGAATTCACTAAGTAATTACCTTTTAATAGTAAACTATATTTGACTTAAAGTAAAACTTTATCCTAAGGCAAAAGTAATATATCAAATAGGATTGAGGGAAACGATTGGTATGAACAGGATTAGATTGAAATGAGTCGGAAATTTATCGGTTCAAACATGTTCACTCCATTTTTATTCCCAAACAGTACCGATTAATACTTGTGTATTATAAATTAATAATAAAGTATTAATCAGCTAATTAGCTTTGAGGATCACTTGCATTAATATACCAGAGTATGAAAAAAGACTTTTATGCTATTGCTTACGCGATCACTTCACTGATTATCGCGGGGGCAGCTGTCTACTACATATTCTTCATTCAGAAGGACTTATTTGAAAGCGCAAACCAGGATCCAAATCTGGTAATGTATTCAGCTCGTCAGGAGGCTTACGGCCAGCAGATTACCAAAGCCGCTGTCGGTATGGGATACGCGCCAAACGAACGAGGTTTTCTTATTTTCCAGGCGGAGCTCGCCAGGGTAGTGGAACGTTGGGAAAAAGTTCATCTAGCTTTCAAAGCCGGAAACCAGGAACTGAACATTACTCCTACGGTTACAGCCGAATACACAAAATTACTGGAGGATCTGGAGTTCTTCTACAATGAGATGAATATCAACGCCAATAATCTTCTTGGTGTAGAGTATACAACGGATGAAGCCGATGTGAATTACTTATCGATGAGAGCTTCCATCGAGACCCTGCTGAATACGGTAAGAAAATACAATCTGGCTTCTGCTAACATTACTGAATATCACCTGGATCAATCTATGATAAACCGATCTGGATTTTCCCTTGTTGAAAAAATTGTCGGTGGAATATTCCTTGGCTTATTGATTATTCAGGGTTTGTTCATTTTTAGGCCAATGGTTAATCTTGCCGGTCAAAACTATTTGTCGGCGAATAAGGCCTTCGTCAGGGTGAAGAAATCAGAACAGCAACTTAAGCTGTCCTACGTTAAGCAGAAGCAGATCAACAAACAATTGATCATATCTAGAAAGGAACTTCAGGCAAAAAACAGCAAGCTACAAGATTCGGAAACCAAGCTGTTAAAGAGTACTGAGGAACAAATAAGTATCAACGAACAGTTGCTGAAGGCTCAGGAAGAATTAAAAGTAGCCTATCAAAAATTGCAGGATTCCGAGGAAGAGGTTAGGGAATTAGCTGATTCTCAGCTAGAGGATAACGAGAAATTATTCCTTGCAGAGAAAAGACTCAAAGAACTGCTTAAAGAAGAGCAGAGCAGTAAGGCGGATTTACATGACGCTATGGAGCACCTCAAAAGTGCGCAGTCTCAATTGGTCCATTCTGAAAAGATGGCCTCCCTTGGGCAGCTTACAGCAGGTATTGCCCATGAGATCAATAATCCGATCAACTTCATTTCCAGTGGAATGAATTCGCTCAAGATGTCAATTGAGTCAATGAAGGAGATTCTGGATACTTATACAGGATTAGAAGAGGGTGAAGATCCGGAGGAATTGAAAGAGGAGATTATAGATCTTAAGGATGAGCATGAGTTTGATGAGCTTATGGATGAATTGGATGATCTCATCAAGGACATTAACTATGGAGTAACCCGGACCATTGAAATCGTTAAGGGTCTACGAGTATTTTCCAGATTGGATGAGGAAGAGGCTAAGCCAGCCAATATCAATGAAAATATTGATGCTACACTTACACTACTGAAAAATAAGACGAAGAATAGGATTAAAATATCGAAGTTCTACGATGAAAAGATGGGTGACATTGAATGCTATCCTGGTCAGCTTAACCAGGTATTCATGAACATCCTAAACAACTCTATTCAGGCGATTCCAGAGGATCGGAAAGATGGTGAAATCACCATTTATACAGAAGAAGAAAAAGATCAGGTTGTGATTCGCTTAAAAGACAATGGATCAGGTATTCCCGATGAGATTAAGGATCGAATTTGGGAGCCTTTCTTTACCACGAAAGCTGTTGGTGTAGGTACAGGACTAGGAATGTCTATAACCTTTGGCATTATTGAGAAACACAATGGCAAGATTGATCTTCAATCGGAGATGGGAAAAGGAACAGAATTCGTAATTACTTTGCCGAAGAAAATTCAGGAAGAGGCCAAATCAAAGAAAGAGGAAGTTACCGAGGATAAGGAATAATGAGGTAATTGGGAATTGATTCACCGATGGAAGAGATAATCGACAGAAAAAGAAATAAGGAAGCAAAGGCTAGGAAAAAGTACTCGGTACTTTATGTAGACGATGAAGAAACTAACCTACGCGTTTTTAAATCTAATTTTAGACGTTTTTTCAATGTTCTTACCGCTGTATCTCCTCTTGAAGCAATAGACATTCTAAAGGAGAACGAAATACAGGTTATTATCACGGATCAGAGGATGCCGGAGATGACCGGCACGGAATTCCTGGAAAAAATTCTACCCGATTATCCCGAAGTCATTAAGATCATATTAACCGGATTCACTGACATAGAGGCCATCAAGGATGGAATCAACCGATGTGGAATCTACAAGTACATCACCAAACCCTGGAATTTCGATGAAATGAAAGCTGTCCTGGATAGAGCTTTGGAAACCTACCAGGAAGCCATAGATTCTCAAGAACATGTAAGTGACCTTGAAGAGACCAACGTAGAGCTTGAACGCAGAGTGGCAGAACGAACCCAGGAGCTGAATGAAATTAATGAGAGATTAATAAATTCAATTCGTTATGCAGGTCAATTACAGCTTTCCATGCTTCCTAGCGAAAGATACCTTGAAAGGATTTTTGATGATCACTTTATAATTTACAAAACACGATACTTTTTTAGTGAGGAGTTTATCTGGACCACTAGCCTAAATTTCAGAACTGAGGATTACACAGCAGTCTGTACCCTTGAATTCGATGGTAAGGGAATCGTTGGATCATTGAAAACGCTGATTGCAGATTCAATTTTGACTGAACTCATCCAGGATAGAAAGATTTATCATCCAGCGGATATCATTAAATACTTGAAGGAAGAACTGGATGCTGCTGGTTCTAACGAACTACAATGCGATTTAAAGGTCGGCGTATCCATTATTGACAACAACCAGGGGACACTTCAGTTCAGTGGTCTGAACCAGGACATGATTGTGTTTGAGGAAGGTGGTATCGAGGTAATTGAAGGAGAGCCAGAAAAAAATATTGATTCGCTAAATGCAACCAAGATTGATATAAATGGTGACAAGACTGTTTATATGTTTACCAATGGATTCTTCAATCAGGCCAATACCGATGGGGTAAAGTTCTCGCGGGAAAAATTTGAGGAGCTATTAAAGTCCGTTCAGAACAAATCAATGGAGGAACAATGCACTTTCCTTGAAGACACCATTGAAGACTGGGTAGGTGAGGGTGGATTCAGTGATGATATAACAATTATTGGCTTCAGAATGGACTTTTAATGGAGGTAAAGGCGATCACATATAAGAATTGGTGTACGGAGAATATCAGTCCGCAAAGCTGGACCAGGATAACTCTTAAATCGCTGGACGCCATTCGTGCCGCCGGATATAACCTAAAGGACCTTGAAAATCCCAATGATTCAATTGTGTTATCCGGCGACCTATTAAATGCCTACAACAAAGTACTGAATGAACTTTACGAGGTATCTGTGGAGCAGGGAATTTTCAGCTGATCACAGCTCAAACCCGATAATCTGAATATCATCGGTTTGTAGTCCAGATCCCTTCCAGGATTGAAAAACCTTATCGAACTCCTCTGATTGTTTCTTCAACGGAGTATCCTGAAATTTTGTAAATAGAGCCCTAAGGTTCTTGGATAAGAACTTTTTGTCTCCTGGACCCCCAAATTGATCCTGGAATCCATCTGAAGCCATGTAGAAACGATCACCTTTCTTAGTCTCTATTACTCGTTTGTGAATACGTGTTTCAACATCTCTTTCCTCACCATCCATGTCACCAACCATTTCTTTAATCGATTTGATGATTTCCAGTTCACCATTTCTAAGAAAATAAAGCGGTATTCCAACACCTGAAAACTCCATTACATAGTCATCAAGATTGATCACACAAACGCCAATTTCCATTCCATCCTTCCTCGTTTCCTCCTTAGAGTCTCGGTAGAGTTCCAGTTTTATGGCCTTATCTAATCTGGCAAGTATTTTCTGTGGATCTAAGTTATTCTGGTAGTAAACGATATTAGTTAGCTGGTTGCTTCCCATGATGGACATAATCGCTCCTGGTACCCCATGACCGGTACAATCAGCACAGGCAATAACCAGATATTCGTTACGTCCCTGTCTAACTCGTTCAAACCAGTAAAAATCGCCTGATACAATATCTCTTGGCTTGTAAAAAACCATAAGATCCTTGACCACCCGTTTTAGACTTCCTGGGTCGGGTAACATTGAATTCTGGATCCTTTGGGAATAAGAAATGGAATCAGTCAGCTGTTGATTGACTTTTTGAATTTCAATTTTCTGTTCCTCCAGCTTGATATTCATGGCTTGTTGTTCTTGCAGCCTTTTCATCAGCGTTTGAGAGGTCATTGTCAACTGCTTCGCCAGTATACCTACTTCATCGTTACGGTCAATATCTAGGTTTATGTTGCTCTTCCCTTTGGCAATATCATCCGCAGCTCTACTGAGCTTTACAATAGGTTTCACGAAAGCATTAGCAATTATTAGTGCCAGGATAATTGATCCAATTAGAACGATACTGACAAGTAGGAACATTCCAGACTGAAAGTGACTAAGAGTGGCTTCCACCGTAGCCTGGTCGATGTCCATATTATCCAGAACCCTTTTGAATGAGTAATTGGAAAAAAATACAAGAGCGGATGAGCTTACCACCAGTAGGATGGTAGAAAGCAATGTAAGCTTAACCGATATTTTCATGTACTCCGTGTTTTCCTCAAAACTACAATTTATCTGTTACTCACTTAATAATTGGTGTTCAAAAAGTATACCTTTAGTTTGCTAACTAAGGGACAATAATGCGGCAAAATAGCATGAAGATATTTATTTTGATTTCTACCGTATTTGTATTCGCTATAGATGTTAATGCTCAAAACCTAACGATTTTTCAGTCCTCCGCATCACTGGAAATCACAGTCAGCAAAATTGAAGAGGTCGTTGATCGAATGGATTTGATTCGTTTCGAAACAGTGGTACATGAGACAATTGCGAAAAATGTTGGAGTCAATATTGACTCTACTGAAGTGATTTTTTTTGAGGATCCGAAATTGACCACTCAATTGATTCTTTGTGAACAAACAGCCGCCCTAGATATGCCATTGAGAATTATGGTCTGGAAAGAAGAAGGGGATACTTACATGGGATACATGGATCCGAACCTACTTAAACGACGATTCATGATCGGAGATTGCGACGAGACTCTACTACGTATGTCACGCCTTTTTGTGAAGATCATAAACGATACCAAGCGTGAGCTTTAACGAATCTCAAACGGCAGATCAAATCGGACGTATTCCCAATGAAAGTCCAACTGACTTTCTGTAATATCGAAGGTTAGTCTTTCTTTTAATTCTGAGGTTTTGTAGGGAAGAAGTTCCACCCTAAGTTGATCCAATCCGGAATCGTAGCTATATGCACCCCATTGCTCCCATTCTTTATTGAAAATGATTGTCCACTCGTCTTCTCTTGGTATGGCGAAGAGCGAATATTTCCCTTTTGGAAGAATGGTAGAATCCGGTAAAACTAGATCAAAATCGGAATAAAATACCGTTGCATCATTTGCTCCAATTCGCCAGACTTTATCGTATGGATCAAGCACACCCCAGATCTCTCTGCCTCGAACAGCCGGGCTACTGTATTCTATCCATATCTTTCCGGATTCAAGCACCAGACTATCACTTGTTAGTGGTGATGGTCTATTCGCGGCTTTTTCCTCAATGGATTTACAACCTCCTGAAAACAGAAGCAACAAAATGACGATTAGCGAGGTCATTTGTGCCCATTTCGTACACTTTTTTGTATCTATTCCGTTCACTTGCAGAATATGCTTTTTCATGTAAGGCTCTGTAAATCAGAAGTTAACAATATCAGGTATGCTTTTTGAGACCTTGCCATCATAATATTATCTAAACTGTTTTCATATGAGCATCATTGGAATTGAGATCCCTCAACTTAACGAAGAGCAGGACATTGAGGTTGAGGTAAAAGTAAATGGAATCAAAAAACAATATAATTATCGCGTTGAGATCTTTTATTGGGAGGAATGTCCTTATCCCACGGAAGATCGTGTAGAGTGCATAAAAAACCTCGTTGGCGATTATAATTCGGATTGGGAGCTTGCGCATATTGGTATTCCTACCGATGACTATATTCCAATTACGTTCAGAAAGAAAAGATACTTAAAACGGTAAATCGTCATCTTCAGAAAAGCTTTGACTCATCCAGTCAGGATCCGCTGCTGGTGCAGCAGTTTTTGTATCTGAAGGTGGAGTTGCCCCTTGCTCTCTTTCCAATCTCCATGCCTGTAAGCTGTTGAAGTATTTCACATTTCCCTGGGGGTCTGTCCATTTCCTTCCCTTCAGGTTGAATGACACATTAATTTCGTCACCTACCTTGAAGTCGTCCAGTTGCTCACAGTTAGCCTGGATTAGTTCGAATTTTAATAGTTCCGGGTACTGAGGGTTTTCTGCATACTCAACAACAAATTCCCGTTTTTTGAATCCTTCTTTGATTTCTACTGTTTCAAAGGCTTCATGCAGCTTTCCCTTTATATTCATAGGTGTTAGTGTTTAAGAATTATTCCAAATTTGTATGGAAGTCTTCAATAATGAAAAGAACGAAAATAATATTTTTTATCGCGGCGATAATCTTTTTTCTGATTTTGCTTGTTATAGCAATTGACATCGCAAACCGTACAACGTTTCCAGGAGGATAATCAATTTACTTATGAGTGGAAAAGTAGACATTTCGAAAATTGATCTAGAAAAGGATAAGGATAAGATTACCGATTTTCCTTCACTGATCGAGTACGCCCATAACGTGGGCAGTGCGGTTATTAAGCCCGAAGATAAAGGCCGTATTAAAGGGAATGCAATTGCCGCGATGCATGACCAAACCGACCGACAGTTTCGACAGCTATTTGAACAGATGCAGACGCTTATCGATCAAGCTAAATATCTTCAGAAAAGAGTGGAAATTTCTGAGCGCATCTATAAGGCCGATATGGGATTTAGCCCGGTAATGAACAAGGTTTATTACTTGTACAAAAGAAAAAGTGGAACTGATGTTCTATCGATGGTAAGTCCAAGAGAGTGGGGGAGGTCCTTTCCGTATGAAGAATTTGTAGCAGAAGTTCGGTTGATGTCAGACCATACCTGGGAGATATTACAAGCGGAAGGGGAGGAGTTTTATTCTTAAAGGAATTTAAAATGTGATGAGAAAATATCTTTTGTGTTCCGGATGCATTACATACATCCTTCTATTGATGGCGACTAATTCTTACGGTCAGCGGTACATAAGCGATTCCAGCTACGTGTACTTTTTCAGTGAGGCTCCCATGGAAACAATCGAAGCGGAAAACACCGAGGGTTCCTCAGTTATAGACCTTGGTGAAGGAAAAATGGTGTTCGCCGTTCCTATAAAGGGTTTCCAGTTTGAGAAAAGCTTAATGCAGGAACACTTCAATGAAAACTATCTGGAATCGGATAAATACCCTCGGACAACTTTTACCGGTTCAATTGAGGATTGGGACAGAGATATGCTCTCAGATTCTGTGACGGTCTCTGGAACCTTTACCATCCACGGTGTTTCAAGGGAAGTCTCAGTTAAAGGCAAAGTATATGACCATGAAACTGCACCGTATCTGGAAGCCAAATTCCCAATACAGATCGTTGATTATGATATTAAAATCCCAAAGATTGTCTTCTACAACATCGCAGAGGTTGTAGATATTACGGTTTACTTCAGATATAAACCATATGAAAACTAAAGTCCTATTAGCAGTTGCTTTACTTCCATTTGTCGTTCGAGCCCAGGATGACCTGATGTCAATTCTGGATCAAGAGCAACCGAATGATCCCGGTTATGTATCTGCGACCTTCAAGGGTACCCGAATTATAAATGGACATTCTATTGAGACAAGAGCAAAGGGGGAATTGGATTTTCTTATTTCCCACCGTTTTGGTCCGGTTAATACAGGTGTTGAAAACTTCTGGGGATTGGATGGGGCTCAGATTAGGCTTGGATTGACTTATGGGCTCCTGGACAATTTGAATGTTGGGGTCGGACGCTCTTCATTTGGCCAGACGTATGATTTCTTCGCAAAATGGAGATTTTTGAGACAATCTAGTTCTGTCCCGGTTTCTGCCGCAGTATTCTCTTCTTTCGCCACTCGGACTGACGATTTTTTCGAGCTAATCGTCGGGGATAGCTACCAAACAAATGATAGACATGCGTCAACGGCTCAATTATTAGTAGCCAGGAAAATGGGGAATAGACTATCACTACAGGTAACACCTACAGTGATCGCTACCAACTATGTTTTGAACTCTGACGAATCCGGATTGATCTACAGTGTAGGATTAGGAGGAAGATACAAGCTGACTAATCGACTGTCACTTAATATGGAATACTTCCCAAGCACTGCATCCGGGGATAATTTTGATGCATTTGCAATCGGTGTAGATATTGAAACCGGAGGTCATGTTTTTCAACTCCATTTCACCAACGCGCAGCAGATTATTGAAAAAGGGTTTATTGCCGAAACCGATAGCGATTTCCTTGACGGAGGTGTTCATTTTGGTTTTAACATTTCCCGAGTTTTCAACTTGACTCCAGGCAGGTAAATACTGTTACATTATTTGGGAATCAGGTTTTCCCTATTCCTCATTCTTGGCATTGAGGTCAATATCTCCGTAAAGCTTAAGATCGATGTCTTTCAGTTGCTTCGTTACATAGACGATCTGGCCGGTGTGATAAGACAAGTGCTCTACGACGTGGATAAGGATGGCGACCCCTGATAAGGTGAAACCCTGGACCTTCCTCACACGAAGCAGCTGCTCCCTTGTTTGACCTTCTATGATTGTAGTGGCTTCCTTGATGACCTCTTCTAGTTGCATCAGCAACTTCTCGGAAGACTCATCACGCTTGGAATCGAATTCCAAATCCCTGACGCGGTCGTCAGGTTTGCCTCCTAAGGATGAAATTATGTATTGTGTAATGTTACCACAGAGGTGGATAATAAGATTACCAATTGCATTCGAAGAAGAATTGGGTCTTTGCCAGATTTCCTGTTTATCCAGTTGAGATAAGCAAAGGTCGATTCGGTCGAGGGACTCATTCATATGACCTATGGCCACACGTTTTATTTCCTCATTTAAATCCATCAATACTTTTGAAGATTTGGTTCCTTTTCTTCAATCCACTTCAGTATGCCACCCTCCAGATTATACACGTTGGCGTAGCCCTCCTCTATAAGTTGTTGGACTACCTCTGCACTTCGTTTTCCTGTTCGGCAGTGAACAATAACAGGAATATCTTTACTTATTTCTTTCAGTCTGCTTAATACCTCCCCTTTGGGGATTAGTAATCCATTCAAATTACTGATCTCATATTCATAAGGCTCGCGTACATCAATCAGCTGAACATCACTATTACCATGAACCTTGGAATACTCATCGACAGTCATAGAAGGAACGGATTGAGCCAGCGGTTCGTCAACCATGCAAAACTGTTCATAGTCAATTAGTTTGGTGATTGATTTTCTAGCCCCTGTGTCCGGCACAGAAAGTTTTCTCATCTCCATATATGCGGCATCAAAAACCAAAAGTTTTCCTGCCAGTACTTCACCAATTCCTGTGATTAACTTGATAGTTTCATTGGCTTGCAGACTTCCGATTATCCCGGGGAGTACGCCTAACACACCACCTTCAGCACAATTGGGGACCATATCAGGGGGTGGAGGTGTTGGAAATAAGTCGCGATAATTTGGACCTCCATTATGATTAAAAACTGCTACCTGACCCTCGAACCGGAAGATAGAGCCATAAACCAGTGGCTTATCCAGGAGAACGCAGGCATCGTTGACAAGGTAACGAGTTGGAAAATTATCGGTGCCATCGACAATCACATCATAATCAGAAAGAATACTTAACGCGTTTTCACTACTTAATCTCTCTTTAATGGCAACAAGGTTAATGTCCTCATTTAGCAACCGGAGTTTTTCGGTAGCAGTTTCGGATTTAGATCGACCGATGTCTTCGGCATTAAAAAGAACTTGTCTTTGGAGGTTTGATAGTTCCACGCTATCGAAATCAACTACACCAATATGTCCAACACCTGCTGCGGTAAGATATAGAAGGAGGGGAGCTCCCAGCCCACCGGACCCTATGACAAGCACCTTTGAGTCTTTTAGTTTAATCTGACCTTCAGGACCAAAATCAGGGAGGATAAAGTGCCGGCTGTATCGCTCGAATTCCGTTTTTGAAAAAGATTGTAACAATCCCATGGTATCACAAACGAAAAATAATCACATTCAATTCAACTTTTCAACCACAATTCGAGCAATTTGTTCACCGATGGCCAGTGAGGAGGTAGCAGCTGGCGAAGGTGCATTACCCACGTTGACTATGTTCTTGGTGTCAAGAATAAGGAAATCATCAATTAGTCCACCTTCCTTATTACATGCCTGGGCACGTACTCCTGCGCCACCTGGGATAAGGTCTGACTTTTGAACATCGGGAAGCAATTCCTGTAAGGCTTTGGTGAAAGCTGATTTGCTGTAAGATCGATACAACTCACCGAAACCGGTCTTCCAATACTTGCCAACAATTTTTCTGAAGCCTTTGTAGGTAACAGCTCCGTAAAACTCTTTCAAGTTAATATCACTTTTCTTGTAGCCTTCTCTTCTGTAGGCAAGCACAGCATTCGGACCCGCTTCAATACCTCCGTGGATCATTCGGGTAAAATGAACTCCTAAGAATGGGAAATCAGGGTCCGGTACCGGATAGATCAGGTTTTTCACCAGATACTCTTTTTCTTTCTTAAGTTTAAAGTACTCTCCTCGAAAAGGGATGATTCGATAGGGTACTTTTACACCGGTCATTTTCGCCACCACATCAGAGTGAAGACCTGCGCAATTAATTACCAGTCTTGTGGTAAATGTATGATTTGAGGTTTCAACTGTCAGTAATGAGTTTTGCTCATTGATTTCTCGAACCTGATTGTCAGGGAATATCTCACCACCGAAGTGGCGAAACTTGTCGGCATACTTTTCTGCTACTTCCTTGTAATCGATAATACCTGTTTGAGGGACAAAAATTCCTTGTAAACCATTGACATACGGTTCATATTGGCGAATGTCGTCGCCAATTAACCGTTTAAGTCCCTTCAGACCATTCTGTTCTCCCCGCTCATGAATCATATTCAAAACAGGTATTTGGGCCTCATTGGTGGCTACAACTACTTTTCCACAAAGTTCATAATTGATTTCCTCCTCATCACAGAAACGTATGAGCTTGTGATATCCATCCACACAATTCTTCGCTTTATGACTTCCAGGCTTGTAGTACAAACCTGAGTGAATCACACCGCTGTTGTGGCCCGTTTGATGGCTGGCTAAGGATTTTTCTTTCTCAAGTACCGCTATTCGGTACTTAGGATTATTCTCCTTTAGTTTAAGGGCAGTGGCAAGTCCGACTATACCACCGCCTATAATAACTGCACTATACATTGTCCAGCAAAAATCGCAGAATCAATCGATTTTCACCGCAGCAACCTGATTTTCTAAAACAAGCGCATTGAATTCCGGAATTTTGGAATCGATGACCATCTTCAATGAGGAGGTCTGTTCATCGATCTTTCCAGCTACTTCGTTATAGAACTCCAATGATTGATCCGTAGGCTTAAATGCACCAAATCCGGCTAATGTGCCAACGTGACCTACTTTGTTATTCAACCTGATAGGGAAGTTCAAGGGATCCTGAGGACTTTCATTTTTTGTCTGATACAGAGCCTCTTCAATTGATTTTATCTCAGACAGGATCTCTTTTCCTTTAGATTTTACTTCCTCTGCATCATCCCCAACTTTAGCCAGTACGTCATTGATTTGACCACGAATCTTTCGAATATCAATGACTGCTTGGTTAGCCTCACTTAGTTTATCCCGAGCGCCTATCAAAAAGTCAAATTGTGCCTGAAGGTCTTCTTGGGAAGCGCTACTTCTAGGATCTGGAATAATATTGAATGACTGTTCCTGAACAGAGCCATTGACCGAGAGACTTACTTTATATTCTCCTGGTATTGCTATCGGGCCATTTGTGCGGACGGCCCATAGAATCATTCCTTTAAAGGTTGTAGCCCCTTTATAGCGCATATTCCAGTTCATCATGTTCAATCCCTTAGTCAAATCCAGTTTGGATTCATCCATTTTCTTGTTAGGATAGTTGCTGTAGGTCTTTATTAAGTCACCACTGGAATCCATGAAGGAGATGCTCACAGTATCTGAGGCAGATGTATCCTTCACATGAAAATAGACCAATACACCGCCTGGATGATTTGTCCCTTCAGTCTTTGAGGTAGCTCCATTTCCTCCACCCATTCGATAGCTATCCATCGGTTTGAAAAGGTGATAATCCTTACTAGCGACACTCGTATTCAGCTGGTGCATCGGAGTTATGTCGTCTATCATCCAGAAACTTCGGCCTTGTGTCGCAGCGATCAAGCTGTTGTTCTTCATGGTAAGATCCGTAATTGGTACAATAGGAAGATTTTGTTGGAAAACCTGCCAAGAATTTCCGTCATTAAAAGAAACATACATACCAGACTCGGTACCGGCGTACAGTAAGCCCTTGCGACCTGGGTCAGCTCTTAGTACTCTTGTGAAATGTTCCGAATCGATACCATTTGTAATCTTCTTCCACGTTTGTCCGTAATCTTCTGTTTTGTACAAATACGGTTGGTAATCACCTAACTTGTAACGAGTAGCTGCAACATATAACCCACCTTTGTTGAATGGATCAATTTCTACGCTATTAATCATGCTCCATTCCGGCATAGATGGCGGAGTAACATTGTTCCAGGTTTCCCCTCCATCTCGGGTCACATAGACTAACCCGTCGTCCGAACCAGTCCAGATTACACCCTCCTCATGATAAGATTCCGTTGCTGCAAAAATGGTACAATAGTATTCTACACCGGTGTTATCTTTTGTTATTGGTCCACCGGAAGACTTCATTCTATCCGGATCATTTCGCGTTAGGTCAGGACTTATGATTTGCCATGATTGTCCTTCATCAGTTGAAACATGTACATGCTGAGAGGTTGTGTAGAGCCTATCCGCATTGTGTGGGGAAAAGAAGATAGGAAAATTCCATTGAAACCTATATTTCATTCCTTCAGCACCATACCCCATGGGGTTATCTGGCCATACGTTAATACCCCTTACTTCTTCTGTTCTGTGGTTAACTCTGGTAAGGAATCCACCATAGCTACCTCCGTAAACAATATCGTTATCCTCCGGATCTACAGCGATGTGAGCACTTTCTCCACCAGCAGTTGGCTCCCAGTCACTTTCTCCGATGAATCTACCACCTGTTCTGTGTCTTATCCTCACAGTCGAATTGTCCTGTTGCGCCCCATAAATCCTGAATGGAAATGCGTTATCTGTCACAACACGATAGAACTGCGCTGTTGGCTGGTTATGATACGTTGTCCAATTCTCACCGGCATCAAAAGATACTTGCGCCCCTCCATCATCAGCAATAACCATTCTCTGGTTATCTTCAGGAGCAATCCAAAGATCATGATGATCACCGTGAGGAGCTACATAAGTTTCGAAAGTCTTTCCACCATCTTTTGATCGGTGATAGCGTACGTTCATGACGTATACTCGGTCTTCGTCTTGCGTATCCGCATAAATCTTAGTGTAGTACCATGCCCTTTGTCTAAGCTTTCTTTCCTTGTTCACCAGGGTCCAGGTTTTTCCGGCATCATCTGATCGGTAGACTCCACCATTTTTATTCTCAATAAGAGCCCATACTCTATTCGAATTCACAGGTGATACGGTAACTCCGGAAATACCCCATAGTCCAGATGGAAGACCATCATTTCCTGAAATATCGGTCCATGTGTCTCCTCCATCCGTACTTTTCCATAACGCCGAACCTTCTCCACCACTTTCGAGGCTGTAAGGTGTTCGTCTAATTCGCCAGGTAGATGCATATAGAATTCTAGGGTTATTTGGGTCCACAACCAGTTCCACCGCTCCGGCATCGGAATTAACGAAAAGCACTCTTTCCCATGTTTTGCCTCCGTCTTTACTTCGATAGACTCCTCTTTCCTGGCTAGATTTATACAAGTCGCCCATTACCGCCGCATACACTAAATCCGGATTTTTTGGATGTATTCGTACTCTGGGTATGTGTCTACTATTTTTCAATCCTACAAATTGCCATGAATTTCCACCGTCTACTGATTTCCACATCCCGTAACCGGATGAAACGTTTCCTCGGACTGTGACCTCTCCACCTCCTACGTAGATTACGTTAGGATCCCAGTCACTAACAGCCACAGCACCAACCGAACCTCCAAAATATCCGTCGGTGATGTTCTCCCAGGAGTTACCCGCATCGGTTGAACGGAAAACACCGCCACCAGTAATACCGGCATAGTAAAGATTAGGTTTGCCTGAGACTCCAGTAACAGCTGCTGATCTACCACCTCTGAAAGGTCCAACATTTCTCCATTCAAGCCCCTTATAAATCGTTTGATTAATCTCAGAGCCTGAAGCGCTGGAACTACGATTTCGTTGGGCAAATGAACTGTTAACAGCGATTAACAATAGGCATAAGATTGCCCATCGGGAAACATAGGTTATGATTTTCATTTTTTAGGTTTTTATAAGATGGTGCGGAATTTAATCCAAAATTGACTAATTCAAATCTGGATCTTTTGGTAGCGGTTGATTGAATGGATCAAAGGTTGTAGCTGTCAATTCACACTGGTAAGCGTCTGGTGAAACTGATTTTGAAAGTGACTTCTTTTAGACTGAAACTGTTTAGGTTATCGCATAATTTAATGCCCATTAATGTAACAAAAGAGATTTTTTCTCGTCGGTACTATCAAACTCAATGTCTTTATCACGCAAGTGATTTGGACGAACTAACAGGACTAACTTATGAAGACGCGTCAGTACATCATTTTAGGTGTTACCGTGGCAGTTTTGGGTGGATCAGTAGGGATCAGCCAATTTCTTGCCAGCCAGAAGGAACCTCCTAAAGAGGAACCGAAAATCGAGGCAAAAAAATACGTTCAAACTCAAGAGGTTAAATATCAGGATATCCAGACGGAAGTGATTGCTTATGGCCGAGTTCAAAGTGCTGAATCATTGGACTTACTATCGGAAGTGTCCGGTAGAATGTACTCCGGACAGGTGTTGCTAAAAGAGGGTATAAACTTTAAAAAAGGTACTTTACTCTTTTACATTGACGACAAAGAAGCAAGATTAAATCTCAATTCTCAGAAGAGTAACTTCCTGAAAGACCTTGCTGCGATCTTACCAGACCTCAAATTGGACTACGCTGAAAGCTATGAAACCTGGAATCGTTATTTCTCCAGAATAGACATTGAAGAATCATTACCAAATCTTCCAGAAGTAAAAACAGACAAAGAAAAAACTTTCATTGCCACTGAAGGTATTTTCTCTTTATACTATGCCATAAAGAGTGCGGAGGAAAGGTTGAGCAAGTACAAATATTATGCTCCATGGGATGGCAGTATTTCGATGATCAACTTTCAATCAGGAGCTTTCATGAATCCAGGTGTTTCGATCGGGCAAATAATCAGATCACAAGCTTACGAGCTCAAAGTATCTGTTGAAACCAGGGACATTCCATGGATTCAGGAGCAAGCTAGAGTAGAGATTTTTTCTGATGAGACTCAACAAATCTGGAATGGAGTGATTTCCAGAATCAGTGATTTTGTGAATCAAAACACACAATCAGTTGACGTTTTTGTATCCATAGACCCACGTGGCAGTAAAATATACGATGGACAGTTTTTGCAGGCTGTCATTCCTGCAAGGACAGTGAAAGATGGAATGATTTTGCCAAGGAATGCAATCTATAACGGGAACGAAGTTTTTGTTCTTGAGGATTCTTTTCTACTAAAGAAGCAAATTGACATCTTCCGACTAAACGAAGAAACTGCTGTTTTTGGTGGTCTTGTTGCCGGAACGGACGTGGTTGTAGAGCCACTGCTAAACGCGTATAACAATATGAAAGCGTTCAAAGCATCTGAAAGAGATATTGATTTAGAAACTAAGACCTCTGGTGACGGCAACCTGGCAGGAGCTAGTGCTGAACCACTCGGAAGCAAATAATCACCAACACATGAGAGGAATTGTAGAATATTTTGTCAAGTATCCGATACTGGCAAACATACTTATCGCTTTAACCATTGTCGGAGGGGTTGTTAGTTTTCTTAATACAAAGAAGTCCTTTTTCCCTACCACTCCAGATCGATTTATCAACATTACAGTAGCCTACCCCGGTGCTTCTCCAGAGGAAATGGAAGATGGAGTTACAACCAGGATCGAGGAGGCCTTGAAGGCTATTGCTGGTATAGACGAGATCAATAGTACATCATCTGAGAATTCATCCACAATTCGAGTTAAAAAACTGGATGACTATGATATAGATGAGGTGTATACTGAGATCAAGAATGCCGTTGATGGAATCTCTTCCTTTCCCGCAGGTGCGGAAAAGCCGATCATTTTTAAGGTTCGAAATCGGACGACCGCTCAATGGCTTGCTGTTACAGGAGATGTTGATTTAAAGACCCTCAAATCTTATGCAGAGGACATTGAAGATGACTTGCTGGCAACCGGAGTCATTTCTCAAATTGATGTATCGGGATTTCCTCCATTAGAGATTTCCATTGAAGTTCCTGAGCATGTGCTCCGAAGATACAACCTCACGTTCAATGACCTGGCAAATGCTGTACGGCTGAACAATCGGGATATTGCAGCCGGTTCGGTGAAAACGAGTGATGAAGAAATTCTAATAAGGTCCCGTGCCAAGGAAACCGACGCCGATCAGATTGCAGAAATTGTGTTACGATCTAATCCAGATGGATCCAAGCTACTGCTTCGGGATGTGGCCACTATAAAGGAACAATTTGCGGACCAACCCTACCGGTCTTACTTCAATGGGAAAAGGGCCATCTTCCTTGAAGTTAGACGTCTGGAAACCGAGGATCTTGAGCAAATTTCAGAAGTAGTCAATAAATACGTAGATGAATACGAGGAAAGAGAGAGTGCTGTGGATTTACACATGTCTTGGGATTTTATGTCTATTCTAAGTCAACGGTTAGATATGTTGACAACGAATGGCATGATGGGCCTGATTCTTGTTTTAGCATCTCTGGGTTTATTTCTGAGTCTCAGACTTTCTTTCTGGGTAGCTTGGGGAATTCCCTCATCCTTTCTTGGAATGTTTATCCTCGGGTCGTTTGTCGGACTAACGATCAATATGGTTTCTCTATTCGGGATGATACTGGTAATTGGAATTCTGGTTGATGATGGGATTGTAATCGCTGAAAACATTTATTCTCACTTCGAAAAACATGGAAATGCTATCAAAGCCGCGGTTTTTGGTACTATTGAAGTAATTCCTGCGGTTTTCACATCGATTCTCACCACAATGGTGGCTTTTTCACCACTTTTATTTCTTACTGGCGGATTTGAGTTTCTCAAGGATATGGCTATTGTGGTAATTTTTAGCCTGGGCTTCTCTTTGCTTGAAGCGTTCTTTGTCCTACCGGCGCACCTTGCCAGTAAGTCAGTTCTGAAAATAAAAAAAGAAGATACAAGGAGCTATAAAATCAGGAAATCGCTTAACGGTGTCATTGAATTTTTGAGAGAGAGGGTTTACGGTCCGGTGTTGAGCATATCGATGAAGTATCGAACAGTTTCGACTGCAATGATTATTGGGTTTGTACTAATCGTCGTCGGATTGCTACAAGGAGGGATGATCCCATCCACCTTGTTTCCTCCATTCGCATTTAACAGTGTAGAGATTGCTGTTGCCTTTAAGCCCGGTGAAAGAGAACAAAAAGTAGAAGGCTATCTCAAACAGTTTGATAAGGCAGTTTGGGAGCTTAATGAAGAGTTGAAAGAAGAGCTAAATACTGAGAACGAGATCTTCACCAATGCTTTTATGATGGTAGGTTTCAGTTCGTTTGAGCAAGGATCTCATACAGGTATGGTCAATGCTTTTCACGATGAGCTCGACGACTACGATATTAATCAGTATGACCTGATTAATCGCCTCCGGGAAAAAATTGGATCTATGGATGAAGCAGAAAAATTCCAGGTTGGTGGAGCTAGCCGATGGGGAAAGCCCGTTTCAGTGCGCTTATTGGGTAAGAATGACCAGGATTTACGTGCGGCCAAGGAGTTCTTGAAAGATAAGTTGGAAGAACTTCCTGATCTCAAGGAAGTTCAGGATGACGTTCCTATCGGTAATAGAGAAGTTCAATTGGATCTGCTGGCACAAGCTTATTTCCTGGGATTCTCTCATGATGACATCACTCGTCAATTGAGACAAGGATTTTTCGGAGAGGAAGTTCAACGATTCATGAAAGGAAATGATGAATTAAGAGTTTGGGTCCGATATCCAAGGGAAGATCGAAAAAGCATCGACCAGTTAGAGGATGTAAAAATCAAAAGTGGTGAAAAGGAATACCCCTTGATGCAATTAGCAGATTATAAAATTGATCGCGGTATTTCGGGCATTAAGCATTATGACGCATCCAAAGCGGTTTCGGTAGAGGCTGATATGGTTGATCCGTTTGGAGATGTCAATTCCATTTTACAGAAAGTGGAAAACGAAATTATCCCTGAGCTCCTCGCGACGTTTCCAACCGTACGAATTGATTACGGGGGACAATCACAGGAGCGTAATAGAGCAGCAGGTGAAATGTCGCTATTCTTCATTGGTTCTTTCTTGATTATTTTCTTCATACTCATGGTGAACTTCCGATCATTTTATCAGGCTTTGATGATCATTCTAATGGTTCCCTTAGGTTGGTTTTCTGGAATTCTTGGGCATGGAATAGAAACATGGGTGAGTGACATACCTAAACCAGTTTCAATGCTGAGCCTTTGGGGAATGATCGCTTTGATGGGTGTAATTATTAACGACGCCGTTGTTTTTCTTGCAAAATACAATTCACTAGTGAAACAAGGGATGTCAGTGAAAGAAGCGGCCTATAACGCCGGTCTGGCTAGATTTCGACCCATTCTATTGACCTCATTAACAACTGTCTTAGGGCTTTATCCATTAATAAAGGAAACTAGTTTTCAGGCACAAGCGTTAATTCCCATGGCGATTTCAGTAGCGTACGGTGTTCTGTTTGGAACACTCATAATTCTACTGTTTTTTCCTGTTTTAATACTCATTTTCAACGATTTCCGCAGGTACATGAAGTGGTTGTGGACCGGAGAAAAACCAACGAGGGAAGATGTGGAGCGGGTGCTAATTGATGAAAGACGCCTGGAAGAATACAAAGAATCAGCCTAAAGTCACTAAAAGATTACATTGATTATGAAATACTTATTGTCTTCCTTATTTCTAGTAGGGGTTATAGCGGTTTCCGCGCAGGAAAGTCTGAGCCTATCCAATGCCGTAGCGATTGGACTGGAGAGGAACTTCGATATTGAAATTGAAAGGAAGAATGTTCTTGTTGCCCAAAACAATAACAATTGGGGTGAGGCTGGCAGATACCCAACCATAACTTTCAATGTAAATCAGAATAACAGCATAACGGATAATGTTGAGGTTGCCGGGCCCTTTCAGTTGGAAGACCAGATCATCAATAACAGCATCAATCCTGCGGTAAATCTCAATTGGACTCTATTTAATGGATTTGCTATTTCCATGAATAAAAGACGATTTGAGCAATTACAGGCAGAGTCTGAAGGTAACGCCTCGATAATTATTGCCAATACTATACAAGCAATCATTTTGGGGTATTACAATGTTGTGTTGCAATATCAACAGCTTCAAGAACTCGAACGGCAGATGATTTTGTCAAGGGATCAAATGGAATTAGTACGTGTTCGTTCGGAGCTCGGAGGTGCTTCAAGTACAGATATATACATTGAAGAAAACAATTTTCTGACTGACTCAATTAACTACATTAATCAGCAGATCGTGACTAGAAATGCACTCAGAAATCTGAATTTCCTTCTCGCTGAAGACGATGCTGATACCCAGTATATCCTTACTGACGATCTTTCGGTTGAAACCCCTCTGTATAATTACACTGATCTTAGGCAGAAACTTTTTGAAAGTAATGTTGATCTTCAGAAGCAATACATTACCCAGTCAATTCTAAATACTGGTGTGGGAATTGCCAAAGCATCCAGATACCCGACCGTAGGACTAAATTTAGGGGCCTCGAGAAACTGGAGTAGGGTAGATCTAAGCAACGCAACTTTTCCTGGAAATGAACAAGGTCCACCAGATCCGTTAAACTCTCTTACCGGGAATTACACGGCTGGATTAACCCTTTCATTCACTCTCTTCGACGGAGGAAGAATCAACAGAGCGATTAGGAATGCAGTTGTTCAGGAAGATATTGGCAATCTTCGGGTAGAAAGACTTAGTCAATCATTGGATAGAGACCTTCGACAGAATCTGGACGAATACAACATACGCCGACAGATATATGAGATTAATGAGAGAAGAGAAGAGGTTGCTGCTATAAACCTGGACCTAGCACAGGATCGGTATGATAACGGATCAATTAATAGTTTTGATTTTCGTATCGTTCAGAACAATTATTTAAGTTCTGCAATTCTAAAGCAACAGGCCAAATACAGTCTATTGGAGTCTCATATTGCTTTAATGCGATTAACTGGTGGCTTGGTTGAAGACTACAATCAGTAGTTGTCTCGAATTGATTCAAGAACTCTTTGCATCTCTGCTTTCACTTCGGCATTTCGCATGGGATGATGATTGTTCATCATACTAAATATCAAAAACTTACCTGATTTGGTCCTTATAAAACCACTTAGGTTGTGATTATGCCGTAGTGTTCCCGTTTTAGCGAAAATATAGGGTTCATCTCCATTGTACCAGTTCTTTATCGTACCATTTATGCCACCAGTGGCGAAAATAGTAGTGATTTCCTCCCAGGTGAGTTGGTAATAAATCTTTTCAAGCACTTCAACCATACTTCTTGGCGTAACCATGTTATACCTTGAGAGACCCGATCCATCAACCCATATAAGCGGTTTGGTTAATCCTTCAAATACCGTATTCTGCAGCTCATTAAAAAATTCAACCTCACTTGAAATACCCATTGTCAACCGGCGATTGATTAATAATTGCTCAGCTAAAAAGTTGTCACTTATCTGCATCATAATGGAAAGTGCATGAAACATATTTCCATTGCGTACGGTATCCCAGGGTAACTTTTTATTAATACTTATTGGAATTACTACTTTGTTTAAGGTGTCACCCAGTAAGCGAGTTTCGAGCTCCAGATTAGTTATGAAGGGGATTCGGACGACCGATGTATCCCCATCAGTCTTTGGAGCCAGGTGAAAGATGTTAGCATTCTGCTCTCTAAAATTACTTTTTGAGTTGCTGTTGACATAAGGTCTGAAAAATGAGGGAGTAATTTGAGTACTAGAAGGGCTAACAGAGGCGGTGAGTACATTTCCGTACATTGGAAGGCTATTTCTTTGCGGCTGGTAGTCATACCAATAATCACTCCAAGCCCATCCGGGAGCATAATGATCTACCGTATTTAGGGATATGTCGTAATAAATAGTATCAGAGTTAATTTTTGCTAGTTCTTTCCACGCTCTCTGATCACTGAATTCAGGATGTAGGAAGGTTGGATCACCTAATGGTCGGATCACCTTTTTGCCATCAAAATCAGCAGTGAGAAAGGACGGTATTCTGTCACTTTTGCCGTTAAGACATGCAGCAAGGGTTAAAACCTTGATATTCGATGCTGGTGTAAAATAAAGGTCTGAGTTTACCTCGTTTACATACGTCTCTGTTTCCAAGTCATACAATGTAAAACCGAATAAATACTGTTTGAAAACCGACGAGTTTTCAATCATCCGGTTAAGGTCTCTGCCAACGGCTAATTGCTTCACGGACGAACAAGAGATGCAGCAGGCAAGACCTAAAATAAGGATGTGTACCCGTAAACATCCGACGTGAAAAGAATTACTCGAACCGAATCCCATTAATTTGATGTAGTAGACCTCTAAAATAAGCCTCAATAAGATAATTCACCCACTATTTTTTTTGTATCAGTTTTATTTTTATTTTGCTCAGCCCAACAACGAGAAATATCTAGTATTCACCAATGAGTATTCTTGACCTAATCACCTTATTGATATTCCTGGCTGCAGTTTTTACCTTGATCAACATCACGGTTCTCAAACTGCCTTCCACAATTGGACTAATGGCCATCGCGTTAATGATGTCTGTTTTTATCCTATTGCTGGGTGCGATTTTCCCAGCTGTTACGGGAGGAGCCGAACATATTATCGAAGAGTTTGATTTTCAGGAGGTTCTCCTGAATGTGATGCTTAACTTTTTGCTGTTTGCGGGCGCACTCTCAATGGACCTAAAGAAGATGTTGGAAGAGCGCGTTCCAATTCTGATTTTGGCTGCAATTGGAACAATGATGTCCACTTTCTTAGTGGGTACACTCGTCTACTATATTTTCCCACTGATTACCGAGCCAATCGATTACATCTATTGCCTCTTGTTTGGTGCTCTAATATCACCAACAGATCCAATTGCAGTATTGGCACTTGTAAAGAAATTCAATCTATCTAAGAATCTGGAAATCAAGATTGCAGGTGAGTCATTGTTTAATGACGGAGTGGGTGTTGTCATTTTCCTCACCGTTCTTGGTGTTGCGAAAAAAGGAATGGATTCCTTCGATATGGCTGAAGTTGGTTTGCTGTTCGGTCAGGAAGTAATCGGCGGACTGCTTATGGGAGCCATTTTCGGATTCCTTGGATTCAAGATATTAGACTTCATAGACAATGACCATGTTGAGCTAGAGGTATTGGTGACTCTTACACTGGTTATGGTCGGAGGGCGAATTGCAGAACTCATACATGTTTCAGCACCACTGGCAATGGTGGTTATGGGGCTTTTCATCGGTAACGAAGGACGTGATGAGAATTTAGCTAACGCCACGGGAGAGTATGTTTTCAAGTTCTGGCATCTACTGGATGAGGCATTGAATGCCATATTGTTCATTCTCATTGGATTGGAGATGTTGGTGATCGCTAAGACATTCTCGGTGGATATGATTTTAATCGGTAGTGTTGGGATTATAATTGTTCTATTCTCCCGATTTATTGGAGTGTCAGTGCCTATAACTGCAATGTCATTTTTTAGAACCTTCGAGCCGAAGACCATTCAGATATTGACATGGGGTGGATTAAGAGGCGGTATCTCTGTGGCCTTAGCTTTGTCGCTTTCTGATTTTGAATGGATTCCAGAGCATATTAAAAATACAATATTATTCACCACCTATTGCTGCGTTGTATTTTCCATATTAGTTCAAGGGTTGACTATTCCTAGACTTCTTAAGAGCTAGATATTGGCTAATTTTACGTTACATCTATAAGGTATTATGAAATTAAGCATAGCTGAAGGATTATATCTGATTGCCCTCGATGATGAGGAAGGAAGACTATTGTCAGCGGCAGAAAAGACATACATTTATGGCTTACTTGCGGCCGCGATTCTCGAATTGCATCTTCTTAAAAAAGTCGAGCTCAAGGACCTGAAAGTAAATGTGGTAGACTCGGTTGGCACGGGAAATGGAATTCTGGATAACATTCTTCACAAAATCAGTTCAGGCACACCCCTTATCGATCAACTGGAAAATCTTCATCATAACTTCTCCAATATACGGGAAGACATGGATCAACTGTTGGTCCAACGAGGTATATTAAGACGAGAAGAGACCAAGCTACTCTGGATTCCACTCAGCGAAAGAATGGACAACGCCAATTATGCATTCGAGCAGGAGATAAGAAATGTGCTGCAGGCAATGGTTTTTCAGAATGCTAAGGTTACGCCTTCATTTGTAATATTGCTGTCGATAATCTACGACTGCAAAATTCTCGATGAGGTATTCCATGACAAAGATGATCTTATTGATGCAGTGAAAGTGGCAAAAGATATAGTTAACTCAGATGCCATTGACTCCGAGGTATCCGCTGCATTAGTCGAATTACGACATTTCTTCGAAAAATTCTGATTAGTTGGAGGTAGTGTCGCTACCTAGGTTTTCGCTTGAAAGCCCTTTTTGTTCTAAAGCCTCAATTTCTTTTTGCTCCATATCAAGGTAGGTGTTAAAGAGATCGTCCCGGATCTTTTCAGACTGGCTTAGTGATTGGCCAGACACTTTCGAATAGATCATCACCTGCATATCTGAGATTGCTCTCATATAGGCAAGCAAAGTGTCCTGCTTCTCCATCAGTAGATTTGCTCGGAAAGCCATAAAACCGAATCCTTCGTGTGGATTATTATTGTCTTTTTCAAGAATCAGGTATTCTACTCCATCTACCATGATTCTATCAAAGTTAAACTGGATATCCTCATGAATCTCCCGTGGTCGGAATTCTTCACTATCGTGAAGTGCCTGGTTCTCGCAGGAAATTAGTATTCCAAAGGTTATTATGGACAATAGGACTGTCCTCATGATTTTCTTGGAAGTCTTTCACGGAAATAACCCTCTTCAACATTGAATACCTTCCGCAATAATCGGAAGGCCTTACCGTTGAGTATGATAACCAGATAATCGCCGGTAGCTACCGTCAGATCGCCCAAGGGATTTTTCAGGAGTTTTCTATTGCCGTACTTGTCTCTCTTGGTGATGCCAATAAGTACACTATTGTACTTTTGCTTTAATTCAAAAAACACCTCCTGATATTGCTTCCCAGCAAAAGGATTACTTCCAGTGACTATAAATTGCTTGATATCGTAATCGCTATCTGCTCTTGGGAAAGACATTATAGATTCCGAATAGGATGCTACATCCGGTTCGAACATGTAACTAGCCAAAAGTTTGGAGGATATTTCTTCTTTGCTGATAGTATTGGTTACCCCAGCACTGATGAATGTATTCTTTAATTCACCGTTCTCAAGAGTAACCACAAAGTCGAGATCCGGATAAATCTTCCTGATGTTCAGGATGTACACCAACTTTTCGGTATCATCATGAAAATTGACAAAAACGTTAGAGGAAGATTCAATGTTGACCTTCTTCAGTTGGTCAAAGTTTTTGAAGTCATTGTAGAGAAGAAAGATTTTGTTCGTTTCATATTTTTCACGAATAAAATCGATGTCAGTTTTACTATTAAGAACAATCGCTACCTTCTTTCCGACACCCAAAAGTTGGTCGGTAACCATATTGCCGAAATCATTCCATCCGATTATAACAGCGTGGTTGGTGAAATTTGTACCGTTAAAACCCAATTTTCTATTCTCTCTAAGATTTGTAATAAATGACGTAAACGATCCTATTAGTAGACCGTAAAAAAATAAACTTAATAATACGAAAATATATCCAATACCCCTGCCATATACTGTACTAGGGAATATATCCCCATAACCTACAGTTGTCAAGGTAACTATCGAATACCAGATGGCATTGGCGTAATTGGTAATGGCGGTCTGGGAACTAATACTCTCAAAACGGATGAGTAGTGTTAGGAGAATAAAATAGATGACAAGCGCTAGAAAGATATCGAGCGCTGTAGAAATCCGCTTGTCTTTGATGTACTTCTTAAACATATAAGGTTGGCCGTATCAAATATACTTGAAAGCCTATAATTGGCAATATTTGGGTTCTTTATTGATACAAATCCTTAACATTGTTTTCCTCAATGAATATCATGGATGTTGATCAGGTAAAGAAGGCTACGGCACTAATCGTGCTGATTTTCGCAGGTGAATCAGTTTTTTTCCTTCCTTTTGTAATTTCCAGAATTTATCGGCCGACGTTCCTGAGTGTATTTGAACTAACCAATTTTGAACTGGGTACGGCATTCTCTTTGTATGGTGTTGTTGCAATGCTCAGTTATTTCTTTGGTGGGCCACTGGCTGATCGATTTTCGTCGAGAATTCTCATTTCCATAGCCTTGATTTGTACCTCCCTTGGAGGTGTCGTTTTGAGTTTTATTCCTGGATTATTCGTTTTAACCCTGCTGTATGGCTTTTGGGGTATGACTACCATATTACTGTTTTGGTCCGCTTTAATAAAGGCAACTAGGGAATGGGGCGGGAGCCAGGATCAAGGAATCGCATTTGGTTTACTTGACGGGGGGAGGGGTTTGGTAGCCGCCTCAATTGCATCGATTTCAATTTATGTTTTTAGCGTTCTTTTACCAATTGATCCTTCGAATTCAACACCTGAAGAACTCAGACAAGCCCTTTTTTGGGTTATCATTCTATTCTCTTCTGCTACTTTCTTGGCTGGTGTAATTATTTGGATTGTTCTACCTGATGATGACCCTGGTGCTTTGAGGACGTCTGTTGTAGACTTTAGAACATTTAAAACTGTTTTAAAAAGACGACAAGTGTGGTATCAGGCAATAATTGTTGTTTGTGCTTATGTTGGCTACAAATGCACGGATGACTTTTCTCTATATGTTTCGGACGCTTTTGGGTATGATGATGTGCAAGCGGCAACAGTAGGTTCTATATCCTTTTGGGTGCGTCCATTCGCTGCGGTGATTACAGGATATTTGGCTGATAGATTCTCTGCCTCGCGTATGATTATCGTTCATTTTATCATTCTGGTGGCGGGAAGTATAATCATTGGTTCAGGGCTTCTGGGTGAAGGTATTTATTGGCTGATCATATGCAGTATCGTATTCCTCAGTATTGGCATTTATGCTTTAAGGGGTATCTATTTCGCTTTGTTAAAAGAATCTAATACACCTTTAAACCTGACCGGCACTACGGTAGGTATCATTTCGTTCATTGGTTTCACTCCAGACATATTCAGTGGACCAATTATGGGGTACTTAATAGATAATTCCCCTGGGGCAGTTGGCCACCATCACGTTTTTTTATTTCTTGCCAGTTTCGGTTTAGTTGGACTAACTGCCGGAATATTGTTTGATCAATCAAAAAATCGAATGTCCTAATAAATTCGATTTTTTAAATCATATATAATAATCGTTGCATTATTGATAAGTATCTTCACCGGTTCTTAGTACAATAGCACTAATTCTGAAGAAAATCTTACTTGGTCACAACGCATGATTGGACGTCACACTTACGACTACGGACTTATTGGAAACTGTTCCTACACTGCCCACATACATCAGGATACAAACGTTTCCTGGTTGTGCTGGCCGCGATTTGATAGTAGTTTCATATTCGGAAATATGATAGCTGGCGAAAAAGGAGGGGAGTTTTCCATTAAACCCGCTTCAGGTCGCTTCATCACTTCGCAGCAGTATATTGAAAATACGAATGTGCTAAGCACCCATGTGAAATGCGATCATCATGGATCCTATAAAGTAATTGACTTTGCACCTCGTTTCATGCAAACGGATAGGTACTATAAGCCATTGATGTTGGTGAGAAAAATTCAACGAATTGAAGGTAATCCTAAGATTCATGTTAGATGCAACCCAGTTGGTAACTATGGAGAAATGGTTCCAGAGCATTCCTTCGGAAGCAATCATATTCGTTTCTTGGGACTCGATGCCCATGTCCGTTTGACTACAAACATTCCACTATCCTATATTGCTGAAGATCAGTCTTTTGTACTGGATGAGGATAAATATCTTGTTCTTACCTACGGACCTCCTCTAGAAGCTGCCCTGGAGGAGACAGTGAATAATTTTCTTAATAAAACGGTTTCTTATTGGAGAAACTGGGTGAAAAGAGCGTCTATCGTCGACTTTTACCAAAGAGCGGCCATTAGATCGGCATTGGCGTTGAAGATCCATCAGTTTGAGGATACCGGTGCTATCATTGCTGCCACTACAACAAGTCTACCGGAAGCACCAGGCAGCACCAGAAATTGGGATTATCGTTATTGTTGGATGAGAGACACTTTTTATACTCTGAACGCATTTAACAATATTGGTCATTTTGAGGAGGTTGAAAAGTACTTTCACTATATCCTGAATACTACCATTGACGAGGAGAAAAGGTATCAACCCTTATACGGGATAACCGGAAGAAAAGCGTTGGTCGAAAAGGAATTGGGTTTACCGGGATATGAAGGTAATGTTCCAGTGCGAATTGGAAACGACGCCTATACTCATATCCAGAACGATGTATATGGGCAGGTCCTTATCTCCTTACTTCCTTTATATAGCGATATGCGGATCATATTCACTGAAAGGTTTGATTCTTCTGAACTAATCATGAAGACCTTGAAAATGATCGAAAAGACTTTTGATGAGAAGGATGCTGGTCTTTGGGAATTCCGGAACCTGGCACAGTATCACTGTTACACATATTTATTTCATTGGGCAGGTAGCTGTGCGGCAATTAAAATTGCTAAGAATATTCACAACAATGAGATGGGTGAACTGGCGGTAAAACTTAGAAGTAAGTCTATCAAGATGATTGAAAAGTGTTTTGTTCCCAAGAAGAAAGGGTATGCACAAGCCGTGGGAGTAGATCGTATGGATGCAAGCACGCTACAGCTCATTATGATGAACTACATCAACGATCCGAAGAAAGCGGGAGAACATTTGAAGGCGCTCGAAAAAGAGTTGTACGCTGGAAAAGGACTTTTTTACCGGTATAAACATCAGGATGACTTTGGAGAGCCTGAAACAACTTTCTTGATTTGTGCATTTTGGTATGTGGAAGCTCTAGCCTGTGTTGGAAGGGTTGATGAGGCCATTCAGAATTTCGAACAGATAATTTCCAAGTCAAATCATTTGGGTCTATTAAGTGAAGACATAAGTGCTGAAGATGGAAGCATGTGGGGTAATTTTCCACAAGCATACAGCCATGTGGGGTTGCTGAATGCCGCCAGCAGAATTGCCAAAAAGCTCGATACTCCTAGTTTTCTATAAGCGCAGTTAAGATCTCACGTATCCTTTTGTAGCCGATCACACTGTATTTCGCCTCTGACGCCTGGCTGCCAATTTTGATAGTATAACTGTTTTCGGGCATTACTTTAAAGGTATCTTCATCAGTGCGGTCATCTCCGGCGGCCAGGATGAAGTCGGCCTGCGTACTCTCCAGAATCGCTGATGCACCACGTCCTTTATTGACATCCATGTTTTTTATTTCCACCACTTTATCACCTTCCATGATCTGCAGATTTTTATTCTGAGTCAGGTATTTTAAATGACTTGTCAACTCCCGAGTTCGAACCTCTCCTAAACCCGTTTCAACTTTTCGATAGTGCCATACTAGTGAATAGTCTTTATCCTCGACAAATGAACCTGGTGTTCGATTGACATAACCTTCAAGTAGTGTCATGATTTCTTTCTTCCAACTTGAATTCAGCTTGGATATGGTCTTAAACTTTTTACCCTTTCTTTTAATCCATGCTCCGTGTTCAGCCACGATTTCAAGATCAAAATCCTTCAACCAATCCTCTAGAGTACTTCTGCCTCGTCCACTAATGACGACCACAGAATTCTTTTTATCTGAGGTTAATTTCTTTAGAATCTCCCTTAGCTCGGCATCGGGTTTTGAGTCTTTAGGATCTGAGTGAAATCCGGTTAGCGTCCCATCGTAATCGAGGAAAAGAAGTCTTTCGTTAGATTTCTTATATGCTTTTATGATCTCTTTTGCCAGTTTGTCATCGAGTAATCGAGTTTGAAGACCCTTTTGTGCGTCCTTGACAAACTGAAGATTTTCCATAAACAGTTTAACCCACTGATGTATGTTGTAACGCTGCAATGATGCCTGCATTCTGCTCATATGCCGAATCTGATCCTCTTCTGGCATTGTTAAGGCTGTATGAATCGCTGATACCATCTGATCCAGGTTATTGGGATTCACTATTATGGCATCGGAGAGCTCTTTCGAAGCTCCAGCCATTTCACTCAGCACCAGAACACCCTTTTTATCAATCTTGCTGGCTATGTATTCCTTACAAACCAGGTTCATACCATCTCTCATCGGGGTAACGAGACACACATTTGCCATCCGGTAGAAAGCCGATAGAGCAGTTAAAGGAAAACTTCGGTAGAAGTAATGAACAGGTGTCCAGTACAGCCTTGAGAATTTTCCATTTATCCTTCCAACTAACAAATCGATTTCTTCTTTGATTTGTTTGTACTTCGGTACAGTATCTCTCGAAGGAACGACCACCATAAAGAGGGAAACCTTCTCCCTAAACTCAGGATAGTTTTCCAGAAATGTCTCGAACGCTTTAAGTCGCTGGGGGATTCCTTTGCTGTAGTCCAATCGATCGATGGACAGTATCATTCGAACGTCACCGACTGAAGTTCGATATCGAACCTCTTTAGCTAGTGTATCCGGTTCCGCTGCAGATGCAGCATATTTATCGTAGTCGATTCCCATGGGGAGAGCATCAACCATAGCCAGTCGATTTTCGACATTAATTCGCCCGTTTTCATTTCCTAACCCGGCAAGTCTGTTAACCGAAGAAAGAAAGTGACGCATGTCGTCGTACGTATGGAAGCCAAGGAAATCGGAGCCTAGCATACCATTTAACAACTCTCTTCTCCAAGGTAGAAGACGAAATGACTCGTACGAAGGGAATGGAATATGAAGAAAAAAACCAATGGTTGA
The DNA here is from genome assembly GCA_965601455.1 of Cyclobacteriaceae bacterium. Taxonomy (GTDB): domain Bacteria; phylum Bacteroidota; class Bacteroidia; order Cytophagales; family Cyclobacteriaceae; genus JANQEU01. The sequence goes on along the minus strand of OZ271831.1, from coordinate 3,296,465 downwards.
TTTTGGATGATTCTCCCGTATCATCTGGGGAAGTAGAAGCAATTGGTAATCGTGTATCCATAAGGTGTCGCCTTCCTTAATAACTTCATCCAGGGCTTTGGCGAACTTTCGATTTACCTTGACATATGCTTTCCAGAGATCTTCATCAAACACAATGTATTCATTGAAATAATGAAAATTTGGCCAAAGAGTCTCATTGCTGAATCCTTCATAGAAATCCTCAATCTCCTGGGTACTCAGGAAAACGGGTTTCATACTATTTTTTTTCAGCTCCTTTCCGATCTCCGTCTTTTGGGCAGCTTTGGATACTGCAAGCCCGGGCCAACCGACCCAGATGTTGTCACCATCCTTGTAGATGGATCCTAAACCTGTAGCCAATCCCCCTTCACTCGGCTTGTACTCAAGTTTTCCATCCTCTTCTAGAATCTTGACGGGTAGCCTGTTTGATACAATTATGGTTTTAGGCATAGATAGCGGCTTATCGGTTTTTGCTAAGATACCTACACCGGCAGCAAATTCTATTGTGATTCAGATTAACTTCAGATGAATTTGCGGATTTAATCAACGGTCGTTGAACATCTCCAGACGCAATTGAGTAAGTCGCCGTTTTGTATCCAGCGGAAAATCACCTTTCATCATCCAATCATAAAATGAAGGTTCATTCTTCAGGATCTCCTTAACAGGTTTGCCTCTATGCTTACCAAAGTTGAAAACCTCGATTCCATTTTCGTCATAAACCATTCTGCCTGCCAGATCTATCATTTTCTGATTGATTAGTTCATGAACAGCCGCCATATCATTGGTGATTTTGCCAATGGGTTTACCCATCAGGTCCGTCATTTCCTGACCTTCATACTTCTCGATTTGTGCGATGAATACATCTCTTGTAGCTTGTGTATCTGCTAATGCACTATGAGCGTTTTTAAGCTCCTTGCCACAATAGAATTTGAAGGCCGCCGAAAGATTCCTCTTCTCCATCATATGAAAAATTTTCTGGGCATCCAGTATTTTTCGATTCTCGACATCAAAGTCAATATTTACACGGAGGAACTCTTCAACCAATAGCGGCACATCAAACTTTAGGCAATTATATCCTGCCAGATCACAACCCTCAAGGTATTGGGACATGGACTTCGCCACCTGTTTGAAAGTAGGTTCATCTTTGACGTCATCATCATAGATGCCATGGATAAGGCTCGACTCTATTGGAATCGGAATGGTGGGATTAAGTTTCCTGACTTTTTCGTCTTGGGATCCATCAGGATTCAATTTTATCATCGCGATCTCTACAATCCGATCGTGAGAAACATTTGTTCCGGTGGTTTCCAGGTCAAAAACGACCAGCGGATTTTTAAGCTTCAAGTCCACGAATTATTTCTCCTTGTAGGTGTTCATAGCTTCAAGAAACTGTTCCTCAGTAACACTTATTCTACTGACTAATTCCATGGCTGCACCAGCAATCGAAGGAAAGTGCTTATTGGATGAAGCTACCTCTGTTCCATTTTCCAATTTAAACCCGTTGGCTGTTGGGCTGCATTTGAGTGAACCGTATTCCTTTAGTCGTACGTCTTCCCGATCTTTTTGGGTTCCCACCACCATTGAGAGATTATCCTCTTTGTTGTACACGATCACTCCACCTTTTGGGGTTTTATCAGCTAGAATATCGTAGTTCTTGAATTCTTCTTCGAAAGAAATATTATCATTTGATGTATCCTTAATATAGTGGAATACAACAATGTGGTGTTGGTATTTCAATAACTCCTCTACCGAATTAGGTTGTCCACCTGCAATAAGAATGACTGGTGATCGATCGTCAATCTTATTCTGTTGCTGATCAATATAATAATCAAAAGGTTTTTTTATCGTTGTTAGGACATGAGCTGCGATTTTTGTAATTTCTGAGGTGCCGTCTGTTCCAATTACTACAATTCGCTGTTTGTTGTTTATTTGGGAAAAATCAATCATAGATTCACTGTCGGAGGGTCAAAAATACATTAAAAATCAAGGGTGCCAAACCAATTGATATGTGGAAAAGATTGTTGATAATAATGGGGAAACTTTATATCGGAATTTCTGTATGAATGCAAATGCTAAAACGTACGTTTGTCAACTCAATTCACTAATCGCCCACCAATGACAGAACCTGAGAAGACCCCAATAGTTAGAACAAGTATGAAGCAACGACGACTGCCTGTTACAGGTGAGGAGGCGCTTGGAAAGCTTCCACCTCAGGCTGTTGACATCGAAGAAGCTGTACTAGGGGCATTGATGCTCGAACGGGATGCTTTAAGCAACGTAATCGATATTCTTAAAGCGGAAAGTTTTTATAAGGAATCGCATTCTCTGATCTACGAGGCTATCGTTCAACTGTTCAATAATTCCGAACCTGTTGACATCAAAACGGTGGTCCATCAACTTCGGAAAAACGGTAACCTTGAGGTTGTTGGAGGAGCGTATTATATCGCAGAATTGACCACCCGAGTTAACTCTGCGGCAAATATTGAATATCATGCTCGAATTATTTCTGAGCAATCTATAAAGCGCGAGTTGATCAGAATTTCCTCGGAAATCCAGCGGGATGCCTATGAAGATACAGTGGATGTTTTCAACCTTTTGGACCGAGCCGAGCAGTCATTGTTTGACGTTTCCGAATCTCATATTCGAAAGAACTATGACAAGATGAGCTCCCTTTTGGGAATGGCCATTCAGGAGATAGAAGAGAAGAAAGATAAAAAAGACGGTCTTACGGGAATTGCCAGCGGTTTTACAGCTCTCGATCGGATGACCTCCGGGTGGCAACCTTCCGATCTGGTAATTATAGCAGCCAGACCGGGTATGGGTAAAACAGCATTTGTGGTTTCGGCGATGAGGAATGCTGCAATTGACTTTCAGCAGCCGGTGGCCATCTTTTCGCTAGAGATGTCATCTGTGCAGTTGGTAAATCGATTGATCTCGGCAGAAGCAGAACTGGAGAGCGAAAAAATTAAACGTGGCGATCTTGCGGACTATGAGTGGGAGCAATTGCTTCATAAGACATCTAAGTTGTCTCAGGCTCCAATTTTTATCGATGACACACCGGGTCTGAGTATTCTGGAATTACGGGCAAAAGCCCGAAGATTGGTAGCACAGCATGGAGTGAAGCTGATCGTAATTGATTATCTCCAACTAATGAGTGGGGATACATCCAAAACACAGGGAGGAAACAGGGAACAGGAAATTGCATCAATATCAAGAGCCTTAAAGGGAATTGCCAAGGAACTCAATATCCCGGTCCTTGCTTTATCACAGCTAAGTAGAGCGGTAGAAACCAGGGGAGGAGATAAGAAACCGATGCTTTCAGATTTAAGGGAATCTGGTTCGATCGAACAAGATGCAGATATTGTAATGTTCCTTTATCGTCCTGAGTACTATGGTATAACCCAAGGAGAGGATGGTATGCCTTTGAATGGTTTGGGTGAGGTGTTGATTGAAAAACATAGAAATGGGCGTACCGGCAGTGTTCACCTTAAGTTCATCGGAAGGTTTACCAAATTCACTGACATGGATGAATCTGTTAGTGATCAGTATAGTACACCTTTTCCAAGTTCCGGAGGTTCCAATACAGACTTTACGATCACACTTCCTAGTAAGGGAAACAAAGAGTCCGACAAAGAAGGAGAAGACTCCGAAGACGTTCCCTTCTAATCAAGGTCATACTCAAATAGAAAATTCTGGTAGGCATTGCGAAGTTCAGCTTGATTTTTGAGATCCTTCGTACTTCTCTTTATTCCTTCCTCAAAAATTTCTTTTGCTTTCTCAAGTTCATCTAATTCAATAAACAGATGAGCCGCCTGATAATAGGTTGGTAAGTAATCGGGTTGTTCAAGTAATAATTCTTCAAACAGAGTTCCAGCCGTCTCTTTATCATTCTTTTGGTACTCCAATGCCAAAGCATATTTCGTGAAAGCATCCTTTGGGTCATTTTTTAGCAGATTTAGGAGGTATTCTACTCGTTCACCGGGCATTTTTATTGTTTTTATTTACTTCCTTTATTGACTAACTTCACGGCAAAAGTAGGAGAAAAATTTAGCGATTATCATATGAAAATTCTGGTCTGTATCACACACGTTCCCGATACGACTTCTAAGATTTCATTCACGGAAAACAATACATCATTTGACAAGAACGGCATCCAGTTTATCATCGGGCCATACGATGATTATGCACTGGCACGTGCTGTTGAACTCAAAGAGCAACTTGGTGGAAGCATAACTGTTCTGAATGTTGGTACTGCTGAGACAGAGCCAACCATTCGTAAAGCATTAGCCATAGGCGCAGACGATGCTATACGGGTGGATGCGGAACCTGTGGACTCTTTTTTTGTGTCTCAACAAATAGCTCACTTCGCTAAGGCCGGGGAGTATGACCTCATCCTTATGGGTAGGGAGTCAATTGATTTTAATGGGGGACAGGTTCACGGCATGGTTGGTGAAATGCTTGGTATCCCATCCTTATCTCCCGTAATGACTTTGGACGTTGAAGGAACAACGGCTAAGATGACCCGTGAGATTGAAGGAGGAAAAGAGTCAATTGAAGTAGGGTTACCAATTGTTGCAGGGTGCCAGGAACCCATTGCGGAATGGAAGATCCCCAATATGCGTGGTATCATGTCGGCAAGAAGCAAACCCTTAGCGGTTGAGGCTCCTATTGCTGATGATACTCGAACGGGCGTCGAAGTCTATGAACTACCACCCGCAAAATCAGAGGTGAAACTTATCGATCAGGAGGAATTGGATAAACTGGTTGATCTTTTACAAAACGAAGCGAAAGTATTATAGAGAGGTTATGAGTGTACTTGTATTAGTTGAATTAGATGAGGGTAAGGCGAAAAAGTCATCTCTCGAAGCGATTAGTTACGGTAAGGAACTTGGTGAAGTGGGTGTATTAGTTCATGGGGACATTGAAAGTGACCAATTTGCGGAGCTTGGCAAAGCGGGAGCTTCAAAAGTATTCCATGCAAAAAGCGATTCAATGGAGGCGGGCATCATGACCTATGCCTCGGCAATGGCTCAATTGGTTGAAGAGGAAAATTATGAAGTTGTACTTTTTGCCAAGTCGTCCATTGCGGATCCTGTTTCTGCCCGATTAAGTGTTAAGATCGTCGCAGGGCTGGTGTCTAATGTAACTTCCCTACCGGATACCGGCAGCGGTTTCAAAGTAAATAGAAGTATTTACACTGGAAAAGCCTTTGCAACAACAGAGATTACTACAGATAAGAAAATCCTTACCTTAAAGAAGAATGCAGTTGCCATAAAAGAAGATGGAGGAGCACCAGAGGTTGTGGATTTCCAGCCTTCGATCAATGAAGTAGATAAGAAGGTGAAGGTACTCTCCAAAGAAAAAGCGGAGGGAGATGTATTACTTCCTGAAGCGGATATCGTGGTTTCCGGCGGACGCGGATTGAAAGGGCCCGAAAACTGGGGAATGGTTGAAGATCTTGCTAAATCACTAGGTGCTGCTACCGGTTGTAGCAAACCCGTTTCCGATATGGATTGGCGACCTCATCATGAGCATGTCGGACAAACAGGTATCAAAGTATCTCCTTCTCTGTATATTGCTATAGGGATATCGGGTGCGATTCAACACCTGGCTGGAGTGAATTCTTCAAAATACATCCTGGTTATCAATAAGGATGCTGAAGCACCGTTTTTTAAGGCTGCGGATTATGGGATAGTCGGTGATGCATTTGATGTTGTCCCTAAACTGACCGAAGCGATAAAGGCGAAGATTGGATAATGGAGGATAAAATAAAGCTTGAAATACTAGGATTGTCGTCCAGTCAATCTCAATCGGGTTCATTTGCCTTGGTGTTGGGGGAAGTAAGCGGTAACCGAAGACTACCAATAATCATCGGCATGTTTGAGGCTCAGGCAATAGCTATTGAGATTGAAAAGATTACACCGAATCGCCCGATGACACATGATTTATTCAAGTCTTTCTCTCACAACTTTGAATTTGATATTCAGGAAATTGTTATTTCAGATTTGAAGGAAGGAGTCTTCTTCGCCAAAATTGTTTGCGGAAAGAATGGCAAACAAATGGAAATCGATTCGAGGCCCTCTGATGCTATTGCGATCGGGTTACGATTCGGAGTTGATATTTATACAAACGAGTCGATTTTGACAGAAGCTGGAATTGTGCTTACTGACGAAACGGAGGGAGAGGTAACACAGATTAAGCCAGATATTGAAGTTCAGTCTAAGAAACCCCAGGATCTTGGGGATATGACATCCGAAAAACTAAATGAGTTGCTTGATAAAGCACTCAAGGATGAGGATTACGAGAAAGCCGCCAAAATCAGGGACGAGATTAAACGACGTAATTAATACGCCGTGGATATCATCCAGGCTGTTTTTGGTATTGCGACGTTAATTGGACTGGCCTTTCTTTTTTCCTCTAGCCGGAAATCGATTGATTGGAGGCTTGTGGCTTCTGGTCTCATCTTACAAGTAATTATTGGGTTACTGATCGGGCAGGTCGCTGCCGTTCAGGTTGCATTTGAGTGGATATCCACTGGTTTTGTAAAATTCCTCAATTTCTCGTTGAAAGGAGCAGAGTTTCTATACGGGGACTTGGCAAAAAACAGCAACAACGTAGTTGAAACTCAACACTCACTGGGATACCTCTTTGTGTTTCAGGCGTTACCCACCGTTATTTTTTTCTCGTCTATCACTGCCGGTTTGTACTACCTGGGAGTCTTACAGAAGGTTGTATTCGGTTTTGCCTGGATCATGTCCAAAACAATGCGTTTGTCTGGTGCAGAAAGCTTATCTGCAGCAGGCAATATATTTCTAGGACAAACTGAGGCTCCCTTACTTGTTCGTCCATTTATTGGTAGGATGACCAGTTCCGAGCTGAACTGTCTGATGACTGGTGGGATGGCAACAATAGCCGGGAGTGTCCTTGGAGCATATGTTTCTTTTCTTGGAGGTGGAGATCCTGCTTCCCAAACAAGGTTTGCTACTTATCTACTAAGTGCTTCAATTATGAATGCACCTGCTGCAATCATCATGTCGAAGATCTTTCTGCCTGAATTGTATCCAGAGAAGATCAATTCTAAGCTGGAAGTAAGCAAAGATAGTTTGGGTGAAAACGTAATTGATGCGTTAGCTAAAGGCGCATCTGATGGAATAAAGCTTGCACTGAATATATCTGCAATGCTCCTGGCATTCATTGCCATCATCTATGCCCTCAACTGGATATTGGTTGATGGAATAGGAGCAGCGACTGGTTTGAATGAGTACGTAGTAAGAAGTACAGACGGTGCTTTCGTAGGATTCTCTCTCCAATACATTCTAGGGCAATTATTCCGGTTACTTGCTTTTGCCATGGGTGTAGATTGGTCGGAAACCATCATAGTGGGTAGTTTACTAGGGCAAAAAACAGTACTCAATGAATTTGTAGCCTACGTGAGTTTAGCTGAGTATAAAGAAGCCGGATTACTAAGTCAGAAATCAATTATTATCGCCACCTATGGGCTTTGTGGATTCGCAAACTTCAGCAGTATTGCGATTCAAATCGGAGGAATCGGGGGTATGGCCCCAAACCGTCAATCGGATTTATCACGATTAGGTTTCAGAGCGTTGGTCGCAGCTACATTGGCTACTATGGTGACAGCCACCCTCGCAGGCGCAATTTTCAACTGACTTTCAGCTGCAAGCAAAATTGATCCATGATCAGTTTAGCCGTAGCTGGATTGGTAGCTAAAGGAATGTTATGTACATCACATAATCGCATGAGCATCTGAACATCTGGTTCGTGCGGATGCTTATCCATTGGGTCTCTGAAAAAGATGACAGCATCAAGCTTTTTTTCAGCAGCTAAGGCTGCGATCTGAGCGTCACCCCCGAGGGGACCAGAAAGGTATCGATGAACCTCGAGACCGGCTTTTTCTGCATGACTTCCAGTGGTACCTGTAGAAACTAAAGATATTTTCTTAAGATGTTCTTTGTAGGTAAGTAGAAAGGCCACCATATCTGCCTTTTTGCCGTCATGAGCGATAATTGCAATTTTCATTCAAGAAAGGTAAGTGTAAAAATCAACTCATGTCCATTGATTCCCTGAATTACACCGGATCTACTCAGGATTTCTCAAAAAATGGATCGACAACTTCTGATGGACTTGGTTTAGTAAGAAGACTACCGATAACAAGTGCCAGTACGGATGAGATCAAAGCTGGAATTGCTACCATCTTCGAATCGAATGGAAATGAAATTAATCCAAGATCCATCACAACTCCGCTCCTATTTAGTACTTCGATAATTACAACAGATAGCATTCCGGCCAATATTGAGGCAATACCTCCCTGTCTTGTGACTCGCTTCCAGAAAAATGTTGCTAGCAGGGGTGGGGCTAGGGCCGCACCAATCATGGTGTAAGAAATGAAGGCCATGGAAAGAATCTCTTCAAATTGAGTCATTATGAGATAGGCAATGATTCCAAGAAACACAATGGCCGTTCTCTGGATCAACAGCTTCGTCTTTTCCGAAGGATTTTTTATGTAATATTTTTCAAGAATGTCCCTGGAGAAGTTGGTGGATGTAACCATCAAAAAAGTATTACCTGTTGAAAGTATTATGGCCGCTCCACCAGCGAATAAAAGAGATCCAACAAATGCTGGAAGTTGTTCGAAACCAATCCTGAGTATAATTTCTTCTGACATTGGTGCATTGACAGATCCGTCTGCAAGAAAAAATCTTGGATCATCTGCATAAATCGCAAACCCGACAACAGCCAGCAAACACATGAGAAATTCGATCACAACCACACCTATAAACATTCCCATCACCGCTTGTTTTGCCGATTTCGCATCCTTGGCTGAAGAGAATTTCTGATAGACGCTGCTCTCACTCAGAAGCAGGATCAGGGTAGGAAGCATTATTCCTATGTACCAGGTAGGCTCATGTCCTTCCAAAACGGATAGATGATCAGGGCTGACTTCGTTGATGGTGCTAACGACTTGATCCCATCCACCAAAGCCATTTATTGCAAAGGGAACGGCGAGAATGATTCCAAGGATCATGATTGTACCATTGAATATGTCGATGGAAACGATTGACACCATTCCTGCCAGGGCAGTGAATGCGATAATGATTAGAAATGTGATTAGCGTCCCCTGCTCAACCGATATTCCTCCTTCGGTAAGTATAGAAAGAAAGCGTCCGCCTCCTTTAAACTGATAACCGGCAATGATCAGGTAGGCGACTATGATTGTTATCGTTCCAAGCAAACGTGCGAGAGGTGAATATCGCTTTTCCAGTATGTCTGTTAGTGTATACTGAGATATTCGGCGTACTCTGGCCGCTATAAAATAGACCGCGAGTATGCCTATCCAGGCACCTAACGAGAACCAAAGTTCCGAAAAGCCAACCTGGAAGGTCAGACCAGCGGTGCCAAAAAGGCTGCCGGATCCAATCCAGGTAGTAACCAGGGTGCCAACGAGTAGGTAAACAGGTACGTTTCGGCCGGCAACTACAAAATCTTCTTCGTTTTTGACAGAACGACTTTTATAAATAATGATGCCTGCTAGGATAAGGATATAGGCTGCCGTGACCAGTAGAAAGACCATTTTCGGAAAATTTTCTCAAACATAAGATTTTATTCATAACCACAAGGCACCAATAGAGTTTTGGCTGTTTTGTAAATGAGATATAAGCTAAATTGCATATGAACACCACGGCTATTCATGATTTTAATTAAAAACCGATATCGAAAAACGCTTTACAAAATCAAGAATGATGACGTTCTCTCCTCTTCTGGGAAGAAAATCGGGTCAGTTACAGATAATGAGCTACTAGATGATGCAGGTGAACCAATTGCCCGCATTTCCGATACACAGGTCTTGTCGATGGAGGATGATGGAGTCATTGCACAAGTCTCCGGTACTGAAATCAGATCTTCAGAAGGTGACTTGATCGGGTACGTTGATGGTACACCTAACCGGCAATTTGCGCATGGGGCAGCTGTTTTGGTTAAGTTCGCCTTCTTCTAAATCTCACGTATCTTTTTAACCGCAGCAGGGACTCCTTTTGACGCCGGCAATGCAATTAATTCCCTATTTGGGATTGTCTCGGTAACTGGGAGATTAGGGTCTATGATGAAAGTGGGTATGTCATGAGTCACTATATCAAGCAACCCAGCAGCAGGATAAACAGCTAATGAGGTTCCAACCACCATAAAAATATCAGCTGTCAACGTTTCTCTTGCGGCCACTTCCATCATAGGAACCATTTCACCAAACCAAACAACATGTGGTCTAAGTTGACTTCCTTTTTCGCAGGTGTCTCCTTCATTTAATTCCCAACCTTCCATCTCATAAACTAAAGTTGGGTCCAAAGTGCTACGAGATTTAAATAATTCTCCATGTAGGTGTATAACATGGGTACTTCCAGCTTGTTCGTGGAGATTATCAACATTCTGAGTGATTACGACCACTTCATGGTCCTTTTCCAGGTCAGCCAGGGCAAAATGTCCCTCATTGGGTCGTGCATTTATCGCTTGTTTTCTTCTTTCGTTGTAGAATTCCAATACGAGTTTACGGTCATTCATCCACCCTTCAGGTGAAGCAACGGTCATGACATCATAACCCTCCCATAGACCATCGGCTTCCCTAAATGTTTTTAATCCGCTTTCCGCACTTATTCCTGCACCGGTAAGAACTACTATTTTCTTAGATTGCATACCTGAATTTAAAAGTTACATAATCATATACCGCTTAGTTGAATGAATTTTCTGATTGCCTGGTTTCTATTTCCCTTCTTTTTACAGGATTTCGACTGGATTAGATTTGACATGATCCAACGATCAAATTTTCAGGGAAAGACCACTACTATAAATTCGACAGCATACTTTACTCAAGGGAGTGACCTTGTTATTCACCAGACTTTTCCAATGGATCTTTTTGTTTTTAACAACAGGGATGGTGAGTTGAAGATCTATAATCCTAATGAGAACTCAGTGTATCAGACAGTCAACTACGACCTCAATAGTGAGACCAATCAATTCTATTTTTTCTTCATGAACCAAACCGGTGATATGGGATTAAGAAACCTGGGTTTCAGATTGAAAAACTCCTCACTGGAGGATGGACACCTCGTGTCGGAGTATGAATCTGATGGAGAGTTTAAGAAATACTTCAAAAAAGTAAAGCTGGTTCATAAACGAAAAGACCCGGTGTTTTTAGGATATATGAATGAGGATGATGAATACCTAAAAAAAGTCTACTATTACGATTATGAGGACGTTTACGGTATGAATTTTCCCAAGGCTATTACTGAAATAACTTATCTTGAAAATCGAGATTCTGTAATCAGTAAGACAGAGTTTATAAATTTCACAATCAACAATCCTTTGGATAAGGAGATTATCGATTTCAAAATCCCCGAATCAGCAGAATTGATTAAATGATCAGAATTTTAACAGTTTGCGTGGCACTTGTTCTTAGTGAATCGCTTGTTGCTCAGAACAAGGATATGGAGAAGATCGTCGAATATACTGAGGCATCAAAACCAGTAACTAAACCAAAGGAAAAGGGATTATTCGGTTTTTATCAAAATCATATATCTGATCAAATACTTAACGATTGTATCTATGAGCACTCCTGTAGTCGATTTAGTAGGGGAGCATTCAAGCATCATGGTTTTTTTAAGGGTCTTTTTCTAACCGGTGATCGATTAATGCGATGTAATCGTGCGTCAGCCGTTGAAGTTCCACCCACACGAATTTCCCGAAGTGGAAAAATTCTTGACCATTGGACAGACTATTCTTTCCGGGAGTAACCCTACTCATTCTCTTTAATGTTTCACTTAGTCCTGAGTTGAGAGGTCAGAGTGATGATTTCAAATTCCTCAATCATTTGAATACCATTAAGTCATATAGCGAAGGGATTACATACATTGAGCTGCTTAAAGATCAAGATGTTTCTTCTATTGGACCGGATACGCTCAATTTTTACCTTGGTAAATTCAATTATTATTTAGCGGATAAGGCATCCTCAATCCAGGCATTTCAAAGAGTCAGAGATTCAAGCCCATATAACCGGGAAGCGCGGTTACTTTCGTCTTTTCAATTAGCCTATATCGGCGAACTAGGCGATGCCCGAAAAGCACTATCGAATGACAGAGATATTGAGAACCAATTTCTATACGCCGGTGCCTATTTGTTAGGAAGAGACCACACCAACTTTCAGCGATATGCTGATAGGTTTACATTTGCTGATCGAAACTTTGGGCCATCCGAGAAGAATCTCGTTGAACTCAATAATTCCATTCTTGCCTATCGATACAAGTCCCCTTGGGTTGCCGGTTTAATGTCTGCTGTTGTACCCGGTTCAGGGAAATTTTATGCTGGTAAAATTGGACAGGGGTTTACTTCAATTTTGATACATACAATTTTTGGATTGCAAGCCTGGGAAGGCTACCGAAAAGATGGTCTAAACAGTCCAAGATTTATCATATTCTCTTCTTTATTCACAGGTGTATATATTTCCAACATCGTTGGAAGTGTATTCTCTATAAAAATCCGACGAGATGAGTTCAATGAACAAATCAATGAATCGATCCTACTTAGCATGCATGTGCCTCTGCGTTTGCTTTTTGATTAGAGCCCAGGATGCAGATTTTTACCGAAACCAGGGTGAATACAGTAAGGCTGCAGTTTTATATGAGCTGGACTTTTATCGAACTGCGAATGATTCATCATTGCTCCAAAAATCACAATGCTATAAGCAATTAGGTGAGTATGACCAGGCGATAAAAGCATTGGAACGCATTCGTCAATTTGATACGTATGAAGAAAAGGCTCTTCTTCATTATCTGGCGGGAAGGCACGAAGAGAGCAGGTTAGAAATACTTAGAATGGAGTCATTTGAAATGGAGTTATCGTACCCTACAAAAGTGCTTTTGGTGTTGATTGCTATCTCAAATGAGGATATTGCCGAAGCCAGGAAGCTCACAAATTTTTACAATGATGATTTCGGTATTACCGAGCAGGAATTATTGAATTTATACGATGATGTGAAATTTAAGGATCCTCAAAAGGCTTTTAACGTTTCCTTGATAGCTCCGGGAATTGGACAGTGGTATGCGGGACATTTTGGTAAAGGATTGGTATCCGGTGGTATTCAAGCGGGTATTATAGCGTTTAGTGCCTGGAGTCTTTTGGAAGGATATTTTTATACCGGTACCCTCTCCGGGGCGGCCTTGTTTTACACCTTTTATCTGGGTGGCGCCCGATACGCAAAACAATTAGCTACTTCAAGGAATCAGTTAATGGTTAATACCTTGAAATCAGATTTTATAGAAAAACAAAAGGGGTCAAAAGACCCCCTTTAGTGTTGTTTAAATGGACGTTAATTCCACATTATGAATGCGTCGTTGTTGACGTATTGTCCTATATCTTCTTTTATGGCTCCGACCAGAAGCACTATCCAGTCAACCAATGGTATGATACCGAATATACCACCGCAGGTGATGAAATAGAATAGGATCAGAATGCCACGTCCTCCAAGGTAAACCCTGTGAATACCTAAACCACCAAGGACCCAAGCCAGGGCAAACGCCACCCACGGGTTAGGATCACTGGCTTCGATATAAGCCATCTTCATCATCTCTTCAGTAAACTCCATAGTTTCTGGATTGATGACGATTTGAACTGAACTTGTAAGCGTTTGTTCTACTTGCTCATCGTCAATGTAGTACTCAGACGAATTGGCGAAAGAAGTAAACGCGAAAAATAGTATTGCTGAAAAGGCAAGTAATCTGTTGATCATAATTATTTGATTAAGCTTTGGAAAGTAAGTCTATTTTACTCGAATTATCAAGTTTGAATTGTCATAATTTCCGGATAATTACATCCCAAAGTTTCTCTACATTGGATTTCTCAAAGTAAGTCTGTCCAATCACTACACGAATCGCGAATTTTCCTTGTATACGAGTATGTGTGAGGTATACTTCACCCGACGCATTCATGTCATTAATCATTTCTTGATTATACCTTTCAAGTTCTGCTTCACTTTTAGCATTATCTATGAAACGGAAAACCAACACGTTCATGGCTGGATCAATCACTAACTCAAGGTTGGGGTGTTCCTTGATGTTCTCGGATAACCATTCGGCATAGCTGATGTGTTCTCTAAGTCTTTCTTTTAATCCGTTGACTCCATATGTGCGAAGCACAAACCAGAGTTTTAACGCCCTAAATCTTCTTCCTAGTTGGATCCCCCAATCTCGATAGTCGTTTACTATTCCACGTGTTCCCGTCTTCAAATACTCTGGTAAGATTTCAAATGTCTTGAGCAATGTTTCTTTGTCTTTGACAAAATAGGCTGTGCAATCAAAATTGGTAAACAGCCACTTGTGGGGATTGAAAAGATAGCTGTCAGCTTTTTCAATGCCTCCTAGTAAATGCTGGTATTCCTCCAATACAAAAGCACTTCCAGCGTAAGCTGCATCAATATGATGCCATACACCTTCAGCTGAGCAGATTTCAGCAATTTGATTCAGAGGGTCAAATGCAAGAGTACTTGTCGTTCCTAGAGTGGATACAACCGCCATTGGTAAGTAACCTTTTTCCCTATCATTACGAATAGCTTCTGATAGCTTTTTCGGTATCATGGACAGATTGGCGTCAACTTCAATTTTTACAAAATTGTCTGATCCAATTCCAGCAATTTTTACTGCTTTCTCAATCGAACTATGTGTTTCACTGGAGGCGTAAACTCTTAATGTCTGGCTTAATCCTTTTTTGTTGGAACTAAACCCAGTGACGCTTTCCCGGGCCGAAAGAAGTGCAACCAGAGTTGCGGTGCTCGCGGTGTCCTGTATGACACCGAACCAGTCGGAAGGTAGAGCCATCATTTCCTTGAACCAGTCCATCATTTTTTCCTCCAATTCTGCTGCAGCAGGGGAAGTCTCCCAAATCATGCATTGAGCGGCGATGGTACTGGTCATCATTTCTCCCAGGAGAGATGGGAAACTTGAGTTACCTGGGAAATATGCGTGAAAGTTTGGGTGCTGCCAATGTGTGATCCCTGGCATGATGATGTTATTCACATCTCTGATTATGTCTTCGAAGGGTTCACCGTTTTCCGGTGCGCCATCAGGGATTTGTTC
Source organism: Cyclobacteriaceae bacterium (assembly GCA_965601455.1). GTDB lineage: Bacteria > Bacteroidota > Bacteroidia > Cytophagales > Cyclobacteriaceae > JANQEU01. The sequence continues at coordinate 3,281,316 of OZ271831.1, read as the reverse complement.
CTTAATAGACCCAGGAGTAACCTGAGATTTTACTGGAAATGATCGTAGATTTTTGTAATAGTCAACCATCCAATCGACCATTTCATGCGCATGTTTTTCAAATTCTTCCAGGTTCATCTTGGTACGAATATGATTTTCTTAGTTGAGAAAAAGGGCTCTTTGAAAAAATTGGAGATATCAATTTCCTGGTATGGACGTTTCAGCTCTTCTAGCTCTTCATCAAGATCACCGCCTTTTAAGGCAATGATTCCTTCGTCCAGCTTTGGATCTCCAAGAAACTTATTGTGGGTCCAACTCCACAAAGTTTTGCTTCTTGTGACTGCCCGGGTTACTATGTAATTGTACTTGGATTTTAACTTCTCACCTCGTATATGGTCAGCAGAAACGTTCTCCAACTGAAGCTCTGCGGTAATTGCCTGAACGACTTGAATTTTCTTACCTATTGAGTCAACCAGATGGAAATTGCTGGAGGGAAAAAGTATGGCTAAAGGTATTCCAGGAAAGCCACCTCCAGTTCCAAGATCTAATATTTTGCTTCCAGGTTTGAACTGGATAAACTTGGCGATGGCAAGACTATGAAGAACATGTCTAATCGGCAGCTCTTCAATATCCTTACGGGAAACAACATTTATTTTTTCATTCCAATCTCGATAGAGAAAAGGTAATCTGTCGAATTGAGATAGTTGGTTTGAATTGAGATTACTAAAGTGAGTGGATACAATCTCAGCCGTGGTCAAATCAAATGTGTTGTTTTTTGTCCTTTACAAGGTCATACATCAATTCCCTCGCACGATGCAGTTGAGCCTTCACTGTACCAAGAGGAGCGTCCAGTTCCTTCGCTATTTCCTCGTAAGACAGCTCCTCGAAATATCTCAATTTTACCAGGCGTTGGTACTTAGCCGGCAACTTGGTAACAAACATTTGTACCAGCTGAATCTTTTGTCTCTTTATCGCTTGTTCGTCAGGAGTCAATCGGTTGTCTTCAACATCGATATTCACGGATTCTCCGCTGTCATCGGTAAACGACGTATTAAGACTGTAAGTATCGAGTTTTTTCTTCCGAATGAAATCAATGGCGTTGTTCGTGGCAATTCTAAACAGCCATGTACTGAATGTGTAGTCCTTTTTAAACCTTCCCAGATTTTTAAATGCTTTGGCAAAAGCCTCTATTGTAAGGTCTTCTGCATCATCCACATTTCTGACCATCTTCAGAATCATGTGGTAAACCGGTTTCCGATATCGTTGCATCAATTCGGCAAACGCGCTTTCATCACCGTCCTGGGTGGCTCTATCGATCAGACTAAAGTCTTGTAATGCCTTATCGGAAAATTCGCGATCTAGTTCCATTTGACCTTTTTACTTGTTGTGGACAGGAGTACAGCCACAGGTACGAAAGTAATATAAAATGCCTCAAATAAGGCCAACCACCCGTAAGGATATCCTTCCCCCATTCTTTTACCTGCGAAATAGTGGCATATACCTTTCGCAAGGTAGTAAAACAGAAAGAACGATAGTATCCACCAATAGGTTGCATCGACCATAGGTATTACTAACGTGCAAATCCAAAATACAAGTATGCAAGCATAATGCCAGGTATGGAGGTATTTGAATCTGGGTTTATAAAACTTGCTAACTGAAAAGTGGCGTTTCTTCTGTATCCAATACGATGTCGAATCTTGTTTACCTTCAGAAAAGGTGAGGCTGTCACCGCCCAAGTTGATAGCTGTACGTTTAGATTGAGCATGATATTGAATGAATAAGTCGTCATCGCCACCCATGATGTGTTGAAATTGGTTGTAACCAAGAGATGATAGAAATAAAGATTTGCGGAAAGCCAGGTTTCTTCCTACACCCATATAGGGCAAACCAATAAGTGCAGACGAAAGGTAGTGAAAGGCGGTTCTGAACGTCTCGTACCTGATGAAACGATTCAACATATTGTTTTCCGGCAGGTAGGGCGAATATCCGAGAACAAAATCATTTTCTTTTGACATTTGCTTTCCAAAGGATTGGATCCATTTGCCAGATTTTGGAAGACAATCCGCGTCAGTAAGCAAAACCCAATCGTTTTTTGCTGCTTTGATACCGAGAGTCAAGGCGTATTTTTTTGGACTGAAGTGATCGGGAAGGTGATCAATTATAACAGTCTTCAGAGTTTTGTGTTTTTTCTCGAAGCTTTTCATCAGGTCCAGACTGTCATCAGAACATCGGTCAAGAGCGATGATCACCTCAAAGTCAGGGTAATCTTGCTGCATTAAACTGGGGATCAGTTTTTCTAAGTTCGATTTCATATTCCTGGAAGCAACAACAATCGAAATTGGTGGAGTAGATACAGCATCCGATTTCCAAGATAGGAGTGACACGGTCTGGACGATTAACCTTACCAGCAGGTAGGCAAATACGGCAATAAGAATGTAAACTAGTGAGAGTGCGATCATGTCCTGAAATCAGCGCACGAAATTACCATATAATCTAACTTGAGAAACTTATTTTTGCCTTCTTTATGAAGTTCGAACTCGAGACGAAGGATGCAAAGAGTCATGCTCGTTGTGGAACAATCACAACTGATCATGGAATCATTGAAACGCCCATCTTTATGCCTGTGGGAACAGCCGGCACTGTGAAAGCTGTTCATCAACGTGAATTGAAAGAAGATATTCAAGCTGAAATTATTCTTGGCAACACTTATCACTTGTATTTGCGACCCGGGCTGGAGATTTTGAAAGCCGCAGGAGGTCTCCACGGTTTCAATGGATGGGATAGACCTATACTAACTGATAGTGGAGGATACCAGGTTTACTCATTGGGAGAAAACAGGAAAATCTCTGAGGAAGGGGTACGATTTCAGTCACATGTCGATGGATCAAGACATGATTTTACGCCCGAGAACGTGATTGATGTCCAGCGCGTGATTGGAGCCGATATCATCATGGCGTTTGATGAGTGCACGCCATACCCGTGTGAATACACGTACGCTGAAAACTCCATGCATATGACCCACCGTTGGTTGGATCGTTGCATGAAACAGATTGAACAAACAACTCCTTTGTATGGCCATAGTCAGTCGCTATTTCCCATTGTTCAGGGTAGTGTTTACCAGGACCTCAGGAAACAGTCAGCCGAATACATAGCAAAGACAGGTGCAGATGGAAATGCAATCGGCGGATTATCAGTAGGAGAGCCACATGAGGATATGTATGCTATGACGGACCTGGTTTGTGGTATTCTACCTTCAGATAAGCCCAGGTACTTGATGGGTGTCGGTACACCTGAAAACATTTTGGAATGCATCGCCCTTGGTGTAGATATGTTTGATTGTGTGATGCCGACGAGAAACGCGAGAAATGGGATGTTGTTCACCTCTGAGGGAATAGTCAACATTCGAAATGAAAAATGGAAAAGCGATTTTAGTCCTGTTGATCCGAATATGGACACCTACGTTGATAAGTCTTACTCGAAGGCATATCTACGTCACCTGGTGATGAGTAATGAAATTCTGGGTGCAATGATTGCAAGTGTGCATAATCTGACCTTTTATCTCTGGTTGGTAAAAAACGCCCGTAAACATATCCAAGAGGGAGATTTTGCCGTTTGGAAGAGTGAGATGGTCAATAAAGTGAAGAGTAGGTTGTAATGAAGAAGATTGACTGGTACATTCTTAAGAAGTTTCTAAGCACTTTCGTTTTCGTAGTTCTTATTCTTATAGCCATTATCTGTGTAATCGATTACACGGAGAAATACGATAAGTTTATCAAATTCGAGGTACCGGATGAGATGGTTTATAAGTACTACCTGACGTTCATCCCGTATATGGCAAGTCTGTTGACTCCTATTACGACCTTCATCGCTACAGTTTTTGTAACAGCGAAATTGGCTTCCAATACCGAGATCATCGCGATTCTGGCTAGTGGTATTAGTTTTCGTCGATTAATGTTACCGTACCTAATGGGGGCTGTTACGATTGGTATAGCCAGTTTCTTTCTCAACAGCTATGTAATTCCCGATGCCAATAAGTACCGGATCGAGTTTGAGCTCAATTACCTCGATAATCCATTTTATTATAGTGATCGTCACACTCACATTAAAGTAGGCCCTGAAGATTATGTCTACATCAGCAGATATAACAACCACCGAGATATTGGGTACACCGTGACCTTGGAAAAAATTCGTGAAGATAAGCTCATTGAAAAGATCCATGCAGATCGAATTGAATGGGATACGACACGTTCAAAATGGGTATTATACAATTGGAAGAAGCGAACTATACTAGAGGATCAGGAACTCTGGGAGGTAGGAAAAGCTCTAGACACCACATTGTATTTATCACCTGAAGACTTTGAGAATAAAGAAAGACTGTGGGAGACACTTACGATGACTGAGTTAAACAATCATATCGAACTTCAGTTATCAAGAGGAGCGGAGGACGTCCTGGTGTATCGAATTGAAAAGTATATACGGTTTATGACACCGTTTACTGTAATTATACTCACATTCATCGGGCTCATCGTATCGGCAAGGAAAAGTAGGAGAGGAACCGGTTTCCAAATCGCTCTGGGTTTCCTGATTGCATTCGTTTTCATCATTTTCTTCATTCTCGCCAGGGCTATTGCAGAGGCCAATACCATGAATCCAATTTTCGCAGTGTGGATTCCCAATCTCGTTTTTACCGGTGTTGGCATCGTTTTGTACCAATTGGTACCCAGATGACACAAACGATCAAGGATCATTTATCGCTGCATGTCCTGGTGTTTCTCTGGGGATTTACTGCTATTTTGGGTAAGCTGATTATTCTCCCTTCCGTGGAAATGGTGTGGTATCGAACCGGCTTATCAGCTCTTGGTCTTTTGGTGGTCATACGGCTATTTAAACACAGTTTCCATATCCACGGAAACGGTAATATCAAACGAATCTGGATTGCAGGAATTTTCTTCGGAATTCATTGGATTACATTCTTCATGTCAGTGAAAGTGTCAAATGTATCAACTTGTCTGATCGGAATGGCCAGCACGGCATTCTGGACCAGTTTCCTCGAACCTATGATCCGAAAAAAGCAGTTTCATTCTCTAAAGGTGATCTTCTCTGTTATTGGTGCCTTTGGGGTGTTGATTATTTTCAGTACGGAGGATGTAGCTGGATTTGGACTTACCCTTGCCCTTATATCCGCATTTTGTTCATCGATTTTCACTATTCTAAATGCCGACTTGAGTAAGAATAATTCGCATTTCACGATAACCCTATTTGAAATGCTTATCGCCTTTGGATCAATCAGTTTGTTTTTACTGGCTCGGTCATTTTTCGCTACTGAAACGACTATTGAATTGGTTCCAACAACGATGGACTGGCTTTATCTGATGGTACTTGCTTTGGTCTGTACCGTTTTTGCTTATTCCTACGCCGTTAAACTAATGAAGCGGCTTAGTCCTTTTACCATCAATTTTACTCTGAATCTCGAACCCGTTTACGGTATCCTACTAGCTGTGGCATTATTTGGAGATTCTGAGGTGATGTCCGGTCAGTTCTATGTCGGCGCAGCAATTATTCTCCTAGCGGTGATCTCTTACCCAATAATTCTTAGGAGACTTTCTCCGGTGAAATCAAACCTTCAACCTTGACAGTAATACACTGTAGTTGCCGAATTGTTTGGTTGAAATGGGTTGTTGGAAAATTCCAAAGACGGCTGATCCGCTACCACTCATAGCGGTGTATACCGCACCAAGCTCGTTCATCTGCCCTTTAAGATCCGCTATCTCCGTATGATTCTTAAAAATGCTCTTCTCAAAGTCATTTAGTATTACATCGTTCCACGCTTCTGTCGGATAGTGTAGAAGGTCAGTTAATGAATTGCCCGGGTCATTAGGTACTACACCAGAATATGCTTCTCTTGTGCTAATATGTACACCAGGGTGCACGACTAGAATGTAGTATTCTGATAAATCCAGATCGATGATATCAAGTTGAGTGCCTGTACCGGTTGCCATCGCCGGTAGGTTATCTATAAAAAAAGGACAATCGCTGCCTAAGGAGGAAGCGAACTCTTTTAACTCGTTGGCTGATAGTGCCAATTCGAAAATTTGGTTTAATAAGCGTAAAGCAAAGGCAGCATCGGAAGATCCGCCTCCCAGGCCGGCACCCATGGGTATAACTTTATGTAAGTGAATCTGAACTTCAGGAATATCAAACTTTTCTTTCAATAACCGATAAGCCTTGAGGACCAGGTTGTCATCGGAATTGCCATCAATTGTTAGTCCGGTCTGTGTAAAGCTTGTTTTCTCACCGGAAGGCACAATTTCCAATACATCATGCCATGGAATGGGATACAAACAGGATTCGATTGTATGATAGCCATCGTCCCGTTTCGAGAGGATTCGTAGTCCCAGATTTACCTTGGCATTGGGGAAAGAGAGCACCTTTGACGACTAGATTGCTTAGGACAACTTGTCCATTAACTCTTCGGAAATACCAGTATTTGAGTAACCACCATCATGATACAGATTCTGCATAGTAATCATTCTGCTGAGATCTGAAAACAGAAAAATGCAATAGTTCGCGCAATCGGCTGCGGGCGCATTGCCGAGAGGTGCCATGTTGTCGGCGAAGTCGAAGAAGGAGGTGAACCCGTCGATTCCTGAACCGGCGGTCGTTTTCGTTGGCGATTGTGAAATGGTGTTTACCCTAATCTTTTTTGCCTTACCTAACCGATAACCGTAACCTCTGGCGATAGATTCGAGTACTGCCTTTGCATCCGCCATATCCGTGTAAAAAGGGTAAGTCCTTTGGGCTGCGATATACGACAAACCCACAACGGAACCCCAATCATTAATGGCGTCTAATTTCTCACCTACATGCATCATTTTATGAAAGGACAGTGCTGAGACATCCAGAGATTTTTGGTACCAATCGTAATTTAATTCACCATATGACCTGCCCTTCCTAATATTAGGTGACATACCAATTGAATGAAGAATAAAATCAATTTTGCCATCAAGGATTTCTGTTGATTTAGTAAAAAGGTTTTCCAGATCCTGAACAGAGGTTGCATCAGCAGGAATGATCTCTGATTTTGTCTTTTCCGCCAGTTCGTTAATCTTTCCCATCCTCATAGCAATTGGAGCATTAGTCAGGCTAATGGATGCTCCTTCCGCATGAGCTTTTTCGGCGACATGCCAGGCAATAGAATTTTCATCGAGGGCTCCTGAGATTATTCCTCTTTTTCCTTCCAGTAAGTTGTGGGCCATAATTGATTTTGATTAGGTGAGCAAAACTATACAAAAGCACGATTATCAAGCCGGACTTGATAGCAATTCCCTGGCACTTTCAAAAGCCATGGAAGTAGGATTGTCACCTCCAATCATTTTGGCAATAGCTTCCACCCTTTGTTCATGTGACAGCTCCGTAATTCTCGTAACCGTCTTTTCAGATTGATGGTTCTTATAAACAAAGAAGTGCTTATTGCCGCCAGCAGCAAATTGCGGCAGATGACTGATTGAGATCACCTGATGATTGGTGGCCATTTTTCGCATCATACGGATCATCTTCAAAGCAATTTCACCGGAGACACCCGTGTCGATTTCATCGAATATAATGGTAGGCAGGTTGGTTTTGTCTGCGATTAAGTATTTTATGGCAAAGATTAGTCGAGAAAACTCACCACCGCTTGCGACGTATTTTAGTTCTTTGGTAGGAATGCCCTTATTAGCTGAAAATAGTACCTCGATATGATCAAGTCCATGAATTGATGGTTCTGCCTCGGAAATGTTAACGTCTACTTTGCCATTCTCTATTCCGATCTCGTGAATAACTCCCTCGATTGCTCTGGCAAACTCTACAGCATGGTGCTTCCTGGCTTCCGTTAGGAGTTTACCCCATTTTTTCATTTCCTTTTCCGCCAGACTCAACTCATTCTTTGACTTTTCAATAGCCTCTTCAAGATTGTCAACGACGGTAAGTTCCTCCCGAATACTATCTCTTAGTTGAACTAGCTGACTTATTTCTGATAGCTTGTGTTTGGTTTGAAGTCGGTAAAGTTCATCCAGTTGGGCTTTCACTATTTCAATTCTATCGGGATCATGAATGATACCGTCATCAATATTTCGGAGCTCCCTATGTATGTCTTTCAGTTCGATAGAAGTGCTCTCAACGCGATTGGCCAGTTCACCAAACTGCTCCGATAACCTGTTGAGTTTTCTCATAATCCCTGTAAGCTCAGAAAGCATCTGTGCGAGATTGATTTCTCCTGAATCCATCAGGGTATCTCCTTCTGCAAGACTGGCCTTAATTTCTTCTGCGTTCTCCAGCAATTCTGCTTCTGCTTCCAGTTGCTGCTGATCAATGGAATCGAGGTCAATTTCTTCCAGTTCCTTAAGTATAAATCGCTTGTAGTCCTCTTCCTGAGCGCTTTCACCGGCCCTTGACATCAGCTTCCTATGGGCATCTTTTGCCTTTGTGAACTGGTAATAGCTCTTTTGAAAATCGTTAATAAGGGTCGGATGCTGAGAAAATGAGTCAAGGATGTATTGCTGATAATCGTTATTTCCCAGGTGAAGAGATTCATGTTGAGAATGAATATCCATCAACCGGTTTCCGATAGTCTTGAGAATATCCAGCGTGACAGGAGTGTCGTTGACAAAGGCCCTTGATTTGCCGGAAGGAGAGATTTCTCTTCGAATAATCGTCTCCGACTCATAATCAAGATCGAAATCTTTGAATAAGTCCTTTAGCCGGTAACTATCAATGTTGAAAATGCCTTCAACTTTGCATTTTGCACTTTCATCCCAGAGGACTTTTGTGTCGGCCCTATTCCCCAGGAGTAAGCCAAGTGCTCCCAACATGATCGATTTACCTGCACCTGTTTCTCCTGTAATAATGCTCAGGTTGTCGGATGGGCGAAGATCCAACTCGTCAATAAGGGCATAATTTCTGATGGAAAGGGATTTGATCATTCAAATGCAAAATAAGTAACAATACCACAAATTCACCCGACGAAGGCAAACTCAACTAGTGATCTTCTCTTCACCCCATATTTCCAAAATTTGATCAATATGAAGCGTTATTTTTTTGTTGAAGGTATTTCTGACGGTGATCTTATTTTCCACCTGGGACTGTATTCTACCCAAAATAACTTTTTTATTTCTTAAGACGTAATTCAATTCCCTGTTGGGGAATAACTCGGGCTTTTTGAGTAAGTCCTCTACCTCGTAGCGAATCTGTTTTTTTGACATATTATTCTAAAAGCGGCTGAAATGTCTCCCTTTTTGTTGGATCAATATTTACCAGGAGATTGAAAACATTTCTCCTCAGGTTTGGATCACCTTCAGAGAAAATTTGAGCGATTTCATTGGACTTTGCATCCATAAAGCTAATTGTAAGAATTGACCTTGGTCGAGCCTGATTCACATTCAACACTTTTTTTAAGGCATTTGAAATATTAGTTCTGGCTTCATCAGGTTTTTCGTGTAGGATATCCAGTCCAGTTAAGTGATAGGCATATTGGGCTTCCCTCAACGGTGTCATTTGATTACTGAGGAGGTTTTCCGATAGCCAATATCGATTTCGGATACTATTGAACTGCTCCCAACCTGGGTAGCCAGATTGCTGAGCTGTGTTAATGATATTTGCGGCATCTCGAAAGTAGGGATCTCCGCCTAGCTCACTAAACGTATCAAAATCAAATCCTATAATCACAAACGCGTAAAACGCCAGCAACGCGCTGAGGTTGTTGGTGAATGAATTCTCGTTGAACTGGAGTGGTTGAGAGGATACATATTCAAATATCCAATCTCGATCAGCAAAGTTGAAAACGATGCTCTCATAGTTGGTATTGTATACTGGTCTGGAAGATAGTATTTGAACATTAGCACCAAAATTTCCAAGTCCGGGATTCGTTTGTTCCGGATCTAAGGTGAGAATGATGTTACAATTTATCCGCTCCTCAACTGTGAAATCCTGCTCAGTCCATTTTTGATTATTCATGAACTCAGCAAAAGCAATTTCCATTTCTCGAAAGACAGATCTTTCATTGGTATTGATACGTTCATCGTTAATGATCACCCGACAGTTAAGCTCTTGAGTAAAAGCTACCAGAGGGCCTAATAATAGAAAGGAAATAAGGAAGATTAATTTCCTCATGCCATTACATTAATGCAATTATTGATTTCACAATGTCATCAGCAACTGCTGTTTTATTCTTTAACTGATACGATTCAGATTTGTTGTTGGTGAAGATTGTAATCTTGTTTGTTTCGTGACCGAATCCGGCATTGGCGTCTGACAGTGAGTTCAGCACAATCATATCAAAATTCTTTCGGTTCATTTTATCCTGAGCATTTGCCGGATCGTCAGATGTTTCAAGGGCAAAACCAATATTTAACTGATCCTTTTGCTTTCTTTTCCCCATTTCCAGAGCAATGTCCGGATTTTCAACCAATTCGAGATCTAGCGATTCACCGGAACGCTTAATTTTTCCATCAACACTTTCTTTTACACGATAATCTGAAACGGCGGCTGCGAAAATTGAGATATCCATTTCCGAATAATGAGCTTCAACCTCTTTAAACATGTCATCTGCTCTTTGAATCGGTATAACGCTTATTTTTTCATGTTCAGGAAGGACCTGAACGGGACCAGAGACGAATAAAACGTCAGCACCTTGATCGGCACATGATAGAGCCAGTGCTTTTCCCATTTTCCCCGAACTTCGATTTCCAATAAACCGGACGGCGTCGATTGGTTCATGTGTGGGCCCGGAGGTTATTAGGACCTTCTTACCGGTTAGTTCTTTTTTTTTTGCGAAATGGCTTTTCAGCATTTCTGCCAGTTCTTCAGGCTCTGCCATCCGCCCTTGACCTTCAAGCCCACTGGCAAGTTCTCCGGTTCTGGCTTCAATAACCGTATTGCCGTAATTCCTAAGTGTTTTTAAGTTTTGTTGGGTAGAAGGGTGGGAATACATATCAAGATCCATCGCAGGGGCAATCCAAACGTCACATCTGGCTGAAAGATAGGTTGCGGTCAAAAGGTTGTCACATTGGCCACCAGCCATTTTGGCTATTGTGTCGGCGGTAGCAGGTGCGATCAACATAAGATCTGCCCATAAACCCAGTTCAATATGGCTTGTCCAGGATCCTGTTTTTTTCTCAAAGAAATCAGAGAGGACATCGTTCTTGCTGAGTGTTGCCAGAGTCAGTGGTGTGATAAAATCTTTGGCACTTTCCGTCATGACCACCTTAACCTCAGCACCTGCCTTAGTAAGTAGACGAATTAAAAAAGCGGTTTTATAAGCCGCAATGGACCCACAAACCGCTAACAAAATCTTTTTACCCTTAATCATAGGGGGTGAGACGTGTTACTGGAGTTCAGTAGCAACGTCTTGTTCGCCTTCTTCTTCCTCAGGCACACGGAACATAATCTCTTCATTCAGAAACTCATCCGTAGCAGAAGTGGAAGGTTTAGGCATGCGCTCATAGAATTTCGAAATCTCAATTTGTTCCCTGTTTTCGAATATTTCCTCCAAATTATCCACTGAGGAGGCAAACTCCGCAAGTTTTCCGTTTAGCTCTTCCTTCTGCAGTGCAGCAATTTGACGAGCTCGTTTCCCTATGATCACGATTGACTCGTAGATGTTACGGGTCGGTTCGGAAATGTTGTCGTTGTTTCTTGTAATAAGAGAAGCGTTAGCAGCCATTTAGTCACAAATTATTTTGATCGGCAAAGTTAGTCAATTCTTCCACAGAATCAGCATAAATACGCTCAGCATCTTTCAGAAACTTGCTTTCCGGATACTTGTCTATGAATTTTTCGTAATAATCAATGGCTCTTGTGTAACGTTCTTCTTGTCTGGCCCTGATACTTACCTGAGCGAAATCGTAAGCAGCCTTGATAGATAGGTAACTTACTTCCTCCCTAAATCTGGAATCCGGGTAGTCTATCTGGAAGTTGTCGAAAGCGACCATAGAGGCCTTATAACTGGAAATTTTGTAATACAGTTTTGCGTTCTCAAAGGCCTTCGTCTCTAGTTTCACCTGCATTTCATCAATTAATTCGTCTGCGCCCTGCGCATACTCAGAAAATGGAAAGTCGTTTATGAAAGTTTGCAAAGCGGCTATAGCCTCATACGTCACCGTCTGATCCAGTTTAAAACCAGGAGATTGCTTGTAGAGTGAAAAAGCATGCATATATGACGCTTCCATTGCGTATTCACTTCTTGAATAAATGGTGGCAAACGATTGGAAATAATGGGCACTTAATATGTATTGCTTTTGATAAAAGTACCCGTAAGCAAAATAGAAATTTGCCAGTTCCGCTTCTTCTGTACCACGAATTACCGGAAGAATATCTTCAAACAAGATGTTAGCTCGATAATAGTCCTCCTCTCCATAGTATTTGAGTGCTGCCTGATACTTCACCTTCCAATCCGGACTTTTCCTGAGTTTCTGGAACTTGGTACAGCCCGACAAGACAACAATTGAAAGAAATAAAATGATAAAATTTCGTACTAACGCACCCATCCTGGTAAATCAGGTCGCAAACTTAAGATACTCCTTTGTTAATTAATGTGAATTGAAATAAAAGCTTACCTATTTCCCTGCTTTTCAAGAATTTGCCCGGACTTACGTTGAATAGATTCCGGACGAATGACTGGATCTTCTTCTTCTTTCACTTCAGGAAAGGTCTCCTCTTCTTCTGTGATTTTCTTGAATAGGTCTGAAAGTTCTGGTTTTTCCATTATTCGCCAGTTAAATCCCTTAAGGGTTTTGTCCTCTGTCGTTATTTCATGAGGAGGAATAATTCGGCCCTCCGGTTGATTGTAAACCGTTATTTCCCTTATTTCATTGTCAATAAACCCAATCAGCATGTTGCTGCATATTAACCGATTGAGCCCGAGAAGAAGGGAATCTGTTTCATCCAGAATATGGAATATAGATTCACCGTTTCCATCAACTTCAATTTTTTCTAAAGAGCCGTAGTTAAAGTAAGCTTTCATATTCCTGCCTTTAATTTGGTTGAAATTTTCCAGTGTATCCTGGGCAACCAGGAAAGAGTTCTGTCTCAACGTCATGCTCTTTATGGAGTTTTCTGTTACTTCCAAATTGATTGTGTCAGCCTCTATCTGGCTACCATTTGCCCATAAAACAGGGTCATCGTACATATAAATAACTGAATCCTTCCTGAAGTAAGCTGCGGAATCGGAAATGCCTTGAAGATTGCTTTTGAAGATTCGAATATTTGGGAAGGCCAGTATTCGCTTCATACTATCATATTCGCTTTCGAGTGTGATCATGGTGTCGGCTGCCATGTAGAAGGTATCCCTGGCAAGCCTTCTTTCCATCACCGGGCTCCCGTAAATTTTACTTAGTCCTTGTTCCTTGTCGTAAAAACCCTCATCACCGGTAATAATAACATCGCGGGTTTTTGCGATTAGCCTCACATTTCCTTCTGCTTTGTAATACTTGTTCAAGTCATCAAAAAATAGCTGATCACCTTCAAGGTAATAGTCATTGGTCTCTACATTTCCATTGATGAATTGCGACTGGTCGATGTACGTGCGAAACTCACCTCCTTGGGCATGAAGAGTTGTGTTGTCACCTTTCAGGATTTCCGTCCTGCCATCTGTATAAGCAACTTTTGTACTTGTGTTGTACCTCAAAGTATCTGTCCTTAGGATGTAATCGGGTGATATTAATTCGACACTCCCATAGAATACTGCGTAGTTTTCCTGCGAGTAAAAGTAAGCCTGTCGGCTGGTCAGTGTATTTACGGAGTCTTCCAATCGCCCCCCATATCTGTAAATGGCAATTTCCCGATCAAGATTATAGTCCAGACTATCTGTATACATTCTCCTTTTTCCATCCCGGTACACCACCTGCTCACGTAAGAGAGCCATTCTATCATCTCCGAGGTAGTACAATTCGTTTGAGGTGATGGTCGTTTTCTTGTCAACTATTCGGACATTGTCGAATGCTTCCATCTTATTTTCTCTGCTGTAATAAACGGCACTATCGCAGGTTACGGTAGTGTTTTTCTGCTTGAAAACGACACCCTCAACTAACGCACTTAATCGCTGATCATTCCATTTGAATACTTCCTGCCTACCGTCAGCCTGATACCGTATTTTACTTTGACCAAGGATCTCAGTAAAGCATGTGGAAAAGAGAAAAATCAGAAATAAATTACGTAAGTGCATAAATAGCGCGAGGAACTGCAAAGGAAACGCTTTTTATCGTTAATTCGATATACGATAATTCACGGATTAGGATATGATAAACAAAGTAAGATCTACCATTCAGAGTTATGAACTATTTGGTCAGGGTGATAAGCTGTTGATCGCGGCAAGTGGAGGGGTGGATTCAACTGTACTGATTCACTTATTAAAGGAGCTTGATTACAACGTTAGTGTCGCCCATGTCAACTACAAACTAAGGGGGAAAGAGTCAGATGGAGATGAGGAGTTCATAAGATCATTGGCAGAGCAACTCAAGGTGGAGTTATTTGTAATGGTTTACGATACGGAAAAAGTTGCAAAAGAGAGAAACGTATCAATTCAAATGGCTGCAAGGGATCTGAGATATGAATGGTTTCATGAATTAAGGAAGACCAAGGGTTTCAAATCGATTGTCACCGGTCATCATGCCGACGACAATATTGAGACTGTAGTTTTTAATCTAACGAAAGGAACGGGTATCAGTGGTCTCAGGGGAATGCCGATCAAGTCTGAAGAAGTGGTTCGCCCACTGCTATTTATTCCAAAAGAAGAGTTATTGGATTATGCCGCTGAATACAACCTGACCTGGAGGGAAGATTCGTCAAACCAGGAGAAGAAATACGTCCGTAATCAGATACGTCATGATATCATTCCGGTTTTGAAAAGCATGAATCCTTCTTTTGCCAGTCACTTTCATTATACCTCCAAACGCCTTATAGGCCCGGAGAAGCTTATGGAAATGAAGGTTGATGAGGTGAGAAGACAACATCTTCATCAGTACGAGGATGATAGATGGGAATTGTCTCTCTCTTGGCTGAAAGAACCTGAAATCGACCTAGTTGTTCTTCATGAGCTTTTACAGCCTTTTGATTTTTCGTTTTCAACGATTGACCAGGTCTTTCTGCAGATAAAAGGACAATCAGGAAAGCTATTTACAAATTCAGATTATCGATTAATCGTTGATCGAGACCGTTTAATGATCGATAGCAATAAGAAAGGGGAGGACGCAGGTGTTACCATGATCTGGGACGATCAGAATGAAATCAATTTTGATCTAGGAACCGTCTATATGGAAAAGACTTTCGCCATTGATACCGACTCCATTTCGTCGGAATCCATTGCCGCCCTGGATTATTATCGATTGAAATTTCCTCTTCATCTTCGAAAATGGCAACCAGGGGATACTTTTAAGCCATTAGGTATGCAGCATCAAAAAAAGATTAGTGATTTTTTGGTTGATGAAAAGATCGCCATTCCCGACAAAGACAGACAGTATGTTTTACTCTCTGAGGGGCAAATATGCTGGGTACTGGGACGCCGAATAAGTGAAGACTTTAAAATTACGGAGGATACTGAGAAAGTTTTGGTGCTACGAATGCAAACAGACGTATGATTTAGATGGCTATTCGGGCTCCGTTATGTAGTTTTGAGTCCATTTGAATTCAATAAATTAATTATACAAAATAATGAAAGTAACAGTTGTTGGAGCAGGTGCCGTGGGTGCCACCTGTGCTGAAAATATCGCCCGCAAACAGTTGGTTGAAGAGGTAGTTCTTCTTGATATCAGAGAAGGATTTGCGGAAGGTAAGGCTATGGATATGAATCAATGCGCTACATTGAATGGATTTGACACCAAGATCATTGGGTCTACCAATGATTACAGTGCTACTGCAGGATCTTCCGTTGCCGTGATTACTTCCGGTATCCCAAGGAAGCCAGGTATGACCCGAGAGGAATTGATCGGGACTAATGCGGGAATTGTAAAGTCTGTTACTGAGAATCTTCTAAAGCACAGTCCCGATGTTATTCTGGTGGTCATTAGCAATCCGATGGATACCATGACTTATCTATCTGTTAAGTCTAGTGGATTACCGAAAGAGCGTGTGATCGGTATGGGTGGTTTACTCGATAGCAGTCGATTTAAATATCGTCTATCTGAGGCGATTGGATGTTCACCTAATGATTTACAGGGTGTGGTGATCGGCGGACATGGTGATACTACGATGATTCCATTGATCGAGCACGCTACCTTTAACAGTTCACCGGTATCTAACTTTCTTTCAGCTGAACAAAAGGAATATGTGGTGAAAGAAACAATGGTTGGTGGAGCAACACTTACCAAACTAATTGGAACCTCTGCATGGTATGCTCCTGGAGCGGCGGGAGCCTGGCTTGTGGAAAGTATTGTTCGTGATCAGAAAAAGCTTTTCCCCAGCTGCGTCTATCTCGATGGTGAATACGGACAGTCGGACATCTGCATCGGGGTTCCAGTGATTGTAGGAAGAAATGGATGGGAGAAAATCGTAGAATACGATCTTTCTGATGCCGAAAAAGCCAAATTTGGCGAAAGCGCTGACGCCGTCAGAAAAATGAATGCTGTACTAACTGAAATGAACCTGGTTTAATCGACCGTTTCATAGATAAATCGAACGAAGAGATCGGTAGTGATAAAGCTACCGTTCCATCGTTCGTGGTAGTCTTTCAGCGGATTCATACTTAGGCACTCATCCAAAGACTTCCCACCTTGCTTAATTTCTGACACGATATCCCTGGTTTCAACTAACATTTGCCTTAACTCTTGTACATCCTCAATGGAAGCCAGTTGGCCGTGTCCGGGAATTATCTTTGTATTCGAATTTGAAAGCTCGATAATCTTGTCCTGAGCATCTATCACACCTTGTATTGACCCTCCTGCGGATACATCAATAAAGGGGAAGCCATATCTAACAAATAAATCCCCGGCGTGTAGTACGTTGTTATCCACAAAGAAAACCAGAGCATCTCCATCGGTATGGCCCTTTGGTACATGATAAATAGCAATTGACTCATTATTGAATTGCATGCTCATTTCTTCCTCGAAGGTTTGAGTAGGCCAGTAGGTTTCTGATTTAGCCTCTACATCCCTATCGAACATGGTGCTGTAGAAAGTGGTACTAAGCCGTTCTTTCACATTTTTGTGAGCAACTATTTCGGCACCATCTGACGAAAGATTTTCATTTCCACCGGTATGATCACCATGGTAATGGGTATTGAGAATAAACCTAAGTTCTTCCCCCGATAATTCAGCTAACTTCGATTTTATTTTCTCACTAAGTTCGGCGTACTGGTCGTCTACAATTAGAAGACCCTCAGTTCCCATTAATAATCCAATATTGCCACCGCTACCTTCAAGGAAGTAAATCTGATCGGTTACTTTGTTTTCCTTGATAACAATCGCATCCCAATCTTTCTGAGCATAGAGTAGCACAGGTAGAATTAGCAGTACAAAAGCAGCTAATCTTTTCACTATGTCAGTTCTTTTATTCCTTAATTCCTTCCA
Organism: Cyclobacteriaceae bacterium; assembly: GCA_965601455.1. GTDB lineage: Bacteria > Bacteroidota > Bacteroidia > Cytophagales > Cyclobacteriaceae > JANQEU01. The sequence continues at coordinate 3,263,803 of OZ271831.1, read as the reverse complement.
GATCGAGCATGAATGCGTAGACTAAAGCAGTTCGCTTGAAACGCTTGAAACGCCCTGAGGAGCCACCGTGACCTGTTTCCATGTCGGTGTCTAATAAAAGCTTATTGTTGTCAGTTTTCATATCGCGAAGCTTGGCCACCCATTTTGCAGGCTCCCAATATTGTACTTGTGAATCGAACAAACCGGTCGTCACTAGCATGTGCGGATAATCCTGGGCTTTCACCTGGTCATAAGGAGAATAGGATAACATATATTCATAAGACTCCAGATCCTTTGGATTTCCCCATTCGTCAAATTCATTAGTAGTCAAAGGAATACTTTCGTCTAGCATTGTTGACACGACATCGACAAAAGGAACTGCAGCAATGATACCGTTGAACGTTTCCGGGGATTGATTAGCGATTGCACCCATTAGTAAACCGCCTGCACTTCCACCGTAAGCATATAGATGCTCAGATGATGTATAGTTTTCACCAATCAGGAACTTTGCACAATCGACAAAATCGTTGAAGGTATTCTTTTTCTTGAACATTTTGCCGTCTTCATACCAATCACGACCCATTTCTTGACCTCCGCGAATATGAGCTATCGCGTAGGTGAAACCACGATCAAGTAGAGATAAACGGGATGAACTGAACCAAGGGTCCGTGGATGAACCGTAAGATCCGTATGCGTAAAGCAGCATTGGAGTTTGTCCGTCTTTTTTCATACCCTTTTTATATACCAGTGAAATGGGTACTTTCACACCATCCCTGGCGGTAGCGAAGAGTCTCTCAGTTACGTATTCCGAAGGATTGTGCCCACCAATTATTTCCTCCTGCTTCTTTAACTCCTTTTCCCTGGAATCCATGTTGTAGTCATAAATACTGCTGGGGGTGGTCAGCGAAGAATAACCCAACCGTAGTGTACTGGTGTTGAATTCAGGATTAGCAGAGGAATAGACTACGTAGGCAGGCTCATCAAATTCCATGTAGTGTTCCTCATCAGTCTTTTGGTTGATTACACGCAGATGGGTAAGTGCATTGGAGCGCTCACGTACTACCAAGTATTCTCTGAAGACATCAATACTGGACAACAGTGTATTTTCCCGGTGGGGAATGACCTCTTTCCAATTCTCAATGTCAGTTGCGTTTTCAGGAGTTTCCATCAATCGGAAGTTCTTAGCATCCAGGTTGGTTACAATGAAAAATTTATTTTCAAAGTGCTCTATCATGTATTCGTGAGGTCCAATCCGAGGTGTGAATTGCTTGAAGTTCCCATTGGGTTTAGACGCTTCCAAAATGTGGAAATCCGTGGTCAATGTGCTCGAATTATAGATGATCACATAATCTTCACTTTTTGACTTATATACACCTATATAATAGGACTTATCCGCTTCTTCATACATGAGTTCATCGTTATCCTGGGATGATCCCAGTTGATGTCGCCAAATCTTTTCCGAAAGAAGAGATACTTCATTTTTGGTCGTATAGAAAAACGTTTTGCTATTATTTCCCCATGCGCCGTCAGACTCACAATTTGTAAGCCTATCAGGTAAAAGCTCACCGGTTTCAAGGTTCTTAAACTTGATGGTGTAAATTCTTCTGCTCAAGGTATCCTCCGCGTAAGCCAGAATTTTGTTGTCGGGACTCACATGAAAATCTGAGATAGCATAATAATCATAACCGGAAGCCATTTCGTTGACATTAAGCATAACCTCTTCTTCATTGTCCAATGAGCCTGATTTCCTGCAGTAAATTGGGTATTCCTTACCTTCTTCGTACCGGGTATAGTACCAGTATCCGTTTTTGAAGTACGGTACCGATTCATCCGTTTGTTTGATCCTGCCAATTATTTCATCATATAATTTACTCTGAAGATCTTCTGTGTGGGATAAAAGCTGATCCTTATAGTCGTTTTCTGCCTCTAAATACGTTAACACCTTACTGGTCTGCTCATCTGGATTTTCTGCATTTTTTTGTTCGTCAGTTAGCCTCATCCAGAAATAAGAATCGACTCTTGACTGTCCATGAAAATTCAGGACTGAGTCGTTTTTCTCCGCAATTGGTGGGGAGGGCATGTTATCATTTTTCATTGAGTTTGTTTCGTTTGAAGGGGAGCAACTGACCATTACCCAGATGGTTGTTGCAAATAGGAGTAGTTGATTGGATTTCATCAAAAAGTATTTTTCGGTCAAGCTAGTCAATTCGATCAAATTGACCAACAAAAAAAGCCCCACGAATGGGGCTTTGTTTTCTTGTAAAGTCCTGTTTATCTTGGATTTACGGTCAGTGTACCCTGCATAACCCCCCAGTGACCCGGGAAAGAGCAGATGTAGTCATAGTAACCCATAGCCGGTGCATCGAAAATAACGGTCGTTTCTTGACCGCCTCCAATGGTTTCAGTGTAAGCAATTACCTGGTCTACCATATCCTGAGGAATGTATCCTGATTCCCTAGCTGCTACCGCCGCTGCTCCAAATGTAGCCTTATCAGTTCCCGGCTTTAGCATAACCCAGTTGTGTCCCATGGCTTCAACCGCCATTTGGCCAACATGCTTTAAAGTAAGTTTCACAATCTGACCTTCTGTTACATTCAATTCTTTCAAATTGAACTGCATCATATCGTTACCCTCAATTTCGAGGTAAGCCGTGTCAGCAACAGCCGAAACTTCTTCCGCAGCTGGCGCTTCGGTAGCCGCAGCTTCTTGTTCTGACCCTTCCGCTTCCTGTTGAGAAGCACCACCCCCACATGAGGCGAGAAACATTAATGTTGTTACTACAAGAGATATCTTAACTATTTTCATGTTCATTAGTTTATTGCCTGCAAAAGTAATCGGTTTTACCTGTTATTGGTTCCCGGTATTAGGTTCTATTTGCCAAACATTTGACTGACCACCAGATCTTTTGATCCAGGTATGTATTTATAGAAGCCTTCTCCGGTTTTAACACCCAAATATCCAGCCGTCACCATATTGACTAGCAAGGGACAAGGACGATATTTCGGATCACCCAGACCTTCATGGAGAACTTTTAAAATCGATAAGCAAACGTCTAGTCCTATAAAATCTGCCAACTGCAATGGTCCCATGGGGTGTGCCATACCCAATTTCATTACCGTGTCAATCTCAGTAACTCCGGCAACTCCTTCAAAAAGAGAATAAATGGCTTCATTGATCATAGGCATCAAAATTCGGTTAGCAACAAAACCAGGATAATCATTTACCTCAACCGGTGTTTTTCCCAGGGTCTTACTTGTCTCCATTACGACTTGAGTTACCTCATTGCTGGTAGCATAACCTCTGATGACTTCAACCAATTTCATGACTGGTACGGGATTCATGAAATGCATGCCAATAACCTGAGCGGGTCTATTCGTGACAGAAGCAATTTTTGTAATTGAAATAGAGGAAGTGTTGGTACCGAGTATGCAAGTAGTTGGGCTCGATTCGTCCATTAAACGGAAAATTTCAGCTTTCGTGTTAAAATTTTCCGTGGCAGCTTCAACAACCAGATCAGCCTCGGAAACACCCTCCTGTATTGAATTGCTTGTATTGATCTTTCCAAGAATAACTTCTTTTTCAGGTTCGGAGATAATCTCTTTTTTAATCTGACGATCCAGATTTTTATTGATTGTAGTCATTGCCTTTTTCAGAGCTTCTTCTGAAATGTCAATCAAATTGACACTATAACCAGCTTGAGCGAAAACATGGGCAATTCCATTACCCATTGTTCCGGATCCTATTACAGAGATGTTTTTGAGGGCCATCTTAAAGTTGTTTAATTGTCAATATTTGGAAATCATAAGGTGGAATGACGCATTTTATCGCTTTATCGGACTCATAGTCACTTATTTCTTTCACAGAAAAATACAGATCATTTACCTCAAGACTCTCGGACTCAAATTTCATCATTTCCCACGCCAATTCAGGAATCTTCACAAGGGTATTCTCAATTTCCTTTCCGAGGTTAACCACGATCAGAAGGATCTCTTTCTCATGGTAACGCAGAAATGAAAATACCTTTTCGGAATAACCATGATATTCGAAAGATCGGTTGAAATATTGTAGGTCAAAGAATTGACCCGCTTTTAGGGCCTGAGAGGAGTTACAGAGTCTTAAGATTTCGGAATATCTCTTTGAGAGTTTCTTTTGGTCGGAGGACAAACCTTCTCCATCAAACTTGCCTTTGTTATTCCATTTTAAGAATTCCGGCACATTCCAATAGTCAAATATGGTTGTTCTTCCATCGTCTCCGCTGAAGCCCGAAGTACCTAATGCAGGTTCGCCAAATTCCTGACCGAAGTACATCAAAACAGGCCCTCGATGCATGAAAGCACTTACAGCCATCATAGCAATTCCTTTTTCGGCATTTCCCGCAAAATATTTGGAGGCTATCCGTTGTTCGTCATGCGTTTCCAGGAATCGTAGCATGTTGTCGGCAATTCCTTCCTGCTTTTGCCAAACTCCGGTGATACTATCCGCGGTTTGGTTTCCTTGAATAATGGACTTAAGGGTATCATACAAATCTACCTTGTCGTAGAGATAATCAAATCCACCTTGTTGAATATAGGGTCTGTATTGCTCCCTGATATAAGCTTCTGCAATAAAGATCAATTCGGGATGATCTTTTTTCAAGGTTTTGGTTACCCAATTCCAGAATTCCACTGGTACCATTTCAGCCATGTCGCATCTAAACCCATCAACACCCTTTGCAACCCAATATTGAAGAATATGTAGCATTTTCGACCAGGTATCCGGGATGGGATGGAAGTGTTTTTTACCACCATTGACATAATCGACACCATAATTGAGTTTTACGGTTTCAAACCAGTCGTTTACAGTAGGTTTGGGTTGAAAAACATCATTTCCGGAAGCTCGTGCAGGTTTCTCGACGAATGACTGGCCCTCGAGATTCTTGGTTTCTTCACCTAATGGGAGATATTCACTTGGTGGGGAGAGGCTTTCACCAACATAATAGTAGTTGTTTGCCTGGTTAAACCAATCTGCAACTCGATCGGATTTGCCAAAATCCTCGACCCCGTCAGGCTTTTTATCTGATTGATATTCCCTGGCTAAGTGATTTGGAACAAAATCGATAATTACCTTAAGCCCAGCTTCGTGAGTTCGCTGTATCAATGACTCAAACTCATTCATTCGTTCCTCCAGATTTTCAGCAAAGTCGGGATGAACGTCATAGTAGTCTCGGATGGCATAGGGAGACCCTGCTCTTCCTTTTACCACCTGCGGATTACTTGTTGGAATACCAGGATATACAGTCATGCTGGCATGTTCAATGACACCAGTATACCAGATATGTGTATAACCTTGTCCCTTTAGCGCGTGAAGAGCAAGGCTGGAGATGTCATTAAACTTACCGCACCCATTTTCTTCCATGGTTCCCCATGGCTTGAGATTATCTTCTTTTGTATTTCCAAACAATCGAACAAGAAGCTGGTAGATGACAACTCTTTCCTGATTTCGCATCGAGTGTTAGTCTAATTTGACAAAAAAAGCCCTCGACAAAGGCAAGGGCTAGTTTCTTAAATGAAGCTTGAAATTAAGCGTTTTGATTAATGTTGTTGAGGTCTTCAAAAGCTTTCTTCAGCCTGGAGATGAATGCTTTCTCCCCCTCTCTTAACCATTTTCGAGGATCATAGTACTTCTTATTGGGTACGTCGTCACCGTCCGGATTACCGATTTGAGCTTGCAAGTAGCCTTCGTTACCCTTGTAATAGTTCATAACTCCTTCCCAGGTAGCCCATTGCATATCCGTGTCGATATTCATTTTTATTGCTCCATAGCTAATTGCCTCCCGAATTTCATCCACGGTGGACCCTGAACCTCCATGAAAAACAAAGTTTACGGGATTGGGGCCTGTACCAAACTTCTCCTGAATATAGTCTTGTGAGTTCTTTAATATCACAGGGGTGAGCTTAACGTTTCCTGGTTTGTATACTCCATGTACATTTCCAAAAGCAGCAGCTACAGTGAAGTTTGGGGAAATCTTCTTGAGATTCTCGAATGAGTAGGCTACTTCTTCAGGCTGAGTGTATAACCTGGCATTGTCAATATCTGTGTTATCAACACCATCTTCCTCACCTCCGGTAACGCCCAGCTCGATTTCAAGAGTGATGCCCATTTTAGACATTCGATCAAAATATTTCCCTGAGATTTCAATATTCTCTTCCAGTGGTTCCTCTGAAAGGTCGAGCATATGAGAGCTGAAGAGCGGTGCACCCGTTTCTTCAAAATGCTTCTCATTGGCTTCCACCATTCCATCCATCCAGGGTAACAATTTCTTTGCGCAGTGGTCGGTATGAAGTATTACCGGAACACCATATTTTTCTGCTAATAAATGAACGTGCTTAGCCCCGGATACCGCTCCAAGCACTGCGGCTTCCTGGTTGTCATTAGGTAAACCTTTTCCTGCGATGAATGCAGCCCCGCCGTTTGAAAACTGGATGATGACAGGTGAATTCAATTCACGTGCCGTCTCAAGCACTCCATTCATGGAATTTGTGCCAACTACGTTTACTGCAGGTAGCGCAAATTTATTTTCATTGGCATAATTAAGTAAGTCAGTTACATCTTTTCCTGTTAAGACACCTGGTTTAAACTTCATAAATGAGATTGATTATGTGATTTTTTGGTCTGCTTCCGGGACAAATATAGAGTGATACGGTTAGACTTTGTGCTGTTTGATTGGCTTCCTTCACAAGTTTGCTTTTGTTGAAATTTTTATATTTTGGAAGGCTAAATAAAGGAGTATTTGAAAATTTTTCAGCAAAGTGGCCCATACATTGATTTCAAACGATTGAAATGGAAATGACTCATAGATGAATGTATTGTTCAATGCTGCCGTATTTGCTGATAAACGATAGTAAAAGGAGAAAACTGAAAAAAATTCTGGGATTAGAATGAGTAAAACGAAGGGGAAAAAAGTCAAATTCAGGATAAGGTATAAAGCGGACTGGGGTCAGTCACTGTTTATTGCTGGGAGTAGTAAGGTTTTGGGGAATTGGGAAATGAAAGATGCCCTGGAATTAACAGCGGTTGAGGAGGATCTATGGGAAGGTGAAATCAGTTTTTCAGAGGATCGAGTGCGCTACAAGTACGCCATAGGTACAAAGGATCATTCGTTATGGGAATATGGAGATGACCGAGAGCTTCCAGCCATGGAGATTGGAAATAGAGTTGAAGTAATAGATTCCTGGCGAACAACAGGAGATCCTCGAAACAATCTTGATCGTTCTCCCTTTGAAAATGCGTTCTTCAAGCGATCAAAAACTAAAAGCACCAAATCAAGTAATTCGGAAGCGTTGAAGTTTCGATTAAAAGCTATCCGGGTGCCCGATCAATTGAGGGTAGGAATACTTGGAAGCACAAAGGCTTTAGGTAACTGGAATCCGAAGAAAGTTGTGCTGATGAGCGACTCCAATTTTCCATTCTGGGAGGCAGATATTCCGTTAGCCAAGGGTGATCATCAGATTGAATATAAGTATGTCCTTTATAACATTAGCAAGAAGGAAATTTCACATTGGGAATATGGTGATAATCGGAAGGTAAATCTGTTGGCGGATAGTTCAGCAAGTTTTATCCTGAACGATGAATACCTCAGATGTCCGGATTCCCTCTGGAAAGCTGCTGGAGTGGCGATACCAGTTTTCTCGTTAAAGACAAAGCAAAGTTCTGGTATCGGTGATTTCGCTGACCTAAAGATGCTGACAAAATGGGCAAATGCTACAGGCATGAAAGTTTTACAGATTCTACCGATCAACGATACTACTGCTACACATCGGTGGACCGATTCTTATCCATACGCGTCCATATCTGTTCAGGCTTTGCATCCCATCTACATCAGCTTGGATGAGTTGGGTAGTCTAAAAGATAAAGGCAAGCAGAATTCTTTCGAGGAAAGAAAGAAAAAGCTGAATTCCCTCTCGGAAGTGGATTATGAAGGTGTGCTTTCTCTTAAGATGGAATTTTTGCGAGAGAGCTACAATGAAAACTTTAAGAAGGTTTCTAAGACTAAAGCCTTTCAGTCGTTTCTGAAGAATAACGAGGATTGGATAAGACCGTATGCGGCTTTTTGTGCGCTAAGAGATCACTTTGAAACACCTGACTTCAGACATTGGAAGGCATTCAGTACCGTTTCACAAAAAAAGTTGGATGATCTATTCCTACCGGAATCCGAGTTTATTGATACCATACAGTTGTATCTGTACATCCAATATCAACTGGATTCTCAACTGAGGGATGCCACTCACTATGCAAGGGAAAATGGGGTTGTGCTTAAAGGAGATATCCCAATCGGGATTTATCGTAATTCTGTGGAAGCATGGTGGGAACCGCATTTATTCAAAATGGATATGCAGGCAGGAGCACCTCCGGATGACTTCTCGATCACAGGTCAAAACTGGGGATTCCCAACTTACAATTGGGAGGTCATGCAGGAGAATGGCTACAAGTGGTGGACCCGACGTTTGACGAAGATGGCCGAGTACTTCGATATTATCAGGATTGATCATATCCTTGGTTTTTTCAGAATCTGGGAGATACCTATTGAACAGGTCGATGGTTTACTTGGAAGGTTTAATCCATGTTTACCTTTTTCGGAAGAGGAGCTCAGAAACTGGGGGCTTGGTATGGACTATAGCCGGTATTGTGAACCTTACATCAGGTATCATATGGTCCAGGAGATTTTTCAAAGTCATGCACCTGCTGTTTTCGAAAAGTATCTGGATGAATATGCTCCCGGCTGTTTCCGGTTGAAAGAGTCTTTCAATACACAGTCAAAGATCCGTTCACATTTTGAAGAAATTGAAGATAGTGATACCACCGACTTTGGAAGATGGTTGAAGCACAACTTATATCGTTTGGTTTCAGAAGTTCTTTTTGTTGAGTCAGGCCCAGGTGAGTACTGTCCAAGGGTTGGCTTGCATTCCACTTATTCGTTTCAAGAGCTGGGTGATCATGAGAAGTCTGTTCTTGATAGACTTTACAATCATTTTTTCTATCATCGGCACAATGAGTTTTGGAGAGAGAAAGCTATGAATAAACTTCCTGCTATTAAGGAAGCTTCCAATATGCTGATTTGTGGTGAAGATCTTGGTATGGTTCCAGCTTCGGTTCCTGGCGTTATGAAAGACCTTAATATTCTAAGTCTAGCCGTACAGCGAATGCCTAACGATGACCGTGGTTTTTGGCACCCTTCCGACACATCATATGAGAGTGTTACAACTACAAGTAGTCATGATACATCTACTCTTCGGGAGTGGTGGCAGGAAGATGCTGAAAAATCCAGACAATTCTATCACAAGATCATGGGTAGATATGATGAACCGCCTTACTTTCTGGAACCCTGGTTAGCGACAGATATTATCAATCAGCATATGTATTCGCCCAGTATATTGGCCATTTTTCCATTGCAGGATTTGTTAGCTATGGATAGTGAATTGAGAAGACAGAATCCTGAGGAAGAGAGAATAAATGTACCAGCAAATCCTATGCATTACTGGAGGTATCGCATGCATGTCACCATTGAAGATCTGATCTCAAACAAGAAGTTTTCCTCCTTCCTGAAAAGTATGGTTGCTGGTAGTGGACGTACCGAATAACGCATAATACAAATTCTACGTACCTTTGCAACGCATGATGGTTCCTTTCCATTGATTGGTGGATTGGATTAAAAGGGAATCCTGTGAAAATCAGGAACTATCCCCGTAGCTGTAAGCTCCATTCTTGTTGAGTCTCTACAATGCCACTGTCGAACGACGGGAAGGCCAGACGCAACGGAGTAAGTCAGAAGACCTGCCATTACGCGTTTTTGCAGATGGCTTTCGGTGGAAAAGTCGATGTATGAATCCGTAGTGTTAGCTGCGTTGTAATTCATCCTTCGTTGTCGAAAGCCCGTTGGTTTAAAACTTATTCAATGGGCGTAAAAGGTATAATGACAATGGGATTGGTACTGGTGATTATGCTACCAACCAATGCCCAGAAGTCTCCAATCGATTCGATCACTACCATCACTTTGATGGAGGTGAACGTCGTGCCATCTCGTACCGAAAAGTCGGAGATTGGATTATCGACGTACGTTCTTGACAGTGCTACTTTTAGCTATACTGCTGGTCAGAGTTTGTCTCAGCTGTTACGATACTCTTCTATTGGAGAAATTCGTCCCTATGGCCCAACAGGATTGAGTTCACCAGCATTACGAGGGCTTAACGCATCGCATACTGCTATTGTTTGGAATGGAATCACCCTGAACAATCCTTTGTTGGGCCAGCAAGATCTTTCCTTGTTTCATGTAGGCCTGACAGATAATGTCTCCATTCAAAAAGGAGGGTCAGCTAGTCTTTACGGATCAGGTGCAATTGGCGGTACGATCCAATTGACGAATGACTTAAAATTTCGTAAGCATATTCGAGTTGAAACCGTATCTGAGCTTGGTAGTTTCGGGCGACAGGCTCAAAACATTTCTGCTTCAATTGGCGGTAAGAGATTATCTGCCAAGACAGTGATTTATAATAGGCGAGTTGCAAACGATTTTCCCTATCGGAATCCCTATCAAAATCCAGTTCAGGGGGAGAGGAGGTCAAACGCGGGCTTGCAAACTGTGGGTTTTCAACAACAAGCGGGCTGGAGAATCAATAATGAACACATGATTGGAGTCATCACTTCTTTTCAAAATCAGGAGGTGGAAGTTCCAGAGTCTATTATTGCGAGCGGTCAAAGTAGAGCGGCCCAGGACGATGACGTTATTAGAGGTTTAATCTATTACCATTTTGATCGAAATCGGTTGGGTTTAAGCCTGAAGCAAGCTGTTATTTACCAGGGATCAGAATTCAAAGATCCTGATATTTCACTACGGTCTGATAACGATTATGTGTCCTATATTCAACAGTTCCAGGCTGAGTATCGAGTTACTTCTAGGACAGAGATCTTCACGGGAATCCAATACGAAAACCAGCAGGGCAGTGCGGACAATCTTACAAGCGATCCAACCAGAAATATCTTCTCGATGACCGTAAGTGCACGTACTAATCCTATTGAAAACCTTTTCCTTGTCTTTAATGGGAGAGAAGAGTTGATAGATGGGATACGTACTCCATTTACTCCATCCATGGGTCTGGAATGGGGTATTTCTCAAAATATCAAAGTAAAGGGAAATGCATCCAGAAATTACCGGATTCCCACTTTCAACGACCTATACTGGCAAGGTAGCGGAGCCCGTGGGAATCCACAGCTTGATGCCGAGAGCTCCTGGAATCAGGAAATTGGAATAGAGTATTTGGACTCCCCATCACCAGGAGGTATTGGCGTTAGTGTAACGGTATTTAATAGTCAGGTTACCAATTGGATTCAGTGGTACCTGTCAGAACAGAATTATTGGACACCTGAAAACCTGCGAGAAGTCTGGTCCAGGGGAATTGAATCTACGGGTACATTCAACTATCAAGCTGGAAATACGCAATTGGGTCTTTTGTCTTCCTACCGAATGGGTATTTCGACTCTACAGAAATCGCCAAATCAAAATACTGAGGGTAATCAACTGCTTTATACCCCAATTCACTCATTGAATAATAGCTTGTTGATCGGATATAAAGACCTATCCATACAAATCCGTCACGGTTACGTCGGTGATCAATATACGGATGAGTCCAATTCTGAATTGAGGAAACTTGACGCTTACGGATTCCTTGATATTTCGACGGGTTACAAATGGCACTGGCAGGTATTTGGGGGAAGCATTCGTTTCGATGTAAATAATCTTACCAATGCCTATTTCGAAAACAGAAGAGGTTATCCAATGTATGGAAGAAACTATTGTCTAGCTCTATCATTAAACTTTGAATCATGAATAACAAATTTTTACAATACGCATTACTATTTCTAGTTTTATCAATTCTCGGTTGTTCCGATGATGAACCGAAGAATAAGGAAGTACCAGTTTCCACAGGTTTTTTTATCGTAAATGAAGGTGCTTTCGGAGCAGGAAATGCCTCATTGTCTTTCTACAGCGATCAGGATGAGGCTGTATCCAACGATGTTTTTTTATCAGTTAATGAGATTCCGTTAGGAGACCAGGCCCAATCCATGAGTATCGTAAATGGTGCCGGTTTTATTGTCGTACAAAACTCATCGAAAGTTGAAGTTATCGATGTCGATTCGTGGGAGAATATTGCCACTATTACCAATGATATATCCAGCCCCAGGTATGTGGTTGGAAATGGTTCCAAAGCCTATCTTTCTGACTGGGGTCCGGATGGAGTGACTGGAAGTGTGAAAGTCATTAATGCCGATACTTACGAAGTTGAAAAGAGTATTCCCGTTGGCTCTGGACCCAATCAAATGTTGATAGTAGGTGATAGGTTGTATGTAACTAACGTTGGAGGTTTTTCCGTAGATAATACTCTTTCGGTGATTGATTTGACCTCCGAAACGGTGGTCGATACATTTCAGTTGTCATTTAACCCCAACAGCCTGGCTGTGGATGCGAATGGTGATCTTTGGGTAGCCTCCTCTGGTTTTTTAGCTTTCGATGCGGATTTCAATATTGATGTTGAGCAGAGTATTCCAGGTGCAATAGAAAAGATTAGTACATCTGGTGACATACTATTTCAGTTTGCCTTTGAAGGGTTAGGAGGTCCATCTCAACTGCAAATCAATCCGGAGAACTCCGAGATTTTTTACCTTTATAGTGGCCAGATTTATAGGATTACGGATCAGGATAGTACCCTGCCAGCAGCACCAATTAATGAAAACAGTTACTATGGATTTAGCCTGGATTCTGAAGAGCAATTGATCATAGGTTGCGTTGCACCGGACTTTTCTTCTGCCGGATATATCGAGTTTTTGTCTTTTGGTGGGAACGTTAATGGGTCTTATGATGTAGGGATTGCACCCAATAGCTGTGTATTCAAATAATTATGAAGGAAAAACTCATAGAAGGAAAAGATTATTATTTCGAAAATGGCTTCATGGTGTTCACCAAGGAATACCATTTAAGCAGAGGATATTGTTGTGGCAACCGCTGTCGACATTGCCCATACCATCATAAGAATGTACCTAAAGGGATTTAGGAGTTTTAAATCTTGATCCTGTTGTGATCGACTTTCTCCGGACTAGTTCTCTGGAGAAGGTCGCTACACTTTGAAAACGTCCTTCTCTTTGTTCTTCCACCTGTCAAGGGGTATTCAGAGTATTCAATTTATTGAATGTGGATGAATCGATATTGTTTTCCTGAAATGGTCTTGAATCAAGTTTGATCACTTCCAAATATTCCTCAACATTGGAGTTCCTGTTCCAGGTTTTTGTTTGTCTTTGCAAATTTCTGCAGAGAAATAGTCAATATGTCTATATTTAAACAAACACCAGCAACACAACCAGTACTATGTTAGAGAGTTTTCTTGAGGGCACGCTTTATTATGACTTTCCTTCATTTGAGGTTGCCATATTCTCCCTCTTGCTTTCTTTCGTATTAAGCACCTTTATTGCACTGACCTATCAATGGACTTACAAGGGGCCAGGTTTTCCGAATAGCTTCTTTCAGGCAATGGTTCTCAGTGCGGTGGTTACTTCCATGATTATGATGGCTGTCGGTAGCAATCTGGCGATAGGTTTTGGAATTATCGGAGCCGTTGCGATTATTCGATTCCGTACCATGATTCAGAATCCACGCAACATTATTTTCATGTTTGCAGCAATTTCTATTGGTATCGCCACCGGTGTCTATGGTTATCAGATTGCGATAGCTGGTACAATCATCTTCTGTGCAATTTCTTTTATGCTTGCAAACTCAAAATATCGGACTATTAACGAAGAACAGTTTGATTTGGTTATTATTCACAATCAGGAGGAATCATTATTGGCCAAGGAACTAAACAATTTCTGCAAGGAGGCCGATTTAATTACGCAAAGAAGGAATATAGATATACTTCGTTCTGAATATGTTGTCCGCATGAAGGACGACATCAGTAGCAAAGAACTCTTCAATCACTTAAAAACCGTAGAGGGTTTGAGCGAAGTTCGAATTGAAAAGAGGGCAAATAACCGGTTATAATGGGGAGTAAGGTTTTCTTCGGATTCTGGATTTTAATTATCATGGTTTTGGTCGGTATATCCATGATCTCTCAGGACCGCTCGAATGTAATGATAGCACAAGTGGAAAATAACGTATATACCATCAGCTATCAACAACCTGTTCGAATTAAGGCTATTCATGTTGTCCCAGGACAACAAGTCGATTCCGGAGATGTTCTGTTGGAAGTGGATCAACCGGGACTGATAGCAGAAATAAGAAGATTGGAAACGGAGCGGCATCGTCTTGAAATGAACCTTGATCAGGCCGTTGGCCAGTACTTTAGCAGCTTAGGCACGGCGGTCGGACAGACGAACCAGGAAATGGAACGATTAAGGAATTTGGCCTCGGATGTTAGCAACCCGAACTTAACCGATCAGATTCATGATTTACTTGAACAAAACCGGACCCGTAACCAGGAGCTTCTTGACCAATTGTCTGTCGATACGTCGGCACTTCGTACTCAAATTCGGGCGATCGATGATCTTTTGGACAACCTCACGCATCAGACATCTTACTTGGTGGCGCTTGCCAAGTTTGATGGGATTATTGGTAATGTAACAGTTAACCTGGATGAACTGGTTGCACCTTATACCAACATCCTTACTCTTTATAGTGGTAAGCCAACGATGATCAAGGCTTACTATGATGAGCGAAGGGCAACAGGTGATCTTATCAATTCAAATGTTTTAGTGCGATGTACGAATCGAACGTATAGTATTGAGGGTAAAATCACAGACGTAGGAAACCGAATTATACCTTATCCGGCTATGCTAAATCCATCCTCTGAGACCCAGTCTTATGGCCAGGAGATATTCATCAAAATACCGGAGAATAACGAATTCCTTAATGGAGAGAAGGTCAACGTCTATATACTAAGGTAAAGTATGCACCTATTAGTCAATGGTTTGGTAGCTAATGGCTTTTATTTTTTTTATCTTCCAACTAACCCTCCAGTGAATACCATGAAGTCCAAATTCAGCTTTTTCATTCTTGCTGTTTTTATTTCACTATCCACTTCCGCACAGAAGTCTTTGGAGAAAGCTGCGACATCTCCTCTATTTCAGGATGATGATATTCTTGCCATTGATCTGAAGTTCAATATAAAGGAGGTAACAACTGATCTGGAGGTAAGAAAAGAACGTTGGTGCGAGCTTACCTATTATGATGATCAGGGGAAACCAGTGAAAGTTGATTGTGAGATCAGGGTGAGGGGTAACAATAGATCAAAACCTTCCGTGTGTCCATTTCCTCCTTTACGATTGAATTTCAAGAAAAAAGGTAATGATGACAATCTGTTTGCAGGTCAGGATAAAATCAAACTAGTTACTCATTGCAGGACAACCAAAACATTTGATGATTATATACTACAGGAATACCTCACCTATAAGCATTATAATGTTTTAACGGATTACAGTGTACGAGTGCGTCTACTTAAAATTAACTACATCGATTCAGCATCCAATAGTACTGAAATTGAGAGATACGGAATTTTTAGAGAGGAGGATCATGTAATGGCCTACCGAAACAACATGTACATGCTTGAAAAACCGGTATTGGTTCAAGATCTGTGTAACCGGGAGGCATTGGATCGGATGACGGTATTTCAGTTCATGATTGGCAACACCGACTGGGCAGTATCTAAATTTCATAACATAATGCTGATGGGTTTTAATGAGGACGATCGAATGCCACCTGTTCCTGTACCCTATGATTTTGACTACGCTGGTGCTATCGCCATTGGATATGCCGTACCCAATGAAGAGTTACCCATCAATAGCGTACGTCAACGTCTTTTCAGGGGTTTTTGTCGGCAACCGGGGGAGTATGAGAAGACCTTCGCTTATTTCAATGAAAAGAAAGAAGAGATCTATGCCGTTTATGAAAACGATACCAGGCTTCATCCGGTGAGAAAAAAGGGTACATTGAAGTATTTCGACAAGTTTTATGAGACCATCAACGATCCAAAGAAAGCTCAGAGAGAGATTTTAAATGCTTGTCCGGTTAATCATAAACATGTTAACAGGTAGATAAGGGTCATTTAGTCAGAAACGTATACTAACCGAGATCGGACACCATCCAACCCTGATACCCGTAAAACATATACTCCAGAAGGAACAGTTGGGATATTCAGTTCCATGCTTCCTGAATTCTGGATCGTTCCGGTTTGATAATGTGTTTTCCCATTCAAATCCATTAGTTGCACACTAATCTCATTACCAAGTTCCGGGATCATGAGGTGTAACACCTTTCCAGATTGGACAGGGTTAGGATACAAAGAGATTTGTGATTTTTTATCCAGACTTAATACATTAAGAACCTGGCCTTCGAAGTATTTTTTGGCCAAATCGAATGCATCCAGTCCGATTACAATGCCCATTTTTCTTCCGGGAATGTCATCGGCTGGAGGATGGATCCCACCCCAAATCCTTGATAAACTACATTGATCCGAGGCGTCCCGGTAGGTTGCCCATTGTAGGGTAATGTCTTGGCTGGGACCGTCCTCGAAAACAAGAAAGGCATCCTTTTTTGCTACAAATTCCCCCATTCCACCTGGAAAGTATTCACTACCAGTAAAAGCAGTTAGGACCTCTGCTGCGGCTCGGCTATATGTTGAATGACCAGATACGTAACCGGCAAAAGGCGGTGAAACAAAAGTCGGTCGTTGATAGGGCCACCAGTTTTCGGCCAGGATCCAACCCACTCCCGCAATTGTTGAGTCCGGGTTATCAATAAAATCCGGACCTCTCCAGGTATTGAGTTTTATCTTATTTATATGCTCACCATTGGCACCTGCCAGTGGGTCACCTGGAAAAACCAGTTCAACATATCCTTCCTGAAGAACGATTCCAAAAGGGTTATAATTTGGTAAAGCCGCGTCACTAGCCTGACCCATTCCAGCCATATAACGTAAAGCTGAGATTGGACGAACATAATCGTACCAGCCCTTTACACTCCATGCGCTTATGGCGGCATCGTGCATAGCCCCACCAAGTGTGAAGTAACTTTTAACATCCCATTCCAACGGATCCATTTCCTCTCCATCACCTTCGAACTTTCGTTCAAATCCTTGTTGATCCGTGACATAGTTCAAGATGGTGTACCAATGTCCCGGAGGGGTCTCAGAATCAGGACCGTCGGCCCAGAATTCAGCAAGCACACGGGTGTAATCACTTCTGGGAACAATTTGTGGAGTGTATGGTTCTCCGGTAACCGGGTTTAACGAACGCCCCAGGCTGTTATCCCCTCCGTTGATTAGGTTATAGAATTCCGGATACTCTTCGAAAGATTCGGGTAATGAAGGCAAATTTCCAATTGAGGCTGGACTGATGTCCCATAGCACCCCATCGCTTGGGTCATGATGACTTTGCCAAATGGAAACTAATGTGAATCCCCACTTATATGCCTGACTTCCCGGTGAATTATTACGGTCGAGATAGGGTGGTGGACCTGGATCATGATAAATCCTGAATTCCTGGTCTCCCTTCAATAATACCTTCATATCCGATTGATCCATGGCAAAAGGAGTTACTTCTCCCCATTCCGGACTTAGAAATTCAGTGGTAATTTCATTAAAGATGTTTCCTGATTGATCAACGAAAAGATTGAAAGTAATTGGTTGCCAGTTATTTGGATAGAGCAAGTCGGTACCCGGAAACCTGGGATCGATTGAACGATTTACCGGTCTGTAATAAAGATTGGCGTAATCGTTGATTTCATTAGAGCCATCATTTAAACCGAATTCAATGATGCAATCCGCTATGTAATTACCCAGTTGTGCCGCTCCTTCTTCGAAGTTTGTTGATTCAATATCTGGTGAATAGCCCAAATCATTCATCAGATCATTTACTAACACGAATGTCTCACTTGCACCGGGCGACGATTCAAAGCGATGCATGATAAGTCGATAAGCAGCGTATGACAGTGCCTCCTCTCGCAAGAGTGCGGGATCAGATGGTTGACTTTCAAGGGTACATGGACAATCTGCCAGTTGGTTATTTAGGAAATAAGTAGAAGCCGTTTGATCATAGATCGCCCATGAGTCGTACATGGCGGCAGAAATATGGAAAAGATTCCGTGCATGGACAGTGGGGCGGGCAAGATCGTTTCGAATAGCCTCAAGCAGAACCTCATTCCATTTCCTGGCAACCGAATGTTGCGCATTGGTTACAAGGGTTAGGGTCAAGAAAAAACAGACGATTATGCCAGTTCTTTTCATTGAATGGGGATATATGTGAAGATATAAAACTGGTCGAAAGAATTGGTCTTTTTACAGTGATATTGAAATTGTTTAACTTTCTAATTGAATCATCCCGCCTGAAAATGAAGTCTTTTTTGAAAAAAGAGGTTATCCGTCTGCTTGAGGATAACGGATACATCATTCGTGAGAGTGATAGTGAATTAAGAATTCGGCACTCGGCTTTTGTAAGAAATTTCATCGCCGTAGTGTCTGTTATAGTTATAATTTCCGGGCTTTTCTTCACCCTTGCCTTCTTGCTATTTGGTAGCCTGGTGACTCTTTTTGGAGTTATCGTATTGTATACCTCTCTCAGGAAATCGTCCGGAAGATCAGTTTTGATTTTTAATTTGGATAGCCGATCACTACAGATTAAAAGAGGGAATAAGGAAATAATCATTCCATTTCGAAAAATCCGAGACATTAAAGTAAGCTCTCAGTTTATGGATGAATATGCAACGGCCTCCCGGGAAACAACCAAGGAGTATCACCATTCTATTAGTCTGGATACTCCTGGGGATGAGTTGAGGATTTTAAGAATCATTGGTGATAGGGAACAACCCAGTGAGCTCTTTAATCAGCTGGTTTTCAACTTGCGCAAGTTGCTGGACCTGGACCGAAAGGCCGCTGTTTATGAGTACTAATTTGCTGGAAAACTGATTCTAACGTACTCTTGGTCAAGTTATTCAAATAGGAGTTTACCACTCCTTATTTAACCTCCAGTGTGACCATCGCGGGTTTTGATATCCCAAGATCTTCAGATCGGCTTCCGGGAAGACTTGATGCTGCATAAATTCTGAATTCACCTTTTTCCAATATCGACTCACCGGCGTTGTTCACAATTTCCAGCATGTCCGGAGTTATATCAAACTTAAGTTCCTTGCTTTCCTTTCCAGCCATTCTCACGCGCTGCATTCCCTTCAATGAAAAGAGGGGGGCATCTACGCTAGCATCAACATCCGTAATGTATAGTTGTACAACTTCTTCCGCCTCGTATTCACCATCGTTGGTGAGAGTGAAAGAGAAGGTGGTAGAGCCATTCTTTTTAATGCTTTCTGAAGAAAGACTAGCTTCAGAATACAAGAAACTCGTATAGCTAAGTCCAAACCCGAAAGGGTACATCGGCTCTTGCGTCATGTACCGGTAAGTCCTTCCTGCCATGTCATAGTTTTCGTACTCAGGTAGCTGATCTAATGATTTAGGGAACGTTAAAGGCAATTTCCCGCTTGGGGAGACATCGCCAAAAAGCACGTCGGCTACGGCGCTCCCTCCTTCTTCACCTGGGTACCAGATAAATAGCACAGCGTCCGCCAACTCGTGGACTTCAGCCAGGTTCATGGGACAACCTCCGGTGACAACAGCAATCACTGGCTTATCGTGACTGGTTATCTTTCTCAGGTAATCAATTTGATTTTGTGGAATGTTGTAGTCTATCCGATCACCGAAATAAGGGGAGGAGATAGACTCACCCTCTTCGCCTTCAACATGACGTGTCAAGCCCATTACCATGATGGTCACATCGGATACAGCTGCCTCTCCGGAAGACCAATCGACCGGGTTGACATTTGGTCGATCCAGGGTGGTTCCGGGACTATATTGTAACTGGCTTCCGGGAGCAATACGACTGGCTACTCCTTCAAGAACAGTCACCAGGTTTGGATTAACTCCAAAGTAATTTCCAAGTAATGCGTCAATAGAAGCGGCATTTGGTCCGACTACATAGTAACGGTTTAAATCATTTTTCAAAGGAAGAACACCATTGTTCTTCAATAAAACATAGGATTTCGCGGCCGCTTCATAGGCTAACTGGCGATGTTCCTCGCTGTTCACTACTTCTATAGGAATACTATTGTAGGGGTTAGCCTCAATCGGGTCAAAAAGGCCCAATTCAAAACGTGTTTCGAGAAGCTTAGCCAGTTTTTCATTAACCTCTTCTTCGCTCACCAAACCTTCTCTTACGGCATCATCCAAAACGTTGAATGTGCTACCACAATTTACGTTTACACCACTCTTCAAGGCCAAGGCTGCAGCTTCCTTATCCGAATCAACTGTTCCATGGCCATTCTCCGAGAAGAAGTCAACAATTGCCCAACAGTCACTTACGATGTGCCCGTCAAATCCCCATTCTTCACGAAGTATTTCCTGTAGCAGGAAGTTACTGCCACAGCAAGGCTCGTCATTAGTGCGGTTATAGGCACACATCACCGATTCAACACCAGCATCAACGAGCGACTTAAATGCTGGTAAGTAGGTTTCATATAAGTCCTTATCTGACACCACTGCGTTAAACTCGTGTCTAAGCTTTTCCGGTCCGCTGTGTACAGCGTAGTGCTTGGCACAAGCTGCAGTTTTTAAATAGTTCGGATCATCACCCTGCAGGCCACGGACAAATGCACTCCCTAAAACACTTGTCAGATAGGGATCCTCGCCATACGTTTCCTGACCGCGTCCCCATCTTGGATCACGAAAAATATTTACGTTCGGGGTCCAAAAGGTAAGACCGCTATAACGCATATAATTGCCCTTTCTTACAGAGGCATTATGCATGGCTCTCGCCTCATCTGAGACAGCTGTGGACACTCTCAAAATCAGGTCTTCATCAAAAGTCGCTGCCATTCCAATAGCCTGAGGGAAAATGGTGGCGTTTCCTGAGCGACCAACACCATGAAGTGCTTCGTTCCACCAATCGTAAGGAGGTATTCCAAGGCGATCGATAGCGGGTGTATTCATTAGCATTTGTTGAGTCTTCTCCTTAAGAGTTAATCGACTGATCAGGTCACTTATTCGCTCTTCTATCGGCAATGACGTATCACGAAATGGGTACTCTTGTGCGAAGGAGTTAAGAGCAAGTAGAACACAAAAAATAGAGATAATGGATTGAGCTTTCATGGAAGATTTTATCTGAAGGTTATGATGAGAAGATACCCATAAATCGGAAATCATTCAATGACATTTGTTTTGTGTATTTTTTCGGTGTAGGTGTCCCCAGTAGACATAGTAAAATGCAATACGAGTCAGAGTAATGAATCAAGAATTAATTGAAAGGGTAAGGTCCGTCTACTTTGAAAAGTTTGATGTAGAACCGAAGTTAGTCGTAAGAGCACCTGGGAGGATAAACGTTATTGGAGAGCATACCGACTACAACGATGGTTGGGTACTTCCAGGATCTATAGACCGGGCAATATATATAGCAATAGGAGTTAGTGAAGACAAGTGTAGTAAGGTGTACTCCATCGACTTAGAAGATTCAATTGAGTTCATTAACACTGACTTGAAAAGGTCGGAAAAGGGCTGGGCAAATTACATTCTGGGTGTAGTTGATCAGTTAAGAAATAATGAATATCAAGTTGGTCCGTTTCAGGCCTGTTTTGCCGGAGATATTCCAATAGGTTCCGGGTTATCGTCATCTGCTGCCCTTGAATGTGGTTTTGGTTTTGGACTAAGCCAGATTTTTGTGCTAGGACTCAGCAAAGTTCAGGTTGCCACTTTTGGACAGGCAGCTGAACATTCATTCGTAGGAGTAAAGTGTGGTATAATGGATCAGTTTGCCAGCGTTTTCGGAGAGCGGGATCAGGTTCTTCTACTAGACTGTCGTACCCTCGATTACGACTTACATCCAGTTGTATTAGAACAATATCAATTTGTGCTGATCAACTCCATGGTTCATCATTCACTTGCATCTTCCGAATACAATAATCGAAGGGAGGAGTGTGAGGAAGCTGTGAAGGCGCTACAAAATGTTCGAACAGATATACTTTCGTTAAGAGATGCCACTATTAGTGACCTTGGCAAAATTCAGGGAACGGTTTCTGAAACAGTCTATCGCCGGGCTAAGTATGTTATTAAGGAGAATGCAAGAGTACTCCAGATGACTGCTGCGATGAAAGAGGGAGAAACAAATAGGATAGGTGAGCTACTCAACGCAACTCATCACGGGCTAAGGACCGAATACGAAGTGAGCTGTCCTGAAATTGATTTTCTGGTAGACCTGGTAAAACATGAACCCGCTGTTCTTGGATCCAGGATTATGGGTGGGGGCTTTGGCGGTTGCACATTGAACCTGATGAAATCTTCTGAGGCTGATGGTGTGGTCAAACAAGTGATTAATCAATATGAGTCAAAGTTTGGGTTAATAGCTGAATCCTACTCCGTCAAACTCACTGAAGGAGTATCAAAAGTCTCTTAAATCATTTACCTAAATTGTTGGTATGAAGAATCTAATCAAGTTTTTACCACTTTTGGGACTACTGATGTCATGTGTTGAACCGTCAGAGAATTCTAAAAGCAAGGATACGAAAGCTGATGGCAATGTGCTTCCCAGAACTGTAGTCACAACTGACGGAGAAGTGGATGATATGGATTCTTTCATTCGTATGCTCCTTTATTCCAATGAATTTGATATTGAAGGACTGGTCTACAGTAGCTCTCAATGGCACCACAAAGGAGATGGAGAAGGCACGACCTTTATTTCAGAAATGGAGATGATAAGGGATCGATATGGTGAAAGAACAGACCTTCGCTGGCCTGGCACCACGTGGATGCAGGAGTTTATCGACCTTTATTCAGAAGTCCATCCTAATCTCCTTCTGCATGATGAAGATTATCCATCGCCAGATTTACTTCGAAGTCTCATCAAAGTAGGGAATATCGATTTTGAAGGGGAGATGGAAAAAGATACCGAGGGAGTGGAAGTTTCACCCAGGGATAATCTGGTTCTGACAGCCTCCGGTAATGATCCCGATGACGATGAAATTGTCTTTCGATGGTGGCAACACCAGGATGTAGATTCCTATCCCGGATCATTGAAATTCGGCAACCTTAGGGGTGAATCAGTAGCAATTACTATCCCGGAAGATGTCACTCCCGGTGACGACTTTCATGTCATTTTGGAAGGGACTGACAATGGTGAGCCCCCAATAACCAGATATCAAAGAATAATTCTAACTGTGAAATGATATGCGTTGGACAGTAACATTCTTATTGTTTTTTTTCTCCACCATTGCTTTTAGCCAGGATCGTCCACCCAATATCATCGTCATTTTTGTAGATGACCTGGGATATGGTGATCTCGGTGTCTATGGTCACCCTACTATTAGAACTCCAAATCTGGATCAAATGGCTGCAGAAGGTCAGAAGTGGACAAATTTCTACGTTGGAGCCAGCGTCTGTACACCCAGTCGGGCAGCATTGCTCACGGGACGCCTTCCCATCCGTAGTGGCATGGCCAGTAGTCAAGTGCGGGTGTTGTTTCCGGATTCACACAACGGACTCCCTTCCGATGAGATAACCCTTGCGGAGCAGCTCAAAACTGTGGGTTACCGAACAGCTTGTATTGGCAAGTGGCACCTCGGGCATAAAGAGCAATATCTACCTACCAATCACGGTTTTGATTCCTACTATGGGATCCCTTATTCCAACGACATGGATAATGTAATTGATTTTGAATCGGTTGGTGGTTGGAGAGCTTTTTGGGATACACCCTTACGTAAGGAGACAGCCACATTTAACGTTCCTTTGATGCGGGATAATGAGATTATTGAAAGACCAACTGATCAAAATACTTTAACGCTTCGCTATACTGAGGAATCCATCGACTTTATAAAAAATAATCAGCAACAACCGTTCTTTTTGTACCTGGCTCACAACCTTCCGCATGTGCCTTTGTTCGCCTCAAAAGAGTTTCTCGGTAATAGTCCTCGTGGCTTATATGGTGATGTGGTGGAGGAGATTGATGATGGTGTGGGTAGGATTCTGAAAACATTAAAAGAAACAGGTCTCGATCAAAACACATTAGTCATTTTCACATCCGACAATGGCCCATGGCTGATGATGGGAGAGGAAAGTGGAAGTGCTGGGTTATTGAAGAAAGGAAAGGGTTCCACCTGGGAAGGAGGAATGCGTGAGCCATGCCTGATGTGGGGACCTGGATTAGTGGAACCAGGCATTGTCACTGGCATGGGTACCACTATGGATCTATTTACTACCGTAAGCAAAATAGCGGGAGTAGACGTACCAGAAGATCGGATTATTGATGGTATTGACCTTTCCCCCGTGATACTGAACCGAAAAGAAAGTGAACGAAATGAAGTATTCTACTATCGTGGAACGGAACTTTTTGCCATACGGGTGGGTGACTACAAAATTCACTATTCCACCCAGGATGGCTATGCCAATAATAGGGAAGACCATGATCCACCTCTGTTATTCAATGTAAGTATTGATCCCTCTGAAAAGTATAACATCGCAGAGGACTATCCGGAAATCATTGACAAGATCAACCAGTTAGTGGATAAGCACAAGGAAGAAATGGTGCCAGGTCCTGATATGTTAAAAGATAGAGGCTGACGACGTTTTTCTTAAATAGTCCTATTTTTAACCATAAACCTAAAAGTGACCATGCGATATCTTACCTCAGCTTTCGTGTTATTTCTTTCAACGCTTGTCTCTGGCCAACCTGTAGCTCTCGAGTACAATTCAATTAAGGGAACCCAACCAAAAAATGTAATTTTCATATTGAGCGACGACCATCGCTTTGATTTTATGGGTTTTACCGGGAAAGTACCCTGGTTGGAAACTCCAAACATGGATCGTATGGCAAAGGAAGGGGCCTATTTTCCAAATACTTTCGTGACAACATCCCTTTGTTCACCAAGTCGGGCATCAATTCTTACCGGACAATTTTCACATACACACACGGTGGTCGACAATTCAGCACCTGCACCAGAGAGTTTGATTTATTTCCCGCAGTATCTTCGGGAGGTGGGGTATGAAACCAGCTATTTTGGAAAATGGCACATGGGAAGTAATGACGATAATCCTCGTCCGGGATTTGATCATTGGGAAAGCTTTTTTGGACAGGGAGTTTATTATAATCCGACTCTGAATATAAATGGTGAAAGAACGGAATACGGTGACTCCACCTACATTACAGATCTGCTTACCGAACATGCCTTAGACTGGTTGAAGAATAGGGATGACGATCAACCTTACTTCATGTACCTCTCTCATAAAGCTGTACATGCGGAGTTTGCACCTGCTAAAAGACATTTGGGTGTGTATGACGATGAAGAAATCATTCTTCCGCCATCCTTCTACACTTCTGCCGAACCGATTCAGGGGAAGAGCAACCCGTATGGCTTAAAAGATTACACGGGTTCAAAAGGAGGTGAAGTGGAAGGTGCAAGCTACCCGGACGGATTTCTTGAAAACAGGGCCAATAAAGTGAGTGACTTCAATGAACCCGGAAGAGATGAGAAGTATTATGGTGAAAACCGGACTCCTGATTGGCAAAAAATGCAACGGGAGAGTTGGCATGGTGTGGATTACATGTATCACGGTTCCATGGATTTCAAGACCTTTTATAAGCGCTATTGTGAGACTTTGTTGGCTGTAGATGAAAGCATAGGAGCGGTTTTGGAGTACCTGGATGAAACGGGTCAGGCGGAATCAACTTTGGTAATATATATGGGAGACAATGGGTTCTCATTTGGTGAACATGGGTTGATTGATAAGCGACACTTTTACGAAGAATCGGTTAAAGTACCTTTTCTGGTTCGATATCCCGAGGTATTGAAAGGTGATCAGGTCATTCAGAAGATGGTGCAAAATATTGACGTAGCTCCTACAATTCTGGAACTGGCCGGAATTGAAAAGCCATCACAAATGCAAGGAGCATCAATAGTGCCAATTCTTAAGGGTCAGCAAGTTTCAGATTGGAGAGATAGAATATTCTATGAGTACTACTGGGAAAACCATTTCCCTCAGACTCCGACTATGCATGGTGTACGTACGGACCGATATAAGTTGATCCGTTATCACGGTGTTTGGGATACGAATGAGTTTTATGATTTGCAGGAGGACCCATACGAAATGAAAAACCTGATTAAGAGTGCTGAACATCAGGAGTTGATCGGCACCCTGACCACAGAACTCTACGACTGGCTGGAAGGTACGGGAGGGATGCAAATCCCGCTTAAACGATCAGGTCAACGATGGGGAGATCATCGGAATCGGGGGAATTTTCCTGGAAACTGATACTTTTTTACCTACCGTTCACGTAAAATTTGAGTCGTGTACGCGCTTGATTTTACCGGCTGCAAGCTATTGTAACGGTTTGCCTAACTTTTTTCAACGGATTGGTGTTTGAAACTTGTTCTTGCGGGAAATGCCCCGAAAGTAAAAGCGATTTATCGCATCTAAGTAGACACAATGACCAACAAACTATTACAATCAATAGCCATTCTGTTGATGGCAACGACCATTTATGCCCAAAACTCAATCGAGGGACAATGGAAAGGCAAAACTCAAGGAGGACCAAACGGTCCGTTTGAAGTAGTATACGACTTCAAAGTCGAAGGAGAATCTCTTAAGGGAACGGTTTCAAACCCAATGGGGACTTCTGAAATTGAAAACGGCAAGCTTAATGGAGATGAATTTTCGTTTGACGTGAGTGTCCGGGGAAGAACCATGTCCAACACCGGAAAAGTAGTCTCGCAGAGACAAATTCTGGTTAGTAATAACTGGATGGAAATGAAATTGGACAAAGTTCCGGCCGGCTCGGCAAGCGGTAAACCATATGGAAGAGGGAAGGCTAAAACTACCGAAATTGGATACGGAAAAGTTTCCGGATCAGTAGTAGATGTAGATAGTGGTGAGCCTATTCCTTTTGCCACCATAGCACTTATCAGTGAGGAAGGTGTGGCTAAAGATGGTACCATAGCAGACGAAAATGGTAATTTCTCCATGAGGTCTATTCCTTCTGGAAATTACAAGATCAATGTTTCGTTCATTGGTTATCAGGAACTTAGTCAAAACTCAATAGTAATCACCGGAAAAGGTGAATCGTACGACCTGGGAGATTTGTCATTGGAATCAGTAGCTACAGAACTTGATGAAGTAGTTGTGGAAAGTGATCGGGAACTGATTGAGGAAAAAGTGGATCGAATCGTATATAATGCTGAACAGGACGAAACAACAGCAGGCGGAGATGCGGTAGATGTTCTGAGAAGAGTACCTCTACTTTCAGTTGATCTCGACGGTAATGTTTCATTGCGGGGCAGCTCAAATATTACCGTATTAATAGACAATCGACCTTCTACTATTTCAGCCAATAGTATTGGAGACGCATTGCGTCAAATTCCGGCAGACCAGATTAAATCCGTGGAAGTGATTACCTCACCTTCGGCCAGATACGATGCCGAAGGAACCGGAGGTATAATCAATATCATTACCAAAAAGAATAATCTACAAGGAGCTTCATTAAATGCCAGGACAAGTGCGGGTATCAGGGGTTCAAGTCTTGGACTCAATGCCGGCCTTAGGAAGGGAAGAACAGGATTGACCTTAGGTGGTTTCGGCCGATATGGTTACAATATTGTAGGTGAATTTGAAAACGATCAGACCTTAAAAGACATCGATGGCAACGTCTTGTCTAATACCACACAGGAAGCCGAAACACTGAATGATAGACTATTTGGTCGATATAACTTAGGATGGGATTATCAGCTTAATAAGTACAATTGGGTTGGTTCTAATGTGCGGTTTGGTATCCGAAATTCTGGAAGTTTTCAGGATGACCGTTTAACTCAAACCTTTCAGAACGATAACCTGGTGAATGAAAACCTACAAGATGTTAACACCCTAAATCAGGGGACTCAATTGGATGTGAATCTAAACTACATTCGCTCTTTTGAAAAGAAAGGTAAGGAATTCAGCATACTAACCTTATATAGCCAGGATAATGCCGTCAATGACTTTAAAAATGTGACGCTGGACATGGAATCGCGTCAACCAGATCAGCGGATCAAAAACATCAATGACAGCTACAATAGGGAATTTACCATTCAGGTAGACTATATCGAGCCTATGGGAGAGAATCAGATCATGGAGTTCGGAGGTAAGAATATCAGTCGACTAGTAGTTAGCGATTTTACCTACCTCTTTGGCCAGGCTAACGATCCTCTGGTGGAAGTCAATGATGCTCAGTTCTCTAATCAGTTTGATTACACTCAGAATGTTACAGCAGGTTATATGTCCTACACCGTGGACTTTCTGGAAACCTGGAGCGCCAAATTGGGAGGAAGGTACGAGTACACCACAATTGAGGGATTGTTTCAAGACGAA
Organism: Cyclobacteriaceae bacterium; assembly: GCA_965601455.1. GTDB lineage: Bacteria > Bacteroidota > Bacteroidia > Cytophagales > Cyclobacteriaceae > JANQEU01. The sequence goes on along the minus strand of OZ271831.1, from coordinate 3,235,385 downwards.
CTACCCCTGGACATACCCAATTACGGGGTTTTGGTGCCGAGTATAAACATTTCCAAAAAAATAGGAGAAGGCCAGACGTTTAAGATAGCTTACAACCGTAGAATTCAGAGACCATCACTGCGGTTTCTGAATCCGAATATCCAGGCTGCTAATCCCCTGGATATCACACAAGGTAACCCGGTGCTTGATCCCGAGTTTACCAACAACTATGAGGCTTCATACAGCAAATTCAAAAGAGGTACTTCTGTCAGTTTATCAGCATTCGTAAGAAATACAGAAGGGTCCATTCAGCCGGTACGGGAGTCCTTAGGCCAGGACACAGTATACACTACTTTCCAAAATATTGGTGAGGAAGATGCATACGGTCTTAGTGTTTTTGCCAATTACAGAGCGGGTAAACTAATGCTTAATGGAGGGATAGACGCTTTCTACGCAGTTCTTGACAACAACGTTGACGATCCTATTTTCAATGCATCCAACAGTGGTTTTGTGGTAAGCGGTAGAATTTTTGGAAGCTATAAGCTTACTGATCGGTGGGCATTTCAACTCTTTAGTTTCTTTAGAGGAAGGAGGGTACAGTTGCAGGGCTATCAGACCGGTTTTTATGTTTATAGTCTAAGCCTCAACCGTTCTTTTAATAACGAAAAAGGTAGTATTGGCTTCGGAGCTGAGAACTTCGTTACTTCTCCATTGATAATCAGAACAGAGTTGAACTCTCCGGTTATTGACCAATCAAGTGCAAACTATCTGTACAATACCAATTTCAAGATCAATTTCAGTTATCGCATTGGTAAGATGTCCATGGACCCACGACAAAGAAGAAGGAGGACAATCAATAACGATGACATGAAGCAGGGTGAGTCAAATAATTCGGAATACCGTTAGGGAGTTCTGGGTTCTGGGTTCTTAGTTCTAGGTATTGAGATCTTAGTTTCTAGATTTGTATTTGGTTCCGGATTTGTATTTATCAGTTAAGCATCAGTTGCTGTCTAAAAGTAGAATCCCGAACCCTGTTTTTTGTCCAGTAATCAACTTTGATTGTTTGAAGAAGTTCACCACTGGATGTCATTTCTTTTCGGTTGGGACCAAAGCCATCCATATAAGTTTCTTCCCAACCAACTATTCGATGAGGGAACTGATTTTCAAATTGAATGGAAAGACTTCTATCAATGTCGCTGTATTCCAAAGTAACCTGAGAAAGGGAATCATTTAGATTGTTTACAGACAAGTCGGCCTCATAGGCTTTTGTTTCTATGTGATTCATCCGTAGAAAGAAGAAACTGGGAATAAGTTGCACTGTCCCTTGCTGTAATTGTTCTGGTCCTAGTCGGATCATGCTCCAGATGTCGTCTTCTATGAGGTTTTTTGGGAGAATGAGATTTGCATTTTCACCTTCAAAATAGCTGGAAATATCAATCTCAAGCTCCTGTTTACTCCTCATTTCCATGAAAGTCTGACCACACCATTCCTGAGAAGACGATGTTATTTTTAAGGAATTACCCAGCCGGTCGAAAGGGAGGAACGTGGAGGTCATCATAGAGTAGGGATAGATCCCTGTCACGAATTTCTTAGTGAAATTCATTTTCAATACAGATACATCTTCAGATCCCGGCCGGTCTGCTTTTGTCCATGACGATGTTGAGAAAGGTTCTGTAACAAATATGACGGATGCTGTCCCTTCCCTGGTTTCTCCATACCTGGATTGTGATAATCGAAAACTTGAAACCTCTGCATCCCCTGCGTACCAGAAAGATTTCTGCTCTTCACTAAGTGTCCGTTTCTCCATGGTAACGGATGGTTTTTCAACTTCACAGGACAAAAACAGTATTGCGAGGCCTATTGGGGTAAGATTTTTCATGAGTGTTTAATGGAAATACTAAACTAGGCTACTTCTTATTAAACCGGGAGCCAATTTTCTAAATTAAAAAGGAAATTATAGGTTATAACTGAGCCAATAGAAACCAGGTTGCCAATAAGAAAGTACTCATTGCTAATCGGAGTTTCCTCATCCTGTTTAAGTCTGGTTCCCAATTTTATTGCTGCGAAAAACATGATGATGTTATCAAAACCTTGTACCAGGGCAAAAAACATAACCAGTCTTTCCAGGACACCTTTTATCACTGATTTCCAAGAGAATAGTTTTGGGCTATTCTTTAGTAATAGGTTAATAATTACAAACAAGCCAGCCAGAATAACTTCACCGCAAAGTAGGATGATAAAAAACTTAACTATCATTCCAATTAGTTGTGCGTAAAATTAGTTCTTTTAAGATAAGGTATTCTTCCAGGTTTTGAGATTTGACCATTTTCCATGCGCCAGATTCATTTTGGTAATGACCTTTTTTAACGAGTTCTTTGTAATCTCTCTTGCCATTTAGAAAATCAAATATGGCTTTATAATGACTAGAATTCCATTGCCCCTTTAGCATCTGCAAAACTTTGAATAGACGGTTAAGATAATGATCCATTTCCGTTTGACCTGTATAGATACTGAAGCGAGAATTAGACTTCTTCAAATGTTGCAACTCTTCTCTTGCCAGGGTGAGAGCAGGTCCATACATCTGGTGGGCTATCTTCTCGTTTATGGGAGTTGATATTTCATCGAATCTAACTGAGAATCTCAATTGAAAACGTGGGTCCAGAACCAGAGTTTTTTCCTCGATAACCATCATCACTTCTACAGTAGAATGTAGATTGTTAAAAATGCCCTGAAATTCATCTCCAAGTGTGATGGTCAAAGGAGATAGTATGGCCGTAGAATAGCTCTGATTGATTGAAGAAGTGATGGTCTTTAATACATCCAATAGCTCGTTTGGATTCATGGAACGGCTTCTGAGCACATCAGCCATTAACACAAAGTACTTATTTCCCAATTATAGAAATTTTTTACTTATTTCCAAATATTGGAAATAAATTAGATATTTCCAAATAATGGAAATTATGATTTTCTACTTAATATAAGGAAAAGCATTCCACAGCTAATCCATGCAGGTAGTGTTAAAAAAGACAGGAAAATACCTTGCCATTGTGAAAGAAGATAAAATCCACCGGAGCTGACGAACCATGCAATAAGTACAGAATTGTTGAAGGATATTCCAGCTTTTTCTGCATAATCGATTTGTATACCCATCTTTTCTCCGAGGAAGTGTTGAAACACTATAATTGCACCCATTGGGGCAAGAATGAATCCATACAGAGCTACAAAATCCAGCAGTTTCATGGCGATGGCAGGGAATAAACCTGCTATGGTAGCCACACCTCCCGCTATGATTGTCACCCAAAATGTCGAGGTTTTTGGCAAAATGCTCTGGAAAGCGAGCCCAGCTCGATAGATTGTTGGATTGGCGGTTGTCCATCCTGCGATAACTACGGCAATTATTCCAAAGAATCCAATGGCATTATAGGCTAAAGGACCGGGTGCCACGGAAGGAGCAGCGCCCGTTGCCAACAATGTCTGGGCCTCCGGAGAATTGAGATAAACTGCATAGAGGAGGGCAGCAGCAATCCAGGCCATGTAGTGACCGATGTACATACCTGCCGCTGTGGTCCATCCTAGTTTAGGTGAATTGGCAAATCGGAATACGCTAAGGTCTGACATACCAATATGCATGGCAGCATTGGCAAACCATGACCATAATACGACATGCCAGAATTCGTACTTGATCTGACCGGGGAATGGGTCGCCACCATCACCCCAAATAGCCCAAAACTCAGTTAAACTTCCTACTCCCAACTGGCCAAGGGCTACGATTCCACTGACTAGAAATGCTAACACAATAAAAGGCGACATCCAGTTGGCTGCTTTCGAAACCATGTTATATCCTTTGGCTGCAACCATTGAAATCAATGCTCCAATTATCAAAACAATGACGACCCAGGTAAGGCTGTTAGGCAGGGTATCTGTCAAGGTAGGCATTTTCATATTGAAAGGAACACCAACAGCTGTTGCGGAAACAGTGATCATTGATCCTGCGAGAAAACAAAATAAAACTCCGTTCGCCAGGTTGTAAATAGTTACCAGGTTCTTACCACAGATTTTTTCCAGCTGATAATAGAGGGTTAATCGGTATTTCACAGCGATCTCAGCCGTCAGAAATCTCCAGGATAATACAGCCATTAGATTGCCGACTAATAACCCTACAATAAGGTCAAACGCGCTTACACCTGCTGTTAGGAATAGTGGCCCGATGACAAATTCAGTCCCCGCTGCATGCTCTCCGGCATACATTCCCAGAAAACTTTTCCAGCCTTTTAGATGCGAGGTAGGAACGGGTTGGCGCTCAAACTCATGGCTTTCTGACCCGGTATGATCGGACATACTTTGTTGAAATTAGTCTATGACTTTTTCAGTCAGCGCCCACTCGTGAAATCGTTCAATCCAACTATCTGACGCGAATCCTTGTGTTTTCATACCAAAACCGTGATCTCCCTTAGAATACATATGTAGCCCGACATTCAATTGTTTTTGATACCACTTATTGTAGAGCTCAATGGATCCTGATGCCAGTCCCAGAGCATCATCCGAAGCGCAAATGATGAGCATGGGGGGTGCATCTTCCTTAGGATCAGTCAGCGGGATGACGGTTGTCCATGGATAAACCGGTACCAGGAAATTCGGCTTCGTACTTTCATCATAATTATATGCAACTCCTAAAGTAACTGCTCCTCCTGCTGAGAAACCCATAAAACCAATTTTATCCGGATCAATCCCATAGGTTTCGGCATTAGATCGAACATGACTAACGGATGCCAGACCATCGGCAATGGAAGTTGGCAAAACGGGGGTAACCTTTCTTACTAACTCTGCGGCTTCATTCTGAGAATCGTCCATGATCTCCTGGGTAGCATCGTCCTTGGTGGGTACCAGTCGGTATTTCAAAACAAAGGCTGTGTAACCTTTTGACACCAGCCAATTGGCAACATCAATTCCTTCACTATTTATGCTTAAGGCATAAAGACCTCCTCCAGGTGCAATGATTACCGATGCCCCATTTTTCTTTTCGCTAGAAGGTTCATAAACTGTCAGAGTTGGTTCAAATACATTCGAAACCACTGTAGTTTGCCACACTTCGGAAAAGTACTGTCTCTCTTCTCCTTCGTAGGTAACATCATCAGAAGGGCTAAAGGGAAGCTCAATGACTTTCTGCGATGTTGCAGAAAAACCCATAGCCATGGACAGTAAAATAAATAGTAAACTTTTCATGTAATTATTCTTTTGATGCCTGTACAGTGAATTCGTTCATCTTCATTTCCATGGACAGTACAGACTGAGTTCGACTTCTTTTGAATTTAATGATATTTTCAGGGTCTGATCCAATACTAAATTGATCATTTCCATCCTCTTTCAGCTCCTGAATATCATCATTTTGGGTCATATATAAAGTACCATTTTTGGAACTTATGGAAATGGTACCTCCAAATGCTTCATATCTCCCGACGTAGGCATCGTACTTGTTTACCTCATTTTTAGGTTCTATTGCTATATTGAAGATGTAGTTTCCTGATCCCGTTAAAACTTTTAAATATCCATCTTCGGCTCCAATCACTTCTATTTCCTTCGCTTTGGATAGCGTTTTGCCATTCACTGTTGCGGATTCCATTTCAGAGGCTGGAATAAATATTTCTGCACTTGTGTTAACTGGGATGGTAACCTTCTGTATCAGACTTTCTTCCTGATATTCCCACCCTGAAGTAATAGAACCGTAGTAGGTAGCAAGTGTACCCTCTGCGTTTGAAAGTCCACCACCAGGAATAGGTTTGATAATGATCTTTTTATATCCCGGGTGAGAGGCTACAGCATTAATACCGGCTACATTTCGGTACATCCAATCGCCAATGGCCCCATAGGCATAGTGATTATAGGAATTCATTCCCGGAGTTTGGAAGGTGCTGTCGGGTTTAATACCATCCCAGCGTTCCCAGATAGTAGTAGCACCCATAGTGACAGGATACAACCAGGACGGATAGGTATCCTGCATCAACAGCTCATATGCCATATCCTCCCGGCCAAATCGACTAAGTACATGACATAGGTAAGGTGTACCAAGAAAACCGGTGGTCAAATGGTACCCATAACTCTTGATGTTTTCCACTAATCTTTGAACGGCCTGATCCCTCATGCTTATCGGAAGCATATCAAACTGCAGAGCCAATACGTAAGCCGTTTGAGTATTAGGACCCAGTCGACCAGAGGGGCTCATGAACTCATCTTGAAAAGCTTTTTTTATTTCACTAAGAAGTGACTGGTAGGCAGCTACATCTTCTTCGTATCCAAGAACTTCGGCTGCATTGATCAAAAGTTGGGTAGAATAACCATAGAAACACTGTGTAATGTAATAGCGATCTGTTACGGCTGCTCTTCCGGCATTGTCATCATCTGGTCTGTAGAACAGCCAATCGCCAAAATGGAACCCGGATTTCCATAGGTTTTCCTGGCTCCGGGATCTAATGTACTCCACCCATGCCTTCATGCTTGGATATTGTTCTTCCAACATTCTTTTATCCCCGTAGAGTAGGTAGGATTCCCATGGAATAATAGTTGCTGCGTCTGCCCACCCGGCACTGCCTGTAGCATTCTCTCCCAATACATTCGGCACAACAAATGGTACTGATCCGTTCTCTCTCTGATCCGCCGCCACATCTTTCATCCATTTGGAGAAAAAATTGTTTACGTTCATGTTGTATGCTGCTGTTCGAAAAAACGCCTGAGCATCGCCGGTCCACCCCAAACGCTCATCGCGTTGAGGGCAGTCGGTTGGTATATCAAGGAAATTGCCTTTTTGCCCCCACTGAATATTCTCTTGAAGTTGATTGACCAATGGATCAGAACAGACGAAATTACCAGTAGGAGTCATATCCGAGTACAGGGCAATGGCTTTCAGGTTATCGGGCTTTACTTCACCTGGAAAGCCTTCCAGCATGAGGTAGCGGAATCCAAAAAAGGTGAAATGTGGTTCTAGTGTTTGATCTGTTCCATCAAGAATATAGGTCATTTTCTGATCGGCGTCCCGTAGGTTTTCAGTGTAGAAATTTCCATTCTTATCCAGTACCTCTGAATGGACAATTTCAATTTTATCTCCTTCCTTACCTTTCACTTTTATCTGTACCCAACCTACCAGGTTCTGGCCGAAGTCTACGATCAAATCTCCTTCCGGGGACTTGAAAATGCCAATCGGTTGGATTTCCTCCTGCTTTCTGATGGGTTCATTATAGGTGGCGATGAGCACACCCCTGGCATAATCAGCTTCACTTGCGGCTGTCCAGTTACCCAAGAATCCAGCTTCCGACCAACCTTCCATTTCCTTTTGAGTATCATAGGTCTCACCATCGTAAATTTCCGAGAAGACAACCGGTCCTTTTGTAGAAGTCCAGGATCCATCAGAGATGATCCTCTGAGTGGTCCCATCCTCAAACTCTACATCCATTTGAAATAACAAAGCAATGTCGGAGCCATAGTGATCGTTTCTGTCCCCCCAGGCCAGGAAACCGCGATACCAGCCATTACCCATCATGGCACCTACAGCATTATCCCCACTTTTTAAGAGGTTTGTCACGTCGTAGACCTGATATTGTAACCTTTGGTCATAACTGGTCCAACCGGGAGTCAGGTACGCGTCTCCAATTCGTTGCCCGTTGATCCATGCCTCATACATACCATGAGCGGTGATGTAAGCCGTGGCCTGTTTGACAGGTCTATCAACCGAGAAATCCTTCCGAAAAAGGGGGCTTTCTCTTTGCTCCGTTTCTTCGTAGCCGGGAGTAATCCATTTTGCTGTGAATTCTTCCACGGGATCTAGTAAGCCCATTTGCCAGAAGCCTACGCTACTCCATTCCGACGCCTTATCGTTTTCATCCCATACTCTTACCTGCCAGTGGTATCTTTTTCCGGAGATTAGGTCTAGGCCCTTATACTCAACAAAAACTGATTGGTCGGAGGTGGTTTTTTCCGAATCCCAAACCAGGTTGTCATCAGCTAATGCGTTAGCTGATTCAGCAACTTTAATATGATATGCCGATTGTGATTTATTTCTTTCGGAAGATTCCATTATCCAGGTAAATCTGGGAGTTCGGGTATCCAGCCCAATAGGATTTTTTCTATTCTCGACAAGCACCTGGCTTATCGAAACCTGTCCATAAGCACCATTTACGCTGATTAGAATCAGTAGGAGATAGGTTAAGTTCTTCATACCAAAAAATTAAGTATTTAAAAGGAATTCAAGAACAAATGCCTTAACCTCAAAAACCTGATTAATGATCCTTAAATTGTGGTTTCACAAGATTCAGACAAAATGAATGACCAACTCAGTGTCAACTTTAAACACGTAGACTACCTATGGGATGATAAAATAGCGACTGAATTGGAAGGAGACGAGGTAAGTCTGTTGTTATACCGGTCCAATATTCTTGGTGCGGACTTAAGAATTACCAATTACGGAGGAGGCAATACCAGCTGTAAGACGATAGAGAAAGACCCACTGACCAAAGAACAAGTGGAAGTAATGTGGGTGAAAGGTTCAGGGGGAGATATCGGGACACTAAAACGTTCCGGGCTGGCTGGACTTTATGTTGATAAGTTACGCGCACTTAAGAATGTATACCGTGGCCTTGAGTACGAGGATGAAATGGTAGCCCTATTCAATCATTGCATTTACGATCTGGATTCCAAAGCACCTTCAATCGACACACCACTTCATGCCCTATTACCCTACAAACATATCGATCACTTACACCCGGACGCAGCCATCGCCATAGCCGCTTCCAAAAATGGGGAAGAGATCATGAAAGAGATTTATGGGGATGATTTTGTGTGGATACCGTGGCAACGTCCGGGATTCGATCTATCCCTAAAACTGGAAGAAGCGATTACCAACAACCCAAACCTGAAAGGCTTATACCTGGGTGGACATGGATTATTCACCTGGGGGGATACCTCGTATGAATGCTATATCAATAGTCTGGAGTCAATTGAAAAAGCTAGTGCCTATCTCGAATCATACTACAATAAGGAAAGACCGGTCTTTGGAGGGGAAAAGATCAAACCGCTTGATCACCGAAAAAGACGAGATCAGGCGGCTAAAATAGCACCTATACTCAGGGGGCTGGCTTCTACTTATAATCGAATGATTGGGCATTTCACCGACGATGAAAGGGTTCTTGAGTTCATTAACAGTGAAGACCTGGATAGACTCGCACCTTTGGGGACAAGCTGTCCGGACCACTTTCTTAGAACGAAGATTAGGCCTTTGGTCCTGGATTTACCGACGGATGCCGACCTAAGTAACAAATTTGGCATCAAGAGACAGTTAGAACCCGCCTTCGATTCCTATCGCGCGATGTACAGGGACTACTATGAAAAGCATAAAAGAGATAACAGTCCCGAAATCAGGGATCCCAACCCTGTTGTGATCATCTGGCCGGGTGTAGGTATGTTCACCTACGCAAAAAATAAACAGACTGCGCGGGTGGCGAGTGAGTTTTACATCAATGCGATCAACGTAATGAAAGGAGCAGAGGCCGTTTCTGAATACGTCTCCTTACCATTACAGGAAGCCTTTGATATTGAATATTGGTTGCTTGAGGAGGCGAAGCTGCAACGTATGCCGAAGGAGAAACCACTTTCCAGAAAAGTTGCATTGGTTACTGGAAGCGCCGGTGGCATTGGTAAAGCAATTGCTGATAAACTGGTGGAAGAGGGGGCATGTGTGATTATCGCAGATATTGACAAAGATCGTTTGGAGCATGCATATGAAAGCTATGCCAGGGATACAGCTGCCAGATCATTAATTGACGTCACCGATCCGATGAAAATTAATGAAGCATTTGACGTCGCATGCCTGGAATTTGGTGGTGTAGACATTATTGTGAATTCCGCTGGTTTGGCGATTTCCAAAAAAATGGAGGACACAACAGAAGATGATTACGACCTTCTCATGGACGTATTGGCGAAAGGGCAGTTCAATGTTTCCAAGGCAGCCGTAGATATTCTGAAAGTGCAGGAGTTGGGTGGAGATATTGTCAATATAGCAAGCAAAAATGCACTGGTTTCAGGACCGAATAATGTGGTTTATGGGAGCGCTAAAGCGACCCAAACGCATATGTCCCGGCTGATGGCTGCAGAGCTGGGTCCAGATAAAATCCGTGTGAACACAGTAAATCCCGATGCGGTGATTGAAGGTAGTAAGATATGGGAAGGCAAATGGGCCGAAGGCCGTGCAAAAGCCTATGGTATATCGGTTGAAGAATTACCAGCGCATTATGCTAAAAGAACCCTTCTCAATGAGATTATTTCCACTGATGACATTGCAAATGGAGTTTTTGCTTTCGTTGGAGGATTTCTCAACAAGAGCACCGGAAATATTCTAAATATCGACGGTGGCGTTGCCGCTGCTTTTGTACGATAGAAGGTCTAATTTGGTATATTACTAAACCTAAAGCGTGCATCCGAATGACTAAGGATATCATAGCCAAATACAATAAAAATACGCTGGACGGACATCGGAAGGAATTCGATTTTTTATCTGAAAAGCTGACGAAAAACGAAGTAGACATTCAATCGATCCTAAGTAAACTAGAGGAATTCCAGGTCGCTATTCCAAGCTGGGCGTTGGGAACCGGTGGAACCCGCTTTGGACGTTTTCCCGGGGGAGGTGAACCTAGGTCGCTGGAAGAGAAGATTGCTGATATTGGTCTATTACATAAGCTAAATAGTTCCAGCGGAGCGATTAGCCTACACATTCCATGGGACATCCCGGAAAATCCTACTGCAATCAAGGCTTTGGCAGAGGAGCATGGAATTTTATTTGACGCTGTGAACTCAAATACATTTCAGGACCAACCGAATGCCCCTTTAAGTTATAAATATGGCTCTCTATCCAATCATGATGATGAGATACGACAGGCAGCTATTGAGCACAATAAGGAGGTTATTGACCATGGGATACCACTCGGATCGAAGGCCCTCACCGTTTGGCTTTCCGATGGAACCAATCACGCTGGACAGGCCAATTTCAGGAAATCTCTAAACAGGACAATCGATAGTCTTCAATCCATTTACAGCCATCTGCCCGACGATTGGAAGATCCTAATCGAGTACAAACCGTATGAGCCTCATTTTTACTCCATGGTGATTCCCGATTGGGGGACTTCGCATCTTATAGCGCAGGAATTAGGAGAGAAGGCATTCAGTTTGGTTGACCTGGGACATCATTTGCCAAATACGAACATAGAGCAAATTGTATCCGTACTGATGCGCCAGAAAAAACTAGGTGGTTTTCACTTCAACGACAGCAAATATGGAGATGATGACCTGACGGTTGGTGGTACTAAGCCTTATCAGATGTTTTTGATTTTCAATGAATTGGTTGAAGGAATGGCTAACACCAAAAACCCAAATTTGTCATGGATGATCGATGCCAGTCATAATCTAAAAGATCCATTGGAAGACTTACTTCAGTCAGTGGAAGCCATCCTGATTGCCTATACCCAGGCCATGTTGGTCAACCAGAAAGGCTTAACAGCGGCCCAGGAGGAAAATGATATTACCTATTGCCAGGAAATTCTACAGGATGCATTTCGAACGGATGTTCGTCCATTAATTCGGCAAATGAGGCTTAACAATGATGCAGCTCTAAATCCCATTGCAGTTTACAAGAAGGAGGAAATTCGTAGTAAGTTGATTAAAGAAAGGGGTTCGAAAACACTCTCAACGGGACTCTGATTAATATGGGAAAAGAGGTAACAGCCATCTTTGACATTGGGAAAACCAACAAAAAATTCTTCTTATTCGACCAGGAATTCAATGAGCTAAAACGGGAATATATCCGTTTTGATGAAATTCCAGATGATGATGGATTTCTTTCAGAAGATCTACAGTCATTGGTTAGCTGGGTAAAGCGGATGTATGACGATGCGAAGAATGACCCAATGTTTGAAGTAACTGACTTGAACGTCTCTACCTACGGGGCTTCCATGGTTCACCTGGATGAATCTTATAACCTGGCCACTCCTTTTTACAACTACCTAAAACCATTTCCAGAGGAGCTTGCCAATCAATTTCTCGATATACAAGGTGGCAAGGAGAATTTTGAACTGACTACTTCCAGTCCTTATCTGGGTTTTTTGAATTCCGGGCTTCAACTCTATTATTTGAAACATAATAAGCCAGAGCTTTTTTCAAAAGTTAGAAGATCCGTTCACTTACCACAATACATCAGTAGCCTCTTTACAGGAAAGTTGGTCAGCGACTACACCAGTCTTGGGTGTCATACCGGATTATGGGAATCTGAGAACAGTCGTTATGCTCCTTGGGTGCAAAAGGAAGATTTCGACGAGCTTATGTGTCCCATTGTACCGACGCATCGAACCTATATTGTAGATGGCGTTAGGGTGGGGGTAGGTATCCACGATAGTTCATCGGCCATTATACCCTATATCAATAGTACAGATGATCCATTTGTTCTGATATCTACAGGGACCTGGAGTATTTCCATGAATCTATTCAGTCAGAGCGCCCTGACAAAAAGTGAGCTAGAAGCCGATTGCTTAAATTTTATGGGGACATCCGGTTTATCTGTCAAGGCAGCAAGGCTATTATTGGGAAAGCATCTGAGCGAGCAGGCAAGGGTACTGGCTGATCACTTCGGGGTAGACTATCAATTATATAAAAAGGCGGTTTGGAAACCAGGTTTTGTCAGTAAGAGAAAGGAGCCCGGTAAGCTACTTTTCGACCACTCGCTAATCGCCCCGGAAAGGTTTGGTTTTAGCAGTACGCTAAATCCGGATTTCAGTCAGTTTGATGACTATTATGATGCACTCATTCACCTTTTCGACGAACTTACCGATCTACAGATCGCCTCCTTGCACCTGGCGATTAGCAAGTCCGGTATTAAAAGAATATATGTGGACGGAGGTATCGGATCAGGTGAAGTCTTTATCCAGTTCCTGGCAAATAAACTTCCGGATTATCAGGTCTTCACATCAAACTTATCACTGGGATCTGCTCTTGGAGCAGCGTTGGTTATCGCCGCTGCAAAGCCGAATACTCAGTTTTCTCAACAAAATTTTAAATTGGTCTTTCCTCAAGTATAGTCATGGAAGAATACATACTACCCCGTTACGCAGAAATTGAATTTTTAAGGGAGCGAGCCAAAAAACGTATTCCTCGCTTTGCTTTTGAATACTTGGATGGTGGATGTAATTCGGAGGTGAACCTTCGAAGAAACACGGATGATATTAGGGAGATTCTTCTAAAACCACTTTACCTGAGAGACTATAAAGGTTTAGATACAACAACTACAATATTCGGAAAGGAGTATAGTCTCCCTTTTGGAATGTCTCCTGTTGGATTGCAGGGTTTGATGTGGCCGGGAGCTACCGAGATATTGGCCAAAGCAGCGTTGGATTACAATATTCCATTTATCCTAAGCACGGTGGCTACAGCTGATATTGAGAAAACAGCCGAGATCACAGAAGGTAATGCCTGGTTCCAGCTGTATCATCCGGCTGAGGAGGAGATAAGAAATGATATATTAAAACGATTGGATACTTGTGGCTATCCCGTACTGGTGGCCTTAGCGGATATCCCAACTTTTGGGTATCGATCAAAGGAAATTCGCAATGGCTTGGCTTTACCTCCAAGGATGACTTTCGAAAATATTATTCAGATAATGACCCATCCAAACTGGGCATTGAATACCCTTATAAAGGGTCAGCCCACCTTCAAAACGATGAAGAAATACATGCCAAAGGGCTTGAATTTGAAGCATTTGGGTGAGTACATGAATAAGACTTTTGATGGTCGGCTAAATGAAGATCGTTTGAAGCAGTTACGGGATTTATGGAAGGGAAAGTTGGTCCTTAAAGGAGTAGCCAGTGAAGAGGATGCAGAGAAATGTTTGAAGCTAGGCGTGGACGGAATCATCGTTTCCAATCACGGGGGAAGACAGCTGGATCATGGGGAGTCCGCTGTCGCGGCACTAAAACCCATTGTAGAAAAATACAAGAGCAAAATGACCATTATGATGGACAGTGGAATTCGGACAGGACCGGATATTGCCAGTGTATTATCAGTAGGAGCTGATTTTACCTTTTTGGGAAGGTCATTTATGTATGGTGTGGCCGCTTTGGGTAGAAAAGGAGGAGCACATACCATTTCCGTTTTGAGGAAACAATTGGAGCAGGTGATGGGGCAGTTGTGTTGTGAAACCATAAACGAATTGACAGAAAGGAGGGTGGGGTAAATTGGAGTTCTGGGTTTTTGGGTTTTATGTAAAGTCTATGATCAAGTTCTTGAAAGTTGCCGGTTATCTACTTTTCATTTCTATTTTGTTAATAACCGGCTGCGATACACAGAGCCCTATTGAAATTTCTGGCTTAACCACAGAAAACGTGGAAAATCCAGCTGTAGTTGACGTATCTCAACTAAGACTGAGTTGGATCAACGAAATCACACCCGGAGTAAGGGGTCAGCAGCAGACCGCGTACCAAATTAGGGTGGCCTCGAGGTTTGGTTTGCTTGAGAGTCCAGATTTATGGGACAGTCAAAAAGTCCCCGGTTCATCCTCAAATCGAATCGAATATGAAGGTAAGAAATTGGAGTCAGGCCAGGATTGCTGGTGGCAGGTCAGGATATGGGATGAAAATGACGCAGTTTCGGAATGGAGCGAACCTGCTAAATGGGGGATGGCATTGCTGGAAGCAAGTGACTGGCAAGCCAGGTGGATAGGCGCTCCCTGGCAGGGTGAAGAACCTTTGCCGGATCTGAAGTGGCCTGGCGCCGAATTGGAGGAGTTACCACCAGCCGCGCCCCATTTAAGAAAAACGTTCAGGATAACTAAAGAAGTACGGAAGGCCAAAGCTTATGTCACAGGTCTGGGCTATTTTGAATTCTACTTGAATGGACAGAAGGTAGGAATTGACGTACTGGTTCCGAACCAAACCAATTACAGTGCACGTGAGGGGTTGATGGAGAAAAATATTCCATTACCCGATGACTTTGCCGGGTACAAAGTCATGTATTTGGGTTATGATGTTACCTCACTTGTTCAGACCGGCGAAAATGCAGTGGGAGCCGTACTGGGGAATGGCTTTTATAATCCCTCTAAGTACTGGGCGGCGGGTTATGGTTCTCCTCGCTTTATTGGCCAATTACATCTGACTTATGACGATGGAACAACGGAAGTTATCGTTTCAGATGAATCCTGGAAAGCTTCGAAAGGACCTATTCTGATGGATATGGTCTACTACGGAGAAGTCTATGATGCCCGAAAGGAACTTGATGAATGGTCCCAGCCCGGTTTTGACGACTCAAACTGGGAAAATGTGGTTCTAAGAGAGCCTCCTACTGGAGAGTTGGTGGCCCATACACCTTATACCGATATCATAAGTCGGCAGATCCCACCTAAGACCATTGAAAAGCTGGATAATGGCAATTACTTTGTTGACTTTGGAGAAGAAGTTTCCGGATGGATACGTTTGGTTGACGTTGAGGGTCCTGCCGGTCACCAGGTAGATATTGCTTTTAATTCAAATCTTTATTCAGGTGATAACACCTACATCTTTCGTGGTGATGGGGAAGAGAACTACGCGCCACGATTCAATTGGTTTGTATTCAGTGGTGTTGAGATCAAGAACTGGCCAGGGGAACTGAAGAAAGAAAATCTGCTTGCAGAAGTAGTTCATACTCAAGTGGATACAGCAGCGATATTTGAAACGTCTAATAAGATGTTGAATGAGCTGGTGGAAGCCTGGCAGCGCAGTCAGCTGGATAATACTCATGGGGGTATTGCCAGTGATTGTCCGCATCGGGAACGTTCACCATATACTGGCGACGGCCAGGTAGCAGTAGAGATGGTTCTCAATAATTTCGATGCCAGGTCTTTCTATGACAAATGGATCCAGGATATGATCGAAGCCCAGGTTGTGGAAACCGGATATGTACCCAATTGTGCTCCCTGGCAACCTGGGTGTGGAGGAGGGGTAGCCTGGGGTGCCGCCATTTGTATCATGCCATGGGAGTATTACAGATATTATGGTACGATAGATATGTTGGAAAATACGTATTTCCCCATGAAGGAGTATGTCCGGTACATGCAGAAATGGGTGGATGAAGATGGGATCATGTTTTCACAGCGTCAAGGAAAAGATGGGGAAGTACTCCAGTGGTTCAATCTGGGGGACTGGGCTTGTGTGGACGACCAATGTCCACCGGATGATTTAGTACATACTTTTTACTTCTGGCGATGTGTCGATATCGTAGCGAAAACTGCCGCCGTATTAGGTGAAGAACAGGAAAGTACTCAGTATCAGCAACTAGCAGATCGAACCAGAAGAGCCTTTCAGGATCGATTCTATGATCCCAATCGAGCGACTTATGGAGCATACGGTTCCAATGTTTTTGCTTTAGTGATGGGTGCTACCGAAGGAATTGAAGATCAGGTTGTCAATGCCCTGAAAACTAACCTTGATTCTGCCGATCAACACTTGCACACCGGGATTTTTGGGACTCAGTTCCTTTTTGAGACCCTAAGTGATAATGGTATGCACGAGCTCGCTTACACAGTGATCAATCAAAGGGACTGGCCAAGTTTTGGAGCGTGGTTGGAAGATGGAGCTACAACTACACGCGAGCATTGGGATGAAGGCGGTTCGCACAACCATCCAATGTTTGGTGGAGGTCTGACCTGGCTATACAAGAAACTAGCCGGGATGAACATTGTTGAGAATTCTCCCGGGTTTGAAAAGATTATTTTCCAACCTCAACCAGTAGAAGATATTTCTTACGTGAAATACGAGCTCAATACGGTTAGAGGTAAGGCAGGAATTCACTGGGAAAAGGCAGATGAATTTTACATGAAAGTTACCGTACCGGTTGGGTCAACCGCGGAAGTTAGAGTACCTGGATCACCTGGCCGGGTAACTGAAAGCGGCAAATCAGTAACAGAAACTGTGGGAGTTGACTTCATTCAGGAATCGGGAAATTATAGCGTTTATGAGGTAAGTAGCGGGGTATATGAGTTTCGAGTTATGGAGTGAACTCAGTCTCCCGGATTCAACTGACGAAAATCATATTAAATAATAACGGATATTTATGTCCGATATTACTTCTATCACTAATTTAGCCCGTAATTAATCAGGATATGTTCAGCAAAACTTGTGAATATGCTTTGAAAGTAATGATCCATTTAGCGGCAATGGAAAACCCATTGGAAAACGCCGGTTTAAAGGATATAGCAAAAGCTATTGCTTCTCCGGAAGCATTTACAGGAAAGATTCTTCAGAAGCTTGTAAAAGGTAAGTTGCTGAACTCAGTGAAAGGTCCAAATGGTGGTTTTACGGTTAATACTGATAAACAAATATTCTTAATTGATATAGTCCGTTTGATTGATGGACCAGGTATCACAGAGGATTGTGTACTCGGTTTACCGAATTGTGGGGGAGATCAACCGTGTCCGGTACATAATCGATTTGTAGAGGTAAGAAAGGATTTGACGGAGGTGTTGGAAAGTACTTCTTTGGAGGATGTAAAAGGAGACTTGTTGCTCGGATCTAGCTATTTGAGATTATAAATTTTTGTTAATAAAAGATATAAAGGTCTTATTATCCTTTAAATATGAATGCAACACTCGTCGACACATGTAATACGATTGAAATCAGTCCATTGGATACCACACAAAGATCTCGTTGAGATTGATGAATATCATACTTACAACCAACGGATGTGTTTTAACAACATTACAAAAAGGAATTTTTTTACAAACCAATTATCATAGAAATGAAAACAATCAATCTACCACTAATAATCTGCGGCATGTTTTTGCTCCTTGCATGCGGTGGTGGTAAAAGTGACATAGAACGAATAAAGGAACAATCAAAAATGGAACCTACAGCGGATGCTGCCAGCAACGTTCCTGCGAGTCAGCGAATAACCTTAGAGGATAAAGGAGTGGGAAGAATCCAAAACCTGGATCTTCCGGAAACCATCGATCAGGAAATGGTGGCAAAAGGGGAAGCTACTTTCACTACTAACTGCAGTGCATGCCATAAGATCGAGAAAAGATTTATTGGCCCATCTCCTAAAGGAATCATGGAAAGAAGAAGTCCCGAGTGGATAATGAACATGATCCTTGATCCACAACTGATGGTTGAGCAGGATCGATGCGCCAAAGATTTACTGATTGAATTCAATGGTGCCGCTATGGCGAATCAAAATATGACCGAAGAACAAGCACGTGAAATTCTTGAATATTTCAGAACACTTTAATAAACACCTATCAACGATGAAAACTAATCTTACGAAACTAATAGCAGCCACGTTTTCAATTCTGCTGCTTTTTGCATGTAGCACTCCGACTGGGGATAGCTCTCAAGCATCATCAGAAGAGTCAGTTACCTCTCACCCCTTAGGACAGGCCTCTGTTGTAGACGATGTTTCTGATAAAAACATCCTGCAAGTGGCAATCTCCTCCGCAGACCACAGCACACTTGTGGCTGCAGTTCAGGCCGCACAAATTGAACATGTACTGGTAAATGCTGGTCCTTTAACTGTTTTTGCGCCAGTGAACAGCGCATTTGAGGCTTTACCTGCGGGTACCGTGGAGGAATTACTTAAGCCGGAGAACAAAGGGAAATTGGCGGGTATTCTTACCAAGCATGCTGCCCCCGGGTCATTCGATGTTGAAGGTCTTAGAAAAGAGGCCAGCAAGGGTCGAAAAATATATATGGCCTCCGGTGATTATCTGGATGTCGTCGTCAATGAGGAGGAAATCCTTGTTGGTGGATCCAAGGTTGTTGCAACAATTCCAACAAGTAACGGCATTATTCATGTCGTCGATAAAGTCATTCTTTAACCAATCAAACTATTCATTTCACTCATGAAAAAATTAGCATTTTTTGTTTTAACAGCTCTCTTCGCTGGTTCTATACTATGGTCTTGTGGACCTAATGGATCCAACGGTCAAGGAGCGCTTACAGGTAGCATTGCGGAAAAAGTATACGTAGCGCCTGGAGAAAGAGATGAGCAGTATGCATTCTTATCCGGAGGCTATAGTGGAAACTTAACTGTAGTTGGTCTGCCATCAGGTAGAATGTTCAGGGAAATCCCTGTTTTCTCTCAATTCCCAACCTCTGGTTATGGTTATTCTGAAGAGACCAAACCTATGTTGAATACGTCTTTTGGATTCATTCCATGGGATGATTTGCACCACCCTGATATCTCACAAACCAATGGGGAACTGGATGGCAGATGGATCTTTGCCAATGGTAATAACACGCCCCGTATTGCAAGGATAGACCTCAGTACGTTTGAAACAGTAGAGATCATTGAAGTTCCGAACAGTGCAGGTAATCACAGTTCATCATTTATTACGGAGAACACGGAATATGTGGTCGCCGGTACACGATTTGGTGTCCCGGTACCTCAGAAAGACATGCCGATCAGTGAATACAAAAGCAACTTTAAAGGAGCTTTAACATTCATCGCGGTAGATCCTGAAGAGGGCCGTATGAATATCAAGTTTCAACTGTTAATGCCCGGTTTTAATTATGACCTTTCTCACCCTGGTCGAGGTAAGTCACACGGATGGTTCTTCTTCTCTACATACAATACTGAAGAAGCGAATACCCTATTAGAAGTAAATGCCTCACAAAACGATAAAGACTTTATCGCAGCCATCAATTGGAAGATGATTGAGGAATTTGTGAACAATGGGGGAGGTACCATGATGCCTTCAAAATATGCACATAACGTTTATGACGAATCCACCCATACTGCTACTTCCACCATGAAGGAAGAAGTACTAACCATTGATCCGGCTGACGTTCCTGGTGCTATCTATTTTTTACCTACTCCTAAATCTCCTCACGGCTGTGATGTCGATCCTACGGGTCAATATATCATAGGTTCCGGCAAGTTATCAGCCAACATAACGGTTCACTCCTTCGATAAGGTCCTTGCGGCTATAGAGAATGAACAGTTTGACGGTGAAGCTTATGGAATTCCAATATTGAACTACGATGATATCCTCGCTGGCTCTGTTCAGAGTGGTGGCTTAGGCCCATTGCACACTGAATTTGATGGTAAAGGAAATGCCTACACTACCTTCTTTATTTCCAGTGAAGTTGTCAAATGGAAATTGGGTACATGGGAAGTAGTTGACAGAAAACCTACTTATTATTCAGTGGGTCACTTAATGATTCCTGGTGGTAACTCAAGGAGCCCTCATGGTAAGTATCTGGTTGCGATGAATAAGATCACAAAAGACAGATATCTACCGACTGGACCTGAAATGGAGCACTCTGCTCAGATTTATGATATCTCAGGAGAAAAAATGGAACTTCTTTATGATTTTCCTACTCATGGCGAACCGCACTATGCTGCAGGATGTAACGCCGAATTGTTGGTTGATAAATCGAGGAAGATCTATCGTATAGATGAGAATGAGCACCCATTTGCTATAAATAATCCTTCTGAAGCAAAAGTGGAAAGAAATGGGAATGAGGTACATGTTTACATGTCCACCATTAGAAGCCACTTTACGCCCGACAACATTGAAGGAATCAAGGTTGGTGATAAGGTTTACTTCCATATCACGAACCACGAACAGGATTTCGACGTACCTCACGGATTCTCCATTATTGGACAAGGTACTTCTGAAATATTAATCATGCCTGGTCAGACTAAGACCTCTTTGTGGGAACCAAAGAAAGTCGGTGTATGGCCATTCTATTGCACAGATTTCTGCTCTGCGCTACACCAGGAAATGCAAGGATATGTACGAGTATCTCCTGCTAACTCAAGCATTGCACTTAGCTGGTCACTTGACGAGTAGATTACTTCACAAATGGATTGAGGTAGGTTCACCTACCTCAATCCTTATTTCAATAAAATTCAAACATCATTCAGATTTAGTAAAATGAAAAGTGCCAGTATATTAATGCTCCTCGGAAGCATACTGTTGCTGGGCTTATTCGTTTTTCCCCTGTGGAATATTCGATTGGGAGCCCCCCAATACCCTGAACCTCTGGGTATTGACATTTACGTTAATGGATTGAAAGGAGAAAGTGAGTTTGATATTCAAAACATTGACGGCCTGAATCACTACATCGGTATGAAGACTTTACCAAAACCGGAAGACATGTGGGAGTTTACCGTTTTCCCTATTGTTGTCTGGATCATGGCTGGACTAGGCGTAATTATCGGTGTCCTCGGTTATCTTAAAAAAGCCTCACCTATTTTGTTCTTAGGATGGTTTATTGTTATGTGTATTCTGGGCGGATTTGGTATTTATGATTTTAATCTTTGGTTACTGGATTACGGAAGTGATCTGGATCCAAATGCCATTTTGAAATTAGTGAATCCAGATGGCACACCAATGGTGTATAATCCTCCTTTAATCGGGCATAAGAAACTACTTAATTTTGATGCCTACTCTTATCCAAGGGCAGGAGGAATCCTGATGGGTATAGGAATGCTTTTGGCATTTATAGGATTTTTCGTAGGAAATAAGTCACCAAAATCCTCAAATAGTTGAGCCGATGAAAAGGATACTCACTTCCTTATTAATTTGCCTGGTATTCCTGGTAATCTATAGTTCTTGTAGCACTGAAGCTCATCCGATATCTTATGGTAGTGATGCCTGTCATTTTTGTATGATGACTATTGTAGATAAGCAACATGCTGCTCAGATTGTTACCAAGAAAGGAAAGCCTTTTAAGTATGATGCCATTGAATGCATGATGAACGACCTCAAAAGAAGAGAGGATGGCACGATAGCACTATACCTGGTATCGGACTATAGCAAACCCGGAAGGCTAATAGATGCCAGGTTGGCCCATTTTATTATCAGCGAAGCCATTCCAAGTCCTATGGGAGAGTTTCTTTCCGCTTTTTCTGAGGAAGAAAAAGCGAAGGAGAAAGTGACGAACCTGGGAGGCATGTACTACGACTGGGCTGGATTAATTGAGGAATTTGAGTAAGAAGTTTTGAAGATGGCCACAGAAAACAAACCCTCAAAATATCAAATAACAACGATTGTATTTTGGCTTGTGGCCTTCTTCATTTTTCCTTCCACGGTAATTGGAAATATAATATCAATTGGGGGAAAACATGTCCTTAAGACCCTTGATGAAGCCCTGGTAATTGCCCAGAAAGGAGACACTATTTTATTCGAGTCTGGTTTTTATACCTGTAGAAGTACTACGATAGATAAGCCACTGACGCTTATAGGCAAGGAGGGAGCGGTATTGGATGGTAATGAGGAAACATATATTCTTAAAATCCTATCTGATAGCGTCACAATATCCGGTTTTGAACTTCAGAACTCAGGTAGGAGCTATACCAAAGACTACGCAGCAATCTATGCTCACAGAGTAAGCAAACTGTTGATCCAAAACAATACCGTATCTGACGTCTTTTTTGGCTTTCTAATCGAGAAATCGAGTAATTCCGAAATCATTAACAACACTTTTAATGGAAAGGCTACCCGGGAAGATCAATCAGGAAATGGTATCCACCTTTGGCACTGCGACAGCATGCTAATTCGTGGTAACAAAGTGAGTGGTATGCGTGACGGTATTTACCTGGAGTTCGTCGATAATAGTATGGTGATAGATAATTTCTCGTTAAACAACGTTCGGTACGGGTTACATTTTATGTTTTCCAATAATGATAGCTACACCAACAATACCTTCGAAAGAAATGGTGCGGGAGTGGCAGTCATGTTTAGTAAATGGATCAAAATGGAAGACAACCATTTCAGGAATAATTGGGGGTCGGCGTCGTATGGTTTACTACTAAAGGAAATCTACGATGCGGAGGTGTTAAATAACGTATTCGATGAAAACACCATTGCCATTTATATTGATGGGTCAACACGTATCAATTACATCAATAATGTGTTTAAAAGTAATGGCTGGGCCATAAAAGTATCCGGTGGATGTTACCTGAACAAATTCAACCAGAATAATTTCGTTAGTAACGCCTTCGACGTATCTTACAATTCGAAAATCAACGACAACCAATTCGATAACAATTATTGGAGCGAGTACAACGGTTATGATATCGATAAAGATGGTACGGGCGACGTTCCATACCGGCCAGTGAAGCTCTTTTCTTACATTGTCAATCGGACGCCGGAGACTATCATTTTGTTAAGAAGCTTATTTATAGATCTTATCAACTTCTCGGAGAAAGTATCCCCCGTGTTTACACCCGATGAATTGATAGACAATTCTCCTTCCATGAAATCATTTTAATGATATCAGCCTCAAATATCAGTAAGTCATTTGGTCGATTAAGGGTACTGGATAGTATTCATTTGGATATCAAAGAACCAGGAATATTCGCTGTCCTCGGACCAAACGGTTCAGGTAAGACCACCCTATTAAAGATCATTCTCGGGATGGTCATTCCAGATTCGGGATCGGTGAACTGGGATAATGAAGATGTTACAGGATCCTATCGTTACCGTAATCAAATCGGATACCTACCACAAATTGCCAGATTTCCGGATAATCTCAAAGTGCACGAGATTATCCATATGGTTATGGACATAAGAGGAGAACCTGCCAATCCCGATCCACTTATTGATGAGTTCGGTTTGGAGAAATTCTTAGATAAAAAGCTGGGAGATCTTTCCGGAGGTACCAGGCAGAAAGTGAATATCGTATTGACATTCATGTTTGATACGCCAGTAATCATTTTAGATGAGCCGTCGGCGGGATTGGATCCCGTTTCACTATTAAAGCTTAAGGAGTTACTTCGCAGGTCTAAAGACGAGGGTAAGACCATTTTGATTACTTCCCATATTATGAACCTAATTGAAGAACTTGCCGATCAGGTGATATTTATATTGGAAGGTAAGATATACTTCCAGGGAACACTTTTGGAACTCAAGGAAAAAACAAACACCGAAGATCTTGAGCACTCAATAGCATCAATTTTGGACACATGATCAAAGTACTGAAATATAGCTTTTCAGATCTCGTGCGCAGTAGGTGGAGCTACATTTATTTCGGGTTTTATCTCATTCTAGGTTTTGTCCTTCTTTTTTTGAATAGCGATGTTTCAAAGGCGGTTATAACGCTTATGAACATTATCGTAGTTCTTACACCAATGATTGGGACCATCTTCGGGGTTATGTATTTCTATAATTCGAGAGAGTTTACAGAGCTACTTTTGGCGCAACCCGTAAAGCGATCTACGATTTTCATGGGTCAATATCTAGGTATCTCACTATCCCTATCACTGAGCCTAATTATCGGTTTAGGACTTCCCTTCCTGGTGTATGGATTGATACAATCCACACAGGTTGTCAATTTCCTTATGCTATTGCTTTCAGGTTCATTTCTCACCTTCATCTTCGTGGGGTTATCCATTGGTATTGCATTGTACAATTCGAATAAGATTAAGGGTTTTGGATATGCTATACTAATGTGGTTATTCTTCGCGGTCATTTATGATGGCATATTTCTCATTTTGCTCGTAGTTTTTAGCGATTATCCACTGGACAATTTTGCCCTATCAGCTTCCTTTTTAAACCCTATTGATTTGTCGCGCATCATGATATTGCTGAAACTGGATATCTCGGCTCTATTGGGGTATACCGGAGCACTATTCCAAAAGGTCTTTGGTACGAAAATCGGGGTACTATTATCTATTCTATTACTATCCATTTGGGTAATCGGGCCTGTATCCTTGATGATATGGAAGGGAAATAAGAAGGATTTCTAAACATCTCAGCTTTAAGCCACCATCTTTGTATTATTGCCTTAACACCAATTTCAAATCTCACATCTATGAAATCGATTGTCGATCTCCCAAAATCAATGAAAGCTTTAATGCTTCAGGAATTTGATAAACCCATGGAATTGGTAGAAACAGCCGTACCGATTCCAGATAAGGGGGAGGTTTTGGTAAAAATTGATAGTTCACCAGTAAACCCTTCTGATTGGATGTTCATTCGTGGAATGTACTCCTCGAAAAAGAACCCGCCTGTCATCGCTGGTTTTGAAGGAAGTGGTACCGTGGTGGCAACGGGTAATGACTTTATGTCCAAAAGACTATTGGGTAAGAAGGTTTCATGTTTTGCACCGCCTGATAGTCACGGCACCTGGGCGGAGTATATGGTCACAAGCAACAAGACGGTTATTCCTTTGGACAAGGACTTTGACCTTGAGCAAGGCTCTATGTTATTGGTTAATCCTCTGACCGTTTTCGCTATGGTGGAGATTGCTAAGAAAAGGAAACTCAAAGCCATAGCCAATACGGCCGCTGCAAGTGCGCTGGGACAGATGTTGGATACACTTGGCAATGAAAATGGCTTGGCAGTGGTGAACATTGTGAGGAGACAGGAGCAAGTAGACGATCTGAAATCCAAAGGAATGAAGTATGTGCTAAACAGCTCAGAGCCCGATCACATTAAAGAGATGAAATCGCTCTTTAGAGAACTCGATGTCAGGTTAGCTTTTGATGCTATTGCGGGTGACTCACCTTTCAGTCTATTAGAGGCCTTACCATCCCGAAGCGAGGTGATGCTATACGGGGCGCTGTCTGAAAAGGAAGTGATTGCACATCCACGAAGGTTCATCTTTGACGATAAACGAATGTCCGGTTTCTGGTTGTCCTCCTGGATTCCCCAACAGAATCTGCTTAAACTGTTGGGCCTTTTTAGTAAGGTTAAAAGGTTCATAAAAAATAGCCATCAAACACCTATTTCACAGCGAGTTTCTCTTTCCGATGCCAATGAAGGAATTGAGAAATATGTAAAAAATATGTCTGCAGGTAAGCTGCTGATTAAGCCGGAGCTTTGACTCTACAACAGAAGTAAGATTAAGAATCTCTTCGCAAGTTTTTGAGAATACCATTGATTTTCCATAACGATACATTATGGATTCCATCGCTAAGAATTATGGATTCTATCGGGAATCTTCATCAAAATCTTTTAATATTCGGAAAACTATTTTCATGGATAAATCGGAGTTAAGAAGTAGAGGTTGGTTTGGGAAGAAGGGAAAGGATGGATTCATCTATCGCTCTTGGCTAAGAAAGAGTGGAATGCCCGATCATGCTTTTGATGGTCGCCCGATAATAGGTATCTGCAACACCTGGTCTGAATTAACTCCATGTAATTCTCATTTTCGTGATTTGGCGGAATATGTCAAGCGAGGAGTTTTGGAAGCCGGCGGGTACCCACTCGAATTTCCGGTTATGTCTTTGGGTGAAACCCAAATGAAACCAACTGCCATGCTGTTCCGAAACCTGGCGTCCATGGATGTGGAGGAGAGCATTCGGGCGAATCCGATAGACGGAGTGGTACTACTTTGCGGATGCGATAAAACCACTCCATCACTGGTAATGGGAGCCTGCAGCGTGGACCTGCCTACAATAGTCGTTTCCGGTGGTCCGATGTTAACTGGTAAATACGAAGGAAAAGACATCAGCATTTCTGACGTCTGGAGGTTTAGTGAATCCTACCGGGCCGGCAAGATGACCGAGAAGGATATGAATACCATTGAGAAAGGTCTTTGCAGAAGTGATGGCAACTGTGCGGTCATGGGAACAGCCTCTACAATGGGTTGTATGGTTGAGTCATTGGGTATTTCATTGCCTGGAAATGCGGCTATTCCTGCCCCGGATACAGAAAGAAAATTACTTGCTCAACAGTCGGGCTACACAGCAGTGGAGTTGGTGAAGGAAGATAGAAAGCTTTCAGATATTCTGGTAAGAGAAGCTTTTGAGAACGCAATTAAAGTAAACGCGGCTATAGGCGGGTCAACCAATTTCGTGATTCATTTGCTGGCCATTGCCGGCCGCATTGGGGTAGATCTTACCATCGATGATTTCGACACCCTTTCGAAAGGAATACCACTACTGGCAAACCTTCAACCCAGTGGCAAATTCTTCATGGAGGATTTTTATTATTCCGGTGGGTTACCGGCAGTGATGAGGGAATTGTTGCCCCACCTTCATAAAGATATTATGACAGTAAATGGACTGTCAGTAGAGTCTAATTTTCACGATGCGCCCAGCTATAATGAAGATGTTATTTCCAACATGGATAAACCGTTCAATGATACATCTGGTGTTGTCATTCTTAAAGGTAACCTAACAGAAAATGGGGCTGTGTTGAAACCTTCTGCAGCCACACCGGAATTAATGAAACATACCGGAAAGGCGGTTGTATTTGAAGATATCGATGACTACAAAGAGAAAATTGACGACCCTAACCTGGAGGTAGATGAAAATAGCGTTCTTGTATTAAAGAATGTTGGTCCGAAAGGATACCCGGGAATGCCCGAAGTAGGCAACATGGGATTACCCCCAAAATTATTGGAGAAGGGAGTAAAAGACATGGTGAGGATTTCGGATGGTCGCATGAGTGGCACTGGGTTTGGTACTGTTGTCTTACATGTGAGTCCTGAGTCAGCTGATGGTGGTAACTTAGGGATTGTGGAAACTGGCGATATAATTATTTTGGATGTTGAAAATCGAATCCTTCAACTAGAGGTCTCGGACGAGGAAATTCAAGAAAGAAAGAAAAAGAAGGATGCAAGTGTTGAAATTGCTTCAAGAGGATATGTCCAGCTATACCAAAAACATGTTCAGGGTGCTCACCTGGGAGCTGATTTGGATTTCTTAAGAGGAGGTTCTGGAAGCGAAGTAACCAAGGACTCACACTAACTTGAAAATATGTTCAGGCTCGATGGCAAAACTGCAATTGTTACCGGTGGTGGAAGTGGAATCGGTCAGGCAATCGCCTTGGTTTTCGCCAGGCAGGGTGCCAATGTATATATTCTTGACTTAGACGTTGAAGGAGGTAAAAATACCGCTAGTAAGATTATTGAAGAGGGTGGGCAAGCAACCGCAATATCATGCGATGTATCCTCGCTTGAAAGTGTCAAAGAATCCATTTCTAAGGTCCTGAAGGATTTCGAACGATTGGATATCCTCGTTAATAATGCAGGGATCGCTCATATAGGAAATGCGGAAACAACAAGTCCGGAAGACATGGATCGACTTCTGGCTGTCAATGTCAAAGGCGTATATCACATGCTGCATGTATGTCTGCCTTTTATGAAGGAAAAAGGAGGAGCTGTACTAAACATGGCCTCTGTTGCAGCAATTGTAGGCGTACCCGATCGATTTGCCTACAGCACAACAAAGGGGGCAGTGTATACCATGACGATAGAGGTGGCGAAGGATTATATAGACTTCGGTATTCGCTGTAATAGTATTTCTCCGGGACGAGTACATACGCCGTTTGTAGATGGCTATCTTCAAAAAACCTATCCGGGACAGGAGAAAGAAATGTTTGAAAAGCTATCTAAGACCCAACCGATTGGAAGGATGGCGAAACCGGAGGAGGTAGCCAGCCTGGCATTATTTCTATGTTCCGATGAGGCTGGTTTTATAACAGGAACGGACTATCCATTAGACGGCGGGTTTATCAGGCTCAATACCTAGTTGAGTACGACAATCCTTTAACGATTTTCTCATTTTATTGCGAGTCCTCATGGCCAGACAATCTTTGGATTCTGCTTCTTTGGCACGCAAATAATTATATTTAGTCATGGAATAATCTTAAAAAGCTAATAACCTGCCAAATGATACCAATCATTTGTCAATCGTTCATCTTTCCGCGACATTCCTTATTCAACTCACGTTATTAGCAGTAACAGAATAATTCCTGCTTAGACAGAATACTTCCCTCTGAGCAGAAATAGTCCACTAGATGTCTACCCGGAATCTAGTTTTGAATTGGATTTAAGATCCTTGAGATGAAATTGAGTTATCTAAAGTATATATGGTCAACCTTCCTCTTTGGGACAGTCTTTGCTGTCTTGGGTCAGTCACCAGGAGGGGTGTCCAATAATTTAGAGTTATGGTTCAAAGCTGATGCCGGAGTGGAAGAAAGCACCGGTGATGCGGCAGAGGATACCGACCCCGTTGAGTTCTGGCTGGATCAATCTTTAAATGGATTTGATGCGGAACAGGCTACTGTGGGTGAGAGACCCTTATTTGATGCCTCCACCACTATCAATGGTAATCCCACACTTCTCTTCGACGGAAATAATGATCGTTTCCCTATCAATTCGTTGAATTACACTTCAGGAACAGAACCAACCGCGATTACCATCTATTCAGTCCTTACAACCAATAATGGAGCAGAGGGAGTCATTGTTTCGTATGACCGAAATGAATACTTCCGATTTGCCACGGATCATAATAATGACGGTGGGTTTGGTTTAAGTACTACGAACTCAGGATCTACTGTCGATGATTTTAACGCTTCATCTAATGGAATTGAGGCCGATGGCATACCACACATACTTGGAGGAAGATGGGATCCCTCTGTTTCCGGAACCAATAAGTTTCTCTACTTCGATGGGACAGTCGATAACAGCACGGATGCGGGTACTACAGCATTCGGATCGGGAGGAACACGTTACGGATTTATCGGTGTAGGTTCGGAAGAAGATGGATCGGATGGCAATTTCGATGATGATATCGGACCAACAAATTACCTGGATGGAAATCTCGCGGAAATCATCTACTACGACGCTGCGATTTCTGTTACCGAGAGACAACAGATAGAAACGTACCTTGCTATTAAATATGGAATTACCTTAAGTGGTGATACCGATGGAGATGCTACAGCGTTTGAGGCGGGTGAAGGGGATTACCTGGCAGCAGATGGTGTAACGGTAGTATGGGATGGCGATGCCAATCAAACTTATCATAATAGTATTGGAGGCATTGCCTTAGACGCTGACGCTGGTTTGGATCAAAACAGCTCACAAAGTATTAACTCATCAGCGATCCTGGGAATAACGGATGCAGGACTAACAGAAAACGATTATATCATCTGGGGAAGTAATGGTGCCTCGTTGGGGAGTTCTTCTTCGGCTAATAGTTCATTTGAATATGAGCTCAATCGAGTATGGAAGATTGAGATAACGGGTAGCACGAATGACCTGGACGAGATCCAGATTGATCTTAGCGACGTTGGAGTACTTCCTGACCAGTCCAGTGATATTGCCTTAATCATCGACGACAATCAGAGCTTTTCCTCACCTCTGGAAGTCACATCAGGTTTAACGTTTTCGAATGACACCTTAACCATGTCCAATGTCGATTTTTCTTCTTTCTCAGGAGACATTTTTGTGACTGTTGCTTTCAACTTAACTGAACCTGGTGGACTGTCTACTAATCCAGCATTTTGGTTTCGAGCCGATGCGGGTGTTCAGGAAGCTGCTGGGGACGTGGCAGAGAATGGAGATAATGTTCAGTTTTGGTTAGATCAGTCCGGCAATGCCTACAATGGAGAGCAACCAGCTGTGACTGAGAGACCAACTTTCAATTCTACATCAACAATCAACTTCAATCCGGTCCTCACCTTCAATGGTTCAAGTTCTCACCTTCCCATTCGGGATCTTAACTACGACCTTACCACGAACACCCTTGAAGGATTGACGATCTTCTCCATTGTAAAGAGTAGTCAAACGAATGAAGGCATTATTGTTTCCTACGATCGATCGTCATTTTTTCGATTGGCATTAAACCATAACAATACGGCGAATCCTGGTCTAAGCACTAATGTTGGAACAAACATTGATGACTCCAATGGGGCAACTAGTGCCGAAGATGGTCTTTCGCACCTGGTAGTCGCCGATTTCAGTGCAACGTCCAACACTAAGAATTTATTTCTAGATGGAAGTAATGACTACACTGATGCGTCCGCGCATAGTCCATCTGGATCTCTACTGGGTAGTTCGGGTGAAGTTCCGAGATTCGGATTTATTGGAGCCAATTCCGAAGCTCCTACCTTCAATGGTAGTAGCAGTGCCTATGGATTTGACGGAGATATAGCCGAAATCATTTATTATGAATCTGTCCTTTCCGCTTCGGACCGATTGCGAATAGAATCGTATTTGGCCATCAAATACGGGATTTCACTTCCGGGAAATTACGTTTCATCTTCTGGAGGCACGGTCTGGGATGCAACAACAAATTCAGGATATCTGAACAACATAGCCGGAATAGCTATTGACAACGGTACACTTCTAAATCAGCCCCAATCAAAAAGTGAAGGTTCAGGTTCAGTGGTTACGGTTTCGGACGCAGGTTTATCTGATGGAGAATATGTTATCTGGGGACATAATGGCGGTAGCGCTACTACTTTAATTACCTCAGGAACCGGCAGTTTTGACGCCAGGATAGCTAGAGATTGGAAGGTTCAGATAACAGGTGCTACTACCAATGTAGATAATATCTCCGTTGATATCTCAGCAATTCCCGTACTACCCTCTGAAGATGTTAATGATTATGCCTTACTATTGGATGATGCCTCCGACTTTTCCTCACCTACAGAAGTATCACCGGCCTCGCTGACGTCGGGAGAGTTAATTTTTGAAAATCTGGATATCTCAAGCGACATCTACATTACCCTGGCCGTTGACCCCGATCTGGACGGAGATGGTGTTGCGGATGCCGACGATCTTGATCAGGACAATGACGGGATTCCAAATACAGACGAAGGAAGTGCAACGTTTGTCGATTCAGATGGAGATGGTTTCTACGATTTCCGAGATCTTGACAGCGATAACGATGGAATTGGTGACCTGTATGAATCAGGTGCGGAAGGAAGCGGTACAGCATTGACCAGCCTGGATACAGATGATAATGGGGTGATAGATCTAACCGTGGGCACTAACGGATTAGCTGATGCACTGGAGACTTCTGCTGATAACGGAACATTGAACTTCACAGTTAATGATGATGATTCCGACGGAGTAGCAGATTTCCGTGATTTGGATTCCGACAATAGTGGTTTATCGGATCTTGCAGAAAGTGGTCAATCCACTGGATTAGATTCAGACGATAATGGTGTGTTTGATGGCGGTACGGACGTAGATCAGGATGGCATATCGGATGAGATCGATGCACTTGTCGGAACATTCGGTAGCTCAAACCTGGCTCCACAAAACCTCGATGGAACCGGAGACCCCGATTTCAGGGATCTGGATAACGACGATGATGGAACGGAAGATGTTGATGAATTAGGACTGACTGATGTGTCTCCGGATGACGGCCGTCTGGATGGATCAACCGATGCGGATGGGGATGGAGTGCTTACCACAGATACACGAGATAGTAATGATGCCGTATTTGGGGGGATAGATTTGAGTAGTCTGCAGACAGGGAACGGAACAGACTGGTACAGCTATAAATCAGGTGACTGGAATGATCCGGACAACTGGACCACAGATCCGTCTGGAACCTTAAGAATTAATCCCGGAAGTGAGTATCCAAATAATGTAGATGAGAATGTGACAATACTTAACGGTGATGAGCTAACCCTGAACTTCGATAATCTTATCGTTTCCTCGATAACTATAAATAATGGAGGTATTATTAATCTGGGTACTACAGTCAATCATAACTTCAATTCCATTAGTGGAGAAGGTACCATCAGGTTGGCAACCAACGATTTTCCAGGAGGGGTTGTGACTGATTTTGCATCAGTGGATGGAGGAACAGTCGAATACGTGGATCAAAGCCCGGTTTCGGATTATGAACTAACAATTGACCGCACCTTCAATAACCTGCGGGTAAATGCATCGTCGTCGACGGTTGTCTTAAAGTCGGATTATACACTCAATGGAAATCTGACTGTAATCAATGGAACCTTCCAGATTAACGATAACACATCAGATTCTTTCAATGATAATTCAAGTCCTTTATCCCTGATTGTAAACGGAGATCTAATTGTAGAGGCTTCAGGAGCTATCGCGGTTGGAAACGTGGATGCCTCGCAAGAAGTTGGAAGTAGTGGCATTTTCACCTTTCATCAACTTGAATTATTGGGCGATTTTACGAATGATGGCTCGGTTTCCTTTACCAACTTAAGCCCTACCTCAATCGCAGACGGCCGATACCGAGACAAATATCCAACAGCTTCGGATGCCGATAACAACACAGGCTCTAATGATATTCCTGTTTCTGAATTTGGAGCCGTAGAGGTACTCTTAACCAACGGTACCGAGGATCAACTGATCACAATGAACGGGACCACTGACTTCTACAGGATTGAAATTAATAAGGGAAGTAGTCAAACTTTCATCGCTGAATTCAATGCCAGTTCAACTTCAAATTTCAGGCTTCTTGGACGTATTGCGATGAACATGAGCGACGACTCAGATGATACACCAAACATTGCTAATCATAGAGCGCTTGGTCTTGAAGCGGGTACGCTGAAGTTGGGCGACAATATCGTCATTAATCAAATATCGAAAGACGATGCTAATGGCTCGGATCCGACAACCCAGGGAGGAAATAGAAACTATATCATTGATGTGGATGCGCAACTTTGGCTTGCAAGTAATTCCCGACTGACCAAATCCAATGACTGGGGTATTCATCCATTTGGAAAATTGAAGATATCAGACAATGCTATACTAGACTTTACTGGTACGGGTAATCGAGATATATTAATTGATAATCAAGGGGTATATGAACAGTCTGGCGGTACAGTAAACACTACACAGTTCAGAAATAAAACAGGGGCCGATGGAGCACCAAGAGGTTCTTTCATTATGACCGGGGGCACTTTGAATATTGGTCAGGGTGGTGCCGATGGGAATCATGCCATTTTCAGTATTCCATGGGAGGATCAGAATTTCATTTTAAAAGCCTCAGATCCGGCAAATCCCCCTGAAATCAATATAACTCTTGATGGGAATAGAGGAAAGGATCGAGCTGCTGTACAAATTGGGGTGAAAGAAGGTAATTATGATATCGGCGAAAGTTCAATCAATATCATCCATACCTCAAATCAAGACTACAAATTCTCCTCAACGGCACCATTGTATGATTTGACTTATACCAACACAAACTCAGGTGAGCTAATTTTCTCAGATATTGAAGATGCAAATGACGATGCACCTGGTGGTGGTGGAGTTTTACCTGATGACAATTCCGGTACCACCCCATCTCCTGCTCAATTTGCCCAACCGCTTGTGCTGATAAACGACCTGATCATTAATGACGGTCGATTTGATGCGAATGACCAGGACATCACAATTGGAAATCTGATGACCATCCAGGATGGAGGGGAATATGATCCTGGTGCCAATACGACCTCCTTTACGGGAGATTCACCGATACAAAGAATCCGATTGAACGGAGCTACTCCTTTGCTGGGCGGGGGATTTAATAACCTATCGTTTGAGGGCAGTGGGACCGAGAAGGAATTTGAAGGGGATCTCGTTACCGTAGTCATTCAGGGTGACCTTACAATTGGGTCCGGTGTAACTATTGATGACAATGGCAAAACCATCCAAGTCAATGGTAACATCTCAAATTCAGGCCTACATACCACAGACGTTTCCAGCCCGGGACAAATTGAAATAACCAATGGAAGTGCAGTACATGAAATTGGGGGGGACGGTACTGGTAGATTTAATATACTGACTATTGATGACGGATCATTTGGAACATCCTTAACATCAGACCAACAAGTTGATAGTGTTCTTAATCTTCAGAATGGGTTGTTAGACGCCTCAACAAATATGATTACCATTCGGAGTACGGCCACGGATCCAATCAGGGATGATATAGGTGGTACAGGAAATTTTTCAAGTACAAGAATGATACAACTAGCAGCCAATGCGTCTGATGGTGGGATTAACTATTACTTTGACGGACTAACATCAGACCCTGGTTTTGTTTTGTATCCGATAGGTACTGCTACCGGGGGTGTCAGATATACACCAGCTACTGTTGATCTCAGCAATCTCACCGATGATGGATTTGTTCAGATCCGAATGGTCGATGATGAACTTCAAACGGTTGATCTGGGTGAGTTGTCCAGCAATTTGCTGACCTACTATTGGAGGCTTAGTCATGAAGGCTTCTCTTCATTACCTACCGTGGATAGCCTGACTTTTATAGCTAGCGACGTAGATGATCCCGATGGGGGCAGCACACCGGCTGGTCTACCCACGGATTTCGTACCGGGAAAAGTACTTGACGAAGATCCTTTCACCAGGTCCCAGGAAAACACAGGGGATATTGCAGGATTTGAAATAAAATTCGACGGCTCGGGCTCCGGATTCATCATTGAGAATGCTAACTACACAGCCGGAGATGGGACCACCAATCTTTTCAACGGTGCTCCACAGATCTACTACAGTGCCGATCAGTCAACACAGTTTCCTGGTAGAAATTGGAACGCCACGTCTACCTGGTCTACAGTCGGTCATTATTCCACAACTAATACTGGTACATTCCCACAAGATGGGGATATTGTATATATCGGATTTAGCCCTCAGACAACAGATCAAAGCCAAAGAAGTCATTGGGTTTTGCTAAATGTGGATGCAAATGTGGCTCAGATAATTTTCAGAGGGGATTCGGTTCAAAATGCTTCGAGTGACTGGATTACAAGAAATCAGTCATTCACTCCACAATTAACCATAGATGAAAATCGTGGGGCCATCAATCTTGGAATCATATCAGGAGAAGGCACATTCAATGTTGAGGTGGATTGTTCCGTATGCAACAGTGATCCTGATATTTCTGTGACTCAAACTGCTAATTTAACTGCAGACTTCGGTGATTTTGCAGCGATAGATGATAGCCGTTTTGACTACGATTTTGAATTTGGCAACAACGTAAGTATCAATTTACCGACCAGTTTTCCTAACGAATATCCAAACCTCCACATCAAAGGAGGAAATGGGACAGAACGTCGATTGGTCATTCAGGAAGATATCCTGGTCAGAAGAGATCTTGTCGTAAGGCAGTCTGCTATTCTTAGCTTGAACGATGGAGCCGAGGGGGATATTGAGGTACTAGACGACTTGAATATGACTGTAAATGGCGGGGACGATGAAATTGAGTTTCCGACCTCAGGAAATGCAAGAACGCTGACCATACACGGAGACATTCAAATGGAAGACGGTGATAACGATGTTATTGAGGTTTTGAATTCAACACCGTCCGGATTAACTCATACTTTAAGACTAGGAGGAAGTATTGATCAGCAAAGTGGGAATACCATAGATCTTTTCAATGGCAATTCCGGTGACAATAATGCCATCCTGGAGTTTATAGGCGATATCGACGGTACGTATACCAGAGACGACAATCCCATGGACCTTTTTCGAATGGTTATGAACAAAGGTTCGGATCAAACCAGTAGTTTTTCGTTCAACGACTCGTTTACTCTTGGAGGTGATGCTAGTGGATTAACAAAACCGGTAGAGCTTCAAAATGGCACTTTGATTTTCAATGACGCCGCGATTGCTATCGATGTGAATAGTGGGGGATCAGATTTTACAATACCAGCGACGGCTAATTTGGAAATCCAATCCGGAACAGTAAATGTTTCTGCAACCGGTACTGGTGTAGGAAATGGAATTCGTCTGAACGGGAAAATCTCCATTATTGGAGGGGATTTGATTTTGGATGGGGGAGCTTCAGCCGATAATTACATCGAGTACGGTTCTGCTGGAAATTCGGAAATTGAAATTACTGCAGGTAATCTGATTGTGGGATCTCAGTTGCGTAGAAACCTGTTTTCTGATGATGGAGTCCTTTCCTATACTCAAACCGGTGGATCCGCTTTCTTTGGAGTTAACCTGGCACCGGATGATAATCGTGGAGTTTTTGAAATAATCAATTCCGGTACTCCAAACTCCAGTTCATTTACCGTTTCCACAGGAAGCGAGTTTGTGA
The DNA here is from genome assembly GCA_965601455.1 of Cyclobacteriaceae bacterium. Classification (GTDB taxonomy): domain Bacteria; phylum Bacteroidota; class Bacteroidia; order Cytophagales; family Cyclobacteriaceae; genus JANQEU01. Next base: position 3,198,650 of record OZ271831.1, on the reverse strand, counting down.
TAGTCAATGGACAGGCTTCTCCTGATCTGGGAACGTTCATTATCGATGATGAAGTTGCTGTAGCAGTTGATAGCGATGTTATCATCGATTTTGGATACAATGGAACCGTGGGTGGGGTACTGATCCAAAATGATTTGAACGAGACTTACGAAATCAACTCTGCGGTGAGTCTTCCTAATATCCGAATAGACAATGCTAATTTCAATTCTCCGGTAGTAGAGCTGGCCATTAGACCTTTGATTGTATCCACGAATTTGGAAATCCTAAACACAGGTTCGTTGGTAGCAAACGATTTTAATTTAACCGTAAATGCTGGATTTAGGAACGATGGCACATATACACCAGGAAGTAATACAACCATATTTAACGGAGGTACTCAGACATTATTAGGAACGACCGCTACCACTTTCAATGATCTTCGGATAAATCCTACTACAAGTGTCACTCTTTCAAATTCTATAACCATTAATGGAGACCTGGAGGTGGTATCCGGAATTTTGAACGATGATGGAAACGTCATAAATCTTGAAGGTGATTTGACCCTTGTAACCGAAATTTCCAGCGATGGTTCCGGAAATGGTGGTTTGACATTAAACAATCTGACAGACCCGCAGGAGATCAATTTGTCCGATAACAACGCTGAAATTGATCACCTGATTATCGATAACACAGAAGGCGTAACACTTAGAGACAACTCCGGAGCAGCGGTCTCATTAACTATTGACCAGGAATTGGAATTAAACGATGGCGTTTTCAAAATTCTTGACAATCGCCTGGTATTTGATAACAATGCTCAGGCAACTAGTTCATCGTCTTTTGATGCTACTCGAATGATCTCTTTAAACGGCGTGAAGAAAAGCGATGGGGTTGAAAGGGAGTTTCTTGCCAGCACGAATGCTCCTGCTTTCATCATTCCAGTCGGTACCCCAGGAAAGTATACACCAGTGACTCTGGATGTGGATGATTCTGATGATCCGGGAAGTGTATTGGTAAAACCAATTAATGCAGTGCATCCATCAGCGGACCCCACACTGGATGGTCCGGTTGGTGAACTCGATGTGTTAAATTATTACTGGGTTTGCAGCTCATCTTCAGTAACAAACTTTCAAGGTGAAATCGTTTTTCAGTACGAGGAGTCAGATGCCAATAGCTCAGAGCAGAATGAATCAAGCTGGACAGGCGTAAGGTTAATTGCTCCTAACTGGTCGAAACCACCAGGTGCAGCGGTTGATGACGCAGCTAACACCATTACATTCGATCAGTCAGACTTAAGTTCAGGTGGTGTCACCACTTTCGATGGAGAATTCACCGCTGGCCCTGACATTCCAGATCAGTTAGCGGCGTACCGGTCTAATACAAATGGAAATTGGAGTACTGGAGCGAATTGGGATATAGAGAACGATGGCGACGGGTTGTATGATGATGGAAACGGAGTTCCGCAACCAGGAACTATCGTGATCATACAATCGGGAGATGAAATTGCAATGAACTCTATCTCCGACAACGACCAGAACATTTTCAGTATCCAGGTTGATGGAGTTCTTGATGTTTCCGATTCAGATGGACATAATTTTGGAGACGTCAGTGGATCAGGTACCATCAGAATTGCTACCTCTACATTGCCCGGTGGAAATTATGACAACTTCTTTCAAACCAGCATGGGCTCCCTGGATTTGGCAGGTAACACGGATTATACTATTTCACCTGACTTTGCGAATTTAAGGGGACTGACAATTTCAGGTGGGGGTGTGAAGTCTCTACCAGCGATAGACCTTAACATTGGAGTAGGTGGAATTACGGTTATTGAAAGCTCAACACTGAATAATACGACGAACAATAATGATATAAATGTGTCTGGAGATGTAGTCCTTACGAATGGAACATTTTTGGTTGGTAACTCGTCGGTTGCGTTAACAGCACAAGATTTCGTTATCAACTCAGGAACCTATACGTCTACAGGCGCTGCGATGGACTTTGATGGGGATATTACAATAAACAATGGTACTTTCAACAGTGGCAGCGGTAATATAAACCTACGTGGAGATCTGACGCTAGAAGTAGCAGCTACTTATAACAATGGGGGAGGAGAAGTCATTTTTGACGGAACAGCAAGTCAGACCCTAACTGGAGATTTTAGTTCAGAGGTATTCAACAATATTGAAGTGAATAAGGCTTCAGGTGATCTGGTTTTGGCAGCCTCTGCAGTCATTTATATCAGCAACACTCTTACTTTAAATGGCGGAAATATCAATACGCAAGCCTCCGGGGCAGTCCTCAGACTACAAAATGGAGTGGGCAGTATAATTCAAAGTAGTGGCTTTGTAAGTGGTCCTTTACAGGTTGATCTATCAGATGGAAACTCGTTTACTTTCCCGGTTGGGAAAGGATCTACTGAGAAAACCATTCAAATCGATATTCAGAATTCATCACAATCGACAAATCCTTTAACGTGGGAAGTTGAGTATTATAACAGTGCTGCGGATACGTATTCAAGTGGTGAAAACAATGGTATTGATTTGGAAGCTATTGAGGTAAACAGTGATACTGACGAGCAGGTACTTACTTTAAATGGAGGAGAGTTCTGGCGAATAGAAACCGGATCTGAGACTGCAATTGCCAGTTCAATTACCCTCGACGTCAGTAACAGTGGCGCAACATCTGATGATATTAACGATCAGGCCTTACAGGTGATGGTATGGGATAACACAGGTGGAGAATGGGATCATCTCGGGGGAGTCAGCTCCGGAGCTCCGTCATCGGGTAATGTAGTATCGACCGCCACATTAAGCTTTAGCGAGAAAATCGTAACAAGTGGAATTGAAAGTGGTTCTCCCTTACCTGTAGAGTTGCTCTGGTTGAGGGGAAAGGAACAAAATGGTGTTGCCCATTTAAAGTGGAAGACGGCTATAGAAATCAACAATGATCATTTTCTATTGGAGCACAGCTCAGATGGGCTTACATGGAGTAAGATTGATAAGATTTCTGGTTCAGGAAACACGTCCAAACCCGTGGTTTATGAATATATACATCAAGAATTGGTATTTGGTGACAATTATTATCGCTTGAGTCAGGTGGACTACGACGGAAGATCAGCACAACTAGATGTAGTCCGGATCGAATACTCACCAACTGAGGAGTTTCTGGAGGTATTGATTTACCCGAATCCAGCGAGTTCAGAAAATGTTAACCTGAGAGTACGTACTACCGACGAAGAAAATCAAATGCACGTTACGGTTTATGATCTAATGGGTAACAGGTTTTATCAGCAAACCTTTGATGTTTTTGGCTTGTTCGATCAAAATCTTGGACGAGAGATGCACCTGGAGTCAGGGATTTTTATTCTGGAAGTTCGCCAGGGGAACAATGTAAGGAAGGAAAAACTCCTTATTGGGAATTGATCTACAAATAGACTTAAGCCATCTTTTCAAGTTCTTTTTCCTTATTCAAAAACCGTTCCCATGTTTGCCTTGCTGATTTCATGAGTGCCGGATAAACGATCCAGTGTCTGAAAGGTTTGATCAATTTCATATAGGCACTTCCAAAAAAGCCCTTGGGTTTTACATAGACAGCCATGTGAATGATGAAACTCTCTGCCTTTCGGATTCTTCCAAGATGTAGGGCGGCGTGAACAGTCTCATTCTCTATTTCAGACAGATACTCGTTTTCAAGCTGGTATACAGGAATAAAATCACCGTTACCCGGTTCAGGGAGATTCTCAAACGATAGGTTTTCCGCTTTCGCATATCTTTCTCTGATACTTCCTGGAAGCAAATGATCGATCAATGGCTTTTCATCCCATTTAAATATTTTACCCAACCATAATCTGAATTTGAAAAGAAGACCTGCCAAACTACCTGCTTTTACCACCCGGTCATTTGATTTTAAGAACTGATCCAGGAATTGTGCGAGGGTGTGTTCCTCTTTCAGTGTAACGGGTACCTGCCATAAATCTTCTAACTCGAAGTCCTGGAGTAGTTTGTGCACTCTCCATTCTTGTTGAAAGTGTAATTCCTTTTTGATTTGAATTCGATCCATTAGTGATTCGTTTTTGTTGTGAATTGATTGTCAATTTTGATTATGCTAGCTTCTAGATAGACTTTCAAGTCATTGTTCATCTGCTTAAAATGGGCGAGATGTTTTAAGATCTGTTTCTTAAAAAGTTTACTGACAATTCCTGTCAATACCCATTTTTGAACAAATCTTACATGGTCGGCTTTTGCTTCGTCGATGATGAAGAAGTGTGTTGCTGAAAAAAACCATTCTCCAAGTATTAACTGTTGCGCCGAAAAGGATTTTTTCGGATCTAAGGATATGGTTTTTGCTTTGAATTGCGATTTTTTTCCATCAGGTTGGAGGATGGTCACATTGAACTCCTGATTCAGCTGGAGATCATCATTATTTGACATCCGTAACACGGAATTCCATAGTGGATATTCCGAGAAATTGGTCAGGGCTATCCAGGTATTCTTTGGATCACTGCTGATATCAATTTCAATGGTGTATTCAGTTTGAGCCATAATGGTAAAATTGAAAGTCATTAGAAGAATGATGCCGTAGATTATTCTCATAAGTGTATGAATTGTCTTAAGTCACTCAATACATTTTTTGCATAGTCAGGAGCTTGATCCTTATATCTCATCATTTCATGGTATCCAATTAGGTAATTGTAAGCTATTCTCGCCTGGACCCTGGCCTTACTTCTTGAAATGCCTAATTCAGAGATCAGATCCTCTGTGTATTGGATTCTTTTTTCGTCGATTTCATCAATGATCTTTTGTACTTTCTTTCTTTTGAGCGCATATCGTTTGATGTGAAAAACGAAATCCATGTAGGGATCCTTTCTAAATGTCAGACTGATGAGTTTTCTGAACTTCCTTTTAGTGGCCCCTTCATTGTTTGTAAGCTGGATAATTTGATCAGTGTCCATTTCCACCCAAAACTGAATCACCTGATCAATGAATTCTTCCTTTGAATTGAAGTGCCAATAGAAACTGGAACGATTACATTTTAACTTGGTAGCCATTTGATCCACTACGATTCCTGTTTCACCTTTCTCTGCGAATAGTTTGAATCCAAGTTTGATCCATTCTTCTTTTTGTGCTACTACCTTCGGCATTTTCTAAACATTACTGTTTAGAACAAAGATATCAATTGCAACTTATTAAACAATAGTGTTTAGAAAATATTTTAGCTTATTGGATTGCTAGTTTTAAGTTTATTGGATTTCAATGGGTTTTAAGAAGGTATATTTTCCGAATATAGCCCCCTTATGCCATCAATTTTTTCTTGAATTGATCTTGGGTTTCTTTTCAGTGTTATTGGAAAAAAAATCAAGAATATAAGCATCCTGCCAAAAGAACCAACCCAGTTGCCAATATGGCCTCATTGGCTTTAAACGATTGTTTTTACCGGAAATTAATAACGTAATTAGTCGAAACAATCAAGCACATAGATCAATGAAAAAAATTAGCTACACCTTAATTCTAATTCTGATTACTGGTATAATCGCCAATGCTCAGGAGGTTCCGCAACACCCCCTCAAACAGTATGTTTCTAAAGATGCCAAATTGTATTGGCCAAAGGAAATGCCAGTCTACCTCTTTGTTTCTTCCGATCCGGAAGGACAGAATCGAAATCAATTGAACAGCGAAAAGACACCTCAGTATAATCCTTTCCTATTGGATACTGAAGGAGTAAATTTTATCAGGCACAAATGGGCCGTTGACCCTGAGTCAGGTAGGACTGTCACTCCTCAGACGGAGGTGGTATTCGAGATATACAGGGATGGAATTGCCCCGGAAGTCTCATTGGATTTTTCTGATGCTCCCACCTATGTCGAAGCAGGTGTGAATTACTATGGACCTGGATTGACGATAAATGCGGATGCCGTTGACCAAATGTCTGGAATAGAAAATATCCATTTTTCAAAAAGTGGATCATCCTATAACGTTTTCTCAAATGAACTGGTCTTTTCCACTGAAGGAGATCAACAGGTCAGTTTCTATGCAGTAGACAACGTTGGAAACGTTTCAAGGGTCATTGAAGAATCTTTTCAGATTGACTTGACCTCGCCCGTTTCCAGCCATGAAATTACTGGTGAACAATTTTTGGACATCGTATCACCGCGGAGCACCATCAAATTGGTTTCCAATGATAATGCCAGTGGGTCTAAAAAGACTGTTTATCAGATCGATGACCAGGAGGTAAAGAGCTACGGTAAAGCAATCTCACTTGCTTCGGTAGAAGAAGGGTTTCACGTACTGAAGTACCGTTCTGAGGATCAGGTAGCAAACAAGGAAGAATGGAAAGAATTATCCTTCTATGTTGATCGAACCGCACCCGAGTTGAGTTTAATATTTGATGGCGATCAATTTGAAGGGAATGGAAAAATGTATGTATCCAATGAGTCCAAATTGATTATAAAGACAGAGGAAGACAAGTCAGGTATCAAAGCCATTTATTATCGACTCAACGGAGAAGAAAAAGAATACAAAGATGGTATCGATCTAACTGAACTTTCAGGCGATTACAGTCTTGAAATTTATGCCGTTGACCAGGTAGGTAACAGTTACAAATCCCTTGAAATTGAGTCACAAATTCCTGAGCATAAATTCATTGTTGACACAGTTGCTCCAAGTACAACTTTCGGATACGATGGTCCGGTTTTTGAAGTACAGGAAAATGTTTTTATTTCCCGCGAAACGAAAATTGAGTTAAGTGCAAAAGACGTCGGAGCTGGAATAAACAGGATTGAATACACTATCGATGGTGGGCAAACCATGGCTTATAATTCTCCGGTTACAATCGAGGAGCAAGGATTCCATCAGGTGGTATATACCGCATATGATGAAGTAAACAATTCATTCACCGATACACTAAATCTTCTCGTAGATGCAGAAGGTCCAAGTATTCAGCAGATGTTTAGCCTCGAACCAATTGAGGCTGTAACGATGGACGGGCCTGCGGTAGACGTTCACGCAAAAGGAGTGAAGCTATACCTGGGTGCTACGGATAAGGCAACAGGTACAAATGAACTTTATTATCAGATTGGCGATAGTCCGGAAGTCAGGTATGAGAAGCCATTAACACTAACGGAAACCGGGATGGTAAACTATCGCGTGCGAGCCGTTGATCAACTAGGCAACGAAACAATCAGTGATGTTAACAAGATATTGGTGAAGTAATGGTTCAGAGACGCATTCATCCATACTTAAAGTGCTTAATTAGGTAGTTTTGGTTATCATGGAAATAGTGAAAGAAATGGGTCTTTCGCTATTCCTGATTTCCGTTATGCTGACCTAGATAACTGACCAACTCCTCTTTCTGGAAGGTTATACTCCACATGCCTCTGATATCCCCAATTTCATAATCAATCGCCCGGTCTTCGGGGTAGAGTTCACTAATTAGATTATACGTTTCTTCTTGAATGTCGGTGCAAATATTTCCGTGACAATTGAGGCAGATGGGATTGTTGAGCATAATAGGTTTTGCAAACAGTATTTCATCTTCCCCAATCATCGAGACAGTTGAGCTGAGTTCTTCTCCATTTTGCGATCTCTCCTCAAAATCCATGAGAATCTTATTTTCCTTTTTGGTAGGACGATCGACTGGATTCCGTTCTCTCAATGACGTACGCCTTATTTTTACCTGAAAATCTACATTTAGTGTATCCAAAATCGGGAAAGCGGCCGTATTACAAAACTGAACGGCGTGCGTAGGTCCACCCTCCGACATAGCTTTCATCAATTGACCACTCAGGGCTTTTTGAGCTTTGGAGGAAACGAATTCACCGGTGGACAAGGCGAGTTCCTTGATTTCGTTGTTCGTCGGAGGTTCTTTCGAGCTGCTGCAACCCAAAACCACTAAAGTGAGGATTATGGAAAAAAGTCTCATGACCTCAAGTTAGTAGGGGTCTTTTTGATTTTTTGATACTTTGGTTACAGTGTCCATTCTCCACACGATCACATGTGAAATTCTTAGATATCTTTGACGGCATGAGCTCGGGGATCGATCATGTAGAGGGAGAGAAAACGGATCCTTCGATAGAACAATTTATACTGGGGATCATGGTAATTGTAGGACTAGCTACTGCGTCTATTACCACAACAGTCGAAATCTTAACCTACAAAGAAATCAATAGGTCAGTACTTATAGATTTTTTTGTCATTCTTGTTCTTCTAGCATCCTTCATTCTTTGGAAGAGAAATCTCATTGTTTTGGCAGCGATGCTTGGAATATCAAGTCTCTTGTTGTCCATGACCATTGAGATTGCTGCCTCAAACTTCTTCAGACAAGGGTCACTCGCGGTTATACTCGTTTTATCGTTCTCTAATTCAGTGGTTTTGACTGGTCTCTACCGGTGGATTATGCATGGGATAACGTTCCTGACGTTGTTTGGTCTACTGATCTATTTGAATGTCAATGGCTTTGAATTACCCGATGGGTCGTCATTTATTTCAATGACCATTAATGTGCTTTTGGTATATGCACTGCTTGGCTTTATATCCTATAATCTTAAGGAGAGATACGATAGGTCTATTGGAAATCTCAATAGCCATAATAAAGATCTTCAGGAGGCAATGGAAACCCTGAAGAGTACACAATCCAGACTAATTGAATCTGAAAAAATGGCTTCTTTGGGTATACTAACTAAAGGGATAAGTCATGAGATAAACAATCCACTAAACTACATAAGGGGAGCTACAGTGAACTTGAAGCAGTTGCTGGATACCAATTCAGGATCGAAGGCAGACGTTGATGAGATGTTGAAAATTTTGGAAACCGGTGTAGAAAAAGCAGAAAGGATAGTTCATAGCCTTAATGACTTCAGTCGTGGTAATTCCAAGTTGGATGAATCGTGTAATATTCACCAAATAGTGGAAAATAGCCTGGTTATGTTAACCTCCCAGCTAGATCCGTGGTTGGTTATTGAAAAACAGTTTATGGCCGAGAATTTTCGAGTTAAAGGTAATCCGGGTCAATTGCATCAAGTGCTGATTAATATACTTGTCAATGCTATCCAGGCAATCGCAGAAAATGGAGGCATCACTATATCTACGCTGAATGAGGGATCAAACCTGATTCTCAGAGTAAGAGATAATGGATCTGGAATCCCCTCTGAATTAATTGAGAAAGTGAAGGATCCGTTTTTCACCACAAAGGATCCTGGGGATGGTACAGGACTGGGTTTGTCCATAAGTAGCAATATTGTTGAAGATCATGGAGGTCATTTGAAAATAGACTCCGTGAAGGACTCATGGACATTAGTGGAGATTACCTTACCGGTTGACAGAGAATAACAGGCAGATTCTTAAATCTTGATTTATTTTATTTGGGTAAATTCAGATGAATCTGAATTACTATGAGAATAAAGGATCAATATGAAATCTGGTTCATCACCGGGAGTCAGCATCTGTATGGCGATGAGGTGCTCGGTAATGTGGCGGAGCATTCGAAAGAAATCGCCAATTATTTTGATGACCATGAGGACATCCCACTTAAAATTATCTTCAAAACGGTAGTAAAATCCTCCGAGGAAATTACTGAAGTCTGCCAGATGGCCAATAACAATCCAAATTGCATTGGTCTGATTTTGTGGATGCACACATTTTCACCAGCGAAAATGTGGATTCAAGGACTCAAAATCCTGGATAAGCCTTTTGCTCATTTGCACACTCAATACAACACCGAGATACCATGGGACCAGATTGACATGGATTTCATGAATGAAAATCAATCAGCTCACGGGGACAGGGAGTTTGGTTTTCTTTCTTCCAGAATGAAGAAGGGTAGAAAGGTAATTGTCGGACACTGGAAGGATCCCAAGGTGAGCGAAAGGCTGGGAATATGGACCAGGGTTGCTTCGGGATGGCATGCCATGCGGAATTTGAAATTAGCGCGATTAGGAGACAATATGAGGCATGTGGCAGTCACTGAGGGAGATAAAGTAGAGGCTCAAATAAAATTGGGTATGGAGGTAAATGGCTATGGTATGGGTGATGTGGTAAAATACATCAATAACATTGACAAAGTTGCCGTCAGCAGGTTGGTAGACCAATATCATGAAGAATATGAAATAGCCAAAAACCTTTCGGATAGTCAGCCGCTACGTGATGCTGCAAGGATTGAATTAGGACTAAGGTCATTTCTGGAAGAAGGAGGTTTTGGAGCGTTCACAGATACATTTGAAAATCTCCACGGAATGCAGCAACTACCAGGCATATCGGTTCAACGTCTGATGGCTGATGGATATGGTTTTGGCGCTGAAGGAGACTGGAAAACATCAGCTCTTCTTCATGCAATTAAGATTATGGATAGAGGTCTGGATGGAGGTAGTTCCTTTATGGAGGATTATACCTATGATTTTGGAGCTGAAGGCTCGAAAGTACTGGGTTCACACATGCTGGAAATTTGTCCTACAATAGCCTGCAATACACCAAAATGTGAAATTCATCCGCTTACCATTGGTGGTAAAGAGGACCCTGTACGTCTTGTTTTTGATGTAGATTCCGGACCTGCTATTAATGTCTCTCTGATCGATATTGGAGGACGAATGAGGCTAATCGTGAATGAAGTGGAGGTCATCAAACCCTCACGTAGTCTTCCAAAATTACCGGTAGCAAGGGTGCTTTGGGATCCAAAACCCCATCTTGAGATAGCTGCTCAAACCTGGATACTTGCAGGTGGTGCACATCATACCGTGTTTAGTAAATCAATAACCACCGAGTATATTGAAGATTTTGCAGAAATTGTTGGCCTGGAATTATTGATTATCGATAACGAAACAAGCGTCAGGGATTTCAAAAATCAAATAAAATGGAACGAAGTATACTATCATTTATTCCAATGAAAGGATCTAATTATACGGTGTTTATTCCCCTGGTACTATCAGCACTTTTCATGGCAGCCTGTGGTACATCTGAACAAAACAGTTCCTCTGATGGTAAATCCTTGACAGTAGTAAAGAAGGAGTACGGAACGACACCAGAGGGCGAAATGGTATACGAGTACACCTTAACAAATTCGAATGGTATTGAAATGAAAGTCATCAATTACGGTGGTATCATTACTTCCTTGTCCATACCTGATCGGGATGGAAACCTCGGAGATATCGTTCTTGGCTTCGATAATCTGAAGGATTACCTTGAATCCAATCCTTATTTCGGCGCTATTGTGGGGAGATATGGCAATCGTATTGCCAACGGCAAATTTGAAATTGATGGCAACACCTATGAGTTAGTACAAAACAACGGTAAAAATCACCTGCACGGCGGATTGCTTGGATTCGATAAGGTAATATGGGAGGCAACAACATTTCAAAGCGAAACATCTGTTGGCATAACATTCTCATATTTAAGCGAAAATATGGAGGAAGGGTATCCCGGAAACCTTGAATCGACTGTTGTATACCTTCTGGATGATGAGGATCAATTGACTTTTGATTACTCCGCCATTTCCGATGCACCCACTATTGTCAACCTCACCAATCACTCTTATTTCAACCTTTCGCCTGGAACGAAAGACATTTTAGCACATGAGCTGCTCATTAATGCCGGTTCTTATTTACCTGTGGATTCAACCCTGATACCATATGATCAGAGTCCCGTGGCGGAAACCCCTTTTGATTTCAGAAACTCAAAGCCGATTGGGCGAGACATTAATGCGAGTCATCCGCAGTTGGTAAATGGACTTGGCTATGATCATTGTTGGGTAATTCAAGGAGAACAAGGTAACCTTAATCTCGCAGCTACTCTATACGAACCGGCTAGCGGCAGAAGGATGCAAGTTTTTACGACAGAGCCCGGTGTGCAATTCTATTCAGGAAACTTTTTAGATGGCTCTCTAACAGGCAAGGGAGGAATAACCTATGGCCACCGTTCTGGTCTGTGCCTGGAGACTCAACACTTTCCTGATTCACCAAATCGACCGGACTTTCCAGGTGTGATCCTTCGACCGGGAGATACCTACAAAACCAAAACATTACTTAAATTTTCAACCCAATAACCTAAATACGAAATTATTTATGACAGAATTTGCTACCCTTGACTGGATCGTCCTAGGTCTTTTTGTGGCCGCACTAATCGGTATAATCGTTTGGGTTAGCCGGATGAAGGAAGATACTTCTTCTGATTATTTTCTGGCGGGAAGAGACGCCACCTGGCTTGCCATTGGGGCTTCAATCTTTGCCTCAAATATCGGCTCTGAGCACCTGGTTGGCCTTGCTGGAGCTGGGGCCAGTACCGGTATGGCGACTGCTCACTGGGAAATGCATGCCTGGATAATACTGATTTTGGGTTGGGTTTTCGTGCCTTTTTACGCGCGAAGTGGTGTTTTCACGATGCCTGAGTTTCTTGAGAAAAGATACAATGGCGCCTCTCGATCCATTCTGTCCGTAATTTCTTTGGTTGGGTATGTATTAACAAAAGTTGCAGTAACCGTTTACGCTGGTGGAGTAGTATTTAAGGAAGTATTTGGTATCGAAAGCGTGATGGGGATTGACTTTTTCTGGGTTGGTGCCATTGGTTTAGTGGTCATAACAGGGATTTATACTGTAGTTGGAGGAATGAAATCCGTCTTGTATACCTCAATTCTGCAGACACCGGTATTGTTGATTGGATCACTCACCATTCTGGTAGTTGGATTGGTAAAAGTGGGAGGATGGAATGAACTAATGGAAATATGTCGTGCAGTGGATGTACAATACACAGATGCAGATGGTAATGTTACCTATGCTAATGCAAAGGAAAATATGACCTCCTTAATTCGTTCGGCCAGTGATCCAAAGTTTCCGTGGACCGGTGTTTTGTTCGGCTCCGCTATCATTGGGTTCTGGTACTGGTGTACCGATCAATACATCGTTCAGCGGGTACTATCAGGTCGGGATCAGTCTCATGCCCGAAGGGGAACAATCTTTGGTGGATATTTGAAACTGACACCTGTCTTTATTTTCCTTATTCCTGGGATGATTGCTTTTGCCCTTAATCAGAAAGGAGTGATTGAGCTAAGCTCAAGTGATGCAGCTTTTCCTACCTTGGTATCGGCACTTTTGCCGGCCGGATTAAAAGGAGTGGTAGTTGGAGGTCTTTTAGCAGCACTTATGAGTTCATTGGCTTCATTATTCAATTCATCGGCCATGCTATTCACCGTTGATTTTTATAAAAAGTATCGTCCGGACACGTCTGAGAAACAGTTGGTTTTCGTGGGTAGGGTAGCTACTGCTGTGATCGTGGTATTGGGCATTCTATGGATTCCTGTTATGCGTGGGATGGGTAGCGTGCTGTATATCTACCTACAGGAAGTTCAAAGCATGCTGGCACCTGGAATTGCCGCAGTCTTCTTTATGGGTGTATTCTACAAAAAGGCTACACCTCTGGCGGGAATGTGGGGGCTCATAATTGGATTCGTTCTGGGAATGTTCCGATTGGGTGTCACGATTTTTGAATCTTCCCTTAATCCAAACGGATTTATTAGTCAGAGTATATTATCTATCAATGTCTACGAGTACTGCGCAATAGTATTTGTGTTCTCCTTGTTATTGATTGTAGTCATTAGTCAGTTTACCACTAAACCACGGCCGGAACAAATTGCAGGACTTACTTTTGGTTCAGCGTCCGAAGAGCAGAAAGCGGAAACACGTGCAAGTTGGAATAAATGGGACGTAATACATACAGGAATCATTGTCTCCGTTATCCTGATTTTTTATGTCTACTTCTGGTAGTTTATCAAGATTTAGTTGAATTAAACGACTAATAATCAGATAGTTGGGTTTTTTTGGTATTCAATCCGGAAAATACCGGATCATTTCCATTTTATTCAGCTTCACCAATGGATGAGGCATACAAATGGAAAGAATTAAGATTTTTGAGGACCAAGAACTAACCTGAGATAGCATGAACCCCACTGAAAAACGAATTAAAAACCTTCGGATGGATTCCTACACAGATGCCATTTCCGATCTTAATAGGTTTACCCTGACTTTTCATAAAGATTATATTGAGTCCAAGTTCTCCGAATCAACACTTCAATTTAACGCAAGAACCTTCCGGGTAATATGTATGATAGCGATTGTCGTTCATGGCTTTTATGCCATCAAGGACTCAATTGGTGAAACATTGGTGACAGCGCCTTTACGAGCTTTTGGTTTAATCCCATTCATTCTAGGATGTTATTTATTAACCCGAAGTAGATGGATTAGGAATAAGCCTGATAATTTTTATTGGTTAGCTGGCATTCTTGTTTTGTGTGTGGTTGGTTTCCAATTGTCATTCACCTGGATGGCACCTTCCGTTTTTACCCAGATCACTCACACAATTCCGGCAATTATCTATGGTGGTTTCCTATTCACAGGGCTTAAGTTTCGACACATTATATATTACGTAGGGCCCTTGGTTATTGTAGCTCCAATCGTATTCGTTTGGACGCAAATGAACTATGGGTTTGCCCAAAGTGTCGATGCGACTATCATCCTAACAATCAATTTTATCATAGCCGTTTTTGGGAAATATAATTTGGAATTATTCCATCGAAGAAGCTTCATAACCCAGGAAATACAAGAAATCCAACAAGACCTAATCGTGACGTATACCAATCAGGTTGATGAACAAAAGGAAGAACTCAAGAAATCCAAGGAACATCTTGAGAAGATCAATAATCAAAAGAATAAGTTCTTTTCAATTATATCTCATGATCTTAAAGGACCATTTAACACAGTAACGAACCTGGCGGATTTGCTGCAGCGATCGGACCATTTGACCGATGAGGAGATGGATCAATTAGTCGGTCACTTGGCCACTTCCTCAAAAAATGCCCAGGAACTCCTCATCAATCTGCTAACTTGGTCAAAGACTCAATTAGATGGCGTTACGGTAAATAAGTCAGCGTTATCGATTTACGAAATTGTAGAAGAGGTTAAGGAGGTTTTAGAGAGCAACCTAATTGAAAAGGGGATCAGTGTTTCAAATGAAATAAGCCGAGGTCTTATCGTTTCAGTTGATATGGAGATGATGAAAGTTGTTGTTCGCAACCTTCTTTCTAATGCCATTAAGTATTCCAATAGCAATACGGTTATCACATGTATGATAGACGAAGAGTCAAAACATTCTGCTACTGTGTCTTTTTTGGATCAAGGGGTTGGTATTCCCGCGATAAAGCTTGATAAACTGTTTCGTCTTGACTTGATGGAGTCCACCAGGGGTACCAGGCAAGAACCGGGTACTGGCTTAGGATTGATCATTTGTAAAGAATTTGCCGAGCTAAATGGAGGTGGATTGGCGGTGAATAGCCAGGAAGGTATTGGTACCACAGTCCGACTAACTATGCCCAAACCTGAGGGAGTAGGCAAACCAGATCTGTCTTTGGAGTTAAGTCGGTGAGTTAATCCGAACCAATTGTATCTGGTTTGTAGTACGTCTTAATTCTTCTTCTCACGTACACCAACCGTACAAAACCAACAACTAACAAAACGAAGGAAACAATAATTAGAAATATCCCTAAAAGCCTTAATTCGGAGAATATTTCAAGTTTAAGAACCGCAAACCCTGAACTCAGGAAAACTACAAAAGTTCGAAAATAGGCAAGAAAAGTCCTTTCATTCGCTAATCGGGTTCGTTCAATTGCGAGAATGTCAGTTTTGTTAAGTTTTGCACCAGACATTTAGAAATCAATCGGATATTAGTTCAAATCTAATAATCAACAAATCTAAAATCTCAAGATTTCAAGGGATGGTGAGAGTTTCTACTTTCTCATGGATTAAAATAGACACGTTCCATCTCTGCCCAACCCTCATTTCCTTCAAGTGGAATTTGCATAGGGTCGCAAACTTCTAGCCAGGCTTTATTCCTTGGTTCTGCGGCAAGATTCTTCATGTCTTCGTCAAAATCATCACCTATATACTCATAATAACCGAACTCGTACCAATTCCCATCATCCAGCTGATAAAGGAAAATATTAAAGTTTCGCATGTTGTATTTCGTCAATAAATCCCGAACTCCTGGATTATCGTCTGCATGCAACCTTTTGTACTCCTCGATCATATCCGGCTTAAGACGAATGACCATTCCGACTCTCTTAACATTTGTAGGTTGGTCTTCTTCTGGGTTCATTTCTGGTCCTCTATAGTTCATAAATCCCACAGTTAGAATGGTGCATAAAATCAATAAAATCAGCGTATTTTTCATGTTATTTCATAGTTGATATCAAATTTCTTAAGTTAAGAAACTATTGTTAACAATTCTTTATCATTCTCAAATATTGATTATTATGGAGATGATGTAATTGTCAAAATACAATAATTTCATTTATTTGCTTACCTTTATAATATAAAGTTATTAAGTCTTTGGAAATTTCAACAACTGACCTGTTAATCATCCTATTGTATCTTATAGGAATTGTTCTTCTCGGAATCTTTTCTACAAGAAGACAAAAACTAACTAGTGAGAACTACTTTTTGGCGGGTAGGGGATTATCATGGCCAACCATTGGAGCAGCTCTTTTTGCTTCCAATATTTCGACCATACATTTAACTGGTCTGGCTGCGGACGGTTATCGACTTGGATTTGTTGCGGGAAACTGGGAATGGATGGCTACATTCACTCTGCTACTTCTGGGATTGGTATTCGCTCCATTCTACATTAAAACGAAGATATCCACACTTCCTGAATTTCTCGAAAAGCGTTTTGACTCCAGATCCCGAACGGTATTAGCATTTATGGCCATAATGAGCGCATTGTTCATTCATATTGGAATCAGTTTATACGCTGGGGCGATTGTTTTTCAAAAGTTTTTCGGTGTCAATGTTTACCTGTCAATTTTGGTAGTAGCCAGTTTAACAACCATATATACCGTTTTTGGCGGTTTGAAGGCGGTGGTGATCACGGAGAACATTCAAACGATTATCCTTCTAATAGGATCCACTATTCTGACGACGATAGCCTTTTATGCGATAAAAGAGATGGGTATAAATACCTGGGCAGACTTGGAGTCGGTTTTGAAACCGGATCAAATGAAAATGCTTCATAGTTCCAATTCTGATATCGGCAGAGAAGGATATACATGGTATGCTTTCTTCTTAGGTTATCCGGTTCTTGGTATTTGGTACTGGTGTACTGACCAAACAATCGTCCAGAGAGTATTGGGTGCCAAATCTCAAATTCATGCTCAAAGAGGAGCATTATTCGCTGGAGTTCTGAAAATTTTACCTCTTTTTATCCTGATTTTCCCCGGAGTCATGGCCTTTGCACTTTTCGAACAAGAGATTGGTCATCCTAATGAGACTTTACCGGTTTTAATAAACCGTTTGCTCCCGGTTGGACTTAAAGGAATTTTTGCGGCGGCTCTTTTAGCGGCATTGATGAGCACTGTAGCTGCAGCTTTAAATAGTTGCTCTTCCCTGGTAGCAGTAGATATTATTAAGCGGATTAAGCCAGACATTGACGATAAGAAGCAGGTCAGGTACGGTCGTATTACAGCTATCGTTGTCATGATAATTTCCATTCTCTGGTCTACACAGGGAGGGCGCTTTGGAAGTATTTTCCAGGCAATAAATGACATTGCAACCGCCATAGCACCGCCCATTTCGGCTGTATTCTTACTTGGAGTTTTTTATAAGCGAGGCACGAAAGAAGCTGGTTTCTATACACTGGTAATTGGATTTATCATGGGAGTAACACTGTTTCTTCTGGATTTTGAAGCGGTTAGTGGTTTCAAATACATCACCAATGGTCTTGGTATTCCTTTTCTTATGAGGGGCTGGTGGTTATTCTGTATATCCGCGATCTTGTTTGTCATCATCAGCAATTTCACGCCTAAACCAGACCCAACCCAAGTAGCGGAGACCACATGGGATAATCCATTGGCGGTGTTCAAGGGACCAGTTGAGAAAGCAACCGATATTAGAGTACTCGCAGGTTGTTTGTTAATTCTGCTTGTAGTACTGTATTTGATTTTAGGATAAACTGAGCGTATTAATTATGAAAATCATAAGGAGGAAAATACGATGAGACAAGCAATTATGACGGAACCTGGATTGATTGTAATCAACAGCGTTCCCGAACCCGGTCCTGTAGGAAAAAATGAAATAAAACTTAAGATTCAGAAAATTGGTGTTTGTGGTAGCGACATACACGTCTATCATGGCAAGCATCCGTTTACACCTTATCCAGTTGTTCAAGGTCACGAGTATAGCGGGGAGGTGGTAGAAGTAGGAGAGGATGTAACTACAGTTAAGGTGGGAGATAAAGCTACGGCCAGACCCCAAATTGTTTGTGGTAAATGCGGGCCTTGTCTAAGAGGGGATTATAATATTTGTAATTTTTTGAAAGTAGAGGGCTTTCAAGCTCCCGGTACGGCACAAGACTATTTTGTATTGCCGGAAGATAGAATAATTAAGCTGCCCAATTCCCTTTCCTATGAGCAAGGTGCAATGATCGAACCAGCAGCGGTAGGAGCCCATTCAACAAATAGGGCTCGGGATCTTCAGGGTAAAAATGTGGTAGTAACCGGAGCCGGACCTATTGGTAATCTTGTTGCACAGTTTGCTAAGGCACGAGGAGCGAAAAATGTCTTGATTACAGACGTCAGTGATTTCAGGCTTAGTAAGGCGAAAGAATGTGGAATAGATTTAGTAAGCAATGCCAGCACCGAATCTCTTAAAGAAGCATCAGAAAGAGAATTTGGCGAGGAGGGTTTTGATGTGGCTTTTGAATGTGCTGGATTAGAAATTACACTTGACCAGTGTGTACAAAGTATTAACAAGGGAGGTGATATCGTAGTCGTAGCCGTTTACGGGGATCGACCAAAGGTGGATATGTCCATTGTAGGAGACCGGGAATTGAGTTTAATCGGTACTCTAATGTACAAGCATGAAGACTATCTGGAAGCCGTAAAGCTGATCGATGAAAACATCATAAAAACAGAACCACTTTTTACCGGGCATTTCCAATTCGAGGAATACCTGGATGCATATAAATACATTGATAAACAAGGTGATAAAACGCTGAAAGTGATCATTGACCTCTAAATCAACATAACCTGAAAACAACATATTTCGATGAAGAACTTTGACTTTTTTCAAGACACCAGGCTGGTATTTGGTGCTGGTAGAGTAGAGGAAGCTGGGGATATTGTAAAAGAATTTGGTAAAAACTGTTTGGTAGTCACCACACCTGCAGATCACGCATTAGGTCCCTTATACGACCGTGTTATTGGCATCTTGAAAAATGCAGGCCTGAATGTAAAACACTTTGATGGAGTTAGGCCCAATCCTACAACCGATGATATTACTGCAGGTGCTGAGGCGGCCAAACAAATAGATGCGGATGTGATCGTTGGTCTAGGTGGTGGATCGAGTATGGATGCTGCGAAAGCAATTGCTGTTGAAGCTACTCATGAGGGTAGCAGTTGGGATTATTTGTTTTATAAAGAGCAACCCACAGATAAAACTTTACCGATAGTTGCCATAAGCTCTACATCCGGAACCGGTTCTCAGGTTACTCAGGTTTCCGTTGTTACCCATACAGAAAACAGAGATAAGTCCGCACTTTATAACAGTATATTGTATCCGAAGGTATCAATAATCGACCCTGAGTTGATGGTTTCACTACCTGCCTACTTTACGGCATCAACCGGTTTCGATGTTTTTTGTCACGCATTCGAAAGCCTGATTCATCCCAATAGGGGCGCTTACGTCGAGCTACTTTCAAGGGAAGCTATCACTCTGGTAGCAAAGCACTTACCGGTGGTCCTCTCAGATCCTGGAAATATTGAATCGAGGTCAGCCATGGCGTGGGCAGATACTCTTGCAGGATTATGTATTGCAAATGCTGGGGTGACACTACCTCATGGAATGGGAATGGCCATTGGAGGTATGTATCCCCACGTTGCGCATGGCCAGGCACTTGCCATAGTTTATCCCGCATGTACAAAATTCACCTGGCAATCAGCGGTAGAGCAATATGCATTTTTATCAAAAGCATTTAGCAATGAGTTGAATGGTTCCTCTTTGGAGGAAGCCGCGGGTCAGTCTGAAGAGATTATTACCTCTTTTCTAAAGCAAATTGGATTATACAAGAAATTAAGGGAAGTTGAAATGCCCGAAAGTGAGATAGATGCCCTTGCCAAGCAGTGTATGGTACTTCCTGACTATCAAAATAATCCGAAAGTCGCAACGGCAGAGGAGATGGTAACCCTGGTTCAGGATTCCTATTAGGAGGTCATTTTGCAACCAAGCTGCATAAATGTACTTTTGTTCGATTTTTTAATGAAATAGCAGAATAATGAATGAGCTCACAAGTCATAAGAAGGACGCATCTTATATCAATAAGCTGAATAAGATAAATGTACTAAGCTTGATTCGTGAGTCGGTGGAGATTTCAAGGGCGGATATTGTTAAGCAAACCAAGCTAAGCGCACCAACAGTAACGCGTATTGTTGATAGCCTGATTAGCGACAAACTCGTAACGATTATTGGAGAAGGGGATTCCACTGGCGGTCGTCCACCAAAACTCGTCAGGTTCATCGGGACTCATAATTTCGTAATTGGTGTGGATCTTGGATCAACCAGCATTCGGGCTGGTATTTCTGACCTATCCGGTAATTTCATTACGGAAATAGAAACTCCGACAGATTTGGGTGGCGGTTTTGAAATCATCGTTGAACAAGTTGGTGATTTAATTAAAAAGCTGATTCAAAGAAGTAAAATTGAGGAATCCAAAATTTTAGGACTTGGTCTTGCAGTAGCTGGACTGATAAACAAAGAGAACGGTTTAATAGAATACTCTCCCGTCTTTCGATGGAGGAGGGTTAATCTCCACCAGGAGCTAAATAAACATGTCAGCTTGCCAATTTTCTATGATAATGTATCACGAGTTACTGCTCTCGGGGAGTTACTGTACGGCGTTGGCAAGGAACATAAAAATTTCATTAGTGTAAATGCAGGCTATGGAATCGGTGCCGGTATCATCATCGATGGGTATAGATTCTTTGGTAATAAAGGGTTCACCGGGGAGCTGGGCCACATCATTCTGGATAAGGATAGCCCATATGTAGGTAAAGATGGAATAAAGGGTTGTCTTGAAGCTCTGTCTTCCGGATATGGTATTGCCGAAATCGCTAAGACCCGAATTAAGAATGGCGAAGGAGGAGAAAGCATACTGGAGAATGCAGGAAACGATTTATCCAGGATCACGGCAAAAGGAGTGCTGGAGATGGCCAAGAAAGGTGATAAGCTAGCAATTGAGATATTTGAAAATGCCATGTACTATATGGCGGTAGGCATCGATGTGCTAATCAAACTATTCAATCCAACCACAGTAGTCATAAGCGGTGGTCTGACTAAAAGTGGTTCGATTTATTTCGATAAGCTGAATGAATACCTGGGTTCAAGCGGTTTAATTCCAAATGAAGAACGAATCGGATTACTGCCATCATCATTCGGTGATGACGCAACTTTGATGGGAGCCTTTTCACTGGTGATTTCCAAGGTTCTGCTTTTCGAAGAGAGTGTGGCTCCCGAGATGAACTAAATCCATTCAAATCATGGATTAGTCCAATTCTTAATGGACATAATTAAAATACTTTAGAAAGTAGCACTTCCTTACACCCGCCTCTTTACCAAAAGGAGCGAAAAACACGCCTTATAGCTCAATACAAACGTTTGAAAGTTTCTAAATCACTAGGATTTTATTGTAATAATCTTACTTTTGTATAATTAGAAAGTAAATGAAGACCCAAAATTGAGATCGAAGCGGAAAGGTATTGATCTCGAATTAGTGAAATTAAATTTTAAATGACCATGATGCCAAAACTCAAAAAAGCCAGAATTGGATTCATACTGTTAATAGCATTGGCTATGATAGTGAACCCTGTTTTGGCACAAAACCAGGTGAGTGGAACAGTGACGGATTCCCAAAGTGGGGAGCCCTTAGTTGGTGTTACTGTTTTGATTAAAGGAACAACAGATGGAACAATCACAGATGTCGACGGAAGATATTCACTCAATGCTCCGGATGATGCTGTTCTTGTTTTGTCCTTCGTTGGACTAGCCTCTCAAGAAGTTTCAGTAGGAGGTAGATCGATAGTTGACATTGCGATGGATGCCGATTTTTCGGAGTTAGAGGAAGTTGTAATTACGGGATATACATCAAGTAATAAGGCCGACGTAACCTCTTCCATTGCGTCCGTGGACATCGAGAACATGCAGAAGAGACACACTCCTGATGTAACACAAGCTCTGCAAGGCAATGTTACAGGTGTTCAAATCTTCGCAACTGATAATAACCCTGGAGCGGCCTTCAATTTCAATATTCGAGGCATAAGTTCTCCGGAAGGTGCATCTGGATCTCCTCCATTAGTTATCGTCGATGGTGTGCAGATATCTGGTTTGCAATTGGTCGATTTCGAGAATGTTGTTGGTTTTGGAGATGGAGTTAGACAGACAACCGGTTTGGAAAACATCAACCCAAATGACATTGAGTCGATAGAAATTCTTAAAGACGCTTCTGCTGCTGCAATTTACGGTTCAAGAGCGGCAAACGGAGTAATACTGGTAACAACTAAGAGAGGAAAGTCAGGAGCTCCTCAGCTCACATACAATACAAGTATAGGTACTCAAGTTCCTTTTCAAGGCCCCAACACAGCCAATGCAAAACAATACATAGAAATAATGCAGGGAATGTACGGGGACGATTTGGCATTAGCGGACGATGCTGGACTAAATCCTCCACAGGCAGCTCTCGATTACATCGAAACTGGCGGTCAAGGATTTAGTTCTTATGACTGGTACAACAAGGTTTATAATGCCGCATCTACTCAGAACCACGACCTTTCGGTTGCAGGTGGAGGAGATTACGGTAGTTACCGAGTTTCGGTTGGTTATCGCGATCAGGATGGAATTGCTTTAGGAACTGGCTTCAAGCGAGGAACTATTCGGGCAAACAGTGATTTTAATGTTAGTGAAAAACTAACAATCGGGTCATCCCTGGCTTTAGCAAGAAGCGAGACAGATCCCGAACCTTATGCGTTCAGTAGATCAGTATATTATAAAGCTATCGCCCAGGTTCCTTATTTTTCACCTTTTGGAGTCAATCCAGATCCTGACGCGCCACTTGCAGAAAGAGTTGCTGCAGTAGCCAACGATCCGTCTCTCCCTGAACGAACTCGGTCGTTCTATTGGGGTGGTGGAGACAATCCTGAAGCACTAATCAGAAATCCTTTTGACTATGCGAGATTTTGGAGCAGAGATCAAAGATCTAATAATATAGCTGCCAACCTGTATCTGCAATATGAAATTATTGAAGGTTTAACCGCGAAAGTGAGTGGGTCTTACAATCAAACGGAGGCTTTCATCAAAACAAGAAACAGAACACAAAGTCAACCTCAGGAGTATTTTAACGGAGAACGTACTATTGACCAGGAACAAATTACCGAGTCGAACTGGATCATGGATAATATCTTATCCTACAATAAAAGATTCAATAAACATAATGTAAATGCCTTGGTCGGATATGTCGTCCAGGAGTTCAATGACCAGACTTTTTCAGGAGGTAAAGCAGATTTCTTATCCGATATCACTTCAACACTTGATGGTCCGGGTGCGAATCCATTATTCACCTATGTTAATGGGAGTATAGGAAAGAGTCGTCTAGTTTCATTCGTTTCACAAGCGAATTATTCTTATGATGATCGATACATGGTGACTTTCAATTTTAGGCGTGATGCTTCATCAAGATTCAATGAAAGAGTACGTGAAGGTAACTTCCCTGGAATTTCTGCGGGATGGAGAGTATCAAATGAAGGATTTTGGAATTCATTGGGACTGGGCAATATTATCAACGATTTCAAGATCAGGGCTGGTTACGGTATACTCGGAAGACAGAACGTTGGAACCTTCCCTCCAGCTGCGACTCTCAGTTTCGAGCCCTATTCCTTTGGCGGAACATTGGTTAATGGCTTGATGACTCCTGGTCCGGTGAACTTGCTTATCACTTGGGAAGAGTCGGTTACTAGTAACATAGGATTTGAATTTGGCATACTTGATGACCAATTATCAGGTTCAGTAGAATACTTCGAAAGGGATACCGAAGATCTGGTTTCCAGTATCGTAATACCTGGATCAGCTGGTGGTGGTGAAATTCCAACTAACGACGGTTTAATTGAAAACCGGGGAGTTGAAATTGCCTTGCAGTATAGCCAAACAATTGGTCAGGTAAACTTCAATATCGGTGTGAACGCAACTTACGTGGATACCAAGTTGACAAGCATTCCCGAGGACGTGATTGACGGTGAAGCTCCTGAATGGGATGTCCCTCCCGTAATTAGAATTTTCGAAGGTCGTCAACCTTCAGAATTCTGGTTGATAAAGACGGATGGAATATTCAGAACGCAAGCTGATTTGGATTCACATGTTGGACCTTCAGGAGAGTTGATTCAACCTGATGCTCAATTAGGTGATATTCGATTCGTCGATGCAGATGGTGATGGTCTGATAACCAGTGAGGATCGACAATTTGCCGGAACAGGTCGTCCACCATGGACCGGAGGAATGAATATTAATGCTGGTTATAAAAGCTTTGATTTTTCGGTAAATCTCTACGGGAATTTTGGACACCACGTTTATAATGGTCCAAGATATCTTCTTGAGCAACCATTTGGTTTTGACAACTTTAGCGCCGATTTGACAGATGCGTGGACACCTGAAAGGCCAAATGCAAGTTTGCCAAGAAACAATCCATTTGATTTAGACGAAAACTACAACTCTAGATCAGATTCTGACAGGTATCTCGAAAAAGGAGATTTTATAAAAGCTTCTCTAATAGAAGTAGGATATACTCTTCCTAACCAACTTATCCAGGTTATTGGTTTATCATCAGCTAGAATAAGCTTAAGTACACAAAACCTCTTTACAATCACTGGTTACAGCGGAATCGATCCTGAACAAGGTAGAGACGGTTGGGTAAGTGCGGGAATTGATAGAGGAACTACTCCTCAATTCCGGAGCTTCTTATTCAATTTGAGTGCTTCATTTTAATGACTGAAAAATTAGATAACAATGAAATTTTATAATAAAATAATATTTGCTGTAATCTTAGGAGTTTTCACGTCATGTGGAGATGACTTCCTTAACATAAAGGATCCTAACCAGATTACTTCCGGTTCTTTTTGGGCCTCATCGGATGATGTCCAATCAGCACTTGTAACGCTTTATCCATTAATGAATGGATTATGGGACGGAGCACCTGAAGCTCTGAATCTCAGAAGTGATGCTGTTAAACTGGCTGCAGCTGATTTTCAACAGTTTGCTCAGTTTAACACGTTCATTAACCAACCGGATAATAGTATATCCGATGGTTTCTGGGATACTGGATATACGATGGTTTTTCGTGCGAATACTATCCTTGAGCAAATTGAGGGCATAGACTTTGCCGATGAGCAGGAGAGAAACATAGCCATTGCAGAAGCTCAGTTTTTCAGAGGAGTAGCTTATTTCCGTATTGCACAATTATATGGCGCTGCACCCGTGGTATTGGAAGTTCCGACGGATAACTTCAATTTTCCTGCATCCTCTGCCGCTGAAGTGTGGAACCAGGCGGAAACAGATTTACTTGCTGCAAAAGCGGTCTTACCAGAGGAGAGGGATTTTACTGGTCAGGTTACGTGGGGTGCAACCACAGGTTTCCTTGGGAAACTCTATCTGCATCGAGCGGGTTTCCTGGATCAGGCTTCGGATTACTCGCTGGCAGCGGAACAATTTAGTGAAGTTATCAATAGCGGAATGTATGGTTTGATACCGGAGTGGAATGAAAACTTCACTACAAGTAATGAGAATAACGAAGAATCTCTTTACGAAGCTCAGTACGATCAATTTACTGGCTCCTATGCCGCAACGCAAGAAAGACCATTTAATGCCAGTGTGCCTGGTATATCGGGTGAGATCGTTTCTTCACCTTCTCAGTGGATTTTTGATCAGATGTCAGCGGAAAGAGACCTTGATGGAAACTTCGATGTAAGAATGCTCAACACATTATACTGGGAAGAAGGTCTTCCACTATTTGGAGTTGCTTTTGCAGACCTTGGTGATGGATTAGTATGTGGTTCAGGCGACGGCGGCGGTGGCGGCGGTGGCGACTGTACTGAAGAGTGGGATGAAGACATTACCGGTGAGGCTGGATTCTGGGATGAGATTATTGCAGAAGAAGAGCCCGGAGCGGTAATAATTGAGCTAAGGCTTCAGGGTTGTTGGAACGAGGTGGAGGAAACCGAAACTGAAACCGTTACAGCTACCTTGGATAATGGATGTAGACTAAGGTTCGACGCTTTGGAAGAGGCATTCTTGGGTAACAGTTGTGGAGAGACCAGCGCCGACGGTGGTAACTTTGAAGGATGGTTCAGAAAGTATATGCCTGTTGATTACTCCTGTAACCTGGACGGACCAGCAGTCAATAACGAAAGAATCCTTCGATACTCAGACATTCTTTTGATGCAAGCGGAAGCACTGGTTATGTCCGGTGGATCTACAGCAGAGGCCATTGGTTACGTTAATCAAATCAGAGAAAGAGTTAACCTTCCAGCTGATCAGGATTATCGTGGCAATGCTCTTACTGCTTCCAACATAATGGCTGAGATAGAGCACCAACGAGTGATGGAATTCACGCTTGAAGGAAGCCGATATATCGATTTGATCAGATGGAACAAACTTGAGCAGACATTAACTAGTAGTGGATTCCCTGATGCAGCCAGCAATATAGATATGGCCAAGCATAAGTATTTCCATTATCCTCGAGGTGAGGTGTTGGCTAACGAAGCTTTAGATCAAAAACCTGAATGGAACTAATTTAAATTCTTCATACTATAGTCCTAGAATGCAATCCACTTTGTGGATTGCATTCTTTTTACTTTTAATACAACTAAAAAAATACTCATTAATTAAGAATACAGATAGATGAAAGCAAGGATGATGTCTTTTGGCAAAAGATCGGTGGGAGGTACCATTAATTCTTTATTTATTGGAGCATTTCTGTTTTTCCTTGGATGTGCCAGTAGTGATCCAATGGTGGGAAAATGGGATTACGAGGTGAGAGGAGAAGACGAACTTTCTGGAGTAATTGAAATTGGCAAAAGTGGCGATTCGTACCAGGTTGAGATAAACGCGGAGGAGTTAGGAAAGATTGACCTCGAAAATGTTCAATTCCAGTCGGGAAAATTGACAGGTACTTTCGAGGCATGGGACGAGGAATTCAAAGTTGAATTTAGTTTCGAAGAAGGTTCATTTACAGGTGCTTTCAATATGGAAGATGAAGTATTTCGTGTTTCGGGGTACAAGCAGTCAAATGAACCTGTCATTATCGACCGTTCAAATGTCACTTATCTACTTGAAGAGTCGGCACTCAATCCAATTGAAAACGACATTGATCACGCTGGTTTAATCGGAGAGCTTGACAGAGACTCATACTACAGAGGTGCTAGAATTTACAATTCGAATTGTATCAACTGTCATGGGAATCCAGAATTAGAGGGCTCCATTCCAATGTCAGCGAAATTCTGGGACGGCCCACTCAAAGGTGGAAATGATCACTATTCACTTTACCTAACGCTAACAAGAGGCCTGGGGTCAATGCCACCGCAGGTAATACTAACTCCACAGGAAAAATACGATGTTATTCACTATGTAAGAAAAGAGTATTTGACCGATAATGACCAAATAGAATTTGTCCGGGCAACCGACGGTTACTTATCTAATCTACCGGAAGGGAGCTCTAAAGGTCCGGAACCAAAACCTTATAATCCATGGTCCGATATGGACTATGGAAATTTCTTTATTAACACGTACGAATTAGTTGACGAAGAAACAGGCCCGGAAAGATTCCACTCTCCTGGCCCGACACCATTCGTTGATGAGGATTATTTAGCAAACAATTTTGCCTATAAAGGCATAGCGGTTCGCCTTGACGCAGGTGATGGTGGTATTTCCAAAGGCAAATCATGGATGATATTTGACCACGATGTCATGCGGGTTGCAGGTGGATGGACCGGTGAAGGATTCATCGATTGGGAAGGAATACTACTCAACGACCGGCATGAGACCTATCCACGTACTATTGGGAAACTACATTTTGAAACGCCTGTTGGACCAGGGTGGGCAAATCCTGTAAATGGTTCTTTTGACGATCCCAGGTTTGAAGCAAGGGATGGAAGAAAGTTCGGCCCATTGCCAAAGTCATGGTCTGATTTCAAAGGAATATATCATAACGAAGATGATATCGTGATTTCTTATACCGTCGGTAGATCTCAGGTTCTGGAGCAACTTGGAAGAGAACAGGCAGGCGATGATGAAATTTTTACCAGGACACTGGATATCACGGCCTCCAACAGTTTGCTTCAACTTCGGGTTGCTCCAGTTGGTACAAATGTCGAGCTAATTGGTACTGGCGCCAGTCTTAATGAAGTTGATGGTTACGTAATGATGAATGTAGAAAGAAATTCATCAGCATTGGTGAAGCTTCTCATCGCAAACCAGTCATTGGTAGGTCTCACGGAATATGCGAAAACCAGTTCGGACCCGAAGGATTTGACACCATTCACACAGACCGGAGGTGATGCACACTATCCGGAGATCGTAACCAGTACGATTACAAAAGGAATTGATGATGGCTTATTTGCTATCGATCAGATGACTCCACCGTTCGACAATCCATGGGATGCCCGGATGAAGCTCAGTGGAATAGACTTCATGAAAGATCCAAATGTTGGCGTTGTCTGTACCACAGACGGTGACGTTTTCCGGGTCACCGGATTATTGGATGAATCTGGAGTTCTCAAATGGCAAAGAATCGCCGCTGGTATGTTCCAGCCCCTTGGAATCAAAGTTCTCGATGAGCAGATTTTTGTTATATGCAGAGATCAGCTGGTAAGGTTGAGGGATTTTAATGGGGATTTTGAAACTGATTTCTACGAAAGTTTCAATCACGATCATCAGGTAACCGACCATTTCCATGAGTTTGCCATGGGATTACAAGCGGACGAAGAAGGAAATCTCTACTATGCTAAAAGTGGAAGACATGCAAGAGAAGCACTGATTCCTCAGCACGGGACACTGCTTAAAGTAAGTAAAGACGGTTCAAAAACGGAGATTCTGGCAACGGGCTTTAGAGCGGCAAACGGAATCCTAAGAAATCCCGATGGAAGTTTTGTGGTAACTGATCAGCAAGGCTATTGGAATCCGATGAATCGTATCAACTGGGTTGAACCTAGTACTCAGCCGAAATTCTACGGCAACATGTGGGGTTATGAACCCCCGGAAGATTTCTCAAGGGAGGCAATGGAGCAACCGATGGTATGGGTTGATATGGAATTTGATCGCTCTCCATCGGAATTGTTATGGGTTGATAGCGAAAAATGGGGTCCACTAAACGGTTCTCTTTTGAGTTTCTCTTACGGATACGGAAAAATCCAACTGGTACTTCATGAAGAAGTGAATGGTCAAAGACAAGGTGGAGTTATCGATCTGCCAGGTGTCAAGTTCCTCACCGGTGTAATGCGTGGTAGGTTTAACGATGCTGATGGTCATTTATATGCCTGTGGAATGTCTGCGTGGGGAACATCTCAGAGTATGCATGGAGGAGGTCTTTACCGGGTAAGATATACTCGCAAAACATTAACAACACCAGTTGAATTGCAAGCATTTGAGACCGGACTGAAACTGACATTCGCGGAGGAGTTAGATGCATCTACTGCCGAGGATCTTAAGATGTTTGAAGTGAGAACCTGGGATCTAATTCGTAGTGAAGAATACGGTTCCGATCGATACAATGAGAAGGCTTTGGAAATACTGGATGCTCAGTTGCAGTCGGATGGAAAAACAATTGTTCTCAGTGTGAAGGACATTGCTCCTGTTGACGTAATGACGATTTCTTATGATCTAAAAAGTCAATCTGGGGATCCGATTTCAGGTAGAGTCCAAAATACCATACACAACCTGGGCTCGAACCCAAGCATTTAAATAACATGTAGATGATTACAGCACGTACCATACCGGGATACATACTAATGGCAATGTTGGTATGTATTCTGGTAGGTTGTGGCGGTAAAACCGGGGAAAGTCAGGATAGTGATGTCCAATCATCTGGGAAATGGACGAAGGAAAAAGCCTGGGCCTGGTATAACAGCAACCCCTGGCCGATAGGAGCGAATTTTACACCCAGCACGGCAATAAACCAATTAGAGTTCTGGCAGGAAGAATCTTTTGATCCGGAAACAATAGATCGTGAGCTTTCGTGGGCCCGGGACATAGGATTCAATACCATGCGTGTTTACCTGCATTACCTGGTCTGGGCTCGAAATCCGGAGGCATTCAAGGAAAGGATTGATCAGTTCCTGGATATATCAAAGAAAAACGAGATCCGAATAATGTTCGTGTTATTCGATGACTGTTGGAACGATAACCCAAACCTGGGGCCGCAACCTGAGCCTCAATTCGGGGTACACAATTCGGGGTGGGCCCAATGTCCCGGGGGTAGTCTCGTAGATGATATGGCTTTGTTTCCAGTACTTGAAGCTTATACCAAAGATATTATTAGTAGGTTCGGAAGAGATGAAAGGGTTCTCATGTGGGATCTGTACAACGAACCTGGGAATTTTGACATTCTTGAACGATCGCTGCCACTATTGGAAAAAGTGATTACCTGGGCCAGGGAAGCGAATCCCGTTCAACCGATTACTGTAGGCCTATGGAATTGGGGGGAGGAATTTGACAATTTCAATAGAATTCAGATAGAGAATTCAGACATAATCACATTCCATCACTACGACGAAGTCGATCACTTAAGAGAGAAAATAGTAGAATTTGAAGCTCTTGGAAGACCAATGTTGTGTACGGAGTACATGGCGCGTACAAGGAACAATACCTTTCAAAGTCACTTACCGGTCTTTAAGGAGGAGAATATTGGTGCCATCAACTGGGGTTTGGTAAGTGGTAAAACCAATACCATCTACATGTGGGACTCCGTGTACAGTGGGGAGCCCGATATATGGTTCCATGATATTTTCAGAAAGGATGGTACTCCTTTCGACCAGGAAGAAATTTCATTAATTCAATCCTTAACAAATGAAAAAGAATAAGCAACACTTTCGGCATCTGTTGGCAATAATTACCCTTTGCTGCATGGGTACTGCAATTGCACAACCAAAACCTATTGCACATTTTTCATTCGATGATATACGTGTGAAAAGAGAAGTAGTGGAAATGGTTAGAGGTGAGACCTACGTTCCAAAGGAAGTTTTCGCCTACGTGAAAGAGTCAGTTAGTGGGTTGGAATACGATTTGGAAGGGAAGTATTACAAAGTCGTCGACGGAGTTGTTGATAAATCTGCCCTTTTGGATGGCTATACAGCTTATATGCAACTGGATGAAGAATGGGATGAAGAGACAGAAACACTAATGAAACCCATTCCCAGCGTGGAAAAGGCCTTTACGGTTGAGGTCTGGGTGGCTTTGGGTGCTTATCCAAAAAACGTAGTGCCTATATGGAGTCAACGTAGAGATGAAAGTGATGGAGCATCTGAAGGTTATAGCCTCCAGATCGATGCATGGGGTAGACCGGTTTTAAAGGTTGCTACTAAAGATGGGAAGACCGAAACCCTTCTGGTGGATGATCGAATTCCACTTGATACCTGGACGCACGTAGCAGGTTCCTATTCGCCGGAAACCGGATTAGCCATCTATTTTAATGGAGAGAAAAAGGGGAATAGAAACTTCAGTGGCACTTTCAATATCAATAGCCATTACACATCAGTTCCCATACTGATTGGAAAAAGCCGAGTACCCATGCGGCCAACGGGAACCATCAGACCGGAAGGAACTCAATTATCTTATACCTATTTGGATGGAATTCTGGATGAGTTGAAAGTTTATGATGAGGCCTTAGATGGAAAAACCGTTGAAAGTATTTACAAGAAAACAAAGACTAATGAGGCTCCTGAACTACCGAAAAGAATACTTCCTTCTGGTCCCCAATCACCAGGAGTCTTCAGAGCCGTAAATACAACATTAGAGTATTACCCGGGTTGGGACGCCCCATGGGCAATAGATAAGAATGCGGACGTTGTTGTTCAATTTGACGAATCTGATTGCAAATTCGTTTTCTGGAGAGGTACAAGTTATATACCAAGTTGGGTAAGTGAAAATGGTATCCATTTCAACAATGGATTTAATGAGGGTTGGAATCAACACGGTAGTTGCGAGCCGATGTCGGATAAAAAGACGAAGTACTCCAGCGTGAAGATTGTAGAGAGCAACGAGGCAAGAGTAGTTGTTCAGTGGCGATATGCGCTGGTAGATGTTACTGGAATATTTGCCTTTGAGGATCCTGAAACGGGATGGGGAGATTGGACAAACGAAACCTACTACATATATCCTGATATGACAGCCGTCAGGGAAGACAAATTATTAAGTAATGCTCCTCATGCAGCTCATGAATGGCAGGAGAGTATGATGGTTTTAGGCCCGGGTCAAAGACCTGAAGATGTTTTGGAATTTGGTGCGCTGACAGTAGCTAACATAGATGGTGACTCAAAAACCTATTCCTGGGAGAACGAAATTCCTCCGGGATGGCCAGAGGAACCAGCCAATATGAATACTCAGATTGTGAATACGAAGGCGAAATACAAACCCTTTTCCGCAATTCGTCCTGAGGATATCCAGGGCATGGACATCTATGCTGGTGAGATTCGTAGGGAAGTGAGTGTCTTTCCCTGGTGGAACCATTGGCCGGTCGCTCCTAGACCTACCGATGGTCGCTATGCAAATTTTTCAGATCGGGCAGCGCACGCCTCACTTTCTCACTGGTTCTGGAAAGAATATAAATCTGACGATCGCTCAATGACGAAAATCATGTTATGCGGTATGACTGATAAAGGGATCGACGATATGGTAAAACTGAATAAAAGCTGGTCCAATGCCGCATCTCTTGAAATGGCTCAATCCAACATAGGATCATCTTATCTGCCGGAGGAAAAAGCTTACCATCTCGATGCAAATGCGACGATTCCAGAGATATCTTTTACTCTTAAAGGAACAGATAACTCACCGGTAGTTAATCCGGCTTTCGTGATAAGAAACTGGGGAAGTAGCGATACCGAGATCCGCATCAATGGCGAAGTGGTGGAAAGAGGAAAAGATGTGCGAATCGGGAAACGCGATTCACTTGAAGGAATGGACCTGATACTTTGGTTAAGACTGGATGAAGTGAAAGATGTTTCGATTTCACTTAGTAGGAAGTAGGAGATCTTTTCTCAGAAACAGCTAAATCCTTGGTTAAATGAGATTTACGTATTTCTATCGCCGAGCAGTTTATGTTTTAATAGCCATAGCTTTATTTGGGTGTGGGGCCCGAGAAGAATCTTTGGTTAATCGTCCCAACATCTTGTTCATAATGTCAGATGATCATACATCCCAGGCGGTAAGCGCATACGGAGGAATGTTATCCGAGGTTTGTCCGACTCCAAATATTGATCGAATTGCGAAAGAAGGGATGTTGTTCGAGAACTGTTTCGTCACGAATTCAATTTGCACGCCTAGTAGGGCTGCGATAATGACGGGTAAATATGCTCATGAAAATGGGGTCTATAAGTTTACCGCCCTGGATCAAACACAGCCCACATTACCAAAGAACATGCAGGCAAATGGTTATCATACTGCGATTGTTGGAAAGTATCATCTGCATAGCAATCCAATAGGTATGGACTATTTCTCGGTTTTACCGGGACAGGGAGATTATTTTGATCCTGAATTTATTGAGGTGGGTAATACCCATCCAAGTGGATGGATTCAGCAGGGGAAAAGGACAGTATATAAAGGCCATTCTTCCGATGTAATCGCTGATAGAGCACTGGATTACCTCCAAAATCTCAGAAATCCAGAGAAGCCTTTCATGCTTTTCGCCCATTTCAAGGCACCTCATGATCGTTGGGAATATGCTCCGAGGTATGAATCATTCCTGGCAGATGTAGACATTCCTGAACCTGACAATCTTTTTGATGACTACGAAGGAAGAAGCGATGCTTTGAAGAAGCAACTCCAATACATTGGAAGTGATTGGGGTGATCATACCAATTTCGAAACAGAAACCGCACATCTCGATGGTCAGGAGAAGAAAAAGCTACAGTATCAGCTCTATATGAAGAAATATTTACGATGCGTAAAAGGAGTAGATGACAATGTAGGTCGAATACTCAATTATCTGGACGAATCGGGTCTGGCTGAGAATACCATCGTGATTTACACAGGAGACCAGGGATTCTACCTGGGTGAACATGGCATGTACGACAAAAGATTCATGTACGAAGAAGGATTGAGAATGCCTTTTCTGGTCAGATGGCCCGATGTAGTAAAAGCTGGATCAACAAGCGACGGGATGATTCTTAACGTTGATTTTGCACCTACCATGTTGGAAGCAGCGGGTCTTGATCCGTTGGAAGGTTCACAGGGAAGAAGCTTTATTCAGCTTTTACAGGGAGAAGTTCCGGATGATTGGCGAAATTCAATGTACTATCGCTATTACTACTCTCATTTTGAAACAGAACCCCATTACGGTGTAAGAACCATGACCCATAAACTGATCTATTACAATCGATTAGATCAGTGGGAGCTTTATGATTTGGAAGAAGATCGATCAGAAATGAATAATCTCTATGAAAACCCGGACTATATGGAGATAACAGAGAATTTAAAGAGTGAAATGTATCGACTTCAGAAAGAACTTGGTGACAATCCGAACGATGACGGAAGCAATCCTGATATCGGAAGACTTGAAGGAGATCCGGTTTTTCAAGCCGAGGACATCAAGCTGTCGGAAGGGGACATTAGTATGCTTTTTCGATTCAAGTCAGATCAAGGGGGGACGTTATTCTCACAAAGTAGAATTGGCGATGTGCCATGGTCTGAGGAGATTGCTGATGATGGAATGAAAACCCTTTATTTGAGAAATGATCAACTGGTTTATTCCGATTTCGAACAAAACGACGACGGAGAGGTCGTTTTCGAAGGTAATCTTTTGGATAGTCAATGGCACACCATAGGTTTTTTAGTTAAAGACGGTTATCCAAGTATCTACGTTGATGGCGAACTGGAATATACCGGCTCAGAAACCGTGAGTAAAGACAATCCAATGCACACCTTCAATGTCGGGGCAGGCATTGATTTTTCAGGTTACAATGGATACAATTTTATCGGTGAGATATCTCATGCCTTTGTCTTTGGTACAGTACTAAACGAAAGGGTAATACAGGGTTTTCATGCGGGTGAACTCGTGGAGGAAACTCCGATCCTTGAATTCATCAACCAGTGAGTATGAAAAAAACAGCATTTATAGCCATTGTTTTAGGCTTAACATCTTTTGCCATCAATGCTCAATCCAATGAACAGGGTGAGATTAATGGTGCTGGCTTTATCATTATCGTTCCTGAAGATTGGAATGGTGGTTTGGTGATGTACGCACACGGCTATGAGGAAACTGATGAATTTCTTGAATTGGCGGCAGAATCCTTTGAAGAGGAGGAGGAAGAGGAGGTATCAGATGGGGAGACTGAGGATGAACCCGAAGACGAGGGCGATGAACAGGAGTTTCATGAAATCTTTACGGATCGAGGTTTTGCCTTTGCGGCTTCGGAATATAGACGAAAGGGTCTGGTGGTCAAAGAAGGAATTGAAGATACTGAAACACTAAGGGATTATTTTGTTCAAAAGTATGGCAAACCGACACGAACGATAATTACCGGACATTCAATGGGTGGCATGATTTCCCTTGCTTCCATCGAGGAGTTTCCGTCAGAATATGACGGCGCAATGCCACTTTGCGGTTGGTTGGGACCCGTTCATTCCCTTCTAAAAAGTGGATTGGATCTTCTGGTGACATTTGATTACCTATTCGGAGAGAATACCGGAGATCTCGTTCAGGGTGCGATTGTACCGTACGACAAAATCGAAATGGATTTCCGTAAGAATCAAAAGAAGTATGCTACTCGATTTGGAGAACACTTCCGATTGAAAGAAGAAGACATTCCCGAAGTTGTATTTTTCTTCCAATTGGCATTTAAAGAGACCACTCAGTTGCGGGGTGGATTACCGGCAGGTAATCATTTGACGATATATGATGGTTTCGGTTTTGGAGATGATAAACTCAATAATTCGGTTAAACGATACAAAGCTGATCCGGTAGCCCAAAGACATGTCATAGACTATTACTCTCCGAAAGGAGAAATTTTCGACCCGGTATTCACTTTACACACCACCTACGATGAATTACTGCCGGCGGAGTCTTATGCGTATTATCATGAAACAATCGAAAGAGAGGGTCGAGCTAGTCTTTATCACCAGGAGTATGTAGTCCGAGATGGACATTGTTTTTTCTCAAATGAGGAGGTTGGCAGCGTTTTCGATCGCTTGATCGATTGGATTGAAAATGGTCAAAAGCCGGAAGTCGTTTACAGATAGTCGTTTTGAATTCGTAAATTCATTACTCATTTTGACCCATAAAATGGACAAAAGAAAGAGACATATCATCAAGTTCCTCTTGCTGCTCTACTTTCCATTTTCGGTTCTGGGTCAAAGCTTCAGTCTGATTGGGAACTTCAATGATAACATCCGATTAGATAATGCCAATGGAGTGGCAGTAGCGGACTATGACCTTGACGGGGATCTGGATATCTACCTGGTATCGTCTGATGTACTTGATCCGGAAAACCCAGGCACCTACAGCAGATTAATAAGAAATGATGGAAATGGAGGTTTTGAAGATGTAACTCAAGAGTCAAAGCTTGTTGAATTTCAAGACCTTGCAAGGACCGGTTCCCAGGGAGCGAAGATGGGTGCCAGCTGGGGGGATTACGACAATGATGGATATCCTGACCTTTTCCTCTCAAACTATGGATTTGATGTTCTTTGGAAGAATAATGGGGATGGGACATTCACGAATGTCACGGAAACGGCTCAGGTCGGAGGATGTGGGAGCTGTTACAGTGTTAATGGTCTTTGGTGGGATTATGACAGAGATGGAGATCTTGATTTGTATGTGAGTGATTGGCTGAAGAGAAATAGGTTTTATCAAAATGAAGGTGATGGATCATTCACTGACGTGGGTGAGCAAACTGAACTGGCTGATCGGGGCAACACCTGGACTGCATTACCAATTGATCCGAACAAAGACGGCTTGATGGATCTGTATGTCATCAATGATTTTGGTGAGAACGTATTTTATTTGAATAACGGTGACCTCACTTTTACCGATCAAACGGAATCATTTGGTTTAGAGGACGAAGGAGACGGAATGGGTGTAGATGTCACCGATTTCGATGGAGATGGAAACCTGGATATCTATGTTACCAATGTTCGTTTCTTTGACCCGAATGCCTTCTTCATCGATGACGGCTCAGGAGTATTTAGCAATCAATCTGAATCATTGAATGTTGATGATACAGGTTGGGGATGGGGAATTCGTTTTTTTGATGTTGACCATGATTTGGATGAAGATCTTTTTGTGGTAAATGGAATGACGGACTCTGAAGTTAGTGGTGACGAAACAAACATTTTTTTCCTGAATGCAAACGGAGTTTTTCGAGACGTGACTTCAACTGCTGGGGTTGGGGAATTAGGTCATTCTATGGGATTGGAGGTTTTTGACTACGACCTTGATGGTGACCTGGATATGCTGGTAGCAAATAGGAATAGACAATCAAGTTTTTACCTGAATCGTACAATGGAACGACCTGAGGAGGATACGAATTGGCTCCAGGTCGACCTGGAGGGTACCGAAAGTAATCGAGATGCCTTCGGATCATTTGTTGAACTCCTGGTTTCCGGTCAGACACTTTTACGTTATCATTCAGGTACCAATCTTCTAGGACAAAGTATTCTCCCAGTACACTTCGGATTGGGTGGATTTCAGGGAGTGGATGAGATAGTTGTCACCTGGCCCACGGGATCCAAAGAATACTTTCCAGGAGTTGATGCCAATCAGTTAATCCATTTGAAAGAGGGGGAAGGCAGTAGCAGCTCTCGTTTGGTATTAAGTACTTCTAAGCAAGAGCCGGCATACTCGGTTTTTCCCAATCCATTTCTGAATCAGCTGTTCATAAAAAGTGGAGAGAACACGAGCGGGGTTATTTTTTCGCTCTATGGTTTATCAGGACAACATGTATTTTCTAAGGAGCTAGATATTCTTAGCGGGGAAGTTGTAACGATTGAAACCGCAAATCAGATCATTGAACCTGGAATCTATTTCTACCGAATTCAAACTTCTGACAAAGTCATAAGAGGAAAAATCCTGAGGAGATAATGTTTAGAATAATATGCTCATACGGCTTTCTTCTTGTCATGCTTTGCCTGTGGAATATTTCCGTCTCTCAATCTTTTGAAAAAACACAACCCTTCACTGATTCCCAAAGTCTAACCAATGTTTCCGGTGTTTCTGTGGCTGATTATGACCTGGATGGTGACCTCGATCTATTTCTCGTGGCTGCGGAGGTATTCGATTCCGAAAACCCTCGTACCTGGAGTAAGCTCTTGCGAAACAATGGTTCGGGTGGCTTTGAGGATGTTACGTTGACGGCTGGAATCATCAATTTGGAGAGAAAAGGCAGGGATGGAACTAACGGATCTAAGATGGGCGCCAGTTGGGGTGATTTTGATAATGATGGCGATCCGGATTTATACCTTTCAAATTATGGTTTTGACGAATTGTGGCGCAATGAAGGAGATGGAACATTCATCAACGTAACGGAAGAGTCCGGGCTCGGGGGTTGTGAGTTTTGTTACAGCACAAACGCCGTATGGTGGGATTATGACAATGATGGAGACCTGGATATTTATGTAAGTGATTGGATAAAACGAAACCGATTTTTTCGAAATGATGGCGAAGATGGCTTTGTCAACATAGCCGAAATGACTGAACTGGATGACCGGGGTCAAACCTTCACAAGTTTACCGATTGATCTGGAT
Organism: Cyclobacteriaceae bacterium; assembly: GCA_965601455.1. Lineage (GTDB taxonomy): Bacteria > Bacteroidota > Bacteroidia > Cytophagales > Cyclobacteriaceae > JANQEU01. The sequence goes on along the minus strand of OZ271831.1, from coordinate 3,159,670 downwards.
AGAGATGGTCGACTGGATTTATATGTAATAAACGATATTGGCGAAAACGTATTCTACTTGAACAAAGGGAACGACGTTTTTGAGGATCAGACCGAAGAGTTCAGACTTGAAGATGATGGTAACGGGATGGGTTCAGATATATGCGATTACAACAACGACGGAAATTTTGATATCTACCTAACGAATATCTACCAACTGGATCCTAATCCGTTTTTTATAAATAGGGGGAATGGAACATTCCTAAATAGATCTGAGGTCTTGCGTGTAGATGATACAGGATGGGGTTGGGGCGCCAGGTTTTTTGACGCGGACCACGACATGGACGAGGATCTTTACGTGGTCAACGGCTTTTACTCGGATATTGCGGCTGGAGATAGAAATCATTTCTTTTTAAACAATGGTACAGTATTTCGGGACATTAGCCAGGATCATGGACTGAATAGCGATGCCATCGGTATGGGGTTGGAAGTATTTGATTACGATTCGGATGGTGACCTTGATATGATGGTTGGAAACAGAGAATCACCAGTCGATTTATACATTAATTCATTTAGCTCAGGGAATTGGTTTCAAGTGAGTTTGGAGGGAACAATAAGCAATAAATCCGGTTTTGGTGCCGAGATAAGAATTGTTACCGGAGATAAAAGTCTATATCGCTATCATTCGGGAGCAAATTTATTTGGTCAAAGCATACGTCCGGTCCATTTTGGTTTAGCGGAGAATGACAAGATCGATACTCTTGAAGTCAGATGGCCATCTGGGCTAGGAGAAAGGATGTACGATCTTGAGCCGAATCAGGTGATTCCATTTGTTGAGGGATCAGGAGAAATATTTAATCGCCCTTTATCCAGCAATCCTTTGGAGCCTACATTAAAAATATACCCTAACCCATTCTCAGAAGAAATTCGTTTGTTGCATGGTAGCCTAACGAATGGCATGTACACTTTCGAGATATTCACCGCTTCCGGCAAAATAATTCATGAGCAAAAAGTACAAATCAACAAAACCAACGACGAAACTGTGATTCACGTTGGCGCTCCATCCAGCTCGGGATGGATGATATTCCGGCTTCGGGGCAATGGCTATTCGATTACAGGGAAACTGATAAGAGAGGCTACTGAATAGATACTTACTAAATAAGTATTAGAAAGTAACATAGTTTGGTTAATTTTATCCTGTGAAGGTGTCCGGCATGAATAGGTCAATCAAACTGAGTTTTACACTTCTCCTTCTAACATGGATGGGTACTCCTGCTATTGCCCAGGATTTCAGGACTAACAATAGCCTTTCATTGGCATCCGATCTGGAAGATGTAAATGGAGTTTCTTTCGCGGATTACGATAAGGATGGAGACCTTGATATTTACATCGTAGCAGTCCGAAGATTTCAGGAGGGGGATTCCAAGTCATGGAGTCGATTAATCAGGAATGATCTGGAAGGAGGTTTCGTCGACGTAACGGAGGAATCCAATCTTCTTGTGAACAACGAAACGGTGAAGAAAGGAGCGATGGGTGATCGGTTTTCAGCAAGTTGGGGTGATTACGATAATGACGGTTACCCTGATCTTTTTCTAGCCAACAACGGCGGAGACGAATTATGGCGAAACCTGGGCAATGGACAGTTTGAGGATGTGACTGAGAGCTCAGGGGTTCAAGGTTGTATGGATTGCTACAGCTCTAATGGTTTGTGGTGGGACTATGATCTGGATGGCGATCTGGATCTGTATGTGAGCGATTGGCTCAAAGACAACCGGCAATTCGAAAACAATGGAGATGGTACATTCACGGATGTCAGTTCTGAAACCCGACTGGATGATTACAGTAGAACGTGGTCGGCCTTACCCCTTGATGTAAATAAGGACAGGTGGCCGGATCTCTATGTAGTAAATGACTTTGGAGATAATCGACTCTTCGTAAATGATGGTACCGGAAATTTTACAGATGAGACTAAGGAATATGGTCTTGAAGACGATGGAGAAGGGATGGGAGTCGATATCTGTGATTACAATAACGATGGGTTTTTTGACATTTATCTCACCAATATTTTTGATAGGGAGCCCAACCCGTTTTTTGTGGGCAATCCGGATGGTACGTTTTCTGACAAAGCAAGGCAGTTAGGTGTAGATGATACGGGGTGGGGCTGGGCCTCTCGATTTTTCGATGCAGATCATGACATGGACGAAGATCTATATGTGGTGAATGGAATGTTCGTGACCGGCGGGCGAGATAACAGAAACGTGTATTTCGACAACCGTGAAGGAGAATTTATTAAGATGGGGGAATCCTTAGGAATCGATAATATCGAGCAGGCAAGAGGGATGGATGTTTTTGACTTCGATTTGGATGGAGACCTTGATATTCTGATCGCCAATCGTAGAGCACCTGTTTTTCTTCATGAAAACAGGCATATGCAAAATGAGGAAGGAATAAATAAGAACTGGTTACAAATCATTCTAAAGGGGACTGAATCCAATCGAGACGCGTATGGATCTATTGTTAGCATATCCTGTGAGGGAAAAGACTACCAGAGAATGCACACGGGAGCGAATATCTTTGGTCAAAGTCTTAAGCCTGTTCACTTCGGTCTGGCAGAAAATGAACTTGTGGATGAGATCATAGTTACCTGGCCGGATGCTTCTCGTGAATTATTTCAAGGTGTAAAGTCAAATCAGATCGTCGAATTAGTTGAAGGCCAAGGTGTGGCATTGCCAGATTTAATTCTTGGTGTTAAACCGGAGTTACCCCGTGTCAGGATTTATCCCAATCCATTTGAAAATGAGATTTGGATTGATGGTTTATCAGGATCGAGTCAATTGAGAATAAATGACTTAACAGGAAAAGAGATTCTTACTATTGACTTGGAACCTTCCAATCAAAATGTGCAATTCATTGATCTTAGTAATTTGCTTTCCAAGCCTGGTACATACTTCTACGAGTTGGAATCAACGAAAATCTTACAAAAAGGCACACTTCTAAAAATCGAATAATGAGGACATTGACTATCTCCATTTTACTGGCTTTCGTATGCATGGCCTGTAAATCTCAAGTAAGCGAATATCTGATTGCACCACCAGAAAAAGGATTTGTCACCAAGCTGAAAGCGACGAAATGGGAGGAATCTTTATTGACAGGAAATGGAACAATAGGAGCACTTGTCATCGGGGATGTAGTAAATGAACGACTGATACTGAGTCACGAGAAGTTGTTTATGCCGCAATATCCTCCGTATGAAGCACCTGACCTGGGCTCTAGGCTTACAGAAATGCGGTCGCTGATTCTAGCCGGAAGAAACGAAGACGCAGTCGAATTAATGATTGAAGCCGGACAGGAAGTGGGTATTGATGATATGATATGGACCAACCCCTTGGTACCTGCTGGTCAACTGGAAATAGAATTCCCAAGTCAGGAAGTCTCCGATTATGCGAGGGGTGTTAACTACGAAACAGGGGAAGCCTCGGTCTCCTGGAAGTCGCAACTGGGTGAGTTCCGGAGAGATGTTTTTACTTCGAGACCCGATAATGTCATCGTAACCAGAATAAGTAGTCCTTCTAATTCAAAAATTAATGTAAAGCTTAACCTCAACCAATTACCCGTTGATGGTGGTGATAATGATGAGGAGCAAGAGTTTGCTTTCGATGATGTTGTCGAAAGTTTAACAACCCAGGTAGTCGGAAGTCAGATACAATTGAAAACACTATTCAAAAGGAAGTGGGAAGGATCTTTAAAGGGGTATGTACTTGAAACACGAGTTCTACCCCAAGGGGGCGAGTTGATTGCAGAAAATAACGGTCTTGAGGTGAAAGATGCTGATGAAATTGTACTTCATTCCCGAATAGTACTATCCTATGAGCTCCCTGTCAAGGAAGAAACAGGACTGGAAATACTGTCCTCGAAAAGCTACGACGAGTTACTTAAGGATCATTATGAAGTCCATGGAGAAATGTTCAATCGGTTTACCCTGGATCTTACCCCAGAACCAGAGGAGTATCTTCCGCCGGAACAACTTCAAAGTTCTTCGTCCGTTGGAAATCTCAATCCGGCACTAGTGGAACAGCTTCTGGATGCCGCCAGATACGAGCTAATTAGTAGCACGGGTGAAATTCCACCCACATTGCAAGGAATATGGGGAGGCACCTGGCTTCCGGCATGGTCTGGTGACTTTACACTGAATGGAAACGTTCCTACGGCGATCGCAGGAGGGTTGAATACAAATTTCCAGGAGGTAACAGAGTCTTACATGAATTACATGTATTCAATGTTCGACGAATTTAAAGCCAATGCCTCGGGACTTTATGGTGCTCCGGGAATCTTTGTTCCTTCCAGATCCAGCTCCTCGGGAAGTACGTACCATTTTGGAGATTATTACCCACATTTATTCTGGTTTGCCGGTAATTCTTGGACCTCTCAGTTTTTTTATGATTACTGGATGTATACCGGAGATGAAGATTTTCTGAAAGAAAAGACCATTCCATTCATGTTGGCATCTATGGATTTCTACGAACACATTCTTTACAAAAGTGACAATGGAGAATACATGTTTATCCCTTCATACTCACCCGAGTTGGGTCCGCGAGATACTCATCCACTGGCAATAAATGCGACCATGGATGTTGCCGGGTTAAAACAACTAATCAGGAATTTATTAACTCTGACAGACCAGGGATTGCTGGAGACTGGAAAAGTGGAGAAGTGGAAAGAAATTCTGGATAATCTTCCGGCTTACGCCATAGATGAAAAAGGAGACTTGAAAGAATGGATATGGGATGGGTATGAAAATGACAATGCTCACAGACACGTTTCCCATTTATACCCGCTATTCTATGAAGTAGATCTGGAATTTTCTAACAGTGAAGACCTAATGAATGCAGCAAAAACAGCTATCGAAGAAAGACTGGCCTATCGTCGGCCAAGGCAAGGAGCGGAGATGGCCTTTGGATTGGTGCAGATAGGTATTGCCGCTGCCCACATAGGAGAAATCAACGCGGCGTATGAGTGTTTGGATTACCTGTGTCATACGTATTGGTCACCTGCATACACCTCTTACCACGATCCAATGGAAATTTTCAATATGGATATCAGTGGTGGGCTTCCTGCCCTGGTGGCGGAAATGTTGGTGATGTCTTCTTCAGATGAGGTAGTTCTTTTGCCCGCACTGCCTGATCAGTGGAAGCAGGGTAGTGTGGATGGAATCCTTACCCGGAGTGGAGTAACAATTGGTCTTACCTGGGAGGATAGCCAGGTGCAGAGTGTTCGCCTGTTCGCTTCAAGAGATACACGTTTTACCTTGAAAAATGGCACAGGGGACGATCAGGAGGTCTCCCTAAAGGCAGGTGAGAGTCTTGAATTATAGCGATAACGGATCGGCTGATTAAAATCAGACTAAACCCACTTACTTATCAAGTGTTAGAAAGTCACCTGGTACTAGTTTTAAACAATTAATTGGAACAAAAGCTGGCAACTATGAAAAAGAAACTTCGAATCCTATTATCTCTGTTTGTACTGGTTTTTCTGATATATCCTTCTGTATCACAAACCTATGATGCTACCTGGCAATCATTGAGAAGAGTTCAAACTCCTCAATGGTTACAAGAAGGTAAGTTTGGAATCTATACCCACTGGGGAATTTATGCAGTCCATGCGTATGGGGAAAACACCACATGGTACTCATTTGCGATGTACCTGGATGAAGAGGGTGAAGCTCGTCAACATTTTGAGAAGAAATTTGGAGAATTAACACCGGAATTCGGTTACAAGGACTTGATTCCAATGTTTACTGCGGAAAAGTTTGATGCAGAAGAATGGGCAGAGTTATTTGCCAAATCTGGTGCTCGATTCGCTGGTCCGGTGGCAGAACACCATGACGGTTTTGCGATGTGGGACTCTAAGTACTCAGATTGGAACGCCGCGAAAATGGGACCCAAGCGCGATGTTGTAGGTGAATTGGAACAAGCCATCAAGGATAAGGATATGAAGTTTGTGACTGCTTTTCACCATGCGGCCAACTGGTTTTTCTTTCCTGTTTCAGATGAGAATTATGATACGGGAAATCCTGAATTTGCTGGATTATACGGTCAACCTCATGAACCTGAGGCTATGCGTAACCAGGAGTTTTTAGACGAATGGTACGGAAAGATCATCGAAGTGATTGACAATTACGGACCGGATTTTATCTGGTTTGATTTTGCCCTGGACGCTATTCCGGAAGGATATGTCAAGGATTTCTTGGCCTACTATTATAACTGGGCTGAGGAAAATGGAAAGGAAGTAGTAGTAACTTATAAAGGTCATGATCAGGTGCCTGGCTCAGGGATAAGGGATCTGGAGTTAGGTCAGGAGCCTAATTTGACTTTCCACGAATGGATTACAGATAATTCTGTGGATGATCGAGGTGCCTGGGGGTATGCCGAAGATCTGACTTTTAAAACACCAGATAGATTGATTGATAACCTGGTAGACAGGGTTAGTAAAAACGGATATTTGCTGCTCAATGTAGGTCCTAAACCTGATGGCTCTATTCCTGAAGGTGCAAAAGAAGTTTTGTTGGAAATGGGTAAATGGTTGGAAGTTAATGGAGATGCCATTTATGGAACCTCTCCCTGGATGATTGCTGGTGAAGGACCGACCAATCTTGGATCCGACCCCACGGATATCGGATTCAATGAATCCGATATAGTCTATACTTCAAAGGACATTCGTTTTACGGTAAAAGGAGATGATCTGTATGCTACCTTCCTGGACTGGCCGGGTGATGTGGCGGTTATTCAAACGCTAAAAGCCAACGGTTTGGGTCAGGCAGATGAAGTACTTCCTGAATGGGCACAAACCACAGCTGTGAAATCGTTATCCGGGACTACCTGGGACGATTTATGGTACGAGAATGAGGATGGTGAAGAAGACGAAGAAGAAGCCGAGGATGAGAATGACGAAGGTGAGGAATATGATTGGAGAGGACCATACTCGTTCGAGTTTATTGATGATTCCAATTTCAAGGTCTCTGGTGGTGAAGCCGGAGCAGGAATGAAGGGAACCTATAAGCAGGAGGGGGAATGGGTATACTTTTACATTGTAGGTGACACATGGAGTGCCAAATATGATGGTAACCAACTTATGCTAGGTGATAATTTTGGACCTGAGGGCTATCCTGGTTTCTATAGGGAAGAAATCAAACGAATCTCGATGCTCGGAGATGATCAGGATCTGGAATGGGCAATGACTCGAAGAGGACTCATGATTAAAACCCCGGAAAGAAAAGGAGAACATGCTTTTGTATTCAAGATAGAAAGACACCACAGACCTGTGCTAAATAAGTAACAACATACATCAGGAAACATGAAGATATCAAGATGGCTTTTAGTAGTCACATTAACCGTTAGTTTTTCACTAACCACGTGCACGCAGAAACAAGAAGAATCCAAAGTTGATGAGCCCTATTACCAACCCAACTGGGAGTCCTTGTCTAAGTGGGAAGTCCCACAATGGTTTGACGATGCGGTTCTGGGAATTTACTGTCACTGGGGAGTTTATTCTGTTCCCGGTTACCGATTCAACGACGGTGCTGAGCAGGTCGATAGTGGCCTGTGGTATGGATGGTTCATGTACGTGAAAAACGATTCAGGTGAACCGAATTATGGAGTATACGACTTCCACAGACAAACTTATGGTGATCCAAAGGAGTTTGGTTACCACGATCTGGTACCTCTGTTTAAGGCAGAGAATTGGGATCCCGATGCATGGATAGAGCTCTATAAGTATGCAGGTGCCGATTTTGCCGGAGTTGCTGCCGAACATGGTGATGGGTATGTCCTCTGGGACTCGGAGTTTGATGAATACAATTCTATGGATAAAGGACCCATGAGAGATATTTTGGGTGACCTGTTTGCAGCAGCCAAAAGGGGTGGTCTGAAAACAGTTGCCACCGTGCATGAGAGACCCGGAGAAATGTTCGATAAGGCCAGAGAGTTTTACGACGAGGGCGAAGGTGCGAATGATCCTCAATACACAGATTTATACGATGTTCCTCCTTTTGATGTACAGAATAAGAAGTTATTGGAAATTGTAGATAAGTATCTGCCGGATCAGGTTTGGTTTGAGGACACATACGTAGGCGAAGACAATTTCAAGGAGTTTATAGCCTACTACTACAATGCTGGAAGAGATGCGGGAAAGGAAGTCCTGATTAGCCAGAAATATGACTTGGCTCCATTATTAGTTTCCGTCTTCGATGTAGAAGGCGGTATTTTCCCTGATGGAATTTGGGAATGGGCCGGTATGGAAGAACCACAAGAACAACGTTGGCAAAAAGACGTACCGATAGGTAATTATTGGGCATATGCAGAGGGTGTAGGATGTCGACCAGTTAACATGTTGGTAGACGGAATCGTCGATAGGGTAAGTAAAAATGGAGTCACTTTACTGGATGTCGCACCGAAGGCCGACGGAACTTTACCTCAGGCCCAAATCGATGGGTTGAGAGAGCTAGGAGATTGGATGGCTATCAATAAAGAAGCCTTGCATGGTGCAAAACCAGCTCATTTCGTCGATGGGGGAATCGATGAATGGAGATCTGGTTCTATCCGATTTCTTGAAAAAGGAGACTTCATCTATGCTATTGAACTTGGAAATGTCTGGCCACCCGAAGTCGGATTTGCGGAATATGGAGGAAGTGAAGTTCCAACAGCGCCATATACTATTCCGGGAGTAGTTCCGGCAGAAGGAACAGAAGTAAGGCTGATTGGGCACGACGAATCTCTTCCATACCGTGTGGAAAATGGTGACCTAATCATCGAATCCCTACCGGATCAATTACCAAATGATCATGCGTGGTCTTTCCAGATCAGGAAATAGATCTACAACAGATTGATCAGGGGTGCTTACGGTTTAAACTCGTAAGCACCCAGGTCAATACTCTCTCCATTGATACGTGGATTTCCAATAAGATCCAGTTGAATGAACTTTGGAATAATTTCCGATTTCCCTTTGTCTATCGCCGAAGATCCTTTTGATAAATTGAATTCATCGGTAAATAGTGGATCATCTTCCATTATCTCATTCCCTGAGGTGCCTCCCTGCACAATACTCCTCGAAATGGAGGGAGAGGACCTTAGATTATTTACTTCATTGTTACTTACCGCTTTGTTACTCCATAGGATGCTATTAACAATCGTAGGGTCGCTATCTCGGTTACTAACAGCTCCTCCAGCTTCGTCAGCAGTATTTCCTGTAAATGTACAATTGACCACAAGAGGCTTGCTCCAGTTAACGTTGTACATTCCTCCTCCAGTCAAACCAACTCGGTTGTTGGTAAACAAGCAGTTCGCAATTATCTGATTCTCCGTTTCGTTATTGTACATACCACCACCATCTTCTCCGGAATAATTGTTGGTGAAAACACAGTTGATTACAATTGTTTGACTCCCAGGGCCATTCATCATTCCTCCACCTTCTTGAACAGATTGATTTTCATTAAAATGGGAATTCATTACCAATGGCCTGCTGTCACCCCACGTGCGCATACCACCTCCATCCGCAAAACTGCGATTCTTTTCAAATAAGCAATTCAAGATCGTCGGACTGCCATCTTCATTGGTCATTCCACCACCACCGTCATTCGGCCATTCATCAGCATTCGCATTACCACCGGTGATAGTAAAGCCATCAATAACCGCTGTGCTATCTACTTCGCTACCGGTAACAACATGATAAACATTGTCGTCGTAGTTCTCAGAAGAATCATCATTTTCCAAATCACCATTCAGGATGGTTTTATTCACTTTCCAGTTCCTATCCGTTATCTGTTTTTCGTTTCCGGCAAAACCACCGATTAATCGAACATTATTCTTTAATTGAAAGGTTTTACTCCTTGTATCGTTTTCATCACTGAGTTTTTCAGGATAATATATCCCTTTTGCCACCCATATTTCAGTGTTAGGTCCAGCCATGTCCAGTGCTTGTTGAATGCTGTTGACTGCACTCAACCATGCCTTCCCATCACCGCCTTCGGAAGATCCATTAACATAAATTATTGTTGGACTTTGATTGAATGAATGACTTGAAGACAGGTGTGTGATTCCTAATCCAGTTACCGCCAGGATCAAGATTATGGATAAGTATAATAAGCGGTTAGTCGTCATAGTGTTTAATTGTTTAGCCGTTCAGGAATTAAAAAGTTAAACGTTCACTTTGTAAATGTATATAAAAAAGGTATTTCGATTCAAAATTCGTTTGAAGATCGTAATAAAGGATTTTTCAGCTTTTTCTATTAACTTTCTTATTCATAATTATAAACTTTATGTTTCTGGAGTACCCGCTATGATTTTAATATCTAATTACTTTTCATATAATTCCGGGTTTTTTCAAGATGATAGGGAGTTTAAGCCCAGGAGTAAGTCCATCTCATATTCAGTAAGGATTTCCAAATGGCTATTTATGTTCATTGTTCTATTAAGTCTAAGTTGCACAGCCACAAAAAATACCAATTCCACATCTTCGAGTGATTCATTAGAAGGAGTGGAGGTTGTGCCAGGTAGAGGTGAACAGTCACCTGCATCATGGGATTTGTTATTTCGGAAAGTAACTGGTGTTCAGGTATTAGGAACTTATCCTAATATCAGAATTAAGATCAGGGGAGCTACTTCATTGAACTTAACCACGGAACCTCTATTCGTTTTGGATGGAAGGATATTGGGAAATAGCTTCAGGGATCTTGCTCAATCTACCACACCGGCTGAAGTAGCTTCAATAAGAGTACTCAAAGGCTCAGAGGCAGGTGCCTATGGGTTACGAGGAGCAAATGGAGTTATTGAAGTCAGGCAGAAAAAAACCAATTGAGGCTACCAATTATATGAGTGAATTGACCACTTAGTAAATAAACATAAGAAAGTACCGATTTTTTATTAGTTTTAGGTTGAAGTAATTACCTAAGGCATGAATAAATCTATTAATCTACGTGTTATAACTACATTTTTCCTATTCACATCCATCTTGGTGTTTGGACAGGATGTGGATTCACCTACTGTTGTTTTTGTTACAGGAGGTGATGAATACCAATCACGAGAAAGGATGAGACCTTTTGCGGAGAAGTTGGAGAAAGACTATGGCTTTAATGTCGTATATCTTGCAGATGAATCTCCAGGGGCTGACACCGATCCGGATAACGATCCAAAACCTACTGTTTTGGAAGGGGCTGAGGCTATCAAAGATGCTGACCTTTTAGTGGTTTATATGCGATTCAGGAATTGGGAGCCAAAATCCCTCAAATTGTTCATGGATTACTTCGAATCAGGGAAACCTGCCGTCGGTATACGTACAACGACACACGGATTCTGGACGGATCGAACGTTTTCGCCAAAGCACTTCGGCGGTCATTACAAGACGCATTACACGGATAGAATTGTTGCACAGGTAAACCCGGAGCACGATGGACACCCAATAGTTAGAGGTGTTGACAAAAAATGGGGTCAAGGTGAAGGGCCCTATGTCTCTGTACCTCTTACAGAAGGAGTGACCCCGTTGGTTTTCTCTTACGGGCATAATCGAGATAGAGAGGATAGTCCTGGTGTTGGAGATGATAGCTACGACTCACCCAACTATCCGGTGGCCTGGGCATACAACTACGAAGGAGCCAGAAGAGCCATGATCACACTGGGTAGCTATCGGGTTGGTGATTTAAAAGCAGACTACTTCCAGGATATGTTCTACAACTCCGTTTTTTGGTCACTTGGCTACGAAGTTCCGGAAAACGGAGTTCGTTCCGCGGGAAAGAAGTTTGAAATGTCAAAAGAAAGTACGGCCTATGTAGCCCCTGACAAATCCATTCCTTCACCACCTGAATTTGATGGGTCAGAATGGGAAATGCTCTTCGATGGCACTGACTTATCAAAATGGCGCCATTACGATATTACCATAGCTCCTCAAATGATTTATCTTGATAAACGAGCCGACTCCAGAGGCCCGGTGGATTATTCAATGGCTGAGGCCCGATGGACCGTAGACAATGGTGCAGCTGTAGCCCGACCCGGTTATGGCGATATTATCACAAAGCAACACTACAATAATTATAATCTTAGGTTCGACTTTTTTATTCCGGAATATCCGGATTGGGTAACCAACGAATGGCGGGGTAACAGTGGGGTCTTTCTTAACGGATCGTGGGAGATAGCCATTTTGGATACCTACGGAAAATCTGCTACAGACAGAAGTAACGGAGCGATTTACAGGACCAAAGCACCTGACAAGGAGGCTTCCAAACCTGCGGGACAATGGCAAACGATGGAGGTAAAACTGATGAATGGCATAGTTACTGTTCGTCTGAATGGAGAGGTAATCCATGACGAAGTTAAGCTGGAAGAGCCGACATTCCTTGGCTTTCCTGCCGCCCAGGTGTGGGCTAATATGAGCGCTCAAACCGAAGAGGGTATTGTTACCGAAGGGCCTATTCGATTACAGGCAGAGAATTCGGAGGTGCGATTTGCAAATGTTGCTATTCAGTGGTTATGGCCTGAGGACGACGACGAAGAGGAGGAAGATGATGAAGAGGAGCAATGATAGGCTTCCACTCCAAATCGATGCTGGCTTACCTCCAGGCGCTACTTCTGGTTTGTTCATTAATAAGTTGTGACAATCAGGAGGAAAGTGAGCAGGATGAACCAGAGGTAGCATCTGAAAACATCCTTCGTTTCGAAAGCGGAACTTTCGACTCTTCAAAACCAACAATTGTATTCTTTGGCGGTGGAAACTGCGTCAATAGCTGGGAGGGGACTGAATCATGGGACAATGAGGAGACTGTTGGAGATCAATGGTTTGACAAAGCCAATGTGATCAGTTTCTATGGCTATCGAATGGATAAAGGAGCCAGTGATACTACCTACTTTGAGGCGGCCAGCATGGTAACTGACACCATCCTTGCAATGGCTCCAGATTATAGTCAGGATATTCAGGTTTGTGGATTTAGCACCGGCGGGACACCGGCTCTTGATCTTGCCATACACATCAACTTGAAATCTGAAAACCTTTCCTTTACCGTGACTCATGTCACCCTAATGGATTCTCCTTGCTATGACTATACCTCAAGATTTGCTTCGTTGACATCCACCCCCGGATACCCAATGATTATCAACTTGATTGGAGGTTTATACAAAGAATACCGTGAACCGTATCCCAGCGTACTGAATGTTGATGTTGTAGATGCTCACGACGAAGTTTTCTGGTGGTACGTTAACTCTATTTCGGTGGAGAATGGCAATAATTTCAATGACGGTGTTACAGCCGGATCCTATCTCTCAGTCATTGGCGACGGTAGAGATATTAGAATTCCTGTATCCGAAAAGGTGACTCACTTTTTCGATTGGCAGGGTGATGTGTTATCAGGGAAATATACTTTGATTGATAGCACTTTATATCCAGGAAAACTTGATGGACTACTCAAATAAAAGCAATGAATGTAAGAAGAGCTTATAGTATTACTTGCCTATTCCTGTTCCTTCTCTATCCTTCATTTAGCCAGGATAACAGACCTCATGTCGTTTTCATTGCAGGTGAAGAGGAGTATGGCGCCCATTGGACATTGCCTAAAGTAGCCGATGATTTAGAAAGAAGGTTCAATATTAGAACTACTGTACTTCATTCATGGAGATCAGGGGCCCATGACTATGACATGCCTGGTGAAGTAATGATTCCGGAGTTTGAGGAGATTGAAAACCTTGAGATTATTAAAGATGCCGATCTGGTTGTCATGCATATTCGATTTCGACTCTGTCCACCGGAGCAATTACAGATATTTCAGGATTATTTTGATTCCGGTAAACCAGCTATCGCCTTTAGAACCACGAGTCACGGCATGTGGGCCGCTGATCAAAAAGACTGGTTTGTCCCTTTTTTTGGAGGACATTATAAAGGGCATATGCCCAATTCCCAGGGTACAACAACCATAGTCCCGGGCGACGTTATGGATCACCCAATCCTTAGAGGAGTTCCTAAAAGAAGGTCATGGAATGACGTGATGGGTATTTACATCACCGCACCACTGAATGAAACCGCCACCCCTTTAATGATGGGGAAAACAGGATATGTGGGACCAGCGCAGCCCGTTACCTGGATTAACGAGTATCAGCCGGGGCAGAAAATATTCTACACCTCACTGGGTGGGTTGGAAACTTTCGTAGATCCTGGTTTCTTGAATATGGTGTACAATGCTGTTTATTGGGCATTAGACAGAGAAATCCCTAAAGATGGCGTGCTTGGCATTGACGACCTGTCCCATTACGAGGAGGAACCGCCCTTTGAAAGAAGCTCTTTTGGTGCATTAGTAAGAAATCCATTTGAACGGCCAGAGGAAGAACTGGACCTGGCAAACGCAATTGCGATGGAAGGAAACTACTCTCCAGGTGAGATCCCGAAACCACCGAAATCCGATGTGCCTAAGAACGCGACAGTGCTCTTCGACGGAAAAGACCTGTCTAAATGGAGACACTGGGATTTAAGTGCTGATCCGGTTGCCATGCTTCCTGATGCGAGGGCGGTATCACCTTCACCTGATTTTCCTGAAGCTCGATGGAAAGTTGAAGATGGAATGCTGTCAGCTCGGCCCGGTTACGGAAGTATTCTCACAAAAGAAGATTATGGTAATTATCGCCTGCATTTGGACTTCCTGATTCCCGAAGAGCCCAGCTACGTCCCTGATAAATACAAGGGTTCTGGTAGTATCTTTCTTGATGGTAGGTATGAGATTAAAATTCTGGATTCTTACGGAGATGCCATGGACAAGTACGCTAATGGTTCTCTTTTTGGCCAAATAGCCGCCGAAGTGAATGCCTCCAGGCCAACAAATACCTGGCAATCTCTTGATATTGAGTACACACAAAATATAGGTAATAGACCCAGTTTCACTGTCTTTTTGAATGGCGAAAAGATTCACAGTGATGTGGTCGCTTTAAGCAGGGCTCCCTTTGCCATTCGGGAGGAAGGAAACTTCTATCAGTCTTCAAAACGGGAAGCGGTAGACCTTTTTGATTTAGGTCAGAATGAGTGGAGTATTGCTCTTCGTTTCCGAACATATGGAGAAGGGTACTTATTCTCAAATGCCCCAGAAGTAGGCCCCTGGAGTCAACTATCGAAAGGAATGGTAATCTACGACGGTCGATTGATTTTTAGAGATGGATTTGAGTACCTGGTTCTAGGAGAGGAGGAAACTGAGGGAGTTAACGATGGAAAGTGGCACTCACTGGTGATTTCCTCAAAAAACACCAGCATCACTGCCATACTCGATGGGGAGGAAATTGGAAGTGTCGAAAATATGTCAACCGATGATTTTACCAATCATGTTTTTCGTCTTGGACAAGGCGCTCCAATACATCGTTTAGGAGCATCTGATCTACCGGATCCTTTTGACGGCGAACTATTTGATGGGGAGATCGAGAGCTTTCGTTTTTACAGTAAAAGCATCGATAGCAATGACGGAACAAAGCTTTTTGCTGGGGAAGATCCATTCCAGGATCATCTTATAAAAGATTGGAGACAGGAAAATACGAACGGGAAAGTCAAGAAAGGCCCTATTCGTATACAAACAGATTTAAGTGAAATCCGATACTCGAATATTTGGTTGCAGCCCTTAAAGAATTAGACAATGAGGTTATCGATCACCTTGATTACGCTACTTGTTATCTCATGTAATTCATTACCAGATTACCGAAATACCGAACTTGATATTGAAATCAGGGCCATGGACTTGGTTTCACGAATGACTGTCGAAGAAAAAATCCTGCAACTGGGAAGTTATGCCCCGGCAATTGAAAGGTTGGGGCTCTCTTCTTACAACTATCAAGCTGAAGCGCTTCATGGTCTGGCGGAGGCAGCTCACGGTCGATTGATGGAGGCCACTTCTTTTCCACAATCAATCGCGATGGGAAGTACGTGGAATCCAGCGTTGATGGAGGAGGTAGCAACGGCTATTTCAGATGAAGCCAGGGCATACAACAACGCTGGTGAAATGGATTTGATGTTTTGGAGCCCCAACATTAACGTACTTAGAGATCCAAGGTGGGGAAGAAACGATGAAGCATACAGCGAAGACCCGTATTTAATGTCAAGGATGGCAGTAGCTTTTACCAAAGGGATGCAAGGGGATGATACGAATTATTTAAAGACTATTGTTGCTCCCAAGCATTTCGTCGCGAATAATTCAGAATACAATCGGCATGATGGTACCTCGAATGTGGAAGAAAGATGGTTGAGAGAGTATTACTTCCCGGCCTATAAAGCTGCGTTCCAGGAGGGTGGAGCATTCTCAACAATGTGCGCGTACAACAGGGTAAACGAGGTGCCTGCTTGTGGAAATGAGTGGCTGCTGACCCAGGTATTGAGAAATGAATGGGGATTTGAAGGCTTTGTGGTTTCCGACTGCGGAGCCATTAGTGATATTTTCCATCAACATAAGTTTACCGATACCCAGGCGGAAGCAGTTGCATTGGCGATCAAAGCGGGCATGGATTTAGAGTGTGAAGGAGGAGGAGATGAGCAGGAGCTCTATGCAAAATACATTCAACAGGCCCTGGATGAGGGTTTCCTTATGGAAAGCGATCTGGATGATCGACTAGTGAATATCATGAAAGGAAGGATTCTACTTGGAGACCTCGATCCAACTGAAAATAATCCTTATAGTGCCTTGGAGAGAGAAATCATTGAAGGCGAAGCCCACCAGGAATTGGCCATAAGAGCCGCCAGGGAATCGCTCATTCTATTGAAAAATGACAACCAGATACTTCCACTGTCGCGAGACATTAAATCACTTGCGGTAATCGGTCCAAATGCGAACAAAGTAGTACTAGGTGCCTACAGTGGAAAGCCAACGTATACCACGTCGGTCTATGAAGGCATAAAATCCAAACTTGGAGATGAAATTGAGGTTTTCTATGAAAAAGGATGTGCAACCATTATCAAGGATGAATCCATGTTCGAGGAAATTGAGGAATGGGGCAAATACATTGAGGACACCGAACGAGAGGAGTATGAGATGATGAAAGCAGAGTTGGAGGAGGAGTTCGCGAAGGAAGATGAAGTAAGTATTCGCGATGCAGTAGCACTAGCCAAAAGGGTCGATCAGGTCATCCTGGTAATGGGTACCAATCGATTCGTATCCAACGAGGAATCAGACGCTGAATCACTGGACTGGCCCGGACGTCAGCGAGAGATGATGCAGAAGGTGGTTGCCGCCAACCCCAATGTGGTCCTGGTTCTTGTGAATGGCTTTCAGATCACCATGGATTGGGAAGTGGAGAATATCCCTGCCATCTTAGAAACCTGGTATGCTGGTCAGGCGCAGGGTATCGCCATTGCGGATGTTCTTTTTGGCGACTACAATCCCGGAGGTAAGCTACCGGTAACCTGGTATAAATCGGAAGATGACCTTCCACCAATTGGTGATTATGATATCACGAAAGGCAGGACTTACTGGTTTTTTGATAAAGATGTGATATATCCTTTTGGATACGGCCTGAGTTACACCTCTTTCGATTACCAAAACCTCATGGTGGATCAACATTCGGTTAAAGCCTCAGAGGATTTTGAGGTCTCATTGGAGTTTGAAATAACTAATTCAGGAGAGTGGGATGGGGATGAGATCGTACAGGTCTATCTTAAGAATCTAGGATCATCTGAAGTCCAGCCTGCAAAGAAATTACGGAGTTTTCAAAGGGTTAATTTGGATGCCCGGGTCACTGAAAAGATGACGTTTACACTTTCTAAGAATGATTTCAATTACTGGAGTGAAACTCAGAAAGATTGGGGCATTGAACCTGGTGAATTTGAAGTTCAGATTGGAGCTTCTTCTGCTGATATAAGGCTGACACAAAAGATTCAAGTTATAGAATAAAGGACCATTAACTAAGGCAATCATGAAAACAAAGAAGCATCTAACTACACTGTTATTTATGTTGATCCTCTTTATTAGTACTTCTTCGGTTTTGGGACAATCTGATCCATCCGATAAGTACCAACCGACGTGGGAGTCTTTAATGGGCTATAATGGCTATCCCCAATGGTATGAAGATGCGGTCTTGGGATTCTATTTTCACTGGGGTCCCTACACGGTTCCTTCGATTTTCTGTTGGGGGTACTGGACCATGTATATTCCAGGATCAGACGCCTATAACCTGGTGAAAGAGAAATACGGTGAACCGGGTATCGAATTCGGTTATAAAGATTTTGTACCGATGTGGAAGGCCCCTAATTACGACCCTGATGAATGGGCCGAGTTGTTTAAATATGCCGGAGCGGATTTCGCAGGCCCTGCTGCAGAGCATCACGACGGATTTGCGTTGTGGGATACTGATTATGACGAGTGGAATTCATACGACATGGGTCCCGGTATAGACATTGTTGGAACATTGGTTGGGGCAGTAAGAAACCAGGGAATGAAGACTTCGGTAGCGATTCATAACTGGCGTACCTACATAACCTACGACGCCGGAAGACGGTTGTGTCCTCCGGGAGTGGATGTAAATGACCCGAAATACGTCGGTCTATATGGCCCTATTCATGAGCCTACTCACGAACGGCCGATCGATAATGAATACCCGGGAGAAGATTGGCCAAAATCGCATTGGGATGAAAGACTTAACAAGTGGAAAGAGCTAGTTGATAAGTATGAAATAGATATGATCTGGTGCGAACACATGGATTCGGGTAATCCTCCTGACACCCTCAAAAGACAAATGTTGGCACATTACTTCAATGCAGCGAACAAATGGGATAAGGAAGTGGTAGTGACATCCAAAAAACTGTGGGAGGAGCGATACCAGGATCTACCTCCACAAATATCTCCAATCAATCGTGAAATGGGACCGCTTAATCAACCTCGTCCTCAGAAATGGCAGCTCGATATTCCATTGGGTGATACCTGGTCTTATTCACCGGAAGTAGGATGTAAAGACATGGATGAGTTGACCGACCTGATTGTAAGTAATGTGAGCAAGAACGGCGCTACATTTTTTAGCGTGGCGCCCAAACCAGATGGGTCTTTACCTGAAGCCCAGGTCGAGGGATTGAGGAAGTTAGGGGACTGGATGGCAATCAATAAAGAAGCCTTATACGGTACTACACCAGCTCCTTTCAAGATGGGAGGTACCTACCAGTGGAAAGCTGGAACAATCCATTTTACTCAAAAAGATGAATACTTGTATGCGATCGATCTCGAAGAACCGAAGCTACCTTACCGGATTCCAAATATCTATATCTTACCAGGTTCGGAAGTGAAGATGCTTGGGAGTGATAAAAGTCTGAAATATCGGATTGAGCAAAATGATGATGATGATGAATCGATTGACTTGATTATTGAGGAGTTACCGGATGTACTTCCTTGTGACTATGCATGGAGCTTCAAAATTCAAACAATGAAAGAGGCTTGGTAGCTGCTTCAGCGACTGCCCAAAGAATATTAGGGTTGTCAATCATGACCTTTCAATAAATAGCCGTTAACAGACCACCAAACAATATAATTATGTCACGACTTGTAATTTTGATTTGTTCACTCTGTGCTTTTGCCGCCTGTGATAAAAAAGGACAAGGCAATGGTGAAGAGTCTGGGTTCAATCCATCTAAACAGGATACGCTTTACCTGCTTAACGGTAAAGATCTCTCTGATTTTGAAGGTGTGAAAGACAACTGGTATTTGGAGGACGGTATGTTGATCGGTAGTACGATGGATGGTATATTGGAAGAATCGAGTTGGATAACCACAAAGGAGACCTTTGAAAACTTCGATTTATCTATGCAGGTGAAGCTTCTTGGTGATGAAAATCGAAATTCGGGTGTGTACTACAGGGGCGAATGGGAAGAAGAGTTTGTGGTTGGATATGAATTTGATATCGGAGGCTGGGGAGAAGATGATAATAAGGTCTGGTGGGGTGAGTTGCATGACCCCTTTCGAAGGGACTTATGGGTAGGTCCCTCGCAGGAGGAGATCAGAGCCATATATAAACCGGAGGAGTGGAATGATATTAGAATCAGAGTCAATGGTGATCGCATTCAGCACTGGTTAAATGGTGTCGAGACCGTAGATTGGCGGGAAAAGGATCAGGAGATCAGTCGATCGGGGTTTGTTGCCTTTCAAATGCACGGGGAAACGGCCTTTCAAGTATTTTTTAGGGACGTAACACTTATTCAATTTTATGAAGATTAGCAGCAAGATGGTTATTACGTTGATAGGATGTACCTTCCTGTTCAACCTTCAGTGTACGCAAAAACCGGAAACTCAAAATGTTGAAGCACAGTCAGATAGGCCTAACGTCATTATCATATATGCTGATGACCTCGGGTATGGAGACCTGACTTGTTATAATCCCGATTCAAAAATTGCTACTCCGAATATTGACAAGCTTGCCTTGGAGGGAAAAATGTTCACGGATGCCCACAGTTCCGCGTCCTTCTGCACGCCGTCCAGGTATAGTATTCTTACTGGCAAATACAGCTGGCGAACAGAAAAAACAGCACAATTGCAAGGTGGATATGGTCTACCGATAATAGATGAAAATGAAAAAACGCTAGGTAATCTTTTCAAGGACAATGGCTATTCCACTGCCGCCGTTGGCAAGTGGCACGTTGGTATGGAATGGGATCTCCTTGATGAGGAGGTTGAGCAGGAGGAGGAAAACATAGATTTCAAATCGACTTTGGACTTAACACCGAACGATCAGGGTTTTGACTATTACTTTGGTACATCCGGATGCACCACAGACGATTCCCCGTTTGCCTTTATTGAAAACCGTCAGCTGCTCGGATTGCCTTTGGTTCCGGGAAAGGATATTCAGGTGGTCGGAGATTTTGACCGGGAAACAAAGGAATTATTCTACAAAAATGCCATGGTTGCCCAGGACTGGGACCACGAGAAAGCCGATACGATTTTCAACAATCGGGCGATTGAATTCATAAGGTCTCAGGTGGAGAGAGAAAATCCTTTTTTTGTGTATCTGCCTTTTTCCCTTCCACATATTCCCTGGCTTCCAGCGGGATTTGTAAAAGGATCAACTGGAGATGGTCCGCGTGGGGATCTGGTGGCTTTACTTGACTATTGTGTTGGAGAATTGTCTGAGGAGCTGGAACGATTGGGTATTGAAGACAATACATTAATCATTTTCACCAGCGACAATGGACCGCGAGAAGGTACGAACGGGCATCTTTCTGCTGGTAAACTGAAGGGATACAAGGGCTCCATCTATGAGGGTGGTCATCGAGTGCCTTTTATCGTTAAATGGCCGGGTAGGGTGCCTGCGAATACAGTCAGCGATGCACTAATCGGGCAAGTTGATATCTACGGAACACTCGCGAGTATTTTAAATGAGAACCTGAAAGAAAGCGAAGCTCCTGACAGTTATGATTTTACATCGGTTTGGAGCGACGAGGGAGATTCTGAAATCAGGGATACATACATACACCAGTATTATGCGGTCAGAAAGGGTGACTGGAAACTGATATTTGATATTGAAGATATCGAAGATGTTTCGATAGATACCGTGGAGCCATTGGAACTCTATAACCTTAAAGATGACCTGGCCGAAACGACTGATCTGCTGGACGAACGTTCGGATATCGTTGAAAACCTGGTTCAGACTTTTATTAATATTAACAATCGAGGGTATTCCAGGCCTAAAATCTAATTGACCTGGTTTTCACTTATCTGGATCTTGAATGCCCAGGCATGTTCCGATGGCAAAGGGTTTGGTAATTCTTTAATGATTAGATTTTCTCCCTTTTGTTCCCAGGAAAGATTCTGATCGCTACCCAGCATGTAAACGGAAGATCCTTTGACTGCCTGTACTCCAGGGATTTTGATAGGAGCTTTCGGCTTTTTGCTCTTCTTGTACTTGTCAGCATCTTCCATTTCCATGACTTCATTTCCCAGTTCAATGGCGTAAAGGAAGTTTCCCTTTTGTGTGAAACGCATGGTACCTGATTTCCATTGATCTGTTCCTCCTTCAGAAAATGGAGCAGGCGAGGATCCGTGAAGCGCTTCCTTATTTACGCTCATCCATTTTCCTATTTCTTTTAAGGCACTAATCTGGGAAGGGGGCAGCATTCCATTCGCCATGGGAGCGAGACTTAAGAGAGTAACTCCATTACGACTTTTCCGATCGATGATCTCATCAATAACCATGTTTGCCGGACGTGAAACGGCATCCGGAGAGTAAGCCCAGGAGTGATTCATACCAAGCGAGATGTCCGTTTGCCATACTACTTCCTGTGCCTCATCGAGGTCACCTGCCTCAATATCGAGGACTGAAACCGAAAGGGGAAGGTCATCGTCTTTTCGGGTCACAACAACTTCCTTATTCAGTGCTTCCGCATCGTTGAAGTAATGTGATAATGCCGAAAGAATATAGTCCTCACCAACATTGCCGGGATCGCTAAATCCAATTTCAAACCAGAGTTGATCAGGATGATAATTGTCGATTACTTCTACAACCAGGTCGTGCCATTGTTGTTGAAATTCCTCTGTCATTGGCCCACTATCCCATGAATTATTAATATCCTTTATAGAGCCATACAATCCGGTATACTTTGGATCGTTTACGTCTGTTTTAAAGGGAGATAAGGTCCTTCCGGGATTAAAGTAGATCCAGTTAGTATAATAGTGGAAGGAGGCAAATGTCTTTAATCCATTATCCTCAATGGCCTTCAGTATCTCTCCTGTAATGTCTCTTTTAGGTCCCATATCACCTGCATTGTACTCGTGTACATCACTGTCCCACATGGCAAAACCATCATGATGGATGGCAACTGGTCCGGCGAAATCAGCACCGGACTCTTTGAAAAGATCAGCCCAATCCTGAGGGTTCCATTTTTCCGCTTTGAACATGGGAATAAAGTCTTTATATCCAAATTCAAGACCTGGTTTTCCATAGACCTTAGTTACATAATCATAGGTGTTCTCGTACTTGTCTTCAATATGCCCCCAGGCTTCTGATGTACCTCCCACAGGTTGATACATGTTTCGTCCACCCCAGCAGCCAAATGCAGGTACGGAATACACACCCCAATGAAAATAGATACCTAAAACCGCGTCCTCAAACCATTTCGGCGTTTCATGGCTGGCAAGTGACTCCCAGGTTTTTTCATATTTTCCTTCATCAGTTTGACCGGATCCGATTTCTGGTGAAAGAAATAGAGAGGAAGTAATGAGAATTGATATGAGTGATTTCATGTTTAGCTGATTAAGACTTGTTGTTATAACGAATGTGTGTCATTCTTCTTTTCGACTAGTATTTCTATTGTTTTGAAGACCCTTTGGCCAATCAGTTTCGGCCAATGGAGCATCTCCCGGTAACGCGAATAATCCTCCATTATATCCGCCGGTGACATAAATGGTTCCGTCATTGGCAATGGCTGGGAAACAACCGGTTTCTAATCCGATTTCCGGAGTTTGCCATACCAGAGAACCGTTTTTGGAGTCAATTCCAAAATATTGACCGGATTTTTCAGATCCGACCACCAAAACTCCCTTCGCATTAACTGAAGGAGTTCGCCACCACTCTTCTGGTGGGTTGTCTGTATCTGGATATTGCCAGATCAGTTGGCCAGTTTCCTTATCGTGTCCATTTAAGTATCCCTTTTCGTTGGCCATGATCACCAATCCATTTGGAGTAAGGATAGGAGAAGCGAAAGCTTCATAAAATTCTCCATCATATTCGTATTTGTAGTTCCATTTTACCGTCAAATCAGGATTGAACGCCCACATCTGCCCATCATTTGAAGAGATGTATACTGTTCCCTCGGAATCAATGGCACATGAGGACCATATTTCAGGTGGTATATCTTCGTTTATTGCTTTTTGAGTTCGTTTTTCGAAGAAATTGAACTGATGTAAAATTTCGAACTCGTTCCCAAGGTCTTTGATGTGATAGAGGTATCCATTGAAATTGCTAACATAAAGTGTTCCATCCTTAGCAATTGATGGAGAAGGCCAAATAGAGAGCCTGTATTCATTTTGAATTGCATCTACCTCAGAGCCCTTTAAGATCCATTTGACTTGAGGCGAATTACCGGAGATATCAAGGGCAAACAGGCGATCATCAAAAATGTCTTCACGACAAGGATTACACTCTACCCAGTTTCCAGTTCCAAAGTAAATTGTCTTACCATCCGGACTTATGGAGGGCGTACTGTTTATCCCACCTCCCAGTTTCTGCTTTGGTTCCGGTGTGTTTTTTAGATGATCGGGAGGAGGTAAGCTATATTCCCAAATCACTTCTCCACTCGAAGATTGGACGAAGAATAACCTTCCGGGATGAGCTTGTTCACCAATAAAAAATGCGGAACCATCATCCGTTAAAACCGCACTACTACCTGCCAGATTTTTGGCAAATTTCCTTTCCCATTTAATTGATCCATCCGGGTTAATTGCCCACATTTTTCCGTTTTTCGCACCGAAGAATATCGTTCCGTCGGTATTGATAGCAGGAGAGTGCCATCCGGTGTCGCCATCATCCGGTTTACCCGAAGGAACACTCCATAATGGGTTTTTGATCGGTTGTGCCTTTAAGGGAAATACAAAAACAACTAAGTAGAGAAAATTAAGAGAGGGAGATATCGTTTTTCTCATTTCAGTATAGCTCTTTTCTATAAAGTTAAATCTTTCTAATTAAACTTTAGAAAGTAGTATTATTTACTTTTACTGTTAATCGAAATACGAGGTTAAAATGACACCTGAACGTTAATAGATGATATGAAATACTTATTTATCCTTATCAGTTTTTTATGGGTTTTAGAAAGCCTGGAAGCTCAGACAATTATGGCTTATTATACCAAAGTGGAAAGAGGGGAAGACTGGGAGGAGTTATCCCGAACTACCGAGCATCCCGATATTATCGTAGAATTGGATTTCGGTCAAATAGTATTCTGGCGAGGAGCCAGTTATCTTCCTGTCTGGGAGACGGAGAATGACAACTGGCCTATTGTCGAACTCATAAAGAGGTCTGGCGATGGACCGTCACACAGGCCTGATGCTACCAACTCATTTAGTTTCGTAAGGGTCATTTCGCGATCTAATGAAGCCGTTTTGATACATTGGCGATACCTTCCAGAATTTGGTAAAGGAAATCCAAAACCGAATGTGAATCACCTGAAATTTGTAGATGAATATTTCACTATCAAGTCAGATGGACATGTACTTCGAACAGTCAAGCAGGGGACGACCCGTGTTGATGATTGGCTAAACGATAGCAATCTGATTTCACAGGAATTTGATCTTACTTCTTCAGGCATAAAAAACGTCGAAACGATAACAGAAAATGCCGATGATAATGAGGAGAGGCAAATGGTAAATCAAATATCTAAGTCGGTTCCGGCAATTGTGCCTCCTATTGCACACTTTGCATTCGATAACGGATCTGGGGACGAGGTACTGGAATCTATAACTGATGAAAATGCAGCTATTGAAGGTCAGAAGTCCTATTGGAAAAAAGGAGTTAACGGAAGTGCACTCGCTTTTGACGGTTACCATACCAAGATTTCAACTCCACTTCAAAACACAATAGGCCAGCTATCGGTTGAAGCATGGATAGCTATTGGAGCTTATCCTTTTAACAGGGCCCCGATCATCCAACAAAATGATTTCGGAAAGGAAGGGTTTTATTTTGGAGTGGGTCCATCGGGTAAACTAACCTTAAGACTTCAAACGGATATATGGAATGAAATAACTACTGATCAGGAGTTACCATTAAGGCGGTGGACACATGTTGCCGCATCGTACGACGGATCGAAGGTTACTTTGTACATCAATGGTAAACCTGTGAAAACTGCACAAGTACAAGGTCACTTTACTGCCTCAACCGAGCCACTTGTTTTGGGCTTCAATACACACAAGCAGATTCCGGGAAATCCGGTACGACCCGACTGTGAAGAGTGTCATACTCCCGTTTTGTTTGGTTTTGATGGATTAATGGATGAGGTCAGATTGTATGATACGGCACTTTCTTCAGCAATTATCCAGGAATCATTTCAGAGTTTCAATGTCCTTGAAACTACAATAAGTAATCCGGATTTGGATGAACGTATTCTGCCTACTGGTCCTTCATCCGGTCGATTTGAAGCGAGCTATACCCACCTGAATTACTACGATACCTGGGATAACCTGGGTCGCTTTGGAGAACACGCAGACGTTGTCGTAGAATTTGATGACTTGCCGACAAAATTTATTTTCTGGAGAGGAATGTCCTATGTTCCTCAAGTGGTTAATGCAGAAAAACAATGGTACAACAATCAATTCAATGAATCCTGGGATGCGGGTGGTTCATGGGGAGAACCTATGAGTGACAAGCAATCAATGAGAAGTCATGTCAGAATTATTGAAAATACTCCAGCGCGAAAGGTAATACACTGGAGATATGCTCAGGTACAGATAAACGGTACTCAGCAAAATTATGATACTGAAACTGGTTGGGGTGACTGGAGTGATTGGTACTATTATATCTATCCGGATGGAGTGGCCGCAAAGCGCATGGTCCATTGGTCCGGAGACAATCCTTTAGAGCATGAATGGCAAGAGTCTATTGGGGTTATGAGTCCTGGACAAACACCCGAAGATATTTCCTTTGTGTATGACAAAACAGTGACTTTTGATAACCTGAAGGTTGCAAAATCTTATGACTGGGGTGAATTACATCCGGAAATGATGATTCCTGAAAAGTTGGAGAGAGATTGGGAAAGAAAACCATTGAATATCCAGGTGGTCAATTATAAATCGGATTACAAGCCTTTTACCATTGGAGAATTTAGAGGAGGAGAATGCTATGGGGATTTTGATGCCGAGATTGCTCCGTACTCTCAAATGGTAGTATATATCCATTGGCCTCTTGGACAGTTACCCACTGATGGGACACGAGCATACCATCCTGATCGAGGATCAAGCAATGGGTATACACACCTGATGTTCAAAAGAAGTCATCGACTGGGCGAAAACTGGGCCGAAAGAGTAATGCTGGAAGGTATGTCTAGCAAAAGCACGATTGAATTACGTCCTCTTGCCAGGTCATGGCTCAGTGCTCCTGAAATTGAAGAGTTAAATGGTGCTTCGACAGCATCTTATGATAAAGCACAAAGAGCTTATGTGCTAGAGGGAAATGCCGAATCAAAGGAAATCTCGTTCTCAATAGATGCTAATCAGAAAAATCCCATTGAGAACTTGTGTTTGGTCATCAAAAACTGGGGTAAATCGAGAATCGAGATGAAAATCAATAACCAAACTGTCGACCAAAATGGAATTCGCACGGGTTATGAAACTAACCCAGGTGGTAAAATCGATCTTGTTGTATGGCTAGATTACTCTTCGGAAGAAAGTACCACCTTCTTGATTGAGGCTGTTGATTAGTTCTTAGAATTAATAAACACCTTTCGAGTGAGCATGCTGTCAGGTGTTTCAATGGCTATTAGAAACAGTCCTGAACCCTGATTACGAGGGTAGATTTCCGTAGTATAAGACCCTGGGGTGAGCTCTTCATCAACGAGCGTTTGAATGATTTTTCCGGTGATATCCAATAGCTTGATGGTTACACGCTGTGTCTTACTGTTTTGGAAAGGAATAGTCTGCTTTTCAATGAATGGGTTGGGGTAGGGGTTGCCTAGTACAATTGACTCTTCCTGTATTTCTTCAACAGAGGTAATGATTCTTGTTTCTCCACCGGGAGACTTTGTGACATCTGATTTCTTCCAGTTGAAGGGTAGAGCATTGTCACTTTGGAAGTCGATCAAGGAGATGGCACTGGCGTTCTCTGGCCATGGATAAGCGACTTTGTATTCTACAAAATCAACTAGCTCGTTTAATTGGTTACGAAGAGAGACAGCATCCCCTCGACCGTTTAAACCAAATTCAAATTCGCCAATGGTATTCGTGAATTCATATTCGGTTCTGAAATTCTCAATATTCTGACACACAATCAAATATTGACCAGGTCCGATGACGGTACCCTCCGGAAATTGAAAAGGTGACGATCCATTATCCGACAAACTCCATTGTCCCACGTTGATATCTTCTTCCATTGGGTTGTATAATTCTACCCAATCCCCTTCCGGAGAATTGCTAAATGAAATTTCACTGATTACAACTTGTTCGAAAGAACTTTTTCTCCTGAACCTGGCAATAACTGTAACATCATCTTCGATTAGCAGTGTGGTATTCTCACTTTCGGAATTCAATCCTTCCCAGCCATCAAACTCAAAGCCAATATCCGGTATTGCTTCTAACTGCAGCTCAAGATTCTCGAAGTATTCTCCACTCCAGGAGGATTTTGTAACAATCCGGTTATTCACCTTCACCAGACCACCCCCGGTTGGCACATCTAGTTGCAATTCTCTCATCTCGCCCAGGTCGAAAAACTCTGTGAAATGTTCCTGAACAGCTGCCGGTCTTCTGCGAAGAAAATCTCTGATACGATCATTGTCTTCCAGCCAATCGTCAACATCAAAGTCAAAATCCCATCTTTCAAGGTGATTGGGCATTTCCGGGATTACCGGATTTTCCCTCACATCCACCCAATCCACAGAGCTTTCTGGATCAAAGTTTGTCGCCATTAGATCACACATGGTCGCGATGAATAGATTTTCAAACTTCTCGTTTTCAAGCAGCTTTCGAAGGATAAAGGTGGACCATGGTGGATTGGGCCAGGTGTCTTCACCTCCGTCGGGACCCTCAGGTTCTGTCGCTGTTAGCAAGGTATTATCCGTATGGTCCTCCCAGGCACCTAAACTTGCATCCCCGTCAAAGAAGATCCATTTCCACCGTCCGTCCTCCGTTTGTGGTCGCCACCATCGCATGTTATTTCCAGGCCAATCCTGGTTGCTGATAAAGATTAATGCATTTTGGTAGGTGGCAAAATTGTCTACGTCCATCATAGACTCCACAATTTCGAAATTGGCATCGTCGGAAAGATCGTTTTCTCTCATAAAATCGATCATTTTTTCATAGTGCTCGATATCACCGGTTACAACCCAGTTTCTGTTGTAAAATGGCGCACTGGTCTCAACCCCATTCAAAAGATCCACGCTATCCGAATCAACTGGAAAGTTTGATTCAAGGTAGTGCTCATTGATCTTTTCCATCATGTTTAACACTCCCCAATACTTCCCATTAATGAACAGTACAACCGGTTGATATGCCTGAACGGCTAGTATGTCTTGCAACAAACCATTTGCAACCCCATCATATAAGTCGTATACCGAATTATTATTTCTTAAGATGAAAGCTTCAAAGCTTTGGATGTCCTTTTCCTTAAATAAACGATAGTTGAAAGATCCGTCACCATACCTGGCCCTTGCGAAAAAAGCAAGCGATTGCTGGAAGTCAAAACCCTCTTCCGATTCGTTTCCGAAGATCCTCATCCCTGCATTGGCTCCGAATCCGAGTGACCCATCCGGTTCAAAAAGTTCTATATATACCTGTTGCTCTCGCTCCCCGGGATCGCTTAAAAACAAACCTCTACTTTCGCTAAAGAGCTCCTCTCGATTGGCAGATACCGAGACAATAGGAAGGTTTCTAGCCGTCACTGACGATTCGTTGATCATACTCAATGTTGCGACCGGACCTGCCGGAGAACCATCTTTGAAATAGCTGGCCTTAATCACCCTGCTGTCATCAATTTCAAAAGGTTCAGAATATACTCTTGAGCTCAGACTCGGGGTTGACGCATCAACAGTATAGCGAACCTCGAAGTCCGGAAGTTGATTGATGGTTATGATTTCCGTACCTGAAAAATATCCGGGTTCATTTTCAAATGTCGGAGCCTGATCGATAATACTTTGAAAGCTTTCTGTGTCGTTTGCTTTACCTGGAGTAGGATCGAAGAAAAAGCCAAAGCTTTCCGAATCTTCAGGTAATCTGCCGTACGAAACATCCGGCAACAGGGGAGTTGGTGGAATGCGGTCTACAGTGTTTCCGGACCTATCGGATAAAATGAGTTCCTCTCCATCAGCGCTGATGCGAAAGTTAGTGTGCAAAGGATCACTTCTGTCCTTATCGGAAGCGAAGACCAGTAAGTATTCACCCGGTCCGATTTCTACTTGTGGGAACTGCCATCGGGACAACCTGGAAGCATCATCAGAGAGACTATAACCTTCGAGGTTTACAGATTCATCTTCAGAATTATAGAGTTCAATCCAATCACTGGTATCGCCATCTTCGTCTTCAATGGTATTGCCATTGGAAGACATGATTTCGTTGATAACAACCTGCGCGGTACCAATCTCGGAGATTAAGAATATGAAGAATAATAGAAGACCAGATTTATACATTAGCTGTAACCTTTTCCCACAAATCAGCATCACAAGTTCCAGCAATCTGCGTCTGAGATGCATATTCGAAATAAAATTACCACTTTCTAATAAAAGATTAAAAAGTACTTGGGGAAATTTAAAGTTGATAAAAGGAAATTCACTCCGTGAATATTTTCTTTACGTATTCGATACTCCGCATATGTGCCTCGATCGGGCTCATAGTAACTTGCGAACCATCTTCTACCGCCTGTTCTAGAACTAAAAGGGGTTTGATGTTTTTACTTTTAAGATTAGCTGCTATACCAACATAATCGATGTCACCTTCACCAAACGATTCAGTCCAAATCCCACCTTGCGATTGCCTTAGGTGCAGTTCTATGATACGATCAATATACTTTTCTAAGACGTCCGATAATATAGTGGTTATATTTCCAGCTCCACGGTATATCCAGTGGGCATCCAAACAGAGTTTAACATTTGAACTGTCCGTGTTTTCCATCACATGATAGAACTCTTTCGCGCCATTGCGGATCTCATTATGATGATTGTGATAGGCTAATTGTATGCCCCGACTATTGAGTTCGCGACCCAACTCATTTAAGAATTCCGCTTGAATATTGAGTTGTTCATCCGTTTTATCTTCATTTCCATCCCAATCAATGGGTTCAGGATTAATTACAAAGATCCTGGTCCCAAGTGAATGAACCTTGTCGGCGATGCTTAATACATTTTTGATATTCGATGGAGCCTCTTTACGATCATGCAATAAAGGACCCATGTAGAGTGATTCCATGACCAGATTATGCTTTTTTAGGTAGGGGATGATATCATCAGTATAGTCATCGTCTTCTATGAGAGGCTCAAATCCGTAAAAAGGTACACTTGCAAGCATGTCGAATGATTCTGATAGACTATCGAACCAATCTTTGCCCTCACGCTCCAAAAATGTATGCCAGGGATATTGCTGGCACGAGATAAGTCGATCATCATTAGTGAGAACTTTTGAAAAAGCGCTACTAGTCAGAAAGAAGGAGCTTCCAAATGCTAGTTTTTTGATAAACGTTCTTCGGCTTCTCCTTTTTGCTTTCGGATATATTGGCATAATGGATTGGTTTAGGATGGCCCTCATTACTAAAGTTATATCTTTCTTAATTAAGTTTAGAAAGTAATTTTAATTAATTTTATGATAGCATTCTTTGGTAGGAAGACGATTGGATTTCCGAATGCTGAATTGACGCAGATGCCAGAAAATAAAATTTCAGAATTCATTAATCACGCTGTAACCGCATATAGACATGAAAAATATCTATAAAGTCTTCGTTTTATCTCTGTCCACAGTATTCCTTTTGGCGGGATGTACCTCCGAAACTCCATCTTACTTGAATACAGAGCTACCTATTGACGATCGGGTAGAGGATCTGGTTTCCAGGATGACGGTGGAGGAAAAGATCTCACAAATGAGCCATCTGGCTCCAGGTATAGAAAGATTAGGCATAGTACCCTATGAACCTAATTTTGAGAATCCATTAATGACTGAGGATCACCCGGATTACGATACAGAAGCATTAGCGGACGAAGCTGAGTTAAGGGCCTGGGAAAACTATGAACACTGGGATGTGGGAAGCTGCCTGGATGGTGGCTGGTGGAACGAGGCTCTCCATGGTGTTGCTCGTGCAGGTCTTGCTACCTCTTTTCCTCAGAACATTGGAATGGGCAGTACCTGGAATCCGGACTTAGTTCAAAAGGCCATGGATATCGCAAGTACGGAAGCAAGGGTCCATCATAATGTCTATGGAAAGAAGCTCACCTATTGGTCTCCTACTATAAACATTTTAAGGGATCCACGTTGGGGTCGGAATGAAGAGTCATTCAGCGAAGATCCATACCTTCTCTCTCAAATGGCAAAGGCTTTTGTTGAGGGCTTTCAAGGCGATCATCCCAGGTACCTGAAGGCTATCGCAACAGTGAAACACTATATCGCGAATAACAGTGAATACAATCGTCACGATGGATCAGCAGATGTCTCTGATAGATGGCTTAGGGAGTACTACATGCCGGCATTTCAATCTGCCATTGAAGGCGGGAATGCATACTCCGTAATGAGTGCCTACAACGCGGTAAATGGAGTGCCTGTGAGCGCCGATCCCTGGTTAATGACTGAGGTGCTTAGAGGAGAATGGGGATTTGAGGGATATGTAGTTTCCGATTGTGGAGCAGTCAGCGATGTACCCCATAAGCATAAATATGAAACAGATCCCGAAAAAGCGGTTGCCATTATTGTCAAGGCTGGATTGGACCTGGAATGTGAAACGTGCGAGACGGAACAATTCATGTTTGACAAATACCTTCCAGGTGCATACGAAAAAGGATATCTCACGGAAGATGATCTGGATATTGCAGTCAAGCGATTGTTTCGTGCGAGGATGATCCTGGGTGAATTCGATCCTGCAGAAAATGTTCCGTTCTCCACTCTCACCAGGGAAAACCTGGACACTGAAGAGCATCAGGCGGTAGCTCTTGAGGCCGCCCGTCAGAGTATGGTTTTATTAAAAAATGATAATGGTTTTCTGCCACTAAATCGACAGGAAATTAGCAGCATAGGAGTTATTGGACCCAATGCCGACAAGCTGGAATTGGGGGGCTATTCCGGATCACCTTCTGTTCGAATGGATCCTTTAACTGGTATCAGAAACCTTGTCGGAGGTGACATTGAAATTCGGTATACCAAAGGATGTGAAATCTCGGATCGGGTAGAAGTGGACTGGGATGAAGACAACGATCGCCCCATAATGGAATCTATCGATGAGTCAGCCACCATTCAGGAGGCAGTGGAATTAGCTAAAAGTGTGGATGTGGTTATTCTTTACCTGGGTACGAACCTTGACATTGCGAATGAGGCAGCGGATAGGTTGGATCTTGAATTACCTGGAAATCAGTTAAAATTAGCACAGGCGGTCTTCGAGGCTAACCCCAGGACGGTAGCTGTTTTGATTAACGGAATGCCACTTTCAGTGAACTGGTTGGATGAAAATGTACCCGCTATCCTGGAGGCTTGGTATGCAGGTCAAGCACAAGGAACCGCTATTGCAGAGACCCTTTTTGGTGACAACAACCCTGGTGGCAAATTACCGGTGACCTTTCATAAGGGCATAGAAGACCTTCCTGATCTGGGTGATTATGACATAACCAAGGGCAGAACCTACTGGTTTTATGAAAACGACGTACTCTATCCCTTTGGTTACGGGTTAAGCTACTCTTCCTTCGAATACGGAGAACTCAGTACTGAACAAAGTACCTTAAGTGGAGACGGAAAGATCAATCTTAGTATCACCGTCACTAATACCAGTGAACGTAAGGGGGACGAAGTCATCCAATTATATATCAGAGATAAAGAGTCGAGCCTGATTCAGCCTGCGAAAAAGTTAAGAGCCTTTCAACGGGTATCTATTGAAGCCGGAAGTGAGCAGACCGTACGTTTTGAATTAGATCGGAATGATTTCGCATACTGGAACGAAGAAAAAGACAATTGGGATGTGGAACCTGGTGAATTCGAAATCCAGGTTGGAGCGTCCTCTGCGGATATCCAGGGACAAGCAGTGGTGAGCGTCGAGTAATAGTCTATTTCTAAGTTAACAAGCAATTAAAATGAAGACACTTGAAGGATTAATACTTGGCGCAATCATTTTACTCACTTTTCTGAACATACCGGCTGCCCTTGGACAGTCTAAAGGGTTTATAGCGACTGGTCCTAACCAACCTACTAAACACGATCCTGAGCAATTCAGAGGAGCGGTCACTGTCGAGTTCGAAATGATACCTACCACCATGTCATTTGACCTGCCATGGACATACGCGATGGTAAATCAGGAGGGGGTAAGATTCTCCACGCTGGCTGCCGAAACGTACGATCCGCGTGACTTCGATGGCACCGGTGGTCTGGCCTCTTTCGAACCTGGAATGGATAACGAGGGTAGATATGTACGTGCCTGGATTGCGCATGACTCGGAAGCACGGAAAGTAATACGAATTCGATACGCCCTGGCTAATAATCTCTCTGACATCGCATTTCCTGACATTAGTAAAACGCCTTATGGCAATGGTGATTGGGTCGATGAATGGTTTTACATCTATCCGGATGGTGTGCATACGCGACATATGAGGATTCATACGGGTCTTGCATCAGTAAGTCAGCCATTCGGTTTTGATCGTGAGCCGCCTAATGTGGTTCATGAATTCATGGAATTGAATGTACAGGGACCCCCAGGTCACAAACCAACGGATGATATTGAAATAGGAGCACTTACCTTAATCAAGCTTTTGGGAGCACATACGGGTATTCCCAATGAAGAGGGGGAATCCACCACCATTTCTTTTGATCCCTACCCTGAAGATTTCGGGGAATTCCGTGACGCCAATATTATGCTCATGAATCTCACATCTGAGTATAAACCTTTCACAATTGGAATGCCCTATGGTGTGAGAGTACAACCATACTGGCCGGAAGACGAACTGCCATTGGTCTTTCAGACGTGGGGATACGGTCCCAATCGGGGATATTCTTCTTCCATTGGTCACATGCTGAACTTCTGGCATTACCGTCGAACAGGAAATACGATTGAACAGGTTTATCTCCACGGCATGACCAATGCGGAAGATCCGCATGAAGAACTTGTATCCCTTTCCTGGTCGTGGATTACCCCGCCAAAATTGAGAATGGAAGGGTTGGAGCCGGATTATTTGCAATACACGTACGATGCGGCCCAAAGGGCTTACGTGATTCCTCGAAAAGGTCGGGGACCGATTGACCTGGAATTTACACTTGAGGCGGAAGATGAAGAAAGAGACACACCCGGCTGGATTATCAATCCTGGATTTATCATAAAAGACTGGGATGACGGAGGGGTAGAAGTAAAGGTGAATGGCAAGGCCCTTGAAGAAGGAGCAGATTATCGAATGGGGTACGAGCAAACGACAACCGGGAAAGATCTTATTATGTGGCTTCCCTTACAATCCAATGAAAACCTTGAAATATCTATATCTCCAATGAGGTAGAACTGAAAATTTGATTCGCAGTATATATGATTAGTAAAGAACCTTTTTTTTGGCTGGGTCTTGTTTATTCGTTTTTAATGACCACAGCAGGGTGTGAACCCTCGGCAAAATCTATTTCAGGTGGTAGCAATGAGAATATCAGATATGTGTTGCAAGGCGATGATCAGCGTGAATATGTGCTTCATGTACCAATTTCCGCAACTAGTGAAACGGCACTTCCCTTACTGATCAATTTCCATGGATTTGGTGACCTGGCAACGGATCATGCAGAAACAGTTGGGGAGTTTTATGGTCTTAATGAGTTGGCTGATAGCAACAAATTCCTGGTTGCCTATCCTCAGGGCGTTGTTCGATCCAAGGAGGGGGCAGAGTGGGATCCTGGTGATAATGAAGAATCCAATATCATGACCAATGATATTTTCTTCGTGGAAAAACTAATTGAATCCATTAGCCAGGACTATTCCATTGATTCATCCAGGATTTATGCCGTAGGATATTCGAACGGAGGAATGATGGCTTATGGATTGGCTTGCTCGAATAGAAATCTGGTAGCCGCCATCGGAGTGATGTCCGGTGTCCTGCTGGAAGGGTACTGTGAATCCCCGGGTATTACTCCAGTGATTCACTTTCATGGTTTAGCTGATGACGTTTTGCCTTACGAAGGCAATGAGTACTTTCAACCTGTTCCCGAAGTCATGAAGAACTGGGTTTCAGGTGATAATGATGGCAATTTTCTATTCCAGGAGAAAGATTTCAACGACGGTCTTGTTACCAGGTATGAATATGCCAGAGAAGAAGATGGAACATCGTTGGCTGTTCTTTATGCCATAAGCCAGGAGCACAATAAGCCAGGTGGTCATGTCTGGTTTAGTGACAAAATTGGTTCGGAGCATCCCAATCAGATACTATGGGATTTCTTATCTCAATATGTAAAGGGCAAATGACTGGGGTTGGTGGACAACGAATTAGAGCGAATGAAAACAGAAAAATGGATTTGTAAAACCCTGGCTTTCAAGGCTCCTGTTATGTTCGCAATCATTTTACTGGTGGTCTCGGCAGCCAATGCTACTAATTTCAAAGCATATTACACCAGGATAGATACTGGAGAACCCTGGGAGTTGCATTCAAGGACTGGGGAATATGCGGATCTGGTCGTGGAAATTAATGAAAATGAGCGGGTAGTCTTTCATCGATCCAGTAGTTACCTGCCGTATCTGGAAAGTCAGGGGAAACAACTCTATTTCGAGGAGGTAATTCCCCGCCTGGGAGACGGTCCCAAAAAGCGACCGGATAAAAACAACCTATACTCTTACGTACGTCTCATTGAAAGTAATCAGGACAGTATTGTTGTTCACTGGAGATATTTTCCGAAGTTCAAATTGGGGCATCATGCTACCCCAATTGAAGGAAATACCCATTTTCATCACGTGGTTCACGAATACTTTGTGTTCTATCCAAATGGAAAAGTAAACAGAACTATCAGAGAAGGGGCTGAACATTACGACGACTGGAACAATCCCGGGAATATGTATTCGATTGAATTGAAGATTGAATCTGGTAGAATGATTGAGGTTTCGAGAACTGAACCCAGCTTAGGTGACATAGTATACCAGCCATTGATGGATACTCCTGTTAAAGATTATGTGGGACCTAAGCCCGCAAGGTGGTGGAAGTTCGATGAAGGAATAAGTATCAGAAATAGCACTAACCGGGATCTGGTGAAGGAGGAAATAACCCTTGATGAAATTCCGATTGAAACGGTATTCACCGTGTATAAGCCGGGTGTCTCAGGAAGTTCATTTGGGTTTGATGGATACTACAACAAAGTGGCTTATTCCGCTGACCGAATGCCAGAATTGGGAGATGGTTTCACTATTGAGGCCTGGGTGGCACCATCCTCATATTCGATCAGTCGGTGGACCGCCATTGCACACCAGTCTGAATGGAAGCCATTGATTGGGGATTATTCGGAACGCAATGGCGATCTCGATATTAAAGATGCCTTTGAACAAGACATTCAGGCTATTGTTAATCGTAGAACTGCATTTGAGGAGTTAACGCTTCTAAGTAAGGGTAAGCTGGAAGTAGTGGAGAAAGAGTTTGAGGAAATGGATATCGAACCATACCTGTACATTCCGGGCCAGATAAGCGAGCAAATCCGAAAAGGCTTCTTTTTGGGTATTAACCCATTTGGACAGTTGTGCTTCCTTATTCACACAGATCAAGGGATCATAGAGCTAAAGAGTGAAACGTCCTTACCACTTTATGAATGGTCACAGGTGGCAGGTTCTATAGACGGCGAGATGGCTTATCTGTTTTTAAATGGAGAAGTCGTAAGTAAGATGAAACTACCTGGAAGTCCAACTTTCACAAACTACGACTTTATGATTGGCAAGAATGACGAATACATCAAATATGTTTCAACTCATGCAGTAAGGAACTTCTCAAATTTTGGAGGTGACCTGGGATTTGAAGGGCTGATCGATGAGGTCAAACTATTTGACAGGGCCGTTGATCCCCTAGGAATCAAGGAAATCTATGAATCATTGAAGCC
Organism: Cyclobacteriaceae bacterium; assembly: GCA_965601455.1. GTDB lineage: Bacteria > Bacteroidota > Bacteroidia > Cytophagales > Cyclobacteriaceae > JANQEU01. The sequence goes on along the minus strand of OZ271831.1, from coordinate 3,121,816 downwards.
ACAAAATGTAACGGCGCAATTGGAAAAGAAAAGACTTCCCGGTCATACAGAAATTGCCGAAAGCTTTGGGGCCGTTTACATCAAACTGAACTATAATGAACTTTGGGATAAACTTTGGCGTGAACCGGATCATCCCGATATAGTAGTAAAATTTGATAACGTCCCGGCCAGCGTGGTTTTTTGGAGAGGAGCAAGAAGTCCGGGTTGGGTAACGGATGAAAATCGATGGATAAGTGATCAAAGCGCTGAGTTGACCGATTGGCACTGGGAAAAATCATGGGAAGGTGCCAGGAGTTGCTCCGAGCACATGAGCGATTACCAGTGTAAACATTCGCATGTTCGAATAATTGAAAATACTCCCGCCAGGGTAGTCATTCATTGGCGATATGCTTCGATTGACGTCCTGGGAGCACATCCAAATGTTTGCAGAAACGAAGACGACTGGGGTTTCTGGACTGACGAATATTTGACTATCTATCCGGATGGATTGGGTGTAAGGTTTGTGGACTACCATGGAGATGAAGGATATCACCTTGGAGGGAAGGAAGGAGGAAGTCCTGGATTTCATGATACGCAGTTTTTCAGCGAGCCGGGTACGAAACCTGAGGATAATATCTATCCAAATTCCCTGACAATTGTCTCCCATAAAGACGAAGTATCGGACTTTGACTGGTCTGAAAATCATCCGGAGGGAGCTTATGATGCTCAAATTGCGTGGATAAATCTTAAGTCAAAAGTTAAGGTTTTTGAAGTGTTTCCAGAGGAGACCATCCTGAATATTTGGGCCGGGGATGAAAAGTCACGGTATTCAAAGTACTCTGCCTGGAATCATTACCCGGTTGCTCAAATACCGTCAGATGGGCGATTCACGCTGGCACCCGACCGCTTAACCCATTCTTCCCTGGCGGCCGCCGATAATCTGACTGAGAATGGCTTTATGTGTATCTACGGGTTTACGGAAGGAGAGGCAGAGGACCTAATTCCATTGGCAAGATCATGGAATCATCCACCGGAGATCATCAATACCAAGGGGTTAAGAAACCCCGAGTATCTGAAACGGTCAAGAGCATTTCAACTTGTTAAAGATGATGATCTCATTGAATTCGATGTAGAGGCGTCAGCCAGGAATCCGGTAGTTAATCTCAGCTTTGAAATCCTGGAATGGAAGAAAGGTGGGCTGGCTAAGATCTGGATTGATGGAGAGGAAATTACGAATTCTGACCGCTGTCGACAGGGTATTACTTACGATTCAAAGGGACGGGAGAAACTCCAGGTATTCATAGAGGTTGAAAGCACACAAAAAGTGAGATTAAGAATCGAATAGGGCTATACATGAAAGACTACACTTCAAAACTCTACGGATTCAGGTATTTAGTACTATTGGTTCTAATGCCATTCGCCATCTATTCGCAGGAAACGAATTCAAGTGTTTTCTTTCAGGTTGATAATTTTAAAAGGAACACGGAAGACTGGATTGAATTGAATCTTGGAGGAAGTTCTAACGGCACCAGAGTTATTGAAGAAGGTACTTTGAAATTAACCGGAGTTTCTGATGGTTATTTCGGCACCCTCTACAACAAGGCGATTACAGGCCACTTCATTGTTGATCTGGATTTTGATACCGACGAAAACATTGGGCTTGCACTTATCCATTCCAAGAATGGGAAACCGGATCCTGAAAATTATACCCTGCTTACAGTGGATCAGGTGGATAACCTGGTGGTGGTGGAAGTGAAAGACCGACAAAAGGGTGTTGACAACGTTCTGGATCATACTGGGAAAACCAATTTCGATCGGAAACACCGGTTTGAAGAGGGGATTAACCTGGGAAACGACCTTTACCAACACATACTAACAGGTGACCAATATTCTGTTCCATTTACAGGCACCAACGGTAAGATCAGAATTTTCAGGGAGGTAAATGGCGGAATGCTTCATTACTACTACCAGGTAAAGAAAACCTATAATGGTCAGGACTATGTTGACTGGATGGAACTCAGGCCTTCACCGGATTGGTCCAATTCAGATACAGAATTCTTTGTCGGGATAGTAGCTCTGCATGAAGGGGATGTTGAAGTTAAGAGTGTAAGCGCCATCTCTAAACCTACCAGGGATATTGACGATCGAAATACCGGATTTGAGGTGACTCAAAGAGAGTATAATTGGTCAGGATTTATTGGTGAGGGCTACGTAGTTTCATTCGATGAAACTTTTGACTATCATAAGGAGGACATGAAGTTCGTATTCTGGACAGAAATGAACTACATACCTGCCTGGCACCTGAACAATCAATTGCTTTATACCTATGAGTTTGTCGAAACGTGGGACGATAATGTTGCCGGTTGTCACGAGCCCATGAGCGATCGAATTCGACAATGGACCTGGGTAAAAGTATTGGAGGACAATCCCGTTCGGAAGGTGCTCCAATGGCATTACGTGCTGTCCAACCCGGATTACGACGTACCAGCGGAAGGTCGCGGCAAACAACTTCCAGAAGTCGATGAGTTCTGGACATTTTATCCGGATGGCAGTGGTATTCGTCACGTTAGGTACACACCAAAACTGGATACCGATTTCAGAGCCCCTCACGAACTATCTGAAATGATCTCTGTTGCCGGATCGAAATCACATTCAGAGGATTTTTATGATGCTCCGGCATTATCAATTTTGAACATGGAGGGTAACCTTAAGCAAGCTCACCCGGGTCCGAAATTCGATTACTACTCTGAAATTGATGACTGGTCGCAACAGATCATAGCAGTACATTTTAAAGAAGGTCCGGATGTTTTCAGTGCGTGGTCGGTTGATGAGACTATCCCGGAGACCTATGCCGGTTACAGGATCAGGTACGAGAATGCCTGGCAAAATCCTGGTGGAAAGATTGTCCATTGGCCGGTAAACAAAAGGCCATATACCTCTGCTTTTGCAGCGGGTGGAACCTGGAAAAGCGAAGTGTCCCATGCTTGCTTGCTAAGCCTGGGTGTCAGAGACGGAATCGAATGGACAGATCACTACCAGGTAGACGATAGGGGACGCAAATATCGTGAATGGGCATCGCTGGTTGGCTTAAATGAAAAAGGTAATCCGGATCGAATGCGTCGGAAAACAGCTTCATGGCTTTACAATGGTTCTGTTCAATCCGAGAAAGAACATTTGAAGTTTGTGAAGAAAGATTTTCAGAGGAATGCTTTGGTATTCGAAGTATTCTCCAATAGTGATGAATATCGATTTGCGATTGGTGAAGATCAGAATGCCGATGTGATTATTAATCCGGTATTTAAACTGGATAACTGGGGCGCAGACCCCGATATCAGCGTCTTAGTCAATGACAGACCAATACCAGAAAACTCGGTTAGATCAGCAATAGAATCAAATAACCTGCTGGTGTGGGTTGATCTTGAATTAACCACAAATTCAGAGGTTACTATTCAAAGAAAGAATGATGAGTAAGCTTTCATTCCCAGTGGTATTGATTTTTGCATCCTTTCTGTTGGTTGATTCTTACGGCCAGTCATCGAAAGAACTATTGATCAATGGGAGTTTTGAGCTCAACCAAGAAGCCTGGCAAGGATTTGACGGACAAACTACGCGGGTCTCTCAAAACGGATATCATGCTCCTGCAAGTGGAAATCAATATGCAGTATTATCCGCAGATGGTATTTTGATTCAGCAGACAAACACTCCGGTCGAAAAGGATAAAAGTTACATCTTAAAGGCCTGGGTCAGAAGTATCAATGCAAAAGATGTAGCTGATAAGACGATCGCTGAGATTTCACTTCTGGCCGGAGAAAAGTTGGTTGCGACAAAAAGCATCGATGTTAACGTTTCTCAGCCTAAAGGAGTTGCTGAAACACTTCAAAATGATGATGGTGCCAACGTCTGGGTGGACGGCGTTTATCGACACCAGTTTGCCGATCACCACATGTATCAACCCATTGAAAACGATCCGATCACTGACCCATGGATGCTGGTTGAAACAAGTGATTACTCGACGGAAGATCTGGGGTGGGCAGTTGGTAATGTGGTTGTGAATGACAACCGATTCATCTATGGAACGATTTACAACGACGTTCCAGGTGATTTTTATTCCTCGATCACCTTAATAAAAGCTGAAGGGACTGGAAATCCTGATTACAAGTGGACCGATCCGATTGTCATTCTGGATCATGACAAAACCGAATTTCCATGGGTGTTAGACGCCCATCTTTATTATGATGAACCTGAAGATCGATTGTGGATGACCTGGGGAGGAGGTATCATCTACGTGGCGGAGATGGACCCTAAAACAGGGTTATTCAAGGATCAGCCTGACAGAACGGAATTCGATACACATCCGAAGGAATTGCATACAGCAGTTGCAACATGGCCGGAAACAAAAGATGAATGGTGTGGGGACGAATGGAGCAGCTGTTGGATGGAGGGAGCTGCAATATACAAGCACGAAAACTATTGGTATTTCTTTGGCTCTTACGGTAACCTGGGAACCAACTATACTATTCGTATGGGTAGAGGAGATAGTCCGACTGGGCCATTCTTCGATAAACAAGGCCTGAATATGTTGGAGTTTGATGAGGAAAGGAACGCCTTTGGAAACAGTATGCTTCTTGGAGACGAAGGAATTCAACGGGTTCCCGGACATCCACACATTTGGGAGGAGAACGGTAAACATTACATGGGTTATGATTTCAGAAAAGAGATCGCCGGAGGAGAACCAGGTGATTTCATGGGTATCAGGAGAATCTATTGGTACGATGGATGGCCAACAATTTGGACGCCCGTTGAAATAAGCCTTCACGTCAATTCTGACCCCGACCTTATCGGAGAAAAGCTATCTCTTTCCATAAAAAACATCGGGGGCACAAAATCTCTGTTGGCCGTAGACGCCATCCAACTAACCACAAACCAATGAGAACATCGGGGCTTATAATCATTTTGGTATTTCTTCTATTTGCTTGTCAACAAGCTTCAAATCAAGCATCGACCAGGGAAAGATTGAGTTTTAATGCTGACTGGTTGTTTATCAAGTATGATGCGAAAGATCCTGTAGAACTAAATTCAATTGAACATTCATGGCGGAAGTTAGACCTGCCTCACGATTGGGCCATAGAAGGCCCATTTACTGAAGACGCTTATTACCAAATGGGGTATCTGCCCTATGAAGGGGTTGGATGGTATAGAAAGTCTTTTGAATTGAATGAACCCGGCAAAAAAGTATTACTGGAATTCGACGGTGCAATGATGCTACCTAAGGTTTGGGTAAATGGAGAATATGTGGGAGAATGGGGTTTTGGATATACTTCATTCGCCCTGGACATCTCTGATTTCATCAATCACGATAAGCCCAATATCATCGAGGTAAGAGTCGAAAACCTGGACTACTCTTCTCGCTGGTACCCTGGGTCTGGAATTTATCGAAACACATGGTTGACTGTTACCGATCCAATTCACATTACCCATTGGGGAACATTCATAACCACACCGGAAGTGGATGACAATCAGGCAAAAATTCGATTGCAGACTGAATTGATCAATGAATCCGATCAAGACGCTAATCTTTCCATTCAGTCAGAGATAATTGACCCGGCTGGAAATGTTGTCGGGAAAGTAGAAAGTAAGGAAGATCTGGCATCAGAACAGCTCAAGGAGATAGTGCAGGAGGTTGTCCTACAAAATCCCAAGCGATGGGATGTAAACGATCCAAATATGTACTCAGCGATAACGAAGGTACTCAGGAATGGCAAAGAAATAGATCAGTTCACCACTCCATTTGGAATTCGGACATTCAAGTTTGACGCCGATAAAGGGTTTATCCTGAATGGGAGACAGTTGAAAATTCAGGGAGTTAATATGCACCATGACCTGGGGCCTTTAGGGGCAGCTGTAAACTATAGAGCTACTGAGAGGCAATTACAGATCATGAAAAACATGGGTGTGAATGCCATTCGGACGGCTCACAATCCTCCCTCTCCAGAGCAACTGGAACTCTGTGATAAGATGGGTATTCTGGTCATGGATGAGTCGTTCGATGAATGGAGAAGAAGAAAACTAAATGTAAAGAATAGCTATTCCATTTTATTTGATGATTGGGCAATAAAAGATATGGAGGCACTGGTTAAAAGGGATCGAAATCATCCTTCTGTCATTCTTTGGAGTACTGGTAATGAAGTACCGGAACTGGGAACCGGAAAGCTAAGAGTAACCCTTGGCGAAACCGGTGAGGTGATGGAAGGATATTATATACAGAAGGGTGAGTCGATAAGGTTCAATGCCTGGGAGGAAACATGGTATGGGCGCTATGATGGTCAAAAACTTGTGATGGGTTTGGATGAGCAAGCATTTAAAGCATTGGCCAAAAAAGACGATGCACCTTCGCTTTCCGGTACGCAGTGGGATATGAAGAGTTTTAAAGGTGATAACCTGATTTACAGCTATGATTTTCTCGATGATAACGATGGAAAAAATAGTTCAAAGATGCTCACGCAATTGTGCCACGACCTGGACCCAACCCGACCGGTTAGTTCCGGGATTCATTTAAGTATCAAGCTGGATCAGGAGTTGATGAATACGTTCGATGTGGCAGGTTTCAACTACTGGCACGAGCAAATAGAAGACCTACATAAGCAGTACCCTGACAAGCCATTGTTGGTTACCGAAGCCGCAGCCACACTAAGTACCCGTGGGGAGTATTTCTTTCCGGTAGAAAGAATCTACTGTGGTTTTTCACATGAATCGAAGCAGATTTCATCCTATGACCTGACCAATACGTGTTTTGGAACACTTCCTGATGTGGAATTCAAGTTACAGGATGAAAATCCATGGTTAGCCGGACAGTTCGTATGGGCGGGATTTGATTATCATGGAGAACCGGATCCATATGAAGACGCCTGGCCGGCGCACAGCTCATATTTTGGGATTGTGGATATGTGTGGCTTCGAGAAAGACAGGTACTTCCTGTATCAGAGTCAGTGGACAGAAAGCCCAATGGTCCACCTACTACCGCACTGGACATGGCCAGGACGAGAGGGGGAAAAGACCCCGGTTTTTGTCTATTCCAATTGCGATCAGGTGGAGTTGATAGTAAATGGCGAGTCCATGGGCAAGAGAAAAAAAGAGGAAGGATTGTATCGCTACAGGTGGGAAGATGTTGTGTATCAACCCGGATCAATCAAAGCAATTGGATATGATTCAGATGGAAACAACATTGCGGAAAAGGAAATATTCACTGCCGGCACTCCCCGAAATATCGAATTAATCGCCGATAGAACCACAATTGTGGCAGATGGTGAGGATCTGTCTTTTGTAACTGTAAACATTACCGATGAAGCAGGTAACATTTGTCCTGATGCAAATCACATGATCGATTTTGAAATCCAGGGGAACGGCATGCTGGCAGGAGTTGGAAATGGTGACCCAACCTCGATAGAAAGTTATCAGGAACCTAGGCGATCTGCCTTTCACGGGAAGGCACTGCTTATTTTGGAATCCACACAGAATGTGGGTGAGATCATAGTCAAAGCCACTTCACCGGATCTCTTGGAAGGTAGTATCACCATACAAACAGTTGTAGATTAAATTAAATATTCATGAAACAATTATCTATTTGTATTCTACTTACCTTGTTGTCTTTTCAGTTGTTAGCCCAGTCGGGCAATCTTCCAAGACTTCCTTCCGGACCAGAAGGCCCGGGTGAATTTGGAGCGTACTATACTCATTTGAAGTATGATCCAGAATGGGACGCTGATTGGAGGGTTGGGGACCACCCGGACATTGTCGTTCAGTTTGAGGACGGTGGCCATAAGTTTGTTTTCTGGAGAGGAACCAGCTACATACCAGCCTGGGTCACGTCCAATGGGATATGGTACACCAATGAGTTTGTAGAACGAAGAGATAGTCACAGTCCAAATACCAATAGTATTGTGGAGCCGATGAGTGATAAGCAATGTCGCTATTCTCAAGTGCGAATCATTGAAAGTAATCCGGCAAGAGTAATTATTCACTGGCGTTATGCTCCTGTGGATGTCACTTATGAGCACCCCTTTATCGATCAGGAAACGGGTTGGTTCGATTGGGTGGATGAATACTATACCATTTATCCGGATGCATCAGGGGTCCGTAAGATCACTGCACAAAGCAGTGGATTGAACAAATGGATGGAATTCCAGGAAAGCATAGTCATCAATCAACCTGGAACACTTCCCCATGAGAATATTGAATCCGGAGCCGTTTCGGTTGCAAATATGGACGGTCAGCACATAACCTATTTCTGGGATGAGAATGGCGGTCCTGCTTTCGACGAAAATCCACCTCTTGCTAACATTCTGAGAATCAACTTGAAAAGTGATTTAAAGCCTTACGCGCTAGTAGCACCACCGCAGGAATTTAACAACTTGATCACCTCGTATCAGGGGCATGGTAGAAACTCTATTTTCAATTGGTGGGACCATTGGCCGGTATCCCAGGATGCTCTTGACGGACGGGGAGCCAGATCAGCCGCACGACCCAGTCACTCATCTTTAGCTCATATCGATTTGCCTATCGATCCTCCTGTGGATTCATGGGGTTCCTACGGTTATGATAATGTGATCAATGACGGTAGATTGGAGTTGACTTTTACCGAGTGGGGTGGACTGAATATTGACATGAGGAAATACGTGGATCTGAGTAAGCCTTTCGAATTGTCATTCGATTACGCGGATTTATATACAGAAGACGTGTCATTGACTTTTTACACGGGAGGAGGGGCGATTGAGGATATAAACTTGACTGATCTGAATCCTGAACTTGAATTAAATAATTCAGTCTTTCAGAGCTTCAGTAAGACAATAGATCTTTCCAAATGGGCGGAGGAGGCAGACCTGTCAAGAGTAAGAGAGTTTTATCTTGATTTTTCAGGATCAGAAAATCCGGAGACTGTCAAACTGGATAACATCAAACTTGAGGGAGCTGACGGAACCGTTCATTATTTCCTTGACTTTGAGAAACCGGATGGGACAATCATTGAAACACTTAATCTACCGGAAAAAGCAAAGTGGGAAGCTTATAAGTTGGACCCACCTAAAATCACGAAACTGATGCTGCATGGCATGACAGATCTTCCAGTTCAGGACCTGGTTCCACTAGCCAGGAGCTGGGACAGTCCATCCGAACTCACGGTAAAAAGTGATGGATATGAAAGCGCGGGATATGACCCAACGCAAATGGCCTACATAGTTGCTGTTAAAGAGAGTAATAAACATCTGAAAATTCAATTGAATGCAAGTAAGCAGTCTCCAGTGGTAAATCCGGTTTTTGTTTTGAAAAACTGGGGAGAAACCCCACCATCACTTAATATCAATGGTACGGCTATGATTAATGGGGTGAAGCTTGGAATCGAGAAAAAACTGGACCGAACGGATATGGTGGTCTGGGTGAAAACAGTTTCCGATGAACCCTTGGAGATATTTTTTTACAACCCTAAGAGCAATGAATAAACTATTATATAGCACTTTTTTCGCTACCACCTTTCTTTTCTCTCAATGTCAAACGGTTGATGAACCTGGTAAGGGGCCAAAAAATCCTGCTCCGGCAGTAGAGTGGCATAAGGGATATGGGACCGATGAAGGCGAACACATACATGAGATTAAGCAGGTTACTGATGGCGGTTTCCTTGGAATCGGAGAGGTGTCTGAAGGTGAGGTGGAGGCTACCAATATTTTGGTCGTAAAAACCGATGCAAACGGGGGTTTTCTCTGGCAGAAGATCATAGGAACTGAGGGGCTATATGACGTAGGCATTTGTGTAGATGAATTGTCGGATGGCTATCTGATAGGAGGAGGATTGTCCAATCAAAAGCAGGAAGCGTATCTCGCAAAACTGAACTTTGATGGATCTACGGTTTGGGAAAAAACCTATCCGGCGTCAAGAAATGGAATGGTGCGAGGAATCGCTGTAGGTGACAACGATGAAATTACCATTACGGGATATACCGGCTATGCAGATGCAGGGTATGCATTTATTGCGGATGATTCTCAGGGATTCGTCATGCGAGTAGATTCCAAGGGTGAAACACAATGGGAAAGGAGACTATCAACCGATCAGGGCGCCAAGATTAGGAAGACAACCGATGGCTTTTTCGTATGCACAACCCACTGGATGAATGACGACGAGTCTCCCCAGGACTTTTTCTTAATCAAACTGGATGAGGAAGGCAATCAGGTTTGGTCCAAAAACTACGGGGGTGACAGTGATGAACATTGTTACGATTGTGAGGTGACTAATGACGGGGGAGTGATTCTTGGAGGACATACCCGTTCACCTTCCTACGGAGTTAAGAATTGGGATTTCCTGCTGATGAAAGTCGATTCCGAGGGCAATGAAGAATGGCATAAAACCTTCGGTCAACCCAGAGGGTACGATGCAAAATGGATTCACGATGAAGCTTATGGAGTCCGTCAAACACCGGATGGAGGTTACGTTCTGGTTGGGGGAACGGGAGATGAATACACCTACTCTGAATCAGGAAGCTCGCTTGGCCCTTCCGACTTATGGATGGTATATGCGGTGAAAGTGGATAGTCAGGGAAAACTGCAATGGGAAGGTGTATATGGGAGCACCGAATCACACGACGCGGGAGAGTTTGTTGATATTACGGCGGACGGGGGCTTGATCATAGGAACAGATTCTGACTCGGCTGGAGCCGATGAGTTTGAACCCAATAATTTTGGCTTCATGAAAATAGCATCTGATCAATAAATTCTATAACATTCAATTAAACTAAACTAAAGAGATATTATGCTGCTACATACAGTACACTTTTGGCTGAAAGATGAAGTCACTGATAGCCAGAAAAACGAGTTTTTAAAAGGAATTCAAACTTTCATCGATGCCGTTGATGAAATCGAGCGAGCGGAATATGGTACTCCTGCTAACACCACGGAAAGGGAGGTAGTAGATCTTTCGTTTGGAGTTTCACTTTTTGTACTATTCAAGAGTTTGGAGGACCATGATACCTACCAATCTCATCCTGCCCATGACGTGTTTATAGACAGTTTCAAAGACTTATGGGAAAAAGTACAAGTCAGAGATTCAAACCTGGTTTCCGCATAAGTTTCTAATATTCTCCACCTTAATTTTTGACTGAAATGAAATCAATACTTGCTTCACTACTCTTATTTTTAACCAGCCTCATATTGTATGCTCAAAAAGACGACGACGTCGTGTTCTGGTGGGATTTCAATGATTCGAAAGAAGTGATGGATCCATCATTTGGTGAGGATGAGGAAAGTCAAAAGACAGTTGAGAGGATTAAAGCAGATAATTACGACCTGGTGGGACTGGGCAAATATGTGCCCGGCGTCGTTGGATCGGCATTTAAGTTTGACGGTTTTTCGTCTTACATAGAAGGAACTCCATCATTTTCGGAGGAAGAAGACGAGCCTTTAATACCCAGAGAAATCACTGTTGAGGCTTGGGTTTCACTGGGTGCATATCCATGGAACTGGGCACCGATTCTAACCATAGGCAAATACAAAGTCACAGGTTTTTATCTGGGTGTCGATTCCAGGGGCAGGGTTGGATTTCATCTTTCAGATGCCACTTCCGTGTGGCACGAATGCAATTCAACGATCAATCCGCAGACGAAACTTGGATTGGAGCTTAATCAGTGGTATCACATAGCAGCTACGTACAGTCCTGAGGATGGAATAAGTCTATATGTGAATGGAGAGCTACAAAACACCTACAATGACTTTACATTCGATTATGGAGTAGCTTATAGTCAGATTGAAAAGGGATTCCGCATGGGTATGAACAGAGAGGATCTACCTCCGACAGATCCTATTCGTGATTGGGCTACCTATCCCTCCAGGTATACGCTGGATGGGATAGTAGATGAAGTAAAGATCAGAGATGGGGTCCTTACGGCTGATCAACTGAAAAAGAATTATCAATCGATAAAAGTTGAGAACGAACCGCAATTTGAAAAAAGGAATTTCCCGTCCATTAGAAGATCCGGAAGATTTGATGCCAGTTACACTCGGTTAAAGTACTACCCGGAATGGGACGCACTATGGCCAGTAGGTGATCATATGGATGTTGTGGTTCAGTTTGAAGATAAGCCTGTGACAATCATGTTCTGGCGAGGTACCCGATACTCACCCGCTTTGGTTACCGAAAATGGAAAGTGGATGGTGGATCAGAGCAGGGAAACAGGAAACAATTGGTTCCTCTCGCAAGGCTCCCGTGAAGACATGGCTACCGGATGCATTGAACACATGTCCGATGTACAGACTCGTAGTTCACGTGTGTCGATTATTGAGGATCATGCAGCACGCAAGGTCATCAACTGGAGATACTTGCAGATGGACGTGCTTTTTCGTCAACTGGAATTACCCAACAATACTGGTTTTGGAGAGTGGGGAAATGAGCTGTACTATATCTTCCCCGATGGAGTAGCTGTACGAAAGGTACTACCAGGAAGGGGTGGATGGCAGGAAACCATTTTCCTGAATGAACCTGGAACTCGTCCCGAAGACAACATCGAGCTTGAAGCTTCAACTCTCATGAATCTGAAAGGGGATAGTAAGACCTATTCATGGGAAAATGGCTACCCCGTGTATGACCTTGAGAATGCCAACATCCAGATAACGAACCTCAAATCGGAATATAAGCCCTTTATGATATTCCGTGAAGGAGGAGGATTTGATGTTTTCAACCTGGAAGTTCGACCTGAATACAGCCACTTTCCGTGGTGGAATCATTGGCCTGTTGCGCAAATTATATCTGATGGACGAAGTGCCAATGCACCGGATCGGGCAGCACATTCCTCCTTAAGTTGGGGGGACCCGGGTGAAGACTACGCCTTATATGGCTTGACAAATCTAGGAGAGGAAGAGGTGTTGAAAATTGCAAGATCATGGAACAATCCACCGGAGATATCGGTCGGGGAAGGCTTTGAAGATGGGGGATATGATTATTCCCAAAGAGGCTATTCAATACGTGCAACAGGGACCAACAGGGATCTAAAAATAGAGCTAAAGGGATCGGATCAATCTCCGGTATACAACACCTCATTCATTGTTGAAAACTATGCGCCAATGAACTTAAAGTGTAAACTGAACGAAAAGTATGTAGACATAGACTACGGGGTAGAATACAATGTAGAAGGAGATCCGGTCTGCGTAATTTGGATAGAAATGGATTTAGGATCCGAATCCGTAAGTTTAGTTTTTGAAGACAACTCCTAACCTGAATTTTTGTGAAAATTAAGAATACACTCATAAGGAGTGCAACCGTTGCAGCTCTTGGTGGATTGCTGTTTGGTTTTGACACCGCTGTCATTTCCGGTGTAGAAGGTACCTTAAGAGTATTATACAACGACTCCTATGTATCCATGACCGGTTGGTTTGGTAGCCTGGGTTTCTGGCATGGATTTACAGTTGCCAGTGCGTTAATCGGTACCATCATAGGGTCAATCATCCTGGGACGTCCTGCTGATATCTACGGACGGAAATCGATGCTTTTCGTACTTGGTGGCCTTTATCTGGTCTCCGCAGTGGGTAGTGCCCTGGCAACCAGCTGGACTTTTTTCATGATCATGCGTTTTATTGGTGGATTGGCAGTTGGTGGTTCGTCTGTGGTAGCTCCAATGTACAACGCCGAAATATCTCCAGCCCAATTTAGGGGGAGAATGGTAGCTTTAACTCAACTCAATATCGTATTCGGGATCATGCTGGCGTACCTGTCCAATTACGTGATAAGTGCACTGGAATTAGGTGATGCGACCTGGAGGTGGATGCTAGGGGTAGAGGCCATTCCGGCACTGGGTTTTATTCTTTTACTGGTTTCTAATCCTCGCAGTCCAAGATGGTTGATCCGTCAAGGTAAAGAGGAAGAGGCCCGAACCGTAATCTCAAAGCTTGGTTCGGACAAGGGCGATATAGAGGAGGAGATCAATGAAATTAAAGAGTCTCTCAAGGCCGAAGAGGATTCTCAAAAAGAAAAGTTCTTTCAGAAAAGATATGCCAAACCCATTATGCTGGCTTTTACTATTGCGCTTTTTAATCAGCTTTCAGGAATTAACGCAATCCTATACTATGCCCCTCGCGTGTTTGAAATGGCCGGATTCGCCCGGGGATCAGCCATGTTAAGTTCCTTTGGAATTGGCTTCGTTATGTTTGTTTTTACCTTCATCGCTCTGGTTGTCATTGATCATTATGGGAGAAAAAAACTCATGCTCTTAGGTTCCATTGGCTACATCGTAAGTCTGGCAGCAACTGCCGTCACCTTTTACTCCAATGGTACCGACTTCACTAGTGTAGGGAGTTGGGTTGTGCTGGTAAGTCTGATGGTTTTTATTGCAGCGCATGGGCTGGGGCAAGGGGCCGTGATCTGGGTTTTTATCAGCGAGATATTTCCAAACCGTGTTCGTGCCCGAGGTCAATCACTGGGCAGCTTTACCCATTGGTTTATGGCTGCCATTATCTCATGGACATTTCCGGCATTTGCTGAAGCTTCGGGTGGTCATGTATTCACATTTTACGCCATTTGTATGGTGATGCAATTGCTTTGGGTATTGTTCAAGATGCCTGAAACAAAGGGTATTCCTCTGGAGGAATTGCAAAAGGAACTCCATACCGGGTAGGTATCAGAAAGCAGGTTTTAGACTGAGATAGGTCATTTTTTGGGCTGTTGAGATTGTCGTAATTCACATGATAAACGATAAAAAATGATGAAAACGACTAGCTACTTTTCTCTCCTTTTTCTCTTGATTATTGGGTGCACACCAGGCACAGATAGATTGGTAACACAACGTCTTGGTGACTTTGGTGGATTCTATACACGCATCAATTCCGAAAATGAGTTTGAGCGGTTTGCCAGGGTAAAAGAGCATGCAGATATCGTAGTTGATTTGGGTATGGATCAGTCTGCACTCGTTTTCTGGATGGGAAGTAGCTACCTTCCATTCTTGGAAACACCAAGCGGACGATGGTACGTGGAAGAGATCATCCCAAGATCAGGCGACGGTACCGATATGATGCCGGACCGAACGAATGCCTACTCCGTTGTGAAACTCATAGAAAGCAACGAAAACCAGGTGGTTGTACATTGGAGATATCTCCCCGAATTTGTTGGGGGAAATCCGCAGCTGGGAGTGGATGCCACAGGATTTGTGGATGAATACTTTTACATTCAGTCAGATGGAGCTGTAAAACGAACAATAAAATCCGGAACGACCCGAATTGACGAATGGCAGGACAAGGGAAATCAAATCACCCAAACCTTTAGGTTGACTTCAAGTGGGATTCAAGAAGTTAACACGCAAGAGCCCGGGATTACGGAAAGACAGAATAAGGTGGAGGGGAGTCCGCTAGTCAATAGCTCGGTCCTCGATCCCATTGCCTGGTGGAATTTTGATGAAGGTAATGGAAACACCGTTCAAGAATCCATTTCTAAAACCGGGTCAGAAGTTCAGGGAAACAAGACACTTTGGAGGAAAGGAGTGTCAGGCACAGCTGTGCAACTGGATGGTTACACCTCAGCAATAGAAATCCCATCTGCGGAAGCACCGGCTCTTAGTGACCAGATCACACTGGAAAGCTGGGTAGCAATCGGGGCATACCCCTGGAGTTATGTCCCCATTATACAGCAATCGACCGATGAACCGGAAGTGCTTTTAGCAAAGAAGGGAGCAGAGGCCTTTTTGATCGGTGAGGATGAACGTGAGGGAATGGAAGAACCGGACGACAGTTTTGATTTCGTCCTTCAAGAAGAAGATGATACAGGATATTTCTTTGGATTGGATGGGTATGGAAAGCCTACTTTCAAGTTACGAGTCGCCGGAAAATGGGAGCAGCTGGTTGCAAAAGAAGTGTTGGAAAGAAGAAAATGGTATCATTTGGTGGCTACTTATAGTAAGAGCTCCGGACTAATGAAGGTCTATTTAAATGGACAGGAGATTGGGGTAAAAACGGTTGGTAAGGGTGAAATCGAACTGGCTTCCAACAGTCTTAAGATTGGGAAAGGTAAAAACAGGCGACCGATACGCCCGGTTAGAAGCAATACATTTTCGGACTCCTATTCATTCGATGGATTGATTGATGAAATCAAGATTTATAATGTGGCATTGAATGATGAGCAAGTCAAGACCTCTTTCGAAGCCTACTCACCTGATCCAGTTGTTGATATGGATAAACGGGTCCTTCCTTCCGGGGAGAATAGAAAGGAATTTGGAGCCTATTATACCCACCTGAAGTTTTACGACGTTTGGGATAATTTATGGCGTTTCAGCGATCACCCGGATGTGGTGGTAGAGTTTGATAGCAACCCATCAAAGTTCATCTTTTGGAGAGGAGTAGGCTATATACCCATGATGGTCAACGATAAGGATCAATGGTATAGCAACGAATTTAATGAGACTTGGAACCGATCAGGTGGGGAAGGGTGCCAGGAACCCATGTCCGATAAGGAATCTTATAACAATCACGCCAGGATCATTGAAAATACACCGGCACGGACCGTGGTCCACTGGAGATATCCATTAATTGATGTGAATCACGTAATGGCAAATTTCGATGAAGAGACAGGTTGGTGCGATTGGAGCGACTGGTACTATTATATTTATCCTGATGGAATCGCGGTTAAAACCATGCATCTATGGACACATGGTGAGAGAGATCACGAATGGCAGGAATCCATGGCGATATTCGGACCTGATCAGCACCCAGAGCAGGTGATCAATACAAAAGATGCACTTTCCATGCTAAATCTTGAAGGCACTTTAGTTGATTACGATTGGGTCAACGGACCTCCAGATGATGTAGCTGAACCTGAAGGTCAGTGCATACAGTACGTCAACTACACCGGGGAATATAAACCTGTGACTATCGGTGACTTTGAATGGTCAAATGTCTATGGTGGAGAACTCACTGAGTATGCGGTTTTTCCTACCTGGAATCATTGGCCGGTTGGGCAGATGCCTTCCGATGGTCGATATGCAACTTATCCTGATCGCACGGCTCATAGCTCCCTTACGCATGTACCACCAAGTACGTATAGGGAAGAAAAGGGTGGTCCAACGCCTTACTATCAGAAAATCCTGTTGGAGGGAATGCTAAACCAGGAACCATCTGAGCTAGTGCCGTTGGCAAGATCCTGGATGAACCCAGCTTCAATTAGTGGATTGCAAGGTGCAAAAGGGTCATATGAAAAAGGTCAGAGGGCATATATCCTGGACAAGTCTTCCGATGTAATAAGTTTTACTTTGGACGCTTCAGAAGATTCACCCATTGTCAATCTAGCGCTTGTCATTAAGAATTGGAGTCCTGGACAGGATGCCCGAATCCTTGTGGATAATGAGGAAATAGCTAATCGGTCTGGTATCATTCGCGATGTCGATGGATCCTATACCTTAAACTCATGGATTGAAGTAACAAGTGATGATCCGGTACAGCTTGAGATCACAGGAAATTCAAGCGTGACGATGAAATAGAATAGCTTTCGAGTCCTCGATTCCACCGGTGTTTGTTAAATGCCAATAACTTTCTAATTTTAAGAAACTAAGATGGTTAATTAGAGATTGCGCAGATATCCTTGATCAATCCTAAAGGGGGTGGTAGGGTTAGTGCTGGTTGAATGGTAATGGATATATGAAATCATTTTTTCTCTCGATAAGTATAGGTGTTTGTCTGATGATTCAGCATATGGCCTCTGGTCAGGAACTCGAATCGACCCACCTGCCAATTGTAGTCATCAATACCGATCAGTCCATTCGTGATGAACCGAAAGTCATCGCGGAAATGGGAATTATTAATAACGAAAATGGAGTAAACCGTCCGGGAGACCCTATTAATGGTTACAATGGAAAAATTGGTATTGAGTTTCGCGGAAACAGTACTCAATTATTCGATAAGAAAAGCTATTCTATTGAATTGCGAGACGATCAAAATCAGGATCAAGACGCTTCAATTTTGGGTATGCCTTCCGAAGAAGACTGGATTCTATATGGTTCACCCATTGACAAAACCCATATCCGGAATGTGATGAGCTTTGAGATCTGGCGTCAAATGGGTCATTGGGCATCGAATACGGTCTACTGTGAGCTGATTCTAGATGGAGAGTATCGGGGAACCTATGTCATGATGGAAAGGATCAAACGTGACGATAACCGACTACCGCTTGCCACATTAAGAGAGCAGGATACTGAAGGAGATGAGCTGACCGGAGGGTATATCATTCGGTTGGATTGGAATGAGGACGAGGGTTGGACTTCAAGGTCTACCTCAATGGGTGGGGAACGCATGTTTTATCAATACTACTATCCCCGGGCTGATGCGATTCAAGGCCCACAACGGACCTATATTAGAAACTACTTTCGGGACTTTGAACAAGCGGTGTTAGCTGATAATTATCAAAATGACGACGGAGGGAAATATCATGCTTACATCGATTTGGACAGTTTTGCGGATTTATTCATAATCAATGAGTTAAGTCGGTCAGTGGATGCGTATAAGCTCAGTACTTTTCTTCATAAAGACAAAGGCGAACGTTTGAAAGCAGGACCCATTTGGGATTTCAATTTGGCTTATGGTAACACGGTATATTGTGGTGGCAGTGATGTTCGAGGGTGGACCTATCTGCAAGAGGAATCATCCTGTGATGACCTGCACTTAATGCCCAGGTGGTGGGAACCAATGATGGAAGATGATCTCTTTCGAACCCGGGTGTTTTACCGGTGGCAGATGCATCGAGAGGATTTTCTGAACGAGGATTTTCTTTTTGCTTTTATAGATGGCCAGGTCGATAAACTGGGAGTGGCGATCGATCGGAATTTTGAGAGATGGGATTACCTTGGTGATAATCTATGGGATGAACCAGAGCCTGTACAGGAAACCTACGAGCAGGAAATACAACTGCTGAAAAACTGGTTGACCGACCGCATCGCCTGGCTAGACTCACAATTTGAAGAGGTGCAAGTTATAACCGGGATAAACAATAAGCCGGAGATAAGTGTGTTTCCCAATCCTACTCAGTCTTCCCTAAAACTGTCAATCGGCGAATTCAGAAATGTAAGTCTTAGACTAATGGATATGGATGGTCGAATTTTATCTTCTCAGACCAGTATTAATGAAGACATAGATCTCGATTTTTTCGGAAGTCTTAATCCCGGCTTATACATGGTGCATGTCTATAACCAGGAATTCTCTATCATCAGAAAAGTAATCAAGGAATAATCAAAAGTGATCATGATAAAAGCTATCGTTCTAAAAGTGACTATAGTATCTACTCTCTGTTTAAGTGCTTTATATGGGTTTTCCCAAAAGGCGACCTTTTCAGCGGTAGGCACCGACGAACCGGTCGTGAAATACCTTGAAAATCCTGCATGGCCTGTTCCAAGAGAATTAAAGAATGTGGCAGTGGATGTTACTTTCGATCTTATACCTACCAAAATGAGATTCAGTTTGCCATGCTACCCCAGCATGGTTACGGAGAACGATATCCATTTTTCAAATGGATGGACAGAGACGTACGATCCAATGGCATCCAGTTCCTGCGAACCACTATGGGATCGGGAATCCCGGTATTCTCGAATGTGGGTAGAGAGTCAAAATCCTGCTCGTATTGTAGTTCGCGTCCGTCACGCAATTGTGGATCCTCGTGGGTACATCGGGCATTCAAACATTCCAAGTGGTTCACCCTATGGCAAAGGGGACTGGACTGATGAGTGGTATTACATTTATCCGGATGGAACACATACCCGACACGTTCGAATCTACACCGGGTTGGCCGGTCAGAGTCTTACGGTGACCGATGAAACATTTCAGGATATACCTCCGGTACGAGAAATCCCGCCAAGTGTGGTTCACGAATTTCAGGAAGACTTTATTTTCGGACTGGATGGACATGTTCCGGCTGACGACATAGACTCTTCACCCATTACGTTTATCAAGGCGAATGGGGAACAAAAAACCTTCTCTTATGATCCCTATCCCAAGGATTACGGAGAGTATCTTAAGGCACCCATCAAGCTGATCAATCTCAAATCGGAATACAAACCGTTCACTATTTCGTTGCCATACGGTATTGAAAATGAAAGCTATCCGCCTGAAGGAGATCTTCCCCATTTATTCCAGACCTGGGGAGGAAATGATGGCAAAGGGTATTCCACATCTTTAGGGCATACGTTAAACTGGTGGCATTTTCGTAGGACGGATAATATCCTTGAACAAGTCTATTTATCAGGCATGACCAACATGGAAGATCCGGCTTCCCACTTAATCGATTTGTATCAATCCTGGCTGACGTATCCAAGATTGTTAATGGGCGGTCTTGGTAATCCATACACCCAGATGACCTATGATATGACTCAAAAAGCGTATATCATCCCGGGTGATCACGAAGAGGCAAAAGAGTTATCATTTGCACTGGGTTTTGAAATTGATGACGAAGATCCGGTAGCAGTTACAATCGTCAACCCTGCATTTGTGGTGAAGAATTGGGGGAATTCAGGGGTTAAGGTACTGATTGACAACGAAGAAGTAGTCGAGAATACCGATTACAGAGTGGGTTACGAGGTAACCCCGGAAGGGACAGATCTTATCCTTTGGACCAATTTGAAGAAATCTGAAAAGGTTGAGTTTAAGTTAACTCCTCGCTAAAACGAATAATTCGGAAGGCCATTAGCTGACTTTGAAACACTTTAAATTTCCCGTTCAGTTTTAGTTTTCCAGCACCATAGTGTATTAAATTATAGCAAAGTGAATTCAGGTAAATGAATAATCTTACCTTCATTCATAGCAGAATCGTGCGCCAGGATACCTACACAGGTAATATTTGCGGATTCTGAAGCATTTGGGTACGGATCTCTTTTCTCCTTCAACGCATTTACGAATTCGTTTACCAAATGCGGATGAGAACCACCATGCCCAGCTCCTTGAATAAACGAAAGATGTTGATTGTCATCCGAGTCATAAACCCCAGCTGTTGTAAAAGACTGGATTTCTTCCGGAAGAAGATGCGCATAGTCGGGGATTGATATCTTTTCCGGACTCTCACCAGTATGGACGACACTAGGTTCATTTTCAATTAGTGTCCATTCAAATGATTTCTTGGATCCGTAGGCGTCGAAGCTCTCACGGTATTGTCTTGCAGTATTGAAAAGCGATCGGGTAATTTCTGCAGAAAGGTCAGAATCATTGAATTTTATATGGCATGTTTCAATCGCATATGGCGAATTGTATTTTGGAATCAAATGATCATCAATTCGCCCCGATCCGAAGCATGAAACATACTGAGCTCTATCCCTCCCCAAAGCAAGCACCGGACCTACACAATGCGTGGCATAATGCATTGGCGGCAATCCTTCCCAGTAACCCGGCCAGCCAGCCATTTCCTGCTGGTGAGATGCCCTCAGAAACTGAATTCGACCCATTTCACCGCTATCGAACATTTCTTTTACAAATAGAAATTCGCGGCTGTACACCACGGTCTCCATCATCATATAAGTTAGGCCCGTTTCCATAGTTAGACGCACTATCTCTTTACAATCCTCAACTGAGGTGGCCATCGGAACAGTGCAGGCGACATGCTTTCCTGCTTTTAAGGCAGCAATTGATTGGGGAGCATGTTCCTGTATAGGGGTATTGATATGAACAGCGTCTATTTGCGGGTCCTTAAGCAGTTCTTCATAATCCGTGTATCTCTTCTCGATGCCAAAGGCATCTCCAATTTCATGTAGCTTATCTTCTGACCTTTGGCAGATCGCGTACATGTTTACCCCTTTCAACTTCTGATAAATAGGGATGAATTCCGCTCCAAAACCCAAACCGATAATGGCGATGTTCAACTCTTTCATAGTACTTTCTTAAGGTTAGGAATATATTTTATTTTTCTTCAATATCCCTTAATACTTTCATATTTTTAGAATTGACACAATCGAGTTATGAATCGTTTCTTTATCCCAACCACCCTCCTCATTTTATTATTGTTAGCGTCCTGCGGAACAACAGACTATGGGCAAGGTGATGATTTAATTGCCATATTAGATGAAGATGTCCAAACGATCTCAATCTTCAGGAAGGGTGCTTCTGATCCAATTCTTGTTCAAAATGCCAGGAGCGATCACAGACCCTACCTACATCCAATCGTCTCTCCGGATGGAAATGGATTGGTCACAGAATACAGCCCGGGTCATCATAAGCATCAAACCGGTCTTTATTGGGGATTCACTCGTGTGAATGGAGAGTATGTTAATCAGGACAGCGTAAAGGCCTGGTTTTATGAGGAAAGAGATGACCTAAGAAAAAGAATTCTTGGGAGAGATTATTTTCACAATGTTGGACAGGATTATTGGCAAAGAGTTGGCTTCAGCATTATCAAATCAGAAGGTTCAAAGGTAGAATGGGAAACAACTTACCATATGCTGGACGAGAATGGAGATCCCATCATGGAGGAGCGCCAACATTGGTCCATGCAGATCGAAGAAGATGCTTACCTGATTGATCTGGAATGGAAAGGAAAGGCCCTGGTCGACATTGTCATTGGCGAGTTTGAATACGGGGGACTTTTCCTGAGAATGCCGTGGAAAGAAGGAATTGAAGGTGAAGTAGTGAATTTTGCTCGCCAGGTAAATGATAAAGCAGAAGGTCAGAGGGCACTTTGGGTGGACGTCGGTATGAAGGTGGAGGGACGACAGGATTTGATTCATGTAGCTCTTTTCGATCATAGTGAAAACTCTGGGTTTCCTCAAACCTGGCGAGTCGATGGTCAACTGGGAGTTGGTCCGGTAAGGGCCAGAATGGGAGACTGGAAAATACCTTCAGGTGAGGTTGAGACCATCAAGCACCGTATGGTAGTCTATCCCGGCGCAATAAATGATCTGGATCTCACCGAAAAATGGAAAAAGTATGTTGGCGATGACAATATCTATGCCACGGCGGGATTGTGGGGTATAGCTCAAGAGGAGGGAAGGAAAGCCAAATTTCTTACTGCAGAGGAAGCAGTAGATGAAATGACAGTAAAACCAGGATTCTTGGTAAACGCCTGGGCCTCTGAACCAATGATAACTCAACCAATGGCTTTCTGCTGGGATGATAGAGGAAGAATGTGGATTGCTGAAAATAGGGACTACGAATCCAGGGGTGAAGGATTTTCAGGATCTGGTGATAGCAGAATACTAATCATTGAAGATACCGATAAGGATGGGCGAGCAGATAAAAGAACGGTTTTTGCAGAGGGAATACCATTCCCTTCTGCACTAGCTGTTGGTTTTGACGGAGTTTTTGTCGGAGCGCCACCCAACCTATTGTTCATTCCGGATAAGGATGGGGACGATAAGGGAGATATGGACGACATCGAAGTAAGATTAACGGGATGGGGGATTCGAGATCGACATGAAACCGTAAATAGTTTTCACTGGGGTCCTGATGGATGGTTATACGGATTGGAAGGATTTGCAACTCCTTCGGTAATTAGAAAACCAAATGGTAATGGCAAGTTATATGGCCATAATGACCCGTTTCCTGAAGATCTGTTAGATGCTGATGGGGTCGACATTAACGGAGGTGTTTGGAGATATCATCCTACGAAAGACAAATTTGAAGTGGTAGCGCACGGTTTTAGCAATCCATGGGGGATAGATTACGATGCCAAAGGTCAGTTGCTAATCACCGCGTGTGTGATCCCTCATATGTTTCATGTGATTCCCGGAGGTATCTATCATCGTCAGGGAGGCCAGCATTTTAATCCCTATGTCTATGATGATATTCAAACCATCGTGGATCATCGGCACCGGTCAGCTCACGGAGGAGCAAGGGTCTATCTATCCGACGCTTTTCCAGAAGAACATTACGGTCGAATTTTTATGGCCAACATTCATGAACATGCGGTTCTATCCGATGTATTAACCAGGAAAGGTTCAGGCTATGTGGCCAGTCATGGAGAAGACTTCCTAATGGCCAATAATGCGCAATGGGTGGGATTTAGTATCGAGATCGGTCCGGAGGGTGGCTTATACGTACTGGATTGGCATGATGCGGATATTTGTGGGTCTGACGTCATGAATAAGGAAACAGGTAGAGTCTTTCGGGTTACACCTGAAAACAGCCAGGCAGAAGATTGGGAAGGACGATATGATGATTTGAGAGATTTAACAGACCTGGAACTCGCGAAACTGCAGCTTAGTCCGAGCATCTGGCACGTTCGGAGGGCGCGGATTATTCTGCAAGGTCGAGCGGCTAGGGGACCAATTGCTGAAGTAGCTGAAGATTTCCTGGTAGAGGTGCTTGAAAACCACGATGAATCGGATCGACGGTTAAAAGCCCTGTGGACCCTTCACGCCATCAACCAGGCCGATGAAGCACTTCTCATGAAATCCTTAAATGACCAAGACGAGTACATCAGAGGCTGGTCCATACAGTTAAGTTGTGAAGATCTGGATCCTTCGGAGCAGGTATTGGAAAAGATGGTAGAAATGGCCGAAAACGATCCCTCGGCCATTGTGCGATTGTACCTGGCAGCGGCATTGCAAAGGATACCGGAGAAATTTCGGTGGGAGGTAGGAAAAGGATTGATGACAAGATCTGAGGATGTCCTGGACCACAATATTCCGAAAATGATCTGGTTTGGATTGGAATCAGTTGTGGGCAGTGACATTGAGCGTGGGCTTGTTTTGGCTGTTGAATCAGAGCTTCCGATACTATCCAATTACATCGCACGGCGAGCGGTTAGTGTTGATGCAATCCCGGAATTACTTGAAATAGCCAATGAAGTGGGTCGCAATCAAAAAATCTTACTTGAGGGCCTTTTCTCCGAACTGGAAAGTCGGACAGATTTAGATAAACCCGCTGTTTGGGATAAGGTTTATGCGAATTTGAAGGATGATGAAGAATTGGGATCATTAGTTACTGAAATCGCCCAACTATTTGGTGATGCTGAAGCGGCATCAAAGCTGATGGAGGTAGTTAAGAACAAGGATGCATCAGCTGAAGAAAGAAAGTCCGCGCTCAATAGTCTTGCCAGCAGAAAGTGGCACTCATTACCCAGTTTATTTGAGGAATTTTTATCGGATCCCGTACTTAAGACAGAAGTCATTCGTGCGGTAGCACAATATTCAGAAAAAGATCTTGGCTGGATGATATTTGAAAACTACGAGAGCTTTACACGGGACCAAAAGAATGAGGCAATTCAAACGCTTTCATCAAGAAGGGAATATGCCTTTATGTTAGCCAATGGAATTAAAGAAGGTTGGTTTCCTCGTGAAGAGGTACCGATATACATTGCTCGCCAGCTTAGAAGAGTGATGGGCAATGGCTTTGTAGAGATATGGGGCCCTATTGACGATATCTCTGCTAACGTAGAAGCTGATTACAGTAAATACAAAGAATTGTTATCTGCGGAGGTTTTATCGAGCGCCGATTTGGTAGCTGGAAAGGAGATGTATCGGAAATCTTGTGGTGCTTGTCATCAATTGTTTGGTGAGGGTGGAAATCTGGGTCCTGAATTAACTGGTTCAAATCGTACCAATTTGGATTATTTACTGCAAAACATGATCGAACCCAATGCGGTCATTCAGGAAGAGTATAGGATGGTAGTAGTTACCGTGCGAGATGGAAGGACTTACCTGGGCAATATTGCTTCAGAAAACGACAGACAACTAGTTTTAAAGGTCGTGGGTCAGGATAGAGTTGTCATTAACAAATCTGATATACAGTCGAGGGAGGAAACTCCAAATTCCATGATGCCGGCAGGTCAATTAAATAACATGACTGAAGATGAAGTCATAAATCTTGTTGCCTATTTACAGTCCCAGGAGTCAATCTAGTTACACCGAAAGAGGATTAATCTTCTTCTTCCTCATCTCCGTACCTAAACACTATTCTCTCACTTACAGAAAGAGAGGACTCAGGTACATCAGGATTCCCTTCATCCTTATACGAAACCATCAATACGTATATTCCTTCTTCTTCGGCGTCAAAATGTTGATCAAAGCTAATTTTTCCACTTATCGGAAGGAATTCTTTCTGCTCCACTTCGGCTGTATCAAATGACAAAATGTAATTGACCGCCTTAGCTACATCCTCAACGCTGAGTTGTGGATGAGCAGACATCATGCTTTCACCCCAAACTCCGTTACTTCCTTTTATGATGCTTGAAATCAATTTGCTTTTGTCTTCAAAGGAATACCTCATAGCAATATCAAGGTAACTTGGACCATTGACTTTTTTCGTTTCATTGTGACAAGCACTACAGTCTGAACCGTCAATAATCACCTTGCCTTCAGGAAGCATGGATTGCTGATGGCCAATTGCTGCCATCGTGATGTCCTGACCTTCTTCGATGAAATCCAGGGTAACCCGAATCCTACTTGCATCGATGGTGCCATCTGAAGTACTCCCGTCTTCGGAGTCCGTTACGTTTATCTGGTATTCAATTTCACTATTATCTGTAAATGTATCAATGCTGGGGGAGAGACTTACCTTCAATTCCGGAGGTGTATTGCCTGCAATAATTCGCTGGCTCGCCTGATCCGATGCACCGTACGGATCGGTAATTTTCAACGTGACATCATAAGGTCCGGCATCTTCAAAGGTGAAAGTTGGATTCAGTTCGTTAGATTCTAGCTTTTGATTCACAAACCACTCATACCTGAGAGAGTCTTTGTCGTAATCTATGGATTGGCTACCCTTGAAATCCACAACTAATGGAACCGCTCCGATTTCTTTGCTGGCTTCAATTTTGGCCACGGGCTTTCGATTTCCTTCGTTGTAGGTTATTCGCGTCAGTCTTGCATCAAGGTTTTGCGTATACCAGGATTCACCGTACTCCAGGATATACAGAGCACCATCCTCGCCGAATATCATATCCATGGGATTGGCAAATTCTGTTCCCGACATGAAGGGATCGGCCTTGACATAATTATTATTCCTATCAAGGGTGATCACATAAATCCAATCTCGAACCCATTCATAAACTATCAGCTTACCTTCGAAATAGGAGGGAAATCTCGTCAATGAATGCTCCAATTCATCTGAACGAAAGATTGGTCCTGCCATGGGGTTAACACCGCCATCACCCACCCACGGAAACTCCTCAGACCGATCATATCCGTACCAGATCATTGAGGCTTGGACAGGGGGTAACTTTTGCAGGCCCGTGTTATTCGGCGAGTTATTCACTATTGCATTCGGATCGAATCTAGGACCCGCTGTTTCCGATTCAAAGTCATAGTCTCCATAGCTGATATTGTTGCCCCGTGTATAGGGCCATCCATAAAAGCCTGCTTCTTTAGCAACATTGAATTCACCAAGACCTCTCGGACCTCTGAGCGAATCGTCTTCACCTGCATCGGGTCCAATGTCTCCCCAATAAACGTTTCCGGTTTTGCTATCTATTGAATGTCTGAATGGATTTCGGCAACCCATAACGTAGATTTCCGGTCTGGTAAGTTCAGTTCCTTCCGGGAATAGATTTCCCTCAGGAATGGAGTAGGTACCATCATCCTCCGGCTTGATTCGAAGTATTTTGCCACGAAGATCATTGGTGTTAGCAGCTGATTTCTGAGAATCCCATAGCGCACGTCCTTCACGCTCATCGATAGGTGCATATCCTGAAGACTCAAAAGGGTTGGTGTTATCACCCGTTGTGATCCAAAGATTTCCTTCCGGGCCAAATTCCAGAGAGCCACCACTATGGCAACATTCCCTGATGGTAGGAATGGTTAAAAGAACTTTTTCTGATGACCGAATCAAAGAGTCTTCAACCAAATCAAATCTTGATACTTTCTGTATGGGTTCCGGGCCAGGGTCGCTGTAAAATAGATATACCCAATTATTCTCTGTGAAAGATGGATCCAGGGCAATGCCAAGAAGACCGTCCTCGTTTTCGTCAAATACCTCCATCTCATCAATTTTCGTCGTGGATCGGGTTTTAAAGTCGTAAACCTTGACCGCTCCACGACGTTCGACGAAAATGATTCCACGGTCCGGAAAAACATCCAGCTCCATTGGTTCATAGAGATTGAAGTCCAGTACTTCCTTGATGAACCTGCTTTCCTCGGGCACTTTTTCTACTTTCTCTGAGCAGGAAACAAATAGGACGATCAGTAGTAGACCAAAAAAATGTTTTGACATATCTATATGATTCAAATAATGTGGGATTATAGGGTAATCACGTAATTAAGTAACTGGTTAATTTCTTTATTGCTTAAAGACCGAAATTCCAGGTCCTCTTCATGAAGGAATTTGATGCTGTAAATGATCTCTTCAGTTGATCGCCTAACAACAATTCCATTCAGATCATCAGGCTGGTCAGGATTCTTGCCGACAGCTGAATTATGGCATGATTGGCAATGTATTTTGAATAATCCATCTCCTTTTAGTTCAGCGGTTTCCGAAGAGACGGTCATAGACGCATTCTGTTCGTCATAGGACTTTTCCTTACAGGAGATCATTAATACTCCGATCAATACAATAACTGCTCTCAAGAAAACCATTAATGACTCAACTACAGTGCTCGGATCTTGATATTTCTAAATGAGATTTCACCCTTTTCGTTGTAAAGAGCTATTCCATCGCTTCTATTCTGAGCATAACTTCCGGAGTAGGCGGAGGAACTCAGTCCATTATTCCATTCCTCGCTACCGATAGTGTAGGAAGTGACAAGGACTCCATTTACCCATTGCTCAACATAGTCATCACGGACAACCAACCGACCGAAATTGTATTCATTGGTAGGATTGGTAACCACATGAAGTGGGGCCTGCATGTCAAAATTTGCTCCGCTCTTTCGAGTATGAATGTTTTTTGCCTCCTCGGTTGCATCATCTATGATCTGGTACCGGGGAGATACAGCAAGCATATCGTCATTATTTACCTCACTTGGAATGTGAAACAGAATTCCACCGGATGTACCAGGAGATATTTTCCACTCGAACTCCAGCTCGTAATTGGTAGATCCCGTTTCTATGGTTGTCAAAGAACCATTCTTATCGCTTTGCATATTACCTGACGATACTTTCCACGATTCCGCACTCGAGGTTTTCCAGTTTTCCGAACTTTCACCCTCAAATAGCAAATTCCATCCATCCTCAATCTCAGCAGGGCTTAGTTGATTGGCTACACGATCATGAGGATATGGATTAACAATACCAGATTCATCAGGTTTCTTATTGAGCGTGTACCAACCTTCATTTGTCCAGAGTTGTTCATTTTCTTCACTTAAAAACATAGGCTGAAGTTGAACATACAGCACATGCTCTTCTTTTATCCCGGGAAGTTCAAGGAACACCTTTTTTCTATCCTGTGATATCGAAACGGATGTAATAATGAGATTCTCTAGCTCTCTTTTCTGTTGACTTTCTCCTTCCTCGGTCCAGGTATAATACCATTGTTGCACTTTATAGTCTTCGGTTTGGGTTCCAACACCAGCTCGTAAGGGTTTGGTGAATTCAACTTCCAGGCCATTGGCTTTTGCTCGGATGGCCAACATCTCGAAGGGCACATTTCCATTGTAAGTCAGCCGCTGAAGGCCAAACTGTGTTCCTTTCCAACCAAAATCCTGAGCACCTCCTAAACCGGAAGCATATAGAGCCTCATCTGGTCCCCATTCGATGCGATTTATTCCTACCTCTAAACCTTGTGTAAAGCGGAAAACTGCCCCTTGATATTGTCCTTTGACTTTTTCTATAAAGTCTCTTTTTATTCCACCATGGGTTATTTCACCGTGTATCATTTGACCTTCGTAAGGACCGTGTTTCATCAAAATCGGTTGGGAAGGGGAGTTGCCAATCTCGTTTTGTGGTAGCCATATTACCGGAGGTACGTCCTTGATATCCTCCGGGAGATTGTCGGCTTCTACACTTTTATTTCCGTAAAAGGGCTTACCTTCCTGGGGTATGTGAAAAATCTTGCAAACCGGTTGCCATTCGCCTTCATTGTCTGCAACAAAGATTTCGTTATCCGGTCCGATTCCTATTCCATTGGGTTCCTTTAGACCATAGGCAACGTGTTCAATTGTACCATCCATCGAAATCTTGAGTGCCTTACCCCTGTCAACATGCATGTTCTCAGCATTTCGACCCATAGCGATTCCTGTAGTGCAATAGAAGTGATCGTCTTTATAAACAAGTCCAAAGGACCATTCATGAAACTGAGCATTGCTACCAAAAGTGGCGATACTGACAAATTCATCGATAATACCGTCGTCATCGTTATCAAGGAGTTTAGTCAGTTCCCAGCGTTGTAAAACATAGATTTCACCATCAACTTCGGTAATACCCAATGGTTCACAGAGCCCAGTCGCTATCTTTCTTGCGCTGGTGGCAGCCGTTTTCCCGGTGGTCACATTCTCCATTTCATATACTTCACCATCCCAGGTGCATAGAACCATGTTTCCATTTTCACGGAATTCCATATCGCCAACTCTGGGTTCGAATCCTTGAGGTCTTACTTCGCTAAGGGTGAATGCGGGATGAATTTCTTCCAGTGAGGCACCAAATCCAGGAGCTTTGTTACTGATTATACTCTTTACACCTGAAGATGTTGGTTTAATATCAAAAGGGTTATGCGTAAAAACCGATGCGGGGACCGGTTCATATTCCTGGTCCTCATTTTCACGCCAAAGAAGAATTAAGTACTTGTCGAAAAGGTGATGATAGAAATTGATCTTAAATGGATTGGCACCTTTTTTTAAATCCACGGAGAACTCATCTTCGAATGTGCCTTCATAAAAGTGCCCTTCTGATAGTACTTCGTTGTTAATGGTGATTTTACCTCCATTGTTGGCAATAAACATGAATTGATATTCCCTTGACTCGTCAACGTTCAGGAATCCATTGACCTCCATGACAAAATCTTTCACGAAACCGCTGAAATTCTCATCGGTTGCCAATCCAATATCAGGATTTCCAGACCGAAAATCTACGGAAGGATAGACCACAGATAAGTTAGGATTCTGACCGGCGACAACTTCTGGTAAACTAGGCAGGGGTTGAGCGATATCATAAAAATCGACAGCAATACCAGCTTGATAGCTTGACTCATCATCTGGTACAACAGACAGAATATATGCAGCCATCGCTTTCGCATGATTCTCGGAAACATTTGGATGAGCTGACATCGCTTGCTGTCCCCAAACTCCGGAACCGCCACTAATGATTTTTGTCGAAAGAAGATTTACAGTCTCCAGGTTTGAGGGGTATTTCTGTGCAATCATTGTGTAGGAGGGACCTATAACTTGCTTATCCATTTGGTGACAGGCAGCACAATCATTGTTGCCAAGAATCTGTTTCCCAACGGAAACCAAAGCCTCGATGTTATCCGGTATGATCTCATCTTCAACCGGTTTATCGTCATTGAGTTCTACTTCTTGTTCTGGAGTGTCCTCGATCACCACGTGGGCAGTGGCTTCGGCTTGCAAGAAAGCACGCACGGAAGTTGTGGCATTGGCGTTGAGTTTTAACGTTACTCCACCAGAGGCACTTTCTCCCCATTCGTAAGACTCACTATCAAGATCATTATCGAATAGCTCTCCATCGGTCTCTATAGCACTTTGCGAAACCAGGTGTTTAAATGACATATCCAGATAAAGCTCAGAGGCTTCAGGAACACCTGATGTTTGAAACATTCGTTCGAAGCTTACGCCATTCTCAGTTTCATCATATTGAGGTGTTTCTTGTACGTAAACCTTCTTTCCATTTGAAAGAGATAACTCATGCATTAGAGTAACTGAATTATCCTTGATCTTATAGCTCTTGAACTGTGATTCTAACTCTTCTTTTTTACCATTTGTGGTCAGGGACCATTTCGCAGACCTCTCATCAATGTAGGCCTCACCCTCGGAGAAGGGTTGAGGTCCATGGAGATTGTCATAAACAGGACCAGTTAGTTTGACCGTCCCCTTCCAGACTTTGTATAAAGAACCCTGCTTACCATCATACGCCGCATAGATGTCTTCACTGAGCGGTAAAGCAATCATATTTGGTTTGTCGTCGAGGTTAACCCGCATGACCATCAGGTCGGCTTGCGATTCCTCCTGTGGAGAATTGTACTTTATACAGCCAAATCCCAAAACTGCTATTGCTGTGAAGATTGAAAATTTCCGAATGATCATCTGAATTATTGAGGAAAGAATTATCATTAAATCTACTTAACCTAAGAAAGTCTGATGCCGAATATTCAATAAACGGCTAATGAACACCTTAATCTTCCACTAATGGTAATTAAACGGTGTACTCATCTTTGTAATATTAGGTAAAAAAGGTACAAATTCCATTGGGTTTAAATTCGAAATGCTCCCTATGAATGAAAATGGGATAAGCGATTCTTTTGCCTAAAAACCACTGATAACGAACATGTGTTTCCATTTAAAAGATTATTTTACCATTAGTTTCTTAGTATTAGAAAGTTAAAAAGGTAATTATTATCTTGATCCTCAAACAGATCGATTATGCGTCCCATGAAAGTACTTCTTATTGTCTGCTGTTTGATTCTATTCAACTTCGGTTACGGCCAACATACTGATTTTCTTGGTGCTGGACATGATGCAGGAATAACAGTTACGGCGAGTTCTTCTGAAGGAACGGATGCTCGTTCAACAATTGATGGATTCAGTATTAAAAATGATGCGCAATTGAAGGATGCTTCCCGGTTTCTTGCCCAAACTACCTTCGGAGCTGATTGGGCAACGATCGAAATGACGGCTGCGATGGGTTATGAGGCCTGGTTGGATGAGCAATTTGAGCTGCCATACACCTCTGTGGTCGATGAAATGGTCGACCAATCAGGGAATCCGTTCTACGATGGCATGTACAATCCCTGGTTCCGTGTATCCTGGATAACGTCAAACCTACAATCTCCAGATCTGTTGAAGAAGAGACTAGCTTTTGCCTGGAGTCAGATCATGGTGATCAATGACGAGGCCGACTTTTTTGAAGACAACTCTCAATTTGTAGCGTACTTCCATGATGAGTTGGCGAGGTATTCAACAGAAAACTTCAAGACGGTACTCACTCATGTGGCTAAAAGTCCGGCAATGGGTTTATTTCTTTCTCACTTTAATAACCCAAAAGCAGATCCGGAAAGGAACATTCACCCAGATGAAAATTTTGCCAGGGAGATCATGCAGCTTTTTAGCATCGGACTGTGGGAGCTGAATCCTGATGGGACCAGAAAACTCGACGAGCAAGGAGAACCAATTCCAACCTATACAAACAAAGACATCAAGGAGTTTGCGGAGGTTTTCACAGGATTAAGTAATGGCCTGGAATGGGGGTCATTTGGGGTAGATCCTAATGATTTTTACGGTGATGATTCAGTGATTTATGTCCTAACCACACCCATGAGAATGTACGACAGTTACCACGACGAAAGCGAGAAAAAGCTTTTGAAAGGAGTGGTATTACCGGCTGGTCAAACCGGGGATGAAGATCTTGAACAGACACTTGATCATTTAGTCACCCACGACAACACCGCTCCTTTCATTTCTAAATCATTGATTAAACTGTTGACTAGTTCCAATCCCAGTACTCAATACGTTTCTGACGTGGTCAACGTATTTGATCCAATGGAACCGGGAAACCTAAAGAAGGTGATGAAGGCAATCTACTTGCATCCAGAGGTGAGGGATCCGGTCACTCCGGAGTATACCACTGGAAAACTAAGGGAACCAATGGTTCGAATGATGAATCTTCTTCGTGCATTTCCACTATCACCAAACGCACGGGGTGATTATCCAATGGATTTTTACTGCTTTGGCCTAATCACCGGGCAATCCCCCATGGCGGCACCTAGTGTTTTCAATTTCTTCTTACCTGATTATCAACCAAAGGGTTTGATTGAAGATAATGAATTGATAGCACCGGAATTCCATATTCTGAATGCGACCAATGCCATCGGAATTATGAATGATTTGAATTTCAGAGTTTCGGAAGACAGGTATATGAGAGACTACTGCGTGGAAGGAATTACCAAGTACGACTGGGACATCGTTAGACATCGAATAACGGAAGGGGCTTTTGAGATGGATTTCAGCAAGGAAGTTGCACTTTCGGAAAATCCAGCAAAACTGGTAGACCGTTTGGATATTCTGCTTGCGAATGGCCTACTTGAGGATGACACCAAAAGTATAATTGCCAGTGCGGTGGACCAAATAGAGGACCCTGAAGAGAAAGTGAAGATGGGTATCTACCTGACAATGATTTCTCCTGACTACGTAATTGTGAAATGAAGATGGAAAAAAGATATAATAGACGAAAGTTTCTGGGTACGGCAAGTTGCGCTGCAGTGGGATCGACCACGTTCTTTTCTACCTTGTTCAATCTACAGTCTCTGAATGCGGCGGCAGTCAATGGATTGAGTCCAGCTGCTCCCGGAGACTATAAAGCCTTGGTATGCATCATGTTGGGGGGTGGAAACGACTCTTACAATATGGTTATTCCAAATGACAAGGAGAATTATAAGGAATATGCGACAACACGATCGAATTTAGCGATAGCGCAGGACCGACTTCTTGGAATAAACCCGAATACGTACAACAATAAAGGACTTGCTTTTCATCCTTCCGCACCAGGTTTACAGAGACTCTTCGAAGAAGGCAAGTTATCAATGGTATCTAATGTTGGCACACTGGTAGAGAAAGTCAATAAGAGCAACTACGATAACGGAGCCAAGCTGCCGAATGGACTATTCTCACATGCCGATCAGGACAAGCAATGGTTGACGTCAATACCTCAAACGGCTGCGTCCACCGGTTGGGGAGGAAGATTGTCGGATATGGTCTATGAAGCCAACTCCAATCAAAACATATCTATGAACATCTCTCTGTCTGGTAAAAATATTTTCCAACTGGGAAAGAAGACGGCTGAGTACAGCATTCTGCCGACGGGAAGTATTGGGATCGACGGTTATGATGGGCCATCGACACTGGATCAAATAAGGACGAATGCGGTAAAAAGCTTAATGGAGAAGCAGTACCAGGACATCTTTAAGCAATCATACGCGGATGTAATAGCTAACAGTCAATCCACACATGAGCTATTCAGCGCTGCCGTTGGTGATGCAGACGTCGAGACTCAGTTCTCCGAATCCGGACTTTCGCAGCGATTGAGGATGGTTGCACGTACCATGAAATCTCGTGAGA
Source organism: Cyclobacteriaceae bacterium (assembly GCA_965601455.1). GTDB lineage: Bacteria > Bacteroidota > Bacteroidia > Cytophagales > Cyclobacteriaceae > JANQEU01. Next base: position 3,086,707 of record OZ271831.1, on the reverse strand, counting down.
AGCTGGGAGCCAGCAGACAAACATTCTTTATCCGCTACGATGGCTGGGATCACCACGATGAGTTGCTGAACAATCACAGCGGGATGATAGAGATCGTGAGCAAGGCGATGAGTGAATTCCAGGAATCCATGGCGGAATTAGGGTTGGAGGACAGTGTTACAACTTTTACCGTATCAGATTTTGCACGGACATTAACGTCCAATGGCAATGGAACTGATCATGCCTGGGGAGGAAACGTCCTGGTAATGGGAGGAAAAGTAAATGGGAAGGAGATTTATGGTGATTATCCGAGCCTCGATCTTAAAAGCGATTTAATGCTTAAAGGCGGGGTGATCATTCCACAAATATCAACTGACGAATACTTCGCTGAACTGGCCTTATGGTACGGAGCGTCTTATGGAGATTTAAAGGACCTGTTTCCCAACATATCAAACTTCTATAATACAACCTCCGGAGTTCAGCCGCTGGGTTTCATGAATATCTAATGGTTATGAAAACATCAGGATTGCTCATCGGTTTTTTATTCTTCTCCCTAGTTTCTTACGCACAGGTGGAAAATCCTGATCGGGAAATATGGAAAGAACCCTGGGTTTCTTGCGATAAGCGTATGAATCCAAAAGAAGAGTATGGAAAAAGTCATTGGATACAATATGATTTAGGTAAAGTCCGACCTTTGTCAAAAACCAGGATTTGGAATGTGAATGATCCTGAGAATCTCGAACAAGGTTTCAAGGAGGTTCAAATTGACTATTCGGAAGATGGAAAAGCCTGGATCAATTATGGTATGATGACGTTTCCTAAGGGAGAAGGGACGGCAGTTTATGGAGGATTCCAAGGCCCGGATTTAGTTGGAGTGAAAGCCAGATTTGTACTTTTTACTGCTACGGAGAACTATGGAGATCGGAAATGTTCGGGTCTGACCGAAGTCAAATTCAATCTCTTGCCTGAACAAATGGTTTACACTCGTGAGGAGATGGATGAGGAAGATGAGGACGAAGACGATCCGAATTGCATCCAAAAAGGGCTGATTTACCTGACCGATGGATCGGTTGTTGAATTGGAAGACTTCGACTCAAACCATAATTACGAGCAATCAGGGGGATATGCCATAGAAACCCATAAAGGCTGGGTTGAGATCCCTTACAATACCATAGACAAAGTCGAGATTAGACATGAGGCCGGTAACAAGTTCAATTACCAGGTCACTAAACGAGATGGGGAAGTCCTAAAAGGTTGGTCAAACGTATTCAGAAATTTCGTTGAAGGAAATTCCAAAGATGGATTCCAGATGATTAACTACGAGGAAATAGACTATTTCACCGTGGAATTATGTGATTGATTATTCTCAATAACTTCTTGAAAGTCAGGATATCATCATAAGCAAAGCTGTTTCTTACACTAGATTTACGAAAAAACCCAATTTAGAATGTTACTTCACAGCTTAGTTGCCTTTTGGCCTAAGCAACTCCAGAATCGTTACTGAAACCAATGCGATGAACAAAACAAGCTCAATGTCCAGACCGCCAATTCGAGAAATTAAAGCACCGGATTTTGCGGCAAGAAAAGTGAATAGGGCCAGGATGGTGGTGATTGGTAGTAAGTTGGACGGTTTCTTTCGATGAAAAATTCCCAGAAGAATCATGGGGCCCATCAGAGCTGTCCCTGCAAAGCTGGTTCTTGCTAGAAGTACCAGATGCTCAGAGCTGACAATTGAAAATACCAGGGCCAGAATACCTACAAACACAATAAAGATTCGTGTAATTCGAAGAGCCTTTTGATCTTCGATCTCAAGTAAAGACCTTAACTCGCTTCCCAATGCAAAAATTTGAGAGTCAGAGGTTGAAATGGCAGCCGCTATAAGGCCAATTAGTCCAAGAGCCGCAATACCGGATGCTTGATCGTACAGCAAAACTCTGCCAACAAACTCCTGCGTTGAATAGTCAGGATACCTCACCGCACCGTACATTCCCATGAACATCGTTGGGAGAATCACGAGCATGGCGAAAACACCTAGACCAACAGCCATTCTCCTGAGGGCAGAATCACTTTTCATCAGTATGACCCGAGTGGATATCTGGGGTTGGGTAAAGGGAAGAAAAGCAATCGCAATTGCCGAAATAATTAGAAACTGGGGGGTAAAAAGTCCTTTTGGTCCAGGTGTAGAGAGAAGACGATCCTCAATGCCTTTTACCGTTTCAAACATATCTGAAATGCTTCCAAAATAGTTGAGACAAGTCCACCCAATAATCCAGATAACGATGAACAAAATGATTCCCTGAAGAGTATCGTTGTACATGATCGCCCGAAGACCGCCTGTCTCACTGTACAGAATCATAATAGCCACGATTATTGTGCTCCAAACCCACACAGGGAATGCATTAGGGAAAGCAGCGTTAAGAAAGATGGAAATGCCACTAATTTGAACTGAAATGTAAGGAACTAAGAATGTAAGAGCCCCCAGGAAGGCTACAAATCCTGCTAGTTTCGATCCGTAGGAAAGCCTCATTAATCCTGCCATTCCCTTGTAATCGGTACCTCTGGCTTTCCTTCGAACCGCAGCTCCGATTCGGATAAGTCCGTACACCATGATGGCATCAGAAATTGCCAGAAAGATCCATGCACCTATACCATGTGTTCGAAAAAAATCTGGCATTCCAACTACGGTGAATGCACTGAAAATGGTTGCTGCTGTGGTGAAAAGGCCTAGCACAAATCCAATATTTCCACCGGCGAGAAGAAAATTATTGGTTGTCTTTTCTTTTAACCTCGTAATTCGAATTAAAAGAATCAGAACCGCCAGGTATAGAAAGCCCGCAATGATGAAACTAGTGATCATGGTCGTTCCATCTTTGAATGATTGAGGCGAGATATGTGCAAACAGTCAGGGCAATACCAATCAGTGTGGCCGTCCAAAAGCTGTAAGGAAGCCCCATTACAATGGGAGTTATCCGGCCCGTAGGAATGACCAAAGGAGTGAAGGTCAAAATAGTTAAGGAGATCGCAATAAGGTCAATGATTCTTATTTTCTTCATTTTGGTTGAGTTCAAAGCCTTTGAATAGTTAGTCCGCCATCTATCACGAAAGTCTGTCCAGTGGAATATGAAAAGTCTCCACGGACTAAGGCGATCACCGCATTTCCGATGTCTTTGGGTTTACCAACTCTTTTCTGAATCGTCAATCCATCCTCGATAAGGTCCTCATATTTTCTAAGCACTCCAGCAGTCATATCGGTTTCGATAATTCCTGGTTGGATTTCGTAGACCATAATTCCGTGATCCGCCAGCTTGCTGGCAAATAGTTTGGTGGTCATGGTCATTCCTGCCTTAGAGATACAATATTCACTTCTGTTGATAGATGGAATTATCGAGGATACCGATGAAATGTTGATGATATACTTCCTTTGATTTGAATTGACACCAGTCGTGCTTATCATGTGTTTAGCCAGTTGTTGTGTCAGAAAGAAGGATCCTTTGAGGTTCACCTCCATCACCCGATCATAGCTCTCTTCCGTAGTGTCCAAAATATCGACCCGCTGCATAGGTGCGACCCCGGCATTATTGATCAGTATGTTTATTTCCTCAAAGAAACTTAGTGATTTTTGGACTACCGTTTCCCGTTGTCTGCTGCTGGATAAGTCACCCTGGCAATAGTGAACCTTCACTCTGTAGTCCATCAGTTTCTTGATGACATCCCGAACTTCATTTTCCGGACGGACACCATTTAGAATCAGGTTAATTCCTTCTTTAGCCATTGCTTCTGCAATACCTAGTCCAATACCCCTGGTGCCACCTGTGATCAATGCGTTCATGACATGCTATCAAGTTTTTGTTTAATACTTTTCAGATCTGTGGCCTCTGGCTTTCTCTTGTAATAGGGATCCAGTGGATAACAGCCTGAAATCATACCGTGTCTTGGGGCTGTTGTACAATCGGAGAATGTTCTACAAAGCTTTCTTTTCTCTATCTGATTTCCATTCAATACATCCTTAGGAAATTCAGGGTAGCTGAGTACTAATCTTCCGAGGCCAATGAAATCAGCCTTTTTTTCATCAATTACAGCCTCGGCTACTTGTGGAATCCACTCTTGCAAATACGAATACCCTGAACCAACAATAACAAGATTTGGGAATCTAGACTTTATCTCTGCTGTGACGTCAATTAAGCGGGCAACTCCGACTAGTGGGTCTTCCGGAGGAAGATATCCATCAGAAGGGGGGAATAATGCCGGTCGTTGAATATGTGGTATATAATAAGGACTTCCGGCGGTGATGCAGATCAATTCAATTCCTATGGACTGAAGTTCTTCCAGGAACATAAATGTTTCTGTCAAATCAATTCCTGTACCGGATGGATCGCACCCGAATCCCTCGTGATAGGGCGCATCTGAATATTCGGGAATCCCTGTTCCATTGTTGTCCTTTTTAAAGGGAATAAAATCAAAAGCACTTAGTCGAACACCAACAGGAATATTACTGGATGACTTAATGCCTGCCACAACCTGCTTAAGGAACTCCATTCGATGACTTAATGAACCCCCAAAACGACTCGACTTATTTCGATTACTAAGAAATTCATGTCCAAGATAGCCGTGGCAGTGTTTGACATCTACGAAATGGAATCCGGCTCTTGCAGCAAGGTCGGCAGCCTTTATGAAATCCTTGATTATCTGCTCAATCTCCGAATCTGACAAGATTGTATAGTCGGAGGGAATGTTAAACTTTCTATTAAGAATTGAATGGTTGTATAGAATTTTTGGCTTTTTCCCTTCATTCTGGTTTGGGGAGGCAAAACGACCGGAGTGCGTCAGTTGAAGACCAACACATAAGTCATTGGCTGTAGAAAATGCAGTTGTATGATCGTGAACAATTCCATTAAAAAGCTCTTTAAAAGCGGGTAAATTTTCCTCATTCAACCATAATTGATTAGGGTTTGCTCGTCCTTCAGCATTTACTGCTACTGCCTCACAGCCCCATAATAATTTGGCACCGCTAATGGCGAAATTATGCCACCGCCTTTTGGTATCCTCCGTAGGTAATCCATCTATCGTTCCATCCCATCCTTCCATAGGTAAAATGCAAAAACGATTTCCAATTTCCCGACCGGTTGATAAGGTCAAGGGGGCTGCCAATGGGGACTTCTCCACTGACGATTGCTCCGATTTCAAAGGAATTTCAATACCTAAACTCTCTATGTGGTTTTTGAAGTCCACTTGGGTCTTTAGCTGAGCTATTCGTTTGTATTTAGGTTTTGATTTTGCCATTACTTGATACCAAGGTAAAAAGTATGATAAGGTTCGTTGTTAAGAATTCGCCCAAGGTATATTCCCAACTCTCTTCCATGATAATCCCCCCACATACATGATTCACCATTAGGTATTTTACTTCCTTCAGGAATGTAATCCCAACCATTGGGATGATGATAAATTGAATGAAGTATAAGCCCCTGATGCATAGGGTCGGAGCTTAAATAGGGAATTTCAAAGAGATTTTTCGCGACAGTAAGTCCCGCCTGAAAGTACTTTTTCCAAGTTGACCGGCCTTCTTTCTTTAAGTACATTCCTAATCTAAGTAATCCCTGGGCACCTATACAGGCCGCGGAACTATCTACAGGTTCCCAGTCATTAAACGGATCCGACTTTTCATTTTTCCAATCCGACAAATACGTTAGCCCGGGAGCTCCGGTATCCCAATAGGGGAGACCATCGGCAGCCGTATTCTCAATAAAGAAATCGCAAGTAGCTGTTGCTGCCTTCAGAAATACATCTTCCAAATGTCGTTTTCCACCAAGATCACTCAGGTCAGGCATTCCATCGAAATCCTGAATAAATTCCAGTTGCTCGGAGAAGCCAAGCATGGCCCAGCTAAGTCCACGTGTCCACGTCGAGTATGGGCTAAAACCCTGTTGTGTTCCAGGGCACCTGAAAGAACCATTATTCACATTAAAAATGGATTCATGCGCGGTCCTTCCACTTTGATCGTAAACATCTCTTCCTTCACCATAATAGACCGAATACTTTGCAGTTGTCAGGGCATGTTGGTAAGCCCTGGAAAGAAGATTAACCACGATATCATTTTCACCTCGATAGGAATGACCAAGTAGATGGCCAATTACCAGAATTCTAATGGTTCGAATGGTGTCAACAAATAATGAGTGTGGTCCATTGAAAGAGTAAATAAATCCGCCCTCCTTTAATTCCGTCCATCTTCTTGCCTGGACTGATGCCGAAGACTTAAGCGCAAGTTGACAATACTCCACTAACCAATCTGACGCTGGAGTCTTTCCTTCTGAAAGAAGTCGTAACAAATTGCCATAGGTACTATGATTGTTAAAGCCATGATCATGAACACCGAAATGTACCACATGGGCAGGCATTTCCTTGGTAATCATATTTGTGGCCAGGTCCAGGAAGAATTCATCCCCTGTTGCATCAAATTGTAATAAGGATGAACCGTATTCAAACCCCTGGGTCCAATCCGTCCAACTCATCGGTTGATAAACTCCTTTTTTTGTGGTCACGGGTGAGCCGTTTCCAGTGTCAAAATTCTGGCTTATACTCTTGATTTTTTTACCCGAAAGGGCCCATAAATCAGCAAGGTTGCTTTCCAGATCTTTTAACTCAATAGAATCATTAATGATCATTGATGTGGAGGATTAATCGGTGAGACTTTCAAACATTTTCACATAATGAGAAGAATTTAAGAATATTCCCCCGCTTTGGTTGTAAAAGCTTTCATCAGTTTCATAAAACCCATTTTTTGTATTGACCCAGGAAGCTTTCGGAGTTGGGTGATAGGACAGCATCGTATCCCAGTTCTTGTAGTTCTGCCAGCCATTGGTCTCCTGTAATCCGATTTTTAATTCACCTAATCCGCACAACCTGGCCGCCACAACCTTATTCCAATCCACAAGAATCGGATTGACGGTCAGGTCTGCGCAGAAGCAAGGAATATCCCGTTCGTAAGCTGACTTAATGATCTTCAGAGTCATACTTAGTGTCTTAGCGGCAGGCTTAACCACTATGGTGTTATATCCCTGTTCAATTCGTTCAATGGCATCTTCTTCAGTATGTGCGCTTTCGTCCGCCGCTACAAAAACACTTCTTTCCGTAATATCACTTACATCTTCTGTGTTCACCTCGCCAAAAGGTTCTTCCAGTACAGCGATTTGATCGAGGGCTCCAATCTTCTCTGCATAATCCATGAACCGAAGCAAGGTTTCCTTTTTTTGATACCTTCCATTAGCATCAAAATAATAGGGGATCTTGCCATTTGACGAATACGGAGTTTCATAGTGACCAATGGTGTCATGAATATCCTTAAGAAAAGCTTTATCCTTTTCTAACATACTGTTTTGGTCACCCGGTGCACCAATTTTTATTTTCATAATAAAATGACCGGCATCCGCAAGGGATTTAATTTCCTCCATGCTGGTACCATAACCAAGTGCTGGAATGCTTGCCACCTTATCGTGCCTGGTTGACAGACCTTTTCTATACGACTTGGGTATCATCTGATCAAAATTGTCAATACCATTTACCGCTGAGTAGGTAAGCCATACTGCGTTATCTACTGCCACCAAAGCATTCAATGCGAAAGTTGTCCTTAGTTTGTTGTTTTGGGTAATGTATCTTCCATATTCCATGACCTGTGGAAGAGTCTCCTCGAGGAGATTGATAGGGTTGGTGAAGCTTTTGCCTCTTACAAGTTGAAGGGCTTGCTCGGTTAAGGCATACATCAGAGCATTGCTACCCTGTTCCGAATATTGGGTAAAAACAGCAGGGTCGGACCATAGTGTGTTTTGCGTTCCTAATCCAATTTTTTTGGTACCGGAACTGGTCTCCAACAGTACAGCGGTTTGCCATACATTCGTCATAGCACTGCCTTTAAATCCAAAAGGTCTTTTCAGCGGTTCTCTCTCAAAGTTGGAGGACGTTCGACTAATGGAAATAGTTGGTTGGGAGGTGAAGTCTAAAATGTCCTTGGCTCCAGCAGGTAATGTCGCTAACCCAAGTACTGTAGCACCTGTTGATTCAAGAAAGTATCTCCGATTGACTTTTAGCATAGCGCTTAGGGTTTTTCTGAATTCCGGATGCTTAGCACTTCTTCTGATGTGACTTGCATCTGATCGTTGCCAAATTCCTGGCTGACAAAATTGAGAATAGCCGCGATCTCATGGTCTTGTAGCAATGCTGAAAATCCTGGCATAATCTCATTGTATTCCTTTCCTGCCACCATGATGCTACCAGTAAGTCCATTTAATGTTAGATCAATTAGTCTCGTTTTGTCTTTCGTAATCCATTCACTATTAATAAGAGGAGGGAACACAGGGGGCACTCCGGTTCCATTAGGTAAATGGCAGGTGGCACAGTGTTGGACATATAGACTGGTACCTATATCCTCATTATTGGCCATGGTCTCATAATCTTCATCAAACAGTTGCATTTGTTCCGAATCCTCGGTGATGACGGTAACTGCCTTATCGACATTTGCAGGAACATTTGCCGATATTTTAAGAATCCTGTCGTCTCCTGGTTTTGGAAGATCTTCATACATCCAGACTTGGGATATGGGATGCCAGTCTGTATTGCTGGTGGATATATAAATATCTCCTCCCGGTGAAACACATACGTCACGCAATCGGCCAAGGATTTTTTGAAAGAATATGCTTTCGTTAACGATAGAATTTCCGTCGGCACTTAAAGTCAAAACTCGTAAGGATCGACCCTTCAAACTGGTTTGTATCAGACTATTTCGCCATTCAGGGATTGAAGGGTTATCAAAGTAATCCATTCCCGAAGGAGCGATTGTTGGTGTCCACGTGAGCAAAGGTTCGGTAACCTCTGTTTCATTACAGAACTCCTTTTCGTAGTCAGTATTACAAAATCCCTCTACTTCCGGCCATCCATAGTTATTTCTGGGTTTGATAATATTGATCTCGTCATCGTTATTAGGGCCATGTTCAGAGCTGTATATACGATTGTTGGCATATACCATTCCCTGTGAATTACGATGCCCGATAGAGAACACATAGCTTCCTGGAATTGGGTTGTCATCCGGTATTGAGCCATCCAGGTTTATTCTGAGCGTTTTGCCTGTCAGCACCTCCGGATCTTGTGATCCTTCATCGTCCCCGATATCACCGGTTGCAAGAATGATTTTTTTATCTGGCGTTACGATCATTCTAGAGCCATTATGCCAGGGTTGTCCCGGAATATTGGCCAGAATTGTATCTGCGACCAATAGGGTATCTGCTTCAGGTTCGTATCGGAAACGGACGACTTCTGATGTTATTCTTTCCGGATCGTCAGTAGTAGGATTGTCAATGGTGTAGTGTACATAGACAAATGGTTCGTCAACAAAATCCGGATGAAGTACCATTCCGAGTACCCCGGATGTACGTTCATAATGAAGGTTTGGGATTTTTAACAACCGCTTGTACAATCCGTTTTCGGGATTCATTCTCGATACATATCCGCGGTGCTCGGTAAACCAGATAAAATCATCTGGACCCCATAAGATCTCCCATGGCTCCTCAAGGTCTGTTGCTACCTCTGTCACAGCAAGTGTAGTCTCACCTAATTGAAGTAGATATTTTGGTTGAATAGCTGACTTTTTCGATTCCTGACATGCGTATACCATGATAAGGACTAATGCTACTGCTGGAATGGCCTTCATTTAGACTTAGGTTAAGAATTCCGTTTCTAAATTTAGTAAGATACAGTTTCTAATGGTTAGAAAGTTTTATAAATTAAGAATGATGTACAGGAAGTTTGAAATAGACCATTTGTCCATATGAGAGATAATCAAGCGGCCTCAAGAAGGCAATTCATCAAACAAAGCGCACTAATTGGGGCCACATTACCTTTTGGTAGTTCTTTGAATTTGGCTGACTTTTCCGATTCAGGAAGGAATCAGAATGATTTACAGGTGTATCTTTTTTCCAAACATCTTCAATTTCTGGATTATGAGGATATGGCCAAAGCCGCTAAGGATATTGGTTTTGATGGCCTTGAACTAACCGTCAGAGAAGGCGGACATGTCGATCCTGAAAATGTGACCGATCAACTTCCGAAAGCAGTTGAAGCGGTGAAGAATCAGGGTCTGAATTCAGATCTAATGGTCAGTGATATTACCAGGTTAAATGATAGAAGCAAGAAAGTGCTGCAAACGGCTGCGGATCTTGGTATAAAGAAATACCGCATGGGATACTATGATTATCCTGATGATATTTCAATGCCCGAAGCAATTGAAAAGTTTACTGAACAGGGAAAAGAAATAGCGCAGTACAATCAGGATCTAGGTATACATGGAATGCATCAAAATCATGCCGGAGGATTAGTAGGAGCATCGCTTTGGGAAATATGGATGCTTATCGAGAAGATCGACCCGACTCAAATGGGATGCCAGTACGACATTAGACATGCCATGGTTGATGGCGGTTATTCCTGGCCAAATGGTTTGAGACTAATCAAGGATAGAATATCTACCCTGGCTATAAAGGATTATAAATGGGGTTTTCAAGGGGACGAATGGGAAGTCATTAACACTCCTTTAGGGAAAGGGCTGGTTGATTTTGTTGACTTTTTTCGAACGGTGAAGGAGTACGGCATCAATGTGCCACTATCGCTTCACTTGGAATACGATATCCATGGCGCTGAACATGGGTCACGATCTGTACCGAAGGACAAGAGATCCGAAGTGTACTCCGCTATGGCTACCGACCTGGAGTATATAAGAAAGTGCTGGAATGAGGCATAAACGAGGTTCATTTATTTTCCTTCTCCTCCTTTTGTGCATTTCGACTTGTACAACTAAGGTTTCGGATCAAATTCTGCGCGATCGTGACCCTTGGGTGATGAGGTCTGTTCTGGACCAACAGACCAGGATGGTCACGCTTGCCTTTCACAAAGAAGGTTATGCTGCGTATAATACCGAGAAATGCGCCTTGTATAAGGTTTGGAAAGGTGGGGTTCATTGGGATGGAGCCGCTTTCAATAATGTAAAAACCATACAACCTGAAAGCTGGGGTCAGTCTTATTGGGAGGCTGAAAAAGGGCTAAATCCGTGGAGAATTAGTTGGCAAGGAGATACCCAGGAGCTTTACCCAATCTATAAGGGCTATACAATTTTGGATGACAAAGTCGAATTTCAATATGAATTGACGGTTGAAGGTCAAACTATTCAGGTATATGAACAACCCGAACTAGTGGTAAATGATGATGAAATTCTTTTTATCAGGGTATTCAGAACCTCAGGCATGGGCGATGAGATTGAAATAATTAACGGTGATCTGAGCCTGCCCCGAGATGGTATTCAAGCATTTGAAGAACGTTTTGATCGCATTGAACACCTGGAGAAGCCTGAACGTTTTGTATCCGGATCGGGAAGTCAATACTGGTTGGATCGCAACGGGTGCAACACCTGTCATGAAGTATCACAAAAGACAATAGGTCCTTCTTATAAACAAATTGCGGCCAGGTACGAATATTCTGATGAAGTCATCGATGAGCTTGCTACAAAGGTCAAACTAGGTGGCTCCGGAGTTTGGGGGGATGTGCCAATGACACCTCATCCCAACCTGGACGAGGAGGTAATCGCGGGTATGGTGGACTATATTCTTTCGATGGAACCTGAGGATGAGGAATATGACGAGAATTTTGAGGATGAGGAAGATGATGAGTTTACAGAGATCTATACCAAACCAGGATTTGGAGCAGCACTGGAAGGACTACATCCGGGTCTGGAACTTCAAGCAATCCGCTCATCTTCATTCAAGCCCAGGGTGGGAGGTATGGATTTCCTCCCGGATGGCCGGTTGCTGATTTCCACCTGGGATTCTTTGGGTGCTGTGTATGCCATCAGTGGAGTTACAACCGGAGACACAAACCAGATCAATATTCAAAGAATCGCCGCGGGTCTCGCCGAACCTCTAGGCTTAAAAGTAGTAGATGACGATATCTATGTCCTGCAAAAACAGGAGCTAACTCAATTAATTGATCTTGATGATGATGGTATAACGGATCAATATAAAAGCCTATGTAATAGTTGGGATGTTACTACAGATTTTCATGAGTTTTCGTACGGACTCGAATATCGGGATGGTTATTTCTACGCCGGCTTAGGTTTGGCAATGAGACTCATGCCTCAGGAACTTCAGCTGCAGGACAGAGGTACCGTAATAAAGATCAGTCCTGAAGGTGACTATGAACCGATTATGACAGGTTTAAGGCAAACAAATGGAATAGGCTTTGGTCCTGAGGATAAGCTATATGTAACGGAAAATCAGGGTCAGTGGGTGCCCGCCTGTAAAATTATCGAAGTAGAGGAGGGTACATTCCATGGATGTAGGTACGGTATGGGAGATCGTTATGATGGATTGCAGGAAGAGTTACCAACTGTCTGGCTCCCTCAGGATGAGATCGGTAACTCACCCGGTCAGCCGGTGATGATCCCCAAAGGGGCGTATCAGGGCCAATTATTGTATGGGGAAGTGACTCATGGGGGACTTAAGCGGGTATTTCTGGACAAAGTAAATGGTCGATACCAGGGTGTGGGTTTTCGATTTACCCAGGGCTTAGAGGCCGGCATTATCCGATCAGTTTTTGGACCGGATGATGCTTTGTATGTTGGAGGGGTTGGCATGAATGGGAACTGGGGCTGGAGAGAGCGTCAATTTGGATTGCAAAAATTAGAGTTTAAAGAACAAACCGTGTTTGAAATACTTAAGATCGAGGCTCAAACAGACGGTTTCAAGCTGACTTTTACCGAACCACTAATGGAAGGCATTGGTGAATCTCCCGAGGACTACCTGGTCAAACAATGGTACTACAAATCCACAGACGATTATGGTGGTCCAAAACTGGATATGACTGAGCTTGGAAAGACCGTATATATATCTCAAGATCGCACGTCCGTATTTCTTAGAATTGACGGTCTGAAGCAAGGCCACGTGGTCTATTTTCTATTGAATGACAAAATTCAGAGTACGAGTGAACAAAAGCTTTGGACCGGTGAAGCCTGGTACACTCTTAATGAAATTCCCGGATAACATGTTTAAGTATTTTCCCATCAACTACTAATAAAGTAGTACAATTTATTTTCCTACCGTTTGTAAAAACTTTCTTATTTAATATTAGAAAGTAAAATAATATTGGTAACTTAATTATCGCATGAATACACCCCTGTTATAACTGACAAATTGATATGAAGAAAAAACAAGTGAAACCCCTAAATTTATTGATGTTGGCCTTGCTGCTCAGCACGATGGCCTGCAGGGAAGAATTTGATTCAGACTTCCGGGAAGTACTGATCATAAACAACCCACCTGAAGTAGCCTCGGAGATTGGCGAACAGGTTCTCGGAGTCGGCGAAGAACGAGAACTTGACCTCGCTGGTTTTATCACCGATGCTGAAAACGATCCGATTAGCTATACAGTTACTACGAGTGATGCTTCTGTAGTAACCGCTGAAGTATCAGGATCACTACTAACCATGATTGGAGAATCTTTGGGTTCTGCCACCATCAGTCTGACCGGGAGTGATGGAACAGAAGGAAATGAAGTTACCACGGATTTTGATGTTACTGTCACAGACGAAGTTGCGGAAGGTCCTTCTGGTGTATTCGTAATTGACTTTGAAGTTGCGAATGGCACAGCGTGGGAAGATTTGGATATTCCTAATGTGTCTTTTGAGTTTGATCAGGACGAAGGAGCCGTTCTGGAAGTAGCAAACGGTGTAATGGAGTGGAGTATGGATGAGTTCTCCGCCGTGATTATGAATTTCGATGAACCAATAGATATATCCGATAATCCAATCCTGCAATTCGACTATGCGGATCTATGGAATGAAGGAGGCTTTATTTCCATTTCTGATGCTGATGGAAATGCAATTGAAGGAGAGTTCGGAGAATTTGATGTCGAGCTTATAGTCGATGATCCTTCATTCAATACCTTCATCCTCAACCTCGAGGATGCCGGAGATATTGACTTTGGTGCTATTTCATCGGTGTTCTTTGAGAAGTTTGAAGGACCAGGAGAGTGGCGATTTGACAACTTCATATTAGGACCAGAGGAGGAATAACATGAATCATCAACACAGAAAAACCAACATTCAAACGACAAAACCTGATTTGGATATGAAGAAATTGAAAACATATATAATGACTTTTCTGATGCTATTCCTGGCTGCCTTTCACGTACAGGCACAAGTAGCTGTGTCAGGAAAGATTACGGATGGTAACCAGGAAGGATTAATCGGAGTTACCATTATGGTAAAGGGTACCAGTATCGGTACTATTACAGATACGGATGGCAATTATAGTCTGAACGTACCAAATGAGAACTCTACACTCACAGTTAGCTACGTTGGGTTCCTGACCCAGGAAGTTCCTGTAGCCAATCAAAGCGTTATTGACGTAGCAATGGAGCTTGATGTAGCACAACTTGACGAGGTTGTGGTTACAGGTTATGGATCTCAAAGGAAAAGAGACATTACCGGAGCCGTTGCTGTAGTGGATGTAGAGGAAATGAACAAGAGTCAGTTTGTAAACATCACAGATAGACTCCAGGGTAGAGTGGCCGGTGTCACCGTAACGAATAATGGTGAGCCGGGTTCGCGTGGCGACATCAAGATTCGGGGTACGGCTTTTTTTGGGGATAATAACCCACTTTTTGTCATAGATGGAGTGCTAACCGATGATAGTCCAAACCTCAACCCGAACGACGTAGAAAGCATCCAGGTTTTGAAAGATGCTTCTTCCGCAGCGATTTATGGATCAAGGGCTGCAAATGGTGTGGTTGTAATTACCACTAAAAAAGGTAGAAGAGGTAAGCCTGAGATCAACGTTAGTGCCATGACGGGATTCCAGCAGGTTTCAAACAAGCTGGATATGATGAATGCCGAGGAATGGGCAAGAGTGGCCAACGCGGCGGCAGATAACGAGGGTGCTGAGCGACAAGCAGCGGCCGACAACTTAACTGGAATAGACACAGACTGGCAGGATGAAGTATTCAATGATGCTGCACTCATTCAGGATCTTAATATGAGCATATCCGGAGGTAGTCAAAACAGTCGAGTCTATTTCTCTTTGAATAATACCTACCAGGAAGGAACAATCAAGGGTCCACTGTTTGAAAGATTAAGTGCGAGATTAAACTCCGAATTCAACCTGCTGGATAACTTGACAATAGGTGAAAACCTTACCGTTGCAAATGCCAGAAGTAGCGGGGAGCAAGAGTTCCTTGGAGTTGACTTTGATGGAGTCCAGGTAATTGGATCCGCCATTGGAATGCTACCGGTAATTCCCGTTCTGGATCCCACAAAAACAAATGGTTACGGACACGGTGTACCGAGTGAAGCTTCTACTTTCACTCCAAATCCGGTGGCTGTTAGAGACCTTTTTAAGAATTCAGGTAGTTCAACAAGATTGTTAGGTAACGTGTTTACTTCTTATCGTCCAATAGAGGGACTGGAATATCGTTTAAGTGTTGGTGTTGATGCCAACTTCGAAAGAAGTAAGAACTATTGGAAAGGTGGCCAGATTCGAATGACAACCGTTCACCGATCAGGTTTGGCAGAGTCTAGAAGTGAGTCGGTGGAACTCTTTTTGGAAAATCGTTTGACCTATACCAAGTCCATTGGAGATCATAGTTTTTCGGCAATGGCAACCTATATGGAGCAATCTATTCGAGGAGCGGGCCAGTCCGTGAGTATCACAGGTGGATACGATCAACAGGATCCATTCTTCCAGATTAGTTCGACAACTGCGCCGGCAAATGCCATTAGCAGTTCTGGTGATGAGTTTGAGTCCGCAATTAAGTCCTACCTGGGTCGATTGACATACAATTACGCCGATCGATATCTTTTAACCGTGAACGTAAGACACGATGGTTCTTCGAAATTTTCGGAAGATAACAGATGGGGAACGTTCCCCTCTGCCTCAGTAGGATGGAACTTAACCAATGAATCATTTTTCAATGTTGAGCAGATATCGAACTTGAAAATTCGTGCCGGTTACGGGCAGGTAGGAAACGCCAGTATTGGTGATTATCTGTATCAATCGTTGATCAATTCTGCGGCTGCCGGCGGCGTGAACTACAACTTCGGTCCCGGAAGTACCAGTGTTATTGGGGCTACTCGTGGTGGAATTGTAAACAGTGATATCAAGTGGGAGGTATTGAAAGAAACAAACATTGGTATTGACCTTGCTATGTTCGATGGTAGATTGGAGTTTATCGGTGATTACTATTTTGGTAACCTTGAAGACCTCTTAGCGGAGGTGAGTATTCCTTTGACTGTGGCACCGGGTGGTGGATCACCAACAATCAACGCGGTTTCCATGGTAAGAAACGGATGGGAAGCTGCTGTTACCTATCGAAAATTTGAAGGCGAATTCCAGTGGAGCGTGTCAGCTAATGCGTTCAATACTCGAAATGAAATTACGGCATTGCCCTTCGGTGTGAACGAGTTCTTTGGCGATAACTCCATATCTCGAAAAGGATTACCACTAGGTCAACTATTTTTACCGACCTACCGCGGTATCTACGATGAGAATGACATCGCTGCTCTGGATCCTGAATTTACCATTAATGGGGTTGCTCCTGGAGTTGGAGATGCTAATTATATTGACAACGATAGCAGGGATCCTGAAACAGGCCAGCTTACCGGTGAACCTGATGGACAGATCAGTTTCGATGATGACCGATCAATAGTTGGAGATCCTAATCCAGCTGTTCAATACGGTCTGAATTTTGAAGGATACTACAAAGGATTTGATATGACCATTTTCTGGCAAGGTGTCTCAGCGAGAGATGTATTTAACTCCTGGTATGCGGGATTGAACTCCAATCCGGGTGAGAACTACACTGCGGATTTCGATCCTTTCATTGAAGGTCAGGGAAAAGACCCAAGACCATTTATAAGCGAAGAAGGAGGAAATGAATTTCCAAGTACACGTTTTGTTGAAAACGGAGCTTTCCTAAGACTGAAAAACCTTCAAATTGGTTATACTATCCCTTGGAACAAGGTAAAGAACTTCAGAGTATATGTATCAGGTCAGAATCTACTTACATTTACTGAATACCGAGGACTTGATCCCGAGTTTGAGGGTGGAGTATTTGAGCCGGGTGTCGATCCACAGGGATTCCCGAACTTAAGGATATACAGTTTAGGTTTTAATGTTTTATTTTGAGTTAACATTCATAGAAGATTTATCGAATTATGAAGACTATTTATAAATATATAATGATGATGGTGTTCGCTTTTGGCATGTTTGCCTGTGCGGACTTGGAGTTGGAGAATCCAAATCAAGCTACCGAAGCTAGTTTTTGGAAAACGGAAGCTGATCTATTTCAGGGTGTGGTTTCGGTGTATGATCAGTTGCAGGATGGTGGGTTGTATGGCGTAGATCAAAGATTAGTCATGACTCTTCTTTCGGATGAAGGGACAAACGAAGCCCCTTGGGAATTCTTTGATCTAGCAAGATTTACTCTTGGAGATCTTTCACTGGGTGAAGGCAATTGGTCAGCAAATTATGAGTTGATTGGTCGTGCTTATCAGGTTATTGATCGAGCTCCGGATATTTCCGGTAGTCAGGTTGATAGAATTTTGGCCGAGGCACAATTTCTTGCCGCATTAGGTTACTACAACTTATTGGCTTCGTTTGGGGACAACATTGCTTACGTTGACGGAATTCAGAATGCAGCAGACAGACCTCGCAGAGCAGCTGATGGTGAAATATGGGCATTGACTATTGAATTATTAGAAGAAGCTATTCCAAATCTTCCTTCCGCTAGTAGCATATCAACTTCTGAATACGGAAGAATATCAAGTGGTGCAGCACAGGCCTTATTAGGCAAGGTACATATGCAAATGGGGAATCCAGGCTTGGCAGAACAATTATTTGCATCGGTAGTGAATTCAGGAGCTTATTCACTTAATGACGATTACGAAGACAATTTCGTTGAGACAAACAATGTCAATCCTGAAGCTGTTTTTCACGTGAACTTTTTGCACAATGGAGTGGAAGCCGAGACGGATAATGCAATAGCTTTCAAATTATCCAGTTTGGGAGAAGCACAATCGGCATATGGCGATCTTCAGTCACAAAATTTTGTGAGAGATTCATTCCTTGAGGAATTGGATGCAGATGGCGAGCAGGATCCACGTATGAATGCCACGGTTTTTTGGGAAGGTACGGATAGACTTTATTACGGTCAGACTCATGCCTGGTGGATGGAAAATGCTGAGGTATTTAATTCAGATGTTAATACCGCCTTCATGAAATATTCAGAGCAGGATGAGGTAAACGCCAATGAAGACACTCCTGGTCAAGCTCAACAGAGAAATGGGGGTACTGATTTTATTGTTATTCGTTACGCTGACGTACTTCTAATGTATGCAGAAGCGTTAAATGCAAATGGAAACACTAGTCAGGCATATGATTACGTAGATGAAGTAAGAGAACGCTCCAACATGAACCCGTTGTCGGATGTGGCACCTGGATTATCTCAAGCAGAATTCTTAGAGCAGTTGAAGCATGAACGTCTTGTTGAGTTAGCGAACGAAGGGGTACGATTCTTTGATCTAAAGAGATGGGGAGATTACAGCACCAACGCTGCCGAACCATTTACCATTCCAGCTGTAGGTGCTACCGTTGAAAGAGATACTAACTTCGAGACTTTCCAATCCGGTCAGGATGAAAGATTTCCAATTCCTCAATCTGAATTGGATCTCAATGAGAATCTGATCCAGAATCCTGGTTACTGATATTACATGAGAAGAATTCTAAAAAGGCTGTTTTTGACAGCCTTTTTAGATTCATTCAAATGATATTTCTGATTACTCGATACTGTCGAGTGATACAATGTGTGTGACAGCTAACCAATTATGTCTCGAATTGTAATTTCTTTCTTTCTTCTTTTCAGTTTCATTGGTGTTATCGGGCAAGAGGTAAATCATTCGGTAGCGAGGAAATGGAATGAAGCCTTGCTTAATGCCGTAAGAAATGATTTCGCACGACCGACAGTACACGCTAGAAACCTATTTCATACATCCATTGCGCTATATGATAGCTGGGCGATTTATGATGAGGTTTCGACACCTTTTTTACTAGGAAACAGCGTACAGGGTTTTAGATGTCCATGTGAGGACTTACCAGATCCTGAAGATGTTGAATCTGCCAGGGAAGAGGCGATGAGCTATGCTTCCTATCGATTATTAATGCATAGATTTCGAAGAGCACCAGGAAGAAATTCATCCCTCCCTGTCTTTGATCGATTGATGGATGAACTGGGTTATGACATTAATTTCACCAGCCAGGATTATCAGTCGGGATCGGCAGCGGCCCTTGGAAACTATCTGGCTCAATGCTTGATTGACTTCGGCAATCAGGATGGATCCAATGAGCAAAATGATTACGAAAACAGGGAATATGAACCTGAGAATGATCCGATGCAACCAAACGTTCCCGGGACTCAGGACATCATTGATCCGAATAGATGGCAACCCCTTTCATTTATCACTTTTGAAGATCAGGCCGGTTTCGAGATATCGGATAGATCTCCCGATTTTCTAAGTCCGGAGTGGGGCAGGGTCGTCCCGTTTGCACTTCGATCTTTTGACCGGGTATCCTACTTCAGGGATGGGTATGAATATTGGGTCTATCACGATCCCGGTGAACCTGCTCTGACTCAACAAAATGGAGGAAATACTACATCTGAATACCAGTGGGGACATTCATTGGTTTCTATCTGGTCCAGTCATCTTGATCCCGGTGATGGGGTATTATGGGATATATCTCCAGGTACAATAGGAAATTCTGATGGTTATCCAACCACTATCGAGGGACTTCGGGATTTCTATAATGAATTTGAAGGTGGGGACTCCGGGAGAGGACATTCGACAAATCCCAAGACAGGAGAACCTTACGAACCACAGTTTGTGCCTCGAGGTGATTACACAAGGGTTCTTGCGGAATTCTGGGCAGATGGTCCGGATTCGGAAACACCTCCGGGTCATTGGTTTAGTATTCTCAATGTTGTTAATGATCATCCCGAACTTGAGAAACGATATAAGGGTGAAGGAGATATTCTTAGTGATTTGGAATGGGATGTTAAATCATATTTCGTTTTAGGTGGAGCGGTTCACGATGCTGCGATTTCAGCCTGGTCAATCAAAGGATGGTATGACTATATTCGACCTATTTCGGCTATTCGATACATGGCGGAACGGGGACAGTCCTCAAATCCTAATGCGAATAACTACGCTGCTGACGGAATCCCGTTGGTACCTGGTTTTGTTGAAGAAGTAAGGATAGGTGACCCGTTGGCTGGCGAAGGCAATGAAAATCTTGGGAAGATAAAAGTATACGCCTGGCGAGGGCCAGATTTTATTGATGATCCGGATGAAGACGTGGCAGGAGTCGATTGGATTCTTGCTGAGAATTGGTGGCCGTATCAGCGCCCTACGTTTGTGACCCCACCTTTTGCCGGATACGTATCCGGACATTCCACTTTTTCAAGAGCAGCCGCAGAGGTTCTAACCTTTTTTACTGGAGATCCATTTTTTCCTGGAGGTATAGGTGAATTTATTGCAAAGAAGGATGAATTTCTGGTGTTTGAGAAGGGCCCATCACAGGATATCATACTTCAATGGGCAACATATAGAGATGCCTCTGACCAAACAAGCCTATCCCGGATTTGGGGAGGGATTCATCCGCCGGTAGACGATGTTCCTGGTCGTCTTATTGGTATTGAAATAGCCAATGATGCCTTCGCACTTGCTGACCGATATTTTACTGGAGAGGTAATAACCTCCACACAGGACCCTAACGAGTTTGCGGGAATAACACTATACCCGAATCCTGTGGTTGGCAAACAAGTCACTGTTCAATTTACTCGTCCACCTCTGGGAGAATTTACCATTAGGATAACTTCGATGACAGGCAAGATCATTCTCGAAAAAAGAGCGAATACAACAGACGGTATCGGATTCAGCACGGTAGGGATGAAGGAAGGAGTTTACATTCTCCAGGTTATTTCGTCAGGGCAACAATGGACAAAGAGGTTTGTTATTGAAAAGTGATCACACCATGGTAATGACCTGGCTCAATCCGTTTGTATAAACTTTCTAAAGTTAAGAAACATAATAGTTTACTTAGTGGATAGAAAGTTAATTTAGCATCTTTGAATATGGATTCAGAACAATTTGTAATAGGGTTAGATTTTGGCACCGACTCTGTTAGGGCAGTGTTGGTGAATGCTCAAAACGGTGAAACAATCGCCAGCGAAGTGCATTGGTTCCAGAAATGGAAAGCCGGTAATTATTGCGATCCCACCATCAATCAGTACAGGCAGCATCCGGATGATCATGTGGAAGGAATTGAATTGACCATTAAATCAGTTTTAAACCAATCATCCATCAAGCCTGAAGCGGTTAAGGGAATTTGCGTAGACACCACAGGATCATCCCCGATAGCTGTTGATGAGTCCGGTCAGCCTTTGTGTTATAAGGAAGGATTTGAAGACAATCCAAATGCAATGGTCGTATTATGGAAGGATCACACGTCGGTTAAGGAAGCGGATGAAATCAATGTAGTCGCCCGGAATTGGGGTGGTGAGGACTTCACGAAGTTCGAGGGTGGAATCTACTCTTCAGAATGGTTTTGGGCCAAGATACTCCACATCATTCGTGAGGATAAGGAGGTAAAATCAAACGCTTATTCGTGGATGGAACACTGTGATCTAATGACCTATTTATTGGTTGGATCTCCTGGATTATCGGAATTCAAAAGAAGCAGATGCGCCGCCGGTCATAAAGCCATGTGGCATAAGAATTGGGATGGATTACCAGATGATAACTTCTTAAATAAGCTTGACCCGAGCCTTTCGGAAATAAAAAGTCAATTGTACAGGGATACCTACACGTCTGACGAAGTAGCAGGAAAACTGAGTCCGGAATGGGCATCAAAAACAGGATTAACAACGGACACTGTGGTGGCGGTTGGTACTTTTGACGCACATGCAGGAGCGGTCGGGGCAGAAGTTGAAGAACATACCCTGGTTCGCGTAATGGGTACATCCACCTGCGATATTATTGTATCCCCACACGATAAAATTGGTGATAACACGGTTAAAGGAATTTGCGGACAGGTAGATGGATCGGTAATACCCGGTATGGTGGGTCTGGAAGCTGGACAGTCGGCGTTTGGAGATGCTCTTGCATGGTTTAAGGATGTGCTTTCATGGACTGTGGATAATGTCGTTCAAAACGAACAGCAGCTCTCGGATGACGAGTGCAATAAGCTGAAAGACCAAATTATAATTAAGCTATCGGAACAAGCCGAGAAATTGCCGGTTCACGATTTGATGCCTGTAGCCCTGGATTGGATCAATGGGCGAAGAACACCAGATGCGAATCAAAACCTTAAAGCAGCCATTGCTAATCTCAGCCTGGGAACCAAAGCTCCAGAGATATTCCGTTCGGTTATGGAATCAATCTGTTTCGGATCGAGGTTAATTGTGGAGAGATTTAGAGAGGAGGGTGTTGAGATCAAATCAGTGGTTGGAATTGGTGGAGTTGCCAAAAAATCAGCTTTCATTATGCAAACACTCGCCAGTGTTTTGAATATGCCGATAAAGGTGGCTAAGTCGGAACAGGCTCCTGCATTGGGAGCAGCCATGTATGCAGCAACGGCAGCTGGTATTTATACCAATGTAGATGAGGCTGCCAAATCCATGGGGAATGGCTTTGAGAAAACCTATTATCCCGATGAAAGCATGATTGAACATTACAATAAAATGTATAATAAGTATTGCCTTCTAGGGGACTTTGTAGAAAACCAATTGAACTGAGCCTAATGTCAAATTATTCAGATTTAAAGCAAAGCTGTTTCGATGCCAACATGTTGTTGCCAGACCTTGATCTGGTGATTTATACCTTTGGGAATGTCAGTGAGGTGGACAGGGATAACGGAGTATTCGCAATCAAACCCAGCGGAGTTCCTTACGAAAGTCTGTCACCGGAAGACATCGTTATTGTAGATTTTGATAACAATATTGTGGAAGGCAAAATGCGTCCTTCATCCGATACAAAGACCCATGCGTTCCTTTATAAAAGCTGGGAAGAGTTGGGAGGTATTTGTCACACGCATTCCACATATGCGGTTTCATGGGCTCAGGCTCAGAGGGATGTACCTATAATGGGAACCACTCATGCGGATTACCTGACACACGATATCCCGTGTGCACCACCAATGGGTGACGATCTGATACAGGGTGATTATGAACATAATACCGGGCAGCAAATCCTGGATTGTTTTAAAGACAAGAATATTACCCCTGGTGAGGTAGAGATGATTCTTATCGGAAATCATGGGCCCTTTACCTGGGGAAAAGATGCTCAAAAAGCGGTGTTTAATTCCAAATTACTAGAGCAATTGTCACAGATGGCGTTTTTGGCTCTTCAAATCAATCCGAATGCGCCAAGGTTGAAAGACGCTTTGATCAAAAAGCACTACGAGCGAAAACACGGACCGGAGTCATACTACGGTCAGGAATGAAAGGACTCATATTTGATTTAGATGGAACTATGGTGGACAACATGATGGTCCATCACAGAGCCTGGCAAAGGAAGCTAAGGGAGCTTGGACTGGATCTGCCTCTTGATGAGGTCCAAAAGAAAGTTCATGGCATCAATGAAGAAATTCTGGAAAGACTTTTCGGCGAAACGTACAGCCCGGTGGAAAGAGTACGTATTTCAAGAGAAAAAGAAGAGGAGTATAGAAGGATTTTTAAACCTGATTTGCGCTTAATTGAGGGTCTGGCTCAGTTCTTAGTGGATTTGAAATCCCGAAACTATCCATTGGCAATAGGTTCAGCAGCCCCTCCCGAAAATGTGAATTTCGTCGTCGACAATCTTTCCATTAGAGACCTTTTCCAAGTTATCCTTCATTCAAGGGATGTGATCAAAGGAAAGCCCGACCCGGAAATATATCTTCGAATTATTGAGCAGTTAGGCCTCACCCCTGAAGAATGTCTTGTTTTTGAAGACACACCTACCGGCGCAGAGGCTTCCTGGAAGGCTGGTTGTGAATCCATTATTATCACAACTACTCACGAACCTCGGGAATTTCAAAAATTCGATAATATCCGGAAATTCGTGAAAGACTACACAGAAATCGACATCAACCGGGACTTGAACTAATTTGCCGAATATCAAAAAATAACGAAGTTTCTAACATATAATTAGTAAGTTCGGGTAGGAAAAAGATTAGACAAATTGATAATAATTGATTTGATTTCAGATTCATTATCAATCAAACCCAATAGAATATGAGCGAACATAATAACAACCGTCTTTTTTATGGAAGCTGTTTTGCACTGATCACTACAGCTTTTTCATTCAGCATAAGGGCGGGGATTTTACCCCAGTTAGGCGCAGAATTTGACCTCACAGCTAAACAGCTGGGATTCATTAATCAAATGTGGTTCTTAGGATTTCCTATTTCCATGGTACTCGGTGGAATTTTCTACAGTACCCTGGGGCCAAAGAGAATTATGCAGTTTGCCTTTTTCTCACACACCATAGGCATTCTTTTAACCATTTATTCCGGAGGATACACCGGTTTGTTGGTTTCTACCTTATTTATTGGAATTGGTAATGGTTGTACGGAAGCAGCATGTAACCCCATGATTGCTGATTCCTATGAAGGAAAGACCATGAATACCCTACTAAATCGCTTTCATATGTGGTTTCCAGGAGGGATTGTATTAGGGAGTTTGATTTCGTTTGCGATGACCGGGATGAATTTGGGATGGCAAGCTCAAATTTGGATCATACTTCTACCAACTATCGTTTATGCGTATCTGTTCTGGGGACAATCTTTCCCACAACCTCGAACGGAAGAAATTGGATCCCTTGCTGGAAATGTAAAGGCCATGATATCTCCTCTTTTCATATTTATATGTATCTGTATGACCTTGACGGCCATATCTGAATTTGGTCCCACACAATGGGCGCAGTTGGTTCTGGCTAAAAGTGGAGCTGAGCCGATGGTTATTTTGGCGTTAATCACTGGCCTAATGGCAGTAGGAAGATATTTTGGTGGTGATTTTGTCCATAAGTTCGATCAAACAGGAGTTCTCCTTGGATCCGCTGTTTTCGCAGCTATCGGGCTATTCCTTCTCAGTATGTCTACCGGTGGAATGGCATACGTTGCTGCTGCGATATTCGCCATAGGAATATGCTACTTCTGGCCTAATATGATTGGTTTTACGGCGGAGAAAATCCCATTAAGTGGTGCTTTTGGTATGTCAGTTGTGGGTGGATTCGGAATGTTCTCCACGTCCATTTGGCAACCGATTATTGGAAACTGGATAGACAATGCTCGAATTCGAGCGGAGGAAACCGGATTGACTGGTGATGCTCTTGAACTGGCAGCGGGTCAGGAAACATTGCAGACCATGATAGCCTTCCCTGCGATTCTTATTGTGCTCTTCACAGTCCTCTGGTTTTGGGTGAAAAAAATCAAAGGACAGGAATCAGCAGCTGCTGTCTAGCGCTTATGGATTGTACTAAAGACAAGAATTAACTAAGAATGAAAATTGGTATGAACATGCTGCTCTGGACAAATCATGTCACAGAGCAGCATTATCCGATTATAGACAAAATCAAAGAGGCGGGCTTCGATGGTATTGAATTACCTCTTGGAGACGGAGATATAGCACACTATGCCAGCCTGGGGTCACACTTCTCGTCCATGGAAATTGAGGCCACGGCGGTAACTTCTCTTGCGCCGGAAACCAATATTGCAAGTCCTGATCCAACGATCAGGGAAGCTGGACTTGAACAATTGAAATGGGCCATCGACGTGGCTCATGCGGCGGATATCAAAGTCATCTGCGGACCTTTCCACTCTGCTTTTGCGTATTTCACCCGCCAACCACCCACATTGGAGGAAAAACAATGGAGCGTTGAGATGTTGCAAAAAGCAGGTGAACATGCCGCCATGGCGGAAATAACCCTGGCTGTTGAGGCACTTAATCGATTCGAATGTTACCTGGTTAATACAATGTCAGGTTTGAAGGGTTTACTGGATCAGGTAAATCATCCTAACGTTGGAGCAATATTCGATACGCATCACGCGAACATTGAAGAGAAACATCAGAAGGATGGCATCCACACCATAGCTCCTCATCTAAAGCATGTTCACATTAGTGAAAACGACAGGGGAACTCCGGGTAAGGGTCACGTGGATTGGGATGAAGCATTCAAAGCATTAAAGGACGTTGGCTACAACGGTTGGCTGACCATCGAAGCATTTAGTACAATCATTCCGGAGTTTGCTAATGCCATTAATGTTTGGCGAGATTACTCTCCTGCGGAGGAGGTTTACAAAGAAGGAATATCGTTTATCAAAGAAAAGTGGAATAGTGTATGAAAAGGCCAAAGTTTTCCCTGGGTAGTTGGGCATTTTCTTTCGGACCGTTCGAAAGTAACCCCTGGTCGTTTGATCAATTTATGAAGTACTGCGCAGAGGTAGGTTATGATGGGATTGAAATAAATGGATTCCATCCACATCCACACCCTGACGTTTACGACACTCCTGAGAAGTGTGCGGAACTCAAGAAGCAAATCAATGACCTTGGACTGGGGATCTCCGGATATGCCCCTGACTTCAGACATGTGCCTGCTGCAGAAGTACCAATGTCAGACCATATAAAGGCTATTGATAAAGCCCTTGCTTTTTGTAATAACATGGGCATCGACACACTGAGGGTGGATACCATTAGCCCACCAGATGAATTAGATGATCAGGAATACCAAAAACGATTTAAACAGCTTGCTACTACTTGGAGAGAAGCGGCAAAAGTCTGCCAAAGTGTAGGTGTTAAGCTGGTTTGGGAATTTGAACCCGGATTTTGGCTGAATAAGCCCAGTGAAGTTATTTCTATCGTCGAGGCCACGGATCATGAAAACTTCAAGGTACTTTTCGATACCAGTCATGCGTACATGTGCGCGGTTGTTGGTGCTCGTCAAACCGGGGAAAAAGAAACACTCGCGGGTGGAGTAGTGGAATTTGCAAAAAAGCTGAAAGGTCACATTGGACACTTTCACCTCATAGATAGCGACGGCACGTTGCACGATGACGAGACATCTACGCATGCCCCGTTTGGGACAGGAAATATAGATTTCGTGGCTGTCATTGAGGCCATACGGGAAGAAGTTGAACCATTGGAATGGTGGTGCTTTGACTTTTGTTTCTGCCCAACAACGGAAGTTGACGGGAAGAAAGCCATCCCTTTTGTAGAGAACGTAATCAAACAAATATCATGAGCTACCAGGTTGCAAATTCAAACGGAACAAACATTTACTATCAGATTCGTGGAGAAGGTGATCCACTTGTGCTGATTATGGGATTTGGAGCCGACGGTAATGTGTGGGAAAAACATGTTGCCGAGTACGAAAAGCACTTTAAATGTATCATTCTCGACAACAGAGGAGTAGGTAAATCAGATCAGCCTAAAGGTCCGTATACGACCAAAATGATGGCCGATGACACGGTTGCTGTCATGCAACATGCCGGGGTGGAAAAGGCGAGAGTCGCTGGGATTTCAATGGGCGGTGCGATTACACAGGAATTGGTGTTGAATTATCCTGAAAAGGTAAAAAGTATAGCACTGATTAGTACGTGGCCGAAATTCAATAACTACGCAAAAACGGTTTACGAAAACCTTAAGAAACTACGACGAACCAGTAAGCCTGACGAATTCATGGAGCTACTACAGCTTTGGATTTTTGCTCCGCCATATTATGAATATGGTATGGACGATCTAAGAGACGGTCAGAAAGGGGCAGGGGATAACCCAAGCCCGCAGACCCAGGATGGTTTCGAAGGTCAACTGGACGCCTGTATACATCATGATACAGTATCAAGATTGAATCAGATTCAGGTGCCAACAATAGTAACTGTTGGTGACATGGATATCTTCACACCGCCGGCATTCTCGAAAGTTCTTCATGAAGGAATCCAGGGATCTGAATACGTTTCCTTCCCGGAAGGTGGACATGTTCATCATTGGGAAGACCTTGAAAGATTTAATAAAGTGACAACGGAATTCTTATTGAATAACTAGAGATGGGAAAAATAAAAATCGCCTGCGAGACATACACCTGGCAGATGCCTGGAGAATCCTACAAGGGTAAATTGGATCATATCATGGGAATTGCGAACCAGGCAGGTTTCACTGGAATTGAGCCGGAAACGAGTTTTTTTGGTGACCTATCAGATCCTTTGAAGATGAAAGAAACCCTTGAAAAGCATAACCTTGAATTGACTGCCCTTTGTCATGTCGAGGATTGGCGAGGGTCAAAAGAAACAGAGGAGGAAAGGAAAAACGCGGATCAGTGGATGGAATTTCTATCCCACTTCCCTGACACCATCTATTTATTGGTGCAAATGCCAGGGTCGGACAGGAATGATTTGGAGGAACGGCAGAAGAACCTGCTGTCTTGTGTAAATGAAGTCGCCAAAAGAGCGAACGATAAGGGAATAACCTGTTCCTATCACCCCAATTCTCCTGAGGGCTCAATTTATCGCACCAGGGAGGACTACAAAATCCTTTTGAATGGTCTGGATCGAGAACTAATAGGATACACTCCGGACGTAGGCCATATTGCAAAAGTGGATATGGATCCTTTTGAGATAGTAAAGGAATATCGAGAATTGGTCAATATGATCCATTACAAGGACATGTTTGCCGATGGAAGGTGGGCACCAACAGGTGAAGGTGTCATCGACTTCAAGAAGATTACACAATATTTAATAGATACGGATTTCCAGGGCTGGATTGTGATGGAAGATGAATGCGACGAAGCTATTACTAATCCGGATCAAGTCACCCTGGACGATGGTATCTATATCAACAATGAAATCAAACCACTCCTGAGTTAATCAAAAAATAAAGATGGAAAAAATGAAAATGATTAAAGTTATTGTCCTGCTATTAGTCCTTGGAGCGTGCTCTGCTCCAGGTAATGAAACTTCGCAGGAAAGTCAGATGGCTGAACCGGTAGAGCAATGGTTAACCTTCGCAGGAGATCCGGAGAAAGCGAATATAGTTCTAGTATCGGGTGACGAGGAGTACAGGTCAGAAGAGGCACTACCTCAAATGGCAAAGATTCTCAGCCAAAGACATGGGTTTAATTGTACTGTTTTGTTTGCCCAGGATCCCGAGCGACCTGGAATTATTGATCCCAACTACGTGGGAAATATCCCGGGATTAGAATCACTTGACAATGCTGATCTAATGATACTTTTCACCCGATTTCGTGCCTTACCCGATGAGCAGATGGCCTACATCAACAACTACCTGGCAAGCGGAAAACCAGTATTGGGGATCCGTACCTCAACACACGCTTTTATGTTCGAGGAAGCTGATTTCGAGAGTTCTTTCGCACACTATGGGAGTTTTTATGAAGAAGAGAACGAATGGAAAGGTGGCTTTGGAAGACTGGTTCTAGGTGAAAAATGGATCTCCCACCATGGTGAACATGGCGATCAAAGCACTAAAGGCTTTGTTGCACCGGATGCTGAAGGACATCCGATTCTAACCGGTATCTCAGATGGAGATGTTTG
The DNA here is from genome assembly GCA_965601455.1 of Cyclobacteriaceae bacterium. Lineage (GTDB taxonomy): Bacteria > Bacteroidota > Bacteroidia > Cytophagales > Cyclobacteriaceae > JANQEU01. Next base: position 3,057,074 of record OZ271831.1, on the reverse strand, counting down.
GGGACCTACTGATGTATACGGAGTGAGACTTCCTCTACCAGGTGATTCCAAACCGTTAATCCTTGGTCAGGTCACTGAACGAGTGCTGGATTTTGATGAGAACGACCCTAGACTGGGGATGAGACCAACAGATAGTGAGCCTGCGGGTACCGACCTCCGAGAAAATGACGAAGATGAGGAAGTTGAGGTTGACCTAAACGACCCGATGATGCCCGTTGCATGGACGAAGAGCTATCAGATTCCTGACGGAACAACCGGAAAGGTATTTGCCTCTACAATCGGATCGTCAACAGATCTGTTGGAAGAAGGCACAAGGCGTTTAATGGTAAACGGTGTGTATTGGTTGCTAGACCTTGATGTTCCGGAAAAAGCTGATGTAGCCGTGGTAGGAAATTATAGTCCGTCTAGATTCGCTTTCTACGATGACGATTATTGGGATGAGAAGAACATGAAGATTGCCGACCAGAAATAGTCAAAATGCGGCTTCTGCTTACATGGATGCTCGTTGTGACGTGCTTCTTAACTGAAGGACAACACCTATATCAATTACCAAAAGAGTTAAAGCCAAAAAGCGAGGTTGAGAGGATAATAGGTGCACTTGAGGGGAACACACTGAAAGAGAAGCTCAACATTCTTTGGGTTTATGGATATGATGAGCATCACATTGCCGGAGCTCATGACTACGTCAAAGTGAAGGACCTCATGATGGGACTTCTTTCAGAAGTGGACAAAGTTTCCGTAAGGGAAGTGTTTCATTTTCCTACCGATGAAGAATTTCAATGGTCAGATCTTGTTGTGATGTACCTTCACCTACCGAAGTTGAAGAAAAAGCAATTCGATAGTTTTCGTGACTACATTAAGGACGGGGGAGGGGTAGTCTCTTTACATGAAACAGCCATCATGAGGCCCGCATCAAAAGGAAAAGCCTTGTCGGGATGTCTTGGTTTTGCCTGGAATGAGGGCACTTCCAAATGGGGAGCTATTTTCGATGACATTTCAGTGGACACCAGTCATCCTATTTTCAATGGTTTTTCGGATCAAATAACCATAAACGATGAGTTTTACTGGGACCTATTTCAGGAGGAAAATACTCGTGTACTAGGAAGTGTTCGAACGGGTCCCGATGAAGACAGTGACGGTCCCGTACCGCAAGAGCTTCTATCCGAAGAGCCCTCACCTATGTTTTGGATATATAAGCTGGGTGAAGGAAAAGTATTTGGTACCACCACAGGTCATCATACATTCACGTATTACGATCCCGAGTTTAGAATTATACTCTTCAGGGCGATGGCTTGGGTTACCGATGTTTCACCCGATCCATTTATGCCACTGGTATTCAAGGGTATTACCAATGAGGACGGAATGGTAGGGACTACAGACCCCATGCGATATTGGAAAGGAAAAATCAGGGGTAAATAGAGTATCTGATAGATAAGAATATAGATTAATATGGCGACTGAATTTGAAGGAAAAGTTGTACTTGTAACTGGAAGTTCTTCGGGAATAGGTAAGGGAGTAGTTGAATTCTTTGCCAACCAGAATAGTAAGTTGATTTTGGCATCTCGAAATAAGGAGTCAAATCAGGCTCTTCTTCATGAGATAAAGTCACTCGGCGCTGATGCTATATATGTGCCCACTGACGTTTCCAGCGAACTTGAGGTGAAGGAGTTAATAGAAAAATCTTTAGCTGCTTTCGGGACTATAGATATTGCTGTCAACAATGCCGGCATTGAAGGTACTCCCATGTCGAAAACTCCGGAATATGAAGAGAATACATGGGATCAGGTCATGGATGTTAACCTTAAGGGGGTATTCTTATGTATGAAGTACCAGATCCCGGTTATGCAAAAAGGCGGAGGAGGATCAATTATTAATATTTCCTCAATGGCCGGTTTAAAAGGTGGTGACGCAGGTATTGCCTATCATGCTTCAAAATTCGGTGTGGTGGGTGCAACTAAATCTGCGGCGTTCGAATTTGCCGCTGAAGGAATTCGAATCAATGCTGTTTGTCCAGCGGTAATCGAAACTCCTATGGCTGACCGTGCTTTCCAGGACCCTGAACGAAGAAAAAGGGCAGAAAATGGGCATCCAGTGGGCCGATTTGGAAAAGTCGAGGAAGTTGTTGGCACCGTGGCCTGGCTTGCTTCCGAGAATTCGGCTTTTATTACTGGAACAGCGATCCCCGTCGATGGTGGACAGGGGATCTAGCTCCAACTATTTCTTTAAATACTTATTTAACAATTTCAAATGAGACGGGTGAAGTGCTTTCCGTAGCAATCCAGATTACCGTTTGGATGGCTCCATCTGTATTGTAACTCTCACCAACCCGGTAATCCTTATCATCAAGTCTTTTACCATCGACACTGACTTTGATGCTACCGGCTGTCATATTTTCAATCACAAATGAGGGATTAATGACAGGGGACTCATTTGATGCCTGGATGGTGAAACTCACCTTACCATCGCCTTCTTTAGAGAGCAGATAGGATTTTTCGTCCTTGAAGAATCCAGAAGTACTCGCCCCTGAAAGATTCTCAAGCTCCGGTGGATTTTGCCAATATCTGGCAATTGGTATCACGTCCTCAATCGACTCCTTCGTGAAACCATAATGAACCATACTTCCACTGGAAGGGGCGTTGTCATTTGCTCCTAAAGCAAAATGGGTAACACGGTCATGAGCTACTGCAAACCTACCATCTGATGGAACCAGACTAATTGGCCAGTGATTCCATGGACCAGCAAAAGGATCGTCCGTATACTTCGATTGTTCGAATGACCCCCAGGTGCTAATCTCTCCACCCTGAAATACGGTGAAGACCTTATACTCGGATTTTGAATTCAATAATTCAATGGTCGCGTCCTTCAATTTTTGCTGTGGATTAATATTTGGTTTTTTCCAGACCAGGTCCAGCGTTTCACCTGAAACATTGGCAACAGTCATAGCCTGAATATCTACAACGTCTAATGCTGTCTCGCCCGGATTGGTAAAGAATTGGATATCCTGAAACCCGGGAGGTCTACGATTGTTGAAGATGACCTTCCTAACCGCAGTTCCATCCGGATAGATGGTGTGATATTCATCAGTCCAGTTTCGCTTATCCGTACAGACATACCCAACATCCACGCATGGATATCTCCAGTGGATCATGACCCTGGCTTCGGAATTCTCAATGATCCTGGCATAGCTATGTCGGGTTTGCTTATCAGACATATGTTCGGAGCAACCGTGTTTGGTGAAAATCTCTGAACTCTGGTCAGCCATCCAGCGGTTATTGTCGGTCACCCAGTTTGCTGCGAAATTCGTTCCATGCCAATAGACAACACTGGCTGGATTATTATCAAACTTGACCACAATATCAGTACCGTCATATAATCGCCACATTTTATCCCAAAGCTCGTGATGTTCGAGGTTTTTGTAGGTTGCCCCAAATTCGGGAGCTACACCGACTTCACCTGGCAGTACAGCTTTCGCAAGAGGGGAGGTGAGATCTTCCGGCACAAAGGTTTCAAAGCTCTTCTTTATCTGCGCGGCACTTAGTTGACCGTCATAGATTCTTACTTCGTCCATCAGGCCTTGAATACCATAGATAAAGGTGATGTTCTGATCGAAATCCCTGACATAGTCTGTACAGCGTTCTTTTTCATTATTTAACCCAATAGTCATTTTCAAGTCGTCGGGAAGAATATCGCCATCAAATGAAAGGTTTCCGACAGAGACGCCATTTAGGAACAGTTTTGCGGAATTCTTTCCGATAGAAGCTGTTACCTGCTGCCATTGATATAAAGGGAGTGTCTCGCTGGACTTGATTTCAGAACCGTTTATTCGAAGGACAACTTTTCCGTAAGCATCAACGCCTAAGTAAAACCCAACCTGACCGAACCCGGAGGAACGCTGTACCAGGGCTGCTTCGTTGAATGGAAATACATCCAATGCAACCCAGGTTTCTACCGTGAGGGCGTCTTCAATTTCAATGTCCTCTTCAAATTCAATCCCTGTATAATACCCATCAAAACCTAAAGCAGTGCCGGAAACACCCGTTTTATAGACGGCCATATGACCAGCAATTTCATAGATTTCGGACGTTACAGATTCAACCGTCATATTGGCCAATTCTGAGGGGTCTTCTTCCATAATCTCTTCAATAAGTTCCTGTACATCTTCGGGGTATTCGCCTCCTCCCTCATCGAAAGTCCAGGCTAGTACAGGTTCGTCAATTGCGGTTATGATTTCATTACCATCAATTGGTTCTAAGAGCGGGGCAGACTTATCTCCCCAAACCACACTGCCATGAACTACACCATCGTTATTTAATTGAATGGACTGTTTGTCACCGTACCCTTCCTTTGTCCATGACTCATATCTGGAATCGCGTGAGTCCTTCACTTCTCTCAATATTTTGCCATCAGGGAATATTTCAAACGTCTCGTGGACCGCGGCAGTCAATCCTTCAATAACGGTTGGATTTAGTTCGGTATTGGCCAGGTCGATAGCTGAAATATCGGGGATGTATCGCCAGTGAACGACAATTTTCTCCGGTCCATTTTCCATGAGTCTGACATAGTTGTAATTGAACTCGTGATCCAGTTCTCTTTCCGGAAAGAAGTCATCCAACATAAAAGTACCTTCAGGAGTCACCCATTTGGGTAGGTATTGTGTTTGACGAGTAAACTCTAGTTGCTTGTCCTCACCCAGGACTACGATTAGATCGGCATACTTACCAATGTAATCAGTGGAGCTATGAACTCTTTTAGTGTGATAAGCATAAAATGGATCCTGGCCCAACGCCACCTGCGTCAGGATTGTAGATAATACAATGAAGTTGATTAAACCTTTTGATTTCATTTTGACAGAGATTTTCAGGATTGATTCTAACTATACAAACTTACTTATTAAATGTTAGAAAATAACTTTCTAGCTACAGGATTATGGCGTTATCAGGTAGAGTAGTACACGAAGAGGTACTAGGTTTTAGGGCTCGATTCTTACCTTAAGCGGGTCCGATTCTTCAAGAAATAGAAACAGAATCAAGTTCTGACCAAATTCTGTCTGTTCAAAGCCAATTTTAGCTATATCAGAGTTACTTACCTGTCCATTAATCTCTACTTTAGGTGACTTTCCCATCCAGTTCTTGATGATGAATGAGGGATTGGAGATTTCCGACTTCTTTCCCGGGATGATTTCAAATTCGACTATGCCAGACTTGCTTTCTATGACGTAAGCTCTTTGTTCTTGAACGTAGTTCCAGGTATCAACCCCCTCAGTACTCGTTAAATCAGGAGTATTTCTCCAAAACCTGGCTTTCGGGAGCAAACCTTCGATCGATTCATCGGTAATGCCATACAGGAGGTAATTGCCGTCCACCGCACCATGCATAAGAGAGGAGTGGGTGATACGATCTGTTGAACGTGCACCTCTACCGTCTGTTTCAACTTGGCTGACTGGCCAGTGGTTCCAGGAATGGAACTTGTATCTCTTATTACGTCCACTGAATATCTCAATTCCGGAATCTTCCGGATAGATACAAAACATTCGATTCTCAGATCGCGTATTGACCATCGTAATCATTGCATCCATGCTCCCCCTGGCAGGTTGATCTTCCCAGGAGTAGTCCACTCTTCTTTCTTCTGGATCTATGACGCTAAAAGCTTGCAACTCTGCATTTTCTTCCGGTTTAGTACCTGGGGCATTTAGAAACATGTTCTCAATCCACCCATCACCGAAAACAATGCTATGGGGTAAATGTCGCACAGCAATACCATCAGGATAGACAATCCAATATTCATCTGTCCATGTACCCCAGCCTCCATTCTTTGCGGAGAAAAGATATCTTGAATCCACGGAACCGTATCTCCAGTGAATCACGATACGTGCTTCTGATTCATGGATAATTCGAACAAATGAATGTCGATTTTGTTTGTCAGACATATGCTCCAGGCACCCTTCTGCTTCTCCAACAGCCCAGTCTTCAAGGTAATCCTCGTTGCTTTGATCACCAATCCATTTGTTATTCTCGGTGACGAAAAAAGGGCCATAGCTGGTACCTCTCCAAAAAACCAATCGAGAAGGGTTGTCTTCGAAGTTGATTACTAAATCTGCGTGATTTCCCACACGCCACAGGTTGTCCCAGGTAGGGTAAAGAGAAAGCGTGGTATAATCTGCAGAGAACCTGTCTTTAGAGGGTATTTTGGGTAGATCCCTGGGTTTTAGTATGGATTGAGGAAAGCCTGATGCATTTCCTGAAACCTGATTAAATTTTGATTGTATCTCTTCGGGTTTCATTACCCTGGGATATACATTGATTTCGTCGATTAGACCATCCAGTCCAAACATTGATGGGTATTTTCCTCTTCCCATTCGACCCTGGATGTCAGGCATTTTCTGTTGATTAATTCCTATAGTAATTATCGAATTACTACGGATAAGTCGTTCGGCATCAAAATCCAGTTCGTTCACCAGTTTTCCGTTGACATATAGTTGGATCCATTGATTTTTTGCTGAAAAAGTGGCCATGATATGACTCCACTTTCGGAGCTCAATTGAATCCGATTGTAAAACCGACAACCACTGATCATCAAGTCTTACATGGAAACCGGCATGTCCATCTTGGTCTATACCAAGGTAAAAGCCTGCATCACCCCAATCAGACTGCTGAATAATTGGAGCCCAATCAAACGGATAAGCGGATAGGGCAATCCAGCCTTCTAATGTGAACTCATCCAGGTCAAAATTCTTCAAGAGATCTCTTGATTTTATTCCGGAATAATAACCATCCATTTCGATGGCTTTTTCAATCACACCAGTTTGTATAATGGTTTCGTTTCCACTGATGGGATAATATTTTCCATCAGCTCCATTTATTGTCGCATCTCCACTTATTTGGTCAAAAGAAAACCTTAGAATCGCCTCATTTGGGTTCTTATTGATAGGTTTGTCTGGAAAGAACTGCTTCGCTGCTTCCAATTCTTTTGGTGGGTCCAATATCGATACCCTAATGCCATCAGAGGTCAATTGAAGCTCTTGCGTGATCAAACCGGATTTAGTCGTCCAACGATCGACTTTATCGGTTCCAGGTTGAATCGTTCGAAATACACTCTTATCCTTAGTTATCAGAAAGTATTCCTCAACAATATCAGTTGGGCTTAGTTTGGACAAATCAGGATAATATCTCCATTGTATGATCACCGTATCCCTGGATTGCTTAATCACCCGGGCATGTGAATACCTGGAGATTAGATCGGGTCTGGACTCAGTTCCGTCTCCCTTTCTGGCAATCACTTCAGGGAGTTTCCAAGTGGCATTCCCTGATATCCATAGAGGTAGGAAACTGGTGGATTTGCCGAACACCAATCGTTGAGAAGGATTAAACTCAACCACGATATCATTAAACTTTCCAAAAAGCTCAGATTCATGTTCCTGAAGGTTCTTGTTCGTCTCAGGAAAGTTCTTATGATATACTTTCATTTGACCTTTGGTCTCAATCACCTGGAGGACAGAAAAACAAAAAGTGAAAAGGATAACAGTCTGCCGCAACATATTTCTGTTAACTATCTGATCCACTATCTTATTGAGAACTGATAAAAGGATCGATAAGGTCTTTCGGTAAAATGGGTGTAGCTCCTTTGGAAGAACATACAAATGCTGAAACCTCACTTGCCACTCGATGAATGGTTCGCAAATCCAGCTTCTGGAGTAATCCTGTAACCAGTGATGCATTAAAAGAATCACCCGCTCCAATTGTATCTGCAACTTTAACTTTAGTGGCTGCCATATAAGATTTTTCGGAAGGGGTAACGAGATGACTTCCTTCACTTCCCATTGTCAATGCCACTAACTTCAGATTAAACATTTTGATTAGCTGATCTAACCTCTGTTCGGTACTTCCTGATATCGAGAGGAAGTCAGAGACTACCGGAAGTTCTTCATCACTCAGCTTCAAAATATTAGCAAGCGATAAAGATTCTGTAATGGTTTTTTTATTGTAGAATGATTGTCTAAGGTTAACATCGAACGCAACTAGACAATCATCTTTTGTTGATTTTAAGAAATCCTGAATGGCAACTCTGGAGTCAGTATTTCTTTGGGCCAAGGTGCCAAAACAGACTGCATCTGTTTTGCTTGCAAGCTGCCGTAACCTTTCATTCCAATTAATGTAATCCCAGGCTACCGCTTCATGAATAATGTAACTAGGACTTCCGGAGTCATCGACTTCAACAGATACTGTTCCGGTAGGATTCTCATCTGACTTTTGTAGGAATGAAGTGTCGATTGACAGTTGTTGAACCTCGTCTGATATGTGATCACCCAGTTCATCATTACCAATAGCGCTGACTATATAAGACTCACATCCCATTTGACCGGCATGATAAGCGCAATTGGCTGGGGCACCTCCGAGTTGTCTTCCATCCGGAAGTATATCCCACAGTAACTCACCGATTCCTACTACAATTAAATTTGATTTCAATTCGAAATAATTCTCTAATAATCATTTAAGGCACACAGAGGCCTCACTTTGTTAAGTTAAGTAAAAAAGTAGGGATTCAGGATTTTGTCTTTAAAAATCGAAATCAACAAGCTACTGTGGTGGTCAAATAATTAGTTATCGATATATCTAATTCCCATTTCACTTCAGGATAATATGTTTTCGATCGCTTGATATCCAGACTCGCAAGCACCATGAACAGTTGCCTGATTTTCATAATTTAGAGCCTCACCGGCGAAATAAACCTTGCTGTCAATTGGCTTTGACACGGCTTTCATAATCTTTTTTGTATCTCCATCGAAAGTATTAGAATACGAGCCTCTGATGTAAGGTTCACCGGACCAATTCTGGATGACATGTTTGACATAACTTTTGCTGGCTTTATTGTCAAAAATTTCATCCAATTCTTTAAGAATTAAGTTTATGATCTGTTCCTCTGACCCAGCACTGGTGTAAGTCGTTGCCTCTTCCTGCACCGAAAACAAACCTAGGATGTTTCTATCGGAATCCTTTCTGAAAGACGCATTGTAATACAGTTTATTACTGTCGTCAAATATTGCATCCGCAACACTTCCAAAAAGAACCAGGTCCGGGTAGAATCGTTCTGAAAACTCCATAAAAACTTTGATACCATCGCCCATGAAGATCTTATCAATGGCCTCCGCTTTTGATGAGGGGAGATTAGGTATAAAATTTATCGATCCGGACTGTAGTATGGTAATGGGGACGGTTACCAAAACTTTATCAGCTCGAAACACTTGATCGTTAGTGGTTATCGCTTCTACCATATCTCCGGAATAGTCTAGCGTCTGTATAGGTGAGTCGAGGACGATTCTGTCTTCAATATCCGGCAGTATAAACCGTTCAAAGAAACCAAACCATGACGTGTTTTTGAACTTGTACTCACTATAATAATTGCTACTAAGATTCAAGTTAATCAGTTTCTCACCATCGAAGAATTTAATTTCTTGTGGATTGTACACTATAAAATCTAAGTCCGCATCAACCTGCTGATTGTTTATGATATCGGCGAGCACAGATGGTGAATCGTGAATCCATTCTGCCCCGAGGTCAATGGGAAAATCTGAGAAGAACGATTCGCGTTTCATTCTTCCCCCAATCCTGGTACTTGCTTCAATGATCTGAAACTCAATACCCAGTCGATTCAGAAGATAACCAGCACCTAAGCCCGCAGCTCCGGCGCCAACAATCAGGACGCTTCCGGAAAAGTTGGTTTCAATATTGGGATAATCAATTCCTTCTTCATAGGTGCAGGATTGCAACAGCATGTTAGCGAAAGGAAAACTAATTCCAAGTGCGACGCTCTTCCTCAAAAACTCCTTTCGTACCATATTCTTATTTTTTGTTTGATAGGTTCAACGACACACCTGTTTCCAAGCCAATAAAGGCGGAATTAACCTCCTTAGACGTGAATTTTCCACCGTAATAGAAAGTGAAATAGTAGCCGAATTTTCCTTTTCTATTTCTTTCAAAACCAATATTAATTGTTGGAACGATCGAGTTTAACGAACGCTGATTAAATTCTACGGATCCATTTGCCAGGTTAACAGATCCCTCAACGTTCTGCAATGAAAACATGTAACCGAGTCCAATTCCTACTTTCGGGTTTAGCCCTTTATTTGGATTATACCGTCGATACTCTACCGTAAGGTCAGTGAAATAGTTTTGCTGAATATCAGGTTGGGAAAAAAATGCAAAGCGAGGGACAACATCGAGGCAGTTTATTCTATGGGATTTTCGTGTTTCGGAATTCCAACTTTTGAAGGGGATACTTAAACCAAGTCGAATTCCCGGTTGAATTACATAAGGAGAGTATAATCCTGCATAAATGGAGTACCTGTTGTGTCCTTCATTGTTTTCAATTTCCTGGGCGAATAACGCCTCAGGTATTATCATGATACTAAATAAAATGATTATTCTATTTTTCACTGGCGAATTAGGCGTGCTCGATCCTCAAAAATAGATTACTCCCTGAAATAGTTGTATTTAGCTTACATATCCAGTTGACATATTATTAATCGTCGATAAATAAAAAAAACCCGGTCAATGATTCATCGACCGGGCTCACCTGAACATTTGAGTAGCTAGAACGATGCTACTCCTGTTGGCAATGAACCAAGGTTTTGGCCAAAACTATACGTCTCAGGCGCTGTTTCATTTCCTGCTGTACCAACCAATGGTTTTAATACAAAAGGTAAAGGCGAATCGTCCGGAACGGGCTCAACGGAGATAACAACTGTCCTCCCCCTAATGTCAAGTGGGAAAGTCTCTCCATCCGGTGCATTCAGGAAGAAATCTTCACCAGGTACTGGAGGTCCTGACTGAGCGATACCACTATATGGTGCCGCATCGTCCGCGGCATCAAATGAAGTGAAAGTTCCTGTGGTCAGAGGCCCGTTTTCTCCTACAACCCAACCTTCATAGGCCCATCCTTCTGGGAGCTCGGGCAGTGCAAAACCAGCAGTTGGAGGAGCACCGGGAATACCAAACCACACCCCATTCTCATCATTTCCATTATTATCTCCACTTTCATCTGTAGGTGTGCGCAGGAAGAATGATCCTGCTGTGTTGGCGAAATCTCCCACAATACCAGTACCCAACGTGGCGCTTCCCGATGCAAAATCTCCAACTAACAGTTTAGTCGCGGCAGGCGCAGGATCATTATCCGGAGCTGGTTCTATAGAAAGGACAAAACTAGAAGCCGATTCCAGTAAATCCGTTTCGATCTCAAAACTGGATTGGGATAATGTACCACTCGCGTCTACCGTAAAAATTCCTGTACTTACAGGACTGCCATCTACAATAAGCCAACCCTCATAAGCATATCCATCTCCAAGGGCCTCTAGTCCATCGAAGCTTAATGAGAGATTTCCCGTTTTATTTACTTCATCAGCGTCGTCGCAACTCACAAAAAGAGAAGCAGCAACAAGTAGCAGTGTCATTAATTTTAGTTGATTCATAACCATTTCGAATTTGTTTATGGACAAATCAACGGTTAGAACATTGCAGCAAGGTCACATACAATTCAACTTTTCATCACAATTGATTTGAGTGAATAGGGGCGAAATAATTGACTGGAACAATAATCTTTGATTAAGATGTCGCCGTCAAGTCGTAGAGGATCACGGGTCGTGAACATTTTGTGATACTTTGTTTCTTTATTGCGCCACATATGGAGGAGAAAAAGGTGGTAATCGTCGAAGATGACAAGGAAATATGCGACCTGTTATCTATTCATCTGAAAGACCTGGAATGTCAGACCGCTTTATTTAACAATGGTAAGGAAGGTTATGAAGCCATACTGTCATCACCTCCAGATCTAATTATTCTGGATATAATGTTGCCAGGAATGGACGGCATAGAAATATGCCAGAAGGTTCGTGTCCAGGGAGTGTCCACACCAATCATGATGCTAACCGCGAAATCAGAAGAGATTGATCGGGTTTTAGGGTTAGAGATCGGGGCCGACGACTACATGATCAAACCTTTCAGTGTAAGGGAATTTATTGCTCGCGTTAAAGCCATGTTTAGGAGGTCAAAAATCATTCACGACCAAATTCAGGAACAGGGTCAACCAGCATCAATAGAAATAGAAAATATCGAAATAGATATTGACAAGCGTAAAGTACTCCTAAGCGGTAATAGAATTGAGTTATCACCAAAAGAATTTGAGCTTCTGGTTCTCATGGCTTCCAATCCTGGCAAAAGCTACAATCGATCTCGTTTACTAAGCCTTATTTGGGGTTATGATTTCGAGGGATACGAGCATACTGTAAACTCTCACATCAATCGACTCAGAGCTAAGATTGAGCCGGATATGGATCATCCAAAGTACATATTGACTACCTGGGGAGTGGGTTATAAATTTAATGAGGAGCTACTATGAGTGTAGATGGGAATACCGTATCAAACCAGCTAATTGGTAAAATCATGCTATCATTTGTAGCGATTCTACTGCTGGTAGGTATTAGCTATGTCGGCATAACCTATTACTTCAGTGCCAAATTCTATGAGGAGACTACCCAAAAACTTAATGCTCATGTCGCTCAACATTTGATTGAGGAAAGATTCCAGAATGCTGATCCGTTTTTATCTGATGGTACAGTCAATAAGGCATTGTTTGGAAACATCATGCATGATATGATGGCTGTAAATAGAGGGATAGAGGTTTATTTGCTAGATTCCTTAGGCAATATTGAATACTCAGTTGTTTTGGATCATTCGAAACCTGAAAAACCAGCGGGAAGGATTGACTTGCAACCTATTCAGAACTTCATTTCCTGCAACGGAGATCGGTATATTCTTGGGGATGATCCGCGAAATACCGATAATAAGAAAATTTTCTCGGCTGCGCCATTCACGTCAGCGGGTCGTTCAGGATTCATCTATATCATTCTGGACAGTAAGATTCACGAGGAGATAAACACCAGTCTAGTGGGTAGCTACTTCATGAAAATTGGATTTGGCGCAAGTATCGCCACCTTAATTTTCGCGTCGGCCTTAGGCCTTCTGAGTATTTGGTTTTTAACCAAAAACCTGCGGGAGATATTGACAGTTGTTAGGCGGTTCAAGGAAGGTGACCTTCATTCAAGAGTTCATAATCCCAAAGGGAATGACCTATCCATCCTTGCTGAAACCTATAACAGCATGGCGGACACCATTACTGCTAATATCGAAGAGCTTAAATCTGTTGAGTCTCTCCGGAAAGAGTTGATTGCCAACGTATCTCATGATCTTAGAACCCCGTTGGCCATTATACTTGGATATATCGAAACCATGCAGATTAAGCAGGATAAACTCTCAAAGGAAGAGCTTGAGAAATATCTTGGGATTGTTCGGAATAGTACGGAAAAGCTTACCAATCTTGTAGAGCAACTTTTCGAATATTCAAAATTGGAGGCTAAGCAGATTGAGCCTGTAAAGGAGACATTTCACATTTCGGATTTGGCTCATGACGTGTATGAAAAATACCAGAGAATGGCAGCTGATAAGTCTATTTCAATAAAACTGGAGGTTGAAGAAAATCTTCCAATGGTTTTTGCAGACGTTAGCCTGGTAGAGCGTGTGATACAAAACTTAATGGATAATGCGCTGAAATTCACCCCGGACCACGGATCGGTTACTCTCTCATTCCAGTCAAACGATAAACAGGTTATGGTATCCATTCAGGATACAGGGCCGGGAATTCCCGAAAGTGAGCTTTCTCATATATTTGAACGACACAAGAAAACGGAACGATCATCAAAAGGTCTAAATACTGGTGCTGGGCTAGGGCTCGCTATCGTAAAGAAGATAATTGAGTTACATGAGTCAACCGTTCAGGTTTTTAGTGGCCCAAATGAAGGAACAAAATTCCAATTTGCTTTACCGTTAGTGGGCTATCAAAATTAATCAGAAAGGATTCCTTAAAAATTCGGAACATTCTTTCCTTAAAGGAGTAAAATAGTTAAGTATCACATTTTCCAGCTTCTTTATTAAAGGTCGGGAGATGGGTGTGATGTTCCTCATAGGAGGTCATTATTGTAAAACTCAAAATATTAAGCTCATGAAAAAAATTGTTCTTGCACTCACACTATTCACATCAGGATTTTTTGCGGAAGCCCAAACTGAAAAGGGAAGATTCTTACTTGGAGGATCATCAAATTTTTCGTTCGGAACGGCGTCAACAAAAATTGATAGTAATAATCCAGATATCGTAGATCCCGGAAGAAATATTTTTGCTTCATTGAATCCCCGAATGGGATTTTTCATTATTGACAACCTGGTAGTAGGAGCCAGTGTCCCGACTTCATTTAACTTCTCTGATGGCGATTTTGGTGACTCCAGAAGTTTCGGTTTGGCTTTGGGGCCGTTTGTACGTTATTATTTGGGTTCTGGTGCACTTAGACCTTTGGTAGAAGCTGGCACAACCATTGGTTTTCAAAACTCTCGATTTACAAATAATTTAGATGAGACCACTAAAACTACCAACAATACACTAAGTACTCAAGCAGGAGTGGGAGCGGCTTATTTCATCAATGATAATATCTCAATTGACGGCTTATTTGGTTTTCAGAGTGATAGGCAAAAACCCGATAATAATCCCGACAATCTTGTGATAACATCAAATAGGTGGGGCTTGAATGTAGGATTAACCATTTTATTCTAGCATTCAAGAGTTCTTAGTTGCTCAGTAAGTAATCCTGACTCCAAATCCGTATATTGAATAAAAAATCTTTTCTATGTTCGGATTAAGAAATTGGATCTCAGGATTTCTGCTTTTTACCGCATTAATGGTTGTATCACAGGATAAAATATCGGTAATCCTTGATGCGGATACGGGTAATGAGGTGGACGATCCGTATGCCCTCGTAAGAGCCTTGATTGAACCCGGTTGGGAAGTCCTTGCACTAAATGCCACACATTGGCAAACCAGTCATTGGGCTGAACCTCAATCAATGGAGAATAGCCATCGTATTAACCAGGTGTTGCTTGGTCATATGGGATTGAATGTAAAAACCAATAGGGGAGGTATCGCCAGAATGTACGATTGGGGCGACCAGGCACAACACTCTGCGGCGGCCTATGAGATTATCAATCAGGCTAAGCAAATGGAGGCGGACGAAAAACTGACGGTGATTGCTTTGGGGGCCCTTACCAATGTGGCTTCGGCGGTCTATATCGATCCATCCATTGAAGAAAAAATCGTGCTTTACTGGTTGGGTACCAATTACGATTTTGAAAATGGTGTGATGTCGACCACAGATTTTAATAGCATCATGGATACACAAGCACTCCATTTTCTTTTGAAGTCATCAGTTGAAATGCACATTATGCCTCATAGTCTGGCAATAGGAATGGATTTCACCTACCAGGAAATCGAAGATCAATTTAGAGGCAAACATCCGCTAGGTGATTTTCTGGTTGATCGCTGGTACGATCACCAAGATGGACTTCGAAAAATGCGATGGCTATGGGACCTTGCATTGATTGAGGCTATGGTGAATCCTCAGTGGGCAAGTGAAACTAAAATAACTACCTCCAGAGACTTTGGAAATCGAGAAGTGTGGTACTATAATGAGATGGATGCCGGAAAAATGAAAGAGGAGTTCATGGTAAAAGCCTTAGAGTTTATGGACGCGAACAATTGAATTTTGTACTAGAGATCAATGATCCATGGCCTTGTGCCATTTCTCAACAATAGAAACAATTTGTTGAATTCCGTCCGTTAAAGCCGCTGGACCTGGCTGTAAGATTAATTCTGATTCAATTTCAAAAACGAAGTCCGTTTTCACCGCTTTGATTTCAGTCCAGTTATCCCGTTGTAACATTCGATCTTTCTTAAACTGCTTTCCACACCATGAAGCTATAATTATATCAGGGTTTCTTCGAACTACCTCTTCGGGATCTTCTATTATCCGGTCTTTTGCCAAGGAAGTAGATTGAAACTCACTGAAGATATCAACACCACCTGCCATTTCGATTAATTCACTTACCCAGCGAATGCCGGAAATGAGTGGGTCGAACCATTCTTCGAAATAGACCTTGGGTTTAATTGGTTGCCGCCTGTTACTCTCAGTTATGTTAAGAATGACGGTTTTAATACTATCGATTAATGATGCCACCTCATTGGTCTTGCCCGTAAGAAATCCTAACTGGGCCATCATGGCATATATATCCTGCACACTTCGATGGTTATTCACCCATACGGTGATTCCTCTGGAAATCAATTCTTTAGCGATGTCTGCCTGGATATCCGAAAATCCGATTACCAGATCAGGTTTTAATTGAATGATCTCTTCAATATTGGCCGAAGTGAATGCGGATACTTTAGGTTTCTCCTTTCTCGCCTTTGATGGTCGCATTGTAAATCCTGAAATACCAACTATTCTATCCTCTTCCCCCAGTAGATAAAGGGTTTCTGTAGTTTCTTCTGTCAGACAAATAATGCGTTTTGGAGAAAAGTCTTCCATTTATAACGGTATAAGTAAAGGCAAACTTATTCCTCCAGGTAAAAAAGGAAAACCCTTAAAGGTTTTCCTTTACACTTATTTTCAAATGTTTCCTTACCTCTCTGCGATAGATATGGCTCTGGGGACTCCTTTTCTAACCCGGTTATACTGCTGTTTCTCTTCCGGGATATCTCGATCCAAGTCATAAAAGTTCTTCCCAAATATTTCCTTGGATCGTTCCTGGTAAATTGAATTGAAGCCTTCTTGTATGTAGGTCAGGTTGAGTAAATAATCACCATATCGTGTATTGTCATCAAATTTTCCGCTGACAACATAATTGGACTTTCCTTTTGCAATCTGATCCTTTACGAACGTGTAAACCTGCTGTTGATTGACAATCCCCAACTGATTACTCAAATCCATTTTGAACAAATCTATGTCGTTTTCTTCAGCGTATTTATCGTCAATTTTCGGCATCAGCTTCCCTACTTCACTATCCGGAGTTGGAGGAAGTAAGAAGGCCATATCAACTGATACTCCTGCTTCAGTCTCACCTACATACAGCAGCTTTCGCTTGTTAGCTTTTCGCAATTCCCATTGGACGTCACGAACCAATGCCATGGACTGATCCTTATCCACTTTCATTTCGACAATTGCTTTCTCCGAAACATTTAGCTTCTCAATAGCAGAAGATATTTCATTCGAGCTAAGAGCCTTTCCATTGAGTCTTACCTGATTATCAGCGATCTCTATCTTTATCGCTTGGGACAGATCACCTTTAAATGCATAATTTGTTTGTGGTAGCAGAGGTAATGACAGATCACTTCCCAGGTTAGATTCAACTACTGGAATAGAAATCTGGTCGTCGATCCTGGAGTTACATTGTAACATCACCAGGCTAAATACTAATGCTATTGATAGGACCAGGGAGGCTTTTGCCCTTCCTACCCATCCGGATTCTTTTATTTTCATCATGGTTATTCTTTTTTTAATGAATGTCAAATTGAAATTGTGAACCAACCCATACGAGTTGTTGCTAATCAATTGTCTCAAAAGCAATGATTGATATTCAACTAAGGAATAACCCTGGTTAATCATTTTTTTATCTGCTATATATTCATGTGTAGTTTTTAAAGATTTTATCAACAACCAGATCACCGGGTTAAACCAGAGAACGGCTGCCAGAAGTTGAACAAAAAGTAAATCAAACGAATGTCTCTGCTGAATATGTGTCTTTTCATGTGCCAGTATTTGACCAAACTCTTCATTGTCTGGTAAGTCTTTAGGGACAAAAACACAGTTCAAAAAGGAAAAAGGTGTGATGGGGTGTAAGACCTTCACCACAGTTATACCCTCGATACTGGTTCTGGGGTAGCTTCTACGTAATCGATCGATGGTTAAGTAGATCCAACCGAGTCGGATCAATACAGAAATTGCCCCTATCAGGTAAACGATCAGAAACAGCGTCATGATAGTGAATCCATTAATTGGACTCAACCTACCTGACTCCTGCATAAAGAAGGTTTCTTTTTCATCGCTATTCCCTTCAAAATTCCACTCGGCTAAGGCATCATAGTAGGAGACGCGTACACTCCCCAGTTGATCAATTGGTTGACTAATAATGTGCTCCTTTGATTCGATAAACTCAAAACTCACCAATGGTAGGAGGAAAGAAAAAGCAAGAATGCCCAGTAGAAAAAACCGGTTGAGATTGAAAAAGGTCTCTTTTCTAAGAAGGAGTAAATACAGCAAATAGAGCAGCGATAGTACTACGCTGACTTCCAGTAGGTAAAGTAAAATATTACTCATTCTTCTGCGATTTTAGTTCTTCTAACATTTTCATGACTTCGTCTACTTCTTTCTCATCCAGCTGTTTACTTTCTGAAAAGAAGTTGACCACCTGCTTAAGAGAATTGTTGTAGTAATCGGAGACTAATCGAGACAGTTGATCCTTTCGATATTCTTCCTTGGAAATCAAGGGATAGTATTGGTATGAATTCCCATACACGTTGTAACCAACGATTTCTTTTTGAACTAATACCCTGACAATAGTCGAAACTGAATTATAAGGAGGTTTAGGGTTGGGATATTGTTCGATAATATCCTTGATAAAACCTTTGTCAATATCCCAGAGAATCTTCATGATCTTCTCTTCTGCCTTAGTCAATGTAGTCATTGCGTTGTGAGTTTATCGAATCAGCGTTGTAAACATATAACTTAATTATAAGTTGAACAACTTATTTTTAAATTATTCAACTTAAATATAAGTTGATACACAAAATACTCTTCTTATCTTGTTAGACAGAATGATCCAATCAGTGAAAGCAAAGTGAGATTTAGAGGATTCTAGGAAGCAGAATCTATAATCAATTTCTTGGTGGCGAGAATACCTGCTTCCTCGCTTAACTTGTAACCTTCATATTCAATTCCGATGTGACCTTCGTAACCGGATTCACTTACGATCCGCATCATTCGCGAATAATCAATTGCGGAATCCTGACCCACGCTATTGAAGTCATGGGTCTTGGCACTTACTCCTTTCGCGTAGGGCATTAATTCCTCAACTCCTTTGTAAGGGTCATAATTCTTCGGTGGGAAAAGACTGATTCTGAAATTTCCAAAGTCGGGAAGAGTGCCACAATAGGGGTTGTCGACTTGTTTCATGACGCCGGTCAACCAGGAAGCATCCGAAGAATAGCCGCCATGATTTTCCACCACAATACCTATTTCTTCCTTCGCACCGTACTCAGAAAGTCTTCCAAGACTATCTACCGCTGCATCGGCAACATCCTCTGCTTTACCTTTTCCTGAGGTATTAACACGGATGCTATGACAGCCCAGGTATTTAGCAGCGTTAATCCATTTGTAATGATTCTCTACTGCCTGCAGACGCTTGTTCTCATCCAGTATGGCCAGCGAACCCTCAAGGTCTATCATGATGAGTACATTTTTAACGCCATTGTCTGCTGCTCGTTGATTCAACTGGTTCAGGTAGTCTGTATCTTCTGCCTTATCCGCAAAAAACTGGTTTACATACTCCACGGCTTTCAATCCATATTTTTCCCTGGTCACCTGTGCAAAGTCAAGAGTCGTCAACTCCCCAGCCCAGAAGGTTTTGTGAAGGGACCATTGGGCCAACGATATGTCAAATGGAAAATCACCTGGTATGTTAGTGTCCAGTGCCAAAGCTGCTTCTTCACTTAAGAGGTCAGAACAACCGGAAAGAAGGGAAGAGGATAGCCCTAAACCGGCTAAACCAAACCCAGTGTTTTGTATAAAATTTCTTCTTTTCATCAGTACCAGGCTCCGATGATTAATCCCATGGTAAAGAAGCTCACCACGGAGTACCCCACGTTAATGAGGTAAAGTTTAAGTGGTTTTCTATGATAGAGGTAGTTGACTCCAAAAGTCGTGGCAACGAAACCGATACAGAGGATTGCCGCAAATAATCCACCAAAAATGGCATTAGAACCCAGCATCATTGCTATTTCTGTAAAGAGGGATAGAAACGATGCTATAATGAAGTTGAGCACGAAGGAGAGTCCAAATATTAAAGGCATATTTCCACTTTGCACATCTTCGTCGGAGAGCCCAGCCAGTTTCTGCCAGGTGCTACCAAATAGCGGTCCATACCATAGATATCCAATTACAAAGTTCGAAAGGGAAGCTACAATGAGCTCCCAGATGTTAAAGCCTGATAAATCCATAATACAAACTACAATTACGAGTTCGTTTTTGCAACTTATCCCAAAAGGTATTGAACACCAGACTTTCTTCTTTAAAACTATACCCTTTGCATGATCCGATCGGCCAAAGCAGGGCTCAACCGATTAATTAGTTTTAGCAGTTTTACCTTTCCAATGTTCACCTCAAACCGATCTTGTTTGAATGCTTTTATGAATTCCTCCACCAATTGATTGGCACTTATCTTACCTTTTCCTCTTCCTGCAGTCATTTGAGTATCAACCAGTGGAGGAATGATCTCAAATACTTTTGTATGCTGAAGCTGGTAACGAAGGGATTTAGAGAAAATATGAATTCCGGCTTTAGTTCCGCAATAAACTGGAGCCTGTGGTTTTGGTACCAGCGCCAATCCAGAGGATACATTTACAATTGCTGAATTTTCATTGTTTTCAAGAGTTGGCAAGAGCAAAGATGAAAGCTTTAGGGGAGCCAGGAAATTAACACTTATTTCCTGTTCAATCTTTGAAATTGGTTGAATTTCCTCCAGGAAAGAGTAATTGAATTGTATGCCTGCATTATTGATTAATATGTTCAAATCCGGATGGTTTTGCTCCACAAACATGACCAACCGGTCCAGATCGTCTTTTTTTGATACATCGCATTGAAAAGGAATTATCCTTTCGTCTCTCTGAGCCAAATTCTTGAGTTTTTGCTCGGCGCGCCCAACGGCAATAATCGTATTATTCAGCGCTAGAAATTTATTTAGTAAGGCTTCGCCAATACCGGCCGTAGCGCCTGTGATAAGTATCTTATTTTCCTGTAATTTCATTTCCCATCGTTTATGAATGTCAATGCAAACTTCAGGACGGTGAGTACCAATTCCATTTACATATGTAAAGGAATTAACTCGATCAACGATTCTGTGCTCTTATACGACTCAATTGAGTGGGACTAATACCAAGGTAGGAGGCAATATGATATTGAGGGATCAGTTGTTCTAATTGGGGATGTTCTTCCTGGAAAATGGAGTATCGATCCTTTGCTTCGAGAGTGGCAAGTTCGATTTCACGCTTTTCCTTCGATACGAAGAACCGCTCGGCAAGAATTCTTGCTAATCGCTCTACTTGCGGAAAATGATCATAAAGTCCTGTTACCTTTTCATAGGTGGCCACTTGCAATCGACAATCCGTCAGGCAATCAATATCAATTAGATTCTTTTGACCGGTAACCAATGATGAGTAGGCCCCGATAAAGCTATTTTGTTCAAAAAATGTCTTGTTGTACTCATCTCCATCCTCATTACTGTAGTAAGCTCTCATTACTCCTGATTCGACAAAGGCAATTTTCTTTGAGTATTCTCCTTTCCGGGCAAATGATTCTCCTTTGCTCAATTGAACACTTGAAAACAAGCTCGTCAACGATTCGAGTGTTTTAGAGTCGAAGGGTACAATTTGAACAAGTGATTCTTCGAGCATTTTGATCTTGGGGAACCTTAAAATTATTCCTCTATCTCTATGGTCTCTTCGTTTGCCCCGACTCCTCTTATAATCAACTTCTTCCAGCCTTTAGGTAAGGAAGGATTCATGGTCTTCTGTACTCCGCTATCTGTAATTTCTAATCCACCGAAACCGGCAATTACATTCTGAAGCATTCCTCCTGCACCGGTGGCGAAATAGGGATTGGATCCTCCCGCCATTTCTGAGATCACGCCAAAGGGAGGTACAAGATTCGGCTGATAGCCTTGCCTAAAAAGTTCAATTGCTTTTTCAGTGTCACCCGTCCAATTGTAAAGAATTGATAAGATCGCAAATCCCATCGCAGGACCGCCTACGTCGTATTTGGGGGTGTAGTACTCAATGTCACGTCGAATCTCATCTTGATCTCTAATTAGGTCCAACGGGTAGGATAGTAGGTTTACATCTGCTTGCTTGATGGTTTGTCCCCCATAACCATCATATTCTCTTGTTACACCGTCAGGAAATTTTAGAATAGGTATTCTGTTGGCCGTGCTCCGCCAATTGGGATCAGCTTCTATTCCCAGTACTTCTGCGGCCTGAGCAGCATATTCCAGGGCTACTTTCGCTATTCCATTTGTGAATGCATTGTCATCCACATTTTCTGCGTATTCGTCGGCTCCAACAACGTTGCGAATGCTCAAGGACCCATCCGGGTTTTCATCTACGCGACTAACCCAAAAGTCGGCAACCTCCTTCATGATTGGATAACCTCGCATTTCCAGCCATTCTTTGTCATTGGTTACCTGGTAGTATTTCCAGCAAGCCCAGGCAACATCTCCACTAATATGGTGTTCGAAAGGTCCGGTTAGAGCCCATATTGGTGTAGCTTCCTGGCCATCCTGGTCTGATTCCCATGGAAACATAGCTCCTTTATACCCATGGCTAAATGCGTTTTGTCTGGCTGCATCCAATCGTTCATAACGATACTCTAGGAGAGAACGGGCGATATCAGGTTGCAACATCAAAAGGGGAGGATACATCCAGAGCTCCGTGTCCCAGAAAACGTGTCCGTTGTAACCTAATCCTGAGAGGCCCATTGGTGATAAACTATAAGCCGTCCCGGATCGGGCAAAGGAATAAAGATGGTAAAGGGAGAACCGAATATCTTTTGTCAAATCGGGTTTTCCTACGATTTCGATGTCGCCAGTATCCCATAATTTATCCCAGGCTTTTCGATGTCGCTGAATGTTTCGTTCTTTTCCCTCTAGAAACGCGTACAACGTAAGTCTTTCCGCTTCATTTTGGGGGTCTGCAAACTGTTCTGAGGTGCAGACTGTTCCAAAAACGGAAAACGAGAGTGTTTCTCCTCGTTTCAATTGATGATACATTTTTAGCCGATGGTCTCCGTAGTTCCGCTCCTCATGAATTAAATGTGGATGTTCTCCTTCCATCAGGATTGTTGAAGAAGCTGCCACTTTCATTCTCCCTGATGGGCTCATACCTCTTGAACTCATAAGTGGTATCTGCTCTCGACCGGGAACGTCGACCATGGCATAATGATTACTAATATCCCTCAGGATATCAGGTGCGGACATGACGGAGGCAGGTGCGAGTTGCAGATCCTGTTTGGCTTTGATATTTACCTCTACCATCGAGGTAAAGGGAAGATGTCTGAGTGACCGTAGGGTATATTCAACTTCCAGTCCTTTGTAAGTGACTTTTGAGGTGAATTCTCCGTTCCGGATGTTGATTGACTGTTCGTGAGAAATAAGATTATCTCCACTGAAAAGCTCGTTGTATGCGTTCTTTTCCGCTTCAGTAAATCCTGGATTTGTAAACTCAAGATTTGCGGTATTGAACACCTTCATAATATTTGAAACACGACCTCTTCCATAGGTATCAAATGCGCCATTTAATACCACATCTTTGACTTTGAAAGGTTCGGGCGATGAGACTAATCCAACCATTCCATTTGCCACCGTGACCCCAAAATAATTCTGTTGATCAATGTCCTTGGTTGAGATAATCCATTCCTCTGATTGTGCAAAGAGGAATGACGAGTTTATAATAAAAGATAGGAATAGAATTCGTTTCATTTTCTTTAAGTCAGTTCAGGAAATTTAATGAATTTAGTATCAAAGTTCGATTCCAAAACTGGGCATGAAGTTATTCCAATCAATTGATGGATTTGGCAAGATTCTGTTGAATAGATCGCAACCGAAAGACCTGTGTGAATAATATCCCAGCGATAATAATAACCCCGCTAACCAGGTGATAAAGATTCATTTCGATTCCAAATAGTGCGGAAGTCACAGCTGTTGCCAGAGGGACAACATTCATGAAAATTCCGGATCGGTCGGCACCAATTTCGGTAACGCCATAGTTCCAAAGAATGTAGGCAATAGCCGTTCCAAACACTCCAATACCCAGGGTCCAAATCCAATAATTATTCGAATGATTGAAGTCAATTACTGGGTAGTAAAATAGGGTGACAGTCAAGAATCCTAGAAGACATATCAAATTGGTCCACGCAGTGAATTGCAGATTGGAAATACCTTCCTTGTACTTTTTTACCCAAACATGATTAAGGGCAAAGGCAAGGTTGGCTCCGAAGATTAAAAGGTCTCCCACGTTTAATCGGACCTCAGAGAGGTTGAGAATATTACCTTTCGTTAGAAGATACACCACCCCAAGAAAAGAAATAGAGGCTCCGACAAAGTGAAACCATTTCACGGGCGTCTTTAGAATCAACGCTGACAGCAGGACAGTAGTGATCGGATTTAGGCTGACGATAAGCGCTGCGTTAAGGGGATTGGTAAATAGTAATCCACTGAAGAACAGCATATTAAATGCAAACAGCCCAATAACTCCGACCAGTACAATTCCTTTTAGCGGAAGTTTATCCAGACTTTTTAGGTCCTTCAACAAGAAGAGAAATAAGGTTCCCACTCCCAATAGATATCGCCACGTTCCGGCCTCAATGAAGTTCGATTCGCCCAGCATGAACTTGGCGAAGTGAAAGTTAAGACCCCAAAAAGTCGTAGCAAGAATTAGAGAAATGGTGGCTTTCATGAGATGGAGACAGGGAAACAGTAAAATCAACGAAGCGACGAAATTACATCTAACTATGTTATCGTCGAAGTCCCTTGACTGACAGATTATATATTAATATAATTATTACCTAAGATGAAACTGCATATATCTGCGTAAAGTGCCTCGGTATTTTCAATCATGTGCCAGTGACCAATGCTTGGGTATAGTTTATTTGGCACCTTTTGTCTATTGATGAACTCCTGGGTTTCCTTTGGTGTGTCCTTATCTCCCCACAAATAGATCTTATTACATTCTAAAGCATTAAACTCCAGGCCGCAATTGTTATTTCTATTGAACTCCTGGCTCGTAATGCTCCAATTTCTCATGCCTTCCGGATTCGCAAACCTGAGGCTACTGTAGTACCTCTTGTATCTTTCTTCTTTTTCAGCCAGTTTAAATATGTCTTTATTAAATGCCCTGGAGAATTCAATAGGGGTGCTATAGTCCAAGGGCTTACTTGAAAAATAGCTATCCGCCTCTGTTAAGTTCCCCTCTATACTAACGTAATAATTCACCATATCACTTAAGTTTTGACAAACCCATGTACCTATTAAACCACCTAAAGAATGTGCGACAAGGTTGACTTTCTGCTGTTCGTTGGTTTCATCTTTAATGATTCCTGTTACCAATTCGGAGTGACCTTTGATTGAAAGGAAATCATGATTAATTGGGCTTGCTCCAAAACCAGGGAGGTCTACTACATAGATGTTGAAATTATTGGCAATAGGGGAGTCGAATGCCTCTAAATAAGCAAGTCCCGAATCTGCAAATCCGTGGAGGAACCATATGGATTGCCTGTCGGTGATAATTTCATTATGTCTGATGAACACATTTTCAACGACTTTGATCTTCATGTTCTATAAAGTGGAAATGATATTAACTTCTCAAATTATCAAGTGGTAAAAGGGAATTAAACCTTTTGCAACTTAGGTTCCAATATATTCTCAATTCCCCATCGACTCAGCTCACGGAATATAGGTCTCAAACTTTCTCCTTTTTCAGTTAGCGTATAAATCACTTTCGGTGGAACTTCAGCAAATACTTCTCGGTCAACAAGTCCATCTTTTTCCAACTCCCGAAGCTGCGTGGTCATCATCTTCTTGCTACATCCAGGAATCATCCGCTGTAACTGACCAAACCTATTTACATCCACAGAGATAAAATAGAGAATGAGAGGCTTCCATTTGCCTCCAAACACCTTGAGTGTTGAACTCACGGGACAACCACCGTATTTTTCTAACTGCTCAACCATGTTGTCAAAGCGCTCCGATTTTATTTCAATTTTTTCCATTTATAACGCACTGATGATCAGTAATGGTAACCTAAAGGTGACTAGGTTTCATAACTGTAACTACTTGATATTCAGTATACAATCATAAATTTTTACACTATTAAAACCAATGAAATGAAAACAAAAACGAAAATATTCCTCGCATTGATGATTCCCTTATCCATCGGGATTGGAGGTTTCATCTTCAAGCATCAAACAGAAATTCAAACATTAGATCAAGACATGAAATCAATTTACGAAATAGCTATTAATCAATCCAAGGAGGGCCAACATGATGCATTCCTGGAAACAAGAAAGAACTTCGTGGAAGTATTAGGAGGAGAAGATGCCACCTTGAATGAAGGTAAGTGGCAGCCCTTTTTTACCGTCGTCCCTGATATGGACTTAGAGAGGGTCTTGATTGGAATGACGCACTGGAATTCTATGGGGGGCTTTGGCGAGGCAGCTTCACGATTGATGCCGCAGCAGGTAGCCATTGACTACTTCTCAAGTTTCAATCAGCTAGCATACGCCCTTTTGGAGCCAATAGATGGTGAGTCTTTCGATATGAATTCGATAAAGGAAGAAGGAACCGTTGTGGAGTTTGCCATCAGAAAGGGCAAGGTGCCCAATGCATTCGGGGAGAAAAGGAACACCTTTTTTAATTCTCTCGACAATTATGAGGGATACAAGTTTTCCCGTGAATTCAAAGTATATAAATTAAGTGAACAGGGGATCCCTAGTCTTGCTGAAAATACCCAGGCAGTAATCATTGTTTGGGAAGATGTTGAGAAATTCCAGGCAGCGGCGCAACCGATTTTTGGAACAACCGAATACCAGGAGTTTGCAGCTAACCTTGATGTGGAGTCCTATTTTGCCACTTCTCCCACGAAATAGTTTTAACAACGCTCAAACCGCTAATAAATATATGGCGGTTTGAGCCCTAACTAACACTTTCTGAGGCAGTATAAATTGATTTGAATATACCGATCAGGGAAGACCCTATCTTTTTTCTTCGGATTTGGTTTGATTTGCATCTCTGACATGGGTCAACCAACCAACCTTATAATTCTGACTTTATTCTGCCTTTCCTTATATGGATCACAGGCACAATCTACGGATACACTGAAGACCTATCATTTTGATGGGAGTGTGGAAGTAACAAATAATGGATTTTCTTTTATACCTACTTTTAGTTTGGGTAAACCTGCGACGATCGCAAATTTCAATATGGGGGGAGATCGATTCACTTTTGAACCTCAGTTTCGATTTGACCTGGATGGAATGAGACCCTGGTCAATCCTCGGCTTTTGGCGGTATAAAATAATCAAAAGAGAGACCTTCATGCTACGAGTAGGAACCCAATTTCCAGCACTGGCTTTTACATATGAGGCAGCTCAATCGGGAAATGTGAACTATGATAAGATTCTTGCTCAACGATTTTTGCCGTTTGATCTGACCGTTCATAAACAGTTAACTAATAAAGTCGGAGTAGGAATATTCTATCTACACGGAATTGGTTTGGAAAGAGCAGAGCAATTAAATCATTCCAACTTCATTGCATTGAATGGTGCATTTACCAACCTGATGCTGACAAAGAAGATTGCGTTCAACTGGAACCCACAATTGTACTTTTTAAAAATAGATGAGGAAAAGGGGATATACACCGCCCAGGGATTTTCGTTGAGACATTTAGATTTTCCGATTTCAATTATGTCCATGTTTAACATCGAACTGGACTCTGAGCTTCCAACAGATAACTTAACCTGGAACATCAGCTTAGTTTACTCATTCAGTAATCAGTTCTCCAAGAACTAAAGCCGGACAGGGTTCTAACGTAATAGTATCCTGATTTTTATAAACAGTTATTTACTAACATTTAGAAAATATGTTTATTAAATTCATACAGTAAGAACCAAATCAATACAGCATGAAAAAAGATACTACCCTTAATCTGACCCCAGTGTTCTCGCACAAATTGGCTGATTTATTCTTTGATGAAGAAAACGGATTTTATTTAGAACGTTGGAAATCGCAACCCTCCGTTACAAATGAGGAATACATTGAGTATCAGGAGAAAAAGATGTCCATTACCAGAGATTTCAAACTCACCCGATTTTTGTGTGACATCACCGATCACGACATTGAGTTCGATGACGAGTTGAAGAAATATGTCGATAATGTGGTCAATAAGTTCTGGGAAACCACTTCTCTGAAAAAATTTGCTTTCGTTAGCTCAGAAAACTATGCCACCAGGATGAGTTTAAGCGCTATTATGGATGATAAACTTCCTTATCGAGTCAAATACTTTAGTGAGGAGGACAAAGCTAAGGCCTGGTTACTTCTTTAATAGATGTAACCAATATCGAAGATGGTGAAGAATGGATTAGTGACCGCGGTCCTATGAATCTACAGGTTTCTGTTTATTCCCCTTTAATTAGCATCTCTAATTCATGCACTTCTCCATTTTTGATTACCGTTCGGGTTTTTCTGGCATTCCTGATATCTTCCAATGGGTTTGCTGTAACAATAACCAGATCAGCTAGTTTGCCCACTTCAATAGATCCAAGGTCGTCCTGAGCATTCAGTCCTTTCGCGCCATTAATGGTTGCCGTTCGAAGTACTTCTAAGGGAGTCAGACCCGCATCCTGATAGTTCTCCAACTCAGTATGCAGCCCAAATCCCTGTGGTATGATTGGAGAATCAGTACCGGCAACTACTAGTCCACCTTTTTCATGGACGTCCGCTACCATTTGGATCACATTCTTATAGAGCTTTTCATAATTCTCCTGGTCACTTTTAATTTGATCAGCAGACGCACTGATACTCGCCAGGTAGCGCAATTCCGTTAATTCCTGTAGGCGGGGGTCGTCCATGACCGACGGATCTCTGGCAATTACGTATTGGTACCCCAAATAAATGGCAGTAGTGGGAGTGAACCACATACCGGATTGAGCAATCAAGCTAGTGACATCATCGTAGGCTCTTCGTGTCTCAGATAGTTTTGCTGAAAACCCTCTTCTACTTGTCCCTTTTACATGCTCCACACCGTCAATATTGAAACCGACGGCCGGGTAAAGTTCGTGGGAGGTGACCGGTATACCAATCTCATGGGCTCCCTTAACCACTCGTTGCTGAAGTAAATCGGGTAATCGTACGTATGTCTTAATAAGATCATAATCGAGTAGTTCGGCTTTACGCAACTCCTCATCGACCTGGGCTTCGGAGGTCGTCGTAGAACCACCCGCATAGAATATTCGGCTACCGTCAATAGGGCTGCCGGTAAAGTATATTCGTGGACCTATGGCTTTCCCAGACTGGATTGCTTCCCGACGGTTTAAAGCGTCATAAGGATCGCCAGCGGGTATACGTATAGTCGTAACTCCCCATGAAAGCCATGTCCTTCCAAGCTTCTCACCATTATCACTTCCTTCGTGCACATGAATATCAATAAGTCCGGGCATCACGTAAGCATCGGATGCATCAATTTTACGATCCGCCGCTCTTGTCTCATCGTGCGGAGCTACCTCAACTATTCGATGACCCTCAATCAGGATATCCATATCAATTAGCAAGGAATCACTGACGGCATCGATCAGTCCGCCAGCATGAATCAATGTGGTGCCTTCCGCATGTTTTCTCTGCCAATTCAGCGCAATAGGCATATTTTCTGTCACCTTATCGGCAATACTGATGGCCTTCAATTGGTTTGTGGCCATGTATAGCAGTTGTTTCGAATCGCCACTCCAGGTTGGGGCATCTGACAATTCTTCTGTCAACTGTATGGGATCTCCGGAAGCATTCCCATTGGAATCCACTGGAAGTAACCATAGGTTTCCTTTTGATACCAGGGCCATATATTTTCCATCTGCTGACCATACGGGTCCATCATTTCCCCTCACACCAAATGACCAGTGATCCGGAGCGGTTTGAACTCGCTGCCTGCTACCGTCGGCTGCATAAAGCATGATCTTATTTACTCCTTCCCTGTACCGGGAGGAATAAGGTGCCAGGGAGGAGAGCGCTATGATTTCTCCATTTGGTGACCAGGTTGGGGTACCTGCGCTGCTACTCAAAGCACTCAGCTGCTTCTTTTCACCAGTTTCTATATCTACTACATTGAGGATAGCATATCTGGGACCAAAACTCTGTGTGTAGGCGATCTTTTTTCCATCAGGTGACCAGGCCATTCCGGAGACACTGCTTCCAATAGTAATGACTTTTGAACTACTCTTGCTGTCCATTACCATGGTCCAGATACCAAACGATCCATCCTGATCCGAACAGTAAGCTATTTGTTTTCCGTCTGGTGACCATATTGGGAATATTTGGACGAAAGGATCGTCCGTTAACTGTTCTATGCTTCCGTCATCCTTTCTAACCCAGAGATCCTGTAATGCAACGAATGCAACTGATTTGTCCGTTGGAGACAGAGACGGATAAACGATTCCCTTTACTATCTGATTATCAGTGTTGTCGAAATCTCTTTTTTTCCGATTATAGGGTGTTCTGTCCAGGCTTACTTTCACAGAAAAAGGAATGGTACTTTTTTCACCATCATTACCCATTTGAGTGATATTCCCGGAACCAGTATAAATAAGTGAGCCGTCTGAGGTCCAGTTATGCCTGAAAGGGAAAACATCCTCATCAGGATCAGAAAGATTCATAACGGATTGATCGTTAACATTTATTCTACTTAGTGTAGCTTTCGACCCTTTATGCTCATTAACCAATAGTTGTTGACCGTCCGGTGACCAGGAGGCCCCTGATAGCGTGCTTTCCGACTCATAGATGGTGATGGGTTCTCCTCCATCAGCAGATTGTTTGACTAATTGGAACCCCGAGGAGGTTTCCCTGACGTATGCAACTTCTTCACCATCAGGTGACCAAACCGGTCCGGAATCATTTCCCGGTTCAGAAGTAAGTGGTTCGATGATTTCCCCGGCCATTTGCATGGTCCAGATATCGTAGGTACCATTTCGATCGGAAGAGAAAGTAAGGGTGGTTCCATCCGGAGACCAGTGAGGTTCTCTATGATCGAAATCACCAGATGTCATTTGCCTGAGATTAGAGCCATCTTTATTAACCGTATAGATGTGCCAGTTCCCGTCCCAGTAAGCTTGAAAACTAATCTGTTCACCATCTGGGGACCACGAAGGCTGTCTGGCATTACCAAAAGGGTCAGTAATAGATTTTGCTTCACCGCCGGAGACTGGCATTAACCATATTCGACCGAGCATGTCGAAAGCAAGAGTGTCCCCATCAGGGGATAGGGCGGCTGCCATGTTGGTTCCTTCTGTTAGCGTTAACTCAGCAAGTTCTAGAGCAGGTTCTTCAGGTTTGTCAGGACCCTTACAGGTTATTAGGAATAAAGCAGGGATCAGTAGGAGAAGATTATTACGGAACATAATAGGTTGTTGTGGTACCTAGGAAATTTAGAGATTTTTCTTGATTGACCGACCAAAGTGGAAACAAACTGCAATAAAAAGGGTTGAATTTTTACTCCGCACCTGTAGGGACATTTCGTCATAAGTTGTTCTATTTCAAAATACACGTACTCCATGAGTATGTGGGCCCCATTCTAGAGATACGTGGGGCCTTTTTTTGTCCTGTTGCGAAACAAGTTTCTTCTCGGTCATTGGTCGCTATTTCCCAATGTAGAAAGCAATTGGGACTGATTATCCATCACTTATGGCAAGTAACAATTAATTGGCAACTGGTTTATTCTACAATAGCCAACGCAAGGAACAAAGAAGAGAAAATTTTTTGCTGATTCTTACGTCTGCATTGACAGATTTACACGTTCGAGAATACCCAATTATGGTTATTGAAACATTTAAATCCATTACATAATTTGGCATTACCATGTAAAATAAAACCAGCTAAAACCACCAACCTTAAACGTAGCTATGAATTGTGCCAAGAAATTTCCAAAACAATACCATCTACATTTCCTATATGCAATTGGTTTTTTTATTACATCCGTCTCTTCCTCAAATGCACAGGAATTAATTGATATTGCCTCTGGAGGTGCCAATAGTTCTCCATCCAATCTTACTGCAGTGGGTTCAACTTTGTTTTTTAGTGCCAATGTTGGCGTAAATGGAACGGAACTGTGGAAATCAGACGGAACGGAAGCAGGAACAGTGTTAGTGAAAGATATTCAAACAGGTAGTAGCGATAGTTCACCTGATATTCTTACAGCAATGGGTTCATCTTTATATTTCACGGCGGATGACGGGGTAAATGGAACGGAATTATGGAAATCAGATGGAACGGAAGCAGGAACCGTGTTGGTAAAAGATATATTTTCGGGAAGCAGCGGAAGTTTTCCATCAAGGCTAACAGCAGTAGGTTCAACTTTGTTTTTCGTTGCGTTTGACGAAAACTTATCAGAATTATGGAAATCAGATGGAACAGAAGCAGGAACCGTGTTATTAAAAGATATACGAACAGGCAGCCTTTCCGGTTCACCACAAAATCTTACAGTCGTCGGAACAACTTTATTTTTCACGGCGGATGATGGAGTAAATGGAAGGGAATTATGGAAATCAGACGGAACAGAAGCAGGAACCGTGTTGGTAAAAGATATATTTTCGGGAAGCGGCGGCAGTTTCCCCCGTAGTCTTGTAGGAGTTGGTTCAAGCTTGTTTTTCAGCGCAGATAACGGTGTTAATGGAAGGGAGTTATGGAAATCAGACGGAACTGAGGCAGGCACTGTTCTAGTGAAAGACATAAGTGCTGGAAGCGGCATCAGTTCAGCACTCGATTGGACAGCACTAGGTTCAACTTTGTATTTCGCGGCGGATGACGGGGTAAGTGGAACGGAATTATGGAAATCAGACGGAACTGAAGCAGGAACCGTGCAAGTGAAAGATTTACGAGCAGGAAGTAATGGCGGTTCCCCGGCATTATTTACAGCAGTCGGTTCAACTTTATTTTTCAGGGCAGATGACGGAGTCAATGGAAATGAACTATGGAAATCAGATGGAACGGAAGCAGGAACCGTGTTGGTAAAAGATATATTTTCGGGAAGCAACGGAAGTTCTGCATCAAGGCTAACAGCAGTAGGTTCAACTTTGTTTTTCGTTGCGTTCGATGGGATAAATGGGATGGAATTATGGAGGTCAGACGGAACGGAAATGGGGACCGTGTTAGCAAAGGATATATTTTCGGGAAGTAGCGGCAGTTCACCAAACAATCTTACAACAGTCGGTTCAACCTTGTTTTTCAGGGCATTTGATGGAGTTAACGGAACAGAATTATGGAAACTTGATGAAGTGGCCCCTGTGTTTACCTCAGGCACTTCGGTAACTGTAAATGAAAACATTGTCACCCAACAACAATCTATACGGCATTAGCGATAGATGCAGGCACAGTGACCTACAGTTTAAGTGGTACTGATGCTGAAAGTTTTGACTTCAATACGACTAGTGGTATTTTAACCTTCAAGGCCTCTCCAGACTTTGAGACGCAGTCAAACTATATAGTTTCTATCACAGCCTCCGATGATTCAGGCAACAGTGCCAGTCAGGATGTAAGCATCGCGATCAATGATCTGGATGATTTAGCCCCAGTGATTACCTCAGGTACTTCGGTAACTGTAAATGAAAACATTGTCACCACAACGACGATCTATACGGCATTAGCGACAGATGCAGGCACGGTGACCTACAGTTTAAGTGGTACTGATGCTGCTAGCTTTGACTTCAATACGAGTAGCGGTGTTTTAACCTTCAAGGCATCACCAGACTTTGAGACAAAGTCAAGCTACACGGTGACCATCACAGCTACAGATCACGCAGGCAACAATTCCAGTTGGGATGTCACGATCACGATCAATGACCTGGACGAGGTAGCCCCCGTGTTTACCTCAGGCACGTTGGCATCTGTGGATGAAAACACTGCCACCACAACAACGATCTATACGGCAGTAGCGACAGATGCAAGTACGGTGACCTATAGCCTCGGAGGTACCGATGCTGGTAGCTTTGACTTCAATACGAGTAGTGGTCTTTTAACCTTCAAGGCATCACCAGACTTTGAGACGAAGTCAAGCTATATCGTGTCTATAATGGCGACAGATGCGGCTGGCAACAGTGTTAGCCAGGATGTAGCCATCACGATCAATGATCAGGTGGATGAGGCAGCCCCAGTATTTACTTCAGGCACATTGGCATCTGTAGATGAAAACACTGCCATCACAACAACGATCTATACGGCAGTAGCAACAGATGCAGGTACTGTGAATTACGACTTAGGAGGTGCTGACGCTGCTAGCTTTGACTTCAATTCAAATAGTGGTGTTTTGACCTTCAAGGTATCACCAGACTTCGAGACGCAGTCGAGTTATAAGGTGTCTATCACAGCCACCGATGAAGCGGACAATAGTACTAGCCAGGATATCACGATCACGGTCAATGATTTGGATGAGGTTGCCCCGGTGTTTACCTCAGACTCGTCTACATCTGTAGATGAAAACACAGCCGCGACAACAACGATCTACACAGCAGTAGCAACAGACGAAGGTACGGTGACCTATAGCTTAGGAGGTACCGATGCGGGTAGTTTTGACTTCAATACGAGTAATGGTGTTTTAACTTTCAAGGCATTACCAGATTTTGAGACGCAGTCGAGTTATACGGTGTCTATCACAGCCACCGATGAAGCGGATAATAGTACTAGCCAGGATATCATGATTACAATCAATGATCTGGATGAGGTAGCTCCGGTTTTTACCTCAGGCACTTCGATATCTGTAGATGAAAACATCGCCACCACAACAACAATCTACACGGCAGTAGCAGCAGATGAAGGTACGGTGACTTACAGTATAGGAGGTGCCGATGCGGGTAGCTTTGACTTCAATACCAGTAGTGGTGTTCTGACATTCAAGGAATCACCAGACTTTGAGACCCAGTCGAATTATACAGTGAATATCACAGCGACCGACGGTGCAGGTAATAGTGCCAGTCAGGATGTAACAATCACAGTCAATGATCAGGACGAGGTAACTGAAGTTCTTAGTGTAGAAATCTCAAAGGAGGTGACTGTTTTTCCAAATCCTTTTAAAACCCATATCACAATCACGGATGTTGAAGGATTTGTAAAGGCCATCATTTACGATTTGAACGGACGGGATGTGCTATGGTCAGAAAAGCAGCGAATCGACTTATCAAAGATTGAAAGTGGAGTATATACTTTGATGATCTTCACCAATGAGGATTCTTTTACAAGGACCATCATCAAAGAATAGTTTGGTGGCTTTCTATGGTCTCATCATTTCCCAGTGCAAAACTCAGATTGTTGATGCCTTCTTCGGACACGGTCCAGTGTGGAGATAGAGGACTTCCAACTCATTGACGAATGCAAATTCATACTTGACGTCATTTATGTTGTATTCACTCCGTGGCGCATACTTGACATGAAGATTTGTTTATTAGAATGATTATTCTATATTAGTAGAATGAACATTCGGTTAATAGACCAACCGCCGAATAAGAAAGTAGAGATAATGGAGTCAGCAATGAAGCTGTTTGTGACCCATGGTTTTCAGGAAACGTCGATGACAAAACTTTCAAAAGAGTCGGGTATTGCAATAGGTACCATCTATCATCATTTCTCCGGAAAATCTGCTCTCATTGAGGAGACGTATTTGTATAGCTCCATGAGATTTGGTGAGGAAGTACATATTGATCCGGACACGTATAAGCTTCCTTACAAAGAACAATTCAGGGCAGTCTGGCTGAAGGCATGTAATTTTTTCATCTCTAATCCCATCTATTTCTATTTCAAAGATTCATTGAATTACTCTCCACTTATATCCGAGGAATTGAGAGCGCAATCCAAGACTTACTATAAGTCAGCATTCGACATTCTACTCAAAGGAATTGAGCTGGGAAAAATAACTTTTGATGACCCTGAACTCTTAGGCAACTGGGTGTACAACACCATTGTCACGGCAGTCCAAATGAAACTGGGGGATGAAACTAAGGTAAATAGTCAAACGATTGACCAGTTATTTGAGATGTGTTGGGCCGGTGTAAGCTTAAATAAATCGAACTAATTATGAAGAAACCAATTCTATGGAAAATTTCCATTCTACTGATACTGACAGCCTTGATCGTGTCCTTCAGATCTAACATCGAAGTACCGGATGAGGGTGAAGTCAAGTTAAGTCCGAAAAGTGATGAAAGCACAGAAACTATTGATGCTTTTAACACCATGATGGATGTTCTAACTCATCAGCGGTGCATAAATTGCCACCCATCTGACAATATTCCCAAGCAAGGTGAAGATAGTCACCCGCATCGATTTGGAATCTCAAGGGTAAACGTCGACAATGCCACAAATTGTAATACATGTCATCAACCCTCAAACAATGCTTTTTCGGGTGTACCCGGTGCTCCCGATTGGTCTTTGGCGCCTCATCAAATGAGATGGGAAGGTTTGACACGTTCGGAAATTGCCAGGTCAATGATGGATCCGGAAACCAATGGAAACCGAACTCCGGAGGATATCATGCATCATCTTACGGAACATGAGCTGGTATTATGGGCATGGGAGCCAGGTGTTGATGCGAATGGTGTTCCCAGGGAATTACCTCCAGTTGCTGTGGACGAATATATTGAAGCAGTCAAGACATGGATTGACGGAGGGGCTGTAATACCAGAGGACTAATAAATAGAAAAAAATATGAAAGTTTCATTTTCAATAAATAATAAGCCTGTTAGCCTTGAAATCGATGGAGATACTCCTTTGTTATGGGCTATTCGGGATAATCTGGATTTAAAGGGGACAAAGTTCGGCTGCGGAAAAGCTGCATGTGGCGCTTGTACGATACATATCGATGGAGAAGCTGTACGATCTTGTTCATATCCGGTCAAATATGCGGAAGGCAAAAGTGTTACGACGATCGAGGGACTCGGAACACGTGAAGATCCACACCCGGTTCAACAGGCTTGGGCCGAGGAAATTGTACCACAGTGTGGATACTGCCAGCCGGGTTTCATGATGGCCACAGCGGCACTCATTGAGAAAAATGCTAATCCCACTGACGATGACATTGATAGAAACATCATCAATGTATGTCGTTGTGCTACCTACTATCGTATGCGAAAAGCGATACATCGGGCGGCTGAAATCAAGAATGGACAAAACGCTTAATCTCTGGAAAAATGGCAAAAATATCAAGACGAAAATTTATCATTAGAGGGGGATTAGGAACAGTTGGAGTTCTTGCAGTTGGCACCTATGCCTTCAGAAATCCTTTAAGACGATCGGTGTTGGCAATGGCGGAAACCCTTCCACCTGCCTATAATGGCGTAGGAACTGAAGCCAATTTGTGGTTTGAATTAACAAAGGACAATATGGTCATTTTCCATTCTCCGAAAGTTGAAATGGGGCAAGGTAGTTTTACAAGTTTTGCTCAGATGATTGCAGATGAACTGGATGTTAATCTGAGCCAAATAATTGTCAAGGGAGCGGCAACGGATACGGGTGTTGTCGATTCACTAAGTACCGGGGGTAGTTTATCTGTGGGAGGTCTTTGGCAGCCATTGCGAGAGTTGTCTGCAACGATGAGAGAAATGCTCAAAAGTGAGGCGGCAAAGAAATTAGGTGTCGAGAGTACGAAACTTATCACGAAGGACGGGATAATTTCCGGTGAGGGTAAATCAATATCATATTCAGAGGCCGCTGATGGCGTTTTCGAATGGGAGGTCCCGGAGGATATCGCTCCCCGACCCATTGAAGAATATAAATTCGTTGGTAAGCCCATTCCCAGAACCGATCTTGACGCCAAAATCTATGGAGATCCAATTTTCGGATTAGACGCGGAGATGGATGGGATGTTGCATGCATCTATCATTCGACCTGATGCTATCGGAGCTAAATTAAAAAATGCTGATTTCCGTGAAGCTGAGACTATGCCTGGAGTGGTTAAAGTAGTCCAGAAAGATAATTGGGTAGGTATTGTGGCAGAATCATATGCAGAAGCCATGGCCGCCAGGCGGAAAGTTGATATAGATTGGGATATTCCAAAAAAATGGAGTTCTAAGGAATTAAAAGAGACTTTGCGCGTAGGGAACGGGAATAAAATGATAACACAAAAATCAGGTTCCGAACTGGAAGCAGAAGGAGCAGATGTGGTGTCAATGGAATTCTCCAGTCCGTTAGGAGCTCATGCGCAAATAGAGCCCAATGGTGCCTTAGCGAGTGTGAAGGATGGAAAAATTACGGTAATACTATCTACGCAGGTAGTTGGAGTCACCAGAAACCAGATATCGGAAGCCCTGGGCGTGGATAAAGAGAATATCAATGTCATTCCAACCTACCTGGGAGGTGGCTTTGGCAGGCGGTTAAATACCTCACATGCAATTGAAGCCTGTCAACTGTCAATGGAAGTTGGCAAACCAGTGAAGTACATCTTTTCTCGTCAGGAAGAATTTCAACATGATGCTTTTCGACCACCGACCCATCATATCATGCGCGGACGACTGGGATCAGATGGGTATCTGGATTCCATGGAACATCATTACGCTAGTGGGGATGTTGCAATTAATTCTGTCATTTTCCCGGATGCAATACACTCTATCCTTGGAACGGACGTAGGAGCCATGCGTGGAGGTAACATAATGTATGAAGGTGTCTCCAATCGGCGAGTGGTACAATGGCATCAGACGTTACCGTTTGCTACCAGTTGGTGGCGAAGTCTGGGATTGCTTGCCAATACTTTCGCCATTGAAAGCTTCGTAGATGAAATGGCGATTAAGGCGGGTAAAAATGCGGTAGATTTTCGAACGAAAATGTTAGGTGATGAGGGAATGTCAAAGAGAATCAAGGATGTAATCAATCTCGCCGCTGAGAAATCCAACTATTCGGAAACCGTCAGTAATGGTCGGGCAATGGGGTTAGCAGCTTCTACGGATGCTAATGCTCCAGCAGCTCATGTGGTGGAAGTATCAGTAGATAACGGGCAGATTAAAGTGCACAAAGTGACCTGTGCTTTTGATTGTGGGCTGGCTGTTAATCCGGATCAGGTTAGAGCACAGTGCGAAGGTTCTATCATTATGGGACTAAGTGCTGCAATGTTTGAAAAAATGGATTTGGATGATGGCAAGTTGAGCCCAACACTGTATGGTCCTTATCGTATGGCACTGATGAAAGACAGTCCCAAAGAGATTGATATTCACCTGATTCAAGGAATGGATATTCCGTTGCCTGTTGGGGAACCACCTTTGGGGCCTATTGCCGCCGCCATTGGTAATGCTGTGCGACGATTGACCGGTGAACGACTGACAGATTTACCTTTGGTGAGTTAAGTTCAGGAAGAAGATTACTTCCCGATACAGAATTTGGAAAAAATGTTGGCCAAAAGATCATCGGTTGTGATCTCGCCGGTAATTTCTCCAAGATGATGCAAGGATTGACGGATGTCCATTGCCAGGAAGTCATGAGTGATCTCCTGGTCGATACCTTCCAGGACTCGATCCAGAGCGGTGTACGATTCTTTTAGGCTTTCGAAATGGCGTAAACTGGTTATCAATGTGTTCCCCGTTTTAAATTGGTCTAGTGAAACAACCGTCTTTAGTCCTTCTTTAAGGGTTTCCAGATTCTCTTTTTGACTGGCTGAGATCGTTATAGCATCGTGCGATTCCAACAGCAGCTGAGCTTCTTTTTGAGCAGAATCAATTTTATTGCCAATCAGAAGGTAGGGGACTTCCAACTTCCTGACGAAAGCAATCTCATTCTCGATGTCATGAACGCTATCTTTCTCCATGTCAATCAGGTACAGGATCACTGAAGCTTGTTTGAGCTTCTCCATTGTTCGTTCCACACCGATGGCTTCAACCGTGTCAGCAGTTGTCCTTATACCTGCTGTATCGATGAAACGGAAGCTAATACCGTCTACGTGGATTACATCCTCAATAACGTCACGGGTAGTGCCGGGAATATCCGAGACGATAGCCTTCTCCTCATTTAAAAGCGCATTTAATAGCGTTGACTTGCCCGCATTGGGTTTTCCTGCTATGACCACGGGAATTCCTTTTTTTAAGGCGTTGCCCAGCTGAAAACTCTCGATTAGTGGCTTGATATGGCTTTGAAGATCATTGACCAGCTTCTTCAAATCCTCTCTACTTGCAAATTCAACGTCTTCTTCCCCAAAATCGAGTTCCAACTCAATCATACTGGCGAAGTGGACCAGTTCTTCCCTCAGCGCCTTCAGTTCTCTTGAAAAACCACCCCGCATCTGCTTCATTGCAGCTTCATGCATGGATTCGTTTTCCGCGTGGATCAGGTCGGCAACAGCTTCCGCCTGTGCCAGGTCAAATCTTCCATTAAGAAAAGCACGCTGTGTAAATTCCCCGGCTTTAGCCAGACGGCATCCTTTTCCGAGGAGGAGCCTGATAATACTTTGAATGATGTAAGAACTTCCATGACATGAAATCTCGATTACATCCTCTTTGGTGTAGGATTGAGGGGCACGGAAAAGCGACACTAACACCTCATCGACAATAGTTTCACCTTCTCTCAAGGTGCCAAAATGGATGGTATGACTGTCTTGTTCCTCCAGGTTTTTACCCCGAAAAAGTTGGTTAACTGCTGGGAAAGCTTTTAAGCCAGAAACGCGAATGACTCCAATAGCTCCTAAGCCAGGTGCCGTTGCCAATGCAACAATCGTATCATCATGGTGTCCAATATTCATTATATGGCTACAAGTATACGCCAGATTTGAGCCACCAGAAACGTGACAATCAGTCCAAAAAATACCGGTAGGAGTGTGGCAACCCAGGTCCACTTCCAGCTCTTTGTCTCATGGTAGATGGTATAAATCGTTGTGCTACAGGGGTTGTGCAAAAGGCTGAATAGCATCAGGTTTACACCCGTCAGAAGGGTCCAACCTCCTGTTTTCAAAATATCGGCGGTTGCATTCGCGGAATCCAATTCAAACATGACGCCATCACCAGCTCCAAAACCAGCTATTCCAAAATGAGATACAGTAAGCATTAGAATGGTTGGTATAACTATTTCATTTGCAGGAATGGCTACAACATAGGCTAACAAAATGACTCCATTCATTCCAATTAGAATCCCTACGGGATCAAGGAAATTGATGGCATGTGACGCCAACGAAATATTGCCAGCATCGATGTTGGAAATCAGCCAGATGATCGCTCCGGCGGGTGCAGCAAATACAATGGCTCGCCAAAGCACAATCAACGTCCGGTCAATGAGGGAAGTATAAATGGTCTTCCAGAATCGTGGTGGCCGATAGGGCGGCAATTCGAGAGTGAATGTCGATACTTCTCCCTTCAGAAGGGTTCTTGATAGTAACCAGGATGAGAAAAAGGTGAAGAATACGCCGAGCATAGCGATTAGTATCACCGCAACAGTTGATAGAAGCCCGGAAAAGGCTGCAGGAACCAGCGCTCCCAGAAAAATGGTGGCAATCAGAATCTGAGTAGGCCATCTACCATTACATAAAGAGAAGTTATTCGTAATAATGGCAATCAGACGTTCCCTCGGACTGTCAATGATTCGGGTGGCAACCACTCCCGCGGCGTTACAGCCCCAGCCCATACTCATTGTCAATGCTTGTTTGCCATGAGCTCCGGCCCGTTTAAAAACGGAATCAAGGTTAAAGGCTACCCTTGGAAGGTAACCAAAGTCCTCCAGGAGGGTAAAAAGAGGGAAAAATATGGCCATGGGAGGAAGCATTACCGAAACAACCCAGGCTACAGCCATGTACACGCCATCGATTATGAAACCATCCAACCACCACGGTATGCCGACGCTTGCGGAAATACTTTTCAAAAAGGGATATATGGTATCCAGGAAGAGAAAGGCCAGCATCGATGAAGGAACATTGGCACCCTGAATGGTTAACCATAATACGACAGAAAGGATCATAATCATGATCGGAAAACCGAAGGATTTACTAGTAAGTATTCTGTCCAGTTTCTGATCGAAAGCGTAATCACCTTTTTCGTCTTGCCGTTTTTCTACATGACGCGTTATCGTTGCCGCATCGGCATAGATACCTTCGGTGAGTTTATCATGAAAATCATCACCAACCTTCCATCGTAAGTCGGAGGCCAGTTCAAGGATATCGTCGCTTTTTTCTTTTATTTCAGCCATAGTTAAGCGATTTGAAATCCTCCATTATTTAGCGCTGCAATAACCTCCTGATCGCCATCCAGTAGTCTCATGGCTACCCATCGAGTGTTTGGAAGTCCTGGATATTTCTTTTCCAGGCTTGTACTTAATTCGTCGACCGCTTTTTTAACTGATCTGGAAAGAGTTTTAATACGATGAGGTTTACATGTGATTTCACCCGAAGCGACAGAGTGAATGGTTTCTATCAATTCCGGAATACCCTGGTTTGAACGGGCACTGGTGGGAATTACTGGAACACCAAGGTCTTTAGCCAAAGCACGATCATCCAACTCGATGCCATGACGTTTTGCTTCGTCCATGAGATTCAGACAGAGTACCGCCTTATCTGTGATCTCAAGGACCTGTAAAACAAGATTCAGATTCCGCTCAAGTCGTGTTGAATCTGCGACGATAACTGTAACATCCGGACGACCGAACAAAATGAAGTTTCGGGCTATTTCTTCGTCCTGGGAGGTTGAAAGTAGGGAATAAGTGCCTGGAAGGTCGATCAGTTTAAACTTTTTATCCTGATAGCTGAATCCACCTTCAGCCCTTGTCACAGTTTTCCCTGACCAGTTACCTGTGTGTTGTCGCAATCCTGTCAGAGCGTTAAAAACGGTACTCTTACCGGTATTTGGATTACCAGCGAGAGCGACAACATAGTTGGCATTATCAACATTTACTCCGAGTTTCTTCAGCTGAGCTGCATTGTAGAAGACGCAATCGTCACACCCTTTTTGATTCAATTCGCTCATTCCCCTGTTAGTTTTTCAATAAGTATTAAATCTGCCTGATTGTTCCTTAATGCTATCATCGTGTTTCTTATCAAGTAGGCTTTGGGTTCCACCAATGGACCCGGTAACCCGATTTCAACGGTAGAGTTTTTGATAAAACCCAGATCCAATAACCTTCTTCGTGCTGCCCCACGGCATTCGGATGAAATGTCCAGTATCCTTGCTTTTTCGCCGTGTTCCAGGGATGTAAGACGAACCCCATTACTTTCGTTGATCTCATGAACCGTCAACTCATCCGCGTTGATGTTACTGGCAACAATGGATGAAATATTGAAGCTTTCTCCTTCGGATTCCAGGGTTAGCTGATCATTGTTATTCTCGATTACTTTCAAGATCTGACCTTTGCGAAGGTTCATTTTTAAGATCTGTTTATAGATCACCTCTGGCTCGTCTTCCACATGGACAATCCGAACCGTTTTACCTTCATCGAAACCGGAGAGTGGATGCCATTTTGTATCTACAATCTCACCACTTCTCGTTGGGATGGGATCACCATGAGGGTCAAAACGTGGGTTCCCCAGTTGACGACTTAAGTCTTCAATTTCGGCAGCCGTTAGCTTGTGCTCCATAGCTTCCGCACGTTGATGCCACTCACTCTTTTCGATACCGGTTTCCTCAGATAAATATTTCTCCCAGAGTCGGTGGACACGTACAATCCGGAGGGCATATTCTCGACCATCCTCGGTCAATTGAAGTCGGTCGTTTTCAACTTTTACCAACTTTCTGTTCGCCATCGACTCAATCAAATCAACCAGTTTCTTATGCGATATTTTCAGCGCACCCGATAAGCCATTAAGGGAAGTAGTGTGTCCGGAATATTCTACATGATACAGCTGCTTTAGTATATCCTCAATCACAGTTTTTCTTCTCTTCTCCCGGGATTGAAATATGTTAGTTCGACTCAGTCGAAATAAGACGTATCCAACTGCCAGAACGACTACGAATAACAGGAGTGCTGTTATTGGATTAGGTGTGTATGTTGAGGCCTCCATTATTCGAATTATTCTATTTTGGTAATAAGTAATTGATCGGCAATTTTCTGGGAAATGAACTTGTTGCCATTACCTTCTAGCTTGACTTCCATGGATCCATCAAAGTCTACTTTTTCGATTACCTCAATTTTTAAACCCAGTCGGATCCCAAGCTTGTCCAGGTATTGCAATAGCCGGGTGTCGTCCTCGGTGACAGTTTTGATGGCGCCACAATCTCCTGCTTCGAGTTCACTTAAAGGCCGAGTAGGACCAGACGTAAATTTGCCATTGCAATCTGGTATCGGATCCCCATGTGGGTCCATAGAAGGATGACCAAGAAAAGCATCTAGTCGATCGGTCAATTCAATAGATTTCACATGTTCCAACTGTTCCGCTATTTCATGAACTTCATCCCAGGAAAACTTGAGTTTGTCGTAAAGAAAGACTTCCCAAAGGCGGTGTTTTCTTATAATTTTTATTGCCTCTTGATATCCGGTGGGAGAGATCTTGACCCCTCTATACTTCTCATAAATAATCAACTTCTTTTTCGATAGTCGTTTGATCATATCGCTGACAGTAGCCGGTTTGGTTTGCATAAAATCAGCTAAGGCATTCG
The DNA here is from genome assembly GCA_965601455.1 of Cyclobacteriaceae bacterium. GTDB lineage: Bacteria > Bacteroidota > Bacteroidia > Cytophagales > Cyclobacteriaceae > JANQEU01. Next base: position 3,012,599 of record OZ271831.1, on the reverse strand, counting down.
TGCTGACTTCATTATTTCCGTCATCCGAAAGGTGATAGACCCCCTTTAAGTAGTTTTCCTCTGTCGAGCTGAGAATATTCATTAAGACAAAGGTAAATTAAAATTTAGACTAATCTAAAAAAATAATTAGTATAATCATTTAATAGGAATATAAATACCTAATTATCAATTAATTGGATCAGTATATCAGAAGTTGAATAAAGTCAAGAAATTCCCTCTCTTCCTCTCCCCATGCACTTTTGTCTTGTTTGAATATTATTTCCTTCTTTGACGTCAAATCTTTCCATGTGGGATACTCTTCTAAGGGAGATTCAAAGTTCATGGGAATGGCACCTCCCAACGCTGTACCTACCTCAGACCATGTAGTATGTTCTTGAACAAGAAACGGTAGTTGATAGTGAGAGTACTCATACAGCTTGGTGGGAATTCTTTCCGAACTTAGTTCTGAGTATTCATGACAAATAATACCAAGTGAAGCTTTAAGAATTGATTCAACTATGATGTGATGATCCACGAATTTGTTAATTCCTATCAACTCAATAGACGAATCTTTTTGAGCTTCTTCCTTTAGCCAAACGATATGATCATTGTTGTAACTAAATCCTGCTATACGAAGACGTAGGTCAAAATGATTTGCTTTCAATTTCTTATAAATCTCAACTGCTTGTCGAATCCCCGAGTAGTCCGATATGATACCGGTAAAGAGAAGTAAGTCCTTATCTTTTAACGGTTCTTCTATTGTGATGTTGGCAGTCTTGTTCTCTACTATCGCACAAAGGGAGTGTTTAAATGGTAGTTGGTGTAGGTAACTTTTTTCAGCCAGAAAATAGCCATTCATTAGTTTGCCCAATTGGTGTTCAATGATCCAAATAGTAAGTAGTAGTAGTTGCTTTTTCCATCCCACATAGACTCTTTGAAAAGTTATATTCTTTTGGTAGTGTTCCTGTACATCATATATCACTTTTACGGATGAAAATAGTTTCAATAATACCGCCCATGGAATGAGTTCAGGGGTAGTTATAATGATTAGATCCGGTTTTAATTCTTTCCAAATTCTGAATGTTTCCAAGCCCTTTTTCAGACGACTTCTTTTCCTATTTTTGGTGGCAAATAACTCGTGTGGAAAGATCGTGGGCTCAGGTTTAAATTCACTATCAGGCGGAGTTCCGGACACATGAATTTCAACATCATCCAGACGATTTATGGATCTTGCCATTCGCTCATAAATTCTTACCTCGTTCCAGGGCTTGAGTATTGAAGAAAGAATGATAACTTTCGACATGTTTTAAAACGCTGATAGTTCTTCTGGCATCAAAAAAGATTTTGGTTACGTTTGCCAGCCGAGCTACAAATTACCGACAGAAACGATAATAAGTAAATGGAATTTAAAAACCTTGTGGAACAGGCATGGGAAAACCGGGAATTGATCAAGGAGAAAGATATTGCCGTTGCGATAAAAACAATTATTGACGACCTGGATATGGGGAAGCGTCGGATAGCCGAAAGAGTTGACAATAAGTGGGTCGTAAATGAATGGATCAAGAAGGCGGTGATCTTGTATTTCCCGTTGATGAAGATGCAACTAATTGAAATTGGACCTTTTCAGTTTCATGATAAGATCAAATTAAAATCCGGCTATGATCAATTAGGGGTAAGGGTCGTACCTCATGCCATTGCCCGGTACGGTGCTTTCGTTAATAAGAACACGGTGTTAATGCCATCTTATGTAAATATTGGAGCGTATGTAGATGAAGGAACAATGGTAGATACATGGGCTACTGTCGGATCATGTGCACAAATAGGAAAAAACGTTCATTTAAGTGGAGGAGTTGGAATTGGAGGTGTTCTGGAACCCATTCAGGCAGCACCAGTAATTATTGAGGATAATGCATTCATTGGTTCTCGTAGTATTGTCGTGGAAGGAGTTCGAGTAGGCAAAGAAGCGGTTCTGGGAGCAAATGTTGTGCTTACCGCAAGTTCGAAAATAATTGACGTCACCGGTTCTGAACCAATTGAACACAAAGGATATGTTCCAGATCGATCAGTTGTAATCCCTGGCACAGTCGAAAAAACTTTTCCAGCTGGTAATTATCAGGTTCCTTGCGCGTTGATTATTGGAAAGAGAAAAGAGAGTACAGATAAAAAGACATCATTAAATGATGCACTTCGGCAAAATGACGTAGCCGTTTGATCGGTTAAAATTGCATCGATGTTTTGAAGAGTGTGGGGAAATTCCATTCAATGCTTACCATTTTATTAACATTTAGTTTATTAGCTTCCATGGGCCAGGCGCTAGTTCTGGACGATCCAGGTTCACTTATGTTCAAAGAAGGTGAGATACTGGAGTATCGACTACGTTATGGTTGGTTTACCGTTGGGAAGGCGGAAGTCACGGTTGATCCTGATGACCAGCAATTTGAAGGCCAGTCTTGTTACAAGGTCGACATTGCCGGTAGAACAGCTGGTTTGGTCGGCATATTTACTCATGTAGAGGACTCCTGGGGAGCTTACGTGAATAAGAAGACCATGCTTCCTGTACACGCATATTCCGACATTGAAGAAGGAAAGTATACCCGAAATGAAAGGATCTACTTCAACCAGGAAACTGGGGATATTGTGGTGGAAATGACCAAGAAGGGGCGTAAGCGTCCGACAAAATACTACGACTATGGCCCACAGATTCACGATCTGATCAGCGGTTACATGTACCTAAGGAATACTGACTTTCGCTTTCTAAACAAGAACGACACCGTACGATTAAGGGCATTTTACGATGAAATATACTACGACATGAAGGTCCTGTATAAGGGTACGGAAATGTTAGATACCCAGGTAGGTGAGTTAGATGCGCATAAGGTTGTGCCTATAGTTCCGGAGAATGACATATTCCCCGGGACCCAACCAATTACAATTTGGGTTTCGGCGGATGATAATCAGTTACCGCTTAAGATAGAGGCTGACATGTTTTTTGGTACCGCGCACACCGAATTAGTGGGTTACAAAAACCTTCGTTACGGACCTGATTTTAATTAGCCACGTCTATCTTTGCGGGCTTATTATGAGGAATAAAATTTCTATACTTCTTCTCGTGCTATGGGTGGTATCCTGTTCTTCGGGAGCCAGCAACGAGGGTGATGTGCTGTTTGAGAAGGGCGACTATGCAGCGGCCATAGAATCATACAATAGCTATCTCGAGTCCAATCCGGCAAATGTTAAAACCCTGTATAATCGTGGTCGATCGTATGAGGAAATTGGCAAATTTGAAAATGCGATAACGGACTATCAAAAAGTATTGGAACTAGATAAAAGGAATGTCAGTGCTCACCTGAGCCTTTCCATGGTTCGATACGAACAAAAGAACTATAACCAAGCTTTGTTATCTGCGAATGCAGCTCTCGAAATAAATGATCGGTCAGCATCGGCTTATTTTTTGGCAGCCAGATCACAGCACCAGATGGGCTATACCAAGCAGGCTCTGGAATCGTATAGTACTGCTATAAAGTTGGATAGAAACCTCGGCGAAGCCTATCTCTACCGAGGGGCCTTGAAGATTGCACTAGACAAAAGATCAAGCGCTTGCGAAGATTTCAAGAAGGCTAATAATCTGAATATACAGGGAGCTGCTTCAGCCTTAAACGAATATTGCCGATGAGTGCACTGAAGGACCACAGCAGGGCGTTTAAGGAAATCGAAACACCGTTCTATTTCTATGACCTGAATCTACTCCGAAAAACACTTGATATCCTTCATGAAGAGACAAAGGGTTTTCCTTTTGAAATTCACTATGCATTTAAGGCAAATGTCAACAGGCGCATTTTAAATGTTATTCGGGAATCAGGATTGGGTGCTGATTGCGTTTCCGGAAATGAGATCACGAGAGCTCTTGAGGAGGGATTTTCACCTGAAAAGATTGTTTTTGCTGGTGTTGGAAAAAGCGATAAAGAAATCGGAATCGGTCTGGACTCTGAGATTTTCTCCTTTAATGTAGAGTCTATAGAAGAACTGAAAGTGCTGAATGAGCTGGCTTCTTCCAGAAACAAGGTGGCCAAATTCGCCTTAAGGATCAACCCCAATGTAGATGCCCGAACACATGAATACATTACAACGGGTACCAGAGATAACAAATTTGGTATAACTATAAGCGAATTATGGGAGGCGCTGGAGTTGATCCCATCACTCAAGCACATAGAGTTTATTGGAATTCACTTTCATATAGGTTCGCAGATTACCGACTTAGGAAGATTCACGGAGTTGGCAGGACGTATAAATGAACTGCAGAAGGCAATTGTTGAAAAGGGATTTCAACTTCCCCACGTGAATGTTGGCGGTGGATTAGGCATAGACTATGATGATCCCGAGGGCGGCGCAATCCCAGACTTCAAAGGGTACTTCCAACGATTTAAGGATCATTTGGATTTATTTCCAAATCAATTGCTACATTTTGAGTTGGGTCGATCCATTATTGGCCAATGTGGGTCTTTGATTAGCCGTGTTCTTTTCACTAAACCCGGAGAATCAACCATATTTATGATTTTGGATGCCGGAATGACCGAGCTCATCAGACCTGCACTTTATCGATCTACTCATTGTATTGAAAACCTGGTTTCTAGTGGCAATCTGAAGACCTATGATGTAGTTGGGCCAATTTGTGAGACTTCCGATGCATTTGGTAGGGGCATTACCTTACCTGAAGCTAAAAGGGGAGATCTAATTGCCATTCGGTCCAGTGGAGCCTATGCTGAGGTAATGTCAAGCAGATATAACCTAAGGGATGTTGCTTCTTCTGTATACAGCGATGATCTTAATTAAGACAGGATTATTCCAGCGATAAGATACAGGATCGTTGCAATTCCTCCGGTGAAAAGTGCATAGGGTAGTTGAGTTCGCACATGATCAATGTGATCGCACCTGGCTGCTACCGATGAGATCAGAGTTGTATCAGAAATCGGTGAACAATGGTCACCAAATACACCACCACCCAAAACAGCAGCTATTGATAGGTATGGATTCAAACCCAGAGCTTGCGATACTGGGACTCCAATGGCGATCATTATTGCAAATGTTCCCCAGCTCGTTCCCGTGGAGAATGCGACAAAGCAACTGGTAAGAAATAGAATGGTTGGTGCAAGAGCAGGTGAGAGCCATTCTGCGGTTACATCAGCCACATATTGACCGGTACCCATGTGAGTATTGCAAAGATCACCGATAGCAAATGCCAGTACCATTAGAATGGACATGATCAACATATCTTTCATACCTACTAACGACTCCTCAAAGAATCCTTTTAAAGTAATTCGTTTGGCAAGTCCGTAGAAAACACCAGCAAATAATAATGCCGTAGCAACTGCAGCGGTGACTGAAAAGCTTCCGGATCCATTTCCAATGCTGGTCCAGACTTTTTCACCCAGAGTTCCATTACCTGCAGCCTCCCAACCGGAGTAAATTAGGTACAAAGGCATACTGAATACCATCACCGCGAGTGGGATCACCATGAATAACCAATGCCCGGTTTTTTCATTTTCACTTTCCTCTTCCTGTTTTTCGATTACCGGATTAGCTTCAAAATCCCTCATAGGTCCATAACTTTTTCCGGTGGCTGCCAGGTAGAATACCAATCCTAGGGTCAGTAATGCGTAGAAGTTAAAGGGAATGGCGTAAATCAATGTCTTAAAGGGATCCAGATGATCAAAGGCCAGCAGGAGACCCATGATGTATGCTCCCCAAGCGTTAAGCGGAAAGAGGATACAGGAGGGTGCGGAACTACTATCAGCCAGATAGGCCAATTTCTCTTTGGCTATTTTGTATTTATCAAAAAGGGGGCGAAATGCCGTTCCAACGGTTAGAATGGATATGTTACTCTCAATAAATAGGATGAAACCCGTCAGTGTTGCAGCTACTTGTACCGATCTTCTAGGATTGGGGCCATTATCGAGTTTCTTTTGTACCCATGAAATAAAACCACTTACTCCACCTGAATATCTAATCAGCTGAATAAGTGCGCCAATCAATAAGGTGAAAACAACGGTACGGGTATTTCCTGAACTTTTAAAGACATCAACAATAGACTCTAATGTTGAAAGGAATCCGGCAAAAACATTTCCATCTTCTATAATTATCCATCCTATTAAGATGCCTGTGAGCAGAGAGAAAATCACCTGCTTAGTTCTTATGGCAAGAAAAATGGCCAGAAGTGGCGGAATTATAGACAGTATGCCGTATTCATTCATTTCACGATGAGGTTTGGATCCGGCTCATCGCTTCCTGCGCGATAAGGGTAGGTATTGAACATGGTTTGGAAGGCCGCTTGCAGCGGGTCTTTACGTTTGGTAAGTCTGGAGTGCTCGCGTAAATCAAGACTGGCATGCCACACAAGTTTTTTTGTTTTCCGATCAGTCAATTCCAGAAGAATTACTGATTCAACAACTTGTCTGTTGTTTGGAGGAGGGACGTAGTAAAAGGACATGTTGTTGTTGTTGCGTTCAGTCCTTGTTCCTGAAACAATTTCGTATCTAAGTATCAGATCCGGGTCATTATCTGTTTTGGTGTATTGCCTACGGGCCATTTCATTGATTATGTACCCCTCAATTCTTCGGAATACTGCTGCCTGATCAGGTGCTTCACCAACATTCTTTCCTTTTAAGCCTACCAGAACATAGGTGTCGTATGTTTTTAAGGGTGCGTCTTCGTTGACGAAATTAATGACACGACCGCTGCATGCGGAAATCAGGATAAAAGAAAAGATGGATAGCCAGCGGTACATCTGGCTAAAATAATATGTTTTAAGACAAGCGAATTACATGGATTCAGATAATGTGGAATCTATCTGATTCAGGGTATTGAGAATACGATTTGCTAGTTGTTCACTGGTGACGTTAAACTCATATAAGACATCAAATTTTTCTTTTTGACTACTTCCATTTTTTACTGAAGCGAGATCGGCGGAACTCCCTTTTTCGAAGCAGTCTAAATCCGGGTTATACCAGATTAATAGCATATATAAATAGTAAATTAAATTCTTGATTTAATACAATTACCACTAATTAGGTAACCTTTAACTAACGAAGAATTTTGAAAAAATATTGTTAGGACGAGCCTCGATGGATCAGTTGTATGGGTAGTACTACGGATTTGGGTTCGATGAACTGATTTTGATCAACCTCTATTTCTCGGAGTAGAAGCTTTGCTGCTTCTCTTCCAATTTCGGTTCCAGGTTGAGAAATTGAGGTGATACTAGGCTCTACCTGGTCGGCGAACATCCAGTTAGAAAATCCCACAATGCCCACATCCTGTGGAATTGCGATGTTTTTCTTTTTCAATGCTTTCATGGCACCAAGAGCCGCCAGATCATTCGTCGCAAATACACCGTCAAATTCCAGTCCCTTCTCCAAAAGACTCAGAATCTTGGTCTTCGCAGTGTGTTCATCATCGCAGTTCATAATCGCCGGTAGAGGAATATCAAGGCCTCGTTCTTTGAGTGCCTTTTCATACCCTTTCATGCGATCCTGGGTGATTTTGAGATTTCTTGGACCGGCCAGGTGAAGTATTCTGGATTTACCCTGATTCAGTAGGTGTGTAGTTGCGATGTACCCGCCTTCCTCATCATCTATTGTGACGGTACTGGCATCGAATCCTGCGGGAGCCCGATCAAAAAATACAATTGGTAAACCTTTGTCCTGCAAAGCATGAAAGTGATCATAATCAGCATCGCCCTTGGATACTGAAACCAGTAGACCATCAACACGATGATTGTAGAGCATCTTAGCATTTGAAATCTCCCGCTCGTAGTTCTCGTTGGTTTGACTGATAATAACGTTATACCCTCTTTCGTGTGCTTCCTTCTCTACTCCGTTGATTATTTCTGAGAAAAAATAATGACTGATCTCCGGAATTATGATTCCAATGGTATATGTCCTTTGGTGTCTTAAGCCTAAAGCTTGAACATTCGGTTCGTACTCGAGTTTCTCCGCCAGCTCCTGAACTTTCCTTCTGGTTTCCTGACTGATCTCAGGATTGCCCTTAAGTGCACGTGAAACAGTACTTGGGGAGATACTTAATTCCCGGGCAATGTCCTTAATCGTAACCCTGTGTTTCAATGTGCTTGTTGATTGACTACAATTTACGAAAATGACTTCACAAAGGAGTGCCTTTCGCTAAGTATTTAAACTGTATCAGGATGTGGATGATTCCATCCATCCCGGTATTTCCGGGTCAATCTTTGGGTCGCTTCTTCATCATTCAATACCTCAAGATTTTTTGGATTGTAGGTAAGTGGTCGACCCAGGTCCATGCTCAGATTGGCGAGGATGCAACATGCTGAGGAAATATGACCCTGCTCAATGTCTGCAACCGGTAACGTTTGGTTTTCAATGGCACGAAGGAAATCCAACATATGTGCCCTGGTCGCAGGCGCAGTATGAAGTTCTATTCCTTTCTCATTAAGATCCTCGGGGTATTGATCTTTCTCGTAGGTAACATCCACCCTCAGACCTTCTTTCTTACCTCTCGGAATGAAATCAAATCCAAAAACATCTGCTTTCAACGTTCCCTTGTCACCATAAATGAAATAGGCCCATGGATAGGCCGGATCCACTGGTGCCCCCCAGGATCGATGGTTCCAGACGCAATTCAGCTCGGGGTATTGAAAAATTGCGGTTTGTGTGTCTGAGGTATTTGACTTACTTGACTTTTGCACATATATACCGCCTGAAGATGTAATACTTTCCGGCCAACCCAGGCCAAGGTTCCAACGAACAGCATCGAACATGTGTACGCACATATCACCCATGATCCCGTTACTATATTCCGTGAATGCCCGCCACCAACCACGATGAGGTAGCTTATCATAAGGTCTGTAAGAAGTAGGGCCTGTGTAATAATCGTAGTCCAGGAAATCCGGGATATCGGACAGAGGAGGGTTGTCGTTTGCACGCATGTGATAATAGCAACACATTTCCACGTGAGACACTTTCCCCAACTCGCCGCTTTCAACTATCTCCTGCTTTGCTCTTTCCAGGTGTGGTGTGCTTCTCCTTTGAGTTCCTATTTGAACAACCTTATTGTATTTTCTTGCAGCCGCCAGAACGGCTTCTCCTTCGATAACATCAAGACTAACCGGTTTTTGTAGATAGATGTGTGCTCCAGACTTAATAGCATCAATAGCCATTAAGGCATGCCAGTGATCCGGGGTACCAATGAGAACGATTTCCGGCTTTTCCTTTTCCAACAACTCTTTGTATCGATTATAAAGGTTAGGTTTCTTACCATTAGACTGACGCTGCTGTACTAATACTGCTGCTTCCTGAAGATGGTTGTTGTCCACATCAGATAGTCCTACTACCTCAATTGATGCAACCTGAATAAGCTTGAAAAGATCACTTTTACCATACCAACCAGTTCCTATCAGAGCTACCCTCCAGGGTTTCTGTTTTTGTGCAGAAGTTATTGAAGGAAATCCTATGGAGGAAAAGGCCAGGGCCGCAGCAGAGTGTTTAATAAAGGATCGCCGTGTCTTTTCCATGGTAGTCAGCAAAGTGACCTCTTAATTTATTCAAAAAATGTCAATCCTTGGATTTGAGGGCATAGATAAAACCGATTCCATATTTTCCATCATTGGTCTTAAAGGGCCAGTAGCACCTCCTGTACTCATCACCTTCAAATTCATCCAATCGAGGCCAATGTTCGACTAATTCGGTCGATCGAAACAATTGACAATCGATTGGTTTTCTTTCGGAAATAGGATGAAAATGAATACCCGGATATCCCAGATTATCGGCCCATCCCGCGTTAACGAGAATGCCTTCGGTAATGGCTGGAGTCCATTTGCCCTCAAGATTTGAAAGCTCATGATAGTTCGGCTGACCGGGAGCAAGACTGCCATAAACAATTAAAAATTGATCGGGACTATTCGACTCAAGCCAGTCATTATCTTGTTGGTTTAGGGTCAGAGATCCATTCAATTTATGAGCAAGCTGTTCATAGTCTCTCAAACTATGCATATTTGAAGTGGGGTAAGAATTTGAGGAAAAATAGGTGTATGAAGTCGAATAATCCAAACTTTTTATTTGTTATGCTTCTGGGTTTGATAGTTGGGTGTCAGAATGATGGATCCAAAGATGTAATTCAGAAAAGGGAGGTCGTTGATATGGATGGAATGGTACTGATCCCCAGCGGTCAGTTCACAATGGGTGGGAGATCCAATCAGGCTTATCGAGACGAGTTTCCTCGCCATGATGTTCAGGTTTCCTCATTCTACATGGATAAAACGGAAGTAACTAACGCTCAATTTCTTGAATTCACCGAAGCTACCGGATATCAGACTGTAGCCGAGAAGGCCATTGATTGGGAAGAGATGAAGACCCAATTACCACCTGATACTCCAAAACCACCGGATTCCGTGCTCAGACCGGGTTCTTTAGTATTTAAACCAACAGAAGGGCCAGTCGATTTAAGGAATTTCATTCTTTGGTGGGATTGGCGAATTGGAGCCGATTGGAAACGCCCGGATGGTCCTGGAAGCACAATTGAAGATCGAATGGACCATCCGGTAGTCCACATTGCGTGGGAAGATGCCGTAGCATATGCAAAATGGGCCGGTAAGCGACTACCAACCGAAGCAGAGTGGGAGTGGGCATCCCTCGGAGGTGATGAGAACAATAAGTATCCATGGGGAAATGATCCCATTGAGCAGTCATATGATAAAGCGAACTTTTGGCAAGGATTCTTTCCCTATCAAAATGAAGAGAAAGATGGATTCTATGGTACAAGCCCGGTGGCTACTTACCCTGCAAATTCGTATGGATTATACGATATGGCTGGCAACGTGTGGGAATGGTGCTACGATAAATACCATTCTGAGGCTTATTCTTTCGACAATACGGAAGCACTTTCCATCAATCCCCAGGGCCCTGACCAGTCTTTCGATCCAATGGAACCATATGGGGGGGTGAAATACGTTGTTCGAGGTGGTTCATTCCTTTGCAACGATAGCTATTGCAGCGGTTACCGGACAGCCAGGAGAATGCCGGCTGGAGGTGATTCAGGTTCCAATCATAAAGGATTCCGGTGCGTTAAGGATATCAAATGATTAAGCTCTTATCTGACGGTATTTTCCCTCAAACTCCAGGGCCAATTGAATATGCGTGAAGTGATGTTGACAGTGCCATGAATATAAAGCGGCATTTTGCCATAGTGAAATCGCTTTTCCACTTTCCGGATGGATAAATTCATTTCGCCATTCTTCTTCTCTTAGATTTTTAAGTAGGTAAACCCACCGTTCATGTAATCCATCCAGGAAAGTTAAAGTAGGCATGATGCTGCCTTTGGTGGAATCGGACAGCATTGCCCAAGCTCCTTCGTCATAAGCTTTTATGGTTGGGGAGTCCTCGGTTAATGCCCATTTGAATCGAATAAATGAGTTCATATGACTATCAGCACAATGATTGACTAGTTGTCTGATGCTCCATCCTTCCGGACGATAAGCCCAACTTAGTTCTGTTTCCGATAACGTTGATGTCAGGTTAAAGAGATCGAATGGAAAGTTCGCTATTCGGGTGATCCATTTATCCAATCCCTTATCACTGTATGTCGCTGGACTCTGGAATTTGCCAATTGGGTATTTCAGATTTTCCGGATCCGTTTTTATTGTCATCAGGGACGAACAGGTTCAGTAGAAACAAATAATTCGGGTTGTTTCTTGGTCTCAAAGACTTTAACCCCTCGGAAGAAGCAAAAAGAAGCTATCCCGAAGAAAACATGGCCAATGTCATCACGATTAAACCAGATATGAAAGTCAATAGCCATGATTCTAAACATCAATGCAGAAATTAGACATAGAGCGCCCAGGAAAAAAAAATTTAGCTCTTGTTGACCTCTTCTCATCCGATTTATTGAAGGAACAAGTAGGAAAAGTACCATTCCCAAACAGTGAAGGATTACAATATCAAAACTGTAGTTGATAGATAACAAACCCAGGAAAAACGCCAACTTAATTAATACCAATCTGCTTAGAGTCTTACCCATGGGCCGGTCGGTGGAATGACTCATTGCCCACTCCATTGATGACACCGCCAATATCGCTGCCACCCAGCCAGGGCCTTTGCCTGGCATTCCCGTATAATTAAATAAAAGATGTGAGAGCCCATTCAATAAGCCGGAAAAGCCGAAGAAAAGAAAAAACCACCTCCAACCTATACTGAAGTTTGAAACCCGCCATTTTTTAAGCTTTCCAAAATAGACCCAGGCTTGTACCATCAAGACCCAATTTAGCGCAAAGGACATAGGCTCGAGTAGATCGAGTCCGGCGAGTTCGACAGTTATTTTGGTCATTAAGTAGGGTTCAGTTTCTAAAGAAGCAATCTTAATATCAGTTTCACAAGAATGATTTTGTTTTTTTTCTTATGCTATCGTTTTCGAGCAACCTTTCCCTGATTAAAATGTCTTTTAAAGAAAAAAGAAAATGAAATACTTACCCTTCTTCTGCCTCCTGCTTTTGATACCTGCTTTTGGATTCTCTCAATCAGTTTTGGCTTCTCATGAGTTCGAAGCCCAGGACGTGTCCTCAGTTTTTATTGAAGGTAGATTTTGCAACGTCAATATCAAATATGGTACCATGGTAGTTTTCAAGGGTAGGATTGAAGGCAATGGCAATCCGGAGGATTATGACATAACTTCTGAACTTCGGGGATCTGATCTTTATATCGAAGCTAGAAAAAGAACCAGAGGTTGGGATCGGATTTCAGATGCTTACATGGAATTAACAGTACCCAATGAGGTCACTGTTTTTATCGAAACGACATCTGGAGATATAAGAGCTATTGACTTGAAAGGGGAGTCGTTTGATTTCGAGGCAACTAGCGGGAATATTGAATTGTATGGGATTGGTGGTAGAATCGATGCAAAATCTACCTCAGGAAACCTGGAAATGCGAAACATCAATGGTCAGGTTTATGGGAAAAGTACTTCGGGGAACCACGATTACGAGAATATTGAAGGAAACCTGGAAGCCATAAGTTCAAGCGGAGATATCGAGCTATCACAATACTCAGGAGAAATACGCGCTGAGTCTACCTCGGGAGGTATCGAGCTGGAAAGAGGAACTGGTGCTTTGTACCTCAAATCCACCAGTGGAGATATTGAAGGTTATCAACTGCAGGTTTCTGGTGATTCGCAGTTTAGGGCTTCCTCCGGGGATATTGATATTGAAATGAATAATAATCTTGAGGAATTCAGCTTTGACCTTCAAACTAGTTCCGGTTCACTTCGAGTGGGATCCAGGACTGCTGAGAAAAACCTATATCTGCGACAAGGAGGTTTCTGGATCCGGGGAGTCACATCCAGTGGTGATATACGGTTTTCTAATTAGTTGTTTGATTCCACCGGATTTTGTTTTAACCACCTTTTGGCTGATTCAAAGTCTTGGAATCTATGCACTTGAACTCCGTTGTTCTGCATGCCTTCACAGAAACGATCAACATTCATTTGTGTCAGAACACTTTTATCTGAGGATATTGATACAAATCTCTTGATTCCTGCGTTTGAAAAGGAAGGGATTACGGTGGACTCAATAAACGCATGAACTCTTTCTGGTAGTACTCCAATAGCGATAGAGGAATCTACAACCCATGTATGACAGTCTTTTGATTTTGCATAGGAAAGTCCATTTTCCAGAATTGCCTCCTGAAACTCATCCTCGGATATTGAATAGCTGAACCAGGTGTCTACCACAGCTTGAAGCTCTTCATTCCATTCAACTGTAAGGCAACCGTCGATTTTCTTAAGTAACATGGGTTAGGTAGTCCTTACTAAATATACGAAATTCGGAGATGTTCGCCGAATAGTGACGTACTATTCTTGAAATATTTATATATCCTTCAATAATTATCGTTTGAGTCCAATTATCTATTCAGGATAATTCCTGTTCACGTCGATATAAGTCGGTTTCGTCATCAATCAATTCGGCAAATGCAATCATGGTGGTACCTTAGGATTGTTAATTAAGAATCCAATAATCGTCGTAGGGAAATGGATAAGAACAAACTCGCAAACTATGCTAAAGGACTGATAGGAGAAAGCTTCTTCGTAGTGGAGAACGGCTCTTTTATCAAGAAAAAGGTACTAAACACGGTCGAAAGTGATGAGGCTGTTGATCTGGTCGTTCGAACGTATACCAGCCACGGTCAATCAAGAGTTGAGCGTGCCAAGTACAAGGATTTCCTTTATAAACTTTCGAAAGGTTATTTACCTTATCAGTCCGTTTGGGGATAACGCCCGAATCTATCTAAGGATGAAATTCCGTATCAATTGCTGAAGGAAAGTCTTGTCGACAGTGGTCGCCATGCTTTCATCTGCGGCAATCCTTTTCTCCCCTGAAATCCGGTCTTTACGCCTGTCGTAGATGGCTTTGTCAAAGGCCTTTGAAAACTCAGGATGTCCCTGTATTCCGAGGAAATTTGAACCTACAGTGAACATGCCAATTGGGCAATAATTGTTCGCTGCCAGGATAGTGGAATTTTCGGGCAGCTCTTTTATTTGATCCTGACACATCATTAGAATGTTAAAGGGATTATTAGGCTTTAAAATCCAGAATGGAGTTTCCGTAAATGAAAAAGAATGTACTCCTATAAGATATCCAGTTGGAGCTTTTTCTACCATTCCACCCAAGGCGTGAGCGATCATCTGATGACCAAAACAAATGCCTACAAATCTCTTACCTTCCTTATATAGTTGCTGCAAATATTCAGAAAGCTCTCTAATCCAGTCTACATCATCGTAAACTGAGAGCCGAGAACCAGAACAGATAAACGCCTGGTAATCAGAAATATGAGGAAATTCACCCTCAAAAACACGGTAGGGTACCACCTCGAATTCGTTGAGTAGTCGCTGATACATTTCGGGGTAGGTGCCGTGATTTACCGATAATTCCTCGGGCACGATATCACATTGAAGCATTGCTACCTTCATAGTAGTTTTAGATGGTAACTTTTTGGTCGTGTGAGATAATGATATCCAAGGGGTGACAGGGTGCAGCCTCTTCCAGAGTTTTTCACACCTGTCCATGCCAACTCCGGATCCAGGTAATCGCATCGATTCATGAACCAGGTACCTGTTTCTATTTCATCTCCAATTCGAATGGCCTTTTCCTGATCGGAAGTCCAAATCGATGCAGTCAGTCCATATTCAGAGTCGTTCATCAGCTTTATGGCTTCATTTTCATTCCCGACTTTCATTATCCCAACAACAGGTCCAAAAATCTCTTTTTGCATAATTTGCATGTCATGATTGACATTGATAAGAACCTGAGGATTCAAGTAGGGCGCTTGAACGGAATCAAAGTCTTCATCGGTTATGAGTTTCTTTGCTCCGTAGGAAACTGACCTATCGATTTCTTCTGAGATTTCCTGAGCATACTTCTTTCTTGTCATTGGACCCAGTGTGGTTGTCTTCTTCATAGGGTCACCAACCACGTATTTCCTTGTTAACTCCGCAAAACCATTTACAAAATCGTCATACACATCTTGATCAACGTAAATGCGTTCCACTCCACAGCAAGACTGGCCAGAATTGAAAAAAGATCCATCCACCAGGTTTTCAATTGCCGATTCTATATCGGCGTCCTTACACACGTAGGCAGGATCCTTACCTCCGAGTTCTAATCCTGATCCAGCAAACCCGCTACCGATCGCTGACTGTATGGCGGCTCCTCCGGCAACCGATCCAGTGAAGGCTACGTACTGAAATATTTTTGTGCGTATCATCTCCGCAACTTGGTCATGGTTGGCATGAATATGTTGAAAAACGCCAGCTGGAAGACCTGCTGAATCAAAGGCCTCCTGGTACCGTTCAGCAACTATAGCCGTTTGATCAGCGTGCTTTAGCACCACGCTGTTTCCAGCCATGATAGCTGGAATAATGGCATTTACCGAAGTCAGATACGGATAATTCCATGGGGCCAAGACCAATACTGGTCCGAGTGGTTCATGACTAATGTATCGATTGAAACCATCCCTTGATGTAGTGGAATAGTTTTTAAGTGCTTCTTCCGCCGCCTTGATCATGAATTCGGCTCTCTCGGCAAAACCTGATGATATTTCAAATGAGCTGTAGCGAATGGGTCTACCCATCATCAAACTCAATTCCAAACCAAGATTTCCCGCACGATCAACAAGATACTTTACAGCATTAGTGCAGATCTCAGCTCTTTCCGCAAGGTCGGTTCTTCTCCAATCTCTAAATGCCTTTTTTGATCGATCTAATGTATCATGAATCTCATTTGTTGCCGCATAGCTACGTGTAGCAAATACTTCTCCATTTCCGGGAGAGATAATTTCAAAACTACTCATAAGCTATTCGGGTGTAACGTAAGCGGCTGTGATGCCTCCATCTACCATGAATTCGGTTCCTGTGACATATGAAGCATCGTCGGAGGCAAGAAACAATGCCGCCTTCGCCATTTCATCTGCTTCACCAAATCTTCCCATAGGAATGTGGATGAGACGCCGATTTTTCTTTTCGTCTGTATCGAGAAACTTCATCAGAAGCTCTGTTTTCAGTGGACCCGGACATAGGGCATTCACACGTATGTTTTCCCTGGCGTGGATAACTGCAAGTTCTCTTGTAAGAGATAAAACCGCTCCCTTACTGGCAGTATAAGCCACTTGTGGTGTGGCTGCACCTAATATGGAAACAAAGGATGCTGTGTTGATGATAGAACCACCTCCAGCGCGCTTTAATGCTGGTATTCCATACTTGCATCCAAGGAAAACTCCCTTAGCATTTATGTTCATCGTAAGGTCCCATGTTTCTTCCTCGGTTTTTTCTGCGTCATCATCACTACTATGCATGATTCCGGCATTGTTAAACAGTATGTCCAACTTTCCGAATTTAGCTTCTGCATGCTCAACCATCATACTGCAATCGTTGGCTTTTGAAACATCTGCATAGATGTAGGACGCTTCATTACCCATATCCTGTATTAATCCCACAGTTTTTCGGGCTCCATCATCATCGACATCTGCCACAACTACTTTCGCTCCTTCCTGTGCGAAAAGAATAGCCGATTCTTTACCAATACCACTGCTTCCACCGGTGATCAACGCAACTTTGTCTTTTAATCTCATTAGTTATTCGCGGATTTAAATTCTCTCAAAATATTTTTTTCGTTCCCAATTGGTGACTGATCGTTCGAATGAGTCGATCTCACTCTGAAAAAAATGGGTGTAGTGTTTTACTACTGTCTCGCCAAAAGCTTTTGCAGCAAATGGGCTATTCTTAAAATGGGTTAAGGCATCATTCAACGTTTGTGGAACATGGTCGAGCTCTTTCGCAGCGTAAACATCGCCCACGAAGCAGGGAGGAGGCTCAAGTTTTTCATGGATTCCTTGCAGGCCACTGGCAATCGCAGCGGCAAAAGCCAGGTAAGGATTACAGTCTGCTCCCGGAATTCGGCATTCTATACGGAAGCTGTTTCCTGAACCAACCACGCGAAACCCGGCAGTTCGGTTATCCCGACTCCATGCAAGTCGTGTGGGAGCCCAGGACCCATCAACAAAGCGTTTATATGAATTGATAGTTGGTGCATAAAAGACCATCACGTCAGGTACATATTTAATCCATCCAGCCAGAAACTGTCCAAAGATTTCAGACCCTTTGACACCTCCAAAATCTTCATCTCCCACAAATACATTTGTTCCTTCTTTCCATAAACTAACATGGATGTGGCAACTGGATCCTGCTTGATCCTCATGGTACTTTGCCATGAAAGTAATGGAATAACCTAGTCTTTCAGCGGTTTCCTTTAAACACTGTTTATAAATAACATGGCGATCTGCCATTTGAATAGTATCTGTGTATTGGACATTGAGCTCATGTTGACCAAGACCCCATTCTCCTTTTGAGTTCTCAACGGGTATCCCAGAATGCTTCAAATGTCTTCTGGCAGTGGCCGTGAAATCTTCTACTCTTGTACCTTGAAGGATATGATAATCCTCAAGATACCAACCTACTGGTCGTAGTCCCTCGTAACCCTGGTCATTTGCCATTCGGTAATCATCCTCAAACAGATAGTATTCCAATTCGGATGCCGCAGCTGATTCAAAGCCAGCTTTTTCCAAGGCTGTAAGTTGTGATGTCAGAATCGACCGGGGAGCTACTTCAACGGGATTGTGTTCATCATCCATCACCTGGCAAATGATCAATGCAGTTTCTTCTAACCAATCAGCAACTCTCAACGTTTTGAAATCTGGAACAAGGTGAAAATCACCGTATCCCAACTCCCAATTCGCGAAATCATAACCAGGTACTGGTTCCATTTCCATGTCAGTAGTCAGGAGGTAATCACAGGCGTGGGTTCCGCTATCAACAACACTACTAAGGAAGAATTCGGCATCATATCGTTTACCCATCATTCTGCCATAGTGGTCTGTGAATGCAGTGATTACGGTCTCTATTTCTTCACTCTCAACCTTTTCCTTCAATTGTTTGAGTGTTAGCATTCCTTTAGGCGTCATGATTTCGGGATTTAACGAGTTTAAACCAAATGTAGGAAACAAACAGTATGGCCGTGTAGATAAGGGCCAACATTGGGTTGTAATAGGTGATGGCAATCAGGGCTACCGATGCAATGACCAGTGCAACTATCGGTGTAATCGGATAGAAAGGAACCTTAAAAGGTCGATCCATTTCAGGGAAACCTTTTCTTAATCTAATTACTGAAATCATTGATAGGATATAGAGAGTCAGAGCGCCAAAGCATGCAATCGTAATTATTTCTCCAGTTTTTCCAGTAAAGAGCGCAACAATTCCTATGCACATGTTGATGATCAATGCATTTGCCGGGGTTTTAAAACGAGGATGGATTTTCCCCATGACCGGAGGGGCAAACTGCACTCGACCGAACTCATAAGTTGCTCTTCCGGCAGCAAGAATTATTCCATGAAAGGAGGCAATTAAACCAAATAATCCAATGAAGGTGACAGACTTAAACCACAAGGAGGTACTGTCGACGTATTGCCCCAATGCCAGTGGCAATGGCGAATCTGACATCTCACCAGAATTCCGATCGAATACCACATTCTCCCAACCACTGATTCCAATGGAAAAGGTAAATGTGAATAAGCAGAGTACGACCAGTGTCATAATTGCAGAACCAAAACCGATTAGTATGTTCTTTTGAGGATTTATCGTTTCTTCTGCGACATTGGCAACACCTTCAATAGCCAGGAAAAACCATATAGCGAAAGGGATTGCCGCGAAAACACCGTTCCAACCTTTCGGGAATGCATTGCTGGACAAATTTTTCATCTCAAATGCTGGGGCGGCAGAGAGGAAAAAAATCAAAAGTCCGAGGACAGCTAATATAGTAACCAGAAGTTCAAAACTAGCTGCTGCCTGAATTCCATAAATATTGATAGAAGTGAAAATCAAATAAGCAAATACCGCAATGACCATGATAGGCAACGAAGGGATGAGTAGATTCAGGTAGGCACCAATTGCAAAAGCGATAGCTGGTGGAGCAAAAACAAATTCAATGTTCTGTGCCATGCCGGTAAAGAATCCAAGTTCCGTGCCTCCGGCTTTGATGGCGTAATCAAATGCACCTCCCGCCTTTGGTATCGCACAAGCCATTTCTGTGTAACTGAATGTGAACGCCAAGTACATCACAATGATGAATCCGGTGGCGATTGCTAAACCAAGTGTTCCTCCCTCAGCGAGTCCTAGATTCCAGCCAAAGTACATACCGGAAATCACGTATCCTACGCCAAGCCCCCATAACATAATGGGACCCAATTTTCTTTCAAGTTGTGGATGAGTGTTTTTGTCTTCAGGCATTGCTGTAAAATAGGAAAAGCCAGGAAGACTCAGGTAAAATGTAAACTACAATATATTCAAAATTTTTGCCGGCTGACAAGCCCAAGCATTCCCACCAGAAGAAATAAAGCGAATCCGAGACCCACTCGTAACCCAAATTGGTCGGCAAGGAATCCGATAGCAGGAGGGCCTACAAAGAAACCGGCATAACCGATCGTAGTAGCCATGGCAATTCCCATACTGGGAGATACATTCTTCATATTGCCGGCTGTGGTGTAAATGATCGGAACGACATTGGCTAGCCCAAGACCGCAAAGAAAAAAACCAATTATTGATACCCATTTGGTTGCAACGAAAATTACGAGACTCAAACCAAGGATGGCAAAGACGGAATTGAAAATCATCAATTGTTTCTTTCCAGCAAGGTAGGTGACTCGATCACCAACAAGTCGACCAACAGTCATGGCTGCACCAAAAAAACCGAAGGCGAAAGCGCTGAATGCTTCTGACTCACCTACAATCTGATTCATAAAAATCGCAGACCAGTCTGCCAGCGCTCCCTCAGAAAGCATACCACAAAAAGCAATGATTCCCAACGGAATTATGGCTCTTGTTGGTAATACGAAAGCACTTCTTTTTTCCTTTGACGGCTCAACTTTGACTATGAAGCCTGCTGCGATCTGAAATCCAATCAATCCAATCGCTCCAACGGAGAGGAGGTGCCAGTTGAGCGAAACCGATGCGTTTGAATACAAAGCTCCTGTGCCAGCCCCTACTGCGAGACCTATGCTCCAGGCGCCGTGAAACGAAGACATGATGGGTCGTTTCCACTCCCTTTCGACCAATACAGCCTGTTCATTCATGGTTACATCCATGGCGCCGTTAAAGGCACCAATGAAGTAGAAGATTATTGCTGTCATAAATGGATTCTCCGGGAAGGCCAGAAAACCAATTGCAAGTGACAAACCGATGGACATGAATCGTATTACTCGATGACTCCCCATTTGATCAGACAACCAGCCAGTGAAAGGCATGGCCATCACCGCACCTATTGCAAGTACAAACAGCAGTGTACCCAATTCCGCGTGTGAAATATTTAAATACTTCTGAAGTTCTGGAAGTCGAGAAGCCCAGTTGGCATACAAAAAACCATTCACGAAGAATAGAGCCAGGGTAGCGATTCTTTTTGATAGATATGGATGGTTATTCATTGCAGGCGCAAATGAAGAATAAAATACGAGAAGTTATAATCCGATTGGGTGCTAAATATGACCATTACAGAAAAGTTTTCGACTATTTGGGTAATTCTGCAACCTTTTACGATTTGGCGAGTCAGTATTTTAGTCCGATCAAAAACTCAAAATAAGGCTTATGTTACGCAACTTCCTGGTTATCGCATTTCGTAATCTTCGAAAAAACAGTCTTTACTCATTTATTAATATCACAGGTTTGTCGGTGGGAATCGTATGCAGCATGTTGATTCTTCTTTGGGTAACAGATGAATTGACATACGATAAGTTCATTCCAAAGTCGGATAGATTGTATCAAACTTGGCTTAAAGCTGAATTTGATGGAGAGATCAATTGCTGGATGTCGGTACCATTACCTACCTACAAGGCTTTAAAGTCTGCAAACAGCAATATTACAAATACGGTCATTACAGGCTGGGGCGGTGATAAATTGTTGGCAGTAGGGGAGACTCGCATTTTAAAAAGAGGTTATTATGTGAGTGAGGAATTTCTGGACATATTTGAATATGAACTCCTTGTTGGAGATGCTTCCACAGTTTTAGATGACCCAATGTCCATCGTTATTACAGAGTCCCTAGCTGAAGTACTATTTGGAGAAGAAAATCCTCTCGGGCAGATAGTAAGGGTTAATGATGAAGGAAATCTTCAAGTCACAGGTATATTAAAAGATATACCCGGAAATTCTTCCTTCGAATTTGATTACTTATTGACCTGGAAGTATCGTGAATCTGTTAATGAATGGGTAGTCAGCAACAATGAGAATTGGGGAAATTACTCTTTCCAGGTTTTCGTGGAATTGAATGAACCGACCGATGAGCTGGCAGTAGAGTCGGCAATCTCTACCATGATGGCCGACCACGGTGAAGACGAAATGGGTCAGACGCTTTTCCTTTACCCCATGGAAAGATGGAGGCTTTATTCAAACTTTGATGGACAGGGAAATGAAGATGGAGGAAGAATTGAGTATGTCCAGCTCTTCACAATTATTGCCATTGCCATTTTGGCTATTGCCTGTATCAACTTCATGAATCTTTCTACTGCTCGGTCTGAAAAGAGGGCTCGTGAGGTAGGTATACGGAAGAGTCTTGGTTCTAAGCGAAGAGACCTTATCGCCCAGTTCATTGGAGAATCGATCTTCATCACGCTATTAGCTTATGTTGTAGCCATTATGTTGACGGAAGTCACTTTGCCCTTTTACAACGATCTGGTAGACAAGAAGCTTGCAATTGACTATTCTTCTCCTGTATTCTGGGCAATATCCATACTGGGTATTATCCTGGTAGGCGTGATTAGTGGCAGTTATCCGGCATTCTATCTATCCTCATTTAACCCGGTAAAAACCCTTAAAGGAGCAATTAAGATTGGAAAAGGTGCAACTACTCCAAGGAAAGTTTTGGTGGTTTTACAATTTGGGTTTTCCATTTTCCTTATGACTGGAACCCTTGTAATTATTCAGCAAATTGAAATGGTGAAGAATCGGGACCTGGGTTACGAACAGGAGAATTTGATTTCAATTGATTTAACCAATGATCTTTCCGAGAACTACGACGTTCTGAAGCAGGAGCTACTATCTTCAGGTGTGGTAGAAGCGGTGACCCGATCGAACAGTCAGATCACCAGTATCAATTCCAATAATTTTTTGGGGTGGCCAGGAAAGCCAGATGATCAGCGGATAATTTTTACAACGATAACATCCGAATATGACTATGCCGAAACTATGGGTATTGATGTGTTGATGGGTAGAGATTTTTCAAAGGAATTTGCTACCGACACATCGGCGATTGTCATTAATAAAGCGGCACTGGATTTAATGGGTCTGGAAGACCCTATTGGTACAAATCTTGATTTATGGGGAGAAAAACGTCGCTTGATTGGAGTAGTGGATAATGTCTTAATGGGCTCTTTATATGAACCAGTGAAACCTATGTTTGTCATTCTTGACGACTGGGGAGGATACATTTCAGTTCGTTTAAGAAAAACGAATGATCTTCAGGCTTCACTTGCCTCTGTGCAAGAAGTATTTGAAAGGCACAACCCTGCTTATCCATTTGATTATAAATTCATGGACGTAGAGTTTCAAACGAAATTCACTACGATAAGTCTTACTCGAAAGTTGGCCATGATTTTTGCCGTTCTTGCCATCTTCATTACGGGTTTAGGCTTATTTGGCCTTGCCGCATTTACTGCCGAACAAAGGGTGAAGGAGATTGGTATCAGGAAGGTATTGGGTGCTTCGGTTGTGAGCCTAATCAGTCTCATGTCCCGTGACTTTACACGTCTCGTTATAATATCGTTTGTTTTCGCGGCACCAGCAGCCTGGTACTTGTTGGACATTTACCTGGATAGGTACACCATTCGTATTGACATTCATTGGTGGATTTTTCCAGTAATCGGTCTGATAGCTCTGATATTTGCACTGGTAATCGTTTCGGATCAAGCTAGAAGAGCTGCAACAGCAAACCCAGTGCAATCCCTTCGAAACGAGTAGAGCTGATGACATAAATCAGTTATTGGGCAGAGTAATAATTCTCTTTCCAACGGGTTCATTTGTTTTGGATTTAGTAATTTGTTCTAAACCAAAACCCAACTATTCGATGAAGAGATTACTGATTTTTGCCGTACCTGTTTGTGTTCTATTGCTATCCTCTTGTACCAGTGAACTGATCGTTCAACAGACAAGTGTTTCCCCTGCGGAATTGAAGGTAGGTGAACAAGGACTAATTACTGTTTCCTTGAAGGGACCAAAGGATGGAGTGCAAAAAGTTATTGCCACCGTAAGAGAAGAATCCAGCTTTACATTTCCGCTCAATGATTCAGGTACTGACGGGGATGTGAAAGCAGGAGATAACATTTGGTCCTACCAGATAGCAGTTCCTTACGAAGCACCTCCGGGCACTTACAATGTTGAGATAAGTGTGTACGATAAGGATGGCAATGAACTCGTTGTTGAAGGTTATGAAAATCAATATTACGGAAAGTCGGGTGCTTTGGCTGTGAAAGTACTTTAAACCCTCAAATACGATGAAAACGAATTCCGGTCGGCGGCAGTTCTTGCGACAAAGTAGCTTGACCGCCGCTGCCTTCACAATTGTCCCAAGATTTGTTCTTGGAGGACAAGGTTATGTTCCACCCAGCGATAAAATCACCCTAGGATTCCTCGGAACAGGTAAGCTTTCCCCATGGTTGGGGGAGGCCTTTCTTGAATTGGAAGAGACTCAAATGCTTGCAGCCTGTGATGTTGACACGACCAAGTTGATGAAGTTCAAAGAAATGGTCGATAAGTATTACAAAAAGGACAAAAGTTTCGGAGGCTGCGATACCTATACAGACTTCAGGGACATGTTTAACAGGGAAGACATTGATGCCTACATCATCGCGCTTCCGGATCATTGGCATGCAATCCCGGCGATTGCGGCTATGAATCGAGGAAAACACATCTATTGCGAGAAACCATTAGCTCATACCATTGAGGAGGGACGTGCAATGGTTGACGCCGCAAGAGGCAACAATGTCGTATTGCAGACTGGAAGTATGCAACGATCGTGGGAGGATTTTAGAAAAGCATGTGAGCTCGTAAGAAATGGCTATATCGGAGAGATTTCAGAAGTGAAAGTAAACGTAGGTGATCCCGCAAAACCTTGCGACCTTCCAAACCAGGAGATACCTGATTCCATTCAGTGGGATCGTTGGATAGGTCCGGCTGAATACCGGGGATACCATGCGGATCTTTCTCCACCTTATCCCATTGAAATCTGGCCTAAATGGCGGGATTACAAAGAGTTTGGAGGTGGAATATTGAGTGACTGGGGAGCTCATATGTTTGACATCGCTCAATGGGGTCTTGATATGGATGCTTCAGGACCGGTAGAATTCACACCTCCTGAAGATCCTAACGCTGTAAGGGGATTATCCTTTACTTATGAAAATGGTATAAAGATGGTTCATGAAGATTTTGGAAGGGGTTGGGCTGTGCGCTTCATCGGATCTGAAGGATCTATTGATATCAGCCGAGACTTTTTTGATCCTTCCAATAGCAAGCTGAAAAACCAGGAGATCTCTGACAACGAAATCAAACTCTACAGAAGTGACAATCATTACCAGGATTGGATCGATTGTATCAAATCAGGTAAACGACCGGTTGCGGATGTGGAAATTGGGCATCGATCAGCTTCTGTTTGTAACATTGCCAATATCGCATATGAGTTGGGAAGACCTTTGAAGTGGGATCCGGTTAGTGAAACATTCATTGGTGATCAGGAAGCAAATAAAATGCGAGGTAAAACCTATCGGAAACCTTACCTGCTTTGATTTTCTTTTTTCCAAGATGCTGATCTTCATGATATTGGTTATTTAATCAGCACTTTGTGGGTGCTTATTAGATTCTCATTTAGCTGTTTTATTTGGAGAATATATAGTCCACTGGATAGTTTATTGACATCGTAATTGAATTGATGGGGTGTCATGTATCTCACAACATCAACTAATGCCCCTGATAAGCGAAATATACCGACTTCTATTCCAAGATTCTTGTTGATATGGTCCCCATCAATTTTTAGTACATCGGAACAGGGATTGGGATATACTTTGTATGAACCATGCTCCGGATAACCTGAATCTGGTTTGAAATGCGCGGTTAGACTAAATCCATCCTCAGGATACCAACTGAGAACATTGCGACTAATTTCCTCTTTGCCAATATCTAGTGACCAATGTGAAAACTGATATCCAGGATTGGCATGGGCAATCAATTCCAATGGGCTGCTGGTAATAAAATCACCAGCAAATTCTGCATTGTTCTGGTCCAGAATTTGAATTCGATTGATGAATACTTTTCCGGATTCCGGATTGTTGTTTATGAATTGAACTTTTGCAATTTGTCCTCCACCCAAAACTTTCAAAAGATTTTGAAGCGCATAATTTGGCCTAACTCTTGAAAATTCTTTCAGATCAGCAATATGTTTATCCCATTCGATAGGATCCAGTTTCCATCTCTCTCTGTGGTCATAAATTTCAGGTTTGACTTGGTCGGCAATTTTGTTAATCATGGTAACAACTGAATCCGGCTTAAATGTGGAATTGATATGAACCTGATAGCGTGCAATAAATGATTCACGATAGGATGGTATCGACCAAAATGCATTGAAAAAGAGCCTGATGTTGGAATCCAATTGTTTGGGTCGATCGTCTGTTACAAATTCATACTCTTCTCCCAGTATTCTTCCCAGGTAGTTGAATTTTTCGAAACCATCAAGTTTCATTGTCAGGTCTGCATCATAAAATAGGTAACGCCATTTGGTTGAGGAAATCTTTTCATTCCAATATCTCACGTTATTCTGAGGCCAATCCGAATTTCCTAGATATATCTGAGCGATATAATAGTCTATAAAACTGTCGAGATCAAAATTTTTAGAGAGAAGTAATTCGATTTCTTTTTTGTTTGCACTGGCAATTTCATTTTTCAATCCCATGAAATCCGAAGGATCGCCTTCTACGAGATTAACATGATTTTCAAGAATATTGATTTTTCCATTTCTTGATTCTGGATAATTTGTCTCAACGTAGTTAGTATTAATCCTCTCCCTTAAGTTCTGAATTCCCCAATATTCTCCGTTGATATAGACTACAACTGGAAGGTACGCTTGTCCATCCACATCTAGTTTTCCACGAATCAATTCATAAACCAGTGGATCGGTTATAAATGATCGACCAAACTCATTCCCAGCGTTTCTTAAGACTAAATCCTTAAAAGTTACTATTGATTTCGCTTTGAAAACATGATACTTCAGAGTTGATTCACCAAATCTCTTTCTCCATTTTAATTTCAACGATTTTTGACGGAATCTTCGGGAACAACGACCAGCAATTTCGATTCCAATATCCGACACAAATCCAGATTCGCCACTATTTGGATAATATTCAATATGTGCTGGCACTTCCCAATCCATATTCCAGTTTACAGGTTGATCCACGCAATTCCCTGCCTTTCCACGTGATCCTTTTGCATAGATGCCGTATTCATCGCTCCATAGGTTAGTTGGATCTGTAGTGATCGAGACAATCGGTAACTGATGTTGACTTTTTATGATGTAAGTGTGTGTCACCGGTTTTGATGGGTTGAATCCTGTTTCAAAAACACTTGCTCTAATCACGGTAGTCTCATCAATTAAAATGTCGGACTCATATAATTGACTCTGTTCAGTTGGAAGAGATCCATCCATGGTGTACCGTATATCACATGGTTCTGGACAAGATAGTTCTAACTCTTCACCAACAGAATAGAACCCACCCGTCAGCGAGAAACTTATTGATTTTTGGGATCTAGGCAGGTTGGGTTGCATTGGTGTTGGAGCCATGAATCGTTCATGTTTACCAGCAGCTACTCTGCCAAAAGATATATTTTCCTCCAATTCAGTCCACTTTATTCGGTCAACAATAGTTACTCCATCAGGTTTGACTAGAAACAGCTGCTCGCCAGATCCTTTTAATTTGAAATTTAGATGAAGTGCTCCTTGACTTGTATCATTATCAGCCCAGATAAGTTTGTAAGTATTGGGCTCAATCTTGGTCAGAAGGCTATCATTTTGAAATTGGAATTTTCTAAGTTCTTTGGGATCGTCTGACAGAAAATATCCTGATAGAAACATCGTAGTATCTGAAGAATTACCAATTTCAATCCAGTCGTCATCATCTCCATATTGGTCCCCAATAAAGCCATTATTAGCGGCCATCACCTCTGAAATAAAAAGTTCTCCTTGATTAGAATCAGAATTAGATCCTAAAACAATGATTAGGTAATCAAGGAAAAGCAAAAAGATCACAATAGCTGGTTTTCGAAGAAAATGCGTTTAGAAGATAGAAAAAAAATTGGATTTCTAAAAACGGTTTTACATCCTTCTAACCTACATGGATTACTTATTTGGAGTTTGTAAGTAATTGAGAATTAGTCATTAACAAACAACTATTTGATCAAGACAGTAAAACCCGAAGACAAGTTTCTTGGAACTAAATGCTACGATTTCATCTTTGAAGCCAAAAAGTAAAGTGATATTCCTATGACCAAAATACAGCCGGCAATTGCACTTTCCACTGGCTTGTCCACAACAAGGTATATTAATGTCCAAAGGCCAACTGCGAGAAAAACTGCTGGTGTAATCGGATAACCCCAAGTTTGATAGGTTCCGACCTGTCGTCGAAAGTGAGTAATGTATACACCGAATACGGTAAGGGTGGTTATCAATATCAGTAGGAAGGAAGTGTAGATTAAGATCTGCTCAAAGGAGGAAAAAATAATGAAACTCAAAGCCAGGAGAGTAGAAAAAAGAAATGCCCTTTGCGGAATCCCTTTCTCATTGGATTTCCCTAGCCAGGTAAGCGCAGGATAATCCTCACCCATGGTTTGAATAATTCTCGGCCCTAGAAAGACGTAGGCACTGACGGTACTGAGAAGCAGTATACAGATGATTACCGCCACAAGTTTTCCTCCGACGGCCCCAAAGAGATAGGCGCCGGAAAGAAGACCGACTTCTACCTTACCAGTCATCTCCTCAATTGGAATGGAAAGGAGAAAAACGTAATTGAGTAATACATAGAGGACCATCACGATCAGGGTGCCAAAAAAAAGAGATTTTGATAAGTTCTTTTCAGGTTTATCCAGGTCGTCGATAATGTAAATGGATGAGTTCCAACCCGTGTATGCATATGCCACAAATACCAGTGCAACGGCAAATGCAGGCTGCTTTATCTCAATCAGTGATGAAGCTACAGGAGCTACAGAAATGGATTGAGGAGCGTCCATTGCAAAACCGGCGATAATAAGAAATAGTATCAATAATACCTTCAACAAGGTTGAGAGGTCCTGAAAACGGGTTCCGAATCTCATATCTACCGAATGCACCAAGCTAATTAGTAGAAGGACCACGGACGCGACCAGTTTTGGCGACACGTCTGGAGCAAAAACCTGGAAATAGTTAGCGAAGGCAATTGAGGCCAATGCGGCGGGAGCGGCAAAACCTACTGTGGCAGAAACCCATCCGGCAAGAAAACCCAGAGATGGGTGGTAGATGTTTGAGAGAAGTGTGTATTCACCTCCCGAACGTTTGAAAATTGATCCTAACTCAGCATACGAAACAGCCCCACAGAATGCAGCAATACCTCCAATTATCCAAAGAAGGAGAATCGAAAATCCTGATTTGATGTCGACAACTTGGAATCCAAGACTGGTAAAAATACCGGTTCCAATCATCGATGCGATAACAAGCGAAGTGGCAGTTGTAAGGGATAACTTTACCTTACTCAAGGTTTGTTGGAGTATTCTTTAACGCTTTCCTCAAGCTTTTTTTCGTCACCAGATAGAAATTGCTCGCTACGATAGATGAGCTGATTCTTCGAATCATAGACCAGGGTTTGAGGTAGAGTCTCAAATCCAAACTCTTTGGTAGCCTTTTGGTTTTTATCGTACAACCAGACGAACGGCCAATCCATGTCTTTTGCCAGATTTAAAGCCTTTTGCTTTTGACTTGCATCATCAACTGAGATAATGAAAACCTCCAGGTCGTATGATTCCTTCCAGCGAGTGTAGTTGGAAGCGTAAGCCTTCAATTCCAGTAGACAAGGTCTGCACCAGGTGGCCCAAAAGCTGACAACGCGGATCTTTTCATTTCCAAATACTTGCTGTAGCTCGACTTTCTTAAAATTTTCATCGACAACAGAGAAAGAAGTATTCAGATCCTGGGATTTAGTCAAACCAAAGGCCAGGATTAAAGCGAATGAGATGAAGAGTTTTTTCATTTTCATGACGAATATCTTTAAAAACAATTGGTTGATTGCCATTGAATTTTGGTTTCTTTTATGAAATACACAGATTTGTCGGGCTTACATAATCCTAATCAATGGACACACCTCATATATCACCGGAGACCAAACTTAATGAGCTGACCTTCAGAGCAATTATTATTGGTGCACTACTTTCAATCATCCTTGGAGCTGCAAACGCCTATTTTGGCCTGTTTTCGGGACTGACAGTCTCGGCTTCCATTCCTGCTGCCGTGATCTCCATGGCGATTCTGAAAGTCTTTAAAGACTCCAACATACTGGAGAATAACCTGGTTCAAACAGCGGCATCCGCAGGGGAATCGCTTGCTGCCGGTGTCATCTTCACTATTCCGGCTTTGGTCATCATGGGATACTGGCAGGAATTCAATTATATCGAAACTACCCTAATCTCAATATGTGGAGGTGTTTTAGGTGTCATGTTTACGATCCCTTTAAGAAAGGCTTTGATCGTCAAGGAAAAACTCATGTTCCCGGAAGGTGTGGCTACGGCTGAAGTTCTGAAAACCGGTGAAAAGGGGGGTAAGTCAGTAAAATATTTAGTCTATGGTGGGCTTCTGGGAGGCTTATACAAGCTGGGAGTAGAAGCATTCAACTTATGGGGAGGCTTGTTTGAAAAAGCAGCTCTAATTCAACAAAAGCTTTACTTGTACTTCAGTTTGAATCTATCTCCAGCCTTGATGGCCGTTGGATACATCGTTCGTCTAAACATAGCGACTCTTGTTTTCATGGGGGGAGTAATTACCTGGTGGGTTGCGATGCCTATCTATATCAATGTGAATGGGTTTGATGCTGTTGCTCAGGAGCTGGTTGCCGCTGGTAAATTTCAAAGTGTTGATGACATTAATGCTGATAACCTCGGTGGCGCCCTTTGGAGTGCGATCATGCGTTTCCTTGGAGTCGGGGCCATGGTGGTTGGCGGTCTTTGGGCTCTTTTGAGTCTACGATCAGCTCTGGGTCAGGCTTTTTCCAGTGGGGTTCAGGCTTTCAAGGATGGAGCTGGCAAAATGCAGGATACATTAAGAACTGAACTCGATACCCCAATGTCCTGGGTATTGATAGGCGTTGGTATCATGATTGTTCCTGTATTCTTTATATACATTTCCATTATACAGGACGTACCAGTCACCTTGTTTATGGCCATCTTGATGGTTATAGCTGGATTTCTTTTCTCTGCGGTCGCGGGTTATATGGCCGGTTTGGTCGGGTCTTCCAACAACCCTATATCAGGTGTAACCATTGCTACTATTCTTTCGACAGCATTATTGCTTCTTTTAATCATGGGATCGAGTGATCCGGGAAGGGGAGCCGCGGGGGCTATTTTAGTTGGTGCGGTAGTGTGTTGTGCAGCAGCCATTGCGGGTGATAACATGCAGGATCTGAAAGCTGGACATATTCTTGGAGCAACTCCAAGAAACCAGCAGGTAATGCAGATGATCGGAGTAGGAGCCGGTGCTTTGCTGATCGCTCCAATTCTGAATCTTTTGTTAGCTTCTAAAGGTATTGGAGTGCCAACTCTGGAAAACCCTGATCCATTGACGGCTCCCCAGGCAACCCTAATGATGAGTGTTGCTACGGGTATTTTTGGTGGAGAGCTACCGTGGGGAATTATCTCAATTGGTGCGTTGATCGGCGTAGCGATTATCATTTCCGATCAGATTTTGAAAGCTAGAAATAGCTCTTTCCGAATGCCGGTTCTTGCTGTTGCTGTTGGCCTTTATCTTCCGTTTGAACTGGATTCATCCATTTTTGTTGGAGGAGTATTGGCCTGGATAATTGAAAGAAGTTATAAGGGAATAGATAAATCTGTGACCGATAAAGCCAGTAACGGGGGGTTACTTATTGCCTCAGGATTAATAACCGGAGAAGCTTTAATGGGTATCCTTATTGCCTTATTGGTATCATTCAATTTGGATCTTACCATCACTGAAACTCCTATTGGCGGAAGCACACTTGGTCTGATCTTACTTGGAGGTATTCTCTTCTACATCTACAGGACAGTTTCTAACTTTCTGAAGAAGGGGGGAGATCTGTAGCCGGGAAGTTTAGGCTGAAAACGGTTTTCTTGCTGGGAATACTATTCACTTCGATGAATCCACCGTGAAGATTCATGATTTGACGACAGACACTAAGTCCAATTCCGGAGCCATCTTCCTTCGTCGTATAGAACGGAACAAATATCCGCTCCAGTCTTTCTGCAGGTATTCCAGGGCCATTGTCTTCAATGTTAAGGATAACCCGATCAGATTGAATCTCAGTGAAGACTTTTACCAAACCTTTATTGCCACTTTTAAGGGATTCTATCGCATTTTTTACCAGGTTAAGGATGACCTGCTCAATTAGTACCCGGTCCAGTTGTACGCCTATATCCAGGTCATGGGATTGTAAAGAGATATCGGATTTGGAAGCATCAGCCTCCATCAGGGTCAATACATTTTTTACAATATGGGAGAATGTTGTTTGTTCCAGCTCGGGTTTTGGAATGCGTGTGAGTTTACGGTAATCACTGACAAACTTCAGTATACCTTCACTTCGGGTCTTTATCGTTTGTATAGCTTCCTGGATATCCTCTTGTTCCTCACTTTTCATTGTCTCTTCATTCATTAGCATGAGGACCGTATCTGTTAGTGAAACCAATGGGGTGACCGAATTCATTATTTCATGTGTGAGAATCCGGATCAACTTATGCCAGGCCTCTATTTCTTTCTGCTGAATTTCCGATCGAATATCTTGAAAAGAGAAGATCCGAAAAGTTTCTTCCCTAATTACAATAGTAGTAGACCTTACAGAAAACGATCGCTGTTGGCCTCCCACTTTTCCTTCGATCAGCTGATTACCAGAACCAGGGAGACCAAGTAGTGTACGAAGAAACTCGTAGTTCGGGTTATTCACTTTTTGCCAAAGACGGATGTTCGGTATTTCCAGAAGATCCTCAGCCTTTTTATTCATGAGTTCGATTTCATTACGGTCGTTGAATGTAATGATCCCGAATTCAATCTGATTGACTAATTGATTTAGAAACTGAAACTGAGCCGCTTTTTGTGTCTCAAGTTCTTTTAGTGTTTCGATCAGTTTTTTAAAAGAATTGTGAAGATTTCGAAATGACCGCACCCTCTCATTGGTAGAGAAGTTTATGGAAAAATCACCATCCTGTATGGCAGAAAGAAATCGACTTAAATCTTCATTGGTTCTATTGACAAAGTAAGTGAGTTCCACGACTTGGCTAATGATAACACTCAACAGTATGATCTGAGTGAATAATAAATCTGGTCTCAGAAAAATGATAGAGAATGGGATAATGGTACCCACCAATAGAATTACGCGTGTAAAAACCAGCAGAAAGAATCGTTTAGAGACCATACTTTTCTAATCGACGATACAACGCTAACCTGTCAATTCCAAGGTCCTTGGCAGCATGAGTGATATTGCCTTTGTTCTTTTCCAGGGATTTCAGGATGAGGGATTTTTCCATTTCCTGGAGATTTAAGTTATCCGAATTGTCCTCTGAAGGAGTTGTCATCAGGTTGAAATTTGCAGGGGTTAGCAAAGGACCTTCACTCAGAATTACCGCCCTTTCAACAACATGGGTTAACTCTCGAATGTTTCCAGGCCAATGATATTCACTAAGGGACTTATACACCTGGCGAGATAGCTTTAGTTGTGGTTTTTTGTATTGCTTTTTAAATACATCGAAATAATAGTCAGTCAACGCTGGAATGTCATCTATCCTTTCTCTCAAACTGGGAACCTCAATTTCGATTGTGTTGATCCTATACAATAGGTCCTGACGGAATTCTCCCGAGTTTACCATCCCCATCAGGTTTGCATTTGTGGCACAGACTAGTCGAATCTCCAGGTTAATTGGCTTATTTGATCCGATCCTTGTAATTGACTTCGACTGAATGGCAGTGAGTAATTTGGACTGTTGGGCGCCATCAATATTCCCAATCTCATCGAGGAAAAGTGTACTGCCATTGGCCATTTCAAATTTCCCAATCCGATTTTCTTTCGCATCGGTAAAGGCACCTTTCACATGACCAAAAAGCTCCGATTCGAAAAGTGAGGCAGAAAGCGATCCGAGATCAACTTTTTGCATAACCTGATCATGTCTCAGCGATTGATTGTGAATAGCCTGAGCAACCAGCTCCTTGCCAGTTCCATTTTCCCCGGTTATTAGCACATTTGCGTCAGTGGGAGCTACTTTGCTTATCGTATCCAACATTTTTCGAAAGGTGGTCGATTCCCCGATAAGTGGAACCCCTTGAGCGGCGAGTTCATTTGCTAGCTGATTATTTTGGGCCTTCAAGGTGGCAATTTCATTTTTTGCCGCTTTAAGGTTCAAAACATTCGTTATGGTCAAAAGCAATTTCTCATTCTGCCACGGTTTAGTAATGAAGTCTCTGGCACCTCTTTTCATGGCTTCGACAGCAAGATCAATTTCTCCGTATGCGGTTACAGGAAGAATTTCTAATCCTGGAAATTTCCTAACCAATCGATCGATAATGTCAAGGCCTTCCCGTCCATCATTTTCTCCCTTTTGATAATTCATGTCCAATAAAACAAGGTCTACTGATGTCTCTTCGACTATCTTTTCAATGTTTTCCGGTGAGGGAAGAGTGGACACCATTGAAAACTTTTGCTTCAGGAAGATCTTTGCAGATGTCAGCACTCCCGGATCATCATCAACAATTAGTATGCTTGCTGTAAGCTTTTTCATAGTGTATCAAAAACAAACACCTAAATGTACGGAATACGTGAATACTGCAAGTCATTTATTTTATAATCAACAGGTAATCAAATAGTTACATTAATGGCATTTCAATTGTCCGGTAATAGGAGACAAGGAATTAAAAAGTCGAGACATGCTTAGAAACTACATCATCACCGCGCTAAGGAACCTCAAGAGAAATAAGGTCTACACGTCATTAAATGTTATTGGGTTGGCATTGGGTATTGGTTGTGCCGTGGTCATCTTTAAGGTCATCCGTTACGAGATGAGTTTTGACAAACACCAATCGAATTACGAAAAGATCTACCGGGTGGTTAACGAAAACATTTACCCCGATCGGACTGAGAAGGGGCAAGGTGTACCACATCCAATGGGTAGGGCGCTCATTAATGATTATCCCGAGCTGGAAGTCGTAACTCAAGTGCATTACGACTATGGGACGCAAATCAACGTCAGAAATGAAGACGGATCAATTGATAAATTCATTTTTGACGAGGGTATAGCGCACATTGATAGCAATTATTTCGAGGTATTTGATGTGAATTGGATTGCTGGTGATGAAGAAGGTGCTCTGAAAGATCCCGGGACAGTTGTGATCACACGTTCGGTAGCAAGAAAGCTTTTTGCATTACCAGAAGGAGAAGAATCCAAAGCCATGGGTAAGACGATAGACTACAACCGGTTAGTCGATCACATAGTCGTTGGAGTTATTGAGGATCCGGTGGAGACCACAAATTTTCCATTTACCATGTTATTCAGTTACAGTGGGTTGGAAAAGACCGATCCTTATTACAATGGAGGGAAAAACTGGCACTCTACGAGTTCAAGTACGAACGCCTATTTCGTACCTTCATCGGATAATTTCGATCCAATTGGATTTGATCAAAAGTTACTTGACCTGGTTGAAAAATATCGGGGTGAAGGTGAATCTGAGGAAACGCATTACTTAACTCAACCGCTTTCCAATATTCACTTTAACGAGGATTTTGATAATTACACGGGTAGTACCTCAATAAAATTCCTTTATGCTCTTGGCGTCATTGGTTTATTTCTTGTCTTGACA
Organism: Cyclobacteriaceae bacterium; assembly: GCA_965601455.1. Lineage (GTDB taxonomy): Bacteria > Bacteroidota > Bacteroidia > Cytophagales > Cyclobacteriaceae > JANQEU01. The sequence continues at coordinate 2,976,925 of OZ271831.1, read as the reverse complement.
GCCTGTATCAATTTCGTTAATCTGGCTACTGCTCAAGCAGCCAATCGGTCGAAGGAAATTGGCATCAGAAAAGCCATCGGAAGCCTTAGCAGTCAGTTGGTAGTGCAGTTCTTATCTGAGATCGCCATCATCACGTTGATCGCGCTATTGCTGTCATTGGCCATTAGTGAAATACTATTTATTTCCCTGGAGGATTTGATGGGTTATCGTCTGACTTTGAACTTATTGGATGATTATTCAGTACCAGGCTTTTTGAGCATCCTTTTTGTTGTTGTCACCTTGCTTTCTGGATTTTACCCGTCAGTGTTGCTTTCGCGAATGAACACGGTAATGGCTTTAAAAAGTAAAATCACCTCTAAAAATCATTCCGGAGGTTTATCTCTCCGTAAGGGGCTGGTAATTATCCAGTTCACAATTACACAATTCCTGATCATCGGCACGCTAGTGATAACGGCTCAAATGAAATATTTTGGTGCCAAGGACTTAGGTTTTGAAACTGAAGCAATTCTAACAACCTATTTACCACAGCGGGATGATGAGACGAAGAATGAAAGGTTCAGGCAATTGATGCTCAATTCCTCCGCGATTTCAGAAGTAACTTTCAGCATCAGCCAACCTACCGGGAACAGTAACTCTTCTTCTAATTTCAATTACGCTCCGCTGGAAAGTGAGAATAGTTATCATGGAAATTTTAAGCCTGTTGACGAATTCTATATGGATTTATTTGGCATTGAACTCCTTGCCGGTAGAAAGATCAGAAAAGGGGATACATCCAGAGTAGTTATTAACCGCAAGATTGCTGATCTAATGGGGTTTGAAGGACGCTATGAGGACGCCATAAATGAGGAATTAGAAACAGGGTGGGGAGATAAAAAAATTGTTGGTGTTATGGAGAATTTCCATGTTTGGTCGCTTCGACATAAAATGGACTTTGCTCTGTTGCTTTATGAACCTCGTGTTTTTTACTCAGTATCATTTAAGACTAGTTCTGAACACGGTATTGAGGCGGCCATAGATCATTATGAGAAAGTTTGGGAACAGGTTTTTCCCGAATATGTTTCAGACTATGAGTTTTACGACGAGCAAATCGCAGAGCGATACGAGTACGAGCAGAACGTATCTGGTTTAATGCGAATATTTTCGATAATCTCCATCCTTATAGGTTGTCTAGGACTATACGGATTGATCTCATTTATTGCCCTAAACAAAACGAAGGAAATTGGTGTACGGAAGGTCCTAGGCGCTTCAATTACAAATATTCTGGGGATGTTTTCGAAAGAGATAATTCTTCTCATGAGTATAGCATTTTTAGTTGCTACACCACTGGCTTGGTACCTGATGATAAATTGGTTGGAGCAGTATGCTTTCCGGATTGAAATTGGTCCATGGTTTTTTGTAATTGCATTTATCATCACCCTTACTATTGCATTTATTACAATAAGTCATCGTACGATAACATCTGCGATGATCAATCCTGCGAAAACCCTTAAAGACGAGTAGTTATCCGGCGATTGGACCGTCGGTCCAATCGCCGGACTTTCGGGTTTTTTTCTTTGCATATATTTGGCGAAACCAATTAACCATGCAAAGAGAAAACTGGGGAAGTAAGTTTGGCTTCATTATGGCCGCAGCAGGATCTGCTGTAGGTCTAGGAAATATCTGGAGATTTCCATACGTAACTGGTGAAAACGGAGGGGGAGCGTTTGTCTTCGTCTATCTCCTCTGTGTTGTTCTTATAGGAGCGCCTCTCTTATTCAATGAGATGGCTCTGGGACGTCACACCGCCAAAAACCCTATCGGCGCATTTTCAGCTACAGGTTCTAATAAGTTCTGGATGCTGGGAGCCGTACTTAGCATGAGTGTGAGTTTTTTCGTGCTCAGCTATTACGGAGTAATCGCAGGTTGGACTTTCGGATATATCTACTCATCATTAACGGGAGCTTCACTTGATTTTGATGCATTCACAGCAAATCCATTCTGGGCCATCAGTTTGTTTGCAGTCTTCATGCTGTTGACAGCTTTTATCGTAAAAGGAGGTATTTCAGGCGGGATTGAAAAAGCATCCAAAATATTGATGCCCATCCTTTTTCTATTGGTAATCGCCGTGATCATTCGGAGCGTCACCTTACCAGGTGCTTCGGCCGGAATTGAATACTATTTAACTCCGGATTTCTCAAAAATAAATCCAGGAGTTATTCTGGCGGCGCTGGGTCAGGCCTTTTTCTCAATGAGTATCGGATGGGGGATAATGATTACCTATGGTTCGTATTTGCCAAAGAGTGAAAATATTGTTTCAAGTGGCTTATGGGTAGGTTTTACCGACGCTGCAGTTGCTTTAATGGGTGGGTTGATGATTTTTCCTGCGGTTTTCGCATTTGGAAGGGAACCGGATCAAGGCTTTACGCTGGTATTTAGAATACTACCCGAGGTTTTTGAGTCTATGCCTGCGGGTGGTAACATCATTGCCGCAATATTCTTTCTGCTATTGTGTATAGCGGCGTTGACTTCGGCAATATCAATCATGGAGGTACCAGTGTCCTATGTAATTGACGAATTAAAATTTACCAGAAAGAAAGCCACATGGGTTGTGGCATCACTAATATTTATTGTAGGTATTCCATCTGCCTTATCCCAGAACGGTAGTGCATTTTTCACAAACATGTCAATGACCATTTTCGGAGTCGAGTATACCGGGTTCCTGAATATTATGGACTATGTTTTCGGCACCTTCATAATCGTTGTAGCGTCACTGATGGTTTGTATATATACCATTTGGGTTTATGGCAGGACAAAAATGGTGGAGGAACTTGAAAGTGGAAACATATGGTTCACTCGACCGCTAATTGGATCAATCAGTCCAGCAAATATGTGGGTAGTCTTTATCAAATATATTTGCCCGACTGTCATCATTTTGGTCATGCTAAACATGATGGGATTATTAGGAAACGCTTTTGTAGGAGGATAATTAAAAAGAATTAATGGATAAAATCGACCCTTTAAATCAGGTAGCTGAGTTTCATCACACTTTCAAACACCCGGTACTTGAAGAACCACAGATACCTTCGGAGACCAGGTGTAAACTAAGGGTTTCGTTGATAGCGGAGGAGTTAAAAGAACTCGAGGAGGCCATCAAGGATAAGGATATCGTTGAAGTGGCTGATGCTTTGTGTGACATTCAGTACGTACTATCAGGGGCGGTGTTGGAGTTTGGACTTGGAGACAAGTTCAGAGCTTTATTCGATGAGGTACAACGATCGAATATGAGTAAAGCTTGCAATACCGAAGATGAGGCCAAGGAAACGGTTGCTTACTACCAAAACGAGCGAAATACACCTTGTTATTATAAGCAGGAAGACGGCAAATGGTTGGTATACAGGGAAGGAGACGACAAAACGTTGAAATCCATCAACTACTCACCTGCCGATTTGAAAGGGATAATTGACAGAGACTAACATCAAATGGATACCTGGTGGAAAAGAAATCTCACCAGTCCGATTATTAACCATTTCGGAAGGTCCAAGGAAAGAAAGTACTTTTCCAGGTCGCCAATCCTAATCGGAGGTTGTGCCCGGTCTGGTACTAGTTTAATGCTATCCATACTCTCCGCTCATCCCAACATATTCTGTTATCCTCACGAAGTGGATGCCTTTACGTATTGGGATGATGCAGGCCAACCCGAACGACTGGATAGGATGTACAGGTACCTGATAACCCATCGAATTCCAAAGTCGGCACATCGATGGTGTGAGAAGCGACCCTATAATGTTCGCTATATACCTCAACTACTCAACTACTTTGGAGCTGGATTCAGATTCATCCATATGATTCGCGATCCAAGGGCAGTGTGCACTTCTATTCACCCCGAGGACCCTAATCGTTTTTGGGTGTCACCTGATCGATGGATTGAGGATGTTACAGCGGCCGTGAGATATCTTGATCACCCCCGGGTATTCACCGTAAAATTCGAAGAATTATTAGAAGACAATACACGGCAGGTCGAACGAATCTGTGACTTTCTAAGGGAACCAGTTTTGAAGGAAATCATAAATTGGTATGAGTTTGCGAAGGTTAAAGAGAACAGAGCCTGGTTTCATTCATTGAAAGCTACCTCTGAGCTACCAACGCGTAATTATAAAGAAGGAAAATTTCTTGAGCGGATAAAGTCTCTTCGTGAAAATCAACCGCTGGTGGAACTTGCGGCAAAATTTGGATACGATCTCTTGGCATGACCATAGGTTGTAGTCTAGTTTTGCTCAATGGTTAAAACTATGAACCTGGTAAGGATCCTGTCGATCCTTTTTTTTCTGATTGTTTTTTCGTTTGTCTACGCCTTTATGCCCATTCAGGTAAAGTTATTTCCTGAAAGTAACTGGATGATCCATAAAGAGCAGTTTTTCTATTATGGTTTTGGACTGTTCTTTATCATCAATGCAGTGACCTGGTTACTTCAAAAACTCTCTATGGGTCAGTTAGAGGAAACAAGGGGGGAGGTACCGGCAGCATGGCTTGGAGGGTTACCTTTTGTTTTAAATATTTCATATACCATGTTGGCTGGTTTCCTTGGAGTTCTTAACAATCCTGCACACATATCTCCAGCTAACTATGCCTACTTGAACTACCTGGTACCGATCTTGATAGTCGGCTGGATAGGTGGATTTATTTATTTAATGTTGGGCAAAAAAGGAACTACTTAATATTCAGTTAATTACCTCATTTCAGGTCAATTATCACTCAAAACCCGAAGAATAATCTTTGCTAATTCTATTAGATTTTTTTCCTAAATTCCCGTTTGATTTGATTCTAAGGGGAATTTTTAAGCACTTTCTTTTATGGCTTCTACTTCGGTAGCTTACAACGAAGACAGCATTAAATCGCTTGACTGGAAGGAACACATACGTCTCCGGCCAGGTATGTATATTGGAAAACTGGGTGATGGTTCTGCCCACGACGATGGCATCTATGTACTGGTAAAGGAAATCATAGACAACTCCATCGATGAACACATGATGGGTCATGGTAAAATCATTTCAATCAAGGTGACAGATCATCGGGTAGAGGTGAGAGATTACGGCAGAGGGATCCCATTGGGGAAAGTTATCGACTGCGTATCCAAAATAAATACCGGTGGAAAATATGACTCCGGTGCCTTTCAAAAATCGGTTGGTCTCAATGGCGTTGGTACAAAAGCAGTAAACGCTCTATCATCTTACTTCAAAGTACAGTCATTCCGTGATGGAAAAACTAAAGTTGCTGAGTTTGAAAAGGGGGAAGTAATTAACGATGCCCGTGAGAGGAAGACGGAAGAACGAAACGGTACGTTTACCGCATTTGAACCAGATAATGCCGTCTTTAAGAATTTTCATTTCATACCTGATTACCTCGATAATCTGATTTGGAATTACGCCTATTTGAATGCCGGACTGACTATCAACCTAAACGGCAAGAAATATCATTCGGAAAAGGGTTTATATGACCTTCTGGAAAGGAAATGTGATGTTGAGAACATTCGATATCCGATTATTCATCTTAAAGGCAATGACATAGAGGTAGCTATTACCCATGCCAATCAATACGGCGAAGAATACTATTCCTTTGTCAACGGCCAACATACTACCCAGGGAGGAACTCACCTTGCGGCCTTCAGGGAGGCGCTGGTAAAAACGGTTCGGGATTTTTATAAGAAGGACTTCGATGCCTCTGATGTTCGGTCTGCAATCGTGGCGTCCATTGCCGTACGAGTCCAGGAACCGGTATTTGAAAGTCAAACAAAAACCAAACTGGGATCACAGAACGTTGCTCCGGATGGACCCACCATGCGAACCTTTGTCAACGACTTTCTCAGGACTGAGCTTGATAACTACCTGCATAGAAATTCAGAAGCTGCGGATGCACTCTTGAAGCGAATTTTGCAGTCGGAGAGGGAGAGAAAAGAAATCGCCGGAATTAAGAAACTGGCAAATGAACGTGCAAAGAAGGCGAACCTGCACAATAAGAAGTTAAGGGATTGTCGAATTCATTTGAACGACAAGAAAGGTGATGAGGAGAAAAAGGATAATACTATGATCTTCATCACCGAGGGAGATTCGGCAAGCGGCTCCATCACTAAGACCAGGGATGTTCAAACCCAAGCCGTTTTTAGTTTGAGAGGCAAACCTTTCAACTGCTTTGGACATACCAAGAAAGTTGTCTACGAGAATGAGGAATTCAATCTCTTGCAACATGCATTGAATATTGAGGATGGATTAGAAAGTTTGAGATACAGGAAAATAGTGATCGCAACAGATGCAGATGTTGATGGTATGCATATCAGGTTGCTTTTATTGACTTATTTTCTGCAGTTCTTTCCTGAACTGATCAGAAACGGCCACGTTTATATCCTGGAAACTCCTCTCTTCAGGGTAAGGAACAAGAAAGAAACGATCTATTGCTACACCGATGAAGAAAGACTTGCAGCCATCGAAAAGCTGGGAAGCAAACCGGAAATCACCCGGTTCAAAGGGTTAGGGGAGATCTCACCAAATGAATTTGCCGAATTTATCGGCGAAGACATCAAGCTTGAGCCGGTGATTCTTCAGAAGGATACCAAAATTCAGGATCTGTTGCGTTTTTATATGGGAAAAAACACTCCAGATCGTCAGCAATTTATTATTGATAAACTTAGAATAGAGAAGGACGTCGTAGAAGGCGCAGAAGCAGTATGAAGCGAGTATGGAAGTTAGTGTGGGTATTGTTTGCCCTGGGATTCATTTGGTCATGTGGTGATGATGAATCAAACCCAAAAGTTGAACTTGCGGAAACCCGGTTGATTGGTAGTGACCTTCAATTGACTCGACTAGCAGGAGACGTACAGGGGCTTTTTAATGCCTCTGGTTTGGATCTGCCAATTGAGCAGGTAGAGTATGACGTTCAGATATGGGAGGTTCAATACGAGACTACTTATGGAGACGAGACAGTAACAGCTTCCGGTATGGTTTTTATCCCCGAGACCGATGAAGAACTGCCTTTTATTTCGTATCAACATGGAACGATAACGGATGATGCGTCAGCTCCCACGAATGTACCATCCAACAATGGGGAAAGGTTGTTACTTACTGGTTTAGCGGGAACCGGTTACATTATTGTAGCTCCTGACTATGTTGGATTTGGAAGTTCCGCCGATAAAGTACACCCGTATTATGTTGAACAACCGCAAAGAGATGCAGTGTTGGATTTGTTGGTGGCTGCGGCAGAATTAGCGCTGGAAAACGACATCAAGATATCGAATCACCTATACCTGGTGGGGTATTCAGAAGGGGGTTACGCAACGATGGCAGCCCATAAGGGCATTGAGGAACAAGGGATAGATTTCTTTGATCTTCAGGCGTCATTTCCTTCGTCGGGTGCCTACTACCTGAAAGGTATGAGAGATTATTTTTTCTCTCTTTCAACTTATAGTCAACCCTTTTTCCTTGCATACGTGGCCGAGAGTTATCGGAATTACTATAGCTGGGATGACGACGCCCTGGGATTGATTTTTCAAGAACCTTTTGCAACGGATATCCCGTTCCTTTTTGACGGTTCCTTAGATGGAGGGGAGATTAATTCCCAATTAACAACCAGTATACCAGACTTGATGACCTCCGAGGTATTGGAAAATCCGGATGATCCTGTTTTTGACCTGTATAATGTTCGGTTTGACGAAAACTCTTTGACAGATTGGATCCCAACCATCCCCTTGTACATGTATCATGGAGATGCGGACATCACAGTTCCGTTTGAGAATTCCGTCGATGTATTTGATAACTTCATAGAAGATGGGGCTAGTACGGATATTGTGACTTTTACTCCATTAGAAGGAGGGACTCATTTTACCGGAGCGTTACCGTGGTTAGAAAATATTATTATTGAGATTGAAGCCCTGGAAGGCAGGTAAACTTACATGACTGACTATTCGGAAGAAAACGAAATACACGATATCAAGCCGGTTTCCGGCATGTACGAGAACTGGTTTCTTGATTACGCATCTTACGTAATACTTGAGCGGGCGGTACCAGCAATTGAAGATGGGCTAAAGCCTGTTCAACGTAGGATCCTTCATGCGATGAAGGAAATGGACGATGGGCGATACAATAAGGTAGCCAATATCATCGGAAACACCATGCAATACCATCCGCATGGCGATGCTTCAATTTCCGACGCGATAGTTAATCTGGGCCAGAAGGATCTGCTGATCGATATGCAGGGAAACTGGGGAGATATAAGGACCGGTGACTCAGCTGCGGCGGCAAGATACATTGAGGCCAGACTTTCCAAATTTGCTCTGGAGGTCATTTTCAATCCGCAAACGACCGAATGGCAGTTGTCATACGACGGAAGAAAGAAAGAGCCAATTACATTCCCGGTCAAATTTCCTTTGCTACTCGCCCAGGGTGTGGAAGGTATTGCAGTTGGTTTATCAACTAAAATATTACCTCACAATTTCTGTGAGCTGATTCAGGCAGCGATCAATATTCTAAAAGGTAAGCGCGTCAAACTATACCCTGACTTTATCACAGGTGGAAAAATTGACGTTTCGGACTATAATGATGGTAAAAGAGGCGGTAAGGTCCGCGTAAGAGCTACAATCGAAGAACAGGATAGCAAAACTCTGGTCATTAAAGATATCCCATATGGAACTACCACCACCTCCCTAATTGAGTCCATTGTTAAGGCCAATGATAAAGGTAAAATAAAGATCAAGCAGGTGGTTGACAACACCGCGGCGGATGTCGAAATCCAGATACAACTGGCTTCAGGTACGAGTCCTGATATCACGATTGATGCTTTATATGCATTTACTGATTGTGAAGTGAGCATATCACCTAATGCCTGTGTGATCATGGACGAAAAGCCTCAATTCCTCGGGGTTCAGGAAATCCTAAAACACTCGGTAGAGCAGACAGTCGATTTGCTTCGTCAGGAGTTGGAAATCAAGAAAGCCGAGTTGCTTGAGAAAATCCTCTTTTCCTCTCTTGAGAAAATTTTCATAGAAAACCGTATTTATAGGGATATTGAAGAATGTGAGACCTGGGAAGCGGTGATCGATACAATCGATAAAGGTCTTGAACCTTTTAAACCCGAATTCTACCGTGAGATCACGCAGGATGATATTGTCAGGCTGACAGAAATCAGAATTAAGCGAATTTCAAAATTCGATTCGTTCAAAGCTGATGAATTGATGAACCGCCTTCAGGAGGACCTGAAAGAAACCGAATACCACCTGGCTCACCTGACCGACTATGCAATAGCCTACTACGAAGGATTGCTTGGTAAGTACGGTAAGGGGAGAGAAAGAAAAACCGAGATCACGAGTTTTGACACCATCAAAGCAACTGTAGTAGCAGCCAACAATGCAAAACTCTATGTCAATCGAGCAGATGGATTTATTGGCTACGGACTGAAAAAAGATGAATTTGTATCAGAATGTTCCGACATTGATGACATCGTAGTTTTTAGGAAAGACGGTAAATGTGTCGTGACACGAATTCAGGACAAAGTATTTGTCGGAAAGAATATCCTCTATGCTGGTGTGTGGAAGAAGGGTGATGAGAGAATGATCTACAACATGGTTTATGTGGACGGTAAAACCGGCAGAAGCATGATCAAAAGATTCACCGTTCTCGCAGTAACCAGGGATAAAGAGTATGATCTTACAAAGGGCACGAAAGGAACCAAAGTTCATTACTTCACTGCAAATCCAAATGGTGAAGCAGAGGTTGTTACCGTGTACCTTACCGGGGGTAGTAAAGCCCGTAAGAAAGTATTTGACTTCGATTTTGCCGAATTAGATATTAAAGGTAGAGGCGCTGGTGGTAACATTCTTACCCGATACCCGGTGAGAAAAATCCAACTTAAGAGTGCAGGGAAGTCAACTTTAGGAGGATTAGATATCTATTACGACTCCACTGTGGGAAGATTGAATACGGATGAAAGAGGTGAAAGGGTTGGGAATTTTAAGGCAAGTGATCAGATTATCGTTTTCTATAGAGATGGGTCATATGAATTGACCTCGTTTGAATTAACCAATCGGTACGAGCATGAACAGGTCATGCTTCTGACGAAGTTCGATCAGGATAAGCCAATCACGGCGGTGCACTACGACGGAATTAATAAAGCCAACTACGTCAAAAGATTCCTTGTTGAGACGAACACAGCTAATAAGCGATTCAATTTTGCAACTGAGTCCCGGAGTTCGAAACTACTGTATGTTAGTGTTCAGGATCAGGTATCGGTTAGTGTAGTTTTCAAGGAGAAGGGTAAAAAAGCTGAAAAGCAATTGGAACTTACTGATCTAATTGATGTAAAAGGATGGAAAGCGGTTGGAAATAAGTTTCCAATACAGGGTGCTATCACCCGGTTTGAACCAATTGCAAATGAAGAGCCCGAAGAACCTCAAATCGATCAAGAGGAAAGGGTCGAGAATAAAGAACCGGATTTTCTGGAACAACTTAAAACCGAAGTGAAAAGTGAGGTTGAAGAAGAAGACAAACAACTCGGACTTTTCGGAGGAAGCGGGAAAGAAGAAGAGTAGGAAGCTCAGTACAAGTAAACAGGTCGAAGTTCTAAGACCTTTTGTCAGTGAACACAAACAGGAGCTAACGGAGAGGATTCTCGAAGACCGAACAAGAGCAATTACGGTGGTATTAGAAGATATCTATCACCCGCAAAATGCAAGCGCTGTCATACGAACTTGTGAGTGTTTTGGAATCCAGGACTTATTTTTCATTGAAGACAAACATCTAAATGAAACCTCACCCAGAGTCGTTCAGGGTTCTGATAAGTGGATGACATTGAGGACCTATCGAAAGACTGACTATATCAATCCAACTGAACAGGTGTTGAAAGACTTGAAGAGCAGAGGTTATACCTTATATGGAACTTCTCTCGGAGAGAACTCAGTGGATATTGATGAGGTGCCACTACACGAAAAATGTGCATTGGTTTTTGGAACGGAATTAACCGGAATATCACAGACAGTCCAGGAATATTCAGATTACCAAGTCAGACTTCCTATGTATGGATTTACAGATAGTTATAACCTTTCTGTCAGCGTGGCGTTAGCTTTGCAAACGATCATTAAAAGGTTTAAACAAAAATACTCGCATTGGTCATTGTCAACCGAAGAAAAGGAACTACTACGTCTCGACTGGTTTAAGAAGGTTGTCAATCGCGCAGAGCTTATTCTGGACAGAGCTGAATGAATTGGATTTACCGCGTATCTGTTTGGGTTGCCAGCAGCCTTTTTATGCTGATTTTCGCCAGCAATATGTGGATCTACCTTGATAGTAGGTCGCAGGTTGGCTATGACGTTCAACAAGTACCGAAGAAAAAGGTTGCCCTGGTCTTGGGTACCAGCAAAAGCCGGGTTTCTGGTGGATCAAATTCATTTTTTACTCACCGAATGGAGGCAGTAGCACGCTTATACCATAAAGGCCTTGTAGATCATGTAATTGTTAGTGGGGACAATCGAAGTGTGTACTATAATGAGCCAAGGGATATGAAAGAGGCGCTTCTTGAATTAGGCATACCAGAAGTAGATATTACCCAGGATTTTGCGGGTCTGAGAACATTGGATTCCGTGGTCAGGTGTAAGATGATATTCGGTCAGGACGATGTAATAATTGTAACTCAAGAATTCCACCTATTCAGGGCTTTATTTATTGCGAATTACTATAATATGAATGCTATTGGATATCCAGCGGAAGCTCCTGACGAAGGTGGTTTGAAGGTTTTTTTTCGAGAACTTGTCGCCAGACCCCTGGCGATATATGATCTGTATTTCATCGATACTCAACCCAGACACATGGGAGATGAAATTGAAATTGAGTTTTGATATTCAATAAATAAACGGGAGTAAATACCTGATCTCAACAAATAGAGATTTTTAAACTGTGGGAGTGGTAAATTTTCTTAATTTCGCTAGGCATTGCTAAAAAAGACATGATCAAGGAATTTGAAAACTTAAAAGAATCAGAAGTAGCTGTACTTCTAGATGCACCAGTTCTAGTAACCATTCTAATTGCCGGAGCCGATGGAAATATCGACAGCAAAGAGCGAAAAGAAGCCATTGAGTTGGCGAAGTCGAAGCAATCCCGAGCAAGGGAGCAACTCATCGAATACTATAAGGTGGTTTGGGACAAATTTGAAAGCAGATTCAATGAATTGATTGATACATTACCAGAAGATACCGAAGAGAGAAATAAGGAGATTACAAGGGAGCTTCGAAAGCTAAATTTCATATTTCCGAAAGTAGATAAGGCTTTTTCCATTAAGCTTTATGGTAGTCTCAAGGACCTGGCAAAGAGAATTGCTGAGGCATCTGGCGGGATCATGGGCTATCTTTCAGTCAGCTACGAAGAGCAGAAATTGATGGACCTGAGAATGATACAGGATCCATCCAACTAATTCCGCTCCGCTCAGAAGGTCCGTTTTCAATAAGGTGAATTTGATTCACTAATTTTCCTGAATGTTTGAAAGCTTTCGCAATGCCAACTTAGTACCACCTATTCGGTTGGTATTCTTCATGTGGGTTGCTTACACTATTCAGTTTTCAGCTGGAATGGATTTAGGGTTTCTTGGTGTCTACCCTCGTTCTGTAGATGGCCTTTGGGGAATTCTATTTGCACCATTAATACACGGAAATTTCGGGCATTTGGCTTCCAATACTTTTCCAATACTGTTCCTGGGATCTGCGTTGTATCTTTTCTATCCGACTATTGCTAATCGGATATTTATTCAGTGCTACTTTTTCACCAATTTCTTTGTTTGGCTCTTTGCAAGGCCATTTTACCATATCGGTGCCAGTGGACTAGTTTACGCACTTGCCTTTTTTCTTATTTTTCTTGGAATCTTCAAGCGCGATTTCAAGACACTTCTGATCGCGATGGTCATAGCGGCCATTTATGGTGGCCTGGTTTACAACGTTACCTCTCTCAATAGTGATATCAGTTGGGAATCTCACCTTCTGGGAGCTGTGGTGGGAGTCGGCAATGCGTATACTATTGTTCGCTTTAACAAAAACGTTTAGCTAATAAAATTAGTAAAGCTAAAATATTTAGTATTTTAGCTTTATGAAAGATTGGTTTAAGGGGAAGGGTGCTCAGTACAACCCGGCAAACAAGTTTTTGTCCAATTATCTGTCTCTGGAAGAAGATTATATGGATGAACCGTTACTAGACGAAGCACCAAAAACCAAAGTTTTTTTTGAATCTCCAAAAAAGGCCGTTAGCAAGAATGACAGTCCTGATCTGAAAATGATTCTCTCGATAAATCCATATCAGGGCTGTGAACACGGTTGTATTTATTGTTTTGCCAGACCTACTCATGAATATTGGGGTATGGGAGCCGGCCTGGACTTTGAAAGCAAGATAATTGTGAAGAAGGATTTACCATCGGTCCTTCAAAAGGAGTTGATGAATCCGCGATGGAAGGTAAGTCCGATAATGATTTCCGGGAATACGGATTGTTATCAACCACTTGAGAAAAAGCATCGGATTACAAGAGAAGTTTTAAAAGTCCTGTTAGATTTTCGACACCCCGTAAGTATTCTGACTAAGAATGCTTTGGTGACTCGGGACATTGATGTTTTAACCGAATTGTCCGGTCACAATTTGGTACATGTTGGTTTTTCAATAACCACATTGGATGAGAGCTTGCGGAGAAGATTAGAACCCCGGACGGCAAGCACTAAAAGCAAGTTTAAAGCAATCGAAACTCTCACCAAACTAGGTATACCGGTTATGGTCATGACGGCTCCAATTATCCCTGGTCTCAATGATCATGAAGTTCCGATGATTCTTAAGCGAAGTGCAGAAGCTGGGGCCCTTTCAGCCTCTTATACGATTGTTCGTCTGAATGGAAAGATAGGTGAACTCACGCGCGATTGGTTACTTAAACAATTTCCGGATCGAGCAGAGAAAATATGGAGTCAAGTAGAGTCGCTCCACGGAGGTCAGGTTTCGGATTCTCAATGGGGCAGAAGGTTACGTGGTGAGGGCGTATTGGCCAGTACAATTAAGAACCTATTTGAGGTCAGTTTCAAGAAATATTTTGGCTCTAAATCAGGTGAATTAAAACCTTTGAGAACGGACCTATTCAGGCGTACAGGATCCTACAATTTGTTCAATCCATCGTAGCATTTAGTTGATCCATTAGCTTTCTTCTGGTGCCTTTCCGATCAATCTTACCATTTTTTGTATAGGCAAATGAATCCATGAAGAAGGATTTTCGGGGTTGGTGATACTTGTTTTTTACCATCAAATCAGGAAGATCATAGGCCTCAGACTCTACGAGCAATACAACTTGCTGACCAAGCTTCTCATGCGGAAGGTGGGTGATTATTAAAGGATGTTTAATCTGATGGGTTATTTCAGCTTCAACCTGTTCCGGAGATATTTTGAGACCTCCTGAATTTATAACAAAATCCAGTCTCCCTTGCCAAATAAATCCGTCAGGCGTTAACTGGACAAGATCGTTGGTTTGCATCCACTTGTTACCAGTCAGGGTCCCTCGGATATCCAGGCAACCATCTTTAGTTATTTGAATTTCTGTATCGCCCAGTGGTCGAAAGTTCGGTTGACCCAATTTTCGAAGGGCAATATGCGAAGCAGTCTCAGTCATACCATAAGTATGATAAGCTGCAAGTGACGGCATATCGGATACAATTCTTGATTCACTTTCTGGTCTTATGGCCCCTCCACCAATCAGAATATTTCTTTGTCTGGATAGGTGTTGCGGTTCTTCTTCGAGAATCCTTTCCAATTGATAGGGTACTAAGGACAGTAGATCATATTCCTTTTCCAGGTTAGGTACACCTGAAGGTGATTGGACGGTGAGGTTGAGATCATACATCAGGCTTCTAACAATTATCATGGTACCACCAATGAACTGGGGGGGAATGCATAGCAAAGAAGAACCTGCGGAAATATTTAGGTGCTCCATCGTTTGCTCGGCACTATACTCTAATAACTTTCTATCAAGCTGGATAATTTTCGGCTTTCCAGTGGAGCCGGATGTTTGGAAATTGAATGATTGATGACCTTTTAACCATTTCCTTATGAATTCAATCACATAGATTTCGTGATCCTCAAAAACAGATGTATTAACATTGCCGTTTGTTATAAGGTGAATAGATATTTTTTGGTTTCTTAAATTGAGGAACATTTAGAATTCGCTATAGTGCTCGACTCCGACAACATTCTTGTTGATCGCCTGCGCAACAAAGATAAGAGGGCGTTTGAACTGATATACAATGAGTATTTCAGTGTATTGGTTTCCTATGCCTACAGGTTTATTGATACCATCGAAGAATCTGAGGAAATTGTGCAGGAGGTCTTTGTGAAGTTTTGGGATAAATGTGACTCACTAGCCCCGGATTCCTCGATAAAAAGTTATCTCTATCGTTCGGTTCATAATACCTGCCTCAACAAACTAAAACATGAAAGGGTTAAGGATGGCTACCGACAATATGTCGTAAATTACATGGAGGATTCGGTAACCATTGAATTTGATCTCCGAGAGGAAGATGATTTAATGTCCCGAATACTTGCGGAGATAGACAAATTGCCGCCGCGTTGTCGGGAAATTTTCCAGTTGAGTAGATTTGAAGGATTGAAGTACCAGGAAATCGCAGATCATTTGAGTATATCTGTCAAAACCGTGGAAGTGCAGATGGGAAAAGCCCTGAGGGTTTTACGCGAGGCACTAAAACATGTGCTTTAGTAATCGAGTTGTATTTTTAATTGCCTTTCTTAGTCTGAGTTTTGGGAGTCAGGCTCAAGCACCGGATCGCTATTTGCGGTTCAAGATGACGGATGTGTCCATGGATATGGCACTTGACAGTCTAAGCGAAATAAGCGATTATAATTTTTCCTACAACGCCTCGATATTTCCGGAGCGTGATCTTTTTTCTTTCGACTTTTCTGAAAGAACTATCAGCCAGATTCTATCCGATATGCTGGCAGGGTTGGATGTAGACTTTGAAATAACCGGAGATCAGATTATTCTTAAAAAACGTCGGTTATCTCGGCGTATCGTCGATAAACAGTACTTCAAGATCAGTGGGTTTGTAAAGGAGTCTGATTCAAAGGATCCAATCCCGGGAGTAAATGTATACCTGGATGGGACTACCCTAGGTGCTATTACAGATGCTAATGGCGGATTTATCATCAATCGAGTACCTATTGGAAGCTTTAGAATAATATTTAGTCACTTGAGCTACGACAACCGGGTGTATGACTTCTCCAAGAGTACGACTAGTGAGTTCTTCATTAACTCAGAGCTACAATTGTCCACTAGTCTCCTTAATCAGATAGAGATCACAGCCGATATTGATCGGAAGGAGAAAAAGTCGAGAGCAAGATTGATTGCTGACTTCGAAGAGCAGTTTATTGGGACGAGTGCATTTTCCGATGAATGCACATTGATCAACCCTGATGTGGTCAAATTCGATTACAATAAAAATTTTGGGGCTTTATATGCCTCGGCTAATGAACCAATCATCATCCAGAATAATGCTCTCGGATACAACCTTTACTGCCAATTAGATAACTTTTTTAGTACCGAGTACTCGGTACGGTTTATAGGTAAAGTACGTTTTGAAGAATTGACTCCCTCAAATAACAGACAGGAAAGAAACTGGGAGCAGCACCGATCCAGATCGTATTACGGTAGTATCCAGCACTTTTTCAAGTCGCTTGTCGATGGGAATCACGAAGAGGAGGGATTTAGAATCTACTTTCTTGATAACCTGGAGGATCTGTCAAACCCTGAAAACAATTCTCAAAAAATTGAGTCCATATTGACTCCATCTGGTGTTCCGTTTCGCTGGCAACTAAATCTGAGTGAGATTGTGTATGTTGTATTTCTTAAAGAATTGGAAAGTACTGAGTATTTGCGTGAGATGGAAAAGGACTTTAGAAACGATATTTCCAATCCGAATAAGCTGATTTTTGTTCAACGGAGTCCTCAGAATCAACGGTCAATGATTGAGTTAACGGAGGGGCCAGTGTTTGTTGATTTGAATGGGCATGTGCTTAATCCTGAAGGGTTATCTATAAGTGGATATTGGTCATGGGAGCGGATGGCAGATTTGGTTCCCAAGAATTATGTGCCAGATGAGTAATCCTTAATTAAGGTGTATCACCTGCCAAATACGATTTTTCTTATTTAATGAAGCGAATTTCTTTTAGGGCAAATAAAAAAGCCCAGAGAAATCTCTGAGCTTTTTCTTTTTGTCGGGGTGGCAGGATTCGAACGCGTCCGGCAAGGACTGCGACCCCATAGATTCAATTATGGTTATTCGATTTTACTTATGGGAAGATTGCCTCAATTAAGTCAGCAATATCTTGAAAAAGTCCTTAGCACTCCAATTACTATGGCTTTACTCTCAAGTAAATAAAAAAAGTCCAGCGCTTGCACGCTGGACTTTTCTTCCTGTCGGGGTGGCAGGATTCGAACCTGCGACCCCCTGCTCCCAAAGCAGGTACACTAACCGGACTGTGCTACACCCCGAACAACTTTGGAGTTTGGTACACTAAATGGATTAGCCCTTCGTATACTAACTCCGATTACTCCACCTAAATTATAGTCAGGCAATTTTTGGACTGCCCTGTCCACCGAAGCGTAGCTTAGGTGGATGCTACACCCCATCCCGACTAAAAAAATAGACCTGCTTAACAGGTCATTTTTTCGGAGGGCAAATCTAGTAATATTTTTCAACTGCTTATTGTTTTTCACTTGAATATTTAACGTTTGAGCCAAAATTCTATCTTGTTCTTATTTCTGGAATATAATCTGTCAATCTTGAACGGTTGGTTCGATGATAACCTCCCATCTTGAAGTTCGAAATTTACCTTTTCCTTTTACCCAATGTCCGCCGATATCTGGCATCACAGGACCCGGAATTAAGGTCAGGAGTACGAGTGACAATTCAATATTTCCGTAGAAAGGTGCCAGTATCAGGTAAGGAAGAAATGGGCCTACCAGGTTAATTGCCCTTATTGTTGTAAAGGTTGTGGTTAACCCACCAGTGGCTAATAGGGCTTTACCTATATTCTTCTTTTTCTGTTCAGGGCAGTACATTCCCTTGAAATACTTGATCTGATCCGGAGAAATAAATAAAGTATCGAGATAGAGTAAATCATTTACTACGGTTAGGTAACCCTTTAGCTTCCTTTTATCTACTAAAAACCTAATTTCAAACACTTCATCTAGATTCAATTCCCGATTTATCACCTTTCCGGATTTTTTCGCTTTTCTTAATGAAACCTGATTTTGACCGCTTGAGGGCGAGGTGAACAAAAGAATAACCAAGATCATCAGGACACCGATTTTCATTGAATTCAAGAGTGTTGATCTCTGAATAAAAAATAATACCTAGTTGGTCTTTCTGCAATGACTTTTGTCACAGGTTGATGGCTACCAAACAGGATGACTCTGTGATTTTTCCGCATAATCAATTTGAAAGTGTTTCTGCCACAACATAGTAGACCCCGATAGGAAAAGAAAGTGCAGAGTGTATCTCTGGACTTTTTATTGATCGACACTCATTTCGGCGATTCCAAAATTTCCCTTATTCGTTTCTGATCCTTGTCTTTAATTGCCAACCAATCGAAAGCAGAGTTTAGGGAATGGAAAGTCATGGATTTCAGTTGTCCAAATGATGATGAAGTTTGAGAAAACTTGAAAGCTACCTCCTGCACTACCTCATCCGCCGTAACTATTGCGAACTTAATTTCCTGAAAGTTTGAAGACCCTTCCACGAAGATTTCTACAGCCTGTTTGATATCATCAGTTGGAAAGCTAACACTCGCTTCCCTCAGATCAACAAATATTCGTAAAGGGATATTCTTCTGAGCGAGACTAAGTATCAGTTCGATGGGTCCAATCACCTGATCTAAACTGTACTTACCAGTAAATTTTTCTACAATGAGACCTCCACTATTTAGCTCCCAGGTTTTATAGGATTTCATGAAAGAGTTAATACAAGTTTTCTGAAATTAATCATTCCAACAGCAATATGCAAAGGCTGAGATCGGACTATCTGATTATCCGATTTTCTCTTTTTTTCGTTCAATAACGCATTCAATCCTGAATTATATCATTGTCTGACTCACCCTTATGCACTAATTTCAAGGTTGAAGTTGGTTATGGTATAAATTGTTGGTTTATGAGAAGTTTGATCCTTACTGTCCTTGTATTTGGCACCGTATGTGCCTGTAATCCCAATCTTACACGCAAAAGCCCTGAATTACAACAACCCGTTGGTGTCGCAGACAGAGGGTATGATATCGCTCCGATTGGAAATACGAACCAGGCAAGTAATACCGTATTGCATAACGAAGAGAATCCTTCTAACCTTACCTTGGCCGACATGATCCGTAAGACATCAGGCGTAAGTGTGCTGGGAAATGACGCGAATGCAAGGGTCAGAGTAAGTGGCATTAGCTCTTTCAATGGTTCTGATCCACTGTTTGTGATCGATGGAAATGCAGTCGGAAATGACTTTCGACAGGTCTATTCCCTGGTAAATCCTAATGATGTTTTAGCTATTACAGTTTTGAGAGGTAACGATGCCGCCATCTACGGATCAAGGGGGGGCTTTGGTGTGGTTGTTATTCGAACACGATAGCATCGAAACAACAAGGTCTGTACAAGCCTTCTACTGCTTAATCATTTTGAAGACATTCCTTCCGAGTGCGGTTTCAACCACTACCTGGTAAATAGCAGGAGGGAGGTTACTGACTTCAATCGGAGTGTTTCCTGGAGAAAGACTGCCAAACATCACAATCCTGCCTTCCAGATCAAAAATGGTCACCTTGCCGGCCAAATCTTGGTTATAAATCCAAATCAGTCTTTGACCGGGATTTGGACCGATGCCAATTTCTTCAATGGCGCCAGGTCCTCCAACGGAAATCGTACCAAGGTCACTTTCAGTACCATCAAAATCAAATTGCTTCAATTGGTAGAAGTTCAGTCCATTTGACGGTTGGTTATCCAATACGCGATATCGCATTCGTTCGTTTGTATCTCCCCCACCTGTTACCTGCTCAAAAACGTCGAAAGTAATGCCATCGGTACTTTTTAATAGCTGGAAGTGGCTGTTGTTGATTTCATTAATAGTGGTCCAGGTGACTTCTGTAGATCCGTCGACCCATTTACCTTCAAATGACAAAAGTTGAACCGGTAGGGGAGCTGCACCATCGGAAGCCAGCACGAAATCACTGAAAGAAGTAAAATTGATGGTGGACTCAATTGTGCCATTATTCGCATCGCCTGCAATGAGGGAACCACCAAGATCAACCCAGTTTCCTCCGCCATCGTCTTTGACAATCAGGAGATCATTTGAGACAACCACATCATCATCCACTCCGAAGGTTATTCTAACCGTACCAGACGTTAATGCGGCTGATGGACTTTGAGTGACATTGTAATGGCGAATCAGACTGACATGCGTTATGTCCATCGGAAGCGTTCTTGTTGTCGGAGCGCCATCAATTACTTGTGCTGTATAGACTCGCGAAGTGGCATCAGATTGCTCCAATGTGTATGAGATAGGCCTATAATTGGTACCATCTCCAATAGGAAAATCAATGACCGTGGAAGACGTTGATGCTACCGTATTAGCCATGGTTTGAACAACATGACTGGATCCACTACCCCCAGATACGCTGGCCCCCGCAGCCAGTGTGAGCAGATTTAAACTTGTGGAGACAATATCACCGGAAGTCATTGTCAATGTTCCACTGACGTTTGCATCATCATTCAGTGTGAGGTCTCCTCCACCAGACTTCGTCAGGTTGACAAAATTTGTAGTACCTGTCAGGTTTTGTGCCGTAGCTCCATCAAAATCCACCGTTGTTCCTGTGTTAGTAAAAGTCCCGGAAATGGACCAGTCACCGCTCACACTAATTGCTGTCATCGATGTAGCATCTAGCGTTCCATTTGCACCAATTGTGAGGTTCACTACGTCAATTGGACGGTCTGCACCATTGTTTTGCAATGTTCCGTCGTTTACATTGAGATCACCGCTTCCATTCATAGTCACCCCGTCGAAATCAAAATTATCGTTACTACCACCCGTGGACGTAATGTCTATCACCAACGACTGAAAAGTGACAGTTCCAACTGTACCTGAATTGATACTTTGCGATGCTGTGCCATCACCATTGAACGTGATGGTTCCGGTTCCTGTGTAGGAAGAACTGTTATTTAGTATCCAGTTTCCCTGTGAGGAGATATTACCGGTGCCAAGTAAATCAGCGTCATCAATGGTCAGGTCATTTGCAAGTGAGATGTTGGCGGTGAGGTTAACATCAAAATCGCTCTTGTCAAGAAACAATTCATTAAATGGAATGGTACTGGACCCTGCAATGGTTTGATCAGCTCCAGTATTGCTTAATGTGACAGTTCCAGTATGAGAGAATGCGTTTGTACCTGTAAAATTACCTGAGACATCTATTGCGTTCGACCCTGCGCTTACCGTACCTGAGGCAGGCAGAATGGTAAAGTCATTATTTATAGTCAAAGGTGCCGAAATGGTTTTGACACCAGTATTGTCAAAAACAAGGTTGAAATACGTCAATCCGGTGGGCAGACTTTGTGCACCACTGCCATTTAATGTTAGTGTTCCATTACGAGGTAGATACGTACCATTAATGGTAAAATCTCCTCCGATTGTAAGGTCGTAGTTATTCGTGTTATCACTGTCCAATGTGATATTGGTATTAATGGTCAGGTCGTTGAAGACAGTTATATTATTACCTAAAGTCTTAACACTGGCAGCTGTACCTCCAATAATCAGGTTGTTATAAGTATTGGTGTTTGTTGATAATGTGAGAGTTCCACTTTGATATTCAACTGTTCCTCCACTGCTGCCGAAAAAGTTGGATCCAGACGAAGTAAAGCTTGGGAAATTGCTGCCAGATCCACCATCGTCTCCAAGCAGTAGGGTCCCTGAACCGGTCATTACTCCGAAAGTATGTCCCGTAGTGTTTGCAGTCATATCCAAAGTGGCGGTGCTAGCGATGTCCAACGAGAACGTTTCCTGATCGTTGGCATCCGTTGTTATCGTGTGACCAGCAAGTATAAAGGTGCTGTTATTTTCAGTTGGTGTAATACCTTGTGCATCGTCTGACCCATCGCTGTTTACGGTCCATGCGGTTGCACTACTCCAGAATCCACCACTAGGGTTAGTGCTATATAGGCGTGGGTAAAAGGCATCATTGGTTCCTGTGATCCATTCGGTGGTCGATGCAGTAACCACTGTACTTGCTGAACCTCCATATTGGTTTTGACTTTGATTATTTGCACTTGTAACTGTGCCTGTTCCATTACCAACATCATCGGGGTCTTGCCAAGATGATCCGTTGTAATACCGAACCTGGTAGTTGGACTCACTACCCTGAATGTCAGAATCGTCGTAGGTGTAAGTGAATGAACCAGTAATTGAGCTTATGTCCGTTAATTCCATAATCGTGAAGAAATCAATAGCTTCGGTAGCATCACCTTCAAGTCCTGCACTTCCTATGGTAGAATTACCCTCCACCAATGTGATGCCAATGGTACCGTCTGCTGCATCAGTGATTGCCGATATATCGGTAATGACAGGTGTATAGAAGCTACCCACACCAATTGGAAAGGTGAAATCGTAATCATTTGGAGAATTATCGGTACCAGTCATTACCAAAACACTCGATCCCTCAGAACCCGTTAATTGGATCATCCGGGTGGCACTAAAGTCTCCGGCCCCGGAAGAAATGCTGCCTCCATTTCCAATAATCAAGTCATTATTGGTGCCCATTAATTGAATTAAACCGTCATCTGATAAGATCAAAGTTCCTGTCACCGTTAGTCCCCCGGCATCATTAGAAACAATAAGATTATTTCCCATTTTATCCAGTGTAATACTTCCCAAGGTTGTACTGGCCGTTCCGTTGATTGTTTGGTCTGCAGAAGTGTTATTCAAGGTAGCAGTCCCAGCATTGGTGATAGAACCATCAACAGTCAAATCACCAGTCAAACTAAAGTCTTCGTTGTTGAAATCAAGAGCACCAGCGGTGATAGTGAGGTTACCACCAATAGATAAACTGGTCATCTGAGTTGGGAAAGAGAAGCCGCTACTGTTATTAATCATCAGGTTATGAAAAACTTCATCCTCTGACCCTCCTGTGTTATTGTAAGTCAGAGCCTGGGCACTACTTCCATTGAAAGTAACTGTTCCGGTCCCAGGTACAAATTCACTTCCATTTCGGGTATCCCGATCCCAATCGCCACCGACTTCAAGATCAAAATCGTTGGCATAGAAATCGGCTCCTCTTTCAATGGTCAAATCCCCCAGGACAATGGTATTTCCCTCAAGGTTCTTGATTCTATTACTTCCACCTGCCCGTTCCATGTATAGATTACCATAAGAAACCGCGGCAATCGTCTGTGCATTGCCGGCAATGTACCTGACTGTGCTGGCTGCATCCAGGGTAATAGTCGTGAAATTATTTGGGAAGTTGTCATCTCCATTCAAGTCCAGACGAGTTCCTGATGCCATGGAGAATACTCCACCTCCAGAAGCTCTATCCATGGTGAATGCATCAAAGTCAACATTACCCTGCGAAATACTCAGATTACCATTTATAGTCGAGTTTGTAGATGCAGAGATGGTTCCGCTACCATCGAACACCAGGTTATTGTAGGATGTTTGAACGGGAATGTCATAGTCATTTGCTCCACCGTAAGTGATGGTACCACCACCTGCATTGATAAATGAAGATTGAATTCCGGGAAGGGTAGGGGTCGTGGCTGTCGCTGGTTGGAAATTCAATGTCCCCGTCCCCAATATGCGGAGTACGGAAGAAATATCCTCCTCGATGGCGATAAGCTCCCCTGTAATTTCTGTTCGCCCCGATGTCGCTACGGTTCCATCCTGTATAGTAACGGTATGACCAGAAGCGATAATAACCGGACTGGCCGTACCCGGTAGAGATGCTGCTGCTGCGCCCGTGTGATCAGTGGTTGACCATGTCGTTAGTGCCGACCAATTTCCTCCTGAGGTAGCATTTCTTGAGTAATAGACAGTCGGATCCAGAAGTGCTTCACCTGCGGTGAAATCATCCGAAATGGAACCGGTAGTACTAAAAGTAATTTCATTTAGCCCCTCATCTACATTATCAGTGTCCTCCGTCCAGTTTGTTCCACTGAAGCTTGCCGCATTATAATTAGCCTCCGTGTCTCCACCGACATCTGATTGATCATAATTATAGGTATGGGCTATCACTGTTCCTCCCCCAAAACCTGAAGTACTTACTTCCCAGAAATAATCAAGCGCGGAGGTTGCGCCGACACTGTTAGGATGTTCCGATGCAACAGGATTAATAGTCAATATCCCTGTACCGTTTGCAGTTGTCTGGTTAGCTCTTACAGGAGTATATATTGAACCAGTCCCGATTGGGAACGTAAAATCCGAAAGAGCATCTGGATAATTTTTTGAAATACCAGGCGATCCGGATAGGCCATCTGTGATAATCATTGCGGTTGCCGATGGAGTACCTCCAATGATTCCGACACTTGTACTACTTAGTGACAGGGCATTGGATCCCAGGCTGAAAATCCCGTCAGTCAGGGTTAAATTGTTGGAAATAGTAGCGCTGCTTGCCGATAGCGTTAAACCTGTTGAATTGTTCAACTCAACGTCATAGAAAGTAGTTGGAAGTCCTATTATGGATTGGGCAACCGTACCGGAGAATGCAACAGTTCCGGTGTTGGTAGCACCATCAAATGTTCCGGCAGTCAATGTCCAATCATCTCTTATGGCCAAATTCGTACTTGCTCCTAATTGTACCGTACCACCAGAATTGTTGATAACAAGATTTTCGAATGGCAAAGTGGACCCATTGGCATCAGTTATCGTTTGTGTATTGCCGGAACCATCAAAAGTGAAGGTTTCATCATTTCCCTGCACCAACGTTCCGTTTGTCACCAGGAGGTTTCCACCAAGATTTACACTAATCCGGTCCTGACCTGAATTACCATTTACCCGATAAAATCTCAAATTCCCACCAATATTTACAGTAAAGTCATTTAGTACTGTAAGGTCTCTTTCCGTTCGAGAGCTTCCTACATCACCAACGTAACCCGTTCCTGCTCCAATCACGAAATCGTAAATAGGGAATCCGATGGTAAAGGCCACATCGTCATCGGAACTTACACCTGAGGTAGCAGCAGTAATGATTTGTATGGTTCCTCCGGTCACATTGTTTGTCATGCCACCATCCAGGGAAACTGCTTTGCCATCTCCTCCGTTGACACCTCTCACGATTTCTATAGTTCCACTGGACAGGGTAAACGAGCTAGCCGTATTTTCAATTGAAAAATCTGAATTACCATCACCACCGAGGTCACTAGTAGCCCTATAACGAGAGACTCTAAAAAGTCCTCCGGATTGACTGTAAGTGATGGCATCGGGAGGAGCATTGGTGGTGCTGGTCGGTTGAAACTTTCCAGAGACATTCAACGTCCCATTCTGAATATCTAACTGACTGGCTGTACCTTCATAAATAAGATCGTTATCTGTTAGACCTGTAGCATCGTCACCTATGTTGATTGTCCCGTCTACTAATTCTAGTGAACCTAGCAATCGGATGTCGCCTTCGCCGGTTGTCAGTTCAAAAACCGCAGAGCTGTTGTTCACGGACAGACCGCCGGTGGCCGGGATGCTAAAGTCACCACCAGTACTTAAAGTAATGGTATTGGCGGAACTTAGTCGAAAAGTACCATTTTGAATTTCAATGGGTTTAGATGCCTGACCGGCATCAAAGGCGAAAGAGATGTTTGTTGATGTCACGTCCAGGATCGACGTATTTGAAGAACCTTTATTTACAATCAGTCTATGAAAATCGGTGGTTGTGCCACTTCCCTCAACAGATTCATTGGAGGAGCCTGTGAATGTTGTGATAACAGTTGCTCCATCATCAACATTTAAGTCAAAGATCCCTGAATTACTGAGGCTGGCACCTATCAGCAGCGAATGACTGGCAGTACCCCCGGTTACTACGTCCAGTGTTGCTGTAGCATTTGAGATCTTAACGCTATCTGTTACCGAGACTGTTCTTACATTGGTTGCTGGAAACCGCAGGATACCCGAGGCATCTGATATTGTGAGATTCCCACCAATGGTTAAATCTCCATTGGTAGCATCCGAGATCAAGGCAGTAGTCGCGTCAATAACTCCGAAATCTCCTTGGAGAGTTAAGTCCGCATCCGGCAAGGTTTTTACACCTGTTCCAGAAATAATTACATTATTGAATGCAGTGTTCGAGGAGGGGATGGTGTAGGACCCGGAACCGGAAAAATCAACTGTACCACCGGAAACGGATAAAAATGAAGTAAATGTACCTCCTGGAAACTCGGGTGTGGTGGTCGAATTACTTTCTAATTCCAGTTCTCCGGAGCCTGTCACTGTTCCGAGGTTGTGTCCTGTGGTTCCGTCATCAATTACCAAAGTTCCGGTAGATTGTATTTCAAGAGTAGTCACTGTAGTGTTATTGTCCGTAATCGTGATTGTATTGTTATCACCAATAATTGCCGGACTACTTGACCCTGGTATGGTTCCAGCTGATGCACCCCCTAAACCGGTTGTTGACCAGGAATTAGGATCATTCCAGTTTCCGTCTGCTCGACTATAATAGGTAAGTACTATACCAAACTCCGAAGGCTCACCGGCAGTAAAGTCTCCGTCAATGTAATTCACATCTGTAAAGGAAATGACGTTCGTAGACGTGTTCACTTCTGTAACATCATTCACCGTTGTCCATGCGGCAGACGCGTAACGAGCGGGTATATAACTGGATTCCGATCCATTGACATCGCTTTGATCGTAATTGAAAGTCAATGTCGCCGTAGGGGATCCAAGGCCAGTATTAGAAACACTCCAATAATAGGCAAGCTCGAGATCACTGGCATCTGTTGTGAGTGGTTGGGCACCATCAATGGCTTTGATTGTGATTGTCCCACCGGATGTAGCAGCATCAATATCAACAGTTGCTGGTGTGTATAGGCCACCGCCTATTCCTACAGGCCATGAACTTGGACTACCCGTGGTACCTGAAAATGTTTTAGTTACTCCACTTGCTGAAACTGAACCTGATTGCTGTACATAGGTACTTGAACTTCCACCAGAAAAATCTGCCGCTGTTTGACTAAGATTAAGGAGATTGTCCCCAATGTTGAAGATTCCATTTGTGAGAGTGAAAGTACCTCTAACCTCCAGATCCGTTGAAACGTCTACTTGGTTCACAGAATTTATCGTGATGTTTTGAAGGATACCGGTATTGTTACCAGAAAGAGTGTGTGCCGTGGCCCCATCCACAAAAATTATTTGTCCTGAACCGGAGTGTGAAGCGTTATGGACAAAATTGCCGTATATACTTAGATCGTTTGATCCGGTTTCTAGTGTTCCTTCAGTGAATGTGGCGTCAAGAACAGTTTGTGAAGCATGATTGAGCGTGAGAACTTCCGATTCGCTGTCAAGATTCATAATCAGGTTCTTATTGTTGGAGCCTCCTCCACTAAATTCATTGCTGGTGGTATTTTTTGCTGTTCCGATGTATTCGACTGTGTACTCGTTTGAACTCTGGATGGCAGTAGTCACAATTAGATTTCCATTGTCAATGGTGATATTGGCATCAGTGGCGAGAGACAGGTTATCGTTGCCGTCAAATGTAGCAGCGGTTAGTAGGAGTGTTCCATTCACGGTTTCACCAGCAGTCAGGTCTTTTGTTCCTGATCCCAGAATTGTCAGGTTTCCGAATTCTGCCGTTCCCGGGATATCGACATTCTGGTTGCCACTACCGTCATAAATTACAGTGCTCGCACCATCTAAGGTATAGGTCGTAAAACTTGTATTACTTCCTGGGAAATTGGCAGCTCCGTCAGAATTTCCTATAGTCAATTCCCCGGCGGATCCTATCGTTAAAGTTCCACCAACTGAATTTCGATCTAAGGTATTGTCGTTGATATCAAAATTCCCTGCGGTGATAGTCAAATCACCTGACATTTGATAGGCCAAACCGGATTGCGCCAGTTGAACTTGTCTGTTTGATCCACTGGGGTTGTTAACGGTAAGGTCGCCATAGGTATGATCGCTGGAAAGGAAAAGATCAAAGCCATCGGACGATCCGTCTGCATTTTCACTGCCATCTCCAAAGTTGAATGTCACACCGCTGAAATCTACAGGGAATGAACCACTGGTGCTGGATGAAATGCGGTCTCCGTTTGTTCCCTGATCAGACACCTCCAGGGCATATCCACCTCCCGCTTCTCCGTGTGGATTTAAGATATTAATCGTTCCTCCCGCTGATGTACTGTTGATGAATATTCCCTCGAATAAGGAGAAAATGTCGACATCTCCTGTGACTTCCTCTGACGATCTTGGATTTACGTTGAAGACAGCATCACCAAATTCAAATCGTGCATTTCTATCGTCCATGGCAAAACGCCCATTGAGACTGAAGGTCCCCCCGGTAAGTGAAAATTGTTGGTACTCATCTACATCGCCAAAAGGGGGGTTATTGTTTTCATTCCCCATATCCAAAAGCGCCGATCCGTCTCCAACATTGACAGTGCCGCCAACCATATTAAAGAAAGACTGCCCATTCGGGTTAGCAGGGAACTCAATAGTTCCCGAACCATCGCCGCTTGTAAGTCCAATATTCAGCGTTCCACTATTGATTGTGACTCCGGTTCCACTCTGAACAACAAGCTCGTGAGCGATATTAACCGTTCCTCCATCAAGTTGGAAATGAGTGTCCAGATCAAGGACTGCATCATCATCGTCAATGTTTAGTCTGCCTACATTGCCACCTCCGAGTTGGACATCGCCATCAGATAACACCCGAAATTGTGCGTCATCGGCAGTAATCGTCAAAGCGCTTCGATTGTTCACCACAGATGCAAGAGCGACAAGGTTTTCTCCAACATTCAGATCTGCTGTATTTGCATCGCCATCTCCCACAACAAACTGGGAAGTAGTGCCTTGAATGTCGATTAAATCACCTCCTGTCCAGTTTGCTTCGTCCGTTAGGGAAGCACATACGTTCATCACACCGTCGTTAAATGAAAAAATACTGGTACCCTGAATTTCCATCACATCCGGATTGGTACTAGTTGCTGAAGCCCCAACATTTAGGATGCCTCCATCCATCGAGAAATCATCCGTGATCTGGAATATGGTTCCAGTTATGTTCGTGCCTGAGTGAAAAACATTAACTGTATTGGTTGACAATGAGCCTCCACCTTCAATTCGAAGTCCGGATTCAAACAACAAGATACCGGATCCGGCCATGGTTACGGTGCCTTCGGTTTCAGAGATTCCCGCACCGGCCAGGGTCCCTGCACTAATAGTAGCATTGTCAGAAACCGATAATGCACCGGTAGTTAATCCTCCACCGACATTTAGGGAAGATCCTGTACCTGAAATAGCAACAGTACCCCCATCTATCGACGACTGAGTGTTACTGGTCGTGGAACCTAAACCGACATTTACGGTTGCTCCATTGGAAATGGTAATATTGTTAATTGATCCATTGTCGTTTCTGGAAAAGTGATCGTAAATATTCAATACAGTGGAGGCTCCTGAGACAGTCAGGGTGACCGTTTCAGCTACCGTCTGATTCAAACGTAACCTACCTTCGCCAACAGCCTCATTCCCCACATCGACGGTTCCACCATTAATGGTGACTGAAGAGCCACTATTTAATTCCAGGTTATTGGAATTATCTGTAGTTTCAGCTTCACCAATATTAATGTCACCAGCATTAATAATTACTGAAGCGTCCTGGGCAAGTTGTAGATCATTTCTAACTGTAAATGTTGTTGTCGCATCGTTTATAGTCAAGTTAGAACCAACGCCCGCGCCTCCCAAAAGGTCAAAGTCGCCAGCAATCCCGCTACCTGTGGAAAAAAGTGCTCCGTTTTCCACGATTAGATCCACATCAGCTGCTAAATCTGTGTTAAAGGCAAAAACACTGGAATTATTAACAGAGGATCCGGAAGCTGTGCCATTGATATCCAGGTCGCCATCGGTAGGTAAATTTGAGACCGTTCCATCACCGTCACCAACGTTCAGAATTGACGATCCCGTCATCGTTAATGCTCCTGAAATATTTAGATCAGTAGCTACACCGCTGCCTACACCGTTGTTACCCGTGTTTACTATACCACCGCCAGATATGGTCAAGTCACCGGAAATCGTAATTGTTCGGTCCGTTGTTGGACTAGTTAGCGTAAATGATCCATCCTGAATAATAAAATTCATGGTCCAGGTCTGTCCATTGTTCCTGGTATTGTTGTAAGATCCCGAGTTATTGTGAACGAAAGTTCCAGATGTAAAGGTAGATTCCCGATCTATTGCATTAGAGAATGTGGCTGATGTAACGATTACCTGATCCACTGCATCCTGAAGGTTGTAGGTAACGTTGTAGATATCTACAGTAGGAGTACCACTTTCGGAAATCGTTTGATCATCGGTACTATTAAATTGAAGATTAACAATTCGACTGGTATTGGTCCCTTGCAGGTCGAAAACATTTCCCACAGCTAGGTTTCCACCAATATTTAGGGTATGTGTACGATTATTCGCGGCACCGAGCATCGCGGGTGTTCCCGACCCTCCTTCTTCTCCAATCAGAGAGCCATTTGCTGCGATACTCACATCTCCGGTAACGGTCAAAGAATAGGTGCCGTTGAGATCATTAATATTTCCTCCAGGATTGTAATTGGAATAGGGAAATCGTAACGCACCAGATTCACTTCCTCCTATAGTTAGTGAACCTATGGTTAAATCGTTGGTGGTACCGTCATTGGCGTTATACTCAATTATGTCCTGATCTCCGATGATAACAATGTCATCGGAAGAACTTCCAGGAATGGTCAACGCCGCAGCTCCATCGTGAGAGACGGTGGACCAATTGTTAGGGTCTGCCCATGGACCGGCTGTTCCATCCGTCAATCGACTATAATATGTTGTTTGCGAAAATGAAGAATGACAGAAAATGCCCAGAAGGATGAAGGATTGAAGAATGAGTCTCATGAGCAGTTCTATTGGTCTGTTGATTCCTTTTAGATTGAAAAATGTAACCCCTAATGATATACCTTATCTGTAAAAATCAGCTCCAAAAATGGGGAATAAAGGTACTGTATGTTACCCCTAGAAAGCAACAAATGAATTGATGATATGATTTGTTCTACTGTTATTGCTCCATATTTGTGCAGAAAGAAGTCATTAAGACTCTTGAGCTATCGTCATGAGTTAGGTAAGCAGCATTCCATTCAAACTGCATGGATATCAGATAGTTACAATTCTTTATACTTATAGTACAATACTAAAATGAAGAATTATTTATATTCGCTTGTTGTAGCTCAAACAATTTTCCTAAATGCTCGCTCATATCTCTCCTAGGAAAAGGAATTTTTACTTTTCCGGATCTTTCTTTTTCCTAATCTTTTTTTCGGGTACGCTTTCAGGTCAGTTTCTCACTAACCCGCATATTGGGTCTTCCTCAACAATCTCCGATTCCGAATCTATCTCTATTGCCCAAATCGGACTGATTACGGGAGTTTCTGGTGAGGGCATGATATCTATTTTAGATGTTTCGGAATTACTCGTGGAAGAGGAGCCATTAGCAATCAAGGAGTCAATTAGTTTACAGTTTTATCCGAACCCAACAAGAGATGCGTTGCACATCGAAACAGACTTATCCAACTATGATATCAGGATTTCCGATGTTCAGGGCAGAATACTTCACGAAAGTACTAACCTGGGTTCTCGATCAGTTCATGACTTCAAATCGTACGCTCCGGGTATGTACCTGATCTATGTGATGCATCAAAATCGCACGTTCAAAACACTTAGAATCGTTAAACAATGAAATACATCTACTCGCTCATTTTAATTCTTCTTTTTGGCACTTTGGAAGCTCAAACGCCTGATGCATTCAGCTTTCAGGCAGTTGCACGAGGGGTCGATGGAAGTTTACTAGTAAGTTCGGAAATCGAGATTAGCGCGGCAATTACCACCGATGCTAATGCTCAGACCGTAGTCTATAGTGAATCCCATGTGACCACTACCAATGCTTACGGCATATTCAGTATTCAGATTGGTGGTGGAACCAGTCCTTCGGGTAGCCTATCCAGTTTGGATTGGGCAAACGGAGAAAAATATCTTGCCATCCGTTTTCGTCCGGCAGGAGGGGAGTTCAGTGATCTTACAATACAGCAGTTGGTGTCTGTTCCATTTGCATTGTACGCTAAATATGCAGAAAATATTGACGACGCTGATGCTGATTCAACGAATGAACTACAGACCCTCGCTGTTAATGATTCGTTGCTTACCATTTCCGGTGGAAACACGGTGAATCTAAGTGATCTAGGTGATGGATTTGAAGCGAACACAGATTCTCAGACACTTAGTCTGAAGGAGAATTCGCTGTCAATTACAGGTGGAAACGAAGTAGATCTTTCAGGAGTGAATACGGATAACCAGGAATTGAGTCTGGACGGTACTCAAATAAGTATCGAGGATGGAAATACCATTGATATAGGGGGCGTTGATACGGATGAACAGACGCTCAGTCTCAATGAGGGAACCGCTGTTCTTTCCATATCTAACGGCAACAGTGTTAACCTTGGAATACTTGGTGCAGATACTGACGACCAGAACCTTACCTTGACTGGCTCAGACCTCTCTATTGACGATGGCAATACGATTGATCTTAGTGGATTCTTGGATAATTCCGATTCTCAGACCATTGATGAGTTTGGACTAAGTGGTACTAATCTCCAATTATCGATCTCTGGTGATGGTCAACCAACGGAATCTGTTGATTTAGCCACAATAAACACCGATAACCAGACTGTTGATGATTTCTACCTCTCTGACAATATATTGGGGATATCGCTCTCGGGTGATGGAGAGTCCCCGGTAACCGTGAATGTTTCGGCTCTCCTTGACAATACGGATACCCAGGATTTAGCACTATCCGGGAGCTCACTTAGCCTGACTGATGGTGGAAGCGTTAATCTATCGGGTTTCTTAGATAATACTGATGAACAATCACTTGCTCTGTCAGGAAATACACTATCCATTAGCGGAGGAAATAATGTAAGTCTGGCGGCATTTAGCAATCAGTCGCTCGCATTGAACGGAGTTACTAATAACCTATCACTTACAAATGGGGGCTCTGTTAGTCTTACTCCTTATCTTGACAATACTGACGAGCAATCATTATCTCTTTCTGGTAGCACACTCAGCATCAGTGGAGGAAATAATGTAAGTCTAGCGGCATTTAGCAATCAGTCGCTCGCGTTAAATGGAGTTACTAATAACCTATCACTTACAAATGGGGGCTCTGTTAGTCTTACTCCTTATCTTGACAATACTGACGAGCAATCATTATCTCTATCTGGTAGCACGCTCAGTATTAGTGGAGGAAATAATGTGAGTTTGGCGGCCTTTAGCAATCAGTCGCTCGCATTGAATGGAGTTACTAATAACCTATCACTTACAAATGGGGGCTCTGTTAGTCTTACTCCTTATCTTGATAATACAGATACTCAAGATCTTGCTTTATCCGGTAACTCATTGAGTTTAACAAACGGTGGATCAGTTAACCTCGCAGGTTATTTAGATAATACGGATACACAGGATCTTAATCTTTCGGGAAACAGTCTAAGCCTTACCAATGGTGGAAGTGTGGATCTGGCGGGATACCTCGATAACACCGACGACCAGCAAGTGAATACATTTACCATTAATTCAGATCAGCTGGGAATTTCACTTGAGAATGATGGTGTGCCTGTTCAGACCGTTGATCTTACGCCTTATCTTGATAATACTGACAATCAGTCACTTGGATATAACAGCGCAACGGACGTGATTACGCTAACTAATAGCGGGTCGATAGACATCTCGGAAGTTAATACAGATAATCAGACATTAGGCTACAATACGGCGACGGACGTAATTACCCTGACAAACGGTGGATCCGTGGACATAACGGAAGTCAATACAGATGATCAACGAATCGATTTACTGCAACTTTCTGGTTCTACTTTGCGAATTTCCTTGGAAGGTGATGGGCAGACACCAAGAACTGTCGACTTATCCAGCCTGGCATCGGGTGCTGGTTCGTATTTTCTAGCACAATTCAATTCTGAGTACGATTTGCCCAATTTGGCATTGGAAGGAACAAGTTTCACTCAAGTAAACCGCCTTCCATTTTCGAAGGTAGTGTCTGATACCCAAAGCGAGTACGACCCGGATTCACAATTTTTTATTCCCACTTCTGATGGACTGTTCCAACTACAATGGAGTTTTCAAATGACCTCAAGAGAAGGAACCGTAGGTTATTATTTCATTATCCAAAAGATTGATGGAAGTGGATCCTCCATCGCCTACATGAGTCAATCCAAAGCCTTGTCGGCAAACGAACTTGCTACGGAGACAGGTACACTTGCTGTTGAAATGGTTGCTGGCAATCGATTGGCTGTTTACTTACTCCAAACAGGGTCTCAAATCACGTTGACATCTGAAAACTACCCGGGGACCATCGATGGGGATGGAAATTTCGTTGGTGATGTAACCAATTTCGTGAATCCAAGTGCCAATTTTTTGCAGATCGTCCAACTATATTAGCAGTTCACTTGGATAAACAGCAATTGATTTGTGGTATGGGATATTCATTCTGATCTACAGGATACTCTTCGTTCAGGATATTGATCCTCGCGATAGGAAAATTCCGTTGAATAAAATTCTATTCAGTAAAGGAGAGTACCTAACAGAACGTGGTGATGACGTTTTGAAAGAAGCATCAGGCATCGACATCAGCTACAACTTCCCTGGGTTCTTTTGGTTGCATAACGACAGCGGGGATCATCCGGCAGTTTACCTAATGGATGAAAATGGATCCATCGCCATGACTGTGAGATTGAAAGGAGCTAAGCATCGAGATTGGGAGGATTTAGCTACCGTGAGTGAAAATGGAAGAGGGATACTCTTCATTGGAGACATTGGAGACAATAGGGCACAGCGAGACTTTGTGACCATTTACAAAGTGCCGGAACCCAAAGTCATACAAGCGGAGATAATTGTTGAGAATTTCGAAAAAATGCATCTTCAATATCGGGAAGGTCCACGAGATTCAGAAACACTGATGTATGATCATGGTACAAAGGAATTGGTTCAAATCTCTAAGAGGGAGGACAACTGCCTAATCTATCACTATCCCTTTACGGTCAACGATAAACCACTCGAAATACAAGCTTCCGGATCCATTAATTTAACCCAGTTCACGGGTGGGGATATTCATGATGATGGTCGCATACTGCTGAAAAACTATAATTCTGTTTTCTACTGGGGTTCTTCCGAGGAAAAATCATGGAACCGTTTGCGTGTCGGTCCTGAAAGTCGAATTCCATACAAACCTGAACCACAAGGAGAGGCAGTGTGTTGGTGGGAATCAGGCTTTCTAACCATTACGGAGGCATATGAGAAGAGTCCTCAAGTACTTATTTTATATAAATCAAAATAGAGCTATTTACTATGAACATGGACAATGTGACAACCCAAATCAATTGGGATAGAAAAAGGTTTGAGTTAACTGTTGGTGAGTCAATGGCTTTTATTGACTTTATATTGAACAAAAAAGACGTGATGTATCTAACGCATACCGAAGTACCGCAAATCATGGAAGGGAAAGGTGTCGGACAAAAAATTGTTAAGGATGCCTTGGATTATATTGAGAAGAATGAATATTTGTTAGCGCCTCTATGCCCGTTTGTAGCGGCCTACATCAAAAGACATTCGGAATATAATAAACTACTGGCACCAGGATTCAATATATCATGACCAAGGACGTAACTAAGAAGTACAGGAAAGACGACATTAATATTGTTTGGAAACCCAACCTCTGTATGCACTCAGAAAATTGTTGGAGAGGGCTATCCGCAGTATTCAATCCCGATGAAAGGCCTTGGATAAATCCTGAAGGAGCCTCGAAGGAGGAGATCATAGCACAAGTTGGTAAATGTCCATCCGGAGCGCTTTCTATTGAACAAATAATGGAGGAAGAAGGAAATGAAGTCGACCACCCATCGGTTGTTCAGATAGAAGTAGCAGAAAACGGCCCACTTTTGCTCAAAGGCGATTTCAAAATTAAAAGCAAGGGAGAAGATCTAGAAGTAAGTAAGATGGCTGCATTATGTAGGTGTGGTGGTTCGTCTCATAAGCCGTTTTGTGACGGTTCACATCGAAAAATTGATTTTCGAGGTTGAAGGCTTACCTGATGAAATACCCGGGACCCTCTAGAAGTCTTAAGGTTTCAGAGGTAGGGGAAGTAACTCCAGAAACGGATGAGGTAAAGATCCGTGTTGAAACTATCGGCATAAATTATGCTGAAATATTATCAAGGAGAGGACAATACAGCTGGGCTCCAAAACTCCCTTATGTTCCAGGTATGGAAGCATTCGGTGAAATCGTGGAGATAGGTTCTTCAGTAACGGATCGAAAAATAGGTGATAAAGTCATCGTAGGTGGGCAAACTGGGTCTTATGCCGAATATATGTGTGTGAAGTCATATTTGGCCTTTGCTCCTCCGACGAGCTTTAGCCCCGAGGAAAATGCCTCTGTTCTGGTGAATTATATGACGGCATGGATTGCTTTAAAGAAATTAGCACGATTACAATCGGATGACAAAGTCCTTATTCAGGCGGCTGCAGGAGGGGTAGGAACTGCAGCGGTTCAAATCGCACATAAGTACGGATGTAAGGTTTACGGAACGGCCAGCAAGTCTGAGAAATTAGAGCTCATCAGAAAACTTGGAACAAATGTGGCCATCAATTATGCAACGGATGATTTTGAGCAAATCATAAAGCAGGAAGATGGGGGAGTAGACGTCGTACTTGAGGTTGTTGGCGGAGAGGTCTATCGAAGGAGCATTTCATCACTCAATCCTTTTGGTAGACTTATAATTGCCGGTTTCGCAAGTATATCATTGAAGAAGTGGAATCCGGTCACTTATGTTAAGACCTGGCGTGATGCCCCGAAAGTAAATGTGATGGAAATGGCAAAGGGATCTTACGGTGTAATGGCTACACATATTGGGTATCTAACAGGTATGCCGCAGGTGGCGACGGAGACGGTACAGGAGATGCTGGCATTCATAGATAAGCATAATATTCGACCGGTAGTAGGCAAGACATTTTCCTTTGATCAGCTTCCCGAAGCCCATGACTGGATTGAATCGAGAGAGAGTTTCGGCAAAGTGGTAATTAAATTATAGCCGGTTCACGCGGAAAAATTCCTGTTTATCCCACTGTTAACGATTTTGGCTTAAAAAAGAATCGGTTTATTTGTATTATTTCAATAAGGCACATACATTTGAACTACCCACATTCATTTACCAGCTTTGGATGATTTAGTTGTTTTGGAAGGGGCTGTAGTAGTTACAGCCTCTTTTTTTGTACTTTTCCAAGATTAACTTTCCTCTTTACCTTTTTATACAAAACGTAGATTATCAATAGATAATAATTGTTGCAATATTTCTTGTAATGTTATCAAATGATAATATATTTGGAATGAAATAGTGAGTATCTATTTTCCATAGCTGGTTCTTAATGAGGAAGGGTTACCCTAGGTGACCCTTCTTTTTTTATTTATACATTATATTTGAATATGCCCAATAATAAGATCAACGACCGGCTTGCCGATCTGATTCGTGATTTAAATCTTAATCCCAATTCATTTGCGGATAGAATCGGAGTGAGTACGCCTGTTGTTTACAACATTGTACGTGGGCGTCGAAACAAACCTTCCTTCGATTTACTACTGAAAATTCTGAACGTTTATCAAAACATCAACACGCAGTGGTTACTTAAGGGCGAGGGGGAGATATGGAATGATAAAGAACTCGAGAATCGATCTGTTCCCAATACTGTTCACGAGGTTGATAATCATAGCTTTGATCTTGAACCCAGGATTACTATTCTCCTTCAGAACCTAAAAGCGGATAATATAGATGATCCGAATATCTCTGAATTAGAAGAGCTGGTTGGTGTATTGATAAGGGAAAACAATTATCGGAGAGAGAAGATCATGAAACTCTTTGAGAAGAATGAAAAGTTGATGGACGTTCTTCGTAAAAAACTAGGTCTTGATATCTAAGACTCCTGGATCATCCGAATAGACTCTTCCAGTTCTCTTTTCACTCGATAGCGTTGGTAATAACCATTGGCCAAAATGGCTGAGAAAAGGACCAACAATCCCACAATTCCAATCATGCTATATAGCTCAATCTGTTCATTTCTCTCCTGTTGTTTACGGAGACCATAATAGCGTTGGGTAATTAACTCAAGGTTATATTTCTTATCCAACAATTCAATCTGTCTTTGTTGATCCCAATATTCTTCTAGTGTACTTGCATGGACTTTCCTGTATTCGTTGGCTCTCCTATAATGCATCTGACTTTCATAGTAATCGGCTATAGAATTAATAAAACTGAAATAAATCTCTTCATTTATATCACCTATTTCATTCATGAAGGAATAAGCTGTTTTGATGGATTTTTCAGCTGAATCAAAGGAATTAAAAACCATATCTACGTCAGCGAGACCCTTTAAACTCAGGAAATACGACCGGGGATTGAGCTTTTGATAATCTTCAATTTTATCTTTCTCATCAAGACTCATCAAACAAAACTCCCTAGACTTCTCATAGGATCCCATATGAAGTAGAACTTCGGCCTTATTGGTCAGTGCCATAGCTTTAATTGTCCGATGGCCGTCAATTCCATATCGATCTGTTGCTTCAATTACGTTTTCAAATTGTTCTAATGCCTTTTGGTATTCTCGTAGCTCTTTGTAAACCAAACCCTTCTCGTTGTATGAATGCAATTCCATTTCCTTATCGCCCACTTCTCCATTTATAATTTGGTACTGTTCGATTCCGGTTAGTGCATTTTGAAAGTCTGTTGTTTCGAAATAATGCCCATAGAGTTTCCTGAGGCTCGCCATTAATAGTTTCTTGTCATTTAAATGAGATGCGAGCTCAACACTCTTATTTATGTAAAGAGAAGCGTTCTCATTATCACCGAAAGCTTCGTAAATATTTCCAAGGTTCAGGTAAATGCCATGAATATCCTTATCTCTGGAGGCATATTCTCCAAATTCTCCAAAGCGAACACCCTCCAGGTAGTGGATTAAGGCCTTACCATAATTACCCTCCTGGAATTGTGCCATCCATCCAAGCAGGTATTGCGAGCGCACCAATCCGTATGCATCTTCTTTTTTAATTGACTTTGCATAAAGTTGATTGGCCAGAATTTTAGCAGAATCCGGATTAGAGTACAAATAGTTCCGTGCTTGCTTGTAAAGCTCCTTTGATTCCGGGGAGGAAGAAAAGGTTAAGTGTCCTGCAAAAAGACAGACGAGTATGAATAGAATTCGGTTTAACATGCTGACTCTTCATAGCGAAACTATAAAAAAAAAGCGAGATACCTCACTAGTATCTCGCTTATACCGTATTTAGGATTATTTATCAGTCGCCTGGAGGAGGAGGAGGAGGGTTATTTCCATGATCATTGGCAGATGGTTGAGCCAATTCAATATCACTCATTAATTCGTCCATCGTATCATCCTGTGTACATGACATTGCAATTGAGCCCATCATCAAAGTTCCTAGAATATAGGCGAGTGTCTTATTCCTGTTCATAGCACTATTATTTTTTAGTTAAACAATAGCCTAAAATTACATTTCTATTGTATTTTTATGCACATATCCACATATATCATTATGCACATTTTATCAACCATAAAATGTTGTTATTCAGATAGTTACTAACATATATAAGACATTATCAACAAAGTTATCCACATTATTGTTGACAATGGTGTTATGAATATAACTATTACCGTAATCAGTTAGTACTAATTCAAGATGTACTAAACACTTAAATGTTGAAAAGCGAGCGTTGGTTGGGACTAGAAAAGGGGTTGATCAGTTGTAAAAACTCTTTTTCACCTTTTTCATGAAGAGTTTTCGGAAGCTGTTTCCGGTAGCTCCGGCAAAAGCCGCTGCTAAACCACCAATGACCCCGGCTGCGAGTACGAGTAGTATAGGATCGGAATAACCCATTACATTAATCATCTTGTCGGACAAATAACCTTGAGATTCCGAGTACAATTTATAGGAGTAACCCATCCACACCAGACCCCCGCCAAGGAGTCCGGCCAGGAAAACATTGAATCCCATACCCGGGATCATAAAGCCTATAATGAACGCCAGAACCATTATAATCCACCATGGTGAAACAAAGGAACTGAAGTAGCCAATAGAGGTAATGAGGACTAATCGTAATATGAATTTCATCTTGCTGGTTGTAAAGTAGTTGAAGCTTTTACAAGGTTGGGTACTAGTGGTTGGTTGTCAAATGATATTTTGTAGTATTTCTTTTGTGCCCAGAAACCTATCATGTTGCCATATGTTGGATTTCCAGGATTACCCGATTGGCTACCAGGATAGACCGCCCATACGTCATTTCCTTCTTTGTTCATTCGGCTTACAATTCGGATACTGGGTCCATGACTTCTTCCTACCTGGTTGACGGAATAACTCCCGCCACCAACTTCAATGCCGCGCACGGAGAACTGAGGTATTCTTAAAAGATGATTAACACTAGTGTTATTGAATCGGTACCACTCGAAGTCCTGGTTTTCATTATCTATTTTCCAGTTTTCGACGGAATCAATAGCCATTTGAAAACTTTTCTGAATTAGATCTTTAGCATTTTCTTTATCGGTAGTTTCAAGCTGATCCAGAAACGAGAAATTGGGAACATTCCTAAGAATGTCAAACGTCCGAAATGTCGTGGGTTTCACGGTTGGTACCGAAATTGTATCGAATTCATCCCAGGTTAGCTTTAGAACAAATCTTTTCCATAGATCAAAAACAGTAGGTTCTTCTAGATTTGGCTCATTGAAATAATCCCATTCTCCTAAATCTGCCAGATAATCCATATCTACTGGGTCTAACTGTGATGAATCCAGGCTCTGTATCATCATAGGAAGATTCTCGTAGGCGAGATAGTTAAAATTATCATTCTGCAGACCCATCATGTCTTCTTCGTCTACATTGAACATGGTTAGGAGCCGATCATTGATCCTTCTGTTTCTATACCTTTCAAAGTGATAATGAAAAACATAATAGGGATAGGTCGAGTCCGTTGGGTGCTGATTAGCAGAGCTTACAAAACCTCTTTCCGGATTGAAAGATCTAACCAGGTGATCATAAGGAGTCATTTGCTGCCACTCTTGCTGCCGGTCAGAACCATCCATCAGAAACTTACCCTGACCTTGCCACTTAAGCGGGTACTTT
Organism: Cyclobacteriaceae bacterium; assembly: GCA_965601455.1. Taxonomy (GTDB): domain Bacteria; phylum Bacteroidota; class Bacteroidia; order Cytophagales; family Cyclobacteriaceae; genus JANQEU01. The sequence goes on along the minus strand of OZ271831.1, from coordinate 2,935,494 downwards.
CCAGTAACCTGAATACCGATATCACCTGAAGCGGAGGCGAATGCCATATTCTGAGGAGGTCCGGAAAAGTAGGCTAATGCATCTCGGAATTCCTGGTAATTACTCGCCCGGTTCAATTGGAAAAAGCTTCGATATTCTTCCGAAGCGTCATGACCGGTCCATCGCATTGCGAGATTAAGGTTCTTTCTTGAACTCAACGGTAAATTTCTGTCGTAAGTCACAGGACCCATATGTGTGTAGACAATGGTATCGAAATAGGAGGAGGTCCCTTTCACCTTGATTTCCTCGACTTCTTTTTGGGTCTTTAGCCACTTTCCATCGTACAGGTATTCGTTTCTCTCCTCGTCTTTGAAGGTGATAGAATACCAATCAACCACATCGCGCTGGGCATTAGAAAAACCCCAGGCAATTGAATCGTTCAATCCCACGATGACAAATGGAGCACCGGGAATAGATACCCCCAGCACATTGCAATCGGGTGAATTTAAATGGATCATATACCAAATGCTCGGTAAACTAAGCGGCAGATCCATTTCATTGGAGAAGTAGACATCACCATTGGCAGATTTTGAACCCCCAACTACAAAGTTGTTACTGCCATTTCTAGGATCCTGACGAATAATGGAGGGTTGAGTGAAATCAACTGGAAACTGGATGTCTGGATTTTGAACGTCAACTGGTTGAAAGGATGTCCGGTCTTTTTCCTCAACCACAGGGGATTTCACGCTATATAATTCAGGGTATAACGAGTCAAGTAGTTGCTTTCCGAAAAGGTTAAGGGCATTAGTGTATTCGAGATCTGCTTCATCACGCGCCAACTGGTCGGCCATTTCTCTTGCTACCAGACAGGATTTTAAGGGTGTCCATGGTTCTGGTGAAAAATCCAAAAGTTTGTATTCCAGAGGATATTTTGCAGGAGATAGCGCTTCAATGTAAGCATTAACACCATCGGTGTATCCGTTAATCACCTCTCTCATTTGTGGGTCTGACTCAATGGTCTCCAACATTTCCTTCGCCCCCAGAACTAGTCCTCGACGGCGTTGACCGCGGTCAAACTCTATCATTCCTTCACCCAGAATTTCTGAAATCCGGCCAGAGGTTTTATACGATAAAAGGTCCATTTGAAACAACCGATGGTAGGCCGTTATATATCCCTGTGTGAAATAGAGGTCGTAGTCGTTCTTTGCGTAGATATGTGGGATTAAAAGATCGTCGAATTGTACGGTCACATTTTCCTTCAAACCATTAAGACTCAAAGTCTCGTCGATTGTGATTTCCTGCGATTCGGCATTCTGTAGGTAACCATGATGAGGGCTTAGTAATCGACCCAGAGCAGGATTTCCCCCAAAAGAATAATTCAGCGCAACAAAGAGGGCACAAGTGACTAGGAGAAAAAATATGAACGAAACGTATTTCATACGCCCAAAATAGTATTAATTCGGAATATTGTGGATAACAAAGTGAATGAATGAAGTATCCTCCGGTTAAACGGGTATTGGATTTCGCCTTTGCACTGATTCTGGCGGCCATAACTTTGCCTGTTCAATTGTTGTTAATGTCATTGATTGCAACCATTGACTGGATGCCACCTCTATTTTTCCATGAAAGAGGTGGGGTAAACAACAAGCCGTTCAAATTGATCAAATTACGGACTATGAGACCTGGTAGCCATCAGGTTACAATCCTTGGAAAGATCTTACGCAGGCAACATCTAGATGAGTGGCCGCAGTTGATAAATATAATTAGAGGCGAGATGAGTTTTGTTGGTCCCAGACCCCTTCCTGTGATCTACTACGAAAGAATGAATAAACGTCATCAGAAAAGAGGTGTGGTGATACCGGGCATGACAGGATGGTCACAGGTGAATGGGGGTAACTCATTGAGCTGGTATGATCGATTTGAAGGAGATATTCACTACCTCGAGAATCAATCGTTTGCCCTGGATTTGAGCATTCTATTGCGAACTATTATATATGTTTTTTCTTCTAAATCGAATCAACCTATTAAGTCCGAAGAGTTCCTGGGATACGACTAATAGGCTGAAGGTTTGGAGAATAGGGGACCACCTCTATTCGGAAGAAATACTTCCAGTTTTAAATTGACAAAATAGTAATGGTCATTGTTATCAGGATTTCCTCTTGGTTGCCCGGGGACAAGTCGGTCGTAGGCATCCTGGTTGATTACCCCGATCTCGTCTTTTCTATTCGATAACCTGGCGAAGGTATCGTCTGTTGTCACTTCTGGAAATACTGTCGAGACATCATCTAAGTAATCCGTGAAGGTGTAGCGGAATGCAAACTCAAAAGTAGCACTTATAAATTCATTGAGTTTGAATTTGGCTCCAGCACCAACTGGAATCATGAGGACTACCTGGCTGTAGTCAACTCCCTCGACCTGGAAGTCACGAAGATTCACTCTTTCAGTCCTTCCATCGATCAGAATATCCGTTTTAGGATTGTTAGTGGTAAAACCAATACCTGCATGGAGGTAGGGATCAATCGGCCAGCGACGGTAGTAATCTCCGGCATAGGATCGGATGTAATACATTCCTTGCAGGGTTGCTTCGAAATTCCACGAACGAAATTTAAGATTACGCTGTTGCTCAAAGCTTTGGAATCGGGAACGAGAGTCAAAGCCTTTGAGGTTGTACATGGCCACTTCCATTCTTGCGGAGATACGTGTGAGCAAGCGTGCTTCCAATCCCAGGTTGAAATTTGCAGGATTCCTCTGAAGTCGGTTCTTGGAGTTCAGTTCCCCTATATACGATGCTCTGCCTGTGCCGGCGGTAATGGAGAAATACCGATCCGTATACTGCCAGGAAAGGAAGTCCTGCGCCTGCAAAGTCAGACTAAAGAAACACAAACCAAATAGGACCCAATTCTTCACTGCTCCAAAAGTAACGCGAAAAAGCTCGTAATGTGATAACTGAGGTTAGGAAAGAAAGTTCAGGATCATCGGAATAATAGGTCAGTGGTACTCACAGATGGCCCATCCCGTTGCAGGCAAGACTTGACACATATAGGTTTGATGATTATTTTCAGGGTCCAAAACAACTAGTCTATCAGATGAGATTACTTCTATACATTCTAACATTCCTTGTTTACTCCGTTGGATTTTCCCAGTTGAAACTTATTGGAACCGGTACAAATGGAGGTTCAATTTTTTCGGTTGATCCTGTGGCTAAGACCAAAGAGATATTGGTTGATTTTTCTTCACCTGGATCTCCAAAAGGAAGAGTTGCCTTGATAGATGGTAAATTATGGGGTACTGTTGGTCGGGGTATTCTCACAATTTCTCCCAACAACCATGCTGGTAAATTTGGACATGGTTCACTTTACAGGGTCGATCCAAATGGTGAGAATTTTGAAATTGTTCATGAGTTTGATGGGATAAATGGATCAGGTCCTACCGGTTATCTATTAGAACATGAGGGAAAAATCTACGGAATTGCTAATGGGACCAATGTAGATCGAGGGTTGATTTACACCATAGATAAAGATGGATCGAATTTTACCGTGATCCATCGTTGGGATGATATTGTGGGCGGTAGCCGGTGGCCGGAGGGCGGTTTAATATTCGCTAACAATAAATTATGGGGTACTACAAGTACGTTACCGGGTAATATATTTTCAATAGGCATTGATGGTAATAATTACAACGTAGAGCACTCTTTTTCCCAAGAGACAGGGACCAAGCCAGTGTCCAACTTGATTTATCATGGTGGAAAATTATGGGGGATGACAACTGAAGGAGGTACCAGCGACATGGGAGTTGTTTTTTCAATAAATGAGGACGGTAGTAATTATACAGTGCTGCACGAATTCTCAGGAACGGATGGAGATACACCCCGCGGAAATCTTATTGTGGCTAACAGTAAGATTTATGGTGCAACCACAAGCGGAGGGAATTCTAATGTAGGTGTACTGTTTACCTTAGATTTAGACGGAACAAATTACACTAAGATCGTAGATTTTGGTTCGGGCTTAACTACTCCGAAGTTCATAGTTTCCTTTGGAGGAAAAATTTGGGGGGATGTTTTTGCAACATTTGAGGATGGACTGTTCTCTGTTAACTTCGACGGATCTGGTTTGACGCAATCATTTGATTACCCTACTAATCAGTTTTACCAAACTGAAGAGTTGTTTGTAAAGAATGATAGTTTAATTGTCATTACCACGCAAGGAGGTACTAGTGGAGTAGGCACCATTTATTCTACTAATGCAAATGGTGATTATAATCTGATCAAAGACTTCGATCGTTCACAAGGAGATTTTCCCTTCAGTAACGTAGTATTAGGAGACGGAAAGTTATATGGAGTTACCAGAAATGGGGGTACGGATAATTCTGGAGTTATATATTCTCTAGAATTGGATGGTACAGGATACGAGGTTCTATATCAGCTCATTGGAAGTGGGGTGGCAACATCTGAGGTTGGGTCGAGTATTAATGGTAGTCCTTTATTTTTAGATAGCATATTGCTAGGTGTTTCACCTCAGGGTGTATTTGATTTCGATCTTCAGACTAAGGACTACCGAAATATCAAATACTTTCTTGGCGGAAGTGACGGAAGCGCAGGTAGAGAAAGCTTAACTGCTGTTAACGATGAGTATTGGGGAATAACAGAAAGAGGTGGATCCAGTGGAAAAGGAATTATTTTCTCAGTGGGGTTAGAAGGAGCTATTTCCTACCAAACTCGTTACGAGTTTACAGAATCCGATGGAATTCCGCGAGGAGATCTAACTCTAATAGAAAGTAAATTATGGGGAAGAACATCTGGGGGAGGCTCAAATAATTCAGGAATAATATTCAATATCGATACCTCCGGAACCAACTTCACAATAGTTCACAATTTTGAACAAGCTAATGGTAGTGTTGGTAACCAATCAGGTAAATTGATTCCGTTGCGAAGCAAATTATGGGGAGTCACACAACGTGGAGGGGCAAATGAGTTTGGGATCATATTTTCCATTGATACCACTGGGACTTTTCAAAAGCTTCACGATTTTGATAGTCTCAACGGGCGGTACCCTATTGGTGGCTTAACTCAAATTGGATCTAAGTTTTACGGTACAACAAATTCCGGCGGGTTGAATGATGATGGTATTATCTTTTCTATTGACACCATAGGGACAAACTTTGAAAAGGTACTGGACTTATCCGGTGAGAGTGGAAATCCTGCAAGTACACTTATTGCTATAAAGGACAGTCAACTGATAGCCTTTGAATTATCTGATAAATCATATGGTGATGATCCGTTTGAATTGAGTGCCACTTCGAATTCAAGTAGTCCAATCGCATACTCCAGTTCAAATGAATCGATCATTAAGGTTTCAGGATCGACGGCTACTATTGTTGGAGTAGGTTCAGTTACCTTAACTGCTTCTCAACCTGAGGACAACAACTATTTTGCCGGAACTAAGTCAATTACAATCGATGTAAAACCAATTCCGATTGTTTTGGAGGTAGCAAATGCCTCCAAGACATATGGATCCGATGATCCGGAATTCACCTACACAATTAAGTCTGGTAACCTTCTTGAAGGAGATGAGATTAATGGTGAATTAAGCCGGACAGAGGGTGAATTGGTTGGTCAATATGACATGCAAATTGGTAACCTCTCCGCAGGAAATAAGTATGATATTTCTATAGAGTCGTCGACATTTACTATTTCCGCTGCCGGAATAACAGCTACTGCCGTAGACAGAAGCCGAAAATTTGGCGAGGATAATCCAGCGTTTACTGCCTCCTATTCCGGCTTTGTCAATGGTGAGGATGAATCCGTCCTTACCAAACAACCAACTTTCTCCTCTACAGCTACCAAGGACTCCGATGCTGGGGAGTACACAATTGATATATCGGGAGCAGAGGCACCGAACTATGCTATTTCGTATACGTCGGGCTCGTTAACTATTGATAAAGCTGATCAGTCCATAACATTCAACTCATTGGGTACACGAACAACTGGTGACGATGACTTTAACCTGGAAGCTACAGCTTCTTCCGGGTTAGGGGTCAGCTACTCTACGGCAGATGACCTGATAACTATTTCCGGAAATACCGTGACGATCAACTCGGCCGGAACGGCAACGATCACTGCTTCACAAGGTGGGAATACTAATTACAACCCGGCGGCAAATGTTACGCAGACCTTGGTGATAGAGGAGGTTCAAGTTCCGCTCGGAATCACGGGATTTGACAATATTGAAGTGATCCCGAATCCAGTGAAATCTACCTTTAGCATTCCTGGAAATCTGGAATACTCCAGTTTGACCTTGTATGATCTTAAAGGGATCAAGATCAAAGAATTCGGAAAGATGGATATATACAACATTCGAAGTTTATCAAATGGTACCTACCAGGTACTATTACAAGGGATCGGGAATCCACGTGTGTTCAAGATTATCAAAGAGTAATCTCTCAGCAACTTGACAAGAGACCCAGGTCACACCGATCTGGGTTTTACTTTTTTAAAACCAAAAGTCAACGATTCTTGTTAAGTAGGAAACGGTAAGCATGACATCGGAAGAGGCCTATTCCATCATCAAAAACATCCCACTAGGATCTAAGATAAAAATCGAGAAGAAGAATGGATTTGTTCAGGAAGCGGTGCTTAGAAGCCACGATGTAAGTGCAACAGAAGGCGCTAGCTATCCAGGCTTGGAAGTACCGCCGATGCCGCCCGCCCTGATCATACTAGCCGGTACTCGGTTTGGCAACACCCGGTTGCCTCTGGAGGAGGTTGTAAGTATTGAATGGGTAGAGGGGTAGATCAACCCGCGTAATGTCCCCTTCGAGGCTTCGCACCTCAGGGTGACAGAAAGAGTGATGGATTACTTCGTGTTCCTAGACTTAGATAGGATTAATTATCTGACAATGGAGGATGATCGAATTGCTTCCAAAACTCTTCTTCCGTCCAATCTGGTATTTCTTCATTTTTCCATTTCAAAGCATCAAAAGGGAATGTCCCAGGCAAATCAATATAGATCAGATGATTGCGGAATTGGAAAGCAAATTTCTTTTCACGTTCGGAGTAAAATGCTCGCATTTTCCCATAGTCTCTGCCTAAAAGCATCTGGTACTTTCTGCTTTCTACATCAATTATTACTGCAGTTGTTTTTTGCCGGTCCCAGAAACGGGTACCCAGTATAAATCTTCCGTCTGATGAAATGGCCATGATATCTGTATTCTCAGCTATTTTGACGGTATCTGTCAGACTACCCCAAGGCGCGACGTATATATTCTTATTACTGAATCCACCATATCCATCTCTCTCACCAATGGTAAAAAATAGCTGATCCCGGACCAGGTAACTATCTGCACAGTGGATGCAGGGAATATAGTCTTTATTGATTTGTCCCTGATCGATGTTATTCAAATCGTAGACCATAATCCGATTGTCTTGTTCCGGATTATAATAATCGTAATAAGTACTTAGGGTGTTGATTAATAGGTATCGTCCATCATCACTGAAGGAGGAGTGTATGGGCTTATCGGCGTTGTAGATGCTATCAAGGAAGTAGTCTTTGCCTTGATGCTGAAGCCAAAGGTTTTGATAATATATCGAATAATCCTGATTCAAATATCCTAACCGATAGGCATAAAATTCATTATAGGCTTTTTCTATTTCCAGAAAGCCATCTGTCCAGTTTGATTTTTCCAAAGGAAGTTTAAAAGTTAAGTTTTCTGTCCTCTGCTCACTGAATTCGGTAATTCCGTAGAAGCTATACTGGTTTTGAAATATGTCACCACTACCCATCATGATTAACTTAGAATCGTACTTTCCGACTAAAACACCAATATTTACAGGAATCGGCCAAATGGTCTCTGTACTCCTTTTGAAATTTTCTTGTCCACAGACAGTTAGATGTAAGTAAATTAGATAGAGGGAACTTAATCCGTATTTTCTCATAATTTGTATATAAACCATTTAAGTCTTAATTCGACACCGGCTCGATCCACATTTCTACAGATAGGAGCTTCATATTCACGAGCTCCAGTACCACACTCCAAAACACGTGGCACCTTGTCAATTCCAAGTTTGAAAAATGTAGATCCCCATTTTCCCTCATATTCCTCATTACTTTTCTTGACGTTAATTAACCCACCCGGAGTAATCATTATCACATGGCCAAAGGAGCCATCCGAACTTAACATGGTGCCTATCACAATCTCACCGTTATTAGCCTTATCCTGTAGTCTTTGAAAATAGACTTCCCATGATTCTTCTGGTTGTTTCCTGATCTCCTTAAATCGAGTATACAAGTCAATTTTGGAATTAATGATGTCAAAGTCTTCTTTGATATTCTGGGCCTTTCCCGGGTTTGAAACATAACCTTTTGGATAGCTGACCTGAAACGCATTGGCAGGATCGTAGTAGGCACTTCCTTCAAAGGGGAACAAGGCTTGATCTTCCTTCAGCAATAGAAGTGCAGATCGTACACAAATATTACATGCCGCCGTTGTCTCGTCACCGGTGAATTTCGTACCCACCTTGGTTGCGTTGAATGTTTCCTTTACAAAGGATTCCTTTGAAACCTGACTAGATAAGACAAGGTCTTTTTTTGCAACCCATTGATCCGTATCGTCTTTATTACTGTTTAAAACCTTTATAAATTCATCACAATACTTGTCTGCTTCAATTTCACTTCCTCCTTTAAGGTATTCTGGTGATTCAACATGACTGTATGGGATATCTGTGATTTCAGTATCCTTGATCACTCTGTATCGACGAATTTTATCGAAGTTCCTTACCTGACTAAGATTGGAAAGAGAGGTGAATTCTACCTCTGCCAATTCCTTTAGATGAATTTTAGCGACATAAGCCCCTTTGTTGTCTTTGAGTACCTCCAATACAGCGACCTGAGTTCCTTTCTCTAAGACATTGTTTCTAGGAACCGGGGTAATTACCCCGTAAGGAGCATCATGTTTTCTATACCATGCATCAGCGTCCGTGACAATATAATCGTAACTAATCTGAGGTTTAATCTCTAAATCGGGCATGAGATTACCCTCAAGTTGGGAAAGTGTACCGATCACTGTGCGAAGAATCGCTTCATGCGCGTCCAGGGTTTTGGTATAGGTTTCTCGTAAAGTATGTCGGAGTCGATTTTCTTCCAGTATAGCCTTTAGATCACCTTGAGTAAGTCCGAGTGCTTTTAAAACAGTGGGTGATGTTACAACTATTTCCGGCTTAACTCTATATCCATCTTGAGGTGTATTGCCAATTCTTTCGAACACGACTCTTATCTTCAATGCGTCGTCATTTCTATTCCACTCGTCTTTTTTCTTACGATTGAATACTCGTTGCCAGAAGGCAGATCTGTCTACATAAGCCTGAAATTGCACATCAAATTCATTCCGTATGCTGAACTCTTCCAGGAAGCTGACAATCTCTTGCGCTTTGGAAGTGTTATCTAGTCCAGAGCAATTTTTCAATGCATCGGTATTCAAGAATTCCATGATTTCCTGACTGGCTTCTTCCCAGGTCCAGTCATCAGGGCTGGCATTAACCACGGATTGGGACATTACAATATGTGTCGAGGTGAGGAGTGAAGTAAGAAGGATTGTCCGGTACATTGAATTACCAAACTATCTAGCTTAAAAATAATAGAAGCGTTATTAGTAATATAAAAAGAACCTGTAGTCAGAAAGTAGACGAGAGGAGCGTCTCGGGAGGTGACTGGTGCAATGTCCCCTTCGATGCTTCGCACCTCAGGGTGACAGACGCGTTGCCGACTACTTTTGCTATTTCCTTGTAATTTCAATTGTCACCTTGAGGAGTGACGATAGGAGCGTCTCGGAAGGTGACGTTTGTCGGATTTTTACTCAAAAACAAGATCAATCCTGTATACTTTCGCAACTATCTTAATTCAACTATCATTACGGGTTTTAAGGGGAAAGGTAAAAGCTAATAATGAAAAACGTACTAAAGAGTCTACTAATCAAGATATTCGGTCTTGGTATATTAAGCAAGATACGAAAGCTGCAATTCGCTTATACTTGGAAGCAAAAGAAACAGCGTTTAAAACAACGACTGAATCGGGCTGGATCAACTACGGAATTCACCTATCTAACTAGGGATGACCTGGATAAGATGCATGAAGTAAAGAAGCTGGTCAAAGGTTATAAATATGACAAAGCAAGTGTTGATATGCGTGGGCTTGATAGAACCAAAGAGCTTTTTGAACTCGCCCAGGTAAATCTTGATAGATCAGCGCAAGATTCACTTGAAGTTGGGGCAAGGGATGGTGTAGTGAGTTATCATTTAAATGATAAACATGGATTAAATGCATGTTGTTTGGATTTAGATCCCCTTCCAGCGGAGGAGGTTATTAATTCTCCGGTTGAGTTTATCACAGGGGATGTGATGAATATGCCATTAGATGATAATTCCTTTGATCTTGTTTTCTCTTACAATTCATTTGAACATTTTGATGATCCTGAGAAAGCTCTTTCGGAAATGATCAGGGTGGCGAGACCGGGAGGCCTGATCTACCTCAATTTCGGACCACTTTATTTTTCTCCATTAGGTTATCATCTATATAAGAAAATCTCTGTTCCATACTGTCATCTTCTTTTCAGCGAAGAAACGCTCGAGCAATACTGTCTTGATCATGATCTTGGGAAACTAGATTTCAAGTTGGGCCATTACTTAAATGGATGGACTGCCACTCAGTTTCGTGAGTTATGGAAGAACCAAAAATCAAAGGCCGAAGTCATCCAATTAACCGAGATCCCAAACTTTAGTGGTTTGAAGTTGATTGATCAATACCCGGAGTGTTTCTACAATAAGACGACAGATTACGATAGCTTTATTATAAGCACCATTATTGTCACTTTAAAGAAACGATGAGTAACTCGATTGTAAAAATTGATGTAATTGTCACCTTGAGGAGCGACGAAAGGAGTGTCTCGAAAGGTGACTGGTGCAATGTCCCCTTCGAGGCTTCGCACCTCAGGGTGACAGACGCGTTACTAATCCATTTCAAATAAAAAAGGGATCCTAATGGATCCCTCTGAGGTTCTGGGCGGATTCGAACCGCCGTAAAAGGTTTTGCAGACCTCTGCCTAGCCACTCGGCCACAGAACCGTAATCTTGCTGGTTTTGCAGACCTCCCCGCCAGCTGGCGGGCTCGGCCACAGAACCGTAATCTTGCTGGTTTTGCAGACCTCCCCGCCAGCTGGCGGGCTCGGCCACAGAACCGTAATCTTGCTGGTTTTGCAGACCTCCCCGCCGGCTGGCGGGCTCGGCCACAGAACCGTAATCTTGCTGGTTTTGCAAACCTCTCCGCCAGCTGGCGGGCTCGGCCACAGAACCGTAATCTTGCTGGTTTTGCAGACCTCCCCGCCGGCTGGCGGGCTCGGCCACAGAACCGTAATCTTGCTGGTTTTGCAGACCTCCCCGCCGGCTGGCGGGCTCGGCCACAGAACCGTATCTTTTTGGTTTTGCAGACCTCCCCACCGGCTGGCAGGCTCGACTACAGAACCATATTCATCAAACTTAAACAAATTAGAGTGGAGGAAGTTCCTCCACTCTAATTAAACGGAATTATTCCTTTTCGGATTCCTCTTTATCGTCAGCAGCAGGAGCTTCCTCCTTCTTCTTACTAGCTGCTTTTTTCTCCTTTGCTTCACCGCTATCCATCTGCTCTTTCAAGGCAGATAAGGCAGCCAAATCTCCAAGAGTAGACTTTTCTACTTCCTGATTGATTTTGTTTAAGGTGTTACCCTTACTTGGCTTCTTCTTCTTAGCCGCAGTACTAGAAGTAGTAGCAGGCTCAGACTGCTCTTTCCAGGTTCCGGTATGGGTCAAAATGATTCGCTTGTCATCTTTTGAAAACTCAATCACTTTGAAATCAAGTGTTTCAGCTTCTTTGGCAACCGCACCATCTTCTTTCGTCAGGTTTCGGATAGAACACTGTCCTTCTAAACCATAAGGAAGTTCCAGGAATGCCGTTTTATCAGTTTTGCTGATAATCGTACACTTGTGGACTGATCCTTTTGTGAAGACGGACTCGAAGGTATCCCATGGATTCTCTTCCAAGTGCTTATGACTAAGAGCCAGTCGTCGATTGTCAGTGTCCAATTCCATAACGACAACTTCCAATTCGTCATTCACCTTCACAAATTCCGATGGATGCTTCACTTTTTTCGTCCAGCTTAAGTCTGAAACGTGTACAAGACCGTCAATTCCTTCTTCCAATTCAATGAACAAACCGAAGTTGGTAAGATTTCTTACGATTCCCTTGTGTTTGGTACCAACCGCATATTTGGTAAGCAAATCTTGCTTGGTCCAAGGATCTTCGGTAAGTTGCTTGATGCCCAGAGACATTTTTCTTTCGTCTCTGTCGATGGTAAGCACAACAGCTTCCATCTCATCTCCAACTCCCATGAAATCCTGAGGGTTTCTTAGGTGCTGAGACCATGACATTTCACTTACGTGGATAAGACCTTCAACTCCAGGAATGATTTCTAAGAATGCACCGTAATCTGCGACGTTTACAATCTTACCTTTAACTCTGGATCCAACATCAATTTTCTCATCCAGTGAATCCCAAGGATGAGCAGTCAATTGCTTCATACCAAGAGAGATTCTCTTCTTGTCATCGTCGAAATCCAGAACAACAACGTTGACACTCTCATCTAAATTAAGAACTTCCTCAGGGTGGTTGATACGTCCCCAGGAGATGTCAGTAATGTGTAGTAATCCATCGACACCCCCAAGATCGATGAATACACCGAAGTTGGTCATGTTTTTGATTACACCCTCTAAAACCTGACCCTTTTCAAGGTTGTTTAGAATTTCTGCTTTTTGCTGCTCAAGATCTTTCTCGATGAGGACCTTGTGTGAAACAACCACGTTGTCGTTGGAGTAGTTGATCTTTACAACTTTGACCTCCATCTTCTTACCTACGAAAACGTCAAAATCCCGGATGGGCTTCACGTCGATTTGTGATCCTGGAAGGAATGCCTCTACGCCGAAAATGTCTACGATAAGACCACCTTTGGTGCGTCTTTTTACCATACCATCAATCACAAGATCTTTATCAAGAGCCTCTTGAATATGTTCCCAGGCCTTGACGATTTTTGCTTTTCTTCGAGACAGGATTAACTGACCATTTGCGTTTTCCTGTTCTTCGATATACACCTCTACTTCGTCCCCGGCTTTCAGGTCTTCGATATCCCTAAATTCAGAAAGCGCTACAAGTCCATCGGATTTGAAGCCGATGTTAACAATAACGTCTCTGTCAGTGATGCCTACAACGAATCCTGTGATTACCTCTTTCTCATTGATTTCGGTAAGCGTGTCTTCGTACATCGCTTCCATTTGCTTGCGCTCATCTTCTGAGTAATCATCACCAAAGCCATCGTCAAGGGAGTCAAAATCGAAATCCTCATTGTTCTCCACAGGAGCTTCAACAGGTTCTTCTTTCTTCGCTGCTTTCTCTTCTACTTTTTCCTCTTCTTTCTTTTCCTCAACTTCAGCCTCTGCTTCCTCAGCCTTTGGTGCTTCTTCGGCTTTCGCCGTTTCTTCTACGGTTTCTTCGGCGACGGTTTCTTCTGTTTTTTCTTCGGCAACCGCGTCCTTTTGTGCTTCAGGTGCTTGCGCTGCTTCCTCAGTGGTAGCAACTTCTTCCTTCACCTGTTCTTCTTTTTTATCAGACATATTTTTGATGATCCTGTCTACATCTTTCGTACCCGGATCGTGATACTAAGAGTTTGATTTTACATTCCATTTGTTAAACAAATAGCCATTCACCCGAATGGAGGCGCAAAGATAGCTATCTTTTATAAAATCAAATAATATCTTTAAGAGTCAAATGTCAGAATATGATCGTCATCGTTTTTTATAGAGAATTGCCCATACTTGCATGGTAATCCATCAACCAGAGAATCTTATGAAAAAGCTTATTAACATCATTTTTTCCGGTTGTTTAATTGTCGTAATAACTCACTGTTCAACTTCAACGCTGAATCCCGCTGAGCAGATACTCATGAACGGAACAATCTACTCCATAGATGAACAAAATAGCACCTATAACTGGATTGCTGTTTCAGGAGATTCAATTGTAGGAGTTGGTTTAGAATCCACCTATGATGAGTTTCTTGGAGAAAATACGCAAGTAATCGATTTAAAAGGGTATACTGTTTTTCCAGGGTTCATCGAGGGTCATGCGCATATCATGGGAGTGGGCGAAAACCTTTTGAACGTGGATCTGATGAATACCACAAGTTATGAAGAGGTAGTCGCCATGGTTGCAGAACGTGCTGCTGAGACTCCGGAAGGTCAGTGGATTCTAGGCCGTGGGTGGCACCAGGACCGATGGGAAAACGATCCGGAAGGGATGTTCCAGGGCTTTCCTTCCCATGACTTATTGAGTGAGGCTGTGCCGAACCACCCAGTATTCCTACGTCATGCCAGTGGTCATGCTGCTTTAGCGAATGCAAAAGCTATGGAGCTAGCAGGCGTGGATGCCAACACCCCCAACCCAGGAGGAGGGGAAGTATTTAAAAGTGTCGGTGGCCCAACAGGTTTATTCAATGAAACAGCGATGGGCCTAGTAAACAAGGTTGTCCCGAACAACACGAAGGAAAGAAATACAGAAGCACTGAAGATGGCGATACAAGCTTGTTTACAGAATGGGTTGACCGGGTTTCATCAGGCCGGTTCCGGCAGGACTCATGTTGATCTCTACAAGGAGTTCGCGGCTAGGGATGAGCTGGGTATTCGATTGTATGTGATGCTCAGTGGTAGGGATGAAGATATTCTACAGGAGTACTTCGCCAATGGGATTGAAGTTGATCCATTAAATAGGTTGACGATTCGTTCGGTTAAGTTGTACTCGGACGGGGCACTTGGAAGCAGAGGAGCATGGCTTCTCGAGGAATATTCGGATGCTCCGGGTATTTTTGGTCACAATGTGACACCAATGGAGAATATTGAGCAGGTAACCCTGGCGGCCGCAGCAGCTGGTTTTCAGGTTTGTACACACGCTATTGGAGATCGTGGGAATAGGGAAACACTGGATATTTATGAAAAGGCCATTCAGCAGTTCCCCGAACAAATGAGTGATCATCGGTTCAGAGTGGAACATGCGCAGCATATCGATGGAGACGATATTCCCCGATTTAAGGAATTAAATGTTATTCCTGCAATGCAGGCTATTCATATGAGCTCTGATAGACCTTGGGCCATTCAAAGACTGGGAAGAAGAAGAATAGAGGAAGGAGCCTACGTTTGGCAAACACTCTTACAGCAAGGAACTCCAATTGTAAATGGAACCGATGCCCCCGTGGAACCAATCAATCCATTTGCTTCCATTTATGCTTCAGTATCCAGGAAAACACTAAAAGGGGAGCCAGAGGGTGGTTACGAACCCAGTCAAAAAATGACACGCTTGCAAGCAATAAGGTCGTACACTCTTGATGCTGCTTATGGAGCTTTCGAAGAAGATATCAAAGGGAGCATTGAAGTTGGAAAATTGGCTGACTTTACTGTTGTAGATCGAGATCTGATGGAAATTCCTGAAAATGAGATCATTGGCACTCAGGTCCGTATGACTATGGTAGGAGGTAAAATCCTTTACCAGGCAATGAATTAAGTATATGCTGATCTCCAGGAACGTTTCCTTAAAGCCATTTAATACATTTGGAATCGATGTTAATGCCCAGATAATGGTAGATATCGCAGACCCAGACAATCTGGATGAGGTGTATACCAATACTGAGTTCATACCTCTTCCAAAAATGGTGCTTGGAGGTGGATCAAACGTGCTGTTTACAGGGAATCAAAGGAAAGTCATCCTTCGAATGATGATCAGTGGTATTCACGTAGTTTCTGAAAATCAGCACGAAGTAGTAGTGAAAATTGGAGCGGGTGAAAACTGGCATCAGTTTGTATTGTGGTGTATTGAAAACAACCTCGGGGGTGTCGAAAACCTCTCGTTGATTCCCGGAACTGTTGGGGCCGCACCTATGCAAAACATTGGTGCTTACGGAGTTGAACTTAAGGACGTATTTCATTCCCTTGAGGCGTATAACGTTAAGTCAGGAGAGATCAGGTCTTTTAGTTCAAGAGAATGTAAGTTTGGTTATCGTTATTCCATTTTCAAGGGTGATGCCAAGGACAAATACGTAATCACTTCTGTTACACTAAAGCTTTCAAAAAAGCCCAAATTCAACATTGAATATGGAGCCATCAGGACGATTCTGGAAAAGAACGGGGTGGACCAATTATCGATTAAAGCAGTAAGCGATGCAGTAATTGAGATTAGACAGTCTAAACTGCCTGATCCAGCCGTAATTGGTAACGCTGGTAGTTTCTTCAAAAATCCAATTATTGAAATGGATCATTACGAGGCTTTACAAGCGGCTTTTCCAAACATCCCAAGTTTTCCGGTATCCGATCATTGGATTAAGGTTCCTGCTGCGTGGTTGATTGACCAATGCGGTTGGAAAGGTAAGAAACGTGGAGACATAGGAGTTCATGAGGATCAGGCCCTTGTTCTCGTTAATTATGGTGGAGGAAAAGGATCGGAGATACTAAAACTCTCATCGATTATTGTGGATTCCGTCAGTAGAAAATTTGGGGTTGACCTACAACGCGAGGTAAATATTTACTAGTCAGTTTTTACTTTCCGATGGATATGACACTAATTACAGCCAGTAAAGAATAGAATCCGATACTGGAAAGGTGGTAGAAAAGTGAATCTTCGGCTTGAAATTCAAATTTTCTTCAAAGTGTCAGTATACTTTTGATCTATGAAGGTCTTATTAGTAGAAGATCAGGCAGATCTTTCTGCCAACATAAAGTCATATCTCGAGCGAGAAGGTTATGTATGTGAAACAGCAGAGTCATATTCATCCGCAATAGAAAAGGTGTACGGATATGAATATGATCTCATTAGTCTGGACTTAATGCTTCCCGACGGTGATGGTCTGGATCTACTGAAAACTGTGAAAACAAAATGGCCCCAGGTTGGTGTGCTGATTATCTCTGCAAAGAATAGTCTTGCCAACCGGGTGGAAGGTCTAAATCTTGGAGCCGATGATTATCTCTCCAAACCATTTCACATGGCCGAGCTTAATGCGAGGCTCAAAGCCATCTACAGAAGAAAGAATCAACAAGGTGAAAACAAAATCGAGTTTGAAGGTATCGAAATAGATATGGATAAACACGAAGCGGCAGTTGGTGAAGAAATACTGGATTTGACGAGAAAAGAATTTGATCTTCTCCACTACATGGTGGTCAATAAGAACCGGTTGCTAACCAAACAAGCCATTGCAGAACACCTTTGGGGTGACTATATGGATATGGCCGACTCTTTTGATTTTGTTTATCAGCATATAAAGAATCTGCGAAAGAAGATAACCGCAGCAGGAGGGAAGGACATGATTCATACTGTTTACGGTACTGGATATAAGATGAAGGCATGAGTCTGGTCTTTCGATTTACAATTCTCTTTATTTTGGTGTCATTGGTCGTGTTTTCTGTTGGGGGAGTAATAACCTACCAAATCATGAAACGTGAAATCGATCTAGAGGAGCGTTATTTCCTGGATGAAAGACTAGAAAACATTATTTCCTACATTAAGGACACAAAGCCGGACTCTACAATTGAGCGATACAAATGGTCGATTCAACCTCTCAGCATCTTGGTTGAAGAAACAGAACCGAGATACTCGGATACGACGGTTGTTCACTCCACTTTGGGTCGTCCTGAACCTCACATAAAACTGGAAGTAATTAAGAATATAGATAGTACGAGTTATCGTATTTCCCTGTATGACCTTATAATAGAATCGGATGATATAAATGACGTAGTGGTCGAATCACTGGTCAAGATGTTTTTATTACTTCTGGTATCTTTCAGTGTTCTTGGTTTTCTCATATTCTATTTCCAGATGCGACCGTTTTACCGTACGCTGGAGGTAATTAAGGGTTTTACCTTAACTGGTAAGGAAGAACACGATTTCGGGAGGTCATCTATCAAAGAATTCAGGCGACTGAATTTGTTTTTGGATGATATGACTACGAAAGTTCGCAAAGACTATCTTTCATTAAAGGAATTCTCAGAGAATGCGTCACATGAGTTACAGACTCCAATTGCTATTATGCTTGGAAAACTGGACATGTTACTGGAAGATGAAAACCTGACCGAGGATCAAATGAATAGTATTTCTAGCCTTCAGCTTACGGCTAAACGTCTGAGTAATTTAAGTAACAGCCTTAGTCTTTTAACGAAAATCGAAAATCGTGAATTCACCAACTTGCAGGAAGTTGACATTCAGGAGAAATTAATTATGATCACCGGTGATTTCAAGGAACTCTTTGAGTTGAAAGGTATTCAATGTTCTTCTGAATACGGGGGAAAACCCATGGTCCATGCAGATTCAGTATTAATCGAGGTCTTAATTACCAATCTGATTAATAACGCGATCAAACACAATAACGAGAAAAAACAGATTACCATAAATCTCACAAGTGAAGCACTGGAGATCTCGAATACTGGAGATCCGCTAAAGTCGCCTCCTGAAGAACTTTTTCGAAGATTCAAGAAATCGAATCAGAGCTCAGGAACAATGGGTTTGGGATTAGCGATCGTAAAAAAGATATGTGATCGTTACGGGTTTACAGTTTCCTACAGAAATATAGATCAGTTACATTATCTGAAAGTAGAATTTTCATCAAAAAAGAACTGAAAAACACCGACTTCAGTTTTCCATCAGAATCAAATCAAATTCTATACAATAGGCTTCCGTACCATAGCAATAGATGCATAATGCATGGTAATGAAGAACATTTTAACATTTATACTACTATTAATCTCGTTTGGTCTGGTGGCACAGACCGGTTCCAGAGAGGGAGGTGTCGGTAAACCGGCGTCAGGAGTGAAGGGCACCATTTCAGATGGTGAAACAGCAGCAGTTGTGGAGTACGCAACCGTTAGTATTTACAGTCTACCGGATAGCACATTTAGAACAGGTACTATTTCGGATGCAAATGGAAAATTTAGAATTCAGATTGAACCCGGAAACTACTATGCGAAGTTGGAATTCATCGCATATGAGGACAAGTGGATAGATGATATCGAAGTTAGAAGCGGTTCATTCACCAATCTAGGCCAGCTTAATATGAACGTTTCCGTCAATGAGTTGGAGTCTGTCGTTGTTCAGGCTGATAGAACACAGATGGAACTGACTTTGGACAAGAAGATTTTCAACATAGGTAAGGACTTAAGTAATTTGGTAGGTTCAGCCAGCGAAATTCTTGATAATCTTCCATCCGTGGAAGTGGATTTAGAGGGCAATGTCAGTTTAAGGGGAAGTCAGAATGTGCAAATTCTGATCGATGGCAAGCCCTCGGGTTTAGTTGGACTAAGCAGTGCCGACGCCTTACGACAGATACCTAGCGATATTATAGAGTCAGTTGAAGTAATTACAAATCCATCAGCCAGATACGATGCAGAGGGAATGGCTGGAGTGATCAATATAAAACTTAAGAAAGACAGAAGTAAGGGATTCAATGGAAGCTTTCAAGCCAATACCGGGTTCCCTATGAATCACGGAGGGTCGTTTAATATTAATTATAGGAGCAAAGCCATCAACTGGTTTGCGAATATGGGGGTGAGATACCGAGAATCTCCAGGTGGAGGAAACTCGTACCAGGAGTTCTTTCTTGAGGATACAACTTTTACCACTTTTAGAAATAACGATCGGGTACGAGGAGGACTAAGTTATAATACCCGCTTTGGCGCGGATTTTTATATTAATGAAAAGAACGTTATCACCACAAGCTTTCTATATCGATTTAGCGATGAGAACAATAATTCTGATCTCACCTACGAGGACTATGATCAGTTGGATCGGTTGGTGTCAAACATTCTAAGGGTCCAGAACGAACTGGAGGACGATGAAAACCTTGAATACTCAATTAACTATACTCGTAATTTTGATCGAAAAGATCAAAAGCTAACATTCGATATTCAGTATCAGGACAATAACGAGGTTGAGGATGCTACCATCAATGAAACCGGTATTTCCGGTGAGTCCGGGCTTCCACTTTCTCCATTATTGCAGGAGAATATTAATGACGAAGGCGAAACCAGGCTATTAGTGCAGTCCGACTACACCATGCCTGTTGGAGAAAAGGGAAAGATCGAGGCTGGTTTTCGTCTTAATGACAGGCATGTCCGAAATGACTATATCGTCAGAGAGGAAAATGATGAGGGTGGATTCGATGTTTTGACCAATTTCACCAACGATTTTCGGTACGATGAAAGCATTTTTGCGACTTACGGTATTTATGCGAATGAATTATCCAGATTAAGCTACCAGGTTGGTGTCCGTTACGAAAGAACAGAGATTGATACGGAGCTGAAGCAAACGGACGAGAGAAACAGTCAACTGTATAATAATCTTTTTCCCAGTGTAAACCTGACATTCAAAGTAAACGAATTCAATGCGCTTCAGGGTTCTTACAGCAAACGAATCAGTAGACCAAGCTTTTGGTCTTTGAATCCATTTTCATCATTTGCGGACGCGAGGAATATTCGAACTGGAAACCCAAATTTGCAACCGGAGTTTACGGATAGCTATGAATTTGGTTTGTTGCAAAACTTTAACACCTCCACACTGTATTATGCCGTTTATTACAGGTATACCGAGGGAGTTGTTCAGCGAATTAGTACGGTTGACGAGTTTGGCATCACTTTCAGTGCCCCGCAAAACCTTTCAAGAAGTAATGCCGTCGGATTCGAGTTCAATGCGAATCATGAGGTTACTGACTGGTTTTCTGTTAACGGTAACTTCAATGCTTTCTACAGCGAAATAATTGCACCTCCCAGTGAACCGGATCTAAATGCGCAAGCCTTCTCGTTCACCACAAGGGTAAGCAATAGGCTTAAGTTTTCCCCTCGATCCAGCGCCCAGATAAACTTCTGGTACCGGGCACCGCAAGAAACAACCCAGGGGCGAAGGTTGAGCATTTATTCACTGGATATCGGATATTCACTTGATGTGTTGAACAATAACGGAACGATTTCATTCAATGTCAGAGATGCGTTTAACACAAGAAAATATCGTGGAGAAACATTTGGACCCACCTTTTATTCCGAGTCTGAGTTTCAATGGAGAGCTCGGCAATTTGGCGTTGCTTTTACGTATCGTTTAAACCAGAAAAAGCAACGGACAAGAGGGGATAGAGGAGGAGGAAGAGATTTTGAAGGAGATGGATTCTAAAAGAAATTACCCCCAATTCGGGGGTTTTCTTTTTGTGGTAAGTTGTATTGAGCACCTGGACAGTTTCCTGTTCACTGGATTCAGGTCTATTTGAGACCCTTTCTACATTTGAATTGCACAAGTTCATTCGCATTCAACGACTATTCGGTTTAACCAATTTTAACAGGCTATTTCTCTTGAAAAAAATCGGCTGAAAAACTATTATTGCGGCCATCAGAAATAGGGGTTAAAAACTTCACTTATTAAGAAAAAAATTAACCTATGGCAATAATTGTTGATAGTCTTACCAAAACTTATGG
Source organism: Cyclobacteriaceae bacterium (assembly GCA_965601455.1). Taxonomy (GTDB): domain Bacteria; phylum Bacteroidota; class Bacteroidia; order Cytophagales; family Cyclobacteriaceae; genus JANQEU01. Next base: position 2,913,956 of record OZ271831.1, on the reverse strand, counting down.
TGACCAAAAGGCGGTCAATGACATTTCGTTTGAGGTGAAAACAGGGGAAGTTGTGGGATTTTTAGGTCCTAATGGAGCCGGAAAAAGCACCACAATGAAAATGATTACCTGCTTCATGGCTCCGAATGCAGGAGATGTTACGCTTGATGGCATTTCCATTCATAAAAATCCCGAGGCAATCAAACGGAAGATTGGATACCTTCCAGAGAACAATCCATTGTATATGGACATGCCGATTGTGGATTATCTGAGATTCACCGCTGAAATTCAGGGGGTGAAAAAGAGTGAAATTCCTTCTCGTATTGCCGAAATGATTGACACCTGTGGCCTGGACCGAGAAAAACATAAGAACATCAATGAGCTTTCAAAAGGTTATCGTCAGCGAGTGGGGTTAGCTCAAGCAATGATTCACGATCCGGAAGTGCTTGTTCTTGATGAGCCTACAACAGGCCTCGATCCTAATCAGATTGTAGAGATAAGGAAGTTGATTAAAGAGCTTGGTACTCAAAAAACGGTGATATTGAGTTCCCATATTCTATCCGAAGTCGAAGCGACGTGCGACCGTATACTGATCATCAACAAAGGAAGAATTGTAGCAGATGGTACCTCCGATACCTTGCGCCAGCAGGCACAAGGACAGGAGCTTCTTACAATTTCTATTGAAGGTAAAGGTGACATAGCTAAAGCATTAACCGCGGTACCCACAGTTGAAAGAGTAAATCCAATTGACGGTAAGGAGAATTGGTTTCATGTGCAATCAAAGCCCGAATCCTCCTCAAGGAAAGACATTTTTGACCTTTGCGTCTCCAAGAAATGGTACTTGATGGAAATGACAGGAGTGGAGACCCGGTTGGAAGATGTGTTTAGAGAACTTACAAATTAAGAGTGATGAACAAAATTTGGATTATTACTAAGCGCGAATTAGCAGGTTTCTTCGATTCATTAACAGCCTATGTAATGATTATCCTGTTTTTGGGATTGAGTGGATTGTTTACATGGTTGGTTGGATCAAATGTTTTCTTAATGAACCAGGCGAGCCTTCAGGTATTTTTTGGAATTGCCTTTTGGTCTCTCTTCTTCTTTATTCCTGCGCTAACGATGAAAATGATCGCGGAAGAAAATCGGGCAGGTACTATTGAGTTGCTCATAACCAAAGCTGTAACTGATAGTCAAATTGTACTGGGTAAGTTTTTAGCATGCTTGCTTTTGGTAGTTATTGCCCTTATTTGTACTCTTCCATATTACATTACCGTTAGCCAACTTGGAAATGTTGATGATGGTGGTGTTTTGGGAGGATATTTAGGACTCATCCTGTTATCTGCCTCCTATATTGCAATTGGTCTATTTGCCAGTAGTCTTACTACAAATCAAATCGTGGCTTTTCTTCTGGCCTTATTTATCTCTGTATTTTTTCACCTGCTTTTCGACGTAGTAGGCAGTACGTTCACAGGAACCGCTGGAACGATATTTAGTTATCTAAGTACCCGTACCCATTTTGATTCACTCAGTAGGGGTGTAGTTGATTCCAGGGATCTAATTTTCTTCCTATCAATAATAGTTCTGGGATTGCTTTTGTCTCAGGTTATGCTGAGTAAACGTAACTGGCAATCTTAAATCAAGAGTACAATGAAAGCAACGAATATTTTCACACAAGTAGGAATAATCGCCGCTATCATAGTGGTGCTTAACCTCATTTCCGATAACCTGTATTTCCGTCTTGATTTCACTGAGGATAGAAGGTATACACTAAGTAATGCCACGAAACAAATTCTGAAGGATCTCGATGAAGTCATCTCAGTGAAAGCTTATTTCACTGCTGAATTACCTCCTCAACTGGCCTACGTACAACAGGACCTGCAGGATCAACTGATTGAATACGAAGATCTATCAGATGGCAATGTTGTTTTTGAGTTCATCAACCCAAATGAGAGTGAAGAACTAAAGCAGCAGGCATTTGAGAATGGAATCGCTCCGGTTTCAATTAACGTTGTTGAAAACGACCAACGTCAACAACTACAAGCATTCATGGGAGTAACCTTTCAAATGGGAGACAGAAAGGAAGTCATTCCTCTGGTTCAACCGGGAGCTGCCATGGAGTATGACCTCACCACATCAATAAAGAAGTTGGCCATTCAGGACAAACCCAAGATCGGGATGATACAGGGTTTCGGGGAACCGTCATTCCAATCTTTCACTCAGTTAATGCAACAGCTTACTGTCCTTTACGATGTAGAGCCTTTCAATTTGGCAGATACCAGTTCGATCCCTATGTATTATCGAAGCCTAATCTGGATAAGTCCATCGGATTCTATTGGATTTCAGCATTTACAGAAGATCGATGACTATTTAAATAATGGTGGCAACCTATTTCTAGCTAAAGCCAACGTAAAAGGCGATCTACAGACAGGAGCTTTAACCCAGGGTGTTGATATCGGATTAGCAAGGTGGATGATCGGTAAAGGAATTGAATTTGGTAATGAATTTGTAATCGATGCTCAATGTGCATCTGTAACCGTGCAGCAGCGCTCAGGGTTTTTCACTATCAACAGTCAGGTTGAATTCCCATATTTTCCTCAGATAAGCACCTTTACTGAGCATCCCACAACCGGAGGTCTGGAGGCATTGCTTCTGCCTTTCACAAATCCTATTAGGATTATTGGGTCGGATACGAGTTTAAATATCACACCTTTACTCTTGTCTTCAGATCTATCGGGTATACAGCGACCACCAGCTTATGTTGACATTCAGCGTCAGTGGAATGAGAATGATTTTCAAGATCCTGGGCAAGTTGTAGCCGCATCCGTCGAAGGAATTGGAATGGGTGGTGGTAAAATCATAGTGATTTCAAACGGAGAGTTTGTGGTCAATGGAGAAGGGCAGCAGGCTCAGCAGGTTAATCCCGATAACGTGAACTTTGCGTCTAATGCCGTCGACTGGCTTTCGGATGATACCGGTTTGATCGACCTAAGAACGAAGGGAATCACAAATCGTCCACTCGATTCTGTAGAAGACAGTACAAAAAACCTGGTAAAGTATGGTAATGTCTTCGCACCGATCCTGTTGATATTGATTTATGCCGTCGTCCGAAGATCAATTAATGCTAGAAGAAGACACAACTGGGCTCAAGGGAAATACCAGTAGATCTATAAACAATAAATAGCCATGTTGAAATTAACCACACCAAAATTGTTGATCGTATTGGCCGTTTTGGTCGGTATATTCCTGATCTCGCGGTATACGGATAATAAGGGAAGAAGCAAGTCGTTAAGAGCTGAGATTGTTTCGGAAGAATATGAGAATGTAACAAAAATCGAAATTCTCGAAAGCGGAAATACAACTAAAGTATATAAGGAAGGTGATCAATGGTACGTTGACACCGATCAAGGTAAGAGGAAAGCAGATGAATCTGCGGTTAGAAGTACAATTAGCACACTAAACTCGATAAAACCTTCAAGAATAGCAGGTAGGTCAGAATCTAACTGGACAGATTTCGCGGTGGATTCAACGGGTACACGTATTAAGGTATATCAGAAAGATGATGTGACCACAGATGTAGTTCTTGGAAGATTCGGGGTAGAAGGCCAAAGATCTTTTTACACGTACGTGCGGGTTTACGAAGATGTTGATACCTACGTGGCTAGTAACTTCATGAAAATGAGTGTCAATACCAATACAAGTGATTTCCGAAACAGCACAATCGTAAGAGTTGGCCTGGACTCTCTTGCCAGTATTGCCTTCAATTATCCTGATTCATCACTGGTACTTACAAATACAAATTTGAGATGGTATGCAGGCGAGAATCCGGTTGACTCAACTGAAGTTGCAAATTATTTACGGGATCTCGGATTCATCAGTAGTACAAGCTTTTCTAATCGACCGGAGGGAATGACTCCTGATTTGAATGTGACTTTTGGTTTTTCCAATCAAGACGAAATTCAGGTTTCGGCATTCCAACAGGCAGGTGGTTGGATCATAGGCTCATCCGAAAATGAAGAGGAATTTTGGCAAGATCCAACACAGTTTGAAAAGATTTTTAAACCTGTTTCTAGTTTCCGGGTGGATTAAATCCGGAGGAACTAGCGGACAATTCCTGTTGCCGACCGTCGTTATTTATATCGTGAGAATGACAAACACTTAATAACTGGTCTGTTGTTTGTAACCACAGTCACGTAAAGGAGGTTTAATTTTTGTAAATTTGTTACATGAAGCATTCAAGGATCATCATTCTTCTTATCACCGTTGTTCTGCTTTCAGGATCAAAAGGCCCTGAAGAGAAGCCTAATGCTGAAATAAACTGGGTCACTTTCGAGGAGGCAGTTTCATTGAATCAACAACAACCCAAGAAGATCCTTATTGATCTTTACACTGATTGGTGCGGGTGGTGCAAGAAAATGGATCGCGATACGTATTCAAAGCAAGAAATTGTCGATTACATAAATGATACGTTCTATGCTGTAAAATTCAATGCCGAACAGAAAGCAGACGTTCAATTTAATGGTCATACCCTCAAATTCGTAGCCTCGGGCAAAAGGGGGTACCACGAGTTAGCGGCAGCGTTAACCAGAAATCAATTAAGCTATCCAACTACTGTTTTCATGGATGAGAACCTGATGATCATACAACCGATTCCCGGATACCTGGATGCGAAAACTTTCGACACTATCTCAAAGTATATCGGAGAAGGGCGATACAAGGATACACCTTGGGAGGAATATCAGCAGAATTACAAAAGCTCTCTCTAAAAGACTGAATTGAAGGAAGGCAGGTACGCATTAATTATACTTCTTTTCTGTGGTCTTCTCGGTTGTGAAAGTGATATACAGAGAAGAGAGAGACTACTCATCGAAGCAAACGAATTACTCAACACCAATCGACTGGAGCAATCACTGCAGTTGTATGACGCAATCATTAAGGAATTCCCTGATTTCTCAAAAGCCTACAACAATCGTGGAGTTGCAAAAAGTAGGTTGGGAAGACCTGCGGAGGCAGTTCAGGATTATAACGTAGCAATTGCGATTGATCCGGAGTACTGGGAGAGTATTCAGAACCGAGCTCAAGCCTATGAAGAATCTGGGAGATACGATAAAAGCCTTGATGACTACGATCTACTGATAGAAGCGTTTCCCGATTCGATCATTGGATATTTTGGCAAAGGTCTTGTTTTTACCCAGATGCGAAAGTACAAATCGGCCATTGAGGCTTTTGATCGTGTAATGGAGGTCGATCCCAATAATATTGACGCACTAATCAATAAGGGAACCTTATGGTATTACCTTGAGAATCCTGAGCTCTCTGAAAAGATCTTGAATGAGGTTATTGAACAAGGCGATCATCACGGGGAGGCTTATAACACCCTCAATCAGATTTATAATGATAGAGGTGATTATCTGCAGGCATTGAGTTTTATCAATCTTGCATTGGAGATTCACCCCATGGATCCCTATTTCTTAAACAATCGCGGTTTTACTTATTTAAACATGGATTCCCTTGACCTTGCCATTGAGGACATCAATCGAAGTATCGTTCTTGACCCTGAGAACTTATGGGCTTATAGGAATAAGGGTATCTACTTCTTAAGAGTAGGAGATTATGATCAGGCGGTTAGGTATATGGAAGAGACCACCAATTCATTCGTGGAAAATGCTCATTTCTACCTCGGAGAAGCTTATTGGGCCGCAGGAAACACGGCTAGGGCGTGTGAAGAATGGAGAAAGGGTAAAGAAAAAGGGGAATCAAGAAGTCAAATCCGCGCTACTCAGGCATGCTCCTCATAAATTTCTTCTTCTTCCTCATGAGGTCGCAGAAGGTTTATCATGGAAACCACATGGCTAAAAAGAACAACAGGTACTACAAATCCTGGTAAGAGTACAAAAGGGAATACGAAAACCGCTAGGTTAGGTACTTCAAAGACTTCTGAATTATAAAAATATGGAGTGGCTATGATGGCCCGTATTACGACATTGAATAGCAGAATAAGGCAGATGACATTCCAGACCAGTGCTCCGATTCTACTTTTGCTGCGTAACCCGACAAAAAATAATCCCGCAAAAGGAGCAGAAAGGCCGGATAGGATATCGTAATTACTGCCTTCAAATGTTAATGCCACCGGTACCAGTTGGTTTTGAGCCAACCACCACAAGACAATTTCCACGGGTACACGTACGATATGAATGTACGTGAGTGTTGTCAAAGGCATTCTAAGAAGGTAAGCCCTGGTATTCTTATTGATGGTAACAATGAGAATGGCGATCAAGGAAGGAAGAATGATTAGAAATAGTCGAGGTGGCCTGGATTTAAAATCTTCGAAAAAACCACTGAACGTCATGGTGCTAAGAATGAATAACCAAACGACGATGAAGGTAATTACCATGGTCGGAGTGAAATCCTTATCGTTTGACACTGCTCGATGCAAAGCATAGAAGAGAAATCCCAGGGAAGCGAGTACGACGGCTATGAAAGTAATACTTATGTATTGTGGCAGGTCTTCCATTAACAAGCGGATTGTAGTTAAGACAATTTACAATTATTGAAAATAAATAAATGGATATTTTTGGAATAAATGGGAGAAGAGGAATTTCTTGAACGATTAAAATCAAGATTGACAAGGCCATTACCAGGAACTGTCGCTCATGATCAAATGAAAGCTCGCCTGCCGGAGGGAGGAAGAATAGATTTTCAGGAACGTCCTGGTAAACGTGAAGGAGGAGTGCTTATCCTTTTCTACCAGCACGAAGACCGATGGATGTTTCCTGTTATTCGGAGGGCTCAATATGACGGTGTTCATGGAGGTCAGATTGGACTTCCAGGAGGTAAACGAGAAAAAGAGGACCACGATTTATTTCATACGGCCATTCGGGAGGCTGAAGAAGAAATAGGCATTCAAGGTTCTGACGTTTCCGTTTTAGGAAATCTCAGTTCTTTTTTCGTAGGAGCTAGTAACTACCAAGTTTTACCGGTTGTTGGGCATATAAAATACAAGCCATCATTTATACCAGATGAAAAAGAGGTCGATGAAGTCATAGAAGTAGAACTTGACCATTTTCTCAAACCAAACAATAGAAAAGAAAAGGAAATTACAATCAGGGAACGCTCACTCATTGCACCCTATTTTGACGTATCTTCCCAGTTTATTTGGGGAGCCACGGCAATGATGCTTAGTGAGCTAGTTTCAGTAATAGAAGACATATGAATGAACCATTGATTACCAACGATGCGGTAATATTCGGAATTCTCATGGCCATGCTGGCCTTTGTTTTTATCACAGCAAGAAGTGAAACCGGATTTTGGAAAAAATTCTATGGGGTGGTACCAACGATTCTAATGTGTTATTTCCTCCCATCTCTTCTATCCACATTTGGCATTATTGATCCATCCGAATCACGGCTGTATTTCATGGCTTCAAGATACCTTCTTCCGGCATGCCTTGTCTTGTTAACCATCAGCGTTGACCTGAAAGAACTGGCAAAGTTGGGACCAAAAGCCCTGATCATGTTCTTCACCGGTAGTGTTGGAATCATGTTCGGGGGTCCACTGGCGATCCTACTCTTTTCTTTAGTCGCTCCGGACGTAATTTCAGCTCCTCCTCCAAATGAGGTATGGCGAGGTTTGACAACGGTTGCAGGTTCCTGGATTGGTGGAGGAGCCAATCAGGCGGCAATGAAAGAAGTATTTGAAGTCAATGGTGATCTGTTTTCAAGAATGGTGGCAGTTGATATCATTATTGGGAATACCTGGTTAGCCATTCTTATGATAGGAATAGGAAGGAATAAATGGATCAATGAAAAACTAAAAGCGGATGATTCTGCCATTGAGACGCTAAAGAACAAAATGGAGGCTTATCAGCTTAGTATAATGAAGAATCCAACGATGTCAGATCTAATACTTGTGCTTGGAGTTGGGTTTTTATGTACTGGATTTGCGCATTGGGCCAGTGATCTGATTGTGCCGTTTCTTACATCCAACTTTCCGGGTTTGGAGAAATACAGTTTGCTCTCTGGATTTTTCTGGCTGGTTGTGGTAGCAACTACACTTGGGGTCATTTTGTCCTTCACAAAAGCTCGTGAGCTCGAAGGGATTGGTGCCTCCAAAATCGGGGGTGTCTTCATTCATGTGTTGGTAGCTACGATTGGAATGAACATGAATGTCTTAGCCATTTTTGATAATCCCGGTCTGTTTCTCGTGGGTATCGTATGGATGCTTTTCCATGTACTCCTCATGTTCTCTGTGGCCAGGTTAATCAATGCACCTTACTTCTTTGTCGCTGTTGGTAGTCAGGCAAATGTGGGAGGGGCGGCTTCCGCTCCGGTTGTAGCTTCCTATTTTCATCCATCGCTGGCACCCGTTGGAGTATTACTCGCTGTATGTGGTTACGCACTAGGAACCTATGGTGCCTATATATGTGGATTATTGATGCAGGGTGTATCACCCTGAAAATTGATTTTTGACAAGAAAAATGGGAAATATGGCACACTTTTATGGTCGAAAACGAACAGTTTTGAAGGTCACGAATTCTGTAAGAAATTGAAAGCCAATTAATTGCAATTATTGGTACGTCCTTTGACCATTTCTGTCTATAATTGACACTATTAAGACATAAAACAAAACCGAATGATCCAACTCACAAACGTTGACAAATACATAGAATCGAAATATCAGCGCATATTTATTCTCAAGGACATTAACATGGAAGTTAAGGAAGGTGAGTTTGTGAGCATCATGGGACCTTCAGGTTCGGGTAAATCAACCCTTCTTAACATTATTGGGATGCTGGACAGACAAAGTGCAGGAGAATATTTCTTCCTGGATGAGCCTGTTCACAAGTTCAATGAAAGACGCACATCAAAAATACACAAGGAGCACATTGGTTTTATTTTTCAGGCCTACCACCTGATTGATGAACTCACCGTTTATGAAAACATCGAAACTCCACTTTTATATAGAGGCGTGAAGAGAAAGGAGAGATCCAGTATGGTGGCTGAGATGCTAGATAGATTTCAAATGGTGGCTAAGAAAGATTTATTTCCTGAACAGCTTTCCGGTGGACAACAACAGTTGGTGGGTGTGGCCCGTGCGATAATAGGTAAACCTAAACTGCTTTTAGCAGATGAACCCACTGGAAATCTTCACTCATCACAAGGTGAAGAAGTAATGGATATTCTGAAGCAGCTCAACAACGAAGGGATGACCATTATCCAGGTGACGCATAATGAAAAATTCGCTGGATATGGGGATCATATCATTCAATTGGAAGACGGAAGGATCATAAAAAGCTAGTAACTAGCTAAAAATTACCGATCACACACGAATTTTCCGGCCCTGTGGAAAGATTTATTAGTCTACCTCCACATACCGTATTTTTGTGCCTCAACCCTTCAAACTATCTATGCGACTGCTTATTGTAGTTGTCTTATTGTTATTTATATCGCCGTACTTCGCCGTTGGTCATGGAAACCGTGATGGTGATCCGCAGGAATCCTATCAACTGTCCATTGTACGTACATCTGAGCAGGTCGTTGTGGATGGTGTGCTGGATGAGGACATATGGCAAAATGCCCAGAGGATATCGGACTTCTGGATGAGCTTCCCCATCGACGATCGCATGGCCGAACCCAATGTTCAGACGGAGGTCCAAATGACGTATGATGACGAGTTCATTTATGTAGCCGCTGTTTGTAAAGGACCTTCTCCCTATATTGTACAATCACTAAGAAGGGATAATCCACAGTTCTTTCGGGGAGATGCTTTTGCGATTGTTCTGGATCCAGTAAATCAAAGAACAAATGGATTTGTTTTCGGGACTAATCCAAACGGGGTTCAAACGGAATCACTTATCACGGGTCAGACCGGAACACGAGGATCAAATTCAAGCGGGCTTAATCGTGCTTGGGACAACAAGTGGTATACTGAGGTTACAAAGCACGAAGATCATTGGGTAGCAGAAATGGCTATTCCTTTCAAATCATTGCGATATGGGAATAAACGCATTTGGGGTATCAACTTTGTCCGTGCGGATATGTCTAACAACAGCTATCATTCATGGTCTCCAGTTCCAGTTCAATTCAGAAGCGTAGATCTAGGTTTTACAGGGGCCTTGGTTTGGGACGAAACTCCATTGAAATCAAACAGCAATGTTTCTGTAGTACCCTATTTGCTGGGTTCTGGTTCAGAGAATAGAGATGCCAATGAAAGCTGGGGTCAGGAAGGACAGGTAGGTATGGATGCGAAGGTGGCAGTGAGTTCAGGAATGAACCTGGACCTAACTGTCAATCCCGATTTTTCTCAGGTTGAAGTGGATGTACAAGTGACGAATTTGACGACATTTAATATACGTTTTCCGGAAAGAAGGCTATTCTTTCTGGAAAACAGTGATGTTTTTAGTGATTTCGGAATACCTCCAATTCGTCCTTTTTTTTCAAGGAGAATTGGGCTTGATGAACAGGGGAATACCTTGCCAATACTTTTTGGTGCCCGTCTAAGTGGAAATGTAAATAAAGATTTACGGCTGGGTCTTATGACCATGCAAACCGGTGAAACAACCTCTCCGGGAAATAACTACACATCATTTGCCATGCACCAACGAATTTTCGGTAGAACGGTGGTAAAGGGGTATTTTCATAATCGTCAGGGTTTTGTTGGTGGTGAGATGGCGAATGAAAACTACAATCGAATCGGCGGTGGCCAGGCATCATTTCAGTCGATGGATGGAAAATGGAGAGCATTTACGGGATACGGTTTATCTCAGACAGAAGGTTTGACCGATGAAAATTACTTTTTTAATATCGGCACAGGCTACGCTGGTCGCGAATTTGGTTTTTACGCCAACTATGCAGAAGTGGGTCACGATTATCGTGCTGATATGGGTTTTCTACCTCGACAGGAACACTACGATGCGGAGGCTGACACGTCCTACCTAATCGGTTTCACCCATTTTTTTGGACGGATTAACTACAATATTTATCCTGATAATCCAAGAATTAATCAACACACTTTCCGGGCGAACATTGTTAATAATTTCACAGTTTTTGGTGATTTTATTCAGACCATTGTAACAGCTGGATATGAGCTAAGCTTTAGTAACACCAGCCAACTTACCATTGAAGGAAGTCACCAGGATGCAGGTCTACTTTATCCATTTTCTTTTACCAGTGACTCAGAACCTCTGCCAACTGATCGATACAGATTTAATTTTGGAGGAATCCGGTATAGAACGGACAGACGACGGATAATTTTTGCGGAATTTGGTACAGAATACGGTGGTTTTTATAATGGAACGAGAATCCAATATAGGGCAGAGGTGAATTATCGAATACAACCCTGGGGAAACTTCGCCATGAACTTTGTTAGGAATGACCTGGATTTTCCAGATGCTTATGGCGATGTGCGCTTATTATTAATTGGTCCACGAGCTGAAATCAATTTCACAAGAAATATATTTTGGACTACCTTCTTCCAATACAATACGCAGACCGACAATTTCAATATCAACAGTCGTTTGCAGTGGCGCTACAAACCCATGTCAGATTTCTTCCTCGTGTATACAGATAATTACTTTGTTGAATCCTGGGGTCCAAAGAACAGAGCGATTGTCTTGAAGCTAAACTACTGGTTGAATCTTTAGGAATTTAAAACACTCCTTCACTGGAAGCAGCTGCTTCCTCTGTCATTTCCTCCGCCAGCTCTTTTCCAAGATACAGATCAATCAGGTAATGACCCAGATATATGAGCGGAGTCAATGCAATAGCAACAACAAATTTGTATATGTAGTTGATAATTCCAACTGACGCTAGTTGTGCAAGTGTCCAACGGCTGTCGGCGGGAGCCAGGAGATAGAAGGCGATTCCAAGCACAACAAAGCTGTCAATAAGCTGGGAAACAAGGGTAGAACCCGTAGCTCTCAACCATATCATTTTTGAACCGGTGATTTTTCGAAGTTTTTGAAATACGAAGACATCCAAAAGCTGCCCCAATAAAAATGCTGTCAAAGACCCAACAATTATTCCCAAGCCTTGAGTGAAAATCTTAGTAAAGGCAAAGTTGATGTTGAATGGGTCTCCATTTGGGTCGGTATCGTTTACCTGTAACCAGAATTCAGCGGGTTGCAATAGTGTGATAACGTAAATGACTAAAAAGGAATAGGCAATGAATGTAGCGGCAAAAAAACTGATTTTACGAACTCCTTTTTTTCCAAAGTACTCATTGATAATATCAGTAGTCAGAAAGACCACTGGCCAGATTACTGCACCGGCGGTGAGATTGAAGTCTAAAACAAAATCATCCAATAATTGAATATTCGCCGGCTCAAAACCAAAGGACTTTTCAGCTGAGAATATTTTAACTCCAATCATTTCCGCTAAAATGGCATTCGTTAGAAAAATGCCCATCAGCACCATGAATAGGTTCTGTTTTTTCTGTTTTGAATCCACTAGCTTGTTTTTCTTGGAGTAAAAACCTGACCCTCTGTTGCAAGGTAAGTCATTTGAAACTCAGATCTGGCTTCTTCAAGTAGTCCATCAAGGTCTTTGTATCTTGTAGAGAAGTGACCGATAAGAAGCATTTTGCAATCTGCTTTCTTAGCCAAAGAACCTGCTTCCGTAGCGGTTGTATGGTAGGTCATATGGGCTCGTTCAACCATCTCATCCATAAACGTAGCCTCATGATACAGGATGTCAGCTCCTTGAATTAGGGGTATAATTTCTTCTCGAAGTCGTGTGTCGGAGCAATAGGCATAAGTCTTCTGGGGAGCGGGAGGGAGGGTTGCTTCTTTGTTCCTGTAAATAAGGTTGCCTTCATCATCTGTTACATCTTTCCCATCCTTAAGCAGATTCAGAGTGCTTGGTGGCAACCGTTCCTGAACAATCAAACTATTGATTCTGCGCTTTTTTGGTTTTTCTTTAATCAAGTATCCACTGCATGGAACACGGTGATCAAGTGGAATTGTATGTACGGTCAAACGGCTATTTTCAAATACCAGTTCGTGTTGATTGGGGTTCCATTCCCGAAAGTCAATGCGAAAATTTAATGCTGTCTCAGAGTGACGTAATTGCAGCGTGATTATTTCTGCTAATCCGGGAGGCCCAATAAGAATAAGATCCTGGGTCCTCCCATAAAGATGCATAGTCGAGAGTAATCCAATCAATCCATAGTAATGGTCTCCGTGGAGATGGCTAATTAAAATGTGATTGATCTTGGATAGCTTGACATTATACTTTTTGCATTGTAGCTGCGTGCCTTCCCCACAGTCGATCATGAACAGTTCGCTCTGAACCTGCAGAATTTGAGAGGTGTGGTGACGGTTATGGGCAAAGGAAGCCGAATTCGATCCAAGTATTTTGACAGAAAAAGACAAATCCTAGCTTCCCTCGCCGCCCTGCTCCTTGAGGTTTTGTTCAATATCATTCATGAATACCGCGTCAACCGCTTCATCCTGCGTAGGCAGTATGTCTAAAACCTTATCCAACTGGCTAATTGAGATTAGTTTTTGCACATGTTCCTGAATGTGGCAGAGAACAAAAGACCCATTTTCACCAAAAAGGCGATTTCCAACAAGTAGTGCACTTAAACCACTGGAATCCGAATATTTAACTTCCGAAAGGTTCATGATAACGTGCTTAAATCCCTCTGCCTGTAGGGTGACAAATTCAGATTTTAACTCCGGAGCAATAGTGGTGTCCAGTTTCTCTTCGTTTAGCTGAATGGTCACGTATTTTTCCTGCTTATCTGCTGTGTACTTCATGATAAATTTCTAATTAGAAAGTGCGTTTATGATATTTTTTTCAATTCTTTTTTGAATGTCGTCTTGGGAAGATTTTTCAAACTTCTCTCCGGTAATGTTTTCGTAGAGTTCAATATAACGATCTGAAACGGATTGAATGAATTCTTGTGACATATTTGGAATGGTTTGTCCCTCTTTGCCCTGAAATCCGTTCTCCATCAGCCATCGTCTTACGAACTCTTTTGAAAGTTGCCGCTGGGGCTCCCCGGCTTTTTGTAGATCGATGTATGTATCCTCATAAAAATACCGGGAAGAATCTGGTGTATGAATTTCGTCGATTAGGTAGATGGTGTCTCCAACTTTTCCAAATTCGTATTTGGTGTCCACAAGGATGAGCCCTTGTTCTTTGGCCATCATAGTTCCTCTTTCAAAAAGTGAATAAGTGAATGACTCCAGTTGTTTATAATCTTCTTCCGAAACCAATCTTTGGTCAAGAATTTGTTCACGAGAGATATCTTCATCATGACCTTCATGTGCCTTCGTGCTTGGGGTGATTATAGGTTTAGGGAATCGGTCGTTTTCTTGCATTCCCTCCGGTAGCTCCACTCCGCAAAGCTGTCTTTTGCCTGCAGCGTATTCTCTAGCAGCATGACCGGCTAGATATCCTCGAATGACCATTTCAACTGGAAATGCTTCACAGTTCTTCCCAATAGCTACATTGGCATCCGGAACGCTTTCAACCCAATTAGGGACAATATCCCTGGTGGCTTCAAGAAATTTGGCTGCCACCTGATTCAGTACCTGGCCTTTAAAAGGAATGGGATGTGGTAGCACGACATCGAAAGCCGAAATTCTATCCGTCGCGACCATTACCAGCTTGTCGTTTACCGAGTATACATCACGAACTTTTCCGGTATATTTTTTGGTTTGACCCGGAAGATTAAAATTAGTCTCCTTTAATCCAGACATTTTAACAAAGATAGGATTGGCGTATTGGATTACTGCTTGTTAGGACTGATATCTTTTTTGGAAACCACTTTGCCAGCCTGGTAGGTTTCCAAGAGAACGGCAATTCCTTTTTCATCGTAATATGTCCAGTCACCTCTTCGCCGGTTATTGAGATAATTTCCTTCGTATTCCTTTTCACCATTTTCCCTGTAATGGATGAAGGGACCATGTAGCAGATTTTGTTGATAATTGGCCACTTCCTTTAGTTTTCCATTCTGGTATTTGGATATCCATTCACCAGTTTTCATACCCATTTTGTAGTATTCCTGGACAACGATTTTTTTCCGGTCATAGATTTCCCTTGATCCATTGAGCTTGCCAGCTTGATAGTTCTCAATCTTAGTAACCCGGCCCTTATCATTGTAATACGTCCATTTACCGGCAGGAAGCTCATTTATTAACTGTTTTTCTGCAATCAGTTTTTCTTTCTCATTGAATTCCTGAATGCTTGCATTTAGACCCGGGGTGGTATAGTCAGCTACTTTTTTCGTTTTACCATTTGTGTGATACTCGATGTTTTCTCCTGTAAGCTTTCCGTCAATATAACTCAGCTCTGACCGGATTTGACCGGATTCGTAATAATTGGTAAAGCCTCCTTGTAGAAATCCATTGCTGTAGTTGCCAACCGATGACAGCTGTTCATTTTCAAAATACTGCTTCACGTAGCCGGATCGGAGACCCTGCAGGTTAAAAACTTCCAGCTCGAGATTACCATTAGGGTAGTAGGTTTTGTACTCCCCATTCAACTTACCGTTTTTGTACTCAGCTTCCAGTTTTACGATACCGGTTTCATAAAATTGTCTGGAAACACCATTGGGTTGACCATCGACATAGGTGATTTCCTCCTCCACAGCACCACTAGGATAATATCGAGAGACCAACCCATTGGGCTTACCTCCTTCAAAAGCGGTTGAACCTTTTAGCTTTCCGTTCTCATGATAGAGCTTAATATTGCCAGTCAATGTATCATCTTCAAACACGGCTTCTTGCAATAGCTTTCCGTCAGCTGTAAACACCTTGGTAATGCCTTGTCTCAAACCATCTATATAGGTAGTTGTTCTTTGAATGGAACCGTCCGGATAAAAATTGGTGAATAGACCATTTCTTTGTCCTTCTGAATATGTTCCGGTGATTATAGTATTCCCTTTTTGGTCGTACTTTTTATACGTACCGTGAAGAATTATTGTATCCCTTTGGATGACTTCATATTCCTCGTTTGGCAGTGAATTGCTGTAATAGGTTCGCTGGACCGACTGACCAGATACCGTTAAATTCATGTAAACCAGGAATACGAGTAGATAAGACTTTTTCCAGAAGGTCATATGGTATTAGACTTTTTCCAGAACGATGGAGGAAGCTCCGCCACCCCCGTTACAGATGCCAGCCACTCCGATTTTACCCTTTTCGTCGGAGAGCACAGAGTTCAATGTAGTAATGATTCTGGCACCGGATGCACCCAGTGGGTGGCCCATCGCCACCGCACCACCGAAAACATTAACTTTGCTCGGATCCAGTCCAAGTTTCCTGTTATTGGCTATAGCTACAGCAGAGAACGCTTCATTGATCTCGTAGAAATCGACATCACTTTCCTTTATGCCCGCATGTGCTATAGCTTTTGGAATAGCAAGAGAGGGGGCGGTAGTAAACCATAACGGGTCTTGCGCTGCATCTCCAAATCCCAGTATTCTAGCCACTGGTTTCAAACCTAGATCATTCATTTTGGATTCGCTGACCAGGACCAAAGCAGAGGCTCCATCATTGATGGTAGATGCATTGGCAGCAGTTACCGTTCCATCCTTATTAAATACAGGTCGAAGACCAGGAATTTTTTCGAAGTTGACATTCTTGTATTCTTCATCTTCTTTCATCATCACAGGGTCACCCTTTCGTTGCGGAATGGCAACCGGGATGATCTCGTTTTCAAACTTTCCCTTTGCTGTACTATCCGCTACTTTCTTATAAGAAGAAATGGCATATTCATCCTGTTCTTCCCTCGAGATTCCCATTTCTTTGGCCGTGTTGTCGGCGCAACTTCCCATTGGAAATTCATTGTAAGCTTCCCAAAGTCCATCGTGCATCAGGCCGTCGATGAGTTGTCCGTGACCGTATTTATGACCCCATCGTGCTTTTGGAACGTAATAAGGAATATTTGACATGCTTTCCATACCTCCAGCGACAACAACTTCATTGATTCCAAGCATGATGGATTGAGCTCCCAACATAACTGTTTTCATTCCCGAGGAGCATACCTTGTTAACCGTAGTACACGGAACATTTTCGCCTATACCCGCTCCAAGAGCTGCTTGCCTTGCCGGTGCTTGTCCCAGACCAGCACTTACCACATTACCAAATAGAACTTCTTGTACTTCTTTCGCATCGACTTTCGATTTTTCGAGTGCTCCTTTTATGGCTAACGTTCCTAGCTCAACAGCTGTAAACTGTGATAAAGCACCGCCAAAACTGCCTATTGGGGTTCGGACTGCTGACGCGATATATACTGCTTCCATGGGTTTTTTTCTTACAAAATTAGATCGAAAAATGCGTTTATCCTGATATTCCAACTACCAATCGGGTTTACCATTATCCGGTCGCTGGGTTGCTTTTCTTTTTTGTTGTTGGAGGTACTGGATTTCACCGTTTTTCATTGCCTCCAGAATCATTCGTGCTTTGTCTTCAGAGATATTCATCTCTTCCAGTTTTTCCTTTGTACTCATTTCCTGATTCTCCTGTTCCCCTTCCTGCTCTTGTTGTTCCTCACTTTCATCTTGTTGCTCGCCATCCTGATTCTGCTGCTCACTTTGTTCCTGTTGCTGCTGTTGCTCCTGCTCTTCTTCACCCTCCTCGTTCTTGTTTTTCTGTTCGTCTTGTTGCTGCTCTTCGTCCTTTTCTTCTTGATCTTTTTCCTGCTGATCTTCCTGCTGATTTTGCTCGTTCTGCTGTTGATTGTCCAGTAGCTTTTTAACTACTTCATAGTCGTACCTGGCTTGGGTGTTTCCCGGATTGCTTTTCAGTGAAGCCTTCAGATACTTCAAAGACTCCTGCAGTGACTGAGGAGACTTATGCATTACGCCCAATTGTTGATACGCAATGGATTTTACCTCACGATCCGAAGCCATGGTTGCCCGGGCATAATAGTTTTTTGCGTTGGCTGTGTCGTTTGCCTTGTAGTACGCATGTCCTAGATTAAGAAAAATCTCATCCTCTTCTACCGCCAGACTGTCAAGCAGATATCGATAGTTATTGATGGCATTTTGAAAGTCACCAGAAGTATAGGCTTGCTCCGCGGAGCGTTTTAGGCTATTGACCTTGGCGATGTCGGTAGGCCCGTTTCCGGAAAAAATCACAATAAGTACAACGAACCATTTGCTCATATCTTCAACACTCTAACACTTACAGTTGTATCAATCAAAACCAGAATAAGGGCAAAAGCAAGGAAATAGAAGTACTTATTGGACTTCGCATCAACTTGCTTGGTGTCCCTTAACTCACCTTCAATCAAATTGATTGTGTTAATTAAACGATCAACATCATTAACTGATGCATTTATTTCAAAATACTTTCCACCCGTATCTGCTGCCAATTTTCGTAAAGCGCTGGTGTTTAACCTTGTAATAACCTCATTACCGGATCTATCGGTTTTAAAACCTCTTCCAGTCTGTATTCGACTTCCATTATCTGTACCCACGCCCAGCGTAAATAGTTTTATTCCAGCTGCTTCGATTTCTTCAGCAACAGATGATGTTTGTTCCCCAAAATCTTCACCATCACTGATCAACACAATTATTTTTGACTTTTGTTGACTGACTGCAGAATTATCATCACTGAGCTTCTCAAGTGCCATCTCTAATGGAGGTCCGAAGTCGGTACCTGAATTAGGAACCAGGCTCGTGTTCAATGTTTGAATAAATAAATCAAGAGCATTATTATCATACGTTAGGGGGCACTGTAAGAAAGCCTCATTACTAAACATGATTAACCCTTTTCGGTCGGAATTGAATGCTTCGATGATGTTCCTCAATTCAAACTTTATTCTTTCTAATCGGGTAGGTTGGATGTCAAATGCATTCATGGATTCCGATAAGTCCACGCATATAAAAATATCTTTTCCCACAGACTTGATTTCCCGGGAGGATGCCCCGAAGGAGGGTCCAAGAAGCGCCACTATAAAAAGTAGGAAATAGGTGAATCTTAAGAGTAGCTTGAAAAAGATGGAAGAGTATGACGTTTGTAAAGCCCTGGCAATTCTGATGATGCGAAAAGAGTATAGCAAATAGGCAAGGAGAAATACTCCAATAGTTACCCATTCAAATGTCCCTAGTGAGTTGACCCAGTTCATGAGCCTCAAAAATAATGGAGATTCTCGGCCTGACTATTTTATAAAAGAGGTTTTAACGTTTTTTTGAATCCTGAGAGCAAGCTGTTTATATCTTTACGCGCTTACAGAAATTGAATCAGATGTTAAGGAATAGCACTTTACTCGTCATCCTACTTTCCATATGGTTTATTGGCTGCTCTAATAGTGGACGAAACGAGTCGACAATGAGCACGGAACTAACACCCCGAGTCACGATATATGGTAGTATGTCCTGCTCGCATTGTGTTGAATTTAAGTCTGAACTTGACAGGTTGGATGTTGGCTACATTTTTAATGATGTAGAATTTAGCGATGAACTCACAATGGAAATGCTGCAGGTGGTGCAGGATGCGGGGCTTTCAGGCCCAATCAATTATCCTGTTATTGTTATAGATAAAGCGCAGGTCTTAATTCGTCCGGAACTGCAAATGGTCATAAACACTCTGAAATAACATGAAGCTTATAAGATTCGGTGAAAAAGGCAAGGAGAAACCCGGCATCGAAAGAGATGGTGAAAGATACGATTGCTCCTCGCACTTTCAAGATTGGGATGCTAAATTCTTTCGAGACGGAGAGCTTAAGAAATTGAAAGATCTAATTGATGGTGATGTGAAGCTTCCATTGGTGCTGCCGGATGAACGTTGGGGTAGTCCAATTGCCCGTCCTGGAATGATCATGTGCGTAGGGTTGAACTATGCTGACCATGCCGCAGAATCTGGTCTGGAGGTACCGGCGGAACCTGTACTTTTTATGAAAGCCACAAATACAATTGCCGGACCTTATGATGCAGTGAATATTCCGCTACATAGTGAGAAAACGGATTGGGAGGTTGAATTAGGTGTTATTCTTTCGAAGGATGTTTACGGTCTCAAGAATGAGAAAGAGGCAGAAGAGGCCATAGCTGGATTTTGTGTTGTAAATGACCTTTCAGAGCGTGAGTTTCAATTGGAGAAAGGTGGTCAATGGGTAAAGGGAAAGTCATGTCCCGGATTTAGTCCGGTAGGTCCATACCTGGTTACGAAAGATGAGGTTGAGGATGTCAATAACCTGAGAATGACTTTAACGGTTAATGGGGAAGTTATGCAGGATGGAAATACGAAAACCATGGTTTTTGATCCCTATTATGTCGTCTGGTACATTTCTCAATACATGATGTTGGAAGCGGGAGACCTAATCAGCACCGGTACCCCTCCTGGAGTTGGTTTAGGTATGAATCCACCAAAGTATCTCGGTAAAGGAGATCAGGTAGTTCTTCAAATTGATGGGTTAGGCGAGCAAAGTCAGGGGTTTGTTTAGCTAATTTGAGTCATTAATCAGTTATTTATTATTTTTAATACAGCGTTTCTGTATTTCGTCCGTCTTTAAAGGAAACGGATATAAATATGGAAACAAGACTATGCTATTCACTATTGATTATCATAAGTGTCACCGCCTGTGATACACTTCATCGGGATGACCCAATCGAAGAATCTATGATAATTGATCCTGTAGAATATGAGACTAACCAACATCTAAAATTCTTATACCCGGGTAACGAGGTAGTTTTTAATCTCATCGATAACTCTGATGGGAACAATACGGAATTTGAGGTATATGATTATCCAATAAATGGATTAATCTCATTCTCTGAACCGGGAATCATAAAATATGAGCCGAACATTGGTTTTGATTCTGGGTCAGACTTTTTTTCGATAGCAACTCTGTCAAATAATGCTGTATCGAGAATAGATAGCATTCAGTTACAAATGATCGTATCAGATTCCACTGGTTTGCCATGTTTCAATGGTGGATTACCGGAGGAGTACATGATTGGAATAGGAGAGGGAATTCGATTCAATCCTATTTTGAATGACGGATTTTGTCCTTCAGAAATTGAAAGCTTCACTCTTAGTCTTCGTGATCAACCAGAATTTGGCTGGGCAGCAGTTGTATCAAGTCACGAAATCTTGTATGAATCCGATGAATTTTTTTCGGGCAACGTTAAGTTCTCATATGAGTTCAATCAGATCCAAAAAGGAGGGCAGATACACAATGCGATAGGCATCGTGACAATAAACATTGGTGAAGTGCCTTGTAACGATTTGATCGCCAACGATGATACCTATCAATTATCAATGGATTCGCTTCAATCGAGAGCTAACGGACTTTCAGGGATAATTCTTAATCCGTTGATGAATGATATAATCTGTGACGAGGAATTCGAATTGAGCGTTATCGAATCTGAAATAGGTAAAGCTGAGTTCAATGATGGTTATTTACTGATTGTCGATTTGGATGGTTTAGAAGTGACTAATCCAATAGAATTCACCTACCGAATCTGTGCTCATGACCGCTGTGATGAAGGCGATGTTTTATTATCAATTGATTGATTGAAATCATATAATGGTATAGCTCCATATGTGAGCTAATTAGGTATCATATGGATCTCGCCAAAACCGTTACTAAAGCTAGAGCTGGGGATCTAGATAGTAGAAGAATAATTTATCACCGATTTAAGGGAATGGTAATGGCAGTCAGTTTGAGATATTCTTCAAACCAAGAACAGGCTGATGACATTTTTCAAGAAACTTTCCTCAAGGTTTTTGAGAAACTCCATACTTTAAAGAATCCTAGCGCTTTTCCCAAATGGATTAAGCGCATGGCGATTTATTCCGCTATCGATGAAGTAAGAGATGCCAGGAATTTGGTCGTAATCGAAGACTTTCCAGAAAGATTGGATCTGCAGTTTGAACCGGAAGTGGTAAGTCAAATTGACACGAATACGATTTTGAGGGCAGTTAGTGAACTGCCGAGTGGTTACCGTTTGGTATTCAATCTGTTTGTAATTGATGGCTACAGTCATAAGGAAATTGCCTCTAAACTTGGTATTTCTGAGACGACTTCTCGCTCTCAACTTACATACGCCAGAAAAAAGCTACGATTAAAATTCAAGAGTTTGGAAATGAATTACAATGAAAGAGTCATTCGATAGTCAAATCAGAAATAGACTTGAAGAATTGGAAGTTAGTCCCTCCAATGAAGTGAATAGAAGGACAATGGAAAAGATTGAGTCTCTTCCAGTATTTCAACCCAATTTTGGTTTCCAAAGTATCAGATATCTACTTATAGCTGCCGTTCTCTTACCTATCGGATCTGAGCTGCAATGGAAGGAGGAATTAGAACCTACCCAAATAACACTTTCTCAATCTACGGTGTTCGATGCTGAGGAAATCACTGTGAATGAACTGAAGGTAGATAAAAGTTGGAATAACTCCGGTATTGATGACGTTAGGGATACTGAACATATTTTGGATACTTCACTTTTATCCCAAAACAGGTTTATTTATTCCAAAGGGCTAATTCTCAATACTACGAGCCCATCCACTCCTCCGATATTTAGAAATCAAGTTGAAGATAGAACCTCAATTGGCGAAGAAAAGAAAGATAAGTTATCCTTTTATCTGAATTTAGGTATCTCCACTCAATTCAATGAGGTATTTCCGAGCGCTAATGACGGCATTTTGATCAAAGATTTTCAATCTGTAAATCGTTACGCACTCCGGAGAATGAGTTTAAATGTTGGCGTAGGTATGAGTTTTAAGCTACTTGAAAGATTCCGGGTTTCACCTTCTACAGGTATTAGTTCATACAGACCTCTATACCTTCTTATGATCCAGTCGGAGGAGACCAATCATTCTAAAACTGCAGAGGTCGAACAACGATTATTCAATTACAACATGAATCTTTTGTTCGAATACGCTTATCTAGGGCAGGAATACGATTATATAACCCTTGGCTTCAGATATAATGCCTTTATTAATCCAAAACAGCGGATAAATGACCTGACGTTAAAACATGAGAATCAACTGATGTATTCGATTGGATATAAAAAGCTAATAACCAATAGACACCTAAATGTCTACATTGTCCCTATTCTGTCACTTTCGACTTTAAGAAGGGTGGATGTGAGCTCCAATAATACCAGTATATACCCGAAAAGTTTTGAGATCTCAGTTCAGATGTCGTTCTAAAAAAAAGAGGTTGAAAAAATTCAACCTCTTCCGTGATTCAATTCTCGAACGTTCCAGAATTGAGTTTCCTTAGCTGTTCTTAGGACGGGTTCTCAGACCGAATACGCCGTACAGTGGGCAATAATTCACAAAGCCAGTGATAATAAAAATCAACGCTACTGCTCCTAAAACATAAAGTAGCACACCACCTACCACATTGAAGTACCACAGGGCGACAATAGCCAAGGCGACAATTATTCTAATAATGCCATCAGCTTTGCTCATATTCTTTGTCATGTTCTTTCTCTTTTTTAGTAAATATCAACTCTCGGATATTATTTTTCAGTGATTATGATCACATAAGAGAAATTATTTTAACTCAATAGTTCCGCGATAAAGAGTGACCTTTCCGTCTGCTTCCAACTTTTTGAGAATTCTGGAAACGGTTTCTCTGGCAGTACCAACGTCGTCAGCGAGTTCCTGGTGAGTAATTTTCAGTTTGTTGTTTTTAGTCATTGATGCTTTTTTCTCCAAGACCCCAAGTATTCTTGAATCCAGTTTCAAGAAGGCCATCGCATTGAACGCATTAAGTATATCGTCAAATCGTTGTTGATATTGGCTTAAAACGTATTTATTAAAAGATGGAAATTTTCGTTGCCAGTCTTCAATCAAACGGGACGGAAGCAACAATGCACGAGTTGGTTCTTCAGCTACAGCGGTTACATAGCTTTTTATTTCGTTGATCCCGCAATTAATTGATACAATGCAACTTTCGGATGGGTGTATAGAGTAGATAAGGACTTCCTTACCAGATTCGCTTCTTGTCAGTTTTATAGATCCATCCAATAGTACCGGAACCATTTTTACGTAGGTACCTGGAGTCAGTACCTGACTTCCTTCATCCAGATTTACCAACTGTCCATATTCCTGAATTTCTTCATGCAATTCAGCTTCTTTTAAGAAATTCAAATGGGTTTGAAGTACGTCCTTTATTAGTAGCGAATCACTTTTCATGTTGCAAAAGGTCTGAGTATTTGAAGAGTAGATTAAATTATTAAGGATAGCGGTTATTATCGACATATGGCCTTTATTATTTTTCAATTATCTTCTTGCCGGAATTAATTCACATGAATAGAAGAGAGATACTTAAGCTAACGGCGATTATATCAGGATCCGCTGTTAGTGGGTCCCTGGCTTCCGCATTTTTAAGTGGCTGCGAAACCAGTCCAAATGACGCGGAAGACATCAGTTGGAGTTTTTTTGATAGCGAAAGTGAAGTTTTCGCCCGGCAATTAGCTGACACCATTTTACCTGAGACAGACAGTCCCTCAGCTTCCGCGGTAGGAGCTCATATAATGATGGACAATATGGTTGGCAATGTGTTTTCACCAGAGGATCGCAAAGAGTATGAAGCAGGTTTCACGCGATTAAGAGAATACCTGACAAATCTTGGTTTCATGGAGAAGGATGCTTCAACCAGGGAAAATATACTGTTAGAAACCAGTAACCATGCGGATGAACAGATTAGAGACGCATATGCAAGCTTTCGACAGCAAATACTATTGTATTACTTAAGTACAGAAGTAGTCGCAAAGGAATTCCTCAACTATTTACCCATTCCTGGTGGGTATGAGGGTTGTATCAGTGTTTCAGAAGTGGGAAATAAAGCATGGGCGATATGAGCTTTTCAATTAATCAAAATCAAGCGAGTACCTATGATGCGATTGTGATTGGGTCTGGGATCAGCGGAGGTTTTTCAGCAATGGAGCTTTGTACGAAAGGGTACAAAACGCTGGTGCTGGAAAGAGGCAGAATGGTGAAGCATGGAGAGTATCCAACAGCCAATAAAGACATTTGGGAAATTGGTAACATGAATCAGGTTCCTGCAGAGGAGGTTGCTCAGCATTATTTTAAACAGCATAGGCTTTCGTGGTGGGTCAATGAGGACAACAAACATTGGATTAATAAGGATTCGGACTATGATTATGATGAAGTAAACCGTTTTGATTGGATTCGGGGTCATCATGTGGGAGGTCGTTCAATTATGTGGGGGCGACATTGCTATCGGTGGAGTGATATTGATTTTGAAGCTAACGCTAAAGAAGGAATAGGCGTTGATTGGCCTATTCGATACGCAGATATTGCTCCATGGTACGACTACGTCGAAAGGTTTGTCGGTGTATCTGGTCAGAAAGAAGGTCTGAAACAGGTTCCCGATGGGGAATTTCTACCTCCTTTTGAGTTAAACTGTGTCGAAGAACATTTACGTAATTCGGTTGCTTCCATCTACCCTGAGAGAGTAGTAACACCAGGAAGAGTGGCTAACTTGAGCGAGTATAATCCGGAATACCACAAAGGTACACGTAGTCAATGTCAGGCGCGAGATCGATGTTGGAGAGGATGCCCATATGGCGCATATTTCAGTAGTCTATCGTCGACGTTGGCCGTAGCCGCTGAAACTGGCAATCTTACTATTCGAGCAAATAGTATTGTAACGGAAATTGTCTTCGATAAGGAAAAAGGCAAAGCTTCCGGTGTGCGGATCATTGATTCCGAAACGGGAGAGACAACTGAGTTTTTTGCCAGGATTATCTTTTGTAACGCAAGTACGGTCGGCACCACAGCAATATTGTTAAATAGTAAATCGGAAACATTTCCCGACGGATTAGGCAACTCGAGTGGAGAGTTGGGTCATAACATGATGGACCATCACTACGGCATGGGTGCCTGGGGGAGATTACCTGGTTTTGAGGACAAGTACTACAAAGGAAGAAAGGCCGTTGGGTTCTACATCCCTCGGTTCAGAAATATCGACGAAAGTACAAGCCGAAAGGATTATTTACGAGGGTTTGGTTACCAGGGTGGAGCAGGGCGAGGAATGAATGCACCACCGGAGTTGGTTGGTGCGGACCTGAAAGCTAATTTGTTTAGTCCGGGTGAGTGGAGCATTGGGATGACCTGTTTTGGCGAGATCTTGCCATATCATGAGAATAGAATGTTTCTGAACGAAGAGAAAAAAGACAAATACGGTATGCCAACTATTGTCTTTGACGCAACACTGAAAGAGAACGAGAAAAACCTGCGAAAGGATGGAGTGACTTGCGCAGAAGAGATGCTTGAAGCAGCAGGTTGTAAAGACATCGAATCGTATAATTCTGAAACGGCTATTGGAGCATGTATTCATGAGATGGGAACCGCACGGATGGGTAGAGACCCAAGGACAAGTGTGCTGAATCAATGGAATCAGATGCACGAGGTTCCAAATGTGTTTGTTACCGATGGAGCATGTATGACCAGTTCAGGTACACAGAACCCAAGTATTACTTATATGGCTTTAACAGCCAGGGCAGTTGATTTTGCTCATAAGCAGGTTAATGAGGGAAAATTGTAGAAACTTAGGAGATTAGGTAGTCGAAAACATTTGTTATCTTGATCTTGTCAAAACTCAAAATACAAGATCATGCTCAAAAACTATTTCCTCATCACACTGAGGAATATCCGGAAGAATAAGGTATTTTCTATTCTCAACATTCTAGGACTGGCCGTAGGAATTGCTTCCTGCCTGCTAATTCTCCAATACGTATCATTCGAATCCAGTTTCGATAAATTCCATGAAAAAAGTGACCGGATTCACCGTGTAGATGTAAAATACATTCAACAAGGGGAGGATCAGGGTCAATCGGCCTATAACCCATACAAGCTGGGCGGACACATACTGGATAATGTGCCTGGGATAAAGACATATTCGAGGACTCATCTTCAATATTATGGTGCCGTGGTTACCTATGAGGGTTCCACTGAGAGGGAACGACGGCAGTTTTTCGAGGAGGATATAAAAACCTATTTTGTAGACCAGGAGTTCTTTGAAATGTTTGATTTCGAGCTCTTAATGGGTGATCGAAACAGCTTGTTAACCAATCCAAATTCGATTGTAATTACAGAGTCTATGGTCGAAAAGTACATGCCGGGAGTTACGGATCCTGTTGGCAAGTTTCTGAATGTTGACGGCGGATGGTACCCGGGTACATTCCAGATAACCGGAGTATTAAAAGATCTTCCTGAGAATACTCTTTTCTCATTCGAGTTTCTTTTGTCCATCAGCGACGTGTTGAAAAACGAGCAGTATCAGAATGATGATGGCTGGGGCTGGAACAACTTTAACACGTATGTGTTGCTCGAGGAAGGTGCTTCTTACGAGCAGGTATCGGAGCTGTGTAGGAACATAGTTAATGATAGAAATGAGGAGGATTATGAGGTAACCAACAATCGTAGTGATCTTAAGCTTATGCCATTGCTAGATATTCATCTCGAGGATAACACCGAGAACTACACGGGGGGAGTTAGAGCCGAAACCCTCACATTATTCATTCTTATTGCCGTTTTTATTGTTGGTATTGCGTGGTTGAATTATATCAACCTGGCAACGGCGCAAGCCCTTCGACGTGCCAAAGAAGTCGGCATTCGTAAAGTCATTGGTGCCGTAAAAAAGCAACTGATTTTTCAGTTCATGCTTGAGGCTTTTTTAATCAACCTTTTCTCCTTGCTACTTGCTTTCATACTGGCTTATATCTCCCTACCAGCACTGAATGGATTCATAGAGAAGGAGCTTACTTTCGGTGTAGGGATTGAACTTATCAATTGGATATATTTCGGACTGGCCTTTCTATTAGGCACTTTCCTTAGTGGATTTTATCCGTCAATTGTGCTATCAGGATTTAAACCGGCATTGGTTATCAAAGGGATGGTTTCATCTGGTAAACAGCGTTTCGGATTGAGGCAAACGCTGGTTATTATTCAATTAATAATCAGCGTTTTTCTTATTTCCGGAACCATGACAGTTTATAAACAGCTTCAATTCATGAGGTCCCAAAACCTTGGAATGGACGTTGAGCAGGTTCTTTCCATGAGAGGTCCCCGTGTCTTTGACGATCAGGAGGAGATGCAGAATAAGATGAAGGCATTTCAGCAAAAGGTTCGATCACTTGCCGCGGTCGTGGAGGTTTCCGGATCAGATGCCATTCCAGGTGGTGATCACAATTGGGGAACGTCTATGATAAGAGAAGGGCAGGATGATTCCGAAAGTCAATCAGTAAAGATGATGTGGGTAGATGAACATTTTCATGATACTTACGGCATGAGGTTGGCTGCGGGAAGATTTCACTCAAAAGATCTAAGAGGAGATGAAAGACAGGTTATAGTGAATGAGACATTGATCAAGAATTTTGGGTTTGAGTCGAATGAGGCCGCTATTGGTCAGAAGATGAAAGTTGGAGAGTACGATTTCCCAATTATTGGGGTTTTGGAGGATTTTAGTTGGTATTCGTTGAAGCAGGAGAATGAACCCATATTGTTGAACTACACAGAGTATGGATCTAATATTTCCGTAAGGCTTTCCACAGCAGATATTGCAAATACCATGGAGATGATTAGAAGTGAATATGAAAGCTTTTTTCCCAACAATCCTTTCGACTACTACTTCATGGATGAATACTTTGACAGGCAGTATAAAGGAGATCAGCAGTTTGGTCAGATCTTCACAACATTTTCATTTATCGCTGTAGTCATTGCATGTCTTGGCTTGTTTGGCCTGGCGTCCTTCACCCTTCATTTGAGGATAAAGGAAATAGGAGTTCGTAAAGTACTTGGTGCATCTCTTGAATCGATTCTTATGTTGATTTATCGTGATTATCTGAAATTAGTGGCAATTGCTTCTGTCATAGGTGTTCCACTGGTTTACCTGGCTACAAGTAAGTGGTTGGAGGATTTTGCAACAAGGATTAGTTTTTCAGTTGATTTAATCTTGATTCCGGTTATGGTGTTGATCGTGATAACATTGTTGACAATAAGCTATCAATCACTCAAGGCTGCTACCAATAACCCTACTCGGAGTCTGAGGAGTGAATAAATCCGAGGTGAGTTAAATCATGATTGAGTTTTCCAGCATTTTGTAGTATTGCTGCAAGATGTTTGAACTCACTTTACTTAACCTGGGGGTACT
This sequence comes from Cyclobacteriaceae bacterium, assembly GCA_965601455.1. Classification (GTDB taxonomy): domain Bacteria; phylum Bacteroidota; class Bacteroidia; order Cytophagales; family Cyclobacteriaceae; genus JANQEU01. Next base: position 2,884,896 of record OZ271831.1, on the reverse strand, counting down.
TTCACTGGTAGTTATTCTACATTACGAGTTTCTGTTTCAGTTAACTCGACTGTTACCATTGCTTCGTGTTAGGAATAGATTCAGAATTCTTATTGGTGTTTTCGTAAGTATTTTCGCCCATTCTGCCGAGGTCTGGATTTTTGGTATCGCCTATTATTTCAAATACCTGGATGGAAGGTGGGGCACTTTCTCAGGAAACTTTAATGGTACGCTCCTGGACTGTGTTTATTTCTCTTACACCACCTATACCACTCTGGGTTTTGGAGATATCTATGCCACGGGTGAGATTCGGTATCTTATAGGAGCTGAATCCCTTGTAGGACTGGTTTTGATTACATGGACCGCGTCATTCCTATTTATAGAGATGCAGAAGTACTGGAAGGAATGATTAGCTAAGTCTGAAACTCCTTAGATGGCCTGGAATAGCAACTGCAAGCAGCCATGCTACAGCTTCAATGAGTAGTTGATCTTCCAGTTTATAAGAAGACGCTGTAAAGGCCAACACTCCAAAAACCAATCCACCAATAATCAGATAAGGATATTTAAGGACTGCCCCTGTTATTGTAATTGAAAAAGCGGTGAGGGTCATAAAAATCGGATGTTGAAGGACAAAATTGACTTCTTTCAGAACATTAAACTGAACCAGATTGATCAACATCATAGAAAGTAAGGTGCATACCCATATGGTCAGAATCAGAAACCCATTTTTCTGTTTAAAGTGTGGTGTTCTGCCGTAGATGAAGAACAAGGTGATGGCAAGGCCCAAAAAGGGTAGAAGTAAACCGGTTGTTCTCAGAAGACCTTGTAACCAGAAGTTTACTTGGAAGGAGTAATTGATATGATAAACCGCATAGCTGTATGTCATAATCCAGCCCCATAGCATCATGAAGACTCCTTCCTTCGATAAAATGGAGAGCACTTTGTTCATGATATGAATCGATGTTGTCTACTATTATTAACGTAAAATGTGAGAGGGGGTAATGCGTACCAATCAATATATTTGATAGAAGCTTAACGTGTCACTTTTTCAATAATGAAGGTAAAATTCTACCCTTATCAACTCAAGCTGGCCAAAGTATTTGTCATATCATACGAGGCAAGGACTCATCAACCCACTTTAATCGTCGAGTTAAAAGAAGGGGAGTTTTCAGGTTACGGAGAGTCTACTGCAATAAGTTATTACAACGTCACCCTGGAACAAATGATTGAAAAACTGCAGGAAATGAAGTTCCAGCTGGAAACTCATGTGTTTGAAACACCGGAGAAGCTCTGGAATGAGATTGCTCCGGAATTACTTGCTACCGGGCATTCGTTTCTGCTGTCGGCAATTGATTGTGCGGCCCATGATCTGTACGGAAAAATGAATAAAACTCGGATCTATAACTCAATTGCTCAAGAAGGAACTTCAACTCCTCTTTCCAATTATACTATTAGCATCGGAACAGCCCAGGAAATGATCGAACAGATAAAAGACAAGCCGTGGCCGGTATACAAAATTAAACTCGGAGCGGACACGCCTCCGGAAACTTTGCTTCAAGTTAGGGAGTATACCGAAGCGGGATTGCGTGTAGATGCTAACGCCGCTTGGAACCTGGATATAGCGAATCGTTGGCTTCCAATTTTAGTCAAAACGGGGGTCGAATTGATTGAGCAACCTTTTGCTATTGGAAATACAGATGACCTCGATGATTTCAGGAAAATATGCCCCATCCCAACTGTGGCCGATGAGTCGTGTCAGACTGAAGCTGATGTTGATAAATGTGCGCCCCATTTTGATGTCATTAACATCAAACTCATGAAATGCGGGGGTTTAACACCTGCATTTCGGATGATAAAGAAAGCAAAAAGCATAGGTCTGAAACTTATGGCCGGTTGCATGACAGAGTCTTCAGTAGGCATCTCCGCAATGACCCAGCTAGCTACTGAATTGGATTATATCGACGCTGATGGAGCTGTATTGGTGGCCAATGATCCTGCCACTGGCGTGCTGGTAGTAGATGGGAAAATCAACTACTCGAAGGGATTTGGAGCGGGGATTGAACTCAACATAGAAATGTTGAACCAATAATAGTAAAAGTACGAAAGGGTAAACTCTTTCAGAGACTTTGTATAAGTAGTAGATTGCACTGAAAACCTGATAAATAAGAACGGCATAAAATGAAGTCGAATAATCTATTCACCCTTTTCTTTTTGACTCTGCTCATATCCTGCTCTCCAGATGGCTCGTCATCAGAGAATTCACAGTTGGATATGCTCCATTCGAAATTGGATGAGCTTAAAAAGACTGAGGGATTTGATAAGCGTGAGAACGTATTCGATTATCAATTGGACACCACCGCCTCTGAGGAGGTAGTGTTTACAGTCCGAACTACTGACAAAGTGTTTTCCGAAAAAGCAGTAGAGATTGCAAAAGGAATCGGTTTTGAGAATTCTGAGGTTCTTCAACTTCCGGTAGACCCTCGATTGTTGGATACACCTTTCGGAGTAGTTTCTCAGTCGGTGGCGAATATGCGGGTAGGTCAGTCAAGGACTAGGGGAATGGCGACTCAAACACTGATGGGTATGGAACTGGAACTCCTCGAAGTTGATGATGAAGGTTTTTGGCATCGGGTAAGGAGTGCCCAGGGATATATTGCCTGGATACCCAAACCGTCATTTGAGTACCTGACCAGGGATCAGGCTGACAGTCTTCGAGCATTGCCAAAAGTGATGGTCTCGGCCACAACCACCTTTGCGTATGAAACTGCCAATCGGGGTAGGGTTGTGACAGACCTGGTTCATGGAAATGTGCTAACTCTCATAAAGGAGGGTAGGGAGTTTACCGAAGTTATGATACCCGGTGGTAGAATTGCTTTGGTAAGATCTTCGGAGGTAATGCCCTTGGACGAATGGCAACAGAACGCGAAGTTTGATAAAAAACACCTGGTTGATTTTGCTTACAACTTTAACGGACAACCCTATCTATGGGGAGGGAACTCACTAAAAGGAGTCGACTGCAGTGGTTTTTCGGGAGCTGTGTACTATTCCATGGGCACATTCCTCCCAAGGGATGCCAGTCAGCAGATTAAGCAGGGAGATGAAGTGCCATACACTGTGGAAGAAGTTGAAATTGATGGTATGAGCTATCCTAAAATGGCAGCTGATGAATTGGAAATCGGTGACTTATTATTCTTCGGTAATAAGGAAAGAGGAAGTGTAACGCATGTAGCTATCTGGATAGGTAACGATGAATTCATCCATAGTTCAGGACGAGTCCATGTTACCAGTGTGGATCCATCCAGCGATAAGTACGAGGAATACTTAATGGAAATGCTCGTAGGCGTTAGAAGAATCGATGGTAGCGAAAACCTGGATAAGACGATTGACTTGACAGTCGATAATGTTTGGTATTAGCCATCGGAAATCATACTTGATTTCCAGAATTTGAATTCCGTATGGCCAAAATACTATTCTATAGAAATAGATAGTTCATCCAGATTTAGTTCCTTATAAGGATTGTCGGGTTTATTGTAGGAAAGTTCTAACCAATTAGGTTGTTCTTCATTAAGTTGGATTTCGGTCAAGAAATCAACTGCGTCATTTTCGGTTTCGATAACAAAGTCATTACCATTAACCACAAGAAGCAATTCTTCTTTAATGTCATTTTGGTTGTAGCGTAAGCTGAGTTTGTATCTTTCCTTAGACCCACCTTTCAAGTTCCAGCGAATTTTAACAACGGTAGGTTCATATCCCGTGTAGTTTGGTCCGCTAAAGCCATGATACTTTTCACCGTTGCTTACAGTAAGGATCGTTTGCTCATCCTTTATCTGGATACTTTTTGAAGGAAAGTATGTGTAGTCACTATATTCCAAAACAATAACCGTAGCATAGTCGTCCTTTTCCATCACTATCGGCAATTCGAGACTCAGACCTGATTCAGTGCTAACTGTCTTTATATCGATGCTGAAATCTGATAGTGGGTAAGCTTGCAAAGGATTCAATTCTAATCCTTCAACAACTAGTTTATTGTCTTCCGGATAATCAATGATATGAAAGTACAGCTTATTGTCTTTCGTTGTTATATATCCCCAATCAGGTTTGTCGATTTCAGACTCACGGGTAGCATATATGGCTTCTCCATTCACCTTTAGCCATTTACCGATACCGAGTAAGACCTTTTCCTCGTATTCGACGACAGATCCATCACCTCTAGGGCCGATGTTTAGTAAGTAATTGCCACCCATACTTACTACGTTGATTAGGTCATTTATTTTTTCACGAATCTTTTCACTTAGATCAGTCCTTTCCATCCATGACCTGTATCCCCACGTTTCCTCAAAAATGGAGGCAGGTGTCTGCCAGGGAACTCCCATTTTGAATTCCGGCCTTACATTATCACCCATCACCACAAAGTCACCTTGATTGTTCCATAACCTTCCACTTACGGCACAATTTGGTTGGTATCTCTTGACCTGATCCCTTATCTCTTTACTTTGTTCGTAACTCGGGGATCCCATATCAAACCATATTTCAGATATCTCACCATATTTGGTCATCAGTTCTTCAACCTGATTCATATTGTACTGATGGTGCTCCCATGGGATAACATCATTGTTAGTTATGTCTTCAAAGGGTGCGGCACCAGGATAATCCCAATCAATTGTTGAGAAATAAACCCCAAACTTCAATCCGTGTCTCTGACAAGCCTCAGACAAATCCTTGACCACATCTCTTTGGTAGGGAGTGGCGTCTACGACATTAAAGGTTGAATACTCAGTTCCAAACATATTGAAACCATCGTGATGCTTTGAGGTGATTACAATTGATTTCATACCCGCTTCCTTCGCCAGTAAAGCAATAGAATCGGGATCCCACAGTCCCGGATTAAACTGTTTGACCAGTTGTCGATATTCCCCTGTTGGTATCTCAGCTACACCTTTTATTTGCTCCGCATAATCACCGATTTCTTTGCCATTCCATACCCCGGCAGGGATGGAATAAATTCCCCAGTGTATGAACATACTAAATTTGGCATCTTCCCATGATTTTAGACTGCTACTGGATATGAAGCCAGATTCACTGTCAGGTGGATTTATGTTTTTTGTCTCTGAGCTATTTGTGCAGCTAATAAAAACAGATAAGGTAAATACGAGGAGAAAAGAACTTATATGCTTCATAATCAAGTCTGGTAGTGATTCTAATGGAACTTTTTGAGCATCTTTATAAAGTCATGAAAAATACTTTATAAACTCTAAATAATTAAAAAAAGACTATTATCATATGTGATTACCGAACTAAGTAAAGTTACTTAAAAAAGTTTTTCGAAAAAGTTCCTCGCCATTAAAGCTTCCGAGAGTGCATTTGAGGAAGTACCGGATTGTGAAGCTCCTCAACAGGAACTTCGACATATTCAGAATCATGTCACTAATCAACAAACCAGTTCGGTTTGAGCAGTTATTACGAAATGATTAACACCGAAAGGGTGTTAAAATACCTCTGTGCTTTGCTATCGGTCATGATAAACAATGGTTTAATACTGATAAAAGGATGATTACTATTATTTAATAGATAACGTATAGGTATTCAGGAATAATTATGATTTCCGTCATCTGTGAAACTGATCCACAAGATAGCCTAGGAGGTGGGTGCTTACCATATTTGCTTGAAGTTTTATGAGACTACAAAGACTATGAGAACGCTGCTTATAATTCTTTTGCTGAGTGTTTCAATCCAGAGTTTTAGCCAGTTGGTGGACAAAAGAGCTGAGAGTCAGTCGCCTTTTGGTTTATACATAGGGTATTCAATTTACAATGATCCAAATGTCAAAGTAAGATGGACTGATATAGATACTGACAAAAATTTCTCTACTTTAAGGGTAGAACCACGTTTCCATGTGAAGGACTATGGATTTGTTTCTGCGATTTACAGTCACACATTCAGAGTGCATCACTATTCACAAGCAGGTCAAGGTAGTACAGCTACGGGTTGGGGTGGTTTTCACTACTTGGGATTATCCGGTAACCTCGGGCTGACTCCATTAATTGGATTTAATTTACCAAATGAAAGTCTGATTTATGCAAAAGGTGAGGTAGCGATTGGATTCCTAAATGCTAATAAAGACTCGCGGCCTAAACGAGGAATAGGAAACCATTATGCTGCTGGTTTTGGAGCTTATTACCACATTTTTGAGAACTGGGGCATGTACTCCGAATATACCTGGGGAGGTTTGATGGATTGGAGAATAGGCTTATCCGCTAGGTTTTAGAACACAAACAATCTACCTAGTTCATGATGAGGAGGAGAAGAAAGTGATCCTCTCAGGACTCGAACCTGAAACCTACTGCTTAGAAGGCAGTTGCTCTATCCAGTTGAGCTAGAGGACCATTAAGATTCTTGGCCTTACATCAGAGGACCAAATTCCCTCAAAAGTACTTAGTGAGGGTCTGCGGAGAGAGGGGGATTCGAACCCCCGGTACGTTTTCACGCACGCATGTTTAGCAAACATGTGGTTTCAGCCACTCACCCACCTCTCCGTGGATAATCGATTGAATTTTCGGTGCCGTTTTAGTACGTACCAAAATCGAGGTGCAAATATAGCATTTCAATCATTTTCCCCTAATACTCTGTTCCAAAAGTATTCTTATTTGTTCACGGTTCTTGTGTACTTGTATCAGTCAACCTTCAGTGAAATTGTACTTATATTCGTCAACTACTTCCAATCATGCAGAATAAAGTACTCTTTTTTGCCATTGTAGTGGCTCTGGCTGGTTTCCTGTTCGGGTTTGACACAGTAGTAATTTCCGGTGCGGATCAGCCAATTCAGAAATTATGGCAAACCTCAAGCTGGTTCCACAGCATGTTTATCATGTCTATGGCTTTGTGGGGTACCGTTTTAGGGGCGTTGACTGGTGGTTATCCCTGTGATCGATGGGGGCGTAAAACCACCTTGTTTTGGATAGGAATACTCTATTTCATTTCGGCCATAGGGTCGGCAATAGCCACCGATCCTTATACTTTCTCATTCTTTCGTTTCGTTGGTGGTATAGGAGTTGGTGCTTCGTCTGTAGCCGCGCCAACATACATCAGTGAGATTTCCAATGCTAGAAATCGTGGCCAGCTGGTAGCCCTATATCAGTTTATGATCGTATTTGGTATCCTTATCGCATATTTATCAAATTATATGCTTCAGGGTTTCGGTGGAGAAAACGACTGGAGATACATGATGGGAGTGGAAGCGATACCCGCCTTGATTTATGCTATTCTGGTCGTTAGGGTTCCAAAGAGTCCCCGTTGGCTTTTGCTACATAAGGGGGATGAAGCCGAGGCTCGCTCAGTACTGTTATTGAGTAACCCTGCGGATAAGATAGATGAAATGATAGCTGAAATCAAGGAGCACATGAAAGCCCTTGAGTCAACAGATCACTTTTTCTCAAAGACGTATCGATTCCCAATCATGCTCGCTTTTCTTATTGCCTTTTTTAATCAGCTGTCTGGGATAAACTTTATTCTCTACTATGCACCTCGAATTTTGCAGCAGGCTGGGTTCGGTTCTGAGGGATCTTTATTCAGCTCAATTTTTATTGGGTGTATTAACCTGGTGTTCACACTGATAGGCATGTATCTTATTGACCGGTCAGGCAGAAAAACGCTGATGTATATTGGATCTATTGGTTACATAGTCAGTTTGGGTATGACGGCCTATAACTTCTATTTTCAATCGGCTCCGGAGTTCACACTCATATTCCTGCTAATGTTTATTGCTAGCCATGCAATCGGACAAGGAGCGGTAATTTGGGTTTTCATTTCAGAAGTATTCCCGAACAACATGAGGGCGAAAGGACAATCTCTGGGTTCCGGGACGCATTGGGTATTTGCGGCACTGGTAACCCTCCTGGGAGGTGTAGCCATACAGGCTTTTGAACCGTCTATCGTATTCGCTTTCTTCTCACTTTTCATGGTCATGCAATTGCTTTTTGTGGCGTTTATGATGCCGGAAACGAAAGGCGTGTCCCTTGAGGAACTCGAAGAGCGTATGGTGAATAGAGACACTAATAATTAACAGCCAGCAGTAGTGGAATACATAGACAGTCATCAACACTTTTGGCGATACGATCACGAACGATTTCAATGGATAACTCCTGAAATGAGCGCGATCAAGAGAGATTTTTTACCGGATGACCTGAAATCTGAACTCAGTAAAAATATTGTCGACGGTTCGGTTGCGGTACAAGCGGATCAATCTGAACGTGAAACAGAATTTCTTCTCAACCTCGCTCAAAATAACGATATTATTCGTGGTGTTGTGGGCTGGATAGATCTATGTGACGCTCACGTGGAAGGGAGATTGGAGTTCTATCAGTATGAAAAATACCTTAAGGGTATCCGACATGTTGTACAGGATGAACCCGATCCGGAATTTATGCTTAGACCAGATTTTCAGAACGGTATTTCCTTGCTGGATAAGTATGGCTTGACTTATGATATTCTGATTTTCCCAAAACAATTTGAAGCCGCAATTTCATTGGCCAAGTCTTTCCCAAACCAGAAATTTGTTTTGGATCACATAGCAAAACCCAACATTGCCCTTGGTGAGATTGATGATTGGTCTTCTAATATTCAACGGCTGGCAGACTGCGATAATGTTTACTGCAAATTGAGTGGAATGGTGACAGAGGCAGAGTGGGGGGCTTGGAAAGTTCAGGACTTTATGCCTTATATGGATGTTGTAATGAATTCGTTTGGTACCAACAGGGTAATGTTCGGATCTGACTGGCCCGTTTGTCTTCTTTCGGCGAAGTATGATGAGATGAAATCAATCGTGGACTATTACCTGGTGGAGCTATCGGAGGATGAGCAAGATGCTGTCATGGGAATCAATGCCACAGACTTTTATAGTCTCTAATTTATAGAGACACTCCTCGTTTCCATTGGATAAAGTCATGTTGCCTCAATCGATCTGCTTTCGTCATCACCTCTCCGCTGGCTACTTTGACAATGAAATTCAGTAACTCTTCTCCTGTTTCCCGAATGGTTTTCTCTCCTGTAATGATTGGACCGGTATCGAAGTCAATGATATCCGGCATTTTATGAGAGAGTGCCGTATTCGATGAAACCTTGATAACCGGACTGATTGGATTACCTGTAGGTGTTCCCAAACCTGTTGTAAATAATATGATATTTGCTCCGGAACCGGCAAGACCGGTTGTGCTTTCCACATCGTTTCCCGGGGTACAAAGCAGATTCAATCCCGACCTTTCTACGTACTCTGTATAGTCCAATACCTCATTTATTGGGGATGTGCCTCCCTTTCTGGCCGCACCGGCGGATTTCATGGCATCTGTAATCAATCCATCTTTGATGTTACCCGGCGAAGGATTCATGTCAAATCCAGATCCAAGGTACTTTGCCCAATGTTCATATTGTTTCATCAGTTTGCTGAATTTTTCAGCATCAGCAAAATATGGCATTCTCTTTATGAGTTCCTGTTCAACACCGCATAACTCCGGGAACTCAGATAGCAATGTTTTACCCTTTAGAGATGCAATAAGATCTGAAACGTATCCCAATGTAGGATTCGCTGAAATTCCTGAGAATCCGTCGGAACCCCCACACTCCAAACCAATCGTCAATTTACTTAGAGGTGCAGGTTCTCTCTTGATTTCATTCGCTTCAATAAGTGCGGTGAATGTTTCCTCAATCGCTCGAGTCATCAGCATTTTCTCCGTACCGGCTTGTTGCTGATCAATCATGATAATCGGTTTATCACAGTTCAGATTCTCCAGAGCGCTATTGAATTTCTCTATTTCAGCATGTTGACATCCCAAACTCAATACCGTGGCCCCTGCAACATTCGGATTTTTTACGTAACCAGCTAGTAGTTTGCACAAGAGGTGTGCATCTCTGGGTGAGCCACCACAACCACCCTGGTGAGTAATGAATCGAATTTCAACGTTCTCAAATATTTCCTTCTGGATAGACGGCGGATTTTTTGGGACCATTCCGGTGCCGTTATATAAATCCACCATTGATTGCACTTTCTGCGTATATTCATCCTGCTTCTCGTAACCCAGAACTTTGTCAAAAGCCTTTTTAAGACTAAGTATGTTTCTGTTTTCACAAAACACTAGGGGAAATACTAGCCATATGTTTGCAGTACCGACCTGTTTGTCTGATCGGTGATATCCTTGAAATGTGGTTTCCTCAAATTTGGATGCATCCACACCCTTCCATTTATAAGGTTTGTGTTCTTCTATTGAGTAATCCGAGGACTCATGCTTTACGTTGTGTGTACCAATTACCTCGCCACCTTCGATTGGTTTTGAAGCGGTTCCCACGGTAACACCATACATTATGACGGTATCACCTTCTTCCAGTTTTTTAAGAGCAAATTTATGTTTGGATGGCACATTGTTTTTCAGCTGGACCTTTATGGTCTTACCTGAGATTTTGCTGCCTTTTTTTAAATCGACAAGAGCTACAGCAACATTGTCTCTTTCGTTAAGAATGAGTGTTCTCAAAGAATATCTGTTTTGGGCGAGAAGATAAAAAAAAGCCATGTAATTACATGGCTTACCAGTGTTTATTACCAAGTTTTAAGGGGATTACTTGTCCGCCATCATCTCCATTTTCCGGATATATTTGTTGGCTTTGGAAATAACTCTTCGCCTTTTGAAATCTGCCCATTCATCACCCATAATTTTGATCAATAAGTCATCCAGATGGGTTTTTATTTCCACATTTAGTGCACCTTGAGCAATGTCCATAATATTAGGATTGAGGCGTCTTAGGCTCATGTTGATACCGCTGCCAACTTTTGTCCTCGAGGCAAACAGATTCCGGAAGTTATGACTATTGTGATAAACTAAATTGAGCGTATATTACGCCATACGCAAAACTGCTAAACACAATTCAAGCAAATGAATTATACGGAACCCATGCTCCGGGAAGGAGCCCTAAAGGATAAGGTAATTGTAGTCACCGGTGGAGGAACCGGATTGGGTAAATCCATGGCAACTTACTTCGCGGAATTGGGAGCGAAAATCGTGATTACCAGCCGAAAAATTGAAGTCCTTGAAGAGACAGCCAAGGAAATGAGTGAAAAGACCGGTCAACCGGTTTTACCTGTTGCCTGCGATGTTCGCGAGTATGAAGCGGTTGAAGAAGTTATAAATAAAACGAAGGATGAGTTCGGTAAAATAGATGTGCTCTTGAACAATGCCGCCGGTAATTTTATCAGTCCCACAGAAAGGCTTTCCCACCGTGCCTTCGACACTGTGGTCGACATCGTATTAAGGGGTACGTACAATTTCTCACTGGCGGTTGGAAAAGACTGGATCGCCAATAAGCAAAGCGGGAACATGTTAAATATTGTGACCACATACGCATGGACCGGATCCGGATACGTAGTTCCATCTTCTGCAGCAAAAGGAGGGGTCTTGAGTATGACTCGTTCGCTTGCAGTTGAGTGGGCAAAATACGGCATAAGAAGTAATGCTATTGCACCTGGACCTTTCCCCACTGAAGGTGCCTGGAGCAGACTTCTTCCAGGTGATCTAAAGAAGAAATTTGATCCCGCAAATAAAATTCCTTTGGGTCGTGTTGGAGAGCATCAGGAACTCGCAAACCTGGCGGCGTACCTGGTTTCCGATTTCAGTGCCTATATAAATGGTGAGGTAATCACAATAGATGGAGGAGAATGGCTAAAAGGCGCAGGTGAATTCAATATGCTCGATCAGGTTCCGGATGAACTTTGGGATGCCATGGAAATGTCAAGAAAAGGAGGAGGATCCAAGCTGCAGATGATGTGGCTATATTTCAAAGGGATGCGAAAAATCAAATTTAAGTAATAGGCTTGCAATACTGGGTTGAGTATAAAGGACTCCGATTGTCGTATCATAAATTTGGATCTGGAGATACTCATGTGCTATTCCTACACGGTTTTGGTCAAGATCATCGTGCGTTCTCCAGCTGGACTGAGATGATTCCTCATGATTACACCTATTTACTAATTGATCTTCCCTTTCATGGAGATTCTAATTGGAACACCAAAAAAGAAACTCCAGGAATATGGAGAAAGGTTTTTGAACTTCTCCTAGCAACAGAAAGAGTTAAGTCATTTAATTTGGTTGGATTCAGTCTCGGTGGGAAGGTGGCATTCGACCTTTTCATGATCCATGGTGATCGCATCAAGAAGCTGGTTTTGCTTGCGCCAGATGGTATTCACGTTTCTCCTTGGTATAGATTGGCCACTTTTCCCCTGATGCAGCCTTTGTTTTATTATTTCATGACCCATGAGAAAGCCATGGGATGGGCCATTCAAACCATTGAAAAAAGTGGTATCACCAAAAGTTCAATGGTGAAATTCGCTAAAAGAGAGTTATTAAATAAAGACAACAGAATCAGGGTATTTCAAAGCTGGGTATATCTTAAAAAGCTGTATCATAAGTTGTCGAATCTAAGAAAAAGGATGACGCAAACCGAGACGAATATTGTTTTGGTTTTGGGAAAATGGGATAGTATTATTCCCTCCAAAAAGTTAATTCCTGCCATTGGTGAATACGTTTCGGATGTATATGTCTTGGAATGTAAACATGATCAATTGGTGAATAGAAAAATACTACCTGAAACGATTGAAGATCATCTCTAGATTGACTGCAGATTATTCTATGTTTGCAGTTTCAATGCTATGATCCACTTTTTTGCAAGTAATTCCAATAGTGTCATTGCTGTAGGCGTAAATATCGAGCTTACCACCGACCAAAAAGACATCCTAAAATGGCTGTTTAGTGATGCCAAAGAAATTAAAGACGCAACGGTAAAAGGAGCATTCATAGGTCCGCGTAAGGAGATGATTTCTCCATGGAGTACCAATGCCGTGGAGATCACTCAAAACTGTGGTATAGAAGGAATCGAAAGGATTGAAGAGTTTATTTCTAATGATTCGGAAGTTGTATTTGATCCTATGCTTCAGGAGAAATATAATGTACTTGACCAGGACTTATTTACACTCACCCGCAAACCTCAGCCAATACTTCCCATCAAAGACATTGAGGACTTTAATAGTAGAGAGGGACTCGCACTTAGTGATGATGAAGTCGACTTCCTAAAAAAAGTAAGCGAGGAGATTCAGCGGCCATTGACAGATGCGGAGATTTTCGGTTTTTCCCAGATCAATTCCGAGCATTGTAGACATAAGATTTTTAATGGAGAGTTCATCATTGATGGTGAGAAGCAGGAGCTAAGTCTTTTTCAATGGATCAAGAAGACATCGAAGGATAATCCCAATTTTATTGTCTCTGCTTACAAGGACAATGTAGCTTTTATTTCAGGTCCGGTGACAGAACAATTTGCACCGGTAAGACAAGATGCCCCGGATTATTTTAAGACAGAGGACTTTGAATCTGTGATTTCCCTGAAAGCGGAAACACATAATTTCCCGACAACTGTAGAACCTTTCAATGGTGCAGCAACAGGATCTGGCGGTGAAATTCGCGATCGACTGGCAGGAGGAAAGGGGAGTTTCCCGTTGGCAGGAACCGCGGTTTATATGACCTCATATCCGCGTACGAAAGACAATCGACTTCATGAGCAAAAAGTAGGTGCCAGATCCTGGTTGTATCACGATCCAGCAGAAATCCTGGTAAAAGCTTCCAATGGCGCCAGTGATTTTGGAAACAAATTCGGTCAACCTCTGATTGGAGGTAGTTTGTTGACTTTTGAACACGAAGAATCAGAGCAATGCTTTGGCTTTGACAAAGTAATCATGTTGGCTGGTGGTATTGGCTTTGCGAAACTAAAAGATGCCAAAAAGGATCACGTTAAAGGAGAAAACAGTGTAGTGGTACTCGGTGGCGATAACTATCGCATTGGCATGGGAGGTGGTGCCGTCTCCTCAGTGAATACGGGTGAATTTCAAAATTCAATTGAGCTCAACGCGATCCAGAGAAGTAATCCGGAGATGCAGAAGAGAGTAGCCAATGCCATACGGGCAATGGCGGAGTTACCGGAGAATCCAATTACCTCAATTCATGACCATGGAGCGGGCGGACACTTGAATTGTCTTTCTGAGTTAGTTGAAGAATCTGGAGGAGAGTTTGATTTGACCAGGTTTCCCATTGGTGATCCAACACTTTCCGATAAAGAAATCCTAAGTAATGAATCTCAGGAACGAATGGGTCTGGTCATATCCAATGAACAGATGCAATACCTGAAGGACGTCTCCAGCAGGGAGAGAGCACCTATTTACGAGGTTGGTAAAACTAATTCCGATCAACATTTGTCATTCAAGCACGACGGGGATAAGTCTTTTGATCTTAAACTTCATCACCTATTTGGTTCAACTCCGAAAACAATTCTTGAAGACAGACGAGAAAAAATAACCTTTCAAGAACCTGATTTACAAAATCAGCAACTAAAAAGCTGGATCGAACAAGTACTGAGGTTAGAAGCTGTTGCGTCGAAAGATTGGTTAACCAATAAAGTGGACCGTTCGGTGACCGGAAAGGTAGCAACACAACAAACGGTTGGTGAAATACAATTACCACTCAACAATGTTGCGGTTATGGCTTTGGATTTCAAGAGCCGGAAGGGGATCGGAACATCAATTGGACATGCTCCCGTTGCGGCAATGATAGATCCGGGAATTGGTTCAAAGCTGGCTGTTACAGAGTCTCTTACAAATCTGGTTTTTGCCCCACTTACCCATGGTCTTAAAGGAGTGTCTTTGTCAGCAAATTGGATGTGGCCGGCAAAGAATAAGGGTGAGAATGCAAGGTTATATGAGGCGGTAAAGGAGTTGAGTGTATTTTGTAGTGAGCTTGGAATAAACGTACCCACAGGTAAGGACTCACTTTCCATGACTCAGAAATACCCTGACGGAAAAAAAGTAATTGCACCTGGTACTGTCATAATCTCCTCGGTAGGAGAAGTCTATGATATTAGATCCACCATACTTCCAGCAATTCATTCACGTCATACAGACTCGGAGCTTATTTACATCGATTTTTCTGGCGGTGATTTTCAATTAGGAGGCAGTAGCTTTTTTCAATCCTTAGGATATGTTGGTGAAAAAGTATCGGATGTTAGCCCCGGGCAAGTCATCAAAGCTTTTGGAAGTGTACAAAGATTAATTCGCAAAGGTGTAGTTCTTGCCGGCCATGATGTTTCTGCGGGAGGATTGATAACAACTCTTCTGGAAATGAACTTTCCTAATGTCGATGGTGGTTTGAACGTCGATTTATCCGGCTTAGGAGGTGATCAATTGTCAGTACTCTTTTCGGAAAAACCTGCCGTGGTTTTACAAGTCAAAAAGCACTTATACCAGTCCATATTGGAAGAAGAAGACATCAACTTCCAGGTGATCGGGGGTATAATACCGGAGCGGAAGTTGGTATTGGAAGATGGCGAAAATCAGATTGAACTGGATATTGACCAAATGCGCAGAACTTGGATGGAGAGTTCCTACCTTTTGGATAAGAAACAAACCAAACCTTCTCTAGCGGAAGAGAGATATCAGCGTTTTGACAGTCAGCCATTAAGCTATGATTTCCCCAAAGAATTTGATGGGTCATTCGGTTCTTTAAACCTGGATCTAAACAGGAAACATGATTCTGGAATAAAAGCTGCTATCATCCGCGAAAAAGGAGTGAATGGAGATCGTGAGATGGCATATGCCCTATGGATGGCAGGTTTTGATGTGAAAGATGTACACATGACCGATTTGGTTTCAGGAAGAGAAAACCTGGAAGATGTAAACATGATAGTCTTCGTAGGTGGCTTCTCCAACTCGGACGTCCTCGGATCAGCTAAGGGATGGGCAGGTTCATTTCTATTCAATCCGAAAGCAAAGGAGACATTAGATCAATTTTATCGAAGAGAAGATACGTTAAGTCTTGGAGTATGTAACGGCTGCCAGGTGATGATGGAGTTGGAGACGGTATATCCTGGAAGGAAGAATCATCCGAAGATGAAACATAATTCTTCCGGAAAATTTGAGTCAGCATTCATCAATGTTGATATACAGCCAAATGACACGGTACTTTTTGGAAATATGGAAGGAAATCGTTTAGGGATATGGCTGGCACATGGTGAAGGTAGATTTGAATTGCCTGAGTCCGAATCCAGTTACAATATACCTGTTAAGTATAGCTACAAGGAGTTTCCTGGGAATCCAAACGGGAGTGACTATGGTGTTGCTGCATTGGCCTCAGAAAACGGAAGACATGTTGCTATCATGCCGCACCTTGAAAGAACCATTTTCCCATGGAATTGGGCGCATTATATCAACAAGCAGGGGCACGAAGTTAGTCCGTGGATAATACCTTTCGTTAACGCAAGGAAGTGGGTGGAAAGCTTGTAGGACCGGTCAATCCAAAATTTTGAATGGACATGAGTTATTTTTTAACTCTCGGTTACATTTATTTTAATAATACTTCTATTTTTGCACTCCGTTTTTAGGCACTCCTAGAGACGTGGTCTTTGGGAAAGACCCTATAAACTAATTCCCAGGTATTGGCCTATGGTGTAACTGGCAACACGTCTGATTTTGGTTCAGAAGAGTCTAGGTTCGAGCCCTAGTAGGCCAACATTGAAAAGAATCCCGACTTTGGTCGGGATTATTCATTTTTTGGAATGGCGACAGTAAAAATATTTGCCGGAAAGGGTACAAACGAACTTGCAGAACGCATTGCAAGAAGCTACGACGCGCCATTGGGAAAAATGACCTCCCAGAAGTTTAGTGATGGAGAACTGCACGTAAGTTTCAATGAATCTGTTCGTGGCTGCGACGTATTCCTTATTCAGTCTACCAACCCACCATCTGACAATATTCTTGAGTTATTGCTGCTTATCGATGCAGCGAGAAGGGCGAGCGCCCAGTATATTACAGTTGTAATTCCGTATTACGGATATGCACGTCAGGACAGGAAGGACAAGCCAAGAGTAGCCATAGCTGCCAAATTGTTGGCTAATTTACTTTCTGCGGCTGGTGCTGACCGTCTGATGACAATGGATCTGCATGCTGGTCAGATTCAGGGCTTCTTCGATCTCCCGGTTGACCACCTTGATGGAACAGCCATATTCGTGCCCTACCTAAAGAAACTCAAGCTTGAAAACCTGATTTTTGCATCTCCAGATGTCGGTGGAAGTGCAAGAGCCCGTGCATTTGCCAAGTTTTTCGAAGTTGGTATTGTTATATGCGATAAGCATAGAAAGAGAGCTAATGAGGTGGCCTCCATGCAGGTTATTGGAGATGTTGAGGGAAAGGACGTGGTTCTGGTCGATGATATGATCGATACAGCAGGAACTATTTGTAAAGCTGCTGGAATTATAAAAGACAAAGGCGCCAAAAGTGTAAGAGCGGTCTGCACTCATGGTGTTTTATCTGGAAAGGCATATGATAATATTGCCGATTCTGCACTGGAAGAGGTATTAGTAACGGATACCTTACCAGTCAAATCTGGTGGAAAAATAAAAGTATTATCTGTGGCAGATCTTTTTGCGAAAGGGATTAGAAGAGTTCACAGTAATCAGTCAATTAGTAAACTATTTATAAATCAATAATTATGAAAACCGTTGAGATTATAGGGTATAATAGAGCAAATCTCGGCAAAGCTGAATCTAAACAGCTTCGAGAAGATGGAAACGTACCCTGTGTATTGTATGGAGGTAAGGAACAAATCCACTTCCATTCACCAATGATTTTGTTCAGGGATGTCGTTTATACACCCGAAGCAAGATTTGTGGAGTTGAATATAGAAGGGATGAAGCGGAGAGCCATTTTACAGGACATCCAATTTCATCCAGTAAGCGAAACCATTTTGCATGCAGATTTTCTTGAAATTTTTGATAACAAGGAAATCAAAATGAATATTCCTGTTCGTACCGAAGGTCAGGCCCCAGGTGTTCAAAAGGGTGGAAAACTCATGCTTAAAAACAGACACTTGGTGGTGAAGGCTTTACCTGGTAACATGCCTGATTGGATAACCATCAACGTAGAAAAACTGAATCTGGGAGATACGTATCGAGTTTATGAACTTGAAACAGAGAACTACGAAGTCTTGAATAATCCTAGGGTGACCATTGCAATGGTGAATGTACCTAGGGGAGCAAGGGAATTCGATGCACTTTCTGAGGAAGAAGGAGAAGAACTTGTTGAAGGGGAAGGAGCTGAAGCCGCTCAAACTGAAGAAGAAGCTGAATAACATCAGTATCTATTGGATATTCAAAATCCCATCCATTCGGATGGGATTTTTTGATTATAGAGTTGTATGAAATATTTAATCGTTGGACTTGGAAACATCGGCGTTGAATACGAGTTAACAAGACACAACATTGGGTTTTTAGTAGCGGATAGACTGGTCGATCGCCTGGAAGGGGAAAAATTTATCCAGGATAGGCATGTATTTATTAGTGAGGCCAGATATAAGGGTAGATCGCTATATGTAATCAAACCTACTACCTACATGAATCTATCTGGAAAAGCCGTTAACTACTGGATGAACGAGCTTAAAATAGACCGTCAAAATATATTAGTTATCACCGATGATGTTGCACTTGATTACGGAGTGCTAAGAATGCGTAAGAAAGGATCAGCGGGAGGTCATAATGGATTAAAGAATATTGAAGAAACCATCGGAGGAGTTGACTATGCAAGACTTCGGTTTGGGGTAGGGGATAATTACAGAAAAGGCCACCAGGTGGACTACGTACTCTCCCCCTTTACCAAAGTTGAAATGGATCATCTACTGGAAAATATGGATCGGGCTGTTGACGCTACCACGGCTTTTTGCACTATTGGCATTGATCGCGCAATGAATCAACATAATGGCTGAATTCATTTTCACCAGTCAAAGGATTGGCTTTCGCCGATGGAAAGAGTCAGATTTTGAAGATTTCAGAAGGATGAATCAGGATTCTCGTGTAATGGAATTCATGCCAAAGAAGTTGTCTCCTGAAGAATCGGATAAAATGATTGATCGAATTAATCTTCATTTTATTGAACATGGATTTGGGCTCTTTGCGGCAGAACACTTACACAGTGAAGAATTTATGGGATACATTGGTTTTCAAAACACGCGTTTCAAGTCCCATTTTACACTTGCCACGGAAATTGCTTTCCGCCTCAAGCCAGAATATTGGGGAAGGGGATTGGCCTCTGAAGGAGCCAGAAAATGTTTGGAGTGGTATTTTGAACAAGATCATAATGATTCATTAGTCTCATTTACTGCTATGATTAACAAAAGATCCGAAAGCGTGATGCAAAGAATAGGAATGACAAAGGAAGGCGAGTTTGACCATCCCGTTTTAGATAAAGGTCACCCACTTCGAAGGCACGTGCTTTACAGAATCAAAAAGTCTTCCGTATTTGGGGAAACATGACGGAGCTCGCGGTGCTCTGACTTAAAAAATTATCTTTGCCATCAAATTCTTCAACTTAGATGAACTGGAGTGAATTCTTCTTAATTAGTGGGCCTTGTGTAATAGAGGGCGAATCCATCATGATGGGAACAGCCGAGCGTCTAAAAACCATTAGTGAAGCACTTCATCTACCACTTATTTACAAGTCTTCCTTCCAGAAGGATAATAGAAGCTCTGTGGACTATTACCAGGGTCCTGGTTTGGAAGAGGGGCTAAGGATTCTTGAAAAAGTCAAGAAGGCTTTTGAGTTGCCTTTGATTTCCGATGTACATTATCCGGATCAGGTCAGACCTGCGGCAGATGTGCTGGACATTATTCAGATACCAGCGTATTTATGCATGCAAACAACTTTGGTGGTTGCTGCTGCAGAGACTGGAAAAACAATAAACCTCAAGCATGGACAGTTTCTATCTCCGGAGAACATGGTGAAACCAGTGAAGAAGATAGAGTCAACAGGTAATCGGGACATTCTATTAACAGAAAGGGGATATACCTTCGGATACAACGACTTAGTTGTTGATCCCAGAAGCTTTTATGATTTACGGCAGATCGGATACCCAACTATTTTTGACATTACACACTCAATTAGAAAGTACGGTATACCAAGCTCAGATCCAGCTGGAGGACTTAGACAATATTTACCCACGTTGGCAAGGGCAGGGGTGGCAGCAGGTGTTGATGGAGTATTTATCGAAGCACATCCGGATCCCGCAAAAGCATTGTGCGATGCAGCCAGTCAATTAGACCTGAACCAACTTGAAGAATTTTTGAAGCCACTCATTGAAATTCATCATATCGAAAGAAGTAACAGATCATAATGGAATTATATCTTGACTCCGTAAAGATTGAGGAGATAAAGGCAGCAAGCGAATTGGGCTACCTCACCGGGCTTACCACCACACCTACATTCATGTTCCGAGATGGCATACAGGACATCGATGCCGCAATTATGGACATCTCGAAGATGGTGGATGTTCTACAGGTAGAGGCACTGGGAGAAAACGCTGACGAGATTGTAAAAGAGACAGAACGCCTGGTTTCTTTAGGATTAGATCCGAAAAAGACAGTATTCAAAATACCGATATCTCTGGAAGGAACGAAGGCATGCAAGAAACTGGTCGATAGGGGGTTTCTGGTCAATCTTCATTTGGTCTATACGCTTCAACAGGCCTACATGGCATTTCAGGCCGGAGCTACTTATGTCTGCCCCTTGGTTGGCAGACTTCAGGATCAGGGTCATGACGCTCTTGGATTGGTTGAGGATTGCGTGAACGTCGTTGAGAAGTACGGTTATCAAAGCAAA
This sequence comes from Cyclobacteriaceae bacterium, assembly GCA_965601455.1. Taxonomy (GTDB): domain Bacteria; phylum Bacteroidota; class Bacteroidia; order Cytophagales; family Cyclobacteriaceae; genus JANQEU01. The sequence continues at coordinate 2,864,198 of OZ271831.1, read as the reverse complement.
ATCATGTTTAGTTCGGTCAGGCATGTTGAACATGTGAAGAACGCACTTACAATTGGCGTCCACACTTGTACGATTCCATGGAGTGTGATGCAAAAGTTGACAGAAAACCACTTTACCTCTCTTGGTACTGAGCAATTTGTTCAGCATACTCAATTGCTCACTCGAAAAGTATCAGACGTTTATCGAAAGGCAGATTTTCAGATGGAAACGGATGCTACGGTGATGCAGGCGCTTGTTAAAATGTCCTCCGATAAGTCTGGGTCAGTTGTGGTAATGAACAACTCATCGATCCACAGAATCTTTACCGATGGGGACCTTCGTAGATTGCTGGAAGTCGAGGGAGAAGCGGTCTTGCAAATGAAGTTAGGTGATCTGCCCGCCAACCAACCACAAACCATAGACGTGGATGCAGCCCTGCAAAAAGCACAATCTCTATTTAAGGAAGTAAAGGTTGATACCCTGGTAGTTGAAAAAGCAGGAGAGCCTGTTGGACTTTTGGACATTCAAGATATAATCTAAATGTCGCTAAGGCCTGCCTTCGAATCCATTGGTGGACGAATCACAGTTAGCGACGAAGAACTTTCAGAGCGACTGAAAAAGATTAAAGCCATCGTTTTCGATTGGGATGGAGTCTTTAACGATGGAGAGAAGGATTTAGCTCGGGGGAGTACTTTCTCAGAGGTTGACTCCATGGGTGTTAATCTTCTCCGGTTCAGTCGTTGGATGGAAACCGGAGAAATTCCGTATTCTGCGGTAATGTCCGGTGCGAGTAATGAAATTGCACACCACTGGGTACAAAGAGAGCATTTTCATAGCATCGCCACGGGTGCGGTCAATAAATGGCAGGCTTATGAAGTGTTTAGAGATCGACATGGTTTACAGGATGAAGAAGTGATTTTCTTTTTCGATGATGTTTTGGATCTGACTATCGCTTCCAAAGTAGGAATTTCCATTGCTCTAGGAAGACCTACCTCACCACTTTTCAACTTATATGTAGAAAATAACATACCCGTTACCTACTACACCGGAAATCCCGGAGGACAACATGGTGTTCGGGAAGCTTGTGAACTGTTAATTGGTTATTCGGGAAACGCGGATAAAACCTTTACGAAAAGGGCCGCTTTCGATAGCGATTACGAAAGATATCTCCTGGATAGGAGCAGAATCAGAGCCCAAACAATAAAGGTTTAATCATGCGGATCAGTGGCTTTACAATGGTCAGAAACGCGACCAAGTTGTATTACCCAATTGAAGCCTCCATACGTTCAATATTGCCAATTGTTGATGAATTTGTAGTTGCCCTTGGTGATTGTGATCCGGATGATAGGACACGTCAGGTGATAGAAGGGATAGGTTCCTCAAAGGTAAAAATTATATCTACCACGTGGGATCTGGATCGTTTTCCTAATGGAATGGAGAATGCCCACCAGACGGACTTGGCGAAAGATCATTGTCATGGTGATTGGCTTTTTTATCTTCAGGCTGATGAAGTAGTGCATGAAGACGATTTACCTGTCATCCAGGCAAGATGCCGTCAACTGTTAGGAGACAAGCGAATTGAGGGATTATTATTTAACTACCGGCATTTTTGGGGTGATTACAATCACTATCATGATTCGTATGGTTGGTATCCTCGGGAGATAAGAATAATTAGAAATGAGGAGGATATTCACTCCTGGAAGTCCGCCCAGTCTTTTCGCCATATACCTGATTTTGACGGAATTAATTATCGGGTGTCCGAGGGTACAAGGAAGCTGAATGTGGCTCTTGTGGCGGCAACTATTTATCATTATGGTTGGGTAAGACCACCAAAATTGATGCAGAGAAAACGAAAATCACTTGATACCATTCATAAAGGGAAAGAAGAGGCAGAAAGGATGTACTCACCTCAATCTGCGGAATTTAATTACGGTCCTTTGGGTTTATTGCCAGTTTATACTGGCTCGCATCCTCAAGTGATGGATTCTTTTATAGCAGACTTTCACTGGTCGAATGAGCTGAATCAGAGTAAAACGGATTCCAATTCTGCAAGGAAAAAGCACAAACACGAGTTTTTGAGAACCAGAATTCTTACCTTTTTAAACAACTGGGTTCCAGGTCTTAAATTCGGATCAAGAAACTATAAACTTATTGACGTATGAAGGAGGTTGTTCAATCATTTTACGATGCGTTTGTTGTGAAGGATGGTGAGAAAATGGCTTCCTGCTACCATTCGGATATTGTTTTCGAAGATCCTGCATTTGGGGAGTTGAAGGGTGATCGGGCAGGTGATATGTGGAGAATGCTTTGTGAAAGAGGAAAAGACCTCAAGATAACCTATGAAATTGAATCAGTAACTGAAGATTCCGCCAGTGTGCACTGGGTGGCAGATTATTCTTTCGGAAAGGATAAACGTCCGGTGCATAATCAAATTAAGGCGGATTTACGATTCAAAGATGGGTTGATAATCGATCATCGGGATCAATTTGATTTACATCGATGGGCTTCTCAGGCCTTAGGATGGAAAGGTAAACTCCTAGGTGGTACGGCATTCATTAGAAATCAGATTCGTAAACAATCAAATCAGGCGCTTGATCGCTACGTGATGAAAAAGAGTTAGTCTTCTTTTTGACTCTTTCTGTAGCTTCTGTTTAGGAGAAAGACGATTAACCAGACGCCCAGTGCAGCTAATGTGTATTCCAGTTGATATTCAGGTGTGCGTATGGATATCCAGAAAATTAGGATAGCGATGATCGTCAATATCCAAAGAATAATATTTCTATTCATGGTTTCCGGGCTTTATCCAAATCTTCCTGGGTATCTATTCCAAATGGTTTGTGATGAGTTTCCTTGCAAGTAATCTTATAACCATTTTCTAACCATCTCAGTTGTTCCAGCGATTCAGCGATCTCAAGACTTGAAGAAGGCAACGTGGCGAGGTCAAGTAAAATATCCTTCCTATATGCATACATCCCAACGTGTTGCCAGTAGGTGTGATTTTCAAGCCATTGATCAATAGATAAATCTCTCAAAAAAGGAATGGGTTGTCTACTAAAGTACATTGCATTGCTGTCTTTATCCAGAATGACTTTGGCAGTTGATGGAGACTGTAAGACGTTGAGACTGTCTATTGCATTTACAAGTGTCCCAATTTCCTGATCACCATCCAGAATGGAAGCCAACTCATCTATCTGGTTCGGATCAACAAAAGGCTCATCGCCCTGGATGTTGATTACATAATCACAATCCCTCTTTGCCGCTAACTCCGCGCATCTAGAGGTTCCGTTTAGATGATCTTCGGTCGTTATTTCAACTTTTCCATCAAATGATTCAACCAACGTAGCAATCCTTTGGTCGTCCGTGGCTATAACCAAGTCATCCAGGGATTTGGACTTTGAAGCATTTTCATATACCCATTGGATCATCGGTTTACCTTTGATTTCAAGAATTGGCTTTCCCGGTAACCTCGTGGATCCGTACCTCGCGGGAATGATGCCCAGGATTTTCATTGAGATTGTTTCACTTTCAGGGAGGTACCTTCAGTAGAAATGACCACCACTTTTGTGCCTTGAGAAATGTAGTCCCCTCTGGTGAAAGCGTCATAGATTTCTCCTTCAATCGTGATTTTACCGCTGGGACGAAGGTTGGTATATGCTTCACCTTCTTTACCCATCAGGTCATTTTTGTAGAAACTTGATGTATAGCCCTGATCTTTTTCTTGTGTTTCCTGAAGAGCAATTCGATTGAACACCTTACTGTTAGCCAGTCGTACACCACCCAGGAACATCAAAATTACTGATGAGGTCAGTGCAGTCAACGTGGTGGCCACTGCTTTAAAAATTTCATAAGGATCAACAAGGTCGAAATTGAAAAAGTCATTATTCAGCATGACCAGGATTAATGCTCCCATGGTCGTAAGAATACCAAGTACACCTGCAATCCCGAACCCGGGTATCACAAATATTTCGGCAGCGAGAAGTAGCACTCCAACGACAAACATTGCGATTTCCCAGTTTTCTGCCAGACCATTGAGATAATAGGGGATGAAGTACAGTATTGCCGCTATAAAAGCCGCGATTATTGGAAAACCAACTCCGGGAGTTTGAAGCTCAAAGTAGATACCCCCAATGATGATCAAGATGAGAATCCCACTTACAAAAGGATTTAAGAAAAGGGAAATCACTCTTTCACTTGAGTCCAATTCAAAAGGCACTAACTCATAATCTTCCACACCTTGATTTTCTAGAAGCTCTTCAACACTTTCCACCTGGCCCTCGCAAAAACCATATCGTATCGCTTCTGAGACAGATAAGGTTAAGACTTTTCCCTCGGTCGAAATACTATCCAGGTCGATATCCTCATCAACCATGGCTTCTGCCATTTTCGGATCCCGTCCCTTTGCTTCGGCCGTTGATCGCATGATTGACCGCATATATGATTGGTATTTATCAGGTGCCGCAGCTCCATCCCCGCTAACCACGGTAGCGGCACCAATACTGGAACCACTGGTCATATAGATGCTGTCGCATGCAATAGAAATGAGAGCGCCGGCAGATGCCGCATCCTTATTGATGAAAGCATATATGGGCCGGTCAAAATCCAAAATTCGGGTCCTTATTTCATCAGCGTCATTCAATGCTCCACCATAGGTATCTAATTCCAGGATTACGAGGTCTGCATCAATTTCTTTTGCGTAATCCAGCCCAAGTTCAGTGTACCTATTAGTACGGGGATCAATATTATCCTGTACTTTTAGATGTAAAACCTTGAGGGTAGTTGTATCCGCGAGACTACTAAATCCAATAACGAGCAGGAATGCTAAAAAATGACTTCTCATACTATCTAAATGCAATTGTACCAAAATTAGTTTAATAGGTTGGAAAAGGCGAGTAACCCTTGGTTTGAAGAAGAATTCGATGGATTTATCTGGCGGTTAATACCCAACCAGAATTCAATTTTCCTGGAGATAAGAGAAGAAAAAGAACTAATCCAGCATTGGTTGAGTCTAGATATGATTTCCGGAGAAATAGTCAAAATGTGGATGCCTAAGCAAGTTACATGGTGGACCTCTGTACTGGCTGTATCTGGTGACTACCTGGCTTATCATGCTTTTGAAGACCAACAAAATCCAGGACCAGGTAATCTCACGATAATTAATACCCAAAACCATGGAGTCATAAGCGAAATATCCGATTTCCTGCTGGATGCACAGGAACCAGGTCACCTAATTGGGACAATTAGTCAGCAGGGAGAAATGAGGCCTACGAAAATACCCTTTGGGAATGCAGATATCTCCCTGCCCAAAGTGTTGTCTCCGATATACTTTCCCGCAGATGAAGAATCCTTTTCAATTGTGTCCAAGTATGTACAAAGATTTAATCATCAGGCAGCACTGGGAGCAGAGTATCTGGAATTGGATGATACGATCTGCTTTACCTATTATGTGAAATCCGGTACGCTATTTGATCGGTATCTTTGTTGGATCAAAAAAGGTCAAACACAAATTCATCGATGTATCGACACCAAAATGAGGGGATTGGCGTTGGAAAGTTTTATTACTTTTCAGGATCGATTGATATTTGTCGAGAATCGAAATAAGCTAGTTTTATATGAAATGTAAGTATCTACCATTAACTGTTTTTCTACTTCTATCAATTACTGGCTTCGCCCATGAATGGGACTCAATTAGACTTGAAACTAAGCGTGGAAATCAATTTATTATTCATCAGGTAGATCCAGGAGAAACGGTTTACTCTCTCGCGAAGAGATACGATGTTGATCCCCGGGATATCTCAAGAATCAATAGGTTAATTGACAACGATATCAAGATCGGACAGTTTCTGGAAATACCTTACGGCAGTTTTGAAATTGAAGGAAAAACACACACTGTTAGGCAAGGGGAAAGCCTTTATTCCATCTCTAGAAGATACGGCGTATCAGTTGAGGATATTCGCCGCTGGAATCGTTTACGTTCAAATGCAATCTCCGTGGGCCAGGAGTTGATTATCGAAGGTAAGGAGGTATCCAATGACGAGATTAAAACAGTTGCAGAAGTTGACAGTGAGGAGCCTGTTCCAAATTATGATCATTACGTTCAAACCGGAGAGACGATTGAATCAATAGCTGACAAATTCAACACCACTACGGATAGCATCAAAAAGTGGAATGGTCTTGCTTCAGAGGATCTTGAAATAGGTCAGAAATTAAGTCTACCCTTTGAAATCGATGAAGATAGCCTGGCAAAGGTCACCAAACTGGACGGGTACAAAACCACTCGATACGGATCAAAAATGAGATCCAAGGGAGAGGGTGGTATTACCGAAGTCTTCGAGGAAGGTGTAGCCCGAAAGATTGATACACAAATTGAAACGGACAAGTATTTGGCTCTTCACCGAAATTTGCGAATGGGGTCTGTAATGCAGGTCAAGAACCTGATGAACAATAAAACGATCTATGTGAGAGTGGTAGGAAAACTTCCGGATACAGGCCTTAATGACAACGTGATGGTCCGGTTAACACCGATAGCTTTTGATCGTCTCGGAATTGTGGATGACAAGGCCCTGGTTGAAATCAATTACTTCCGGGATTAACTTTTGAATTCTTCGCAGCTTAGAGAGTTTCTCGATCAAAAAGTAGATCGATATAACAATACTGATTTCATTTCAGAGGATCCGATATCCATACCTCATCGATTTAGCAATAAGCAGGATATTGAGATATCAGGACTATTTGCTGCAGTTTTGGCTTGGGGGCAGCGAAAAACTATCATCAATAAGTGTATTGAGTTGCTTGGCTACATGGATAACGCTCCTCATGATTTTCTATTGAACCATCGCGAAGACGATTTAAAACCTTTTTTAGATTTCAAGCATCGTACGTTCAACGCGACAGATACGCTTTATTTCATTCACTGGCTCTCATGGTTTTACAAAAACCATGAATCGTTGGAAGAAGCTTTTGCTGTACCTGGATTAAAACAAAAGGAAAATATAGGAGACTCATTAATAGCCTTTAACGAACTCTTTTTTTCGTTACCAGATTTTCCCGCACGTACTAAAAAACACATTCAGAATCCACTTAGAAAATCTGCTTGTAAGCGTTTGAATATGTTCCTTAGGTGGATGGTTCGCTCAGATGATCGAGGTGTTGATTTCGGTATTTGGAAGAGGATTTCCCCCTCACAGCTGATCTGCCCTTGTGATCTTCACGTCGATCGGGTAGCACGAAAACTAGGCTTGATTTCTCGTAAACAGACAGACTGGCAAACTGCAATTGAGTTAACCAGTAGGCTTCATGCAATGGATCCTGATGACCCGGTGAAGTACGATTTCGCACTTTTTGGGCTGGGAATAATCGAGAAGTACTAACCTTCCCAACTTTCGGGATGGTCTCTCCATTTATTCAGTGTTTCCATCATTTCCGGTTTGACCAATCCTTGGTGTATTGCCTGACTGATCAAAATTGAATACTCACTTAAGAAAAAGAGATCTACTTCGGCATTCTCAAAATTTGTACGACTAATGGGAAATCCGTAAGTGAAAATGGATACCATGCCCATTACCTTAATTTTCTGTTCCCTTAGAGATGCTACGGCCGCAAGACTACTACCACCAGTCGACACAAGGTCTTCCAGTACGACGACCTTTTGGCCCTCATTTATCTTTCCTTCAATTTGGTTGGTCAATCCATGGCCCTTGGATTTAGATCGAACGTAAATGAATGGTAACCCTAGCGCATCTGCGACCAGGGCACCCTGGGGAATACCAGCAGTAGCTACACCGGCTATCGCTTCACAGTCAGGGAATTTTTCTGTAACCAGCTTTGAAAAATGGCTTTTGATACCTGAACGAATTTCAGGAAAGGACAAGCTCAACCGGTTATCACAGTAGATGGGACTTTTCCAACCCGATGCCCATGTAAATGGATCAGTTGGCCTGAGTTTTATAGCTTCTATCGATAATAAGTCTTTCGCAATCTGCTGACCGGTCTCTTCGTCAAAACATTCGTAAATCATGCCGAAAAATTAACCATATATTTAATCACATCAGTTGCATTTGTGACTGTATAATCGGATTATTACAAAGATTACCTGTCTAAAGGTGCGAATATTTATCAACGATATTCCAGTATACATAGTTAGTCCGAGTAAGATCTCGGATATAGGTTACTATACAGTTACGATTGACGCCAAAATCCACAAAATCGTTCCTAAAAAAATGTTTGATGATGTTCTGATTGTGGACGCTATGCCGGAGTCCGTCGATCGATTGTTACATCTAATGACCAAGGAGAAACTGGAGGGTGTAGACTCAGTTACTTTTGTTTCGGATAATAAAAGGGGTCTTATCAATTACCTTAAGACCAAATTCAAGGTGGTGGAAGCAGCAGGAGGGGTCGTTGAGAAAGGATCCTTAAACCTTCTTATCTATCGGATTGGCAGGTGGGATATCCCAAAAGGGAAATTAGAAAAAGGAGAAACACCTGAACAATGCGCGATTAGGGAAGTTGAGGAAGAGACGGGAGTCAAGGTAGATTTGAAGTATAAAATTGGCCATACTTGGCACACCTATATTCGAAATAGAAAATACGTATTAAAGAAGACGCATTGGTACGTGATGCGATGTGAAGATGATTCGGATATGGCTCCACAGGTCGATGAAAAGATCGATGTGGTCAAATGGATGAACCTCACAGAAATACGGGTGGCATTGTACGATTCATGGCGCTCTATTCGGTCAGTAATGCAAGATTACCACAAGGAACTGAAAGAGAGAGTATAACTAAAGTTCGTAGGGTAGAAAAGGGGAGACGTCACCTCCGTAGCGGTGTACTTCCCTAATAATGGAGGAGCTGATAGGTGCTAAGTCCGGTGCGGTAATAAGAAAAATCGTTTCCAGATCTACATTGAGATATCGGTTGATTTGTGATATTGAGTTTTCGTACTCAAAGTCTGTAGTGTTTCGCAATCCCCTTACCAGATACTTGGCATCGTACTTTTTAGCGATATCCGCTGTCAGTTCGTCATAAACGATCACCTCGATATTATCAGTTTTGGTGAAAGCTTTTTCAATGCAATCGACCATGTATTCCAGGGGAAAGTATCTTTTCTTATTGGAATTATGACCGATGGCAATTACCACCTTGTCGAAAATATTCAGTGCTCTTAATACGATATCCTCATGACCTCTTGTGAACGGGTCGAATGAACCAGGGAAAATGGCAGTTTTGGCCATCAGTTGCAAAGAGGGACGTTGTACAAATCAAAATACTGATGTTCACTTATATCGTCAAACTGATGGAATTTGAAATTCACAGGGGAGGGTCGAGGACCCATTTCAACTCGCCGTATATACTTCTTCAACATATCAAGATGAGGAGTATCGATCTTAAAACTTCCCCAAAGTTTCAAAACAGTTGACTTTTGGCTTAATTCCAATGATTTGAACACCAACATGGTGTACTTAAGTATTTCTTCACCCTTCCTGGCGGCAAACTGGTTATAATAGATCAACTGGTTGTTGGCAGCAACTACAATATGCAGAACTCCTCGATCGATTAATCCATGAACCATGGGTACTTTACTATCACCAAATTCCCGTACAACTCCTTCAATAAAAGCGGATCCCTGGTGAATGATCTCTACCTTCTTAGACTTGTAGACTGATTGTATCCATTTCACAAGTTTGGCATCTGCAGCGAAGACGTTAACAGCATCGGATTCAGAGTGCTGATAATGGAAAACCTGTTCCATTTTGTGTTTGATCTCACTATTAACGGAGATGTAGTCCATTTGAGATTCTGGCATAAATTGTGCCCGTGGGACCAGGGTATATTTATGAGACTTAAGTCCAAGCTTAATGGACTTCCAAAACCCTGCTTTTAAAAAATGATGGTCGTCCCAAATCTCTTGCAACACGTGTAGTCTTTCGTTAATGGTTCTAACTCCATCCAGCTTGAAGTCTTCCAGGAACAAGATGTCATCGGAACCGTTCGAGACACAAACCTGGAAATCCCTGATTCCCACCATCAACGAGAGTGTATAGTCGTGCAGGTCGTCTACATTAAACGTGTTGCTCTTTACACGCTTAACCCGACGAAATTTTTTCTTGGGTGCAGGAGATGCCATTAATTTTTATTCCCAATTTCCACCAGTGGTAATACTGGTACGCGAACCAAACCTTAGTGGCTTCTTTGTGTTGAACTCACTGTCTTCAGATCTTTGCGGGTCAACGGGAGAAGGATTCCAAACCTCTATTGCGTCTACAAGAAGTCCCGCTTTCGGTATTTTGTCTGCCCAGACGTTGAATTTCGTAGGAGGGTCAATTCCAGGAACATACGGAAGGGTTTGGGGATCAAAATTAGGGAGGGTGCTGAATATGGAATCAACAACAGCAACAGTACCAAGAGTATCGACTTCGACATATGTGCTATCGGCACCGTAATCGAGTGTGATGATAGTCTCTGTACGTTCAACTATGTAGAATGACCCCGTATCAACGAATGCCACCAAAGTGTCCCAATTTGCTATGTAGGAACCGTTTACCGCCTTGTAAGCTATCTCTGCATCGCGAATTAGCATTAATTGATCGATGATGGCTTTCTCCATCCTGGCAATTCTTTTCGTTTCCTGGATACTGGAATTAATAGAGTAGAATAGGTAATAGGCCAATCCTATGGAGGTGATGGCAAAAACGATGGTGAAAATTTTGGTCTTGGTCATCTCTTATCAATTTCTGCAATAATAATGATTTTGATACATAGAACTAAAATGGATTTTACCAAATATTAGCAAATTCGTAAAAACCTCTTAGACTAAGTATTTCATAGGATCGAGGACATTTGGAGAATATGTTGTGTTTTCTTCGTGGATCGATATCTGTAATTGTTTGCCACGGAAGAAACGCGACCTCTGAAATGATTTGCTGATCGTACTCAGGATCACTGCCTTTTTGAAGATCACCGGAAACATAGTTTACCTTGAAAAAGAGCTCAACCGAATGAAAGTTTTGATCACGATATTCATTGACAAATAAAAACTCACCCACGGAAACAGTAAGATGAGTTTCTTCCCGGAATTCCCGGATTAAACCTTCCTCAACAGATTCTTCAAACTCTACTCCACCTCCCGGGGGTAACCATGCGTAACCCTTGGGCCCCAAGCCAAGATGTTTAACCAGGAGTAACGCATTATCCCTTATCAGGAGACCACATACACGGACCCTTGTAGACTTTTTGTAGGTGGATTTAACACTCGTCGTCATGGAGTTTCACGGTAAAGACAAACGAAATTGGTAAATTTACCGTTGAAGATATAGCTATATTGGTACTATGAAAAAGATCGTTTTCACATTTTTCTTGTTTGCAGGGTTTGTTGGGGTCGCGCAGGATGCTCCTGTTTTTGAAAAGCCTCAAGACGGTCCTAAAATTACTTTTGAAGAAAAAGCACATGATTTTGGTGACATTGTTCAAGGCCAGGTAGTAGAACACGTATTTGCCTTCACGAACACTGGCAATCAACCGTTGGTCCTTGCCAATGTCTTAACCACTTGCGGATGTACGGCACCAATGTGGCCAAAACAGCCGGTGCCTCCGGGAGAATCTTCTTCTATAACGGTGAAGTTCAATAGCCGCGGTAAAATAGGGGTTCAAAACAAGGTAATTACCATTGTCTCAAATGCCATCAATCAAAGAGAGAGAATAAGTATTGAAACAAATGTGATGATGAAAGAAGCTGGTGGTTAAAGCAATTACCCATAGTTTCTAGCACCAAAAATATCAGTTCCGATTCGGATCATCGTTGATCCACACTCAAGGGCAATTTGGAAATCACCAGACATTCCCATCGACAATTCAGTCATTTCCATGTTGTCAAGTTGCAATTTTTGAGTCTCCTCGAATAAACGTTTTAGCAACTGAAATTCTTTTTCTATCTGTTTCTGGTCTTCCGTAAAAGTTGCCATTCCCATCAAGCCGGAAATTCTAACATTTTTGAGCTGACTACACTCATCTGATTGAATCATTTTGAACAGCTCCTGTTCATCGAAACCAAACTTCGAAGACTCAGAAGCTATATGCACCTGCAGTAGAACAGGAATCACTCGGTCGTGTTTGATTGCTTGCTTATTGATTTCCTTCAAAAGCTTAAACGAGTCTACACTATGGATCATATAAACGAATGGAGCCAGGTATTTTACCTTATTTCGCTGTAAGTGCCCAACCATGTGCCAGTTGATGTCCTTAGGTAATCGTTCATATTTGTCTGCCAGGTCCTGAACCTTATTTTCGCCGAAGTCACGGTGACCAAATTCATACGCCCTGACAATCAGTTCATCTGGTTTTGTTTTACTAATAGCAATTAGATTAGCGCCATAAGGTGAACAGACTTCCTGGTATTTTTTTATGCTTTTCTCAATCTCTACCACACTCATCTGGTTTGGGAATAATATGATAGTAAATTTAGTTTCGATTTTATTTTTCACATCACTTTTCCATGGCTATACTAGGTACTCTACTAAAGAAAGGAATCAATATTCGAGAGAGCCTGGAGCAGTTGTATACGGCTGATCGGGATTTACAGCAGCAAGAGTTAAGAAAACTTCTTATAAACTGTCAAAACACGAAGTTTGGCAGATATTACGATTTTGAGAGTCTACTGAAGGACTTTAAATCAAAGGACCCTCATCATTATTATGATGCTTATAAAAAAGCCATTCCCATTCATGATTATGATAAGATTTATGAGGAATGGTGGCACAGGGCGAAGGCAGGAGAAAGGAACATCTGTTGGCCCGGGAATATCAATTATTTCGCACTTAGTTCTGGCACATCCGGAGCATCAAGCAAGTATATCCCGATTACCGGGAAAATGATTAAATCAATTCGCAAAACTTCGGTGAGGCAACTTTTAACACTATCCAAGTATGAATTGCCGGATAGTCTTTTTACCAAAGGTATTTTAATGCTAGGTGGAAGTACGGACCTGAGGCGAAATGGCCATTATTTTGAGGGGGATTTAAGTGGTATAACCACCTCTCAAATACCATTTTGGTTTCACCATTTTTATAAACCGGGAAAGAAAATATCAAGGACACAATGGTCCAATAAACTGGATGAGATCACACTCAAAGCAAAAGAGTGGGATATTGGGATAATTGTGGGAGTACCCGCCTGGTTACAACTACTGATGGAAAAGATCATCAATTATTATCAGGTAAAAACCATACATGATGTATGGCCAAATCTCTCAATCTTCGTGCACGGTGGAGTTCCATTTGAACCCTATAAAAAGGGCTTTGAAAGACTACTTGGAAAGCCTCTTATCTATATGGAGACCTACCTGGCGTCCGAAGGATTTATCGCCTTCCAGGCTTATCCGGATCGACGGTCAATGCGATTGGTGCTAAACAATGGGATTTTCTATGAATTCATTCCATTCAATACCGAGAATTTCACTGATGATGGGGAGGTAAAACCAAATGCGGTCACTCTTAACATTGACCAGGTACAGAAGAATGTAGAATATAGTTTACTTATCACAACAAATGCAGGGGCCTGGCGCTATCTCATTGGTGATGTAATCCGATTCACATCTCTTGAGGAAGCTGAAATCGTGATTACAGGAAGGAATAAGCTTTTCCTAAGTCTTTGTGGGGAACACCTTTCACTGGACAATATCAATCGAGCGATCGAACTCACCGAAGAACAATATAACCTTGATATACGTGAATTTACGGTTATTGGCGAATCATATGATTCACTTTTTGCTCATCGATGGTTTATTGCCACGGATCAACCTATTGATCCTGAAATTTTACGATTGGCATTGGACGCTAATCTCAAGAAGTTGAATGATGACTATGCGGTGGAGAGGGAACATGCTCTAAAGGAATTATTTATCCATGTCATCCCGACAAAGACCGTTTACGAATGGATGGATTTAATGGGAAAATCTGGTGCTTCAAATAAATTTCCAAGGGTTCTAAAAAAGGAGAAGGCAAAAAAGTGGCTGGATTACTTACACTCTAAACAACTGGTTGAGCTTTGATATCCCCATTTTTTGAAGGAGTTCTTTTTGGACTCTTGTTTGTCTTTTCACTTGGGCCAGGCTTTTTTGCCTACCTCAATATCAGTATATCCAGAGGACTGGGTTTTGCAATTGCGTTTATTCTGGGCATATCTCTTTCGGATATTCTTCTTGTGAGCACCATCGTTCTGGGGTTCTCATGGTTATTGGATCATTTCCTGGCAAGAATCATTCTAGGTTCTGCTGGAGTTATAATGCTGACTGGATACGGTATTTTTCTTTTGCTCAATCCAGGAAAGGTGAAGGCAAAAGCTGTAGGGCATGATAAATCTGAAAAGGGTTGGCACTGGTTTGCAAGAGGTTTTTTAATTAATGGGTTGAATCCAAATATCCTGGTGTTTTGGGTTGGAGTGATCAGTTCCATCAGTGCGCGATATCAAAATGCTACGCCTTCTATAAATTACTTTATGGTAGGCACACTACTGACCGTGTTAACCGCGGATCTTACAAAGGCCCTGATGGCAAGGAGACTCAAACACTACCTAACAGATCAGATAATTCGAATCATGAATATTGTTGTTGGCATTATCATGATAGGGTTTGGAATTAGTATAGGAATCTATATCGTAACTAATCTTTTGATTCCAGAATCCGTCGTAGGTAGTTGATTTGTCCAAGATGCCAGCTTAAGTGACCATAGAGATGCAGAATCATCCTTTCCGTAGTAGAATTATCCTTAAAGATGTCTACTGGGTATTGGGCGTTTAGATCTTCATTCGTAAGGTTGGGAATAACACCTTTAATGGACTCAATGCTTGCATCCACTTCATTGATAAGTTTGTTCTTTGGTACAGGTTGTCCGCTAAACTCAAACTCACGATCCCTTACGTAGTCGGACTTTCCAAGAATATGACCAACAAAATGCTGAATATTGCCGCAAAGGTGAAGACATATGGTGCCAGTTGAATTGGCAACCCCGGGCAAGGCTTTCCAAATGTTTTCTTCCTTCTCAAAAGAACCAATCTCATTTCTCAGTTTGAGTAAGTCTCTTTCGTACAGATTTGCTAAATCGGTAGTCATTTTTTTTAATTACCAATTTAGTCAATTGCCCTGTCATTTCAGATCACGCCTACTTAGTAAATGATTAATAGTGAAGAGATAGACCATCAACCATGCAGAACTAATGAGAAGAGCACTTATAGGAACATTGTCTTCAATTTCCCTGAAAATATATTTACCAAATGGTATGGGGATCAGGTCATTCAATGCATGAATAGGAAAAAACCGAGGTATCTCTTGCCATAGGGTTCCCTGAAGTGCTGGTACATTTTCCAGGGTCACTGATAAAATGGGCTCAAACATTAAGCTGTATAGAAAGAGCCCAACTATTACGAATCCCGTCTTTTTCAAGAGAAGAGTAAGCAAAAAGGCGAACACGCAAAAGACGAAAATGTCAAAAAAGTAAGCAAAAAGGAATTCGAGCTCAGCGAAAATGTATTCAAATCCGATGACATTCGAATAGATCGATCCATTGATAATACCAGCTAGAAAAAGAGTGATCATGCTGACGAATGATAGCATGAAAATGAGCGATAATTTGCTGAGGAGATACTCTTGTTTGCTTATCCCATCGATAATATTCTGACGTAAGGTATTGAAAGTCAAATCGTTACTTACAGAAATAATGACAACAAAACCTAGAAGTACCTTGGCGAATGAAGCAAGATAAGTTGTGTTTTGCCAGATATCAGGAAAATCATAGATCGGTAGGATAGTAGGGTCAATACCATCAAAATCCGCACCTTGTCTTTTTAGCCATTCGAGGAAGAACACTCCAAAAGAAGAAATAATAATCAGGGCCAGGAGATACATAACAATTAATCCCCAGAAAGCTCGATAATGCTTCAGTTTCAGCCATTCAAGTTTAAGGGCCTTAATCATTTTCGCGTAAGATTTTAAGGAATTCGTCTTCGAGTGAGTGTTTTATGGGTAACACTTTTTTCAATGATATTCCATTGGTGTGAAAAAACGTATTCAGGTCCTCTGAAGAGTGTCCTTGTGAAACCGATACGATGAGAGATTGACCATTATTTTGAACGTCGGTAATACCTTCGAATTTTTCAAGTAGGGCCTTGGCTTGATCGTTGTCGGCTGCTTCAATCTCTACTCGATTGGTCTCTCCCAATATATCTGCAACGCTTCCCTGATAGAGTTTCTTGCCTTGTCTCAATACGCAAAAGTCAGTACACACTTTCTGAACTTCATCCAGTAAGTGACTGGCAACAATAATTGTTTTTCCTTCGTTAGCGATGGACTTGATCAGCTGTCTTACTTCGGCAATACCCTCAGGGTCGAGTCCGTTAGTGGGCTCATCTAGAATCAAAATTGGAGGGTCGGCCAACAAAGCAGCTCCAATTGATAACCTCTGTTTCATTCCCAGACTGTATGCCTTGAACTTATCGTTTCGTCTTTCGAATAGTCCGACCTGCTTCAGTACTTCCTCTATGCGCTCAGTCCCTTTAACGTCTTTAATGTGAGCAACTATTCGAAGGTTCTGAACCGCCGACAGATATGGGAAAAAACTTGGAGTCTCCAGGATTGATCCAATTCTTTTTCTAGCATCGGAGGGTCGTTGTCCACCGAACCACTTGTAGGAACCGGACGTTGGGGAGATTACATCCAGGAGAATACCTAATGTGGTAGTTTTACCACTTCCATTCGGACCTAATATGCCAAAGACCTGACCCTCATTGATTGAAAGATCCAGCTGGTCTACTGCAGTGAGTTTTCCGAAGTTCTTTGTTAGACCACTTGTATTAAGGACTTCACTCATCGAACTCGGAGATAATTGAATTGGTATTGATTATGGTACTCATTAGTGAGTTGTCTTCAAGTGATTCCATGAGTTTTGGAATTTTATCCCATTGAAACTCACCCGATAAGTAAAATAGAAAAGCTTGTTGAGAATCGCCGTAAGCTCCCACAAATGCGGGTTTACGTCCTTCTCTACCGTATATAAATCCTATTCTTCCACCCCACATTGACATGTATTCCTCAAAACCTTCCTTTTCATATTCCTTAATAACAGGAACGTAGGACCTATCGGCCACCGATGAGGAATCCAATGAATAAATCAGAAGTTTTTTAACTCCACTTATTGCCTCATTAAACAAAGGGTCACCAGATATATTAAGCATCCGTAGCGTGCTAGGGTAGAAGCAGATTGTCCGAGAACTACTTGTTTCAGCAAAGGATTTTATGATGTTTTCTTGTGAAAAAAGGGGCTGCCATAACAGCCCCAACAGAAAACATGTAAGCGTTTCTCTAATCAATTCTCATCCAGTTTTTCAAGCGGTTGTAAACCATCTACCTGCATTTCCCTGGCCATTCTTGCTATTGATTTCAAGTCGATTTCACCAAATAGACTGAGAACCACAAATTTTTCTCTTCCGCCAGCAACCATCATCAATTCAGTGATCTTACCGCCTTCGTCCATGACTGAAAAATACAGATTTTCCTCAGCGTCTTTAACACTCATTAGCTCTTCAAATCCTGCTTTTTTCACATCATTTACAGCTTGAGAATATAGTTTACCTGCGGCATCTGGTACACTATCTCCTACAACCATTTTTAGCCCTTTCAGCTTACTAATTGCCTTTAAAAACTCTTCCTCCGCTTCACTACCGGATTCGAGATCAGTGAACATGCTAAACATTTTACTGCTAATCGATACTTTGACAAACTTCTCGTCATTTTCAAACTGGTCAAAGTATTTGGTCACTACTTTACCTTGGGCCATTAGCAGCGAGGACCATGTCAACATAATCGCCAACGTCACAAATCGTTTCATTCTAATATTATTTTTCATCAGTTAATTTTTTTTCTGCTTCATTAATTTTATTTAGTTCCTGGGAATAGGACTTACCTTCCTGGATTGAGGAGGAAACGACCATCAATGCTTTCCTTGTGATTTCGTAGGCTTCCTTTGGATCGTCGATAACATATTGGTCATGGCGATTGGCATCATTCAATATGAATATTGCCACTCCTATGCCAACTACCAGCGATGCTGCCGCCGACCACCAGGTGTACTGCGATTTCTTTCCTGGATGTGCAAAAACGGTTGTATTAGCTTGTTCCGATTTTAGACCTCTGAAGTATAATCCTTCCGCGTTTAGATGAGGGTTTTCAATAAAGTAATTCTTTATCTCTTCCTCCTGTTTCAAGGTTGTCTTACCCTCCCAATAGTCGTTAATCAAATTCCTAATTCGCGATTCCATAAGCCTCAATTTTTTGGATTTGCGATCTCACTTTCAATCTTGCCCGGTGCAGACACACTTTCACATCACTAATTTCCATGTCCAGACTTTCAGCTATTTCTACATAGCTCATCCCTTCAATTTCTCTTAAATGAAAAACCTCTCTATGTTTATCGGGAATGCCTGATAATACGATATCAAGCCATTTCTGATAATCCTGTGCTAACATTTCATGATCAGCTTCAACGGTTTCTACCCGATTATTTTCGTTTTCCATTAAGTAATTGTGACTGTTTGTCTTGACCCAATCATAGCATTGATTCCTGGTAATTCTCATTACCCAGGCTTCATGATTTCTGATTTCCTCCAACTTTTTCCGACCTTCCCAGATTTTTGTCAAACATTCCTGAACCACATCATGTGCATGTTCCTCACTTTTCAAAATCGAAAAGGCATACCGGTACATTTTCGGAGCTGCAGGCATAATGTAGTTATTGAATATGGATGACATTTCGATAGGAAGACTACTTTGTGGGTATTTTGTTACAACCTGATGAAAATATTTTTAAAGATTCTCCACCTTTTCTCTGAATGCGGAAAAAGATTTTACCACACTATCCATAATAAAGCCCTTTAGTAGGAAGTAAGCGAATGGAAACTCTACATCCGCGACAGAATGATAAACAACCCGAATTGTCCTCTTGTCAACCCGTTCAAATCGCCAGTCAACGAGATAATGTTGTAAGCGAACATAGTCCTTGTCTTCTACGGCTTCGGTAACAAGTGTCGACCTGGAAGTGCTTAAGTCTTCTGAGGAATTTGCCATTTTCAAGTGAGCTACTGCATCTCTTTTGAGGGTATAAAAAATGAAACTTTTGCTGATATAAACATGATAGACAAAATCGTTTGAGCCAAAGGATTTTTCCACTATTGCGGTGTCTACGCCATTCAACCAGGTATTATAGTGCATGACATCCCTTAAGACCTTTAGTGGAGATTCAAGATCGGATTCAATTACCATTGAAATCCCAAAACACTTTATCCGATCATTGTCTATTGAATCCTTCGAATATATTTTGATTCCATCAACTTCTTTTTCGAAATTCCAGTTATCAAATTGAGCATGTGAAAGGAGAGGCGACAGGTAAAAGAAAGAACTAAGTAATACGATGGTTTTGTGCATTATTCATCTTTTCTTCTTCCATTTGGAATCATTTTTTTTGATTGGGAGCCAACATAGCTAATCAGAGAAATTCTTCGTGGTATTTTAATCGATTTGATGATTGTAGCTAAAGGTAATAAAACTGAATAACTCAGTACCCGCCATGTGAATGCAAAAAAAAGTCCCATCGGATTGACCGACGGGACCCCACTGTAACCTATGAACCGAACGTATTACAGGTCGAACCTGATATACGATTTTTCACCTGATATTGTCGCTGTCAGGTCCTGACCTTTATATGCTGAAAGATCAAATACTTGCTCGAAGTTTGACTTTCTCAGGTATGTCTTATTGTATATGGTTTTTCCTTCTTTTGTTTGAATTTCCACTTTCACAGGTACTCCTTCGTGTAATACCTTTATAGCGTATCGATCGTTTTCAAGATCTTGCATAGAAGCATGAACGTCTTCAAATGTTAATGCACTTTGGAAGACTTCCTGCTCATGAGAAATATCCGATCCATCTAGTACCACTTTGTATTCTCCAGGACCAAGTTCCGACATATCAATAGGAAGTTGGAAAGCTCCCTTATAGTTGATCTGGTCTTCAAATAGCTTTTTTCCAGATGCCTGATATACTTGTAATCGCATACGACCTTTATCTGCGGCTAGTACTTTAAGATTCAATTTCCCCTGATCATCGTACTGAAGTGAAATAGGATTCTTCTCAGAAACTGAATACGGGGGTTCCATTCCGAAACCGGCAGTTACTCCTAGAGTGAGTACTGCAGCGAGAGCAATTGTTAACTTTTTCATTTATTGTTTGAGTTATGACCTACTTCTAATACGCCAAAACAGCATAATTTGAGGGGTTTTACTGCTCAAACGGTCGATCAGGATACTGAATCAGGAAGAATAAAGGATGAACTAGTCAGTCTAGTAAAGCATTTGAAATGATCGATGTTTTCAACAACATCCACAAGAGAAATAGAGCAACAGCCCATCGCAGGTATACATAGTAGTAATCGGTGGTGTCCTTATACCTTGTTTCTTTAATTTCGGCTTTTTCCAGTGAGTCGATTTCTCTGAATACGGTTTCCAATGCCTGCTTATCGGATACTCGATAGAAATTCCCATTTCCAATACGTGCAATTTCTCTGAGGTTGGTCTCGTCGAGGGTGTTTTCGACGTAGCGAGTACGCCCGAAGAAGTCTTTACCAAAAGGAACTTTGCCCTCTTTACCAATAGCTATCGCATATATTTTTATTCCGTAGGCAGAAGCCAGTTTAGCGGCAGTTACCGGATCAATATTTCCGGCAGTATTGTCTCCGTCACTAAGCAAGATGATAACCTTGGATTTCGAATCTGATTCTCTAAGTCGGTTTGTCCCGACGGCGAGTGCGCTGCCGATTGCCGTTCCACGGTTTTCTATCAGATCAAAATTAATATCAGATATGTAAGTCTTAAGCAGCTCGTAGTCGGTGGTAAGAGGCGAACGAGAGTAGGCATCACCTGAAAACACAACCAGTCCGATTCTATCTTGAAATCGACCTTCTACAAACGAAAGAGCGACATCTTTTGCGGCCTCCAGTCTGTTTGGAAGAAAGTCCTGAATATTCATCGATTCAGAAATATCGATAAGCATAACAATGTCAATCCCTTCGCTCCATTGCTCCACTTGTTCATTAGTGGTTTGGGGTCGGGCCAAGGCCAAGAGAATTAAGGAGATGATGAGAGCGATTAAAAGTGGTGGTATGTGCCGAAGATGACTGATGGGATCGCTTTTCAGATTTTTCTTGGTAAGTGCAACAGGTAGCTTTTGTCTGGATCTTTTGATAACAAGCCAACGAATGCCAAAGAATAATGGAACAAGCAGAATAAGATAGAGCCATTGATAGTTCTGCCATTCGAATGATTGGAGTACATCCGGGGTAAACCATCTAATTGAAAACCAACTACTTTCCATTATTCTTTAATTCCTCAAGCTTTACCAGGTAACGATGCTGTGTAAAATCTTCTATTGATTGAAAACTACGATAGATGTCGTCTGATGTTGCCCCACCGAAGATGCACTTATCAATAGCCTTCAGACTTTCCCGCAATTCTGAAGTGAACTCCAGTGCCAGTATTTCCTTAGTTGTCAACTTTGTGATGGGTGTAACCTCCAGCTTTTCCAGGTACTTCTTCCAATGCGTTACGGCTTCCTCCACCGTATTTGCTTCCTGGTCTTCTTTGAGTTTTTCTATGAAAGAGGACTGTGTATCAGTGAATGAAATATAGTCTTTCTGAAGCTTTCTGATCATTAGGTATTTTCTGATTCGCTTACCAAATAATAGATAGACCAAAATCAAGACAAATAAAATGACCCCGAGGAGTGATAGTAAAAGTGGGGTGTTGAATTGTCGGATGACTTCCTGGTAAGAAAAATTTGCTTTTAGTGCTGTAGTGTCTGACACCATGGGAGCCAACTCTCGAAAGTAGATGCTGTCTTCAGCAGACCAGACGGAGCTGGAATCATCTGCCATGAATATTATGGCAGGTAGCTTTAATTTTTGAACCCGGTCAACTTCAAATGATTGCAAGATGTAAACTGCCGAGTCAACAAGTAGGTTATTGTCTATTCTTGATGGTGCATAGTATTTATCAATGAACTCGAACGGTTCGAAATTGTAATTGGTGTCGGGTAGTAATATTTCATTTTCCGGGGTGTAGCGCGTGGTAAGCCAGTATTGAATCTCCTCACCAACTGATAGACTGTCTTGAACAAACCCGGAGGATATATCCACCTGTTGGGAATACAGGTTTGAATAGCATAAAAGTAGAATGAAGAGAATGCTACTACCTCGCACGTTGGGGATTCATTTTATTGCGATAAGTAAATAATTTAATGAGCTTGGGAACATAGTCCTCACCGGTGTCAACCGCCAGGTAGCTCACATCGTTTCGATGGCAGAATTGCTCAAGTGATTCTGAAGTTTCCTTATATCTGGAGGTCATTAATTCTTTGAAGTGATCAGATGATGTATTAACCCAGATGCTTTTTCCTGACTCTTTTTCAAATAGGGGCACGATTCCCAGATCCGGAAAAACGGATTCTCGTTTATCAAACAATTGAATAACCACCAGGTCGTGTTTCCGAGCCATTCCCTTTAAACTGTGAATGTAATCTTCGTCCACGAAATCTGAAATGACGAAAATAACCGTCCGTCTTTTTAGCATGTTGAGTGCATACTTCAAAGCCGCATTCAAATTAGTTTGCTTTGATTGAGGTTGTAGGTTGAAAAGGGTATTCACTATTTCGTAAGAGTGACGCATACCCTTTGCGGGTTTAACATACTTTTCCATGATGTCTGAGTAACACATCATACCCACCTGGCTACTTTCCTTGATGGCTGAAATGGCCAACAAAGCTGTAATCTCTTTTCCAATGTCAATTTTCTGCTGACCTTCAGCTCCAATTTCCTGTGAAGCGCTTACATCAAGAATAAAAAAAACAGTCTGCTCTTTTTCTTCCTTAAAGGTCTTGACATACGTTCCTTGACCTTTTGCAGTAACATTCCAGTCTATGGTTCGGACATCATCACCGTATTGGTACTGCCTTACATCATCGAATTCCAGGCCTGAACCTTTAAAGATGGATTGGAAATCTCCCTGCATCTGCGAGTTGATGGCCTTGCGGACCCGGATCTCATATTTCCTTAACTTTTTGAGGATCTCCTTCACCTGGTCTAATTTTAAGGCGACAAAACTAAACAACCGAGGTTTGATTTGAAGGGAAGACTTTTAATTCTTAACATTATTTTACTAACGGCGTGTATCGATAATGACACTATACCCGAGGATGTCATTAAGAAGCACAAAATGGCAAACATTCTTGTTGATTTCCATTTGCTGGAAAGTAAAATCGAGCAACTCGATATAGAGCCCGATAGTGCTGCAGAGGTATACGATCATTTTGAGGATTTGATATTTGAGCAGCATAACGTTGACTCCCTGATCTATCGGGAGAGTTTGTTATTCTATCTCGATCATCCACACATTATGAATGATATTTATATTGAAGTGGTTGATACCTTAATGGTACGCGAAAGAGCGAAACGGATTAACTGATGTTACTCTATCCAAAGAACATTGAGGATAAACTAGAAGTAAATTCCATTAAGGAAATTCTTCTAGGTTTTTGTCATACACAGACCGGTAGAAATAAAGTCCTTAATCTTTCACCTCAATCCAAGTTTGATAAACTTCAGGAAACTTTAAATCAAACATCGGAAACACTGGCTATCCTTGAGGAAGGACAGCATCCCAACGCTCATTTTGAGGAAATAGGAGATTTGCTGAAAAGATTGAGAACGGAAGGTGTCTTTCTGGAAGGGGAGAACTTCCTTTCCTTGAAAATCGCCCTGCAATCCATTTACGAATGGACACAGTTTCTAAAGAAACATCAGACCGAATATTCTTCTCTTGTGCAATTGACCTATGGATTTATTGCCAATCGGGAATTGGTCGATGAGATCGAATCAAAAGTTGATGAAAAGGGAGAAATTCGATCTAACGCAAGTCCACTGCTGAGTGAATTGAGAGGTGAAATCATCAAATCGGAAAAGAAAGTTCGGAATTCGCTTCAAAAAATACTGGATAAGGCAAGAAGTAATAAGTATTCCGAGGAGGAAATGGAGATCACCTTACGTGAAGGGCGATTGGTGATTCCAGTAAAAAGCGAACATAAAAGGCACATTCCTGGCCTTATACATGATGAATCGTCGACCGGTCAAACTGTTTTCATGGAACCCTCCGCAGTACTGGAATTGAACAATCGGGTGAAAGAACTGAAGTATGAAGAGAGACGTGAAATACGACGAATACTGCTGTCTTTAGCTGACCAGATTCGAGAGACTCTTCCAGATTTGGAGAAAGGAGTTTCATTTCTGGGCTTAATGGACTTCATCCTTGCCAAAGCCAAATTTGGACGCAAGTTTGAAGGACGTATCCCAAAAATCAGAAAGAATCCCTTCATAAATCTTATCAATGGTTATCACCCATTATTAAAGCTAAAGAACGAAGAATCTAAAAAGGTTACTGTACCATTGAACCTTTTTATGAATAATAAAGACCAGCGGATTGTAATAATTAGTGGCCCCAATGCAGGAGGAAAATCCGTGGCCTTAAAAACAATAGGATTGCTGCAGTTTATGTTGCAATGTGGTCTACCGATAACCGCAGGCGAGGAATCGGAAATGGGAATATTCAACGAGATATTTCTTGATATTGGAGACTCCCAATCGTTGGAAAATGACCTTAGTACCTACAGTTCTAGGTTAAAAGCGATGTCCTATTTCATTGAATTTGCAGGTAAACGTTCTTTATTACTTTTCGATGAATTTGGTACAGGGACAGAACCGCAATTCGGAGGTGCTATTGCCGAGGTGATTCTGGAAGAAATACATGAAAAAAGGGCTTTTAGCCTAATAACTACCCATTACGGCAACATTAAACAGTTAGCAGAGAAACACGAAGGGATTGTTAATGGTGCTATGCAATATGATACCCAGAAGTTGAGACCCTTGTTCACACTTGAACTTGGCAAACCCGGAAGTTCCTTCGCATTTGAGATTGCCCAAAACATTGGATTACCTAAGAGGATCATATCCAACGCTAGAGATAAGGTAGGAACAAGTCACGTGGACTACGATCGTTTGCTCACGGAGTTGGAGAGTGATCGCAAGAGATTTAAGGAAAAAGGGAAAGAGTTGAAGAGACAGGAGCAGGATTTATCTCAACTTCAAAAAGACTACGAGGCTATTAAAAACATGCTAGAGGATGATCGAAAAAAGATCATAAGGGATGCAAAACGAGAGGCGAGGGATATTCTGAATAATGCTAACAAAACTATCGAGAAAACGGTAAGAGAAATCAAGGAAAGCAAGGCTGACAAAAGGAAAACCAAAGAGGCTCGAGAGAAGGTTGCTAATTTATCAGATTCATTGAATGACGAGCCGATTAGAAAGTCACCGACAAAGAATAATGTATTTCAGATAGGAGACAGGGTTAAGGTTGGTGCTCAGGATGGTACTGGCGAAATCATTGAGCTTGGTAAAAAAGAAGCTCGTGTTCGTTTTGGGTTGCTCACTTCCTACGTGAATTTCGACCGTCTTGAAAAGGTCGGTAAGGTGTCCGGAGAAAGAGTTAAACAAAAACGAGTGGGTGGAATAAATTTTGAGAGCAAGCTCACTGACTTTTCCGATGAACTGGATGTTCGTGGGAAAAGGGCAGAGGAAGTGATACCCTTGCTTGACCAGTTCCTTAATGATGCCATTATTACCGGGCGTAATGAAGTGAAGATTTTGCATGGTAAAGGACATGGGGTATTACGGGAAGTGGTTCGAAGTCACTTGCAAAGGGATCAGCACGTTGAAAAATTTAATGATGAACACGTTGAAAGAGGAGGTTCGGGGGTTACTATTGCGACTTTAAAGTAATGATATACTAGGACCTGATTCCATAAGTTTTGGATATTGAACCATTAATACAATGAAAAAGACTATTTCACTTTTATTTGTTTCGACCTTAATCGGTCTCAGTATTTTCGTATCATGTAGTTCCGATAAAGAAGATGACCCTGGGACTCCCCCTGAAATACCTCCAGTTGAGTCATTTATCATGGATTTTTCTGACTTCAACGAAACCAATGTTTCCAACCGGCAAGAAAGCCAGGCTCATTGGGGTGTTGCTGCCTTTAAAGTAGGAATTTGGAACGTCATAACTGCTGTCACTCTTGCTGTTCCCGTGGCCTCATTTGCAAATTCTGTTGATTCTGAACCTATTTATGACAGCGAATTGGAGGCTTTCATTTGGACCTTCGACTATGACTTCGTGGGACGAACCTATTCCTCCGAATTGCGAGGCAGGGTAGACGGTTCTGTTGTGCTTTGGGAGATGTACATATCTCAGGAGAATGGATTCCAGGACTTTCTTTGGTTTTCCGGGCAATCTCAGTTGGATGGAATGGGAGGTGCGTGGACGCTTAACAATAGTCCCGAAAACCCCGGGGCATTTCTGGAAATCGACTGGTCGAAGGAAAGTGATGAAGTAGGACAGATTCGATATACAAATATTTCAGGAGAATCTGGGGATGGATCTTATATTGAATATGGAAGAATAGAAAGCTCAGAGTACGATACGTATTACACCATAAATAATACTGAGACTGACAATCTTGTTGAGATTGAGTGGAATAGTGTTACTAAAATTGGACGTATAAAAGACCCAGGTTTCTTTGAAGACGAAGACTATCGTTGTTGGGACGACCAATTTGAGGACACGGACTGCTAATGATCCTGATAGCGGATGCCGGTGGGTCAAAAACCGATTGGAGATTTATCGATAGTGATCAGAAAATCAATCAGTTTCGGACGAGTGGATTTAATATAAGACATAAACGTCTTTCTGACTTTTTGACCAGTGTAGGATCAGAACTCCCTACCGATGGACACTTGTCAGAGATCCATTTTTATGTTGCTGGCTTCCATTCCTCCTATAGCCGGCAAATTGCTGAAGACTTTAATAAATTGTATCCGACTGCAGACGTTTTTGGGTACAGTGATATGTTGGGAGCAGCTAGATCTCTTTGTGGCAATAACCGTGGATGGGCTGGTGTTTTAGGGACAGGTGCGAATATGGCTCATTACGACGGTCGTAATATAGAAGTACATGTACCTCCCTTAGGCTATCTATTGGGAGACGAGGGAAGTGGTGCCTGGATTGGAAGGGAGTTTCTCACCGCTTACCTGAGAAGGCAAATGCCATCATTAATCAAGAAAAAACTAGAAGAATCAACGTCAATCTCCTATGAGGAGGTATTAGATAAGACTTACAATGGAAGTGGGGTAAAGCACTATTGGGCTAGTTTTCTGCCTTTCCTGAATGAGAACATTGGGGATGAATGGGTTTACAGCCTTATATATCGATCCTTTCTCAAACACTTTGAGGTATTCTTTCCAGAAACCACCGATGAACCCTTGCATTACACTGGTTCTGTTGCTTATCATTTCTCCTCAGTTTTAAGACAGGCGGCAATAGATTCTAAATTATCTATTGGCATCATAAGTGAAAGCCCGATAGCCGGACTAGCTTTGTACCATCAACCTGAATAACAGTGTCTACAACCGAATCATCATCACACTACGATAATCTCGAGAGCACCCCAGTATCAACTCTTCTTTCACATATGAATGCAGAGGACCAGCGAGTAGCATTAGCTGTTGAGAAAGAGCTGGGATCAATTGAAAAGCTTATAGTCCAGGTGGTTTCTAGGATGCAGAAGGGTGGAAGACTATTCTACATTGGTGCCGGAACAAGTGGGCGCCTTGGGATTCTTGATGCTTCGGAATGTCCTCCAACCTTTGGGGTAGATCATAATTTGGTGATCGGCCTTATTGCCGGTGGCGATACAGCCATTCGTAAGGCGGTAGAATTCGCAGAGGATGACACAGAGCAGGCATGGAACGACCTCTCCAAGTATGATCCGAAACCAAACGATACGGTCATAGGTCTAGCAGCCTCGGGAAGAACACCATATGTAATTGGTGGAGTACAGGAGGCCCGGAGAAATGGATTACTCACAGGTTGTATAACATGCAATAAGGAGACTAAGCTGGCCAAGGAAGTTGAGTTTCCAATTGAGGTGGTTGTTGGTCCGGAATTCGTCACAGGAAGTACACGACTAAAATCAGGATCTGCACAAAAAATGGTTTTGAATTTGATATCTACCATTACAATGATTCGCTTAGGTAGAGTAAAGGGGAACCGAATGGTGGATATGCAACTTTCCAATGAGAAGTTGGTAAATAGGGGAGTAAGAATGGTTATGGACGAGCTTGGTGTCGACGAAAATAGGGCAATAAGTTATTTAGAAAAATATGGGTCTGTCAGAAAGGTTATTGAGAATGTTGGAAACCAGTAGAGTTGGCATTGTGAAAAACCATCTTGATAAAAGACAATTCTGCAATTCTTATGGCTTACTTTCTCTTTAAAAAATCCATAAAAACTGTTCCAACTGTTCATTAGTTCAGTGTTTACAATTAGATTAAGAATTGTTAATAAACCGAAAGATAATTGACCTAAACTTCACAATGAAAAAACTAGTTGTGCATCTAAGCAATCTAGTTTTGCCGAATCAAACCTTTAGAAAGTAAAAATGAAAAAACACTTACTACTAATTTTCGCTATGGTACTAGTTGGTACCGCGCATGTATTTGCTCAGGGCTCGACTACCTCCGCCATGAATGGAAAGGTATTAGATCAAAACGGTGAGCCATTGCCGGGTGCTACGGTTATAGCAATTCACCAACCCTCAGGTTCAGAATATGGTTCTGTTACCAATTTAGATGGGCTTTACCGAATCCCTAACATGAGGATTGGTGGACCATACAAAGTGATCATTTCCTTTGTTGGCTATTCAGATAAGGTAAATGAAGGACTTTATCTGAGATTGGGTGAATCATTCAGATTAAACGCTGACCTTGATGAATCAGCAACTGAGCTTGAAGCATTGATTGTAACCGCTAGTGCAAATCAAATTGGGGGTGATGTTTCAGGCGCTGCCACGTCTATCTCCAAGGAGAATATCGAGTCGATGCCTACCCTGAATAGAGATTTGAATGATTTCACAAGATTGACTCCACAGGCCAAACAATCCTTCGGTGGTGGATTCTCGATTGCGAATACGAACAATAGATACAATGCGATTTATTTCGATGGGGCAGTAAATAATGATGTATTTGGCCTGGCAGCAAATGGAACAAATGGTGGACAGACGGGCGCCCCTCCAATAAGTATTGATGCAATCGAACAGATCCAGGTCGTGATTTCGCCTTATGACGTGAGTTATGGTGGATTTGCTGGTGGTGGTATTAATGCCGTAACCAAAAGCGGTTCCAATAATTTAGAAGGCGGAGTGTATTTTTTCAACCAAAATGAGTCACTAGTTGGAAAAACTAACAGTGTTCTTGCGGATAGAGCAGATGGTGATAGAGAAAGAGTAGACGAGTTCAGTACAAATTTCACTGGAATAAACCTTGGAGGTCCAATAATCAAAGACAAACTATTCTTCTTTGTTAATGCAGAATTGCAAAGAGAAACCACGCCAATACCTTTCGAAGAGGGAGATTATGTCGGAAACTCGTCTATTGATTCCATACGTGTGTTGCAGGATTATCTTCAAAGCCAATACGATTACGATGCTGGAGATTTTGGTGATAAAGAGGATGAACTTGAAGCTTCAAGATTGTTCTTAAAGCTGGACTGGAACATCAGCAAAAATCATAAGCTAATGTTCCGACATAATTACAACAATATCCTGCAGACCAACCGCAACGGTTCAGGACGTTCAGCTATCAATTTTGCAAATAATGGAGTATCATTTCCTTCAATCACTAATTCAACTGTATTGGAGTTGAATTCCATGTTTGGAACAGAGTATTCCAATAAATTGATTGTAGGGTATACTAATGTAAGGGACGACAGAGATCCTATTGGTCAGAACTTCCCAGCAGTTGTTATTGGTGATGGAAATGGAGCGGAAATTGAATTTGGTAGTGAACCATTCTCTACTGCCAACCAATTGGATCAGGATGTATTCACCATTACCAATAACTTCAATATTTACCGTGGTAAACACACAATTACCTTAGGTACACACAACGAATTCATTAGTTTTTACAACCTGTTTATACGTCAGAATTTCGGATTCTATGACTATGATTCTCCTGCAGACTTCTACAACAACGACGCTCCCGGTTTCTACACCAGGTCTTATTCTTTAGTAGATGATATTACCGGTGACGGATCTGCAGCTGCAGCTGAGTTCAATGCCATGCAATTAGGATTTTATGTACAGGATGAATTCCAGGTCAATGACAAATTGACCTTGACAGCAGGTATTCGTTTGGATGTTCCAATCATTACATCAGATCCTGAGGTTGCAAATGACTTTAATTCAGTCACGCTTACAAGAATTGATTCTGCAGGGTACTTTGATGTAGATGGCGTAGAAGGAGGATCATCTCCCTCAGGACAGTTGATGTGGTCTCCAAGGCTTGGTTTTAATTATGATTTAAATGGAGATAAAACAACTGTGGTAAGAGGTGGTCTTGGACTATTCACCAGTAGGGTGCCATTTGTTTGGCCTGGTGGTATGTTTACAAATAATGGTATTGCAATTGGTGGCTTCAACAATTTTGATGTTAGTTTTCCAATTCAGTTTATTGGAGATGTTGATAATCAGTACACCAATCCTGAATTATCAACTCCGCAAGGCCAAGTTGATTTGTTTGTTGAAGATTTCAAGTTCCCTCAAATCTTCCGGACGAATTTGGCTGTTGATAAAGTATTCGGGGACGGATGGTTGGCTACAGTCGAGGGAATTTTCACTAAGACGATCAACAATATCAACTACAAAAGCATCAACAGTAGCGAGGAGCTGGATTTCAATTGGACGAATGGGTCAAGCAATACGGATAATCGACCTGTATTCGTTGGAGAGAGTATAGACAGTAGGTATAGTGCCATTTATTTAGCCAGTAATACGAATGAAGGGTATACCTACACCTTTACTGGACAGGTTCAGAAGAGATTTGACTTTGGACTCAGTGCATCTGCTGCTTATACTTACGGTGATGGATTCTCATTGTTCGAAGGTACCAGCTCTCAGAATTCATCTCAATGGAGAGGAGCCTTTACAACAGACGGACGTAACAATCCTGAATTAGCAAGAACGGACTTTTCAATTGGCCATAGGATTATCCTATCATTGAACCACATTCAGGATTGGACCGGTAATGGCAGATACAATACAAGTGTAAGCCTTTTCTATAATGGTGAATCTGGACAACCATTTTCATATGTTTATGGACGTGGTTCCGGTGACTCAAGAAACATCAATGGTGAAAGAGGTAGTACCAGTAGGACAAGGAGTCTAATATACGTTCCTGAAAATCAAAATGATATTGTCCTTGTTGCCACAGATGATGAATCGGCAGCACAACAGTGGGAAGCCCTTGATACTTTCATTGAGGAAGATGAATACCTATCTACACGAAGAGGACAGTATGCTGAACGAAATGCAGCGAGAGCTCCATTCATCAACCAACTCGATTTCAGGTTGGCACAGGATGTTGCTTTCCAGACAGGGAATAAGGAGCAAAGACTACAGTTCTCTTTAGATATTTTCAATTTTGCCAACTTACTGAATTCGGAATGGGGTGTGATTTATTCCAATCCATTTGACTATAACATCCTGAATTTCGAAGGTTACGATGCAGATGGTACCACTCCAACATTCACATTTACAGAACCTGATTTGGGTGATGATCGATTTGGTATCGCGAACCTGAATTCAAGATGGAGAATGAGATTTGGTGTCAGATATTCTTTCAACTAAGTCCAGAAATTAAAACATATCCAAAAGCCCATCGAAGGATGGGCTTTTTTCATTTTCTTTGATAAGTGAAGTTGATGTTATGCACGAGATCGAGCCTTATTATCGTTGGTTGGAGTATTACGATTCAAGTATGGACGAACGTTCCCCGTTTCATGGGAAAGAATACAACTATGACTTATACTCCGAAAATATTTACGGGTATTACATAGACCCGGGTTGGGACTTCATGGGTTCGGAAACCCTCTACATGAAGGTGCTCTTTGCTGAATATGATGAAGGTTATGTGATCTTTGAGCTTATTGGCGAGTGGAATGATGCTATCAACAACGACATCATGCACTTAAAACGAAATATCATAGAACATTTTATCGGAGAAGGTATTGATAAATTCATATTAGTCGGCGAGAACGTAATGAATTTTCACGGTAGCGATGATTGCTACTATGAAGAATGGTTCGATGAGATTGACGATGGCTGGATAGTGGGTATTGGTTTCCGGGACTTTGTTCAATCGGAGATGCGTCAGTACAACATCGATAGCTATCTAAATTTTGGTGGGGAATTGGACCTACTGAACTGGAGAACCATGAATCCTCCCAAGCTTTACCTATTTACTAACCAATTAGTTCGCAGAAGGATTGGTTAATCAGGTAGCGGAATAGTATTTCGTAACGGAAGCTTCAGATGTGCTTTTTAAAAGTTTTTCAATGATCTTAACTCCCAGACGCTCATAGTCAGTGTCAAGGTGGGATTCAGCAATCTGTTGGTCGAAAAAACCTTTTTTATCGATAGACTCACTAATTTTTACTGTGTTTCTGATCGGTGAGTCAATGTACATGTTGCCGAAAATCCTTCGTGCCAACACCCTCATTTTTCTATGATGTAAGAAGTGTCCACGGTAACGATTATAGAACATGCCTAGAATATGAAGTTTCCTGACCTTTTCCATGCCTTTTAGCTGTCGGATTAGTTCAAGTACACCCCGCAAGGAGAAAGAGTCAGGTGTTGCTGGAATCAAGAGATACTCTGAGTTCCCGAGGAAATACTTTACAGTTTTGCCAAAATAGGAGGGACAGTCAAGGATTATCAGATCGTATCGAGAGCTGATGGAGAAAAGCATTTTTTGAATAATACCCAATCCAAATTCAATAAACTGATTATTTGATTCCAAATCGACCACCCTATGATCCCCCGGAATGATGTGTATATTCGGGCTAACTACCTCTGGCTTTATCTCGGGTTGAGAATTATGAAGGAATGCAGAAGTATAATTGAAAATTGTTTGCTTGTCTTGCGTATTTCTAAGAAGTGAAGAAGTTAGATTCTTTTGAGGGTCACAGTCAACGATAAGGATTTTATATGCACTTGCCCAATTAAAGGCTAAATGATATACGCTTGTGGTTTTACCAACACCTCCCTTGAAGTTATAAACTGAAATTATATGAGCCATTACGAGCTGGCCAGGTGGTGAAACTGGTTGAGAGATTCAATATAATGAAATAATTTCATTTTTTCTTGGATTCGTTATAAAATATTACCCAGTCCTTATTACTTCAGCCAGTTGTGGTATAAGATACTTCTTTCCTGTTTGTATTTCTTTCACTTCCATCCTTGTCCTTCTTTTACTGATATACCTAAATGTACGACCATTAAATTCAAATTCGTCACCGGGGCCCAGGTCTTTTAAGAATATTTTGCCATTGGGTTGATCGTATTGACTTAAGACCTGGTAAAGTATTGGATCGCTGCAACTGGAAGCCTTAGGATTTTTTAGGTACTTCTTAAGCGAAAGAAGCACTGGGGGTTCAAATATCTCCTCGTTCAAAACCGGTTGAGCGATCTTTCGAAAATTCTCTTTCCATTCCCTTCCGTGAGGGTTGACCCTGTTTTTATATTCGTTGAAAGTAACAAGGTGAGCTACTTCATGAAGATAGGTAATCAAGAAAGCGTATGCATTAAGGTCATTATTGATTGAGATGATGTGCTTCCTGGTGGAAGGATCGTACTTGTAATCACCAAATTTTGTTTGCCTGGCTTTTTTGATTTTAAACTCAAAACCAAAATGCTCGTAAAGTTTCAGGCAATAATGAGCAGCCTGCGCTGGGACAAATCTTTGAAAGATATTTAGATAGGAATCCAACTACTTTTTCCTCAGTACAATTCGAATGGGTACTCCATCAAAATTAAAATGAGATCGAATTTTATTCGTAAGAAATCGTTGATAAGCTTCTTTCACATCTTTTGGGTAGTTGCAGAAAAAAGCAAAAGTTGGACTTTTTGTGGGTAGTTGAGTGATGTACTTTATTTTGATATATTTTCCGCGGACAGCTGGTGGAGGATATCGCTCGATTTCCGGTAAGAGGGCCTCATTGAGTTTTGAAGTTGGTATGCGTTGTCTTCGGCTTTCAAAGACCTCAAGTGCTTTTTCAATGGTTTGAAAAATTCGCTGTTTATTGATTACACTAGTGAAAAGTATTGGGATATATGATAAAGGCCCTAGCTTCTCGACAATAGCTTTTCTCAAGTGTTCGGATGTCATTGTGTCTTTGGTAACCAGATCCCACTTATTTACCATGATGATGGATCCTTTTTTATACTTATCCGCAAGCGAAATGATGTTCATGTCCTGTGACTCAAATCCTCGAGTGGCATCAACCATTACAATACAGACATCGCTATCTTGAAGCGCCTGAATAGCGCGAAGCACAGAATAGAATTCAATATCTTCTTTAACCTTTGCTTTTTTTCGAATTCCTGCCGTATCCGTAAGCATGAAGTCTTTACCGAATAGATTATACCGGGTATGGATGGCATCTCTTGTAGTACCGGCAATGTCTGTGACTATGGAACGATCCTCGCCAATAAGCGCATTAAGAAAGGAGGATTTTCCCGCATTGGGTCTTCCCAGAATCGCAATTCTTGGAAGTTCCGTTTCTTCTTCTTCTCCTTCTTCATCGAAGTGTTTCACTATCTCATCCAGCAGATCACCAGTTCCGGATCCACTCACCGATGAAACCGGAAATATTTCTCCTGAAAGACCCAGACTGTAAAATTCTGCAACTCCCATAGATCTTTCCAGGTTATCCGACTTGTTACCTATGGTAAACACTGGCTTTGATATTTCCCTTAGAACATTGGCAAAATCTTGATCCAAGGGGTGTAGGCCAGTTTCTGTATCCACCATGAAAAGAACAACGGTTGCTTCTTCAAGTGCTTCCTTTACTTGCTTTCGAATTGCCTCTTCAAAAATGTCCTCCGAACCCTCGACATAACCACCAGTATCGATGACAGTGAATGTTTTTCCATTCCACTCTGCTCTTCCATAGTGTCGGTCTCGGGTAACTCCTGGCTCATCATCCATAATGGCACTTTTCTTTTCTACTAATCGATTGAAAAGTGTGGATTTACCTACGTTGGGACGACCTACTATAGCGAGAATGTTCGACATTTTACGTTTTGCGGTGCAAGTT
Source organism: Cyclobacteriaceae bacterium (assembly GCA_965601455.1). Taxonomy (GTDB): domain Bacteria; phylum Bacteroidota; class Bacteroidia; order Cytophagales; family Cyclobacteriaceae; genus JANQEU01. Next base: position 2,828,867 of record OZ271831.1, on the reverse strand, counting down.
ACAACTATTCGCAGGTGAAATTAATTGGCATAGATCAATTCGTCCAGAATGTTGATTGCTTTACAGGAAGTTGATAAGCAAAGGAGTTTGTACTACGGCGTTAGGGAAGATTTATTGAAAGGATATGAACTTCTTAAGTGTTGTTTGATTCCTATTCAATCACTTTCCTTTTATGAATCGCATAATTCCCCAGACAACCAACAATAATCCTGCTGCCATACTTGCATAATAACCTGTAGGGCTCATAGTATATGATCCACTGACCATGTTTCCAATCTTTTGACCTAGTGCGGCATTAGGGGAGTGGGTATATGCCCAGTAAACAAAAAACCCTCCTATGAGAATGAGTAGAATACCGATTTGCTGTGCTTTATTCATACTCTTAATTTAAGCAATATGGAAAGAAACTCAAACGGGCAGTCAGGCGCTCGGTTTAGAATCGTTAAACTTCTTTGCCCGTAAACATTTTGTTCCATGAAGATAAAAGGGAACAATTTATAATGAGAGTCAATTCAGCCAATAATCGGAGGGGGAATACGAAGAAATGAGTTCTTTTGACAGAAGATAATTTCTTAAATGAAATATTTCTTTTGATTCTTGTAGCAAAAAAAAGAGACTCCTTCAGGAGCCTCCCAACTAACCTAACTAACAGTATAAAGAAGGGGCTCGCACCTACCAACTACACGCTATCTATCTCACCCCTGATACGCTAACATAATTCTTACCTTAGAGTTCATTGAATTTTTGATTTCTTTACTTAGAAATGATTTTTTTTTCATTTGTCCTACTCTTGACGGCTCTTAACCAGAAATATTTAAACAGCTAGGAAACATTTAATTCGGATTCTTGCAGAACAATTATCCTAATTGTACCTTCAATACAACCAACTTTTAAATCGGCCAGTGTCAGTCTACAGACTAACCTTAGTAATTATAATCTTTGCTAATTGTACCAGAATTTCCGCCCAAAATCGAGTTTTGCCAGCCTCGGCATCCTTTGAAGGGATAAGATATGCGGTTGGATCTCTGGTTTTTATGCCTGTAAGTTCTACAGAAGGGAATTTATCAGATGTCTTTGTTATTGATGAAGAATCTCGAGAAGATGAATCGGTCCTTGCTCTGGAATCGCTTGTCTCCGATATTGAGGTTTATCCAAATCCATCTTCAACCGGACTTCAAGTCACCGGACTCCAAGAACCAATTATCGGTGTTCTTACGGATTCAAATGGTAGAACTATAAATACATTGAATCAAAGCAACTACCTAGACATTAGAGGAATTAAAAGTGGTTTATACTATCTAAGGTTCTATAACCATGATCGGCTATTACGGACTGTCAAGATACTTAAAACTCAATGAAAAGATCCAATGTAATTATCGTCATACTTTCCTTAGGTTTACTTCCACTGTTATGTATTCCGGTCTATGCGCAAGCTCCACAAAAATTCTCCTTCCAGACTGTGGTAAGGGATTCTGACGGTCTTGTAGTATCAAGTGAAATAGGATTAAGAATTTCTATATCGCAAGGAGGATTAGACGGTACTACAATATACAGTGAAACGCATGAGGTTAACACAGATGCAAACGGTGTAGCATCACTTGAAATTGGAACGGGTTCTACTACGGACAGTTTCTCCTCTATCAGTTGGTCGGAAGGAAACCTGTTTATCCATATTGAGGTGGATTTGAATGGGGGTTCAAACTACACCCTTCAAGGGGGGAATCAATTGCTGAGTGTACCTTACGCTTTGCATGCTGAGTCCGCAACCAGCGCTATTGAGTCGGATCCCGTTTATGGAGAGAGCATAGCATCTTCAATCACTACTTCAGATGTTGCCAATTGGAATGATAAATTAGAAACTGAATTAGACAGTTCAATTACTAACGAGATTCAGGTTTTAAGTATTGACAATGACTCGTTGTTTCTAAGTAAAGGAGGAGGATCTGTAAAACTGCCAGCAGCGATAGAGACTCCACTTCCAGAGTCTAATGATTTTGATTTTAGCTATCCCGATGGTTTTCAATTGGATTCCATTGTCTTCGGGACCAATGTGACTTCTTTTCAGGTACCCATTGGGAAAAATTTCTATATCATGGACTGGAGATCGAATTACTTTTTTTTCACGATCGATGGCGACGCTTCCTTTGATGGGTATGGCCGAAGGGAAACAGCACCATCGGCTCAATTTGTTCTAGGTGAGGGAATGCTTCTTGAGGTTCAAACTGATCCAGGACAACCCATAAACTTACACGGATTCTTCACGGATGCCGATATTCAGTACATAGCGGTTAATCTGAACTCTGGAAGTTATAGTGTGCCTGACGGTAAAGTTTTGATAGTTGCTTATTTCGGAGGAGGAACTTTCCAAATCAATGGGTCAAATTTCTTCGGACGCTTTGTTGGACCCGGTTTGACGGTAACTGGGGATGCCAGTTTTTTAGGATACCTTCTTGACAAATAGTTCTACCACTCAACTGCGTGGAGGTCTCTGATTTTTTTATTCGATTTGAGTTTTTTTAAGGCGTTGATTCTTCGAATACTGAAGAATTCGGTTCGAATAACACCCATTAGAAATTTAAGAAAATTTTTCATAGCAGATCTCAATGATGAGGCAGCTAATCTAATAGTATGAGTGTCTTTTCAGCTAGTTAGCTGTGCGATTGGGAATAAATGGAGGTGATCGGGAATAAAATTGGAGAGGGAAGGACCCATTTTCGATTGGAACAAGGAATTTAATCCAATCAAACCTTTTCCTCTAAAGGTGAATGACCAAATCGTTTTTTATACATTTTAGAAAAGTACCCCGGATCGCTGAAACCTACTTTGTAGGCTACTTCTGCTATACCCTGGTATTTTCCGGTTTCTAACATCCGTTTTGCATGGTTCAACTTAATTTCTCGGACGTATTCCACAGGAGACAATCCGGTAAGTGATTTCATTTTCCGCCTGAATTGCCGTTCACTCAATGCCATTTCATCAGAAAGCACAAAGAGGTTGAAGTTTTGATTTTCCAGGTTGTCTTCAGCTATGAGTTGAACTTTCCTCAACCAATCCCGGTCTGCTATGCCGGCGTCGGGAGAAATTGGTAACGTATCATCTTCTTTTTCACTTACATCAGCTGTCCTTCGGGTGGAATTTAACATCAGGTGATGGCAGTGAGCCAGTAATACTTCGGCATTAAATGGTTTGGTAAGGTAATCGTCAACACCAATAGTAAAGGCTTTCAGGTGGTCTTCCTCTGCGTTTCGTGCAGTTAGGATTAGGAAGGGGATGTGCTTTAGGTCATCATGCTCCCTCACGTATTGCAGAACTTCAAAGCCATCCATTTTAGGCATCATCAGGTCTGAGATAATTAGAGATACCTCCTCATTTAAACTGTGTAGTTTTGCTATCCCATCCATTCCATCCTCGGCGGTAACCACCTTGTATCTTTTCTTTAGGATTCTTTCTAGAAATAGACGCATTTCTGGTAAGTCTTCAATAACCATCACCAACCTATCCTGAAGTATTTCGTTGGGTTGTGAGGGATCCGTCAGACCTTCTTCCATATCAAGTACTTGCATGGATTTTACGCCCGACTGTCTGGCGGGTTCTAGCGGTATCCGAACTTCGACAGTAGTTCCATTCCCAAGCTCACTTTCTATGTCGATCGTTCCATCAACGCTTTCCATTAATTTTTTAATAAGATGCAACCCAAGTCCAAACCCTGAATCATCCCTCTCTGAAGGATTGCTGGTACGGTAATAATCTTTGTATATATTGGGTAGATCCTTTTTGTCTATGCCCTTACCTGTATCACGTATGAGGATGGTCAGGAGATCGCCATTGGCCTTAACCTTGAAGTACACGGTTCCATTCCTTGATGTATACCGGATTGCATTTAGCAAGAGCCCATCGATGACTGCTTTTAGCATTTTATCATCTAAATGTGCATTTAGATCCTGATCAACCTGAAAATCTGCTTGAAAACTGATGCTCTTTTCAATTGCGGTTGCTTGAATAGAGGACAGAATACTGGTTAGGAACGCCTTTAGGTTAATATCAACTTTTTCCGATTCGTAAAAGGATCTCTCATATCGTGCGATTTCAGATATTCTGTCAGAAAGTGAGATTAAAGCATCTGTATTTTGAGCAATACGATGGACAGAATTGGATTCTTCCTGGCTAATGGTTTTCCTGAGAAGAATTTCAGATATAGAACCCTTGATGAGAGTTAATGGGGTTCTCAATTCATGCGAAATATTGGCAAAAAGGCGTGATTTGTAATCGGAAATTTGCTTGTCTTTCTCCCTTAGTTTCTGTCGCATTTGCCATCGACCCATGAAATACAAATAGATGAAAAATGCGGAAGTAACACCCAACACAAAAACCAGTGTCAGCAGACCACGGTCGGGGTTGGAAGACATGGTATCCGGCAAGTCCTGATACAGCACTGACGCTTCGTTTGCAAATAGGTAGAGCAATAGGAAAGCCATGAAAACGCGAGATTTGTGATCTCCGCCAAGCCATTAATTCAGGAAGATCTACTCCTTTTCGAAGTAAGATATTAATAGAGTATCACTTGAACAATGAGAATCAGCCAATTGAGAGAGTAATTCCAGGTGATTTCCCAATTCAACTTGTAATGAACTCTGGCACCAATCTCTGATCTTATCGATAGAAATTAGGTCTGAAAATGTCTTGCCAATTTTCACCTCATCTATCATCCCGAACTCATCGATTAGAAAACTGCCGGGCATCTGCAATAGGTTCCCCTTCATGCTAAAGACACCCGAAGAAATTTGGCCAAGGGCCTTGACCAGTTTCTTCGGGGCCAAAAGCGTTCGCAGTTCTCCAATAATTGAGGAAGGGATCTTATAATCTTTGTAACTTTTCATGGACTCATCGGCGAGCAGAAAAAGATTCTCGCTATGAAGGGATGAGTCTATTGACTTTCTTAAGGTTTCGATTGACGACGGAAAAATCATAATCACTGACACATCTTCATCTTCCAGTTGATGAATTTGTGATTGAAGGTCCTGAAGAGAGAGAATGCTGAATGGACAATTAATACAGCGGTTGAAGATCACAATCGACTTCTTACCAACAAAGTCCCTCAACGATACCATACCTCCAGCGACGGAAGGAAGTTCGAATTCGGGGGCGGTTTCACCTTGTTTAAAAGTCTTGTGCATAATATGAGCTTGGTCTGCTGTAATGGTTGAATTACACGGCAAATGTCATGCTCTCGTTTAGGACAAAAAGGACATTGAATTGGACAAAAGGGACAAAAACTACGATTTAAGTGAATTAGAGCGCATTCTAGTGGTAGTAACCTCATTGGAATGTCTTTAACTGATGTAAGGTCTTATTACGAAAATCTGTAAGACATTGTAACAGGGGTGATTGATAATTTGTCAAATGGTGAATGTGCATGATTCATGCATTGATTTCTTTTTTTGCAGGCCTTGTAGTATTTTCCATATCTCTAACAGCATATGAAAAAACCCTATCATTTCTTTTTAGTCCTAATTATACTTTTCAGTTGTAGCCCGGATTTACCACAAGAAGTACAATCCGAATACAATCAGTTAGATGGAGTAGTCAGCTACAGTTTTGATGTAAAGCCAATATTATCTGATAAATGCTACCACTGCCATGGTCCGGATTCTGAAGTACGGAAGGCCAATTTAAGACTGGATACCAAGGAAGGTCTCTTCAAAGAGGGTGTTGAAGGAATTCGTGCTTTCGTCTCTGGAAATGTCAGTAAGAGCGAGGCAATCAAACGCATTTTAAGCACAGAACCAGAATACGTGATGCCTCCTGTGGATTCCCATCGGGAGTTATCCAAAAAAGAGATAGCCACCTTGATAAAATGGGTAGAACAAGGTGCAAAATGGGAGAGACATTGGTCTTTTATACCTCCAATAAAAACAAGCCCTTTGCCAAGTGATTGGAAAACCAACAACGAAATTGATGATTTTATTCATGAAAAGTTACGGGATAAAGGTCTGGAGCCTTCAGTTGATGCTGAAAAGGAAAGGTTATTGCGCAGGGTAACAATGGATCTTACAGGTTTACCACCGTCAATTTCACAACAAGAGCAATTCATGAATGACCCGTCTCCAAACGCCTATGAGCAGCTTGTAGATAGACTACTCTCGAGCAGTGCGTATGCTGAAAGGATGACCTTGGAGTGGTTGGATGTAGCCCGTTATGCCGACTCGCATGGATTTCACGCCGATGGTTTACGAAAAGCTTGGCCCTGGAGAGATTGGGTTATACAAGCATTTAAAGAAAACAAGCCATATAACGAATTCATCACAGAACAACTGGCAGGAGACCTGTTACCAAACCCAACTCGTGATCAGATTATTGCTACGGCTTTCAATCGTAACCATCCAATGACTGCAGAAGGGGGAGTAGTTGATGAAGAATTTCGGGTAGAGTATGTCCTGGATCGTACGAATACGGTTGGAACTGCGCTCATGGGTTTGACACTAGAATGCTCCAGGTGTCATGACCACAAATTCGATCCCATTTCCCAGAAGGAGTACTACCAGGTAAGCGCATTTTTCAACAATGTTCGGGAGGTAGGAATGACGGGTGACGATGGCGATTACGGCCCGATGGTATTGTTATCAACGGATGAATCAGAAAGTGAGAAAGCCTATTTGGAAGGAAAAATTGATTCTCTGACCAGAACAAAGGAGACTTTGAAGACCGATTCATACCGAACCATTTCTCCTTCGATCCATGTCAGGTTCGAGAAAGTCAGCCAGTTGGAAGAAGATAACTACCTGGACGATCAACAAAACCTGGCCGCACAGGGAAAATTAGATTTCATCGAAGGGATTAATGACAAGGCTATTTCTTTTGATAGCCAATACGACAAGGTATTCATCAATGACTTTGGTGATTTCAACTCTCATGAACCATTTGCTATCTCGGTGTGGGTGAATCTGCAGAAAGAAACGGGTAAGACAAAGGTAATTGTTGGTAACGCTGGAGAAAAGAACAACTTATGGAGAGGCTGGGACTTCTACCTGGATTCAACGAACCATCTATCATTTAGACTTATTCATTCCCTTCCTCATAACATGATCCATGTGAAGAGTAAGGAGTCTGTACAGCTCGACAAATGGAATCATCTGTTTGTATCCTATGATGGTTCCATGGATTCGGAAGGTGTAGAATTGGCGATAAATGGAAAGAAAGCTGAGAGAATTGAGGTATATAATCGATTGTATAAGAATATACTTCCTATTGAAGTCAACCGCGAACTCTCGGACCGTGGTCTTCAGGTGGGTCAAAGCTATCGTGCCTTTACCGGTGATAACGGAATCCTGAACGGTTACTTAGATGAAATGCTGATATTCGAAAACCAGGTTCCGGTTAATGAGGCAGCAAAAATTATGGAGCAGTCCATCAATACGGTAAAGGCAAGTGCATCTGTCCCCGCAGGTGAGAAATTGAATCGTATTGATAAAGAATTGAAGACAGCGAGAGGGGAGTACTTAGCACTTATGGATACTATCCCAGAGTTGATGGTTATGGAAGAAATGTCCAAACCCAGATCCTCTTTCATACTTAATCGCGGACAATATGATCAGCCAACGGAAGAAGTTCTACCTGGGGCAGTGAACGAAGTTTTACCATTCGATTCAAATCGTTGGCCAGCAAATCGATTAGGTTTGGCCAAATGGCTCTTTGATGAAGAAAATCCTCTTACTGCCAGGGTGGCCGTGAATAGGTACTGGCAAATGATTTTTGGTCAAGGGCTTGTGGCAACAGCAAACGACTTTGGAAATCAAGGTTCACTACCTACCCACCCTGAATTGTTAGATTGGTTGGCGGTAGATTTAATGGAATCCGGATGGGATGTAAAGGCGCTCATTAAGAAAATGGTGATGAGTGCCACTTATCAACAGTCTTCCACATCTACTGAAAAACACATGGAGAAAGACCCGCAAAATACCTGGTTGGCCCGTGCTCCGAGTTATCGGTGGCAGGCGGAATTCATCAGGGATAATGCTTTAGCTGCGAGTGGCTTACTAAATTCCAATGTGGGTGGAGAAAGTGTCAAACCCTATCAACCTGAAGGACTCTGGATTGAGTTGGGGAACTTCTCGTATTACTTACTGACCTACAAACAAGACGAGGGAGAAAAGCAGTATCGTCGAAGCATGTATACATTTATTCGACGGACATCTCCTCCGCCTTTCATGACCCTGTTTGATGCCCCGCCTCGGGAAGTCTGTACCATTACCAGGGAGCGTACCAATACACCTTTACAAGCACTTGCTCTGCTCAACGATCCGCAGTTTGTGGAAGCGGGACGGGCATTGGCAACCCGAGTGGCCAGGATGTCTCTGGACAGCGTTGACGAGAGAATTGAGGCCGCCTTTAAGCTTGCGTTATCACGGGTACCTGATGATGATGAAGTAAGAATCCTTAAGGATCTTTATGAAGAGGAAAAGAAACTTTTTATGGATAATGAATCAGATATCAATGAGTATTTGGCTGTTGGTGACTTTGAAATACCAGGGGAGTTGAAGAATTCGGATTTAGCAGCACTTTCACTGGTTACCAATACCATTCTAAATATGGACGAGGCCTACACAAAGCGATAGAATATGTGTCATCATCAGAATACGAATTACTCCCGTAGGGACTTTTTATCCAGAACTTCTTTGGGTTTGGGTGCTTTAGCCTTGGGATCAATAGCGGACCCTTTAAGTAGTATGGCAAAGGGATCCCTTCAAAGCGGCTTACCTCATTTTCCTGCTAAGGCAAAAAGAGTAGTCTACCTTTTTCAAAGTGGTGCACCTTCCCAACTGGATTTATTTGATTACAAACCAATTCTTAAGAAGAGGAATGGTGAAGAGCTACCCGAAAGTGTACGTAAGGGTCAACGATTAACAGGGATGACCTCCGGACAAAGTTCCTTTCCCATGGTGGGTTCAATTGCTGACTTCAAGCAAAGAGGGGAAAGTGGGGCATGGATCAGTGATTTGATGCCACATGTTGCTGAAATTGCAGATGATCTCACTTTTGTAAAATCCATGTATACCGAGGCAATCAATCATGATCCAGCGGTTACATTTATTCAGACCGGTTCCCAGTTTCCGGGAAGACCTTCAATTGGATCTTGGGTGAGTTATGGTCTTGGAAGTGAAAATGAAAACTTACCCTCTTTTGTGGTCCTGGTCACTAAAGACAAGTACGGACAACCCTTGTATTCACGTTTATGGGGCAATGGGTTTTTGCCTTCTGAGTATCAAGGGGTTCAATTCAGAGCAGGAAAGAATCCGGTACTCTTTTTATCTGATCCGCCGGGAGTTACAAGAGAGCAAAGGAGAACTCAGCTGGATGCCCTAAGTGAGTTACAGGACTTTCAGTACGCCAAGGAACAAGATCCGGAAATCATGGCAAGAATGTCACAGTATGAAATGGCTTACAGGATGCAAACCTCGGTACCTGAGGTGATGGATACCTCCGGAGAACCCGATTTCATTTACGATATGTATGGGGAAGATAGTCGCAAGCCAGGGACATTTGCGGCCAATTGTCTTCTGGCCAGGAGATTGCTGGAAAAGGATGTAAAGTTTATCCAGTTGTACCACCAGGGTTGGGATCAGCATTTTGCTCTTGATCGAGATATACGGGTTCAATGCAAGGAAACAGACCAACCGACCGCCGCCCTGATAAAGGACTTGAAGCAGAGAGGTATGTTGGAAGACACTTTGGTAATCTGGGGAGGGGAATTCGGTAGAACCAACTATTCACAGGGAAATATTGAGTCTCCAACATTTGGTCGTGATCATCACCCAAAGTGTTTTTCAATTTTCATGGCCGGTGCCGGAGTTAAACCGGGATTCAGTTTTGGAGAGACTGATGAGCTGGGTTACAATGTGGCCGCTGATGGCGTTCATATTCATGACTTTCAGGCCACCCTGATGCACTTGCTGGGTGTTGATCATGAGCAGCTAACTTATCGATTTCAGGGGCGAAGGTTTCGCCTCACTGACGTTCATGGGAAAGTGGTTAAACCCATTCTGGCCTAGTTGATGGATATGCTTTCATTGATTGGAAAACTTCATCCGTTGTTGGTCCATTTGCCTATTGGATTTATCATTCTAACCATTTTCCTGGAATTCTTATCATGGACAGGTAATAGACGATCTGCCTTTACCTGGGTGGTACAGGGATCTCTGATTTTGACAATTCTGGCCGGAATTGGCAGTATTGTTACCGGAATCTTCCTGGTTGAATCGAATCCCTGGGCAGGCTCTAATCTCCATCTACACCGTATTTTGGCTTTTGTAACCGTTATATCGTTCCTGGTTGTATTCATTCTAAAGAGGTTCTATCCGAATTATCGCCGATCGGTTTCCACCATTGTTTCAATATTGCTACTGCTTTTGATTTCGATAACCGGTCATTTTGGTGGAACATTGACCCATGGTGAATCTTATCTTTCTCTGGCAGATGAAAGCACTAACATTAAAGAGTTTTCCGACGTTCCTGTGGATTCAATCCAGGTATTTACGGAGTTTATTAAACCCGTTTTAGAGCAAAAATGTCAGAGGTGTCACAATTCCTCTGAAATGGCCGGAAATCTTGATGTTTCCAATTATCAATCGTTGATTGCAACGGGGAAATCGGGGAAGACCATCATCGCCTCTAACTCTAATGCGAGTGAACTATTCCGTCGAGTGACGATGAGTCCCGATGAAAAGAAATTCATGCCCCCTTCAGGTGATCCACTAAGCTATTCTGAGATACGAATACTGAAATACTGGATTGAGTCAGGTGCGGGGAAGGATATAGTATTCAGTCCAGCGTCCACGGATATGGAACTGAAAACGATTTTGGCTTCAAACTACCAAATTGATTTGGAGGCCAAACCCTACTACGAAAAAGTCAAAGTGGATCCTTTGAGCGAGTCAAATATGGCCAGACTCAAGGAATCCGGGATAAAGGTCAGTTTTCTTTCAGATCAGAATTATCTGTTAGACATAAGTTTGAATAAGGAACTGACAAACGATCAATTACAACTTATCTGGGAACTGGGGGAAAAAGTAGCTTTTCTTGATTTGTCAGAGTCTAACGTTGAGGATGAATGGCTTACCGGGCTAGCTGACTTAGTTAACCTTGTGAGACTAGATGTGCATAGTACTCAATTGGACGGATTATTCCTACAATACCTTACTCCTTTAGATAACTTGGAATCGCTCAATCTCTTCAATACAGAAGTCGATGATACCTACCTGGATGGACTACGCGAGCTGAATAACCTAAAACGGGTTTATACCTGGCAATCAAGAATTACAGAAGCCGGTATTAGCGGATTACAAGGAGGGAGAGATGTAGAAGTTATTTATGGGCCTTAAAAAACATCATGACAACAAGAAGAAATTTCATTGGAAGATCAATGGCAATCGGAGCCATGGGTGCATTTGGATTTCCATCCATAGCTAAAAATCAATTTGAGCAAGGTCAACTAATTGGTCACGGGGATTTCAAATACCGAGTGAACGCCTCATGGGGAATTCAGGATCCATCAAGAATTCCGGTTCGGGATTGCCATGAAATGGTGCAGGACAAAAATGGACGACTCATTTTACTTACCAATCATATTAAAAACAATGTAATTATCTACGATCCCTCTGGTAAGGTCATAGACACCTGGACGGTCAATGCTTCCGGTGCTCATGGTTTGACTTTGGTGCAGGAGGGAGGAGAGGAGTTTCTTTTTATCACCGACGAAAAAGAAAATAAGGTGCTGAAAACGGATATGAAAGGTGAAATTCTCATGGAAATCAACTATCCTAGAATGATCAGTGACTATGAGAAAAGTGAACAATGGAAGCCTACGGAGACAGCGGTGAATTCTAAAGGTGAAATATATATCGCCGATGGATACGGTTTGAACTACATTGTCCAATATACTGCGGAGGGAGAGTACATCCGACATTGGGGTGGGATAGGAGATGGTGCGAATCAGTTTGACTGTTGTCATGGAATTACTATAGACAATAGAAGTGGAAAAGAGGAGTTGCTAATCACATCCCGAACGAATCAGGAGTTTAAGCGATTTACTCTTGATGGTGAATATTTGGAAACCATCCCATTACCTGGTTGCTGGATCTGTCGTCCAGTTATAAAAGGAGATAACATCTATTTTGCTGTCATTGTTACGAAAAGCTGGTTCAATTACGATGGTATGATCGCGGTGTTGGACAAGTATAATCGGGTAGTATCTCTACCGGGAGGAAGTACACCGTCATTTGACGGTAATGAGTTAAAAGAACCTGTATCCGATGACGTAACCTTCATGAATCCGCATGATGTGTGTGTGGATAATGATTTGAACTTATACGTCCCACAGTGGTATTCGGGTCGAACGTACCCGATTAAGTTAGAAAGAGTTTGAAATGGATCAACTAGTTCAAAAGGATACCGGTGATGATTTTTGATATTTCTTCAGGTCTTGTCAACGTCATCATATGTGAACCACCCTTTACAAGAGTATCATATTTCACGTTGCGGTGTGGTATAGTGTGGTCATTTGAGCCATGAATATGGGTAACTGGAGCCGAATTCGTCTCTCTTTTCCAAGTAATAATTAGATGAATAGCCCTTTTTATGAACTTACGATCTTTGTTGTTCAACATTGATTTAAACGTCTCTTTCTCTTTGTTTCGGTCTGGTTCTACAAGGGGCTGGAGAATTTTTGCTCCTGCCTTTGCCAGTCTGGGTCCAACCATCTTATAGATCGGTATTTTACGTTGAAAGCGATACCTTCCCGGTAATTCATTTCTGTTCTTCGCGCTTGAGATAATAATCGTTCGCTTTGGGTTTTTGATCTCGGCAATTTCTACAGCAAGCATGCCACCAAGGGATACACCTATTAATGTGAAATCATCACCATCCTCGATTTGAGAGGATAATCGCACGGCATATTGTTTCATGCTTTCCTTTCTCCCCGGTAATTCATACTCCATGTGAACGATGTTATAACCTTCAGGAAAGTCGATCTTCGAAAATATTCGACAGTCCGAACCATGACCGGGAATAAGATAGATTATGTGCTGTGAAAAGCATTCGCTGAAAAACAATATTCCCAGAATCAGTGATAGCAGTCGCATAATTAAATATCCCAAGAACAGCAGTGCTTTCCTATGAGATTGCTCATACTGGGAATCCGATTAGGCCAATTATTTTGTAAAGGCCGATTGGTTATTTGGAGACAGGTTCTTCAGTTTCAAGAATATGCTCCCGACCCCATTTAATCCTGGACCAAATTCTCTCGTGGAGGTAGTAAAGAACAATTTTGGTAATTAATTCTGATCCCCCGATGGATAAACCTGCTATGAGATCACCGGAAATAAAATAGGAGAGAATGATAGTGTCAAGCGTTCCAACCGTTCTCCAGCTGAAGCTCTTTGCGATACTTCGGAAATGAGAGGGTTCGTTTTCATCCCGGCCCCAGGCGACAGCATTCCATATACGCTCATGGAAATAGTACAATGCGGACTTGGTGATAAGCTCTGTGAAGCCTATCGAGAAGGCAGTAACGGAATTGCCCGTTATTAAGAAGGATAAGAAAATGGTATCCAGCGTACCAATCAGTCTCCAAGAAACTGCTTTCGTTATACTTCGGGCATTAGTATCTTTTAATGACACAGTCTGGTTTCTTTAATCCGCGAAGTTAGTCGAACGGGTTATGAAGACAAGGGTTTCACAAGGTTTTCAAAGTGATACGGTCTTCACTCGTCCCTGAGAATGCTTGATGGAGAAACTCTTGAGGCCTTTAAGGACTGATAACCCACACTTAATAAGATAATTACGACCATTAAAACTACCGTAACCATGTAAATGGAGACACTATTAGAAATTCGGAACACGAATTCACTCAGCCACCTATCAGTCAGGTAGTATGCTGTTGGGATTGCCACTACCAACGCGATTGACGCGATCGAAACAAAGTATCGGAATTGTAGGAACCAAATGAGTGATTCGTGCGCTCCGAGGATCTTTCTGATACCAAACTCCTTTCTGCGACTTCGTGCTACAAATGCCGCCAAACCAAATAAACCCAGTGAGGCGGTTACTATAGTTAATATTGAAAATAATATAGTGAGATTGGCTAAACGCTTTTCTCTACTAAATAATCGCTCAAATTGCTGGTCTACAAAAGTGTATTCGAAAGGTTTACCACCAGTTAGATCATTCCATTTTTCTTCTACGGTCCGAATAGTTGTCAAAGCCTCTCCACCGGTTAAGCGAAGAGTGATGAACCTTCCATCATCCGTATTGAACATGATGAGAGGCTGCACCTCGGATTTGAAGTCTTCGAATTGAAAATCCTCCACAACACCTATGACGTTATAGGCGTTAAAACCAGCGCTGTCCACTTCTAATATCTGCTTTCCCTCAATAGTAGTCCATCTCGTTTTTTGGAATGCTTTTTGGTTTATAACCACCGAGTTTTCGTCCAATTTGGGATCCTCAAAAAATCGACCATCACGTAATTCAAAACCCACAGATTGAAGATGGTCTTCGTCACAGTAATATTGATAGAATAGGATATCTTCATTGGTGTCCCCCAAGCGAAAAACAGAGTTACTGAAAACACGGGATGGATAGTTATCAGTGATGCTCACATTTTGAATCGAAGACATACTAAGAAGTTCGGTCTTAAAGGTTTCTTTATTCGGAAGGGAACGGGCATTCTGTATTACCAGAAGTTGTTCTTTATCAAAACCAAGATCCATAGATCGCATGTGATTCAATTGTTGGCTAATGACAATAGTTAGGGTTATGGCCATGGCTGTCAGCACAAACTGAAAACCTACAAGAATATTTCGAGCATTAAATCCGGTACCGCTGGATACATGAGGTTTTCCTTTTATAACCACAGCAGGATCATAAGCGCTCAAGACCAGTGCGGGGTATAATCCTGCAAGTGTGCCAATAATCACAACGGCAACTACATAATAGAGAAGAATTTCAGGATTAAGGATGTCTGACATCAAGAATTGCTTATCCATCAGGTCGTTCAACCAACTAAGCGATAAGATGATGACAGCCAATGAGATGATGGATGAAATGAAAACCAGGAATATTGATTCGAAGATGAATTGCTTAATCAATTGTTGACGATAGGCACCAACAGCTTTCCTGATACCTATTTCCTTCGCTCGATCAGTGGCTTTCGCCGTTGATAAATTGATGAAATTAACTGCGGCGATGATCAATACAAATAGTGCAACAATTGAAAAGATCATTACATTTTGTCGATTTCCCCTTGGTCCCATTTCTCCATCATAATTGGAAAAATGAATTTCATCCAATGCATTTATGAAGTAACCAAAATCTCCTCCTTCTTCCCGAAATTCTGATAAGCTAATACCCAGGTATTGCTGTATCTCGGGGCCAACATATTTTTCCACAAAATCATCGAGAGCGACCTGAATGGTCTGGACATCCGTACCCGGAAATACCTTAAAGAAGGTGTAAAGGCTGTTAGAAGTCCATTGATTTCTCCGACTAAAGTCCCAGGTATCCATTGATACTATAGCGTTAAATTCAAATTGAGTATTTAGGGGTGGATCTTCAGCTACAGCAGTTATCAAATAAGATTCTTTGTCATTGCCTATCAATAATGATTGCCCTACAACTTCAGACGGTTCTTTATCTCCAAAGAACTTTTTGGCGGTTGAGCGTGTAAGCACTAGTTGGTTGGAAGCTTTTAGCAAGTTGTTAACATCACCAGCGGCTAATGGGAAATCGAAGAAGCTGAAAAAGTTGGAATCAGCAATAATGACATCTTCCTGCATGATGATGTTTTCACCATTATGAACCATCAGATCTCCCCAATGAGACAGGCGAACACTACTTTTCACACCTGGTACTTCTGTACGCAAAGCTTCGGCCATTGGTGAACAGGTGTGCACGCCTTCAAACCGATTGCCTGAAAGCACTCCTGTCAAGCCTACACGATGAATGTAAGGTGCATCACGGTGAAAACCATCGAAACTTAATTCATCGGTTACATACAGGATGATGACAAAACTCACTCCAATTCCCAGCGACAAACCCAGAACATTTAGGAAAGTGAAAAATGAGTTTCTACGGATGTTCCTGAAGAAGACGATTAGGTAATTACTGAGCATGATTTTTGACCGTTTGAAAGGTTAGATGCACTTAGTATACTAAACGTTGCACCAGGATGGTGTGTTTTTTCAGTCGTATATTTCATCCTTGCTTCCTGCATATTTCCCAATTAACGTCCAAAATTTCCCACTTAAACCAATACTTTAAGTGAATATTGCTTTCGACATTCCTGATTATTGTCGAATCTATTAATTTCGAACACCCATGCCAGTTCAAAACTTCTATGAAGAATTCAGGAGAAGGAAGCTACATAAGGTGGCAATTTCCTATACCGTGGTTTCCTGGCTACAGTTACAAGTAGGGGATATTCTCTTTCCTGCCTTTGGAATTCCTGATGAAAAACTACAAATCCTGATTATTGTTCTGGTGGTGTGCTTTCCGGGCATACTGATTTTGGCCTGGTTCTATGATATTGGTCCACATGGGATAAGTCGTATTCCACCGACAACTGGAAATGGAAAGAAAAAGTCAGGGAAGAAACCAAAACCACTGATCCGTCCGCTTACAAGTAATTACTTCATAGCAACCATCTTACTGTTACTGGCGCTTCAGTATGTTTACTTTAATTTCATACAGGACGATCAACCCTATATCAACACGGAATTGAGTGCTGATATACGACTAAATAAAATCGCAATTATTCCCTTTGAGCATGATACGGATTCGGTACAACTGACGGATTCCGCAACATTGGCTACCGCCAA
Source organism: Cyclobacteriaceae bacterium (assembly GCA_965601455.1). Classification (GTDB taxonomy): domain Bacteria; phylum Bacteroidota; class Bacteroidia; order Cytophagales; family Cyclobacteriaceae; genus JANQEU01. The sequence continues at coordinate 2,811,999 of OZ271831.1, read as the reverse complement.
TTCAGTTGAAAATCTTGGAAAGATAGCTGCTAATGTTATCACACTGGGCTTTACTGCCTTTGAGGACATTCCGGTCACCTCACCTTTCACGATTGAGAATAACCTGGGATCCCTTGAGATTAAGCCAGGTGATGTGCAGGGTAGACCAGCTTTTGCAGAGCTTACCGGAGCTGTCAATATTGTTACCGGGAGTTACAAGGTTTCAGGTGAGCAAATCATTTTTGAGCTGAGGATTCAGGACGTTTCCACGGGGGAAATAAAATTTATTTTCCCACCAATTTATGGATCAGTCAGTCATGTACAAGCGCTATTAACGGAACTCCGCGAAAAGGTATTGGACTACTGGGTTTCTAAGCAGGATATTGAGGAAAGGCTTTTCCGAATACCAAGTTACAATGCCTATGAGCAGTACCTCAATATGCTAAACGAGGACGGAAATTATATGAAGTCACTTGATGCCATCGTTTCAGAAGACTCTATGTTTCATTTAGCCCGCATTCATGTCCTAAGTCTTACCCGTTGGTATGCGGATACGATAAAGATCGACCATTTTGATTTTCTAGATACTTACAGAGATCGGATGACCAGCTATGAGGGATTGTGGTACGATTACGTTCGATTCCTTTATGAGGGCAATACGGCGGAAGCCTACCATTCCATCAGTAGACTTCGAGAGAAATTTCCAGGTGACCTTTGGGTAAATCACGATGCTGCAAGTGTGGCTTATAATGAATTGGGAAATTATGGTTTATCGAATAGCATCTATGAGGAAAATCCCATACGCGACTATGATATCTCACAGGATCTTTATGGATTTTCAGCCAGGTTAAGAAATCAGATCGTGAATTATGCCGTTCTTGGAGAGGAAGACAAGCTAAAATCACTAATGATAGAAACTCCCCGACGGAGAGTTTCTAATTATCATCAATCCCTATACTCGATCATGACGGGAGATAATGACGCTTATCATTACTGGTTAAAAGCTGGACTAAAGAGAAAATCAGGTCGTTCCAGTAATCTGATAAGACGTTTTGCCTACGATTATCGATCAGTATTTTCTACGAATACTATGAATTCCACTCTAATCTACGAGACTGCCTCTTTCTTACGCTCCACAAATGATACCGGTGTAAACAGCATCACTCTTACCAGGATATTGGATGTTTTAGATGACAAGGTAGTGTCATTAGATCTTGAAGTGACTCAGGAAACAATTTTCTATGCATACTGGACAGCCTTGGGGTTGATTAATAATGGAGACATGGAAGGTGTTAGACAAATCATTCAGGATTTGGAGAAGTTGGTTTACCCTGAAATGTCTGTAACTGGGTCTTACCAGGTTTATCCGTATTATGTTATTGGATGCATTTATGCCCAAATGGGTGAAGAAGGTAAAGCCATCAGATACCTTAAGAAGGCAAGAAATGCTGGGCTTTTCATTGGGCACTACCACTTCAAATACGATAAACACCTTCAAAGTTTAATGGACAATAGACGATTCCGTCATTTGAATGAACCGGTGGAGCCCTAAAGCCAGGGTGTATAAAAAATCAGTTATTTGCTAAAATTTTTCTTCTACCAGGAAACCAGACCCATTGGATGAAGTTGAATTCAAGATCATCAAACATTACTTTTTCCGAGTCAATTTCCATATGTAAACCAGGAAAGTATCTCAGATTAGTTCTTAACAGATTCGAACCAGTCTTAGTGACACGTATGTCCCATCCGAAGGTAAATCCAAATGCTGTCTGGTTTTGTTGATAATCAACACCGTTAATCCGTGTCTGTAAATGTTCATATGAAACAATCGGACCTATAAAAGGTACGAATCCGAGATAATTGAAAATAAATTTAACGGACTCGATGCCAATCGAATGTCTTCTTTTCGTAATTGACGATTCAAATCCATGGTAACTATTCCCATAAGTTCGATAAGATAAATTGACATTAGCATCGACCTGAGAGAAGTATCTTCCAATCGATACATCAGGAAGAATTGAGGCTGCATAATCATCATAGAAGAAGGGGAAGTATTCTTTCAAATAGGATGATTGACTGGTTTGTAAAGCAGATGAAGGACCCAATCCAATAAACCAGGCACTAAGCATTGCTTTATCCTTTAGTACGCGGTAATCTTTATTCAATTGGTCTACTGCTGGTTGCCTTCTCATTCCCCGATCCGAATCGATATATCGAAGCAGACTGATGTTAAAAGAGACAGGATATTGCTCGATATTTGCCCTTTGTTGAGGGGTGATGTAATACTTGAAACTATTTTGAAAAGTATAATAGACAGATGCTGTAATATGAAATTGGATGGTTGTTCCAGTTAACCCGAATTGAATAGGATGAACAAATCTTCCAAAGGTAGGTACACCGTTATTGCTATTACTTTCTTCAGCCTCCTGTGAAAACCGAATACGTCTGAAGCTCATTCCCACAAACGGCGTGAGTTTTTTTGGCTGCAGTTTTACTGGATAGAATCGTGCACCCGTCTCTACTCCTTGATACACTTCCAGATCACTCAGACCAGATGGTATACTTTGAATTGAAATGAAGGACAATGGGAAGGTAACATAAAAGTCCGCATGTCCCCAGAAGTGAATGCCTCCAATGGTGATCCTGGGCGTGACCGTTGGACCAAAATCACTGTCAGTAAGAATCCCGTCAACCAATTGTTGAGTAGTACCACCAGTCAGTATGTTTATGTCTCCTCCATAAGTAAGCCACGCAAAGCTTGTGCTTTTTTCAATGTAGTCCAGGGTGTATACGCTGTCTGGTTGACCAACGACAGTGTGGAACGTCAATAGTATTAGAATAAGTACAAGTGGTCTCACGTGATTAAAGATAGGAATCGGATTGTATAATTTGAAGTTTTAGAAATGGAGGTATATCTTTGACTGAACCTACTTATATAAAAAACTGTTTTGGGGATGATGGAGGAAGAAAGATTAGCAAAACACCCACTCTTATCTTGGGACATTTCTGGGTATCACTATTTTGATGGCATCGCGTTTAGCAGGAAATCCAGCGACTTGCGATTTTTAATGCGATTGGCGGTGAACAACGACTGGGACATCAATTGGCGCAAGGAGCTAACTTCGGATTATGACGCCCTGATCCTTACAGATGCTGACCAAACGATTCAATGGGTTAATGATGGTTTCGAGCCCATGACAGGGTACACTCCGGAATATGCTATGGGAAAAACACCAAGGTTTCTTCAAGGAGAAAAGACCTCACATCAAACAAGATCTAGAATACGAGGAAAGCTAGAAAACCAGAAGCGCTTACAGGAGTCGGTTGTAAACTACCGTAAGAATGGTGAGCTTTATCGTTGTCGAATTGATGTTCTTCCGATATTCAATAAGAAGAAGGATCTTACCCACTTCGTAGCTATCGAGAAAGAGATAGAGTTACACTAGTCCACAATCAAACCTTCTCTTTTAGGGCCTGATGGGATACATTCGGGATGACGACTACCTCGGCGTTCTTAAGCAATCTTGAATCCCTGAGATCTAGTAGGTTTCCTTCCAAATAGTCGTGCCATGGGCAGTTGACTTTCTACACTTTTATTATTTCATTTTCGTTATGTTTTATTTACTTAAATGCATAATGGTACCATCAATTCCAGTTGTATTGATATGAGATGACGGTAATAATCCTTTCGCAATTCCCTCATATTCAATATTTTACAGAATAGATGCAGCGAAAAAGATCTGTTTCCGGTCTATACCTAATGAAACCATAAGCTCATTAAAATGAAACACATCTTAAAACTATCATTACTTATTTCATTGACTTTTACATGGGTGGCTTGCGATCAAGTCGACGATGAAATTGTTAGGATTGACCAGATTTCAACAGAGTCCGAACGCTATCATTTTGACCGGGAGGATGTGGTCATCCCGATTTACGGTTCATTTGAACAATCCACTCTTGATATCATTACAACCAATAACCAACTCCGACCCATTCAAACTGATCGGTCTATCACGGATGTTACCTTCATGAGGTACTTGCCAGGAGGTACCGATTCCGAATCCATTGAAATACAGGTAGTAGACGGTACCAGGGTAATTGGTCAAGGAACTGTGGAGGTGAGACGGGTGAATCGATCGGCTAACATTTCCTCCGGAGTCAGTAAAGCTTATACAGTGGAGCTCGGAGAAAACAAGTTTTCAATCGACTTTCTTTCAGAGTTGGGTCATGGATTACAGTCGCCCAAGATGGTGGAAGCACGTGTAATCCCTGTTAGACGAGCGGTAGGATCATTCGCATACGGGGCAAGTGTCATTACCAAACTGAATGAAGAAGGTACAATGGATGTTGAACTTAACTACGAGACCTGGTGCAATGGTGATGACTTTGGAACGCAAGAATTCGTTGTTGAAGTTTGCCTTGAGCCCACTACATCCGCAGGTAACGTATGGATAGATCCTATTAAAAACTGCGGTACGTACACAACAGCGTTGACATCGTTTTCCTACGGTAAGTAGAAGTTGGAGCAATCCAAACTAATAGCGGGTTGCCAACGCAATCAACGAAAAGCTCAAAATGAGCTTTTTCGTCGTTACAAAGATTTGGTCATGTCCATCTCGCAGCGCTACAGTCGTGATAGATCTGGTGCTGAGGATGTGTTTCAAGAGAGCTTTATCCGGATCTTTAAATCACTAGCCGGTAAAACGGTGGAGATAGACGACCTGGCTAGTTGGATTGCTAGAATTACCATCAATACCAATATCAATCACTTCTATAAATCTCAGAAAGACCAGTTTGAGGAGATGACGGATGAACACATGGATGATGGTCATAAAGAGGTCATTGATCGCCTGTCAAATGAGGAACTATTAGTTATAATCAACGAAATGCCCGATGGCTATAGGGTGATTTTTAATATGTTTTTCATTGATGGTTATAAGCATAAAGAAATCGCGGATCAACTGGAGATTAGTGAGTCCACTTCCCGTTCTCAATTAACACGAGCGAAGGAATTCTTAAAGAAAAAATTAGAGTCACAAGGAATATATCGATATGAAGATACTTAGTGATGCACTTTTGAAGAAAATACTTGGCCAGCGGTTCAATTCGATGGAACCCTTGCCTTCCGACCACTTGTGGGGTGGCATTGAACAGTCATTACCTGCGGCAAATACTAGTGGATGGTTCATGTCTTTTGTTAAGATTGCCACATTAATAGGAGGGGTGTTGGCCTTGTTGGTATCCGATGTGTCTCATATCGAAGCGGCAACCGACGCATCAAGATTAGAGATTGAAGCGCCAACAGATGATAGAAACCCATTGATTTCTACGGAAAAATCAGAAAGTACAGAGAAGACAATCAAACTGAGAGAAGTTGAAACCAAAGAATGGGTCAGTAACGGAATAGAAGCTTCCGATCGGGTTGAAAAAAGAAATTCCTCAATCCACGGCAGAACCATTAAGGTGCTAAAGGATGATAAAACTCCAGTGCGAATTTCAGAAAACAAGATAATTAATGGCTCAAATAGTACATTGGAATTTAGTAACGCTGCATCAGATTCAACGGCGAATATTGATGTTAACAATGTCGATTTTTTTACCAAAAAGACTTTCTCAGTTATTCCTAATGCAGATCTGATCTCATTGACTGATGATTTTGCTCCAAAGGTGCTATTAATCACGAATTCGCGTTCAGAGCTTGTGCACCCATCAGCAATTAGGGATTTCAAAGAAGACAGGACCTGGTTCCTCAGTGGCTCTGGTTTTGTAACTTATCATTCATTAATACCTTCTACACTTGACGAATACTACATCTCGTCGGATCCCGAACGTGTACCTTCACTTGCTGATAGATCTGGTTTTAGTTTTGGGTTTGGGTTCACCAAATCGATTAGATCCAGGTTTGAGTATTCCCTTTCCGCAAATCTCTTACACCAGCGAGCCACCTTCTATTTTCTGGTTGCAAACGACCTAGAACCGGAGTATTCATTGCTAGCCAACCGTTTAGATATGGACTTGAAAGCGGGACTGAGCTACGAGATTCATGGTCTTACCGGGAATGAACGAATAGGAATGAACCTTGGAGTTCGTCGTCAGCTATTGTCAACAAACAATCAGGGTCTTAACTATCCTGGGCAGATTTTGCATTGGGAGATTTCATACAGTAAACGGTGGAAGTTGACAGAAATAGGTCCTTATTTTGGAACCTTCCTGACAGGGATGGAATATGATGGAATCGGTCAGATCCGACCTTCGATCTATGGCATTCGGTTAAATATACGGTTGTTAGGGCAATAGATAAGTCCAATAATTCTAAACACACACGATATTACGCGCGTTTCCAACCCAACGCGTGCTATCCAACGCATCATTTAGCGCGCGCTTGTAACTGATCATTTAGCGCGCGCTTGTAACGCGTGCAATTCACATAATCATCATTTACCGCGTTTATGACGCCGCGCTATCAACCTACTATCACAACTTATGTATATATTACAAACAACGTATTATGATCGATGTCGGAAAAATATAAGTTTCGAAATCCCGAAGGCATCTACTTTGTGACCAGCACCATTGTAGAATGGATTGATCTATTCACCAGGAAAGAGATAAAGTATATAATTGTTGATTCCCTAAAATATTGTCAGGAAGAAAAACAATTAGTTATTCATGCCTGGTGCCTTATGCCCAGTCATTTGCATATGATTGTCAGTAGCAAGAATAACCTTTCTGGTATCTTCAGAGATTTTAAAAAGTTTACCAACAAACGGATTATCGATGAAATCTATAAAATAAATGAGAGCAGGAGAGAATGGTTGTTAAAAGCTTTTAGAGGACGAGCAAAAAATATAAAGCGCATCTCAAACTACAAGGTCTGGCAAGATGGTAATCATCCAATGGAGATTTTTTCCAATAGGATTCTGGATCAAAAGCTTAGATATATCCATAATAATCCAGTCAAAGACGAAATTGTTGATGAACCTGAATACTACTGGTACTCGTCTGCGAGAGATTATGCCGGAATGCGTGGTATTTTGGATGTTGTATTACTGGATTGATTGATGAATAATAGGCACGCGTTATAAACTAAGTATGTGCTGTAAGTAATAAGCACGCGTTGCAAACGTGCGCTAAATACTATAAGCACGCGTTATAAACGCGCACTAAGGTTCGTAACGCGTGTTCAGTCAAACAGATCCCCGAAAATACCTTTCCTCGGTAGCTCAATTTTTTCCAGGTGACTTTTCGCATAAGAGTACCCGATATCGTACATTTCCTGTGCCTTTTTGAAATCAAATACTTCGTAGTTTGACATTCTCGGGGGTTCCATAAAAAGATCAATTCCCGTGCTTTTCTCGTGGATTGCAGAGGACATGGACATCTCCAGCGAACGAGTCATCAATTCTCTCCATCCGACTGCTTTCTTTCCTTCTCCCAAGGAATTGCAGTGTAAACCGATGATGAAGTCCATCTTTTCTTCTTTTAATGGTTGAATTGGAAGATTATCCAAAACACCACCGTCCACCAATTGCTCGCCGTTTATTTCCACTGGCTCAAAAATGACCGGAATGGTACAGGAAGCCAGAAGTACCTTGAGTAAGGGTCCTTCACTGAAATAGATCGATGAGTTTCTATTCATACTTGTGCAAGTGGCAAAAAATGGTATTCGCAGCTCTTCAAAAGTCTTCGGTAGATAGTTTCCGAGATAATCGGCAGCTTTACGAATGTTTAATAGTCCTGACCAATTGAGAGCAAATTCGGACAACTCTTTAAAGTCTGTTGCCTTAAATATTTCCAGTGCTTCTTTCGGAGAATGTCCATTGGCATACATGGCGCCTACTACCGATCCCGCACTGGAGCCCGAGATGACATCAAAGTGGAATCCTTTCTCTAGTAGCGCATCCATCATACCCAGGTGGCAGACTCCTTTTGCACCACCACCAGAAAGAGCTAACCCTATCTTAGCTTTACCTATTGGCATATTGAATGAATTAGATTTAATATCACAAGATGAAAATAATTCAAAAACTGATGACCTGGGTACTATCGGATAATCAAAACGTGACTGATGAGTTGGTCGACTATTATGAAAAAAATCCAGAGGAGTTGGACCTAATCATCAATAAGGAATATTTCCATACCCTGTTTCTCAGCATCTTCTTCATTTTAGGTATTACCATTACGGTTTCAGCAAGGATAATAAGCTATTTCTATGCCGATCGTTTAGGCCAATTTGTGGATTCGATAGTACTTGATGTTTTATCCGAGCTTGGAATTGCCATATTCGGTGGCGCTGTAGTTGCTTATCTTATTGAGTTTTTGAATAAGCGCCAATACCAACAAAACCTGAAGTTCAGGAAAGAAATCAAGAGAAGGATAGAGGAGAGGGTAAGAGTTAATTTGAAACAATAAATCAGTGGCATGTACAAGGTAGATGTTAGAAAAATTGTTTTAGTAGCTGGCTATTCACATTGATTTCCAAGACTTAATCATCTGATAAAGTACAACATCTAATTCGGGCCTATTTCAACTTGAATCAGATATGTCGTAACTAGCCGTTGGTATCGCATTTTATCATTTGCTACATCCTGATAGTCAATCACTTACTAATTAAGTACTTTGGAAAGAGATAGTACTTGGTAATAAACGGTTTTGTATTTAAATTCAGTAGAATACTTAACGCTTTTACCACCATGCCACAACCGCTCTACGACATTCACCAGCATTTTTTCAATAAGGGAGTAATTGTAGACAAGATTGCAAAGATTGCAGTCTCGCTAACAAAATTGGTAGAAATCGCCGATAACGACGATCGAAAATTTCATCAGATCATTGGCAATGTGGAAGAATTTCTGGAACGAATTGGTACGGACGATACCGAAGGGGTTTATGCTTTTTTCAATACAGCCTACCAGCAGCACCTGCCAAATGATGAAATGGTGTTTACACCGCTGACATTTGACTTAACGTACGCCGATGATACGCTTCTTGATAATCCTTCACAGGAAGAGAGGCTCCATAGGAAACGAAAGCGTTTCCTAAACGCGCTGGGTGGACTGGCAACCGTTATTAGGGAGGTTGGACGATTTACGGGTAAAAGGGATCTAAGGAAGCTTGGAGAGAAAGTTCGTCGCCTATCAAAGCGAATTAGGGAATCTGATGATTTGATTAACGATGAGAACTTCAAGGACCAGGTGGAAGAAATGGAAGCTTTGGTCGATAAATACGGAAAAGACCATATCCAACCTTTCTATTCAGTTGAACCACGCCAGACAAGGAAATCATCGGATGCAATAGACTACATTCCCCTTCTTAGGGAAAAAATTCTCAACGATGGTGCGCGATTTCACGGCGTCAAGCTGTATTGCCCAGTAGGATTTTCCCCGACGGATCCAGTACTTATGGATCCTGGCGGTGTTTACGAGTTTTGCCAAGAGAACCAGATCCCCATTACCGTTCATTGCTCGGATGCCGGATTTGCAACATTGGTGAAAAGTGTTCGTGTTTGGGGTCATATATATGACCATAAGAAGCGGAAAATAAAGTATCTCGATGGTAAAGTTCGTCGTTTTGAACACGAGGTGATTTCATTGAAAGCCGGTCATGCTATAGCTGAGAGAGCCAATACCATGAACCATCCCAAATTATGGGAACTAGTGGTTTCAGAGTACAAAAACCTAAAAATTAACCTGGCCCATTTTGGTGGTTCAGGTGAGATCATGGAGATGGTCCATCATACCTTACCAGAACGACTGGAAAGATTTCCGGAACATAGATTCAATCAATGGATAAACTCCATGCCAGCCGAACATAGGCGGACGGTAGCACGATGTTATAATCCACCAACGGAGAACGTATCCAATGTAACCTTAAGAAAGGAGTTATTTTACCCTGATCGCGAGGACAGCCCACAACTGGCATGGGAAAAGGAAGACAGAAGAATTGACTTTTGGGAGCTCCTCTATGATATTGGGAAATTGAATAACTGGAGCAAGTACATCCTGGAGATGATTCAAAGTGATAAGTACCCAAACTTATATACCGACCTTTCAGCATTTAGTGAAGGCCATTTCTTTAGTTTCTCAATACCCAGATCGCTATGTGTTCTAAATAGGAGGGAACATAGGGCCATTAGGCAACAAATCGGTAACCAATCCGATGTAGTATTCTTTGATTCGTTGTATAAACAGACACCATTGCTTACTTACATTTTGGATGAAAGTATACCGTATCCAGACCAAGTACGATTGCTAATAATATTTAGAAGGATTGGGAAACTTGGTCCAGGACTCACCGGAAAGATCAACACCATCAATAAGCTTGTTAATTCCGGAGGTTCGGAGGACGGCCTAATTGAGTATCTGGTAAACAATGAGAAATTCAGTATTCTACTCGAATTGAACGCTTTCAAAGAGAAATTGTACGATCAACTTGATACACGTCACCAAGAAAAAATTCTTTACGGTTCGGATTTTTACTTCACGCAACTATTTGGCCCCCGGCATGAACAATTTGTCCAGGACTTTGTCAATGCGTTTGGTACCGATTTCGAGGAAATAGCTCGAAAGCATCCCAGACAGTTTTTGTATCCTAATCCCTAGAGGAATGAAGAAGATTATTTTTACTGCCGATGATTTTGGTGCACTTGATTTTGTGGATAAAGGAGTTTATGACGGTATCGAAATGGGATTTATAAATTCCGTCGCGGCTTTAGTCAATCATCCAAAATCTGCAGAACGTATCAGGAATCTATATACCGATTATCCGGACATAGAGATTGGGCTTCACTTCACTGTGACCTCCGGATGGCCCCTGGCACCGCTGGACCAAATTCCCACTTTGCACCGAAACGGGAAATTTAGAACGCACAAAGAATTTCAGTTTAAAATGAAACCGGATGAAATTAGGAAGGAGCTTGAAGCCCAGTTGAGAGTTTTTGACGCAGCCGGAGTGCCCTGTTCACATCTTAGCAGCCATCACGGATCACTTGACTTCTTTGAAAAGCATCATCGTGTTCAAATTGAGTTTGCTGATCATCATGGTATTCCGGTGAGGTCACCGGTGATAAAGCCCGGATGGAAACGAGTATTCTATCACGAGTTTATCAAGATGATACTGCATGACGACCTTAATAATCGGCAGATGGACTTGCTCAAGCATTTTCAATATCATACTTCCAAAAGAAGAAGGGTAAGAAAGTTACTCAAGAAGTATGGCCTTCCGAACATCAAAATGCCAGACGGAGTTAATGGAACTCACACAGGAATTCCTGGAGAGTCGGTCATGGGATTGCGTCGTATCAATTACCTCGCGAAGCAAAAGCGAAAGAATCTTCTGGAACAAATCGAAGAATTAGATACTACAGGAACCATGGAATTTGTTTTTCACCTCATAGACAACAAGTACAGCAAGATCGTAGAATGGATTCAATTGGCTAAAGATGAATATCCAAATGTAAATCCCGGGTATTTCGACGGGAGAATGGCTGAGTACCGATCGCTGAAAGCCCTTAAGATGAACCAGATCACCAATCGCGGAGCTACTTTCGGCAAATGGAGTGAAATATAACGAGAGGATTTAGTGGATTTGGACTGAGGATATAAGAGCGGTATTTGCAATACTTTTCCTTTTTGATTATCTTTCTACAGACCAAAGACCACGCTCATGATCGCTCAAACCTATCTCAGACGTCTGTCGACAGTTCTGGTATGCACTTTTATATGGTGCTCAGCTCAAGCTCAAATTGATATTGACGGTATTTATATTGATGCTGGAGAAGAATATTTACCCATCGAAGAAAATACCATCATTGATACTTGCGTAATTACGTTCGATATTCCTGGCATTAACGAATTCATGGAAGAAGAAGGGATCGTTCTTAGAAACGTGCGGCTACTTCTTGAAAATATTGAAATGTCGGCTATGCCCGCCTTCATTCCTAATACAGATGCGGGTATCATAAATTTCACCTATCATGTTGATTACCTGACGCAGGAGGAGAAAGAGGCACTATATAACATCCGAGGAAAAGCTGAGAAGAAGCTGTTAATTGGAATCAAATTGGATGAACAAAGTAGCATGACGTATCATCAGCGAGCTACCATCTTTTTTTCCGAGGTGGACAAATGGTCTAGATACGGGATCTGGCTTGTCATTGGTTTTACGATATTCTACATCGCGATACTGTATGTGTTTAGGTCTATAATAAAGGATCGTATCTCTAATTTGACCAATGATTCTGTTATTTCAAGTTATAGTTTCAGCAAGTCTCAATTAGCTTTTTGGAGCTTCATTGTCATTGGTAGTTTCATTTATATCCTGGGGTTCACCGGGAATATCAACACGGTCAACGCTACTGCGTTGGTGTTAATCGGCATAAGTGCGACTACAACTACTGTAGGGCAAGCTATTGGTAAGGGGGAAGAGGACCGGGCAGGTGAAGCTGGGGATGATGGACTTACTCGTCTGGTAAATTACAGGAAGTCAGATGGCAACTTTCTTCAAGATATCCTTTCCGATTCCGAAGGGGTAAGTATTCACAGACTTCAGGCGCTGATTTTTAATATCGTGTTCGGATTAGCATTCGTTAAGTCAGTGGTCTACGACTATACAATGCCGGAATACTCGGAGGTGCAGTTGGCTCTGTTGGGCTTAAGCAACGGTACATATGCCTTCCTGAAAAATTCAGAGCAAAATGATAAGAAGTAATACCATGAGAAATCAGAAAGTGTTCTTACTCATCATCACGGTATCGATCGGCTTTTGTATTCAGGCCCAACCGTCGCTATATGAGGATCTCGATGGGATGGACAAAGTGCTCTATGATGAACATATCTATATGGGTCAGCCAGATGCTGATTCCATCTATGTAAGACAAGGGTTTATTCTGAATTATGCACCCAACTGGAGGATTCCGGAGTGGTGCGCCTATCACATTATTCCAGATTATTTGTGCACACCCAAAAGAGAGAAGAAGTATAAAAGTTTTCGACAAGATACGGATGTTCCTAACGGTGTGGTCACCGATGACTATACCGGATCTGGCTATGCCAGGGGCCACATGGTTCCTTATTTTGCCATGGGTGGCGATCGAGGAGGTGTCGAGGGTGAAATATCAGACTTGATGGATGAGGCCCTGGATCCTTACGACGATAAGACTGTATTTCAAGCTAACTACATGTCCAATATTGCGCCCCAGGATCACAGCGCTTTGAATGGTGCTGGTGGTCCGTGGTACGCATTGGAAACCAAGATCAGAAAGGTGCTGGTCCCCAATCTGAAGGAGTTGTATTTAGTTGTAGGGGGGATTATTTCCGATCCAGACGATTATGAAGTCATCGAAAATGAGAAAGGAGATATTGCAATACCGGATAAGTATTACCAGGTAATCATTTACCGATTGGAATCAGGAGATCACATTACTGCTGCCTTTCTATTTCCCCATGTTCGAGAAAAAGAAGACTTACCGTCCAGGGACGTATTGGATTATTTAGTTCCGGTTGACGACGTGGAGGAGCTTACCGGACTGGATTTTTTCCCTGACCTTTCCGATGCGGAAGAAAATAGAATCGAAAGTGAGAAAAATGATGACTTCTGGAAGCAGGCCTTTGCATTGAAATCCTATCAAAAACCTTGTACGCGGTAAGCAGTTAGCTACCACCTGTCAATTTAGACCAGTCGAATGCAGGACCGATGTCCCATTTGCCGGATCGGCGGTAGTTGACATGGCTTAGCACCCCTGCAGCACCAAGGTTCTCTTCTTTTACATCATAGCGATCCTCCTCTGGTAATAGGGTATAGGGAATACTATAACGCGCGGATAAATATCGTATAACCTGATCTAGCTTTTCATACTGGATGTCTGTGTAAGTGGCATAGAAAGTATGCTTTCGATAGGGGTCTTCCAGCTCCTGGTAATACTGAGTTTCAGATTCATTGCAATACACGTCAAAGTAGTTTCCATTGGGATCCTTATAGGTGGAGTAAAGTTTTCCATCCTCATTGATCAGAGGACCTATGTTTGACAGCTCAATACCGATGGAACGTCTACTTTCAGCCTGATTGCCGCCAAGAGCGCCTTTGCCCAGGTGATAAGACCAGCGGGAAGAGGGCCAGAGATTGTAAACGGTTCCATCTCGGGCAATTACAAAGGGGACGGACACGTGAAAGTTAGGACGGCTAAGAGCAGACATGTCGCCTTTCAGGTATCCGGCAGTAAAGTGAATAACGATTCGGTCTTTGTTTACCGAGGTATTATAGTAAAAGGATTCATCCCCATTACGTACCCGTGCTCGAACCATATCAATTGATTCAGAGGTATTTCCGATGGAGACCTCAAAAGGTGAAAGTTCAAAGGTTCGCCCATTGATTGCTTTGCCAGAGTTTAAGAAAGACGCTTCATGGGCAGGGATACGGGAGGCTTTCATAGCTGGATCATTTATAGTTTAAATTAATGACACCTAACCATATTGCAAAATGTTGTATTTGTCATTGTTCGTTCCATATGCAATTTGCTGGGTGAACTCTTACAAAAAGCCTATTCTTTATTTTTTAAGGCGCCACTTATCCTTGTGTAGGTGCTCACAATCATAAGAACGATGCAGGACAATAAAACGTAGTTTGCGAAGCTTAGAATCACTGGAAAGAAGAACCCCAATAGAAGTAGAAGTCCAATGACAAATACCCGGTCGCTTTTTCCCATTGGGCCGTCATATCTCCTAATTCCACTTACTACTTTTCCGAGCAGCCCTGCAAACTCATTTATTATGGCCAGGCAGATAAAGAGTGTCGCTATCAAGGTATTTACTCCCTGAAGCTTAATAAGGGGAATAAAAATCACCATATCTGAAATTACATCACCTAGTTCGTTAAGAACTTCTCCTTGCCTGGACTTTAGTTGGTACGTTTGAGCCATCATTCCATCGAGTGCATTAAGCGCCATACGGATAAATAATCCAAAAGGAACAATCCACAGCGCAGCCCGGAATTGTTCCGCATTCCAAAGGCAAATGCCAAGAAACAGGCTAAAGACAATAGCCGAAAGAGTAATCTGATTGGGAGTTATGCCGATTCTTCTCATCAAGCTAAGTATAGGTCTTAGCAACCTCTGGAATCTGGATTTTAGTTGATATACTGAAATCATATTCATTTTCCTTTAAAGGGGTCCCATTTAAATGGTTCTCTTCTAGCTTCATCCGAGAATTTTTGCTCCTTCTGAAAGGCTCTGATTTCACTGCCGATCATATCGAATCGCTTATACATCTGGTAATGGTCAAGGGGCACATAGAAGAAGTCGTCATATTGCTGATTTAAGCTATCTGGGTGCCATTCAACAGGACCCATATTTAGTGTTTGTTTCTTAAAAATCTTAATTAACGTTGTTGCCTTTGATTCAATGATTATTCCAATTTTTATGTCATTTTTTGGAATGGGTTGATAGGGGATATCTGCAAGTTGTCCGACCACTCTTCCTTCAATAATCTTTGTAATAAGAGGTATGGCTTCAAATGCCACTTTAGGCGCCCTTTCTTGAAGAGGACTTCGATCGTATAAAATGGTTTTTACGTTGGTAGGTGTTTCTTCCAGCATGTATTGGTTAAATACCCATGTGCCCAGGATGTAGCAGAAATAATGGACACCCTGGTACTTGTTGATTTCATGCTTTTCGACAAAATCGGAAAGATTACTCACACACTTATCAAAGGATTTTCGATCTGAAAAATTGGGGATATAAACGTCATATCCCGTGGTTTTGAAGAATGCCAATTGAGCTTTTCGCCTTCTCTTAGAATCACCAAATCCAGGTAGTATGACAACTGCCTGATCCAATTGTTTATCTGCTATCTGGTTGGCATAGATTATTTCCTGTGATGAAGTCGGTGTGACCATCAGGATGAGTATGAATACTAGAAAAATAAGTCTTTCCAGCATACCTGAATTTGGATGTGATTCCCTTTAATATAATAATTAAATTGCTTAAATTCAAGTAGTTAACGAACAGAGACAATGATTCAGGATGTGGACCTAATGAATCTGTTCTTTTACTCTATTCCTGTAGAGATCAGGTGGATTCTGGCCATCTTATTCACGGTCTTAATTGGTTGCTCAGTAGCCTTTGGAATTGCTTATAAAGTCAGGAGAAACTCGTTCACCAAGGAGCTGGTGGTAAGAGTCAACTCTTGGTGGATTATAGCCGTCGGATTTGCCGTATTAGTCATAGGTCCAAGAGTTTTTGCAACGATCATAGTTGGCTATGTCTCATTTGTTGCTCTACGTGAAATGCTTACCATTTCTCCATTACGCGCTACAGATCGAACGGGTTTGTTTGTTGCGTATTTCTCGATTCCTGTTCAGTATTACCTGGCCTGGAAAAACCAACATACTCTTTTTCTTATTTTCATCCCACTTATCATGTTTGTGATTATTCCCTTTGTGTTGGTTCTCACTGGGAATATGGATAAAGTTGGAAGATCGATGTCCATCATTCCCTCCATTTTAGTACTAACTGTTTTTTTGGTCAGTCACGTGGTAATGGTGCTGCAGCTGTATGATCCGGTTGTGGGTATTGATGGTAGAAAGTTGTTGGTATATCTCATCATTCTGACGGCTTTCAATGATGTTTTTCAGTTCGTCTGGGGAAAATTGCTTGGAAGGAGAAAGATCCTTCCTGAGGTAAGCCCAAACAAGACCTGGGAAGGATTAGTAGGTGGAGTCATAACTACCGGAATTCTTAGTTCGGCAATTCATTTCCTCATTCCATTTACAATCATTCATGCTTTTTTCCTGGGTGTAGCAATTGGTATTATTGGATTTATAGGTGATGCCTGCATGTCTGCTATCAAGCGGGACTTAAAGCTTAAGGATACGAGCAATTTGATACCCGGTCATGGAGGAGCCATGGATAGACTGGACTCACTGGTTGCGACTGCTCCTTTTTTCTATTATACCGTTTACCTGACCTACATAGGAACATGAGACGGCTATTTTTGACAGCTTTCTATGGCTTTTTTGTCAGGCCTATTCTCAAATACTTCATTGGAGTGTCTTTTGAAAATCAACAGGTATTTAATGACCTGAAGCAGTTTATTGTAGTGGCTAATCACAATAGCCATTTCGATACCATTTCCATGATGGCGGCACTACCATCTTACCACCTTCCAAATACGTTTCCGGTGGCAGCTTCAGAGTACTTCAGTAAGACCAGTTTTAAGGCATGGGCCACCCGTTTTTTTGTGAATACGATCATGATTAAAAGAGAGCATGAACCCGGTACGGAATCGGCCATTGAGCTATTGGATCAAAACCTCAAAGAAGGCAAATCGATTATCATCTTTCCTGAAGGGACAAGAGGAAAACCAGGTGTGGTATCTGATTTTAAAACCGGAATTGCAGTACTCTTAAGACGCAATGCACACATACCGTTTATACCTGTATATCTAGATGGTTTTGGACGGGTACTGCCAAAGGATTCCAGGCTTATTGTTCCGCTGAATTGCAAAGTTCGTTTTGGAGAACCTGTATACGCAGGGGAGGAGGAGGTTTCTGATTTAACTGAGAGGGTTAAGTCGGCCATCATGGAGCTTAAATCCAAGGATGAGAGAGACCACAATGTTTTCGCTTTTGAGTGACTTAATGCCATTGATATGAGTACACCTGTCGTTTCCATTTTATTCTACATTTTGGCGTCCTTTTTGGGTGCATTCGGTCAATATCTCTACAAAACAGGTGCAGATCAATCAGATGGTACCGTTATTGGATACCTTGGAAATGGAAGGCTTCTGGGCGGTGTTTTCTGTTATATAGCGGTTATGGTTCTATTTGTGGCGGCTTTCAAGAAAGGAGGGTCACTGACGGTATTGTATCCGATTTATGCCAGTACGTTCATCTGGGCAGCAGTATTGGCGTATTTCATTTTCGGTACCCCGATAAAACTTGTAAATGTTGCAGGAATGATTCTTCTGATTCTGGGGATGTATTTGATGGGCAAGTAGAATGAACTACAAGGAGGAACACCTGAGTTAGCCATTTAACATGACGATGGCTGACTATTGGTAGCTATGGCTCACCTTCGCTAAAGCTTCAGTGAACACTGCAACACCCATCGTGTGATAGTTGAATCTGAGCTACTTGATTCAAATTTCAAACAATAAAAAGGGGCATCCCAAAAATGAGAACCCCTTTTTCTAGTAGTAGCGGGGGCAGGACTTGAACCTGCGACCTTCGGGTTATGAGCCCGACGAGCTACCAACTGCTCCACCCCGCGATATTAATTTATAGTCTTTCGACTTGTCTCGTTTTTCGAACCTGCGTCCGCCAGCCGGCGGATATGAGCCCGACGAGCTACCAACTGCTCCACCCCGCGATGTTGACATTCGCGGACAAAGCCCGCAATATGGTCGGCAAAATTAAGTAGAGTTTCGGTATTAACAAAAGATTACCGGCAAAGTATTTTAATCTACTACCCGGTTCCAGATATCAAGGTACATTTTCCATTCCCCATCCTCTTTTCTCCATACAATCACATACTTTCCTTTCCATTTGCTCTCCTGATCCCCATTAACTGAAGTTCCATTGTAGTAGCCCCAATCGTAGGCCTCATTGCCTAGCACCTTGATTTCCTCAGGATTAGCTTCATGTTGAATCACTCTAGAACCAGCACCTTCTGCAGGGATCCAGTAACTGCGGAGATCTTCGCCCTCCAAGATGGTTCGGTTGGCGGGAAATATTTTGGCGTCAGTTGTGTAGACGTCAAGCATGGCATCGTAATCACCCGCTACCATCAATCGAGAGAATTCCCGGGACTGCTTTTTAATTGCCTCTATATCTGCAGATTGGCCATTGACTTGCAAACTGATCAGTGTTAAAATCAGGAATAGGTACTTTTGCATCTCTTACTTTTTATTACTTGAACAAGATAAACGATCCTTCCAAACCTTTCCGCTCTGGCTTTATTTCCATCCTGGGTAAACCCAACGTTGGCAAATCCACACTAATGAACGCTCTAATTGGAGAACGCCTGTCTATTGTTACCAATAAAGCGCAAACCACCCGCCATCGTATATTCGGAATTCTCTCCGGGCCTGATTTCCAAATGGTCTATAGCGACACTCCCGGTGTGATTCAGCCCAACTATGAGCTACAAGAAAACATGATGAAGTTCGTTCGTGCTTCTTTGGAAGATGCAGATGTGATCCTTTACGTGTTGGAGCTGGGAGAAAAGCACGAACCATCAATTTTGGTTGACAAAGTGATGGACATGGGTGCTAAGGTCCTTATGGTCATTAATAAAATTGACCTGGCTAAAGGAACGCAGCTCGATGATAAGCTCAGTTATTGGAAAGAAATTCACCCGAATGTTGAAATGATCACCGTTTCAGCCCTTGAAAAGATTAATGTTGATGGTTTGTTCAATAGAATACTGGAAAATCTACCAGAACATCCGCCATATTTTCCGGAAGATCAATTGACAGATAAACCCGAGAAATTCTTTGCCGCTGAAATTATTCGGGAGAAAATCTTCCTAAACTATAAGAAGGAGGTACCCTATAGCTGTGAAGTAGATGTCGAAGAGTTTAAGGAGGAGAAGGATATCATTCGAATGCGTGCGATCATTTTCGTTGAGCGAGACAGCCAGAAAGGCATAATCATTGGCAAGAAAGGGGAGAGCCTGAAAAAGGTAGGTCGCGAAGCTCGACTTGATATGGAGACCTTCTTCATGAAAAAGGTTTTTCTTGAGACCTATGTAAAGGTTGAGAAAGATTGGAGAAAGAAAGAGAAATCTCTAAAGCGCTTCGGCTACTCGAATTAGTTCACCCCAAAACGAAGTATTGTTGCACTTTCTGTTCATATAATCGGACAATTAATTGAACGAATAATCCATATTGTCTAATATATAGATTAAAATATTAGACAAACAATCAATTAAGTCAGATATACGGTTAGATAATGGTATAAAAGGCAAAATATACAGGTATTATTATCAATAAATACCAAATAATGTATAACTAAAAGAGCTTTAATATCCCTTTTACATGAACAAATAGCTAATTGTTCAGGAATACATTTAATAAAGTTGAACAAAAACAGAATCGACCCTGTTGATTTTCTGACACTTAAATAACACTACTATGTTCCTAGAAATAATAGCTATTCCTAAAGATGATGCTGTAGCATTCACGTTTTTTACGGGCTACATGGCCATGTTGGCAGCATCTGTATTTTTCTTTTTCGAAAGAGGTCGTGTAGAAGGCAAATGGAAATTGTCTCTACTGGTTTCAGGTATGATCACAGGTATTGCCGCAGTGCACTACTACTACATGAGAGATTACTACATGGCAACCGGGGAGAACCCAACTGCACTTCGTTACATCGACTGGACCCTTACTGTACCTTTAATGTGTGTTGAATTCTACTTACTGACCAAAGCGGCTGGTGCCAAAGTTGGTCTTATGTGGAAATTGATCATTGCATCTGCATGGATGCTAGTTGCCGGTTACATCGGTGAAGCTTTCAACCCAGAAGGTGGAAGCACTACACACTCCGTTCTTTGGGGAGTACTTTCAACCATTGGTTATGTGTATGTATTGTACACTGCATGGTTTGGTGAAGTTGCTCAACTTGCAGCTAAAAGCAACAGCGACGTTGTTAAGCGAGGAGTTAGAATTCTTGCATGGTTTGTATTGGTTGGATGGGCGATCTATCCTATCGGATACATGTGTATGCCTGGTGGATGGTTGAACGTGGCCTTCGGATGGAGCTCTCAAAACGTTGACTTATTCTACAACATTGCAGATGCCATCAACAAAATCGGATTCGGCTTGGTTGTATATAGCATAGCTACAGCTGAAACAGAGAAAGCAGCAACTGCTTAATTAGCAAAAGCTAAAAGGATTAAAAAAGGGGGTACATTTATACCTCCTTTTTTTTTTGCTATGGCAAAAACAGATTTCATATTCTACGTAGTATTTCTACTACTTCTATCCCTTGCACCGGCATTAAACGAGCTGCCGATGAACCAACAGAATACGGTTGCTATTGTGCTCGTACTTCTATTGGGAATTCCACACGGAGCAATCGACAACTCCTTGTTCCTGGAGCAGTCGAATATCTCAACAATTCGATTTTTTGCGTTGTATATTGGAGCCATTGGTCTCAACGTACTGCTTTGGTTTTTGCTACCATCTGTCGCGTTCATTAGTTTCATCCTGCTCTCGGCCTACCACTTCGGCCAGTCCCAGTTTTCTACTGAGATCAATAAGGACTTTACGTTTGATTCCGCGCTTTTCCTCAGTTGGGGAACGGCAGTGATTGTTGGATATATGTATTTCAATCTTGCTGAATTAAACTCCTGGATTGATCAATCCGATGATTTGGGTTTCTTTCAGTATATGGTTGATCCCTCTATAGTAAGACCCATTTTTCAAACTTCTTTGGTACTTACCGGATTACTATTTCTGGCTGCCATTATCCAAAAGAAACTGAAGATTGAACAAGTTGCAATACAGGTATTCTTACTGGTTGCTATTATTGGATCTGCCTACCTTTTTTCGTTTGTATTGGGTTTTGCACTGTTCTTTGTGGTCATTCACAGCTTCAGAGTGATGCAATATGAGTTTAAGCACTTCTATGACAAGGATCGTCGAACCTCGCTATTCGACTTTCTGAAGAAGTTGGCTCCGCTTTCTATATTGTCGTTTTTTGGTCTAGGAATATTATTTGCGCTGATTCAGTATGAAATATTGACTATTTCCTATACCCTTATATTACTGATTGCCATCTCATCAATCACCCTTCCACATGCCTATGTCATGGAGCGATTTTACAAGACTTCCTAAATGGTTATTGTCATTCAGTTCGCAGCGACTTAACGGGATTAGAGACTGCGGTTTTATAGGTATCTATTCCAACGGTCAACAGGGTAACCACTGATACTGAGAGTCCCGCGATCAAAATGATTGCTAATCGGATATCGACGCGGTACACAAAACTATCTAACCACTGATCCATGCTCCACCAGGCAATCGGTAGTCCAAGAACAAAAGCAATACCGACCAGTTTAAGAAAGTGAAAGACCAATAGCCACATGACACTTCTTTCTGAAGCGCCCAATACTTTTCTTAGACTGATTTCTTTACGTCTTTGTTCGGTGACGTAGGAGGTTAATGCGAAAAGTCCCAGCATGGCTATGAAAATGGTCAGTCCTGAAAATAAGATAAAGAGGTTCATCATTTTTCGTTCATTTTCGTAAAGCCTTCCGAATTCAAAATCCAAAAACCAGTTTTCCATGGGCATCCCCGGTGATACCTGCTGCCATACGGTTCTGATTTCAGCGACCTTATCTGTATAATTACCAGGGGTTAGTTTGAGATACATGATCTTGTCCCATGGGCTGGGGGTTCCCCAAATGGTTAGCGGCTCAATCATGGTATTCACCGATTTGTAAGGAAAATCCTTGACTACTCCAATAACCTTTCCGTCCAGGTCAACCTGTTGTTGCAATTGATTATTCCAGACCCGGTCCCGAATGGTCAACCCAATAACTTCATCCGGAGAAAGTTGGAGATTCCTTACCGCTGCTTCATTCAAGATTACAGCGTTTGAATCCGATCGAATATCCCGGTTAAAATTTCTTCCGGCAAGGAATTCCAGATTGAAGGTGGAAGCAAAATTGAAGTCTACATCAAATTTATTCCACTCCAGTTCTTCCATGTCTCTTTCGGGGAATCGGAAATTTCTATTGATCATTCCGAAATGAGGTAATCGCGGAAGGTGATTGGCCACGGCGATTTCTTCTACAAAACTGTTGTTTTCAAGTTGGTCACGAATGGTGATCCAATCATCGCCCAATCCAAATCCGCCCAGACGGATGCTCAGAATTCTATCTTTCTCTTCTCCCAGTTTCCTCCCATTAATGAGATTCATCTGATCCGCCACCACCAATGTGCAAATGATAAGAATCACCGAGATCGCAAACTGGAAGATCACCAAACCCCGACGGATAGTTTCGGCACTTCTTCCAGAAGTGAAAATACCTCGAAGGGCAGCAATTGGCTTGAAGCTAGATAGATATATCGCAGGATAGCTTCCAGCAAAGAGTCCCACGAATATGGCCAGCAAAGCAGCAATTGTCAGTGTTTCAAAAGCTAATATGTCAGTGTGGACAAAGGCTTTTCCAGTTAGAGAGTTGAAATAGGGGAGGCATGCAATTGCCAAACCCAGGGCAATAACGGCAGATAGAAAGGTAATAAGAAACGACTCTCCGTAGAACTGGGTAATCAGCTGTTGTTTAGTGCTTCCGAGTGTTTTTCTAAGACCTACTTCCCTCGATCGTTTGGCTGATCGGGCTGTCGCAAGATTCATAAAGTTGATGCAGGCAATGATCAACACGAGGAGGGCTGTGATAGTGAAAATGGGGATGTAATCTGAATCTGCAGGAGCCTCCAGTTCCCATTTCATTTCCGGATGGAAATGGAGATCAGCAATAGGGGTGAGCTTTGCTGATTCATATTCTTCATAATTTTCATTTTGATTATTCTCAAGGATCGATTTGATGTAACCGGGAAAGTCATCTTCGATTTTTTCAATCCCAGATTCTTGATCAATTTTCAGATAGGTAAATACAAAAGCGTCTCCAGGATATTGGAAGGGATTCCAGTTCCAGGCTTGCTCCGTCTTCTGCAGATAAGCATCCACGTTAGCGATAAAGGTGGGTTTCAGGTGTGAATTTTGAGGTGGATCCTCCATTACTCCTGTAACAGTAAGTTTAATGGTGCCGAAATTCTGACTAAACTCAATGATTTCTCCCATCGGATTTTCTTCACCAAAATACTTGTTCACCATCGACTCCGATAATACGACTCCGTCGGTTTGAGAAAAGACGGTCTCCTTGTTTCCATATATCAGTGGAAAATTGAATACTTCTAAAAAGTTAGCATCTACCCAATAGAACTTGGGCTCCATAAAGCTGTTAATGTCATCCTCCTTGTTAACAAAGCCCGGATAGCCCTGATGAGTTAATCGGGTATAAGCACTCACTTCGGGGAATTGCTCCTCGTACCTCGGTGCCCATACAGCGCTTGAGGTTGCCATGGCTTGGGTATTTCCATTGTCCCATTTTCGATTATAGCTGAGTCGGTAGATCTCCTCGTAGTCTGGGTGCATTCTATCGTACGACAACTCGTTATTCAAGTATAGCGCTATTAAAAGGAAGGCACTTAGACCTACGGAAAGGCCCAAAACGTTAATCACGCTATACAGGCGTTGCTTTTTTAAGTTTCGCCAGGCGACGATAAGATAGTTTCTGAACATGGATTTTGGAGTTTTGGTTGTATTAAATAACTCCAAATAGTAGACAAGGTTGCACAGAAGGTATTGGTGATGGGTGAATTGTAAGAATGCCTAATACTGACTACCCCACCAGTTTGCGTTCGGTTTCCAGTCTTTGCGAAGCATTTGAAGACGCTCTTTTTCCAGCTTTTCTTTTAGTTCCGTTTGGTAATATTTCAACTTACCATTTAATGAATCCTGGTTAAATAGGGGATCAATGGAAGGAAGTAAAGTTCCGGTTGTATTCAGGTGTTCAACTAATCGTTCTTTCATTTCCTCGCTGATACCGGGTAGATCAGCGGCAAGGTTTTTCCTCTCAAGCGGCGTGACATCCAGGTCATATAGTTCAGAAATCCCTGATTCCCAGTAATAGATCAACTTGTATTTGCCATTCATTATAGTTGAATTGGGTTCACCACCCTGATTTCCGTAATGCGGATAGTGCCAGTACAAATCCCTATTGGGTTCATCTACATCTTTCAAGGCTGAAACCAGGCTTTTGCCATCAACCTGATTACCGAGCGGTATCGGTTGCCCGGTCAACTCCGCAAGAGTAGGAAACAGATCGATTCCCGAAATCGGGATATCAGTTTGTTTACCGTCCAAGTTCATCCATGGCACCCGAATAATTAGCGGTACTCGAATTCCGCCTTCCCACTGGTACCCTTTTCCACCTCTCAATGGATGAAGAGATGTAGAGAAGTTGTCACCCGATGATACACCTCCGTTGTCGGAAGTAAAGACAACAATCGTGTTATCCATGAGACCGGATTTTTCTAATTGATCCATGACCATTCCGACCGCGTCATCCACGTGCTCGACCAACCCTGCATAAACCGGGTTATCCTGAAATCTCCGAATGGGCAAAATTCTTTCCATTGCGAAACCATGTTCTTCGATACCCATGCTTTCAGCTTTGTCTCTGTATTTTCCCCATTTCTCATGAGTCGTCTGGATAGGAGCATGAACGGCATAAAAAGAAAGATAAGCCAGAAAGGGTTGGTCTTCATTTGAAGCGATAAATGAAGAGGTTTCTTTTGCAAGTTTCGTACTCAGGTGGATGCCTTTTTCTTCCGGATAATCCATAAGAAATGGGTTATTAAATGGAGAGAAGAAGCCTCCTGTATATGGTCCTCCGGCGTGAAAACCACCTTTATTGATATCAAATCCGTGGTCTGTGGGTAGGGATTGCTCTTTTTCACCGCCAAGGTGCCATTTTCCGGCAAAAAAGGTGGTATATCCTGCCTCCTTCAACATCTCAGGTAACGTGGTTAATTCATGTGGTAAAAATCGTTGGTATTTGGGGGGCAAGAGCGGGGTATGCCGCTTTTGATTACGCCAGTCCTCTTCCGATCGTGCTCCAATATAGTTGGTAATGCCGTGTCTAGTTGGATATTGCCCGGTGAGTAAACTTGCCCGGGAAGGACTGCACACGGAACAGGCAGCATAACCGCGGGTAAAGACCATTCCTGAGGCTGCAAGTCTGTCGATATTTGGAGTTTCATAGAATTCACTACCCATAAATCCCAAATCCCTGTAACCAAGGTCATCCACCAGGATGAAAAGGATATTCGGTTTCTTTGGAGCGTCCTGAAGCGGTTGTGCACCAAGGAGAGTGAGAAGTAAAGCAGGAATCAAAAACTTCTTCATGAACGATTTGGTCTCGACCGGAATGAAGTTAATAACCAAATAAAAAAAGGGCAATTAGCCCTTTTCCATTAGATGGTTGTAATGCGTTATTTGACCGTTAGTTTCCGTGTCAGGTCTGCGTCGTTCAAAACCAGGTATTCATAATCCGCTAAGTAATCCAGGAGAAAAATAGTAACCGACGTCAATTCTCCAGGGCCGAGGGATTTTAGTTCTTGTCTAAACATCTTAAAAGGTTCAGAACTTCTTCCCGGATCCGATGGCAAACAGAGGTCTTTGTCTCTTCCTTTTACCCTGATATAGGTGCCCACGTACGACTGGTCGCTGGTCCGGAAAAATTTCACTGCTTTAATCTCAAGGCCATCCTTCGTTTCGGTACGCTCAAATGCCGTATAGTAGCCGGCTTTGATGTCCCTGCCAGACTTAATGTCTTCCCGATAGGCCATCGTGATGTATTTGTATTCTTCCATAGTAGTTGGTCTTTTCTGACTAACAGCCTGAAAAAAAGCCCCCACAAGCAATGCGGAAATAAGGAGATGTTTCATGAGATATTGATTTTTTTATTTTGACTGAAAAAGATACGATGAAATTCCGATGAATATCTCAATCTTTTTGGAGATTCTGTGAAAGTGTGTGAAAAGAGCAAGTATCAATTGGCAGTTCTTGCCATCAGGCGAATGATAGTTTTATCCCGCTATGCTAATCCCAATCTGTTTTTTCGAGTTCGAATAACTCTTCCATCGGCACTCCGAAAACTGAAGCCATCTTCAAAGCCAGAATAGTTGACGGAACAAAACGTCCTTTTTCAATAGAGTTGATTGTTTGACGCGAAACTCCAATTCTTTCCGCGAGGTCCGCTTGCGTCATGTCATTTCTCGCTCGCTCAACCTTTATCAGGTTTTTCATCTACTCGAAACGCTTGGAGATCTGAAACCAAAACAGGGCAATGATCATAGTCACCGATAGGAATTCGAATGCGGAAATTGAAAACCACGAATCTTGGCTGACCGAGTACTGATCGACATTTTGCGTGTAGTTTAGAATTAGTGTCAAGATCGCAGCGATTGGAACAGCTGCCGCCAATGAACGAAACTTTAACTGTGCTATGCGTTCATCCTGATCTTTTTCTCGGGAGAAAAAGATCAGAATCAATCCCATACCGACTGGTGAGCTAAATCCCGCTAGGTCCATTATTCCAAAAGAAGAAAGCCGATAATAGAATATTATTATACCTAATAGGATTAGAGCTACGCCAACCAGACGCATCCAGTAGGGGTAAACAAACACAGGAAGTACTGTTCTATTCATTGTCACTAAATTTTGTCTAAAAGTAAAATTAACTTTACATATTGACAAATATTAAAGACTACTGATTGCAAAAAGTTTATTTGAAGTTTAATTTTTGATTTTGAACAATGATTTCTCGCCGGCTTCTGATTTCGGCTTGACCTTCATGTTCATTTGGTCGTTTAGAATGCGCTCATCTTCCATTCTTCCACGGATGATGTTTGCATAGGATCTTCCGTCTCGATTTCCGTATTCGGTGTAAGACCTGGATGCCCATTCCAGTGCTTTGTTCAGGTCACCTTGAACTTCATGAGCCAGCGCAATATTGTAAGCCATAAATCCCGCTTCCTTATCCCTGGCATTTCTAAGGCCTTGCTGCCAAATTCGGGTGGCTTCAGACCAATTACCTACATCTGCTTGTCTGGATCCTCTTTCCAGGGCAGGAGCTTTCTTTGACTTGCCACGAAACGAGCGGGAAATTTGTATGGGCATGGGTGCAATCTTGAAAGCATAACTTGATCCCAGTGCCTGACTTAAATACCGATTGGCTTCTCCTTTGTTGATCAACTTAGCTAACGCTTCTGCTTTTGAATCCGCCGACTGACTCCAGGTGTTCGATCTTCTGAAGAGTTGTTGATCTACAATACTTTTTGTTTCCGGATCATAAAGCCGGATTCCGACGTTGATGTTTGCTACACCTTCCGCAAAGAACTCATCCACCTGGATCGTCCGTTTCGTAGAATCGGTTTCGATCTCCCTCTCTACCACTCGTTCACCATCAGTGATGACCATGTCGGAGTCGAATATTTCTACAGCTAACATGATATCCGCGTCGTATCTTCGACATAGTGATTCGACTTCCGTCCACTTCAATTGTTTAGGAAAGGCGGAGGTGATACTATTCCCGTCCAGTCTTTCCCTTGCAGGTTTCGCTGTAAATCTCGGGGATTGATTCAGTTGTAACTGGAATGCATTCATGAAAGCTTGAACGGCTGCTTTGTCTTGTGCGAGCCCTTCTCCGGTCAAAACACCTTCGATAATGTTCACCGATTTCTTACTGAATTTGGATCTATCTACAATTAATATGGTATTCACTGTAGGATCGAAAGTGATTTCGGCAGGTCTCATGGCATTTAAGGTAACATGTCGTTTTCCTGAACACCCCAAAAGCGTAAGAATGATGAAAACGAAAAGGGTAGTGGACTGTAGTGTTTTCATGGTTCCATCGATTTTCAATATAGAAGTTAGCAAGAATCGGGCTAAACCTATAAGCAAAATAATAGACCAAGGATATTCAACGTAAAACTCTGAATCTTACACCATTTTTCTCTGAACTACTCCGTCCGAAGCTTATCTGCAGGATTAGATACAGCACCTCGCCAAGCTTGCAGACCTACGGTTAATAACGTTACCAATAAGGTAAGGAATGCGACGACAATAAATACTAGAGGATTTAACGAAACACGATAGGCAAAATTCTCCAACCAAAGACCAGAGACGAAATATGAAAGAGGCAAGGCAACCGCAAGGCATCCTACTGCAAGAAGCATATATCGACTCACAAGCATATTGAATATGGAGGTAGTTTCCGCTCCCAATACTTTTCGAATGCTGATCTCCCGACCTCTGTTTGAGACAGAATAGGTTACTAACCCGTACAACCCGATGGATGCCGTAAAAATGGCCAGTATTGTAAAGAGAGTAAATAGCTTGCTGGTGCGTTGCTCGTTCTCATAAAAGCCAGCGAATGTCTGATCGATAAATTCATACTCGAAGGGTCGCGTAGGGGCAAACGCGTCAAATGTTGATTTCATATGAGTGAGGCCATCTGTTACCTGTTCGGGTTGGAGCCGAAGCACCAGGTAACTATAGTCCCTGGGGTTCATGTGAATGATAACATTTCCCACCTCGTGATGGAGACTTTTGAAATTGAAGTCCTCAACCACTCCAATTACCCTACCAACCTTAAAGGTATCTCCCTGTACCCACATTTTCCATCTGACGGACTGACCCAATGCTTCTTCCGGATTGGCAAATCCGAGATTCTGACTAGCAGTCCTGTTGATAATAAATGCGTCAGATACATCGGAAGCAAGCTCCGAAGAAAAGTCTCTTCCGGCTACTATTTCCATACCCATCGTCTCGATATAATCATGGTCTGCCATAATCATCGAAGAGGACATTTCCTGTTCCAACCGTCCGGGGAAAAACGCTCCATCACCTGCCACCACACCTCCAGGCACTCCATAGCATGCTGTGACACTTTCAATAGCACTATGAGAAAGAAAAGCCTCCCGGGTAGCTTTAAAATCATTGTCCATTTCACCAGTTAACCGAATGGCTACCAGGTTCTCTTTCTTGAAGCCCATATCCTTGTCCTGGAGATATCCAAATTGGGTGTTGACCACAATGGAGATCAGGATTAATCCGATGGATAATATGTATTGTCCGGCGACAAGTAGCTGTTTTTGATCTAAGCGGTATTTTCTCCTGGAAATAGAGAAAGCCACTTTTCTCTGGCCATGCAATACTGACATGGGTTGGATTCGGGTAATTAATAGAGCAGGATACCATCCTGAAAACAAGGATATCAGGATTATTCCTACAATGAAAATGGCAACATTTATAAGGGTGAGTACCTGCTCAAATTGGAAGCTTTTCCCCGATAGCTGATTGAATTCCCCCAGACCCAATGTCAAAAGGAGAATCGATAGTATTCCGGCTAAGGTACAATATGTAAACGCCTCAATTCCGTATTGCAGCAAGAGCTGACTTTTGGTCGCTCCGACAAATTTTCTGATACCCACTTCTTTTGCTCGTTTGATTGCCTGTATCGTGGTAAGATTGATAAAGTTCAGGCAGGCTATAATAAGAATGATCGCGGCAGCAATGGATAGAAATACAACTGACCGAAAATTTCCAATGCTTGGTTCTTCCAGTCCTGAAATAACTCCATGTTTCAATTGAATATCCAGGTATTTCCAGCGTCTTGACTTCTGCGAAAAAACCATTGGTCTCTGAGAACATGTTATCTTCCAACTTGAAGATCGTGCCCCCATAGTCAAACATTAGACGGCCTGCTTTTTCCACCTGGGGAAAGTTTTCTTCCAGAGCCGGGGCGTAGGTTGGCGGCACAATCGGGAAAAATCCATCGAAATCAGCCTGTCGGTAAACCTGGGTATAGACTCTGAATTTATTATCGCTATTGCTAATGTGTTTGTCGTATGAGAGTTCATCATAGACGAAAAGACTGATGAATATAACCGCTGTAATTCCAAGGGTGAGTCCCAGTAGGTTGATGATCGTAAAGCTTTTTCTCTTCCATCCTAAGCGGATAGCTGTCCGGAAGTAGTTGTTGATAAGTCCCATGTTATTGAGTTTTGAGCTTTTTCGAAAGGATCGGGCGACGGAGGGTCGCATCATGGACAGCATGTCCAGAAAATAGCCGAGTTGAGCCATAAAAGGGGATTGTTTTTCCGATCGCCTTTCAAATAGCTCGTAAAGATCGCCTTCAAGACCCTCTAGATGAGTTTGGTGACAAAACCACTGGAAGAACTTCTCCAAAAAAGCCGGTGGATTCCTTTTATTCATCTATTGACAAGATTCGGTATTAAGCGAATCATCTCTGTTCGTTGATCATAAATGGATCGAAGCACATTTTTTCCGGATGCGGTTAGCAGATAAAACCGCTTGCGTCTTCCACGCCTTTCGGGCGTTGCGTCTTCCATCATGGATGTCACAAATCCTTTGTCTTCTAACCTGCTTAAAGCACTATGCAATGCACCGATACTGGGTTTTCGACCGGTTCTGGATTTGAGGTCGTCTTTTATGGAGATTCCGTAAGCCTCTTCGCCAAGGATGCCAACAGTCAGTAAAACCAATTCCTCAAATTCACCAAGATTCGTTCCTTTCATGAGTTATATTTCCTATTTGTAGAACGAAGATAAGAAAAGAATGTTTCTTATTTGTATATTCTTCTTGAACTTCAGCGAGCCACTAGTATACTTTCACACACATGATTACCGGCAGGGGATCTTCCGGAACTCTTAAGTCACTAAACTTATTCCACTTTTTCCACAGCATTTAATTGATTGTAGTAACCCTCGATTCGGGCATTGGCGTTGCTGTCTACAAACATGATAATTACCATCATGGCAATTGTGGTCATACCGATGGCTCGCCAAACAGGAGTGTCAATGAAAATAATGATCAAGGCCGCCGCTATAATGATGAAAGGAATGATCCTAAAGACAATAGTCCTGAACTCATCTATTGACTTTTCCGCACGGGCGATTTCAGATTTCACAAATGCAGCTGGATCGGAATGATAAGCGGTTTCAAAGCTTGTTAGTCTGGACTTATTGGTAAAAAAAATGCCTAGCCCGACGACCAGAAGGAGAACACCCGCTACCAGCATGGGAATTATATATGCCCTGGCTACTTCTGTTTTCCCAAGTTGCCAAAATCCTCCACTGGCTACTAAAAAGGTAATTCCAAATAGGATGAAAAACCTAGAAGAGAAAACTTCATCTTTTGCCCATTCAATAGCGATTCTCAAAATTTCCATGGTCTTAAGTTAAAGGTCCGAGTCTAAATTTAGTTTTTTGTAAAGAGTCAGTTTCTTTGACTCCATGTGCCGTTTTCCAGGACAAACAATCAATCTGGTAATGGAATCCTGCCGTCTAGCCAGTGGATGATATTGAGAAGCAGTTGGTAGTTTTGACGTGCATTGGGATTATTCATGCCCATTGGCATTTTGTCTTTTCCGCGCCACTGGGCGGAGAACATGGCCGCTTCACCAAACATGACTACCCGACCGTTACCGTATTCCATATACGCTCCCTGGTACCATCCGTCTGCCGATTGTCGAGGAGTGTCTTCCCGAAAATCCCATGCCTTTACCGGTAGTATGTTAAGATAATTCTCGTCAAATAACAGGATGGGGGTGGCTTTTTCCGGAATCTTAAACGCCTGCCCGGTAAAAGACATTACCTCAGTGACAAATTCGTCTTCACTTCTACCAGTTGTGATCATGTTTTCCATTAGGAGTCCATTGGCCAGTGTGAATTGAGCCAATTGGTTATCGTTACCCTGTTTAGTGGTGTCAAATACAAACCCATTGGTGAATTCAAATCCAAATGCCATGGCAAGGTCTTCAGCAGATCCTCCCATGGGCATGTGATCTGCAATTAGAAAAAGACTGCCACCAGATTGGACCCAATCCTTTACCGCCTGAATCTCCTCTTTGGTAAATGCCGATGGAGTAGGGAGGACCCACTTCTTTCGATTCACCTTATTTAGTGCATTGGAGATGACCAGGATATCTCCTTTTTGTAGTTTACTTCTGGTAAAGGCCCCCTTAAATGCTTTCACCTGGTATCCGTCTCGACTCAAGAGGTTGGAGAAGGCTTTATAGCGACCTTCCTTGGTATGAAAATTATAATGTCCTTCATCAATGAAAACGACCGATCCTTCGTTTTCCTCGTATTCAGGACTTGGAATCGGAGGGTTGTAGGATTCATCCGCTATTTGTTGTGAAAAACCAAGAA
This sequence comes from Cyclobacteriaceae bacterium, assembly GCA_965601455.1. Taxonomy (GTDB): domain Bacteria; phylum Bacteroidota; class Bacteroidia; order Cytophagales; family Cyclobacteriaceae; genus JANQEU01. Next base: position 2,779,210 of record OZ271831.1, on the reverse strand, counting down.
AGGGTAGTAGTATCAGTATCCAGATGTATCTCATCAGGTCAGCGGGCTAAATTCTGAAAACAACTTATCACTTCCGGGAACATCAGCGATAGGTACATAATCGCAGATTTCATCAAACTCTTCCCAAAGCTTAAGTACTTCCGGGTTGTCGTGCGCTGATTCCATTGCTTCCTTGGACTTCCAGCCGAAAACTTCGACTATGGTACCATCCTCCGCTTCGGCAAGAACAGGATCCCGATCAGTTACCAGATCTTCCTTCCTTAATCGCGGTAGGTGTGTGACTACCAACCGTTTAAGTGCTTCTTCTTTTCCGGGTTTTGGTTTGTATGCGACTATGACAATTCGTTCCATAAACGAAATTTAATCTAATTTCGCATCAAATCGTTTTATTCAGTATAGACACTTTTTTCGATATGAAACAATTTACTTTTCTCCTTGTCATTACGGTCTTTTTGGCCGGATGTGGAGAGACCTCAAAAACTCAAGAGACAAAAACACTGACATCCGGCATCACCTTGTCGGATATGGACACTACGGTTAGACCGGGTAAGGACTTTGCCCGTTTTGTAAACGGGGGTTGGATCGACAATACCGAAATTCCCTCGGGAAGATCTCGATATGGAGCATTTACCATTTTACACGAACAATCCCAGGAGCAGGTACGAACGATCATTGAAGAATCTGCAGCAGGTGACTTTGAAGTAGGCACCGATGAACAGAAAGTTGGAGATCTGTATAATTCCTACCAGGATACTACGGCACGTGATGCATTAGGAGTAAATCCTTTATTGCCTGATTTTGAAAAGATTGATGCCATCGCTAGTGCTGATGAAATTGACGACTACATCGTTTACGCGATTGAGATGGGATTTTCCCCACCTCTCAATTTCTGGATTAATAACAACGCTGACGATCCAACAAAATATTCTCTTTACATGACCCAGGATGGTTTAGGACTGCCGGATCGGGAATTTTATTTTAATGACAACGAGAAATCAGAGGAAACGCGGCAGGAGTATGTTGCTCACATTGGAAAAATGTTTGAGTTGGCAGGGCAGCCTGAAGTGGCCTCTAAGGCCCAGGCGATTATGGACTTTGAGACCAAACTAGCTGAAATACACTGGAGAAAAGAAGATAATCGGGACAGGATCAAAACCTACAACTTCCTTTCTGTTGATTCATTAACTGAGGCTTCAGGCAACATAGACTGGAATACATTTTTTACAAATCTGGGCGCCGGATCTGAAGATAGCGTGGTGATTAGACAACCCAGCTACATTACGGCACTGGATGAAATGGTGGGAGCTGAATCGCTTGATAATTGGAAACTGTATTTTAAGTGGGTGGCACTCAACTATGCCGCGAACAAGTTGAGCATGGACCTGGATCGCCAGAATTTTTATTTCTATGCCACGCATCTGAGGGGCATTCCTGAACCTCAGCCCATGTGGAGACGAGCCGTGAATGTGGTTAACGCTGGCCTTGGAGAGGTAGTTGGAAAGGTATATGTCGCCAAGCACTTTCCGCCAGAAGCGAAAGCCCGAATGGATGAATTAGTGGGAAATCTCATCAAGGCATATGAAGTAAGTATCAACGAATTGGATTGGATGGGTACGGAAACCAAAATGCAGGCTTTAGATAAGCTGAGCAAGTTCCGTCCTAAAATTGGCTATCCCAACAAATGGAAAGACTACTCGGATGTGGACATTGTAGCCGATAACTACTTTGCCAATAATCGAAGCATGATGAAATCCGTGCATAACAGGGAAATGGCAAAACTTGGATCTCCAATTAACAAAGAGGAGTGGTTCATGAGCCCTCAGACGGTGAATGCCTATTACAACCCGGCTATGAATGAAATCGTATTCCCAGCAGCTATTTTACGTCCTCCGTTTTTCAATATGGATGCCGATGATGCTGTGAATTACGGAGGCATCGGTGCAGTTATCGGGCATGAGATTGGTCATGGATTTGATGACCAGGGATCACGTACGGACGGTGATGGCATTCTACGGAACTGGTGGACCGACAAGGATCGAGAAGAGTTTGAAAAGCGAACCGGAAAGCTGATTGCTCAATACGACGGTTTTGAAGTGCTTCCGGGTGTCAACGTAAACGGTATGTTTACCCTGGGTGAAAACATTGGAGACCTGGGAGGGCTTAGTATCGCATTGAAAGCGTATCAGATGAGCCTTGAAGGAAAAGAAGCACCGATGATGGATGGATACACCGGCGTTCAGCGGGTTTTTCTTGGCTACGGACAGGTATTTAGAAGCAAAGCACGAGAGCAGGCGTTACGAACACAGGTTCAAACCGACCCACACAGTCCTGATGAATTCAGGATCAATGGTATCGTGAGAAATGTTCCACAGTTCTACAATGTGTTTGGAGTGAGTGAATCTGATTCGCTCTTCCTGGCTCCTGAAGAACGGGTGAAAATCTGGTAGATATTATCTAAACAATGAGAAAGAACCCCTTCAACCAAGGGGTTTTTTTATAGGTTTTTCTGATCTGTACCCTGGGGTAGGGTAATTGTAACTTCCGTTCCTTTTTTCCATTCCGATTCCAATGCCAGTTTACCGTGATGTTCTCCCACAATAGCCATGCTGATTGAAAGGCCTAAGCCAGTACCCTGAGATTGTTTGGTACTGAAGAACGGCTCTGTCACTTTTTTCAGGTTAGACTTTTTGATTCCCATGCCATCATCTTTAACACGGACTACCACCATTTTTCGTTTGACATCGGATGTAATGGATATGGTACCTTGTGGAAGATCCTTTTCCATTATGGCATCAATAGAATTACTAATAATGTCCAGGAAGAGTTGATGAAGTTTACCTTCGTTAGCGATCATTTCGAACGGTTTTTCAGTATAATCACGCTCGATGGTAATGTTATTCTTGGTCTGGTTATGTAGTACAGTCAGACAGTTGTCAATAATCCCATGCAGGTTGCAGCGCTGGTTGTTCTTTTCGCTGGAGCGGGTAAACTGGTTCAAGCTTTTTACAATTCCAGCAACACGCTCTACGCCCTCATTCACCATGGCCAGCATATCCATCAGATCCTCATTATCCGCATGCTCTTCCTTTAGATGCTGGGCTATGGTAGTAGCACCACCTTTGATGAAGTTCAGGGGATTGTTGAGCTCATGAGCAACTCCCGCTGTTAAGGCACCTAGAGTTGCCATTTTTTCTGAACGGATCAGTTGCATTTCAGTGGCCTTCAAGTCGTTAAGTGCCTTTTCCAGTTCCTCGGTTCGCTCGGTCAGTTTGGAGTTTGTTTTTTCCAATGACTTGGTTCGTTGAACTACACGCTTTTCAAGCTCACTATTCAACGATAGGAGATCTTCCTTTACACTCTGTAGTTCGGTGATATCCAATAAGATCGTGTTCCATACGGTGCTGCCATCGGCTTGTCTTACCGGCATTCCACGTCCGTTTACCCAACGGACAAAATCATCGAAACAGATTCGCCAATTCTGGTTCCAAAATGAAAGGTTTTCTGCAGAATAGGCCACCGATTCAGCCATCTTCGTAATGTCTTCCGGGTGGATTCGGGCCCAAAGCTTGCCCACATCGTGCATGGCTTCCTCTGCCGTGACTCCCCATACTCCGTTGGACTGATCGCTGATGTAGAGCACTTCGTCGGTTCCATCAATATTAAGCTTGTACTTAAGCAATGCCCCGGGAACACTGTCTGAGATCTGTTGAAGCAACTCCTCACTTTGAGTGATTTGATGGTCTACCTTTTCGTCAATCACCTTTTGAAATTGACCAAATTCCTGGGTGGGTTTCAGCATTGAGCCACAAGCTCCACAATTCCCGGCCAGAGGGAATAATGCTCCCGATATACTTATGGCGCAGTTTGGGTTTACGCATCTGTAAAGCACCTGGGATCCTTCTACTATGGTGGACTTCGCTTTCAGGAGGTAATTGTGTTTAATGACGATTTAATAGGAATATAACCATTCAAATCTACATATACAACTGAATGGTAACGACTTAGGTTCCTTTAGATGGTTGAATTTCAGTAATTCAAAGGGGGTAGTTGTAAGGTGTTCTGAAAACCCTTTCTCGTGAAGTATGGTGAAACTTAATCCAGGGTAATGACGACCTTTCCTCGTGCCCTTTTGGTCTCAATGTATTCCTGGGCCTGTCTGACCTGGTCAAATGGAAACGTTTGATCAACCACCGGTCGAATGGATTTGTCCTTTACTTTTTGGTGTAACCATTCCAGATCTTCTTTGTTGGACTTCACGAACACCAGCCGAGCTTTCTTCTTTCTAAAGTAATTCTTGAATTGCTCTCGAAAGATGGTCGCTTTCGGAACGGTTGTCACATAGATGCCCCTATCAGTTAGTAAGGACTCGCATATGGGAAAAGAGCGATTTCCAAATACATCGAAAAAGACATCATATGTTTGGGAAGGATGGAATGCATCCTGTTCGTTGTAATCAAGTGTAACATCTGCTCCAAGCTCTTTGCAGAGGTCGAAATTAGTCGGACTGGAAGTAGTGGTTACAGTCGCTCCCAATGCCCGTGCAATTTGGATAGCAGCGGTTCCAACACCTCCGGAGGCTCCGTGGATAAAAACTTTTGAACCACTGGTGACTTTCCCCAGGTTACGAAGGGCCTGGAGGGCCGTTTGATTAACCAGGGGCAAACTGGCAGCTTCTGCGAAAGAGATGTTTTCCGGCATCGAATACACTTCCGAAACAGGAACAGTAACGTACTCCGCACAGCACTTTCCTTTCCAGCCGTTGATCATACCATATACTTTCTGGTCTTTGAGGAAAGGTTGAATCTGATTCGTATTCGCGATAATTCCAGCGAAATCGAAACCAATTCCTTGTGGAAATTTCTTACCTGAGAACCGTTTAAATTTTCCTTTTCGGATCAGAACGTCTTTTGGATTGAGTGCCGCTGCTTGTACCTTGACCAGGATCTCATCCTTGTTGGGCAGAGGACGTTGGATTTCCCTGATTTCAATGACACTTGAATCCCCGTATTCGTTAAAGCTGGCTGTTTTCATGAGATAATCCAATTTACTTAATATTCAGGTATATGAGCGACTGAGATTCATGTTCCTTCTTTTTAGGCTACTCAAAGTATGTAACATCTTGATTCTAACGGTTGAATACCTTATTTTCAATTCTTAAGGTTTGAATACAAAGGGAGATATGAAATCAAGATTCGTGCTTCTACTTCTTATTATTGGTGAAATTGCCTATGCGCAGGAGACCATACCTGGCACCATTGAATCAGTTGTGAATAAGGGAGATGCCAGAGCATGTATTTACTACCTGGCATCTGACGAATTACGAGGTCGGGGAACAGGTACACCCGAAGTGGACGAAGCAGCGGAATACCTGGCTATGGAGTATGAAAAAGCAGGTATCAGGATGCTTTCGGGGCGCAGCAGCTTTTTTCAGGAAGTAGAAATGATGCGACCGCATGCGCCCACAGAGGCTAAGCTGATCATCGGTAACGAAAGCTTTACCTATAAAGAGGATTTCCTGGTCAGCTACGGTGGAAAGCTCGATTTCGACGGTGAGTTTGTGTTTGTAGGATATGGAAATGAAGATGATTTCGAGAAGGTGAATGTCGCCGACAAAGTGGTGGTTTCGTTTACAGGAATATCTAATAAATCCACCGCTCAATCCTATACGTCAGATCAACTGGTGGCTAAACAAATCCGGGCGAGAGATAGAGGAGCGGCAGCTTTAATTGAGATTCTAACTTTTGAAAGTGTAGAGTGGGAGACACTGGCAGAGTTCCTGGTGTATCGTTCGACCGACGTATCCTTCAGAAATGTTAACGGTTACATCCCTCACTTTTGGATGAAAAAACCTGAAAGTGAAGCGGTTTCACGGTTGATTGATCAGGGAAAATCAAATGGAAAATTCATTTTTCAGGCCCCTGATCCAGATGAATTTGTGGATAACAACGTGATTGGATGGATTGAGGGTACCGATCCGGAACTCAAAAACGAGTATGTAGTACTCTCTGCTCATTACGATCATATTGGGGTGTTTGAAACCAAGGGGAATGATAGTATCCACAATGGAGCTCGCGACAATGCAGTTGGAGTGGCGGCGATACTGCTTGCCGTGAAGGCGATGGTTAAGCAACCGCCAAAACGTTCGGTACTGATTATGGCATTTTGCGCCGAGGAAATTGACATGTTAGGTAGCGATTGGTATACACGACACCCCCTGGTCCCGTTGAATCAGACTGTGTTCAATTTGAATTGTGACGGGGCTGGGTATAACGATAAAAGCCTGATGACAGTCATTGATCTGAATAGAACGAGTGCAAATGACCTCTTAAGGTCAGGTGCAAGGCAATATGGATTGGAGCTTTCAGGTGATCCAGCTCCTTCTGAGGACCTGTACAGCGGTTCAGACAACTTCATTTTTGCATTGAAAGGAATTTGAATATTGCCCCCGGTGTGAAGAAGTTTAATAGGAAACTGATGAAGTATTTTCATACACCTAAGGATGAAGCCGGTTCATTGGATTACGACTATCTGGAAAAATTTATGCGAGCCTTCGCTTATGGTGCTTTTTTGATTGCTGATGCGGAGGAAATGCCCTACTGGAAAGCCGGTGATGAATTCGAGACCATCGGAGACAAGCTCTATGAATCGAAAAAGTAATGATTATCGGGTAGGCATTCCTTATAAGGTTTGCTGGGAATGGTCAGATCGGATATATTCGTTTCAATAGGCCCTGTAATGAATAAGATTTCCATACCTCAACTCCTTATTGAATTTGTTTCCGTCGTATTTGCGGTGTTGCTAGCTCTTGGGTTGAATTCGTACAAGCAGCGAATGGATGCCAGGCAAGATGCCCGAAACATCAAAGCTTCGATCCTTACTGAGTGTAGGGAGAATTTACGTAAAGTCGATTCGGTTCTGAAAAACAACGGGGAGTACAGTGAGTATCTCGACTCTCTGATCCAATTGGATCCGGAAGCGGTTACCGGGGTGGCTTTTGCCTACAATTTTGAATTATTGACGAGCTCCGCTTGGGAGTTTGCCCAAAATAATCCCGCGGTGAATAACATCGAACAGCAATTCATCCTCGACGCCGCGGATATCTACCAGGCCCTTGATTTTTATACTGATTTTGCCACCTCATTTTTTAAGAACATGTCCATTTTTCTCAGTCAGCAGAATCAACTACGGGAATATGATATGGCTTTGGCCATGTATTACAGTATCGGTACCATGAATAATTCTGCTACCGATATCCAGGAAATGCTTAATGATTTTCTGGAAGACTATGGAAAAGATACTAACGGAGAACAATAGTAAAATGAATCGTTTCTGTCATCTGCTCTGTGCCGTTGCTATGCTACAGGCATCTGCTATACAAGGTCAATCAAATTCAGAGGTGACCCGTGTCGACAAGTGGGTGATGACCATCGACAAAGATCCTGCACTCCGGCAATTGGTCCTGGACGAACAAATTTTTATGGAACAGGTCTCAGATGGGGGCAGCTTATTTGGGTTTTATAAGGATACTGCATTGGTGAAGGTGAGGCTTGAAATGATTGTTCCCGCTGGATTTACGACTAATATTTACTATTTCCAGGACTCGAACTTGATTCATGGATATCTACTGGAGCAGAAGCTGGTTGGTCAGTACGATGAAGGGGAGTGGATCGGCTGGGATTTTACTCAGGAGCCGGATACCGCATACGAGGGGAATTTCTATTTCTCTCAACAACAGTTGTTTCATAAACAAGAAAAAGGTGAGCCCTATTTTTCAGGGGAGTTTAATGAGTTACAGTTCCTGGAGTTTTGCGAAGAATTAGTGAATCTGTTGACCATGCAAACCGGCCAATAATACTTTCCACTTTGCAAAGTGTGCGTTTTTAACGCGTGCAGTACATGTCCTTACAAAGCGGCGTCTATAACACGTGCAAGAAGTAATTAGTCTTTATTATAATCTAAGTTAGCGCGATTTTACATCGTGTGCTTAGAATCTCAACTAGTGTGCGTTTACAACACGTGCTTTAGATTCTTGAGTATCAGATCGTTTTTTAGGAAGCATGCAGATATTCTTTAGGAGAAGTTCCTTTCACTTTTTTGAAAACCCGGTTGAAAGTTGCCTTTGAGTTGAAACCAGAATCAAGTGCGATCGATAGAATGGTATATCTCCGATCAGAGTCTTCATGGTACAATCGGATAAACTCATCTATTCGAAGGGTATTTATGTACTCGTTAAAATTCATTTCGAAAACTTGATTAATGGTTGCAGATAGTTTGACAGTATTGGTCTGGAGGTGTTGAGACAATTCCTGAAGATTAAGATCCGGTTGCAGATATAGTCGATCTTTTTCCATTAAGGTCTTTAGTTTAGCCGCTATGTCTGTTTGCTCAGAAGCTATGTTTTGATCTACTCCATGGTTATCTTCCTCCGGATGTGCATAGTCAAACTGCATTTTGGCCGGCTGTACCTGAGCGTAACCAGCCAGTCCAATATAAAATGATACCGCCACCAGGGCGAGGTTCCACCACCAATCCTGGTAAAATGACAGGTCTAAAATGGTATCAATGATATTCATGATCTGTTCGAATAAAAGCCAAAAGATCATTGCGTAAATGAAGTTTCGAAACCATCGGAAATCAATCATTTCAATATTACTGAACTGGTTGATGCTCCATTCCCTGAAACTTCGGTAAATGATCATACATCTTGACAGATAGTAGATGTATGAGACAATTACCACCACTCGTTCGACATAAACGAGTACCAGTGTCAAAGTAGAGGACTGTTGTCTTTCTACAGCTTCTGGCCCTTGGATGAATGCTGAAAATTCGTAGAGGAAGGCAATAGAGTAGGGAAGAAAATGCCACAAGTGTTTTCTCTTCAAATGAAAAGACCGATTGACCTGTGATAGGAAATAGAAGTAAACAATTGGTCCGAAAAGAAGACTTACTCCTCTGGGAAAGCCGTTGAGTTCATTCCATAACACATTGATCCCGGCAAATCCGAATGTGTAGTCCTGCAGCTCTAGCGCCAGAATAAACATTAGCCATCCTAGAAGCTTATCAGAAAGCCGATCCTCCCTGAAGCCTCGGATCAGGAAGAGGATCCACATAATGAGACTAAAGAAGTACCCAAATTGGAGTGGTGTGGTGTAGAGGGACATGAATACTAGCGATTCCGATAAAACAAAGTGCGGGTGTCAATCAAAGATATTCAATAATCAAAGTATGTTGGACATACCGAATTGGAAGACTCCCCAACTAAGATTAGCAAGGGAGTTTGGGAAGTATACTATTCAGTTTCTTTTATTAGTTTGGCGACATCAATTTTATCACCTTCCTCAATAGACTCATCCACCGTTAGAATTAAGACCTTTTTCATTCCTTTTTTGTAGAAAATCTCCTGTCCAATTCGTAAGGAAACCCCGCTGCTGGACATAGGGCTCAAATTGGGATTCATGACTTCAGGGATGATGAGAGGAATAGATTTCATGGTGTTGTTGCGCAGAGTGAAATTGATTCGTCTTGCATTGACATAGCTTTCTGGCTCTGGTTGTCTTTCCACAAAATCGAGTGAGACGGTTATATCACTGGCAGAGTTGTTCTTGATTCTTAAAATGTTTCCAGGTTTCACAGATAAGGTGGCCTTACCAAAAGGTCCAAGTCCAAATCCACTAACCTGTTTCTTTGTTGAAGGATCAATCACCGCCACATCCAACTGCTTACCGGAAGAGTTGGATATTTTCACATCAAATTCGGCAAACTCCGGGTATTCAAGTTCTACAGCTTTCAGGGCTTTGATCTCTATTTTTTCTTTAGCAATAGCTGGATTTATACTTAGCAGTGCGATAAAGAGGATTAGTACGTTTTTCATTATTATTTGAGTTTAAGTTTGAAATACGAATACATCTGCGATTCGATTATGGGAGCAAACATAGAGTGGTCTGTAGGCGAATGCGACTTAAATAATCATTTGAGACGTTTTACTTTACCATTTTCAGGTCTCAAATAATTTGAGACTTCTTTTCCAATGCCATCTTATGAATTGGCAGCCTCGAAATAATAATAGAATCAAGGCATCTAGTTAAGGTGAAGAGTTTTTCAAGGTAAGGTAGTGCGCTCTTACTACGACTTTTTCATTTGGCCTTCATTCCAAGGTAAACTGGTAACCAAGCTTGAAAACGGTTTAGGGAGGCATACAAATCCTGACGTAAAAATCATTTGGTAGACGTTATGTATATATTGTAAATAACGTTATTGTGAATGTAAAGACTAGTTTTCCTCTCATTATATTCTACAATTAAACTATGAAAAAACTATTATCAGCATTTACAGTAATGGCATTGTTTTCATCCTGTCTAAGTGAATTCGAGAATGATAAGAATTATAATTCTGAGCCCTTTTTGACTTTTGAAACTCCAATGAGCTCTTAAGTTACATTGATCAAGTTAAGGTTCTTGATCCGAATTCCCGACTGGTCAATAATGACTTTAAATCCATGGATATGATTTATCAATCTGCAATGGAGGAATTAGATCAAGTTGAGACGTCAACTCAATTTACATATTGGAAGAATCAGTACTTAGATATTATTGACACTACGAATAATGAGATTCGGCCAAAGATTAGGGTTAAAGACTATCGTTCGATTATAAATCGAGATGGGGTTTATGTTTCAGAGGGTACGGCCCACAGAATCATAGATAATGAATATATAATCGAGGGAAACGCCGCATATTTATCAGAAATCACGAGTCAGTCAGTCAACGACTATAACAAAAAGAAATTCAAAGTTTATAGATATGCGAATTTCGGAGAAACACAGCAATCTAATGATCGGAGTGAAGCAGCATGTCCTGGTTACTTTGAATCCAAATTCAAAAAAGATAAAAGTGGATGTAATAAAGATCGAAAAGTTATCATTTATACTGGTGCCTACTCCCAAAGAAGCTAGTTCAAGGGGAGTAGGGACTTCAAATTGGGCAATTGGTGACTGTAGTTAACTGGTCAGTAAACAATAGAATGGGGCCTTCACCATCTGTACATTGAAACGAAACATACTTTACATCACTTTTCTACTTTTCCTTAGTTACCTCTATGCTGGGGGAAATGACCCATTATTACAGAAAAAGAATCACATCTTTCGGGTGGGATATGGGAATTCCTGGAATTCCACTCAGAATTTCAAAGGTGCTCCTAGCTACCGGACACATGAACTGTCAGTTGGTTGGAATTATGGTCGTGCTATTAATCAACACCTCGGCATCATCACGGGATTGTACTACGGGTTGAAATTCAAAAGAGAAAGCTACTTCTTCTACGAAAATCCCAACGCTTGGTCGACCAAAGAGCCTCATGTAAATATTCGATTGGATATGACATTTAGCAAAAAGCATCACCATGCGATTAGCCTTCCAATATACCTTTCTTATGATCCTCTTATCAAAGGATTTACCCTCGGATCTGGTGTACAGTTGAGACAGTGGATACCTTTAAGAGGATCTACAGTTGGTGTTTTGGGGGGTAAGACGGAATTAGGACTTTCAGTTCTTGTTTCACAAGAAATTGGCAGTTTTTGGATAGGAATGGAAGCATACAGAGGATTAACGGACATACATCATGGTATTAGTATTGATCCTTTTACCGGGAGTGTCACGGACCTAAGGGTTCTCCATCATTTTGTACAGATTTCTATTGGATACGCGCTAAAACCCAGGGAATAAAACGGCATGCAGTTATAACCGAAAGGGTTTATTGAATTGGCACGTGTTTCAAAAGCGCACTAATTCCTTTTTTAGTACAAAAATACGTCTATGAGCTAGGATCTTGAGTCCCTTGGAAAAGTAGAATGGCTGAATCACAGCTAAGGAATAAGTTATTCAAGTCCAAGTAATCGCTCAAAGTCTGTTTCTGAAAGTATTCTGATAATTTGTCCCTTCGCAACATGCAGCTATAGCCATGTGCGCGTTTTTAACGCTTACATAATACTATCTAACCGCAGTTATAACCGAAAGGGTTTATTAAATTGGCACATGTTTCAAAATTAAGGTAGCGCGCGTTTACAAGCCTGAAACTAGTTATTCTCTTCACTGCGCGTTTGTAGCGCGTGCCTTGAATTTACTTCAACTACTTTCTATATCTTTCAAATCTGCTCCTTACTGTTTTCAAACGTTTAAAACACCTAATTACATTAAAATCAGTAATGGAGTTTTTTAAGTAGAAGGATAGGGCTTAGAATTGATTTACATATAACTGTAACAATTAACTAACTAGCTTTCGTTGAGTACTCATCAGGCATCTATAAAGATTGAGATATCCCCAACTTTTTTGGGAAAGACATATGCCATTGCGGCTTTTTACTTCATTTCTAGTTTCGCACTTAGTCAAAGTTCAAAGGTGCTGGTGAGAAATGCACCCGGATCAGTTGAAGGGTCAGAAATGGTAGAGGTTAAATGGTATACTCAACACCTACTCTATCCTGAAGGGGTAAATATCTATCGACGAAACATTAATGAGTTTGAATGGGAAAAGCTCAATTCAGATCCTATCACGAGGAAATCAGAGGTGAATGGTCTGGTTGAGGACGATGAAATAGAGTTTCTTATTGAATTACTCAACGAAAATTCGGAGAATCTAATTGAGGAAGAACTATTGCTTCTCAATATTTGGATTAAGAGTTTTCAGGATAATGACTTCGCCGACTTTCTTGGTATTTACTATAGAGATAATACGGTATTATGGAATGAATCGTACTTATATCGAATATCGGAGCTTCAGGAAAACCGAGAGACTATTATTGGACAATCGGATACAATTCAGATCACTTCCTTTGTACCAAATTCCCCTGTTGATTCTTTTACGGCAAAGCAGAATCAACTCGAGATTCACTTTGATTGGCTGGTAGATGAGTCCAATTTTTTCGCAGTTGATATCTATCAGAAGGATTCCATAGTTGACAGAATTAATACAAATCCAATCATGATTTCATTGATTGAGGGCGAGGATGGGAGTGCGCGATTTCCAAGTCCAAAATACAATATAAAACATGGTTTAGTAGAAGGTAATAGTTATCAGTTCTATATAGTAGGGTTGGATTTTTTTGGCAATGAGACGATTCCATCGGATTTCATCAATTTAAGTTATAAAGACATCACACCACCAGAATCTCCAAAGAAGTTGGAATTGGAGCAGGATACCTTGCTCGTGAAATTAAAATGGAAAGAATCTGACGATGAGGACATCAAACAATATAAAGTATACCGCTCTTCATCTAGTGAAGGTTCATTCTCATCTAGGGGCCTAACATTGGGTAATAATTATATCGATGAAATTGAAAAGCCGGGGCCTTATTTCTATTATGTCGCAAGTTTGGATAGTAGTGGAAACGAAGCAGAATCCAACATCAAGTTTGTAGAAATACCTGACCAGTTTCCACCCGTTGCACCGTCTGGTTTGCTTATTGAATCGGATACTGGAGAGTTCATTATTCGATGGAATGCGAATCCGGAGGATGATTTATTGGGCTATCTCATTTATAGGACAATTAATCAAGTTGATGACAACTCAGTTGTTCTGATTTCTGCGGATCCTTTAGCCAAACCTGAATACCGACAGCGATTACCGAAAAATGTGAGAAATAAATTCTTCTACTGTGTAGTTGCTCAGGATTCATCAGAGAACAGAAGTGTCCCGAGCTCATGGGTCAGCGCTAAACTTCCTGATGTTTCCCCTCCCGAATCCCCATTTATTCGGGATGCAATGTTCGAAAACGAAAATATCAAAATCGAATGGGTAGCGAATATTGATTCAGATTTAAAAGGTTATAATTTATTCAGAACCGAAGTCGATCAGGATACTCTATTTAGGATTAACAAGATTCTTATTTCACCTTTTGTTGAAAGCTATATTGATCGGTCATTAGCTATTACTGGTTCGTACACTTACTGTTTACAAGCAGTTGATTCCTCTGGAAATGTCTCTCCTATGTCAAACCCATTCCCAGTTAAATATCATTCTATTAAGAATCAGGAGGAGATTGATCTTCAAATATCTCATAGAAAAATAAGGAAAGAGAATGTATTGACTTGGCAACCCATCTTGAAAGGTCTGAAGGGATACGTTGTATATAGATCAGAAGAAGATGAACCGTTAACCCCGTACTCATCGATTTTGATTCAAAACGAATTTTCAGATGCGATTGACTCGGAGGAATTGCTCCAGTATCAGGTCAAAGCTTTCATGCTAGATGGGTCGATAATAAAATCGCAAATAAAAAAATGGAACAAATGACTAAACTAACCATTCAGGTATTATTTGTTTTCTTGTCTGTTACTCTTTACTCACAAGAAGGAATTGGTATAGGTACAGACTCTCCTTATGAATCTGCTGCATTGGACATCACCAGTGATAATAAGGGACTACTCGTTCCTCGAACAGCTGCTGACCCTGGACCGGTTAATGGACTAATTCACTACAGTAGTGGCCAAAATACATTTAGGTTTTTTGAAAACGGTCAATGGAGTGGACTAATACCGGCTGGCGCTATCATAATGTGGTCCGGCTCAACAGTTCCCGCAGGTTGGGCCTTGTGCGATGGTAACGGTACACCTGATTTATCCAATAGATTCATTATGGGGACTTCAAATCTAGCAACGCTCGATGATGAAGGGGGCTCAAATAGTATTCAGTTGACCACGAGTCATCTTCCCTCTCATGATCATACAACCAATACAGCCGGAACGCATGGTCACAATTCATGGACCAATTCCGCAGGTAGTCATAGTCATGGTATTAATGATACCGGTCATAGTCATTCCATACAGACTGCGGTGGGTACAGGAAATGGTCATATCAAGAGAGGACATGGTACGAGTGTAACAACTGGCCAATCCACTCAGTCCTCAACGACGGGAATTAGTATTCAAGCTGGTGGCGCACACTTTCACACCGGGGGTATGGCAGATGCTGGTGATCACTCGCATGTAACGAACGCTACCGGAGGTGGAAATGCTTTCGATAATCGTCCAGCTTATTATGTGCTTGCTTTTATCATAAAGCTACCCTAAGGTGTTAACCAAATTTAGCATAGTATTTCTTCTATTTTTTGCTTTCTCAGGTGTTTTGGCCCAAACAAATCTATTCGTAGGAGCCAATAACCAGGACCGCATATTTATTGAAGAGGATGCTATGCTTTTCATTTCCGGAGATCTATTAGGTGGTTGCTGCGTCTCCGGAGACTCTATTGACGGTCAAATCGTATTAAGTGGTGAACTACGGCTCGGTGGTAATATAATAAACTATGGCACTGATACTCAAATGTTTAGTTTTCAGGCAGATACATTGGAGCACGGTCCTGTTGTCAGTTTGGTCGGGCACGGTGTCCAAATATTAACAGGAAGTCCAATTTTCATCCCTAATCTGATTGTTAATAAACCTAATGGACATGTAAGTCTTGAGACAACCCTTAGTCTTTTTGATGGTATTCAATTGATGAGTGGGAATGTCGATTTGACTGATGACGAAATTAGGATGTATAACTCCAACTATAGCACACCTCAGATTACCGGAGAGTCGGAAACAAATAGAATTTATGGAAATGGCGGGTCTATTTGGTTGGAGAGTCGTTCCTATAATGGTTTGACCTATTCAGAACCCGGTGGTTTGGGATTCGCATTTTATTCTGAAGAATCAGGAGGAGTTCAAATGGAAGTACGCCGGGTTCATCAGGTATTATTGAATGTCGCTGATAACAGCATTAATCGATACTATATTCTCGATGTAGAGAACGAGGCTCCGTTATCCAATCTGGAAGTCGAGTATCACGATCCAGAGCTTGCCGGAGTTCCTGAAGGCGAATTAGCAATTTACCAGACCAATGACCTGGGCGCTACCTGGATTCCTTACAATTCCGATATACATTCTGGACCACAAAGAATATCTTATCCTAATACTGTCTCTTTAAATAATTCGACTATTCTGACTCTTGGTCGCAGATTCTGTGTACCAAATGCTCCGGTTTTTGATATTCAAACCACAATCAGCTCTGATAACAGTCCACATACTGGTGGCATTTATTCTGAAATCAACAATCAACAGGATATTTGTGAACTAAGCGATGTTGTATTTAACTCTACCAATGGAACAGAGCCACATTACCGGTGGACATGGAATGATTCTGTTTTGCTCGCCTTGCAACCCAACTTCGACTCTGTAAACATTACGTCTTCTGGCACAGGGAACTATAATCTTCTTGTTCGCACGCAACGAGGATGTGAACTCACAAAAAGTTTACAATTGGATGTGCGGTCAAATCCCTCCTCATTCTTTGATATGACCCCAAATAACGTGGATGGTAGAATCTGTGCTGATCACATTATACAAATGGATGGAAATTCTTCCATGGCCGAAGATGGGTCATATATTATCAATTACTCCTGGGACTTTGGAGATGGATCCACACAATCAATAGATGATAATCCTTTCGTTGAACATGTCTATCCAAATGAGGATTTATACTTTCCAAATCTTACGGTTACAACTGAGTATGGGTGCGAGAGCTTTGATTACGATGAGCACACAGATACTCTGTCCATACTTGACCCCCCAGAAATTCTTGACATTACCTTTTATAATGCAGTTGGAGCGGTAATTGATGAGGAGTGCGAACGGGAGATAGTAACTCACGAGGCATCTGCGTTGTATTTTGATACCACCCCTGTTAGACCACCATTAGCTCCAGGGAGTCCACTGAACAACAATACAAATCTGGGTTTTTCTCTGGAATATACCTGGGACTATGACGACGGAGATGTAGACTATGATCCGTCTCATATGGATAACAGCTCAGTGGATCATACCTATAACTACCGATACAATAATCGTCACAACGTTGTTTTGACAGTGGAAGATATGGGCCTTAGTTTCAGCTGTATAAGTACCGACTCGGCTTATCTGTATGTACACCCTTTACCTTATGCTGATTTCAATATTCGTTTCAATGAGGATCTAACATTAGTGCCTGGTGAGGTCTGTGAAGGGGTTTATATGTATTTTGAAAATACAAGTTGGATCAGACAAGCCGAATACCGACCCAGTCAAATTGCAGGATACTGGTGGAACTTTGGAGATGGTAATACATCCATGGAAGACAATCCAGTCTTTCAATATGTTCAGGAGGGGGTTTACCAAATCGATTTGGTTGCATATTCAACGGAAGGATGTATTAGCGATACTACTTCCTACACAATAACTGTACATCCTGCTCCTGATGGAGCTTTGGGGAATGATGTTTTCATAGATTCCGATTCAGTATGCATTGGAGAAGATGTAGTTATCAGCAATGGCACCACCATCCCATATGGTACGGTTAGCTATGAGTGGGATCTTGGGGATGGAAGGATTTCGACCGACGAAAATCCCATTTATCAATATTCCTTACCTGGAAATTATCAGGTGGGTGTAACTAGGACTTCAGATCAGGGCTGTGTAAACGAATTAAGTCATCTTGATGTAACTGTCAATAGTTATCCGATAGCTGATTTTCAATCGAGTGATGTATGTAATGAATCAATTTTCAATGTATACAATACCAGTTATATTCCTGGACCCGAAAATGAGATTAGCTATAGGTGGGACTTTGGAGACGGTAATAGCAGTGAACTACCAGAACCTTCTCATGAATTTGTGATCAATCCTTTCGGAAACACATATGATTCCGTTTTTGAAGTAAGTCTATCCGTAACTGCCTATACCAACACAACAGCTTGTGAAAACTCAATAAGTCATGAAGTAACTGTTTTCCGGAAGCCAGATTTCGATTTGGACCAGGTATTCCTGAGTGAAGGAGAAGTACTGCTAACTGTGGATCCTTCTTCATATGTACCCGCTGGATCCTTGGTTGAGTGGAGTAATCAGGACGGGGAGGTAATTTCCGATCAAGTTGGGATAGTTATAAGCGAATCGGATTTATATAAGCTTTCTGTCACCACAGAAGATGGTTGCCTCTTTTCCGAGAATACAACAGTTTACATTCTTGAGTCCATCGATTTGGGTCCTGATAGAATTATATGTGTAGAGGATCAAATTGATGCCTCACCCTCGTTGGCTTCACCTATTCAACCAGTTAACTATACCTGGTATAAGGATGGAGAGGAATTGATATCAGAAACTGGATCAATAATCATTGCGAACACCACAGGGATGTACAGTGTTCACGCATACTATGAAGTTCTTGGGGCAGATATAACAATATCTGATGACATATCAATTCAGGTAGTACCGCTTTCGGCGGACGAACCTAGTTGCATTGAGAAGTATTATCCATTGGTAAATCTAGGAGAGAGAATAGAAACCTGTTCAAACAACATTACGCTTGATGCAGGTAATCCTGGGATGTCCTACCTATGGTCTGATCTGAGTTCTGAAAGAACCCTGGATGTCACTCAAAATGGCACTTACGCAGTTAAGGTAACCTCCAGTGTTGGATTGGAAGCAACAGATACCGTCGTTGTGGCATTCTTAGATCAATATACGCCAGATCTGGGCAGTGAAATTGAGTCATGCGGTCCATTTGAGTTATCTCCCTCGAATGAGGCGATATCATATCAATGGTCCACTGGTGAGAGTTCTTCATCCATAACCATTTCAGAATCAGGTAAGTATAGCATTGAAATGATTACTCCTGGTTTGTGTGTGCGGGAGGAGGAGATTGACGTTATCGTTTTCCCTTTGCCGGAGTTTGATTTAGGGAAAGATATTATGGCGTGTGAATCAGAGGAAATAGTTTTGAAATCGGGGATCGCAGGTAAGCATTTCTGGTCTACCGGTGAAATTCTCTCTGAGATTGAGATAAATAAATCCGGAACCTATAAACTGCTTGTTCTTTCCAAGGATAATTGTACCTATTTGGATTCAGTCGATGTTCGCATTCTACCGCTCCCTGAGATCAATTTGCCGGATAAACTTTTTGCTTGTGATTCTATTACCATCGAAGCAGGAAACAAGGAGAATCAATATTTCTGGTCGACGGGAGATTCAACCAAAGAAATTACAATTATGGAATCTGGATTTTTTCGGGTAGAAATAACTGCCTCAGATGGCTGCTCCAATTCAGATACGATATTTGTACAAATTTCACCATCACCGGACCTGGAAATTGGCGACCTGATAGAGCTGTGTGAAGGGGAAACAGTCATTCTGGATGTCGGAATACACAACAAGTCTCATGAGAAAGTTTGGAATACTTCTTCAAAATCGTCTCAGATCGTTGTTTCGACTTCAGGGGATTATTGGGTTCAGGTGATGGACAAAGAGGGTTGTATATCAATAGATACCGCATCTGTTTTGGTTAGAGATGAGATTGTTTTGGAGTTACCAGATACCCTTCTTCTTTGTGATTCTGTTGGAGTGCTTATCGACGCCCAGTTGGAAAACTTTGAATATCACTGGTATTTCGAAGAAAATTTGCTTTCTACATCCAGATCGATAATTGCCTATGATCCGGGAGTCTACAGACTTCACATGATTGATGATTTAGGATGTAGTAAAGTAGATTCAGTCATTGTCTTACATACAAATCAGGACTTATATGCTAGTTTCTTAATCCCAAGTCAGGTTACTCAGGGAGATGTTGTGAGTTTCATTGCCTTGACAGATCCCATATCTCTTGAATATTTCTGGGACTTTGGTGACGGGGCAACCAGCACAATAAGCAATCCTAAGTATCAGTATTTTGTACCCGGAACTTATACAATTACCCTAACCATTTCCAATGGAACATGCCAGAATTCGATCTCTAAAGAAATTATAGTCGAGTCGCCAGGGGCTCGTCTTTCCCAGCAAGAATCTGGAGTATATCAATTTGTCGAAATCCTGGAAACCAGTGTTTTTCCAAACCCTGTACAAGATCGTTTGACCTTTTCTATTGACTTAACGGACCCATCAACGGCGGAGATCAACATTTTTGATATGAGTGGCTACAAGGTCTTTAACCACATTTATTACAATGTCCTGAATGCGGAAATGGAGCTCGATTTAGCAGGTATCAAAAGCGGCATGTATATAATCACGCTTCAGGTAGGTAGGCAATTTCGAACAGAAAAATTCACAAAAGTCGAATGATGAGATGGTCAAATTCTGGGATCGCCGCCAAAGGAGTAATCTATTCTTTGCTATTGTTTAGTGCGTTTAAAATGCATGGTTCAATTAATGAATCAAATCTTCTCGTACCCACATCTGAATTCAGTTTTGTTTTTCTTAATGGTCTTTCTTGTCAGGGGAGTACTATTCAATTCACCAATAACTCATCGACTTTATCCGGAGAAATTGTTTTTATGATCTGGGATTTTGGTGATGGAAATAGCTCATCCGTGGTAAATCCAACCCATACTTATCAGGTCTTCGGTAATCTTACGGTCACTCTTACTGTATACAACTCAGACGGCGATTATGATGTATCATCTCAGTTGATCGTCGTCAATCCTTTGCCTTCGATCAACTTTCAGATTGATAATAACACGACACAAAATCAGTGTTTTAGTTCAACTCAGTTTTTTGACAACCTGTCAAGCATTCCAACCGATGATCTGACTTACGACTGGGACTTCGGAGATGGTACGAACTCGACTGATTTTGAACCCAATCACAATTTCCAATCCGAGGGTTTTTATGAGGTTCAGCTTACAGCAACCTCCGCATCCACCGGATGTTCATCATTCACACGAATACCATTGGAGATATTTCCAGAACCGGAAGTAAGCTTCGGATTCGAAAATAAGTGTTTAGGAAGTTCTATTGACTTTGAAAATTATACTGAAATAAGTACCGGAAATATATCATTTTCATGGGATTTTGACGATGGTACACTGAGTTCATTAGAAAATCCATCCAAGGAATTCGATGCTTCTGGATCCTATGATGTAGGACTTCAGGTTACAACTGAGAGTGGTTGTGTTACGAATCTGGTTCAAGAGGTCTTGGTATTTGAACAACCCATTTCCGTTTTTTCAGTGCAGAACGTTTGTCGGGATACTGCTGCCTATTTTGAGAACGAAAGCCTTTTTGCTGATAACTACAGTTGGTATTATGGGGATGGCTCAGGATCCACAGCCATCGAACCAACCCACAATTATTCAAAACCTGGAGAATATCAGGTTGCTTTAGTTAGCCGCAATTCTGATGGCTGTTTAGATAGCACAACAAGTAGATTAACCATACATCCAATACCACAAGTGTCTTTTGAAACAGACAGTGCATGTGAAGGATCTCCTGTTATTCTACAAAACACAAGTCAAATTTTGTCCGGAACCATGAGCTATCATTGGGACCTCGGAGACGGAAGCTATTCTGAGTCTATTGAAGTGAATCATACCTACGAGTCAGATAGCGAATACGAGGTTACACTGACAGCTTCATCTAATCATGGATGTGATAAAAGTCAGAGTCAGTACATTTTAATCTATGATCAGCCAATTGCACAATTTGAGGCTAAAAATGTATGTGCTGATTCATTTGTCACTTTCATAAATAAATCTACGGGAGATAATATGTCCTTTCTGTGGGACTTTGGTGATGGTGTTGCGGACACGTTGGAAAACCCTGTTCATCAGTATACCAGCGCCGGTAACTATCCGGTACAATTGATTGTAAACTCACCAGAGGGTTGTCAGGATTTTTCCGAAAAGTCCGTTAGTATTTATCCATTACCAGAATTGAATTTCTTTACTAAGGATGTATGTGACACAGTAACTGTCAGATACAATAATTTTTCGACAATATCTTCTGGATCTATCAATTTTCGATGGGATTTTGGAGATGGAACCACTTCTGATAGTAAGAATCCAAATCATCAATACTCAGGTCCTGGCAAATATCTGGTACAGTTGGCAGGTCAGTCAAACTGGGGTTGTGTATCTACTCTTTCGAATACTGTTACAGTCCATCCCAGGCCCAATGCGGACTATCTTGTTAATCCCGTCTGCGACGGCATGGAATCACTTTTTCAAAACAAAACCAGGTTATTTTCCGGTGAGTTAATCGAAACACTTTGGGACTTTGATGATGGTACCAATTCCATTGTAACCAATCCTACAAAACAGTTTTTAAATCCGGGAATATACGAAGTCAACCTCCAGGTAAAATCCGATCAGGGTTGCGAAAGTGGGATTACTCATTCAGTTGAAGTCTATGAAAGACCCGTGGCTGATTTTGATATCAAAAACGTTTGTGATGGATTTCCTGTAGTATCAAAAAATCAATCTTTTGTAAGTACAGGCGACCTAAAGTTTCAATGGGATTTTGATGATGGTTTCACAAGCAATGATGTTAACCCCTCTCATATATATCCAGGGTCTGCATTGTATTCTGTTCTTCTTACTTCCACAACAAGTAACGGATGTGAGGATAGTATAAGAAAGGATGTATTGGTCTACGATCATCCCACGGTAGATGCTGGACTGGATGTTCGTATTAGTCAAGGATATTCAACCAGACTGGAAGCAGTCGGTGCAGATAGTTACTCCTGGCAGCCTGTAGAGGAACTTGATAACAGCAATATTAGGGATCCACAAGCTTTTCCTGCAAAGACCACAACCTATTGGGTTATGGGGGTTGACCAATATGGCTGCAGTAATTCAGATAGCATAACTGTAACAGTAGATAACGATTATCGATTGATTGCAAATAATGTATTCACACCTGATGGGAATGGAACCAATGACACATGGGTCATTCAAAATGTAGAGACATTTGGAACCGTTAACGTAAGAGTTTATGATCGATACGGCCAATTGGTTTTCCAAGACTTCGCCTATGAAAACGACTGGTCAGGCACCTATGGAAATGATATTCTGCCAGACGGTACCTACTACTATCTGATCACATTCTCTGATTCAGATATTAGATATAAAGGTTCACTCACATTAATTCGTAACAGATGAATAAGTGGATCTGCTACATTACGTTACTAGCAAATTTGATCGCATTTGATTTATTTGGTCAACAGACTCCTCTTTACAATCAATATTTCCTAAATCCGTATTTGTATAATCCCGCATTGACTGGGATGGATAATGAATCTAAGGCCTATTTTCTTTATCGCAATCAATGGGCATCAGTTGACGGAGCACCTGAAACTCATGCATTTACGATGGATGGTCGATTGAGAAGGGAAAAGATTGGCCTGGGGCTCTCCTTTTTCAACGACATCAGCAATGTAATTGGCCGCTTGAATGGAGCATTATCTGCTTCCTATACTGTCAGTTTAAGTGCACATCAGGAATTAAGCTTTGGAATGTCTCTGATGGCCATTCAAAGTAGAATATTCTTTGATCGAATTCAGGTTGAAGACATTTCGGATCCAAACCTACTTAGTCGAATTGACCAACGAACTGTTGCTGAAAGTAATATTGGCTTGAGTTACAGTTTGGGAAAAATGCGACTGGGTTTTGCAGCGGATCAAATCTTTCAAAATGAGATCAACCATGAAAATGCCGCCCAATTCCAGTCACTTGATTTCAATTTTGTTCGTCACTATATAACGACTGCTCAATACCGTTTCCTTCTTGCATATGACCTTTCAATAACACCATTGTTCTTAGTTCGTACTGTTCAGGGTCTGCCTTCATTATTTGATGTAAATGCAATCCTGGATTATAAGGATAAAATCTGGTTAGGTCTTTCATACAGGCATCAGACAGGTTCAGGTTTTAGCCTTGGTTTTGAGATAGAAGAGCAATTTGTAATTAGTTATACATATGAAATACCTAACTCGGACCTTAGAATCCTCGGGGCCAATTCCCATGAGTTCGTTTTTGGCATTCGACTAAAAAGGAAGAAGTCAAACGAGAAATACAATAACCGAATTTCACGGAACAATAAGTATTTGGAAGAGATACGAGATGAAAACCAAATACAACATGAAAAAATTGACCAGTTGTCTCAATTAAATGAAAAGCAATTGAAAAAACTGGAATCATATGAGGTAGTGATGGATCGGCAAAAAGAGGAAATAGAGTTCTTAAAGGCGCAGTACGAAATCATCAAATACGATCTAGATAGCCTTAAGAAAAAAGAGGCCTACCAATTAGGAAAATCTCGATCAAAATCTGGAGCCGCAGATTATTACCTTGTAGTAGGTGCCTTCAGGAAACTGGACAACGCCAAGCTCTTTCAAAAAATATTGCAAAGAGAAGCCGGCGTGACAAGTCGCGTGATTCAAAATAACCGGCAGTCATGGTATCTCATCTACACTGAACAGTTGGCAGACCTAAAGAGCGTCACTAGTAAAATAAAACAACTGGAAGAAGGAGATGTCAGTCGATTAATTCTGGGAAAACCTTGGGTATTTAAAAGAGATCAATATCCTTGAAAATCCATACCAGAAATATCGTTTTCATAGCATTATGCTCTTCCATTTCGTCTTTGTGCCAGGATCTCGAGTCCTTAGGTAGAGAAAAATGGCTGAATTACAGTGGGGGAATAACTTTTAACAACACTTTTTATGAAGCGGTGGGGATCCCCAACAGGAGAGATCCTTATTTCTGGCAACTGAATGCTCATTTGAATTTTGATATTTTCGGAGTTGTTCAGGCTCCATTTTCATTTACAATGAGTCAGCAGAATAGGAAATTCTCGCAACCCGAGCCATTCAACAGGTTCGGGATAAGCCCAACGTATAGGGACTTTACACTGCATTTGGGTCATAGATCAATGAACTTTTCTCCTTACACACTGTCTGGAAATTTGTTTTTTGGTGCAGGTGCTGAGTATAAGCCATCGTCGAATCCTATTCGAGTCAGCGCATTATACGGAAGGTTTGCAAAACCCGTCCGCAAATCAGCACAAAGTGGATTAACCTTTGCGGAACCTACTTTTCGTAGAATTGGGTATGGTGCTAAAATAGGTTTTGAAAAAGATGGTCAAGAGGGGCATGTAATAATGTTTCGTGCAAAAGATGATCCATCATCCATTCCGTTTTCTGATTCTTTATCAATAAGACCCGAAGAAAATCTTGTCCTTGGACTATCTACCTCAAACAAAATTTTGAAGGCACTTACACTCAAAATAGAATACGCATTAAGTCTATTTAGCTCAAACTCGTCCGGTCCTGAAATTCTTATTGATGAATTCACTTTTGTAAACAATCTGGGTAACCTTTTTACACCCACAGTGTCATCCCGATACACGACCGCGCTTTCAACGAATTTGATATTTAGTACTAAGTACTTTCAACTAAACAGTAGATATCGCAAAGTAGATCCTGGATATACAACCCATGGAAGCTCTTTTCTGAATAACGATCAGCAAGACATATCAACGGGTATCAGCTTACCACTTTTTAGAAATCGACTGTCTTTAAGTGTCAATGGGGGAGTTCAACAAAATAATCTTGATAATCAACTGACCGCCCAACAAATTCGACTCATTTTTTCTTCTTCAGCATCCTGGAATATATCGGAAAAGCTTCAATTGACAGGAACATATGGCAATTTCAACAGCAGCACACGACAAGTTCAACTTCAGGAAGATATTTTGGCGGATAGTCTGGAGTTTTTCCAGGTTTCCAGAAATGGAGGATTTAATGTCAATTACCAAATGGGAACAAAAGAGAACCCGGTACTCTTCAGGTTGAATGCCATGCTCCAAGATGCAACAAATAGTGAAAACAACACCTCAACATTTGTGTCCAATAACCTAAGTATTCAAAAGCGATTGTTGAATTGGAATGTTTCGATCACAGGTGTATCTAACATAAATAGAACTGAACAATATGAGAGCGTTACTGCAGGACCTACCACTTCAATTGGAAGATCATTTGACAAAGGGAAATACCGAACAACAGTGTCATCCAGTCTTCTTAACATTTATACAGATCAGCAATTGGAAAGTAGAGTGACCAACTTCAGGTTCACTGGAAACCTCCGACCCTGGAAGCAGCATAGTTTTTCCCTAAGTGCTTTCTATGTTATTAAGAACAGCAGTGACGAATCTGAAACTTCCGTTCTCCGTGAGTTTCGTGCATCAATTAACTACGCATTAAGAATTTAGATATATAACATTAAGTAAAATAGAGCTATGAGATTATTTAAATATTTTATCAATATCAAAGCAGGGACAAGGGCCTTTGTAATACTAATGACTTTGTCAATTAACTGGTGTACTGCACAATCAATATCAAAACATTGGGAGACCTCATTACCTTCAAATGTACAATGGATGGAAGTCAATGATTGGGGAATACTGATGGTTTTCGCCAATGATGCTTTGTTCGGTATTGATCCTGCAACTGGTGATCAACTTTGGGCGATAGATGTCGTTGAGAAAATACCACAGGGGAGCTGCAAATCTATCCCAGGAACTCCAATAGTAATATTAGAAAATCGGCCCCATTTGATGGTTGTTGATGGTCTTTCGGGAAAAGTAGTTTTCAATTCTCAAGTATCCGGATACAAAAAGGCTCAATTTGTAGATGTTTTATTTGAGAAAGAGGCGATTCTCGTTGAGTATTCCACAGAGGAATCTGGAGGTCTTGGACTTTACAACATCTATCAGGGTACAGAGATATGGGCTATCGATGGTGGTGAAATCAAAGCCAAAAGTCATAAGCGTGTACCACCACTTATTAATTCCAAATCGACCACTATTTATTATGCATTTAGAAATAATCTAATGGTTCTGAATTCTGAAGATGGTGAAATCCGATGGACCTTCCAAGCATCAAAGGAAATAGTGGATCTCGTATTGTCACCTTCCGAGTCGCATTTGATTATGGTAGATGGACATGCAACCAATGGGTTTTTGCAAGATAATTTTACGGCAGCATCACTTACTTCTGGGAACTCTGGAAAATTTACCATTCGAGGTTTGGACACTGCTACAGGGTCCGAGTTATGGTTACATGACTACAAATCGAAGTACGCCACCATATTATTACGAGAAGATGACTTTATGATAACGCATATGTTTAGCATCAATTTCATTCAGTATGATGATGGCATGAGGTTATGGGAAAAAGAACCTAAGTATGTAGGCGGGAACCGTCTGGAGCACGTGATAATGGATGATGATGGCTTATTGTTTGCCACTGAATCGCATTCCAGGGAAGGGGTTTCCTATATCCGTTACCTGGATTGGGAAGGGAATCAAAAATGGAAAAAGTCACCCACGACAGCTAATGGGATTTACCATATGGAATGGTTGGAAAATGGGATTCTGTATGTTTCACCCAATGGTTCAAATATCCTAGATAAAACTTCAGGGAAGGAGGTATGGAATGAAAAGAAGTATATTTCGTCAAGAGGTCGACCGATGTTGGTAAGTTATGATGATTTTGAACGACCTATGTTATTGAACTGGGGTTCTATTATTCGTATTCTACCTGAAGAACAAGATTGGGAGATCTTCGCTGAAGATTTGGATCTTAAGGCAGAGCCTCCTCAAACATTTGATAAAGTTATAGGTGGCTATTGGATCACCTCTTCTCAGAATGCTTTGATGGTAGATGACAGTGGTAGGAAGAAATTTCATCGCTATTATCCTGCTCCTGAAGAATCACTAGGTAAACAGCTTCTTTTGACAACAGCTAGTATTTATGCACTTTCCGTAGCAAGCTCCTCCATTGAAAATGCAATCGGTTCAGGAGTGACGGGGAAGTTAACAAATGATAAAAAACTACAACGTAGTTCTGATGCATATTTGGGTATGGCCAATATCGCAATGGACATTAGTGATGATTTTGGAGATGCTGTCAACCGTCGATATAAGGAACTTATCAATGTCAAGGATTATAAACTGATTTTGACGGAAAAGGAAAATATCATTGGCCTTATAAAGGTTGATATGAATACTGGTGAGGAGATAGGGTTTATTCCAACAGAAGATCGTAAACCTACGTATGTGATTGATACTATTGAAGATATTCTGTACTTCAAATCACAATCTCAGGTTATTCAAGCTTTTAAACTTTAGAGTAGTCTAAAAGATGCATGTCAGTTCGTCTATTGTGGAATCATGCGCTTGTAACCGTTATATGTATAATAAAAAAATAGTTATATTACTATGTTGTTTTTTAGCGTCTATTGAAGGAATGATGGGACAACAACTAGATCAAAATATCTACGAGGGGGATACACTAGAACAGGTTGAGATGACCTGGGAAGAAGCAAGCATTATGGTCAATCAGTTTCTGGATGCGAAGGCGCTTCGACATAATCTGGTGGTAGATAAGATGGCAAAAGACCCAAGAATGATTAGCTATGTTGAAGACTTCAAAACACGAAACGGTATCGATGCCTTGACCTTTAGTTATATAGAAGGAAACGCATTTTGGGAACGGGTTTTCAATAAGAAAGACAAAAGTCAATGGAATGAAGCCCAGGGTGATTTGGTGAAAGGTCGAATTGTTTTTCAGCGGGTTGGGTCAGAGACAAGCGATGGATATGATGTCTTTTTGGAGGTCCAGGCGGGTAACTCTAAGGTATACGACATGTTTAAGATGACTGAAGAAGACTTTCAGGTGATAGTGGCTGAGAATGAGGAGATTTATGGGATTACGGGAAACTACTATAGCGATCCCGGGGAAGCTCATGAAGGAGTTGTCAAGGCATTGATTGCTGCGCTTACTCAGATTGAAGGTGGGTTAGGTGCTGTGAATTCAAGTGAAGACATCAATCAAGTAGAAATTATTCAGGAATATGGTGGTGAAACCCACACCATATTCGGGATTCAAAAAGAGTTAGTAAATGAGGCTTTGAAGCGCTTTGAAGTGGTAACTCAAATCATAATAGAGGATAAAAGTAGTAGCGACCTCTTTTCGGGCTGCTTGCCGGAAAATGAAGCAAGACTAAAAGAGGTTTTAATTAAAATTGAGGAATACCTAGATGACCCGGAAGTCCTGCTAAACCTTGTTCACGAAGATGATGACAGTAAAGAACGCATAGATCTGTTGGCCCGCCAACTGAATGGAAAGTGGCCTCCATACAGTAGTGAAATGTTAGAGGAAGATTGGGATAGTTTGCTTGAAATGTTTTGTCTGTATTTGTTACCGGAGGAGGAACAGCAGATGCAGTATTTTTTACCGTTGAGAGTTACTGTGAATAACGATTACTGTTTAGTGAATAAAGAAATAACTACGTTTATAAGTGACGATACTATACTTATTCAGAAGTCTATTGTAGGAGTTGGATTAAAAGTAATGGATTCATTAGATCAGGAGTTGATGTTGACTGAAACAAACTTCAAGGGCATTGAAGGTACCACATGGTCCCCTGGCTTTATCATAGATATTGAAGACCTAAGTATTGACTTTGTAAAAACTTTCCAAATTTTGATCGAAGGTTTAGATACTTTAAAATTTGCTGTTGTTAAAGAGGAGATTAACGAGGATTTAATGGGATCAGAACTTCAGGCCTTTAACGATGATGCACAGGATGGCATTGATGATGGGGAAAGTTGGAATCCGAATGGATATGCATGTAATAACGCGGTGAGAGCCTTTCTATACTATCATAAAGCGGATGCTGTTTTATTTCCGATAACACATCCTGATTATCCAAGTAGTTCCTACGGATCAGGATTGGAAGGTCCGGATGATCCCACGGTATTAAAGGGTGAAATATCATGGGAAGGAACTGCTGACAAAATGTGGGATGATTTTGACGGAGACGGTAACGACCTGACAGGGACCTTTAGTGAAATATCTAAAAACAGTACTGAGACATGGAATACGTATTTTAATCGGTTACAAAAGGCAGCCAATCAAGGCACGGTTATCATTGGTGTAGTACATAGCGATAACAGGACCGCATCCAGGGGACATGTGGTGGCTCTAATGCCTGAAAGCTTGTGTAGTGGGGATCAAACAAAAGCCAATGATGTGGGAGACAATGAAGAAGATAACGTAGGTCGCCCATGTGCTTTAGAAGCTGGTAGCAATGAGAAAGAGATAACGTGGTTTAAACAAAATAGCAGTGAATTAGATAATTACAAATGGTTTAAGTACGATGACTAAAACTAAAAAATATGTGATAGTGCTTTTATTGGTTAAAATAGGTCTCTCACAGACTCTTGCTCAAAGACTTATTTATACTGGAGATTTTCAGTTGCTGGGATATCAAAATGAGAATCCGATTTTCAGGCTTTATGGTGATCAGGTAGATATAAATTCACTATACACAATAAGTAAGGAGGCGAATTATGATAAGTATGGTTTTTATTCATTTGAGTCAGTGTCTTTTCCTGCTTCTGAGGTAGAACTAATTCATGATGATATTCTGCTGAGAAGGTTCAAGAGCAATGGAGTTTTCAAAAATGTAGTTTATTATTCAACAGACTCATTGGAAATAAGAAACTGGGCAATTGCATATAGCATATTCTTATCTGTCCAAAAAAAGCTTTTGATTTTTCTAAGAAAGGAATATGATTACCTAACCGCAGAAATTGATATAAGTCAAGCAAAGCCGGAGGTTAGGTATATTCCAATAAAAGCTGATAGGGCATACCTGGTTGATAATTGGTTGTACTTTTCTTTTTTTCATGAGCAATTTGAATATTCACCATGGCCTCACGATATTTTTAGAGTTAAAATAGGAGATTGGTTAAATACTGAGTTGGTTTTTGAAGGCTCCGAATATGATGAATGGTTTCTTTATCCTGAACACCATGTACTTGGGACTGACATTGAGTTAAATATGCTCGTAAGTAATGAGGAAAGTCGTGAGAGTGAAATTCTTTACAATGTAGAAACTGCAACATATGCCATAATTCCAAACTTCTATTCAAAGACGATATTAAGATACACTGGTGAATACTACACTTTTTTCAAACAAAAGGATAACACTCGAGGAATTGAAACTATTGGCTTAAAGCCATTGCCTAAACTGCCAAAAAAATATCCTTATATCGAACATGAAGTTTTACCTCGCGAAGTATGGTACAATGTCCCTTTAAGAGAAAAAACATTTGATGGTACATTCATAACACCCTATCTATTACGTGAGGCTTCAACTGAAGAATTGAGAAAACTCGACAAGTCACAGTTAAGACTTTTAAGAAATGCAATATTTGCACAATATGGCTACGTATTTAATAGCCAAGATTTACAGAACTTTTATAACCAATTTGAATGGTACCGAATGATGACTGTGAGAAATGATAACAACAGCGACATCATCCTTTTGCCTGAAGACAACGATAGGACAGAATTGATCGCAGAAGTAGAATCTGGTATGAATTAAACAATAGGTGAACTGATTATCTAAGCGAAATGTACTCTGACTTTACCTAGCCCCATCTTTTAAAGATTTCCTCTTCTTTCCTGTTCTTTCTCCAAGGCAACAAACAGGGCTTTAAAGTTTCCTTTACCAAATGATTTGGCTCCCTTTCGTTGAATGATCTCAAAAAACATGGTAGGTCTTGCTTGCACTGTTCGGGTAAAAATCTGCAGCAGGTAACCTTCATCATCCCTGTCTACAAGGATGTTCAGTTTCTTCAAAGCTTCTATTTCCTCGTCAATCGGTCCAACACGTTCTGTCAAGTCATCATAATAGCTATCTGGAACACGTAAGAATTCCATTCCCCTTTTCCTTAACTCGGTTACTGTGTGGATGATGTCATTTGTAGCCACCGCAACGTGTTGAACGCCCGGCCCTTCATAGAATTCAAGGTACTCATCAACTTGGGACTTCTTCAAACCAGGAGCGGGTTCGTTGATTGGGAATTTGATGCGCTCATTGCCATTGGACATCACTTTGCTCATTAGTGCAGTATACTTCGTCGAGATGTCGTTATCGTCGAAAGAAGCCAATTGCTTAAATCCTAAGACTTCAGAGTAGAAATTAACCCAACGATCCATCTGACCCAGTTCTACATTTCCAACCATGTGATCCACATACTTCAGTCCGATATCCTCAGGGTTATAAGTCGTTTCCCATTTTTCATATCCGGGTAGAAAAACACCCTGGTAGTTGTCTCGCTCCACGAATAAATGAATAACCTCTCCGTAAGTGTAAATTCCAGAACGAATAACTAATCCATCTTTGTCCTTCTCTTCAGTGGGTTCCATGTAGCTGGTAGCACCCCTGGAAATTGCCTCTTGATAAGCTTTTGTTGCGTCCGGTACCCAAAGTGCGATGATTTTAACGCCATCTCCATGCTTGTCAATGTGCTTGCCTATTTCGGTGCCACTACGAAGAGGAGAGGTGAGTACCAGCCTGATTTTGTCCTGGACTACTATGTATGATTCCCTGTCCTTTACCCCGGTTTCAAGACCGCAGTAGGCAAGTGAATGAAATCCAAAAACGGATTTATAGAAATGAGCCGCTTGTTTAGCATTACTTACGTATAGCTCAATGTAATCGGTACCGTCAATGGGCATGAAATCATCTTGTACCTCTGTTTTTTGTGCTTCCAGTGTATTCTGCATAGTAGTAGCTTTAACAATAGTTGTTATAACAACAAATATACTACGATAGTATGGAAAAGTTTGTTTCCATCAATTATTTACTTATCCGGCGCAGGAGGGAATAGGAGATTATCTTTTTCCTTTATAAAGAATTCTATGGCCTTAGGATTGCGAATTGATTCCCTATTTACAGCGTAGCCCTGTTTCATAAAGATGTTCTTGACTGGTACTTCCATTTTTTTTCCACTCAGCGTATACGGTATCTCAGGAACTTCAATAATCCTATCCGGAATGTGTCGGGGGGAGCACTTGGTTTTTAGGGTTTGAACAATATTGGATTCGATCTCTTGTAGAGATTGCCCTTCGGAAAGAACGACAAAAAGTGGCATGAAATCACTTCCGTCTGCTTTTTCGATGTTAATTATCAGACTGTCCTCCAGACCTTTGAGATCGTTTAATGCCGAGTAAATTTCGGCTGTTCCAATTCGGATTCCTTTTCTGTTTAAAGTGGCATCTGACCGACCGTGAATCTTCAAATAACCCTCTGGAGCCATTTCAATCCAATCTCCATGACACCATTTACCCGGGTACTTTTCAAAGTAGCTGGCTCTGTATCGCTCATATTTCTCATCGTTCAGGAAGTAGATCGGCATGGAAGGCATAGGTACATCAATTACCATCTCGCCCAATGTTTCGAAGACTTCGTTACCATTTTCGTCAAGGGACTGCAAGTGACAACCAAGTGCTCTACCTTGAATATATCCTCTATACACAGGATCTGTGGGGATGCCCCCTACAAAAGCGGTACAAACATCAGTCCCTCCACTCATGGAGCACAGCCATACCTCCTTTGACACGTGGCTATAGACCCAATCAAATGCTTCGGGTGGAAGGGGAGCTCCTGTGGAACCTATTGATCGAAGGTGACTCAGACCAAATGAAGAAGGCTCCAGATCTTGCTTCATGCAGGCGGTTAAAAATGGGGCGCTTGTTCCAAAGTGATGAATGGGAAGGATGGAAGCATCTTTCCATAGTATTTCCAGGTCGGGGTAAGATGGACTTCCGTCATATAAGACCGCAGTGGCGCCCGTTAATAAGCTTGCTTGTAGAAAATTCCACATCATCCAACCGGTTGTTGTGAACCAGAAAAACCGTTCACCCGGGTGAACGTCATTGTGAAAGTGCAGGTATTTCAAGTGCTCTAACAATACTCCGCCATGTGACTGGGTAATGGCTTTGGGTTTACCCGTTGTACCAGAAGAAAAAAGAACCCACATCGGGTGATTAAAAGGTACTCGTTCGAAAGTCAACTCTTCATCGCCTTCGGGTAGATCGGACCAGTGAATCGCATCTGCCATAGCGGTCTCTTGTGCGGAGTCGATCAGGATCGTAGCTTCCAGGTTGGGTAATCTGTCACTGATTTGCTGGACGGCGCCGGAGCGATCGATGGTCTTTCCATTATAGTCGTATGAGTCAACCGCAAACAGAATCTTGGGTTTAATTTGTTCAAATCGATCTATAACAGTATCGACACCAAAATCTGGTGAGCAACAGGACCAAACTGCACCAATGGAATTTGTCGCCATAAAGGAGATGATGGCCTCCTGTGTATTGGGAAGATATCCGCATACAAAATCACCTTTCCTGACTCCATTTGCCTTTAGAAAAAGTTGTACACGACGTACTTCTGAAGCGAGTTTGTGCCAGGATATTTCCTTGAGTCCTCGGTCTTCGCCCAGTTGTATAAGGGCCGGATGACTACTTGTGTATTGCCTCAGAATATGTTCACTATAGTTAACATATGTGCCTTCAAACCAGCGTACTCCGGGCATTTCATTCGTGCTGGCTACTTTGGTGTAGGAGCCGTCGTGTAGAATCTCGAAGTAGTTCCAGATCGACTCCCAGAAATTCTCAAATTCCGTACAACTCCAATCCCATAGCTGGCTGTAATTTTTAAACTCTAATCCTTTCTCTTCAGCCAGCCATTTTTGGTAAAGGACAAGGTGGCTGTGCCTTTTTAGATCAACATTTGGCTCCCAGAGTTTTTTAACCTTTTTCATAGGTCATCGGCGATTAGAAGAATTTCAAGTGCGCCGCTGGTTTTTCCTTCATTTATAAGTGTTCGGGCCAGGTATTGAAGTTGATCCTTAAGGGCATTTTTGTTATCCGTGAATTCTTCAAACAAAAGAGATACCGATTGCTCTTCTCTTCTTTCATCAATTTGACTTTTTGAGGGCAATTCAGGAAGACCACCAATTCTGCCGATATTGTTTGCTGTCAAAATGTGGCTTTCCCTGACTGATTTAGGCAGCGCATCCACACCAATCCCAAGTTGAGAACCTGGTTTTGGAATTTCAAACATGGCATTTTCGTTTGTTCGGCTGTACCAGTTTCCTCCCATTCTCCCAACCTGGTCGACTTTTGTAGGATCAATCTTCCCATCACTCCCAAGGCAGCTTTCGTGTACGTGGGCGACCAATACCTCACAAATAATAAGATTTCCAGCACCCCCATGATCGCCTAACTCGATTACCTGGTTGACCTTGCACTCAAAGGAAATAGGGGATTCCTTAACCATGGGTGGTTTTATTCGAGTCGATGGAAATTCCGTGAAACCAGCTTTCTCAAACTCATTGATTCCCCTTGCATAGTTGGAACTCGAAAGTGACATTTTCTCCACCATGGCATGGTTGACTATGCTTATTGCAGCCTCGGGGACTTCCTTAACATTCAGATAGGAATGCTTAGGTTTATTATCTCTACCACCTCGAGAAGGAGAAAAAATTGCAATAGGAGGGTTAGAGGAAAAAACATTGAAAAAACTAAATGGGCTAAGATTTACGTTGCCTTCAGCGTCCACGGTGCTTGCAAATGCTATTGGTCTAGGTGCCACTGACGACAGCAATAAGCTGTGAACCTCCCGATGGTCCATGGTATCCAGGTCAAATTGTATTGCTTTGTCCATAATCTACACTGACGGTAAAATGGTTGAACGTACTTCTCCAAATCCCACCTTTCGATCTCCCGAACCTGCAGTTCCCTGCATTATGACGGTGTCGTGGTCGTCAATAAACTTTCTTTCGATACCTCCTGGTAGCTTCAATGGTTTTTGGCCTCCCCAGGCCAACTCAAGCATGGATCCGAAAGAATCCTCCGTTGGACCGCTGATGGTTCCCGAGGCCATAATATCACCGATATTAATGTTGCAACCATTGACTGTGTGATGCGCCAATTGTTGCGCCATACTCCAATAAAGGTATTTGAAGTTTGACTGACAAATGGTTGATGCTTCCTTACCATTAGGTTTGAGATTTACTGTAAGGTCAATATCAAAATTCGCCGGTTTTTCTGATCGTAGATAATCCAATGGAAGTGGATCCTGTACAGGGCCATTTACTCTAAAAGGTTCCAGGGCATCCATCGTAATAATCCAGGGTGAAATAGATGAACCAAAACTTTTTGCAAGAAAAGGGCCTAATGGAACATACTCCCATTTTTGAATGTCCCTGGCAGACCAGTCATTAAACAGGACCATTCCAAAGATGTAGTCTTCAGCCTCATCGACAGCGATTCGCTGCCCTAATTGGGTACTCTTTCCCAGGATGAAAGCCATCTCCAGTTCAAAATCGACACGTGTACTCGGTCCAAAGACGGGAGGGCCTTCTGGTGGCTTGGTTTGACCAAGTGGGCGATGAATGTCTGTTCCCGAAACCACAATAGAAGAAGCTCGTCCATGATAACCAACTGGCAAATGTTTCCAATTGGGTAGCAAGGCGTTGTCAGGGTCCCGGAACATCTTACCCACGTTTGTGGCATGTTCAATACTGGAATAAAAGTCTGTGTAGTCACCAATCTTAACAGGTAAATGCAAATCGACTTCATTTTGCTTCAATAATAGCTGGGGCGAATGTCTTAATTCAGAATCAGACTGAGTCAATTGGTGTATTAATATTTCCCTGGTTTTTTTCGTTACCGCTTTCCCCGTATTTATGAAGTCATTTAGGTAGTCGTTTTCTACTTGTGATTTCTCTAATCCGGTTTCGGAAAGAATCCCTTTTTCAAAAGCACCAGACAGATCAATTACATGATCCCCAATAGCTACTCCAATTCGCTTTCTATCGCTTTTTGTACTAAAGATTCCAAAAGGCAGATTGTACAGAGTGAAGTCGGTATTGTGTGGAAGTTCTAGCCAACTGTTCATTTTTCTAACCAGGATTGATAGTAGGTTCCATCGTCAATTTTGATTGCTTCCTCAGTTAGCATTAAAGGCTTAAATGTATCAATCATTACTGCCAACTCTTTGGTTTCTTTTTGCCCAATACTTCTTTCGTATGCACCGGGATGTGGACCATGAGGAATACCTGCGGGATGTAAGGATATGTATCCTTTTTCCACATGATTTCGGCTCATAAAATCACCATCCACATAATAGAGCATTTCATCAGAATCAATATTGGAGTGATTGTAAGGGGCTGGGATTGCCTTGGGATGGTAGTCGTAAAGCCTGGGGCAAAAGGAACAAACTACGAAGGCCGATGTTTCAAACGTTTGGTGAACGGGTGGTGGCTGATGAACTCTGCCGGTTATAGGTTCGAAATTGTGAATTGAAATACCATAGGGATAGTTGTAACCATCCCATCCCACCACATCAAAAGGGTGAGTCACGTAAGTCAGGTGGTGTAAAGCGCCTTGCTTTTTTATCTTCATCAGGAATTCACCTGATTCATCATGAGTTTCTAGATTCTCTGGTAGCTTGTAGTCGCGCTCACAAAATGGAGAA
Source organism: Cyclobacteriaceae bacterium (assembly GCA_965601455.1). Lineage (GTDB taxonomy): Bacteria > Bacteroidota > Bacteroidia > Cytophagales > Cyclobacteriaceae > JANQEU01. The sequence continues at coordinate 2,742,038 of OZ271831.1, read as the reverse complement.
TGCTCCAGGAGCTGGCCAAACCAGTTACGATAACGTTTAGGGGTGTAGATTGGATGAAAGGATTCGGCTATTAGAAGTCTATTGTCAGGTCCATCAAATTCAATTTGATAGATCATTCCCCTGGGGATAACAAGATAATCACCATATTCGAACCGAATGTTACCAAGAAAAGTACGCAACGTGCCACTTCCCTGATGGATGAAAAGTAGTTCGTCCGCATCGGTATTCTTATAGAAATAACTCGTAATTGACTTCCGAGGTGCAGCCAACGAAATATGAACATCATTGTTTACCAATAATCGTGTACGACTATCCAGGAAATCATCTTTTGGCTCAACTGTGAAACCTTGAAGCATTCTGGAGGTAATGTTCCTTTCTACTGCTATCTTAGGAGTCACATCGATGGGTTGATCAACCTCCTTCACCATTGTCGGGCGATGAATATGATACGACAAGCTTGACATACCGTCAAAGCCAATAGTTCCAAACAATTGCTCGTTGTAGAGTCCTCCTTCTGGTTTTTCAAATACCGTGTGCCTTTTCGGCGGAATCTTACCTAGAGAATGATATATGGGCATGATGGATGAATTAATGTTCTATGGTAAAGTTATGATTAAATAACCTATCAAGAACTGGGATATAAAATTAATTGTTATGACAACTATTTTATCCGTTAATTATTCCCAGGCGATATCAAATCTGGTGACACTGTCATTATTTGATAGTTGGATAGGCACCATAACCTTAACATTCTTACAGCCGCAGATTTCCAAGGCCCGTTGCATCCAGCCGCCAATACGATACTCAATTATCTCTTCGTTAACTGGAAGTTGCATTATATCTATGGACATGTATTTATCGCCACTTTGAGTGATTTCCAATAAACTGGGATCGTAAAATGTGGGAAGAATTCGACTGGCTCTTTTCATAAGATACGAGGGTGTACTTATTACAACAAAGACCTTATAAATACCTTTTAGAGCCACTTCCGCACTGTGTTCTCCAGATTCCCAGGCACCTTTCTGTACGTTTCCTTCATAAAAATTATCAACAAGATGTCGTGTGGGAGTTAATACTCCTTCTTGAACAGGATACCACTTTTTCCCTACTACATTCGCCATAAGATCCCTTGTTTCCTTAGGGAGTTTTGATTTCCAGTGTTCATAACCATCTGGAAAATTATTCTTAACAAAGGAGTCTATGCTATTGACTACATTGCCTCTAACCTTCATTTTGATTCAGTTGCTTTGGTTATCTCAAATATAAGTTTCCATTTATTAAATGCGAGTCCGGAATTGGAATTCACTATTCAATACTTTATTCCTTAATATTGACGATTATGAAGAAGTTAAGAGTTCTGGGGTGTGGTGATGCGTTTTCAAGTGGGGGAAGATTTAATACTTCCTTTTTAATCGAGGGTTCCGAATCCGCCGTGCTTGTTGATTGTGGAGCAACCACAATGTTGCGATTACGTCAGATGAATTATCCAATCCACAAAATAACGCAAGTGATAATCACTCATTTTCATGGAGATCATTTCGGTGGATTACCGTTTTTTATCCTCAATGGAACAGTGAATAATGAAAAGCCTGATTCTTTTGAACTAGTAGGGCCTCCGGGAATAGAAGATAGAGTTCGTGGTCTCCAGAATACGCTCTATCCTGAAACTGAGAAATTCATTGATCAGCTTGGGGTTAGATTCATTGAGTATTCTTCAGTTTGGATGGATATAGGAGAAATGGAAATAAAGGGTTACCGTGTAGTACATTCACCTCCGTCAAATCCACATGGGATCAAACTCAAATGGAATGAAAAATCTTTTGCCTTTTCCGGTGATACGGAATGGACCGATGAACTGAGTGAGCTAGCTTCAGGAACGGAGCTTTTTATACTAGAATGTAATAACCTGGACAAGGAAAGCCCGGGGCACTTATCATTGAAAACCATAAACGCTAACCGGGTCAGGCTTCCTACACGCCAGTTGATGTTTACTCACATGGGTCCTGAAATGCTGGATGCAAAAAACATTACTGTCAAGAGACTACAAGATGGTGATGTTATTGATCTTTGGTGACATGCATAAAGGAATCAAGATATTCCTGTATGAACTCGTCTTTGCGTTTCAGTCTGTATTGCATGACCCACCTGGGATGTGACAATGGTATTATTTTGCCAAAAAGTCGATGCTTTTCGTTGATGAAATTAAGGAACTTAATGTTTTGTCCTTTTCCAATACTGAATGCTATTTCGCGATTGATCCCCAGGTGCAGTTGCTTTTTAATCTCTTCCACTGCATACTTCTCAAATAGGGTTTTAAACCCTTTGATGTCGTAGTAATTGAGATTGATCCCATTTCTGACATAACCAAGGGGAGAGACAGCAGAGATATAAAACCTTTTGTAAAACAGACCTGGTCCTCCAAAAGACTTAATCATATCGTAAATAAATCTGGAAGACAGTTCCGGCTTTTTTTGTAGGTCGTTGACTATACCACAAGGATCTTCTAAACGAATGGGATCAGTGAATGGTACACCGGTAATTCCGGCTCCGAATCTCCCGGGATTGATGCCGAAACATATGGTACGAGTATTTGTATCCGAATAATACTTGTTATAGAATTTTGAAGCATAGTCGAAGGTCTCTTGATTTGAAAAGGGATTTAACACTTCCACGTCGGCCGGAAGATTCTCTGGTGGGGAAAGGTCCCTGTAATATTGCATAACTTCGGAGGCGAACGACATCATTCGGGTTTTGGCTTCTAAGTTATACTACTTCATATTAAACAAACCTTTTGGCATTTTAAGTCAGTTTACAGACGAGGACGGCAACCCGGGTTTAGGAAGTATTGTGAATCTTCCCAAAGGTGTTTACCCCGTTGGAAGACTCGATAAGGATAGTGAGGGTTTGCTTTTACTTACCAATGACCGAAGGATAAATGAGGCGCTTCTCAATCCAAAGTTCAATCATATGCGCACCTACTGGGTGGAAACAGAAGGTATCCCATCGGAACAATCTATTAATGATCTGCGGGAAGGAGTGACAATAAACTTGAAAGGACGTGCTCATAAATGTCTCCCGGTTGTAGTTAATCGGATGTATGAGAACATACCCGAATCAAGGGAACCTGATATCAACCGTGTGAAACATCCGATAACCAGTTGGATTGAATTAAAGTTATCGGAGGGAAAGAATCGTCAGGTTAGAAAAATGACAAGCAAAGTAGGCCATCCAACGCTTCGATTAATCAGGGTTTCAATAGAAGACATCCTTTTAGGATCCTTGCAACCAGGCGAGGTTCGACAGATCTCCAGAAACGTATTTTACAAAAAGCTCAAAATAATTTAGCGTCTCTTCTTCCCACGTACAGTAGTCCAATTGAGAATATTCTTTAAGAAATTGGTGAGTAGCATAATGTATAGAACACCGGTAAAAATCCAAATGGCCACGATATTGAAGATTACGGTATCAAAAGTTAGATTGCCTACCTGCTTATAGGGAGCATAGAAGTGCGCTCGGCCATGTTTGGTATATGGCCGCGTATAGACAGGATCTTTCTTTTGGATGAGTTCATCACCAATTATAATCAACCTGTTTATTTCCGTTCTATTTGTTACAATGTTGTACAAACTCTCATTGTAATTATCCTTTTTGAGCTGCACAAAGTTTTCCCTTCCCATTTCGTCAACTAGTGCATAATAAATCGAATCCTTTCGTCCTTGGGATTCCTCGAATCGTTCATCAAACGTATCCCCAATTGAGTTGAGATAGGCCATGGTTCTGGTGGCAATTGCATCACTGAAATAAAGAGGATCGATAGAAGCACTCATGGGGTAGGGTGGCATATCGTATCGATCTTCATATCGTTCAATTTCATTTCTAAGTATGGAGAAAAGCAGTTTTTTGTCCTCATAATCCTCTGCCTCGGAAAGTGTTTTTACCACACCCTCCAGTTTTGGTATGACGAATCCCTTCTGAAAAGAAGATTCACTGGCTTCCATTTCCACATCAAAAAAATGGGCGGTATAGTCGTTGTGTTTGAATTGAGCTACGGCAATGGCTTCATAAGCCCAACGTGATACCATCAAATCGCCAATGATTGGTACAACTTTTCGATTGCTGATACTATCATGAAGATCATCGAAATCAATCATAGCACCACCTAGAAGAAGTTGTGGGACTAATACAAAAGGTATAAGAATATAGATGGTAATGATCGAATTAAGTGCTGAACTAATATTTAGACCAACCAAATTAGCAAAACACGAAGTGGAGAAAAGGATCACCCAGTGGTACAAGAGCATTCCTTTGATTTCAAGCAGATAGATTCCTATTAAAGCGAATACTAACGTTTGAAACGCGGAAAGCATGAATAGGTAGAATATTTTACTATTCAAGTAACTGATTCTACTAAGATTCAGGAAAGACTCCCGTTCAAGAATCTTACGATCCTTAAAAATCTCTTCCGCACTTACTGACATCCCCATGAACAAGGCAACAACAATTGCCATAAATAGGAAGACCGGTAGGTTTTTATTATCACTAAATATGTAATCACCACCAGCGCTATACTTTGAAATAAAGCCAAGTATTAGGGCAAGGAGGGGAGCCTCAAACAAGTTGATCAGAATGTACTGTCTGTTAGAAAGCTTGGATAGAACATTCCGTTTACTGAATATGATGAACTGCCTAAACTTGTTCGGAATCCGAAAATGAGACTCGGGTAGTCGCTCATTGTAGCGAACCTTCTTCAGATTCTTTTCAATGTTTTCCTTATACTTCAGATACCAGTTTTTAGGAGAAACCCGTCGTTCGGGAGTTGCTTTACCATTCTCATCGATTTCCTTCGATTCGATGATCTGAAGGATCTGTTCGGGTATTACATTTCCACATCTTGGACATTCACTTTCAGCAGCATTAACCTGCGTACTCATTGTTTTGAAGTAGACTACTGCATCAACTGGATTTCCATTGTATATTGGATAACCTCCTTTGTCCAGTAGCCAAAGTTTATCCATCAGCTTAAAAATATCTGATGAAGGTTGGTGGATAATGGCGATCACCAGTTTACCCTTTCTGGCCTGATCTTTTAGTAACCACATGACCTTTTCAGAATCTGTAGACGAAAGACCGGAAGTAGGTTCATCCACGAACAATACAGAGGGTTCCCTCATCAACTCCAGGGCAATATTCAATCGCTTTCTCTGCCCACCTGAAATAGTTTTATTAAGTGGATCGCCAACCTTTAAGTGTGCAATTTCCGTTAGGTCAAGATCCTCAAGAATCTTATCCACGGTTTCCTTGATCTGAGAATTGGAGAAGTCACTAAAGCAAATTCGGGCGTTGTAATATAGATTTTGATATACTGTCAGTTCTTCAAAGAGCAAATCATCCTGTGGTACATACCCAATTACTCCTTCTCTTCCCGCCCTGGGTATAGTATGACCGTTGATATGGACTCGACCTTTTGTGGGTTCAATTTTACCGTTCAATAGGTTAAGTAGGGTGGATTTTCCTGTTCCACTACCTCCCATGATTCCGATCAGATTGCCAGACTCTTCTGAAAAGCTAAAGTTCTGAATACCATTTTTAGAGTTTTTGAAATGAAACTCAAGCTCCTCACCGCTGAGTACAATGGTTACTTTTGTTTTCTCTTTTAGAAACTGTTTCGTAACCTGTGTCTCATAAATGGATTGGATATTTGGTCCTTTAAGTATGGTGCCTGGTTTGAAAAAGTAAGCCTTCGCTGGAATGATACGATTTCCTTCTAAGTACAGATTTAAAGGTCCATCGTACCTAAATAGGTACTCATTCACACTATCAATGTGCAGTACCAATATCCGGCCGAATAGATTCTCCACGTAGAGGTGATGATATTGGGTTGTTCCAGGTATTTCAGCCTTCTTCTTTCTCATCATCCAGGCAACTTCCTCTGGCCATTCGGTCATTTTGTTGTCAATGACCAATCCTCGATCGAATGATATTTTTTGGCTATCTGGTTCAAAAATGAAGGCTTTGATGTCTTCAACTTCCGTGGGGAGAAGGTTGAAGTTCATTGCCACGAGTGATGCAAACTCTGATTCTTTTTCGCTTACTTTTTGATCCGTCCGTATTAACTCAAGCAATTCGATAAACACTGTTATCCGTTCTGCCTGGGCTAACTCACGATTAATTTGATTACATATTTTAGCTATCTGGATGATGGAAGTGGAGTCAATACCCAATTCATGATCTCCGGAGGGATTTAGATTGGCTTCCTTGTAAAACGATAGGTAATCGTAAAAAAGATTTAGATACTCCTCTGTTAATGCCTGGTTAAGGGTTTTTTTAAGATACGGCTTCACTACCAGTTCGCCAGTGTCTTTATCAAAATCCTCTTTTACACTTTCGAATATGGCAAAAAGATGGACGAGGGCATTGACGATGGATTCACTCATTGAGGCTAAAATAAAAAAAGCCTCCATCTTGGAGGCTTTTTTCTAAATTCTTTCGCTTAGAGATTTAACCTATAATGGTTGCCCTCATGTCTTTTACACTATTATAAAGGTCATTGAACTGGCCTCGTGTCATAGGGGCTTCAGCTGAAACCTGGTCAAAAGTGAGGTCAATATATCTTAAGGTAGGTAGGACCCGGTTCACGTTCTGATCTTCTGCGTGAGCATCCATCAATTGGACTAATTCCTTTACCTCATCCTTTTGATTAGATAAAACCTCCATCAGTGTTTCGTTATAATCACTTGCGATGATGAGCTGTGAAGTAATATGCATACCTTCAATAACACTTCCTGCAATTACCAGGAGAGAGGTCTTTTCCTCACCATTTTGCATCAGGTGATTGTATGTGTCAGCAAATGACTCTCCAATTATAATAATCAGTGAATCTTTGTTTTCAAGATTTCTCTCTATCCTTTCAGCCATTGACTTATTGAAGGCAGTAGTAATATTCAAGTCATCGATCAGAGTTTTCGATGCATCCATGAACATCATAGTTTCCTCCTGACGATTGTATGTGCTGGCATAAGATAAGTCGGCCCCAAAAACACCAAGATTCATTGCCTTCTGCCAGGTCGTCTCATAGCTTGCAACGTTCTCAGGATCATTGGTAATATTGAACACAAAATTAGCATTGGCTTCTTGAAGCATGTTAGTTACCTCATATGAGTTTGGAATGGGATACTCGAAACGCTCCTGAATGAAAGACTCCAGGGCTTGCTGAGCTTCCTCCGTTTCCGATTCAGAGGCTTTCTCACCACCACAACCAACAAAAAATAATGCCCCAACCAAGGTCAATAACACTTTAAATGAATTCTTCATCTCAATTAAATAATTACTAGTACGTAAAACGAAGCACTAAATTAAGTCATTCAACGGGTCTAAATTCAATATTTATCAATAAATGTGTTAAGAGGAAACGGATTGCCTGATAAACTTTGTTAATCTTACATTTTTAACTGAAAATGGACAGGAGTGAATTCATAAAAAAGAGCCTAATACTTACCACCGTTGGTGGAGTCGCTCTAAACCTTGTTTCCTGCAAGGATGATTCGGTCAACCTGGAGTTGAAGAATCCAATCGATATTGATTTAAATTCTACTCCTTTTGATGACCTGCTGGTCCCTGGAAACTGGTTATTGCATCCCGATGAGAATGTGTTGTTGGTAAATGTTGCAGGCGAGATTAGGGCGTTTAGCAGTGTTTGTCCTCATCAACAGTGTACTCGTAGCTGGAACTACTCTCCTGGAGTGTTCACATGTACATGTCATGTTTCTCAATTTGATAGCACCGGCCAATTTCTGAAAGGTCCGGCAAATGAAAACCTAAAAGAGTTTTCCGTTTCACAGGTGGATAATACTATAACTGTAGGATGAGAATTTTTCGAGTGGTATTAGCCCTTTTCCTGCTTTTGGGTGGTCTGTTTTTCCTGGGCCCAAGAGTGGATTACAAGACTATTGAAGTAGAGATTCCAACAATCAGTGCGGATCTTGCTGAACTAGATGATATCATTGATCGAAAAGAATCAGAGGTTGAATACCTGAAACCTGAAAACCAGGCGAGAATAGTATGGGCAGATAGTATTAGAAAAACTCCATGGTCAATTGTATATATCCACGGTTTTTCGGCTAGTCCAATGGAGGGAAATCCTGTGCATTTTGAGGTTGCAAGAAAGTTCGGAATGAACCTGTATCTAGCAAGAGTTTATGACCATGGAATTTCCTCGAAAGAGGCATTTTTGGAGCTTTCTCCTCAGAATATGATGGAATCTGCCGTAGAAGCACTGGCAATTGGCAGAATGCTTGGAGAAAAAGTATTGTTGATGTCATGTTCTACTGGTGGGACACTAAGTATATACCTCGCAGCTCACTTTCCTGATTTGATTGATGGTATGGTGATGTATTCGCCAAATATCAAGATAGCAAACCCCATGGCAAAGGCACTTACAGGACCCTGGGGATTACAGATAGCTACGTCTTTGGAAGGTAAATACCGGGTTATTCACGAAAACATCGGAACAGAAAAAGAGAAATATGCATCGGTCGTTTACCGGGTTGAAGGTTTAGCCGCATTGCAATCACTATTGGACCAAACTATGATTCCGGATGTCTTTAATGAAGTGCAGGCTCCTTTCTTTATGGGTTATTATTACAAAAACGAGCATGAGCAAGATCCAGTAGTTTCGGTACAGGCCATGCAAGATTTTTACGAGCAAACCAGCACACCGTCCTCGCAAAAGAAGAAGTTAGCTTTCCCTGAGGCAGGAAATCATGTTATATGTAGTGACCTACACTCCGGGTCGATAAAGGAAGTGATAGACGAAACGTCCATTTTCATGACCGAGGTGCTAAATATTAACGTGATCCCCTCCCAATAGGCCATCCCGTTCACTGCGGAATATCCTTCGTTGACACCCAATTTAATTTCCTGTTTCTCTATATTTATTAACGTCGTACGAAATAGAATTAACATCTAGTTAATTTTTTTTCGACCAGTAATAGAGAATATGAACGCTCATCACCCCAATGATAACGGTGTAACAATACTCCGTGTAATACTATTGATTCTGCCCTTTATCGGTGTAACTCAGAAGATGGACTTGCCCTTTGTTCATTATTCTACGGATGAAGGTCTTTCCGAAGGGACAATCAATGCCATTCATCAGGATTCAAGAGGATTTATTTGGTTTGGTACCTCCAATGGGTTGAACCGGTTTGATGGATACGAATTCCTCCATTTTTTTGCAGATGAGGAGAATCATACGACCCTAATCTCTAATACCATTACATCAATCGATGAAAATGAGGATGGTCTATTGTTTATTGGAACAGATGCTGGTTTGTCTATTTATGATTATAGACTTCAAACCTTCCAGTCTTTCGCTCATGATCCCTTAGATCCATCCTCTATTGGACAGGGTCAGGTTAACCAGGTATTCGTTGATGATAAGCAAAGAGTATGGATAGGGACAAGTTCCGGGGGACTTTCGAGACTAAATCTTGATAATGGAACATTTAAGAGATACGAACATGATCCAAATAATCCATCCAGCCTGGGCAGCAATGTCATCTATGGCATTCAGCAGGCTGCACCCGATAAGCTTTGGATAGGTTCAACAACCCATAGCGTGGATTTGATGGACATAGAATCAGGAGTTTTTACGTCTTATCCCTTTCTTCCGGAGAACAAATCCGCGTATATGAGATGTCTTTATGTGGCTAACGACAATCGCGTTTGGGTGACCACGGAAAATGCAGGCATTTTCGTCCTGGAGAGCACCAACGATCGATTTGAACCCTATTTATTAGAAAGCCGCTCGGGAAATTCAATTAATAATGTGAGGGTAGTCAAAGAAGATAGTGAAGGAAATATGTGGTTTGGCACTGATGGGTTTGGTGTTCAAAGACGTGACCTTGATGGAAATTGGGACTTTATTGTTAATGATCCATTTTTTGACAATAGTCTAATTAGCAACCAGGTTTACACGATTTACTTTGATCGTTCCGGAGGAATGTGGGTCGGTGTGTTTAAGAAAGGTTTGTCTTACCATAATTCTGCCCGTCACAGGTTTCGCACTGAAAGCAAGATAGCCGGAATTGAAAGTAGTCTTGTTCACAACTCGGTACTCGCCATTTACCCAAGTAATAGGGGTGGAGTTTGGATTGGGACTGATGGCGGTGGATTAGACTATTTTGACCCTAGTTCAGGACGTTTTACCCACTACCAACATGATCCGGACAACCCAAACTCGTTGAGTACTAATGTGATAAAATCGCTGTATGAAACGCCAGAAGGAATTGTTTGGGCAGGAACCTATTTAGGTGGAATCAATCGCTTTAATCCTTTTACAGGAGAAGTCCGAAGGTTTAATAGTGATCCAACCGACGTTAACTCCCTGGCGGTTCAACATGTTTGGTCAATTGAGGAGGACGCTCAAGGTTATTTGTGGTTTGGACTACTTGGTGGTCTTGACCGATACGACCGACAGACTGGAGAAATGCGATTTTATGGGGAATCCGAAGATGAAACCGGGCTCAGTAACGGATCAGTTTACGTTCTCAAAAATGATTCAAAAGGAAGACTATGGGTTGGAACACAGGCAGGGGGGATCAATCGATATGACCCGGTAACCGATAGCTTTATCTGGTACAGAGCGCAAGATGGAAAGAATACACTGCCTTCTGACAACATCAATTCAATTTTTGAGTCCATGGACGGGACAATATGGGTTGGGACTAGCAAGGGACTAGCAACCTATGAGATGGATAGCGACTCGTTTGTTGCTTATGACGTGAATTCTAACCTTCCTGCCATTAATATCCAGGCAATTGAACAGGACCTGGAGGGCATTCTTTGGATAAGTACCTCTATGGGACTGGTGAGCTTTTCGCCTGGTTCTGGAGAAATAAGACATTTCACAAAAAACGACGGACTGCAGGGGAACGAATTTAACTATACGGCGTCGGCCAGGTTAAATGACGGCACTCTTTTCTTTGGAGGTTTAAATGGTTTTAATCGATTTCACCCGAGGCAGGTAGTGAAGAATACCTACGTTCCGTCTTTGGCACTGACAAGCCTCAATATGGGTGGAATTGATGTAAACGCCTTCGATACTGTTAACAACCGGGTTATTATCGAAGAGTCTATCAATTCTGTAGATGAATTAGTGCTTACACATAAGGAGAAGTTCTTTACGCTTGAATTTGCATCCATGGATTTCACGGCACCTGGACAGAACAAATATGAGTACCTCCTTGAGAATTACGATGAAGAATGGACACAAACAGATGCTGAGGGTAGGCAAGCCTTGTATATGAATCTTTCACCAGGTGAGTATTTGTTTCGATTGAAAGGCAGCAATAGCGATGGGTTATGGTCAGAAGAAGAAAAAAATCTGGTTATTCGTGTATTGCCTCCCTGGTGGGCAACCTGGTGGTTTAGGGTTCTAGTTGGTTCAGTCATCATTAGTTATGCGGTCATTTTAGTCCGAGCTAGAAATAGCAGAGTCAGGAGGGATAAACAACAATTAGAAGATCAGATTAGGCAGGCTACCGAGGAAGTAATCTCGAGGAATCAAGAATTACAAGAGCAACAGGAAGCTTTGAAACTTGCCGTTGACGAAACCAATCAAGTGGTGAAAGTTGCAGTCAATGAAGGAAGTTTTTCAAGGCGGATATCTACTGATGGCAAGTCTGGATCCTGGCTCCAATTAAGTCAGTCGATTAATCAACTCTTCGATTCTATTGTTCTCCCAATGGGTATCATAAATGAAATTGTTAACAAGATGGCAGATGGTGATCTTACCGGACGCTTCAATGAAGCTGCGGAGGGAGAAATAAAACTGTTAGCTCTTAATCTGAATACTGCCCTTGATAGTTTCTCTCAATTGTTGGGTGATGTCATCATGGATATTCAATCGGTTGATGATGCTTCAAAAGAAATGCAAGGTGGAAGCGAGGAGATGCAGGTCTCTACTGAGGAAATAGCTTCGGCTATTGCAGAAATGAGTAAAGGTGCGCAGCAACAAGTGACAAAAGTAGATGAATCATCTGCAGTTGTTGAAAACGTTCAGCAGGTGTCCCAACGGGTAGGAGACCAGGCTTCGGCAATTAATGAAGCGGCTGAAAGGGGTGTTGACCTAAGTGAAAACGGAAGGAAGGTAATTCAGGAGCTCAGTGAACGGATGAAAAAATCATTGCAGCTATCCGAACAAACACACGAATCAATTAAGGACCTTACCAGGGTCTCCGGAGAAATCAACAGGATTCTCAATATCATCAAGGAAATAGCTGGTCAAACAAACTTATTGGCACTAAATGCCGCAATTGAGGCTGCACAGGCAGGTGAATCTGGACGTGGTTTTGCCGTTGTGGCTGAGGAAATTAGGAAACTTGCTGAGGATTCGAGGAAATCAACTAAGGAGATTGAAACCCTGGTAACTGATGTTCAGAATAAAACGAATACGACAGCTGAGTTGGTAAGTGAAATGGGGGATAGTATCAGGAAGGGAGAGTCATCATCTTCTGATGGCATTCAATCCTTTAACGAGATAGCAGATTCTTACACACGTACGCTCGAGCTATCTAATAGAATCCTGGAAGATGCTGAAAATCAGAAAAGGGCAGTAGATGAAATTCGATCTATAACAGAAACCGTAGTAGTCATCGCCGAGGAAACTGCTTCTGGTACAGAGGAAGTTGCGGCATCGGCTTCACAATTGTCTAGTGGAATGAGGAATTACAAATCGCTAAATGATAAGGTCAGTCACATCGCCAGCGAACTGATTGATAAGGTTCGAAAATTCAAGGTATAATCTAATTTTTTACTGTATAAGTCAAACAAACATTGCCGTTAACTCGTTTTTATGTTACGTAATTGTTAACTTAGTGTTATCAAACATTGTTTGAGAGGTTATGCGGGCAGATTTGATAAGTATTTCTTTTGTTTTTCTTTTGGCTTTTTCCCCAGGTGCTGTAGGTGTATCTATATCAGATGACAGTGCTCAGTCCAATGACAAAGAGAGGCAGGAAAGGTCAGCAATCAATCAGTATATTTCTCAAGAAGCTTTACAACCAGTGGATTATTTAGTGCTGGTTGGAGAGGGTCAGGAAACGAATGGAAATAAGATGCTGATGATGGATTTCATGGACGAATTATTAAATAAGAAATCCAGGACGAAATCGGATTACCGTATGTTACGTCATTTGTTCTATCGTGGTCATGCCAGGTATTTAAAGAAATATGAATCATTTAGCAGTTTTTCACAGGTTTTTGAAGAAGGAAAATACAACTGCTTAACGGGAACAGCTCTATACGCGCTAGCCCTGGATCATTTAGGTTATTCGTATCGAATCGTTGAGAATACGTACCATATTTATCTGATCGTAGATACAGAGGATAGACAGTATCTATTGGAATCTACAGATCCATTCAACGGGTTTATTTATGACCCGGAGGAAATTCAAAAAAGATTGGAAGAGTACGAATACCGTGAACTGAATCATTCAGGTTATCAATTCAGTACTCGCTCTTATAACGATGTGAACCTCTATCAGTTAGTCGGGTTACACTATTACAACGTGGCTATCGACCAATACAACAAGAATGATATGAAGTCGGCTTTCATATCACTAAATAAAGCATTGATTTTCTATAAGTCTGATCGTATGCTGGAGTTTATGACTCTCATTCTTGATTTATACGAAGTCCCGGATAACACCAGAAAGGTGATTCTTCAATCCAACGCAATCGCTTCAAATGACTAGCTTATTCAGCTGGGAGTATTCTTAGGGTAGAAGGTTCGTACAGTAGCTCATCACTTGTTGGTGATGCCTGGTTAGGATCGTCGGTCCAAAACTGCCATCGTCCTCCCTTAAGTTTCACCCATACAATTTCCGATTCTTTGTCGTGCCACCAAGTTTCCCCATCAGAGTTAATCACTGATTCTAAACTTGATACAGATTGATATCCATTCCATCTACCATAAATAGATAACCCGACCGTTGGATTCACTGAGCTATCAAAAGAAACCCCTAGAACCAATTGATCACTATCTTCAAGCATATTCTCAACAGTTATATGTATATCAGTAGGTTTGTTCGATTCTTCTGGAAACGATAACTCATAAATTCCTTCTCGATGGGCGGCAAAATCTTTCATGTGATCAAAAGGCCAGCCAAAATCAGCTTGACGAACGGTCCAGGTACCCACTTCATTCAGATCCTGGTCCAATCGTCTGACGTGAATTCCCCATAAATCTCGGAATGGTTGATTTTGAGGGTATGTGTCACCAATACCGAAGAGAACAAAGTCTTTGAATCCATAAAAAGGGCCAGGTACTGATACACCTCCAGCTCCACTCGCAGGTTCCACTACAGTGACCGTTTGACCATGAGTGAAAAATGGAGTGTCATAGACAAAATAATTTTCTGTTGGACCCCACATGCCATTTGGATCCCAAAGAGCTCCGGACAATGAGAAATAGTCTGCAAAAGCCGGAAGTTTCACTCCAGGATGGGCATCAATCAATAGGTTTCCTGTGTTTCTTTGATGACCTTTATCAACTGGACGAACATAGTAATCCTCAGAAGCAAAAGCACCACTTCTTTCATTTTCGGCAACTGGAAAGTTTATTACTATATTGTTTTTAATGTCGAACGTACTGTGGTAGGTTGCAAAAGCAACCGGTGTGCTCGTTTGGATGGCTCCAAAAAAATCGGCTTCTACAGGTCGCCCTGTTCCATTCATAATGTGGTTTAAGCTGGTTCCTACAACAAGACTTCTTTCAATCACACCACTAGCTCCTGAGCCAGCAAAGAATCTTCCACAGTTGTCGGCAGATACAACTTCATAGTTGTCCGGCCATACACCACGATCCCAAATTCCGTTGTCCCCGTTCTTCCAAGTTTTATACCTGGATAGAGCAAATCGTTCCAGGTTGTCATAAGGGAAGGCCAATTCATTGCCATCTGATGTTGAGGCATATTGAGCTTCACGTGTATTGCCTTCATTATCAATCTCAACGAAGTCCAGCATAATACCGTCTTTTCGGTTCGAATGGGTAGTGTTGTTGTCAAATACGCCAAATCGAATTCTGTTGGGTTGCATGAGCAACCCGTTATCACCGAGTACGCTAGAACTCAATCCCCATGGTTGAGCCGGGTATGCAAGCCAGTAGCCAAATCCAATACAATCTCCCACATGGTTATTGGTTACGACATTATCTGGATTGCTGAGCCAGAATCCGGAAGAGCCTTTATCAAAGTTATTTGCCTCGTGCACCTTTAATGCCGTCCCATTTGGTGGATTTCTAATCTTTAAGACCAGATTGTTGTCAATGGTATTTCGTCTTTCAACTGCGTCCTCAGTAAAGATGCCGTGTCCTTCTATATCAAATACAACGTTGTTTTGAACGACAACTCCGTTCGTTCCATGAATTACGATTCCTCGGTTCCTCGATTCATTAATGGAGGAATTAACAATGTACTGACCAGCTGCATCTGACAACGTTTGTGAACCTTCATAACTCAGCATGTGCCAGTGAAAGGGATATCTTCTAATTCTACCTCGTTGTCCACCTCGTCGGATTTCCACTCCATCTACCTGTACACTACCCCCATGCATGATCATGATGTGTGCACCGAATCCCAGGTTCTGCCATGCCTCATCATCAGGAGCTTGTATAACTATATTTCTGCTAAGAAGACCAACTGGAGCTCGCTCATCCAGAATCAAGGGTGTTGAAGTACTCTCTGTATCCGCAATTGGAGGGGAGATAAGGTTGGAATTCTCGAGACTCATACCATCCTGTGTGGCATATTGAAGTAATCCCCAACGATGTGCATTGAGCCCCTGTGAAAATCCCAAATTGTTGTTTTCTATGGAATTGATCGTCAATTTTTGGGTGACTGATGTTCCCTGTCCGGATTCATAGAAATCAGTTGGTCCAATTACGATTTCCTGACCGATACCCCAACCGGGAGACTCAACTAATTGAATGTTGGTGGAACCCAGTTCTGAGTGTTGATCCAGCTTTGTCCAAAGAATATCAGGTGTCTCTCCATGTAAGGAAAGCTCACCCATTACGATAATGCCTCTTGTACCCATATCCATAATGCTGTTTTCAGGGTCGGTATCATTCAAGGTGATAATCGCTTTATTGGTAAAAGGCGAATCCTGAACGCCAATTTGAAGTTTTCCATTGATCAAAATCCAGTTCGCGGTCAATTCAAGGTCCTGATTATTAAACTCCAAAACGCCGTTTATCGTGAGACCGTTAAGATCTGGAGTGTTGATATCAAGAATGACTCTTTGCCCTTCCGGAATAATCACGTCTTCGCCGGCTTGAGGAATTACTCCGGTTTCCCATGTTGATGGCTGAGACCATAAAAAACCTTCCAGAGGTACCTCTTCATCAACAGTAATTATTTCTGAGAAATGTGGATCGCAATTCTCCTCGATTATTCTTGCTCTGAAGTAAACCGGAGTTTGTTGTATGTCAACTGACAGGTTGGCGGACGAGGAATTCTCAATGTTTTCCCAATTACTCAGATCAAACGATTGCTGCCAAGAGATCTCTCCACGGTACTCATCTGCAGATAACTCTAGTCGATCACCAAGTGGAATTTCCAGTGATTGTTGACAAAGGCCAGGTAGCGGGATTACAATGGAAAATATCAATATCCACCTAACGAATATGTTCTTTCTACTTTTCATTGTTCCACGATGATTTGATATTGGTGAAACTTACTATCTGATCTTAACCTTAGGATATAAACACCCGCTGGAAGGTTTGATACCGGAATTTCCTGGCGTGATGACCTGGGATACAGTCGAAGGAGCTCTGAACCTTTTAGATCTAGCAACAGAATTTCATCAAGGGTGCTTTCTGATTCGATTGTAAACTTCTGATTTGCTGGAATTGGGAAAACCCGAAAGGGGCTTTCGGACGTGTGAAGATTTACTCCGAGAACCAACTCACATGTTTCAGGCTGATTAATAGAGACGGTAATTGTGTGAACTTCCTGCGCCTGACCCGAATACCCGCTCAAACATAGAAGTCCACAAATGAAAAGTGTTTTCATGGTGAAGTTCTTGTTTATTCAAATTTGTGAGCGGCGAACGCTGGATTCTATTCATATAAAATCTACGTTCTTGGATACAAAAATAAACTAATAGTCTATTTCTATAATATTTGACATATGATTATTTACGTTATTTACAATAATATTGTTTTTGAATGAAGTAGGTGATGATTTTCCACATACTTTTAGAATAGCAAGCACAGCTCCTTCTACACTCCAAGTTGCTCGATCTAGAAATGATGGATCAGCAGTAATCTGAATTTGCAAATGATTTTTTTTGTTGACTAATAATTCTACAACGAAATAATTGGCATATGTCTTTCCCAGTTTAGGTAGATTTTTGAAGACCATTTCTGGTCCTCCAATTTTCATAAAAAATCGATAAACACCATTTAGATCCACTTTAACCGAATACCTTGCAATAGCAATTGCTATTTCCTTCGAAGTCATTCCAAGTTCTTCCGCCGCAGCTTCCTGAAGTTCATAGGCTTTTTCTGCGGGGTACCATGAGGAAGCAAGAATCAGCCCTTTCGGACCAAAATCTAACCTAGATGATAGTCTGGCAAAAAGGCCTGGCTCGATGGATTCAAGATATTTTTTCTGGTTCAAAACGGCTGTTCCCTTAATCAAGAATTTTCTATTTACGTCCTGTGCTGTCATTTTGATTATGGTTTATTTTCTTGAAATTCTTACAGCGTGCGGCTTCCTTTTACTCCAGTCGAATCTATAACTTGACGGTATTGTACAAGAACGTGCGATCTTGTATATATCTCGGTGTCCTTTTGATAATCCGACCTACTTGTGATAAGATAGTTGGTTAACTCGACCCCGGAAAGATCAAGCACACCTTGAACTGTTCCTGATAGGTAGTAAATCGCCCATACTGATAGGTTCTCAGGGAAGTCGTGTGTGAATTCAAAATGTCCTGGTTCATTTTTGATGACATTGACTTTCATGAAGTTGGTTTTTTCTGATTCTGTCGATGAGATTTTTCTTAGAACTTTCATCGTTCCACCCATCCTGTGGACTACACGATACTTATGGTCATTCTCACTTGATTTTCTTGCAAGTTCACTTGTAACCTGGGTAAAACATTTCCCGGATTTATCTGTAAGTTCCGTTTTGAGGTCGATCAAGTATTTGAAATCATATCACTGGAGTGTAGAAATAAAACCTTTTTGAGCGGGAATACTTGAACTCTCCATGGAGTAAGTTCTTGCTTGTTTGAGCATGAATCCTTTAATGCGATACTTAGGGCTGATGGAGTTGATATCTATTATCATTTTAATCAGGTAATTAGTTGACAGTTCAATCTTATGCATAGAAGTAGCTTTAATAAGAGGCTTGAAAAACACCTGTCGATATTAACTGCCCGTTAATGACTTCAGAATCTTTTGAAATAGGTTCAAATTCGGTTAGCTCATTTTTAAACTGCCCAATTATCGCTTTTATGGCTCCTTCGGCGCACCAGGAAACAAAATCGTAGTACTCTTCAACCGTCTGGATACGGATTTGATAACTTCCCTTTTCGTTCAATGCCACACTCATTGGAGAAGCGGTACAATATGAGTTCGACAATCTTGGTAATTTGGTTAGTGCAGAAGTGAGCCCGGATACCTTCATCAGAAACCGGTAAATCCCATTTAGATCATGCTCCACACTAAATTTAGCAACATCTATAACTGTTTGTTTGAAACTCTGGTTGATGTCATTGCTAATGAATTCAAGCATCTGTGGATATAGTTTACCCTCAAACCAACTTGACGCCAGCGGTTTGCTCGTAGGAAAACCAGATTTTTCAACCAACTCATTCCAGTAGACAGGTTCAAATCTGCTTTCAACATAAGCCTTCAATCCAATGAATACAACTCCCTTAAATTTTATTTTGCTTTTTACATCAAGTGCTGTCATTTTGATCGTGGTTTATTTTCTTATACTTTGTACAGGTGGCTTCCTTTTTCTTTAGTCGAATCCATGACTTGACGGTATTGTACAAGAACGTGCGATCTTGTATATATCTCGGTGTCCTTTTGATAATCCGACCTACTTGTGATAAGATAGTTGGTTAACTCGACTCCTGAAAGATCAAGCACACCTTGAACTGTTCCTGATAGGTAGTAAATCGCCCATACTGATAGATTCTCGGGGAAGTCGTGTGTGAATTCAAAATGTCCTGGTTCATTTTTGATGACATTGACTTTCATGAAGTTGGTTTTTTCTGATTCTGTCGATGAGATTTTTCTTAGAACTTTCATCGTTCCACCCATCCTGTGGACTACACGATACTTATGGTCATTCTCACTTGATTTTCTTGCAAGTTCACTTGTAACCTGGGTAAAACACTTCCCGGATTTATCTGTAAGTTCCGTTTTGAGATCGATCAAACACTTAAAATCATACCATTGAAGTATGGAAATAAAGCCATCATGTTCAGGAATGTTTGACTTATCCTTGGAATAAGTTCTGGCTTGTTTAAGCATAAGTCCTTTAATACGGTATTTGGAGCTTATGGAGTTGATATCTAATAGCATGTGTTTTTATTTAATACTAGTAGGAAAATTCCACCTCAATCGAAACCCATTCCTCACCGTCTTTCTGATATTCTTTTTCGTCTTGCAATTGAAAATCCTTAATTGATTTTTCTAGAGCGTTCATGATCCCATAGATGCCTCCTTTTAGCATATAGAAGTTCCATTCCCCGAATTCTTTGGGGGTATACGCTCTTCCTTTGAAGTGTCCTGTTTCGTTTTTCATCACTTCAAATAGTGCTGAGTTGGTGTAGGTCTTAAGCATTTGAGGAATTGACTTTAACACCCTTTCAGGTCCACCCACTTTCAGAAAGAATTTGTAAACTCCATTAAGATTCTCGCGTACGTTGAATTCATTCTGATCGAGGCAGTATCTTTCTAATGATACGCCCATTTTTTTTGCTGCATGGACTGACATTTGCAAGCTATCCGAGGCTGGATACCACGCTGATGGGGTGATTATTGTTGGAAAACCAGGATTTATGATTTTCATAAAATTTTGGAAGTACCCCTCACCAAGTTTTTCGTCGGTGAATTTCTTCATGTTTCTAAAAGCCGTTCCTTTGACTACGTATTTGGTGTTTAATTCTAGTGCTGTCATTTTTTTCTGTAGGTCCTGGTATTAGATGTATCTGATATTAAGTTCTGAGATGACTAAGTCATTCGCCAGGTCCCCATTATTCTTGAGGATGTCAAATGAGATTACCTGTGAATTGCATAGTTCAATCATCTTTGTGAGTCCTGCTTTAACGAATGCCAGGTGCCAGTCCGAGAGCTCCTCGGGACATTTCAAAACACCTTGATGATAGCCGTCGGAATTCTCTTTAATGCTGTATTGCGCATAGTTATTGTAGGCGTTATCAATTTTAGGAGCCTTGGATAAAACCATTTTTGGATTCATGATTCTGAAAAAGAGCTTGTAAACGCCATTCAAATCTCTTTCTATCATATACGGACTAAAAATGCCAATTAGCTCCAATGGAGCTATTGCCAATTTATCGGCTACGATGGATGTGAGTGTTTTGTAGTGCGGAGCAGAATACCAGGTAGAAGGTAAAATCATACCTGATTGACTTAAGCCGGTGTCTTTGGCTAGTTGTTTGAAAAGTCCTTCTTCAATTCTTTCGTCACAGTACTGTTGAAAACCTTTTACAGATGTGCCTTTGATCAGGTAGTTTTCGCTAATTCCCTCGGAAAGAGATTGGCTGTTGAGTTCAAGAGCAGTCATGTTTATGCTTTTAATTGATAGATTGTTATACAGAGTGCTTTTTTGTAGACTGTGTCATCGAGCAATTCATTTTTTTCTTCACTTACAGCAAAGGAGAGCATTCGGTGATTGAATATCTCTAACATGGCAATGGTACCCCCTTGTAGGCAACAGGCAAAGAAATCAAACTCTTCTGCTGGAGCTTCGAGGATAACTCCGTATTTTCCATTTTGATTTTCCACTACCGTCATCTTTGAATAATTGCTATATGCATTGTTAAGGTTTGCCATCTTTTGTAGTACACCGTTGACACCGGCTACTCTCATGAAAAACCTGTATATCCCATTTAAATCAGTCTTGACGTTGTATTTTGACATCTGTACGGTGAGTTCATCAATGGGCTCATCAAGCTTTTCGCTCACTAGTTGAGTAACACGATGATAAAAGTAGGAGGGGTACCAACTGGAGGGCAAAGGATTTTTTGCATCAAATCCGATTTCTTTCATAAGTCGAGTGTACTCTTCTTCATCAAAATGATGAACAATGTAGCTTTTTAGGGATCGGTAGAGAACCCCTTTGAATTTCCTATTTAGATTAATTTCCAGCGCTGTCATTTCAACTTTTCGTTTAGTTCAAAACTTTATTGGTAGCTTATTTGATAGGTACAAATCGCCATGGTTTTATCGTTCTCAAATACTTCTTCTTTCTCAGTTTCTTTAAATCCTTTTAGCTTATGGTTGTTGATTTTCAACACAGCACGTACGGCTCCTTCCATGTTGTACCTGGTCAATGCGTAAAAGCTTTCTGGTACTTCAAACCTCAGGATGAAAGTTCCATTGTCAAAGTGTTGGACATTTGACTTTATGTAGTTTGTGTAAGTACTGGCAAGACGTGGAATTTTGGTCAATAGGATCTTAGTTCCTGCCACTTTCATAAGGAAGCGATAGACACCGTTAAGATCTTCGTAGGCGCTGAATTCTGAGATTTCGGTGATTAATCGTTCAAATGAATAACCAATTTCGCTTGAAGTGGACTTGCAGACCGACAAGTAAGTATGAGCATCGTACCAACTTGAGGGAAGTATTTGTTTGACATTGATTCCGTACTGATGGAGTTGTTCTTCCAGTACATCGGATTCATTGAGTGACTCAAAGAATCGAATGAGGGATCGAAAAGCAGTTCCTTTCATTTTCTCTACCTGACTTGTATCGAGAGCTGTCATATGAAATCGAATTGGTAATACTTAGTAAGTGATTTTTGCCCGTACTGTTTGCATAAGGTCTCCATCCAAATCATCTACCTTACGATCCAGAATTTCAAATGAATTAATTTTATACCCACATACTTTTAGAATTCCTACGACCCCACCTCTAACAGAAGACATGTGCCAATCCTCTAGAATTTGAGGCATTATAAATGTTCCAACCCACTCTCCAAACTCATTCTTGATAACCTGAGCATTTCCATAGTTAGCATATCCTTTATCTATTTGATTCATCCTGCTGAATACTCTCACCGGTTGACCAATTCTCATAAAGAACCGATAGACTCCGTTCATGTCATTTTCCAACCATTCTCTGGCAAACTCGGTATTCATGTCCCAGACGTTTTGGTTTACTTCATCCGCCGCCAGTTCCAACATCTTTATATGTTTTTCTGCGGGGTACCAGGAAGAGGATAGAATTCCCCTGATGGTTCCTAACCCACTTTCACTGAGAATGTCCTTGAAAAAATCCGGACTGACCCTTCTACTGATATACAGTTGGAAGTTTTTGATAATGGTGCCTTTGACTTTGTATTTTTGGTTTACTTCTAATGCTGTCATTGATTTAATAGGTTATTTCGAAAATACCGTTTGTATATGGCTCACCATTTGTGATTTGACTTTCCTGGTGGACACATAGACAAGATTTCATGGGTGATTTGCAGGCGTTCAAGATGCCCTTTATTCCACCCTCGAATTGATATATGGAATTCTCGAAGAATATCGATGGGGTTTTGTACGACATCACAAACAGTCCTTTTTCGTTAGATATCTCCCTCCCAAAAGTGCAATTGCTGTAAGTACCCATCAACTTTGGAACTTTTGGAAGTACGAATCGGGGAGAGGCCACTTTAAGAAAAATTCGATAGACCCCATTTAAGTCTTTTTCAAGCATATGCTGAGTGATCTCGATTACTATATCTTTTTTTGACCGGTTTTTACTTTCAATGAAACATTCAAGAAGTTCAAAGTAGGTGTAAGCATCATACCAGCTGGAGGACAAATAAATTTTTTTAGAAACCCCTGTTTTTAGCAGTATTTCTTGAAACAAGGTTGCTCCGTTATGAAGAGTGATGTAGGATTTCAGGTTCAGAAACATGGTTCCCTTATACCTGAATTTTGTTTTTTGCTCTAGTGCTGTCATTGCTTAATAGGTTACTTCCAGCACTAATCTGGTGATTATTCCATCTGTTCCGGTAAATTCTGATTCATCTCCAATTTCCCATGATTTTATAGATCGATTACATACGGTCAATATGCCACGGATACCTCCTTCTGCTGAATACAGTTCCCAATCTCTGACTTCTTTTGGAATTGTCAATTGAGCGGAATGATAGCCATCCTTGTTTTCTAAGACCTTGTACTCTACGAAATTCACGTAGGTTCTGGACATTGAAGGTAGCTTCTCCAAGACTCTTCTTGGCGTTGCAACACGTATGAAAAATCTATATACACCATTTAAGTCCTCTACGATTAGAAAAAGAGTAGAGTCAATAATAAAGTCTCGAAATGTTTTCCCCATCGCTATAGATGATTCAATAGAGAGCATATGGTACTGATCAAAGGGATACCATGACGAAGGGATGATAAGATTAGGGTTTCTAATTCCGCAGCTACTGGCTAAACGGGTGTATTGATCTGAACCTAATTCATGAGTAATAAATTTTTTCAGGTTGTTGAAAGCGGTGCCCTTAATTTGATTTTTTGTTACTTCTAGAGCTGTCATATTTAATAGATGATTTTAAAGGTCACTGTAGACTTTTCTATTTCATGATCATTAAAGGTGCGTCTGTCGATTACTTCAAATTCTTTAATCGCATGACCACAGACCTCAAGTACACCGGTTAGTGATCCTCGATTGATATTTAAGTTCCAGTCTGTAAATTGTTTGGGGACTGTAACGGAGGCCTCGTGATAGCCTTTTTCATTACGGATTAAATCATATTTATTGTAGTTGGTGTAGGCCTTGGCCATTTGTGGTGCACTGGAGAGGACTCGAGTCGCTCCACCTAACTTCATAAAGAATTTATAGACCCCGTTTAGATCGCTGATTAAGCTTGCTCTAGTAACCTCCTGCGAAAATGTGTCCATATCTATTGCAAGGTGATTGGCACAAGCTTCCATTACCATTTTCTGCTCTTCAGCATCGTACCAGGATGAAGCAAGAATTAATTCACCAGCATCAGGAAGTGTCTGACGATATATCTCAAGAAAGCTACGTTCATTTGTCTTCTCATCGAAATAGACTTTTAACCCCAATATTGCAGTTCCCTTGATCTTGAATTTTGATCTAGTTTCAGAAGCTGTCATAACTCAGTAGGTTAATTCAAATGTTCCTTCCATCAGATCTTCTCCTGCATCATTGAAGACTCTTCTGTCCAGCTCTTCGTATGTTATCATCGGTTTGCCACATACATTTAGTATGCCTCTTAGACCGCCTTCCACAGACCCACTTGCCCATTCATATACAGAAGATGGTGTTGTGAATTTTAGGCGATGCAGTCCTTTAGAATTCGAGATCACATAGTAGAGGAAAAGATTATTGTAGACTTTTGCAATCCTCGGAACACTGGCCATTACTCGTTCCGGACCGCCTACTTTAATGAAGAATCGATAGATACCATTTAGATCAGTTGTTAGTATATAAGTGGTGCACTCGACACAAAATTCATGTAGTGTAAGGCCAAACCTATTTGCTAGTTTTTCTTCTAACTGAACATATTTTGAAGCGGGTAACCAACTAGAAGGTAGAATGGTTTTGCCACCCAGTACTTCTGTCAATTCCTTATCTTTTTGGAATGCGTTTTCCCCGAATTGGTGGTTATAATAGTTGATTACATTTCTAAAGGCACTGCCCTTGACTTTGTACTTAGTCGATATTTCACTGATTGTCATGGTATGGGCGATGTTAGAGTTTGAATTTGACACCCAGGTTAATCCCAACATTATTGAAGGGCAGTGTCATCATTGGTTGCTCGGTGGCTGGATCGAATTCAACTGGAAGATTTTCTTTCAACTCAACAGGTGTACTGGTTGGAAATCCATCAAAGTTCTGTTCATTTCGAATCGCACCTGGCCGATAGGTTAGAGCATTGGCATTGATTTCAGCAAATCCTGACAGTTTACCTGAAATTGGAAACCTAGCACCAAACGCTGTTTTCAGCCCTAGTGCTGTATTGCTTTCAAAAACATCAATGCGCGAGCCTTCTAATCCTGTAATTTGAGTTTCTACTTCAACCTCCTGAAAAGATCCAATGATTAAGCCAAATCTTGTATAGAACCGGTCACCAATGTATCCAACAACTTGAGGTGTGATCCAGAATGCGGTTGAACGGAACGATTGTTCGGTAGTTGCTCCAGGCTGTGGAACATTTACCTGCTCGAGATTCCCCCGAAATGATCTTAAGTAAGTTAAATCCAAACCAAATCCCAATGATTCGGAAATAGGGTATTCAAAACTAAGGGTTCCGTTGACCCCCGCACCCACTGTGGCAGCCAATACTTCCTGTTCTCCATTAGAGTCAATGTTTATAAAGCCGGGAATAGCTATTGAACTCAGTGGTAAGGCGGTTCCTGTTGATACCGCTATTTGTAATTGTGCTACTGCGGATGGGCTAAGAAATAAAATCGCCACAGCCAGGATCCATTTCGTTGTTCTGAATGATTGCTTCATAATGTTTCAGTTAGATTAACCTCTCTTTTAATGTGTGTATTAGTTTCATTTACTTGAAAGCGAATTATCGTTGATAAGTTATTTCCATTCTAATCTCTTTGTATTGGGGGTGGAACCATTCCACTTCTTTGACTTCAATTTCCTTAAAGTGAATCATGCTGTGTCCGAGGAGTTGTAACACAGCAGTTATCGTTCCTTTAAATAACCAACGAGTGGGGTCAGCTAATTTGTCGGGAGTTGAGAAGCGGAGTATGTGATGATTATCAATTGGCACAATCTCAGCGAATTCCATAAAATTGGTGTCATGTAGAAGTAACTCAGGCAGTCTTTGTAACACTGCTGAAGTATCTCGTTGGCTCCATAATTGTCTCCGCAATGCATGCAATTCATGTCTTATGGAATAGGATGCAATCTCCTGCACAAGTAATGAGAATTCAAGGTCAATTTCTTTTGAAATCTTCTTGCACAGAAGTAAGTAGTCATACACATCATACCAAGCAGAGGCCGTAAGGAACCTATTATCAATAAGTGATGAATTGACTAGCTGGTGAGTTAACTTAGACTTCCCATTAAAGTCAAGATATCGCATGAGGGATAGATACATGGTTCCCTTTATTTGGTGCTCTACCTTGAATGAGTATTCGATTACATTTGATATCCCCCGGTCACTAGCCATAGCCGATCTTATTTGGTTGAAAACTTTTTTGAATTTTAGGAATTATCTGAAGAGAGTCAGCTTTTAGCCCATCTACAAATGGTCTACAATCTTTAATAATTGAATATTCCAAATAATGGAAAGAATTGTATATAATAATATTCTTTCGAAACGTTTTCATCGCCTTCAAAAGGAAAATCAAAAGGAGTTGTGTAACTTATATCTGGAGGATTCTACGTATGGAAATCACTTTAGAAATTAACAGAACCAACTACACTATGGATGTGGAACCGGAGATGCCTTTGCTATGGGCAATCAGGGACTATGCGAAACTAATGGGGACCAAATTTGGATGTGGCGTTGCTCAATGTGGGTCTTGCACAATATTGATGGATGGTATGCCTATTCGATCTTGTGTGATGCCTGTTTCTGCATGCATTGGTAGATCGATAGTAACAATTGAAGGTCTATCTGAAGATAATAGTCATCCGGTTCAGAAAGCCTGGATTGAAACTCAAGCTCCTCAATGTGGTTATTGCCAGTCTGGTCAGATCATGAACGCCGTAGCTCTTTTAGAAAGAAATCCGAACCCCACTGACGAAGAAATAGATCGAGCCATGGATGGTGTTCTTTGTCGCTGCGGAACATACCCAAGAATTCGAAATGCAATAAAACTCGCAAGTAAATGAAGGCAATGAATCGTGAAGTAAAAGGAGTGACTAGAAGGAAATTTTTACAATTGTCTTCCGCATCGTCTGTTTTCTTAATGGTAGGATGCACCACTATTGATGGTAAAGAACGGCCATACAATGTAGCATTGACAAGAGATTTTGCGATAAATCAGTTTATTCGAATTTCAGAGGATGGCACAGTGACCTTACTTAATCATAGACCAGAAATGGGTCAGGGTACTTTCCAATCCATCCCAATGATCATTGCCGAAGAACTTGAAGTGGATATTAATAAAGTTGAGATCATTCAAAGTGAGGCCAACTCAGACCTCTATGGAAGACAGATGGTTGTTGGCAGTCATAGTATTCAGAATGAATATCAACGGCTACGAGTAATGGGTGCTGCTGCTCGTGAGATGCTTTTACAAGTAGCCGCGAATCGCTGGAGTACAGAAAAAAAGGACTGTCTGGCAAGTGCAGGGCAGGTATTAAACACAAAAACCAACGAGACACTTCATTATGGTCAGCTTGTGAATGAAGCCTCCAGTTTGGAAGCGCCAATCAATCCCCCATTAAAATCTCCCAAGGAATTCAAAGTGATTGGCCAATCCATACCTCGTCGAGATATACCCTCGAAAACCAACGGAGAAGTTCTTTTTGGAATTGATATGGAGGTACCAAATATGGTGTATGCTTCCATTGAACGATCACCTGTTTTCCTGGGCACGCCTACTGCTATTGATGACATCGAAACCATGAAAGTTCCCGGCGCTATTGGTGTTTATCAAGTATCCAGGACTGTATTTGGGCGAGAAAGAGTGGGCATTGCAGTAATAGCAGAAAACTATTGGGCAGCTTTCCAGGGTAGGAAGAAATTGAAGGTTACATGGGACGACAAAGGGCTGTCTGAACAAAATTCAGATTCGATCTTAACTCGATATCAAGCAGCTGCGGATGAAAATTCTTCTCAACTGATGTACGAGAGAGGCAACGTTGAGCACAATGCATCTAATCAGCTACATCAATCTATCTATGAAATGCCTTACCAAGCGCATGTACCCATGGAACCGATGAATGCTATCGTGAGTGTTGAAAAAGACAGAGTTGAGTTTTGGGGCTCAACCCAAAACCCAAACGGAATTCGTACTTTTTTATCTCGTCAACTTGGTATAGCGGAAGAAAACATTGTGATTAACTACACGATGATGGGAGGGGGATTTGGCCGCAGGTCTTTGACAGATGTTGCTGAGGAGGCTGCTGATTTGTCCAGGCAGATTCAAAGGCCGGTGAAAGTAATCTGGACTCGTGAAGATGACCAAACACAAGGTCCATTTCGGGCTGCTTCAGTAAATAAGCTAAAAGGTACTTTGGATGCGGATGGCAATTTAATTGCATTAGAACATAAGGTGGTCACACAGGAGATTAGAAATCAAACAGGGGATGACACCAAGTCGATAGGTCAAATGGTGGAAGGAATTACTAAAGACTATTCAATTCCTAATTTTTCGATCAGGGCCAAACTTCAAAAACATTACGTACCGATTTCTTACTGGAGAGCCGTTTATCATTCCACTAATCCTTTCGCTCATGAGTCATTTATCGATGAAATGGCATCAATAGCCAAGAAGGATCCATTGGATTTTAGGTTAGCATTGCTTCAGGATCATCCCCGATTTAAGCGTGTACTGGAGGAAACCAGGAAATTGGTCAATTGGGATTCCAATAAAGATTCGAACCGGGGAAGAGGTATTGCTATTTGTGAAAGATCGGGAGCTCACTTTGCAATGGTGGTGGAAGTAGAGCAAGATGCAGATCAAATCCAGGTTTCCAGGATTACCACGGTGTTGGATTTAGGAATTTGCATTAACCCGGATACGGTTGAGGCCCAGACGGAAGGTTCTATCGTAATGGGACTTTCTGCCGCGCTAACCGGACTAACTATTGAGAATGGAGCAATTATTCAGCAGAATTTTGACTCTTACCGGATACTAAGGATAAGTCAGTGTCCCGAAATAGTTACACACATTTTACCTAGTACTGCATCACCCGATGGAGCCGGTGAAAGTGGATTACCAACGGTGGCACCGGCATTGGCCAACGCCATTTTTGACTTAACCGGAAAAAGAATCAGGAAATTGCCAATGGACTTAGGTTCAATTTTGAGTAGTTAAACAAAAGTTATGAATACAAATTCACTAAAGGATCAAGTGGCAATCGTGACCGGTGCTGGAAGCGGTATTGGTTTTCAAGTGGCATTCCAGTTGACACAAGTAGGTGCCCAGGTTATCTTAAATGATGTTGATGAAGACCTCTGTAAGCATGCAGAGGACAAAATTCACAAGGCAGGAGGACATTGCTCTTCGGTAGTAGGGGATGCTGGGGATCTGGAAATTATTGAGTCTTTAATAAACACAGCAATTGATCATTACGGTAAAATCAGCATCTGTGTTTGTAATGCCGGTATTACCACCTTTGGAAGGTTCCTTGACTACACGCCCAAGGAGTTTGATCAACTTATTGAATTGAACCTTAAAGGGTCATTCTTTTTGGCCCAATCCGCCGCCAGGCGAATGAAGGAGTATGGGAGTGGAAGTATTCTTTTAATGTCATCCGTTACCGGAATTCAGACCCACCCAAACCTGGCTGCTTACGGAATGACCAAAGCAGCATTACAAATGCTTGCGAAAAGTCTGGCCATTGAGTTAGCCCCATACAGTATTAAAGTGAATGCTTTAGCTCCAGGAGCAACTTTAACTGAAAGAACATCTGCGGATCCAGGTTACGAAGAGACATGGTCAAATCTTTCGCCTAGCGGCAGACCCTCTCTGCCGATGGACGTAGCCGAAACTGCACTATTCCTGTTATCGGGTTCTAGCGCACAGATAACCGGACAAACCATTGTAATTGATGGGGGTTGGACTCTTGTTAGCCCACCACCCCAAGAGGAAAATTGAAAGACTTCAGTTCCGGAAGTCAACTCTCTCATAATTTTTTGAGGTGCTGGCTAAGTCTGAATGCCATGGATGCAATTGTCAGTGTAGGATTTGCTGAACCAGATGTAGGAAAGACGGCAGATCCATTAATATAAAGATTCGTAATACCATGTACTCTACAGTTTTCATCAACTACTCCTTTGTGGGCAACAGAGTTCATTCTTAAAGTGCCCATATGATGCCATCCACCGTGTAGTTTTTCTGGTAATTCCATTGAAAGGTTTGTTACCCAGGAATCGACTTTGAACCTTCCGATTTTTGATCGAATCATCGACTCACCCAATTTGATTGGTAATTCTTTAAGTGCCTTTCTTTCATGGCCAGATAATTGCCAATTGAGTTTCAATAATGGAATACCCAATGCATCTTTCTCACTGGCTAGTGTAACAACAGAGTCCTTATTCGGAGTCTGTTCCATTCGCATCTGGACCCAATATCTGTCGGATTTCCGGGAAAAGGAAAACGTGGCATTAATATACCCTTCATGGAGTAGTTCTTTGGAGGTTGCTAATTCGAAGAAGTAAGATCTTCTTCTGCGATTGATTAAAAAGGATGAGGCATCAAAGCTTGGTGACGACATGAATTCTCCAATTTGAACCTCAGGATGTTCCATGAAATATTTCCCAACCAATCCATATTCGTTACCAATACCCTTAGATAGTTGATGATTGCTATTTAATAGCATTCGAGTGGACTGCAAAGCACCAAGGGATAGTATGAATTGGTTGGCTTCAACAACCAGTCGGTTGCCATTTAGGCTTTGGCATATTATGTGATCAACTTCCTTGTAATCGGATGTTAGATTGATTGACATCAAATTGGCATGAGACACGAGCAACTGATCCGCATGCTGGCTAACCAGATTTTTTAGTTTTCGGTTTAAACGGATAGGGGGACTTAAACAAAATCCTTTCTTATAGAATTGATGATAATCATTAGAGCTATTAGGATCCGTGACTTTCCAATGTTTAGAATCAGAGAAACCAAGAGGTTCTTTTAGCCCAAGGTACCGTTTTGCTTTCGAAAGTTCACGGTATACTTCATTGCCAGAAATCGGCCATCCGGATAGTGGGATGTCACTCTTTTCTTCAAAATCTATTGGATCCAAAGTGGTACAAAGACCTGTCCAATGATTACTAGTTCCTCCGAAATATCGCAGTCGTGTTCCTACTAGATTGAAGTAGGGAAGTCCGACGTTATAGCCTTCATTCAGCTTTTGTGTGGATGTTTCAGGGTTAAAACCGCCACTTTCGACAATCACTACTTTCTTTCCGGATTCAAACCAATCCGATGCGACTGCAAGTCCGGCAACTCCTGCACCGATTATGCATAGATCAGCTTCAATCCGATTTTTTTTCTTCAATGAAACTAGGTCCTGATGCATTCCATATACTTGTCGAGGATAACAAAAACATCACCTTTGGATAGAATCCAACCTTTGACTTCGAAAACTCCTGGACCTAGTGTTCTGTACTTCCCGCCAAGAAGGTTGACTCCAAGAAGTTGAATTTCTTCCTTGGAAAATCCATCGGTCACGGTTGGTCGGTTTACTCTCCAATTGGAAAAAATTGAGTTGGAGAATATGAAACCGATAGCTCCGACAAACATTCTACGACCTTCAAGAATGTTGTCCTTTTGAGTTTGGTTATCGTTTGTTGAGATTTCGGTCAATTCTGTTAGAATCGTTGATGAATGGTTGGTCACACTCTACAATAAAACATATCTTCCAATAAAAAACCATGATTTACGATTATATAATAGTTGGCACAGGGCAATCTACCGCAACCTTGCTAGGAAAATTGATCCCGCTTGGGATGAAGATTGCGGTTATCGAAGGAAATGAGATAGGTGGAAGCTGTGTCAACTATGGATGTACCCCTACCAAGACCCTGGTTGCTTCAGCCAGGGCATTTCAAATGGCCAAAAGGGGAGATTTTTATGGTTTTAGATCAAATGAATTATCCCTTGATTTTGGAAGAGTCATGGAACGAATGAATGAAGTCCGTGGGAATTCAAAAAAGGGTTTTACCCGATGGATGGAAGAAACGGAAAATGTCACACTGATAAGAGGGTGGGCGCGGTTTGTCGGAGAAAGGAAATTAGAAGTTAATGGAAATACTATTGAGGGTAAAATCATATTCATAAATGTTGGTACACGCCCAGCTGCACCGCCCATAAAAAATCTTGAGAGTGTTCCATGGATGGATAGCCAAAAACTTCTTGAATTAGATACTCTTCCAAAGCACCTTTTGATCATAGGAGGAGGGTATATAGGGGTGGAATTCTCACAGGTGTTTCGACGCCTGGGATCCAAAGTCACTATTATTCAAAGGGGGAATCAATTGATGCCTATGGAAGACTCGGACGTATCAGAATCAATTAAGGACTTTCTTATCGAGGAGGGAGTTGAGATTCTTTTCAATTCCACTACAACCAGGGCTAATTCTACAAATCAATCAATTGAACTGGAAATTGAGTCAGATGGCAAAAAGCAGGTAATATCTGGGACTCATTTGCTGATTGCCGCTGGTCGTACACCAAATAGCGATACTCTTAATCTTGAAGCAGCAGGTATTGAAACTTATGGAAGGGGGTATATCAAAGTCGATGAGTTCTGTAGAACAAATGCTGATGGGGTTTTTGCCGTTGGAGATGTAAATGGACATGGGGCTTTTACTCATACCTCCGTAAATGATGCCGAAATAGTACTTGACTTCCTTTTTGGAGGAAAAAGAACCCTCTACACAAGAATTCCTATTTACGGTTTATTTACTGATCCTCCTTTAGGCAGAGTAGGATTATCAGAGAAACAAGCGATATCAAACGGTCACAAGGTGCTAAGGGCCATCAAGCCAATGAGTGAAATAAGTAGAGCAAAAGAAATGGGGGAAACAAAGGGCTTTGCAAAACTTCTCGTTGATGCTCAGACCGACCTGATTCTAGGAGCCGCAATTCTTGGGCCCGGTGGTGATGAGATAATAAATATGTTTGCGGCTATTATGCATAGCAAGATTCCATGCAAGAATTACAGGGAAGTAGTTTTGGTTCACCCAACCGTCTCGGAGTTAATGCCGTGGGTGCTAGACGGTCTTCAACCGATCAACTAATATTTGATTTCCAGTAATTGAGTTTTGCGATATATTTAGGACCATCAATCTACAAGAAATGAAAAACTACATCTTATTACTGGCTGGCTTTTTATTCATTCAAGAAGCGGCATCTCAGAGTATTTACAATGAAGTCGTCAAATATCGAAATATTGGTCCCTTTCGTGGAGGTAGATCTGTGACTGCAACCGGGGTTATTGGAGATCCGATGACATACTATATGGGGAATACTGGTGCAGGTCTTTGGAAAACAACCAATGCTGGCCAAAAATGGGAAAATATTTCTGACGGATATTTTAAGACCAGTAGTGTGGGGGCGGTTGCCGTTTCCGCCAGTGACCCGAACATTGTATATGTTGGTATGGGGGAACATGCACCAAGAGGGGTGATGACTACCTACGGTGATGGTGTATACAAGAGTTATGATGCTGGTAAAACCTGGGAGAAAATTGGATTAGATAAAACCCAGCATATATCCAGAGTAGTAATTCATCCAAACAACCCTGATATTGTTTATGTAGCTGCACAGGGAGCATTGCATGGAAACAATACAGAACGGGGGATTTATAAAACTGTTGATGGTGGCATGAGTTGGACAAAAGTTCTATATGTCAATGATATGACTGGTTGTTCAGAGCTTTCGATGGATCTCAGTAATCCAAACGTGCTATATGCAACCATGTGGGAGCACCAGAGAAAGCCATGGAAGGTTATAAGTGGGGGCCCAGGCAGTGGAGTTTACAAATCTACTGATGCCGGAAAAACATGGAACCAGATTCATACCGGACTACCAGAGGAAAAAGGGAAAATGGCAATAGCTGTAAGTCAATCGAATCCGGAGAAGGTCTATCTATTAATGGAGAGTGACACAGACAAAGATCTAAGTGGATTATTTGTTTCAAATAATGGTGGCGCTAACTGGTCAAAAGTAAGCGGTGATAACCGGTTGACTCAAAGAGCATGGTACTACATTGAGGTCTTTGTTGACCCTAAGGATGAATTTACTTTATACGTTTTAAGCGCGCCCGCTTTACGATCCATAGACGGCGGTAAAACTTGGGAAAGGTTATCGGGAACTCATGGAGATTATCACGATCTCTGGATAAACCCTCAGAATACGAAGAATATGGTGATAGCAAATGATGGTGGTGCAGCAATATCTTTTGACTGGGGTAAAACGTGGTCCACCCAGGGCATTATGCCAACAGCACAGTTCTATCGAGTTAGTGTGGATAATCTATTTCCTTATAATCTTTATGGCGGCCAGCAGGATAATACGTCCGTAAAGATCGCCAGTATGGCACTCGATCGATATACCATTTCGGAGCAAGATTGGACTTATGCAGCTGGTGGAGAAAGTGCCTTTCTAGCCTATGACCCGGATGACCCAAAATATGTTTTGGGTGGAAGCTATCTAGGAACTATTGAAATCCTTGACATGGATTCCAAGGCCAGTACAAAAATAATGGCAGCTCCCAATCAGTATCTTGGCGAGGAAGCAAGAAACATGAAATATCTATTTAACTGGAATGCCCCGATTATCCGTTCACTCCACGAAGAGAATACTTACTATCACGCGGCACAAGTATTATTGAAGACCACGGACGATGGGTACAGCTGGCAGGAGGTTTCTCCTGATCTAACGAGAAATGATGATAGCAAGCAAGGAAACGGAGGTGGACCCTATACAAATGAAGCAGTAGGGGCTGAAAACTACGGTACCATCAGTTATATCATTGAGTCTTCACATGAAGCGGGTGTTATATGGACGGGAAGCGATGACGGCCTGGTCTATCTTACTCGTAATAATGGTGAATCATGGACAAATGTTACCCCTAAAGGATTGCAGGAAACCCTTGTTAATGCAATAGATATCAGTCCTCACGATCCGGCGACAGCATATATTGCCACTACGAGATATAAATTCGATGATAAAACTCCAGCATTATATAAGACCACAGACTATGGAAAATCATGGACAAATATTTCCGATGGAATACCTTATGGGGCCTATACAAGAGTAATTAGAGAGGACGATGCAGTTAAAGACTTGCTTTACGCAGGTACAGAAACAGGTATGTATATTTCCAGAGATGGTGGTAAAAGCTGGACTTCATTACAACTCAATCTCCCAGTGGTACCGATAACTGATTTACAGATTAAAAACGGAAACCTTGTGGTGGCTACGATGGGCAGATCCTTCTGGATTCTGGATGACTTATCTGTAATAAGACAACATAGTAAGATCAGCTCAACTTTTACGCTTTATGATCCGTCTGATGCTATTTACGGGAATTGGAGTAGTTCACTAAACAGAACCAGTAAGTCTTTTGATGGGACTCATCCATATGAAGGGGTAAATCCAGCAAATGGTGTTGTACTATACTATAATCTGCCTGAAGAAGGGTCTAATGACTTGGTGTTGGAGATTAAGGATTCCCAAGGAAAAGTGATTCGCCGTATCGATACTAAGGGCGATCCTGATTATCAACGATATGACGGTGGACCTCCACCAAAACCAAAACTATCCACGGACAAAGGTCTTAATAGGTTTGTCTGGGATACACGGCATCCAATTATGAAGGGAGCCCCGGCCACTTATATTGAAGCAAGTTACAGAGGTCACAAATCTTCCCCTGGTTTATACACTGCCAGCTTGGTGTCCGGTGAAAATAGATCTGAGGTTGAATTCAGCATTTTACCACATCCTTTACTAAATATTTCAGGTGATCAATATCAGGAATATGATGATTTCATGTCTAATATGGAATCAGAATTGAGTGACATGCATAAAAAAGTGAACTTGGTTCTTGATTTAAGAGAGCAGTTGGATGATGTAATCAAAAGACTAGGAGAGGAGGAAAAGTTTAAGCAACTGAAAGAGGAAGCAATGACGCTAACCTTAAAGATGAAAGAGTGGGATGATGATATGATCCAAAGGAAGTCATTGGCTTACGATGATGTGGAGAACTTTCCAAATAAATTCACAGCGAACTATTTATTTCTGATCAATCAGACGGAAAGCTCTATACCAAGAGTGAATAAAGCGAATAAGGAGCGATATGAGGAGTTATCTGGAGAATGGGAGAAATTGGATGCGAGAGCGGAAGAAATTCTTAATTCTGATGTTCCAGCTTTGAATAAAAAGTTGTGGGAACTCGGCGTAGGAGCTTTGCAGAAGCCTTAAATCTTGATATTTGATATAAAACCGTCGCATAAATGATATGTATCAGTCGAACATCTAACCATTTCAAACTATTTTTAGGAAATGGGAAGTTTAGATGTTCGGCTGATATCCAATCGAACTCAGTTAAATAAATTCACTAAGCATCTGCTCAAGGATGTACATGCGCTTGAGCGTATGCTTGAGGAGAACTGGTTTAACGAGGATCCTATCCATATTGGCGCCGAGCAGGAACTATGTCTGGTGGATGGCCATTTTAAACCGGCCCCACATTCACACGAAGTATTAGACCGCATAGATCACCCTAGTTTTACCACGGAGTTGGCCAAATTCAATATTGAGGCAAATCTTCCACCAATTGAATTCAGGGATCGTTGTCTTTCGGATCTGGAGAAAAGACTGAAGGAATACATCCATATAGCCAGAAATGCCTGCGAGGAGTTGGGATTAAACATTGCTTTGACGGGTATATTACCTACCATCAGAAAGTTTGACCTGGACCTTAATAACCTGACACCGCTTCATCGATACAAGGCTCTTATTCAAGCAATTAGTAAAATGCGTGGTTCAAACCATGAATTGCATATCATTGGTATGGACGAGCTGAATATCCAGCATGATTCAGCAATGTTAGAGGCATGTAATACGTCTTTTCAGGTTCATATGCAGGTTCGACCTAGTGATTTTGTGACAAAGTACAACAATGCGCAGATTCTGGCAGCCCCTGTTTTAGCCGCTGCTGTCAATTCACCCATGCTGTTTAATAAACGATTATGGGCCGAAACCAGGGTGGCGCTGTTTCAACAATCCATCGATACGCGTACGGTTACGGATCATATTCGGGATAGAAGTGCAAGGGTAATGTTTGGTCATGGATGGCTGGATGGATCAATTGCCGAGTTGTATAAAGAAGACATTACCCGATTCCGTGTGTTGCTAATGAGTAACATTGAAGATGATGTTCTGGAGTTTGTAGATAAGGGAATAACCCCTTCATTAAGAGCGTTGATGGTTCATAATTCTACCGTTTACCGATGGAATAGAGGATGCTACGGAATTAGTGAAAATGGTAAACCTCATTTAAGAATTGAAAACCGTGTGTTACCCGCTGGTCCTTCCATTTGTGATGAGGTAGCTAATACAGCATTTTGGTTAGGATTGATGAATGAGTTTGACCATGAATTCCCAGGAATTACGAAGAAATTTGAATTTGACCATGCAAAGGATAATTTCATGTCTGCCGCAAGGGATGGTCTTAACACAAATTTCACATGGATTAAAGGGAGGAAAACCTCAGTTCGTGAGCTGATCAGGAAGGAGTTGATACCATTGGCAAAAGCAGGATTGGAGAGAAGTCAGGTAGACAAGAAGGATATTGACAGGTTCATTGGAATCGTAGAAGAACGTATCGAAACAAGGCAAACAGGAACCCAATGGTTAGTTGATTCCCATACGAAGCTCCTTAAACAGACAAGTAGAGAAGAGGTTGCGATTGCATTGACCGCTTCCATGATTCATAACCAGACTTTGGGAAAACCTATTCATAAATGGAAATTGGCTACTCTTAAGGAAATCGCTGGCTGGGAACCCTATACCATGCTTGTGGAGGAATTTATGACAACTGATTTATTCACGGTTCAACAAAATGACATACCCGAGTTGGTTTCCGATATTATCAACTGGAAAAGACTGAAACACATTCCTGTGGAAGATGATCTTGGGGAACTAAAAGGATTGATAAACTACAGGATTCTACTTGAGTATTATAGCAAAAAAGCTCACGTAAAGCCTAGTTCAAAAGTGGTTGTAAAGGACTTAATGATTAAGAATCCTGCTACAATCCACCCGGAAGCAACAATACAGGAAGCATTGAAATTAATGAAAGCAAAAAATGTAGATTGCCTGCCAGTTGTAAAGAATACCAGACTTTGTGGGATAATCACAGAAGGTAACTTTGTGAACATTGCTGGAAGTCTATTAAAAAGTAAAGAAAATCTGAATGGAAAGACTGCTGGGAAAACTGGAAGGTGACCTACCCGGCCCACTGATCATCTGCCTTGCCGGTGTGCATGGAAACGAACAAATTGGAATTCACGCTTTTAACAACGTATTTTCTGCAATTGAAAAACATGGAATAAAGTTTCGGGGAAAACTGATTGGTATCGCCGGAAATATAAAGGCGATTGAAGCAAACAGAAGGTTTATTGACTATGACCTAAACCGGTGTTGGACTGAGGATTTCATTTCAGGGGCCAGAACCGGAAAGAATAATGCTGCCGAAGACGAAGAACTCCTTGCGATAATTGATATCATAGAAAAAGAAAGCGAGGGTCCCTTTACCTTAAAGGTGATTGCTGATTTGCATTCAACTTCATCGGATAAAGGCAGTTTTATTGTTATACCGGAAGAATTGGGGGAACATCCCATAGTAAGAGCACTTAAACTTCCGGTCGCATTAGACCTGCACAAACACCTAAATGGAACCCTTTTGTCATACTATGGAGATAAGGGATTTGTTTCATTTGCGTTTGAAGGAGGCATGGTCGGATCAACCAAGGTTTACCAAGTACATACTTCGGGGTTGTGGGAGATTATGGAGAAAGCCGGGTGCATCAGCAAGCATGATCATGAGAATGAAGATCATTATTCAGAATATCTAGCTGAAATATCGAGGGAACTTCCGTCTAAGGTAAAAGTAAAGTTCAAAAAGTCAATTACTCCCTCAGACCGGTTCAGAATGCTGCCAGGCTATCATAATTTTCAGCATGTACATAAAGGACAACACCTGGGTTTTGATAAGAATGGTGAAATTTTAGCACCTATTGAAGGGCTCATCTTCATGCCTTTGTATCAACCGGAAGGGGAAGATGGATTTTTCATTGTCGAGGCGATTCAGTGATTCTTCGATCAATTGTGTTGCTTTCTGCGCATTTGCATTTTCGAGTAACTGGCAACTAAGAACGGAACCATATAATTCATACCCATTCGAATTGCATCCTTTGTTGAGACCGATTTGGAAAGGATCAAATCCAGTTGATTGATGGTACATAGAACGGTACCCACTACTAGCGCAATCTTGATCGCATCAATAAATTCTGACTTGGTCATCTTTTTCATTAGCAAACTAGATCCTCTACAATGTTACGGACATTAATCGTGAACTCTAAGGATGTCCGTTTGGAAGTGAATATATTGCGTTAAATAGGATTAAAAACTTACTATATCATGTTCAATCGCTTTCTAGTATTATTCATTTCACTGGTTGTACTTTCTTGCAGTCAGAATACTGGTGAACAGGCATCTGGGACGGAGGATTCTTCAGAAAATATGGAATCAGAAGCACTTTTCACAAATGAGATAGGAGTACAGCCTTATACCTTCAGGCGGAGTTTCCCAAATGGGTTAGAGGCTACTCTGGATACCATCCAATCAATGGGTTTCACGGAAATTGAAGGTGGAGGAATGGGCTTACCTGCTGACGAATATAAAAGACTATGTGACGAAAGAGGGTTGAGTATTCCTGCAATGGGAGTCGGTTACGAATACTTAAGGGATAGTCTCGATAAGGTAGTGGAAAGAGCCAAGGTATACGGTTCCAAGTATATTATGATTGCATGGATACCTCATGATGTAGGGAGTTTTGGAATAGAAGATGCGCAGATGGCGGTTGATGACTTCAATCGATTAGGTGAGCAATTAAGTGCAGAAGGTCTACGGTTATGTTACCACAACCATGGCTATGAAGCGAGACCTTATGAAGATGGAACTCTACTTGATTATATTATTACCAATACCAATCCCGAACATGTTTCTTTCGAGATGGATATTTTCTGGACGCATTTTGGAGGTGACGATCCAGCCAGTGTTTTAAGAAAATATCCCGATCGATGGAAATTAATGCATGTAAAAGACATGAAAGAAGGTATCGAAAAAACGTTAAGAGGATTAACTGATCCGGAGTACGACGTAGCGTTAGGAACTGGTCAGGTAAACGTGGAAGAAGCTATCAGGGCTGGTCTCGAAGTAGGGGTACAACATTTTTTCATTGAAGATGAGAGTAGTCGCATCATAGAACAAATTCCGGCAAGTCTGGATTATCTGAGATCCTTAAAAAAGTGATTTCAGCTATAATGATGAAGGTGTGAATAGAAGGGATACTCTAAAAAAGATTGCTGGTTACTCGATGATCGACAGTTTAATGTGATTGACACAACACCTGCAGATCTTGAGGAATTTCGAAAAGAATTCTATTTGCTGATGAATGTTGCCGTTGGCGGTGACAAAGGAGCGGGATCTCCAAATACTGTATTTCCACAATGGATGATTGTAGATTATATCAGATATTTTCAGGAGAACTAATCTGAAAAGTACTAATCGAATAGAGTATACAGCCCGAACATGTGTTCGGGCTTTTTTATTTTCTTCCGATATCAAGTTATTGGTTATACGAAAACGTGGTGATTACATTCATTACCTTTATAACCTCCTTTATTTGCTAAGAATGAACATTTCCTGTACTTCTATTGTATTCACAGCATACTAAGTCATCCCGGTGAATACGAAAGAAATTATACAGCACCAGATCAAACTTCTGAAGAAAGAAAAGGAAGAGGACTACCGTCAGTACCAGGAACGAATGACTCTATCAAGTTTGGAGGAGAGGGCCAGCAAAGGAATCACCTGGTTTCCTGTAAATCTTACCAAAGACTTTATTAGCACAGGTGAAAGAATCACGCTTGAATTGGAGAAGACCAAAAGGCCAGATCAGAAACATGGTTTTCAAGTAGGCTCCATTGTAGGAGTGTTCCCCGGGTTTGACGAAAAACGCTCAGTGAATGGGGTTGTGAGTTACCTCAAAGAGCCCGTCATGAGAATCGTAATGAATCAAACCAATCTTCCAGACTGGCTTTTTGAGGAGAAAATTGGGGTAAATCTTCTTTTTGACGATTCCACTTATCGTGAAATGAATCGTGCATTGATCAAAACTCTCGACGCACGCAATAATCGTTTAGCACACCTGAGAGATGTTCTATACGGAGAGAAAGCAGCGGCATTTAACCGAATTCATTCTTATGAAGTACCTTCTTTGAACAAAAAACAGAATGAGGCTTTTGAGACCATTTTACACGCAGAGGATGTTGCATTTGTTCATGGTCCACCGGGAACCGGAAAAACGACCACTCTTACCAAGTGTATCAAGGAAACTGTATCTGTTGAAAAGCAGGTACTTGTATGTGCGCCCAGCAATGCCGCCATTGATCTGATCGTGGAAAAATTGGTTGATGAGGGTCTGGATGTGCTTCGATTGGGTCATCCTGCCAGGTTAACACCAGAAGTAGTGGAGAATAGTATGGATGTTAGAATTAGCAAGCATCAGGATTATATACGTCTTAAGGAGCTCAGAAAACAGTCCGAGGAGTGCAGAAAGCTGGCGGGGAAATACAAGAGAAATTTTGGAAGACAGGAAAAAGCACAGCGTGAGCTGTTGATGCAGGAATCAAAGTCTTTGAAAAGAGCTTCTAAAGACCTGGAGAAATACATAATTGGGAGTCTGGTTGATCATGCCCAGGTTATTGCAAGTACCCTTACGGGATCTTCAAATACGCTTATTTCAGATAGGATGTTTAAAACGGTCTTTATTGATGAGTCTTCGCAAGCAATTGAAGCCGCTAGTTGGATTCCATTAGATCGAGTTCAACGAGTTATCATGTCCGGAGATCACCATCAACTGCCACCGACTATAAAATCAATTGAAGCAGCAAAAGATGGCCTGGAGACTACCCTTTTTTCAAGGGGAGTCAAAAACCAACCGAGTGCACGTGTAATGCTCGAGACACAATATCGCATGCATCCATCGATTATGGGCTTTTCGAGCAACTACTTCTATGATGGTCGATTAGGCCCTTCGGACTCGGTCTTGAATCGCGCACCAGAGAATTTTGTGCCCCTAACATTTATAGACACTTCCGGAGCAGGTTTCGAAGAAGAACTGAAAGCCGAAACACTGAGCACCTTTAATATTGGTGAAGCAGAGAGTCTATTGAGACTAATGTCACAGGAACCACTAGAAGGCCACTCCGTTGGGATCATTGCACCTTATAAGGCCCAGGTTCAACTTCTTGAAAGAAGGGTAAATGAAAGTGCGGATCTGGCTCCATTCAGGATGAATATTTCCGTGAATACGGTTGACGCATTTCAAGGGCAGGAGAGAGACTTTATCTACATCTCGCTGGTTCGCTCCAATTCTCAATCGGAGATTGGGTTTCTGAAAGAGTACAGAAGAATGAATGTGGCAATGACAAGGGCGAAAGTTAGGCTGGTAGTAATTGGTGATTCCTCTACATTGGGTAATGATGATTTCTTCTCCGATTTTGTCAATTATGTCCAGCAGGAAGGGGAATATCGATCAATATACGAATATGAATATCTAATCTCCTAATATGAAGAACCCAATCCTAAGGCATCTGTTTTTTGCATTTATTTTCCTTATGGCAAATGACCTTTTCGCGCAGGAGTTGGATGCGTTTAACAGAGATCGTTTGGATATGACTAAGAAAGGGATGCTGGTTTTAGGATCGTGGGCCGTATTAAATATTGCATCCAGTCCAATTTTGAGTCAAAGATTTGATGGGACTCGAAAGTATTTCTATCAAATGAATGGCTACTGGAATACCGTAAACCTTGCTATTGCCATTTTTGGCTACTATGGTGCAGTTAATGGATTTCAAGAAGGTATGTCGTTTGGAGAAACACTAGTTGAACAAGGCAAAATTGAAAAAGCACTGCTCTTTAATACCGCTCTTGACTTGGGATATATGGTGGGAGGATTGTATCTCATTGAAAGGTCAAAAAGCATCTCCAATAAACCTGAAAGAATGAAAGGATTTGGACAATCTCTCATTCTTCAAGGTGCTTTTCTATTTTCTTTTGACCTGGTTTTTTACATCGTTCAGGCAAATCATGGGAGTTACCTTCCTGATTTTATAGATCAACTCACTCTTCGACCAGGAGCAGTAGGAGTTTCGTTTAGATTCTAATCCCACATTCAACGCGGTGAATTCCTTTTCATAAGGAAATTATTCCCTTTCATCGATCGTTTTGATTAAATTTTGTCTAAATATTTATCTTTATTGTTAGACAAAATATTATTTCAAACGATTTCGGAAGGATTCAATGGGTAAGATTCAAATTCTGGTATTAATGCTGATGCTCTTCATGACTATAGGAGTTCTACACTTTTACTGGGTGAATGAGTTCGAACACTATATCCCTGTTCAGGAAAGCAGCATGATCGCTCAGGTAGGTTCCAACATTTCTTTAGAGGCTTCATTGTTGCAAATTGGAAGTAAACCGGCTTTTATCCATTTCTTCGATAACGAATGCATATTGTCCAAAACAAATATTGAGCACCTCAATCTATTTCTACCTGATTTTCAACGGTCTTTTGAGATGTACCTGATAGTAGCTGGTGATGTTACGGTTCAAGACCTAAAGCGTAAATACGATTTACCAACCT
Source organism: Cyclobacteriaceae bacterium (assembly GCA_965601455.1). GTDB lineage: Bacteria > Bacteroidota > Bacteroidia > Cytophagales > Cyclobacteriaceae > JANQEU01. The sequence continues at coordinate 2,698,168 of OZ271831.1, read as the reverse complement.
ATATCAAAGTGATAAACGATCCAACCCGTCAGTTATTTGACGAGTTGGGTGTAAAGGCCACACCTCAGGCAATGATTATTGAAACAGATCAAAAGGTGTTATTTAGAGGAAACTATAGTAATGGAAATGGCCTATGTGCGCCTTCCAATATTAAGTATTCTGCTCCGGCTATCGCTCTTTTAAAACGCTCAAGAGATAAGCCTCTTCCTTTTTTTCCAACGTATCAAACCCAACAATGGGGATGTAAACTATAAATACTCAAACACAAATTACACGCTCATGACAACTGCTGAAATTGTAAAAACGAACCACTTCAAAGAACATTTCGCTGAAATCACTGCGAAAGCTGAGAGATACGTAACCATGATGATAATCGGATTATGGATCTTCGGTGTCCTTATTTCTTTCCATTATGATTCATGGGAATTTGGATTAATCATGGGTTCCTTAAGTACAGGCATTTACTTACTAGCGTATTTCTTTTTTCGCGGGACACTATTGAGCCGAATGATAGGAGCAGCAGTCATGGCCCTTTTTATGCTGCAGTACCTTGCACAGTTGAAGGGATTGTACGAAATGCACTTTTGGTTCTTTATCATGCCAATTCTGTTGATCATCTACCAGGATTGGAGGGTATTTATCCCCTTCGCTGGGTTAGTTGTTATTCATCACACCGGCATTTTTGCCCTGGTCATGATGGGACAGGATCAATACCTTGAATACTTCATAAACATGGATAAGTTGACCAATATGATATTCTTTTATCACATGGGGTTAGCGGTGCTTGGAGTTTTGGCCAGTGCATGGACAGGATACAGACTCCGTAAACAAACCATCCATAGGTACATATCCAGCTTCCAACTGAGCGAACAGCTCAACGACATGAAGAAGTTAGCCTTGAACGTGAAAGACATTGCCTCGAAAATATCTAACAAAGAAAATGGACATGAGGAAATTGAGGGGTCGGAAGAGACATCTGTCAGTGAGGCACTGCTATCTGTTGGTCAGGATTTCACTAACATCATCGAAAATCTAATCACGGAAACGAAAGTGGTAGTGGAACAGGCTGGAATTGAGGGTGATCTTACTGCAAGAATGAGTGTTGATGGTAAGGTTGGTGCCTGGAAAGATATGGCGAACTCCATCAACGAATTGATGGAATCAATCTCCGCACCTATTGTGCAACTCAATGTGATCGCCAATCAATTGTCAAAAGGAAACCTAACCACACGATATGAATTGGATGCAAAAGGTGACATCAAGGGACTTGCAGATGATCTGAATAATGCCTTAACCTCTCTGAATGACCTTTTAAACCAAGTGAATACTGCGGTTGAAGAGGTGGAGGGTGCGACGTCTCAGATGTTATCCAGTGGTGACGAGATGGAGACAAATACCACGGAGATTGCTAGCGCAATCGCCCAGATGAGCAATGGTGCACAAAACCAGTTAAGAAATATTGAGTCTACTTCAGATATTATCGAGAGAGTACTGCAATCGGCCCAGGAAATGGAAGAAAAAACCTCGGTTATCAACGACTCTGTGAAAACAGGTTTTGAAAACAGTGAAAAGGGTAAATCAATGGTAGACGCGGTAGTGACCGATATGGAGAGTATTTCTAAGTACTCAAATGAGACTACAGAATCAATCAAAATTTTGACAGAACGATCAAATGAGATATCTCGTGTTTTGGGAGTGATTACAGAAATCTCTTCGCAAACCAATCTATTGGCATTGAATGCAGCTATTGAAGCGGCCCAGGCGGGAGAAAACGGGAGGGGTTTTGCAGTCGTAGCTGAAGAGATTAGAAAACTGGCAGAAGATTCCAGAAAATCCGCTAAGGAAATAGAAAAATTGGTTGATGATGTGAAAAAAGATACCACTCATGCTGTGGATGTGATGAATGAAATGACTGCAAGTGTTCAGAGTGGGGTGAAATCTTCCAGAGATACGCATGAGATGTTTTCGTCTATATCTGAGGGGTCAAAGAATTCATTGAGTTTATCCGAGGAGGTTCTGGATACTACAAAGGTTCAAACCAAAAGTATTGCAGATGTAGTGAACAACATGGAGTCTATCGTTGTGATCGCTGAACAGACGGCAGCGGGATCAGAGGAGGTAGCTACTTCAGCGAATGAATTGAGTTCAGGCATGCGGGAATTTTCTGATAGTACTCGCAGGATGAACCAGTTAGGGTCTGAGTTGAAAGAGAGCATGAGTAAGTTCAAGTTATCCAAAGATTCTTCCTCCAAACTCATGGATTTTGAGTCAAATGAGATCTTAGAAGAACTGGATCAGTAGCTTAGTGATTTATGGTTTGTATATTTCTGTATCGGGATAAAAAGCTTTCCAGGCAAACCAGTAAAGAGAAGTTCCTACAATATGACTTGGGGATTCCACCCAGATAGTTTCTGAACGTTTGTCGTATCCGATAACTATTGATTCACCTTGGAGGGAGTATGTGATCGTTCCTGTGGTAGCCCGAAAGACCTGGATAGGAAAAGCAATTGACTTATTTCCAACACTGACACCCAGTACTCGTGCTTTTGACGGTAGATTCTTGTCCATGTGATTCACTGGAAAAAAGAGATCAGAACGATTTTGATAGCCAGAATAAGGATCAGCCTGATAGTTGCGTTTGTGTCCGGTTTCAGTAGAAAGTATCGTGGTATTCGGATACTGCAATTTCCATCGTTCCCAAGTGACTATCTGGCTGGGGACAATAGTTAAATCCTGACCTGCTGCAGGACCGGATATGGCTTTTGACTCTAACTGACTCCAAAGGGATTGAGTTTCCCGATCGTACATCAAAACATCGCTATTATATAATAGTCCTGAGACACCAAATAAGCGTTCGATTTGACTTTTTCTTTCAAAAACTACTCCACTTCCACATAGTGGGCAATACGTTATAAGGACGGGTTTTTCCGCAATTATATCGTTTACAATTTCATGCCAGTTAAGAATTGAAATTGGGTAAGCTTTCGCTTCGGATCCCAGTACCAGACCAATGACCAACTCTGAGTTGCTGATTTTTGTGCTGGAGGAAGTTTCGAACATGGGATGATCAAGCGCTGGAATGCCGTCTTTCTCCGGCCCACCAAGATGAATCTCATCAAGAGGTATAAGTAGATTGGAAAGGGTAAAACCATTCAACTTTGGCTCTTGATCGGGAGTTGTACTCAACAAGACGGAAAGAAGCAGAAGTAGATTCCGGATGACCATCGGGTAAATGTAATCATACTTAAGAGAGCTGCTTAAAGGCTTTCTTGTTTGTGAGTGAGCAAATATTTACTTTAGAAAACACTTACCCATATAACGATGAAGAACACTAATTTCCTATTTGCATGCAGCATGGCTCTTGTGATTTCATGTACACAAGAAAAACCACAAGAAAGAGCGTCGGAACAAAAGGATCCCGTTGAGCTGACAAAAGACGAGCGAATGGAATGGTGGAGGGAAGCCAAATTTGGGATGTTTATTCATTGGGGTCCATATGCAGTACCAGCAGGAATTCATGAGGGCCAGGAAACCACTGGTATAGCCGAATGGATTATGCACCATATGGAGATTCCAATAGAAAGATATGAAGAGTATTCCAGGACTTTCAATCCTCAGGATTTTGATGCGGATGAATGGGTATCAATGGCCAGTAGCGCCGGTGTCAGGTACATTGTGATAACCAGTAAACACCACGATGGGTTTGCTATTTGGGATTCGGATGTGTCTGATTACAATATCGTGGACTACACGGAGTTTGGAAGAGATGTGCTTAAGGAGTTAAAGGAAGCGTGTGATAAGTACGATGTACGATTAGGATTCTATCACTCCATAATGGATTGGCATCACCCGCAAGCGCAGGCAATTAATGAACCAAGTTACAATCCATCGTCAGACAATGATTATAAGATTAACCCTGAATTTGATCAATATGTTGAAAACTACATGAAGCCTCAACTTGAGGAATTGGTAACCAAATATGATCCAGCAATTTTATGGTTTGATGGGGAATGGATTCCTGACTACACCCATGCGCATGGTCTCGATGTACATCAATTTGTAATGGGTATGAAACCTGATATTCTTATCAACAACAGAGTGGATAAAGGCCGACAGGGTATGCAGGGAATGAATAAGGAAGGTGACTTTGTTGGTGATTTTGGAACACCGGAACAGGAAATACTTGAAGGCACATCAGAGAGCGATTGGGAGAGTTGCATGACAATGAACGATACATGGGGGTATAATCAGACGGATGAAAACTGGAAGTCAACCCATCAGCTTGTGTTTAACCTGGTGGATGTTGCTGCCAAAGGAGGGAACTATCTCTTAAACGTAGGACCTATGGCTAACGGTAAGATCCCTCAGGCGAGCATTGATAGAATGCTGGCAATAGGCGAGTGGATGGACGTAAATAGTGAGGCAATCTACGACACTGAGAAGTTGAATACCTCTTTTGGTATAGGAGAGGAGTTACGTTATATAAAGAAGAAGGATCAGGAAATTTATTACGTTGTTAAGTTCAATAACCTCGATGAACCCATTGACTTGTCCGTCATCGAACCGAATGGTAATACAATTGTGGAGTTACTTGGATATTCGGGAGAGGTAAGTCTAGAAGAAGGTGAAGGAGGGTGGAGAATTAATCCGCCAACTGATCTCAGCGATGGTCCGTGGGATGTGGCCAACGCCTGGGTCTTTAAAATATCAAACGCAAATGAGGATATTTAGGAAATCTCTTTTGGGAAGGTAATTGTGAATGTTGAGCCCTTTTTCGGGTCAGTTGTCAAATCAATTTCACCATTTAATCTACTGGTTAGGATCTTCACTATTGACAAACCTAACCCGGTTGACTCTTCTCCAGCGGTAGGTCTTGCAGACAGTTTCTGGAACTTGCCGTACATAACATCCTGATCTTCGTCCGTAAAACCCGGACCAGAATCTGAAATAGTTAATGAAAATTTGCTTTCTAGTACATGCACTCCGATAATGATCTTGCCTTCTTTTGCGGAGTATTTCACGGCATTGGATAGAAGATTATCAAATATTCGACTTAGTCTTTCTTTATCGGAGAACACTTCAAAAGTTTTCCCAGTGGCCTCTACGGCAATTTCTATTCCTTTATCTTCAGCTTGCTGAGAGTATACAGCCACTCTCTCGCCAACAAAATCTTTTAGATCAAAAGTAGACACACTTACCTGGAAGTTCTCATCTTCATACGATTTCAGGTTGACAAGATTGTCAATGATCTTATTGCCATCCGTCGCTATTTTGCGTATCATTCTGTTCATTTCACCGGCATCACCTTCAAGTTCTCTTTGAAGTAATTCCGTGTAATTGTAAATTTGGGAAAACGGGGATTTTAAATCATGTGCAACTACTGCCATTAATCGATTCAGCTCCTGGTTTTTGTTTTTTAGAATCTGATTCTGATTGGCCACTATTGATTGTTGTTCGGATAGTAATCTGGTTCTGTCTTCCACCCGATCCTCAAGTTCTTCATTCATCGATTCTAGCTTTTGGGTCAATGTTTCCTTTTGTTTCAAAGCAGTAGTAAACCTATTTGCCAGAACCATGGCGAGAGAACTTACATAAACGAACATTCCATAGTGGACCATCCAAGGTGTGGATAAAACATAGTTTGCTCGAAGTATATCATTCACAACGAAAATGAATGTCACACCCAGACCCAGTAATAGCAATCCACTTCCGTTCAAGTTTCTTCGATATGCTGTAATCAACAAATAAATGAGGTAAATACCTGTAACAATTGAGATTACCTGAAAAACATAAATTAGACCATGACTGATAGATGGAGGGAGTACCCAGGTAATGATCATAGACACCGTTGTAATTAGAAATAAAACTCTGGTGAATAGGGGATTCACCATTTTTGGGAACAGGCTACGTACAAATAAAGTATTGAGCAACGCGACGGTTACTAGGGCAGAATACTCAATTTTCTTTAACAGAACCCATGAGATGTTTGGAAAAATTCTCACCAAAGTGATATCACCCTTGGTGGTTGAGTGTGCTAATAAGCATAGGCATATCAAAAAGAAGATCAACCCTTGGTACTCCTCCTTACGTCTGAAGTATAGATATAAATGGTAAAACCCTATGATGAATATGGTTCCGAGAACCATTAAGTCTAGGGTGTTGAATTGATCTTTTTCGGTTCTAAGATTCGATTCGGTCCCTATCCTTGGACTCGACCAGAGACCTCCATTCTCATGGCTGAAATTACTTACATGAATAGTTAAAAGAAGTGTGTCAGATATTGGTTGAAATGAATAAAATCGAGAAGCTAACACATGCTCCGTTTCCTCCACGGTTTCCCCGGGTTTTCCAACACCCCCTAGTATTTGATTATTGATGAATAACCGATAGGAAACCCCAATATCCTGAACAGCGATGGCTAACCTTTCATTTCGTACCGATGGTTCAAGGATAATCCAACAGAAATAGGTACCGATTCCTTTTCCGGAAAAGCTTTCTCCCTGCCACTTTACTCCGTTCCAAGTTCCTGGTACGTTGTCAGTTGTATGATTGACTTTCGAAATTGCAGATGGTGAAACGTGTTCACCCAGGATTAAACCCCATTTTCCAGCTAAATCTGTATTGGTTGCTTCGGTTAGTTTGAAATATAGATCCTTGTCAATGCCCTGAGCATTGGTTCTGATAACGAGAATAAGTAATGTCGGTATCAGATAGAGGATTAACCTGACAAAATTTTTGCTATGAGCGATGATAAACGGTAATAATTGGGATTTCAAGACTTACCCCTTTATATCCTAAAAATGAGCTTTATTCTCTAAATCACACTACAAGTCCGTATGAATGGGAATAATTTGGGTTTAAAGTAAGATTATTGAAGATCTGACTTCAATGAATCCTTTTTTTTGGAGATAGATAAACTCCTAAAAGTGAGAAAGCCAGAAATGAAATTACGCTAGAAAATAGGGCCCCGAAGCTTAATTCCTGTGCTTCAAGAACCCTTGAAGTACTGAGAGCAGGTATGGAAAAGGGAAACCAGAAAGCAGAAATACCTGCATCAAGAATTAATTGCCCAAGTACAAATCCTAAAATCCCAACGGCAAGAGGTAGAATGAAAGCCTTGAATAGATAACTGACCGTCAACACCAGACTAATTATTCCAAGGGAGGAAACTATAGTTGACAAGTACAGAAACATGACTTTTTTGAATGGAAAAGGCTCTGAAAAATGATCAATGAATACTTTGGGCCCAATTATCATCAACATAACAAATAACAAATGAGCCATAGAAAACACAATAATCACCACCGAAAGCTTGCCTAGAAAATGCCATTTGGGTGCTGTTGGTGATGTATACATGATTTTCCATGTATTGTGTTGATTTTCAAGGTGGACGGTAAGTGCACAGATGATTACAATAAACATTGGGAGAAGCATATTAGATGTGCTATCGTAGTGAAATCGTATCCAACTGGACCAATTTTCCAGTGCTTTGCTTTCCAAGACCACTCCATCTATAGAAACTTTTGGTAAAACGTGAGCAAGTGTTGCAATCATTACATTGGTCAGTAATGTACCTGCCACGGATAGCCATAACACACCGGATCTCTTAAGTTTTATTAGTTCTGCGTGAGTCGTTCGATGAATCATGACCTACTGCGGATTAAAATAGAAGGACTCCAGGTCTCTATATGAAGATGTGACTTCGGCATCCCCAAAAAACACTGAACGCCCAGATTTCAAAATCAACAATTTGTCACTAATCTTTTCCATTTCTGAAAGGAGATGCGACGAAACAATCATGGACTTTCCTTTTTTCTTTAGATCAAGAATAAGCTTCCGAATCTCAAGAATGCCTTCAGGATCAAGTCCGTTTGTGGGTTCATCGAGAATGAGTATCTCAGGATCACGAAGCAAAACTCCGGCTAGTCCAATGCGCTGTTTCATTCCAGTTGAAAGCTTTCTGTACGTTGTTCCCAAATGTTCAGCCATACCAACGGATTGTAGAGTGGAAGGTATTTTCTTATCGCTGACACCGGTGTAGAGACAGATGATTTTTAGGTTATCCTTTACACTCAAGTGTTTATAGAAGTATGGTGATTCTACAAGAACTCCAAGCCGGGTTTTACTAATTTGATTAGAGGGATTTACTCTTTCTTCTTTAAACAATAACTCACCATTTGAAAGAGGAATTATACCTGAAATCAGCTTAAGTAAAGTGGACTTACCTGAACCATTGTGACCAAGTAGACCCAGGACCTCTCCTTGGTTCAATTCAAATGAAATATTCTGAATACCAAAGGATTCCTTGCCATAGAAGTATGATAATGAACGACCGGTGAGCATTTTCATTCTTGTGAAATTACTTATGCTCGGATAAAAAACCTTTCGTGTCCTTGGATTGTTAATTCTAAATGAAAGAAGAATCGGTATGGGACTATCCCAGGCCTCCTCACCTGGAATTGTTCAATGGTCATTTAAGAATTATACATAGTGGTAAAATCCTTGCGGATTCCAATGGTGTCAAGCGAATACTGGAGACCAGTCATCCACCTACCTATTATATTCCTTCCTCTGATGTTGATTGGACTTATCTCAAAATATCTTCCAATACGACGTACTGTGAGTTTAAGGGTATGGCAAGCTATGTTGATTATGTTGGGCCTGAAGGGATTATTCAAAACATTGGGTGGTTTTATCAGAAACCAAATAAGTCGTATGGAGATCTGGAAGATCATATAGCTTTCTACGCATCAAAGCTGGACGAGTGTCTACTGAATGACGAAAAGGTGACATCCCAGGAAGGTGATTTTTATGGTGGATGGATCACATCCAATATTAAAGGGCCATTCAAAGGAGGTCCAGGAACTTATGGTTGGTAAACTATTCATAGGTACCATCCTCCTGTTGATGATTCTACCCGAACAAAGCTTACTTGATGAATTTCGATGGAAGAAAAGAATACTATTATTCTACGGACCTGAGGAGGAGGTAAAGGCCCAGAAGAGTCTTTTTTTGATGTTAGAAGATGAAGTAATGGATAGAGATTTGATTTTTATCGAGGCCTCCAGTGATCAGGTGATGATTAACAATCATCTTGTTGAAAGCCATCATTTTAAACAGTTGCAAATAAAATTCAATTTGAATAAGAGCTTCACTTCACTTTTAATTGGTAAAGACGGGGGTGTTAAACTGCGTAGCTCTCAGCTTGTTGATCCTAAAGAAGTTTTCCAACTAATCGACAGCATGCCGATGAGAAAATCTGAAATGCGAAAAGGTAATTAGTTTAGAGCCTTTACAATTTTCAGTGCAGCTTTTTTTCCTGATATCATTGCGGCATTTAATGAACCAGCCATCAAGTAATCCCCTGCAAATAACACATTCTCTTGGGTGTCAAATTCTATTTCACTGCCCATAGTCGGCTTCGATATGTCCGGAAGAGAATACGGGATGAAATAGCTTCTAATATGGGTGATTTCAGATTCATTAATCCCGTATAGTTCAGCCACCTCTTTCTTCACATCTGGAATTAACTGGTCTTCACTCATTGAAGGAATACCCGTTGTTGAAACTGAAAGTAAAGATCGATTTGAAGATGAGTAAGATCCTGATACATTGCTTATTATACAAGCATTATTGATTAGCTTATCCTCTTCAGGAAAGAGTCGAATGATAGCCTTTCCTTTTGTTTTAGGAATTGAAAAATAGACATTGACGGTGCCTTTGTATTTTTTAGAATTCTCTTTTTTGATGCCCGGATCATACGCCATGATCAAGTAGTCATAATCAACCTTTTCACCATTTGAAAGTTGTAATTCATGATCCTTATGACTGGCATATTCGCTGTGAAATTGGATTTTGCTCTTGATCTTTGCGGCCATTTGATCCGGAATTGCCTGCATCCCTGAAGCAGGGATCGCCGCATGGCCTTCACCAAACATCTTAAAAATAAATTTGAATAGCCTGGATGAGGTTTCCAGGTTAGGTTCAAGGAATATTCCACTGAAGAAGGGTCTGAAAAATTGATCGATTACTCTATCACTAAAGCCATATTTCTGTAGATAGTCCAATGTACTTTCATTGGTTGAAGAGAAGATCTCTTCCACGGACATACCCTGAAGGTGGTTTCGGAGTTGAAAGATCTTCCATTTGTCTCTAAGTGTAGCTGCGGTTGAAAAAACCGAATTGAGGGTTTCAGATGGTTTTCTCAATGGATCCGAAAGGGTGGTGATCTTTCCATCAATTGATATTTCGGCCCCTGGATCGAATAGCTTCAGGTTCAGTGCGTCTAAATCCAGAAAGTTCTTGTTTTCAGGATATGCCGTTAATAGTACCTGGAATCCGTGATCTAGTTGCCAACCATCGATAAGATCGGTTTTTACTCGACCACCAGGCCTATCTGATTTTTCAAATATGGTACTTGTTAAACCATTTCTTTCGAGTTCCATGGCTGCCGAGAGTCCTGATATTCCAGCACCAACAATTACTATTTTGGGATGTGCGTCCATTATAATCTAATAACCATTCATCTTTTATGGTTCCTTGTTTCAAAGGGTTAAAACTGTGAAATTAATAGTAAGCACCAAACAACATCATCATTTCATCTGTGCTAAGGAGACCAAAACCAAGTTCTCGATTCTCGTAATTGTCGTAGGTGGCTTCCAGTCTGAAACTCTCACCTTCTTTCATTAGCAAGGGAGGATCCATTTGCAGGATAGGTGGGTGTTCCCAATCGAAGGTGACGTATATGAGTTCTCCATCTCGTGAACCACCTTCAATATATACTCGAAATTCTGTCATGTGCTCATGCGCATGTGACCATAACTGAAAAACATTAACATCTCTTTCGAATGGAAAGCTCCGTTTTAAGGTAGTTACTTGTTTAGGTGGTAATTTGATTCGGGTATTGTTGAGCCAAAGTATTTCTGCAATATGCTCCACTTCTGATTCTTGAACAGTATGCACATTGGCATAAACTTCACCCATTATGCTTTCATCAGACCGATTTGCGTAGTGACTATTGAGATCAAAACCGGTATTCGCCGGGAGCTTTAATGCCACTCCCTCCGGAAACTTGTAGTTCATATTGGGCCATTGTGTTCCGGCAACAAACTGGTGATACTGCATGGTAACCAGTGTACTGATCACCGGGTTGCCGTTGTTATCGTATAAGTCTCTCAAATCATCATGTCCAGGTATGGCACTTTGAGGAAAGTCATTAGAAAAATTATAAAGTATGAAGTGATGAGATCCGGGTGACATAGCTATTTCAACTCGATTGACGAATATCGGTTCTGTATTAAACAGGTTCTGATAAATAAATATCTCTCTGTCGCGATTGGGTTTTACCTCAAAAGGCTCAATATGAAATTGATACCCGCTTGCAGGCGGCTCCAGTGGTTCAAAGGGAGATGTTACGAAACGCGTTTCATCTTCAAGTACCTTAATGTCAGCAACTTTTCCATCCCTGGGCGCACCTTCAATAATCCATTTCCTGATGAATTCAAGCTCTCCATTGGTAAGGAAGTCACCTCCCAGGGGCATTAAGGAACCGTATTCTGGGTGATCTCCATAAAAGTGATCAATATCCAGTGCGTTAATCTTTTCCCACAGATAGCTTTTGGCGAGGGATTCCAAGCCTTTGGTGCCGACTAACTCAAGTCCGTCTTCAACCGCTGCTTTATTGTTGGGTGCTCGATTAACTAACTGATCATACGAGACATCTTCGGTTAGTACCAGGTCTGATTGTCTGGCAAAAGAAGAACCAGCAGTATGACAGCTGATGCATTGTCTATCCCATATAGCGCCTTGAATGAGATCATAAGATGATTTATAGGATTTATAGTCAACTACGTCAGGATCATCATTTTCCGCGCAAGACAGTAATATGCCCAGAATAGCGACGTAACACAGAAACTTTGAAATGGAGGTAAACATGTTTTGAAAATTAGTCCAATGCCGTTGAAAATTGAGTACTAAACCTTCGATCAAATTGCTTTTTTACAATTTGTTATGGGTAAAGTAATAAATATCGATATTTCTTGAGTAATTTCATCCTTCGCCTGCGAGGTCAATGCTTCGTATGAAAAAGATACCACTTACCGCCATTTTTATTGGTTGTCTTTCATTCGCTTACAGCCAAATTTTCACGCTCAGGGAATACCGTGCAGCTGATGGCCTTGAAACCGACATCATAAAGGCCGTGGCTCAGGATTCATATGGTTTCATTTGGATCGGAACTGACGATGGGCTGTTGAGCTACAATGGAATAACTTTTCGGAAACATCCGGAAGCTGCTTCCAGTGATTATTTTAAGGATTTCCTAAAGACATCTGATAATAGATTACTTGCTATTCACGACTTGGGACTAATTGAGATTAAGGGTAATCCTGATACTGCCCAGTTTGTCACCATTCTCAATGGAGCACAGGTTAAATCACCAGAAGCCTTGTGGTATCCGAAGCACGCTTATGAAGATCAGGTAGGTAGCCTTTGGATTTCTGAACCGCAGTCTGTTGTAAAGTTTCAGGACGGGACGTGGAAGCGTTTTGATTTCGGGCCAGAAGATAATTCCTCATCATTTGTTCGTTCGTTTAGTTTCGCTCAAATAGATGATGATCGGATTCTAGTGAGTTCTTTTCAGGGAAATTTCTTTCTTTATTCATATGCTAATGACGCCATAACATCCCTTAATTCACCAAGACAGTCACTCATTGTAAATACCATAAGGAGATTTGGAAATCGGATTCTAGTGGGTACAGGAGAGGGTGTTTTAGAATTGAAGTTGGCAGGAAAGCGAGTTGAATTGACTGATGTTGGAGCCATAGGACAGATAAATGATCTAATTGAAATTGGTGAATCGCGGATACTTGCTTGCTCTGAAAATGGTCCAAGTAGCATCATTAATTATGGGCCTGATGGAAGTAGTGTTTTAAAATTAGAAAATCTAAATGCGTCGATCAATCAAGTATATAAAGATTCAGACAATAATCTATGGCTAAGCACGCTTCGAGGTATTCAATTGATTCGTAAACCTCAGTTTCGAACATTGGAACTAGGCATTCCAAGAACCTTTGTTGAAGGTATCATTTGGGATGATTCCGGAAAAGGTATCTACTCCTTAAGTAAGGAGCACATTTTCTTTATTGACAAAGAGACTGAAAAGGTTGAGCAGGTAATCTATCAGTATGGAGGCTATTTTCTTACGGGTCTTGTCAGACAAGGAGAATTATGGGTTAGTAATGAGTTTAGTCTGCTAAGAGTTGAAAATGACACACTGATATCCGAGTTGGATCTAAGTAGTAGGGGGCGATACATATTTGATATTTACCTGGATTCAAACGAAAATATTTGGTTGAGCCAGGAAGCTACTTTGGGTGTTATCAATTATGATCCTATCCAAGGCTCTATCTGGGAATATGGACCCGAGAAAGGATTGGATTTGGGTGTAGTTGCGATCGAAGGAAATGAAGATTTCGTGCTTGCAGCCACAGGAGACCCTAAGAATTATCTTTTCAAAAAGAATCACGACGAATCGAAATTTGAGAATATCTCGCATACCATCGAAATCAACCGGGAAGAAAATTTCAGTATCGAGGATATGGAAATCATTGGTGATGAGGTTTACCTGGCTACCACACATGGCTTATTTCTCCATACGGCAGACACTGTAATACGTGTGGATTTGGAAAGCAGTATCAGGGAACTCGGAGTAAAAGTAATTAAGCACCAGGATGAATATCTATGGTTGGGGAATAGCCTGGGAATATTTCGATATCATATTCCCTCCGGTCAATGCTCCCAATTCAATGAGAAAACAGGAATGCCAATTAACTATGTCAATGAAGAAGGCCTATATCTGGATGATGAGAAAGTTTGGGTTGGTACATCTTACGGACTTGCCGTAATGAACAATTACAGCGACGATTATATGAAGACTCCGGCCCCAGTTATCATGGAAGTTTCATCAAACGGGAATGACGTTTTCACCTACGACGACTATGAAATCGAATTTGAATTCAATTCTTTTCAGCGTTTTACCTTCTCTTCTTTGTCCTATCCTGCAGATGAAGTGCAGTACAGTTACAAAATTCTGGAGTTAGATGAAGAGTGGTCAAACCCTTCCTTTTCCAGAAATGCTGAATTATCAAATGTTCCCCCAGGGAGTTATCATTTTCGCGTACGAGCGAAGAAATTAGGTGAGTACGTTTGGAGTGATTTTACGGAGCAACATTTCAGCGTAAAACAGAGCTTTTATTCTTCCATTTATTTTTTTCTAATTCTGTTAACGGGAGTTGTAGCAATTGCAGTGATCACGAGAACGATTACCAAGAGATTCGCCAGGCAAAGAGAAATTCGACTGAAAGAGATGGTGGACGATAGGACGAGGGAGCTTAATAGATATAAAGACAATTTGGAGGAATTAGTGCGTAAACGTACTCGTCAGCTTGAGGAAACACAATCTCAGCTTATTCAATCGGAGAAAATGGCATCCCTTGGAACCTTGACAGCCGGAGTTGCGCATGAAATCAATAACCCCACCAATTACCTACAAGCTGGATTATATAGTTTGAATGAACTGGTAAAAAATCACGAAGAAGTAAGAAATGGCAATTTGAAAACTGTCATTCAGGAGGTTTCAAAGAATATGCAACTTGGGGTGGATAGAATTACCAATATTGTATCCAGTCTGAGTCATTTCAGTAGAAAGAATCAAAATGGTTTAAGGGTTCCTTGCAATTTACATGACATTTTGGATAACTGTCTAAGGATTCTTTCTCATGAAACTAAAGATAGAATAGAGGTTGATTTAGATTATGACCCCGAAATTCCTGCAGTTTTTGGGGATGAAGGTAATTTGCATCAACTCTTTATCAACATTTTAAGTAATGCCATACATGCAGTTCCTGAAGAGGGTGGGAAGATACTCTTGCAAACATCTAAGGGTAAAAATGACTCTGAAGTTATTGTAAGAATTACGGATAATGGGATAGGCATTAAAAAGCAACACATGAAGCAATTGTTCGATCCTTTCTTCACCACAAAACCTCCGGGTGTTGGAACGGGCCTTGGTCTCTACATCTCACACAAAATTGTGGATGATCATGAAGGAAGTATCAACTTCGATTCGACAAAGGGTAAAGGAACTACGGTAGAAGTCAAGTTTGGTTAATTTTGCGCAGTATGACCGCTCAAAAACATACGATACTTTACGTTGATGATGAGGAACCGAATAGGTTTCTCTTCAAAATGACGTTTATGTACGATGTAGAGGTAATAACTGCTCAGTCTGCAGATGAAGGATTTGAAAAACTCAAAGAACATCCGGAGATTGATTATGTCATAAGTGACATGAGGATGCCAGGTCAGAATGGTCTTGATTTCATTTCTGAGGCAAGGAAACAATACCCATCCATTCAATACTACTTACTCACTGGATTTGATATCACAACTGAAATTGATGCTGCGGTTCGCGGTCACGTGATTGAAAAGTATTTCAAAAAACCTTTCAACCGGCAGGAAATCATGGACGCCATTAATTAATTCTATCCAACTGTCATTTCACTAAAACTATTAGTAATCGTCATACGTTGCCTACTGTAGTTAAACAGCCAATTCTATGAAATTTCTTAGCACGTTTTTCTTCTTCTGCTTTACATGCCTGTTGATCAGTTGTCAATCACAACCTTCAGAGATCAAAGAACCGGTCACTGATCTAACCTACGAACTGGTTGTGGATGGTCTGCAAAATCCCTGGGGGATGGCGTTTCTTCCAAATGGTGATATGTTAGTGACGGAGAAGAAAGGTGACATAAGAATTATCAGAGATGACCAACTACTGGATGAGAAGATTGAGGGAGTACCTAAGGTCTATTACAGTGGGCAAGGTGGTCTTTTGGACATTGAACTACATCCTAACTTTACCGAGAATCAGTGGTTGTATTTGAGTTATTCGAGCCGAGAAGGAGAGGGTAGTGGTGGTAATACTGCCGTGGCTCGATTTACCCTTGACGGAAATACTCTTACCGACATGAAGCTGCTATATAAAGGCGTTCCGAATACCACAAAAGGTCAACATTTTGGGAGTCGACTGGCTTTTGATCGTGAAGGATATCTGTATTTCTCTATTGGAGACCGAGGAAATCGAGATGTAAACCCCCAAGATATAACCCGAGATGGTGGTAAGATCTATCGCATACATGATGATGGTACTATTCCTGATGACAATCCTTTCGTTAACGAAAATGGAGCCAAAACGGCTATCTATTCATACGGCCATCGAAATCCTCAAGGATTGGCAATGAACCCAACGTCAGGTGATATATGGGAGCATGAACACGGTCCTATGGGGGGAGACGAGGTCAATCTGGTTGAACCGGGAAAGAACTATGGTTGGCCAGTAATTAGCTACGGAGTAAACTACAACGGAACAGAATTTGCAGAAGCCACAGAAAAAGAGGGAATGGAACAGCCAATCATTCACTGGACGCCATCAATTGCACCTTGTGGAATGACCTTTATTACGGGAGATAAGTATCCCGGATGGGAAGGCGATTTGATTGTTGGATCTCTAAAATTCTATTACCTGGTATACGCCGATGTTGAAGGAGACGCCATTGTCTCGCAGGAGAAAATAGCAGAAGGTATTGGACGCGTCAGAAATGTAGAGCAGGGTACCGATGGCTTTATCTACATTGGAATCGAAGGAAAAGGGATCTACCGACTGCTACGAAACTAGCTCCAAAGACATAATAAGGTTATTTTAGCAGGTATGAGACCTGCTTTTTTTTACTTTTTCATTCTGCTGATTAGCTGTCAGCAAGTAACTAAGGTAGAAGTCGACTCCTCCTGGGACTTTTCTACTTTCATTAAGCCGGATCAAAACCCAATTGTATCTGCCGACTCCACTTTGACATTCTTTGATCCTGTTTCCCAAGATATCGTTTATTGGCAACGAGCGGATGTTTTTAATCCAGGGGCAGTAGTTAGAAATGATACTGTATTTCTGCTACTGAGATGTGAAGACAATCCTGAAGCTATACTGGGAGGTAGAACATCAAGGATTGGTTTAGCCTACAGTACCGATGGAATAAACTTCACAAAACATCCTAACCCAATACTTTTTCCTGATGACGATGCCTTCAAAGTATATGACCATCCTGGTGGATGCGAAGACCCCAGGGTAGTGGAAACCGACGATGGTCGCTATATAATGGTATATACCGCATGGAATTATGATATCGCCCGACTGAGTGTGGCAATCTCTGAGGATTTATATGAATGGAAAAAAGGAGGTCCTGCTTTTGCCAAGGCGTATAATGGTAGATTCCTGGATATGTGGAGTAAGTCCGGTTCTATAATCACAGAAATGCAGAATGATCAACCAATCGCCAAAAAACGTAATGGAAAGTATTGGATGTATTGGGGTGAACAATTTGTCAACCTTGCTTGGAGTGAGAATCTTGTAGATTGGTTTCCTATGATTAACCCTG
This sequence comes from Cyclobacteriaceae bacterium, assembly GCA_965601455.1. Taxonomy (GTDB): domain Bacteria; phylum Bacteroidota; class Bacteroidia; order Cytophagales; family Cyclobacteriaceae; genus JANQEU01. The sequence goes on along the minus strand of OZ271831.1, from coordinate 2,680,679 downwards.
ATAGTTCACTACTCAAACTGATCGAGCCTAGAGAGGGCTTCTTTGATAGTCATCTTACGGAGTGTGGACCTCCTGCGATTATTACGGAAGAAGGAGTAGTGTTATTATACAATGGGAAGAATACTGAAGATGAACGATCGGATCCAACAATACCAAAGGGAATGTACTCTGTTGGGAAAGTTGTTTTTGATCCAGGAGACCTTACTACCGTCATCTCAAGAACAGACTCATACCTTCTCAAACCTACCTTACCGCATGAAATAACAGGTCAATATAAATCAGGAACGACCTTTGCAGAAGGACTTGTGTTTTTTAAAGGCAGGTGGTTCCTGTATTACGGTACGGCAGATTCTTACGTGGGAGTTGCTACCTCACCGTGAAGGCTGCTTCATTGACCCGAAAAAGTCATTCAGGATAGCATCCGAATCAAAATTTTCCCAGACACCTACTTTGCGATTGTTATCCGGACGTTCTTGCCATTCTTCATCAACCATAAAAGGAGCGGGGATTTCCTTGTATTCACCCCATGACTTATCTTTAAGAATTGCCAAAGGCACTACATCGAACAAAGCTCTTGCCGGAGGATCACCGTGAAGGTCGATTCCCTGAAAAAGGTTTATCGAGTAGTCACCGAAAGTGGTAAATGTTCCACCATGGCGTCCTTCTATTGGTTCGACAGTAGGACCGACACCGGCCATTTCGCTCTCAATCCTTTCAGGAGTAACTCTTACCGCATCTGAGCCACTAGGAGAACCATAGCGGACCATAACCATTTCGAACGGGACGTTTAGGTCAAGAATGTAATTCATGGCGGGAATATCATTGACCAGGTTGTGTTCTCCGGGCTCTGGGTAGTTAGATCCTAACCATATGATCCGAATGTTGCTGGCAATTTCAGGAGCTTTCATTAGGGCCAAAGCGACGTTGGTCATTTTTCCGATTGGCAAAAGAACTAATGGGGATTCCCTTTCTTTTTGGGCTTCTTGAATGATGAACTCGACAGCTGCTTGTCCATCATAGGAGGAATTATTGATGGTAGGTGCAATTTCTTCGAATCCTGCATCAGCTCCTGGTAGCATTGGAATAGATTCGTACACATCGCATAACTTCATAATTCTAACAGCTTCCGCAACCTGCATGTCAATATTTCCACCACTGGATGTAGTATTTACCGTCACACCCAAAACATTAAAAATATCCTGGTTGAAAAACAGGTAGGCCAAAGCGTGCTGGTCATCCAACTCATTATTTGCGTCAGTATCGATGATCACTTCAAACTTCTGATTTGCAGATGATTCTGTTGAGGTTCCCACTGCTTCTTCAGCGGTCCCAAGTTTTCCTTCTTGCTTATCAGTTTGAGTACAGGCTGCGGCAAGAATCAACAATATGAGCGTTTTAAAATAATTCTTCATACAAATTAAATAAGTCGTGAGTATATGATTAGTCCTAGTCCAACGATAAAAAACAAGAACATCATCCATATTTTATTCTGTGTTTTCTGAGCAACTCCTTCAAATTCTTTCCAGATGAATACGCCCCAGGCTGCAGCCACCATGGTTGCACCTTGCCCAAGTCCATAGGAGATTGCAAAACCAGCTTTTTCACCGGATATTATGCTCAAGGACATACCGATGCACCAGATTATACCGCCAAGAATTCCAATGACATGTAGTTGAGGATTTCCCATACGTATGTAGTCCGCATAACCGACTTTTTCTCCTTTCACGGGATTAAACATAAAATAAGAATTCCAAAGAAAGTTGGAAACCAGTATTCCACAGGAGAACACAACCACTGCTGTATAAGGTGTGAGCAAGCCTGCGGCAGGATTAGCAAAATCAGGAGCGATTGAAGCGGCGACAAAGCGGTAGAAAAATCCCATTAGAATTCCTCCGATAACCGCATAAACAATCCCTTTAGTGGGAGTTTCTTCCTTACTATCAGATTTCTCTTTGTAAGCCACGGCATCGATAACGATTGCTATTGTTACCAGAGCAACTCCGGCAAAAAGTAGGTAAGGGTTTCCTACGGGATCAGCCACATAATTGACGATAACACCAAGAACCAGTGCTATTCCTATTCCTACTGGAAATGCTACTGCCATTCCAGCCAGGTCAATCGCAGCAACAACTAATAAGTTAGCGAGGTTGAAAACTATACCTCCAAGAAAAGCGGAGAATAAGGCTGAGTTCTCCGCTTGTCCTAAGTCAACTAAAAAAGACCTTCCCGCTTCCCCGGAACTACCTAGCGTAAAGGCGAAAATCAATGAGAGAAGCAGTACTCCGATTGCATAATCCCAATAAAAAAGGGGGAATGGCCATGATTTTGATGCCATTTTCTGCGTATTTGCCCAGGATCCCCAGCATAACATAGTGATGATACATAAAAAAACGGCTAATGAATAACTAGCGGGTATGAACATATTCTAGAGAGGTTGTTTCAACAATTTCACGAGATGGAATAGCCATCTGAGCACCAGGTTTCGTGGTGGAAAGTGCAGCGGCTTTACTGGCAAATAATACACCTTCTTTAAGAGGTACTCCTTCGGCAAGCATAACGGCAAGCGCACCATTGAAGGTATCACCCGCTCCGGTTGTGTCAACTGGGTTAACCTGGAATGCGGGAACATGAAATGACTCTTCTTTTGTAGCTACAAATACACCTTTGCCACCCATGGTGACAATTACCAGTTTCGCGCCTTTACGGAGTAAGACCTCCGATCCTTTTCTGACATCATCTATTCCATTTATTTTGATTCCTGTGAGGATTTCAGTTTCTGACTCATTTGGGGTAATTACATCAATTTTTCCAAGTATCTCATCAGATAGCTGTTGAGCGGGTGCCGGGTTTAGGATGACCGTTGTATTCAGGTCTTTAAGGTAATCTATGGCTTTTGAAACGGTGTTTATTGGAGATTCAAGTTGTAGCAAAACGCATTTTGACTGCTCTAACTGGCTCTTGCCGTCCAAAATATCTTTTTCATTCAATTCATTATTCGCTCCAAGTGCAACAGCTATACTATTCTCTGCACCTTCATCTACCATGATAAGGGCAACGCCGGTAGGTGTGTTGGGATCTTTTTTTACCAGGTCCGTTCGAACTCCATAAGCTTCAAGGGATTCAATGGTCTGTTTACCGAAGATGTCATTACCCACACGGGCAATAAAATCAACCTCACCACCCAGCTGGGCAGCAGCTACCGCCTGGTTTGCACCCTTTCCACCCTGATTCATTAAAAAGTTGCCGCCTAGAATGGTCTCACCAGGTTTTGGAATTCGTTCGGATTGCACTACCATATCGGTATTTGCACTCCCTATTACTACTATTTTTTCTTTCTTCAAATTCAATGTAATTGAGGGAAATTAAACAGAAATTATGAAATTGGTTGGAAAGATAATATTCCTATGAAACCAATACATTTTCTTTCTCCGCTTTTATGGTTTGTGTTTTTTTCGTGTTCGACGTCAACTGAAGAGAGCCAAGCCACAAACGCTGATCCATCATTAACCTATAAAGATTTCGAACCGAAAGGAGAGGAATTGGTGATTTCTCGAAAGGACTATATTGATCGATTACAGGGATTCTGGTTAGGGCAGTGCATAGCCAATTGGACTGGATTAATAACAGAGATGGATAAGCTTGGAGGGGATGGTTTTAATGGAAGAGGAGCTGGGTTCTACACTATGGCAAACTGGGGGGGTCCCGATGATCCAGCTATTTGGGAGGAAGAAGCCCAGGATCGAATTATTGATTTTGTACTTGTACGAGAAGGAGATGTATGGGGGGCGGATGATGATACAGATATCGAATACATGTATCAACATCTTCTATATACTAACAAAACACCGTTTCTATCCGGTGAACAGATAAGGGATGGGTGGTTGAAACATGTATATTCCGATGCGAACTCTCCGTTTACGATGCCGGATGGTGAAACTCCTGAAAACTATTTATGGGTTTCTAATCAAGCAGCTCATGACCTAATGATTGAAGGTGTGATTCCACCGGAAACCAGTCATCCGGATAGAAATCCTCATTATGACATGATTGATGCGCAACTCACAACTGAAATATTTGGTTTTTTTGCTCCTGGCCGTCCTGATGTGGCAGTAAAAATGGCTGATTTACCCATTAGAACCACAGCAAGAGAAAACGCAGCGTGGATATCCGAGTTTCATGTGATAATGTATTCTCTTGCAGCCACTTCGAATATGGATGCAACAACTGTGGGGCAACAACTATTTGATTTTGCAGAAACCGCGCGTAAACAACTTCCTGATACTTCATATTCAGCCAAAATGTATGATTATTTGTTAGAGAAATACAAGTCCGGTATTCCGTGGGAGGCAGCGAGAGACTCCTTATATCAGCGTTATCAGGTAGAAATGGCCGATGGATATGATTGGGCGATGAAAGAAGAAGGTTGTGGAGGCTGTTTTGCGGCTGGAATTAATTTCGGTGCCGGTCTGGTAAGCCTATTCTACGGAGAAGGTGACATCAAAAAAACTATAAAAATCGGGGCGCTGGCAGGTTGGGATTCTGATAACCCAACAGCAACCTGGGGTGGATTAATTGGTTTTATGATAGGTAAGGAAAAGCTTGAAGAAGCGTTTGGAGGGAATCTATCCGATCAATTCAACATACATCGAACTCGGGGCAATTTTCCAAGTGGGATAGACAACTTTCCTGATATGGCGAAAAAAGGTGTTTTCATCGTTGATAGGGTCGTACAGGAAGCCTTGGAAGGTGGTGTAGACCTTGACGAGGATGTCTGGTTTATTCCTACAAAGTAACTTCAGAACTAGTCAATTGTTGGTGTTAACAACTTATTTTGGCATCTGACAAGGTTAATTGCACGACATCTACGATTTCCATAGGGAAATATGTTTTTTGGTGGTTATATGTTCATCTTAAATTAAGATTTATCTTATTTTTATTAAACAATAACCGTTTCGAATCATGCCTAAACTTAACATCAAGAAGTCAATAGTCATTGACGCACCCAGGGATAAGGTATTCAACATCATCAAAGATTTTAACACCTGGACCACTTGGTCACCCTGGTTAATAGCTGAACCTGAAGCCAAAGTCAGAATTGCCGATGATGCCCAGAGCTACGAATGGGAAGGAAAAATCACAGGTAAAGGCAACATGGAGATTACCGATACTGTCGAGAATGAATCGGTCAAAATAGATCTAACCTTTCTTACACCTTACAAGTCTACAGCCAAAGTCTGGTTTGAGTTGGTTGAAAAGGAAGGGGGTACCGAGGTTAGCTGGTTTATGGATAGTGGATTGCCATTCTTCATGTTTTTCATGACAAAAATGATGAACACACTAATCGGTATGGACTACCAACGAGGTCTGAATATGCTGAAGGACTATGCCGAAGATGGTGAAGTGCACTCTAAACTTGAGAAACTGGGAGAGAGTGAACATCCAGGTGGATCGTTCATAGTGGTCAAAAGAGAATGTAGTATGGATGATGTGGGGCAGTCCATGTCATCAGATTTCGAAACATTGGGTAATTATCTGAAAGACAAGGAAGACCTTGTTAACGGTCCTGGGTTTTCAATTTACCACAAATGGGAATTAGGAAAAGGTAGAGTAACCTACTCAACTGGGTTCCCGGTAAAAAACATACCTGATGACTTACCTGAGGGAATCACTTCCGGTAGTATTCCTACAACCAAGGTATATACCACACGCCACACTGGTCCTTATGCACATTTGGGAAACGCCTGGAGCGCTATGCAGATGTACCAAAGAGGTAAGGTTTTTAAGTACAACAAGAAGATTCCACCTTTCGAAACTTATGAAAGTATGCCTGGATCTGTCCCTGATAATGAGTTGATCACAGATATACATTTCCCTGTGAAGTGATTGCTGGAACCGAAACTTGTACTTCAGGTAATGAGCATTTATCAGATACATGGGTACCTCACCAAAGAAAAGTACCTACGGATTTTGCAGGTACATAACCAGTGAATTGTTGACCATCGAGGGAAGTTGTGAATGACTCTCCTTTCGCTGTTTGATTGACAACTACTTGAACAACAGTCCCATCTGTATTTTCAAAGGCGATGGACGTCAATGTCTTGGTTTCGCCAAACGTACTTTCCAATCTCACTGCTCCGGGTCGGATGAATTTGGAAAACTGGCTGATCAAATAAAACTCCGGTGTAACGTACCAAGCCGGATTATTATCGCCTTTTTCTATCAAAAGTGTGGGGCTGAGGGATTTTAGATCACTGTAAGGCCCTTGGTTATGTTCATCCAGTTGAATGGTTGTCATGGGAACCCAGTAGTTATATGATTTTGACCAGTTGAAAAAGTACCTCTGGATATTGTGCATGCCTTTTACTCCCCATTCTGAGTGTTCTGTAAATTGAATGTCAATTGACGGAAAGGCCTGATGTAATTTCGTCATGTTGTCCGGGGAGGCTACAGGATTGTAATTGTGAAAGGCAGAAGCATTCACGTAATGTAATTTTGATCTATTTTGAAGACCTTCAAGTACCTCTAGCGCATTTTTCCAATGATTCATGTTATGATCGTTGATCCAAATCCTTGTTTCAATCCTGTTGTCAGGCCTATTGAATTCCTCATAAGTAGCTTCTACAATTTTCCTTTCCTGATCAGGTGATAGACGCATTCCGGGATATGTAGTTGGGGTAAAATTTGGTTCATTTTGAACTGTAATCGCATGAATGGGTATGCCACATTTAGCATATTCTTCAATGAAGGATCTATAGTACTTGGCCAATGCCGGTTCAAAACCTTCTAATAAGGTGCCTCCAATTAAGCTATTCGACGTTTTCATCCAGGGTGGGGGGCTCCACATCGAGGCAAAAAAGGTAAGGTCATCGCCAACTCCGAGTTTTGCAGCCTCCTCCTGGAACAGTTGAATGGTCTGAATAATTTTTAGAGCAGAGTCGTTCTTGATTGAAAAGGTGTCATCAGCTTTATTCTGGTAGGTATAGTATCCTTGTGGATGATCAGATACCGATCTTCCGTCTGAAAAATCTGAAGTACCAATACAAACTCGAAATAGATTGAATCCCGCGCCTTCATCAGGGTCAATGAACATCCTGATCAACTCTCTCACCTGGGTTTCACTCCTGTTTTTCCATAGAGCGTATACTGAGGTAGACTCAAGAGACATCCCTATACCCAGTATCGATTGAAAGGAGTTCTCCGGATTTATCTCGAAAACCGTCTCTTCAAGATCGCTATTAAGAACCCATTTAAGGTCTTGCTGCTTAGTTAGACGGAACTCTATTTCATCTTCTGCAGGAGGATCGGTATACCAAATAGAGCTTTCAGGCAACAGCTCGGAGCTGTACCATACTGAGATTGGTCGATCTTGAAGAGATTTGTCCTGGGCATTAAGTGAGCCAATTACGAAAATGAAAATGAGGAAATGCAGTAAATACTTCATTGCTATTTTTTGCTGGGACGGTGAAGGATTTAATCACGTGGTCCAGATACAATAATAAGACTTTTTCTTCCTTCAATATTCCCCCAAGACAAGAGTATGTGGATGCCAAAAAGATGGATATAAAACCCTTTTTCAGAATGTTTTCTTTGGGAAGGAAAGTATTAGCAGAAGAAGCATGTTCTCGTATGATAAAAATCAGTTTAAGATCAGTCTAAACTTATTACCGCGAACGAATATTCCATTTAGATTACCTGTAAACCCCATTCAAATGAGCAGCAGAGCCCTTAAAACGTCCAAAGAGGTCGTTATCCTTTTTGCTGGTGATTCCGGTGATGGAATCCAATTAACCGGAGGTCAGTTTACAGAGACAGTCGAACAATTCGGTAATGACATTAGTACGTTTCCAAATTACCCGGCCGATATACGGGCACCAGTTGGAACCACATCAGGTGTGTCCGGATTCCAATTGAAGTTTGGTGCTGTGGAAGTATTCACACCGGGAGATCAGTTTGATGTTCTGGTGGTAATGAATGCTGCGGCACTTAAGGTCAACCTACCCAATCTGAAAAAAGGTGGAATCATCATAGCTAATACCAGTGGCTTTGATGCCAGGAATTTGAAATTGGCTAAGTATATCGATGATGAAAACCCCTTAACAGACCATTCACTTGACGGCTATGAACTTCACTCCGTCGACATTACTAAATTAACAAGAGAGTCATTGAAGGATTCTGGTTTGGGTATGAAGGAGATGGATCGATGTAAGAACATGTTTGTTCTTGGTTTCGTCTATTGGATGTTTAGCCAAAAACCAGATACGACCATCAAATTCATTGAAGAGAAATTCAAGAATAAGCCCGATATCGCAAATGCCAATGTTACAGCGCTAAAAACCGGATACCATTTTGGTGATACCAGCGAAACATTTGCCAGTCGTTTTAACATACGACCAGCGAAAATGCCTCCTGGTAAGTATAGAAATATCAATGGAAACCAGGCTGTTGCCTTGGGTCTGGTGGCCGCAGCACATCGGAATAATTTTGATCTTTTCTATGCGAGTTATCCGATCACTCCGGCTTCTGATATTCTTCATGAACTTAGCAAACACAAGAACTTTGGGGTGAAAACCTTTCAAGCTGAGGACGAGATTGCTGCTATGTGTGCTGCTATTGGAAGCTCCTTCGCTGGAGCTCTTGCGGCAACCGGATCTTCAGGTCCGGGCATCGCGCTAAAGGGGGAGGCCATGGGCTTGGCAGTCATGCTGGAACTACCTGTGGTCATTGTAAATGTTCAGAGGGGAGGCCCTTCTACAGGCCTTCCGACAAAAACTGAGCAGGCCGATTTATTGCAGGCGGTAAATGGACGAAATGGTGAGGCTCCAATGCCTATTTTAGCACCTTCATCGCCTAGAGACTGTTTCGAGACAACCTATAAAGCTTGCCGAATCGCTGTTGAGCACATGACTCCTGTTCTCATCCTTTCCGATGGATATATAGCCAATGGGGCGGAACCATGGAGGTTCCCAAGTAAAGAAAACTTGTTACCCATAAAAAAGGTTGATCCTGGTGAATCAGCGTTCAGAGATGGCAAATTTTTGCCTTACTATCGAAATGAAAAGCAAGTAAGACCATGGGTTCCTGCCGGAACAAAGGATTTTGAGCATCGAATTGGTGGTCTGGAAAAAGAACTTCTGACAGGAAATGTTTCCTACGATCCGATGAATCACGAAAAGATGGTCGAGATACGTAAGGAAAAAATTGACTTGATAAAAGAGGAAATCCCTTTGCAGGAAGTAAACCGAGGTGAGGCTGGGGCAGACCTCTGTGTGTTATCGTGGGGATCCACTTATGGCGCCATTGAGACAGCAGTTCGGGAATTGGTAAAAGAAGGCGCTTCAGTTGCTCACGTTCACTTGAGATACCTGGTACCATTTCCAAAAAACCTTGGTGAGTTACTATGGGGTTTTAATAAGGTCATTATCCCTGAGATGAATAAAGGACAACTTTCGATGATGATTCGAAATGAATTTCTGATTGGGGCGAAATCCATCAGTAAAGTACGTGGCCTTCCATTTACTGTGGAAGAAATAAAGGAAACCATTATAAAGGAATTGAAAAATGGCTGAAACAACTGTTAATGAATTAAAACCTAAGGACTACGCGTCGGATCAAGATATTAGATGGTGTCCTGGATGTGGGGATTACTCCATTCTTAAGCAGGTTCAGACGGTTCTACCCACCTTCAATATACCCAAGGAGAAAACTGTTTTCATATCTGGTATCGGATGTTCTTCACGATATCCGTATTACATGAATACATATGGAATCCATGGAATTCACGGACGTGCTGCAGCCATTGCAAGTGGGGTAAAAGCTACCAATCCTGATCTGGATGTATGGATTACTACCGGCGATGGAGATTCCCTCTCCATCGGCGGCAATCACCTGATCCATCTCTTGAGAAAGAACTTTGACTTGAATCTGATCTTATTCAACAATGAGATTTACGGATTGACCAAGGGACAGTATTCTCCGACATCCCCATTAGGAAAAGTAACAAAGTCAACTCCTTTTGGCTCGGTTGATAGACCTTTTAATCCCGTAGCTTTAGCGCTTGGAGCCGAGGGCACCTTCATCGCTCGTGGTATTGATAGAAACCCTGTGCAATTGAGAGAAATCCTGTCACAAGCACAAAAGCACAAAGGGACGAGCTTTGTCGAAGTCTATCAAAATTGTCATGTATTTAACGATGGGGCCTTCAATATTTTTTCCGGGAAAGAAACCAAGGATGATAATGTGGTAAACCTTGAAACAGGCAAGCCTTTGATTTTTGCCAAGGAAACCAAGGGAGTAAGATTGGATGGATTTACGCCAACAGTTGTTTCATTGGACGAAGTTTCAGTGGATGAATGCTGGATTCACGACCCTGAGGATCTGGTTAAAGCTTCAATACTTTCCAGATTTTTTGACTACGGATTAGTAAGAGGAGAGTTACCCAGACCATTTGGAATCATATACCAGGCACAAAGACCGACCTGTGAGGATGTGATTGAGGATCAATTGGTGGATCATATGAACGAGGTAGCAGACCTTGATCAGTTACTTAGTGGAAACCATTACTGGGAAATAGAATAGGAGTGAACTCCGACAGCTCGAGCTGGAGAAACAAAATTCAGCAAATCATTAATGATCGTGAAAATGGATCAACGTACTTGCTTGATAACTTACTGTTTCTTCTAAGGACCGCAAAATACACAGATTCAGACCTTTCCTGGTCAAAAAGTGTTCTTTCCGCCATTGATCCATCGATGGCTGTGATTCATCATTTTCTTAAAGAATTGGAATCCATTGATTCAGTAACCCAAGTGTTACCGTTAGTAATTGAGTACGAGAATAGGTACGAGGCTATTCCTCGAAATCTGCTTACAAACCTGACTAGTCAATTCGAAATAAATGGAAAAACGGTGTTGACGCTTAGCAACAGTAAAACTATCCAAGATATACTGTGCATGGCTTGCATTGATCGTCAATTCAAGGTATTTCAAACTCTCTCAGGACCGGAGGAAGAGGGAAGAATACAATTTTCCAGACTGAAGGAATGCAACGTGTCAGTGGAGATCCTTCAAGATGATCACGTTGGCCAATTCATGAATCGTATGGATGCCTGTTTCATGGGAGTAGATCAATATGACAAAAACCATTGGGTCAATAAAAAGGGGAGTGCAGAAATTACCAGGTTGGCAATTGTGCAGAAAATCCCTGTGATTGTTCTGGCGGACTCCCGAAAATATGTGAAAACCATAAAGGCACAATCCCCTCTCTTTGAGGCAGTTCCTTTTCAACCTGGCGTTCAATTAATTGAAGGTTAATCACGGTTTTGAATTGTCTCTTATATTTAAAGGATCAATAACCCTTTAACCTATGAACTGGCTGGATTACCTGGTTGTCGTTGTTTATATTCTATTTTTCCTTTTTCTCGGAAATCTTTTTAAGAAGCAAAGCAGTAAAACAGACTATTTCCTGGGCGGGAAATCTTTTGGTTGGTTTCCCCTGGGATTGAGTGTAATGGCGACTCAACTTTCAGCTATCAGTTTTGTTTCTGCACCCGCTTTTGTGGGCATCCGGAATGGTGGAGGTATGCAATGGTTAAGCTTTGAATTCGGCGTACCTCTGGCAATGATATTTTTAGGATTGTATCTTCTTCCAAGATTGTATCGATCCGGTGTAGTAAGTATCTATGAATACCTGGAAAGACGCTTCAATCGGTCAACCAGGATATTGATAAGTATAGTATTTCAGATCAGTCGATCATTTAGCACTGGGGTTATGATCTATGCCGTTGCTCTTATTCTTATGAGTATTCTAGGTGTCCCATTATGGCAAACCATCCTGGTTATAGGCGTGATAACAATCATCTATTCTTACCAGGGAGGGATGAAAGCAGTAGTATATGGCGATATGATCCAAATGATCATTCTAATGATAGGAATTGTCATTTGTACTGTTGCCGGTTTGTCATACCTCGGTGGATGGGAGGTGCTAACGGAACAAGTAGATCGGACCCGTTTAAATGCAGTGAACTTTGGCCCTACAGGTATCGGTAATGACGGGGAGTTTGGTTTCTTACCAATGCTGTTTGGAGGTTTTTTTCTTTATGCTTCTTACTATGGAACTGATCAATCCCAGGTTCAGCGATTACTATCAGCCAAAGGTTTGGCTACCGTAAAGCGAACTTTATTATTCAATGGCCTGATCCGGTTTCCAATCACCTTCCTGTACTGCGTCATGGGGCTGATCATCGGGACCTTTGCATTTAACACCCCTGAATTTATGGATCAAATACCTCCGGAGAAAATTGATGTGATGATACCAATTTTTATTCGGGATTATCTACCGCATGGAATCATTGGTTTATTGATAGTGGCCATTCTTTCCGCTGCTATGTCGTCCTTAAGCTCCGCCATCAACTCATTGAGCGCGGTAACAACCGAGGATATATTGGTCCGGGGGAAAAAGGTTGATGATCAAACCTACATGAGATATTCAAAGTGGTCTTCACTCTTTTGGGGGGTAGTTTGTATTGTTCTGGCTTTTTTCAGTGGAAACATCGCAGATACAGTTATTGAGGCGATTAATAAGATCGGCTCGGTGTTCTATGGCCCGATACTGGCCACCTTCATTGCCGCTGTTGGTTTTAAGAATATTAAGGCAAGAGCAATGAATATTGGATTATTAATTGGGGTTGGTGTAAATGTCTTTCTATGGTTGGTTGTTGGTGAGAATTTATTCTGGTTCTGGTGGAATCTGATTGGTGCCGTTGTCTCATTCGGTATCGCTTATGTAATGGCTTTGGGGTCTGAAAAGCAGAAATTTGAGGAGGAAGAGCAGGAAGATATGGATTGGAAGTTTATCGGCTGGTTGGTCGGCGGATTTGCTATAATAATTATTGTTAGTTTATCCGTTGAAAAGCTATTCTGAGTGAACAAAATTGAAAGCTATCTTTCCTCTGTTTACAATGAAGAAGAGGTTGACTTTCTCCTTTCTGCGATTAACGAAATTGTAGATAAATACCAGCAGGTTTCCGTTGGTTTAAAGAGCATTACGCATAAAGACGTAGCATTAATTACTTATGGTGACCAGGTACAGGATTCCCGTCGACCGCATGTAAGTGTACTTCATGATTTTCTAAATGAATTTGGGAAGGAGATAATCACCATTGTCCATGTTTTACCTTTTTATCCGTACACTTCGGATGATGGTTTTTCAGTTACGGATTACTATCAGGTGAGGGAAGACATTGGAGGTTGGAATGAGATGAAGTCCTTGTCTACAGACTATAGATTGATGTATGATGCGGTAATCAATCACATGTCTGCTGAATCCGAATGGTTTAAAGGCTATTTACAGGGCGATAAGGAATACCAGAATTACTTTATTGACGGATCAAATTTTGGCCAATTGGAAGCTGTCGTTCGACCCAGAACGAGTCCGTTGATTCACGATTATGAGGGGAAAAAGGTGTGGACAACCTTCAGTCGGGATCAGGTAGATCTCAACTATGCTAATCCGAAATTATTTATTCAGATTCTCGATGTACTGGCTTCTTACATTCACCAGGGTGCTTCCCTTTTGCGACTGGATGCTATAGGTTTTATGTGGAAGGAGGATGAAACCACCTGTATTCATTTACCCCAAACGCATAGCCTGATAAAGGTCATGCGGGAGGTACTTGATTTAATTCAATCCGGCACGATTATCATCACCGAAACCAACGTTCCTCATGAAGAAAACATATCCTATTTCGGAAAAGGAGATGAGGCACACATGGTTTACAACTTTACACTTCCACCGCTATTGGCTCATACGATTCTGACCGGTCATACTGAAGCTTTTTTTCAATGGCTAAGTACCCTTGATTTTCCTGGAAAGGATCAGTGTTTTTTCAATTTCCTCGCAAGTCATGATGGGGTAGGTCTTAGACCAGTCGATGGAATTCTGAGCACTGATGAAATCAAACATCTTGCAGATGTAGTAGAATTTAATGGAGGTAAGGTTTCCTACCGTAGTGTAGGAGAGGAGAGGAAACCGTACGAACTTAACTGTAATTACCTCAGCCTTATGTACGGGCAGGAAAATGATTCGGAAATTGCCATTAAAAGGTTCTTACTTGCCCATGCCGTTCTGCTCACACTGCCGGGTTTACCGGCCATCTACTATCACTCCCTCGTCGGTTCTGAGAATGATATTGATGGTTTGAAGAGATTAGAATATAATCGAGCCATTAACAGGGAGAAACATCAGCTACAAGAAATAAGAGGTCAATTGCATGATCAATCAACCAGGCAATCTCGGATTTATAATGGATTAAGGGAAATGATTGAGATACGTGGGAGTTATTCAGCTTTTCATCCATTCACCGGATGCGAGGTAACGAAAGTTGGAGAGCACGTGCTTCAGATTATCCGGCAGGATCAGATCGACGTTATCCATGGTTTTTTCAATTTTGGCCTTGAGTCTTTTGAAATGGAAAATAAAAAAGACCTGATGAACGTTTCAACAGGTCTTAAACCATCCCACATCATTTTGAATGAATATAGTTTTGAGTGGTATCGGTAGGTCAAATTGGTAAATTTGAGAATACCTATTTGTTGAAATAATGTCCATAATATGACTCATATTGATGAACATAAATGGTTTTCTAATAGGGTATATAATAGATTTATACTCATTTAATTAACTTCCAGCCCAACTACCTCTAACATGACCAAAAAGCAAGCATATACCATTCGAGTCGCTCTTATTGTGGCTTTGGGTGGTTTCCTTATGGGATTTGACGCTTCGGTAATTTCCGGAGTTGTAAAGTTCATTGAACCCCAGTTTAATTTGACCAAACTCCAACTAGGTTGGTCGGTCAGTAGTCTTACGCTTACTGCTACCCTGGCAATGATGGTTTCAGGACCACTTGCAGATCGCTTCGGAAGGAAGATAGTATTACAATTGGCGGCGATATTGTTTGCCTTGTCTGCAATCGCTTCTGCGATCGCGCCTTCCTTTCTTCTACTGGTAATCGCACGGATGTTGGGAGGTTTTGGTGTTGGAGCATCCCTAATTCTTGCACCCATGTATATCGCCGAGATTGCTCCTCCGGATATGCGTGGCAGGATGGTTTCATTTAATCAGCTCAATATCGTTATTGGAATTTCTGCTGCCTTCTTCACCAATTATCTAATTCTGAGCCTCGGTGACTCTGATGCCAACTGGGTATCGTCATTAGGTATTGCAAAATACAACTGGCGATGGATGCTTGGATTAGAGACACTTCCGGCCATTTTTTATTTTTTCGGAATGTTCATAGTTCCTGAAAGTCCTAGATGGCAGGTTATGAAAGGTATGGAGGAACCTGCACGTAAAACATTCTTGAAAGTAGTGAGTGCCGAAGAAGCCGATAAACAAATAGCAGATGTTAAGAAAAGTCTCGAAAAAGATGAGAAGATCGCCAAGGTTCCGCTGAAGGAGCTTTTTCACCCAACCTTAAGGCTGGTACTGGTCATTGGGTTGACTGTAGCTGTGTTGCAGCAGATTACAGGAATTAACTCCGTTTTCTTCTACGCTCCTATGATTTTTGAGCAATCTGGTATTGGTACGGATGCTTCCTTTGTTCAGGCCATTTTGGTTGGTCTCACCAATTTAGTATTCACCATTTTGGCGATAATGTTTATTGATCGATTTGGTAGAAAACCGTTATTGACATACGGAACAATGGGAATAGCATTGATGATGTTTATCCTGGCTTATGGATTCAGTTCAGCAACTTATCAACTGGATGCTAACAAACTGGACAGCCTTCCGGAAGCAGTAGATCAGACAAAACTGGCACCTATTATTGGGCAGCAATTTGACTCCGATGTAGATTACAAGAAAGCTTTAATGGACGTTTTAGGTGAATCGCAGGCCAAGGAGTTTGAATCACAAATGATTACGGCGGCCATAAACATGAACCCAACGATCATCCTAGTTGGTATTATCGGATTTGTAGCTTCCTTCGCAATTTCACTCGGACCAGTTATGTGGGTGTTATTCTCAGAGCTGTTTCCAATGAAAGTAAAGGGGCTTGCCATTTCCTTTGCAGGATTTATTAATTCCATGGTTAGCTTCCTCGTTCAGCTAGTTTTTCCGTGGGAGCTAGCCACTCTCGGATCCAGTACCACATTCCTAATTTATGGGTTGTTTGCACTTGGAGGATTCATATTCGTTATTACGATGGTTCCCGAAACGAAAGGAAAGACTCTTGAAGAACTAGAAGACATTTTGATACACAAGAAACAAGATTGAAGATGAAATTGAATTTATTGTATTTGATACCAGCCCTGATGATTGCTTGCAGTGCACCCAAGACTGAAGAGCTGGCAGCTGAAGAAGAAGTTGCGAAATCCAGGGTAGTTACTGTAGAAGTCGAAAGTTTCATTGATAATCCCAGTGGTTATGAGATAACCAATGAAGGTGTGAATATGGATAGTATTGGTTGGCTCTCCTTCGATGTTAAGTTTGACATTGCGGGTCGTTACAAAACTGAGGTTATAGGTCGATCGGAATCTGGTGCCAAGGTATGGGTGGAAGACTACATTGACAATACAGATGATCGGAACTATGATGTTTCTGGTAGACTTGAAATACCAATAGGAGAGACATTTGCATCTACCTCCGTTGATGGAAGTCCTTTTGATGCAGTTGTTCATAAGATGAAGTTAAACCTTTCTGACGGGTCAGCCGAGATCGATAAGATTGTCTTCACCTTGCTCCGAGAACACCAGGAAACAACAAAAACCCTAACACAGTCGATGGACGGAACAGAGTGGGTATTAGCCTGGTCCGATGAATTTGATGGCTCCAGTTTGGATACAAGTAAATGGATTTATGATTTTGGTGACTGGGGTTGGGGAAATAACGAACTTCAATATTATACAGATAGCCGGACTGAGAATACCAGGATTGAAGATGGTGTATTAGTCATTGAGGCGCGGAAAGACGACGTGGGGGCGAAGTGGACTTCGGCGAGACTTACGACTCGGGGTAAACAAAGCTTCCTTTATGGAAAAATTGAGTTCAAAGCCCGAGTACCAAGTGGAAAAGGTAATTGGACCGCAGGTTGGACTTTAGGGGCTGCATATGTTGACGAAATTGATTGGCCATATTGCGGGGAGATTGATATTATGGAATCGGTAGGATACGAGGTCAATGACGAAACCGGTGATGGAATTGCTCATTGCTCAATGCATACACCTGCCTATTATTTCAAAAAAGAGACTCAGATTACGAGCAAGACAGAGGTAGAAAATATATCAGGGGAGTTTCATACCTACGCTGTTGAATGGACACCTGAGGAGATTAGAGGTTATGTTGATGATAAACATTATTACACCTATGCTGAGAATGCCAATGAACTGGAGTGGCCTTTTGATCAACCACAGAATATTATTCTAAATTTAGCCATGGGTGGCGGATGGGGAGGTGCCCAGGGAATGGACGAGACCCTAACTTCCCAGAAACTTGAAATAGACTATGTACGAGTCTATGAGTTGAAGTAAGACTGTTATTTCACCCTAAACTCTTGCATACAGTCAGGTGAGTTGTTACAGATTCTTCCTGTAGATAATTGATTTATTAGGTCCGAACGCTTTTATCTTAACAACTCCAGCACCAAGCCTCTGGTAGATTCCATTGTCTTGATGTAACGGTTTAGTCGTCCTTCCGTGAGGTCATTGGTGTACACCATGCTGTCGTCCTCACTTAAAAGAGCGATAGAGTCGAGGTGCAAATCATCAAATCTTTTATCATAACCCGCACAAATCTTTTGGATTCGCAGGAGATCGTTTTCGGGGAAGTTTTCCTCACCTTTTTCAACGAGAAACGCCTTCAAGAAATCAGTTATTGATTTTTTGACTTGCTCCACGGCTGCGATCATGACAAAGTCTTTATGTGATTTATTCAGTTGTTCCATGGCCGCATCGTACTCTGTAAGGGCCTGATTTACAAGTGAATGGGCTACTGTTTTTTCCATGGTTTAATCGTTTTATGCCATCAAGATAGACGGTTGTCCTTCCGCTCTTTATGAGGTTTGACAGTGGTTGAAAAGATAAATGTCACCTAGGGTGTCGACGAAAGGAGCGTCTCGATAGGTGACTTGGTAGTTAAATGAGATAGATTTCTCCGGAAGTCGAAATGACTGCAGGGGAGTTGAGTTAAGTAGTATAAATAGACCGTCTTGAAAGGCAACTTGATAGTTAGATGAGATAGATATCTACGGAGGCCGTTCACTCCCAAAGGCTTTACCTTACGTCATCTCGACCATAGGGAGAGATTTACCATTGGTGTTACCGCTCTTGTCATCCCAAACGACGTTCTGTGACGGTATTGCTCCAATTGAGATGCTGAAACAAGTTCGGTAGACCGTAAGATAGGTTCAGTTAGAATGTCACCCTGAATTCATTTCAGGGTCTCAGTTCAGATACTACAGATTAAGTGAGAAGTGAGATCAATTCAATATTCAAATTCTCCCTCAGACTTTTGATAGATTACTCGGAAGTATCCATCCGGAGAGACATCGAATATACGATCAGTTGTTACTCCGTAGCGCTCTTGGTGCCATTTGATTTGTTTGTCTTCCGTAATACTTGATGCATTATATATTGCTTCGTATCCTTCCTCTGGAAATCCATTTCTGTTGAAACTTGCTTCGAACGCATTTATCAAGGACTTAAGTATCCCAGTGGATTTTTGAAAAAGATAGATGTCGATATAATCGACCTCAAAATCAATGACACGCGTTACTAGAGCCATGTGATCACGATCTAATTCTATTCCTCCCAGTGCATATGCCTTGGTCACATAAACAGTATCAAAATCTATTGCATCTCCATTAACCCTACGGAAAGTGCTAAAAATAAATGGTTCATCTGTTATTAAGCCATAGGATGTAATCCTTGAGAGAGTATCTCCTCGAACATAGTGTTTCGCTTTTTCTTTCTGAAGATCGAATAACAATTGATTAAGAATTTTTATGTCTAATTCTGACTGTTTTTTTAATGATTCGAGATCAACAATAGGCAGATTCAAATCACCATAACTTCTAACAATTTCATCAAAAGTATCTTTTCTTAATTCTTGGCCCCTGCAAATAAAACTTGATATGATTATCCATAAGTACGTTATTGCCTGTATCTGTTTTCTATTGGCTATAAGTTTCTGCATATTTTACTTTGATTTGATCTAAGGCTTGATCCCAGGTCCAAAAATTATCCTCACCAACTCCGTCTCCAAAATCTTTTCCATTTCTATAATCCTTTCCATTCTTCTTGTACTTTGGAGTAACACCTGGGGCTGTAAAATTTACAATCCTTCCGTAAGGATCATCTACAACAAGTCCCTGCTCAGAAGCTGACTGGAGTCGTACCATATGACCAAATCCCCCTAGCATAACAGATTTGCCAGCTCTTAATGACTTAATTAAAATTTTCCTTACCTCCATTGCGTTTTTTCCTGCCAGTTCAATGCTCAAATGTGATACATTGAAGTATTTTGATAGATCTCTTCTGGTTTTACTCTTCGTCCTTTCATCAAGATTTTTTTCGACTCGAATGCACTCTATGTAATCCTCTAGTTGAGAGTAAGAATTATCACAATTATTCGGGCAAGTTTCACAAGGTTTATCAACTCCTAGATAATTAAGGCACATGGCTTGTGAAGTTAGGTTACACATGATGTCCCCAGCGGTAGCAACGTTAAACTTATTCATCCAAGGGTGGGCGTCTTTATCTTCCTCGGTCACGGGTGCTTCATTATCTCGTTGATTTTGATAAGTTACTTTTACTTGTAGCTCAATGTATAAATCACCACGACCTTCTTCATTTTCAAGTTCAATAATAAGACCTCTGATTTCCGCAATATCCTTCGGCGACATTCGCTCTTGTGCTCCTAACAGCTCTAGGATTTCGTAAAATTGTTCGCTTCGTATCGCGGATAGATTTATCCAAAACCCTTCAATATCATCTCCTTTTTCATCTTTTACCTTAAGATATATCCCACACCTCTTGTGCATTTCAATTCCATCGTTTTTGATGTAGGTCTTATTTGATTGCAAATTGGAATAAGGTAAGCTCAGTGCCGTATAGTTGTGTACAAGACGATAAGTAGTTTCCTTTTCAATGTTTTCCACTTTTTTTAAATACATCGGATTATTGGTGATATATAAAGTATCCCCAGAACGCTTATCTCTTATTTTGGCTATTGATTTTCCATCAAGGTTTATTTCCTGAAGTAATGCTACTCGAAGACCAAGGTCTACTCGTTGGGTAGGCTTAATGAATTCACCGGGAGAATCTGGTTTGCGTAACCAGGCGTCATCATGGATTATAAAGTGGTCATAGACCAGACCTCCTTCAATCGATAGATCCAATTCCGGCATTTCCTTGCCCTCAATCCGTGTAAGTGTGCCGATGACAGTTTGAAGGATCGCCTCATGGGCATCTATGGGTTTTTGGTAGGTCTCTGATAAAGTATAACGAAATCGGTTTTCGTTTAGGAATGCGTCCAAGTCTGTTTGTGTTAGACTTAATGATTTCAAGATGGTAGGGGAGGTGCTAATCTCCAAACTGACCGTATAACCATCTTCCGTAGATTCACCTATTCTGTCAAATACAACTCTGACTTTCAAGGTCTCAACATCTATGCTGTTCCATTGCGCTATTTTCCTTCGATTGAAGGAGTGTTCCCAAAATGTTGAACCATTTACATAGGTATGGAATAGCACCTCGAAGTCATTTCGTTCTCGGAAACCTTCAAGAAACTCAACAATCTGAATAGCTTTTGTCGTATTATCCAGAGCAATACAATTCATCAATGCCTCAGCGTCCATGAACTCCTGTACCTTTCGACTTGCTTCCTCCCAGGTCATTTCTCCTGAGTCATTTAGACTCTGTTGATCTGCATCTAAGTTGGATTGAGACATCACTATCCAGGGGAACAAAATGAGATGTGAAAGTAATATAGTTCGGAACATAAAGGCTCCAAACTAGAAGTGAATTCGATCATAAAAACGTTATGAATTATATAATCAAAGTTTGTAGTCGAAAAGTAGACAAAAGACGAGGTCCACATTTAGCTTGTATCAAGTTGATCAGCATGACATGACTGCAAGCTCTATTAGAATGTCACCCTGAATTTATTTCAGGGTCTACGTTTAGAAAGGTGCTAACTACCTAGAGAGGCTGAAACAACATGCCTGACGGCAGTCAGGAGTTCAGCGTGACCGAAGGATGGGATTGTTAAACCAACCCTGCGAATCCCATGAAAGCCATACTTAATATACCAGCAGTAATGAGGGCGGCAGGAACACCTTTCATGGCCGGAGGCAAGTCCGCCATTTCCATGTGTTCACGAAGACTAGAGAAAATGACAATAGAAAGGGTAAATCCTATAGCATTAGCAATTGCAAATACGATGCTTTCCATCAGATTGAAGTCGCTTTGAATAACCAATATTGCTACTCCCAGGATGGCACAATTCGTGGTGATCAATGGAAGAAATACCCCCAGTGCCTGGTATAAGTCAGGACTCACTTTCTTCAATACGATTTCTACTACCTGAACCAGGAAAGCGATAACCAAAATGTACGAAACAGTTTGCAGGTAAGTGACTTCCAATGGTACTAGGAGGTACCTGTAAATTAGGAAGGTAACAATGGTGGCAACCGTCATTACAAACAACACTGCACCTCCCATACCCAGGGCTGTTGATGTTTGTTTGGAAACACCAAGAAACGGACAGATACCGAGAAATCTGGACAGAACGATGTTGTTGATGAAGATCGCAGAGACTATGATAACGATGTAGTTTTCCATGATCAGGCGTTACTTTTTCTCCATTCAAAAAAACCAATTATGAATCCTAAAACGATGAATGCTCCCGGTGCGAGAATGAAAAGGATCATACCATCTGCTTCAACGAACTTGAATCCAAACAAGGAGTAATTACCCAGGATCTCACGAATTCCTCCCAGAAGACCTAGGGCGAAAGTGAATCCTACACCCATTCCGAGTCCATCGATTGTAGATGAGAGAATGGTATGTTTTGATGCGAACGCTTCTGCTCTTCCCAGAACCATGCAGTTTACAACAATTAAAGGAATAAAAAGACCCAGTTGTTCATGTAAACCGGGTGTATAACCAGCCATTACCAGATCCACAACGGTCACAAATGAGGCGATTATCACAATAAAGGAAGGGATACGTACTTTGTCCGGAATAAAGTTTCGAATTAGTGCAATCACTGTATTAGACATGATTAAAACAAATAGGGTAGCTAACCCCATTCCAATCCCATTAATCGCGGAGGTGGTTACACCAAGCACCGGGCACAATCCTAGTAAAAGCACAAACACTGGATTCTCCTTTATGAGGCCTTTTACAAAGTTTTCCTTGAGCGTCAGTTCTTTCTTCATGGCTGCTGGTTGTTATAGGTTTCCAGTGCTTCCAATACCGCTTCGGAAAAAGCACGAGATGAGATGGTTGCGCCGCTTATGGCATCCACCTGGCCACCATCCTTCGTTACCCTTAGATCATAACTTCCAAGTGTTTTACCAACAAATTGATTTTTGAATTTGAGGTCTGCAATCTTGGTTCCAAGACCTGGTGTTTCTTTATGTGCGAGAACTTCGATGTTCTGTATGACGCCTTCGGGATCGATCCCCACCATAATTTCCACTCTGCCACTATACCCGTTTTCCGAGTATGTTTGGATGGCAAGTGTACTGATATTGCCATCTTGTTTGGCCGGGAAGATTTTCAATGTTTTGTCTGTGGAACTTATTAGTTCATAGGCGTCGGTAACCGGTTCATTATCAAAGTCTCCAGTTACCGCATCAATGGCTCTCAGCTGTTTAGCGAGGCGTGCAGCAGCTATAGGTTCCTCAGTTAATTGGAATACGAAACCCAGCGAAAAGGCTGATACACCCGTAACAACCACCAAAGTAACCACCATATTGAGAAATGAAGAGGGTTTTTTACTCATGGCTCTATGGTTTTAGCTCCAAACTTCTGAGGTCGGGTATATCGATTGATCAGTGGTACAAAAGCGTTCATGATGAGAATTGCGAACGATACACCTTCAGGATAGGCTCCGAAAAGTCGGATTAGAACGGTGATGAGTCCGCAACCCACACCGAAGATCAGCATTCCCTTGTGAGTGAAAGGTGAAGTCACATAATCTGTAGCCATAAATACTGCTCCAAGCATTACCCCACCGGTGAGGACATGGAACAACGGGTTAGCATAGGATTCCGGATTAATCAACCAAAAGATTCCGGAGAAAACAGCCACAGAAGCAATCATCGATATTGGAATATGCCAGGTGATAATCTTCCTATATAACATATAGGCGAGTCCTATTACCATAGCAAAAGCACTCATTTCTCCTGCCGAACCTCCATGGAAGCCAAAGAACAAATCTCCGTAGGTGGGCATCTGACCCATTAGATAGGACACACTATCGCCCATTCTTAGTCCATCCTTCAGGATTCCTAAGGCTGTCGCTCCGGTGGTGGCATCTAAGTCCGAAATTCTTGGAACCGGCCAACTTGTCATTTGAACTGGGAACGAAATCAATAAGAAAACCCTACCAACCAGGGCCGGATTAAATGGATTATTACCAAGCCCACCGAAACTCATTTTCCCAATACCAATTGCCACGGCACTTCCAGCAAAAATGACATACCATGGAAGGTTGGTGGGTATGTTAAATGCTAAAAGCATTCCTGTAATGATTGCCGACCCATCAAGCAGGGTAGTACCTCTTTTAAGTAAATATCGGTCTATCAGATTCTCGAAAAGCATGCAGCTAATGATGGCCATTAGAGTCACCATCAAAGCATCTATTCCGAAAGTGTAAATGGAAAAACCTACTGCTGGAAGCATGGCTATGATCACACCGCGCATAATTTGCGGAGTGGTCAACGATTCATGAACGTGTGGGGAAGGGGATACGGTCAGTAAATCGCTTGTACTCATACTTTGGCTTTTTTGATTTTAGTTTTACCCAATCGGATGTAGTCCAAAATGGGTCTATTCGAAGGACATACGAAATGACAAGATCCGCATTCGATACAGTCAAGGACATTGTCTTCCTTCATCTTATCAGTGTTTTTCCCTTTGGCCACCAACATTAGGTGGTAAGGCTCGAGACCCATTGGGCAGACTTCAATACATTTTCCACAATGAAGGCAGTTATACTCTTCTGCCCGCTTCGATTCTTCATCCGGAATGAGAAGGATGCCTGAGGTTGCCTTTGCAATTGGTACATTTAGATCGTTCAGTGCTTTACCCATCATTGGACCTCCACTGATAACTTTTCCTGTTCCCGTGGGTACGCCACCAGCGGCAGCAATAAGATCCACAACCGGGGTACCAATACGTACCATAAAATTTGAAGGCTTCTCAAGGGCCTTTCCAGTGATGGTTACTACGCGCTGAATGAGTGGTTGATTTTTTTGAACCGCCTGGTAAATGGAGTAAGTAGTCCCTACATTATGTACAATACAACCTACATCAGCCGGTAAACCTCCTGAAGGCACTTCACGTCCAAGCAATGCATCGATTAGCTGTTTTTCACCTCCCTGAGGGTATTGAACCTTCAGTGATTCGACGGTAATGTATGGATGCTCAGCTACTGCAGCCTGCATACGCTCAATAGCGTCTTTCTTGTTGTTCTCTATACCAATTATTGCTTTACTGACGCCCAGGGCCTTCATCAGGATGCGTGTGCCCACTACGATCTCATCGGGTTTTTCCAACATGATCCTATGATCGGCTGTGAGATAGGGTTCACATTCTACACCGTTAATAATGAGGGTATCAACGTGTTTACCTTCAGGTACGGATAACTTCACATGACTGGGGAAGGCAGCACCGCCTTGCCCTACCACTCCGGCATTCATCACACGTTCCACTATCTGTTCAGGACTCCAGGGGATGTCTTCAATCAATCGGTCTGAACGGTCGATGTTGTCCATCCATTCGTCACCTTTGACACGTATGTTAATGGCCGTATGCTTGAAACCGCTACTATCCATAACCGGATCTATCTTACCAACTTTTCCTGAGACGGAACTGTGAATATTGGCTGAAACAAAACCCTCGTGCACCGCAAGCACCTGACCTACCTTGACCATTTCACCCCGCTCAACAACAATTTTGGGAGGGGCACCAATATGCTGATATAGTGGAATCGTTACGCTTTTTGGCAAAGGCAACTCCTCAATAGCGGCACCAGCAGACAACTTGTTCTCATCAGGGTGAACACCACCTTGATGGAAAGATTTTAATTTGTTACTAAGCTCAAATAGCATCACTGTCGGATTTTGAATTCGCCATTGCTTCTTTCTGTGCTTTTCGTTCTGCTATACGTTGCTCTTTTTCTTTTTCTAGTCGTTTCTGTCGAACTTCTGCCAACTTGACCAGGCTTTCAGCCGGTACGTTTTCATGAGCAATTACTTCCTGTTCACAGGCAACCACACACTTTCGGCAGAGATTGCATTTCTCATGATCGATGACTGCGAGGTTATTTTCAATTGTGATAGCGTCTTTCTTACATTCTGCCTCACACTTGGCGCATCCCGTACAGGCAACGCTACATTCAGCTTTCGCTACACCACCTTTCTCCTCGTTCATACAGGCCACGAAAATGCGTTGGTGTTTTCTTCCCAGTGGCCACAACTGGATAATGTCTTTGGGGCAGGTGGTTACACAGGCATTACAGGCTGTGCACTTGTCCTCAATAATGACGGGTAAGCCTGTTGTTTCGTCCATATACATAGCGTCAAAGTCACAGGCTTCAACACATTCTCCTAAGCCAACACATCCATACGCACACCCGTGATCCCCACTGTAAAGAGTTGATGCTATTGTACAATTTGCCGAGCCATCGTATACATTGGTGTGTTTTCTGTGCTGAAATGATCCGGAGCAACGAACAACTGCAACGTAAGGGTCTCGTTCTTCAACTTCTTTGCCCAGGATTTCGGCTACTTCTTTCATTACCTCATTTCCACCAACAGGACAATGTAGTTCGCTGAGGTCATCTGTCGCCAATAGGGCATCAGCAAATGCACCGCAGCCCGGATATCCACATCCACCGCAGTTTGTGCTGGGAAGTGCATCCATGACTGGTTCCATTCGAGGATCTTCTTTTACCTTAAACTTTTGTGAGACAAAGAATAGGATGATCGCCGCCAGGGCTCCGAGCGAGACCAGAATGATGAGCGTATAAAGTACGATGTCGTTCATGCTGGGGTAAGTTTGTGAACCTTCAGTCTGATCTCAGTTTTTAGTTGCTTATTGAAAAGGTAAAGGGTAAAGTAGTAGATCGGTAGTACCCCTATGGCGATCATGCCGGATAACTCTTCGGATAGATGGAGGTACAATCCAATTGCAACGGCCCCAACCATCAGAAGAAAAGGCATAATATAAGCCCAGAAAACGGCTTTCAAGCCAGTGGAAGGAATTACCTCCAGGCTAACTGCATCGCCGATTTCCAGGTCATCTGCAGGGACTTCAAAACGTCCCTGCTCAGCATCATCCACACCGCAGAATCCTTTCATGTGACAGGTATGACAGGCTTCTTCAGAAAGGATATGAATCACTGCTCGATCCTCAATGAGATTTGTGACCATTCCTTGGTGCGATATAGATGAACCTTTTTCCATATTATGCTCCGAATCCTTCGGATTTTAATTGATCAACCCATTTATTGATGCGTTCATCGGTAAGGTCTGATTGGTTGTCTTCATCAATGACCAGACCCAGGAATTTTCCATCAACAACTCCTTTGGATTCTTCAAATTCATAACCATCGGTAGGCCAAGCACCTACGAACTTTGCGCCAGAGTCGGCAATTCGTTCGTGAATGATTCCAGGAGCATCGATGAATGTATCGGGATATCCATCAGCGTCACCTAATCCTAGGTAGGTTACAGTTTTTCCGTCGTAGCCTACATCTTCTATTTCGTCAATGAATGAATCCCAGTCTTCCTGCAATTCGCCGATTTCCCAGGTAGGGCAGGCCAGGATGAGGTAATCGTATTCTGCCATGTCGTCTCCTGATGCAGAGTTCACATTGTGCAGGGCGACAACATCATCACCGCCGAACGCATCTTGTATTTGACCACAGACCCTTTCGGTGTTTCCATCTGTTGATCCGTAGAATATTCCAATTTTTGCCATAATTTGATTTAGGTTAAAAAGTCATCCCCTTCCTTGGGGTGGTATTGTGCAAATAATTCTGATTTCATTAAAATATCTATGTACTGGGCGCGCTTGTATGCAAAAGGATCACTCATGTTTACCTTTGAAAGCTTGCCTCTAAAGTCATCAATTCGCTTATAGCCTTTTTTATCCATCCATTCAGTAATTTCTTCAAGGATGTGTGACACTTGCGTGATCCCTTTTTTGTAGATGGCGCTGACGATTTGTACGGCATCAGCTCCAGCTAAAATCATCTTAATTGCATCCTCTCCGGTTAATACACCAGTATTACTGATGATGGTACCCTTGATATTGTCGTGTAAGAGCCCGGCATAACGTAGGGCAAGTCGATTATCGATGCTACTGCTGAAGTTATAAGGAAAATGGTGTTCTTCCTTATCGATATCAATGTCTGGCTGAAACAACCGATTGAACATCACAAACCCATCGGCACCGGCTTCATCCATTCGACTAACTACGCCCAGCATGTTGGTGTAATAGGGGCTAAGTTTGATTGCGATAGGAATTTTCACTGCCTCTTTAACGCGTTTTACCAAATTAACCTGATCACCAACAATGGTGGTGCCCTGCTTTTTTGGATCGAGTATAGTGGTGTAGAAATTCAACTCCAATGCATCGATTCCTGTCTCAGCCATCTTGATGGCATATTCCTCCCAGGTTTCCTCATAAACGCAGTTCAAACTGCCAATCACCGGAATGGTTAGTTGTTCTTTGATCCTTTTCAGTTTCAGCAGATGTTCCTGCGGTCCTCCATGGCCGAGTTTTGGGAAAATTGAGGCGTGTTCCGCATCCCAGTCTTCGTAAAGGCCTGCTTCGTCTTCCATGGTGTACGACTCTAATTGAATTTGCTCCTCAAAAAGCGACTTGTACACCACGGCTGCGGCACCTGCTTCTTCCAGTTTGATCAGGTTACTGATATCGGTTACCAGGTTACTGGATCCGACTACTAAAGGGTTTTTTAATGGAATACCCAGGTATAATGTACTTAGATCAGCCATGGACTTCTTCTGTTTCGTTTTTCTCTTCTGGCTTGGATTCTCCAGCCATGTGCTTCAATTCTTCAAACCTTCTCTGGTTGTCTTCTCGAGCCAACTTGAGTAGCCTTTCAGCTTCTTCAGGTTGCGCGCGCATCAATGAGCGATACCGAATCTCTTCCTCAACGTATTTATCGAAATCGCTGTCGATTTCCGGACTTTCCCAGATGAACGGATTCTCACCCTTTTCTCTGAGTGCCGGATTGAATCTGTAGATCGGCCAATAACCACTTGTTGCCGCTTTTTCAGATTGCTTTTTCGCCTGTTGCAAGTTGTAACCGTGAGCGATACAAGGGGAGTAGGCAATGATTAGCGAGGGACCGTCATGCTTTTCGGCCTCAACAATCGCCTTCGCTACCTGTTCTCGATCCTGGCCCATGTTTACCGAGGCGACATAAGCGTTGCCGTATGACATCATCATCATACCGAGGTTCTTTTTCCCCATCTTCTTGCCGTCGGCAGCAAATTTGGCAACGGCTCCTCGAGGGGTGGCCTTGGACGATTGACCACCGGTATTGGAGTACACCTCTGTATCCATCACGAGCAGATTAACATTTTTGTCAGAGGCCATTACGTGGTCAACACCGCTGAAACCAATGTCATAGGCCCATCCGTCACCACCGAAGATCCAGACGGATTTGTCAACTAGGTAGTCCTGCAACTCGGCGATCTTTTCCAAGGTGGGTTTATCTTCACCCTTCACTGTTTTCAGTTCAGCAGCAATCAGTTTTTTGGTCTCATCCATGTGGTCTTTTGCTGCATTTTCTCTCTCGTTCCAGAGTTTGAGTGTTTTTTCCAGAGCCTTGGCGAGTTTGCCACCTTTATTGTGAGAAAGATAGGTTTCGATATTGGTTTTCAGCTGCTTTCTGTTCGCATCTACGGCCAACCGCATACCAAACCCATACTCGGCGTTGTCTTCAAAGAGCGAGTTGGCCCAGGTAGGCCCACGTCCTTTGCTATCGGTAGTGTAGGGGATAGAAGGGAAAGTACCTCCATAGATGGAAGAACATCCTGTAGCGTTGGCGATCATCATACGATCTCCAAACATCTGAGTGGTGAGTAGGATGTACGGTGTTTCTCCGCAACCAGAGCAGCAACCTGGATACTCGAAGTAAGGTTCATCAGCATTGAATTCCGGTACGAAATCAAACTTAGTTGCCCACTTAGCAGTGTTTCCCGGACGGCCCCGTTTTTCCAGTTTCTTGGTACCTGTAGGTACGGTTCCGTTTAGAGACATTTGTGATACAGGAACGCGATCCCCCTGCAACCTGAGTACAGGATCCATAACTTTTTCTGCAAAGTCGCCAGATCCAGGAGGTACCATATCCTGGATGCCGGCGGCCTTTTCAGCTGTTTTAGGAACGGGCACTTCGACGACTGCATCAACAGCGGCGTCGATTGCATTCCAGTTCATTTCAACGATCTCCTGACCTTTGAATTTGAACTGTTTTTCGATATAGGTTTTGATGAGCTCAATGGCTTCTTTTTCAGGTAATACACCCGACAGCTTGAAGAAAGCTGTCTGCATGACGCTATTTATTCGACCGCCAAGCCCAACACTCTTAGCAATTTTGGCTGCATCGATAGCGTATACTTTTATCTTTTTCTCCTGGATGGTCTTTTGCATGTCCTCGGTGAAAAGGCTAAAGATCCTCTCAGGTTTCTGGCTACTATTGATAAGGAATGTACCGCCTTCAGTTATGCCTTCTAAAAGGTCGAAGCGACCGATATACTGTGGTCTGTGAAGGGCAATAAATTCTGCCTTATTCAATAGATACTCAGACTGAATCGGTTCCTTACCAAAGCGTAAGTGTGAGACTGTCCAACCACCGGATTTATTAGAGTCGTACTGGAAGTAACCCTGTACATACTGATCAGTGGTGTTACCAATTATCTTTATGGAGTTTTTGTTAGCCGACACCGTGCCATCTGAGCCATAACCCCAGAACTTACATCTAATAATGCCTTTTTGTTCGGCATCAATTTCTTCCTTGACATCTATTGAAAGGTTGGAAACATCGTCTGTAATTCCAACAGTGAATCCGTGCCACGCTTTTCCATCCAGATGATCGAATACTGCTTTGATCATGCTCGGAGTAAACTCTTTGGAACTCAAGCCATAACGACCGCCGATGATCTCAACATCGTTCCTGCCTTTGAATGCCGTTACTACGTCCTGGTAGAGAGGTTCACCAATAGCACCTGGTTCTTTTGTGCGATCCAGAACCGCTATTTTTTTGACAGTTTTTGGAATCTTATCCATAAAAGCTTCCACACTGAATGGTCGATAGAGTCTTACCTTAATCGCACCAACTTTTTCTCCCTTTTTATTCAGGTAGTTGACCGTTTCTTCTATAGTCTCGACACTTGATCCCATTGAAATGAGGATCTTTTCAGCTTTCGGATCACCAATGTATTGGAATAGCTCGTATTTCCTTCCTGTTTTTTCGAATAGGAGATCCATATATCCCTGGACAATACCAGGACAATCTGCATAGTAATTGTTTACCGTTTCACGACCCTGGAAGTATACATCAGGATTCTGTGCACCCACTTTAGCTAGAGGAGCATCCGGTCTAAGGGCATCAGCTCGGAATGCTTCAACATATTTCATATCCAGCATTTCCCTTAGGGTGTCATATTCCAGCGGAGTAATTTTTTGCATAGAGTGCGAAGTGCGGAAGCCATCAAAAAAGTGAAGGAAAGGAATCCTGGCTCTCAGGGTAGAGAGGTGCGCAATCGCGGCCATATCCTGTGCTTCCTGGACGTTGCCTGATGATAATAAAGCAAAACCCGTAGAACGGGTTGACATAACATCTGAGTGATCACCAAAAATGGACAGTGACTGGGCTGCTAGCGACCTGGCCGAAACGTGGAAGACAGTCGGTTGCATTTCCCCGGCAATTTTATACATATTAGGGATCATGAGGAGTAGTCCCTGTGCGGCGGTGAAGGTAGTGGCCATGGCACCTCCTGTTAGTG
The DNA here is from genome assembly GCA_965601455.1 of Cyclobacteriaceae bacterium. Lineage (GTDB taxonomy): Bacteria > Bacteroidota > Bacteroidia > Cytophagales > Cyclobacteriaceae > JANQEU01. Next base: position 2,649,412 of record OZ271831.1, on the reverse strand, counting down.
ATCCGTGGATTGCTCCAGCCGCACCGGCTTCAGACTGCATCTGAATGACATCTACTTTCTCACCAAATAAGTTCTTTTTTCCTGTCGCTGCCCAGGCGTCGGCTTTTTCACCCATATCGGAAGAAGGGGTGATGGGGTAGATGGCAGCTACTTCGGAGAAGGCATAGGCCATGTTAGAAGTAGCAGTGTTTCCATCGGTTGTTATCATCTGTGGCTTTTTCATGATCCGCTTGAAATTTTCGGTTTAAAGCTCGGAAAGTGATAAGGGATAGGTGTGTATGTGGGTCAGTAGGGAAGTTGATTTATGTCAGAGGGGAAGTTGAGGAAGAGAATTGTGAATATTACTTGCGTGAATAGCGATTAGTCGAGATTTCCCTAAGTCACCTTCCAGCCGTCGATTGTAGCTCTTCAATTTTACCGTACGATTGAGTTTCATCTCCATGTCATGCCAACTGCCGTCAGGTAGCATCTAGATAAATACTCATTATTCAAGGAGCTGAGGCAAGTTCAGGGAGCAAGTAGTGAATAGTTATTGAATTCAACTAATTTCATCTTCAATGAAACACTTAAAAAACCTTTTCTTAGTCTCCCTTCTTATTTCTTGCGGGCAATCAAGCAATAAAACGGATCTCACGAATAGTCAATCAGAATGGGTAAGCCTCTTCAATGGGAAAAACCTGGATGGTTGGACTATTCGGATTGGTGGAAAGGAACTCAATGAAAATTATGCAAATACGTTCTCAGTGGATAGTGGGATTCTTAAGATCCGGTACGATGGGTATGAGAACTTCAATATGCAAATGGGGGGACTTTATACTAATAAGGTCTATAGCAATTATCGTTTTAGAGCTGAGTACCGATTTGTAGGTGATACTGCAACTGGTGCGCCAGAGTGGGGGTATCGTGACAGTGGTATCATGTTCCACGCGCAGGCTCCGGAGGATTTGCTTCCAGATGAGCTGGTACCAGTGGCTCTAGAGTACAACCTGCACGGAGGTGATGGTACAAACCCACGACCGACCGGTGCCATTTGCTGCCTGGGAACAGTGGTTGATATTAATGGAAAACAAAATACTGACTTTTGTGCCCAGCCTAACATTCAACGTACTTTTCATGGGGATCAGTGGGTTACTCTGGAGATTGATGTCCGGGACTCATTGATAACTCACTATGTTAATGGAGAAGAGATCCTTTTATACTCTAATCCCAGGTACGATACGGATCATGTGGTGGCTGGGACACTTATCAATGATGGTGAAAGTCGTTTAACTTCTGGTCGTATCGCGATCCAGTCTAATAGTCATCCAATAGATTTCAGGAAGATAGAGATACTGGAGTATGAGTAGGGTGGTGCTCAAGTCACCTTTCGAGACCGCTCTATCTTCACCTCAAGGTGACAGTAACCACTCGGGATCATCTTGAACTGGTTGCGGAATCTCTATTCGAGTTTGTTCTTCAAAAACGCTCTCATCCTTCCAAAGTATGACGTTCCTATTTCCGGGTACCTACCGGAATCTTTACATAGCCTGGGTTTTCTGGTGAATGGTGAATGCTGATCTCCGCCTTTAGCGCATCCGTGTCAGTCTCTAGCGATACGTCTCCTCCGGAGTTGTAGTTTTTTTGAAGGCCTATTGCATTTACCGCTTGTACTGTGAGAACGAATCGACTGCCTTGTTTTACTTCAAGTGCCGTTAGAAATGGTGTATTAAACTTGCAGAAGAGTGTTTCACCAGGTGTCGCTAATTTTGGTTGTGCCAGACTTTCCCTGTAGCGCAACCTTAGTCTATCCTGGCCGATAAATCGACTTTCTCCAACGGCATTAACAGCATACAAAGTCACCTGCATATCTGTGTCAGGCACATTCAAAGATAGATTCATACCCACTTCAAAACGGCCCACAATCGGGGTGTCTCGGTCTAGTATATCTGATACATATATAACCCTTTCTTTTTCCTCAATGGGTATCGGGGTTTTGTAATAATCAGAGCCCTCATAACTTTTTCTATCTGCCGTATCCAATGGATCGTAAATTATTAGATCTGTATCCGAATTAGTGGGTTTCTCGTTCGACAATAGGCCAGGATCAATCAATAGTTTACCATCTGAATCCGGACTGGATAAGTAATAGGTGAGCGTATCATTGGAAACCTGTTCCAACTGATTAGTATACACCCATCGGTTTTGGTCCATCATGTAAAACCCTACTCGGTCCTGCAGGAACTCCGGCTTTTTGCCATTCTTGAGTGTCCAGTCGAACCACTCTAAATGAAGTTGCATCATATCTAATTTTGAATCCGCCCCAAAAGTTAATCCGCCCAACTCAGTCGCAGGATTTCGGGTTCCAGCATGTGACCAGGGTCCAAAAATTAAGTAATGCTTGGATTTACCCGTTACGTTACCATACTTCATGTGATCTTCATAATAGGTCATAGCTCCGGGTTGATCGCCATCGAAATATCCGGTAATGGTCAGGATTGGAAGGTCAAAAGACTCATAGTCTTTGGGAGTAGGATAGAAATTCTGCCAGTATTCATCGAAGTCCGGATGTGCGATCCAGTTTTGAAAAACAGGATTTCTAGCACCAAGGGCGAGTATATCCCAGTCCTTAAACGGGACAAACTCTTTAAATTTTTTAATTGCTTTATCGTTCCAGTAGTCACCGTTTCCAAATAGATTGGTGTTTCTGCTCAGTCCCCCGGTGAAATTGAGCCACTGCAGGGTGTAGTTGCCAAAAATTCCATCTCCTTTAGGAAAATCGATACCCGGACCAACTGCAGCTGTGGGAATAATCGTTTTCAGCGCTTTGGGTTTGTTTTTCAGGGTCATCCATTGAACCATGCCCCGATAAGATCCACCCATCATACCTATACTACCGTTACACCAGTCTTGTTTGCTGATCCATTCCACCGCATCATAGCCATCAATACCATCCTTTTCAAATGGTCGATATTCCCCTTCCGAGTTACCTCTTCCACGGAGATCAAGCGTAATGAAGACATATCCTTTCTTAGCAAAAAACATTCCTCGTTGAACGGCTTCATCATTCACATACGGTGTGTAAATAAGAATAACAGGATACGATTTTTCTTCGCTCACAGGTGTATAAATATTGGCAGATAGATTTATGCCGTCTCTCATCGGGATTTTCTGATACAGCCTAATATCTACTTCTTGCGCCAGTATAGAAGTAAAACTGAAAAGTATCAGGCCAAATGTCAAGCTGTGTAATTTCATGAGTGAGAATGTTTGTTAATTAAGATACAGAGATAAGCAGGTACCTGTCATTCTTCAATAAAGTAAGTACGAATCTTTTTAAATTGTATAGTGGGATTTGAGAAATGACTTCGATAAAGTGTATTAAGTCCCTCCAATCTTTTTCCTTACTTTTCACCAATGCAATACACGATAGACTTTCTGAACGACCTCAAGGATCATAACAATCGAGAGTGGTTTAATGAAAACAAAACGCGCTACGAACAGGCACACAATGAAATGATCACCTTTTCGGATGCACTTATTCAGGAGATGAATGCTCATGACGTGCTGGTACCTACCACAGGAAAGAAATGCCTCTTTCGTATCTATCGGGATACACGGTTCAGTAAAGATAAGACCCCCTATAAAACTACCTGGCAAGGTCGCTTTCAGCGAGAAGGAGTTGAAAGAAGGGGAGGCTACTATTTTCAGGTGGCACCAAAAGAATCGGTTGTTTTGGGTGGGTTTTTTGGACCCAATGCACAAGACATGTTGCATATTAGAAAGCAGATTGCTGCCGATCCGGAACCGCTACGTTCGGTAATTCAATCAGAGTCCTTTAAGGACTTCTTCGGATCACTAATGGGCGATCAGGTAAAGTCCGCGCCACGGGGATTTACCAAAGACCATCCTGAAATTGATCTGCTGAAGTATAAGCAGTTATTGGTCCGTCATGCATTCACAAACGAGGAAGTTCACTCAAAAGAATTCCCAGCAATAGTCTCGCATGCCTTCGAACAGATGCGTCCTTTCCTGGATGTGATGACCATGTATTTGACGACGGACTTGAATGGCGAACCGTTGCTGTAGTCACCCATGGCCTTGTGTTCGTGATTGGTCCAGAATGTGGAGTTTGATCACCAATTCAACTTCTAGTCGCCTAAGGTCATATAGAGTGTAATACGATTCTTACTGTTTATAAAAGGTAGGGGACTTAAGCGATTGAGTAAACTCGTAACCCATTAGGCCAGCTCACATTCCATTTACAAACGTTTAATACATCTAATTTCATCAAATTCAATTCTGGAATTTTTTAGGTATTACGATAGAATATAGAATTGGGCTACAATACTGTAAAGACTCACTTATTAGCTATCAGTCAAATCAAGTATGAAAAGTAATATAAAAGTTATCTGACATCAGAAGCGTATGGTATTATCACAGATGGGGCCAACCATCCAATTAGGGATAAAATTTTGGAACAATTAATCAGAATCTGAGTTGCCCTACGGCCTTTAAATTCAGTTTCCAACTTCGCCTAAAGGGTTTGTTTACTTGGATATCTCCTTTTGAAAAATATAAAGACTTACATGAAATTCTTGTAATGCAAGAACTAAGCAACAAATGAAAAAAGAGAAAACGAGGATTTTACTAACCGTTATATGTGGATTATTTTATATCTCTGTTCCGGGGCAGGTACAGCGGTACCCTGCCAACATTTCTCCCATTATTGGTTTGCCTTATTCTCTATTTATAGGCGATTACACGGACCCGGGTAAACAGCAGCTCACAGCAAACATTTTATTTAACGATTTTAACGAAAGCCAGTGGACTTTCAAACTTAGACTAAGGATTGAAAATGCGGACCTTCTCCTTGAAACAATTCCTGGATTTACACCCTCAACACCCATTGTTATAGCTCCTGGTGAGTTGGTACAGTTTACTGAAACAGATTGGATTGAATATTTGGACTACAGCAATCTAAACATCAAGGGTCCGGCAAGAACAGACTTTCTGTTAAGTGGTCGATTGCCAGAAGGAAGCTATACAGTCACCATGCAAGTCCTAGATTATGAAACGGGAGATCCATTATCTCTTGAATCACAATTTACCTGGTGGATGGGATTGTTTTCTCCACCCTTGCTCACATTTCCGGAAGAAAATTCATATATCCAGCCTTCTTCTAATCAGGTTAGTTTTCTCTGGCAGATGTTCGATGTGAAATCTCCAAACAACTCATTTGGCACTGAATTTCAACTAACTATCTGGGAGATTAATGATGCCAATATCTCTCCAACAGAGCTTGACCCGCTAACAGCAGTACAAAACGGGCAGGCACTACAAGTTTTTCAATCAGAGGTTTTGTCAACTAATTCTTTTGTTTACGGACCCTCGGAACCCGCATTAGAAGCTGGTAAAACATATATCTACAGGGTACAAGCGCTAGATCCGGAAGGAAAGGATCGATTTAAAAATCAAGGTTATTCAGAGTTTCGAAGGATTTTTTACGGATGGCCATCGGGAGGGAATATTCAGCTAAAGTCTCCCGAGCATGAAAGGACCACGACTATCAGGGATCAGTCTGCTATTCAATGGTATCCTCCGGATAACAAAATTTCAATACAACCTGTGGAGTACGAAATCCGAATTGCGGAAATAGCTGAAAAACAGAGTGTAACTGATGCCCTGGAAGGTAATGATCTTTGGTTTTACGAGGAAATACCACCTTCGACATTTGATGATTTCTTTGTAAGAACTATTCCTCCAACTATCAAATCACGGAGTTATGCCTGGGAGGTGATAGGACATAGTGATGGCCAAGAAGTGGCTAGAAGTGATCAACAGGTGTTTTATGGTCCACCTTTACTGGAATTTTTTTATGCGGGAGTCCATCGCGTGGAGGTCACATCCATCAACAACAATTTAAACAATCTGAGTGGTACGGGTAAGGTGCGATTAAATGAAACCGGGACATGGGCTGAAGTTGCCTTCGAGGGGTTGAAGGTGCAGCCATCTGGTATTATTTGGAGTCTGGTTCAGGGAGATATTGAATCCGATATACATTTTGAACAGGAACTTACTCCTGCCCATAAACCAAATGGATCCGCTCATTTGGTTGCGAATAAACTAAAGCTAAATACTGACGGCTTATGGGTACAAGGAAAACTGGAATGGCAGACACATTTGCCAGTTGCTACGAGCAACGGAGGACCGATGGTCATTTCAACAGATTGGAATTGGTACCATTACAACGAATATAAGCCTGTCGGTACTGTTCCCATTTCTTTAGATAATCAGTTCGATTTGTTAGACCCCTACGGTTTTAGGTTGGAATTGGATACAACATCTTCAATAATGGTGAATGAAGATTCTTATTCGTTGCAGTTGGATGGTCATATTTTTTTACCACAAGTGGTTACAGCAGTGGGGTCTTCGGAACGCATTAAATTACCTTTTTTCAGACTCAATCAACTCTATTATTTTGAAACTTTATTAGCTCCCTTACCGAATCCTCTGCTGGCAACCAGCAGTATTGACCTGTGGGTAAGTCCGGAGAGAATTATTGTTGATTTTTCTGAAGGAAAGTCTCCTGCTCAGTTTTCTAATGAACCGGATTGGCAAGGAGTACTGTTCGACTCTTATGATCTCACAATACCTATTGATTTTGACCCCACAGGGAAGGTTATCTTAAACAATCCAATACACCGTGAGATAACCAAAGGTCAGGGTATCGATAAGGCTAATGTTTCTTCATCTGGAATGAACCTTAAGACCACTGTAAAATTCGAGGAACCAGAACCTTTCGAATTTGCCACTTTTCCTTCCATGCTTGACAGGGTAATCCTTGAGATAGAGGGAAGTGAAATCAGTAATCAATCATCAATTGCTGGGAAATCGCATATACCGGTATTAAGTGAAACGGATCAATTTATCTTCCGGGTTCCAATGTCCTCCTTAGGAATTGGGAGCGGTTATTTCGAGAATTTGCAAGGTTACAAATTTGCTTTCAACAAAGAAGACGAAACACAGCGTCTGAATTTTGAAGTTAAACGCGCGGTGTTGGAAGATGATGAAAGACTAAGTATGACGTTGGATGTTGAATGGCCGACACTCGGAATTGAAATGAAGAATGTGAAATTCTTCAAAGTCTGGGGTAATTACAATATTGGGTTCTACACGCCTGAAGGCTTATATGCTCTAGATGAGCAATTGAAAGCAACCTATAAAGGCTACCCGGTAACCGTTGACGCTTTGGGTGCTGGCCGTAATTCAGGAAAATACGGTTTCGGTGTTTCGGGTAAGATCACTCTTGGTGATGATGTGTCGGGAGATGCGGGACCTCCTTCTTTTAATCTTTACTCAATTGAGACGAACAGACTTTTACCAGGTGATTACATTCCTGTTACGAGGGATAATAGTAGTGGACCTGAGATGACTGATAACCTGGATGACCTTGTAGCGGAATACCAGAATACTGTGAAACTTGAGGAAGAAAGTCTGAATCAGTCATTAGACGCCATGATGGATAATTTGGATTTGGAAGGAGATATTTCTGCCTTAGCCCAGGAGGTAGGTGTTGTTGAATACGAAGTTGAAGACGTCTTACTATCAACTGAAGAAGAGCATAAAACTGGCTTTTCATTAGATGAATCGACCTCTCCAAAACAAAAACTCTTGACTATTGCCCAATTGTTTGATGCATTCGCTACAGGAGGAACGACAACTCTCGAATCTTCCATTGGTATGATGGATGAAGCTCAATTGAATGAGTCTTTCGAAGAAGCGAGAACAATTAAGGAATTCCTTATAAAAGCAATTTCACAACTGGCGGCTGAGCGGACTTTGACATTGACTCAGCCAGTAGCTACTAAAGTCCAGGAATTAAATACAGAAATTGCTAGAAAAGTCAATGGAGCCGTCAATGCCGCTAACAAGCGGGTCGACGAGAGTATCTCCTTAATTGTTGGAAGAGCTTCTGATGAAGTAATCTCCACAATTTCTAATAGATCAACAGAGGCTGGAGGTATCCTGGAGTCTGTAGCAGAAGAAATTCGAGTTACACTGGTACAGGAAGTACAGGCGAGTATTAGCCATTCAGCCTACGATAACGTGACCTTTCCCATTACGGCATTATTGGAACAGCGATTATTAGGTAAGCTTGAAGTTTACATCTACAATACTACGGAAGAAGTTGTTTTAGCGGCCCTAACATCCGGACAAGACCCTAGTAAGGTTTTGGTGCAACACCTGGCTAATATCGATGAGGTTCTTTCTGATATGGTACTTGAGGTACTTCAATTCATAAATCAGGATAACCTATCCCAAATGGTATTATCTCTAGGAGGGGATGCGATAGGGAATATTGATTCGGACCGTATTGTTGGGCGATTGCAAAACGCTGCTACAAAAGCGATTGCAGGTTATGCCGTTGATAAAATTGCCAATGGGTCTAATGAGTTGATTAATCAGGCACTGGGAGAGGAAATCGGAATTGAAGTCCCTTTGGATGTAGGATTAGCTGCAGGTAGGGCGATTGTTGATGGTGATGTTAAGGATGTCCTGGCAGATCCTGTTCCTGTCAAACTTCGTTCTACTGCTGTTGATTTGAATGGGCTTATATGGTTGACAAAAGACCATCCGGTGTACGGGGATGTTTTTTCTGGTGCAATTGAGGCTCGAATCAAAGTTCCAGACAGCAATAATCCCTTTTCCGTGGATGTTGCATATATGAATGGAAGAACGCAGGAGGGTTTGTCTTATTGGTTTATTGAAGCAGGTGGTGCCGCATCCGACATGCAGCAATCTAGCAATGATCAAAAACAAGCACCAGTGGGGGCAGATCGAGTAGGTCAGGAACTTTCCAATAACATGGAGAAACCTGTGAAGGGCATCAACCTAGGTGTAATGGAGATCATGGCGATTAGAGGTCGTGTCTATAAACACATGGCTGGTGACCCGAAGGTGCAGTTAGTTCCTGATGCCTCCAATAAGTTTGGTGCATACCTTCACCTTATCACTTTTGGTCCTAGTCATGGTGAACGAATAAGACTTGAAGTTGAGGGAATGGTCAATACCTTCAATGATGGCAACATGATTATGGATTTTGCCGGCAACCTGCAAATAGATAATCAGAACCCCGAAATTATTAGACCAGACCCATATGCTTCAATTTTTGGAGAAATCAAGATTAGTTACAACAAATCAGAACGTCATTTTTTCGGGTATGCCGGTGTCGAGCTAGTGACTGATGGTCTTTGTGGTGAAGGAAGTTTGTTGGTTGATGTTAAACCATCAAAGTGGAGAGTGGCCCTTGGGACAAGAGAGGAACGCTTAAACCTGATGCTTGGCTGTGCGGGTTTAAGATACCTGGGATGGTTGGATCTGAATTCTGAATCTGTTGAAGTTGGGGTTGGACTAGGAGTAGGAATTCAAAAGTCAATTGATGCCAACTTAAAAGTGGTGCGTGCTGGTTTAAATGTAGAGGCATATGCTGATCTGTTGGTTTTTGCGTCTGTCAATTACAAACCGTTACAAATTCAGGAGGTGGGTTTATTCCTGGAGGCTTTGGCACTAATAGATATGTACTATAAAGCGCCTGGTAAAAGCATGAAATATGTTCAGTTGGTAGATATATATGTTTACGGTTCTTCCATTTTACGTTTCAATCCAAAACCAACCATTCTCTACGGACAGGTTAAAGGACGAGTCTCAATTCTTCAACTTTTTGAATTCAAATTTGATAAGCAATATGAAGTTGATGTTTGATTGTACTCCCCGACTGGAATAAAAACTAGTGTTTCAGGTTACCCAGCCATTCTTTTTTATCTCATCAAAGAGTCTTTTTACTTGTAGATCACCAAATCCATATATGCTTTCTCGCTTATTGAATTCCAAGAAAACTTGGCCAAATGAATCTGTACCCAACTCATCCATTATTTTCCTTAAAGTTTGTACAGGTCGTCCTGGATGGTTTACACCTGGAATTCTATCCATGTGCGCTTCAACGGCATTATAAATAAAAGGAAATTGTGCTTTTAATTCTTTTGCAACAGCTTTCAATTCATCTGTATCCTGGTGCTTATAGGCATTCCAAAGACTGGCAATTTTACCAGGTTCAGATAATAATTTTTTTTGTTTAAAAATGCTGGCAAGTTCCAATTCATTAAGGCCACCGAATCCGTAAGGGCTATGTGCTTCTGGGCGAATTAGAAAGACACGGGAGTTCTTCGAACTTCCCAAAAGTAAATTGACCGTGAACCAAAAATTGACCTGGCAAAACAGGTCATCTTCAAACCACATGTTGATCTCTGATTTGTCCGGTATTTGTTGGATTTTTCGAAACTCAGAGACAGAATGGGAGTAGTAATCGTCTCTGGAATAGTTTTCACCATAATTTTTGCTTATAAAGTTGGCACGAATCTCAAATAATTCATCTACTGTGGTACTTCGTACCTCACCGTCAACCAGACATTCACGTGCAACGATGATCTCTCCCTCAATTTGTTTGGGGAAGTGTTCCTTTAAGGAATCACCATTTAGTATGTGGAATATATTCTTCATTGGACAAAGGGACAATAGAAATTAATTTCCGTATAGGTGTTTGAGCTCAGTTATCTGCAGCATACAAGAATAAACTATTGTTAATTCTCGCTATATCCTACAACATAAAGATCTCCCATTCATCGAGAATAACTAAAGTGGATACCTCAAAATATAAGCCGCTGTTCTCAAAATCCATCTTTCATCAAATTTTGTAGACACGCATTTCTCTTACGATTTTTGCTGTAGACGGATTGTAGACTTCACAAACAACGGACTGAAAAAAAATCTTTCTTATCCTTGCTTCAAGGAGATGTCATACTGCATAAGGTTAGCGCCTTTATACTATGCAGATTGTACTCGCCACAATTGCTACAGGGAGTTTCTGAGCGTTACCGGATGGACGACCGGTAACGCTCTCCCTTTTTTCCTTGCCTGCCATTTGTCAATAGAAACGTCGACAGATCTGGAGTTTCAGGTCTATTTTACCAATACCTGTTTGAATCAATTTTTATCGTCTTTATACACCACTACTATTGTATGCTATTGAAGTGGTGATGAAAGGGATGAGTTCCTCTAACAGCGATTAGGGGTTGAGAAGTAGCTTCTGAGTAAATACGTCATCTCCGTTCACAAATTTGAGGATATACACCCCCTTTAGAAGATGACCCACGTCCTGATTTAGCTGCCAGGTTTGAGAATTTTGTTGAAGTGTTTTTTCCATCACCAGGTTACCTCTCATGTCGAAAAGCATTACCCTCGGTAGGTTTGAGTCTACGGAACCACTGTAGCTGAGGTTTAATTGGCCATCCACGGCTGGGTTTGGATACACCGTTAATGTACCTGGACCTCCGGTGTCATCGGCTTTGATGAAAATGGTAGGGAAGATTTCATTCTGACCATCGAAATCTACTTGTCGCAATTGATAAAAATTGTTTTGCGAAGTGATTCCATAATCTGTGAATTGGTATTCAAGCAAACCGCTGTGATCGCCATTACCGTCCACAATTCCGATAACACTGAAATCTTCACCGTTGGTTGACTTCCTCACTTCAAAATAGTCGTTGTTAATTTCGGTAACCGTTGACCAGTTAATAACAATTGCTCCACTTTCGAAGTATCCGTTAAAGTCTACTAGCTCAACGGGAAGGGTAGCGCACTGATCTCCGCAACATCCGTCCGTACAGGTAGCATCCGAAGGTTGATTCAATGTACCGTTATTGGTGACCGTGTTTCCATTCAGCGTACCACCTTCGTCAATAGTTAACGTCGAGCCGGCACCCACCGTGACATCACCTGTAACGTTCAGAAGACCTCCATCACTGATAGTGAAATCTCCACTTTCGTTGTTTGTAAAATCGCCACCTACGGTGATCGTACCGGCTGAAGATCCTCCCTGCTGTGGATCACCTCCTAAACCAACAGCCAAAGCTGAAAAGAAACCTCCGTTGGTGAAATTACCATCAATGTTCAAATTCGATCCAGAAGTCATGGTTAGTTCTCCGTCACCATCAATGGTCAGATTGCCGGTCACGGTAATGTTACCCTCAATATTGAGCGTTCCGTAGATGGTCCAGTTTCCCGTTATGGTGAAATCGCCGTATATCGTCAACGTGCGGTTATTTCGTACAGAGAAGTCTCCTGTGTAACCACAGACATCCGTTCCGTCTACTGCATCATTACCAGTATTGAACCGGTTAAGAAAATCAGGTGTAGGACAAGCAGCCATACCCACAATTGCCCATAGCAATAGCAGGATTACAAGCGTTGGTTTACTAGTCATGTTTTTTAATTCGCGGTTAAGTACAAATTAAACGTAGTTTAACAACATTACCCACCGGTATGACTACATACCGTCTTGGCAGGATTTTTAAGTTTTTTTATGACCTTTTTCGGTCTAGATACCATAAAAAAGACGTTTTTGAGGTTTTCACAAGTTTCATATCCGAGCCCGATCAACTATCTTAAAGCTTCTATATCAGACCTCAACCATGAAGATTTACCTACCTGCGACGCTAATCCTATTCGTTCTTTTTTCATGTGATACTCCTGACAAACAACCCGACATGGTTTTGGCTAATGGCAAGATCTGGACGGGGGTAAGTGAGTCACCCTGGGTAGATTGGGTGTCGGTTGAAGGTGGGAAAATATCCGGCATGGGTAAAGGAACGGCTCCTACCAGTAAACAGGAAATCAACCTGAATGGGGCCCTTACAGTTCCCGGTTTTAATGACAGTCACATCCACTTCTCTTCGGCCGGTCACCTGCTATTGAATGCCAATCTTTTAGAAGTTAATTCCACAGAGAAATTCATCAATGAGATCCGTAAAACCCGAGATCGATTGCCTGCTGGATCCTGGATTACCCGGGGAGATTGGGGGGCCTACGAGGCCTGGTCGATGGGTTCTGACGGCATGGAGAGAAACGCTGCTACTTTTCAACCGCACAAGGACATGATAGACTCCATTACCGGCAATTACCCGGTATTGGTTTCCCGTTACGATCGAAAAATGGGCCTCGCTAATTCGCTGGCATTGGAATACCTGAATCTGGAAAGCGAAGACGGTATCCTCACAGGTGCGAGGATGTTACGTGCACTGGAACGAATACCCAAAAAATCCTTTGATCAGCGGCTGGCGGAAACCAAAAGGGGGCTTGAAGAGATCAGGAGATTTGGTGTGACCACGGTCCAGGACATGTCTCCCCTGGATCAGATGGACATTTATCGGTATTTACGAGAAAGGGACTCACTGACTTGCCGCATTAATTTCAGTCCCAGCAGGCTCTCTGATTACGAAATGATGATTGAGGAAGGCTGGGTAATAGACTGGGACAATCTTTCGGGACCATTGCCAGCCGGGGATGACTGGTTCGCTTTCGGTACTTTGAAAACACATATTGACGGCATAATGGGTGGTCGGACAGCTCGATTTTATGAGCCATATTCTGACAACTCAGTAGAACTGAGGGAGTGGCGTGGAGGATGGCGTGAGTTTTCCCAAGATATGGATCAATTCAAGTCAATGATATTGAAAGCCGATGCCGGAGGCATTCAAATGAGAATTCATGCTATTGGTGACGAAGCCAATTCAATATTGCTGGATATTCTCGATACAATGGACTTGGTCAACGGTGAAAAAGACCGACGTTTTCGCCTGGTACATGCACAGGTCATTCATCCGGATGATATGCCTCGTTTCAAGGGAAGAAATATTGTAGCTGAGGTCCAACCGTACCATGTAACGGATGATATGAGATGGATGGAAGAACGCATTGGATATGAGCGATGCAAAGGAGCATATGCCTTTAAGTCATTACGTGAAGCTGGAAGCATCCTTTCGTTTGGATCGGATTGGCCGGGGACAAATGCTTCGTATTATCCCATAAGCCCTATTTACGGGCTGTATGCTGCTGTCACGCGACAAACACTTCAGGGAAAACCGGATTCCGGTTGGTTTCCGGAGGAACGAATTGGCCTGGAGGAAGCATTAAAAGCTTACACCTGGGGGGCGAGTTTCTCTGCTTTTGAGGAGTCTAGAAAAGGAACCATCGAAGTAGGAAAGTTTGCGGATTTCACAGTCCTGGATACCGATCTTTTTGAGACCGAACCTGAAGAATGGTTACAGACGGAAGTGCTCTACACCATCGTTGATGGCAGCGTCGTATACCAGGCCGACATCTGAAACAAGAATCGGAACCTTATCTGACTGAAATCAACACGTCTGTTGCCAGGTACGTGCTATCCGGAAGGGTATACCAGCTTCGTTCTTTTGGTATTTTCATGCCTTCGGCAGTCAATTCTTTATCGAGTAGAATGTACTCCCCTTTTTTGGCAGCTTCGTCCTTATAAAACATGTAGGCAACCATGCGATAGGTGTCACGATCAATGAAGAAGTACCAGGTATCTTTCTCATAAGGCACTCGGAGCTGGTAACAGGCAATCCCCTGGTATTGTGTTTCTACAACTTCCGAATCTAGAGGTGTTCCTTCATCGAGTAGTTTCATTGGTAGCCCCCAAAGGTAGAGATAATAGTTGCGGATCATGGAGGCATACTCACAGTCCTTATCGCCCTTAATCAATTCACAATCATTGAGGGTCATCGCCACTATCATTTCTGCATTCCGGTTGACTTTCACGTAGCCTTTGTTGTTATCGATTTTGACCGTAGTGGACCGGGTCGATCCATCGGGTCGATTTTCACGAAAATTAAATTGACGGTTCAGAGTAGACCAGGATCCATCAGGGTCGTGATATTGGATAGAACGTTCAAGAATTTCCCGGGCGTCGGTCTGAGCCATGCCGATACTGGAGACCAGGAACAGAAGAATGGGAAGAAGGGTATGCTTCATATCGTAAATATAATTGACTCCGGAATCTTTTATCTTTAGCTAGCGAAACCAGTGAAAAACATGACCGAAGAAAGAAGGTTATTCTTAAAAAGGGCTGCCTGGTTGCCGGTGGTTTCTCCAGCGATTCCGTCCCTCTTGGCTTCCTGCACCCAATCGTCGAAAAGTGAAGCAACAGAAGAAAAAGTAATCCCGGTTGATCCCTCGCTTAAACTCTCCCTGGCCCAGTGGTCTCTCCATCGTACCATCGAAGAAGGGCTTCTGGATCCTGAGGATTTTCCTTTCACGGCAAAAAGTGACTTTGGATTCTCGGCCGTGGAGTACGTTAACGGTTTTTACCTGCAGCAGGCAGAGAATACTGTATTTTGGGAAAATATGGCTAAACAAACTCGTGATGTGGGCATAACTAACCTGTTGATCATGGTAGATGATGAAGGAGACCTTGGAAACCCTGATCCGGAAGCCAGGAAATCAGCGGTTGTTAATCATTTCAAATGGGTAGATGCCGCAGCCATACTGGGTTGCCACTCCATACGTGTGAATGCTTTCGGAGAGGGCGAAAAGGAAGAGGTACAGGCGGCCATGATCAACGGCCTGCGTGCCTTGTGTTTGTATGCCCAATCGAAAGGTATCAACATACTAATTGAAAATCATGGGTTATACAGTTCGGACCCGGTATGGGTATCCGGTGTCATAACCAGAGTGGATATGGACAATGCAGGTACGTTACCGGATTTCGGTAATTGGTGCATGGGAGCCAAATGGGGCAGTACACAGAATGAAGATTGCGACTTGTTGACCGATCATTATGAAGGAGTTAGTGGACTGCTGCCTTTTGCAAAAGGCGTGAGCGCGAAGTCTTATAATTTTAATGATGACGGAGAGCACTTGATGATTGACTACAACAAAATGCTTTCCATAGTCAAATCTTCAGGATTCGATGGTTACATCGGAATCGAATACGAAGGAAAACTATTAAATGAATCGGAGGGGATCAAAGCCACCAGGGCGCTTATAGAGAAAATCTGGACATCCCTGGCCTGACTGATTCTTTCCATCTTAAGTCAGTTTGGAGATTATTGGCCGTACCTCAAGCGATCTTATTATTCTTTCTTATCTGCCTCCAACCAGTCGGCCATTCGATCGGGCCAGGTTGAAAGGTAACCACGCCCGGTAGCGAGGGAGAAACCATGACCACCGTAAGGGTATATGTGCATCTCCGCAGGGACATTATTTGCAATTAGCGCGCGATAGAACAGGAGGCTGTTTTCAGGAGGTACACCTTCGTCATCAGAGGCATGAATCAATAGGGTGGGAGGAGTATTTGCCTCGACTTGTAACTCATTGGAATAGAGTTTTTCCAGTTCCTTATCCGGTTTTTTCCCAATCAGATTATCCTTCGATCCTGTATGTATCTTCTCGTCAATGAAGCTGATTACAGGGTAAACCAATATCATAAAATCAGGTCTGGCGCTTTCTTTATCAGAGGCATCAACAGCAACGTACGTATCCTGATTGTAATGTGTGCCCAGGGTGGAAGCGAGGTGACCCCCCGCTGAGAATCCAATGATACCGATTTTGTCAGGGTTAATTTTCCATTTAGTAGCAGAAGCCCTCACTATCCGCATGGAACGCTGTGCATCTTGAAGGGGCACCTCCCAGGGTGTTGAGTAATAGTCATCCTCTGGCAATCGATATTTCACAACAAAAGCGGCTATGCCTTTGGAATTAAACCATTTAGCAATATCAATCCCTTCCCAGTCGAAAGCAAGACCGGCGTATCCTCCACCTGGAAAGATCAACACAGACTGGCCGGTAGCCAGTTGGGGGGTGGGCAGGTAAACGGTAATCGTTGGATCCGAAACGTTGGTTATCCAGAGTATATCCCCCTGCTCTGAAGATTCTTGCTGTTGCTTATCGTTCTTATTCGGAACCTTGTTTGGCCATAATTTTATAATTTCCTGTCCTTGGATCGATGACATGAGGGTTAGTGTAAGTAGACTTAGAATCACTTTATTCATCGATTAAAGGTACTATATTCGATACATAAGGTACGAGGTTAGACTTATCAACAGACTTAAATTGAATCCAGATGAAAATAGCAATAATTGGAACAGGAAATGTGGGTGGTGCCTTGGCTTCCAAATGGGCAAGTGCAGGACATACGATTTTCCTGGGTGTGCGGGATACATCCAACTTCAAGGGGCAATCACTTTTGGAGAATCCCAACACAACGGTTCACACCATCTCAGAAGCAGTAGCTCGATCGGAAGTCTTATTAATGGCAGTTCCAGCTGTAAAAGCGGTGCAATCAGCTCAGGAGCTGGGGAATACAAACGACAAGGTGATCATTGACGCGATGAACGTCGTGAGAGGGAATGGTCCAGAGGGATTTTCAAATACAGCAGATGCCATTTTGGCGAATACCGATACAAATGACGTTGTCAAGTGCTTCAATACTACCGGTTTCAATAATGTGATTGATCCTAATTACAATAATATGACATTGGATATGTTTACCTGTGGAGAAAGTAAAAAAGGGAAGGAGTTAGCGATTCAATTGGCTAAAGATGCCGGTTTTTCCGACTGCTACGATATCGGAGGTAATGACAAGTTCGAACTGATTGAGCAGTTTGCTTTTTTCTGGATCAATCTCGCAATGGTCCAAGGTTACGGACGAGAAATTGGCTTTAAGCTGCTAACCCGGTGATCAGTTATACTTCAGGTTGAAGTCTTCGATTTTTGATTCCTGATTTTTCGGAGCTTCTGGTGGGAGTTCAATGGTGAAGGTCGAACCCTCACCCGGTTTTGATTCAATTTGAATATTTCCACCGTGCTCTTCGAGTATGGAATGCACGATGAACAGTCCTAGTCCGGTACCCAGACCGGGTTCTTTGGTTGTGAAGAATGGATCTGTAATCTTTGAAAGGTTCCTGGTTGGTATTCCCTCACCATCATCGGATATAGAAATGTAGGCTTTTCCACGTTTCTTGAAAGTTCGAATCGTGATTGTACCAGAATCAACAATCGCTTGTTCTGCATTGGTCAACAGGTTCATGAAAAGCTGGTGCATCTTTCCTTCGTTCCCGACGATCAGTAAATCCTCATTATGGTATTCCTTCACCACGGTCACCTTGGTTTTCAAGGTATTATGAAGAACAATAAGGCAATTTTCAATGATGTCATGAATACTGCATCTTTCTCTAAAGTCTGTATTCTGTCTGGATATATGGGATAAGCTCTTTACAATTCTTGATGTTCGGGTAACTCCTTCTTCGATTAGGGAAATCATTGAAAGTATTTCGCCGTTAGATTCTGACTTCCTGTCCATCAATCGTTGAATACCTTCCAAACCACCCTTCACGTAATTCAAAGGGTTATTGATCTCATGACCAACTCCTGCAATCAGAACACCTAACGAGGCCATTTTTTCAGATCGTATTAATTGGGATTGAGCGGCTTTCAATTCGGCTAGCGAGTTCTCCATCGCCGTTTTCTGTCGCTTAAGTTTCCGGTTGGCTTTTTGTAGCTTCTTTGTCCGGAGGTCTACCTGGTCTTCCAGGCCTTGAAGAATTAGTTTTATTTCTGTGATATCATGAAAAATAACAATCGCGGAAAGAATTTTGCCCTGGGAGTCCTTTATGGGAGCAGCATTAGCGCTAATCCAGTGACCCTCACCACCTTTTATTTTGATAATGGCTTCTTCACCTGATATTACTTCACCTAGCACCAACGATCGATAAAGTGGGAGTTCTGTTGGTTCGTAACTGGTTCCATCCGGATGTAAGACTTCCCAGTTTTGCATGTATTCTTCCGGGTCGATCCCAAGAAGTAACTCGCTTTTTTTTCCATGTACAAAAAAAGCTGCCTGGTTAGCTAAACGAAGTTTACGTTGTTTCGCATCAGCAATCATAATGCCGGTAGGAGAGTGGGCGATTGCACCTTCAAGAAGCTTAGTGGTTTCCTCAAGCTCATACCGATTCCTTTCCAATTCATCGTTTTTCCCCTGTACCTGGGCAAGAAGCTCTTTCATTTTTTGAACATGAGAGGTCATGTATACCAATATGAGCATACCTACCAACGTGAGAAAAATGGAATGGTTGATCCAATAGGCTTTCAATGTGTATTGAAACTCCGGAATAAATTGCATCGCTAGCAGACCAACCGTCAAATAATAACCTATACTGGTCAGGTAAATGATAATCGATACACGTCGTGAATAGACCATCTGGCTCGATAGGGCTACCAGGACCAGCAGCAAAGTAACGGTAGCTCTGGGACCAGAGTTTATTATGCCGTTCGTAACGATGATGAGAACTAACAGTATGACGGTATTGATCTTCAACCGGATGGATAGATGGCGTCTGAACAAGTAGAAAGCTGCAATCACCAAGAGACTGGTCAGCTGAATCAGTCGGTAGGAGAGTTCTTCCTCAATAGTAAAATAAGAAGAGGTAAATCCTATGGCTCCAATGATACCTCCGACCAGGTAAAGAGAGTCTATCAATTGGACTTCGAACGTTGAAGCCTGTCTTCCGGGAATCGTTGGATCCTTTTCCTTCACACTTTTCAAATCCGGTTGATAATGGTCTATGTAAGAAGAGGACGAATATAATGTATTAACTGTTCACTCGGTATTAATCTGATACAGTCCCATCAATATCTCGCTAAACGGGAAAAATAGATCAGTCAATTGTCCAGATTATTGTTCATTTCATAACTTTTTTTTGTTGGTTTCGTTTTGAATACTACAATTAGGACATTGGCATGAAAAAATACCAGTTGGGTGAGTTTGAAGAAATCGTATTACTAACTGTAGGGGTATTGTATGATGCAGCCTACGGGGTGGCGATCAAAGAAGAAATTCAAGAGAAATTGAATAGGAAAGTAAGCGTTGGAGCAATGCAATCAGCACTTCGAAGAATGGAGGAGAAAGGATTTCTAACTTCCAGGGAGGGGGAATCTAATGAGAACCGAGGAGGGAAGCCGAAAAGATATTTCAGAATTACCGCTTTCGGAAAACAAGCACTCGAGTATAACAAGCAGGTGAGAAATCAGCTTTGGGATACCATCCCAGACATTGCATTTGACTCGAAGTATGCATGATCAAACGAGTTTCCGATCGTTTTTTCAAGTGGTACTGTCATCCTTCCTACTATCCGGATATCAAAGGGGACCTGGAAGAAATGTACAGGGAAAATCTGAAGAACCAGGTGAGGTTTCCTCAAATAAGGCATGCAATGGAGGTGTTGATGCTCTTTCGCCCGTCCTTAATCAGAACATTTTCACAATCATCATCAAACGAAATAGCTATGTATAAAAACTACTTCCGTATTGGGGTAAGAAACCTCTTAAAACACAAGGCATTTACGACGATCAACGTGATCGGTTTGGCTCTTGGTCTTACGGCGTTTCTTCTTATTGACCAGTACATAAGGTTTGAAAGAAGCTATGATCAATATTTCTCTTCTTCCAGCCAGATCTATCGTTTGACGAGTGATCAAATCACGGATGGGGTCATACAAACCAGGGATGCCATGTCGTTCCACCCGTCGGGAAAGGCCCTAAAGGAGGAGTTTCCAGGTGTATTGGATTACACCACTACTTATAAAATGAACAACCTTGTTATCCGACACAACGATCAGCTGTGGAATGAAAGAAGTATAGTGGCTGCTGATTCGAATTACTTTAAGCTATTTGATTACCAGGTATTGGCGGGAGATCCCGTGACCATGTTGAATGACCCAAATTCAATCGTACTGACGAAGTCTAAGGCTCAGGTCTTTTTTGGTGATGAAAACCCTTTAGGTAAGCAACTGTATGTTCTTGGGCGATTTGAACGACCTTTTCAGGTAACTGGATTGATGGAAGATGTTCCGGAGAATACGCATTACAAATATGACATGTTGATTTCCCTGAATACTCTTAGTGACAGAGGAGATTGGGGAGGTTGGAATGGCTTCAATTATTATACCTATTTGTTGATTGATAGTAAAGCTGATATCACAGGTATGCGTGCGCAGCTACCCGAGCTTTCCAGGAAATTCATTGGTGAGGAGACTTCCCTGTATTTCAATTTACAACCAATGGAAGACATTCACCTTTATTCAAACTTCACTTATGAACCTGAAATTCATGGAAGTGCGCGGGCTGTTAACTTTATGGTTATCATATCCATTTTCGTTCTGGTTATTGCATGGGTCAACTATGTGAACTTATCAACCGCCCGAGCCGCTGATCGGGCAAAAGAGGTAGGAATGAGAAAGGTAATTGGTGCACACCGGCGACAGTTGATTATCCAGTTCTTATTTGAGTCGGTGTTAGTAAACTTCATGGCTGCAGTCCTGGCTTTTCTTTTGTCCGACTTGTTGTTACCATTTTTTAATCAACTGGTCGGAAAGGAAGTCATCTCCCATGTGTGGAATAGTCCATCCTACCTAATTACATTATTGATCTTTTTTCTTGTGGGGTCAATCGTTTCCGGCTTTTACCCGGCGTTGGTTCTCTCTCGCTATAAACCATCGGTCGTGCTGCGAGGTAAATTCAGAAATTCAAGTGGTGGTGTTTTCCTCCGTAAGAGCCTGGTCGTCATCCAGTTTGTTACGTCAATAGTGTTGATATCAAGCACATTCATCATCAATAGGCAGATGAATTACATGCTTAGCCAGGATATGGGACTTGATATTGATTATGTATTGGGGTTCAGAAATCCATCGTACAGCTCTGGTGAGGAAGAAATGATGGATCAAAAGCTCAAAAGCTTTAAGCAAGAGCTACTCTCTCACAATGCGATAATCAATGTTGGGATGACCACCAGTATGCCTGGAGGTGGCAGTTCAGATATTTCTTCCAATACCGGTCGAATTCGAATTGTAGGGATGACAGATCCGATAGAAGGTACTACCTATGTTCAATGGAATGATGAGGATTATTTGGAAACGGTGGGAATGAATCTACTGTACGGTCGTGACCTTGAACATAGCAGGGTGCAGGATACTGCTTCGGTGATTGTTAATGAATCGTTTCTGAAGAAGATGGGAATTGCCGATCCGGAATCTGTTCTTAATCAGAAAATTCAGTTTGGGACCGAACCCGAAAACGACAAATTCAACATAATAGGCGTGGTGAAAGATTACAATAGATCCAGTCTTAAGTTTCTGGTAGAGCCTACGTTGTATTTTTTGGATGAAAGCCCAAGGAATACAATGGTAAAACTGACACAGGCGAACTACCAGGATGGATTGATGCATATGCAGGAGGTATGGGGTAGGTTTTTCCCTAATGCCCCTCTGAATTATGAATTCCTCGATGAAAGATTCGAACGATTGTATAACGAGGACGTGAAATTTGGTCGAATTTTCGCTACGTTCTCTATCATGGCCGTCCTGATAGCCGTTCTTGGATTATTCGGGTTATCGTCTTTCCTAGCCATGCAGCGGTCGAAGGAGGTAGGCGTGAGGAAGGTTCTAGGAGCTTCTATATCAGGAATTATTGTCACTTCGTTCCGGGAATTCTTAATCCTGATATTGGTAAGTGGTTGTTTGGGTCTTCCAATCGTATACCTGGGTATGGAAGAGTGGCTGGGCAATTTCGCTAACAGAATATCTTTTCCATGGCTATTATCTGTGGTATCTGTGATGATTGTGCTCCTGTTCACCTTATTTACCGTTGGTTATCAGACGTACAAAGTAGCTGTAATGGATCCATCAAAGACCCTCAGGTACGAGTAAACCTTACAAATATCAGTTTCGAGCCTGATGCGTAACAGCACAAATTTTCAGGTAAATCAACAGATTTACTTAGATCAAGTTTTAGAAACGATGGCTAAGCGACTGGAAATATTGGATTGGGTTACCATTGTAGCACTTCTTTCTCTATTAGCCTGGAATTTTGGGTATTGGATACAAGTCATCAGCCGAATAATGTGCGAAATGCCCTGGCCTCATTAAGTGAAGAGAAGAAGTATTAAAACGTAAAATTTTTGTATTTCTCAAACGTACAGGAAAGCTTTGCGCCTATGCAAAGGTGTAGGTGGACAAAGGCTTTGATCTTCTTTTTTTTAAGTCTCCTTTTCAGTGTATCCCATGCTCAGACTCTTGACGAGATATATACTAACTGGGCAAAGGATAACATTCCCAAATCGCATCAACAGATAGAGCAAATGGTCGTAAAAATATGGGGGGATGACGCTTCCCGTACCGCTCCATTAATCGAGATGCACTGCAAAGCACTTAATCAATTACTAACGAAAATCCAGTTAGAAGGTCCTGATGTTGAATCTCTCACTTTTGCATTGAATAAGTGGTCACAGGCCCCCGAGGATCTGCGAACACAGGAATGGTGGGAGTGGCCCGACACCAATTGGATACGTGTTCAAGGAGAGTATAATACACTGATTAATGACAGCAACTAACCAGGTATCTGCTCGCTACGACTGGTGAATTTATAGAATTCCGGATTTCCAAAGAGTAAATTCCCTACATCGGATGTTTTCTCCGATAGGAAAAACTCTCGAATCGCTTGTGCCATTTCTTCCCGGCTTATTCTCATGTCTCCATCACGATCGATGGATTTAAAACAAAAGTCTGCTTGCTTAATTCCAACTCTTAATGAAACGAAGAAACATAAGTACTCTTGTTTGGAGATGAAATTATCGAGGTTTTTGTCAAAAATGAAGAATATATCATCCAAGGCGATACCTAACACCTTGTCAAACTGTTCAGGATCAGCCGAAGAAATATTCTCCATGAAACGTAACCAGGTTTTCAGATTACACGAAAAAAGGCCCTCATTTCCACCAAAAATTCGAATATACCGCCAGATTTCGTGTGCCCTTTGATTAACGAAATTCTCAATCTCTGAACCGCCTGGCTGACAGGTGAAGATGGAAATATTTTCTGATAGGCTTAGGAAATCAGATTCCTGTAATATGCCGTCGTGATCAAAGTCGAGAATTTTAAAGAGGTATGAAAACTTGGTTTCTTTCAAGGTACTGAGCATGTTGGCAATCTAGTGAAACCCGGTAAAAGTAATAGTCATAAATGTGTATTTGCTAGAGCCCAAAGTGATAGATATTTGCCTCGTTTGAAAGATTTTGACGTTTTTTTGGATATTTTTGATAACATTGAACTAACCATTAACAAATTCACTAATGCTACCAGAATTTCTTCAAAACCTCATCGAGCTAATCACCAGCTACCTTCCGCCGATTTTGGGTGCTATTCTCGTCCTGATTGTAGGATGGTTATTAGCATTAGTCATCCGAAAAATTGTGCATCGTCTGATGAAAAGAACCGAATGGGATGAACGTCTGCTTGGCAATACCATTGTAGATACGAATAAGTTCATCGCTAATCTGGTCTACTACCTCATGATGGTGGTGGTTCTACTCATTGTATTGGAAATGCTTGGAGTGACGTACGTACTCGATCCAATTCGCGATATGTTATCGAAGTTCCTCACAGCTATTCCTAACATTATCCAGGGAATTGTGATTGCCTTTATCGGTTACATAATCGCTAAGTTCATTTCCAATCTGGTTAAAGTCGCTGGAAGTGTAATTGATCGATTGGCCATACAGGTAGGATTTAAGGAAACAGATAAGTTGATTTATTTCATTCAGCAGGTGGTATTTATCATCATTTTTATTCCGTTTATCATCGAAGCGCTGGATACTCTTCACCTTGAAGCAGTAACCACACCTGCTAATATCATTTTACACGAGCTGATGGATGCTGTACCAAATATTATCGGTGCTATTCTGATTATCACTCTTTTTGCTATTGGAGGACGGTTTATATCATCCTTTCTTAAGGATTTACTTGTAAACCTGGGAACCGATAAACTGGCCGATCGTCTTCAGCTTTTCATCCTTGGAGAAAACTCTCTAAGTGCGGTTTTATCCAACATTGCATTCTTCTTCCTTGTGTTCTTTGGAGTGGTTTCCGGTGTTGAAATGCTAGGATTTGAACAGCTTACAACCATCTTGTATGCTGTACTCAGCTTAATGGGTAAAATCCTATTTGGACTTATTGTCATGGTAATAGGTAATACCATAGCCAGTGCTGTTTATAATGGTTTGATCAAGGCAGAAGACAATCAATATATTGCTTCAGTAGCCAGAATAGCCATATTAGGTTTGTTCCTTGCCATCGCTTTACGAACCATGGGAATAGCCAACAGCATTGTTGAACTTGCTTTTGGACTTACGTTAGGATCTCTTGCTGTAACAATTGCTCTCGCTTATGGCCTTGGAGGTCGAGAAGCGGCGGGTAAACATATGGCAAGGATATTAGATCGATTCCAGGGAAAGGACAAGAAATAGAATAATTACACAAAATATTATAAGCCATTCACCGGCAGGTGGATGGCTTTTTTATTACCATTTATCCAGTCCTTGTAAGTAGTCATTTATGAGGCGAATTTGAAACCGGAGGTAGAAAATTGGAATTACTGTCATCAATTTCCACCACATGCATTAATATCATTGATATTAGTCATCATAATTCATAGATTTCCGAATAGATCAGGTTAGATCAATTTGACAACAGATTAACGCAATTCAAGAATGAGCAAACACAGAATACGTCTAGGCCTAATGGGTGGTGGACCAAATTCATTTATTGGCCCGGTGCATAGAATCGCTGCATATATGGGGGAAAAATACAATCTCGTAGGGGGAGTATTTGATGTTGATTATCAGGCCAGTTTGAGCTGGGCGAAAGACCTGGAGATCGATGAATCCAGGACTTATGATTCCCTGCAATCATTCATACAAAATGAAAAGTCGCTCCCCGAAGACCAAAGGATAGAAGTCGTATCAATTTTGACCCCCAACTTTCTCCATTATGAAATGGCGAAAGAGCTATTGCAGTCTGGATTTCATGTGATTTGTGAAAAACCCATCACAATGACAGCCGCCGAAGCTGTTGAGTTGGCTGATTTAGTCAAAAAGAATAATGTACAATTCGCATTGACCCATACGTATACCGGCTATCCAATGGTTCGCCAGATGAAATCAATGATCGCCGAAGGGTTATTGGGAAGATTACAAAAGGTTGATGCTCAGTACTACCAGGGATGGATTAATCCCGTGATTCACGAAAAGGAAAAAAGAGCAACCGTATGGAGACTGGATCCAAAAAAATCCGGACAAAGCTGTTGTATGGGTGATATTGGTGTTCATGCTTTTAATCTGATTGAATACACCACAGGTTTAACCATTGATAGTGTGTTATCCGACCTTAATCGATTATACGACGACAATCCCCTGGATATCGATGGTACCGTGTTGGTCCGTACTAAAGAAGGCCCTAAAGGAGTGATTACCAGTAGCCAGATTGCAACGGGTGAAGAAAACAATATCAACGTCAAAGTATACGGAGACAAAGGTGGGTTAAGCTGGGAGCAGGAGCATCCGATGTACCTGAAATACATGCCTGAAGGAGAACCTGCGCAGATACTGAAGCCAGGTAATGCATATACCTCTGACTTTGCTATGGAGAGCACTAAGATACCTCCCGGGCACCCGGAAGGATTATTCGATGCGATGGGTAACATATACAATGGCATGGCTCAAGCTATTAGAGGAGAAAAATACAGAGACGGAGCCTTCCCAACGGTGGAGGATGGTGTAAGAGGTATGAAATTTATTGAGGCTGTTCTTGAATCGGACAAAAACGGCCAAACCTGGGTAAACTTTTAAGATATGGCCAGAAGAAAACTAAGAATGGGAATGGTTGGTGGAAGCTACGAGGCTTTCATCGGAGCCGTTCACCGAATGGGTGCGGCACTCGATGGGCAAATTGAGCTGGTGTGTGGAGCTTTCAGTTCGGATCCGGAAAAATCCAGAAAAACCGGTGAAATGCTGTTTTTGGAATCGGATAGGTCATATGCAAACTACTCCGAAATGATCGAGAAAGAAGCACAACTTCCGGAAGGTGAAAAAATGGATTTCGTATCGATTGTCACCCCGAATATTGCGCACTATCAACCGGCACACGAAGCATTGGCAAAAGGATTTCCGGTGATAATCGATAAGCCTCTAACCTTTACATTAGAAGAAGCTCACCAGTTGCGACGTGAAGTGAAATCCGCAGGATTGCCTTTCGCAGTCACATACACCTATGCGGCTTATCCTATGATTAAGCAAGCTAGAGCGATGGTTCAAAAGGGAGAATTGGGAAAAATCCGAAAAGTAATGATGGAATATCCTCAGGGCTGGTTAACCACCAAGCTTGAAGATACGGGTCAGAAGCAGGCCTCCTGGCGAGCGGATCCGGAAAGAGCGGGAATATCCAATTGTTTTGGCGATATAGGAACACACTGTGCGAATATGGCTGAATATGTCAGTGGTTTGAAAATCACTGAGGTTTTGTCGGAGTTAACAGCATTTGTAGAAGGAAGGACCATCGATGACGACGCCAACGTCCTCTTTCATTTGGAAGAAGGAGCCAATGGGGTCATCTCTGCGAGCCAAGTGTCTCCCGGAGAAGAAAACAACATTAAATGCCGGGTATATGGAGATAAGGGAGGTATTGAATGGAACAACACCGATCATAACACGCTCCTTGTTAAAATTCATGGGAAGCCGGTACAGATTTATCGAGCTGGGGCGGATAATGGCCACTACCTACATGAAGAAGCAATGATACATACACGCACCCCATCCGGTCACCCGGAGGGATATGTTGAGGCCTTCGCCAACATATATCGAAATTTCGCTTTTGCGGTTAGAAAACATTTGTGGGATGAAGATTACGATTCAAAAATGGATTTTCCAGGTGTGGACGCAGGATTTAAAGGCATGGCTATGATTTCAGCTGTTGTAGAGTCAACCAAAAAAGGAAATGTTTGGACCAAAGTGGAACAATAACGAATTAAACCAAGTAAAGAAATGAAAACGATCAAAGGGCCAGCGGTATTTCTGGCACAATTTCTAGATGATACTGAACCTTTTAACAATCTAAAGAACATCTGCGGATACATGTCAGATCTGGGTTATAAAGGAGTCCAGATACCGGCATGGGATGGCCGAGTAATCGATATACTTAAAGCCGCGGAGAGCAAGGACTACTGTGATGAGATCAAAGGAATAGTTAATGAAGCTGGTATGGAAGTGACTGAGCTAGCAACTCACTTACAAGGTCAGTTGGTAGCAGTGCATCCCGCTTATGATTCAATGTTTGATGCTTTTGGTCCGGAAGAGCTGAAAGGAAACTACAAAGCAAGAACAGAATGGGCGGTGAATCAGGTTAAAGCCGCTGCAACAGCGAGTAACCACATGGGAATCTCGGCTATGGCAAGCTTTTCAGGAGCATTGGTTTGGCCATTTATGTATCCCTGGCCTCAACGACCGGCCGGATTGGTGGAGCAAGGTTTTGCAGAACTTGCAAAACGATGGATGCCGATCTTGGATCACTGCAAAGATCTGGGAGTGGATGTTTGCTACGAAATTCATCCGGGGGAAGATCTTCACGATGGCCTTACGTTTGAAAGGTTTCTTGAGGCAACTGGGAACCACTCGGCGGTCAATCTGCTATACGATCCTAGTCACTTCATATTGCAACAACTGGATTATTTGCAGTACATCGACTTTTATCACGAGTTCATCAAGATGTTTCATGTGAAAGACGCAGAGTTTAATCCAACTGGAAAAGGGGGCGTTTATGGTGGGTTTGAAAGCTGGGAAAAACGACCTGGAAGATTCCGATCTTTGGGCGACGGACAAGTCGATTTTCAATCGATATTCACAAAACTTAGCCAATATGGGTTTGATGGTTGGGCCGTGATGGAATGGGAGTGTTTCATCAAATCACCACAGCAAGGTGCTGAGGAAGGGGCGCCGTTCATAGCGGATCACATCATCCAGGTAACCGATAAAGCTTTTGATGATTTTGCTGGTGGAGAGGTCGATGACGAATCAAATCGACAGATTTTGGGTTTATAGTGTTTATAATTCTATAAGGTCAGTCCATTCTAGATAAGATACATGAAATATATTGGAGTTGGATGGCTGTTGCTAGGTGGTTTCCTGGCAACAGCCCAATCCATTGAGGGGACAGTCGTGGATGAGCAGCGGTCTTTTCCATTGATTGGTGCCACTATTACCATTGCAGATACTGAAATCGGAACAGTTACCGATGAAAATGGATACTTTATCCTTCAGGAGCTCGGTCCAGGAAGGTATGACATCGAGGTGTCTTACGTCGGATACGGTTCTAGGAAACTTCCAAATGTACTGGTGGCTTCAGGAAAAATAAATAAGGTACGCATTGAGTTAAGTTCGACCGTCAACGAGCTAGATCTCGTGGAAGTTACAGCTGGTTATTCAACCATTAGCCCTGGTCGTCGAACGATTTCGGAAGAGCAGATTAATCGATTCGCCGCGAGTTACTATGACCCGGCAAGGCTAATGACAACATCACCCGATGTTAGTATTTCCAATGATCAGAATAACCAGGTGTCAATCAGAGGTATTTCTCCTGATTATAACACCTGGAGATTGGAGGGCGTCGAGATCGTAAACCCTAATCACCTGTCGAATGCTGGAACACCCAATGATCAACCGGCAGGGACAAGCGGGGGAGTTAATATTCTTAGCGCACAAATGTTAGGTCCATCTTCACTGGAATACGGATTGGCAAGTAACTCCCTTTCTAATAGCATCGGTGGGATTTTTGATATGTCCTTGAAGACCGGAACATCAACGGATTATCAATTCACCACTCAAGCTTCACTTATTGGCTTCGATCTTTCTGCTGAAGGACCTTTCCAAAAAGGTGGAAAAGCTTCGTTCATCACGAATTACCGCTATTCTTTCACCAGCTTATTAACGAGTATGGGCGTGGATTTTGGCGGAGAGTCCATCGGATTTCAGGACCTTGCTGCGACAGCATACTTTCCACTCAAAAAAGGTGGGGGTTTGAAAGTATACGGAGTAGGAGGCACGAGTTTCAATAGATTTGACCACCTTCCTTTTGAGGACTCGGAAAGGGAAAAAGACAGAAACGATATTTATTATGAGTCGATGATGGGCGTGGTTGGTGCCACATTCAATTCCAAAGGATTTAATGCATCTGTTGCCTATTCAGGCGTGGATAACGATCGAAGACAGACGACATACGATGATTTTGATAACATAAGTCTGGACACGTTAGTCAATCGGGATGAAAGTGTTTTGAGTACCCATCTTAACTACCAAACCATAGTTAACAACACCACATTTACCTTTGGGGTCATCAATAATTTCTATGGTTTCAATGAAGTGCAGGAGTCACTTAGTCAGCTATACTTTGAAACCACGGCTAATTTTTCAAATCTGGTGATAAATGGAGGGCTTACTTTATCTTCCAACGACCTTGATACGACCGTCTTCGATCCACGTCTTCGGTTGCAGTATATCGTAAATGAAAGACTTGAAATTTATGGAGGTGCAGGGCGATTTAGTCAGCTTCTGAGACCTTCGAATTTCTATTTCGCTCGATTGGAGACGGAGGAACC
Organism: Cyclobacteriaceae bacterium; assembly: GCA_965601455.1. Classification (GTDB taxonomy): domain Bacteria; phylum Bacteroidota; class Bacteroidia; order Cytophagales; family Cyclobacteriaceae; genus JANQEU01. The sequence goes on along the minus strand of OZ271831.1, from coordinate 2,619,049 downwards.
ATTTGTGCTTCTGGAAAACTATGATTTCATATTTTCCAATAGATACACCTTAGGATTCACCTATACGATAGGAAATATTAGTCTACAAACGGAAGGGTTCTATTATCAGTTTTCCGATATCAATTTCCTGGAATTCGACAAGGCTGATTCAAGGGGAGTTTCAGTTGCTGTTCAAAGAGATTTTAATAACCTCTGGTATTTGTTAGCCGGCGCTACATTTTTTGATTCTCAAATTGGTGGAGAAGTTAATAATCCCTTCAATCTTGGAAACGTTATTAATCTATCCGGTGGAAAAGAGTTCGTCAAAGTAAAAAAGGATATTCCAAGGTCTTTCACCCTGAATGCACGAATGACCTGGCAAGGAGGGGCGTTTTACACAGTGCCCTTTGGTACCCCAGGTGAGGATGTTCGATTAGCTTCACCTTTCAATTCGCAGATACCTGATTACCTTCGATTTGACCTTAGGCTTCAATGGACTAAGTCGAAACCTAATATGACAAGAATAGTGGCGCTGGATATGCAAAATGCCCTTTTGAGGGAGAATGTTGCTTATTACTATTTTGATAGTTTTCTTAATCGGGAGGAAACAGCTAATCAATTGGGGCTTATTCCGATATTGACCTATCGTTTGGAATTTTGATTATGAAAATAGTTAACATATTCATTTTTGTACTTTTCGCGGTTTTTGCAGTTGTTCAGCTCAACGATCCGGATCCATTCTTGTGGTTTACCATTTATCTATTAGTGGCGCTAATAGCCTTATTAAAGATTTTCGGAATCTTTCCTCGATACACTGTCCGAATATTCTTTATCCTCATCTGTGCCTACGCACTTTTACATTTCCCAGACTTCTGGTATTGGTTAACTCACGATAACAAATCCTTACTGTTTGGAGAAATGATTTACGATAAGCCTCATATAGAAGGAACACGAGAATTCATGGGCCTTTCAATGGCTGCCATAGCCTCCGGTGTGCAGTTGCTTTCGAAGTCTGATAGATAAATCAAAATAGTCTTCTGCTTATATTTCACAATGTCTATATTTGCGCCTGCTTATCAAGAAAGGCGGAGGGATTGGGCCCAATGATGCCTTAGCAACCTGTCCGAAATGGATGTAGGTGCTACTTCCCACTCGCGCATATGCGAGATAGATAAGGAAAATCCTTTCTATAACATCCTTGGTAAGTCGAGTAGAACAGAACGAAGAGCATGGATATTAAAGAGGCAATCAAGGATAGAATTCTCGTACTTGACGGAGCGATGGGCACCATGATCCAACGCTATAAGCTGGAGGAAGAAGACTTTCGGAATGAGGATTTAAAGGATCACCCATTTGATTTAAAAGGGAACAACGATCTACTGGCTGTCACACGGCCAGATATATTAAAAGCAATACATCAGGAGTACCTGGAGGTGGGTGCCGACATTATTGAAACCAACACATTCAGCGGGACTTCAATTGCCCAGGAGGACTATGGCTTACATGCCGAGGAATGGGTATATCGAATAAACTACGAATCGGCACGTGTAGCAAAGGAAGCTGCTACAGAGTACACGCTGAAAGACCCTGACAAACCAAGATTCGTAGCAGGGTCTATGGGGCCTACGAACAAAACGGCATCCTTATCACCAGATGTCAACGATCCAGGCTTCAGAGCTGTAACCTTTGATGACCTCAAATATGCTTTCAAGCTGCAGGCAAATGCACTCTTAGATGGAGGTGCGGATCTCCTTCTAGTAGAAACTGCGATAGACACCTTGAATGTGAAAGCCGCATTGGTAGCTATTGAGGAGCTGAGGGATGAACGAGGAATTGACACTCCAATTATGGTTTCAGGTACCATTACAGATGCTTCGGGGAGAACGCTTTCGGGACAAACTACCGAGGCCTTCCTGATCTCCGTATCACATGTTGACCTTTTTAGTGTCGGCTTAAATTGTGCTTTAGGTGCCAATTCGTTAAGGCCATATGTTCAAACACTGTCCAATAAGGCTGACTTTGCGGTCAGTGCACACCCTAATGCTGGTCTACCCAATGAGTTTGGACAATATGATCAAACACCTGAAGAAATGGCTGGTATGTTGAAAGACTACCTTGACGAAGGTCTGGTGAATATCATTGGAGGCTGCTGCGGAACAACACCAGAACATATTCGATTAATAGCAGATTTAGCAAAAAATTACAAACCGAGAAAAACAAAACAGAATGTCAGCGAAACTGTATGAAGCAATAGATAAGGGAATACTGAAATCACTCCCCAATCCGACATCAGAGGCATATGAAATCAAAATCAAAATTCCTGAATTTACCTTTTTAGGTGTCAAGGAACAACCAGATTTCGCGAATGTGTACTTAACGTTTTATCCTCGGAAAAGGATAATTGAATTGAAGTCCCTGAAACAGTATGTATTTCAACTTAGGGATATAACCGTGTCCTACGAACGATTGATAAACATCTTCTACGATCACATGATGGAAGTATATGAACCCGATCGTTTGAGAATAGTCATGAACTGTAACCCAAGAGGAGGAATTAGTTCTCGACTAACAATTGACTCTGACTGGAAAGTGCGTGGTGGAGAGGAGCGATTCAAAGATTGGATTCATGGCGCTACCGATGACAATTGGCAGGTGTTAATGTAATCCGCTAGGTAATGCTAGACATAAGACCACTTCGATTGTCGGGATTAGAACCATTGGTTGTCACCTCCGACACCAACTTCATTAACATTGGAGAAAGGACCAATGTGACCGGATCAGCCCGGTTTGCTCGCTTGATCAAAGAGGACAGCTATGACGTAGCCCTGGAAGTCGCTCTGGACCAGGTTAGAGGAGGTGCGCAGATTCTGGATGTGAATATGGATGAAGGGATGCTTGATGGTAAGCATGCGATGATAAAGTTTCTTAACCTGATTGCCTCAGAACCGGAAATTGCCAGAATCCCAATAATGGTCGACAGCTCCAAATGGGAAATTATCGAGGCTGGGCTGAAGTGTATTCAGGGAAAGGGCGTAGTCAATTCTATTTCACTGAAGGAAGGGGAAGAAAAGTATCTGGAGCAGGCATTGAAGATTAAACGCTATGGTGCTGCAACCGTGGTGATGGCTTTCGACGAGGATGGTCAGGCTGATACATACGAACGAAGGATTAGCATTTGCGAACGTTCCTATCGTTTGTTGGTTGATAAAATCAATTTTCCACCGGAGGATATCATCTTCGATCCCAACATTTTCCCTGTGGCAACCGGTATTCCTGAGCACAATAACTATGCAGTGGATTTCTTTGAGGCTACTCGATGGATCAAGGAAAACCTACCTGGAGCGAAAGTTAGTGGCGGCGTGAGTAACGTTTCTTTTTCATTCAGGGGAAACAACGTGGTGAGAGAAGCAATGCACTCTGCATTCTTGTATCATGGTATCAAAGCCGGCATGGATATGGGTATCGTAAATGCCGGAATGATCGAGGTGTATGATGAGATACCAAAAGATCTGCTTGAAAAGGTTGAGGACGTTTTACTAAATCGTCGAGAAGATGCAACGGAGCAGTTGGTAGACTTCGCTGAGAAAGTAAAAGGGAAGGGGAAAACTAAAGTAATTGACGATTCATGGCGTCAGGGTAGCGTACAGGGCAGACTATCTCACGCCCTGGTAAAAGGTATTGTGGATCACATTGATGCGGATACGGAGGAAGCAAGGCAACAGTATGATAGGCCTCTTCATGTGATTGAAGGTCCGCTAATGGATGGGATGAATACCGTTGGTGATCTCTTTGGAAGTGGAAAGATGTTTTTGCCTCAAGTGGTGAAAAGTGCCAGAGTAATGAAAAAGGCGGTAGCATATCTGGTGCCTTACCTTGAGGCCGAAAAATCAGGAGCGCAAAGCAGTAAAGGAAAAATTCTTCTAGCAACGGTGAAAGGCGATGTCCACGACATCGGAAAAAACATTGTCGGTGTGGTAATGAGCTGTAACAACTACGAGATCATTGATCTTGGGGTAATGGTTCCTGCTCACAAAATACTGGATGCTGCAGTAGAACACCAGGCTGATATTATCGGATTGAGCGGACTAATTACACCTTCACTTGATGAGATGGTTTTTGTCGCAGAAGAGATGGAAAAAAGAGGGATGAAGGTACCTCTTTTAATTGGTGGTGCTACCACTTCTCGTATTCATACCGCTGTCAAGATTGCACCAAAATACTCTGGCTCGGTTGTTCATGTACTGGACGCTTCCAAGTCTGTTCCAATGGCCTCCAGGTTACTAGGTGAGGGAGCAGATGCAGTGAAAACGGAAATTAGAGATGAGTATGAAGAGCTAGCTGCAAATCACGCTTCAAGGAAAAAAGAAAAAGCTAACATTAGTTATTCTCAGGCTCTTGAGAATAAGGTGCCAATCGATTGGAGCAATTATATACCACCCACTCCTGCTTTTCTTGGAACAAGACAATATGATGATTTTGATCTAGAGGAAATTAGGCCTTACATTGACTGGACACCATTCTTTTCTACGTGGATGTTGAAAGGCAAATTTCCCAATATCCTTGATGACAAAGTCGTCGGAGAAGAGGCAAAAAAGCTTTACGATGACGCTAATGAACTATTGGATGAAATTATTGCTAATAAGTCGCTGAAAGCTAGGGCAGTAGTTGGTTTTTATAAAGCTAATTCTGAAGGCGATAGCCTCGTTTTGGATGTGGATGGAAAGGAAGTTTGGTGCCATCACTTACGTCAACAGGGAAAGAAAGGCAAGGGAATTCCGAATATGTCTTTAGCTGATTTTATCGCTCCCAAGTCGACGGGATTGGATGACTATCTGGGTGGATTTGCTGTGACCACTGGTGAAGGCATAGAGGCCCTGGTACAGAAGTTTGAGGAAGATATTGATGACTACAACATAATTCTTGTCAAGGCAGTTGCTGACCGGTTGGCAGAAGCATTTGCTGAATTGATGCATCAAAAAGTCCGTACGGAGTTATGGGGATATGCCTCAAATGAGAACCTGGAAAATGAGGATTTAATAAAGGAAAAATATCAAGGAATTCGTCCAGCACCTGGCTATCCAGCATGTCCTGATCACACCGAAAAGGAAACTCTGTTTTCCGTATTAGATGCTACATCCGCTACCGGAATTGAACTGACGGAGTCTTATGCCATGTACCCCGCATCTTCAGTAAGCGGTTGGTACTTTTCTCATCCGGAATCCAAGTACTTTGGACTTGGAAAAATTTACGAGGATCAGGCAGCTTCCTATACAGAAAGAAAACAACAAACCACCGAGGAGATTGAAAAGTGGTTAATGCCTGTTCTTGGATATAAATAATCCTTTAGCGTTACTTTTGGATACTGATGATGAAGATCATAGAGTGTCCAAGAGATGCCATGCAAGGCCTTACCTCCTTTATAAAAACAGAGGATAAGATATCCTATATTAATCAACTGTTGAAAGTGGGTTTCAACACTATTGATTTTGGTAGTTTCGTTTCACCGAAAGCTATTCCTCAAATGAGGGATACAGCTGACGTGATTCGGAATCTCGATTTGCGGAATAAGAAATCAGAGTTATTGGCAATCGTGGTAAATGAGAGAGGAGCGGACGAGGCTCTAACACATTTGGAGATCGACTTTTTAGGATTCCCCTTATCCATTTCAGAAACATTTCAGAAAAGGAATTCCAATCAGTCTATTTCAAAAGGTTTTGAAGTACTGCAGGCGATTGCCAGAAAGGTTGAGTCCGCGAACAGGAAACTTGTGGTTTATGTGAGTATGGGTTTTGGCAATCCATATGGAGACGCATATGACGAAAATCTAATTTTTGATTTTATTGACAAGATCATTCAAAATGGTTCGGATGTCATTTCCGTATCCGATACGGTAGGATCAAGTTCAGTGGACCAGATAGTTTCACTTTTCCCCAGTATTCTGGAGAAATTCACTTCTGTTGAGATTGGAGCTCACCTTCATTCAGTGCCAAATGAACAATCCGGGAAGGTGAAGGCACTTCTTCAATCGGGAGTCAAGCGCATAGATGGGGCAATGCTAGGATACGGTGGATGCCCAATGGCATCGGACGACCTTACTGGTAATATCAATACCGAAGAAATTATGAAGTTAATTGATCCAGGGTCGGTGGGTATTGATATGGACCAGTTTAGAAAGTCCAAGGAAATGGCTACGAAGATATTCTCTACTAGCTAAGACGATATTTTTTGCCGGGAAGACTTTTGACAATTCCTTGAAATTCTAGCGTCAGCAATACAGAAGATAATTGATTCAATTGCATATTAGTTTGCCAGGCTAAATCGTCAATTGGCAGTCCTTTTTGTGAATATTGCAAGAGCTTTTTAACAACCATCTGCTGCTCTGGTGCTAGTTGATTCAGATTAAGCTTTGGTTTCGATTTTTTTGATTCAAGGTTCCAGTTCAAATGGTAGGAGAGGTCACTTATATCTGTATAAATCAAAGCCTTTTGATCACGTATCAATTGATTACAACCTTCCGAATATCTATTGCCAATGTCGCCAGGTACAGCGAAGACAGGTCTACCATAGGAATCTGAGATATTTGCTGTTATCAAAGCACCACCTTTTTCGGCCGCCTCAACCACGATGGTTGCATCGGAGATCCCTGCAATTATTCTATTTCTTACAGGAAATAGATGTGCATCCGGAACAACTGACGGTGGATGTTCACTGAGTAAACCCCCGTATTCCAACATTCTTTCAGCCATTTTCAAGTGCTCCGGTGGATATATATAGTTATGTCCCGAAGCCATCACTCCGATGGTAGTAAGGTTTTGTTCTAAACTGTATTTGTGGCACGAAGCATCTATGCCATAGGCGAGCCCGCTGACCGTAGAAACCGAATGATGTGCTAAACTGTTTATAATCTCCTGGACTATTCGTTTTCCGTATTCGGTAGCCCTTCGCGTCCCAACTACGCTTATCATACGAGTCGAATTCAGTTCTGCATTTCCTTTAAAATATAGAACTGCAGGCGCGTCATGTAAATCATTAAGACGATTAGGATACTGTGAATCAGAGTAGCAGATAATTTGTACTCCTGATTGGTCGCAACTCTTGATGATCTTATCCGCCTGAGAAAACGTTGCACGTTTAATAATCGAGTCAACCGTTGGTTTTCGTATACCTGGGATTTTTAAGAGCTGTTCACTGTTAGATTCGAAGATCTTATCTAAATTTCCTACATAACTGATTAATCGTTTTAGATAGACGTTTCCTATACCTGGCACTAATTGCAAGGCAATCATTTTCCTATGAAAGTCTGTCATTTAGGGAGTTGATCGCGAATCTGAACAAGAAAACCTTTCACGTTCTTGAGCGATTGGATCAGGGAGATTTTATCTGATGCCTCATCGACACCGTTTTTGATAAAATCACGAGCACCCTGGAGGGTATAACCCTTTTCTTTAACCAGATGAAAGATCAGCTTAACGTTTTGAATGTCTTCTTTCGTAAACTGTCGATTGCCTTTCCGGTTTTTTTTGGGTTTGATGATGGAAAACTCTGTTTCCCAGAAGCGAATAAGCGAAGTAGCCACACCCAATTCATCCGCAACTTCACCAATTGTGAAGTATTTTTTTTCTATTTCTTTCTCTTTGTAGGGCATGGCGAAATTCAGCGGTCAAGATAGAGAATTCTACCCATATCGTCAATTGAAATTTCATTTTCAGGGAAATCAATTTCAGTTAACTCTCGGATTTTACGACCTGCTCGATTCCTATCGTCTCTAATAGGTCCGAGAGTATAGTCCTGGATGAACGATTCAATGTTACCGTGGAGAAATATACCTGTAGAATCAGTAGTGAAATTTAGAACCGGAGCGTAAGCATTTGGTCCTCTGAGATTGAAACGACCGTACGTCAGGAAATTGCCAAGACTGTATGCGATGAGTCTATTCTTGTAAACCTCTAATCCACGGACAATATGAGGGCCATGCCCCAGAATAACGTCGGCCCCATGATCGATCATTGCATGCGAAAACTCATAGACATTCCCCCGGTCTTCTCCGTAGTAAAACTCTCTTTCCCTGGTCACTCGTTGATTTTTTGCTCCTTCAGCACCAGCATGAAAGGAAACAATAACTATGTCCGTAAGGCTATCAAGCTTCTCAACGAGTCGATAAGCAGTTTCTTCGTCATGGATACTTTGAGTGCCGATATTGGGAGCAAAAGCTACGAACCCAATTCTCATGCCTTTTCGTTTAAGAATCGAATATGGATATTCTATGGATCCGGCATGATTGATTCCTAGTGAGTCCAATACTCGCTGGGTGTTAACTCGACCCGATATTCCAAAATCATTTGCATGATTATTTGCAATGCTTAGGAGATCAAACCCATTGTCTTTGAAATGGAATGAAAGATCTTCGGGTGTTCGAAAAAGAAAACATGCTTTTGGATTCCGACATTCCTTTGGATCCCCACCATTGGTCAGAATAACTCCTTCCAGATTTCCAAAAGTTATATCCGCTTTCTTTAGAGATGGACCAACCTCTCTCCATAAACCGAAACCATCGTTGGGGGGTAGATAAGAAGCATTCGGGAAATTAGTGCCCATCATGATGTCTCCAACGGCGGCGAATGATACAGAGTCTCTCTTCACCCGGACCAGGTTAAGGTTAACAGGTGCGCCTATTGAATCCAGTGTGTCTCCTTTTTGAGTAACGTAAATTACTTTCTTGATCACAGAATCCACTGTAGTTAAATTCACACTATCAGTTGATTTCTGAGAGTTCTGACTCACCATTCGGCTACTCTTACAGCCCTCGAGAATGGCTAGAGCGATTAAAACGATTAGTAGTTGTCTGATGGACATAAAAAAACCCCGCAATGCGGGGTTAAAAATATTATAGTCTTGCTCTAGTAGGAACCTAGTGCTTGATTTTCTATTGAAGCTAGCCTCAAAATCTCTTCGTATTCTTCCGGACTAAGATCCCTGCTGAAGTAATGAATTGGGTTAACTTTTTTACCACCATAATGAACCTCGTAATGAAGGTGAGGGGCGGTCGATTTTCCGGAATTACCTGAGTAGGCAATAAGATCTCCTCGTTTAACCATTTGTCCTCTCTTCACTAAAAATTTTTCCAGGTGGGCATATTTCGTCACATAACCGAAACCATGGTCGATTTCAATCTGCTTTCCGTATCCGGTAAAACTTGATCTGGTCAACTTCACTTTCCCATCACCAGTAGCATATACAGGTGAACCAATGGGCAAAGAAAAATCAATGCCAGGGTGCATTCTACGTACTTTGTAAATTGGATCGATTCTATATCCGAATCCGGATGAAAGTCTTTTCAAGTCTTCGTTACTCACTGGTTGAATTGCGGGAAGCGATGCCAGCAGGTCCTCTTTCTGCTTTGCTAGCTCAAGAATTTCGTCGTAGGATTTGGTCTGAATATACATCTGCTTCTTTAGCTGATCAATCTTTTGGTAATTCTGAATGATCATATTCTCTCGTTCCAGCCCTTCATCCATCAATTCCTTATATCGGTTGGCACCCCCCGTACCAGCTGTTCGAATTTCCGTTGGAATGGGATCTATGCCAAATATTACCCTGTAAATGTTGTCATCCCTGTCCTGTAGAGATTCAAGCATTTGGTTTGAAGTTTGCAAATCTCTTGACAGTAGGTCGTAGTATAATCTAAGCTCCTGATTTTCTTTTCGTAGTTGTGCCTCTTCTGGAGATTCGAAGTAGCTGATGTACATGTAGACAATCCCTAAAGCAAGGATCAATGCTACCGTCAGAAATCCAAGTGAATTCCAAACGATGTCCCAAGTAGACACTTTAATACGCTCATACCGGCAGGATTCGGTATCGTAATAGTATTTTATTCTTGCCATTGGATTATATAGCGGTAATTTTACCGTCGATTAACAAACAGGAATCAAGTTCTAACAGGTGGGTGACTAAGCAAAACTACTTGTTTCACGAAATATTTACAAATACGTAATTGCTGTAAGGAAGTTTTAACGGATATGAAGGCAAAGGAAATCAGGGAAAAATTCCTGAATTATTTTAAGGAAAAGGGACATGAAATAGTTCCTTCCGCTCCAATTGTTGTTCACAATGATCCTACTTTGATGTTCACCAATGCGGGCATGAATCAGTTCAAGGATTACTTTCTTGGTAACCAACACCCGGAAAATAAGCGGGTAGCAGATACCCAGAAGTGCTTGAGGGTTTCGGGTAAACATAACGACCTTGAGGAAGTAGGTTTCGACACGTATCACCATACCATGTTTGAAATGCTCGGAAACTGGTCTTTTGGAGACTATTTCAAGGAAGAGGCAATTCAGTGGGCTTGGGAATTGTTGACAGATGTTTACGGTCTCCCCGAAGACCGAATGTATGCTACGGTGTTCGAAGGTGACAATTCTGAAGGGCTTGAAGAGGACACAGAGGCTCGTGGACATTGGCTAAAACACCTGCCAAAGGAGCGTATTCTAAACGGTTCGAAGAAAGATAATTTCTGGGAAATGGGTGATACTGGACCTTGTGGACCTTGCAGTGAGATTCATATTGATCTACGTCCGGAATCTGAGGTGAAAAAGACACCCGGAAAGGATCTTGTCAATCAGGATCATCCGCAAGTAGTTGAAGTGTGGAATCTTGTTTTTATCCAATTCAATCGAATGTCAAATGGTGACCTGAAAGAGCTTCCGGAGAAGCATGTGGATACCGGAATGGGATTTGAACGATTGGTGATGGCTATCCAGGCGAAGATGTCAAATTATGATACGGATGTCTTTTCGCCTCTAATGAGTCTTACTGCAAATATGGCTGGGGTACAGTACGGTAAAGACAAGGACAAGGATGTTGCCATAAGAGTGATATCAGATCACATCAGAGCGATTTCATTTGCCATTGCTGATGGTCAGTTACCCGGCAATGTTAAAGCTGGTTACGTGATCAGAAGAATTTTGCGTCGTGCTGTTCGATATGGCTATACTTTTCTCAACTTCCATGAACCCTTTTTACATAAGCTTATACCGGTGTTGACGGAACAGTTCAATGAGGTTTTCCCGGAATTGACCCAGCAAAAAGATTTTGTAGAGAAGGTAGTTAGAGAGGAAGAAGTATCATTTCTGCGGACTCTCGAGCATGGACTAAAATTGATTGATTCACTGGTTGATGATTCTAAAGAAGGATCTATTTCCGGGGAATCAGTTTTTAAGCTTTACGATACTTATGGTTTTCCAAAAGATCTCACGTTACTAATACTGAGAGAGAAAAATGCTCTATCACTTCTGAACAAAGGTTGGGAAAAAGCTTTTGAGGGGATGCTGACAGAACAAAAAGAAAGATCAAAATCCGCTGCCAAGCAGGAGGCAGGAGACTGGGAAGTGGTCGAGTCGGTTGAAGGCGTAGAGTTTTTAGGATATGAATACCTGGAAAGCACATCTAAAATAGTCAAATACCGTCAAGTAAAAGAGAAATCCAGGTCATACTTTCAATTGGTGTTGGACAGAACACCATTTTATGCGGAATCCGGCGGACAAGTTGGAGACAGGGGCGCCCTAATTCAGGGTGATAAGAAAGTAGGTGTTTTTGATACAAAAAGGGAGAATGATCTAATCATTCATTTTTGTAAAGAACTACCTGCCAATTTGGATGAACCGCTTGTGGCGAGGGTAAGTGAAACAAAAAGAAGGCTTACCGAGAATAACCATTCCGCTACTCACCTTGTACATGCAGCCTTAAGGCAAGTTTTAGGAGATCACGTACAACAACGTGGTTCATTGGTCAATGAGAACTTACTTCGATTTGACTTCTCACATTTCGCGAAGATGTCAGACGCCGAAATCAGGGAAGTTGAGCTAATTGTAAATCAACGTATCCGACAGAATATTCCCCTGGACGAAAAGCGAAACGTACCAATTGATGAGGCTAAGTCGTTGGGGGCAATGGCTCTTTTCGGTGAAAAATACGGTGATTTCGTAAGGGTTATCACTTTTGATCCATCTTACAGCGTTGAGTTATGCGGTGGGACTCATGTAATGTCAACAGGAAAGATCGGATATTTCAAGATAGTTAGTGAAGGCTCGGTTGCTGCAGGAGTGCGACGTATAGAGGCAATCACTGCGAATAAATCTGAAGAATTCATTAACAATGAGTTGGATAAGCTTGTTGCTTTAAATGAATTACTAAAAAGTCCACAGGATGTAGTTAAATCAGTTCATTCACTGCTGCAGGAAAAGCAACAACTTCAGAAGGAGTATGAGGCTCTTTTGGCTGAGAAGAGTAAGTCAATAAAGGAAGATATAAAGGCTGGTATTCAAATACAGGATGGTATTAACGCTTGCTTTTATCAAGGATCCTTTCCGGATAATGATACTATTAAACAGATTGCTTTTGATCTGAAGCGAGAGGTGGATCAATTGGTTCTGATCCTGGCTGGAAACGTTTCAGGTAGGCCAAATCTCACTGTAATGATAGATGATAAACTTGTTGAATCAGCGGGACTGAATGCGTCAGACATTGTCAGAAGTATTTCAAAGCATATTCAAGGAGGAGGAGGAGGTCAGGCCTTTTACGCAACAGCAGGAGGAAAGAATGTTGATGGATTATCATCGGCACTGGAAGAAGCTCGAAAACTTATTTCTGAAAAAATTGGATTAAGTGTATAATGCAGAATAACTGGAAACCTGTAATTGGGCTTGAGGTACACGTCCAACTTTCTACAGAGAGTAAGATATTTTCTGCGGATCGAAATTCGTTTGGCCAATCACCAAATCGAAATATCGGACCAATCACACTTGCGCATCCGGGTACATTGCCGGTTCTAAATGAGAAAGTGGTTGACTACGCAATAAGAATGGGACTAGCCCTCGATTGCGATATATCAAAGGAGATGACTTTTGATCGGAAAAATTACTTCTATCCCGATCTTCCGAAAGGATTCCAGATCACCCAAGACGCAACACCTATTTGTAAAGGCGGTGGTCTTGAACTAAAAATGGAAAATGGGGAAACTAGCTTTGTCTCTTTGACCAAAATTCATCTGGAAGAAGATGCGGGTAAGTCCATTCATGAACCGGGGGAGGATTATACCAAAGTAGATTTGAATAGGGCAGGGGTACCATTGATCGAGATTGTAACGGATCCTGTAATTGCAAACTCGGAAGTGGCTGCATTGTTTTTATCTGAGATCCGGAAACTGGTGCGTTACCTCGAAATAAGTGACGGAAATATGGAAGAGGGTTCATTGAGGTGCGATGCTAATGTTTCAGTGCACCAACCCGGTACTCCACTAGGCAGTAAGGTGGAAATTAAGAACATGAATTCCATTCGTAATGTGCGAAAGGCCATAGAGGTAGAAATTCAACGTCAGATAGATTTGTTAGAGGCAGGGCAAATCATAAAATCCGAAACAAGATCGTACGATCCCCAAACTTTAATGAGTTCGGAGATGAGGACGAAGGAAGAATTGAATGATTATCGATATTTCACGGAGCCTGATCTCAGCCCTTTGTTATTGACAGATGACTGGATTCAGAAAATTAAGGATGAATTACCACCTTTACCTGGTGAGTTGAAGCAGAAGCTTATGAAGCAATACGACTTACCAGAGTACGATGCGACCGTTCTGACTGAAGATAAAGCTTTTTGTAGATACTTTCTTGACGTATGTGAGCATACTTCGAATTACAAAAAGGTTTCAAACTGGATGATGGGTAGGGTCAAGTCTTTTTTGAAAGAAAATGGAATTGAAATAACCGCCTTCTCTCTTGCTCCAAAAACACTCGCTGAGTTGATAGATCTTATAGAAGAAGGAAAGGTTTCTAAAAACAACGCCTCCCAGAAACTTTTTCCTCATCTTTTGGGTAGTCCTGATATAGGGTTAAGTGAGGCGATTATTGAGCTTCATCTCGACAATGAAACGGGTCAAGACAATGTACAGCAGCTTGTTGATGAAGTTCTTGATCGATTTCCGGATAAAGTCAAAGCCTATCACAATGGAAAGAAAGGCCTAACCGGGCTTTTCATGGGAGAGCTAATGAAAGTTTCTGCCGGCAAGGTCAATCCCAAAGAAGCGAACCAGTTAATTACAGATACGTTAGAAAGTAGAAGATAATGAAAATACAAATTCAGTTAATACTAGCATTTTTCGCGGCATCCTTTATAATCTCATGTCAAGGGGAACAAGGTGTAGTGGTGAGAGGAAATGTTGAAAACACCTTTGAAGGAGGATATGTGACACTCTTTCAGATTGGTGATATGGGGATGAATCCAATCGATTCAGTTCAGCCTGATTCAAATGGAGATTTCAGAATTATCGTGAAAGCAGAAAAATCTGAATTCTATAGAATTGATTTCTTTGGTCGACAGTATGCGAATTTGATTGTTTCTCCTGACGATACTGAGATTGTCATTTCGGCAGATGGGATGGACCCCAGGGATCGGGTAATTGTGACGGGATCTACCGAAACGGCCACCATGATGGCTTTTGATAGCCTGGCCTTCAAAAGGCAAAGTGATATACAATTACTTACATCTGAAGCGAATATGGCCAGGTCAAAAGGTGACTTTAATACCATCAATGAGATCAACGAGCAATACTATTACCTCAACGGGAAGCATAATGATAATCTTAAAGGGATGATTAGAGATGCAGTTCCTGGACTTGCCGGATTGTATGGGATTAATTATATCAGCATTGAAGAGGAATTTCCCTTCGCCGATAGTATTGCCATAGCATATAATGCTAACCTGCCTGATCATCCATTTACAAAGGATCTTGTAAGTCAAATAGAGGCGATGAGAAAGTTAGCAATTGGAGCAAATGCTCCGGATATTTCTCTTCCTACACCGGATGGTGGAGAGCTTAGTCTTAGTTCTTTGAAAGGAAATTATGTCCTTATTGACTTTTGGGCAGCATGGTGTCGTCCTTGTAGAATGGAAAATCCCAACGTAGTACGACTGTATAACCAATATCAGGGTGAAAACTTCGAAATATTTGGTGTGTCCTTGGATAGAAAACGGGATGCATGGTTGAAAGCTATTGACGATGATGGGCTAGTCTGGAAACATGTGTCGGATCTTCAGTACTTTAATTCTGCAGCTGCCAGGGAATACAACATTACGGCTATCCCGGCGACCTATTTAATAGATCCCGATGGTAAGATTATGGCAAAAGGTCTCAGAGGAGCTTCTCTAAGGAATAAGCTTCAGGAGATTTTCGGATCTTAAAGACTATACCAGGTTTTAAGAACTCCCCATAGTTTAAGTTTCTTATTCCTGTCTTTATCCAGTTCAGTTAATGACTCCGATCGTACGATCTGCTGTCCGCCCAGTTGTTGAACTTCATAGAGGTTTAAAGCCTTATACTCATCATTGGAATGGTTGCCAAATATGAGAACTGACCGGTATTTAGAATAGTCAGCAGGCCAGGATTCAACCACTTGGACATCGCCATCAGTCAGCTGTATGGATTGAATAATTTTACCTAGTGTTGCCTTAGTGGAATGATCTAACGGTTCTGAGATAATTAATAGCTTGTCTATAGTCTGGTCCTGTACATCGGATTCTTCATTATCAATCAGAAACAGTTCTTCATGAATCAGATGGTGTAAGTTTTCTCTTGATATCGACAGTTTTGAGTTACTCATTTTCATCATCATTAAAAAAAAGCGACTTCAGTTCAGTAGCATCTGCAGGCTGCATTCTCTTTGCGAGAATAAGCCTTAATTGTCTCCTTCTCAGCGCTCCGTCAAACAGTTCTTGTTCGTGACCTGTTTCTGGTATGGCCTCCGGCACATCAATAGGACGACCGGATTGGTCTACTGCTACGAATGTAAAAAAGGCACTGTTGGTTTGCACTTTCTTACCAGAAGGAATGTCCTCTGCCGTAACGGTAATGTACACTTCCATAGAAGAATTAAAAGCACGTGTTACAAATGCCTTCAGGGTAACCACATTCCCGAGATTAATCGGTTCACTGAAAGAGATATTATCAACGGATGCCGTCACAACGATACGATTGGAATGTTTCTGGGCGGCTACTGCGGCTGCGATGTCCATCCAATGCATAAGACGACCACCCATTAAATTGTTTAGTGTATTGGTATCATTTGGTAGTACCAATTCGGTCATCGTAACGTAAGATTCATTACAATTCTTTGGTTTCTTCATTTTTTCTGAGTCCTATTATTTTGCATCCCAGCCTTTGGCGCCTCTTAGTGGCACAAAACTAAAAGCATCAAATTCTTTTTGTATCAAACTGTCTTTCGAAGCTTTATGCACCAGAATCATCTTTTGAGACTTTTTGTTCCCCACCGGTATGACCAGACGACCATCCACTTTCAACTGTCCCATTAGATCAGTTGGAATGGTAGGAGCACCCGCAGTAACAATAATCCCATCATATGGTGCGTGCTCTTTTAAGCCTTTCGATCCATCCCCGTGGTAAAAAAACGGTTTGTACCCCATTCTTGGAAGTAATCTTCTGGTTCTGTCAAACAGTTTTTTGTTGTACTCAATAGAGTGTACTTCCATTCCGAGTTCCAATAAGATACAAGCCTGGTAACCGGATCCAGTTCCGATTTCAAGTATTTTCTTTCCGGCCATGGGATCCAATAGTTCAGTTTGGAAGGCCACAGTATACGGTTGTGAAATTGTTTGCCCTTCGCCTATGGGAAATGCTTTGTCTTCATAAGCGTGCTCAATAAAGGCGGAGTCAAAGAAATAATGACGTGGTACGGAAAGGAATGCTTTTAGAATAGCCTTGTGGCGAATGCCTTTACGTTCAATTTCTCGGACTAGTTGCCGACGTAATCCTTTCGCTTTATAACTGTCTTCCAATTTTATAAATAACTTGCGCCTGTGTAGCAAACTTAGGTTTTTTGATAGTTATGTTTACGGGAATAATTGAAAGTTTAGGAGAGGTAAAATCAGTCACCAGGAATGGGAGTAACATCGATTTTGAAATCAGTTCACCTGTCGGTGAAGAATTGCGAGTGGATCAAAGTGTTTCCCATGACGGTGTATGTTTAACGGTCACTAAAACGGAGAATAATCACCACTGGGTAACCGCAGTGCAGGAGACCTTAAATAGGAGTACCTTATCCGACTGGCAACCTGGCTATTTGGTTAATATTGAACGTTGTATGCCTTCTCATGGGAGGTTTGATGGACACATTGTTCAAGGTCACGTGGATATGCAGGCTTCGGTAAAATCAGTCGAAGAGCTTGATGGAAGTTGGGAATACGTTTTTGAGTACGGAGACACAGATGAAGTACTTGTAGACAAAGGCAGTGTTTCTGTAAATGGGATCAGTCTCACTTGCTTCGATACGACTCTCAATAGCTTCAAAGTTGCAATAATTCCATACACCTACGAGAACACCAATTTCAAACAATTAAAGGTTGGGGATTCGGTTAACCTGGAGTTTGATATTATCGGGAAATACATCCAGAAAATTATGTCGAAGCGCGGTTCATAATTTTGGCAACCACGTAGTAACCAGGGATCGCCAGCAGGATTCCAATCAGAATACCCACGATTACATCACCCGGGAAGTGTACGCCAAGGTAAATTCGTGAGAAGCCTACCAATGCTGCCCAAGCGATCATAATTTTTGAGAATGTGGTTCTTTCTTCCCATAGAAACAGAAAGAAAGCCAGAACCATAGTATTTGCCGCATGGGATGAGGCAAATCCATATCTACCTCCACATTTATGTACAACACTGATCCACGAACTTAGAGTAGGATCTTTGCAGGGTCTTAGTCTTTCGAAGTAGGATTTCATGAATGAACTGGTTAGCTGATCCGTACAAGTAACCAATAGAATAAGCATTAGGACGGGAATCCATGCGGAAATTCCTGAGCGTTGATATAATCGGAATATGATGTATAGATATAGGGGAATCCAAATATACTTATCTGATAAACCAATCATTATTTGATCTACTACCGGACCCCCTGAATCATTGATCAGTTGCAGTAGTTTTATATCTAATGATTCAATTAATTCCATTCAACCAATTGATATCTTTTCTCAATAAAGAAAGGGTTCGGGCTTCTATGGATTCTGGTTCTGGATGGTGTTGATATTGCCAGTTGGCAACCGGAGGTAAGCTCATAAGTATGGATTCGGTGCGGCCATCTGTATCAAGGCCAAATTTTGTGCCTTTGTCTAATACCAGGTTGAACTCTACATAACGTCCTCGACGGATCATTTGCCAGTCCTTTTCTTTTTTTCCGTATGTTTTATTTCGGTTTCGGTTGGCAATTTCACTGTAGGTGGGAAGAAAGGTCCTGCCCACTTCCTGGGTAAACTTCCAATTCTTTTCCTTTTCCTCTGGTCCAGACAGCCGATCAAAGAAAATACCCCCAATTCCTCGTGTTTCTTTTCTATGCTTGATGTAGAAATAATCATCCGCCCACTTTTTGTACTTGTCGTAAGCTCCCATTTGAAAACCATCACAGGCGGACTTAAGCTGCTCATGAAAGTATCTCGCATCTTCTTCTATTATTAAATGCGGAGTAAGATCAATACCGCCTCCAAACCAGTGGGTACCATCGGACATCTCAAAGTAGCGTACATTCATATGTATTATCGGGACCCAGGGATTCTCTGGGTGTAATACAATGGAGACACCGGTTGCAAAGAATTCCTCAGCATCCAAACCAATACCTTTTTTTACTTTCTCTGGAGTCAAACCATGAACAGCAGAAAAATTCACACCTCCTTTTTCAATAAGATCGCCGCCAACAAAAGTCCTAGTAAGTCCACCACCACCTCCTTCGCGTTGCCATTTATCGTCTTGAAAAGTGTTTTTTCCATCTAGTTTTTCCAGACCGCTACATATTTCACTTTGTAATTCCTGAAACCAGGAAGCTATTTTTTCTTTTTCCATAATATTAGAAAGGGAATCCAATTCCGATACTGAGGTTAGTGTTTCTTCTGAATAGCTCCTTTGAGCGATCATCACCTCCAAATGGAGCTAATAAGTTTAAATTATCGATTACCCAACGTTGACCGGGTGCCTGGGCAGGATCAACCACCTTCACAGCACCGTCCAGTCGAAAGACAAGAAAAGAGAAATCAACCCTAAGACCTAGCCCAACATTTACCGCTAATTCGCGGTAGAATTCATTAAAGCGGAAAACCCCATCGTCTCCATCAATATCCTGTAGTTGCTGATCGCTGTTAATCAACCAAATATTACCAATGTCCATAAACAATGCGTAATCAACGAATTTTAATATTTTTTTTCTGTATTCAATATTGGTTTCTATAACCATATCGCCACCTTGTTCCAGACGATCATTGATAATTCGAATTTGAGATGGTTCCTCAGTAGGATCTCCTTCATTAATCTCCCCATAGGCACCTGGCCCCAGTCGACGAACTCGCCATGCACGCATGCTATTACTTCCTCCTACATAAAATCGTTTGTCATAGGGTAGGAATAAATTACTTCTTTCATACGGATAAGCCGCACCGATATTGAATCGAAACGCAATACTCGACCTCGAAGGTAAAATTCCCAATGCGCGAAAATCAGCACTTAGTTTTAACCATTTAAAGAACGCAAAGTCATCTGGGGTAGCAAATACACGCTGTGCCAGTTCACCAACAAAATTTCCTCCTGTTTCAGCAAAAAGTCGTAAAAACATGGAATTGGATTGATAACTGGAATAATCATTGAAATTGAAGATGGTCTCAAAGCTTGAACTCGATATAAAAGACGAATTAAAGGCAGCAAGAAGAGTTCCATTCCCAAGAGAATCCTGTTCGTTTAAAACTTCACGAAATGACGATTCAATGGTACTTACATCAATAAAGGAAAGACTTAGTGGTGATAAGGAAAACTGAATGTTATCTCTTGAACTCCAAATGTATCTGAATGATCCTTGGGTTACACTTCTTTCGTATTCGCCTAGTCGATCCTCGTATTCATACCGAAGTGCGAATTGGGTTTTGGGATTAAATCGTCCGACACTGTATTTGAATTTTTCTGAAGCCGGGAAAAGTATCTGTGGAAAGGTTACGGAAACTTCTCCAGAATACTGAAGTAGGGAGTAATTCTCGACTCCACTTACACCGGAGATTCCCTGTAGTGCCGCACTTGCCGTAAAATTCGTAATCTCTAAACCTCCAAAAGTATTCCTGTTTTTTAGTCCGATATTTAGGAATGGTCCCGGAAGTTGACCTGCTGTAACGCCTCCGATCTCATAATTGGCTTGAAACCGATTAAGCGGACTGGTAAAGATTGAAGCCACTAATCCATCCGTGAGTGTTGAATCGTAATTAATGTTTACAAACTTGAAAGCATCCAGATAAGATAGTTGCCGTTGAGTTTCGAGCGTAGATTCAGTACTGAATAAACTGTCTTTGAATATAAATAGCCTCCAGTCAAGTACCTGTGGATCATAGAGTCGGTCACCAAATCGATAGGTTACATCCTTGTAGTCTGTAGTACGAAGTCTGGAAACATCAATGTTTGATTCGCTAAGGAAAATAACCGAATCAACTTTGAATTGTTTTGGGCTTTGATTCTCAATGTTTGCAATTCTTGTCGTCAGTACTACACGGGCTTCGTCAAGAGATGTGGTATCAACATTAAAACTGATCAATTGCTTCGAAAATCCGTAATAACCATTATTCACCAACAGCTTATAAACACGTTCTCGTTCTTCTTCCAGTTTGGACTGATCATAGTTCATTCCCGGTTTTAATACTGAAGACTCGAGATTCATTTCATACAATACTCGGATCGAAGTATCGCTAACTGTATAGGTCAACGAATCAATAGCGTATTGTTCACCGGGTTCCACGATAACACGAAGGCGAGATTTCTCATCTCCAATCATTCGGGCACTCATCTCCACCTCATTATCAAAAAAACCCTGGGTACTTAAGTATTGCTGAATCCTTGATTCTGACACTCCATATGTACTGGAGTCCAGAACGGCTAATGGCTCACCGTTTTGCATAAGCCAGTTCCCTTCTCGGACTTTTAGTTGAAGTTTTCTGATTTTCTCATCCCTTCGGGTTTGTAGTCGGTTAATTCTTTTAGAGTTATCAGTCTTGGTGATTTTCTTTTCGAATTTGCTTCTTACTCTGATGATTTCAGCTTCATATAAAGAAGGATCAAAATTTCGCTCACCAATTTCATAGGAGAATACTTGATGCGCAATTGGCAGTTGCAGGAATCGACTGTTAGGCTGTTGAACGGTTAATTCCCTTATTTCATCACGAAAAGAGCTACGTATCCCACGCACACGTGCATCCTTGGAGATTATACGTTCGTTCTCCTCAAGGAACTTGGTGCCAAGACAGGATGTCATCAGAACCGAAAGAAAAACATATTGGATAAATTGCCTCAAATTAGCGGAGGGAATGATATCGAAGAACGAGGCAAAGTTCATCAAATCACTGAAATTAAAGAAATATCGGCAGGAGCATAATAAGTTTCTTGTAGAAGGGTATAAGAATGTGAAGGAGGTTCTGTCTTCAGACTTCTCTGTGAAGAAGTTGCTGGTTACATCGCGTTATGAAGATGAATTTGGCAAACACAACCCCGTTATAGTTCCTACGAAAGTGCTGGAGTCTTTGGGAACTCTGCAGACAAATGATTCCTGTCTTGCTGTAGTGCAAATACCTGAGAGAAAATCAGAATTAGATGAAAAGAATCATCTTTTGTTGTTCGATGGGATTTCCGACCCCGGCAATCTGGGGACCATTATCAGAACGGCAGACTGGTTCGGTTTTTCATCTATCGTTTGTAGCCCTGATTCAGTGGATCAATACAATCCCAAGGTCATCAATGCAACCAAGGGATCATTTACTCGAGTAGTTGTTCAGTATCACGACCTGGCTCAACTAATCATCTCGCTTGAATCAAGGGATGTATTTGGCTTGTATTTGGAAGGTGAGAACATTTTAAGAAAGCAATTTACTAATCCCTCAATTTTCGTCTTCGGAAGTGAATCCCATGGGATAAAGGACAAACTCAGTCAATATATTAAACGCAAAGTCACCATTCCGGGTAGGGGAAAGGCTGAGTCTCTTAATCTATCCGTATCGGCCGGGATCGTAATGAGTCACTTACGACTCTAAATAACCCATATAGTTCTTCAACACATTTTGGGTAGAGGGATCGTGATTCGGACTCGTTTCACCGGTTCTGATTTCAGCCAAAATTGTGCCTGCTAGTTTTTTGCCTAGTTCGACACCCCACTGATCAAAACTGTAAATATTCCACATAATACCCTGAACAAAGATCTTATGCTCGTATAATGCGATGAGATAACCAAGGTTTTTTGGAGTCAATGTGTCCATCAAAATTGATGTACTGGGTCTATTTCCTCCAAAAATTCTAAGCGGAATCACATCAGCCACCGTTTCTGGGTCTATACCCTGGCTTCGATACTCTTCTACTAACTCCTCACGAGATTTTCCATGCATCAAGGCTTCTGGTTGAGCAATGAAGTTTGCTATAAGCTTTTCCTGGTGGTCCTTCATATCATGATGGGCATTTGCCACTCCAATGAAGTCACAAGGAATAATCTTCGTTCCTTGATGTATCAGTTGATAAAAGGCATGTTGGCCATTGGTGCCTGGTTCACCCCACACAATCTGGCCGGTTTGGTAGTCAACCGGTTTTCTTTGCCTATCGACGGACTTTCCGTTACTTTCCATTTCTGCTTGTTGCAGATAAGCAGGAAAATGATGCAACCGATGGTCGTAAGGTAAAATCGCCTGTGAGTCATGCCCGAAGAAATTGTTATACAAGATGCCAACAAAGGCCATTAGAGTAGGTATGTTGGACTCGAAAGGTTCAGTTAGAAAATGCTCATCCATTTCCTCAGCGCCCTTTAACATTTCCTCGAAGTTGTCGTATCCTACAGTGCAAGCAATAATCAACCCTATAGAAGACCATAAACTGAATCGTCCGCCTACCCAATCCCAGAACTCGAACATGTTTTCGGAGTCTATACCAAATTCGTTAACCTTTTCCTCATTTGTAGAAACAGCAACGAAATGGCGTGCCACATGACTTTTATCCTTAGCCCGTTTAAGAAACCAATCCCTGGCGGTTTCGGCATTGGTCATTGTTTCCTGGGTAGTGAAGGTTTTGGAGGCAATGATAAATAGTGTTTCCTCCGGATTCAATCCATCGGTTGCTTCAAGAAAATGGTTGGCATCGACGTTGGAAATGAATCTTGGATTTATGCCTGATTTCCAATAGGGCCTTAATGCGTTTAATGCCATGTAGGGGCCTAGATCAGATCCACCTATACCAATGTTAACAACATTTCTGATTGGCCGACCTGTGTAGCCCAGTAGTTCATCTCTGTGTAGTCGATCTGTGAATTTTTTGATTTTCTGAAGTTCTGTCTGCACCAGAGACATGACTTCTTTTCCACCAGAAACGTACTTTTTACCTGAAAGACTACGTAAGGCCATGTGCAGTACCGACCGTCCTTCAGTTTCATTAATCGGATCTCCGTCGAACATGGCTTTCTTCGCCTCTTCAAGCTTGCAATCGTCGGCCAGATTCCTAAATAAGGAAAGAGTCTCCTTATTTAGAATGTTCTTGGAAAAATCGAAATAGAAGTGTTTATGATTGAAAGTCAGGTAGTCAAGACGATTCTGGTCTTGAGTAAACAACGTCTTCAGATCAGTTTTCCTCAAGGATTTGACATGATCGTTCAGTTTGTCCCATGAGGGAGTAGTTGTTGGATTGATTCTGTTGAGCATCTTAGCAAATTAGGATGCAAACCTCACAAGAAAATTCTATTGAAACAATACTACAGACGAACGAATAAGTAGTACATGTAAGCCAGGAAGCCAAGAAGATAGATTGCACCTTCAGCTCGATCCAGTTTGTACTTGTTCATGGTGAACATGAATATAAACAACATGAATGTACCTAACATTACCAGGTAAAGGTCGACGTTTAGTTCTGTATTGAAGGTCAATGGTGAGTGAACAATAGCAGTTGATCCTAGTACTAGCAGTAAATTAAAGATGTTGGAACCTACAATATTTCCTACTGCAAGATCTGATTTCTTATGAAATGCTGCCACGGCGGAAGTTGCCAATTCCGGTAGTGAAGTGCCTGCTGCCAAAATAGTTAGTCCAATTAGTTTCTCGCTAACGTTAAATGTCTCAGCAATAGTTACCGCATTATCAACAATCATTTGGCCTCCAAAAACCAATCCTGATATACCCAGGACAATCATGATAGTTGTTTTAACACTTCCGTAAATCAAAATATCTTCTATCTCTCCATCAGGATTTCTTTGGAGGTTCATGAAAATGTAAAGAAGGAATAGGCCGAACATGAACAGTAGTATAAGACCATCCCATGTATTCAGGCTGTTCGTTTCGGCTTCAAAGAACAAAGCATCATTTACGAGTATGAAAAAAATGAATGTTGCCAGCAAAGAGTAGGGCACTTCCTTCCAAAGGGCATTACGCTGAACCGTAAGCGGATAGATAACCGCAGAGACTCCCAGAATAAGGAAGATGTTAAAGATGTTTGAGCCAATAATATTTCCAAAGACAACGTCATTACCACCAGCTGCTGTTTCTTCATTACCAGCAATCAAATTGACAACAAGCTCGGGGGCAGAAGTTCCCATGGCTACCACCGTCAATCCAATAGCAATGTCCGATACATTGAATCGCTTGGCCAAAGATGAGGCACCGTTAACGAGAAAATCCGCTCCTTTTATCAAAAGAACGAACCCCACGATTACGAGAAGCACGTTAATGAGAATTCCCAAGACGGTTATTTAATTTGGTGATAGTTAAATATATATAAGTCTCTTAGGTAAATAATAATAATGCCAGCAAATTAACTATAGTATAAAAATATTTATACTAAATCTTTACATTTTTTTATTCTCAATCTGCCAAGCTTTTTGAGAGTCTTTCAATTTTCTGGCCTAATTTTTCAACCGCTGCAAAATAATCAGATTTCGATTGTAATTGCGAATTCACAGAAAAATAATATTTGATTTTTGGTTCTGTACCAGAGGGTCTCAACGAGATTTTCGCACCCTCTTCAGTTACAAATTGCAGTACATTGGATTTCGGTAAGTCGATTGGTGATTTTTCCCCGGTTTGGGGATTAACACTTTCCTGTTCTTGATAATCCAGAAATTTAATGACCGCTGATCCATCTAACTCCTTAGGAGGGTTTGCCCTGAATCCTGACATCATTTGTTGAATCTCCTCTGCACCAGTCTTTCCTTTCTTGGTAATGGATGTGAGGCTTTCCAGAAAAATGCCATGATCTACATAAATATCGAGGAGCATATTGAAAAGGGTTTTACCTTGATCCTTTGCCCAGGCCGTCATCTCCGCAATCATTGCACATGATGCAATGGCATCCTTATCTCTGACCTGGTCTCCAATTAGATATCCATAACTTTCTTCTCCACCTCCGATAAAAGTCTCTTTACCTTCAAGTTCCTTGATAAGTGCCGCAATGTATTTGAAACCTGTGAGCGTGTCATACTGCTTCACATCGTAAGACTTTGCGATTTGTGCGATTAACTCCGAGGTCACAATGGTTTTTACGATAAATTCTTTACCCGTCAATTTCCCGTTTTCGGACCATTTATGGAGTAGATACTTTATTAACAGGGAGCCGGTTTGGTTTCCGTTAAGAAGAACGAATTTTCCTTCACTATTCTTTACAGCAATACCCACGCGATCTGAGTCCGGGTCGGTTGCCATAACGAGATCGGCGTCTATGGACTCTGCTTTCTTAAGAGCAAGAGACATGGCCTCCGCCTCTTCAGGATTAGGATACACTACCGTTGGAAAATTGCCATCTGGATTTTGTTGTTCCTCGACGACATGTACATTCTCAAATCCAAGCAATTCAAGAATTGGGGGCACCATCGTAATGCCGGTTCCATGTATGGATGAGAAGACAATTTTTAAGTCCTTCTGCCGCTGAATAGATTCAGGAGACAGACTTAAACTCTTAATCATCTCTAAATAGCTTTTATCAATGTCGTCACTAATTACCTCAATCAGCTCCGGGTTTCCTGTGAAGCGCACATCATCTATAGACGCAATTGCATCTACTTCCCTGATTACGTTTTTATCATGCGGAGGAACTAATTGTGCCCCGTCATCCCAATAAGCTTTGTATCCATTGTATTCCTTAGGGTTGTGGGAAGCTGTTACAACTACACCGCTTTGGCAATTCAATTTTCGAATAGCATACGATAGTTCCGGTGTGGGACGCAATTCTTCGAAAAGGTAGACTTTTATACCATTAGCAGAAAAGACGTTAGCAGTTGTTTCTGCAAAAAACCTACTATTGTTTCGGCTGTCATGCGCGACAACTACCTTCAACTCTTGTCCGGCGAAGGAGTTAATGATGTAGTTTGCAAGACCTTGGGTGGCCATGCCTACAGTGTATTTATTCATGCGATTGGAACCGACACCCATAACACCTCTTAAACCACCGGTACCAAATTCGAGGCTCTTGTAAAAGGCATCAGCGAATTCGGATGAGCCTTCACTTTGCAATCGCTCTATTTCCGTTCTTGATTCAGCATCAAGTTGAGATGAATCCAACCATTTTTTCGCGTTAACTTCAGCAGTATCCATTTAATTTTGTGGTTAAGAATTTGAGATGATGTAATCTAGTATTTCCTCTCAGAATGTCAAACTTAATACCGGAGTTTGGCTTTTACCCTCGATAGTACTTCCAAAGCAACCTCAGTAGCCTTTTTTTCCCCTTCCTCAAGCAAATGATCAAGTTTATTTGGATCATTGATTAATTGATCAAAGGTCTCACGTTCCTTTTTGAAACGGGTAAGGAGCAGTTGAAATAGCTCTTCCTTAGCATGCCCGTAACCGTAGTTTCCTGCCAGATATTTTTCACGCATACTTTCGGTTTCTGAGTCGCTCGCAAGTATCCTGTACATTTGGAACACATTGCAGGTGTCCGGGTCTTTCGGTGCTTCCAGTGGTAAAGAATCTGTTACAATTGACATTACATTCTTTCTCAGTTTTTTGTCCGGTTGGAAAATGTCGATGATGTTTCCATAAGACTTACTCATTTTCTGACCATCTGTTCCAGGAATTGTCATCAATTCTTCATCGATTTTGGCTTCCGGTAGGACAAAGGTTTCCCCGTATTGATGATTAAAGGAGCTGGCGATGTCTCTGGTTATTTCAAGGTGCTGCTTTTGATCTTTTCCAACTGGAACTATGTCCGCATCGTACAGGAGAATATCCGATGCCATCAGTACCGGATAGGTAAATAATCCGGCATTCACATCAGATAATTTATCTGATTTGTCCTTAAACGAATGAGCATTTGCCAACATAGGAAAAGGAGTGAAGCAGCTAAGATACCAGGTCAGTTCAGTTACAATTGGCACTTTGGATTGGCGATAAAATGTATTGGTAGAAGTATCGAATCCACATGCAATCCATGCTGCCGCAATGGATCTGGTATTTTCATTTAAAGTATCGGGATCCTTGATGGATGTAAGTGAATGCAGATCGGCAATAAATGCGAAACAGTCATTTCCTGGTGCTTCTGACAGTTCAATTGCCGGCATTATGGCTCCGAGTAGATTTCCAAGGTGTGGTTTTCCTGAACTCTGGATTCCCGTAAGAATTCTTGCCATTTTTAGGAGGCAAACCTAGGTCGTTCCTACTGATAATTCAAGAAGCCTTACTCCATTATTTTATTCTTCTTTTACTTTGCCGGCTTATGAGGTGGCTATTAATGATTTTCTTTCAAATTGGAGTTCTCGTATCCGCTATTAATGCGCAAGAGAAACTGGTATTTTCAGAGAAAGAGAAGGATTTTGGAGAGAGATATGAGGAAGATGATTTTTTCCATTCGTTTTATTTTACTAATAACGGGTTAGATTCGATTCGTATTACTTCAGTTAATGCTACTTGCGGTTGTACTGCGGTAAATTGGACAAAGAATTGGCTTCAGCCAAAGGATACTGGAGGAGTAGATGTCCGCTATCTATCTCATAATAGGCCGGGCTCATTCGAAAAGAGCATTGAGGTTATTGATTCAAAGGGGGCGAAACACCGACTCCAGGTAAAAGGAAGAGTTCTACAGGCTACCGTCGGACTCGAAAGAAAATATCCTGTTAGAGTAGGAAACCTTGGATCGGGGTTTCGAGTCTTGTCCCTGGGAAACGTGACAAATGAAGCATCGATTACAAAGGCCTTTCCTGTTTACAACTTTGGAAATGATTCACTCATTTTTATAGGTTATAGCGATAGTCTGGATCACCTAACCGTACGCTTTAGTCCGGATACCTTACTTCCAAAAAGTGAGGGTGAAATCCTTGTAGATCTATTTGTTGATAAGATTGAAGAGTTGGGTTATGCCTCTGATTCGTTGTTGATTTCAACATCTGATGAAATCGTTCCTAATAAGAAATACCTGATTAGCTATTCTTTGATTGAATTCTTTCCTCCACTATCCGAATCCGAGTTGGCAAATGCAGCCAAACTTGCTTTCAACTATACCAAAGTTGACTTTGGACTTGTTAGTGTTGGCGAGATCGCAACTGAAGAGGTTCAGCTGATAAATGAGGGAAATAGGCCATTGAATATCCGAAAAATTGATTCTAATTGTGATTGCCTTATGGCAGATCTGGAGTCAGAAGACATTGAACCGGATAGTTATACCTTATTGAAATTAGCCTTTGACCCGAACGGGAGAAAAGGTAGGCAGTATAAAACAATTACCGTTTTTTCCAACGATCCTACAGCACCGGTACAGGTAATTTCGATAAGAGCCAACATTAGGTAAGGGAATACCTACTGCTCCGATGCTTTATAGATATTGTTTTTGCGGACAACATCGGCCATTCGATTCAAGGGGTCAAGTGAGATTTCGGAGATTTTTTGAGAATCAATATCAATCTCGAAGCTGTATGTTCTGTGAGTCCAGGGCCAATCGGGTAGCTGGTTCCAATTATCAGCCTCAGGAGCCTTTGAGCCTCTCATTTCACGCAAAGGGATGTAATAGTAAATCTCATCACCATCTGTGGTAGTCACTCTAACATCTATGGGCATAGGAATTTCTCCGAATTTGCCGAGGGATACTGTTGTTTTCCTTCCTTGTGTCGAGACTTCTTTCACGCCATAATCGATTCTGTTCGTGGTGTTTATCCAATAATTGAAATACCAGTCAAGTTCAATTCCTGAAACGTCTTCGATAATTCGGATGAAATCCATTTTATCGGGATGTCTGAATTTCCATTCATTAAAATATCGTAACATCCCCTTAGCTAGTACTTTTTCACCAATTATGTACTCCAATTGATACAATGTCAGGGCGCCTTTTGAATAGTTTGCCCCGTAAGCATAATTTGTTTTGAAGTAGTCGGCAGGAGTGGATAATGGTTCCTCATAACCACTCAGTGCCAGTGTCGTATATCCAGCATATTTATTGATTATGTCATTTGGATTGCTGAAAACATCTCTCAAAATTTTACCTTGGGCCCATTCGGTAAAACCTTCGTCCATCCATCCATAGAGTATTTCATTTGAACCCAATACTCCTTGGTACCAGGAATGCATCCATTCATGAACAACAACACCTACAAGAGACATCAGACTCCTGTGACCCGTTACTAATGTGGACATTGGGTATTCCATACCTCCATCTCCACCCTGCATAATAACAAATTCAGGGTAGGGGTACTCTCCGAAATTTTGGTTAGCATATTTCAATATCGCCGGTATGTACTCAGGAAGCTTTTCCCAATTCAGCGTGGCTGAATCTTGTTGATAAAAAAGACGTACAATCGTACCATTTTCGGTCTCAACGATTTTGTGCTTATAATCCGGATCAGCCGACCATGCAAAATCGTGAACGTTTTCTGCTCTGAATCTCCAGGTAAGCTTTTCCTTCGAAGAATGGTCAGGTGATTCATTGCTATATCCAAATCCAATTTCATCGGGATTTTGTAATACCCCACCGGCCGCTAAGATATAATTCTTGTCGATAGTGATATTGACATTGAAGTCACCCCAAGGGGCGTAGAATTCACGTGCAACGTAGGAGTATGCATGCCATCCGTCTTCATCGTATTCAGCTAGTTTAGGGTACCATTGGGTCATGGAATAGGCGATGCCTTCTTGACTATCCCTACCAGACCGTCTGATTTGCAGCGGAACCTGACCTTCAAACATCATATCGAAAATCGTGGTCTCACCTGGTAAAATGGGTTCATGTAATTCAACCTCCAGCACGGTACCAACCGTTTTGTGTTGGACCTCGGATCCATTTTGTTTAAGTGACCTTATTTGTTGGTAACCGATTTCTTTCTCATTGAGCAAAGATATTCTGTCCTGGACGCGTCTGTCAGGATCTAATAAATCTCTACTTCTTTCATCCATCATGCTGTTTGGTTGAAAAGCGTTGAAATAGAGATGATAATAAACCGCCCTTAGCGTATCAGTTGAGTTATTTACGTAGGTTAACTTTTGTTTACCAGTGAATTGATGGTTGACTACATCAAAATCAATATCCATCTGGTATTCTACCCTTTGCTGCCAGTAATCCTGGGATAACGTTGGCAGGGACAGGAATAACAAGAAAAGGAGAAGTAACGGGTTCCTCGATGGTTTATACGTCAACATTTGCGTATTTCGCATTTTTCTCAATGAAATCTCTCCTTGGGGCCACTTCGTCACCCATTAACATTGAGAAAAGATGATCAGCTTCAGCTGCGGATTCTATGGTGACTTGTTTCAGGGAACGATGTTGGGGATCCATTGTTGTTGTCCACAGTTGTTCCGGATTCATCTCACCAAGACCTTTGTATCGTTGAACGTTCACACTTTCCTCTTTGCCCTCCGCGATGTCTTTGATTACCCGAACTCGATCATCTTCCGACCAGGCATAACGCTCTGATTTTCCTTTCTTGATGAGGTATAATGGCGGCAGTGCGATGTACAAATATCCTTGTTCGATTAAAGGCTTCATATATCGGAAGAAGAAGGTAAGTATAAGTGTACGAATATGACTTCCGTCAATATCGGCATCGGTCATGATGATGATTTTATGATACCGAAGCTTCTCGAGGTTGAGCGCTTTCTCATCTTCCTCTGTACCAAAGCTTACACCAAGAGCGGTAATCATATTTTTGATTTCCTCGTTATCGTAAATCTTGTGCTCCTGCGCTTTTTCTACATTCAATATTTTACCGCGAAGAGGAAGAATGGCCTGAAATTTACGATCTCGACCTTGTTTCGCTGATCCACCAGCGGAATCGCCTTCAACCAGGTAGATTTCGCACAGGGAAGGATCCTTTTCCGAACAGTCGGCAAGTTTTCCAGGAAGTCCTGTTCCGGAAAGTACGTTTTTCCGCTGCACCATTTCCCTGGCTTTTCTAGCTGCATGCCTTGCTTGAGCGGCTAATACCACCTTGGAGATGATCTGCTTTGCTTCTTTTGGATTTTCCTCTAAGTACTCGTTTAGCATGTCGCCAACACAAGTGTCGACAGCACCCATGGCTTCGGAATTTCCAAGTTTTGTTTTGGTCTGACCTTCAAATTGAGGTTCAGCAACCTTTACACTGATAACTGCAGTGAGTCCTTCGCGAAAATCATCTCCGCTAATGTCTACTTTAACTTTTTCTAATAAGCCGGACTTATCCGCGTAGGACTTTAATGTTCGTGTCAAAGCACGACGGAATCCAGCCACGTGTGTCCCACCTTCGATCGTGTTGATATTATTCACATAAGAAACAACATGCTCTGCAAAAGAGGTGTTGTAGCTCAAAGCTACCTGCACGGGAATACCTCCCTTGTCCCCGTCCATGAATACCGGATCAGGAATGAGTTTCTCCCGAGATTCGTCGAGGTATTGGACAAATTCCCTTAGTCCACCTTCAGAAAAGAATTCATCAGATTTCGGTTTCCCATCTTCCGTTTCCCGATGGTCAAAAAGTTCAATTTTTATTCCCGCATTCAGATATGCCAATTCCCTTAATCTGGAAGCTACTGTGTCGTAATTATAGATTAAGACGCTAAAGATTTCCGGATCTGGTAGGAATTCAACGGTGGTTCCGGTTATGTCGGTTTTACCAACTTCTTTGACTGGTGCTTTTGGTATTCCTCTGGAATATTCCTGCTCGAAGACTTTTCCTTTACGATGTACGGTAGCTTTCAAAGATGTGGAAAGGGCATTAACACAGGAAACACCCACCCCGTGAAGTCCACCCGAAACTTTATATGTGTCTTTGTCGAATTTTCCCCCAGCGTGCAAAACGGTCATAACCACCTCAAGAGCAGATCTCTTTTCCTTTTCGTGCATGTCCGTTGGGATTCCTCGTCCATTGTCTTTTACGATAATGGAATTCTCTGTGGTGATTTCCACGATTATGTGATCGCAGTGACCGGCTAGAGCTTCGTCGATTGAGTTGTCCACAACTTCCCATACCAAGTGGTGAAGTCCTTTGACACCAACATCACCGATGTACATGGCCGGACGTTTTCTAACGGCTTCAAGACCTTCTAGTACCTGTATATTGCTTGCTGAATATTCTCCTGGGTTCTTCTCTTTGTTGTCTTCCATCAAATGCTTTTCAAAAGCTGCAAAACTAACATAAATGTATCGTTTTCGTGATGTTTTCTTCACATGAAAGAAGGTGTGGTTTATCCTTTGTATCTTGGCCGCATGAGGTCAATACTTATTGTTGCGTTTCTGGGAGTTTTTCCGCTTCAGGTTTTCGCCCAAATCACCGATCAGGAGCGTTTTATTGAAAGGGAAAGACAAAGAAAACTCGAAGAAATTCGAAGAATTGAAGCTCAACGGGACAAGTATGAAAAAGATCCTAAAAGGTTCATGGATAGTCTCAGGATGGTGGCCAGTCTTGAGCAGCGAGAGGAAGCGAAAAGGAGATTAACCAGATATGAAGAAAACAAGCGCGTGGATACGCTTTCTTCTATTGACCTAAGCCATTCCGGACTTGAGAAAATACCAGATTTTGTTTTTGAGGCCCGGAGCCTTAAAAAACTGGTCCTAAGTCATAACCTGATTGAGAAGCTGCCCCGCAAACTCAGGCGAAATAACAAACTGGAGGTGATTCATTGGGATAACAACCAATTAGAGAAGGCCCGGTATGCGAGATTAACCAGTGTAAGAAAGCTGATCCTAAAAGAAAACAATTTGGTGAAATTAACTTCTCTACGAAAGCTTCCAAATGTTGATATTCTTGACCTTTCTAAGAACCAGTTTGCCCAAATTGATATTCGAAAGATATCGGCTTCCCAAAGTTTGAGTGAATTGATATTATCGGATAATCCAGTGGAATTGTATGAAGGGAAGTATGCCAAATTATCTTCATTAACAATACTCAAAATGAACCGGTGTGGATTAGATAAGATTCATCCTTCATTCTACAAGATTCCTCAATTAAATGAATTACAGCTGCAGGAGAACAATTTATCAGGTCTACCTGAGGGTATATCTGAACTAAACCGCTTGTCCAAGCTCAGCTTGTATAAAAATAAGCTAAATACACTACCAAGCGATTTCTTCCAGATTCAGAATTTAGCTGTTCTTGATTTGTATTACAATCAATTGGAAGTACTTCCCAGAACAATAAAGCAGGCAAAGAAGATGGAGATTTTGTACGCCTCTCATAATAAACTCTATGATATACCTGAAGAACTAGGAGGTCTGCAATCTCTAAGGCAATTATATCTCCATCATAACCGGATCAGTGCCATGCCTTCTGGTCTTTCTGGCCTTAATAAGCTGGAAGTATTGAGAATAAATGACAATTATCTGGTTGATTTTCCAAATCAGATTATCGGCTTAAGGTACCTGAGAGAACTCGACATTGACAACAACGAGGTCACCGAGATACCACTTGAAATATCGAGTCTTGAAAAACTTGCCCTTTTCACCTACAATGGGAATCCGATCAACATCGAGAGTCCCGAAAATGGGGAGTTAGCCCAAGTGCTATTTGAGATGGGGGAGAAGGGAGTAATCTGTAAACCTGCTGTTGATCATCGAATGATTCTTGAGGAATGAGACTAATAGAGTCCGACACTCAGCATAGTTAAGGTACAGGCGGCTAGCGATTCGATATTTTTCTTCTCCGCTTTTTCCATCAGTGATTCATTTTCCGTACCCGGATTGAAAATAATCCTTTTCGGATTTAAGGAAATAATATAGTCTTCCCAATCTTCCTGATTACGGGGATTCAAATACATGGTAACCGTATCAACTTCCCGTATTTCAGGCTTTTCTCGAAGGTCCAGAATGTCCCGTCCGAATACGTTGCCTTTCTTAATGCCGATGGGAACAATCTCATGACCTACCTGATTTAGTCTTGCCGCTGCGTGAAAGGCGTAGCGATCCTGATTAGGTGTTGCGCCGATAATTACTGTCTTTTTACTTTCCATTGAGTACTTTCTTGATTCTCTGCACTGAACTCATCCAGCCAAAATTGATACCAAAAGTAAACGGTAAGTACAGGTCATTTTGTTCAAGATCTTTGAAATAATCATCGAAACTGTCATCCACCGGATATTGTCGATCCCAATTTCTAAGACCGATATCCATCCCGACAAAAAGATCAACCGTTATCCCTCTTTGTTTTGTCGAACGAAGCCATTTCACTCCTACAAAAACACCATAGAAAGCAACAGTCTCCTCCGCAATTAATCGACTTGGATCAGTAATGATGTCTACCGTATGAGTATTGTACATTAGACCAATGTTATGACCGAAGTAGGGCATTCCAATGTCTTTATCACGGGATAGGAATTTCTGTCTAATCCTAACTCCGTGGCCAGTGGAATATCGGTCCCCTAGTTGAATTTCATTTTGCGGTGTAAAGAAAGGATCGCGATAATAAGTATACATTATCTCGTATGCCAGTCGTTCCTGGACGTAGTATTCGATTGCAACCGGTAAGAACCCGGCAGCGGTCCAAATCGGGTTGGTGGTAAAGCCAACTCCCTTAAACTCATTAGTAACTACATCAAAATAGCGATTATGATGGCTTTTGTATCTGTAGTCGGGTTTTCGTGATATGATATTTTGTCTGTAGCTCTCCGCCGAATTTACTGCAACATCTTCTTGATACATGGGCTTGTACTTACCCGAGATTTCTCCGTCTTCATTATATAATATCCATTCACCTACCTGTCTTGAGTTCTCCAGTTTTCCTGCCATTGAAATATTGCCGTTGTTGTAGAATCCTTTGAAATCGCCAATTCCATTAGTAAATGTGGCTTCACCATTTTTGAAACCCGATTCATCAAAATATTCCCATAAACCATCCTTCTTTCCATTTTGTATATTGCCTTGGGCAAGTACCTGACCACTCGGGTAATATTCTTTACTTGGACCGTTTCCATGTAGATATTCCGTACTACTCCTGACTTCTCCGTTTTCAAAAAACAGATTCCATCTTCCTTCCCGGGTGTCGTCAACCAAAGTGCCTCGACTGCTAATGGAGCCCGTTTTGTAGTAGTATATCCATTCTCCGGTTCGTTTTCCACTTTCATACATTCCTTCGGAGGAGAGCTCGCCGTTTTCATGATAGAAATTCCATTTTCCTACTCTTAGCCCATTTTTGAAATTTCCTTCACTTTCGATCTTTCCAGATTGGTAGTAGTACTTCCATAAACCTTCACTCTTATCGTTGCGAATCTGACCTTCAAGCTTGATTTGGCCATTGAGAAAAAATTCCCGGTAAATACCAATCCCATCTGAGAATTCGGTTTCAGACTTCAAATCACCGCCTTCGAAATAGTATTTCCACAGACCGTCTTTTTTGTTATTTAGGTAGATACCACGACTCTTTTGATCACCATTTTCATAATAATTTACCCATTCACCTTCCCGGACTCCCTGTCGCATGAAGCCCTCCGTTTTTAAATGACCGCTTTCAAAGTAGTAGCTCCATAACCCATTTTGTTTGCCGTTTTCCAATCCTCCTTTAGCGCGAACTCGATTATCTTCATAGTAGTAAGTCCAGGTTCCGGAAGCTTTTCCTTGTTCATAGTATCCTGCGGCTTTCGGAGCACCATCTTGCATAAATGATGAATAAGGTCCCTGAAGTGTGGAGTCTATCTGACTTAATGAAATAATCTCCTTAAGCTGTGATTTTTCCTTGTCGTAATACGTTCGAAATTCGAATGTCTGACCAAAGCTTAGAGAGGCCGTTAGAATCAAAAAGTAATATGATCCCAGACGTTTCATAGGTTAACTATAACTAACTACATCTTTTGGTGTTCCCCAATGATTAAGTTCATCTTCTTCCCATAATTCTGGAAAGAACACGATCATTTGTTTCCTTGGTGGTAGGTATTGCTGCCAGTTTGTACCGCCAGTGGCTTTAATCTCGTCGGGAGTTCTTTTTAGGTATTTGGCAGCTGATTTAAAGTGTTCTAAAGGCCAAAGGACATTGGCCTGGTGATCAAATGTTTTTAATTCCTTTTCGATTTCCAGATTACCCTGGAAATGATTGAAGTATTTACGAAGGAGATTGATTTCCCGAACTGATTCCGCTTGTTCAATGAACGACCGGCGGTATTTTAATTCAAACTGTTTCAGGGTAAGGGTTTTCTTACCCGAGGCTAATTCAGTAGCTCCTCTTTTCCAATAAAGGTGATCGTAAACTTCCTCAATCGAATTATTTAGAGAAAGAGTGGGTCGAACTTTGGAATTGGTAAGTAGGTAGAAATCCGTAGAATTGATCTCCAACATTCGGTATTGAGCACTTTGAAACCCACTTGACGGCAACAAGGACATTCGGAACGCTAGAAACTGGTCCTGATCCATTCCATCGATCATAATGGTAAAGGAGTTAATAAGGTTGTGGAAGTACCTGTTAATTCTTCGAACCCTCTTCAGAAATTCGTCCGGATTATCTTCCTTATCAGTCAAGATCTGCTTTTGTTCGTGCAAAATCAGGTTAAAATATAGTTCCGTTATCTGGTGATAGATGATGAATACTTTTTCATCCGGAAAATCAGTTCGAGGTGTCTGTAAACTAAGGAGTGTGTCAAGGTGAATGTAGTCCCAGTAAGTTAGGTAATCGGAGTATAGGAGCCCATCGAGATAGGAAGATAGGTCTTGACCCATGGCTTCATATTTGGCCTCGAGTTTTTTAAGTTGCTCAATTAGTACAGGATCAATCGATTTCTCTTCCATTCCAGGTCTTAAAATGTGTAAATTTGAGCCATTATTAACTCAAATAAAAACCCGAGTACATGGCAGCGGATGTAGTAGCGAATAATGGGCATATTGTAGCCTCTCAGAAACCTGATTTATTTGAATCACCAGACTTTTATGCTATTGACGACCTCTTAACCGAAGAGCATAAACTAATTAGATCCTCAATTAGGGATTTTGTGAAAAGAGAAATTAGTCCTTACATAGAGAGCTGGGCGGAAAACAACCATTTTCCCATTGAAATAGTAAGGAAATTTGGAGAGGTTGGGGCATTTGGTCCAACTGTTCCCGAGGAGTATGGTGGAGGTGGTTTGGACTATACATCATATGGCCTGATCATGCAGGAAATTGAAAGAGGTGATAGTGGGATGCGGTCTACAGCCTCCGTACAGGGTTCATTGGTGATGTTTCCGATCTATGCCTTTGGAAGTGAGGAGCAAAAGAGGAAATACCTACCAAAGCTAGCCTCCGGAGAAATGCTGGGATGTTTTGGATTGACTGAGCCTAATCATGGCTCTAACCCATCAGGAATGGAAACCCATTTTAAAGATATGGGTGATTACTATCTGCTGAATGGCGCCAAAATGTGGATCTCCAATTCACCAAGAGCCGATATAGCAGTAGTCTGGGCAAAGAACGAAGAAGGCAGAATTCATGGACTAATCGTGGAAAGAGGAATGGAAGGCTTTTCAACGCCTGAGACACACGGGAAATGGTCTCTTCGGGCCTCTGCCACGGGGGAGCTGGTATTTAGTGATGTAAAAGTGCCAAAGGAAAACCTATTACCGGGTAAGAATGGTTTGGGAGCTCCGATGGCATGCCTCGACAAGGCTCGATATGGAATCGCGTGGGGAGTGATTGGAGCCGCCATGGATTGCTACGATTCTGCCAGACGCTATTCTCTGGAAAGAGAGCAGTTCGGCAAGCCAATTGGTGCTTTCCAATTGGTTCAGAAGAAATTAGCCGAAATGTTAACGGAAATAACTAAGGCCCAGTTGGTTAACTGGAGATTAGGTAAGTTGATGGATGAGGGTAAAGCCACCACTCAGCAGATTTCGTTAGCCAAAAGAAACAATGTTGAAATTGCACTTAATATCGCCAGGGAAGCCAGACAGATTCATGGAGGAATGGGGATCACCGGTGAATATCCGATGATGAGGCACATGATGAACCTTGAGAGTGTGGTGACCTACGAAGGAACGCATGACATTCACTTGTTAATCCTTGGCGCAGATATTACTGGAATTCCATCATTTAAGTAATTGTCACTACTATTACGGGATGAACCTGTTCATTCATCCCTTCTTTCTTCTTTTTCTTCTAATTGCTTTTTCTTGTGAGAAGAAGCAAAAGCAGCAGCACGATTTACTAATTGTAAACGGGACCATTTACGAAGGTTCGGATCATGCTGGTTACTCAGGAGACATTGCCGTCGATGGCGATCGAATTACTTTAATTGCTCCTGAACTAGAGGATGAACACTCAGCTGAATTAATCATTGACGCAACGGGAATGGCGGTTACTCCCGGCTTCATTGACCTCCATGCACACCTGGATCCCATCCTCAAAATGCCGGATGCAGAAAGTCATGTTCGTCAAGGAGTGACATTGGCTCTCGGAGGGCCCGATGGTTTTAGTCCCTGGCCTATCAAGGACCAGATGGATAGTCTTCAAAAATTAGGCCTTGGAATGAATGTGGCTTATTTGGGTGGACATAATACCATCCGACTAAATGTCATGGGCATGGCCCGCAGACCTCCGAAACCTGATGAGTTAGAAGAGATGAAAGGGCAAGTCCAACAAGCAATGGAGGAGGGTGCATTTGGTCTGTCAACCGGATTGAAATACCTGCCAGGTGCGTTTTCAAATGTTAAGGAAGTCATTGAATTATCTAAAGTTGCGTCAGATAATGGAGGCTTTTATACCTCGCATCTGAGAGAGGAAGGGTTGGGTTTGATACCTGCCGTTAAAGAGGCGATCGTCATTAGTAGAGAAGCAGATATTCCAGTGGTTCTGACCCATCATAAGGCAATTGGACAACGCATGTGGGGGAAAAGCCTGGAAACTTTAGAACTGATCGATTCTGCAAGGGCAATTGGGCTGGATATTATGGCGGATCAATATCCTTACATTGCCAGCTACACGGGAATTTCAGTTCTAATTCCTGCCTGGGCCCGGGCCGGTGGTGCATTCAATGAAAGGGTTAAAGACCCGGTACTCAGAGATAGTATTAAAGCTGGAATCGTATTCAACATACTCAATGATCGTGGAGGAGGAGACCTGGACAGGATCCAGCTGGCGCTTGTCAATTGGAACAAGGAACTGGAGGGTAAAACGTTGAGAGAATGGGCGGAAATGAGGGATATGCTTCCCACTCCTGGTAATGGTGCAGAATTGGTAATTGAAGCGCAATTGAAAGGAGGGGCTTCCTGCGTCTATTTCGCTATGGATGAAGGAGATGTAGAGCGAATCATGAAGCACCCTATGACTATGATTGCCTCTGATGGGCGATTATGCCGACCGGGAATCGGTCATCCTCATCCCAGGTGGTATGGCACTTTTCCTCGTGTTCTTGGATATTATGTTCGTGAAAAAGGGACATTGGAACTAAAGGAAGCGATCAGGAAAATGACAGGATTGCCTGCTTATCGACTAGGCCTTACCGATCGAGGGCTACTAAAAACGAACAACTACGCAGACATAGTGATATTTGATCCCGAACGAATTATTGACAAAGCCACTTTCAAAGATCCACATCAGTATTCAGAGGGTCTGCAATTCGTGGTCGTCAATGGCGAAATAGCGGTTGACCCGGATGGGATGACCGACAGACGAGCAGGTAGGGTACTTTATGGTCCCTCAACCCTCAGATAGCTATTCATCTTTTAGAGAATTCACAGGGTTGGTTGTCGCGGCCTTGATTGATTGATAGCTAATGGTAAGAAAACCGATAACCAAAGCCATCAATCCAGAAAGTAAAAATGATGTCCAGCTGATACCAACGGAGTAAGCAAAGTTCTCGAGCCACCTTTCCATCCATATATATGCCGCTGGAACGGCGATTACCGTAGCTATACCAATAAGTTTAGTGAAATCTCGTGTCAGCATCAGCACGATCGAAGGTACGGAGGCTCCCAGTACCTTTCGCACTCCAATTTCCTTAACTCGTTGGTTGATGATGAAGGCAGATAGTCCTAACAGTCCGATACAAGCAATTACCACGGCGAGGAAGGTGAAAATTGTGAAAATCTGACCGGTCGATTTTTCCGTCTTGTAAAACTCTTCCAGGTCTTCATCCAAAAAGTAGGATTGAAAGGGCGTGTTTGGTACGAATTTGTCCCAGGTGCTCTTTATACCTGCAATTGTACCCGATACGTTCTTTTCATTGATTTTGATGACAGCTTTGTTAAAAAATTGGTTGGCGCCCTCACTTGAAGTAACGCTTACCGGTTCCAGGTCAATATGAAGTGACTGAAAATGAAAGTCATCAATCACTCCGACGATGGTTAGTTCTACATCAGGTGGACCCACACTAATGATTTTCTTTCCAACCGGATCCGAAATACCTAATTTCTCAACCGCTGATTTATTCAATACAATAGACAGAGAGTCCTCAAACATATCCGAGAAAAATCGACCTTCGATTAGCTTGATGTCAAGAGTTTCCAGTAAATCGTTGTCGAACATCATATTTCGGGTCATCATACTTTCTTTACCTGTTCCCGGAACACGCACAAGGAAACCGGGGAGAATATCTCCGGGCATTGCCGAAGCATACGCTGAAGAGGTGACACCAGGAATGTTATTGATCTCATTTTTGAAGGTTTCAAATCGTGCGCGATTAAACCCATTTGGATCATTATCCAGTGAAAACGCATTTTCAATTACTAAGACCTGCTCTTTTTCAAAACCAAGTGGTTTGTTTAGCAGGTATCCCATTTGATTGTAGACCAGGATGGTAGAGCTAACCAGCGCAATTGAAATGGCAAACTGTGTCACTACCAGTACATTTCTGAGCTGAATCCCACCTTTAGAATTTTTGAGTTTTCCTTTTAGAACACTGACTGGCTTAAAGCCCGATATAAAAAACGCTGGGTACATCCCTGCTAACACGCCAACAACGATAACAATAATGGGTATGCTGAAAAGGAAAACAGGTTCTAGGATCATATCTATGGTCAATGGTCTGCCGGCGATGTCGTTGAAATAGGGTAGGACAAGCGATACGGCTACCAGTGCGAACATGGATGACAGCGCTGAAATCAGGATTGACTCCGTAAGAAATTGTCCGACCAGTTGTGTTTTGGCCGAACCTAAAACCTTTCGAATACCAACTTCCTTACCCCTTTCAGTCGACCTTGCGGTGGACAAATTCATAAAATTGATACCGGCAATAACCAGAATGAAACTGGCGATAATGGAGAAGATGTAGACATAGTTGATGTTCCCGTTTGCTTTCAGTTCACCTTCAAGATTGGAATACAGGTGAATATCTTTTATTGGCTGGAGGTAGTAATTGTATCCATTTCCTGCTTCAATGTATTCATCGTATGATATACCGTTTCTTGCTTTGATTTCAGCATCAGCATTTTGACGAATGAAGTCAGGGATCTTTTTCTCAAACTCTTCCGGGTCGGTTCCCGGGACCAATTCAATATATGATAAGGTGCTGAAGGTAGTCCAGTTCGGCTGCTGAAAGAAAGGGAACTGGAAAAAAGGAATAAGGTAGTCAAACTCCATGTGAGAGTTTGCTGGTAAGTCTTCCGTGACCGCACTAACCATCCAGGATTGATCGAAAAACTCGAGGGTTTGCCCAATTGGGTCTTGCTCACCGAATAACTTAATCGCCGTAGACCGATTTATTACAACTGAGTTGGATTCTAAAAGAGCCGTTTGTTTGTTGCCTGCAACAAGGTCAACCTCGATAACATCAAAGAATGTACTATCGGTAAAGAGTACCTTTTCTTCGATGTAGGTATTTTCTCCATGGCGGATGATGGTGCCTCCGTTACCACCCGGAAAAAAATTAGTGTACGCTAAAACTTCTGGAAAATCATTGACCATTGTAGGAGCAATCGAGTGAGGTACTCGATTGTAATCAATCTCTCTTTCAGGATATACCCTATTAAGGGCAATTCGATACACATTGTCCTTTTGAAACTCGTCGTATGACAGGTCATAATGAACATATAGGCTAATTACCAGGCAAGTTGCCATGCCTAGCCCAAGGCCTAATACATTGACTACAGTAAATCCAAATTTCTTCTTCAAGCCACGTATGGCGGAAAGGATATAGTTTTTGAGCATTGACCGGAATGATTGGTTTTCTTAGTTCTTACGGGTTTTATGAAAATTGTTTTCAATAGGCAATTGACAAACATTCTTTGGAACGTCATGATACATCGACCATATTTTCAATAAATAGTCACATTACTACCAAATATTATACTATTTATTCTTGATTATTGAAAATATCTGTTTTATCAATCAAATAGCTTACAAAAATTTCAATGGTTCATTTTCGCTTGTTTCTCACAAAAAAAGCTGATTTACATCAGTATATGGATATCTGAAATGGTGTAAGCCTGCTAAAAACAGGATCATGTTTCGCTTTTTTGCAGAATAGTTCCCGTTCCCTTAAAAAAAATGAAAAAATTAATATGATGGGGTATTTTTTTAACCTGTAGTTCATAATTCAACCAATTTCAACTCTACTATTGCATTGATTTTAAACCTATAAAAGACGGAAATACGTAAAAAGTAACTTTTAGAGATGAAAATTGAACGACTCACACAAGAAATTACTGAAGCAACGGAAATTGTTGCTGAAAGTGGAGCCGAAGTGACTTCGACAGCAGCCACAGTGGATGCGGCGATGGCAGCAGAATTATCTACGCAAATTGGTGATGCATTTCTCACTGCCAATAATGTGTGGATGATGCTTGCTACAGCGCTTGTATTTATCATGCACCTTGGATTTGCTGGAGTAGAAGCTGGTTTTGGCCAGGCCAAGAACACGGTAAACATTCTTTTCAAAAACACACTTACACCAATCATTGGTATTATCACCTATTTTGTGATTGGGTTTAACCTGATGTACCCCGGTTTTGAAGTTCCAGGTTGGTTGGGCTTTGCCGGTTTCGGTTTGGAGACATCCGGTACAGCAGATAACACAGTTGCCTACGCAAGCGGTGGCTATACGTACTGGACGGATTTCCTATTCCAGGCCATGTTTGCTGCAACAGCTGCAACAATCGTATCAGGCGCGGTTGCAGAAAGAATTAAGTTAGGTGCTTATTTGCTCTTCACACTGCTGTTTGTAGGGGTAGTATATCCCATAATCGGTAGCTGGAAATGGGGCGGTGGTGTCCTGGATGACTGGGGATTTTATGATTTTGCAGGTTCTACCTTAGTACACTCTGTAGGAGGCTGGGGAGCATTGGCAGGAATAATCATATTAGGTCCAAGACTAGGCAAATATGTAGACGGAAAAGTAGTTGATAAGCCAGGATCAAGTGTTCCTTTAGCCGTAATCGGAGTTTTCCTACTATGGTTGGGATGGTTTGGATTCAACGGTGGATCTGTACTTTCTGCTGACCCGGGCGTTGTCTCCTTTGTATTGGTTACAACTTCTCTCGCAGCCTGCGCTGGAGGTCTTGGAGGATTCCTTGCCGCCTATTTCATATTCAAAAGACTAGACCTGGGTATGGTTCTTAATGGGATCCTTGCTGGCTTGGTTGGTATTACTGCCGGGGCAGATGTAATTGAACCTCTCAATGCCTTACTAGTCGGTTTGATTGCGGGAGTAATCGTTGTGATCTCAGCCACTATGCTGGATAAACTACACCTTGACGATGTAGTAGGAGCAGTTTCGGTTCACCTGGTTTGTGGAATATGGGGAACATTGGCCGTGGGAATTTTCTCAACCAATCCGGAGCATACATTCCTGGTTCAACTTACAGGAGTTGCAATCTGCGGAGTGGCTGCTTTCGTTAGTGCCTTCGGCATATTCTACTTATTAAAGGTGACTACTGGTATCCGAGTGAGTAAACAGCACGAAGAAGAAGGGCTGGATAGTCACGAACACGGTATCAGAGGATACACCATTACTTACGAATAACCTTAAACAAAAAAGAGTCTCTGAGTTAGCAGAATTGGGGAATTCA
The DNA here is from genome assembly GCA_965601455.1 of Cyclobacteriaceae bacterium. Classification (GTDB taxonomy): domain Bacteria; phylum Bacteroidota; class Bacteroidia; order Cytophagales; family Cyclobacteriaceae; genus JANQEU01. The sequence goes on along the minus strand of OZ271831.1, from coordinate 2,574,688 downwards.
TCCTCAGAGACTCCAACATTCAACTAATAAACTATTATCAGATGAACGCTACAAAATTAGTTAAAAAAATCACGATGATGATGATTGTATTTGGAAGTGCAATCGTATTGAAAGCACAGAACGAGGAAAGCAATTTCAGTATTTCTGGTTCTGTTGATACCTACTATAGGGTGAACTTCAGTGGATCGAATGATGCATCCAGTGGATTAACAACTGCTCCCGGAACATCTTTCGCCAATTTACCAGGTTTTTCCCTGGGTATGGTGAATATTGTTGGAGCTTATGAAGGAGAATCAGCAGGTGTCGTTGCGGACCTGGTTTATGGTCCAAGAGGAGTCGACGCGGTATTTGCCTCTCCTGCGCCACTGAATGTAGTCAACCAGTTATACGTCTACTGGAATGCAACGGAGGCGTTGACTTTTACGCTAGGAAATTTTAATACTTTCCTTGGGTATGAAGTCATTTCTCCAACCGGTAACTTCAATTACAGCACGTCATATATGTTTTCGTATGGTCCTTTTTCTCATACGGGACTAAAGGCGGACTTAGCGTTACCCGGTGGTTTCAGCCTGATGTTGGCTGTCATGAATCCTACTGATGCTACAGATTTTAACCCAACCAATGATTACGTTGGTGGAGGACAGCTTGGCTACGAAAATGACATGGGTGGTGCATGGTTTAATACAATCATTTCCGATGGATTTTACCAGGTAGATTTGACCACCGGTTGGGACGTTACCAGCTCGGTTTACTTAGGGTTTAATGCCACTTCCAATTCCGATTTTTATGGAGCTGCACTGTATGCCCAAACATCTATCACCGATGCGTTTGCATTAGGAGTTCGTGGAGAGTATTTTGCGGACGAAAGTGGAGTAGTGCTTACTGCGGGTGAAAGTGTTATCGACCTAACTATTTCAGCAAATTATACTGTTGGTGCCTTGACATTCATTCCTGAATTTAGGATTGATGCCACGTCTGACGATGAATTCATGCTGTCCGGTGATGTCCAGGATCCTGCCTCCATTGAATATGGAAATACATTCTCATCATTTGTACTGGGTGCGTATTTCGCCTTTTAACATTGTTACAATTCATTATTTAAACCAATAAAACAAATATTCTTATGGCAAAATCAAAACTCGAATACATCTGGCTGGACGGTTACAAGCCCACTCAGAGTTTGAGAAGTAAAACAAAGATTGTATCTGATTTCAGTGGTAAACTGGAGGATTGTCCTGAATGGTCATTCGACGGAAGCTCTACCGAGCAGGCTGAAGGAAATTCTTCTGACTGCTTGTTGAAGCCAGTATTCATCGTTCCGGATCCGGCTATTAAAGACGGTTACCTGGTAATGACAGAAGTACTGAACGCCGATGGATCCGCGCATGAATCAAATGGCCGGGCGACCATCGACGATGAAGATGATGATTTCTGGTTTGGTTTCGAGCAGGAATACTTCATCTGGGATACATCTACTAATCGACCAATCGGGTTTCCGGAAGGTGGATTTCCAGCTCCACAAGGGCCGTACTACTGCGGTGTAGGTGGACAGAATGTTTTCGGAAGAGAAATAAAAGATGAACACCTTGATTTATGCCTGGAAGCAGGACTAAATGTTGAAGGTACCAATGGCGAGGTTGCTGCCGGACAGTGGGAATTCCAGATTTTCGCTAAAGGGGCGGCTTCAGCTGGTGACCAGATATGGGTCGCTCGTTATATGTTGGAACGATTGGTGGAGAAATTCGGTCTTTCCATCAACTGGCATCCGAAGCCACTCGGACCACTGGATTGGAACGGTTCCGGAATGCACGCTAACTTCTCAAATTCCTTTATCAGAGGTGCTGCATCTCAGGAAAAGATTGAGAAAGTATGTGAGGCATTCAGAGATGTGGTTGATGAACACATTGCTGTTTACGGTGCCGATAACGATCAGCGTCTAACCGGTCTTCATGAAACTGCTGCAATCACCGACTTTTCTTACGGGGTTTCCGATAGGGGAGCGTCCATTCGAATTCCTGTTTACACTGTAAATCATGGATGGAGTGGATACCTGGAGGATCGAAGACCTGCATCCAATGCAGATCCGTACAAAGTAGCAGCCAGGATCATCAAGACAGTGAAAAAGGTTAGCTAAGAGAACGAAAAAGCTGCGTAAATGCCATTTTACGCGTTTTTTGGTTTAAATGAGGGCCGCCGGTTTACCGGCGGCCTCATTTGTTTTAATACCCCAATGATGTTCATAAAGTATTTTGATTTTCATACATTTACCTGTAAATCGATGCTCTTATGACTTCACGCTTGCTACTGTTTGTCATTGTTTGTTTTGTCAGCCTCGGAGCTTTTGCCCAGTCTTTGACCGTCACTAGTATTCAAATCGCTGATGATGGCACGGTCTCATTTACAGCACAGGTCACAGCAAAAATTAATCAGAGAGAAAGATACCAGCTTAGTGTTTACTCTTCTGTTGACAATTACCAGCAAGCTTACATCTTTGATGGAGTGGAGCTTTCGCCCGCCACGCCGTACGATCTTTCTTTCAATGGGAATGCCATTGTTGGAGAGTATTCCGGAAACATTCAATTTCGCTTTTCCATCAACGCGACTGTATTTCCTATAACATTCACTGATAATACCTCAAGCAAGCTGAAAATCGGTAAAGAGTACACGGTAGAGTGGGACGATTTTCATTCGAAAGGAACGTATAAGATAGAATTATTGAGAAACGGATCTACTTATCAGATTCTCCAACGTAGTTACGCCGGAACCAGTTACTCGGGAATATTACCTGAATCAATTGTAAAAGGAGATAACTACCAATTAAAGGTTACTCCTGTATCTGATGAATCATTAGCCAGTGAACCCTATGGCGTTTCTGTCGGCAAACCGGTTGGACTGGCTGTCAAAATTGCCCCCATCATAGCAGCAGGCGGTGGAGCTGCCGCTTACTTCCTCGTAGGTGGAAGTGGAGGCGGAGGAGGTGGTAACAACCCTGGTGGAGGCGGTGGAGATGGAGATTTTCCTCCAACGCCAGGCACACCCGGTGGTGGTTAATTAAGCCCTCATCTTATTGCATTTTAGCTATAATTTTTGTCATAATTTGGTTACCTTTCCACGGTAAACTGTAATTATTAGAATAGTCGCTAACCCAAATGCTCGCACGGGTTGGGTTTGTGAAGAAAGCGCTCTATGAATAGTTCATACCAACAGCAGGGTAACAATCAGGCTAACCAGCCGATTAATCAACCGCCACCACCGTTCAGTTGTCGTCCTACACCCAATTGTGCGGAGATGATCCACCAGATGGGTGTCACCCTTGCGATCACAACATACCAGGCGGGTAAAGTAGTGTTTTTCAGCGCGCTAAGCGATGAACAATTGATCCAGTTACCCCGAAACTATCAAAAGGCGATGGGTTTGGCCTATAACTCACAGCAGCAGAAATTGGCCGTCGCCACCATGAATACGGTAGAGGTGTTGGCTAATTCACCCGGATTGGCACCCAATTATGGAAAACAACCAGGAACCTATGACGGTCTGTTTGTACCAAGAGCTTCTTATTATACAGGTGGGTTGGATCTGCACGACATGAACTGGGGCCAGCAGGGCTTGTACGCGATAAATACACAGTTTAGCTGTATAAGCATGATCACTGACAACTTCAGCTTTGAGCCGATTTGGAAGCCCAATTTCATCACGGACCTCGAACCCAGTGACCGGTGCCATTTAAACGGTATGGCTATGGAAAATGGCAAGCCAAAGTATGTGACTGCACTTGGTGAGACCAATGCACCCAAAGGCTGGAGGGAAAAAATTGAGACGGGGGGCATCCTCATGGATGTCGATACCAAAGAAATTATTGCCAGGGACTTACAGATGCCACATTCTCCGAGGGTTTACGATGGACAAATTTATGTATTGCTTTCTGCGACAGGGGAGGTGGTTCGTATTGATCCTAATTCAGGGAAGTATGACGTGGTCATTCGACTCGATGGATTTCTTCGTGGAATGGCAAAATTTGGGGACTACCTGTTCATAGGACTCTCTAAATTAAGAAAGAACTCATCAGCATTCAGGGAGTTACCGATTGCTGACAAAGCGAATTTCAGTGGGGTAGATATTGTACACCTGCCAACAGGAACTAAAGTAGCACATATCTTATACCTGGCTAGCGTTGATGAATTGTATGATGTACAGATCATCCCGAATATTCGCAGACCAGGGATAATAAACACAGAAAATGCTGAGCATGGGCGTTCAATCGTAACACCCACAGATGCTTTTTGGGCTGAGGAGGCCCCACAGCAACCCAATAGTCAACCACCAAACACTCACGTACAAACCGTTACCGAATGAAATCATTCAGTGTAGATCGATATCACAAGCTCCATGCGAAGTACCGTAAGTACAAACGCAGATTGGATAGTGCCATAGAATCCGGCCGTTTCAAGGAGTATAGAAGGTATAAGCAGTACCAGCTGGTTCGAAGGATCCGTAAGATCCAGCGACAACTTCAGGACCTAGTGCAGCAGATCAAACTTGCTGGTTTAGGTGCTGCTATTGGACTAGCAGCAGTTGCGGTAAATCCCGCGATGGCCCAAGATCCTCAATCAACGATTACCGTCAACCAGGTGGGCGGAAGTGTCTCGAAAGCAGACATTGCGATGGACGAAGACGGCGACTATGTAGTGGTTTGGAGAAACAACGATTTTGTCTACGCACAGCTCTTTAATAAATACGGAAATGCCGAAGGCAACAACATACAGGTTGCTTCCTTAAATAATTCTAATCAGGATCCAAAAGTGGCCATGGAGGCGGATGGAGACTTTATCGTTGCCTGGCAGGATTATAAGTACGATGCAGGATTAAATGATAGTTATAATCAGATTTGGGTGAAACGATTTTTTGCCGATGGATCCGATCGAACTAGCGAGTATGGATTAGTAAGGTATGGGGCCGGTGAACTAAGTATAGCAACTGATGACGACGGGGATATCACCGCAGTAGCCTATGATTACATCTACGGGGATTATGCCCCCGGAGCAACTGAGGTGGAAGCCATTTATGTTAAAATGCCCAATAACAGTGGATTGAGCTGGCAGAATAGTGCTATAGGATCCAGTGTTACATCATCATATCCTGGATTTGCGAATATAAGTCCGGATATTTCAATGGACGCGGATGGAGATTTTGTTGTTGTCTATGAATCTAGATCATACTATGTGATGGCCGCTACGGTTTATTACGGCGCTGCACGGATCAGAGCATCAAGGTTCTATAACGATGGAGTGGCCAAGGCAGGCCCTATTGAAGTTCGGAGATTTAGCTCACCAGGGAATTATTGGGGAACAGGAGATCCGTCGGAGCCCAGCGTTTCCATGGATGAACAAGGAAATTTTGTGGTCTCATCTGCGGATAGAAATTACAATTCCTACAGTAGTTCCTACGGCGTGAGATGGGTTGCGGAATTTAATAGTAGTGGAGCTTATCAAAGCTCTTCCAGTGGATTTTTCCCTAATAATTCCACATTTGCGACAGACGTGGCTTCTGATGGAGATGGAGATTATGCTTGGGTTATTGGCGAAGGCACTAGTATTGAAACAATATGGAATGGAAACCTTAACAGCATTAATACCAGTAATTACGGAATAGATGCTGCTGTGGCCATCGATAAAAGTGGAAATTTTACCGTTGCGTGGAATGAAGGAGATTACATTTATTCCAAGCTTGTATCTGTGGTACCGCCTTTAGTGGTCGGCGACGCCAATCCTGTTGCTAATACGAATATTAATGAAGTACGGCCCAAAGTTGCTATTGACGGAAATGGGAATCATGTGGTTGTGTGGTTAGAAGACAATCTTGAGGCACAGGTATTCGATGTTAATGGAAATGCATTGACTACCGCGCAGACGATTACGACGAACGTTTTTCAGGACAATTTTGATGTGGATATGGACGAGGAAGGTGACTTTATTGTCACATGGCAGCGTAATAGTGTCGATGAAGTCCGTTTTGCTGTGTACAGTTTGGATGACACCTATGTGAGTTACTCGTTTGGTGGATACTTTGATGGTACTAATCCTGCTGTTAGTATGGATTCTGATGGGGACTTTGTAATCGCCTACGAAGATTATTATTTCAGTGGATTGGGTTACAATACCATAGAAGCCAAGTTTTATACCAAGACAGGTTCTGCAGGTATTAATTACGGGTCCATTAGTACGGGGAACAACAATTTTGATCCCGATGTGGCAATCGACGAAATGGGTGAAGCGGTGATCGTTTGGAGAAATGACGATACATATTTGTATAATCCTTACATCCCCGGATCCGCCTTTTACAGTGAGATTCGTTTTCGACGCGCAAAAGCATTTGCACCTCCGCAAGCAATCCGAGCTGTACAATACGCTGGAATCGAAATTGCACATACCAGTCCATCAGTTGGGATCGATGATGACGGTGATTTTGTGGTAGTCTGGAATCGCAGATCCGCTGGAACTTCATCTATTCAGCAACGACGCTTTGGTTCTGACGATAATGGAATCGGAGGATCTTCCAACGTGCAAGTATTCTCTAATTCAAATGGGGGAAACGCGAACATTGAACCCTACATCGCAATGGGTCCAGAAGGAGACTATGTGGTATCTACCATGGACAACCTGGATGGAAGTTACGGTTCAACTGCTAATCAGATCATTCTTCATCGGTATGATGGTGGGGGAAACAAGATTGAAACCATTAACTTCCCAACCTTAACAACGGATTCATACAATCATCGGGGAGCTCCAATTGCTGGTAATGATAAAAGCACGTACGCAGTGGTTTGGCAGGATGAAGTCGCGGGTGATGAAGACATCAACTCCAAATTATTAATCAATAGTATTACCAATTGGAATCCCACGACCATTTTTTTAACAGCAGCAGATATTGATGAAAATCTGCCGGCCAATACGGTTATAGGTACAATCTCTACTGAAGATTTAAATCCTGGGGATGTACATACCTATACTTTAACTACTTTCGATGGAGGAGGAGCGGATAATAGTTCCTTTAGCATAATCAACGGAAATGAACTGGTTGGAAATGAAGTATTTGATGCTGAGGATCAGACCAGTTACAGTATCCAAATTACTACAGATGATGGTAATGGAGGGGCTGCCTACGCAGACTTCAATATTACAATAAATAATCTACCTGATCCTCCGGTTATTACCAATGCTAATGCCAATGCCACTGAGGGTGCGACTACCATTATTTCAGACTTTGCTTTGGCTGTAACGGACCAGGATACGAATTTTGATGATATAAGAATTGTACTTAATTCGTTACCACAGTTCGGCACGCTTAGTCTTGATGGAACGCAATTATCTATTGGTTCAGAATTCTTCAAATCTGATATCGATGCCAATAAGGTTTCTTATTCTCATGACGGTTCCGAGAGTGATACCGATAGCTTCACGTTTACTCTCGATGATGGCAACACATTTCTCAATGATCAGCAATTCACTTTTAATATACAATTAGATAATGATACACCAGTTGCGGTAAATGCCGGTGCTTCAGTAGATGAAGGTGGAAGTCATAATTTTACCATTGATGAATTGGGAGCAATTGACGCGGACACCCCGGAAAACCAGCTTGTATTTACCGTTACCTTTCTCCCAGCAAATGGTTTTATCGAAGTGAATGGCTTACAGATCGAGAGTACAGGATCTTCTTTCACTCTTGCCAATATACAAGATGGAGCAGTTACTTATTCACACGATGGGTCTGAATCGGATGCAGACTCTTTCACATTCGATTTAACGGATGGATTCACCTTCAGCAATGGAAATATCTTCAACATTACTATAGATGCTTTTAACGACACTCCTAGGTTAGATGTAAACCAGGAACTGTCAGTTTTGCAAGGACAAAGTGCGATAATTACCAATTCGGAACTGTTGACTACGGATGTTGACAATACCCCCTCAGAACTTATTTATACTCTCCTTGTGTCCCCAGCAAGTGGAACAATTTTAAAAAATGGGGTTGAAATCTCAATTGACGATACTTTTACTCAAGAAGATATCAATAATGGGATTATTAGCTACCAACATGACAATTCAAGCATCTCCTCGGACAGCTTTGGCTTTAAGATAACGGATGGAGAAAAGGAATTCATCGTAAGTGGGGGTGCAATTTTCGACATTTCAATTATTACCGGTAATTCTGCTCCGACGGATATAACACTTTCGAATAGTACCATCAGTGAGGATCAGGAACCAGGTACTGCTGTTGGTATTCTTTCAACCGTAGATCCGGATGCTGGTGATACCCATTCGTATACATTAAGTGGTGAAGATGCAGCTTCGTTTAACATAAATGTGAACAGGCTTGAATCCGCAGTAATATTTGATTTTGAGACGAAAAGCAGCTACTCCATTACCATCACTTCCACAGATGCCGGGGGTTTAAGCACCTCTAATGATTTCGTAATCAACGTCAACGATCCTAACCGACCAGTCGGAAATAATCCTCCGACAGATATATTTTTATCTAACTCGGTAATCCCGGAAACTGCTGGAGCAAATACCGTAGTGGGACGTTTCAGTACCGAAGACCTCGATACAGATGACACGTTCGATTACGAGCTACTGGAAGGTACCGATAATTTCAATATATCAGGTAACCAACTTCGCTTAAACGGAAGCCTTGGCCCGGAGGCATATCCTATACGAGTACGATCCACTGATGAAGGAGATGTCTCAGTTGAAGCTAGTTTCAGTATCACGGTAAAAGGCACTGCGGAAGTCGCCCAGGAAGTAGAAGAGATCGTAAGCTACGGTGCACAAACAGAAAACTTCCGATTGCTGAGTATGCCATTTAACAGTATTCCGGCAGCTGATGTATTCCCGGATCTTACGTCAGGAGACTTTGGAGTTACCTGGAGAATAGTTCAATATAGAAATGGGGGAGAAAGTGATGCTACATCCTTTAGTGCAGGAAGAGGTTATTGGTTTTTGGCGTTAGAGCCAACCACGATTGAAGTACAGGCGGCGGATGCATCGACGCTAAACAACAACGGTGAGTTTGAGATGTCACTTACAACCGGATGGAATATCATTGGTAATCCGTTTTTGACAGACATTGGCGACTGGGGTGCAATTATTCAATACAATAAGGATCAGGGTTACATTTCTACTGGTGATATCCTCAATGATGAAGTGATTTACAAGTATAACGGCAGTGGGTTCCCGATTGATAATGACCTATTGGTTTTTGAAGGAGCATGGATTGAAGCAAATGGTTCTATCACTATACGAATACCATTGAACAGCAATTCCAGATTAGCTTCAGGTAGTGAAGGTGATAAGCGATTAGAATCCTATTTTGACAGTCAGAGTAACTGGCAGCTGATCTTTGATGTACAAAGTGGTGGTCAGCAATTGAAACATGCTGGTTTCGGTATCCGCCCAGATGCTTCTGAGGAAAGGGATGCATTCGACTTGTCCACTCCGCCTTCAATGGATGAGAATTTTGGGCTTAAATTCAAAGAATTCTCAACCGGACTGACTAAGAACCTGGTGAACCCTACGGAAGGTTATGCCTGGAGGTTTAAAGTAAGCGATCCTGGTAGTGATATCAATCTACAATGGGATAAAAACTTGCTAAGTAGCCTTGACGTACCGGTTTATCTGGTAGTTCCTTCTACAAGCGAATTCTTCGATATGAAGAAGATCGATCAGCTCACTTTGGACCGATCGGTAGGGGAAGTACAGGTGCTTTATGGCAATGCTCAAGCTGAAACATCTGGGATATTCAGTAATATTTATCCGAATCCTGCAAGTGATCGTGTGACTCTTGATATACTCGATTTGGATTCCGATGGCAGGAATTTGACCGATGTTGACAGGAATCGTGAATATGAAATTGAGATCTTTGGATTGGACGGTCAGTTGAAGTTTAGCCAACCATTTGTATCCGAACAATCCAGTTTCAGGCATACGGTTGAAAACTTACAATTGAATTCTGGCGTTTACTTATACAGACTAAAGACAAAAACAACTACTACAAATCCTCTCAAACTAATTGTCAAATGATGAAAACGAAAGGCATTCTTCTGGTATTAGCGTTCCTGGTTTCCGTATGGGTATACGGACAACAGGCAGAGTATACGACCGAACCCGTATATGGTGAGTTTCATGGAGACTTGCCTACGGAACTGGTAATTCTGACCCCGACAAACCTACAACAACAGAAAACCAGGGGATTTGCCAAGGTGAAAGGGAACAAGGTGACCATTACCGGAACGGTAAAAGATGGAAACGGCATCAAGGACTTCTTCATTAATCGTTTTGGTGTTACCGTTTCTACCGATGGTACATTTATGAAGGATATCCTCCTTCGGGAAGGGGAAAATACAGTGACCTTTAGTGTAACTGATGGTAAAGGAAATTTATTCGAGCAGAACTACACGCTGGTTAGTGAGCGTTCAGTGACTCCAACTGCCACTGCTAGCACCGAAGTTTCTTCACAAGGTAAATACTATGCCTTGTTAATCGGAATCAATGAATACGAAGATGAGGAGATTGCGGATTTGGATAAGCCGATTCAGGACGCTGAAGCTCTTGCCCAGGTGCTTACGGATAATTACATTTTCGAACCTCAGGATGTGACTATTTTGAAAAATGCTTCCAGGGGCCAAATAATAGATGCCCTGGACCGAATGAGAAATATTGTCACCGAAAACGATAATCTATTGCTTTTTTATGCCGGACACGGACTTTGGGATGCTGACAGTGAAATTGGATACTGGATCCCTGCAGATGGAAGTAAGAGAAGTACGGCGGACTATTTCCGGAATAGTACCTTAACGGAGCAGATTGGTGCGATTAAATCGAAGCACACGCTGCTAATTGCAGATGCTTGTTTCTCAGGAGCCATATTTAAAAGTAGGAGAGCATTTCTCGATGCAGATGTGGCTGTAAATAAACTGTACGAACTACCAAGTCGAAAGGCAATGACCAGTGGTACACTTACCGAGGTGCCTGATAAAAGCGCCTTCTTGCTTTATTTGAACAAGCGATTGACTAGTAACTCTGATAAGTATTTACCAGCTTCAAGGCTTTTCGCCAATATCCGTGAAGTGGTGATCAATAACAGCGACGTTATTCCACAATATGGAACCATGCAAAAGGTCGGTGATGAGGGTGGTGAGTTCATTTTCATTCGAAGAAACTAAGATGAGGGTAGTAATACCCTTCTTCTTCAGTTTTTTTATTTTCTTTTCTCTCTCGGCACAGAAACCAGGTTGGATTAGCAATTACTGGCGTGCAGAGCAATATACGAATGCCGACTACTTCAAGGGATTTGTCTCCCTGAAATATCAGCCAGGAACGGATGCGGATGCGGTTGTACAAGAGGCTATTTCCATGTCTCGGCAACAACTATCTCATTCCATTCAGTCTATGGTAAAAACTCGTTCAGCATTTGGCGCAGGATCGCTCAGTGAAAGCTCGATTGAAGTTCTTAATGAGCTTTATGTAACAAAGGACCTAATGGATAAGGTAGGGTTTACTACAGAATCATACCTGGACAACGACCAAAACACAGGTTATGCTTTTACCTACATAGGAAAGCGAAAACTACAGGCCGGTTACTACAAATTATTCAGCACCCTCGTGAAAGATATGAATAGTCGATTACCGGGTGTAAAGGAAGAGCCGGATCTTGAGAAGCGATTTGAAGGTTTTAAGCAGTTAAATCTCGACATGAACAAGGCGCGCGGAATGCGGGATATGCTGGTGGCATTGGGTATTCGCAACGATGTGGTTTTGATGACTAATGAGTGGAAGTCCCTGAACTTTGAAATTGATGCTGGGATCAATAAGATCAGGTCCAGTGAAGATTTGACCATTGACCAGTCCATTCGTTTCTTCGTTGAGGAAATGGCCGATGAATTGGATGATAAGTATAAAACGGTACTCGTTAATCCTTTGACATTTGAGAATAGTGGAATCGCCACTGAGTTTTCAGAGTTTTTCAAAGAGCACCTATCTACTGCAATGAACCAGGAATTTGAGCTGACAAATGATCCCGAAACAACGTACCGAATGACAGGTAGTTATTGGGTTTCAGGCAATAAGGTACGTCTAACCATGAATATTCATGAGTACGATGGAGATGAGCGTATTTTCCTGATTCACGGGGGAGCAATGAATCTTGATAAGAGCCTGGTAGATGCGCTTGGATTACCATATGAGGTTGATGAGAACATGGATCTGGATAAACACTTCGAGATCCTCAGTACCGGGGAAATGGATGGCGGCATTAAGGCAGTCGTAACCACACAAAAAGGAAATAAATCCTTGGTATTCAAAGAAGGTGAGGAGCTAAAGCTGTTTATCAACGTTTCGATGCCGTCATATATCAGGTTAATTAATATTTGGAGCGACGGCACGCAACTATCGCTATTGGAAAACTACTACATACCCGATGCCGAAGTAAACCAGCAGATTGAATTGCCTTTTGAGTGGCAGACGGCCTGTCCCTGCGGCGTGGAATACATTAAGATCGTTGCCCAGAATAAACCTTTTGAACCTATTGATCTACGATCAGAAGATGGTTTGGATTACATAGAAACGGATATCACTGAGATAATGGCCAATACCCGCCGAGTTCAGTCTTCTCTGACCACCGAAAAGGATTTCTTTTACGGTGAGGATGGTTTTTCCATCACCACCATGCAGCAATAGTTATTTCACCAAAGGACCAATGATGCCGGTCCATATCCCATACCCCTTTTCGTTCATGTGTAAATCGTCCTCAACAAAAATGTCCTGAAGTACCACTCCATTATTATCAAGCATAGGACTCCAGACGTCAACGAAACTCAAATTTTCGTTGGATTCAGCGTATTCTTTATATGCCGTATTCAGTCTCTCGTATTCTACTTTATAATCCCAACGACTGATACTTGGTTTTGCAGCTAAAAGGTAAACCTCAGTATCGGGTAGCCTTTCTTTAATTTGATTAACCACGTTGCGTGTATCTTCCATGATCTCCGCTGTAGACTTATCCGATGCAATGTCATTATCACCTTCATAAATAAAGATCTTGGTAGGTTTGAAATCCAGAACCAATTCTTCCAAATAGAAAAGAAGATCACTCATATGCGATCCACCAAATCCATGGTTAAGAATAGGTTGTTGGCTAGGTAGGTCACTAACTTTTTCCCAGAAGCGAAAGCTTGAGCTACCGGCAAAAACAATTGGGTCTGTTGGCCGGGTGTTATATCCGGTTAGAATTTCATCAATTTCCTCCTTGAACCGTTCGGGGTCAGGTTCTTGCGCCGTTGCTATAAAAAAAATACCTGTCAATAGAGTAAATGAGATTATTTTAGTGAAGTTCATAAATTATACGTACCGCGTGGGGGATAAATTCATTCGAGTGAGGAAGTTGCAATATTTTTTTCTATTAACCTTATTTTTTTCTTCCGGTAGCCTGTTGGCTCAAATTGATCCTGATCGAATTGAGATCATTCGTGACAAATGGGGAGTACCACACATTTACGCACCAACGGATGCTGAAGTAGCCTATGGATTAGCCTGGGCGCATGCGGAGGATGATTTTTACGACATTCAGTTGACCATGACTGCTGCTAAGCAGATGCTTGGCAGGTACCTGGGAAAGGATGGAGCGGCAGGTGATTACCTGGTGGGTCTGATGCGCTTTGAGGAAGTGATTGAAAAGAACTTTGACCAATTATCCCCTGATTATTTAAAGGTTCTGGACGGTTATGTACAAGGTATTAATGCTTATGCTAGCCTTCACCCAAAAGAAGTATTGGTAAAAAAGGCCTTTCCCATAACTGTGAAAGAAGCCTTAAGAGGATATCTATTATCCTTGGCTGCCATGGATGGAGCCGGTAGGGTAGTCGGTCAAATTGTGGGTAATGATATGGAGCTTGCCCAGGAGTCGATGGGTTCCAATGCGTTTGCTATTTCTCCTTCCCTTTCCACAACTGAGGAAGTATATCTGGCTGTAAATGCGCATCAACCGTATGAAGGTCCCGCCGCCTGGTATGAGGCTCATTTGGTAAGCGATGAAGGGTGGAACATGATGGGAGGGCTATTCCCGGGAGGAGCGACAGTATTTCACGGAACCAACGAAAATTTGGGATGGGCGCATACGGTTAATTTCCCGGACAAGGTCGATGTATTTCAACTGGAGATGGATCCAGAAAGTGAAAATCGATACCGAATTGATGATGAATGGTTCGAACTGGATAAGCGAGTAGTAAAACTCAAGGTGAAAATTCTTCCCGGGATCAGAATACCAATTAAAAGGGAGGTTTACTGGTCCAAGTACGGGCCTACACTAAAAAACAAGCAAGGAGTATTTGCTTTCCATATGGCGATACTGGATAACATCGGAGCTCCTGAACAGTGGTATCGGATGAACAAAGCAAGTAATTGGTCTGAATTCAGGTCCGCGTTGGATCAAAAAGGTATACCCAGCTTCAATATTGTTTATGGAGATCGAGAAGGAAATATATTCTACGTTGGAAATAGTAATTCTCCATACCGAAATCCGGAATACAATTGGTGGTTGACACTACCCGGTAACACGGCTAAAACACTTCCAGGTGACTATCATCCTTTTTCTGATCTTCCCCAGGTGATGAATCCTAAATCAGGGTACGTGTATAATACCAATCACTCTGCATTGCTTTCTACTGGTCCGAAGGATTTCATGAATTTTAACTCTTATGATTCAACCATGGGATACAGGGTATGGCATAATAACCGCAGCTGGCGAGTACAGGAAATCATGAAGGACAAGAATACGCTCACCTGGGAAGAATTTTGGTCCATGAAGTTTGATCAACAACTGCCTGATTCATTATGCTACCTAATCGACATTAATCCCTTGATGGAAGTGGATGCCTCCAGGATTAAAAAGGGGAGAGAGGTTCTGGAGATTATTCAGAAATGGGATCGCAAGGCACTTGTTAACAGCGTGGGTCCAGCTCAGTTGATGATCATGCAGCAGCATTTAAATAGGAAGATTGGATTTAGCTATCCATGGCTCAAGAAACCATCGCCCATTGAAATGCTCGAGTCATTGGCCTACGCCGAGGACTACCTGCTGAAGCATTTTGGTAAGCTAGAAATAACACTTGGCGAATATCATTTCCTGGTCCGTGGTGAAAGGGAAGTACCGGTATGGGGTATGAATGATGTGTTATCAGCTATGCTAGATGGTGACTACAAAAATGGAAGGAAAAAAGTAAGGGCTGGAGAGAGCTACATCATGATGATCAGGTATCCAAAATACGGTTTACCCATCATCGAAACGATTAATGTTTATGGAGCATCAGATGATCCGGATAGCCCACATTTTGATGATCAAATGGACATGTTCGTCAATCAGGAACTTAAACCAATGACGTTAGATATAGATGAAGTTAGAAAAAATGCAGAAAGAATCTACCCTCCAAAGTAAAACGACAATTCAATCTTTTATTCTTTTAATGGGGATACTCCTTTTCGTATCCTGCAGCGAAAGTAATGATGATGATGTGGATGTATCGGTCTCAATTAGTGTTACTGAGATCACTGAAGGAAGTACAGAGAAAATAATTCTCAACGCAGTAGGAGCGAAGAAAGGAACAACTTTCACCTATTCTATTGATGAGGGAGGAGCTACTTATGGAGATGATATCGAAGAGCTGGTTTCTGCTAGTGGAACCATCTCCGATGAACAGGCAGAGCTGGATATTGTAATCATCAACGATGATTTTTTTGAACTCCGCGAGGAATTTGATATTAAGATCTCCTTGCTTGATGAAGAGTATATTTTCCCTGTTACCATATTGAATGACGACGAGCCCGAAAAGGCTCTCACCGACGCAGATGGCTTTTATACTCCCGAGTCTTATGGATCAATGGAGCTGGTCTGGCAGGATGAGTTCTCAGGTGAATCCATCAATTCCGAATACTGGTCTTTCGAATTGGGTAACGGATGTGATAAAGAACTATGTGCATGGGGAAATAATGAGCTTCAGAGTTACACAGATGAAGCTGAGAATGTTGAGGTAAGTGACGGCAAGCTCATAATTACTGCAACTGAAAGAAACGGCGGATATTCTTCAGCACGGTTATACTCACAGGACAAGGTTGAACTGCAATATGGCCGTATCGATGTTAGAGCAAAAATGCCAAAAGGCCAGGGTCTTTGGCCTGCAATTTGGATGTTGGGTGCCGATTTTGACTATGGAAACTGGCCAGATATAGGTGAGATCGATATTATGGAACTAATAGGTGATGAACCTAATGTTACCCATGGAACTGTTCATTACGACAATGGCTCAGGATATACCACCACAACCGGTCAGAAAACGTTGCTTGAAGGCGACCTTAGTGATCAATTTCATGTGTATTCCATAGTATGGGACCGAAATCAAATCCAATGGTACCTGGACTATGAATTGTTCAAAACTTTTGATCGCACTGGAAGTGAAACTTACCCATTTAATGCTCCTTTCTTCTTTATCCTGAATGTAGCAGTGGGAGGAAACTGGCCTGGGGATCCTGATCAAACAACTGTATTCCCACAGGAAATGGTTATCGATTACATCAGGGTTTTTCAGTAAGACCTAACTTGGATTTGGCATGTTCCATGCCAAATCCAATCCATCTTTCAAGATCCTTTTCCTTTCTAAAACCCTCCGGACTTACGTAGAGGAATTCTTTTAGGGGTTTCTTAGTGAAATCCATCGGTCGTGTATGAGGATTGGAGCTTAGTTCTTCCTCATAATGGGGTGAGAGAATCCGGACCGCCAGATCATCTTTAATGATTCCAATGGTCATTTTTCCCTGAAACAAAAAACTCAGACCTCCGAACATTTTCTTTTCTTCAAAATCGATGCCAAGGTCTGAGAGTTTTTGACCAATTCGGATAGCAAGGTTTTCATCAAATGCCATCCGTTAAGTTAACTATTGCTGAGAATCTGTTTCTCTTTTTACGTAGAAATAGTAAATGAGGAATCCAAGGGATAGGAATACGGCAAACATGCCAAATGGTAATGGGCTATCGTGTCTGTAGTCGAGGTAATTAATTACAATCAGACCAATACCACCAAAAAGTACTAATAGTCCCCATTTCAAGGATCCATACTTACCGGTTTGTGTATCATGTTTTTTAAGCAACTCTATCGCGTTTTCATTGACAAGTCCTTTGTCTACCATTCTTTTTCGCAGATAGTAATCCGTCAAAATTTTGACGAATAAGATGATGCTTCCGAATACCGGCACCAACACTGCCAAGGGTTCTAGAACTTCTTCCATAGTATTTGATTTTCTGTTTCTGCGTTAGAGTACCGGTAGTATTAAAATGTTGCAGGGCTTATGAAAAAAATTGTACCTTAATTTTTTTCCGTGTTTTAAGCAACATCTGGAAACCTTTCGTTGTCAACTATCAAAATGGACGATAAAGCGCTGGTCCGGACCATTCTTCAGGGAAACAGTCAGGCCTTTGGTGAATTAATAAAGAGACATCAGAGGCTCGTGCAGCATATGGTGGCTAGGCTATTGGATGATGACCTTGATAGGGAGGAAGCTGCTCAGGATATTTTTATGAAAGTTTATCAGAAACTTGGAGAATTTAATTTTGACTCAAAGTTGTCTACCTGGATTGCCACTATTTCTTATCGACATGCAATTAATGTTCTGAAGAAAAATAAAAGGAATCCAGAAAAAGATGAACTCATGGAACATGATTCGATCACATTTGATGATTCTGTCGAACGGAAGGACCTTTCACTATATGTTCAATCCTGTGTCATGAAATTGCCAGTGACTTATCAATCTGTGTTAACTTTATATCATCTTGATGGTATGTCTTATCCCGAAATTGTCGAAGTAACCGGAATGCCTGAAGGTACTGTGAAAAATTACCTTTTTCGAGCGAGGAAGAAATTGAAGGACATTATGCAACCCATTAACGATCGTGAACAAATAGTTTGAGATGAAAAGATCAGGTAATATAGAAGATCAGCTAAGATATACGGGAGAATCGCCGAATGAGAAAAGAGGCTACGAGAAATTAATTGACGCGCTTGAGAAGGAACCTTCATTCCAGCTTTCAACTAATTTTTCAAATAAAGTTCTTGGACTCATTGAGAAGAAGGAGTCTACTAGAAATCGAGTGTTTTGGCTTTTAAGTATAATTGGGATTTCGGTGATTCTTGTTTCCTTCGTTGTTGGGATGATCTACGTTTATGGGTGGGATGGAATCAAGCAGTTCCAGAATCTAACCTATTGGGCGGTGACAGCTGGTGTAATGATTACTATTTTTCAGTTTCTGGAAGGTAAGTTGATTCGAAAGCCTGGTTTGTCAGGAGTTGGATAATCTTTAATCTTATTACCTTTTCTTGCCTTTGAGACAGTCTTCGAGTTTCTCTACTGCCTGTTCACGTTCTTCCTGAGCTAGTTGTTGTTGCCTTTCCGCCTCTGCCTGAGCTTGCCTTGCCAGAGTGGCCATTTTAATTGCCTTTTCTTCCTGAAGTCTTGCTTCAGCTTCTAATTCAGCTGCTCTTAGTTTATATTCCAAGGCATCACTCGATTGGTTTTGAGCATAGATCATTACGGAAACAACTACAATTGACCAGATAACATTGGTGATAACCATCCATTTCTTCATAGCTTCATATTTTGGATAGACAATATAATGAATTACATAGAACTGATTGGTTACTTTGCAGCTTTTTGTACCACTTTTGCCTTCTTACCTCAGGCAATCAAAGCATGGAAGACGAGATCCGCCAAGGACCTATCCTTACCCATGTTTTTGATTCTCGCCTTAGGACTGCTATTATGGCTATTTTATGGATTACTGATAGGAAGTTTTCCGATGATTCTCGCGAATTCAGTAACCTTAGTTCTGGCTTCCAGCATATTGTATTTTAAGCTCAGATACGGATAAGAATCAATAAAATATGGAAATTGATCGGATAAGCCGGATAAGTTCTGTCAGATCGCCCAAAAGATTTTAAATTAGACCAAAATCTAGATCCTTCACTTCTGAAGATATTTTTCTATGGCTAAACATTTGGCAGCAGGTATAGATATTGGCGGCACACTTACCAAAGTGGGATTAGTTGATTTGGATGGAAATATGTTTGGAAGTCTTGATTTTCCAACGACCGATTTTCCTGAATTTGACAACTACCTGGTTGAGCTGAAAAGTAAGATTGACTATCTGTCATCACAGGTTAAAACGGAGCATGAAATAGTCGGAATTGGCATAGGAGCCCCAAATGCCAATTATTATAGAGGTACAATAGAACATGCTGCTAACTTATCCTGGAAAGGGGTTGTCCCTTTTGTCAATAAGTTTTCGAGGCATTATCCTACCCATCCAATATACATCACCAATGATGCCAATGCAGCAGCTATTGGGGAAATGGTTTACGGTGAAGCCAAAGGAATGAAGAACTTCATGGTCATCACCTTGGGTACTGGTTTAGGAAGTGGGATCGTTTCCAATGGTCAGCTAATATATGGTCATGATGCTCAGGCCGGTGAATTGGGGCATGTCCTGATAGAAGAGGGCGGAAGAAAATGTGGAACTGGCCGTCGAGGCTGCCTTGAAGCGTATGTCTCTTCAACAGGTATCAAAAGAAATGTTTTTTATCTGTTAGCTGATTCGCTGGAAGATAGTGAACTTAGAAACTACTCGTTTCGTGATTTACATGGTGAAATAATTACAAAAGCAGCCGAAAAAGGAGATGTTATTGCTCGGGAAGCATTTCGTATGACAGGAGAAATATTAGGTAAACAATTGGCCAATTTTGTAGCTTTTAGCCATCCTGAAGTGATTTTTCTATTGGGAGGTCTGGCCAAATCCGGTTACTGGATTTTTGAACCTACCGAAAAATACCTGGACCAATACCTGTTACCTTTTTACAAAGGAAAGGTTCGACTGCAACCGTCGGGAATGATGGATAAGAATGCAGCCATCCTCGGTGCTGCAGCATTAGTATGGGAACACAGGAAATGAATGAATCTATTTTGTTCTTTTTTCAGTTTAAGGAGTAGGACACCTTTTTTGGCGTTAATAAACTATATTTATTGTTTGCCACACGGCAAATGCCTGATTTGATTAAGATAGGGATGAGAAAAATTATGAAGTCCGCAATTGCGGTGATCGGTATCCTTCTGTTGGTACCGTTGAAAGGACAGGATTTGCCGGAACTGGCTCCCAAGCCAGAACATCCACAAGCTTTGTTTGTCACTTTGAATCTACTGGAACAATACCATTACAGGAAATTGCCTCTTTCTGATTCATTGTCTTCAGTGATATACGACAACTACCTTTCTTCCCTTGATCCATCAAAATCATATTTTCTAAAAGCAGATGTGGACTACTTCGAAAAATATCGTTTTAAACTGGATGAAGATTTTCGCCAAAGTAATCTGGACGTGGCTTACCAGATTTTCTCCATTTACCGGGAACGGGCTTTAGAAAGATATGATAGGATTGATGACTTGCTTAATGAGGAATTTGATTACACGAAAGAAGAATACTACGAAACGGATTTTGATAAAGCTGAATGGGCCAACTCAAGAGATGAACTTGACGAGAAATGGAGACTAATCCTTAAGAACCAGACTATTCCTTACAAGATTGCCGGCAAAGAATGGGAGGATATTGTGAATTCCTTATCTACCCGGTACCAACAAAGTCAGAAGCTGGTGACGCAATACGATAGTGAAGACGTTTTTCAATCATACGTGAACTCGTTGACAACGGCGTTTGATCCACATACCAATTATCTCTCTCCATTCGGTTCGGAGGATTTCCAAATCGACATGAGCTTATCACTCGAAGGTATCGGGGCTCGCCTTACCCAACAGCTTGATTACACGGTGGTCAATGAGATCGTCCCCGGTGGTCCAGCCTACAAGAGTAAGCAACTTCACAAAGACGATAAGATCATCGGTGTAGCTCAGGGTGATGACAGTGAATTCGAAGACGTCATCGGTTGGCGATTACAGGAGGTGGTTAGCCTGATCCGTGGCGAGAAAGGTACGGTGGTAAGGCTACAGATTTATAAAAAGGGAGACATTAATGCTTTACCGGATACGATTCGTTTGGTAAGGGAAAAAATCAAACTGGAAGATGAGGCAGCCAAAGCCGAAATGATCCCAATCACCCACAATAATGAGACGTACAATTTGGGTATTATTACTGTCCCCAGTTTCTACATCAACTTTGAGGATCGAAATAAAGGGGTTAAGGACTATCGAAGTACTACCCGGGATGTAAAAAAATTAATTACCGAATTGGAGGGGCAGGGAATGGACGGCTTAATGATCGACCTGCGATACAATGGGGGAGGCTCGCTCCAGGAGGCCATAGATTTAACCGGATTGTTCATTCCGAAGGGACCTGTCGTCCAGGTTAGAAATATGGATCAATCCGTGGAAGCTCTAAATGATGATGATGGCAATCTGGTTTATTATGGTGGACCACTCGCGGTCATGACCAATCGTTACAGTGCTTCAGCTTCTGAAATCTTTTCAGGAGCGATCCAGGATTACAAAAGGGGTGTCATTTTAGGTGAAAACACATTTGGAAAAGGAACAGTACAGAACCTGATTAATCTTGATCGTCCGGTTGTGAATTACCTTAATCGATTAGCCGCTTTTCGGAAATCATCGAATAAAGATGCGACTGAATTAATTACCATCAGGAATGGAATACAATCAGGTGATATACGAATGGGGCAGGTGAAGATGACCTTGGCAAAATTCTACCGTGCTACCGGTAGTAGTACGCAGCGGGTAGGTGTGGTGCCCGATATTATGTTCCCATCACCATTCGAGGCTGATGCTGTTGGAGAAAGCAGTAGAGAGAATGCTCTGCCCTGGGATGAAATCGCCAGTGCTAACTTTTCCCCAACGAACCAAATATCAGATGATATGATCGATCATCTCTACGACCTGTACCTTGATGACTTAAGCAATGATCAAGTATTGAAGGAGTTAGTGGACAGGATAGATGAAGCTAAAGAGAAGAACCTTGATACTAAGCTATCACTCAACCTTGAAGCTCGGCGGTCCGCAAGTGAAACAAGTGATGAGTCTGATATGTCAGTGGAGTTACCTGAAAGTGAAGTAATTACGAGTGATGAGTTTAAGAAAAAATTGGAGGACGATCCGTACATGCGGGAGGGTCTTCGAACACTGGCTCGCCTGGTAAAGATCGATATAGGTTAAGCCTGTCCGGGTATTAATTTGGGAGACTGAGCAGCTAATATGCTTTCTTCAGGGTATTTTTCAATCATAGCCAATCGGTACATCGCTTCGACTTCTACCATGGGGTAACCAAAATCCTCAACTACCTTTCCGATTAATCGATAAAAACCTGCACCTCTTAAGGGGAATCGCTTAGCGACCGGGGGAAAATGAACGGTATCGAATACATTGCCCTCCTTGTCGTAGAAGGTGCCAAAGTGCATACGATCACCATTTTTTGTACTTGTGTCTTTGGTTGTCACCAGGTAACCAATCATATTGACACGCCTCCCGATTTTCGCTTTCAGTTCAGAAGCGAATGAGTTCCCCTGGTCCTTGTCTTTAAGAAGAAGGAAGGGGTCACACAACGGAAATCCCAGGAGCTCCATTTCATCGAATGCATCTTCATGCGGATGTTGCTGCAGGGGTGGAAGCTGAAACGACTCCGGCTCCTCATCAAAGAGATCAGCTCCGATGTATTGTTTAGCAGTCTTTTTACCAAAGTATAATTGGACCTGCCAGAGTAATTCTTTTTTTGATTTTCCTGTAAACCGAAAAGCTCCGATTCGGATGAGTATACGGATTTGTTCTACACCAATAGGGACGCGTCGAATGAAGTTATCCAGTCCCTTGTAGATACCACCCTGAATTCGTTCATCTACAATGAGTTGGGCGACTTTCTGCTCAAGCTCTTTTAAATGAATGAAGCCGATAAAGATTGATTTACCAAATATGTTGGTGTAATAGTCGCTGTGGTTGACACAAGGAGCTTCGATCGAGGCTCCCCACATTCTGGCTTCGTGAAAGTAAAACTCTGTACGGTAGAATCCACCAAAATTGTTGATCACTGCCACCATAAACTCCAATGGATAATGAGCCTTCAGATAAAGACTCTGGTAGCTTTCAACAGCATAGGAGGCTGAATGACCTTTTGCAAATGAATAGCCGGCAAAACTCTCAATCTCAAACCAGACCCGGTCAGTAACGGCTTTTGGGTACCCTTTCTTCTCACAGTTTTCAAAGAATTGATCGCGCACCGCTTGAAATTCTTTTCTCGATCGGTATTTGCCTGACATTCCGCGGCGAAGTACGTCAGCCTGGGTCAATGTCAACCCTGCAAAATGGTGAGCCACTTTGATCACATCTTCCTGGTAGACCATAACTCCGTAGGTATCGTGCATGATCTCATCCATTTTAGGATGGATCGATGCATAGGTACCCCCGTTCATGACGGCATGATGCCGTTCAATATAGGCTCGCATCATTCCGGACCTGGCAACTCCCGGCCGGATAATAGAGCTGGCAGCTACCAACGTCAGATAGTCTTCGCATCCCAGCTTACCTAGTAGCATTCGCATGGCAGGTGACTCGACATAAAAGCAGCCCATACAGTTTCCCTTGACCAGGAGGTTTTTGATCAGTGGATCTCTTTTATACTTATCGAACTCATCGGTTCGGATGGATATTTTCTGATTTTTCTCAATAATTTCCCTGGCATCTTTGATATGTCCAAGTCCACGCTGACTCAGAATATCGAACTTAAAAATGCCCATATCTTCGGCATTGTGCATTTCGAAATGAGCCACAGGAAATCCCTTAGGTGGCACATCAGTCGCTGTGAAAGCATGGATGGGTTTTTCAGTGATCAAAACGCCTCCAGCATGCACAGACAGGTGATTGGGAACGTCTTTCATGCGTTGCGCATATCGGAAGATCAGTCGAATGATTTCGTCCCGGTCAGAAGGTTCGTTTGGATATTTGATTATCCGGTCAATTTCTTCTTTGGGCAGACCCATGACTTTTCCTAATTCACGAATCGGTGATTTACCCTGATAGGTAGCATGTGTACCCAGTAATGCAACATGCTTCTCCTGAAAGCGGTCAAAAATATATTGGGTTACATCTTCCCGATCTCTCCATGAGAAGTCGATATCAAAATCGGGTGGGGATGTACGCTCCGTATTCAGAAAGCGTTCGAAATAGAGATCTAATTCAATGGGGTCCACATCCGTAATTCCAAGGCAGTAGGCAATTACGCTGTTAGCACCGCTACCTCTTCCGACATGGGCATAACCCTTTCTATCAGCATATCGGATAATGTCATGAGCAATCAGGTAGTAAGCTTCAAAGTTTTTCTTCTTGATGACATTCATTTCCCGATCGAAACGCTCCTTATGGATGGAATTCGCAAGCTGTCCATAACGATATTCAAAACCCTCACGCGCTATTGAGAAGAGAGCTTCCTGGTCCTGTGATTTTGATCCGTAGAAATACCTTTTGTTTTTATCTGTGCCAAGCTCAAATTCAATCGAACACTGCTCGGTAAGCAATTCTGCATTTTTGATCAATTCCGGGTATTGCTCGAACGGTTTCTTTACCAGGTTTAGATTGGTCATCATCTCGGAAGGATGGGCTTGTTCGCCGGGTGAGAGTTTGCTGAGAATAGTATTGTTGTCGATTGCCCGGAAAAGTCGATGAAGATTATAACCTGGCTTGTCCTTGAAGGTAACTGGCTGCCAGGCAACTAGTTTCTTAGTTGGGGTTTGGATGGAATGACCAACTATTCTGGAAATTTCATGACTTCTGATGCCAACGTATTCATTATCGCGCAAATGATCTGGAATATTTGATGTAGGGTATATAAAGAAGGCATCATCCAGTTCTGGGGCCCGTTGTTGCAAAGTTTGTTTGGTACGATTTCGGAAGGAGAGGTATCGGTTAAGTTGCTCAAAACCGTTATTATTTCGGGCCAGACCAATATAAAGTAGCTCTGAATCCTGGCGAAATTCAATGCCCAGGGCAATATCAAGTGCCCATTCGGATCGTCTTTCCCGAGCGATTCGAAGCAATTCTATGTAACCGGAGGTATTGTTTATGTCGGTTAGGAACAGTTTTCTGACACCGTTTCTGGCCGCTTCATCAAAAAGGTCACGGATAGAGAGGGTTCCATACCGGAACGAAAAGAAAGAATGGCAATTCCAATACAATTTGAGGGTGGTTTATACCTCAAATTTAACCAGAATTGCCATTTAAATTAGCAAATACTAAAATAAATAGTATTATTCAATTCTTCTCATATAGACGTTTTCCTCCATTTTCCCATTCTCATAAGAAACGAGGTATTTACCATCCATCAGCCAGTAATCGTTATCATCTGCGCTGATTTTATCTGTGTCTTCGATTATTAATTCACCACGGTTGTTGATGTACCATGAAGATATTTCAGGTTCATCTTCCTGTTCTCCAAAGGCCTCGGCACTTACAATGACCTTTCCACCTTTTTGAAATTCAAAGTAGATATCTATGTTATTCAGTATTCCTTCTACTAATCCGGAAACACCGCTTAAAATCATTTCACCAAGAATATTATCTTCTTCGTCCATCTCCTCACGTGCTTCCTCCATCTCTTCATCAATATCGATGACCAGCTTCCACGTCCCAATCAATTTCTTTTCGGTTACTTTTCCCTGGGCCAGAAGTTGAGAATCTGTAAAAAGAAAAATGGCAAGGAAAATGCCGAATGTCGTAATGAGTTTTTTCATTGGTATTTTGTTATACAAGGTACTATATATACCTATACTCTTAAACAAATAAAATGTTTCGCAAACTATTGAAAATCACAACTAATTTCAATTCGCTAACTTTAGATAATGCCATGAGAGTAATTCTGCCATTTATATTGTCGTTATTGCTGCTTTCATGGAGTTGCAATAAGAACGAAATTTCCGTTGATTCAAAAGATCGATGTAGACCTTTGCCAAATCAAAATCAAAAAGCTAAGTACTACTATAATAAGACGGGCAAATTATCTCATATAGTGGAAAATGTATCCTGGGGAGACGGCATATCGGAACCTCGTTGGGAAGGATCGACAAAATCTTTTTACTATAAGAAGGGTAAACTCTCTCAACAAAAGATTTACTATTATGTTGCTCTCAATTCCGATGATTTTAGTCCTCGCTCAACAGGATTAGCTGAGTATTCTTACGAGTATTTTTACGATAAGAATACTCTGGTAAAGATTGTAGAAACTCGGTCGGATCAAAGTACAATAATAGAAGATAGGTATCTCTACAACAATTCTAAAGAACTAATTGGCCGCGAAAGATGGTCGATGCAACCAGAATACCAAGAGGAATTTCGCTTAGATCTCGCCTATGAGATTGAGACATTGAATGGTAACATTACCGGATACGTCTATAGAGTGAATGGAGATATTTCGAGTGAATATAGTTTTTCCTATGATAATGAAAGGAATAGGTACTATGGAAAATTTCAGTTTCCTTACCCTGATTATCCTGGTTGGGGTTGGCAGTGGGTAATTTATCACAATGAGAATAATGTAAATTCAATTTACTCTGATATTCCTAACAGATTGGATTACAATTTTTTAAATATTTCTAATTCACATGGCTTCATTGACGCGATAATTGCAAATGATAGAACTGTAACTCTGAATTGGGATTGTAAACGATAAAGCGATTTAGCAAGATTTGTTGAAGTCCTTACTAATTTTGCTCCTCAAAATAAAGCAATTACATGTTTGACAATTTAAGTACGAAACTGGATCGAGCGTTTAAAACGCTGAAGGGGCAGGGGACCATCACGGAAATCAACGTAGCTACAACCATCAAGGAAATTCGTAGAGCGTTAATCGATGCAGATGTCAACTATAAGGTGGCGAAGGATGTTACCGACTCCATTAAGGAGAAGGCCATGGGTCGGGATGTGCTTATTGCGGTTTCACCTGGTCAATTACTAACCAAGATCGTACAAGAGGAGCTCACTCTCTTAATGGGTGAATCAAACGTTCCAATCAATACTCAGGGCAGTCCAAATACAATTCTGATCTCCGGGCTTCAGGGGTCAGGTAAGACTACTTTTTCCGGGAAGTTGGCTGCTTTTTTGAAAAAGCAAGGTAATACCGTCATGCTTGCTGCTTGTGACATCTATCGTCCGGCTGCGATTGACCAGTTAAAAGTTTTGGGGGAGCAAATTGGAGTGGAGGTTTATGCTGAACCTGAAAATAAGGATGCTGTAAAAATCGCTAAGAACGCGGTAAAATACGCTAAAGAAAACGGCAAGAAATCACTCATCATAGATACCGCTGGTCGTTTGGCAGTTGATGAAGAGATGATGCAAGAAATTGAGTCGCTGAAAAAAGCTCTGGATCCCGCTGAAACACTTTTTGTAGTGGATTCAATGACGGGTCAGGACGCGGTGAATACAGCAAGGACTTTCAATGAGCGATTAAACTTCGACGGTGTGGTTCTTACCAAGCTAGACGGTGATACTCGTGGTGGAGCTGCCTTGTCCATTCGAAGAGAAGTAACTAAACCCATCAAGTTCATCAGTACTGGTGAAAAAATGGATGCCATCGACCTCTTCTATCCGGATCGAATGGCGAACAGGATACTGGGTATGGGTGATGTCATTTCACTGGTTGAAAAAGCACAGCAGACTTTTGATGAGGAAGAGACTCGAAGGATCAATAAGAAGATCCGAAAAAATCAATTTGGTTTCGATGATTTCCTATCTCAAATGGAGCAGATTAAGAAGATGGGTAGCTTAAAGGATATCATGGGTATGATTCCCGGTATGGGAAAGGCTATAAAAGATGTGGATATCGATGATGAATCCTTAAAGCCTATAGAGGCCATCATCAAGTCTATGACTCCTCAGGAGCGTGAAAACCCTGATATCATTAATGGAAGCCGCAGACAGCGAATTGCCAAAGGTAGTGGCACCACAGTGCAGGAAGTGAATCAACTACTGAAACAATTTCAACAAATGCGGAAAATGATGAAAACAATGAATAAGATGGGTGGTGCAAAGGCGCTAGCCAATTTCATGCGTTAACCCATTCAGAAAATCCTTGATTCCGCTGTGATCGTTACGTTAAGTCTATTGAGCGTATGCTACAGATTTAACCGCTTCGATAGTTCTCGCTACATTAGGAATCACTTCCTCGAGAAGGGTAGGAGCATATGGTACTGGTAAGTCCCTGGAGTTGATTCTGTGAATTGGTGCGTCCAGGTAATCGAAAGCATTTCTCTGTACTACATGGCTTATATCTGTTGCAATAGAGGACAACGGCCATGCTTCTTCAACGATCACCAACCGATTGGTTTTCTTCACTGAATCAATGATTGCTGGATAATCAAGTGGACGGACAGATCGAAGGTCAATGACCTCACAGTCAATTCCATCTTTTGCCAACTCGTCTGATGCCTGATTTACTACTTTCATCATTTTGCCGAAGCTAATCAGTGTTACATCGTTTCCAGGTTTCACGATGTGTGCTTTGCCCAACGGAAGTGTATATTCCTCTTCGGGAACCTCCCCTTTGTCGCCGTACATAAGCTCGGATTCCATAAAAATAGTAGGGTCATCATCTAAAATGGAAGATTTCAGTAGCCCTTTCGCATCGTAAGGATTGGAAGGCACGACAACTTTCAGCCCCGGAGTATTTGCGAACCAGTTTTCAAAATTCTGAGAGTGCTGAGAACTTAACTGTCCGGCATTTCCGGTAGGGCCACGAAAAACGATAGGAACATTGTATTGTCCTCCAGACATACTCATCATTTTGGCTGCGCTATTGATGATTTGGTCAATTGCAACCAAAGAGAAATTGAAGGTCATGAACTCAATTATTGGGCGAAGCCCATTCATTGCTGCACCCACGCCGAGTCCACCAAAACCAAGTTCAGTAATTGGTGTATCGATTACTCGTTTCTCGCCAAACTCATCCAGCATTCCCTGGGTAACTTTATAAGCACCGTTGTATTCTGCCACTTCTTCGCCCATGACGAATATGTTTTCGTCCTTGCGCATTTCCTCTGACATGGCTTCTCTTAAGGCTTCCCTGAACTGAATTTCTCTCATTTTCCGTACTTTCTTTCGCTGCGCTAAATTAAGTCAATATGCCTTTATATGCGTTAAATGGGCATAACTTTTCCTTAAAAAGAAAGGTATGACTCCCTCTCTGATCTTGATCAGGTAGGTGGCCATACCTTCATATTTTGGTACTATTCAGATAGAATCTCAGTTATTTCATTTTTAAGAAGTAAGCTGAGTAATCTTATCTGTAAAAGTTGGGTCTCTAATCCGAGAGTATTTGGGTAGAAGTATCACCGTTTTCGGCTGCATCAAGCACTAGCACAAATAAGTCATATGCCAAAGCAGAACCTCCGGTGGCGCCTGTTACTCCATCAATCGTCGTAAGATTGGTAATGTCCAATGCCAAGAGCTGGTTTTCTAGCTCAGGCTGCCAATCTCTGGGGTGTGGATCCATTGGGTACTCTTCATCAGTGGTAGCTGATTTCAGATTACCATCTTCATCTAGGTAGTCGAAACTAATTGATACAGCTTCATCGTCTTGTATAACCACATCCATATAGGCTTTCCATCCAAAGCTGAATTCAGCAGCCTCGGCTCTATAACTTCCATCTGTAAACTGATTTTTTTTATCGTCGTCCCCACCACATCCTGTCATGAGAAGAACGATCATTACCAAAGCGACAGCACTTACTCTCATAATCTTATAAATTTTTATGAAGATAAAGACAATCATTTATGTTTCGCTGCTTTATCCGATAAAATAATGTTATAGGTAGTCATGAGATATACTTATACTTACCGTATCCTACGATAACTGATTTCAAAATGCTGTGAATCATGTGCCTTACAGGAGCTAAAGAACTACAGCTCTAATAAATAAAAAAAGGCCCGAATTCATTCGGGCCTTTTCAATCTTGTTAAAGTCTATTTTTTATCGAAGCGCCTGACCAACAGCGTCCGCAAAGTTGGTGAATTCAAGATCACTTAACGCCTTGTCTTTCAAAGCTGCATCTTTCCCAACCGCATCTGTCAGGTGAGCAACTACGTCCGTTGCGTTATTCTTTCTTGCTGCGACGATGGCTCTATGGTAAGAAGCATCAGCTCCAATCGAAGAGTCTACAATGTTTTCAAAGAAATCATCAGCATTATCGAATTTGCCATCAAGTAGTGCCGCTAAACCTCTGTTGAAATTGGTTTCATCAGTATTAGTGGCGCTAGCTAAAGTAGCAGAAGCTTTGCTGTAGTTCGCTTCCCTGATCTCAAGAAGACCTTTGATTCCCATCACATCCGCTCTTAACTGATTTCTTGCACCAGCTTCCTCAGCAGCAGCAACCGCTTCAGCAGCAGCAGCGTAATCACCCTGCATCAAAGCTGCAGTAGCCATATTAACCTGTACTTCAGGTGCATTGTTCTTATTTGCTGCAATCTCAAGTTGAGTCGTCGCATCCTGTACTAGTTTAGCCGCGTTGTCGGCATCCATTTTTGCCATTTCGAGATATACAGCAGCCAGGTTGTTATGTGCTTGCCAGCTTCCGGACTTCTTGGTAGCAGCCATGTAAATGTTTGCTTTCTCTTCAAGAGAAGGTGTAAGAGTTGCACTATACATTAGTTCTTCGTCAGAAAGTGTATCTGCACTTACTTCCTCACTAACTATTTGCTTGGATAACACAGAAATTTCTGCTGCTGATTTCTTCTCGATTACGGTAAGAATTTCAGTTTTAGCTGATCGTAAACCAGGGTATACGTCATCGAAAACCTTTTGATATCCATCAACTTTTCTTAATTCTTTTTCCTTATCCACAAACGATCCAGATCCATCAATGATAGCTGTCATCTGGCTCTTTGCATCATCACCGATTCCATCATACTCTTTCAAAGCATTTCTGAATGCCGACCAGTCCTGAACAACAGGCTTCAAGATAAACTTGATGCTATCCGCCATTCCTTTATAGTCGTATCTTCTCATTTGAGCTCGGTAGTAGTCTTCAATTCTCTTTGCACGATCTTCTGAAAGGTCTGTGTTCACAGTTTCAGTACCTTCAGGAGAGTGAGTACCGGTAATTGTCACTGTTCGTGTTACGTTTTTGTCTGCAATGAAAGCAGCAAGGTTTCTTTGCTTCTCTCTGTTGCTGGTTCCATCAGTTGAAATGCTCGCAGAAAGAGTTGATCTTCCTTGCTGGAAATAAAAGTCAACATTTGTAGGCTCCAGCTCTTCTTTGTCATTGTAACCATGAAAAGCATAAGCAGAAACGTAATTGTCTTTAACTCCTGTTGAGGTCGTGATAATACCTACAGCCACATCCAATTTCGGAGTGTTAGCTGATTTTCCGTTTCTTGGATCCATCGCCACACCCTGAACAACCAATTTACCTGGGTTCAGTTCGTCGCTGAAGTTGAATTCAAAATCTGCACTTTTTCTAGAGGTAGTAGAGCTACTATTAGGGAAATCATCCGCTTTGAATTCGATTTCTCCAATTTCCATTTCCTTATCTCCATACTGGTACAAGTTTTTTAGCGTATAAACTTTGCCAGAAGGGAGCATTTTCGGAGGTAAAACAGCTGACATGTTGTAGCTGACTTTTCCGGCATGAAGCTCCAGTGGGTTGGGGTCAACCTGCAAATCTTGCTGAGCAGCAAGTTTCACCATGTTACTCAATGCACATCCGGTGAAAAGGGATGCAGCAATGAGCGTAGATAGCGCTAGGTTGAGGTTTTTCATTTTAATCATGATTTTAGTTTTCGCTTTCTCAAAATTGACTTTGTAACGCAATAATAGCTAAAAATATATTTTAGGCTACGCAAGGAATAACAAAATAACCTCCTTAATCGTTATCTTTGCTACGTAAACTGAAAAGACACTGAAAAGTATGCGGGATTTCCTTGAAAAACAGTCTTTTGGAGTCTGTACCTGGCTTGGCGAGATACTCAGAATTCCGACCTCAAGTATCCGATTATTTTTCATTTATGCCTCCTTCATCACCTTCGGATCACCGATTATTATCTATATGGCGCTGGCGTTCTTGATGAATTTCCGACAGTTGTATCGACGTCGAAATAATAGTGTCTGGTACTACTAACTAATTCGGTTTATATCTTCATAGGTTTTCTTTCCCAATAGGTATCTAGAAAGTACCACACTCTGTGACTTTGCCGAATGATGGAATCGGGGATGTTTTTTACGAAAACTAAGAGCAGATCCAGTTCTTCCCATATAATCAAGATGGGCTCGAAGAACCGCCATTAGATGGGGGGGACCCAGGTCAATCATCAATTTGATGCCTGCAATCCAATCCATTAAAACTCTCAATAACAAAACCAGGAGGATAGGATCAGCAGAGTTCTTAGTCAACATGGTCAGACTATTTCTGAAGTTCAGGTACGTTTTTCTGCTATTGCTTTTGGGTAACGTTCCGCCGCCTACGTGATAAACCTTGCTGTCCGGAATAAAGGTCAGCCGATGTCCCTGATTTCGAATACGCCAGCACAGATCGATTTCTTCCATGTGGGCAAAGAAGGTTTCATCAAATCCTTTTTCATCAATGAATACTTGCCTCTTCATAACCATGCAGGCTCCGGAAACCCAGTCGACATCGGCCTGATTGTCATATTGACCGGTATCTGATTCTATGAAATCAAATACTCTTCCGCGACAAAAAGGAATTCCAAGGCGATCAAGGTAGCCACCGGCAGCTCCTGCGTATTCAAAACGATCGCGATTATGGAAGTCCATGATTTTTGGTTGTACAGCAGCACAATCCTTATGAGTTTCAAGGTATTGGACCAGAGGATCCAGCCAGTTTTCGGATACTTCTATGTCGCTATTGACGAAAGCAATATATTCATGATCCAGTTGGTTGATGGCATAGTTATACCCTCCGGCAAAACCCAGGTTATGTTGAATTTCAATAATTCGAACGTTAGGGAATTTTGCTTTGAGTATGGATAATGAATTATCTGTAGAGTTATTGTCGGCGACGATGATCTCGGCAGAAGTTGTGAACTTCAGGAGATCCGGTAAAAACTTTTCAAGAAATTCCTGACCATTGTAATTAAGAATAACAACGGCAGTTTGTTTGGGTTTTTCCTGAGCCATTTATGCCATATTCGACAAATCGAATCCAGGGATATTGGGCATTAAACCTTCTGTGGCTTTTCGAATATGTTCTTTTCCTTTTTCCTCTGCTTCGGCAATTCCTTTGTTAATTGCCCCAACAATAAGATCCTTCAGAAGGTCTTGGTCATCTTCTTTAAACAACGAAGAATCAATCACAAGATCAACCACTTGCTTATTCCCGTTGACTTTGGCGACCACCATTCCTGCCCCGGCTTCGGCTTCAACAATTATATCATTAAGTTGATTCTGGGCTTCTTTCATCTTATCCTGCACCTCTTTAACCTTGCCCATCATTTTCATCATATCAAACATATCGCTATCTCTTTAGCACTACAAAACTACCTTCTTGGTAGAATAATTCTCCTTCTTCGTTCAAAAATTCCAACGTGTAGGAATACGCACCGTCTATTACACGGCCATTCCTGGTTTTACCATCCCACCATTGATTTTGTGTAGATGTTTCAAAAACCGTTTCTCCCCAACGGTTGAAAACCCGAAACGTAAAATTCTCACTTGGAAGGCCAAATAATTCCAATTGGTCATTCAAGCCATCTCCATCAGGTGTGAATGCTCTAGGAATGTACACTACGTATTCAAAATCAAGATTGATGGTATTACTTCTAAGCAAGGGCACACCCATACCCGACCCATTAAGGAATAATTGTTGTTGCTCTCCGTTGGCTAAATCAAGGTTGACGGTAATTGGGTTTTCAGGATTAGCGATTTCCATGTATCCATTGGAATCTGTTCCTAATAATATCGAATAGGAGAGTTGTGATTCAAATGCTACTTCAGGTGGAATCCAGCTGACTTCGTATTGATTGCTATTAATTCGGTTTGAAATCACGTACGGCGCACTAATTATGGTGCTCAGTGGATCCGATCCACAATCAGTTTCGAAAACTATTTCATAGGTGTATTGTCTAAGTGGATTAATGGATTCGTCCAGGATCGAATCTGCCGCATTTATGTATTGGTTTAGGACAACATCCTCCGTTCTCTTAGTGATGAGGTAGGAGCCAAAAGAATTCGGACTAGTTCGAATCACTATATCATTTTCGACGTACGAAGCATAGGCATCATCAAAAAGAAATTCTGTGGGAAGAAATCTATCGCATACTTGCTGCCCCTCAATTCTCCGTCCATCGCAGAGTGAAAGAGCATCAAACCGAAAACACAATTGATCGGCTTCCGGATCAACTGATATATTGTTTATTTGGAATTCATCGCCCGTAATATTGCCTGAAAAAATTGTTTGGGATCCGGTCCCATCTTCCAGTTGAATTTCATGATAGATTAAAGAATCGCTGTTTACTTCAAACATTAGATTAATTTCATCTTCGCATACGAATTGATACTCGTAAAACTCGACCTCTATACTATTGATTAGTGGCTGAAATCCAACAGGTGTTGACGCCACACCACAATTGTCCTTTGCTTGTGAAAGTATTCCACGTATCGATAGTTCATTGTTAGTGATCGCGTTTTCTAAAATGCTGGTGGAAAACTGATTTTGTTCATCAAGTAATATTGAGGTAGTTCCACTTGTAATTTCAAAAGCATCATATATTGAGTCCTTTACTGTTAGAAATACTTCACTATTGGAACAAGTGGTTAGGTCGAATTCCGGAGTGACTGGATCCAAAACTTCAATGGTTAGTGTATCTCCGTTTTGGTCGATGGTTGCTCCAATAAGCTGAATAATCTGGTACGTACCGGGGATAGAATAGGTATAAAACGTATCGACCGTTTGCCTTGCGCCAGGCTCGTAGGTATAGGCCCTACTAATGTTTCCAAAATCATCGTCTTCTGTAATATTGATGGTTAGCGGAGCGCAGCCCTTGACAAAATCAGCAGAGAATCTTCCTAATCTACTATCCACTTGACCCATCATCACAGTCCAAATAAGAGAAAAAGGAATAAATAGAAAGAGTCTCACGTTTCGCACCACCTCATAACGTCAACGAATTCTTTTTAGTCCCTGGATGAGAACTGATCAAGAATTTCGTCCACGTTTTTTTTCATTGTCTCCCCGGATTGCATGTTTTTCAACGGAAGTAAACCCGTTTTCATTTCATCGTCACCAATAGTGATTACAAACGGGACTCCCAGTCTGTTGGCATGCGTAAATTGTTTCTTGATTTTTACGGGTTCGGGGTAAATATCTACCTTGATTCCAGCATTTCGTAGCTTCGTTACCAGCTTACGACCGTAGGCAAATGACTCGGAATCAAAATGAGTAATGTAAAGGTCTATTACGTTCAACTTTTGTTGGGAGAACAGTCCTAATTCTTCCAAAACGTCATAGATCCTATCAAGTCCAAAAGAAATTCCAACCCCTGAAACATTTGGTAATCCGAAAATACCGGTGAGATTATCATACCTTCCACCTCCACAAATACTACCCATTTTTACCGACGTTGGTTTCACTTCATAAATAAGACCCGTGTAGTAGGAGAGACCTCGGGCCAAGCCGGGATCTAACATAACTTTTCGATTCTCAATATCTATTGCCAATTCCTGTAATTCAGCAAGGTCTTTCAGACCCTTGTTATTTGAAGGAATTATTTCCTGAAGCACTTTCAATGTTTGGTTAAAGTCAAGAGGAGATTCGATGACTTTTAGCAAATGATTGACCTTTTCTTCAACGGCACCCAATTCTACCAATTGTTTTTCAACTTCTGCGGATTCTATCTTGTCCAGTTTGTCAAGAATGGTGCAGAACTCGGAGGTTTTTTCAGGTACACCTGCTACCTCAGCAAAGGCAAAAAGTATCTCACGGTGATTCAGTTTCAGTACATATTCTTGAAGTCCAAGATCACTGAATACGTCATTGATCAATTGAATTAATTCTGTTTCAGCCCAAAGGCTAGTAGTACCAATTACGTCTGCATCGCATTGATAAAATTCTCGGTATCTTCCCTTTTGTGGTCGATCGGCTCTCCAAACCGGTTGCATCTGGTATCTTTTAAATGGAAAAGACAGCTGGTGCTGATTCATGACCACATACCTCGCAAAAGGCACAGTCAAATCATAGCGGAGTCCTTTCTCAGAGATTTTGGGTAACACATTTTGACTACCGCTATTGAAGTCTTCTAATGTGGTTTTGGAAAGAAAATCTCCGGAGTTGAGAACTTTGAAAAGTAGTTGATCGCCTTCATCTCCATATTTTCCTGTGAGCACAGAAAGATTTTCAAGGGAAGGGGTTTCGATTTTATTGAATCCATACCGATGAAAGGCACGCTCAATGGTATCGAGAATGAACTTTCTCTTCACGGATTGCTCAGGGCCAAAATCCCTGGTTCCTTTGGGGAGTGACGGTTTTTGCACTTAATAGCAGTTTTTTGTTGGACAAAGCTAAAGAATCCCATAATTTTGCGCCTCGATTTAACTATAACATCCCATGGCGGTTACCCGATTAGAACGAAAAGGAAGAAAAAATAAGGCGGTTGCAAAAAAGAGAAAAGGTGTAATTAAGCACTTGACCGCGAAACCGGTGTTGAAGAATATCGATATCGAAGCAGTAAAAGCTGAATTCGAAAAGAAGGGTGCAGTAAAAAGTGCTCCTAAGAAAGAAGAAAAACCAAAAGCTGAGGCAAAAGCCCCTGAGGTTAAGGAGGTTAAGACGGAAAAGGCCAAGACGGTAGAGGCTACTCCTGAGGTAAAAGAAAAGAAAGAAACGAAGGCGAAGGCAGAACCAAAGACCGAAGCAAAGAAGAAAGCTGAAAAGAAGCCTGCGGCGAAGAAGGAAACCAAGAAAGCTGAGAAAAAGGAAGAGAAGAAAGACGAATCCAAGTAAAAGAGATTCGGATAAATGTTCAAGACCATCGGGATTACCTGATGGTCTTTTTTTTATATGTACCCGGAAAATCGATAGGCAACAATTCCAAATAGCTCACGAATCACTCGATGCCACATCTCCATGGCATCAGGATTGGGTAGCCAAAAATCAAGGTTGGATAGATTATATGATGTTCGAAAGTCTACCGGATAAGGTTGGACGTCGATCCCTTCCTTTTTAAAACAACCGAGTGCTCGTTTCATGTGAAAAGCTGACGTGATCAGAATAGGATGATGATCAGGAAGCTCTTTCGATATCATTTCCCCGGCAAAAACGGCATTTTCATGCGTATTGCGGCTTTCTGTTTCAATTAAAATATCATCTGGAAGAACTTTCAGCCCAATTGCGATGGATTTCAAGTCCTTACTTTCTGAGAATTCCTGATCATTTAGGAGACCCGATCCGCCTACAATAAGTAGTTTATCCAACTTTCCCTGATGATACAGTTGAACAGGATCAACTATTCTTTCGGCGCCACCAGAGATGGCCAATTGGTCATTTACCTGGGCTCCATGACTAATGATTCCTGTGAGAACAACACCAACGTTCTTGGAGTTATTTGGTATTTCTCCTGGTTCAAACTCAAGACCATCCATCGCGAGGTTGGCAGTCAGTGGACTAGAAAAGAATAGAAAAAGTCCAAGCGCCAGTAATGTGAATTGTTTTCGATATTTCTTTTTCCAATAACCCAAAAGCACTAATAAAAGTATTAGTATCAATGGATTGAGGAGCAACCCAATCGTTTTGGACAAAACAAAAAACATCTTACCTGGAGAAGCCTGATATTATTTTCTTCAGCACATCAAAATAAAGTATGATGGCCAGCGCAATGGTCATTGACCAGATTACCCAGATATTAAATCTCTTGGTGTCAACCAGCATACCAAGGAAGTGTTTGGATGGTGTATAAAATTGTCCACGAAAATCCAATGCATGATCCGGGAATTCGGGTTGGAGGTAAATTGGATATATTTTTTGCACGAACTCTTTTCTATGCTCCAGTATTCTATGCTCGGTTGTCGTATTTCGGACAAGAGTTGAAACTGCTTCGTTTTCGTTATCCTGTTTTAATTGCAGTACCTGGTCACGTCCTATCTTATCGGTTAAGGTAGCCATGTATTCGGATTTGGCCTGATTCGCACGTTTTGCCCTAAGGTTATAGTAAGATTTTAGTTTATCGAGAAATTCTCTTGTTTGATCGTACAATGTATTATTGAATCCATCTATGGTTAAGTCGCTAACTTGCTGAAACTTATCCTTTCCAATTTTAGTCAGCTCTTTATTGATTTCGTTTCTTACTGTTTCCAGCTTATAAGACACCTCGGATGACTTTCCAGCGTCCTCGTAATTGACTCTCACAAACTCAAGTTCACTTTCTAGTCGCGGTATGAGGTAAACATTCTTAAACTCCGACTGAGTGATGATCTGGTCGTGAGGGTAAAGGGGAGCATTGTATTCGTTTTCCTTGAATTGAGCAACCGCAAAAGCCTCATAAGCCCATCTGGAGGCCATTATTTCACCGATCATAGGAACTTTATCCTCAGTAGTTATGGCAGGATTTAGCTTGTCAAAATTAACGACCACTCCGCTCAGAATCAACTGAGGAATGATCAAGAGTGGAATAAGTACATATACTGTCACCGCAGACTTGAATGCTGAGGAAACATTGAGACCCAATACATTAGCAAAGCATGAGACCGAAAATAAAATCATCCAGGAAGCGACAGTCATTCCCTGGATTTCGAGGATGAAATTTCCTATCAAAACGTAGGTGAGGGTTTGAATCAATGAAATTGCAAATAGAATAAAGACTTTGGATCCCAGGTAACTCAATCGACTCAAGTTGAGAAAGGCTTCCCGTTTTAAGATCTTTCGATCACGAATGATTTCCTCCGCGCTGACCGTTAGTCCCATGAAAAGGGAGACAATCACACTCATAAAAAAGAACACTGGAATGTTCAGGTTTTTACTGAAGATGTATTCATTTCCATCCTCAGGTAGGTATCGAATGATGAATGCCAAAATAATGGCCAAAACAGGCGCTTCAAGGAAGTTAACCAACAAATACTGTTTATTACTCAGCTTTGCTTTGAAGTCCCGATGGGTAAAAATCAATAGTTGCTTGACCTTATTCGGAATGCTCAGAGACTTTTCCGGAACATCGTTAACCTCCTTAATCGATGGAAGCGCGATTCGTTTTTTAAATTCTTCGCTCCATTGTTGTGGAGTGCTTTTTCTGTTATTGGTGAACTCTCCATACTCGTTGACCACTTTTGATTCAACGATGTTGAATATTTGCTCAGGATTTGCTGATGTTTTGGAATCTACCAGGTTAACAATTTCCTTAAAGTAACTGATCGCCTCTACCGGGTTTCCATAGTAAATCTGGTATCCACCAACATCGAGCAATATAAGTTTGTCAAACATCTTGAAGATGTCTTCCGAAGGTTGATGGATTACCACAAATATCATTTTGCCTTTTAAGCTCAAATCCTTCAGAAGTTCCATAATGTTTTCCGAATCTCTGGAGGAGAGACCACTGGTGGGCTCATCAACAAATAGTATTCCGGGTTCCCGAAGTAATTCAAGGCCGATATTTAGTCTTTTCCGCTGCCCACCACTAATGGACTTGTCCAATGGGCTACCCACCTTGAGGTTTCTGGCCTGGAACAGGCCAAGATCTTCCAATGTCTTTTCGCAAAGCTCTTTAAGCTCTTGATTGGATTTCTCTTTGAAACAGAGTTTTCCAGCAAAAAACAGGTTCTCATATACCGTTAACTCCTCTACGAGCAAGTCATCTTGAGGAATATAACCGATGACACCCTCAACCTTCTTTTTTTCGGTGTGGATGTTCATCCCGTTTATTCGTACGGATCCTTCGCTTGGTGTTTCATTACCGTTTAGAACATTCAATAGTGTCGATTTGCCTGCTCCGGATCCACCCATAAGGGCGATTAATCTGCCACCGTCCTCTTGAATATTGATATCGCGAAGACCAATGTTGCCGTTACTAAATTGGAAGGACAGGTTCTCCGCCACAAACGTCAGGTGTGAGTCCGTCTCCTCCTGACGAAATTTACTGAGCACATCGGAGTAGAAAATCGGTTCGGCACTATCGGTTTTTATCACGGAACCAACGGGAAACACATATACATGATTGTTTCTCATCGGAGCGTGATTGATTGTATTAATCTCCGAACCCACGTATTTAGCAAAATAAACTTCCAGATCCGGAACTCGTAAGATGAAAATGAAACCCTCAAGTGTGTTCACTTTCAGATGCTTGCACTTTTCGGGAATTTCATTGGAGCCATTGTCTGCTATCAATATGTTAGACGAAACAATTTTGCTCCTCTCCTGAAAGATTACGAAAGCCTTGACAAGGTCAGTGAGATTTCTGTTGATCTTTAGTTGATCTGAGATGTAATAGAGGAGTTCTGATTCTCTTTTAGTGATCTTTCCATCTGCGGCTATTAGTTCCATGAGTTTCAGGATCACAACAATTTTCTGTTGGTTCGTCTGTCCTGAATTAATGTGATTACAAACCCTGTCCAATTCTTCCTTGTCTTTATCAGAATCCACCTGATTATCAACTATCAAGGATTCAAAGAATTCGAAATAACGATCCGCGTCGTCTTTGGAAAGGCTTTCAAGGAGGAAGTTCTTTATGGAAGCCTTTTCGTCAAGGGTGACCTGGTCTTCCTTAGCCACAATTGCCAACAACTGGATGATGGCTTTTAATATTTCTTCACTCATGGTTAGGTACTAGGGATTTGCTTAAAAATATAAAAAAAGCACTGAATGATTCAGTGCTTTCGAATATAGGATAGGTTGAAATATCTTTCTTGCTATTCAATTGAGACCATTTCTCCTCGGATCCTCAAAATCTCGTTTCCAACGTCCAATAGCATATCTGGTGTCACGTGAAAATTCTCATCTGCCGCCATACCTTCCTCCACATCCTTCAGGTCTCCTTCAAAAAGCCGTTCGAGGATGGATAGCTCAGCAATGACGGTTGCAATCTCCTCGTCCGTAGGAATGTCTTTCAACATGGCAATAATATCCAGCAAGGTATCTTTTTGACTTAAGACCAATTGAACTAACGGTTCCAGAAGTGCTTCACGAGTCTGTGGATCCATGTCGTCCGTGTGAAATTCACGTATAACCTTCATGGATAGGTAAAGGCCTTCTACTGCGCTTCCGGTCAATACCAGGGCCGCCATTGAAAGCTGATCACTAGAGGTTAGCCTTTTTTCTGCCGCCACAAGTGTTCTATCCAGGTGTGCCATTAACTCCTCGTGATTATCAGCAAGGGTCTCATACATATGCATGGTAGAGTCATCATAAATGGTGGCAACGCCTAGAGCTTCACTAAGCCGTTGACAAGCTACCATATGATCTACAGATTCTTCTATTTGTTCGTATGCAACAAGGTAGCTGATGTCCGTAGCATAGATCCCTAGATTTAAAGCCGCTTTATCGACATCCTGAACATATTCATCCATGCCGTGAAGTTCACTGATCAGGCTGTGGTTAAACTCTGCACCAATCTCTTGTATGGTATTGGGAACCACCGATGGAACTGGAAGGTCGTCGATGGTTTTTAGTATGTCCTGAACAACTTGTTCCCTTTCGTCTTTCCGCAAGCCAGACTCGTCTTTGGTGTCTGAGGGTCCACATCCGATAAGAAGTATTGCAAATACCAGAATGCTCGTAAGGGTAGAAGATGAGATGGTCGGGTTTATCATGTTAAGTTTTACATGCATTACCCAATTTTAATGTTTTTTTTGGTTGCATCGAAATATTACTTTTAATATTTGTAACCACCATTGAATACATTTTCAGCATTGAAGGGACTTGCTTTTAGCAGCTTACGAGTAGGAAAAAAATACAGGGCAATAAACTACGGCGAACGTTACGAGTTTGAGCTGGAACGAATCACAGGAAAATCCGAGTTTTTACTCAAAGACCTGGTTACCCTTGAAAGATATCATATGAGTGATATCACCAGGTTTGGGAAGGGAAAAGACTTTGAGATTCAGGAGATACACTAGTTATACCCAGTATTCGGATAAATCCTTCGAAGGGATTCCACTCTTCACCCCAAGGAATTCATCAATCGACTTAGCGGCTTCACGTCCTTCAGAGATGGCCCAGACCACAAGACTTTGACCCCTTCGCATGTCACCTGCTGCGAAAACTCCCCGCTGCGACGAGTGATAGTTGGTGGTGTCGACATTTCCGTGATTATCAAGGTTCACACCTAATTGTTCGACGATTCCCTCTTTTTGTGGATGTACAAAACCAATTGCAAGAAGAGCAAGGTCACATGGTATAAGCTTCTCAGTGCCTTCCACCTCCTTAAATTTACCCTCGGACCATTCAATCTTCACCGTCTTCACCGCTTTGACATTTCCTTGATCGTCACCAACAAATTCTTTTGTTAATATCGACCAGTCTCTGTCGGCTCCTTCTTCATGAGAGCTTGACGTTCGAAGTGTTAAAGGCCATTCCGGCCAGGGGTTATTTACATTTCTATCGGTTGGGGGCTTTCCGAGTAATTCGAATTGGGTGATGGATTTAGCGCCATGTCTATTTGATGTTCCGATGCAATCAGAGCCGGTGTCTCCACCACCAATCACGACCACATGTTTATCTGTAGCCAGGATATCGTCAGAAGTGAAATTGAGATCAGATACTCTTCTGTTTTGTTGCGTGAGGAAATCCATGGCAAAGTGAATGCCTTTGAGCTCACGACCTTGGATTGGTAGGTCTCGTGGGATGGTAGAACCACCCGAAAGAAGTATGGCATCAAATTTACTCTTCAACTCATCGCCAGTCACATCTACTCCTACATTGGTACCCGTAACAAACTCAATACCTTCCTTCTCCATAATTTCGATACGCCGTTCGACAACCCATTTTTCTAACTTAAAATCAGGGATACCAAACCGAAGAAGGCCTCCGGGTTTTTCATCTCTTTCGTACACTGTGACCGTATAACCATAGCTGTTCAATTGTGCAGCTGCGGCCATACCAGCAGGACCGGAGCCAATTATTGCAACCTTTTTGCCATTCCTGCTTTTCGGCAGATTCGGCTTGATGAGCCCCATTTCAAAAGCTTTCTCAGCTATCGTTTTTTCAATATGCTCTATAGCGACCGGAGGTTTATTTATGCCCAGAACGCAAGA
Organism: Cyclobacteriaceae bacterium; assembly: GCA_965601455.1. GTDB lineage: Bacteria > Bacteroidota > Bacteroidia > Cytophagales > Cyclobacteriaceae > JANQEU01. Next base: position 2,531,419 of record OZ271831.1, on the reverse strand, counting down.
TCCCTCACAAGGGGCAGGGCAGATCCTGCCTGTAAATTCCGGGAAGTTGTTGGTAGATGTGAGTATAGTGGCTGCTTTTTCCCAGTTTTCATTGTACACAGCGTCATTAAAGTCAGGAATGATGTTGCCCAATGGACAACCACTGTGACAAAATGGGATTCCACAATCCATGCATCGACTGGCCTGTTGCTTGGTCAGTTCTTCAGCGTGTGGCTTATATATCTCTTTATAATGACCAACCCGAGATTCCGGAGCCTCCGTGTCTGGCAACTGTCTTTCTACTTTCAAAAATCCTGTTACATCACCCATATTATGCTACCTCCATCATTTTATTTCCAGCCTCCAACACTCTTTTGAGATCGTTTGGCATCACCTTCACAAATTTATTTTTTGAATCCTCCCAGCTATGCAGTATCTCAGCTGCTTTCGGACTTCCAGTTAAGGCAAGGTGCTTCTTCATCTTACCCTGGATGGTTTCCAAATCCTTTTCTGTAGGAACCTCAAGCCCTATCATTTCAAGATTACATATGCGTTCTAAATCTTGGTCTTCCCGGAAAATGTATGCAATTCCACCGCTCATTCCGGCCCCGAAATTACTTCCAACCTGTCCCAGAATAATGGTCAAACCACCCGTCATATACTCACACCCGTGATCTCCAATACCTTCTACTACTGCTTCGGCTCCTGAATTTCTGACACAAAATCGTTCTCCTGCTTGTCCGTTAATGTAAACTTCGCCTGAAGTAGCACCATATAGCGAAACATTTCCGATAATGATGTTATTCTGAGGAACGAGTTTAGATTTCTTTGAAGGTTTGATAACTAGTGTACCTCCAGATAGTCCTTTTCCTACATAGTCGTTTGCCTCACCAAGTAAGGTGAAATGCAAATGTTTAGATAAAAAGGCACCAAAACTTTGTCCAGCGGATCCGGTAAATGTCATTTTTATCGGGTCCCCAACTCTTTTATTCTTCGTCAAATACGAAGAAGTCAATGTTCCTGTCGATCGATCAACATTTGTGATGGAGTACTCGTGTTGAAGCTTTGGATCGTGCTTTTTAATATCACGAATGATCTTCTTATCCAGGATTTTCGTTAATCCATGATCTTGCTCGATCTGCTTAAATTTCCCAACATGATCGGCGGTCTGTGAGAAGTGCAATACCGGGTTGAGATCCAATCGATTTACTTTCCAATTGTCGATGTTTCCATGCACCTTAAGCACATGAGCCTGCCCGACCATTTCATTTACAGTTCGGTAACCGAGGAAGGCCATGATTTCCCTGAACTCTTCGACAAGCATGTTAAAGTAATTCACTACATGCTCAGGATCACCTGTAAATAGCTTTCTCAATTCCGGCCTTTGTGTAGCAATACCTACTGGACAGGTATTCAGATGACATTTTCTCATCATGATACAACCTTCCACAATAAGAGCGGCCGTACTTATGCCGTATTCCTCAGCACCTAACAAAGTAGCTACCGCCAGATCTCGACCGGTCATGATTTTGCCATCCGTTTGAAGCGTCACCCGACTTCTGAGGTTGTTCTTAACCAGAGTCTGATGAGCTTCTGCCAGCCCCATTTCCCAGGGTAAACCGGCGTGTCGAATCGAACTGAGCGGACTTGCTCCGGTTCCTCCATCGGCTCCTGATACCAAAATCACATCGGCTTTAGCTTTAGCAACGCCAGCAGCTATGGTACCTACACCGGCCTCAGAGACGAGCTTCACGTTGATTCTGGCACTAGGGTTGGAATTTTTTAAATCCCCAATTAGCTGCTTGAGGTCTTCAATAGAGTAAATATCATGGTGGGGAGGAGGGGAGATCAAACCAACTCCTGGGGTACTGTGGCGAACCCTGGCAATCCAATCATCGACCTTATGACCAGGTAATTGTCCACCTTCACCCGGTTTGGCTCCCTGAGCGATTTTGATTTGCAATTCGTCGGCATTATTCAAATAGTCAATGGTCACTCCAAAACGCCCGGAGGCGGCTTGTTTGATAGCCGAACGCTCCCAATCACCATTGGCTTTGGGAAGATACCTGGCTTCGTCTTCACCACCTTCGCCACTATTGCTTTTGGCACCCATTCGGTTCATGGCAATAGCCAGTGTAGAATGAGCTTCGTGGGAGATGGATCCAAAAGACATGGCACCTGTGGCAAATCTCTTCAGTATGTTTTTTGCCGGCTCCACTTCTGAAAGGTCTACCGATTCTCTCCGTTTGAATTCAAAGAGGTCACGCAAATTGATGATATCTCCGTTTTGGCCATTTACCGCTTGAGAGTACTCTTTGAAAAGCTTGTAATCGTTTAATTGGGTTGATTTCTGTAAAAGGTGAATGGTTTTTGGATTTAGAAGATGCTTTTCTCCCTTTCGCTTCCATTGGAAGAATCCACCTTCCACGAGTTTTTCGTTGTCCTCACGTAAGTATGCCATTGCATGCTTTTGTCGGACTTCTCGGCCCAGATCATAGAAGTTTAACCCGTCCAAACGGCTGACTGTACCTGTGAAGCACTTAGAGATCACTTCTGATCCCAAACCAATGCATTCGAATATTTGAGCGGATTGGTAGGACTGAAGTGTGCTAATCCCCATTTTCGAAAGAATCTTTAATAATCCTTTACCCACTCCCTTGATGTAATTCTGAAGGTAATATTCCAGGTCTTGTGAATTGTCCAGATTACCTCTATTATGCGCATCTTTAATTGCGTCATAGGTCAGGTACGGATAAATCCCGCTTGCCCCGTAGCCAATCATCGTTGCAAAATGATGGGTTTCCCAGGCATCGCTACTTTCTACTATTAATCCAGCCTCCGTTCGAAGTCTAATTCTGATCAGGTGCTGATGTACAGCCCCAATTGCAATTAAACTCGGAATTGGTGCTCTTGACTTGGTTTCTTTTCTATTGGATACAATTAGTATGTGGAATCCATCTTTTACCGCTTGCTCTGCTTCCTCACAGATTCGTTCGACCGCCTGTTGCAATGACTCTCCATCTTCAGAAACATCGAAAGTGGCGTCGATGATCGTGTGTTTAAAGCCTTTCGTTTCCAGTGCTTTTATACGATAAAAATCTTCCCTGGACAGAATGGGTTGGGAAATATGCACCAGTCGGGCATGCTCCGGTGTCTCGTCCAATATGTTTAACGATCGCCCAATCTTCGTGAATAGCGACATGACCAGTCTTTCCCTGATCGGATCAATTGGAGGATTGCTTACCTGGGCAAAATACTGCTTAAAATAGTTGGCTACATGCTGACTTTGCCTGGACAGAACGGCCAAAGGAGTATCTGCACCCATGGATCCAAGAGGTTCGTTTCCGGTTTGGGCAAATGGAAGGATGGTCATCCTCACATCTTCCTCCGTCATACCATTGGAGATTTGCCTGGTGAGTAAACGCCTGGGCTTAATTTTTTTATTCCACAGTTCAGGAATTGGCAACGTACGAAGTTTGATGCGATGTTCTTCGATCCATTTTCCATAAGGCTGTTGTGAACAAACCTGATCCTTGATTTCCTGGTCGAAAAGAAGCTTTTGCTCCTTCAGATCGGCCATGAGCATTTTTCCCGGTTGTAATCGTCCTTTTTTTACAATTAGTTCTTCCTTGACAGGCAGGGCACCGGCTTCACTAGCCATGATCAGGCGACTATCGGAAGTGACGCAGTAACGAACAGGCCGCAAACCATTTCTATCGAGAGTAGCACCTATTTGGCTGCCATTGGTGAAAAATAGTGCAGCTGGTCCGTCCCAAGGCTCCATCAGTCCTGAATGGTATTTGTAGAATGCCTTGCGCTGGGGATCCATCATTTCATTATCCTGCCAGGCTTCCGGTGCCATCATCATCATGACATGGGGTAAAGACCTACCAGAAAGAGTAAGCAATTCAACAAGAGCGTCGAAGTTTGAGCTATCCGAATTTTTCGGATCAGTCACCGGAAGCAACCACTTCAATTCCTCTTCCGTGAAAAGGTCGGAAGACATTAACGCCTCCTTCGATTGCATCTTATTTACATTACCCCTTATGGTATTAATTTCTCCGTTATGAGCTATGAAGCGAAAAGGTTGTGCGAGTTTCCAGTTTGGGAAAGTATTCGTACTGAATCGTGAGTGCACAATAGCAAGGGCAGATTTTACTTCTGGCTGAAGAAGATCCAAAAAGTATCGCTCGAGTTGATCTGTTCGAAGTTGTCCTTTATAGATCACCGTCCTTGAGGACAAACTGGTGAAATAGAATTCCTCCGTGAGAATCTTATTGTCCCTGTTTATCGAATGGGTGATGAAGTGTCTTAGTACAAAAAGCTTACGCTCAAGGTCATCTCCAAGAATACTGGGATCCTTGTGTTGAATGAATACCTGCTCAATGTAAGGTTCTACGGATTTTGATTCGTGACCGGGAACCTGCCCATCCACCGGTAGTTTTCTATATGAGATTACAACGAAGCCCATCTTTTTTATTAGGGCATTCATCATTTTGCGACAGGAATCCTTGGTCTCTAAGTGATTTGGATAAAACACATTACCTACTGCGTAGTGGCCAAGGTCAGGAAGATTGACTCCTTGCTTTCTGAGTTCCGTTTTATAAAACTCATGCGGAACCTGAATCAAAATACCTGAACCGTCACCTGTTTCCGGATCCGCCCCTGTTGCCCCTCGATGTTCCATGTTCTTGAGCATGGTTAGGGCGTCTCGTACAGGTTTATGGGTCCTTCTGCCATTAATGTTAACCACACAACCAACACCGCAGGCGTCTTTCTCGAAATCAGGAACGTATAAGCTTTTATCCATATAGATGACTTTTCAGGTCCAAAGAATCTACAAAAATATCAAAGTAGTAGCTCGATACCGCTTTTTCTGCTAAATAGTCACGGTAGATGCCACTAAATTTCATTTATTTCAATGAAACGGTCTTTGAATTGCAAATCAACAAAATACACCTATTCTAAACTTAGTCCAATTGGCTTATTGGTAGTAAGCAGGCTCTTATGCAAGACCTTGAAACAGAATAATAAAAATACTAATTATCCTTCATTATCATCCACGCGAAGAGTCAGTAACCCCGAGATCACCAGGGAAAATCCTCCAATCACCAGCGCATAAATGGTTGTGTTGTCGAAGAAGGTTCTCAGCATAAATCCCAAAATACCCGCTGCAACTATCTGAGGGATAACGATAAAAAAGTTAAAAACCCCCATGTAGTATCCCATCTTATTACTAGGTAGTATACTAGAAAGCATAGCATAAGGCATGGAGAGAATACTGGCCCATGCTATTCCAATTCCTATCATGGATATTAGGATAAGATTAGGATTCGAAATGAAGAAGATTGATAGAAAACCAAGAGCTCCGCAGAATAGAGAAATCATATGCGTGGTTTTCCGACTGGTATGTTTAGCGAGCACAGGAAGTAGAAAAGCTGCTACTGCCGCAATCCCATTATAAACGGCAAAACACACACCAACCCAATCGGCACCTTCGTTGTACGCGGTGGAGGTAGTATCTGAGGTTTTATAAATGTGGCTGGTTACAGCTGATGTAGTGTAAATCCACATTGAAAAAAGTGCAAACCAGGAGAAAAATTGTACAAATGCCAGTTGTACCATTGTTTTAGGCATCTGGAAAATACCGGTAAAAGACTCGATGAGGCCTCCAAAAACTCCTTTTTCGGCGTTTTCAGCCTTTAACGCTTCAATGTCATCTGGTGGGTATTCTTCGGTATTGAATACGGTCCACATCACCGCACTTAGATAGGCAAACGCACCCAGGTAAAAAGACCATTTGACCGATGGAGGGATACCACCTTCTTCAGCAACATTGCTAACTCCCAACCAGTTGGTGAAGATGTAAGGAAGGGCAGAAGCAACAACTGCCCCGACGCCAATGAAGAAGCTTTGCATCGCAAATCCACTGGTTCGCTGTTCATCCGGCAACATATCTCCTACAAAGGCTCTGAAAGGTTCCATGCTGATATTGATGGAGGCATCCATCAACCACAACATAATTACAGCCATCCAAAGCGCTGCAGAGTTAGGCATAAGTATAAGTGCTATGGTTGCCAGAATAGCTCCTATAGCGAAGAACGGTCGTCTTCGTCCCCACTTTTGGGACCAGGTACGATCACTGTAGTACCCAATAATGGGTTGAATAAGAAGTCCGGTGACAGGAGCTGCCAGCCATAAGATGGGCAGTTCGTCCTTATTTGCTCCCAGGGTTTCAAAAATTCTACTCACGTTGGCATTTTGAAGAGCGAATCCAAACTGAATTCCCAGAAAACCAAAACTCATGTTCCAGATTTGCCAGAAGCTCAGTCTGGGTTTGGCTGAACTGATCGATACTTGTGCCATTTCAATAGGTTTAGTCGCAAAATTGCCGCTTGACTAAGGTGGTCATCGACAAATTCGCTGTTGCTTGATTTCCTAAACTAACATATGAAATGTAAACGGAGGAAACAGAATGGTAAAAACTTTGGATGAAAACGTTTGCGGATTCGAATGTCAAGGAAGCAAATAGTTTGATATCTGATTCGCCAGGTATTCTGAGTACTTTTCAGCGCCATAAGCATTAAGATGATTCTTGTCCCTCAGATATTTGGATTTGGAGATGCTTCCTAGGAATTCCCGGGAATAATGAACTTTAGCTGAATCCGGAAGTGCCTGGAATACCCCTGTATTTTGTGGTACTTCCCTCGCATGTCTAAATGTGATGGGTAACAGAAAGAAAATTTTTGATCCATTTTTACTGGCCTTTTGTTGAAGAGATTCAATCAGGATTAAATGATCTTCCGCAGCATTTGGAGACCTTTTTAATTGGATCTCTTCGAAAGTTATAAATGATTTGGTTTCTGTCTCTTCATTTTTGTACTGCGGATTGTACCCAATCCATTTATTGTCGTTTTTCGGGATCAACAAGTTTCGCAGGTCGAGCCTGATTGATAGAATATCGAAAAAGTCAGAATAGACCATATCAAGAAATAGTTTCCATCTCTTCGTAAAAGGAAGATTAGGGGTCAGGTTGATAAAACGCTGATAGGTGTTAATATTTATTTGACGTTCGAATGTTCGATAACCTTCTTTGAGAAACATTCTTAGGGAAGATATTTCGATAATTATCACTTTCTCCCCTGGTTGTTCTAATAGGTAATCCGCAATGATGAGGCTCCCGATAAAAGTGTTGGACGATAAGCCCAGGTTAACGGCTGGTTGGTTGGTTGCTTCTGATATCAGATTAGGGACCACACTTGCGCGGATGCGACTGGAACCTAAGAAATAGAGTGTTTTGTCAGCAGACTTATAACTTTCCTCCAACTCGATGATGGGATCCCTATCCGTTTCCCTTTCGGAAATAACTCTGATAAAGTAGATCAACCCCACCATAGATATTCCGACAATCAGCAATTTGGTAAGGAATGGAGCCATCTAAAATTGATTGTAATAGTTATCAAGGGTTGAGGGTAATCCGAAAAAAAGGACTAACACCACTATCAAGGAATAGGTTATCCATCGGACTGAGAGGCGTTGTTTGACTAGAAAGTCATCCAAACGAAGATTCTTCATTTTCGCATGGTAGAAGTCCATGAAAAGGAAGGTCATAATGGATATGATTATTGCCATTCGATTCTCTATGAAAAACGAATAATTCGCAGGGTTTGGCTCGCGGAAAAACGGATTAATCCAGTCACTTAGATCGGCAGCGATGAATAGTACTGCCAATATACTTGAAGTCATTAGGTGGTAGAAAGTACCGAGCCATCTGTTTTTTGGAAAATCAGGGAATCGGGCATTGAACAGTCTTTCACCAAGAATCCAACATCCATTTAAGAATCCCCACGTGAGCAATACCCAGGAAAGCTGATGCCAAAGGGCAATGAAAATAAAGGTGGTAATTAATGAAAGATTAATCCAAAGCGAATCATTTTTTCGTTTGATTAATGGGAAAAAGAAGTAATCACGAAACCAGTTATTCAGTGTTATATGCCAACCCTTCCAAAATTGAAGTCGTGAAGATGAGAGGTATATTCTTGGGTGGAAATTGTCTTTCATCCTAATATTGAATATTTGGGCAATTCCTTGCATAATATCGATAAAAGAGCTGAAACTGATGAACAGGAATAAAGAAAATAGTAGACCTGAGAGAAGATGATATAATCCTCCCAGGGCATGAGATTGAATGTCGTTGACCAGGTAAATCAGGCGAATAGAGAGTACCGAACTTTTGAACCAACCCCAACTGATTAAGATCAAACCCCTGGTGAAATTCTCCGGTGACAATTGAATATTATCCAGTTGTGGGAAAATGAAATTCTTTCGGTGCAAAGGCCCGGAGAAAAAAGCGGGAATGAACATTAAATAACTAGATAGGTGTATGAAATTGGGTTCAGGTTCGGTGTAGTTTCTTTTGATGTCGACGAGATAAGAAATACAATTGAAAACCAGGTAGGATAAACCGATGATATTCCAAAATTGCACTGATAATATACCTTCGGTGACATTGCGCTCCTGGTTGTATTGAATAAAATGAGGCTCGCTACCAATGATCTTCGGAACCATCAATACAACAATCAGAAATGTTAGGGGTATGAATAACCCTATCTTCTTTTTTTCTATTTGGATCCCTGACAAATAGGTAATGAGTAAGACTCCGAAAATCACCAAGACCTTCTCTTCAATCAAAAAAACCAAAAAGGCAGAATGAACAGTGAATAGTCCCAACCACCTTTTTTCCAGTGGTAGTAATGAAGTGACGGATAGGTTCACAAGCACCATCAACAGGAGTAACAAGGGATTTATCCCTATCATTTTCTTGTTATTTGGATGGATTTGGCCGAACGAATAATCGTCTGACGGTACCAGTTGACCGATTTGATGTCTACTGAATAGTCTGAAAGATATTGAACCATCGGTTGTAGAGCCGATCTAAGCTCCATTCTTGCTATTCCCGAGCCGAGGCAATTGTGTTTACCTGCGGCGAAAGTCAGATGTGGATTGGGTTGTCTTCGAGGTTGTAGTACATCCGGTTGATCAAAAATTTCGGGATCTCGATTTGCTGATGCGATACACAAGAAATAAGTAGTGCCCTCGTGATACATTTTGTCATTGATGACACAGGTTTTAGAACACACGCGTGATGTATATTGGATGATTGAAATCCAACGCAAGAGTTCCTCTACTAAGACGCTCATTTCTTTTTCATTGGCCTTCAAGACGTAGGTCTTAAGTGCTGAGTTTTTGAGAATTTCAAAAAGAGATAGAATAAAGGCGTTTTTACTGGTTTCATAGAAAGCCATCAAGGAAGTGGTGAGTAGAGAATATCTAACGGATTCATCGTGTTCTTCCGGATAGTTGGCGATAAGCTCCTTTGTGAATCGTGATTGATCGAATGTGCTGCGATGTTCAAGCAATACAGAGTTAATGGCCCGATATTTCTGGGCTGGGATTAGAATATCCTGAGCTTGTGCGAGATTCATTGATAATCGGTCTAGTTCACCTAAGTCCAGATACTCAATATCTAATAACGACGCCGTTATACGCCCTACAAACGATCGACAGAACTTGATCAGATCTATTTCATCAGTTAGAGTATACTGCATGGATTGTTGGAGAGACTGCTGGACTAAAGGAGTAAGATCTCCTTCGAAGGATCTAGCCAGAGTATTTCTAACGGAGGTGTGCTCCGGGGGATTAAGGTATATTGGCCATTTATGTAGTGTTTGTGACAGGTAAGGGCATTGATTGGAATTCTTGAAAATGTACGATTCGTGCTCTACAAAATAGTTGCTAATGCTCGGCACAGAGAAGTATTCGCTTCTGAGTATTTCATGAATCGATTGGTAGTCAAATACCAGTGATAAACCAAATAAACCAATCTGAAAGGGATTCTGATTCCTACACGCATTAATGTGTGGGTATGGATCTTGCAGGTAACCTTTGGTGAAAGGATTCCATTTTATTGTTGCCTGCTTATCCATTCTGTCAATCTGTTGATCGTATTAAACTCTGTGAAAACAGCCGGATCGATTTCGAAACCAACTTCCAACTCCAGCTCATGTGCGAGTGTAAGAAGTGCAAGCGAATCCAGATTGAATGCAATCAGATCATCATCGTAGGAAATGTCTTCTACAGGTAATCCGGTCTCTTCGGCCAGCTGTTTAGCAATTTTACTATGGAGATTCGGTTGCATACTTAAACTTAGGGCAAAACAAGGAGAGCGATCATGATCAATGTACTTATTAGCAGATGTTCAGAATGAAAACGATCTGTTTAGTGAAAAATACCCTAATTGTGGTATTTATTAATTGGCTGATATTCAGTAAATTAGATTAAACCTCTACCACTATGAAAAATCTATATTTCTTTCTCTTTTTTCTGCTATTTGCCTGTTCCTATACGCTGGAAGATGATACCACACCGGTAACAAATAAGGTACATGGAAGTGTATCGGTTTATCTAGACTATGAATACCATCCATTAGCCAATGTTGAGGTAATTATAAATCAAGGTATGGACGACGAAAGGTCTAGTTTTACGGATAGCAAAGGGTACTATCAGGTACCGATTAATGCTAAACAAGTGATTACAACTATTACTCCTGTACCTCCGTTAACGGATGGAATGAAGCAGCTAAGTGCTTCATTGGATGGTGGAAACAATCTATTTATTGGAGAAGACCTGGAAACTCAGTTTGATATAGAAAAGGATTTTCTTTACGGTCATACGGATATGCTTGAGTTCTATCCAGCATCGGACACTGTTAGAATCTGGATTGAAACTTTTGGTGAAAATAGCTATAACTATGGTGGTCAGTTTTGGATGAATTGGCGAGATGTTACGCCTCATCCGTATATGCTTTACCATAACGATGGACAAGATCCATTCACTACAACAAATGGCACTGGAGTTTCAATCTATTTTGTCCTGGAAGAATCACATGGTTCTGGCAACCAGATTGTCGTTGATGGGGAAGGGTCTCACTCTTTTAGATTGCTCGCGGCATCTCAGTATGAGGGCATGGTAGATCAATCACCGGAAAATATACTTAGTGAGATAACAGTAGACGTATACGTGGATATCGACACTATCACTTATTCTTTTTAGGGTTTCGAAATCACTTATTACGGGAATCAGTACCTAGCAACTGTATTTGATGAAAAAGTAGCTAAAGTTTACTTTTTGATCTCTTAGAAATGGTCTAATATTGCCCACCGTTTTACGACGGTGTTATTCCCCTGATAATAATTAAAGATTATGAGTCGGGTGAGAAGTATTGTAAGAATTTAGATTTGTTGAGAGATCGACAAATCGGGCCCATAGCTCAGTTGGTTAGAGCACCTGACTCATAATCAGGTGGTCCCAGGTTCGAGCCCTGGTGGGCCCACTTTGAACCCTCCATTTGGAGGGTTTTTTTGTTTAAGAAATTGGCGAGAAGCTAGTCCTGAACTTGTTTCAGGAAGCCCTGATGGGCCCACATTAGCTTATCCTTTGATGAGCTTTTTTTGTTTTGATTTTTGTAAGTACAGTTGGTTAGAGCAGCTGACCGGGACGCGTAGTCTCATAATCAGGTGGTCCCAGGGCAACCGTTGCTCCGATCGAGCCCTGGTGGGCCCACTTTGAACCCTCCATTTGGAGGGTTTTTTTGTTTAAGAAATTGGCGAGAAGCTAGTCCTGAACTTGTTTCAGGAAGCCCTGATGGGCCCACATTAGCTTATCCTTTGATGAGTTTTTTTGTTTTGATTTTTGTAAGTACAGTTGGTTAGAGCAGCTGACCGGGACGCGTAGTCTCATAATCAGGTGGTCCCAGGGCAACCGTTGCTCCGATCGAGCCCTGATGGGCCTACTCTTTGTGCTTCATAGCTTTGGTGACGAAGTAATTGAACCCTCCATTTGGAGGGTTTTTTTGTTTAAGAAATTGGCGAGAAGCTAGTCCTGAACTTGTTTCAGGAAGCCCTGATGGGCCCACATTAGCTTATCCTTTGATGAGTTTTTTTGTTTTGATTTTTGTAAGTACAGTTGGTTAGAGCAGCTGACCGGGACGCGTAGTCTCATAATCAGGTGGTCCCAGGGCAACCGTTGCTCCGATCGAGCCCTGATGGGCCTACTCTTTGTGCTTCATAGCTTTGGTGACGAAGTAATTGAACCCTCCATTTGGAGGGTTTTTTTGTTTGAGAAATGGGCGAGGAGCCTGTCCCGATGAATATCGGGAAGCCCTGATGGGCCCACTTTCATACTTCATAGCTTTAGCGTCGAAGTTATTGAACCCTCCGTTGGAGGGTTATTTTGTTTACGAAATGGGTGAGACTTGTCCTGAGGTTGGAAGGGAGCCTGTCCCGATGAATATCGGAAAACCCTGGTAGTTAACCTTTGATAATCAGACGGATATAAGAAGTAATTGTCTTTATAAACCCAAACTGGAGATTGCAATGATTTAGGGTTGATCTTATACCAAAATCATCGGCAGGTAAAAATTGATTAGCTTGATTCCGGAATTCAGCTTTGAAATCTCTGATGCAACCCAACAGATTCCTATTCCGAAATCTTTGTTGCGTAATCATTCCTCGGAAAGTAGGGAATAAAACGCTGACCTCGGGTCTCTGGACCAATCCGGGCATATACGGTATCAGTAATTAATTTAATCTCGCAATACTTGTAGAAAGGTTCAATTTCACCATTCGAGGTATTGTGCCAGAACACCAGAATTTCTGCGGTGTGTGAGGTAAATGAGCCAGAACGTAACTTAATATTTCGAAGCATCGGCGTACTGTCTAGTTTTATTTTCTCTTCAAAGAACCTTATGGCATATGGTGATTTGATTTTATCCTTATCAAAAGACTCATAAACTCCAGTATTACCGGTAATCCGCCAGGTTGCAGTTCTCGCAGCATCGGTCCAAAGCCCATTAAGTTGCAATGCTGGAAAAGGGCTATAGGAAAAGACATTACTGTACAGTGTATCAGCTCCATCAGTCATAAAAGCAGAGATGTAGTTTATATTACTGGGATCAAGAGCTGTAATCACACTAAAAATCCTACTTGGCGAAAGGGAATAATAAGGTTGATCTTCCCAATGAAAGTCCTCGATTGCATAGATCTCACTATTTCCCAAATCAAACGTTGAATCGGTACTAAGTGCTACACCAGCAGTTTTTACTGGGTAAAGCAAATGATGGACCTCCAGATGAATGGTCAGTTCATCTTTATTTTGGTTTTTCCGAACATCTGTAATACGTAATGGAATAGGTTTTCCCGAGTTAAAAGTTAAAACCTCAGATGTTATCCGTTTTCCAATATCTGCAAAAGCTCTAATCCAGTATTCGGTTCCTGGTTCAATTGCAATGGCTTGTAAATAATAACTACTATTGTCATATATATCATCAGCAGTAAAAACCCTGAAGTCTGTCATGTTTTCGTTCCATACTTCAACTCCAATAGCCTCAACTACTTCGCTCTTATCTAGACTTGGATCTAAATGGATAACGTTTACATCAGCAATTAACCAATAACCGTTAGTTACATAATGCGTGAAAACTACTCTTGCGTCGGCAATCAAGTCCTCTAATGATTCACTTTTTTCTGTATCACACGACGATAAGCCTATGATGAGAAGAATGGGTAATAGCCAGATTTGCTTACTGACAGGTATCATTGAAAATCACTTATCTGCAAACTAATTTATACAATTCCTAAGCCAATCGCTCAATTTCAGGTTGGCAACGTATGTGAAAAATCCATTCAAGAATAGGTTGGATCCCCACTTGCACTGTTTGAAGTTCATGTGAAGTTACTTGATAACCTAGCCAGTAATAAGATCGAATGCTTTAGACAGGTCCAAACTGGTCACCAATCAAAGGAATATCACATCCGAACAAATAATTGTTGAACTGCTAAAGAACTAATTGAATTATAGAAATTTGGTATAATAAGTTATAGCAAGCAGTTGAATGCTTGTTATTCTATAAACCAAACTAGTTAATGAGCAACTGGATAGATAATCTCACTCTTGAAGGGGAACTGGTTAAGTTGATCCCCCTGGAAGAAACCCACAGGGAAGGACTCCTAAAAGCTGCTTCAGACGGCAAACTATGGGAATTGTGGTACACTTCCGTGCCCTCGTCGCAGAACATAGACAATTACATTAACACAACTCTTGAACATCGATTGAATGGAGTGGAATATCCTTTTGTTGTGATGCATAAGGAAAGTGGGGAAGTAATTGGCTCTACCCGTTACTACAACATCCAGCATGCTCACAGAAGACTGGAAATTGGATATACCTGGTATGCACAAAAATTTCAACGGACCGGAGTAAACACCGAGTGTAAATATTTACTACTCAAATACGCTTTCGAAACGCTTGATTGTATTGCAGTGCAATTCATGACCAACTGGCACAATATCCGTTCAAGAACGGCCATTGCCAGACTAGGAGCGAGGCAAGACGGCGTTCTAAGAAATCACCGCATCAATGCCGATGACTCGTTTAGGGATACAGTTGTGTTTTCCATAACCGATAGAGAATGGACGGGAGTGAAGCAGTCATTGGAGCATGAGATGTCAAAGTATATGTAGTCAGACATCTCTCACCTTATTTGTATTCTTAATCTCCCCTAAAACTTTCATACTTTATGAAAAGTATGAGGTCTCTTTTAACCCTGGGTAGCTTTTCGACCTTCGTTGTTCTCAATATGATTTATTTATTCATTTAGACCATGAATCGGGATATATGAATTCTATCTGATGTGGGTCTATCTTTTTTTTATGGCGCTGACAATGGTCATAGGAATTGATAGGCTTTTCGTAGAAATTTATTGAAGATCAATCTTTTTTAAGGATTCATGAAGTGTTTTGGTGGGCACATTTTGTTTGCTATATCACTATTGGGTCTTCTAGGTGTGGTGGCCTGTGTTTATGAGGGCGCTCCTCCAGGACCGGCTCAAACCGATTCATTCATTGCGAAGGATATTGTAGATCAAGATGGAGGTCCTCCCCGCATTTGTATGGAAGATTTGGAAGGGCAGTATGAGGGAACGGAGCGGATTTCCTACAGCCCTCTAATTTATCACCCTGAGAATCAAATTCGATTTACCATTAAGAGAAGGCCTGGAAACCAAGAAAGTTCCCAGAAGTATCTTATTCTTACTATTACCGACCGTGTGTTTAGTAGTGAAGGTAAAATAGCAGATAACCCGTCTGTCGGTGTACCTGGAGATGATGTTTTTATGGGAAGGATAAAAAGAGTAATTCAATCCGATGTAGACGATATCTGTGTTGAGATGGATGAAAAGGTCTACCTGACAGAGGATGAGGAAACTGTTAGATACACATTTAACGATGGTTATTGCACTTTTAATTATTGGATTCAACTTGAGACTATTACGTTTTCTTACCGGGTTTATTTCAGTGACTCTCTTCGTTACACAAGCTATTTCACAGTTAGCAAAGTCAGCGACACAGTGGAATAAGCAACATTTCATTAACCAGACAAAACCAGAAGTAGGTGATTCCTCTTGATCCTTGGTATCTTCCGTTTGAATAAATCCAACATCATGAATCGCCTGTTATTACTACTTTACCTAATACTAATTTCCTCAAGTGCCTACTCCCAATGCACCAGTTATTTTCCCTTTGCGGAAGGTAAGACCTGGACTTTCGAGAGCTATAATCCAAAAGGGAAATTGCAGAGCTCACAATCACAAACTGTGAGGTCATTCAAATCTACAGAACTAGGATTTGTAGCCATACTGGATGTCACCACATTTGATAAGAAAGGAGAGGAGATGACCAACGGTGAATTGGAAATGACCTGCGAGAATGGTAACCTGATTTTCGACATGCGAAATTTTGTACCACAGGAACAGATGCAGGCGATGGGTACATTCGCTGTAGAAGTGGAGTCTGAAAACCTGGTTTACCCTTCCGAACTATTACCCGGAAAGACTCTATCAGATGGAAGTGTAACGGTAACCGCCGTTGGTACTACCATCCCCATGAAGATCAATGTGAAGATTACCGATCGAAAGATTATGGCAGTGGAAAAAGTGACCGTACCTGCAGGCGAATTCGAAGGTCTCAAGGTCACCAGCAACTCCACCCTGAACAATCAAATTGGGATGAATATGAAGTTTGAATCTGAACTGGTAGAGTGGATCGTTGAGGGTGTGGGTATGGTAAAAAGTGAGTCTTATCGAAAGGGTAAGCTGCAAGGGTATACGATATTGTTAGAGGTCCGGTAGGCCTATTGATCAAGTAATCCGCTGGTTAAGAAAAATCTGTACTACCAAATACCTCCATTGATTGAACAGAATTGTCGCGTACTGGCCGTTCATGTATGAAATAAGTACTTTTTCAGTGATTCCTATTGGTATTTAACCCGTTGTGTAGATATTTAATGCAAACTAACGGGGATGCTGAAAGAAGCGGTGATTTTAGTTTTATTGTTCGGGAGTTTCCTGGCTTCCGGACAATCGGTCAAAAAGGATAAATTGGACAAAGGCGCTCAGGAATTCGCAAAGTTGACAAATCAACTTTCAACCGCTTATTCTACGCCGATAATGAATGGACCGGTATATAAGTTCAAGCCTAGAGCACGATCCGGGCATCCATTCTATATCCAGCGATATTGGATGCCTGGAATGATCAGGTTCAATGGAAACTGGTATTCAGATCTTTATCTCCTTATTGACCTGGAAGACCATACCGTCGTGGTGAGGCCAGGGACCGGTACGAAAGATTATGGAGTGATTCCCGATCAGTCATCTATCGACAAAGTGGTTATCGACGAATCAACTTTTGTCAAAATAGATCAACTTCCAGATGATTATCTTCAAGTGGTTTACTCTGGAAATAGTATTAGTCTTCTAGCCAGGCACGAAAAGGAAGTGGATCTTCTAGCCGATGGCTCCTATTATCTCTCAAACACTTCATACTACCTACTTTATGATAATAAGTTATCTCCAATCAGGAGCTGGAAGTCATTGAAGAAGTTAGACGCAGAGATTTTTGAAAAAGTAAAAGCTGAGCAAAAGAAAGTGAAGTCCAACGACGAAAAACTATTAATGATTGTGAAGTCTTTCGATTATGAAATGTAGACTCCAGTATTTCTGCGTATGGTTTTTATTGGTCGGTAGCTATTCGTACGCCCAGGTTCCTACTTACTCGTTTACTTTCGATTCGACTCCACTGAATAGCGTACTTGATTCACTCAATCAAAGCACTGCAACTCAGTTTTTCTACAAGACAGACTGGATTGACACCGTGATGGTAAGTGGTGAGTTTTCCGGAACTGAGGAGGAAATTGTTAAACAACTTCTGGATCCTTATCAGATTCAATACACTCGAATGAATGGGTTGTTTATTTTGACCAGTAACATCCAGGTTTTGGATTCCCTTTTCTATGAAACGGAATCAACTACTGCGGACAATTATGTTATTCAAAACTCATTGGCACGATTGCAACAGAATTCGGACTTGATTCGAATTGGTGATTTGTCGGGAATCAATCAAAACGAAAATGCATTGATTTCCGGTCAGGTGACCAACGACGTAACCAACGAACCACTTTCGTCTGCATTGATCCAGGTAAAGGATCTCGATGCAAGTACGACTACTGATGAAAATGGGAGATACCGTCTCAGGTTACCACGAGGGAGCCATCAGATCGAAGTCCGATATCCATCGATGAAGCCATATGCCGTAAAGATTGTTCTGATATCGGATGGGGAACTTAACATTCCTTTGATAGAACAACCACGCGTGCTTAGAGAAGTCACAATTATTTCGGACAATAGTGCCAATCCCAATAACCTGAAAATGGGTGTAGAAACGATTGATGTCCAACGAATGAAGAACATTCCTAAGGTCTTGGGTGAAAATGACATCATGCAAACCGTCCTGATGTTACCAGGTGTACAAAAAGTAGGTGAGGGTTCTGCGGGATTGAATGTTAGAGGCGGTAAAACGGACCAAAACCTAATTCTACTGGATCACGCAACAATCTACAATCCTTTCCACTTCTTCGGCTTTTTCTCCAGTTTCGACGCCGATGCTATGGGAAGCTCGGAAATAATGAAGAGTAGTATTCCGTCAGAATATGGTGGTCGTCTATCGTCCTTATTAAACGTGAACTTAAAACGGGCAAATAAAGAAAAGGTAACTGGTAAACTGGGCATCAGTCCGGTGACAGCGAAAGGTATCATTGAAGTCCCGATTATTAAAGAAAAAACCTCCCTGCTCGCCAATGTAAGAACGACCTATTCAGATTGGATTGTAAGAAGAGCAGACAACGATGCGATCAGGCAGAGCGATCCATCATTTAACGACGTTTTGCTCAGTCTCCACCACAGTTATGGCAACGGAAACTCAATAAAAGTGAGTGCCTACCAAAGCAACGACGCATTTCGACTGACAGTGGATTCACTCACCAATTACTCCAATAAAGCCATTTCCGCGGAATGGAAACAACTCATTCGTAATGATTTGACTCTAAGTGTTATTGGAGGAATGAGTCAATATGATTTTCAGATAATCTATGACAAGACCATGGAGTCGGCTTTCGAGTACGGTTTCGATATATCCGACCAATTTGCCAAACTAATAGTAGATTATTTCCCATCTCAGAAGCACAATTTTAGATTGGGAGCCGAGGCTAGATTGTATGAAATCAATCAGGGGTATTTGGATCCTTTGAATGGATCTACCGTAGTACCGGCCCAATTGGAAAGGGAACGAGGGTTGGAACGAGCGGTTTTCATTTCCGATGATTATGAAATCAACTCCCAGCTTTCGGTAAGTGGAGGACTTAGGTACTCTTTCTTCTCACCGTACGGAGGTCGTTCGATCAACATATATCAGGAAGGTTTACCCAGGGACAATAGTTCTTTCCTGGGTTCAGTAACGCTAGGTGATAATGAATTTGTTGAAACCTACTCCGGGCCGGAAGCTCGTATTACTGGAAAGTATTCTTTTAGCCCAAGGTCATCGATAAAGGCTGGAATTACCCAGATGCGGCAATACATTCATGCGATATCCAATACCTCATCAGTATCACCAACCGATACATGGAAACTATCTGATCCAAATTTCGCTCCGCAACAATCCATCCAATACTCAGCTGGTTATTATCAACGCCTAACTGATGAACTGGAGTTTTCCGTTGAGACTTACTATAAACAACTGGACAACCTGTTAGACTACAAATTGGGGGCAAATCTTGTACTCAATGAAAGCCTTGAAACGGATGTTCTACAAGGAGAAGGACGAGCTTATGGTCTTGAGGTACTGGTTAAAAAGCAGGCAGGTAAGCTAAACGGTTGGTTTGCTTATGCATACAGTCGGTCAGAACAACGATTTCGGGATGAATTTCCGGAAAACACGATCGATGGAGGGGAGTTCTTTCCATCCAACTTTGATAAGCCCCATAACATAAATCTGGTGGCGAATTACAAGTACACAAGAAGATTTAGTTTCTCCGCGAACATCGTATATTCAACAGGAAGACCGGTGACATATCCTACGGGTAAGTATGTCATTAGTGGCATTGAGTTTACACAGTTTTCTGGTCGTAACCAATTCAGAATACCCGATTATTTCCGAGTTGACATTGGCGTCAACATCGAAAACTCTCACAAGCTGAATCGGTTCGGTTATGGTTATTGGAACATATCCATCTATAATTTAACCGCCAGGAGAAATGCTTATTCTGTGTTTTTTGCAAATGAATTTGGAAGGGTACGTGGGTATGAACTCGCTGTCTTAGGTACGGCCATTCCAACCATAACATATAATATATCATTCTGAAGTTTTTTAAATCCATATCGCCCATTTTGTTCCTGGGATTGGTTACTTGTATTCAACCAATCGATCCGGAGGAATTGAACACCGAATCATTACTAGTCATTGAGGCAATGATTACGGATCAGTCGGTACACCAAACGGTCAAGATATCACGTTCAGTTGCTATTACCAGCAGTAGTTCGTTCGAACCGGTGTCCGATGCCGAGGTAGAGCTCATCGTAACCAATCAGCCCAATGTCCCATTTCGAGAGATAGAGCCGGGAGTTTATCAATCCACAGCACCTTATGCTGCACAACCAAGAGTTGCTTACCAGCTAAGCATTGAAACATCAAATGGCCAATCCTATCTTTCTGATCCCAGTGAGATGACGGAAACTCCACCGTTTGACTCTTTGTATGTAGAATTTGTACCCCAGAGTAGCCCAATGAACCCGCAAGGAGGATTTTTCAATTTTTACCTGGATATCAACAATGTTCCGGAGGACAACAGACATTTTCGATGGGTATGGAATTCTACTTATGAGCTGTCTGTCCCCAATCCATCCAGATGGTTATGGACGGGTGGGAATACCTGGGTAATTAGGGAGCTCGGATCGGTAAATGATTCGTTACAGGTCGAAATCTGTTGGCAAATGGATACTTCCAAGCAGATAAGTATTAAGGAATTACTTCCGGGTGAAAATGAAATATTCAGAGAACCCATACATAGCTTTCATTCGGACAGCGGTTATCTTAAGAAGAAATATAGTATTGAGGTGAAGCAGTACGCTCTTTCCCCTGAGTCGTACCGATACTGGAATTTGTTGGAACAAAGCAATGCGCAGGGATTCCTGTTTGATCAACAGGTGGGAACCATAAGAGGTAACATCTATAATGTTGACCGCCCATTGGAACCGGTTCTGGGCTATTTTGAGGTTTTACAAGAACAATCGGTTCGGAAGTTTTACAATTCCTGGGAGTTCAGAGATCAAAATTATTGGGAGCCGTTTCCTTTCATAATCAATTGCGACGAGGTTGATCCGATCATTACTGGACTTGATGAGATACCGACTTTCATGGAGGAAAATCAGTTTTACTATACTCTATGCTATTTCATCACCTCTCCACCAAGTGTGGCTTTTCATCGAATAGAATGCGCGGATTGTACGGTTCATGGTTCCACCAATCAAAAACCAGACTTTTGGTGAATTTCAGGATACTTATGAACCTTTGCTTGCTCTTGCTGGCATTCAACCTTTACGGACAAACGGATCCGAGGGAATACAATGAGCAGATGAAGTTGATTGCCAATCACGATGTATTGGTTAGCGGTGAAAATCTTGAGCTTAGCGTTCGTGTCCAATTAGAAGATCAGAGTTTCCAGATAAGCCGTCTTGCTTATGTTGAGATTATTTCATCAAAAGGCGAACCTGTAATTCAGGAAAAAGTTGAATTGGATAATTCCGGAAAAGGGCAGGCAAGTATCTACATTCCATTGACCGTTGAAACGGGTAATTATCTTTTATTTGGGAGTACAAAATGGATGAGAAACTTTGGAAGTACTGTATTTCCAAAACAACAAATCACCATCGTAAATCCATTCAAGAAAATTTCTACTGATCAGTTTGAGAAAATTGAAAGTGGCGAGTTAAATGAATTGGTTAACCAATCGTTACAAATTGAGCTGGATCGTAAGAAGATAGGCACCAGGGATTCTGTCAACATTACTCTTTCATCGGATGAGTCGTTTCATGGATCTTTATTAGTCAGAATGAAAAGGCCTTCTTTGGGAAGTGATCGAATTGAAAACACCCAATCAGACGTAGAAGATATTACGGTTATCCATCTGCCGGATTTTAATGGTGAAATGATTTCAGGACAAGTAATTGATTCCAGAAAGAATCCTATTGGAAACAAACCGTTTACCATACATACTGGAGATCAGAATGCCATCATCTATCAGCTAGTGACCAATGCTGAAGGAAATTTTGAATTCTTAGTAGATCCTGAAAATACGGATGAATTGGTCGTGCAGGGGATAAACAGTGAAGCGGTAATCTTTGATTCACCGTACCTTGGATCATACGATTTCGTTGATCTTCCAAATAAGATTAATCTAGATATCGACTCAATTGATTCCTGGTTGTTATCAAGAGCCCAACAAATTCAGGTTGGTGATATCTACAATAACATTCAAATGAATAACCAGGAGAGAGCGAGAAAGCGAATTGTGGATACTTCACCGGTGATCTATAGTCTTGACGATTATACCAGGTTCCCAACTTTGGAGGATCCGATTATTGAGTATATACAGCACCTCGAACTGAAAAGAAACGGCAGTTCAAAAGAACTCTACGTAAGAAACGTTCCAAACAGAACGCTAATCCAAAATAATGTTTTAACCTGTCTAAACTGGATTCCGTTACCCCTTACGGAAATCCTGACTATCGATCAATCCATGATCCAACAGGTGGAGATTTATCCTGTCCAATTTGATATGGGTTCTGAGGGATATACAGGTGCTGTGAACTTCAGCTCATATCAGAATACAGACCCCTTCGAGATGTTACCCGACTATTCTACACAGGTTTATCCCTACCAGTCACCTGTTCAGTCAAATCAAATTCAACCCACTACCGTAGACATTATTACTCCCGATCTTCGAGATGTATTACTCTGGATACCTCATTTGTCCCTCGATGCTGAGTTGACTTCAACATTTGTAGTCAGGACCTCCGATCTTTCCGGGGAATTTGAAATTATCCTAAAGGGTATGATCGAAGAAGACAATACGGTGAAGAAAGTCGATTTTTCTGTAGGTAGAAATTAGTAAACCTTTGAGTCCTGAAGACAATAAATCACATATGGCTGGTATTGTTGGTGGGACTGTTCACTTGTATAGAGCGCATTGATCCGGAAGACTTCAATACCGAATCATTGCTGGTGGTGGAGGCTATGATTACCGACCGACCGGAGCGACAAGTGGTTAAGATTTCCAGATCTGTTGCGCTTACACAGGAAAATTCATTTAGGCCTGAATCCCGAGCAACAGTGGAGCTTATCATTTCCAACCAGTCAAATGTCGTATTTGAAGAAGTGGATCCGGGAATTTATATGTCTCGCGAAGATTACGCTGCTTTGCCCAACACGACCTATCAATTAAGTATTGAAACTTCGGATGGGAGGACCTATGAATCAGATCCCGTTCAAATGACCGAAACCCCTACCATTGACTCTTTATATATCGAGTTTGTTCCTCAAAGCAGTCCAAGTAACCTACAGGGAGGTTTTTTCAACTTTTATGTAAATGTCGATCGGGTGGAAGAGGAAAATAGGCACTTCCGATGGGTTTGGAACTCCACCTATGAGCTTATCGTGCCAAATCCGTCCAGGTGGTTATGGACTGGTGGAAACAATTATGTAATTAGAGAACTTGGTTCTGTCAATGATTCGCTGCAAGTCGAATTGTGCTGGCAAATGGATACCTCCAAACAGATCAACATAAAAGAGTTGCTGCCGGGCGAAACTCAAATTTTCCAGCAACCCATTCATAGCTTTCATTCAGATAGTGGATACTTAAAAAGAAAGTACAGCATTGAAGTAAAGCAGTATGCCTTGTCGCCTGAATCTTATCAGTACTGGAATCTTTTGAATCAAGGTAATACAGAGGGTTTCCTTTTCGATCAACAGGTTGGAACCATACGCGGTAACATTTCCAATGTCGAAAGTCCAACAGAGCCTGTTTTAGGTTATTTTGAGGTGTTGCAGGAAAGATCAGTTCGAAAGACTTTCAATGCCTGGGAATTTAAAGATCAGGGCTACTGGGAGCCATTTTCTTTCATTATTAATTGCGATGCTATAGATCCCATTATTACCGAGATAGATCAAATCGGTGCATTCATGGAAGAGAACAAGTTTAATTACACACTTGGATATTTCATTTCTCCAGCCAGTGCGGCGTTTTTACGAATTGAATGTGCTGATTGTCGGTATCATGCTTCAACTAACCAGAAACCGGATTTTTGGTGATTGTTTTAGTAATGATACTATTTGAATGTAGCTTTCTTTCCGAAGTAAATACGTGCAGCTGGATTCTTGATTAGGAATTCACGTATCCCATCGAAGGAGTAGAAGTCTTTAGACAATTGCGAACCTGATTGATCTTCAATTTCAATGGTTATCCTTCCTTTGGTAACTGGATTCAGAAATATCTCAACAATTTGTCTGGCAGTCCAATTCTTATAGTAAAGCTGACCAATAAGGTCGTTGCCTTCTTTCGGTACATTGATGCCTTTTTGCTTCAATTCATGCTCAATTGATTCCTTCCAGTATACAAAGGACATCCCATTGTCCTTACGAATCATCTCCAATTCCATTTTCAATAGTTATGCTAACAAATTTAGTAATTAACTAATATTATTAGTTAAATAGGAAACGGTATTTTTCCGAAATACGTGGCTACATCTTCTTGTGATATAATTCATACCGGATTTTGTTAATGGATACCGACTTTCTTACGTATAAATAGGTAGTACCAAAATATACTCTCATGTCATTCGGAGGGCCTATCGATTCCATGATTAACAGCAATAGGGAAAACTTGCAAAAGCTCACCGGGAGAAAGCGAATAAAAGATATTGTAGAAAATCACAGAGTGCAATATCAGAGCCCGATGCAACTCATAAAGGAGCCCAGAATACATGAAGTAGAACGATTTCATATGAAGTTGAAGAGAGATAGAAGACGAAACCAGCATCGATTTATTCTCATCCTGGGACTTACGTTAATTATCCTTATGGTTATTCTCTACTGGGTAGTTACGGCGGACTATTCCGAAGTCATTGAAGTTATTAACTAGTTTTTACTACCAAGAAGATCCCTAATCTCAATTAGAATGAACACAATGAGTCCGATGATAAGGAGTGTGAGTGCCATGAATTAGTTGTTTCGCACAATATATCATCTTAAACAATCCCTGTCAATCCCCAAATCTGGGTATTCTACTCTACATTCATCTTTCTGAATTTGTTGTAGATCAACGTAAGTCCGAGGACAAAAGCTCCTGCAAGAACTCCTGTAGCCACATTTATGAAAGCAGGTGATGAAAGTGAAAGCCGGATCAACAAGGTTGCAAAAACATATGAGGAATACCGAAATAAGTTGATATACAGGGATTGATATCGAAGCGAGTATAACAGGATCAGTACATCAGCGAAAATCAAGATAGTATAGAACGTATTAAAAGATGGACGGTAAACATCTGAAACTAGAGCGGACCATAAGTCCGTAATACCAATGACTGTGAATGTCAATAGTAGTAGAAGAGCAAGCAACTTTTTGAATGATATGAATTCCTGTTGTTCCTGCTTTGAATGTGTTATTTTCTCGTGTCTCTGAAAATGATAATAGTACCCGATAATCAGGAAGATTAAAAGAGCACCGAAAGCATCGGCCAGCATAGGCATTAATTCCATAATATCGATGGAACCATGTAAAACAGGGTCCGAAATACGTCCAAATTCTTTGAAGGCCGATCGAAGCAGGATGATGGACAATATTTCAAACTGTTTCCCTACCGAGTCGGCTACGGACCGAGGTAACACGAAGATGAGTCCCAGTATTTCAAAAATTAGGAGCAGGGTAAAAGAGATATCAACAGCAAGAAAAAGATTGCTGGTTGATGGAAAAGTACTCTGCGGAGCCAATCTTGCCAGCACTACAACAA
The DNA here is from genome assembly GCA_965601455.1 of Cyclobacteriaceae bacterium. GTDB lineage: Bacteria > Bacteroidota > Bacteroidia > Cytophagales > Cyclobacteriaceae > JANQEU01. Next base: position 2,505,934 of record OZ271831.1, on the reverse strand, counting down.
GAAGGGTAATTGAAAAAGCCAGGATTAGGATTCCACTAATCAATTTGGGAGTTCGCTTACTTTCCCAAAGAACTTCTACACGATCAAAAAGAGAGTCGACTAATCGATTCATTCCAAAACTTTTGCTTAGTTACAAGACAATAGACCCGCAGTACAAGTTATCTCATATGTGACTATTTTGTGCTTTTGAACAAGAATTTCATGCCCAGACTTTATCGCGCCGATCAGAAACCCATCATTGAAAACCAAAAAGGTATTTTCCTACTTCCAGACTCCTGGTCACAAGTACTGGTGAAAAACGACTTGATCACCTACCTGGAAGAGTTTGAGTCTGAAGAAAAAGTGTCCTTAGATGATTTCAAGTTAATGGCACCTATTTCTGACCAGGAGGTATGGGCTTCTGGTGTGACGTATTATCGAAGTCGAGAGGCCAGGATGGAAGAATCCAAAGATGCGGGAGGGGGAGATTTCTATGATAAAGTATACGAAGCACCGAGACCTGAACTATTCTTCAAATCCACCGCCCATAGAGTAGTAGGGCCAGGAGATAAAGTAAGAATCCGAAGAGATTCTCACTGGAACGTTCCTGAACCTGAGCTTACCCTGTATATTTCTCCGGATAAGAAAATAGTAGGTTACACAATTGGTAACGACATGAGTTCCCGGGATATTGAAGGTGAGAACCCACTTTACCTTCCCCAGGCAAAGAGCTACGATGGGTCGGCGGCATTAGGGCCATGTATTTTGATCTCTGAGCAGGAACCAGATCCATCCACCAGCATTTCAATGTCGATTGAAAGGGCTGGGAAAGTTGTTTTCTCTGAAGATACTCAACTAGGACAGATGAAGAGGAAACTCAAAGAACTTGTGGACTACCTATTTCTTGAAATGTCTTTTCCTTACGGGGCCTTTCTGATGACTGGCACCGGAATTGTACCTCCGGATAATTTCACCCTTCAATCCGATGACGTAATAAAAATTGCCATTGGTGGCATAGGCGTACTTGAAAATGTGGTAGACTAACGAGTAAAACCGTTTCACATTCCGTAAATTAATGGAATGAAAAGACGATCGTTTATCAAACAGGCTACCGCTGTTGGTGCCTCTATTTCCCTACCTTTCTCTTCATTATCTCTACCATTTTCACAGAAGAAAAGCATAGGAGTTGCACTGGTTGGCTTAGGATATTACAGTCGAGATCTTTTGGGACCTGCTTTTTCTTTCACTGAAAATTGTCATTTGGCAGGAATTGTGACTGGAACCCCATCAAAAATTCCGATCTGGCAGGAAAAATATAACATTCCTGATGGCAATGTTTACAATTACAAAAACATGCATCAGGCGGCTAACAATGATGCTATTGACGTCTTTTACATTGTTTTACCAAACTCCATGCATGCAGAATATACCATACTAGCGGCGAATGCAGGGAAGCATGTCTGGTGTGAAAAGCCAATGGCAGCAAATCCTGAGGAATGCCGAAGGATGATCGATGCCTGTAAGTCAAACAATAGACAGTTGACCATAGGTTATCGCATGCAACATGAACCTAACACCCAAACGGTTATTGGATACGGTAGAAGTAGACCTTACGGAAAGATTAAAACAATCACTACAGAAGCAGGTTTCAGAGGTTTTAGCGATAAATCACACTGGAAAACTCAAAAAGCATACGCCGGAGGCGCCATGTACGATATGGGGGTTTACTCCTTAAATGGGGCCAGGTATGCAGCCCAAGCCGAACCGATTTCTGTCTCTGCAAGGCACGAAACAACCCGTCCTCAGATTTTTGATGAAGTAGATGAGACCACTTATTTCTCACTGGAATTTCCGGGAGGAATTACTGCAGAGTGCAAAACAAGTTTTGGCCATGGTTGGAACAAGCTTCGGGTAGAATGTGAAAACGGATGGTATCAACTTCGACCCATGCAAAGCTATACAGGAGTCAGAGGTGAGACCAGTGACGGGTCAAAACTGGTCAAACCTATTGTGAATCAGCAGGCTCGTCAAATGGATGACGATGCATTAGCCATTCTCAATAATACCAATCCGATTGTTCCAGGCGAGGAAGGATTGAGAGATATAGAAGTCTTATCAGCCATATACAAATCAGCAGCTAATGACAGCATGAAAATTCAGCTGGGTTAATGAAAAATTGTGTGCAGTTCATTATTTTCCTTCTATTCCTGGCCTGTCAATCACCGCAAAAGGAGCCGGGCGTTTCTTCCGCTATGACTGATGAGATTAAAGAGCATTTGGATGGAATGCTTAATAGCTGGTACCCGACAATAATCGACACCATAAATGGTGGTTATTTGACCGATCTGGATAAAGGTTTTAAACCGACAGGTACTCATGATAAAATGATCGTGGCTCAGGCACGACACCTTTGGACAACCTCTAATGTGGTCCTGGATTTTAATCGTTTGGAGTACCTCGATTATGCAAAACATGGATTTGCTTTTTTGAAGGATTATATGTGGGATGAGAAAAATGGTGGATTCTACCAATGGGTCGACCGATCGGGCACACCGCTGGTGGATGATACCATCAAAACAGCTTATGGGAATGCCTTTGCTATATACGGGTTAAGTGCTTATGTAAAAGTTTCAAATGATTCCCTTGCATTAAAACTGTTGAAGGACGCCTTTTACTGGCTGGAGGACAACAGTCACGATGATGAATATGGAGGGTATTTTCAGCACTTAAACCAAATAGGGAACCCTATTCAAAGGGACGAGAATACACCAAGTACATCGGACTTAGGTTATAAGGACTACAATAGTTCAATTCACCTGTTGGAAGCATTTAGTTCACTTTATGACGTTTGGCCTGATCCTTTGGTTAGAGAAAGATTGCAGGAGATGTTCTTAATTGTGAGGGATACAATTGTCAATGACGACTACTTCATGAATTTCTACTTCGAAGATGATTGGGAGCTTCTCTCATTTAAGGACAGTTCGCGGGAAGTAATTGATGAACATTATTACCTGGACCATGTATCGTTTACCCACGATATTGAAACAGCATTCCTATTAATGGAAGCAGCACAACACCTTGATTATGAGGTGGATAAAACTCTTGTCTTCACAAATTACATGATGAAGCATGCTCTCAAAGGGTGGGACGACACAAATGGGGGACTATTCGATGGCGGTTATTACTTCAAAGATTCGAAAGAAATCAGAATTGTTCGTAACACAAAGAGCTGGTGGGGGCAGGCGGAAGCCCTTCATTCTCTGGCACTTTTTAATCAATACTATCCGGATGAAAGTTATGATGAATTTTATGCTAGGCAATGGACGTACTTAAAGAAGTTCATGATTGATGACCAGAGTAATGGTTGGTATACAAGTGGATTGGATACATCCCCTGATTCGAAAGATTTGAGAATGGCACAAGCCTGGAAAACAACCTATCACAATTACCGAGCACTTTCAAATATAGTCAAGATGAGGCTTCATTAATCCAGCTTAACACCCGGTTCGTATCTAGCATCATCAGTTACACCTGGCCAATTGTCCGTTCGGAATGGAATAGCCGGAAGCCCCTCTTGATTATAAAGGTTAATGTCATGAGGATTTGATGACCAGCCGTATCTCACAGCCTTTGGATTTGTAACTTGTTCGCTCCAAACCACCACTTTGTTTCCCTGGATTTCAGCCTTTGCCCAGAAAAATTTTTTATCGTCACCGGCAATGGCAAATCCGTTTAAGTAACCGTACCGGTTTTTTACTACCAATCCGGAGCCTATATGATCAAAAGTTATGACCATTTTATTCTTTTCAACAATATGTCCTGAATACTTTGGTCCTGAATAAACCAGATTTTCCTTTCCATAGTCTTGGTTAAGGGCGATAAGTGCCAGTCGTTTTCCAACGTCCTGTTTATTTCTGGGATGAATGTCGTCCGCTTCTCCGATGTCAATTGCTAAGGCCATACCCGTATTAGGTAAGGACAGTGTTTGGGTCTGTGCTTCTCTCAATTCAGCCCACTCAGCTTCCACCGGTTCGTCATTAGCTTCCATGAAATTTGCCAATTGAACAAAGTAAAAAGGCATGTCCTCCTGGTTCCATGCCGTACGCCAACTCTGGATCATGGCCGGGAAACTTGATGCGTATTGCCTGGCATTCCATGCATTACTTTCACCTTGATACCAAATCGTTCCTCTTACCGGTAAGTCGATGATGGGATGGATCATGGTGTTATAAAGTTGAGTAGGGAAGTCGTTTGGACTCTCATTTACAGCTACAATTCCTGTGCCTACCTTACGACTCCAATCACCGTTGATTCTTATGGTCCTCTTAGAAGTCTTGATAAATAGTTCTTCCAACGGGCCGGAAAACCCACCACCTCCTCCGACGTCCTCGATTCTAACGACTAATGAATTCTTTCCAGATTTAAGTACACCAGGACTGACGCGGTAAATTCTATCTTCGTTATAAGCCATTTCCAAACCTCCTACAAGCTTTCCATTCACATAAGTCTTGTCCGAATCATCAATTGCTCCCAGGTGAATTTCCAACGGGTTTCCTGCTTCAGAAGGATCTAGATCAAAGTATCGTTGGAACCATACGATGCCATCAAAACTTTGCAAACCACGCCATTCCCAGTGACCCGGAACGTCTGTGTTTTCCCATGAGTCATAGGACGATAGATTGGCCCATATTGCTTCTTCACCCCGAAGTCCGGGATCTTCTTCCGGTAGATCACCTATTTTCTTAAGCAGCTGATCAGCTAAGTCGTCAAGCAATTTTCGTAGATCTGAGGATTTGTCAAGTAGTTCAACGGAAGATTCATATTCTGGAAGCTCCTTTAATTTCCATAATGGAATCCAGGTTTCCACGTTTGTACCACCCCATGAGGTGTGAAGTAACCCAATTGGCACTTCTGTTTGTTGATATACCTCTCTCGCAAAGTAATATCCAACTGCCGTGAAATCGCCGACCGTTTCCGGAGAGCAAATTTCCCATTGACCTTCATTCAAATCAGATTGCGGTTTTAAAGCGGTTGTCTTTGCTACAGTGAAGGAACGAATCATGGGGAAGTCTGCATTGGCAATTTCTTGTTCGGCGTTATTTGTAATCCTTACCGGCCATTCCATGTTCGATTGTCCACTGCAAACCCAAATATCACCTAAATAGATATTAGAGAATTCTTTAGTTCCGCCTCCCGTTATTCGCATGGTATAGGGTCCTCCTTTGGACATGGGTGAAAATTCCAATTTCCATTGGCCATTACCATCGGCGGAGGCGGATGATTCCTTGCCTGCGAACTCTACTTTGACTGATTTGCCGGGTTGATGCCAGCCCCATACAACAATCGGCTCATCTCTTTGAATAATCATGTTATCGGAAAAGATCCGGGCCACTTTTAGCTGTGCAGAAACCTGTAAAAAAATAGCAATGACGAAGGCTAATGATAGGAAGGTGCGCATGGATATTTTTTTTCCTAATTTAACTGAAGTATTTACATTATCACCCATACAACACGATGTCCATGGAAAGACGAGACTTTATCGCTTCTACTGCAGTTTTATCGGGAGCCCTTTTGGCAGGAAATTCTTTCGCCTCGGAGAGGAAGGAGAGTGCCGCAAATACTTTTAACCTAAAGTATGCTCCTCATCTAGGAATGTTTAAGAACCTGGCAGGGGAAGATCCTATTGACCAATTATTGTTTATGGCTGACCAGGGATTTACAGCTTTCGAGGACAATGGAATGAAACAACGATCAGTGGATCTTCAAGAGAAAATGGCAAAAACCATGGAAGACAAGGGAATGACAATGGGTGTTTTTGTTGCACATACCATAAGCTGGTCTAAACCTTCGTTGACCACAGGAGAATCGGATAGCAGGGAGCTATTTCTAAAGGAGATTGGAAGTTCTGTTGAGGTGGCAAAACGGGTAAATGCGAAATGGATGACGGTCGTTCCTGGGCATGTTGACCTAGGCAAAGAAATGGCCTATCAAACAGTAAACGTTCTAGAGACACTTCGTATGGCATGTGAAATACTTGAGCCACATGGATTGGTGATGGTACTTGAGCCATTAAACTGGTGGGCAAATCATGCCGGGCAGTTTTTATCAGAAATTCCACAGGCCTTTGAAATATGCCGGGCAGTGGATAGTCCCTCTTGTAAAATACTTTTCGACATTTATCATCAACAAATTACGGAGGGTAATATTATACCCAACATCAATAAGTCCTGGGATGAAATCGCTTATTTCCAAATTGGAGATAACCCTGGAAGAAATGAGCCAACCACCGGTGAAATCAATTACCAAAATATTTTCAGTCACATTCACAAGAAAGGGTTCACTGGGATACTGGGAATGGAACATGGAAATTCAATGAACGGAAAGGAAGGTGAACTCGCGGTGGTGGAAGCTTATAAAAAAGTTGACTCCTTCCTCTAATTCCTGTTGCTTCTGATCCCTAATTCAAGGCCTCTTAACTCGGCCAGGCCTCGTAACCGTCCGATTCCACTGTAACCAGGATTTGATGATTGATTAAGATCGGAAAGCATTCGGTGACCGTGATCCGGGCGGAAGGGAAGGGGTCGTTTAGATTTCCTATTCTCCGTTAATTCCACTAGTCGAACCATGACATCCACCATTGGGACATCACCATCAAGATGATTATCCTCAAAGAAGCTGTTGATTCCATACCGTTTTACATTTCGGAGATGCACAAAGTGAATTCGGTCACCAAATTGATCTATCATCAATGGTAGGTTGTTGTCAGGGCGACCACCAAATGAACCGGTACAAAGCGTTATACCGTGATTTGGCGAATTGTAAAAGTCAAGGTACTCTACGACATCCTGCATGGAACTCATTATTCTTTCTGTCCCCATCAGGTTGATAGGAGGATCGTCCGGGTGTACACACATTTTGATTCCATTTTCTTCGGCAACAGGGAGGACTTCAAGAATGAACTCCCGGATATTGTTTTGGTAATCCTCTCTTGACAAGTCAGCGTATTTGGATACCATGTTCTTGATAGCAGTTAATCCCACTTGTTGGTCTGCCCCCGGAAGTCCCGCACAGATAGTATCTCTCAAGTTGTCTTTATCGATTTTAGATAAATTCTTCCATCGTTCTTCAGCTGCGCTTAGAATCTCCCCGTCATAATCAAGAGTGGCCTGATCCCTGTCAAGCAAGTAAATGTCGAAGACCACGAAATCAATGTAATCGAAGTCCAGGCAGGTTGATCCATCTTTAAAAGGCCGATTAAGGGCAGTTCGGGTCCAATCGACAATGGGCATGACGTTGTAACATAAGGTGTCGATTCCGCAACTTCCGATATTCTTTAAGGATTGCTTGTAGTTATCCAGGTACTTTCCATAATCACCGGAACGAGTTTTGATATCCTCGTGGATGGCAAGGCTCTCAATTACCGACCAGTACATACCGCTTGATTTTACAAGCGCCTGCCTTTTTTGTATTTCTTCCAATGTCCAGATTTCACCAACGGAAATGTGATGCAAAGCGGTGACAATTCCCTGAACACCTGCTTGCAATGCATCTGATAAACTCACTGGGTCGTCTGGACCATACCATCTCCATGTCTGTTCTAAAAAGTTGCTTTGAGTATTTTCCATTTCTCAAATCTATACAGATCCTTAGTTCTGTAAATGACAAACGATTTCCCATGGTTTCAAAGAACATGACCCTGCATCCAAGTCGGAGGAAATAATCTAAATTTTCATTTCAACCTATCTAGACCATGAAATATCAAAGAGACGAAAAACGACGAGATTTTCTGAGGAAAGCCGGATTAGGAGGTCTTTCACTCGGCTTCATGTTTAACGATAGTTATGCCGAAGAAGTAGATTATGTCAGTCAGAAGGTAAATCGCCTGTCAGCACCATCTGATCTGAAAATCACAGACCTTAGAGTGGCCTACACGAGCAAGGCACCAATTATCAAAATTGATACTAACCAGGGTGTATATGGATTGGGTGAGGTTCGAGATGCCGGAAGTCCCAAGTATGCGCTCTTTCTAAAAAGCAGATTGTTGGGAAAAAATCCCTGTAACATTGAGCAGTTGTTCAAAATGATCAAACAATTTGGAGGTCACGGCAGGTTAGCTGGAGGGGTATGTGGAGTGGAGATGGCTCTTTGGGATATTGCGGGTAAAGCCTACGGTGTTCCCGTGTATCAGATGCTTGGTGGAAAATATCGAGACAAAGTACGGATGTATGCGGATACTCCGTCATCAAGAGATCCGGAAGTTTATGCCAATCGAATGAAATCCAGAATAGACAAAGGTTATACTTTCTTGAAAATGGATTTTGGAATTCAATTGATAAAGGATATTCCGGGTACTCTGGTGGGAGCAGATGCCTGGGATCAAAGCAAACAATGGCAGGAAGATCTGGGAGGATATGGCATGACCAAGCACCCGTTCACGGCCGTTCAAATCACAGACCTTGGACTTGAAAAACTGGTTGAATATGTGGACACTGTTCGCTCTATCGTTGGTTATGAAATCCCACTTTCTGCGGATCATTTTGGTCATTTCGGCGTCAATGAGGCTATTCGTCTTTGCCACGCCGTTGAGAAATACAGACTCGCATGGATGGAAGACCTGATTCCCTGGATGTATACCGATAAATGGAGGCAAATCACTGACGCGGTCAATACCCCGACGCTGACTGGGGAAGATATCTACTTAAAAGAAGAGTTCATTAAATTATGTGATACAGGGGCAGTAGATATGATTCATCCTGACCTGGCAACTTCCGGCGGAATTTTGGAAACTAAGAAAATCGGGGATTATGCAGAAGAAAAAGGAATAGGTATGGCTATGCATTTTGCAGGGACACCAATCTCTTTGATGGCAAATGTCCACTGTGCCGCGGCCACCGAGAACTTTATCGCACTTGAACATCACGATGTAGACACGGAGTGGTGGGAAGATATGGTTACAGATATCGAGAAACCAATCGTGCAAGAGGGTTATGTAAACGTTCCCGATACACCTGGTTTGGGCGTCGATCTCAACCCTGATGTCATCAAGGAACACCTAAGGGAAGGAGAGAAGTACTTTCCGCCATCTGATGAATGGAATAAGGACCAATCCTGGGATAGAACCTGGGGATAGAAAATATAACTCAAATCAATTTCTCTAGGACACGTGGAAAATGGTAATACCGTAAAAACAGAATTTATGAAAACTTTCATTTCACTCAGCTTACTATGTTTCTCTTTTCTTTCGATGGCTCAAATAGAGCCCGATGAAGAGTTAATGAGATTCTACACCGCAGAATGGGAGGGAGAAAGGGGGGAAGATAACAGGCCTGTGGTTGGTAACGAACTTTTGGAAAGACTTAAGAAGATCTCTATTGAAGAGGCATGGGGATACCTCAGAAATAAGGGGTATAATAATCAATTTGAGCGTGGATGGAAGATGATTCACGATGACAAACCCTTTGTTGGACGGGCTTTGACAGCCGTTTATATGCCCTTACGTCCGGAATACAATGATAGATACCTGGAAAAAGGAAAAGCCGAGGGTAGGATAGGTGCTTCCAATTCATGGCCAATTGATATGCTTCAAGAGGGGGATGTTTATGTCGCTGATTGCTATGGTAAAGTGTTTGAAGGAACGCTAATAGGTGACAATCTTGGCAATGCCATATACGCAAAATCCAAAACCGGTGTCGTATTTGACGGGGGTGCCAGGGACCTTGAGGGACTATCCAGGATTGATGGATTTAATGCCTATGTACGAGATTTTGACCCGACGTACTTGTTGGAAACAATGTTAACGGGCATTAATGTACCTGTTCGTATTGGAGAGGCAACTGTTTTTCCCGGAGATGTAGTTCTTGCCAAGCGGGAAGGAGTCATTTTCATTCCTCCACATCTGTTGGCTGACTTGTTGATCAATGCTGAATTTGTGGGACTTCGAGATCAGTTTGGTCATATGCGTTTAAAGGAGGGGAAATACACTCCTGGCCAGATTGATGGAAGATGGTCCGATGAAATTAAGGAAGATTTTCTATCCTGGATTGACAATAATCCGGATCTATTACCGATGACCCGAAAAGAATTAGATGAATACTTAAAAAATAGAACCTGGTGATATGTTAGATCTTGGATTTGTAACCGCCATTTTGCCCGACGACCCGCTGGAGAACGTGGTCCGATTTGCTGCGGAGAATGAGTTTAAATGTTTGGAGGTTATGTGCTGGCCGAAAGGAAAGGCTGAGCGCCGTTATGCTGGGGTCACTCATATTGATGTCAATGAATTAGGTGAAAGTGCCGTAAATGATATTAAGAAGCTTTTGACAGAAAATGGTATTTATATTTCCGGATTAGGTTACTATCCAAATCCTTTGGATCCGGACCAGGAACAATCAAATACGTATTTCGATCATATTAGGAGAGTCATTGACGGGGCAAGTCAATTAGATGTTCCGGTTGTAAATACCTTTATTGGAAGAGACCCATCAAAGACGATAGAGTATAACCTCGATAGATTCAAGGAGTTATGGCCACCAATCGTAAAATATGCAAGAGAAAAAGGGATTCGAATAGGTATCGAGAATTGTCCAATGATTTTTACAGCCGACGAGTGGCCCGGAGGTAAGAACCTGGCGACAACCCCGGCTATTTGGGATCGGATGTTTGAAATGATACCGGATGAACATTTTGGTCTCAATTACGACCCGTCACATCTCGTTTGGATGCAAATGGATGAAGTCCAACCCATATACGATTATCATTCCCGATTTCATCATGTTCATCTTAAGGATGTAAAAGTGTATGGTGATAAGCTGAACAGGTTTGGAATAATGGCCTATCCATTACAGTATCACTCACCTAAAATACCAGGACTTGGGGATGTTCGGTGGAGGGATTTCATCTCTGCATTGACCTCTGTTGGTTATCGCGGTCCGGTTTGCATTGAAGTGGAAGATAAGGCTTTTGAGGGATCAAGAGAAGATGTAATCTCAGCCATTCTGACCAGTAGAAACTACTTGAAACAGTTCTTGGCTGATTAGTAGTTGTGGCTAAACTCTACTTGTGCGGCTAGTGCTGCCCCGATGATTCCAGCATTGTTTCGCATTTCAGCAGGAACGATAGGAGTGACTAGCTTTTTAGAAATGTAACCTTCAAATCTTTCGTATTTCTTACTTAATCCGCCTCCAACAATGAATAAGTCAGGCCAGAACAGCATTTCCAATCGGCGGAGGTATTTATTAAATCTTTTTCCCCATTCCTCGTAAGTCAGGTCTTCTTTCTTCTTCACTGAGGCGGCTGCATAATGCTCACCGTCCATACCTTTGACTTTAACGAAACCAAGTTCGCAATTGGGAAATAAAATTCCTTCGGTAAATAAAGCTGTTCCAATACCCGTACCCGCGGCGACAATGATCACGCTACCCATATTTCCCTTGCCTGCACCAAATTTCATCTCAGCGTGTCCGGCAGCATCCACATCATTAATCAAGTGCGTTTTACAACCTGTTTTTTCTTGAATTAACTCCCCGGCATTGATCCCAATCCAGCTGTCAGAAATATTACTGGCCGTCATAACTTTTTCATGCCTAACTGCTGCTGGAAATCCGCATCCAAGCATGCCTTTCCATTCAAAGTCCTTGACGATTTCCGATACGGTATCAATTACCGATTCCGGTGTTGCCGGTTGAGGAGTGTCCAACCGATACCTATCCGTTACTAACTCACCAGTAGTGGTGTCCACGATGGCGCCCTTGATTCCTGTACCGCCTATATCTATACCTAATACCTGCATGATCCAAACCTACATAATCTTTACAATTCCGCTATTGACGGGCAAAAAATTATTTGTTTGATGTACGGGATTTTGGATTTAACTGATTTTTATGCTCTACGGTTTGGTAAAATGTTTCTATCTTTTGAACTTTAACTACGCTAACATTCAACTAATCTAATTCATGAACACGCTAGAAACTCTGTTCAATATTTCCAGTTATGCAGCAATGGGCTTCGGCGCATTGGCGGTAATTTCTTACCTGTCATATCAGGTCAGCTTACAGTCTCAGAAGGACCGTGCAGCGAAATACAAATTTGCAGCAGAAAAAGAAGCGAAGGCTCTCCGAAGGACGACGACCATATTGTCGTTTGGGATATTTTTCCTTGCGTTTCAGGAAGTTGCCAGTTGGTTAGGCTTAGCTCAGATGTACCAGTATGTCTTCGTAGCGTTTATTTCCTTTATGATTGCCTTTGTCATAGGTTATGGTTTTTCAGCATATCTAAAGTACTATTATCCGTTTAGCCTGGAAAAGAAACTGAGGAACATCCGTTTCAAAAAAATGAAGTCTTCTAGTGGGAATGAGATGAGGTTATTGACAGAGAAGGAAGAGGATGAGCACTTGACCGACGAGATGGTAGAATTAGAGGAAGCAATGGAAGCGGATTTTGATGTATGGATCGATGAAACTTCTGGCGAGAAAAAGATTATGCAATATGACATTACAGAACATGCTCTGGTTTGTCCTAATTGCAATTTCCGAACGCTGAAGGAAAGAAGCGAAGATGTGGTCAAAGAACCTACTGAAAATGAGGATGGTAAACTTGAAAGAAACTATAAATGTACCTACTGTGGATGGGTTGAGATTAAGGAAGCCAGAATCCCAAGTTGGAGTGAAAAAAGACGTCTTGAACAGGTGTAGCAACTCCTGAAGACCTTGTTATAAAGTGGATATCTTTTTATCCACTTTTTTTTTGCATTAGGGACACTAATAAGGGTACAGCAGCGTTAGGTAGTTTACACAGAAAGATCAAATAGACAAGAAGGAAAGTTAGAGATGAAAGAGAGAATGAAAATATTTAATGTCCCCTACGTAGCCCTGATACTTGTTGTGGCAGTATCACTGCTGGCATTTAAGGAAGCCCACACCACTTCGAAGACTCATTTTCAATTATTGAAAGAAGACCTGACTGAAGCTAAATTCGAGACATTACAGCTGATGGAGGCAATGCCCCATGAATACTATGACTTCAGACCAAAGAAAAGTTTACTCCCTTTCAGGGATCAGGCTCATGAAGTAATTCATAGCATTGAGTTTCTTGCTCTTGAAGCACAGGATTCAAATTCGGAATGGTCACCTGATCACGAATATGTTACTGCCAAAAAAGATTTAATCGAACTGACAGAGTCTTCTTTTGCTTATTTGGAAGGTGCGTTGGAACAGTCTCCTCAAGGAGAAGGACTTAACGACGAGTTGGCATCTTTCTTAACTGAAAATGCAAAGCAAAGAGCCCAATTGGAGATGTACCTGATCATATCAGGATGGAAGAAATAATAAGTTGATAACAGGAATAATTAAGGGAGCTATAAGCTCCCTTTTTTGTTGTCTTATATTTTACATCTCCCGGGGTCTCCAGATTTCATAAATCGGATTACCCTTACTACTATTTCCTGAATGATGCCATGCACCGTCCTGAAGGCTGAAATCAAATCCTAATTTTGCGCCAACCCTGGTATTATCCCGAGAGAAAAACTCAATATTTTCAGTGTACTTTCCATCCTCAGTAGTATAGGTTCCACCTCCACTTCCTAGGAATTCCTTTGTTTCCGTATTGTAGGCAATCCATTGGAATCTCGTTCCCGAAAGAATCTTCATTGTTTTACGCGGACGATTTGGATCTCTTTCGGTGATCTCACCGTCTCTTTTTCTTCCGGTAATCAACCAGGCACCAGCCAAATCACCAGGAGAATTGGAGTCAATTTTCATCCAGACATCGCCGCTCTCTTGAATGGTTGCCTGATCACCTTCGGTAGTAACTGTGAAAATAACTTCCTGTCCCACCTGTTCACTGTCAGAGGAATTCCATTCGATCTTCTGAGTCATTTTGGTATCGCTCATAGTCCAAGTACCCCCGTTTGTACTAATGAACTTCTTACCTTCAAGGTCATACCAGGTTACTGCAAAATACTGATCCTGAATGATGGAAACAGCCATTATTGGGTCTCCGCTTTCAGAGGTTCCTTCCCATTTCCATGCTCCTTCTACCTCCTGTGCTAACGCCATGCTTGCGGCACAAAGCGTAAGAATCAAGCCGTTGATTATTGCTTTCATAATTTTAGTTTTTTCTAAAATTACAAAAGGAGTACCTAATTATCCATTAAGAATTCTCGGTGAAGACTCGTTTGATTTACCAATGGAAAACTTAAAGTAAAAACGGTTCCCTCACTCGGTGAAGAGTGTATGGTCCATGTACCTGAGTGTTGTCGTACAATATCGAATGTTATGTACAAACCTAATCCTGTTCCTTTGCCCGGATCTTTGGTCGTAAAAAATGGATCTCCAATTTTACTCAATTGCTCTTCAGTCATTCCAATACCGTTGTCAATTACGGTTACAATCAAATTATCATCGGTGATACTGGTTTCGATGGTGATTTTCCCTTCGGACTGAATAGCCTGTTCGGCGTTCGACAGGATATTCAAAAACGCTTGATGCAGCTTTCCATCGTTTCCTTGTAGTATAGGATAATCCGCATTAAAAGCCTTCCTGATTTTTGCTTTGTGTTTCGTCTGATTGTGAATCATGAGGATACAATGGTCTAATATCTGATGAATATCACACCTTTCAATCATCGTTTCGCTTTGCCTGCTTGCGTGCTTTAAACTTCTGACGATACCAGCAACTCGGCTAATACCATCCTGCACAGTATTCAGGTGCTGTTGGGCCTCGGATTTCTTGTCATTAGACTCTATAGGAAACTCTTGAATTAACCGGGAAAGTCCTTCATAACCTCCCTGAATGTAATTGAGTGGGTTATTAATTTCATGACCAACACCGGCAATCAACACCCCGAGAGAAGCCATCTTTTCTGAATGAATAAGTTGCTGTTGCGTTTGTTTCAGATCTTTAATCGACTGTTGAAGGTAGTACGTTTGTTCTTTCAATGCTTCATTTGCATGAGTCAACGCTTTCGTTCGCGATTTAACCTGACGCTCAAGATTATTCTTATACTGATTGAGCTCCAACTCGTTTTCTTTCAACGTGACATTCCTGCATTTCAAATAGGCAATTAGGTCTTCAATCGTCTTTATATAGGTACTGTTGTAGAAAATAATGGGTATTCCGACAATGGAGATCATCAGTGCTTCAACCATCCATTGATATACATTAGAATGTGGGTAACCCTCAACTAATGCGATAGAACAAATTCCAAAACCGAGAAAAAGGGCAACACCTATAAAGTATATGATAAGTGTTTGTGTTCGATTAAAAACAAGTAAAGCCGAGTATCCTCCAATTATCAATAGAACAGTATTGGATCCATTAGGGCCATAGTTATAGATATCGGTCAATACGAGACTATAAGCAATACATATTACAATGAGTAATTTGACTCTCAGGGAATAGATATCACGGAAAATGTAAACGGTTAGGACAAGAATAATACTCAGGAGTTCAAACCATCTAATGTAAATATTCTGCATCCCACTGATTAACCAGGTAGCTAAACCCAACAAACCCCCGATCAGTATCAGATAGTTGATTATCCTTTCCTTCGTTTCTTTCAATGACCGATCCAGGTCCTCACCAATATCCATTAATTTCTATCGCGTCGTTTAAAACTCTGTATGAAACAAAAGGAATAAAAAATATAAATTTTTTTATACCGAATAACGTCAACGGGGAAGTTGAGGTAGTCAATCGGAATTATTATCCAATCCTAGACTGCAGCGAATACATTATTATCCATCCGAATGCGTTTGGCTAATCCAAGTGAGGCCGCCCGAAATACTTTATCCGGACCATATTTTGACTTGATTGCATCCATGGCCTGGTACAAGTGAATGGATTCCTCTGTATCGTCAAATAAGTTTATTTGGTAGTTTCCATTTACAATTCCACTTAGTCGAACACCCACAAGCCTTAGTAACATTCGCCTGGTGTATAGTATGTCAAAAAGCTTATGAACAGTTTCCATTATCGGTTGATCCGCGGCCGTATAAGCAATGTGTTTTTGCTTGGTTTCGGTGTCAAAGTTCGAGTAGCGAATTTTTACCGAGACGCAGGATGTCAGTTTTTCCTCAGTTCTCAGTTTGCTGCAAAGCTTTTCTACCATTGTTGTAAGGAGCACCTTCATTTTCTTCACATCAATTGAATCCTGGTCAAAAGTACATTCGGTGGATATTGATTTTCTTTCGGTATAAGGACGTATTACTGAGTGGTCAATTCCATGGGCTTTCTGCCATAATGCCTTACCATTTTTTCCAAAAGCCCTTTCAAGCAATTTTAATGGGACATTTCTCAATGTTTCTACATGGGTAACTCCCATTTGCATTAAGATTTGAGCGGTTTTTTCTCCAATCATAGGAATCTTTCGAATATGCAACGGGGCTAGAAAGCTCACCTCTTCACCATAAGGCACTAGTTTTTCTCCATTTGGTTTGAACTCTCCTGTCGCGACCTTCGATACGAGTTTATTTTTGGAAAGACCCATTGAAATAGGTAAGCCCGTTTCATTAATGATGGCTCTCCGTAATTCTTGAGACCAAAGGAAAGTGTGAAAAAATCGATCCATTCCGCTTACATCCACATAAAATTCATCGATTGAAGCCTTTTCAAAAAGAGGGGCTTTATCTTCTATTACCGCGGTGACCAATCTACTGTAGTAGGAGTATGCTTCCATGTCACCGGAGATCACTTTGGCATCCGGACATAGCTTTACAGCCATTTTTGTAGGCATGGCTGCATGTACTCCAAAACGTCTTGCTTCGTAGCTGCAAGAGGTAACTACTCCACGCTCCCTGTTGCCTCCAATTATCAATGGAATACCTTTTAGTCGATCATCTCTCAAACACTCAACGGAGACAAAGAAAGCATCCAAATCCATATGAATGATGGCCCGATGTTCAGTACTCCCTTTCATGCTATAGGTTTAGCGAGAGGTTATTGTAAGATTTATTTATTGTATCCTTTAAGAGCAATTCCATTTCTATAAGACCCTTCGCTAAATCCTGGCTTTTTCCAAATCCAAGATGCTCACTTAATTCAATAGAATATCGCAATTCTTCCAGTTCCTGAAGAGATTGATTCAAATGCTCAATGGAGGACTTCGCAACAAGTGAGGCTACCCCTTTAAGCATGTGACCCATTACAGATCGTGCGTTGTTCCGTATTTGCCATGTTAATCCATTTTGCTCATCAGGAGGAAACCGACGAGTGTAGGTGTAACATTGTAACACAATTTCATGCCCTTTACTCCAAATGGCAGATTCTTTGGAAACCTGATTTCTGTTTTTTACTATCATAATTACTAATAAAATTAGACATACTAGTAAAATTAGTATATTTATGCTAATTTAGTGAGAGTAAATACTAATAATAATAGTATTAATTGTAAAATAATTCTTGTTGGATGGAAATACAGTCGGAGATCAGTTATGATGATTATTGTAAGTTGAAGTTGTCTTCTAAGCGATTAACTTCAGGAAAATGTCAAGTAAAATTCACAGCCTCAGTCGATAATCGCGAGGATTACTATGGATACGTTTTAGTGGAATCAAATCATACCCTGAAAGAAGTGGTACTTCGTATTAAGGACAAGTTGACCACGATCCGGAATAACAGAGACTTTCACCAGATGCACTTGTTCTCGATCGGGAAGGAGAAACCATCTGATATGAGTTTTATTATTTTCGATAAGTAGGTCTTCATGGGAAAACTGGGTCGAAAGGTACTTAGTCGTTAATTTGCGTATTGAACATGAGTATAGCCGAAAACATAAAGTTTCTAAGAAAGAAAGCAGGATTGACACAGGAACAATTCGCTGAAAAAGTAGGTATAAAACGATCACTTGTGGGTGCCTATGAGGAAGGGAGAGCTGAACCTCGACTTCAAACACTTACCACTATCGCATCAATTCTTGAAATAACAACCGATAGCCTGATAAATCAAGATCTGACAAAAGAAGTGGCTAAAAATCCTCTTAGGGAGAAAGTAAGAGTTCTGTCCATTACTGTAGATCAGGAAGATAACGAGAATATTGAATTGGTTCCTCAAAAGGCTGCCGCAGGATATCTTAATGGATTTTCAGACCCGGAGTACATAGCTGAATTGCCAAAATTTAAATTACCAATTCTGCCAAATAATGCCACACATCGGGCCTTTGAAATAACGGGGGACTCCATGATACCCCTGGCACCGGGATCAATTGTAATTGGTAAGTATCTGGAATCCATAAGGGATATTAAAAATGGAAAGACCTATATACTCATCACGCGAAAGGAGGGCATTGTTTATAAAAGAGTATTCAACTACCTGGATGAGAAGGGGAAGCTATTCTTGGTTTCCGATAACAAAAACTATCAGGCGTATGAACTGGATCCTATAGAGGTTGAAGAAATATGGGAAGCTATTGCCTTCATCAGTATTCAATTTCCAGATCCTTCCTCAGAAAGTGATATTTCTCTTGAAAAATTGACAGGAATAGTACTAAATCTTCAGGATGATGTGAATAAGCTGAAAAAGAATCAACCCGAATCAAATTAATATTCTTTTAACCTTTAATTAGTTCATTACGTACATTTTTGCGTTACCCAAAACGCTAAACCTTCCATCTTGAGGATTCTCACTGGAATAATTGTATTACTATTTGCTTATTCACCAATTGTTGGACAGTCAAAAGTCACAATAACTGGTAAGGTTATAGACGTGAATACAGGGTCACCAATACCCTTTGCCACAATTGCGGTAGTTGGTAAATCCACAGGGGCAATTACAGATTTTGAGGGCAACTATAGACTTCAGGTAGAAGTCTCCGATGATAGCTTACAAGCACGTTCAATTGGCTATGTGTCCAGGAATAAACCGATAAACCTGTCAGAGCCAATAATCAATTTTCAACTGGAGGAAGATGTAAAAACCCTGTCAGAAGTAGTTGTTTACGCAGGTGAAAATCCTGCTCACCCAATTATGCGCGAGGTGATCAAGAATAAACCTAGAAATGACAAAAGATCACTTGAAGCATTTGAATATGAAGCCTACACCAAAATCGAGTTAGATGTAGACAACATGTCCGACCGGTTAAGGGATAGAAGAGTAGTGCGATCCATTACAAACGTGTTAGACAGTATAGATCAAATTGCTGGGGAGGATGGAAAGCCAATTTTACCAGTTTTTATTTCTGAGACGATTAGTCGTTTTTATTTCAGAAATAATCCTGTTTTCAAACATGAAGACATCCTTCATACTAAAATTACTGGAGTAGGTTTGACCGACGGAACCACAACCGCTCAAATTGTGGGATCCACATTACAGGAGTACAATTTCTATCGTAATTGGCTCAACATTATGTCAAAGGCTTTTGCTTCTCCCATTTCAGACGGATGGAAGTTGTACTACGACTATGATTTGGTAGACAGCTTATGGTTGGATGACGACTATGTTTATCGATTGGATTTCTATCCCAGCAACGACCAGGACCCACTCTTCCAGGGTACCATGTGGATCACCTCTGATGATTTCGCTATCAAGCAGATAGATGCCACCGTTCGTAAGAGCGTTAATCTAAACTATATCGAGAAAATCAAGATTCAACAGAACCTCAAAAGAACATCAACAGGAGCATGGATTCCGCACAAATCAAGAGTGATCGTCGACATTAGCCAATTATCAAAAAACTCTGCAGGTTTACTCGCAAAATTCTACATAAGCACCAAAGATGTTACCGTCAATAAACCCAGAGAATCAGAGTTTTATTTAAACCCTGTTTCTCTGAAACCAGATGCCCGTAAGGATGATGAGACATTTTGGGAAGAATATCGACACGATCCTCTGACATCAACCGAAGCCAGTGTGTATCAGATGATCGATACACTAAAGAAGATACCCTTTGTAAAAGCTGGGGTAGATGCAGCGAAATTTGGATTTACAGGTTTCTATACTACGGGTCCAATTGATTTAGGCCCTTACACTGTTTTTTATGGTGATAACAACATAGAGGGATTGCGATTAGGAGTTGGAGGTAGAACGAACTTCCAATTTAGTAAGAAGGTGACTTTGGGCGGGTATGTCGCTTATGGTTTTCAAGACGAGAGGATAAAATATCAGTCCTACGTGAATGTTGTACTGGATCGAAATCACTGGACTACTTTGCACCTCGAGCGTCAGGAAGAGCTCGATCAGATTTGGTTGCTAGGGGATGACGTGTCAACCAGAAGTTTTCTGTTCACCTTTAGTCGTTTTGGGAACTTAACGCTTCCGTTTTTATTCACCCGCAATAAAGTTGAACTTGAGCGACAATTAATCAGAGGAATAAGCCAGACCTTCGGGGTACAACACCAGCGATTTACGCCACAGTATGACTTTCGATTCAGTACCTCCAGGCAAGAACCAGGAGAGTTTCTCCAACAATTTGAGGTGGCCGAACTAAGACTGAGTACTAAGTGGGGAAAGGACGAGCTATTTGTAGTTAATGATAATGAAAGATGGAGCCTTGGTTCAGTATTATGGCCTATCGTGGTATTGGATTACTCTTTTGGAGTACCTGGATTACTAGGATCAGATCTTTACTACCACAAATTGCAAATGACTCTTTCGCAAAGACAACCGCTTGGACCCTTAGGTGTTTCAAGGATACAAATTAGAGCTGGCCAAGTGTTTGGTGAAGTTCCATATCCTCTCCTTTTCAACTTGATAGGAAACGAGACCCCATTCTACGCCAGTTTTACCTACAACCTCATGAATTTCTTTGAGTTTAGTGCGGATCGCTTTATTTCTGTGAGGTATCGACATTCATTTGAGGGTTTGATTTTCAATAAAATCCCATTGATAAGGAAGCTAAAATGGAGGGCAGTTGGAAACGCGAACTTGGTGTATGGTGATATTAGTGACCAAAATATAAACTTGGTTGATTACCCATTAAATCGAGAGGGAATGCCCAGAATACCGTTTCAGTCATTCGACGGAATACCTTACGTGGAACTTGGATATGGTATTGAGAATATTTTCAAAGTATTTAGAATTGATGCTTTTCATAGACTTACCTATTTAGATAATCCTGATGTAAATAACTTTGGGGTGAAGTTTAGTGCACAGCTTATTTTCTGAACATGTATCGATGGGTTTGTTTTGTATTGATTTTGGTTTCCTGTTCTCCGAAACAAAAGGACAAAATAATTACACCTAGCCTGGATTCAGACTTTTACGTTCGGTCGATTGCACAAATAGAATCTGAGATTGAGAATAATCCGGAAGACGCCCGATTGATAAAGCTACAACTGTCGTATTATGAAAAGCTTAATTGGCCCGAAGAAGCTGAAAGACCGATAGAAAGAGCCAAGGTTCTACTTGGTTTAGATCCTACATTCATTTCTCAACAGATTGGTTTTTATCAAGTAAACGAACGTAGGAAAAGCCTTCTTGATCTGATAGATGAATTGGAAAGAATGGGGGAGGTTTCCCCGGAATTAAAGAGAACGAAATTGGAGATTCGTATGGCCCTGGCCACTGACAACCAGCTAATAGATGATTTGCAGAATTTTCAACCAGACTCCACAGTTCAAGATTATTTGTTGATGGCCAGGGGCTACTTAAGTATAGGTGATACTGTAGGAGCGCTTCAGTTTTTGTTTCCAGCGCCTGAAATGGGCTTACTCACTATGGATCAGGTGAGCGATTTCATTCCGGCACTAAGCAATTTGGATGATGTCCAGGGCGGAATCACTTTTTTAGTATCTGTTGCGGAACAAACCCGCTTAACTAGATCGGGAAATCGTCTTTTAGCTCAATTATACTATCAACTTGGTGATACAGCAATCGCAAAATCAACCTTATTAGGAGATATGGATCGGGAAGAATACCTTATTGCTTCTCAGTGGTATCGAAATGAAAAAAAATGGGATTCCGCATCTCTTTACATTAATAAGTTATTACAGGCTGATTCGACGGATTCTGAAGCCCTTATGATTGCCGGTGACCTGTTTCAGGACCGGGGTTTTTTCAGAACATCTTTGACTTTCTACAATAAACTTTTAACAATTGATTCAACGGATCAAACTGTCCTTGAACAAGTTGAGCTTGTAAATCGAAAAATCGCATATTTGCAGAAAATTAGGAATAGCCAGAGGGATATTCCAATGCTTCAGTTAGATTCTAAAAAGTCGGATCGTAATTAATGAGTGATCAAAAAGTAAACATTACCCTACCTGATGGTAGCGTAAAGCAGTTTAATTCTGGTGTAACCTCAATGGATGTTGCCCTGAGTATTAGTGAGGGATTAGCGCGAAATGTATTGGCGGCAAAAGTCGACGGGGAGGTATGGGATGCGACAAGATCCATCACAGCCGATGCAAAACTACAATTGCTGACATGGAATGATGATGAGGGAAAATCAACCATGTGGCATAGCTCCGCCCATTTGATGGCCGAAGCATTAGAAGAGTTATACCCGGGAATAAAGTTTGGGATTGGTCCACCTATTGAATCTGGATTCTACTATGATGTCGATTTTGGTGACCTTGAATTTGATAGTGAACATCTTGAAAAAATCGAAAACAAGATGCTTGAGTTGGCTAGGCAAAAGAATGTATATGTAAGAAAGGAAATCTCAAAAAAGGACGCTATCTCTTACTACCAGGAAAAGGGAGATGAATACAAATTAGAATTGCTGGAGGATTTGGAGGATGGAAACATCACTTTCTACACACAAGGCAATTTCACCGATCTCTGTCGTGGCCCGCACATTCCGAATACGGGCTTTGTTAAGGCCGCCAAAATACTGAATGTCGCTGGAGCATATTGGAGAGGGGATGAAAAAAGGCAGCAATTGACAAGACTATATGGAATTACGTTCCCAAAGCAGAAAGAGCTCAAGGAACATCTAGAGCTGTTGGAAGAGGCCAAAAAACGAGACCATCGAAAGATTGGACAAGAGCTTGAGCTATTCACCTTTTCTCAGAGAGTAGGGAAAGGCCTACCGTTATGGTTGCCAAAAGGTGCCATTCTTCGTGAACGACTTGAAAATTTCATGAGAAAAGCTCAGGTCAAAGCCGGATACGAGCCGGTGATTTCTCCGCATATTGGAGCAAAAGAACTCTATGTCACCAGCGGACATTATGAAAAGTATGGGGAGGACTCATTTCAACCCATTCATACCCCTGCTGATGACGAGGAATTTCTTTTAAAACCCATGAATTGCCCGCATCACTGTGAAATCTATAAGGCCAAACCTAAGTCATACAAAGAACTACCTATACGGTATGCTGAGTTTGGTACAGTTTATCGCTATGAACAAAGTGGGGAACTTCATGGCCTGACAAGAGTAAGGGGATTCACACAAGATGATGCACATATCTTTTGTCGTCCGGATCAGGTGAAAGAAGAGTTTGCAAAGGTAATTGATCTAGTGTTATATGTCTTTAAATCACTAGGATTCAGTGAGTTTATTGCGCAAGTTTCAATTAGAGATTTAGATAATCCAACAAAATATATTGGAGAACAAGACAGCTGGGAGAAAGCGGAAAGGGAGATCGAAGAAGTAGCGAAGGAAAAAGGCTTAACCTACGTTGTAGAATCCGGGGAAGCTGCATTTTATGGTCCCAAACTTGACTTTATGGTAAAGGATGCACTTGGTAGAAAATGGCAACTAGGTACCATTCAGGTAGATTACAACCTTCCGGAGCGCTTTGAACTGGAATATGTTGGATCGGACAATCAGAAACACAGACCGGTTATGATACATAGAGCTCCTTTTGGATCAATGGAGCGTTTTGTTGCTATTTTGATTGAAAACACTGCTGGAAATTTCCCACTTTGGCTTGCACCTGATCAGGTCGCTGTTCTGCCCATATCTGAAAAATACCATGATTACGCATCCAGAGTGTACGCGGATTTACAAGAAAATGATATGAGTGGTTTTATTGATGAACGGGATGAGAAAATTGGAAAAAAAATTCGGGATGCTGAAATCAATAAGACCCCATTTATGTTAATCGTCGGGGATCAGGAATCTCAAAATGGGACAGTCGCCGTCAGGGAACATGGAAAAGGAGACCAGGGAATTATGACACTGGAGGACTTTAAAAGACTCTTTGAGGATAGGATTTCAGAATTATTAAACTAGATAAACCTTTAAAAAGAAGGAAATTATACGATATTTGCGTTCGTTTTTTCATGGTTGAACTAAAAAAGGAGGAAAACAATCGGTAAACAAAGAAGAAGACCTATAGGTAGAGTCAGACAAGAAGAACCCTATAAGGTCAATGGCAGGATATCATCTGACCCCATACGATTAGTTGGGGATAATGTAAAAGTTGATGTATATCCTCTATCCAAAGCGTTAAAAATTGCGGAAGAACAAGGTCTTGACCTTGTGGAGATCTCACCTAAAGCGGATCCACCTGTTTGTAAGATCATTGATTATTCAAAGTTTAAATACGAACAGAAGAAGAAGCAGAAGGAGATCAAGGCCAAGGCTCAGAAGACTGTTGTTAAAGAAATTCGCTTCGGACCAAATACCGATGATCATGACTTCAATTTTAAATTAAATCATGCGAAGAAGTTTCTTCAGGAAGGAGCCAAGGTAAAGGCGTACGTTCACTTTGTTGGACGCACAATTGTTTTTAAAGAGAGAGGTGAAATACTTCTCTTGAAATTTGCTCAGGCGCTGGAAGAGGAAGCGAAAGTCGAGGAATTACCTAGACTTGAAGGAAAACGAATGTTTTTAATGCTGTCTCCTAAACAGAAAAAATAGAGTAGAATGCCAAAAGTGAAGACTAATTCCGGAGCAAAGAAGAGATTCAAGCTTACTGGCTCAGGAAAAATTAAAAGGAAGCACGCCTTCAAAAGTCATATTTTGACGAAGAAGGAAACGAAGCAAAAGCGTAATCTTACGCACATGACTACTGTACACAAAGCTGATGAGAAGAATATCAAGCAGCTTTTGAAACTGTAGTTAGGTTTATGGTTTAACCCGATACCAGGTATTAAGCATCCTATATAGGATCGCCTTTTATCAAAAACAAAAATTAATCAATGAGATCAGTTAATCACGTAGCATCGAAGAACCGGCGTAAAAAAATGATGAAGAACGCCAAAGGTTACTTTGGTCGTAGAAAAAACGTCTGGACGGTATCCAAAAATGCCATTGAAAAAGGATGGACATATGCATACCGAGACAGAAAAGCTAAGAAGAGGGAATTCAGAGCACTCTGGATCCAAAGAATCAACGCAGGGGTTAGAGAATATGGACTAAGTTATTCCAAGTTCATGGGCTTGCTTAAAGAAAATGAGATCGATATTAACCGAAAGGTACTGGCCGATCTGGCCATGAATAATCCTGAAGCTTTCAAAGCTATAGTGGAGAAAGTAAATAAATAAAGTAACAAGAGTTTAGGAGAGGATAAGCCGTTTCCACCAGTTGGGAGCGGCTTTTTTTATTTACCCGCCGTAGCTTTAGCGAAGGCGGGTTTTCACCGTAGCTTCAGCGAAGGTGGATTTTTGTCGTAGATTCGGCGAAGGTGGATTTATCCGTTGCTTTAGCTAAAGCTGTTTTCCCCACCGTCCTGACGCTTGAAGGCTACGATCTACAATTGAACGAATGTTGAGTCAACTTCATTCAGGTCTCGCAATCATCATAAAGAGGGTAATTTGGTACCCGAAAGTGGGTATTTTTCATTCGCATACCCTGCTGCCAGTTCTTTCCTCAATTACTAATAATCGGCTACTTGTTTAAATACAGGCACCTTTTGGCATTACATTTCGATTCTCTTTCGAAAATCAGTACATTTATATACCGACAACCAGCTATTCAGAATAATAGTATACTATAGTACTATTTGGCGAATTATTTGACTTTATCAACTAAAGAGTGGCCTACCTATGAAACGTTGTTCACTGTTTATCGGCCTTATGCTGACATTCCTTGTAAATCAGGCACAGCAATTTTTCATTGCTGATGTGAGGAATGAGAATAACAAGATCACCGTCGACTTTAGAATTGATGGCAATTTTGATTTGGAAAGATACGAGGTAAAGCTCTACAGTTCACACGATAACTTTTCCAAACCCATGCAGTTCATAACGGGAGATGTTGAAGGAGAGCTACCTAACAACAATCAAATTTATACATTGATATGGGACGCTCAAAAGGAATTAATAGAGTTTGATGGAGAGGTACAATTAGAACTACGAGGGGAAGTGACTTATCTTCCTATCCATTCGGAACAAGAAAGACTATCCGGAAAACAGCTGAAGGAAACGGAGATACAGTGGCAAGGTGGTAATCCAGCGGATCGTGTAAAAATTGAATTAGTGAAGAATGATGTGGTAGTCTCCGAAATAACCACTTCCAATAACACCGGTGATTACACATGGATGGTATCAAAAGACATTGAAAAGGGGAAAGGATATAAAATCCGTTTAACTAATCTGACTAACGCCAACGAAATTTATGAGAGTCAGTCCTTTGCCATCGGTGCTGGAATAAATCCCATTCTATTAGCGGGTGGTTCAGCAGGTGCAGCGGGTTTGGCGGGAGTAATCTATCTAATCAGTAACGGTGGTGGAGGTGATCAAAAGAATTTACCCACACCTCCTGATCCAGGGAACTAAGATTTTAAGATGAGAGCATTTTTCATTTATGGCATAAGTTTTCTTTTGGGCTTTTTGGCCCATGGCCAATTCACCGGTTCTATTGGGGCTTCGTTTTCCACGAGACAGGACTTCACTGATGCCGATGGGGGAATCTATAAAATTGGAGATGTCGGCGACATCGATGGCGATGGGTTAGATGATTTCTACGTTGTAAACATTTCAAATGGTGATCTTACTGCCTTTCGAAACACCAGTACATCGGGCACTGTTTCCTATGATACCCAGGTTGATGTGATTACGTCTTTATCGAATGTTTTATACGGAGCGGAATTGGGTGATGTTGACGGTGATGGGAAGTTAGATATCTTGGCTGCCGGGGCTGATTCAATCATTATAGCGTTGAATACCAGCACGGTAGGTTCTATCAGCTTTGGTGCACCACAAGGCTTTGTCGGTCTGGGAGGAAATGTTCACATGGCTGATTTTGACGGGGATGGGAACGACGATGTAATTGCTGGAGGAAAGGATGACGATAACTTGACCTACTTCTCTGTCTTGAGGAATACATCTACTGTTGGAAATATTTCATTAGTGTCCGGAGTTAACTTCCAGATCGGCTCCTCTGAATTATGGTCAATCCAAACATCAGATATTGATGGCGATGGTAAACTGGATTTAGTTGCAGGAGCGAGCGGTGACAATTATGCCGCTGTTTTTCGAAATACTTCTTCGGGTCCGGGAAATATTGCATTTGATACCCGTACTGAGCTTGCCGTAAGAGGTCAATACGCAAACAACACGGCCATTACCGATCTCGATGGAGATGGAAAATCAGACATATTAGTGTCATGCGGTGGTGTAAATGTGATCACTCTGTTTAGAAATACCAGCACCTCCGGTAGTTTAAGTTTTGAAACTGGTGTTGAGATTCAGAACCTTGGCTATCCATGGATTATTGAAACCGGTGATTTAACGGATGATGGTAAACCCGAAATTATTGTCCGGCGGAATGGAAATCCCGCAATAAACATATTCCATAATCAGAGTTCTTCAGGAACGATAAATGAGAATAGTTTTTCAACACCCTTTGTAATTAATGCAAATGACAATCCTCTTAGCATCAAAGTGTCCGATTTGGATAATGATGGATTGAATGACATAGTTCTCTCAGACGAAGGAGCAACACCCATGATTTCTGCGTTTAGAAATCTCAATCAATCGGGAACGGACACTGATTCGGATGGAATACTTGATTCACAAGACAATTGCCCCGATGACTCCAATGCGGGGCAGGAAGATTATGACCGTGACGGTATTGGTGAAATTTGTGACTGCAACGATTATATTCAAAAGGGAGCTGTAGGTATTTATGCATTTGGAGATCCTAATCTAGACTTTACATGGACTGGCAAGAATGCCGAGATTTTTAACGGTTATGAGGTTACATCGAACAGGTTCGGTGAGGATTTTAGTGCACGGTTATATGACGGTACGGAAGATTTTGATGAAGTCGCAGATACCGATGATCTGGATTTCACTACGGAGTTTACCATTCAGACATGGATACGACCAAATTTTCAAAACGCATGGGAAGGAATTATTACTAAAGGAGAGGGTGCCTGGCGACTACAGAGAAATAATGGAACCAACACCGTGGCTTTGTCACTTACAGGTTCCACGGTTTCCGGGGATTATGCGGCGGTGACCAACGTAAATGATGGTCAGTATCACATGGTGGTGGCTACCTACGACAATAGTAAAGTAAGGTTATACGTTGACGGATATCTCGATGCGGAATATGACGTGACTGGAGCGGTGGACGTGACCACTGATCCCGTACAATTTGGGAGTAATTCTTCATCTAGCATCTTTTACAGGGGTGCAATCGACAATGCAAGGCTGTATAATCGGGCCCTGAATGGAGCTGAAGTTGAGTCTCTTTTTATAGATGAAATAGGTTCTCTAGTATACCAGGATTTCAACGGCGATGCTGTAGATCCTAACCCGTGCGCGTCATCGGTAACAATCACAGGAGCCGAGTTGGCACCAGATCGTTTTATGGAGAATAATCGGGCTTATATTTTTGACAGAGAGGATTATATGCTCGTTGATGACCAACAACCTGATCCTCAGGAGTTCACAATAATGTCTTGGTTTTCCTACGAGAATGATGATGGTGTAATGATTGGATATGGGGATAATACGGCAGATCCAACACAGTTTGATAGACAAATTTATGTTGGCGCAGACAATGATCTTTATTTTCTGGTCAACCCAGGTAGTACACAAACTATTCAAGCACCTGGTAATCTTGAATCAAACAGATGGTATCATGTAGCAGCATCTTTATCTGCAGATGGAATGAAATTGTACTTGGACGGAGATCTTGTGGCCACAGGACCAACGGTTACTTCCGCGGCATCCTTTGATGGGTTTTGGCGAATTGGAGAAAATTTTGATGGAACGATTGATGAAGTCCAGATTTATCATGATGCCCTTTCCGATACCGAGGTGCAAAATGTATATAACTCTCAGACTGCTTCAGGAGCCGAGATACAAACTTGGAATTTGGGTCAGTCACAGGTAGATCCAATTGGTCCTAACGACTCCATAAGAGTAGTGATTGATGCGAATATGGACATCCATAATTTGACTCCCAATTTTTCATTATCCCCGGGAGCCAGGCTGTTTGATAAGGACGGATCGGAAATTATTTCGGATGAGACCAATTACAACTTTTACGACCCGCAAAAACTTACTGTCAGGGCATTGGATGGGACAGAAAAGGATTGGGTAATTGATGTAAGTATCAATTTCACAAACGACATCCAATTTGAAAAAATACGCGGAACTGATGTTACCGAAACGCTTGGATTTAACATTGGCGGTACATGGGGTGATGTAAACAATGACGGTTATGGTGACTTGTTTGCCAGCAGGTGGAATTTTGGAAATGAATCTATCGGAAATCTCTACTACGGAGATTCATTAGGTGGTTTAACCATTCAAAACATACTACCAGATACTGCATTGGGTACTACCAATTTTGCGGATTATGATAATGATGGAGATTTGGATCTGATCGCGACTTTCGACAGTCGCCAGGCCTGGGAGACTGTTAATTGGAAAGTGTTTTATACGAATAATGGGGATAATACCTTCACTAAGAATCTCTTAACGGTACCTGCCGACGAAAACACGAATTACATTTCGTGGAATAGCGGTTGGGCCGACTACGACAACGATGGAGATTTGGATGTACTTCACTTGCAGGAAGCCGGTCCACGTAACAATAAATTCTTTGTGAATAATGGTGACGGAACTTTCACCGAAAACACCACTTCCATTATTGCTACAGCAACTGGTCAATCACTTGATGTAGCCTGGGTTGATACTGATAATGATGGAGACATGGATCTTTTAGTCACCAATAACAGCGCCCAAAGTACCGTGGACGGAGTTAACGATGAATACTACCGCAACAATGGTGATGGATCCTTTACATCGATTACAAATCAGGACATCTCAAATGACGGAGTAGGAACAGAATCTCAAAGCTGGGGAGATATTGATAATGATGGAGATATAGATGCATTTGTAGGAGGACGAGTTGGAAAAGTATTTATGTATTTCAACAATGGTTCAGGTGATATGCAAGGTTTTGAAACAGCTTTTACTGGACTCGATGATGCAGGAGGAAGTGCCTTTGGCGATTATGACAATGATGGAGATTTGGACTTATTCATTTCTGGTAATGGATATAACTTTCTATACCAAAACCTTGGAGACGGCACGTTTTCTCAAATAACGGGGACGGTAGTAAATGAAATTGCCAATTCCTTTGCACCAACCTGGTCCGATTATGACCGGGATGGAGATCTGGATTTATATATAGCCAATTGGACCCAAAAAAGCTACCTGTTCAAAAACACGGGAAATACTAATAATTACCTGGGTATTCAACTGCTAGGATCTACTTCGAATAGATATGGAGTTGGCGCAAGAATAGTTGTCAAGGCTGATATAAATGATGCCGATTCCATTGTATCACAAACCAGGCAGGTACTCAGTACATCGGGTCAGCGATCACAGCACGACTTCACGCAACATGTCGGTTTGGGCAAAGCGACTACAGTAAATGAAGTGGTTGTTTACTGGCCTTCTGGCATTGTTCAAACCCTTAGAAATATTGCTTCAAACCAATATCTAACAATAAGCGAGGGGAGGAGTGAGAATGAGATCATTAGTTTCTCAGTTGGTCCTCTGGAAGGAACGATAAACAGTGAAGCTGCTACAGTGGAATTTACCGTACCTTATTATCTGGATGTAACCGCAATCACACCAACCATTACCTTGTCGGACTCCGCTACAGTTACTCCCAATAGTGGAGTGGCGCAGGATTTCACCAATCCTGTTCAGTATACCGTGACTGCCGAGGATGGACAACAGAAAGTCTGGACGGTGACTGCAACACAAGGAGGATCCAATCGGGCGCCTAGGAATATCTTGATTTCCGACAGCACAATTGCTGAATTTGCGGCTCCTGGAACATTAGTAGCTAATTTGTTGACAATTGATCCAAATCTAGGGGACGAGCATACCTACGAAGTGATCAGTGGAAGTGAATATTTTGAGATTACCAACATCGATCAAGTGGTGACTTCAACGACCATTCCCGACGCCGACGATATCGGATTACTTGACCTGACGTTGTTGTCTACAGATAGGGGAGATAGTAGTTTTTCTAAAAGTTTCAGAATTGAAGTTATTAAAGCTGGACCTTCTTATGGCACACCCTCCGGCCTTGGGGAATATGACTTAAATACCGGTGGTTCTAGAGAGGTTTCTATAGAAGTTACTGACGATGAGGGTGTGGAATCCGTAGAAATCAAGTATCGAACATTGACAGAAACGACATATGAACAGGCGACTACCACGGTGGTGGAAGGATCTAACTATAGATACACGTTTGCGCCTGAAGATTTCGGGCCTGGAGGTCTTCAGTTTGAGTATGAAGCGCAAGATTCCGAAGGCAACCGTTCTCAGTCTAAGATTTTCCAGATTAAGAGTATTTCACAGGAAATGAATGTTACAGTAAGATCATTTGGAAATACAGTGGCCGATTATAACATACTGGCATTCCCTTATGATGACCCGGATGAAGACGCCTACTTCAGTGGATTGGGGTCTGTACCGAAAGACTGGCGTATGTTTCGGTGGGGAGGAAATACTCAATCTTACGAGGAATATGAAACAGATTTTAGAGACGTTTCTGCAGGATTGGGTTATTTCTTTATATCCAGAAATTCACCGGACCTTAAGGCTGGAGGCACGAGCGTCACTATTGACGATGGAGTATTTACCATTAACCTTTTTAGTGGTTGGAACCTTATTGGAAATCCTTTTGAAGGTACAATAAGCATTGCGGAGGTAATTCAACACAATGTACAGAGGGGTATCGTCAGTACCGATGATTTCGATGGCGGTTTGAGAGGTTTTAATGGTGGATTTACCAATAAAACAGAATTAAGAAGCAACGAGGGAGGATTTATTCGCCTGAATCGCAGTATTTCTGATTTTGAGATACCAACAAGTGCTATTACCAACTCTGATCGTCAAATAGCAAATGACAAGCAATTGGGCCAGGTGGATATTGATAGGGACGATTGGCTGATAAAACTACATTTAAAGTCGGATGTTCTGGGATACTATGTGGGTGGATTTGGAATGTCATCATCTGCTTCAGATTCCTGGGACTCTTTTGATCAATCGCTTCCGCCGAGGCTTTCCGAATACCTGGAAATACAATTTGATGGAGAACGTGCAGTAGATATCAAACAGACAGATGATTTCAAGAAATGGTCGTTTGAGATTCCCAACAAAATATCTTCGGGAAAAATTAAAATGACATGGGATCAAACGCTTTCCGCTGGCAAAACTGTAATTATTGTAGATAAGAAGAGTGCCGTGATTTATGATCTCTCAAAGCACCCATCAATGACGGTAAATGCAGGAAATTCCGGATCATTTGATGTTTATTTTGGAGACAGATCCACCATTTATGATAAAATCGATTTGAATCAATTGGTTCAAACTAATCTGTATCCAAATCCTGTAACCAATTTATTGAACGTCGAATTGGTTTCCCCGTCTCCAGGACCAACGTCTTTGGCTATTGTCACTGTAGACGGTAAAATGGTCGGTAAGTACTATGCATCGGTAAGTAAAGGCTACAATCTCATAGAATGGAACCTGAGTGAACGGTCCATTGGTCCTGGAATTTATCATTTAGTGATTGAACGTCAGGGATTTAGACCAATAATTAGTAAATTTATTATACGCTAAATAGGCAGCTATGAAACGAATACTCCTTCTAAGTGTAGGATGGCTCCTAAGCAGTTTACTTCTTGGTCAAACATTTTCCAAGAAGACGGATCCCATTTATCTTAAAATCGAACCTGTTCCCATTCAAGTTGCTTGGTTGAATCCTACAACCGACAATATGGTAAGTAAGGAGAAATCCATAGTACTTCAATTGCAAATACAATCGGAATCTCCCATCTCATCTATAAAAATGTATAATGGGGAAAATGAAATCCCAATGTCAAGGGGTCTCTCTTTTGGAGGCAAATCCACATCTAATGTGCAGAAAATCGAACAACAGGTCAGTCTTGAAATAGGAATGAATGAGATCCGAATGGTTGTAAGCAATGAAGGAGGTGGAAGTTTTGAAGCCACAAGGAACATTGGTTATAATTTCGCCATAACGGATCGTACTGATCGGGCGCTCATATTTGCAATTAATGATTACGAGGAATGGAATGATCTTACTAATCCACTTTTTGACGCTAATGCAATTGGGGAGGAGCTTTCTGATAGCTATGGGTTTGAGGTTGAATTAGTTGAGAATCCTAACCGACGTCAAATCCTAGAGAAAATTCGAGAGTACGCTGGTAAATCGTACGGGGACAAAGATCAACTGCTGATATTTTTTGCGGGACATGGAAAATTTGATGAAGTGACACGCATGGGTTATCTGGCTGCCACAGACTCCGAGATAAATGACTTGGTAGGTGATAGTTATATATCACATTCCGCCTACAGGGATTATATCAACAACATTCCCAGTCGACATATATTTGTAATGATTGATGCTTGTTTTGGTGGAACATTCGATCAGATGCTGGCAAGAGCTGGAAGTAGAGGAGCGGATGCCATGTTCTTCGAATTATCTCGTACTGAATTCATTGAAAGAAAGCTGAAATACAAAACAAGAAAATACCTCACTTCAGGAGGTAAGGAATATGTTCCAGATGGTCGGCCGGGTGCTCACTCTCCATTCGCCAGAAAGGTTCTGGAAGCTCTTAGAAACTACGGAGGTAACGATAAGATACTGACTTACACCGAATTCATGACGTATTTTGAGGCACTTAACCCACAGCCAAGAAGTGGTGAATTTGGAGAAAATGAACCTGGAAGTGACTTTATCTTTGTTGCGAATTAGGCTTGTTTTTATACTAATTATTGGTGGTCATGTTGTATTGGGTCAACTTGATTACGTTACAGGCACTTTAACAGACGATTCAGGTTACGACGCGATTCAGGCGTACGATATTGATAAATATCAGACCAATATTCCTAATACCTATTCGATAAAATCTTTCTTGCCAAAAATTGGCAATCAAGCTAAACTACCTCATGATGTTGGTTGGTCTATTGCTCATGCTGTCACTATATCTGAAAACGCCAGAAGATTGGATGGGACTGAAGGAGTAAATAAATCCCCATTTTTCGTAAACATGTTGTTTGCAGATGAAAAAGATGTTTGTCAAGAGGGTTTGAGCCTGGTGGAAGCCGCAGAAGCAATGAAAGTCTACGGATTGCCTGCCATTCATGAATATGCTTATCCATGTCCAAGAAGAATGGACGCAAGGGCGATGGATAAGGCGAAAGATTACCAGATCCACCTCTTTGATAAGGTTTTTGACCGGCTACAATCTAATGCTGCAAAAGTAAACCGGATTAAGCGTCGATTAGTACTGGATCATCCGGTGATTATTGCCATGCATACTCCACCCTCATTTGTTACGGCAAATGATTTCTGGCAACCAAAAGAAATATACAATGAAGAATTTCCACTTCATTCCATGGTGGTTACAGGTTATGATGATGAATTATACGGAGGTGTTTTAGAAGTAGTGAATTCATGGGGGAAGGACTGGGGGAATCAGGGATTCATGTACATCCGTTATCAGGATCTTGATTTTATCAGGTATGGATTTGCCGTGGCAAACTCTCTGGATTTAAAGGGTAATTATTCAATCTTCAACGGTGAGCTTTCATTACGTTTGGCTTCTAATGACTCTACTTTAGAGATTATTCGCTTTAGTCACAGAGGCTATTTTCAATTAAATGTACCACAAGATCATCTTGAATTTATTATTAAGGGGAAGGCCAACAAACCCTTCTACTTGAAAATGTATTATCGATCTGGAGATGAGATTGTCAGAATGTATCCCACTGATGACTGGCGAAGTAGTCTATTTCAATACAGTTTCAACGATATTGAATTACCAGGTGATGATTTGACTTACAACATTACGGAAGATGTTTTTTCCGCCATATACTGCTTCATGTCTTTTGATGACATTGACCAAGTGGACTTTTCTGGCTTGGTAAAATCTAGTTTGACAATAGGAGAGTTGACGCAGACGGATTTTTACAAACCGTCCAAATTAATGATCTGGGATCAGAACAATGCCCAGTTTTCCGGTCGAATGGCAGATGGTGAAGTGCTGCCATTATTAATTGATTTGTCTTTCAGTCAATAGCTTTCAGGGACCCTGTATCAGTGCATATTTGCGTGATAGTGGAATCTCTTTTCCCTTTTTTCGAGGAATTTCCACAAACTTTCAAACAGCATGATAATTACGTCGCGAAGAGCAAATTGTGAGTGGTTTGTTTTTTCCTTCATGAGCGTTATTATTTCCAGTATAAATATATTCATGGAATACAGAAAATGGATAATTCTATGAGTGAACAGGAATTTTTCTAGGATGAACCGGAAACTACTATGGTTACCGGCTTTAATAATATTTAAATGTTTACACGAAAAAGGGGTTATTGACTATCTGTTTATCATATAGTTATGATTTTAATTCAAGTTGTAGCTTCACTTTAATTGAAATTATATACTCTCATTAGTCATACATGAATGGAACTTGCTAGAAAAAGAACTGCATAATTGTTACAGTTTCACCATTATGGTATTGTAAAGCCGGTATTGCACTTCCTTTTCTGTCCTTTCGCTGTATTAGCTGACACAGTACTTGTCATGTAGATGGCTGGTTAAATGTAACATGATCATTATAGAAGGAATTCTCATCTATTTTAGAGTAAATCACCAAAGAATACAGCATTTTTAGCCAATTATGAATTGGGTCTAAAAAAGCGAATTAGAATATTTTTCTTAATTTCAATAAATATTGTCGTCCTAAAACCTTGAATACATTGAAATTAGGCTGATTTTGATTTTTGAGGAGAATCTTAAAGGCGGAATTATAAATTACAGGCCAATGGCTTGCATTAGCAATACAATAAACATTAGTAATGGCAACCAGAAAACGCTCATTTAAAATGAAAAGACAAACAAAGAAGTTCATCGGATGGCTGCTTTCTGCTTCGTTTTTTTGCTTGATTATCACCTCATGTTATCATGATGATGAACCGGAGATTTTTGATAATCTGGAAAAAACAGAAGACGTAAGTACGGACGAACAAAATGGAAACAAAAAGAAACCAGGCAGTTAATGACTGATTTATTGTTCAACCATTTGACCATTTTTTTTAATTACATGAATCCCATGAAAAAGAGGAACCCATTTAATCAAACCATTTTAATTCTACTCTGCGTAGCGCTATTAGCCAGTTGCTCTACCATGGTGGATGAGGGTGTTTCTGAATTACCCGATTCAGGCCTGGAGTTAAGAATGGAAAAGGCGCTTGACCTGATGACTGAAAGTACACCTCAGTCAATATCATTATGTGAAGATGTGATAAAGGACGCTGAGAATATGGGTCTTACCCATACTGCCGGTAAAGCGAAGTGGTATCTTGGATATATCTATGATGAAATCGATCAAAATGTATCTAAAGCCTATTTTTACTACAATGAATCTATTAGGGATTTGAAGCAAACAAATGATTATTCGACCCTGCACTCTGTTTATCTGAATTTAGGGGAACTAAATAGGGTAAATGGCCAAGTGAATAATGCAGTTGCTTTGTACGAAGAAGCATTGAAATTCGAGAAGGAATTCAGTAAGGAAGAGTTAGCAGACCTTTATTACAACTATGGGATAGTACTCAAACTACAAGGAACGCAAGATTCTTTTAATAAGGCTCAGAAAGCTATAGAAGCCTCATTGTCTTTCGCGAGGGAGATCCAAAATCAAGAAGACATTGCTCGGGTGAATAACCAGATTGGATTGATGTATAAGGACATTGGAAACTATGAAATGGCTCGCATTGCCTACCAGAATACTATTCGGGAGTTTCAACATCATCCCAACTTGAAGGAGTTTGCCGGACTGGCTTATCATGGGATTGGTGTGACTTTTATGGAAGAAGAGAAGTGGGACCAGTCAATAGAATCTTTTAAGCAAGCGCTGGAGTATAAGACAAATAGCCGATCCATATTCGTAACCATGTACGATATGGGAACCGTACAAATGAAAGCGGGATATACAGAAGAGGCAATCCTTGCATGGAAGGAAGCTGTAAAAGAAGATTACAACCAAAACAACTTGGAGCATGTAAAAATATTTTCAAACCTGACGAAAGCATTAAGTGCAAAGGACCGGAACGAAGAAGCATTAGTGTTCGCGGAGATATATAACGACAATATTGAAAATATTCTTGACAACACGGAGGTGGCGTCAATGGACCAGCAAACAGTGCTCTTCAAGGACGTTGTTAGGGAATACGATGACTTCGTTCAGAAGGAACCAGCACTTGACTATCAACAAATTATTCTGATGACTCTAGCGATTGTTCTTCTGTCGTTGAGCTTGTTTTCTACTTATAAATATCTACGAAAAAGAAAAGAAGCGAAGGCATTTAGGAAACTTCAGGCGACTTTCGAGCAGTTTAAGGTTGATTAAACTTCCTCTCTGAAATAAGCATAGCTAGATTATCCTGCATCGTATAGAATTCTTCAAGCTTACTATTGTAAGCAACAAAGATCGACCGCACATCCCGAAATAGTTTTTTCCTGTCTATCTCATTAAGGTTGTCTTCTTCTATTCGCTCCAATTTATTGGCGAAGAAGGAGGCAACCTTTTCAAGGTCTCTACGACTAATTTTAAACTCATCAGTTGCTTCACTTACCAAAGACTCCAATTTAGCTTCCGTATTGTGATCCATCTTAAATTGCTCATAGTTCTTTTCCGTGAGCTCGGTTGTCAAAAACAAATGGAGGTTTACCTGGAACACTTCGGCAATTTTCCTTAGTACCTCAGGTTTTGGAATCACATTGTTTTCGTACTTATTGATATTGTGGCTGGGTACACCAATCCTTGAACCAAATTCAGCCTGGCTTTTAATGCCCTCAAG
Organism: Cyclobacteriaceae bacterium; assembly: GCA_965601455.1. GTDB lineage: Bacteria > Bacteroidota > Bacteroidia > Cytophagales > Cyclobacteriaceae > JANQEU01. The sequence goes on along the minus strand of OZ271831.1, from coordinate 2,467,766 downwards.
CTTTCGTAAAGTCTTCAAGTTTTTATTGAGCGTATCCATAAGATGAATATTCTTAACAATTCTAAGAATAAATTTCTTAAAAAGCAATAAGAAAATATTTCTAATACGCTGATAACCATAAAGTTATGATTAATCATTAAAGTTTTTATTTATTTTTTTGGTCTTAAGACTGTGTCTATATCTTCAAACTGTAATCAACATTGGATTACAAAGAGATTAGTTGATTGGCAAACCAAATACAAGGAGCTATGGACAAAGTAATAAGAGAGTTAAGTGACAGATCAAGCCTGTATGTGGCGGCAATAATTTCATTTATTGTATTGATAATGATGGTGTATTACGCAGGGGAGGTACAATTAATTCAAGAAGTGAAGTTTAGTTTTTTGCCATCGGGCCAATTGTTCTTTTTGGCAATTACGCTTACCATCAGTGCCGTATTAGTTTATTTCCTGGGTAGGCACATATATCAATTATGGTTCTCCCATAAACAGCAAATAAAGGAGGATGCTCTTTCACTCGAGATAAGCCAATCGGAATACATTGAGCAATTGGAGCAAATGCTCGAGAAGCAAGCAAAAACTATTAAGAGGCAAAAGGAACAGCTGGGAGTAGCTCTGAAAGAAGTTCATGACGTTAACGATAATGGTCAGTTTGCTGAAAAGATGAAATCTCTTAAAAATCTGGTTGCCGGACTCTCACATGAATTAAACAACCCTGTTAATGTAATTGGAGGGGTAGTGACACCAATCCTGGAAAACATTAAGGAGCTGAGGCAAATGTCTGATGAGAAACAGGCGGAGTCTTTACTTGATGAAGTAACCTTGTTGCTAGGAGATCTTCAAAGAGGTGCTAATAAAGTAACGCGCATTGTCAAGAACTTTTCTTCAATTGCTCCATCCAACATCCGAACAGATGCAGATTTTTTTGATCCATCCGTTGTTTTTGCGGAGATCATTAAGGAATGGAAAGATTCAAATCCTGACATTACGTTAAACTCAAGAATTTCAAGAGGTATCGAGTTGTACGCCAACGAGGATGAACTAAAGAAAACAATCGGAATTCTTTTGAAGAATGCGCAAGAGGCGGTTAAGGGTAATGTGAATCCATCTGTTCAGCTTCGAATCACACAAAATGCTCGATCGACTTTTATCTTGGTAACTGATAATGGAGTTGGAATCTGTTCCGAATATCAGTCCAAGATATTTGAACCTTTCTTTTCGACAAAGGACGATTCTGAGACAGGAGGGCTTGGACTGTATACAGCATATAACATAATTAAGAATCATCACGGTGAGATAAAAGCGATCTGTGACGACGATCAAACAACTTTTAAGGTGACTATACCTCGATATGTATACAAACCGATTCCGGAAGTAACAGGAAGTATGGATGGCGTTTCAACCTGGAGTCGAAATTGAAACTGATGGTACGAAGAATATGGTTGAAAGAAATCAATGTAAGAAAAATATTCTCCTGAAAATCATTTCCAATTATTTGTAACTACCTGTAAAAGAGCGTATTAAGTGAAATAAATGAAAATTAAGAACCAGCTATTTGGATAACACATAAATAAGCTAAATTCATAAAATAGAGACGGGAGAACACCTAACAATTATCCAGTTCAGAACCGGCTTTATGGTGGATTTAGATTCCTAAGGGCTATTGTTTGTCTTAAGAGGTGCGCTGATTGGCGTACCTCTTTTTTTCTTTTGGTGTATTATTCTGTCTACACACAGAATTGAAGGATTAAGACTAATTGTCAATCCTTTTCAAATCGAGCAACCGAAAATCAATACTTCGATTTTCAATAAGTTCGGCTGTCTTTAAAACGAGTTGTTGCTGACCCTTTACTAGAGTTATTCTCCCCATGAATTCTTTTTTGAAATCTTTGACCAGGGACTCACCTCTTGGAACTCTATCGTATTCATCACCAAAAAGATCTGGATCATGAGGTTGGTCAATGCTTTTCTCCACTTTACTATTTAACCCTCCGGATAGCTGAATCACGCTTCCAACATTATCAGATTTGATAGTGTAATAGATATCAACTTCAAAATCCCCGGATTCAAGTACATCAATTTCCCAAAAAATGCTGTCTTCTGTTGAAATCCAGTTAGTGAGAAACGAACAGTTAGGCCAGCGGTTAGATCGTTCAATAGAACCACTAAAAGAAGCATCACGGGCTGGTAATTGGGTGTATCGAAAATCACGATGCCCGACTGGGAATAGGCGCTGATCCTTTTTCGGCAGCTCATTCAACACATTGGCTCTCCATTTTTCTTTTTCCTTCATCATGTTCTCAAACTCTTTGGGATAGGTGTCACTTACATCAATGTATTGTTTTGGATCATTTTGAATATCAAAAAGTTCTCCATCATGAGATAATCGGAAACGATTATTTCTAACACTGGTTTTTTCCCGCCAGTAATTAATAATAGTTCTTTCCTGGTTCTCTTTCCTGCCTATGAGAAATGGATACAGACTGATACCATCGAGCTCCTTTGTGAATTCATATTGAAGATTTGCCATCTCTACCAGAGTAGGAAGAATATCTAGCCCACTCGCAAGTTGAGATATTTGTTTGTTGGCTTCAATAACTCCTGTCCATTGAATTAGTAGAGGTGTTTTAAGTCCACCTTCATCGACAGACCCTTTGATCCCTTTCAAATTACCGTTCCAACGCCATCCATTGGGCCCATTATCAGTTAAGAAAAGTATTATGGTACTCTCCAAAAGATTGTTTTCATCGAGATGTTTCACGATTCGTCCTACATTCTGATCGATATTCTCAATCATAGCATAGGCAGCACGGGTATGGATTATATTTTCCTTATGTCGGAAATCATTTTCGCTGGAAAGTTCCAGGTCCCTCCATTTCTTCCAAGCATCTTCTTCCACTTGCATTGGGCTATGTGGAGTGTTGAAAGGCAAATAGAGGAAAAATGGTTTATCTCTGTTTTCATTAATGAATTCAATCCCTTTGTTCGTCAAATCATCTGGTAAATAACCGTCACCTTTTGTAATCTGTCCGTTTCTTTCCAACATGGGACTGAAGTAGTTTCCCCAATGTCCGGAACAAAATCCATAAAAATCATCAAAACCACGAGCATTGGGATGATAAGGGTACTGCATTCCGTTATGCCATTTTCCATACGCTGCGGTCGAATATCCGTTGGATTTAAATACCTCGGCTATTGTGGTTTCGTCTAAATCCAAACGCTCGCCTCCGGCGGAAGTGCTATAAACACCTCCACGTACCGCATACCTGCCGGTAAGAATTTCAGCACGGGTAGGGGAGCAAACCGCGCTAACATAGAAGTTAGTTAGGTGTGTCCCGTTTTCAGCCAATTGATCGATGTATGGAGTTTTGACATCCGGATTACCAACAAAACCGAAATCACCCCAACCCTGGTCATCGGTGAGTATTAGAATGACATTAGGAGATTTCCTTTCACTACAGCTGAAAGTGAAAGCGATAATTACCAAAAGAAGGATATACCTTGGCATATAATACCTGAAACATAAGAAGGAATGACTAAATATTACGTCAGTCCAACTTTATTCTCAGGTATTGATACAACAGTGATTTAATGAAAAGCCACTTGTCAACCGACCACATCAGTTTTAAGTCCTCAATAAACGAGGTATGGCCATCAAGGAATCTCAATATTCTCTTTGGTGGATTCTTTTTATAGAGTCTACCAAAAATTGAAGGACCAAGTTGATTTTTTCGATCGAGTATATCCAGGAATAATGTGTCGTAAAGCTGAAACTTGGCCTTAATCAATTTTTCAGATGGTATTTCACCTTTTACTACATTGTTGATAACCTGGTCCACGTATTCGCTAGTTTTTCTGAAGGAGTAACCCGTAGAGGCACGTACCCAGGAGCCTCCTGTTCCAATTTTGGTTACCAAGGCATTATTTTCATCATGGAAAGGATAATTAGACATGGGAATGACTCCTTTCTCAGATGAAATTATTTCGTAATTATCCAGATCGTAATGATCCTTCAGATATGCCCTCATATAATTATCATATACGTTCTCCTCCTCGAGTTTGGATGTAAAAAAAGTATATTCAATAAGGGCTTCAGTTTCTGAAAAAGGTAACAAATAGGTAAAAGCTGTTAATCCTTTATATGGCTTTCTGAAATCCATCATCACAAACTGATCGGGATCAAAAACCGGCTGATCAGATCGAATTTCCCACCCTTTAAAATGTTGAAGCACACGAATGTGATTGCTTTCCTCCTGAAAGAAATTCGGATGAATTCGACTATCAAAGACATGATTGGCCAGGTACCGTTCATCATTGACGCTAATAGCAAGTGCTCCATCCAATAAAACCGTGGATGCCTGTCCAACTACCCAATCAAAATTTGGTGAATCGTTTATCACCTGTTTCAAATGGGAATAGAAATCAATGGATCTAACCATCTTATAGGTGTAGGGGGCAAGTGCAAAATCCTCTCTCAGGTCATCTGTAGATACGATCCCGTGATGCCATTTCTTTGTAACAATCTTGTCCCATTTTCCGGTGCCTTTTTCCCAATAGCACCAGGTCTTATCATTTATGGATTTTTCATCTTTATCAATGATGAGAATTCTTTTGTTCTCAAACCATTTCTCTGAGGCCATTGCCAGGGCCAGTTGTCCACCAGCAGCCCCGGCACCAATTATAGCAAAATCATAGACTGAAGAAGACATAGAAATAGCTGAAGAATAAGAGTTGAGCAAAAAAGATGTGCGTACTAATATACCGGCTTCCTTGTAAAGATCTCCATTGCATAATTATGTGCAGAAACAGCGCGGTAATAAACCAACCCAAGTAATTACTGAGGGGTACAGGGTGCTCCGCAAAGCGCCAAAAATCAAATCTTGGGGCAACACCTTCCATTGGTATATCCATAATTACCATTAAGGAAGCACCCACTATAGCCCTAATCCAGATATTTGATGAGAAACGTGTAGAAATCGAGGCCGTAATGAATGTTAAAACGCCCCAATTGACTCCTATCAACCAGGGAACACCATCTAATTTTGGACCAAGGTTTGTGCCGTAGCTGTAGTTTCCAAATAAAAATCCATACTTAACACCCAACCACTCCACGGTCATTCCTGTAAGAAAACATAGAGCAAATAAGATCAGACGTTTACCGTCAAAAGCGGGATATAGGAGAATTAATATGGTAAAAATCAGCAAGAGGTTCAATGGGGTTTTCTCTACAAACCATGTTTCGTAACCAATGCTGATTCCAATAATCGCCGATATATGGAAAAGCCAGATAATAAAGACTCCAACATTTATGGGAGATATGTACTTCACTGCTGTAAGCGTCATGCTGAGACTTTGGGCACCGCATCTGTGGCAATCTTTGCCGAAAGCAGACATAACGGTATTCCACCTCCGGGGTGCGCGGAACCACCACAGAAATATAGATTTTTTATAGTTGAGGAGAAATTTGGATGACGAAGGAAAGCGGCGAACATCGAATTACTTGACGCACCGTATAAAGATCCTCTATGAGAACTTGTCTTTTTTTCGATCGATCTTGGGTCGAGAATACTCTCAGTTTCAATGTATTTGCTAATGTCTGTCCCCAAGACCTTGTTTATTTTATTAATGATGTTCTTTCTGCCTTTTTCAATCAAGGCATCCCAATCCTGTTCAAAATTTCCAGGAGCATTGACCATCACAAACCAATTCTCACAACCTTCCGGTGCATCAGAAGGTTCAAGTTTACTGGTAATGTTTATATACACCGTTGGGTCATCGAAGAGATCTAGTTTATTAAAGAGGTAGTCGAACTCAGTTTCGTAGTCTTCACTGAAAAGAATATTATGAAGGTCCAATTCCTGGAATTCTCTCTTCACCCCCCAATAAAAGATCAATGCTGAACTTGATCTTTCCTGCTTCAACGTTCTTTTTGGCTTTTTGACGTCATCTAGTAGGGACTGGTATGCAGAGAACACATCCATGTTGCACATGACGACGTCTCCATGAATATCTTTAGTCTCCGTTTTAATGCCCAGGGCCCTATCTTCTTCATGAATGATTCCTGTAACTGGGGTGGAAAGGTGAAATTTTACACCGACTTTTTTCGCGAAGCGCGTTAAACTCTGACTGATCTCGTGCATTCCACCTTTAGGCAAAAATGTACCATAATGCATTTCAAGATGTGGGATCATGGACATAATACCCGGAGTACTATACGGTGAAGAGCCGTTATAGGTAGCGTACCTGTTAAAAAGTTGAACTAATTTCTTGTTTTTGAACGCTTTCCGATTGACCTTATCCAGGGAGGAAAACACATCTAGTCTAAAGGAATTTATTAAGGAGTGAACCGTTCTGCTGTTTGTGTAAGTGGAGAGTTTATGTAGTGACTTCTCAAGGAATACTGGGGCAGAAAGATCGTATTTTGCCTTGGCATTTGAAAGGTAATCCTCGATTGCCTTTTCTGTAGAATCAAATTTATTTGCGGCCTCTTTGACAAACTGACTCTCATCCGATGGTACATTAAAGCGAGTACCATCGTCCCAAAAGTAGTTGCAAACGGTGGAATGCCGATTGTAGTCGAAATACTCCTTCGGGTTTTCACCCATCAGAGTAAACAATTCGTCCACCAGGTGCGGCATGGTAAATAGAGAAGGACCAGCGTCCCATCTATATCCATCGCTTTTAACCACGTGAAGTTTTCCCCCAGTGTATGAGTTGGCTTCAAAAACTTCTACTTCGTAGCCCAATGCTTTCAGTCGAATAGCTGACGCTATTCCAGCAATTCCAGAACCAATTACGAGGGCTTTTTTCAACGGTTGATTCAATTATTTTGATTGTTCTTGAGGGAAATTAAGGAAAGAATATTAACCATTAGTTTGTCAACCACATTAATGCAGATTTCTTGTTATCGAAAGCTCTGGTATTTCTATCTCCGGTGAACATTTGATAAGCTCCAAGAAGCACTTTCCTAATTCCTGTGATTCCCAGAAGAGCTGTTTTTGCCACTTTCTGGTTTCTAATTTCTACTCCTAATTTTTTAGCTTCTTCCATATACTGCGTACTGATAGCGCAAGATCCTGAGAAATCCGCCAGAGTCAAACCTTGATTGTCAGGGAATGATTTTTCTTGAACTATTGCCTTATGTAGCACTGACAACAAATCTTCTGATGTTTTGCAATTACTGTAATCTACCTGGAGGATTCTTTTTCCGTTATGTAAGGTCCATTGGGTTTCCATACTTGACTTGTTTGAGCGTTTTAATGCAAACCCAAAGACCATTTTTTTTGTTCATCTTTCCATGAGGAAACTACTTCATTACGAAAAGATTGGGAGTGACCCGGAAAAAGAGTGGATTGTATTCCTACACGGTGCCGGTGGCAGTGTTAGTACATGGTCGCCACAGAAGGAGTTCTTTTCGAAGCACTTTAATCTGCTATTGCTGGATTTGAGAGACCATGGTTCATCCAAAAATATGTCTCCATCTTCAGGGAATTATACCTTCGATTTAATTATTACGGATATTGTGAATGTACTGGATCATCTTAGCATTGATAAAGCTCATTTCCTAACGTTGTCCTTTGGGAGCGTACTTATCCAGGATCTGGTAAATCATCATCCCACAAGAGTTCAATCGGCAATCATGGCTGGAGGAGTTTTTTCCGGTTCAATTCTTCTTAGACTTTTCATTCACTCTGCCTATTTCCTTAATCTATTTCTCAATTACACTTCCATGTATCGGCTCTTCTCCTTTCTGGTGATGCCAAGGAAAAGGAATCAAAAGGCAAGAAGGCTATATCAATTATCCGCAAGAAAACTAAACCAACAAGAGTATTTGAAGTGGTTAGGTTTGTACAGTGAGTTTTTTAAACGACTCAATCAGTTTGTTAAACAGGAGTTCAAAATTCCAATTCTGATTGTGATGGGTGGGGACGACTATATCTTTTTACCAGCCGCCGTAAAATTTGCCAAATCTAAACCAGATGTGAATATGCACATGATCAAGGAGTCAGGACATATTTGTACCATTGAGTCTCCTGGTTCCTTTAATTCGATGTCACTGGACTTCTTAAATAGTCAACAGCGGTAATCACAAATACAATTGACCATAGAATTGTTCGATACCAGTTCACCTTAACTAGTCCTTCTGCTGCTTCCATAATTGATCGTCCTGCGCCAATCTGGTTATGTAACGGGACCGCTTGAAAGAAGGTGTTTGCCCAGCATATAGCTATTAATAGTGCCGTCAAGAGTTTGATCCATGAAAATGAATTTAAAAGATCCCAGCCATGAAGGCCGACCTGAGCAAGCATCAAAGGCATCACAATCACAGAAATTGCGGTAGTGTAGGAGGGGTGCCATGCAACCAGATCTTCTGGTGACATGTGGGTAAAACCCGGATAGACAATCAATTGTGTCATCCAAATCAATATCACTAAACCGAAATCAACTAGTAGTGTCCACATTCGTTTTCCATATTAATTGCCATCGAAAGGCCCAAAACCACTTCAGGCTATAAATATTCACTCCACAACTGGACATTAGCCGTTGTAGTTCCTGCTTTCTAAAAGCCCTAAGAACAGATACACCTGCATCATTTTTTACCATTGAGGAACGAGAGAAAATTGCGGTCAACAGATTGATGGAATGAAATGCGAACCAATGCCGGTGAAGGTCATTGATTACCACTCCAATAGATGCCTTACTAAAATGATTAATCAACCAGTCTAGTTGGTTATTCGAGAAGTGATGCATAACGAGAGTAGCGGTCACAATATCGAAATCTATGGCTTTGAACTTATCAGAGAAGATATCCAGAGACTGAAAGCTAATTTCCGGGTAATCCTTGCTACTTTCTTCAGCCACAGAACAGATGAATTCGTTTGCATCGATGCCAATAAGCTCAACGGGTACTTGGCGCTTACGTCCCCATCTCGCGATAATTCTTAATATTTCACCGTCTCCGCAACCGATGTCTAAGATTCGGACGGGTTTTGTTGGCTTTAATGGGGCCAATAGTGACTTTATTCCATTCAGTGTCACTTCGTTACCCCCTAAAAGCAGATTAATACGGGTGATTTCTTTTAAAGTCTGCCTTAGAACATCACCTTCCAGATCCAAGTCATCCATGATTTCGGGTTCATCGGAGCGCACGGAAAAATCAAGCTTTCTCATGACTGATGGACCACTTGAAAAACACCACTCTCTAGAGTTAAACCAGGTCCGAAGGCGAAAGCGAGTATCGATTTCTTATCGTCTTCGAAGGTCAACGAATTCATTAAACAATGAAGAACAAATAGTATGGTAGGGGAAGACATGTTTCCATAATTCTTCAGTACCTCATGAGAAAAACGATTGTTTTGTTTATTAATACCTAAAGTTTCTTCCATTGCCTGCAGAATTTTCTTTCCTCCAGGGTGAATAGCATAGTAATCGAATGAAAACGGGTTGAAATGCTCCTTTAGCCTATTTAGAAGTGGTTGAATTCCTTTTTTTATCAATGCTGGTACATACTTGGATAATTTCATTTCAAATCCGTGATTACCAACTTTCCAAGCCATATCCTCAGCGCCGGATGGCAGTAGGTCATTAAAAAAGTGCGTTAGATTCAGGTTAAAACCCTTTGATGGTGTGGAAGATATGATAGCAGCCGCCGAACCATCGCCAAAAAGTGCATTTGCCAATAAGTTATCCTCGGTATTATCCTTTTGAAAATGTAAACTGCATAGCTCAGTGCAAACCAGTAGAACGTGTGCATCTTGTCTGGAATTGCATATGTGGTAAGCCATTTTCAACCCTGTAAATGCTGCATAGCATCCCATAAAGTTGATTGAAGTTCGTTCTATTTGATTGCTTAGCTCCAGCTCATGTAAAAGCTCAATATCCAAGCCTGGTGTATACATTCCGGTACAGCTCACGGTGATCAAATGGGTGATTTTTGACAATTCCTTATTTGAGGTGCTGTTCCTAACCGCCTTTTTACTTAAGTCAAGAGCATGGTCACAATACCAGTCTGATCGAAAAGAAGTTTCAGGAAAAGGCTCTAATGTCTTATTATCCGGAAAGAAGTCAAATCCTGATGTTCGGGTATAATCGGAAATAGTTGTATACCTGGATTGAATACCCGTGGCACGATATAGAATATCAAGCTTTCTGGACTCCTCATTGTTCAGATTATGTGCCTGTTTCATAAACTCCACCACCTCTGATTGTTTGATTTGGTGGTCAGGGTTTGCAATTCCGATGGATTGAAGATAAGCGGCCATGTGCAAAAGATAATGGAAATGGAATATCTTAACACCAAATAGTTTTGACATGTTCAATCGATCGGCCTGGGTTCACCTACGAATTCCCTTTTCGTTTTTCTTAATGCCCGTATTTCTCTTTGCCTGGGCAACGGTTGAACAGGTTGAACTGCTTCGCTTTTTGTTAGTTTTCTTAAGTCTTCACCTATTTCTGTACCCCGCCAGCAATGGATTCAATAGTTTTTTTGATAAAGACGAAGGACCAATTGGTGGATTGGAAAATCCACCTGAAGTATCTAGGTCTTTGTACAGACTATCACTAACATTTGATGGATTAGCACTTCTCTTAGGTTTAATGGTAAGCTACACTTTTGCAATACTTCTTCTGATCTATGGCTTGGTATCGAAAGCCTACAGTCATCCTATAATTCGTCTCAAGAAATATCCGATTACTAGTTGGCTGACAATAGGCGTATTTCAGGGAGGATTTACCTTCATCACAGTGATTCATGGATTAACACTGCTACCGTTGGAGGATGTCCTTTCTTATTCTTACCTGTTACCTGCCGGTTTATCCAGCCTACTTTTGCTGGGCTCATATCCGATGACCCAAGTGTACCAGCATGAAGAAGACGAAAGAAGGGGAGATCGTACCATCAGTCTCCTTCTAGGAATAAGGGGGACATTCCTATTCACGCTGATAGTTTTTACAATCGCCTCCGGATTGTACTTCGTATACTTCCAAAATGTATATTCAACGCAGATTGCCATACTCTTTTTATTGGCAATGTTTCCTGTTGTTGGATATTTTGGCTGGTGGTTACTTAAGGTGTTTCGTAATGAAGGATTTGCAAATTTCAAATCGACAATGCGTCTGAACCTGATTTCATCAGTTTGCTTTATTGTTTTTTTCTGCTATTTGGGTTTGACAAGTACTTAAGCATGAATGGGTTGTCCATGTGTATTTTTAATGATCAAATTACTCAAGGGCTTTACGGATCGTATAAGATTAACTGATAATGTTGAAAAACGGGGATTTCCGAAGAGTTTTTGAACGTTCCGCCCAATTTGTAGTCGACGTTTAAACTGACGTTCCCATCTTACTCGGTAATTTGCTTCCAGCTCACTTTTTGCCATGTTCGGTTTGTCCAGGTACTGGTTCACTTCCTCACTTAATATTTTGGCCCCGTGAATAGCCATAGCCATTCCGTTTCCACAGAGAGGTGTGATCATTCCGGCAGCGTCACCAGCCATTAGGATACCCTCTTCAACAGGACCCTTCGTTTCGAACGAGATTTCATTGATTACCTCCGGTTTATCGAAGATGAATTCTGAACGAGTAAAAAGTTTTTTGAGGTGAGGGTTTTGATATAAAATATTTTGTTCCATTTCTTCGATAGAACCAAATTTCTTGAGGTTTTCAACCTTACTCAGATAACAAATATTAGTGATATCATTTTCTACACGACTAACTCCACAGTAGCCTCCCTCGAAATTATGTAAAGAAATTCTGTCATCATCTATGTCTGCATAGGCGTGGTATTTAACGCCAATGTAGGGTGACCGTTTATTAAAGAATGATCGGTTCAGTTTGTTATCAATGTTTGAACGTTTGCCAAATGCTCCAATGACTATTTTCGACTGAAATGACTTCTTATCCGTTTTGATTTGGTAGTACTCACTATCATATTGCACATCCAATACATTGGTTCCTGTCATTACTTCTATGCCTCTTGCTTTGGCTAGATTGTATAAGTGATGGTCAAGACTATATCGACTGACTCCAAAGCCACCGAGATCTAAAGGGGTAGAAGCTTCCCTTCCATGGACAGATGTCAATGTGAATTGCTTGATACTCGGTAGTTCCAAATCCGGTAGATATCCTTTCTTATCCATGAATTGTAAAACTTCATTAGATATATATTCTCCGCATACTCTGTGGAATGGGTATTGCTTTTTTTCAATCAGAAGTATTTCTCGGTCTTGCTGGTTTAACTGTAATGCGGTTACCAAACCAGCTAATCCGCCACCAACTACAATTACTTCCTTATTCATTGAAACTCAATTTGAAATATCTGATTACAAGGCAATGTAGTACCTGATTATCGCATGACGATTAACCTAGTATCAAGAAAATGTTGCCTCTGCTAAACGCTTTAGCTTAAATGAAACAGTTACGAATAGTAATTGGTTTGTATTTGGGAAATGCCAGTTTTAGGAATTAGGACTCAAGAAACTGCTTAAGCTCTTTGATGATCTTTGAAATATCGCATGTTTTCAAATCTTCGAGTTTCCCTTCTTCAATCAAACGATTTCTGATTTCACAGAGGGTTTCGTACATCTCAGGGGCGTAAGAAATGAGAGTAGCCTTGTCTTTAGCGGACATCGGCGTTTCTCCGCGGATGGCTGAGAGAAAACCACTGCTATTGCCAACTATGTAATTGAGATCATCCTGTTTACGTAGCTTCCAGGTACCGCCTGATAGATCCATTTAATACTGTTAATTCTTCAAATTCGTAGGCAAATATTTGTAGTTCACTTGAAGTTGACCAAAAGTAGGGAATGAAGGGGTATTTTTAGGTATGGATAAGGGAAATGGGATCATACGTTCAGAATTATATGTGTTGATTTCCATAGAATTACCCTGTTTTGGGGATTGAAACAGTGTTGAAACTCATCTACTTTTATATTGTCGTAATCGTTGCTTTATGTTTAGTTTCCTAAGTGTTAGGTCCGAAAAACGGAGCCCTCTTCGTTCAATGGATTACAATGACGGTGTCATAACTCTAATGGACCACTCCAGGTGGATGATAATGCCCTCCGATTTGCCTTTAGCAGCCAGTTGGTTAGAGGAAGATGAAATTGAAGTTCAGGATCCAAAATCAAGGGCTGGATTATACACTTTGATTAACCTTTCGAGGGGTAATAGTGTATTGGCAGAAGAAGTTTAGAAAATATCTAACTTTTCGGACCGCGACCTCCTGAATGATAAGAAAGGGCATAAAAAAAGCCCTCAGGAAACTGAGAGCTTACTTTGCGGTCCGGACGGGACTCGAACCCGCGACCTCCTGCGTGACAGGCAGGCATTCTAACCAACTGAACTACCGGACCTATTTTTTCATCAATCCAAAAGGATGCCTGAAAAAGGTGACGCAAAGCTATATCCTTCATTTGTCTTATCCAATGCTTAAATTTTAATTTTATTAGCAATCTCTATCTTTCTTTCATTTCCCTATATCTTAGTTGCACTAAATTTGAGACGGAAAACAATTAGCATTTTATGTTGCTCGAATTCGAGAAACCCATAGTCGAACTGGAGGAGAAGCTTGAAAGCATGAAGCTCCTCGCTGACGAAAGTAAGGTTGACGTAAAGGAAGCCATCGTTCAGCTTGAAAAGAAAATTGCCAAACTTAAGAAAGATACGTACACCAATCTTACCCGTTGGCAAAGGGTACAATTATCCAGGCATCCGGATCGTCCATACAGTCTGGATTACATCTACGAGATAACTGAGGAGTTTGTAGAACTTCATGGTGATAGGGCTGTTAAAGATGATAAAGCCATGGTAGGTGGGTTGGCCGATCTGGATGGTCAAAGTGTGATGATTATCGGGCAGCAGAAAGGTAGAAACACCAAACAACGTCAGGAAAGAAACTTTGGAATGGCAAATCCTGATGGGTACAGGAAAGCTTTGCGTCTGATGAAAATTGCTGAAAAGTTTGATAAGCCCGTAGTCACTTTGATTGACACTCCTGGTGCTTACCCCGGAATAGAAGCGGAGGAAAGAGGACAGGGCGAAGCGATTGCTCGGAATTTAAAGGAGATGTTTATGCTCAAAGTTCCCATTATTTGTGTGATTATTGGTGAAGGAGCGTCCGGTGGAGCACTCGGTATTGCAATTGGTGATGAGGTACTCATGATGGAAAATTCGTGGTATTCAGTAATATCACCTGAAAACTGTTCAACCATCTTATGGAGGAGCTGGGATTACAAAGAGCAGGCCGCGGAGGCATTAAAGCCCACTGCTGATGACATGCTGACAAGCAACTTAATTGATGGTGTGATCAAGGAACCCTTAGGAGGAGCTCATACCGATTTGAAAGCTACGGCGGCTGAACTAAAATCAGAATTGAAAAAACGAATTAAAGCGCTAATGAAGGTTAGTCCCGAGAAGCGTATCGAACAACGACTCGACAAATTCGGGAGCATGGGCGTTTACAACTGATTGTAAGCATGAGAATAGGCTTGGTTTTATCCGGAGGTGGAATTAGAAGTATGGTTCACCTCGGTATGATAAAGGCCTTGGAAGAGGAGGGACTCACATTTTCTGTTATCTCAGGTACCAGCGCGGGTGCTATTGTAGGTGCTTTGTATTGCCAAGGGTATACACCTGATGAAGCGGCAGAATCTATAAGCGGCATAAATTTCTTGAAGGTGCTTAAACCTGCCTTGAACTGGCGTGGACTAATAAAAATTGATAATACGGCGAATGAATTGAAAAAATTCATTCCTCATGATCGATTCGAGAAATTGAAAATTCCTTTGATCGTACCTGCCACCAATCTCAGAAAGGGTAAGATCGTATACTTCAAAAAGGGACCTCTGATAACTCCAATTTTGGCCTCTTGTAGTATTCCTGTGGTTTTCGATCCTATCGAAATAGACGGTGATCTTTACGCTGATGGGGGACTTATCGATAATTTACCAGTGAAGCCAGTGAAAAGAAAGTCCGACCTTATCATCGGAATGCACTGCAATTCGATCGAGAATAATTACGATACTAAAAACTGGAAAGAACTACTAGAGCGATCCATGCTGCTGGCTGTTTCCTCTACAACATATCTTCATAAAAAGAAATGTGATATCTTCTGGGAACCTCCACAAATGGCTAACTACAATGTATTTGATTACAAGAAGGCCATGGAAATATATGAGATTGGATATGATTTTGCACGAAAACAGATAGATCAAGGAGCACTGAATAAGTTACTAACCAAAGCATGATAAGAGGATTCTTCAAATTTCTATTTTCAATAATTGGCTGGAAAGTCGAAGGTGAGTTACCTGAAAAGCAACGTTTCATTCTAATTGTAGCTCCCCATACCAGTAATTGGGATTTTTTCGTTGGTGTGGCCGCCAGGTCAATTCTCAGGTTAAAATCAAACTACCTGGGTAAGAAGTCGTTATTTGATTTCCCGGTTTTCGGAAGGATTTTCACATGGCTTGGCGGACATCCCGTAGACCGATCCAAGAGTACCAATATTGTTGATCAAGTGGTTGAATTGTTTGAAGCCCATGATGAGTTCGTCCTTACTATTACACCTGAAGGTACACGTTCCTATCAACCCAACTGGAAAACAGGGTTCTACAGAATTGCGCATAAGGCAAATGTTCCAATCTTAATTGTTGCTTTCGACTACGGCAATAAGGCCGTCGTACTGAAAGAGCTTTTTCGCCCAACCGGTGATATGGATAAAGACATAGAATATATTAAGTCTTACTACAGAACCATAAAGGGAAAGCGACCTGAACTCGGAGTGAAATAAAAAAGCCCGATAGAAATCGGGCTTAATTTTTATTTGGCACTTGCCTTTGTTGTCCTCTTGGTTCTTCGTTTAGGTTTAGGTTCCTCAACGATCTCATCTTCGACATGTGAAAGTATTCTTCCACAATGTTCACATACGATAACCTTCTTACGCTCCCGGATCTCAGCTTGCTTTTGAGGTGGAACGATATTGAAACATCCTCCGCAAGCACCTCTTTTAACAGGCACTACAGCCAGACCGTTTCGCATATTGGCTCTGACTTTTTCGTAAGCCACCAGAAGCCTATCGTCCACAGCTTTAGACGCTGTAGCCCTTGATTTTTCAAGTTTCTTCTCGTCTGTTTCTGATTCTTTCGTGATTACCTCAAGTTCCTCCTTCTTGGATTCAAGATCTTTCTCTCTCTCAGAAAGCTTACCATTCGTCACTTCAATCTCACCTTTTTGATCTTCGATCTTGGTATATCCCTCTTTTATCCTCTTTTCAAGGATTTGGATTTCCAATTGTTGAAGCTCAACCTCTTTCGTGATAGCGTCGTATTCCCGATTGTTTCGGACATTCATCTGCTGTTCTTCGTATTTCTTGATCAGCTTTTCCGCGTCCTTAATTGCAGTCTTGTTATTGTTTATATTGGTTTCAATATCCTCCAACTCTGCGTTTTGTTTTTCTATTCGGGTTTGGTATCCTGCTATCTCGTCTTCAAGGTCCATTACCTCGTCAGGTAGTGCACCTCTTATTTTCTTAATTTCATCGATTTCGGAATCAATGGATTGTAGTTTCGTCAGCGCTTCCAGTTTGCTCGCTACAGTGTTTTCCATGCAGTATTATGAATAAATAATAGGATTTGTATTTACCTCGGACAAAAGAACTGCAATATTAGCGAATTTTTCCTTTAAAAATTCAAGTAATAAATCCTTTGTGTATACCTCACTTTCAAAGTGACCGATGTCAGCTATTATAATCTTGCCATCAGCCTCAAAAAAATCATGGTACTTAAAATCTGAGGTTACCAAAACATCAGCTGATTGGGATATGGCGTTCTTCAATAAGAAGGATCCAGACCCGCCGCAGATAGCCACATTTTTCACGGGTTTATCAAATGGCCTGGTATGTCTTATTATTTGAAGATTCATGGTATCCTTTAGGTGTGCAAAGAAATCTCTTGCCTCCATTTCATGAGCTAGAGATCCGATCATTCCGGAACCTACGTCTTGGTTTTCATTCTCTACTGGATAAATATCATAGGCTACCTCCTCATAAGGGTGGGTTTGTTTTAGTGCTCGTATGACTTGCATTTTTCTATGAATTGGAAAAACCAATTCCAGTCGGTTTTCTTGTACTAGTTCCTCTGCATTCGGAGATCCTAAATGCGGATTTGATTCTTCTCCACCTCTAAAACTGCCTTTACCCATGACTCGAAAACTGCAATGATCATAGTCTCCTATTTTACCAGCGCCCGCATCGAATAAGGCTGTTAAAAGTGTATCGGTGTCTTCGATGGGTACGAAAGTGATCAGCTTACATAATGTACCTGATTTTGGCTGCAGTATCCTGGTGTCGATCAGTTGCAAACGTTCAGCAATCTTTTTGTTTACTCCAGTTTTAACACTATCCAGGTTAGTATGAATGGCGTACAGATGAATGTCGTTCTTAATAGCCATCCGCACACAACGTGAAACCCAGTGGTCATTTGTAATACTCTTAAGTCCTTTGAAAATAATGGGATGGTGCATGATAATCATATCCACGCCTTTCTGAATCGCTTCTTCCATCACCTCCTCGGTAGTATCTAGCGTGATCAATACCTGGTTTACTATTGCCTCTTTATCTCCAACAAGTAATCCACTGTTATCGTATGATTCCTGATACAATTTAGGTGCCCACTCCTCAAGTGTTTTAATGATATCTTTGACCTTCATTCGTGTTTATGGTTTGGTGGCAGATAATCTTACTCCCATTTGCAATATTATATGATCTGATTACAAGGGTTAGGAATTTACTATACTCTAATGACATTCTGTCTTCTTTTAAGTTTGAAGCGAATGTGATATCCATTGGTAATCTCTCAGTTGGAGGAACTGGCAAGACACCAATGACTGAATATCTGGTTAGATATTTTAGTGATAAGTCGTATAAAATATCCACATTGAGTCGTGGTTACGGAAGGAAATCAAAAGGTTTCCGCGAAGTAAGGGTAGAAGATAGTAGCAAAACCGCGGGAGACGAACCCCTTATGTTAAAGAGGTTCTTTCCTAAAGAATTATCCGTGTTTGTAGGAGAGAAAAGGGTAGAGGCAATCCCCAATATATTGATGCATGATCCCGAAAATGACATCATCATACTGGATGACGCTTTTCAGCACAGATCTGTAGAACCTTCCCTTTCGATCCTGCTAACCACCTATGATCGACCATTTTACCGTGACTATCTATTACCATCAGGTCTACTAAGGGAGAGCAGGCAAAATGCCTCGAGAGCAGACCTGGTCATGGTTACAAAATGTCCGCTTTCGATTTCATTCAGTGAGAGACAAGACGTTACTGAGGGTATCAAGGAGTATGCCCCCGATATTGATGTTTTTTTCAGTGCGATGGAACTTCAAGAACCAAAACCAATATTTGAAGAACATAGTAAGAAATCAGGTGTGATAGCGGTTGCCGGCATCGCCAATCCAGATAGTTTTTTTTCAATGATGTCAAAAAAATATGATGTCCGTGGAACGCTTGCTTTTGCCGATCATTATGAGTTTTCCCAATCGGATGTTGATTGGATGCAAAAACTAATGGAAAGGGAAAATGCTATGTTGTGTTGCACCTCAAAAGATGCAATCAAGCTTGCAAAATTTGATAGTCTCAGCATACTTCCGGTTTTCGAAATACCTCTTGATTTTTTCATTATCGATCAGGAGGAGCGGTTCCTGGGTATTATTGAAGACTCAATAAAGAGTTACCCAAGAGATTTTTGACCAGAATTAACATTTTTGGCCACCCCATATACGTTAATATTGCGCGTGCATTTCAAGAATCTATTGGTTTTAATGGCCCTGGTGTTGGCGTTTACCTCCCGGGCACAAATTCTTGACGACAGTACAGAATTGGTATATGGTCCTTCCACCGTTCAAGTGGTCTACGAGAATCATATTAAAGATAACTTAACCGACACCGTAGAGGTAGATACGACAATAACTGATCTTGAAAATTTTTGGTTTGTGGATAGAAATCAAAGAAAGTATCAGGATCTTGGAAATGTGGGTACAGCTTTGTTTCCGGTTTTCTACCAGGATCAGCCAATTATTGGACGTACATCGGGCTTCAATGCTTACCAACATTATAATATCAAGAAAGATCAGCACCGCTATTACGACACCAAATCTCCTTTTATGGATCTGTTAGTTGTATTGGGCGGCCAGGGACGTGCAGTTATTGACTACTCCTATTCCCAGAACATTACGCCTAATTGGAATTTTGGGATCAATGTCCATAAGCTAAACATAGATAAACAGATTGGGGCGGATCAGACTCAAGGGGATAGAAATGTGGAGAATACGAGTGGTGATATTTTCACATACTGGGCGCACCCAGAGAAGGACTATAATCTGTTTTTCTACCTATCGGGGTTTACCCACCAAATCGATGAGACAGGGGGAATTGCCATAGATTCAGGAGCAACAAGAGCTGATCGTTTTCAATATCGCGATTCCAATATTCGATTGAACGATGCTATTGGCAGTGAAAAGAATATCAATGCCCATCTCTTTCACGAACTAGGCATTTTCAATCAGTTGGAGATCTATCATTCAGCGGATTTTGACAGACAGTTTTATGGTTATCAGGATAATAGAGGTGGTTCTACCCAAACCTATGATGACTTCTATCCCAATTTCTTTCTTGATCCTGATAGTACCTTTTTAAGCTCAACATTTAGAACCTGGACCAACGAAGCTGGAATTTCTGGGGATCTGTCTTCACTGTACTATCGAATCTATTTGAAAAATAGGCTTGTTAATCATTCGATGCTTTACGGTGGTCCATACGGAAACGAAGTGGAAAACTACCTGGGAGCAAAAACCCGATTTACTTGGAAAGACCTATTTGATGTCACAGCTGAGGGAGAGGCCATGACCACAGGTGAATTTCGACTGGAAGGACAGTTGAATTCATCATTATTGAAGATCCGTTATTCAACAATAAGATACAAGCAAGCAAATTTGTTGCGAAGGTATCTCGGCAATCATTATCAGTGGAATAACAGTTTTGATGCAGGCTTTACGAATACACTAACAGGCGAATTGAATCTGGAGCTGGGTGGTATTGAGATTCACCCATTTGCCCAGTTTAAAAACCTAAACAACTATGTATACTTTAATGAGAATAGCCGTCCAGAGCTTAGTGTAGGACCAACTTTGATAACAAGAGTAGGAGGAAAGTTTAATTTCTTTATCCCTACAGGAGGCGCTGAGGGAAGAGGTTTCCACCTAAATAACGAGGTATATTACACGTTAATAGATGAAGAGAGTCAGGACTTTATCAGAATTCCGGAGTTATTCTACGTAGGTAAATACTATTGGAATGGTCGTATTTTTGGACGGGCAGTACCCTTTCAGACTGGTTTTAATGTTTATGCCAAGTCGTCTTTCTTTGCCAATGACTATAACCCTGTTCTACAACAATTCTTTGTTCAGAATAATGAACAACTCAATGCCTTTTTTACGGCCGATCTGTTCGCCAATATGCAGGTCGAACGCTTTACAATGTTTGTTAAAGTGGTCTATGTTAATATGGGTGTGGAAGACGGTTATTTTATCACTCCCTTATATCCCGGGCAGGAACGGGTAGTTGACGTGGGAGTACGGTGGTTATTTTTTGATTGATATGGAGAAAACTACACTTGGGTTAAACCTTCCAACCGATCCTAGATGGGTCAACATTGCGGAAAAACAAATTGATGAAATTCTGATTGATCACGCGTATTGTGAGCAGAAAGCGGCAAGCTCATGCATCTCCCTTATTGTACAGTTTCCAGAAAAGGATGATTTAGTAGAGATGCTAACTCCGGTAGTTGCCGAAGAATGGGAACACTTTGATCGAGTTGTTCAACAACTAAAAAAGCGTGGTTATTCGCTAGGTACTCAAAGAAAAGACGAGTACGTAGTTGAAATCAACAAAATCCTAAAAAAAGGTGGAAGTAGAGAGCAACAACTAGTTGAAAAACTGTTACTTAACGCGTTAATTGAAGCGAGAAGCTGCGAGCGCTTTAAAGTTCTGTCCCAAGAAATTGCAGATAAAGAATTGTCTGACTTTTACCATGAATTGATGATTTCTGAGGCTGGACACTATCGAAACTTTATTCGTCTTGCCAAAAAATATATGCCGGAAGAATACGTGATGGAACGCTGGAATGAGTTTCTCGCAGAAGAAGCTAAGATCCTGATGCGTATGAAAACTCGACCTGACCGAATGCACTAGGTCTTTTGTTTCTTTTTCTTGGCTGCAGGGAATAGAATATTATTAAGAATCAACCGATATCCAGGTGAATTTGGATGAAGATTTAGATCTGTAGGCTCTTCTCCGACAATATGTTGATAATCCTCAGGATCGTGTCCGCTATAGAAAGTAAAGAATCCTTTTTCGATGACTCCATGAATGTACCTGGCTTCATCAATTGAGGTAGTTTCTCCCATTACAAGGACATCAGCTTTGACCAGATCTTTTTTAAATCCTGTGGTCTGACCCATAAATCCTTTTACAATTTGGGTATGGTTTTGAGTAAGCATGGTTGGGATAGGATCCCATTTTGCTGAAAACTGGAAGAGAGTGAAGTAATCGTTGTCTTCACGTAAACCTCGAGTCTGAGGCTGGTTGTCTATATTAGAAAATTCATACTCCATGGGGTTACGCTCCACACGGAAATTCTCGAAAGCAAAAGTCTCCGAGAAATTAAGTTTTTGTTGAGCTCTGGGGTCCATAGGGTCACCATCGAACATTACATCACATATATCGACATTCTCCGCTGCCATTGCTATGTCATAGGTGTCGGTTGCGGAGCACATCGCAAAAAGAAATCCGCCGCCTGCAACATACGATTGTATTCTTTTAACAATAGCTAGTTTCAAATGAGACACTTTAGCAAATCCGTGCTTTCGTGCCGATGCTTCATACTCTCGCTGCTGTTGTTGGTACCATGGTAAATGTCGATATGAGCGATAAAATTTTCCGTATTGCCCGGTGAAATCCTCATGGTGTAGATGAAGCCAATCGTACTTAACAAGTTCGTTGTACATGATTTCATCATCGAAAATCACGTCATATGGTATTTCCGCGTAGGTAAGCACAAGAGTTACGGCATCGTCCCATGGCTGTTTGCTTTTCGGCGAGTAAACAGCAATTTTCGGATATTTCTCCAACTTCATAGCATCCATGTTGGATGAGGGACTGGCGATAAATTCTAATATCTGACTTGATTGGGCGTCAGATATGACTTCGTAGCTCACATTTCGAATAACACATTCATTTTCGATACTCTGCGTGTATTTGATCATGAATGATCCACCACGGTAATTTAAAAGCCAATCTACTTTTTGATCTTCCGACAATACCCAGTACGCCATTCCATAAGCTTTGAGATGGTTGGACTGGCTCTCATCCATTGGAATGAGTACATATGCCGCCTGGGAGGCAAACGAAAAAAATAAAAGAAAAATCCCTACTAACCTTTTGTACATATTCGCATCACTTTCTTTACTACTAACGTATGATATTCTAGCCTATTTTTAAAATAGGACAGACGGAAATATTCTTTTATGACGATCACTTACCTTTGATTATATGGATATACGCGAAAATGTCAGTGAAGGACTAAAATCTATAAATGCCAATAAGCTAAGGACTATCCTTACCGCAATGATCATTGCCATTGGTATAACCTCACTGGTAGGTATTCTTACTGCGATCGATGGTATTCAGGAATCCATTAATAGTAGTTTTTCTAATCTGGGTGCAAATACCTTTGATGTAGAACGAAAACGAGTGGATAGGGGGTCTTCCCAGGGTAAAAAAGCAAAGGTTCATCCACCGATCAAGTTTGCTGAACTGGTTCAGTTTAAGGAAGAGTATAATGGACCTGGAGAAGTGAGTATCAACGTGGTTCTAACGGGGATAGCTGAGGTTAAATACCGTTCGAAGGTTTCCAACCCAAATATTTTGGTAAGGGGTGGAGATGAGAACTATTTGATCGCGGATGGCTACGATATTGCAGAAGGGAGGAGCTTTTCGCCTTCAGAGATCAAGAATGGTAATTATGTAGTTGTCGTCGGCGATCAGGTGGTTAACGCTTTATTCGACGAAAATGAATCACCACTTGGGAAAAAAATAACCCTTCTGGGAGCCAAATTTCGAATTATCGGAACACTTGCTGAACAAGGTGGAGTCAGTGGGGAGTCCAATGTAGATCGAACAATTGTTCTACCCATTCGAACGGCAAGAGTTGTTGGTGCTGATAGAAACTTCGGTTGGGAAGCCACCGTAGCGATTCCTGATCCCGCACAAATGGAGTATGCCACGGGTGTCGCAACGGGTTTGATGAGAGCTATTCGAGGTGATCGACCTAGTGATGAGGACAGCTTTGAAGTAAGAGTTAGTCGATCTTTGGCTGAAGTGTTGGGAGAGATTACGGGCTATTTACGTGTTGGTGGCTTTACAATCGGCTTTATTACCCTTCTCGGAGCTTCGATTGGTTTAATGAATATTATGCTTGTTTCTGTAACGGAACGTACCAGAGAAATAGGTGTCCGTAAAGCTCTTGGAGCTACACCTCTGAAAATTCGACAACAGTTTTTAATCGAGGCTCTGGTTATTTGCCAATTGGGTGGAATTGGTGGAATTATCCTGGGAATTTTAACCGGAAACGCTATTTCAAGGTTGATGGGTATTACTGTCTTCGTGGTTCCCTGGCAATGGATACTTTTTGGTTTAGGGGTTGGTATGCTTGTTGGATTAATATCCGGTTATCTACCTGCCTTCAAAGCATCAAAACTAGACCCAATTGAATCTCTTAGGTTCGAATAGATAAGTTCATTCAGAAAGAATAACCGACCCTGATATCTACAAAATCTGCTACATGGCCGTGAGCCTTGAGAGCTACACCTACATGATAGGATTTAAAAACTTTGTATACCAGCGAATATCGTTGGTAGAAGCTGGCTTTTTGTGTTTGAGGTCTAATCAGGTAAGTAGCAAATTGCTGTCCAAACAGAAAATCACCCAGAATGAATTCATGGCCTACTACTACCCCAACGTTATTGCCATTAACAGTTTTTTCATCGGTGGATAAATCTGCTTGGCCGCTGTCGTACATCCATTCACTACCCACGGTCAGATTATTGATTCTGGAAATTCTTCTGGAATACTTTACCTCAATTCCCATCGAAATCAGGTAATAGAATGAACGAGGCTGATGGTAGGTGCTAAAAATGAAAAAATCCAGTCTATCGAAATCCAAATTAGTGGTACGCCAGCTGGTTTTTTCTCTTTCCGGAAATATCGGTTCAGTAAAATACCTACTAACTCCCAAGCCCACCGTTGGCCAATTGATGCCCTTATTGGGTTCTTTCATTCCCCCGTTGGATATGTGATTGTATACGAAATTCAAGTCCAGGTTCCAGTAAGGTGATATCCTAAAATGTAGGGCGGATCCCAGCTGAAGAGGAAATGCGACATAGGTGCTATAGCTCTGATTGTCGGTATTGCTTTCTTTGTCATAAGGCCTTGACTGGTAAGACAATCCTAATGCGGCTCTTACAGAAAGGTTTATTTTATTGGAAGCGCCAAAAGTTGGTTGTAGGTAGTACATCCCGGTTATTCCATAACCTAAGACCCTTTGGTTGTCAAAATCCCAAAAAGTTAGAGATACACCAGACTTTGGAAAACAATTGCAGCTGTTCCATGCTTTTTCGGATATTGTGTGCTTACCAAGGTCGATTTCTAAACCACGAGGATAGGAATTCTTGATTTCTCGCAGAGCTCTGCTGTGTATTATGACATATCCATAATCTAATCGGGCCCCGAGGTATTTATAGTGATCTTGTGCAACCAGGTCAAATAGTGAGAGAAGTAAAAATCCAAGTAGAGCAATTCGCATCATTTGATGACATTACTTAAAAATACTGCCAGACATTGGATTCAGTGAGATTTCGATTAGTATTTTCGAATGATATTTTAGTTAACAAATTTCAAAGTGACTTCCATGTTATCGAAAAGAGTGAAAGATGTGATTCGAGATGTTCCCAACTTTCCAATTCCAGGAATTGTTTTTAAAGACATTACTCCCGTTTTGGCGGATATAGAACTATCAATGGCGGTTGGGCTAGAACTTGCAAATTATTGGAAGGACCACCAAGTGGATGGTGTTATCGGTATTGAATCCAGGGGGTTCATTTTTGGTATGCAACTTGCACAACAATTGAAAGTGCCCTTCATTCCTGTTAGGAAGGCGGGCAAGTTACCTTATGAAACCATTAAGCATGCGTATGATCTTGAATATGGATCTGGAGAAATGGAAATGCATATTGACGCCATCAGTTCTGGTCATAGAATTCTAATCCATGACGATCTTTTGGCTACCGGAGGAACAGCTGATGCCGCCGCCAGACTAGTAGAAAAGGGTGGCGGAAGTGTTGGTGGTTTTTCCTTTTTGATCAACCTGGAATTTCTTGGAGGTAAGAAAATTCTGGAAAAGTATGGACAAGAAGTGCATTCTATTCTGTCGTTTAGCGATTAATTCGGTCAATTTCCTTTAATCTTCCCAACGCATCGAATCGAAATCGTAAGGTTTCTTTTTCCAGGCAATCCAGGTCATAGAAAAAGAATTTCTGATTCCTGTTAAATAATTCATGTCGCGAGGGAGGACCTAGTGTATTTGTAATCTCATTTTGCCCGTAGGACAGTAATAATTCCTCATGTTCAAGAATCAATTCACTTCCTTCTATTAGTCGGTAATCACTACAATCTTCGTTGAAGGCCAACCATTTCTTAGTGTTAAAACCTGGAATTTCCGGGGTAGAGTAGCATGAGGAAGCGATCCAAATAAGAGCTACCAGCATGAATAAACGAGGTTTTATATCCAGAATCGTTTTTGTAGTCATTTTATAGACGTATCAGAATTGCTATCAAACCGAGTGGTGGTGAATATTGACATAAACACACGTTGAATGTCAATATTATTCAATAAAGTCCGAGGTTATCTTATAAGTTCCTTATGTCTGCTGTTTATTCTTCATTCACGAGCAGATACTATTTTGATGTTTGTCTCGCATGAACAAACCTACTATTCGGAATACATTGTGATGAAATCCGCTCTTGAATCCTCTGGTTATGAAGTTGAGGTTCGCAGTGCAACATCACTTGATTTCTCCGTATATATGGATCCCTATATAAGTATTCCGGCCGCAGCCGACGATTACGATTATGGAGACTATGCCCAATTTCAAACCCAGTTTCAAAATAATTTCGATTCACCCTGGGATGAAGCATTGAATTCAGTTCCCTCACATGCGAATGTTGATGGATCAATAGTTGAAATTGAATCTATGGATAATTATGTGGGTCTTATTGTAGTTGGAGGATTAGGTGCCTTGGATTATCGAATGGATGGTGATTTCAATTCACAAGGATCTGGTATTCGTGAAATATCAACGCAATTGGTTCAACAAGTTGCGGAAAAGTTAAATGACCTTGCCCTGGATGCCATTAGCCATGGCAAACCAGTCATGGCGCAGTGCCATGGATCCAGTATTCCCGTATTCTGGAGAGTCCCTGATACGGCTGGTACGGGAGCAGAGGCTATAGGATTTAGTTTACTAAAAGGAGGAAGAGCAACTGGATTTCCTGACTCTGATACTCCTGTTCTGCTTCATGAATTTGATGTGGAGTTTATGGTACACGATAGAGTGACCATTTCAAACCCTTATTCCGAGCTTCTTGATGACGCATCAGGTAATGGATTAATCGTTACAACCCGGGATTGGTATCCACAAACAGTAGCCTATGCAGCCAGGACATTTCTGAATATACTCGAGAGCTATCCACTCATAGAAAATAGAACAAAAACAGTACATACTTTAATATTACATGGAGGAGAATTGAATGCGATGGACTGTAGTCCTTCGAATCGTATTAATGATATTCCTTGTAATTACCCCAGCCAGCTTCCAGCCGATTTTCAGGACCTGATGAATTTGCTGGAATCCACTTCAGGTGATGATTTTGTGTTTGAGGTGGATCATCTGGATGTAACAAGTTCAGATCTACCTTATGAAAATCAAATTACTTCTTTCATATATGATTATTTAATTCAGTTCGATGTAGTAATATTCTATAAACACTGGTCAACGGGGTTTACAAATCAATTGCTGCAAGCCCTGGAAGATTATGTCGATGACGGAGGAGGTTTAGTTTCACTTCATCATGGATTGTATAATGACATTGATCCAGGTGGACAATCCAAGGATATACTAGTTAATTTATTTGGTGCCCAGTCGTCGGAATCTGGATGGTCAGCTCAACTTGATGATTATCAATTGTATAATACAAATTATGGCCATTTTATTACTTCATTTATGACATACTACGATTCTGCTATTCTGGAACCAGAGGTGTGGACAATTAATCCCTTACCTGAAAATGCGAATAGCAATAGTTCATATTTACCGGCAAAATCCGTTAATGATGAATTGTATTTAAATATGGCGTTTGAGGAATCGACTGTTTTTGGTAGAGATGATAATCAAACCATAGGATTGTTATCCAACGCGGAAGATCCGGATTTCATCCAGCATACCAGTGCCTTCTGCAAAGAGGTGGATTTAGATGAAAACCTCCATAAGGGTAGAGTTTTCTATCTTCAGGTGGGTGAGAATCCTGAGAATTACTTACCGAATTCTTTCATTGGTCAGGTCATAAGAAATGGAATCAGGTGGAGTGCCCGGGTACGGATAAATCAGGAGATCATAGGGAGTTTGACCTCGACTAGGTTTTTATCTTCTGAGTCATTCCAATTATCTCCTATTGCCAATAGCGGTCTTCCAGTTGAATTTAGGTCGAGCGATCCGACAATAGTCGAAATAAGTGGAGACTCCGCGATCATTCATAAAAAGGGAAATGTCATTCTAACAGCCTCTCAGTCAGGGAATTTTGAATACTATGCTACCTCAAGGGAATTTCCAATTGAGGTTATCGGTATGAATCAGAATCTATTCTTATGGGATAGGATTCTTTACCAATATGGAGATCCAAAGTTCAGACCAGTATCTATTGAATCGGGATTGGAGCTTGAATATCATTTGAGTAATGACTCTGTCATACAGGTAGTTGGTGATTCAGCTCAAATAATTGGAGCAGGAAGCGTACAGCTCGTTGCTTTTAATTCAGGAAATGACTTTTACGAAGAGGCACGAGATACCACCGATATTAGGATTCAACCCAAACCATTAAAAGTATCACTTATGGATACGGTTACCTACGGCGATAGCCCGGATTTTACTAATTATTCATATGAAGGATTTGTTAATGGTGAGAACGAAGATGACTTAGACAGTAAGCCCGTAGTCATCTTCGATGATAATAAACCTTCTTTTGGAAAACATCGACTTACACTGGCAGGAGGGGAGTCCAATAATTATGAGTTCAGTTATGAATATAGCGAATTGACTGTCACTAAGGCTCCATTACTTGTGGGTATATCGGATTCAACTGTTATTGCAACCGACCAATTCATTGAATTAGATCTCGAATTCGAAGGTTTTCAATATGGTGAGAACGAGTCAGAAATATCCAGATTCCCGGTATTAAGAAAACAACTAATAGATTTTAATGTACCGGGTAGTTATCCTATTCAATTAGTAGGAGGCAACGCCGAAAACTATGAGTTTCTAGATCGAGGTGATACACTCCTGGTATTGCCTTCGGATATTCTTGAATTAACGGATCCATTGACTTTCAGGGTATTCCCAAACCCAATAGTTTCAGAATTAAAAGTGAACCCAGCTCAAGGAGATGAAGATTATACAATTGTCATTACGGATATCTCAGGCAAACATGTGATGAGAAAGGATCAATTACTGGGGAGTGAGAGCATTAGCATGATATCTGTAACACCTGGAGTATATATTTTAAACATTCTTGTCGATAATAAATCCGTTCACAAATTACTTCTTGTCAAAGACGACTAATGAATTATCTTTTTTCTTTTAATGTTTTCTCCACGACAACAACCAACACTTTGTGTATTCGTTGATGTTATAGTATCTAACTTGAACAAAAAACTCTAATAACATGAAGAAATTCTCAATGCTTTTGGCCGTAATCGCTCTTGTTTTTGTGGCAGATGTGAATGCACAAGATATGCCAAAGATGGATGCCAGTCCGGCTGATATTGCTCTTTATCGACCTGATGGTAGAGGCTCAACACCAATTGCTAAAGTAGTCTACAGCAGACCTCAGAAAAAAGGACGAGAAATGCTAGGAGGCAAGATTAAATTCGGCGAAGTATGGCGGACTGGTGCTAATGAAACCACAGAGGTTAAGTTTTATAAAGATGTAACATTTGGTGGTGAGGCAGTTAGTGCTGGAACCTATTCTCTTTTTACCGTTCCCAATGAAGATAGCTGGACGGTTATACTTAACTCTAAACTAGATACGTGGGGTGCCTACGAATATGATAAGTCTAAAGACGTCGCTAGAGTCGAAGCCCCAGTAAGTGCAACCCCTGGAGAGGTAGAAGCATTTACTATTACTTTCAATGGTTCTGATATGATCATGGCCTGGGAAAATACCATGGTAAAAGTTTCAGTGAAATAGTATTGAAAAAACAACATTATGAAAAAAGGCCGTTTTTAAACGGCCTTTTTTTATGGTTTAAACTCAGGTACTCCCGGAATTGAGTAGGGAGTATATGGGGCACCAGAATCAAGTAGAAGTTGCTGAAGCTTAGGTAGATCTTCCTTGACTATTGAATTTAACTGTTCCAAAATGGGGACAAATTCTTCACTGGCGATAGTAAAACTGTCAATGTTGGTTTTCGTGGTCTGAGAGGTGGAACCGAATAAGGAGTATGCAAGCGTACCTACCCTCTGACCAACCGTAGGTGGGGTACCTATATCCAGGGTTCGTGCTACAGGATCTGAGTTCAGTTTCTTCCCCATCTCTCTTACCCTGTTCTCTATCTCTACGGATAGCGATACCATTTCGGCGGTCGGGTCTGTTTCTGATCGCTTTATAGCTTCTGCAATATGTTTTATTTGATTATTAATCTCCCTAAGCGTCTGCTGTGCAGACCCTACAGCCCCTTTCAACGCGAGGACTTTTCGATTAAATTCATCAAGAGCAACACGATTATCCGATGGAAGTGTAGTGTTATTTAGCGCTTTGACATTGAACACAACGGGCTCTGAAAGGTCAGTCACTACACCTCTGACACTCTTGGACAAGGTAACAGTGTACTGCCCTGGTTTTACGAGAATCCCGAGATCCTGATCACTCCAGGGGTTATAAAACGAAGGTTTGCTGAGTTTGACCGGATCAGGATCAGAATAGCGCAAATCCCACATAACACGATTGATTCCCTTTGACGGCTTTTGGTATATTTTCCTCACCGTTTTGCCTGCTTCGTTTCTTACTGTAAATATTAGCTGTGGTTCCTTTTCAGAACGTTCAGCATCCAAATCTTCATAATTGGGATAGGTCACACTGGTTGCGTCCTTTTCAGCATTTCTCCTGGTTGCAGCTAAGCTGAGAATATCGTCTTTGACATAATACGTGAAAATGGCGCAAGAGGGGAGGTTCTCACCTTGATAGTAGTTATCACCCTGGAAAGATTTAAAAGGTAATCCAAGTGGATAACTATACTCGTAAAGCAATGGATCGCGAACGGAAAATAGTTTTGCCTCCGCAGAAAGGTCATTATTCCCGGTAGATCGAAGTGCACTGTAATCGTCTAGTACGTAAAACCCTCGTCCGAAAGTACCAAGTATCAAATCTGACTCCCTGGTTTGAATAGCCATGTCACGGACTGAAATAGTTGGTAATCCTCCCTTTAGTTGATGCCAATTCGTACCCCCGTTGTTGCTGACAAAAACTCCAAACTCTGTTCCAACGAATAATAAGTTCGGATCTAAATGATCTTCTGCGATCGAGTAGGTAGAGCCTCTAACAGGTAGATTGCTTGAGATTGCTTTCCAGGTCTGACCTTTATCCTTGGAAACGTAGACGTAGGGTTTGAAATCTCCGTTTTTGTGGTTGTTAAAGCAGGCATAAATCGTATTTTCATCATGCTGAGAGGCAAGAACCATATTCACATAAGTTCTATCGGGAACGCCTGCGAAAGACTGTTTTCTAGTCCAGGTCTGTCCTGAATTAGTGCTGATTTGTATTAACCCATCGTCAGTACCAACAATAATTAAATCCTCATTTAATGCAGATTCATCCATTGCTACGATAGTACCATAGGGAGAAGTAGATCCATTTTTTGCGACTGCATCTATACCCCAGATTCGGCCCATTACTGGCAGTTCATTTCTGTTTATCTGACGGGTAAGGTCTTCGCTAATAACCTCCCAACTATTTCCGCGATCGTCGCTTCGAAAAACCTTATTGGCTGCAAAATATATCCGTTGATTATTGTGCTTACTGATGACAAGGGGTGCATCCCAATTCCATCGATATTGGTTTTCACCTTTTCTTTCCTGTGGTTTTATACCAATTCTTTCACCGGAGGCCTTATCAAAACGTACGAGGTAGCCATACTGTGATTGTGCATAGACAATATTGGGGTTTTCAGGGTCTATCTGACTTTCGAACCCGTCTCCTCCATTGGTAATTATCCATTCTTCATTTGATATACCATTCCCATTAATGGAACGGGAGGGCCCACCAATACTAAAATTGTCTTGTGTTCCACCGTAAATGTTATAGAACGGTTCATCGTTGTCAACGGCGACTTTGTAAAATTGGGTAATTGGAAGATTGGGCTTGAAATCCCAGGATTTAGCCGCATCCCAGGTTTCATATATACCGCCATCACATCCCATGAGGAGATGATCCGTATCGTTTGGATCTATCCAAATACAGTGATTATCCACGTGTTTGGAAACCTCGCCCAATACTTTAAATGTTTTACCTCCATCTTTGGATATCCTTGCCCAAACATCCATGGCATATAGTTTCTCCTTGTCCAGTGGGTCCACAAATATTTCCTGATAATACAACCCTGCAGTAGAGTAACTTCCTCTTTTCTCCCAAGTAGCACCTCGATTGGTTGACCGGAATACTCCACCTTTTCCCTGAGCTGCTTCAACAATGGCATAAAGGTATTCAGGATCCGATGGAGCTATTGCCAGACCTATTCTTCCCATGTCAACGGAGGGTAGACCTTTATTTATCTTATCCCAGCTGTTGCCTCCATTTTCTGATTTATACAAGCCAGAGCCAGGACCGCCTCCCAGGTATGTGAATACATGTCGTCGCCTTTGATACGCCGATGCATATAATACGTTGGAGTTTCGAGGATCTATTATAATATCGCTTACTCCGGTATGCTCATCGATCTCCAATATCTTTTTCCAGGTTTTACCCCCATCGGTTGTCTTGTACATTCCACGATCACCGCCGGCACTCCACAACGGCCCCATGGCTGCCACATATACAACATTGGAATTGGTGGGGTCGATGATTATCTTTCCAATATGCGCGGAATTCTCTAAGCCCATTTTTTGCCAGCTACTACCGCCGTCAATGGATTTATATACACCATCACCATATGCGACAGATCGCTGACTGTTGTTCTCTCCGGTCCCCACCCAAACCACATTTGGATTATTGGGATCAAGAGACACGCATCCAATTGAATAACTACCTTCTTTGTCGAAAATCGGTTTGAATTCAATTCCAGAGTTTGAAGTTTTCCAAACACCTCCGGATGATGTGGCAACATAATATTCCTTTGGATTATCGGGATTAACTGCAAAATCCGATATCCTACCAGAAGTAAGGGCAGGCCCTACACTTCTGAATTTAAGACCATTTAATGAGGCTTCAGATAGGAGAGGTTTGCTGTTGGAATCAGTTTTTCTTTGTCCTTGGACCAGGAAAGTGGTAAAAAGAACAGCTAGACAGATAACAAATTTCTTCATCAAATTGTAGATAATGTTGATCCACAATTTAATTCAGTGTAATCTAGAAAAAGAAGTTTTGTATAAAAAGAAAGGGCTAGT
Organism: Cyclobacteriaceae bacterium; assembly: GCA_965601455.1. Taxonomy (GTDB): domain Bacteria; phylum Bacteroidota; class Bacteroidia; order Cytophagales; family Cyclobacteriaceae; genus JANQEU01. Next base: position 2,434,723 of record OZ271831.1, on the reverse strand, counting down.
TACCTCCTTCTTGCTCGGCAATTCGCTTATTGTATTCCTGTAAGACTTTTACCCAATTCGTATGGGGCCATTCGTACCAGTTGGCCATCCTTTCCTCATCATTGGAAAGAGACCACTTATCAAGAACTGCACTGAATATCTTTTCATCCACGTCTTTGCTTCTCCTGATGTCCATTAGCTTAGAAACTGCCTCACAATGCACTTCAACCAGTATACCGATTTTGGAAGGGTCATTGTTTCCCCAAATACGCTTGACCATATTGTTGACATTTTCATAAGACTTAGGGTAGAGACCCTCCAGCCATTCGCTGTAAATCCTTTCGTCATCTTGCTGGGCAGATGCAGATAATGCAACTAACACAATCAATGAGGTAAAAAACGACTTCATAAATTATACAGTTTGAGGTTGATGAAACAAGAGTTGAATTTAGGGCATATTGACTTTAATAGCAATGTCTTAACATAATTACAATAATCAATGCTTGAATGTCTGTTGGTTATCATACGCTCTCAATTTCTATTAAGGGGCAACTTTTCCGGTCAAATTACTACCAACTTTGGATGATTTCCTTAAGAAATGAAGTGCCAAATGCGGTACGCGTTATGAGGTTCCAAACCACTCTGATTATAGATTTAAGTGTCTATTAATTGTCTACTGCAACATGAAATAGTGGTTTGAGATTGCTTTTAAACACCTCGTCGAATCAGATTTATTAATAAAAATGATAAGATCTGGAGAAAAAGCACGGCATTTTGCTGGCACAGACATTTATGGAGCAGAATTTTCTACCAGGAGTTTTGGAGGAGATTACCTGCTACTGTCTTTTTTGAGAGGGGCTACCTGTCCCTTCTGTAATTTAAGATTCCTGGAATTACTCAATTGGGAGAAAACGCTCTTAAAGGAGAGAATCATCATCTACGCGATTTTTTATTCTTCGAATGAAGAATTACTGAATAATATGGAAGGGGTGAAGCCTCCGGGATATTGTCAGATTATCGCTGATTCAGATATGGTTTTTCACCAACTATATGAAACCGAACAATCTTACTTTGGGACACTTCGGACATTGCGAAGGATAAGTAAGATGATTGATAGTTTCAGAAAAAAGGTTTTTTCGATGCAATCCATTGGGGATCCTCCAATTTTACCAGCTGATTTAGTTCTAGATGGTGATGGAAATGTAATATCCAGTTATTATGGCAAGGACTATGCCGATAACTTGGATATGGAGGAAATCATCCAACGCATTCGAAGCTAATCATTGAATCCTGGTCCTTTAATAAATCTGCCTGGCGTTGCTCCTGTATGCTCACCATATTTAAGTACTTGTTCTCCATTGACGAAAACATGTATCATCCCCTCGGCAAACTGATGTGGATTGTTAAAGGTGGCACGATCAGTCACAGTTTCCGGATCAAAAATGACGAGATCGGCGAAATAACCTTCTCTTATAAGCCCTCTGTTTGACAGCCTAAGATTCGAGGCAGGCAAGTAGGTCAATTTTCGAATAGCCTCTTCAATAGAAATTAGCTTTTCCTCGCGAACGTATTTGCCCAACAGTCTAGCAAAATTTCCATAAGCTCTAGGGTGGGGGTTACTATTAGTGAATGGTTCAATGGGAGCCATGGAAGCGGCATCGGATCCAAAGCTCATATACGGTAGCTGAACCTGTTTACGCACATTTTCCTCAGACATCAGAAAGTAAACTGTTCCTACTCTGCTACTATCCTGAACTACCAGATCCATCGCGGTTTCCTCAGGTGAGGTGTTCCTCATCTCGGCAACTTCCATTAGTGTCTTTCCTGTTAAATACCGTAGTGAATCATTTCTAAAACCGACCAGGATTAAGTTTTTGGAATCGCCAGCTGCGAAATATAAGTTCTCCCAACCATCACCCTTCGCGGTCATTTCCTGGCTAACTCGTTTGCGAATATCGGGATCTTGTAAACGTTTAGCCCATTCACCATAACCTCCTTCCTGAACCCAAGGAGGCATTGCCGCGTCTAGCCCTGTGGCACCGGCGGTGTAAGTATACATATCGGTGGTAAGTTCAATTCCTTGCCTACGTGCGGAATCAATTTTTGCAATTGCAATTTCCCATTTATACCAGTTGTGAGCTCCTGCAGCCTTAAGATGGTAGATTTCAGCCCGTATTCCCGCCACTTTTGCAATTTGAATGGTTTCGTCAATAGCCTCAAGCCAAAAGTCACCTTCACTTCGTAAATGAGAAATGTACATACCATCGTATTCCGCAGCAACTTTACTTAACTCAATCAGTTCGTCGGTAGAAGCATAGAATGCGGGGGCATATATCAATGACGCCCCAATACCCATTGCACCTTCTTCCATGGCCTGTCGGACTAGTGATTTCATGTTATTGAGTTCCATCTCAGTCGGTGGTCTATCTTCTTCACCCATCTCATGTATTCGAAGGGTAGTAGCTCCAACGAATGATGCTACGTTGGTCGATACTCCTTTCTTCTCCAGAAATTCTAAATACTCTCCAAGAGTAGTCCATTCAATATCGTAGATAACATCTTTTTGAAAGGCCTTTTTTTCGGCCTTCATCTTTTCATTCCACGGACCCATTGAGGTTCCTTCACCCATGACTTCCAGGGTAACTCCCTGGCGAATATCACTTTCTGATTTGCCGTCTACTATTAAGGATTCGATCGACCAACTAAGCATATTGATAAACCCCGGAGCCACGATCAAGTCCGAGATATCAATTTCTGATGTGCCAATGAAGTTTTCTAGATTTCCAATTGCTGTAATGGTATCAGCATTTATGGCTATATCGCCTATAAATTTTGGGTCTCCGGATCCGTCGACGATAGTACCTCCACGTAATATGATTTGATAATCTGGGGTAGGGGCACAACTGAAAAAAGTGGATACAAAGCAAATAGAAAACAATAGTCTCCATTTGTAGAAAATTGATAGTATTTGTCGGCTTTTCAACTGGATTTTATGAACTCCTGAGATGTTGTTGTCGTAAATTGAAAATGAAATCACTGTCTTAAGTTTTGCTGTATGAATATAAAGAAAATGATATTAGCTCGACCAAGCTCTTTCATCGTAAATGAAATGACGAACATGGTGGAGCAAGCGGGGTTAAAGCCCATTCCTCTTCAAATTTTACTCGAACTTGATCATTACCATCCCGATGATGTTGGTGGTGTTGTTGTTAGCAGTTCCACAACTTCGGTGGTGAAAGAATCATTCCAGGAGGTTCTTTATCGAACATACGCAAAGTTTCCAGGGAAGCCAGTATTCCTTGCTTCAATGATTGAGATAGCTCGAATGGAAGGAATGGTTAAACAACGATTAAAGGGACTTGGAATTTCAAGAGCTTTGATTTCAGTATCTGATGCTGTAAATAGGAAAGATCGTATAGATTTTAACAAGGAACTGGTAGTTATTCAAAAACAGGATCTAACCCATGAAGAATCTCTGCAGAACGTATTGGGTTTGGTGAGGTCTTATTGCTCTTAAACTCAACCTTTCTTCTTAATTATCTTCTCCACAAACTTTCCTGATTTCTTCTCCTTCAAAATAATCTTTTTATCCCCATAATGGGTCATTTCCTCGGTGAGTAAGTAGTGTTCCTCGTCATATTCGACCAAATGGTCATCCTTGGTAAGGTTCTTTTGTCCTCTCCAGTCATCCAATATAACTGGCTCCCATAATTTGCTTTTGGCAGATTTATAGCAAGCGTCAATAATTGCATTGACAACATATCCGTCGTAGAATGTCTCGATTGGATCTTTCCCGAGCTCCATGGATTCGAACATGTCCTTAAACATGTGATTGTATCCGAGATCATTGACTTCGTCTCCAACGGGAAAGACCCACCCGGAATTTGTCTCAGATTTTTCAGCTACATAATCAGCACCTTTTCCTGTTGAGAACATTTCGAATCCAGTCCTCATGAAATTATTGATCCATATGGTTCCTTCCGAGCCCATTACTTCATCTCGCAAATCCATTCCACCGCGAAAAGTCCAACTTGCCTCAAATTGCCCGATTGCACCATTTTCATATTTCACCAATGCGATTGCATGGTCCTCCGCCTCAATTGGTTTTACTTGCGTATCTGCCCAGCACATCACTTCTACTGGACAAATATCCTTTCCTATATAACTTCTTGCTATTTCAATACAATGACAGCCAAGATCCAACATGCATCCACCACCGGCCTGCTCTATATCCCAAAACCAATTACTGTGGGGACCTGGGTGTGTTTCTCTTGATTTTGCCCAAAGTATTCTCCCCAATGCTCCATTACGTACACTCTCTAATGACTTCAGTGTTTTTGGAGTATAAACCAGGTCTTCCAAGTAACCAGCAAAGACTCCGGCATTTTCTACAGCATCGAGCATTCTTTTGGCTTCGGTAGCGTTCCGTCCAAGAGGTTTGGTACATAAAACAGCCTTCTTGTGCTTTGCAGCCATTAAAACGGCTTTTTCATGAATATTATTTGGCAGGGCAATACAGACGACGTCTACCTCTGGATTTGAAATGGCTTCCTCCATTTCCGTCGTCCAATGTTCACAATCATAATCCTTAGCGAATGTCTTGGCTGTTTCTTCTCTTCTGGCGTACACACTGTAAACCGTGTCCTTATTTCGATTTCCCTGTATGGCATCGGCATAGAATCGCCCTATGAAACCTCCGCCTAGCATTGCTACTTTCTTCATGATTGGAATACTTTACAGATCCCAAATTATGATAGTCGAAAGAGAAATGATATTAAAGGTGAGTTTTTTTAAGAATTAGAATAACAGAAACAAAAAAAGCCCGAAAATCGGGCTTCATGATCTACTTGATTTTGATATCTGTTATGACTTGACTAGCTGAATGTTCAGCGATAGTGTAACATCGTCACCAACTACTACTCCTCCGGCCTCAGTAACCATGCTCCAAGTAAGTCCGAATTCTTTCCTGTTAATTTTCCCAACTATTTCAAAGCCTGCTTTTGTTTGACCATAACCGTCTACCACAGTACCACCATATTCAACCGCTAATTCAACGTCTTTCGTAACATCTTTTATCGACAAAGGACCAACTAATTTGTATTCATTGCCATTTTTGTGGAGTACACCGTCAAAACTGATATGAGGGTAGGCTTCTGCACCAAAGAAATCATCGCTTTTCAAATGTGCATCTCTATCGGATACGTTAGTGTCAATACTGGTTACATCAATGTTGAATGAAGCATGAGCTCCATCAAAATCTTCTGAATCTGCATCAATCTGACCTTCGAATCGCTTAAAGGCACCAGTAACGGTCGAAATAACCAAGTGCTTCACTTTAAATTGTACTTCACTATGTGTGTTGTCTACCTTCCAGGAGGTTTTAGTAATTGTTTCCATGTGTATAGATATTAATGTATGTACATTATACGTACATACATATATATTAGTTCAAAAACTATCCTTAAATAATTGAATTTGTGGCTTAGCTATAATACTTACGAGGTACCCACAGCATCCCAAAGCATTCTCCATGCTCCTTTCCAAGATGCTTGTGGTGCACTTTATGTGCGCGACGGATGGCTTTTAGATATTTGTTTTTGGTATTTCTAAGAACCTTGATTCTCTGATGAATGAAAAGATCGTGCACAAAAAAGTAAGCAGCTCCGTAAAGGGTAATTCCAATACCAATAGGGACTATTAGTGGAATGGGAACTGAGATTCCAAAAACTAAGCATATGATACCCGGAATGGCAAAAATCAGGAAAAAAGCGTCGTTTTTCTCAAAGGGATCTATGCTTGTATGCTGACTTTCTTTGGTATGATGGTCCTCGTGCAGGAACCATAAGAAACCGTGCATCACATACTTATGGGCAAACCAGGCTACAAATTCCATTAAAAGGAATGTGGCGGCTGCGATTCCTATATATACTATCCACATGGGTCTCTTACTTTTTCACAAAGTTCCAAACCCTTTCATACAGTAGCAAGAACCACCCTGTGAAATTTTCAGGATTCTGCTCTATTTCCTTTCTAAGGTTTTGGTGACTTATACTTTTCCAGTGTGATACTTCCAAAGGATCCGGAGTAGGAGCTTTATTTGTTATACCTACGAATATGTGATCCAGCTCGTGCTCCTGGAGGCCATTCTCAAATTCAATGTGATACTTAAAATGAAAAGCCTTGGTTAACATAGCTTGTAATCCCATTTCCTCCTGCAGTCTTCTATGCGCAGCAGATTCGGATTCCTCTCCTGGGAAGGGGTGACTACAAGCTGTATTCGACCATCTACCAGGGGAGTGATACTTAGAGTCAGCTCTTTTTTGCAACAGCCAGTTGCCATTCTCATCAAATAGAAACACAGAAATCGCACGATGAAGAAGACCTTTCTCGTGTGCTTTCAATTTTTCCATCGTACCCAATTCCTTGTCTTCCTCATCTACAAGGATTACACTAATCTCATTTACCTGTACCGAATTATTCTGCATAGTTTTCTAGATGAGATTTAGTTTCAGCTTAACAAAACTCATAGCCATTAAACCGAATTTTGCCGGATTAGAAACTCGTATTCTCTGTTGAGTTAACTCAGGCGCGGGTGTTTTGTGTAATTTGCTTAACAACGACTTATAATAGATGTACGCAACGTAAACCCCAAATTTTGACTCCCTTGGGAGTTGTTTAATTCCTTCGTATGCAGCATCGAAATCTTCTTCGATTTCCTGAATAATTTGATTTTTCTCCTGGGCAGTGATATTATTAAAGCTTACACCGGGGAAATACACTCTGGAAAGATCTTCCATGTCATATTTTAAGTCTCTGAGGAAGTTTACCTTCTGAAAAGCACTTCCCAACTTCATTGCTGAAGATTTTAACCTTTCATAGGCCTCATCGTCACCATTGACAAATACTCGTAGACACATTAGACCTACTACATCCGCGGAGCCATATATGTAGTTGGCAATCTCCTCCTCGGTGTCGTAAATGGTAATTGTGAGGTCTTTCCTCATACTTTGAAGGAAAGCCTGTACCAAATCATCTGTAATGTTGTACTTTTTTACGGTCTGCTGAAAGGAGTTCAGAATTGGATTTAGACTTATGCCTTGTTCAAGGGCCTGGTAGTAGTCTTTCTCAAACCTGTCCAGTAGAATCTCTTTATCGTACTCATGAAAAGTATCCACTATTTCATCAGCAAATCTGACGAAACCATAAATACTATAGATGGCCGGTCTGATTGATGCCGAAAGCATTCTCACAGATTTTGAGAAGGAGGTACTATAACTCCTGGTTACCAGTTTGCTTGATTCAAAACTTACTCTGTCGTAAAGGTCTTTCATACTAGGACGTTGGAATGGTGTTCGTTTTTCAATATTTGATCAGCTACAATTTTTCCTGAAATCAGGGCAGGAGGTACTCCAGGTCCTGGAACGGTAAGCTGTCCAGTAAAGTACAAACCTTGAGCCTTCTTACTCTTGATTTTCGGACGGAGAAACGCAGTTTGCAATAACGTATTTGCTAGCCCATATGCATTACCACCATACGAATGATAATCGTTTACAAAGTCATTTACGCAAAAAGACTCATAAAATCTAACTTGATCCTTCAGGTCTTGGCCTGTATTCTGCTCAAGACGATCAATAACAATATTGAAATACTTTTCTCTAATCTCGTTGGTGTCCTCGATTCCCGGGGCGATAGGGATTAAAACCGTCGCAGACTCTTTCCCTTTCGGAGCAAATGTATCATCTGTAACACTCGGGAAGTTGCAATAGAACATCGGATCATTGGGCCACTTTGCTTTGTCATAAATAGCAGATGCATGCGAGTTAAAATCCGTATCGAAGAACAAAGTATGATGATCTATGTTTTTCAGCTTTTTATCGAAAGCAATGTAAAACAGCAGGGAAGAAGGAGCAAAGGTCTTGCGTTTCCAATAAGACTCGCTGTAAGCTCTTAGCTTTTCAGGTAGAAGTGTTTCAGTATGATGATAATCCGCGCCACTCAGTACGATACTTGACTTGAACTCTCCACGGTCCGTTTGAACTCCTACCACTCTGGAACCAACGGTAATAAGAGACTTTACTTCTACACCAGTGTGTATTTTTACTCCAAGTTCGTAAGCCAACATTTCCATTCCTGCTGAAACGGCGGTCATTCCACCTTTAGGATGCCAAGTACCGAGACCGAAGTCTGCATAGTTCATGAAATTGTAAAAAGCCGGAGTTTTTGAAGGTTTTGCTCCAAGAAACAATACCGGGAATTCCAGAATTCTACGAAGTTTTTCGTTTTTGATATTCGCTCTAACTCTCTTGTCGATAGTACTTAAAAATTGATCAAGACGGGTTACAGTTTCTTTGGTTACTAATTCAAGGGGAGAGTTGCCGGGCCGATATACCAAATCCTTGATTGCAATGTCATAGTTGTCTCTGGCAACATTCATGAAGTTCTTCAGATGTTTAGAACTTCCTTTCTCTATAGACTCAAACGTATCGTGAATGTCTTCCAGGTTTCCTCCAATTGTTACTCTTTCATCAGGGCTGAAATACACTGAGTAAGCCGGATCCAGTTTTTTTAGGTCGTAATAAACACTGGGGGATTTATCGAAATCACCAAAAAAACGTTCGAATATGTCTGGCATCCAGTAAAAACTAGGGCCCATATCGAAACTAAATCCCTCCTTGGTGAGCTTCCTTGCTCTTCCTCCAACGTGCTCATTTTTTTCGAGTATGGTAACTTCATATCCGGCTTTTGCCAGGTAACAAGCGGCAGCCAGTGAAGAAAACCCTGAGCCGATTACAGTTACTGTTTGAGACATTAGGTTGAAATTTTGTTTAATAATTAGATTCAAAAGTTAAACATGACGCTTGAGCATAAAGTTTCAATACCAATCAAATTATTAAATAGACACACTATTAGGGTGAAAAGTTAATCCTATTTCGGGTGGGAATTGGATCAAATGTTTAAAGTAACCGACAAATTTTTGTTAATTATTTAAACAATTACAAGGTGACTCATCCAATTTCGATTTCGTCAGAATTGGATATTGGCCATTAAGTAATTAAGAATGAGGGTTTTCCGATAGTTAGTAATGAATAACCTTCTGCCGGATAATTTGATTGTCAACTACTGTTGTAACCAGGTAGATTTTTTCTTTTCGAGGACCCAATAGTATATCAAAGCTTGATGATTGCGGCTGATATTCCATGATTAGCTTACCGTCTAAACTATGTATGTAAACATGGTCAACAATATCGGAACTGCTAATGAAAAGACGATTTTCAGAAAAATGTGATGAGAGTTGACCTTCAACCATCATATAATGATGAAAGATGATTTTCTCGATTGTTTTGGTCCCGTCGTGATCTACTTGAATAAGTCTGTAGAAACTATCTCCTTTGTAAGGTTCAAGATCAATTAGTGAGTATAGCCTTGATTCATTACTATCACCATAACCCACCCTCATTCCAATGGTTTGCCAGTACGAACCGTCAACAGATTTCTCAATAAGAAAATGATTATTGTTGATTTCATTGATTGTTTCCCACTCCAATAAAACAGAATTAATTTTTGATTTTGCACGAAAGAAAGATAATTCCACGGGTAACACATTACTGATGTTGTCTGTAAAAACGAATTCATCAAATGAACCGTGATCACCGACGGTTAGGGATATAAAAGAAAGAACCATATTCCAAAAACTAACATCTGCCGTGGTGTTAACCGTTGCGTCAGGAATGGTATTCAGGTTGTCAACTGAAGGGTTTACCCAAAGGTTAAATGTCGAGGTTGGTCCAAAATTGAATTCCACTACTATTCGGTAAGTATCACCAATTCGAATAATCGAGTCCGATAGCGCCACTGTCTCCTCATCATTCACAGCAATCGACCAATATTGGTTACCATCAATATCCTCTGAGACCGTACCAAAATATCCAATCTTTATAAGTTCTATGTTTACAAGGTTCTCCCTGGTTTCATCGTCGGCAAATACTACCTGGATGATGTCGTCATTTTCTTCTTCTTTTCTAATTAAGAATGATAGATAGAAATTACCATTACCAATTCGGTTGTCAACTGTAAGGTAGGGGGCAAAAGTCACCGGATCGAAGTACCTACCGGACGTCTGGCCCAAATAACCTCCTACGGTGTAGCCACCGCTAACATTGAGTCCTTCAAAGGACATAGGGTTTACATCGGATATAATATAGCCATCAAGACCACTGTAGTCAGCTGTGTTTCTCCATTCCCTGAACCAACCTGATCCTCCATTTGCCAGTTGAAGTGTTCCATTCGGATATTCAAATAACTCATAGGCAAGCGTATCACCTTTTAGCGAGGGGAATCCAATGAAAAAGAGTAAAACGACTGGCAAGTAGTCTTTTAACACAAATCAAAAGAATACTTGATTGTTGAAATCTCTATGAATAAGGTGTCTACATATTGTCTATTGGAATCAACCAGCTCCAAAGTTGATCTTCAGAAAGAAATTGAGGGCAGGGAAACTACGATCAAATGAGCGACCGTATCCAGGAATGCTATAAACATCGATTTCATCAAATTGCGTATAGTCTAACATGATACGATAGCGAAATAGGATACCCCATGAAAAGAGCCGATTAATTGCGGCATCTTTTATCTCCTTGTTGAACTGAATGTATCGTTCGGAGTTCAAGGTGATTTCCATCCATCTGGCATTCAGATTATCACGAGAAAAAGAAGATTCAAAGTCCTGATTAAGTCCTGATTGCGACTCTATGGTGATGATTCCCTGATCCTTAAAGGAGGATTGACCGTATCTCAGTCCCAACCCAATTTTGTTTGCGTCATCGATACTACCCAGATAACCGACGCCAACTCTGGCATACTGTCCTTCGACCTGATAATCCAGATTCGCAAAGGCATCATTTGGATCTAAATCCCAAATTCCAGCTTCCAATATCAGTTGCAACTTTTCCATTAGGAGTAATTCGGTTCCTAATTCCGTCTTTGACTCAAAATCGGTCCATAATGTCAAGACTTTACCATAGTCTACATAGAGCCTGGGAATGAATAGTTTTTTATAACCGGGTACATCATCTTCAATTGTGTCTGAGGTGTACGTTGTATCCTCACTCACTTCGAAGGAATTAAGATCCTGCGAAAAAGCAGTGACAGCCCAAATACTAAAAATAACAGATAATAACCGTCTCATTAGAAGCACACGAATTGGTGTTGCATTGAAGTGATATTGATTGAAAAGTATGACTGATTACTTCTATTTCCGTCATACTTACGTTGACTCTTGTGCGTTCATCCACAGAAAGCTCATTCTCATGTGCCATGTTCAATTCATACACTTCATCATGAATAACAAACTCCAGAGAGGTTGTTGCATTATTGAAATCCAAAGGCACTGTATAAACAGTTAAGCTGTCTTCTCTACTAATACTATATCCAGATACTGTATTCCTGATTTCTGAAACCAAAAGCAAACCTGAATTTATGGTAGAGCTTACTGATTGTAAGACTGCATTTAAGCTATCCAACTGCTGTATCGTATCATCGAATGAGATCAGACTTAAGGAATCCACTGCAAAATCACTTCTCAGACTTTCTAAAGTGGACTCAAGACCCAATTCACCCTGATCTACGGCATTCTGTGTAGATATAATACTGTCGGCAAGAATTGATTGACTCAATTCAAGTTCGACTATACTTTCAGAAAGCGAGTCAATTAGCGTTTGATTGTGGTTCAGGTCTGATTGGATACTGGTAAGACTATCCTGATTTATGAAAACCATGGTTACTTTTGGTTCGCCTATGAATACCTCACAGTCATCGCACTCGCGACAACTGAAAAGAACCCAGATCGAAATCAGAAACAGTAGAGTAATTCTCACAGCGGATCAACGTCGAAATGAACCATCACAGATTTAAACGCAGGCAAAGCTAATAAGGTCTCACGACACGCTATCATGAACTCTTTAATCGGTTGGAGGTTGCCGTGATTCTTCTCAACTCTTACATGAATTTCATGCAGGTAGTAATTTCTGATTTTGCCAATTAAAGGTTCTACAGGAGTGTGCACACGTTCGCCAAGGTCTTTTTTCATTAGTAAATGCAGTTGCTGTGCAGCTTGCAAAGAGGTTGATTTATCTCGGTCTCTAATGACTGTCTTAATCAGCCTATAGAAAGGAGGGAATCTGTGTTCACTTCTTTGATTTAATTCGTACGCATAAAAACCCTCCAGGTCTTGTGATTGAATCCACTTGATGACCGGATGTTCAGGATCAGAAACCTGAATTATCACCTTGCCTTTCTCATGTTTCCTACCAGACCTGCCACTCACCTGGCTGATCATCTGATACGACCTTTCATGGGACCTGAAATCAGGGAAATGAATCATGCGATCAGCGTCGTAAACTCCTACCAGGTTAACATGCTCGAAATCAAGGCCTTTTGATACCATCTGGGTACCAATCAAAACTTGAATTGACCCATTTTCAAAATCGTCAATGATTTGTTGATACGCATATTTGTGCCTGGTTGTGTCCAAATCCATCCTCTTCATCTGAGTATCGGGCAACAACGTGGTCAACTCCTCTTCAAGCATTTCTGTACCCGATCCAACCGTTCTAACCTGATGAGAACCGCAGGAGGGACAAGAGGCATCGTAGAATTGCCTAAAGCCACAATAGTGACAAACCAACTCGTTCTGATAGATGTGATAAGTAAGGCTTACATCACAATTGACACATTTAGGAATATGCTGACAATTATCGCATTGAAGAAAAGGCGCATATCCTCTTCGATTTTGAAATAGAATAACCTGCTTCTCCTTTTCAATACTTTGCTGAATTAGTTCCAACAGCTGTCCACTCGTATGCCCCTTCATTGTCCTTTGCTTCCTTTCTTTTTTCAAATCAGCCAGGATGATTTCCGGCATCGGTTGGTCTTCGTACCGTTTATCAAGTCTAACCCAGCCGTATTTTCCTGATTGGGCATTGTGATATGATTCTAAAGAAGGCGTTGCACTACCAATCAATGTTTTGGCATCGTGCATATTGGATAGCACAATTGCTGCATCTCTTGCGTGGTACCTTGGAGCAGGATCATATTGCTTATAGGACGATTCATGTTCCTCGTCGACAATGATTAAGGAAAGGTATTGAAAGGGTAAGAAAACTGAACTTCTTACACCAATGACAAAATCAAACTTCCCTTCGCTGCATTTCTTGAATACCTCAGCTCGTTCATTGTCAGATTCCCTTGAATGATAAATCCCGAACCTATTCCCAAATACTTTCCGAAAACGCTTAATTATCTGTGTAGTCAAGGCAATTTCGGGTAGGAGATATAATACCTGGTTGCCTGTGTCAATTTGTTCCTTAATGAGACGAATGTAGATTTCTGTTTTACCGCTACCTGTGACACCTTGAAGAAGAACTGTAGAGTGGTCCTCAAACTCGCTAAGAATACTGTTATAGGCAATTTCCTGATCAGGTGTTAATATAGGGATCTCGGCTGCCTTCTCATCGTCAAATGCAAACCGATCTACCGTTTTCTCCCAGGTTTCAAAAACACTGTTTTTAACCAAGGTATTCATTGAGCTAGGGCTTAGACCTTCGTTTTTTAGTCCTGAAAACAGCATTCCCTGGTCATTCAATTCCGGACTATTGAATAGGTCTACTTGTTTCAGGTAAGTAAGAAGGACATCTAACTGTTTTGGTTTGCTTTCCAATGATTCAGAAAGTTCCTGCAGAGCATTTTCACCCAGGTAGGACGGATTAAGCCTGATTCTTTTCTCCTTTTTTGGTGAATACTTATCCTTGACTTTTTCATATAGGTAGATCAGTCCTTGATCCTGTAAGCTTTTGATAATTCGATATATGTTCTTTAATCCCAGGATTTGTTTTATTTCCTCTTGTGTTCTTTCAGTCGATTCCAGGAACTCCAGTACGTCGAATTCATGGTTGGATAGGGTCGTTTCGTCGTAATCAATGTCCTTTACCTTGCTGACATACGATTCACTGGTGAGCTTAAGATTGGTGGGAGTTGCTGCATTGTAAACTTCACCTACTGAACACATATAGTATCGTGACACCCATTCAAGAAATCCTAATTGGATAGCATTCAGAATCGGCCTTTCATCGAGGACTTCAATAACTTCTTTAATGGATATGTACGATGGTTCGTTTTCCAGAACACGTGCCACCACACCTGTGTATATCTTTCTTTTACCGAAAGGCACGGTAACTCGACAACCTACCAACTCTTCGTGATATAGAGAGTCATTTACACCATAAGAAAAGTAACCCTGTAGAGGCAGGGGAAGGATCACCTCGATATATTTCATAAAGTGATCAAGATTAACTCTTTATGGAATTTGTTCCAAAGCTTCTTCGATAGAATGAACAGGTAGTTTACATGTTTTATTGAAGCATACGAAAATGGTGGTATTTCCACCCACAGTTTCTTTATGTTCCATTAGAGGTAGAGAGGAAGCAGTGGAATTAGCCATAATTACCTTATTTGGAAGGGAGAGTGCATTGAATTCCTTAGCCAGTTCCGTCGCTTTTTCACCAACTATGACTATTTCAGGAGTAGCCTCCTGACGAAGAGTACCCAACAGCGCCCATTGAGAAAGAAATTCAAGATCCTGCTCTACCAGCTCACTTACCTGATTTAACATACTATCGCTTTTAGTCTTTAGATTATCGTCATCAAAATAAAGACCCAGTTTGAACAAGTTCTCTGCTAAAATGGAATTTGAAGCAGGTATAACGTTATCGAAGAACTCTTTCTTTCGCGCGATCAAGCCTTCGCTGGAACTAGAAGTGTAGTAGAAAAGATTATCACCGTCATCGAAGAACTCCTTAATGCAGGATTCTTGTAGTTGGCGAGCCAACTGGAGTGCACCTTCATCAAAGACGGTTTCATAATACTTAATGAATGCCTGAATGACGGCGGCATAATCATCGGCAAAACCTTGTATTTCCAAACTACTAACGTGCAATAATCTTCCGTCGTTTATGAGCTCATCTCGTATGAATCGGTAATTGCCCTCGGCCAATTTCAAAATACTTTCGTCTCCGATCGCCTGGTAAGCATCAAGTAGTCCAGTTAGCGCCAGACCGTTCCATCCGGAAATAAGTTTATTATCCCATCCTGGTCGTATTCGTTCTTCCCTACGCTTGAGTGCCTTTTCTTTAAATGCGTTTATGATTTTATCCAATTCTTCGTCAGTCAGCCCAAATTCTTTAAGTATTTCGTCCTTAGGTTTAAGTAGTCTCAACACATTCGTATGCTCCCAGTTTCCTTGTTCAGAGACATCAAATACCTGGCAGATAATCTCTCCATCCTTGCCAGCAATATCCATGATTTCATCCTTGCTCCAAGTATAGAACTTACCTTCAACTCCTTCACTGTCAGCATCAAGTGCTGCATAGAATCCACCATTCTCATGTAGCATTTCGCGATTCAGCCATTGGATGGTTTCACTGATAACTCTTCGATAGTCAGGATTTTTGGTCAACTTATAGGCTTCAGCATATACTGACAGAAGTTGACCATTATCATAAAGCATCTTCTCGAAATGAGGAACATGCCATTGTCCGTCCACCGAATATCGAGCAAATCCACCCCCAACATGATCGTAGATTCCACCTTGGTATATTTTATCTAAAGTAAACTCCAGATGTTCCTTAACGTCTTCAAATCCAGTTTTTTCGTGAAGCGTATACAGAAAACGCCAAATTGAAGGGAGAGGAAACTTTGGTGCCCTTTGGAGACCTCCCCATTCTTTATCGAATTTGGAGGCCATTTTATAATATCCAGCCATTAAAGCGTCTTCGGTGAGTGGGGAGGAAGGGTCAAGATTGAATTTTGACGATACTTCCCGACCTAAAGCCTCGGAAAACTTATCTGCCGATTGGTTCAGTTGCTGCCTTTTGTTTTGAAAAGCGTCGTTGACACTACCGAGTAGGGCAATCCATTTTTCTTTTGGAAAATAAGTGCCTCCATAGAACGGTTTTTGTTCGGGTGTAAGAAAGACATTTAGCGGCCATCCTCCGTTTAATCCCATGGCCTGAACCGCATCCATGTATATTTGATCGATGTCCGGTCTTTCCTCTCGATCTACCTTTATGTTAATATAGTGTTCATTCATTACGGCTGCTACCGTACTATCTTCAAAGGATTCATGGGCCATAACGTGACACCAGTGGCAGGAGGAATATCCAATGCTTAAGATGATAGGTTTGTCTTCCTCTTTGGCCTTTTTTAGGGCCTCTTCACCCCAGGGATACCAGTTTACCGGGTTATCAGAGTGTTGTAGAAGGTATGGTGATTTTTCGTTGGCCAGTTGGTTCATGTTGTTTGTGTTTTCGGACTGATTTAATGAAGAATTGCAACCCATCAAAAAGGAGAGAACCAATAACGGAAAGCCAAAGTTTCTCATTTGATCTGCTTTTTTACTTCTTTGATTTCTTCAGATAAGTCAAACTCATTACCTAGATCTTGAAGTCGTATGAGCAATTTTCTAAGAAATTTCTGATGATTTGGACTTGAGACATGATAGGGACGGTGTTGGATGTCTTTTTGGAATCGGTTCCACTTGCTTATCCATTCGGATGCCTTCTTATCGAAATAGCTCTCTACGAATTTATTCCAGATGTAGTCGATCGCCTGTTCATTCGGATGAATCATGTCTTTTAAATAAAAGCGATAGTCACGCAACTCATCGATCACAATTTCATATGAAGGGAAGTAGAAGCAATTAGGAAGCGTTTCAGTAAGATGTTTAATCACCAGCAGGAGGGTAGCTTTTGATTGATTATTTGTAATTAGGCCGTCCTTCACATGTCGCACCGGACTAACGGTAAAAATGAATTTTACATTTGGATTACTTTCCATTACCAGTTGGTGAAATCTCCCGAATGATTCAATTATTTCAGTTGGAAGAAGCATTTGCCTACTAAAAGTCTGTGAGGGTCTTTTATGGCAATTGGCTACGATTCGAGCTTCGGATTCAATGGCATATACTATAGAAGTACCTGGGGTAATTATGATCCAATTGGCTTTTTTCAATCGGTTTCTGGTCTTTTCTCTTGCATTTAAGGATTTGTCGATCAGTTCTGATTTTGAAAGTCCTGAAATGATGGAGTGAGCATCCCAATCGTACCAAATATCCTGATGATTGACCGTATCCACCTGCTGGTTCCCGGTAATTGATAGCTCCATAGCCCGGAAGATGGAAATTGGATTGTATAAGGTACCGAACGGGTTGGATAGGACGTCAAACTTATTATCCCTTAATTTCGAACCCATTTCACTGGAAAAGCAGGAGCCCAACATGAGGATCTTGTCATGAACGCTTATCTTTTCATCGCAAGGATCAACGTTGAAGTCAAGTTTGAACATAGTACAAATATAGACGAGAGAACGGCCTAATTGGAAAGCAGTAATTTCATCAATTGAGAGATTCTAGTTATTCTCGTTGGTGACCTAACATAAAAAAAGCCGCCCCACTCAGTGGGGCGGCTTTTAGTATTAACTTAATCTTAGGTTACTCAGCTACAACGTTAATCTTAATTTCGTGCTGCACCTCTTTGTGAAGATCCAATACGGCAGTGTATTCACCCAGCTCCTTGATCTTCGGTAGAGATATTTTCTTTCTGTCTATGTTAAAGCTTTTAGCTGATAGAGCGTCTGACACCTGAAGAGCAGTAATTGCTCCAAATATCTTTCCACTTTCACCGGCTTTTGTCTTTAACTCTATAGAAACGTCTCCGATACTTTCCGCAAAAGTCTGTGCATCCTTTAAAGCTTTTTCTGCTTTATGAGCCGCTTGGCGAATGTTTTCGTCAATCATCTTTCGATTTGACTTACTCGCTATGATTGCCATTCCTCTCGGAATAAGAAAGTTTCGTCCGTATCCGTCTTTTACTTTGACCACATCATTCTTGTAGCCAAGACCTTGAATATCCTCGTTTAAAATAACATCCATGACCAATAATTATTTTAATGAATCACCTACGTAAGGCATTAATGCCAGGTGACGCGCCCGCTTCACAGCCTGAGATACTTTTCTTTGGTATTTTAGACTTGTACCGGTAATTCGTCTTGGAAGGATTTTTCCTTGCTCGTTAACAAACTTGAGCAGGAAGTTCGCATCCTTGTAATCGATGTATTTGATGCCATTCTTCTTGAATCGGCAATACTTCTTTTGTTTTTGGTCCCTGTTAATGGGTTCGTTTTGAAGCGTCATACCTTAGCCTCCTCTTTAGTTTCTTCTTTTTTGTTGAATTCGCCTTTTCTTCGGCGCTCGTTGTAAATCAGTGCGTGTTTATCCAACGTTATCGTTAGAAATCGCATCACTTTTTCATCTCTCCTGTATTCTGTCTCCAGCTTGCTTACTAAAGATGGCTCTGCACTAAACTCAATCATTTGATAGAACCCGGTGGACTTGTGCTGAATTGGGTAAGCTAGTTTTTTTAGACCCCAATTCTCCTCGTTAATGACTTTAGCACCATTATCCGTGAGTACTTTCTTGAACTTAGCGACAGCATCCTTCATCTGAACCTCAGACAAAACGGGAGTTAAAATGAATACCGTCTCGTAATTCTTTTGCATACGTGTTCTTGAAATTTAAGGACGCAAAATTAGCGAATAAAATGACTAATCAAACCAAAGAAAAAGGTTTTTATCCCTTGATTACGAAGGATCCTTCTCCCATCAGATATTCATCGGTGTAAACCTGGACATTATGAATCCCAAGCTCGAATTCACTTCCTTTATCGTAGAAGAGGATCACTTGCTGTCTATTTCTATCGAATAAGATTTCTTTCTTGGCCGTGTAGAACATTTCGCGACCTTCAAACATAAAAGTGCCTGAGCCTCTGGTTACATCAAATAGTACATTACCATCTGGCGCGGTGATTTTCACCAATAATGCTTTGCCCTCGATAGGTGCCACTTTGTTTTCGGCGACGGTGAATTGTATTTTCAGTTGGTCAATGTGTCGGTTCCTAAACTCGGCTTCTCTTTCTTTTCCATTCACATTAACAGCAAAAACACTCATACCCTCAACTTTTAGCTGGGCGACTAGATCAATTTGTTGCTGTAACTGCTCTTTATCCTTTTCAGTTTCTCTGATAACCTGATTCAATTCTTGTGTTTCTGTTTTCAGATCGGAGTTTTCAGTAAGCAATTGCTCATTGATTACACTAAGTTGCTTGATTTCTTCGTCCTTAATGACAAGCAATTCCTGATAGCCTTCAACTTTATCCCTTAAGTTCCTGATTGTAAGGTCCTTACTCTTCTCTCTATCCAGTAATTCTTTTTTCTCACTTTCCAGTCTTTCTCGTATGGATAACAGGGTATCTATTTCACCACCCAGTTCGGAGATCGTTCGTATACGCTCATCAAGTTCATCTGAAATGGAATCCAATTGGATGTACGCAGTGTTGAGCGCCATTTCCTGTTGTTGTCTTTCCTTCTCCAGGTTATTCTTTTGTACCAGTAAAACACCGATTGCGATCGCAAAAACCAGGAGTATACTTCCGATGATCAGATACCTACGCTTGTTTGAATCGTTGTAGTCGTTATTCTCTTCTTTTACTTGTTCCGCCATTGTAAAACCGATTGAATTCCCTTTCGGGGTGCAAAATTAGTTCATTGAGCGGTTTTATACTACAATCTTAGAATTTCAATACAAAGTGCTGTTTAGGCGTGTTGACCCTGGGGAATACTATTCCAGCTTCAAACACGTCCACCGTAATTGTAAGATCGGATCGGTCCACAATTGATTTCCATGCATGATTCATATCTTTTGACCAATAAATATCATGAATCACTATCACTTTGGTGGAGTTCAAATTGCTCTCTATGGTGTTCATCAGGAAATTCACAGACTCAGATCGGTGATCGGCGTCGTGAAAGATGATCTCTGGTTTCGTTTTCTCTACAATATCTGGAAGTACCTCGTACATGTTTCCCTGGACTAGGTTAACATTCTCCAATTCCAGTCTTTGAAAGGTTTGTTCCGCAACGTGAGAAACACCTTGATTTCCTTCAACAGTTGTAATTGGAACATTTGGATTATGGGAAGCCAAGTACGCGGTAGAAATACCTAGGCTAGAACCCGTCTCAAGTATAGAAGATGGTTCTAACCATTTACACAATAAATAAAGAAAGGCCCCGAATTTTGGATTGCTAAGCGATTTTTTACCAATTGCCGATAGACTGTTTGTCTTTTCTTTCCCCTTACCGAAATCGAACCCATGGATTGAAGAGATTGATCTTTTGTACTCTTTTCTAATTGACTCAATACTTTCGATCCTGTAGTTTCTGGACGGTTTTAATACATCCTGATAAAGCTTGTAGACCAGGGGAGAATGAACACTATGCGCCCCTTTCGATTGTATAAAGTACTTAAAATAGGATTGAAATGTGAATAGGGGGTCAGCCTGAGGCACTTAATTCATCTTGGTTGGCACTACCATGGTGAATTCCGGAATCTCCACTTTGAATTCCTTTCCGTCAACCAAACGCTCCATGATGTAATGTCCCTTCATTTTACCAATGCCAGATCTCAGATTACAACCGGATACGTATTGATGTGACTGTCCGGGTTCAAGTACAGGCTGTTTACCCACAACGCCTTCGCCATCTACCTCACGGGAGGCAAAGGTTGCATCGACAATAGACCAGTGTCGGGTTTTCAGTTGAACAGTTTTTTCACTGTTGTTTACGATAGTAATACGGTACGTAAACACAAAGTGTTGCTGCACAGGATTGGAGTATTCCTGTTGGTACTCAGTGTCTACACTAACTTTTATTTGTTTCGCTAATTCCGTAAGCATTACGCGTTAAACTTGAGGGTAATATAGCAGATAAGCTTTTAATTTACTTATCAGGCTAAAAAGTTAACACAAAAATGGAAGTTAAAATTCACGAAACCTGGAAAGAAATGTTGAGACAGGAATTCGAGAAGCCTTATTTCCATCAGTTGGTTGAATTTGTAAAGGAGGAATATCAAAGCCATACGGTTTATCCCCCGGGAAGTCAAATTTTCAATGCATTTGAACACTGCCCATTTCCTGAGACGAAAGTGGTAATAATTGGACAAGATCCTTATCACGGTAAGGGACAGGCACATGGTCTATGTTTCTCCGTTAACCGGGGTGTAACGATTCCACCTTCATTGGTCAATATATACAAAGAGATCAGAAGCGATTTGAATATCGAAACACCGGATCATGGTGATCTCACGAGGTGGTCTGACCAGGGTGTTTTATTGCTTAATGCTACACTTACTGTGAGGGCTTCATCACCTGGCTCACACCAAAACCGAGGTTGGGAAACGTTTACAGATTCCGTCATTAGTGTCCTTTCGTCAAAGAAAAAAAACCTTGTTTTCCTGTTGTGGGGGGCTTACGCACAAAAGAAAGGGGAGATTATTGATAGGGAAAATCACCATGTTTTGACTTCTCCTCATCCATCTCCTTTTTCCGCGAACCGGGGTTTTTTAGGAAACAGACACTTTAGTAAAACGAATGACTATCTATTGAAAAATGGTCTTACACCAATCAAATGGTAAACTAGTTTATCAGTTGATCCCTCTGAATAGTCGGCTCCATCTTATGCGATTGATAAAGCTAGCCTTGTCGTCCAGTGACATCCATATAAATGAAGCCTCTCCGACAATAAAGTCCTCACTAACAAATCCGAAGAATCTGGAGTCTAGAGAATTATGCCGATTATCGCCCATCATAAAGTAATAGTCCTTTTTGAAGGTATAGGTAGACTGCAGCTCTCCGTTGATAAATAGTTCTCCATCCCTGATTGATACTTCACCGACCTCTTCATAGTCCCGAATGGTTGAACCAAATTTCGCCACGTTCTTTTTATCAAGATTAATTGTCCATCCTCGGGCGGGGACTTCCAGCGGACCATAGTGATCTGCATTCCATGGATATACCTGACCATCGGGGAAGATCTGGTAATCTACTCTATCAGGACTGCTTATAATTGATTCACTGCTTTTCACAAAATCAAGTCCAGCTAGTTGCTCGGCTACTTCTCCTGTAGTTAGCACTACGTAACCCCTTTTTCCGTCTCCATTTACCGCTTGTTGGTATTCCCAAACTCCATATTCCAGAAAAATGCGATCTCTTATAACCTGGTCGGTTTCAAGAAAATACCTCATTTGCATCAATTCGGGGTTTTCCAATGGTTCATTGTTCACGAAAGCCTGACCTTCACGAACCTCAACAACATCTCCCGGTAAACCGACACAACGTTTAATGTAGTGTGTTCGGAGGTCTTTAGGATGTTCGAATTCTGGTGGATAATTGAAGACTACCACGTCATTTCTTTCTACTGTCCCCAAAGCTGGAAAGCGTAGCTGAGGAAGTTGTGCAAAACTTAGGTAAGATGGAATCTCCGTTCCCCAGATTTTTGCATGTGTTAAAGGAATCTGTAATGGTGTTTTAGGCGACCTCGGACCGTATTCAATTTTACTAACAAATAAAAAGTCACCAACCAGTAGCGATCTTTCCATGGATGGTGTGGGTATTACGTAGGCCTCCATAAAGACCCACCTGATGAAGGTTGCAGCAAACACCGCAAATACTATGGCTTCAAACCATTCCTGGCCAGTAGTCTTTTTTTCCTTTGGTAATTCCGTGGCCTTACCCAGGTATGTTGTGTCGGAAAAAGCAACATATAGCATGTAGAAAGGAGCCAGAATAACACCCACTGCCTGGTCAAAGTAAGTGTATTTGCCAAATGACTTCAATAAGTCAAGGTGCATGGTAAGGGCCACAAAAAAGTTAATAACCGGAATCAATAGTAAGAATACCCACCATTCGGGCCTACCTACGATTTTAAGATGAACGTAGTAGTTGTAGAATGGCACAAAACCGATCCAGGATGGTTGCCCGGCCTTCTCAAAAAACTTGTAATATGCTATACCTTGAAGGATGTACCATCCGACAATAAAAATTAATACACTAGTAAGGCTAAAATCGTTGTAATACATTCAGTTAATCAAATTTTAGGAAATCATCCATTGTCAATACACCTGTCTTACCAACTATCCATTCGGATACTAAAACGGCCCCCGTGGCAAATCCTTCTCGACTTTTTGCAAAGTGCTTTATTTCAATTTTATCGGTAGGAGAGTCATATGAAATGGTATGTGTACCCGGTACCTGGTTTTCTCTTATAGATGTTATTTGCAACTCGTTATTTGCAGCATGCTTGATAGTCCAGTGGTCGAGTTCTTTTCTTTCATTTAGGATATGCTCGGCAAGAGAAATTGCCGTGCCGCTTGGTTTATCGAGCTTCTGAAGGTGATGAATCTCTTCCAAAGACACCTTGTAGTCGATATGTTGTTTCATGATTCTCGCCAGCCATCGGTTCATTTTGAAGAATAGGTTGACTCCTAAACTAAAATTGGAGGCATATAAAAAAGCGCCATTGTTCTTTTCACAATAATCCACAATTTCTTCAAATCTATCCAGCCATCCTGTAGTACCCGAAATGGTAGGAATACCTTGGTTCAGACATGATTTAATGTTATCAAAAGCAGTTTGAGGTGTAGAAAACTCAATAGCAACATCCACATTTTTTTGGCTGAGTTTATCAAGCTCCTCGGTATTTCCTACATCGATGATTGCGACGATGTCATGGTGACGCTCATTAGCGACTTCCTTTATGATCCGACCCATTTTTCCGTAACCTACGAGAGCTATATTCATCAGAAACTTATAACTAGTGATAAACCGGCAGATCGCGAATTTAAGGGATGGGATTCAAATGAGGGTTCGATAGACAGTGATAGTGCGTCGTTTACATCGAATTCCTTTAGATGTGCTGCAATGTGCGCTTCAGCAATATTTATCAGATAGAAAGCAGAAGCCAGGATAATCATGAAATCACGGTTTCTTCGAAAAAACTCAGTATTCCTGGCGATGTTTCCATCTGTGAAATACCCTGGACGATTGGCTTCAAATGGGTTTATTGTAGAAGGGTCGTTATCCAGGATTGCAATTTGTGCAGTTCGAAACTGATTGTACATTTCATGATTGACACGTATGAAATGAGCGAATATGATCGCTCCTCCATAAATGATTGGGACTTTCCAAGCTTGTTTATTGTAAATCTGACCAAGACCGGGCAGCACGGCTGAGTATAGGGCTGCCTTATTCGGGTTGTTATCTACGATGGATTGAAAAAGGACCGTGTCTTTTCCTGATTTGAAGTTGACAAAGGACGAATCGATCTCAATGTCCTGCGCGACACAAAGAGAGGAGAAGAAAAAAAAGACTAGACTGATTAATAGTCTATTACAAATCGAGGATTTCAAGAATTCTATTGAGGTCATCCGTGGAATCATACGGGATAGCAATCTCACCCTTGTCGTTTTTCCCTGACTTAATTTTAATTTTCGTTCCAAAGTGAGATGATAATTGCGACTGCAATTTAGACATCTCAGGATTTAACGTTGGAGTAGGGGGAGATGTTGGCTTTTCGGAGCTTTCAGATAGACTTCGAACGTATTCCTCAACCTTTCTTACCGAAAGTCCGTCTTTGAGGATCTTCTTGAAAACATCCAGCTGGACACTAACATCCTCAATGGATATTATCGCCCTGGCATGACCCATACTGATCTGACCGTCCCGAATGGAAATCTGAATATCTGGTGGAAGTTTGAGTAATCGCAGGTAATTGTTTACTGTCGATCGTTTTTTTCCAACTCGATCACCCAGTTCTTCCTGCTTTAAATTGCATTCGGAAATCAGGCGTTGATAACTTAAAGCGATCTCTATTGCATTCAGGTTTTCACGCTGAATGTTTTCAATTAGAGCCATTTCCAACATTTGCTGGTCGTCCGCACTTCTAATGTATGCAGGGACTCTTTCAAGTCCAGCCTTCTTTGAGGCCTGCAGTCTCCTCTCGCCGGAAATCAGCTGATATTGATTGTCACTTAACTTCCTTACGGTGATCGGTTGAATGATACCCTGGATTCTTATAGATTCCGCTAGTTCGTTCAGAGCCTCTTCATCAAAATCTGTACGAGGTTGAAAGGGATTTACTTCTACCTCATTCAGAGGAATTTCCGATATTGATCCCGTTGCTACTTGAGCTGAGTCAGTGGCCAGTGTTGACTTTTCAGGACTATCTGACAGCAAGGCACCCAGGCCTTTTCCGAGTCCAGTTCGCTTACCTGCCATATTAGGCCGCTTTTACCTGGTTCTTTTTCAATATTTCTCTTGCCAGATTGAGGTAACTGACTGCTCCTTTGCTCTCGGCATCGTGTGTAATGGCTGGTTCCCCGAAGCTTGGAGATTCACTTAATTTAATATTTCTTGGAATGATTGTGTTGAATACGATACTCTTAAAATGAGTTTTCACCTCATCAACCACCTGATTTGACAGGTTCAATCTGAGATCATACATCGTTAACAGAATTCCTTCAATCTCCAGATCCGTATTTAATCTGTTCTGAATGATCTTAATAGTATTTAACAGCTTACCTAACCCTTCGAGAGCAAAGTATTCGCACTGAACAGGAATTACCACACTGTCTGAAGCTGTAAGCGCATTTATCGTAATGAGACCAAGAGAAGGGGAGCAGTCGATGATGATAAAGTCGTATTTGTCCTTAACTCCTGCCAGGGCTTCACGCATCTTATTTTCTCGCTCCTCGATATTAACCATTTCCACTTCTGCACCCACAAGGTCAATGTGTGAGGGCAAAATGTCGAGGTACTTTATGTCGGTCTTGAGAATGCTGTCCTGTACGCTTGCTCCGTTAACCATGCATTCATAAACGCTCACCTCGATTGTTTTTGGATCCATGCCCACACCTGATGTTGCATTGGCCTGAGGATCAGCATCAACAATTAGTGTCTTTAATTCCAGCGCTGCCAGACTTGCTGCTAAGTTGATTGCTGTGGTGGTCTTACCAACACCACCTTTCTGATTGGCAACTGAAATAATTTTACCCATGGATTAGTTAATTCTTTGTGCTGTGATTGAATAAAAGGACACAAATATATCCAAGTTGATAGGAAGAAATACACCCTATTTTTAAAGAAAAATTATTGGAACATAGTGTACTAATGATAGTGCATTAACTATCAAGTCATTAGCATAAGATGTTGAAGTATAAGCTTGAACTTATTTTCTTTTATTCTTCTTCTGGGCCTCTTGATTTGCCTTCATTGCTTCTTCCAGCCTTGCCTGGAATTTACTCTTCTTTTTGTTCTTGTTTTTCTTTCTGTTTTCTTCCATCACCCTTTTGATTTTGTCTTCATCAATAAACTTTCGGAAAAGAGCGATCTGACCAAATGAAACAAGGTTTGAAACAAAGTAGTAATAAGATAGACCTGAGGGATAAGAATTAAAGAAGAAAAGCAGCATTACCGGCATGATGTATTGCAAGGTCTTCATAGGCCCTTGAACTGTGGTCATTTGCGAGTTCGCCATGGTATACAGGATGGTTGATCCGGCCATGAGCAACGTGAACAGACTTACGTGATCCCCATAAAAAGGAATAGTGAAAGGTAAATTCAGAATGCTGTCATAGGTAGAAAGATCTCCAGCCCACAGAAAGGATTCTAATCGTAGGTCGATGGCGGCCGGTATAAAATAGAATAACGACACCAGGATAGGAAACTGAAGCAAAACGGGAATACATCCGGAAACCGGATTAATACCTGCTTTTCGGTATAAATCCATTTGCTCCGTCTGCGCTTTTTGCATATCCTCACCGTTTCTTTCTTTTATTGCATCCAGCTCAGGTTTAAGTACCCTCATTTTTGCCATAGAAATATGAGAGCTGTATGTCAGCGGTGAAAGGAGTAAGCGAATAATCAATACCATTATAATGATAATCAGACCATAATCTCCAATAAATAGCTCCAGGAAATTCCAAATAGGTATGATCAAGTATTTGTTGATGGCTGGTAAAAAGAACCATCCCAACTCCAGATTATCAGTAAAATCCTCAGTGACCTCTTTTAATATGTGATA
Organism: Cyclobacteriaceae bacterium; assembly: GCA_965601455.1. Classification (GTDB taxonomy): domain Bacteria; phylum Bacteroidota; class Bacteroidia; order Cytophagales; family Cyclobacteriaceae; genus JANQEU01. Next base: position 2,407,726 of record OZ271831.1, on the reverse strand, counting down.
GTCGTTGGGCCCGAAGAAATAGGTGAAGGACGTACTGTTCGATGCCAGGTCTGTATAGGCAATTTCTGTTTGTATGGATCCTCGTTTGACTACCTGATCGTTGTTTGTGGGGTCAACAGCGACAAATGCTTTAGGAAAAGCAGTGTTGCTAACGATTCCGGCAGTAAAAAACTTCTGATTAAATGCTAACCATTTCACCGGTTCGCTCAACATTTCTTCTTCATGAGACGAAGATCTTTTAGAGAGATAATCTCCGTCACCGCTCGCAGTGTAATAGGTAATAGATGTCCTTATTCTTGCATCCTGTAAATCAGTTTCCAGTTTAGGAAGTTGAGCATCCCAAACATACGTTAGATTCTTAGGTTCAATTTGCTTCTCAAAACCATTGCTAACCAGATTATATCCTAGAGTGTATCCGGTTTTTGGAAGCGAATATACCTGTTTAAGTTGAGCACCTTGAACGGCCAAGGTGAAGGTAATAACAGTGCTATCTGAATAATCAACTACTTGATCTTTGAAGTAGAGATCATTAAGGTTAATTGTTCGTGAAAGATGCTCAAACAGAATGTTAATCTCGTGATTTTGGTCCACAAGAATTAATGGAGAGCCATCATACTTGGTGTAGTTTTTGAGTTCCACCTCATCTATTTTTCCACCCTTGTTAGAGAACGTGACTCTGATCTCATCATTTTCAAGTACGGTTTTATTTTCAGTACCCTGTGATACTGGGGAGAACAGACCATACTTCATTTCACTAACAGCCTGCATAGCAGAATCCGATAGCGGAGTGTAATCCTCCTGAGTTTCTGATAATTGTGCAGTCTCACTTTGCACCTGCACCGTATCGACTACTGTTTGATTGTCTATTGACTCAGGTGATGCCAGTGGATCTGGTGCAAAAAATTGGAAATACACCGTGATCATGACCAGCATGAGTAGTAGTCCTACAAATTGATTTCTATCCATATTTTATCAGCCTACTGAATATTAGGCTAGTTCACTTTCAATAATACTTTTTTGGGTAAGGGCAGCTTTAACAAACCTTACAAATAGGGGATGGGGATTAGCCACAGTAGATTTCAGTTCAGGATGAAATTGTGAACCAATGAACCAGGGATGATCTTCCAATTCCATAATTTCCGCTAAGCCTGTTTCCGGATTTGTTCCTGAGACTTTAAAGCCTGCAGCTTCAAATTCATTTATATATTTATTATTAAACTCGAACCTATGTCTATGTCTTTCGCTAATTCTTGCCTGACCATAGATGTTATAAGCTTTCGTTTTCTTCTGTAGGTGACAATCGTAAGCCCCCAAACGCATGGTTCCTCCGTAGTTCACCACACTTTTTTGTTCCTCCATCATGTCGATGACTGGATGCTTTGTTTTGGGATCCATTTCAGTGCTGTTCGCTTTTTTCAACTTCAGCACGTTCCGTGCAAACTCAATTACTGCGCATTGCAACCCTAGACAAATACCAAAAAAAGGAATTTTTTGTTCCCGGGCATATCTGACGGCTTCAATTTTGCCTTCAATTCCACGCTCACCAAAACCCGGAGCAACCAGAATCCCTTCTAATCCTTCCAACTGACCTTCGACATTTTTTGGATCTAAGTCCTCCGCTGAGATCCATTTTACACGCACTTTACAATCATTGGCTGCGCCAGCATGAACAAATGACTCGGCTATGGATTTATAGGAGTCCTTAAGTTCTACGTATTTTCCGATCAAACCGATGCGCACTTCCTCCGTAGGATTCTTCAGCTTCCCAAGATATTCTTTCCATGCATCGATTTTCGGTTCACGTTTGTGCTTTAGTTTGAGTTTACTCAATACTCGTTCGTCGAGCTTTTCCTTCCTCATGAGGATAGGAACATCATAAATAGTTTTTGCGTCAATGGATTCAATAACCCCACTAACCGGGACGTTGCAGAAAAGAGCAAGCTTTCTACGAATTTCCTGATTCAGATGATATTCGGATCGACATACAAGAATGTCAGGTTGAATCCCGGATTCCAGAAGTTCTTTAACTGAATGTTGGGTTGGTTTTGTTTTTAGTTCACCCGCCGCCTTTAGATAAGGAATAAGCGTTAGATGAATGGAAACCACATTAGTGGGTCCTAATTCTAGACGCGCCTGACGAACGGCTTCAATGAATGGCAAAGATTCGATGTCACCCACGCAACCACCGATTTCTGTGATTACAATATCATAGTTTCCCGTCTCGCCAAGTTTATAAATGTTGTTTTTGATTTCGTCAGTAATATGCGGTATTACCTGAACTGTTTTCCCTAAAAATTCACCCGCACGTTCTTTTCGTATGACGTTATCGTAAATTCTGCCGGTGGTAATGTTATTGTCCTGGGAGGTGGGGATGTTCAAAAATCTCTCGTAATGGCCGAGGTCAAGATCCGTTTCCGCTCCATCGTCAGTGACGTAGCATTCTCCATGTTCATAGGGATTAAGTGTTCCCGGATCGATATTGATGTAAGGATCGAATTTTTGGATGGTTACCCTGAAACCTCTGGCTTGTAGGAGTTTGCCCAGAGAAGCTGCGATTATGCCTTTACCTAAAGAGGATGTTACTCCACCCGTAACGAAGATGTATTTTACCCCGGACATGTAGTTAGATTCCTTTGTGTAGTTACGGGATGCAAAGTTATGTATTTAAGGTAAAAATCTACCATTCTCCATTTAATAATGAGAACCTGATTGGTGAACCATTCTCTTTTAGTAGATGTATAAGTATTCGTTAAGTAAATTGTACTTACATTTAATGTACTTGTATATATACTAAATGGGATCACTAGAAGCAGAAATTCAACAACCAAGATTTAAGAGTGAACACAATAAGTGTATCGTTAATCTTATTTACACGCACAACTTTTTTCATCAAAAGCAATTGGCCTTTTTCAAGCCTTATGAAATAACTATCCCGCAATTCAACATATTGAGGATTTTACGTGGTCAATACCCTGAGCCGGCTACAGTGAACCTGTTAATCGAGAGGATGTTGGATAAAAGCTCCAACGCCTCCAGAATCATCGATAAGTTAGAATCGAAGGAGCTTGTGGAAAGAAGGCAAAGTGCTGCTGACCGACGGGCAGTTGATGTTTACATCAGTTCGAAAGGCCTTGAGTTACTGGCAAGAATTGACGAAGGACTTGGAAGTTGGGAGCAGGAGTCTAATCTTCTTTCAGAGGAAGAATGCAAGCAACTAAACCAGCTTTTAGATAGGATGAGAGGGTGATTATATATCCTCTAACAACTCAGTAAAACCGGCAGTCTTTCCTTTTGGTCTGATCACGAAAACGGGAACATCACTGTCTACCTGGATCAACTTCTCTGCCTTACTACCAATGAAAATTGCTGTTGTAGACGATCTTCCTTTTGCCCCAATCAAAATCACATCGGACTTGGTGTTTTTGGCTGTCTTATAGATCTGCTTAATGATATCCTCATCTTTATCAAGGGAGTATACGGAGTCTACTTTAACACCTTCGCTATCGATGTCAATGGTAAAGTTCTTGAAGTCCTTGAAAGCATTTTCCATCATGATGTCTGCGAACTCATCAAATGACTTTCCGGTGTAGTGATAACCAGAAGGAACCTGGTAAACATTTTGAGTGATCACTCTGCTCTCTTTTCCAACCCACTTCGCAATTTCAATACCTTTCTCCAACGCCAATTTGGCATACGGTGAAAAGTCAATTGGCACCAGCAATCGGTTAAGGTTGAAATCTGATTGTTCTGGTATTATCAGTAGGGAGCAGGAGGCTCTTCTAGCAAGCCTGTTGATAAGGATACCTTTACCATTATTCTTGTTCTTTCTTCCCAGGACAACCAGGTCGATGTCTTCTTTTTGTGTGAATTGTATGACTTCCTTGGTTGGATCCCCGGACTTGACAATGAAATGAGGGGTCACTCCGTGGCAGGAAAAGGATTTTTCCACCTGATTCATGAGTTCCTCTTTTCTTTCTGCTATGGCCTTCTCTACCAGATCGGGAAACTCGGCAAGTACTCGGCTTGGGACACTTAGATCCTTGAGGTAGTTAACGAAGTAAATATCCTTTGATCCCGATAGCTCACACACTTTACATACAGCTTCCAGGAGTTGCTGATCTACTTTTGACTTGTCTAATCCAACAAGTATTTTCTTGAATTTATACATGGCGATAGTTGAGGTGCAAAGTTAACTAACGGTTGAATATATTAAATCTATTTAATCAAAGAAAGTTCCAAGTTTGACTGTCAAAAAACCGAGATAAGGCGATAGATTATTCTTTTATTCAGGCACTTATTACGGGTATTTCCAAATAATATTCTAAAGAGTACCTTCAATTAAATCCACTAGCATTTCCATTTGCTCTTTCGAATGTGTTGGGAAATTCGCAATTCGGATGTGTTTATCCTTGAATTCACCATATCCTTTACCAAGAATCATACCTCGATCTTTCAGTTTTTTGAGTAACTCTTCCTGTCCGGAATGAACTTCCCCAACGCATACAGTTTTAGATCGATTTTCCTTTGCCGGAATAAATGGGCTTAAGTTTTCCATTCGTTCGAACATGCCATAAAGCAGGGCGGCCTTGTAGTTTGTCTCGTTCCTTATTTGTTGAATTCCTTTACCCAGCATGTCTTTACATACTTCATTTAGTAGAAAAATAGATAAGACGTTGGGTGTTTCAGGTGTCTGGTTCTTTTCCGCGTACTTCAGAAGTTGTGGTATGGAATGATAGGTACCTATAGAGGTGTTTTTTGATTTCTGGATTGATTTCTCGATGGCCCTGGGTCCAACAATCCACACTCCAAGACCTGCAGGTAACCCGAAGCACTTTTGGACAGAGAAGTAGGCAGTATCTACTAGTCCAAAATCAATTGGAACCGAAGGGGTGATACTGACCACGTCCAGTGCGATTAGTTTATTCGGATTACTTGTCCTGATTTCTTTCAGTCGATTGATGTCGAACGAGTAACCTGCGCTCGTCTCGTTCATCGCAATTCCAATTAATTCCGCTTCCCCCGGTATGTCGAAAGAATTGAATTCATTACCGAGAGAGGCTACTTCCAGACTTGGAGTGAACTGCAGATCCAGACCGAACTGATAGAATCTCCTGGAGAAGGAACCATTAACAAAATGGTGGGAAGCTTTTATAACCAGGTTCTGATAAATGCGTTCCCAGGCTTCTGTAGCAGAACCTGTGAAAAAAATTTGATAATCAGATGGTAACTCTAGCAGCTGCGATAAGTTGTTTCTTGTTTCAGCAAAAATCTCCTGAAATCGTGGGCTCCTGTGTGAGATAGAAGGGATGTCCTCGTCCAGCGCTTTCTTAATATGAAAAGGGACTGAATAAAAGAGTTGTGCTGGTCCAGGAGTGAAGAATATACTTTTAGCCATTCAATTGCAATAGATGGATTTGAATTGCGTAAATTTAGATGTGCCTTGGATGATAATGTTAAAATCTAACACATTTAATTAACCGGGCCAGAGGTGACTGATACTGGACCTCATCCGCCGGCTGGCGGACCTCATTTGTAAGAATAGGATAACAGTGGATAGTAGATGTTTACCATTCAGCCCAAATCTTATTTTTTTGGAGGTTTTACTTCCGTTTCAAGGTATACTCCTGGTGGAAATCAGGAGTTTTTTTATGCTCGTGATTCCATCCACTTGAAAGTTCGGTTGATGATCTTTAGCGCAATTTTGATTTTCTTCACGCTAATCATCTCACCTGACTCATCGTACATGGCAACACCGTCTGCAAAAAGAAGAACTTGGGGAAATGTAAAGTCCACTCCCGCAAAATCCGTGATTTTGTCACTGAGTTGTTTGTGACGTGACTCATCAAGAATGTAGAGGTCCAATTGTGACTCCAGTGAATCCCAACCTTCTTCGACCACACGCTTAATTGAAATGCTTTCCGGGGACGCTGGCCTGTGTTTGAATATCAACGCAGGGCGTATACGGGAGTCTTCCAGCAATTCTTCAAATTGCCTGTAGTCGTCGAGTATTTTCCAGTTGTACGGTGACATTTTCTAACTACGAAACGCTAATTGGACGCGTGTATTATCCAGGGTTTAGTTGTTGTGGGTACTAAACTACTAATATAACACCCGAAATCGTATGGTTGCATTTATTTTTTTTAATTCTTTGATTACGTCTTCGTTGTAGTTTTTATCCACATCGGTAATGACGTAACCCAGCATTTCGTTGGTTTTGAGATACTGGCCCACGATATTAAGCTTATGATCAGCTAGCAGTCTGTTAATTTCAGCTAGTATACCTGGTTCGTTTTTGTGTATGTGTATGAATCGGTGGGCATTCGTGAGCAACGGTAAAATAATATTTGGAAAGTTCACGCTACCTGAGGTCGATCCTGTATTTATATACTCAATAATTCGTGAAGGAACGTAATCCGCAATGTTCCGCTGTGCTTCTAACGTACTTCCACCGATGTGAGGTGTTAGAATTGTATTGGGCAAACCTCGAAGCTCTGAAATAAACTCGTCATCATTGCTCATGGGTTCTTTGGGAAATACGTCCACACCCGTTCCTTTAACCTTACCAGACTCAATGGCTTCTTTCAGTGCTGTAATGTCTACGACCTTTCCTCTAGCAAGATTCAGAAATATGACACCGTTTTTCATCGCATCAAATTCTTCTTTACCGATTAGGTTGTCATTCTCTTTTCTACCATCTATATGAAGCGAGATGATATCCGACTTTTTTAAAAGTTCTGGTAAGGTCAGGCATCTTTGGGCATTTCCAAGTGCTAGTTTCTCTTCCAAATCATAGTAGATGACTTTCAAACCCATGGTCTCGGCCAGGACTGATAGCTGTGATCCAATATTGCCATATCCGATGATTCCAAGCGTTTTTCCCCTGATTTCGTAACTACCACTGGCTGATTTCATCCAACTTCCCTCGTGCATGCCCCGAATTTTGTCCGGGAGGTTCCTCATGAGTAGGATTATCTCGCCTATTGCGAGCTCAACCACCGATCGAGTATTGCTGTAAGGAGCGTTGAATACGGTGATACCCAGACGCTGACATTCTTCAAGGTCTATTTGATTGGTACCGATACAGAAAGCCCCAACACAATGTAATCTTTTGGCATTGGCCAATACTTTTTTCGTGACCTTGGTCTTGGATCGAATACCTAGTATGGAGACATCTTTAATGCGTTCAGCCAGCTCATCTTCACTCATTCCAGCTGGATGTATTTCTACTTGATAACCTTCTTCTTTGAGTTTTTTTACGCCGTTTTCATGAATATTTTCAAGTAAAAGAACTTTAATTCGGCTTTTTGGATAGGATAAGGCTCTTGCCATTTTATTCTGATATAGTATTTCGTCGAGATTAGGTGCTTCGGTATCAGCATTTTCGATCACAGAATCCCTGGATATGTTTTCAGTGAAAGCATAGAATCTCTTTGCCAGACCCGCTTTCTTAATTTCATAATCGGTAAAACCATCCCCAAGGACATGGATTTCTCCTTGCAGTTTCAATCGTTCAATCTGTTTGGGTTTACCGTTATTGGAAGACAAAATGTTGTTTTTATCAAATCCGATGATATTTCCTTCTACATCGTATTCGAAATCATTCGCAAACACATTTGAAGCTTTTATGCCATATTCTGCCACGACGGGCACGATGAAATCCCGAAAACCATTTGAAAGGATATAAAAATCGTCCGCATATTGTTTGATGAATTCCTTGTTGCGTTTGAATGATTCGGATACTAATTCCTTTAAGCGATCAACCAAAGGTGGTATATGTTCACGATTAGCTTGCAGTAAGACGATGCGATGTTCCAGCGACTCCCTGAAGGAAATGGAGCCATCCATTCCCTGGTCCGTTATTTCCTGAATCTTCTTCAGAGATGATTCTTTATGTGGTTGACTGTCCAGGGCGATTTCGCAGAGTACATCGAGAGCTTCAACTTTCGAGAATGTTGAGTCAAAATCAATGATGAAATGTTTCTGATTTTGCATAGGTTCGAGAAATAATTGGCAAAAGTCTATGGGTCGAACCACTTATCAAAATTGGATTCTGGTTTATTTTCTATTCCATCTATGTTTTTCTGCAAAGGCACAGGTTTACACTTTTGCATTTCCTATTCAATCATCAGATTCAGTTGATGTTTCCATAACCGACTCGATTGGTTCTCAAGGGACATACCAGGCTATTTTGAAGAAAATTGATTCGGTAATGGAAAATGCAATTGTAAAGAAAGCTTTTCCCGGAGCTGTTCTTCATGTGAGTTCTCCCGACTCCGTGCTATTCTTCAAATCATACGGCTACCATACGTATGATAGCGTCAGGCCTACGATGAAGCATCACATATTTGACCTGGCGTCTGTTACCAAAGTCACAGCTGCAACCTTAGCATTGATGAAATTATATGATTCAGGTGGTCTCGATCTGGATGCAAAAGTCAAAGAGTATGTGCCTGGCATGAACATGAATAATAAAGGCAATACCCAAATTCGGGAAACATTATCTCACCAGGCGGGTTGGAGACCCTGGATACCTTACTATCAGGATATGGTAACTGAAGATGGGTATAAGAAAAAGTTTTTTAGTTCAGACTCCAGTGCCAACTACCCAATACCAGTTAAAGACGACTTATACTTAACGAGAAACAACTATAAGTACATCAAAAAGCAGATCAGAAAATCTGATTTCGATGAGAATAGGGGATATGCGTATTCAGGGTTATTTTTTTACTTGATTCCGGAATTGATCGAGGTAAGAACTGGATACTCATTCAACGATTATCTTGATCGGCAGTTTTTTCAACCTCTTGGCTGCGAGACCACTACATTCAACCCATTAAACAAGTTTGCCGATTCCCTAATTGTGCCCACTGAGATAGACACATTCTTCCGTCAGACGCAAATCCATGGGAAGGTTCATGACGAAGGAGCAATAGTGATGGGTGGAGTATCGGGAAATGCCGGATTGTTTTCCAATGCTCAAGACCTGGCAAAAATCTGGCGCATGTGGTTAAATGAAGGTTCGTATGACACCATCCGGTTCCTAAAACCACAAACCATCGATTTGTTCACCACAACACACTATTCTGGTGAAGGGAATAGGAGAGGATTGGGCTTTGATAAACCATTACTTGAATACGACAGTACCAAAAGTAGTGTGGCTAAGGAAGCTAGTTACCGAAGTTTTGGTCATTCAGGATACACAGGTCCATTGGTTTGGGCAGATCCCGAGACAGATCTATTATTTGTTTTCCTTGCCAACAGAGTGTATCCGAATAGAAACCAGCGGATGATTTACGAACTTAATGTTCGTCCAACATTGCATAAACTGGCATATGATCTTCAAAAAGAAGTTGAGAAATGACCTGCAGACACTGTTGTGACGCCAATGAGTTTTTTGATACCAAAGCTGCCAAAAAAGAACTGAGAAAGTATGTTCGAAACGGAGCAAAAGGCCCAACCAGGCATATAAATGATTTTGTAAATGGTTTGATTGCTGAAGATGACTCATTACTAGACATAGGTGGTGGGATAGGGGCCATTCAATGGAATTTTTTTGAGAATGGAGGCACCAGTACAACTGATGTCGATGCTTCTCAAGGCTATGTGGAAACTGCCAAGGACTATGCGGCAACCATTGGACAATTGGAGAATGCTTCTTTCCATGTAGGAGACTTTGTTGATGTCAGTGAAAAACTGGAAGTACATGATTTTGTTACCATGGATAAGGTCATTTGTTGTTATCCTGATTTTAAGAGGCTCCTGGGGCAGGCCACTGCTAAAACCGGAAAAGCCATGGTCCTAAGCTTTCCAAGGAGTGGTTTTCTCTTTCGAATCCTATCTCAAATTGCCGCATTATATTTTAAATGGAAGAAAAGTGCGTTTCGTTCGTATGTTCATCCTGTAGATCAAATACAGCAGTTTATCGAGGATCAAGGCTTTGAATTAAAACACACTACCGGAAGCTTCCCTTGGATCATTCATGTTTACCAAAGACGAACAGTTGCACACTAAACTCATAATTTGTTAAGAATAGCTTAACATAGGTTACATATACCGGATATAAATTGAGGTTGATACTCATTGACTTACAAGACCGCTTTTGTAGGTCATCCTAATCGTCCAAAATGTCCGAAATCTGGAAAGAATTCAAGGATAAAGAACTGAGAAGTACGTTCTTAATTTCATCACTCGGTCGGGTAAAAAGCATTCCCGCTTCTAACCCTGAGAAGACTGTTCTTCTCAGAGGATACAAGAACGCAGGTTATCACGCTATTCCAACTCGCAAAGTGGATGGCAAGAACACCCTGCGATATGTTCATAAGCTCGTGGCCGAGTTATTTGTTCCTAATCCTGAAAACCATACAAAAATCATCTTCAAAGACCGAAACCGAAGCAATTGTGCAGCATCCAATCTAGCCTGGGTTTCTAAAGAGGAGTATAAGAATTATCGTAAGGAATTTGCCAAGAGTGCCTACGACTATCGACCTGATTTTAAGCCAAATACCAAGCTTACACCAGCCAAAGTGAAGGTTCTTCGCAAGCTCGTCAACGATCCTAATCGCAAGACCAGATACCGAATTATTGCAAAGCGTTTTGGGATCAACGTAGGTACTTTATTCTCCATAAAAAGAGGAGCAAGCTGGAAAGATGTAAACTGATATACACTCAGGTATTATTATTGCGGTAATATTCTTAAAAATCATATTCTGTGAAGTCTTTCAGGTATCTCTTTATTCTCATATTTCTCGTCCCGTTACCCTTTACCAGTTGTCTAGATGATGATTGTAGATGCGACAAAAGGAAATTCACTGTATCCGAAATTAATCGCCTTGATGTTGCTGGAACCGAAGGTGTAGAAGGTGCTGATACTGTTATAGTTGAGGGGATAGTCATTGATTTGATTATGGGCCTCGAACAGATCGGAATAAGTAGCGGTGGATTTAAACCTTCGCTGTTTAGCAGCGCATATGCCTGTACGTGCGAGCCTGATAACGTTCAGGAACTCATATCGGAGATATCAATAGTCAGCAGTGGCGATTTTGACGGTTTCCCCGCAGGAAGTGAGCTTAACAATCTTTTTACTCCGGAAGTTGGATTTAGGGGTGGTGGAAATGGCATACCACTAATATTACTTTTGGGCGAAACGGTGGATGATCCGGTCCAGGGCATTAATCGATTTGGAATGCTCAATCCCCCGTCTTCTATCAGTATTCATAAGTTTACAGTGAATTTTACTCTTACTAATGGGCAGGTTTTTGAGGGAGAAACTACACCAATCATTTTGATACCTCCGGCTTAGGTCTTTTAGAAGAATTTTTTGTGGGGTTAGATCTCAGTACGTTTCCTGAAATAATGATATGATTGGGAGAACCTGATGGAACTTTCCCTATCGTATCTTCATTTGAGATACGATGCTGAAAATCGCCTGGTCTGAACTTTATAGTCATCCTCTCCCTGAGAACCATCGATTCCCGATGGAGAAGTATGAATTACTACCAAAGCAACTGTTGCATGAAGGCACTGTTGAAGAGGCGAATTTTTTCAAACCCGTTTCAGCGACAGAAGATCAGATTCTTGCTGTTCATGACCCCGATTATTGGAATAGATTAAAATATCAGGAACTTACGCGAAGTGAGATTCGAGCTACCGGATTTCCGCTATCCAAACAACTGGTTGATAGAGAGATAAATATCGCGGGTGGAACTATCGAATGTGCAACACATGCACTGGAGACCATTGGAGTTGGGATGAATATTGCGGGAGGCACTCATCATGCCTATACCAACAGGGGAGAAGGCTTTTGTTTATTGAATGATCAGGCGATGGCATCTCAGTTTCTGCTTAATTCCCATCATTTAAACAACATTCTGATTGTGGATCTCGATGTCCATCAGGGCAATGGAACAGCGGAGATTTTTGAGAATGAATCTCGCGTTTTCACTTTCAGTATGCATGGAGAGAAGAACTATCCGGTGAGAAAAGAGAAATCCGATTTGGATGTTGGCTTGCCAGATGGATGCGATGATGAAACCTACCTTGATCTATTGAAAGAACATTTGCTTCGATTACTTGATGAGTTACGCCCTGAATTCATGTTTTTTCAATCCGGTGTAGACATTCTCGAGACCGATAAATTAGGGCGTTTGGGTTTGACTGTTGAAGCGTGTAAAGAAAGAGATCGTTTAGTGATTCAAGAAGCTAAGAATCGGGAGATTCCCCTGGTCATCTGCATGGGAGGTGGTTACTCGGAAGATATTAAAGTAATCGTGGAAGCCCATGCTAATACCTTTCGATTGGCACAGGAGATTCACTACTAGTTTATCAATCGTTTTCGGCTCTTTGCTTCAATGCCTGATTCATTGCATCGAAGTTTCTACTGGTTTGCTCCCCAATATCTTTCAAAATCACACCTGAAAGCATTCCTTTGAAATATTCATGTTGAATAAGTCTGACCTTGTTTTCGCCAAGAGTTTCGATTTTGAAACTGTGTGTGCCATCAAATAAACCAGGAATAAACAGGTGCCCACGCCATTCAAAAAGATGATCTTTCTCCACTTGCAGAACTCTTGGCTTGAAAGTCATGGTTCCCTTACTGGTCTTCATGGTATTCTTTAATGTTTGGCCAACTTCGACCTTACCTTCACTCAGGATAATGAAAGGGTTCCATTCACTCCATTGTTCGAGATCCGTTAAAGCAGACCAGACCTTTTCGGCAGATGCGTTGATTTCTACTATTTCAGTAATTGTCTTTTGTTTAGGGTCGTATGCCATTTGTCGTATGATTTTCCTGATGCTAAGATAGAGGGGGGTCTATCCCAAAATCGTTAACAAAAGATAATTAAGGATTATCTTTTCCATTTAATCACCAGAGACCTGTTTATTTATGTCAGTTCGCATTAAATCTGAAAATATTGATGGCCTTGAGATATCGTGGTTTGCTCCTTTGTGCGATGGAGACGATGAATTTCTCGGAGAGCGAAGTGATCAATATCGAAGTTCCTGGGAAAATGCGTCCCAAATTCTCTACCGAGCTGAACAAAATGGTTTTGAGAATATTTTATGTCCCTCTTCCTACCAGGTGGGGTTGGATACCCTGTCTTTTGCTTCTGCCGTGGCCCCAAACACTCATAAAATCAACCTATTACCAGCGATTCGATGTGGTGAAATACACCCACCCATGTTGGCCAGGAGTATTGCCACATTAGATCATATTCTAAAGGGTAGGTTAACACTTAATATCATCTCCAGTAATCTCCCTGGAACAGACATGGAATCCTCGGATCGGTACAGGAGGTCAGAAGAGGTAATCCAAATTTTGAAACAGGCATGGACGCAGGATGCAATCGATTTTGAAGGAGAGTTTTACAACCTTCAGTTGGATAGTCGACCTGCCAAACCTTATCAAGTGGATGGGCCGTTGCTTTATTTCGGTGGTTATTCTCCTGATGGGGTAGATCTCTGTGCCCGACACTGTGATGTCTATCTAATGTGGCCGGATGTTGAAGCGGAAATCGAAAAGCATATGGTAAATATGACCGAAAAAGCAGCTGGATATGGACGTACAGTAGACTTTGGACTTCGGGTTCATGTGATTGTCAGGGAAACAGAATCTGAAGCCAGAGAGGCAGCTGGTAAACTTATTTCTAAACTTGATGTGAAGTTGGCAACTGACATTAAGCATCGTGCACTGGATGCCAAATCGTATGGAGTTTCTTTACAGGATTCCTTGCGAAACCAATCCGATGAGGAAGGGTATGCAGAAGCAAATCTTTGGACCAAAATCGGTATGGCCAGGTCTGGTTGTGGGGCTGCTCTGGTAGGTGACCCGGATCAGATTGTTGAAAAAATCAAGCGGTACCAGGCAATGGGAATACGTGCCTTCATCTTTTCGGGATATCCACATTTGGAAGCTTGTGACTGGTTTGGAAAGCTGGTAATGCCTCAACTGAAGACCACTCAGCTCAACAAAGAAATGGGTAAAGTTCCAACTGAACTACCGTTAACTCCACTTGCCGCTGGAAACCGATTTTAGTTTTGCTGGATCTAATAATCGTAATCAGTTATTTCGCAATCATCTTCCTGGCGGCACTCTCCGGAAGAACAGGAAAAGACGTATCTGCTGAAACCTATTTTCTAAGCGGTCGAAACCTGCGATGGCCCTCGATTGCGCTTTCAACCATCGCTACCAACATACAGGGCTACCAGTTTCTGGGCATGATGGGCTCTGCCTATTTGTATGGATTGGCTCAAGCCAGTCTGGAAATCAATGCCATACAGGGAATACTAATCGCAGCTTTCTTCTTTGTTCCGCTGTATCTAAAACATCGGGTAGTTACCATTACTCAATTTATTGAAATGAAACTCGGTAAGACCGTTGCGAGAACCTATAGCTTAGCTAATCTGGCACTGTTTTCCACCATAACACTGGGGGCTGCGTTGTTCTGGGGTGCGTATGCGGCCGAGATTGTCTTCTTTGATTACCTGGCTTTTTTACATGAATCAAAGATGATGCGGATTGCGATTATGGTGTTAGTTCTGGGTCTTTTTTCAGCGATATATACTTACCTGGGTGGATTGTCAGCGGTGGTAAAAACGGATATCATTCAGTTTATCATCCTATTAGTTGGTGGGATCATTATTACCGTAGTTACCCTGAATGAAGCCGGTGGATTTGGTGAGTTATATCGTAGGGTACCGGAAAAGATGCATCTTCATTTGCCCGCGGATCATCCCGTATTACCGTGGATTCATATTTTTGGGTTGTTTCTACTCAACATCAATTACTGGTGTGCCAATCAGACCGTAATACAGCGATCGCTTGCTGCCAGAAGTCTTTCGGAGGCGCAAACGGGACTAATGGTAGGAGGAGTATTGAAGTATGCTATGGCTGTTGTCATCGTGGTTCCAGGTGTTGCTCTGGCTAGCATACTGCTTGATTCAACTCCACTCAGTGACCCTGACCAGGTATTTCCCTACCTGGTCAATCAATATTTACCCATTGGCATCAAGGGACTGGTACTGTGTGCGCTTTTTGCTTCTCTTATGTCAACGGTTGATAGTACGTTCAACAGTATTGCCACACTCTGGAGTGTGGATATATTCAAGGGTTGGATTAAGCCTACAAGCACCGATCGAGAAATGGTGAGTCAGGGGAAAAAGGCCATTTTGATCACTTTCATCAGTGGTACATTGATGGGTCTGATCTTATTGTACTTGAAGTTCGAAAATCCGGAGGCTGCATTCACTCATCAGCTGAATTCGCTGAGATACTACATCAATTGTGGCATTGTTGTATTGATTTTGACCGCTTTGCTTTTCACATTTCCAAACAAAAGGTGGACTTTGGTTTCTTTTTTTCTGACGGTTCCTCTGCACCTGATTATCCTTCAGCTTAATCCCGACATCAACTATTTCACGCGAGCGTTTTTCGTGATCACTATTGGTTTTGGGGTTTCTGCAATAGCGGCACGGCCATTAAAAATTAATGATTGGACCTCTTTTCGATCGATGATCAATGAATCTTCCAAAAGGACAAGAACACAGGGAATTGCCTTGCTTTTGTCGCTTATCCTCGTGCATGTGCTACTGCACTGAGAAATGATTGAACAGAATTACAGTCTTTTCAGAATCTTTTTCTCCAGGTCGATAGCCAACGGCACCAATACTTCATCTTCGATTTTCCCATGTATCCGCAGGTCAAGTTCGAATAGTTTCATGCGATTGACCAGCATTTTAAAAGCAAATGAATCCTTAATGTAGTCATTAAGATGTTCGAGACTTCTGACCAGATCAGAGAGGTCTTTTTCCTGCGCATCGGAGTGTTCTAACATGTAGTCCATCAACTTCAGTTTTTGAACAATGTCGATTGAAGCCATGCCTTTGGTTTGAGCTTTCCAAAGTGATTCGATATATGGGAATAGTAATTCTTCCTCGTCCTCAATATGTCGAGTCAGGTCCTTCTTGAAACTCGAAAAAAATCGTTGAAGAGAAGTTTTGAGTTCGGTCAATTCAGGTAACCTACGGGCAATACCATTTATTGCCTGCTCCAATTCTAACAGGTTTTTACCCAGGTAATGAATATGTGCTCGTTTTAGGTAATGAAGTACTAATGGGAGTGGATATTTATAGAAAGATGGACCATCGAAGGTTTCCGGGTGGTTAAATAGCCCCAGAATATCCACGTAAAAAGAAGCTACCTGATCCTTCTTAATGGAAATTGCTGCATCACTACCAGCTCCGATACGATAATCTAATATTTGTTCAAAAGTCTGGATGTGGTCCGTGACATTCATGATGGAGAAAGTTTTGGAATTCTTGATTGGTCATAGTCTGCCTTTCACGCAAACTCTTTTACAAAAATACCTAACGGAATATCGCGATTCAATCGTTAGTAATAGCCATTTTCGCATCCCTAGCATTAGGGATATAACGAGAATTTACCTTCCGGTCACTCGTTTTCTGATTCGACTTAAGGAGACCGGCGTGACTCCCAGAAATGATGCTATGATATGCTGAGGTACACGCTGAACCAGGTTAGGATGGCTTTCTATGAATTTGAGGTAACGCTCTTCAGGGGAATCGAGCACAAAAGACGAAAAGAAATCCAGCAGTTGGGTCATTCTTACCTGAGTCAAAGCAAGTCCTACGAGGCTAATTTTTGGTGAAAAAGCAAATAAATCTTCTAGTGCATTTTTTGTTATAACCAATCCATTTCCTTCTTCCATTGATTCTATCACTAATTCACTGGGTTTTTCAGGTAGGTAACTCCGGATGTTGCCGGCCAACATACCTTCTGTAAAGAAAAAAAGAGTTTTTTCCTCGCCTTCTTTATATCCGTAAAGTCGGAGTAATCCTTTATTCACGAAGAACATTTCCTGTGAAACAGCACCACTATCCAGTAGTTTTTGCTTGCGGGAAAAGGTGATTGGATTCACTGCTGATTGAATCGCATCTTTCTCTTCAGTTGAGAGTGGGACTACCTGCTCAAATACCGATAAAAATTTGTCGTACATGAACTACCAATACTGATTGAAAAATGTCAAGTTACACAATGATCCATATTAGCACCTTGCGATAAAAGCACTTCTAATTTTGCTACCTAAATTAAAGGATGAAACTCATCTCACACCCAATTTTCCTGGAGCATGATACAGGGATGCACCCGGAAAATAAAAAGCGTCTGGAATCATTAGAGGGTTTACCTGAATCTGACATTGAGTACAATGAAAAGGTCGTAGAACTTATCCACGGTGAATCGTACGTGCGGCATGTTCGAGAACAAAGTGTTCATGGTGGTCATCTTGATCAGGATACCGTGACCAGTACAAAGAGTTTTGAAGCGGCTGTTTATGCGGCAAACGCTACTATCATGGCGGCTGAAAACAATGACTTTGCGATTGTACGTCCTCCAGGACACCATGCTTATCCTCATCGATCCAGTGGATTTTGCATTTTCAACAACGTGGCAATCGCGGCTCAGCACCTGGTTAATCAGGGAAAAAAAGTCCTAATTTTTGATTTTGATGGGCATCTTGGAGATGGAACTTCCGAGATCTTTTATGAAACGGATCAGGTTGCCTACTGGTCTTGCCACCAGTTTCCTGCATTTCCAGGTCATGGTGCTGCGAAAGAGATCGGAAAGAATAAGGGTTCGGGGTTCACCTGGAATGTGCAACTACCTTTGCATTCGGGAGACGATATTTTCATGGATGCTTTTGAAACGATGCTGGCTTATGCAAAGGAATTTAATCCGGACGTCCTGGCACTTTCTGCAGGCTTCGATGCCCATCAATACGATCTGCTTCTTGATTTGAGACTAAGCACACATTCGTACTATACCATGGGTAAAAGACTCAGAAAAGAGTTTCCCAATCGATTTGCCACCCTGGAAGGAGGGTACAATATCATAGAACTACCGAAGTGTTTATACAGCTTCATGGATGGAATCAACGGGAAGTCGTATAAACACGTTGAAAAGAAGACAGAAACAGACATTAGGGCCTGGGAGGAATACGAGATTAACCTGGGGCTTTTGCAACACGAATTAAAAAAATACTGGAATATATGAACTCGCTCGACAGAATATTTAAACCTAATACGGTAGCGGTTATCGGAGCTTCCAATCGGGAAGGTACTGTAGGTCATGCACTGATCAAGAATCTCATAGGTTCTGGATTTGCAGGTACGGTGTATCCCATCAACTTCAAGAATAAGAGTATTTATGGAGTCAGGAGTTACGCAAATCTCAAAGAAACACGCGATGAAATTGACCTTGCCGTCATTGCTACGCCGGCAGCGACCGTTCCGGAGCTCGTTCAGGAATGCGGTGAATACGGAGTTGGGGGAGTCGTTATCATTTCCGCTGGTTTCATGGAAGCTGGTGACGATGGCCATAAAATGGTGGACACGATTCTAGGGTACGGCAAGAAATACAATATGCGTATTATCGGTCCAAACTGCCTGGGATTTATCAAACCATCATCCAAGCTCAATGTGAGTTTTGCCAATAAAATGGCTTTACCTGGAAAAATTGCATTTATATCCCAAAGTGGGGCACTATGTACAGCTATTTTGGACTGGTCTGTGGAGCAAAATGTTGGATTCAGTCATTTCGTTTCGATTGGATCCATGATTGATGTCGGATTCCATGATTTGATTGATTATTTCGGCAGAGATCCAAACACATCCAGTATTGTGATTTATATGGAGTCACTGACCAACGCACGTCAGTTTATGAGTGCTGCACGGGCCTTTTCCAGAAATAAGCCCATAATCGTCCTTAAGGCTGGTAAGAGTTCGGCAGGGGCCAAGGTAGCCATGTCCCACACAGGAACACTTGCTGGTAATGACAATGCCTTTGATGCGGCATTCAAAAGAGCCGGCATCATCCCAGTCACCACCATCGAAGAATTGTTTAATGCCTCTCAGGCGCTTGCCATGCAACCGCGTCCCGAAGGGAATCGACTGGCGATCATTACCAATGCCGGAGGCCCAGGTGTTTTGGCCACTGATCATTTGATTGATAAGGGAGGACAACTGGCTGAACTTTCGGAAGATACCATGAAGGAGCTCAACAAAGTATTGCCTCCGGTTTGGAGTCATGGTAACCCTGTTGACGTGCTGGGAGATGCAACCTCGGAGCGATATAAAGCGGCTACCGAAATCATCCTAAAGGATCCGAATGTAGATGGTATTCTAATTGTATTGACACCACAGGCGATGACGGATTCCAAAGAAATCGCTGAGAATATCGTCGAGCTCGTAAAATCCAGTAAGAAACCCATATTGGCCAGCTGGATGGGGGAGAAAGACGTAGCAGATGGCCGTGAAGTGCTGGATAAGGGCAACATTCCGGTTTACCGAATTCCGGAGAACGCGGTAAATACGTTCATCAGCATGCACCGATACACGCAAAACATTCAGTCACTTTATGAAACTCCTTCAACTATTCCCCAGGCATTTAAACCTGACTCTGAGAAGGCACATCAATTGTTGAAGGGAATAATCGATGAGGGTAGATCGGTACTTACTGAAGATGAAGCGAAGGATCTGCTTGATCATTATCAAATACCAACGGCACGACATAAGGTTGCCAAATCCGCGGATGAGGCACTTGAGTTTTGTAAGGAAATCGGCTATCCGGTGGCCATGAAAATTGCTTCCCCTGAAATCACACACAAGTCGGATATTGGAGGTGTTCGATTGGGAATTCACGACGATGATCATGCCTTACAGGCCTATGAGGGTATACTCAAAGCGGCAGAAACCCATCGTCCGGAAGCCAAAATTGCCGGTGTACTGGTGGAGCAAATGATCTCAAGGAAATACGAGTTGATCATTGGTAGTAAGAAAGATCCCATTTTCGGGCCGGTAGTCGTGTTTGGAATGGGAGGGGTATCCGTGGAAGTCTTTAAAGACCTAAACGTTGGTATACCTCCGCTGAATATGAAACTGGCTCAGAAACTGGTGGAAAACACCAAGATATACCGATTGTTGAAGGGATATCGTGGTATGGAAGCCGTTGACCTTCAGTCTATCTATTACCTGCTCTATAAGTTTGCCTACCTGGTTATGGACTTTCCGCAGATCAAGGAGGTGGATATCAATCCTTTCGCTGTTGATGCTGAAGGTGGAGTGGTGTTAGATGCCAAAGTCATACTGGATGATACTGTAGATAAAAATGTTATCAAGACGTATGATCACCTGGTTATTCGACCATACCCAAAAGAGTACATCAGTTATTGGAAACTGTCTAACAGTCAGGAAGTTAAGATACGACCCATTCGTCCTGATGATGAGCCATTGGAGAAGGAGCTATTTGCGAATCTGTCCAAGCAGACACAGTATTTCAGATTCTTTGGTTACATCAACCAGGTGACTCACGAAATGCTTACTCGGTATACCCAAATCGATTACGATCGGGAGATAGCCTTGATTGCTAGAATCAAGGAAGGAGACAAACGACGGATGATAGGAGTAGTGCGATTGGTTTCTGACCCGGACGGTCAACGAGCCGAGTTTGCTATTGTGATCGCTGATAAATGGCAAGGACATGGATTGGGCAACCGGTTTATGAACCTGATTATGGAGATCGCGAAAGAAAGAGGCATCAAATATGTATATGCAAATGTGCTAAAATCAAATACTACGATGCTGCATATGTTCCGTAAGCGTGGGTTTATAATCAAGGCAGCGGATGAAGATAGTAACTACGCTGAGAAGGAAGTTGGAGATAATCCAACTGAGACCAGGGAGTTAGACTACTTTGAAGAAAGGACTTAAACTATTGAGTTAAAATAATGAGACATAAGTATCTGTCAGATAAACATTTATGACTCTGTAATTAAATAATTAATCGCTGATTGCTCTCTTCGTGAGGATTACCGGATTTCCCATGCCGGATTTGCAAACACATATGACGTCCTGCAGCTTAAGATAGCTAGGTGTGAAGACATCCAGGTCTATAGTATGACCGGCTGCTGATTTCTTAACTGGAATGAGATCCGGATCTTTTTCATTCAGGAATTGGCCATGCACCAGATCTCCGATGAAAAAACGGACGTCCTTGCAGTTGCCGTCTACATCCAACGTTAGTTTCTTATGGGATCGGAAGGAAGTGATCGCTGGTAGCTCCTTTACTTTTCCATTCTTATAGTACTCAGCCAGGCCGATTGCTGGCAGACCGTACCCATAGTTGGCTACCGATCTAACTGATCCATCTCGATAGAACGTCTTCCTGGTGCCATGCATTACATCGTTTCGGTAACTGGTTTCTGCGTACACGCTCCCGTCTTTGTAATATTTCACAGATGTTCCGGATCGTTTCCCCTGGGTGTATTGCATGCGTAGCATGATGGTTTGGCCGTCGTCGTAATAGAGTAAAGCCTCACCATCTTTTACACCTTTATCGTAGTGAATGATTGTCTTTATAGACCCATCAGATCGACGAGAAATTCGTTCTCCATCCTTCACAATCGACTCCAGCTCGCTTACGTATCCGTTGTTGGAATCAATGAAGTTCCTGGCAACATGCCATGAAATTCCAAATAAAAATAGTAGAGAAACTGATAGGGCTAGTAGAACCTTGCGTTCGTGCATAGTAGCGTAACGGTTAAAGTGAGTTGTGGGTTCCTCATGAAAGTCTACTAACTCACTAAACGAATTAAAGACGATTCCAGATCTTTGGGTGTATTCAGATCCAGTTTGTACAGAGTCAATGCGACAGCGATGTGCTGATTTTCAATCAAATTGATGTTCCCCGTAATCATGACAATTTTTGGAAGATTGGGTTCCAGTCTTGGAAGGATCCAATCCAGTACTCTGTAGCCATCTACATAGGGCATTTCGATGTCGAGAAAAACGAAATCCGGTTGTTTCTCTCCAATGAATTCAGTGGCTTTCACCGGATCTTTAAATGTTCCCAGCAACTGTAGCCACTGGATTTCATCTGCAAGTGCTTCGAGTTTACGCAGAAATAATGGATCGTCGTCTATGGCAACGCATGTCAATAGCTTCATAGGGTTGGGTTAGCTATTACTAATATAAGGGTTTAGCAAAAGAATAAATCGGGTTTTAGTAGTCAATTAGTAAATGCCTAAAATCAATCAGTTATTGATCATTACCCATACTTTTCAATCGGTAATTGTCGTTATTGGAAAAAATGAACTAAGTATCTAGCTATGAAAAATCTACCGCAAATCTCGTTTCTATTTTCAATTGTCGGAATGCTCTTAATAGGATACTCTTGTAACATCCGCCTGAGCTGTAATGACTGCCAGGATATTGGCAAACCTGTTTATGTACAACTATTTGATGCCGATGGGCAGGATCTGTTGTTTGGCGATAGTACTATCGCGCTCGATCAAATAACCATAGTCTTCTCTGATGAGGATGACTACTTCTATTCCAATTCATTAAATGACGAATTTCAGGCTCTTGAGGTATATCCCGGATTCAGTGACCAGTTGACGCTGGAGTTTTCGGGTTTTTATGAACCTGTAACGCTAAACTTTGACATCGAGAAGAAACAAAGTGAAGACTGCTGCGGTAACCGTCCAGTAATCAAACGAGTGAATGTAGATGGGGTAGAGGCTCCGGATAAAGAAATTGTTCAGCTGATTTTACAGTCACTCGACTAGGCCTGTTTACGGTAATATCGCAGTCCAAGCACGTACCGAGATTTTCCGTAAAAATAGCGGTGTAACAAAAAATATTACTCCAGTTTGAACTACGTAGTGTCCCTTGGTGGTTTAAGAATATGCTTTTAATAATTGTGTGGATGGCATTGACAGAGATTACCCTTTTCAATTTTGCGGAAACTAAAGATTTATCCGGCTGGCGGGTAGTGGATGATGTGGTTATGGGAGGGAGATCGCAAGGGGATCTGGATATCAACTCTGATGGAAACCTGGACTATCGCGGACGAGTCAGCCTGGAAAACAACGGCGGTTTCTCGTCCATTCGTCACGAATTCAGAAAGAAATATCCAATTGGTGATTCCAAATCTGTACGATTACGAATCAAAGGAGATGGTCACCGCTACCAACTTCGAATCAAGCACGATCGCCGGGCGTATTGGACTTATACGGCTGACATTTCCACTACCGGAGAGTGGCAAACTATAGAGGTGCCACTATCAACGATGAGGGCAGTTTTCCGGGGAAGGCGACTCGACATTTCGAATTTCGATCATCAGGTCATTGCAGAAATTGGCTTTTTGATCGGCAATAAGAAAGCGCAGGATTTCCGACTTCAAGTTGAGAGCATAGAGCTGATCTAGCTACTAAAGGTCATCTACAAGACTTTCAGCTCAACCCAATCGATTCTGTTAAACCCTTAATCGTACAGAACGTTGTTTCTTCTTCAATCATTAAGAAGTATGCAGCACTACTTTCAACCAGACATAAATTCCCAGCACGACCAAATTCCTGGTATTTACATTATCCATGAAAATGAAGAGTGGGTAGAGCCTCTTTGGAAAGAGCTAGACGCTATGGGCGTTCCCTATTATAACTGGAATGTGAAGGAGGGGGGATTCGATCTCTCATCTGTACCGCCGGAAGGTATTTTCTACAACCGTATGAGTGCCTCGTCACATACCAGGGGAAACCGATTTTCAGTGGAATTGACGATTCCTTTAATTCAGTGGCTACAATCGCATGGACGTACTGTCATTAATGGCGATCAAACCGTACAAACTGAGGTGAATAAGACACTTCAATACCTGAAACTTAATCGGCACGGATTAAAAACCCCTAGGACCTACATCGCCAACAATGTGGAGTTGTTGCTTGAGCAGGCAACACTTTACCGAGAAACACCCTTTATAGTAAAGCCAAATCGTGGTGGAAAAGGCTTAGGTGTTCAGAAATTCAACGGATATGAAAGCTTAAAGAATTCCATGCAAGATTCTAAAATCATTAATCTTGAGACCCTAGACGGCATCTACCTTTTGCAGGACTATATTCAGCCTGTTGACCAGCGAATTATACGGATGGAATTCGTTGGTGGAAAGTTTTATTACGCCGTAAGAGTAGACACCAGCAACGGATTTGAGCTTTGCCCAGCGGATGCCTGTGCAGTAGACGATGCCTTTTGTCCAACACCAGGCGTTTCAGACAAGATGTTTGAAATTATTCAGAAGTATGATAATCCGGATATACCGGCACTGGAGGATTTTTTATCCCAAGAGCGAATCGATATTGCGGGGATCGAATACGTCACTGATGCCAATGGCCAACGTTTTTACTATGATATCAATACCAACACCAATTACAACAGTGAAGCGGAGGCAGATACTGCTGGGCAATGGAAGGGGATGAGGCGTATTGCCGAATATCTAAGCGGAAAACTTCAACCTGCATTGGTTTGATTTTTCGTATTATCCAAAAATCGCCCCATCCAGGTATGCATTCCTGAATTTGCCTTCCGGATCGTATTGCCGGGCCAAATCGACAAAGTCTCTAAGTTTTGGATAGCGTTCAACGAAGGTTTGGCTATCTAGCGTGAACAGCTTACCCCAGTGCGGTCTGACATTAAATGGTGCCAGCTCCTGCTCAATCATCGGTATTAATTCACCTACTTCTTTCGGATTTTGTTTCCAGGTGAAATGTATGGCCACACTGTCCTGCTGATAACAAGGACTCATCCAGAAGTCATCAGCGGCAATTGTGCGTACTTCGGTAATCATCAATTGAGGATTGATCAGGTCTTTTTTCTTTTCCAGCGCAAGAATGGCATCGACGGCATTTTCCCGCGAGACAAAAAACTCCGACTGCAATTCCTTACCGGCGCTGGGTGTAAATCCCATTTTGAAGTGGGGTAGACGATCGTACCACGGTCCGGGCACACCCATCTGCTCCGTACAGTTTATGGCATCCAGGGTAACAATCGGGTGAATGTTTCTGTCGGCGGCCCGGGCTCCGTAGAAGTCTGTCCCGAGGTCAGTGGTAACCGGTTCCTTGCTTTTTACCCATACCTCACTAATGTTCTCATCCATCCAATCCGTGAACAAGCTGACGCTGTAACCAGCGGACATAATCGCGTCAAAATCATCCACCAAAGAGGAGAGAGGTAAGTCCAGGAAAACTCGTTGACTGACGTCGAAAGTCGGTTGAATGTCTAAGGTGACTTTCGTGATGATCCCAAAAGCACCCAATCCAACGACGATGGCAGGAAAATCAGGGTGATTCCTGTCAATGGTCATTAGTTCTCCTTGGGGAGTGACCAATTCTACTGCCGAAACCGCTGTAGCCAGGTTGCCATTGGTGACTCCCGATCCATGTGTGGCAGTGGCACAGGCGCCTACAGCGGTGATGTGTGGGAGGGAAGCCAGGTTATGCAGCGCGTACCCCTGGTTGTGCAGATCTACGGAGAATTCTCCGTAGCGTGCACCTGATTCCACGGTTAGTTTGAGGTTCTCCTGGTCGAGTTCGATGACCTGATTCAGGTTTTGTGTTGATATCTGATTATCTGGACTATCTGCGATGTTGTTGAAGCAATGCCTGGATCCCAGTGCTTTTTGCTTACCCAAGGTCCTAACCAGGTTTTGAACTTCTTCAACTGATGCTGGCGTATGTAGGTTTTTTGCCCGATAGGTGTAGTTACCTGCCCAATTCATTCGTGGTTCGGGCAGTTCTACAGCAGCTGCAGCCTCCTTTTTAGGAGTACAGGAAGGAATTGGAAGGGTAGTGCCTACAAGAGCTAAGGAGGAAAGCTTGATAAAGTCTTTTCGTTTCACTTTTTTAGATGATTGTGGAATTCTAAAGCTAGCGAAGCGATAGATTAAAAGAAAGTAGGATATTCATTTCCAGCTTTTTGATTGGTAGCGTCTGTCTACGGTTCCTGTAGTGATGTGTTGATTTCTTTAGGTGCATTTAACACTCTCTTAAAATGCATGCTGTAATTTTCCTGTGTGAAACGTATCATCCCATTCGCCTTTCTGCTACTGATTGTCAGTGGAAGTCATGCTCAGGTTTCTGAGGGCCAAAAAGATCTAACTGTAAAACGAATTGCTTTCGGTTCCTGTAGTGATCAAAAGAAAGCCGACCAACAACTTTGGAAGGAAGTACTCAATGAGAAACCGGATCTGTGGATCTGGTTGGGTGACAATGTGTACTCGGATGGAATTGACATGGCACAAAGAAAGAAGGACTTTGATTTTCAGAAATCCCATCCGGATTACAAGGGACTTTTAGAAGAAGTTGAGATTATCGGGACCTGGGATGATCATGATTTTGGAGTAAACGACGGGGGAAAAGAATATCCGAAGAAAGATGAAAGTCGTGACTTACTTTTTGAGTTTTTGGATTTGCCCGAAAGCCACCCGGCATGGGAAAGAAAAGGAGCCTATCAGGCACATACCTATGATTTTGAGAACAAAAGAATCAAAATACTACTCCTTGATACTCGCTATTTCCGGGATAACCTGAACTGGGCTGGAAAACCCAAAGGAGCGGTAGTCAATCCAAGTGGGGAAATACTTGGTGATGAGCAATGGAAGTGGCTAGTTGATCAACTGAAAGATGAATATACGGACTTATTTCTCATTATTTCCAGTATTCAAGTACTGGCCAGTGAACATCGCTTTGAAAAATGGAGCAATTTTCCGTCAGAGCATTCCTGGTTGATGAGCACCGTAGACCAGGTAGAGAAACCCCTCATATTTATCTCGGGAGATCGTCACATTTCCGAGCTTTCCAGTCAAGAACTTGCATCAGGAAAAACGATTTACGACATCACTTCGAGCAGCCTGACCAATCCGTGGGGTGATCCCAGACCCGAAGTAAATAAACGACGGATTGGTGATCTTATTTACGATCCAAATTTCTCGATATTGGATATCGAATGGGATGGCGATCGGCCTGTATTACGTTTGACTTACATTGGGAAAGGAAACGAGGTGCTCCAGCAATTTGATCTGGAATTGAACTAGTCAACCTGCAAGTGTCACAGTCCTTTTTGATGGATGGTTTTTACACCGATCCGTTTTTGATTAGTTTTCTATTCAATCACGACGAATACGATGAAAAGAAGAAGATTCCTCCGCCAGGCTACCGCCATGGGAGCCTTAAGTCCATTAGCTCCACACGTCATTAGAGGTCAACGCATTTCTCCGCTGGACAAATTACAGATTGGTGTCATTGGCTGTAATGGCATGGGTTGGGCTAATACCAGGAATACGCTATCGCTACCAGATGTGGACCTGGTTGCCATCTGTGATGTTGACTCAAATGTGATTGAAAGGAGGGTAGAAGACTACAAAGAATTCCGATCCAATAAACCAATGACCTATACCGACTATCGGGAGCTGCTCAATGACAAATCCATTGATGCGGTGATTATCGGAACCCCGGATCACTGGCATTGTCTGCAAATGGTGGATGCCGTGAACGCTGGGAAACACGTATACGTGGAAAAACCCGTGGCCAATACCATACAGGAAGCTCAGATCATGACTGAAGCCGCAGTTAGAACCGGTTTGGCGGTTCAGACGGGACAATGGCAACGAAGTGGACCGCATTACCAGCAGGCGATGGACCTACTGTGGTCGGGAGTGCTGGGTAAGATTCGTTTAGTCAAAGTGTGGGCATACCAGGGATGGATGGAGCCTATCGATGTACAGCCGGACGGACCAGCACCTGAAGGTGTCGATTATGAGAGGTGGTTGGGAATGGCGCCGAAAAGAGCGTTTAATCCAAACCGGTTTCATTTCAATTTCCGTTGGTTCTGGGATTATGCAGGAGGACTGATGACCGATTGGGGTGTTCACGAGATTGATATTGCCTTATGGGGAATGAAAGCCTTCGCACCGAAATCGGTGATGGCTAGCGGAGGTAAAATTGCATACCCTAATGACGCTTCCGAAACCCCGGATACACTACAAGCCATTTTTGAATATGAAGACTTCAATATGCTATGGGAGCATGCTACGGGAATCGATAGGGGACCGTATGGAAGAACTGAAGGTATTGCGTTTATTGGTAATAATGGCACATTGGTAGTGAACAGAGGTGGATTTGAAGTTTTCCAGGAGTTTAAACCGGAAGGGTATTCGGAGAGAAGTGATCCTCGAATGGAGTCTATCGAAGCCGTTCCCGCGCCTGAAGATTCCAATTACCTGCAGTTGCATTGTGCGAATTGGGTAGATGCCATTAAGAAGAACGATCCCAGTGTGTTGAATACGCCGATACAATCAGGCAGTATAGCGGCGATCAACGCCCAGATGGGAAACATTGCATATCGTACTGGTGACAAGATTTTCTGGGATGCGAAGCTGAATGCATTTAAGGACAACGACGAAGCCAATAAGCTGGTTAACGCCAATTACCAGAATGGATATAAGCTACCGGAGTGAGTGGTGATTAGTTGAGTAGTTAATCCCCTCCTGGGAGGGGCAAGGGGTGAGTTGTTAAGAGAATGTAGTTAAGTAGTGAGTAGGTATTGGTTGAGTGGTTAGTAGTTAAGTAGTTAGAAGTTAAAAGTTAAATAGTGAATAGGGAGTCTAACCCAAAACGTCACCCTAGACCTGCATCCCGGCAGGCAGGCTTGTTTCAGGGTCTCTCTAGTGGTGCAGAGTGATTAGTGATTAGTTAAGTAGTTAGTGGTTAAGTAGTTAGTGGTTAAGTAGTTAGTGGTTAAATAGTTAGTGGTTAAATAGTTAGTGGTTAAATAGTGAATAGGGCGTCTAACCCAAAACGTCACCCTAGACCTGCCTCCCGGCAGGCAGGCTCGTTTCAGGGTCTCCTTGGGCACATGGAACCCAACTTACAACATCACTCGTTTCAGGGTCTCTCTCTTTGATTCTGTCAAAAGAATGATGAGTTTTAAACAGATATGGCAAAGATTTTCATTACCGGTTCATCAGACGGCCTGGGACTGTTCGCAGCGAAGAAGTTAGTTAACGAAGGCCACCAGGTCGTGCTCCATGCACGCAATGAATCCCGAGGTCAGCACGCCATGGATCAATGTCCAGGAGCAGAAACCGTACTGATAGGGGACTTATCCAACGAAAAAGAAACGCTACAACTAGCTGAGCATGCCAATGCCTGGGGAACATTCGATGCTGTGATTCATAATGCCGCCGTGTATGCGGTAGACTACACCACCATTTTCGCTGTGAACGTCATAGCACCATATCTGTTGACAGCCAAGATGCACTTGCCCCGGCGATTAGTTTATCTTAGCTCTGGTGATCATCGCAACGGACGTGCATTTTTACAGACAGCTGTGAAGAGCGGTGTATCATATGCCGATTCCAAATTTTTCATCAGCGCATTTGCTTGCGCTATCGCCAGGAGATATCCGGATGTCTACAGCAACTCAGTAGATCCGGGTTGGGTAGCAACGAAGATGGGTGGAGCAGGTGCTCCGGATGATTTAGTGAAGGGATATGAAACACAGAGTTGGTTGGCGGTTTCAGATGAACCATCAGCGAAGGTCTCTGGAAAGTATTTCTATCACGAACAGACACACGCACCAAAGTCAGGTGTAGAGGACAGCGACTTGCAAGAGCAGATGATCGCAATCTGTGAAGATCATACCGGAATTCAATTACCAGATTAACAAGTAAACTTCCAATGGAGTACCGGGTTTATGTCATAGAGTTGTCCAGGAAGGTCTACTCGGAGAGCGCTAAGTTCCGTGCAGCCAATCCACAGTTCAACGGCGTTCTGGAATGTCTGTATGTAGGCATGACCAGCAAAGATCCCAAAGAGCGATTCTTACAACACAAGAAAGGAACGCTCAGCAAGAAAGGTCATAAGCTATCATCGAGTATCGTCCAGAAGTACGGGACCATGCTTCGACCGAATCTGTACAACCACATCGATCCGTTCAAGTCGAGAGCGGAAGCCATGAAAATGGAAGAGCAGCTGGCACTGGAGCTTAGGCGTAAGCGTTACGCTGTATGGTTTAATTAATAAGGCCATGATAGGAAATACTAGATTTGTTACATATTATGTAACTTTGTGACAGTGCGCGTCGTTAGTCGAAAAAAGTTGATTGATTATTATACTAGACATGCGGGTAGTAAAGTTGCCCTTGAGGAGTGGTATAAAAAAGTTACTAAGGCTGAATGGATTAATTTGAATCAGCTTAAGAACGATTTTCAAAGTACTGACTACGTAGGAAACAGTCGAATAGTATTTAACATTAAGGGAAATGACTACAGACTGGTGGCCATCGTGATTTACATTTCCAGAAAGGTATATGTAAGGTGGATTGGAACACATTCTGAATATGATAGGATTAATGTAAAGGAAGTATAAAATGAATGCTATTAATACGGTAAGTGACTACAATGAAGCTTTAAGGAAAATTGAAGAGCTTCTAGTTAAGGTTGGAGAAAATCAATCGTACGACAATCCTGAGTTTGTTATGTTGGACAGACTCTCAGATATGGTGGCCGATTACGAGGACGCCAATTTTAGCATCGAGACTCCATCACTTATTGATGTTATCAAATTACGGATGTATGAGATGGGGTTGAAGCAAACCGACTTGGCAACAAAGCTCCAGGTACCAAAGACCAGGGTCAGTGAATATCTGGCTGGAAAGAGAGACATCACAATGGACGTGGCTCGTAAACTTCATCATGAATTAAACATTGACGGGGATATCATTCTTCAGTAGTATTTAATCCCAGGGGATAGATAGGTCAAAATCACTATTTAACATAATATAAATTATATAACAAAGCTATGGATTTGCTGTAATACCGATCCGCCGGCTGGCGGAGTGTATTTACACATAAGATCAGATATATAACTGTATGATGGCCCTAGCGCGGCTAAGTTGTATATCGGTATGATCTTATCCCTAGCCGGGCGCATTAAAAGCAAATCCATGTCACCGTATCCACTTTCAAAACTCCAGGATGCAAATCCATCCTTCCCGCAACCCTGCTTATATAATTCTATATTATGCTAAACCGCCAGCTGGCGGTCGAGTTTGTTCGTCCTCGTTTTTTAAGTTTGATCTCTTAGATCCAGCTCCTTGATCCGATGTTATATAATTAGCCGTTATGCTAAATAGCCGCTTGGCCAGCGCTATGATCCGTCCGCACAGCTTACCCTGACCAAACGCCTATTAATAGTTCCCACCGCACTTTCCCGATTGCATCGGGATTGGCAGCCCTAAGCAAGAGAATCCCAGGCAAATGCATATCGCTCTATTTTTGAGTATTACGTACCAAAGGTCGATTCAGTCTCAAAAATTGCGTTCACAAACATTAGGATTTTGCCTGTGATACACTTGCTGCCTGCGCTTTGTTTTGGCCATCAAGCCATTGGCATTGTAGAAATGAAATTTGATGGATTTTTAGAAGTAAGTTTTTCTTGCCCTCATGCCGGGCAGGCAATTACTTTCTGTCTTGATACAGAAAGTAATCAAAGAGATCAA
Source organism: Cyclobacteriaceae bacterium (assembly GCA_965601455.1). Taxonomy (GTDB): domain Bacteria; phylum Bacteroidota; class Bacteroidia; order Cytophagales; family Cyclobacteriaceae; genus JANQEU01. The sequence continues at coordinate 2,376,328 of OZ271831.1, read as the reverse complement.
GTCGAACCAATCCTTCAACCCACAAGGCCCGACGCTGGCCCGGTGTTTCGACTGGCCATCGCGCCATTCTGATTAACATTGCTATAATTAAAAAATCATATGTTTCTTATGAATCTTATCGAGGCCTTAACGAAAAGTAATATCTACTTAACATAATAATATTGTTTACGATTTTGCATATTTATCAAATCTTAATTCCGTATAATTTCTGACTGTTGTCAATTGAAACACTTGTACTGTAATCCGTCTAAATCCCATTCCACTCGTTCACGATCACCGAACTACTCCCCTTTTCCTTTACCTTCTCAACAAAGTGAGTGGTATTATGGAAGTGCTTATAACATCAATTATTTCTCTGGTCATCATCGCAGGGACCGTTCTGTATTTTCTTAGAAGGCAATCCCGATTACTGGATCCTTCCGAGATAGACCAGCAATTCGTTCGAGAGGAAATACACGACAGCCTGATGGTTCAATACCGGGAAAAGGAACAGGTCATCGGCGAATTGCAGACGCGCAACGCCGTGCTCCAGACGCAGCTGAACAATGAACTGGCCAACATCCGCAAGGAAAAAGAACGATTGAAGGAAATGGAAGGAATCTGGATGCAGAAGTTTGAAAACCTGGCCAACAAAATCACCAAATCCAATTCAGAAAGCTTTTCCAAAGACGCTGCAGAACGGATGGACCAACTGCTGAAGCCCATGAACAAGACCTTTGAAAGCCTGGAACGACAGATCAAGGACACCCACGAGTCGCGGATCAGGGAAACAACGGCCATACGGGGAGAATTGGAAAGATTGGGTAAACTCAACCATGAACTCCAACTGGAAGCAAGCAACCTGACCAACGCTTTAACACTGAAACCCAAACACCAGGGTAACTGGGGTGAGCAGGTGCTGGAAACATTGTTGGAGAAAGCCGGACTGGTAAAGAACATTCACTTTCACAGAGAGGTAACAGGAGAAACAGACGAACGCAAACTCCGACCGGATGTCATCCTGAACCTTCCAGATGATCGCAATCTGGTAATTGACTCCAAGGTCTCACTGACGGCTTACAATCGTTATGTAAGTAGCACAGGTATGGAGGCTGATCATGCTATAAAAGAGCATGTACAAAGTCTTAAAAATCATATTGATACCCTGGCGAAGAAGCGCTACGAAGACCTCCATCAGATCAACAGTCCGGATATGATATTCCTATTCATGCCGATTGAAGGTGGACTGATCTGTGCCGTACAGGAAAATCCGGAGCTCTACACCTACGCCCTAGAGCGGAATGTGATGCTAACCACAACCTCTACCCTTTTCGTGAGTTTGCGGCTGGTCTCTGACTTATGGCAGCGTGATAAACAGTATGAGAACGCCGAACTGATTGCCAAAGAAGCTGGCAAGCTGCACGGACAGATCCTCAAGTTCATGGAGGAGATGACCCATATCGAAAAAGGACTGAATGATGCCACGCAGGCGTATCAGAACGCCAAAAAACGACTCAGCAGCGGCAACAACAACGTGATCCGTGTAGCCACGCGTATCGAAGACCTGGGCGCCAAAGTCAAACCCAATCAAAAAAGTGCGGTGGTGATGAAGAAGATCGCGGGTTAATCAGTAAATAGTTATTTTACTTGTAATGAAAGGATTACCCAAAACCGTTTATAAATTTCGTCCGTGGGATCTAGATTCAGAGGAAAAAAGACACTTGAATGCTAAAAGAATCTTGCAAGACCAAACAGTCTATTTCGCTAAACCTCAACAATTCAACGATCCATTCGATCTGGATCTTGTACCCGACTATTCATTATTATCGCCTCAGGAATGGATCAAAAAGTTCCACTATCTCAAGAGATATGCACAACGCAATGGTTGGACCGAAAAGGAGTTGGAAGACATAATAGAAAATGTCTTAATAGGGGTTCTACCTATTTGGTATAATCCATTTCAGGTTGAAGAATTTGGCTTCAGAATGAGCCGTGAATATCGAAAGGTCGCTGGTATATTCTCTGCCTCTAAAAGCTTTAGTAATATTCTTTTATGGTCTCATTATGCCGAAAACCATAATGGTATTTGCATCGGTTTCGATCTCACAAAACTCTCAGATAGTACTGACTCAAGTTTTTCAGTAATTAAGTATCCCATTAGTTTTAAAAAGCCTAGGGTCAAACCTGAAATTGATGAAGAGATTAAAGACTTACTTCTAATTTACTCCGCAAAATCATCATTTTGGAGTTATGAAAAAGAAGTTAGACTATTCAAGTTAATACACAATGAAGATGATAGGGCTGTAATGTTTGATCCTTCTGCTATCACAGAAGTGATATTTGGTTGCCAGATGCATATGCACATGAAAAGAAGAACGTATGAATTTTTGAAGGACCAAATATCCAATGATAATATCAAATTTTTCTCAGCCCATAAGGTGAACAACTACTACCTACTGAGGCTTAAACAATTTGATCCAAAGGCAAATTACTAGTTTCAAGGATTCAACAACCTCTTCATCGTATCCAACATCGCTTGCTTAAATGCCTCATCTTGAGCAAGTAATCGATACATATTCATATCATTCTTTCTCTGCTGTCTGGCAACTTCGTCGAATATTTTGGCTATGGCTATATCCCTGTTTTGTTGATCAGGGTTATTCTGGTATTTGGTTTCGAAGTCCTTATGATTACGCATCTGGGAGGCAAAATTCACAAACTTTAAGCGCTGTTCCTCTGGGGTTGCATCCCAGCCTTGAAACCAACGTTCATTAAAACTTCGAACTATTATATCTAATTCATCTTCCTCAGACTCACTTCCATGGGCACTTCGAGGATTCGGATTTTGCGGATCGACCTCCGTTTCTGAATCATCCAACCCAATGTTAACCGCAACTTTAGTACGCTCAATACCATACGTAGATAAATCTATGGATTCAAGGAGTCCCTCTACTGCATCATCCTGAGCCGTTCTCATAACCAGCTTAGGAATTAAAAATTTCAAAAACCAATATAGTTTTTCCCAGTTGACAATCTCAAACGGCATTATCGATGCCATTGAACCATAGATTTTAACAAACTGCTTAGCCTTTATCTTGAAGTCCGCTTTTTCCTGATCTTCAAGTTCAAGAGAATCATTAAATCTTTCGGCAGCGACGTCAATTATTGGACTTAATTGATCTGCATCAGCTGATGTGAAGTACAATTCATTAAATTCTTCAACTTCCGACCATTCGTAAACACCTACTTCTCCAAGACTTTCCCTCAGTTCGTGAAGTACGTTTACATCAGTTGAGCCAGTTAAGCTGGTTGAAGTATGAAATGGATCGAAAGCTGTTTTAATATCATCGACTGAGTTAAAGAAATCCAACACAAACAAATCTTCCGCTTTCTTACCGTATTTCGGAGCTGATCGGTTAAGCCTGGATAAAGCTTGTACGGCCATAACTCCTTGTAGCTTTTTATCTACATACATGGTTGTAAGCTTAGGTTGATCAAAACCAGTTAGGTATTTGTTGGCTACTACAAGGATCTTATATTGATCCATGTCAAAGTATCTCGCCAACTTATCTGAAATGTAATCAGGATCACCTGGTTTGGCTGTATCTATGTGGCTAGGCAAATCATTGATAGTATCTTCGGTGTGTTCTATTCCTTTTACCGTTCTACTTCCTGTATAAGCAACAATTGCTTTAAATGGATCTCCTTTATCCTTTAGTATCTTATTAATCGCTTGAAAGTACTTAATGGCGGAGTCTATGCTTTGGGTCACCACCATCGCTTTCGCTTTTCCTCGTAATTGCTTTTTGTTAAACACGAACTTGATGAAGTGATCCATCATGATTTCGGCCTTTACGGCAATGGTTTGCGGGTGCTTCTCAACGAAGGCCTTTAGTGCTTTTTGTGCTTTGGTGGTATCAAATAATGGATTCTCTTTTATCGATTTATGGATTTCATAATAACTCTTGTTCGTATTGTAATTACTAAGCACATTAAGAATAAATCCTTCTTCAATGGCTTGCTTCATTGAATACAAATCAAACTCACCTTTCTTTCCATCAGCTTGCGGAGTTCCAAACTTCTCTATGGTATTTGGTTTTGGAGTTGCTGTAAAAGCTATATACGAAGCATTGCCACGCATTTTTCGTGATTGCATGCTATCAACGATCAAGTCCTGCGCATCTTTCTCTTCATCATCCTCTTGCCTCCCCATAGCCCGGTTCATGTTATCATGAGCGGAACCGCTTTGTGAACTATGAGCTTCATCAATAACGACAGCAAATCGTTTATCACTCAAATCGGAAATTCCATCAATAATGAAGGGGAACTTTTGAATGGTCGAAATGATGATTTTTTTACCACTCTCCATAGCTTCCTTCAATCCCTGCGAAGTAAATGCCGGAGCCACAATGTTCTTTACCTGAGAAAACTCCTTAATATTCGATCGAATTTGCTTGTCCAGGATCTTTCTGTCTGTCACGACAATCACTGAATCGAATAGCGGGTTGTCAGATCCCTTGCTTCCGGGAACTTGATCATTTTCAGGGTAGGTTTCGATTAGTTGATATGCTGCCCAAGTGATAGAATTTGATTTTCCGGAACCAGCTGAATGTTGGATCAAATAGGTCTGCCCTACTCCTTTCTCTCCAGCATGCTTGATGATTTTTCGTACCACATTTAACTGATGATACCTTGGAAAGAACAATGTTCTATTCTCAAGTGAATCGCTAGATTTTCCATCCAACCGAACAAAGTGCTGTATGATATTGGCTAGACTTGGTCTGCTTAATATTTCATCCCATAAATAAGCTGTTTTATGACCACCATCTGGATTAGGTTGGTTTCCAGCTCCATGGTTAACTGTACCTTTATTGAAAGGGAGAAAGTACGAACTCCTACCCTTCAACTTGGTGGTCATGTAAACTTCATCTGTGTCAACAGCAAGGTGAACGATGCATCTACCAAACTGAAGCAGCGGTTGTGTATGATCTCTTCTTTGTAGTTGTTTGATGCCATGAAACTTCGCATTTTGTCCTGTCCAATGATTTTTCAATTCCATGGTGACTATTGGTAGTCCATTGATAAAAAGCACCATATCTATTTCTTCACCAGGTTTAAGGCTAGAATATCGTACTTGCCGCGTAGCGCTAAATTCATTTTGTTCAAATGCATCTTTAACTTCCTGACTACTAGAAGCTAATGGGTATGGATACATCAATGTAAAATGTGCGTCATCAACTTCAAGACCTTTTCGAAGGATATGTATCACTCCATATTTCTTGATCATTCGATTCAGCCGTTGGATGATCTTCAATTCCCATTGTGGTTGACCTTTTATCTTATCTAACTCCTCAGCTTGTGTCTCATTCAGAAAATGCCAAAACCTTCGCTCATCCAGTGCATATTCCTTATTGAAATCATCTGGCAAGCCTAACCAATACCCATTGGCAGAACGATAGAAAGCAGCTTCATCAGCCACATCTCCATTAACTCCCTTTTCTCTAAGTTCCTCCAAACAGGTACCTGTGAGAGTCTTCTCTATTAAGGCTTCTAACGCTTGTTCGTTCGTCTTACTTACCATACTTACCTGAGTCTTGCGTAGTATTAATAACAATTTTGAACTGCGGACTCCACTTTGCTTCCCTTGAGCGATCAATGATAGGTATCAGGTTGGAAGGTCTTTCAATCTTTGAAAACTCAAGTTCTTCTTGAATAAAGCGCCTTTCAACCTCTTCAAGTCTTTTAAACTGTACATCATCCGCTTGGTAAATTTCAATTCTTTCATATTCTTCAACCGCTCCTTCAATGTCCTCTCTATAGTAAGGAGTAAAATCTTGGTTTCTATTTCGATGCGGACAGCAGATAAGCTCGCGCCATGGCAGAGCTATAGATGGATGATAATCTGTGAACCTTGGATTGTGATATGGGTTTTTTTTCATCCTTTTTTCCATATCGCTTTTAATCATGCTTGTTTCTACTACTGAACACCCAAACTGTTTTTCATCAAATGATTGATGGCATCTATCATTGCCTGAGTATTTGAATCCATGATTTGATCCATTGTAGAATAAATAAAGCGATGTACATCCGGATACACCTTCTAAATGAGCTAGTTTATCCCATTGATACGATTGATTACTTGCGCTGTATCCATCTTTCATTGTATCGTATATACCATTGTGCTTAAGCAGTTTAGCCTGCATTGCGAACCATCGATATTGCCCCCAACCTATCCCTAAATACACATCCAAATCGCCTCCATAAATTGACTCTTTATAACCAGGCTTGGCATACAATTGAAAGTTTCGAATGACATTGCTGCTGAATCGTTTGAACTCTCTAAGGATGTATTTAGTAATTCCGGATTCATCACTATCACATCCTAACTGATGATAGTCAGAGATTTCATCCCATATAACTTCAGATAGCTCATTGAAAAGCTCACATCTTTTAGTGCTATGTAGAGGTCTCCACATTCGATTTCTTAATTATCCCATATATGAGCAGTTGGTGAATGATAAACATTGACTTTGCATCTGAACATATTTTCAATATTCTTTATGTGCTCGAAATCCCCTTCGGAATAAACCCCTATATATATACTGAATAGTTTGTCCCCGGACTTTGCTCCATATTTTGCTGCTTTGTTGATTGCATCAATAATATGATGATCATATTGACCAAAGTTGAATCCGTAGGTAATCAAAGACCCCTCTATTTTAGTGAGCTGTTCATAGCAAAAGGTCAAATACTTATTGTGCATTATGTGTTTCAGTTTTTCTCTCCCGTCTCCAGCTGTTACGAAAATTGGATAGTCTTTCTTTTCCATTCGCTCTTTGATGTTCTCAAGGAGATAATGCTGGGTCGTGTACACTTCTTTTTCAATATCTATTCCGGTATCGAAGATGGGTAGCGTTCCATGAACATAGTAAACACTTTGTTGCTCTTTGTATTTTCCCCAGAGTAGTTCTGACCAATCTTGCTCCGCACCTTGAGATACTTCATCTGGGTTGAGTAATTCCTTACCAAATCCATCAACTGCACTCTTTGATTCATTCCTCATCAGTACCCAGTAAAGTAAGAGGTCATAATTAGTAGAGAATATCTTTCCGCCATGATCTAAGTATTGAGACAAAAAGGAATAGCAAGATTTGTGTTTGGCTTCTTCTATGGAAAAGACATGCTCCGGGTGTAAAGAACCGACCGCTTCAATTAAACTGTTCTGTAGTCTTTTATTGGCTTGCTTTAAGGATTTGGTAAGTTTCTTGTCGGTACTAAATGCTTCAGCTATTTCTATGAAATTATCTAGCTGCCGCATCACCTGCTCAAAATTCTTGGTATTGATCACCTCGAAGAGCTTAGAAAGAAAAGGATCATTTAAGTCTTCAATGAAATCATACAGGGCATTGTAGGAAAATATTTTATGGTCATATGCAATGCTAAACCCATTTCCTATGAGTAAGTGCGCTTGTCTTTTACTTTTGTCCAGGTACTTGATGACTTTACCATATGAGGGAAGATTGGCAAACGATATGTCTTGAAGCTTAGCCATATTTCACACCTTTATCTTCCCTGTGACAGCTGAATCAATCAAAATGGTTTTGTATCCTTTGAGTTTTTCAATTTGATGAAATTGTTGTTCGATAGCACTAGATATTTTCTTATCACAACTATCCAGATAATCAGCAATTTCAATTTGTTCCTTTTTAGAGATAACCAGTAAAGGCACCTGTTTAAAGTTTTCGAAACGTAAAGCTTGACCATCTCTTACAAGGTTTGACGTGCTCTGTAATGCCTCAATGTATCTTCTCGTTTTAAAAAGGTACTTGTAGAACCGCGATTGGATTTTTTTTCCTGGAATCAAAGGGATATAGGCTGAACTAATACATCCTTGAAAAGAACTGAATTCGATACCTCCTTGGAAACTCCTCATACTTATCATAAAATCTCCAACTTCAACATGCTTTTGAATTTCCTTATTGAATTCGACCTGGGTAACTCTTCTACCTTCTATCTCCATGTATGTAGATTGTAGAATCACACCATGTTTTTGTGATGAAGTCAATTGCTCATCATCCTTTCTTGCCCTTTCTTTTCGTTCTTGAAACAACCACTGACTCTTTTCTACCTCCCAATGCTCCGGAATCTCTCCAATCCATTCTACTCCAGAATCTTTCATCTTCACATTAGGATTAAGGCCTTGTGTAACGGCCTTATGGATCATGATTTGGCGTCTTTCTTTGAGGAGTTCTATTAGTTGCTCCTTTTGAGCAATGGCCTGATCAATTTGAGTGGTCTTTTTATCCAAGAAATTGGCAATGCGGGTTTGTTCTTCTTTCGGTGGCTGGACTGCCCAAATACGAAAGAAATCATCTGTGTAAAGCCTCAAACGACTTTCAATTACCCCATATGAATTCCTTTTGAATTCGGCCTTATAAAACTCGGACCTAAATAAGTAGTGAAAATACCTCCTGTCGTCTTCTCTTTTAAGACGATATATTCCGTAGGCCGGACTAGTAATACCCTCAAAAGGTGAAAAACCTAAGCTTCCATTCCAGGCCAACATAATATTGCTGACCAAATCCCCGGTGTTAACTTTTTTGTATCCCTCAAGCGATTCCGCATTAGTGACCAAATCTCCATCTGCAATTGAATCTGATCGTTTGGTGACACCTGTATAATGAGAAACAGATAATAAATCTTCATCACCAGATGTTGATCGATCATTTATTTCATCAAATAAGTATTTGATTCTATGAACTCTCCAATGGGAAGGAATTTCTCCAATCCAATCAATTCCTGAATCTTGACAGGACTCATATTTCTCCAGCTCAATATTGTCCAACACCTCTTCCATTATTCTTTGATGTAAAACATTTCACCATTAAGTCTCTTCTTCGCCTTGTGCTTTGGAAAATCAGGAGGGGTTGGCTTAAATCTCCCGTCATCCTTTTGTCCTTTGAAATCCAGATCTTGAAACTCCCTTAAAGGTTTAGGATCATAATCGGATAGTCCGATGATGTAGGAGTGTTCCGGAACAGTACCCCCTTTCATCGTTATCTTATTTTTAAGTTCTGTTTTAGCTGGTAAAGTCCAGCGAGTATCCCCATAGTTCGCAGTATTAACCTGAGAAAATATGCAGTGAATTTCTCGTGCACTTGTCTCTACTATGCCATTGTAGTAATTCGTATCAGGATTCCAAACAGGTGCAATTAACACATCTATCTCACCTTGAAAAATCGTCCTGTGATGGATGTCAGCCAATTCAAAACAGTAATAATTCGTGAAATACAATCCTCTCCAATTAAACAGATGATATTCGTACGTGATAGGCTTTGGTACTGTGGCTCTGAATTTATTTACCATCACTTCCTCTATATGAGCATAGTGATTCTTTAATCGGAAAATAGGGATGGCATCTAAATAGACGCCTTGGATTTTGATGGGAAGTACTGTGAGAACGAAATTATAAATGACATCCTTGGTTCGTAAGTGTTCAATGCCAGCTACAATGCCTATTTGATGTCTATCTACATAATCACAATAGTCAGGTATAAAAGAATGTGGAACCGCAAGTTCGGGTTGGATTACAAGATCGCAATTCCTTCGTTGCGCTTCGTCCAATATCTGTTTATTGATTTCGAGACGTTTACCATCTACAGGTTTTCCTTTTGCACTACTCTGGTAGTTCTTCGCATCCACAAACTCATTTACCAAACCAAACCTGATTTGCTCTTTCTTTTCGCCAGCTATTTGAAGCTCAATTTTTCGCAAACCATGTGCTTCAGGCTCAATTCCTTGATTAAATTCTGCTTCTTTAATTAGCTCATCCTCTGACTTAAAAAAGTTCTCTTTTCTGAAATTCTCCTTATTTCCTGAAGTGTAGTTTAAATCATAGTAGACATCAAAGGCTGTAATAAGAAGCTCATCTGTTCTTAAATCATCTGCGGTGAAAGTTCGGTTGATGCTGGACCCTGTTTTGGTATTTAATCCATAGAGTCGTTTACACCATTCTATGTATGCAACTTGCCAATATTTTACAGGAATGGGACAATAGCATTGTAAAAGTTCAGGAATGCTGAAATCAAATGTTTCAAGGTTTTTCTTAATATCAATATCAGAATAATAGTTTAAGGTACTTTCAATACTGCTCCTTAATATACCGACAAGTGGAAAGGACAAATACCCATTTCTCACAAATGCGGTACTCCTTACAGGAGCTTCATCTTTATACAGTTCCTTATCTTCAAGAAATGACTTTAAGGTCTTGTTTAGAAAAAGAGGATTACCGGCAATACTATTTTTGATGGCTATTCTCAATAAGTGAAGCATGGTAACCTTTAGATACAAAAAAGTGCCTACTTTCAATTCCTGACTCTCTAAAGCTTCAATGGAATCATTTGCTTGCTTCACGAACCTCTTGAACAAGCTCTTATCGCCACTAATGACAATTGCTAAAATGATTTTTTCCCATAACCACCAGCCATTGATGCTATTATATCCTCGGTAATAAGTAACAATTTTATTTAGCTGATCATTGAACCTTGGTTCAGGATGATGCGCCAAGCGTCTGATGAGACGCGACATAAAGACGCTGATTTCAAATTTGTTTTCACTGACCTTTTTGATTTTGGCTTTGGAATTGTCATCATTCTCAAAACTTTGCTCGAATAGCACATCGCCAAAATCAGATTCTATAGAATCAGATTCTTCGGATTCAAACCTGAACTCACTACTCTTTTTCCGTTGCTCTTTTATAAAATTCTCAATCAAATTTGCAGGCGAACCTTTAGAGAGTTCATAAACAAATAGTTTGTCTCTTTGGACAGACAACCCTTTCGAAGAAAATATTTCATACTCTTCATTATCAGTTTCTTCATCAGAAGTGAGTTTAATGATATCACCCAAATACTTTAGAAACCTATAATCCGAATCACATAGATCATCCTTCTTCCAGTTACTTGATTTGGCTATATGTTCTCTATCCTCTTCTCTTTCTTTTTCTGATTTGGGAATGTTCGATATAAATACCAAAAAAAGATCATCGACATACCGTCCGTAATATGAAGGTCGAATAAGATTATTGATAGATTCATCGAATTTGGTCAGATACCAGTTGGCTACAATGCTAGAAGGTAAATATCCAATGGGTAGGGCCAAGCCATCTTTGTTCTTACTTAAGCCTTTAGTCTTTAGAAGCTTATTGTATTTTACAAAAACCTCTTCCATTATTCTATGTAATGCTTTCTGGTCGTTTCCTAATGCTTTATAGCTAACAGCATCTCTTAAGTCCTTGAGGTCTAGACAAACACTATGATAGAAATCCTTGATATCAAAATTGATTAAGATCACATCTTGTTCATCCTCTCTCAAGATGTTCTTTGCTTTTGCCAGTCCTTTCTTCCACCATTTGGAATATTGGTGGTGATATTGCTTAAATAATCTACCTCTATACTCAGTATCTGCTTTAGTTAAGTCTTGAAGTCTATTCCCGTAAACATTTTGAGCTAAGTTTCGGTCAAGCTTATAACCAATTTCCGTTAGCCAAAGTACACCTAGCACTTGAAGAGGTATTGGGGTCTGAATAAAGGTGTTCTCTCGAACAAGCTTGAGATTTCTAGTCTTGATTTCATCCGTAATGAAGTTATCGCACTTTTCACCATCTTCGGATTCTACTTTCTTCACATAAATACTTAGTTGAATTCGTTTTATTTCTTTTTCAACCGTTTCAGGGAAAATATCATTTTTGGATTGGCTTAATTCAGTGATCCACTCTGAAATTTCGGCTAGTTTTTCTTCGAGATTTTTCTTGTTATATCTAGATTCTTTCTCGAATTGAACTAGCATATCCCTGGAAATCAAATCGAGCTTCTCATAGTACAGAGTACGCTTTAGCTTAAAATAGGCATCCTTTGTCTTATCGAGTAAAGTGGGAACAGGCATTATAATCTTAGTATTTCTGTTATCAATCCTTCACTTTCCTTCTCTAGTTTCAAAATCTCCTCCGAGACTTCTTCAATACTTCGAAGGGGTTTGTGTCGGTAGAAGTATTTATTAAAGCTGATCTCATAGCCAATCTTGGTAGAATCCAAGTTGATCCACGCTTCTTCTACATGTGGTCTCACTTCCCGCATGAAATAGTCATAGATATCATCCATCACCAGTACGTTTTCATAATCCCTAAGATCAGATTCGGTCTCATACTCAAGGTATTCACCCGGGTTTTCTGTTGGGTAGTACCCATAGTCAGGCAGTTGGTCAACCATGCATCCCAAATGATGAAGCAACTGATCCATTCTTTGATCTTTCAGCTTCTTTATCCCTTTCATCACCTTCTCAGCAGATGCATCGTACCAGCTTACTGCTTCCAGTATCAACTTTTTCTCAGAAGCAGATAATTTGACTTGTTCCTTTTTCAGTTGCTCATCTACCAGCTTTCTAAATTCGTTGAAATCGGAATACTCACCGATACCAATGGCTTCCATCAGCAGTGTGGCAATTTCCAATAGCATACGATGCTTCTCCCAGTTTTTCTTACTCATCAAAGCAGTCTTCTGCTTGGTGGAGAGATTTAGCTCCTGCTCTTCACACCAATCCATAATGTCGTTTTCCAACCCTTTCAAATCTTCATAGACCTGCTCGCCAAATTGTTCCCAAGCCCATTCCATGGGTTCTTTAAGCTTTTTATCAAACCTTAAGGTTTCAATTCGCTCCTTGCTGAATTGTGCTTTGAGTCGCTTCGGCCTTTCAATGGTTACTTTGTAATAACCAAAATCGCTGCTGTCAAAAACCTGGCTGGCCAAGTCTTCATCGGCTACCCGCTCTACCTCCTTCATCTCCCGGTACACTTCCATGATCTCTTTGATGTGATCAGGACTGAATTCACAATTTTTGCTGCCAAGGTTTTTTCGCAGTTTTTGGTAGCGCTGACTTGCATCAATCAGTTGTACTTTCCCTTTTCGTTTCTCTTCCTTATGATTGGTCAGAATCCAGATGTATGTTGTGATCCCAGTATTATAAAAGAGGTTATTCGGTAGTTGAATGATCGCATCTAGCAAGTCATTCTCAATGATGTACCTACGAATGTTGCTTTCTCCACCACCAGCATCACCGGTAAACAGACTGGAACCATTGTGAACAGAAGCTATCCTAGATCCCTTTGGCCCTACCTCCAATGGTTTCATCTTGTCCACCATTTCCATCAGGAAAAGCAACTGACCGTCCGATGATCTTGGGGTAGCATCCACCATTTCTTCTTCTCCCCAATAGTTCTTTAGTGGTAGCGTAAAACGTGGATCAATGATATCCTTGCCGTCTTTGATGTACTTCACTTCACTTGACCATGACTTGCCATACGGAGGATTGGAAAGCATGAAATCGAAGGTATTACCTGCAAACTCATCGATGGAAAGGGTAGATCCGTTTCGAATGTTGGCCGGATCATTTCCTTTTATCATCATGTCCGACTTACAGATCGCATACGTCTCGTCATTGATCTCCTTGCCATAGAGATAGACATCTCCAGTAGCCTTGATTTCTCCTTCCTCATCTTTAATAAAATTCTGAGCTTCCGTAAGCATACCCCCAGAACCACATGCAGGATCATATATGGTCATGACCGGTGGAAGATCATCTTTTACCGGATCGAACACAATATGAGTCATTAGCTCAATCACTTCCCTTGGTGTAAAGTGTTCTCCTGCCTCTTCGTTATTCTCTTCATTGAACTTCCGAATGAGCTCTTCAAACACATATCCCATTCCCAAATTGGATAGTGGTGGCAATTTTCGTCCATCCGGATCAAGCTTTTCGTTTGGAGTCAGGTTGATATGCGGTGAAGTAAACTTCTCCAATACATCCAAGAGCACATCTTTAGAAGCCATGTGCCTAATCTGACTTCTAAGTTTAAACTTGTCGACGATCTCCAACACATTCGGGCTGAAGCCATCAAGGTACGCTTTGAAGTTGGCTTCCAAGATCTGTTGATTGTTGGTAGCCGTGTCATGCAACCGCTGGAGCGTCCATTTACTTACATTGTAGAACACATACCCAGATTCATCCATCAGCGGTCCAGAATCTAGCTCGGTGAAGTTCATTTCCTTCTGCTGGAACTCAACTTCTTTCAAAACTGCATCTTTGGATTCTTCCAACAGGGCATCCAGTCTCCTTAAGACAACCATAGGCAGGATCACGTCTCGATATTTTCCCCGGACATAAACGTCCCTAAGGCAATCGTCCGCAATAGACCAAATGAAGGATACGAGTTTGTTGTGGGAGGCTTGGGTCATGAGCTAGTTACTTCAATAAAATGAATTGAAGTTAGGAAGACGATCACTGATTCCCAAGTTACAAATCAGGTATTTGTTAAATATGACCTAAATTGAGTATAGTTCTTTATTAATTATTTGAGTATGGATCTTGGCTTTAAAGATTTGATTTACGTTTTAATAATTGCAGGAGGTATTGTGGCGACTTTCTTCGGAACAAAACACAATCTGAAAGAATATGCTAGAGATAAAATTGACGAATTGAAATCGGAGTTGCATAAGCAACAACTACAAATGACAGAGCTCAAGGCAAAAGATGACCTTCAAGAACAAGTGATTGAGCAAATAAATAAACAGTTAACAACACTCATTCCAAGATTATTTGAAGCCCTATCACGACAAGAAAGGAGTAAGCATGAGGACTGATGACTATCAAAAAATATTGGAGCTTAAACAATTGATCGACTCTGGAGAGGCAAACTCCAATCAGAAGAGAGAATACATGAAGATTCTTTTTAACAATGGTCACATTTCAGAATCGCAATACCAGAAATATCTCAATGACCAAACAAAAGAAGACATTCTTGGAGCAGGCTTAGTAATTGGTGGATTTCTTTTGGTTTCCTGGTTAATCGGAAAGCTATTGGATTAAGTTTCACTTTCAGAATGGGAGGATTTTGATTATTGCTAAGGAACTTTGAATGGTTGGTTATTCTCCTGAAAGAATAGTAAGAGGTCCTATGTAATAAAGTCACGAAGAAACCACTTACAGAAATTCTAGGAGTTTCACTATTTTAGGCGCACACATTCACCTTTTGCCTTTCTCTATCCTACCCCTAAAAAGCTGAAAGAGTGCTCGGTCCTACCTGGATTTGCAAGTGCGTTTACAATTGATGAAGGAAGGCCCTTCCCCAACTATGAATCCCCTACTCTCCCTAAGCTATATTAACATAACGCAGGACATTATGTGACGTGCATGGTGATTTGATGTTTACGAGCGTAGCGAGTAATTAACATAAGATCAGATATATCATCTCTGCGCTCACCTTTGCATTTAACCTGTGATATATCGTTAACGATTGTTGAAGCAAATCCAGTCAATATTTATGTAATCGCAAATCCATCCCTCTCGCAACTCCTACTTAGACGATATCCAACGCCGGGCAAATTAAATAGCCGCTGATACCAGCCCTGCAAGAGTTAGACGAAGATTACTTGAAAGATTGGTATCTTACTTAGGTTATGAAAAACTAAACATCAAGTTTGATCCTTAAGTACATTTTTTATATTCCGATTGTGATATTGCTCTCATGCGATCGCAAAAAGGATCATACAAACTCAGGGGAGAAGAATAATGATTCAATCTCAAGTCCTTATCATGATCTAGAAGGAGCACTCTTCAACTTGAAAAATCCATATAATGGATGGAGTTATCATGATTCAATTGCTAGTTACAATTTGTATAATAGTGTCGGAAAAAAATACTCAGATGCAGATATAAATAACATCTACGCATCGATCATAACTAGTGGCGCTTCAATAGTTCTATATGATCAGTATGGAAAACCAATCACTAAAGAATTATCTAATAAAATTATCAAAACAAAGATCATTTATGATCTTAAGAGTATTGATTTTACTTACGAAAAAGAGGTTGTTAAAGGCTCCAAGACAATTATCACAAGATATGGAGTATCATCTAAACTTCTAAAAAGACTTGGAGCACTTGGATCAATTATTTTGGCGTATGATCTCGGTAAATCATATTATGAAGAAGATCTTCATCCATCAACAGGAAATATTAGCTCTCTAATCACGGCAGAAGACTCTAAAAAGGCAAAGGCCTTAGCTTCGAGTGAATCTGATTCTGTTGACGATTATAAGATGATTTTGGAAAACTTGAAGTCTGACAACTTAGACTCGATTGCGCTAAAAGCAGAACTAGATACTCTGTTTGACAAACTGTACTTAGAACTACTATCATTCAATGACAGTTTACCATAAGTATCCGTCAATCTCTTTCACACACATTTGTCATATGCTCAAAACCCTTCTGATTTGGCTCCTGAATACAGAGGTTGCGAATTAGATCAGCGATTTTATTGTATATTCCTGGGTGCTTGAAGTATGCAAACACAACAATGAAAAAGGATACGCATGGCTAGTACGGATTGGACGGATGGAGTTTCCAACTTTCTAATAGCGGCACTTTTATGCTTCCGCCATTGCTAAACAGAATCACATGATCGCTATTCTCACCTGTCGGGTAGATTCTTTGTACCAGCGCTAGTTTTTTGTTGACAAAAACCTCGATCACTGAGCGATCTATAAAAATTCTTAATTCAAGATTTTCGTTTCGTTCAAGTGATAGTTCCGCTTTTTGAATTTTGTCTTTATCCCACAAATAGCCCTCCATGTATTCTTCGTTAAGAGAAGATTTTGTCAGGTCAAATGTGAACTCGTTTTCCGCGGGAGAATAGGTCAAAACCGTCTCTTCCCTGCCATCACCAGATGCACATACTTTTATACCGAAGGAACTAGCCCTCTGAGGTTCTATTGACAGCTTCAATTCCATTGAATTACCCCTGATACTTTTTACGACCATCGCATCTTGGATTTCCAGGTTTTCTATCTTGATGGGATCATAGCGCAGGTTTTCCAGCTCTGAGACTGGCTCCATTGTCAGATTATTACCCTCATCAAGAGCCAGTACCCTTGGTAACGTCAATGTACCTGCCCATGCATGTTTGGTAATGAAATTATCTACATCACCCCAGCCTGTTCGACTGTCGTTTAGGGCCGCCCACATGATCCGACGGCCCTTAGCATCCACCATACTCTCCGGTGCATAACCCGCACCAACATTCCATGTCATGGTCCCTCTCTTCTCAGGATAAAACTGCTCATCCCTGAAATCCCCGATGACATACTCCAATCCATTTCGGAGATACAGAAGCACGTACTTATCGCCCAGTCGAAAAAAGTCCGGACAGTCCAGTGTCCCTTCAATGGGATCGTGATGGAAAAAATCCCCGACCAGCTCCCAGTCCTTCAGGTTCTTTGATCTGAACAAACCGTCTTTCCCCGGCCAAAGCTCGTTGTTACCCGAAATAGTATAGTAGGTGTCTCCTTCCAGCCAACAGTGCGGATCCCATATATCATATTTCCCGTAATCAGGTAGTTCGTCAAGGATGGTACGATACTCCGCTCTGTCGTTGTCCAAAGGATACTCAGCATAGGGCATCACCGGATTACCGGGGTGACGATCCCAGTACTCCAACCAGTCATCACCTGTACTGGTCGCAATACTGTTTCCAGCTCCCAACCCTTGATACATGATTGTCGGTACACCCTGTTTGTCCAAAAACATGTTTCCACTGTAGATCGCTCTTTCTGGTGTATCATCCGTCGGTTTGAGTGCCGTTGGGTGTACTTTCCAATGAATCAAATCATGACTCGATATATGCGCCCATGCATCGCCGCGATAAAATGGCTTGGGTCTTACAGTTTGTATGATATAGAAAAGGTGATACCTACCTTTCCAGTAAAAAGCCCCATTCGGATCAAAGGGATGGGCCATGCCCTCTGGGATCACGTAATGATAAAGTGGCCGGTAAGGATCCTTAAGCAACTTGTCCCTATATAAATGCTGCGCGTAAATGTGATCAGCAATGACCCGAACATTGAATTCGTCATGTTGCGCATGCACAAAACCTGTGATCAGCAATGCACTTAGGATAAGATAGATTTTTCTCATTTGTAGTTATATAAAAACTTTCAAGATCATTGTTTCTTCAGCTCCGCAAGAGTTATTACCCCTTAGGTATTGAATACTATATCTTGATCCCCAAAGCATGTTCTTAAAGCTCTAATTGTTCTTAAGTCACTCTCAATCATCATTTGCGTGAGTCAATAGTTATTACAATTTTCCCCTTCGCCCTTCGTGAGCCAAGGTAGGTAAATGCTTTCCTGGTGGATTCAAAATCATAGATCTGATCAATCACGGGTTTTACTTTTCCAGATGTCACCAGTACCCCAATAGTAGTGAGCTTATCGGTCGTTGTTTCTGCATTTACAGTGACCAACTTTATGGATTTTATAAAAATTGATCTCGTAATAAAAGAGAACATCTCTTTGAAGCCACTATAACCCACCATTACGAATACACCCTTTTCCTTCACTAAAGTAGCTGATTTTGAGAGGTCTAAATTGCCCACCAAATCGATTACCCTATCATATTGGGCCAATTGATCCATGAAATTGTTTTGATGGTAATCAAATACTTGATCAGCTCCAAGCTCTGTAACCAGGTGATGGTTCTTTTTGCTGCTGATACCATGTACAATGGCTCCCCTGGATTTCGCGATCTGAACAGCAAGCGTGCCGATACCTCCGGAAGCGCCGTTTATCAGCACCTTGCTTCCTTTACTCATCCCCTTACCCTGATCTAAAGAATCTAAAGCAGTTATTGCAGCAAGTGGTAAGGATGAGGCTTCTGTGTAAGCCAGGTTTGATGGGATGATGGCGCATTTGGACGAATCCAGTAGCGCATACTCACCTAAGGCTGAATGCTCTGCTCTTCCAAAAACCCGATCACCCACTTTAAATCCAGCGACTTTATCCCCAGTATCCACTACCTCTCCCGCTACATCCCCACCCAAGATTTGATGCTTTGGTTTAAACAAGCCATGAGCAAGGCGTATGATCCAGATCTTACCACGAAGGATATGCCATTCTGCAGGGTTTATGGAGAGGCTGTGAACTTTGACCAGTACCTGGTTTTTATTTGGCACAGGTAAATCAACGTCCTCCAATTGTAAGACCTCTGGATCTCCGTATTTGTATCTTTTGAATGCTTTCATCATTCTTCTGTTTCAGGCCATTGATACGCATACCAGGTGATAAATAGCATGGCTGAAGTCTCCACTGAGGCAAAGAAAACATAAGATAGCGGAGTGCTGCCCAATGAACTGAAAAGCGAAGGAACAATGACCCATAATATGGATATCGGCGCTCCAATGAAGTTTACGATTCTGTTCGCTTTTCTTCTTAGTATTCTTGAAAGTAAAATCATCAAGATCGGTACTTCCATTAAGATTGAAAAAACAAGAACTATTTCACTGGAAAGTTCCGTGCTCAATTTTTCCAGGTTCTCTAAGTAACCTGGTTTGAGCATACCCAGGATATCCGCGTAGATCATATTTATGAGAACGAATACCCAAATCGTAGATAGGATTATTTTCCTATTGTTTATAAGACTCATTGTGTTCATAGGTTCATGCTTTTGCGTTTGATAAATTGGTTTCTTCTGTCCATTTCCAGGCTGTCCAAACGATTGCCCCGATAGCTAAAAACTCAATGACCTTGAAAAAGGTATCATCCATATCACTGGGCGGCTCTGCAAGCAATACCCCGACTGTCAAAACAGCAGCAACTATGTTTAAAACTCTATTCCACTTTCTTTTCAGAAGAAGAGAAAACAAAAACATAGCGATGGGAATCTCTACCAAAAAACCACCCAGTAACATGAGCTCCTCTGTTACTTCGGTACCGTTATAGATACCTGTCAAAAGCATTTCCAGATGCGATTTCATGGTGAATTGATGAATATCTCTGAAAATGATATTCAATAAGATGAAAAGCCAGAAGGCTGAAAGTTTGACGTTTGTTTTCAACGATGTTTCCATAATGATGATTTAATTTATTGTGATACAAAGGTTGATTAGGCCGTTTCGGAACACCTGACCAAAAAGTTCTATCACTTGATCATTTAGCTCATCTTTTTATGGTTCTCGGGGCAAACCTATTTCTTAAAATGTCGAGTTGATTCTCTTAGGTTAATTCGTTGATGGGTCAACAAACTCCGGTACTGAGAAGTAGGTGATTGGTTATCTTGACGGGTGAGTCTTAGTGTGCAGCTAACCTTCTTTCTCTGTAATTTGAAGGAGACAGCCCGTATTGCTTTTTGAATGATCTTGACAGATGCTCAGGGCTCTCAAAGCCCAATTGATAACCGATTTGACTGATTGGCTCGTCCGTTATACGTACTAATTCAGCGACTTTTTCCAATCTTTTTTGAAGCACATATTTGGCCGGAGAATCGTCGTAGACTTCCTTAAATTTTCGTTTAAATGTAGCAAGGCTGGTGCCTGTTAGCTGGGCAAGGTTATCAACAGATGCACTGGTACAAATGTGAGCATCTACTAATTCCTTAAATGAGAATGTGCGCTCAGAGAAAAGACTATTGATAATCTTACGTACAGATTCCGAATTCTCTGACTGAAGCAATAGATGAACGATTTCCTTCAGCTTAAGCTTGATCAGTTCATCATTGACCGCTTCTTTATTCTGGAAAAACTGTTCAATGCTACTAAAATAAAAGGCGACCAATTGATTTGCAGCAGATTGAACAACGTATTCATTTATTGGAGTATTTATCTCCTCCCAAAGGTTGGGTTTTTCATTTTCAAAGCACTCTTTCAGTAGATCTATATTAAAATGTACGATCGTGGTTTCCATTTTCCCCTTTAGATTCTGGGAAATGATATTTCCTACTGTAAGACCACAGGTAGAAAGGATGGTGGAGCTCTTGATCGCATCCACTCTGGGTACTAAGGCCAACTGATGTCCATCCCCATCGTTGATGTGTAAATAACAAGCATCCGATGGTAAAGCGAGGGGCTCCATTAAGGGGGTTTCTAATCTGAGTTTAGTAAAAACTGGGGTATCCTTGTAACTGATCTGGTCTTTAAAAACTACCATAGATAAAGTCAATCTACGAAAACCTTTTTTGATTGTTATATCATAGGTTTAGATCTTCGCTTTTAGACTTTACTCTTTGTAGGTGGCTATCGAAAAAATTTGACTGCCTTGATTGATGAAATTGGCCTTCCCTAAATTTTAATCCCTTCCTACACTTCGCTACGGCCGGCAGGCTGCACCGGAACGCCTAGCTTTGGCGCCCCCAGTCGAAGCCAAAGCTATATTAACCCCGATATTCATCGGGACAGGCTCCTCGCAGGACATTTATAACACCCGTATGGGATTCGGGTGAATCAATAATCACTCCCTACACACAGGCTGCCGCACCCTTGGTATTTTGCCTTGCCAACCCACCAGGATGTAGATGAAATTCTGCTTAACATAATATCATGATCTACCTGGAAATGGGACTTTTGAAAGTTCTTTTTCAAACTCAATAACTAGCTCCTCAAGTTGATCTCGGCTTACTTCAAATTCTTTAAGTCACAAAGGTCTTTTTGCCTTAAGGTTTTATCTTCATAATCAAGATGGAAGGAATCTTTAGACTGGATATCTGAACCATCAGTCAGATGTTACACTTATTGAAAAGATTAGATTCTTAGCTCTTCTTGTTTACTCTAACCGCACACATTTGCCATTCCCTCACTCCTTCCCTCCTGCCTAACCTGCCTGCCGGCAAAAGAAGGAATGTTAAAAGAGTGCTCTGCGCATCGGCACATTGAAAAAGACGGCTTCTAGAAAGGAAACCCAACGCACGATTCGCCATTCTGCATGAGACCTTAACCAAACATACTTCTAGCTTGATTCAATACTTCCGTTGCTAGATCAATAATAGCACCGGACTGACCTGCTTGGGCTGAAATTGAATCTATCATTGCTGCCTTTTCTTTGATGGCATTAACAGTGGCTTCACTAGGCGGTTCGAAAGAAGCATTGGTAGAAACAAAAGCTAAAATCCTGGCTTGCAACTTTTCACTATCGCCCCTAAGGTCCAACAGTTCTACATTGATCGTATTGACTTCATCCTGTAGTCCGGTTACAGCCTTGATAGCACGAAGATTTCCAATCGCTTCGTCAATGGCATTCTTAGCCTTGACAAGCGATTCTAAGTAATTAGCTTTTTGTTCTGAGGTAGCATCATTTTTGAAAACAGGCATTTTATAGATGTTTTATGGTTAGTATTTATTGTTCATCATCTGCAGAGGCAGCTTCCTGATCATCAGTTGATTCTTCTTCTACCTGCTTTAGACTTTCTTTTAGGTCTTCATTTACTGCTTTAAAGAAATCGGTATAAAAAGCTACCTCGTCCTTCAGCTTTGCTTTCGTGGCATATTGGGCCAAGGCTTTCTGCACATTATCAATTTTATCCGTCTTGAAATCCAATTGAGCTTGCATTTCATCCACCGCCTTTTTATGTTTTTTCTTCAGTTTTTGTAGTTCCCCTTGACGCTCTAACATTAGGTCACTCGCAGCAATCACCGAATTAAAGTGGTCTACTCTTTTTGTGCCGCTTGTACTTTGAAGCATAAACATCTGAATATCGCGATCATCACGTACTTCTTGTATGGTTGCTTCTACCTCCAGTATACTCCTGAGCCTTCCTTTTGCCAAAGCCTCCTGCTGTGAAGAAAAATCTGAAATATTTTGTTCAAGTTGTTCCAAGTTGAGAGAAATGGTACTTGCATAATCTCTCACATTCTTCTGAGCAGTGCAAGAAGAAATTAGTATGAGTGTTAGTATTAAAATATATTTCATTTGGGATGATATTTATTAATTAGTGTAAATAACCCCAGCAAACCCTAGTGCTTGAATGAGACCTGATAACTGCTCTGGCTTAATGCCACGAGCTTCCCATTCTACCAATTGATTCAGTGGAATTTTTATGAGTGAATTCCATTGCTTTAGCGCCTTTGAAGAAGCATGGAGACTACTTAAATGATCTAAATGGTGGATCTGGTAGTCAATTTTCTCTTGACCTTGTCGAGGTAGCGTCCAACTAGCCGAATAGTAGGTCATAGCGAAAGAGGCCAGTTTCTTTTCTGCATCTGATCCACTGACAATAATATCAGCGTATGATTTTGTCGGAGACACCTTTAACAAGGCATCTATGTTTTGTTTGCTTTTTCCTAGTAGTGTGGCCTCCTGAATCATGAGTGAGTTTTTTTCTTTCAGGTAGTCAAGCCGTTTTTGCGCCAATTCAATCTCTTTCTTTAGCCCATCAATTTCTGCTTTCAGATATTCTTTCTCGAGTAGCAACCTACTTACCTGAGGGAATTTAAGCGCGTTGATATGACCTTCAAATTTATCGACCGTCGAAACCATTTCCAGGAGCCGTTTGGTTTCGGCATTCAAATTATCATCGACAGTATCAGGATTGGCAATCACCATGTCGAGCAGCGTGTTAACAGCGCTATCCGTTGATTGCAGTTGATGCAATTTGCCTTCCAATCCAAATTTTTCAAACCCTTTCGGTATTTCCAAAATAGATATTTCAAATTCTTTAATCGTGCTTTTCAATTCTTCAGCTAGTTGCGCTACTTTCGGATCATTTGTTTCAACTGCTTTTTCGTAAGCCTCTTTTTTGCTCTTGAGAGAATCTGCATTGGCTTTCTTAGTATCTTGGATAGACTTCATGGCGTTTTCAACTTGACTTATTAGTTGATTTGTCTCCTTTATGAGGCCATCATATTTGTAAGCTTTTTGCTTCTCTTCTAATGACGCTAAGTCATCGCATAGTTTAATAATGTTATCATAAAGAACCTTGGCAATTGGGTCAGCTATGTTTGCCTCTTTGTCCACCTCGCTGCAGTTGGATGGAACCGATGGAGAATTGTCATCACTGGCATTACTCCCATAAGCATCAATTGCAGAAACTATTGATCTATTTTTTTCTTCAATTTGAGATTTTAACTGAATGAAACTAGAGAATTTTTCTGGATCACCTACTAGTTCCTTCAATCTCTTATCTACTTCTTCCTGAAGAAACTGCGTAGAATTCTTTTCATCATAAGCATAGATAATTTTCCACAGTCTCGTATCTCGCCTTTCTAATGTAAGTTTTTCAACCATGGCGAGCTCCTGTGTTAGCAGAGTGTCAAGCAAATCATATTCACGTTTAATGGATTCTTCAAGCTCAACTTCTTCAAAAGTCTCGGAAGCTTTTACCGCTATGTCGTTTTTTCCTTGATTGTACAAGTGGCTATTGCAGCTAGAAAGGAATAGCGATGCAAGAAGTACCAAGGTTATCAGATACGATTTCATTGTTCAATTTCTTATGTGATTCGGCAAGTTCATTATTTGCTAGATACTTTTAAATACCTACTTTTGGGTATTTTCAAATAACGGTAGAAGGCATCTGAGAACTTATAGTATTGAACTTAGAAATTAGCACACATTTGCCATTCCCTTGCTCCTGCCCTTCAATCCAAAAATGTCAATAGAGTGCTTGGTGCATCAGTAAATTGAGAAGAGACTACATATAGATAGAAAACCCCAACGCTCACTATTAATTCCGCACCTGAACCTAAGCTATATTAATATAACGCAGCCCATTATTTTGCAGAGCTATTTCTTCTACACAGACGATCAACGGTCAATTTGTAGAGCGATCCTAACCTAAGTGTTTTTGGTCAGGCCCGTATGAATAGGGTTCTAGATATCATTATACTAAGCACTTACATTAGGATTTAGGTCTTAATTTGGCTGCTCAATTTCCATCCTGCCACATTTTTCATGAAATTTTTCACAATCCATTAGGTATAATGCTAAGTGATTTGCTTAATAAAAGCGTGATTCGTAACTTATTCTAAAAACTATAAAAAATGGATCAACCTACACTTTATTTTGGAATAGCGGCTTTGATCGTGATTCTTGTAATTGGCTTGAGAAGCAGCACCTTCGGAGCAATACTTAACAGAAGGGGATTGAAAATAAGCGGAGAAAAAAAAGAAAAGGACTCCGTATCCGTAACGGATATCAAGAAAAAAAGCGATATAGAAGTTAGCTCGAAAGACAGTAATGTTGAAGTGAAAAATATCGAAGATTCTAACGTGAAAATTGACTCGGGTAAATGAAAATCTCGAAAATGAGCATTGATGGTAATGGTAACATTGGAGTAAAGGATATTATCAACAGCACAGTAGTTATACGGCAAGGCTCGAAAAAACTTGAAAAGTGGATGCATGAAATACATGAATGGACGTTTAACCACCCGCCTAGCTTTCTAAATCTAATTGTTGTAACAACTTCCATTGATCGTATGCAGTCCATTAAATCGATCGATGCAAAGACAAAAAAGGCTCTGTCCAAGTACTATGGTAACACTCCTGAAGAATGGAGGCCCTTTGATCAAAATGAGACTATAACCGATCTCATTAAGGAATTTCATGCAAAGTCCAGTTTTAAACTAGAAGTTTACTTTATCGATGATCTGCGAATCGATAACAAAGAATTCTTGACCTCTTTGGAAGAAGACATTAGCCCAAGGGCAATTCTAGTTGTCGATTGCCTCTCGTTGGAATTTGATGAGAATAAACTTTTTGCTCAGGTATTCAATAAATCTAATATTGGAGGGTGTATAATTCCCTTTAATCAGGAATGTGATAATCAGATTGTGGACAATTTGAAAAAGAAAAGAGAAGATGTCTTTTATCGCCTACAAGAGCTCTATTACAACAAATTCAATAAACAATATCTATATCTTGATATGGATGTCAATTCAAAGGAAGTCTTCTATCGCAGACTAACAGATATTTCAATTAAACATTTGGAAATTCCCGAACCTCGAAAAACGGGTAGCTGGGCCTCTTCGTACAGCAAAAACAAAGGGCTGTTAAAGCAAAAGGTGGGATTCTCATGATTGTATCTTTCTATTCCTATAAAGGAGGTGTTGGGCGATCGCAATTAGTAGCCAATTTAGCGGCTTACTTATATTATCGAAAACAGCGAAAAATTCTATTAATTGATTGGGACATTGAAGCACCCGGCTTGGACTACTTTTTCAATTTCAAACGAGATAATATTGAAGCTGGGATAATTGACTTGTTTCAAGATTACATAAAGCTGATTGAGGAAAAAGAGGATAAAGTTGCGATTGAAGATTTGCCAAAGATCAAGGATGGATATATAAACAATATACTACGGAATAGACGGTCAGGGAGTAGAATTGATCTAGTAGCATCTGGCAAATACGATGATAAATATTTAAAGGATATCAATGATTTTGATTGGTATCAGTTCTATGAGTCTTATGACGGTAAGTATTACATAGAGCACTTAAAGGAACAACTTAATAGTCTGGATTACGATTATGTGTTTATTGATAGCAGAACTGGTTTAAACGACTACTCCGGTATATGTAATATCCAAATGCCAGATGTCAATGTGATTGTTGTAGCACCTTCACTGCAAAACTTTGATGGCGCTCTTGAAGTGGTAAATAGCATTAGAAATTCACCCTATGTTCAATCTAAGTCACAGAAGCCGATTGTTTTACCAGTACTTTCCAGGCTAGATATGACAGACAATGAATCTGGAAGATGGTTTGGCTTATTCCGAAGGAGATTCAAGGAGCATATAGTTGATTTCGCCAAAAACGTCGGTCAAGGATTAGACATTCCAAATTATGCCGAGGAAACCATAGTAAAAGAGTACATAGAAAACACTCTTTTGGCTTATAAGTCTAAAATTTCTTATGGAGAAACACTTTTATTCTCAGATGATACAACTGATATTGAAAATACTACCCTTGAAAAGCAGTTCGAAGAAATTGGCAAATTAATTGAGGGAATCCCAGAGTTAAGTCCAAATCAGAAAAGAAGTCACAATAAATTGATCAATGAGGAAATAGCTGGTAATGACAACGTGATCATTAGAAACATTCCAAATGAGAACGAGCGTGTATTTCGAGAGGAGATTAATCAGGCTCGAGAAGTGCAGAAGGAGGCTAGGCAGTTATCAAGGCGAAACTTCATTTACGGAATCATTGCTGTTATTTCCACATTAGTCACTGGATTCTTCGGGATTATTTCTTCTCAAAATGTTAGCGTAAGGCGCATTCTATTTCCTAATCCGCGATGGCGTAGGAAAATACTGAGATCAAAGGAGGTACCAAATACTTATTATGTAGGATTCTACATGAACCCAAAAAGTAACATCTTACATTATGTGAATGATCAACGTCGAACAAGATCCACCAATCTTGATTTCAACTCCCAATTATTGTTTGTAGAAATCCTGCTGAAAGCAGAATCAGAGGCTAGACTGAACTTAAAAGATCTCTCCCTAGCATCAGAAAAGGAAGCATTAAAAGCGATTTCTGATAATAACTACCAAGATGCAATATCTTACATATACCATAGCGTTTTTCAAGACAGGAAATATCTAGCATCAATTGATACCCGGCTTGATCTGAATAAAAAACCGAATTACAGGCATCTTTATCTATTAGCGGGGCTAACTCTGAGATATGGATATTTCGAGCCTAATGAGACTATATTCGCTATTATCGAGAGTTACAAGGATTTAAACACAAATAGAGATGTTAGCATCAAAATAAATTCAATTATCTCAACTGTAAATGATACCAACAGCAATTGGCATCAACGGTGGACCTCTCCAGACCTAAGATGGAACAGTGTTCCTTTACCAATACCAGTTGCAACCAATTAAGGTAGGGTCTTCTAATGTAAGATAACTAATTAGTAGATGCGGGTTCGAATCCCGCCCCTACCTCTTAATGATATTAAAGAAATTGGGTTCGGCGAGATTTTATGCTTCAAGTAATTGAAAATCCTTCTTTGCCCTGCATAATAATTTGGCTAAGATCCTTATTTACTATAAAGACCAGATATACCTCACCACACACACTAAATTTTGTTTCAGTCGTGTATAGTGCTTAACATTTTTATTTTAAAGCATCAGCGATTAATGAAATAGAATATTATACCAATAACAATCGCAATCAACACTAAAAATAATAGTACATGTCCAGGAGTAGGATCAGCAAGATAGATAGATAAGAAAGCGCCGAGTCCAATAAGTGCAACATAAAAAATTATATAGAAACGGGTGGAAGATCTCTCCTCATCTCCAATATAGTTCCAGTGTTCGATCTTTCCACAAATCTTGTAAGTTTGCCTAATAACACCAATAACGGGAAGGAGCGCTAAGATAATTCCAACAATTTGCATTACACTATTTTGTAATAAATCTACGGCAACTGTTTTATTTGGTGAATTTTCATTGAAAAAGGAATATCCGTCCGACTTATTTCTGTAAAGGCCAGCACCAAACTATTAATCCCCTCCTACGCTTCGCTCCGGTGGCAGGCCGACCCCAAATCGAAGCTATATTAACCCTCCTCCATTTCAATCCGGTGGCTAAACAGGACATGATACTAATTTGGAATATGGATGATTAGCTTCTTGAATACTCAAGCAGTCAATCAAGCACTCAACAACTCCAAGTAAGCCCTCTCAACATCCTTCATTACGTCCAGAAAAGGTTGTTTCGAATGGATGGCTTTTGCTACTACCAGGCTTCCTTGTATGCTTATCACGGTCTTCTTAGCCAATTCCTCTGAAGCCTTTTTTGATAACCCTAATTCTTGTCCGAATTGATCAAAATGAGCCAGCCATTCTTCCACGGTCGTTTTAAGCTCATCACCAAAAAGGGAAAGACCGTTCTCGGTGGTCAATGCACGTATGATGCAGATGGCTTCCCCATCGTCATAGAGTTCACGGATGTTTTGAATGGCCGTCTTTATTCGGGTCTCGGGTTTTTGAGAGCCTTTCTGCAAGACGTTGAATACATTGGACCTTGCCCAATCCTCTGCATATTTTAAGACACCGATGGCGATATCTTTTTTGCCCCCAGGATATCGATGATATAAACTTGCTTTCTTCAAACCGGATGCTTCCGCAAGATCATTTAGGCTCGCTCCATCGTAGCCTTTGGCTCGAAGGACCGTCATCAGTCGGCCCAGTAACTCCTGTTGTTCTACTTTTTGCGGTCTCATGATTAGCTGGTTACGCTTTCATACAATGCAAGCCGTTCTTTTAATTCCTTATTCTCTAATTCCAGTTTTTCGACGTATGCATTCTGTGGTTCCATGGCAGCATTGATCTCTTCCTCCGTATACCGGGGAGTGATGTGCTGTGGACAATTCCAATCAAAGGCTTTGATGTGATAAAGAATGATTCGTTCCGGTTTATGCTTGTATGCATCCAGGGATAGATTCTGTGCCAATTCCGAATCCTCTTCCAAGCTTTTGATCTCTGCTTCGGCATATATTTTTAATCGCCTACGGTTGGGATAATCCATCAGAAACAGTGAAACCTTATTGTTGGTCTGAATATTTCCAACGGAGATGTATTGCATGTTTCCACTAAAGTCCAGGAAGCCCAGCGTCTGTGGATCCAATACTTTCAGGAATCCTCTGGGACCTCCCCGATGCTGGATGTATGGGAACTCATTTTCGCCTACAGACGCAGAATAGAAACTATCTCTTTGCGAGATCAGTTGAATTTCTCTTGTGGTTAAACCATCGGTCGATGTGAATTTTTCCATTCTTTCGTAATTCGATCGGCTTCCATATTTCTCCTGAAGATTCTTGATAGTGTCTGTAAAGGCCAGTTTTGCGTAGTTCATATTATTGTTTGAAATCAATCATTTATTCAACTAAAGGATAAGATGAGTATTTTAACGATCGTTCGGTAATAAAGTTATCCAAATACTCAAGAATTGATAAAATGGCTGGAACTGGTAGGATTGAGTCAACCCCATGATTTTATTGATTATCTTCTGATCTTAGATTTAATTGCTCCTTAGAATGGATATTAGAGAAAAAGTCAGGGCATTTATTGATCAGATTACTATCCTATCCCAGGATGAAAAAAATGTCATAGTTGATGAAACGATCATCGAAGAACCCGCTAAGGGAACCGTTTTATTAAGACAGGGACAGGTACCTACCAGGTGTTTCACAGTGATAGAGGGATGCGTACGAGAATATACCATTACAAATGGTGAGGAAAGGACCACCGGCTTTTTCATAGAGGGAGATAAAATCACTCCGCATGCATATGACGGGAATGGAGAGCCCTCAGAGCATTATCTGGAATGTCTTGAAGATTGTATCATTACGGTAAGCAATAAAGAGTTTGAGCGTAGACTACTGGCGCTTCTCCCTCGTTTAGTTGACACAATGCCTTCCTTTGCCATTGAAGAGCTCAAAAAGGCCAAATCAGAATGGACAAAGTTTGTGACTTCTTCACCGGAAGAAAGGTATACCCATCTTATGAACACTCGTCCTTCCCTATTCCACCGCGTCGCACATCACCAAATCGCAAGCTATCTTGGTATGCAACCTCAATCAATGAGCCGTATTCGCAAACGTGTTTTTGAAAAAGAAAAACAACAATCGAACGACTAAAAACAATTGATGCGTTCGATTTAGAGCCGAAAGCATAACGCTATTTCCTTGCAACTTCAACTGTTAACTTAAGTGAATGCATAGCGGGAAATCCTTTATGACTTTTGTAAAAAAATCATTTAGGTATGACCGCACAAAACATTAAGCCTCAGACACTTCTATCCACCTTATGGGTGTTTATTCTGCTAAATATGATATTTAGGGACCTTCACCAGTTCGGAAAAGCCGGATTCCTGGAAGAGATGATGTCAGGTGTTGTCAATGGTGTGAAAATCACTGAAGACTTAATGCTGTTTGGTGGATTACTGGCGGAAATACCCATCATCATGGTATTGCTCTCCAGAATATTGGCTGATAAAGCAAACCAATGGGCTAATATCATCGCCAGTGTATTAACCATGCTTGTATTGCTAAGTGCTTTGCCGACAGCAGATATGGATGATATCTTTTTTACAGTGATTGAAGTAGCCGGTTTTGTGGCAATCATCCGTATTGCGTGGACCCTGAAATCACAAAATCAAGCTTAAAATGAAGGCAGTTTTTTGTACCAAATACGGTTCCCCGGATGTACTTGAGATCCGGGAGATCGATAAGCCCATTCCGAAAGACCATGAGGTGCTTATAAGAGTCCACGCCACTACAGTTTCAGCAGCAGATATCCGAGTACGCGGGTTCGATGTTCCACGTACCTTTTGGCTTCCAGCTAAGCTTATGTTGGGGTTCAAAAGGCCGAGAAAACCAATACTTGGTATGGAATTGGCCGGTGAGATAGAAGCCGTGGGAAGCGATGTAACACGCTTTAAACCAGGAGATCAGGTGTTTGCGGCGTCACTTCAAACATTTGGTGGATATGCAGAATATATATGTCTCCCCGCTGAGGGTCCTATAGCCTTCAAACCACAAAAAGTCAGCTACGAAGAAGCTGCGGCCATTCCTATCGGGGCAAGAACCGCCCTGTATTATCTGAGGAATTTTGCCAATATTAAAGCTGGTCAAAATGTATTAATCTATGGTGCTTCCGGAAGTGTTGGTACGTATGCGGTACAGCTGGCCAAATTCTTCGGTGCACGGGTTACTGGTGTCTGCAGCTCTGGTAACATGGAATTAGTCAGGTCCCTGGGAGCGGATCGAGTAATCGATTACTCGGTAAAGGGCTTTGAACAGGTATTTGAAACCTATGACATCATCTTCGTGACTATTGATAAGCTGCCTTTTGATGTATGTAACAATTCACTTGCGGATGATGGTATGTACCTGAATATCGGCAGACCTCTCCCCAATCGTCAAATGATACGGACCGCCTTAACTACCCGTAAAAAGCTAGTAGTTGGTAAGAATGTACCTGAATCAGCTGAGGCCCTTCAATTTGTGAGTGATCTGATAGAAATGGATAAGGTGAAGCCAGAAATAGACAGGCGCTATTCGTTAGAGCAAATAGTGGAAGCCCATGAATATGCGGATAAGGGACATAAAGCTGGCAATGTTGTCATTACGGTTGATCATACGCGTTCACCTGAAAATAAAATGGACTAGCATTCGTAGATTTTTAATTTGATATAACCGGAGTTATTTCCGTACCTGTTTTTATAATCATTAGCCCAAAAAGAAAGCTTCTGTTCACCTACTGGAAGTGAACTTAGATTTTTAGGAGATGTCCAGGTGGACTCATGTCCAATTGGAAATAATTCGATGTCATTTCCCCTACTTCCGCATAGCATGAAGATGGGTTGATCAACCAATCTGTTCTTTTCAGTGAGCCAATGCCATTTTGGGCCCCAACCAGTGACAGTAGTTGCTAGTTTTGCGTCTTTCCAGCAACCTGAGGCGCTGAAATAATATTTACAGTTATCCTTTAACTGAGCATCGAGAAAATTATTTTTGTTGGCAGCATACACTTTCATCGAATGGATAAGCGTAGCCCCTGAAGGTGGTAAAGTACTTTTTGTTTCGTAAGATCCAGCGACAAACCAACCAATTCCGAATAGCCAAAGGCCTACAAATTCCAGCCAATAAATCCAGTTGGGCCAATTAGTACTTAGGCCAATGATCGCGATGGAAATCATACCTACAACCATCATGAATATGATTAGGTTATAAATTCTACTTCTATTGATTTCTTTCTTGAAATAAGCTCTTCTAGCAAAATGGGTAACCATCAAAATGAGGACCAGGAATAAGCTTATTGCTGCAATATTATGTATGGTGCCATGATGATCCCCAAAAAATCGAATGATGTATCCTGGGGTGCTATCACCATAGATTACTTTTGGAGATGTAGGAACCAACGCAACAATGGCTGCGAAGAAGGAAGCTGCTTTACTGTAATAATATTCAAGATCCTTTCGACAGGTGCCATTGCCATTATATGCGGCAAGAAAGAAAGCCACTGCCATCAACCCGCCTACAAAAACATCGTGTGCATCTGTGTGATAGGTAATGGAAATGGAACTTGGGTCTCCGGGTGCGATTACCGAGACCAAGATAGGAAGTAAAAATGCGATTATACCGGTTCCCCTACGAAGTACCTTATGGTTGATAACACGTGGATTGTTAGAGGGAGTCATGAGCTTGATGTATGAGTTGTAAGTGTCAAATTAATCAACCAATTCCTTCTTTAAAATACCCATTTCCGGGTATTTTTCAGGTAACTGTATTAGGTGTTATTGACTGTATAGATGAATCTATTTGATAATACAATCCATTGATCATATAGTCCAATTGACTTTCAATAATTGATTCTTCTGAACCCTACTGGTATTTCAAACTTCCTCAGCGATCAGGAACTTGCCCCATTCAAATAAGTCCTGAAATATTGGCACCAGTTCTCTTGCCTTGTCCGTCAGCTCATATTCCACCCGAGGGGGAGTTTCAGCATATGATTTTCTCACTACCAGGTGGTCCCTTTCCAGCTCCGATAATTGAGAAGCCAATACTTTTCTGGAAATCCGCTCAATAGTAGCATCCAATTGACCAAATCGCTTGGGTGACTTACTTAAGTTTAGGATGATGATCGGCTTCCATTTACCTCCAACCAATCGCAAGGCGGCGGTCAGGGGGCATTTACTCATGTCCATATTGACTCTTGTCTATGTAGGAGTTACCAAAAGGTAACCAGTTTTTTAATATTTTTTTCTTAGTTCCAATCGAAGTTACACCATGTACATCTATTTTAGTAACTATATGTAACTATTAATAGTAACTAATTGTAACATTTAAGGAATAAAATGCATTTCCTTTATTATAAGGTACCTAATCATGAGCGACAAAAAAGCATTTAAAGATTTCACACAAGGCGAAAAGTTCTTTTTCATCGGACTGCAGGTCTGGATCTTTTTACAGCTTTCGAGGGTAGTGGCAATCCCTCTTATCACTGATGTAAATTCTGGCGTGGAATCTGCCGCTTGGTTGTATCCTGCTTACCTGGATCTAGTTGCAGCTGTCTTTGGTCTTCCTTTGATGATTGCACTGGTGTACAGACGAGGTTTGTACACGTGGACACTCGTCATCATCTACCTGGCAGTTTCGATAGTGGATCACTGTGGCAACTTTGTGACAGTCACTGCAGTTGGGGCACCATCCATCGTTCCAGAAGGATCTAACCCGGTCCTCGCACCGGCTATGATGACCGTCTTTGATTTACTGTTTGTGGTCCTTTTGATGATAACTAACTATCGTAAACTGTTTTTTGAAATCACTAAATAATCCTCCAAATAATTTTCAATCCAAATGAACATCTTCATGAAAAAATATAAAATACTATTTATCACTACGGTTTCGTTGGTTTCCGTTTTATACGTCAATGCGCAGCAATCAGTACAATCTCTCGGGGCACTGGAATTCAGCAATGAAGGTGTATTATTTGTGGGGGATAATCTTGCAGGAGCAGTACATGCTATTGATTTAAGCTCAGAAAGTCGGACCAATGAAGAGTTTGAAGTCAATGTTAATCATATAGATGCACAAGTTGCTTCGATACTAGGTACCGCTCCACAGAATATTCAAATCAATGATCTGGCAGTACACCCCGTCAGTGGTGAAGTGTATCTTTCGGTCACCCGAGGACATGGAGTGGAAGCAATGCCTGCATTGATCAAAATAAGCGCTAAAAGTGCCTTGAATCTTGTGGATCTAAGCAGTTTGAAAGTCACTTCTCAAATGCTGAGCAAGGTACCCGATCTTAGTTCGAAGTTTAGACCTAGAGGTACCATGATGGCACCTCCGTCGGCTAAAGACTTAGCCAAAGCACAACGCTCTCAGCGTCTTTACACTATAATGGATATGGAGTATTACAAAGGAGAACTGTTTGTTTCGGGTGTGAGTAATGAAGAGTTCAGCTCAGTACTTCGCAGAATGCCATATCCCTTCGACGGTAAGGAGAGTGTGAGCAATATCGAGATGTTTCACATTGTGCATGACCAATATGAAAGCCGAGCACCCATTCGCTCAATGCAAATCAAAAACATCGATGGTATAGATCAAATCGTTGCCGCCTATACCTGTAGTCCCTTGGTATTGATCCCATTAACCGAGTTGAAAGACGGAGCAAAGGTGAAGGCCAGAACGCTGGGTGATATGGGCAATGGACAACCGCTCGACATGGTGGCTTTTAATCTTATGGGGCAGGAAATGCTATTTGTTACAAATAAAGGCAGATCACCAAAAGTTATCCCATTACAAGGATTGAACAATGCTAAAGTGGTAACTGATAAAGACTTTGAAAGAGGCGGTAAGCTGGATATTAGTCCCGTAATGCCCTACGGTCCAGTGGGCAAAGATGTCATGTTTGTCGGGTCTTCCCTTCAAATTGATTTGCTCAATGACGATCAGTTTATCTCGTTGACCAGAGACGCGCCAACTGGAAGTCTAGACTTAGAAACACTAGCGACTATGGCTCCTTTCAAATTGCACAATATTGATGCTGCTGAATTTGATTTCCCAAGCTACAAGTTTCCAATGCAAAAAGGAGAATAATGAATAAAGTAGATCAAATAAAATCCTTAGGCGTCTTAACCTTTAGTGATGAAGGGGTGTTATTCGCTGGTGACAATGTAGCGGGGACTATCCATGCCATAGACTTTACCTCTGAAAAAAGTGCTGAAACAAATTTTGAGATCAATTTCTACAGCATTGATGCGCAAGTTGCTGCAGTACTGGGAACCACTCAAAACAACGTACAGCTGGTTGATTTGGCTGTACATCCCAAGAGCGGTGAAGTGTATTTGTCTGTGGCTCGAGGACATGGTAATGAAGCCTTACCTGCTTTAATGAAAGTGGATGCAGAAAATCAACTGCATAACGTTGATCTTTCTTCCCTGGAAATAACGGCTCAAACGCTGCAAAACTTACCAGATCCCAATAGACGAGTTGCATTGCGCGGTACCGGTTCATCGCCTACAACTAAAGAAGTTGCCAAGTCAAAATGGCCGTTACGCGTGCTTTCGATTGTGGCAATGGAATATTACCGGGGAGAACTTTTTGTGGCAGGAATTAACAATGAAGAATTCTGTTCTGTATTGCGGAGAATGCCGTATCCTTTTACGGGTACTGAAAGCGTAAGCAATATTGAAATGTTCCATATTGTGCATGATCAATATGAAAGCCGTGCCCCTATTCGATCCATGTCAGTTAAAAACATCGATGGGAAAGATCAAATGGTTGCGGCCTACACCTGCAGTCCGCTGGTATTAATTCCATTAGATGAACTGGAAGACAACACAAAGGTCAAAGCCAGAACGATTGGTGATATGGGCAATGGGCAACCCATTGACATGGTGCCTTTTCAAGCCAATGGACAGGAGATGTTATTTGTCACCAACAACAGCAGAAGTCCGTTGGTGATCCCCATTGATGGACTCCAGAACGCAAAGGTCGTGACTGATAAAGATTTTGAGAGGGGTGCAAAATTGGACTTAAATCCGTTGATGCCCTATGGACCTATTGGAAAAACCATCATGTTTTCAGGTGCTTCTCTTCGTATAGACTTATTGAACAAAGAGCAGTTTATCTCCCTAAACAGAGATGCCGAAACCGGAAGTTTAGACTTAGAAACAGTAGCCACCATGTTCCCATTCAAAATGCACAATATCATTGGCGATCGGGATATTCCAAAAGAGTAACTCGTTTTGAATCGTCACTACTTATTAATCATATTGACTATGATCCTTTCCCGGTTAGAAATAATGTCTCAATCCATTCCTGACCTTACGACACCGAGTCATAAGCAAGGGAGTGTAAGACTGAACATTTCTGCTGTTGCCAGTTCAAAGGCAGAAGAATCAGATTATTTAGCTGCGTTTGTTAAGAATGAGGCTGAGGACTATCACTCAAATGCGATCCAAGGACGATATCAAGTTGAAGGTGATTTTTTGGTTTTTACCCCGTACTATCCTTTTGAAAATGGGCTGACCTATGTCGCGCGGGTCAAGGATTTTCAAGCTGGCAAAGGCTACTTGTATCACCACTTTCAGGTAGGAGAAAAGTTGGCTTTGGAAAAAGCAAAACTGTTAAGCATCTACCCTTCTGCAGACGTTCTCCCTGAGAATCTGTTACGATTCTATTTCTACTTCAACACCCCCATGAAAAAAGGGCAAGCTTTGACACATATTGAGCTGGTAGATGACAATGGAAATGTGGATAATCGCGCTTTTATGGAATTCAAACAAGAGTTGTGGAGTGCGGATGGCAAACGCCTCACGATTCTATTTGATCCGGGACGCATTAAAAGAGGGGTTTCCACTAATAAGGAACTGGGTCCTGCTTTACTTGAAGGAAAAAAATACACATTAAACATATCAGGTAAATGGCAGGATGTTTACGGTCAGGAATTATCCACTTCAACCACAAAAGAATTTGTGGTCGGACCCGCCTATCGTCAAAAGATGGTGGTTGAAGATTGGATTATCGAGAAATCGGAAGTAAAAGACGGTGGGTTGACTATTCATTTCGATAGAATCATGGACCATGCACTGGTACAATCCATGATCAAGATCATAAGGGTAGACAATCAGAAGATTTCCGGTATATGGGAAACATCCCGAGATGAAAAAAAAGCGCAATTCACGCCTGAACAACCCTGGCAGAACGGAAACTATCAAATCGTCTTTGATCCGCGAATGGAAGATGTAGCAGGAAACAACATGGAAGGATTGTTAGACCGAAAATCAGGTCCAAATGATTCTGAAAACCAGCAATTTGTCAGGCATTTTTCTTTGTAGCAATCATAGCCGAGAGGCATTTCTCATTAATTGTACAAGTAATGCAGTCCACTTTACTAAAAATCAAGTTCGGTGTATTCCTAACGGTACTCATTTCCAGCTACAGTGCTTTTGCGCAAAACTCCGACTCCTTAAAATATGATCTAGATTTTCAGATTGGAGGTCAACGGAAAACTGGTGTCTTCTCACAAACAGCCATTAGGGTCACTTCCAACAATCACCTCGAAAAGGAAAAGTGGGAGTTCAATAACTACTCGAATTACACCTATACGGAAGTAAACGGTGGCATCATTGCGGACGATTGGGATTTTAGGACCATCCTCATGTTTAGGTCTCATTTAAAAGCCAGGATATTACCTGCTATTGGGCATAGTTTTCACAGCAACGTTTTATATCGGGTGCGCAACATCAACAGGGGAATCATAGGCATTCGAACAATACCTTTCATGAAGCAAACTGATTTTAAGGTGCTTATAGGCGGAGGATACGAGCATAGTAATTATCAGGGAGAGGTATTTGAAAATAGCCGTTTCATTTCTTCTCAAAGGTCTTTCGCGTTAGGTTTTGCTAATATCTCCGGTCAGCATCGATTAGGTAAACCGAATATACTCCTGAACTACAACCTCTCCATGGTCCAATCAATGAGAGAACGTCAAGACCACTGGATATGGCTTACCGCTGGATGGAGCTTCCCCCTTGGCAAAGTATTTTCCGTCGGTTTGAATTACGACCTAAGGTTTCGAAATGTACACCTGGAGGATATTCCTCATGTCAATGATTTGCTGCTTTTCAACGTCAAGATCAGCCTATCAAATTAATGATAAAACTGGCTTTGCCACGGGTTTAGCCAACCCTAATTCTCGATCAAGAAGAACCTTTTCAGAACCCATTTCCAAAATATCCTCTACTCCTCTTTCAATGAATCTGTGGGATTGGAAAACCCCGCGACAATGGAGTGATAACTTATCGTTAGTAAGGTTATCAAAACGGTTACCAGGGCTGAAAGTAAGAACGTAAATGCACTCAATTCTACCCGGAAGC
This sequence comes from Cyclobacteriaceae bacterium, assembly GCA_965601455.1. Taxonomy (GTDB): domain Bacteria; phylum Bacteroidota; class Bacteroidia; order Cytophagales; family Cyclobacteriaceae; genus JANQEU01. The sequence goes on along the minus strand of OZ271831.1, from coordinate 2,337,632 downwards.
TGAATTCCTGCAACCAATTATTCATGAAATAGTAGGCTATCGGGAAGGCAATGAACATTGCGAAGAATACCAGCTTCAAGAAGTCCTTCCCTACCAAAATCATGATATCCCAAAGCGAAGCACCCATCACTTTTCGCAAGCCTATCTCTTTCTTTTTCATTTCAGAATTGAAGGACGCGAGTCCGAATAAGCCCATACAGGCGATTAAAATGGTCAATGCCGAGAATATGGCGAAAATGCTTCCTCTACGCTGATCTTCCTCATACTGTTCGGCAAAATCCTGTGATAGAAAAGTATATTCCAACGGTCTGTTGGTGACTACCTCTTTCCACGTTTTTTCGATGTAAGCCATGGAAGCTTCTATTTTACTTCCATTCATCCGCACCAACATTTGAGGACCATCCAGGTTCATGTGAATCACAATAGGTTCAATAGGTTCCTGTAATGCCCGCATGTGAAAGTCCTGGATTACTCCCACTACTTTTTTATATGACCTGGTCAGATCTTCTCCCATAATTACGCCAAACTTTCTACCTATTGGCTCCTCCCATCCCATTTTTTTAACCATGGCCACATTCACAATCACACCGTCACTGGTATCCCGACCAACATCTGTGAGAAAATCTCGCCCTTCGATCACTGGTATTTCCAAAGTCGATAGGTAATGCTGATCTACAGAGATCGATTGAAATATCTCATCGATTATCTCACCCGAATTTGTTTCAACACCGATACCCTGAACATTGAGGTTTTTACCACCGGGTGTGCCCTGGCCACTTCCAACGGCTTCAATAATGGGATTTTTCAGCAGCTCATTTCTTAACACATCATATTTGTCTCTGACCGCTGATCCGCTAAGTGAAACCTGAATTACCTGGTCCTTATTAAAACCAAGATCCTTATTATTCATGTAGCTTAACTGATCATACACTACCCAGGTGCTTACAATCATGATCAATGAAATACTGAACTGCAGGATAACCAGCACCTTTCTTAAGCTAGTATTGCCGCCTCCGATAAGTCCTTTTCCCCCTTTTAAAACCTGAACGGGTTTGAACCTGGATAAATAAAAGGCAGGATAGCTACCCGACACGGTACCAACGAAGAATATGATAAACAGAAACCCCAGTACTACTCTTGGATCCAGATAGAAGTCAAGGGGTATATTTTTTCCTGCCAATTCATTGAAATAAGGAAGAATTATAAAGGAAACAATCCCACTTATCACGGCAGATATGAGCGTTACGAGGACTGATTCTGTGACAAATTGCCACCTGAGCTGTCCGATATAGGATCCCATTACTTTCCTTATTCCCACTTCTTTTGACCTGGTGGTGGCTCTGGCAGTGGACATATTCATGTAATTGATACTTGCGATAAGTAATATGAATAGTGCTATGGCCGTGAAAATATATATGTAGGCCATGGTACCACCAGGCTCCATTTCTCCCTCCAAACCTGTGTTCAAGTGAATGTCAAGAAATGGGGTCATTGTGAATTCCGCTTTGGCGTCAAATTGCTTGAACAGTTCGCTCATGTACTTGTCAAAAACCTCAGGGAACCTGGCTTCAAGTAGTTTATGATCATAACCCTCCGGAAGCATGATGTAGGTATAATCGTTGATATTTCCCCAGGCAGCAGGACCGGGATCAGGCAGCGTACTGTAGGAAACCAATATTTGTGGTTTGATGTGGGTACTGAAATCCGGTTCTTTCATCACACCTGTAACGGTTTTAAGGTTTTCTTCCGCCCCTGTTTTTATGGTTTGCCCAATGGGATTTTCATCACCAAAGTATTTTTTTGCTAAATCTTCGGTAAGTACCAGGGTATTTGGCTCGGATAAAACGGTCTTTTTATCTCCTCTGACCAATTCAATATCAAAAAAGTCGAAAAAGGTGGAGTCCGTAAAAAAGAACCCTTCCTCATAAAACCTGTTTTCGTCCTTGGTGATGAGTGTTTCTCCAAATGCGTTTAATCGTACAAAATCTAACACCTCCGGATAGTCGTTTTTTAATGCCGGACCCAGAGGTGTCATTGTGTTGACAATGGATATTTTGGTATCCGCAATTTCCGCAATGGTATTTACCCGGTAAATCTGATCGGCTTTGGAATGGCCGTTATCATAATTCAATTCATCGTTGATGTAGAGGAGTAAGAGAAGGCTAGCGGTAATACCTCCAGACAGTCCAATAATATTTAGGACACTGTATAATTTGTGTCTGTTGATACTCCTGATGGCTATGATGAAAAAATTACGAAGCATATTTTTCGAGGATTGATTTTAGACGTTAATGTTCAAAAGAGATGCCGAGAATGTAACTAATTGATATACAATATCATATGTATATTGACTGTATAAGACTTGTGCGTAAACGGACCCATTTACTGTACGTTTTCGATCAGTTTTGGGGTCTATTTAATCCTGAATATTTGGAAATCTCATTTGACTAATGATTCTTACTCAGGTCGATATGATAATGGATTGCCAGGGTCAGTGGAAATAAATAACCATAGTCGGCTCCGACTTTCCATTGATTTGGGCCCAGGTGAATAGCGCCCCTTAGCTCGAAAATAAATTTGCGAATGGAGTAAGTTCCAAACAGAGAAATTGATCTATAGCCAAGCTTCTCTCCGGGTATTTGTATTGCATTGCGCCTTGATACATAAGTCGGTCCTAAGCCCATATGAAGTTTCTCTGATACTACTTCGTATTGTACCAATAGTGATGTCGAAAATATTACCTTGTATGACTTCTCCGGAGGAATTCCCAATTCGCTAATTATCCCGTCCTCTTTTATCAAAAAGGAGAATTTGGAATCAATTTTGCCAATGAAGAGGCCAATACCAGGTCCCATGACTCGGTCCATTGGACTTAATCTGAGACCTGGTTCGATACCGAGTCTCAGATCTTGTCCATACAGAAGGTTACCTATTAAGATCAATAATGTAACTAATTGACCTTTTATTGTCATTGAATACAATTTTGAAACTCTCTAAATAGTAGATAACGTAAATAGGAAAATTGAATTATGTCAATGAGTGATACATCTGTCTACAGGGTCCAATTCATATATATTTGACTCTTTAAGTAAATCAACTAAGTAATTGTGAAATCCATTTATAACATATCAGCACTTGCTTTTCTACTCATCGCTTGCCAACCCCAACAGACCAAAACAAATTCAAATGAAATCAGCCCCGAAGAAATTGAGATAGCTAAGAACCTCATTCAAGGTTCTTTCGATGACTTATGGGCTGGAGTAGATTCATCCAAGATAAGTACCTATCACACAGCGGATTTCATCATCCTGGAGCAAGGAGAAGTTTGGGACAATGATCGCATCAAAGAATATATGCGTGGACAGCTAGCCAGGCCAGACCGAGCCAAAAGAACCAATCGAATGGAATACTTATGGATCGATAAATATGGTGAGTCCATCCAGATAGCGTACTTCAATTATGCGGAGTTCACCCAGGCTGATACATTGGTAGGTGAAGCTAGCTGGTTGGAAAGCGCCCTGGCCGTACCTACAGAAGCAGGCTGGAGACTGAAAATGATGCATTCATCGAGGGTGAGGAAGTGACTTTTGGCCATGAGTCAACCGCGCGTCGACAGGTAGATACTTTTTTCTTGATAAAAACGTATCCAAAAAATCAATCGGATCACCGGGTGATCGAAACAAACCTTCAGCCCTACCCGATAGCTATCGGGGCCCGACGCTGGCCCGGTGTTTCGACTGGCCGACGCACCTTCATAATCCCAAATTCTGCTTGTACCATGCATTCATCGATGGTGAGGAAGTAAGGCTGTTGGTTTTTATAAGTTAGGAAATACTTTCATCTCCTACCCCAGGAATCATTAAATAAACCATTTATCCTCTTTTTCGTAATAAACTTTATATTTACAACTTTATTACGGAAAAGAGAGGAAATGAAAAAAACTACACTAGGTGCTTTTGAAGAGCTGGTGCTGTTAACTACAGGTGTATTACAGGACAATGCCTACGGGGTAACCATTAAGCAGGAACTGGAGGTTCAGCTCAAGAAGAATATCAGTCTGGGTGCCCTATACGCCGCTTTACAGCGGTTAGAGGAAAAAGGCTGGGTTACTTCCAGGGTTGGTGGAATCACCGAAAAACAAGGTGGACGACGCAAGCAGTATTTTGACATCACCAAAGAAGGCGTCATTGCCTTAAACGAGGTCAGAAACATGCGTAACAACTTGTTTGACCGACTTCCGGAAGCAAAAGTGTCCCTCCTTAAATGAGCAGCAAGAAGGTTACCCCTCCCCGATTGGGTAAGTGGCTATTGGAAAGCTTCTGCTCCTATGACTTCCTGCCAACAGCTCATTGGGATCTGGAAGAACTATTCGAATCCAATGTTGCCACGAAAGGGGTCCGAAAAGCCCAATGGTTGTACCTAAAGGAGGTATTTAGCATCATCATCCATCTCTTCTTCAAAGGAAAAAGTCAATACTCAATCAATAAAACGGCCATGTTCAAACACAATCTTTTAATCACAGTAAGAAGCTTTAAACGCTATAAAAGCACCCTTTTTATCAATCTATTTGGTCTAGCCGCTGGTCTTGCCAGTGCCCTACTCATCTACTTATGGGTCAATGACGAAATGCAGATGGGTGTTTTTGACGAAAAAGACAGTGACAGGCACTATGAGGTTTTTGTAAACAAGAAGTTTTCAACTGGTGTGGTCACCAGGAACTTCACGCTCATGCCCCTGGCAAAAGCTATGGAAGAAGAATTACCGGAAGTCGAAAAAGGTATTCCAATTATCGCAGAAGCCTATTATAAAGGTGTACTTTCCATTGGAAGTAACAACCAAAGGGCTGTTCCGCTTTTTGCCGGTGATGGATATTTTGATGTGTTTCGCTGCGATTTGGTTGCTGGTACCAAAACCCTGAACAACAACCAGGTTGTCATTTCTACCAGCCTGGCTAATAGTCTATTCGACGGACCTAAAAACGCTATCGGACAAACCGTTCAATTCACAAATGAATATGCGAACGAGTCATTTCTCATTTCAGGGGTATTTCAACCGTCAGATGATGATCTAATGGCGCATAATATCCTGTTGAGCTTCGATATATTCCTGCGTTGGAGACCTGAAAACAACAATTGGAACAATGGTGGCACTCGTGTTCAATTAGTCCTTAAAGAAGGTGTGAATATTGATGCCTTCAACGCTAAGATTAATGGGTTCCTGGACAATTTCCTGGATACCAGTGACCGATTATTTGTCCAGAAATATTCGGACACACACCTGTATGGAAAGTATGAAAATGGGATCCCTGTAGCGGGAAAGATCATCTATCTGCGAATTTTCTCTCTGATCGCCATATTCATCTTAATTATCGCATGTATCAACTACATGAATCTTTCCACTGCCCAGGCTACCAGAAGAATAAAAGAGATTGGTGTGAAGAAGGCCGTAGGTGCTTCCAGAAAAGCCCTGATCTACCAGTATTTCAGTGAGAGTATAATCATTGCTTTTCTGTCACTGATCTTGGCGTTTGGAATAGTAGTGTTACTTCTACCTTCATTTAATACTATTACCGACAAAGTGCTAACAATCAGTAATTTATCAAGTATAGCCTGGCCAGCATCGGTACTTACTCTACTTACTGGTATCATTTCTGGCCTTTACCCCGGATTTTACCTTTCCGGATTTAAACCGGTTTCAGCGCTGAAAGGAAATTCCGATACCCGATCAGGGGGTCTCTGGTTTCGTAAGGGTTTAGTGGTCTTTCAGTTTGCCATTTCAGTCATCCTTATCATATCAGTTATTGTAATTTTTAAGCAGATGAATTTCCTGCGTGAATCTAGTCTGGGTTACGACCAGGAGCATTTGATTTCATTTAATCGGGAAGGAAAGCTTTACGAAGGTGATCCGCAGGCATTTATGGAGGAGGTAAGAAACCTTCCTGGCGTCATACATCTCTCCTACCTATGGGGAAAACTTCCGGGAGACGTCAGTGGCGGTGGTGGTATGCGGTGGCAAGGATTTGACGAGGAAGCACCACGTATAGACTTCAGCTTCATAGAGGGCGGATATGATATGGCGAAAGTTTTGGGTGTGGAGTTCATTGATGGACGTTCATTGTCCAGGGACTATGGAACAGATAATACAGCTGTTGTTTTGAATGAGTCTGCGGCTGATGTTATTGGATTTGATGATCCTGTAGGGCAAAGATTTTATAATGGAGATGAAAACGGACAGATTGTAGGTGTGGTGAAGGACTTCCACTACGAAGGATTACACGATGAGATTGGTCCATTCTTCTTTATGTATACCGAGGATGGCGACCATTTCATGGCCAGGATTCTAGGTGAAAATCAGGTTGAGACTATCACACAGATCGAAAAGCTACACGAGGAATTCAATCCGGGTTATCCCTTTGAGTTTAGTTTCGTAGACAAGGAGTATCAAAAGCAGTACCAGGAAGAAGCACGGATTTCTACACTTTCCAAGTATTTTTCAGCGGTTGCCATCACCATCTCTTGCCTGGGTTTGTTAGCCCTGACGGCCTTTAGTACACAGCGTAGATTCAAGGAAATCGCCATCCGAAAGATTCTCGGTTCCAGCGACCTCAATATTATTCGACTGCTTTCAAGAGAGTTCATCTTATTGGTGCTTGTGGCAATTCTGATTGCCGCACCCATTGGATTCTATCTGATGAAAAACTGGCTGGACGGTTTTGCTTATCGCATTGATTTAAACCCAATGTATTTCATCGCCGCTAGTCTTATCATGCTCGCCATCGCCTGGTTGACCATTTTGAGTCAGATTGCTAAGTCAACCAACGTAAAAGTGACTGAGAGTTTGAAGACGGAGGGGTGAGCGAATGATAGAATAAAATAATTCGCATCATCCAAATAAAAAAAATCAACCAATTACACGGTTTTCTATTAATTTTTAAAGGTCGAAGATCTTGAAGGAAGGCTTTTCTCTAACCATATCGAAAATTGGCCATCTTTTGAAATTGAGTTTAAAATCATAATCTTGATCTAAAGCTTTCTTGAATGATTTTAATGCTTGACGTTCATCGGATTTTAGTAAATAGCAACATCCAATCAACTCATTTTTTGACTTATTCTCTCCGAATGAAGAAATTATCTTGTCTAATCGATTGTGATTAACCTTTGCGCCTAGTTTTAAGCAGGCATACTCGTAATTAACAAGAATTTCAGGATGCTTGATACCGAAGTTGATTCTTTCAAGAAACTCTTTGGTTAATTTTTTGACACTGGAAAACTCCCCTTCTTTAAGTAGATAAAAAGATTTATTCACTACATAATTTGGATTATTAGCTTTGTTTTTCGGAAGCCTCATATCCAGAAACTCAATTGATTTTGCTGGATTCCCATTCAATTCGTGATAAAACTCCATAAGACGGGCATATTCATAATAATCCAAACGCATCATATCCATAAATGGAATAATTTTTTCTAACGACCCTGCTATCACGTAACATTCCATTAAGTCTATGATAGAATTTATGCGCGAAGATCTCGTTGAATTAATTTGTCTAATATGCTTTTCATAAAATTCTATTGCTTCCAGTGGTTTACTCAACTTGTGGTAATAGCAATCTGCTTTTTTCTGAGTATAAAATGACGATTTATCAAATTTTGATCCGGCTCTACCGATTATCTCTTCGAGATAATTTTTTTCATTGAGTTTAAATCCAATTTTTATTCCTTCAAAAACAAGAACTCGTTCCTTATCCCGAATTGAGGTATTATCCCTTACCCAATCTTCAAGTGCCCGTTTGACTTCATCAAATTTCTTTTTTTTGCATTCAATTAGATAATCTAGGTGGGTTTGAATATAAACAAGGTGATTATAAGCTTGAGTCCTGTATACCGTGAGTACTTTCTCTACAGATTTTCGATTCTTGTCGGCATCACTATTGTCAATGAAATAATCAAATTTGAGTTGGTAAGCTCTGTTATCAAAAGATGGATTGATCTCAATGGATTTTTCTAAACAATTCTCGATCTGGGACTCATAGTCATTTAAAGATGACTTTTCTTGACGCATTAAGTTGTCCGCCTTTCTATTATACAGGATCGGCAAAAAAGGATCAATTTTTATCGCCCTATCAAGTTGTTCATTTGCTTCCTCTTTTGAGTTATAAGTCTTACTAAGCTCATAAATAGCTTGAATTTCCATGTTGTCAAGATCGATAATCTCATTATATGTTTCTTGTGTCTTTGATACTTCCCTAAGAAATTTGTAGGATCTTGCCTTAATGTACAAGATGTCTTTTTTTACTTTAATACTAGTTATATCTGGTAATACTTCATTTGCTAACTCGATAGCTTCGTCATACTTGCTGCTCTCATACTTTTCACTGACTTTCAAATAATCGATTTTTTCGTCCTCTCTTGGATCATCAAACTGGTCTTCTTTTGACTTGAACTCACTATCATACGAGTCTGAAAAAATCTTATAGAATTTCTCAATTATATCTTGATCTGATTCTAATTCTAATTTCTTTAGATCGCTCCTAATTAATAAGCTATTGCTTTTCTTCAGATGCTCATTATCAACTATACTTTTGAAAATTGTTTTATTTCTCGAGCTGAAGAAACTGCTAATTTGGAGGTCTTTCTTAATCAAACTGTGATGAAATTCAGCTAAAAGCTCATCAAATCCATCTATTTCTACATAGTAAACCTGGTCCGACCATAAAAGCCTCTTAAGATCTTCGGAGATTGCTGAGTCTTTGGTTAGGCACCAGTAAATACCGTTCTTAAAATAATTACCTTGTTTCGACAAGTGTAGCAAAACATCCATAATTGAACGATCATAACCTGAGTACCCCACTACTATTATCCCAAAGTCTTTGGCAAATTCGATAAACTTGTTCTTCATATTCTCTTGAAGAGATTCCGTCTCCCTTAGAGTACTCTTTATATCATCGAACAAATAGTCGCCATGTAGCTTAATTATTTTAGGTCTTTGAGACGTAATGGTTATACTGTTTATGGAAGAATCATGAGCGCACATAATCGGTCTCTCTTCCGAATATCTATAAAAAGCGTCATTTACCAAATCATCAAAGTTGGTAGTGAATACTGTACTGAAAAATCTTTCCTTCACCAATTTTACCAAGTAGCAATATCCCAGACTGGGTATTTTATTTCGACACTCTATTTCAACAAAGCTCCGTCTTTGTCTGTCTTGGTCAAATCTATTTTCAAAAAGTGATGAATATGGATTTCTATTGTCATACCATGGACGTGATGTAATATATTCTTCGATCTCCTGATATGTAACTTCCTCAATTTTTTGTTTAGGATGATTTTCCTTGAAGATCTCAACTTTCCATTCATGAATTAATTCACCTGCCGATCGAATTCCGGATGTAATTGAGCAACCAGCTCCTAGAAGCAATGTATAATCTGGCTTTTTTTCGGTTCTGTTGCTAATAAATCTTATAAGATCTGTGATCTGCTTTTCTTTATTAGGAATCTCTTGTCTGATCTCCGATATTTTCTTCATTCCGTCATTTTCTATTTAATTTATTGTGAGGCAAGAAGAAAGTCAATACTTGCTAGATAATTATTAAAACTGTGAGTATAATTCTAGAACTATTCCCATTTAACAAAATCAAGTTCTCACCCTTGTGGCCAATGTACTTTGACAAGCGAACGTGCATCTCAGATAATAGATATACCCCTTCGTTCCAATCAATATTTCTTTACTTAACTGAAATTCCTATAGACTTGATTGAAGTATTATTTAATTCCGACCTTTAAAATTATCTTGGTCTTGCAAGACTCATGATTTGGGATTTAAGATATGTACGACTTTTGGCAATTGGATTGATCTCCAGCAATTACGCTCTTTCCCAAGCGCGACAAGAACATACTTCAGAAACCCACACCCGAAAGGAACACGGGATCTACGAAGTAATTACGTCAGCTATTTGTGTACTCCCATTGGATGGTCATGAACGATGGGGCGGAACGGAGGTCCACCTTACCTATTGGTTTGATCACATCTATGGCAGTGGTTTTTCTTACACGGCGAAATTTGAAGAGAAAGAAGTTGCTCACGAAATCGCCCTCCTTTTCAGCTGGAATGCTAAAAAATGGATTACGTTTAATCTGGGTCCTAATTTTGCTGTACCCAATAGCCACAGGGATTTTGCACTGTCAGCCTATGCCGAAACCGAGATCAATGTCAGACCAAGAGAATGGTTTCATTATGGTCCGATCCTTGGAACCATCCTCGGTGAAAAATCCGAGTTAACCGCAGGTTTTCATTTAGGGTTTGAGTTTTAGGTGGATAATTTCTCGGAACTTATCATAAAAGAATATATACGTCAAGCACACCCAACCTTCCCACTAAATCGTGCCAAATGGTTAAAGTTTTAACTATTTATCATTCACCTCATATCATATCTACTGCCATTTTCCAGAAAAAAATCATCATTTCAATAATGACCTAATCACGATTTGCATCTGTATATTGATTAGGAAATAGATATTTGGAATGAAGATGATATGAAAAAAAAATATGCTGTCGTAATAATTGGAAGCCTGTTCTCTTTGGTTTCTGTAATTTTTAATTGGGTATACATTGATCGTATCAATGATAAGATTAGCAAATTGGAGGAAGAGATCGCGGAAACAAGATTCCGGTCAGAAAGGTCTTCGTTTAGAGTATTTACGAGCAAACAATTAAGATTTCAGTTTTACATAACCGAGGCAATTAGAGAAATATTGAGATATTCAAGTGACACGGAGAAAGTATTGAAGGAAAATGAAAACTATAAAGCAGTCTTTCGAGGATTAAACCTCCAATCCGCCTCATACAGATTCGAAAGGGTTAATGATGCCATCACTTCTACTTTTACTGGAGGTGTTTTTAATCCAGATTCTGTACTCCTTGATTCCGTCAGAAATCTTGCCTATTCCTATTTTGAACAAACTGATGAGTGGGGTTATTCACGAAATCCTTCAATAATTAGTAGCGTTGATAGCATTTCCAATAAAAAATTAAAACTAAGCACAAATCAGCTCAGCGGACGAAATAGACTAATTGCCAAGAATATAAAGGAGATTCATCGGTTGAAGGATAAGGCGTCTAGAACTAAATCGATATCCCTTTTACTTCAAGTAATCGGTTTAGTCCTAATTTTCCTTAAGGATATATTTGAATAGAATCTAATCAAATAGTATCTCCCTTATCGAGTTTGATTAGCTTTATAGTCTATACATAGCTTCTTCCTTCCTGACGATTTCCACTTCCAGCCATCAATAGAACAAAAAGAAGTCGCTATCCATTATGATAGAAATCAGCCATTCTGACTCAACAGTGGCTAGTATGACCCGTTATTATAATAGTAGTACTATTCTATTATAAGCTGTCAAACGTACGTGAGCCATGATCGTTTATGATTCAAAAAAATGGAAGTGGTTTTTTACTAACCTGATCGTAACCTTCCGTTATAGTTACAACCTTAGACAAATGGCAAGCCTCGTGATCCTTGCCACTGCTTACGCCTCCATTGCTACCTACATCAATCTTAAATACCTAAGCGGTACTTTCAGTATTGATCCTATATTCTTCTCCTTAATTGGGGTGATTCTTTCATTATTTCTTGTTTTCAGGTTGACTACAGGATATGATCGATGGTGGGAAGGTCGAAAGGCATGGGGTAAACTGATTAATGACTCCAGGACACTTGCGCTGCAGCTCAATTCTGTAATTCCATCGGCGGATATCAGAAGAAAATACTTCAGTCGACATATCTACAATTTTTGTACCTCATTGGTGTGGCACCTACGGGATGATCTTGATTCCGCTAATTATATCTTAGAGGATGGAGAAAGAGAAAGCGACATCCGTTCTGCCCGTCACCAACCCAGCAGAATTGCCTCTTACCTATTTAACGGTATTGAAGGCATGTATACCTCCGGACAGATAACGGAGTTTGATAAAATGCAGGTGAAAGACTTACTAAAAGGCTTGTTAGATGTGTTAGGTGTTTGCGAGCGCATCAAGAAAACACCTATTCCTTACTCTCACAGCACATTTATCAACATGTTCATAATCATCTACATCCTGATTTTGCCGTTTGGCCTGGCTGAGGCTTTTGCCTACCTCACGATTCCTGCTGTAACTATTATGGCCTTCGCCATGATCGGTATTGAGGTAATATCCGAGGAAATTGAAAATCCTTTTGGTATGGATGCTAATGACCTACCAACAGGTCAGCTATCAAATACGATTAGAGATAATGTATATGAAATTTTGAACGTGAGTCTGAATGAAGGCGACTTGACGGTACCTTATCAGGCAAAAAGAGTGGCAGAGATCTTACACTAGTGCACTACCACCAACCCAAAAGCTTCCACCATCCCAGTCCCAGGGTGAAATAAACACCTATATGTACCAGTGACACGAGGAAACCGATCTTAAACCAGCGCTGAGAGGTCTCGTAACCCAGTCCGTAGTAAATGATGACTGGTCCACTGGAATAATTAGTTGTACAGGCACAGAGCGTTGTGAAGTAAGCTATAACCGCCACAGAGAGCATCGGAGCAGAATTGGCAGCCAGACAAACAGCCAATAAGGGTGCGGCCATGGCGGCAATATGTCCACTGGTCATGGAAAAGGCATACATGGAATAGAAATAGATCAATCCGATCACCAGGACTACCAATAAGCCGGAGTAGCCACTCACCCACATCTGTGAAGCATCCACAAACCATTGGATAAACCCGTACTTCGAGAGCATACTTGCCATCGTCAATAGTCCACCCAGCCAAAACAAGGAATCCCAGGCTTTTTCGTTTCGGATAATATCTTCCCAGTCTTGTGTGCCGGTCAGTAAAAGCACTGCAACTCCTACCCAGGCAATCATAGTAGTGGAATAACCGTGTAGAAACTGTGTACCCCACAGCAACAGCATACCGATCAACACACCCATCATTACCTTTTCAGAACGACTCATGGGACCTTTATCAGTCAGTCGCTGGGCTGCTTGTCGTTGAGCCGCGCTACTATCAGTAATCGTAGGTGGCGCAAGCTTAAAGATTACTTGCGGTAGGATTAGCAGTGAGACAATACCAGGTACAATCGAGCCCAGCCACCATTCTCCCCACCCGAATTCTAAACCAAATACATCTTTGGCAGCTACGGAGATGAGCGGATTGGCTGCCATACCGGTGAGATACATGCTCGCCGCAATTAGGTTGGCATGACTGCCTACGAGGCTTAGAAACCGTCCGGCTCCGATAGATTCATTGCTATTTGAAGCTTCTTCAACGGACCTGGACAAGGAATCCACAATTGGAGCGTGTAAACCCCCACCCCTGGCCGTGTTGGATGGAATCACCGATGCCAGGATGAATTCCGAGCCGCAGATGGCGTAGGCCAGTCCTTTCATGGATTTACCCAGTTTGGTTACCAGGTACAGGGATACTCGGATACCAAACCCTGTCGTAATCACCGCATGAGCCAATAAGAATGCCGCGATAACCAGCCAAACGGTTGTATTGGAAAAACCCGAAAGGGATTCTTTAAGTGAGATGGTCTTGGTAGTTAATAATACTATTAGGCCTAATAACACACTCATTCCCAGCGGATAAGGACGAAGTATGAAACTAACGATTACAGCAATGAAAACTGAGAAGATGTGCCACGCCTGTGTATCGAGGCTTCCGGCATACCCGTCCAGGTTCCAGCAGACAAGTCCGATAATCACACAAATAACCAGCTTGAATGGATTACTATTCACGTCTTAGGCTTCAATTTGAAATGCGATGGTGGCAACCCTTTTACTCTCCGATCCATCCGGCTCCGTTTGCCTGAGCACCATCTTTTGGGCTTCGCTATACTGAAAGACCTGTTCCAGGTTTTGAATGGGTACCATCAACGCATTCAGGTTTGGGTTTTTGGCTTCCAATTGCTCTAAACTCAGTAATGCAGCCTTTTGCTGTAACTTTTCAACCAGCTCAGATCTATTCTTCAGTCGGTTAGCATTGGTGTCAAACCTCGGATCATTGGCCACTTCTTTTAGATCTAGTGTTTTACACAGCTGTTCAAATTGCTTCTGCGTTCCGGAAGTCAACATTAGGGATCGACCGTCTTTGGTGGTCAAAACATCACCATACGGAGCAATATTGGGGTGCTTACTTCCTTGCCGTTCGGGTAATTGTCCCAAGTTTAACCAGTTAGATGCCTGATTCGCCAGTGAGGCAATACTTGAGTCGTAAAGCGATACATGGACCTCACTGCCATTATTGGATTTCATACGGTTCATCAGGGCAATTAACAATCCCTCTTTCAATTGATGTGCTGCGAGAATATCAATAAACGCTACCGGCAATTTGGTAGGTGGACCACTTTCATCTCCATTCATGTATACCCAGCCAGTTTCCGCCTGCATGGAAACATCAAAGCCTGGACGGCTATCGTGCTTGCCATACGCAGATATAGATCCATAGATCAATCCCGGATTGATCGATTGGAGCGTTTTATAATCCATTCCCAGTTTCTCAGCGGAACCTTGCTTGAAATTGGCTATAACGATATCCGTATTTTTAACCCATTCATGCACCTGGCTCCTCACCTGACCGTCACTTAGGTCCAGCTGGTGTGTTTCCTTGTTCCAGTTCACCGAGTGATAATAGGCAGAAACATCTGAATCAGGATTTTCCATACTCAACTTCCAGCTGCGAGTGACATCTCCGCCGGTTTTGCTATTTTCCAGTTTGATAACCCTGGCTCCTAGCTCCGCAAAAAACATCCCTACAGCTGGACCCGCCAATACGCTGGAGAGCTCCAGTACTTTGAGGTCTGTAAATAGAGTGTTATTGTTGATCGTATTCACGTGGGTAAATTAACGAGTTACTGTACATCTTGCAATCTGCTTTCAGACCGTTGAAAGTTATGGTACACGACTGGTTGTCATTTTTGATATACATTTGAGAGATTCAGGATTTGATTGACTTAACCCGTACTACGTGAACCAATTGATTAGCAATACCGATCTCGCCGTTATTGGCGTCTACTTCTTCATCGTTTTCCTAATTGGCTATTTGGTGGCCAGAAACACGAAATCAGGTGATGACTTGTTTCTGGGTGGACGAACTTTGACTTGGGGAGTGATCGGGCTTTCGCTTTTTGCTTCCAATATCTCAAGTGCCACACTAATTGGCTTGACCGGGGCCGCGTATTCCTCAGGAATTGTTCAATCCGTTTATGAGTGGATATCGGGTATTCCGTTGATCATCGCGGCTTTCGTTTTTGTGCCACTGTATCTGAATTCCAAGATTACGACGATTCCCGAGTTTCTGAATCATCGCTACGATCGTCGTTCGCAGGTGTTTTTCTCTATAGTCACCATTTTTACAAGTATCATGGTAGAAACGGCCGGTGGACTCTATGCCGGTGCTATCGTATTAAAAACATTCTTTCCTAACCTGGTCATTTGGCAAACGACATTTGTTCTGGCATTCGTTGCCGGGCTCTATACCGCCTTTGGAGGATTGAAGGCGGTAGTTTACACGGATACGCTTCAGGCTATCGTACTGATCATCGGAAGTGCCGTCTTGACCTATATACTGTTTGAGAAAATTGATTTCTCGCTGGAAACCATGATTTCTTCGGCTCCAGAGGGCCATTTCTCTATTTGGCGACCTTTCAACGACTCTACCCTGCCCTGGCCGGGACTTTTCCTGGGAGCTCCAATCCTTGGATTCTGGTATTGGTCTACGAACCAGTACATTGTTCAGCGGGTGCTGGGTGCTAAGAATCTGAAGCATGCCCGTCGCGGCGTCCTGCTCGGTGGCTTCTTGAAATTAATTCCACTGTTCATCATGGTGATTCCAGGAGCCATGGCTATCAGTATCTACAAAGGGATTGAGAATCCGGATATGGTCTACCCTACCATCGTGCTGCAAGCGCTTCCAATTGGATTAGTCGGCCTGGTATTAGCAGGACTGATCTCCGCGATTATGTCCAGTGTCGATTCCACACTTAACAGTTCGTCTACACTAATCGTGATTGATTTCATCAAACCGATGAAACCGGACATCACACCCAAACAGGTGGCTAATTATGGTAGAATCAGTACGTTGGTGCTGATGATTATCGCCGCAGCCTGGGCACCTATGATTGCAAATTTCGGAGGATTGTGGATCTACCTGCAGCAGATGTATACGATTTTCGTGCCGCCCATCGTGGTGCTATTCATCATTGGGACATTCTACAAACGTGGAAATGCGCATGGTGCTTTTTGGACATTAGTTTTGGGAACGGTTGTGGGATTGATCTTCTTCATTTTGGTGCAGATGGGTCTATGGTCCATTCACTTTACCATTAATGCGGGTATTGTCTTACTGATTTCCGTTGGATTCTTCGTCTACTTCAGCAACCAAGCACCGGCACCTTTACCTGAGGTGATCAAAGATTTCACGTTCAATAAAGCACTATTGAATCAGGATAATGAGGGGATGGCCTGGTACCAGGACTACCGTTTCTGGGCGGCTATTCTTTTCCTGGCCATTGCAACGATATTCATTACGCTGACGTAATCAGGAGTCTTTCAAAGCCACTTCCAATTTCTGCTGAATTAATGCTTTTTCATTTTCCTTCTTAGCCAGCTTCAAGGCCTGGGTTAGCTGCTGAATCTCCTGGTCTGTCTCGTTGTTCATACGGTATAGTTCGGCCAGCAGACAGTGATAGTACGGGTCTTCCTTCAAACCAAGTTTGAGAGCTTCCTGGATGGCTTTTCCCGATGAATGTGCTTTAGCTAACGCATAAGTCCTATTCATAGCAATTGCCGGAGAGTATTCCAATGTCAGCAACTTGTTGTAAAGCATAAGTATCTGCTCCCATTTACCTTCCTGGTCATTTGTATGCCAAAATGCAATAGAAGCTTCCAGGTGGTATTTGGATACTGTGTTGCCCCTGGAGGCGAGGTTTAGGTATTGCTCACCTTTTTCAATCAAAGAATAATTCCACTTGCTTCGGTCCTGTTGGTCGTACAGTAAATCCCCCTGTTCGCCGGATTGACGTGCTTCAAGTCTGGACGCATGGAAACACATCAGGGCTACCAAGGCGTTCACATGATCGACAGACAATCTTTTTTGACGTGAAAGAAAAAGTCCCAACCGCATGGCCTCCCAGCACAGGTCATTCCGAATGTTTCGTTCTGCGGTTGTACTGTAGTATCCCTCATTGAATATCAGGTAGATGACCCGGAGTACATTATCCATCCGGTTTTGATAATCTGATTCTTCCAGCTCATGTTCCAGCGAAAGTCTGTTTTTCAACTCCTTTTTCGCCCGGTACAGTTTCTTATTTACCGTCTCCTTGTTTGAGAAAAGGGCTTTTGCAATCTCTTCTGTTGAAAACCCGCAAAGAATACGAAGAGCGAGACATAACTGGGCTTCGTTGCTGAGCTCAGGATCGCAGAGCACAAAGATCATCTTCAGCTGGCTATCTTCGATAAGCTCATCTGTTATTTCAAGCGGCTTTGAAACTCCATCTTCATTTGAAACTTCCGGTGTGATCTTGTCTTCGAAGACCTTCTTTCTACGTAGGTCCTCGTAGTACAGGTTCTGAGCCACTTTCCTGAGCCACGCCTTCGGATATTGAGGTATCCCCTTGTGGGACCACGCTTTCATGGCTTTCACGAAAGTCTCTGAAACGATGTCCTCAGCTAATTGCAGGTCTTTGACTTCATAATAATTGCTGAGTACAGCAATCAGATTACTGTACTCAGCTTTGAAGATTTCAGAAAGTGCTTCTGGTTGTTGATTCGTCATTAATTGACAATCAACGATTAAACATCATCCATTGCCATGATGTCTCTGACCTCTACTTTGCCCCCATTGGCGAGTCCGGGGCATCCTTTGGCTAATTCTGTCGCTTCGTCGATATTGTCAGTCGAAACGATGATAAATCCGCCTACAATTTCTTTTACTTCTGCGTACGGTCCATCAGTTACTGATCCATCAGCATGCATGGTTTTCCCTTCAAAACCTAAGGCTTCCCCGTGGTTCTTCAGTTTGCCTTGGGCACCAATACTACCAATCCAATCCATCCATTCCTTGATTTCCGCTTCAACCTCCTCAGGAGTAGGCTCCGTGTTTGGATTAGGTTCGCTGTGGAATAGCATCATAAAATCTTTCATGTCTTTTTTTGATTAAGTTAAAAATTCTGTTTTCAAATCCTTAATGATTGAGATCAAGGAAATGGGACATTTATTAAAATAAAATTGAAAAAAAACTTTCTAGATTCCAGTGAATCATATTTCCGCTATGCCACAATACTGCATAACTAAGGGTGAAATATTCAAGTGAGTTTTTTTGATTGGTAATTTGCGAATCAATTCTTTTCAACACTAAATAAATCACATCTCCCGAATCAAATCAATGAACATCAATATCATGGCCAGGATGATCAATCCGATAATAAGAATTGCATAAAGTTCTCCCCAGAACAAAAAATATCCTACGGCCCAAATCAAAAGAATAATAACAACTAAGACTTTCAGTAACGTCCTTATCAACGATCAATATCCTCACTCCTGGAGGTTCCGATGTATGATACAGTGAACACGGTGACTAAAGGGCTTGAAAAATGGCAACTACATTCCATTATAGTCATACTTATTTAAGAATTTTCACACGGATTGCACTTAATCCTTTAGGACTCTTTTCAAGCGAAAAACTTACCCTATCACCATCGTTTATTGCCCCGTCAACAGAATTTCTATGGACAAAATATTGTTCATTTGTGCCGTCCTGAGTTATGAAGCCATAACCTTTCTCTGGGTTATAATTCTGTACTTTCCCTCTTCTCTCCAGACTCAAATCTTCCTTCTGTTTTTTAGGTATACCAATCTCTATGTCGGATGCATCTATTTCTTGGCTCTTCTCCTTTGTCTCAATCGGTTTGCTGCTAATATTTCCGTATTCATCAACATAGGCCATCATTTCTTCCAACTTCCCTGAAGTTTCAGTTGCCTTTCTTTCCTCTTTTCTTTGTTGCTTTTCCTTCTTTTTTTGTAGCCGCTTCTTTTCTTTTTCTCGCTTGCTGTAATAGTTCTGAGATCTTGCCATCTAATAATAATGATTAATATGCCAGTGAATTAAATTTTGTAAAGTGTGAATTATTTATGGTGCCAATGGTGCAATACACCAATTTCTACCTTGCTTCGAGGCTCAAATGATAAAAATATGCCCCGAATTTCCAGTTAATCAGGTATTCAACCTGACTTGAATGGCACTTGTCCCTTTCTTACCTTCCTCTTCCAGATAGCGCACATTGTCGTTTCGTTGAATATCATCGATAAGTCCGGATGCATGTACAAAAAGATCCTTTCCACCATCAGTTGGTTGAATGAAACCGAATCCTTTACCAACATTGAAGAATTTTACCTTTCCTTCTTTAACTATGCGGTTAATACCTTTATGTTTTACTGTTCTTCTTGAATGGATAAGGCTTTTTAGCCCTTGCCACATTTTTTCTATTTGTGTCATAAATACTTTTAGAATTAAACTTCTATCATTCCCTCATATCGAGGTCTAATGATCAAGTCATTAATACAATAATCTGAAACCTAAAATGGTAGGGGGATGTCTTGAAGATCGCGGACTGTTTCCAGGATACTCCCTGTTCTATGTTAAGTTTACTGGAATCTCTTCCTAACTAGTTCACAGGATAACAATGAAAAAATCGAGAGGGGACTTAGTAAAGAATCATCCTGTGAGGTAAAGTTACCATATAATAATATTATTCATTCGAATTAAGTGACTTCCTCTAAATAACTAGTAGCGAGAATCTCTTAAAGGGAGAGATCATAGGATCATTATTCGCCGCATTTTTCATCCATACTGTGAACTTTTTGCGATAAATATTAAAGTGAGTATTTCAACAAACGGGTGCATCAAATTCTCGAACGTACAACTCCTACTGAAAATAGCTGTACCTTCTCGTCCCAAACATCTAATCAATCCAATTTATGCAAATACAACTTTTGATTACCATTGGGTTGTTTGTAGCTGGTTTATGGCTATTTCTCTTCATTTTCCCTATTAACTTGTGGATCACTGCCATTTTTTCCGGGGTAAGAGTAAATCTTCTAGAAATGGTGTTTATGCGTTTTAGGAAAGTACCTCCAAAGCTGATTGTTAATTCTTTGATCCTGGCAATTAAGGCAGGCATACGAGATGTCAATTCTCAACTACTCGAGACTCATTATCTGGCATCCGGTGACCTTATGAAAGTCATTACGGCGCTAATTGTAGCTGACAAAGCGAACCTTAGATTAACATTTAATCAAGCCACAGCTATTGATCTGGCAGGAAGAGATGTTTTAGAAGCAGTCCAGATCTCTGTTACACCATACATGATCAGTGTCCCATCAATTACAGGCGTATCAGGTGACGGGATCCAGTTGTTGGCTGAGGCAAGAGTTACCGTGAGAACTAACCTTAATCAGTTGGTAGGTGGAGCTGGTGAGGAAACTATCAAAGCTCGGGTCGGACAAGGTATCATTTCTCGTATGGGTGAGGCCACAAATTATCGGATTATCCTTGAAAAACCGGAAGAAATATCAAAGCATGTTTTGAAAGGTGGGCTCGATTCGGGAACTGCTTATGAAATTCTATCGATAGATATTGCAGATATCAGCATTGGAAAAAATATCGGTGCAAAACTACAAATCGACCAAGCAGTAGCAGATCTTGAAATTGCCAATGCTAAAGCCGAAGAACGAAGGGCAATGGCTGTAGCACTAGAACATGAAATGCTAGCAGATATTCAGAAAGCCCGAGCGCAGGTTATTGAAGCCGAAGCAGAGATTCCTTCCGCGCTTTCCGGTGCCTATCGTAAGGGGCAGCTTTTATATGGAATGTAATTATGAATGATTGTCCATTCGTGATGAATAACACCTGATTATTCCGTATGAGTTAATTTGTTACTTTTTTTTAGCAACCCCGATAATTTTAAGATAGCCCTTTCTTTTATTTGGCGAACTCGTTCACCCGTCAAGTTTAATTCCTTTGCTATTTCTTCTACCCTTTTAGAATGACTTCCATTTAACCCAAAAAAACTGTTGATGATCCTTTTTTCACGGTCCGTTAGTGTTGATAATATTGCTTGTATCTCAATACGATGAGACTCAACTAAGAGGTTTCCATCTGGACTTACCCCTTGACTATTGGAAACTAAATCCATTAAACTTATGTCTGAATCTTCACTTAAAGGTGCATCTATGGACAGTTGACCTTTTGTTATCGCCCTGTTGTTGATAATGTCCTCTGATGATAAATCCATAACTTCTGCCAGTTCATCCTCGGTTGGCTCCCTATTTAACTTCTGCTCAAGGTCGGTGGACGCATGATAGATCTTTGACATGTCATTAATTCGATTCATCGGAAGACGAACGACTCTTGAATTTTCGGATAGCGATTGAATAATTGCCTGCCTTATCCACCACACTGCATAAGATATGAATTTAAATCCACGCGTTTCATCAAATTTTTTCGCTGCTCTGATAAGTCCTACATTTCCTTCACTTATCAAATCTCCCAGCGTTAGTCCATTACCAGACCTATGATATTGCTTGGCCACGGATATCACGAATCTCAGATTGGCTCTAGTCAGTTTCTCCAGTGCTTGTTGATCCCCTTCTCTAATTCGTCTGGCAAGAATTACTTCTTCATCTGGCGTTACCAAGGCAACTTTTGAAACTTCCTGGAAATATTTTTCCAGAGAAACATTGCTTCTATCTGTAAGCTGTACAGTTATTGATATTTGTTTCATGTATTGTACTAATGCTACCTCCCAAGAGAGCTCCATCTCCGGGATGCCAGCAGATACATGAGATCAGAATGATACGCTGTCTGAGAAAGGGTGCTAAATCGGATAATGATTTCAGTAAAGCTACCGAAAAGAATTGATTTTCAGGTTGTTCGTAGTTTCCAGGTTAATACCTTCTATTTACAACTATTTGGAGAATGGAGAATAATTGTACCTACCTTGCACCCGCGATTAACCCACTTGGAGGTGTTAAAATTAATAATCAAAATATTTGAAGTTTATGAGATATGATTCGATGAATTCGGGAGCGTTTTATCCACTATGGAAAAAGTACAAACCCGCGATTTTACAGATGATGAAAAGCGCGGTTGGCAATGATTCGCAACAATACAAATTATCGAAACATGAGTTTGAAGATGTTAAGCCCGTTCAAAATATGGTAATACCCTTTAAAATGGTACTAAAGAACGGCGGAAAGAGTAAGATGGAAAAAAAATCATTACCCGCAGAAGATTTAATAGCCATCCTGAAATACTCAAATACTGCAGTTGAAATGCTTGAATCATCCGAATTTACTCTTCAGTTAGATCGGCAGTTTGTTTTTCACGTCAGCGCGAATGCCATAGAGTCAGCAGAGCAGTAATCTCAATATCTCCTCATGAAGCTCCAGGCTGAATAATTTTTCATCGTTATTCTTCAAAATAGGGTTTCCAAGCGTTTTCACCTGGTGGTCGTGTAAAAATGCTAAAAATGAAATAGCATGCGAGGCTGACGATAAACCCGGGGAGTACCGGGTAGATCAAGGGATCCCCAAAACCTTTCCAGAGCATAGTAACACTCACTCCTCCAATCATGGAAGCGATTGCACCTTGTTTGGTGCCTCTCTTCCATAGAATCCCAAGTACCACTGGTGTGAAAAATCCAGCTGCCATTAAAGCAGTAAATAGTACGACGATAAACTGAATCAGTTCACCTTCGGCAAACCCCAGTAAAACGGAAATCAGCGGTACAATACCGACAATCAAAATCCCAATGCGAGCCACGAACAACCGACGCTTGGAGGTTGCTTCTTTGTGAAGCAGATTTTGGTAGATATCCTCCGATAACGCAGAGCCGGCGACCAGTAGCAATGAATCGACGGTAGACATCATCGCGGAAGTCACTGCTGCCAGCATGATCGTGCCAATAAAGGTAGGCAGCACAGTCTTAGCAATAATGGGCATGGCCAGGTCCCCGGTGGGTAGATTCGGAAACAATACCATGGACGTTAGTCCCAGCAAAAACACAAGCAAATTAAGGCCCGTAACTAGTATTATGGTTAGCAGAATGGCCCTGCGGATGTTTCGCATGTCTTTCATGGCATACAGGCGTACCACTTTCTCAGGTGTGGCCACCGATCCAAGAAAGAACGCTAAACTCATAGTGATTAGTAATACAGTTGGAAAGCCGGACCAGTCAAAAGTCAGGGGTTTAATGGATTCCACCCGAAAGACTAACTCTGATAAACCGTCAAAATGGCTCATGGCAAGCGGTACGGCAACTATGGTTCCAACCACCATTATGATCATCTGCAAAAAATCCGTATAAGCTACTGCCAGCATACCACCCACCAGGGTATATAACAGGAGAATCAAGGTAAAAATGACCATTCCAAGGGTTGGATCCAGGCCAAAAACCACATTGGCTACCAGACCACCGGCGACAATCTGTGCCTGGATATAGACGATTGTGGCAATCAGAATGATAACGGCACCTACCCCACGAGCAGTTTTACTCTCATACCGTCGTTGGAGGAAAGCTGGAAGGGTTAGTTCTTTCACTTTTGTGAATCTGGGGGCAAGTACGGCAACCATAAACCAGTATGCCAGGGGAATTACGATCAAAACCCATCCGAATGACCAACCAACAGCGGAAATAACGCCTATGGTCCCAATAAATGTCCCCGCACTGGTATGTGTTGCTGCCATAGTCGCTCCCCCAATGCCCCAACCTAGCTTACCCCCGGCAATCCAGTAGTCCTGTTCCGATTTCGTCCAACGCAGACTAAGCCAACCAATAAGAAAAACGAGCAGGAAATAACCCAAAAAGATGATGTACTGCCAGCTCATTTCCTTTCCGTCCAATACATCCACAAAACGTAACCAAGGACAATCAGTCCCAATACCAGAAACAATCCCCAAAAGATAAATTTATCCATACCTGAAGACGTTTCGATATCTGACAATCAACAATCCTATGAGCAGGAAGATTAATCCTACGCTGATATCAATAACAGCTATTTTGTTTGAAGCCTGGCTTTCATCCAATTCAAGTCGGATCATTGATGGTAATGCGGGCAGATTGAAGGAAATAGATTGCTTTTCTGAGACCAAAGGTGTTTGAATAACCTCTGTTGTCGGAAAATGAAAATAGACGGATTGATTCTCCGGCAGTTCTAATTCGAAAGTGAAGAAGTCTTCCTCAGATGACACCGCAGATAACTCAGTAAAAAAGAGGGGGACTTCTGTTAAGTCTTTGTTCACCTTTACAGTATAACTCAGTTCAATCCAGCCCTTTTCCAGGTCCTTATTGAAAGTCACCTTGGCCAAGTTGAAAGCATCTGATTTCTCGGTCTGATTTACTGTTGTTTTTCCTGAAGAAGCAACTGATATCTCGCTGTTATTCTGAAAATTATCGTCCAACAACAACGCCTTCAAAGTGAAAGATTGATCCCGAAGAATATCAGTTACATAAAGCTTCTCTTTCACCTTAAACTTCTTAATTTCTGGTGCATATGTCATTTGCACCTCCGCTCCGGCCAGCTTACTTTGGGGTTTAGCCACCAAGGCGAAAAACAACAATACGCATACACTTATTATACGCATTGCTATACCCAGACCTCTTTTAGCAGTCTCAGTGTGTTTTGTCCCATTACTTTAGCGATGTCTTCCTCAGAGTAGTTGTGCTTTACCAGCCACCGAACAATGTTGTATGAGCCTTCCGTAGGGTTTTCCAATCCTTCTACATATTCAACAGGTTCGAATTCCATTCCAGGTTTGCCCTGACCTTTAGATGCTTTTAACGACAGGGCAGCCGTGTAAGCCGTATGAAGTCCGACATGATCGCCATAGAGAGTGTCCGGTCCCATAGTGACGTGATCGATACCAACCAAATCTTTGATGTACTCAAAATGCTCCATTACGGCATCGAGGTTATGTTTCCGCTTAGTTGGTGTCAAGGTTGTATGTGGTGCTGCTTCTATTCCAATGACTCCACCTTTATCTGCGCAGGCTTTCATTACATCATCTGGAGCCAATCGATTGGTTTCCCAAAGTGCTTTGGCACCGATATGACTGAGTATGATCGGTTGGCTGCTGTGTTCAATCGTATCCAATGCGGTTTGATCGCCTGTGTGAGAACAATCAATCAGCAATCCCACTTTATTCATTCGCTCTACCGCCCGCTTACCGAATGACGTGAGTCCACCGTCTCGAACTTCCTTCAATCCAGATCCTAAAGCATTTGATTCACTGTAAGTTATACCTAGAGACCTCAATCCAAATCCATATAATAAATCGATCCGATCCAGTTCATTTTCAATCATCATAGCTCCTTCCATCACCGCTACCCAGGCCACTTTTCCTTCTTTATGTGCCTGAATGATATCTTCTACCGTCTTGCAATGGATGACAAAATCCTGATGGGCGATATCACATAATCGCATGCCCAGATCATGGATCACCTCACTCCACTTCCACCCTCCTTTCGAATGGATCTGGCAGATCCCATCCATGAGATTATCAAATACACAGTCCCAATGTCCGTGAGACAGTCCTTTAAAGGCAGTAGCCATTCTACCCTCCTTGACGTAGGCAGGAGTTTGCATAATGTCTTTGGGAAAAGTCCCCAGATGCTCATGGACGCTAATAAGGATATGGTCTTTCAGGATTTTCTCTACAAATCCCTCCTGATCGGCCGTTAACTCGACTTTCGCTGAAGGAACACGGTTGATCTCATCTGCCAGCTCGTAGTATCGGTAGTCCACGTCTTTCTCGAGGTATTCAAATGATTTATATCCCTTGTAGTTTTTTGTAAGGCTCATGGGTCGAATATTTTTGGATGATAAGTATAGTTCAATTAATCCAATTGAAATAGAGGATATTGATAGGTGGAAACGTCAAGTTCTGAAGCTTAGGTAACTCTCATCGAATACTTATCCAATATAGGGGTAGCCTCTTTTGAGATCTTTTTATCACTTAAACTCCATCTGCATAAATAGTTCTGGGAAACCAAGGGGTTCGAAGTCCCACAAAATAGGGAGTACTAAGTAGGTCGTAATACTGATAAGAATAATGGAAATCAGGTTCATCCAGATGCCGGAGCGAACCATATCCGGTATCCTCAAGTAACCGGACCCAAAAACCACGGCGTTTGGTGGAGTTGCTACCGGAAGCATGAAAGCACATGAAGCAGAAACAGTTACTGATACCATAATCATGTACGGATGCAGATCCAGTGCCAGTGCCATAGGTGCTAGAACGGGTAAGAGCATTGCTGTTGTTGCAAGATTGGATGTCATTTCCGTAAGGAAATTCACTGAGGCGACCAACACCAAAATCAATACTAGCAGCGATAATCCTTGGGCTGAGGTCAGCTGCGTCGCAATCCATTCAGCCAGACCGGTTGCTGAGAAACCCTTGGCAAGGGCCAATCCCCCACCGAATAGTAGAATAATTCCCCAGGGTAGCTCTTTGCATTCTTCCCAATGAATAATTCTCCTGGATTTATCAGATGCAGGAATCAGGAACAAGGAAATTCCACTGATCATGGCTATCACCGTGTCATCGATTCCTGGAATGACCTGAGCGATGAGGCTTCTGGACATCCATGCGATAGCAGTGAGGGCAAAAACGATTGCCACAGTCTTTTCTTCATAGGTCATTTTACCCAGATCATCGACCAACCTTTTAATCTGCTCTCTTCCGCCCGGCAATTCTTTGAGCTCAAATTTGAAAGCTTGCTTCACCAGGTAGGTCCAGCAAATGAAAAGAAGCAGAATGGACAAGGGAAAGCCGAATAGAAACCATTGGAAGAAACTGATTTTGACGTTATACAACTGTTCCAGTACTCCCGCGAGCACAAGGTTTGGTGGAGTGCCAATCAATGTCGCGAATCCTCCGATTGATGCACTATAAGCAATAGCCAGCATCAGGGCTTTACCAAATTTTTGTGTGTCCTGCTCGTATCCTGTGGCATTCGTTTCGAACTCTTTAATGATTGCTAATCCGATTGGCAGCATCATTACGGAAGTTGCGGTATTCGAAATCCACATCGACATAAAGGCTGTAGCAGCCATAAATCCTAGGATAATGGTGGTAATGTTCGATCCGATCAGGCTGATGATATTCAACGAAATCCTCCGGTGTAAATTCCATTTCTCGATCGCGATGGCGAGCATGAAGCCGCCCAGGTAGAGAAAGATATATTTATGTCCATAGGAAGTAGTCGTCTCACCAATTTCCAGGGCTCCGGTAAGTGGAAAGATGACAATTGGAAGCAGTGCAGTAATGGAAATTGGAGCGGCTTCCGTGATCCACCAGATGGCAATCCAAATGGTGCCCGCGAGTACGTGAAAAGCCTCTATGGTCATGGAGTCTGGTTTGCCTAGTAACTCGAGAATGACAAAAGCTAAAGGACCGATAATGAGCCATAAAAGCTTACTTGTTTTCATCTTTGGCTGGTTTTTTGACAGTTAATTATAGTGGAATTAGTTGATTTCCAATTGAGGGCATTACAAACAATGTTTATAGCCCTTATGCAGTTTCTTCTTTCTGTTAAGGGTGATTTAGGAATTAGAATATCTGCTTTTTAGTCACTTACCTCCACATCAAAAGCACCGTTTAGGATCTTTTGATCGCGCTTCATTTGCACGTAGATGCGATACTGACCAGCCTCCGGAAAAGCATAAGGAAACTTAACCACTGCATGATCCGGATGGTCGGGATCATCGACAGAATGATCCATACCCACACCTAGCAAACTATCGCGCTCAGAGTAGGGCAAACTGTTAAGCTCTGCAATGACCTGATCAATACTGTCCCTGAATGCTGGTGGTTCTGTGAGCTTATCCCAATCAAAGCGACCGCTACCACTCTCAAACCTATTTAACATCACCTCTTGCGAAGCCATAGAGTACGATCCAACCGGATGCAAATGGATGTATACACTTCCATCTTCCTTGAATACAACCGCGTGACCCATCATACCCAAATAAGGCTCAAGCTCGGAAGGCTTTCCTTCTTCATCTTCAAAAGCGAAGGTTAATTGATACAGCTGTTCGCTCTTAAACTCTCCTGCTTCAGGTAATTCCAATGTCACATACGAGCTGTCCGGTAATATTGTCTTCTTACCAGGACTACCGCAAACAACAATATCACCACCCATTAGTAGTGGCTGATCTTCGGCTTTCACTATTGGATCTGTTATGTAATACGTGTCATCCGTATCTGTCAATAATGAATCGTTCCAGATTTCAGCTATTTGAGGAGCTGCTTCAGGTATTGAAATTGTATCTGCGATAGTCTCAGAGAAACCACTCAATCTTGTTACATCTGAAAACACATAATAATCCCCTGCAGGCAATGGCGGAATCACCGTTTCAAACATGGTGGAGTCTGTTCTTAATGGATGTAAATGGGCAAAAACATCCTGCGTACCCATCTTGAGTAGGAACATGTGCATAATCTTACCATGATCGGGTATTAGGTAATCAATACTTCTCGTCAGGTAAAGCTGTTCGAGCTTTGTTGAGTCAACTGAGAATTTAAGTACCTGTTGATTATCCTTGGTATCGACCCAGGAAGTGGCAGTAAAAGGTTTGTACATGTAGCGTGAATAACTGCTACTCCAGCTGTTCCACCAGCTATTGCCACCCCAAAGCATTAGCACTAATATCACAAGACCAATACCTGCGCCAATCCAGCGCTTTCGCCTGGTTTTACCTGTCGCATCTTCTCCAGGTTTTATCATAGTGTCACTGCTACTCAAACTGATGATAGTGACCATCAGTATGACCAAGAAAAACCCAAGTGCCGCCAACGTATAGCCCAATGAAGGCTCCATTTCCTTTTGGGCGGTAGAAACAGCCATCACGGGCAGCAGAATACTTCCTTCACCCTTCTCCCCCAAAACCTTCACTTCAATGCTGGCGCTACCCGGACTCATTAACCAGATCTCACCCTTGTAATGACCGGATTCTCCAGGAACGGGAACTGCCAAATCTGCTTTCGGGGTACCTGATGATCCCGCGAACCAGTAGATAGGCTTTAGTTGTACTTCGGAGATGCTGGTCTCTGTTAGATAGACGTCTACTGAAGCGGTACCGGGTATTACATCCGGAGAGTTAACAACAACGGTAACTGCGTAGGGTCCCGCCATTCCTTCCAAGGTCACTCCAGGACTGCCGATATGACCCAACCCCATATGAATGACCAGAAAGAGAGTAAATATGCTAGTTAGTATTTTCTTCATTCTCCGTGGATTATCTCATGATATGTTGCATCCACTTACCCCATCTCATTGAGATTCTGGAGCTTATGTATCCGACACCCAGGGCAATAACCAGTCCTTTTACCAATTCCATTCCTGTTGTTTCCATCCATTCGGCATAGGCAAACCGATACTCCCAATCCGGACTGGATCCGAAATACCAGCTTTCTGTACCGAAGAACCAGTTTCTAGCCATTTCAGACATCAGGAAGTTTCCAAAAGGGTACTGGAAAACCAGCATTAATACCAGGAATGACGTGGCATAAAGAAGAGAGGTCAACCACGGATTCATCGATTGAGTACGCTGTGTGATCCAGTCAATGGCCAAAGCCGGGAAGATCAACAGCAATGGAAACTCGAATGCTTGAAAGTTGGTAATCGGATTCAAAACCGGTCCCAACAGAGGTTCTGCCGGAAAAAGCGGCAAGATCCAAACCATGGCTGCCATGAAAATGCTGTAGACCAATGCCGCATAAGTGGCTCCCCATTTACTTGGAGCTGCAATGGAGGTGGCCACCATTAGCAATGGGAAAATGAAACTGGATACCTGATAGAAAGATACGCGATGCATATCATGGCGACCCAGATATTGCGATGCGATGGTAAAGAACATACACATCACGAAACCAGTAGACAGTGCAAAAAACAGTCTTAATCGCTTTTCAACTTTCGGATTGGTTAGATTAGAAAGTCTCATTCTGTTCTTCACGGAAAGAACTGTGATCATTGCTCCAAACTGTATCGTTACCATACCCAGAAGCAAGACCGTATGAGGTGGAGAAAGAATCGTCACGTCCAGGCCGTACGTGTTATGCCACCAATCGTCAAAAGGTGCTGATGTAAGCATGGCGAAGGCACCCCAAATGCAAAAGAGTGCACCTAATGAACCTTTAAATATCCCCCAAAATGATAGACTCTCTTGTTTTTGCTGCTCAGTACCCCAAAAGGAAACTTTCAGCACTCTCACTCCGGAGAATATACCAGCTAGTACCCCACCAAAGTAAATGGCGAGGTGTGGTGCGGATAGCAGACCATCACGACCAATACTGGTGTGCCAGCTGATGTCCCAAATCAGGCCGATCATAATGCTGAATGAGGCCAGTACGGTGGCATAGAGATAAGTAGGTAATTCGATGGTAGTCATCGTTGACTGGGTCTGAACAGTAGGTTCACCTACCAGATCTGGTTTTGCCAGGCTTATTGAGTCCATGTATCAAATAATTAATATCTAGAACCTAAAAGTAGACAACTTTGTATTAACTGGATTATCATCATTCTTTCCAATTGATGTTGCAGCGGACGATATTTGCAGACTCAATTTCATGAATGTATTAAAGGGACAATTAGAATATCATGAGATCACAGCTGATCACACCGGAAGGAATGGAAAACCTTAAAAAGGAACACGACCACCTATGGCGTGTCGAACGCCCGGAAACGACCAACAAGGTTTCGTGGGCTGCCAGTCTCGGTGATCGTTCTGAGAATGCTGACTATCACTACAATAAGAAATGGCTCCGAGAAATTGATAAACGACTGTTGTATTTGAGAAAATGCATTGACAACTTCAAAGTCATCGAATATCATCCGCATATGGACGGCTCTGTAAATTTTGGTGCATGGGTAGAGATTGAAAATGTAGAAAAGAAGTTAAAAAAGCGGTTACGAATTGTTGGCTATGAGGAATTAATCGGCAACAAAGATCATATCTCTATGGACTCTCCTATGGCCAAAGCTTTATTGAATAAAAAGGTTGGCGATGAAGCAGAGGTAGATACCAAAATTGCCAGGTTCGTGTGGGTTATTCGGAAGATTGAGTATGTGAAGAATTAGCAAATTGTTAGCGGCCATTCAGCTCTATTGCTGCTCCAACCACTCACGTGCTTCGTCAATATCATAGAATATTTTCGGGTGATAATTATCAGGCTTTCGAAGGTTCATGAAGAAACTGATCAAGCCTTTATTGGCATCTGTTCCATAGACGATGGCAGCATGGACACTCTCGAAGGTGGAGGTAAGTTCCTTCATCTGATCAGTAAGTCCTGTAAGTTGGGCCAGAATTGAGTACCATTCGAATTTTAACTTACCAACCCGAAAATCAGAAATCTGCTTTATTCGACTTAGTTCAGAATGTTCATCGATGAACATCCTAGCCACACGAACAAAATCACTTACTTCATAATCTCCACTACTAGAAACATAGAAGATACCGGTTTCCTCCTCTAACTCTACTCCCAACACGTGCTGATTCTTTAATGAGCCTCAAAGATAATTCAAGCTAACTTCTAGGAAGGTCAAGTAGTTAACATATTGCCTTCTTTTCGACCAATTGCCAGCATAAGGTTTTAATGGAGAAAGAGCATATTTAGAATGCTGCGCTATTTATTTTTTGAGTTATTATTCGCTTCTCAAATATTCTGAAGGATTTATTAATGCAGCTTTCAAAGTTTGCCATCCTACCACAATCCAGGCTAAAACGAGGACCGATCCTCCGATTCCCGCAAAAATCCACCATTCCGTTTGAATTCGATAGGCGAAACCCTGAAGCCAATTTTGAGTTATCAGGTAGCTTGATGGCAGCGCGACAACTATGGCAAGTAGCACTATTCTTGTGAAATCTACCGTAAGAAGTCTTACAATACCCAATAGGCTGGAACCCAAAATCTTTCGAATACCAATTTCCTTTGCTCTTCTCTCTGTTGAAAAAGCAGCTAATCCAAAGAGCCCCAGGCAGGATATAAGAATAGCGATTCCTGCAAAGTACTCTGAAAGCGTGGATACCTTTTGTTCGCTTTTGTATTGTGCTTGATAGTCGTCTTTAAGAAACTTATAGTCCAACTGATAACCAGGGTTAAAAGCTTCATGAAATTCTGCAAGTGCCACCAGGGTTTGAGCTTCCTTTCCACTTTCAATTCGAAGTACCAGGTCATCGGCCTCTTCAGGATCGAAAATGAAAATCATTGGCTTTACTTCTTCCCTCAGGGACTCAAAATGAAAGTCCTTAACGACCCCTATAATCTCCATATCTTCTTCACCCCATAGTGAGAATCTTTGGCCAATGGGATTATCGTTTACTCCCATCGCCTCCACGGCTTTCATATTGCAAATCACCTTGGATTGCTCAGCACCAAAATCCCTCGAGAAAAATCTTCCGGATTCCAACTCTAATCCGAGCGTTTCAAAAAGGTCGTACGTGACTTCGGCAAGTTCAAACCTCACCGGATTGTTTGGGTCTTTGCCTTCCCAATACACGGCGAATGTATGATAACCGGAAGTTACCAGGCTATGACCAATGGCTGAGGCATTCTGTATACCTGGTACATTTTTGACCTCATTGATGAACGTTTCCAGCCTTTCAGCTGCCTTTCCAGCCGGTGTTATTTGGAGTATCCGGTCTTTATCATATCCCAGGCTACGGTTTTGAACAAAATCCACCTGCTTATGAATAATCACTACAGCAACAATCAAAATTATTGATGCGGTAAACTGTGTCAATACCAATCCCCTACGCGCCCAAATCTCTCCAAATGAAGTGTTGAGTTTTCCTTTTAGCACCAATATGGCGTTGAACCTGGAGAGATATAAGGCCGGATAAATTCCTGCCAGCAACCCGGTAATGGTCGTGATACACAGAAAAGACAGAAATACACTGAAATCGAAAGTCACGTTAATGGACTTACCAGTTATTTCATTAAATACAGGTAATGCGGATACCATTAGGATAAGGGCCACAACAAGGGAAATGAAGGACATAGCTAACGATTCAGTAAAATACTGTACCATCAATGTCGATCGGTTGGCACCCAATGTTTTCTTAACACCCACTTCCTTCATTCGGGTGGATGCCCGGGCAGTTGAAAGATTCATAAAATTGATGCAGGCAATAACCAATACAACCACAGCGATCAATCCAAATAACCTTACATACTCTATTCTTCCTCCCGCCAGTTTGCCATTTTCATATCTTCCAAAGAGATATTGATCGGAATACTTTTTTAGAAAGAGTCTTCGTCCTTCAATTCCCTTCCCTTCAATATACCTGGCAATCTTGGCGCTCAGTTCATCGGGATCAGCACCCTCTTTTAACAACAAGTAAGCATAGGGCCCATAATTACCCCATTCATGAAAGGTATCATCTTGTCCCAGGAAATGATCGTATGACAGGAGAAAGTCGAATGACGTCGATGTTTGGTTTGGGACATCTTCGAAAATACCGGAAACGATAACAGTTTCCGTCATCTCCTCGGACTCCCACTGAATCCGTTGACCAACAACCCCTTCTACCGTCCCAAAAACTTTAAGTGCCATTGACTCAGAAAGTGCAATTGAGTTTTTGTCTGCCATTACATGATTTGGATTACCCTCTATCAATGGATAGGTAAAAGCATTGAAGAACTGTACTCCCACAAATTGCCCTACCCCTTTGATTACCTGGTCTTCCCTAATTAATACCATATCGTCGATAAGAAACGGTGGAGCAATACCAACTGCGTGTTCGATTTCCGGAAAATCCTTAGCCAGACTATTTGCTAGAAGTCCGGATGTGGATGTACTGGTTTGTACATCTTCCGAATAGTACAAGTTTTCCATCACCTGATACAACCGATCCTCTTTTTGGTGAAACTTGTCAATAGACAGCTCATCGGTGATCCACAGATAAATCAACAGCGTACAAGCCAACCCCGTTGATAAACCGGTTAGGTTGATCAGAAACATGTTGCGATGCTTCTTAAAATTCCTGTAAGCGAGCAGTAAATTGAGTTTTAACATGATTATTTGGTTTGAGATTGACCACAGTGAAGTATTTGATTTCTTGAAAGCGAAAGGCTGAATGAATTGTATTATGTTCCATAGGAAAATCCAGTTTGCTCTTCTTGGCCCCAGTTCATGGTACCTTCGGATGTAAAGCTCCTCCAGATCACCCAGTATCGCATCTACAAGATCATCTCTGCAGAACGACTTTAGGAATTTGACAGCCCAGTATGGTGGTTTGGGATTATTCATTGACCGTTTCCCTCCCATACAATCCTAGGAACGTGGTCCCACATGTTGTTACGTAGATCTTTGGTCTGATTTAGAACCTTGATTCCTGATTGCGTTAGCTCATACAATCGCTTTTCGCGTCCCCCTCGTTCCTCTTTTGCACCACCCATATGAGAGGTGAGAAAACCCTTGTCCTCCAGTCGAACCAGTGCCTTATGCACTGAGCTGATCATAACTGTTCGACCAGATTTTCTTTCCAATTCATCTTTTATTGCGAGTCCATAAGCGTCCTGATAGAGGATGCCAACAGTAAGAAGGACCAGTTCCTCAAATTCTCCTAAATGCGTTCCTTTCATGGTAAATCAGAGATTAGTTTCACCTTTGCCTCTAAGATGCAAAGAATTATAGATTCGTTGCATGTGTGTTCAGAAACTGCATTTCAAAAGATGTACACTCCACTACAGTTAAGAGAGCTTATTCGTTTCGACTTGGTATCCTATCTTCCATATTACTCTGTAAATGAGTAACTTATGTTTTAATCTTTTACCAATTTCCAATGATCAAATAAATGACGAAGAAGTTACTTTATGAATTTCTGGTGATTGTCATTGGTGTTTTAACCGCCTTTGGAGTGCAAGAAATTGCTGAGACCCTATCGGAGAATAAGCAAAAAACATATTATCTAAAATCAGTTAAATCAGAACTTACCGAAAACTCCTCCACTATTGCGGAATTAATTAAAAGTATGGACGATAAATCAGTTATTGCAGATACTTTAATTCATCTACTTAATAATAGAATTTCCCCTGACGGCACAGAATTGTTTGAATCTTTTTTCAGGTATAGTTATCTAAAATTCAATCTCGGGGCATACGAGGCATTGAAGAGCAGTAAGATTTACAATGAAATTGACAATATTGAATTAACTACCTCACTCAATAATCTAATTGCGCAAGTCCAATCAACCATCGAGTTCCAGGACAAAGTTGAAGTTCTTCAGATGCAACTCTTCATAGTAAAGAATAATGATGTCCTTGATCCGGTTAGTAGAAATATCTTGACAGATAAGGCCTACTCAAGACATTATGTCAATGACATTAAGCAGATTCAAGTTTATCGGAATGCGTTAAATGGAGAATTTAAAGATATTTTAGTCAACATTAATGTTGTAATAGAGCTGATTGATGAAGAGCTGGAATAGACATCCATTACATAGATATCTTATTTGGTAACTGACTCAAATGGTAGTCAGAGCCTATTCCAATGAGTTTCATAAATTAGTGTGGAAGAATCCTAATCTGATAACATGAAGAAATTTCTCGTTTTTGCATTCCTCTTAATTCTGTCACTTCCGGGTTTCAACCAGGAAGCGATATTCTCCGCACGGTCCGTCCATCATCCGGTTATTGCCGAAAATGGAATGGTAGCTTCCCAACATCCGTTGGCCACTCAGGCAGGTGTAGATATTCTTAAACAAGGTGGAAATGCAGTTGATGCTGCCATAGCTGTGGGATTCACCCTGGCAGTGGTGCTTCCCAGGGCTGGCAATATTGGCGGAGGAGGTTTTATGATAGTCTATGACGCTGAGACTAATCAAACCAAGGCCATCAATTACCGAGAAAAAGCACCAATACAGGCAACCCCTGACATGTATTTGGATGAAAATGGAGATGTGGATAAGATTCGATCCCGATATCATCATCAAACGGTAGGTGTGCCTGGCACCGTAGCTGGCTTGGCTTTGGCACTGGAAAAATATGGCACAATGTCGATAGCTGAAGTTCTGCAGCCGGCAATTAAGCTGGCCAAAGAAGGTTTTCCAATTACCTATGATCTGGCAAGGGTTCTTGAGGTATATCAAAACACCATGAAAAACTGGGAGTCATCATCTCAAATTTTCTATAAGCCAGATGGGTCGTTATATAAAGCTGGGGAGGTATTGGTACAAAACGATCTTGCTTGGAGTTTGGAGCAAATCGCAAAAGACGGACCTTCGGCTTTCTATGAAGGAGCAATTGCAGATAAAATTGTGGCGGACATGAGCGCTAATGACGGGTTAGTTTCTAAGGAAGACTTAATGAACTATTCAGCGGCAGAGGTTGAACCGGTTTGGGGTACGTTCAAGAATTACCAAATTGCTTCGATGCCCCCTCCCAGTTCTGGAGGAGTTCATCTGATTCAAATGCTTAACATTCTGGAATCCTACGATTTGAAGGAGCTTGGCGCCAATTCAGCTCAAACTATTCACCTGATGACGGAGTCAATGAAACTGGCTTATGCTGACCGAAGCAAACACCTTGGAGATCCGGATTTCTATGATGTTCCTACAGAAGAATTGATCGATAAAGGGTACGCCGAGTTTCTAAGAAGTAGTATCAATGAAAATGAAGCTACTCCTTCAAGTGAAATTGCCCCCGGAAATCCAATGGATTACGAAAGTGAGGAAACAACTCACTTTTCGGTGGTGGATAAAGATGGAAATGCTGTTAGTAACACCTATACACTAAACTTTAGCTTTGGGACGGGTATCGTCGCGGAGGGAACTGGCATTTTGCTTAACAATGAAATGGCTGATTTTTTACATAAACTCGGAGAGCCCAATGCTTTTGGCCTGATCGAGGGAGAAGCCAATAAAGTGGAACCTGAAAAGCGAATGCTCAGTGCCATGACACCTACCATGGTGTTTGAAGGTGATACGCCCTATTTAGTCACAGGCAGCCCGGGTGGTAGTCGAATAATAACCACCGTGCTCCAGGTTATTCTAAACACCTTAGAACACGAAATGAACGTCGCTGAAGCTACTCACACTACGCGTATTCATCATCAATGGCAGCCGGATGTACTTTTTATCGAAGAGGCTTTAAACAATGATACTCGTTCGATTCTGGAATCTAAAGGTTACCAGTTACAGGAACGAACCGTCATGGGAAGTACTCAATCTATCCTGATCAAGGACGGGCGGTTGTATGGTAGTTCCGATCCCAGGCGACCGGATGCTTATACATTAGGTTACTGAATAAACTGTATAAATACCTGACTATAAATTAATTAAGCATGCATATTTATTTAATTAATTTATAACTATGGGGCTTAATCAATAGTAGCTTTTACTTCATTCAAGCGATTCAATAAAACTGTAAGTTCATCAGACAACTCTTTGTAGACCTGATAGGCTCCGTCAGTTGGTTTTGCTTCTCCTGTTTCGACGCTCCTTCTTAAGGAACTCAACCTATTATTCAATCGAATTGGAAAATTCAGTGGATCCTGTGGACTTTGATTTTTGGTTTGATAGAGTGCTTCTTCGATCTCTATCAATTGTTGTATTACAGATGAATTAGGTTCATTTTCCATTATTTCACCTTTTATCTGTCTGATTTCTATAACTGCTTCGTTGGCTGCTGTTTCACTTGCGATGATCTGCTGTGAAAGTTCAAATTGTTCTTGCAGGTCCTCTGCTGTTACGCCATTTAAATTCGGATCCATTTGAATGTCGAAATCGAAGTTATGAGTGTAGGAACCTGCTGTCAACTTCACTTTATAAGTTCCAATGGGTGCTTTAGGTCCCCTTGCTGGTCGGGCACTCCAGATGATCATTCCATCGAATGTCGTAGCTCCAGGATATCTCAGGTCCCAGGAAAATTCATTTACACCTTTTGCCACAGTCGGTTCCGTTGAACCACCTCTTCTCCACCAGGGAAGATTCGGATCCGGTTTGTATTCCGTCTGATCACCAACAAATGTATTGATCACATTATCATTGGCATCGAGTATTTCAATCTTCACAGAATCCATCTGTTCTTTAAGGTAATACTGCACTTTTAGATCATAAATGCCACGAATAGGATCTGTTGGTTGAAATAATACCGCGTTTTCTTCCAACATATCCTCACTAACTGATCGAAGAGGATTGATGTCATCGAGTATCCAAAAGCCTCGACCGTGGGTTCCAAGTACTACATCATCGTTTTTGACAACCAAATCACGAATCGGAGTATCCGGCAAATTCATCTGCAAAGTCTGCCATTGATCTCCGGAATTAAATGAAACATACGCTCCGTGTTCTGTGGCTAAAAAGAGTAATCCTGGTTTTTTATGATCTTCTCGAACGGCCCTGGCAAAGTGTCCATCTGCTATACCGCTAGTAATTTTAGTCCATGTTTTACCGTAGTCGGTAGTACGAAATACATAAGGCTGACGATCGTCTACCTGGTACCGGTTCGCGGCAACATATAGTGTACCCGGGTTATGAATAGATTCCTCGATAATACTCACCCTAGAATATTTAGGAAGGTCTGCCGGGGTAATGTCTTTCCACTTTTTCCCTCCATCTGTTGTAATATGGATCTTACCATCATCGGAGCCAGCCCATATGGTGTTCACATCGTGGTTTGACGGGGCAAGGGCAAAAACCGTGGCATAGATTTCAGGGCCATTCATATCCATTGTGATAATTCCCCCTGTTTTGCCCAGTGTTTCAGGATCTGCATAGGTAAGATCGGGACTTATTTTCTCCCAAGTCTGACCATCGTTGGTTGTTTTCCATACATGCTGAGAGCAAGTGTACATGATAGAAGGATTTAAAGGAGAAAACATAATTGGGAAGGTCCATTGCCAACGTTCAGGAAGTGAATTGGCGGGTTCTCCTGAAAAGAATCTTGGATATACCTGAATATCTCTGATTTGTCCTGTGCTTCGATTGTACCTGGTCAGTAGAGCTCCCTGGCTTCCAGCATAGAACACATCGGGATCAGTTGGGCTCTGGGTAATCCAACCACTTTCTCCCCCTCCTACGGCATAATGCCAGGTATCGAAGCCACGAGCTTGCATGTGCCTCCATCCATCGCTAGGCATGGCCAATGTGCTGTTATCTTGTTGGGCACCCGCAACATGGTATGGAACATCACTGGTTGTCATCACATGATAAAATTGCGTCGTAGGAAAGTCTAGTGGTGTCCAGGTCTTTCCACCGTTTACACTTACTGTACCACCACCATCGTTGGAATTGATCATTCGATCAGGGTTGTTTGGATCTATCCACAAGTCATGGAAGTCACCGTGGGGTGGCTGAAGCTCAATATCAAAGGTCTTACCCCCATCGGTAGATTTCCAGAAATCAACATTAAGGCAATAGACTGTCTCAGGATCCAGTGGATCAGCATATATGCGTGAGTAATAAAACGCTCTTTGTCTTAGTTTGCGTTCCTCATTGGTTTTTGTCCAAGTCCAGCCTCCATCATCCGATCGAAACACACCGCCTTCATTTGCTTCCACCACGGCCCAGACCCGATCAGGATTTGCCGGTGATACGGTCACACCAATTTTACCTATGGGGCTGTCGGGCATTCCAGGGTTACCTGTCAAATCGACCCAGGTTTCTCCTCCATTTTCGGACTTCCATAGTTTACAATAAGGACCACCACCCCACATCTTCCAGGCTTTGCGATATACCTGCCACGTTGTAGCATACAAAATCTCCGGATTTCTTCGATCTATAATCAGGTCAGCCGCTCCCGCTTTGGGGCTTTCATATAGGATTTTTTTCCATGTATTTCCGCCATCTGCAGATTTAAATACCCCTCTCTCCTCGTTGTCTCCATACGGATGACCTAATGCTGCCACGTAAACAATATCTGGATTGGTTGGATGAACTCTTATTCGCGAGATAGCCTGTGTCTCTTTCAACCCCAGGTGTCTCCATGTTTTTCCGCCATCCTTCGACTTATAAACACCATCTCCCTGAGTGATACTTCCTCTAAGCTGAGTTTCACCTCCTCCTATGTAAACCACATCAGGATTGGTTTCGGCTACGGCAACTGCACCTATTGACGATGAAGATATCTGGCCATCAGTAACGGGGAACCATTCATTGCCACCATCTACAGTTTTCCACAGACCACCTCCCGTTGCTCCAAAATAGTATTCATTTTCACGTCCGGGACTTCCGGCACATCCTAATGATCGACCACCTCTGTCCGGGCCAATATTTCTCCATTCCATATTGGAGTAAAAGGAAGGATCAATTACCGGTTTGGCAGGTTGAGATTGAGCGGTTCGGACAAAACTGCCAAAAGTTATAACCAGGAATAAAGTGTATAATCGACTCATAGGTTTGGGGTTTCTTGTAGTAACAATTTATAGTAGAGCGAGTTAAAAATGACATTCAATTTATACCTGAATCGATATCCTTATGTTACCGGCTGCTTGTTGATATTAAGTGTTTGGGGTTTTGACCAGGATTTTGCGATCAACGTACACTTCACGACTAGAAGGAACTTACCTTACCATGTATGTAAATTCAGTTACTGATCGGTTTCTTATGACTTAAGTTAGCTTCGAATAACCCTATAGAAGATGAGAACTATTCTCCAAATATCCTTGCTGATTATCATCTCATTCAGCTGTCAAAGTCAAGAAAAAGCCAGTTTCCCATTCATTGACGTAACCACCACTCATCTGCCATATGAGGATCTGCAAAGGCTATCGATGGACGCGGGAATAGCCGACCTGGACCAGGACGGTGATATGGATATTCTGATTGCTAATGAACACAAGCCAAATATCTTACTCATTAACGATGGGACGGGAGAATTCACCAACGAAAGCAGCATCCGGATTCCACAGGTGGATCATGATAGTGAAGATATAGGTATTGCCGATTTCGATTCAGATGGAGATCCAGACATTATCGTGGTTAGTGAAGACGACAAGGTCAACGAATTGTATTTAAACAATGGTGATGGGACATTTTCCGATGCTGGAGATAGAATACCGGTAACTGGTACTTCTAACTCCGTAGTTGTTTTTGATATAAACGAAGATGGTTCTCCTGATGTTCTTATCGGTAACAATGGCCAGAACAACATCCTAATCAACGATGGTATCGGAAACTTTCAGGATGAGACTGCTCAGCGAATAGGTACATTCATTGACGTTACCCAGGACCTTACACTTGGGGATATTGATAATGATGGAGATCAGGATCTGCTAGTAGGGAATGAAGATTCCAATCGAATACTAATCAATATTGGAAATGGTTTTTTTGAGGACCAATCTAGCGAACGCATCCCCTATCGTAATTCGCCTGAAGAAACACGGGAGGTTGACGTTGCAGACATCGATGGTGATGGGGATCTGGATTTATTATATGGAAACGTTCAGGCTTTTGTAGAGAATGCGGTAAGACAGAACCGGTTACTGCTGAATGATGGCAAAGGGTTTTTCACTGACATTACTGATACACATCTACCTGCTGACGATAATCGCTGTTTTGGAGTTGCCTTTTTGGATATCGATGATGATGGAGATGCAGACATCATGACTGGAAATACCAACGGAGATCGATTTGGTGGAGACACTCCTTTTAGTGTTTATCTCAATGATGGCAGCGGGAAGTTCACTGACGTCACAGGTACTATGCTTCCGAAAAATATCGTTGGGAGGGGTTTTGATATTGATTTTGTTGATTTTAATGGAGATAACATTAAAGATCTCTTTCTTAGTAATCGAGGTTCCCAGGACTTCCTATTGTTTGGTACCAGGTAGTCCCATTATTCATGTTTTTATCTGCATTAGAAAGAGTTACTAGAAACTATTTATCGTCTAGGATTTCGATAGGATTTAAAGTTGCTGCTTTCCAGCTCTTATCCAGCACACTTATGAGCGAGATAAATGAAATAACGAACACTGGTAAAATGAAAACCGTCAGATCCAGATTGATTCGATAGGCATAATTTTCCAACCAGTAGTTACCCCCATAGTAAATGATTGGAGCGGCGAGCAAACCTCCAACCGCAATTAACCTCATAAAATCAGTTAACAGTTTTATGAGGATTTGTACTGGACTGGCACCGTGGATTTTTCGTATACCTACTTCGCGACTCTTCTTTCGGGTAATGAAATAGGATAAACCAAATAGCCCAATAACTACTACTAGCACGGATACAACTCCGAAAAACAAGAAGAGGGCCAACACGTCTTCTTCAGCACGCCTGGTATCCTTTTGTTCTTTCCTCATCAAGAAGAAGAAAGGGAATCTGGTTGAAATAATGTATTCCGTTTTTTCAAGGAACTGGTCAAATCTCTCACCACCTCGTCCCTCATAATTTAGTACCAGGTCAACATATGTGAGGTAACGAAAACCAGAGACATATACTCTGGAAAAATCACTTTCTTCCCCCTTCACAATTCCAATGGTTTCATACTTATTGCGTTCTCTTGTCCAAATTCTTGTACTGTCATTGAATCCAAACTGTGAATTAGCAATAGAAGAATCCAAAATTACCTTTCCAGCATTTCGTCCAAAATCTGGATTGAAAAATTCACCGGTTATGAGTTCCTCTGAATTTGATAGATGTTTGGGATCCACTACGGTCAAATAGGCATAAGTACTGTCCTCAAGCAGTATTTTTTGTTCACTTTTAACATGACCTTTGTACATATTTGAGAACGAATAACTGATTATGGTGCCATAATCGACCATTTCTTCCAGAAAGCCCACCGCTGTCTGAGCAAACCGCTCAGTAGCCCCAGATGATCCTGGAAAAACTCCAGTAATAGGGACCTCCCCTTTAGGCTCAGTATTGATGAAGGGTAATTGTCGATAGATAATCTGGGAGGCTGAAAGAAAGCACAGGGATGCGATTATTTGAAAGATCAATAAGCTTCTAACCACATTTCCGGCATTCCCAAATGTCTTCGTTCTAAACAGACTACCCGCTCCTTTTAGTGCCGAAATGATCTCTATTCTATTAAGAAAAATGACAGGATAAACAGATGACAATAAGGTGTTAATTACAATTGTTGTGCAAGCTATTATTGTCAATTTGGACCATTGTATGTGTTCCAGCGGTGGGTAGGTTATTAGATTGAATTGGTGAACATAGCGGGCGCAAATCAGGAATAGTGCCAACCCCAATACCATTGCAATTATATTGACTGAGAGTAGTTCGATCACTAACCTGGTGCTTAAGCTGGTGAGTCTGGCACCTAATAACTTTCGAATTCCCACATCCTTGCATCGGTCAACGAAATGGATGATGGTACTGTTTATGTAATTGGTTATGGTGATCAAAAGAATTACACCGACTACTATTGAGAGCAGAAGAAGTAGATGACCATTAATTACCGGCTCCGCCTCATTAACTACGCCCTGAGTGGTATGAATAGCAGGCAATTTTCGAAGGTGAATTGAATCTGGCAGATTAAAAGCATCCGATGATACATAAGTATATCCACTCAATTTCCCCTCACCGGATCCGGGAGTACTTATCGCAATTAAGGCGTCAAAATCAATATGGGTATTCAATTCTCGATTGGCATAAACACCTATAAGCCGATACGTGTACTGAATCGATCCCTTACCTTGTCGAAATTCTGTACCGACCGAAAGCGATTTCCATTTTGACCCAAACAGCTCCTGCGCTGCATTCTTGGAAATAATCATTGCACCTGGTGTGTTGAAGTCTTCGGGTTCACCAACCAAAAGATCTATTTCAAATAAATCCAGCACCGCATGATCTGCGAAATACGTACGCCTGAAATAGGCTGCATGGTCAGCCGAATCAGACGAATACCTAAGGTTGGCTGATTTGAACTCTGAAAATGGAATAAGTCTCACAAAGGTCTTGTTGCCATTTTGATTCTGGAGATCCAGACCGAAACGCGAAGAAGTGTAAGCGTTGTAGGTAGTAGGACTATCACTGCTTTTTAATTCCAATCGATGAACATCTTCCAAACTCTCATCGTAGCTCATTTCGTAAAGAACTAAATTGGCAACGAAGAGCACGGAAGCTGTACCAATTGCTAGGGCAATAACGTTGGTCACCGTGTTACGAGTATTTCTCAGGAAAGGAAGATAGGCCGCACGTAATAGGTTTTGTCCCACTGCCCTCTTCGGACAATAGTTGTGCCAACCCCCTGGAACACTATTTAGTCGTTCTCCTCGCTTTTGACTGTTCGCAAATGGTCATGAATTCTTCAAATTTGGACAGGGATTGGTTACAACTGGATTTCCTTTTTGATTTGAGGTTAAAAACCGACAATCACAAATAACTTAAACGGGATCTTTAACGTATACGCGGTCATGCCCGGTCTCGATGAAGACCAAAAAAGTCGGAATGGACAGAGAATTAACGGATAAAGAAAAGACGGAACACAGAAAGCGGAATGATCAATCCGATCATTCTGGTTCGTTCAAAATATCCCATCGAGTGATTCTTACCTGGTCTATCCTGATGGCATTCCTGGTTATTCCTCCCTTAATTGATCATGGAATCAATTCTCTATTAAAAACAGTGAATCAGAATATCGATGTTGATCTCCCAGCGGATCGGGTAATGGATAATGAATCTGTCCTGCGGGTTTACACGGCAAGAACATGGGGGGCAAAAGGAATATTTGCAGTCCATTCCTGGATTGCCATGAAGCGTCGTGGTGAGAAAAGATTTGAGGTCAATCAGGTTAT
Organism: Cyclobacteriaceae bacterium; assembly: GCA_965601455.1. Lineage (GTDB taxonomy): Bacteria > Bacteroidota > Bacteroidia > Cytophagales > Cyclobacteriaceae > JANQEU01. The sequence continues at coordinate 2,292,847 of OZ271831.1, read as the reverse complement.
TGGATGGAGACAAAGAAATAATGGCAACGTAGTTTTTAGGGAAACAAATGTTCCAATTGACTCCTGGTGGGGTAAGGAAGCCACACTCGTACTGGAATTACGAGGTGATCAAGTTGAGCCTATTATTGAAAAGGTAGATGCTGCCATATCTGCTTATCCATGGAGTCGGGAATATACCTTGTTTCCAGGTCCTAACAGCAACACTTTTGTTGCCTGGATTGGGCTTCAGGTACCGGAATTGGGTCTTGATTTACCTTCTACAGCTATTGGAAAGGACTGGAGACCTCCTGAACAGTCCTTGGGCACCTCTGCGAGCGGCTCTGGCTTTCAGGCCTCCCTTTTTGGATTATTGGGTACCAGCATCGGGTATGAAGAAGGACTTGAGATTAATCTGTTAGGCCTCAACTTCGAACTGGATCTTTTTGATCTGGCTTTTGAAATCCCACTATTTGGCAGATTCCAGATCTGGTACCTTCTAGTCTATTTGGTTATTTGGATATACGCCAGAAAATGGATCAATCGCACCAAACCGAAATATCTCCATCTTTAGCAAATGGTATTGCTCTTATAATGGCTCTGGCATCTCAGCAGACTATTCACTTCTAAGCGCATCTACCGGGTTTGAACGAGCAGCAACAACAGTTTTAAAACTCATAGTCGCCAGGGAAATGAGCAGGGTCAAGGCACCTGATACCAGGAATACCTCAATACCTATTGAAATACGGTAGGCAAAAGCGTTTAACCAATTGTCCATGACGAACCATGCAAAAGGAGTCGCAATCAATAATGCGGCAAGGAATAATGTTATAAAGTCCTTCGAAAGCATTGCGACAATTCGTCCTGCAGAAGAGCCCAATACCTTACGAATTCCAATTTCTTTCGTTCGCTGTACCGTACTGTAAATAGTTAATCCAAAGAGACCCAGGCAAGCCACAAATATGGCCAAGCCGGAAAAGGTTGAAAAGATGAGTCCGAAACGCTTATCAGCTTCGTACTGTCGATTGAAATTTGCATTATTGAAGTGAGGATTAAATGGATAATGAGGTGCAAATTTCCTCCATATCGCTTCAAGTTCTTCCAACGTCTTGCTGTAATTCGTGGAGTTCATTCGAAGAGAGATCATAGATGTATCAAGGCCCCATGAATATCGCAAGGTAAGAGGCTCAACTTTTTTATGTAGCGAGACGTAGTTAAAGTCTTTAACCACTCCAATCACTTTGCCTTTTCTACCCCATTGTGAAAAAGACTTTCCAATTATGTCCTTTGGATCCGGATACCCAAAAAGCTTTGCCGCAGCTTCATTGACAATGATCGAGTTAATGGTATCCGTTGGAAATTTCTTGCTGTAGTTTCTCCCTGCAACCATGGTCATTTTAAACGTGGGAATAAAATCTTCGTCGATCTCATAGATTGCCGGAATATGAAAAGACAGTTCTCCTGTTTTGGGGTCTTCAATACCCGTACCAGCATTAGGAAAGAAATCGCCTGGTGTGGCCATAGAAGCGGCAACACTGACCACATCTTTATGCTTGGCAAACTCCGCTTTAATAGACTTCAATTTCTGCTGTACCTTACCATCGTATCCATAGTTCAATACCACTACCTGATCGGCATCAAAACCCAGGTTATGTGACTGTAAAAATCGGAGTTGTTGAAAAACAATTGTGGCTCCCAACAATAATACAATGGAGATGGCGAACTGAAGAATAACCAGCGATTTTCGAAGCCAGATCCCCTTGGATGAGGTTTTGAAAGACCCTTTTAATACAACCACGGGTTTAAAACCTGAAAGAACGAAGGCCGGATAGCTACCAGCTAGAATTCCTATTGTGAGTACAATCAGTGTTCCAATAAGTAGATTGGACCATGTAAATATCCATTGAACCGGTAGTGATTTAGCCGATAGGATTTCTAAGAATTTATGGCCGTAAACAACCAATACACCAGCTATAACTGAAGCCATGACGGTTAGAAGTATCGCTTCAACTAAAAACTGTGACACTAACGTTCCTCGTCCGGATCCAATGGTTTTTCGAATGGCAACTTCCTTGGCTCTTTCCACAGAACGAGCTGTCGATAAATTCATAAAATTGATAACAGCAATGGCAAGTATGAATAGAGCAACTGAACTGAAAATATATATGTTACTTAGGCTCCCTGTAGGTCCTGGGGGTCGAGCTGCTTCAGACCGAAGATAAGCGTCTGACATGGGTTCGAAGTAAATAGCATAGTCCGGATCATCCGAGTTGTTTTTTTCAAGGAATGTTCCAATGCGTTTATTCAGGTTTTGGATGTCCTTGTCCTCGTGTAGCGTGAAGTAGGTATAGAAATCAGCATACCCCCACCAATTGAATATTTCAGGGCTTAGATTCTTGAAGGTTTCCATCGAAAGCATTGCCTTGAAGGAAAAATGAGTATTCTGTGGTAAATCTACTACCCCGGTCACTTTCACCTGATGCTCATTATCTATTAGTATTATTTCTCCCACAGGATTTCGATCACCAAAATATTTTTCGGATAGTTGCCGAGTCAAGACGATGGTGTTGGGTTCTGAAAGCGATCCCCTGGCCTTCCCATGAATCATATTCCAGGAAAAAACATCATAAGCTGTGGAATCTGCATAAATGAGTTCTTCGCGAAAGCTTTTCTTATCTACTTCTACTAACCGGGTTTCTGGGCCTGTAAATCTGAATACATTCCTGACCTCCGGAAAGAAGCGTTTCAGCTCAGGTGCGGCAGTAGCATTTCCCCATACCTGGAACCTGGAGTCATCTGACCAACGATGAAGCACTCGATAGGTGCTTTCATAATTCTCGTTGTATTTGTCATAAGAAAGCTCGTGATTCACATAGATCAAGATCAACATGCTGCTCGCAATACCTACACTTAATCCGGTTATGTTTAGCAGAGAAAAGGTTTTACTTCGCAGTATATTTCTAATACTTACCTTAAAATAATTCTTCAACATTACATTATTCGTTAATCGCTGTGATCCTTCTATCTGCCGAATGATGTTTGGTCGTAGCAGAAGAAGAACATCCTTAATAAAATATCTATCCGCTCTCTTCTTGCCCATTAGTTGAACGCGCTCGTCATACAGTTCCATCAGGTCACCTTCAATAGGTAGTCGTAGGTCCGGACGACAAAACCACCGGAAAAAGCGGAGAAAGATCTTTGGTGGTTGTTGCACTTATACCTGTGAGAATTTCACTTCAAGTGACACTTCCGGAATAGCTTCCCAAAGGGAATTCCTGGTTTCTTTGGCGTGCTGCATGGCGTCTTTTCCCAATGAAGTAATCCTGTAAAACCGTTTGGGTCTCCCAGCCCGCTCTTGGGTAGCACCTGAATCGTTCGCTATCAGGTAGTCCTTGTCTTCCAATCTCTTTAAGGCAGACTGCAGGGCACCTACACTAACTGAACGTCCAAGCCTGGTTTCAATCTCTTTTTTGATCGATACTCCGTAAGCGTTTTCATATAGTATGGCAACAGTAAGCATCACTATCTCTTCAAACTCTCCAAGTTGAAATTTTTTCATTGTATAATTAATTCCTATCCGTAGTATTTACGAAGAAAAGAAATTTTGGTTATAAATTCCTAATTGCAGTAATATTATTTTGAACATATCTCTCACGTGCTATTATGAGGTTAATTATAAATTTATCGATCAGAACGAAACATTTTAACTACAATTAAGGTATTAGATATCAACCAATACTACATTTAAGGTAGTAAAGCTTGTTTTATGCAAAGAAAACCTCACAAATGGCCCTTTCGATTCTTTCGATGGTTCTGCGACCCGGATATTGTAGATAATATCGAAGGTGACCTTTTGGAGCTATTTGAATGGAGGGTTAAACAAAATAAACAGGCCAATTGGCTTTTAGTGCTCGATGTGCTAAAACTATTTCGCCCCGGAATTATCCGAAGCTTTTCAGGAACTCAAAAACTCAACTCTTTTGGTATGATACAACACAACATGAAATTTGGCTGGAGAAATCTGCTGAAACAAAAAGATCTATTTGGTATTAACATTTTTGGATTGGCAACCGGTATCTCTACCTGCCTGATGATATCCCTATTTGTTGTCGATGAGTTGAGCTATGACAAATTCAATGAAAACGCCAATCGTATTGCCCGTATCATATTAAAAGGACAAGTACAGGGTGAATCCATTAATGAAGCAATATCCCCGGCGGCGGTAGCATCTGCGTTCCAGGAGGAGTTACCGGAGGTAATCGTTGGAACCAGGTTAAGAGCTACAGCTAACCAACTGGTGACAAACGGCAAAGAATTCTTTCGAGATAGTCGATTCGCCTATATCGACTCCAACTTTTTCACTGTTTTTACTACTCAGTTCCTACTGGGTGATCCCAAAACAGCACTAGAAAAACCAAACACCATGTTGATTACTCAAAGTGAGGCTAAAAAGTACTTTGGAAGTGACAATCCGATGGGGAAAATACTTGAATTCAGAGAATGGGATCAGAAGTTTGAAATCACCGGTGTCATTGAAGACATCCCTTCAAATTCTCATTTCCATTTCGATCTTTTAGCTTCGATGGCAAGCTATGAAAATGCAGCTCGAAATGACTGGCTGAATAGTGAGTTTCATAGCTATGTATTGCTTAACGAGAATTCAGAGTTTTCAAGTGTTCAGCGCAAGATTCCAGCAATTGTATCCAAGTATATGGGACCTCAGCTTCAAGAAGCATTCGGGATTTCAATGGCTCAATTTGAAGAAAGTGGCAATAAAATTGGGCTTTTCTTACAGCCACTTTCTGACATTCATCTGTATTCGGATTTATCAGCTCAATCAGAACTAGAGCCCGGTGGCAATATCAATACGCTTTATCTATTCAGTGTTATTGCGATATTCTCATTACTTGTTTCTTGCATCAATTTTATAAACTTATCAACCGCCGCCGCCTCACGACGAATGAAAGAAGTAGGGATCAAGAAGGTGTTGGGATCCGGAAGGAATCAGCTGGTACTGCAGTTCATGGCGGAATCGTTAATTACCACTTGCGTTGCCATGATAATTGCATCGGTGATGATTGGGTTGAGCTTACCATTCTTCAATAATATTAGTGGCAAAGACTTTCAGTACTTCGATTTCTTAACTCCTGATATTGTTTCCTTTTACCTGGTTTTTGGTATGTGCATCAGTTTGTTGGCTGGCCTCTACCCTTCCTTTGTGCTATCCTCATTCAAACCACTTTCGGCACTAAGCAAAAAGACAACCAAGGGTCAGGGTTTTGGTTTAAGAAGCGGCCTGGTAATTTTCCAGTTCACTATCTCCACTGTTCTAATCATTGGAACAATCATTGTCGGCCTTCAAATGGACTACATTCAGAAGAAAGACATTGGCTATGACAAAGAAGGGTTGATAATCGTTAGAGATACGGAAGTACTCGGGCAAGGGGGAACCAAAGTTCTCAAAGACAAGCTACTGTCAAACTCCTTGGTAGAGAATGTGACCATCTCCAATCATTTACCAGCGGGACCTACCAATTCAAGCATGGACAATGTTTTTCTTAGTGAAGGAAGTCAGGATTTTAGACGCTCTCCGGTATATAATGTCGACGAAAACTATATCCCTACAATGGGAATAGAGATACTATCCGGGAGAAATTTTGAATCAGGATCGGAAACGAACCTGGTAATTGTCAATCAAACCTTTGCCCGTACTTTTGGTTTAGGTGAAAACCCTGTGGGCAAAACCATCGAAACCACCCTGGATCAACAGGGAACTAAGGGCAAATCAACAATCATTGGCCTGGTTAAGGATTTTCATTTTCAATCCCTGCATCAACGAATAGAACCGCTGATGATTCGGAAAAGAACCAGCTCAGGAATCATCGTTCGATCGAAAATGTCCAATATTCCTGATCTACTGGTTGATATTGATGAAGTATGGGCTGAGTTTGACGCTGATGAACCATTAAACTACGCATTGCTCGATGAGCTTTATAATCAAACTTATCTAGCGGAACAGAATGTAGGGAAACTCTTCAGGGTTTTTGCCGCATTGACCATACTGATCGCTACGTTGGGCCTTTTTGGACTGGTAACGTTCACCATCGCTCGTAGAACAAAGGAAATTGGGATTAGAAAAGCGCTGGGTTCAAGCAGGAAACAGGTGATATCCTTGATATCACTAGATTTTATAAAATTGGTTGGAATTGCATTAGTCATCGCTTTTCCAATTGGATACTATTCCATGACGTATTGGCTGGAAGATTTTGTTTATCGAATAGCCATTGAGTGGTGGGTCTTTTTATTAGCGGGAACGATAACTCTTAGCATCTCGTGGTTAACTATTGCTGGCAAATCATGGATAGCTGCCTCTGTAAACCCTGTGGAGGTTCTTAAAGATGAGTAAGAGAGTGACTTAAACATCAAATTCAGGTCTTACTAGTAGTTTTGGCAATCATATTGTACTCTTCCCCTATTGAACCTACTGTTTAGAAATGAAGGAAAACGCAACATCCTACAACAATGATTCGTCTATACTTGTATGTACAAACAATATAATCTATTATTGTATTCTAATGACCGAAAAACAATCAAAATTCTGTAATTGTCTTTATCATTCTGCAAATGCCCTATCCAGAATCATGACCAAAATTTCAGATGAAGAATTTTCTGTTGTCGGATTAACGTCATCATATGCTTTCCTATTAATGACTGTCAATGAAGAACCTGGTATACAGCCGACAGAAATAAGCCAACAAATGCAATTGACACCTTCAACGGTAACGCGGTTAATAGAAAAAATGGAATATAGAGGATATTTGAAAAGAGAATCAGTAGGAAGAACAACTGAGGTGTATCCTACCGAGGATGCATTAAAGCTTCAACCCAAACTAAGAGAAGTTTGGCGAAAGCTATTCAAAAGGTATTCAGATATACTTGGACAAGATACGGCAATGCAACTGACTGCGGATGTTTATTCATCCTCCAGGAAACTTGAATAAAAAAATTCAATCATTATTTGTATGTACAAACAAAATAAATAAATCATCCATGAAGAAAATCGGCATTATTGGATCTGGTATTGTTGCCCAAACATTGGGTGACGGTTTCATAAAAAAAGGATACTCTGTCATGTTAGGTACCAGAGATGTGGGTAAGTTGGCGGCATGGCGAGATGAAAAGGCATCGGAAGCCAAAGTGGGTTCTTTTGAAGCAGCAGCAGCATACGGCGAGATTTTGGTTCTTTCAATTAAGGGGACCGCCGCCGCTGAGGTATTGAGTGGAATAAGTAAGCATCATTTGGATGGTAAAACTATTATCGACGCCACCAATCCGATTGCCAATGCGCCCATTGACAAAGGAGTTTTGAATTTCTTCACCGATCAGAATGGATCTTTAATGGAGATACTTCAGAATGAAAATCCCGAAGCGAATTTCGTAAAAGCCTTCAATAGCATAGGTAGTTCGCAAATGGTTGACCCTGCTTTTGAGTTAAAGCCTTCAATGTTTATCTGTGGAGATAATGAAGGTGCAAAATCAGAAGTAGCAGAGATCGTCGAGTTATTTGGATGGGAAGTTGAAGATATGGGTGCCGCTGAAGCAGCAAGAGCTATTGAGCCTCTTTGTATGTTATGGTGTATACCCGGTTTTTTAAACGGAAAATGGTCACATGCATTCAAGCTGTTAAAATGAGCAAATTGTCTAGACGCACAAAATAAATTATGAACTACTTAAAATGTACACAATGACGGAAAGAGAAAAAATCGTAGAAGTAATTAGCCGACTCTTCTACTATACGGATCAACAAAACTGGAGAGGACTCCAAGATGAAGTTTTTGCCCAGAACGTAAAAATGGACATGACTTCCCTGGGAGCACCTGCTATGGTCACAAAAACTGCTCAGGAAATTTGCGATGAATGGTCCGAGGGATTCAAAGACCTGGATGCCATTCATCATCAATCGGGCAATTTTCTTATAGATATTCAGGAAGCCAATGCCACTGCGAAAGTACATGCCATAGCCAGTCATTATAAGAAAAATACTACTGAAGGAACTACACGAGAGTTTGTTGGAAGTTACGACTTCCACTTCGCCAAGTCAGATAATGAATGGAGAATGGATTTATTCACATTCAACCTTAAATACATGACGGGAAACCTGGAACTGAAATAGAAAATAACAAAGCTTTTTTCGAAAGTGGCTACAACCCTCACGGATTTGGCTACTTCAATGATTATGCAGATGCATTGTTTTGCATCAACGATAAACTAAACAAATAGCAAAATGTCTAAAGTATTAATAACAGGAGCAAACGGAGGCTTTGGAGCCTTAACAGTCAATACATTGTTGGAACAAGGTCATAGCGTAGTAGCTACTATGCGTAATCCGGAGTCTAAGAACAAGGAGGCCTCGGAAAAGCTCACAAAAGCTGGTGCTCACGTGGTGAATCTTGATGTTACCAGCGACCAAAGTGTTAAAGAAGGAGTCAAAAAAGCAATTGAACTATTAGGAGGTCTGGATGTCGTGGTGAATAATGCCGGGATTGGCGTTTTAGGAATTCAGGAGCAGTTCACCACCGAGGATTTTCAAAAGCTTTTTGAAGTAAATGTGTTCGGTGTTCAAAGGGTAAATAGAGCTGCACTACCCCATTTAAGAAAGCAGGGATCAGGATTACTCATTCATGTTTCCAGCCTTTTAGGTAGGATCGCCTTTCCATTTTACGGACCATATAACGCTTCAAAATGGGCTCTTGAAGCTCTTGCAGAAAACTACCGAGTGGAGCTTTCAGGCTTTGGAGTAGATTCTGTGATCGTTGAACCAGGTGGTTATCCTACCGGTTTCTTTGGAAGTCTTCTGAGGCCTTCCGATACGTCACAGAATGAGAGTTATGGAGACATGGTCCATGCACCTCAACAAGCCTTTGATAACTTTGAGGGAGCGCTGGCAAGCAATCCAGAACAAAATCCTCAAAGTGTGGCAGATGCCATTGCAGAAGTTATCAACACCCCTGCAGGCAGCCGCCCTGCAAGAACAGTTGTAGATAAAATGGGTATGGGCGATCACATCAATCCTTACAACAATCAATTGGCTCAAATCCATGAAGGTCTTTATGGTGCCTTTGGTATGGGTGATATGTTGAAGTTGAAAGTTTAAGCCAGTCTGCATTGGAATGCGTACATCATGGTTACGGAAGTTTTATCCTCTGGAAGTCAGGAATAATCCAGTTTGTCTTCACTTCCTAGCCATGATGTATCGTGTTTACGGACTTCAATCTTCACTAATTGCTTAACTTCAACCATGGCTTCAACAGAAATTGCACGGCTAGAGACTATCAGTGACTTACACCGATTCAATGACATACCACCTCCAGAGCATCCATTAATAAGCTTGATCGACTACAAATTAGTCAAGCATACATCGGAAACAAACGAGTTTAAATGGATTCAATCTTATTATTCAGTATCTATAAAGCGAAATGTTATCGGGAAATATAGATACGGACAACAATCATACGATTTTGATGAAGGTGTAATGACCTTTTTCTCTCCGGATCAAGTGATTAAGGTAGAACTTTTGGAACCAGATGAAATGGCAGAGGCGCCATCTGGCTGGATATTGGCTGTTCACCCCGATTTCTTCTTTGGTACTCCCCTGGCCCGTGCTATTCAAAAATATCCCTTCTTCAAATATTCTGTTAGAGAAGCTTTGTTTCTTTCTGAAAAGGAAGAGAAAACAATCATTCAGCTGGTAAAAAATATTCAATCGGAATATCAGGCAAATATTGATCAGTTCAGTCAACAGATCATTATTAGTCAGCTGGAATTACTTCTCAGTTATTCTGAAAGATTCTATCAACGTCAATTTCTGACAAGAAAGATTTCTAATCATCAAATACTTCAGAAATTGGAAAACCATTTAGATGATTATTTCGGCGAGGAGAATGCAATTCACAAAGGATTACCTTCCGTCAATGATATTGCGAAGAGTCTGAATGTGACACCGGACTACCTAAGTAGTGTTCTCAAAAGCCTAACAGGCCAAACCACACAACAGCACATTCATAACAAGGTTATCGAAATGGCTAAAGTGAAACTATCCATTGGCGATTTATCTGTAAGTGAAATTGCATACAGTCTCGGGTTTGAGCATCCACAGTCGTTCAGTAAATTTTTTAAATCTAAAACGAAGCAAACCCCTCTGGAATATCGGGTTTCCTTTAATTGAATCCACTAAAGATACTGGATTTAGACTCTTTCGTGACTTTGTTGGATAGAGTTCATAACAATAGGTGGGTAATAATTGGATGTTGTTTAACGATTTCCAGTCTCTATTTCATACTCTCTACGAATTCCAGTCTGTCCTTCTTGGGTTCATACTCCCGATAAAAGCAGGCTTTTCTGTGATGACCATTTTGGCCAATTGTATGGCAGACGCCATCTCCCTGTAGCGTAACCTGAAATACAAAAGCATCCTGATCACAATCCACTAAAACCCTGTCTACTTTGAGAAAATCTCCAGAAGTTTCACCTTTAACCCAAAGCTTTTTGCGAGATGTGCTCCAAAAAGTAGCTAATCCTGTTTTGATTGTCTGACTAAGAGCTTCTTCATCAATTGAAGCCAACATGAGCACTTGACCAGATTTCGTTTCCTGGACTGCTACCGGGAGTATACCTTCCCTCTTGTCAAACTGAGGTTGAAACTTACAACCCTCTTCCAGTTCTACCATATGTGTAACTCTCGAAATTTTCATTTATTTATTTTTTTAGGTACTGGATCATATCCTTTAGTACCCCAGGGATGACACCGTGATAGCCTCTTTATTCCGAGCCAAAAACCCTTACCTGGGCCCCACGTTTTTATTGCTTCAATCATATATTGCGAGCATGTGGGTTGGTGACGGCAAGAAGACGGGAAGTAGGGTGAAATTGCTATTTGATAGAACCGAATTAGCTTTATTAGAATATATTTAATTGGTCTCAAATTTTCACAGTGAGTTAAAACCCCATCTAATCCTTAAATTCCGATACTTATTGAAATAGATTAGCAAATTTATCCGTATCTACCCTGAGGAGTATTCTTTTTTCTACACCATCTTCAATTGGAGGGCTCCGATGAAGAACTGGTTTGGTTCCTTCTTTCGGATATAAAGCACCCTTTAGGAGGACAACGGATCCTTCATTAGCCTGCCGTATGCTTTCATCGTCAACCAAGGAATTATCACTTTCTTCTTGGTCTTCATAGTCATCAACTAACCATTGAGTACCAGGTCCAACATAAGTACATAACATCCTTATATCATTGATATCAGTATGAAATTTCCTGCACATACTATTGTTGACCGTCGCAAAAAATAGGCGAAACTCCTTTGCTTCAGAGATATGCTTAAAAAGACTGAGTAATTGTTTAATATCCTTAAGTAGTAAGGGGTATTCCCTCAGTTCGACGGAATGAGTAATGACTTCAACAATTGAATCAAAACTACCAGTTGCTTTCAACTCGAAGTCTCCGTGCTTAATTTGATCAATCTCGCTTGCAAGTGCATCGAGGCTCCTATCGTAAATAGTAATATTTATTCTCTCTTCATGTATCCGATGCAGAACCTGAGGTTTATCGTCAGCTTCGCAGGTTGGGTTTGCAGTTGCTCTTTCCATCTATTTAATACCTAAAAACAAACTACAACTGCTCTAATTGACTAACGTATTCAGCAATCAACTTGATCTGCGACAACAAGTGTTTTTGTACTTCTAAATGCTGTTCAGGACTTAGTTCAGGTGTATTTTCATGATCGTGGTCGTGATCGTGGTCGTGATCATGCCCTGAATGATCATGTTCGTCATCGTGATCAGAATGGTCATGTTCATGATCAAATCCAGGTACTTCCACAAGTTGATCATCCCAAGCTTCCAATAAAAGACGGATTGAGTCCAAATCACTTTTATAGGACTCTACAAACAGCGAATCTGTATTCTCTTTAAACGTATTTATTTGGTCTGCAATCTTCTTCCTTACTTCGACAGCCTCTTCATGAATCTTGAATGCCGTTTGCAAGTCTTCGTCAACCTTCTCTCCTGAATTACATCCAGCTAATAATGCAGCAAAAAGAGCTATTAAAACTAATTTATACTGACCGTTCCTATATCTTTTTTTTGTCATTTCAGATGCCCATTTAAGGGAATTGTTATATTTCTTGAACGCTGGGAGATCGAAATATCAACAAGTAGAACACTCCACTTTGGATTTATTTATATATCTCCAATTAACAAGGTGAGATATAGCGATGGTTGTTCCTCCAGCCGTCATAAGTAAAACCTCAAGCAATTCGCCATGCATAACCTGTGCGATACCGACGAGCATAAAGCCCATTCCAGCGATAATCAAGGGAAGTACATTTTTGTGGTGTCTTCTATAGCCATGAGCTAGTGCGTTTGAGGCAATTACAAGGCTCACCAGAATAATAGAGTATTCTATCCAGTGATTATCCAGAAACTGGAGTCCAGCAAGTGGCGCCAATGTGAGTAAAAATGGTAAGGCCGCGCAGTGAATAGCACAAAGCATGGAAGCACTAAAACCTAAAAAGTCTAAGTTTAATCCTATAAATTGATTTTTCATTCGAAAGTGTGTGGTAGGAATTCTTCTGCAAATGTAAAGTACAACTCGATAAACGCAACAATGTTGCATTTAAGTTTCATGCATTTGAAACTAATTCAGAAATAAGTAGATAATCTGTAGTCAAAGCGACGTCAGGGTGACAACAAACCTCTTATTGTATAAGACCTGGATCCAATACTTACCTACATTAGTTACTTAAAGTCTTCGTACAGTTTACTTGGCTGTATTCCATGATTGTTCTGATATTTCCCGTTCTGATAGGTTGCATAGTCACCATCCAAATGATGATAGTAAATCTGACAAATTTCGACATGAGGATAGATAATAAGTGGCTGAACGACGAAAATCTCCAGTGTCCAGAAACCATTAAATCCTACATCACCAAATCCTGCGGTAACGTGCACGAACATACCAAGTCTGCCTATGCTGCTTCTTCCCTCCAACATTGGGACCAAATTATCTGTTCGAGTATGCTCCATCGTACGACCAAGGTATAGTTTTCCAGGATCCAACTTCAAACCAGTTGATGGGATCATCAGCTTTGATGCTTTATTCTCGACTTTCATGTCAAGCACTTCATTGTCATAAACAAGAAGTTCATCATGCAGTCGAAGATTATAGCTATTGGGATTCAATTGATTCTGATTGTAGGGATCAATATGGATATCCTTTCCCATTCTCTCCTCTATTTCCAATCCGCTTAAAATCATTGTGATTAAGAGTCTGATAGTGAACTGTCGCGAAGTTATACTATTACAATCAAGTGCAATAGCCTTGTATTTCGAGTCTTCAATTATGTTCATTGAATTCCTTCAAAAAGGTCGAAAGCATATGGTTATATTTGATGATTTCTATCTTCATGAATATTCCCCACAACGAAGTACTATTAACCAACCATCTCGGATACGATACCCATGCGTTTAAGAAAGTGATTTTGCAGACTACCCGCTCCAGCGCACCTGAAAACTTTATGGTCGTCAATGATGCGGGTGAAGTTGTATTTGAGGGGGCATTTCAACAGGGTGGGCCTATCGATCAATGGCATACTGGAAATGCTTATCCAGGTTACTTTACTGAGTTGACTGCACCTGGTTTATATAGAATTCAACTTAAGGGATCCGATTTCCGAACACCACCATTTGAAATCAATGACTATCTACTCTCCTCTTCTACCCTTCCATTATTATTGAAAGGACTGCAATCCAATCACCCAGCGAAAGAATACGAGGAATGGGATAAGGAGATTTCATTTTATGGTGAACGAATAGATAGTGTGGATGTCCGGGGAGGTTGGTATGATGCCTCCGGTGATGTTAGTAAATACCTTAGCCATTTGTGCTACACCAACTTTATGGTTCCACAGCAAATTCCTATGGTTGTTTACAACCTGTATACTTCTGCCATTTATATGGGTTTGTTGTTTCCTGACCTGGCGACAAAGTACAAAGAGGAGGCCGCATATGGTGCGGATTTCCTTGTGCGGATGCAAGATCAACAGGGCTACTTTTACACCACCGTATTTGATAATTGGAGTAAAGATCCTACCAAGCGGGAAGTTTGTGCCTATGAAACTCAGAAAGGAATTCGCACAGACCAATACCAGGCAGCTTTTCGTGAAGGTGCTGGAATATCCATTGCTGCACTCGCCAGGTTGGGTGCAGATCGCATTTCCGGTGAATACGATTTCACTACCTACATTGATTCGGCTGAAAAGGGATTTGACCATCTTCTTGAAAATAACAGGAAGTATTGTTTTGACGATAAGGAGAATATTATTGATGATTATTGTGCTCTTCTTGCGGCTTCCGAATTATTCAATACCACGAGAAAATCGGAATACCTTCAACATGCACGCAGACGGGCCGAAAATCTAAATAATCGATTGTCAAGCGATGAAAACTACAGTGGTTGGCTGGTGGCGGATAAGGGCTCTCGCCCCTATTTCCATGCGGTAGAAGCTGGTTACCCATTGATTGCCCTTTCTCGATACCTGGATATCGAAGACGATGATACTTGCAGGCGGGAGGCAATTGCAACAATTCAAAAGCATATAGATTTCAATTTGGCAATCTCCAATGAGGTCATCAATCCGTTTGGTTATCCAAGACAATACATTAAAGCCTTAGACGAGCAATCCAGGCGATCTTCATTCTTCATACCGCACAAAAACGAATCCGGTTATTGGTATCAGGGCGAGAATGCCAGGCTTGCTTCTCTAGCTGCAGCCTTCCAACTATGTAAGTCATACCTAAGTGATGAACAGAAAAAGCAAGTAATGGCATTCTGCCAAAATCAGGTTGATTGGATACTTGGATTGAATCCCTTCGATATATGCATGATGGATGGAATCGGACGTAATAACCCGGAGTACCTGGACCCACACAACTGGAATTATGAAGGGGGTATTGCTAATGGAATTACAGCCGGTGTTGATAACGAATCGGATATTGCATTTCTTCCCCACCCACAAGGAAAAGACCCGGCACAACTTTGGCGTTGGCCCGAGCAATGGATTCCACATGCTGGCTGGTTTATGCTGGCGGTCTCCAGCGAATTGGATACCTGGTAAAAAGTACGTCTAATTTCTAATCAGCAATCTGTTGGATTAACTGATTAAACATATGGATACCGGTTGGAATTATTTCATCCGGAAAATCATAATCAGGGTTATGAAGAGCTGGACATTCTTCTCCGGATCCAATTCCAAACATTGCTCCCTTGAATTTTTGTGTATAAAGTCCAAAGTCCTCTCCCCATTTAAAGGGAATGGTTTTCTCATTTACCTGGTAATTGTTGATGGCTGCTACCTCACTAATCAGTTTTACTGACTTACCATCATTGTGACTCGCGGCAAATTCTTCCGTCCATTCTATTGTCAGCGATAGGTTATATGATTTTGCGATCTCATTTGCGCCTTGAACTATCCTATTGGTGAGTTTCTCCATGTTATCCTGATCCCAGCATCTTAGGGTATAATGCAATTCACCATATCCAGCGTTTATACCATAGGAACGTTCCCCCATCATCGAGTACACGGGTGTCAATAAAGTAAAATCTATTCTACTATCATTAACTACAGTAAGTTGATCGAAAAACTGAATCATTTTTGAAATTGCTAAAGCAGGATTAATCCCATGTTCTGGCTCGGCAGCATGAGAAGTTTTTCCTTCCAGCTTTAGGATGATACTTTTTACGGCTGCATTAAATGAACCTTCTTTAACTACTATTTGATGTAGAGGGTAACCAGGAAGGTTATGAAAAGCAAAAACGTAATCTGGCGTAAATGTAAATTTGGTATCCTCTAAAACTTTCTTGGCTCCCTTCCCATTTTCTTCCGCCGGTTGAAAAAGTAGAATGACTTTCCCTTTCCTTATTGGAGTTTGTATTAATGACTGGGCTACTCCAATAAGGATCGCCGTGTGACCATCATGACCACATTTGTGTGAAATTCCTTTTTTCAAAGACTTGTGGGGAAACTCGTTTACCTCTTGAATAGGTAGTGCATCTATATCCGCTCGCAGTAATACCGTAGCCCCCGGTTCAAGTCCCTCAAATACGGAGAAGACACCTGTTTCACCGATGGTGCTGGCATTTGTACCCATTGACTCGAGTCTTTGAATGATTCGATTTTGAGTTTCAAACTCTTTCCCAGAAACCTCAGGAAATCTGTGAAGCTCCCTTCTAAAATCTGCTATATCTTCAAAGTTGATATTCATATTACTTTATCAGTTCGGAGTAAGCAATGTAAGTCAGTCATAAATGTCTAAAAATATATACTTGAATCCCAAAAGAATCCTACCTCCTACCATTGTCAAATGAAATCCTGAATATGCATTGAAGTTATTGGACTGAAGAGCAAAAGGTTATAATATTGAAGTATGCTGTATTATATCATTTATCAAAGTATACCTTCAAGCGAAGTGACTCAGGAAGTCGTGGACCAAATCACAAAGGAATCGATCAATTGGAATACACCTAGGAATATAACCGGAATTCTGCTTTATCATGATGGCAAATTCCTCCAGTATATCGAAGGAGATGAAGATGAAGTAGTGAAAGTATTCGAATTGATTAGAAAAGACTCGAGGCATCATACTATTGAGCAGAAAGTCGTCGGATACACGAAAGAAAGGGTTTTCTCCGAGTGGTCGATGGGCTCCTGGATAATTGGAAAGGGCACCCCGATCGATTTAACTCTGATTGAAAACTTAGATAAGTATATGGCAGATCCCATCAAAAATGAGCTAGAGTCCAGAAAGTACATCGGAATGATGCAAGGAATAATGAAACAATGGATTGAACAAGACCAAGAGCGTTCTACGAATTTGAAGAATTCTCCCAAGGAGTAACCTCTGCCTTGTCAGTCATTAAGAGAGATCATCAGCTTTGGAGGTCGGTTCCTTGACATCCTTTGACGATTTCCTAACTACATCAGGAACATCACGTATAATCGGTACAGTGCCCGTTGATTCTTTCTTCATACATTGAAAACACGGTTGCTAGATTAACCTATCTTATTAATTTTGCCCCTTCAAATTTTGACCAGTGTTAGCCGGGACAGTGCGTCTCTAATCATGAAAAAATATTTATATCTACTGTCGCTCATCCTTTTTGGTTCTGCAATCAATTTACAGGGACAATCGTCTCTCATAACTGGTACAATATCATCGGCAGATGAACCTGTAATTTTTGCTTCAGTGGGTCTCGAGGGAACGACCATTGGTACCACGACCGATGTTAAAGGTCAATTTGAATTGAAAGAAGTTCCGTCTGGCACTTATGTATTGAAGGTTAGCGCAGTAGGTTTCAGAACATACAGCCAAGAAATTGAAGTAAATGGTACATCAGACTTTGAGATTCAGTTAAACGAAGATTTATTGAATTTAGAGACGGTTGTGGTATCCGGTACACGGTATGAACAGGACCGAGCCAACGCTCCTGTGGTTGTAGGTGTTATCAACAGTAAGTTGTTCAATGCCACACAGTCACTGGCAATTTCTGATGGACTCAATTTCCAACCAGGGGTTAGAGTTGAAACTAACTGTCAGAACTGCGGATTTACACAGGTTCGCCTCAACGGACTTGAAGGGGCATATTCTCAAATTCTCATAAATAGTCGTCCTGTTTTTAGCGCATTAAACAGTGTATATGGGTTGGATCAAATTCCTACCAATATCGTTGAACGAGTCGAGGTAGTCAGAAGCGGAGGATCAGCCTTGTATGGATCTAATGCTATTGCCGGCACAATCAATATCATCACCAGGGATCCCGTTGAGAACGCATGGGAAATTCGGTCGAATACGGCACTCATTGATGGCGATGCGGTCGATCAAACCTATACGTTTAACGGCTCGGTGGTAAATGAGTCTTTGACCAGTGGTGTTACTTTTTATGGAATGAGTCGTGCAAGAGATAGTTACGATGCCAATGGAGATGGTTTTACGGAATTGGTAAAATTGGAAAATACCGTATTAGGTGCGAAAGCATTTTTTAAACCCGGGAATAATAGCAGATTCACCTTAGACTTTAGTGCATTAGAGGAGTATCGCAGAGGAGGTGATCGATTGGACTTAGCTCCTCATTTTACAGATATAACTGAAGAACTGGATCACAATACGTTCTTCGGAGGTATTAATTACGAACGATGGAGCAATGATGACCGTAATAAATTGTCACTGTATGCTTCGGTTCAACGAACCCTACGAGACAGCTACTATGGAGGCCTGGGTGGTGGTCGATCAGCGGAAGATAGCACGTTGGCCCTAAATGCCTACGGACTTACCGAAGACATGGCACTAGTTACAGGAATCCAGTTTAACCGCTACTTCAACAACAGTAACACACTTACGATAGGAATCGAAAATCAGGCTTATGATACCCAGGATGAGATTGTCGGTTACAACCGATTAGTTGACCAAAAGGTGAATACAGCTGGTTTTTTTGCTCAGTACGAATGGAAACCGAACCCAAGGTTTACAGCATTATTTGGAGGCAGGTTTGATATCTCAAACGTGGATGGAACGTATGCCTTGATTACTGAGCAACGAACAGCAGATGTGAATGTGGGTGTATTTAGCCCAAGAGCTACACTCTTATACCAGATATCTGAAAATCTACGATTCAGAGGCGGTTATGCACGTGGATTTAGAGCTCCACAAGCTTTCAACGAAGACTTACATATCTCGTCGGCCGGAGGAGACCAGGTATTCGTGCTTCCATCCAATAACCTGGACAAAGAGACGTCAAATGCTTTTACTGGTTCTGTCAATTACACAAAAAACCTCGGTATGACGCAAATCAACTTTTTATTAGAAGGTTTTTACACACAATTACAAAATTCGTTCACTCAAGTGAGTCGAGGAGATATTGGAAGTATTATCCTTGAGGAAGTAGTAAACGGTCAGGGTGCTACCGTTTCCGGGCTGAACTTCGAAGCCGGATACTCACCTTCTGAGAAATTCGCATTCCAGTTAGGAGGAACAGCACAGCAAACGAGTTTTGTTCAAGATCAGGTAATTTTTGAACAGGAAGAAACCGGTGAGAATGCAATTACCGTTGATGAATTTACCAGAAACCCTAATTTGTACGGGTATTTTACTTCGTTCTACAGTGTTACAAATGCATTCAAGCTGGACCTAACAGGTACTTATACCGGCTCTATGATTGTGCCAAGGGTTGTTGGCGCTAATGGGGCTCCGGACTTACTGGAATCAGATCCGTTCTTTGATGTTAATCTGAAAGCCAGCTACCACTTTGAAGTTTCTGATGATTTCCATTTGGAACTGAGCGGTGGTTTTAGAAATCTTCTTAACAGTTTTCAGCCTGAATTTGATTCCGGTCCTGAAAGAGATTCTGACTTTGTTTACGGACCCGCAGCACCGCGCTCGATTTTCATTTCTGTGAAAATCGGTAACCTGCATTAAGGCCTATGTCAGTTAGAGTGTTTGTGGTTGTATTCACTGTCTTTTGCCTTTCACTGTCAGTCAGAGCTCAACAGTCAAACTCAGTCAACTGGATCACTTTTGAGCAGCTGGAGGATTCATTAACAGCCCAGTTAAATGACTCTCAACCAAAAAAGGTATTCATTGATTTTTTCACGGATTGGTGTACCTACTGCCGTAAAATGGACAAAGTAGTATTTACCAAGTTGGAGGTTATCAACCTGCTGAATGACCAATATTTTGCAGTTCGCTTCGATGCTGAGAGCGATATTGAAATCCGCTTTGGTGGTCAGACGTTAATCAACGATCAGATCGGTCAGTCCAGAAAACCAGTTCATCAAATTGCTCAAATTCTAGCGCTAAGGGAAGGTAAATTCACCCCTCCTACAATGATCGTTTTGGATCAAGATTTCAATGTAACAGCCAGGTATTTCGAATACATGGATAGTAAGAAACTCATTCAAGCTCTGAAATAGGCATTGTAGCTGAAATAATCCTTCCTATTGTTTAATACAGCAATTGGATCATTCAGGAAAAGTATGGTAAGGTTTCCAGTCATCTGGATATTCTTCACCAAGAAGGAAGTCCACGGCGGCGACTAACGCTAAAACCGGCGAACTATAGCAAATGTCGTTTTCATTGGATGCATAGCTGAGCTCGCTATCTACGTAAGCTTTCGCAGGTAAGGTGCTTGTATACATGGCTGCCTTGCCATGTTCACTCGAATTTGCATCCTCCATTGAAGGGTTTGGACCTCCGGGAACAAAACCAGGTAAACATCCATTGATCCCATCGGCGATGGAAACGCTATGATGAAGATTAACGACTCTTTTACTTCCATAGCCGGTTACAAAACTATAGCCAGTGGCATTCTTACCGAGTAGATAATCTGCAACCTGCGTGGCAGCATCCAAATACTTTTTATCACCAGTTATCTTGTATGCATAAATGAAGCATAATCCATTTGAACCAATAAATCCATTTGAGCCCCAAACCAGCTGAAATTCTGGCAGTTGATATGCGGATTCTCTCATCTCAAGAAGCTTTTTATCACTCCATGAAATCAACGATTCCCTTGCCGGTACCGCAAGTAGCTCCGACAGGTTTTTGTTATTGATGGCCAAACTGGTAATTGCCAAACCATTTACATTGGCCCACCCCGATGGATCCATGTCATAAAACTCAGTGGCTCTATTCAGCAGGTAACTCTTGTATTCCTCATTTTCGGTAGTGATATAGAGCTCCACTGCGGCCCATAAAAACTCATCATTCATATATGAATTGCTGTAAGCTCCGGACAAGACACCCTCAGGATTTTCAAAAATTTCGTTGTCATTTACAATGGCCCATTGCCATGCTTTTTGTGCTCTTATCAAGCAGTCCTTTGACCAATCGGGGTATTGATTCCGGTAAATCCTTGCAGCCATGGCCATACATGCTGCAAAGTGTAGCGTTGAGGCGGTCGATTTTCCATAAACATTTCTCTGTAATGGATCATTATGTGGAAACATCATGGGAGGGTATTTGGCGGAAGTGATTTTTACAAAAACTCCCCCATCGTCATCTTGCATGTACTTAAACCAGTCAAGTTCGTACTTTGCTTCATCCAATAAATCACTAAAGCCGTTTCCTGATTCCGGAATGTTAGTGCTCCCATCCGGAAAGACCTCTGGATGTATTTCATGGAGGCTTAACATATTCCCGAGAGTCACTCCGGCACTCACAATATACTTCCCGAAATCTCCCGCATCATACCAACCGCCTGGAGCAAATATAGTGCCTTCTTTTCCGCTTGTTCGGTGAAACACACAACTTGAATCGGGATGACCAGCAGGTCTTTTAAAAGGCCCGGCATACGACTCTTTCAATTCATATGTGCAACGCTGCAGGTAGTATGATTTCATTATCCCGACAGAAACATCTCGCCATACATCATTTGCTATTTTGAATGGATAAGACAATACTTCCCCTACTTTTAATTGATATTCACCTTCGATATCGTATGTAGTAAAATCAGCTTTCTTTGCGCTTTCTCCTGACTTTTCCCATTTTATTTCTTTTCCAAGCTTTCCAGTGAAAACGGTTTTGCCGGAACTGTTGACCAGCTCAAACTCAGTGTAAGGTTGGGCGTTGACCACTATTGCAATTTTTGAAGCTGCAGGATAATAACCACTTTGATTAATGCGAACTTCAGTCTCCGTAGTAGCTTTTGGAATGGAGAAAGACGCAATTAAGAGGAAAAGAGAAAATTTCATTTGTTTGGGATCCCAGGATAAAAGTACAAGCGAATATGCATATTCAAGTTTACAAGTACCTATTGATTCGTGGGTCATTCATTGAATGTAGGACAAGTTTCGTCCCCTGCTTCAATATTTTCACTGGCAGAGACTTCATATAGGATGCACTATTTTTACAATAGATGCCCACGTAGCACAACTTACTTAATTTCGGAAAGTGACAAAGTAGCGTAACTATTATACCCCAGTAGCAAGACAATCATACCCAAATACGATAAGATGGAAGCATTACAAATATCAGAAACCAAAGCCGAGGAGCTGGAAGTATCTTCAGAGCCCAAAAGGAAAACCAGTATGCTGTTGGGAATTCAACCGTTCGGCAACGAAGAGCCAAGCTAAGTAAGCTTCATAAAGCGATAATCCAGTACCGCCAGGATATCAGAGATGCGCTATTTGAGGATTTCAAGAAACATCCATCAGAAGTGGATCTTTCGGAAATATACCCGGTCACTAGCGAGCTGAAGCATGCCAAGAGAAAGCTTGGATCATGGTTAGGTGGTAATAGCAGGCCAACTCCGATTGCTTTGCTAGGAGCTACTTCCAGGATTAAGTATGAGCCAAAGGGAGTTGTACTGATCATTTCTCCGTGGAATTTTCCCGTGAATTTAACCTTTGGTCCTTTAGTTTCAGCCATTGCAGCTGGTAACTGTGTTATGATTAAGCCATCGGAAATGACGCCCAATATCTCGGCTTTAATGAAAAAGATTATCAGTGAAATCTTTGAAGAGAATGAGGTTGCTGTAGTGGAAGGAAGTGTCGAAACCGCTCGTCCGTTACTTGATTTACCCTTCAATCATATCTTTTTCACGGGAGCACCGGAAATTGGTAAAATCATAATGAAAGCGGCAGCAAAGAACTTAGCATCCGTTACCCTGGAGTTGGGTGGTAAATCTCCAACCATCGTGGATGAAACGGCTGATGTTAAAATGGCGGCAAGAAGAATAACATGGGCAAAATTTCTGAATAACGGACAAGTATGCATTGCTCCGGATTACGTATTAGTTCATTCAAGCAAGAAGGACTCCTTCCTAAGGGAAATAAAGAAGACACTGTCTAATTTTTATCAGAATAACGCAGAAAAAGAGCCGTCCTACAACAGGATAGTCAATGCTCGTCATTATACACGATTGAAAGAGGTCATGGAAGATGCGTTTCAGAGGGATGCCACTATAGTGGAAGGTGGAAATTTTGAGGAAAGTGATAATTTCATTTCCCCAACTGTGCTGTCCGATATATCGTTGGACTCACGAGTGATGAATGAGGAGATTTTTGGGCCGCTATTACCGGTTATTACCTACAACAATACCCAGGAAGCAATTGAGCTGATACAACAAAAGGAGAAGCCATTAGCCTTGTATATCTACAGCAGGTCAAATAAGAACATCAAAAATTTTCTCAATAACACGAGGGCTGGTGGTACCGTAATCAATCATAGTGCAATTCATTTCTTTAATCTGAATCTGGGGTTTGGAGGTAGCAACAACAGTGGTATAGGTCGCGGACATGGTGATGAAGGTTTTAAGGCTTTTTCAAATCCCCGAGGTGTTATGAAGCAACACATCCCCAATGCGTTAGACCTACTAATGCCCCCTTACAATAGCTTTAAGCAGAAGCTGATTGATTTGACCATTAAGTGGTTCTAAGTTGAACTTTAATATGTACTTCGATGATAGCTGTCTCATTCAGTCTTGATGGCTTCTACTGGGTTTGAGGTAGCAGCTTTCCAACTTAGGTAACTGACCGTCACTATAGCAATAAAGAAGGTGACCAAAGCCGTGATAAGATATACCCATAGGGGCTGTACAATTCGATAGGCAAACTCTTCCAGCCAGCTGTTCATGAGAAGAAAAGCAAATGGAGAAGCGATTAGAAAAGCCACTCCAATCATCCGAATAAAGTTGCCATTAATCATCAGAATCACCTGTAATGTATTCGCTCCGAGCACTTTTCGAAGTCCAATTTCCTTATAACGTCTCTCGGTAGTGAATAGAGCGGATCCAAAGAGACCCATGGCTCCTAGTATGACAGAAAGCAAACTGAAGGATGAAAACAATCGTCTTTCATTGTCCTCCTTCACGTATAGTCCGGCAGTTTGTTGATCTAAAAATTGATAAAAAAATGGCACTGACTCCCCAAATGTCTTAAACCACTTTTCTTCCAGATGCCTGATGTTGCTAGTAAATTCATTTGAAGACAAACTGACCGATATGTAATCCAGGCGCTCCCAGTTAACATACATCACAAAAGGTTGTATATCATGATGCAAAGATCTAAAATGAAAGTCCTTGACCACCCCAATTATCTTACCTGTGTAGTCGAGACCTTGATCGGTGATGGTGAGATTAAGTGCCTGCTCAGGAGTAAGGTTTAGGGCTTTAACCGCACTTTCGTTTAGGACAAAAGATGTGGAGTCACCTGGAATGGTTCGATCAAACCCCCTACCTGCGATGAGTTCCAGGCCAAATGCTTTAATATAGTCTTGCTCTACCGTATATCTTTCCCATTTAAGCTGGTCATCAAAACCTTGAATGATGAAATTGGTGATGTATGTGTAGTCTGAGAGCATTTCATGTGATGCTGCCGTAACGTAACCAATACCAGGTATAGATTGCAATTCATTGCGGAAAGCATTGATCTTTGGAATAACCAATTCGTCATTATGAATAGGAATGGTGATTATGGTTGAATCGTCAAAACCCAGGTCCAGATTCTGAATATACTTCATTTGCAAAAAAACCATCATTGTGCAGATCACCAGGCCGGATGTTATGGTGAATTGTGAGGTAACTAAAATATTTCTTACTCGTGACCCTGCTACTAATGTGTGATTTCTTCTCATCAGATGCAGGGAGTTGATTCGGGAGATGTATAAAGCAGGATAAGCACCTGCAAGAAACGTAACGACTCCAAGTAATAGAATGTAGCCGAATAAAAAGTAAGGATTGACCAGATCACCGAAATGGTAACTATGACTCGTTAACGCACCCAGCCATGGTAATAGAGCGTATATCAAGCCGAAAGAAATTGATCCGGATATAATAACGAAGAAAACAGTTTCAAACAGAGTTTGTTGTGCTATTCCTTTTTTGTTACCACCTAGAACCTTTCTAACACCTACCTCTTTGGATCGGTTGCCTGCTTGGGCGATAACCATATTAATGAAATTAAAAGTACCCAGGCATAAGATGATCAAACCAATAGCGCCGAATAGTATAATCGTTTGAATATCATTATTAGCACTCCATTCGCCGATGTCCTTAGGTTCAGAGAGATGAATGGCGGTCAATCTCTGCATGGATGTTTGCCACATATCAGGTCGATCCGGATCGTAATTTGCGGCAACCGCTTCCTGAGCTGCTTTTAAAACCTCTTCCATTCGCCCGGGTTTCACTTTAACATAGGCACTGGTGAACATATTTTGCCAATCCGTCATCCAACCTCCCGCCCACATGGTTTTGTAACAAGTCTCCATATTTGATATAAGATCAAGCTGAAAACTGGTGTTTGAGGGAAAATCCTCGAAAATGCCTATCACCTCCAACGTAGATTCGTATTCTCCATTAAAAGTGATAGTTCGACCGATTGGATTATCATCAGCGAAGTATCTCCTGGCAGTACTTTCACTTAACATTATTGTGAAAGGCCTATTTAAATCGTTTGTACTACCTCTAAGGATTTCCAAATTGAAAAGGTCAAAGAACCCAGGATCCACCCAACCTACCCTGGCTTCATTGAAAGACTGTTGAGTACCAGTTATCGTCATCGGAATTGCTCGACGGTATTTGAATATGCGGGTGCCACTTTCTACGGCTTCCATAGTCTCAACAAGATGAGGCACCAAACCAACTGGTGCGAAGGCATAGTTTCTTCCTGAATTATTACTTAAATGACTGATTCTGTATATGTTATCCGCTTCAGTATAAACCTGATTATATGAAAGCTCTTTATCGAGATAGAGATATATAAGGCCCGCACAGGTTAAACCAATAGTTAAGCTCAAAACAGATATGGAACTATATACTTTTGATTTTCTTATCACCCTGAACAGTATTTTGATATACTGAATCACGATAGACCATTGTAAGCCAAGTTGGTTTTTCTCATATTTTTCCATGATACCTATGTTCCTTCTATTAAATGAAAGTAGAACCTCTTTATAGAACCTGAGTCTGGCTTTGGTTGGACTGTGAGAAAATCGATGGAAGTAGACCTCGGTTAAATCCCCTTCAATCTCATCAATTAAGTCTTCCTTACAGAACCAACGAAGGAATCGAAGTGGCCATTCAGGTAATTGATCTTGATTCATTTAATATCCATTTTTGGAACCAGTGACCACAACTCCTCTCTCTGATTTCTTAATTCATGAATGACTTGAAAACCTGCATTACTGATTGTATATATACGTTTTTTTCTACCACCTCTCTCCTTTGTGGGTGCTGATTCATGTGATCTCAATAATCCTTTATCCTCTAATCGCTTCAAGACAGTATGTATGGCGGGAATGGAAATATCATTTCTCGTGCGTCTCTTATACTCATTTGCAATTGAGACAGCGTATGCTTCATCTTTTACGGCCGCTGCCAGCAACATGACCATTTCCTCAAGACTACCAATTTTATACATATATTTAATTAACATTTGTATAAACGAAGTTAATAACAAAAAGGTTATCCTGTTGAAATTAAATCATATGGTATGTCAGGTACACCGGACCAAGCGAAGAAGAAACCTAACGGGGGAAGAAAATCCAGACGTGACAGTCTTATATCATTAATGCCAAAATCTTACCAAATCGGACCAATTCAGTGATGGAATCGTCATCCTTCGCTTTGTCCAAACGATAGAGAATAATTGCTTCGCCATTACTTTCCATGTGAAAATGTGGGTATTTTTCTACCTTTCTGATGATACCTGGATGGAAAAATCCTTTGATGGCATCCTCATCCGGACCTTTAAGTACAAACTTGTCTGAGAAAACCGGATGAGAATCAAAATCTATATCTGATCGGGTAGCCAGGTCAGTTACTTTCTCCATGAATCCTTCTTTCTCAAGTATAAAAACGGGAATAGCAGTCGGTGGCTTGATGATCAGAGCTGATAACTCCGAATCCGCTGAAAGTGTATCGTGCGATTGATCGTAGATGATTTCGGAATAAATCAAACGTACTCCTTCGTATTTTCCGGACATGACGTTCTGAGCATGAACTATTTTGCTATTGACTCCAAAATTGAATCCAACGAAGTTGTCAAAGGATATCGTCTTCATTGGCAAGAACTTCCATTCGTTTTTGGCGGCTATTTTCTTGAGATGATGTTGATGATCCGTTAGACCATCCTCGATTATTGGAAGAGCGTCTTTCCTTACCTGTGTAGCAAGCGGATGATCAGAAACAGGTATGAGATGATCTGCATTTGACAGGATTAATTGCTTGCCCTCCTTACCCCATTCTTTTATCAGTTCATTAAGGTGTGTTCGAAAGGTGTGGTCAATTAAGTTCACATGTGTAAAGTCGATTACCAGCTTTCCTTGTTCCCGTCTTCTTTCGATTTCAGATTTTAAGGAAATGTAGTTAGAGAAAATGGCTGAATGTTGAAGGTAAATGATATCCTCATCAAGGTGTTTGGAGTAATCAAACCTGGATTTGAATAGAAATCTTAAGGGAGCCCCGTAGTAAAGATGAATGAGTACTTGCATTAGGATACCTGCTAATACACCGATAATTAAGTCGGTTACCAGCACCGTAATGAGCGTGGTTAAGAAAATCAACAATTGTTCTTTTCCAATCTGATAGACATGCTTGAATTCGGTTGGGGACGCCAAACGGAAGCCCACGTGAATTAGCATAGCTGCTAAGGCTGCCAGGGGAATTTGCTCAATAATCGGTTTCCCAAGTACCAGAAACAGCAATAGAAACCCTCCATGAAAGAAGTTTGCCCATTGAGTTTTACCACCGTTTCCAATATTTGCAGAACTTCTGACGATTTCGGAAATCATTGGTAAACCTCCAATTAAACTGGAAAGTGCACTCCCCGCCCCCATTGCAGAAACATCCTTATTGAGGTTTGACTTTCTATGGTAAGGATCCAGTGTATCAACAGCTTGCGCACTTAACAAAGACTCCAGGCTGGCGACCAAGGCAATACTGATGACTGCTACCCAAAAGACACCGGTGAAAGCCATCCCGAAATCCGGTAGCACAATTCCCTCGATTACCTTTTCGGGGAGGTGAACCAGGTTTTTGGGCCCCAAATGATATACCTGTCCAATTAATTTGTAGTCATGCTCATGAAACAAATCAAAAATATGGGAGAATGGAATGGAGCAAATAATAACCCACATGGGAGCGGGTATTAGTTTCACAGGTTTAAACTTTATTCGGGGGTGAACAACCAAAATAAAAATACTAATGAGTGCGATGAAAGCAATCTCCGGGTTCATGTGAATAAATGCATCAGGAATCTGCATAATGGATCCTAGTATGCCGTGGCCGTTTCCAGGTTCAGGTGTATAATCCAGCGCAACGAATAATTGTTTTACTATAATGATGACACCAATGGCAGCAAGCATCCCATGCACGGCGGCGGAAGGGAAAAAGTCTCCAAATTTCCCAACCTTCAGAAACCCCAAAATCATTTGAATTATTCCTGCCACCAGAAAAGCGGCTAATGCATATTTATAGCCGGCCAACAAGTCTCCCTGTCCCAATGACTCCACTGCCGCAAGATTGACGACAATTAGACCAGCAGCCGGACCACTTATTGTTACAAATGACCCTGCAACTCTTGACATGAACAATCCTCCAATAATGGCGGTGATCAGTCCCGACATTGGGGGCACACCCGAAGCCACTGCTATTCCAAGACAAAGAGGTAAAGCAATTAGTGAAACCAGAAATCCGGAAATCAGGTCATCCTTCCAGTACTTTTTGAGACTACCAAATCCGTTTTTATA
The DNA here is from genome assembly GCA_965601455.1 of Cyclobacteriaceae bacterium. Classification (GTDB taxonomy): domain Bacteria; phylum Bacteroidota; class Bacteroidia; order Cytophagales; family Cyclobacteriaceae; genus JANQEU01. The sequence continues at coordinate 2,264,071 of OZ271831.1, read as the reverse complement.
GAGTTCCGAAGACATGGCCCAAAACTACCATCAGTATCCGTTCTGTGAAAGAGTTTACATTTTAATTAAATCACAGATATCTCTAATCACAACTAGATCGCGATAACTGATCCAATTGGGATACATAAACCCTTTTCTGGTTAGATCTTCCAAAAGTTTTACTCATCTCTAAGCAAACTAACCGGATTGATTCGCCACGCCGAAGCTGTCTGGAAGACTACCGTCAAAATTGAAATAATGATCATTAATGCCCCTCCAAGGCCGAAAATCCACCAGGATAACTCCATTCGATAAGCAAAACCTTGCAGCCAATTTTCCAAAAAGTAGTAGCTCAATGGCAATCCGATAATGACAGATACAAGGGTAGACTTTACCAGGTTATAAGTAAGCTGAGAAATCACCATGAACTCAGAGGCACCAAGAATTTTTTTAATTCCGATTTCTTTTGATCTCACTTCGATGGTAAATGACGCCAATCCCAATAACCCCAGGCATGAGATGATAATTGCAATGATGGCAAAATAGCCTGATAACACTGATACCCTCTGTTCTGCAGTGTATTGGTTCTGATAATCTTGTTCGAGAAAATGATACTCCAGTGCAAATCCAGGATTAGCTTTCTGATGTAATTCATCAATTTCCGTAAGGGTTGATTGGGTGGCATCACCGTTTACCTTTACATAGAGATAATCGGTATACTCAGAAGCAAGAACCATAAAAATAGGCTTAACCCTTTCGTGTAGAGACTCGAAGTTGAAATCTTTAACCACTCCGACAATCTGTCTTTTTCGGCCCCATAATTCAACATTTTTTCCAACTGGATCTTCCAAACCCATGTAAGCGATCGCTGCTTCATTGAATATAATCTTGTCATAATCAGATGTTAGCTGGGCGTCAAAAAAGCGACCCTCAGACAAACCAATTTTCAGGACCTCAATGAATCTGTCTGAAACCACCATGTTCTCGAATTCGGTTCGATCGTCAGGATCCTTTCCAGGCCAGTTTATACCGTAAGTACCTCCATTGTGTCCGATCATAGAATGATCACCACCAGTGGCCAGGGTGACACCTTGAAGATCATTTACCGATCGAACAAATGACAGGAAAGTCAAACTATCGGTTAATGCACCTTCTATATTGACTACCACTACATTCTCTTTGTCATAACCCAAATGTTGATCTTGGGTAAACATGATCTGTCCATAAACGACAATGACTGCTACAATCAACATGGTGGACAGAGAGAATTGAAAAGTAACCAATCCTTTTCTGATCCAGTTTTCTCCGATTGACCCTTGAAGCTTTCCTCTTAGTACCTTGATTGGAGTAAACGAAGACAAGTAAAAGGCCGGGTAACTGCCAGCTAGTAAACCTGTGACAATCAAGATGATAAGAGAACCCCATATGATGTTCTTATCATCAAACAGGTTCAATTCCTTACCGGCAATGTCATTGAATTGCGGTAGACATAACACCACCAGAGTTAAGGCCGCCAATAATGATATTGATGTGATCAGATAAGACTCTGTCAGATATTGAAATATGAGTGCTCCCCTATTGGCACCTACTGTCTTCTTTACCCCAACTTCCTTCATCTTTCTCGATGCACGGGCTGTAGCCAGGTTCATGAAGTTTATGCAGGCGATAACGAGAATAAACAATGCGATGGCCCCAAATAGCCATAGATAGTCAATCCTACCACCCGAAAGTTTGCCTTCCTCATATTTCCCATAGAGGTATCGATCGGCGTATTTAGCTAAAAAAGGTGACCGATGATCGGCATTACCCTCTGTTTTTTCACGAACGTAATCAAATAGCTTTTCATTTAAGTCTGTAACATCAGCATCTTCCTTCAAAAGCACGAATGTTCTTGGTGCAGTATTGTACCAAGTTCGAACCCATTCGTGCTCATCCCAGAAATTTGAAAACGGAATAACAAAATCAATTTTTAATGATGCTTCCTTCGGGATATCATCAAAAATTCCAGTAACCTGGTAGGATTCCTTCTGTTGAAGCGTGAGTAGCTGACCCACAACGCCGGTTGAAGTCCCAAATAAATTCTCGGCGAGCTTCCTGGAAATGACAATGCTTTTCATTTCTTCGAGGACTGTGGCAGAATTTCCCTCGAGAAAATTGAAAGTAAATAAGTCAAAGTATCCGTTCCGGGCATATACTCCTTTGGATTTAAAATTTTGATCCCCCGCGCTTAATGTGAAATTCATTGGCCACGTTACGGTAACCGCTCGTTCTATTTCAGGAAAGTCCTCCATCAACCCAATGGCCATTGGTCCTGGAGAGGTCACTCGTGTAATGAGTCCACCTCCCTGATCGACATTTTCTAACATCTGGTATAACCGGTCCTTTTTAACATGATACTGATCAGTGGCCAACTCACTATTAATCCAGAGGTAGATCATTAATACACAAGCCAAACCTGTAGAGAGACCTAGCAAATTGATTAAAAAAGAGCCCTTATATCTTAGAAAGCTTCTTGCGCTTATTTTAAAGCTGTGTTTGAATAATTCCATTTTATTTGATTTGAGTTTTTGACTGGTCATAATGGGCCTTATAATACCCGGTCTGAAGAGCAAAAGCACATCCCGATAGAAAAGAAGGTCGGCATACCGCTTTCCTTTCTCCTTTGCCCTTCTGCAATAGAATTGCCATAAGTCTCCTTCAATGTCAATAAGAAAATCCTTATTACAGAAGAATCTGAGGAAAGCCCTTCCCAAACGAGGAGGAATATACCTTACCCCGCTCATTTCAGATCGAATATAACTTGAGGCAGAGCATTCCAGAGCTTATTTCGTTCCTCCCGCATTTGTACAATTGACTGTTTCCCGAAACTCGTCAATTCGAAAAATAATTTAGGACGACCACCACGTGATTCTTCCGTTTCCCCATGATGTGAAGAAAGGAAGCCTTTTTTTTCAAGCCGTCTGAGAGTAACCTGCAATGCGCCAATACTTACCGTTCTACTGAGGCGTTCCTCCATGTCATCTTTTATTGTCACACTGTACGCGTCTCCATGTAAAATTCCTACGGTAAGAAGCACTACCTCTTCAAACTCACCAAGTCGATTATCTTTCATAATACTACAAAATAGTATTGCGAATGTATGAAAGAAAATGAATACTACGAAATAGTATTTAGTATAGGGAGTGTGAAAGCTTTTGTGTCAATTGGGTGATTACACTATAATTTGTATCTTCTAACAGTATTATAATCAATGAGTTATGAAATGGATCAACCGTATACTTCTAGGACTATTGGTCGTTATATTACTTTTTATCATTATCCAGTACTCAAATTATCAATCGCGAATTGAGGAAGTGATAGATATGCTCCCCGGTGAAAGCCGGGTTGTTCAAACATCCCTGGGATCTGTGGAGTATATGATACAAGGTAACTCTGATCAATATGTTTTGTTGGTACATGGTACACCAGGCAGCTATCGTACATTTATGGCTGATGCTTTAGTCAAGGAAGGATTTACCGTGATTTCACCTTCACGACCCGGATATTTTCGTACACCCCTCTCCTCAGGTGAGACTATCCCTGCACAATCAGCTCTTTATGCGGAACTCCTTGAATCGCTGAGTGTAGATTCAGCGTCTATCATCGGATTCTCTGGAGGTGGACCCTCGGCTTTAATGTTTGCCTCGTTATTTCCGGAAAAATGTACGGGTTTGGTGGTATTGGCGTCTTCAGGGCGTTCATTCGATCAACCATCAACTCCTTTCATTCAAGACATAATCATGGGTTCCGAATTTGGTCGATGGTCCGCCTATTCATCATTAAGTGGTGAGTTTGAGGAGGAAGAAGCGGTTGTAGCGCTGGAATACTTACAAACGGCTTTTTTTCCCTTGGAAGAGGTTATAGCTGGAGAAGAAAATGATTTTTCACAATTCACTTCACCCTGGAAGGTTGATCTTTCTTCCGTTCAATGCCCAGCCTTGATTATTCACGGAACAGAAGATGAACTAATTCCCTTTTCTGAAGCCACATACCTTGATCAACAAATCTCAAATTCTCGCCTGTTGGCAAAGGAAGGCCAGGATCACTTTACCGTAGTGTTTTTTGAGTTCCGGGAAAACCTTAAGGAAGCAGCAAGATTTTTAAGCAATATTTCTAAGTAATAATAGACGTGTGTATGGTATTGCAACTCCGAAAATATGTCATGACCAAACAGGTACTCATGTAGCGATTGAACATGGTTTTACGCTGAACCAAATCACGACAACAGGATGTTAATTTACTATGACGTTTAATGCTGTACTCGCGATTACGATTGCTCTGGCTTTTTCGTATTATGGATTTAGTTGTTTGTTTTCAAACAAATTGGTGAAAGAGTTTCATCGTTTTGGATTAACAGATGAAAAAAGGATACTAACGGGAATTCTGCAACTTCTTGGTGCAATAGGCATTTTGATAGGAATATATCACGCCAATATTGGTGTAATGGCCGCTGCTGGTTTGTCAATCCTTATGTTGCTCGGATTCGGTGTTAGAATAAAAATCAAGGATAGCTTTAGGGAATCTCTACCAAGTTTTTTCTTTATGATCTTAAATGTCTACCTAAGCTACCAGTTCTACTTATCGATTTAATAGGATAACATTCGACAATTCTCAGAATCTGGACCACATCCCATTTAAATGAGATAGATACAGATGGAGAGAACAAGGAAAAGCAAGGCGGGGAAGGTTTTCTTAAGAGAGTCCTTAATCCTCACATGCATGAGAACTGCTCCCAACATTAACGCCGCAATACCGGAAGTTGCAATGTATTCAATTCCTGGATAATAGATCGATGCGATTAAAAGAATAGCAAGTGCAACCTTAACTATCCCAATTAAGATCATAAACCAATCTGGTAATCCATATGTGGCAAACTCTTCCTTGATGTTTTGAGCCTCACCTCCCCTGTAAGGTGTAGATTTTTTTGCTCGCAATAACCAAACATTAAGAATACTTAATCCAACAATTAGTTTTAATGCTATTTCCAAGTAATTCATTTTAAAAAGTGTTTGCTCAATATGGAAAGATACGAACTGAATTGGTAGAAATCGAATTTGTTATCGTATTTCGCTTGTGATATTGTAGGTATTTGAACAGAATTATTTCGATATATCTTTAAGGAAAAAGACCTATGAAAACACGGCTAAGGTTCATAGTTATAATCATGCTCTTTGGTTGTAAACCAGATGTTCAACAAATTCCGTTACCGACCAAATCGATAAATGTATCTAGTTCCTATAAGCCAGAATTTTTTGATTTAGATACTAGACTAGAGCAAATCCATTCTATTCAACCGCAACTTCATCAACGGATAGAAGAGTACGCGAAGGAAAAAAACATTCCTGCTATCGCCTATGGTGTGGTTGTAGACAACCAACTTGTGGTGGATTCCGCCATTGGGTACATCAACCTTGAAAAACAGATTCCGGCGACAACGGTATCGGCCTTCCGAATTGCCTCAATGACTAAAAGTTTTACGGCCATGGCCATCATGAAGCTAATTGAGGATGGAAAAGTAATGCTGCATAACCCGGCTTCTGACTACATACCAGAAATGTCCGCACTAGAATACTTAACAAATGATGCCACGGAAATCACGATTGAGAATCTGCTTACTATGACGGCTGGTTTTCCGGAGGATAATCCCTGGGGTGACAGACAATTAGATGAGCCTGATTCGATGCTCTTAAACCTTATGACTTCGACACCATCGTTCTCCAATATCCCTTCATATGGTTATGAATACAGTAATACGGGATATGCCTTACTAGGCAAAGTGATTTCCAACGTCACCGAGATCCCTTATCAACAGTACATTAAAGAGCAAATTCTTCAGCCATTAGGTATGAATGAAACCTACTGGGAGTACGATGAGATTCCTGAAGATAAGCTCGTCATTGGATATGATCCCGATAGCCTGACAATCTCTCCCATGCTTCACGATGGTTCTTACGGTTCAATGGGAGGCCTAATCACTACCATACAAGATTTCAGTAAGTATGTAAGTTTTCATCTCTCCGCCTGGCCACCCCGTAGTGATTCGGATAATGGACCGGTCAAAAGAAGCTCTCTTCGTAAAATGCATCAACCTCAATTTGTTCAATTATATGGTAAGTCAACCGATTGGAATGGTGAATTATGTCCGCAGCTTTCCGGGTATGGCTATGGACTTCGTATACGAGAAAATTGTAAGGGTACGAAAATGGTATCTCACGGAGGTGCTCTTCCCGGGTTTGGCAGTAATTATGTATTCTATCCGGACCTGGGTATCGGGGTTATGGCTTTTTGCAATCTCACATATACAACACCATGGCCCTTTGAAGAGATTCAAAAACTTATTTTTGAAGAAATTGATCTTAAACGCAGAAAGCTTCCGGCCTCAGACATTCTTATCAAACGCCAGGAAGAAGTTTCGAAATTGATTCAAAGCTGGGATCCGGATTTGGAGAAACAAATACTGGCAGAAAATTTTTATCTGGATAGAAATAGAACACTTCGAAAGAATGAAGCAGATTCATTGTTAACTATAGTCGGAGATATTGAACGGGTCACCGAAATCATTCCTCAAAACCAACTCCGGGGTTATTTTGAAATGATTGGAGAAAATGACACGATCAGTGTGTGGTTCACCCTAAGTCCGGAACCCGATCCGAAAGTTCAATATCTCAGGATTTGGAGAATCAATGATGATTGACAAAGAATTACTAGGAATTAACTTTCGTCATCAGTTGAACCTCCAAGCCAGCTGTAAATCTAAGCTCCTTCCCGGGCGCAGGATACTTCCAATATCAAAGTGTTCGCGATAAGCGATGTCAAAAATGTTGTTGACACTGATGATTGTTCTTAAGTCCCCAGCTTTCAACTTCAGGTTCTTTGAAAGTCCCATGTTGGTCAACAGAAAGGAATCGGTGCTTCTTTCATTGAACTTAGCACTAATTCTATTCTGTGCCGAGGACCATATAAACTCGGGTTGAATGTTCCAACCTTTAATACTTTGATTGATGGAGTAGTTAATTTTCAACGGAGGCATTTGTGGCAATGGTTCACCTTCAAAATCACTTCCATAGACATATTTAATATCTAGCTTATTACTCAGTCCAGGTAAAACCGGAGTGAACATCGAAAGCTCTCCTCCCATCATTCTTGCTTTCCCTGTATTTCTATTCCACTTTACACCCAAAGCACCAATTGTCATATTGCTAAGAGATGGATCGTATATGCCCATAATGTAATCGTCGAAAAAGTATGAGAATAGAGACGTCTCTAGTCTGAATCCGTTTTTTTGGATATGTTGACCCAACTCCAGGTGAATATTTCGTTCCTTGTTTAGGTCCGGATCTCCCAGGTAATCGTAGCCATCCAAACGATTAAAAAGATAAAAGCCAAATTGCTCTGAGACAGAGGGTACCCTTTCACCATACGATAGGGATACACTAGCCGATGACTGCGCAGTATATTCCCAAATGTAATGACTTGAAAGATTGACCAGTGTATTATTTCGGTGAGCCATTCCTTCCTTACTAAAAACAGAAAGTTGGCGCTCACCAAATTCACTACTGATAAAGGAAGTAACCAGTTCTACACGTCCATTTTGAATGAGTCTGTGCCCTGGATATAACTCCTTGTTATATGATAGCTCGACACCACCTATAGATCGATGTACATCCGGCCAGGTGAGCATAAACATAGGTAGTTGGTCTTCATCATTTGGATACATAGTCATCTCCGCATGCCAGAATGCTTTATGGTAATCTGCCTTAAATTCAAGGGTCGAGGTTGGAGATTGCTTCAGGAAACCTCTAAGATATCCACCGGTGGTTCGTGTATTGCCAGGCATATCCATATGCATGGCCACAGAGTCTCTTTGGGTATCATCCATCTCGTGATTGATGTAATTGTGATAAACCTTGAATTCTGGTGCTTGAAGTAACCATATCTTATCAGACATGTAGGTAAGTCCGAATAATCTGGCCCTGGCAAATGAAACGTCCATAGGCAAGGCAGGATATCCAACATCTCTTGCATCATCACCAACAAAATCAAAAGCGAGCAGGCTCCGGTCATTCACCCTGTAATTGAGAGAAGTGGCATAGTTGAACTTCTCGAATTGGCTATATCGAACCTCTTCCCCATTACCATCAATATAATTTTCTGCTTTGCGGTGGACACCTGATACTCTAATGGCCCATTTGTTTCTGGAATAATTCAGGTCCATAGCCTGATCAAAACCTCTTGATACTGTCGAATAGTTTGTCTGAAAACCTGCAACAAGAGGATTGTTGGATGAAAAAATCGGCTTCTTTAATCCGAAGTTAACTCCTCCCCCAGTGCCACAGCCCATCATATTGCTCTGGCAACCAAATGATATGTCGAGGCTCTGGAGATTAATTGGTTCTATATAGGCTGACGCTGGATCCATCTTATCCGTACAGGCACCATAGATTCTCATTCCGTCGATGCTAAGCACATATCTTTCCGAGGTAAGGCCTCGCAACATGGGTTCATTAGCAAAATTTCCACGCCTTACCATATTTACACCGGGCAGACAATGCATTAACTGGTCTGTGCAAAGCATATTCTTTTGCATCATTGGGTCTTTGATTTGGGCCAGCTGCATTGAGTCGCTGATGACTATTTCATCTAACTCTTTAAAGATTCCAACATAGTGGTCGCTCTGCATGGAATCCAACCATGCCAGGTACAGTTCCTTTTCAGACTGACCGTAGCATAGTTGGATACTAATCAAAACAATTAATCCGGAGATGAAAGGTTTCATTTCAGTGGATTTGATTCAGTGGCTACTGGAAATAGAGATCGAAATATGGAGTTCCGCATATCTGACCGTTTTCCTTCATGGTCAAACGTAACTGCCAGTCACCAGTCATAGTGAAATTGACTTTGCCCAGGTAATGACCATTCTCTGTATGACTAGGCGCCACATTGTTCGGTGAGCCATGGTCCATACTAACCATCCATGGTTCCAGATCAAACTCCAAACCTGTCACTGCCGGCCATTCCATCATGCTTTGCTTTTTATATACAGCAATCTCCAGGTCATTTTCTCCTACCTGGGGTTCCTTAGGATCGATATATGCTACAAAGTATTTTGTAGATTCATCCATCATACTCATGAACGAAACTAACCTGGTTTGCTCCGGTGTGAATACTTCAATAGGTACAGTGATCTCAGTTCCATTCACGGTAAACATGATTTTCCAGCTACCTATTTCTCCGGATGGCATAACAAAAACGGGATTGAAATCATAAGTACCTTCATCAAAAGAATTCCCATTTGGAAATTCAATTGGACTGGAATGCGACATATTCATCATGTCCATCATAGGCATGACGGAAATATCGCCACTTAGTAATGATCCTTTTTCATCTTCAATTTTAGCAGAGATACTGTTATAGCCAACAAAGAAGTTTTCGGAGGCAAAAAGAGTAACAGTGATCCCATTTTCAGAAGCAGTTGTGATTTCCAACAGGTCCGTTTCGAATTCTGGCTTCGGATCTTCTGATGAATTACAGGCTAAGAAAATTACTGGTAGTGATAATAATAGAAGTCTTAATGTTTTCATTTTCAAAAATTGATATAGACACACCACTGTGAAAGAGTGATTTAAGGTGTATCTGGGTAATAATAGAATTTAGAAGTTGTGCCTGAAAATGAACACTATGAGGGTGGCTTGAATATGTCTATCTGAGAAAGAAATGTATAGAATGAATAGTAAAGAGCATATGAAATCACTTGGTGGGATATAACTTCCTGTATCTCTGTTATATAACTAATAAATGTAAACTCAAAACTGATCGGCAACAGCATGACATTAGACTCGTCTTTTTTCTGTTGTTTTTGCTTTTTCAGTTTTTCGGCGAGAATACACTTCCCGTCACAGTTCATTTCTGGAAGAGCCTTATTGACACACAGAGCTCTGTAAGAATCAGTATTTATATAATAATCTACCAGATACCCTGATCGCCATTGAAGTTGAACAACAATGGCTGACATCATGAGTATGGCGATTAGGCTTTTCATTTTTAGTGAAAATCAACCAGCGGGGAAGTTCATTAGTCTGGACTCTCCCACCAGTATTTAGGAGTAAATGTAAAGCCTGGGATAATATCGGACAATAATATCCGAAATTATAGTCTATGATTTATATCAGTTGATTTATCTCAATTGATTGGGTCAAATTGATTCGCCTATTTGATAAGTAGGTCAATAAAAAACTAACACTACTCAACCATCTCCTTCGCCCATTTTACAATGAGTTCAGGGACATTTGGATCCCATTCACCAGGTCTTCCAAGAAAGGAATCACTGGATGACTTATGAATAGTATTCCAATGATCCAGACCCGGGTAAATTGTTAACTCATGATCTTTATGCCCTACTCGATCCAGTACCTGAATAATCATGTGATTATCAAACTCGGACATTATCCAATCGTTGGATCCATACAGAATCCTCACCGGAACCGTCAGCTTCTCCCACTCTCCAGCTAGATCGAAGTTCTGTAATTGTTGATAGTAAGCCATCGGGCGCCCGTACATATGTTCTTCAGGATGATAGTTGTATTCAGCAATAGCCGGATAAGAATTGATTATGTCCTTATAACTCTTTTTTTCAATCAGCATTCCATAGTATAACGGGATATACGCTTCATTCATTTTTTTAACAATCGTAGTCTGATCATCACCGCTCATACGACGGATTCTGCGTTCGATTTCCAGCATATGTTCGAACCAGGTTTTAAAAAAAGTCCCATCAGATATTACGCCAGCCAAATCAAACTCATTAGCTAATAAAGGTGCTAAAGCACTTCCCATACTAGCGCCATATACCACTATCCGGGTCGTATCTACATACGTTTTAGACTTTAAATGCCTGATGGCAGATCGGTATCCTTCTAATTCCGTAATAAAATCTGTCTTAGCACAATCACCTTCACTGTCTCCCACCCCAGGTTTTTCTACCCTCATTACGATCACTCCTGATTGCTCAACAATATGATTGATTTGTTTCGCCCAGTTTCCCCTACGGCCTGGGTAATTCTCGATAGTACTGCAGCTTAAACCTTGAATTAACACTATGGCAGGTTGAACCCGTGCGTCATTTTTAGGTTTGGTTATGATCACTCGTTGCCTGTTGCCATAATCGGAAGTAATCTGCTCATAATAAATATCTAAATTTTTATGTTTTTCCATTCCTAAAGGCTCGAAATTCACCGTTTTGATAGTGATACTGTTTCCTCTTCTAACAAGTAGCTCTGTTTCTCCGTCAGCCCTTAGAGCGTAAGTAATTGAAGTTAGGTCTTCATCCGATTGAATAGATTTTCCGTTTACCTGTAAAATGATATCGTTTTCGATTATGCCGACTTTCTTAAGAGGGCTTTCTGCATCAATAGAGGTAACTAATGCCCCGGGACTTGTTCCCAGTGCCGATAGCCTGGCTTCCCATGAAGCCCTTCTTGATAGGTCCTGCCCAATGCAATGCAGTGACAGACATGCTAAAATAATAGAGATATGTAGTTTCATCTTTTTCTCCGAATGTAGCCGGCATCTGCGGATGAAAACTTCTAATTATGCAAGTGTGGCCTTTATTTATGTCAACGTCTGCTAGAATATGACATCACTTCATTCGAATTATAAATATCTATTTGGTTCCAGGATATTGTCGCATGTAATATTCTGGATTGGCTATTACATTTTATTCAGCCTGATATGGGCAAAGAATGGTGCTTACCATCAATCTTTTGGCCTTGAGTTGGTCTTGATGCCAATACGTATTGGAGCAAGTTATCTTGTCTTATACTGGCTAATGGCTCGCTACCTGTTTTCAGACAAGTTTCGTTTATTTTTCGCCTACTATTTCCTGGTTATCCTGATGGCCGGAATACTCCAACGAATACTAACCTACTATTACTATGATCTTCTTTTTGCAAGTGAATACTCGTCATTGTGGTCTGTCTCATCTGTTGTAAGATCTACTATTTTAGTAAACTCTACTGTGCTCTTTTTGTCAGCCCTGAAGATGTACGATTACTGGAGACAGGAAAGGGTTAAAGAAAACGAAGAAGAAGTACTTGAGATACGATCAGACAAAAGAAACTTCAGGGTAAGACCATCGGAAATTCTTTTCGTGGAGGGTTTGGGAAACTATGTTACTTTCTATCTGGAGGACAAGAAGCCAATAATCAGCTATCAAAAATTGAAGGAGCTGGAGACCATTCTTCCCTCCCAGTTTTATCGCATACACAAGTCTTTTATTATCAATGAAGATAAGGTAAACTCTTACTCTTCTGAGAACATAGAAATTAATGATCGAATGATTCCAGTTGGGAAAAATATCCAATGGCCGAGAAAGAAGTAGTATCCTCCTAAAATGTTATCCAATCCTCAGACCGATGGATAGATAAAAGCTACGTACTGTTGCAGGAATAATTCCAGGTCCTGGATAGCTTTCTGCCCGTCTCGTGAAGTACTTTTCATTAGTGATGTTGTTCACTCCACCGGTAAACTTGAATCGTCCCGGTTGATATTCCAATGACAGGTCCATCACATAGTACGAAGGTATAACACCAGTCAATGCATTGGGATTAAACGTTGAGTTCGTTGCATCTGAAAACTGCTCACTCAAATACGACAATTGATAAGTGGCTTTCAGTTCACGCCAGGAATAATTAATTCCCGTTCTGAGCATAATATTCGGAACATATTCCACCTTTCGATTTTGAATTGCTGTGATTTCAGATCGTATGTAGGTAGCTCTTGTGACCGAAAGGTTTAGAAACATTCCCAACCGGGAGTCCTTGGCATTTTCTCCAATTAGCTTTAATACATCTGCTTCTAAATATGATTCTATACCCAGATGCCTGGAATCTCCAATATTAGTCCTGAAAAGTGTGGTGCTTCCAGGAAGTTCATACTGACCTATGCGATCGTTGTATCTCATAAGAAATAGGCTAACATCTACATCCATCCAACTCATCAATTCTCCTCTAATCCCAAGATCCATGTTATATCCATTCTCATCTGTGATCAGGCTGTCCAACTGGAAATTAGGATTTGCAACGCGCAGATCACTAAAGGTGATGGATCTGAAGTTTTGCGCCAGGTTTGTGTATAGACTAAGGTTATCATTTAGATAGTAACTGGCTCCAACGCCAAACAACGCCAAAGATCGTCTTTCTGATTGCTGCTCCTGAAAACTTCTAGTGAAAATGATATCACCAGCCAGGTTTCGCTGATTAAGTTTCCAATTACCTTCTGAATCCGTCTGTATGTGCTCGACCCTGAACCCAGAGGTGACACTTAACTTTGACGATACGTAAATAAGATTCTCCACAAAAAAGGAATAATTGTTACTAGGAAACATATAATCAAACTCCTCTGGATCCTCTGGATTTATTAAACTGAAAGAAGCTGAGCTATCGCTACTTGCAAGTCCTTGTTTTCTGTTTGTCAAGCCGTCATAGTAACGCCCTCCAACCAGCATAGCACTGTTCATGTTCTTAATCCGGTATCGATGCAATAGCCTCAGTTCTGTACCGAAATTTCTAAATTCATCGCGAATCAGAGTTCTATTTTCGTTGGGATTATCGGGAACGCCAATTTGAACTAGGTTACCTAGAGCGTCTCTATTCGAGTTCAGTCCAAAGCTTCGAATATTCAGGCTAGTTGTAGATGAAAATTTATAGTCCAACACAGCCGCCAGTAAGTTCCATCGAACCTGAAACCAGTTCCTGGCTCTCCTCGATTGCTCAAGATTTCCTCCTTCAAAATCATCATCCGTAAGGCCTCCAGGTTGTTGAGCAACATAATCCATATGAGAGTATTCCAGCTTAATATTGAGTCTTTCGTTCGGGGTAAACCCTATCCTTCCGAATGCTAAATGTGAGTCAAACCCGGAGTTATCTCTCCAACCATCTCCAGATCGATATTGATAATATCCGTAATAATCTATTTTTTCACCTCTCCCTCCAACACTGGCGAAGGAGTTAACGAGGCCGAAAGAACCAACTGCCTGCTCAAAATTTAGTTCAATTGGTTTATCGGGCGCTTCTTTGATCCGAAAATTCAGTAGCCCTCCGAATTGGGTGCCATACTGCAATGAAGCTGCGCCGCGGACGATTTCGATACGATCCACAGCCTGTAAAGCCGGCATGTAATAGCTTTCGGGGTAACCCAGTGCATCCGCACTCATGTCATAACCATTCTGCCTTGTGTTGAAGTTTGCCGTTCGACTTGGCCCAAGACCCCTGGTAGCGATATCTAGTTGAAGTCCTGCGTAATCACTTTCCCAAATATTCAGACCAGGAACTTTCGCAAATACCTGACGAGCGTTGTTGCTGACCTTATTTGCTGCGAAATCATCAAGGATGATCAATTCATTTTTTTTCGCCTCATAAATTCCAAAATCCTGAATGGGTCTAAGTCGGCTCATACCCGTCGTTTCACCTATTTCGTCAACCACTTCCACTTCACTGAGATTTTGAGTGATCTCCTCAAGAATAAAGTTGATTTCCAGATCCTTACTTATATCGATTTCGCGATCACTGGTTTCCATACCAATACTAAACACCTCAATCCGGTGATTTCCAGGAGGGAGTTGCAGTTGAAAATTACCAGCTGAGTTTGTATTTGTTTGGATATTAAGTTTCTGAATGAATACGGTTGCGTCAACAAGTGGCCGACTACTTGGGGTTGAAACGGTTCCGGTAACATTTAATAGCTGTGAGTGGCAGAAACTGGTGGATAGTAACGAAACCAGAAATAAGGTGAATATCCTGTTCATCTTGCGGTCTCTTCAAACGGCTGTATCCAATCCTTTGCTTTCCAGGAGTCATTTACGGTAGTTAGATCTACCTCAGCATCTATTAATTCCTTTGCCTCATTTGCGTTTAGGGTAACCATTACTTCCGCTCGCACTTTTGGGTCAACCATTCCTTCTTCTCTGTAATGCTCCGCAAGGTAATGGGCGAACTGCAAAATCATATCAGGTTGCATGGCCATTTGCTTTTCCTGATGTTGATTTAGAAAGTGATGATTGATTACTGATCCCTCTCTTCCTTCCGGACCATCCTTCACATAAAAGGTGGCCGTACCAGCTTTCTCCATCAACATAACTCTCCAGGCAAACCGGTACCCTTCTTCAGTCCAGAAAACATTTCCATCATAAAGTAAATAACGCCAGGGAAAGAGAAGTTGAAAGGCAAAGAAAAGAAAGAAGAAGGCGTATATAAACGGATTTGAAATTCGTGCTGTTTTTGCCCCTGAGCTGGCGCTAATCTCTTTGGAGAAAAGTTTTCGTAAAAGATCAGATCCTCTCTCCAGCAATTTCTCATGAAAAGACGCCGAAAAGAAGATGGTTACACCAAAAATCATAACTATCGGGAAAACGCCGATCTGAAAGAGAATACCTGTCAACGTATGAAAAATAACCACAGCGCTAAACGCTAACCATCGAGTTTTTTTCCATAACAACCCACCGACAATTAGTGTGTCAAACAACATTCCGATCCAGCTGAATAGATAAGCAGTTACCTTATACTTAAATATGAAGCCTATCAATGGAATACTGGTTTTTGCAGGCAACCAGATAGATAATGGCAGCGCCTTAATAAGCCAATCGTAATTTATTTTTGCCAATCCCGCGTAGAAATAGACGATGGCAATTTGAAGCTTGAATATACCTATGCACCACAAGCTAACCTTATTTGTTTCCAGAGTTGGTCGCCTTAGAACATCGATTGAGAAATATCGATTTGCGGGAACGAAGATTAAAAGAAAGGATACAATACTTACAAAATAGTAGTGATTGAGGTAGTAGGTGATATCAATTAATTCTACGTAAGAAAAACAGACAAAAAAGAGAATTGCAAAAAATCGATAATACCATCCGAAAGCTATCCCAATACTGGCTGTGATCATCACTGCAAAAACGACATACATTCCCCATCCGGGAAGTACTTTGATCCACTCAAAACCGAAATAGCTAAAGTGAAAAACAGGGTCAATTAACTGACTTTCTACCCAACCCATAGATATATATCGGATGGTACTAAAAAGCATAACTAGCCCAAAAGCAATACGGAAAGAAACCAAAGGAGCAATCGATACCGATTGCTCCAAGTAGTCTATTATTCTCCTATATGTCCTTTTACCAATCAATTAACTCGATTCTTCTAGTCCCCATCACCTGAATTGAATGTGATGCTAATACCTAAAAGAGAACTCATAGTGCTCTTGATGTTGGCAGTATTCTCCTGAAGTAAGTCTCTTAATTCCCTGAACTCCACACTTTCCAGATTACCGGATAACTGACCTGCAGGTATAGCGACAATCGCACTTTCGATTTCGGCTTTTGCCTCTTTCGTTCTCTCGACGAGGTCCGGACCGCCAACTACTGTTTCCAGGTATTCCTTAAATCCGATAATGTCTTCTCCTGTTCTGGAACGGCCTTCCCAAATATTCCTGGAACTCTGAAAATGCTCGTTAATAAGATCTTTCGATATTCCGCTGTAGTAGGCTTCAACTAATGTTGGATCCGCGGATGACTGTCCTGCAGAGAGACCTGCGGGTAATTCTACTTTGAAGTTTTTAAGTATCTCATAGTCCTTGACAAACTCATTGTACAATAATGAAATCGGGCTACCTGCAGAGGTACCATCATTTCTTGTGAATTCAGTGAGGTAGTCATCTTTCCACTCGGTAACGATTACATCCAATGTATTCTTCAGTTCCGCCACAATCAACAGTAGATAATCCTTTCTGTTTTGATCAAATCCATCAATAATCTCATCATCAGACTGTTCATCTCCATATATCAGGTATTCTACCGTGTAAAAGCCTCGAACATCTCTGTCAAACGAAGCTGCTAGGTTAAAAGTGGAATTCGTGATATTGTCTTCCACCTGTGATTCGTCGACAGGAAAAACTCCCAGAACGGTAGCGAAAGACCCCAAATTCAATTCTCCCGGACCAAACCCGAAGGCACTGCAGTGCTGGAAATCTATTACCGACCTGACCCATGATGATCGAACCTCCTGAAGGTTTTCCTCTGACGTAGTCTCGACGAAAATATCAACCACATCTGATAATTCGGAAACATTTTCCTGCAGGCTTTCAAAATTGGGTATGATCAATTTAGTTGCAACATTCTCCAGCAAGATTGCACGATCAAAATTATCCTCAGAACCATCTTTATCGCCATTGCTACAAGCAACAAAAAACAGCATCGTAAGAGCTGTTTTGGATAATAGTTTTAGGCTATTCAACATTTCTTTCTTCTTCATATGTACATCCCTCAAAATACTTGAAGTGACCTTGTCATGAAGCGTACAACAAACAAGGTCACTTAAGGTTTGTTTTTACTCAGGGTCGTTTACATAAAAACTTGTTATCTCAGCATCAGTGAAACCATAAATTGTCTGAATGTCTTCGATGATAGTTTGAAGTCCAGACAACAAGGATGCATCATTGAGAAATCTGTGACTTTCAGGTGTCTGTCCCTCGGGAGCTAATAGTAATTCCAGAATACCATCTATCTCATCATCCGTTATCAACTTGTTGCTCAATCCTTTAAAGCCATGGGCAAAACCTACTCCTTCGGCATAGGCATGCATAGCATTACCCAAAACCACGTCTTTTACATCACCATCTTCTAACTGACTAGCTTCATTTAAAAGATCTATTGTTGCTCTACAATAGTAGATTACCGTTGCGAAATTTGACTGTTCCCACGCCAGTAAATAGGCATCCAACGCCTGGTCCCTTTCAGTATTAAAATCGCTCCCAGCATCAATAGATGCTCTTGCGGTAATCACGGCTGTTCTAATGTCATAGAAAGTTCCAGTTTGAGTGGTTTGATTAGATCTCCTTTTGGAGTAAGTAGCAGCAGCTGTAGTACTACCTGGGTCGAAAGCAGGATCAGTTCCATGGATCTTGACGAGCTTATCAATTGTACCAGGATCTGTCAAATCTCCATTATTTATTACCTCCAAAGCATGATTGTATAGTGCCGCTCCAAATGAACCTTTTTGTACCATTTGTTCGAGCTCAAGACCATTTTCATCAAGAAGTCTTGTTCCCAACAATCCACCTTCTTCTCCTTCGGTAGGAGTACCGTTTAAACCAGGATTTTCGAAAGCATCTGGATCATTGGCAGATGCAACTAATTCAACCAACCAATCTGCTACCAGGGCTCGATAACTTTGTAAAGTCACGGACTGTAAAGTAGATGGATATTCAATTGATTCTACCCCAGCATCTGGTGCCGCTGATTCAGCTTCATTAGCGCCGGTAGTCATAGCGCTCAACTCTGAAAGAACAGTACTTTCTGCCACGGTATTGGCTTCGAAATCTGATGAAGAGTAAGTATCTGGAACCTCGAAAGTTGGTGTTTTTGTATCATCATCCTCACAACCTGTAAATGCAATTGCTACTAAAAGAACTAGTAGACTTCTTATTCTTTTCATTTTTAAAACTATCAAACTGATTTTCTAAAGATTTCTGCAAATAACTGGCGTCATTTTCAAATTATTTAGATTGATTCTAAATAAATCAAAATTTCACTAATGTTAGTGAAGAGTGACGGTCACTAGTTCTAGTGAATTGGGTATCAGTTGTAGTTAATTTCCGACCTATTTTGAATAATCTTATTTAGAATAGTTCTAAACAACTTGCTTTGAATTTGGCGTCATCGTATTTTCGGCGCCGATTATGATCCTTCAGAAATCTGACCATAAAACAAGACGTGTTCGCTTACTGATTATTAGTGGACTGATTTTTATGGCTATTGGTACCATTGCTGAATTATTCCTATTGGGGCATTACGAAGACCGAAATCAATTGATCCCAATTGTTTTAATCGGTCTTTCGATGATTGTATTTATTATCCATCAATTCGGTAGTAATCGCATTATTAATCGTCTTTTTATTGGAATGATGATTGGATGCGTTTTCAGCGGATTTTTTGGAATAGGATTGCATCTGAAGGCAAACCTGGAATTTGAAACTGAAATGCATCCATCCTACTCCGATTGGGACATTTTTGTGAACAGCCTTTCAGGTGCTTTGCCTGCATTGGCCCCAGGAAGCATGATCATGTTCGGTATCATTGGATACCTGTATATCTTATTAAATCATAAAAATTGAAACATGAAATTTTCAAGAGCTAGTTACTTATTCGCGTTAGCAGGAATGCTATTCTTTCTTTCTTGTCAAAATCCCAGCAGTTCTGAGAATTCCGGATCGAAAACCGAACAGTCTGAAGCTTCCTCTCAATCAGAACCAGGAAAAACAGACATGACTTTGGTTAATCCAAATCTGGCCACGGCTGAAGACATGGTGAAAGCGGGTTTAACCACTGACTTAGCAGATGCTATTATCAATGACCGGCCCTTTCTCACTATGACCGATTTAGACTCCTATATAGGAGATCAGATAGATAGTATTGGAAAAGCCAGTCTATATACCCAATTCTTTGTCCCATTCAACTTGAATACTACCCCTGAAAAAGAGTTTAAGCTAATCCCTGGAGTTGGTGATCGAATGGCTCATGAGTTTGAGGAATATCGACCATATTTAAAAATCGATCAATTTAGAAGAGAGATTGGAAAATACGTGGATGAGAATGAAGTTGCCAGGTATGAGAGGTATGTGTTTGTTCCTATTGAGCTAAATACCGCAACAGAAGAGGAAATACTGGCGATTCCCGGGGTTGGAGATCGGATGGCTCACGAATTTGAAGAATACAGACCTTATGAGAATTTAGAGCAGTTCCGAAGGGAAATTGGAAAATATGTGGACAACAAAGAATTAGCTCGACTGGAGCGTTTTGTTTATTTGAAAGATTAATCCAAGGGGCACAATTTAGGTGCCCTTACTTGTATTCTGTCATACCGAAATTTCACAGAATTCATTAGATTCAAGTCCCAAATCTGAACCGATATGAAATCTATTCTTACCCTGATTCTTTCAATACTATTTTCAATCACTGTACAATCCCAGGTTATGACCCCGGAGTTGCTTTGGCAATTGAAAAGAGTTTCACCTATTGGTCTATCTGATGATGCACAGTCAGTGATTTATAACGTCAGTCAATACGATATTGAAACCAATTCGAGGTCTTCAGATACATATAAAATACCAGTATCAGGGGGAGATCCTGTAGAAATCAGTGGTTACGAGGATATCTACACGAATCCGGCAATTTCCCCTGACGGTCGTAATGAATTAGTCACAAGAGAGGTAAAAACCCAACCCATTTCAAGCAAGGAATACTATCCGGAAATGGATAAATCAGATGTGTACATCTACGACAATTTAAACTATCGTCATTGGGATAAATGGGAAGATGGATACTATGGCCATCTTTTTATTAAAAACCTTGAAAGCGGCTCTGAAATTGATTTGAATGAAGGTGAATCATTCGATGTACCGCAGCAACCATTTGGTGGATCAGAGGACTTCACATGGAATGAAGACGGGACAAAGGTCTACTACGTTTGTAAGAAGGAATATGGCACTTCTTATGCACAGAGCACCAACACAGATATTTATCAGTATGATTTGGAATCGAAGCAGACTACAAATCTGACCGAATACAATAAAGGGTACGATACAAATCCGGTTGTATCTGATGACGGTCTACTTGGCTGGCTGCAGATGGATGAGCCTGGTTATGAATCGGACAAAAACGACATCATCATTCTAAAAGAGGGTGAACCTGTTAATTTAACAGCACATTGGGATGGAACTGTTTTTTCATTCATTTTTTCAGAGGATGGAAAGACAATATTTTTTACTGCTCCCGTCGGAGGTACAAGACAACTCTTTGAATTACCCATTCCCAAAAAAGGGAATGCCGAAATCACACAAATTACGGATGGCCAATTTGACGTAAACGGGTTGGTGGGTCTTTCTGGCAACTCATTAGTCGTTACCCGAACAGATATGAACCATGCCTCTGAAATCTATTCGGTAAACCTTAAGAATGGTGAGATGAGCCAGCTTACCAAGGAAAACAACGAAGTGTATGACGGCATTGGCTTAAGCAGAGTCGAAAAGAGAATGGTTGCCACTACTGATGGTAAAGAAATGGTCACCTGGGTGATCTACCCTCCGGATTTTGATCCATCTAAGAAATACCCAACACTGCTCTACTGCCAGGGAGGACCACAAGGTGCCTTGTCACAGTTTTACTCCTTTAGATGGAATTTTCAGTTAATGGCTGCCCAGGGATATATTGTTGTTGCTCCTAATCGTAGAGGAATGCCGGGTTACGGCGTAGAATGGAACGAGCAGATTAGCGGTGATTGGGGTGGCCAGAATATGCAGGATTACCTGGCGGCAATTGATGATGTCGCTGAAGAAGAGTATGTAGACAACGATAGATTAGGCTGTGTTGGAGCCAGTTATGGAGGCTATTCCGCTTTCTACCTCGCTGGTATCCACGAGGGAAGATTTAAATCCTTCATTGCCCATGACGGTGTTTTCAATCTGCGAAGCATGTATGGGACAACCGAGGAGCTTTTTTTCGTTAACAAAGATTTTGGCGGTGCTTATTGGGAGGATAAAGCTTCTAAATCATATGAGCAATTCAATCCAATTAACAAGGTAAAAAATTGGGACACTCCGATTTTGATCATCCAGGGAGGCAAGGATTATCGTGTACCTATTGGTCAGGGTTTGGAGGCATTTCAAGCAGCTCAATTATTGGGAATCAAAAGTAAACTCTTGTATTTCCCTGAAGAAAACCATTGGATTCTAAGTGCTCAGAATGGAGTCATTTGGCAAAAAGAATTCTACAAGTGGTTGGACGAAACGGTTAAATAAGTAATTTCTAGATTAAGGACACATACCTTGATCCCTTGTATAAATCGTGGACAAGGTTTCTGTCGTGGGTAACTATTGCTACCCGCCGACCTTCAACTATATTTTACTATCTGATAAATGAACCGCACACTATTTCGTTCGTATCTGGACAATTGTTGCTATTCAACCGGTCATATAACTATTTGATATATAGCTGCTTATAAATTGTGGCACGTTTCTTATTCTTATTGGCTAGACCAAAACGAAGAGACCGTGATTAAGAACTACCTGGTGACGATATTTCGTCAGATAAATAAAAACAAAGTATTCTCTTTCATCAACATCCTGGGATTGTCACTGGGTATGATGGCTTGTCTTGTTATTTCTCAGTATGTCAATTTTCACACTTCCTTCGATAAATTCCACACCAACGCCGATAGAATCTTCCGAGTTGAAGGGAGCACTACCAAAAATGGAAATGAATTGGGTAATACCATCAATGCACCCTCTCCTCTTGGCAGTACTCTGAAGTCCGGGTCACCAATAGTCAATGAAGTGGCCCGATTCTTTGACTATAACTATGCAAACAACACCATCATTTACAACCAAGAATCGGGTAACCAGGTCAATTTCGATCAAGGAAAGGTCTATGTAACGGAAAGTGGTTTATTCAATATTTTCGACTTGGATTTCAGAGCCGGGAATGCCTCCAAATTTGAAGAGCCTCAAAAAGCCATACTCACATTAGGTGCTTCGAAAAAGTACTTTGATGATCCGCAAAAAGCTATTGGCAGTTCTTTTACCTTAAGTGGAAATACGGGATCACATGAATATGAATTGGTGGGAATTCTGGAAGACCTTCCTGAAAACTCACACCTGGATTTTGAGTTGTTGCTTTCTTATCCCTCGCTTGATCTTTATACCGAAAGCAGGAACAACTGGGGAAGTAATTCAGTAAATACCTACCTCCTTCTGGACAACCCTGAAACTGAATCCCAGGTAGTCGATCAGATTAAGAAACTATACGATGAAAATAGCAAAGAACTATTTGCTCAAAGCGGATATACAGTTGACTACACCATCAAACCACTTGAAGGAATCCATTTGAATTCAAAAAATGCATGGTCCTTTAAACCCGGGATAGACAGGCAGATGATATATATAATGGCACTAATTGCGATTGTCATTTTAGTTATTGCATGGATCAATTACATCAATTTGTCAATGATACGGACAGTCGATCGACTGAAAGAGATCGGTATTCGAAAATGTATGGGCTCATCCATGAAGCAAATTACCCTTCTGTTCGTCATGGAGGCTCTTGTTATGAACCTTATAGCGTTTTCGGTTGCAATATTGTTAACGCAGTTCTCTGAGACCTATCTTATTTCCATCACAAACCTTCCAGTGTCCGCATTGTTGGATTCATCAGTTATTCTGCTTCTTAGTGCTTTAATTGTTGCTGGTACACTACTAATAGGGTTTTTCCCATACGGTCTTCTAAAGACCCTTAATATGGTAAACATTCTAATAGGTAAGAAAGGCAGACTTGGTGGGTCATCCTTACGAAAAAGCCTGGTATTTGCCCAGTTCGTTATTACTTTCATCCTGATAGCCGGAACACTAACGGTATATAACCAGGTGAATTACATGCGAGAAGCTGACCTGGGTATAGATATTGAAAATGTCTTGGTCATCAAATCTCCTCCGGGAGATGTATCATCAGAGAAGCGCGAGGATGTTTCAAGGTTTAGTACATTAAAAACCGAATTATTAAAGCAGACCTCCATTTCAGAAATCTCCAATGCAGGTGAAATTCCCGGACAAGAGGTTAGCTGGGGAGCGAATCTATATCTGAAAAACTCGGACAAAGAGAGCTCCATCAGGACTGGTTTGATCTCTATGGATCTGGATTTTCCTGCATTTTTTGATATTGATCTTTTAGCCGGACGAGAACTTCGCAGAGGGGATAGTCCATGGGGAAAGGGTGATTGTTTAATCAATGAGAAGTTAGCTCTTGAGCTTGGATTCAGCACACCGGAAGAAGCAATTGGAGCTCAATTGGAAGGTTTTTATGGACCAGTCCCATTAGTGGTTAGAGGGGTTCTCGAAAATCATCATCATACCTCCTTACACGATGACTATCAGTCATATGCGTATATATTAAGTTCATGGACAGAGTTCTATTTTGTAAAACTAAAAACTGATCCTTCAAGTAGTATTCCACCAAGAAAACAACTGGCTACTGCCTTGGATGTTGTTGAATCGGAATGGAACAACATATTTGTAAACTTCCAGATGGACTATTTCTTTTTGGACAAAGCATTTGATGAACAGTATAAAGAAGATGTTCGATTTGGTAAGATCTTTTCCGGGTTCTCTACATTGGCAATACTGATTGCCTGTCTTGGACTGTTTGGTCTGACATCGTTTACCATCCAACAGCGAACAAAGGAAATTGGTATAAGAAAAGTCCTTGGTGCCAACGCGAAGAACCTTGTGCTCTTACTATCAAGAGAATATATCCTGCTTGTAAGTATCGCTTGCCTGATCAGTATTCCGATTGCCTGGTGGGTAATGAGCCAATGGTTAGATGACTACAGCTTTAGAATTACGCTTGGATGGTGGTTCTACCTGATTCCTGTGATATTCGTTATCGGTATGGCACTACTTAGTGTGATGTTTAAGATCATGAGTACGGTGAAAACCAATCCAATACGGGCTTTGAGGTATGAGTGAGCGCGAGCCTGTACCGGTTTATTAAGTTGTACATGGTCAAATAGTTCAAGTATATATAATCTCATTTTTGATGATCGGTTTTTGGGATTGATGGAAATGCAACACATTTGCAACTCTATTCGAAACGCTCCAAAAACTGATTAAATGAGAAACATTTTAGCCCTTGCTCTAACTTTTCCTTTTGCCCTCTTTGCTCAGCAAGCAATTCCACTTGAAAATGTTGAACCTGGTCGTTTTGACCAGGGGAAAATGTGGACATTTGAAAACCCTCCGGCAGAATACTTTCAAGAGGCTTACGGCTTCACCCCTACTCAAGAATGGATGGACGACATCAGGAAATCAGCTCTTCGTTTCGCTTCCTGGTGTTCCGCTTCATTCATTTCTTCCAATGGATTGATAATGACTAATCACCACTGTTCAAGAAGTGTCGTAGCGTCTGTAATGAAAGAAGATGAGAACTTTGATGAAAATGGGTTTTATGCGGAAACTCAAGAGGATGAGCGAAGGATCCCTAACCTTTATGTTGACCAAATGGTTATGGTGGCTGATATTACGGAAGAAGTAGCAAACAGCGATTTGGAACCTGACGCAGCTTTGAATGTGATCACTGACCAATACAGCCAGAAAGAGGGATGGGAAGGACTTATTCTGGAGACAAAAACATTTTACAGCGGAGGTAAATATTCGATATATGGATTCAAACGCTACAACGACATTCGTTTGGTGCTGTATCCAGAATTGGCATTGGGCTATTACGGTGGTGACCCTGATAACTTTACCTATCCGCGTTATAACCTGGATTTCACTTTCTTCCGTGCATACGATGAAAATGGAAGTCCCTTACAACCTTCTAACTTCTTTGAGTTTAATTCTGAGGGTGCGGGTGAAGGAGATCCCGTGTTTGTGGTTGGAAACCCCGGAAGTACCGGTCGATACCTGACTATGGCACAGCTCTATTACCAGCGTGATGTTTCTCTTCCCGCTGTAGTGGCTTTTTTTACCAAAAGGAAGGAAATCCTCCTAATTGCCGCAGAGGGAGAAAAAGACGTCTACAAGAAGGATTCGATAATGAACCTCGCACTTAATTATAGTAACGCTGAAAAAGCGTATAAAGGCAGGCTGGAAGGCATGAAGGATCCATACTTAATGACCAAGAAACAGAAGAAAGAAGAAGCTCTTCGAAATAATTCAACTTCAGAAAATGATCCATGGGTCCAGATTGAAGAGAATGCCAAATCGGCCTCGAAATACTATGCTGAGACGTTATTTCTGAACCCTGTCGGGACCAGAGGCAAGGTCAATCAAATCATCCATGAACTCGCCAATTATCAGCGTGCAATGGAGAGCGAGAATGAAGAAGCAGTTGACGCAAGTAAATCATCCCTATCTCAACTCATTAAGGGAATAGATATGAATCTTGAGAAAGCGCTTTTCAGTTCATTATTGATTGAATTAGAAACGCACTCAAGGCAAGGCTACATAAATGAGCTTATGGGAGACCTAAGCGCCGTATCTAAAGCCGAAGCGGTTATGCAAGAGAGTATTCTGCTTAACGACCCGGAAAAGTTCTTTAAGCTTAAGAATAACAAGTTGGATAAGGAACCACTTACCTCTTTTGCCCAGGTTTTACCTGGAAAACTTCAAGAAGCGGCCGGTGTTTTGGGAGCGATTAATGTTGACAACAAACAATTGCAAAGCCAGATAATGAATATATCCTTCCAGGTATCTGGACTGAGTAGTCCCCCAGATGCTACATTTTCATTAAGAATGGCTGATGGCGTTGTTAAAGGATACGAGTATAACGGAACCACTGCACCTTATAAGACTACTTACTTTGGGCTTTACGATCGACATTACAGCAACGATCAGGTGAAGCCATGGAATCTTCCGGATAGATGGAAAAACCCATCCCTTGAATTGCTAAAATCCCCGTTAAACTTTGTGAGTACTGCAGATATAATTGGAGGTAATTCAGGAAGCGCAGTTATAAATCAGAACGCTCAGGTTATCGGTTTGGCTTTTGATGGTAACATGGAAAGCCTTCCAGGCTACTTTATCTTCGATGATGAGTACAATAGAACCGTATCCGTTCATTCCGGTGGAATAGCAGCTGCTTTGAAATACATTTACGAGGCTGAAAGACTATTACCTGAGCTCAATATTCCTTAATGGTATAAAACATCCGTGTTCTGACTTGTCAGTGAAATGGTATAAAAAGTTATCTCATTGAGACAAAATGCTTTTAATTTCTATTCTATCTATTCTTCTATCAACAGAAGTTAAAGCAGACCATGCTATCTACATTTCGGTCCTCGAAATTGACCAAGAGCAGATGCGAATTAAGGTCTTCATGGATGATCTTGATCAAGCGGTAACTGATAGCTACCATTCGGTCGAGGGATACTTTAAGGAGAAAGTTGAAATTAAAGTAAATGACGAATATTTAGATTTTAAGTTATTAGATATTAGAGAAGAAGAGGATAGTTATTGGATAACTTTTCAATTAAGCCAATCTTCAAAATGGAATTCGTTTTATATGCGAGCAGATTACCTGATGGAGTTGTTTACGGATCAAACAAACATCGTGAAGATACTTGGTGAGAAAACCCGATTTTTTAAGCTGACTGCATCCAATCCAAGCTGTAGTTTTAGTTGGTGAAATGATTATTACACCACTCGCCATGCGCGGCAAATGCATTCCTCCTACTCTTTTCTTAGTTTAGCAACTTTGTAGCACCCACTGGAAAATTTAGAAACCCATGAAGTATTGTCTTCCCATTCTTTTCTTGTTTACCTCAACTCTGATCGTAATGGGTCAGGAGATCCAGAATCCTTCACTCCTCTCGCTTGATCGAATTTATTCAGGTGAATTTCAAGAGGAATATGCTGCTCCTGCGAAATGGATTGAAGATGGAGAGTCTTACATCATTGTCGAGCGAAATGATGCTGGAGAAAATGAAATGATTCGATATAGCTCATCAAGTGATGATCGGTCAACTTTCTTGACAGCTGAGCAACTAACACCTCAAAATGAGACCAAACCACTTCTGATTGAAGAATTCTCCCTTTCTAATGACGAAAGTAAAGTATTGATTTTCACCAATTCAAAAAGAGTCTGGAGATCAAACACGAAAGGCGACTACTGGGTGTTTGATTTTACTACCAATAAGCTTTCACAAATTGGTGAGGACTTCTCACCTTCCTCATTAATGTTTGCCAAATTCTCCGATGATAATCGGTTTGTCGCCTACGTAATGAATTTCAATATTTATATGGAAGACTTCACTTCCGGTGATGTAACAACACTTACAGAAGACGGAACATTAGAAATAATTAATGGAACGTTCGATTGGGTATACGAAGAAGAATTTGGTTGTCGAGATGGTTTCCGGTGGAGCCCGGATGCTACCAAAATAGCTTACTGGCAGTTAGACGCATCAGAAATTGGTGTTTTTAACATGATCAATAATACGGATTCAGTGTATTCCCAAATTGTCCCGGTACAATACCCAAAAGTGGGTCAGGATCCCTCTTCAGCTCGAATTGGAATAGTTAATATCAATGACGGTAATACAGAATGGGTTGAACTGGAAGGTAGTACTGTTCAGAATTACCTCCCAGCAATTCAATGGATAAGCGATGATCAATTGCTTATACAGCAGATCAATCGCAAGCAAAACCATTTGAAGGTTTGGCTGTATCAACCTTCCACTAAATCCACTAAGCTACTATATGAGGAAAAAGAAGATAGCTGGGTTGATATTCAATACCCAGATAAGTCCAGGTCACAATGGGGTGACAACGATCTGAAGGTAGTGGATAATGGGCGATCTGTAGTGAGAATGACTGAAGATGATTGGCGAAACGTTTATAAGATCAGTCTGATTGATGGTGAAACCACATTAATCACTCCCGGCACGTATGATGTTGCTTCAATTTCTGGCAATACAGGTAAACAACTATACTACCAGGCTTCTCCTGAGAACACTACCCAACGTTATCTCTATGCTGTCGACTTAGCTGGGAAGAAAAAAGACAAGCGACTCACACCCACCAATTTCAATGGAATTAACACGTACTACGCAGCACCAAATGGAAAATACGCCTTCCATTATCATTCAAGCACTCTGAAACCTACCAGTGTGAGATTGATCTCTCTTCCGGATCATAAAACCATACGAAGTATTGTCGACAATAACACCTACCACAATCAATTGAAGGACCTGGATCTTCCGAAAATAGAATTTTTTCAGGTGGAAACAGAACAAGGTACTTTGGTAGATGGCCGTGTGATTAAACCTTTAGATTTCGATGAAAATACAAAGTATCCGGTGATCTTTCACGTCTACGGAGAGCCATGGGGACAACAGACTGCGGATTCATATGTAGGACTCTGGAATATTATGCTGGCTCAACAAGGCTACGTGGTCATAGCTATAGATCCGCGAGGCACGCCCCACTTGAAAGGATCAGAATGGAGAAAATCCATTTATCGACAGATTGGAAGGATAAATATTGCTGACCTTGGTTTAGCGGCTAAGGAAATCACAAAATTCCCATACATCGATGAAAACCGAGTAGGAGTTTGGGGCTGGAGTGGCGGAGGATCTTCTACATTAAATCTCCTGTTTCAATACCCCGAAGTGTTTCATGTAGGTGTATCGGTAGCCCCGGTGGCTAACCAGCTGACCTACGACAACATTTACCAGGAACGGTATATGGGCCTTCCACAGGAAAACAAAGAAGATTTTGTTGCTGGATCTCCCGTAACTCATGCAAAAAATCTTGAAGGGAAACTATTGTTGGTTCATGGAACAGCGGATGATAATGTGCACTATCAGAATGCCGAGATGCTTATTAATGAGCTGATTCTACATAATAAACAGTTCCAAATGATGGCATATCCCAATCGATCTCATGGTATTTATGAGGGAAAAAATACCCGTAGGCATCTTTATACTATGATCTACAATTACTTTAAGACAAATCTTCCTGTCAATTAATGCAGTTGATCGAAGCTTAGCCAAGAACTATTTGGTGGCTTTTACCCCTATCAAATTCAGTTTTAAGGCAAGATAAATGCCAGCGAACAGTGTTAAGAAGGTAACGGCCGAAAAAAGAATAATTGGAATAGGGCCTGCGAAATCTGATAGAAAACGGGTTTCGAGAAAAATTCCAATAAATGCGAGTACGATGATGATAAATACACTCAGTGCTCTTCTGCCAACTGTGAAATAATGAAGCATACCCAATTTCCTGTCAATTAACAGGTAAGAGAGATTGATTCCAATCAACATGCCTGCATGGAGCTTAGATATGTAGTCGATGGGTAAAAGCAAAATGAGTGGAAACAAATAGAAAATGACGGGTCGTCGAGAACTTAGTTGACTATAGAGTGAATATGTGACGATGACAACCACAATTCCAACAATAAGGCCTCCAATAACATCGCCAAGATAATGCCTGGCCAGGTATACTCGGGACAACATCATAAGAAAAATGATTACAGGAAAGAGAGCGGCTATCCACCGTTTTCTGAACACCAGGTAGGAACCAAAAAGAAGTGCTACAATCATTGAAGTATGCCCTGAGGGTAATCCCTGTCTTGGAACCTCTGTTTTACGTACCTCATCAAGCAGTTCAGAATAGAATAATTGAAAGAATCCGGTTGGTTGAATTTCCGTCAAATCGTTTCCGACTTCAAAATCAAAACTATTTAGTGATGGATCCACGTTAAGTGGCCTGGGATAGTCTATGACCTCTTTAAGAAAAAAGGTGACGACTGTAGTAAACAGAAAAAGGTTGGCAATCAAAACCCCTTTCTTGAAATCCACGGCTTCAATAATTACATAGATTAAAATCGTTGTGATCAGAAGGTTTCCGAAGATTGAAATACCCTCAAAAAAAGAATACCATCCTTCACCGAAGAGTTGTTGCACCTGGTGCACAAATTCAGTTGTGAACATTAGTGATTGGTTAGTGGAATTGAATAACTAATATACCACTTAGCAAGTAGACGCTTGCACCTTGTATAACTGAATTCTATTTCACTCTACTTTTCTTCATTTATCCCCAAAAGAGGTATGCATACGGTTTACGAACGCGTTCAGTGGCATTTTTCCAAACATCCTTATGATTGACGCGTAACATTGGCAAACAAAAATTTTAAACATACTATGCGTCAATTACTCTTACTAACAACTCTAATTGTTCTGGCTTTACCTGGAAAGAGTCAAGAAAAAACCTTCACAGTGAAAAAGGGCGAGGCCATTGATCTTTTGCTACTCACAACAAACCCGGATGCTTCCAGTGAGCGTGAAGATTATTTTAACGTAGCCGTGCCAATAGCACAAGAATGGGGCTACAAACCGCAGTTCTCTTATCGCATTGCTAATCCCCCTACTCAGGGAAACTATTGGCCTACAATCTTTATCATGGCCACCTGGAAAGACTACGATAAACGAATATCATTCACAGAGGCAATTGTAGAAGAATATCCGAAATTCCATGAATACCGACGAACCATTTGGCCAACTTTCTTCCTTACTTACTGGAAAGCAGAAGAAAATCAAGAGTTAGTTCTAAACGGAGAGAGAACTTACGTAGCGACAGCTTATTGGAGCTCTTCGGAACAGGAATTCGTTTCGTTTCAAGAAGACTGGGAAGAGGAAATAACGAAACAAGGTGGACAGATTGTTCTTGAATTAACGAATGGAACCTCTCCTTTCGGCTATCATTACAACCCGGAGTATTTTACAATTACTGAATGGAAGAGTATGGAAGATTTCCAGAGCTTTAATGACGCAAATGCTTCCATGGATCATTCCGGGGTTAAGCATGTAAACCAGTTCATACTTAAATAGGTAAGACACTCTCTGATAATGCAAACGGTTCTCAATCAGTTGATTTACTTCGCATTCCTACAAAGCGTATTCCTGCTCTTTATATATGCTTTCTCGGGGAAGATTCGATCAGCGCTCAATCCTTATCTAATCGTTTTGATTATAGTAATGATGATTGGACTTTTGGGAAAAATCTGGATTATTGATTTTGATGGCGTACAAAGACTGTATAGTCTTTCAGAATATGCTGTTTATCTATTCGGAGCAACTGTCTACCTCTTTACGAAGAGCTCTTTAAAAGGAACAAACGGATTTAAAAGGGAAGATTTGATACACTATATTCCCGGTATCTGTTATATTATCACCTTATCGATTTACTATGTTTTCGCACCTCAGGAAGTCATTGTACAAAGATTTAAAAGTGGTGAGCTTTTTTGGATGGTTGCCATCTTCATGGGAGCCGGGCTTCTGGTAAATGGAATTTACTGGTGGGCTTCCTTCAGAATTTTCAGGTCGTTTAAGAGGAAGATTTCTGAAGAAACCAGTTTTTCAATTCAAACTACATTTTTCCAAAGCTTCTTGATAGCCATCGGGTGTTGCTTATTAATCTGGTTAACAGTTTATATCGTTGGTATCGTTGGTAATAGTTGGCTGGAACGTGAGATTAGACCCTTCATATGGGTTGCAATTGCATTTCTGATGCTCTTCATCACCTTTTACACAATCAAAGAGCCCACACTATTTAAAGCAGCCAGGCAGTTAAACGCTACAAAATATGTGCAATCCAAGCTCACCGATGAAGAGCTAGCTCTGTTGCAAAAACAGCTGGAACACTTGATGTTAAAGGAAAAACCTTATTTGAATCGAAGTCTGATGAAAGCTGATTTAGCTAGAATGCTTGGAGTCAATAATCCGGATGTTGCCCGACTATTGAATGAAAAGATTGGGATGAATTTCTTTGAGTATGTCAACTATTTCAGAATCAAGGAATTCATTGAACTGGCGAAATCTGACCGAGCAAAAAACTTAACATTCTTCGGTTTAGCACAAGAAGCAGGTTTTAACTCGAAAACGACTTTTAATAAGTCTTTCAAAAAGATCATGGGAACCTCCCCGAGTGATTACTTCTCTAAGGAAATAGCTTAAATCTTACAACAGTTCTCATTTCACTCAACAAACTAGAGTTATACCTCTTAGTTAATACCATTATGTACAATAAAAAAATATCTTTCCTTATTTATTTCATTTTTTTAGCATTCAATCTCTTTGCTCAACGTGACCAAAATGGTCAGATCATCGGGAGAATTGTCGATGGTCAATCCGGAGAATCCCTTCCATTTGTCACTGTTTCCTTGTTAACTATGGATTCATTATCCCTGGTCAAAGGTGGCATATCAGATGAGCAAGGCATCTTCCGAATAGATCAAATTCCATTTGGATCTTATAGGATGGAAGTTCAGTTTATCGGATTTGAAAAAGAGAACCTGGACATCGTAGTTGGTCCTGAAACTGTTTCCGTTGATTTGGGTGTGATCAAAATATTCGAAGATGTAGAGGTTCTCAATGAAGTAGAGGTGACAGCCGAACGTTCTACCATTGAACAAAAAGTAGATAGAAAGGTGATCAACATTGGAAAAGATTTGGCAACTGTAGGACCAACTCCTGCGGACTTAATGGTGAATATACCTTCAGTAGATGTTGATCAAAATGGAGATATTTCAATGAGGGGGAATGACAATGTCATCATTTTAGTAGATGGAAAACCTACAAACCAGCGAGCTTCACAGATACTACAGCAAATTCCATCAGGTTCCATTCAATCCATTGAACTTATCACAAATCCATCAGCTAAATACGTACCTGAGGGAATGAGTGGTATCATTAATATCATCTTGCGTAAGAACTCCAATTTGGGTTTTAATGGAACGGTTACCGCGGGATTAACGATGGGAAACGAAAGACGACCAAACGTTTCTTCCGATCTTAATTATCGAGCGAGAAAGGTAAACTTCTTTGCAAACTACGCTCTTACTGACGGACCGATGCCGTTTGAAGGAATTATAAATAGAACCGATGAAGGGTCTGATGAAATTTGGTTCTCATTAAATGATAGAACCTCCCAAATGATCAAAACCGGACTTGATTATTATGCGGGAGAGAAAACGATTGTCTCTTTCTATTCTATACTCAATAGTTTCAGAAATCAATCTTTCCGATCTACGGATATCCTTTTCGAAGAAGTGGAATCATCAAATTTTGGACAGGAATATAGTTCTTCCATTTTTAATACAACCTCAACTTTCAATTTTGATATTAAACATCAATTCTCTGATAAACATAAACTTGAGTTTGAGGTCGACCATAGCATATTTAGTGGTGAGGAAGATGCAGACTTTGATTTCTATGGGAGCGCTTTTGGTGTGGCGACAGCAGTGGAAGAAATCGGATCTAACCGGGCGAATACGACAGTTAATCTAGATTATGAGGGTAATATTACCGAAAACCAAAGATTAGAACTTGGTTTTGAAGCCCGTGTCCAACGAACGGATAACTCTTACTTGACCACCAACCCCAATTTCAATGGTGGAAAATATGATTTAGATCGAAACATCTATGCCCTCTATCTTAATTTTTCTCAACAATTAGGAAGATGGTCTTATCAATTGGGCGCCAGGATGGAAGAGTTTAAGCAAAAAAGTCTGTTTGATGAAAATGAAAGAGTTTCAAGGCAATTCAATGATTTAATAAGGACTGTTTATCCAACAGGATTCCTGACTTACCTTCCTGATCCGGAATCACAAAGAGATGCTTTTAACCTCAGCTTAAGCAGGCGAGTAGATCGGCCGGGGCTCAATCAACTCAACCCAATGAGAGCATGGAGTTCAGCTCGGATTACGAATGTGGGAAATCCTTCTTTAGTTCCTCAGTTCACAAATTCAGTGGAATTCAACTACACTCGCCAACTAAAAACCGGAAGTGTGACAACAGGAGTTTTCTATAGGAGAATATACGATGAAATTACTCGCTTTGGATTCAACGATGAGGAAAACCCAGGAAACATTCTTTTCTCTTACGACAACTACCAAAATAATGAAGCGTTTGGAGTGGAGTTTTCTGGTAATATACAATTGACCGAAAAATGGGGAGTAAATGCCAGTTTTGATCTGTACTCGCAAATTCAAAAAGGTGTTGTAGAAGATTTGTATCGCGAAGTACGGAATGTACTATACAATTTGCGTATGAACCATAGTTACAAGATTCATAAGAATTTAACGATTCAATTGATAGGTCTTTATCGGGGCGCAAATACAAATCTGCAGTATCGAACACTATCCTATTATTTTCTAAATGCCGGTGCGAGGTATCAACTATTTGAAGGCAAAGGCACAGTGAGCATTAATATTAATGACATTTTTCATACTCAACGATTTGCGTTTGAGGGAGAGCGTCCAGTAGTTCAATTGGGTAACTATCAATGGGATAGTCAATCCATTTTTATTGGATATACTCACAGCTTTGGTAGAGGAAGAAAACAAGCTCCTATTAGACGGAAGCGGGACAGCAATGAGAAAAAGATTTCTGGGGGTTTTTAATACTACCAAAACTTATTTTCAATCATTGAAACAATTGACATTCCTGCAGCTGCTCCGGAAACGAAAACATTCCAATCCCGGTGTCTCGCACCAAAAATATTGAGAAATAGAAACGCTATCCCCACGATGACGAGTACAACAAGTAGTTGGCCCAATTCTATGCCGACATTAAAACCGAACAATGGCACTACGATTGAGGAATCTCCCATCAGTAATGCTCGAAAGTAGTTTGAGAAATCCATCCCATGGATAAATCCAAAGAAAAGGGCCATTGCATAATGCCTGTTCATTTTAAATGGCTTTTCTTTAGACTGGTTAGTCATCACATTGTATAAAGCGGTCAGTAATATGGTCGTAGGAATCAGGAATTTGATCAAACTGGATGAAATTGTGATTGTCCCAAACGATGCTAGGACCAAGGTTACACTGTGACCAATGGTGAAAGCCGTAACCAGAACAAGAATATTCCTCCATTGCTCTATCCTATACACTGCACAGAGAGCTATGAGAAATAGAATGTGGTCATAGCCAGCAAGATTAGAAATATGATCGAAACCAAGCCTCAAATAAAAAGGAAACAGGTCCATACTAGAAAGTTAACTTGTGAGTAGATGTTTTCTTATTCAGCATTAAGCTTTTTGATTCTCCGCCAATATGGACATAGACGATATTGTTTTGATCAAAGAATAGATCAGTGAAAACGGCATTTTTTACTTCAAGCGATTCAATAGGATCCACCTGCTTAATCTCAAAAAGAACGCCTAAGGCGACATTATCCCCTTCCCCACTCAGTCTCTTACCCTTTATCTTGAGATCCGCTCTTGCTGAATTCGCTTTGACATAGAAAAATTGATTCAAGTAGTCAAGTAGAAGCTGATCAGCATTTGGTGACTCGTTTGGTTGACAAAACGCCAATTCAGTGCTATTAGGATCAAACACCAAGGCCTCATTTACATCCATCAGAAACAGCTTCAGATTGATCGTTAAAAGCTGGTTCTCTTCGGAATACTCAATTTCACATAATGATAATCGTAATGGATGTGACCAGGATGAAAAAAATCCTACACAAAAGACTAATACAAACAGCAGTTTGTACATACGCTTTGGCCTACTTCTTAAGTTGAAGCGTTTGCCTGTATTTCTTTTGCGACCGCTTGAACCTCTCTAAATACCCTAATCAGATTACCTCCCCAAATCTTCTCGATCTCCTCTTCAGAATATCCGCGTCTTACAAGTTCTATCGTAATATTCATTACCTCACTCGCATCGAAAACACCTTCAATTCCACCACCGCCATCAAAATCACAACCTATTCCAACATGATCTATCCCTGCCACCTTGACAATATGGTCAATGTGGTCTCCAACATGCTTTACTGTGGCTAGTGGATCCGGATATTTCTCCTCTATCTCATAGTAAATGTCCCTTAATTTTGTTCTGTCCTCTTGTGTCATTTCACCTGCAGGTTTCCTCATTGACCGAAGTACGGCCATGGCAGAATCACGTTTTGGATTCTCTGGAGCATCGCGTAAGTAGGTCGATAACATGGTTAGTTGTACAACACCACCATTTTCCGCCATTAGTTTAAGCATTTCATCAGTCATATTTCTTTGGTGATCAGTCACGGATCTTGCATTTGAATGGCTAGCAATTATTGGAGCTTGAGAAAGAGCAATCGCATCATAAAACACACTGTCATTACCATGGGACACATCCACCATAATTCCAAGACGATTCATTTCCTTCACAACTTCCGCACCTAATGTACTAATCCCTCCATGCTCTCCACCATCAGGATCTGTTGCCGAATCCGCTAAATCGTTATTTGCCGAATGAACAAGAGTGATGTAACGTATACCCTTATTGTAATATAGTTCGACATTGGAGACATCACTTCCAATAGGATATCCGTTTTCAATACCAATGTAGATGGCACGTTTGCCTTCTTTTTCCAACTCATAGGCATCATCAGGGTCTAACGCCAGTCCAACCATATCTGAGTTTCTGCCGGTAGAAGTAATTACTGAGTCAATCATCTGTAGGCATAATGCTTTTGCCCTGGTGTTACCGTCATCGTCTCGGATATCCTGGGCAACGAAAGCAGCAAAGAAAATGGCATCTAATCCACCCTCCTTCATTCTTGGATAATCCACTTTTGATCCGGTTTCATTGGGGTCATGTCTTTCCGCCATATCAAACCCTGGCTCGATCATTCTGAGAGGTGTATCAGCATGTGTATCTACCGTTAACACCCGATCATGAATTTCAAGAGCTCTGCTTATTAGCTGTTCTTCACTTTCCTGCATTGGTTCACTTGTTGAGTTTTGGGAAGTACAACTCCCCAGGTACAAGAATAGAATCAGCAACGTAATTATCGATTGGGCTTTGTAAGTCATAGGTTGAGGCATTTAGATTCTTCAGAGTCTTTTAAAGTATCCACCGAATACGGACATTAATTTCAGAGGAAATTTAGAACAGTATATACAAACGTAATCACTGCAATGAAAAAATTTGATAAACGGGTAATGCCCAGAAATCAGTACGGTATGGTCACCTGCCTTCAACAAGTAGGACTAAAAATACTAATCTGGCTGTATATTAGTTGCGTCAAAAGGATGTCATATCGAATAAATCCCTTTTAGTGTCACCACATGCTTAATTATTTTGATCCCATAATCGAGCAATCATTACACGAAAAGCAGAAATCAAAGGCTCTAAAGTGGAGTATGATTACGGTATTTCTGTTGATGGTCATCCTGATAATCCAATCGTTCATCACCCAAGACAGGATTACTACATCAGATTACTTTTTACCAATCGGTCAACTATTTGTTCTGAGTATTCTTTTTGTCCTAAGGAAATACGGAGTCAAACTAGCAAGTAATATTTTTTCAATTGGTGCAATTCTGATTGTCGCAACTGTACTCAATATTTTTGACGACGACACCTTTTTCACTAAGTATGGTGAGGAATTTTACGTTGCCATTTTTGTACTTGTTTTTATTTCCTTCTTCGCTTCAAGGATCTTCTTAATTCTCGCAGCTATCGTGTTCTTTATCAGCTCTCTCAGGGTATCTGACTATTTACAAGGAAGCTTCCCTGAATTTGCAGATTCAATTTTTGAAGTCCAGGTGTTCTTCGGTTTCACATTGATCAACATCTCTCTTATCCTGTACTTTGTTACGCGGTTTTCCGATGAGGCTCTGATTACTGCACAGGAGGACACCAAAATTAAAGAGGAGCAGAATGAGGCTTTAATCAACGCTCGAAAGGATATTGAACAAAGAGAGTTGACGTATCGTAGTATTGTCGATAACCTGGTAGGTGGTTTTTTTAAAACCGATGACTTTGGCAATATTACCCTGGTAAGCCCGTCGACCATTAAAACCACTGGTTTTTCTGAAAATGAGCTTATGGGCAGTCCCCTAAATAAGCTATTTATCAAAAAGGAATTATGCGACGTCTTTTTTGGGGATCTCAAAAATAAGGGACAGGTTACTTTACATCAAGCGGAATTCACTACTAAACACTCTAGCAACATACATGTTGTTATCAATGCTACTGTCGTCTTTAATGAAAAACGGGAATATGTTGGTGTTGAAGGTATTTTTTATGACGTCACCACTCAAAGGAAAATGGAGGACGAAATAAAGAAGTATCAAAACAATCTTGAGGAACTGGTTAATGAGAAAACAGAAGACCTCAAACAAGCACAATCTCGATTAGTGCAGTCCGAAAAAATGGCAAGTCTCGGAATTCTTACGGCTGGAGTAGCCCATGAAATCAATAATCCTCTAAATTATATTCAAGGGAGTTATGAAGCCTTAAAAAGGTACTTTGAAGAAGAGAAAAATGAAAATGCAAAGCCTTATCTGGAAGGTTTGGAAATTGGAGTGAAGAGAGCTGCTGATATAGTAAAAGGACTTAATCAGTTTAGCAGAAGCAACGAGACTAGCAGTGAAGAATGCGATATTCATACGGTAATTGATAATTGCCTTCTCATACTAAAAAAACAGTATGAGGGAAGGATCACAATCCACAAAAAATACAATGCCGACCAACCGATTTTACTTGGCAACCAGGGTAAGCTCCATCAGGTTTTTTTGAATCTACTCACAAATTCAATTCATGCCGTTGAAGACAGAGGTGATATCAATATTGAAACCAGAAACGTGGATTCCAATTTAATGATTGAGGTAATCGACAATGGAAATGGGATCAAAAAAGAACATCTTTCTAAGATTACAGACCCGTTTTTCACGACCAAGGATCCAGGTAAAGGGACAGGTCTTGGACTTTCAATAAGCTATTCGATAATTATGGATCACAAAGGTGATATTGAGTTTTCCTCCGAAGAGAAAAAGGGTACTTCGGTTACAGTACAACTGCCTGTAACCGAACTACTCTGAATCCTCTAATCCGTCACTTAATCCTGACCAAAAATCAATCCACCCACTTTGTTATCCTTCATCGTATTGGTTAGTGATGCAACCTCCTTGGTTTTCACTTCTTCCCATTTCTTTTTGACCTCCACCCATTCTGCATGGAGTTTGTCGAATACTTCCACATACTGATCGGCAGGTTTGAAGTCAGCAATGGCTATAGTCATCGCCAGGTAATCCATTTTCTCCATAATCATACCTGGAAGTCGAATAGGGTCTTGTCCTTTACCGGTATGTTTCAACTGGATGATACGATTCTCGACTTGAGTAATTAAACTATCCAAAGCTTTGATTTCAGACATTAAATCGCCGGATGTCATTGGCATCATGTCACGAAGTTGTCTACGGAGTTTCTCGGCCTCATTAACCACTTGTGACATTTCTTCATAATCTACGCGAATCTTATCCAACAATTCTTTCTGTAAGTCAATATCCGCGATCGTACCCTCAGAGTTTGGGTCTTTGATTAATTCAAAGCTCTGCTTTTGCTCAATATCCCCTGATTTTAAGGTAACGGTGTATATCCCTGGTGTGGCCATTAATGATAATGGAGGAACCAATGATGGACGAGTTCGATTGTCATCAAGTTCGTACCATGAGGCGTATAGCGGCTTGGTTCTCATTACAATCTCTGTCGTTGGATCTTCCTTGAAATCCCACCAGATTCGATTAATACCAGGCTTCCCTTTATGCTTAATGGTCCTTATGGCCTCCCCTGACTCATTGGCAATTATCAGTGTAACACTGTCTTCCATGTCATTTGCTTGCCAGTAATGCAGTGAAGTGCCAGCTGGAGGATCGTCTCCAAAAGAAGCCTCTTTGAAGAACTGCATGACCATGGATACCGGATTCAGTCGATATGCATCTTTTGGATTAAATAAATGTACTGATGCGTTAGCTACCTCATTGGTAAACTGCTGAATTGGTGTCAAATCATCCAGTATCCAAATACCACGTCCATATGTTCCAACTACCAGATCATTAAAGTGCTCGGGGATATCCATCCAGTACATAGGACTTGATGGCAAATTAGTCATTAAGGATTGCCAGGTTGTGCCCTTATTCAAAGAGAAGTATAATGCATTCTCTGTCCCCAGATACAAGAGATTAGGATTTAAGGGATCCTCCTTAATCATCCGGCAATAACTTAACGGACTATTCTCTATGCCAGAGGTAATTTTTTTCCAGGACTTGCCATAATTGGTAGTCATGTACACGTATGGTTTAAAATCTCCCATTTCATGGGCATCCACTGTCAGGTAAGCAGTTCCTTCATCATATTTCGAAGCTTCGATATTTCTGACTGCCCCATAGGTTGGCATTTCCGGAATTTTGGAGGTTAGATTGGTCCAGTTGGCCCCGTTATCCTGACTGATATGTACCAGCCCATCGTTTGTACCCGCCCAGAGTAAACCCTGCTTAATCGGTGATTCATCTAAAGCATAAACAACATTGGCATATTCAACTCCGATGTTATCACCTGTTAGCCCTCCGGAGAA
Organism: Cyclobacteriaceae bacterium; assembly: GCA_965601455.1. GTDB lineage: Bacteria > Bacteroidota > Bacteroidia > Cytophagales > Cyclobacteriaceae > JANQEU01. The sequence goes on along the minus strand of OZ271831.1, from coordinate 2,223,116 downwards.
TTGTTGCTTTGAGGCATCATTCAGGCTAAGATCAGGACTTACGATTTCCCATGTTTGTCCTCCGTTAGTTGTCCGGTGTACGTATTGGCTGGCAACGTAAACTGTATTGTTATCATGAGGAGATATCAGTAATGGGAATGTCCATTGGAATCGATATTTTACGTCTACAGCGGGTGTTCCTGCCGTAAGCTCTGGCCAAACCTCCACCTGTCTAAATTGGCCCGTTTGTTCGTTGTATCTGACTACAACTCCACCAAGGGCGCCATATCCTGAAGCGCTAGACCAAACGATATTCGGATCCGTGGGATCAGCAGTGGCAAATCCACTTTCTCCACCTCCTACATCATGCCACATGCCAGTAGGAATAAAACTCCCGAAGAAACTCTGCATACGACTTCTACTTGGACCTTTCATCGAAGGTCCATCCTGTCTATTGGTTAATACATTATAAGGAACTTCAGTGTCGGTAGTCACATGATACAATTGCGCAACTGGTACTTGAATTCTCAACCATGATTTACCCCGATTTTGACTGACAGATAACCCTCCGTCTCCTACAACAATTTGTCTGTCACCATTGGTAGGATCTACCCACATGTCGTGATGGTCCCAGTTGGGGGCAGTTCCGGGAGCTGCCAACGTTGCAGTTACGCCTCCGTCTATACTTGTAGCGTAGGCTGCCGAAAAGAAATAGATTTCATTTGGATTGTCTGGAGATGCTGTACATCGAGTATAATAGGCACCTCTTCCGGAAAGATCACGATCAGAATTTACCAGAGCAAATGAATTTCCGCGGTTCTCCGATCGCCATAGTTCACCAGTATTAGTAGGTTTACCATCAAGAGGGATGCCATCACCAGTTTCAATCAAAGCATATAGCCTTCCTTGTTGGCCGGCAGTCATTGCTAGAGCGATCTTCCCAACTTCACCCTCTGGAAGCCCATTTCCCTGTAATTTCTTCCAGGTTTCGCCGCCATCTAGCGAGCGATATATTCCACCTCCAGGTCCACCACTTGTTCGGGTCCAGGGTCGAATTTCCAAAGACCACATTCCGGCGAATAGAATTCTTGGGTTGAACGGATCCATTACCAAATCAGAAGCACCTGTGTTTTTATCTACATGCAAAACCTGCTTCCATGTTTTTCCCCCGTCAGTAGTCTTGAATATTCCCCTTTCCTGTTGTGGAGTATATCCATGTCCTAAAGCAGCCACATAAGCTACATCTGGATTGGTGGGATGAACAACTATCCGACTAATTCTTCCAGTGTTTTCAAGACCAAGATGGGTCCAGTTCTCACCCCCATCTGTTGAGCGATAAACACCATTTCCAATTGATACATTTGATCGAATAAAAGACTCTCCCGTGCCGGCATAGACAATCTCCGGCTCACTTGGAGCCAATGCAAGTGCTCCGATGGAGTGTACACGCTGATCGTCAAAAATGGGTTTCCATTGAAGTCCACCGTCGACGGACTTCCAAATCCCACCCGAAGCAGCTCCAACATAATAGGTTAAAGGATCATCAGGAATACCCGCTACGGAAATAACTCTGTTGCCAATTGGGCCAATATGCCTGAACTCAAGTTGATCCATTTGCTCTGTTGAGAGCGTCTGGGATAAGGCACTTGTGGCGACAAAAAGAACTAGGATTGAGATTGATCGGATAATTGAAACTAGCATAGGTCAGTTTGAGATTGTGTGAAACATGATTAATTCTAAGGTACTGAATTCATGTTGGATAAGGAAATAAGTGATATATATGTGTCTGAAGAAAAATTAACCAAAATGTAATCGTCAGATTGTCTGCGTATTAAACCATTCTATATCCCTTCGTTATTATGATTTCTAATAAGCGCCTTCACTTTCTATATGGTCTGTTCCTGCTTTTTGCTTGCAGTTGTCAACCCCAAGGTCAGTCGGAATCAAAACATTCGGATAAGGACCACCGAGTCACATCAGATAGCACTACCGTTTCATTTAAGAACTGGTTGGATGGATCTCAACCATTGATCAGTGCGCACAGAGGAGGCCCTTATCCTGGATATCCTGAAAATGCCATTGAGACTTTTCAAAACATAGTTGATCAGATCCCTGCTATTATCGAATGTGATGTTTCAATGACTAAGGACAGCATTCTTATACTCATGCATGATAAAACGCTGGATCGGACCACAACAGGTGAAGGTCAAGTTGTGGGCTTTACTCTTGCGGAGTTGAAAATGTTAGAGCTTATTGATAACCAAGGAGATACAACCGATTTCACCATACCCACATTACACGAGGTATTGTTATGGGGAAAAGGAAAGACGTTGTTCACTCTTGACGTCAAAAGAGGTGTACCATATGAGATGGTTATCCGTGCCATTGAGACTCTGGAAGCATCATCTTATGCCGCCATTATTACCTATCGAATACAGGATGCGATATACGTTTTCGAAAAGAATCAAGAGTTATTAATTTCCGTATCAGCTGGAAATGATTCCGCCTTAGAACAAATTAAGACTTCCGGGATTCCATCGACTAATCTTTTGGGTTTTGTAGGCACCAGAGAACCTGAAATAGAGCATTATGATAAACTAGCAAGCCTGGGGATTATCTCTATCTTAGGAACATTAGGAAACCTTGATAAAAGTGCCCAGGCTAAGGGAGATGATAGTATTTATCAAACCTATATAGAGAACGGTGCGAAAATAATTGCCACAGATCGGCCAATTGAAGTCGCTAAGGCTTTGAATGTTTACTAGCCTATTGATTGGATTTAATGGATGATTTATTCTTATAATACACAAGGACACAAACTGGTAATACTTGCTTAACCAGGTCATACCAGCACAACATTAACTTTGGTATTCGATATGAAAAATAGCTTTATTCTATTATCAATCCTTTTGATACTTCTTAACAGTTGCTCTCAAAACACAGACACGGCCAAACTGCAGGATCCATTATTCGCCTATTTAAACTCCGACTTAAAACCATTTTACTATGGTGTCGCTTCCGGAGACCCGTTACAAGATGCGGTTATCATTTGGACCAAAGTCAGTCCTGAGGATAGTGTAGATCAATTATCTGTTAGATGGGAATTCTCTCTTGAAGATTCCTTCGACAATTTGGTTGCATCTGGGAATCACATTGCGCAAGCTGAAAGCGGATACACTGTGAAAGTTGATATTACGGGACTTAATCCAGGTACACGTTATTTCTATCGGTTCAATTTTGAAGGTGTGTACTCTCCTACCGGAAGAACGATGACGGCACCGAAAGATGACGTTGATAGTTTGAAACTCGCTATTGTGAGTTGCAGCAACTATGAATTTGGCCCTTTCAATGCATATGGGGCCCTCGCTGAAAGGAAAGATATTCATGCTGTCTTACACCTTGGTGACTACATTTATGAATATGGAGAGAAAGTTTATGGAGATACTACCACCGGTCGCTTTCATCTTCCTCCCCACGAAATTGTTACTTTGGAGGACTATCGAACTCGCTATGGACAGTATAGGCTGGATAAGGACTTGATGGAAGCACATCAGATGCATCCTTTTATTACCATTTGGGATGACCATGAAATAGCCAATGATTCATATAAAGACGGAGCCCAAAATCATCAACCAGACAAAGAAGGTGACTATCTTGATCGCCGGGAGATAGCAAGAAAAGTTTACTACGAATGGCTACCGGTTCGTCCGGATAAAAACCTTTATCGGACGTTTGACTTCGGCGATATGGCTGAATTGATCATGCTGGATGAGAGGCTGGCGGGAAGAACAGCTCCTGTTGATAGTGTAAATGATCCATCTATTGCATATCCTGAACGTGCTATGCTTGGAAGTACTCAAATGAACTGGCTACAAGACAGGCTTCAGGCCACCGAGTCAAGATGGAAAGTAATCGGGAACCAAGTGATATTTAGCTACCTGGATTGGGGTTTTCCAACATTCAGCATAAACCTGGATTCATGGGATGGATATCCAAGGGAGCGATCGGAAATCATTTCAAATATTAGAGAGAACAACATCGAGAACGTTGTGTTTATCACTGGAGACACACATAGTTCATGGGCTCTTGAGGTGACTGAAGATCCATTTGGGGATTATCAGGAAAACGGACCAGTTGCGGTAGAATTTGGAACAACAAGTGTTAATTCCGGAAACACAAATGAAAGAAGGGGGGTCACTGATTCAATGGTTCTCGTTCACGAAAAAAAGATCATTGGTGACCCTATTAACCCGCAGTTGAAGTTCACAAATATGCGTGACCATGGGTACCTGGAATTGACGTTAACAAAAAGTCATGCACTTGCAAGATGGTTTTATACACCTTCGAGGACAATACCATCAAGGAATATGACCTTGGGTATGGAAAAGATTACTCCCATTAACAGTAACAGAATTCTTGATGTGACGGAATAGCCGAAGCTATTATAAGAAAGATGGAAACGGAAAGTTTATCTATTTACCTCCATCTTATATTCCACATCAATGACTTTACCGGATTCGGTAAAACCCTGAATGTAAAGCGTGTACTCGCCCAATTCATCAGATGTCTCATAATTCAGGGTTCCAGGTGACTCAGCGGAGATATTAACCACCGGTGCCCAAAGCAGTGTTTTTCGAAAATCGGGAAGATTGGCTGCTTTTGAGCTCCAATCAGGCTCTCTACGTGCCGGGTCAAGACCTTGTACTAACACCACGTTACTGTCAAGTGTCTTTACAAGCGGTTGGTTGTTCACTGTTTTGAAAACCAGTACTCCATTAGAGCCAAAATTGTAAAATTCTCTTAAATCTTTGGCCGTATTAATAACTCCTATTGATTCGATTTTCGCAGGATCCATGGCCAATATAGAATCCTCTTCTATGACCGGTACACCATTAACAAGAAATCCAGGAGGACCAGGAAAATTTATCCCTCGATTCTCAAAAACAAGCCTAATATCCTTTTCCTTTCCAATTACCCGGCACGCAATAACAATTTCATTAATCACCTCTTCCATTGTTGAAAAGGCAATGTATTCATCAAGTATTATTGACTTGAAATAGAAACGTCGGTATTCATCGTAAAGACTTAATTCTGATCCACCGATATAGGTTAGCGAACTTTCATCCCGATAAGCCTCTTCAATTCTCTGGTTTTCTTGCTTTTCTTTCAATTGTCTAAAGTCGTCAGTACCATTTCCTGTGCCTTCATCAAAGTCCAGGTTTTTCTCAAAGTCGAAAGTCTCGAATGTAAAACGCTCCCCAGCTTGTTTCACTATAGGCGAGATCACCATATAATCATTTCCATAAAATGGTTCGGATTGGAAGGAAACAAAACCATTTTCATCTGTTTCTTCGCTGTATGCGAACATCTGATTTACGAAATAGAAGTTAAATGACCGATTAGAAGCAGGCTCTCCCATCACATTTTTGATCACCCCTTCAACAGTGACGGAATTGAATTCTTGTTGGTAGGTAGTACCGGAATTCCCCACTACCGTTTTTCCTTCTACCCGTTTTCTCACAGATTCTCTAATGCTGGAATCCAATAATAGTTTTATCTCACCAGTCTGCTTATCAACAGGAAGCCTAAGAGTTATGTTTTCAATAACTACTGTATCGTTCTCAATTAATATGTCGTACGGTTCATCTTTTATTGCCGTGTACCCTTCTGGTTGATCAGATGAATTCAACGCTGCCACACTATATCTCCAGCTGCTATATGAAGGTTCTGCCTGATTGGAAAAATTAAAGGATCTCAGCACATGATTACGGATTCGTTTATTCTTACTTTCCTTGGTTAATTGAACAGCCAAAGTAGCGTTTACTGGTTGGCCATTTTCCATAACCTGTAATTCCAGGTTCTGGGCACTTCGAGGTGAGTTGGAGGTCGGGAAAGTGATAGCCACATCTGTTTCATTACCACCCAATTGAAAGAATGTATTCCTTATGTAATCCGCTCCTTTCCAAAGACCAACAAGAAAGTTCAGATCTCCCTTCAAAACAGTTTTGGGCACATCGATGGTAAAAGGAAGGTATGTGACTCGAGCTTCGAAGGCAATATTCGTGTTTTGTTGAATGATGAAATTCGTATTCATCCATTCCGGTATCGAATCAACCTGGAAGCTAACGAATGACTCTTTTTCAACTATATCCACCCAGTCATCCGCTTGATCAATGTCGGTATCAGTACCGATTGAGCCGTCATAGTCCTTTGGATTGATAACTGGTATTGCGTGACGGAAATAGTACGATTGATCGTAGTTGGCCATCAATCTGGTAAAGGCAAAAAAGTTATACTTACCGGAAGGCCATTCTTCTTCCAGTTGCAGGGTTCCGGCCGCTCTTCCCTCATCAGTAACTAACTTCATGGTTTGCAAAACCTTGCCTTTGTCCGATAGTAATCGAATGTGAACAACGTCATGTGAAGGGATCATTTTCCTATCCTGGTTCACCAGGAAAAGGTTGAACTTCAACTCTGTACCAGCCAAATAATATTCCTGGTCAAAGTCGACGAATACATTTTGAATCGTTTCCTGTGTTTCAAATTGATTCAATTGATTTTTATATCCAGCTAAGTCCTGTCCTTGGATTGCACTAAGGGCCCATAAAAGACCGAATAAACTGAAGATAATTTTGTCTATTCTCATGGCCAAAAGGATGGTTTTTCGGTGCCTGCGGTATTACTTACAGTAGTGCAATCGAAACAGAATGGGGGTGGAAACCCAGGACCCGTGGTGTTGCATGGATCAAGTGTCGAAAATGTATTTAACGAACTATAATTAGCAAAAGTCCTTGCAGTATCCACGTTGAATACAGCGAAATACCCTAAAACCACTTCATCAGGATCATCTAAGGAGATCATGTTCCCGTCGATTTGGATTGGAGCCCTGTCAAAAACCGATCCTGAGGTCTGTTGCTGTTCCAGAACTTTGTTAAAGTAACCATATGCTCTGGCGTTTGTGCTGTATAGTTTGGCTTTTACACTGTGCTGGTATTCATACTTAAAAGTTATGACCAATTCCGTGACTTGTACGTCAGATGCTGTATTTGATTCGATGGAAGCATTACTGGCAATATTCGAGATCCTTTCGCTGTTCTCTACCACATAACAGACTCTTGGAGTGAAACGACCCGGAAATGCTGTCCGAAATTCATAGACTATGTCGTAAGCAAGTAATGTGTAGGACTCTTCAGACGCAAAATCAACGTCAACAAAGTACTCTACTCCTTCTCTTACCGATTCCACATTATCCTGGAAGAAACTAATGTCTATTCCCTGATTCCTAATGGATCTTATTTCACTTCTTTCGGGGACATCTTCGAAGGTGGACTGGTAGCGTTCCCCCCGAAACTCTACGTTGAGTTGGTATGACCTTCCTTCTTGTGCGGCAAAATCTGAAGGTGTGTGGTATTCGCCTTCTACCACTTCCTCCAATTCAATCTCTTCTCCTAAATCGTCGATTATAGAAACCTGAGCACCCTGAATCTCATTGAAGCTTGCGATAAAATCACTATCAAAAGTCTCCGGTCTTCTCAAACTTATAACATGTGGTCCGGGAGCGGTTGTAATGAACCCATCCACAGATATTAGTGAAACATTGACTCGTGGCGTATCGATGTCCACAGGATCCGTGCAAGTTGAAAGCAAAAGAATCAATGGGACCCAAAGTAACCCTCTCATTTGAAGTAAAAGTTATAAGTTAAAGACGGAACAAGGTTTCCAAGTACCGAGAGCTGATAGGTCTTCGGATTTCTTGTGTAACGATCTCCTACAAACACGGAATAGGCATTCCGACGTCCGTATAGGTTGTAGATAGAGAAAGTCCAACTTCCTGCCAGTAATCCTCTCTTCTTATGTGATGCCTCCAACGTAACGCCCAAATCAAGTCTGTGATAATCGGGTATTCGAGAGTTATTTCTTTCGAAGAAGTAAGTGATTACCTGTCCTGAAACCAGGTATTCTAGCTGAGGAGCTGTAAAGGGACGTCCGGATACATAAGTAAAATTAAAATTGAATGAAGCTCGTTGTGTGAGTTGATAGTTACCAACTATTGACAAATTGTGAGGTTGGTCGAACTCCGCCGGAAAGAATTTTCCATCGTTAATTGTTTCTTCATCAAACTCCCCTTCTATCTGTTTCTCAGTCCTGGAATAGGTGTAACTAAACCATCCCGTTAGTTTTCCTTCGTTCTTTCTTCCGTATACTTCCACCCCATATGCTCTTCCATTACCTACTAGAATATCCTGTTCAATTGAGGGATTTAGGAGAAATCGAGTGCCATTCTTAAAATCAATTACATTGGACATATCTCTGTAGTAAAATTCTACAGAGGTTTCATAGCCGTTATTGTTGAAATTTCTAAAGTATCCGATAGAGTACTGATCGCTTATCTCCTGTGGGATATAGGTATCACTCGACTTCCAAATATCGATAGGTGTAATTCCAACCGTATTAGTCAACGTTCGAACAAACTGTTGATGGCGATTGTAGCTGGCTTTTATAGAGCTCTCCCGGCTTAAACTGACTTTTAGGCTTACTCTTGGTTCGAATCCGGAGTAGGAGACTATTTCATCATTGTCGTCGAAAATAAGAGTATCAGCCACGGTATTGGCATTCCTGGGTTGTCCTGATTCGTAAGTTACCAAGTCTCTGCTCCCCAATGTCGTATAATGGGCATATCGCACACCAACCGAAGCACTAATAATCGAATTAAAGAAAATGTCGTCGGATAGATAACCTACCACTTCCCTCCCGTATTCGTTTTGAATATCGACTAAATCAACGGTTGAGGATGATGGAGTAGTTACTGAACCTCCGGTAAAATTATATAGGCTCATCGATCCACCCGCATTTAGAACATGCGTTCCATCCAACTCATAGGTGAAATCTGCAAGAGCCGATCTTTTTCTGATTCCTGAATTCAGATCGAACTCAAGTGTGGGAACCAAGCCACTGATCGTGAAATCATAGGCTCCAGTGAAGGCATTCAGACTCATGGATAAACGATCGTTGAAAATCCGATCCCATCGGATGGCGGCATTTTGGGTATCCCAGGCATAGGTTGTGTCTGCCGCGAACTTAAATTCATCATGGCTTAGATACCCGGTGACGGTAATTTTATCTCTTTCTCCAATATATGTTGACCACTTTCCGTTGAGGTCATAAAACTGAGTTTGTGAGTCATTAATTTCGGGATCGTTAAAAGAATTTAAAATCCAATTCGCGTAAGCGCCTCTTCCGCCGATCATGATGCTGCTTCGCTCTTTTATTATTGGAAGTTCAGCAACCACCTTACTGGATAGCACTCCAACTCCTCCTTTGACCTGATACCGGTTCATATCCGGGTCTTTTGAACCGATTTCAAGGACAGATGATATCCTGCCGCCATATCTTGCGGGTACGGCACCCTTGTAGAGTTTCACACCATCTACTACATCCGGATTGATATTGGTAAAAAATCCAAAGAGATGTGAAGAATTATAGACGGGTACATTGTCAAATAAAATGAGGTTTTGATCAGTTTTACCTCCGCGCACACTGAATCCGGCATTCCCTTCCGATGGAGATGATACACCGGGTAAATACAGCAACGTCTTCACAATATCCGCTTCTCCCATAAAAGCTGGGATTTTTTTAATTGTTGTCAGGTCCAATGTGGCTACACCCATTTCAGTTGATGAAACGTTATTGTCTTCTGCTTCTGCTGTAATCGTTAGCGCATCCAGGTTGATGGAACTTTCAAATAGGTCAAAGTCCGCGGATCCGGAGTTATAGATCACAACCGTAGTCTCAGTGGGCTCGTAACCCACGTTGTTAACCTGTACAGTGTAAATCCCTGGGGGAACTTTGATCTCATATCTACCTGATACATCACTCGCCACGCCTTCACCAAGTTCCTTGAAGTAGATGGTTGCTCCAACCATTCCTTCCTCGCGCTTACCATCCTTCAGGAAACCTGTGATTGTCATTATCGCGCTTTCATCAAATGGAGCTGGATCACCAACCATAACCACATTTTGATCATCAGTACGATCCATCTGGCTCACAGACTTGATGAAATCTGAATAGCTAGCGTCGGGGAGAACAATTACGTAATGGTCCCTGAAGATCGCGCTCAAGCCTGCTTTTTCCAAGGATCGCCGGATAACAGTAATTCCTGACTCACCAGGATCCCCTGTTACTGTGACTTCTTTTATCCAATCCGTTTTGAAATAGAATTTTATTCCCGTCGAATTCCCATAATCTTCCGCAAATTGCTGGAAAGAGGTATTCTGATAAGGTTTGGAAAGGACGTCCTGCTGTTCCTGGGCAACAGAATTTCCCACTGCGAAAAAGACCATTGCAGCTACTAAGGATAGGCGAAAACTACGAATTAGGAACGGTGAGGTTAGTGGAAACACGAAAAATTAAACAAACACAAATTACATTTCGACCTATAACAACCTGTCAATGATTACCCCCTACTTGCTCGCAACTGAAAAGTAAAATAATTTTCGTAGCGGAGGTTTTATTCAGCGAATATAGAATTTTGATCCAACATGAAGATGGATAGTGTTTGATAACTTGATTCAGGATCTGATATATGAACCTTCAATACAAAAAAACTCCCTCCCGGAATACCGAGAAGGAGTTACTTATCTCCGATTCCAAAAGGAGAGTTAAGACTGCACTGCTAGCATTCCGTCAATACCGAAAGCAGTATAAGTTCCCTTCATTACACCTTCCAAAGAATCATTATATCCTTTTAGCGGTTCACCCATACCGAGTTTATCAACCACGGTGCGGAAAGGCTTCTTGCCAACCGGAGCATTGATTACTTGCTGAATAGCCTCAACTACCAGTTGGGGTGACTGCTCTGGAGTATTCGCCAGAGTCTGGCCAAAAGCCTCTCCCATTTGTTGAGGTGCATTCATAAAATCACCATAAGCTTCCACCCTACTACCATCTGAAGGTTGAATCAGGTTACCAAAGAAATTCGTTTCGAAACCACCGGGTTCTACAATTGCGTTTTCAATGCCAAAACCGGATAACTCCACTCTATAGTTTTCCGCTAGTGCTTCCAACGCCCATTTTGCAGCGTTATAAGGCCCATAAAACGGCAATGTCATTCTGCCTAACAAACTTGATATATAGATGATTAAACCGGAGCCCTGGCTTCGAAGATGTGGCAGAACCGCTCTATTCACACGCTGTACTCCAAAAACGTTAACATCGAAAACTTTTTGGAAATCATCAGTTGTAAAGTGCTCCTGCATACCGATTACACCAACACCTGCATTATTGACTACAACGTCCAATCCTCCTAACTTTTCAATCGCTGAAGCAACACCGGTGTTTACACTGTCCTCGGACAATACATCAATTTCTACAACATGTGCACCTGCCTCGGTGAGCTCTGTGGCGGCTTCTTTATTTTTACCGTCTACTCCACGCATAGCCGCGGCAACCGTATGACCTTCGTTCAATAAGGCCAGTACTGTCAGCTTTCCAAAACCACTACTTGATCCTGTAATTAATATTTTTTGACTCATTACTGTTCGTTTTAATTTCAAAATTGGTTGATAGGGCGAACGAGATATAACTGTTTAGGATTCGAAATCCAGATAGGATTTTACTTTAAACGGTCCAATCATTGTGCAATGAGTCGTGGCCAAAACATCTTCATCAGTTTATGTAACAGAATCGCCAATACAAGTGGAATTATCGATCTATTCCGTTCATTTTATTTGCCGGTTATTATAATACTTAATGAATCAGTGGAATAAAGTACCTTCTCCAGTGATTTCAACCTTTAAGTTGTAATTGTATATTGCGTAACACTTATACTAACCTCCGAACATGTATCTAATCCATAGATTGATCCGATTACTTCCGATTTTATTGATCACAGTTGCCTGTGATTCCAGCACCAAATGGGCCGGTCAGGGACCTATTCAGACGGTATCTACCGCTACTCGCCCCATTCAAAAACAGTTGAAAGGTATTTCTGATCTTGGACAAGGCATTTTTATTTCCAACGATTTCGATGGAGCCAGATTGAATGGCGCCGTTTTGCAAGGAGATACACTTATAGATGCACTGATTACTCCCGAGAATACCCCCATTAATGCCAGTCCGTGGTACTCATTTAAAGTATGGTCTGAGATTCCGAAGAGTATATATGTTCGAATTAACTATCTAGATGGAGTGTATCATCGCTACTATCCCAAATTAAGTCTTGATGGAAAAAGCTGGAGTGTTTTGGATAGTAGTCGGTATGCCAGTGAGATGGAAACAGTCCAATCAGAATCAGGTCGTTCGTTTCCACTCAGTATCACAATGAAGGTTGATATCAATCCCGATACGTTATGGATATCGGCTCAAGAGCTCATCACCTCAGCTAATAACTGGGTCTGGATACAAGGTTTAGACACCCTTCCATACGTACAGCAGGAAGAAATTGGATCCAGCCGTGAGGGTCGACCGATCCGATTGGTTAAAATTGGTGAGAGTGATGATAAGAAATTGATTTTGGTACTCTCCGGACAACATCCCCCGGAAGCAACTGGTTATCTGGCTATGAGATCGTTTGTTGAAGCACTTGTTTCTCCGTCTTCAGTTGCAGAAGCTTTCAGAAAGGAATACAACACCTATGTCGTTCCTATGATCAACCCCGATGGTATTGACAATGGACACTGGAGACATAATGTGGGAGGCATAGACTTGAACCGAGATTGGATAAATGTCAACCAACCAGAAGTGCAGGCTGTTCAAAACTATATGTCAACAAAGATGAACGAAGGTGGGACCTTTTATTTTGGAGTAGACTTTCATTCCACCTGGGAAGATATCTATTACACCATGAATGAAAGCTTGGAAGGCAATATGCCTGGATTAGTGCCTGATATGATTACGTCGATGGCTGCAGAACTTGGTCTTGATCCCAACGTAAGACCTGGAAAAGATACCACCAGGGGGCCTACGTCGTCGTCGTACATGTTCCATGTGCTTGGTGCGGAATCACTCACTTACGAGATTGGAGATAACACACCAAGAGACTTACTGAAGAGTAAAGGTGAGGTTTCCGCGATGAAGCTGATGGAACTGATGTTACAAGACAAATAATTCAAACATCTTCCAAGTAGTTTTATTTGCAGAAAACGACAGTGCAAAATTATTATCTTAGTGTAGGATAACCGCGCTGTTATGATCAAAACGCCAATTCTTCTGACGTTCATATGTTTGATCTCAATACTCTTCGCAAATGCACAGTCTCTTACCTACTCTGCTCCTTTTGATCTGACGGCTAGTAATGGCCTAACTTTTGATGGAGATCCTTTAGGACTTGGTGCTATTACTCCTAGTGACCTTGCCTTCACCGCAGATGGAACATCGCTGTTCATCTTGAATTCGCAATCAAATCTGGTAATTGAATACTCACTGAGTGAGCCCTTTCAAACCACAGAGGGTGTAATGCTGGGAGTTAGTTCCTATGACGTGAGTCTAGAAACCAACTCTCCTACAGGTATTGGGTTTGACGAAACGGGTTCCAGGATGTATATCACTGGTGAATCGGAAGAAAAAGTCTTTCAATATACCCTAAGCAGCCCTTTTCAGATATCCTCAGGAGTTTCACTTGATGGAAGCTTTGGAGCGAACTTGCCAAAAGATATTTTTCTCAGTCCTGATGGAGGTAAACTATTTCTACTCCAGGATATAGCAAACTCGTATGAAATTCGCCAATTCACACTATCTACACCATTTGACTTACTCTCGACACGAACATTAATCGGATCCTTGGATGTTACTGCCGAATTTCCACGAATCCCAGTTCCGGATCCGCCTTACAGCATGATGTTCACCTCCAATGGAATGAAACTATTAGTTATCGGGGCGGACGAGATTCGTCAGTATGGCCTTTCCTCTCCTTTTGAAGTAACATCTGGAGTAACCTACGAGTATAGTTTTGATATTTCGTCAGAAGAGTCATCAGCGAAAGGTATAGCAACCAATCCCGGAAACACTAGAATTTTCGTAGTGGGTGACGATGGAAATGAAGTCAATCAATACAGTAATGGCTCTGATTTTGTATTCGAAGAAGATGGCACTACAGGATCTGTCAACGGTGAATTAATTGTCACACTTTCTGGAGATACCTTCGTCAACGGGCCATTAACCTCTCCTACTCATTTTTCAATTAGCAATCTCCCTACTGGTCTGATTCCCAGCATGACGGTAAGCTCAAGTGCTACTTTTGCAACACTCACGATTACTGGGACAACCTCCGAGTGGTCTGACGTTGGAGATCTTCAATTTACATTCACAGATGTAGCATTTTCCACATCTACAGCAGCAGAGGTATCCAACGCTATTTCAGCGAGTTCTGGTCTGGGGATTGACTTCAGTAAAAGAGAATTGATCTATTCAGCTCCGATTGACTTAAATGATCCATCTACCGTAAACCATGATAGTCGAGTATTTGATATATCCTCCCAGGTTAGTGTACCCTCCGGATTAACCTTTCAGCCGGATGGAAAAAAGATGTATGTCACCGGGGCAAATGCTGAATTGTATCAGTTCAGCCTCTTTGATCCTTTTGATATATCCTCGGTACTCACCCTCGATAATCCACCACTTGATGTATCATCGGAGATGGTGTTTCCACAAGATATAGTCTTCAATGACGATGGAACCCGCATGTTTTTATTGGGAAGTGTGGATGACGAAGTGAACCAGTATAGTCTTAGCACCCCATTTGATATCACAGGTGGGGTGGCTCACAATGGGTCGTTGGACGTCTCTTCCGAAGACAACACACCCGTGGGACTGGCTTTTGATCCAGCAGGAAAAACCTTATTCGTATTGGGAAACTTTGCTAAAGAAGTTAATCAATACAGTCTGACTAATGCTTTCGACATTACCTCCGGAGTTAGTGCCGTCACTGTTTATGATATTTCAAACGAAAACATGAGCCCAAGGGGAATATCTTTCAACCCTTCGGGCACAAGAATGTTTATCGTTTCAGAAGGTGACGATGAAATCAATCAATATAGTTTAAGTACACCTTTTGACTTACAAGGCACGGTCAGTTTTGATGATAATCCGCTGAACGTTGGGGCTGAAGAATCCAATCCTACGGATATAGCTTTTAATGATAACGGTACCAGAATGTACATCATCGGTCTGGGTGATGTGGAGGTGAATCAGTACAACCTCGTCAGTGGTTTTCGGGAAACACTCAGTAATACGGGATTGGTAGAGGGATCGATTGATGTAAGTGTTGCTGGAGATACTTTCATTAATGCTGGAAGCAGTCTGACAGTGTCGACTCATTACACAATAAATAATATACCATCCGGTCTAACACCAAACCTATCGGTCTCAGCCAATGGACGTGCTGCAACCCTCTCTCTTACCGGTAGCGCCACGGAGAACAATAATAGTGACGATATCGCTGACCTCCAGTTCACATTTCTAAATGCCGCGTTTACCGGAAATGATGTTTCGATCATAGAGAATTCTGTCAATGCCAACAGTGGATTTACTATTGACTTCATAGATCAACCTTCCATCTCCTATTCGCTCCCCGTAGATATAACCTTAACAGACGCTGTTACTTTAGATCCCGGGTCATTGGATATTGCTTCTCAGGAAACAGTACCCTATGATTTAACCTTTAATCCTGGAGGCACCAAACTCTATATCGTAGGAGGCATAAATCCGAATCAGGAAATGAATCAATATTCACTATCATCACCTTTTGATATATCCACCGGAGTTTCTTTTGATGGATCTGTTGCCATAAGTTCAGTTTCTACAGGAATAGAATTTAGCGCGGACGGAAGTAAACTATTCCTAAAAAGGAATTCAGGTGCACTTCAGCAGTATAACCTGACAACACCATTTGACATTACAAATGGTATTAGCTTGTCAGGAGAATCATCAGATATTCCCGGCAATGGTAGAAGTGCAGTTTTCAATTCGGACGGATCCAGACTCTTTGTAATTACTACCTCCAGGTTCGTCGAGCAGTATAGCCTTTCAGCATCCTTCAACGTGATAAACGGGGTTACATTTGACGGCAGTTTTGATGTATCGACTCAATCAAATGTTCCCACTGGATTGGCATTCAGCCCGGATGGAACAAAAATGTTAGTGTCAGATGCGGTTTCCAAGACCATTTATCAGTATAGTCTTGCTCAACCCTTTGAAATTAAATCAGGTGTTACCTATGATAATGATCCCTACATCATACCGGGCTCGGGAATGTCACCCAATGGCATATTTGTGGATCCATCGGGAGAAAACTTATTTTCAATTGGCCCTGATCAGAGTGTATCACCGACGGACTGGAATGTAGATAAGTTTATCATAGATCTTGAAGGGATTACCGAATCGACCCAAAACAACGGATCTGTAAATGGATCAATAAACCTTGTTCTAAGTAATGAGACCTTCACCAATATCGGTGGTACACTTACTGCGCCTGAAGATTTCAGTTTGCCCAACCTGCCCAATGGACTGGAACCGGTAATTTCAGTTAATGCTAATGGATCATCGGCAATCCTTACATTTACAAGTCAGGCTGACAATCATGAAGCTGTTAATAGTATCAGTGATCTTTCAATAACGTTTGAGAACTCAGCTTTTCTTGGTAATACTGCTTCCGCAGTTTTGAATACTACTGCAAACACAGGAATTGGAGTTGGTTTTATCGACAATAACCCTCCCGTCATCGTATCAGTATCATCTACAGATTTTGAGGAGAACGGAGTGGGTACCGTCATTGATGTGAACGCTAATAACGGTGAAGGAAGTGCTAATGACGAAGGAGTATCATACACATTGACCGGAGGTGATGACCAGGCGTTATTTGAAATTGACATGGATAATGGTCAGGTGACTTTTATTTCTTCTCCCGATTTTGAGAATCCTGATGATGTAGGAGAAGACAATGAATACACTATTGAAGTGACAGCGGACGATGGAGGAGTTACTGATAACACGGTAGCACAGGTTATCACAGTTACGGTTACGGAACTTAATGAAGAACCGGCTTTTCTATCTTCATCCACCGCGCTATTTGAAGAGAACGGAACCGGTAATGTCCTGGATATAGATGCTGACAACGGCGACGGTGGTGAAGTCGATTCTGGTATTTCCTTTTCTTTAACAGGAGGCACAGACCAAGGAAGTTTCACTATCAATTCATCAAATGGTTTGCTCACTTTTAATTCTTCTCCTGATTTTGAGAATCCGGCGGATGACAATGGTGACAACGACTATGAACTCATTGTAACAGCCGATGACGGAGTTAAGAATTCTCAGCAATCGATCACCGTCAGTGTAACAAACATGGATGAAAATCCAGATTTCATCTCTTTGTCAAGTGTGTCCTTTGATGAAAATGGATCGGGAACAGTGATCGATATTGATGCCAATGATGGAGATGAGGGTCTTGTTGATATTGGTATCTCTTACTCCCTTTCTGGCGGTGCGGATCAATCAAGCTTTAACATAGGAGTTTCCTCTGGTATTCTTCAGTTCAACGAATCTCCTGATTTTGAAATGCCTGGAGACGCTGATGGCAACAATGACTATCTGGTTGTTGTCAATGCCTCCGACGGTCTGAACAGTACGGATCAGGAATTTATAATTAGTATTAATAACATTAATGATCAAGATCCGGTATTCACGTCCATATCATCTGCGTCGTTTACGGAAAACACAACCGGTCCGATTTTGGATGTTAATGCTAATGACGGTGATGGTGGTATTTCTGATTCTGGGATCACCTACTCAGTAAGTGGTGGTGCAGACCAATCCGCCTTCAGTGTAGCTACGAATGGTATACTGACATTCAGTTCCACCCCCGATTTTGAAAATCCGGGTGACTCCAATCAGGACAATATTTATCAGGTAGAGGTCACCGCCAATGATGGTCTCAGAACATCTGCTCAGCTAATAACAGTAACCGTATTGGATGGCTTGGACAATAGTTTTCCAACTATTTCAAGTCAAAGTTTTGCAATAGATGAAAACTCCATGGATGGTACGGAAGTCGGTAAAGTTGAAGCGGAGGATTCAAATGGAGATCAACTAACCTTCTCGATAATTGATGGGAATACAGGCAATGCTTTTTCAATTGAAAACGACGGTACAATAAAAGTACTGACCTCAGCCGTTCTCGATTTTGAAATTGCATCGGAATTTATTCTCACCATTGAGGTAGATGATGGTAAAGGTGGTAAATCATCCGGGTTAATTACTGTAAGCTTAAACGATCTGAATGATACCCCGGTTATCAGCGATCAAACATTTACAATCGATGAAAACAGTACCAGTGGAACGGTTATCGGTACCGTCAGCGCTATAGACCCAAACGATGTGGATTTGTCATATCTTATTATATCCGGAAATACGAATGATGCCTTTGTAATTGATTCAGGTTCTGGCGAAATCTCAGTCTCAAATGAATCGGAAATTGATTTCGAACGCAATCCATTTTTTACTTTGATCATTCAGGTGACAAATGCGAATGCTCAAATATCAACTGCCACTGTATCCATTGACCTAAACGATATTTTCGAGCCCGAAAATAGAATCCCGGAAATAGAGGTTCAGACCTTCTCAATCGATGAAGGTATTACAAATGGCGATGCTGTGGGGATGGTTTCAGCCACAGATCAGGATGGCGACGAATTGACTTTTTCAATTACTTCAGGCAACATTGACAATGCATTTGCATTCAATGTTAATAACCCCGGAGAACTACTGGTGAGCAACTCCACTCCTATTAATCTGGAAACCAATCCTTCGTTCAACTTGACGGTTGAAGTAAATGATGGTAACGGAGGATCTGTAAGTGCCACAATCATCATTAACGTAACAGAAGTTTTGGGTATGGGATCTGACTTCGCTTTTTCTATTTACCCAAACCCAGGATCCGATGTTCTTATTATTGACCACAGTAAGTCTCTTAATAATCTAACTATTAGTATCTACGATTTAAAGGGGAAAGAAGTCCGGAAACAATATTTCGGGGAAGTCTCTGACCAACTCATTATCGATATCTCCGTCCTGAACGAGGGCAGTTATTTATTGCTAATAGAGTCAAAGGATTACGTAGCTCAGCGTAAAATTCACGTTTTAAGGTAAATTCTCTAAACTACGGATATGGTAAGACTTTATCGAGGTTAAAGGATCCGATAATAAATCATATCACTTTAGGCTCTCCCATCTTGATTTAATCTCACGAAGAACAGTTTTCAATTTCTCAACACCAAAAACCGCCTGATCCGTTGGTTTAGCATCGGCTGATTGAAGTAAGCTCATCATGTACAGATACTTACTTTGCAATCCGACGATGGTTTCCTCTGATCCTGATACATGATAAATGCTGCCGTAGTTAATGTCTGGTTTCTCCGGATCTCCCTCGCCACGCAGTACCAATAATTCCTCAGAAGGATTGGAGTCAATGACCTCCCTGATCTCCTGTAGCTGATGGTATGAATTATAGCAATCCATACTCAATTGGTATTGCTGAGTTAAATCTTCATCGGAAATAGAAACCCTCGGATCCATTTTTACCATCAAAGACTTTTCCATCACCTTAGAATCAACTGTCAGCCGAACAGTGTGATTTCCAACCATCGCGTATGGCCCGGAGGGTCCTGAAGGGGTATTCCTGTATGTTGCAGCAATTGAGAATTGCCTTTTGGATCCTTTTGGCTGCTCATGCCGTAGATCCCATACAAATCGCTGATGCCCTTTCGTTTTTTTAAGTTTCTGTTCCGGTCGAATCCAATAGGTTGGATGAGGCAATTTGGTAGTATCATAGGTTTCATCTGAGTCATTGCTGTTGTACGTTCGAATTACATCACCTTCGGCATTTAATATCTCTAATTTTAGATTTTCAGCATCATTTGGAAGGTAGTAGTCAAGAATAGCCCCATCCGGTGGATTCACCCCAGTTGGCTCTTCCGGAGGTAATGGCGTATCAGAAAACATGTTATCACGTACCCGTATGGCATCGGAAGGTGCAAAAAGGAATGATTCGGATCCCGTTACATCTATTAGTTCTCTCAAGGGTGCGATGTTATCCATGATCCACGCCGACCGACCGTGTGTGCCCACAACAAGATCGTTATAGTGCACCACCAAGTCTCGTATTGATGTTGCTGGCATATTATTTCTCAGAGACTGCCAGTTTTCTCCATTATCAATGGAAAAGTATACTTCACGTTCTGTGCCAGCATATAGAAGACCTTCTTTCTTCGGATCTTCCCGAACTACATTTACAGGTCCATTCGGATTCATTCCATTTGAAATTAGTTGCCAGCTTTTACCTCCATCTGAGGTCTTATAAACGTAAGGAGTCATATCATCTTTCCGGATTGAATTGATAGCTAAATACGCTACCTCATTGTCAAAGTGTCCGGCATCAATCTGTGATACCTTATCCCAGGAACTAAGCTGAGCGGGTGTGACATCTTCCCAATCCTTTCCCCCATTTTTGGTCACGTGCACTTTACCATCATCTGTTCCGGCCCAAATAATATCAACATCCAAAGATGAAGGTCCCAAGGCATAAATAATGGCCCTTCGAGCCATGGTCTCCATCTCTTTGGTTCTATACTTGCCGACGCTGGCAGGAACTTCCGGTTGCTCATATGTCAAATCCGGGCTGATTACTTCCCAATTCTGACCACCGTTCATTGTCTTCCACAAAACATTGGTCGCAAAAAGTAACATATTGTCATCAGCAGGATGAAACATGAGAGGCATGGTTCTTAGAAATCGATATTCGCCGGATCTCACCGCTTCGGGTGTCACGCTTTGAGACTGACCGGTCTTCTTATTAAACCGGGTTACCCGACCTCCATAAATGATGTTTGGATCTTTCGGATCAGGAGCCACATAAGCATATTCGTCGGCACCCACTCCCATGAATTCCCTGAATGATACTTGTCCTCCATTTCCGCGGCTGGCTATTCCGATGGCACCACTTTCCTGCTGTCCGCCATATACCCAGTAAGGAAACTGATTATCCGTGGTAACGTGATATAACTGCGTTGTCGGTTGATTGTACCACGAACTCCAGGTTCTTCCTCCATTTACGGTGACCACTGCTCCTTGATCAGCTACAAACAACATGATATCCGGGTTGATTGGATTGATCCAGATCCGATGGTAGTCATCTCCTCCAGGTGCTCCCTTTAGTGACATCCAACTTTTCCCACCATCATCGGAAGTGTAGGAAGCAATATTTCCTACGTAGAGTTTATCAGGATTTGTCGGGTGAACTCGGATCTCGGCAAAGTCTCCGCCTCTACCCCACAGTCTGTAGTCGCCATGAACAAAGCTCCATGATTCTCCTCCATCCGTACTCTTGTATATTCCCCCATTCTCTTTGGCGTCAACCGTAGCGAAAATGATATTGGAATTGCTCCTGGAGATGCCTATTCCGATTCTTCCAAGGCCTTGCTCCGCTGATGGTAAACCGTCACTTAGTCTTTTCCATGTCTCACCCCCATCAGTGGATTTATATAGCCCACTATTGGATCCTAAAAATCGAGCATTCTCCCAGGGACCTTCCTGGTGTTCCCATAGATCAGCGTAAATAATCTCCGGGTTGTTTGGATCAAATTCTACTTGAATCGCTCCGGTATATTCATCGAGGTAAAGCACCTTATCCCATGATTCACCACCGTTCCTTGTTCTGAAAACCCCTCGTTCTTCATTCGAGCCATAAGGATGCCCCAATCCAGCCACAAAGACAATATCAGGATTCTCTGGATGAACAATTAGACGACCCACCTGCTGAACGTCCCCCAGGCCAATGTGTTCCCAGTTTTTCCCTCCATCGATTGACTTGAAAATTCCATCTCCCACGCTTAAGTCTGGCCGATGTAGTCCCTCACCACTACCCACATAAATGATATTTGGATCGGAAATCGAAACAGCGATATCGCCCACGGATCCTGTGGGAGCATCGTCAAATATCGGATTCCAGGTACGACCGTAATCATCTGTTTTCCAGACTCCACCATTATTGACACCGATGTAGAAAACATTGGGCTGCGTAGGTACGCCAACTCCTCCTACAGTTCTACTTGCCCGGAACGGACCAATCATTCTGTATTCCAGATTCTGATAATCTGTCGGCTCAATTTTCTGACTAATCAGAGTTTCGGGTATGATAAAAATCGATAGTAGAATGAGGTTCTTAATGAGAGCTGATTTGATCATGATTTCTGGTTTTTGCATAACGAGTTTACTCGATATCTGTGGATTTAACAAAGACAGAACTGCAAAGTCAAATAATCTGATTGGAGGATCTTCAACCATTTTATACCTATTCGCAATAATGTTGCAAATTGATAAACTTTTTACAATGTTCGCATTCCATAATTATCCAATAGATATTTCATGTCGGTCATTCAACCAACCACTTCCGCTGAAAGACTTATTGTATTAGATGCATTGCGCGGTTTTGCTTTATTCGGTATTCTATTTGCCAATCTTTATAGTTTCATAGGCTACAATACCTTTAGTCCTAACGAAATCCTTGCCTTACCCATCGCGGACAAAACCGTTCTTTTCTTTATCGATTGGTTTGTTGAAGGAAAGTTCTATGGAATATTCTCCATTCTTTTCGGTGTTGGTTTTGCGCTGCAAGCTGAACGTTTTCAGTCCAACGAAGTTAGCTTCTACAGTTATTGGTTCAGACGAATGGTTGTACTGTGCTTCATGGGACTGTTGCATATGTATTGTATCTGGAATGGTGACATTCTTACGCTTTATAGTCTCTTAGGAATGCTCTTGCCCTTGTTTTTAGGCTTGAGCAATCAAATACTAACCAGATGGATAATTGCTTTGCTGATCATGCCATTGGTAACATATACCACCTACTATTTGCACCCTGATGCTCATTTCTGGGCTACCATAAGAGACATTTCAACGGATTTAAAAGTTAGCTGGGGTTATAAAGAACTCTCCCTTTTGGAAATGCGGACTTCAGATTCTCCAATTGAAGTGTTTTCCATTAATGTAATTAAAGCTATACCACGAGCAACGAGTTACCTTTTAACCGGCAGATATTTTCATGTGCTTGGGCTTTTTCTTATTGGACTGGTACTGGCTCGGCAGTGGTTACCTAGGATTAGGAG
Source organism: Cyclobacteriaceae bacterium (assembly GCA_965601455.1). Lineage (GTDB taxonomy): Bacteria > Bacteroidota > Bacteroidia > Cytophagales > Cyclobacteriaceae > JANQEU01. The sequence continues at coordinate 2,199,987 of OZ271831.1, read as the reverse complement.
TAATGATATATCAGTCCCAAAAGGAGCAATATGGTTTGGGGTTATTGGTTTGATCTGCTCTTTTACATATGCCTACACCAAATTGGTCATGGGGTCAGGATTTGAAACAAATAATATGGGCATCATCCAGGTTATTGCTTACAATATTGGTTCTACAAGTCTTGCCCTTGGAATCGCCATGACATTTCTATATTGGTGGGCCTCAGGACGAGCTATGGGTATTTTAAAGAATCTCGCTGTTCTGGGAAGAATGGCATTATCGAATTACATTTTCCAAAACATAACCGCCATATTTTTATTTTTTGGTTACGGTTTTGCACTTATGCGAAAAGTCCCCTTTTCTGCACTCCCATTTTTTGCCTTTGGTATATTAATTGTCCAATGGATTATCAGCAAAATATGGCTCAGATATAATAAGCAAGGTCCATTGGAATCGATCTGGAAAAAACTTAGTTACCCAAACTCGAGGAACACTACGGACCATAAACCTTATAAGTAGGCGAAAGTCATAGTATGGTAGTGATAAAAAGAATCACTACATCTAGCGATTGTATAAAACGCAACACTATTGCAATTTTGCTTCATAGAATCATTCTAAATAAGAGAGTGTCGATCTAATTATTCTTTTCTTAAGCTAATTGTTGGATGGAAAAATTACCTTCTGATTGCAGGGTATTGGGTTACTTTCTACGAGAAAAATGAGGTTCATTTTTGCTATCCTTTCCTTCATTATTATCACTCCACTTTTTGCTACAACCGACTGCAAAAACTCAATATCTGGCAGGGTTCTAGATGGGGAAACAGGAGAGCCCTTACCCTACGCTACTATAAAAATTGTTGATTCCGGACTTGGTGTGATTAGTGATGATCAGGGTAATTTTTCTCTTACCAATATTTGCGATAAAGAATTGGATTTTGAAATACGATTTGTTGGATACAAAACAGTTATCAATCACCACAATTTTGAAAAACAGGATAACAGTCATTTCACCATTCGTTTAGCATCAGAAAATAACTCTCTTGAAGGTATAGTTGTAGAAGGATTAGAGATAGTTGGGGGGCTTGAATCTTTGACTTTAGATAAAATCGATCAATCTCTATTAGCAACTAAGTCCACACAATCTTTGGCTGCGGCAATTAGCGATATTCAAGGTGTGTCCTTCGCTTCAACTGGTTCGAATGTACAAATACCCGTAATCCACGGGCTATACGGTAACCGTATCCTAATTATAAATAATGGTGTTAAGCATGGTTTCCAAAATTGGGGTTCTGAACATGCACCCGAAATTGATGTCACCGGTGCAGACAACATATCTGTTTTAAAAGGTGCTGCTGGCGTTCGATATGGACCTGAGGCTTTGGGAGGTGTTGTGGTCGTTGAGGGAAATCCCTTAAATCTTTCCCAAGATTTCTATGGAAATGTTTCTTCTGGTTATCAAACGAACGGGCGAGGTTATCATGCAAATGCAAAATTAGGTGCTGGCTATGAAAAATTTAGCTATCATGTTGGTGGGAAGTTCAGTAAAGTCGGAGACCGAAGTACACCTGATTATCTGCTTTGGAATACAGGGATGTCTGAACAGTCGGCTAATGCCGGATTGCGGTACAGCCTTCCTACTTTAGATTTTAAAATGTACTACAGCTATGTGAACCAGGAATTAGGATTACTTCGACCGTCTGTCGGACGAAGTATTCAACTGTTTTCACAAATTGTAGCGGCTGATGAGCCAATAATGATGAGAGATTTTTCATATGATATTGATGAGCCACGGCAAGAAACAGCGCATCATCTAGCCACTCTCAATATTGATTGGTACTCAAAATTGGGGCGGTTAACTTTATTAGTGAGTCAGCAATTAAATGACCGGCGGGAATTTGATGTTAGACGAAATGCTGAACGACCAATAATAGATCTTACACTTAGAACTACGGACAATCGGTTGGAATGGCATCATCCGACCGTAGATGGTTTGGAAGGGACAATAGGGCTGCAATATTTCTCCCAAAACAACGACAACAATCCAGGTACTAACGTAATTCCTTTCGTTCCCAACTATAACAACTATCGATTTAGTGCCTTTGCTATTGAGAGCATGCAAAAAGGTAAAAACACCTACGAACTAGGGTTAAGACTGGATCATGAATACAACTCTGTACGAGGACGAGAGCAGGATCAAAGTATTTTCAGAAATGAATTCTCTTTTACCAATTTCACTACATCACTTGGTCTCGTACGCAACCTTTCCCGATACTGGCAGCTAAGAAGTAACATTGGAACAGCCTGGCGTACACCCAATATGGCGGAGCTTTATAGCTTCGGTCAACACGAATTCAAAATTGAATATGGCCTCTGGCGGTATGAGAGCGATGAACTGGGGGGAATAAACACAGGAAGGGTGTTAACGGGAGAAGATAAAACGGTCGAGGCTGAGAAAAGCTTTAAATGGATCAATGAACTCGCTAGAAGAGCAAACGGAAATACACTAAAATTGACTGGTTACGCCAATTACATCAATAATTTCATTTTTGACCGACCATCTGGTGTAGGTAGATTCTTTTGGGGACCTGGTCCTACCTATATAATAGACCAGTCTGACGCTTTCTTCGCAGGAACCGATGTGACATATGCTCACTCCTTCTCACAAAAGCTGAAAGGTATTATTGGAGCCAGTTATCTGTGGTCTAGGAACGTAGAAAGAAATGAGCCGCTGATCAATCAACCACCATTAAACTTTAGTGGAGACATCAAATGGAGTACACCAACGGTTCTAGGCTTAAATTATTCCAAAATAATACTCAATGCCAACTACACTTTCAGACAGAACATCGCTCCAAGAACAATAACTCCGGAACAGCTAGACGGGGATCTGCAAAACGGGGAAATCGAAGTAACGCTTGATTCAGAAATATTTGATTTTAAGGATACTCCCCAAGGTTTTTTCGTCATGAACGCCTCATGGGAATGGGAACGAGGAAAAATTGGAGGACAAGTACAGGCCAGAAACCTATTTAATACTGCATACAGAGATTATTTAAATCAAATGCGTCTGTTTGCTGATGAACTAGGCAGAAACATTCTTATAACAGTTAATTACAATTTTTAATATGCAACAATGTTGCATAAAAGAACTAAACTTGCGCACTTATTTACTTACAATAATTATGACTACGAAAATTTTTAAGAATCACCTATTGATTGGTCTGTTGGGGACCTGTCTGATCTTTGTTGGCTGTAGTGACGATGACGCTCCAGATGAAGAAAATGTTGTTGAAATTTTTACGGACGTCACCCTGGTTTTCACAGGAGAAGACGGCACTACTATCGAGGCACTGGCAACAGATCCTGATGGGGTAGGTTCACAGCCCTTAGTTGTTCAGGACGAGATCACGTTGGATTCGGGTGTTACCTACACACTTACTTATGAAATATTTAACGCTCTTGATCCTGCTGATGTTGAAGATATTGGGGCGGAAATCCTGGAGGAAGATAACGAGCATCAATTTTTTTACAGCTTCACTGATGGAGCTTTCGCGAGTCCGGAAGGAAACGGAAATATAGATACAGCCTCAGACGCAATTAATTACTTGGATGAAGACGAGAACGGAAGAAATGTAGGTTTAGAAACCAGCTGGACGGCCGGCGGACCACTAACAGGAGGTTTTTTCCGTGCAAGACTACAGCATCAGCCTGATGTTAAAACAGACGCCTCAGGTTCTAATGATGGAGATACTGATTTCGATATCGAATTTGTCTTGAATATTGAGTAATAAATAAGGGTTACCTGATATATAAAAAGGGCCACCCTGAGGTGGCCTTTTTTATTTCTGACAATTATTTTCTAATCAAGCTCCTCAACCATAGCGTCCGTTACAATAAAGGCAAGTTGCTCCAAATCTGTTGAGTTGAGCTTCAGCTTTCCTTTGACTGCGAGTCTTTGATCCGTTCGATATCGTGGACCATTTCTTTCTACCTCCACCATAGCTACCGATTCTATGCCCGCCCTTCCACAAAAAAAACAGCTTGCATTCGGGTACCTGGAAATAATGATCATGGTGTCTATCTTGGAATAAGGTAAATAATAACCTTGCAGTATTACTTCTTCGCCAGATAAATCATGTAATTCGGGAGTGAAAACGGGAATACGATAATAGCTGCCGGCTTCCTCGAAGTACTTCCTTTCCTTGGTGATCTCGGCGAACATCAACCAGTACTCAGAAGAGGTTTTTGATCCAAAGGTGAAATCGGCGATAGGTTTTTTTTCAAGGATGGAGTACGAGGTCATTGTCACAATTACAAGGACCAAAATCCAGAACACATGACTAACGATCTCCTTCTTCACCCTATAAAGGTATTGAGCAGTTCCCTAAATCCTATATCCTTGCCACTATATAAGTTGATAAAACTCGTTTCTCAATGATTCATCAACAAACTTCCCACCATATTCGAGTGTCGTTGTTCGGCTGGTCTTGTCATTTACTCCACGTGTAGAAACACACATGTGTTCGGCTTCCACCACCACAATGACATCTTCAGTTTCTAGTGCCTCGGTGAGCTCTTTGAATATTTGCAATGTCATTCGTTCCTGAACCTGGGGACGTTTCCCATAGTATTCTACAATTCGATTGATCTTGGATAATCCGATCACCTTTCCGGAAGAGATATATGCTATGTGGGCTTTTCCAACAATGGGCAGGAAATGATGCTCACATGCCGAAGAAAACGTGATTTCCTTCTCAACCAACATTTTATTGTATTGATATTTATTGTCAAACACCGAAAGTGAGGGCTTATTTTCCGGATTTAGTCCATGAAATAATTCCTTCACATACATTTTGGCTACTCGATAGGGAGTGCCTTTCAAACTATCATCCGTAAGATCAAGTCCCAATTCATCCATTATTTGGGAGAATAGCTTCTCGATATTGTTAATTTTTTCAGTATCCGACTTAATAAAAGCATCCTTTCTTAATGGGGTCTCCACCGATGTCATCACATGGTTATCTCCATTAAGTTCATATCTATATCTGTCCTTTAATTGTTGATCAATTTCCTTCATTTTTATTTTGAATATCGCGTTGATTTAATGCAACTAGGAATACACTAATTTTCATCATAATCCAATCGAGTAATTCCAAGTGCGGCAAATTTAGATTACATAAAGCTAAATGCAACATTGTTGCTTTTAGTTCACTGCATATATGACAATTCTGAAGGCCCTTGAGACTTCGACGATTCACGATGGACAGGAAAGACAATAAATATTAATTACTTATTTTCGACATTCAATTAATCGAACCCTAAACCCTACTAATATGCTACAACGGAAATTTGATGCTGTTGTGAAGAATTACTTTCCAAACGCGATGGATGCCAAGGATACTTCCATTCACTATCTGGGTAAAATGCAAATTGAGCACAAACTAGATATATCGAAGGTATTGATGGCTACCTCCGTGTGTTCGGATGACATCAATGTTCCATCGACTACATTTTTCAATGTACTATTTGGCCCCTTTATTATGGGAGGACTCGGAGGTCTACCTTTTTCTGGTCAAACTGGAATGACGGCCTTTGCTCACCATATCCCCGACCAGGGAAGCGCATTCATTTTCTACGGACCGCACATTGGACTAACGCTAGATGGAGATTTGGGGAAAATGTACAGACCCAGGCAGGAAAACACTGGTAACTCTTGCGGTGCGTTGATGTTGGCTCTGAGTCGATTTCAGGATAGTGCATACAAACCAGTAATTAATGATGACGATTACCAACAAATGAAATTGGAGGAAAGTCTTCTTTCTTATCGAGATGAAGTCCTTGATGATGATAACCCGGAAAAGGCTATAACTGAAGCCACGTATGAAATCATTGACAAAAAGATCCATGATCATATTGCATCCTGTAAGAACGAATTTCATGTTGATAAGATTACGCTCCTGGGAGGCATCATTATCAACACAGATTACGGTTTAGATGATTACTTCGATGCAAGAAATTTTGAGGTCATCAACGTCAAAGACCTTTAATGCAATAGAGCTGGGATGTTTGCGATCTACTGAGTAAGAATCAACTATTATTTCAGCTCTCTTACTATTTCTCCAGTTTCGGACAGGATCAATCTGATGTTTTCATCACCATTTACCATCTGAACAAAAAACCCTGTGAAATCCTTACTATTCATCAAGGAGACCCTTGTGATTTCGTAATCAGGATATTTCGATTCAAGATCAGCCCTTATCTCATCTGGAAGCTGATCGTCATATGAGATAGTATTATCATGCCGTCGGGGATTTATAGCCAAATCTTTTTTCTCGATGAATTTATTAGGTCTACTATCATCTTGTTTAATGAGATCAAAAGCATCGTACAATTCTCCCGTTGCGGTAAAAGACTGATACGACAATGTATCGCCGGAAACATCAATCAGCTGTACAAGCTGAGTGTTTTCAGCGGCCCTGTCTCTTTCTGCGTCCCATCCATCCCATGCATTGGGACGTAGTTCATACATCTTACCTCCGCTGACCGAAACCACGTAAACGGTTCCTGTGTAGTCTCTTTTATTTAATCCATCAAGAAGATTGGTTTCATCCTCTGTCAAATACGGTTCTACCCTTCCTCGTGCATACGCATGATCATGTCCTTGAAGAGATAGATCCACTTTATACTGGTCAAACAAAGGTTTCCATAAACTTCTCAATAGATCATTACTCCTGCCGGCAGATGCAGAAAACAGAGGATGATGGTAAGTGACAATGGTCCATTTATTGGTATTATTAGCCAAAACGTCCTTCAACCACTCCGTCTGTTCTTCTATCATGCGGTTGCTATTTAAAGCAATGATTCGCATGCCCTGATAATCTATATAGTAATTGGTTTCTTCTAAACCTGGCACACCGTTTTGGGGCAGAGTGAATTGAGGTCCCCATTGCAAAGACAACTGCCGCTCTTCATCTTCAGGTTTTATCTTGTCGTACTCGTGATTCCCTGGCACCAAAATAGATGGAAGCATACTATGAATCCATCCCCCGGCAGTATACCATTCATGCCATTGTCTTTCATGATGAGCATCATTTATCATATCTCCGGCGTGGATAATGAAATGAGCATCCGGCCCTTTTCGATACCCTTCTCTGATCAACCGTGACCATAATTCAAGAACGTAGTTTTGTGCATCACCCACGTAAAGGAAAGAAAATGGTGCCTCGGTTTCAGACGCAGTTTTAAATTGAATCCATTCACTCCATATATCTCCATCACCTACCCGATAAGCATAAAGGGTTGAAGGTTGAAGGTTTTCAAAAGTCACAGAATGATAGTTGGATATCACTTGTGCCTCTTCGACATCTCTGGCATCAAAAGTCATGGTCGAGGCTTCATAAGTCGTTCCATTTCTCCAAAACTTAGGTGCTGCTGTAGCTACCGCAATTTCTGCAACAGCGGTGGTAACGGTAGTGTCGGTCCTCCAGGTTACACCTGCAGAAGACGAAGGATCCTCGCCCAAATTAAGAATAATATGGTCTGGGTGTGCGTCTGGCTTACTCCAATCCATCGCAAACTTAGGTGCTTTGTATGCCCGAACTTGCGCGGGCAGTTCCAAGCAAAAACAAATTACTAGTAACAGAAAAGCCAGGTTCTTCATGACTATGTTTCCAACGTTTAAAATGAGTCTTCAAGCTAATGGATTATTATGAATGTTGACAGACTTTCACAGTTGATTATTGATTAATTAATCCAGAGATTATTTTGCTTTTCCTTCAGCAGACATATCCAGCGTCATATTCAAGCTCGATGCCACTGCTTTTTTTAGAATAGAAGTATCGCTTCCAGGACCAATCGCCAACAATTTAGGACCAGTTGTTGGCTCACCATAGAAGAATTTGATTCGTACCTGACCATCAGGTGTGCGCTCAAAAAACCTAAAGCCTTGTTCGGTTCCGACACGAGTGCAACCCTTGACTCGTAGGATAGTATTTGGCAACTTCTGACATATTCTGTGGATGGAAGCTTCATCCGGAAGATCTGGTAAATCTATAGAACTCGATGACCAATGTGATTTGAAATGATCCATCTGCCCTGCTTTATTATTGGATGGTAATAGTTTAGGAAGTAAAAAGATATCCAACTCATCCATATTGAAAATACCAGCTGTTGGATTGTGCTTCTTCAATTGGTTGACTACATATTCCTTCCTCTGGTTTGTAACGTCCTCCGTATGTGTCAACACAATTAAAGTGGAGACTAGTATTTGGTTTAATTCTAGCTCATTGTGTTCCTCGCGTCGTTGCCAATTTTTTACATCAACAACTGAAATCTGTACTGGCGGCATAAACCTTTCGTCTAACCCCACACCCAAAAAACCTGCTAAAGAATATGCATCGGAAGTTCCGTTCGCCTCTATGAACGTTATTCCATTCTTTCGTTCAGGAATTCTGTTGACAAACTCCCTAAGTTCATTGATACCACTGCAACAAATACAACTCCCACTCAGTGGTATGGCAGATTTATTATCAAGGTGCTTGGAGAATTGTTGTAGATCAAGGTAAGCGTTCTCATAATCATTAAGAATGATGAATGGGTCCCATCCTTTCTCGATAAAACTTGTTACCAGGTGCCTCAATAAGGTAGTTTTACCTGCTCCTAAAAATCCTACTATGGTAATTATCGCCTCCATTGGTAATTAATAAATGTGAACTTCTAATCCTGAAACCCTCAGATCTTTTAGCCTTTTCGTCAACTTAAGCCCTTACGAAATTTTGAAAACGTTTTTCAACATAATTGGATACAAAGATGTGCCATTGATTCAATTTGCGGATCAATCAACATGCATATAAACCTGGCTTATGTCATCAGTTGAACAAAAAATAAGGGCACCCAATTCATTTAGAAATAGACCTCATTTCCATTTTGATCGATAAGCGAAAATGCAGATACTTCTCCATGACCTAGGAATTCAAATCTCAGCCCTACTACCTTTCCAAGTGGCTTGGTATATGAATTCTGATAAGCTGTTTCACCATTAATACTCACCGACACCATTTTATCCACTGACTCAATGCTTACGGTGGCCTCATTCGATAAATCCACAGAAAATCCAGAAAGATCATTCTCGGCCCCATCAACATAATTGTCGCTTAACATGACATTGTTGTCTGCGCTACATCCTCGAATAGCCAGCGGAATAAAAATGGCGCTTTTGGATGCAAGTACAAATACCCATGCTCTCTTGCAAACTGCCCATTTATCCTCGTAGTTGACTTTGAGCCGGGTTTCTAATTTGAAATTATCAGCGTCAACGGCTCCTAATTCGTTTACGAAATGATAGGACGTTGTTAAAGGCTCCGCACTTTCTTCAATCTCCGTCTTTATTTCTTCCGGAAGATTCAATGCGGACACGGAAGATTCCACTGGTTGAAAATATTTGGGAACCGGAGAATAGTCCACTGTACCTAACCATCCCTCACTCTTCAGGAATAGCTCATGTTGACGAATGGTATCGCCATCAACAAAAAGCCTTGCACGAAAGAATCCCGGATAATAATAAATACCTGTTGCCTGCTGCTGACCCGGTTCAAGTGTTATCGTCCGATTAGGATCCCAATACTGCTGTATATGCATTTCTTCACCGGATAAACCTCGTAACTCGATATCAAAAACCACCGAATTTGGGAAACCGGTTGTTACGGGTCGACTGGTAAAACTGATGGACTCCAGATCTACAGGAGCAATAGGTCTGCGAGTACCAAAAAATGCGATAATGACAAAAGCCGTAACAAATCCAATAGTGATGTAAACTCCCTTGGCTGGTAGGTTGAATTTTTTAAGATAGGGGCCTTTACCGTTTACCACTTTGAAAGACCTCCAGTTATCATAACCAACGAATTTAGAAAGTGTATCAAGCGTGGTATTACTCGGACTTCCGTCATACTTCACGGTTCCAAAAAAACGTTTTAACGTGGTTACACTTAGGTCAACCCCACACTGATCCAGTATCAGCTTATTAAGATCGGTGAACATGGAATTATGCCAACTGGAAACGGATCCCCATTTCAGTTGACTTTCAATTGCCTTAATCAGCCTTGCCTGGTCCTTAGTATTTGTCAATTTCGTAAAAAACGATTGTTTCAAAAGTACACACGAAAGAAGGTCTGAACAATGTTGAACGAACTTGAACGACATTGATCCACTCATGGTGTATCGTGAACGGGTATGTTCCGTAACTAGCTCACATGAAAACTCTAATAACTCTAATTACACTTGCGACTTTGTCAACGAATTTGACGGCGCAGGAAATAATCAAATTCGACACTGCTTTATGGACAATCGAAGCTGAAGCCTACATCATCGAACCGCACGAAGGATATGACGCGATCTATCTCAAATCAGGTTACATCGTTCCTAAAAATGTGAAATTTCTAAATGGTACCATTGAATATGATATCTATCTTAAAAATGAACGTGGTTTTCCCGGACTAAATTTCAGACAGGTTGATGAAGACAATACTGAACAATTCTACATACGACCACACCAGTCCGGTAACCCTGATGCCAATCAGGTAATGCCAATTTCTGGTGGATTAGCAGCCTGGCAATTGTATTTTGGTCCGAAATACTCCTTTCCGTATAAGTATGCTTATGATAGATGGACGCATGTCAAAATCAAGGTTTTGGATGATAAAGCACAGATCTTTTTGGATTATTCTGAAGAACCACAACTGTCCTGGTATTTAACGAAAGACCCTTTAGCTGGCGCATTATTGTTTACCGGTGGCGAGATTTCCGGCCTGTACCTGGCAAATATTCAAGTGGATACGAATTCCCCTACTATCAATGATTTTGAACCGATAGAACGAAAAGCTATTCCAGATCTAATCCCTGAATGGTCAATATCCGAGAAGTTTGAAGAAAGTGAAGTGCAGGACCCTGACGGGCTTTCAGATTTGATCAATGGTAAGAAATGGCTTGGTGAACTTACGGTAGATGAAGGTACAGCTGTTAACATCTCTAAAATGGTTACTCGTTACGATGACAAACCCGGAAACACCGTCTTAGCCAAAGTCGTGATTAATTCGAATAAGGATCAGAAGAAGTTATTTCACTTTGGTTACAGCGATCGAGTAATTGCAATCCTAAATGGGCAACCGGTATATGTTGGTAATAACAAATTTCGATCAAGGGATTACCGCTATCTGGGAACTGTTGGTTTGTTCGATGCCATCTACCTGGATCTAAAGGAGGGTGATAATGAGCTGGTATTCGCAGTCTCCGAGGATTTTGGCGGTTGGCTGATTACCGGCAAGTTTGAAGATCAGTCAGATATAAAGATCAAATAAACCAAAAATCCTACCATTTGAGATGTGACTGTAAAGGAGAGTCGGATAAAAATATCCGACTCTCCTATTTCCTACATCTATTCATCCCGTAAGACATTGGCAGGATTGGTATTGGCCGTCCTCCAGGTTTGGGAGCCAATAACTAGCATACCTAAGACAGCTACAATAAGCGTACTGAATAGCAGTACCTCCCAACCAATTTCTACACGATAAGCAATGAAGTTTAGCCACCAATCGTTGATTAACCATGCCAATGGTACAGTTACCAAAATGGCAATTCCCATCAGTTTTAAAAATCCCCGGGATAGTAATAGAATTAGAACCTGACTGGTTGCACCTAATACTTTTCTTATGGATACCTCTTTAATACGGGATTGAGTGCTAAACACCACCATTCCTAATAAACCTAAGCAAGAAATCAATATGGCTAAGAATGATACGAAGCCAATAATTTTAGTCATATCACCGAACATCAGATCCGCAAAAAAGGCAATCTCGTCAGAAAGTAATTTGTACTCTATTTGCAGGTTAGGATTAACTGTAGCCCAGGCTTTTTCAATATCCTGAATTGCAGATGCATAGTTGTCTGAATTGATCTTAACCTGCAGAATATTAAATCTTGCTGGCTCATAGACCAACATCAGTGGATTTATTTCTGATAACAATGTCTCGTGATGATAGTCCTCAAAAACACCTATAACCTCAGATTGCAAAGAATCATCTCTGAATTCTAAGGTCTGTCCTACACCGTCATATGCCGAGATAAAACCGAGCATAGAGACCGCCTGCTCATTAATAAGTACTTTACGCTCATAACCGGACTTCTCAAAGTTTCTACCAGCGAGTAACGCGATTCCCATATTATCCAGGTAATTCTCATCCACATAGTGGATTTTAATGGATAGCTCCTCATCATCAACTTTCAGGATATCCTCTGAGCTTGTTCCTGATGCTGGTGTAAATCCTGCGGCAGAAATACTTGATAGACTCGGGTACTTTTGTAGCTCTGTTGTCAATCGCTCTCTTGGGCTTTCATAAAGCTGAATGATAATATTATTATCCGCATTGAATCCGTATTCTTTATCAACCATGTAGTTCATCTGGTTGTAAATCAGAGAGACGGTAATCACAAGAAACAAGGACAGACTGAATTGAACGACAATCAGGAATCTTCTGAAACCTAACCGGCTAAACACCTTAACTCCGCTGAGGTTCTTTAGCGCTTGTAGTGCTTTGACCGAAGAATGAAACCAAGCAGGTAATATTCCGGCCAAAATACCCACCAATAAGGCAAAGGCAAGGCTAAGAAGATATACACTTAGGGATTGTTGAAGATCGAAGTCGAGTAATTGACTAAAATTCAATTGAAGGAAAACAGGTCTCAAGAAGTGGACAATGACGATGGAGAAAAGATATGCCAATAACGCAATTACAACTGACTCCATCAGAAATTGAACGAAGACTTGTCGTCGAACGGCCCCAAATATTTTTCGAACACCTACTTCTCGTGCTCTTCCAAGCGATCGTGCGATAGACAAATTGGTATAATTGAAAGCAGAGGATATGATCACAACAAGTGCTAATCCGACCAGGAACCAGATCATAACAGCCGGCATTCCCGGACCAATTTGATTTCCCATCAAGGGACCCGGGTTAATTTTCCGGAGGTTTTGCAGAAAGAAGCCAGCATCCACATTTTCCATTTCATCGTATTGCTCATGACTTATTGTTTCCAGGTAGCCTTCGATGGAAGAAGTGAGTGCCCCGGGTTCCAACTTGATATAGGTCCAACCCCTATTGCGATCTCTCCAGTTATCCAGAGGAGAACTAAGAACCTCCTGCTTGATTAGTGCAGGCACGGTGGACATCGACGCCAATCCGTCAAACTTGATGTGTGATTTGCCATCAAGTTCTTTTAACACTCCTGTAACTATGTAACTGCCCAACTCCCCAACTACAATTACTTCTCCGATCGGATTCTGCTCCTTAAAGAGCTTCTCGGCAGTCTCCTTTGTAATGACCACTGAGTACGGATCTACCAGCGCGGTAGAAGGATCTCCAAACTCCAACTCATACTGGAACATGTCAAGAACATTCGGGTCAGCGAAAAACCCGGAAATAGGAATATTAACATCCTGCATGAGTTTAATCCAGCCATTTCCAAAACCCCTATAAAGTCGCGTGTAACTTTCCACACCGGGGTACTGTGACACTAATTCCTCTCCAAGCGGCATGGGTGAAGTAGCCATCCCGGAAATGACATTATCGATATCGCTTCTTGTATGGTTAATTCGAAAGACGCGGTCTCCATCAGTATTAAAAGCGTCGTAGCTAAACTGGTCTGCCAAAAGCATAATGATGATCACACCAGTCGCAATGCTAAAACTGAGTCCGAATACATTGATGAATGAGAATAGTCGATGTTTTAGGATATTCCGAAAAGCAATTTTGAGGTAGTTGTAAAGCATTTTCCTTTGAGTTTGATATAGTAGATGATTGATTGATATAAAAGGTTGCTATTTAGGATCAACTTTTTTTACTCAGTAAGTGAAACAAGCGAATAGGGCAATACCAGATTACTCAAAAGTCCGTTTTCCTTTCAATTACTCAATAACATAGAAGATATTTAAGCCTCCAAATGGAAAGTCCATCCCACAGCTCGAAAGCGAACTTCGGAACCCTCCCGGTCTTTATGACCACCCTATCGACCATATTGGGAGCTATTCTTTTCCTAAGATTTGGATATGCGGTAGGACATGTAGGCCTTATTGGAACGCTGGCAATTGTAGGAATTGGTCACCTCGTGACCATCCCAACCGCGATGGCTGTTGCCGAAATCGCAACAAATCAGAAAGTCGAAGGCGGAGGCGTCTACTACATCATATCCCGATCTTTTGGTATCAATATCGGGGCTGCAATTGGCATTGCCCTTTACTTCTCTCAGGCCATTAGTGTAGCATTCTATATCATCGCATGCTCCGAGGCATTTACTCCAGTCTTTGAATTCGTCAACAACACTTATTCCCTGGGTATTAGTGACAAAAGAATCGTCAGTGTTCCCCTGGCGATTGGCATCAGTATATTAATTCTCACCAAAGGTGCTGACCTTGGAATGAAGGCATTGTATGCGGTAGTGTTGGTTCTATTCATTTCATTGGCCATGTTCTTCTTTGGGACTACACCTTACGAGGCCACTCATTCAGTGGACTTCATAAGTATGATTCCAGATGGAGATAGTTTCTTCTATGTTTTCGCTATCATATTCCCGGCCTTTACGGGTATGGCCGCAGGAGTTGGATTATCCGGCGACTTGAAGGAGCCGAAAAGATCTATACCAACAGGAACTTTGTTCGCGACAGTTGCGGGCATGATCATCTACATCGCTGCAGCTTTCAAACTGAATGTATCTGCAAGTCCTCAAGATCTTGCGAATGACCAACTGATCATGTCTTCAATTGCAGCATGGGGCCCGATTATCCCCATTGGGTTGGTTTGCGCGACGCTGTCATCCGCTATTGGCTCCATCATTATTGCTCCTCGCACACTACAGGCGCTTGCAGATGATGGTGTATTTGGTCACACGCAAGTCAATGATTGGCTGAAAGTTGAAAAAGGAAAGAAATTGGAACCGATAAATGGAACGTTGGTTACCGCCGGTTTGACCATGATTTTTGTGCTCATTGGTAACGTAAACTTTGTTGCGGAAATCATCTCCATGTTCTTCATGGTTACCTATGGGGCAATCTGTTTGATATCCTTTCTGCACCATTTCGCCGCTGATCCTTCCTACCGCCCCGCATTCAGATCAAAATGGTATTTTTCTCTGATGGGAGCCGTCATGAGCTTTTATCTGATGTTTTCCATGAATGCACCTTACGCCTTCTTTTCCCTGCTTTCCATGGTTATTATCTATTTGATCATTTCCAGGACTAATCAAGAAAAGAAAGGGCTGGCCAAAATTTTCCAGGGGGTTATCTTCCAGATTTCCAGGAAAATCCAGATTTTCCTTCAGAATGTCAAGAAGGACGATGAAGATTGGATACCATCCATTATTTGTATCACCCAACACGCATTCAAACGAACATCGGCTTTTGATTTTTTGCGTTGGATGAGCCACAGTTATGGCTTTGGAACCTACATACACTTCATAATGGGATATCTTTCACGAGAGACCAATGAAAAAGCCAGAAAAGACCTTTCTGAACTGATTAAGGTTTCAGGCAATGTAAAAAGCAATGTCTACCTGGATACGATGGTTTCCCCATCTTACACAACTGCTATAGCACAAGCCTTACAGTTGCCAAGTATTTCTGGTAAGGAAGGAAATATGTTCCTCTTTGAATACTCCAGGTCAGGTGAAAATGGCACTACTGACATCGTTGAGAATATACCGCTCGTCCGAGCCGCGGGATATGATATTTGCATCCTTTCGTCGTCCGAAAAGGGATTTGGTTACAACCGCACCATCCACATTTGGGTAACTCATAAAGACTACGAAAATGCGAACCTGATGATTCTGATGGCCTATATCATGATGGGACATCCCGATTGGAGAAAAGCGGAGATAAATATCTACGCGGTATTCCCGGAAGATCTTGCGGAAGAGCAAGGAAAAAAACTGGCGCAACTAGCGAAGGAAGGCAGATTACCGATATCAGTAAATAACATTGAGGTTATTCACAGAGAGGAAGTCAAAACGAATAAAGACATCATCAATGAAGTCTCAAAATCCGCGGACCTTACAATTATAGGGTTCAGAATCGAAGCCATTAAGCAACTAGGCGCAAAAATCTTCGAAGGCTATGATGAACTAGGGAATATCGCTTTCATCAATGCTAGTGACGAGAAGGAAATAATCTAGAGCAAGTCTGTGTCTTTTAACCAGTGTATGCCAATGCAATCCATTCAGCCACACAAGCTGGCTTTTCCTGACCCTCCAGCTCAAAAATCACGTTCATTTTATACTTCGCACCCCGATCAATAGCTTCGAATTCCACAAGGGAAATTCGAGCACGAAGATTTGAACCAATCGGTACTGCATTAACAAATCGTACCCGATCAAGTCCATAGTTAACGCCCATTGCCAACCCTTCAATTGACATACATTGCTTAAGCATTCTTGAAGCCATGGATAACACATAAAATCCATGTGCGATCGTGGTTTTATACGGAGAAAACTTGGATGACTTCTCCGGATTTACATGAATCCATTGTTCGTCTCCGGTTAGTTTTCCAAAGGCATTAACTGACTCCTGATCGACAGTCATCCATTCACTAATACCTACTTCTTTGCCAACAAATGACTCTACCTCTGCTAATGAGTCGAATGTAGTTTTATACGCGTTGTCCATAATTGTGTCAATATAATCATCAAATCGGGATGTGGTTTCGGTACTTCCAATAAAGCTTCTGTGTCGGGATGGATTTTATCTTTCGACAAACCTTCTTTTCTCATGTAATAAACACCTAAATTCGCGGCTCAATTAAGAAGTAATGATCGCAGCACAAAACCTTTCGCTTCAATACGGTAAGCGAGTTTTATTTGAAGATGTGAATGTTAAATTCACTCCCGGCAATTGCTATGGTGTAATTGGCGCAAACGGAGCGGGTAAATCTACCTTTCTAAAGATCCTTTCAGGTGAAGTTTCCCCAAACACCGGTTCTGTTGCCTTGGAGCCTGGTAAGCGAATGGCGGTTCTAAAACAGAATCATTTCGAATACAATGAATTTCGTGTACTTGACACGGTAATTATGGGCCATAAAGAGTTGTGGTCGATCATGCAGGAAAAAGATGCGATTTACTCAAAACCTGACTTCTCCGATGAAGACGGCATTAAGGCGTCTGAGCTTGAGTCAAAATTCGCGGACATGGACGGATGGAATGCGGAATCCGATGCCGCTGCCCTACTCAGCGGTCTGGGTATTGTAGAGGCTGATCATTACCGATCCATGCATGAACTCAGCGGGATGGAGAAAGTACGTGTTCTGTTGGCCCAGGCACTGTTTGGCAATCCTGATGTACTAATACTTGATGAGCCTACTAACGATTTGGATATCCACACCATTTCCTGGCTTGAAGACTACTTACTCGATTTCAAGAACACTTTGATTGTTGTTTCCCACGATCGTCACTTTCTAGACACCGTCTGCACGCATGTCGCTGATATCGACTTCGGACAGATCAAGTTATTTACCGGAAACTACACATTCTGGTACGAATCCAGCCAATTGGCTCTTAATCAGCGAGCGGCAAGCAATAAGAAGGCGGAAGAAAAGAAGAAAGAATTGCAGGAATTCATTTCAAGATTCAGTGCCAATGCGGCAAAATCCAAGCAGGCGACCAGCAGAAGAAAGCTTCTAGAAAAAATAAGCATTGAAGAAATTCAACCTTCAAGCCGGAAATACCCGGCGATCATCTTCAACCAGAGCCGTACTGCCGGTGATCAAATACTCGAGACGCATGGACTAAGCTACTCGGCAAATGGAGAGACACTTTTCCAGGATGTTGACCTCTTCGTTAACAAAGGAGATAAAATCGCCGTTGTCGGAGATGACAGCACGGCAGTTAGTTCGTTTTTCCAGATTCTGATGGGCGAAAAACAACCCACTTCTGGCAGCTTCAAATTTGGGCAAACCATCACAAAAGCTTATCTGCCGAACGATAACGCTGAGTATTTCAAATCAGATCTTAACCTAATCGATTGGCTTAGGCAATATACTGAAGGTGATAAAGACGAGGTTTACATTCGGGGATTCCTGGGGAAAATGCTTTTCACCGGACAAGAAACTCTGAAGAAGTGCAATGTCCTCTCTGGAGGTGAAAAAGTACGATGCATGGTATCGCGAATGATGCTGCAGGAAGCGAATCTTTTAATCCTCGATGAACCTACAAATCACCTCGATCTTGAATCCATTACTGCCTTCAACAACTCATTGCGAGATTTTCCTGGCACCGTATTGTTCACATCACATGATCACACTTTCACTGAAACCATTGCCAATCGTGTGCTGGAACTCCGACCTGATGGGTTCATGGATACTCTTTCTACGTTCGATACGTATCTAGCAAAGAAAGAGTCTCAATTGGTAAGCGCATAGCTCGCATCTATGGGTTTTGATCCATACGAGATAGACCTTCCTGTAAGGGAAATAATTCCAGAAGTTTTAAAAAAAGCTTCATCGGATAACACTTTGATAATCAATGCTCCAGCTGGGGCAGGTAAAAGTACATTACTACCACTTGCACTTCTCGATGAGCCCTGGCTGAATCAGAAGCGCATTCTGATGCTTGAACCGAGGCGTCTGGCTGCTCGGGCTATTGCGGAGCGAATGGCATTTTTCCTAGGTGAGCCCGTGGGACAAACTGTTGGATACCGAATACGATTTGAGAATCGTGTATCAGATGCCACAAGAATTGAGGTTATTACTGAGGGCATTTTAACCCGAATGCTTCAAAGTGACAATGAGCTCAAAGATGTAGCCATGGTCATTTTTGATGAATTCCATGAGAGGAGCATTCATGCGGATGTTGCTTTAGCTTTATGTAGGGAATCACAGCAAGTACTGCGACCAGACCTGAGAATCATGATCATGTCGGCAACACTTAATATGCCGCAGTTGAGCAGGATGTTGACTAGTGAGCCCATCGTCAGCGAAGGAAGGATCTTTCCGGTGGAAGTGTTTTACGCAGGTGATACGGAAGAAATCACGTTGATCGACCAGTGCAATCGCATTGTCAAAAAAGCGGTAAAGGAACACCAAGGGGACGCATTAGTTTTCTTACCTGGTGAACGCGAAATTAGAGGTGTTCAGGAAAGTTTACGAAAACAATTGAGTGGTTTTGCCGTCATGCCCCTTTACGGGTCAATGCCTATAAATCAGCAACATGCGGCGCTTTTCCCTCATAAAGAAGGTAAACGTAAAATTGTATTAGCAACATCAATTGCCGAAACCAGCCTTACGATTGAAGGAATTAAAATCGTTATTGACTCTGGCTTTGGTCGTACCTCTCGTTTTGATGCAAAATCGGGTTTGTCGCGCTTACAAACTATCCGAATTAGTAAAGATTCTGCTGAACAGCGTAAAGGTCGAGCCGGACGACTAAGTCCCGGTGTGTGCTACCGAATGTGGTCTCAAGTGACGCATGATCGATTAGACGATCATTTGACACCTGAAATAGTGGAAACAGATCTGGCCTCCCTGGCATTGGATATGGCCCAATGGGGAGTGCTTGACATGGAACAATTGATGTGGTTAACTCCTCCACCTAAAGGCACTATGATGCAGGCCAAAGAATTGCTTTACGACCTGGAGGCTCTCAAAGATGGACAAATTACCGATCATGGACGAAATATTCATAGCCTGCCCTGTCACCCTCGAATTGCCCACATGTTACTGTTGGCTGAAGAGGAAGACCAATTGAGCCTCGCCGCTGATATCGCCGCTTTATTAGAGGAACGCGATCCATTAGGCAAAGAAGCTGGAATAGATATTAATGAACGAATCTCAGCATTGAGGAAATTTCGAAACGAAGGGCGCTCGGGAGGTCGTATGGAAAGGATCAAGAAAATATCCAGGTCGTACCTTGAACTATTTGATCAAGAGGTGTCTAATGAGGCTGTTGACCCCTATGAAACCGGGGTACTCCTCTCCTACGCCTACCCGGAACGCATAGCGCATGCGCGTCCGGGAAACAATGCTCAATTCAAACTATCAAATGGTAGAATTGCAATGGCAGGTCATAAAGACGACCTTGCCTACGAACCTTGGTTGGCCATTGCTCATATGGATGCCCGCGAAGGTATGGGTAAGATATTCCTTGCTTCACCGCTGAATCCCAAAGACCTGGCTCCCCTGGTAAAAGAGAAGGAAGTTATCCGGTGGGACACAGATGATGGCGGCTTAACAGCCAGCAAGGAACTACGTATTGGGAACATCGTTCTCCAGTCAAAACCCATGCCTGATCCTGATCCAAAATACCGGATTCAAGCTATTTGTGATGCTATCAGAAAAGAAGGGGCTCATCTTTTGAATTTCGATGATCAGGTTGAGCAGCTCCAAAACAGAATACTAAGTCTGAGAAGGTGGGATCCAGTTGGAAAATGGCCTGATTACAGTACGTCAACACTTATCACCACGAATTCCCAATGGCTGGCACCCTATCTCAATGATATTAGAACCCCTGTACAACTCAAAAAACTAAATCTTTACCGCATTTTAAAAGATGGGTTGGATTATGAAACACAGGAGCTAATGGATCGTCTTGCCCCTGATCAACTTCTTGTTCCAAGTGGATCCAAAATAAAGATTCAATACCGATCGGACGGCATGCCACCTGTTGTGGCGGTTCGAATTCAGGAAGTATTCGGAATGTCAACCTCTCCCATGGTGAATGGAGGTACTCAAAAGGTATTGCTTCACCTGCTTTCTCCTGGATTCAAACCGGTGCAGATAACCGATGATCTTGACAGCTTCTGGAAATCAACCTATTTTGAGGTACGGAAGGAACTGAAAGGTCGGTACCCGAAGCATTCCTGGCCTGAAGATCCTTTTACGGAACCGGCAAGACAAGGAGTCAAAAGAGGTAAGTAACTTCCAGTTCTTTTTGCATCACAAGTTTCTCTGAGTTTCACTACTGTCAGCTTAGGTCGAATCGTTCCACTTACAGCTCATGGTATAAAGTTTGACGTTTTGTCTGGTGATTCTATTGATGGGAAATCAACGCGAACACAGCTTTTTACCATTAATAATAAAGACGTTCTATGACGGATGTCATAGGAATTAATCAGGTACGTCGCTAACTTTTTTGAGTTAGTAGTTGATGGTCTAATTAACAAATAAAAAGATGGAATCCATATTAGATAACCCTATGCAATTGCTTGTTTATTCAGGGAATATTATCCTATTTGTTGCAATAATCGTATTTCTGGCCTATCTGGTTCAGGTCCAGGAATTTTCTACGAGATCGAAAAAGTACAAACTGGTTTCAGAAAAGGAAAGTAAATTCTTGATGGGTACTGCAGTCCTGCTATCCATTAGCATGGGAATTTACGCCTTTGTATTGACTGCAATATCAATTGAGTTAACCGGTGTCTTCAGCTATGCATTGTCAGTTACTATTGCTTTGGTAGTTGGCTTTGGCTTAGGGTATGTATTGCGTTCTTATCTCAGGTACTATCACCCATTTATTCTGGAGAAAAGGTTGCACGATATCAGATTTAAGCCTATGATTTCTCCAATTACAGGAAAACCCATGCAGTTACTCAATGAATCTCAGGAAGACATCCATCTTACCCAAAAAATGATCGAAGAAGAAGAGGCACACACGGTAGATTATGATGTCTGGCTGGATAAGGAATCTGACTACAAAATCATTGAGCGCTATGACACACGCTTTCATCATCTGATTTGCGATAAGTGTAACTTGAGGACCCTGACTGAAAAGATGGAAGAAATGATTATTGTGCCCCAGCAGCATTCTAAAGGTCTTCTTAAGAAGTATTACGAATGTTCCTATTGCGGCCATATAGAAACCAAAGAAATAGAGCTCCCCAGCTGGGATGAAGAAGCTCAGTATGAGGGTGCTGAAACCGATATCATTGAAGATTCTGAATTCGGGGTAATTATGAAGGAAGAGACTGTATAGTTCTCAAAATATATTTCTATCCTTTATCAACAAGTATATTCGTCCATCCCGGTCTGGGATTCGACGATTATGGCAAGCCACAAAAGGATTCCTCTAACGAGCTACCCACAAAGTGAAGAGGGGAAAGTCAAAGGATTGTGATTTATTCGATAAACAACTTATTTGTATGTATTTCCGATGCTGTTTCAATCCTTAACAAATACATCCCGGGAACTAGATCCGGTTGAATATTTATAGAGTGGGTAATGCCTCTTTCCGATTCATATACCTGCTTTCCAGTCATATCCATGATATAAAAGCTGTAGGATTCAGAGGTCGCAGGTTGAACCGTAATCACCTGACTTGCAGGGTTGGGGTAGATCTTAAACGAAGGAGATCGAATAGTCCCTAAATCTAATACTACCGCTGAGATACAAGCAGATGTGTCCACACAAAAGCCCTTACTGACCTCAAATGCATAACTCCCGGTTTCAGTTGCTTTTAACGTATCGTCTGTCTCAGCGTCCATTACAGAATAGCCCAAACTGCAGTCCAACCATTGATAGGTAGCCAGAGAATCCGTTTTGGAAACGAATACATCCGTTTGGCTCAACGATGAATCAGATCCCATACCTATTTCCAGGTCAATATTGATCAAATCAAGCTCAAGATTTATTGTGCTATCACATCCCTGCTTGTTGGTGGTGGTCCACCTTGTGGTCGTGCTCTCTGAATAGGTCACTCCATCTACCCAGGTATATGGACCGCAGGATTGGACTACTTCGGTTATATCGTCAGACTGATTTACTGTCAAATCCAGATACAACAAACTATCACCGGTTGGATTCTGCACCAGCACCGGTTGTCCGGTTACACTTTGCGTATAGACACTATCATTTAACCAAGTGTACTTATCACAGGCGCTAATAGATCTAGTACCTACTTCCACAATTCCAGCCATTTCAGCTAGAGACCCAATCGTCATTTTCGCTATTTTATGAAAGTAGCCAAGATTCAACTTATCTATTCGGTCCCCTACCTGATGATAATTTGGATTGAAATCGTCACCATAAAAACCTTCGATTATACCCACTGATCCATAATTATTGATCCAGAATGAATAATGATCGCTTCTGGTAGTACCCGGTGTATAGACTACAGGTGAAAGACCAATTTCATAGGTATTATTTACAGAAAGCAAAGTGTTGGCCAGACTTTCCGAACTACCCGTTTCCGACGAGTGAATATCTAATAAATTATCGTTGTCGCTATCCCAACCAATCATGTCCATGTTAAGAACACCCTCGATTTGCTCATTATTGGCTTTCGCAACAGCCGCATAATGTTGACTACCTAGCAAACGGATTTCCTCTTCGTCCCAAAGAGCATAAATGACGGAGTACTGTAAATTGTATTTTGAAAGCAATCTCGCAGCTTCAAGTAAGGCGACAACACCCGTACCATTATCATCCGCGGCATAGTCAGTTACTGTATCATAATGGGCACAGATCATGTAGTAGGTGTTTGGGTATAGTAAACCTCGTTGAATACCCAGAACGTTTCTCCCGTTGGTATTGAATTCCTGGAGATACGTCTCAAGTCCATAATGACTTAACCTGAATTTCAGGTAATCCGCTACAGCATGATTATTGTTTTGATTTCTATTTCGAAATAACTGTTTTGTTCCATTGAAAATGACCGAATCCTCACCGGCGATTATACGCAGGCACTTGATCAAAGAATCCAGATTTGTATCGTTGATCACGGTCGCGATTTTTTCATCGAATGATGTGACTTGAAGGCTAACCTCCCGCTGCCTGGTCAGCCTGCTGAATTCCATTCCTTCAGACTCTAATTTCTCAGCACTTTGACTCAGAACTGGTGACGAAACGCTTGAAAGGATTATAATTAGAAGCAGAATAACCTTCTGCTTGGTGTTAATGGTAATCAAATATCCTGAAGCCCACATTGTACAATACCATTCCAACTGCAGTATACATAAAATCACAGTCAGTTGTTATAAGGCGAATAATGTTTCGAAGCTATAAAACATCATGGAAGAAAATTCCCGCCACAGTCATGGCGAAGTATGACTTTTGATTATCCGTAAATAAAAATGATATTTACCTCACTTGGTAATTGATCATTTGATCGTCAGTATGCAAAAGTTGAAAAAAGTTCTTATTCGAGCTCTACTATTTTTTGTCTTGATTTCCATTGCTGTGTTGTTTTTTATCAGCAGTGCATCATTCAGTTCAGGTTATCGGGCAGGTGTTCCAATAAAAGTAAGCCACAAAGGAGTACTATTTAAAACCTGGGAGGGTCAGTTGAATGTTGGTGGGCTAACCAATAGCGACCAGGGGGCAATTCCTACAACCTGGGACTTCTCAATTGCAGGTGATGCATTGGATGTCAGGGAAAAAATCGATCAATCGATAACAGAAGGAAAAAGAGTAAAGCTAAAATACCAGGAAAAGTATGTGAAGTTGTTCTGGAAAGGTGATACCAAATACTTTGTCTACGAGGTAGAAATATTAGACTAAAAAACAGGCTTCTATAAAAATTTCATTTGAAGATCTTCGGAATTAATATCGGGACTTCTTCCTTATAATTCTGATATTCTTTATTGCCAGCATAACGTCTTTCAAGCATGGGGACTCCGGAAACGTAGCGGATCAGCAAAGTGATCGTAAGTGGACCTAAAATAAAATACAGACTACCTTCCAAAGGCCAGACAATAACGTAAATCCCCCACCACATAACCACCTCTCCAAAATAGTTTGGATGCCTTGAGTAACTCCAAAGACCGGTTTTTAAGACCTCTTCCTTACTTTTTCTAATCTTAATGAATTGTCGTAACTGATAGTCACCCACACTTTGCCAGTAAAAACCAAAAGACCAGATGCAGATACCCAAGTAATTCAATATGGATAGCTCAGATGCAGAATAAGAAGCTGCGAAAAGAACAGGTGAAATGATAACCCCAAGAAAGGAAGCCTGAAGCAAATAGACCTGCGCAAATGATCGAGGGTAGAACGTACTTCCCCACTCTTTTCTCCATTGTAAGTATCGAAAGTCTTCCTTCTTTTTCGAATTTCTTATAAACAGAAAAATACTCAGTCTAGCACCCCATAGGAATACTAACAGGTAACAGACTCCTACGACTGGATGTATAGGATAGGTAATTCCGTGGTAGACACAAACAACCAGGTACCCTAATCCCCATGCAACATCAGCAAAATCGTTCCGCCGAATCAGAAGGGAAATCAGAAACCAAACTACTGCATAAGCGAATAGAATGATTGCAGTTTCTACGATGATCGTTCTTAAGGGTTCACCCATGCGGTAATGAAGTATCCAGAAACACTTACCACGGCAGTTAGAACAATGCCCCAAAGAATATCTACCAGCACAATTTTCATCGGCCAACCGTTCAATGTCGCCAGATTCGTTAAATCATACGTTGCATAGGTAAAGAACCCAAACAAGCTACCATAAAGCAAAGCATAGGTCCATGATTGCTTTTCCACCGCAGGTAAAACAGCAAAAATGAAAATACCTATGATAAAAATCAGATAGAAAATTATTGCGGCGTTCCAATTGACATTGTCAGCAAGAAAAGCCGACAAATGTTTATTGTAAAATCCTTTAGCTAATACTCCTAGCCAAAGTAGATCAACAGCGAAAAAGACAATAGCTGTCAGAAGATAGCTTACAAGGAGTTTGATTACAGACATGGCTTAATTTAATAAAAAACGTCGATATTTTGAATTAACATCAGGTTTCGCTAACAGAAATCAATTCATGTGCTAAATGTCTTTTTGCTTCACATCCGTTATCATTTCCAAAAGTAAAACGTAACATATAAATCATGATTGTAGATGAGTAAAATCAGTCTTTTGAACGATTTCAAACACCCTTCAAATCGTTCATTTAATAGAGACCTAGGCTCACAACTACAATGCGCAACTCCTACCTTCTATTCCCTATATTATTTCTTGTTTTTCTTTCTTTTCTAACCGGTTGTATCGAGGATAATGATATGCCGAAAGTGAAGAATAAAGCCGTCGCTTCCTGTGAAGGTTGTCATACGGATTATGCCCACCTTCAAACTATCTACTCACCTGATACCGCGGCACCAGTAGGCGGGTGTGGTGGTGATGCTCCACATTACGAACCGTTCGATAGAGTGTTTATGGGTGGTGAAGGTTACGATGCATATAAGCTTTCTGGACACTACGAAATTGGATGTATAGGGTGTCACAATGGTATGGATGACACGGACGATAAACTACTTGCTCATTCCGGCGATTTCATTTCCCATCCGTCAACAGTCTACGAAGAAAAGTGTGGTGTCTGTCATCAGGACATCGTGGATAATTTCGGCACCAGTCTCCATAATGGAACCGGACAAATGAGAAAGGTCGCCATACGGAGTGGTTACTCAAGCTCACAAGACTTCAGTCAGCTACCCCAACACCAAATTGATGGTTATAACAATAACTGTGCGCATTGCCATGGCACTTGTGGAAATTGTCATGTCGTAAGACCTGCCACAGGAGGTGGTGGACTAATCAACGGTCACAATTTCAACAAAACACCTGATATGTTAAATGTTTGCGTAGCATGTCATACCTCTCGTGGTGGGCATGGTTACCTGGGAGTAGCAGCAGGAACCAAAGCCGATGTTCACTTGGCTGAGGGTGGATTTACCTGCAACGATTGCCATAAAGGTTCTGAGCTTCATGGAGATGGTCATCCGGTAGAACAACGGTATGCTTACAGTGAACTTCCCCAATGTGAGGATTGTCATGCGGCAATACAAAACTCAAATGACTATCACCGAATGCACTCCAGTGATTTTAGTTGTTATGTGTGCCATTCACAGGATTATAATAATTGCGCCAGTTGCCATATAGGTGGTGAAGGTGCTCGAGTTCCAGCTTATCTCGATTTTAAGATTGCCAAAAATCCCATTCCCGATGTGAAAACCGGATATGACAGTGATCTCACGCTGGTTCGACGAACTTTGGCGGCCCCTGATAATTGGAAAGAGTATGGAGTAGAGGAATATCCAAATTTTGAAGCCTTACCTACTTACAACTACACTACTCCTCATAATATCCTCAAATGGACCGGCCGTACGCTTGTATCTGAAGGAGAATCTTGTGCCAGTAGCTGTCATATCATGGAGGTCAACGGAAGTCTCGTAAATGAAGAGATCTACCTATTCAACGAGGATCTCATTGAGTGGGAAGTAATTGCCAATTCAGATATCACGGTAAACAATGCACTCCCAGATTCCTGGCCTTCAAAAAACTAATTATAGATTGAAATCCAATGTTGTTAAATAAATATATACGTCATGAAAAAACTTGAACTTCTCTTTCTGAAACGACTTGTATTATTATGCACGATAGCATCGGTTATAATATTTACAGGTTGTAATAATGATAGTGATGATCCGGAACCTTTGATAGAAGCCCAGGTTTTGGCTGAATATCTGGAATCCCCGGATTCACCACTGGGTAAGGATTTTGTAAATACGGACCTACCTGCAATCATGACTGCCACCGAGGTAAATTCAATGAATCTACTAAGTAGTGTGTATATCATTGATATTCGTTCAGCGACAGATTTCGCTACTGGTCATATTGAAAATGCGGTGAATGTACCAGCTTCAGACATTCTAAATCATGTTGAGGCAACAGATATGTCTGGTTATGAAAAAATCGCAGTAGTATGTTATACAGGGCAAAGTGCAGGATGGGCTACTACTTTGTTAAGACTAATGGGTCATGATAAGGCCTTTAGTATGAAATTTGGTATGAGTTCATGGAATTCCGAATTTGCTGGCAAGTGGAATAATAATGTAGGTAACACTTATTCAACCCAATTCACTTCCGACATCGCGGAAAAAGGCACTCCTGGCTCCTATCCGAATCTAAATACGGGTTTCACCACCGGTCGCGAGATTCTGGAGGCTAGAGTAAATGCAGTCCTTGCTGAAGGGTTTGGAGAGGCTGCTACTAGCAGTCAAACGGTGTTTGGTAGCCTTACGGGTCACTACATAGTCAATTATTGGGGAGCGTCTGATTACACTACCATTGGACACATCCCAGGAGCGATGCAATACACACCTAAGGAGTCCATGCATTCCGCAAATGATCTGCTTACACTTCCAACGGATCAAACCGTAGTGGTTTACTGCTGGACTGGTCAAACCAGTGCCGCTTTGACTGCTTACTTGAGAGTACTTGGATATAACGCCAAATCCCTGACGTTTGGTGTTAATGGAATGATTTACGACGACCTCACCAGTCATAAGTGGTCTGAGGGCGCAATTATGGAATATGACTTTGTTTCAGAATGATCTAGTCAGGTTTTGAGAGATCTACGTTGAGGCCGGACTTCAAGTCCGGTCTTTTTTTTGTCACAATGTTTTGCCTCTCCGTTTTTTTACAACATCTAATTTTATCGGATGAAGAACTCGGCGTCAATACTTTTTTAACTAACTTTAGAAAAGCCTAAATAATCATTCATTTTGATGGAAAACAATCAGGAAAAGCCCAAAACGGGTATTAGTAGAAGAACTTTCATGAAGGGAGCGGGTTTAACAACCGCTGGAACCCTTGCGCTTCAAAGTGGTGTAATGGCGGGAACTCAGGTTGCTGATGAAAAAATAAAAGACATCGGTCCTGATGCCGTCGCTATCTCCATGAACGTCAATGGACGGGTTAGAAAATTAACAATTGAGCCCAGGGCAACCCTGGCAAAAGCTCTGCGAGATGAACTGGAATTAACCGGAACTAAAGTGGTATGTGACCGGGGCTCTTGCTCTGCTTGTACAGTTTGGCTCGATAATACGCCAGTGAATGCCTGCATGACTTTTGCCATGGATGTTGGTGAAAAGAAGGTGACCACAGTTGAGGGGCTCTCACAGGATGGAAAACTGCATCCAATCCAGGAGGCCTTTATCGAACACGATGCTTCCCAATGTGGTTTCTGCACACCTGGTATGCTCATGAGCACAGCCAGTCTAATCGGTCGAAATCCCAATCCGACTATTGATGATGTAAAACATGCAACAAGAGGCAATTATTGCCGATGTGGTACCTATCCACATGTGTTCAAAGCAACACTTGAAGCAGCTAAAAAGATGAAATAATGGATACCAAGAAAATAAAAATGCCGTTTGGCATCGCTGGTGAAAAAATCGAAGAAGTCGAAAGAGAGGTGCCGGTAAATGAACCGGATGCGTGGCCAGTAAATGAAGAACTTAAGCAAGTCGGTAAACGGGTCAAAAGACTGGATGCGGAAGCGAAAGTAACAGGTTCCGCGAGATACACATCGGATATTCAACTGCCGGGTATGCTTGTAGGAAAGATGCTAACTAGTGATAGGCCAAGTGCCTCAATTCTTTCCATTGATACCAGCAAAGCTGAAAACCTTCGTGGTGTGTACGGAATTCACATCATGAAAAATGAAGATGATCAAAACTTTCCTGTTGTTCGCTATGCCGGCCAACCCATAGTTGCAGTGGCCGCACTAACTGAGGAAATTGCTGAAGAAGCTGTGGAACTCATAACCGTTGAATACGAGAAAAAGCCATTCGTAGTCGACGTGGAAGATGCAATGAATCCCGAATCACCCATCGTATATGAGGCACCTGTTGAGCAGGAAGCTTCTGAAGGAGGTGAAGAAATTGAAGAAGGTTTGAAACTGGTGGGCAATGTAAGAGGACCAAATGAAGGCCAACCAAGAGGTGACCTTAAACAGGGCTTTGATTCAGCCGATGTTGTTATTGAGCAAACATACAGAACACAGGTTCAAACCCATAACACACTCGAAACTCACGGGATGATTGTTGATTGGGGCTATGATGGTGTTACCATCTATGCGTCTACTCAAGGAACCCAGGGTGTGAGAGATGAATTCGCGGATCTCTTCGATCTTCCTAAAAGTAAAGTGCGAGTGATTGTTGAATACATGGGCGGTGGATTCGGTGCAAAACACGGACTGGGTACACATGGTCAGGCGGCTGGATACCTGGCGAAAAAGACTGGAAGACCTGTGAAGATGATGGCAACTCGAAAAGAAGAACAGACTTCTCAGGGAAACCGGCCCAACTCCATTCAACGTCTCAAGATTGGCGCAAAGAAGAACGGTGAACTTACCGCTATTGAACAGGAAGCTTATGGTACCGCGGGAGTTGGACTTGGAGCGGGTGTAGGTGGAGTAGCTCAAACCCTATATACCTGTCCAAATTTCAGAACGAAGCAATACGATGTATTTACTCATGCCGGGCCTGGAGCTGCATGGCGTGCCCCTGGAGCGGTTCAGGGAATATTCGGACTTGAACAAATGATAGACGAAATCGCAGAGTCGATTGAAATGGATCCACTCGAACTTCGGGATAAAACCGACCCAAGCAGGGTGCGAAAAGCTGCCCGTGAAATGGGATCCGAACGTTTTGACTGGTCAAGAAGAAAACCGAATGGTTCGGAAGACGGACCAGTTAAAAGAGGAATGGGGATGGCTCAATCCAGCTGGTGGCGTATCTATAATTATAACGCCACGGTAGAAGTTAAGCTACTTCAGGATGGGGCTTTGGAAGTGAGATCTGGTGTTCAGGACATAGGAACGGGTACCAAGACCATACTGGCTCAAGTCGTTGCAGAGGAATTTGGACTTGACACCAGCGACGTCAATGTGCGAATTGGAGATACCCTTTTCCCTGATGCTCCTGGATCAGGAGGTAGTCAGGTTACGGCTTCCATTACTCCGGCAGCCCGAAACGCAGCGTATCAGGTCAAAATGAAACTTTTTGACCACGTTGCCAGAATGTTAGAAGTCGATGCCTCTACCCTTTCCATGTCTGAAGGAAGAATTGTTTCTACCGAAGGATCTAAGAGTATCGCCTTCAGGGAGGCTACTGAAGAATTACCTGTAAGTCAGATAGTAGCTACTGAAAGTAGATCTGAAGAATATAATGGTGATTACCTGCATTGGGATCTAGGTTCGGCTCAGTTTGTTGAATTAACTGTCGATACTGAAACCGGATTCATTAAAGTGGATAAGGTGGTTGCCGCTCATAGTTGTGGAAGACCTCTTAATCCATTACATGTTGACAGCCAGATAAATGGTGGAATCATCCAGGGAATCTCATATGCTTTATACGAAGATCGAATCATGGATAAGAATACTGGTCATATGGTCAACCATTCGCTGGATACTTATAAAACTACCTATGGGGCAGATATACCAGATATTGATATTGTCCTAATGGAGGATTATAATGCTAAATCATCCACAGATGCTTATGGAATTGGAGAACCATCCAATATTGCCACGGCTGCAGCAATCGCAAATGCCGTGCATAATGCCATTGGCGTTCGAATTCGGGAAATTCCGATTACCCCGGACAAAGTGTTAAATGCGTTGAAAAAAGTCTAAAAGAAACTGGCAATGAAAAAAATTAGTTGGCTTGAAGCCAAAACCATAAAAGAGGCTCAAGAGGCAGTTAATACTACGGTATCCAGTTCTCTTGATAAAGATTTTGGAATAGGGGCGGTACTTAAGTCAGGTGGAATTGATGTCATGGATCTTATGAAGGAGGGTCTGATTGCTCCGGATAAAGTAGTTAACATCCGTAATATTCCTGGTCTTGATAAGATAACATTTGATGAGAAAAAGGGCCTGAGTATTGGTGCAAATGTGACCCTGGCCGAAATAGAAAGTAGTGAAGTCATAAAATCTAATTTCTTAGCCCTACAGCAATCTGTGGCTAAAGCGGCCACTCCACAATTGCGAAACATGTCGACCCTTGGTGGAAACCTGGCACAACGGACTCGATGCTGGTATTTCAGAAGCATAGAGCACTCATGTTTTCGAAAAGGTGGAGCTAAATGTTTCGCCAAGAATGGAGAAAACCAATTTCATTCTATCATCGACAATGAAAACTGTAGCAGCGTTTACGCTTCATCGATAGCAACTGCTTTGTTAGCCCTGGACGCTTCGCTGGAAATAGCTTCCAAAGATGGGAAAAGCAAGACTGTGACTATGTCAGAATTCTTCATTCCTCCGTGGGTGGATGAGCTACGCGAAAATATCCTGGAACCTGGAGATATAATTACTTCAATCGCAGTACCCCCGTTGAAAAAAGGGATGAAAAGCTACTACATCAAACAAGGAGCTCGTGCCTCGTATGATTGGGCCCTGGCCGATGTTGCAGTGGTTTTGGAGATTTCAGGAGAGAGTTGCAAGCAAGCAAGAATTGCCATTGGCGCGGCTTCTCCTATTCCAATTCGAGTGGAAAAAAGCGAATCTATTCTCATGGACGAAGGTCTATCGGCCTCAAGCGTATTGAAATCCGCGGAAGCTGCAATGGAGAAAGCCACTCCTAGTGAAAAGAACGCCTATAAAGTCCCAATTTTCAAGGCAATTGTAAGAAGAGCTGTTGAGAAAGCTATTCAGGTATGAGGGAATCATTGTGTAAGTATTTCAGAGCCAAGAGCCCCGGTCACGGAATGGTGACCGGGGGAAGCTCACCAAATCTTCTGCAAGACGATAATCTTGCTCAATGCTGGTGCATCAAGACACAGGGCCCCATGGCTCCCGACAATGGTTTCGTGGCACCTTCAGCATGTGTTGATGGGAGAACATGTTTTACAATAGCAAATAAATTTACTCAACACGGCAAATAGAATCTTTGTTGACTTGAGTATGGTGGTTGGAGTCAACAACCAATCTTTATTTGCTGATTTTCTAGCTGGTTTTTAATTTTTTCAGCAGTGGGTGTAACAGCTAAACCGCCTAAACCCGTACAGCAGTGTTCGCGTGGCATGGCCTTACCTACCTTATTCATCGACTCTATGACCTCATCAAAAGGCAACAGATCGGTATAATTTGAAAGAGCCATGTTTGCACAGGACAATGCGTTGCTTGCAGCAGAAACATTTTTACCTAAACAGGGCGCCTCAACCCGATTTCCTATCGGGTCGCATATCAAACCCAATGAATTTTGAAGGGCGAAAGATGCAGCGGTGAGGGTTTGTTTCAAAGTTCCACCGGCTAGGGTCACCAAAGCCGCAGCAGCCATGCTCCCAGCGGCTCCAGTCTCAGCCATACAGCCTGCCTCTTCTGCTGCGAAAGTAGCGCCATTGGTTATAAATACACCAATTAGGCCTGCGGCAAAGAGTGCCTTCATTATTTCCTCATCCGAAAGGTCCATTGACTTCGCAGCACCAAATACTGTCCCTGGAAGAGTGCCACACGAACCGGCTGTAGGAGCAGCTACAATGATGCCCATTGAGCTCTTAACGTCCATCATTGCGGTGACAGAGAGAATGATTTCATTATTGAGTGGGCTATCCAATAAACCTCCCTCCTTTTTCTTTTTCTCTAATCCAGGAGCCTGACCAGGTAAAATACGATCTTCATATTCAGTACCATTGATCCCAGTTTCTATTGCATTCTTCCAGATACGAATCAGGTCAAACATCATTTCCTTAAGCCTTGATGTACTATAACCACTTCGAGCGGCTTCATAGGTTATGCCTAATTCCCATAAAGCGAGTTCCGGATTTCTTTTTAACATTTCACTGGATGTCGTGAAAGGCATTTCTTTTTCCATCCCCAATACAGGAAGTACGGGTTCGATGTACTTGATAGATTCAACTCCTGGGACCTGACTTATTTCGTTTAAGTAGGATTCTTCAAATACTTCATTGGATCGAATGGTACCGAATAAAGGATTGCCGTCATGGTACTTGATTTTGCCAGAAAATATAGGGTTCTTGAATACATTAAGATCTTCGACGTAAACCAATAACTCGTGATAATCCCCAATCATTGAAACCTGCGCACCATCTATTTCCACCACTTCAATCATTCCGCCACCGGTTGAAAGTGCAAGAACATGATGTCGTTCACTACCATTGCTAATTGTGAGCTTATACGTATTGGCATGAGTAGCACCATAACTAACGTAGCGCACCTCTACATCAATGCCGCTTGCCATAAGATGGTCTTCATAGTTAATCAATCGTTCATCTGTAGGTTCCCAACCCAGTAGACCTCCTGCCAGACCCATATCTGTTCCCTGGCTTTTATGAGTTGTCACTAATGAGCCATTTGGGTCATATTCAACCAACAAATGCTGGATGGATCCCTGCATAAGACTTCTAAGAAAACGACCAATTCGTAATGCTGCAGCGCTATGTGAGCTTGAAGGTCCTCTCATGACCGGACCCAGAACGTCATTGAATATGCTTGGTGCTGACATCGGAATTCTATTATTCGTTACTTGGAAGCCAATAATTTACAATATTCTGTGCGGATCGCTAAATTTTTGGCTAACATGGTGGTTATGTTACGTTTAATCTTCCTTGCTCTGTTTGCTACATTCATGGCTTGTCAAGCTCCCCAGGATAAAGAACTAATAGGCTCAACTTTAGTCTATCAATACGATGAAAACATTTATTATCTGACATTTGATAGTGATTCCACTCTTCATTGGGAAGCGATTACCGGGGATGAGAAAGGGCTGAAAGCAAATGAAAGGTACATAGCTGAATGGGTCGATGACCAGAAGTTATTCATAACCTGGGGAGAAGAAAGTGGTACCGGTGTCAGTCAAGTACTGGACTTTCAAATAGGAAAAGTATACAATCATCTTCTTTTTGGAAGAGAGCCGTATTCCGTGATTGGAGATATAGAAATTTTAAATAACAACTAATTGAAAAACAGAGTATTACATATTATTGCTTTAATCGCTTGTGTAGCTTTTTATTCGTGCGAAAAGAAAGAAACAGTAGCGATTCCCGGACTTGCTGTTGGGGTTTCCATCGCCAGTATCAATCCGGAGATTGGTGCCTTCATTGCCGGTGACAAGCAAAATAGAAAATTCACAGGAGTACATGACAGTTTGTATGCTCGCGCGGTGGTAATTACCGGTGGTATGGAAACCATTTCACTTGTAACCATAGATTGCATTGGTTTGCTTTACACCGATGTATTGCGCATTCGCGATCGTGCCTCCGAACTATGTGGTATCGATCCTGAACGCATTGTAATCTCTTCTACTCATACACACTCCGGTCCTGACGTAGTTGGCATCTGGGGAAGTGATTATACTAGCTCAGGTGTGGATTCGTCTTATATGAAGAGACTAACTGAAATTACGGCCTTACAAATCAAAAAGGCCTTTGATAGTCAGGTTCCAGCTACAGCAATTACTGGTAAAGGGGTTTTTGGAGATCCATGGGTCCAGAATATTAGTGACAAGGAAATTGACAGATCAGTCACTGCATTGCAGTTTCTTGATACAAAGGGTGAGGTAATTACTACTCTAACCAATTTCGCATGCCACCCGACGATATTAGATGCTGTATTTTCAGAGGTTTCCTCTGATTTTGTTGGTGGCTACTATTCGTTTATGAAAGAAAAAACTGGTGCTGAAGCGTTATTCCTCCAGGGAGCGATTGGTGGATGGGTTCAACCTGAAGGGGCAAAGAAATCATACGAGGAAGCTGAAATGCGTGGAAGAGAGTTAGCCGAAGTGGCCGTTGCCTCTTTAGAAAAGGCATCGCCACTTTCGGGCTCCCAAGTCTCTTTCCGGAATAAGATTATTTCATTTCCCGTGAATAATGAAGCTTGGAAACAACTATCAGCTATCGGTACGATCAATCGATCTATCCAGGATTCGGTAATCACGGAGATCTCCTGGTTTTCCATTGGTGATGCCCAATTCGGAACACATCCGGGTGAAACTGCTCCTTTCTATGGGCTGGAAACCAAAAGGATGATGAATACCGGACCCAAATTTGTATTGGGAATGGCGAATGATGCCCTTGGATATATTCTAAAACCTGAATTCTTTGAAACGGATAGTTTTCCTCATTCGGAATACCTAACCAGTATGTCTTTAGGGAAAACTACGGGACCCACCCTAATGAAAGAGCTTGAAGGGATTATTACCAAAGGTGAATAACCTTCCTGTCTAAATTATAAAGTTTACTCTCCTGTCAAATACGTGTTGATGTGTTTTGCTACATCATCCGGATGAATTACCAGGGAGAAGTGATCACCAGGTACCTCGATAAAATCTTCATCGGGATATCGTACGATGTTGTCTTTTTTTGCGTGAATGCGCAAATCAGGAACCACCGTGATGGATTCCTTCACCGGAAGCAGGGCCAACTTGAATTGGTTGACTACAGTGTTGCGATTTCCATTACGAAGGTTATTCATCGCTTCAACGTAGAACGGTTTGGAGTCCTCACGGTTCTTATATCTTTTTATCATGGAGGCACCTACCCTTTTCGAGAGTAAAACACCCGTACGAACAAGTAATAGTGTTAGTGAGACACTCTTAATTGGAGATACGAGCTTGCTCTGATCCGTCCAACTGGCGATTTGCACAATCGGATTTCCATTCAAGTGCTTGATCAAATAGGCTAGTCTTCCACCTGTCGAATGTCCGATGATAATATCGGATGTCTGAATTCCATATCGTTCAATTAATTCTTCACAGAAGTGTAAAGGTGTTAAGCCTCTTCTTCTTTCGGTCCCTAACGCCTCCCATAGATTAATAAAGGAATGTTCGCCGGCCAGCAGCGTCGAAATCTTATTGAAGATATCGTTTGTTTCTCCCAGACCATGAATGAATACAATGCGCATTGAATTGATAGACGACCTATTACTACAACAAATCTATCTGTCCGCTAACAATTAGTGAAAAGTCAAGTAATATTAGGTGACGAATAACTAAATCATTAATGCTTACCGCTTTAAAAAAGAAACTCACTGATTTATGGGAATGGCTAAAACATACAGCCAATTTATTTATACCAGGTCAACAAGTAATAACTGGTGCATCTGTTGGCTTATTGGTCGGAGTAGCATTGCTGTGGATATCCTTTGCAATTAGACTTTATCTCGGGTTGAGAGATCCATGGATTCTATTACTCAACTTAATCATTGTATTGATGACCGTTCTCGTTGCGTACCTGTCACGAGGAGCCATCAAATTAGTTAATGATATCCCCGAGCGTTACAAACTAGCCTTACTGATTGCTGTTCCACTTTTAATAGTATCAACCGGGGAGTGGATAATAGTTGCAGCCATATTTCTTATTGCTACAATCCTGGGTTCCACCATTATTGTCCTAAAGAAAATCCCTTTTAGGTCACTGGCTTTTGTTCACAAATTACTGGTTGTTTTGGGTGTGATAGTTAGTGCAGGTGGCATCATCACAGCAGGATATCTATTTAGCCAGAAAGGATTCGAAGTTGATGATATTGAAAATGCCGCCCTAGTTGACAGCGTAGATGTTCAACATATTGATATGCCCTCCCCGGGAAGTGCTGGCTCCTACACTGTAAAAAAGCTTACCTACGGAAGTGGCAAAGACAGGCACCGAGTGGAATTTTCTGAAAATGTGGATATCCGGACAGACTCTGTGAATGGTCTTGTCTACATCGATAATTGGGAAGGATTTAGTGGTTGGTGGCGTGAAAAATACTGGGGATTTGATTCTCGATCACTTCCAATTAATGGATACGTTTGGTATCCGAATGGTAATGGACCTTTCCCATTGGTTTTGATCGTTCATGGCAATCATGGAATGCAGGATTTTTCTGATGGCGGGTACGAGTACCTGGGTGAGCTGTTGGCTTCGAAAGGATACATCGCAGTATCCGTGGATCAAAACTTCATTAACGGTTCATGGTCTGATATCCCCGAAAGCCTTGAAGATGAAAATGATGCAAGGGCCTGGCTTCTACTTGAACATTTACGAGTATGGCATACGTGGAACACCATAGAAGATCACCTCTTCTTTGATAAAGTTGACACCACAAAAATTGCATTAGTTGGTCACTCAAGAGGTGGCGAAGCTGTCGGTCATGCGGCATTTTTCAATGATCTTACCCATCTACCCGATGATGCACTAACGAAACTGGACTACAACTATTCAATAAAGAGTATAGTCGCCATAGCACCGGTGGATAACCAATATGAACCCGCTAACACATTAAATGAGGTTAATAATGTCAATTACTTTGTTATCCATGGTTCACAGGATGGAGATGTAACGTCGTATGCCGGTTCCAAACAGTTCGAAAGGGTAAACTTCAGTGATAGCGCCTATCACTTTAAGGCTGGTCTGTATGTTTACGGGGCCAATCATGGACAATTCAATTCCACGTGGGGAGACAACGACAGAAGTTTTTATTGGACTCAGTTTCTTAACAATCAGCAATTGCTATCTGCTGATGATCAACAGGAAATAGCAAAGATTTACATTGGGGCTTTTCTGGATGTCACTTTGAAGAATCAGAAAGAGTATATACCACTATTTATTGATTGGCGCACCGGGAAATCATGGCTCCCTGAGACCATTTACTTGAGCCAGTTTGAAGACTCAAATTTTGAACCTCTTGCCACATTTGATGAAGACTTTGACGTATCAACGTCTACAATTTCAGATGGTCAGATTAATGCTAAGAACTTGACAGTCTGGCGTGAGCAAGAAATCGATCTGAAATGGCAAAAGAAAGGCAGCCGAGGAGTGTTTCTGGGTTGGAAGTATCCAGATTCTCTCGAAGTATTTCCTGACTCAATTGTAGCTAAATATACCCTTTCCGGTTCACTATTCAGTGATCGGAAGAAGCCGGCGTTGTTATTCTCGGTTGCAGAGTCAACCGAATCCACAAATCCTAAAGCCAGAGGAAAATGGACACGTGGGCTAGAACAGAATTCTGCCAATAAAATCGAAACGGAAAAAGCCGAATCGGAAGATTCTAATGAAGAAGACTCTTCTGAAAATATGGAGAATGAAGCAAAAGAACCATTGAATTTCAGTATTCAACTTTCCGATACTTCAACGAACAAGGTTTCTTTCTTACTAAGTGAATTCTCTCCGCTTCAAAGAAGAATTGAAAGGGTAATTGATAAAACGGATTTCATATTTGATAACAAAGAGTCTGAGATGGTTTTTCAGACCTTCTATTTCCCATATGATTTTTTCAACGAGTTAAATCCCAAATTCAATACGGCTGCCATCAGTTCAATAACCTTTCTCTTTGACAAAAGTCTGGAAGGCGTAATTGCCATTGATAATATTGGCTATACTCAAAGCATTGAATATCCACAACCTGTAGATTGAAAATGGGAATTAAACTAAGAAACAAGAATATTTCTCTTGAATTTGATGGGCCAGAAGAGAATTATCAGATGTCGAGATTTGATTGGACCGGTAAAATCAAGAACGTTTGGTATAGGGATTATTCAATTGCAGGAACAGAATTAGTGAACCAGACCAATCCTAATTATGGTTGCGGCTTTTATAATGAATTTAGTATTGATTCACCAATTGGGTTTGAAGAAGCAGACGATGGGGACTGGTTTCATAAAATTGGTGTAGGGCTTTTAAGAAAGGAAGGCACTGTATACGACTTCCATAGAATGTACGCGGTCAGACCAGCCAAGTTCCATTTGGAATCAGATGAGCAAAGAATCTCTATTTCTTGTCACTCCGATTATTACGCTGGATATAGCTATACCCTGCGAAAGACAATTGCACTAATTGAAAATGGCTTTACAATTGATTATGAGCTAGCGAATACAGGGGAAAAACTGATTCGTACCAATGAATATGTCCATAACTTCATTTCAGTTGATGGTCATTCTATCAACGGGGATTACACATTGACTTTCCCGTTTGTATTAGATGAAGATGATTTCAAAGAGACTGTTAACCCCCGCCATGTTGTTGTTATCGATGGAAATGGATTTACTTTCAACCACATGCCTGGTTCGCCATTCTTTTTTAGTTCGGTTTCTGGTGGCAAGCTTGTTACTGCCTCATGGGAACTCATCCATAAGAAGACTGGTATAGGAGTTTCCGAAACTGGCGATTTTGAGACCTCATCCATAAACTTATGGGGAGTTGGTCATGTCATCAGTCCGGAGCTATTTATCACCATTGATCTAAGTCCCGGGCAAACTAAAAAATGGAAAAGAAAGTACGAGTTATTCTCCATTACTGATTGAGAATTTCAGTTTGATAAAAGAGCGACGTATAACGCCGCTCTAAAATCATTACCTGATATTATTACCAACCTGGATTTTGAATGAGATTTGGGTTTAGTTGTATCTCCCTTAGTGGGATCGCTAGTAACTCATGTTTTCCAGCCTCAAATTGAGCAAAATCCTCATCACGGTTGACCATTGTTTCTGTAGCTGGAATTCGAAAGTCGTTGACGACATGTGGCCCGAAATCATTCCAACGTTTCAGATCATAGTATCGCACATTTTCAAATGCCAATTCCAACAATCTTTCATGCTTAATTTGCTCCCTAAAATCTTCCTGTGACAATAAGCCACCAGCAGTAATTTCTAGATCATTCATATTGGAACGTTCCCGGACTAAATTCACATATTCATGCGCTTGACTGGTCTGACCCGCTTCGTTTAGAGTCTCTGCATACAAAAGGAGGATATCGGCATAGCGGATAACAATAAAGTCTATCCCACCTCGCTTATACGGATCTTGACTTGAACCAGAATTGATAGCAGCAAGCACATTTTCAGATTCGTTATACTTGTAAAAACTGGTGTTGTAGTCGATTTCCATCCATTCAGCATCACCTGTAATGCTATTCTCCGCAATCCATTGGGCATGGGTCCTGCCGTACAATGTCCTCCCAACTTCGTCCGAATACTCACTAAATATTGTAGCGTCCATTCTAGGATCTCGATTACCATCTCTATCGGGTTCTGCGAGAAATGATTGAGGTACAAGTTTTGTACAATGCATTCCACCCCATATCTGTACATTCAAGTTTTCTCCAATTCCAATCTCCCTAAAAGAGCTATTATGATCATTTTCCTCATCAGGACCGAACGGAGTGAAATTCACCTGGAAAATTGATTCAGGATTTTCGGAAGTTCCTTCAACAAAGTTTTCTTCAAAATCGTCATTTAATTCATAGATGCCGGAGTCAATTATTTCTTTAAGTAAAATTTGAGCAGAACTGTAATCACCTTGTTGTAAATGCACCTTGGCAAGTAATGCTTTTGCCGCACCACTAGTAGCCCTTCCATATTGAGAAGATGGATACGAAGCTGGAAGATCAGTGATCGCCTGCATCAGTAATTCTTCTGTTAGCGTCCATAACTCGCCATCCGCAGCTCTCCTTGGCCTGTCATCAGGCGTTTGGACACGGTCAACATATGCAATATTTTCCCCATAGGAAGAAATCAGATTGTAATAACCAAGAGCAGCCAGGAACTTGGCTTCAGCTGCAATTGCAGCAGCACCCGATGTACCCACATTACTCTCCCGGTCGATTACCTGATACGCCCTACCAATCAGCTTATAATTTTGAAACCAGATAATATCCAGAGCCGGATCAACTAAAGCTGAAGTGAACCTAGTAAGATTGCCATACTCCCACGTGTCGAAATTCGTCGCTTCATCCGATATGTATTCGGGTAGTAATCGCATCCATGCGCTATACATATTTCGATCCTGAAGTTGATCGTAAACTGCAATCACTCCCATGTATAAATCGTCCTCCGTTTGCCAGAAAGATGATTCCGTCTGTTGATTGGGATCGATTTGGTCCAGTTCAAAACAACTTGTAAAGCTGAAAACAATAAGTAGTATTGTCAAATTCCTAATCTTTTTCATCTTCAAGTCAATTATAGTGTAATGTTAAGTCCTAAATTAAAAGTTCTCACGTTTGGAAAGCTGCCAAAATCAACCCCAGGTGAAAGGATTTCTCCTTCAAACTCTGGGTCCAAACCCGTATAATCTGTGATGGTAAAAAGGTTCTGTGCTCCAATAAATACCCTTGCCTGTTTCACAAATTTCCAGGGTAAATTGTATCCAAAAACAAGGTTCTTGAGTCTGATGAAAGATCCATCCTCAATAAAACTAGTACTCGGAAAGTTATTAGGATGTTGGTTGTTCGAGGTAGGTCTCGGATCGGATCCAGTCTCATCGATATACGGATCATAATCAGTGGTATAGTTTGAGATTGGTGATACATCTAACCCATACTTCAAAAGATTAAACACGTCTCTATCTCTAACCCCTTGGAAGAAAATTGTTAGGTCAAATTCTCTCCAGAAAAGATTCACATTCAAACCGTATTCTACTCCAGGATTGGGATTCCCGACAATCTTACGGTCTTCACCAAAATTGAAGTTCCCATCATTGTCGAGATCCAGGTACCTGGCATCTCCGATAACGGGCTCAGATCCCTCCACGGTATATTGCCCCAATTCATCGGTATCTCTGTAAATTCCTCTATAGACTGGCAAAAATAACTGACCGATTGGCTGTCCAACCTCGGTGATTGAATTATAACCAGTCAAACTTCCTTCCGGAAGTGAAGTGACTTCATTTTGGTTGCGAAACATGTTGGCTGTTACCTCGTAAGTGAAATCTCCCTCCATTTCCCTATAGGTCATTGCAAACTCCCAACCCCTCCGTTTCATAGTTGCAACGTTTCGTGTTGCTGCTCCTGTCTCATTCTCGGTCAGGAAGAATGATGTTGCGGCACCCAAGGTTCCGGGAAGAGGTGCGTCAACCAAAAGATCTTCTAGTTTTCCAAAAAAGAAATCTCCAATCAATTCCACCTTTCCCTCCAAAAGAGCCAAATCCAATCCGAAATTTGTCTCTTTTAAAACTTCCCATTTCAAATCAGGATTCACGACGGCATCCCTGGTTGCTCCTAAAACAGAAGCATCATTAACACCGAGGTTATAATTTACGCCTCCTATTGAACGAGAAAGTATACGAGCCTGGTAGGCGTAATCATCTACACTGGCATTTCCAACTTCCCCATAGCCACCCCTTACTTTGAAATTTGATACGATTGGTATGTTGAAGAATGATTCATTGGAAACATTCCAACCCACAGAAATAGATGGAAATGTTCCCCATCTATTGTCCTCGTTAAATTTCGAGGAACCATCAAATCTTAAGTTACCAGTCAACAAGTACTTATTATCGTAGTTGTATGTAATTCGGCTAAGGTAAGATTGAATAACTGTTGTTGTCTCACTACCTGAAGAGGAAATGCTATTTGGTCCTGCCGTATTTGATGATATCTGAAAAAATGGATCATTACCATCATAACCACCATTGATAGCGGTCGACTGGAAATTGGTTTTAATCTGCTGTTCTGTGTGGGTAGCCATAATCGAAAAATCATGCTTTCCAATTTGATTGGAATAGGTCAAACGATTCTCAATTAGATTCATGTTAACCTCAGATCGGGTTTCATTGAGCCCGGATAAAATAGGATCACTGTCAACAACAAATCCACCTTTTGTGAAACTCTTAAATCTTGGATTTGCGGCATCTGCAGCGATCGAAAACTTGTAGTTAAGACCTTTTACGATTTGAATATTTGCATAAACATTACCAAGTATTCTCGTAGTTTTTTCAAAACTTGAATACAAGTCACGAATTCCTACCGGATTTAAATACCATGTTGTTGCCTCAGACTGCCTACCATATCCATATCCACTAGGTCGGGTTGGGTCATAAACAGGCACTATTGGTAATTGATTAATTGCGTTATTAATTACCCCATCCCCATCAAGTTCCTGTTGGCCTGTAATTTCTGTTCGACTTACCGTAAGGTTCTCACCAAGGGTAATCCAATCATTGACCTTAAACTCAGTATTCAGTCTTGCACTTAGTCGATCGAATATCGGTCCAATAATCGTTCCCTCCTGGCTGGTTGTGTTTACCGAGAAAAAAGCCGAAAACTGTTCAGTACCTCCTGAAATGCCAAGATTTAGATCGTATAACAAAGCATTTTGGAAAATGGCATCTTGCCAGTCAGTATCATGTCCATGTGATAAATCAGTGGCCCATGTCTGCGGAATTCCATTGGGATCATTAGTGTAGGCTGCATTATTAATTCTTGCAAATTCAGATGCATCTGTCAAGTCCATTCGATTAGGTATTTGCTGAAGACCTGTATTTGTACTAATCTGAATTTCAGGTTTTCCTACCTTACCTTTTTTAGTTGTTATCACTACTACCCCATTTGCTGCTCTAGACCCGTAAATTGCTGTTGAAGAAGCATCTTTTAATACCTGAATGCTTTCTACATCATTCGGGTTGAGATTCGGACTGTCTTCTGTGAGTATGCCATCAATTACAAACAAAGGTGAATTATCTCCAAAAAAAGAATTTCCCCTGATCTTGATATTACCAGTTGAACCTGGCTCTCCATTCGTACGAATGGAGACACCAGAAACTCTTCCTTGTAAACGGTCGGTAATATTGGTGAAACTACTTTTAGCCATCTCATCCGTATCCACTACGGCAATAGCTCCTGTAATGTCACCCTTTCTCTGCGTACCATAACCAACAACTACTACTTCATCGAGTTGGGCTATGTCCAGAGAAAGGTTGACATTAATTATAGACTGATTATTGACTTGGATTTCCTTTGTTTGGAAGCCTACATAACTTACAACGAGAACTCCGTCATCATTCGGTATTGTTAATTTGTAATCTCCGTTGACGTCCGTTACTGTACCTATTAGGGTGCCTTTGAGAAGAATTGTAACGCCTATCAAAGATTCACCACTCTCATCAGATACTTTCCCAGTAATATTAAGCTGACCAAAAGCTTGTTGACCCAGGAATAATAAGACTATCCAAACAAATGTAGTTTTCATCTCAATTGGAATCTAG
The DNA here is from genome assembly GCA_965601455.1 of Cyclobacteriaceae bacterium. Taxonomy (GTDB): domain Bacteria; phylum Bacteroidota; class Bacteroidia; order Cytophagales; family Cyclobacteriaceae; genus JANQEU01. The sequence goes on along the minus strand of OZ271831.1, from coordinate 2,155,299 downwards.
GTGTTAATTAGTCGATAATTGCGAGGTTATCCATTCGGAAAGAAATTGGATTATCCTCAGTTGCTCCTTGCATTACAAAGAAGAACGAACCAATGTTTGAAGGGTCTGCTTCTCCCTCAAACCATTCCGGTTTTACAAAATCCTCTACGGATATTTCAATTGTTTGCCATTCAGAGCTGTTCTCTACACCATTTGGGAATAATGTCGTGAATGCAACTCCTGCAAAACTTGCCTCAAATGAAGGATCTGCATAGAATACCTCAATATTCACAATACCTTCTTCTGTTTCAGGATCACCTTCATCAAGATCTCCACTGAAGAAAGCATAATCAAACCTGAATTTTTTCCCTGTAAAATCCAATCCTGGTCCTTCTTCTTCTATGAACCATCCCATTTCAACCACCGTTTCTGGATTGTTATAAACTATAAGCAGATGGTCATTATTCTCGATGGTCGCACTGCCAAAAGCATCGGTTGTCTCTTCGTTCTCATCCAGTCCTTCTACTCCAAAACCTTCAATTAATCCTTCAACAACCTGACCATTGTCAACGCCATTAAAATCAATAAGAAAATCATAAGTCCCTGACGCCAGATCCGGAGCACCTGTTATTGTCTCAATTATCACCTCAAAGCTAAAGTCGACCTCATTACCATCATTACCATCAGAAGCAGTAACAATAATCTCCGCTGAGCCAGTACCGACTTCCGTAATTGTAAGTTCGGATCCATCAATTGAAACTGTGACCACAGATTGATCGCTACTTATCGCAGAGAAGGTAATTGGATCATTCTCCTGATCAGTGATAAAAGTTGTTAAATCCAGTGTAGCGCTTTCAAATCCCGGATTGAGTCCTTGGTCATCAATAGTACCAGCCGGAGGTTGATTTATTACTTCGGGGCCTGTATCGTCGTCATCACCACAGCCCGCCAAAAAAACAAAGGAACCTAGTATTAAACCGAGGCCAAAAAATTTTATCAAGGTTTTCATAATAATAGATGTTTATTGCACAAACGTTTGTGCTAATGTAGAATAAAAAGACCAGAAAATCTAATAATTCAATAATTATGTGTACTAAATACCCCACTTCAAGGTATCACTCTGCACAAATGTTTGTGCTTCAGTGTTTCCTTACCATTTTCCTGGTTATAAATTTATCGTGTGATTGCAAGGTGTAGAGGTAAAAACCAACCGGAAAAGAGTTGCTTTCAAGTTCAATTTTGTATTCACCGGGTGTATGGCTTCCCTCCTGTAGTATAGTAGTTTTTCCACCCGTCATTTGCGTCACAAAGAGTCTATAATATCCCGTCTTCGGAATCGAATAGTGAATGGTGGTTTTAAAATCAAAAGGATTTGGCTCATTTTGTTTTAATTCCAGAATCAAATCCTCCTCCTCATTTGACCCCAGTATGAGGGACGCTTCTTCATTAGTTGGTAAAAAAAAACGAAAACCATACTCTGGTACGCGTAAAGTAAATATATCTGAGTACGGATAAACAATACCACTAAAAACATCCTTCAAGTTTGAAGCTTCAGGATCGTCCAACTTAATCTCTACATTTTGTCCAGTCTTTTGATAATTGAATACGGCTAGTAGCCTCTGAGATTCGTCTTTTGCTATGTTATAGACTGCGTAATATTTGTTATCATTATTCGTCTCTAATTGTTTTCGACTTATCTTATTCCATAGCGCCGGATTATCCTTTTTTAACCTCAGTAACCGGACAATAGCAGAATCTGATTGAACACCCTCGGGATTTGAAAACAAAGCCTCCCCTAATGCAATTAAACTAGCCATATACAAGTTTCTTTTTTTTGTAGTACCGCGATAAGCTGTAGGAAATTGACTCATAAGCGTTCCGCCTTCATTTACGATCTCCTTACGATATTGCATAGCTTGATGTATGAATTGCGCTTCTCCTATATCAATAGCGTGTTTTAGCGCATTACCTTCCCTATTACCTAACCAGGTGTACCCTAGACTATAATCCCACATGGCATCGTAACCTCCAAGGTTAACCCAGTCAGATCCATAGACAGCCTCAGCTACTATGAAAACGTTTCCATCGTGATATTCTCTGATAATATCAGTAATTCGTTTTTTTTGATCACTCCAGAAAGCATCCTCACCTTCTGTATCAAAGTATTCGAGTGGTGCATCAAGTGAGAGTCCATCCAAGCCTGTATCCATCCAGTGTCTAACGATCCTTTCAGCTTCCTCAGGCCAACTAGAGTTCCAATCCATTTGAGGAGTGGGATACTCTTCGTAGGGATCCCAGTTAATAGCTGCTTGCCAAACAGAAGCATAATATTTTTGAGCTATTTCACTGTATGCCCAGACTATCTCCTGCTCACCAAGGGGATTATCTGGTGTTGGCTGATCTTCCGAATCAGCCCAAACAAACCAGGAAGCTTTTTCGCCATTTACATCAGTTAAAGCTTCTTCTTGAGCCTGTATCCAATCCGGATGATCTTTGCCCATATAACCAACATTGATGAAAGCCATCACTTTAAGATCTTTTTGATGAGCCAGGTCCACTAAGTTCCGAAAATCGTCCATTGAACCTCTTTCTGGATCCAAATCGTAGAAGTTTTCAGAGTCTAACCCACCCCACGCAATACCTCCATGTGCTGGTGCAATGACCTCAATGGCGGTATATCCCTCATCTATGATGCCGTCGAGCTCTGAAGAAAGTTCATCCAAATTCTGTAAGGTCAACCTCTGACCCCATGCTGCATCTGCCTCTTTTAAGGAAACCAGTTTAATAGCAGCGGAAGATTCCCACCACTTGCTTTCTTGTGCATCCGCAGGAAGTCCTATTACGATCAAGAAAACTATGGAGAGTGCATATTCTTGAGCCCTCATTGACATAACTATTGATTTTGTAATTGATAAAATTTATAAGACAACCCAGCAAGGTCAACGGTTAGCGGTGACTGATTAATCAACAACTCTTGATCTGGATTGACCAGGTCTCTCATGACCTGTTTTGTGGAGAATCCACTTCCTTCAAGGTTTAATCCCACAGAAACACTATCCTCTGATAAATTGAAAACACAAAGCACCTTTTCAAGACCGTCCATGCTAGTTTTGACCATGGAATAAACCGCTTCATTGTCATTAGAAAGCCAAGTTCTTGCAGCACCCGGAGCGAGAGCAGATGTGCTGTTTATGGTTTTAAAGACTTCATTTACATTATTCTGCCAGGAACCATAATTCCATAGCCCAAAGTGAGTTTCGTATAATATGCCCAACGAGGTCATTAAAGCAATTTCTAATGGTCGCTTTTTGGGCGTATATCCTTCCGGATCATAAGAAAAGGTGATTTTCCCAGCATTTTTAAACACGTCTGTATGAGCTGCAAGTCTTGTTTCGATGATTGATGCATCTTCGGCATCTATTGCTCTTGTTGCAACGTTATAATCGTCGTGTAACCAGGACCCTGCTTTGTTGTCATAAACTGAAAGAAAATTACAGCTCTCCGTCCACCCTAAAGAAGTATTTGAAGCTTCAGGAATAATGATTACATCTGCTGCAGTACAGACATCACCCACATAAGTTTTAAATATTGAGGTGGTTGCATAGTTATGATCGATAAGATATTCGGCAGCATCAAAAACCCAGCCGTCGATTCCTTTATCATGCCAAAACTCCAGGATATTCTTAACTTCTTGTTGCCAGTCTTCACTTGCCCAGTCAAACGCTGGCCTCCCCCACGATAGTTTATACCAGCTTTCTGCGATTTCACTATAGGCCCAATCAAAACACTCATCTCCATCACAGTTTTCATCAGGCGTCGGGTCTGTTTCTGCCCACCTAAACCAGCGGCTTTCCTTACTGTCAATACCGTCTCTCTTATCTTCCTGTGCTTTTATCCAATCTTCATTCGAATCGATGGAGTAGCCAAGATTAATCCATGAAAGAATCTTCATGCCCTTGGCATCAGCTGCCGCTACAAGTGACTCAAAATCTTCCATCATGCCTGCACTTGATTCTACCCGGTAAAAGCTTTTCGGACCAAGTCCAAAAAAGGACTCGACATCTCCATCATACACGCAGTAAAAACTAATCATTCGGTACCCATCATCATACCATTCGTCAAGATTGGATTCAATTCGAGCAAAGGTTCTATTGGTTCCCTGGAGATAGTTCATCCTAATGCCATTCATTTGATTCCACCATTTCTCTGGATTAGGGGCCGCTTCTACAGTAAAGGTTTCCTCAAATGTCTGATCTAAAACAGATGGTTCAATCACCTCTTCCGATCCACAACTGAGAACCAATAGCATCAGTCCAAATGATAATAGCAATTTCCAGTTTTTACACATAAGCAATTACTTGATTTTCTTTAGTCAGTATCAGTTTGAATTTCTAAAGCAGGGGGAGTTAACTGGTAGCCTTGTTGTTTAAGCGCGTCTAATTGATCAAAGACTCCATAATCCTCAATAATTAGACCATCCTGGATTCGAAAAAACACCATCCCAGCTGCTTTGAAAGTTTTCTTTGTTTCGGACGGAGCTCCTTCCAGGGTAAATCTCACCGCTACTTTGTCTTTCTCATGTACTTCTTCCAGGTAGGTTATCTTGGCTCCTTTCATCCCTGATCTGAAGTTTTCCACATATTCTTTTAAATCAGCAACACCATTGATTTCCATCTCTCCTTCTAACTTGAAATATTCAGGATGCACAGTCTCATCAAGAAGATTCAGATCACCTGTATTCCATGCCTTATTGAAAGTATTAATCAAGTCACTCTGCGTAGTTTTATACCCTTCACTCTGCTGGCAAGCACAGAGAAAGCCAAGGCATACAATACCTACTACTCTAGATACCTCTATCACTCTTTTGTTCATAGATTATAGCTCGTGCTATTTTTAGTTTCGTATCAGTTGCTTTTTCATTTTTATCTCCATTGATAACTAGTCGGATTGTATGATCTCCGGGTTCCAGATTTATGACATGATATATATGGGCACCATTTAACCAACTATCTCCTCCACCCCAATCCATGATGTAGTAGTAATTATCTGTTGTGATTTTATACTCTTCATCTACATACACATCTATTTCTCCGCAATCCTGATCAAATCTTCCCATGATCACCGCACCAGTTCCGTTGAATTTGAATGTAACGTTTGAATCTTTAGCAGATGCTTGTTGTATCTTTTCGCTGAATCCCCATCGATTTGGCTGATCAACGATCTTCCAATCTCCAGTCCATTCCCAGTACTCTTCATCATCAATTGTTACTCTTTCCTTAGGTTGCATATTTGGAAATGACTCCTCAAATACCGCTCTCACTGGTTCCTGATGCTTTATGTAACAAACTCCGTTTTCAACCTTACCACCATTTTTCATAATCAATTCTTTTGCATAATGCAAGGTCCTATCCACTGCAGTATTGAAAGAATAGTCAGTGAATATTATTGTGGAGTCAGCGATGACATCAATGAATTGAGTCCATTCAGACGGAATCTTATCATATCCCAGAATAATACCCATAACACCGGCACAATTCGAAGGATTACAATCTGAATCCGCACCACAGCGTGTACTGATCTCCATGGATTTTTCGAAATCATCTTCACCATAGAGTAAACCCATGGCTATGAAGGCACCATTTAATTTGGCGTCGATGTTGAACTCAGATAAAGCACAACACTGATCTATTTCACCCCATTTATCATAAATTTCCTTCCATGTTTTCTTCCAGTCCTTCGGGTTTCGAGCATAACCGTCTACGACATCCTGGAGAATCTTGTGATATCCGCTTTCCACCGGAAGGGATTGCATGGCTCGATCAAGAATGGTTGGAATATCAGTTTCAAAGTAAGCTGCTGCATACAAAGCACTGACGAACATTCCTCCATACACCCCATCACCATAATTCATGATATGGCCAATCTTATCACAGATTCTGTTCGAAGCTTGTGGCATCGCAGGTGACATCAATCCGATATAATCGGCTTCTATCTGGAAATCAATGTCATCGGCATGTAGATTAAAATCAGGATGACCAGCTCTTGAAGCTTCAATGCCGTTCCAAATATTCATTCTGGATTTTCTATTGGCATGAAACAACATGTATCCAGCATTGGCAAATGATTCGGCAAAGCGTTCTACGGGAGCATCCATACCATATTCGTCCATAGTCATCATGAAACTCATCTGGACATACAAATCATCTTCCCCCACAGATCGAACAAGGCTATCAGGTGCCCAGATAATCGGGTCTTCATTGATTACACCGTTATACTGAAATTCAGTAGGACCTCCATAGGATACTCCAATCATTTTACCGGCCCATCCTCCGGCGATTTTATCACGTAATTCTGTTTCAGTGATGGTTAAGAATTCAGTCTCTTTTTCATTAGTACTTTGACAAGAGACTAATACACACAAACATAAAATGAGCAAGACAGCCTGTTTCATAGAAAGTATGTTTAAACGGTTACATGCATCATGCTTTCGATCTCATTTCTACGTGGAGCAGAAGGTTGTGCTCCCATCCTTGTAACAGATATGGCACCTGCTGCACTTGCGAACTTGATGGCATCCTCAATAGATTTACCTTCGGCAATAGCAACTGCCAGAGAGCCATTGAAAGTGTCTCCAGCCGCAGTTGTGTCAACTGCCGTGACTTCAAAAGCTGGAATCATTTTACTTTCCGTTTTGGTATGAAGGAGTACTCCCCTTTTCCCCATGGTTATCATTACCACCCTCACTCCTTTTTGAATCAATACCTCAGCAGCTCTGTGCGCATCATCCTCATTTTCAACTTTAATTCCTGAAAGGAGTTCCGCCTCAGACTCATTGGGAGTAAGAATCGAAATTTTGCGAAGCAGATTATCACTAAGAGGTTGAGCGGGTGCTGGATTAAGTATTATTTGTTTCCCAGCCTTTTCAGCCATGGTTGCTGCCGCCTCTATTGTCCTTATAGGAGTTTCCAGTTGCATTAACACAACCTGTGAATCTTTAATGCAGTCATGTGCATCTTTGAGGTCATACTCATCAAGGCTCATGTTTGCGCCAGATGCAACCGCTATACTGTTTTCCCCTTTATCATCTACCAGTATCAGGGCCATCCCAGAAGGATGATCCGGATCAATCTTTATATGATCAACGTTTATTCCATCTTTTTTGAACCTTTCTACGGCTTCACGTCCAAAAATATCATCACCCACACTGGCAATGAATGTTACATTACTACCTGCCCTTGCAGCAGCTACAGCCTGATTGGCTCCTTTACCACCTGCTGCTTTATGAAAATTACCACCTATGATGGTTTCTCCTGGCTTGGGAATTCTTTCACCCTTAATGACCATGTCGACATTAGAGCTACCGATTACTACAATATTTTTCTTTGACATTTCCATGATGTTTTCAGTTAATAGATCCTAGAAAGTATGATGAGAATTAATCCGAGAATAAAGAAGAAAAACATAAAGGATAACAACGTATTGGTACCTTTCGGCGCCTCTTTGAATTCCTTCCAAATAAACACTCCCCAAAAAGCTGCGACCATAGTAGCACCTTGCCCTAAACCATAGGAAATGGCGAAACCAGCAGCTCCAGAGGCGATTATGCTGAAAGACATTCCTATGCTCCATATGATCCCACCAAGAATACCAATTAAGTGTAATCGAGTGTTGCCTTTTGTGAAATAATCGGAATATTTAACTGGATCGCCTGTGAATGGCCGAAGCATTACAATGGTATTCCAGACGAAATTGGAGACTAGTAGCCCAATTGAAAAAACTACGACCGCTGTGTATGGGCTTAGTTTTCCTGGCTCTAACTGTACAAAGTCCTCAGACATAGAAGCTGCAACAAAGCGATAGAAAAAACCCATCAAAACACCACCAACTATTGCAATCAGTAAGCCCTTAGAAGACCCCTTTTTATCTGAAGCAGATAAACGCCTATAGGCTAGAGCATCAACGATAATTGCGATCGTCACGGCTGCCACACCGCTAAACAGTAGATAAGGGTTTCCAACAGGTGATCCGATGTAATTAGTAATTACGCCCAATACCAATGCCAAACCAATCCCTACCGGGAAGGCAACCGCCATTCCTGCAATATCAATAGCAACCACGATTAGAATATTAGCCAGGTTGAATATCACCCCACCAATGAATGCAGACTGGAGCGAACTCATTTCTGCCTGACTTAGATCATTTAGAAAGCTTCTACCACTTGAACCCATGCTACCCATGGTGAAAGCAAGAACTATTGCTAGCAACAAGACTCCAATGGAATAGTCCCAATAAAAAAGTTGGAATTTCCATTCTTTACTTGCCAGTTTCTGAGTGTTAGCCCATGAACCCCAGCAAAGCATGGTAATGAATAGCATAATGATTGCTATGAAATATGATTGAACAACTACCATTTTTATTTCAGTTAGTGTTAATGTTTTGGTTTCCCAGGTTGATCGTCGTAAATGATGATTTTTTGAATTTGTAAAGAGGCTTGATCTGTTGGATTCTTTAGAACGATCCTTACCTGATGCCTTCCTTTTGGCAATTGATATTTCCAGAAGAAAGTGTTACGCCTTAAGGTATAATTGAGAGGTAATTTCTGAGTAGAAACAAGTTCTCCATCCACATACAAATCCGTATCAAATACATAATCCACTCGCTCTTCATCCATTTCTTCAAACACACCCATGTTTTCGAAGTACCAAGGGTCCGGGTCTATTGCAAAACCAACTCCCTCGAATTCAAAAGAATACTCGCTTGAGATCTCGATCATCTCATCTCTCAATTCAACCGGATAGTGATCCTTAAATCCAATTTCCAATGGTGCTTCTAAGACATCCTGTACTGGAATCTCAACCTCATTCTCCTTGATCTCACCGCCATTCTTCTCTATCACCGCCAAAGCATGTTTATAGGATAAGTCATATACTTCCTGCAAAGAGATAGTCGTGAAACTAAAATCTATTGTGTCGACTTTATCCAAACCTTGTTTCCAGTAATCAGGGATGCTACTGAATCCATACATTGTCGCTAAAATGCCGCCTGCCGTAGCGGGATTACAATCCGAGTCATCTCCCGCCCTTGTAGCAATGGAAAATGTCTTGGTATAGTCGCCTTCTCCGTATAGTAGCCCTAGTACTACCCAGGCTGAGTTAATTGTGGCATCGATATTAAATGGTTGAAAAACTCCTTGTGGACAACCTACATCCTGTCCCCATTTCCTCTGAACCTCGAACCAAGTATGTTTCCAGTCCTCAGGATATTGCTCATACCAACCCACCACATCTGTGATAACCTGGTAGAATTTGCTTTCTTTAGGAATTGCTTTTAATGCCTCTGTAACTACATATTTGATATCCTCTGAGAAGAAAGCCAATGAATACATGGTAGCCACATAAACCCCTCCATAATAACCATCGCCATAGTTCATAATATGTCCAACTTTGTCACTGATTTCAAGTGCACTTTGTGGCATTCCAGGATTCATAAGTCCTATGAAATCTGCTTCGATTTGAAAGTCGATATCATCAGCATGAGGATTATTTAGCCAGTGACCGGATTCTGGCGGAGACATCCCATTCAACAGATTGTAACGGGCTGCTTGATTGGCATGCCATAGAAGATAGCCACTATTTGCGAACGCATCAGCGTAGTCCTGAGCAGTAGCATCAATACCTTTGTCTTCAATAACCTGAACAAAGGTTAAATCCACATAAATATCATCGTACAGACCTGGCTCCTCTTCAAAATAGTAGGTCATTTGCTGATCATCCCATTTAATCGGCTGGTAATCTGGAATAAAAGTGGCATTGTTACGAAATTCTGTAGGTCCTCCAAATGTGACACCGATGGTCTGAGCTGCCCATCCACCTTTGATCTTGTCTTTCAACTTTTCCTTAGATATGGTTACTTGTCCCATAGTTACCTGGACTGTCAATAGACCTAGGACTATGCAGATAATTTGTTTGTTTGAAGTTTTCATGATCTTAAATATTATAGTCCTGGAATTGCATCATAAACTTCCAGCTCCGTTATTGAAGTAAAGCTGAATACCGTCTCATCTTTCCAATGCGGTATACCACCCGCTTCACCAATGATTCTGATACCCTTTGTGAGAATCTGATCGAAAGTCAGCATGTACTCGACAAAATGTGGCTTGATGAATACATTATTGGGTTCTGACAATTCCGGTGTTGTCTTTGTGCCTGAAGCCGCTACCCAATTTCCCGATTCGTCCATATACTCAACGGATAGCGAGTTGAACCACCCACCCATCTCTTCTACAGAACCAGTATGAAGAAATATGGCTCCAACGTTAACTGGCTCGTCCCAGGTATAACCATAGAAATCCGTCGTCTTAGTAGTGTCAGCAGTGATGCTATAGAATACAGATCCATCACCTAACTTTTTACCATCTCGGATGACTTCAGTTATGTCAGTGTTGTACAATGAGTACGGAACTGTCAACCAAAATTTATCCATCGTCTCTGTGTCTGTGGTCTCAATAGTTGCCAGTACAGTACTTGCAGAAGGAGCGAGATTAGTTCCTCTCACAATCAAGTCAAAATCGCCAGTCAGGGATTGTTTGCCATCAGATACCTGTAGTTTGATTGGGAATGTGCCTGTGGTTTTCGTCATGCCGGTAACCATTCCCCCAGTGAACAATAAACCTTCGGGCAAATCTCCTTCAAGCAATTGCCATTGGTAATCACCAGTGCCACCAACAACTGTAAATGAATAGTCCACATTTGTGTCTTTGTTAATTACAGGTGCGGGTCCTACAGGAAACTCTAACGGTGCATAAAACTTTGCATTTACGTTGATCAAATAATAGTCTTTCCCATCTTCGGTTATTTTCTGACCTCCATTTTCAAGGATTACTTTCTCTCCCATATTGGCCATGCGTTCGGTCAAAGAAGAAATTGGAACAGTAGGTAAATCATGTCTGGTGATGTTGACATAAGCGTCATTGAATGGTTTTTCCCAGTTTAGTTCGGGAAATGGAAATAGAAGATCTCTTGGAATGGCTTCCAAACCATTTGCTACTCCTAGCAAACCACACATCGTGGCAGCCTGGTTATCGTTATCAAAACCAAAATAGATAGACATGTCGAGTGTTTTTTGAAAATCTCCTTGTCCATATAGCAGAGCCAGAATAGCCGCTGCTCCATTTAAGTTGGCATTCCAGATTGTTTTGGTTTCAATAGGTTCATCAATGTAGTAGGTCTTTGCCATGTATTCCCACGCAGCTCTATGGTCATCAGGAAATTCATTATACAATCTCTGCATGTCCTTGACTGTAGTGTGAAACTTCCCACCCTCGGTTATACTTTGTAATCCAACATTTATTAACTTATTAATGTCTGACTCAAAAAACGCCGCGGAGTACATAGCACCGTAGAATATTGTTGGCTCGATTCCCCAATCATCGCACATGATACTTGAAGCCCATGCAGATTTATCGGCAGCATAGTCAATCATTCCGGGACTGGTAACTGCCCAAACCTCATTGATCAATTGTGGGTCAATCTGAAACCAGTGTGGATTTAATTCCTTAGCTCCCGTAAACGGCGGAGTAAAACCATAGTGCATTGCTCCAAGCGCTGCTCTATTCGCTAACCAGACTCGTCTTCTCACATGGTACATCCATGATTCGGAAAGCTGTCTTAGTGTAGGAGATACATTGTGCTTTTCCATTGCCAACATATACATATATTCTATATCTGTATCATCATCAGAGAAAGCACCATTTACTTCCCGCAATAGCTCTGCTTGTTCGCCTTGATATGCAAAAGGAAACTCCTCGGGAGCAGGATTATTCACATATCTGTTTTCATGTGGTAGTCCTGCAATATTTCCAATACACTGCCCCAGCCATGAAGCGTATACCTTAGATTGATATGTTTCTACATCAATTTTTTGAAAATCATTTCCGACTTCTGGTCTTAAACAACTTGCAAGAAGAAGACATACTAAGGAAAATTGAATGAGATTTGGTTTGATAATATTCATTTTGCACAAAGGTTTGTGCTAAATTGACAAATATTATTGATTGATACAATACTTCGAGCTAAAAACAATGGAAAATCTTAGTATTTCCGATTAATGGACTGATCTACATCCTATTATTTATTGAAAGTCCCACATTTCTTACACTATTTCGAATTATCAGCTTTGTGGGTAATTTTATATTTTTTGAGCGATCAATCTCCGCACCATCTACGCTTTCTGCAAGTAAGCCATAGGCAAGTGCACCTATATCTACCGTTTGTTGAGCAACAGAGGTCAAAGGGGGTGAAAAGTAGTTGCAGTAAGTCTGGTCATCGAAAGCCACTATTGATACATCGTCCGGTATTTTCAAGTGTTCCTCTTGTATAGCCTTTATTGCACCAAGGGCGATTGGATTGCTTGCTGCGAAAAATGCAGTTATATCTCGATGCTTATTTAACAAAAGTTTTGTTGATAAATAACCACTTTGCTCCCTGAAATTATCACCTACTATTAAGGATTCATCAACGTCAATCCCAGCTTCTTTCAAAGCATTCTTGTAACCCCTCACTCGGTCTTTGTTTACGCTGGAATCCTTCAGTCCTTGTATAAAACCAATTTTTTTATGCCCATAGCTTATTAAATGCTCAGTTGCTTCCTTCGAACCATTTACATTATCAGTTCCGACAAAAGGAAGGTTGACACCTTCTAAGTATCGATCAATTAGTACGATAGGAATAGAAGACTGATCTGCTTCAGATATATGGGCAGATTCCTTTCCAATAGTTGATATGATTAAACCGTCGATCTTCCTTGCTGCAAATGTCTGAACAGCAGTTTTCTCTAAATCAGTTTGATTATTTGAGTCAGAGATGAGTATAGAAACACTATCTCGTCTCGCTGCATTTTCAACCGAACGGACAATCTCTGAGAAAAAGGGATTAGTAATATCCGGAATGATCACACCAACAGTGTGTGTACGTTTCATTCGTAACCCACGTGCTAGTTGGTTTGGTTTGTAGTTTAGTTCTTCCGCTGCTTTTAATATTCTTTCGGTGGTCTTCTTACTGATTCGGTATTTATCGGATTGACCATTCAATGCTCTTGAAACGGTAGATACCGAGATATTCAAATACTCAGATATACTAACCAAAGTGGATTTTCCTTTTTTATTCATCTCGACGGAATCAAAATTACTTATATTTGCGCAAACGTTTGTTCTTTAGTCAGTATTTTTTCACAGAAAACAAATTAACTAAATGAAATGGATCTATTCACTTTTGGTTCTTTTGATCTTTTCCTGCCTGGTTTCATGTAACTCAAAGTATGAGGACTTTAAGAATCTGGCTCTTAATCGCAAGGCATATCATTCCACAGCCGTAGATTACTTTCATACAGGTCATTTGGCTACGGATGGAATCCAGGAAACATACTGGCAATCAGACAAATCAGAATCTCAATCGCTTATTGTTGATCTGGGTGGACAAAGTGAGTTGAGTCAAATCAAGATCAATTGGGGAAAATTGTATGCCACACAGTTCCGTGTCTCAGTTTCCAACGAACTAAAAAAACCAAGAACGTGGAAAGAGATTTACTTTACCGACGCAGGTGAAGGAGAAATAGACGAAATCAGTATTCCTTCCACTCATGCCCAGTTTATCAAATTAGAATGCTTCAAGAGTTCTGATTCGAACGGGTATCAGGTCTTGGAACTGGGGGTTATCGGAACTGGGGGTTACAAACACCCAAATAGTCCTCCAAACCAACTAAATGAAGATGCAATATTCAAATTGACGAATGGATGGAAACTTATTAAAGCACCTTTTATATCAAGCACTGCATCAAAAATATCATCTGTTGGTTTTCAGGACTCCAAATGGTTGCCTGCTCTTGTACCGGGAACCGTATTGAGCTCATATATTGATTACGGGGCGATACCTGATCCAAATTACGGTGACCAGCAGTTTCAGATTTCCGATAGCTTCAGTAGAACTGACTATTGGTATAGAAATGAAATAGAAATACCACCTTCTTTTTATGGTGATCAGATATGGTTGAATTTCGACGGAATAAACTATGTCGCTATTGTTTATGTAAATGGTGATTCCCTGGGAACAATCAGGGGAACATTTGCACAACAAAAGTTTGATATTAGTCGATATGTCAGCGCTGGCGAAAAAGCCGCAATCGGTGTTTTAGTATCGCCTCCTCCCTATCCTACTGATGTAATGACCAAAACACCGGATAGCACGACCTTCAATCTTGAATATGGATTGAATAGCCCCACTTGGATACCTGCTGGAGCATGGGACTGGATTGTGACAATCCGCGATCGTAACACCGGAATATGGAATGATGTATATATCACTCAGTCGAATGGAGTATCCATTGAGAATCCTTGGGTTATTACTGACCTAAAGCTTCCAGATACAACCAGTGCCGAGCTCGAGATTCAGTCAGAATTGGCCAATCATACTGGTGAGTTAATTGAAGGCACATTGAGATATACAATCCATCCTGGGAATGTAACTCTGGATCAGAATGTAGTCCTTGAAGCTTATCAGAGTAAGGTGATCTCAATTGATCAGGATTCCCATACCGCTTTGAAATTCAGCAATCCAAAACTATGGTGGCCTAATGGCTATGGTGAGCAGAACCTTTATACACTAAAGGCTGAATTCATTATGGGAGAAAAGACAACTGACACCAAATCAATTCAATTCGGTATTAGGGAGTTTTCCTATGAACCCAGGCCTGAGGCAACCATCCTTTTAGTGAATGGACATCGTGTTATGGCTCGTGGTGGTAACTGGGGTATCAGCGAATCTATGATCAGGTTCAAAGAGGATGACTTCAAAAATGCCATTAAAATGCATAAGGAGTTGAATTTTACCATGATCAGAAATTGGTCGGGGTCAGTTTCTGATAGAAATTTCTACGAGTATTGTGATAAATATGGCATTCTGATTTGGGATGAGTTTTGGTACTCTGGTGGTCCAACTCCATCGGACACAGAACTCTTCATGAATAATGCCATCACTAAGATTAAGAATCGAAGACATCATGCAAGTTTGGCCGTGTGGGCTGGTGCAAATGAAACGGAGCTACCAGAACCTTTGTACGAACAAATTCCCAGTGCTATTGAAGAGTTGGACGGTACTCGCTTATATGTACACCAATCTGCTGAGGGATTGGTTCGCGGTGGGGGCCCATGGGTGACACAGGACCCTAAATTCTGGTTTGGAGAAAACGCCAGAGGTTTCATGACGGAAGTAGGAATGACCACAGTACCCCCCATCGAAAGTATGCGAGAAATGATGCCTGAAAAAAGCCTTTGGCCAATTAATGAAATGTGGGCATTACATGATTTTATATATCGAAGCTACCCGCACTCTAATGTTTATGCTGAACAAATAGACAAAAGGTTTGGTAAGGCGAAAGATCTAAAGGACTTCACTAGAAAAGCCCAACTTCTAAATATGCAGGACTACAAAGCTATTTATGAAGGATTCATGGCAAAATTGTTTGAAGATGCCAGTGCAGTGATGGTATGGATGAGTCATCCGGCATGGCCATCGCTTGTGTGGCAGATTTATGACTATTATTGGGAGCCAACAGGTGCTTATTGGGGAGCCAAAAAGGCTTCGGAGCCCATTCATATACTTTGGAATCCTATCAATGAAGAAGTCATTGCAGTTAACCATACCAACAGAACACTAGATCAGGTTGAAGCGATCGCCACCCTTTACAACTTAGATGGAACCATGCAGTCTTCGCAAAGCCAACTAATCACAGTGGCTCCAGCTAGTAAGCAATCTAGCTTTGAGGTCAGGTATCCAGAAACCCTATCATCGACTCATTTTATCAAACTGACACTTAGAAAAGATGATCAATTGCTTTCCGAGAATTTCTACTGGAGAGGTACAGAATACTTAAACTATCAAGCTCTGGAGAAGATGGAAAATGTAAGTATTTCTAGCAATGCTACCCTCCGTAAAGAAGAAAATGCTCAATATATAGATGTTACTCTCAGTAACAACTCGACACCGATTGCTTTGGCAATTAGACTGAAGCTGGTCCAAAAGGAATCAGGAAAGCGAGTTTTACCTGCTTACTATGAGGATAACTACTTTTCACTGCTTCCAGGTGAAAAGAGAACCCTATCCATAGAGTTTGACACCAAATACCTGGATGGTGACAATCCACAATTATTGATTGAGGGCTGGAATATTGAAGATCAAGAAATCCAATTAGTACCATAAGTAATTCAGAAATAGACATGAAAAAGCTTGGCCATATCATACTTCTCTCGGCATTATCAATCAGCACTGCATTTGCACAACTCCCTGAAACCTGGTGGAAATCTGCTGGAGCAATCAAAATCGTCAGTTTAAAACCGGAAAACAAGGCAATTTGGGCCCAATTCTTATCCTTAGATCCTGAGATTGTTTCAAAACAACTAGACACCATCAAATCAGAAGGATTCACCGGAATTCAAATTTGGGGTCCTCCTCATAGCGGATCCGCATACGGTGGCTTAGATACTTATGATAACTATAATATTGACCCCTCTGCCGGTAATAATGACCAATTAAAAAAACTAATTGAAATAGCTCATAAAAAAGGGCTTGCGGTCACTTGTTTTATCAATCTCTGTTATTTTGGTCAAGAAGCTGCCGATTGGAAAACAGCGCAATCAGATCTGCAAAGTCGAGAACACCAATGGTTCCTCTGGTCAGACACTGGTGAGGATTATAAGGTTCCCTATCAGGAGGAGCTTTACAATGAAGCGGATGAATTTCAATGGATTTATAACACGAGGGTTGGTAAATATTTTCTGGGTGTATGGAATGACCGCAATGATGAAGAAGACGAATCCCCCAACCTACCACAGGCATATTGGGGCGAGCCATCCAAATGGCCACAAGAAGTAGCAAATATCTTAGATTTTTGGATGGGTTTCGACTTTGATGGCATGACAATCGATGCACCCGACTTCTATTCAGGTTCGACCTGGGATCAGCATCGAGACATAATCACCAGCAGGATTTCAAGCTATGACAATCAATACATTGAGGCCGAATCAGCACATGGGATTTCTTGGGTCACCAAAGGAGGTTACCAGGGACTTTGGGATTACGAACTAGCAGAACTGAAAAGCCTGATAGTCAAAGAAAAAAAGGTGGCAGGAATCGTTGAAGCCATGGCATACAGAAATTCCCTGGTTGAAAATGGAGGCATGGGAGCACTTCATCTTTGGTTCAATGAAGAAATTGAACGCAGGACTATGGAGTTGGCATTTATGGTGGGGCTCGGTGACCTGGCTTACATAGCGGGACCACAACCCTACAGTCTAACAGACCAAGAAAAGGAACTGCTAGCTTTGAAGAAAGAACATCCTGCATTGCACAACGACTCCAGAATTATCGATTTTAACATCATCGACGATCGAATCTTGACTGTAAACAAAATATCTAATGATCAATCAGAGAATATTGTTTTTATTATCAACGCAGGGGCTAAGGACTATCAGATAAATGAAAAAGACCTGGAAATAGAGGTAGATAAATTAGTAAGACTAGAACTCCTTACCCCAGCTGAGAAACTGTTTGTTAGACCCTTCTCATACGGGTTTTTTAAGGTCAAATAGTTTTCGAGGGTGATTCTTATATCTCTTTGTATCTTGATTTGATATAAACTCTGAAAAAAGTCTATCGAGATAGTTCGTATAATCAGGTATAGTGGTCCTGCAATCAAAAGATGCTGTACATCGGTGGATATTATCCGGTTTCACCCTAACTTTAGATTGCATCATTCACTTACGCTTTATGCTGCTATCAACTATTTTGTTTGATATGAAATACACAAGGATTAGGCACTAATGAAACACTCAGGACTATCGTCTCAGCAGGTCAAGGAATCTAGAGAAAGATATGGAAACAATGAATTAAGCGAAATACAGGTTGAAGGTTTCTGGACCAAATTAATCGGCAACTTCAAGGATCCCATCATTTACATTTTGCTCGTTGCATTAATTGTCATTCTTGTATTGTCTTTCTTCGGAATGACAGAATGGTACGAAGCTGTCGCTATCGCTGTTGCCGTTTTACTTGCAACTGGAATTTCTACTTTCTCAGAACATAAGAATGAAGCTTCCTTTCAACAACTACAGGAGGAAGCTTCAAGGATAAAGAGCAAAATATTTCGAAATGATGAACTGGTAGATATACCGGTAAATGAAGTGGTTCGTGGAGACCTCATCCTGCTCCAGGCTGGTGACAAGATTCCGGCTGATGGATACATAATCGAAGGTGATGTAAAAGTGAATCAAGCTTCATTGACGGGTGAAACCGAACCCATAGAGAAAGTTAAGCTTGAGGAAGATTCGAAAGTAGATGAAACAGACCTTGCCAATTCATTCAGTCTGTATCGGGGAACCGTCATAGAGGATGGAGAAGCTGTGATGAAAGTGGATACCGTAGGAGATCATACTTTTTACGGTAAACTTTCCCAGGAATTATCACTTGGTGATGATCGCTTATCCCCTCTGCAAGTGAAATTAAAGGGCCTTGCAGATATGATATCCAGGTTTGGATA
Organism: Cyclobacteriaceae bacterium; assembly: GCA_965601455.1. GTDB lineage: Bacteria > Bacteroidota > Bacteroidia > Cytophagales > Cyclobacteriaceae > JANQEU01. Next base: position 2,136,735 of record OZ271831.1, on the reverse strand, counting down.
CATCGCTGCGGCTTTCCTATTTGTAGTTTTCATGTTTCAAAAGATAGTCATCGCAAACAATTTTGATACCACTGAGATTGGGAATTACTTTTCACAATGGGAATTGCTTGTTACTGACGCATTGGATGCCATTGTTCTGGCAATAATTGTTCTAGTTGCTGCAGTACCCGAGGGTCTACCCATGATGATAGCCATCGTACTATCGCTCAATATGCAAAAAATGCTGAGGGAAAAGGTTCTGGTACGGAAGCTTTTAGGTATTGAAACTGCCGGGAGCTTAAGTCTGCTCTTTTCCGACAAAACCGGGACATTGACCAAAGGGAAGCTGGAACCAAGGTTCTTTATCACAGGATCGAATCATACCTACAATACATATGAAGAGATACCACGAAAGCTTAGGGAATATGTGCGAATTGCTATAGCAGGTAATACCGCCAGCCATAGAACCAAAGATGGAGAGATTACCGGAGGAAATTTTTCTGAACGAGCTCTATTAGGTTATATCAGCCCGAATGAAGACCTTGAACTGGTTGAGAATGCTGAACACGTCTACAAAATTCACTTCAACAGCACTAGAAAATTCTCTGCAACTGAGTCAAAGTTTGATCATAAACTTGACGAGTTCAAAACTGATCATCTGGTGATGGTAAAGGGGGCTCCTGAAATACTGATGACCGACATTGATCATGCAATTTCAGAAGATGGAAAAATTATTCCCATTGCGGATAAGCGTGAAATGATCACCTACATGGATGGCCTTGCCGATGCAGGTATTCGCCTGCTAACTATAGCCGTTTCAAAAGAAAGTCTCAACCATTCCGACTCCTTACCAAAGGGTTTAATACTGGTAGGAGTTATTGGTATGCAGGACACTATCCGAGAAACTACAAAAGGTTCTGTAGAGCTGGTTAAACAGGCCGGCGTTCAAGTAGTTATGATCACGGGAGATCGGAAAGGCACTGCAGCCTCGATAGCGAAAGAAGCTGCCCTACTTGACGACGATACCAATGTTGTCCTGGAATCCTCGGACCTACAAAATATGTCCGATGAAGAGATTGCAGAACAATTGCCAAACTTGCGGGTAATAGCTCGAGCATTACCTACAGACAAAAGTAGAATGGTACGCATATCAAAGGCCCAAAACAAGGTGGTCGGTATGACGGGAGATGGGGTAAATGACTCAGCAGCCTTGAAACAATCTGATGTCGGTATTGCAATGGGAAGTGGGTCCGAAGTAACCAAAGAGGCTGGAGATATTGTGATCCTGGATGATAATTTCAATTCAATTAGTAATGGTATTCGATACGGAAGAACCATATTCCAATCCATTCGAAAGTTCATCACTTTCCAGCTCACTGTGAATGTAGCAGCCGTTTCAATTACAATCCTGGGTCCTATTATAAACGTAGAATTCCCGTTAACAATTATTCAGCTACTCTGGATCAACTTGATAATGGATACCCTCGGAGCCATTGCACTCGGAGGAGAACCCGCTCTAACTCGGTACATGGAAGACGAACCCATTAAAAGGGACGACAGCATTCTAACGAAAGAAATGATCTCATCGATTCTCGTAAATGGTCTATTTATTACCATATTCTCCGTGGCATTTCTCAAGGTTCCCTATTTCAAAGAACTGTTTTCAAGAGGTGGAGAAAATGATTACGCAGTCTTTATCACCGCTTTTTTTAACATCTTCATTTTCCAGGTACTATTTAACATGCTAAATGTGCGATCAAGAGGCCTCAACTTCCTGGAGCACATCGGACGGAATAGGCGATTCATTCAGATCATCTTCCTAATCATCATCCTGCAAGTTGCTTTCACTTATGTGGGAGGTCAAATCTTGAGGACTGTACCACTCAACTGGGATGAATGGGTGCTGGTCATGCTCTTTTCTGTTCTTATTATTCCGGTTGATTTCATACGGAAGTTTGTAGTTTCAGGAGAACAGATCTACCAGGATACGGTTAAAATTCTTTTCGGATACCGTTGATATGAACAATGCAAAGGAATGGCACCGGCTACTCAATAATAAGAAAATTGAGGACCTGGAGGCTCTTTTAGACAAAGACGCTGTGTTCTACTCTCCACTTGTTTTCCAACCTCAAAAAGGAAGAAAAATCACTGCTATCTATTTGACCAATGCATACCACATGTTCTTTGCTAATGAGAATAATACCTTTCAGTATGTGAATGAAATCCATTCTGATACGGATTCTATGCTTGAGTTTACCTGTGAGATTGACGGAATTCTAATCAATGGAGTTGATATCATCAAATGGACAAGTGATGGCAAAATAGAGGAGTTCAAGGTCATGATCAGACCGAATAAGGCTATTGAAAAAGTAAAAGAGAAGATGGGTGAACTGTTTTCCAAAATGACGGCATGGGATAAGATGCAAATGAGAGCTTCTATCACATTAGATAAACTAAAAAAGTAATCCTAAACGAAGCTCACTCCCAGGTTAATCCCTCCTCTTCCACTCGTTCACAGAATGGTACCCATATCTCTGAAACGTATTGTGAGTAAGCCTCCATAAAGACATCGACACTTTCCCTGGCCTTTTGAATGAGACGGAACTCCTGATTCGATGGCATTGAATGGCTGGACATAAACTTACGTTCTGCTTCCCTAATGTTCTTTATCGGTGTCACCTCAAATGTTTGCCATGCTCCTACCTGCCTTCCTACAGGTTGTCCAATGGCTAGGTACTTAACACTATCGATTTTACCTATCATACCTTCAGCCTCATCGATCAGGGCTTTTTCCTCGGATGATTCCAGAAAGTTTACCAGTCGATTTATGGACTTTTTATTCTCCTCCAACTTCTCAAGAGGTTGTATAATATCTTTTCGGATATTGTTGATAGACGTCTGAGCTTCAAACAAAGTCTCATCAATATCCGGGCTAAAATCGAAACGTGGATCAGATAGCACTTCAACAACAGTGGAATCAGCTTCTTTGCCGTAAGAAACCACAACCTTGTAATTCCCCGGAAGTACCGGAATGCCCCTGGATTCCTCTGTCACCCAACTTCCGGGTAATCGATCGATACTGGTATCCAATTTCCAGTTCAGATAGTTTAATCCTCGGATAACTTCCTTGTTAGAAGAGATTTCAATAAGTGGTTCGTTTTTTTCATTAAAGACAGTAGCCTGCACCACTTCTCCTTCAAGAATGCTTTCAATGAAAAATGGAATACTAGTATTTCGAAAGGGTCGATTATCACCTTGAAAAGTCGTATGAAATCCAGTCCAGATATTGCCTGGTGCATTAATGAAAATACCTTTCACCTGCACCGCAGAATTCACCTTGGCCAAAGTGAGGTTATCTCGTATTTTTCCCCCTGCCACTACTCTCAGTGCCTGTAGGTCATCCACAATCCAGATGGATCTGCCAAAAGTTCCAATAACTAATGCAGACTCTCTTCTCTGTATCTTCAGATCCATAGTGGAAACAGAAGGATAACCATTTTCGAATTTTTCCCAGTTCTCCCCCTGGTCGAAACTAATCCATAATCCATTTTCTGTTCCAAGAAATACGAGGTTTGGTTCAACTGGATCCTGAATAAAGCTTAACGAATATCCAAAAACCGGATCGGATGCGTCCACCATAGACTTCCAGCTGCGACCGTAGTCTGTAGTTTTGATTAAGTATGGACGGAAATCTCCTTTTCGATAGTTGTTGATCACAGCCCATGCCGTTCCTTCTTCATACTTTGAAGCATGTATCCTGGCCACCCAACTTCCTGGAGGGATTCCTTTGGCATTCTTACCCACTTCAGTCCAACTACCACCGCCATTTCTGGTCACATGAATTAGTCCATCATCTGACCCGGTCCAGATCACACTTTCAGAAAGCGGACTTGGAGCTATGGCCAACAAGGAGTTATAGAACTCTGCTCCGGAGGCATCCGGAGTTAATCCACCGTAATCTCTCTTTTGTTGCTCGGGTTTGTTAGTAGTCAGATCGGGCGAAATGATTTCCCATGTTTTGCCCTTGTCCCCGCTTGTATGTACAAATTGACTCCCGTAGTATACTCTTGAATTATCATGTGGATCCTGGGCAAAAGCCGCGTTCCAGTGGAATCTTAACCTGGGATATTGGTCTGGTTTTGAGGGTTTAATACTACTGTAATAACCACCTACTTTGTCATAACGATATAGACTACCATTTTGAGAAGTTCCATATCCGAAACCAGGGTCATCCGCATCAGGTGAAATATAAAATCCATCTCCACCAACCAGATACTGCCAGTACAGGGTTCTTATTCCTCCTCGTCTCCAAACGTATCCTGGTCCGTACCAATTTCCATTATCCTGAAGACCTCCATATACGTTGTAGGGTAACTCCTCATCGACATTCACTTGATAAAACTGTCCAACGGGTATATTTTCTGGAAAAAACCAGCTTTCACCCCTATCGCGGGTAATGCCGATACCTCCATCTCCTCCGATGATATAGAAATTTGCATCATCAGGAGACATCCAAAACGCGTGAAAATCTGCATGTATACCCTTGGTTTCGTCAGCCGGTATCTGTGGGACAGGATCAAAGGATTCTCCTCCGTCATAACTGACCGATAAAGGTTGATAGATATTGTAAAGAAGGTTCGGATCATCGGAGCTTACGGCAAGTTCCTGGAAATAAAATGGTCGGTTATTTGTAAATCTGGGTTCGTCATTAACCATTTTCCACGAATATCCCCCGTCCTCACTTCGGTATAAAGCATTTCTATTGGCTTCGATCTTGGCGTAAATCCGATCCGGATTACTGGGTGCTATCGCCAAACCAATCCGACCCAGGTCTCCTCCTGGTAATCCATCGTCGGCCGTTATTTTCTTCCAATTCTGTCCACCATCGATAGTCATGAAGAGCCCTGAACCCGGCCCTCCCGAGACATAACTGAAAGGTGTTCTTCGATGATCATACAGTGCTACAAATAGTTTGTTCGGATTATTTGGATCCATTATCATATCAGCTACTCCCGATTGTTCATTGGTAAATAGGATCTTCTCCCATGTTTCTCCCCTATCAACAGTCTTAAATAGTCCTCTATCAGGTCCTGGAGTAAATGGATCACCCATGGCTCCCACGTACACTACATTTTCATTACCAGGATGAATAATTATCCGATGAATCGTCTTTGTTTTCTCCAGTCCCAGATGCTGCCAGGTTCTACCACCATCCAAGGTTCGAAACAGGCCCATTCCTAGATTCATGGAATTTCTAGGGTTTCCTTCGCCGGTTCCAACCCATACCACATTAGGTTGATCTTGTTGGATCGCAACTGCACCTATATTTTGCGTTGGATTATCATCAAAAATCGGTTCCCAACGAGTGCCTCCATTCTCTGATTTCCAAACTCCCCCACTGGCCGCGCCTACATACATCGTATTTGGATCATTTTTCACGACATCAATAGCGGTTATTCTTCCACTCATGTTGGAGGGTCCTATACTCCGAACCCTTAGGTTTTCTAGCTGCCCCATGTATTTTGTTTGTCCGAAGAGACCTACATCAAGTAACAATAACAGGATACAGACTAAAGAAGACGTTTTCATTTTACTACAGAATTTGGAGTTGAGTGGATGCAATATTAATCTTGAAATGTGACATCCAGGGAGAATGCCCTGCCGGTTCCTTTAGCTATGCGATTTAACCTGCAAAATATCACCCTAATTGTACGAGTTCATCAGAACAATTAATGCTTATAAAATATATAATTGAATAGAAATCAAACCCAGAATACCTATCGAAGACAACAATGATTGACACCCAAGTAGACTGCATTGTTATTGGAGCCGGATTAACAGGTCTAACCCTGGCCTACTATTTGCAAAAAGAAGGGAAAAAGGTAGCCGTGATCGAGAAGTCCGATCACATTGGTGGCGTAATTGAAACCATCCAGGAAGATGGTTTCATTTTTGAAAAAGGTCCAAATACCGGTATTATTGGCTCTCCTGAACTTGTTGAATTATTTGACGATCTGTCAAACAAGATTACGGTAGAGATCGCGGATGACACAGCAAAATATAGATGGATATGGAAAGGAGGACAATGGAATGCACTGCCTTCAGGTTTGATCAGTGCTATTTCAACTCCACTTTTTAGTTTAATGGATAAATTTCGAATTCTAGGCGAGCCTTTCCGAAAACCGGGATCCAATCCAGATGAATCGGTAGCTGCTCTCGTTAAAAGAAGACTTGGAGAAAGCTTTTTAAACTACGCTGTTGATCCCTTCATAGGTGGTATATATGCAGGCAATCCAAATGTACTGGTTACAAGATATGCGCTACCCAAGCTTTATAATCTGGAGCAGAACTATGGGAGTTTCATAAGGGGTGCTATTAAGAAAAGGAAAGAACCAAAATCTGACATAGAGAAAAGAGTTTCCAGGGAAGTATTCTCCGTGAAAGGAGGTTTACATCAACTGATCGATGCTTTAAGTCAATCCATTGGAAGCACTAATTTTTACAAATCCATTAATGATTTGAAAATCGATAGAATTAGTGATAGGTATTCTGCCAGTTTCGCCTCAGGAAAGGACAATATCAAGATCCATGCAGACAAGGTAATTACCACCATTAATGGGGACCAACTTGAATCGATATTTCCTTTTGTTCCAAACCAAATGCTTCAGCCCATTTCAGACCTGGTGTATGCAAAAGTGGTACAGGTAGTTTCATGCTATAAACAATGGCAAGGAAAAGAATTGAAGGCCTTTGGTGGACTCATACCAAGCCTGGAAAAACGAATGGTACTTGGAATTCTTTTTCCTTCTTCACTTTTTGATGGCAGGTCTCCTGAAGGAGGTGCCATTCTATCAATATTTATGGGTGGAATAAGAAAACCTGAAATGATTGATAAAACGGATGATGAGTTAAAATCTATAGCTTTATCAGAAGTGAGGGAAACTCTCGGTCACATGAAGGAACCTGACACAATTCGGATTTTCCGATACTTCCGGGCAATACCTCAATATGATATAAACTCCGGCAAGCGATTGGAGGCAATTGATAACATCCAGAAAAAATTTCCTGGCTTGACGTTAGCGGGGAATATACGTGATGGTATTGGTATTCCCGATAGAGTCAAACAAGCAAAGCAAATAGCAATTCTGCTGAATAGGTAAATAGGATTCAGGTCAAAAATAAAAACGGTTACCCGTTAGGGCAACCGTTTTAATTCATGCACATATTTCGTTTATTCGATAGCTTCTATTGAGTTGGTTAGTAAAGCTCTGGTATAAGCTGGGTTGTGTACGCCAAAACTTCTATCCTCAAGTAGTCCCACCCAGTTGAAAAATGCCTGTGCCTGCAGCATGGTATGCGTTCCTACCACAGGATGGAATCCATCGCTTTCAAGGACAAGAATGATATCTCCGGTTTCAGGATTAAGCTCGAAGTTCTCCTCAATACCTTCTTCAATCACGCCTTGAGCAAGTAACAGGTCTCTCAATTCATCAAGTTGTTCCGCAACTTCAGTCATCGTATTGTTCAGGTTAAACTCGGTAGCTCCGGCGTGGCAATCAGTACAAGACGCAATACTAGGATTCCAGGTGTGCCCACCCTGTCCGTCTGCGTATTCTGCCATATGACATCCATTACAACTGCTTTGTGCAAAGTGAGCCGCGGATCCAGGTGCCGGATAAGAAGCGGAACCTGAAATTTCTGCAAAACCAGCCCCATAAAGCACATTAGATTGTGCACCATGGTGAGGTCCGTAGTGCTTGCTGGTAATTTCGAAATCAGATCCTGATCCGGTTACTGAAGGCTCAGGTCTACGTGATTGGTGACAGTTGGCACATAGATTACCAGGTCCAAAATCGGCAGTGACCGAGGCGTCATATAAGAATGAAATAGGATCCCCTAACCTTAAGTCCCAATCAGTGGAATCAAATGACTCGTGAATTTTGTGACAAGTAGAGCATTCCCATGGAGTTGGAGCTGTGATATTTTGCTCAACGTCTCCTGTTAGAGCAAATTCACGAAATCCTTCATTGGAGTGGCACTCAGCACAATAACTTCTACCACCTGCGTATTCAACTGCCACCTGTCCAGCTCTATGTACTGACTGATGAAATTGAATATCGATGGTCTGTATTGTTAGGTCACCGTGACAAGTCGTACAGGTTTGATCGCCATCTATACCATCTTCTCCTGTAGGTCCTATAGGTCCCTCACAACCAATCAAGAAAGCAAAAAATATGGCTACCAAAGTAGCTGTCGAAAGTCGTTTGGAAATATGCGCGTTCATGAATGAAAAGTGTTTTGAGAGTCTGTGTTTATTACGAAAATCCAGACATCTACTGCATTTTCGCTATACATGTAATTAATTGAAGAAACAGCAAAAAAAGTATGATATTCATCAAGCGCCAATGCGTCACTTATCAGTTAAGAAGATCGTGCTTGTACAGAATGATGCACGATTTCTAAGCGAAGAATTAAGATAAAATATAGATTTCTTCCGAGCTATGCTGACCTTGTTCGTAATGGGTTTAGACGATAACCATTAATAGCAGCCAGAGCACTTACAAAGAGGATGATTCCAACTATATAATACACAAATGTTGGAATGGGTACCGGGTCACCTTTGGCATAGGAATGCAAACCTGATAGATAGAAATTAACCCCAAAGTAGGTCATCAATACCGTCCCAAAGGCAATAAGTGAAAAGAAATTAAAGGAAAATTGACCTTTCAAACCGGGTACTAATCGCATATGTAGAATAAAAGAGTAAGCAATAATCGTTACGAGCGTCCAGGTTTCCTTTGGATCCCAACCCCAGTATCGACCCCATGATTCATTAGCCCATATACCGCCAAGGAAATTGCCGATAATCAATAATACCAGGCCAACAATTAGCGACATCTCAATAATTATTGAAAGTTCCGACAGTATTAGATTTACCCGTTGTTGGTTTTTTGTACTTCTGAAAATCATAAGACACAGATTCATAAAACCAAGCATGGCTCCAAGTCCAAGAAACCCATAACTCGCGGTAATGGTTGCAACGTGTATTGTAAGCCAATAGGACTTTAATACAGGCACTAAATTGGTGATCTCTGGATTCATCCAACTCATGTGAGCGGTAAGGAGCGTTACTCCCGCCAACATTGTGGAGACCGCTAAAGCCATTTGGGATTTATTCATAAAAATCAAACCAGACAAAACGGTGACCCACGAAATGTAGAGCATCGATTCATAACCGTTACTCCATGGGGCATGACCGGATATGTACCACCTTAGGATTAAGCCGAAAGTATGAAAAGCAAATGATGCCATTACAATAGCTGCCAAGGTCTTATTGAATCCAGTGACCTTAACCGATGGTTTAAATACTTGTGTGAAAAACAGGGCAGAAAGTAGGACTCCGAGGGTTAGATAAATGGGAAAAAGTCGTTTAAAGATGTCGGACTGATTATAAAAAACTTCCATCTGAATCAAGTTGTCGGATAAGATAACTGACTGGCCTGCAGTCTTTTGATAGCTATCAATTGCACTTAGCATTTCATCCGCATAACTATAGTCATTGGACACCTTAGCCTCAAGAAGTTTTGTTTGATATTCTGAGAATAAACTGTCCAGAGAAAGCATCACAACCGTGGCCTCAAACTCAGTAGGTGTACCCCAGGCATCATTTGGCAAATGAGACAATGGAAAAATTCGTAACGTTGTCTTTTCCGTAATCATGGTAAAAACATTGACCCTTTCATCTACGTAGATCAACTCTTTATCGAACTTTGATCGTAATGCAGGCTTTTTACGGTAGGCTTCGTTAACCTGCTCATTTATTTTGTATACACCTTGCCGAGAAAAGAAATCAATATATCGAGCGTAGTCTTCAGTGACACCTAGAAGTTCTTTTAATTCATCATCACCAATTTTTACCAACGGTTTCATCATCCAGTCAAAAGGACTTACAATCATCTCAAGGAATACCTGGTCGGCAGTCAGACCTTCGTAAGTGTCCTTCTTGTAGATCTTCACCAAAACGTCAGAAGCCATAGTGTTTACTGGCATCATTCTTCCGTGAGGATTCTGAACCTGTAACTTCCCGAACTTTTCAGCATGCTCCTTAGTAACAATTGGAAGTCGTGCATTAGTATGTTGAGCGTTTAAATGAGGTGGTACAGAAAGAAAGAAGAATAAGAAAATACTGATCGTGATCGATTGTCGCTTAGCTCTTACATTCTCAAATTTTTTAAGAAGACGTGCAAAACGGGTTTTAGGGGTGAAAAAGGAAAAAATCAAACTGGAAAACAGTAAAAAATAACCTACATAGGTCACGTTAGTTCCCCAATAGTCATCATTAACCGATAGAACTGTGCCTTGTTCGTCCGGATCGTAAGATGACTGATAAAAACGATATCCCTCATAAGAGAGAATGTTATTCATGAATATTCGATAAGGCTGAATCAGGTTCTTTCGCTTGTCGATCAAAACAATTTCACTGGCAAAAGATGATGGGCTATTCGAACCCGGATAACGATCCAATTGAAACTCTTTCAAATGAATTGAAAAAGGTAGTTCAGTAACCATTGCACCGATTCTGATCGCTGCCTTTTGATCTCCTACCTGCAACAGATAGCTTTGACCTACCTTGAAACTATTCTCCACATCATTGACTACTACATCGATAATTCGTTCTCCTTTCTGATTTTCATTTTCCGCGGTACCGTACTTTAGTATTCCACTTTCAATGTATTCATGGAGCACCAGGGTCATGCCATAGAACTTGTACCTTGCCATCTGTTTTAGCGGTACGTATTTGCTATGGGTTCTCCCGGAAGAATCAATTTTATCTGACTGATAATCCAGAGGCAAACGAATTAATAATCCACCTGATTCTTCAACAATATGAATATTCTTTGAAATAGTGGTATCACCAAAACTAATACCCAAATCGTTGATACTCTTTGATTCTCCCCTCTTTAGGTATATAGTTTGGGTTTCCTCCGGACCTTGTACAATTAGACTCAGAATACCTGTACTTTGCGGTAAGCCCTCAGGTGTTCTTACCACCTTCTCAATTGCATTATCGTAATAACGGGATATTTTAAGATCGATCTTTTCACTGCCGAGAGTCATTGAAGACTGATAGAAATCTTCGGCTTTAACGGATAACATTATTTTATCCCGAAAGGATACCTCCGGCGATGTAATACTGATATAAGTATCTGCAGAGATGAAGGTATTGCTGACCTGACCGTTTCGTATGTGCATCATACCTTCACTACCTAAGTATCGAGTCAAAGCGGCACCCAAAATGATGATCACCAGCGAAATATGAATCACAAGGATGTTTAGCTTATCCTTTCGGTACAACTGGCGGGTGAAAATCATCCCTGAAAAGTTGATCACCATCAGCAGCATCAACACTTCAAACCATCGAGCATTGTAGATTAGTACTCTTGCTGTTGTGGCGTCATAGTCGTTTTCGATGAAAGTAGCATAGCCAATGGCAACGGCAAAAATGATGAGAAGAATTCCCATCAACATTCCTGAGAACAGGAAATTAATGATTTTCATAACTGTATGATATAAGTCCTCCGGCAGTACCTGCTCTGAAGACTACCTTGATCTCATGCCAAATTCAGAAATCTGTGTTTGTATGGAAATGACTTGAGTCATAATTACGGATGTTATTGGTAACATCCATAAATGACTCAGGTTCTGCAAAATGCAGAACCTGAATACTAAGTGAAAGTTTATCGTTTGTAAGGCCTTCTATCCTACGCGAATTACTCTAGGGTTCTCATGTAATTGATCAGTAACCAGCGATCTTCCTCATTCGGAATCTTTTTCTCATAATTTGGCATTTCATCTCTACCAATGATGGATTTGTAGTACATAACTCCGTCACTTTGCTCCTGCACTTCCTCCCATGTGAGATCCCTCATTTCAGTCTCCAATTCACCGGCTTTCGAACCATCGCCATATCCTTCCTTTCCATGACATGACCGACAGTGCTTCATGTATAGATCTTTACCTATATCATCAACATCTCCTCCGGGATATTTGTTTTCTAATTCCGCGTATTCAGCAGGAACTACCCAATCTTCTTGCGGTGGTGGACTGGTAAATGCCACCAAAAGGGATGTAACAAAAAGTGCAATTGCAGATATGGTAAGTATTGATTTCAATTTCTTCATTTGTCAATTAGCATTTTAGTGTACTCAATAGAAAAATATCATATGTTGAGGATTGAACCTAGTACTATTCCAGTTTTTTGATTTTGAATACCAAGAGTATTGCCCAGATAAAATGACCCCACGCACCAAGAAGTATGATCGCCACAGAAAAAATCATCCACAGGGGTGCTGAATCGCCGTATAAAGAACGATCCGTTGCCGATAAAGAATAATCTACAGGTAAACCCCATTGTACATCAACCTCCTTTCTAACGGTACCAAAGTCATCGTCATCCTCAATCAAAGTAACTACAGTAATCGTGCCATTCGCGTCACCAGGAATATCGTCGGGAAACTCAAATACTGCAGTGCCTTCTTCATTCGTCACTGATTCTCCCAGAAAGAGCACACTGTGAAGCCTACTCACACCAACCTTCATTTTCAGATCCTCAACACCCAAAGAATTACCATCGAGGTCAACAACCGAGGCGGATATGGAAACGGTCTTTACCGAATCAATAACCTGAGTATCCAGTTGTAGATCCAAATCTTTGAACTCAATTTTCCGTTTGGCATTTCTCAACGAATCGTTCCCGTTAAATACCAAATTAATTACCGCGAATCCTTCCTCATTTCGGGCGAATTCATATCCAGCCTCTACCATAAGAATGGATTCTCCCAGGTTATCGGTATAAATCGTTGTGATCTCAACAATACTATCTCTTGCTATTGATGAAATTGTGATTGGGGCATTGGAAACACCTCGTAGGTCTTTTCCCCTACCTGTCGTAAGAATAACCGAAATATTTTTAGTGCCGTCCGTCGACTTAGAATAATAAGCCTTTAGTCGTGTCCTATCCTGTGCCGCGGCTTGTGAGAAAGTGAAGATCCCAAGACATAATAATAGGAATACAAACAAGAATCGGTCAATTGAAATTTCTATAATATGTTTCATGACGCTCCTTCGGTTTTCAGTGATACATTCATTCGAACCTCTTTTTCTCCCTCTTCTAACTCGGTAACCGGCATAATCGGAGCAAACCTTCCAGCGATGGTGTAAATCAAAATCATAAGTGCGATTCCAGAGACAGTTAACGCGAACTCAACCCATGAAACTGAATACTGAACATATTCCGGTCGAATATCCTGAATTGGGATAAAGGGTGTTTCAAGAACAGGAACAACGATAAGATATCGCTTTACCCATAAGGCCAACACGATGAATATCGATACCAGAGTAATGTTATTTACCGTTCTTAGTCTTGGTATCGCAAGTATTACTATAGGTAAACCATGAGCAAAGACAACATGGAACAGACTTAACCATCCATAAGCTTCAAACGATATAAGTTTATCCCATAATTTCGCATATGGCTTCGTAAGGTTATACCATTCGGTGATGTATTCACTGAAAGAAAAATACCCGTAGAATAACCCAAGTAGCAGAAGACCAATTCCCAGATAGTTAAAATGTTCATCTGTGATGAATCGCTCCAGTTTTCGAGTCCTTCGATAAATCCACATGATTACTATTAACAGCGCTACACCGGAGTAAACCGCTGTTAATACGAAATAGGGACCAAAAATCGTGCTATGCCATCCTGGTCGTAAGCTCATGCCAAATAGCCAAGACAGTAGAGAATAAGCGATAATCGCCGTAGGAATGATGATCGCCGCCATAATATCCTTTGCCTTCTGGAGCGTTCGCTTTTGTTCAGGTGTTCCGGTGTAACCTAGAGAAAGTATCCGATACAATTTCTTACGCCAATTAGCTACATTTAGTCCATCATAGTCCCTAAGCTTTGCAAAATCTGTTATGTATGTTACATAAAGGAACACGATGCAAAACACCATATCTGTGATAATGGCTATCACATCCCATGTGATCGGAGACTGGATTCGACCATGTGTAAACAGGAAGTGAATCCTATCGAGTCTACCCAGGCAAAAAAGAATGAAAGGTGCACCTACGATTAGTGCTGAAACTGTTAATATCTCTGCTATTCTTGTTATTGGCTTTCCCCACTGAACTCTGAAGAGTTGAAAACCACACGATATCAGGGCTCCCGCATAGGTCAGACCCATGAAAAAGATAAAGTTGGCAGTATAAATCCCCCAAGCTGCATGATCCCTCATTCCGGTAATAACCTGACCTTTAATAATTTGCATGACCAGGGCATATACACCCCACAAAACCAATATGCTTAGAAATCCTACCCACAGATACCATTTAATTGTGGGTTTCTCAATATTTGGAGCGAACTCCTGCATCAAATTTTTGGAATCAGGATTCATTGCTTATTCTTTTTTTGAGTCTCTATCATTTATGATATCATCATACATCTTACGTTTCTCTTCGGGCATATCCTCTAGACCGCTTTCGTATTCAAACATTCGATCAATCGGTGGCAAGTAGAAGACATTGGGTTCGGTCCCTAGATCTTCCAGATATCTATATCCCATTCGCTGTTCAATCAACTCGGTAAACCGCACAGTTTCACTTCCGTTGGTTATGGAGTCTTCGTTCTTATCTCCGAAATAGATGGCACCCATTGGACAGCTTGTTGCACAATACGGAAGCTTGCCTTCCCTCGCCCGGTCTGGGCAAAAATCACACTTACTAACAGTTCCAATTTGGGCTGGAATATTGGTTTCTGGTGAGTAATTAGGATCATTTGATGAGTATTTATCATTTGGCTCCCAATTGAATATGCGGGCGGAGTATGGACACGCAACCATACAGAATTTGCATCCTATACATTGATCCGCATCCACCATTACTATGTTATCTTCTCTTTGAAAGGTTGCGCCAACCGGACAGACTTTTACACAGGGTGGATTTCCACATTGGAAGCAATTATTTGGAAACCAATAGGGCTCACTTTCAGGATTATCTTTCATTAGGTGAACATTCATGAACTCCTGATTGGGCAATAAGTCGTTTCCTTTTTGGCACCCCTCTATACATTTTCCGGCATTGTTGCAACGAGCCAGGTCAATGACCATTACAAAAGATCGTCCGGGTATTCCCTGACGAGCCGCCTCTCCCTTAGCCGGCGTGCAGGGCTCAATTGGGCAATCATCCACCGGCTCGTCAACCTCAATCACTTTTCCTTCCGCCGTCAATACCTTGATCTTCTTCGATGGTTCGGAGTCACCCGGATCGGCCGAATCGGTTCCACCCTGGTCTCCTGCAAGAGTAGCTACTCCTGTCGCACCGGCCAGTACTCCTAGTACTGATCCTTTTTTTATAAAGTCTCTACGTGAATTCTCTTTCATGATCTATTGATTAGAGGTTCCAAAGGCGAGTGATGTTAAAGCCAATAAGAATGCCGGTTTCGTCCAGCTCATTCTCATTAAACAACATGTTTTGCTGAGGTAGAATACCGCTAAAGGTTGAGGCAAATACCTGAAATGCATGAGTACTTGTGGAAATTTCAAACCCAACGCCTACACTAGGTTTTAGATCTATTACTCCATCATGATCATTCAACTGCTGGTTGTAATCGAAAATGATTGAAGTTGAAGATCCCACTTTATACCTTCCACCTGCGCTGATTCCGATGACATAATTGGTCATTCCTAAGTCTACCTTATTAAAGTATGATACGCTTGGAGCAAGTTGTATGGAGAGTTTTTTGTTAAACCTGGTACCTACAAGGACCTGATGGAAATAAGATAGCCGATGAATATTGACATTTTCACTTGCTGTAAATAGTTCTCTGTCTCTTCCATCAATTGCGACATTTCCGAAGTAGGTTACACTTACAGGAATACTCCAATCCCGGGTTTGCTTTAGAATACTGTATTTAAGACTTAAATCCGTAAACTTGTTTAGCTTGGTGAAGCCTATACCCAATGCCAAATTGTCAATTATACTGTAGACAAAGGCCATTCGAACGTTTGAACCAGGGGCATAAATCCCATATAGGTCTGACATGCCATTTTCAAAAGTTCCAAAACGGTGTATCATGTCAAATTCCAATGTTCCGGCGTCGGGAACGATAATTGATTGATTGTCCAACAAAACGGCACTCTCAAAAGGAGCACGAACGGGTACCCTATCTTGTTTCTCGTCCTGGGCGAACACAGTATTTGTTCCCAGGAGAAATAGACATATTATCGAAGCAAATTCTTTCTTGATGTCCTTAATAAATAGTCGCTTCATTTGGGATTTTAGAGTGACCATAATTTTGTTATGTTAAAACCAAACTGGAACTCAGTATTCAGGTTGTTGTAATTGTTTTCTTGTGGAACCAATCCGCGGTACTGACCCATATACAACTGGAAAGCATGTGAGCTTGTAGATATTTCATATCCGAAAGCGAACCCTCCCTTTGGATTGTTTTGCGGGTGATTGGTGATAGGTAGATTATAGTCCACCGTGATGGACCCCTGACTCACTACTTTGTATCGAGCACTGGCACTTATGGCGAGGTGATCATTTTCTCTTAACGCGATAACTTCTCCATCCTCGACTATAGCAGGTGCGGCGTTATAATGCGATAATGACGGTGAAATCTGAACAGACAATTTCGATGAAACCCTTCTGGCTAGAATTATCTGGTGGAAGTATGACACTCGATCACCGTATTTAGAATAATATACTATATCATCCCTTTTCCTGGAGTCAATAGCCATATTTCCATAATATGTAATGCTTAAGGGTATTCTGCCGGATCTTGTCTGCTGTAGAAAAGCATACTTGATATTGAAATCCTGCAACATCTTATTTTGGGTGATGCCGTATCCAACCGCAAGATTATTGATGGGCACATAGGTAAATCCCATGCGAATGTTACTAACTCCCCAAAGGCCAAAGTAGTCGTCGAATCCATTCTCAATAGAACCAAACTTATGCTGCATCGCCCATTCCAATGTATTCTTTTGATAGACAATAACCGATTGGTTATCCATGAGATAGGCACTTTCAAACATTGGGCGTACAGGTCTATCCTTCGTGGCAGTTTCATCCTGGCCATTTGCTCCGAGCACTACCAGAATCATTAGAAGTGATAGTGTTAGTGTTTTATAATTTTTCATGCCATCCCCGTTTAATTGTTTGAAGCTTCTTGTTCGATCCACGCCAGTAACATTGCTCGTTCTGCAGGTGTGGCATAAATCTCCATACTACCGCCCTCTATTATGGATAAATAAAGTGGGCTACTTGCTGGATCTTCTGTGTTGATCCAGTTATCGGAAATTAATTCGTTGTATGATACCTCAACACTTAAATCGGGAGGTACACTCCCAGCATGACAAGCGTTGCATTTAGCTTCGAAAAATGGCTGGACATCCAATTCATAGCTAATAGGGTCATCTCCTATCTCGACTGCTAATGGAACCACTTCTTCATAATAGCAGGATGCGAAAAACAAGAGAGCCACTGCCCATATGAGATTATGTTTCCAGAGAATCCTGATTTTGCTGTTGTTTATATTCATAATATGTATGCCGTGAATCAAGCACGACCTTGGGGTTACGGGATGTAAAGTAGTCCCAGCTAATTGCCAAATGGATGAGAACCGTCAATAAGAAATTTGATTCCTGTCATACGTATTAAAATCATGTTAAATGACCATAAAAGCCCATTTTCAGGGATTATGATTGGTAACTAGATCTAGAAGGGTGAGCGTATTTTCATCCTAATTTATTCTCCGATTCATACACAAGAAAGCGTGAATTAATGCATTATGGACGTACCGATTAGCTGAGAAACTTGACCTAATGAAGCAATAGTCTGATCCAGCTTACGACACTCGACGCCATCTTCTTTTTTTGTTTCGTATATTGTTTTCCAAGTCAGAAGTCACATGAGCATCAAAGAGATTTCGGGTCAGGTCTTTAATTATATTAATCATAATCGAATACTCTCGCTTGTATATCTGACAACTGCTATTGTTGTCGTGTACTTCTTGTATTACAAAGCTTTTCCGAAGTTGATTCTAACCGAGGAAATGTATGGAAGCTATTATTGGCCCAAGGCTCCCTGGCTCTTTGCACATGTGGTCACTGGTATTGCTGCCACATTTATAGGACCATTACAATTCTTCCAAACGATTCGTGATCGTTTCCTGGTAATCCATCAACGAATAGGTCTCACCTATTTTATCTGTATCTCGATTTCAGCTATTACCGCCTTGGTACTGGCTTTCCTCTCGCACTACAATGCGATGGGTAAAATAAGTCTCGGTATTGTACCGCTGGTCTGGATCGCCACTATTGGGATGGCAATACTAGCTCTTCAAAGAAAAAAATATACGCAGCATGGGGAGTGGATGATCAGAAGTTATGTGGTAACCCTCTTTTTCGTAATTTTCGTTACCATCAACGAATACCTTCCGTATCAGTATTTTGGAAGTTACTCGGAAGCACTCCCGTTCCTTACCTGGGTTTCATGGACTGTACCACTTTTTGCCACAGAACTCATGATTCAGGGAAGAAAAATTCTTAGGTAACTTGCCCTTTTTTGAACTCAAATATTTGAATTCATTAATTTTCGATAAATGTCTTCTGGTGACATAGTACTGATCCTGATAAGTGGACTTGGAGTAGTGCACGGCCTTGTACTGGCACTGTATTTATGGATCTACTCAAGAGGTCTGCGAATAGCCAATCGGCTGCTCAGCTTGCTGCTGTTAATACTTTCATTTCGTGTAGGCAAATCAGTATTCTTGGTCTTTGCGGATGATATACCCATTAAGCTCATTTTTACAGGATTAGCCAGTTTGATGGCCATCGGTCCACTCTATCATCTTTTTGTGAGATCAAGTATTCATAGGTGGGACGCGGTTCACCCCAAGGAGTTTATTCAATTCATTCCCGCATTCCTGGGATTACTTTTTGGGTTATGGATTAATGAATCTCACCAGGAATCTCTTTCTATCTGGATCTTCTTCTTCATTTTCATTTTCTACTATCTCCATCTCCTGGGATATCTAATCGCCTCGTACTCCCTGATCAATAAGCATAAGGCCAAGCTGGAAAAGGAAGTCAAGTATATCCTCTCCTTGTTTGTATATGGCCTTGTAATTATCTGGTTTGCCTACGTAACCAATCTTTTTGAGGAATCAATACCCTACGTTGTCGGACCCATTCTCTATTCAATAGTGGCATATTTTATAAGTTTTGAGGTTATACGAAAAGGGTATCTTGACAAGATTGGTCAAGTCAAATACAAAACAACCCACGCCAGTAATGAACAAGTGGACGAGGTTTTCGAAAGATTAATTCATCTGTTGGACAAACACCAATCATATAAGGATCCAAACTTGACCATGCAGCAGTTGAGCGAAAACCTGAAGGTGAGCTCCCAACTACTATCGATGGCGGTCAATAAGAAAAGCGGAAAGAACTTCAACCATTTCATTAATGTGTACCGGGTAAAAGAAGCAGCCAATCTTTTTCAACATCCTGAACATGAACAACACACCATAGCCGCCATTGCATTTAGTTCGGGTTTTAATAGCATTTCAAGTTTTAATACAGCCTTTAAAAAGGAGTTCAATCAAACTCCACAACAGTATCGAAACGGATTGATGAAATGATGATATCGTCTATCGAAATGATCATTTCGATAGTGTACGCCAAA
This sequence comes from Cyclobacteriaceae bacterium, assembly GCA_965601455.1. Classification (GTDB taxonomy): domain Bacteria; phylum Bacteroidota; class Bacteroidia; order Cytophagales; family Cyclobacteriaceae; genus JANQEU01. Next base: position 2,117,004 of record OZ271831.1, on the reverse strand, counting down.
ACATAGGATCACTTTTGTCAAAAACAAAAACACTATGTCAAAGCGAAAAAACATCATTAAATGGTCTATAGGAATCGTACTACTACTTATTATCGGGGTCGTATCATTTGGGTTCTGGTTCATGAGTCTGCTTCCGGAGCCGAAACTCACAACTGCTGAGTTAGAAACTACTAGAGCCGAAGATCTGGAATACCTTAATGAAGGTAAAATTACTAATAGAGGAAAGATCCTTGCTGTGGTCACCAGCGTGGACCGGATGGGTACATCAGAAAAATCTACTGGATATGAATTAACAGAATTAGCACGAGCTTACTATGTATTTGAGGCTAATGGATTTGAAGTGGACATTGCGAGTCCACAAGGTGGATTGCCTCCTGTTGTGATAGATAAGGGAGATATGAAAGAGTTTGACTATGCCTTTCTTAACGATTCGGAAGCACAGGAAAAAGTCACAAACACTATTATGGTCTCCCAGGTAGACCCATCAGAGTATTCTGCGATCTTCTTTGTTGGAGGTAAGGGTGCCATGTTTGATTTCCCCAAGGACAAAAGCATCAAAGAACTTGTAGGTAACTTCTATGATAACAATAAGGTTATTGGCGCGGTCTGTCATGGTCCGGCGGCCTTATTGAATGTGAAATTAGACGACGGCAGTAATCTTCTTGAAGGTAAAAAGGTAAGTTGCTTCACTAGTGAGGAAGAGTTGTTTCTCATACCAGATGCCCGAAAAGTATTCCCGTTTCTGCTGGATGAAGAATTCACAGTGCAAGGCGCTCACGTAGACAAAGGAGAAATGTATTTACAGCAGGTAAGTATCGATGGGAATCTAATAACTGGTCAGAATCCATGGTCCACCTGGTCAGCAGCCGAGTCGGTAATTGAATCTCTTGGGTATCCTGTAAAAAAGAGGCAAGTCTCTCCCGAAGAGCAAAGCGTCGTGATACTTAAGTCTTACGAAGAAGATGGTTATGCTAACGCTTTAGAAACGCTAAACACTATTTGCGAAATCAATCCCTACGCCATAGATCGTGAACTACTTGCCGTCCATAGTCTGGTATCTGCGATGCAGTTAGATTTCATCAAATCAGGTCAGTTGATTCGACTGCTCCAAATGAGCAATCAGTATCTATAGTGAAAGAAGATAGTTGGCCTTCATCACGAGAGGGCCAACTGTTCTATTCCTGTGAATCACTCTTTCTCTCATCCAGTTCCGTTTGCATCTGGATTTCCATGTTTCTATCAATCGGATAAAAGATAAGGAAGAACGCACAAGACACATACATTAGCCCAGGTATCACTGAGATCATAAGTTTAATACCATTAATAGCTGTTGCCGTTTGTTCCACATTGGCTTCAAATGTAAATAGGGCCAGCAGCCAGCCGGCAAGTGCACCTCCGATGCCCCACCCTGCCTTTTGAGCAAAACTGGCGGCCGAAAATATCAAACCTGTTGATCTCCTTTTCGTCTTCCACTCCGCATAATCTGCAGAGTCACCCAGCATGGTCCAGAGTAATGGAACTGCGGGGGCGTAAGACATCTTAGCCAATACGTTGATCACGTTAATCGCTATCAAGTCTCTTTCGCCAGGGAGATATAACATCATAAAAAATGATCCTGAAATAATCGAGCTGCCAATGAATACGTTTCTTTTCCCAAATCTTTTTGCCAGTGCTTTGGAAAATGGAATGACTACAATAAGTGCTATCGTTCCAATTATGTTGAACAACTGAACATTTTCTTCATCACCGATATAATACTTAAAGTAATAAGCAATAGTCAGGTTTTGAAGCGCAAACATTACCAGGGAAATCACACCAACAGCAAATAGTATTAGCCATGGTTTATTTCTGATCAGGTTTCCAAAATCTTCCTTTATCGACTCCTTTTGTTCTTTAGGTGGTGCGATCCGCTCCTTCGTACTAAAAAAAGTGATCATAAACAGCGCAACGCTGATCAGCCCAAAGAATATCAAGGTTATCTGGTAGCCTGCGGCATCGTCCCCATCCCCGAAGAATTTCGCCAACGTCAGGGCGGTTCCTGATACAATCAATTGGCCTGCGAAAGCAAAAACAAAACGATATGAATTTAACTCAGTCCGTTCCATCGAATCCGCAGTCATGACCGCTCCAAGTGATGAGTAGGGAAGGTTGATAGCGGTGAACACCGTCATGAGCAGTAAGTAGGTAGTACCAGCGTAGATTACTTTCCCAGTCTCACCCAAATCCGGTGTAGAAAAGGTTAGTACTGCCAAAATTCCGTAGGGAACGGCCATCCATAGAATATAAGGTCTGAACTTTCCCCAACGTGTATTAGTCCTGTCGGCAATTACCCCCATGATTGGATCACTGATCATATCCCAGAACCTTGCAATAAGCATGATGGTACCAGCAGCTGCCGCGGAAATGCCGTAGGTATCGGTATAAAATATTAATATCCAGAAACCCACCATGTCCCAGACAAAGTGAGACGCCGTATCTCCTACTCCATATCCGATTTTCTCTCGAATGGATAGCTTGGCTGCTACTTTTTTCATTTTCTAAAGGTTAGTATCGTCTAAAACTAGAAAGATGATTGGAGAAATCGGTACATATGCCTGATTCTTTGATTCAAATGAATGATCATAGGATGTTGTAATTTTTACGTCATGTTGGAAATCAGACTATCTCAAGCTTCGCTAATAGATCAGCTATCCTTTGAGCTTCTTTGTCTCTGTTTAGCGATTCCAGGGCGGCTTTCTTCCCTTTCAATGCATTTGATCGATTTGTTCGTTGGTTCAGTGATTTATCGAACATCACTAAAGCCTCTTCGAATCTGTCTTGAGTTAGTAGCCAATCCCCATAATGCTCATAAGAAGGATAGGCAATAAAAGGTGGGCCTGGATCGTATCCCACTTCTTCCTCCAATTCTACTGCCTTCTGTAATGACGCTTCTACCGAGGAAAGGTCATTTCTGGAAGAAGCCAGCAAAGCTTGCATCTGATAAATAACCACCTGCGTACGATTAATACTCTCTTCATCCGGTGCGTACCTGGTTGGTCCTGCACTGCACAATGCGATACCATCTTCTGTCACCTGTAGCTTAGCGGACTCCAGATGGGTTAGCAGCGATTCGATTTGATCCTCAATACCATCAGAATCCCCCCTATCAAATGCCAGTAAGCTTTTCACAAAATGTATTTGTGCTTTACCCTCCATGCCTATTTGAGCGGCACTAACATCTACGTCCTGGAATTCTAAACTATCGGGCCATATCCCAGATTCTATTCGCTGTTGATTCTGCATGTTAATCAAATAGCTTTTACTTGCCGTATTATCGAGGTTGTAGCTGATCATCTCTTTCATTAAGTCTGCGGCTTCATCATAACGTCCCAATTGTAAGTAACCATAGTGCAACCAAGCCATGGAGTGATAACCTCGAGATTTCCCACTTAGACCCTTTCTCTCCATTCGAGTTAAACTGGCCTGATATGAATCGGTATTTGAACTCACGACTTCCTTCCACATTCCCAGGGCCACATAGATATGAGATGGCATATGCAACGCATGCGCGGCATCTGGTGCTACCTGAGCATACTCATTAGCTGCATCGATAGCCTTAATAGCAAACTGTGGGTCATCATTGGCATGAATCATGTAATGAAGCGCGCCGGGGTGTGTAGGATTTTCTTCAATTATGCTCGCGGCAACCTGAGAAGAAATCTTCAGATTTTCCTGGTTATCGTATCCGGCCCACATTAAACCCAGGGAATAGAAGGCTGCCACCTCCAGGTTATCAGGATTATCATTGTATACCTTTTCCATGTGTTTGACATATCTGCGATTTCTCTCCAGAAATTCTCCTTCGCCATACAGTATTTCAACTGCCATCCATAGGTCTTTTTCCAATTCATTCTCGGCTTTTCCTAATCTTACTTCCTGATCGGCTCCAAAATCATTCATGATCTCCCGACCAGCATCCACATCTTGTAGTCCCCATAGCGCTTTATAATGTGTCATGGCTAATCCCCAATAGGTCATAAGTTCATTGGGATCAATCTCCTTCGCTTTTTCAAACTCTTCCCTGGCATCTTCGTATTCGAAGCTGTGCAACAGCAGCAGTCCTTTATCGAAAAAGGGTTTCACTTCATCGGACATACTAAAAGTATGCCCCAGTTCACCTAATTGGGTTGATTCATCTGGAGTTTTCTTAGTCTGTGTGCAGGCTAAAAGAAGAATGAATGGAAGCAAAAGAAGATTTTTCATGGGTGCTGATTTTGTCCAATCGAATATAATCAAGCATGTGGCAACACACAAGATGGTATGACCCTGCTGAAACAGTTATTGATTCGGAGATATCGAAATTATCCCGTTCAGGTAAGAGGCAATTTCATCTGTCTTACCATTCACCTCTGTAACAAAGTAGTGATTGGATAATGAATCCGTTTTAATCCAACGAGAACCAAGACCCGAATCGAAATCAAGGTATCCCTTGTTGTTGCTCTCGAAAAACCCTCTATTCCCCTCTACCGCATACATAACCGCCATTAAGTCCCAACTTGGTCTTTGATCGATTAATGTCTTATTCTCTACATTTTGGAGCCAGACTTCATATGCAATTCTTACGATGCTCTCTTTTGGAAGTTCAACTAATGAACTTCCAGTCATCACAGTGGTTCCTGCATCAATAAAGTAAATGGGAATCTCCAGGTTCTTGATCAGATATTCTGTAAACGGAGCACTTCCGTTCCTGAAGAAATTCCAATCCTGCCGATAATTACCAATTGAATCATTTGCTCCAAGAGCACCCAGCGCTACCCATCTTTGAATTTTCTTGTTGACAAGCTCCTCTCCCATTAAGGATGAAGCTTTATCCGGGTTTGATCGGACAAGTTCATGGAGTCCTTTTGTATGTCCAATCGTTATGTAGGTGATACTCCTGTCCTTAGCCTTGGCGAGTATCTCTCTCAACATACTTGTTTGTTCTGGCACATCTCTGGTTGAGACAAAAGAATGGCCGTATTTTGTCGTTTCAGAAGTGATTTTCTCGGCCAGCATTTTGTCTACGGGATCACCAAAAGTAGAATCGTACAATGCCCCAATTGGGATCCCTTCATTTCCATAGTATTTGTTGATGGCGTGTATAATGCCAACTCCGTAAGGTATTTTACCTGAACTGTAGACGACAGCCTTGATTTCTGCGTCTTTCTGATTATGGTAGTAGTTCAACAGGGCCAAGGCACCGACATCGTCACAATCAGAACCCATGTCTGTGTCAAGGATGATTTCAATTCTATCCGCTTGCTGCGCTTCTTTTTCCTCACACGCAAAGAGAAAAGTAACTGCGATTAAGAAGAATCTTTGACGACTGAAATGGCGTATCAATTCAATAAGCATCCTTTTAGCATTAAGAACCTAGTGATTTATGAAGATTTGACCTCAACGAAGAAACTCGCACCTTCTCCAGGCACACTTTCTGCCCATACTCTTCCTCCCATTTTGTCAACAAACTGCTTGACGATAGACAAACCCAGTCCCGTTGAACTCTCTTGACCTGTAGGTTTTGCACTCAAGCGTTGAAACCTGTAAAAAAGCCGCTTCATATCTGATTCGGTAATCCCGGGACCTTCGTCTTTCACTTCCAAAAGCATCTTATTTTGCTTATTTGAAAGGTGGATGTCAATTTCTTTTCCATTAGGGGAAAACTTGATGGCGTTCGAAATGAGATTCTCCACCACCTGGCTAAAGAAAAGCGGATCCACCATACCTAGAAGATTCTTTTCGATTGATCTTTTGATACTTATTTGTTTTGCAGAGGCCTTTCCCGCTAGCTGATCACAAACATCATGAGTGGAAGATGAAATGTCATGAGCCTTTACATGAACCTCCTTAATGTTTTCTTCGATTGACTCAACATTCAGAATTTCTGTAATCATATTCAGCATTCTAGCAGAAGAATCTCTAATTACATCGATCAATTCAGGTTCCTCTTCCCCCGGCTCCAGAGTGTCAATTAGATTGACAGCACCAATAATGTTAGAAAGCGGGTTTTTGAGATCATGGGCAACAATTCCTATTAGATTGTTCTTTTCTGTATTCAAGGAAGTCAACAGTTCATTATTCTCCTGTATTTCCTGGTTCTTTTGTGCTAATTGCAAATTCGAAGTTTGCTTCAAACGATAGTATCTGTAGAGAATCGCGATAACAATAACTAAAACAATAACAGTCGTGATAGATATCCATTGCGTGTTACGTTGTGCTCTGATTTTTTGATCTAGTATCAGCTTTTCACGCTCATTTGCGAATTGAATGGAGTCTTTAACCTGATTGAATTCATATTCCGTGGCAAGCCTGGTAATCTCTTTGGTAACCACTTCATTGGAAAGACTATCCGAAATTTGTTGATATAGTAACTGAGCCTCATAAGCAGCTCGGTAATCACCAAGCTCTTTCTCGACCATGGAAAGAACGCCCGCCGCTTCTCTTAAACTTTCCACCAACTTCGCCTCTTTGGCCAATTCGATTCCTTCAAGCAGGTTATTTCTGGATCTAATGTATTGTTCAAGTCTAAAATAAGAAGTGCCTAAGGCAACGAGGGCATTGACTTTTCCCCAATTCGAATTGATCTCACGAGCAATCTTTAGTGACACTTGTTGGTTTTCAACAGCTTCTGAATAGAGATCCTGGTCAGCAAAAAGTTTTCCAATATTTAAGTACCCGTCCGCCACTCCTCTTCTGTCTCCTAAAATGGCTTTCATCTTCAGCCCTTCCAGGTAATATTCAAGAGCTTCCTCGTACATGTTTTGATCATGATAGACCACTCCCATATTAAATGTTAGTTGGGCTATTCCCCTTGTCTCTCCTATCTCTTCCCGCAAACGAAGGGACTCGTTATAGCTATCCAGTGTTTTGGAATAATCGCCTTGTTGATAATATATAACGCCAATGTTCTGATGAGTATATGCGAGACCACTTTTATCCGATATCTCCTCCTGGATATCAAGCGCCTGGAAGTAAGAATCTAATGCAGATGCATAATTTCCCCTAAGTCCGTCTATTATTCCAATGTGATTAAGGCACTCTGCAATTCCACTCTTGTTATTGATCGAAATTTCGATTTCCAATGAACGCTGAAGATAATCCAGGGACTTATCAAATTGACCAAGCAGCTTGTAGGTAATTCCTATCCCCCTTAGGCTACTTGATACATCTTGTTGAAGATCCAGAGTCCTTCTGATCTCCAGGGACTTCATATGAAGATCTATACTTTCCTCATAGTTACCCCGGTAGTAACTCAACCAGGCAAAACCAAACAGGCTATTTGCCTTTCCTTCAGGATAATTGATTTCTTCAGACAAATCCTTCAGCGAATTCAGGTCCTTATCCGCCAATCTGTAATCTCCTCTCAACATGGAATTTCTACTCTGAACATACAACGCATTTGCTTTGCCTTCCTGATAGTGGAGACTGTCCGCCAGGTTCATCGCTAGTGATATGTATTTATGTGAGTTTAAGGAGTCCAGGCCACTATACTCCAGAGCTACTTTCAAATACGCGTCAACAACCTCTGTACTTGAATAGTCCTTTTCGATCCGGTTCAATAATGAGTCAATTACTTTTAAATCCTGCGCAGGAGATCGAAAGAAAATCAGAAATAGGAATACGAAAAAAGAAGTGAACTTCTTCTGCAAAGGTGACATATGGCGTTAAAAATAGAGAAGCTGGATTAAATAACCGTCCTTGATTGATTAGTTAAGTATCAATTAAGTGTTAAGGCAGTTGTTTTTACCTCAAATGAACTACTCATATTTTAACGTTTCAGATGGATTCTTATTGGCGCTTTGAAAAGACTTTACAATAACTACTGTAGAAACTACCAGGAAGGTTGCCATCCCACCCAATAAAACCGTAACGGGACTTGGAATGATTCGGAAAGCGAAATTTTGAAGCCATATTCCCGAGAAATATAAAGCACTTGGTATCGCGAATAGTGTTGCAACAACAATCATATAAGCGTATTCTGTATTGAGTGTGAATAGAATTCGATTGGTGGTCGCACCAAACACTTTTCTTATTGCAATTTCCTTAATTCGTGTGAACGTCACATAACTAACAATTCCCACCAAGCCCATCATCGCTAATATCACGCATATAATTGTGAGGTATGAAGCCAGTCTTCCAGCGTTGGTCTCAAGTTGATATAATTGGGCAAGATGATCATTAAGGAATTTCGGATCAAAAGGTCTACTTGACTCTACGGTCATATAGTACTCTTCAATTTGACTTAGTATTGAGAACCAATTATCAGATTTTGCACTAATGATCATATTGTAAACCCAATCCGATTCTCTATGAACCTCAATAAATAGACTTTGAGATTCGTATTTTAAGCTGAAATAGTCAAAGTCATCAATAATTGCGGCGATGGTATAATGAAGGCCATAGCCAAATTCCTCGTTCTCCCATTCCGGTTCTAAAATGATCTTTTCACCCACAATATCCTCAACTTCAACTTTCTTCATTGTAGCAAGCTTTTTGGCAGCAGTTTGGTTGATAATTAAAACGCTGTCCTGACCCGCTTCAAGAAGCCTTAGTGCTTCCGATCTGATCCCAAAAACTTCCATACTCGCCAAAGACGTGTACAAATGGGTCCCATCTGAAAGAATCTCAGGAATTCCTTCTAACTTATAGGTTAGTTGATTGTACATTTCAGCACCAGGAACCATACCGTTTCCGACAGCCTCCACCTCCGGTATTGACTGAATTAGAGGTTCAAGAAGCCTGTACTTTTCCACTCCATCGACCTCAAAAAAAACAATTCCATCCTTCCTAAAACCGGAAGGCTTACTTTGAATAAAATCCAGTTGCTGATTTATAAATAGAGCTAAACTTAGAAGACCAATGACCATGAAAAATTGTGTTGTTAGAAGTACCCGACGAAAAGTAAATGGCCCAACCGTTCTACGCGCATTGAGTTTACCCTCGAACAGTCTCATCATCGACTTGGATCCGAAAACGGCTGCCGGATAAACACCACTAATCAATCCAGTGCCTAAAAGAATAATAATGATCGTTAGGATGAAAATTGGTTGAAGAAGGATATTTTGATCAATAGATACGACTAACAAATCATTAATTATGGGTAAAAAGAGATGGCACGAAAACCAGATAACAGGAAATGCCAGTAGAGCTTGAAGAATTGATTCTGTTATAACCTGAAATGATACATCCTTACTTCTTGCCCCAAACACCTTTCTGACCGCGAGCTCTCTTTGCCGACCCGCGTACGTCGCAATGGATAGATTTGCACAATTTATCCATATGATGAACAGAATGATAATTCCAACACCCAGAAACATGGATAGGTACTGATTATTGGCAATCGGTTTGATCTCGTAAAGCATCCGATCAGTGAAATGAACATCTTGTAATGGAACGATATCAATACCTTTACTAAGTATATCCGCAGTATATCCAGGGTAAAATGTCTCGACGTCCCTATTTAGCCATTCTGCTACCGTATATCCATCCATTATTTCATCGGTTTTGAAATACGTATATCCTGCCCAACTAGGAATTGTTTCCTGGTTTACCAGGATTTCAAAGTCAAAGTGTATGTTACCGGGTACGTCCTGAACCACACCGGTAACTAAATAAGACTGATCGTTAATGTTGATAGATTGGTCCAATAAACCCTGTGACTCCCAATCAGGTCCAAAAAGTAGCTTTGCGGTACTCACCGTTAAGACTACGGTTTGAAAATTATTGAAAGCAGACTTTGGGTCCCCTACCAAAAATCGTTGAGGAAATATGGAGTTAAATGATACTCCCGTATTCGTAAACAAGAAATTTTCGAGAACGATTTCCTTCTTACCAGATTGCACATACCATTTCTCTGAGGGGCCAATCGCACTCATGTTTGGTACAAAGTGACAAGCTTCCAATACACCTTCGTACTCTTTTAAATGCTTAACTAATTGTAACTGAACCTCACGATTTGAACCGAAGTAATCGTTGAACTTCATGCAGGTGTATGTCTGATCCCGATAATTATTAACCACACGATAAATTCTCTCGGAATCAGGAAATGAATGATCGTAGGTTAGCTCATGGTACAGATAAGTGCCTAGTAGCATTACCGAAGTGACTCCAATACTCAAGCCAAAGAGATTTATGGCAGCTTGCGTTCTATACTTCAGTAGATTTCTAATTGCTGTTTTCAGATGGTTATTGAATATCGGTAAGAATTGCTTGGTACGTGAGTGCTTCTCAAAGGAATAAGGTTTAAAGAATCGAAACACATCTTTAACGTACCAAAAATCTGTATGTAGCTTCCCGTGTTTATTGCGACGAACCCGATAAGCTTCTATCAAGTCGCCTTCAATTTCCTCGATCAGTTCTTCTGAAACAAACCATCTTAAAAACCCACGTGCCCATTTTGGAGGATTATGTCGAGTCATGACAGATCTGGAATCTGAGCCCAAAGTGATTGTCTTGAGTTCTTAATTTCGGAAATCACATGCTTACCTTCCGGAGTCGGACTAAATATTCTTTTTCTCCGTCCGCCGCGTTCTTCTGTTGCTCCACCCATCTGGGAAATGATAAGTCCCTTTTTTTCCAATCTGGAAAGCACGGTGTGAACTGCACTGATGGAGATGGATTTTTTAGTGTGATTTTTGTACTCCTCGGATACTGAGAATCCGTAAGCCTGTCCATCCATTTTCAATAGTATTAGCAAGATTGTTTCTTCCAAATAACCAAGTTGTAGCATTTCTTCAATATTTGTAGAATCAAATATAATTAATTATTTTAACACTTGTAGATGTAATCCTTTTTTCCATGAAATCAATTGTGATCATTGCGCTGTTTGTCTTTCTATCAACAGTTTCTTTCTGTCAAATCCAAGTATTTGAGATACCGGGGCTCGGTGAGGAAGAAGCGATAAACACATTTTCCTTTACTTCTGGTGGTGATACACTTTTCCTTACCTTGTATCAGGACTGGGATGTTCAATTTCCTTACCTTTTTACGAATGGGGAACTTCAATCCATTCCTCCCATTGATTCCTTATATAATGGAGCTATTTCTCCATCTGGTTATCAAATAATATATACTAGGAACGGTGATGAAAAAACAACATTCATGTCTACAAGGAAGGGTGAAACGTGGGGCACCCCTATTGAGCTAAGAATCAAAAACCAGAATCAAATTGGATATTTCCATTGGTTTGATGAGTCCATTATTTATTTCTATATAGAAGAAAATGGTGGAGACTTAGCCGTCGGTACATTGGTTGAAAATTCATTGAAAGTGGATTCTACGATTGCCGGCTTAAATACGATTCATACTGAGTTCAGTCCTTACGTTGATCATGACCTGGAGTATCTACTTTTCACCCGTTACAAGGAAGGTGACCCTCAACAACAAGGAATTATGTATTCTGAAAACATTGGTGTTCAGGAGAAAGTGGTATGGGCTAAGCCCAGGATTATCGAGGAGATCACTTATGGCTGGAGTGCATTCGTCCATAATGAAAAATTGCACTATACAGATGGCCATAGAATTTTGAGCATTCCAATTTCTCAACTTTCTGTATTTAATCAGTGATCGAGGTTTGACACAATAATTGAATCTTAATGTGAATAAATACTTCTGAACATTTTGAAATTCATTTTGTCTTCATTTGTGAAACAAATACATTTTAACTACGTTTGGTCTTCATATAAGAAACAAACCAAACTATGAAAGGAACTAATCTTGGTGAATTTCAGGAAATCGTAATGCTTTCCATATTAATCCTGGGTGATCAGGCTTATGGTTTAATGATCCAAAAGGAAATTAATAAGCGACTAAATCGTGAACTGAGCAGAGGCGCTCTCCATACGGCTCTTATGAGACTAGAAGAAAAAGGGTTTCTTGAATCACACTATGGGGGTGCTACCGCTGAGAGAGGTGGGAGAAGAAAAAGATTTTACAATCTGACTAGTGCTGGCAAAACGGCCTTGAACCAGGCTCGGGAGCTTCGTGAAGAAATGTGGAGTCTGGTTCCGAAAATGAGCATCTAATGCCTGTATCACCTCCAAAATTCTGGACTCGATTATTTAAATGGTTTTGTCATGCTGAATATCTGGAAGAGCTATTGGGTGATCTGGAGGAAGGCTTCTACGAAGACTGTGAAAATCGAGGGACTGGATATGCAAAAAGAAGATACCGCCTGGAAATAATTAAGATGGTGCGGCCTTCGGTTATTCGTTCACTACAAATTATACCTACACACGCTATGCTACTCTCCAAAAACTATATCAAAACCTCACTAAGGGCCGTAAAACTGAATCCATTTTATGTATTTGCTAATGTCTTAGGACTTGCTCTAGCTCTATCGGTATGCACCATTGCCTATTTCAATTACCAGTTCAACGGCACCTTTAATACTTATTTTAAAGAGGCTGATAACGTTTATAAAATTCATGGGGAGCGGATGGGTGAATCAACACTCGGCGTGACCTCCATGCGACTTGCACCAAACCTAAAAAGTGCGGAAGTTGAAGCCTTTCGATACTTGAGTAAAAGTCTGACTTTAGGTGAAAAAGACCGTATGTTAAGGTCTCAAATTGCTTTTACAGATCCAGAGTTTCTTTCTTATTTTGAATTTCGAAGTATAAACGAAGAAGCCATCAAAGCCCCCAAGGGTAATCAGATTATTTTATCGGAGGAACTGGCCTCGCGTTTATTTGATGACCTATATCCAATAGGTGAATTGGTCAAAGTCAGTTTCCCAAATCTGAAAGAGGCAACTTTCCAGGTAAAGGATGTATATCAAAAACCCCCAACTAACATAAGTTTTAACCAGTCTGCATTCGTTTCTCTGGAAGCATTCATTGATTATTTTGAAATAGACAAGCAGGACTGGAAGACCATGGTTGATGCCACTTTCATCGTGGCTTCCACAGAAGAAGAATTGAACCGTGCCAATGCCGAATTAGGTAGCCTTTTGAATGTCAGAAATACCAATATCACCGATTTAGAGATTTCCTCTTTCCGATTAGACGATATTTTTTCATGGCCTGCTTTTGAACACCTATTGTATGGGCGCCAATTCGGTATACACCTTCACCCCTCTTCTGTCATGGGTATTGCTGGATCTGCACTTGCCGTGCTTTTGCTTGCCTGTTTCAATTTTATAAACACTAGCATCGCGCTTTCGGGTAAAAGGCTGAAAGAAATTGCTGTCAGAAAAATTCTAGGTGGAAATAGAAAAACCACCATGACTCAATTCCTTATGGAGAATACCTTTATGATAGCATTGGCGGTTCTTTTTTCCTTTGTCATTTCGATATTTTTGATACCTGAATACAATGCTCTCTTCCAGCGTGAGTTGATTCAATTGGACACCGTCCCCATCTCAGATATCCTGATTTACAGTTTTGTCATTATCAGTGTGGTCGGCCTTTTGGCGGCTGCTTATCCTTCCTTCTATGTTTCAAGATTCTCCGCCTTGAAGATATTTAGTAAGTCACTGACATTGACCAACAAAAATCAGCTGATGGCTTTCTTATTGACCTTCCAATTTGCTTTATGCTTTTACAATCTATTTGGATGGTACCTGTTGATAGATAATTCCTATTACCAGGAAACCTTGGATAGAGGATATGAAGTGGATCAGTCGATTGTAATTCCCTTGAATCGTCCAGAACAGTACCAGGTTTTAGAAGATCATCTTTTTCAAAACCCTCTGGTTGAAAGGGTTTCAGGAGTACAAAACATTATTGGGTACTCATCCGAAACCGAAATTCTTACTGATGAAAGCATCGACCATACGGTATCTGTAGTTCGAGCCGGTAAAGGTTATCCCGAGACCATGGGACTTCGATTAAGGGAGGGTAACTTTTTTGAAGGTTCTAACGAGAATGCAAACGAGGTAGTAATCAATGCGATGCTTCAGGACAGACTAGGTAAAGATCTTCTTCATACCACAATTTCATTGGACGGGAATCGGTACAAGGTCGTTGGTATCGTTGATAATTTTAATCTTAGATCAATTGTCCTTGAAGAAGGCAAAATCACTCCAACGGTAATCAAATTAATACCACCGGACTCCTATCGAAATGCAGCCGTGAAGGTGACAGGATCTGCTGACGAAGCAAACCGAGTTCTCGAAACCCTTTGGTATGAAGTGTTTCCACAGGAACTATACACTGGATTTCCTCAAAGCAGAGTAATGAAGCCCATCCGGGAACTCAATGTGGTGATGATCAAGATTAACTCATTCGTTGGAATAATTACGATTTTGATATCCATACTCGGATTGTACACTCTGATTTCGTTGAAGGTACAACGCAGAAGTAAAGAGTTTGGGATAAGAAAAGTCCTTGGTGCCTCTCAGTCCACGATAGCTAACCTTCTGGGACAAGACTTATATTGGATGGTGGGTATTGCTGCTGTGGCTGGTCTTGCAGGTTCGACATATGTATTCGGTTTGGTGTTTGATATCATTTATGCCTACCACCTGGAACCTGAGATTATTCATTTTGTTCAGGCAACAGTAACGGTTATACTGATCCTGGTTGCCACCGTGGCCTATCAGGTAATGAAAACCAGCAGGATGAATCCTACTGAACAACTGCGATTGGAATAATTATTCTCCTTAGAGCCAACCCAGGAATATCCCGGTTAAACTTATCGTATTTATACTTCCATGAATAACTACATTAATCCACAGGTTCCGATTGCTCAACAAATAGGTAAAAGCTAGCATCAACCCAAAAAAACCTGTTAAAAGTTGACCTGTAAGTCCCTGATAAGTATGAAGGTATCCAAATAAAACAGAGGTGAAGATCAAAGCAAATACCTTACCCGGGTTCCCTGGGATTATTAAATTCAATTGGTTAAACATGAACCCTCGAAAAACCAGTTCTTCGACAAAGCCGCCCATCACCCATGCAATTGCCAGACTGAGAAGGTAGAAATAGACATTGCCTTCAAGCTGCCTGAATGGCCCATGTTCAATGGGTAATCCGGTCCAGTCTTCCAATAGTGGAGCAATTAAAAAAGTGCAAACCAGGAATAAAACAACTGATGCGGAAAGCGCAATGACTATATTCTGCTTCCAATTTTCAAATGCATTTAATCGTAGGTACTTTATCCCATTAGACTGAGTAATATATATCAGCACTAAAGCTGCTGATACCGCCGTGGATAAATAAGGGATACCCTTCAAGGTAAATAGGCATCCGATTACAACTAACAACAAAGCGGATGATAGTATCTTTTGAGTTTTCATTCGGTATCTGAAAAGGGCGCCTGCCGGATTGAATATGGCAGGCGCATTCTAATTATTTATTTTCTAATGTCTTTTGCCGGATCAAACACGGCATTCGATGGAGGGATCATCCTATTTTCATCAAATTCTTCATCAAGACTCACGTTATAAATAGCATGATCCCCGTACTGGGCAGACATATCAACCGCATGTGTAGTAAACAGTAGAGGGAACTTAAGTCCATCGATTTCACCGAAATAGTTATTCTTTCGAAGTACTGGCCCGAAAACTTCCTGATCTTTTGGTACACCGACTACATCAAGCAGTGGTCCATAGCCTATAGAATACTCATAACCTACCAGCAAGAATGATTTGGAGTCTATGTAAAGTGTGTAAGTATCTTTTTGAGACTTTCCTACTGTTGGTACATCAGAGTAACTCATTTGAACTTTATGGACTGGATTATCGAATGCCTGATGCTCCACTAATTCCGGCTCACCCAAAATAACATGATCATCTTGCGTGAGCCAGGGCAAATTCAAATAATAGAAGAATACGGAGTGTTGATGACTTGGCGGATTTCCTACCCTCCAATCCATCGACCAAACTTTTTCTCCATTAAATGCCAGCTGAGAGCCCACTAGTGGCCAATCTTGATATGTTCTCCGATTCGACATATCGACGGTTTGATTTTTAATCCAGAACCGCAGAAAACCTAAAGATTCACTGTGCATTGCACTGGAAAATGAAAGCGTTTTGATCTGTTGCCATCGATCATAACCTCCATGCGCATTAATCATCTTTTCAATGATAGACTGAGATTCAGGTGAAGAGTAAGTAGGCCCTTTGGCTAGTAATGACCCCGAGATCATTACCATGCATACAATTAGTGTTGTTCGTTTCATCTGTTGTTGATTTTAGTTTTATCAGCAATACGTCCACTGACTACAGATGATCGAATGATTGCAACAGATGGCAATTCTTGCAACGAATGACAATTTCATGGGTTATCCACACAGAAATGTAATCGTATATTAGCTGGATCAATCGATTTTTATCATACCACCATTTACCCGTCAAGTTTAGTCAGGTTTTTTCCATTGGAATACTGATAACCTTCGCCTTTTGGGCTCAAAGCGGTTTCGTTTTGGATGGTAATCATCTGCTATTTCTTATATCCAATTATGGTGTGTGGATTTTGTTATTCCCTTGGCTATTTCATTGGATCCATCACATTCAATCCAGATCTAAAAAAGAATTCTATCGAAAGCTAATTTTGTATTTCCCTGTCATTGTTCTTGCACAATGGCTTGGATCTAACCTCATTTTATATTTCCTCAGGTATACTCTGCTGGGCCTCCCTTTACTTCCCACGATGTTTGAGCTTCAGCAATTCTTTATTCCCTCAATTTTTAGCCGCATGATTGATCTCGGTCTGCTTATTGCCCTGATACTATGGCTAAATCAACAAAAGACATTTTCAAACCAAAAAGTAGAATTAGCAGAAAGAAAGGCGGAATTGAATTCTGCGAGATTACAGTCTCTCAAGAATCAACTGAATCCACATTTTCTTTTTAATGCCATGCATTCCATTACCAGTCAAATTGGACATGACGACGAAAAGGCAAGAGATATGACCGTGGAGCTTAGTAACCTGCTTAGACAACTGCTGATATTAAACGAGCAAGATTGGCATTCAGTAAAAGAAGAAGTAGCGTTTGTTAAGCATTACCTGGATATTGAAACAGAGCGTTTCAAAGACCGGCTGGAAATTAGCTTTGACGTGGGAGAAGAATGCCACGACTTCCGTATTCCTACAATGATTATGCAACCTCTTGTTGAGAATGCACTAAAACATGGGGTTTCAAAAATTGTTTCTGAAACTACTGTTAAGATCACAGTTAAAGTGATTCCGGACAACATCAGCATTATGGTGGAAAATGAAGTCGCGGCATCCGAGAAATCAGATGAATATTCCGGAACAGGCATAGATAATCTAAAAAGAAGGCTTGACATGTACTATGGAGAAAGTGCTAAACTCATTTTGTCAGAAGGTATAGGAACATTTAAAGCAGAAATAATTCTTCCACGATGAGACATACGGTTCTGGTAGCTGATGATGAATTGAATGCTCTATCATATCTAGAGCGATATGTTGAAAGTCATAATTCCCTGGAATTAATAGGAAGCCTAAAAAATGGTCAGGAGGTTATTAATTTTTGTCAATTGCGCGTTCCGGATATTATCCTTATGGACATTGAAATGCCAGGGATTAGCGGAGTTGAAGCTGCTCGTGAACTTGTCAGGATGGATCTTCATCCATTCATTATTTTCATCACAGCCTACAACGAATACGCGGTTGCCGCTTTTGAACTTGCAGCCTTTAGTTACATTCTTAAACCCTTTGTTTACAAGGATCTTGATATAGTTATAAGACGTGCATTAGATCAATTTGAAATAATTGAAAAAGCAACTTTCAATAGTCAAATTGAGCGGCTTTGGGAAAGTCACCGAAAGACTTCCTGGTCAGGTATGCAAAGTATTACCTTCAAGGAAAAAGGTTTGATTAAGGAGGTAAAATTCGATGAGGTACTATACATAAAATCTGATTCTGAATTATTGCGATTTATAACCCAAAAATCGATTCACACTCGAAGGTTAACGATTAAAACCATTATCAGTCAATTACCCCCTTACTTTCGACAGGTCCATCGTTCGTATCTAATCAACGAAGAACGTATCCAGAGCTGGAAGTATTTACGAAATAGTACGTACGAATTCCAACTTCTAAATGGCGATAAGATTGTGAGTAGTCGGTCTTTTCAACCAGAAATTCGTAGTTGGCTGAAGGATTAGTCTGCTATCTGAATCGTTACTGATTCACTACTAACACCATTTACATTAATTGCCTCTACAGTAAGATGTCCACCGTCGAACGTACCGGAATACCTGGTTCCATAAGTTCTTGTTGTCCAGGTTCCGTCAACGTAGATATCATATCCTACAACCCAACTGCCGGGAGTATTATCTTCTGACCGATTCCAGGTAACCAATCGAGTTCCATCCGGGCGGTCAATCATACGCAATTTATCGGGTTTCGTGGGTGGTGTTATATCTTCCTTCATCACCTCTCCCATCATCAAGAACTCAATTTCGGCAGCAATCAAATCTTTATTTCGCGCTTTTTGAATGTAACCCTGTATTCCATCAGAGGTTTGTGTCCATGTACATACTCCTTTTTCAGACAGATTAATGTCTCCATCAACTTTCGCAACATAATTGTCAGATTCCCCGCGAATGGCGAAGTGCAACGCACATTGATCGTTACTATGACGACTAATATCTTCCGATCCTCCCCTCCATTGGAAATGATATTCATAGCTTCTTCTGATAATATGATCAGGCATTAGTTGCTTAAGACCCTGGCCGGTCATTACATTTCCGTAACCAGCGTTATAATAATCTCCACAGCCTACTTCCCAACCTGAGGCCACAAACGGTGCAGGGCAGTTCTTTATAACAAATCGACACATTCGATTTCGCTCTTCTCTTACACATGACCAGTCAGTATAACTGCAAAGCTCCTCCGCTCCACCCCAATTGGTCCGATCAAGTCCCTTTCCGTCGATAAAATTACCTCCCATCGTTACAACTTGCTTAACCTTTTTTGCCACCAGAGATTTTCCGGAAAGACTACTAAATAAATCTGGTTCTGAAATCAGAAGACTGTAAAAATTATGCATCGTTCCAATAATTACAATAGTGATACTAGTATCTTCAGCAGAGGCCAGAATTTCTCGATAGAGGGCTACTCCATCGGTTGATTCTCCCCATGAGCCTAGCTCTCTTGGGTATTCAAGTGCTATCGCACCATCATAGGTATTTTCAGGAGCATCAATTTTCTCTTGGTAGCCCTTATAATCACCTACAGGTATGGCTTTTCGATTATAGAAATGATTGATAGCACTAATTGCTAAAGGAGAGTCCTTGTGATTCGTAGAATTGATAATTCCGAGAATATCACATTCATCATTGTTTGCCATCACATGCAACATTGCCATACAACCTGCATCATCCGGGTCGTAAGAGGGATCAGTATCCAGTATAACCTTGATTTGTGCATTTATTGACACGGGAAAAGAAATTAGCAGGATGATTACCAACTTCAAGCCTAGTGATATGAACTCAGACACTTTCAACTTTTAAAAATCATTCACCATGAAATTTTCGATTACCGTAGCCATTTCTTCTACAGGTTTCAGTAAACGAAGATAGGAATGGTCTCTATCGTTTTCACCCTGCACCCATTCATTTCCACCTGTATCATCAGGCTGGCAGTATCCATCATCAATCCTTTCCCAATACTCCCCAAGACCTCCCCGTACTGCATATAAAACTGCAGTTTGATCGTAAGTGGAGTTATCATAAATCCGCCCTTGCCATTGAGAATTCAGCCATGGACAATGTTCACTGAAATGGCTAAACCCAACGAAGAGTGGATGAGACTCATCCAGATCATTAAATACCTCTCCTGATTTTATGTTTAAACCAACCTCATATCCAAGGAATGTGATAGGTACATTTAGCCTTTCGACTACACTCCTGGTTACACCAGGCATGTTGCCATCGAAGTTCCATTCTTTTTCGCCCTTCGGGAATTGACCCCCCATGATGACAAACTCTTTCACCTTTTCCTCTACCAGTTCCTTTCCCGATTTCGGAGAATTATTGTCTGATTCCGAGTCCAACAAATTTTTAATATTTAACAAGGGCCCTACAGTCACGATAATGATACTTTGATCTTCACTCCCTGAAAGTATCTTCCGATATAACTCAGTAGACTCTGGAGCTGAATTAGCATCAATGTCATTTGGAAATTTCTCAGACAGAACTTTGGAGTGATTCCAGGGTATATATTCTCCGCCTCCTTTCCTGGTACCAATTGGAATAGTTGCATTACCGTAGAAACGATTAACTGAACTTATCGCGGAAACTGCATAGGGTTCAACATTCCAGCACATAACTGCCAATAATTCGCATTCCTGCTTGTTGACGAAGTTGTTTAGTATGGCTAATGCACCAAGATCATCCGCATCACCACCAAAGTCGGTATCAAAAATGATCCTGGTTTGTGCCTGAAGTTGTATTATTGATACAGATGCAACAAATAAGAATACCTTAAGTCTCATCCACTCAATATAGGAAATTTGAGTATTTAACACTCATAAAATGCTTTCGTGATTTAATTCAATTCCCATAAACAATCTCCCTGTCTGATTGTCGAATACGTAAGCTATTTTCGTCAATAACCAATATACAGGACTTTTCGCCGTAAGGAAGCCCATCAACGAAAACGGTATTTTCATTAACTACATACCCTACTTGTTCCGACGGTTCATCGGGAGAAAGGAATTCATTTTCAAATATCCCCTGGAGTAATCCATCCTCATCGTAATATGTTATAAGATCCAGGTTACCGAGTTCACCTTTCATCCTGATTAATCCGTAATCTCGTGTTACCAAATAAGGTATCGTTTCCTTAACGGTACCAGTCTTTTTCTTTATCATATTCATCCCAATACGCATAAGACCCGAGTAACATACAAATTTCATTTCCCCATTGCTATGTTTGGCCAGTTTCCAGTAGCGGGAGTGTTCTAGAGCTTCAGCCTGTTCTATAAACCTGATAGTCATGCTGTCTTCCGGGTGAAGAGGGCTATTGGCTATCAACCTGGTAATTGGACCAACGGAGTAGTTGATAGCGATGGTTGAGTCTGACTTTGGACTTAAAGAAATATAACTACCATTTTCGCTGTATTTTCTATTCGACAATGGCTGTTGTCGTATTTCAGGTAAGAACTTCATATTTTCCTGTTTTAGAAAACTCCAGGTATCCTCAACAAGCGTCTTAACATAAGAAACACTTTTGCCATACATGTGAACATTCTCAAAACTTCGGTTGGTGAGAGCCACTATCGATACCTGTGCTCCAGGATCGATACTTAAAAAACTAATGAATCCGGTAGTAGCTCCATCATGTTGAATGATTCCGTATTTATCTACTTGCCATCCATACCCATAACCTACTCGAGTATGACTATCAAGGTACTCCTCTTGCAAGTCTTTGGTTAGAAAGGTATCTGATTGGATAATGGAGCTCCATCTCAATAGATCAGAAGCCGTGGAATAAACGCCACCAGCTCCATAAGACCATGAAGGGTGATGGATTTCCGCTGGCCTATATAAATCGTTTCGATACCCAAACCCGGGAAAAGCGCAATTGGAATCTCGGTTGAAGCCTGTTTGTACCAGGTTGTACCTATCAAACAGTTCGTCTTTCATGAATTCTGGAAAAGAATTTCCCGAGATATTTTCAATGATCATGGCCAACAAAACATAGCCGGAATTCGAATAACTAAACTCCTCACCAGGTTTAAAAAGGAGTTTCTTATCGTAAAATTTACTTACCAGGTAATCTAGAGTTGTCGGGTTAGATTCTGGGAAAAAAACTTCTAATCCCTGTTCTGTTTGATATATGCTGGGAATACCTGAAGTATGAGTCAGTAGGTGATGAACTGTCACATCCTTCCACCTTTTAGAAGCATATTGACCCAGGTGATTGTTGATAGGATCGGATACTTCCAATTGCCCCTTATGTACCAGTGATAGGATGGCTGCTGAAGTGAATTGTTTGGAAATTGAACCGACATCAAACCGGGAGTCTAATCCAACGGGTAATCCATTTGAAGCATATGCATAAACAGCTTTATCATCCTTCATTATCATCACCACACCACTGAAATGCCCGTAAGCTTCCTCCCTTTTCAAGTATCGATCCATTTTAGAAAAGTCGAGGTCAAGCGTTTCGATTGTTCTTAGGGTATCGGTATTTGCTGGCCTGGGTTTCTGGGTGAACGAACAAGCTATTTGCAGATAAAGTAGCATCCCGATGAGGGAGAACAGTTTTGAAGACATATTAGTATTGTTTTGAGTTTTATCCTTTTGAACTGAGTTGTAGATGCAAGTTCCCGCAAAAGGTTGCGTACTTCATACAATTATTCGAGGATAGCTTTCAGTCAAAATCAACCATTTGCTATCTTCGATTTGAATTGAAACTAGTTTACTAACATGCCCGGATTCGCTCTAATTAAACACAAAGGACAGGAAATTCTATATGTAGACTATACCGGAATGAAGAAAGAAGAAATTCTTCAGACCATGGATGACGCTACCGAGTTTGCTCTAAATGAAAATCGTCCTTTACTTCGTCTATCCAATATGACCGGAGTTTTTGCCGTAAAAGAAGTAGTTAAAAAAGCCCAGGAAAGTGGACGGGTAACCAATCATTTGACCATTAAACGGGCAGCCGTGGGAATTACTGGAGCAAAAAAGATTTTGCTCAATGCCTACAATCGAGTCTCGGGTAATAACACAATGATTTTTGACACCGTAGAGGAAGCAAAAGACTGGTTGGTATCCTAAAAAAAAGCCCGGATTCTCATCCGGGCTTTACGATCAGGTTACAACCTTTGTGACATTTTCTATTGGGATAGACCTGCCTCCCATCAAGACTGCGTAACGTTCGGTAACTGCCATTACCCTTACTTCCTCAATCTTATTATTACCTATACCGTCGGTGAAATGAAGAAAAGCGGTTTCATCATGAATATTCCAAAGTGCCACCGCACGTTCCAACTCTATCCTGATCTTGTTGATAAAGTCATTCTTTTTTACTGGTTTTGGGGATTGATAACGATCGGCAAACATTTGTCGCTGATCAAATGCATCTACAAGTCTTTGTGACATAACTATTTGATTTAAAATTGATAATATAAACTCACGTTAATCAAAAGATTAACAATTGAACGGAGTTATATATCATTCAAATAGCTTAAGAGAACTATGAAGTAAGTATAGTCTCGGCTGAACAATTTCTCCAGCCCAAATCCTATATTGAATAAGGTTCGCCTTGAAGTCGGACTTTAGGATGCTAAAACCTGTTGGTGGTGCTGCACCGGTCGATAATCTCAATACTTGCGACTCGAATACATATACCTGCTCGATGCTATCGGTCGATTCGACTACCTCAACGGAAGCAGAGGCCGGACTCAATGCAAAGCCAACAGTCAAGAGAAGAATCATCAACTTCCTGACTACCAATCGATACATAAATTCGGCTCTTCGCACTTTACACCACAGTTTATTTCGATGAAAGATAAAAAGGTATACGCCAGTATACCATCAGAGTTGTATTAGAAATTATTATAGAATCCATAAAGGCATTTGATGACTGATTCTTTTTAAAGGCCAAAATTTGCAGTCAAACAACAAGCTGTTTGGTCTATGTCTTAAGTGAGGCCGGGAATTGAACCACCGTCTACTTTGATCGCAGCGCCGTTTGTTGCAGATGAAACCGGACTAGATAAGTAAACGATCATATTAGCAACTTCTTCCATTGATGCGAAGCGTTGTATCAAAGAAGTAGTTCTAACCTCTTTAAAAAATGCTTCTTCAACCTCTTTTGCCTCTCTGCTTGTTTTTGCCGCTTCCTCAGCAAGAAACCGTTCCGCTCCTTCAGATAAGGTAGAGCCTGGGAGAACGGTATTGACGGTCACATTACTACCTTTTGTAAGTTGGGCTAGTCCTCTGGACAGACTTAGTATGGCGCCTTTAGTTGTACTGTAACCAATCAGATCCTCTGGAACCAGATGCGCACATTCGCTACTGATAAAAATGATTCTACCTTCGTTCTTATCCAACATAGCTGGCAATAGAGCTCTTGAAAGCCGCACTCCGCTCATGAGATTTACCTCCATCATATTGAACCAATCTTCGTCGGTAGTATCCTGAAAGGCTTGTGAGGTATAGATTCCCACATTATTTACTAGGATGTCTATGTCCATAAGCTGATCAATAAGAGCTTCAACCGATCGTTTGTCCAGAAAATTTGCGGCTATTCCAGATATTGAAGCACCTGGTACTTCAGTCAATAGTTTTTCTTTTGCCTTAGCCACTGATTCTTCTGACCGGCCATTGATTATGACGGAAGAACCTTCTTCTGCCAGCTTCTTTGCCACAGCATAGCCAATTCCTGAACTTGAACCGGAGATAAAGGCGGTTTTGTTTCTAAGAGCTAAATCCATTTATAAAATCAGGCTATACCCAGTCCACTAAAAATTGTCCATAGTACCAATACACATATTACCAACACGATAGTCAGCACGGCATCGGTATCCAACTTAGTTGAGGAGCCACCTTTTTCTCTATTGAATGTCACCTTATCTAATATCTCAGGGGCCATCTGAGTCCCTAACTTGCTCACAATCATCAGGACAGCACCGCAGAATATGAAGAGGAAAACAGCGTAATGCAGGAAGTTAATACCCAGCATAAAATCAAGGAAACTTCCCTCTGTGACTACTATTACACCCTCTTTCGCCATGAACTCGGTAACAAGTCGAAGCACTCCCAGAACAAAACCTGTCCAAAGGGAGACAATAGCACCAGTTCCATTTATCCATTTGAAGTACAACCCAAATAAAAAGACAGCGGCGATTGGTGGGGAGATATATGCCTGCACACTCTGCATGTAATGGAATATTCCCCCACTCATAAGGGTTTTCATAAATGGAATCCAGGCTAGGCTTACCAGCACCAGTATAACCGTGGCAATCTGCCCGGTCCAGACTAGCTCCTTCTCGCTTGCATTAGGTCTATACTTTTTGTAGAAATCAATAGTGAATAATGTTGATGAGGAATTAAATGCGGACGATAACGAACTCATCAGCGCGGCGAGTAAACCGGCTATTGCTAATCCTTTTAATCCCGCGGGTAGAAATCCATTGATCATAGCAGGAAGTGCTTGATCCGGGTTGTCACTGGAAAAAGTAAGCATTCCTTCCTGTAACAATGCGTAGGCAATCACACCCGGTAGGAAAAAGAGAAAGACCGGAAGCAACTTCAAAAAACCTGCAAATAAGGCCCCTTTCCTGGCGTTACTGACATCTTTGGCAGAAAGTGTACGCTGAACAATGAATTGATCTGTACACCAATACCAAATACCAAGGATTGGAGCACCAAATAACATTCCCGTCCAGGGGTAATTCGAATCATCAGAAGGTCTCCATAGGTTAAAGAATTGAGAAACCGAGGGATTTCCAGGTTGTGTTTCAGCTGTCTCAAGAATGCTAATCATCTCCTGCCAACCCCCCAATTGATTGAGTCCAAAATACGTAACTGCACAGGTGCCGGCCAACAAAATAAATGTTTGGATCATGTCCGTGTAAATAACCGCTTTCAGCCCACCTAGCACTGTGTAAAAACCGGTGACAAGGACCGTAACAATAGCTCCCGTCCAAAAAGGCACACCCATTGTTTCAAATACCAAAGCACCGGCAAAAATGATTAGTGAAATTTTTGTTAATACGTAGGCCAAGATGGAAACTACTGCGAGGTAGTTTCGACTGGCACGATTGTACCTCAATTCCAGGAATTCAGGCATCGTGTAAACACCTGTCCTTAGGTAAAATGGAACAAATACCCATCCGAGTACAATTAGTATCAGCGCAGCCAATATCTCAAAATTCGCCATGGGCATATCCCCCCTGGCTCCCGCTCCGGAAACACCGAGGATTATTTCAGAACCAATATTGGAAGCGAATAGCGAAGCTCCGATAACGAACCAACCCTCATTTCTTCCTGCGAGAAAGTAATCAGTTGATTCCTGTCCATGGTTTTCTTTTTGGCCTTGCTGGTGGGCCCATCGAGCAATCCATAAGACAATAGCAAAGTATAAACCGATGATCCCCAGATCAATCGCACTTAGAGTCTCAAACATAATTTGGGTTAATTAGAAACAGCAACATAGAAAACAAAAAGGCTTTGACAAATTCTACTTATCAAAGCCTCTTTTACGGTTGGTCTACCAGGACTTAAGTCCAAGCAGCTTCTCTCCAAGATCCGTCAACTTGGCAGTTTCATATCGATCTCGCTCAAAGTACCTTGGATCTCCTGGGAATGCATGACCCTCAGGAGCGACTCGATTTTTCCATGAGTTAATTCTCCACTCCCGCATTTCATCATTTTTCTCTTCAGCCGGCATCATGGAAATATATTGTGCGATTCTGACCTTGTCGGAATGATTAGGGCGAATTCCGTGTGGCTGTGAACTATTGAAGATCATAAGATCTCCTGCCATTAGCTTTACTTTCACCAGGTCATCTTCAAAACCGGTGATATCCGGCTTGAAATGATCCCTATCATCGGGTTGAGTTAGCTTCCAGGTGTCATATGTTCTGAACAATTCAGGTATACACTGAAAACCTCCCATGTTTTCATCATCCTGATCGGATAAAGCCAGTACTCCCTGAACATTTTGTGGTTTTGTCTCAGGATCATAATCCCAGTGGATAAAGCCATTGTATTCAAAACCCGGTCGGATTGGAAAATTAAGGTTAGCGCGGTCAATAGTGACCCACAGCTTTTCTGTACCCCAGACATCTACGAACGCATCATAAACTTTTTGATATTGACGATTGTCCCAAAGTGCCTGGTTGTTGTATACCTCGATCATACCAGTTCCAGCTAATTCTTTCATACCTGCCTTCGCTCTTTCTTCAGTATACCAGGTAGAAGAATCACTCTTATCTTTTTCCTCAAATTCCCAAAGAAAATCAGCAGTCTTTAGTGCTTGTTCTCTAGGAACTGCATTTTTTATAACTACATATCCATTATGGAGCCAAAAGTTCCAATCTTCTTCGCTTAATACTCGTAGCGGTTTGCCATTTAATTGTTGTCTAAGCTTAATCTTACTGCTGGTAGCAGTTGAAGGATTACCAGGTATTTCCTTGTGGTTCTCATTGGGGTTAACCACAACATTTGTCTCATTCTCGATATTCATAGTCTTGCTCATTTTAAATATATAGTTCAAAGTTGAAAATGATTTTCCTACGATTCTTCTCCTATTCTGATCATTTTTTGAACTATATTGATATAATTACAGTCTGTAAGTCTTGATTCAGGTAAATTAATTAAAATATTGCTTTTAACTTCAGAATTAGAGGAATTAGAAATCGGTCGGAGCAATTCCATGAACATCATGGTGAATCCGGATCTGAGCGACTTTTTCTATTGGCATTTTCATCCCGAATACGAACTGGTTTTTATTGACGGCGCAAACGGGACCAGGCATGTTGGTGACCATATTTCAAAATATCAAGGCCGGGACCTGGTCATTATTGGATCGAATATCCCCCACCTGAACTTTGATTATGGGGTAAAGTCAGCGTACGAGAAGACGGTTGTCCACATGCGTTCCGACTTTCCATCTAAAACACTATCCAGCTCACCGGAGCTGCTTGAACTCGTTGAACTATTTGACCTTTCAATGCACGGAGTGGCTTTTGGTAGTTCAGTAATTTCTCAAATTGGTGATCGGCTGAAACGAATCCATATGCTTAATGACTTTGACCAGTTTCTTGAACTCCTAAGTATTTTAAAGGTACTGGCGGGTTCTGATGACCGAGTACTCCTTCACGAATTCAAAGTAAAGAATCAATATACCGAACGTGACCAGAACAGGTTGAAATCCGTATTTGCTTTTATTGACACCCACTATCAAAGGAAAATCGAGATTTCGGAAATTGCTGAACACAGTAACTTAAGTAAGGAAGCTTTTTGCAGGTACTTTAAAAAGATGACTCGCTTGACCTTTACCGAGTTTGTAAATCATTATAGGGTGGACAAAGCAAAAAAGCTTCTTCTACTGGATAAAAACATAACAGAAACCTGTTTTGCCTGTGGATTTGAGAGTGTCTCCTACTTCAACCGTGTTTTCAAAAGAGTTACTCATGAAAACCCACTTTCATTTAAAAAACGATTTAAAAATCGTTAGAGAAATTCTAATTGATACTGAAAAATCCTTCCTAAGAACAAAAGTGTTCTATGAAGGTGACATTTATCACAAGCAACATAATTGTTCTTGAGTTTCTTTAAGAATAATTGAGTTTGAGGTAAACCTGAGGCCTCATATGGTTGTTAATAAAGTTGGTGGTGTGGGCTTGAGGGATTTCATAATCTATTGATTGGGAAAATGAACATCAGGAACATCTTTTTCCTTTTCTTTTTTTTCGTTACCCAATTGGTTTCCGCCTGTGGGTTATGTCCGTACTACTCTTTCCAGTCGCCTGAATCGCCTTCTTCCTACCTTGGAGTTTTCAATCGATATACGGTCAAGAATGGGTATAGTATCATTGATCACAGTCATCGCTTCTTCGCCCCTCAACAATCTCCCAATTCACGAATAAGTCACCAACTACCACCCGAAATTCAGGTTGATGAGACTCGGAAGGACTTCAACACATTAGTCGTTTACGAATTACAGGGTATGGTCCGCGTAGGTAAAATGCTGGATGTTACCGTTTTCCTTCCGTATGAAAATAGTACGCTGTACTATCAACGTATTTTAGATGTTTCAGGGGTAAATCCTGTACGAGATACCACCATTCAGTACTCGGGATGGGGAGATCTCACAACCCGACTGAGATTTAAAATACCTGTTGGCGAGAAACATTATATCAGACCTGGAGTCGGGGCAAGAATTTCCACAACCAGAACAATTGAAGACATTAACCAACAACAGTCTTTCCAGGTTGATCATACTTTATTACCTGGTGCAGGAATACCTGATTTATTCACCTCATTGGAATACGGCTTTGCCACCAATCAATTTTCCACCAGGACCCATTTAATAAAAGGTTGGACAACTGAAAACGAGGTCGAATACGATTATGGAAACGCCTTTCTCGGAGTAATGGATTTCACTTATCATTTCACCGTCAGGAAATGGAGTCTTAGACCAACAGCAGGTTTCTATTGGGAGTATGCAGATGTAGACAGGGAATATGGTGATGTTCTTCCGGAAACAGGCGGTCACACAACCCTGGGTGCCCTGGGTTTTGGGCTCGCCTACGGCAAACTACAATTCAATACGCTATATCAAAGGCCCATCGCCGAGAAACTAAAAGGCCCACAGCTTGGGGTTGCCGGGAGGTTGATCAGCGGAATTATTTATCAACTATGAGAATAAATCGAGTACTATGAAAACCGTAAATAAATTCTTTGGCTTCTTATTGATTACCAGCATTGGCCTATTTACCGGTTGTAACAATGACGATGAGGTTAAGTTGAAAGATATCAACCTGCAATTCACTTTTGATCATCAAGTGAATGGATCTCTGGTGACATTGGATGAAATGATTTACACCAACGCCGCCGGGAATGAATACGAAGTAACTGAAGTACAATGGTTTATTTCTGATGTAGAGCTGCTGACATCCGAAGACGAGTCTTACCTTGTGGAGCAGGATGACAATGTCCACTACATTGATACCAATATTCCAACTACCTTTTCCTGGACGATAAACGAACCTATTCCAGCCAAAGACTACAATAGAGTCAAATTCACATTTGGCTTAAAGGATGAGAACAATACGGTGGCTCGATTTCCGGATATTCCGGAAACGAATATGATATGGCCATTTCCCATGGGTGGAGATAACGGTGGATATCACTACATGAAGTTGAATGGATTCTGGATGGATACTTTGGATATAAGACAGCCATTCAATTTCCACCTCGGTGTAGGCAGAACAATGGAAAATGATGTTCCTATTTTCCATCAAAACTGGTTTGAAGTTACCCTGGGACTTTCTACTTCGGAGTCTTCCGAATCATTGACCGTACCCATTGTTATGAATATTGAAAAATGGTTCGAAAATCCCAATGTATGGGACTTCAATTCTATTGGGGGTAGAATAATGAACAACCAGGAAGCCATGAAAATTGGATGTGAAAACGGTATGGAAAACACATTTACTATTGGTTCCGTCGACTAATTATGAGGTGTCTATGACTCGTTTGCTTGTATTCGTCTTAGTAACTATGCTGATTCTACCTGTTGGATGTAACTCGGATAATGAGATTGAACGGGGTCCGACTCCTTATTCTTTTCCTGATATCTTCTATTATCCAAATGATTTGAATATACCGATAGATAACCCAACGACAGAAGAAGGTGTACTATTGGGTAGATACCTGTTTCATGATGGAAGATTATCCGGTCGGTCGCATCCTGACTCGCTTATGTCCTGCTCCACCTGTCACTCTCAAAAGAATGGATTTGATGTGGGCTTAGATCATCCGAGGTTTAGGGATGGTCAGCCGGTTGGCTTAACCGGAATACCTACTCCCCATTTCCCATTGCCACTAGCTAATCTTGTCTACAATTCCAACGGTTACCTTTGGAATGGCCTGGTGAATGATTCCAATCCACTACTAGGTTCGGAATCGTATGATGTACCAGCCCAAGTGGAATATCACTTTAAGAATATTGAATCGTTGGTATGGATGTCGATTGTAGCACCACATGAGATCAATGGGTCCGTAGAACAATCCGTTGAGTTACTATCATCAGAACCTCTATATCCACCCATGTTCAATGATGCCTTTGGAACGGAAGAGATAAACATTGATCGCATTTCCAAGGCTATTGCCCAATTTGTCCGAACAATTATTAGCAACAATTCCAGGTATCACCAGTATATCGAGGGCAATGAGGTACTAAGCGAACAAGAGTACAGAGGCTTGGAGTTATTCTTTTCCGAGGAGGCAGACTGTTTTCACTGCCATGGTGGATTTCTAATGACCACTAATGAATACTACAATAATGCGAAGGACTCAGTATTTAACGATGAGAGAGATCGTTTTGCGGTCACAGGTGACAATTTGGATAGAGGTGCCTATAAAGCACCAAGCTTAATCAATGTCGAGTTGACTGGCCCGTATATGCACGATGGTAGGTTTAAAACATTGGAAGAGGTAATTGATTTTTATTCTGAAGGTTTGATAAACTCACCCTATGTAAACCCGCTTATGAAAAATGTAGCTTATGGTGGTGTTCGGCTTTTAGCGCAAGAAAAACAAGATCTGGTGGCCTTCCTCAAGACGCTTACTGATCATCAGTTGGTTGATGATCCGAAATTCAGTAAGCCGGAGGGTCTTACTTATTAGACGGTTTCGCCGATCCTCATTTGGACTGCATAAGATACACTTGCGCCCTAACCTTTGCATTTAGGCGGATATCTTCCCAAAATAGATTAACATCTCCGACGTGATAATTTTTCATCCAGATAGTCATTACTCTCATAGGAAATTTTGGTGCAGTAATCCAAATCGCTCCGTCTACTAAATGTGTATCGAAGCTATTCTTGTACAACTTATCATTGGTGTAGAGAAAGCCCCTATGATTCGATTTTTCCACAACGACTGTGCTATCCCATGTCACAGGGTTAATAGCGGCTTTTCCCTTATACCACTTCCTGTAGCGTTCTGTATTGTATCTTCTTTTGCAGGTATTCCATGTCACATAACCACCAATTTCATCAGGTGAAGTCATCAACTTAATGGAGCTGTAAAAGTCACGAGGAATCCCGATGCCTGGCAGATACGCTGCTACCAGCCGGTCTTGCAAGGGCTTTTCATCGAAAAATTCCTTTACTATCCGAGAAAGATGTGTGCTTCCCTGACTATGGCCTGCAAGTATGATAGGTCTCCCATCATTAAAATAATCCAGATAATATTGAAACGAGGCTCTGACATCCTCGTATGCAAATAATAAAGCTTCTTCTCCTCCTTTTTCCAATTTATCATAAGATCGTAAGTGTGCTTGCCTGTAGTATGGGACGTATACCCTTCCGGCATCAGCCCAGGCAGAGGCCTGATACTTTACGGTTGAGGTTATAACACTTTCCCGATGGTCTTCATCTTCAATAGGATAATTCCAGCGTTTGTCCTTATCATCTGTCAGTAGTGTAGGATAAACATAGAAGACATCCACATCATTTAACGAACCATTAATAGGCAGACTTTGCCAAACCTCTATAGTGTCTCCGGGAATAACAGCCCAATTTGTAGCGTCACTATAGTCCAGTGGTTTCGACTGAGCATGACAATAAACAGGTATAAGAAAGACTAAAAAACTTACTGGCAACCTTGCCATTATCTGGTCAATCGTTCTGATGGTCATGGTTTTGTAAATAAATCCTTCAATTTCAATTCGTCCTAGAACCGAGTGTTTTGGAATTGAACCAAAAACTTATCAATCCTCCAATGATGTACGTTAAAGCAAGTCCTACAAAAATACCCATGACATCAAAGTAGGTTTTTCCGATATAAATAATAGGTAACCCAATCACCAACATCTGAATGGCTATAATAAGGGATGCTTGAATGGGTTTATTCATCGTGTTCAAACTACTATTGACGATACTTAAAACACCTTGTAACCCAAATCCCGCCGGAACAATCCAAAGAAATAACTGAACGGACTCTATGACCTCGATATTGTCATTAAAAATAGTTGCGATAGGTCTCGAGAAGGCGGCTAAAACTGCCCAGGCAAAGAGTCCCCAAAAAATTGAGAAAGTATTACTCACCTTTACCGCTTCCTTTACTCTTTCCATATTCCCCTTTCCCAGGTTCTGACCAACGAAAGGTCCGATCGAGGCCGCCAGTGCAAATAACAGACTACTGGCAAGAAACTCAATCCTGCTACCTACTCCAAATGCGGCAACTGCAGACTCCCCGTATACTGCCAGAAGTGCTGTTATGACCCCAGTAGCTATAGGCACTACGAGTCTGGCCAACCCTGAGGGCAACGCGATGTATAAAATGCTTTGCCAGCAGCCAGTAAGTACCTGGCGTGTAGGGATCTCAAAGGTGATTAGGTTTTCCCGCTTGATCAGGATATAAAACGAAAGTATCATGGTCAATGCTCTGGATATTGCCGTTGCGATGGCAGCCCCTTTCAAACCCAATGCAGGAAAACCCAAATAACCAAAAATCAATATTGGATCAAGGACGGCGTTAATGAAAACCGCAAATAACATGATGTATGAAGGTGTTCTCGCATCCCCGGTAGCTCGTATAGCACTATTGCCGACAAACGGCACAGAAACAAAGAATAGCGCATAATACCATATACCCAGGTACTCTCCCGCCAGCGATGCGGTTAATTCTGATGCGCCTAACAACCTCAGAGTTGGTTGTATAGTGAGAGAACCTGCAACAACAAAGGCGCCTGTTAGCAAAAGTGTTAGCGCAATGCTGTCGGTTGTTTCTCGAGCCGCTTTTTTGCGATTTCCCTGACCAATTGATTTGGCGATTAACGCCGTAGCACCAATGCCAAGTCCCTGGATGATGCTAAAAATGACCATGATCACGGGAAATGTAAAACTCAGTGCCGCCAACTCGGTTTTACCAAGCTGTCCAACAAAGTAAGTATCGATCAGATTAAAGGCTACCATACTTATGATGCCCAACATCATTGGCAAAGTAAGACTGACTAAGTTTCTAGGTATGCTACCAGTTGTAAGGTCTCTGCGGCTCATGGTTGCGTAAGGTAATCAGCCAATATACAATTAGATAGATCGAAGCCGACATTTACCTGAAAAAAGAAAGCTCTATGTGATATCTTCGTTTCAAAAAAAATTGAGATCGAAAATGAACAAGATCCTACTGTTAACGTGTTTGCTCACTCTTTTAATTGGATACAACGAGGCAAAATCAGCGACTAAAACTGATACATCTGTAGCTATGGAAGAACAAAATGAAAAAAAGCTTAGACATGTTGTACTATTTAAATTCAAGGAAAATACAGCTGAAGAGGCCATCAAGAAAGCAGAAAGAGCCTTTTCCGAACTACCTTCGAAAATTGATGTGATTAAGGAATTTGAGTGGGGAATCAATAACAGTCCGGAAGGATTAGATAAAGGATTTACTCACTGCTATTTTATTACGTTTGACAGTGAAGAAGGACGAGATATTTACTTACCTCATCCGGATCATAAAGCTTTCGGAGAAATAATCAGTCCCATTCTTGAAGATGTTCTAGTGGTAGATTACTGGGTTGGTGACTAGTTCGGAATGACCACCGTAGACAAATTTGAGTTTGAGGATGTGCGTTTCTTTCGATACGGTTATAGCCCTTTCGGGAGACCTTCACTTTTTGTCTACATCTACTTCGTGGATGGCCTCCTAATTGATAGTGGCCAAATCAGAGCTCAGAAAACAATCTTGAACTCTCTTTCTGAACTGGATGTAAAACAGCTGTTCATTACACATCACCACGAAGACCATTCAGGTAATATTCCAGCGCTTAAAGAACAATTCGATTGCCCCGTTTTCGCACCTGAACTTTGCTGTGAATTAATGAAAAATCCACCTGGATTGAGTTTTGCTCAACATGCTGTTTGGGGAGATCGACCAGCGTATCACGATCTAAAGCCTGTTTCCAACGCTTTGACTACTGATAACTACACTTTCCAGATCATCCCAATTCCGGGACACGCTGATGATATGGCAGCACTTTACGAACCCACCCAAAAATGGCTTTTTTCTGCAGATCTATACATCAATTCCTACATTGGATATTTCATGAAAGAAGAAAGCATCGAAAAGCAGATTCAATCGATTAAGAAGATACTCGATCTCGATTTCGAAGTCATGTTTTGCAGCCACAATCCAAGATTGAAAGATGGTAGAGAGAAGCTCGAGAAGAAGCTTTCTTACTTACAGGGATTCTACCAAACCGTAATTTCCTGGTATCAGAAAGGATATAGTCCAAAAGAGATTTACAAGGCCATGAAGTTAAATGAGCATGGATATATACACCTTCTTTCCCACGGTCAGTTATCAAAAATGAACATGGTCAAGTCAGCTGTCAGGGACTTCGATAAGAAGGTAAAGACTTCTATTTGAGGTTCTATATGATTCGTTTATCATCTCGGTCATCAAATGAACAATCACCCTGTTTATGATGTCCTTTGTATTCTGGTTGCAATGTGGTTCTATACTGTTTCTCCAGTGCAGAGCACAAATGAGGCCGACAAATCCAATCCCCTTTCTCAGTAATCATCGGATTCACATCAATCGGTAGTTCTTTATTTTCGTAAACAGCATAAATTTTCACATCAAGAGGTGAAATTTCCTCGTCCCTGAGATACTGAATCATCGCACAAAGAGTGTCTGAGTAAAAGTATCCAAAGCCTGTTTCATCATCTCCCAAACCATCCAGGCTGTCGATTCTGGCCTCATACGAAAAAGGTATGTCAGAATCATACTTTGACTGGGGCCCTAGTATTTTGTTCTTGATATTCATGACTATTATTCTTGGGGAACCTAGGATTAAAATAGATTGAATATCCTGATTTGGAAAGCGCCTTTGTTGGTATGGTGAATGATTTTGATCAGCGAAAGTCAACAAAAACAGAAGCTTTCATACCTATGAAATCCAATTTATAAGTTAAAACCAGTTTGTTGATTGCAAGAAACAAAACCTATTCAATCCTTATAATCCGAATTATTGTTTAACTATTTTACATTATAGTTGAACAAAAAGGTTAATAATGTGTTTATACTTCTTTATAACCCATTTAAAAAACTTGATAAAATGAGAAATCGAAATTATTTAATGAGCATCGTTGCTTTACTTTTCGTTGTATCCTCGGTAAATGCACAGGATAAAAACATAGTGGAGCTTGCAGTTGGAACGGAGTCATTGTCAACGCTTGTTGCTGCGGTTAAGGCTGGTGGACTTGTTGAAACTTTAAGCGGTGAAGGACCATTTACTGTATTCGCTCCTACAAATGATGCTTTCAACGCTCTTCCTGAGGGCACTTTAGATATGTTGTTAAAACCTGAAAACAAGGACAAATTAGTGGCAATCCTTACCTATCACGTGGTATCTGGAACTGTAAAGTCTACAGATTTAACAAACGGAATGTCAGCTGCCACCGTCCAGGGAGATGAAATAAAAGTAGACTTAACTGACGGCGCTAAAATTAATGACGCAAAAGTTGCCGCCGCCGATATTATGGCTTCTAATGGAGTTGTCCACGTTATTGACAAGGTAATACTTCCTCCTTCCTTGGAGTTATAATTCACACTAGAATGAATATAAGACCTGGTCGTTTACTCGATCAGGTTTTTTTATGTCCTGTTTTAGGGATCGATCATTATATTTCCAACTTTTCAAATACCTTGAAACCATGTCTGGTGAACAAGCAAGAACTTCTTTCGTTGAGAAGCTATCATCCTACTTTCGACTATCGCGCGGAGAAATTGATATACTAAAGGAATTGGTTCCTATTAGGTCTTATCGGAAAGGGTCATTCCTTTTAAAAGCCGGTGATGTTTCTCAAGCGTTTTTCTACCTTTCCTCGGGTTTTGTTAGACAATATTATCTTCTCAACGGCGAAGAAAAAACCGCTTATTTCTATCAGGAAGGATCATTTATTAGTGCTTATTCCAGCTTCATGAATCAAAAACCATCTACCTTTTTTCTACAAGCCACAGAAAACACAGAAGTAGCTTACATTAGCTTGGAAGCCTCAACGAAACTATTGAAGCATTCTGTAAAGTTTGAGAAACTGGCAAGAATTGCCATGGAAGAGGAAATGGTTAGTCTTCAAGAAATTGTAGCGTCTCTACTAACCCTTAGTCCTGAGAAAAGGTACTTGCAACTATTGGAGAGGAATCCTACCATCTTCCAACGCGTACCTCAGATTTATATATCCTCATTTATCGGTGTAAAACCGGAATCATTTAGTCGTATAAAGAAGCGAGCGATGAAAAATCTTAACCAAAGTCAATAGAGAGATGGCGGATCATTCGTCCTTTTGCATAAAAAGCAATGAAACATCTATATCTCGGACTTGCCATCATTGGCTTCATTCTGCCCAACATCTGGGTGACCATTGAATCAGTGGAATCCGGAAATTTATTGCTATATGCCTATCCGCTTGATACGATTCGGGGAATGTTTGCGAATAGAATATCTACTATTTTCATCATCGATTTATTGATGGCGGTATTGGTCTTTTTCATCTGGAGCTATTATGAAAGTAAAAGGTTAGCCATCTCAAAAACCTGGATGATTTGGATCCTGACTATGCTTTTTGGTTTAGCCGGCGGTTTTCCTTTATTCCTGTACATCAGGCAACAAAAGCTTCAAGAGAAGACTTCTAACTTCATTTAGATTTCTGAAATATTGGGAACTTAATCGACCAGCATGATAGTTTTACTATTATTGCTAGCATTAATGCTATAGTAATATGAGACTCACTCCTTTTGTTTTCCTGGTTCTTCTTATTGTAGGATGCTCGTCCCCTGAGCAAGCTGAATCGACCACCGACACAATGACCGTATCTGGAGAATTCTTATTTGAAGGTCCTAACACGTTGCAAGGTGAGCCCGCGTTTCGACTTGCGCAGTTGGCCCAGCAACTCGGTACTACAGAAGACAAAATCAAATCGGTAACGGTAAACCAGACACAACTTACTTTTGAATCGGATAGCATCCAGGCAAATATTGAAAGTGCTCTTGTTCAACTCGTTAGTGATCAATTGGAGTTGGTATCTATTGCCACCAAAAGTCCAATTCCAGGATCCGGCGCTGTCGGTATGGAGGTCAATTCAGAACAGGATATACTCCCCTATTTAAAAGACGCATCCTCAACGTTAGTAGTTGACGTGAACATTAAGGGTGATATGGATTTTCTGGAAGCGAAGGTCGACTTTAACCTCACTATTTCTTACTCAAAATAACCCCCACATGAAAAAATTGGTAATTGCATTCGTTTTATCACTCGTTCTAATTCTTCCTACTCAGGCAAATGATGGAGACAAACTAGTAGGTGTCTGGAAACCCAGCGATGGACGATCGATGATTAAAGTGGATAAAATCGGCAGTAAATACTACGGAAGAATTGTCTGGTTATTGGAGCCAAACGACGCGGATGGAGCACCCAGAACAGATGTGAACAACCCAGATGAATCGCTAAGAGAGACACCGCTCAGAGGCTATCGGATTTTAAAGGATTTCTCCTTTAGCGACGAGGAAAATCTGTGGACCGATGGTACTATTTACGATCCTAAAAACGGGAGCACTTACAACTGTAAGATTGAATTGAAAGATGACAACACCATCGAAGTTCGTGGATACATTGGAACTGCGGTATTCGGCCGAACGGATGTTTGGACTCGAATGAAGAAGAAATGAGTATCAGGGACTAACCAGACTAATGGTAAATTGAAAATACCAGGTATTGGAAAGATCATTTTCCTGCAAATAGTCTTCCCCATCAAAACCCCTGAAGAACTCACCTTCATCTAATTCATAGGAATAATTGATGCGATAACCCGCCTGGGCTCCTAACCATATAAAGTCATTTAATCCACGGTTGTAGGAGACTCCAGCACGTATCTCAGAACGTCTTAGTTCTACTGCCCGATCAGTGATTGTAGTGGAGGTCGCAAAATTGTTGAAGTTGTCTAATCTGTAAGTCGCTCCTTCCACATTATATCCCATCAGCAATACATTACGACTGTCAAAACGATAACGCGTTTGTATCCTAGCTGGAAATAATGCTTCAAT
Organism: Cyclobacteriaceae bacterium; assembly: GCA_965601455.1. Taxonomy (GTDB): domain Bacteria; phylum Bacteroidota; class Bacteroidia; order Cytophagales; family Cyclobacteriaceae; genus JANQEU01. The sequence goes on along the minus strand of OZ271831.1, from coordinate 2,078,279 downwards.
ACCCCATTTCTCATTATTAAAAGTATGATAGTAGTAAATGACTGGGAGGACGTTTAACGCTCCCCCAAGATAGGTACGAGATATACCTGGACCCCACATAAGGTTATCGTTGGGTTTAAATCCGTAAATGAAAGCCAATGGAACCCTTGAATTGTTAAATGAAGGAAGGTTATTAAAAGAATAATCACCATTCAGTTCAATACCCGCTTGAAGCAATAAGAATCGCTTTTCATTAAGGGGTTTAAACAAAGTAACGTTCGTATTCAGCCACTTCAAGCTATATTCAGCTAGTGTGGCGTTTAATGGGTTCTGATACAACACATCATTAATACTCTGGTATCCAAGTTGCACATAATTAAATGACCAATTGATCAGGATATTATTCTTGGAAATTACTGGAACATTTGAATTAAACCTAAATCCGCTAGATACTCCCCACTCCGCTTCCTCTTCAGCGACCGTCCCGATTGAAGGCGTTGTTAGCGAGGCTGGACCCTGCATATCAAAGCCAAAACTAACCAGCTGTGTTGGACTTTGTCCCAATACCTTATTCGTACAAAAGGCCTTCAATGAAGACCCGGCTTCCTCAAATTGAGAAATGTCGAAATCATCAAAGTCTTGCGCCAAAAGGACTGTTGACAAAATGATCAACAAGAGTGATGTTAAAAAACGAATCATGCTTGGGTAGGTAATTACTTGAAGTTGATAGGAAAACTATTACTTAACAATAAATAGTTCCTAGATCAAAAAGTAAGATCTAATCGTAGTCTCCTTCTAATAAGATAAATTCATCGTCTAATACTGAACCGACTAAAACCATATTCCCATACGGTGCGGCCACCGTGGACGCGGATAGCAGGCTCCCATCCTCGACATAAACTGGCTTGACATCAAAATTTCCATTACTCTCATAATTGATCCGGATAACTTCAGACGGTGAATACTCTTTCTTCCCTTTGGCATACGCTGTGTAATGGAGTAAATCGGGATGAGCCGCTGTCCATATCCTTCCATATTGATCCAATTCAAGATTATCTACTCCTGTACCACAATCAATGTCTTCCACGAACATTAGACGTCCATCTTCCAATACGCTATAAACTTTGATTAAAAACTTCCTTGGAGAAGCTACATATAACAACTCTCGCTTTCGATCATAGTTAATACCATTTGCATATGCTATTCCTCCCGCTACTTCTAGAAATTCGTTGCCATCGAAATATATGACATTGGACCATGATGCTCCTGAGTATTCCTCAATGAATCGTCCAAATCCTTCTACATATCGATGATCATTGGTAAAATAAAACCGGTTTTCATCGATCAATACTACATCATTGGGGTGTACGATAGCTGGATCATCGAAAGTGGCTTGGTGCTGAAAACTCCCCTTAGAAAGGGAAAAAAGATCCAGTGTATGTCCTCTTGATGTGTGACTGACTGCCATGATATAAAGAACGCTATCCTTCTTTAGCAAGGAAATACCATGTGGAGCAAATGGTAAATCAAATGAAGCGGACAGCAATTTGGGTTCGGGAATATCGCTGGTAAGGTCAAGTGCATATAAACCACCTTTTTCCTCTCCCTGAGGAGGATGAAATTGTCTTTTTGTAGCTGAAATAATTGCTATACCATCTTCCATACTGATGGTAATATCCTCTGCTCCTTTAATTGGAAAAGTCTGAACCACTTTTCCATCAATAAAAGGTTCTATGGTTCGAAAAAAACCCGTTGAAATTAAAGTGTGGGCCACAAATATGAGGAGAGCACTTATAACAACTAGCAATATCCATTTTAGGTTTTTCATCCGAACAAGTTAGGTATTCGGTTTCAAATGGGTTTGAATTCAATGTTAGAATTGATATTCGAAATCCCACCAATCTGAAGGACAGGTATTCATTGCAAACGGGTTTCTAAACTACACTCCCTTCTCCGGATTCTGATGCCGTATGTCTAAGTTCCATTTGGCGCTACAAATTCACAGGATTACCAATAACTTTAGGCAAACCTCAATACTTATGAAACATTCATTACTTCTGCTAACATTGATAATTCCCTCCCTATGTAACGGACAAATCGACTCGAAAGCACTGGATGACCTCGCAGATAAGTATACTTATCAATCATTTGATAAGCTAAAAGAATTACTCAGTATTCCGAACGACGCGCATTTTCCCGAGGACATAGAAAAAAATATTCAATGGTGCATCGACGAATTCGGATCTAGAGGATTTACTATGAAAAGACTTGAAACACCGACTGTCCCTTTGCTCCTGGCTGAAAGAACTGTTGACAATCCCCAAAAGACAGTACTTATTTACCTTCAAGTTGACGGTCAACCAGTAGACTCCACCAAATGGCAGCAGGAAAGTCCTTGGATTCCGGCATTGAAGGAGAAAACAGAGCTAGGCACCTGGAAGGAAATCGAATGGAGAAGAATATATTCGGACTACGATCCGGAATGGCGGGTATTTGCCCGATCAGCTTCGGATGCCAAAGGTCCGGTGGTCATGTTTTTAGCTGCTCTGGATGCAATCGAAGAAATTGGGAAGAATCCATCGTATAACATCAAAGTCATTATGGATTTCGAAGAAGAATTAGGTTCCCCTCACCTGCCAGATGCCGTATCGAAGTATGATGAAGAACTTGCCTCTGACCTGCTCATCATTTTTGACGGCCCTCTTCATATCTCAAATGAACCCAGTCTTAAGTTTGGCGCCCGAGGGATTGCCACAATAACTCTTACCACCTATGGCCCCATCGCACCACAGCATAGTGGTCATTATGGGAATTATGCTCCAAATCCAGCAGTTCGAATGTCCCAGTTGATTGCCTCCATGAAATCCGATGATGGTCGTGTAACGATACCTGGTTTCTATGATGGAGTGGTGATTGATGAGGACGTACGAAAAATCTTGGAAAGTGTCCCTGATGATGAGATGGTCATTCAGAAAAGAATCGGTATTGCCGAGCCTGATGCCGTCGGCAAGAACTACCAGGAAGCTATTCAATACCCGTCGCTAAATGTTCGTGGTTTCAGCTCAGGTTGGGTAGGTGATGAAGTTAGAACAATTGTCCCTGCAACAGCGACAGCAGAAATTGACGTTCGATTGGTTAAGGAGTCAGACCCAGAACGTCTATTGCAACTAATCAAAAATCATATCAAGGATCAGGGATATTACATTACGAGTGGAGAGCCAACCGAGAAAGAAAGAGATCAGTATCCTAGAATATTATCCTGGTCCTCAGAGATTTCATACCGGGCATTTAGAACACCAACTGATTCTGACGTAGGAATTTGGCTTTCCAACGCCCTAAAAAAGGCACATGGAAAAGAACCTATTAAAATCCGTACAAGTGGTGGATCAATACCTATAAGCCCATTTGTGACGACTCTGGGCATTCCGGCAGTTTCGGTACCTACTGTTAACATGGATAACAACCAGCACAGTCCTAATGAAAACATTAGACTGGGGAATTACAGGGATGGTATTGAAACCATGATTGCCGTTCTACTAGAAGAGTTCAAAGAATAAATCAGAGATCTTTGATAAAAGGAAGGTACTTATCTTCCTTAATCATACCTCTTACTTTGTTCCACAGTAGTCGGTTGAATATCCTCTTGGGAAGGGCGCTTGTTCTACGTATTTGACCGGACTGGTAGCCGTACACGATTCGAGGTTCTCCTCGTTTTATACCCCGAATAATTCTAACTGCCAGTTTCTCTGGTGGTGTAACCAGGAATGCTTCATCAAATTCCTTATCAGTTTCGTCATTTAGTGCAGAGCTGGTGATATTGGTTTTTATACCCCCAGGATGAACACAATGAACGCTAATTGGAGATTTTAACAGCTCAACTGCGAGAGATTCGGTAAATCCTCGAACAGCAAATTTACTAGCGCAATAGTCAGTTGAGTTTGGATAACCTATTAGGCCGAAAACACTGGAAATATTCACCACTGCACCTTCATTATTCTCCACCAATTGTGGTAGAAAAGTCCTCGTCCCATTGACCACTCCAAAAAAATTGACGTCCATCACTTTTCTATAGGCCGACATTGGGGTGCTGTATGCTGGCTCTGTATAACCAGCAATCCCGGCATTATTGATGATGATGTGCGCCGGGCCTAACTCTTTATTCACATTTCCCGCAAATACCTCCATTGCATTGGAGTCCGAGACGTCAAACACTTCGGAATAAAGGCTATCTCCTATCTCTTTACCGAGCAAAGTGAGTGTTTCATTTAATCCATCGACATTGTTATCATTAAGTGCTAACCTGGAACCCAATTTTGAAAACTCGATGGCCAATGCTCTCCCAATTCCTGAGCCAGCGCCTGTTATCGCAACCACTTTATCTTTGAAATCTTTCATATTCTAGTGATTTATCAGCTTTTCGTCGCGCCTTTCAAATTTCAGTACATCATCCTGAACAGAACCGAATCGGGTTGCCAACATATCAATCAGATAATTCTGATATACGCGCCACGGACGCTTGGCACCTTGCTTTGGTAATACTTCCTTCGCTCTTTGAATGTATCCTGAACTAAGGTTCAAAAAAGGATCCTCTGACCCAAAGTCTTGTTTGATCGGTGTGACTACCCGATAGTTTTTTCTATCCATGAAATTCAAAAGCATACAGAGATAGTTTGCCGTCAAATCAACTTTCAGCGTCCATGACGCATTGGTATAACCAAAAGAATATATGAAGTTTGGCAGATCACTTACCATCATTCCTTTATAAATCATAGACTCATTTATGGGCATGCTTTCGCCGTTGATGGTTATGGATGCTCCTCCTAAGAGCTGTATTTTAAGACCCGTGGCAAGCACAATTATATCAGCGTCTATCTCCTCACCCGAAGTCATAGACACACCCTTGCTTGAAAAGTGGGATATTGAACCGGTTTTTACAGATGCTTTGCCCTGGTTAATTACCTGGAAGAGATCGCCATCGGGTACAACACATAGCCTTTGATCCCAGGGTGCGTAACTAGGATTAAAGTGTTCTTCCACCGGATAACCTTCGGGTAGTTGTTTCGCTGCGGCTTTCATCAAGGCCCCTTTCATCCAATTGGGAAAAAAACGTGACAAACTGAATGAGAGCATTTGTAAAAGAATATTTAAGATACGTGTAATTCGATAGGCCCAGCGGATAGGCAGCACCTTTCTGGCAACATGAAACACCTGATTGCGATTAGGCAAGTTCATGATATAGGTAGGTGATCGTTGGATCATTGTGACGTGTGAGGCCCCTTCTTCAGCCATAGTGGGTACAATAGTCACAGCGGTAGCGCCGCTTCCAATTACAGCAACTTTCTTGTTTTTGTAATCGAGATCCTTTGGCCAAAATTGTGGGACTACTATAGGCCCTTTGAAGTCCTTCTCCCCTTCAAAATTGGGTCGATGAGCTTCCTTATAATCGTAATAACCCGTACATATGCTTAGAAAACTACATTCTATCTCTTGTTTGCCGTCTTTTGATTCAACCTGTAATGTCCAGCTATTTGTGTCTTCGGACCAATTGGCGGAGATCATTTTGTGACCAAAATGAATATACTTGGCTAACTCATTTTCATCTATGGTATCCTTCAGGTAGGCCAAAATATCCTGACCGTTAGAAAGAGATTGAGGGTTGGTCCAAGGCTTAAACCGATATCCAAAAGTGAACATATCAGAGTCTGAACGAATACCCGGATATTGGAATAATGACCAGGTTCCTCCTATCGTATCTCTTGATTCAAGTATGGCAATCCTCTTATTGGGACATTTCTTTCTTAACCAATAGGCATTTCCAATTCCGGAGATTCCAGCTCCTACGATTACAACGTCATAATCCATAAGCGAAATCGTTTATTTACCGGCCAGAAATTCCAACTCCATTTCGTCGCTGGTAATGACTGTTGGGGTCTCAAGAGGAGCTACTGGTCCATACGTCATTGAGCTTCGTATCCCTTCCCATGATTCAACGGGTTTAGGTTCTTCAAATCTATTGGCAGTAGCGTAGGGAATGCCTTTATATGTCAGTATCCCGTTGCTAATGTAACCCCTTACCTTTCCGGAATTGGTGGATGCAACCGCCAAATCTTCACCGGTTTGTAACTGGGCGTTGGTGAGATTAAGACCAAGTAAAAAGACAAGGAAGAGGTAGAGTGACTTTTTCATGAAGGTTGGGATAATGCTGTTTATAAATAGAGTCTAAAATTTGGATAGAAGCTAGACAACAAGTGGCAGGTATACAAGTGTCCATAAAGGTTTCTGCCTACTTTGAAACAAGGTTTCGTTAAAGAAGTGCGTACCTCATGTCAGGTTGGCATATGTTGGTTTGCCAAATTGATATTGGATAATTCTAATCCTTGCCTGAATTGAGATAGGCAGGATTTTGCCAGAACATCTTCGTATGGTCGTCGTACTTGTACGAATCTTTCCCCTTGACCCATTGATTATACTCCGATGCTATGTTTAAAAAATCTGGTTCTTCACCGGTATATCCGGGAGTCTTGTTTCGTATATTTTGTGACAACTCCGGATAGTCTTCCAGCAACTTGGATGCCTTCTTGTGAAAACTTCCTAGAAAGAAATTCTCAACAGGTTCGCTTAAGTAAAACGGAGTTAAAACGGATTCAATATGGTCAGGTAGTATCGGTGAGGTATAATACTCTCGATATAAACTCAATGGTCCCTTTTTGCACACGATGTAATAGTCACCGGAAACAATGCTTTCCATATCGGAATTTCGTAGTAACAGTCCTTCAAAAACCATAAACGCAACTCCGTCTTTCGGAATTCGGTCATAGTTCTCCATAAGTATGGAAGACTTTTTGTAAATCAACTGATGAATACCCTCGTATTGAAAATCGATTTCCTTGGCTGAACCATCTACATAGACCAGAAGTAAAGGATAAGTACTAAAGTATGTGTACGAGCTATCAACTGCCCAGAATGTTTCATCTGTTATCTCAAGCGCTTTGGCCTCATACTTTCGGTTGGTAAAGAAGTCCTGCCATTCGTCCTTTTCCAATGGATTGCTTTGAGAATAACCTGATAGAGAAATAAAAAATAGGATATAGATAGTCCATGTCCTGGGTTGAATCTTTCCCAAAATATCGTGAGCGCGGTGTTCCATTCCCAATTTTTGGTACAAGATAAAATAGAAAAAAATATCAATTATTGCCGGATACCGTCTTTTATAAATGAGTAAGAAATCATTCGATTACGTAAGTGCAGGTTCTCTAAGCTGCATATCGATTTTCATAATGTGATTGACTAACCATTTAATAAGTACACCATGAAATTCTTTGAGCATGCTTAGCTTTTTTTTCGATTCCCTGAACTTGACTCGAAAGCTTTTATAGTACGCCAGAAACTGTTCATGAGCCTTTTTATTCTGATCGTAAACCGGACATTTTGATCGCAGCATGCAAGTTTCCTCGAGGCTGAAATGCGTAGCACAAAACATTTGAAAAAAGTTGAGTATAATCTCGATTTTCACTCCTTCAAACGTCTGATCCTGGATACACTTCTCCAGGTCATTGATATAATTGAAAAGGGATTGGTGTTGTTCGTCGATCTGTTTAATTCCCGTCTCGAACTTTTCTTCCCAGGTTACCATAGCTCTTATTGTTCCTATTGAAAAACAAAGATGATTGATAACAACTGTCCGCATCGTTATTGTTAATCATGTAATTGGGCAACTTTTGTCATGAATAGATAACACGCTAATCTTCACCCTAAACGAAACAAAACGCTACCTAAAGGAGATAAACCGGATACTACGCTTTATTTAATCTAAACGTACTGTCAAATGCCGAATCAGATTCACCATTTAATATACGTTTCGCCGCGTATTCTCCTACCGCCGGGCCGTGCTTAAATGCATGACCAGATCCTGCACCCATGATCCATGCTTGTCCGCTACCCGGATAATTGTCCACGATGAAATCACCGTCCGAAGAGTTTGTAACCTGGCAAACCCTGGATTCAATTATTGGTTGATTACTCAAATCCGGAAAGCGTTTCTTCACAAAGTCATGCGTTCTCTTGGTTTGGTACAAACTGATCAGTCGTTCGTCGTTATCCGGATCTATGACGTTATTATCCGGATATGGTGCAACCTTCAAGCCCCTACCTTCGATGTCAGGAAAACCGTAATACCCACTTCCAGAAATTGACCATTCCGGTAGATTTGGATGTGAAAAGCGTGAGTCACCCGGAGGAGTTCCGACAAAAAGAACATCCCTCCTTTGTACATCTAATTTCGGTAGTAATAATTCCGGGAAGATCTTCGTGAGCCATGGTCCGCAAGCAAAAACATAGTGTTCCGCTCTTAGCGTTTCCTTCCCATCCAGGTTAACCCCTTCGATCTTACCATCTTTCATTATGGGCATAGCTTTCGCTATACGTAACGAACCTCCTCTTTTTTGAAACAAGTTCGCTACCGATTGAATTCCTCTCCTGGCCATTAGTGTGCTTCCAGCCGGTCCACCATCTGTGAACATGGCATATTTTATGTCATCGGAATATATCTGTGGCCATCGCTTTCTAATTTCATCCTGAGCCAAGATCTCGGAGTTGGTAATTCCAAATTCCTTCCATTCCGACTGCCTTTTTTGAGCATCCTTCAGGTAACTTTCTTTTCCTGACATAGCCAATCGGCCAGTTGGTAAAACCAAAGAAGTACCTACTTCTAATTCCAGTTTTTTCCACAACTCGAACGCACGTATCCCACTCCTAACGTAAACCGGATTATCGTTATCAATCTGAATTAGTCGTGTTTCACCACCGGAACTTGCTCGTGAATTCGCAGGCCCGTATGGATCAACCAGGGTGACGTTTGCTCCAATCTCGTTCAGGTGATAGGCTGTCCAGGCTCCAAGAGTACCGGCACCCAGAACCACAACATCAGGAGATGTTTGGAAAAATCGTTTTGCACTTTTACCTGATGCCAAACTTCCTGAGACTGGTACCGCTGCTGCTCCTATTCCCGTTAATTGGATGAATTTTCTTCTTTTCATGATGGATGAAAAGATACAAAAAGATGACAACTATTAATCTTTTTTGGATCCCGACATCACATAAACCCACATCAAATCAGAAATTCTCTAGCCTTAACTACTTTTACTTTATGCCTGCACTTACCTACCCAATGCTACTAGACGGAGGTCTATCTAATGTCCTTGAAAGCCAGGGATGCAATTTGGATCACCCACTATGGACTGCTGAAATTCTATTGTCTGATCCGGAGAAGGTTATCGCAGCGCATTCAGAATACCTGAAGGCAGGGTCACAGATCTTGATTACCTCCAGTTACCAGGCAACCATACCTGGTTTAACAGCTGGTGGACTTTCAGATAAGGAGGCTGAAAATGTATTAATTAAATCAATTGAACTTGCTAGAGAGGCGGTAAAGAGATTTACTAGAGATAACCCTCAGAAACCCAAAGCATTGGTAGCCGCAAGTATCGGACCCTACGGAGCTTATTTGGCAGACGGCTCTGAGTACCATGGAGATTACAACATTGATAGGAAGAAACTGCGTTATTTTCATGAAAGAAAAATCAGGCTACTTGATGACAGTGACGCAGATCTATTGGCCTGTGAGACCATTCCAAGTCTGGAGGAAACTTTTGTTCTTGCCGAATTACTTGCCCAATGTAGAAAAGAATCATGGGTTTCGTTTTCGTGTAAGGATGATCACCATCTGAACGATGGGTCACCAATAACCGCTGCTGTTGAAAAGTTATCATCCGTGGAACAAGTATTTGCAATCGGCGTTAACTGCACAAGACCTGAATACATCTCCGGACTGATTTCATCAATGAATTCAATCAACCATAAAAAGAAGGTCATTATTTATCCAAATACGGGTGAAGTGTACGATGCTACCACGAAATCCTGGTCAGGTGAAAAAGGCATTCCTTCTACGCATGTGAAAGAATGGATCAACCTGGGGGCGGACATCATTGGAGGATGTTGTCGGATTGGTCCTGATGAAATAAAAGACATCGCCAAATACATTTAAAAGTGACCCAATGCTATCATTGAGTCACTTTTTAACCAGAATATGATCTAACAATTTCTATTTCTTAACCAGTGAAAGAATCATTTCCCATTTAGCCCCGTTTTCATTCCAGCGGCTGAATGTTGATACTTCCCCTGTTGATGAATTAAAATCAAGAATGTGAATCAGGGTTTCATCACCTAATGGAGAAGCTACAATGAAATTACATGGGTCAAGGTTATACCAACTTCCCGGATTTGGGTCACCTAAATCTGCAGATCCATCGGCATGGAACATCAACAAACCACCCACCGGAGGGGTGTTTGAATTATCCTGCGTTACTGCTACTCCATCTCTAGTCTCAGATTTAGTTATTACTTCCCATTGACCCATCCATTCAGCTTCAGATACCGTCGCCTCAGTACCATCACTTCTCTTAAGACTAGTTATCGATTCAAATTTGATAGTCTCACCATCTTCCTCAAAGAATCCGACTGAAGTGGTTTCTATATTGTCACCATCTATGTTATTTGTAATTAGAATCAATACATCCCCTTCTTCGGGTCCTTCGTCTATCCAATACGTGGTGTAAGTATTAACCGGTACAAAATTGAAAAAAAGTTCGTACGTGCCAGATATCCAGTTATCAATCATCAATGATCTCTCGATTCCCGATCCAGCATAGAACGTATTGAAGTTATAAGGTATGTCGGTAACTGACTCACTTGAAATTAGGCGAGTATACTCATCCGTTTCTGGAGAGTAAGCGAAATAGTTAGTTGTTTCTTGCAAGATGCTCCATTTTGTATCTACAAAATCGCGGACCGAAGGCATCGGGTAGTCGCCTACTCCAAAGTACTCAGGACCCATTTTCCGTAGCAAAACTTCGACATGAACATTTCCTACGTCCGGATCAGACATATCAAGTTTTGCTTCCGCAAATTCACCGTCAAATGAGGTGATCAGGATCTCAACTGAAGAGAAATCATCGGTACCTTGTGTCGGCCATTGTGAAAGAATGTTGTTTTCTAGGGACCAATTACCTTGTTCAAATTCAACCCAGATCAGGCTAACTCTTTCATAGTAACCACCACTCTCGTAGGACAAGGTTGACCAGCCCATAGGTCTATTGTAGATCCTGGTTTCTCCCCCCGTGGTGACTTCTTCCTCAATAATGCTCCAAGTCCCAATAAGATGTTCATCGGCAATACTAAATGGACCGACCACAATGTCAAGGGATTGCTGTTCGGTACCGGCAGTACCCGTTGCGGTAAGTGTTACCGTGTATGTACCCTCTTCCCAATATGTAATGACTGGGTCCCTTCCTTCGAAGGTTTCACCATTTCCAAAATCCCATTGATAGGTCACATCAATTTCAATTGTATTGAAAAAGGATACGGTTGTAGGTGCATTTTGATTATTGGAAGCTGAATAATTGTACTCCGCAACCGGAAGTGGTTGTGCTGATTCCTCGTCATCAACAATACAGCTAATTAGAAATAAAAGGGATGTTAAAAGCAGAACGAGTACTATACCTATTCTACTTTTTTGCGAGTATTTTTTCATAGTAGTTAGGAATAAAACAGGGTGAATTATATTAAGTCATTTTGTAATCTCAAACTATGATTATGAATAGGATGAAGCATGATTTTGGTACTTGTTTTTATGAGAGCTAGACCTTCATAACTGACTTGTGGATGAGTAAACAGAAAATGATATATACCATAGTTATTCCAACAATCAACCCTACGGGTATTTCAGATTTCGTTTCAAAGATTCCACTTGACCTTCAAACCCAAACAGAGATATTAATTGTGTCACCAGGAGTTGATTTTTCGACTCACGAAACGATTCAGGCCTCTGTTAGATTCATAACCTCGAATCGGATCGGTAGAGGCTACTCATGCTATGAAGCAGCAAAAATTGCAAAGGGTGAGATTTTGCTTTTCCTTCATGACGACACACAGCTTCCTTTGAATTGGCAAAAGGTAATTTTGGATACACTAAGGGATCCAAAAGTCAGTGGCGGTGGGTTTTCACTAACATTTGATAGAGGTCACTGGTTTCTTGATCTTTTAACATGGTGTTCCGATCGATTGTTTGACTTGACTGGAGAACTATGGGGCGATCGAGCACTCTTTGTAAGGAGGGCTGTACTGAAGGAGGATCCTGCAATCATAGATGTCCCAATAATGGAAGACGTCAGGTTATCTCATTTTATGAAATCCAGGGGTAAAACCAGGCTAATGAAAGAGAAAGTAATCACCAGTTCCTCCGCATTCTTTGATAAAGGAATTTTAAAACACACTTTGATAATTCTGATTTGTCGCTTTCTCTTTTTGATCGGTGTGAAACCTCAAAAAATCTACAACATCTACTACAAAAGTTAAGCCGATAGCTGTTTATTCAACCAGTCAATTGATTCTTCATTAGTGGAGAACACTTTGAATGGAACGGGCTGCGGTTGAAGTTTGAAAATTAGCTGAAGCGCTGTTCAAATAAGCGAGTTTGGAATCGTGTAAGCAATGCCAGCACAGAATGAACGCATTAGTCCATCATTCTCCTTTAACCATGCTGCTTGGATTTTCTGATATTTTACCGCCGGAAATTTGGCTTTCGTCGCGTCGAATACGATGCCAATCTGCTCCTTTGAATCATAATTGTTTGTAGTCTCCTCCAAATAAGTCGCGAAGTTTGAGTCGGTTGCTTTTTCTCCCGTGAAGGTCACGGTTATAAGTGGGTGTTGACTTCTGTCAAACGTAGCATATTCCATAATTGATCAATCAGTAGCTTGCAAACTATTGATTGACTGTTTTTGTTTCCATCGTATATATTCTACCTATCAAGTCTGATGCTAATTGAGAGAAATCAAAACTTACAACACGTGCTTAATTCATTAAAGAAGGAAGTTCAACGAGCCACTGTGGATCGAAGACATCCTTTCCGATGGGTAGTGCTCTCCACCTATGGCAAAATGGTATCTTCCCGGTACGTCGTACTAAGAAAGGTGGAAGAAGATTCCAGGTTTCTCCTTTATACCGATCTCCGATCTCAGAAAGTAGATCATATCCGTAAAAACCCGGAGGTACAGCTACTCTTCTTTCATCCTCAAAAGAAAGCCCAACTAATTATTTCCGGTGTAGCAGCTCTTCACCACAAGGATGAATTGGTAAAAGCTCACGTTGGCTTCGTTCAGGGTGAGGGTCGTAAATCCTACACGTCCAGGAAAGCTCCCGGTGACTCAATCCCAGAACCTTCTGAAGCTTATGATTGGGACGATAGTTCATTTAATGACAACTTCTGTATTATCTCGGTGGAATCAAATAAATGGGAAGTGTTGCAACTTGGAGGTTCAGAACATCTCAGAGCCCAATTTAGGAAAGACGATAATTGGAAAGGCGAATGGTTGGTACCTTAATCAGCTACCCGGCAGCTTCTTGCCTTGCACGGATAACGCCACAATCTTTTGAATTCTCTGATTTCGGGTCTCTTCCTTCTTTGCCAATTTGATCCATCGCAACACAAAGCGCTTACTAGAATCATTGATGGAATTGAAAAACTCCTTTGCTTCTGGCTTCTTCTCCAACGCCGTTTCAAGATCTGCAGGAACAATCAGTTGATCTACGTCATCCATGAAGTCCCATAGTCCGTTTTTCTTCGAAGACTCAATTGATTCTAAACCCGCTGGATGCATTCTCCCCTCTTCCGTTAACCGGGCCGCTCTGTCTTTGTACGTCTTGGCCCAATGCTGTGTCTTTCTCGGTGAGATCAATTGCATAGTACGTTTATCATCCAGCTTTCGACGAATACCATCAATCCATCCAAAAGCGATCAGTTCATCAAGTACCTCTGAGGTAGTTATATACTTGTCCTTTACTTCCTTCTTAAATGTCACCAGCCAAATGCTCTCTGTTTGCTGATGATGAATCTCCAACCAACTGCGTAAGGCCCCGGTGGAATTGACTTCTACTCTTTCAAAGTTTTCCGTCTTGATCATCTACAATATCCTCCTCCTCAATTCTTTCTTTTCACTATTCTTCTTTTTTTTATCCAACCGCTTTCGTTGAGCAGCTTTACTAGGCTTAGTTGCTAGCCTTTTTTTCTTCCTTACGAAGGCTTTTGCCAGTAGTCGATCCAGTTTCTTAAAGCATATCTCCTTGTTGCCTAATTGGGTTCTTTTTGAATCAGAGGATAAAACAACTTCACCAACACTATTGATTCGGTTCCCGAGAGCTGCTCGAATTATTTTTTTCTGTATGTCAGTGAGTTGAAGTGACTCATCAACATTCCACTTAAGAATAACTTTGGTTTCCACCTTATTCACATGCTGACCTCCAGGTCCTCCACTTCTGGCGGTTTGGAACTTCAATTCGTTCCTAATATCGGTAACTGATGGTCTAGTGTTCTTCATATATAAGTACTCATTCAGTAAATCAATTTGATGTGGAATTTGTTCAGGTTCGAAACAGAGTGATGAAATGATTGAATACTTTTTTGGTTGTCCCTATTGTGGTGAAGATATCTCCATGTTGCTTGACCCATCAGTAAGCCAACAACAATATATAGAAGATTGCGAGGTCTGTTGTAATCCCATTGACATCAGACTGCATATTGAAGATGGTGAGCTAACTGAATTCGGAGCTGAATCAATAGAACAGTAAAATGAATAAACTCTCTGTTCTCTCTACAAGAGATTTTAATGACTACCAACTTCTGGAAAATGAGCTTCAAAAGGAGATCGTTGATGTATTTGTGGTTGGTGGAAAGTTTGGTGCAGATCTACTAACCCAGGAATTTGCTCTGGAAATGAATATCCCAGTACAGGTTTTTTTACCCGATTATCGCCAGTATGGTAAATCCGCTAACTACTTCAGAAATCTTGAAATGATTGAAAACTCATCGCGTGTTCTTATTTTCTGGGATATGATCACTCGTAGTCCCTTTAATTACATGCCCTACATCAAGGAACGAAGAAAGTCATTCAGAACAGTCCTGTACTAAACTAAACTTACTGGAGATTTTTTGTGTTGACTGACACTATGCTGAAAACGCTTAACAACTATCGAGGTACGCTGCTCTCCAGCCAGACTAAGGATAAGGCGGAGAAGTTCATCATCTGGACTTCGATAATCAGCTTTATTATTCACCTTCTGCTAATAGTTATTGTCAACCTAACGGGTTTTGATTTTCCAGGGTCAAATCAATTGCTGACGAATCCAATTTCAGCTATTTATACTCCATTCTCCTTTATTCTGCTGATCGAAGTCTACCTGTTGGTGTATCATATTCCAAAATCCACCACTGACTACATTGCAAAACAATACGAGATCATCACACTTATTGTCATCCGACGAATATTCAAAGACCTTGCTAATCTCGATTTAACCATCAACTGGTTTGAAGACAAGTATGATCTTCAGTTTACCTATGACATTATTTCTACTATTATTCTATTTCTGCTGATCTATTTCTTCCACAAACTAAATAAGAAGGAAGGACCTCCGCCAGCAATCGACAAACTCCCAGGCAAGGTTAAGTTATTTATAAAAAGAAAACAGATCATGGCAGCGTTGTTGGTGCCGGTAATTCTTATAATGGCATTGTACACCTTCACCAATTGGACCTGGAACTGGTGGCAAAATTTATCTTCGGCAAGTGACTACGACATGGTCTTTACAGACGTAAATAACATATTCTTTGATGAGTTTTTTACCTTGTTAATTCTCACAGATGTTCTTTTGCTACTATTCTCCTTCTTTCACACCAGTAAATTCCATGTGTTCATTCGCAACTCCGGCTTTATCATTTCAACGATATTGATTAGGGTTTCTTTCAGTGTAGATGGGATACTAAACAACGTACTGATCATCGTTGCCGTGCTTTTTGGGGTACTCATCCAGGTGATAACCAGACAGTATATTCGCTTGAACCAGGATAATAGTGTCAATAATTGAAGACTAAAACGTGTGATAGATGTCAAAGCGAATCCGATGTAATGTTTCGGATTCAAATTCGCAAAGGGAAAATCTGGATTTTCATTTGTGAAGGGTGTTTACCTGATTGTCAAAGGATGCCAGACTATCGATACGGTGGTACCTGGAAAGGACCCAGGCATTAGCTTGATGAGGATGAACGTCACTATGAGAGAACCTTGCTTCAAAAACTCTTTAGGACAATTCTTGAAATCAAGTCTAGTTGTTATTCGTTTTGGTCAAAATAGCATCAGCGGCTTGATCAAACCAGGCCTCTTCACTGGTCACACTAAGCAAGATATTGGTAAGATCCGTCGGACTCATAATGTTTCCTAAGCGGCCGATAATGAAAGCGGCATACCAACCTGCCCAATATTCGTCTCTTTCACCTTTTAGAAATTGTGATTCATAATCATGATGAGCGTTTCCTGCCTCCTTTAATACGTTGACTAACTTTTCCTTTCTATGATGATCCAAGATTATATCATTTATGGTCTTAATTTAGCTTAACAATATCACTTTCCATAAATGGATTTTCAAAATCTAAAGCCAATGTTGGACTGGAGTATAAAGCTGGAGGAACACTTATATCCGCCAGGAAAAGATCTCCACGATAATCAATCACCCCGCTTCCATAGAGTCCTTTCTTAGGTAATGCCAAGGTCATTGTAGCATCTGCTGCAATCGAAGGATTTCCTATTGTGCCGGTCGATAATTCAATCCCAGAGGGTACATCAAGTGAAAGCACCTTTGAGTGCTGGCTGTTGGTCCATTGAATCATTTTCTCTGGTGCTCCAAGTGGATCGCCTTTCAAACTATAGCCAATTATTCCATCGATAATCAGCTTAAACTCGGCATCTAGTGGAAGCTCCTGCCAAGTCTTTAAGTCAACTTTCATTTTTTCCAAAATGCTATACTGAGTCTGGGTAGTTTGCGTATTCTCTTCTTTTCGAGAAACAAAAACTGCTACATCTGCACCCCAGGAAGCAAGTCTACGAGCGGCAACCATAGCTCCTCCACCATTTCCACCTGATCCGGCCAAAACTGCAACTTTTTGACCTTTACTCTTACTATCCAAAAAGAAATTCTGGGCAAGGATGGCCAGGCATCGGCCAGCATTCTCCATCATTTGTAACAGATTGATTTTATATGCCTCAATCATAAGTCGATCAACCTCCTTCATCTGCTCGACCGATAAATGAGGTAGTGCTGCCTTGCAATTTGGAATTCTATTCACAGGCTGGATCTGACGAGATTAATAATTTTCAATAGTTGGCAAGAGTTTTTTCATTCTCAGGAAGTCCTACACCCGGCGGAAGATCCAAATCAGGATCTTTAGGATCAATTCCATCATCATCATCGTCATCCTCATCTTCATCACCTGACAATGCATCATGAATAACCTTAATCACTAACCACGTGTTTAGTATAATGAATACAACATAAAGGGGATGACTGATCAAATAATCCAACAGCTTCATTCCTTCTCAATCTTTTACTTGATCCATTTAATTTATATATCGGTGGAACAACCTCCAAATCCATCATTTATTTTATGTGTATTTCATCTATTCTTTACTGAGGGGAAACCTTACACGTCTACCTTTGTTATTATCGTATTACCCTATAGAAAGTAGAAAGACACCACAAAAATGCCATTGAAAAAACGCTTTTTCCTGTTACTGAATGTATTCTTCATCTCAGTCAATTATCATTTAAATGCACAGATTTTCGTTCAGAAACTATCTCAGGATCAAATACTTAACCTGGATTCTTATGTGGTGACCCAGGCCGATGATACCGTGTATGGTCGAATATCAACTGTCAGTTCCGTTGGAGGAACTATTTCAAGACTTACATTAAAAACGGGGGGAGAAAAAATCAAGTTTGACATTGAGGGTATCAAGATGCTCTCAGTCTTACCTGATGATTTTACTCGTTTTGAAGAAACAACCATTCTACCTGCATTAAAGACCATTAATAACAAGGATTTCATCTCAGTATTACCAGAGGACGGAAGGGTATTTTATGAGACTATAAGACTTCCCGGAAGACAAGAACAGTACATACTTACACAACTGTTAAACCCAGGTTTCGACAGTAAAATCAAGGTCTATGCCCACCCAGATGCAGAATCCGCTGGCAGTACCACCGTAAATGGACTAGCCGTAGATGGAGGAAATGATAATGTCCACTTTTTCTCCATTAATGGTGAGAGACCTTTTCAGTTTGATAATTGGGGCTATCCAAAAAAAGCACCTGAAAGACTATTCAGTAACTGTGAAGCGTTAATGAAAGACAAACTAAGATGGAAAGACCTCCCAAAACACATTTGGATTTACGATCAGGAATGTGAATAAAGAGGATATATGATAGAAAGCCGGTCATTCAAATCCTGAATTCCTGTTGTTTTAAACTTCTTGGCAAGCTGATTGTAAAGGTCGTACCTTCTCCATGAGCGCTATGTACGGATATTTCACCTTTATTTTTCTCAACGTATTCTTTAACCAATTGCAAACCTAAGCCAACACCTGTTTCGCCGTCCGTTCCTTTCGTCGTAATGCTTTCAGAAACATCAAAAATCCGATCAAGAGTATCATCATCCATACCTACACCATTGTCTGATACTTCCAGAATTATATTTTCTTTGGACTCCGCTCGACTTGACATGCGTATAGTTCCGCCTGCGGAAGTGAACTTCAATGCATTACCCAAAAGATTTCTTAAAATGATCAGCAGCTGATTCCTATCGGCAATCGCCCAATCCTCGTGTCCAAATTCATTTTCGATGACGACACTTTTTTCTTCCGCAGTTTCTAAATACAATCTGAATAACTCGTTGCCTAGATCATAGAGATTCACTTCTTCGGGATTGGTGGTCTCACCTTGCATTTGTGTCTGTGCCCAATTCAAAAGATCCAACATAGAAGCACTTACTCCTTCTATTCTTTCCTCGAGGTTCGTTTTAAAGGACTGTAGGTCTTCCTTGCTGAGTATTTCAGGGTCAAGAATATGGGTAATACCCTTCAATGTATTTAAGGGATTTCGAAGGTCATGCGAAATAATGCCAATGAGTTTGTTCTTCTGACCATTTAATTCCGCTAGCTGAGTGGCCTGTTTTTCAATTTCTTCTTTTTGAAGCACAACTTCTTCGGTACGAGCCTGTACCTGGTACTCCAACTCTTTCTTTTGCTTTCTTATCGCAAAAAGTCGAACCTGAATGAAAACCAACACAAGAGAAATACCAAGGACTACGAAAGAAATTCTGGCCAAACCTGTTTTCCACCAAGGCGGTACAATTGTTACCGGTACCGACCTTACTACCGAGTCCCAGTCTAGATATGGATGGTTTGCTTTGACTTTGAATACGTATGACCCGGGAGGCACATTTGTGTAAACTGCTCTTCGATTGAGTGCATCTGTGTAAATCCAATCTGTATCAAAACCTTCCAATTGGTAGGAATAATCCAAATTCTTATTTGATTGGAAGTCTATCGCTGCAAACTCAATAGCGAAAATGTAATTCGTGTAGTCCAGTACAATCTCATCTGAGCTCTCGATGTTGACGGAGAGTATTTCAGAAGATCTTACGTCCTCTACCTGGTTTGATAGCAGGAGTTCGGTTAATTCAATTTTCGGAGGATCAACCACCTGCTCCTGCTCTGAGTCAATTACAGACACTCCATCAACCCCTCCGAAATAGATCTTCCCTGAGTTACCAATATATGCCGAACGTGAAATCGATCGTAAACCGGCCAAACCTTCTGCCAAACCGTAATGCACTACTTCACCGGATTCATAATCATACCGATCTATTCCTTCATCAGATGACAGCCACATACGATTCTTTTTGTCAAACAAAATCGAGCTGACAGAAGAAGTAGTCAACCCATTTTCCTCTCCAAAAGGGGTGAAACTAGCATCCACAGGATCAAACTCCATAAGTCCGCTATTTGTACAAAGCCAAATACTCTTTTCCGGCCCCTCCCGAATCATCAACGTGGAATAGGGGTAATTAATAAATCCGGATTCAGTAGAGATGAATTGTGAAAATGATTCTCCAGTACCAATCCAAACACGGTCATCGCTGTCAATGAAAATCTCGTTCACATTATTGGACCCAAGTGATGAAGGATCTTGTTCATCGTGCCCCCAGTATTCGACATTTCCCGATGAAATTTCAATTCGATTTAATCCTCCGTACCAGGAACCTACCCATAAATATCCTTTACCGTCATCAAGTACTTTTAACACGTTATTACCGGCAATTGAATTGGGATCGGACGGATCAGGTTCAATGAAAGTCAGGTCGCCACTTAATTTATCAACCTTCCCTACTCCCCTGGAGGTGCCAAACCAAATGGATCGATTATCCGAAGATTCGGACATTGACCAAATCGTGCCTCGGGCCATCGCATCTCTACTCCCATCCTGTTTAATCCAACTACGAAATGAATCCGTATCCGGATCGTATCGATGCAGTCCACCTTGACCGGCTCCTAACCAGATAAAACCCTCAGAATCCTCGAGAATTGAACGAATGGTACTGGTTGGTAAGGAATTGGAATTAGAAAAGCGTTCAAACCTTACAATCTGTTGCTCGTTTGGGTTTAGTCTGAATAATCCGGCTTCATGAGTACCAAACCAAATGTCTCCGGAATGAGAACGAAAGGTGGAAATGATAAAATTACCTGGAATCGAAAACTTGTTTGAGGGATCGTAAGTGAATTTATCTACCTGCCCCGTCTCCAAATCAACAAGGTTCAAGCCATTGGCCCATGTGCCTACCCATACCCTATTGTCATCGTAAGGGATTGCAGCGTACGCCGATGAGGATTGGATTGAATTTGATGGATCCACCACCAGGGTCTTGAATTGAATGTCATCCAAATCAAGAATATTAAGTCCATCCTCTGCAGTACCCACCAATAGTTTATTGTCCTGGGACCAGGCGAGTTTTCTTAAGGAGTTTGAGGATATCGATGATGCATCCGTTGAGCTGTAACTGAAAGAACGAAAAGTCTTCTTCTCCGAATCGAATTCTGATAATCCACCAGATAATGTCGAAATCCAAAGTCTCCCATTCGGACCTTTCAACAAATCAAATATTTGATTGCCTGATAGTCCTTTTTCAGTTTCCGTGGTATAAAGTTGAACAGTGCTGTCCGGAAGGTTTATTTCGTATAAACCCTGATCTGTACCAACCCAAATCTGATCCTTATCCATCTGAATCGCATTGGTCCCCACCGCATTGATCTGCAACACCTCCCAGATGTTGGTAAAAACTTCAGTTGATCTATCGAAATAGTACAATCCTGCATCCGATGCAATCCATAAATTACCAATATGGTCTTTATACAGGTCGTAAACTGAACTTTGTTCAAGTTCGGTCCCTATCGTATAATCCTTAAACTGATAACTGTCAAAACGTTTCAAGCCGTTATCGGTACCTAGCCAGAGAAAACCAAGTTCATCTTCAACAATGGAATAAACCGTCTTTGCCGAAAGCTCGACAGTTGAGTAACTGCGAAAGCGAAGATTTCGTGGCTGGCTAACCACCGTGTAGAGAAGTAGAATGAAGAAAAAGTAGATCGAACCCCGCTTGCTCATAGATAAGATTATCTCCAACCAATATATATTAAGGAAGTTGTTCCTTAAAGAAAGAAGTGGATTTTCTTATTAAATCAGAACGAAGTATACCAACTGGTTGCATCTCAATATTTATTTTTTAAACATTTATTAATTATATTCGTGACTATATTTTAAACAAGTATTAATTTAATGGATACAATCGGTGGTTTGGAGGAAATCATACTCCTTATAGTTTTGAATAATGATAAACTGCACGCCGTTGCCATTGCCGACCAATATGAAGATGCTATGGGAAAGCACATTTCCATTCCTGCCATTCACGTTGTACTAAAGAGAATGGAGAAAAAAGGATGGATATCTTCTCGCTTTGGCGAACCATCGGCTGAAAGAGGTGGAAAGAGAAAAAGAATCTATTGGGCTACGGGTGCGGGATTTGACATTGTCAAAGATCTACAGGAAAGAAAAGCAAGTCTTTGGAAGAAAGCGATCAAACCTAGTTTCTAACACTATTGTTATGTCCCTTTTACGCATCTCAGAGCATTTTCTTGGATTATTCCTCAGTGAAGAACTAAAAGAAGAAGTCTCCGGCGACCTTGAGGAAGCCTTCCAGAAACGGTCTATCAAAAAAGGTAAATTCTTTGCCTATCTCTTTCTTCTATATGAGCTCTTGTACAGTCTTCGATTGGCGAATAAAAGAATAATAAAACTCAATACTGACCGACCAATGCATTTACTGACCCATTTGAAATTAGGAATCAGGTTTATATGGAAAACCCGTTCCTACTCATTAATTAATATCCTCGGTCTATCGATTGGTTTGATAATGGCAGGATATGCCTGGTTCTTTGTCTCCGACCAGTTTACTTACGATAGCTACCATAAGAACTCGGATCGAGTTTATCGTATTGGCTATGAAATTGATTTCAAGGGTGAAATAGAAAAAGACGGTGGGGCCTCATTCATTATGGGTGAGGAATTTAAGTCAAGGGTACCTGCGATCGAAGCATCCACTCAAATCAAGGCGGGTTATCCGCTTCACAAAGTGGGGTCTGAAAATAGGGAGTTAGTTGTTCATTTTGCTAACAAAGATCTTTTCAAAATACTTGATTTTGAATTCCGGTTTGGCAACCCGAATTACTTTGAAGATCCTTCCGGATTATTCGTATCTGAATCCTTTTACCGTTCACTGGAGAATAGGGAAACCATTGAATTACTCTTCAACCAGGAGTTGTATGTCTTCAACATTGAGGGGGTCTTTCAGGACGTCCCAATCAATAGTTCTTTCAATCCCAAAGTATTGATCCCTACATCTTTCTATCCCAACATCGTTCATGAAAGACGTTTAAAGACCTGGTTTGATATCAATATGAATGTATTGGTCATGCTGCATACGGATGCGAAAGTAAGGGAGGTTGAAAATCAACTTAGCGAGATAATCGGGCAAGAGGAAACAGATCTTAAAGCTGGAATATTCCTGCAGCCATTTACTGAAATCCATACAGATACGTCTTTTACTTCCGGAAATGGACTCATTGGAACTATAGAGAGAGACATTTTGAACATTCTTCTTTTTACAGGATTGCTCTGTCTACTGATAAGTACTATCAATTTTTCTATTTTTTCTCAAGGAAACTATTTGAAACGAATAAAAGAGGTGGGTATTAGAAAAACAGTGGGTGCTAATCGTCAACTGGTTTTTTGGCAATTCATGGTGGAGGTATCCCTGAATATAGTCATTGCTGTAGTTCTTGCATTCATCGCACAGATCCTTCTGTTGCCTGTGTTCTCTTCCTATATCGGTCAACAATATCCGTTGTCCTCGTTACTGAATATACAATACCTGGGTGGTTTGATTATACTAATGGTTCTATCTATCGCCATATCAGGAGTATATCCTGCTATTTATTTGTCGAAGCAAAAAGTATTGAACGCTATGCAAGGGCATAAGTCTTCCGCTAACAGCAAAACCTCTCGATTTTTCCTATCGTTTCAGGCAGCTCTATCAATTTTTATGCTCGTAGTTACGCTTTCAGCAAATCAACAACTCAACTTCCTCTTGAATTATGATCTTGGCTACGATGACAATAACCTGCTTTTTGCAAGCATCAGGTTACCAGACAAGCATGAAATATTAAAAGAAGAACTTTTGAAAATTCCAGGAGTTAATCAGGTGTCATTCAATTCCGGTTATAACGGAACCCGGCTCAAAGAAGAATATGATCAGGTTTCTGTCAGACACTTACACATGGATCCAGACTTCGTTGAGTTAATTGACCTTCAAATTGAGGAAGGTCGAAATCTTGATCCTTCCATAACCTCTGATAAAACCGGGGCCATACTTATTAATCAAAACCTGGCATCACGCTTAGATATTGAGGACCCAATCGGGCAAACTTTACCTTTCTCTTACGGCGACTTTACAAATCCAACCATCGTTGGAGCAGTAGCTGATTACCACTTCCTTTCTCCCAAATACGCCAACCAGCCCTTAGTGATGTATCTGGCTCCGGCCTACCCTTATCAATATCTATTCATCAAAACGGAGACGAAAAATGCCGAAATAGTCAGCGACATAGCAAATACATTTAACGAGATATATGCTCCATTTTCCTTCGACTATCAATGGATGACGGATTACAATATGAGCATGATGCAGACTGAAGAAAAAGTCAGCAGGGCCAGCTTTGTCGGCTCATTAATTGCCATAGTTCTATCCGCTCTCGGACTCCTTGGAGTGCTTGGAACGCACATTGAAAGTCGACTCAAAGCGCTAAGCATACATAAAATCAATGGCGCGAATTCAGGACACCTGTACCAGATTTTTCTCCGTAGCTATACTCCTTGGATTGTTGCAGGTTTGCTTGTCGGCTTGTACCCGGCCTACCTAATGATCAATCGTTGGCTAGAAAGCTATGCGAACAGGATTGAGCTGAACATGATTTTATTTGGTCTCGGAGCTGTAGGTTGCTTCTCCATCTTCCTGGCCATTATGTTATTCCAGCTTAATCGACTAAACAGACTAAATCCAGTAGAATTCCTGAGAAATGAATAGGTTATTTCTCTATTTCACTTGTCAGTCGAATATCAGACGAAGAACTTCCAACGTGTAGTACAAACGTTCCGGGTTCCATTACCCAATTTCCTTGTTCGTCATCATAGTAACTGAATGCTGATTCGTCAAGTGTAAAATCCACAGTTTTAGATTCTCCAGCGGTTAATTCTATTTTGCCGAAGGCCTTAAGTTCCTTGGTTGGTCTGTCTAACCTGGATTCTGAATCCTGAACGTATAACTGAACCACTTCTTTACCTGATCGTGTCCCTATGTTTTCAATATTAACGGAAACAGAAACGGTTGATTCATTTGATTCCACGTTCAGATTTGAATACGCAAATGAGGTATAAGATAATCCATGACCAAAGGCAAAAGCAGGTTTTACCTCATAGGTGTCAAAATATCGATATCCTACGTAAATATCTTCCTTGTGATCAATTACAAGATCTTCACCAGGATATCGTGCCAGCGCGTGTGCTGGACTATCGTCCAGTTTCTCTGGAAATGTCATGGGTAACTTGCCACTAGGATTGATTTCTCCAAAAAGTACACTGGCCAACGCATGTCCGCCATCCATTCCATTATACCAGGCCTGGACAATCCCTTCAACTTCACTTCTCCATGGTCTCATGTCCACAGGTCCACCGCTGATTAAAGCCACAACCACCTTGTCATTTACTGCAGTAATCGCCTGTATTAACTCGTCCTGTCCAAAAGGAAGTTTCATATCGGGCTTATCAAT
The DNA here is from genome assembly GCA_965601455.1 of Cyclobacteriaceae bacterium. GTDB lineage: Bacteria > Bacteroidota > Bacteroidia > Cytophagales > Cyclobacteriaceae > JANQEU01. Next base: position 2,052,921 of record OZ271831.1, on the reverse strand, counting down.
TACTTCCGCATCAAAGGCATTGTCGTTCCAGTCGTCACTGTAACCGTGAACAAGTCCACCGATGTAGATAACTACATCCGCCTCTCGAGCTTTATCTACTGCATCCTGAATCGACTCGGGAGTAGTGCCCCCCTCTCGACTTATCGTGTAACCTGCAGAATACGAGAGTTGAACCTGCTCCCCTAAAAGCGCCTCTAAGCCCTCCATGGGAGTCACTTCGTAGTAGGCCTTTATCTGGGAACTCCCTCCGGCTCCGGCGTGCTTCCAGGTTGCATTTGCTCCAATTACCGCTACTTTCTTTACATCGGATTTATTAATTGGTAGAACACCATCATTTTGCAATAAGACGATCGACTCGCCGGCGATTTCTTTGGCAACTGCCTGATGTTCTGGCGTATTGTAAGCTCCAGACTTCCGTCCCCCAAATTTATTGATACTATTCATCACGCCCAGTATATTTCTCACCTTGGCATCAACTACCGACTCTTCCACTACACCTGATTGTACCAATGAGACAACAGTGTCGCCCATATGAAATTTTCCATAATCTCTTTCAGCTTCGGGCATGGTCAGGTCGGTACCAAATTCAATATCCATTCCCACGGGAAGAGCTCCCATTGTTGACTTCACTGCATTCCAGTCACTCATAACCAACCCTGTAAACCCCAGCTGATCGCGTAAAACATCATCCAAAAGATATTCACTATGAGCACAATAATCTCCCCTGAATTTGTTGTAAGCAGCCATGATGGCCAATACTTCTCCTTCCTGAACGGCCGCCTTGAATCCTGGTAGATAGATCTCGTGAAAAGCACGATCGCTCATCAATACATCTACTTTCTCTCTTTCAAACTCAAGGCTGTTAGCTATGTAATGTTTGGCACAAGCCGCGACATCTTGCTCCTGAACTCCTTTGATGTAGCCCACTACAAATCTGGAATTCAAATAAGGGTCTTCTGTCATATACTCAAAATTTCTTCCGTTTCTTGGATCGCGAATAATGTTTAGACCCGGACCAAGAATAATGTCTTTTCCCCGGTAGTTTGCCTCCCGACCAAGGACAGTCCCAAACTTGTATCCAAGATCTGGATTCCAGGTAGCAGCCAATGCTGTCCCAACTGGCAGGTAGGTACTACTGTCGTATACTCCTTCGTCTTTTGCCCAGTCCCTGCCATGTTCATGACGTACACCGTGTGGCCCATCTGAGGTTATTAATTCCGGGATACCCAGTCTTTCCACTCCACCTGAAGTGAAAGAGGAACTGGCGTGAATCATATTCACTTTTTCCTCAAGAGTAATCTGCCCGATGAGTGCTTCAATATCTACCCCGGAGTCTTCATCGCCAGCCGTATTTTCTGCTGGTTGGCATTGGAAAAGACTAATCGAGATGCCGATTAAAAGGACACGAATTGCTTGTTTTTTGATGTTCATGGTTGGATTGATTTACCACCATGAAATTAGCACAAAATCACGCTTTAACCTTGATTTTCAGTAGAGTAATTCCCTCGATTTACGGTTTGAAATAGAATTTTGTGAAGCAGGCATTCAGGTTAGCCTTGACTCAGAGTAAAGATCATACGCTGCCACTAAAAACTCACGGCCTCCCCCTGTACCCAAAGGTTCATAGTTACCAATTTCTGCTCGCTCCTCTGAATAAACAGGTCGATACTCGGACTCGAACTCATCCCAAAGTATCAACAGGAAATTGTATCCTATTTTCTGTTCTCTTCCGGATTCAAGCCACTCTTCAAATTGTTCCTCACTTAAAGGTTTGGGATAGTTGCTGCTCTCGAACATTATCGGGCGGCTCCGCCATCTATGGTTAGACAAATCCCATTTACGAAGCGGGCTTCATCGGAAGCAAGGTAGAGATAGCCATTTGCAATGTCGATCGGATCTCCCCAGAAACCCAGCGGAATATGAGCCAAACTGCTTTTCTTGACTTCTTCGGGCATGGCATCCGTCATTGCAGTTTTGATAAATCCCGGGGCGATGCAGTTTACGTTAATCCCATATCTGCCCAATTCCATGGCCCAAACTTTTGTCATCCCTATGATTGCCGATTTTGTAGCCACGTAATTAGTCTGTCCGTAATTTCCACGAATGGCCACATTGGAGGAGGCGGACACAATGCTACCTGAGCCCTGTTCTTTCATAATTGGAGCAACGGCTTGTGTGCAATTAAAAACTCCTGTGAGATTTACGGAAATGACCTGATCCCATTCCTCTTTTGACATTTTCATTAACGTACGGTCCCTTGTTATTCCGGCGTTATTAATAAGGATATCTATTCTCCCAAACCGACCGATGATTTCTGCAATACCCTCTTGCACTTGCTCTTCCGCCGTGACATCCAGTTTGCGGTATAAATCATCTTCACCAAGACCATCAATCTCAGCATTTTCTGCAAGATCCCAGACAATAATCTTCGCTCCTTCTTCAGCGAATTTCGTAGCCGTAGCTTTTCCAATACCATTGGCTCCACCAGTAATCAGTGCTACCTTCTCCTTTAATCTCATTTTTACTCTTGAAAAGTCAAAAGCTGCAAGATAAAGGTTATTCCTTTTCCTTAAATCCCATGATCAACATATAGATAGTAAAGGCGATCATGAACAAGCCATTCTGGTTATAAAAGTGAAAACTCACTGACTGATCAAATACCTGTAACCAGGTGGCAATGAAGACGAGGCCAGCGGCAATCATCCCCCAGGATGCGAACCAAATGGGTAACAGCCTGAATCTTAGGAATTGGGAATGCATAAATACAAATGTCCCACTATAAATGATCAAGCTAATAAAGTGAGCGCCGAAATAGCCGTAGATCGACAAAGAAGCAATCGGAAGAATATCAATTCCATCACTTTTTTCCGTGAAGTGAACAGATTCTAATAGGGTATAATGAAATATATCCCCAACGAAGCTTACAGAAATATGAACAATTGAAAGAGTTAGAATAACCTTTGCCGCAAAGGAGGAATAGGGCTTAATGAACTGATGAATAACGATTGAGAATAAAACACCTGAGATTCCAGCAACAAAACTCAAGAAAATAGAAAGCCTTATTTCCATAGAATTTTCAACTAAGGATTGAAGCAATTCAGGATTTTTAAGGTAGGCACTACCAATATTACGAAACAAAACACCCGGAATTCCACTCCCAACCATCACCAGCAGACAGACACCTGCCAGTCGACCTATTTTTCTATTAGATGACATATTCATTAATTTGAAGTTAGATGCGATTTGTAAGCATCAGGTTGCGTCCATCACTCCGCTCTTAAGCTTTTTACCGGATTCATAATTGCTGAACGAATACTCTGATATCCCACAGTCAAGAGAGCGATTACGATAGCCAATAAACCAGCCCCAATAAATAGCGTAATAGATAATTCCGTTCGGTAACTAAAATCCTGAAGCCACCTTTCCATGACCAGCCAACTAAGTGGAAGAGAAATTATTATCGATACCAGAATAAGTTTCAAGAAATTCAAGGATAAATGCTTCATCACTTGTGGAACTGTAGCACCTAAGACTTTTCGAATACCAATTTCCTTTGTGCGGTTTTCGGCGTCAAACGTCGCTAATCCAAATAACCCAAGACATGCGATTAATACTGATAAACTGGTAAAAGTCATGAAGACCTTCCCCAATCGAATCTCACTTCGATAGGTATTTTCGAAAGCCTGGTCCAGGAAATGGAAATTCATCGATTGATCGATATCTGCATTTCTCCAGGCATTTTCAATTTGTGAAATTGAGTTTACAACGTCCCCGGTATTTAATCGGATTATCATCTTATCCGGGGTACCACCAAGTCGAAGCGTCAATCCATTGATCTTATTCTGCATTGATTCAAAATGAAAATCATCTACCACTCCAATTATGGTATAGTACGCCATATTCTCCTTGTCAGGGCGATGGAAATCATCAGTGATCCTCTGACCTAATACCTCCTCTACTCCAAAACCCATCATATCTGCCGTGACCTTGTTGATCACCAGTGCCAATGAATCGGCTGGACGTCCAGCTTCATGTACCCGACCCGCAATTAACGTCAGACCCAAGGCCTCGATATAGTCCGTATCAACATCCCATTGCTCGATAATCATGGCTTCATTGGAATCAAAAGCACCGCTTTCCATCTGACCTTCGACAAAATAGGTAGTCCCACCCCTTTTTGATGGCGTAGGCAGATAACTGCTCAACGAGACACTGTTAACAGCACTCAAACCCTTGATAGACTCTTTTAGACTCAGTAACTGACTGCCCACCAGGTTAACGTCTTCAATAATCAGAACTCTCTCTCTATCAAAACCCAATTCCTTCGAGCCTATGTAATTAACTTGTTGATAGACCACGCCCGTACATGCTATTAGAAATACCGAGATGAAGAATTGGAATATCACAAGTCCATTTTGAATCGGGCTACGACGGGAATGGGTCAGTTGTCCTTTCAATGCTTTGATGGAATCTAACCTTGCCATGTAAAGGGACGGGAAGAAGCCGGAGATTAATCCTAATAGCACAACCGCAACCAATGTCACAGTCCAAAAAATTGGAGAGGTGAAAGGAATAGCTAAAGCCTTATCAGACAGCAGGTTAAAGAATGGGATAAAGAGAATTGCCAGAAAAACTCCCAATAGCATTGAAAACAAAGCTATTAACGTTGACTCTGTCAAAAACTGTCGAACAAGACCCAGTCGGGAAGAACCTAAAGCTTTTCTTATCCCAACTTCTCTAACCCTCTTTAATGAAAAGGCTATTGTCAGATTAGTGAAATTCACAGCCGCAAGAATCAAAAGCATAATCCCAATGGCCACCATGATATATACGTTTCTAATCGTTCCATTAGAGCTGAATTCTCCTCTTCGATCACCGGAATAAAGCCGTATATCCGTTAATGCTGTGGTATTGAACCTCATAAAATTTCCGGATTCAGCCTCCGCCTGTCTTGAGCTTTCGACGGTCAATCCGGGAATAAAAGTCATCGCCCACGGAATCAAGTAGTTATCCTTTACTGTATTGAGAAAAGCTTGCAATTCAACGACGTGACCAGGACTTTGTAACCTTACAAATGTTGGGAAATACCAGGTGTTCCATGCCTTGCTTTGGGCATCCTTAAAACTTGACAGGGACAGAAAGATCTGATGATTTCGGAGAAAGGAATTCTTTGGAAAATCTTCAATCACTCCGGAAACAATGTAATGATCGACTTCATTGATGATCACTGACTGACCTAGGGCTATCTCTTTGTCGAAAAACACCTTCGCTGCAGTTTCGGTGAGTATCAAGGTATTTGGCTCGGACAGGGCAGATTTTTCCTCTCCGTATAAAAGGCTCACACCGAACATGTCAAGAAATCCCGAGTCCACCGCCACTATCTCAGTGGTTTTGACACTTTCAACTGCTCCTGCTCTTTTAATCAATGCATTATCTATGTTACGAAAGCGAGACACCAGTTCTACTGCAGGACAATCCTGGACCAGTACATTGGCCATTGGGCCCGGAGCAGTTGCGTACTCACTGTATTCCCCGTTGGTTCTGTTGTCAATGTTGATCCTGAATATTCGATCGGATTCCGGGAACATTCGATCAAAACTCAGTTCGTCATGCACATATAATCCTATTAAAATGACACCTGAGACACCTACGGCTAAACCAAACGTGTTAAGAAAAGTATAGAAAGGTCTTTTCGTAATGTTTCTTAAACCAATTCTAAGGTTGTTTAGGAATAGACTTAACTCGGGGAATAAAAGAGACTTATACCGGTTGAATTGTTCCTCTTCGGCAACCGATGGTATTTCTCCAAATTCCTTTGTTGCTAGTTCAAAAGCTTCCTGTTCAGTATGCCCATCAGAAGTTAAATCCTCGATATGATCTCTGAGGTGCGACTCCATTTCAGAAATACTGGCATCTTCAAATGACGAATGCTTTCGAAATTTTCTTAGCCAACCGGCAATAGATTTTTCAAGATCAAACATACACTAGCTTTTTATTGGCTTAACATCCCAGATTTCACTGAGAACGGCATTCACTTGCTGCCACTGCTCCTTTTCAACTTGCAATGCTTCTTTACCTAATTCTGTAATCTCGTAGTACTTTCTGGGTTTCTTTCCGTCCTCTACCGTCCAGTAGGATTTGATGTTTCCCTCCTTTTCAAGTCGATGCAACACAGGATAAAGCATTCCATCTGAGTATTTCATCTTTCCACCTGAAAGCTCCTTAATTCTCTTTATGATCAAATAGCCATAGCTATTGCCCTGCTTAAGTATGCCAAGAATGATTGGCTTGGTGGATGCAGCAGTCAAATTTTTAGATATCATATTACAAATCTATACACTTTGTTGATCTATATACATAGAATACCAAAGTATAACGATCAAATGTCTTACAGGTTTCATTTTATTTCCATAATCGCCAAACTCTCAACTCATTTTACAATAACTATGTTGACAGGATATGGAAATTGGAATCGACAGTTTTGCCGCGGCAAGTATTGATAAAGAAACAGGAGTTTTTACCAACCCGGTAAGTGACATGGAACGCCTCCTCGAAAGAATCTCATTTGCTGACGAAATGGGCCTGGACACTTTCGCCATTGGTGAACATTACAGAAAAGAATTCCTCGACTCAGCCAATGCAGTGATTCTGGCGGCCGCGGCAGCCAGAACAAAAAGAATTAAACTCAGCAGTGCAGTAACGGTCCTTAGCTCGGCTGACCCTGTACGAGTATTTCAGAATTTTGCGACTTTGGATCTCATTTCTAAAGGTCGTGCTGAGATGGTCGTTGGCAGAGGTTCATTCACCGACTCTTTTCCCCTATTCGGATTAAACATTCAGGATTATGATGAGCTCTTCGAAGAGAAGCTGGATTTACTCCTTAAAATAAGGGACGAAAAGAGTGTTACATGGTCAGGAAGATTCAGACCTCCACTACAAAATCAGGAAATTTACCCTCGCCCGCCACAGGAAGAAATTCCAATTTATCGAGGAGTTGGAGGTACGCCAACCTCCTTCGTCAGTGCCGGAAAGCAAGGTGTACCTCTAATGGTTGCAGTTATTGGTGGGCAGACCCATCGTTTTCGGCCTCTAATTGATATGTATCGTGAAGCTTTTCTCGGAGCGGGCCATCCGGAGGAGAAGATGAAAGTTGGTCTACACTCCCTGGGTATGGTTGGAGAAGATCAGCAAACTACATTGAATACCTATTTCCCAGGATATGAGAAGATGTTTAATGACATCGGTAAAGAAAGAGGTTGGCCCCCTGTGACCAGGCAGGCATTTGATTCACAAACCGATGAACTTGGCGCTATAGTTGTCGGCGATCCGGAGCATGTAGCGGAAAAAATACTGCGACATAGTGAAGCTCTGGGTGGAATTGACCGGTTTACTTTCCAAATGGATAATCCACTGGTGACTCATGAGCAGCTAATGACGGCGATTGAGCTTATTGGAAAAGAGGTAATTCCAATCGTTAAATCGAAAGTCGGCTAAAACCTTTTTGCCCATCCAAACGTCAAGCTTGGAATGAAGGCATAATCGGAGTATATACCTTCCAAATAGTCATCTATTTCGCTATTCAGGTTTGTGAAATCCCGTACTTCAGAGGACAGTCGACTATTTGAACCGATATTAAGACTCGCTCCAATTTCCGCAAACAGGAATGATTTCTCTTCCTTTAGATGAAATCTTCTGCCGAAAAGAATCCCAAACTGAAAAAGATTTGAGTCCAGAATTAAAGACGTTTCATTTCCGGATCTGCGCCTATTTAAAAGCGGATATTGGCTCAGGTCTTCGTCTAAAACGACTTCGACGATGTCATAGGGAGTATCTTCTCCATTCAAATAAATCTGCTGAAAGTAAATACCCGAATAGTTTTTTCCGAAATGGATGTTCACCCCCTCTTTCATCACAAAACCAAATTGGAAGGCGTTATCAATTAAGTCCATGGTCAATTGGTCGGTTCCAAAAGCTTCGAGAGTATTGAGAATAATTGAAGTATTAGGCTCAGACAAGATCCCTACTTGGATATTTCCGGATAACCAGTTGGTGAAGTTAAAATCGTACCTACCCCCGATCTGGGTCGGTAAGTCCCAATGGATCCCTATTGAGTGTCTATCATTCCTCTCCTGGGCATTTAATTCATAGCCAAGAAGGAAAATGACATAAACCAGATACTTTTTGAATTTATTACTCAACTTCCTCTTTCCTATCTCCTTTCAGAAGTAACCAGCTGTCTGTATCCCATCTCCAGGAAACTTATTTATAATCTACCAGCCAATCCAGTGCTTCTTCTTTCGTGATAAAGGATTTCACGTTTCCAGCACCCGTAGCCCGATTGTAACCGTCAAAAAGAATCTTCTTCAAACCGGTAACACCCAATACTGCGGAACACTTCATCTTCTCTTTAAACACTGTATTCCCGTAATGCTTAACTCGTGACATGTAGTCTACACCTGCGGAGATACCGGAGTAATCGACCAGTAAAAGAACTTCAGGGTGAGTCTTCATTTCATTTGCCACATTATCAAGCAATTCCAGCTGCTCAGGCCCTTTTTTGCATTCCCGGTAATCAGCAAACATGATGGTCTTGCCTTTATGGGTTAGGTAACTAATTGACATCACTTTTCGGTTGAGAACTTCCAAACAAAAAAATGATGATTTTAGTTCTTCAGTACCAAACCCTACTGTTTCCCGCGCCGTCGTTGAATTGTTCCAGTTCTTCTTCGATTATTTGCCGAATGGTAGAGTAATTCTCTACAACTGCGACATGAACGATCTCCGGAATCTGAAACGCTTCAGGTGCCGCAGTACGGTACATGGCATGATACGTAATCATACTGGCAAGAAAATAAAGTGTTGCTCGTCCATGAGGAGCATCATCCTCATAAATTTCCAGGATCTCAACTTCACTCAATGGCGTTTCCGTCAGTATTCTTTGAAGTACAGGGCCAACAGGTATCATTTTGATATTCAGTTCTGGTCTTCTTTCCAAAAGCTCATCATGCAGGATAATGAACCAATCATGGAAATCACCAATTGTGTAGGCATGATATTCCGCTAATTCATCAAAATCCGGGGGGAATGAGTTAATAAAAGGAGCCATATCCGGCCAACCTTCATAGATATATAGATTGATTCCTGGTTCTTGTTGTGAAACCCAATCAAAGACATCAATTGATGCATCAACAGGGCTGAAACTCTCATCAAAATAATTTTCAGTCGGTGGTTGAAACTGGGTGAAGTTTGCAGGTGTCAACCAGACAGAATTGAAATCAGCATCTCCAAAGTCTTCCTGGTCGTTATTCCATGGTGGAGAAATCAGGTCAAAATTCATATTTACATCTGGCGGAAGATTTCGATGATTGGTAAGGAATCCAAACTGCCCACTGGCGCTGTATGTAGTCCCTGCGGACTGGGATAAAAGAAACATCCAATGAGGTACAGAGGTCTCCTGGCTGGGAGTGATATTAACCTGCTCCAGATGGCTAACCAGGCTATTGCCGAATATAAATGTTCTTACGTCCGATGAAATTGGAATTGAAGGAACAGGTTCATTATTGTCTCCCTTCTCATTGGAACAACTCAACAAAATTGATGAGATAAATAAAATTATAAGGACTCGATTCATGTTTGCGGGTATTTCCAATCTTAACGAGTCATTATAGTAGATATTACCTAATCACCATATAGTGAGCAACTTAGGTTCGCTTACGCATCAGCCCTTCCTGGGTCACACTGGCAACTAATTGACCTGATTCGTTAAAGAAGTTACCCCGGTTAAATCCCCGACTGTTGCTGGCACTTGGACTATCCATGGCATAAAGTAACCATTCATCCGCACGAAAGTCTCGATGAAACCACATCGCATGATCCAGACTTGCTAGTTGTAGTACATCAAACTCTCCAATATGGGGATAAAGAGCAGTAACCATCAAATTGTAGTCGGAGGCAAATGCCAATGCTTCTCGCTGCATGGTAGGATCATCAGGAAGTTTTTCTTCCACCTTAATCCAGATATTCTTAATGGGTTCTGTCCTTTGCGGGTTTTTTGGATCGAGAAAGTTCGTTGGGCGAAACTCGATGTACCTGTCAATTAAATAACTTCGAAACATACGTGGCAGACTATCTCCTTGTCTAAGTGCCCACTCTTTATCGGAAATCAACTCACTGTAATGGGGAACATCCGGCATTGGCAATTGGTGATCCAGTCCGGATTCCTGCACCTGAAACGACGCAGACATATTGAAGATGGCTTTCCCTTCCTGCAATGCCACTACCCTGCGAGTGTTAAAACTTCTGCCATCCCTGATGGGTTCTACCTCAAATATTACCGGTCGGTCGAGTTCACCGGGAAGTATGAAATACCCGTGCATAGAGTGAAGTATTCGTTCTGAGTTGACAGTTCTGCCTGCTGATGCCAATGCCTGGGCCACAATTTGACCTCCAAATACTCTTCCCCATGTAGCTGGATAGTTTTGTCCCCGGAATAGATTCTTGTCCAGCTGCTCGACCTGCAGAAGGTCTGCCAATGGGGTTTGACTTCTTTTACTATCTGACATCCAGAACCAGTTTACCTAATTTATCACCCGAAAAAAGTCTCAAAAATGTTTCATGAAAGTTTTCAATACCCTCGTAAATATCTTCCTTACTTTTTAGTTGGCCCTGGGCCATCCACATACCCATCTCTCTTGAGGCCTGTCCAAATTTTTTAGCATAATCCATCACCAAAAAACCTTCCATTCTTGCTCTATTGACCAATATAGATAAGTAATTGGCAGGACCTTTCATCTCGGTACTGTTGTATTGCGAAATGGCACCACAGATAGGAATTCTGGCATGCCTTCGTAGTCTTCTCAATGCTGCTTCGAGTATGTCCCCTCCTACGTTGTCAAAATAAACATCTATCCCTTCCGGACAGGCCTGTTTCAAGCTCTTATTCACATCTTCGTTCTTGTAGTCGATTGCAACATCAAACCCCAACTCATCAACAATGTACTTACACTTGTCAGGGCCACCGGCAATTCCGACTACATGACAATTCTTAATTTTTGCAATTTGCCCGACAACACTCCCAACGGCACCCGCCGCCCCCGAAACGACTACTCTTTCCCCCTCTTTCAGATCACCCACTTCCAACAAACCGAAATAAGCTGTCATCCCGGGCATACCCAATGTGCCGATGTATGTTGGTAGTTCAACCAGCGAAGGATCTACTTTATAATACTGATCTCCATCTGTTACTGTGTATTGCTGAACTCCACCCCAGCCCGTTATAAAATCACCTTTGCTAAACTTAGTGTTTCCTTTGGTGTTTATTACTTCCCCAACTGTTCCCGCTCGCATAACCTCCCCTATTTGAACCGGTGGAATATACGATTTCGCTTCATTGATCCATCCACGCATGGCAGGATCCAATGACACGAAATGCTGTTTGATTAATATCTCGCCGTCCTTCAGATCCGGGACTTGCTCTTCAACTAATTTCCATGTGTCCGGCGCAGGAGATCCCACTGGTCGCTTAGCCAGGACTTGTTGCTTATTTTTCATGACCTGAATATATGGAGATCATTCTAATAATTAGGAACTCCCGGGTATTAGGTTGCTTTGAATTTGGTCAGCATCTTGTCGATTTTCTTCTCTACTAATCCTGGGAACCACTTTTTCAAGAAATGATTTCTCTTAGCCTCTCGTGGAAAAATGACCTGAAACTTCCCTTGCGCTGCCTGGTTCAGTATTACTTCCGCCATCTCATCTGCGTTGGTCTTTGAATACTTCATTTGTTTTTCGGCGAACTGAACAAACGCATCAGATCCTTGCGCGTCCTGCATAATGTTCGTCTTGAAAAACGTTGGGGTAGCAACACAAACATGGATGTTCTCATTCTTCAACTCATAGAGAAGTGTTTCTGAAAAGGAGTAGACAGCTGCTTTCGAAACGTTGTAGGCGGACATACCCGGAGCATTCATAAACCCTGCGGCACTGCCAATGTTTATTATTATTCCACCTGGTTCACTCTTCATTAGCGGAATAAAGTATTTCGAACCGTAAACTGTGCCCATCAGGTTTACCTGGATCATTTTTTCCCACAAGCCAATATCATATTGATCAAAGAAGGACCCATCCCCAATACCCGCATTGTTAATCAGTAGATCAATGTGGTCGACTGATTCGGATACTTTTTTAACAATCTGCTGGTATTCGGTTTTGTTGCCTACATCCAGGGAATAGACTTCAACCTTATCCGAATCTTTGAACCTATCCAATGTTTCAGGTCTTAGGTCTGCCAGGTGCAGGGACCAATTATTATCCAACAGGAGCTGGGTAAATGACGCTCCCAATCCGGAACCGGCACCCGTAATAAAGGCCGTTTTACCTGGAAATCGATTGTTTAGATTCTTAAGTTCTCTTTTCATATCTATCGATAAGTTATATAATCCGGATTGTGATCTAAATGGCTATGCTCGTTGAAGGATATTAATGAAAGCCCTTTACCACTGGTTGTAATTCTAGTCACTCCGGTGTTAACCAGTTTCGGTAATAGCTCCGTGAACTGATCGTCAGGGAGTCTTAAAAACTTCATCAGCAAAACAGCAATGGGTCCACCGGAACTAAAAACAATGGCTTTCTCCCCACTTGATACCTGATTAACAACCTGCTTCAGTGCGGAGTCGATATTCCTTTTAAAATCCTTCCAGGAGATGGTGTATTCGTACTTGTCTTGAATCCAGTTGTGGATTGAATCATTGAGAAGTTTCTGTAAAGCATGGGCCGGATCTTTTTGACTCTTCAGATACTCGGTGATACCCTCGAAACCCACTAAATCCGGTCGAAACCTCGCCAACAACTCCATGTGATCGTATTCATTCCATTCTTGCAATACGCTCTTAGGAGTATCTATTTCCAGAGCTTCCTGAAAACCAGAGGCCGTTTGTTGATGTCGGACCATCGACCCTGTGAATATGTGATCAGGGCATATACTTCTTTCTTGAAAAGACTTTCCAAGTGCCTTTGCCTGGGTAAAACCTAGGTCAGAAAGTTGATCATAGTCCTTCTTTAAAAAGCTGGCCTGTCCATGCCTGACGATGTAGATAACAGGCATTATCTCTTTTGTTTAATTACATTCTCACTGGTGAAAATGAGATAATTAGAAAAAAGCCAGAAACTCTTAAAAGCCTTGTTGGTAGTGAATCCTTTGGAATATCGATAGTAAATCTGCTGAGCGATGCCAGCTAAACGGAAGAGACCATAAACCCGGTAAAACCTGAAGTCGTCAATTTCCAGGCCCGTTTGCTCCTGGTAGTATTTCAAAATCTCATTACGTGTCAACATTCCAGGAGCATTACTGGGTTGTCGACGAATGGATTTACTAAAGAAATTCTCATCGTCTTGTACCCAATAGGCAAAGCTATTCCCAAGGTCCATGAATCGATCGCCAATAGTGGCCAGTTCCCAATCCAAAACCCCTACTATATCTGTTGGATTATCCTTATTGATGACCACATTATCCAACCGAAAGTCATTGTGAATCAGGCATAAATACTCTTTTTCGGGGATGTTTTGTTCCAGCCATTTCATCACATTTTTACCGGATCGTACATTCCACGTTCTTGCATCCGAAAAACGTTTATTCCAACCGGTAATTTGTCGCTCAATATAGCCAGACCCTTTGGCCAGATCACCCAGACCTTCCTTCATGTAATCCACATTATGCAATTCGACCATTTTATCCCAGAAGGACTCACACAAAGCTTTTACAATGGCCGGGTCGTTCGGGTATTCCTGTGGTAAGTTCTTCCTGGGAATCATTCCCTCCAGGCGTTCCATCAGGTAAAAGTTAGAACCAAGAACGGTTTCGTCTTCGCAGACTGCCAACATTTTAGGTACATAAGGGTAATGAGGCTTTAGCTTCTGTTGCAGTCGATATTCTCTTGGCATATCGTGTGCGCCAGAGGCTTTCTTTCCGAGTGGAGCCCTTCTCAAGATCACATCCAATTCACTGAACTGTAGTCGATAGGTCCAATTGGATGCTCCACCTGCAAATTGTGTCACTTCCGGATCGTCCTCCAGGTCTGACCAATGCTCTCGCATCCATGGAATCAGTTTCGAGAGGTCCAGTTCCTCTCCTTTCCGTTGTGACTTTTCGTTAGGTGCCCTGGTCCTATCGGTGCCCATCGATCAACTTAGATATTTCTTGAACTCCAGTCTGGACAGCATTCGTAAATGAACTTCGTCTGGACCGTCTGCCAGCCGAAGTGCCCTTGCTTGCAGGAAGAAAGCGCTCAATGGAAAATCATCAGATAAACCACCGCCTCCATGAATCTGCATGGCCATATCGACAACTTCCTGTAGAACATTGGGAGCCACAACTTTGATGGCTGAAATCTCAACCATACTCTCCCTCACCCCAACCCGATCAATCTTCCAGGCAGCATAATGCGTTAGTAATCGAGCCTGGTCAATGTCTATTCGCGCTTTGGCAAATCGTTCTGAGTTCCCACCCAGTTTGGCCAATTGTTTCCCAAAAGCTACCCGGGTACCGCTTCTAATAATGGCCAGCTGCAGTGCTCGCTCTGCGGCGCCGATGCACCGCATGCAGTGATGAATTCGCCCGGGACCCAGTCGTCCCTGGGCAATAGCAAAACCGGCACCGTAATCCTGCAACAGATTCTCCTTAGGGACTCTTACGTTGTCAAAGTGTACTTCTCCATGACCATAAGGTGGATCATATGCCCCGATCGTATTTAGCATGCGCTTGATCTCCACTCCTTCGGTATCCAATGGAACCAATACCATGCTATGTTGCTTATGTCGATCCTCGGAACCAGCAGTTTTACCCATAACAATGGCGATTTTGGCATCCGGATGACCCAACCCCGTTGCCCACCACTTCTTGCCATTGATCACAATGTCGTCTCCATCTGGCTCAATAGTAGCCTCCATGTTGGTAGCATCTGATGAAGCCACATCGGGTTCGGTCATGCAAAACACAGATCGGATCTTACCTTCCAATAAAGGCATCAACCATTGTTCTTTTTGCTTTTCATTGCCAAAATGGTATAAAACTTCCATGTTACCCGTATCCGGGGCGTTGCAGTTAAAAATCTCCGCTGAATTGTAAACCTTTCCCATCTCCTCAGCCAATGGGCTGTATTCCAGCACAGATAAACCGGCCCCTAGTTTTTTGTCAGGCAAAAAGAGGTTCCAAAGTCCCTGTTCCCTTGCAAGAGTCTTTAACTCTTCCAGTTTGGGGTGCTCTGCCCATTTTTGCCAGTTACTATCCGGGTTGTTGTTCTTGTGAAAAAGGGTGTACTCCCTTTCAAAAGGATACACATGCTCTTCCATGAATGCTTTCAATTTTGCCAGGTACTCCTGTGATCTTTTTGAAGGGGTGAAATCCATGATTATAGTTTACGAAGAAATTTTAGAGGTAATAGTGGGCTTGCCAGTTTATAAAAGTACCATGGCCAGGTTGGAAGTACCACGTTGTCCTTTTCCTTATTAATGGCTTTAACCAATAAACGAGAGCCTTTCTCAAGGTCGATCATGAATGGCGGTCTCTTTCCAATTTTATCCGTCATCTCAGATTCAATATATCCTGGAAATATTGATGAAACCACAATCGGTTTTCCTATCATGTCAATTCGGGCTCCTTCCGCCAAACTTTTCAATCCTGCTTTTGTAGCTGCATACACATTCATTGCTCGTGGGTATCCTCTGAAAGCCGATATGGAAGAAATGGCAACCAGGTGTCCGTTGTTTTGTTCTCTGAATATCTCGAGAGCCGCTTCAAATTGGGATAATGCGCCGCAGAAATTGGTTACTGCTGTTTCCATGTTTTGAGAAGCAAAGCCTTTTCCCAACGGAGCTCCCTTTCCCATTCCGGCATTGACAATCACGCGATCCATTGGCGCTCCAATACCTTTGAAATCTTCATTAAACGCTTTGAATACTTCGAATACTTTTGGAGTATCAGTTACATCAAGTGACCGCAGAAATACATGGGCCACCGGATTGATTTCCAGGATCTCCTTTTTCAGTGTTTCCAGATTCTCAACTCTTCGAGCACACAAGGCCAGATTGCATCCCTGTCTTGCAAATTCCAGGGCCATCCCCTTTCCCAGTCCTGAACTGGCCCCGGTAATCAGAATACTTTTTCTTTTCAAACTTTTTCGGTTAGGCTTCCTAACCTACGGATAAAATTATTGGTAGACAAAGGCCAATAAATAAAAAAAGCGCCTGCAACCCACATGCAGACGCTTTATCTAACTCAAAACAACCTATCTATTGATTCTTATCAATCATCGTCTTCGTCATCGTCTTCGTCATCGTCTTCGTCATCATCTTCGTCATCATCCTCGTCATCATCATCCTCGTCGTCGTCATCCTCGTCGTCGTCTTCATCATCGTCCATGTATTCTTCTTCGTCTTCGTCGTCGTATTCCCAATTCAGAATATCAACTTCTTCACTTTCGCCGTCGATGTTAACTACCGCAAAGCTGTCGCAACTACCATCCCCGTAGTCAATGCTCTCCGATTCACTTTCACCATCAAATCTCCATTTACTGATCTCTATTCCACTTACTGGAATCCATTCCTCATCCGATACCTGGCAGGTAAAATCGACAACCAAAGGAGAAACGACTTCCATTTCGTAAGACTCGCCGTCGGTTGATTCCGCGGACTCAAAGTATTCCTCGGTTACAAACGAATTCTCATTGTAACTTTCTTTCCCTCGCGTTACCAAACGAAATTCATAAGACTCACCATCTTCGACCTCTACTACCTGGAAGTCTGATGAAAAGGAATACGTTGCACTTATCTCTTCCCACTCTTCTTCATCATCGTTCAATTCGTCTTCCTTGAAAACATACGAACCTAAAGTAATTTCCACTCCATTGATGGTCCATGAATCGCTACCGAAGTTTTGATAAACTATGCTGTCCGTGAACTGATTTCCTGCTTCCACTCCACGTCCTCTAATCGTACCGGAAAGTTTTTCTCCGTCTTCATCTCCACAGTTACCTGAAAACTCAATGACCCATTCGTAACTTCCATCATCGTATTCGGTAAAGGTTTCTGTGAAGCAAGCCACTCCGCTGGTTCTGGCATTCGCGGAAGTCGCGAATCTACCTTGAGACGATCCGGAAGTGTTTGATGTCGATTGTGCAAAAGCTGCTGAAAAAGCACCTCCAATTCCTAGCGAGGAAAGTGTCCCTCTTACATCTCTCAAATCAAAGTCGCTTGACCTGAGTTGTGATTTACTTGATGAATTATTTCCATCACCCGGTATAGGATCCGGACCTATTCCAGGTTCTTCACAGGATACTATCAACAAAGAAAGAATTCCCACAACTCCTAACATAAATGAATTTCTACTTTTCATAATTCAGTGTTTTAATTGATTTGATACTGATACAGGCAGGTCAAAAATTACCCTACCAGAAATTCATTTTTTTTAGAAAAAATTTTGATTTTCCTTGATTCAGAATCGAATCTCAAAGAAAAAATTAGGAGTAAATCCCAATAATTGCAGGTCTATGGGGATGATGGTCTCATCCAAAACATCATCGTCTTCGTCAAACTCCGCAAACAGTGAATACCTCCTGGATTTGATGTTTTTCCTGTTATACAAATTGAAGAGCGTACATCCAGTAGATAACTCTACGGACCTGATCGTTTTTGAATATTTGGCTGAAAGATCTAATCGGTGATAGTCGGGAAGCCTTTTGCTATTAATGCGCTCGATGTCGTAAACGATTAGCTCATCTTGCTCATCAACATTGGCTGGTGTATATGGATTGCCAGAACCATAGATGAAAGAAACTCCAAATTGCCAGGGACCCAGTAAATACTGATGCACCCAATTGATTTCATGTCGTTGATCGAGTAATGAAGGGTAAGGATCGGCATCGTTGATTTCTACAAACTCATTCATTGAACTAGATAAGGAATAGCTTAGCCAGCTTGTGTATTGTTTCCCTCTTCTTTTGATGAACCAATCTACCCCTGAGGAAAAATTGTCGCCGTAGTTAATGTACTCTTCGAACTCTTCGTTTTCGGACAATTCTTCGTCGGGATATAATACAAATTCAGATTCTAGTATTCCTGTCGTGTACTTACTATATACCTCGACATCCAAAGACCATTTACTCTTATTGTATGTAAAACCTCCAATCCAGTGAGTACCACGCATTACGGGGTAGATTTCATCATCCGACAATACCCAATAAAACTGGTCGCTGTTGCCAAATGGGGAAATTGAAATTCTATTCAGAAACTGATGATGAACAGAGAAGGCACCCTTCAGTTTAAGATGATCGGTAAAACGGTATGTTCCTGATATTCTGGGTTCCGTATAAAACTGATCGGTTTTTTCGTAATACGAACCTCTTAGGCCAGCACTGATATTAAAATCACCCTCGTTAAAATTGTATTGAATAAAAGCGGAACCGACTCCACTGGACACATTGAAATTCTCATTCCAGTCATCATAGAAAGTGATATCATAATCGGTGTTAAGGATATTAACCTCCAAGCCGAAAGATAGTTTGTTAAATGACAGTAAGTCCCTGTTTTGTTCCCATTTGAAGGAAAAGTCGTTTAGGTAATTCGCTTTCTCCAAATCACTAAAAACGAATGTTGTATCCAACAAATCAGGATCATTCAGGTCATCAAACTCGGCAACTTCCTCGATCCTCTCCGTTATGATAAACTCGGATAAACTGGAAAATCCGGAATACGATGTGCTAAAATGATTAGAAAGTCCTGAATGCTTGAAAATGTCCCAGTTAATAGAGGCTCCGACATTTCCCCAACCTGCATTATCTACCAATTCATATAGAAACGATTCATCCTGCTCCACAAAAGAACCATTGTAGTTGTCCTGACTCAGAAACAAATTGAAGTCGATATTGTGATTCTTGCCGGGAGTAAATCTCAATTTGGAATTGAAATCATAAAATCTAAAATCAGGAGTCAGTCTGACTGCTTCCTCATCAAATGTTGGCTCCAACGCCTGGGTGATATCCACCCTATTTTGTTGAATGAATGAGTCATAGATTGAACTTCGGAAAAGATCATAAAAAGACTGCCTGTACGAGCCGATGAAACTGAACTTCTCACCTAATGGAGATTCCATGTATATATTATAAGAAGTAGGATTTACATTCAACCCACCATTAATTTCCTCTTGCGAAGGGGCTTTCATCCTACTATCAATGACAGAGGATATTCGGCCTCCATATCTGGCTCCAAAACCACCTTTATACAGGCTCACTCGATTGACAGTGAAAGGATTGAAGGTGGAAAAAATACCAAACAAATGATCCATGTGATAAATGGTAAATCCATCCATCAACACCAGGTTTTGTTCAGCTCCACTTCCACGTACAGTCAACCCGGAATACGTTTCATCAGTAGCGCTTATTCCAGGAACAAGCTGAAGGGATTTAAATACGTCTACCTGTCCGAGAGATGGTAAACTTTCCAGGTTTTCTGTATTAAAATGAAACGCACTGACCTCGGCAAATGATCCTAACTCCGTATTCGCATTGATTATGACTTCGGGTAATTCCGATGGGTTGGACTGCAGACCTACAACAATCCCCCTGGGGGATGGACCAAGAACAACTTCTCTTGGTTGATAACCTACATAACTAACCGATATCGCTGGTTGATTCTGTGATGATTTTAACTCAAAAAATCCGTTTAAATCAGCGATTGTACCTGTATTTAAACCTTTTACATGGGCAAAGGCAAGGGGCTCTCCAGTCTCCTCATTGATGACTCTACCACTTACGATTGGATAATTGATCCGTTTTTTTCGATCGGGTATTACTAGAAATACTCCTTGTACATCTGAAAACCGATAAGGCAAATACTTCAGAACTTCCTCCAGGACTCTGTCGCGATCGTTTGATTCAATATCGCAACTTATTCGAAACTCATCTAGTTTTTCAGGATCATAGCTAAAACGAAACCCATAGTCCCTCTCCAGCTCCTTTAGTACTTGTACCGGAGACTCATTGATGACATTAATCTTGTACACGCTCTGTCCGAATACGGAACAAGCTGCTACGACAAGAAGAAAACCAGAAATTATTCTCATTGATTATCGGATCTTGGCTGAATATCAACCTGATCTCCGGAGACGATACCAAAAGCCAGATCCATGGGTTCGCAGATCATCGTCAAAGCGGTTGTCAAATCCTTGTTGATGAAGTACCCGCTAAATCTTTTATTTTCAAACCCTTCGGAGCTGATCTTTACATTGAATTGTCTTTCCACTTCTTCAAACACCTCCGAAACCGGTCTGTTGTCGTAGTAAAACTGACCGTCTATCCATGATCCAATCCTTGTCGGATCTGATTTTGAGAAGACCATCTCGCCTGATTCCAGGATGACTCGTTCTCCGGCTTTGATCACTCGCTCATAGTCTAATTGAGGAACAGTTACACTTACTACTCCGGTTTTGCAGTCCACAGCAAACTGCCCTGATCTCACTATTACGTTGAATGACGTACCGAGAACCTGGACTACTCCATAATTTGTCTTTATAGAAAAGGTTTTACCTTCAGAAACCTGGAAGAATGCCTCTCCCTTCAAACTCACGGTTCGTTCTGTCCATTTCTTATCGTAAACCAGTTCCGAAGAAGAGTTTAATTCTGCAGTCGATCCATCTGGTAAGTTGATGGTCTTAATCTCCCCAAATGAAGTCATCACGGAGTTTTCGGGATCATTTTGAATGAGAAGAAAGATAAAACCAAATGCAATAACAGCCATTGCAGCTGCCATCCAGTACACCCAATTGTTCGAACTTTTTGTTCGTTGATCTATCGCGCTCCAGATTTCCTCTTTTGACTTGGAAAACTCAGGTAATTGAGCATTCGAAGACTTCTCAATGAATTGGTCTACATCTCTATTTCCAGTGTTAATATGTCTTTGGTCCTTTTTCAACAGATCAAACTTTCACACCTAATTCTTTTTTAATAATCGCTAACGCCTTACTCATTCTTTTTTCAACAGCTTTCACACTGAGTTCTAACCGATCTGCAATTTGCTGATAACTCAAACTATCTATCCGGTTCATCAAAAACACTTCCCTACTACCATCTGGAATCTGATTAATAATCTGGTTAAAGCGTCGTTCAAATTCCTTTTCCTCGAAAACAAATTGGGGGGACTCGGAATCGATAAATGATCCCGCTGGCACTTCCGTCTCGTGTGTACGTACCACCTTCATGTGATTGAAATGGTTAATTAACAGGTTATTTGCCATCGTATACAATAGACTCTTTAGCGTTTCTTTTCGAATTTCCTTTCTTTTTTCCCATACCTTAATAAAGACCTCCTGAACCAGATCCTCACTAAGGTCGCTGTCAAAGGTCTTATAGTAAAGAAAACCTCTCAACGACTCAAAATACTGGTCATAGGCCTGTTGAAGGTCATTCTTAGTAAAACTTTGAAGGATAATCCCAAACATGCAGTCAGGTTAATTCACAAACTTCATCATCCAACGAATGGAACCCTCCTTTTATTTCATACAGGAACAAAAGAGAAAACCCTACCATAAGTTTAATTAATCACGATACTTATCTACCCACCTTCGTAAAATCGTCTGCGGTACGTGGGCTACCACGTTCTTTGTTCTTTCTATGAGTTGCGAAGCCTCTTCAGGTTTGAAATACCCATGGTTCTTGTAAGCTTTGATCCTAACAGCAATCCCACTTGAGTCCAACTCACAGTGAAACTGAGTGGCGTAAACATTCTTTTTGTAACGGACCAGTTGAATCGGACAGGTGGAGGAGCTACCCAAAAGCTCTATATCATCTGGTAAATCCTGACAAGCTTCTTTGTGTCCACATAGTGCTTCAAACCGGGAATCTACGTCCTGAAGCAAGGGATCGTTTTTCCCTTCTTCTGTCAAAGTCACCTCAACGAATCCTACAGGTTCTGAATAATTTTCCTTGGAAATCACACCCCCGGCATGTTTCATCATGGCACCCAGTCCGTAGCAACTACCCAGGTAAGGTGTGTCGTATTCAAAAATCTTATCCAATAACTCATCGAGCTCTTTCTCAAAACGCAGCTGATAGCCCGGCTTTTGTTCCATATGATCGCTGACATTGCTGGGACCACCACCCACAAGTACTCCAGAAAAATCTCTTGGGTCTAAACCACTGAAACTTTCTAACTCCATTCGAACCCTTTTCACCTCAGGTTTACCGAGCCCTCCATATCGTAAAAAGGCCTCAAACTCATCATCTGCCGCCACATCAAGTTCTCTCAGCTGCAATATCAAAAAAGGCTTTCCTGACATATATCATCGAATATACATTTCATTGGGAATACTATTGACCAATTTTTTCATGTAACTGTCTTTCTGCTATGAAGTTCTTACATTTAATAGTTTCAAAAGAATTACCATGTATACCAAAAAGAAGTACAGTACCCGAATGATGTTAAACTGGACCCGAAGGGAACTTCGTTTCTTCATTCTACTAGCCATTATCATCACATTACTCTATGAAATTGTCGGTCTTCAATGGTTACAGGTACCCTGGACGGCCCTTGCCTTAATTGGTACCGCTGTTGCCTTCCTGATTGGATTTCAAAGCAACGCAGTATACGGAAGGCTTTGGGAGGCCCGAAAGATCTGGGGAGGTATTGTTAACGACTCAAGGATGTTCACAATCATGATTAAGGACATGATCACTAACGAATATGTGAAAGATCCTGCAACAGAGGAAGAATTAAGGGATCTGAAAAAAACAATCGTTTACAGGCATGTGGCCTGGCTCAGCGCTCTTAGACACTCTATGAGGTCGATAAAGCCATGGGAAACTGTTCAGCAAAACAGAAGAAATCAGGAATGGTTGAAGATGGTGCATATTCCGGAGCTGGAATCCACCCTTGAAGACGATCTTAAACTCCATTTGTCTGAAACAGAACGTAAACATGTGTTATCCAAAACCAACAAATCGGCCTCTATTCTTTCCCTGCAATCCAGCCACCTTAGGAAATTGAAGGAAAGAGGTCTGATATGGGAATTCTCTTTTTTGGAGTTGGAACATAAGATATCGGATTTAATGGATCATCAAGGGAAATCGGAGAGAATCAAGAACTTCCCCTATCCTCGACAATATGCAACCCTTGGCTATGATTTTGTTAACACCTTTATACTTATCCTGCCTTTCGGTATCATTCCTGAGTTCTCCAAATTAGGAGCGGAACTGAGTCAGAGCTTCCCTCTGATTGGACCCTATTTCGTGTGGTTGGCTGTACCCTTCTCGGCTACAGTATCCTGGATATTTAACACAATGCAGCGTATTGGAACTGTAGGTGAAAACCCATTTGAAGGATCTGCCAATGACGTTCCCATTTCAACCATGTCAAGGGCAATTGAGATCGACTTACTGGAACTTATTGATGAGGAGAAAGAGAGTATCCCTGAACCTGTTCCAGCGAAATTTGACATTCAGATGTGACGATCATACAAGTGATTAAGAATTAGATTATGTTAAAAGAAACTCCCACCATACTTCTATTGGCAATCCTATTTTGCCAGTGTACACCCGAGGAAACCACCTCAATCAACCCTGTCGCGGAAATTGATAGTTTGTTATCTACGTGCTACAATAATGGGACATTTAATGGGACCGTTTTGTTGGCCAAAGGAGATAGTGTTCTTTATCGTAAGGCCTTTGGGTATGCCGATTTCAGGTCCAAGGAAGAACTCACACCTGAATCAAGTTTCTACCTGGCTTCCGTTTCCAAACAGTTCACCACAATGTCCATCATGTTGTTGGAGGATCGGGGAATAATTTCTTATGACGATAAATTATCTCAGTTCTTCCCCAACTTTCCTCCTTATGCCGATTTGGTTACGATAAGACATCTAATGACTCACACCTCAGGAATACCGGATCAATATCGCCTGGGGGCCTACAAGCCGGGTTTGACAAATGAGGACGTTCTGGAACTTCTTCTTCAACAGGAATTGGAGTTTGAACCGGGTAGCCAATACATGTACAGCAATGGTGCGTATGTTCTATTATCCATGATTGTTGAGGTTGTTGCTGCTCAACCCTATGCTCAGTTTATGAATGACAACATCTTTCAACCGCTGCAGATGGAAAATACACTTGTTTACGATACTACGGCTCCACAAGTAATAAACAGGGCGATTGGTTTCAATTCTGGGGAATTGGATGACTATGTAATCTTCACCACTGGTGCCGGTGGTATGTTTTCGAACATCGACGATCTACACAAATGGTACAATGCTCTAAATAAAGACCAATTGCTGGACTTTGAATCAATGAGTGAAGCCTATGCTCCCCAAATACTAAATTCAGGAGACACCTCGTATTATGGCTTTGGATGGATGTTATCCGCAGACCCCAATGTGGTTCGTCACACGGGGTCAATGAATGGATACAGAACCTTCGTTCAAAGGTTGCTCGATAAAGATCTGGTAATTGTTTATCTGACTAATAATGGAGATGCCCTTAATGAAGAGCTAAATAACTTGATTCACGATGTATTAACTAAAAATCATATGGTTCGTTAGTATTCGATTGCGATACCTCACTGTCTAATTCCGGATATTTTGCACACACGTGTTTTGCGTTCTCCTTCCTTCACGAAACTCAATAAGGAATTTTGAATATTTGTTTGAATTCCTGTTCATGTCAAATAAGACCGGTTCACTTCCAATAAATGCCACTTTATCAAGGGATAGGAATTGACATTTCTTACATATTAGCAAATGATATAGTTTTGTTATGTTCCAATCTAATATAAAAGTACTACTGAAACTTCGAACCAAATGACTAAACCATTCCTCAATTACACTATTGTATTCCTAGCACTTATTGTAAGTTTCTCCTGTCAGGAGGATACTATTTCCGTTGATCAAGACTTTGATCAATTGGAACTCGAAGATCAAGACATGATAGCAGCCATTGCCATGGCTGATGAATTTCTCGCGAATTCAAATGAAAGACAGATTAAAGCAAGAAAGTCCGTTACCGTTCTTAAATTCAAAGACGGAAAGTTGCTTTTCCATACAAATACCGATAAAGGAGGTGGCTACATAGAAGTAGACGAACAAACGGTTACAGCCACAGTGACAAATGGCTCTAATATTTTTTGGTATTCTGGAGGTGGTGTAACTGACCTTGAAGGAATCGAATTCGACGAAGACTCTCAGATGCAATTAGTGGAACTGCCAATGGAAACCAATACCAATAAAATGTGGATGGTGACCGTCAAAAGTGATGAAGATGACGAGGATGAAGATGACGAGGATACATACCTCAAATACGATATTATCTATAAGGCTAAGGGTAGTAATTCCATTATTCGCCTAGATCCGAAGATTAAAATCTCGCAATAAACAATTGAATTGAATCAAAGTGCCTGATATTAATTGCTCCCGGCGAGCAAGTATTATCCTTATTCTTGTGCTTATCGTTTTGGGAGGTAAAGCACAAAACCAGAACAAAGCAGATAGCATACTATTAGCCTTGGAGACTAATGCCATTGATCCCTCAATGAAGATCGAGGCACTATATTGGTTATCTACGTATTCCACGTCCCCATTAGATGAATTGAAATACGGGGAAGAACTGCTTCAATTGGCTCAGAAAAAGAATGACCAGGAATATATCACACGGGCAAAACTTCGAATGGGAGTTGCAAACCGACTAATGGGAAATCTGTCAGAAGCTCTGGGCTACCTTTTCGATGCCGCCGAAACCGCTTTTGATGCTGAGAAATCAGAACTTCTTTTGATAGAAATCTACCCTGAAATCGCAGCTTGCTACACACTTAATAATGATCAAAAAAATGCGTTGCTATATGGTGAGAAAACTGTGGACATTCTCCGCAAATCTGATAGAAAACAGGAGTTAGCTCTTAATCTTCTTAACCTTGGATATGATTACTACCTGGATGGTAATTATGAAAAAGCCCTGGCTGTTTATGAAGAATCTGAAACAATCCTGGAAGATATTGATTTGGAAATCGGATTAGCCTACATCAAAGGCAATCGTGCATTAATTCTATGGAAACAAAAACTGTATCCTGAAGCTAAGTCCGACCTTATTGAAGCCATCAATCGCCTGAAGCCATTAGGAGATGGATATGGAATGGCAGACTACTATAATCAACTGGCCAGTCTAAGTAGGGACATAAACGAACTGGATAATGCAATCGAATATGCTGAGGAAGCTCTGAAACTCGCGAAAGACCTTGCTTTAAAAGAGCAGATAAGGGATGCCTCTCTCCTACTTTTCGATCTTTACGAATCTAATGGCGATTATGAACTTTCTAACTATCATCAAGGACAATATCACTTCTACAAAGACAGTATTCAGAATCAAAAAACTAGCCAGGAAATTGCTGATTTAAGAACTCAATACGAGGTAGGACGAAAACAGGCTGAAATAGACTTACTGGCTCAACGTTCCAAAAATGAAAGACTTGTTCTTATTCTGATCAGTGCATTGTTAGTTATCGTAATTGGATTCTCCATTACGGTTTACAATGGATCTAAATTACGGAAGAAACTTAACGAGAAACTAGAAGAACAAAAACAAAAATTAATCACACTCAATGAAGTCAAAGACAAGTTCTTCGCAATTATCTCACACGACCTTCGAGGTCCTGCGACTCGATTCAAAGGCTTAATGGGCGTTATCAATAAGGACTCTAGAAAGATCGGTGAAGAGGAAATGAAAGAGCTGTTAAACTTAATGGAAATATCGGCTACTGATCTTGTTCAGCTCTTGCAGAGAATGCTTGATTGGTCGTCCGAACAAAAGGGTCACTTTCCCTACCGACCGGAATCAGTTTTACTCCATGACCTTCTTCAGGAGGTTTTTGATTTATATCAGCAAATGATGATTTCGAAACAAATCAATCTGGACTACAAGAAGAGTAAAGAGGTTAAAGTATTTGTCGATAAGAATTCCACGCTAGCCATCTTTCGGAATGTCCTGAGTAATGCCATCAAATTCACACCAAATGGGGGTAATATCAAAGTTCTGGCTGAAAATGAAAATGGATATGTAAAGATCACCTTTTCTGACACAGGAGTAGGAATACCTGCTGATGAGCTCGGATCGATATTTTCTGAGAATAACAGGGCTTCTCAAAACGGAACTTCAGGTGAACAAGGGCTGGGAATGGGATTACAATTAGTGAATGAATTTGTCCTTCTCAACAAGGGTAGAATTGCAATTGAAAGTATTCCCCAGAAAGGAACGGATGTCATTATTTCCCTTCCGGAAAAAGCATAATGAATCGGCGATTTTGATTAACTGGTACTTATAGATTTTGCTTGATTGGTAAGCGTACAATCGCCGTGGTTCCTTTCCCCCGTGTAGATTCCACATCAAGATACCCACCATGGTCTTTTACAATGGAGTATGCGATGGATAGCCCAAGCCCTTTAGCGACACCTACGTGCTTAGTGGTGTAGAACAGATCAGTCACTCGTTCAAGGTCCTTTTTTGGAATGCCATACCCCGTATCGCTTATTTTTACCGTCAAAGACTCCACTTCCCGAAATGTCGATATCGTAATTTCCCCAACTGACTCTATCGCCTGTTCGGCATTGGTAAGAAGATTAAGGAAAACACGGTATAAAGAGCTGAAATTGCCAAAAACCATATGAGAATCTGCCGTGTAATTTCTTGTGATCGTTATCCGATCTGAAAATTTCTCATTAAGAATGGTCAGACAATTTTCCATTATCTCTTCCAGGTCACATTCCTCTTTTAAAGCAGTATCGTTCCTACTAAACTGACCGAGGTTTCTTACGATCGTTGATATCCTCTCAATACCTTCATCAATCAACTTTAGGTAGGTTTCATAGTCTTCCGAATTGGTTCCATCGTCCTGATTCTTACTTAGAAAGTCCATCCCACCTTTGATGTAATTCAGTGGATTATTTATTTCATGACCGATACCTGCTGCCAAAACCCCAACCGATGCCATTTTCTCAGACTGAATCAGTTGCTTTTGAGTCTGTCGTAGTTCATAAAGTGTTTCCTCAAGGCTATCCTTCTGTTGGAGAATTTGTTCATTTTGTTTCTGAATCATTTCATTCTTCACCAACAAAATCTTGCTTGACCTGAATTTCATTCGATAATATCGAAACAAAATGAAAATCACTATCAATAATATAACCAATCCAATCACCAAAAAGATGTTTGTATTCCGCTGGTCTTTCATGATTTGATCAAGAGCCAATTTCTCCTGTACACCAGCAAATTCTATGGAATCCTTCTGTTGTTTGAAGTTGTATTCTGCCCGTACTCTTGCAAGACGTTGAGTCAGTTCATCGTTTTTCAGGCTATCAGACATACTCATGTGAAGCCGATACGCCATGAACGCTTCTTTGTAATTCCCTAACTGTTCTTCTGTATTGGCAAGAATCTCAGCCGCGTCTCTTGTGATTTCTGTAGATCCAAAATCCTTAGACAGAGATACAGCCTGGATGAGATATCCTCTTGCTTCATTGGGCTTTCCAGAAAGGAAATAAGTATTCCCCAAATACATCAATCGATAGGCTATATCTACATCAGAACCATGTTTTTGGCTAAGTAAAAGTGACTCCCTAAATGAATCCAAGGCCCTGTCATATTCCTTTCTATCCAGATGTAATTGGCCTATATACTCAAGGCTACCTGATAGGCCGAGTGGATCATCGATCTCCTCGTTGATCTGTCTAGATTTATTGTAGTATTGCAGGGCGGTCTCGAAATCTCCGTTAGCCTGATGAGCACTCCCAATTACATTATAGCTATCATCAATGCTTGAACGCATACCGAGCTCCTCACGCATCTTGAGGGCTTTTTGGTAATATTCTA
Source organism: Cyclobacteriaceae bacterium (assembly GCA_965601455.1). GTDB lineage: Bacteria > Bacteroidota > Bacteroidia > Cytophagales > Cyclobacteriaceae > JANQEU01. Next base: position 2,024,038 of record OZ271831.1, on the reverse strand, counting down.
TAGCCTCTTCGAACTGACCCAGACTCTTGTACAATAGACCAACATTGCTGTAACTCGCAGTCAATCCTTGTTTGTCGATATTACTTTCTTTGATTTCGATGGATTTCAGATAATAGGAAATAGCATTCCTGATATTATCCTGTTGGTAGTATATGCCCCCAATATTGTTGTAACTCTTAGCAACTAATTGATCCTCACCCATCTCCTTTCGAGTCTCCAGCGATTTAAAGTATTGTTCAAGTGCCATGTGATACTTTCCCTGGTAATAATAAATGATACCCATACCATTGTATCCCTCACTTTTCCCTTTTAGATACGAGAACTCTTCGGATAAATCAGCCTCTTCCTGAAATAGCGATAGAGATTCTCTCCATAAACCTTTTTCTTTCGCACCCCACGCCTTGAGATCAATGAGATCAATTTGCTTTTCATGATTTTCGAGTTGCTCATATAGGGCAATGGCCTTATCTGCGTAAGAACTGGACAGTGTGTAGTCAATAGCCTGATACTCCAAAGCCAATTGATGATAGACGGCGGCGGTTTTATCCGATGAAGGATTTGCTGAGAGAACACTTTTCAGTGAATCTATTTTAACCGGATTCTGATCGAGAACAACCAGATGTATCCAAATACCCACAACCAGCGCAATGTTCATTCAAATGAGCGTATGAGGCGCAAAAATACAATGAAACGTATTAGTAATGGTCTATTTATATTTGATAGTAATCGTCGCTATACTTGCGAAAATTGAACTCATTCACCATCAACATTTTGTGATGAAATACCATACACTTTTAGTCTTTGTCTTACTCTTTGCTTGTGAATCCAATCCAAAAGAAGAAGCTAAAAAGCCAAAAAAGAAGGTGTCAATCGAAGAAGTAGATCAAGGCATACGTGCCAATATTGATGCAAAGACTAAAGAGGGAAATGGCTATTTCACTTTTACGGCCGATACTGCTGAATTAAGCCTGAAGCTTGTAAGGGTACATACGGAATACCTGTCGGTACTTGGCCCCAATGAATACTTTGCATGTGTGGACCTTGCCACGGAAAATGGAGATGTTTATGATGTTGACTTCTTTCTAACAGGAGAACCTGGTGACATGACAGTCACCAGAACCAGCTTACATAAATTGAATGGAAAACCCTTCTATACCTGGAAGCAAGCAGTAGATAAAACCTGGCGTACGGTTCCGGTTAAACAAGCAACGAACGAGCTTCTAGGGGTAATAGAAGGCAAAGATGAATTCATTTTTAACTACGATGCAGTAATACCCAAGTTATCGACAAACTCGAGAATTTGGATACCTGTGGCTCAGACCGACAGATTTCAGAAGGTTGAGGTATTGAATGTTATAACTCCAGTAAAACATGACATCCTTTTGGAAGAAAAAAATGGTAATTCTGTGTTGTTTCTGGATCTGGAACCTGAACACAGTGGTGAAAAAATAACTATCCAATATAAGGTCATTCGAACTGAAAAATCCGCTTACCAAGAGCAAGATACCGAACCCCAAAAGTATCTTGAATCCACAGCCATGATTCCTGTTGGCGACCGTTTTGGAATCATCGCCGAAACAGTCATTCAGGATAAAAAAGCGGAAACTCCCTTAACCAAAGCAAGGGCCTTATATGACTATATCATTGACAATATGAGATATGCAAAAGAAGGAACTTACGGGACAGGCGATGCGAATTATGCTTGTGATTCTAAATCAGGAAACTGCACTGAGTTTCATTCCTTCTTTATTTCATTAGCTCGATCTGCGGGAATTCCCGCTCGATTTGCTGTTGGAGCCTCAATACCTTCAGAAAGGGACGAAGGCGGTATAGAAGGCTATCACTGTTGGGCGGAGTTTTATGCAGAAGGTCAATGGTGGCCAGTGGATATTAGTGAAGGCAACAAATACACCCCTTTGGCGACCTATTATTTTGGACATCATCCTGCCAATCGAATCGAATTAAGTCGGGGTAGAAATATAAGTCCGGACCCCTCACCGGCATCCGGACCTATAAACTTTTTAGCTTACCCGGTTCTTGAAATCAACGGAGAACCGGAATTTGTGAAAACCACTTTCTCTTTTGAGCGAATCAACTCAGAATCTGGTTCCTAGCTTTCCTCTTCTTCAGAGTCTTCAGTAGGATGCTCATCTCCACCCGATGGATGTTCTCCTTCACCGGCTGAGGTACTATCCGATTCAGCAGTGGGGTGTTCATCTCCACCTGATGGATGTTCATTTGCCTCTTCAGAAGTAGCTTCAGCCTCTACAGCCTCGGTGCTTTCGGTGTTTTCTCCTGCCTTTTCCGGACTAGTACATCCTGTCATAGAAAAGCACACTAGAAACGCAATCACCATCATGCTCGATAAGATGGCTTTTAGTCTGTTTACAATTGTAGTCATGTCTTATTCAATTAGGTTCAAGGTATTACAACAAGTAAATATAAAAAGTACATTTAACAATCTGGAATTAAGGGTCTCACGTTATCAAATAGCTAACCATGAAATTGCTTCCCCCCTGCTATCAAATAGCTTGACCTTATTTCTTTGACCGGTAAACGAGAGATAACCATTGTAAAAAATCTTTTGAAATCCGTTTAGACCTACAACGGCAATTTTTTTCATATCCTCGTCCAATTCTTTGCCAGCTTCCTTTAGGGCGTTTACTATCTCACCATTTGCTCTTGCATCTGTAAATTCAGTAAGCAGTAATACATCGGTGCCAGCTTCCTTCTGAGTGTTGTAACTAATGTTAAATACTCCCATCAGATCTTTCCCGGCCAACCCACTGTAATCTGCAATTAGCATCTTTTTTTCTCCCTCTGAATGCCAGAAGACCCGTGATTGATAATCCATATATGAGCGTTAAATTTCTCGCAAAATAACACCCGGTAAACAAAATACAAGACAATCAATTACTGATTATAATTTTGGCTGGAAAGGAATCTTTACTTTTACTAATCGAATGAATTTTTTGTAATTAACCTTGGTTGAAAGAATATGATTACAGTCATTTCCCCTGCGAAAAACCTTGATTTTAATACCAAGTATGATATTAAAACCACTGAACCTCGATTGCTGGAATGTACTTCCGAGCTGATCGATGTGATGCGTAAAAAATCCCCTGAAGAAGTAGGGAAACTAATGGACATCAGTGACAAACTAGCTGAACTCAATGTTGAGCGTTATCATGGTTTTCAACTTGATCACAATTTGGAAAATTCTCAGCCTTCGGTATTGGCCTTCAACGGTGATGTATACCGAGGATTGAAAGCAAATACCTTCGACCAGAATAAGTTTGAATTTGCCCAACAACATCTTCGAATTCTATCAGGTCTCTATGGGTTACTAAGGCCACTTGACCTGATACAACCCTACCGTCTGGAAATGGGTACCAAACTTGCTTTCGACGACTATAAAACCCTTTACGACTACTGGGACAATACTATACTGGATCTGTTACAAAAGGATCTAAAGGAGCAAGGCGATGACATTTTGGTGAATTTGGCTTCTAACGAATACTTTAAATCAATCGATCGATCAGATCTGAATGCAAGGGTTATCGACATTGAGTTTAAAGACTTAAAAAACGACCAGTACAAAATCATATCCTTCTACGCCAAAAAAGCCAGGGGATTGATGTCACGGTATATCATCGAGAATGGAATCAATGATCCTGCAGACTTGAGAGGATTCGACTACGAAGGATATTATTTCGATGAACGTAACTCTAATGAACATCTTTTAGCCTTCAAAAGGGACGCGAAAAAGTAATCCCAAAGTGTTTGTGAAAACTATTCATTCGTAGTTTTGGACGAATGAAAAAGATCAACTCTCAGAATTTACTAGCGGTTTCAGTACTTTTGGTCAGTATCACCTCTGTATTCGTTTCCATTCGTCAAGCGGATATTATGAAAGAGCAACAGGAAACCATGCACCAGGATATGGAAGCTTCTCTTTGGCCGTTCATCGAAATCTCCTACACCTATAATAGAGGTGAAAAATTTGAAATTATCGTTGAAAATAAAGGAGTTGGTCCGGCCATAGTCGAGGGAATCACCGTTCGCGACGAAACCCAATTCCTCAACAGTTGGAATGATGTTCAGAGATTGATGGATGAAGAGCTTAGCATCAAACATGGAACAGATACCCTTGTTTCGTACGGCATAACCAATAGTGGAATACTAAACACGGTTTTGACGGCTGGAGAAGAAAGAGTTATCTACGGCGTCTACAACGGACTGATGGCTGATGCCCTATATGCGGTGTACAATCACCTAGAATTTAAGCTGTGTTACCGATCAGTGTATGAAAGCTATTGGGAATATACAAGATTCTACAATGGCGATCGAACGGTCGCCAACACAAAAGAAATTGATGAATGCGCAACAATTGAAGAGCAAGCTTTTAACGATTTGATGCAACTATAAAGCTTTCAAAGAGGCGTTGAATAGCTCTACATTCGCACATCTACATTTCTGATTATCCTACTATCTTTAACCGAAAACTACTTACCTATGAGATCTATTTCCATTATCCTCATTCTACTATTAATCGGTTGCGCAACTCCTCCACAGGAGAACACATCACAACCTCCATCTGATAATAATTCCTATGCTAATCAGACCGCTACTTCGGATGAAGGGATGGTTTCTTCCGCGCACCCATTGGCCACACAAGCCGGAGCAAAGATGTTGGAAATGGGAGGTAATGCTGCCGATGCAGCGGTCGCCACGGCTTTTGCACTAGCGGTAGTTGAACCTAGTATGAGCGGAATTGGAGGCCGTCAGGTAATCATGATTCGAAAGGCCGATGGCTCCATTCAAGGAATAGATGCTACCACGCAGGCCCCAGAATCCTATGACCCTGATGCGGATCCCGAAGCCACAGACGGCTACCCTACGATCGGCATTCCGGGTGTAGTAGCCGGGCTAACTCGCTTGTTGGAAGAACATGGAACCATGGACCTAAAAACCGTCATGCAGCCGGCCATTGATTACGCTACAAATGGTTACGTCGTGAAAGAAGGGCAAGGCATGATGTACAACATGGTCAAAGATCTTATGGCTAAGTATCCCGGTACCCGTGAATACTACATGAAGAATGATTCTACACCGTATCAGGCCGGTGACACTTACAAAAATCCTACTCTGGCCTCTACCCTATCAAAGATTGCCGAAGGTGGAAGAGACGCGTTCTATAAAGGTGAGATTGCGGAAAAAATTGCAGCGGATATGGCAGCTAATGGAGGATATGTTGATATGCAAGCTCTAGCCCAATACGAAGCCAAAACAGCTACCCTTGTTTCTGGAAGTTATCGTGGTTACGACCTCAAGGCCATGTGGTTACCCTCCTTTGGCGCCATTACCGTGGAGATATTGCACATCCTGGAAAACCTACCTATGGACGAATTAAAAGGCGCAGATTGGGCAAGTGCTACTTTCCAGGCTATTGATCTGGCATATGAGGATAGACGAAAGCAATTTGAAGACGGTGCTTTGGAGTTGTTAACGTCAAAGGAATACGCTGCAACTCTCGCTGAAAAAATAAACATCAAAGATGCTCCTGAACCAGAAATGGCTCAGCGACCGGAAGATCGGCAGGATAATCATCTTTCATACACCACGCATATGAGTGCCGCTGACAAATCAGGGCTGGTTATCTCACTTACTCAGACCTTGGGTCCTATTTTCGGTTCAAAGGTTGCTGCTCCGGATCTTGGGTTTGTCTATGCTAACACCATGGGGCCTTACCTTGGTAATTTAGGACCAGGAGAACGGGCATCTTCACATATTTCTCCGATTATAGTTTTAAAAGACAACAATCCGTTTTTGGTTCTTGGTTGCGCTGGTGGAGCTAGAATCATCCCGGCAATCGTCTCAGTGATATCAAGAAAAATTGATCATCAACTGTCTCTTGAGGACGCACTAGCTTCTCCTCGTGTTTATCCAACCCGGGATTCCGTGGAACTGGAAATGCATGAAGGTTGGGGATGGAAAACTCCGGTTGTAGAGACCTTGCAGGGTTACGGATTTGGCGTACTGGAGAATCCTAATATCGGAAGGTTTGGACGCGTGCATGCCATTGAATACGACGAGTCGGGTAGCTTAACTGGAGCTGCAGATCCTGACTGGATGGGAAGCGCGTCAGGTCCATCAAAAGAGTAAGGTCAATGAGTCATACGGAGGAAAAATCTCTCTCTAGAAGAGGTGCCCAATCAGCGGAAAGTCCAATGAGAGTGGATATGGACGTGTATTTCGAAGCGGTTCAAAATCGATTCGATAATACCAAAAATCCCGATGGAACATTCCCTATGAATGTTGCCGAAAACTCTCTATGCTGGCCATTGCTTAAGGATAAAATTGCTTCGATTGATCAAACGAAAATACCTGAATGGGTTTCCAGCTATGGAAACCCAGCTGGTGTCGAATCTTTCAGGGAATCGGTGGCCCATTATCTCAGTAAGCATCTATTTAAGGTTCCTGTTGAGATGGAAACCCTTGCATTCTCTTCTGGTTTGACCTCCGTCGTGGATCAAACTTCATTCATCCTTGGAAACCCAGGGGATGTGGTCATGATCCCAGCTCCTGCTTACCCCGTATACACTTCCGATATAAGCGTAAAGGCCGGCCTTAGGCGTTATGATATTCAAACTCATCGGGAAATGGATGAGTTAAAAAATGGCCACCCTCTATCCATCGAAGACCTGAATCGATCATTGGGAGAAATTCGATCAGTAGGTGAAACCTGTCGGATGCTCATTCTAACAACTCCAGATAATCCTACAGGAGCCATTTACAGCCGTGAGCAGCTCAACAGTTTCTCAGACTGGTGTATCGAAAATGAAATCCACCTGGTCATCAATGAGATTTATGGATTGTCTTTGATTGATACCAATCACCCGGATGTAGCTTCTGACTATGGAAAGACTGTCGAATACCTGTCGTTCGCATCTATTATGATGGAAAGACGTAGTCCGTATCTGCACCTATGGTATTCTTTCTCCAAAGACCTGGGTATTTCAGGATTCAGAATAGGCCTGATCCATACGTATAACGAAGGGTTGTTACATGCGTATACCAACATCAACATGACCCATGCTATATCCAATTATACACAATGGATCATGCAGGAAGTCTTATCTGATGACGACTTTATGTCTGACTACATCCGGCAGAATCAGAATGCGGTTTCGAAATCATACCGGATTGTCACCAACTCCCTAAAAAAAATAGCGATCAAACACTCCCCTGCCTACGGAAGCCTGTTTGTATGGATTGATTTCGAAGAACTTCTTCAAGAAAAAACATTGGATGGTGAAAGGGAGTTGTGGATGGCAGTTTACAATCAAACCGGGATTCTCCTGACTCCTACCGAAGGGTTTGGCCATGGGAAAAAAGGTTGTTACAGAATGGTAACCACATACGTCTCTCATTCGGAATTAGAGGTAGCTATGGAAAAGCTTTCATCGTTTGTTTTAAGAAGGCGAGAAACCATGGGTTAGACGCGTGGTATGTTAGTTGAACATGGATTAAAGGAAAACTGGAAGCAGTTTAGCCTACTCGTAATTATAAATTCCTTTGTTGGTGGCATGGTCGGGTTGGAGCGGACTATATTACCTGAGATTGCGGAAATAGACTTTGGAGTAGCCGCAAAAACAGCGATCCTTTCATTCATTGTCGTCTTTGGTATTGCCAAGGCTTTCTCAAATTATTATACAGGGTTACTTGCTAACCACGTTGGCCGAAAAAATCTACTGGTCATCGGTTGGCTTTTTGCTATTCCAGTTCCCTTGCTTCTTATATTCTCCTCTCACTGGTATGGTATCATTGCAGCCAATATATTCCTTGGAATAAACCAGGGCTTTACGTGGTCCAGCACGGTCGTTATGAAAATCGATCTAGTGGGCGAAAAAAACCGTGGCTTAGCTATGGGAATTAATGAATCAGCCGGTTACCTCGCGGTAGGACTAGTGGCCTGGCTTTCTGGTTGGTTAGCAGTCGAATATGGGCTTAGACCCTATCCATTTTACATGGGAATTCTACTCGTTTTTGGTGGGCTAACGCTTAGTTACTTTCTTGTGAATGATACCATACACCATGTCCGGAAAGAGTCCACACTGAATCCTATTCCCAAATTGGAGAATGTGTTCCATTCAACGAGCTGGTCTCACCCGGAATTAAGTTCCATCACTCAAGCGGGACTTGTCAATAACCTTAATGATGGAATGATATGGGGATTGTTCCCAATCTTACTTTCGGCAAAAGGTTACTCACTCAAAGAAGTGGGCATTATAGTCTCGATTTATCCATTTGTATGGGGCTTGTGTCAACTGATTACCGGGAAACTATCAGATCATTTGCCCAAGAAGCAAATGTTGTTTTGGGGAATGCTGGTTCAGGGATTAGTGATCTTCGGTTTTCTATATTCCGATTCATTTTTAGGAATGATCATCCTAAGTGTTTTGCTCGGACTAGGTACCGCCACTGTTTATCCGACTTTTCTGGCGTCAATAGCAGATTACACTCATCCGGATCAACGGGCTAAAAGTATAGGTGTATTCCGATTGTGGAGAGATCTTGGGTATGCCCTTGGCGCCTTAATAACTGGTATAATCGCTGACCTCATCAATACATATGCAGCGATTTCTGCTGTAGGTGGAATCACCGTTTTATCATCTCTGGTAATAATGGTTAGAATGAGGAAACCTTCATTTTAAGGTTTGATAGTCTCCTTTTGGAGCCTTTAATGCGGGCTGAACTTCTTCTGGCCGAATAACTGGGTACTTGTTTCCCCAGGAATTCCTTACGTAATTCAGTACATCTGCAATTTCCCGATCCGAAAGTGGAATGGCGTTCATTTCTCCTTTGTATTTTACTCCATTCACTTCAAGTAAACCCTTCATTCCAAGCCTTGTGACCTGTATCATCCGTGTCTTATTAGCAATATTATCAGATTTCACCAACGGGGGAAAAACCATCCGAACCCCTTGTCCCGCAGCCATGTGACAGGATTGGCAGTTAATTATATACAACGACCGGCCTCGCTTCATGCTAGAGGACAGATCATATTCCTGTGAATACAAGGACAGAGTCAGAAAAGTGATAAAAAAACCAAAGGCTGAAAATTTCATAAGGTAATAATAAACCTAGACAGCGTTTTTGTGAAACGTTTCTTCACCAGTGTACCCATGAGTAAAAAAGTCATTTGATAACTTCTCATTCTTGAGTTGGTTAATTTTAATTTTCGAAGCAACCCTTTATGACAACTTTTAAGAAACTATTCTTCCTTACTCTAATACTGGTTGGCTGCCAATCAATCCCGGATATTTCATCAGATCACCCTACAATTGATCTTTACATCCATGATGCAATGGTCATTGATGGAACCGGAAAAACGGGGACGGTAATGGATGTTTACATAGTATCAGATCAGATCGTTCATCTGGGATATGCCAAAAAGGACAAGCTGGTCATTAGGAAATCGATCGATGGGTCCGGTTACATTCTTACGCCAGGTTTTATTGATGCACATGCACATGGAAACCCTGTAAGAACACCTGGTTTCGATAATTTCCTTTCTATGGGAGTCACCACCATTGTTCTGGGACAAGATGGGTCTTCGCCAGTAGGGCTTGAGAAATGGTATACTGAATTACCTGCGACAGGAACCAACATTATCTATTTCACCGGACACGGTTCACTTCGTTCGTCGATAAGGGAAAGCGATGGACAGCCTTTAACCGATACCCAAAGAGATTCACTTAAATCTCTTCTTGAGCAGGAACTAACGTACGCATATGGTCTGTCCATGGGTCTCGAATATGTTCCCGGAATGTTTTCAGATAGCCTGGAACTTACGGCATTGGCACAAATTGTTGGTAAGCAGGATAAACTCATCATGAGTCATGTTAGAAACGAAGATGATGATAAACTGGAAAGTTCAATTGATGAGCTTATCGAGCTAGGTCAATATTGTGATGTACATGTAGCTCATATGAAGTCTGTTTATGGTAAAGGAACCGATCGAGCAGACGAAATTCTTTCCTGGGTATTCAATACCAACAAAGCGAAATTTAATGTTACAGCTGACGTATATCCTTATTTTGCGAGCTATACAGGTATTGGAATTGTATTCCCCTCCTGGGCGAAGACTTCAGGGGATTTTGAACAGGCGCTGAAAAGTAGAAAATCAAGATTGGAGATCTTCTTGAAAAACAAGGTTTTGCAACGAAATGGTCCCTCGGCAACGCTACTGGGTACGGAACCTTATAAAGGAAAAACCTTAGCAGAATTGGAAGAAGAGCTGAATAAGCCCTACGAACAAATTCTTATTGACATTGGACCAAATGGAGCTTCGGGTGCTTATTTCATCATGAACGATTCTTTGCAGAAAAAACTACTCTCTCATCCAAATACTGCCATTAGTTCTGATGGAAGCCCAACCATGAACCACCCACGAGGTTACGGGAGTTTCTCGCGAATGATCGAAGAATTTGTTGTCCAAGACTCCTTACTCTCCCTTGAATCTGCAGTGTATAAAATGTCTGGTTTGACCGCCTCTATTCTAAAACTGGAAAAACGCGGTACAATAAAAGTCGGAAATAAAGCCGATTTACTATTATTCAAACCGGATCAGGTTAAAACAAATGCCACCTACTCAGAGCCTTATCAATTGGCATCAGGTTTTGATTATGTTGTCGTCAACGGACAAATCACCATTGAAAACGGCATCAAGCAAAAGGAAAACTCCGGACGTTTACTACTCCCGAAGACTATTCGCTCCGTAATGCCTTAACCGGATTGACAACAGCGGCCATAAGGGCATGAACACTTACGGTCGTAAAAACCAGGAAAATTGTTACAGCACTGGCTATTGATATACTCAATGGTGATACATTCACCCGGTAGCTGAAGTCTTCTAACCACCAGTTTCCTGTGTAGTAGATAACGGGCGTGGACAAGAAAATTGCAACAACTACTAACCAAACAAATCGTTTGGACAACAACAACACCACTTGCGCTACTGATGCTCCAAGAACTTTTCGCACGCCTACCTCTTTGCGTTTCTCTGCGGCGATGAACATAATCAGTCCGTATGAGCCAAGACAACTTATAAGAATGGCAAGAAAGGAAAAATAGCCAATAAGTTGCCCGAATTGTTCTTGCCCCTGGTAGCTCTCATCAAGTGCCTCGTCCAAAAAAGCGGCATCAAATGTTTCATTGGGAAAGAAATCATTCCAAATAGCTTCTATCCTATCAAGGGTTTCCGGAATATTCTGATTTTCGATTTTGATTGAGAATGTACTGAATTGCGGTACGGAAATCTCCATAATTAATGGTCGCATTTCCTCGCTTAGGCTCAGAAAATTGAAGTCCTTGACCACACCAACAACTTTCCCCTCTTTACCTTCAAGATTTATAGTCTTTCCTAAGGCCGACTCCACATTACCAAAATTCCATGAACGAATAGCTTCTTCATTTATAATGAAAGCGTTCTCGGCATCTGAACCAAAAGACTCATCGAAGGTCCGACCATCCAACAATTCGATTTCATATACATCTATAAAATCATAATCGACAGCCATAACTGGTGAGAGCATATTGTCTTCGGCAGTGAATCCCTCTGGAATGATATTTCGATTTACCATTCCAAATCCTGGAGTGCCTCCGGAAACCGTGCTTCCTCGAACCCCGGGCACAGACTCAAGAGCGTCTTCAAAGGCATTCATCTTCTGTCGTTTTTCTCCGTCCACACCTCCGAAGACAGTGTTGAAATTTGCACTCTGAATTGGAGCAGTCACCATCAACTCCTTCTGAAATCCGAGTGGCTTATTCCGCATTAGATTTAGTTGATCGAATACTATTAGGGTGCTGGCAATCAAAATTATGGAGATCATGAACTGAATAACCATCAATCCCTTTCGAAGATTTAGGGAGTTTCCTGTACTCCCAGTGCTATTCTTTAGACTGTCTAGAAGTCGAAATCGTGTAACAAAAAATGACGGATAGAGCCCCGCTAAAAACCCTGTAATCAGTAGAATTACCAGAAATCCTAATGTAATTTCCAATTGATACAAGGCTTGGACGGTGAGTTCCTTATTTGTTAAATTGTTCAATTCGGGTAGTAGGAAAGTAGTCCCGGCATAGGCTAAAACTCCGGCAAATGCTGTGGTAAGAAATGACTCACCCATAAACTGCAAGACCAGATCCCTCTTCCAGGCTCCCATTACCTTTCGCATGCCAATTTCTTTCGCTCGCTGTAGTGATTTTGCCGTGCTCAAGTTGATGAAGTTGATACAGGCAATCAGAAGAGTAAGTACTCCAACCGCAATGAAGATGTAAATGAAATTTCTGCTTCCAGGCGCTTCAGATTGAGCCATCACATCATTGTTTAAATGAATGTCTAGCAGGGGCTGAATTACAAAAGACTGTCCTTTTTGTTGATTCTCCGGAATCTTCTCCTCCACAAAAGACACAAACCGATTGTTTACTTCTTCAGGGTCTGAACCTTCCTCCAACAAAACGTATGTCGGGGAATGAGAAACCATATAATTGAGCTTGAAGTTGTTGCGTATTCCTTCTGCCAATGCCGGAGGTTCGAGATCATACATATTTTCATATGGCAACAACATATCAAAATGGGTATGGGAGTTGGATGGAAAGTCTTTGACTACTGCGATGACCTGGAAAGACTGATTACCTTCCATGATAACCGTTTTTCCTACTGGAGATTCGGAAGAGAAGTATTTCCTCGCGATCTCGTCGTTAAGAATGACCGTGTTTGGTGTTTCCAATGCTCCATCCAGAGATCCAGAAACCAACTCAAAATCGAAAATCTTAAAAATCTCCGGATCTGCGAAATTGACATTTGTTTCTTCAAATCGTCTGTCGGACTCTGAGTCATCCGGGACACGAACACTCACGCTTCTTGACCAAAGACGGGATGATGCTTCAACCTCAGGAAAGAACTCATTCATATGCTCCTTAAAGACCGGAGGAACCCGGCCAATGTCAAAGTCCCCAATAAAGTACCGTAGTCTGTATATCCGTTCTTTTTTAGAATGAAAATGATCGTAACCAAATTCATCTACAACGAAGGTTAATATTAGAGTGGTACAGGTAAGTCCCGTGGCAAGACCTAGTATCGTAATAAAGCTAAATGCTCTTTGCTTTAGGATATTGCGAAACGCAATCTTTAGATAATTGAAAAACATACTGTTGAGTTATGACCTGCACCCATAAACGGAATTACGATTCTACAAGGGTCAGAAAATACATAAACGGTTGATAAAGTAAGCCACGGACTCACCAGCATATTCATATGTCCGTTGCCTATTGATAACTAAAACGTACGAATGAGGCTTTGACTTGTCTTTCTCCCTTATGTGGTTTAAATGACCTGAAACAGTCTATGAACTGACTCAAGTAAGCTTTGTACTGAGTTATTTTCAGGATCTTCCGGTCAATATGAATGATAAATTATTAACTCTCTCTATCGTTCTTTTCCTTATTTCAGCCTGCAAAACACAAATGGATGTAACTCCGGAGAAGGTACGTCAGGTTCGACCGAAAGAGGTTTCCGGATTCCATACACCGATTCAATTGAATATAGCCTGGTATCCTTATAAGGATTTAACATTAAAAAGAACGGGTGACAATCAGTGGAAAGTGGTACAAGGTGATTCATCCCAATCTGGGGAGATTCCTGTAATCCTTATTACGTACCCGGATAGTCGAGATTCTTTATGGCTGGAAATGAATACCAGCAATGAATTACTAGGTAGATTGATCAAGCACAGCCTAATGACCCAAATGCCTATTCAGGAACCTATTGGTAATTTTCTCGAAGCTGCGAAATGCCAATCCTGTCATCCAGCTGAAATCGAAGCCGACCTGCGGTGAATGACTCTAAGCAGGCACTAATGATATCAACGACTCATTACCACCGAAGCATACTCCTCCGCCCAGGTGATTAATTCGCGTGCCTGATCTTCGGATAACCTGGCATCACCGTGAATCATTGTATATCCTTTGATGGGCATCTTTCCGTCCTCAACCTCCTCAGCCACTTCCTTCAGTTTACGAATCTTTCTTCTTTTTTTCATTTCCATCCACTCCGAAAAGTTCAGCTCTTCTCTCCCCTCCTCAATATGATTGAAGATCACCCAGGATACTGGAGTAACATAGGAATAAAAGGGATATTTGGTTTCATTTGAATGACAATCGTAGCACGAGGATCGTAGAGTTGTTGCAATATTCTCAGGAACTTCCTCATTTGCGAGAAAATCGCCTGTATTGTCCATTGATACTTCTGGTGCTGATCCACGAAAGAACTGCAGTATCAACAAAGCAGCTGCGATACCTATCAGTACTTTCTTCACCATCATTCTTCCAGTTTAGCCAAGGTTGTTTCCGCCCATCGGGTTAAAATTTCAGTTTCCTCTTCTGATAACTTTAAATGAGGGTACTTGGCTACAATTTTCTCCGGAGGCATACTTCCTTCTTCCAATACCTCGAGTATCTCATCTAGAGTTGCATAGGCATCTACCTTTCCCATATTCTGCAATTTCTCCCACATGAGTGCTTCTTTTGCATCATCGCTTCTTCCCGCTGGTGAATGACATCCCAGGCATTTATTAGTTACAACGGACAACATTTCAAGATGGTAGGAAACTGCTCTTGAGGAGTCGGCCATAGCTACTAATAATACAGGAGTTGGTTCTTTATCCTGGGCTTTCACACCACTGAAAATCAGAATGGCAAGTAGAAATAAACTAAATCGGATCATGTTCTCTTGTTGAATGGTTTTATGTAAAATAAAAAACCCTGAGAACAGACCTCGTTTTTTTGTCAAATAATTAAAACAAAATCTGGGAAAACGCAGATTGAAAGAATGACAATAACTACCTAAGGAGTATTATTATTTAATATACCAACAGGAAACTAATTGTAAAAGATTCCGTTTGTACACCCATGAATCGAACACAATTGGGCGAATTTGAGGAGCTGGTACTCCTGCTTGTTGGTAGCCATGAGAATGATGCATATAGCATTTCTCTTAAAAAAGCATATAAGGAAGCTACCGGCAAAAATCCAAGTATTGGCGCATTTCATTCCGCTCTCAACCGATTAGAGACGAAAGGATTTATACGCTCATATGAAGGTGGGGCTACAAATGAACGTGGTGGACGACGAAAGCGATTTTATGAGATAACATCTCATGGCGTAAAAGCCCTTCAAGAGGTTCATGATCTTCGTACGGGACTGTTCAAACTAATTCCAGGAGTAAAGCTATCACAATGAGGCAACCCCCAAAATGGATTGATCGACTTCTCGAAGTGATCTATGACAACGTTCAACTGGAAATCATCCGCGGTGACCTTCATGAGCTGTATAATGAAAGATTGGAGTCCCATTCCCCAGTAAAAGCAGGACTACTGTATGGCATCGAAGCTATTGACATAATATGTAGATCGAGATTTGAAAGAAAGAAAAACAAACGTCTTAACTCAATTGATATGTGGAGAAATTACCTAAAAGTATCATTTCGTAATATGCTCAGAAATAAAACCCATGCTACTATTAACGTGGTGGGTTTATCAGTAGGTCTTGCTTGTGTAGTACTCATCACCCTCTATGTTAAGGATGAGTTGACCTATGATCAGATGCATTCTAAGGTTGATAGAATTTACCGAATGACTGAGCTTTTTGAAAGTGAAGGTATTGGAGAGCATTCAGCCAGTCTACCCTTTCCTGTAGGACCAACCCTTAGAAATGACTTTCCCGGTATGATTCAGTCAACGGTAAGACTATTCAATTTTCAGTCACCTACTTTGGCATTGGCCAATCGGAAACTTGACAAGGAATTCAATGAGAAAAGATTATTCTTTGCCGACAGTTCATTCTTCGAAGTCTTTGATTTTAAACTAATTGCGGGAGACGCTGAAACTGCGTTGGATGAACCTAATTCCATCCTCATTACCCAAACCATGGCCAAAAAATATTTTGACCATGAAGATCCCATGGGACAAACTTTGGAATTTCTTGGTGATCACAACTATCAGGTAACAGGTATCTTAGAAGATTCACCACTAAATGCTCATTTTCAATTTGATGGTCTGATTTCTTTTAGCTCACTTCGCTCATTTTACAATGGAAATTATCCACAAAATTGGTATTGGAATCCATGCTGGACCTATGTACTACTTCACGAAAATAGTAATCCCAAAGACCTGGAAGCACTATTTCCTGACTTCATTGATAAGTACTTCCCCGACTTCATTAAGGACGATCTGACGCTTTACCTGCAGGCGCTATCAGACATACACCTAACGTCAAATCTAGACTATGAAATCCAAGCCAATGGCAATAGTAACAACGTCTATATATTCAGTGGAGTGGCCTTGTTGGTCTTGCTGATATCAGTGATCAACTACATCAATCTTTCGACCGCACGATCTACATCCCGTGCGAAAGAAGTCGGAATCCGCAAGACCATTGGGAGCAAACGGATGGAACTCGTCAAGCAATTTCTAATTGAGTCCGTCTTGTATGTCACATTCTCCATGATAGTTGCATTGATTATGCTGTGGTCGGTGCTCCCCTATTTTAATTTCTTGACAGCCAAAGACATTTCTTTGTTGGACAACCTGAACCTTCCTTCCTTTACCTTCTTATTCCTGCTGATTGTAATAATTGGAGTATTAGGTGGAATTTACCCCGCATTGGTACTGTCTTCCCAACGACTGGTTTCCATTTTCCGAAAATCAAATGGAGTAAATCAAAGATTCAGTCTTCGAAAAGTATTGGTTGTCTTTCAATTCTCTCTATCTATAGTCATGATTGTTGCGACTATCATTTCCATGGAACAATTAAGTCTATTGCAGAATGATGATCCGGGTTTCGATAAAGAGAATGTTATCATGATTCCCGTTATTCGAACACCAATAGCCAGGCATTACAAATCTCTGAAAAGTGAGGCGCTCCATCACCCCGGTGTGATTAGCATGACCGCCGTTGAAGAAATCGTTGGTGCCAAACACCAGGTAGCCAATTACGCATTTGATCAAATGAAAGAGTCAAAACCATTTCCGCATTTCCAGGTTCGACATGATTTTATCAAAACCTTTAACATCCCCTTACTTGCCGGGAGAGACTACGATGAAAATATTCATACTGATGATACGAGTGCGTTAATTGTGAATGAAGCTCTTGTTGACGCTATGCAGTGGAAATCGGCAGAAGAAGCTATAGGCAAGAAATTCCGAATGGGACGTTTCGATGGCCGAATCGTCGGTGTTATTGAAGACTACAATTTTGTCTCTAAACATAAAGAGATTGGTCCAATGGTGCTTGCTCTTAATTTATTTCCCGGAGCTTTTCAACTGTTCATCAAATACGTCGCCGTAAAGATTGATGGTAAGGAAAGACATGAAGCTATTGCTCACCTGGAAGAAACCTGGCATCAGTTTCTACCCAATCGACCATTTGACTATTTCTATTTAGATCAGCAATTGGCCCAATCCTATGCTTCTGAAGAAAGACTATCGCAGGTTACAATCATTTTTTCTGGTTTGGCTATTCTGGTAGCCTGCTTGGGACTTTTCGGGCTCACTACGTATAACCTGGAACAAAGGAAAAGAGAAATTGGCATTCGAAAGGTTCTTGGAATTGAAGGCAGAGAAGTATTTTGGTTACTGTCGAAAGAGTTTATCCTTTTAATTCTTGTTGCATTCTTAATTGCAACTCCCCTTGCCTATTTTGGAATCAATAGATGGCTTGATGGATTCGCTTATAGGGTGAGTTTGGCTCCATGGTCATTTTTTATCGCATTCTGTGCCACAAGCATGATTGCTTTTCTGACATTATTGTATCACACCATCAGGGCTACACTCATTCAACCAGCGGACGTATTAAAGGTGGAGTAAACACTAGGCTAAACTGTCTACGAATCAATTTTGATTGTCTTTCAGTCGCTGCACAAGTTTAGTTGCTTCTTCAGATAGCTGCTTATAAGAACGGTTTTTGTTTTGTATAAAGCTCTGATAAACAATCAGCTGGTTGATAAAGACCTGGTTTCCTAATAGTGAGGCTATATCAGGTTCAATCAAGTTATTGTTCTCAATCATCCATGGTAAAATCTGATCTCCGAAGAACTCAACCTGTACTTCCCCTCTATTTTGAGATTCTACTGCAAGTATCTGATAGTACTTGGACAGGTCTTTTCGTAGTTGGAAATCCTTGATAAGATTAATTTTCCCGGAGGTGTTTATGGAATTGAATGTTACATCGATCGGTCGGTAACTATTCACCGAAAAAGCCCTTATAATCTTAATTTGAGTGCTATCATCGATTTCTTTGGTGGTCAACTCCTGTAGGACCTCATCGATGATTTTAGCTTGATTGTCATTGTAGGGTATCTGAAAGTCCTGATAAGTCGAAATGTCTAATTGAAGCTCATCAATAAAAGAGGAGACTATCAAATCAATCTCATTTTTCTCCTTTTGCTGATCTGACCAGTTACTAACGTAAAAAGCCAAAGAAACCCCCAGAATAACACTGACAAAGTTTAAAAAATGATCAAGCCAATCTCTTTTCATCGGAATGAGTTTCTAGAAATCTGATTAATACAATCAAATTTGTTGGATGAATATAAGAACATTCCGGAAACCTGAAGGATAGAAAACGCTGGTATCTGAATGAATTTTAAGGATCTCGCTTAATCTTCAAGGTTGGAGGTGAAAGATCTCTACTTACCGGGTCAAGAGGATTTCCACTCACATCAAGGTATTTCAAATTGGGAAATAACTGTTCCAGGTTTTCAGGTAGAGTGGTGATCTTGTTTTGATTCAGATACAATTCTTCCAACGTTGGGTTTTGGGCTAAACCAACAGGAAACACAGACAACCCATCATTTTCAAGATGCAACTCCTTTAATCTTATGTTTGTCAATCCCTTGTAACCTTGAGCACTAAGCAACGGGTCGTCATTGATATACAGTACCTCTAAGGATTCCATTTCACCAAGAAATCCAGGGATATTAGATATAGGATTTCCGGATATATTAAGGCTTTTCAATTCATTCATGAACTTAATAGCTTCCGGAAGCTCACGAATGTTATCATTATTCATATCCAGATACTCCAGGCTTTTCATTCTAGGAATAATTGCAAAAAATATCTCTAGGTCGAGGTTCGATAAATTGGCCATTTTGAAGGTCTGAAGTTCCTGAAGGTCAGTCAAGGACTCCGGAAACTTGGTAATTGGATTTCCCGATATATCTAAATAATTCAGATGACTAATCTGAAAAATATCTTCAGGAATATCCAGAATTCTATTGCCGGATAAGTCCAGGTAAATCAGATTTGGAAACTCAAGTATTTCACGGGGGAAGAATGTTAAACCTTGCCCACTAAGGTCAAGCTTAAGCACTTTATTGCGCTCATTGACC
The DNA here is from genome assembly GCA_965601455.1 of Cyclobacteriaceae bacterium. GTDB lineage: Bacteria > Bacteroidota > Bacteroidia > Cytophagales > Cyclobacteriaceae > JANQEU01. Next base: position 2,004,588 of record OZ271831.1, on the reverse strand, counting down.
GCTTTATTAAGATCCGTGTACGTGAGGCTTTCCTGTGCGTGTATGCTGTACCCTTGAATTGCCACCATCAGTAAAAGCCAAATACCTTTTCTCAACATACCTGAGTTTCCTACATCAATTTCCATTAATCGCCTCCTTCAGTCATGATTAACGGTGATTTACCGTCAGTGATTATGATTTTCGAGTTATCGGATGTTGACAATTCCTTAAATGCCTGGATCATTTGCCATTGTAAAATATCCTCGTTTAGACCTTCCGACAATACCCGTTGAGCGTCTCTTATACCTTCAGCTTCCACCAATTTTCTTTGGGCTTCCAAACGTTCACGCTGAAGTAAGAATTCCATCCTTTGAGCGTCTTGTTCTGCTTCCAGCTTTTCTTCAACAGCACTTGCCAATCCTTGAGGTAGCTGTATGGTCTTAAGCAAAACAGCTTCAATAATAAATCCTCTGTACTCAAGTAGTTCTGACATTCTGTTGGCTATTTCCTTTTCTATCTCAGCCCGTTTCACTGTATGCATGTCCTTGGCAAAAAATCGGGAACAAACATCTGCTGAGGCAGAACGAAAAACACTTGTTATCACCACATTTTCATAGTTGGTCCCAATGTTCTCTATAATATCCGGAGCAGATTCTGGTTTGATCCGATACAAAATTGAGATTATTGCCCCAACGTTGAGTCCTTCTTTTGAAGGTAAATTGGAGGTAATTTCAACATTAATTGTCCGAATTGGTAGTTTTATAACTGTCGATGTGAAGGGATTGTACCCGACCGGACCAGGACCAACCGTACCTTCTTTTAACTTACCTAACGTACGCTTTACACCAACCTCACCCTGCCTGACAACTGCGCAACTTACAAGGAATGATGCCGCAATAATTGATAATACTACTTGTTTTACTTTGCTCATAACTCATCTGATTTTAGTTCTACTTGATTATCCTCCAATCATCGTTTACTGGAATCAGGTTGTTTGTTTTGGCTCTTTCATTATGCAATTGCTCAACTAGTTCTGGGTCTAGTGAATAAGCAAGCATTAAGTCTTCCGAAGACTTTATCATTTGTCCATCAATTAGGTAGGTTCTGGACCGCATATATATTACATACGCGTCGTCAGGATGCTCTTCAATCCAATTGGTGAAATACATGATTGCCGTAGGGTAGTCTTGTGCACTTAGAGCTTCGTTACCCAGTCGTATCCAATCTCCAGCTTTCGCAAAAAAACTGGGACCAATAAAAAGTAATACAATCATATATTTTAGCATTGATATATATTTTAATAGTATTACTATTATTAACGTAATTATATATAAATAGTTTCTTTCATTTATATTATTCTATCTAATAGTATGTAGGGCCACATCGAATACTCTTTGAATCACAGTCCTGGTAAAGTGCTGGCATTCAAATGGTGAATTCGCTCTGATGTCCTATTTTAGGGTTATGGCTGAAGAGAATGGAACCAGATGTCTCAACTGTAACGAACCGGTTAATGGAAAATACTGTGGGGCCTGCGGCCAGTCCATCAAGGTGGGTACCATTACTTTTCGCGAAACTCTAAATGGATTTCTCAGTTCCACCTTTGCCCTTGAAGGGCCTCTCCTCTACACGATTAAACAACTTATAGTCAACCCGGGTAAGCATCACAAAGAATTCATTTCTGGTAAAAGAAAAACCTACTACAAACCCGTCGCCTTTTTTATTGTTTTGACTGCAGCATACATCCTACTAAGAGCTCTTTTGGGATACGATCCTCTAGAGGGTCAGGTACAGGATGAAGCACCGGCGGACTACGCGGAAATGCAGGAACTATCATTGAAAGCTGCCCGGTTTATGGTTGATAACATCAATAATATTATGTTCACACTGGTGTTATCTATCGGTCTGGCTCTTAAAATATTCTTTAGACGAAGGTATAATTTGGCTGAGTATACGACTATCGGGTTTTACGTAGCAGGGATCTACATCCTTTTCGGAATCTTATTTATGTTCTTTCAACATTTCACTGGCCTTAGAATCAATCAGATACAACTGATTATTCTATTCCTATACGTCTTCTATACACAGTGGTCTTTATTCGGAAAAGTCAAGATTGGTTATCTTCTAAAATATGCACTGGTTGGAGTGACCAGTATCTTGTTCTATATGGTTTTCGGATTTAGTGTTTCCCTGCTGATCGTTTCAATCATGAACTGATATAATCGAAGCGACTTTGATCCATATTACTCATCCCTCATATTCACTTTCAATGATGAAATCTCTTCTCCCCAATAAATAGTTTGATGAGGGAAAGGAATCTCTATTCCCTTCTTATCGAATTCAATTTTGAGCCTTTTGTTAAACTCCCGTCCGACAGCCCACTGCGTACTGGGTTTTGTTTTGAATCTGGCTTTTACAATCACTGCGCTATCACCAAACTTGTCTAAACCAAATACTTCCAAAGGCTCTAGAATATTTGGACCAATTTCGGGATCTGCCTGAATTCCATCACCCACTTCTCTCACGATACCAATAACAATGTCGACATTTTCCTTGTAAGCCACCCCAATATCAAAGACAGTTGCGGACCAATCCTTTGTCATGTTGGCAAGGGTATTGATCTTTCCATTTTGAAAAGTATGAACCACGCCACTAAGATCACGAAGTGTAATTGTTCTAAGGTTAATGCTCTCTACCAAACCGCCCGTACCGTTAACAACAGCTACATCCCCGGTTCTGATTCTGTTTTCCAATAGAAGGAAAAACCCAGATATCGCGTCTCTCACCAACTCCTGTGCACCAAATCCCACAGCCAACCCAACAATACCAGCTCCCGCTAAAATTGGTCCAATATCCATTCCTAACTGCCTGAGGAAGATCAGGATAAAAACCAACCATAAGGAAACGGTCATAACACCTCTTGTGATATTTATTAATGTATTTGCCCGCTTCTCTTTCTCAATCTGGTCAGTGCTGCCATCCTTTTGAACTTGCCCAAGAATCAGACTCTTGATTCTCCGTAACAGTACCTTTAGCATCCATCTAGTGGCCATGAATACTACAATGATTAGCATCAGTGCGGGTAAAGTAGATATCGTCCAGGAAATTATGGACTCAAATAATTTCGAGTAGAAATCTTGATCCAGAAGTTCATTCATAACACTTCATTTTTCCTGTTAAAACTAACAAAGAGTCTCTTGGATACCTTCATCCTACTTGAAAATCGGTCAATAGCGTTAAGCCGTTAAATGGGTGTGCCTGATGACGAAGATCAATAAAAGGTTTGAAGGAGATCATAATGGAATTCGTCATCATAGATTACCTTTTATCACTTTTGAAACCAAAAGCAATATGTTACCATTTAAACAAATCGTTTTATGGTCAGTGTTGGTAGTTGCCGTCAGTCCATTAGCTTTTGTTCTGCTTCCTGTGGTTTTTGCATTATCCATAGTCGGAGCCATTTCATTGTTTGTAAGCGAGCTAGGTGGACACAGGGAAGTATCTACTAGCTGACCAAGGCCTCTTTCGAGCGCAAAAACAGGTAGTTATTCAGTTAACATGGAGAAGGTCTGTGCCTACTCTTCCCTGAGAATTGGATCTTCTCTAATCAGCAACTCCTGATCCATCTCAGTCTGCCCAACCCGCAATTTCACCTTATATGTTCCAGCTCCAGCTTTTTGAAAACCCATTGAAGAATCAAGTTGCATATAAGGCATGAGTCTTTCAACTACTTGTCGTTGTTCTCTTGGAGACTCCGTGTTTGTGGAAAAAGTCTCATAGGCACGTTTGACCATCGACCTTGAAGTATCCAATTGCATAAAGGCATTTTCAATAGTTTCGATTTCCGATTCACTGTACGGAATAGCATCAAACTCCCTATTCCATAAGTACTTATTTAATCCAGGACCTACCTTCATTGAAGCAGAAAATGCCTTATCGTCCTTAGAAATGGTGAATTCCACCTCCAGAGAGTCTTTTCCTCCAATGAAGTAATATATAGGGACATCCACTTCGAATCTTGCCCTTGGAATAGAAGAGACCGGCCTGATAATATCAGGGTTTTCACCGGCATATAAAAAATGACCCCTTTGCCCACCTCTACTCACATTTTCCCAGATCGTCGCCGTCGGTTGATTGAAAAGATGTGCTTCTTTGTTAAGTACGTCATCTGTAAGTTCTTCTAACGCCTGAATTTGATCCATCACAAATAGACTTCTGCCATGACTTCCAGCAATTAAGGACCGATCCCTGGGATGAATAGCGATATCGTATACACTCACCGTTGGCATTCCTTTCGATAGCTCAAACCAATCTTCTCCCCTGTTCAAGCTTGCCATGATCCCTGTTTCAGTACCAATAAACAATAAGCTCTCATTTTCAATATCTTCTCTCACTACACGTATAACCATATCCGAAGGAAGATCCTTAGAAATCGACTTCCATGTTTTTCCAAAATCGTCAGAAACCAAAAGAAATGGGGCATTAAGATCACTACGATGACCATCGAAGCTTAGGTATGCACGACCTTTCTCAAATGAAGACGATTCTACTCTACTTACCCAGATGCCCTCAGGTACGTCCGGAACATTTGACCGTATGTCCGACCAGGTGTTACCACCGTCGGTGGTTATGTGCAGTTGTCCATCGTCTGTTCCAACCCAGATAATGTTCTCGTCCAGCTCTGAAACCGATACCGTACTTATCGTACAATGCGTTTCAGCACCGGTGTTATCAGGTGTAATTCCTCCACTTGCTCTATATTTTGTCTTTTCAGGAGCGTTGGAGCTCAAGTCCGGACTTATGATTGTCCAAGACTCGCCTCCATTTGTTGATTTAAATAGGTGATTGGCTCCGTAATAGAGTGTTTTCGATTTAGAATATTTCAAAGGTGCGGACCAATTGTATCTGAATGGCAGCCGGGGTTTCAGTTGGTCCTCGCCGTAGAATTCATCTATGTTATCGATGTTTTTCAAGTTGGGGCTGATTCTTTTAATGCGATGAGTTACCGGGTCGTAATGATTCAGACTCCCATTTTCCGAGCTTGTATAAACCGTTCTCCAATCATCTGGGTCGGACGCTGTATATTGTCCATCTCCCCAATGCACTTTCCAGTTCGAATCATTCAAGATTCCACGTATATCCCTCGAAAAACTGGATGTAGCATAAAACCCGTTATCCTGAAGACCACCATAAATAATAAAGGGATCCTGATAATCATATCCAATGCGATAATATTGGGCAATTGGGAGGTTATCGAATAGCTGAAAATTCATCCCGTGGTCATGGGTAATAGAAATGCCTTTATCTGCTCCCAGGTAATACCTGTCTTTATCATTTGGGTCTAACCACATCGCATGAAAATCACCATGTACTTCTTCATCGGCACTTCCATTTCTAAGCGTCTTTCCACCATCATCCGAAACCATATAACGAGTGGTTAACAAGTAGACTCTCTGGTCATCATGTGGGTTAATACGGATTTGACTGTAGTAGAAAGGTCGATTGTTATAGGTGTTGACATAGGTCCAGCTGTCTCCCCCATCTTCTGTGCGGTAAACCCCTGATCCAGGTATCTCTAGGTCATCTGTCCGTTCAGCTTCTACCAAAGCCATTACGATATCCGGATTCTTTTGATATATGGCTAAACCTATTCTTCCGGTTGGGCCTGTAGGAAGACCATTGGAAAGCTTGCTCCATGTTTTTCCTCCATCGGTAGTTTTGAATATACCCCCATTTTCACCTCCACTCTTGAAATGCCAGGGTTGCCTTAGACGCTCATAGAATGATGCGTACATCACATCCGGATTCATCGGATCCATGATTAGATCGTTACATCCTGTTTTTCCATCATCTGGAAGTCCATTGGTTAACTTGGACCAGGATTTTCCGCCGTCCTCGGTTTTAAAAAGACCCCTTTCTCCCTTTAGTCCCCATAAATGACCGATTGCACAAACACACAACTCATCGGGCTTCCCTGGTATGGTCAGCATCCTGGCAATTTGATGTGTACTGTTTAGACCTACATTCTCGAAGCTCTTACCTCCATCTATTGACTTGAATACACCATCGCCCCAGGATACGCTATTTCGATTGTTAGCCTCTCCGGTACCCACCCAGATAATGGAAGGGTCTTCCTGGTAAATAGCTATATCTCCAATGGAAGCAGTAGAATAATTGTCAAAGATTGGCGTCCAGGTTGTGCCCGCATTTTCAGAATACCAGACACCTCCTGAACCGGTTGCCATCCATACTTTCCTGAATTGATTATTTAGTGCTTCGATATCTACAATTCGTCCGCCCTGATTGGCTGGACCCACATTACGCCATTTATAGGCATTGAGTGCCACAGGGGGCTCCTGGGCATAAACTAAAACAGGAAGTAGTAAAGCAATCAGGTATCTCATGGGATCATTGGTTTCAGTGAAAACGGAATTTAATTCAATGTCTGATGATTCAGGTTAAATACTTGATAAACGGATAGGAACTTTTTTAATAGTTTCATGGTGGCATTACTATGGTATCTAAAATCCCATTACTTACATTCACAAAAAAGGGCATTTACTGCAAAGAAGGTGACTTCTACATTGACCCGTGGCAACCTGTGAACGATGCCATTATCACTCATGGTCATGCGGATCATGCCAGCTGGGGCCACCGAAGATATCTTGCGCATGAAGACTCTGTTCCGATATTAAAACATAGACTGGGTGATCTGTCTATTCAGGGTATTCCTTATGATCAACCGCTGATAAAAAATGGGGTAAGAGTTTCATTGCATCCGGCCGGTCATGTCCTTGGTAGTGCTCAGATCCGGGTTGAATACAAAGGAGAAATATGGGTAGTTTCGGGGGACTATAAACTACAAAAAGATCCGATTGCTACAGATTTTGAACCTGTCCCATGCCATACATTCATTACCGAGTGCACTTTCGGTTTGCCTGTATATCATTGGCCGGAATCTTCGCAGGTTATTCGGGATATTGAGAGCTGGTGGTCGAACAATCAGGAAAAAGGAAAAACAAGTATAATCACTGCCTATTCTCTGGGAAAGGCTCAGCGAATTCTACAAGAAATTAATCCGTCCATTGGTCCTATTTACGTTCATGGCGCCATTCATGCAATGAATGAGGTGTTTCGAGGTATGGGTAAACTGCACAGCCCTGCCCAGTATCTTGATCCTGAAATTCCTAAATCTGAAGTTATTGGTAGTTTGGTAATCGGGACGCCCTCTGCCCTCAATTCCTCATGGGTTAATCGACTAAAACCATTTTCTACTGCCTCTGCTTCGGGTTGGATGATGCTCCGAGGTTCGAAACGGAGGCGAAATGTCGATCGAGGTTTTGTCATTTCAGATCACGCAGATTGGTCGGGTTTAAATGAAGCTATTTCAAGCACAAAGGCGGAGAATGTCATTTGTACACATGGTTACACCGACAGCTTTGCCAGGTGGTTAAGAGAACAAGGCCTAAATGCCAGCACAGAATCCACTCAATTTGAGGGTGAATTATTGGAAGGAGCACAAGAATGAAAGACTTCTCAGCATTATTTACCACTCTGGACACAACAACGAAGACCAATGATAGGATAACTGCTTTGACCCACTATTTAACAAAAGTCTCTGATAACGACGCACTTTGGGCCATCGCGTTGCTCGGCGGTAAACGACCGAAAAGACCGGTTACCTCTACCCTGATCAGGCAATGGGTGTTGGAGCAATCAGGAGTATCTGAGTGGCTTTTTGACGAGTGCTACCAGGTGGTCGGAGATATGAGTGAGACGATCAGTTTACTGCTACCTGAAACGACCTTAAATACAGATAAAAGTCTTACAAAGTGGATGCAGGAAATCGGTAACCTAAGAGATCAAACGGATGATGAAAAAAGGGAATATGTGGTTGACAGTTGGAATTCACTTGATCGCCAAGGGCGATTTGTATTCAATAAACTGATTGGGGGAAGTTTTCGGATTGGTGTATCGCAAAAAACAATGGTTAAGGCATTATCGCGGTGTACCGGAAAACCCGAAAATGAACTTGCACATCGACTGATGGGAAACTGGGATCCACAATCAATCAGTTTTGATGAGCTGGTCCTTTCTGATAAGGAAGACATGGATATGAGTAAACCCTATCCTTTTTTCCTTGCCTACCCTCTTGAAGATTCGGATAGTTTTGATGCATCCTGGGAAAAATGGATTGTAGAAAGAAAATGGGATGGCATTCGAGGTCAATTGATTAAGCGTTCCGATCAATTATTCATCTGGAGTCGAGGTGAGGAATTGGTGACCGATAAGTATCCGGAGTTACATGGATTGGGTAATCTATTGCCCGACGGAACCGTAATTGACGGGGAGTTGCTTCCTTACAAGGATGGTAAGCCGCTTACATTTAGTCTTCTCCAAAAAAGAATAGGAAGAAAGAGTGTGGGCAAGAAGCTGTTGGAGGAAGTCCCCGTAATCCTACTCAGTTATGACCTGTTGGAATCAGAAGGACAAGACATCAGAAATACACCTTTAAATGAAAGAAGAAGTCGGCTAGCCACAATAATCGAGGCCACAAACCACCCAAATCTGAAATTCTCAGAAGAGGTGAAATTCTCTACGTTGGAGGATCTTAAAGAAGAAAGAAATAACTCACGCAAGCACTATTCAGAGGGACTGATGATCAAACGAAGATCTTCGGCATACCAGGTGGGAAGAAAAAAAGGAGATTGGTGGAAATGGAAGGTCGATCCCCTGGTCATCGATGCGGTACTGATCTATGCCATGCGTGGACACGGACGACGAGCCAATCTATATACCGATTACACATTCGCGGTGTGGGATAATCAGCAACTCGTACCATTTACGAAAGCCTACAGTGGACTTACCGATGCTGAATTCCGACAAGTTGACCGATTTGTTAAGGCAAACGTTATCGATAAGTTTGGTCCGGTTAGAAGCGTGAAACCTGAACTTGTATTTGAAATCGCTTTTGAGGGAATCGCAAAGTCAACCCGGCATAAATCAGGAATTGCACTACGATTCCCAAGAATGAGTCGTTGGAGGAAAGACAAAAAAGCAGAAGAAGCCAATACCCTTCAGGACCTCAATCAACTACTCGAAGTTTATGGATCCTAATTCCTAAATACAATGTAGCCATTTAATGGGACTGCAATAGACAGCCATATAACGTATGGTGTAATCATCCACCAATAAAACTCACCCGGAGCAAATGACCTGTAGGCAAAACCTATTACAGCAAGAAATAGCAGAATGATCAAGAGCAAAGCTATAGTTGGCCGTCCACTAAAGAACACAGGATTCCAGCTTACATTTAGTATCCATTGAATCAAGAATATAGACACCAACGCAACCTTGCTTTCACTCTTGGTCCAGGCCCAACTCATGAAAAGTGTGAAACCAATCATCACAACCGTCCACGCCGCTCCGAATACCCAACCAGGAGGGGTCCATGGAGCTTTATCCAAATGCTGATACCATTCGGATCGTACACCTGGTCCTGTGAAATAGCTTCCAATAGCTAGTGCACCGAAATTTAACAATCCAAATACAACCAGTGGTGCCCCCAATTTCTATTATTACGATTAGACCAATCCTACCTGAAAAACCATCCAATTGATGGTAAGGTTCTTTCTATTAGTAAGGTACCTATTAATCCTTCAGCTGGTACTTTTTACTAACGTATTCATTAAAAGCCTGCAACTCTTCGACAAACATCTTCTCGATATTTCCAAAATCGTTAAACAGAATGTAACAGACCCTCTTCATCTCAGGATCATTGAAGAAAGCCGGTTGGAATACTATATCTCCAAGCTTTTCATTGTAGCGATTGACAAGCGTTTCATATTTCTCAATTTCGGATAATCGATTGATGAATTCGTAAGGAACCAGTGTATGGTTCTCATTTTCCACCAGGAACTTCCAGGTTGTCGATTTAAGATCCGGTGAGTAGACCCCTCCTACATTCATGATCACGTTTGCCAGGGTAAAATCATCATTATCCAGGTATTTGTCTAAAGAATCCATGAATACCCGTTGCCGCTCCAGGGCATACTCTAGTTCCTTTATATTTTCCTGATTTTGTTTCACAATCGAAGAAATGGAGTTTTCCAGGTAGACTCTGTCAGACGCAGATTCCTTCCAATTGTTCACGAAAACGGCCAGGAGAATTCCCACAAGCACGGGGATGGTATCAAGAAGCATATCTTTCATCCGCCTAAGATATGCAGACTCTTAAAACAATAAAGCCCAGCAAGGTAGCGGGGCTTTACTATACTTGGCTATTGCCGTATTATTTCATTGCACCTAGTTGTTTAAGGTATTTTTCCGAATTGGCTTTGACATTTGCCGGTGGATTAAGTGACAGCGACTTCTTGAAGCTTTCAATCGCTTTATCCTTATCCCCTTTTTGTGCATATCCTTCTCCCAAACTATCCCATGCGTTAGCACTTTCCGGATTATTGTCTGTATTCATTTTGAAAATTTCTATGGCTTTTTCAAATTTCTGTTGACCCAAAAGCTGATAGCCGTAAGCATTCAACTCCGGTTCTGTGGCATTACTTAATGCCCCTTTCATCAACTCGTCCGACTCACTATCTCTACCCAGGGCAGTTAATAAGCCAGCCTTTACCATTAAATTGTTGAAGCTGGAATTTTGGGCAATGGCACGATCAATGTATACAAGACCCTGTTCCAATTGGACGTTGTTTTGTAAACTATACTGAGCAGCAGAAGGAAATCCGGGAGGAAAGAACCCAACCCAACCTTTCAATTCCTCAGCTGCGTTTGCCATTACTATTTCATCTGTGGAGAATTCAATTTTCACCGGAAACTGTTTCTTTTCCCAGTTCAAAACCAGTTCAGCTGAGTTCTTATCCATGTTAATGAAGTCATAAGTCAGCACTTCAACGTGCTCACTACCCCTGATAGAGATGGCAGCTTTCATCTGATCGTTTTCCGGGATGTAGAAGTAGCTTCCCCATGAACGGGTATCTTTTGATAACACCACTTCCCCTGAATTATCCTCATTGATAACGAAAAAAAGTCCATAAGAACCTGCGGGGACATCAATTCCCTGCACTTTGGCATCGTGACTGAGTGTAAGAACGCTGTTTTCATTTGCTCCCGCTCGCCAGGGTGCGGAATTTCCTAAGCCGAAGCCCTGTACATTCCAACCATAGGGTACAAGGTTGCCCCAGACTTCCCGATCGCGAACCGAAGGTCTCGAATAGTTTACTGTAATGGTCGAAATGCCTACTGTTTGTTTTACCTCAGCCGCAGGACTGGGTGTTCTTGGCGTAGTAATCTGACCTGATGCGACCAAACTCATGCACACGGCAAGAACGATCACAAGTGATTGCAAATAAGATTTCATGGTTTGAGTTTTGTTTGTTGGTTATAACAATCTCAAACGTCAATCACTTATGGAAGGGTTTAGATAAAAATAAGGAAGATCGAATTACTAATCTCAGCTATTCACAAATTCCATTATTTCCGGACCTAATGGTTTCACTCCGGATTTTAAGAACTTCACCAATTTTCCCTCTTCATCAATTAAATACTTGCAAAAATTCCACGAGGGTTGCTTATCATTCCATCCGTTCATCTCTTTGTCGGAGAGCCATTGATACAGCGGATGTTTGTCATTGCCTTTAACCTTGATTTTCTCAAACATTTGGAAGGACACCCCATAAGTTAGTCTGCAAAACGAAGCAATCTCGTCATTGGAGCCCGGCTCCTGTCCCATAAAATCGTTAGACGGAAAGCCCAAAATAGTGATCTTATCTCCATATTCTTCATGAAGCTTTTGAAGGTCATCATATTGAGGTGTGAATCCACACTTACTGGCGGTATTCACAATTAAAACTTTCTGTCCTCGAAATTGTTCGAAGCTTATTTCAGTGCCATCAATGGCATTCATTTTAAAATCATAGAAATCCACTGCTTGCTTTGTTGTAGGCGAAAATGCCATGATGAGGGAAATAAATAAAGATATCATGACAGCAAAACCGGACTTTTATTCGTGAGGTTCCTTTTTGACAAAAAAAGCCCGGATCTTTCTTAATAATCCAGGCTTCTCATTTCAGATAACTTCAAACTTAGATGGTCATCGGAACCTCCATTAAGAGAATTTTAGAACCTTTCGATGCATCAATGTCTATTCCGGATTCATTCCAAACCCCAATACCATCTTTGGCAACTAGCTTCACTCCTGCAATACTGGCTTCCCCTTCCAGTAAGAAAGCATAAACGCCGTTGGTTAATCGATTCTTCAAGTCATATCTCAAAGCAGTCTGCTGATCGAATTCACCCAAACTGAACCATGAGTCCTGATGAACCCAAACTCCCTGATCATCAGGGTTTGGAGAAAGTACCTGTACAAACTGATTCGGCTTCAGCAAATCATTCACTGATATCTGATCATACCGTGGAGTGACCCCTATTTTCCGAGGGAACATCCATATCTGCAAGAATTTCACCTGTTTATCCGAATTCTTGTTGTACTCGCTATGGAATACTCCGGTTCCAGCACTCATCACTTGGATGTCACCTTGTTTTATAACGGAAATATTCCCCATACTGTCCTTATGCTCAAGGTCTCCATATAAAGGAATGGAAATGATTTCCATATTATCATGCGGATGCCTTCGAAAGCCCCTTCCTGGTGCGACTATGTCGTCATTTAGAACGCGTAAAACTCCAAAATTTGTCCGCTGCGGATTATAATAATTAGCAAAGCTGAAAGTATGATGAGTATCCAACCAACCATGATCAGCATGACCACGACTGCTTGCCCGATGTATTACTCGATTCTCAATCGCCGAATCCTCATTCGGCAGGTGGTTGAAACCCACCTGATCCATCAATTTATCGTAGGTACTTGTCTGCTTATCTTTGGCTACCAGACTTCCTCCTATTAGTGAGGCTATTGAACCCATACCTAATCTCGTAAGAAACTTCTTTCGATCCATTACTCTCTCCAATTAAGCTAAATCTGGCAATATTGCCTCAATCTTTTCCCTGCTTGCCTCATACTGACTGGGCAACTTCAAATCGGTTCCCAACGTGGCAAGAGCTTCATCTTTCGTGAACCCTGGGGGGTCGGTAGCAATTTCGAATAGCACACCGTTTGGTTCCCTAAAGTAAATGGACATAAAATAATCCCTGTCAATCTGTGGTGTTGGCTGTAAACCAAAATCAATGATCTGTTTTCTAAGCTCCAACTGACTGTCGAGGGTTTCAGTTCTGAAAGCTACATGATGAACAGATCCACCCGCAACATGTCCAGTTGCTTCATTTGGCAGGCTTACAAGATCCAATGTATTGCCGAGTACGCCAGCCTTGCTCCCGTATCGATATCTGTTTACCTCCTGCTCAATTAGTTCATAACCGAAGACATCTGTAAGTAGCTCTGCAGTAGACACATGGTCATTCACGGTCAGTGTACTATTATAGAATCCAGCAATAGCTACATCGGGTCCAATTTCATCGGTAACAAACGGTGTAGTCAATTGATCAAACGTCTCCACCAGCTCCAATTTAAGCCCATCGGGATCTGTAAATACCAGGTATTGTTGTTCAAACCGGGTTGACGGTTTATTGTAGATCACATTGTACTTTTCAAATCGCTTCACCCAAAAATCTAGTGACCCTTCAGGTACTCTGAAAGCAGTTTCCGTAGCCTGAGAACTTCCTCTTCTTCCGGGTGTAATATTCTCCCAGGGAAAAAAGGTCATTATCGTTCCTGGAGAACCCTCCTCATTACCAAAGTAAAAATGATACGTTCCGGGATCGTCAAAGTTCACGGTTTTTTTAACGAGTCTTAAACCCAATATATCTCGGTAGAACTCAAGATTCCGCTTCGCATCTCCCGCGATAGCAGTCACATGATGTATTCCTTTAATTTTTGCCATAGTCTTAAAAGTAAGTACTGTTTCAATGCTAATCCAACGATATATGTTCCGGCGTGTTGGTAAAAAATCAAGCTTGGTCAACTGGTTGACATCTGATAGTTTACCAAACGATATTAAGGTTTTTGATCTAAATTATGGATTGAATTAAAACACTAACATTTTTCCTTTTTTATGAGCACAAAAAAAGTACTTGTCCTAACCGGTGGCGGAGATTGTCCGGGTTTAAATGCAGTTTTGAGAGGTATAGTAAAGCGATCCCGCCAGGAGGAAAACTGGGAGGTATATGGTAGCCTTGAAGCTTATAACGGAGTGCTGTGGGATCCGCAGGAAATAAAGCGCTTGGATAATGCGGCAGTTGCGGGAATACATGTAAAAGGTGGAACAATTATCAAGACTACGAACAAAGGTGGTCCATTTTCCTGGCCAGTAAAAAAAGAAGACGGTAGTTGGGATACCGAGGATCGCTCTGATGAACTATTGGAGCGATTGGACAAACTTGGCATAAATGCCGTAATTAGTATCGGTGGTGATGGATCACAGAAGATTTCCCAGATGCTTTTTGAGAAAGGTTTAAATGTCGTGGGCGTACCGAAAACAATAGACAACGATCTTTCGTCAACGGATTTTACATTCGGTTTTCAAACTGCGGTTCAAATAGCTTCGGACAGCCTGGATAAATTGGTGACCACTGCAGAAAGCCATCATCGAGTGATGATAATGGAAGTAATGGGTCGAGCAGCTGGTTGGATTGCCTTGCATACAGCGATATCGGGTGGAGCTGAAGTTTGTCTGATCCCAGAGATACCCTATGATGTCAAGAAAGTCAAGGAGCGGATTGATAGGCGCTATAAGGACGGCAAGGGGTTTGCCCACGTAGTCATTGCTGAAGGGGCTAAACCTTTAAATGGTAGCGTTATTTCCAGAAAAAGTGAAGAAGTAGGTTACGAAAACGCACGTTTAGGAGGTTGTGCATATCAACTTACCGAACAACTTAAGGCTGCGGGATGTGAAGCAGATATTCGAGAGACTGTTCTCGGGCATCTTCAACGAGGCGGTAGCCCAATTGCATTCGATAGGATTCTTGCGCTACAATTTGGAGTTAAAGCATTCGAAATGGTGCTTGAAGAGAAGTTTGGAAGAATGGTGTCTTACAAGAACAACGATATAATTGATGTTCCGATCAAAGATGCTATCACGTACTACAATTACGTAGACAAAGACTCATTTATGGTCAGAGCGGCTCGAGGATTGGGGATCTCATTTGGTGATTAAATGAACAAACAGCCTAGTACTAACAAAATGAGAAGCAGAGTAAGCATGCTAGTAATGGCAATTGGCCTTTTCAATTACCCAATTATGTCACAGCAATATCAATTGGAATCTCCAAACGAGAATCTAAAAATTGAATTGATTCACGATGAGGATATTCGCTTTTCCGTTCGATTGAAAGGGGCTGAGGTTATTCAGCGCTTGACTATCTCAATGCAGATGAGCGATGGTCGAGTCCTTTCATCCTCAAGTATCCAAGACGCATCCATGCTAACAATGAAAAATAGTATGGATGTGCCCATTCCCACCAAGCAATCCCAATTAAATAGTACTTACCAAGAATTAACCTTAACCTTTGAGGATGATCATCAGCTTATTGTACGGGCGTATGACATTGGATTTGCATACCGGTTCATCGATGGTAGCAGTAATTCAAGGCAAGTGGTTAATGAGCAAATGGATCTTGTTTTTGCAGATGGTACGACCTCTTTCTTTCCACAAGAAGAGTCTATGTATTCGCACAACGAAAGAAGCTACTTAAACAAGCCCATTAGTGATATTGAAAATGGGAGTTTTTGTAGCCTCCCTGTTCTTTTCGAAACGAGGGAGGAGGTTAGTGTACTCTTCTCTGAATCTGCTTTAACGAATTATCCGGGGATGTTTCTGGAAAAATCAGGAGGAAACGGCTTTCGAACCAAGTTTCCAAAGTACGTATTGAAAGCAGTACCCAATGAACAATATAGCCCGGACAGAAATCAGATTCTTGCGGAAGAAGCAAATTACATAGCAAGTATCGAATCTGATCGTGCATTTCCATGGCGAGTATTCATCATCACTGACGACCAAAAGGACTTGCTTCAACAAGACCTGTTTTATGAGCTCGCAGATGAGCAGAAAATTGAAGAAACGGATTGGATTAAACCTGGAAAAGTGGCTTGGGATTGGTACAATGCTAACAACATATTTGGTGTGGATTTTGAGTCTGGTATTAACCTGGATACCTACAAATACTATATCGATTTTGCCTCGGAAAATGGAATTGAATACGTTATTCTCGATGAAGGATGGACCAAATCCACAACGGAAATTCTCGACTATAATCCTGATGTCAATCTACCTGAATTGATGAATTACGCGAAGAAAAAAGATGTGGGTATCATTCTATGGGTACTTTGGAAACCACTCAACGACAATATGACCGAGATCCTTGATCTGTATCAATCCTGGGGAGCCAAGGGTATAAAGGTGGACTTCATGCAACGAAATGATCAATACATGGTTTCGTCGTATGAAACAGTAGCGAAAGAATGTGCCGATCGTGAGATGATAGTAGATTTTCACGGAGCTTTTAAACCTTCCGGTCTTCGTCGTATGTATCCTAACATTGTCAACTACGAAGGTGTAAAAGGAACGGAAAACAACAAATGGAGTGCAGACATTACCCCTACTCACAATGTGACTTTACCTTTTATTAGGATGGCGGTTGGCCCCATGGACTACACTCCCGGCTCAATGAAAAACGCAACATTAAGAGATTATAAGATTAGTTTTTCACGGCCGATGAGTCTTGGAACCCGTGCACACCAGGTTGCTATGTACGTAATTTACGATGCACCTCTACAGATGATGTGTGAGAACCCCAGCATCTATCAAAAAGAACAAGAAACGGTTGATTTCATCACACAGATCCCCACAACATGGGATGAAACTATTGCTCTTGAAGGAGAAGTTGGAAAGTATTTAGCTCTGGCAAGAAGAAATGGAGATAGATGGTACATCGGAGCCATGACAAATGAACAACCTCGTTCATTGGAGATAAGTCTTAGCTTTCTACCAGGTGATTTTGAAATGAAAGTCTACCGTGATGGTGTCAATGCACATCGTTATGCTGAAGATTACAAGGTGCTATCCGAAACTGTAAATAGTACTTCCACATTCAACATTGAGCTTGCCCCAGGCGGTGGGTGGTCTGCTATACTGACTCCGATGAACTAGCTTTTTTACAAGTGAGGAAGCGCTTTTAGCTCTTCAATGCATTCTTCTACGGTGTGCCCATGTTTAGTGTGCTGCACATCGATCCGCATCACTTTTTTAAGCAATTCCTGTTCTGCGTTGATCTCGTCATGGCCGAGAAAAGTCATTGCATCGTGCATATAGTGCTTCGCTTCATCCAGGCATCGATTAGCCATTGCATAATGTTGCTTTTGCCTGTAATAATCCGCATCAATCAATTCGGATAAAGCAAGACTATTAAGAATCCTCGCTGTATTGTGCTCGTAGTATCGTCTGTCGTTGGTATGGAGTTTTGCCTCCTCTTCCATTTCTAAGATTTTGGCTTTAACCAACTCCATGATCTCTTCGGATTCGGATTCAGGCGATACCTTATGTTCGTTTACGACTTCCAATACTGCCTGGAAACTGTTGCATGCTTCCATTGTGCTGTATTCCCGAACTTCCTTACAAGCTTGATTCATTATCTGACCTTCAGAACTTTCCTGTAGAGGAAACAGAATGATTACAATTAGTCCAATAAAAATCGCCAGGATAAAGAAGAGAACCGGGTTAAACCTACCATTGACTTTTTTGGCTTTGGTGTTCATAGCTAAAACCCATTGATATAACCTAGTGAAGGTAAAAACATACCAGATTAAATCTTCTGATGATAGTCAGTAGAAGAGTTGATTTCCGTGGGACCTATCTCTGAGTAGTACTTAGCAAACGACTAAGATTTGATTTTAATACTAACAGTTTAGCAGTAAGAAATTCTGCAAAAACTCAAAAGAAAAGCCCGGCTGTGTAAGCCGGGCCCTCTAAAAACACGGAGTAAAAAATCAGTCTAGATGAAAATAATCTGAGTTTCTGCCTCCTGCGCTCTACTATAGAAATCACCGACTGTCAACACTTCGTCGACGTCTTCCCAAAGATCTTCCTTCTCGAGCTTGAACATGTCCATCGCTAATTTGCAGGCAAACACCTTTCCTCCTGAGGCTTTATATATTTCTAAAAACTCACTTACGGGAGGAATGTCCAGTTTATCCATTTCTTTTTTCATCATTGTACTGGCTAGAGTTTCCATTCCTGGAAGTCCACCAATCATTGTAGGAATGTGCATTCCGGGATTACCTACTGTAGCTACATGAAGGCTATCCATTTTCTTCGGTTGAAGCATTTCCAATCCGAAGAATGTACAGAATATCTCTGAATCAATTCCTTCCATTCGCGCACCATTAGCTAAGATTAATCCGGCATATACCGAGTCAACAGTAGCTTTGGAAATGATGACCATTATCTTTTTAAGATGCTTCTCTTTTTCTTGCTTCTTAGCGGGGGCTTCTAATACTTCTGCCATGATTTCTATATTTTGGGTTTTTAGATACAACTTGCCGGTTTAGGAATTCCGGCTATTCTTGAAGATTTTTTGAGAGGGCCTTCTGGGAAAAGCTGGTAAAACTCTTTTATGTCAACAACGCCGGATTTTCCGACTCTTCTTATTGAAAGAGCAGTGCCATTTTCCTGTTCAGACCTCAAGTAATTCAATACCTCAAAATGTCTGTCAGTAAGGTTAATACCTTCTTCCTCTGCAATGGCTCTCGCCACTTCTGTGTCCCACTGGGTCATGTCAGTGAGGTAACCTTGTTCGTTTACCTCCACTGTTTTATTTGCAATTAATGTTTCCATAGTAATAGCGTTTTTGTTTTTAGATATTCTTAGACTAATTCTTTTTCACGGTTTGTCTTCTGTGATTTTGTTGGGGCTTTGTCAACTTTCTTCCCTCGAAGAGACATTTTCGCTGGGATAAACGGAACTTTACGTCCCTTCATAAGCATATTCCAGTACACCCAGATAAATCCGAGTTTTCCCCAGTGATTTAACCTACTCTCGGTCAAAAGCTTCATCGGACCAATACCTTCAAATGGGAAGTAACCCTCTAAAGGCTCGGTAGTGTAATTGAAATCGATAAGCATCGCCTTTCCATCACCCGTTTCTACAAAGCAATTGGCATGACCGTCAAATTCTTCTTTCAGCGGTTGTCCTTCTATATATCGTAAGATATTTTCTGTGAGCACCTCCGCTTCAAAGTGAGCAACTGACCCTGCTTTAGATGTAGGAAGATTAGTGGCATCTCCTACAACAAAGATATTTTCATAGGCTTCACTCTGTAGCGTATGCTTCTTTGTTGGAATAAAATTCAGGTCATCACCCAAACCAGATCGCTCGATCAATGGATCACCCATGTTGGTGGGTACGGTAACCAATAGATCAAATGGTACTTCTTTTTCATCCCAGGATACAATTTTCTTTTCTTCGTTATCTACCCTTGCTATGGCAAAGTCAGTAACCACATCGATTCCTTTGTCGTCTAGCAAATGAGACAGTTTCTTACTTGCCTTGGGCTTGGTGAATGCTCCATCCAAAGGTGTTACGTAGGTTATATCCACTTTATCCCGCATCCCTTTTTGTTTAAAATAATGATCTGCAAGAAAGGCGAACTCAAGTGGAGCAACGGGACATTTTATTGGCATTTCAGTAATATGAACAGCCAATTTTCCGCCTTCCCACTCTCTGAGTTTATTCCTTAGATTCAGTGCTCCTTCGAAGGTGTAAAAATCAAAAACAGATTTTTGCCATTCCTCTCCTGCCATTCCATCCACTTCCTCCGGTGCAATCTGAGAGCCGGTTGCGATAATCAATATGTCATATTCCAATTGATCTCCTTCAGCTAGTACTACTGTGCGGTTATCCCCATCGATCAGTTCAATTTTCTGCTGGACATACCGAACAGAAGAAGGAAGGAAATTCTCACGTTTTTTGTAGCAATCTTCTTCAGAATAAGTGTCAACTGCTAAAAAAAGAAAACCAGGCTGATAGTAGTGTTTTTCAGTCTGATCAACAATTGTAATATTCCATTCTCCAATCGGAAGTTTCTTTGACAGATGGTTAGCCATCATCGTTCCGGCTGATCCTGCACCTAATATGACTAAGTTTTTCATGACTTTGTGATTTCTAATAAGCCAAATGTAGAAGTGTAAGTAGCCCGGATGATTGAGTTATATCAGTATAATATATGATTTCATGTTCATATATGCATTTATGTAACAGATGTTACAAAAGACCTTCGTTGATGCGTAATTAATGGTAAGATATCCTGCCTTTCAATAGATGGTCACCTTATCATGAAAGATATCCTCATAGAAATGATGTAGACGATACATCTGATCCGCACCAATCTTCTGTCCAAACTGGGCGATCAGATAAAGCACCAGGGCGCATCCGGCAAGGACTGGTAACGACCACAGTATTTCACTATTGAGTCCCAGATTATACCTGGTCAAACCCCACATCCCAAGTCCCATGAATAATAAACCAAGACTGACATAACCAAAAAAAAATATTCCCCAGACCGTAGGATTTGGTCCATAGAGTCCCCGAATTACCGTTCCGTCCTCTGTCTGCTCCGTGGTTAGGTTAAGTTGAGGTGACCAAAAATGTCTTTCAGCAGCCGGAATCTTAATATTGATATGACCTGAAAGAGAGTCAGCGATACATGTATCTTTTGCCTTTTCAAGTGCGTCATTGATCGCTTTTTCCACATTCTCTTGGTTGTTGTGGATCAGGTGTTTAAAACGGGGTCGAATGTTGAAGCTGGACATACATTGCAATTTGAATAGCAGTCTATCAATTTTACCACGGTTTGACAATGACTAAAATCAGGAGGGTATAGAAACAAGGAAACTGGAACCCATTTCATCAAAAGGGTGTAGTAAAGCAAATGGTATGACAATGCTTCTTCAACCCAAACCTCCCGGATTCAAAGAACACGTTTACACTTTCTCGTTTGAAGTGCCTTCTACTGAGGAGAAAGTGTGGAAATGGTTAAATGATATGGGAACCTTTACTGATAACCAGATATGGCCCTATCGTGTCGAGTTTTATTCACCTGATGAAGAAAAGATCCCAAACGGATTCCATGAAGGTGTGCTTACGAATCACCATGGACCCTTTATCAATTTTGCAGGTGTACTAACTAAGATTCAAAGTAATTATCGAGAATTACAATACAACTATGGTACTTATGCCATTAGTTTTCGTTGGGTAAGACCATTTAAATTAGAATTCAGTACTAACGAAGTAGATGGCAAAACCACAATTACCGGTACGTTGAGCTCCTGGGTAAAACCAGGCTTTTACTCTCTATGGCACTCCGGGCAAAGTTGGTTTTGGGGAAGTTTTAAAAGGTGGGCAACGCGATCATTGAAGAAAATGTAGTCGTATTTAACTGACTGGCTCTTCTTCTTTCTTTAGTGCGACAGCGTTCATGCAATAGCGCAAACCAGAAGGTTCAGGCCCATCGGGAAAAACATGTCCCAAATGGGCGTCGCAGGTATTGCAGACCGTTTCGATGCGCTTCATAAACATGGAGCGATCTTCGTGGTAGGCAATTGCATTTTCTTTCACAGGTTGGGTGAATGAAGGCCATCCTGTACCACTTTCAAATTTTTCATTTGCGTCGAACAGTAGTGTACCACAACAAACACAGTGATACCTTCCCGGGTCAAATCGACTACATACATCAGAGCTAAATGGTCTTTCTGTTCCTTTAAGTCGGGTTATTTGAAACTGTTCCTGTGTCAAAAGGCCTCTCCACTCTTCTTCACTCTTGTCAACTCTTCGGTCTGGGATTGGATTTCCCTGCCTTGCATAACGTATCACGTCAGTCCACTTCAGCATATCTATTCGTTTTAGACATAAACTTAAATATCACAAATTGGTTCCAGTTTCCTTTAAAACAGGATCCACATAAAATCGCGAAAACCATTAAGGAATTACTAATGGGAAAATCCTGTTCTTGTTGTTAAACTCAAGGTAATAATCAAAATCATTCGATTCTTTGATTCCAATCAGTTGATCGAACACTTTATATTAACTACCTTGACACAATTGAATCGTCGCCATTATGTTTAGAAAACGCTACCATTACTCCGTATCCTTCGAGGATGGCAAACCTCCTATTCCGGAAAATGAACGAAAACGATTAGAGGCTCTCTCTTCGTATAACATTTTAGATACTTTGCCAGAAACCGTATATGACGACATCACGACATTGGCGGCCCACATTTGCCGAACCCCAATCTCAATGGTTTCCCTAATTGACCGGTCACGACAATGGTTTAAATCCAGATACGGAACAAATATGGAAGAAATACCTAGGGAGATTGCTTTTTGTTCCTATGCAATCAATTCTCCCAATGAGATTTTGGAGGTTAAAGATGCAAGGGAAGACCCGCGATTTCAAAATAATCCGCTGGTAATGGAAGAGCCAAAAATCAATTTCTACGCTGGTGCACCCTTGATTACACCAGATGGCTATGCAATGGGAACCATATGTGTAATCGATCATAAACCAAAAGAATTGACAGAGGAACAGAAAGACCTACTTATGAGGTTGAGTAGATTAACTGTAGGTCAACTCGAGCTTCGAAAGTGTCGTGAAGGAATGTTGATGGTCTAATTGACTCAATCAACGTTAATCCCGTCCTATTCATCATGTAATTGTTGGTGGCAAATGGGCTTTATACCCATTCCATGATGTTAATTCTCTTCCCTTCTACTGAGTTATGCTATATACCCTTATGTTAACCTTTATTATCTTTATAGGACATTCACAAAAAAAGAAGGTGAGGCTTATTTATGGGTAGAAAGAATTTTAATGCATTTTTAAAAAGACAGAAAGCGGAACTGAAGCGAAAGAAGAAAGCGGAAAAGGCAGCCAGAATGGAAGAGAGGAAAGAAGAGGATAAGAGCGGAAAACTGGCGGATATGATTGCTTACTTGGATGAGGATGGAAATATCGTTGAAGAACCGCAAGATGATATTGATAAGAAGATCGAGCATACAGTAGAAAGCCAGAAAAGGGACTAATCAACTAATTAGATCTTTTTCTACGTCTGGTTTAATCACTACTTCTGGCGATTGATAAATCGCGAGCATTTCTACATTTTTGAGCCCAAAAAAATCGAGTGAAATTTACCTATCGAGGCATCCATCGTGATTTTGCCTATTTCTATATCGGTCTGATAATCGCTTTTTCCTTTTCAGGCATTGTTCTTAATCATCGTCGTGACTGGTACCCCATGGATTACACCTATGAACAAAAAGAAGTCGCCGTCAGTATTCCTGATGAATGGTCAGACATCGATGAAGAAACACTCATTAGGTGGTCTGATGACTGGGCTGTGGAGTACGAAAGCCATCGACTAAATGAGGAATCTCTTCGAATCTATTTTAAGGATAATGCTATTCTGGATATGGACCTGAATACCGGTAAAGGTTCTATTGAGTTTCGAAAGAAAGTTCCAATTTTAGGACATACCATGTTTCTCCATAAAACAACAGACAAGGCATGGATTTGGTACTCCGACATATTTGGTATTGCCATGCTGACTATTGCTATCACAGGAATGTTCATACCGCTTGGACCAAACGGATTTAAGTCACGAGGTTGGAAACTGGCAGTCGCTGGGGTAATTTTTCCATTACTATTCCTGATATTCCTGGCATAGCCAACTTGTTATAATAATTAGCTAATTGTTATGAGCGATATTGAGTAGGACTTTGATAGCCAATAACGATAGGTTTATATAGGGTATCATTATCTTCACAAGAGAACAGATATTCCGTTTTAAGATGCTTAGAAAATTCCTAAAATTCCTCGGAATTATTTTCTTGTTTCTTGCTTCTTTGATGGTCATTATTCTTGCACAGAAGATTGATCCGCAACAAGAGAAGCCGGCAATACAAACTTATCAGTTTGCCGATACATTAGTTGGAAAGGACTATTCTATAGACAGTCTTAACGCTATGGTCGGCGTTGATAAGGAAGTCCCTTCAGGTTTTGAAGAAGCAGCTCTGATTGCACTCTCAGCTTACCCTCAATTGAGAAACGTGAGCATTAAGATGATAATGACCCAGGGGGGAGCGCCTATGGAATCAAACTTTGACCTGTTGACCTTATTTGGCCCTCGGCAAGACAGGATCTATGAAATACTACTTAATGACGCTGAGGGCACATTTTTCGATCCAATATTACTTAGAAACCTACCATTTGATGCCCAGATTGGAATACTTGCCCACGAACTCGGACATGTAGTTTACTATCATCAACTAAATACACTTCAAATAGCCAAATGGGGTTTATTGTATCTTTTTGACGGAGACTTTCGAGCCACCCATGAAAAATCAACAGATCTCATGCCTGTCTATCATGGCCTCGGAAGCCAGATTTATCAATACGCCAGGTACGTCCGCTATGCGCCCTGTTGTGAAGAATTCTACCAACAGTTTGGGGGATTCATGGACGCATATTATCTAACTGACGAAGAGATCCTGGACGTAATGAATGATTTGAAATTTAAAGTCGATCGTTCAACAAAACCAAACACAACAGAATAACTTCGAACCAAAAACACAAAAAATAAACCCTGAACACAAAACTCAAAACTCAGAACCCAAAAAATTGGAATCTTTCACCGCCATCGACTTTGAAACTGCCACTTCCGACCCAAGAAGCATTTGCCAGGTTGGACTGATCCGAGTGGAAGATGGAGAGATAGTGGCAGAAGTTAATCAACTAATCCAACCTCCCAAGAATACCTATTCAGCAAAAAATATAGAGATCCACGGAATCAGACCGATTGATACCAGGGACGCACCCACCTTTGATCGAGTCTGGTTTGAAATTAAGAAATGGATTGAAGATGAAGTTATTGTTGCGCATAATGTTGATTTTGATGTCAATTGCCTCCGATCTACCCTAGCCTACTACGACGAAATACAACCTCAGATGGAACTCCGCTGTACCCGCCTCATTTACGGACGTGGACTCGCTTATTGCAGTAAAAAGTACAAGATCCCTCTTAAGCATCACGACGCTCATAGTGATGCTATGGCCTGTGCTATACTCTATTTGAAACACCTCCAAAGACAAGCCTTGCCAAAGACAGGCAAATTATTTTAATGTCAACCGGACTGTAGTCACCCTGAACTTCTTTCAGGGTCTCCAGAATTCAAGCACATTCGCAGGATACCAAAACAATTCCAGTATGATATTTAGTTAATAAAGCTCGTCCTCACTCCTCCTTCAATACTTTGCTGGGATTAATACTTGCAGCTTGGTAGGATTTCAAGAGAATAGTTGATACCCCGATAAAGAAAGTGGTCAGACCGGCCATAACAAAAACCCAAATCTTAAGATCTGTCCTGTACTCGAAATTAGCTAACCAGTCCAATGCCACAAAGTAGGCAAATGGAATGGCAACCAAAAAGGCGATTGCAATCAACTTCGAGTAATCTTTCGAAAGCAAAAATAGTATTTGGAAAACCGTAGCGCCGTGAACTTTTCTAACCCCTATTTCTCTTGAGCGTTGCTCGGCGGCGTACGATGCTAACCCGAATAAACCAAGGCAAGAGATAAGAATTGAAATGCCTGAAAAGGCACTTGCCAGCGTACGGACCGTAACTTCATTTTCATAAGCCTCGGCTACTGTTTGTTCCATGAATTCATATTGATATTCGGCCCCTGAATTTAGAGATTTAGTCACCTTCTCAATACCCATGAGGGCATTTGAAACATCTCCATCTATTCGGATCAAGGCGGTGTTCAACATGCTGTAATCGATACATGTTAAAATCAGGGGAGCAATGGGTGAATACATGTTTCGCATATGAAAGTTCTTCACCACTCCAACAATCTTACCATCAATACCCCAAAAAGATAAATTCTTTCCTATTGGATTATCATAACCTATGAGTGAGGCAGCGACTTCATTGATAATGAAATTGGTAGAATCCCGGCTTTGATCTTCGAATGCTCTTCCTGAAATTATTTCCATTTGCATCGTCTGGAAAAATTTGTCGTCGGTTAGAATTACGTTGATCTCGTATCCCGTTGAGGGATCTTTCCCGTCCCAACTGGCAGAGCTCGTTGATCGACCATAGTATACTGGATTACCCGAAGCACCGCTAACAGAAGACACCTCCGGAATCCTCAAAAGCTCAGTCTTGTAGGTCTCGAACTTTTGTGAAAGATTACCATTCAAATTGACAAGAACCATGTTGTCCTTATTCAATCCAAGGTCTTTATTTAACGCATAACTAATTTGCTGATAAATAACCACAGTGCCAATGATAAGTAGAGTTGAAACAGCAAACTGGAAAACCACTAGACCCTTGCGCAACCGTGAAGTAAATGCAGATTGTTTGATGGATCCCTTAATGGCATCCACAATTTCAAACTTTGATAACAGTAAAGCCGGATAACTTCCTGATAATAAAGCAACTATGAGAGTTATTGAAAAAATAGCCATCCAGAGCTCCATTTTACCGAACAAGTAACCTAACTCCTTATTTACCAGCTGGTTAAACCATGGTAGAAGTAAATAAACTGACCCGATCGATAACCCAACTGCAATAACTGTTATTAGTCCGGATTCAAAATAAAACTGGGTTCGTAAGCCAGATCTTTTTGCACCCATTACCTTCCTTATACCAATCTCCTTTCCCCTTCTCCCCGATCTCGCGGTAGCTAGATTCATAAAATTAATACAGGCAATAATGAGCGTGAAAATGGCGATAATCAGAAGTATATTGACGTAATCAATACGTCCTCCTGATATAACCCCATTATCGAAGTTTGAATAGAGATAGCTCTCATTAAACCTTTGTATAACCACTGTCTCATCCCCTGCCATTTGATTGTCCCTGGTATGATCATTGATCTCATTGTATACCCTATCCGCCACAGCATTCACCTGGTTATCATCGGGAATGGTAATGTAAATACCGAAACTTCCGTTTCCCCAATTCTCCACCCAATCATTATAAGCAAAAAAAGATTCGGCATTAATTAACCAATCAAACTGAAGTGAGGATTGATTGCCCGGATCAGAAAAAATACTTGTGACTATTACATCGTATTCATCATCTATACGAAAGGATTCGCCAAGAGCCAACTGAAAGTTTTCCGGGTAAAACTTTCTTGCCATAGTCTCAGATATTGATACTCCTCCAAGATCTGTTAACGGGGTCTCTGTATCCCCAGCAAGTATCACAAATGAAAATGTATTAAAGAAGTTATCGGTTACGAACCTTCCGGATTCAGATGATGACTTGTCCCCTTTTTTAAACTGCATACTGAATTCCCAGCTTACCTGAGTTACGCTCTCTACCTCCGGATACTCTTCCCGAATGAGATCAGCAAGTGGTTTTGGTTGAGAAGACGATGTCGAAATCATACCATTGGATTGTTTCATATTCCTCCAGAGCTGGTGAATCTGATCTCCTTTTGAATGGAATTTATCAATAGTTACTTCATCATAAATCCACATCAAAATCATCAGACTTGAAGCTATTCCTACTAGCAGGCCTAACACATTGAGGGCCGTATGTCCTTTGTATCTAGTAGCGTTCCTTAATGCGATTTTCAAATAGTTATTAAACATTGCCGTATTGAGTTTTTGAGTTTCTAAGCTTCTTATGATACCCGGTCGAAAAAGAAAGAGTACCTGCTGTACATAAAATCGATTTGCCCTGGAATTTGACTTTGCGGCTTGATTTTGATAAAGCTCATCCAGGTCACCAGACACATCTTCGATTAGGTCCGGAGAGCAAAACCAATGCAGAAAAGCCTTGGCCCACTTAGGGGGTTGTAGTTGTTGGTTCATTCGAACTTGACATCAAAGGCTATTGGGGAAATCGCATCCCATAGCTGTTTCCTGGTTTCCATTACTCTTTCAAGCGAGGATTTTCCTGCTTGAGTGACTTTGAAATACCGCTTCCGTTTTCCTCCACGAACCGCCGTTGCCTCACCAAATTCGGATCGTAACATACCTTTCTGCTCCAGTCGTTTTAAGGCTGTGCGCATGGCACCGACACTGACCTTCCGATTCAATCTACTCTCGATATCCTCCTTTATCGCTACACCATATGCATTTTCATGAAGTACGGCCACCGTTAACAACACAATTTCCTCAAACTCCCCTATTTGATATTTTCCCATGAATTTTGATTTAAGTCCTAAAAGTAATCAAAATATAAAAGTCCTAAACGTAATCTTTATAAAAAGGTTAAACAAGTGGTAACATAGGTTTGGACTTTATATTAATTGAATGGACCGAACCATGATTGACAAAATTCCATATTTGCCACACCTGCATTTACCTAACTCCCTTACCTTCGTATCATGATCGAACTGGGATTGGAGAACGAATTGAAGATTGATCGCTTAGTATCCCCTGGAGCATTCCTGATGGACGATGAAGGCAATGATGTCTTATTGCCGAATAGATATGTACCAGCGGGCGCAAAAATTGGTGATATACTTAAAGTATTTGTCTACAAAGATTCTGAGGATCGTCTGATTTGTACAACAACCGTCCCACTGGTCCAATTAAACCAATTTGCCTATTTGAGAGCAAAAGATGTTAATAAGTTCGGTGCGTTTATGGATTGGGGGCTTGAAAAAGATCTGATGGTTCCCTACAAGGAGCAATTACAGCGAATGGTGGCCGGTAAATCCTACCTCATCCATTTGTTTCTAGATCCCAAGTCCGATAGACTCGTAGCAACAGCCAAGCTCAAAAAACACTTCAAAAATGATGAGTTGAATCTAAGCGAATTGGAAGAAGTAGATCTGCTGATTGGGAATGAGAACGAATTTGGCTACACCGTCGTAGTCAAAGGTCGCTTCCAGGGACAGATCTACCATAATGAAATATTCACTGATATTCTCCCCGGAGACCGGATAAAAGGATTTGTTAAGAAAATTCGGGAGGACAATAAGTTGGACATTTCCTTACAGAAAGTAGGACTGGTACAACTGGAAGACGCTGCCGCTATTGTCTATGAGCAGCTCAAAGAGAATGATGGATTTCTTTCACTACATGACAAAAGTGACCCGTCTGATATCCAGTTTCAGCTTGAGATGAGTAAGAAAAACTTCAAAAGAGCCATAGGTATCCTGTATAAGAAAAGGCTGATTGAAATCCAGGAAGATGGAATTAAGTTGGTGAAGTGAATTATTATGGGCTTCTGTCTTTGAGGTTTGCTCTCAAATCACTTTGTAAGTTCATAATAGTAGGTTTCTAATTAAGGTTCATCATTAAGTAGCTCACCGTTTAATTACACGGTACTCCATTTTCTCAACCGGTAGACATGATGTAGACTCGTTAACTGTCAATCATATCAAGCACTCTCCTAGTTTCGCCGTTCGGTCAAATTAAGAACACAGGTAATGCGTAATACATCCAATCTTGCCGTCGGATTGATCCTTTTTCTTGGCTCATGTGACGATGATTTCACACAGGAAGATTTAATTCAATTGCAGGATCAACAATTGGATAGGGCCGTTGAAGTATTGAATAACGAAGGACAGTTTGCGAGTGCTCTTATCAAAGTAATAACGATAAATGATGAACCTGTTCAGGGTGCTCGATTGACACTCGAAACAGCTGGAGATTCCACCGGAGTCCGAACCATTAGTATCGTCACCGACGAGAGCGGAAACGCTAATTTCAGTAGTGTTACTGCCGGAGGGCATAATTTAAGGATTGAGCACGAGGAATACCTAAATATTGAAGGTGCCGTCGATATTGGAGAGATACAATATGAAGTCATTAATGGGCAAGTAATACCAGTGAAGTCTTCTGGTTCCGCCATAATAGTACTCTTCCCATCTGAAGGATCCAGTACGGGGACCATATCAGGTCAGGTAACCATTCAAACAGACATCACAACTCAGGCCCGGGAGTTTCTTGGCGGAATTGAGGTAATGGCCCAAATTGATCCTTATTTTTTTCAAAATAGTGTAACCGGCAACTTCGTTTTTGAAACCCTTAATTTTGAATCCAGAACATCTATCGGCTCCACCGTAACCGATTCACTTGGTTATTACACTCTGACTATACCCGCCTCTGAAGATGGTATCAGCTATATACTCGACTTCCCCGAAGTCGTGCGTGATCAGATTATAGCAATTTCAGCACGAGATGACATTGACTTGGGTGTGATCCAAATTGATACGGTGACATCCGCTTTCGGCCGTGCAAGTTCTACTGATTACTCAACCATCTATCCGTATTCTGGAATTTCCATACAGGTTCCAGAGCCACCCACTCCTGGCAGGGGATTTAGTTTAAATTTCCAACGAACTGGCAGAGACTGGAATCCGGGTGACCGGGAGGTAACAGCTACTAGCATCATCCCTTATCCTGATCCAGGACAAGAAACTACCAATCAAATCAGTGAAATCGGTGTTGGATATGTGGAATCGCCTTTGGTTACGATCACCGATTCAACAGGTGTGGGTGTTGTAGCAGAGGCTTTCATGGAATATGCAGTGCAAACTTTGAGATTGAGTGGAGATTCCACGGGATATGCGCCATCCTCACCTATCATCTTCACTGCAGAGTATGATGAAGCAAGCTATGTAATTGCAGATCCATCAGAAATTGATACAACACTAGCAATCAGACCCGAGACCCTGGTAGTAAATTCCAATAACGTTGGCATCATCACCCAGGACTCGGTGAATGCCGCTATTCAACGCGCTATTGCAGACTCGGATCCGCTTTTTGATCCGGAAAACCTGGTTGAAATCGATGACTGGGTGGTAGATCTGAGATTTGTCAATGGTGCTGCTCAACTCCTGGTTACAGAGGCCATTGGTCAGCTACACGAAGTCAATTTTATCAGTACCGGTATCGACAACGACAACTACATCAATCCTAGTGTGAGTTTCTCCGGTGGTGGTGCCAGTGTAGATGCCCAATTTGATATCATTTTATTTGAGGCACCATACATTGTCACACCCAACAACTCGCAAATAACGAGTCCCTACCCCGGGCTTCCCAATGAGATTGCCTACCTGTACAATTTCGTGGAAGTGATATTTGGAGTTTCTGATGCGGAACCTATCCGTAGCAGCTTATTTGAGATCTATAATAATGAAGGGCAAATGATAGACGCTACATCTAATTTTTGGCGATACTTTGAGGTAAGTAACGATAGCACCATAGATCTAATTGTTCCTAATGGGGGTTACTTGCTATCCGAATGGAGTGTGGATGAACCCATCGCCGTCATCGAGGATTATATCACGGAAACTGCATATTTTGGCCCGTTAGTGGATAACAATGGTTTACTACAGTCTTTAGAAATTGCGGTAATAAACCAGGGACAAATCATCGAAATTAATTTACCTAACAACAATATTAGCGGTACCACACCTGGTGGTAATGAAAGCAGGATCTCCTTTGGTAGAGGATATACAGAGCCTCCAATCGTATCTCTGATATCGCTTTCTGGAAATGGAGCTCAAATCGTAGAGGAATCTAATAATGATGTATTAGGTTATTATCGAATCTCGAACATCATCGTGATCAATCCGGGAACTGGTTATGAGAGATTTATAAACAAATTAAATATTGAACCTGCGACAAGTGAAAAAAGCATATTTATTCAGGCCGGGGATGAAGCTATATTTAATTTCTACTACGGCACTGGGGAAAGACTTGAAAATGTGAGGTAATAATTGATAGGATGGAAGATAGTCGAAAGGTAGTTTGTAACTATCGTTAGGACACAAATTCGCTTCCGTGATAAAACCTGGAATTACTTTCTTCAACTAAATCCAACATCCATTTAGACTATTCACTACTATCAAATCTCCCAGCCCACCGAATGGCATTTTCCAGCATTCGATTCATATTGGCGTCTTGAAAAACACCAGCATGATGCCCAAGTGCGGAATAGAAAACCCGGCTCTCTCCAAGTTCATGATACCAAACTATTGGGTGATCGTCTCCCATTCCGAAACCTTTATCAGTAACTAGGAAGCCAAGGTTCCCACTTGGGTCAAATAAGCTCTCGTCCACCGTATAAAGCACGTTTACTCCTTTCTCTCTAGGATTATCGGAAAATACGTACCATTCATCCGCGTGATTTAGTTGTTCTTTAAGGCCAGAATAAATCTCGCTGTAGCTAGTATCCTTTTCCATTGAAAGAACGGAAGAAACGGGTTGGGTGTCAAGGTTGTGATGTGAAAAATGAGCACAAATCACCTCGTCTTCATACCAATCCCAACTATGAGAAAAATCTCCGGCACCATGAACACCTACAAAGCCACCACCTCGTTCAATAAAGCGTTTAAAGGCTCCACGTTGCTCTTCCGTTAGATTTCTTCCTGTTGCGTTGTTCCAGATTACGACATCAAACAATATCAATTGTTCGTCGTTGAAAATCGCCGCATTTTCGGTTACAAAAATCTGCCATCCATTAACCTTTGACAAAGAATCATACATGGGAATTGAAGCCTCAATTGCCTCCGTATGCCGAAACCCATTGGTCTTTGAAAAGACAAGAATCGCATTGGTACTTTCTGAAATCCTTATTTCCGGTGGTACTTTTTCAAAGGAATCAAAACCATCGCCAATTTTATACAGGAATAAGCCTGCCGCAATAAATAGTGAAAGTATAAGCCCAAGGAGAATAAACCCAATGATCTTAACAATCCGCATGCTTACATACTTGGTTTCTGATTGCTAAAGCTAAGCATCACAAGAGCGGTTACAGGATCACTTTTTTCCGTCTCAAAAGTCAAAAACAGGTCGTGCATTCCCTCTACACCATTAAATGAGGTCGTTACTTCATCCGCTCCAAACTCAGTTAGCCCTTGTTCGACTTCGATGGTTGAAATCGGGTTAGACTTTGGATCATCCAATCTAACATGAATGATCCCCCCTGCGAAGAATCCTCCGGCTTTGGCTAGCGTCAAGGTCAAAGACTCTACTCCGGTAAAGTCAATGTTTCGATACTCAGCGTAACCGCCGTCACTGGCGATTACGATATCCATCTCCTCTTTGAACAATCCCTGGGACATTTCCGGATTAACCGTAAATCTCATGGCTTTTTCAATTGAGCTATAGACGTTTGCCATCATCTTCGGACTTCTTAACGCAACAACATCTCTGGCTGTAAGTGAACCGATAACATCTCCTCCTTTGTCCTTGTATGAAGCAGTTAAAAGATAGGTACCTTCAGTCGACCCTTGTGCGTGCTTGTCCAAAACATAGCTTCCGGAAATGGGCAATCCTTCGATCTTCTGTTCTTTTCCCAAGGAAAGAATATAATTGGCCATTTGCTTGGCCTCACTTTCTGAGAGTTGTGGATGAGCCGCCATAGCAAGGTCGCCCCATACTCCCCCTCCTCCTTGAATAATCTTATTCGCCAGGTAATCAGGTGCACCATCATCATCTTTATACTTTTCCGCAATGGCCAAATACGTCGGGCCTACAGATTGGACATCCATTTGGTGGCAAGTGCTACAATCTGACCCTTCCATAAGCTGTTTACCCACGGCAAAAGCAGAAATTTCCTGCATCGCTTTATGTCCGAGAGCACTTTCCGTGGCATCATATCCTCGTTCAAGGAAATCTATGGTCACCACCACCTGCTTTTCTGATATTCCATTGCCGATGGTTCCGTCTTCGGCATCTGAAACGCTTACCTGGTAATCTACAGATTGATTATCCCAGTAAAAGGTACGATTTCCTTCAAACTCCCAGGAAATCTCAGGTAGTTCGTTTCCAACCATGAAATCCATACTCGTTTCGGCTTGCTCATTACTTGGATCTGACGCCACCAGACGTATACTAAATTCTCCCGGGTCATTAAAAGTATAAGTTGGTTCGGCTTCAGTCGAAAACGGTTCTGATGCACCTCCGAGATACCAGGCATAGCTCATATCATCTCCATCATAATCAACAGACTGACTTGCGCTGAGATCCACAACAAGAGGAGATGCTCCCAAGGATTTACTGGCTGTTATCGTTGGCACAGGCTTACGGTTACCAGCATTATATTCTATCTTAACCAATCTGGCATCCGGATTCTCAGAAAACCATACGGTACCATATTCCAGGAGATACATTTCGCCATCCGGACTAAAAATCATGTCGGTAGGATTTGAGAATTTTTTACTTGGCATGAATCTGGTCATGCTTCTGAATTTACCCTCCTCGTCCATTTTTACGGCCATAATCCAACCTCTCATCCAGTCATAGGCAAACAGCTGTCCATCATAAAATTTAGGAAACCTATTGTCACTCTCAGTGTAGTCGTCCAGGTAGTAAACCGGGCCCGCCATAGCGTTTCTACCACCATCACCGACCAAAGGAAATTCGGGACTCTCAGCATAAGGATACCAGATAAAGGCTGGTTGTGCAGGAGGTAAGTTGGGCATTCCCGTGTTATTTGGTGAATTATTAACCGGAGACTCTACTTCAAATAGACTACCAAGCTCTTCAGTTTCGAAGTTGTACTTGTTGTACGGTTTATTGTCGGCAATAAAGTAAGGCCATCCATAAAAGCCTGGACCTGTAGCTTTGTTCACTTCGTCGTATCCCCTTGGACCTCTACCTACACTGTCTTCTCCTGCATCAGGGCCAACTTCCCCCCAATACAGATCCCCTGTTCGTTGATCTATACTAATTCGAAATGGATTGCGATTTCCCATTACATAAATCTCAGGTCGAGTTCCCTCCTGCCCCTCAGGAAACAAGTTTCCATCCGGGATGGAATAGGTTCCGTCAGCTTCCGGCTTGATTCGTAAAATTTTGCCGCGTAAATCATTCGGATTCCCAGCTGATTTTTGTGCATCCCAGGGACTCCTACCTTCTCGTTCATCACTTGGCGAATACCCATCCGAAGCATGTGGATTGGTGTTGTCGCCAAGAGAAATAAATAGGTTTCCATTGGGTCCAAACTCCAGGCTACCGCCCGAGTGACAACATTCGTCTCTTTGGGTTGGCACAGTCAATAGTGTCTTCTGGGAAGTCATGTCAACCGATAGTAAATCCTCACCCATTGTAAATCTCGAGATTCTCTGTTGAGATTCATCCGGATCGGAATGAAAGAAATATACCCAACGATTAGAAGCAAAATCGGGATCAAGAGCCATTCCTAATAACCCATCTTCCAGTCCATCCCACACTTCAATCTTCTGGATCATCAACGTAGTGTCCTGTTCCTGGTCGAAGACCAATACCTCACCGTGTCGTTGAACGAATATGATGTTTCCATTTGGAAGCATATCCAATTCCATTGGTTCGTTTAGATAATCATCCAGGACGATATAGTTGAATCTATTTTCCTCAGGTGCAATATTCGCATTGGCATAATTAACCGGAGCTTGAGGTCCGGCAGCATATTGAATCCCTCCCAACAAATGCTCTAAGAATGCCTCTTCTGAAAATGATTCGATGGTGTGGCCGCGTCCTGTATACCAGGCTCTACCTCCATCAAACTCATGATACCATGCAATGGGGTGATTTTCTCCATTCGTTCCGCCTTCGTAGGTACTTTCATCAAGGTTCAACAGAACATTAATATCGGGCTGAATAGATTTGAAATTATACCATTCATCCGTACACGACCAATCCTCCGGTAGATGATAGGTAGATACGTGTTCTGCATCCAACCTTCTTATAACAGCATCTCTAACATTTGGATTGTTCGGATGGCTTTCAAAGTACGCTCCTACCAGTTTACCATACCACGGCCATCGGTATTCCGTGTCTGCTGCTGCGTGTATCCCAACGAAACCTCCACCAGCCTGAATATACCTGTTAAACTCAAGCTGCTGAGCATTATCGAGTACATCACCTGTCGTATTGAGAAATACGACAACATTGAAATTTTTCAGGTTTTTTTCTTCGAAAAAAGATCCATCTTCGGTTACGTCAACAGTAAACCCATTTTCCAGTCCCAACTTTTTTATGGCTTCTTGTCCTGCTTCAATGGATTCGTGTCGGAACGATTCCGTTTTTGAAAAGACCAGGACAGATATGAATTTCTTCGGTTGAGTAAAATAGGAATAGGCGAAATAGGCAGCCGCGATTACAGCCAGGGCTATGATAATCTTTTTCATAACCTCAAACATAATCAGCTACCATGAAATAGGTGCCCTAAATAACTTACAGGCACCATTTAACCGGTTATTATGAATTGTTTCGCTTTGTATCCGCTCCCTTTATCGAGCTCTTAGAATCACTCCAACAGGATAACTAACCATGCTTTCATGCCCATCGGCACCCACTGAAGCTACGCCAAAAAGATAGTTGTCTATTACAATTCCTTCCAAGGTGTAGCCAAGGGCATCTCCGTCGACCAATCGGGAATACTGCCAAACCGGGGAAGTAGTATCTCGCCAGTAGATTTTGTAATACACAGCATCTTCAACAGCATCCCAGGTAAGGATAGTAGATGGTCGCACAATCCCACCAATTCTGACGTTTGATGGTTTTGGAGGTGCCCATGCCAGAGTTGCCAACGCAACAGCATTAACCGCTGTCATTTTTGCACAATAATCAAAATCCACTCCTTCTATCACATCTCCATATTCAATTCCATTTTCTATGCGAAGATCCTGGTGCTGACGATTATAGTTTTCATGAGCTTCCATTATTCGTACCCCAGCAAAACCCGCCTCGTTAAATGGTCGATGGTGTCCTCCTCTTCCAAACCGGTCTAACCGATAGATGAGTAGTGGATTCATCTCCGGCATGTACGTTTTTGTTGTTTGATAAATATACCGGGCTAACTGTCTCGATTCTCCGTCATTCTCACCCCCATAGAATCGCTTTCTTTTTAATTCTTGTTCAGTCTCAGTTGAGGAGTAAGGCTCCGAAAATATTCTGAAAGTTCTATTGTCAATTACCCCGTCAACTCCTTCGATATTTCCGATCATGTCGTTGTTAAGAAGCCCGATTACATCCCAGTTTTCCTCCTTGGCTAACTGGGCAAAGAAGCGTCCACCGTATAACCCTTGCTCTTCGCCAGATAGTCCTGCCAGGACTACGCTTGAGGCAAAATCGTAGCTCGAAAGCACCCTGGCTAACTCTATTGCGCCAGCCATACCTGTAGCGTTGTCGTTTGCTCCTGGAGAGTCGTCTTCGTAATTTTTCGCATCTGAAACCCTGGAATCGATATCTCCACTCATTAGGATGTATCTATTCGGGTATAGGTTTCCTCGTTTTACGGCATAAACATTGACTACCCATGTATCTTTTGTAATTCGAGTATCCGGATCTCCCTTAACCAGTGTTCTTTGCTCATACACTTCGAGGCAACCTCCACAAGCATCTGAGATTCTTTCAAATTCGGCTTTGATCCATCGGCGGGCGGCCCCAATCCCTCTGGTATCAGAAACCGTATCAGACATGGTATGTCGTGTACCAAAATCTACAAGTTTATTGATATCAGACTGCAACCGAGCAGCGCTAACATTCTCAATGATTTCGTAAACTCTCGGATCAGTTTTCAGATACTGTGCCTCAGTTGAAAGATAAAGGCTAAGTAGCAAGGTTGGTAAAAGAAGTCTCATATTGGTTGCTGATTTGAAGGAACTAACACAGGGTAAAGGAATATAGTTTGAATACCCATCATTTAGACTACTAAATCCATCACAATCTTGACGTCGTTAATTAACTTCCCAATTAAAACTGACTCCAAATGCGATCTGCGTTCTTATT
Organism: Cyclobacteriaceae bacterium; assembly: GCA_965601455.1. Taxonomy (GTDB): domain Bacteria; phylum Bacteroidota; class Bacteroidia; order Cytophagales; family Cyclobacteriaceae; genus JANQEU01. The sequence goes on along the minus strand of OZ271831.1, from coordinate 1,966,844 downwards.
GATACTAATTGCACTACAATCCTCAGTTCTTATGTCACAGCCTAACGATTTCAATATGTTTAACAACGGCATCGATATAGGTAATCCCAAACTCCAGGGATTAAGTACTTATGAGCCCAAAACTCAAACCTATTCCTTGTCAGGTGCTGGTGAGAATATGTGGTTCGACAAAGACCAATTCCATTTCCTATTCCGAAAAATTGAAGGTGATTTTATCATCAGGGCTACCGTTCGATTTGAGGGAGAAGGATCTCATGAACATCGGAAAATTGGCATAATGGCCAGGGAGGATCTAACTTCAGGCAGTAGACACGCAAATGGTTCCGTACACGGTGATGGCCTTACCACCCTCCATTACAGAGATTCTTCTGATGGTAATACCAATGAGTCGAAGCTATTTTCATTTGATCCAACAGAGATAGAATTAGAACGAAAAGGGAATACTTTCATCTTTTCAGCAGCCAGGTTTGGAGAAAACTACAAGTCTGTTCAAAAGCAATTGACAATAAACTCAGAGCTCTACGTAGGTCTTTTCATTTGCTCTCATGATCCCGACGTTATAGAAAAAGCTGAATTCAGTAATGTAAGAGTAGTACTCCCACCGAAAAGTGATCATGTGGCTTACGAAGATTACTTAGGGAGTAGACTTGAAGTTATGGATGTCTTTACAGGGGAAAGAACCCTGCTACACGAGCAGCCGAATTCCATGCAGGCACCAAACTGGACTCCCGACAACAAGAAACTGATATGGGCGGAGGAAGGCTTGTTGAAATACTATAATTTGAATGATGGTACCCTGGGCACCTTGAATACCGGTTTCGCTACCAACAACAATAATGACCATGTGCTATCATTTGATGGGTCAATGATGGCGATCAGTAATCACATGGGTGATGATGGTATTTCCACCATCTTTACTTTACCAGCAGATGGTTCTGACAATCCCACTCAGATAACAAAAACAGAAAACGGACACTCATATTTGCACTCCTGGTCTCCAGATGGAAAAAAATTGGTCTTCACCGGACGAAGAAATGACAAATACGATATTTGGGAGGTAGACGTAGAAACCAAAGAAGAATATCCCCTGACTGATACACCTTACTTGGATGATGGTTCCGAATACACTCCGGATGGAAAATACATTTACTTCAATTCCGTACGAACCGGAACCATGCAGATTTGGAGAATGAATCCAGATGGCAGCGATCAAACCCAGATTACTTTTGACGAATACAACGATTGGTTTCCTCATCCTTCACCAGACGGTAAATGGATCATTTATCTCTCCTACCCAGTTGATATGGACCCAAGTTCTCATCCATTTTATAAGAAAGTTTACCTGAGACTGATGCCAGCTACTGGTGGTGTTCCACGGACAATTGCTTACCTATTCGGTGGACAGGGAACCATTAACGTTCCCAGTTGGTCACCCGATAGTAAGAAGGTCAGCTTTATAAGTAATTCATATGTCCTTGAATGACTATTGAACTAGTTAGGTCATTTGACGGATAAAGCCAATAGAATTGCCCTTAACGGATTATGTCTTACCAAAGTATTATCATAAGAATGACCATGACCAGAAATATTTCTGGTCATGGTCATAAATTGGTTACTGCTTAATTAATTTTCTCACCACTCGCTTTTCTCCACCCTGAATTTCAAGGAAATAAATTCCCGGCTGGATATAGTTTAGTTCAAGGGTTCTACTGATTTTATCTGCTTCCACCAGACCTGAACCATAAACCTTTTTACCACTGGTGTTGTACAGTTTAATTTCCAAAAATCCACTTCCTCCGAAATATTGTAAATACAGCAAATCGTCAAATGGATTCGGATAAATCATCCAATCTTCATCAGGAAGTTCTATCTCAATGGCATTTTCGGCAATAGACATTTGTTCGTCATCCATATAGACAAATCCCTGTACAAAATCCTCTGCGGTTGGAGGTGTGGAAGAAGCGATTTTATAGGTCATAAAAGAACCAAACATCTCAGTCGGCACCATCGCATAGCTGGAATAAAGAAATTGGTTTTGATAAACATTGTGAACCACGGCATATTCACTTTCAGAAACCGAGGCATCTACAATCTCCAATTTTTCCATGTCATAGGTGAAATAGAAATCCAGTGCTTCAAATTCAGAAGGATTAATAACCATGCCCAAGTAGTAATAACCGTCTTCTTCATACATATTCTCAAAATCGAAGGAAAGCAACTGCGTTTCCTGCTTTCTTGCATTGGCACCATCCGATGACCGCCAATTTCCGTTTACATCACCTAGAAGAATACCAACGTAGGTCTCGTCAAAAGTCTCCGTACATAAACCAGCGGTTAGAGTTGGGACCGGTAGACAATGATCCACATCAGGAACATTTGACCTTGAATATCCTAAACCATCGTCTATTGGGTAGCTGGAACTAATCTGGTATTTTGGGTCTGAATTGAGAGTGGTCTCATCAATAAATACCCAATCCTCCGAGTCAATAATCCCATCTGGCGTGAAACCACAAATATTCATAACCGATCTTGCAGCAATCAAAGTGACATCAGCTGCATTGATCAACCCATCCCTATTAACATCCGCGGCAAGTATCTGGTAGATATTTGGCACAAAGGATAGGTCATTCGTTGCAATTTTCATGGTACGATTTTGATCGGTACCATTTATCCATGACATCATATTCGTACAACCTGTAGTATCTGAAAACGAGCCAGGTATATCACGATCTATGGTGATCTTGTCACCCATAGTCGTGTTGTAAATGAACTGTCCATTCAAATCTGGAAGTATTGAACCTGTTGCTGTTGGAGTACATGAAGAATCCGTACCCCAAATGTTCGTTGGCAGGTAAGCTGCAGGATTCAAGGTATCGTATAGTAGCTTTCTGGAACCATTGCTCCAAAACTCCAGAGTCCCGGTGAAAACAGATTCATTTTCTACCAGGAAAGGATAATCAGATTCACTACAATGGGTAGAATCACCCGATGACAACGTACTTTCCGTTACACCACACAATTGGAAAACCAAGGCATCATCCGGGTTAATACCACTATCATATTCAAATTCCAAATTGATGACACTGCCATTGCCGGAAAGATAAGATGGGAATGGAGCATTGCCATTGAAGAATAGTAAGCCTTCTATCTGGCCGGGTGTGCTGGTATTAAGGAAATAATCTGCTATCGAAGCATCACCCCCTGTAACTACACTACCAACTGTGGCGGAACCAGTCGGTGTAACCATAGCCGGGTCGTAACTTAGGCAGAAGTTCAACCCGATAATACCATTTCCAACTGGATTGTTTGCAACTATTGGAACGGTGAAGAATGGTGAGGCACAAGTGACTCCAGAAGTTTGAATACCATAATTTCCCAGGCAACTATCAACCTGCACATCCATTCTGATAATGACATCTTCACTTTCTATTATCAGATCGGTTATGATCGTGTTTGACACCTGCAGTTTATAGGTTCCGGTATCAGCCAGCGTCAAGTTTGTTAGACTAAGAACTGGACCGTTCTGCCCCGTAACTGGAAGGCCATTAAGCAACCACTGATACTGATTTGCCGACCCTCCGATCGTTCGGTCGACACTGAATGAGTCACCTTCTTCCAGCAAAGTATCTATCGGTTCTCCGACTTTGGCCTGGCCAAAATAAAGAACGTTTGGTATCCCTTGTAAGGGTTCAATATCTTCAAAGGTGAGTCGGTTGAAAAACACGTATATACCATTTGTAAGATTTGGCAGCGTTGTGACATCTGGAAGACTCACAAAATCATTACCACCTATGTAAAGTGTTTCCAAAAACGACAATGAAAGGATCGCGTTTGGAACATCCCCAATGAGATCATTAAATCCAAGGTCGAGGTATGACAGGTTAGTCGAGTTGGAAATAGCTGCGGGTATTTCACCAGAGAAGTTATTATATGGTAGTATCAACTGATACAATTGGTCGGTAAATACTTCGTCAGGAATCGTACCGGAAAGGTCATTGGATCCCAAAAATATACTTCCTAAATAAGGTATATCTCCCAGCTCCGGAGGAATAGACCCGGTCAGGTTATTATCACTTAAATACAGATTGAATAAATACTGCATTTGACCGACTTCCGGTGGAATTGGCCCTGTTAAATTGTTTGCCTGGGCCTCGAATGTTCTTAGATTATCCAGATTCCCGATTTCAGGCGGCAAGGTTCCATTAAGATTATTTATTGAAAGTCTAACCTGTTCCACTCTATTGTCAAAAGTATTTACAGTAATTCCATACCAGGTATCCAAAGGCCCAGTCAACCAGTTGGTATTATCCGTCCAGTTGGCCCCATCTGTGGCGTTGTAAAGAGCCACTAGTGCCAGGGAATCCAGTTCCAAAGCAGTTGGTGGTGGATTAGTCGAATACACATTAATTGGATTGCTGGAAATAGTCAAATTTGGAACATTCGGATTCGTAACCTCTACGTAGTAAACTCCAATATCAGCATTGGTGAAGGATATTAAACTAAGTGTACTTGAATTTTGCCCTGAAACTGCTATTCCATCTTTGAACCATTGGTATTGGTTATTGATTTCAGGTAAGCTTCGGTTTACGGTAAAGGTAGATCCTGGTGCAAGGGTAGTGTCCTGAATGTCTCCAAAATTTTGCTGAGGATCATAGTTGTAATTGGTGATACCCAAATTCGGTTGAATATCCTCAAAAGTCAATTTATTAGAATGTATAGTGAGCCACTCGATAGATGGCATCCCCGACATATCAGGTATATCCTCTAGTTCATTATCAGTCAGATAAAGCAGTCTTAGGGATGACAAGCTTGTTATTGATTCTGGGATGCTTGTAATACTATTTCGATCAAGGGATAATTGAAAAAGATTAGTAGCCAGTGATATACTGTCCGAGATTGGTCCACTTATATTGTTACCTAAGAGACCTACACCTGAAAGATTCGGTAGAGTCCATAATTCATTCGGTATTGGTTCCGTTAGATTATTGTAACTCAGGAAAAAATTTGATACGTTTTGCATCCCCACGATTTCCGGTGGAATTGGACCTGATAGGTTGTTTAATGCAAGATTGAATGTCCACAATGCAGAAAGTTGACCTACCTCCGGTGGGATTTGCCCTGTCAAATTGTTTGGTGTCAATTGAATTGTCTGAACCCTTGTGCCACTTGCATCCAACATTATACCATACCAGGTATCCAGAGGACCTGTCAGCCAATTGGAATTATCGGTCCAGTTGGGGCCGTCAGTGGCATTGTAAAGGGCAACAAGGGCAAGGGAATCCTGCTCCCTACCTGAAGTTCCACCAATGACGGATAAATTGACTGGTTTACTGTAAAGGGTTAGTTCCGGCGCGATGGTGTTGGTCACTTCAACACGGTAAGTCCCTGCATCTGCTGCCGATATGGAATTAAGCGTGATGGTGGCATTCGTTTCCCCGGGAATAGCGAAACCGTCTTTATACCATTGATAGACATTCGCTGTACCCCCGACTGTTCTGTCAATGGTAATATTTGCTCCTGCATTTACAAGGGTATCAACTTGATTTCCAATAGTGTCCTGAAGACCGTAGGTGAAATTTGAAAGGCCAACATGCGGCTCAATATCTTCGAAGGTTAGCTTATTACCGATTACCAATAAGACTGCCAATGAAGGCATACCTGACATATCGGGCAACTCCTCGATATCATTGTTTTGAGCCGAAAAGAAAAACAAATTGTCTAGTGAGGTCACGGTGTTGGGAACGGAACCAGTTATGTTATTATTTGAAACATCAAAAAGTTCCAAATTGGATGCTAAAGCAATACTATCAGAAATAGTACCCACCAGATTATTCCCAAAGAAACTAATATGGGTGAGGTTGGGCAACAAGTAGATTGACGATGGTATATTCCCAAGTAGCTGATTATAGTTTAGACTTAAATTGGTTAAACTAACCATATTACCTATCTCACCTGGTAAAGTACCTGTTAAGCCACTATCGCCTTGTAATGATAGTATCTGTAGCGCTGTCAGGTTACCTATTTCCGATGGGAGAGTGCCGTTCAGATTGTTACTATTAAAACCCAAATTAGTCACTCGACCACCTTGAACTTGAACTCCGGACCATGTGTTAACCGGTCCCGTCAACCAGTTTGCATTATCCGTCCAATTAGGTCCATCCGTTGCGTTGTATAATGCCACAAGCGCGAGAGAGTCTGATTCAAGATCTGTAAGTGGAGATCCGATATTTAACGTAATGTTGCGACTGAATAATGTTAAATCTGGTGCCAAAGGACTGGTTACCTCAACATGGTAGGTCCCGGCGTCTGAGGTTCCAACCGAATTTAAGGTCAAAGTGGCATTGGTTTGACCTTGTAGCATTGTACCATTTCTATACCATTGATATTGATTTGCACTTCCTCCGACTGTTCTGTCAAAAGATACATTGGAACCAGCTGCAACCAGAGTATCTACCAAAGTTCCAATAGAATCCTGTGATTGATAGTAAAAATTTGTAATCCCAATATTAGGTTCTATGTCATCAAAAGTGAGATTGTTGTTATGCACTGACAGATTTGTTAATGAACTCATACCAGACAGATCGGGGATATCATCCAAATCATTCTGATAAACGGCAAACAGTTGCAGTAGAGGTAAGGATGTAACTGCTGAGGATAATCCCGTAAACTGATTATTCCCAAGATCAACAAACTGTAATCCCGTTCCATTCGATATGCTTGCAGGGATCGTACCACTGAATTCATTTAAATTCAAATACAGATTCCGTAGATTAGGTAAATCGAATAGTTCATCTGGCAACGATCCGGAGAGATCGTTATTCATAAGAAGCAACTGTTCAAGACTTGTCATAAGACCAACCTCCTGGGGTAATGAACCAAAAATGCTATTATTGGACATTGCCATCACGGTAACTTCGGATAAATATCCAAGGGATATAGGTAGAACCCCAACCAAGTTATTGCTTACTAAACTGATACCTGTGACCCGATCTCCGGCCACATTTAAAGTGATTCCATACCAACTACTAACAGGACCTGTCAACCAATTGGAATTATTGATCCATCCTGGGCCACTTGTGTTATTATACAATGCCACGAGAGAGATACTGTCAATGGCATTGACTTGGGCTTGAACTTCATTTGACTTTTGAGAGGCTATAGCTATGACAAAAGACAGAATCATAACCCGCATTAAATGAGCTTTCATGAGATAGAGATTAGGTTTGAAAAACGTTTTTCAACCCTTCTGGTCGGTTGGTAGCTATGCGCGCGTGTGAGTCCTAATCTTAAAATAGGAAACCTATGAGGACTGACCAACATCTGTAATCAGCAAATTTTCTAAACGACTGATTTTCTTTGTAAACAGAGAGGATGATCGTAAATAACTACTTTATTGTCAGTTAAACCTAACCGCATTTCTAGCTTACGGTAACATACATTACAAACTCGGTTATGTCTGGTATTGTCAGTATTGGAAAAAGAAGAGGAAATCTTTAGGTCTAAGACTTCCGAAATATGTAACAGGTAAAAGGTTGTAATCTGGATTGTGTTCTTGTGGGCTCTGCCATCCAAGTACCATTTTGCCCATCTTCATTTTGCATTTCAAGAAGTATTCTGTCCTCAGATTCTTGAATCCAATGATATTTCTTGGATAAATCGGTCATAGTACTGCCCAAAGCCTCATCAGCGTATATGCCTGATAGTCTGACCATATTAGCATTCCATTCGATGATCTTATCTTCATGGTCTGTGAAAATGACAGGCTCAGAAGTCTGTCTTAATAATACATTCAACTTTTCATTCCTTGACTTCAGAAAATCACAATGAATTTTCTCATTTTCAAGAGCCATTGCATTCTTAAGCGCTATTGAAATCAGATTAGCGATAGTAGATATGGTATGCAAATGGGTTTCACTGAAGAAATTCAATTTGGAGTTTTCAGTATCAATGACTCCGATTACTTCCGATTCGGAAAAAATAGGTACACATAGCTCCGACAACCTTGCCCGATCATCAACAATATACCTGGAGTCATTCCTTGTATCATCGATTATTTCAGGAACACCAGTCTGTGCAACGGTACCCACTATACCCTCACCTACTTTAATGATTATAGGAGCCAATACCTGATGGTCATCTTTTTGCTTGGGACCATAAGCGGAAATTTGATGACAATACCCGTCTTTGACAACGTAAATCACGCAGTCCTCCAAGCCAAATTGCGATATTAACTTCTGGGTGACAAGCCATGCAATTTCTTCCAGAGAGGTCTTGCCCAACAGCTCACTAGCAAACTCGAAGACAGACTGCAAAAACATCTGCTGATTAGCCAGTTCGTCATTTCGCTTTTCAAGCTGCAGTACTAAATCCTCAACATAGGTCATTCGACAGTCTTCCTTCAAATTATGTTGAAGCGAAAATAATTGTCTACATCGATTCGGCTAAGAAAATGTAAGTGAATACCCCCTTTTGGTGGTTGAAGCAGATTTTAATTCAGTTCCCAGTCGTCATTCAGCTGATTAATGGCATGATAGGCAGTCATATCAAAATGACAGGGAACCACAGAAACATAGTTATTGGCAATCGCCCATTCGTCAGTATCTTCTCCTTTATCGGGATTAACAAAATTCCCAGTCATCCAGAAGTATTCCCTACCGTATGGATCCAGCCGACAATCAAATTCCTCTTCCCACCTTGCGTTTGCTTGTCTGCATATTCTGATACCCTTAATCTTCTCATTTCGGAAGGGTGGAATGTTTACGTTTAAAGCGGTAGCCTTAGGAATTCCCTTCTCAATGGCTTCTCGAATAAGGTGGATGATAAATGAGTCCACATGATCAAGATGCGCATCATCCCCATAATCACATAAGGAAAATCCAATGGCCGGTGTGTGTTCTATCGCCCCCTCTATAGCCGCACTCATGGTACCTGAATAAAGAACACTGATTGAAGTATTGCTGCCGTGATTAATACCGCTGACCACAAGATCAATTTTACGATCTTTCATGATATGATGCTTGGCCAGTTTCACGCAATCGGCTGGGGTACCGCTGCATTCGTATGCTTCGATACTTCCGAATATGTCATTTCTTGTCAGCCTAAGAGTATCTCCTACCGTGATCGCGTGCCCCATTCCGGATTGAGGAGAATCCGGAGCAACTACAATTACATCTCCAATTTCGGCAGCGAGATTTACCAATTTTCGTATTCCCCTGGATGTGATCCCATCGTCATTGGTGACGAGGATAGTTGGTTTTGACATGAATTAGATTGAGTTGTAAAAAGAGATTATTCGAATTAAGTCCTGCATCTCATCGGTTCTTAACTTATTCTCCTTAATGAAATTCTTCACTTGCAGCTGTTTTTTGGTTAGAATTTGCAAAAGTTCATTCTTTCCTCCGGAGTAAAAAGTCATAGATCCCCGTTTGTCCAATAGATAGTAGTCATAGTCAACTCTGTGCTGCGGGAATCTATTTGATGTCCAAAAGTATCCCCCAGCTCCAGAATTATCCTGGACAATTTTTTCTCTAGCCATCAGGGAGAGTCCACCTTCATAAAGCAACTCAAAGATTACCGGTGCGGTATAACCAGGTCTGACTTTGTAAGGTATCGTATAGAATTGACGATAATTCTCATATACTTCATCGTAAATCTCAAAGTAGAATACTTTGAAACTACTCAGAGCCTTTATAAACCTGTTTGTTGAAATCTGAACGGTGTTCGCATCCAGGTCGTATTTGATTTTACCCCTTAAGGTATCTTTATCGGCAGTAACCAAAAAACCCTCATGCCAGCGAAGTGAAGAAAAATCCTGCGATAGCGATTGAAAGTACAATGAAAAAAATACAAGGACTAGTCCTATTCTCATTTCTGGTTTAATATTTCATGTCCCATCTTATCCCTTTTGGTTTCCAGGTAGCGTTTATTATGCTTGTTGGGAAACACTTCGATAGGTACATTTTCCACAATTTCCAGGCCATACCCAACAAGACCAACCCTCTTTTTTGGATTATTTGTAATTAGTTTCATTTTGGTAGCACCCATTGCACGAATAATCTGCGCCCCTACTCCGTAGTCCCGTTGGTCCATTTTGTACCCAAGGTGTAAATTGGCTTCGACAGTGTCCATTCCTTCTTCCTGTAATTTGTATGCTTTCAGCTTTCCTTCGATACCTATTCCTCTACCCTCCTGATTCATGTATACGACCATGCCCTTTCCTTCTGCTTCAACCATTTGCATGGCGTTATGCAATTGATTGCCGCAATCACATCTGTAAGAACCAAAAATATCACCTGTCAAACATGAAGAGTGCACTCGAACTAAAATGGGTTCATCCGGAGTCCATTCTCCCTTGTATAGAACCATATGATTGTCGCCGGTATTGGTTTGCCGAAAAGCCTTCAGTTTAAACTCTCCATGTTCTGTAGGCATATCAACTTGGATCACTTCCTCGATAAGCGATTCGTGTCGCAGACGATACTCAATAAGATCCTTGATGGAAACTAGTCTCAAGTTCCACTTATCTGCAATTTTCCTTAAATCAGGCAGGCGTGCCATGGTTCCATCATCTTTTAAAACCTCAACAAGGACACCAGCAGGTGTCAATCCTGCCATTCTTGCAAAGTCAATTGCTGCCTCAGTATGTCCGGCACGACGTAATACACCTCCCTCTTTAGCTCGCAATGGGAAAATATGACCAGGCCTACCTAGTTCTGTGGGTTTTGTCTTCGGATCAGCTAAGGCTAGGATGGTTTTTGCCCGATCTGAAGTGGAAATACCGGTTGTTGTTTCATCTCCTAGTAAGTCTACTGAAATGGTAAAAGGAGTCTCATGAACCGCTGTATTCTTTCCGACCATTAGATCCAGGTTCAACTCATCACATCTTTCTTCAATAAGCGGAGCGCATATCAGGCCACGCCCTTCTTTCGCCATGAAATTAATTATGTCGGGAGTCACCTTTTCCGCGGCACAAATGAAGTCACCTTCATTTTCACGATCTTCATCATCAACCACAATGATCACTTTGCCATTCTTAATATCCTCTATGGCATCGGCTATATTATCTAGTTGAATTTCTTTATTCATAATCCTTTGTTCATTCTAGTAACCGTCTATTTGACTGTAACGTTTCCGAGAATCTCAGCAATTTGCATTTCTACCGATTTCATGGTAGAAATTTCATCAAGTATTGTGTCGATATTTTCGGGTTTTGCCTCCTTCAACTCCTCACTTTTATTTTCAATCAGATGCTGGATATACCAGAACTTAAGTCGAAGAATATTGGTGAAGCTCACTTCTTTTATGTTCTCTCCCTCCTGAGGTACGTGTATATGATATTTCGACTTCCAGAATTCAGATATTTCATATTTTGGGGCCATTAGATCTACAACCGTTTGGCGAATTTCAGTATCATCGGATTGTAACAGAGAATTTACATCTGGTTGCCGTCCGTTATCCACCACATCTCTCATTTTCTGAAGGATTTTGTTATAAACGGGGTGTATGAATTCAAGCTCCTCAGACTCATCAATAAAATAACTGATCAGGCTTATCTCCTTTCCATCTTGTGTCTTTATCGTTTTATCCCCGTAATTGAGCAATACTCTAATACTTTCCATCTCCTGATGCATGATGATCCGATTAATATCAAGAGTTTCGACTTGTTCATCCTCAACCGGCATCTCAGACGGTATAACATCCATGACATCAGGCTCAGCTTTCTTCTCTTTTTGCCTCGTAAGCAGAAACTTGTTCTGTTCAACGATTAGCACCGATTCACTTATCTCAAGAAGGTTACTGCATTCCTTAATGTAAAGTGAGCGCTTGATCGCATCATCAATTTTGGATATACTGGATACGATATCCCGGATTACTTCAGCCTTCTTGACAGGGTCTCCTTTCGTTTCGTCCAGAAGCATTGATGTCTTGAACTGAATAAAATCCTGTTCATTTTCCACCAGAAAATGCTGGAAGGCAGTTGTTCCAAGATCCTTACTTAAACTGTCAGGATCAGAACCATCCGGTAGAACAATTGCCTTTACATTGAGTCCGTTCTCAAGTAGGATGTCAATCCCACGAAGTGAAGCACGAATCCCTGCTGCATCGCCATCAAAGATTATCGTAACGTTCGGGGAATATCTACGAATAAGTTTCGCCTGATCCTCAGTAAGAGCCGTACCGGAAGAGGATACAACGTTTTCGACACCAGCTTGATGCATGGCAATAACGTCGGTATAACCTTCAACTATGAAACAGTTTTCATGCTGGCGAATGGCTTGCTTTGACTGATAAAGGCCATAGAGCACCTTGCTTTTGTGATAAAGCTCTGTCTCTGGTGAATTGAGATACTTAGGCTGCTTTTTGTCATTTGTGAGAATTCGTGCACCAAATGCGACGACTTTACCTGTAATATTCTGAATAGGGAATATTACCCTTCCTCTGAATCTGTCATATACTTTTTCATTGTCCTTACGAACAATTAAACCCGCTTCCTCCAGCAACTCTTCACTGTAACCATCTTCTAATGCTTTTTGATAAAGACCATCCCATTGATTCAGGCTGTACCCAAGTTTAAACTTGTTTACAGACTCATCTGATATCTTTCTTTCAGTAAGGTAAGTCTGTCCTATTGATTGACCTTCTTCATGTGTGGTCAATACCTCTTCAAAATATGTTGAGGCGTAGTTAAGAACAATAAACAGACTTTCACGCTTATTCTGTTTTGCTAACTGCTCATCAGTTTGAGCTTCCTCCTGCACTTCAATACCATATTTATCTGCGAGGTACTTTAATGCTTCGAGGTAACTCAGTCCATCCATTTCCTGGACGAACGTGATCGCATCACCACCTTTACCGGAACTAAAGCATTTGAAAATTCCTTTAGAAGGTACGACGTAAAATGATGGTGTTTTCTCTGAAGTAAAAGGGCTCAACGCTTTGTAACTAGACCCTGATTTCTTCAATTGAACGAAATCACCCACCACCTCTACAATGTCGATTCTATTTTTGATTTCGTCGATGGTGGACTGGGCAATCATACGAGGCAAAACTAACTTATTTAGGAGATTATTTGTTGGAAATGGAGGTATGCTTAAACTTGTCGATATAATAAATTAGGGTAGCCATGGAAGTAACCAAAGAAAATGTTTTAAAGGCACTGAGACAGGTTCAGGACCCAGATCTGAAGAAGGATCTTGTAAGCCTGAACATGGTTAAAAATATTTCGATCAATGGAAATGAATTGGGCTTCGATGTGGAATTAACCACACCAGCCTGCCCATTGAAAGAAATGATCAGGAAGGATTGTGAGAAAGCGATCGTAGGGCTATTTGGAGATGGATTATCGCTTTCCATAAATATGACTTCCAATGTAACCACCTCGCGAATGTCGGGGGCACCGATTTTACCAGATGTCAAGAACATTATTGCAATCGCCTCCGGAAAAGGTGGAGTAGGAAAATCTACGACATCCGCCAATCTTGCAGTAGCCCTGGCGAAAACAGGTGCAAGTGTGGGGTTGATTGATGCTGACATATTTGGCCCTTCTATTCCCACCATGTTTAATTGTGAACACGAGCAGCCTACGATTGTTAAAGAGGGTGATCGAAACCTAATCCAGCCTATTCAACAATACGGTGTCAAACTGATCTCCATCGGTTTTTTAGCACCAGCGGATGGTGCTGTCGTATGGAGAGGCCCAATGGCAAGCTCTGCATTAAAGCAGTTTATAGGTGATACTCAATGGGGTGAACTGGATTACTTGCTTATTGATCTACCACCAGGTACCAGTGACATACATTTAACCTTGGTACAAACAGTTCCGGTAACAGGTGCCATCATCGTAACTACACCTCAGAAAGTTGCCCTGGCCGACGCACAGAAGGGAGTTGCTATGTTCCAACAACAACAAATAAAAGTTCCTATCGTGGGAGTGGTGGAAAATATGTCGTACTTCACTCCGGAAGAATTACCGAACAATAAATATTATATCTTTGGTGAAGGAGGAGGAAAAAAGCTTGCGGATAAGCACGATCTCCCTCTCCTGGGTGAAATACCGATTGTACAGTCCATTCGAGAAAGTGGAGATAGTGGTTATCCTTCAGTTATGAAGGATGATATATCGGGAAAGGCATACAAGGAATTGGCCGAGAGCGTAGCTAGGCAGGTTGCAATTCTAAATGCCTCCGGACACAAGACAAAGAAAGTAGAAATAACTACTATGTAGATGGCGGAAAAGGAACTATACGACAAAGTAGAGAAAGCGTTAGATAACATCAGACCTTATCTCATCGCCGATGGCGGTAATGTCAAACTATTGTCTGTTGACAATAACACGGCTAGCCTGGAATTGTTAGGTAATTGTGGTTCTTGCCCCATGTCAACCATGACACTGAAGGCAGGTGTCGAAGATGCTATCAAACGCGCAGTTCCCGAAATTACGAAAGTTGAGGCAATCAACATCACGGATCCCAACGATCCAAATGCCAGAATGCCTTCCATGAGTAACTAAAGGCCATTTATGAGAGTAGTTTTGCTTCTCGTCCTGCTCTCCTTTCATTTTTCCAGTTCAGGACAAAAGTGTCTGGTCGATGCCAGCAATCATGGCGAAAGTACCTTGCAATTTGAAGAATGGATGTCATCCAGGCGAATGCTCCGACTTCAAAAAAGGATCAGAAACACTGAATACGTATTACCGGTTGTATTCCACATTATTCATCAGGGTGAAGAGATAGGTACAGGATCTAACCTTTCTGATGACAGAATCTTCAATCAAATAGATATCCTTAATCATGACTATGGTAGAACCAACAGCGATACCTCTGCTACTCCAGACGTATTCTTGCCCGACGTCGCAAATACTGGAATATCGTTTGCATTAGCAAGGAGAGACCCCGAAGGACTTCCGACCAATGGCATTGTAAGAAAAGTTGGTGTCAGGTCAAGTTATTCAAGAAGCGATTTTGAAGCTCTGATTCTGGAAAGTTACTGGGATCCTGAAAAGTATATCAATATTGTCGTAACTGAGCTTTCTGGAAATTCTATTGGATGGGCCAGTTTTCCTTTTTCAGGACTAGATGGTATTGAGGATGTAGCTGTTGACCCCCAGGCCGATGCTGCCATCATAGACCATCGCTTTATTGGAGAAAACGATGATACGGGGGCAAACTTCCAAAGTTTTGGAAGGACTCTAACTCACGAACTTGGACATTATTTGGGATTAAGACACGTTTGGGGAGATATATTGAATTGTTCAGGATCAGACTTCTGTGAAGACACACCGGTTCAGAGTGTAACGTATCTAGGACAATGTCCGACTGACTCCGAGTCTAGCTGCGGAACCGATGACATGTACTCCAACTACATGAATTATACAAATGATGCCTGTATGAACCTATTTACAAACTGCCAGGGATCAAGAATGAGGATTGTACTTGAAAACAGTCCGAGAAGATCTTCTCTTCTGACCTCGAAGGCACTCACTGAACCCGTGATTGTGGCCAATGACTTAGGTATACGAAGAATAATAGAGAGCAATTACACGACTTGCGGACCCATTGTTTCACCAGTAATTGAAGTAAGAAACTATGGGACCAATGTCATAAACACTTTTGAGGTTCAAGTTCTCGTGAATGGAGAAATACGGCAAACACAACAGTTGAATGAAGCACTGGATCCCCTATCCACTCTATTGGTAAATTTTAATCCAGTAGATCTTTCCAATGTGGTCGATGGATCAATTACCTACCAAGTAACAGACGTAAATAACCAGATTGATGAGAATTCTGAGAATAACTCCATGCAAGAAGTAATTCCTGATTTTGGTATCGAGTTAATACCCTTTTCAGTTGACTTTGAAACTGAGTCTCTTCCCTCCTATATCGAATTTGGTCTATCCGGAGGCTGGGAAGAAACACAGGCACCGAATACAATTTTATCAAATAATGCCGCAACTATTGACTTTGCCTCCCAGGAGTTCGGCGCTCTAAATTATTTAGTTACTCCTCCGATAGATATCAATGGTTTCTCGTCTATGGAAGTAAGCTTTGATTATGCCTATTCATGGGATGGTGACCCTTGGAGTAAAGATGGTCTAGTCATCTCAATATCGAATGACTGTGGTCAGAGCTACTCTTTTGAAAATCCGATTTTTAGTCGATTTTCTCCAAATTTAGAAACTGTTTTAAGTGGAGATCTCCCTGTTGGACCACAGGATTGGGAGTCGCAAACCATTACGGTAACCTCTCCTACTGAAAACGACATAATCAGGATCGCATTCATCGGCGTTAATGGAGGAAATGGCAAGCTCTATCTGGATAATTTGGTGGTGAATCCAGGGAATGTGGTTCCTCTTGATGTTGGCATTCGATCAATTTCAAATTTACCGGTTGTAACCTGTGATGAATCTGTTGCGCCATTGTTACAGATTGGGAATTTCGGATTCGAAACTCTGAATCGCTATTCCATTAATTACATACTGGATAATCAAACAACTATTATCAGTCATGCAAACACCGAGTTAATGGCGGGAGAACAGACCAATGTCCAGTTTACAATCGACAACCTAAATGAAGGGGTCAATGAAGTCGCTTTTGTCGTTGATCAACCCAATGGTCTAATGGATCAAAACATAGAAAATAACATAGAAATGTTTAAGATCGCCCGAAGTAACGCAAGTGAAGGCCTTCCGACATTTAATGATTTCCAAACCGATAATAACTGGATTAAACTCAATCCATCGGGAGATGACCGGTTTGAATCCTACCAGGATGGAACGGACAATCAACTCCTAATCCGAGGGTTTTCCTCAGAGCAATTAACAGAAAACTGGTTGATCAGTCCACTATTGAGTACCGCAGAACTTGCGTCCAATCTTTCCATGTCATTTTCCTTTGCTCACAAAGGTCGTCCTGGGTTTGCTGATAACTTGAAAGTGGTTATTTCAAAAGGATGTGATGGTCTTTTTGATGAAATCATCTTTGATAAGTCTTCCCCTGAGCTAAGTAATACTTTCTCAGATGTGGAGTTCATCGCAGAGGAGAATGATTGGCAAGAGGAAGTAATTGATCTAAGCTCATTTGTAGATGAAGATGAACTAAGAGTGGCTTTTGTCTATACGACCAGAAATGGTAATAATTTATTTCTCGACGATATCTATTTCTACAATACAAATGATCCAACACTTAATCCCACGGAAGACTTAATTTCCATTTTTCCTAACCCAGTAACAAACGAGAACTTCCGATTGGTGCTAAACCTTAGACAACAAATACCAATCACTATCACTCTGGTTGATATGAGTGGTCGTGTTGTCTCCAGTTCGAGGTTTGAATACGGCCTTAATCAGGTAGTAGATTACGAAGTACCAGGTCTCGAAGGTGTCTACTTACTTCGGGTCCAGGGTCCGGGAACAAATATCTCTCGCACGGTAGTTTTAAAGTGATATCCGAATCCGATTGTCAACCGTGCAAATTACATTTGTCGGGTTATGAGAGTAGCTATACTTTTTGGAGGAAAATCAGTAGAGCATCAGATATCCATCCGATCAGCAAGAAATGTTGTTACAAATTTAGACGATAGCCACGACGTATACCTGGTGGGAATCAACTCAGATGGAAATTGGTATCTACAAGAAGAGGTTACCGAATCTATCAAAGAGATAAATCCTGTTTCACTTGACATGGGATCAAACCCGGCACACCTCAGAACTGCACAACATAAGAAAATTGTAATTGATATCATTTTCCCTGTTTTACATGGAACTTACGGAGAAGATGGAGGCGTACAGGGGTTGGCGCAGTGCATGAATATCCCGGTAGTAGGATCTGGCATACTGGGATCTGCAGTATCTATGGATAAGATCGTTTCCAAAGAGCTACTGGATCTGGCAGGAATCCCAGTAGCACCTTACCTATCGTATCATAAATCGGAAAAGGAAAAGATCTCTTACGCCAAGATTAGCGAAAAACTGGGAAAGGAATTTATGATAAAGGCAGGCAATCTTGGATCGAGTGTTGGTGTTTCTAAAGTGAAGAATGAAGTTGAGTTATCTAAAGCCCTGATTGATAGCTTCAAATATTCTGAAAACATCCTATGTGAATCATTTATAGCTGGCAGGGAAATGGAGTGTGCAATCATCGGAAATAAAGAACTCAAAGCGTCTGTTCCAGGTGAAATTGTCATCAATGAAGACTACGAGTTTTACACCTATGACGCAAAATACCAGGACCCGGATGCTGTTAAAATTGAGATACCTGCAAAAGTCAATTCAAAGGTAAAGGAAGAAATCAAGCGTTTATGTTTAGCATCTTACCGAGCATTGAGATGCGAGGACTATGCCAGAGTTGACCTTTTTCTGACCTCTGATAACAAAATCTACATAAATGAAATAAATACAATACCGGGATTCACGGACGCCAGTATGTTCCCAATGCTTTGGAAACAGGCCGGTGTACCTTATAATGAACTACTTTCCGAACTTTTGGAAATTGCCATGAAGAGATGGGAATCGTATGTTCAACTATCGAATCACTATACGGTTAACTGATTATCTTGGTAATTAATACTTTTGAACCCTGTTAAATGAAGTATTTCGGATTCTCTAACGCAAAAGATCTGTTGATTCACCTGGGTGTGGTGACATTAATCGGCGTTTTTGCTCTTGTGGTTTTCTTCTACATCTACTTACCTATGACTACAAACCATGGAGAAACAATAACGGTCCCCGATGTTGTGGGAATTAACTACGAAGACCTTGATGACTTCCTTACCGATAGAGATTTACGATATGAAATAACACCGGATTCGGGCTTTAGCACCCAATATCCACCGAATACGGTCTTAAAACAGGTTCCAAAACCAAATTCGAAAGTCAAGGAAAATCGCAAAATATACCTAACACTAAACTCAAGTTCACCTCCCCTTGTAAGAATGCCCGATTTGGTTGAAGGATCGGTAAAGAATGCCCAGTTAGTACTAAAAATGTATGATTTGAAATTGGGCAGAAGAGAATACATACCTGATCTGTTTCTCAATACGGTATTGCGGCAAGAAATGGACGGTAACGAGATCGAACCAGGAACTATGATTCCGAAAGGCTCAACTATTGATCTGGTCCTGGGTGATGGCCTCGGCAGACAGGAACTTGAAGCTCCGAATCTAATTACCCTGGATGAAGAAAGTGCACAGATTGCAATTATTGGCTCAGGTTTATCCGTAGGAGAAATAAAGTATTCAGAAGAGAATACAGCTACCATCTCCTCCGTTAATAACGAAGGAGAAGAGGTTTTTACTGAAATCCAGGTTGGACCAGGAACGGTCTATAGGCAATCTCCTTCACCTGGTGTAAATATGCGGTTAAGTGGAATAGTCGATATCTGGATTTATAAACCAGACTCCGTGAATCATGACCGATCGATTCTCGATAACTAATGCATAAAGCAGTCTTTTTATTCGTTTTTCTTTGCCCTGTTTTACTACTCGGACAAATCCAACTAATACCAATTGGAGCAAATTCCCATGATCAAAACTTGAGGATCACTACTGTTCTGGCTGATACACTAAGGGATTTACCGTTTTGGGATGACTTTTCTAGCGGCACAGCATCCGAAGACCTGTGGGAAGATAGCAGGAATGTGTTTATCAATAACAGTCTTCCAATAAATCCACCAACACAATTTGTAGCGAGTTTCGATGGTGTGAATGGAAACGGTTCTCCATATCAACCCAATTCCACGTTTTCTGGATTAGGTGATGAGCTAACCTCAAAACCAATCGATTTGTCAGGTGTCCCCGAAAGCAAACGCAACACGGTCTATTTGAGTTTTTTCTGGCAAGCTCAGGGACTTGGTGAACAGCCCGATGAAAGAGACTCTATTCGTCTACAATTCATGGCAAATGATACCACCTGGGTAACACAAGACATCAATCCAAATTCAAATTCACCGCATCTCAATGGCGGAACGGATGCCGTGCTTTTTGATGTCAATGGTAATCAAGTCTTTCAACAAGTACTGGTGCCTGTGTCTGGTGATCGATATTTTCATGCAGGTTTTAAGTTTCGGTTTCAGTCATTTAGTAGCGTCACAGGGATATACGACACATGGCACATCGATTACGTATACCTTAACCAGGATAGAGACAATGATGACGAATTCCACTTTGATAGAAGCTTTTCCGGGCAACAGACAAGTCTGTTTTTTCCTTATCGCGAAATCCCAATTAATCAACTGAGAAGTAACCCGGAAAAATACATTCGGGCCCCTCAAGCGGCAGGATCCAATCTCTCCGATATCTTCTTCCCGATGGAAATCAATCACACGCTGGAAAACAAACTAAATGGAAGTTCAAAAAGCTCAGGATTTCTGCTGAAGGGACAACAATCACCCCAGGAATTTGGCAACGGATTCGAAGGAATCTCGCTCGAAGAGCTGGATCTTTCGGGAGATTCTGCTGAAATAACTTCTACCTTCATTTATAAGTCCGGAGATAAGAATCTTTTCGAAGTCGTTGGCTCAAACAATGATACTCTTTTCCTTGATGTGGATCTTCGTGCCAATGACACACTTAGACAGTCCTATTCACTAAAAAACTTTTTCGCCTATGATGATGGCACTGCTGAATATGCCGCTGGAGTAAATCTAATAGGAGGTGAACTGGCAGTCGGCTTCTATCTTGAAGACACCGCCCGACTCACTGACATTCTGATTTACTTTCCTTCAATCAACCCATCTTCTGATGGCCAATCCATTGAGGTTAAAGTCTGGAAGGAAGTCAATAATTCCTCGTTCCCCGTACGACAGCAACCAACAACAATTGAAGCGCAAGGTATTAATGATTTCCAGAGAATCTCCCTCTCCACCCCTATTGTACTTTCGGATTCCTTCTTTATTGGTTTTCAACAGTTTACTAACAACTACATTGGAGTTGGATTCGACAGAAATAGTCCAGGAGGGTCAAATGCCATGTTTTCAAATACAGATAGAGGTTGGATTAGAAACGACCGCTTAAACGGTTCCTTAATGATACGGCCTGTTTTCAATGAATCTGAATCGGTCCTCTCCATTGAAAGTTCGTTTGAATCACTACGGTTATATCCAAACCCTGTTAGTGATATACTATTTACCGAGGGTAGCTTTGAGAAAATATCAATTTACGATATGTTTGGAAAAAGCTGGCTGTCAGGTGAATACAGCAAAGCAATAGATGTTTCTTCCTTACCACCAGGATTATATGTCGTCCGTCTTTTAGGGAATGGAGAAACCACACAACATAAGTTGCTCATAGAACGATGAAAGATCTTACTGCTGAGGAGTTTGAAAAACTTAAAAAGGAGAAATCCACATCCTACATTTTGATTGATGTGAGGGAGGAATGGGAATTTGAAGAGTACAACATTGGTGGCAAACTAATGCCCTTGAATTCCCTACCCGATCGTTATTCAGAATTGGAAGTATACGCGGACCGTCAGATTATTGTTCATTGTCAATCCGGAAAGCGATCCAACCAGGCAAAGATTTTTCTCAGCAGAAGAGGCTTAAACAACGTTTGCAGTCTTATCGGAGGTGTTGAGGCCTATAAAACTCTGATTTCCTGATTATTCGATAATAAATGGTCTTGGACTGAAGGAGAGGACCAGCACAAGTATAGCTATCCAAGCCACAATGACTCTTCCTCTTGTCATGGGTCGATTGTCTACAACCGGTGGATGATAAACTCCTACAAACCTCCCGATTAATACCACAAATAATAACCAGCCACCGTATCCTTCAATACCTGTAAAGTAATAAGTGAAATACTGGGCAGTAAGTAGAATAACCGCGTACATCAACCTCGTCCATTTATCTTCAATGAGTGAGGTAGCTGCGATATACAATAGATATAAATAGAAAGCCAGCCCAAGAAAGTAAAACTCAATGCCCAGTTCCGTGAACAGTGCCCCGGGTTTGACCATGGATAATCCCGTGTAGAATAAAATCCCAGTGAAGAACACTTCATTAATTCTCCTGGTTACCTTCGGGTTGAATAACCCAAAAATTACATGCCCGCCATCCAACTGACCTATCGGCAATAAATTCAAAGCGGTGAAAAAAAGCGCCAGATAACCGGCTAGCAAATATGGGTAATGAATGATTTCATTCGGATGTGGAATTCGAGATTGATCCTCCACAAAATGATTTTGAAACCACCAGAATATTAGGTTATCTCCAAACTTAAATGAAACTGTATTTTCAGCTTCGTATACATATTTTGGAAAATCTAGACCGTACTGTTCATATTCAGGATGCACCTGAAATATGTATTCGGGTTCAGGCAAATTGGCAAAACCATACCAAATAACAAGTAAAGCCATCACAAATCCCGTGAGCGGACCGGCTACACCTACGTCAAAGTATTGAGAACGACTTTGAATATGTTCTTTAATTCTAATAAGAGCCCCCATTGTGCCAAATGATGGAGCTCCGATGAATCCCAGCCATAATGGGATATAGTACGGTAGAGTGACACGTATAGAATGGAATCTAGCCGTGAAATAGTGCCCGAATTCATGTACGCTCAAAATCAATAGAAAGGGAATCGAAAACTGTAAGCCACCTAAAAAATGCCTCCATTCCATCGTTTCCTCACCAATAAATAGAAAACGGTTAAACATCCATTCAGCACCCGCCAACGTTGTTGTGCCTAGGGTAAGGATGAAAAGCCCAAGGTGAGTAAGTAGTCTTCTTGTTTTATCGTTCAAAGTAATCCCAAAGTTTTTCGGGATGTTCAATGAGTATCCCTTTAATTCCTATCTCCCTCGCAGCATCAATATTCTCTTGGGTATCATCGAAAAAAATGATATCCTCCGGCAAGGTATCTTCCAACTCCAACAGTTTGGTGAAAATCGCTTTATCTGGTTTTCTAAGGCCTAAATGATGAGAATAATAAGCCCTGTGAACCAATTCATTTAGAGTTCTTTTCCCCGTAAGTTCATGTATCCTTCGATCGAATTCTGCCTGGTGAATTTGATTCGTATTGCTGAGAATCAACACTCGGTGATTGTCCTTGAGTTTTTCCATCATAAGCAGCTTAGATTGTGGAATACTACCCAAAAGACCATTCCACTTCGGAACAAATTTATTGATGTCCCATGAAGTCCTAAATTCCTTGTTCGCATGAAAGAGCAGTTCCTCTGACGTAAGCTGTCCGATTTCAAAATCCAGGAAATACGGTCGATTTGCCAACTTATTAAGGTCGTTTATTGTAAGGGAAAACCCGTTCACAGAGAATGAGTCTAGCCAGTTCTCCCAATTTAGGTCGATGATCACATTTCCCAAGTCAAATATGATCGTTTTAAAATGACGATATTCGGATCTAATCATTTAGTGAAATCGTCATCCAGAGTGTTCCTGAGGATTTCAAGTAGTTCCTTATTATTCCAGGGTTTGAAAAGCACCTTAACAATACCTCCTCTTTCAAATGTATCTTCCTCTGGTTCTTTCGTTATCATCCCTGACAGTAAGTAATTGATACTTTGAGGATAGCGTGTGTGGATCTCGATTAACAATTCGTCACCCTTCATTCCAGGCATGTGCCAATCGGAAAAGACAACCAACTTCTCAAAAGGTTCAAGTGTTTTTAAAAGTTGAAGAGCCTCATCTCCATTCTCAGCAAACTGAATATTGTACCTTCTGAATTCCGTTTTAACAATCGCCTTTAACGTACTAAGCAGGTAGTATTCGTCATCCACAAATAGTATCAATCCCTTTTTACTCATACTCCAATACTTTCAGAAGGTTCAACATTCGCATGACGAGGAGATTTAGGAAGAATCACGGTGAATATGGCCCCTTTTTCGATATTCTTCCATTTGATTGTTCCGTCGTGTTTTTGAACGATTTGTCTGGTCAGATCCATTCCAAGTCCACTTCCCCCGCCCTTCTTTGTAGAGAAAAACGGATCAAAAACATCTTGACCATCCTCCAATTCAATTCCACCACCAGTGTCCTTAATATCAACACGAACATTCTCACCATCTGCTGTTATGGTAATCCACAACTCTCCCTTTCCTTTCATGGCCTCAATAGAATTGTTGATGATATTCGACCATACCTGGCTCATCTCATCAGGCACTCCAATAATTTCAGTATCGCCATCACTGGTCAAGTTGACCTTCACCTTAGATAAAGAGTTTTGATGCAGAGATAGAACAACTTCAACACTCTCGTGAATATTAACAGTTTTGAAATCCTCCCATCCTCTTCGGAATGAATAGGTCCTGAAAGAATGAAGAATTTTTTCTGCTTTCTGCAAAGCCACCTTTGCAGTATCTACTGAATTGGATCTATTGAAAACGAACAATGCAAGTTCAAGAACGTCAACGTTGTGTTGATGGCTGTAAAGAAGAGTGTAGTTATTTAAGTTTTCTGTAACCAATAAATCAGAAAAAATATCAATGACATCCTCCCTATTTGGTATCTGTACATCCTCAAAAAACTTAGACACTTTCTTATGAATGGATCGTTCTTCTTCAGTAGATGAGGTTTGAATTTTCTTTTCACAAGCCTCAGTCATCAATTGAACTAACACCTTAAATTCGGTAGGCTCCAGTAGGGTTGAAACTTTGAACCACTGATCCAGTTCCCGGGACTGAAGGTCATGTATGAGCTCTACATTACCTTTTATTGCGCCAATTGGAGTGTTCAACTCATGAGCGATACCTGAAGATAGTCGACCCAAAACTGCCATCTTTTCAGATTGAATCAATCGGCTTTGGGTTTCCGTAATTTGATTTGATTTGTTGACTAACTCTATATTCTTAGCAGCTAAATCCCTTTGACTCTTGTTTTTCTGATTAATAAGCCTTCTGAATACGATGACGAAACCGGTTAAATAAAGCGCAACCAGAGCGGTGAGGAAAATCCATATTTGCCTTGACTTGGTGTCTTCAAGCTTATTCATTAACTGAAATTGTAGTTCGTTGGTTTTTGCTTTCTCCAACTCATCCAACTGGATTCTATTAAAATCTGAAAGTACTTCAATTCGATCTTTCTGCAACTGATTACTCTGTTGCGTACTTTGAAGTGCTTTATCAATCTGATTTGTTCTGGTGTAGTAAGTACTTAATTCATTAAAGGTTATAATCCTTTCGGTAAATCCTGACTGGTCTTTGCATGTCGCTATCTCCTTCACTAACACAGAGGTATTACTTGCAGTAGTGGCTGAATCATTGATAAACTGAGCAAAGAAATATGCTCGATTCAACAGTATCTCATTTTCCAATGACCAGTTTACCATGGATTGAACTAGAAGTTCAGCTTCGTCATCCACTCCTTCAAGGAGTGTTAATTTCGCCTTGACGTATCGATACACCAAGGTGGGGTACAAGTTTAAACTGTTATCGAAATTTTCACCCTCTATCAACTCCAAGGTGTTCCTTGCTGCTGTTAAGTCCCCTGTCACCCAATTAATGTGAGCCATAGTAGATAATGCTCTAAAGAAGAATGAATTAGGAGAATCATGGCTACTGAAGTAGGTAATGCAATTTCTAAGATTGCTAAGAGCCAATTTCTTCTGGTTCATTGAAAAGTACATTTCCGCGAGATAGTATTCCGTTTCCGCCCGAATAGCCGGATTGACTCCCAGTACTTCATCATATATAGAACGATGAATCTGATAAGAAGAATCAACGTCGCCTGAAAGCATATGAAGGTAACCCAACTGATTTCTTAATCTGAAATACTCCTCCGATGAGGGAGATTCATTCTCAATCCTTTCGGTTAATTCACTTTTCAACTTAGTGAAATCTCCTTTGAGCAGTTGTGATTGTGTTTCTTCCCCTTGAGAAAACGAAGGAACAGCGAATACTGCTACCCACACGTAAATGATTATTCTTTTTATCACAGTCTTAATCAAGAAGAAAGTTTTGGATTTTCTCCGATAGCGACAAATTTAACCTCAATTTTTAATCGGGAAGCCTTGATAGTAATTCAAACATAGCTCGACTATTATGATAAGGGCACTTCCAAGGCCCGGCTTTTTCTTTCGAATAATCAATTTTACCATTCCTATCCAAACCCCAAAACCACTCTCCTTCTGGGTCCACCAGCTTCTTCTGGATGAATTGCCAGAC
The DNA here is from genome assembly GCA_965601455.1 of Cyclobacteriaceae bacterium. Classification (GTDB taxonomy): domain Bacteria; phylum Bacteroidota; class Bacteroidia; order Cytophagales; family Cyclobacteriaceae; genus JANQEU01. The sequence continues at coordinate 1,940,737 of OZ271831.1, read as the reverse complement.
TTTTTCTGCAACGTTAAAGTAATAATCATTTCCCGTTTGTTGCCAAATATTGACCAATCCAACCAAGGCCTCAGCCTGTGGCCACCATTCTTTCGAAAAGTCAACCACCTGGCCATTTTCTCCTTCGTGAAATAGTCCTCCGTCAATATCTAAGCCTTCAATTGATGAAGAAGCCATAGTTTCCGAATACTTTGTTGATGACCGTTGCCAAACATTGTCTCCCACTTCCAAAACTGCTTCCTGATATAACCAGCTAAATTCAATATCGTGACCGTATGAATATCTACTTGTCAGCGAACGCCACTGGTCATCGAAAAACAGAATCAAGTGTCCTTCCTTTGATATGAATCTATTTTCAAAAAGCCGAATAAGTCGTGATAATGATTCTTTGAGTTCCTTATCTGGCCATATTCTGTGCAAATTCGTAAACGCCTCGAGAACATGAAGGTGAGTATTCATGGTTTTCGTAGCATTAAGGTCCTTCGCACTTAAACGAACATCGTTCAACACCTGCCAGTCTTCGGCAAACGCCTCAATGTACCCACCTAATTCATTGTCCCAACTTCGGTTTTCTATTAGACGGTACAATTCAATACTTGCTTGAAGAACAGATTCTTCCCTTGAGATTTTGTAGTATTCGGAAAAACCATACAAAACAAAAGATTGTGCATAAATCTGCTTTTTCCTATCCTCCGGTTCACCATTGAAATCAACTGTCCACCAATACCCGTTGTGACAGCTATCATGGAAGTGCTTTTTTATATAGTCAAAAGCTCGATCAGCCATGACCTTATAATCACGCCTGCCTATCACCCTAAAAGCTTTGGAAAATGTCCATAAGATTCGCGCGTTCAAAATAACCGACTTTGAGGCTTCGTTTTCTACGATTCCCCTTCCATTTATCTTACCATAGAATCCTCCATTTTCCTGGTCGACCATTTTATCCAACCAAAATGGAAAAATATTCTCCTCTAGCATCTGCCAACATCCACTTGTATTTAAGCGGTATGTTTTCATTCGTTCATGCTTAAGTAGTTGAGGTTTCTACGAATTAAATCGTTTCTGACTAAAACGCTTTGATGAGAAGTTAATCCATCCGGCGGCGTGTGTTTACAGTAATCTACCAGTTTATCAACGGTGGACGTCGCCACGTGCATTCTTGTGTCGGAAGAAGCGTAATAGAGGTAGACCGTTCCACCCCGTTCAATCCAGCCATTGCTGAACAATACATTGGAAACATCCCCGATTCTTTCCTCATCCATGGGCCCCATGAACATACCACCCGGTGAATAGATTACCTTCGATGGATCCTCCAAACCTGTCATAAACATGTATAGTGTGTACCGGAGCCCAGCCGCTGTATTTCTGACACCGTGAGCGAGATGCAACCAACCTTCTTCTGTCTTAATTGGAGGAGGTCCCTGCCCATTTTTAACTTCCTTGATAGTATGATATACCTTCGGATCAACAATCTCCTCTTCCATTACTTCGGCATTGGACATGTCCTCGATAAGGGACCAGCCGATTCCACCGCCTTCACCTGCCTCAATAAAACTATCCTGTGGACGTGTATAAAGAGCGTACTTATTATCTACAAACTCCGGATGTAAAACCACATTTCGTTGTTGATTATCCCCGGACTCCAGATCAGGTAGACGTTCCCAATTTTCCAGGTCTCGGGTCCTTACAATCCCGCACTTAGCAAATGCAACAGATTGGTCATGAGATGGTGCATCATCAGGTCTCCTTTCGGTACAAAACAATCCGTATATCCAGCCGTCCTCATGCTGAGTTAACCGCATATCGTAAATATTTGTATCTGGATCTTCTGTCTCAGGAATTAGAATTGGGAAGTCCCGAAAGCGAAATCCTTCAACTCCACTGGTACTCTCAGCAATGGCAAAAAATGACTTTCGGTCATTTCCCTCCACCCTGACAACAAGGCAAAATTTATCCTGAAAATAGATTGCACCTGCATTGAATGTCGCATTGATACCAAGACGTTCCATCATGAATGGGTTAGATTCAGGATTCAAATCGTACCGCCAAAAAACAGGTGTGTGATCCGCGGTTAAAATAGGATATGTATAACGCGTGTATACTCCATTGGACGTTTTCGGTATATTTTTCCTACCGATAAGCGTTTCATAATCTTCCTGCATTGATTTGATTTGATCCATAGTCATCTTCGAAATTCCAGGTAGTCTAATGCCAGTATTCCTTCTTCGGTTTCGTTATTTTGGAACTCAATAAATACAGTGTGAAAACCTTGAGCTCCATTGAGCTTGACTTCCACATTAGACCAATCTTCATCCCTAGGACTATCCGCAGCACTCGCCATTACATTTGTAGTTCCTACAACCGGACCCTGAGGTTCATCTAACCTTATATTTACCACTCCTCCCCTAATCTTAAGAACTCTCAAGGTGATTGATGAAAGATTATTGAGATCGATATTTTCGTAACCAACATATGATCCATGCCGTATTCCCGCGAGAAACTCAAATGATCCTCCTTGTGGGCGTATTCTGGATACCTGATTATAATGATCATAGTCTTCGGCTTCGATCCATGGAGATTTAAAAATAAATAGTCTGCTTGCTTCATTTTCCGCAATTCCATTTACTTCATTGTCTTTATAACGAACACCTAAAACATAGATGCCCTGCTCCTCACCATGAGAGTCGAAAGAGATTTGACCACTTAAACTTTTTGTCTCCGTTTTGTCCTGACCGAAGGAAAGTATGTAGTCTACCATTTTCAATGCCTCTTCCCTCGAATGCTGTGGATGTGCTGCCATCAAACTCTCCCCCCAGTTTCCATTTCCGCCATTAAGAATTTTTTCTGCCAGATAATTTGGAGCATCATAGTCATCCGAATATCGCTCAGCAACTTGCGTGTAACTTGGCCCTATTGACTTTTGATTGATTGAGTGACAAGAGGCACAATCACTGCCTTCGATGAGTAGTTTACCTTCGATAGACGCTGCCTGTCCCGAAAAAAATGTTTCGTCCAAAAATGCTAAATCATAACCTGATTTCAGGTACATAAAATTGACTGAAACATCGTCTTCAGGTATACTCCCTAGAACAGTGCTGCCATCCTCCTGGTCTACAACTGATATATCATAACCATAGGAATTTTTGTCAAAATAAAATGAGCGATTGGCTTCAAAATCAAGAAATATCTTGGGCAGCTCATTTCCTACCGTGACGACCCTGGACTGAACAGATGATTCTCCAGAATTATCTGAAACCGTCAGTTGGACAACAAACTCACCCGGACTATTGAATGTATAGTCAACTGATTCCCCTTCTATACTTTTACCTTCAATGTCCCAGGCAAAGTATAAAGAATCCTTCTGGTCATAATCGAATGAACCTACAGCACTTAAAGTGGTAGAAAGGGGCGCCGCTCCCCTCGTTTTTTCGATATTCATCACAGCTAAAGGAGCCCTATTGCCACTGGCATATTCAATTTTGATAAGCCGGGCATCATTATTATTAGCGAAATAGTTCTCGCCATACTCCAACAAATACATGCTACCAAAAGCATCAAACTCCATATCAATAGGCTTGGAAATCTCAAGGTCCGGCATGAAAGATTCTATTCCTTTGACATTCCAATCCTCATCGAAAGACACGACCTTAATCCAACTCCTGGCCCATTCATAGATAAACAGTTTTCCCTCATAGTAATCTGGAAATTTAACATCCGACTTACCTTTTGGTGAGTAGTAGACCGGACCTGCCATGGCACTTCGTGAACCCCTTCCTAACATTGGCCAAATCTCCGATGAACCATAAGGATACCATATCATCGCAGTCCGAGCCGGGGGTAGCTCCTTAGCACCAAAATTATTTGGTGAGTTGTTTACTGGCCTAGCTGGGTCTTGTTTTTCACCAATTTGCTCCGTCTCGAAATCATACATGGGATACGCCTTGTTATCGGCCACGAAATAGGGCCAGCCATAATTTCCAGGTGTTTTGGCCTGATTCCATTCATCATAAGATTGAGGACCTAGTTCGCTGTCTTTACCCGAATCGGGTCCAACGTCCCCCCAATACACATAACCTGTTTTCTGATCCACTGAAAATCTAAATGGGTTTCGGCATCCCATGGTGTAGATCTCAGGTCTTCCCTGAGAGCCATCGACTGGGAACAGGTTACCATTCGGAATCTCATATGTTCCATCATCCAGCGGTCTTATTCTCAATATCTTACCCCTCAAATCATGTGTATTGGACGAACCTTTTTGTGCATCGTAAGGACCCCTTCCAGGACGCTCATCAAGCGGTGAATAACCATCAGACTCCTTGCTACTGGTGTTATCCCCGGTACTTAAAAACAGGTTGCCATTTGGCCCGAAAGTAATTGAACCACCTGAATGACAACAGGTCTTTCTTTGTACAGGAACCTCCAGAATGATTTTCTCAGAACTGACTATCAGACTATCAGCAAGCAGTAAGAATCTTGATAAGTTTTGACGGCCCTCACCTCCGTAAGGAGAATAATAAATGTATATCCAATTGTTATTCTCAAAATCAGGATCAGCGGCTAAACCCAACATTCCATCTTCATAGTTTCCTTCGGTACTAACCTCGAAAGTATGTAGGATTTTTGTTCGCCCCTTAAGTGGATCATACAGCTTCAAATTCCCTTCCCGTTCACTGAAGAGCACCTTTCCTTCTGGTAAAATGGCCATTTCCATTGGCTCATTGATGTCTGTATCCAGCACTTTCACAGTGAAACGATTCCAATCTGGAATGGGGCTCGTCCTTATCTGATCCCTGAGGACCTCACTTGTACCTCGTCCTGCTTTAACCTGATCCCAGCTAAAGCTTGATCTACTTACGAAGGTTACTTTGCCACCATAATCATTCGATTGACCCACTTTTTGAGCATTCCACAACCAATTCCATTGAAATTCATTGATAGATTGATCCAAAAGAATGAGCCCTCCCCCACTTTCGACATACCTTTGAACGTCTACTCGCCAGAGTACATCTAAATTCCCAGGTTCTGTGAGAAGGATAACTGCCGCATATTCTAAGATTGCCTCACCTAATCTTTCATTGGATGTTACACTGTCTACGACATATCCTTCCTGAATTGCTGCACTCGAAATCTCAGTAACTTCCGTAAATCCTTTTTCCTTAGAAGATACAATAAGGATCGACTGAGCTCTTTTCTCTGCACAACCCAACAATAGGAGCGCCACGACTACTGCCCATGCGATACCATTCCAACTGGAATATGACATTAACTAAGTCTCTATATTAACTAAGTTCTCCCCCTATCCTCTCGAGCAAAGTTTTTGTCGCCTTAATACCAGCGTCCTCACTGAGTTCACTTCCTTCGTACTCGATACCGATGAATCCATTGAATCCGGCATTCTTTACAATCGTCAACATTTTTCTATAGTCAATCGCCGCTTCATTACCTTCAGCATCAAACGCGTGTGTTTTCGCACTTACACCCTTCGCGAATGGCATTAACTCTTCGGTGCCCTTATATTTATCGTACTCTACGGCACAGCCATCTTCACCACGTTCGATACAGAAGTTTCCAAGGTCAGGCAATGTACCACAGTAGTCGTTTCCAACACTTTTAATAACATTTGACAACCACTGACCGTCGGAGGAATATCCGCCATGGTTTTCTACTATGACTCCAATTTCATTCTGAGCGCCATATTCAGACAGTCTTCCAAGCCCATCAATAGCTGCTGAAGCTACCTCTTCGCTAGTTCCTTCACCGTAAGCATTAACCCTAATTGAATGACATCCAAGATACTTTGCTGCATCTACCCATTTGTAGTGGTTTTCAACTGCCTCCATGCGACCCTGATCGTCGAGGTTTCCTAATCCACCTTCTCCATCGATCATTATCAATACGTTCCGGACACCTTCTCCATCAGCTCTGGATTTCAAATCACCCAGATATTCCATATTCTGAGCCTTGGTAGGAAAAAACTGGTTTACGTACTCTACTGCACTAATTCCATAGGTGTTTCGGGCAATTACAGGGAAATCAAGTGGGTCTATATCCCCCATAAGGACGGAATCCGGATCTTTTGCCCTCATTTCAGTGAATTTCTCCCAGCCAAGTTCTCTGCTTTTCCCAAAAAATGATTTGTTCAGGGACCACTGCGCCAGCGATATGGTGAAAAATAATTCAGCGGGACTCTCAGCCGTACTCTCGACCGCTGCTTCCTGATTTCCTTTTGGGGAACCCCCACATGCTTCAAGGAGAGAACCGATCCCTACCATAGCCGGAACTGCTACCATACCGGTACCAATTTGCTTTATACTTTTTCTTCTGTTTTTATCCATCTTATTATTTGTTAGTCTTTTGGTAATTTATCGAACCAGTTTTTCTTTAAAATCCATGAAGTAATTGCCGCAATTCCAATACTAATTATCAAAGGAATAACGTCCATTAGCACCAGGTAAATAGGAAATACAACAAGGGCCGTTTGCCAAATAATACCGACCAAGACATTAAATGCATCGGTACGGAAACTGGTATTTTTCTTAAAAGATGGGTCGTCCAGTAACACTTTATCATGTATTGGTTTCCAGAAACCCCACGGTCTTACATTTTTGTAGAACTCTTTTAGCGTTTGCTCATCTGTGGCGGGCGCAGAGTACGTCCCAATTAAGCAGGCGATTACCGATACTAAAAGCATCAGTGGGAATGTATACAAATCGAGTACTCCAGGGAAGATGTACCTGAACGTAAGTGCAGGAATCAAACCACCAACCATACCCCAAAAGAATCCATGACCGTTGAATCGCCACCAATACCACTTCAATATGTTTGCCGCTACATAACTTCCGTAAAGTCCTGAGACAATCCACTGAAGAACATCATTTACGTCTTTTGCGAAAAAACCGAAAACCACACTAATGGCTACCATTAACAGTCCGGCAACGTAATTGATGCTTCTGATTCGGACGTTATCTGCCTTAGGGTTTATGTATTTCAGATATATGTCGTTTACTATATAAGCCTGGGCGGCATTCAACGTACCGGCAAAGGTTGACATGAAAGCAGCGAGAAGTCCTGCAAGCAGAAGACCCAAAAAGCCTACAGGAACAAACTGATTGATAGCAGAAGGTAAAATCTGCTCAAAATCAAGTCCCTTTCCGGGAACAATCAAATCCAATTGATCATAAAACAGCAGTCCTAATACTGCGAAACCAGCTATCATAAAGTACCGAATGGGCATCAGGATGAAGGAGACTGATCCACTCATTAACGCCGCTTCTTTTATGGAACGGGTAGATAAAATCTTTTGCATATCGTAATTGGGAGCGGGGCCCGCCAAGCTTACCAAGACACCTTTGAAAATCATCATCATGAATAGAACTGAAAACAGGGAAAACCCATCGTCAGCTATTTTCTGGTTTGCCTCAGTGATAATTCCTGTCCAGTCAAGACTAAGCTCCCATCCAAAAAAAGGACTCGACCAACCTTCTGGAACAAGAAATGGATTATCGTTTAAGGCTGTCATGGCTATGACTCCAATAACAACTGCCGAAATGGACATAATGATGTACTGGATAAGATCAGCCCAAACAATACTCATCATTCCTCCCAATAAAGCGTACAGTATGGCAAAACAGGTAAAGATTATACCATAAAAATGTGCCACGTACTGCTCCGGAATATCGAATGGCATATATGGACCGATGAATTCCCATGGGATGAATATTTCTACAAACTTTCCAAGACCGATGAATCCATATGTCAAATAGCCTAAGCCCATTATCAAAGCAAAGACGACAACAATTACATGGGACAACCTTGATCCACTGGCACTGCCAAATCTTGTTCTTATCCATTCCGCTCCCGTGGTCACGTTAGATCTACGCAGCCACATGGAAAGAAACACCATAAGAAAAATCTGATTGAATACAGGCCACAACCAGGGTAACCATATACTTTTTACTCCATACACAAAGAGTATAGTCACCAACCAAACTGTACCTGAGATATCAAACATCCCGGAGGCATTTGAAAGACCAAGCATATACCAGGGAAGTTGATTTCCCCCGAGCAGGTAGGACTCCTTGGATTGTTGAGCTCTATTCTTTAAATAGAATCCGATAAAAACAGTGGAAGACAGGTACCCAAGAATGATCAGAATATCAATGATCCCAAGGTTCATTACTGAATAGGTTTAGTTAATCTAAGTTAGTTTTGGCTGAAGTAATTTTGTAAATACAACTCAATAGGGCAAAAAACAGAACATTTGACCCACAAGAATGAAATGAATGCCTAGGATTACCCCCGATTTACCTGCATGAATTCCCGTTTTAATGTTTTTAAAATAAAGCCCACTGAATTCTTCGTCAAATTAATCCCTCCCCTGATATTTGCGCTTTCTTGATTATTCTATGAAAGATTTTCTGACTGAGCTAAAATGGAGAGGTATGGTTCATGATACTATGCCTGGAGTTGAAGAACAATTAAACAAAGAGGTAACCAGTGCGTACATTGGTTTTGACCCCACGGCCGATTCACTCCATATTGGAAACCTGGTTCAGATAATGACATTGGTGCACCTGCAAAATTGTGGGCATAAACCGATAGCACTTGTTGGTGGTGCAACCGGAATGGTTGGCGATCCTTCAGGCAAGTCCGCAGAAAGGAACCTCCTCGACGAAGAGACATTAAATCATAATCTTGCTTGCGTAAAAAAACAACTGGAGAAATTTCTTGACTTTTCCGGTTCAAATGCTGCTGAAGTGGTTAACAACTACGACTGGTTTAAGGAATTCAATTTTCTGGACTTCATACGTGACATTGGAAAACATATAACCGTCAGTTACATGATGGCAAAAGACTCCGTAAAGACCAGACTGGAAATAGGTCTGTCTTTCACAGAATTCTCTTATCAGTTGGTGCAGGGATACGATTTCTATTGGTTATGGAAAAATAAGAACGTGAAAATTCAACTGGGGGGATCAGATCAGTGGGGAAATATTGTGACCGGTACGGAGCTGATAAGAAGGAAATCAAAAGGAGAAGCTTACGCTATAACCACACCGCTGATTACAAAGGCTGACGGATCAAAATTCGGGAAATCTGAAAGTGGAAATATTTGGCTTGACAGTGAAAAAACATCTCCCTATCATTTTTATCAGTATTGGATAAATGCCGCTGATGAAGATGTTGAGAAGTATATTAAGATTTTCAGTCTCAAGGGTGAAGAAGAAATCGAGGATCTAATCATGAAGCATAGGGAGGCACCGCACATGCGTTTGCTACAGGTTTCATTAGCGGAAGAAATAACCGAAAGGGTACATTCCAAAGAGGACCTAATCACGGCAAAGAAAGCTTCTTCAATTCTGTTTGGAAAGTCTACTACTGAAGACCTTCATTCAATTGATGAGAAAACTTTACTGCAGGTTTTTGAAGGAGTTCCAATGGCTTCAGTTAGTGAATCGGTCTTCAGTAACTCCAACAACGTAGTCGATTTTCTTAGCGAAGAAACTGGCAAATTAATCTTCCAGTCTAAAGGAGAAGCCAGAAAGATGATCCAGGGAGGCGGCGTAAGTATTAATAAGACAAAGATTAGTGCTATTGATAATCAACCTTCAGATTTCGAAAGAATTCAAGGAAAATATCTTATAGCCCAAAAAGGAAAGAAGAATTACTTTCTTGTCCGTGTGGAAGACTAAATTTCAAAGCCAATCAACAGAATGTCATCATTCTGAGAATTGGACTTTCGCCACTTATCCATGTAGAGTTCGATCTCTTTCTTTTGGTCCCGCATAGAAAGATGCTGTACATCCATGAGCATCTGTTTCATATTTGAAGCGCCCAGTTTTTTGTTTGATGGCCCTCCAATAAGGTCTTTCAAACCATCACTACCGAAGTAATATCTGCGCTTGGTAGAAAGATCGATCGTATTGGAATGATAGTCATGCTTGTAGTCAAACATCTCTCCAATTTGCATCCTATCGCCTTTGATTATCTCCAATTCCCCATTCTGAATTTGCATTAAATCCACTTTTGCCCCGGCATATTCCATCTTATTTTCGGACTGGATGATTTTCACAATCCCAAGGTCAGCTCCGGTACCAACCATTATATTTTTCTTATTCACAAAGCGGGATTGAATTTCCCGGTGTATGAATTGCAAAATGGAAGCAGGAAATTCAATGTTGTGATCCTTCACCAATTTCTCAAGTGAGCTCGTGTAGATACGTGTCATCATACTGGCCAGATGACCATGACCCATGCAGTCAAATGCGGCAACGTACAAAACATCGTCCTTTTGGTAAAACCAATAACCATCCCCTCCTACCGCACTCATGGGTTTATTGATTACAAACGCGTTTTCAATGAATTCATGAAGGTTGCTGTCGTCAAAGCGCTTGAAATAATTGCGCTTGGCTCGATCTTCAATCTTACCTATCGTTTGTAAGGATTTTTCAGACTCTTTTGAACGAAACTTATTGATTGCCCTGAATTTTGTAAGCAAATTAGTATAAAACGAATTAATGTAATCCTATTACAACAAATGCCTCATGTTTGTTCCACTTAATAGGCAGAACGTAGATGGACACGTCGGTAGGGATATCCTTTAACTCAGGGGGCATTCCTTGAAATACTACAGGGACTGAAATCATAAAATTTGCGCCGAGATTTGCTCTCACGTTACCAGCAACTACATTAGAAATCTCACCAGCCATATCAAGAATGTCCTCATCAGAAGGATCATCTATCCCGATGAAAATGTTGATTAGGTCTTTGAACATCTCCCGGTTTCCAGATATGTAAACAAATCCTTTCCTGTTTCCTGAAATACCAATCATACCGGTGAAGTCTTTTAGAATCAACCCTTCTGTTTCCTTCAGGTATGGAACACTCATTTCGGAGTTGATATCCGTTAAGTGCTTAAAATAGTTTTCAACGGAGTTGATAAAGAGATTACAGGTGGCCTCGAATTCTTCTCTAGTTGTTTCCATCTCTCTTTAATAACTTGTCAAAAGCTTTTGCTAAATCCTCTGCTCTCACTGGCTTGTAAAGAAATCCCCTTGCACCCTTATCAAGCGCCTGAAGACCTGTTAACTTATCCGAAAGGGCAGTAATAATCATCACTTTTGCTTCGGGATGGATAGCCATTATGTTTTCCAGGCAGGTTATGCCATCCATCTCCGGCATTGTTATATCCAGAGTTATGACATCGGGTTTTTCATCCCTAACGATTTCAATTGCCTCATTTCCATTTGAAGCCATTCCGATGATTTCAATGTCGTAGTCCCCCAGGTTTTTTTCAATGGTCCTACGCATGATGGACGAGTCATCTACGATTAATAGCCTCATTAGTTAGTTCAGTGAATTTATATTAAAGATCATGATACGACTTCTTCCTCCTCTTGTTGAATGGGTAGCACTATGTTCATCTCGAAGAACTCACCCTTGTTGTATTTGATAGAATAGGATCCCTTCTTATCCTCAATTATAGTCTTAATGAGACTCATTCCCTGGCCTCGACCTGAGTAATTATCTACCTTATCAGATGTAGAAAAACCTTTATGGAACAGCAATTCAAGAACTTCGTTTTGCTTCAACTTTTTCGCATCCAATTCACTTACGATATTACGAGTAATGGCCTTTTCCTTTATTGTGGTCAGATCCAATCCTCTTCCATCGTCTTTGTAATTTATCAGCATTTCTCCTTCCTTCTTCTCCTCTATTGAAATGGTTATTTCCCCTTTCATAGGTTTTCCCGCAGACATACGTTCATCAGGAGACTCCAATCCATGAGAAAGTGTGTTTCTCATCAACTGAATGACAATGTCTTTGAAAGGATTAATATATGGATCAGGGATGACAAGGTTCATTTCATTGACAAACTTCAACTCGGCTGGCCTATTCAATTCTTTGCTCATGGTTTCTAAACCTTTTGAAAGTGAATCGATGACCATGATGTTTGATACAACCTGACCCTCGGATGGGAATTTCTTGTAGATATTCGCCACCTTCTTCAACATTTCATTCATGTCGGAAAGCATGTTGTCAGCTTCATCCATCTCATAAAGTATGGTAAGGAAATCTTTACCGACAACTTCTCTGTCATTCAACTTAGAAATTGAGTCCTCGATATCGTGGAATTTGTTGCTCATCAATTCCAGTCCAATGATGAGCGCATTGCCCTTAAGGTTGTGAATCGTTTCGAATGTGAAATCCAGCAGTTTCCGTAGATCCTTGTCTCCATCTTCTTCGTACTTGATGGATATATCCTTCAACATTTTTCTGGACTTGCTCAAAAATCCTCTTAATACTGAAGGATCTATTTTCAGGATACTTAAAACCTGTTCGGTTTCCCGCTTCTTCTTGGCCTCGGCTTCTTCAAGGTGTTGTTGTAATAACACGGATTCCGTTTCATCAGAAATAGTAACCATCACATTCTGAATTTGATCATTTCTCGAAATCCGCGTGAACATCACATGGATATACTTAGTATGAACAACTCCATCCTTCTCTGTGAAAATTTTAACCTTTTCGATTGGATTTAGTTGGTTAACAACTTCCTCATCCATGTCGGGGTTGAATAAATGACGCATGAACATTTCAAGAGCCTCTAACTCTCTCGGAATAATCATAGGACGCATAAAGTTTGAGAAATTTTCCCCTGCGATATGCTCATTTTCGAAAATGCTGTACATCGCCTTACTATGGAACTTACTGATCCTAAAGTTTTTATCTAGGAGGAAAATACCTTGCTGGATGTTCTCGAATACGACCTTCGATACTTTGTAAATATTCTTATAGAGATATTTAGCTCTATCGCGTTCCTTTTTAAGTTCCTTATGTGTCTTGTTGATCTCTTCGATCATGACGTTAAAGGTTTGAGCGTATTGTCCAATTTCGTCCTGGGTAGGTATAAAAACCTTTTTTGACATATTTCCAGAAGAAACCAATCGAGTGAAATTTGCTAACGTCCTAACGTTTGCCAGGAGGTTGCTAATGATATTGGTCATCAGCCAGAATGCCAACACAGCAACCAAAATGTCAATTAGAGAAAATATGATTAAGTCATTCCTAGCACCTTTTGCAATATCCTCGGTGTATTCATGAATTCGATTTGACATAAAATCCTCCACTGCTTTTAGTAGATCGATTTTAGTAGTGATCATCTCAAACCAGTACTCTGGTTCTTCGGTTAGATCAGTATTGGCAAAAAGTGCTTTTCGCATTCGGTCTACCTCTTCGACTTCCGGGCCCTGTACTGTTCGCTCATAGAAATCCGATGACTCAGCGTTTGTAATGGTCAAAAAAGCATCAAGATAAGACTCCTGATTAGCTACCAAAGATGAAAACTGATTGTAGGAACCATAATCTAAGGTATCGATAGCAAAGGCATGTGTTCCAATTGCCCTTTCGATACTGGCATTTTCTTTCGACTTCAGGAAGTAAATTATTGCATGAACCTGTTGAGCAACGTCCTTGTCCCGGGTTTCGTTAATCAGAAGATTCACGGTATTGAGTGCAATCGAGTTGATATTGCTGAAGTAATTGATAGCCTGATCAACTGTGATTGATTTTGCATCAACCTGCTCCCTAATTGAAGGAATCCTATCGAAATAGGATTTCAAAAACTCAAGGTCCTCGTTATGATAGGCCTTCAGATCCTTAAGATCCGGATTTGCAATCTCTTCGTAAAATTTCTGGAGAGTGCTATCAGTTCTTACACGTTGTTCGTTCAGTTCACCTGAAAAGTCCCAGGTTTCGTCAGAAATATACCCTGCCGTCATTCCACGTTCTTTCTGAATCTCGTGGACAACATGGTTAATTTCAATTCCCAGGACAATTGCCTTATTCAGCCTTGACGCATCAGAATAATCCAGAAAGTGATTTCGGATCTGGAGAAAGTCAAATGTGATAATGGTAATTATCAGCGGGACCAGAACAACAATAAACTTTTTACGAATCTTAAGGTTGTGAAGACGATTCATATTTTAAAATTCAGCGAGCGGTGACGTTAAAAAAATTACATTACTTTGTTTACAACTTCGATAAGGGCTTCGGAAGTAAAGGGTTTAACGACATAATCAGCCGCCCCAAGTTCAATACCTTTATTTACCACCGTCTGCTGCCCTACCGCACTTACCATAATCACTTTGGATTTGAGATTGTTTTCCTTCAATACCTTAAGAAGTTCAAAACCCATCATATCCGGTAAAATGTTATCGAGGGTGATTAGATCCGGTTCAAGCTCAACGGCAAGATCAATTGCCGAAACTCCATCCTGGGCCTCTCCCACAATGTCATATCCAGCTTCCTGAAGTGAACTTTTTATTAATGATCTCATGTAGATTGAATCATCTACAATTAATACTCTTTTGCTCATTACTATAAAGAAATTATATACCTAACAATTAAACAGCTTCTTTGATTTTATCAACGAATTTATCGTGGAATACCCAGACAAAATCTGGTGCAATATCTAACTCAGTTCCACTAAATATCGCTTTGAAATGAATAACAGAATCCAACTCGTCAGCCTCCTTAGTCATATATTCATTCACCTCTCCGGCAGTCATTACCTGAAGACTGGGTACGTGGCCATAAATTTCTAAGCCAAGAAAATTAGCGAATTCCGTAATTACTGCAGCAGCGACCATGTTGTCGATTTCCGTAAGGAAACCCATTTTCATCATCTTGCTACTGTCACTTTCATCTTCGAGAATATTTGGAGGAAGACATGCTTTAAAGATTTTAGTAACATCATCTTCAGTGAATATCAGGTAGCTTGTTCCTTTTAGTTCACCTTTCAACTCCGTTTTAATTAGATGAACATTCTCATCTGTTTTCTGAGCGAATTCAGGAGATTTTTGTTTCTCATCGCCATAATCAATTCTTTCAATCGAGATGGGGCTCTGCAAAATTTGCTCCATCGATAACTTAGCCATAGACAGCCCATCGAAGATAAGTTTGGTGGCCGCGGCTATTTCGTTGTCTTTTAAATTTTTTAGCATTTTGGTTCTGATTATTTCAAACGTGCATATAGTCTACGTACTGTTTTATTAATGATGTCTATACAATGTTCATCAATTGTGAATCAACTCCCTACCTAAGGTGAGCCAATCAGGAAAATCACGGCATGAACCCATGTAAATGCTACTTTTTCCTTTTTCCTTTTAAGCGGTTACCCGATTGATAATCTGCACCAGCTCATCGTCATCAAAGGGTTTGACCACATAATCTTCAGCTCCTAATGACATTCCCAGGTCAATCACGGATTGCTGCCCTACTGCGCTAATCATCAGAATCTTAGACCGCAGATCCTGCTCTTTCAGCACTTTTAGAATGTCTGTACCCACCATGTCCGGCAATATGTTATCTAAGGTAATAACATCTGGTTGCAATTCCAGTGCCATATCGATAGCCGCCTCGCCAGTTTCTGCCTCCCCGATAATTTGGTAACCATCGTTTTCAATTGCCTTCCGTATTAATGCGCGTTGGTAAGGTGAATCATCCACAATCAATACTGTCTTTTGCATGATATTCCTTATTTAATCTTTTTCTTCGCTAGTTTCGGTTTTTATAAATACGTGTTTTCACATCGTACAAATCAAACATTTTCTTTCCGGCATCCGGCATAATGTCGTAATACCCGATTATTAAGTAACCTCCAGGTCGCAAACTGTCTTTCAGCAGGTTTAATACTTTTAATTTCAATGTTTCATCAAAATAAATCATAACATTCCGACAGAAAATGATATCAAATTTCTGATTCATCCCGTCATGAACCAAGTTATGCCTTTTGAAGGTAACCTGTCGCTGATACCTGGGTTTTATTGTTGCATGCGTCTGTCGAAAATTAAAATAGTCTTCCAATCTCCGGTTGGAGTAAAATTTCATGAATGGAGTAAGGTATTGCTCAAGTAGGAGCAACGAATACTCTCCAATTTCCGCCTTCTTTAATGCAGTGGAACTTAAATCGGTAGCAAGTACACTTGACCTTTCTAATACCCTGTGTTCATCCAGTACGATACCCATGGTATATACCTCCTCACCTGTTGAACAACCTGCATGCCAGATATTCAATGGCTTACCATCAAATTTTGGTAAAATGTCTTGCCGAATCTTTAGCCATACATCAGGATTTCTGAAGAGCTCCGTTAGATTAACAAGGAGGTCGTCAATTGCATTGATAAAGAATTCACGGTCTTTTAGCACCTTCGACCACAACTCCAATGAAGAAGTCATGTTATTCTTCATCATCAACCTGATGATTCCCCTTTTGAGAGAGGATTTTTCGTAGTTGGTGAAATCCAGGCCATAACGATTCTTCATTGCCTGCATAAGGGCTGTGAGCTCTTCATCACTAAAATGAATAGCCGGACTAAAAACACCTTGTATAGGGTTGTCTTTACTCATGCAGTTTCGGCCATGGCATTTCGATATAAGGCATCAGTGACGGCGGCGACGTCTACAACCAGGCAAACATTACCATTTCCGAGGATCGTAGTTCCGCTAATTATTCTGACTTTGTCTATTGGCTTTGGCAATGGTTTTTCAATAATTTCTTTTTGTTGAAGAAGTCTGTCAATCACAATCCCTATCAAACGGTCATCGTAACTAACAACTATAAGATCCAACTCTGCATCATCATCAATGGTGTTGAAGGTTTTGAATAAAGCTCCTTTTTCATTTATTACGTGAAGTCCATCCGCATCAATCAGATCCTGAAGGAAAACAATCCCAATCGTTGATTCCAGGTATTCTGCCATCAACCCATCGCCTAATCTATGTATATCTTTCTTCTTAATTGACACAACCGCTTCAGTATATGAAAGAGCCACCGCAAATTCCTGATCGCCAAGTGTGAAAAGCAAAGAACCTTTTAGAGCTAATGATGACGGCAAAGTCAGACTGATTGTGGTGCCTTTACCTACATCCGTAGAAACTCTCACCTGGCCGCCTATCGATTCAACGGCCTTCTTCACCACGTCCATACCCACACCCCTTCCGGAGATTTCGGTTACTTTGGCAGCATTGGAAAAGCCAGGTTCGAAGATATAATTAATGACGTCTGATTCAGATAGTTTATTGGCATCCTTTGCGGAAATCAGGTTCTTTTCTACAATCTTCTCCCGTATCTGTTCGGCATCGATTCCCTTTCCGTCATCCGAGACACTTATTACAATGTTATCCTTCTCGTATTTAGCATCAAGTTTTATGTTTCCGGCTGGACTCTTGCCGCTTGACTTTCTTGCCTCACTTGATTCAATACCATGGCCAACAGAATTCCTGACCAGGTGAATCAATGAATCACTCATGATCTTCAACACATTTCTATCTACTTCAACCTCTGTTCCACTTAAGGTCAAGTTCACATTCTTCCCTTCCAGTACAGCGGCATCCCGGACTATACGGTAAAATTTATTGAACAAGAAGCCCATTTGGACCATTCTCGCGTTCATTATGCTGTACTGGAGATTTGAGGTAATGCGCTGAAGGGATTCAAACTCACGACTGGCAGACTCTTCCTGAAGAGCGATCAACCTATCTCTCTCGATGATGAGCTGTCCAACCAAATTCATCATTTCATCCATCTTCTTCACTGGTATCTGTATGATATCAGTAAAGGTGATCTCAGGTACTTTTTCGCCCTCGGTACTAACTTCTATTTGATCTTCTGAAACCGTTTCTTCTTTCTCCTCCGGTGATTTTGCTGCATGCTCAAGTGAATTTTTAAGCATGACCTGCAGTTTCGTCTTGATCCCCAGGTAGCTGACTTTTTCTCCGGATTCCAGTGCATGCAATAAGTCACCTAGCTTATCATTTGCTTTAAAAAGGGTATCAAAAAGGTCTTCATCCAATTTTATCTGACCTCCTTTTATGGCGCCCATTACGTCTTCCATAACATGAGATAAGGACGCTATGTCTTCATATCCCATGCCCATCGCATTGCCTTTGAGTGTATGGGTTATCCGAAAAATTGAGTCTATAGCTTTCCTGTTGTTTGGTTCTTTTTCAAGGACCGTAAACAGTTTGTTAAGTTCTTCGAAGTTCTCTGAAGCGTCTAACAAAAAGAGCTCGCGATATTCTTGTTCTTTAGTTTTCAATTACAAATTCTTTATAATGAAACTTCCAATTTCTTTTAAATCCAGTACTTCTTTTACGGCACCCTTTTCATAAGCTACACGTGGCATACCGTAAATAACACTGGATTCCTCGTCCTGGGCGACTGTTAGTCCCCCAGCTTCTTTTATGGCAGTCAAACCTTGGACCCCATCTTTACCCATTCCCGTTAAAATCACACCAATACTTTTTGAACCAATAACACCAGCGACAGAAAGCATAAGGGCATTGATCGAAGGATTGTTGTACTCTCGAAATTTCTTGGTTGTAAATCCAATTTCCAGATCTCCGGTTTTCTCGTTCTTTTCCAGGATCATGTTCTTCTCCCCTGGTGCAATGATTATTTGACCCGCTTTGGGCACCATTTTTTCTCTACCCATGACAATATTCAATGGGCTTATATCATCAAGTCGCTGAACAAATGGAGCTATGAAGTTTGCAGGCATATGTTGACATATCAATACCGGAACAGTCAGGTTCTCGGGAAGTGAGGAAATAACTACTTCAATTGCTGTTGGTCCTCCAGTAGAGGCTCCAATGACCACCAGCTCGTAGTGTGCATTTTCTTTAAACTTGTGTTTAGTTGGAGTGGCTTTCTTTCTTCTGTGGGACTTGATAATTACCGGTTGAACACCCCCAATAGACTTGATCTTATTTCTAAGTTCCGCCTCCATCGCCCTCATTTTTGATCCTCCACGAACTGGCTTGTTCATGTAGTCCACAGCACCATGCCTTAAGGCATCGAAAATTGGTTCTAGATCTGAATTTCCAACGGCGCTCAGAATCAAAATGGGTTTTGGGCTGACGGCCATTATCTCCTTAACAGCATAAGTACCGTCATACTCTCCCATATTCAGATCAAGCATAACCACATCAGGATCGAGCTCCAGTACTTTTTCAACGGCATCCTTTCCATTTTCGGCACTACCCACGACTTCCAGCATCGGATCCTCCGATAAAATATCCGTTAACAATAGCCTCATAAAGGCCGAGTCATCAACTACTAGTATTTTAATTTTCGTTCTTTTCAACTACTTATAGGCTATTCTCTAAACCCGATATTTCACCAACCTGGTCTCCAGCTATGAGTTCTTCAATATCTATCAGATATATCAAACGATTTTCTTCCTTGACAATGCCTTTAATGTAGCTTATGTCAATGGAAGCCGAGAACATGTAACCTGCCGGACTACTCAAGTTCTTACCTTCAATAATGAGCGTGGTTGGAACATCCTTTGATAGTATGCCGACATTAAACTCATTGCTATTTATAACAATTATGTACTTCCTGTTCAGCTCATCCTCATCCTTTAACAGACCGTACTTCTTTTCAAGATCAAGGGCTACAATAACTGCACCTCTAATATTCACCAATCCACGTACGTAAAAGGGCATATGAGGAACTTCTGAGATTTCGGGTGTTACCACCACCTCTTTTGTTTGTCCAATCTCAATAGCATAGAACTGACTACCTAACCGAAATACGATAAGATGAAGCTTTTTCTCACTGATCTTCTGAAATTCAGCTTTAAACTTTTCGGTCAACCTTTTTTTGCGCTCGATTAGCTCCTTAGCCTGCCTTGATGATGTATCTCTTTTAGCTCTGGATTTCGCTGTTCGAGTCGATTCCGTGGAAGACTTTTTGGGCGTCGACTTCTTAGGTGTTGCCTTCTTCGCTGATGATTTAGTAGCTTGTTGTTTAGAGCTTGTTGGCTTCTTTACTGCTTTTTTCTTCGCCTCAGCGGTGGTCGAAGATTGAGATTCAGCCTTTTTCCCCTGAGATTTCTTCTTTCCTTCAGCTTTACCGTTTGTAGGAATGAGTTGTTGTTTTTTTAAATTCTTACCTAAAGCCATTCTTTAGTTACTTATAGATTTTAAGAAATTCCTTTGCTAATGCCTTGTAATCCTGTGCACTATTCGATGATGCGTCATAGGCGATTACACTTTGACCAAACGACGGAGCTTCAGATGCTCGAACATTTGTTCGAATATGACTATCAAAGAGCCTAAAGTCATAGTTGTCATCAATATAATCAAGAACTTCAGTACTCAATTTTTTTCTTTTATCGACCATAACAGGGAGGATACCAAGTATGTCCAAATTAGGATTAAGGGCTTCCTGAATTTTATTGATAGTATCCACAATAAGGTCCAGGCCTTGTAAACTTAAAACTTCCATTTGCATTGGAATAATCACTCCTTCTGAGGCATTTAAAGAGTTGATAGTAAGTAATGACAACGAAGGAGGGCAATCAATCATTACATAGTCATAGGCGTCTAAATTCGAAAAAAACTGTTTCAGAATAGACTCCCTGTTATCGCTTTGGAACAGGGTTAATTCGGTATCCGCAAGACCTGTATTCGAGGGAGCAATATCCATATTTTCGGCCTGTGTAATTATGTTCTCAAGGCTGGTTTCACCAAGGAGTACATCTGCCATGGATTGATCGAAATCTGTGATTCCTAAAGAATAGGATAGACTTCCTTGTGGATCCATATCCACCAAAAGTACTTTCTTCTTTTTTTCAGCCAGTGCAGCACCCAGGTTAACCGCAGTGGTTGTTTTACCTGTTCCTCCTTTTTGGTTGACAATGGATATAATCATAATGCTTATTACAGTTATATATTATGATCGAACCTCACCAAACATTTCCATAATATCTAAAAGCATAATCATCCGTTTATCTCTCCGGATAATCCCCTTTAAAAACCGTTGATCCTCTGTATTCTTCATCATTACACCATCCGGTTTACCTATTTCTTTTTCATCGATTACTAGTGTTTCCGGTACTTTACTAACAGCCATGGCAATTTGATACACGTCGTCATTAATAACCATTAGGTATTTAAGATCACTATGATCAGACTCGGTATGCATTCCTAAAACTTGTCTTAAATCGACAATTGCCATCACATTACCTCTGATATTCGCCACACCAAGGATGTAGTTTTCCACATGAGGAACTTTTGCAATGGGCGGTGTGCTTACCACTTCTTTTACTTTATCGATGTCAAACGCATATTCCTCCCTATCTATAGGAAAAATCACTAATTGCTTTCTATCATCCACCGAAATCATAGATTCATCAGCGATATGCTCCTCACCCTGCTGATCTAACACTTCCGCCTGATCACTACCCGCATCCGATTTAACTTCAGTTTCCTGATTAATGATGTCTTCTTCGCTAGTTTTCGTGGAAGTTCCTGCTTTTTGGTTCTTTGCTGGTTTTTTGTTTTTCAGGTTTTCTCCAAGTGCCATGGTAGTGGTTAGTTCACGGTAAAATCAGCTTGAAATTAGACAGACACAAAATACTGTCAAAGTATTTTGAAGGCAGTTCGGAATATCCCTTGTTAAATGGGTATTTTCTTTCCTGGACATTGATTTTGACGTTTAAACAATTTTTACCCTTCCATTCACGTAAGTCATGATTAAAAATAGTCCTTAAATCACTAAATTGGAGGAAATATCAATGATCATGAAGAAATTCCTGTTTACTCTCTGTCTACTGACTTACATGATATCGGATGCTCAAGTTCCTTCTAAGGAATGGCAAATTAAAACGGCAACTTTAGCGGCACCTGATGGGTTTAAAGAAAATGCAACAGTATTAGGGTACAATGAATCAGGTGATCTTACCACCCTGCGTGAAGGCACCAATTCCATGATCTGCTTGTCTGATGATCCAAATGCTGAAGGATTTAGTGTTGCCGCTTATCATAAGGATATGGAGCCTTACATGGCAAGAGGTAGAGAGTTGAAGGCGCAGGGCTTAGGTCATAAAGAGCGTTTTGATATTCGGGAGGAAGAGGTTAAAAGTGGAAAACTCAAACTACCTGAAAGAAGTACATTATATGTGTTAACCGGAAAAGTAAATTCCGAATCCAAGGAAGTTGAAGATCAATACCTCAGGTTTGTTGTTTACATCCCTTATGCTACCTCTGAGTCTACAGGATTGCCATTAAGTCCTTCGGCACCAGGTGGTCCCTGGATCATGGATCCCGGTACTCATCGGGCTCACATCATGATCAACCCTCCCAGGAACTAGTTACATTACAACAGGCCAGAATATGATATCTACACGTCGATTCATTCGGCGTCCCCACCAGGTGGAATTGTCGTAAACCGGATTATAGAGACCGAAGTCTTTCTTAGTAATAACTTCCCTAAATATGTTGTACTGGACTAAAAGCTCTATTGCTGCATCTCCCCTCATCTCGGAAAGCCACTTATTCCACTC
The DNA here is from genome assembly GCA_965601455.1 of Cyclobacteriaceae bacterium. Classification (GTDB taxonomy): domain Bacteria; phylum Bacteroidota; class Bacteroidia; order Cytophagales; family Cyclobacteriaceae; genus JANQEU01. The sequence continues at coordinate 1,918,385 of OZ271831.1, read as the reverse complement.
GGCAGGACCAATGTTATCAGTATGACTGTGAATAGAGATTGAGTAGTTTTCAATATCCTTAATTTCACCGATAAACTCATACAATTCTTTCGCCTGTTCCTCCGTGACGTAATGACTACCCCCACCAAAATAAATCGAAAACATACGATAATCGTCGTCCTGAGCCTCTGAAAAAAGAGGTAGCGAAAGAGCGATGATTAGGAGAGAAAGATGTAATCGCATGATGTAAGTGTAAACCGTAATTCAAAGAATTAGGTTGCAGAGTAGATCAAGGTAGTTAGAACCTGACAAAAATCAGTAGGGTTTTCGTACTAAAACATGTTTCGAAAACGTTTGTGAAAGACAATTTTCCTTATTTTTGAAATCATTGTATCTTAACTTTTTCTTAACATGGAATATACAGAAACACTCGCCCCAACACTCGTTGAAGTTGACATGATATGTGACCATTGTAATCGACTCATTACAATCGGAGAGGATTACTACTACGACGACGAGAGAGAGGAAGTTCTGTGTGAAGATTGCGCTAACCGAGTGGAAGGAAAGTAATAATCGTAAAAGATATTTTTTAGAAAGTAGGCGTCAGTGGCGCCTACTTTTTTTTTGACCAATCATATAAATGTCCAAGTATTGCCTAATAATTCTATCTAAGTTCGCTCATTCCAAAAACTGTATGAAATGAAGAATTTATTTGTTGCCATCCTATTTCTGCCATTAATGATAAATGCTCAGAAATTGGACATGGATCTTTTTGAATCAATGGCACCCCGAAGTATCGGTCCAGCTGGAATGGCGGGAAGAGTCACTTCCATTGATGTCGTTACCGATGATCCAAGGATTATGTATGTCGGAACAGCCTCTGGAGGTTTATGGAAATCAGAATCAGGTGGAATCAAATGGAATCCGATTTTTGATGATCAAACTACCGCTTCTATTGGTGCGGTGGCGATAACCCAATCAAACCCTTCGGTAGTATGGGTTGGTACTGGCGAAGGAAACCCAAGAAACTCCTTAAATGGTGGTAATGGAATTTATCGAAGTCTTGATGGTGGTAAAAATTGGACAAAGATGGGACTTGAAAACACCCGGCACATCCACAGAATTATCATTCATCCTGATAATCCGGACATCGTATTCGTTGGAGCAATTGGATCACCCTGGGGAACACATCCAGATAGAGGAGTGTACAAAACTACGGACGGTGGAAAAAGCTGGCGAAAGGTTCTTTACGTAAACGAAAATACCGGAACTGCAGATCTTGTAATGGACCCAACTAATCCTAATAAGATTATGGCAGCCATGTGGGAGCACAAAAGAGACCCATGGTTCTTTAAATCTGGTGGACCGGGCAGTGGACTATATGTATCCTTTGATGGAGGAGAGACCTGGAAGAAACGTACAGACGAAGATGGTCTACCAAAAGGTGAGCTTGGAAGAATTGGATTAGCGATTGCTCCCAGTGAACCTAATCGTGTATATGCCTTAGTGGAATCTAAAAAGAATGCCCTTTACCGGTCGGATGATGGTGGATTCACCTGGGAAATGATCAATAATAAAAGTGATATTGGAAACCGACCATTTTACTATTCGGACATCTTTGTTGATCCTTCCAATGAGAATCGAGTTTACAGCGTTTTCACATTCGTAAATGTCAGTGAAGATGGAGGTAAAAATTTCAGCTCATTAATGCCGGCATACGGTGCAAATAATGGCGTTCACCCAGATCATCATGCCTGGTGGATTCATCCTGAAAACGGTAAGTTCATGATGGATGGAAATGACGGCGGTCTAAACATTACCCGTGATGGTGGTAAATCCTGGAGCTTTGTACAGACTATCCCGGTAGCTCAGTTTTACCATATCGCGGTTGATAATGAAATTCCTTACAACGTATACGGAGGTATGCAAGATAATGGGTCCTGGGCCGGACCAGCTTATGTATGGAAAGCACAAGCTATTCGAAACAGTTATTGGCAAGAAATCTCATTTGGAGATGGTTTTGACGTATTACCCCACCCTACTAATTCCAGGTATGGTATTTCTACATCACAGCAAGGTTTCGCATCCATTTATGACCGCGTTACCGGCTACAACGAACTTGTTCGTCCTACCTACCCTGAAGGTGATGTAGAACTACGATTTAATTGGAATGCTGCAATGAATCGTGATCCGCGAAATCCAGAGGTGATCTATTTTGGCAGTCAATTCGTACATCGGTCAACTGACGGTGGTCAGACTTGGGATATCATCTCACCAGATCTAACAACAAATGATCCTGAGAAACAGAAACAGGGTGATAGCGGTGGCCTCACGATGGATGCGACGGGAGCAGAAAACTTCTGTACGGTGCTGGTGATTGAACCGGATCCAACGGAAGAAAACGTAATCTGGGCTGGAACGGATGATGGACAGGTACAAGTCACAAGAGATAACGGGTCAAGCTGGACTAATGTGAGTGGCAATGTAAAAGGAATGCCAGCTGGTGCATGGATTACGCAAATCAAACCTTCAAACAAAAATAACGGTGAAGCCCTTTTGGTAGCGAATGACTACCGAAGGTATAACTATGTACCGTATGTTTTTAAAACTAAGGACTATGGGAAATCCTGGCAACGAATAGTTGATGGAAATGATGTGGAAAGCTATGCTCTCTGTATAGTTGAAGATCCGGTAGAATCAAATCTGCTATTCTTAGGCACCGACGATGGGCTGTATATAAGTATAGATGGAGCTTCAACCTGGACCAAGTGGACAGCGGGATTCCCGACTACCAACGTTATGGATTTAGTCATTCATCCAAGGGATCATGATCTTGTTATTGGTACATTCGGAAGAGCAGCCTGGGTTATGGACGACATTAGACCATTGAGGGCTCTAGCCTCCGAAGGTTCAGGTATGTTGTCGTCAACGCTAAAAGTGTATGATCCACCGGTTGCCTATAATGTTGCTACTCAGCAACCTACTGGATCCCGATTTGGAGCTGATGCCATGTTCCACGGTCAAAATAGAACAACAAATGCACTTATTAGTTACTCTCTTTCGGTGCCAGAAAAAACAGAGGATTCGAAAGAGGATGGCGTTTCTTATGACTCCATAACATTCCAGGTATTTAATAATGAAAATGAGCTTATCCGGACCATAAAGAAAAAAAGTCCAAAGGAAAGCGGTGTCTATCGTTTTGAATGGGGAATGGAAGAAAAGGGTGTAGCACGTTTACAGAGGAAACGAGATATATCAAAGGAGGAACCACGAGGCGTAGGTGTCTTACCAGGGATATATAAAGTACGATTTACATACGGTACTGCTATGGACTCCACTGAAATTGAAGTAAAGTATGATTACCGGTTGGAGTTGACAGAAAGTGACATTCAGGAACGTTATAATGCATACAAAGACCTCGAGAGTGAGGGCCTAAAAGCACTTAAGGCAGTGGAGCAGCTCAAAGGATCTTTGAAGATTGTTAAAGACTTTGAAAAGAGAATGAAAGACAAAAGTGAGTCGGAGTTCGAAGAAGCTCTTAAAAGTGCTAAGAATGCTTCTGATACAATCAACTCCATGTTGGACCTTTTCTTCGGGAAGGAAGATGAAAGACAGGGAATTACAAGAAATCAGGGTCAGACTCTAAATGCATACTACCAGTTTGCAAGAAGATACACGCTTAACGGTTTGCACTCTCCTACTCGAACCGAGGTTGGTCTCATCGAGCGGTTTAAGTCTGAGTTAGGTGAAGCATTGGACGTTATCAACGGTTACTATGAAAGCGAATGGCCAGATTTCCAGTCGTCGATGGAATCATTAGATCTAAGTCCGTTTTCTTCGTATAAGAAGATAGAATAACCATTAAATGGTCTTCGGTGGACGCTGGAGACCATTCTTTATCAACTAACCTATGTCTACAAGATGGTCTCTAATGGGAACTGTCCTGATCTGTCTTTTTCTTTTTGGAAAGGCCAGAGGCCAAAAGAAGAACAGCAATTTTGTTCTAAATATCAAAAGAGCATCTTCTCCAATTGTTATTGACGGGGTTATGAATGAAGCAGCCTGGAAACAGGCCGATGTCGCGGGTAATTTTCATATGATCACCCCGATGGACACAAGTATGGCAAATGTCAATACGGAAGTGCGCATGACCTATGATGATAACAACCTTTATCTCATTGCCGTCTGCTACTACTGGAATGACGATCCTAACTTTGTAGAATCCCTCCGAAGAGATTGGAATTTCGGACGTAACGATAACTTCATTTATGCAATGGATACGTTCGACGACCTGACGAACGGATTTACGTTTGGGACGAACGCTGACGGTGCCCAATGGGATGGAGTCATATTTGAAGGAAATCGCGTAGATCTGAGCTGGGACAATAAGTGGATTTCTTCTGTAAAGAATTATGAAGATCGGTATGTGTTCGAGATGGCCCTCCCCTTTAAGACCATTCGTTACAAGGAGGGAATCCAGGAATGGGGAATCAATTTCAGTAGAAATGATCTAAAATCCACAGAAAAATCGGGGTGGGCTCCAGTGCCCAGGCAGTTTCCGAGTATCACACTGGCATACACAGGTATACTTCGTTGGGACGCTCCCCCGCCTGTACCAAAAACCAATATTTCAGTTATTCCCTACACTCTTGGAAGAACAACCCGGGACTTTGAAAACGGTGAATCCGCGGATTTTGCGGGTGAGTTTGGTGCTGATGCGAAAATCGCAGTTACTTCTTCTCTAAATCTTGATCTGACTGTAAATCCTGACTTCTCGCAAGTTGATGTAGATCAGCAAGTAACGAATTTGGATCGTTTCGAACTGTTCTTTCCAGAGCGCAGGCAGTTCTTTCTTGAAAATGGCGATCTATTTGCCAACTTCGGATACGATCGAATTCGACCATTCTTCTCAAGGCGTATTGGACTAAATGCACCGATTTTATTCGGTGCCAGGTTAAGCGGAAAAATCAACAGGGATTGGCGTATTGGTGCAATGGATATGCAAACGGGAAAAGTTGACTCTATTGGTCTTCCAGCTCAAAATTTCTCGGTGGTAGCACTCCAAAGAAGAGTTTTTGCAAGGTCAAATGTTGGATTACTTTTCGCCAATAGACAATCGATAAATTATGTGCCGTTAGAGGGCTCCGAAGAACACACCGCCTTCAACCGAAATGCCGGGTTAGAATTCAATTTAGCATCTGCGAATAATGTTTGGACCGGAAAGGTGCTTGCTTTGAAGTCATTTGACCCCAATAAGTCCGGTCAATCGTTTACTCAGGCAGCAAGTCTGAATTACAATACACGAAATTGGAGTATTTCAGGAAGATATGAATACGTTGGCCAGAATTACACCGCTGAAATGGGATTTGTCCCTCGTACCGGATATATCAGGTTCGTTCCCACAATTTCAAGGATTTTCTTTCCTAAAGGTAGCCCGATTCTAAGCCATGGACCAGGTGCCGGAGCATTCATAATTACTGACACAGATTTTCGACTGACAGACAATACCGTATATGGATTCTATCGAGTTGTATTCCGGTCGCAGGATGTTTTTATGGGCTGGACCGGATACGATTATATAAAACTACTATTCCCTTTTGATCCAACAAATAGTGATGTAGAAACTATTGAGGAGAACACAGAGCATACCTGGAATTCTTTCGGTTTTGAATACACCTCCAGACCACAAAGTATCCTAACCTACAGTTTGAGTGCACGTTTCGGAGGTTACTATGAGGATGGAACCAGACAAAATACGACGCTTCAGCTCGGTTATCGGTATCAACCATATGTCAACTTAGCTATTCAAGCCAGCAGGGATGACATTCGATTACCTCAACCCTGGGGAAATACTGTTTTCTGGCTGGTTGGGCCTAGATTGGATATCACTTTCACAAAGAATCTATATTGGACCACTTTTCTCCAGTACAACGAGCAGCAGGAAAACGTAAATATTAACACTCGCTTACAATGGAGATATACACCTGCTTCTGACTTTTTCGTGGTATATACCGACAATTACCTTCCGGAACCATGGAGTTCGCGAAATCGGGCATTAGTTTTTAAACTCACCTATTGGTGGAATTTGTAACTCGTAAACTGTACATACCTCCAGCATGATAAGCCGAGGGTGTCCTCCCAACTTGATCGCAAATAAATCCCCTGGATGTTAAACTTTCTGTTAGCTGCTCACAAGTTATAGGAAATGGCACCCACGGGTTAGACATATCCGTATCATACTCAATCACAATTAACTCCCCATTAGATTTCAATACCTCTTTGAAAATGCGTTCTATCAACTCCATTTTCATCAGGATATAATGGAGTACGTTTCCCATGATAATACCGTCTAAAGGTTGATTCGGTACGAAGTCCACTATGTCTTCGTTAATTCGTTCCACCATCACACTTCCTATCCTGGAAGGTATCTTTTGAAGAGCCCGACTATTCCTATCGACTGCGGCAATCTTACTTGAGTCGCCCAGCAGTTCTGATAAAGCTCTCGTAAAGGTTCCTTCTCCTGCTCCAAAATCGGCCCATAAAGATCCTCTTTTCTTAGATACTCCTTTGGAAATTAGCTTGGTAGCTTCCGGAATTTGCATGCTTATCCTGTATTCCTGATAGCTCCGGCAATTGCATTTATAGTAAGCATTAATTCTATCTGGGTGGACTCTTTCATTGGATCATTATCTTCCTTTTGTTTCCTCCATCTCTCAAGTAGTTCCACTTGATGTTTGTGTAGTGGCTCCATTAATGAAGACCTAAGTCTGTTCGAGAAATAATGACTTCTCCTTCGGTCAATCATTCTTCTTTCAAGGATATCCAAAAGATAGTTCTTGGTCAAATTCAATTCGTCCATAAAAACCTTCATGAACTTCTTCCTGAGTTTCTCATCTTCCACCAATGCTCCATAATATTCCATAATATCAGGATCGGTAGCTGCAAGACTTGTATCTATATTGGTAAAAACGTACCGTAGAAAAGGGTCATCTTTTAAGGCTTCCTTAAGCTTCTGGAAATCAGCTTCCGACTCGTTATGCAATTTCTTGAGAGCACTTCCAACTCCAAACCAACTGGTCATATTAAACCGGTTCTGACTCCATGAGAAAACCCATGGGATTGCTCGGAGGTCTTGTAGTGAAGACGCACCGGTTCTTTTTGCAGGCCTACTACCAATCTTACTGGTCTCAATTGCATCAATTGGAGTCGCTTGTCTGAAGAAAGGAATAAACCCTTCGCTTTGCATCATACTCTCATAGGCATTCTTTGAATAGGTAGAAAGTTTGTCCAAAATAGATGCTAATGGATGAAATGCCGCTTCACTCTCTTTGTCAATTAAAGATTTTGCAAGTGAATTTGCCGCCAATAACTCCAGGTTGTAAGCAGCATTGACTCTGTTTGCATATTTCTGAGCAATTGTTTCACCTTGTTCTGTTAATCGAATAGCTCCTCGTATAGCAGAATATGGAAGTGCCTTAATAAAGTAGTGCGTTGGTCCTGAACCCCTACTAATGGATCCACCTTTTCCATGAAAGAATGTTATGTAAATATCCCGATCAAGGCCAATCTTACTCAAATGATATTGTGCCTTGTATAGATTCCACTGACTAGCCAAAATTCCGCCGTCTTTGTTACTATCACTATAACCAACCATTACTTGCTGCCGAAGCCCTTCAGTGTCATGCTGCTTCGATAGATAGGTTAGTGTTCGTTTGGTCATCGGATGATCTAGAAATTCTTCCAATATCGCGGGACCATTGTCAAGATCATCTATGGTCTCCAGAAGTGGAACCACTGGAATCTTGCATACAAGTCCATCCTCCGTAAGCTCAGTCAACCCGGCTTCCCTGGCCAATACGTACACCACAAGCAAATCGGACACCGACCGGGTCATACTCACAATGAATGATCCAATGCAGTTTGTGCCGTACCTCCTTGTATGGTCTTCAACAGCTCTCAGACACTCCATCACTGTTTGAGCATTCGGACCCAGTTGAGTGGTTGGGGTTGTAAAAGGTCTTGTAGATTCTAATTCCTTATTAAGGAAATCCATTCTTTCCTCTTCGGTCCATGTTGAAAAGCCTTCCACAGAAATTCGTGAAGCCTCAAGTAGCTGATCCATCGCTTTATCGTGAAAGTCACTATTTTGACGGATGTCCAGTGCTGCCAGGTGAAATCCAAATGTCTGAACAACTCGAATGACGGTAATCACTTCATCATCTGCCACAGTATCAGCTCCATACAACCTTAGTGAATCCTGAAGAATTCGCAAATCATTTATTAAGTGACTCGAATGAATGTACGCTCCATCTATATCAGCCAATTGAGTGGCATGACCTCTTTGAATATCAACAGGCAATTTGGCCATCATGAGACCGATGAATTGCCGGAAGGCCTCCCCTTTATTCCTACTAAGGGTTTCTTCACCTCTAGTTCCCAATTCCTGCACCATTGACTTAATGCGTGTTTGATTCTCATCAGTGAGTGCTTCTAATTGACAACTAAAGCTCAATCGCTGAAGCAATCGACCCAATTTCCTCTTTATCACCACGAAAGCATTTAGTCGTAGGGTGAGTAATGTCTCCTGCGTAACCTCAGCCGTAACCAGTGGATGTCCGTCTCTATCACCTCCTACCCAGTCACCGAAAGACAACTGCGGAAAAGACAGATTTCTTATGAGTTTTTCTCTATCAAATTTCGCATGTTCAAAGGCCTGGATTAACCGCCGGTCGAGAATGGAAATAACTTCAGGAAAAACATTCACCAGGTAGTGCATGATATTCCCAAGTTCTGATGTTACATCAGGTTTCTCCAGATAGATCTCCCCTGTCTTCCAAATTCTGTATATCGACTGTTTGATGTTATGCCGAATATTGGATACTTCTTCATGGTTATACATGGAGTTCTCCTTCTTCACCAGCAATAGATACAGTTCACGATAGTGTTCGAGTACTGTTACTCGTTTCGCTTCCGTAGGGTGAGCTGTCAATACTGGTTCAATATGAACATTTGGCAACTCTTTCAATATCTGTTCCTCAGTAACACCCGCACTCACCAGGGCATCAATATTTCGAGACCATAAACCATTTACACTGCTTAGATCATTTTCCTCCATATGCCTTCTGGATTGTACGGCCCCGTTGATTTCGACGAGGTTGATTAATTGGAAGATCAAAGAATACATTTGGAGATGCTTGGGCGTAATTGAATGATAAGGAATTTCATCAAAGTCATTTACCCAGGGAACGAATTGGGCAACGTCATCTTCTCCATTAATTTCCAAGACTTCCTTAAGTGCTTCTAAAAGAAAATATAAGTCTTCGTATGGTTTACCGAGCGCTTCTTTAGTCTCGCTGAATACTTCTTTCAAGTTCATTTCAATAACTTTTTCACCATTATATCATCTTTAGATCTGAAGGATATTTTGATCGATCGGGGGGTGTATCGTTTAATTCGCGAACTAAAATAGGATAATTGGGAACGACGAGAACATTTGCAGATGTTATCTTTACAAAAAACTTAATATTAAGAAAATGGACAACAGAAAATACCTGCCAGTCATAGTTATCATCGCAATTTCAATAATTGTGCTTTTTTCCCTGTCAAACAGTATTTTTTATACGGTTCAGGCCACTGAAAGAGCTGTGATCTTTAAGAAATTCAGTGGTGGACTAGATAAAGAGAACATAATTCCTCCAGGTTTTCACGTAAAGGCCCCTTGGAATGACGCTTTCGTGTATGATGTCTCAGAAAATCAGGTGGAAGAGACAATGGATGTCCTTGACAAAAGTGGTCTGAATATAAACGTGGATGTAACCGTAAGATTCCACCCACAGTACGATAAGATTGGAGATATTCATGAAACCTTCCAAAGAGATTACGTTAGACGGTTGGTCATTCCTGAAGTACGCTCCACTGTAAGACAGGTAATGGGTAGATATACAGCTGAAGAGATCTACAGTACCAAGAGACCTGAGGTAGAAGGTGCGATTACCCGAGAAAGTGAGGCTACATTGGGAGCGGAAGGGAACCATATTGTGATGAGGGCGTTATTAATTCGTTCCATTGCTTTACCGGACCAGATTCGGTCAGCAATTGAAAGTAAGCTGCAACAAGAGCAGGAAGCCTTGGCCTATCAGTTCAGACTTGAAAAAGAGAAAAGTGAGGCCGAAAGAAAAAGAATTATGGCTGAAGGAGAAGCTAGAGCCAACGATATCATCAACAGTAGTTTGACTGACAATCTATTGAAGATGAGGGGTATAGAAGCAACGAGGGAGTTAGCCAACTCCCCTAATTCCAAGGTCATTGTAGTTGGTAGCGGAGATAGTGGTTTACCACTTATTTTAGGCGGAAATTAATAACTTAGGAAAAAAAAAGATACACTACATGTCCAATACTGCTGAAATCAATGTTAACGGATCAAAGTACGAACTTCCAGTAATAGAAGGCTCTGAGAAAGAAACGGCGATAGACATAAGTAAATTCCGAGGAGAATCAGGAGTAATTACCATAGACCCTGGTTTTAAAAATACAGGATCTACTAAAAGCGCTATCACATTTCTTGATGGAGAAAAAGGTATTCTCCGATACCGGGGATATCCTATCGAACAGTTAGCGGACCGATCTACGTTCCTGGAAGTTTCGTATCTATTGATCTACGGTGAATTGCCGACTCAATCAGAGCTTGAGCAATTTCAGCAGGAAATTAGTACTCATACCTTGGTCCATGAGGACTTCAAAAAAATCCTTGACGGATTTCCATCTAAATCTCACCCAATGGGTGTGTTGTCTTCGTTGGTCACAGCTTTAACAGCCTTTTATCCACATTCGACAGATCCAAACCGATCGTGGGACGAGGTGAACCTGTCTATCATTAGAATTATTGCCAAAATGCCAACTTTTGCTGCATGGGCATATAAGAATCAGATGGGTCACCCAGTGATCTATCCAAAAAACAAATTTGACTACTGCAGTAACTTCCTGCACATGATGTTTAGTTTGCCTTCGGCGGACTACGAGGTTGATCCGATTGTAGCAAATGCTTTAGATAAGCTACTCATTCTACATGCAGACCACGAACAAAACTGTTCGACCTCTACGGTAAGAATAGTTGGGTCCTCCCAAGCATCACTGTACGCTTCACTGTCAGCAGGAATTAACGCACTTTGGGGACCTTTACATGGAGGTGCAAATCAGGCGGTTATTGAGATGCTTGAAGGGATAAAAGCCGATGGAGGAGATGTCAACAAATGGATGGAGAAGGCCAAAGACAAGGACGATCCTTTCAGGTTGATGGGATTTGGGCACAGAGTGTATAAGAATTTTGACCCAAGAGCCAAGATCATCGAAAAAGCCGCAGATGAAGTACTACACGCACTTGGCATCCACGACCCAGTGTTAGACATTGCTAAAGGATTGGAACAGGTTGCTCTGAGTGATGATTATTTCGTTGAAAGGAAGCTGTACCCTAACGTGGATTTCTATTCAGGTGTTATTTACCGGGCGCTTGGTATCCCAACCAAAATGTTTACAGTAATGTTTGCCTTAGGTAGACTACCCGGATGGATTGCTCAATGGAAAGAGATGAGGGAAAACAAAGAGCCGATCGGACGGCCACGACAGGTATACACCGGGGCAAATAAGAGAGATTATGCCGAACTCGGTGAAAGATAAAAACCCCTACGAAGAATGAGAAAATGCCCGCCCAAAGCGGGCATTTTTTATGTAATTTAGTTTCATATATGCATCCTGATTTTATTTCCATTGTCAACGAGGCCTGGCATGATTATGACGCTTCAAGGGAAGTAATTAACGTGCAGGATATTAGCGCAAAAGTTTCAACCAATCATGTGTTTCAGCTGTTAATCGATGACAACAGCAGGGTGATTGCCAAAGTCTCATATTTTGGGACTTTTGATGGCTTCATGGAGGACCATTCGTTGATCAATGCATTAGCCAACAACCTTCCCGACCCCTACGATCAATTTCTTTCAAGATCATTAATAAAGAAAAACCAACTTTATACTTACACATACAATGATGGACTATTGAAAGCCTGGGTTGTTTTCTATAACCCTATCGGAGTGGATAGAATGCTGCCCAAAGTCTTGAATAAGAAACAAATAATAAGCTTGGGTTCCGAATTGGCTAAATTCCATAAAACCTGTACCCGCCTTATAAATGTACTCCCAGATTGGTCGAAGACCATAAAATCCGACACCGATCACCTTCTTGGCATCTTATCGACCGATCTTGGGAAATTTCATCATCGTGGTACGATTGACGAAATACGAAGACAAGTTGATTTGTTGCATGAAAACTGCCAGAAACTATCTGTTGATTCCTGGTCTTCAATTCCAGTTTTTGTTGATTGGAATATTGGTAATTTTTCGGTCACTAAAGAAAACAAATTCTTTTCCAGATGGGATTATGATTGGTTTCGAATGAGCTCAAGAATAATGGACTTCTATTTCTTTAGCAGGGTGTGCTCTCGGGCAGGCGATAAAACGATGTTTAGCTACACAATTAATCCGGTAATGGAAGAACGATTCCTGCTGTTTTTGGAGGCCTATCACAAAGAAGCACCCCTCTCCAAAGACGAAATCCTTTTTATGAAAGAAGCATATCGATTCTTCATCTTGAATTATGTGATTAAAGACGGTCGGTATTTCTTTCATGAAATCTATGCGACTAAACTCCAACAAGAAGCGTTTGATACCTACTTTCCACAACTGGATCAAGCCTTCAATCCGGAGAAAATTCTTAAAAAACTAGACTTGTGATACTATGGAGATTTCAAACTTCAGAGATGTAATTGACAGATATAAGGTTATCTTTTTCGATGCTTACGGTGTACTGAAAAATGTAAAAGGAATACTGAACGGCATAGAAAACACACTGAAATACATTGAAGAAAAACATATTGATTTTTATGTATTAACAAATGATGCGAGTCGTGGGCCAAAGCTGTTGGCAGAAAGCTATCGGAAAAAAGGCCTGGATATGATAACTACTGATAAAATCATCTCCTCTGGTATGCTCGCTACTGAATACTTACGTCTAAAAGTAAAACAGGGAACTGTTGCCTACTTAGGTCCGGAGAATTCTGCACACTATCTGCAGGAGTTAGGACTAAATACATTGTCAATATCAAATTTGGATCTCAACAATACCGAAGATATCAATGCATTGGTTTTCTTAGATGACGAGGGATTCGACTGGAATCATGACATAAACAAAATAGTGAACCTCCTCAGAATAAGAAATATACCATCTATAGTGGCTAATACTGATAAATCATATCCTGTGAACGATTTTGAGGTATCAATAGCCATCGGAGGAATAGCCGATATGATTCAGAAAATCACTGGCCGGAAATTCATCAAATTCGGGAAACCGGATGCTCAAATGTTCATTTTTGCATTTGAACACTGTCAACGTGCAATGGAAGTGGGAAAAGAGAATATTCTTATGGTTGGCGACACATTAGATACCGATGTTTTGGGTGGAAATAAATTTGGTATAGATACGGCACTCGTACTTTCTGGAAATACGCTGGAACGTTCCTTCAGAGAAAAGATACATACAACAGGGGTAATTCCAGACTACGTATGCAAAAGTGCCGGTATTTGAACTAGTATTTCCGGTTAATAATTTCTGCTAGAATTATCGCCTTCTTTGCAGATTCCGGGTTTTGAAGGGTCGATCGAATTTCGGAAGCAAATTCATTTACCTCCTCTTCTTCCGCAGTTGCTCGTAGAACTTTTCGACTGGCGAACTTTGCATCCGGCTTATAATCCAGATCAAAGCCCTCTGCATTCTTAATGGATTCTTCGTATATCCTGCGGCTTTCTTCATCCGAAAACCTTCTAGTTCGTCCCTCATCGAAAGGTGGAGGTGCCGGTTCCTTTTTCTTTGGAGTCACTGGTGTGAATGATTCTTCTTCCTCAACTTCCCTTGGAGGTTCCTTTAGTGTTTGTCTACCAGTTATTTCTTCGAGCAATTCCTCAAAAGAAGCAGGTTGTCTCCTTGGCCCCTCGTCAGTTTCAAGGGGTGAACGAGGTCTTTTTTGTTGATTTTCAGCAGGTTTCTTCCTCAGTGATCTACTCAGAAAATAGATCACCGCAAAAATCACATATATCCAGAATTGAATGTTATCCATTGACAAATCAAAAGTATAAAATTAAATTTTGTTTAAGATATATTTGCTCGCTTCTATCATGCCGAAATTTCATAAATCTTCATGCAGTTAACCCGTCTTGAAATAAAGGGATTCAAAAGTTTTGCCGACAAGGTCACCATTAATTTTGATGAGGGAATCACAGGCATCGTTGGCCCTAATGGTTGCGGGAAATCTAATGTAGTTGATGCCATTAGATGGGTGTTGGGAGAAACCAAAACAAGGGTGCTGCGCTCCGAGAAGATGGAAAACATAATCTTCAATGGAACGAAGAAAAGAAAACCAACTCAGCTCGCTGAAGTTTCACTAACCTTCAACAATACAAAGAACCTTATCCCTACCGAATATAGTCAGGTTACAATCACACGAAAGTACTTCCGTTCCGGAGATAGTGAGTACATGCTAAATGGTGTTACCTGTAGAAGAAAAGACATCACCAATTTATTTCTGGATACAGGTATAGCCTCTAATAGCTATGCCATCATTGAATTAAAGATGGTCGACGATCTTCTGAATGATAAAGACAACAGCAGGAGAACACTTTTTGAAGAAGCTGCGGGTATTGCAAAGTTTAAAATCCGTAAGAAAGAAACGTTGAAAAAACTTGAAGATACTGACGCGGACCTTGATCGAGTTGAAGATCTACTGTTTGAAATCGAAAAAAACTTGAAGTCTCTGGAAAGACAAGCTCGTCAGGCAAAAAGATACTACGAGATAAAGGAAGATTATAAGGCTTCAAGCATTGCACTTGCAAAGATTACAGCAAATACCCAACTGGAGATTCAGAAAAACATAGAAAATGAAATCCAGAACCACACTGATAGAAAAGGAAAGCTTCAGGCCGAAACAGTAAAACGTGAAGCAGATCTGGAAGCCCAAAAGAAAAAGCTTGTCGAAAGAGAAAATCTGTTATCAAGTCGACAGAAAACGCTCAATGATCACGTTAACAAAATACGTCAATACGAAAGTGAGAAGAAGATTAAAAATGAGAGAAAAAGATTTCTTGATGACCGAATTGATGCGCTTAAGGAACAAATTAAGCTGGATAAGCAAAGCAATGAAAGATCCGCATTTGCAATAAAAGGACTTGAAGGATCGAAGGTCGAAGCCGAAAAAGAACTGGGTCAGGCTGAGAAATCATTAGGTGTTTTCAGGGAAGAATATGAGTCTCAAAAAGAGACAAACAATAACGCTCAGAGGGAGCTTGATGAATTGAATCGCAAGTTTTCCGAGCAAAGGGAATCCGTATTTAGACACACCAAAGACATTGAAATCAAGAAAATACAGCTTGAGTCATTAAAAAATGAACTGGAAAAATCTGGAAAGGATAGTACGGAACATACTTCCAGTCTGGATCAATTCAAAGTAAAAATTGCCGAGTTTCAGGAAGCAAAAGGAGCCTTTCAAAAACAATTTGAAACTCTTAAACTGGAGCAGGATAAGGTGGATGAACATATCCTAAAACTTCAGGATACCATTGAAACATCCCGGGAAGAACTTCAAAAAACAAACAGGAAGTTAGATTCAAACCAGAATGAATTCAACCTAACCAAGTCAATGGTCGACAATCTTGAAGGTTTTCCTGAGGCAATTCGGTTCCTGAAGACTTCAGATGGATGGGAGAATATTCCACTTGTTTCAGATATAATTAGTTGTCCCGAGGACTTTAGAATTTGTATCGAAAATTATCTGGAAAGTGTTCTAAGCTATTTTGTGGTTGAAGACCGACAACAGGCGATAAAAGCAATTAACCTACTCAATGAGTCTGGTCAGGGAAAAGCAAATTTCTTTATCCGAAAAGAGATCAATTCTAAAACCTTCCCTCCCACTGAAAAACCGAAGGACTGTCAGTCAGCACTGGAATTAATTGATTTTGATCCAAATTATGAACCAATAGTCAAATTCCTGCTTGGCAATGTCTTCATTTATGAAGGTGAAGAGCTTGCCGGTTTATCAGATGATCATGTACTGCTGGAGAAATCAGGCACCACTATTTTAAGAAAGTTCTCTATTTCCGGTGGCTCAGTCGGACTTTTTGAAGGAAAGAGAATTGGAAGGGTTAAGAACCTGGAAAAACTTGGAAATGAGATCAAAAAACTTGAATCAGACCAAAATAGATTACAGACGAAACTAGACACGCATTCGACAGAGCTTGAGCTGAAGAAAAAGGAGATTAAGACCATCGAACTAGAGAATATCCGGGAGGAGATCAGCAGTATAAACGAATCATTAGCCTCCCTGGAGAGCAAGCGGGATCAGTTTAATGAGATGATTTCCAACTCCACGACCAGGCAATCGGATATTAAGGATCAAATCATACATTTGAATAAAGATCTGGAATCTATTTCTCCTGAATTGGATAAAGAAAAGGCTGGATTTCAGGCAGCTGAGGAACAAGTAAAAGAACATCGGGAATCAATGGAGTTGCTAATTAAGCGACTATCAGAAAAGACCGAGACCTATAATAAGGCAAACGTACTTTTTCATCAGAAACAAAATACCCTAAATAGCCTTGAGCAAGAGATTTCATACAAGCAGGAATCTTTTGAACAAAGCAGGCAAAGGATCGAAAAGAATTCCGAGCAACTACACCAAACAGAAAAAGACTCGAATGAATTGGCTCGAAAAACTGTAGAAAACGACGACGAACTCATTAGTATGTATGATGAAAAGGAGTCCATAGAAGTTGGTGTTAATGAAGCCGAAAAAGAATACTACACAACACGAGGGTCCATAGATAAGGAGGAAAAAGAAATAAGAGAAACTCAAAGGCAGAGAGAGACCATTGATCAGATTCTGATGGAATGGTCGAATAAACTCAATGAGGTAAAGCTTTCCCTCACTTCAGTAAAAGAAAGGCTCTCAGTTGAATTCAATGTTGATTTTGATCAGTTGGATGACTCCGTACTTGAATCGCAGAAGGAAATCTCGGAAGAAGAACTGGAAGAAAAAGTTAACAAACTAAAGAATAGGATGGAATCCATTGGCCCCATTAACCCAATGGCGATGGAAGCATTTGATGAAATAAAAGAAAGACATGACTTCATTTCGAGTCAAAAGGATGACCTTCTGAAAGCTAAAGAGTCCTTACTCACAACAATAAGTGAAATAGATACGGTTGCTAAGGATACCTTTCAAACGGCTTTTGAACAAATCAAAGAGAATTTCATTAAGGTATTTCGAACCCTATTTACTCATGAAGATGATTGTGACCTGTTCTTGACAGATCCCGAAAACCCCCTGGAATCACCTATTGAGATTACTGCGAAACCAAAAGGAAAACGGCCACTTAGTATCAATCAGCTATCTGGTGGTGAGAAGACATTAACGGCTACTTCTCTCCTTTTCGCCATCTACCTCATTAAACCTGCCCCCTTCTGTATTTTCGATGAAGTAGATGCACCATTGGACGATGCCAACATCGATAAATTCAATCAGATTATAAGGGAGTTCTCGAAAGATTCTCAGTTCATCATCGTAACGCACAACAAAAGGACTATGGCTTCCACCGACATCGTTTACGGCATTACTATGATCGAACAAGGAATATCGAGAGTTGTTCCTGTGGATTTAAGAGAACTAGCCTAGTTACCGTACTTCGATATCCATTTTCTTCGGACCATCCATAAGAACGGTACAATCTTCGAAATGGG
Organism: Cyclobacteriaceae bacterium; assembly: GCA_965601455.1. GTDB lineage: Bacteria > Bacteroidota > Bacteroidia > Cytophagales > Cyclobacteriaceae > JANQEU01. Next base: position 1,900,574 of record OZ271831.1, on the reverse strand, counting down.
CTGGCCCCATGGTGCCTCTTGCATTGTTTCCAAAGCCGTAAGGCTCATTAGGTATTCCCAGGAAATTTGTGTTTAGCTGATTGTCTCCGTTTAGATCCTGATAAACGCTTATTCCATACTCTCCAGGGGGTAATAGCAGTTTAACGGTTATTGTTCCTGACTTGAATAAAGCACTTTTATTTATTACTGGCCTTTCAAGAAAATCTTCCTCATTATCAAATACCCCAACCATCATGCTTCCTCCCTCATGTGGTGAAGAAATGTTTATGGTTAACTCGTGAGTTGGGTTCTGTACCAGACTCAATATTAGGGTTAGAATGAGTATCAACATGCTCACAAAGTAAGAAAGAATTTTTTTTCAAAAATAGTATGCATGCATAACAAAATATGTTTAAATTCGTGAATGTAAAATAGTATGCATGCAGAGTATTTTTAATTAATTCATTATGTTGGCAGTCGAAAACAAACAAACAATTAAGGGGGGTGAATTCCTTATCAAGGAAACAGAACCACAAGATATCTTCATACCGGAAGAATTTTCTGAAGAACAGAAAATGATGGCCGCGGCCACTCAAGACTTTATAGATAAAGAAATTGAACCCAACAGGGATCGGATCGATTCATTAGAAGAAGGCCTAATGGCTTCCCTGATGGAAAAAGCAGGTGATTTAGGTTTACTTGGAGTCGCTGTACCGGAAGAATACGGAGGGCTTGGTATGAATTTCAACACCAGCATGCTTATTGCGGATGTTGTCGCCAGCTCAGGTTCTTTCTCAACTGCATACGGCGCACATACTGGGATAGGAACATTACCAATCCTTTATTACGGTACGGAAGAACAAAAGAATAAGTATCTACCAAAACTTGCTACTGGGGAATGGAAAGCTAGTTACTGCCTTACTGAACCGGATGCTGGTAGCGATGCCAATTCCGGAAAAACGAAGGCCAAGCTAACCGAGGATGGAAAACATTACCTTATTAATGGGCAAAAGATGTGGATCAGTAACGCTGGATTTGCAGATCTTTTTATTGTTTTCGCCAAGATCGATGATGACAAGAACTTAACCGCTTTCTTAGTAGAAAAGTCTTTTGGCGGAATAACCATGAACGATGAGGAAAGAAAGCTGGGTATTAAAGGCTCTTCTACTCGTCAGGTATTTTTCAACGACTGCAAAGTACCTGTGGAAAACATGCTTTCTGAAAGAGAGAATGGGTTTAAGATCGCGGTGAATGTACTCAACGTAGGTAGAATTAAGTTGGGATGCGGAGTGATTGGTGGAAACAAACAGATTGCCACTCTATCAACACAATACGCTAACGAAAGAAAGCAGTTCGGAGTATCGATCTCTTCATTCGGTGCTATCCAGCAAAAACTGGCAGAAATGGCGATCAAAACATATGCTGTCGAGTCAGCTAGTTACAGAGCCGGGCAAAACATTGATGATAAAATTGATTCACTGATCGCTGATGGAATGGATGCAAGCAAGGCTAAGCTCAAAAGCTTGGAACAGTTTTCCATCGAAGCGGCAATAATAAAAATCCATGGTTCAGAAGCGCTGGATTATGTTGTCGACGAAGGCGTTCAGGTTTATGGAGGTATGGGATTTTCCGAAGAAGCTCCGATGGCCAGGGCCTATCGGGATGCCCGAATCACAAGAATTTACGAAGGTACCAACGAGATTAACCGTATGCTCATAGTGGGAATGCTTCTTAAACGAACCATGAAAGGTGAGTTAAACCTGATGGAACCCGCAATGGCTGTAGCCAAGGAGTTGACTGGAGTACCAAGTTTCGAGACTCCGGATTTCTCAACTCCTCTTTCCGAGGAGATGGAAGTAGTGAAACGATTTAAGAAGGCAGTTCTGATGGTGGCGGGTAAAGCAGCCGAAACTTTCGGACCAGAATTGGAAAAAGAGCAGGAAGTGCTAATGAACATTGCAGATATGGTCATCGAGATTTATGCCGCTGAATCAGCCATTCTTAGAACGCAGAAGATGATCTCAACTAGCGGAGAAGATGCAAATCAATTGTACATTGACCTTGCAAGAGGCTACTTGCATCACGCTACCCAGGTGGTTCGTTCTGCTGGTGAAGAAGCCGTTTCCAGTTTTGCTACAGGAGACGAGCTGAAGGTGATGCTCATGGGTATAAAAAGGTTTACTAAAGGTATCCCTATGAATATGAAGGATCTTCGACGAGGCATTGCGCAAATAATGATTGAGAAGAACGAATTCCCATACAAGTTGTATGCGTAATCCGAATCTTAAAACGATAAAAATACCCGGGCGATTTCGTCCGGGTTTTTTTATTGACGATGTTTCAGTTTTTATTAAGAACGAAAGCACCTATTTTTAGGATATGAACAAGGGAATCGGCGAAGACTTTAAGACTCTTACCACAAAGGAAAAGGCATTGCAGCTCAACCTGGATGAAAAAATCTACGGTACAATTGCTGAAATCGGTGGTGGGCAGGAAGTTGCAGCCCATTTTTTTAAAGCGGGAGCAGCCTCAAATACCATTGCTAAAACGATGTCCGCCTATGACATGACATTTAGTGATGCAATCTATGGCAAATCGGAGCGATACGTTTGTGAAGATAAATTGCACAAAATGCTGAACCGGGAGTATTCACTTCTCTCCCAACGCCTGACCTATCGAGCCAAAAAATCTCACTTCTTCGCTTTTGCCAATACCGTTGAAACGATCAATTATAAGAAAACAAACCAGGGACACGGTTGGCTGGGCATTCGTTTTCAAAAACATCCGAATTCTGCACCAAACAATTGCATCATTCATGTTGTGTTGAAAGATAACGACGCACTTTGGCAACAACAGCTCTTAGGCATTCTTGGCGTTAATCTTATCCATGCCTGTTACAAGAACTCAGAGGCAGAAGAAATCATCCATGACCTGAGGGATAACTTATCCCCTGATCGGTACGAAGTTGACATGTTTCACATCGATGGACCAGACTTTCACCATGTAGACAATAGGTTAATGAGCTTAATGCTGGTGAGACTTGGCTTAACTCATGCAACCATGTTTGGTCCGGAGGGAAAAGTGCTTCAAGCCTCCGAAACTCTTTATAGAAGAAATATCCTGGTTCTTAGAGGGCGTTTTAGGCCTGTTACTTTGGTCAATGTGGATATGATGATTAATGGTTTACGGTCATTTAGAAAAGAGTCTGACGTGGATACCAACAAGTTAGTCGCCCTAACTGAGCTTACATTAAATGACCTAACGTTGGAAGGTGAGTTCGATGAATCTGATTTCCTGGACCGAGTTGACCTACTTTGTTCATTGGGCCAGACTGTTCTTATTTCGGACTTTCAGGAGCATTATAAGCTAGCTGCTTATCTATCAAAATTTACCAAAGGAAGTAAGATTGGTTTGATCGTCGGTGTGGGTAACCTGGAAAGGATATTTGATGAAAAATACTACACCAACTTAAATGGCGGTATACTTGAAGCTTTTAGTCGTTTATTTGGTAGCAACGTGAAACTCTACGTTTACCCCGCAATTAAGGAAGATGGTAAACTTGCTATGGCCAGGGATTTCAATCCTGTCAAACACCTGAAACCTCTCTATCAGTACTTCCGCGAAAACGATCAGATCCGAGATATTCGTGAGGCCAATAAAGAGCAACTACACATCATCTCTGATGATGTTTTGGAAATGATTAAAAAAGATGAATCGGGTTGGGAAAAGTATTTGCCACGAAGAGTCACAGATTTAATACGCGAAAAACACATGTTTGGCCTTCCTTATCACGTGAAAATGGATCAAGAAGAGGATTTGGCACATCAAGGGGATCACTAACTATCCAGTTGTTTCGCCTTTTGATTTTACTATATTTGGCGCTTAAACTAAACTTATGGCAGCATCTAGAGGCGCTTTTTCCAACAGACTTGGTTTCATTTTAGCAGCAGCAGGCTCAGCTGTAGGTTTAGGTAACATTTGGAGATTTCCGTTTGAAGTGGGACTGGGTGGTGGAGCCGCCTTTGTCGTGATGTACCTTGTCTTTTGCTTTCTTCTGTGTTACCCCGTGATGGTCACCGAAGTAGCCATCGGAAGAAGAACCCAAAAAAATGCCATAGGTGCATTCAACGCATTAGGTTTTAGGAAATGGAATCTAGTCGGAAAACTCGGTGTTCTTTCCGGCATTTTGATTCTTTCCTATTACAATGTAATTGCTGGATGGGCAATTGGATATTTCTTTGAAATGGTTGCAGGGAACTTCGAAATTGCCCAGAATTTCGGATCTTTTACTGCCAACATTACTAAAGTTGGTCTGTATGCCGTGATCTTCATGATTGTTACGGCTTACGTGGTCGGACGTGGAGTGTCGGGAGGTATTGAGAAGCTTGCCAAAATTTTGATGCCCTCACTTATCACGATGATTTTGTTTCTGGTGGGGTACTCTCTTACTCTCCCTAATGCTTTCGAGGGAATCTCGTTTTATCTGGTACCCGATTTATCAAAAATAAATGCCGTCACAATCAGTGGGGCACTGCGACAGGCTTTCTTTTCTCTATCACTCGGTATGGGGGCCCTAATTACCTATGGAAGCTATTTATCAAAAAACGACAATATCGTTACTTCCTCAGCATTAATTACGCTTACAGATGTTGGAATAGCATTTATAGCCGGTCTTATGATATTTCCATTGGTCGCATATAACAATGGAGGTGACATGAGTATGGTCCAGTCCGATCAGGCAGGTCCTGCCCTGATCTTTGTTACATTACCCGGCGTGTTTGAGACGTTTGGCCCAAGTCTTGGAGCATTTATCGGTGGGTTCTTTTTTCTTCTTCTCTCCTTTGCAGCGTTGACTTCAACAGTTTCACTGTTAGAAGTACCGGTTTCTTATGTTGTCGACGAATATGGGACAAAAAGAAAAAAGGCAGTTGCCATTGTTGCATCCATTATCTTCATTGCCGGCATCCCCACAATGCTTGGATTTGGCGCTTCAGACTTCTTTAGCAACTGGTTTAAACTACCTGGAGGATCAGGGGATTTCCAGACACTAATAGGGTCTTTAGCGGACACCTTTTTACTGCTTGGTGGTATGTGTATTGTAATATTTGCCAGCTACGTCTGGCGTAAAGAAAACCTCCATGAAGAACTGGCAACCGGAAGTACTAGCTACAGGGGAAGTCTGGTTCAATCATTCCTTAGTTTCACTATTTCATATCTATGCCCTGCCTTGTTAGCACTACTTTTTGTATTGGTGTTCTTAAGTAATTTCCTGGGTATATCTCTAATTTGATCAGTATCTGTCCTTAGTAAACGCTTTTGGGTCTCTTCCATCAAAGTAGATCACGTAATCACCGGGCCAAAGCCTTCGAATATCCACACGATCATCGGTACCCGTTAGTACCAGCTCGTTGTTTTGATCGTAAATCTCATAACTAGCAGTTCGTGAAAATCGGATTTCCGTTGCACTATGGGTAGGTGTGATTTCCACAGGATCGGGATAAAAGTCGTATACTGATTCATTTGAATAAAGGAAAGATCCATTTCCAAACTCGTATTTTACGCGGAATTTATTGCCCCCTTCCTCTAACCTGGGAGAAAATAAATATTCCGACACTTCAAAGCGTGTTTTGGCCTGTTCCCTGTGTATTTCCTTCCATATACCACCATCATATTTCTCAACAATGTAAGTACCTATTTCCCGCTCACCTTCGGTTTTCCAATAGAGGGCACTATCCGATATATTGATATCTAAAAACTTGTACGCCGTATGAAACATGATTGCATCCGGATTGATAATGATTGGATTACAAAGAGAGTCCGTACTCACAATCTTTATCTTAACCGGTGTGTACAAATCCTGATTTTCAAAGTCCAATTTGAGTGCACTCAGGTTATAGTTCAAAGGGACTTTTCTATCATTTACATATACAGATTTAACACAAAACGACTTTCTGGAAGGTAAGTATTGATTTTGAATAAAGAGGGACTTTCCCTGATAAACACCTACAGTTTCTATTTCATAGTTGGTGTTTTCGGGAACTTGCACCCAGTTTATCCATATCAATAACAGAGAAAATAGGATCATAACAACTTAGATCGAAATTTATACACTTTTCCTAAGCAAATGACTATTCAGTGTATTTCCTTCATCATTAATCATGCCTAAACCTTATTTATTCGTCTTTTAGCAGTAAAATGTTTGGAAATACTTGATTTTTTTAAGTTTTTATTCTAAATTTTTTAAAACAACCCGTCCCCGATTATGAGATTCCTACTAATCATTTTTTCATTCGCTTTCTTATTTGTCTCGGTATCGATTGTTTCTGCCCAGGATGCAAAACCTAACCTCATCGGAACATGGGAAATAATCTCATACATCGATCATGGAGATACTTATATGGATCATGTGTCAGATGGTTCAGGTTGGCAGGAATATGGTGATGAAATCATCAAGCAGAAACACATTACCCCTACTCATTTTACCTGGTTTCATTACAACAAAGAAGAGGATAGATTGATAGGAATGGGAGGTGGCACCTATTTCATAAATGACGACGGAAAGTATGTTGAAAATATTGATTTCTTTTATCCACCTGCATCCTCAGAACTGGGTCAATCAATTCCTTTTGATGTAACCGTTGAAAATGGTATTTGGTACCATACTGGCTATGCCAAACAAATGGAGATCAATGGAAATGGGTTAATAATCGCTGTAGATTCTGTGAAAATCGAAGAAAAATGGAGCCCTGTAACTACACAATACAAAAATGATAATGGTCTAATAGGAGCATGGGATTTAGATACTTATCGATATGAGACAGAATCACCCTATCTGGATTACCCTGAGTACATGGGCTATCTAAAGCTACTCACCCCCACTCACTTTATATGGATCCAGTATAACAAACAGGCAGATGAGATTTATGGATCCGGATCAGGAATGTACAGCTACAACAGTGAGAAATATGTAGAGATCCTGGAAATGACTCACCCAGCAAACAGTAATGCGAAAAATGCCACGATAACCTTCGATATCGAACTGAATAATAGTCGATGGAAGCACTTTGGTTATCTACCAACTGAGGAGGGCAAGCCGGATGGACCTGACAATAGGATAGACGAATTCTGGGTGCCTCATAAAATGACACCCGAGGAAGAACTTCTGATGTCTAACTAGTTAGCTTGTCAGAAAAAACTTCTTTGAACTTCTTCACCTTTGGCGTGATTACCAGGCTACAATACGGTTGTTCTCCGTTTTCATTATAATAGTTTTGATGGTAATCTTCTGCAACTGAATAATTGTTAATAGGCGTAATTTCAGTAACTATAGGTGAATTCCAAATCTCCGCATCATCCAGTTCTTTTTTGTAACGTTCCGCCTGCAGTCTCTGATCTTCATCATGATAAAAAACAACGGACCTATACTGAGTTCCAACGTCGTTGCCTTGTCTATTTAAGGTTGTTGGGTCATGAGTTTTCCAAAAGACTTCAAGTAGCTCTCGGTAAGAAAGTACGGATTCATCATAATCAATCTGTACTACCTCCGCATGGCCGGTAAGACCCGAGCATACCTCCCTATATGTGGGGTTCTTAATTTTACCTCCCGCGTATCCGGAAACTACGGATTTCACACCATCTAATCGTTGAAATATCGCTTCCGTACACCAGAAGCAACCATTTCCAAATGTAGCCAATGCCATGTTATAAAACTTTATATATGAAACGCCATTTTCGTCAATTGGTTCCTCTACAAAGGTCCTAACAACGACCAATCATCTTACTTCAACTTAATCTCGTATTTCCATTAAGAAACAGCTGAATTCTATTATAATTAAGTTTAGAAAAAAAGAAGGATGTCTCTCTCAGCACTTGCCAAAGAAGGTAGAATTAATCCAAGGGCCAGTACACGCGATAGTCAATCGATCATCATCAACGCACCAATTGGAAAAATCTGGGAAATCATGCTGGATATAGACAATTGGCCCAATTGGAATAGCGATATCATCAAGGTTCAGACCAGTGAAATAAAAGAGGATGAAACCTTTATAATGAGCACCAATAATTCAAGATCATTTACCTGTAACCTAGAACTCATTGAGCCCAATACAACCTTGTCATGGACAAGTTCCTGGCTGTGGCTAAAAGCTATTCAGGTTTGGAAATTTGAAAAAACAGAAGAGTATCAAACTATTGTAACTGTGGAAGAGTCAATGCAGGGTTTCCTCATTCCTCTCTTCATCAGTCATTACAGACTACATTTCAGCTTGATTCATTGGTTAGACCGACTCAAAAAAAAGGCCGAATCTTAATCAAGTGCTTCCAATTGGCGCTTTACAACCGCAAAGTCAGGTGCTAACTCCAACGCTTTCGTATAGTATTCTCTAGCGCCCGTTTTGTCATCATTTGCCTCCGCAATCATGCCTTTAAGCCTATAAACACCAGCTCGCATGGGCAATTGACTTGTACTAATCTGATTAACCTGAACGGTTAGAAAATCATTTTCAGAATCAGCACTTTCAAGAATGATATCAAGATTTAGATTTGATTCTGCATATCTGGTTAATTGATACTGAAGGTAGGCTGTTTGATACAATACACTTAGATCATTATTCGCCAAATACAACTTCTCATAATAGTTTACCGCTCGATCATTAACACCAAGTGATTCAAAACTGATAGCTGCGATTTCAAGAGCAAGGGAGTTATTTGGCTCATAATACAGAAGGTCCTGGCTTATAAGTGCCGATGAAGCGTACTCCCCATTCTGAAAATACATCAGAGCAAGTGAATCCAGAATATTGGTATTCGCTGGATTGATAGCTAAAATATTGTAGAGTGCATTTTTTGCAACTTCTTTATCACCATACTTTGTAGACATTCCGTAAATAAATGCTTGTCGTTGCAAATCCAGTGATAAAGCTGAATCACCTACGGCTTGTCCTTTCATTTCGTAAGCTGAACCCATGGCCAGCAACATCATTAGCAAAAATATCTTTCTCAAAGTCTTCCTGTTTTTTGGTGCGCAAAGATAGTAATTCAACTGTTCTTGCCCATAAGACCCCGCTTTTTCCCTAGGTCCTTCATGAAAATTAACGCTTCTTCACGGTCATTCTTAAGGTCACCTTCCAAAATTGCCTCTTTGATCTCCTCTCTGATTTCTCCTACCACCCGGGAAGGCGGGAGATTGTAATACTCCATTATGTCGTCACCCGTCACCGGAAGTTTAAAATTTCGTAGCTGATCTTTTTCCTCTACTTCGGAAATCTTTTTCTCGACCAGCTCAAAGTTCTTTAAGTACTTCCTGACTCGTTCATGATTTTTTGAAGTCACGTCTGCCCGACACAGTGTCATTAGGTCATCGATTTCATCACCAGCTTCAAACAACAACCTTCTTACAGCAGAGTCAGTTACATTTTTACTCACCAGCGCAATGGGTCTTAGATGTAATCGCACAAGCTTTTTTACATATCTCATTGGCTCTCCCATCGGCAGTTTAAAGCGACGAAAAATTTTCGGAACCCAACGAGAACCTAGATCTTCATGTCCATGAAAAGTCCAACCAACTTTTTCATTGAATCGTTGGGTGGCGGGTTTGGCAATATCGTGTAAAATCGCAGCCCATCTTAACCACAGATTTTCGGACATTGAGGCTACGTTATCAAGAACCTGAAGTGTGTGATAGAAATTGTCTTTATGTCCCTTACCATTGATCTTCTTCACTCCCTGAAGTTTTTGCATTTCAGGAAAAATGCTCTCCAAAATTTGGGCACCAAAAAGCAGTTTAAAACCGTATGATGGTTTTTCTGAAAGAATAATTTTATTGATTTCACTGGTAATCCTCTCCTGAGATATTATTGACAATCTTTCCCCATATTTTATAATGGCTGCATATGTATCAGGATCAATATCAAAACTTAACTGAGTGGCAAAACGTACAGCACGAAGGATTCTGAGAGGATCATCATCAAAGGTGACCTCCGGGTCAAGAGGTGTCCGAATCGTCTTTTTCTCCAAATCCGATATCCCATCAAACGGATCCAATAATTGACCCTTATTGTCTCCATTTAGAGCAATCGCCAATGCATTGATAGTGAAGTCTCTTCGATTTTGATCATCTTCCAGTGTGCCATCCTCTACTATCGGATTTCTAGAGTCTTTTCGATAGGATTCTTTCCTTGCACCCACAAATTCAATCTGTAAATCTCCATAAGTAACAGCTGCTGTACCGAAATTCTTGTATACTGATAGTTTGGCTACTTCACCCAGCTTCCTCCTAAAAGATTTGGCAACCTGAATTCCACTTCCTACAACTACAATGTCGATATCCTGTTTTATTGGCCGTCCCAGTAAATGGTCTCTGACGAAACCACCAATAACATAAGCCATCAATCCTTCTTCATCAGAAGCTTGACCCACCAACTCCAGAATCGAGTTGGATTTCAATAAGGGTATATAGTTCTTTTGTAATTGTATTTGTGGCATCAATCAACTGGTAAGATCCTTTCCTTACCAAAATAGAAGTTGTGGTATTAAATTCGAAAGCTAAACTAGTAGCAAAACTACTTAATCTAATTTCGCCTTTGTATGAATGAAAACGAAGTAGCTCAGAAAATCAAGGAACTTACCGAAGAACTTAACTACCACAATTATCTGTATTACCAGGAAAGCCGCAGTGAGATTTCTGACTATGAGTTTGATCAAAAACTTAAGGAATTAGAACTCCTTGAAAAGGATTTTCCGCAATTACGACTTCCTCAATCACCCACCCAAAGAGTTGGTGGTGATGTAACAAAAACATTTGAAACCGTAGTCCATAAAAGACCAATGCTTTCGTTGGGTAATACTTATTCGAAGGAGGAACTGCAGGCTTTTGATGAACGGGTTAAAAAAGGACTTGGAACTGATAAGTATGAATACATCTGTGAGTTAAAATTCGATGGGCTTGCTATCAGTCTTTTGTACGAGAACGGACTTTTAAGCAAGGCTGTTTCTCGTGGGGATGGTGTTAAAGGTGATGATATCACAACCAATGTGAAGACAATTAAGAGTATCCCTCTTCAGGTGTATGGAAATGACGTCCCGGAGGAGTTTGAAGCTCGGGGTGAAATCTTTATGCCTATTGCTGTTTTCAACTCAATAAACGAGGAGAAAGCCAAAAAAGGTGAATCACTCCTTGCCAACCCTAGAAATACTGCCTCTGGAACGATGAAAATGCAAGATTCTTCCATAGTAGCTTCCAGAAATCTCGATTGCATACTTTATTCCTTGTACACTGATGGGCTTGAAATAAACTCACATGCCCAATCTCTTGAAATTCTTAAGGCATTTCAATTCAAGACATTCGATGGGTTTAAAAAATGTACTTCACTGCAAGAGGTATTTGATTTCATTGATCAATGGGAAATCAAAAGACACGACCTTCCGATGGAAACCGATGGAATTGTTATTAAGGTAAACGAGATAGAACAGCAGGAAGCACTCGGTTTTACGGCCAAAATACCACGATGGGCCATTGCCTTCAAATACAAGGCTGAAAGTGCAGCGACGAAGTTATTGTCCATTAGCTACCAGGTTGGTAGAACCGGCGCTGTGACGCCTGTTGCAAATCTGGAACCCGTACTTCTGGCCGGAACAACTGTAAAGCGTGCCAGTCTGCACAACGCAAATGAAATTGAAAGACTGGGTATACACAATGGTGATGTAGTGCATGTTGAAAAGGGTGGTGAAATTATTCCTAAGATTACCGGGATTGATAAGTCAAGGCGGGGGCTAAATGCAACAGCTGTTACATACATAACACATTGCCCGGAATGCGGTACTCCCCTTATCCGAAAAGAAGGCGAAGCCGTTCATTACTGCCCCAATGAAACCAGTTGCCCACCACAGGTTATGGGTCGAATTGAACACTTCATCTCCCGAAACTCGATGGATATCGAAACCTTGGGTCCGAGAACGATTAAAGGTTTGATTGAAAACGAATTAATCCAGGATTTTGGTGATCTCTACTCTATTACCTTCGATAATCTCAATGGACTCGTTTTCGAAATCGAAGAGAACGGTGAGGTGAAAAAAAGATCCATAAAGGAGAAAACAGCCAAAAACATTTTAGAATCGCTGGAGACTTCTAAGCAGATACCTTTCGAACGGGTGCTTTTTGCTTTAGGGATTCGATATGTCGGTAAAACTGTAGCTGAAAAACTCGCAGACTATTTTAAAAACATAGATTCTCTTAGTCAAGCTTCGTTTGAGGAGCTTATAGAAGTACCTGAAATAGGAGAAAGAATTGCAAGTAGTGTAATTGAGTATTTCTCTAAGGAGCAGAATATTGCGGTAATCAACAAACTCAAAAATGCAGGGCTTCAATTTGAAGTGGTAGAGAATCTGGATACAACCCAAAAGCTAAATGGTTTTATCTTCGTGGTTTCTGGAACATTCACCATTGACAGAGAAGAGCTGAAAAAACGCATTCAACTAAATGGTGGAAAGGTAGCAAGTTCTGTATCGGGTAAAACGAATTACCTCGTTGCAGGAGAAAACATGGGGCCATCCAAGAAAGAAAAAGCCGATAAGTTGAATGTATCCATCATTTCAGAAGAAGAATTAGATCGAATGATTGATTAATGCTTAAGCAACGAATACTTACGTATCTGACAAAAAAAAATGCAAAGGCCAGACCTCATGAAGACCTAATCGGATATTCTGATTGTAAGGATATAGGTATCCTGATAAACTCGGAAGATCAGTACGGCAATGTAAATGAGATGGCGGATCAGCTCCGATCCGATGGAAAACAAGTAACGATCGTCAATATTGAAGTAAATGGAAGTGTGATGAAAACCAACGATTTTCCTTCTGCATCAAGGAAGGATATTGATTGGAAGGGAGATTTTTTATCTCATCACATACTCAATTTTATAAAAAGAGATTTCGATTTTCTACTCGTTCTTGACCATCAAAAAGATCTTTTTGTTCAGTACATAGCATCTTGCTCAAAAGCTAAATGTACTGTTGGTTTTTCAGAGCTTACTCCTGGATTCATTGATTTACAGATACGACCTGAAAAGAACCGGGAATTATATGATGTCTTAAAGTACACAAGGATGGTTAGTAATGGAGGAGATTAGAGGTTTAGGTGTGGCTTTGGTCACACCGTTTGACAAAAACGGAGCCATTGAATATGGACAGTTAAGCAAAGTAGTCAATCATGTAAGCGAAGGAGATGTTGACTATCTGGTGGTTATGGGGACTACAGCTGAAAACCCAACACTCTCATGGCAAGAGCAATTAGAGGTACTGGAATTCATATTGCAGGAAAACAAGAGAGACCTTCCCATTGTCTTTGGGCACGGAGGAAACAATACCCAGCTGTTAATTGATCGATTTGTCGATCTGAAGTCATTTCCCATCACCGCTCTATTATCTGTATCACCATACTATAACCGACCTTCACCTGAAGGTCTTCTTTCACACTATAGAAAATTGGCGGATCATTCCGAAAAACCCATCATTCTTTATGATGTACCCAAAAGAACGGGTCAAGAGATTGACATTGAGGTAGTTGTGGAGTTATCAAAACATGAAAACATCATTGCAATTAAGGACTCGGTAGGAAATTACGACCGAGTTCAGAGTATTATCCGTAATAAAGATAAGAGTTTTGAGGTCATTTCAGGTGATGATTCAACGGCCAGTTCAATTATCAAAATGGGTGGTATTGGACTGGTATCCGTATTAGCCAATCTGCTACCCGGTGATGTATCCGAGTTGATTAAAAGTTTACTGGAAAGCCAGGAAGATAGATCGATGTTGATAGAAGACCGGTTGACTCCCTTTTACGAGCTTATATTAACGGAGGGTAATCCAACATCTATCAAAGCCGGCATGTCGGTAGCAGGCATTTGTAACGATTATACACGACTTCCTCTAGTTGCTGGATCACAGGGACTAAAAGAACGATATTCTCAATGCCTAAAAAGCATAAAAAAAGGCACCTGATAGGTGCCTTTTAATTCTTTTGTCTGATGATTATTATCCGTTCTTCATGTTTTGAACTTCGATTCGGATTTCCTGAGCAAGATTCTTCATTTCCTGCATTCCCTTTCTAACTCGGGTACCAGCAGCTTGATTTTGCTTGTCATAAAATTTTGAAAAATCCCCTTCAAGTGAATTTACTAGTTCTTGTAGTTGCTCGAATCTTGACATTTTATGTTGATATTTTAAAGGTTACTGATAATTAATTTGTGAGGCAATTTAAGTAAAATAGTCTAACAAAAACCAAATAAAAGTGGCTAAATACCTTCTTTTAGGGCTTTTAAGGCTGCTTCTTCTCCTTCCTGACCATAAATCCCACTATCGAGTTTACCCTTTATAGCTTTAAAAGCAGTTATTGTTTCTTCAACATCTGAAATGGAATGACTGGCAGTTGGAATGATTCTTAACATAATCACTCCTTTAGGAACTACCGGATAAACCACAATTGAACAGAAAATATTGAAATTGGTCCTCAAGTCTCTTACAAGGTTTACTCCTTCATAAGTACCACCACTCAATAAAACTGGCGTAACCGGACTTTGAGTAGTGCCCAGATTAAATCCTTCAGCTCTCAAACCACCTTGTATAGCATTCACAATCTCCCACAGTTTCTGCTTATGCTGAGGTTCAGTTCGTAGCAGTTCCAAACGCTTAAGGTTTCCGATCACTAAAGGCATCGGCAATGATTTCGCGAATATCTGAGAGCGTACGTTGTATCTTAGGTAATCGATAATACCACTGTCACCAGCGACAAATGCTCCAATGCTAGCCATTGATTTTGCAAATGTGGAGAAATAAAGGTCAATACCGTCTTGAACCCCCTGCTCCTCGCCTGCTCCTGCCCCTGTTTCACCCATTGTCCCAAAACCGTGGGCATCGTCAACTAGTATTCTGAAGTTGAATTTTTCCTTCAGAGCCACAATGTCTTTTAGATTACCCATATTTCCGGACATACCGAAGACTCCTTCTGTGATAACAAGGATTCCACCCCCTGTTTCTCTAGTAAGCTTTTCGGCTCTTGTTAATTGT
This sequence comes from Cyclobacteriaceae bacterium, assembly GCA_965601455.1. Taxonomy (GTDB): domain Bacteria; phylum Bacteroidota; class Bacteroidia; order Cytophagales; family Cyclobacteriaceae; genus JANQEU01. The sequence goes on along the minus strand of OZ271831.1, from coordinate 1,885,535 downwards.
CTGGATAGGTTTTCGATGTCGTTGTGAGGATAAACGAAGCGTTTACCCATATGCATCCTAAGACCATCTATAATGCAAGCATGTGCCTCCGCATCGTACACGATCACATCTTTCCTGTCAACAAGTGCATCTATGACTGACATTACTCCCTGATACCCATAATTGAGCAACATTCCCGACTCCTTACTGACGAAGTCAGCTAATTCGTTTTCGAGTTGTTCATGATACTTAGTATTACCGGTCATCATACGTGCTCCCATAGGGTATGCCAGTCCGTATTGAGCTGCTGCATCTGCATCTGCTTTACGCACCTCAGGGTGGTTACCAAGGCCTAAATAGTTATTCAAACTCCACGTCAACACCGTCCGACCCTTAAAGGTCATTCTTGGAGCAATTTCCCCTTCCAACTTCGGGAACATGTAGAAATTATCATCGATATGTGAATGACTTCCAAGAGGACCTTTGTCCTGCAATAACTTTTCAAATAAATCCATTAAGAATAGTTTGTTCCTTACCTATCAAATTGATGTGCAAATCTAACAATTATTCACTCAGGCTAAAGACATGGAAATTAAAAATACCGCTAATTTAGAGGCTTCGCATTAGAGCCAAACGAGTTGGAAACCAAGACAATCAATAGAATCCTAGTAGTAAACCGTGGTGAGATCGCCTTAAGAGTTATGCGATCGATTCACGAAATGGGTCTGACACCCATCGCGGTTTACAGTGAAGCAGATCGAAATGCCCCTCATGTCTTATACGCTGATGAAGCATATCTTCTTGGACCACCACCCTCATCAGAATCTTACCTAAAGATTGATGCAATTCTGGATATATGTAAATCAGCCAAAATTGATGCGATTCATCCGGGATACGGCTTCTTATCAGAGAATGCATCTTTCGCAGAAAGGGTTGAAAAAGCTGGTGTAATATTCATTGGGCCTGGTTCTGACGCAATAAGAAAAATGGGCGATAAACTCCTTTCAAAACAAACAGTAGCCGATTATGACGTCCCACTTGTCCCTGGTATGCAAGATCCAGTAAGTGATACTTTAGAGGCCCTGAAATACGCTGAGGAAATTGGATTCCCGGTAATGGTCAAAGCTAGTGCAGGAGGCGGTGGAAAGGGAATGCGCGTGGTTACCCATGCTGAAGAGTTTGCGGATTCGATGGAAAGAGCTAAGAGTGAAGCAAAAAGTGCTTTCGGTGATGACGCAGTATTCGTGGAAAAAATGATCACCAATCCCAAACACATTGAAGTGCAAATTCTAGGTGATCAACACGGAAACTATGTTTATTTAAACGAACGTGAATGTTCAGTTCAACGAAGAAATCAAAAGGTGATCGAAGAGGCACCTTCAGCGGTGATCAACAAGGAAAAAAGGCAAGAATTGGGAGAAGCCGCCGTGAATGTCGCTCGTTCTTGTAATTATCATGGTGCCGGTACAGTAGAATTCATTGCAGATGGGGATCTGAATTTTTACTTTCTTGAGATGAACACCCGCCTTCAAGTAGAGCATCCTGTAACTGAGATGATAACCGGTTTTGACCTGGTACAGGAACAGATTAGGATTGCACAGGGTATGGAACTTTCAATGAATCAGTCAGATATTGGTATTAATGGTCACAGTATTGAGGTTAGAGTATATGCTGAAGATCCCAAAAACAACTTTTTACCCAGTGTTGGACGACTGATAAAATACCGAAGACCTCAAGGCCCAGGAGTTCGTGTTGATGATGGCTATGAAGAAGGTATGGAGATACCAATTCATTATGACCCCATGATTTCAAAGCTTGTGGTTCATGGTGAAAACCGAGAAATAGCCATTCAACGGATGCTAAGGGCAATTGATGAGTACACCATTATCGGTGTGGAGACTACTCTAGATTTCTGTTCTTTTGCACTTCGGCATCCGGTATTTCAAGATGGTTCATTTACTACAAAGTTCGTTGAAGAGTATTTTTCCCCTGAGAAATTAGAAAGTGAGTTTTCTACAAGCGAAGAAGACGCAATTCTACTGGCAGCTTCATATTTTCTAGAAAATCAGTCCATTTCATCCGTTTCCGCTTCAAAGCCTTCCCAATCAAGTTGGAAAGCACGTAGAAATGGCTGAAATCAAACCATTTCGGGCTTGGAGATATCACTCCCGCTACAGGAAATCAATAGCTAGCCTTACTTCTCCCCTGTTTGATGTTGTAAGTTCGGAACAGAGAGAAGTATTATACAAGAATCCCTTAAACAGCATCCACCTGTCTGTACCGAAGGGTGAAAATCCTCACGATGAGGCTAGTTCGACTCTTCAAACCTGGAAAAAAAACCAGGTCCTAATTCAAGATCAAATACCGGCCATTTATGTGTACTATCAGTACTTCTATCTTTCAGAAAAGCGCCATGTTTTATGCAGGAAAGGATTCATTGGAAACATTCGAGTGCGTGAGTGGGAAACCGGAGATATCCTGAGACATGAAGATACTATGCCCCACTCTGTTCAGGATAGGATTGATATTCTTGATGGGACGCAAATGAATGTCAGTCCCACACATGGTCTTTACGAGGACAAGGATTTCCAAATCGAGAGAATTCTTGATGAAAGCATTCAGTCTCCTATTTATGATGTCACTGATTACCAAGGTGTTAGAGATGTATTTTCAGTGATCCATGACGTGCCTACTATCCGTAGAATAACAAGATTGATGGAGAAAAAGAAGATCATACTTGCCGACGGACATCACAGACTGGATGGTTCAATTGAATACTATAAGCTCAATAAGAATAACAATCCTAACCATAACGGTTCTGAGCCTTACAACTTTCATTTGATGTATTTCACAAATACCGAATCAGATGACCTAAAGATTCTTCCTACTCATCGTTTGTTGGTGGACGTACCAGATGATGGCGTATCGGGTTTAATAAAAAGACTTGAAGAAGACTTTGTTATTGATAGAATAGAGTTAGATGAACTAAACAAAAGACTAAATTCCAATCCATGGTCCTACGGATGTTTGACAAAAGACGAAAACTATTTAATTACTCTTAGAGAAGCCAATCGATTCAATATCCCCTGGGACGTTCCTGAAATGATGAAATCCCTTGATGTGACTGTCTTACATCACTACATCATTGAAAAACAATTCAAGATCCATCAACACGATCAAAAAACGGCGAGGAATATAAAATTTGAAAGAAGCATTGAAACGTGCCTCTCTGCCGTTCAAGCCGGAACTGCTTCAATCGCACTAATTGCAAAGGAAATACCGGTTGAAACGATGAAAGAGGTTTGCAGATCAGGCCACACTTTACCTCAAAAAACGACATTTTTCTTTCCAAAAGTGATCACCGGATTTGTCTTTGGTAGTATCAGAAATGAAGAATTTTACTCAAATGTTGATTCTTGCTTCTAATTCCCCAAGGAGAATCCAGCTTCTCCGTGAGGCTGGTTTTGTATTTAATCATGGAGCCAAGCATGTAGATGAGTCTTTTGAAGCCACAGATGATTTTGCAAGCATAGCTGAGAAGTTAGCAATTAGAAAGAATCAGTTTCATAGAGAATTTCATCCTGATTCAGTGGTGATTACTGCCGATACAACAGTTGTCACAGATAATGGATTATTAGAAAAAGCATCTTCTGAAAAAGAAGCCCGAGACATGCTAATGCAGCTTTCTGGCAAGAAACATCATGTTATTACAGGAGTATGTATCTCATCTACCAACAAAACTGTTTCCTTCTCTGATTCTACATTGGTCGAGTTTAAAGACCTTTCGAGTAATGAGATTTCCTACTATATCGAAAACTGGAAGCCATACGACAAGGCAGGTGCCTACGGAATACAGGAATGGATTGGAATGATCGGAATAATGCGTATTGAGGGTTCCTATTTCAATGTGGTAGGATTGCCTATACATCGTGTATACGATGTGCTATTAAACGAATTCGGAATCAGTCCTCTTCAGTAGATTCCTCGTCGTCGTCCTTTTCCTCTACCGCAACAGCATCTCCGTCTTTCAACCTTTTTGAGACCTCTAAAAATGGTCCGGAAATCACTTGTTCACCCTCTTCAAGACCAGAAGTGATCTCAATTCTTTCAAAGTCACTGATTCCGGTGGATACCAGTCGTTTTACAGCGATACCTTCCTGAAAAAGAAAAACTACTTCTTCTAGCTCATCGTCGAAACTAGTCACTGCCTGGTCATCTTCTTCGTCATCTCCTCTATCGTCATCATCTTCGTCATCTTCACTTCCAGGTTTTCGAGTAGTAACCGATGCCAAAGGCACTGTGAGAACATCGAACTTTGTTTCGGTTATAATATCAACGCTGGCTGTCATCCCTGGTCGGAAAGGAAAAGTAATGTTCTCTTCTTCAATAAGATCACGATAAGAGTCATTTAAAATCTTTACCCGAACTTCAAACTCTGTAACAGCGTCTGTACTGACCTTTGCATTTGCAGTGCTGGCAATTTGAGTTACAACTCCTTTGAACTCTTTATCCATGTAAGAATATGAATCAACATCAATTATAGCTGTATCTCCTAATGCAATTCGAATTATGTCATTCTCATTCACATCAACTCTAACTTCCATATTACTTAAATCCGCAATTCGCAGCATCTCTGTTCCTTGCATTTGTGAAGTCCCCACTACGGTTTCACCAATTTCTACGTCTAATTTTGAGACAATTCCAGTCATAGGTGCAGTGATTTCAGTAAGCTGAAGATTTTCTTCTGCCTCATCTACCGTGGCTTCACTACTTTTCACAATGTACTTTGCTGCTTCAACGGACTGCCTGGCAGACTCAAGGTCCTGCATGGCAATCTTATAATTGGCCTCAGCCACTTCAAAATCAGCGCTTGATGTGACTTGTTGATCATAAAGTTTCTTTTGCCTGTTATATTCCAGCTCTGCCCGAACAAAGGAAGCCTCAGCCCTTGCAAGTCTTGCTTTGGCATCGGCATAATTTGCAAGCTGTTGATTTAAGTTAGCTCTCGCTCTTTCGAGAGCGGATATGAAATTATCTGGCCGAATTTTAAGTAGAAAGTCTTCACTTGTTACACTGTCACCTTCCTCTATCACTAGCTCGATAATCTCTCCTGCCACTTCTGGGCTTATTTTGACTTCAATTACAGGTTGTACAGTACCGGATGCGCTTACTTTCTCTACAATTGTCGTCTTTTCAGCTGTAGCGACTTCAATATCCACGGCTTTCTTTTGACCTACCCATCCCTGGGATTTCCCAACTACAGCAAATACAATCAGTAACACAACAACGGCGCCCAGGATATATAGAATTCTGTTGTTTGATTTTTTCTTTTGTTTCAATGCCATGATTTGTGTTAGTCGAAAGTTATTTGATTGCCCTGGTAAAATTCCAGAATTTTTAATGAAAAAGCATAACTGTATTTATTGCGGACCAAGTCAGTTCTAGCTCCAAAAAGATTATTGCTTGCTACCTGGTAATCAGTAAAGTTAACGGCTCCTAAATTGTATTGATTTTCAACCGCCCTGAAAGTCTCTTCCACTGCTTCAACACGTCTGACAGAAGCTTCATAAGCCTTCTGAGAGGTGACCGCATTAGTATACGCATTTTCTATATCCTGCCTGAGCAAGTTTCGCTGTTCTATGGATGTAATTTCCGCTTGTTGAAGATTGATCTTGGACCTCTGAATGTCTGACTCGGTGATTAAACCATTGAATATGGGGATATTCAATTGAATCCCAAGAAAATAACTCAGGTTTTGGTCTATTTGATCTCCAAAATCAACATCAATCAGTTCTCCGGTTGGATTAATGACAAACACGTCATCCCCCCCACTAGTGAAACCTACTTGCTGTGTTTGAGTTCCCGTGGTTTGAAATTGTTGAAAGGCCGTAGAATAGTTGGTACTGAAACCTCCACCGACCCCGAGGGTTGGATACCTTGCTCCCGATGATATCTGAACACCAAGATTTGCACTTTGAACACCAAGATCGGCACTTTTAATCTGCGGTTGATTTCCAAGTGCAACCTGGTAAAACCCATCCGAAGATAGTGTGGGAAGGTCACCAATAATTGCATCCACGTTTGGTACCACAATATCCAACTCCTCATCAGATGGAATCAACATAATCTGTTTGAGACTGAGGTATGCGAATTCCAATGCGGTCTCCTGGTTAATCAAATTCAATTCATCACTGGCAACCTGAGACCTTAATTCCAATTCGTTGGTAATTGGCAACGCTCCGGAAGCGACCAGCTTTTCAGTTCGATCCAGCTGTTCCTGCGTTGATTGAATTTGGTATTGAGCATTTTGAACCAATTCCCTATTCTGTATGACATTCAAATAGGCACTTGCAACATTCAAGACTAGGTCATTCTGAGCGGCCTCCAGATCCATCTCAGCGGCATTCAAATTCATGTTACTCTGCCTTATCGTGTTGTACTGCCTTAACCCATTAAAAAGAGTCATGCCTGTATTTCCACTAAATCCTGTTGAGGTGATTCTCTGTGCAATGAAATCATTTGTTGTAGGATCAATCGATCGACCCCAGTTATTATTAAATCCAGCTGAAACATTGGCAGTGGGCAACACACTTGCTCGCGATTGAGAAACATTGATCTCCGCATTCTCCAGAGATAACCTCCCCCTTTTCATGTTAAGGTTATTTTCAAGCGCTATCTGCACGCATTCCTCTAAGGTCAAAGACCTAGCATCTTGACCAAATGAAACGAATGTAAAAAGGATGAGCAGAATTGTTGAATGTAGTTTAATAGACATAGGATGGTTTTCAATAATCAATATCCGGAATGTACAGAGCGTCGTGAACCCAGTTTAGTTGTTTAATGTATTCCAAAGTCAATGGTCTAATTCCTGAGTCCATTTCATAAACCAGGCAGGCAAGACCAGCCTTGCCCTTTCTTGAAACAGTCATCGTTGCGATATTACAATCTTCCTGTGATATTACGTCAGAAATGAATGCAACGCTTCCTTTCGTATCTACTGCTTCCACAATCATTGTATGAGCTCTAGCCGAAAAGTTACATTCAAATCCATCAAGCTCTTTTATCCTTATTACTCCGCCTCCAAGGCTTTCTCCCAGAACATAAGACTCATTTTCTGTATCTAATGTTTCAATTTTAACTGTATTTGGATGCATGGTAGAAGCATTACCCACGCCTCTGAACTCGTATTTCAAATTTTTATCTTCCGCAATTTGGAGAGCAGACTTTATTCGATCGTCATCTGTTTTGAAATCCATTAGTCCAGCAAGAACTGCCCGGTCACTTCCATGACCCTGATAGGTCCTTGCAAAAGAATTATAGAAAGTGATTTTGCAGGCTGATGGTGTTTTTCTAAAGCATCTTTTCGCTACTCTTCCGATACGAACCACGCCTGCAGTATGTGAACTTGACGGTCCAATCATAACCGGCCCAATCATATCAAAAACACTACTTTTCTCGGCCATTTTGTGGTGAATCTCGGTACAATAACGGATTTAAGCCTTAAGTGTTACACGGCTACGGCCGCCTTTATATGTGGATGAGGATCGTAATTTTCCAAAACGAAGTCCTCATATACAAAATCAAAGATGTTAGTCACCTCCGGATTCAATTTCATTACGGGTAATGCTCGAGGTTCCCGAGTCAATTGAAGCTGTGCTTGCTCCAGATGATTTGAATATAGATGAGCATCTCCAAACGTATGAACGAAATCTCCCAAACCAAGACCTGTAACTTGTGCAACCATCATGGTTAACAACGCATAAGATGCGATATTGAATGGAACGCCTAGAAAAACATCTGCACTTCTCTGGTAAAGCTGACAGGATAACTTGTTATCAGCGACATAAAACTGAAAAAATGCATGACACGGTGGCAATGCCATATTCGGTATTTCACTCACATTCCATGCATTGACTATCAATCGTCTCGAGTTTGGATTATTCTTGATCTGGTCGATCAATTCCGATATCTGATCTATTGAACCTCCGGACGGTATTGGCCAACTTCTCCACTGCACTCCATAAACAGGACCCAGGTCACCTTTTTCATCAGCCCATTCGTCCCAAATACTTACTCCATTATCCTTTAAATAGCTAATGTTTTGCTCCCCTTTCAAAAACCATAGCAGCTCGTGAATTACTGATCGAGTGTGAATCTTTTTAGTCGTAACCAATGGAAATCCTTCGGAAAGATTAAAGCGCATCTGATAACCAAAGACACTAAGTGTTCCAGTACCGGTTCTGTCGCCCTTTTGCACTCCATTGTCTAAAATGTATCTCATCAAACTGTGATATTGCTGCATATAAGTAGGGTTTCCTTGATGCTGCAAAATTAATGGAGTAAAGAATGTCAACCATAGAAACCATCTACAATTGTTAGGGGTTTATGGTGTATGATAAAGATCGGTGAAAAAATTCCAGATGTGCAGCTTTCTAATCATGAAGGTGAATCTGTAAAACTCCATGATTTCCTGGGGGAAGGACCTATTGTAATTTTCTTCTATCCAAAAAACGAAACACCAGGTTGCGTCGCTGAAGCATGTGAATTCAGGGATATGAATGAGGATTTTCATGACAAAGGGGCCACCATCATTGGTATAAGTGGTGACTCTTCAGAATCTCATGCCAAATACAGAAAAAAATACAAGTTCGAATTTCCTCTTCTCTCCGATACCCGACGCAAAGCAGAGAAAGCTTTTGGATTGAAGCGCGATTTGTTCGGACTTCTACCCGCGAGAGTCACTTTTATTATTGACAGTAAGGGACAGGTGGGGCATGTTTTCCAATCCGCCACGAAAGTGAGAGAACATGCTCGAAAAGCATTGAAATTTATAGAACGTGAATCAAAAAAAACCATGAATACATAGTATCCATGGTTTTGCAAAACGAAAGGTGAAGATCAAAAACCTCCGATCTTCAAAGTCACATAGAAGTTAATATTCTCAAATCCGTTTTCGTCTGTATTAAGTAATTCAAAATCCTGGGTGAATCGTTTACTTACTCCGAAATCCATACGAAAATTCCTTGCAATATTCACCTCCAGATTGGCTCCTGGTTCTACATACCAGAAAATGTCTTCATCAATTATACTACTGTATTCAGAATTGCCAGGAGGTCTTGGGTTTGGGTTTTCCCAGTCTTCGTTATAACCGATCCATCCAGCCCCTGCCGATGTTGGGAAAGTAACATGGACGACACTGTTGGAAAAGAAGATTAGCTCTAAAAACATTCCGCCATAACCACCAACCGCGAATACATCTTGAGTGATATCAATGCCTTCATATTTGGTTGTTGGAATAATTCCGTGTCCTTCGAAACCAATACCTACCGTCCGGTTTATTATCCAGCCAGCACGTACACCTGCAATTACCATGGCTTCATTATTAAATTCAGTAGTTCTAAATGAAATGGCACCAAATCCTCCAGAATGGTTCATGTTCCCAGCCAGTGTTTTGATATCATTCCTGCTTCTTCGTGAGCGATAGCTGTAGTTTCGTTGGCTTTGATACTCTCTTTCCGGAGTGGATTGGTAATAGATAATTTTCGGCTCGTTCTCGGCTTCAGGCTCTGAGACAACCGGATTCTGAGGTTCCTCGGTAATTACCTGCTGAACAGGACTTTCTTCTACCTTTAGGGTATCTGATGATTGTACTGGTTCTACTTTCTGCTCAATCACTTCTGTTTGTTGAGGTTGAACTGCGGTAGTATCTACATTTTGTGCTAGCGCCAATGTAGCTGTACCTAAGAAAGTAAGTAGTGTCAATAATGTTTTCATAATCGAAAGACTAGTCAGTTGTTTTGATCCTTTGAGTTCATTTGTTAAATCTGAATTAAAGACGCAGGTATTTGATCAAGGTTTCCCTGAAGTATAAAAGAAATTATATACAGCTTCAATAAATTTGCCCGCTTTACTTAGAGACAAACATCTGATGGCTGAATATCCCTTCAAAGAAATCGAAAAGAAATGGCAAGATCACTGGGTTGAAAATGAGGTTTTCAAAACTTCCGAAGATCAATCTAAACCTAAATACTATGTCCTTGATATGTTTCCCTACCCTTCAGGGGCAGGATTACACGTGGGACATCCTCTTGGATATATTGCCACCGATATTGTTTCAAGGTATAAGCGTTTGAAAGGTTTCAATGTTTTGCATCCAATGGGATTCGATTCATTTGGTTTGCCAGCAGAACAATACGCAATAAAGACGGGTCAACATCCCGCTATTACCACTGAGAATAACATCAAACGATTTAAAGAGCAACTCAGTATTCTTGGTTTCTCCTATGATTGGAACAAAGAAGTCAGAACCAGTGAAAAAGACTACTACCGATGGACTCAATGGATTTTTATTCAGCTCTACAATAGCTATTTCGACCCAACAGAAAAGAAGGCCAAACCGATCAGTGATCTTAAGGTTCCGGTTGACTTAGACGGAAAGGACAAGAAGAATTTCATAGATCAACATCGACTTGCTTATCAGGATGAAGTAATGGTAAACTGGTGTGAGGAACTAGGTACTGTACTGGCAAATGAGGAAGTTATAGGTGGTGTTAGTGAAAGAGGTGGCTATCCTGTAGTTCGTAAACCCATGCGGCAGTGGATGATGAGAATCACCTCTTATGCAGATAGGCTTTTAGCTGATCTTGATGATCTGGATTGGCCCGAGTCAATAAAGCTCTCTCAAAAAAACTGGATCGGTAAGTCTTATGGAGCTGAAATTGATTTCAAGGAAGAAAGTACCGGAGAAAATATCAGGGTATTCACGACCAGACCAGACACTATCTATGGTGTTACCTATATGGTATTAGCCCCTGAGCACCCACTTGTGGAGAAAATAACCTCCGCGGATCAGAAACCTCAAGTAGAAGAATACATCGAACAAGCGGCGAGAAAGTCTGAACTTGAACGATCTGAACTGGATAAATCCAAAACAGGAGTATTCACGGGAGCATACGCAATCAATCCATTAAGTAAGGAAAAGATTCCGATTTGGATATCAGATTATGTTCTAATCTCTTACGGAACCGGTGCTATTATGGCCGTCCCCGGCGGAGACCAACGTGATTTTGAGTTTGCGAACAAATTTGATTTACCCATTCTACAGGTAGTTACTCCTGACGGTAAAGAAATTCAACCACTAAAAGAGGCATATCCTGGACACGGATTGGTTCTCAACTCTGCCGAGTATGATGGAATGGACTCAAAGAAGTTTACAACCACCATTATACAAAGAATTGAGAAAGAAGGACTTGGTACTGGTGCGACTAATTACAAGCTTAGAGATTGGGTATTCACACGTCAGCGGTACTGGGGTGAGCCTATTCCTATAGTCTTCGATAAAGATGGAAACGAAACATCAGTACCCGAAAGCGAATTACCTGTGGTACTGCCAGAGGTTGAGAGCTACGAAGGGACTAAAGATGGACAATCTCCTCTTGCAAAAGCGACCGATTGGATAGAAACAACCTATCCAGGCACAACTGACATTGGATATAGAGAAACTAACACCATGCCTCAGTGGGCTGGTAGTTGTTGGTATTACTTACGTTTTATTGATCCAGATAACCCGGATACTTTGCTTGAAAAAGGCAAAGAAAAATACTGGATGAATGTTGATTTATATGTTGGTGGTGCTGAGCATGCAGTTCTACATCTCTTGTATGCACGATTCTGGCATAAAGTGCTATTTGACTTAGGTTACTTAAGCACAAAGGAGCCGTTTCAGAAATTAGTAAACCAGGGAATGATCCAAGGGAGATCCAATTTTGTGTATCGAGTAAAAGGAGAAAATACCTACGTATCAAAAGGGCTTACATCGGACTATGACGTCGATCCAATTCATGTCGATATATCAATTGTATATAATGATCAACTGGACATTGAAGCTTTCAGAAAATCAAGAGGAGACGCGAAAGATGCCAAGTTTATTCTTGAAGACGGTGTGTATAAATGTGGAGCGGAGGTCGAGAAAATGTCCAAGTCAAAATACAATGTAGTTAACCCTGATCTAATCGTAGATAAATATGGGGCTGACACATTGAGAATGTATGAGATGTTTTTAGGACCGCTTGAACAATTCAAACCTTGGAATACACACGGTATTGATGGCGTATTCAAGTTCCTAAGGAAGTTCTGGAATTTATTCCACAGTGGTGATCAATTCAACGTTACTGACGAATCTCCTTCTGATCAAATGTTCAAAGTCCTCCATAAGACCATCAAAAAGATCGAGGAGGACATTAATAACCTTTCACTTAACACCTCTGTCAGTGCTTTTATGATTTGCGTCAATGAGCTATCGGCATTGAAGTGTAATCACCGTCAAATCCTGGAGCCTTTGAGTATCATAATGAGCCCTTTTGCACCACACTTGTGTGAAGAAATTTGGAGAGAATTGGGTCATCAAGAAAGCATTAGCATGGTCTCTTATCCTCAATTTGATGAAAGGTATTTAACGGAAGATTCTTTCGAGTATCCAGTTTCAATCAATGGCAAAATGAGGGTGAAGATTTCCTTCCCTGTAGACAAACCGAAGGAAGAAATTGAATCTGAAGTACTGGAAAATGAAGTTGTAATGAAATGGATGGAAGGGAAGCCAGCGAAGAAAATCATCGTTGTTCCCAACAGAATTGTCAATGTGGTCGTCTAAAGGATTTTATTAATTAAAGTATTCCCATAGTTCTTTCCACTCATTCTCTAGCGACCCTTTGAAGAAAGGCTTGTTGGCTCTACGGTACCAGTATCCTGCATTCCACTCGTCCCCTTCTTTTCGATGTAAATAGGCATGTATCCATGCCGCTTCATTGGATTCCATATCCTGAACGATATTGTGGGCCTTCTCCCAGTCTCCATCATGGTCAGCCTTTAGTGCTTCTATGTACGGTTGACTACTCATTTAAAAGTCAATGATAAGTTAGTAAGGTTAAAACTAAGGCATACATTACTTTTATGATGTGAGAAAACTATTTTCCCGCTTCATTACGGCATTGATCTTTCTTTGGGTTTTTGGTTGGATCCTTTCAATCTACCAGGAAATCTCCATTTCAGAATCCCGTTGCTATGAAGGTATTGTTGAAGATTCTATTTCTCTTGATCGCTGGCATCAACGATCATGGAGTGTATCATCTCAAGCTTCTCTTTGCCTTGCTTACGACACAAAACATAATCTTTCAGCCGATCAAAAAAGAAAAAGGCATGACATTAAGATTCAGTGGTATGATTCTATCACGCATCCACTTTATTGGGGGCAGGTATACGAATCACTGATTAAGCAGAGTGATGGAAGTCTTGAGTTCATTGTTGATTCACTTAATTCGGTTCTCTCCAATAATGAGCTCAGTAGAAATGAGCTGGCAGAAAGCATTGTTTCATTTGTGCAGGATATACCCTACACCTTGATTACAGATGAGCCCTGCCCCGACAGTATTAGATGTGTTCCAGACGAAGCCTTTGGTATTCTATCACCATATGAGTTTCTTCATTCTGAAAATGGAGATTGTGATACACGAACTGTTCTGTTATTCACGCTACTGTCCAAATTTAAGTTCAATCCATTAATACTCGTTAGCAGAGAATACAGGCATTCCATGATCGCTGTAGACTTACAAGGTTATGGAGAATACATAGAGTTTCAAGGTGGTAAATACTATTTCTGGGAAACCACGGCAAGCGGTTGGCGTGCTGGCATGCTTCCACCGGATTCGAAAAATAAGGATTATTGGCATATTGCATTAGCACATGAATTTTAGAATTGCACTACTTGGTTTAATTGAGATCCTCTCCGCAGTTAGTATTGGTATTTTCATACTTGCTCTCACTTATTGGATAGTCAAATGGGTCGGAAGAAAATACTATGGAATTAAAAGTGGAAATCTAGCGTACAGCGTTTATATCGCGGCCATTATGTTTTCCGTTGGACTAATGATTAGTGAAGTTATCCAGCCACTTATTTCTTCGTTCAGGTTGATGAGTTCGTCCCACAATTCTTTTTCATTAGTTTTCAGATACATTGGTCAGGGTGGGATCTACATCGCAATCGCTTATTCGTTTTCATTACTTATTGGACTCTTGAGTACAGCGCTTTATTCACGGTTAACCCCAATTGAAGAGTTTGTTGAACTGAGGAACAATAATGTTGGCGTTGCCCTAATCGTGAGTAGCATACTTATCACGCTAACTCTATTAAGTAAAGATGGTGTAGCCATGATCATAGAGTCAATAATCCCTTATCCGGAGCTTCCTCCAAGATAAAAGTAAGGATGTTAATGAAATACTAATTAATTTAGTATTTACTAATTAATTTAGTATTTCAATGAGTCGAACCATTCTACACATGGATTTGGACACTTTTTTTGTGTCATGTGAACGGCTGGCTAACCCAGAACTAAATGGTAAGCCAGTAATTATTGGAGGCACTACCGGTCGCGGAGTTGTGGCTTCGGCCAGTTATGAGGCGCGAACATATGGCATTTATTCATCTATGCCAATGGCTTTGGCTCGAATCCTATGTCCTGATGCAATTGTTATACGTGGAAATAGCGGCTTTTACGGAAAATTTTCAAAAATGGTCTCTGATATCATTAAAGATGAAGCACCAGCTTTTGAAAAAGCATCCTTTGACGAATTCTATATTGACATGACAGGTATGGATCGATTTTTTCATAGCGTGCTTTGGGCTAAAGAATTAAGGGGCAAAATCATCAAAGAAACCGGTCTACCTCTGTCAGTAGGTCTTTCTATCAATAAGACAGTCTCGAAAGTAGGAACCAGTAAAGCAAAACCGAACGGATTCTTAAGGGTTGAAAGTGGGCATGAACGAGAATTTCTTGCTCCTCTTTCACTAAGATCAATCCCTGGAATAGGACAACAAACCTTTAACAAAATGCGAGAAATGGGAGTTTCTCAGGTTGAGTCAGTTCAAAAGATGCCGAAAAGATTCCTACAGTCAGCATTTGGTGATCATGGAATTACAATCTGGGAAAGATGTAATGCTATTGACCCCACTCCTATCATACAATATCATGAGAGGAAGTCTATTGGAATTGAAAGGACTTTTGAGCGAGATACCATTGATATAGTAAAAATGAATAGTCTTATCGTTGCCATGGCGGAAAACTTAGCCATGCAATTGAGAAATGGTGACCGACTTACTTCAATCGTTACCATCAGAATTCGGTACGCTGATATGAATACATTCTCTAAACAAAGAAGGATACATTATACCTCTAGTGATCATATTTTGATTCCTCTTGTAAAAGAACTATTCCAGAAAGTCTACGAAAGAAGACTCATGATACGATTAATTGGAGTGAGATATAGTGGATTAGTACAGGGTGGCCAACAAATATCTTTTCTTGATGATACCGAAGAGTCGTGTAACCTTTACCAGGAGATGGACTACATACGAAAGAAATATGGACAAGATGCGGTAAAAAGAGCAGTTGCTTTAGGCTCAAATGGTATTGGTAGAATTAATCCATTTAACGGAGAACCTCCTCATATTCCTGCTCATAGAAGGGCTTAATTCCCATTTCCATTGCCCTTATTTCCTTCATTATTCTCTCCTTCCTCGTTGCCTTCTTGTGCCGGAACTTCTCCTTCTACAGAATTATCGTTAGCTGGATCCTGATTTCTTCTTCTACGGAACATTCCACCTTCTTCTTCGACTTGAACAGAATCTGCACTAAGGTTTTCAACGCCTGCTACCTGAGTTGAGTCAGTGGCAACAACTGATGGTTGTTTCTTCTTCTTAGGTGCCAGTAAATACTCTCCAAAATACTTATTGTAATATTCCTGTTCCACATTGAAGTTATCAGACGGGTCATAGCCATAGAGATACTCCGGGCCTTTCGGTTCTTCCTCCTCTTCTAAAGCCAACATACTGGAATCTACTGGTGCCACAAGTAGAGAATCTTCACTGGCTAGAAATGCAGAATCCAAAACAACCGTTGAGTCATCTTCATTCATAGCTACAAAATCACCAATTTCAAGTTCTTTTTCCTTCTCAGACACAGGCTTTTCTTTCTGAGGAGCAAGCACATTTTCCATAGGCGCCGACTTGAGTTTATAATTCTTCATCCATTCCGGTTCGTATTTGACTACACCGTATTTCGATCTTCTTGGATTTCGCTGTGGAGTCAGATATTGTTGAACGTGGTCGTAGTATAATGTAATGTCCCCGGCAATACCTCCAACCGCAGCCGTATCAAGCGAATCAACAGCAGGCTGATAGGACGCTAGAAACTTCTCCTGAGTTGATTTATCCAGGCGCCAGTATGAAGAATAATAAGCCATCCTTGTGGAATCGTCCAATATGTATGTACTCTGAAATGCGGAGCAGATGATCCTATCCTGACATGCAGTTAGAGCAAGAAAACATACAATTGGTAAAACTAGACGCATTTAGGCCTATTAGGTGGCGAAAGTCACCCCTAAATTAGGATTATTACATGATAACGACAATAATTGGTGATTAGTGGACTTTAAGGAGCTAATTGTTGCAAAAACCATTCTCCAATAACTTCATCAACCCATCTTCTATACATTTCTCCTGACGGATGCAAGTTATCTGAGGCGATCAACTCTGGGGAGTCCAATGCTTCTCTACTAATTGAAGTGATGTTAAAGAACTGGATATTTCTTTCCTTGCATATTTCCTGTTGATACAAGTTATACTCATCCAATTCAGTGGCTATCTTTTCAGAATCCCTTGTTTTCCCAAAAGGTGTAACACCATAGTCGGGAATTGAGACAACAAAGACCCCTGAATCATCTCCCCCAGCCCGTATAATGGCGTAGTCCAATAATTCGTTAAACTCTTTTTCGAACTGAGAAAATGGATAACCTCTAAACTGGTTATTTACTCCGATAAGTAATGAAACAAAGTCATATGTCTGATTATCTATTCCAGCAGTACTTATGCCCTGTTGTAATTCATCAGTGGTCCATCCGGTGGTAGCAACTATGACGGGATCTACTAAATCATAGCCCTCTACTCTGGCCTTATTGACCAATTGAACAGGCCAACGTTCATCAATTTCGACATCCTGACCGATGGTATACGAATCCCCCAAAGCCAAATAAGTTTTTCCCTCGACGGTAAAACCTGGTTCTATTTCTTTATCGGTAGAGTCCATAGCACAAGATATAAATATCAAAAACGAATAGATAATCAATGGCATTTGCAAACGTTTCATGCTTCAGAAATCGAAATTTGGGTTTTCTTCGGTAGGCTATTAAAAATTAAATCGTAGGAGATGTCGATCCATTCATACAACAGGTTGTCAGATATTGAACCATCAGTAAGTACGGTATTCCAATGTTTCTTACTCATATGGTATCCGGGGGTAACTCCCTGATATCGCTCTCTTAACTCAGCTGCCATCTCAGGGTCGCACTTCAGATTAATAGAGATGAATTCATCCACATCAGCAAGGGCATACATTTTATTACCCACCTTAAAAACTAATACTTTGTCATCGAACGGAAAGTGCTCTGAGGTTCCAGGCTTAGACAAACAGTATAGTCGGAAGGCCTCGATATCCATGCTAGAGACTTCGTAGTATGGTTCGTGTTATAATGAATATCACAGCAAACAGAAACATAAGAATGGAGATCTTATTAATAGTATGCATGGCTTTGATATTGAAGTTGGTTGGTCGTGTTGGGTCCTTTTTCCTAAAAAAGTAAGTTAAAACTTCACTGAAATTGAAATACTCTTTTAGCTCAGTCCTTTCGTTGTCCTTTGTTTCTTTCACTTTGTTTTCTTCACTCATACACTTTCAAATTCTTCTTTCGCGGGCTCTGTCCACTTTCCATCTTCTCTTATTAATTCAATTAACTCATCCAGAGCGTGTTCAGAAGGCACTCCTCTTTTGATTACTTCCTGTCCTTTGTATAATGTGATTTTACCTTTACCTGATCCCACATACCCATAATCTGCATCAGCCATTTCACCAGGACCATTCACAATACATCCCATGATTCCAATCTTTACACCTTTAAGATGATCTGTTCTTTTTCTGATCATAGCGGTTGTTTCCTGAAGGTCAAATAAGGTACGGCCACAAGAAGGACAACTGATGTATTCTGTTTTAGTAATACGTGTTCGGGAGGCCTGTAAAATTCCAAAGGCAGTTTCATTTGCTGTTTTTATCCAGCCCAGATCCACTCCCTGTTTTTTGTGACTCAAAAAAGCACCATCACCCAACCCATCAATTAATAACCCTCCGATATCGGTTGATGCCGCTAGCATGAAACCATCAGTGCTTTCATTGTTGTATGCACGTTGAATGATTACTGGAACATCAATCTTTTCGTTAATCAGACGTACAAAAGTGGCCCTTATGTCAGCCAAGGCATGAGCATTCTCACTGGATAAGATTAGAACTATAGAACTTTCTTCTTTTAGAAGCGAGATAACTTCGTCATCAAATTCTTCAGTTGATACACGTAGGAAGTTTAGTTTGGAATGCAAGACTGAGGTGTCATCGGACTTATCTAGAATAGGAAACAAATTTGGATTCTCCTCAGAAGGATTCCAGACCTTATGATCTACAATCTCTTTTACTCCATTTGGAAGCATAAAAGGAGCAGGTGTTGACCCGGTATAAATATAATCAACACCAAGATCGTTCATGCCCCACTTATCTAACTCCGGAAGATAAAAGTGCCCAAGTGAGGAAAGTGATTTTTTGTTATCCAACACAATTGAACTAAGATCTGCAATTACGCGAGGGACATTGTCGAAGCCAATATTTCCTACTTCCAGACTTGACCTACGTTTATAACTAAAGGGGTCTATAGGATAATCCAGGATATCCTCTATTATTTGATGACCGTCTCTATTGTTAAGGCGATCAACAAGCTCTTTGGCAACCGGTATTTCAAATTCTGGTTCTTCTGTCAACGATACCCGAACCGTATCGCCAAGACCATCCTCCAACAGGGTTCCAATACCAACCGCTGATTTTATTCTACCGTCTTCGGCTTCACCCGCTTCAGTTACACCTAGGTGCAAAGGATAGGGCTGAAAATTACCTTCATCAAGTTTTTGAACCAGTAAACGATAGGCCTGGACCATTACCTGTGGGTTACTTGATTTCATGGATACAACAATATCATAGAAATCCAGGTCTTCACAGATACGGATGAATTCCAAAGCAGATTCAACCATACCAAGTGGAGTGTCTCCAAAGCGGCTCATGATTCGATCGGACAATGAACCGTGATTGGTACCAATCCTCATGGCGGTGCCGTGTTCTTTGCAAATTTCTACAAGAGGTGAAAACTTTTCCCTGATTCTCTCGAGTTCAGCTTCGTATGAAGCATCGGTGTATTCAATGGTCTCAAATTTCTTCTTATCAGCGTAATTGCCGGGATTGACTCTAACTTTCTCTACAATTCTTGCTGCTAATTCCGCCGCATTTGGAGTAAAATGAATGTCTGCAACCAGCGGAGTATCGTAACCCCTTTCTCTTAATCCTTTTTTAATTAGTTCGAGATTTTGAGCTTCTTTGATGCTCGGTGCAGTAATTCTTACGAGCTCACAGCCAGCTTCAATCATCCTTATGGACTGCTCTATTGATCCCTCAGTATCCATAGTGTCGACCGTAGTCATGGACTGTAACCGGATGGGGTTGTCCCCTCCTATTCCTATGTTACCAATTTTTACCTCCCGAGTTTTTCTGCGGGTGTATTTTGTTAGGCTATTGCAGTAGCTAATTGTTGGATTATTCATTTGAGAGCGCAATAAATTAAAGATCTCCCTCCTGTGGTCTCAATATTATGTCCTCCACCACTGTTCCTGAACCCAAACTGCTTATTGCGAATACCATCGAGGCAATATCTTCTGCATTCATTAATCGTTTAGGGTCGATATTAGTTCCTTCCCAGGAAGAACTGTAAGTGGCCCCCGGTATAACGGATGTGACCGATATTCCATGCGCCTTCAATTCGCTTCTTAGTGCTTTTGTCAGTCCATGCATAGCAAACTTACTAATAGAATAAGATCCGCCAGGTGGATAAGCTTCCAAACTGGCAATACTGCATATGTTGAATATGTGACCTGACGCTTGAACTTTCATTGTGGGAATGAGGGCACGACTGAGATGGTAAGCACTCATTAGGTTAGTCTGCAAAAGATCTTCTAGCTGACCATCCGGCTCTTCATGGACATCTCCAGGTTTAAACACTCCTGCATTATTGACTAGAATATCCGTAGTTGAGTTGATATCATAGATGGACCTGACGAAACTGTCAATTTGTTTTTTATTACTCACGTCAACTGCGAAGCCGTAAATCTCTTCATGATACTGATTTCTAAGTTTTTTCTGAGCATCCTCAACATTATCCGAATTTCTAGCGCAGAAGATGACTCTTAAACCTTCTTTTGAGAACTTTTCAACAATAGAATAGCCTATTCCCTTAGTTCCCCCGGTTACAATCGCAGTTTTCATGATACAAATCTCCTGAATTCAATTGTTCTGACCGTATAACAATCCGATTTTATTAATTTCGGTTCCTAGATGAAGAGCCTCGGGAAATTTTTAGTTTTTCTTAGTCATTTATTCACTCGAAGAGAAAAATTCAGGACATACATCGGATTGATATTTGATGAGTGTATTAAAGTTGGCTATAATTCCATTTTTATCGTGACCATTGTGTCGGTGTTCATGGGAGCCGTTACGACGATTCAAACTGCTTATAACCTTGTAAGCCCATTTATACCGGATTATGTGATATCGTTAGTTGTGAGAGATATGACCGTGCTTGAGTTAGCTCCTACAGTAATGGCAATTGTATATGCTGGTAAAGTGGGGTCAAATATTGCAGGTGAACTGGGTACAATGAGAATAACGGAGCAAATTGATGCTTTGGAGGTGATGGGAATTAATGCTACCTCTTATTTGGTCCTTCCGAAAGTAATTGCCAGCGTAGTGATGTACCCAATGTTGGTGATCATATCGGGTTTTCTGGCAATATACGGCGGGTATGTTGCCGGAACATTGACTGGAGTAATTTCCGGAACGGACTATATCATTGGAATCCGGGATGAATTCATTGAATTTAATGTCTTCTTCGCATTAATCAAGGCCTTTGTTTTTGGTTTTTTGGTGGCTACAATTTCCGCTTACAAAGGGTTTTTTACAACGGGAGGTGCTCTGGAGGTTGGAAAGTCATCCACTGCCGCAGTAACCAACAGTTGTATCGCAATTCTTTGTGCAGATTACCTACTAGCCCAATTATTATTAGGATGATTGAAGTTTCAAATATTTCAAAGTCATTTGAAGGAAAACAAGTCCTTGAGGGTATCAGTGGAAAATTCTACAAAGGAAAAAACAATCTTATTATTGGATCCAGTGGTACTGGAAAATCAGTACTTCTTAAGTGTATCGTTGGATTAGTTACGCCAGATGAAGGGCAAGTGCTATTTAACAATAGAGACTTTACGGCTGGAAACAAGGATACCGTGACCGAAATCCGACGTGAAATCGGAATGCTTTTTCAAGGGAGTGCTTTGTTTGACAGCAAGTCAGTCGAGCAAAACGTGATGTTTCCTCTTGATATTCTAACGAAAATGCCTCCTGAAGAAAAGCTTGAAAGAGTTAATTTTTGCCTTGAAAGAGTGGGCCTGGAGAATGTCAATGAAAAGATGCCAGCAGAGCTTAGCGGTGGAATGAAAAAGAGAGTTGGGATTGCAAGGGCAATAGTCAATAACCCTAATTACTTATTCTGCGATGAACCTAATTCAGGACTGGATCCTCAAACAGGCATTCTGATAGATAACCTCATTAAGGAGATTACTGACGAATACAATATCACAACGGTGACGGTCACTCATGATATGAATTCAGTAATGGAAATTGGAGACAATATATTGTTCCTCTACAAGGGCAAAAAACTATGGGAAGGCAGCAAAGAAGAGATAACTCAAACCGAAGTTAAAGAACTGAATGACTTTGTTTTTGCTACTCGTTTGATGAAAACTATTTTTCCCGATCGCTAAAAAAAAGCGGTTATCTGAACTGTACCTGAATGTACAACCGGGTTTGCCTCGGATTTTCTTCCAAAGTATTGCATCGTCAGCTGAAGTCCATTTTTTAGATTTTGCTGCCAATTGATCGTCCAAGTAGCATTGTTTCCTGGACGGAGTGCCTGAAGTAAAGTATATCCTAGAAAAGTATTCTCCTCACCAGAAAAATCGATATTGATTAATCTCAATGAAAGATTGAGATTACCAAACCGAACCTTAGACCAGGTATAAGTAGATTCAATTTCATTACTGTTTGAAAACTCGTCATTACCCTCAGATGCGACGTTCTCCTTCCTGTTATTTGCATATCCAACTGTAAATCGATGATCGTTACTCAATAAAAAAGTCAAATTTCCCCTATATCGTCGATCCGTTAATTTGAAATTTCTATTAGCAAGAAAATCAGACTCATTGGTTAGAATCCCAGAAAGAAAGTCAAAGTCCAGTTGGTACGCTTTAACAAGGTTGACTCTAAGATGAGGATTCCATTCATCCTGCTGCAATGATTCAAATCCATTTTGATTTAAAAAACGATTGTATCTCCTATTTCTGTTCAGTTGAAAACCCACACCAGGTTCATTTCTATTAAAGAATACAGTAAACCGGCTGAAGTTCCTCGCACTCAAATTTGAGCTATCCGATCTTGCTATAGGTACCAATCGATCAACATAATCTGAAGACGTGGTCTTGTTGTTAATATTGAGATTCCCTTGAAAAGCGAATCTTGATAAAGCAGAAAGAAATCCAGAATTACCACGCAATGATTTTGGCAATTGTATATCAATGTTATGCCTGTAGATGGTCTGGAATGCGTCGATATAGTCGTCCGTAGGAAGCAGGAGTCTTATGAAATTCCTTTCATCTGTATTGATTGCCTCATAGAATTCGGTTATATCCTGAACTCCATCATTATTTTCGTCTCTCCAGGTATGGGTACCTTGACCGGATCCAACCAAAGTAAAAACATACTCCCTTCTAAGTTCTCTTGCCGAAGCAGTCGAATACAATAAATTGCTTCTTATATGATTATTAAACAGCTGGTCGTTAGCGTTTAGTGAACCTGTGATCTGCTGTTCATTAGTTAAGGTCACAAGATCCTCAACCTGTAAGAAGTTTATATTCCCAGTCCATTGATGATTATCATTTGAGGAAAACCCAAATAGACCAGATACTTTATTTATGTTAGTTGATTGAGATAGCGCGCCTTCTCTGGGAATATTGTCTTGTCGCGTACCAGCCTTTATACCAAGACTAAAATTTGATGAATCGGAGTTTCTTAAAAACACTCCCTGCTCACGAAAATGCATAGCGGAACCCACCACTTGTTCCGAATTGTTGACTACTTTATTCTCGTCCAGGTCATAGTATAAACCTGTTTGAAGTTGCCAAATTCCAACTCCAAGCTCATTGAATGATCGGGTCCAGGTTGATTGGTTTTCAAGTACATCCGAGGCTAGTAAAAAATTAGTGCTCCTCGAGAAGAATGGACCGAATTCTTTTGCAAAGTTGATCTGTTGTTGCCACCCATCAATTATACCTATGCGTTGTCTTCTTGTTATCGTGTATTCCAATCCATTGTTGATGTCTTGGCTTACTTGTACTCGTGTGTCAAAAATTCTTTCGGCTGCATTCACTGAATCATTTGGAAATCTATAGCTCCAGTCACGATCGAAATCTATTGAGCGAAATCGATCAATTGGTCTGAAATCTTTGGAATTAAATTCATATCCAACATGACCTGAAAAACTATAATTAGTTCTTGCAATCCTCCGTTCCTCCATTTGAAGAACTCCTTTCCAAGCCATTCCATTATTATCCTGATCATCCCTGGACGAAAGGAGATTATTGTCCTGCTCAGATAAGGCAAGCTCCTGATTAAAGGTAAAACCCGGTGTAATTTCAACTTGATT
This sequence comes from Cyclobacteriaceae bacterium, assembly GCA_965601455.1. Taxonomy (GTDB): domain Bacteria; phylum Bacteroidota; class Bacteroidia; order Cytophagales; family Cyclobacteriaceae; genus JANQEU01. Next base: position 1,861,613 of record OZ271831.1, on the reverse strand, counting down.
TCCAATCACACCAGCTTGCCTTCTATTGGGAGTAACGATCTTCACAATTGGCGAAAAATTTCCCTGAGACTGGCCACCAACATCAGGTGGCACCCAGGTAAAAACCCTTCCGTTTGACTCGGAATTACCGAGAATATAGTCGCCATTCCCAAAGCCAACATCAGTGAATGTAATTTGAAAAGTAGCCCTTTGGGGATCTCGAGAGGGCACGTAATATGTGTAAACCCGATTATTCAACAGGGTGTCTCTTCTCTCGTAAAGAATTAATTCCGGGATGAAGTCACTTTCTGTAATCCCAGATATAAAAGCGTTTTGGCTTAAATCCCCAAGACTATCTAGATTTTGAAGATCAGAATCGGTAAAGTTTCCGAACAAAGGATTCGTTTCATTATCCGACTCCCTGTAGTAATCGGTATAAAAAGTTATTCGGTTTTTGTTAAGTACGTGAGAAGTTTGCACGGAAGACCGAGGAAAAGTCTGTTGTGCATACTCATAATCTACCCTGATACGTGTGTATCTGGTTATTTGAATAGATGGATTGAAAACGATTTCACCAATGTTGTAATCAATGATATAATCTTTATCAAAGCCCCTCTCCACAAGGATTCCATCGATAAAAACTCGTTCGGAGTTTGCAAGAACAACAATGAATCGCTCACCATCGGGGCCTCTTAGTTTATACGGGCCTTGTACACCTTCGATGGCTTCTACAAAAGTAGATGTGAATTTGCCCTTGGAGGAGGAAACGGCAAGTTGGGATCGAAGACTCCATTCATTTAACTGCGATTCTTTCTGGAGCCTGAATCCCAATTGGTTCTTGTAATACTTAAGAAAGTAGTTTCTTTGATGACTTCTTAGTACGAAATCACCGGCAAGGAGATTCCATTTATTATTGTATAACTCAATATAGACGTTATCAAAATCCCTTAACTGTTGAGTGTTACCCTCCGGTTGATACGGTATATTCTGATCGGTAATAACCGCATTAAGAAAAAGATCCTCGGCAAGTTCTCCTGAAAGTTGAAGGTTCAGGTTACTATTCACGAATAAATCCTGACGATTTCCAACGGTGATACCTCTGGTAATCGCACCCATTTTATAGATTCCCGGAGTTGAAATAAATTCATCCGAATAGCCCTCGGAGCGCTGAATAGAATTCTCTTGAACACGATATCCTCCCTTCTCGTAAATAGTAAGATCCCGATCATATATGGCTTCCTCCAAGTTTTTGGAAGCAACACGGTAACATATTTGAAGTTTGGCATCATTGGAAAAGGAATTATTTATCGAAATGAACTGATCATTTTGGTTGAATGTGAATCCTTTTGTTTGTCCATTAACAGTAATAGAAGAGGGGTCAATCAATAAAGTATCCAGAACAAACGGAAAGTCTGCAAGATCCTTCTGAATGCACTTATAATTACTTTGGGCAAAGGAGAAAACCGGAAAACCCAGTGAAAGAACCAAGAAATACCTAAGAAAGAGGTAGGGATATGTAGAATGTGGTTCCCGCATCCGCTTCTGATTCAAACCATATGTTGCCTCCTGCCTGTTCAATTCCCTTTTTTGCTAATGCCAATCCAATGCCGCTACCAGTAGCTTTTGTACTAAAGTAGGGCACAAATACCTTATCCTGTAGTTCCGGTTGAATACCAATACCCCAATCCCTTAATGAAAAGATAGCTTTACTTCCTTTCTTTTCAAGAGCGAATTCCAGGCGTTGCTCTTTGCCGTCCATCGATTGTAACGCATTCAAAACCAGGTTATTAAGAATCTGGCTGAATATTTTCTGATCTGCGTATACCAAGAGTTCGGATTCAACATCACTTGTTAATATCAAGTCATCACTCTTGTATAATGATATGATGTTGGTAACCAGGTCGGAAAAACTGAAAATCGCATTCTGTGGAGCGGGCATTTGTGCAAAAGCGCTGAAAGAATCTGCTGTACTGGATAAAGCATCCACCTGTGTAAGTAAAGATTCTAGTACTGCATGTTCCCTACTGGAGTTATCAAAATCTCTTTGAAGCTGTTGAATCTTAAGTTTCATAGGGGTTAAAGGATTTTTGATCTCATGAGCTACTTGTCTCGCGATTTCCTTCCATGCAGTTTCCTTCTGAATCTTCGCAAGTTCCTCCCTACTTCTTGATAGCTTTTCCATCATCCCATTGTATTCCTTAACTAACAGGCCTATCTCGTCCTCAGAATCATAAGTCAGTGGTTCATTGAACTCTTCCACATAGTTTATCGAGTGAAGCCTTTCAGAAATTAATCTGATGGGGTCAATCAAAGTTCGAAGACTATAATTCCCGACAATTAGAGTTACAATGAATATAATGGTGAACAGCGCAATGATATTGTTAAAAACCTCTACTTGCTGTCGGTTCAAATGATTCTTAAAATCAAAAAAGGGAACAGCCAAAATGCCTAATAACTGCCCATCCGAATAAGAGAATATACCGGTATAAACTGTTTTAAAATCAAGAGTTCCAATTGATTCATCGAGTATAACGCTCTGAAACTGTTTCTCCACTATTCTTCTCTTGGCTTTGGGGTTAATGATGGGTGAAAGCAGATTTTGGGAGAACACCTCATCCCTATTGGAACCCATCAGTCCTCCTTTCTCATTGTAAACCATTATATCAGATTGAGATATCGTAGCCACATCCGATAGGTTCTGGGCAAACCTTACCCTATTGAGATCATTCGAAATAAATCTTTCTACATCTTCAACAAGATATTCTGAAATAGTATTGGCCCTCTTTTCATAGTTCTTATTGATCTCGGACTTATATGACTGATTCAAAACATTGAGAATACCAAGGCTAATAATCAGTATTGGTATTGTGAACGAAAGTCCTGCAAACCATTGTATTTTCAGTGCCAGGCTCTTGTTAGGCTTACCATTATTTGCAATAAATGGTAGTAACCCTATAGGTATAAGTGTTAGAATGAAGAAAAAAGAAATGTTTGATAGGATTGCCCTTAATGAATATGCCTTTGAGGCTACAAATATCTGATCGCCACTTTCCAATGTCCTTATAAAGAAGTGATATCCCCTATCTTCATATTCATTGGTCTGGATACCAGATTCAATAGCTTCAAATGGAAAATTACCTTGGCTATAGACCAACCCATTTGAATTGTAATAGGCATAGTCATAGTCCGTTATATCAAATTGAGGAGTGCTCTCAACTAGCAATTCCGGGAATACAGACTTATTGACATACTTTTTTAGCGTTAGTTGCAAAACGTAATACCCCAGGGGTTTGCCCCGGTCTTGAAAACGAATGATACATACGTATCTGTGTCTACCGTTTGATAGGTCTGGAATGAAATAGATATTTCTGTAAGAAGTCTCAAAGGGAGTACGATCATATTCCGTTAGCCAGTATTGAAGTGAAACCTCAGAAGTGAAACCATAAGGCTTTCCGATGGAGTCATAAACAAATAAGTCCAATTCATATTTATCCAGGTAATTAGAAAGTGATTGATCCACCGAATAGACAAGGTTCTGGTTTACCAATATTGGATTCAAAAATCTTGTTCGATAGGAGCTCTCTTCAGTTATGGCATTAATAGCATTATTCAAGTGATATTCACCAATAATATCGTTCCCTATGAGCAGATTAGACACAAATCGCTGCTTTCGAATAAGTTCAGTCTGCTCGTCATATCTATAAACAGATAGCCCGGATATGGTGGAACCAATAACCGATAAAAAGAGAAGGAAGTAGAACGATGAAGATGGTGTGATTGAAAATGAAGAGGGATTGATTTTTAAAAATAGAGCTAGTAAAAGATGAACAAGTATGACCCAGTAGTAGGAGATCGGAAATATGACGAGACCTAAAAGGACTGAAATCGAAAGAAGTATTCGCAACTCAACCTCGGCAGATTTTAGATAATTAATAATCTTGACAACCAAATGGTTGAATGCCAGATAAGCAAAAATATGCATAGTAGCCGCGATATAAACATAGACCCTGGCAACCTCCACAGCTATGGTTTTGGAGATATCTACTGTCACCTGTGAGTTTATGGATAATGAAAGCAGGGATTCATAAAGAACTAATGATGACGCGATGGAAACAAAAATCAATATTGTTAGGACTAACCAACGCAGGTATTTATTGATGTGTGACTCAACAAGATTTTGATCAACCAAATTGGATAATTTGGCAATGATCCATAGAACCAATCCAATGTTTAAAACCAAATCGGCCATTGTAGGATGTATCCAACCTGCTGAATAAATAAGTCTATTGAATAGAATACCATCCAGACTTAATTCGATGGGTAAGAGATATAACTGGATGGCCCTGATTACAGGTACCAGTAAGACAAAGGATAATTGCAATTCAAAAATAGCTACGCTCAGAAATAGTCTATCAAACACAGAGAACAGAAGTCCCAGTCCTGTGCAGAAGACTAGGAGCGCAATTATCCCATCAAGAGCCCCTACAGTTTTCGCTTCAATTTCAACTGGGATTGATAATGGACCCACGTTGATTATCTCAGAACCTCCGATTTCAACATTATAACCTTTAAAAAGGGCTCTATTCGATGAATTCTTAAGGTATTGGTTAGTTATTTCGTATTTCGTACGTATCGTGGAAAGGGAATAAATCTCCACATTGCTCCCTTTGTTATCAATCTCTCGTTTCAGGACCAGGTGCGTTGTATCCCTGTCAAATCCTATGCTATCGATTGCCCTTATCGTCGAATAAGCAGGTACGGGTGTGTTGTCAGACCAAAGGATTAACTCACCATTGCTATAAACTCTATAAGAATGATTGGTTTTAATACCGCCGGAATGATTCTCAAGAACAGCAGCAGCAACTGATTCAATATCCGCTTTCTGTTTCTCAACAGCTGTCACCAGACTCTTTTGAACAACTTCAACCGGGTCATTAAACCAAAATTCGTAAAGACTGAAACCTGTCTTTAGAAAGATTGATGCTGCAAAAGCAATTATCCAGACTCGTAATTGCATTCAACGTTCCTCCAAGATAAAGTTAATCGATCACTATTTAAATTTTGGATCGTACTTGAAGCCTCCGAATACATGGAGAAATATGATTCGTGAATAACGAAAGTTTATTGGATACAGAAAAAAGGCAACCAGGACCACAGCAATCAGATACATAGATAAAGGAGGATCGTCTCCAAGAACCGTAATTGCAACCCAGGTGGAGATAAATATCGCGACGTTGATTGCGTAACTAACATACATCGCGCCATACCAGAAGCCTGGCTCTCTTTCAAAATGTAATCCACAGTGAGGACAATTCGAATTCATTTTCATGAATCCTGGTATCTTATACGGATGGGTTATGAACATTTCACCCTCTCTGCACCGAGGACACCTACCTGTCAAAGATGCCTCTAAAGCGGACCTTTCTTTCATTGATCTTACTATTTCGGAACCACAGATAAGCTATTACTGCGATTAGTACGTAGGGAGCAGCAAACAAATACAGAATCCCAAAATTTAGCCCACTAGCCAGGTTAACATCACCTGCCGACACGTTATTGACTACTTGTGTTCGACACATCGCACACTGAGCCCAGGAAAATGTAGTGAGCAAAAGAGAAATAATACTTAATAGAATTCTTCTCATTATCAATACAAGTAATAGGGTCTGATCATCAGGTACACAATTACACCTGTCAATGAAACATATAGCCAAATGGGAAATGTCCATTTGACAATTTTCTTATGTTTTTCGATGTACCCAGATAAGGAGTAGTAGAATGAAAGCAATACTAAGGGTACTACGACGAGAGAAAGCAATATATGCGTTAGTAGCACGAACAAGTAAACATTTCTACTCACAGACACGGCAGCTAGTTCCGCAGCTTCAAGAATACCATTGGAATTAGTATCTCCATACTTCACACTATCTACTGAAGCGTGATACGCGACGTAACTCACCAAGAAGATTGAGCCAAGAACAAAACAAGTAGACATGGATAACCGATGTAGATGAATATTACCCTTCTTAATCGCTACTACTCCTATCACCAAGAAAACACAGGTAAGGGTATTTACCATGGCGTTGGAATGCGGTAAGGTATAAACCCAATTCCCCATTTCCATTTTACTGGGTAGATATAACAGAATAGCTACTACCAACGGAATCACGGCTGATAGTATTTTAATAGTATTCAAGTAAATTCGATCACTCATCTCCATCCTTCTGCAACTTTAGTAATAACTCCGCTTCTATTAATGCCCGATCGATCTCTAAAATTGATAGATCATATTCTCCTCTTAACTGTTTCTTTCGGTCTACAAGTAGCAACGAAAACTCTTTCTCGGATAAACATCCCGAATTCAAAATGAGTTTTATGTTTTCAGAATCGGTGAAAGATTTAAGCCTTTTGACTTCATTCTCTTCCAGAGGAGTTATTTGGCTCTTATTCAGATAGAAGGCATTTTCCTCAATTAGACAGGAATCTTCTAATTGATTAATAACCTGCAATTCGAATTTGTTTTCACCGAAAAACTGTAAAAAAAGGTACCATGAAGTTGGTACCAGGAATGCTACTGCAAGAACAGTAATCTTTAGGAATTTGTTGCTCAATTCAAAACACTAAAGATCGCATCGGCTTGCTTTATTAGGATCACCAACAAGAATACCACGAAAAGCATAGGTAATACAATGGACATTTTCAATGATTTTCTCTCGTGTCCGAGGTGCATAAATTCCGAAACGATGTAATATGCCTTAACAATTGTCAACACAACAAAGACAACTATCCTTGCCCACTTGTACTCATGCGGGATAGTAAATGCAATAAGGAATTCAAACGCGGTAACCGCCGCTAAAATCCACATCACCCTAAGAAATGTTTTTACTTTATTCTTATCGAGTGGTTTTACTTCAACTTGTGTATTTTCTTCCATTGTGATTGAGTGCTTAAACGAGGTAAAAGAATGTAAATACAAATACCCAGACCAGGTCAACGAAGTGCCAGTAAAGACCTACTTTTTCGATCATCTCGTAATGACCGACCCTCTCAAGTTTGCCTGTCACTGTCTGGAAAAATATGGCAAAGTTCAAAACAACTCCACTAAATACGTGAAAGCCGTGAAAACCTGTTATGAAAAAGAATAATGCCGCAAAGTTTGGAGGTCCATACTCATTAAAAGTTAGGCTCGCACCTCCTCCTCCGGTTCCATGGATGAAGTGAGACCATTCCCACGCCTGACATCCCAGGAAAGTAAGACCGCCTACTATTGTCCATAGCATCCATTTCTCTACTCCTTTTCTATCCATTCTTTCACCAGCTTCCACAGCTAGTACCATGGTGACGCTGGAAAGAATGAGGATAAATGTCATGATACCAACAAAAACCAACGGCAGGTGAACACCATGGAGAAATGGTACAGCCTCAAATACCTTTTCAGGAACTGGCCAATAAGATTGAGAGAAAACAAATTCTTCTATGGCTCCATCATAAGCCGGATGACTAAATCGGATTACAGCGTAGGTAATCAAAAGTGCCGAGAAAGTGAAAGCATCAGAAACCAGGAAAAACCACATCATTAGTTTTCCATAGCTTGCTTTCATCGGAGCTAATCCTCCGCTCCAGGCATCTCGTTTTGAATCATCGACAATTACAGCGCTTTCAGACATAGATTAGGTATTAATTATTTACGATCAAAAATATATATAAATACAACCAAAGTCCACCCAGAAAATGCCAATAGGTGGCACACATTTCAATTGCGTTCAAATTCTTTGAATGTACTTCGTATTTAAAAGCTCTATAAACAACTATAATAAGGAAAATAAGACCTCCGACCAGGTGCAACACGTGTAATCCAGTAAAAACATATACAAATGATCCTGCTGGATTTCCTACAAAATAAACACCTTGAGCCACTAATTCACCCCAGGACATATACTGGCCAATCACGAAACCAAGTGCCAGTAAAGCAGTGATTATAAGGCCTAATCTTATATTAAGAAGGTTGTTTCTTTTGGCTGAAATGTACGCAAAATGTAAACTAGCACTACTAAGAACGATCAGAACCGATGTTAACTTAAATAGCTCCGGAAAGTTGATCAGCAACCAGTCACCCTCCGCTTTTTTAACAATGTACGCACTTGTCATTGAAGCAAAAATCATCGTCACCGATATGATAAATAACCACATCGCAAATTTCAAAGGATTCATTGAGCGAACCCTACCCGCAATACCCTGATTAATTGACGCCGTACTCATACCTTATCTATTAAATATGCAATTTGAACTATTGGAAGATACATGAACGATCCAAACATGATCCTTAATGCTGACTTCCTACTATTATCTTTTAACAATTGAAATGTTTGTGCTAAGAAAAGAACTCCACAAACAGTTGCAACAATACCACTTGTCAATCCGGTAAGACCAAAATATGTGGGTAAAAGACCCAAAGGGAGAAGGAAAAGAGTGTAGACCATAATGTTAACAGCCGTATTAAGATCCTTTCGACCACCCCCAGGTAACAGCTTAAATCCTGCTTTTTTGTAATCCTCATCTGCTACCCATGCAATTGCCCAGAAATGAGGGAATTGCCATATGAACTGAATTCCAAATATTATTAAAGCCTGGTAATCAATTACCCCACTTGCAGCCACCCATCCTATGAGTGGAGGCAACGCCCCTGGAATTGCTCCAACAAACACGGCTATCGGACCTACTCTCTTTAAAGGTGTATAAATGAATGCGTAGAGCACAAAACTTGAAGCCGATAAAATCACAGTCAACAAATTGGTGTAAACTCCTAGTAAGAGTAGTCCAGTTAGACCTGAAATAACTGCAAATTCCAATGCCTCCCGAACCTTTAGTCGTCCTGTAGGTACCGGTCTGTTGGATGTCCTTTTCATCAAAGAGTCGAAGCTCTTTTCTATGATTTGGTTGATGGTAACCGAAGAAGCCGATACTAAAAAACCTGCAATGGCAAAGGCACCGAGTTGTACAAAGTCAATAGTTCCCCTGTAAGCCAGAAGGTACCCAAAGACACTTGAAAATGTTACCAAAAACGATAGTCTGGGCTTAGAAAGCTCGTAGTAAGCCCGTACCTTCTCCTTTATATATTCCGATCGTGTTGTTGTACTTATCAAGATATTTTTGCCTCTTTTCGAATGGTCAACAAAAGTAAATAAAATAGAATTCCAAATAGCATCGTAGCAATAACGAGATGTAGAGGTTGGAAGGTAGCAGGGACAGAAAAATAATACATTATTGCTCCAGACGTGGCTGATATTACCATTAGTCCCAGAGCCGCCTTACTGAGATTTCTAAGTTTGGCATCGCGCACCACTTTAGACTTTATTACAATTGCAATTGAGACTATTAAGAGAAGAATACTGTAGCTTCTATGGAAGTAAAACTTAAAATCAACTCTATCCATCCATTCCATTCTTGGTATCCCATCCAACATCATCGCGTCAATCGTCTCCCTAACCTGTGTACCCAATAACAACTGGGGTATAAAAAGAACGAAAAGAGAAACAATTAGCGTTTTCAAAGATCTCGGCAAACTTGCTGAAGAACCATCTATCATGTAGTTTGAATAAATCAGCATTGCCAAAAGCAAGAAGACAAATGCCATGTGAAATGTTATAAAACCCGGCAAAAGATTGGTTGACACCACTAGGCTCCCTGTCCATCCTATCCATAAAACAAGAATTAGACTTAGAATCGAAAGAACAACAACCCCTTTACTTTGTTTTCTTAATCCGAAGGATGCAACTGCATTTGCTAGTATAAAAACACCTATTAAAGCCCCAATCAAGCGATTGATATACTCAATCCATGCTTTTGAAGGACTAAAATCTTCCTCTACCTTGACTGATGGATCGTTAAGAATCTTATTAGCCATCTCATCCATCCCTAAACGCTCCAGCATTGATGCCAGACGTTCATTCTTTCGTAGCCTTTCCTCCAGAAAAATATCTTTATAGTTTTCGGGAAGTGCCTCCACCGTCAGCGGTGGAGCATAACCACCAAAGCATTTCGGCCAATCAGGGCAACCCATACCAGAACCTGTGCTACGTACCACACTCCCAGCAAGGATGAGTACGTAGACAGCGATTATGGTAGCGAGGTTTACTTTTTTAAATAATCCCGCTGTTAGCTTCATTTACTTTTACTAGCCTGCAGCTCTTCCTGCTCATGGGGAAGATTTGATTCAGGCGTCTCAGACAATGGAATATGCTGAGGAATGAAGTCATCAGGTGCTCCTGGTTTAGAGTAGTCGTATGCCCACCTGTACACCTTTGGAATTGCACCAGGCCAGTTTCCATGTTCCGGAACTCTTGGTGTTGTCCATTCTAAGGTATTTGATTTCCAAGGATTTGCCGGAGCTTTTCTACCTTTCCAAATACTATAAAAGAAGTTGAAAAGGAAAATGAACTGAGCTGCAAATGTGATTACTGCCGCAAAACTTACAAAAGCATTGAGGTCACCAAATCCGCCGAAAGTATCAAAGTTTGTGAAGGAATAGTATCTTCTTGGGAATCCAGCAATTCCAATATAATGTAAAGGGAAGAATACAAGGTATACTCCTACAAAGGTCAACCAGAAATGCAGGTAGCCTAACTTCTCATCCATCATTCTTCCGAACATCTTAGGGAACCAATGGTAAACTCCAGCAAGTAATCCAAAGAATGAAGCACTTCCCATAACCAGGTGGAAGTGAGCTACAACGAAATAGGTGTCGTGTAATGCTATATCTAAGGCTGAGTTACCGAGGAAAATACCTGTGAGACCTCCGGAAATAAAGAATGACACCAGTCCAATTGAAAATAACATGGCTGGTGTAAAGACAATGTTACCCTTCCATAAGGTAGTTATATAGTTAAATGCCTTAACCGCAGATGGTACAGCAATGATCAATGTCAATAATGTAAATACGGATCCAAGGAAAGGATTCATCCCTGAAACAAACATATGATGCGCCCATACGATGAACGACAGGAACGCAATTGCCAACATTGAGAGAATCATGGCTTTGTATCCAAAGATTGGTTTTCTGGAGTTCGTTGATATGATCTCTGAGGTAATACCCAACGCTGGTAGAATTACTATATATACTTCAGGATGGCCGAGGAACCAGAATAAATGCTGGTAAAGAATTGGGCTTCCTCCCATATTAGGAAGAGCCTCGCCGGCAATAAAGATTTCAGATAAATAAAAACTTGTACCGAATGATCGATCAAATACAAGTAAGAGTGCTGCCGAAAACAGTACAGGGAATGATAATAAACCAATGACTGCCGTGATGAAGAATGCCCAAATAGTTAAAGGCAGTCTCTGGAAGGACATTCCTTCAGTTCGAAGGTTAATAACCGTCGTGATGTAGTTTATTCCACCAAGCAATGTTGATGCAATAAAAAACACCATAGAAACCAGCCATAAAGTCATTCCAGCCCCGGAGCCTGACATCGCCTGAGGTAATGCGCTTAAAGGCGGATAGACTGTCCAACCTCCACTTGCCGGACCTGTTTCCAGGAACAACGAAATGAACATAACCACACTTGATAGGAAGAAAAACCAATAAGAAAGCATGTTCATAAAACCACTTGCCATGTCTCTCGCACCTATCTGTAGGGGGATAAGGAAATTAGAAAACGTTCCACTTAACCCGGCAGTTAGCACAAAGAATACCATAATGGTTCCGTGCATGGTTACCAGAGCAAGGTAGAACTCGGGATCCAACTTTCCTGCTTCTGAAATCCAACCACCAAGTATTGGTCGAAGGAATTCAAGACTCAAATCCGGAAATCCAAGCTGAAGCCGGAATATAACTGAAAGTCCACCTCCGATGATTGCCCAGAATATTCCTGTGATCAGGAATTGTTTGGCAATAGTCTTGTGGTCCGTTGAAAATATATACTTATAAATAAATGGCTGATCATGGTGATCATCGTGGTGATCATCATGAGCTAAATCTTCTGAAATTTGAACGTCGGTTACTGACATGATGCTTTTATCTACCTATTTTGTACTACTACTTAACTTATACTTCTCGCTCTGATCAAGACCAGAGGCTATCCTCGCCGCTTCCCTGAGGTCGTTAGAAACCTCACTCAGGTAACTCGCATTCTGCTTTAGCCAGGGATCCTGGCTTTTGTACCATTCTTCGTATTCTTCGGGTTCATCAACTACAATTATGTACTTCATTCCGAAATGACCGAAGCCACAAATCTTGTTACAAACCAGTTCGTAATTGAAATCTGGATTGCCTGTTTCATTGCGCATCTCCGCCGTAGATTTTGAGGGAACAAACCAAAATCTTGTAGGCATTCCTGGTACAGCATTCATCTGCATTCTGAAGTGTGGTTGGAATACGCTATGAATCACGTCTCTCGCTCGAATTCTAAATTCAACTGGTTGTCCTTTTGGTATATGAATCTCACGGGGTATGAAATCATCAAAAGATGCTCTGTCAGTGAAATCTATACCCATTTGATTGGTCGCATCGATTTTCTGATAGTCAGATTGACCGAGTTGATTATCTGATCCCGGATACCTTGCTGCCCAGGAGTATTGATATCCCATTATCTCTACAACTTCAACATCTTCCGGTGCTGGTCCGGTAATATCTTGCCAAGCCTTTAATCCAGACAATATAAGTAGAGCCAAAACGACAGCAGGAATCGAGGTCCATATGACCTCCAAGGTGTTATTATGGGGATAAAAGTCAGCCTTTCGATCTTCACTGTGTTGATATTTATAGGCAAAACCAAAAAGAAATATCTGAGTGACGATAAAAACGAAGCAAGTTATCGCCATCGTGATCCAAAAGAGTCTGTCGGTCACTACTCCATGCTCAGAGGCAACCGGCAGTGTGTAATCATCATCAAGCCCTCCAAAGGAATAGTAAAAGAACCCAACAATTCCCGCTATTAGAAATAGCATCATAAGCATTGCTTGGGTCCTGTTCGCACTAGGTACTACCCTTTTCTGCGAATCCCCTTTCACAATGCTTACCAGCGTAGATACCCTGAATATGGTGATGAGAATCACCAATATCAAAACAACCGCTAAACCAATAATCAAATTCATCCTAGACTAATTTAAATATGATGATGTAAACTTTCTTGTAACATTGGGTGATTCTTGGCAAACAAAGGTGCTTTTGCCAGGTTACTGAGGAATACATATAAGAATGCACCCGCGTAAATCAAAACAATTCCTATCTCCAAAAATCCAAACCCTCCATTTTCTTTCAATACGCCAGGTGTCACCATCTGGTAGAAATCGAACCAGTGACCAACTATTACTATCGGAGTGATCACCTTCAGGAATCTAGAATGTCTCTTAGAATCCCTTGTCATTAATAACAGAAATGGCAGAAAGAAGTTCAGTACTAAGTTCATAAAAAACACCGGGGCGTATTTGTCACTTTTCCATCGTTCTACGTAGTAAATAGTCTCTTCAGGAATGTTTGCATAGTAAATCAATAGGAATTGAGAAAACCATATGTATGTCCAGAAAACTGAAAATGCAAAGACGAACTTTCCAAGGTCATGCAGGTGGTTTGCATTTACTACAGAAAGTAGACCCTGATCTTTCAATAGAACAATAACCAATGCCGTAATGGCCAAAGTCGTTACCCACCAACTGGCAAAAGTGTACCAACCGTACATGGTACTAAACCAGTGGGTGTCTATAGACATTAACCAATCCCAAGCAGCGATGGAAGATGATACGCCAAAGAAAACAATGAAAATAGCAGAATACTTTCTTAATTGGAACCACTTATCATTACCACCCTCTAAGTCCTCTGAGAAGGCCAGTTTTTTGAGCTTAAGAAACAACCAATACCAGACTCCAAAGAAAACTACCATGCGAAAGTAGAAAAACACAGGAATCGAAGGATGATCGGCTAGTGGCCAAAAGAAATAACCCTTTTTACCATCAATGATATAGTCGAATTCAGAAGAGGAAGGATCATAAAGTGTATGATGTGTCCAATGAAAAATATCATGTCCGAAGAGAACAAAAGATACTAACATGAGAACACCTGCTATCGGTAGCCAATTACCAAAGGCAAAAGGTATTCTCTTCAATCCAGCTGACCATCCCGCTTGAGCAGCATACTGAATGGCAAAAAACAGGACACCAACTACGGAAATTCCTGTGAAAAATACATTATTAATCCAGATACTGGCAAAAAGCCTTTTAGTCCAGTGAAAACCATGTTCACCTCCAGCTTCTTCGCCACTATGACCACCCCCCATATTCATTAGGATGATGCCGAGAATGGTCAGAACCACTCCGACGCCAATGACAATTAGCAGGTTTTTCTTGGCTCTTGCCGAAAATTCAAATCTTTCTTCAACAGTTTGTGGAGTCTCCATTTCTCTTATTTTGCCTGTAGAACTTTAACATACCGAGCAATCTTCCATCGATCCTCTTCGCTTATCTGGGATCCATGTGCACCCATTAGACCTTTTCCATGTGTTATAACCTGAAAAATATGGCCCTCTTTTAAACCTACATAGGCTGCGCCATTCAGGTTAGCTATACCAGGATATTGCTCTGCAACAAGGCCATCACCATTTCCTCCTGCTCCATGACAATGCTCACAAAATCTATCATATAGTATTTTTCCTTCGTTGACCAATGCCTCCGTGGAATCTAATGGATTTACCAATAGTTCTGCTGCGGCTTCATAATCATCCGGAGCAATACGGGGTTTAAGGTAAGCTCCCCTTCTGACTGTACCCTCGACAGGTTCAAGCATGGTCATCCGGAATGGATTATTTGGATTTGAGTTGTAGTACTCAGCGGCGTCTTGGTCCGCACCTCTTTTATCGTCATAGCTGATCACAGGGTCTAGGATATTGACCCATCTTCCAGCTTCCTCATCTGTTATTTGCGATAACGGCTCGTAGGGAACAGAATGGTACATATTTGGTGCATACTCCACTCCCGCATCGTCAGGCCCAGCAGTACAACTTACCAGTACACTTCCTATAAAAACTAATCCTACCAGTCTCAGTTTATAGTTCATCATAATTCTTTTTGTTGACCTCACTTGCACCATTATCTCTTAATATTTTGTCTATCCCTTTCTCATCAATTGAGTTTTTAGACAAGTCGATAGCCATTACGTGTTTGTCATCAGTTATTCGTATATCAAACAGTTTCGGCTTACCCCAAGGCTTCAGGTTGCTGATCACGAAAAATGTTCCAACCATTCCGAATGATGCTAATAAAACGGTAAGCTCGAAAGTAACAGGAACAAACGAAGGGATTGGAATGAAGTCCTTACCTCCAATAATCATTGGCCAGTCAACACCCATCATACCAATTTGCATGGTTAAGGCAAGGGATGTGCCCAACAGGCCGAATATGAATGCCGCGATTGAAATTCTAGATCTCTTGTATCCGAGTGCGTCTTCTGCACCGTGGACAGGAAATGGACTGTATACTTCGTGTATCTTCACACCACTGCCTCTTATTCCCTTAATCCCAGTCAGAAGGACTTGCTCGTCATCGAAAATCCCAACTAAAAATTCGTTTCCTTGTGCCATTATTTTGAAACTTTTTCGCCAGTTGCCATTACAATACTTTTAACCTCAGCCATGTTAATCACAGGAAAGTATTTCGCGAACAGTAAAAATGCCGTGAAGAAAAATCCAAATGAAAACAAGTACATGCCCATATCATAAATAGTCGGATAAAACATTGCCCAGGATGAAGGCAAATAATCCCTATGTAATGAGGTAACGATAATCACAAATCGTTCGAACCACATTCCAATATTTACAACAATGGATAATACAAATGTTGCCGCAAGGTTTGTCCTGATTTTCTTGAACCAGAAAAGCTGAGGTGATATCACATTACAGGTCATCATCGACCAGTATGCCCACCAGTAAGGACCTGACACTCTGTTTAGAAATGCATACTGCTCGTATTCTACACCTGAGTACCAGGCAATAAATAATTCAGTGATATATGCAATCCCTACAATTGAGCCCGTTATGATGATCACTATGTTCATCAGCTCAATGTGCTGGATGGTGATGTAGTCTTCAAGTTTGTAAACCTTTCTGGTTACCAGCAACAAGGTCAAAACCATCGCAAATCCAGAGAATATTGCCCCGGCTACAAAGTATGGAGGAAATATGGTTGTGTGCCAACCCGGGATTACAGAGGTTGCAAAATCAAAGGATACAATTGTGTGCACTGACAATACCAGAGGAGTGGCAAGCCCTGCAAGCACCAAAGCCACTGTCTCATATCTACCCCAGGTCTTAGTGGCACCATCCCATCCAAAACTCAATCCCCCGTAGATTGCTTTACTTATTTTATTTGTCGCCCTATCTCTAATTGTCGCAAAGTCAGGGATTAGTCCAATGTACCAGAAAACAAGAGATACGGAAAAGTAGGTACTAATCGCAAAAACATCCCAAAGTAGAGGCGAATTGAAGTTAACCCACAGAGAACCAAATGTATTAGGTAGTGGAAGTGCCCAATAGAAACCTAACCAAAGTCTACCCATATGGAGTCCGGGAAACATAGCAGCACAGATTACCGCAAAAATCGTCATTGCCTCAGCCGCGCGGTTAATAGACATTCTCCAACGTTGTCTGAACAACAAGAGAATAGCCGAAATCAGAGTGCCTGCGTGTCCAATACCAACCCACCAAACGAAGTTTGTAATATCCCAGGCCCATCCTACGGTCTTATTTAAGCCCCATACTCCTATCCCTTCCCAGAGAAGCATAAGGACACAATAAGCACCAATCACAAGTGCACCAAGAGACATTGCCATTCCCAACATCCAGGATTTCGTTGGCTTCTCTTCTACTCTTCTACAGATATCTTCCGAGACATCATGAACGGTTTTACCGCCGGTTACTAATGGTTCACGTATTGCAGACTCTGAAATCATAACTTCCTATTAGGCGTTTGTGGTTTCCTCTTTATTTGATTCTTTATTTCTTACTTTCGACAAGTACCATACATTCGGCATAACTCTTATCTCTTCCAGAACATGATAAGCTCTTGGTTCCTTTGCCTCGGCACCCTTCTCCGTCACTTCTAGCTTTAACAATTTGCTAATTCTGCTGTTAGGATCCTTCATATCTCCAAATACAAGAGCTTCTGAAGGACAAGAGGCTGCACAAGCTGTGGTTATTTCACCATCAACCGGACGTCTTCCTTCTCTTTTTGCCGTTAGCTTACCTGCCTGGATTCGCTGAACGCAGAAAGAGCATTTCTCCATAACCCCTCTACTTCTGACAGTCACATCAGGGTTAAGAACCATTTTACCTAAGTCATTGCTCATCGCAAGATTGGTATCGAACTGGTCATTGTCATGGTATTTGAACCAGTTAAATCTTCTTACTTTATAAGGACAGTTATTTGCACAATATCTAGTACCAATACATCGATTGTAGGTCATTTGATTGAGACCTTCTGTGCTATGCGTTGTGGCAGCAACTGGACAAACAGTTTCACAAGGTGCATTGTTACATTGCTGGCACATCATTGGGTGGAATGTAACTTCAGGATTATCAGCTGGATTCTCCATACCAGCTAAATCTCCCTCTTCGGCGTTAGAACTGTAATATCTGTCAATTCTAATCCAGTGCATTTCCCTACGGTTAAGCACTTCTTGTTTACCTACAACCGGGATGTTGTTTTCAGTTTGACAAGCAACCGTACAAGTTCCACAACCCGTACAACTATTCAAATCAATGGTTAGCCCCCAATGATGGTTAGCGTACTCATGTCCTTTCCATAGAGAAACGGCATACGGTTTCTTAAACCCTTCGGATGTAGCAATTTTCGGGAACATTCTTCCGGATTGTGGATCATCCTGATAAGACTTTAAGGTAGTTTCTTGAATTACAGTCTCTCTACCCATGTAAGTATGGTGAGTCTGAGTCTGGGCAATTTGATAGCTTTCACTAGTCGGTTCAACCAAGACATTTGAGGTAACTGCAAAAGAAACAGCTCCGTTATTGACTGTTGACAATGGGAAGGCATTAACTCCCAAATTATCTGCAACTAGTCCGACAACTGTACGTCCGTAACCAAGGGCCAATCCTAAAGTACCATAAGCCTGACCAGGTTGAGGCATTACTGGTACAGCAAGAGTATTGCCGTTAACACTCAAATTAACCTTTTGAGTAGTCATGTCTCCGATAACAATTCCCCATTCTTCTGCCTGACGAGGTGATACGGTTAAATAATTATCCCAAACCGCTTTGGTTATTGGATCGGGCATTTCTTGTAGCCAAGGATTGTTAGCCTGAACCCCAACACCAACACTATTCTTTTGATAAAGAACTAGTTCTAGTCCCTGATTATCAGCACTATACGTACTTCTTATGGCAGATTCAACTGCAGGTAAATCGGTCGGTTCGTATGCAATTTCTCCGGATTCAACAGGGTATTCAAGCACACCATCGTGTAAACATGAATCCCAGAAATTATCAAAATCAAAATACTTAGAGGAATCAACTAAAGGAAACATATTGGTTTCCCAATTTGACCTGAGAAAATCGTAGTAGCTTACTTCGCTACCTGCCCATGAAAGAAATGAATCTTGAGCCTGACGGGTATCGAAAATATTTCTTATAGTTGGCTGTGAAAGGCTAAAACTTCCACTTACAAGTTCAAAATCATTCCATGCCTCAAGAAAATGATGGTCAGGAGCAACATGGGAGACTAATGCGGTTGTTTCGTCTGGTCTGTCGGCTGTGGATACACTGAATTTCAATCCCGCAATTGCGTTACTAATTTCTCCTCCTCTGCTGTGCTCATAAACAGGATTACAATTGTAGAAAACTACACCATCGACGTTTCCACTTGATAAGTCGTCAATAAAGGCATTGAATTCCTTGTCATTTCCAGACCTTATTTTAACATTCTTTGCCGGATCAATGGTATTGCCATAGGCTCCGAGCAAGTTGTTAATCTCATTTACAAGAAGTTGAACGTTTGTATCATTCGAATCACTTACAACAATCGAACTAGAACCTGCCGCAAGAAGGTCACGTGCGGCCATTCGTAGTACTGCGTCATCCTCTGGCGCTTGCGTATTTAGTGATGAAGCTCCTTTATCCGAAGCAATAAGGTTGTAAAGTGTAGCGGCATACAAGCCTAATTGGGACGGCTTTATTGGTGCTCGATAATCCGCATTTGCTCCAGTTAATGAGAGGTTACTCTCGAAAGAGTACAACCTTGACATTGTCTTCTTATTATCCGATAACTTCCTTGATGCCGCAAATTGCTTGTTATTAAGTGGGGCGGTTGCGTGCGTCCCAAGGAAATCAGAGTCTAATGCAACGATTGTTTTTGCCTTTGAAAAATCATATGATGGGAGTGCCCTTTTTCCAAAATTGCTCTCATTCGCATCAAGTGCACCACTTACTGAGTAAGCATCGTAGCTCACCGACGTAATCGATGGAAATTTTTCCTGAAGAGCCTGAATTGCTTTTGCCGTCGACGGGCTTGAAAGTGAGTTTGAAACTAAATAAACCTTACCTGCAGACGAGAGAGCTCCGATAACATCTGAATCAATCTGATCCCATGAAGCCTTCTCCCCCCCGATAGTAGGTGATTCATACCTTTTCTTGTCATAAAGACTTAAAACGGAAGACTCCATTTGAGGACTCGTACCTCCACCTGATGTAGATGACAACTTGTTTCCTTCAATTTTGATCGGTCTACCTTCACGCGTTTTAACAACGACACTTGCAGCATCGCTACCATTTACATACGTGGATGCATAATAGTTAGGAATAGATGGATCAATCGTCTCCGGCTTCTTTACATAAGGTATTGCCTTTCGAATAGGAGCTTCACAAGCTGCAAGCGAAACTGCCCCAATGCCAAAGCCCATCATTTTTAGAAAATCCCTTCGCGTGGGCTCGTTATCCTGGCCGTCCAGTGGAAGGTGCTCAGGGAACTCTTTTTTTGCGTATTTCTCAAACTCCGGAGTCCTATTCAGTTCCTCCAGACCTTTCCAATATTTCTTCTGCTCTTTCATGTGTTAAGTACCCCCAAGATTTAGTAATGACATTTAGAGCACTCCAGTCCTCCAATGTCTTCTACTTTCATTGGTTCCTTACTCTTTTCATTGTGAAGTTTAACAAGATTTGAATAGTACTCATTGCCTTTGGTGTTTACATCCGTTTCCCTGTGGCAATTAATACACCAGCCCATTGTGAGGTTAGAATACTGATAAACAACTTCCATCTCCTCAATTGGCCCGTGGCAAGTCTCACATTCCAATCCACCTACCTGAACGTGTTGAGAGTGATTGAAGTAAGCAAGGTCAGGAAGGTTATGAATTCTAACCCATTCGATAGGTTGAATATCGTCACCATAAGTCTGAGTCTCAGGATCATAATCTATGGCCGCGTAAATTTTCTGTATTTCGGGAGATTCCTTTTTAACCTGGGTATGACAGTTCATACAAATATTCGCTGAAGGGATATTCGCTGATTTCGCTTTTCTCACTCCTGTGTGACAATACTGGCAATCAATTTCATACTGTCCTGCGTGAATAGCGTGAGAGAATGCAATCGGTTGAGTCGGTTGATACCCTTGTTGAACACCGATCGAGAATGCTCCATCGATTAAAGTCTTTAGAACAATGGCCGTAAATATGAAAATCACAGACCCTAGCACTGCATTACTTTGGAATAGTTTTGGAAGATTGACTCTTTGGTCTACGACCTCTTTGTCTTCATCAGCAAGTTCCTTGTTATCTTTCAGGTATTTAGTTAAGACAGAGACAATCAGTCCCAAGACAACCAAAATCAGAACGAGAACAACGACAAGTACGACGAGAATTGCTGTCAGATAACTATCAGAGAGTCCAGTTGATTCAGCAGCAACCGAGGCTCCATCTCCGCCTGCTACTTCAGCAACGACTTCTGGTTCCTTGTTCGATTCGACATCGATGTATGCCAAAATAGATTCAATCTCTTCATCGCTAAAAGGATATGCAGGCATGGCCACTCTGTTGTACTCCTCGTACAATGCAACAGCGTAGTCGTCTCCGCTTTCTATGACAGCCTGGGAATTCCTTATCCAGGAAATGAGATAATCCTTTTCCAGTCTCTGCCCGACATTCTTCAAATCAGGTCCGATCACCTTTCTGCCAATCGCATGGCACTGGGTACAATTACCTTTCCACAAACTTTCACCCAACTCTAGCGTTGCCGGGTCGTATTGAGGCGGTTCTTCATCCTGCGAGAAAGCGGGAGAAGACACGAATAACAACAAAAAGAATAGAAGGGAAACGCTGGTGGTTTTAGGGTTGGAGGATTCTTTCTTACACATTAATGTTCTGCCGTTCAAGTCCTGAGGGTCACAAAACTAACATGGGGGCTTTTCATTTCAAACATGAAATTCTGACCGCGTATGTGCTTCAACAAGACTATGAATGCTGACTAATAGTAATAAACTGATAATCAATGATTTAGATAAAGTAGTGAAGCGAGAAAATGTCATTATTTAGAATGAATCTAAATAATATTTTGGAAAATGGCTTTAACGCAAACAGTTGAAAGAAGTTTTTGGAAAAACATTGATCTATATCAGGAGGAAATATCCCTAATATGATCCTTGTCATCTTTAACGAATAAGCGGTTAAACGAAACAAAAAAGCCCGGGAATTCTCCCGGGCTTATCAAATCTTAAAATAAAACCTTAAGCGGCTTTTTTGGTTTTTAATTCCGCTCTTAAGGTTTTTGTTTCGGTTTGCTGCTTAAGTCTGATAATTCCTAACTTATCAAAAATCCAGATAGCTGGGTAAGTAGGATCAAATTCATGCCAACGAATGCTGCCGAAATTCGCTCGGTTTGCATGCTTATGATGGTTGTTATGATAGCTCTCACCCATCATTAAAAAGTCAAAAGGAAGGAAGTTTTTTGATGTATCTTTTACCTCGTAGTTCGTGTATCCATACTTGTGGGCAAACCAATTGATAATGGCGCCATGAATCGGAGCAAGTAGCCATTGTGCAGGAAGTAATAACCATAACCACCATTCTGTAGCAAACTGGTAATAAACAAAGAAGTAAACTGCACCCCAGAAAATTCTTGATGGCCATGAACGGGCAAAGTTGTCGAACCAGGTCCACTCCGGAACGTTTGCTGTAAATCGTGGGTCAACTTCCACTTTCTTGCTTGTTATCGCTGAATAGGTTGTCTTCGTTTTCCACATCATTTTAAAAATACTCTCGTCGTATTTAGGTGAATGTGGGTCTTGCGGGGTATCGGCATATGCATGATGCATCCTGTGCATAATACCATAGCCATACGCGCTTAAATAATTGGACCCCTGAAAAATCCAGGTGAGAACAAAAAACACTTTCTCCCAAGCCTTACTCATAGTAAATGCCTGGTGTGATGCATATCTATGAAGAAAAAACGTTTGAAAAAAGAGTGATAAGTACCAATGTGCAAGAAAGAAAATTAGGATTACTTCCATTTATCTATAGATTTCAGTGTTTCATTTCTAGTTAAGACTAGGAAGAAACAGAATTGTGACAAAAAAGATGAAATTTATTTTAAATCGTCAATCAGTTTGCTGATTGAACCGGTCTTACAGGCGAATTTGAATGAATCCGGAACGAGATTGGAAGGCCCCATTGCAATTAATCGGTCTTTATCAGCCCGCAGCTTAGCCTTTGCTCTTGAGAATATCTGCCGGCAATTGTCTTTCTTCTTATCGAGAAGAAGTTGTAATTCATCATACTCCACATTGAAAACCTCTCTAAGTACAAAAATCTGTCTCTCAACGGGTTCCAACTTCCTGTGGATGATGGACCAAGCCTCCGTCAGTTGGTTATCAATATCAAAGTTTAAAATGTGTCGGTTGGGTTGCTCATCGATAAGACTGTCCTGCTCTTCTTCAGCATCTTTAGCCACTTGTGACCAGAAAGAGTTCAAGAAACTCAGGCAATTATTGCTTACCGACTTTATAAGATACGCCTTAACGTTTTCCACTTTCCGATGGTCTATTTTGAGCCACTTCTCGAAAGTGTCCTGAACTATGTCCTCGGCGTCTTCAAGTGTACCAACCATTTTCAGAGCAATGGAATACAATAATGGACGATATAAGGCTATGGCTTCCGTCTTACTCACAGGGCAAAGATAATTGAACAAACATGATAATCCTTAGAATTTGCTTTTGGTTCGAAAACACAAGGATTTTTATTACCAATCCGATCGATAATTATTCATGATTTTATCCAATGTGGTGATCATTTCCTCATATTCCTTATTGGAGAGATTTCTCCAGCCTACTGATCTAGAAGCAACAACAAGCGGCAAGGCTTTGTCTACAATCTCCTTACCGCGGGATGAAAGTCTTAGAAATACTTTTCTACGATCGCTATCGTCTGTCCTACGATAAACAAATTCCTTCTTCACCAATAAATCGACAATTCTGGATAGTGTTGGTTTATCCTTAAAGCTCTTTTCTGCTAGATCTTTTTGAGTTACCTCGGTATCAAAGTTCAGTTTTGACACAACTGCCCACTGTTCTGGAGTTAGATCGACTTTTGAGGATTTGAATCGCATAATCAGATCTTGTCTGACAGCTTTGTATGTCCGATCTATGTAGACACCGATCTCCTTTTCCTTATCCATTAGATCATTAAGTTCTTGTTTTTCATTATCCATTTACGTGGGATACTTGCCTATACCCGCTTCGACAAGGTCCTGAAGGTTTAGCAAAGTCGAACAAAATGAATGAAAATAAACTACAATTAGCTGATTGTTTTGCGACCTGTTCAATATCGCTTCGATGATTAATGAATTCATTTTTCATTCAATCCTTTTTCTTCTTTAAAAGCGATACCAAAAATTAGTGCTACCAAAAGGGCAAACAATGCTGGGACCCACCAGAATGTTGACCAAAGACGCTCACCGTTCTCAGTGAATACATCCAGAACATTCCCTGAAATCACGGATCCTATTCCCATACCTACGCCGTAAGTTATTAATGTAATAAAGCCTTGGGCACTTGCCCTGATATCTTTTGGGGCCTTTTTATCCACATATATTTGACCGGTGACGAAAAAGAAATCATAGCATATCCCGTGCAATGCAATTCCCAAAAAGAGCATCCAAATCATTGCATCTGCATCACCAATAGCGAATAACACATATCTTACCAGCCATGCGAGCATTCCTACCAATAGCATCTTCTTAAACCCCAATCTGACAAAGAAGAATGGCATTAGAATCATGAAGAGGACCTCCGAAACCTGTCCTATCGTTTGGGTTGCAGCAGCATTGGTCATTCCAATGTCATTTAAGAAAGGATTAGTAAAAGCATAATAGAAAGCAAGAGGAATTGATATAAGTAGAGAACTGATTACAAATACAGCGAAAGAACCATTAGACATCAGCTTGATCGCTTTCAATCCCAGAACATCTCCTACTGAAACATCTTTACCCGTATTTTTCGGCGGAGTGTGTGGCAAAGTAAATGAGTATAATCCCAGGAATACAGAAACAACTGCCCCCATCTTTAAAGGAAGAGATGTCAACTCAACATCGGAAATCATCCGACCTAAAATAAAGTTGATGGATAAACCGGCAGCGATCCAGCCAATAGTACCCCAAACTCGAATCCTTGGAAATTCCCTATCTGGAGATTCTAGTTGTTGAAATGCTATGTTATTTACAAGAGCCAGAGTGGGCATATAGCAAGAATTGTAAATCAACATCAATATAATGAGTGTGAATGTGTCCGTTACATTAGTAGCGAAGTACAAGACTCCGGCACCTACCAGGTGTAGGAGCCCCATTACCTTCTCAGAAGAGAAATATCGATCTGCGACCATTCCCACGAGGAAAGGCGATAGAATGGCTGCCAGGCTATTCATTAAATAGGTGCTACCAATTTCTGATCCGCTAAATCCAATTTTACCCAGGTAAGAACCAATAGTGACATACCATGACCCCCAGACAAAGAATTCCAGGAACATCATCAGGCTTAAGCGACTGTAGGTGGCACTTTTCATATTGAGCATGTTTAAATCCCCTTAATATCTGTAATTTTTGCTTAACGATCCTCCTGGACCCATACGTGTTGGTCATCGTC
Source organism: Cyclobacteriaceae bacterium (assembly GCA_965601455.1). Lineage (GTDB taxonomy): Bacteria > Bacteroidota > Bacteroidia > Cytophagales > Cyclobacteriaceae > JANQEU01. The sequence continues at coordinate 1,836,512 of OZ271831.1, read as the reverse complement.
GTTGTCTCCTATTGCAGTTGTCTTTTTTTGTTTGTTCTCTATACCTTTATAAATAAAGGAAGCCCTGAAATTACATGTCGGCCCGCTCATAAAACCAACTATTGTAATAACAGGGCTGGTAAAAAATCCTGATCCAATGTCCGTGGCCCGCTCATAAAACCACTGTATAGAGATCAAGGATTTATAGCATGGTTCTTAGTCCGTAATCATCATTTTCATTTGCTTAAATCAAACTCTTTATTGAACATCTTTGATAAGAATCTACTAAATCGATTTTCGATTTTCTCCGGGGCATTGATCATCAACATTGATACCTGCGACATCACTCTATTCCAGGTCTGACCAACTTCTTCCTGGTATTCCTCACCCATCTCATTCTTGATAGTGAAAATCAATGCATTGATGAAGTATTGATAATACCCTGGATTTATTCCCATTTTATTGTGTACCCTTCCAATGTCTTCGATTACGTCTTTGAATTCATCGAATCGATCCAAATTGGCTATTAAAAACCCAATCGCATAACTCAATTTTTTACGTTGTCTTTCGGTATCCTCCGGAAAATATCGTTTCAAGTCAGGTGCCATTTCAAATAGGTTTTCATAGAAAAAGCTAAGGCTTTCAGGATAGTATGTTACTTTCTCCCAACTGGTTTTCATCAATTCTATGTCCCGACTATCCAACATTATGCCTACGACTACGCTTCCAAAAACTTAAAAATCTCCTTACGATCAATATCACTTTTTACGCCTTTCAACCGGATGATATCTATCTCATTTTGATCTTGATAGTATGGCGATAGATTCTCTTTTAACACTGATTCTGGTATATGTCTCCCGAATAATTGTACCAGGTATTTACTAAGTATTTCTACCTCTTTTTTTGACCAAATAGCTACTTCACTCACATAATATGCGGAGAAATATGGATTGTATTCCAGCACTTTTGGCAGAGCCCGAATGGTCAAGGTAATCCAACCGTACGGGGTTAGTTCATCTACCAACCAATCCTTAATGGGTAGTGCTCTAAACCCCTCCAACAGTATTAATTTCTTGGTTTGTGATACACTCATGGGCTTGTCATAAAATAAGGTGGGATCATTAACCTGAGCCTGGTTTTTTCCTCAAGTAACTCCCTTAGTAATTGGACATGTTTGTACATTATCACCGAGCATACCATCTTTTTGTAAACCAACTTCAAGTAGCTATCACTAATCTTCTGAGGGACCAATAATTTAATCGCCAAACTGGTTCTACTATCTCCTAGTCTATTGATGCGGTAGGAGATCACGATACTATTCTTTCGGCATCGAACGACAATCACTTTTCCTGGATCTGGTTCGTCGACTACAAAGTCAAATGAACCCGACTTGATAAGACCTCGAGTAAGTACACGTAGCTCTGTTCCAAGGCCTTTTCCTCCTCGCATGATTACTACATACTTGACTGAGCATTTGGGTAAAACTTTGTGATAGTTACAGCTATAATCCGCCAACACGCGATATACCAGGCTGCATGGGTATTGAAGATCTCGTTCATACGTTGTCGTATTGAACGTTTGATCCTGGACTGAAACATCGTAGTTAAATCCCTTCGGTGCGATTATCATTTGCATCAATGATTTGCAACGAATTTTTTAACTATTGCTTATTTCAGGAAATACTATATGTCTATAAACTGTCTACAGGTAATTTCGAATTGTAAAAGCCGTATACGAGGTGACTACATAAGTAATTAGCCTAAATCATAAATGATTGAAATTCAATTATATACATGCACTGATTATTTTTTAGAAATCATCGGTTTTGTTCTATGGATCTTTACTAACGCCCTAGGTTATGGATGTTCTCCTTGAATTTTCTTCCAATTGGAACTTTGACATCACCAAGGATCACCTCAGTGGAACTTACACTATCAACTTGGTAACTATTCACAATAAATGAACGATGAACTCGCTTAAATGCATCAGGAAGGCGATTTTCAAAATTTGAAATTGTCTCTTTTGTGATAATTGTCCTTGAACCAAGGTGTAGTTTTATATAATCTGATAAAGACTCTACGTAAGTAATCTCATTGACCTTGATACGAAGATGTTTCCTTTCTGAAATTACTGTTATCCAATTCGGCCCGTGATTTTGGATGTCTTTCTTTTGATCTCTTAGACTCCGGATTGTGGTAGCAACGGCTTCTAGAGCAACAAATGCAAAAATCAGCAAGCCAACTTTCGTAATATCCGTTGTGTTTTTAGGCATATTGCTGTATTGATATTCTGCAAGGAATATAAATAGAATTGTAATCCACACCATGCTCAACCAAAGGGCAAAAACAGTGAGATAAGTGACATCAAGTGCAAACTTCAAATGATTTTCAGTTTCCAAATAACTAGGTAGAATCTTTCTGTTGAAAAGTATTGAAATACTTATTGCCAATGGAAGAAACGTACTTAGCGTAACTGCCCATTCGACAGGTCTACCCATGGAACCAAATAGTAAGGCAACCACAACGATCGCCAATCCCCAGAACACCGATCTCCTGATTACTCGTGAATTCATGCTTAAATATGTCTAGTAATTATCGTTCTAGACCCATTAGTCGACGAATAACCGCTGCAACGGGGTTTACTACATGGGTTCTGTTAATCAGACAGTCTACTTTTGGATTCACATATCTTCAACTAAAAATTTACGATTATGAATTTATTCTTTCAAGGAGGTGTCATATTCATGAGTATACTTTCTTTCATCGGACTTTCCGGGATTCTATGGATGATTTATCTGTTCTTTACATCATTGAACTCGGAGCAGTTTCTGCAAAAAGCCAGTCGGATTAAATCCATTGGTACACTTGCGCTTGTATTTGGGATTCTCGGACAATTTATTGGCTTGTACAGCGCTTTTGCCACCATAGAAAAAATGGGGGCGGTTTCCCCTGAAATACTTGCCGGTGGTTTGCGAGTTTCTTCTATTACCACAATCTACGGGCTAATTATTTTCATTATTTGTTATCTACTATGGTTGATTAGTTATGCAATAAAGAAGTCAAAATGATTCCACTCTGAGATTTATTTTTCCGTCCGTCATTTGTGGAATTGAACTTCAATTGATTACCACTAAATTGGTAGATCAATATTTTGGTTATGAAACAATTCACCTCTGTAATTCTTATACTGTTTTGCTCATCCCTCTTGACAGCCCAAACTACGCAAAAGCCTGTCTTACACGGGAAGCATTGGATGGCTATAACAGGAAAGCCACTGGGAGCCACTGCCGGTGCTATGATATTTACGAAAGGCGGAAACGCCATAGATGCTTCATGTGCCATGCTGGCGGCCACGTGCACCATGTGGGATGTCCTCAGTTGGGGTGGAGAAACACAAGCTTTAATATATAATCCAAACACCGGAAAAGTGATCGGTATAAATGCTTTGGGGGTTGCCCCTACCGGTGCTACTCCGGAATATTACAAGGAGAAAGGTCATGCGTATCCGCCTCAGTTCGGTCCTCTTGCTGCGGTCACTCCAGGCACACCAGGTGGTCTAATGACCATGCTAGCAGAATGGGGAACAATGTCTTTAGCCGAGGTAATTGCACCAGCGATGCAAATGGCAGAGGGATATCCTATTGAAGGACAAACAGCCGACCGTATAGAAAACGGGAAGGAACACATAAAGAAATGGAAATATTCCAGAGAGCTTTTCATGACTCACGAAGGAGAAGAAAGGGAAGCCCCTTATGCTGGTGAGATCTTTAGACAACCTGATTTACTTAACACACTACAAAAACTAGTTGACGCAGAAAATGAGGCCTTGAAAGCTGGAAAATCTCGAAAAGAAGCGATATATGCTGCTTATGATCGCTTTTATTCCGGCGATATCGCGAATGACTTTGTAAAAGGAGTTCAAGATGAAGGGGGCTTAATTACAAAAAAGGATTTGGCCAATTGGAAAGTATACATAGAGGATCCTGAGGTTACCAATTACAAGGGTATAGACGTATATAAATTAACATCCTGGGTTCAGTCTCCGGTGATGCTGCAGTCACTAAACATGATGGAGCAACTGGATGTGAAGTCAATGGGTTACAATTCTGTTAACTACATACATAGCTTATACCAGGTAATGAACCTGGCATTTGCTGATAGGGATTTCTATTATGGCGACCCATATTTTCCACCTGAAGAGCCGATGGAAGGATTGCTTTCCAAGGAATATGCAAAATCACGAATGGAAGAAATTGATTGGAGTAAGAATTCTCCTGATATTGGACCAGGCGACCCTTATGAATTCCAAGAGGGTAATAATCCCTTCTTGAAGTACGTGGAGGAATGGACAAATACTAAACCTGACGGTGAGCCCATGGGTTTAGAGAAGAATTTCAGCCCTATCGTTCATCCGGAATTTCCATCAAATACCACGAACTATACAGGTACTACCTCTATTCAGGCTGCTGATGAAGACGGATGGGTTGTTTCTATTACTCCTTCAGGAGGCTGGGTACCCGCGGTTATTGCCGGAAACACCGGTATCGGATTAAGCCAACGTGCGCAGAGTTTTGTGCTTAATGAAAAAGAAAACCCATACAATGTAATTGAACCAGGTAAAAGACCCAGGGCAACCTTAACCCCTACTCTTGCGCTTAAGGATGGCAAACCATTTATTTCTTTTGCGGTTCAGGGAGGGGATTCACAGGATCAGAACTTGCTACAGTTCTTCCTGAATATGGTAGAATTCGACATGAACGTGCAGGAAGCTGCCGAAGCACCAAATATTAATAGTTTCCAAATGAGAGGTTCATTCGGCAATCATAAGACTGAGCCAGGAAGACTGCTCTTAAATGAAGACACACCTGACTACGTGAGAAAGAAATTGAAGGAAATGGGTTATAAAGTTGAATTCAGAGAGCGAACTTCAGGTCCTATTAATGCCATTTACTTCGACTGGGAAAACCAAAGCTTCTGGGGTGGAAGCTCCAACTACGGAGAGGATTACGGCATCGGATGGTGAGGTCGCCCTCAGTTACCTACTCTATTCTTTATTTATTCGGTATCACTACTCATATTTGAGTGTTCTGGCAGGGTTAGTATTGGAGGCTCTTAAGGTGTGGATACTAATTGTGATCATAGCAATCAAAAACGTCGCAATACCGGCCACAATAAAAACCCATGGATTAAGCTGGATACGGTAGGCGAAATTTTCTAACCACTGTCCCAAGTAAATGTAAGTCAGGGGTGCTGCGATCAGGAAAGAAATACCTACTAACCTTGCAAATCCAGAAGACAAAATGAGTAGTAATTGTTGACGTGAAGCTCCTAACACTTTTCTTATACCAATCTCTTTAATTCGCCTTTCTATCGACATTGCAGAAAGCCCAAAAAGACCCATGGCACCAATAATAATTGAAAGTATTGCCATGATTGTAACCACCAGACTCATCTGTGCATCAGATTCATATAATTCATCGAAGTGACTATTGAGAAATGAATAGTCAATGGGATAGTCCGGTACATGCTCCGCCCAAACTTCCTCAACTTCCTGAATTGCTTGCTCTAGGTTGTCACCATTAAGTTTGACCGACATTTCAGAATATCCCCATTCCGTATGAACAACCATGGATAATGTATTCACTTCATAGTGCAATGAATTGAAATTGAAATCTTTGGTGACTCCAATGATGGTGCCCAAAGAATCACTGGGGTACCAGCCATGACCTACTCTTTTCCCGATTGGGTTATCATATCCCAATTCCTTGGCAAATGATTCGTTGATGATAAATGCGAGTCCATCGTCCCGAGCATACTCTCTGGAAAAAGTACGACCCGCTATTAACTCTATTTCATACACATCAATGTAATCGTAATCAACTAAGACGTTTGAAGGAGTAATTTGAAGAATACCTGTATCCACTTCTGCCTGGAAACCCCACTGATGAAAGTTCTCACCGAGTCTTTGACCCGAGGCAGTAACTCCAAGGATCTGACTTTTTCTATTGAGTTCTTTCTTGATTAAGTCAAACTTTTCGTTGGCCGTTCGATTCATATCTACCAGCAGAATATGATCCTTATTAAATCCAATATCTTTCTTTCGCATGAACTCTAATTGCTGAAGAACGACCAGAGTAGCTACTACCATTGCAATAGCAAGGCTGAATTGAGTGATGATCAAGCTACTTCTAAAAAAGGATCTTTTTTCAGTCCTCTCGATTCCTTTCAGAACTTTGACCGTATTGAAGGATGATAAATAAATTGAAGGATACAATCCAGAGATAATTCCAAGTAGAATGGTTACGACCCCGACAGAAACTGTTAATTCAAAGTCCGTCATAAACGTTATCAATGACAACTGCCTCTCAATTGAGTCGTTAAGAAACGGAAGAGCAACCAGATTGATCACAATGGCAAATAGTAACGCCATTAAGGCCAATACGACAGATTCAACAATGAACTGCCAAAATAGTTGGTTTTTTAAAGCTCCAACTGCCTTTCTTACCCCAACTTCCTTGGCTCTGGTTGTCGCTCTTGCGGTGGTGAGGTTCATGAAATTAACCCCGGCAATAACAATAATAAATATTCCTACCAGTGTAAATACATCCAGGTAAGCACCATTGAATTTCCGATAGTTCCTATAATCATGCTCAATATCAATTGAACCCAAATGCACTTCTGAAAGAGGCTGAAGAAACAGTTTATAAAAGTCATTGATTTGCTCGTCACCAGAGTTCTCTAATAGAAACTCCGGATAAGACTCTGCCATTTTATCCAGATTCGCATCGGGAGTCAATGTCAAATAGGTTACCAGAAAGTTAGACCCCCAACGCGTATTGAAATCCGGATTTTCGGAGGTGAACGTATTCATGGATACAAGCAAATCGAATTGAAGGTGAGACTGCTCGGGAATGTCTTTCAGAACGCCTGTAACCTCATAAGTAATATCGTTTAGTTCTAAGCTACTACCTAAAACATCAATGGAACCAAAGAATTTCAATGCGGTTTGTTCAGTCAATACTACACTGCGAGGTTCATCCAAGGCGGTATTTCGCACTCCATGTAAGATTGGAAAATCAAACATTCTGAGAAAGGTGCTATCTACTCGTACCCCCTTCTCAATCACCATTCGTTTGTCCCCCACTAACCAGGTCCTTTTTCCCATACCCCAGAACCGAGTATAGGACAGGACTTCCGGAAACTGCTGAAGTAGTGCAGGACCCATACCCGCCATGGATAGGGCAACATTTTGAGTATTGGTACCTGGGAAACTCTGCACCTCACAAAGCCGAAACATATTGGAGGAATTCGAATGTTGTGTATCAAAGGACCTTTCTTCATTGATGAAAAGGTAGATTACCATACAAGCTGCGATGCCTATTGCCAGGCTAAGTATGTTGAGAGAAGAATGGAAAGTGTTTTTTTTCACATTTCTGAAAGCGATGAATAGATAATTCTTCAGCATAATCGTGTTGTTGTATGTTTTTGATTTTCGCCTTTTTAGAGCAAAAGGTCTTAGATAATTTATCACCTGAAACCAGTAATTTATTCTCGCCCTGGTAACGGACTTTTCCTTGAGGATGCGGTGGTATTTTTCCTCTAGGTCCCCGACAACTTCTTCCTCTAGTTCTTCGCGTAAGAACCATTTGAGAAGAGTTTCCGCAGACTTTGGAGGATTAACTTGCATTTAGTTATCCAATTTGAAAACTTAAATTCTGTCCAGCTATTCCCGGATATTGGTCCCATAGAGAAATACGCATCTCTCTTGCATTTGCCAGTACCTGATCCCCCATAGCCGTAACCGAATATATCCTTTTTCTCCTACCTCCTCTACTGGATGTTGCACCGGACATCTCGGATTTCAGGAATCCTTTATCCTGTAACCGACTGAGTGTACTGTGAACCGCTCCAATAGCGACAGATCGTTTAAGTTGCTTCTCAAATTCATCTGAAATATTAAGAGCGTATGCACTCTCTCCCAAAATACCTACAAGGAGTAAAATGACCTCTTCAAATTCACCTAACCTAGTTTCTTTCATTTCTTAATAGATTGTAGATCAAATAAACGATGTTTAAATGTATTTGTTCTACAATCTGGTAAAAACCTTATTCATGGGAGAACTTTATAGCACTTTTATGCATGGAAAAAAGACAGGATTTTCGCATACTTGCCCCTATGATCGAAAATCCACTTTTTCTTTTCTCCTTCTTTTTTCTACTGATCTATTTCAGTGAATGGCTATGTAAAAAAACCTTCTTGCGGCATGTAAGTGGTGCATTATTAGTTATCATCTTAGGTGCGATTGCTGCAAATCTTGGAGTTATTCCCTCTGCAAGTAATCCGTCCCCTATCTATGATGCAATTTTTCAGTATGTGGCCCCGGCAAGCATCTTCTTTTTATTATTAGGTGTGGACCTAAGAAATTTAAGATCTGCAGGACTTCCCATGCTGTTGTCATTCACTGTCGGAAGCATTGCCACTTTCATTGCTGTTTATTTGTCACTAAATCTCTTTGACTACGAATCTTTATTTGGTGATCGATATTCTGTGATTGCCGGAATGATGACCGGAACTTACACAGGAGGAAGTGCAAACTTTAATGCTGTTGCTCTGGAATACAATTTCTTGAAGGAAGGAGCGCTCTATACCAGTCTTGTGGTGGCAGACAATATCGTAACCGCAGTATGGATGGTGATAACATTAGGGATACCTGCGTTTTTTAATCGTTACCGAAAAAATCCAGAAATCATTACCAACTCATCGAACAAGGAGATGAGTCACGAAGAGTCTATTCCTATTCAACCGATCGACCTGGGAATACTTCTATTCCTTGGCACTTTCTTTCTTTGGTTTTCTGACTATCTAGCTGATACGCTTTCCTCAATAGGACTTGCCATTCCGTCAATTTTACTATTAACTACTTTCGCTCTGGTCTTGGCGCAATTCCGGTTTATTCAAAAGATGCCAGGATACCGTTTGCTAGGCCTTTTCTCAGTTTATTTGTTCCTTGCTGTGGTTGGTGCATTCTGTGAAGTAACCGCCTTGATTGAAATTGATGGCAATGCGGTGACAATTTTCCTATTTGTTTCTCTCATCGTCTTGATTCATGGTGTGGCGTTAGTGGCTTTTGGATGGTTCTACAGAATGGACTGGAGTATTATAGCCATTGCCACCCAAGCAAACATTGGAGGCGCCGGATCTGCCCTTGCATTAGCTAAAAGCTTCAATAGAAATGACTTGCTACTACCGGCCATTCTTGCAGGATCATTAGGAACTGCTCTTGGCACTTACCTTGGTTTTATTATGGTAGGTATTTTATAGTACCCGTTTACTATCTTGACTATCGAGCTTATAGTAAGCAAAACATCAATGGTGAATGACATGAAATATTCGCTAACGCTTATTTTATCGAATTTTCATGGAGGCAACATAAAAGTCCGGATGAACAGCTACTGACTGTTCTTCCAATGGTATTCTACCCCAGGTGTCCGTTGGGAAAATGCGTATTGTTTTGTCTGATAATATTAGATCCACAGGCATATTAAACCCATCAATTACCTTATTCCATCGGTAAAAGATGTTCTCGCCCATGAAGAAGTACTGTAAAACTGGAAGGTCGGCTGTTCGAAGAAATTGATCAAATATTGGTGAGAGATTCAAACCAGTTTGCTCAATCAAATAGTTTTCCACTTGTTGAGACGTGACGTTCTGATGATAAAATTCCTTGTTCATTCCCCTGAGTACACCTCTCCATTTTTCATCATCATCCAGAATATGTCTGATCATGTTTATCATCGTTGCCCCTTTGTCATATGCCTCCTTGCCTTCATCCCAGACCCCATAATAACCTACAATACGAGATTCATTTACAATATTCATCCTCCGACCCCGGAGATATTCAAGTCCCGCGGATTTTCCAAAATGATACTCGACGTAAAGCGATTCTGAATAGGTAGTGAAGCTTTCATGAATCCAAAGGTCAGCGATATCTGTATAGGTGATACTATTTGCAAACCATTCATGAGCAGATTCATGAATGATTATGTAATCAAATTTCAGACCCCAACCTGTTAAACTATAGTCAAGACCTTTGTATCCATTTTGATATCCATTTCCATAGGTCACACTACTTTGATGTTCCATACCTAGGTAAGGTGCCTCCACCAGTTGATAACCATCTTCATAAAACGGATATGGTCCCAACCAGTATTCAAATGCTTCCAGCATTGAAGGAACCTGCCCAAATTGCTTTTTTGCCTTCTCCTCATTGTACTCCAGGCAGGAGTATGTTATTTTCAGATCACCATTTTCTCCCGGATATACCTCATTCCAGCTGATGAATTTGCCTATGTTCATATTTACCCCGTATGTATTAATGGGATTCCTGACCACCCAATTGAAAGTCTTTGTCTTAGACTTCTCGTCTTCAGTAATACTCTCTAATGTTCCATTTGAAATATTGCCTAAATGATCAGGAATAGTAATACTTATTCTCATGGAATCTACCTCGTCAGAGGGATGGTCCTTACATGGCCACCAGATGCTTGCACCGGAACCCTGGCAGGCTGTACCAATAAAAGGGTTTCCTTTATCATCTTCGGACCAAACCACACCACCTTCCCATGGAGGGTTGCTCGGCTCGGTGGGTATTCCCATGTAATAAACTATGACCTCTCCTTTCTCACCAGCCTCAAGCAAAGTGTCCAGTCTAATGAAGTAGGCGTCATATTCTTTGGTAAATGAAAGTGAGTTTCCTGCATAATCCCTGACCTTAGTAATCCTTAGTGGTTCCTGAAGATCAATCTGAATGGTATTGCCTTTACTAACGGCTTCGAATAGCACTCGTACAGTACCATCTAATGTCTTTTTCTTTGGATCAACCTCAACACTTAGATGATAATACCCTACATCCCACCAGCTCCTTTCAGAAGTAAGGAACCCTTTTACAGAATCTTTACGAGTAAAAACATGCTGGGATAGACCTTCCCAAAAGCAAAGCATAAGTGATACGTAGACAAGAATTCTTATCATGGTTAACAGGGGGAAGTACTAAGTTACTTTATCTACAGAGGCTACGTAGAGAATAATGACTAAAGGACTTTTGTTAATTCAAAAGGCCTACATTCAGTTCTTAAGACGGTTATCTAGTGAATATTTGCCACTGCCCATAATCATCATCACGAGGTACGCCGTCAAAAATAGTAGGGCCTTTTCTTTATCACCAAAAGGATCTCCTGCATGTGCTATAAAGGCGGCTGTTGCCATGGTACAGGCTCCGAGGAAAGCTCCAATTCGAGTGTATAACCCTATGAATATCAAAATGGAACCCACAAACTCACCCAATACCGCCAATACCAAACTCACTTCACTTCCAATACCAAGAGGGTCTCCAAATCGCATATTGCCGTCCAACAATCTTAAGAATTTTGGCCATCCGTGGGTTAACATGTAGGACGCTGTGGTAATTCGTAATATAAGCAGAGCAATGTTTCCGTTGGAGGCATTGATCTCTGTTCTGGTAATTCCCCTTATCATTCAAGACACTTTTGACATCAAAAATATCTTGATCATCGCTAGGTGAAAAGAATTATCTGTTAATAGGTAAAAAGAGGTATACACAATGCTGAATATTTAGCATTTTCGGCAGATCTATGAATTGATATTGACATCCGAATCACCTAGGTTTATACTGAATTACTAGCGCCATGAATGGATTCTACATACTGGTTGTACTCCTGGCAATTGTCGGGCCTACAATCATTTTAATCGCCCGAAAGTTTTTTGGTAAATCGATCATTTATAAGATGATTGTTTATCTCATTATATTCTCCATCATCATTGTACTGGCAGCTTTCTACTCCGGACAACACGGTGTGATCCACTTAACATGGGCATTCCCTTTAAGCTTGCTAATTCTGTTTATCGGTATCAGGGACGTCTACAGGAATATCCATATGCCATTGATAATAATTCAAGAATCCATCAACCGCTTGTCCAACGGGGACATTCATTTCCCCTTCTTTATTTCCGAAAAAAGTAAACGGGATGATGAATTAAGTCGGCTGTCTTACTCTGTTCAAACCTTGCAAGTAAACCTTCAGAAGTACGCCACACTAGCTTCAGAAATCGGTAAGGGAAATCTGGATTTCGAATTACCTGTGAATAAGAGTAATGTCATTGGTTGGTCCCTGAATACTATGAGAATCAATCAGAAGAGGATTCTTAGGGAGATTCAGGATGTGGTCAACTTGGCAGGGCATGAAGGACAGCTTTCAGTTCGGGTGCAAGCAGATACTAAAGGGGGTGTTTGGGCAGAATTGGGAGACTCCGTTAATGATTTACTGGAATCGATATCAAAACCTTTCATGGAGCTTGACCAAATTATTATGGCCATGGCCGATGGTGACCTGACCAAACGATTTGACGGACAAGCTGAGGGCAACATTAAGAATATGACCCAAAACCTTAATAATGCATTGGATGCCTTGAACGAATTGCTACTAGAAGTCCGTGACAACGCCGATGTGGTTAAAACATCGACTCTTGAAATTCTAGAAGCTACCGATGAAATGAATACCAGTACGCATGAAATTGCTTCTGCTATTTCAGAAATGAGTGTTGGTGCTCAATCACAGGTGTCGAAGGTAGACGAGTCCTCTAACCTTGTCGAGGGTGTATTAACTTCTTCGGGTGAAATGGGCGAGCAAGCTGAAGAGATCAATGCGGCCGCACAAAACAGTACTTCCAGCAGTGAGGTTGGATTGAAAATGGTTCAGAAGGTGGGATTCAGTATGAAAGATATAGTGGACTTTGCTAATGAAACCAACGATTCAATTAAGAGTTTAACAGATCGTTCGGACGAAATTTCGAAGGTGTTAACCGTGATTACCGACATCGCCTCACAGACTAACTTACTTGCATTAAATGCGGCTATTGAAGCCGCTCAAGCTGGTGAAGCCGGACGTGGTTTTGCTGTAGTTGCGGAGGAAATAAGAAAACTGGCAGAGGATAGCCGAAAATCAGCTAAGGAAATTGAACTACTAATTACGGCAGTACAGAATGATACTGAAAAGACGGCTCAGGCGCTGAAGGTTATGAATATGAGTATCGAAGGAGGAGAGGCAGCATCTAAAGATGCTTCAGAAGCTTTCAAGGAAATTGCGGCTTCAACATCACAAACTTTACAGATATCTGAAAATATTCTAAATGCTTCTCGAGCGCAAATTGATGACATCCGGAATGTAGTAGCAATTACTGAAGGAGTGGTCGTAATTGCAGAAGAGACAGCTGCAGGTACTGAGGAGATTGCCAGTTCAGCATCGGAGTTATCATCAGGAATGACTAGTCATATGGAACGTGCAGAGAAAGTGGTGAAAATTGTTGATCAACTTGAAAGCCAGTTAAATAATTTCAGATTAGCTGATCGTAAAGGGGTATTCATGGAACTATCCATATCCAATGAAGAAGAGAATCAAGCAAGTGAATCAGCTGAGGGTTTATCTCCAACTGACGAAGATGAGGAAACTACTCACCAAGCATAGGAAACAGTAATCTTATTTCGTCGTCTGAGGGTTGTCTTCCATATTCACATATTTCGAAAACCTCGACATATTCAGTTGATCTTCCTTTATCATCGTACCACTTCACAAGGACCTCCCTTACCTCGGGAGTTATGTCAACCAAATACTGTTCTGAAAGCCATTTTATTCTTTCTTGCTGTGTTTCAGGAACCTGATCGGCATATCCTCCTATCCACGGAAGCCATTCGAAGAACTGAGACTCGTGTGCGGACATGGCATAAACTTTTTGCGAGAAAACGTCATCAATATCAACCGCAATATCCGGTCTAAATGGGTTCGGTTTTTTGAAAGTATCGTGGGTATATAGAAAGACTGGGTTTTTACTTAGTGGAGGAGTGTCGGATGCAACATTGGGAACACCCACCATATAAGCTGCATCCTGAACAAGAATGCCTGTATATCTGTGATCCGGATGATAGTCATTGGGTCGTGGTGCTATAACCACGTCTGCCTGCCATTCCCGAATTTTTCGGATTATTTGCATCCTGACTTCTAAAGAAGGCATGAGCTCACCGTCGTGATTGTCTAAAACCTCATACTCTACACCAAATCGTTTTCCTGCCTCTATAGCCTCCGCTCGCCTCCTTTTGGCTAATGCTCCACCCCCTTGTGACTGATGACCTGCATCCCCATTGGTAACGGATATAAACTTGACAGCGTGACCTGCTTTCGCCAGCAAAGCGGCCGTACCGCCTCCATCGATGTCACAATCATCTGGATGGGCACCGATAAAGATTACTCGGGATTTATCTGTTTGGGAGAATACATAGGAGGATAGAAATAAACCGACAAATAATAGAAAAACACGCATGAGCAGATAATTTAGTGCCTGGTAAGATATTCAAATACCCAAAATACTCAAAATCGATGCCTGTCCAACATGAGACTATTCTTGAGGCTTGTGTAGAAAATCAATTGCAAGCGATTCATGCCGAAAATCAAGGAGCTCAACGAATTGAGTTGTGTAGTCATCTTGATCTGGATGGACTTACTCCACATATTGATGATGTTAAACAACTACTGGGACGCTTAAACATCCCTATAAAAGTTATGATTCGAAATCGACATGGAAACTTTGAGTATTCGCGGGATGATATAAAAACCATGTCTCAAGAAATTGATCGATTTTCGAATTTGGGTATTGATCAATTTGTGATTGGTGCTACCAGAAAAAATAAGATTGATCTGGATGTGATCAGGGAGTTGGTTTCAGTGAACGATAAGGGCATATATACTTTTCACAAAGCCATTGACCTTGTGAATGACCCAATTGAATCACTGAATCAATTGAAAAGTATTCCAGAGATAAAATATGTGCTAACCTCGGGGCAAGCGTCTACTGCAATTGATGGAATTGAGTGCCTTAAAAGAATGATACATGAAGCCAAGCCCCATATCCGAATTATTGTAGCCGGCAAAGTGACACGTAGTTCTCTCCCGATACTTGGAGAATCACTTACCACATGTGATTTTCACGGCAAACTCATTGTTGGATCCTTATGACCATTCAGTATGGAAAATTCCTTCCCTATCCAATCGCTCATACGTATGTGATCCAAAATGATCACGTTGAGCCTGAACCAGGTTTAAAGGAAGATGACCTGATTTGATCGCGTCAAAATAATTAAGTGCGCTGGAAAGACAAAGAGTCGGTATTCCGCTTTCGACAGCAAATTTGATAACCCTCCTTGTGGACTCCTCCGTCCTACGAATCATCTGAGCTATGCCCTCATCGCTAAGTAATGAGTATAGTGATGGATCTTTGTCATAAGCCTTTCGCATGTCTTCGAGTAACACTGACCGAATGATGCAGCCCCCCCTCCAAATTCTTGCAATTCGCTCCATATCCAGACCGTAGTCAAACTCATTCCCTGCTTCCATCAACTGGCTCATTCCCTGACTGTATGTTACTATGAAAGCAAATAAGAGAGCATCATGAACGTCTGATACGCTGATTGCTGAGGTAGATTCTGGTCTGGGATATTTATTCTGTAATTCTTGACGGTATTGCTTCATGGCTGACAATCCACGCATGGAAACTGCCCCATCGATGGTAGGAATAGGAGATCCAAGATCCATGGCATGTTGTGAAGTCCATTTCCCTGTTCCCTTTTGCTTAGCCTTATCGAGAATCATATCAACCAAGTGGTTGTCAGTCTGATCGTCTTTTTGATTGAATATCTCAGTCGTTATTTCAATAAGGAAAGACTGTAATTCTCCACTGTTCCATTCTTTAAAAATCTCGGCTAGATCTTCGTTGGTCTTACCTAATCCACTTCTGAGGACATCATAGCTCTCAGCAATTAGTTGCATCAGTCCATATTCAATTCCATTATGGACCATTTTAACATAATTCCCAGCAGAAGTGGATCCCATGTAATCAACGCAAGGTTCATCGTCAACCTTAGCAGCCACGGCTTCAAAAATGGGCCTGATTATCTCATATGCTTCCTTATCTCCACCCGGCATAATGCTAGGACCAAAACGAGCTCCCTTGGCTCCTCCTGAGACACCACAACCGAAAAAGTGAATTCCTTTTTCCTTCAATGCCTTTTCTCTTCGGTTTGTGTCATCAAAGTGGGAATTCCCGCCATCAATCAAAAGATCTCCTTCATCAAGCATGGGAAACAGGTCATTGATAACCCCGTCTACTGGTCCACCTGCTGGAACCAACATCATGATTTTACGTGGTCGACTGAGATTTTCCAGAAATTCTTTTTTGTCGACTGTTCCATCTACCCGATCAGGGTCGCCCTCCTCCTTCAGGGACTGAACTTTTTCCTGATCGTTATCCAGTCCGTATGCCTTAAATCCATGATCTGAAACATTCAAAATGAAGTTTCTTCCCATTACACCGAGTCCTACTAATCCGAAATCAAACTGATTGGTCATAAATGTTGAGATAATATTAACAATGTTCTAACTTCCCCACCCGTCTCTCGTCAAAGTAAGACAGGTCAGATGTATAATAAAAATCATCATTGAATGAATTCGCTGCAAAGCCAGATTTTGGTCATTTTCGGAGCCTCAGGGGATCTTACCCAAAGAAAACTGATTCCCGCGGTATACAATCTATTCTGTAGGGGCTTTTTACCCAAACATTACCTCATTCTGGGCATTGGACGAACAGAGTACAGTGATGAAGCCTTTAGGAAGAAGGTGGTTTATGAGAACGAACACCTAAAAGATCCTTCGAAAAAGGAACTGGATAATTTCTCTAAGCTCATCTATTATCAACCGCTCCAGACCAAGGAACGAGGTGACTATTCAAAGTTGGCAAGCCGATTAGACAAACTTTCCGGTAAATTCGATGAGGGGAAAAATATTATATTCTATTTATCAACCCCACCCAGTCTCTATTCGCCAATTGCAGAGAATTTGGCAGAAGTGAACTTAAACAATGAAAAGGATGGCTGGAAACGCCTAATTGTAGAAAAACCGTTTGGATATGATCTTGCGTCAGCCAAAGCGCTTAATAGGCAATTATTGGATTTCTTTTTCGAAGATCAGATCTATCGAATTGATCATTATCTTGGAAAGGAAACTGTTCAAAATCTGATTGTTACCCGTTTTGGAAATAGCATTTTTGAGCCACTGTGGAATAGAAACTACATTCAACGAGTTGAAATAACTTCCGCCGAAAGTGTTGGTGTTGAAAAAAGGGGAGGATATTATGACGGTTCGGGTGCTCTCCGGGACATGATACAAAATCACCTACTACAACTGCTGGCTCTTGTGGCGATGGAACCCCCAACAAAAATTGAAGCCGGTGCGATCCGGAACGAGAAAGTTAAGTTATTCCAGTCCCTCCGACCGCTATCAGATGAAGACATCAGAACAAATGTTGTTAGAGGACAGTATCTAGGCTCTAAAGTAGAGAGTGAATCACTAAAAGGATATCGTGAAGAAGATGGAGTGAATCCTCAATCCAGAACGGAGACATTTGCTGCATTAAAATTCTACATTGACAATTGGCGTTGGGCAGATGTCCCTTTTTACATACGGACAGGTAAAAGGCTACCAACCCGAGTATCAGAGGTGGTGATCCATTTCAAACCCAATCACCATCATTTATTTACTAGCAAGAGCCTTCAGGACAAGCATAACATTCTTGTTTTTAGAATTCAACCAAATGAAGGGATTCTCATAAAATTCGGTCTGAAGGTTCCCGGAGCCGGTTTCGATGTAGAGACGGTGAACATGGACTTTCTATACGATAAGCTTACAAATAAATATGTCCCTGAAGCTTACGAGCGGCTCATTCTCGATTGTATGCAAGGTGATGCCACTCTTTATGCCAGGGGTGATAGTGTAGAGGCTGCATGGGAGTTCATCGATCCCATACTACAAGCATGGGAAAATGATACATCACTTCCAATTTTTGGCTATCCAAGTGGGACATGGGGTCCGGAACATTTGGACGATTTAATTGAAGGGGAGGATCAGATGTGGAGATACCCTTGTAAGAATTTGACTGATGACGGGAATTACTGCGAACTATGAGTCCCATTATTAAAGTATTTAACAGCTCCGCTGAGGTAGCAAAGCAGTTTGGATTGTTTATGTCTGGTATATCTGATCTTCAATCAGTCGCTTTATCGGGAGGATCTACTCCCCGATTGCTTTTTGATGAACTAGCAGATGTGAATAAATATCCCTTGACATGGCAAAATATTCACCTATTCTGGGGAGATGAGAGGTGCGTACCACCGGATCATGAAGAAAGCAATTACAAAATGACTAAAACACACCTTTTGGACAAGATAGAAATTCCTGATGGTAACGTTCATCGGGTACTTGGAGAGTCCTCTCCGTCGGAAGAAGCCGAAAGGTATGCAAATGAAATCGGCAAGTACGTCAAATCTCATGAAGGAATACCGCAATTCGATTTGATCATCCTTGGAATGGGGAGTGACGGACATACAGCTTCCATCTTTCCTCATCAAATGGAACTACTTACAAGTGAAAACGTGTGCGAAGTGGCCATTCATCCTGAGTCCGGACAAAATAGAATCACGTTGACTGGAAAAGTGATTAACCAGGCCAAACGTGTTGCGTTCCTGGTGACCGGATCCTCTAAAACCGAAAAAGTGCAATCCATTATGAAGCACGCGGCCGTAGCCAACTCATATCCTGCTGCTCATATAAAGGCGAACGAAGTATATTGGTTTCTTGATTCGGATGCCGCAAGTGGGTTATAAATCCTCGTATGTTTTGATGGGAGTAAGTGGTTCAGGTAAATCCATTATCGGAAATGCACTGGCTGATGAATTGAATATTCCATTCTTTGATGCTGACGACTTTCACCCTAATGAAAACATAAAGAAAATGTCCGCGGGTGTTCCATTAACCGATAGCGATAGGTTTCCCTGGTTGGAGAGACTTTCGCAATTGCTTACGGAGCATGGTGAGAAAACCGGGTGTGTTTTAGCTTGTTCCGCATTGAAAGAAAGCTATCGTAATATTCTGAAGAAAGATAATGCTCACTTCATCTTCCTGGATGTAGACAAAGAGATAGTCATAGCCAGACAGGCAGCTAGAAAAGGACACTTTATGCCACCGAGCCTAATGCAGTCGCAGTTTGATGCACTGGAAAAGCCAGTTGATGCTCTGGTTGTAAAGAATAACGGAAGTCCCAAGGAAACTGTGATGGAAATTTTATCAGTCTTGAGCTAAGTCCTTTCATTGCCACCAGTCTTCAGGATTCGGTATATTGAAACCTGTTTAATTCGTTACCTATGTCCCTGGAATTCCAATTGCTGTTAGCCATTACATCTGGCATCACCCTACTACTCTTCCTGATTATACGCTTTAAGTTCAATGCATTTCTTAGTCTATTGATAGCAAGTATCTGGATTGGATTGGTGGCAGGCATATCTCCGGATGAAATTGCCGTAACAATCGGCAAAGGAATGGGAGATACTCTAGGATTTGTGGCTACAATTGTTGGTCTTGGAGCCATTTTCGGAGCTCTTCTGGAGCATTCAGGAGGCGCGGAACAACTGGCACATTATCTATTAAAAAAAACAGGAGAAGCCAAAGCAAAACTAGCGCTACTTGTTACCGGTTTCCTGGTGTCGATACCCGTCTTTTTTGACGTGGCAATTATCATCCTGATCCCGATCATCCGGGCATTGAGTCATCGAACCAAAAAGTCGGTCCTGTTCTTTGCCCTACCCTTAATGGCAGGTATTGGGGTAACTCATAGTTTTATACCCCCTACCCCAGGCCCGGTTGCAGTTGCGGATATATTAGGAGTAGAATTGGGCTGGATGATATTGATTGGTGCTATAGTGGGTTTACCAACGGCAATTATATGTGGGCTATTCATTTCCTCTTACCTCTCAAGGAATAGTGTTTATGTTGAGCAGGAAACCGAACACCTGGAGCTTAATAACGCAGATCATCTAGCTGTTACTACCATTTTTGCTATCCTTCTGCCATTAATATTAATGATAGGCAGTGCGGTAATGAAAACCCTGGTAGATGGTGGCACATTGGAAAGTAACTACTTGATAGAGATTGTACTTCTTGTTGGCCACCCTTTTGGTGCACTGATCATTGCCACTGGTTTTGCTATGTATTTTCTTGGTACTCGAATTGGTTTGGATCGAGACCAGTTATTCAAAATTTCGGATAAAAGTCTGGCGCCGGCAGGAACGATCATTCTCATCACCGGTGCAGGAGGGGTTCTCAAGCAAATGCTCATCACCACGGGCATCGGTAACCTAATTGCCGAAGCAATCGCCGCTTCATCCATTTCAACACTTTTCCTGGCTTTCGCCTTAACAGGGTTGGTCCGGGCTCTCCAAGGATCAGCCACAATAGCCATGATAACCGGTGCGGGTATCATGGCTCCTGTGTTGTCTCTGTTACCAGATTTGACCATGATCGACAAAACCCTTGTCGCCTTATCGATAGCATCTGGCTCTGTGATGGCCTCACATGTCAATGACAGTGGTTTTTGGCTGGTTAATCGCTACCTGGAGCAATCAGTTACAGAAACCCTTCGATCATGGACAGTTCTTTCAACATGCATAGCTATTGTAGGATTCTTGATGATCCTTATTGTTTCCCTTTTTATATAGTTTATTCGTTTCGAAGATTCTCTGCAGGATTTAGCTTGGTTGCCTTCATAATCTGGCCCGCTATGGTCACAGCAATTGTGATGGTAACAATAGAAATGGCCAGAATAAAAGGTAATGGACCTGCTGCTTTTGGATCAGGGTAGATTGTATTTACCAGCTGAAAAATCGAGAAATAACCCAAGGGTGCGCCGAGTATGAAAGAAATTGTGATTACCCAAACATATTGTTTGCTAGCAATCTTAATTATATTTAGAGGTTTGGCTCCCAACACCTTTCGCACACTAAACTCTTTGATGCGCCGCTGGACATTGAATGCAAATAAGCCATACAATCCAAGTGTCGCCAGAATTATCGTTATTCCAGCGATTAGCAACATGAGAGTGATGTTTGCGGTGTTTTCCTCATAAAAATCATTAAACACATCTTCCTGAAAAATTCTTTCATATGGATCATCCGGAGCAACTTCTCTCCAAGCTTGAAGAACGATATCATCAACAGATATAATATCTTCATTCGTGCTTTTCACAGTGAGATAATTCACTTTCCGATCATCCAAACCAACGAAGAATACGGCTTCTACCTTGTTATAAAACGAGGTATAGTGGAAATCATGAACTACACCTACTATAGTATACCTACTGCTATCGTAGTTAAATGTCTGACCTATTCCCTCATTCCAACCCATTTTCCGAATAAAAGCCTGGTTTACAACGGCTGAGGCCCGCTGATCACTTATTTGATCATTTAGGTATCTTCCTTCAACCAAGGGAATTCCAACTATATCGAGATATTCTCCATCCACGTGGTATACAATTCCCTGGTACTCTTCTCCAGCCACTTTGTAGTTCACGTGTTGATTGTATTGAGCGACATGGCCTCGTGAAATTGAAACCGCACTTACATCGGGACTTTCTTCAATTTTGGCTTTCAAAACTTCTGATTGAGCTGTATTCTGAACTTCCACGCTCAATATATTTTGTGGATTATAACCCCACTTTTTATCCCTCAAATACATTGCATTGTCTGTGAATACGAAAGTTCCCACGATGGTGATGAAAGCGAAAAAGAACTGAAAACCAAGTAGAATTTTACTGAATAGATTCTTTCCTCCAAATTTTTGATTGCCTCTGAAAATATGAACTGGTTGAAATCTGGAGATGTACAAAGACGGGTAAGCACCGGAAATTACACCAACTAAAATGAGTAATCCACCGAAGAAACCAATCATCATCTGAAAGGAGCTAAACTCAAAAGGAATGAGTATTGGCAACATCAGATTAAAAAGTGGCAAGATCAAATAATAACTCATCAGTGAACCCAACAGTAATGCCAGTGTACATTGAATGGCATTTTCGACCATAAATTGAGTAACAATCTGTCTTTTGATGCCTCCCATCACTTTGCGAAGTCCGATCTCCCGAAGCCTTTTACTCGCAGTAGCGATAGAAATATTCATATAGTTGAAGCTGGCGAGAATCAATATGAACAAACAAATAACGCTCATCGCAATTCGTCCTGCTGGATGTCCACCCATGGCGATGGAACTCACTATCTCATAATTATGCCTGGAAACGATGGGTAATTCGAAAGTCACAAAAGAACCTACCGTCCACTCCGACCCCGATGTGTTCTGAAGTTTTACATATTCATCAAACGAAGGTTTTATGCTCTGAATGCCAGCACCCTCCTCCATCTCGATGAAAGTGGCATCACACAAATAATCCCAACTGTTGTTCTTGTCTGGTCGCTGGTCAAAGAAGACTGCTATTGGAAGAAAAAAATCAAATGTCCAACTCGCATTGTAAGGGTATTTTTCTAATACCGCACCGACGATAAATCGTTTGGTTTCACCATTGTTGAACTTAAAAGACAATTCCTTTCCGATAGGATCTTCGTTGTTGAAATACTTTATGGCCATATCGTAACTGATAACCACGTTATTTTTATCGATCAAAACATCCCGATTGCCATAGATCATTTCAAAATCAAAAATTTGAAAATAGCTAGGGTCTGTGTAGACAATAAATTCAGAGAAAACGTTATCTCCCTGCCTGACGTTGGCATTGGCAAATTCCATCCTGGCGAAATCAGCCACTGATGGGTGATCGGATTTCAATTGAGGGCCTAATTGCATGGGTGTATCACTCCAAATGCTTTCTTCATTTTCTTCAATCACGTAATTGGTCACCTGGTGTATCCGATCCGCTTTGGTATGAAAATTATCCATATGCAATTGCATATCGACAAAAAGAAAAATGGTAACCGACAGACTAATTGCAAGAGCAAGCCCAAAAATATTGATCGCAGAAGCCACCCAATACTTTCTAATGTTACGGAAGCCGACCTTCAAGTAGCTTCGGAATAAAATAGAGTTGTCCATTATCTTGTTTGTTTTTGACCTTTTGATATTTGACCATCGGAAAAAGCGGAGAACATCCCATGCAAATCTCCTGTTAGCAAAGAATTTTCCCTTTTTTTGAATCCTTCTTTCGTAGAGTTCACTGAGATCTCCTTCAATCTCTTCTAGCAGCACTGGGTTACAATACCACCTTAGAAAAAGTGTCATCCACTTTGGGGGATCAATCATGCGGATTGAAAACTTAGAGAGATATCAGGAATACGTTTGTACATCTTTAATCGGAGACTCATGGATTCCTCAAGGGCTCGTTTTCCGGGTAATGTCAAAGAAAAGTATCGCTTTCGTCTCCCACCTCGTTCTTTGGTAGCCCCTCCCATCCAGGATTTAACGAAACCTTTAATCTCCAGTCGCTTTAGAACTGCATGAACGGCACTTACATTGACCTCTCTACCTGTTTCTTTCTCGATTTCATCCATGATGGATACCCCATATGCATCATTATGAAGTGACCCAACTGTCAAAAGAACCAATTCCTCGAATTCTCCGATATTTTCGCCTTTTCCCATAATTTTATTTCTTATACAAACGTGAAGGTAATCTATTTGTTACATTTTTGTATAACTAAAGGAGAAAAGCATCAGGCAAACAAGATTCTAGTTAAAAACAATATGATTAACCGGGATTTCAATTCTGTGTACTTCATCGTCACCCTTCTCTAATACCTCCACAGATTCATTATCAGGAAGCTGATTGATATTGGAATGATAGAATTTAATGAGCTCAAGAATGTGCTCATAACTAAACCTTGTGATGTAAAACTTCCGATGACTATACCTATCGAAAACCCGGATTGTATCGGCTGGAATAATCATTTGCTTTGTATTTGCGTATTTGTTTAAGTTAGGTAAAATCGTTGTTTTTCGCAAACGTTTGCATGACCATTTTGATCGATTTCGTTCCTGAAGAAATATTCACATTTCCGCTGGTACACATTTGGTTTTTTTGTGAGAATGTAGATGGTTTATTTCCTAGTTTTGCAGCTTATTTTATTTGACATGAAAACAGCAGAAATCCATACCAAAAAAGGAGTCATGAAAGTCGAATTCTATGAGAAAGACGCTCCCAATACGGTAGAAAACTTTGTTAAACTAGCTAAAGATGGCTTTTACGACGGCTTAACTTTCCATCGGGTAATTCCCGATTTCGTTATTCAGGGAGGATGCCCTGACGGTACCGGTGCCGGAGGACCTGGTTATACCATTGACTGCGAGTTAGATGGTGATAATCAATATCACGATAGAGGGGTTTTATCAATGGCTCATGCAGGAAGAAATACCGGAGGATCCCAGTTCTTCATCTGCCATAGTCGGAACAATACCTCGCATCTGGATCGAAACCATACCTGTTTTGGTAAAGTGGTGGAAGGTCTGGAGGTCGTTGACCAAATTCAACAAGGTGACGTAATGGAGAAAGTAGTAGTTTCAGATAACTAAAGACGTATTAGAGCTCCGTTAGTTTTATGTTTCTGAAACTAATGGAGCTCCCCTTAAACAACTGCATCATGATTTTACCTGAGGAGTTACGGTCATCCGTCAGTTCCACAGTCTTAATGCCATTTACCCAAGCCTCCATCATTGGGCCCTCTACCCGAATCCTGTAGGTATTCCACTTCCCAGTGGTTTCTACTTTTTGTAGTGGTTTGGCAAAACCAACTACACCGCCTGTCCGAAAATCTTGATTCGGATTATCATCCCAAATATTAAACTCATACGCATCATCGGCATTAATTTCTGAAGTATTGACCGTGCGAATAAATATTCCGGAATTAATGTCCTCTGCAGGTTTAAACTCAAGCTCGAGCTCAAAGTCTTCGTAGGTTCCTTTGCTCACCAGATAACCGGGTCCATTTCCTCCTTTGCCAGTGAAGGTCTCCTGTTCTAACTTCCATTCCACTTCACCGATTTGATCCCATTGGTCCATTGATGTAAGAGAAGTTGATTTACGCTCACTAAAATCATACAGAGTACCGTTAATCACACCGTATTTTACTTTACCGTCTTTTCGAAAAAGCAGAGACGGATTCTCTCTTACGTCAATTTTAAATTCAGTCGGAATTTGACTGTGAACTCCAACTGGCAGGTTCGATGAATATCGATCCAGTCCTTTACTTACTACGAAATCAGTAAATCCTTTCTCACGGAAATCATTGAGGTCCAAGTCTGTTAGTACCTGGTAGCTGATGATTGCTTTGGGAACCACCTGACCAATCTCTACCTTATAACCGGCTGCATCAAACTCCTCATATGCGTAAGTCCTTGATAGGTCCCCGATATCGGAGATGTAACTGTCGATATAGAATTGGGTTGCATCCTCATTCTGAACTTCTCTCGATTGAAAAGCGATGTCTCGCTTTATACCATCATATTCAACATTTCGAAGTATAAGCTCTTGAAGGTTTCTGCCAGAATTATTAGGAATTGCGTTATAGTCCTCTTGGGAGTAATTCTCGTATTCTGAGGTAGCAATGCTATGGAAGGCTGTTAGCATCATGTGATAGTTTATTTTCCGAAGGAGCTGTTTTTCACGATCATGATGAAGTCCACCGGACTCAATTAGAATGGTGCGTGTTCCCCACTTTTGAAGATTATCTCCAAAAGCCCTCGGCTCAAACGAATCCCAGTATCGACCAACTTGATCCGGAAAATACTTTTGCACCTCATTATTCATCACCACGATCAATTGCATCGCATTTTCCCTTTTTTCGTCCGTGTCGACCGCAAAATTGAATGCCGGAGCTAAAAAAGAAATACTTGCTGGTTTACGATCTACTTGAGTGGCTCGCCCCTGATCATGCAGATTGAATCCCCAATCCGCATCCAGACTGTCCCTTACCCGTTTTAATATTCTTCCCTCTGCTGTCTGCTGTCTCAGCGCGTCTCTATTGATATCAATACCGCTAACATTTCTGCGTTCATAACGTTGTGCCCCATCAGGATTCAGCATCGGAATGAAGTGTAGAGTAAGCGACGAATGAATCAACTCCCTGAATTCGTCATATTTATCATCTTTAGCCTTCAGTAAATGGAACATATCCATCAATGCCATTGTAGCTGTGGGCTCATTTCCATGCATTTGAGACCATAACAACACTGAAGTACTACCTTCCCCATAAGATATCATGCGAATGGGCCTCCCCTCTTCCGATTCACCCACTTCTGAAATTTTGAATGGTCCATCCAAGCCATTAATTATTGCTTGGATATCCTGATGTTTAGACCTTCTATTAGTGATTGATAAATCCTTGAATTTGTGATGGTCTAGGTAAAAGTTTGGCTGTGCCAAGCATACATCAGCACCCAATAAGGCGATGATCAGAAGGAAAAGCTTGTAGGACATGGTCAGTTTTAGTTGACAAAGAATAGGTTAAAGTTAAGAGGATCTACCCTATCCATTCGCCTTAAACGACCAATAACTTCTTCCACTGATCGCATTTCCTTCATTTCATTTGTTAACTGATCTTCGAGCTTATCATTGAATTTATCCACCATCACAGCGTAGATACTAAAACCATCCTCTGGAGTGTCAATTGTAAATGAATAACTCCATTTGTATTGGAGCAAAGTAGGATCGTTAAATGAAAACTTCTCGTACTGCTGAAGAGTAAGATCTCCACCAATGTTGGTAAGTAATAGAACGTAGGCGTCAGAATCCTTTATATCAAAGGGTTGAACATTTATTTGTCCAAGGGTATGATATAGTGTTTTTCCGTGCTCACCAAAAACCTCCTCATTGGTAACATCATTTATTTGAATTCGATGCCCACTTTGAAGAATGAAGGTTAGCAATACAAGTAATTTGATCATAATGATTTTATAAGTATTACCAGTCGTAACTATTCGGGAGTCATTCCAGTTCGTATGCGGATAGAAACATTTCGTAAAAACCCTGGACTTCAGGAAATTTTTTAATTCCTACCTCATATTCACGGATGGCATCAACAAGAAGCTCATTTTCTTCATAAAAAGAAGCAAGTATCAACACTTCGAGAGGTGACTCACCACCCATTTCATTCATCAGTTTATCAAGGGAATTCACGATCTCAGGTACATCGTCTTTCTTTAGTTTTTTTACAGTATAGTCGGAAGACTTCATTGTTGAGTTTTCCATGTGCGAGACATTAAAAACGAATAAGCCCATGTCATTTTCCAGTTCAGCAAGGTCCACATTTATTGACTCTTCCTGGGTTTCCATTTCCATGTATGCATCCCCAAACACATTACTAATTTTTACCCTAAATGTTGGGATTTCAACAGCTTTTTGAACATTCCATCTTAAAACACATGAATTTCCGAGCAAGTCAGCTTGAGCAGGAAGAATGAGCTGAATCTTCTGCCCATCCGATAATCCTCTCTGACCAGATCGGATGCGGTCTTTCTCCGAATCAGAAAGCCTCATGGCGATATACTGTCCATATTTTTGGCTTTCCGAAGGCGATGTACTATTAATGTCAGATTCAAGATCATCTACCTTGTAGGTTCCTTCTTTTTTCAGGTCAAGAATTTTACCTGTAGAGTGAACCAAACCCAGGTACCCACCATTCCCCAGTATTAGAACATCTCCTGAGTTTAAGAGATCACCGGTTTTTAGGTTATTGGAGGAGCTGGAAGTCTGCTGGATTACGCTGCCCTTACTGATCAACACTTTGAAAGTGTATTCCTGCGCAAAGGCGGTAATACTTAACAAAAGGCAAAGGACAATCAGTTGATTTTTAAGCATAAGCTAAACCGGTTGTTTAGTAAAGTTAACGGTAAAATCAATAATCAGTTGAAATTGCTCGTTCAGTGATTCCCCGAATTTTTGGAAAAAGGTTAAAATCAAAATGTATTAAAATCATTATTGTGGATTCATTCCTTCTATTTTTGCAGCCGTGTTTAACCTATTCCGAAAAAAACCGAAGAAAAAGGGCCCGCCGGCTTTGTTTGATCTAAACAATGAACCTTTAACTGAAGGTGATACCGTAATCGCCAAAAGATATGAACTAGGAGAAAGCAAGTTAGAGCTTGATGGCCTACAATATTTCTATGTTTCAAAATCAACTGGCCAAAAAGTTAGTTATGTGCGTATGATCGATGCAATTACCGGAAATCAAAAGGTCATCCGCAAGGAAAGCAATTAATCCGTTTCCTCCTCATGTGTTTCTGGTGATTTCCCTCTCCACCAGGTTGCCAGTGATGAGCCACTGATGTTCATATATGGACCAAAAACTGCTGGAGCTAATCCCATGGACGCTACCCGTCCCATTTCCAGTGCGATACCAGAAGCCAAACCTGCATTTTGCATACCTACTTCGAAGGCCACTGTCCTGGCAGATTTCTCATCAAGTCTTAATATTTTGCTACCCCAATAACCGAAAAAGTACCCCAGGGCATTGTGCACGATTACCACACCGATCAGAGTTAGGCCTATGGTCAATAATGAGTCTCTTCCCGCTGCAGTGATAATTGTAATGATAACAGCAATTGATACCATGGAAACTAAAGGCATCGATTTATCCAGCCACTTGAATTTTCCATGAAAAAAATGATTGAATAACAAACCTGCCAGAATTGGAATAATTACAATCTTAAGAATGCTGATTAGCATGGATAAAAAATCAATCGGCACCAATTGATCAGCCAACATTTTCATTAGGAACGGTGTAAGTAAAGGAGCAAGTAGTGTGGCACAAGCTGTTAATGTAAGCGAGAGCGCAAGGTTAGCCCCTGATATATAGGACATCACATTACTTGCAAGACCACTGGGCGAACAACCAACCAGTATTATACCGGCAGCAATTTCCGGTGGCAGTCCGGAAATGCTCGCGAGGGCAAAACCAGTTACAGGCATGATTGTAAACTGACAAATAAGTCCGATAAATACTCCTTTCGGCATTTTTGCCACCCCAACGAAATCATTGAAACTCATGGCCGTTCCCATTCCGAACATGATGATCATCAATAGAGGAACAATCAAATTCTTGAGATCGAATCCCCACACTACCGTGAACCACGACGGATAAAACATACTTGCCGTGACGGCAGCGAAAATAAAAATGGTGTAGGCGAAACCTCGCAGCTTGTCGGTAGATAGAAAGGAAATTGCCAAGGAAAGAAAAAATGAAATGCTCAGCAGTCCAATTTTATACTGCAGTGAAAATAACAGGTTAGCAATTACCGCAAGTCCACAGACAGCACTAACCGCAAAAAATAGCTTGGAGGGCCTCAACAGGTTATTCTTATTCGTGGTTGCGTATACACCGAGTAGCGTTTCGTGTTAATTTCCCTGATTTCCCATGGTAAATCTCGCCGGTACCCTCATGAATAATAATTAAACCTGCTTCCTTATCTGTCTTTTCCTCAGAATCCCAATAGTATCCTTCAACACCCACTCCATGGTAATGACCATCTGGACGAGTAAAACCTGCATACTGTAAATTCAATCCACTGGCACCTCCTTCCTTCAGCTCGTTTCCTGCTTTGTGAATTCCACCGTATAGTTTAAATATTTCGAACCAATCATCTGCCGTCGGCACTCTCCATCCATCCGGACAGGAAGCTAATGCCCCGGAATAATTATAGATCCTTCCGTATTTGGCACAGTAAGCATCTATATCGTTGTAGCAGAATGAGTGTTCTGATTCATATCGTAAGTTTTCTGCGAACCATATTCTTCGACGGTCTAGCCCGCTGCCATCATCTGCTAGCTGGAAAGTGATGGTTTTATATTCATTGCCATCCCTGGAGTCTGTGAATGTTCCTGTTTCCTGTGCTTGCATTACCAGAGCCCAAACCATGGCAGTAACTAAAAGTGTCAGTCGCCTCATACAGCATTATATTGATCAAAATCAAATATAAGCTACTAATTGAAAACACAAAGCTTGGATTTGTTAATACTATGGTCACCTGCCATCTATTCCGTACGAAGTGCTCGAACGGGGTCCATTTTTGCCGCTCTAAAGGATTGCCATGAAACAGACATTAAGCCGAGTAACAAAACCAAAGAACCCGGAATGATATAATGCCACCACAAGATTGGTAATTGGTAAGCAAAGCCATCCAACCATTCAGTAACTACGTAGTTGGCCACAGGAATCGCTATGATCAAGGCAATCACTATTAATTTCAAATAGTCCTTTGAAAACAAAACAACGATATCCCCCACGGAAGCTCCGAGGGTTTTCCTCACGCCAATTTCCTTTACTTTTTGACCAGCTGTAAAAGCGGAAAGGCCAATAAGTCCAAGTAATGAAATGAAGATTGAGATATATGACAATACTGAAATCAGTGACTTCTGAATCTCATCTTGTCGGTATTGCTTATCGAATTCCTGGTCCAGGAAGTGGTATTCATACGGTTCATTTGGATTGAATTCTCGCCAGGTCGATTCGATGTGTTCCAGAGTGCCAGATATATTGTTCCCGGCAATTCTTATTAGAAATGAGCCACCGGGGTTATTAGCTTTTACGATAAACAATGGCTCTATTTCGTTGTGTAGTGATCTATAGTTAAAGTCTTTTACCACACCGATAACATTACCGTCTTCCTCTCCATGGAAATACCTGACCCTTTTAGACAATGGATCATCATCCCAACCAAATTCTCGAACAGCTGTCTCGTTCACAATCACACTTAATCGGTCGTTTTCTGAATCCTCAAACCAGGTCCTGCCCGCTATCAGCTCTATATCCATTGTTTCCAAGAAATCGTCACCTACCCATACCGCAGACATATCTTGTTGTTTCAATTCACCGTCACGCTCCACCATGAAGACCTGTCCTCCTACGTTTACACCAGGCACTCCATACGAGGTACTTACTATGGTAACCCCGGAATGTTCATTTAAAGCAGCCTTCATAGCCGGGATGCGTTCTTGTACTTTGTCATTTGGGATTCCGATTGTTACTATATTATCCTTACTAAAGCCTAGTTCAGTTTGCCTCATAAACTCTATTTGCTTGTCCATTAAGTAGGTGGAGATAATGACAAATAAGGAAATGACAAATTGAAAAACGATCATCGACTTACGAATCCACGTGGAGGATGTAAGACTTTGCCCTTTGCCCTTTAATGCGGAAACAATTGGCATAGAAGGCAGGTATATCGCTGGATAAATACCAGATACGACACCAATGAATACAGCTATCACAGGAGTTCCTATGTAAAACAACGGATGTTGTAGCCCCTGTGAAATATCCTTATCGATAAGCGATTCGAAAGTAGTGAAATGGAGAATGAATAAGACCAAACCTACCGCCAGAATCATTGCGAAAAATGACAATACAATGGATTCAAGTACAACGGCCAGAAAAAGGCTCCTCTTACTATTTCCCATTACCTTCCGTACCGCAATTTCAGTCGTGCGAACAACTGACCTGGCGGTAGCCAGATTCATATAATTGATGGCTGCCAACAATATGATGACTACACCAATAATGGTGAATGCCAGCAGATAAACCTCATCTCCCTGAGGTTCATCATAAGTCATATCACTGCCAAAATGAACAGATGCAAGTGGTTGCAGATCCATTTTCACACTTCCTTCAATACGTTTGGCAAATTGACCGAATGTCTTTTCAAAAAGTACGTCCTGAAAACGTTGATCCATTTTGGTTATATCATAATCTTCGGACATAATTAAGTAGGTGTACGACGAAGGGTTCCAAAAACCTTCCGAGATTCGTTCAGTCAGACCCTCCTCTTTCGCTCCGGCAATCCATCTTCTTTCTCTTAAATCAGATAGCATGATTGAGTAATACAGGTGGGAATTTCGAGGCATATCTTCCATGACTCCAGTAACCATCCATGTTTTCTCGTCTATAAATAACTGCTCACCAAGTGCTGGCTTGTCACCAAAAAACTTCCTGGCTATGGACTTAGAAATCACAACTTTATTTGGCCCTGTGAGACTACCTTCAGGATTACCTTCTACAAATGGATGAGTAAAGTATTTGAACACGTTAGAATCGGTGACTACTATGTCGTCTTCAATAAATGAGATCGGTTCATCATTACCGACGGTGGTTACCGAAACATCCTCCCAGGTGATGAAACGGACATAGTCAATAATCTCTGGCAAATCATCCTTCATTATAGGAGCTAGTTCCCGGGCAGTTCTGGCGGTATAAAAATCAGCTCCTTGGGCCATTAGATGATTGGTTAATCTGAAGATCTGCTTGTGATTCTTATGGTGTTTATCATACGAGAGATCATACTGCAGATACAGGATCAGTATCAGTGCTACAGATATACCTAATGTGAGTCCAAGAATATTAAGTATCGAGTAAGCGCGGTCTTTGAAGAATAACCGAATTGCGAAGAGTATGTGATTTCTTATCATTTTGAAAGTATATACAAGTACGATGTTACTATACTTGAATAAAAACTAGAGAGATATGCAGTAATTGGTAGCCTTGATGCAGTGAACGGTCAGTTTACTTGCCTCTCTGTTAGTTTTTTCATCACTGTTTTCTTGTTCGCCCTACTCACCTTTACCGTTTCACCTCCTTTTAAAATGAGACTAGCATCACTTTTACCCATATCCATTGAAAGAACGTGGTCGATGTTGACAATAGCCGACCTATGTACTCGAACAAAACGATCATCCAGTCGAGTTTGTAGATTTTTTAGTGTTTCCCTGACCAAATGAAAACCACTACTTAAGTGAACCTTTACATAGTAGTCATAACCTTCGATCCAGGTTAACTCCTCCAACTTTACTTGAATTATTTTCCCATCGGATTTAATCACCAGGGTTCCCTCCCTGCCTGAAGAAATTACAGAAAGGCCAGTAGCTCTCGCCTGTTGATGTACAAAGTCTTCAAAACCATCTTCCTTCTTTCCCAGGTTCTTTTTAGCATTTGATAAGCATGAATAAAAACGGTCATCATCAAATGGCTTTAGGATATAATCCATAGCGTGCACTTCGAATGCCTTTAAGGCATATTGATCGAAAGCTGTCACAAAAACAACCTTTGGAAGAGGCCTTTCAATACTTGAAAGCACTTCGAAACCGTTAATCCCAGGCATCTGGATGTCAAGAAAAATCAGATCCGGTTTCAATTGATTGATCTTTTCAATGGCCTCCAGGCCATCCTGACACTGTCCAAGAATCTTGACTGACGCATCGGTCTTAAGCAAGAGTTCCAAACCTTCCCGTGCTTCCTTCTCGTCATCAATGATCAGGCAGGTGATTTTATTCATGATAAGGAAATAGGATACTACAAATCATACCGTCGCCAAGGCTCTCAACCTGAAAATGGTAATTGCTTCCATATAATTCCATCAATTTTCTCTGGACATTAGCCAACCCAATTCCCTGACTGGATGTCATCCAATCCTTGACCTCCCCAGTATTGAATACCTCTAATTTCAACTTATTTTGAATCTGTTTTATAGTCACTCGAATCAATTGATTACCAAGGGTATTGGCAACTCCATGTTTAAATGCATTCTCTACTATCGGTTGGAGAACTCCCCTAGGCACGAAAACCGATTTATCCTTTTCCTCCACCCGCATCTCCACATCCACCCGATCACCGAATCGAATCTTTTCAATGTCAACGTATTTACGGATCAGATCGACCTCCTCCTCAACTGTCCATCGAATCTTTTCCGAAGTCTGAAGTGATTCCCGAAAAAGGTCATTCAGATTGGCAATCATCTTAACAGCTTTTTTATTCTCCTCCTTCCTTACAAGCATCGATATACTATTCATTGCATTAAAGATGAAATGAGGTTGCCATTGCAGATTCAGATTTTCCAGTTGACTTTGAGAGATTTTTGCGTTTCTCATTATGGTGCGCTCTTTTTCTCCATTCCATAAAAGCATTCCCCGATAACATGTTGAGATTACTATATATAACCCATACCACCCCATTCCCTCTACAATTTTGACTGTATTGGAATAATAATAGGTTGGTAGCTCTGACAGAATAAAATGATCTTGAAGACGAAAAAGTCTTTCAAGAAGCAAGGTTAAGAATGGATAAAGAAGAAAGTGTATTACACCAAATCCGAATGCTAGGATCAGATTCTTAGTAATACCAGGAAAAAAATCATCCGCCTTAAAGGGCCTTAACAGTGGAACACCAAGACTGATGGTCCATAAAGACAAGAAATAAGCTCCAGGCCAGTACACAACATTTGAGATTTCCACACCGGAAATAAGCCAGGCTGCCAGGAACAGCAGTAACCAAAGCCCATGATGTATAATTCCTGGGAGTGAAAATCGCCTATACATTATTCCACAGTCGTGGTATACTTGGATGATGCCGGAATAACAATATCTTTTTGCTCATTCTTAATGGCATAAGTAAAACCTTGATGAAGGCTGTAGGCCCCAACTTTTCCATCTTTTCTAAGCGCTAGAAAACCTACCTGAAGATCTTTTGCTCCATTTTCATTCCGTAAAATTCTTTCACATACCATTTTACAAGCATCTTCCGGTTCCATTCCATTTCGCATGGCTTCAACAACCATAGCAGATCCTGAAACTCGAATAACAGCCTCCCCGAGACCTGTCGCACAAGCAGCTCCAATTTCTTTGTCGAGGAAAAGACCGGCTCCAATAAGTGGCGAGTCTCCGACACGCCCATGCATTTTATATGCCGCACCGCTTGTAGTACAGGCTCCGGCCAATTGACCATCTTTATCGAGTGATAAAAGACCAATTGTATCATGGTTCTCAATATTGATTACCGGTTTGTATTTAGATTCCTTCAGCCATTCTTTGTATTCGCTTTCAGACTTCTTAGTTAGAAGATTTATGGGTTTGATACCATTTTCCAATGCAAATTTTCTTGCTCCTGACCCGACCAACATTGCATGAGGTGTTTTTTCCATAACCATACGAGCAACGGTTATAGGATGTTCAATATCTTGTAAAAACGCAACACTGCCACACTTTCCAGAAGCTCCGTCCATGATGCAGGCATCAAGTGTAACTTTTCCTTCCCTGTCCGGTCTACCACCTATTCCTACAGTTTGATTACTTGCATCAGATTCAATTACTCGGACTGCTGCTTCGGAGGCGTCTAATGATGAACCACCTTCCGATAGAATTTTCCATCCTTCATTATTTGCTTCCTGTCCAAAATCCCATGTCGATACGATTATTGGGGTTTTTGACTGATTAACGGACTTACTGGATAGTAGAAAAGGACCAAGCCCAATTCCCATTCCCGCTTTAAAAAGACTCCTTCTTTTCATAACCGACAATGTTATGAAAGATCTTCCAATTTGACGTAGGTCGTCCTTATTTTCGAAAGATCATTCCGGAGCCAGGTATATCCGAAACTGCATTCCAGGCAGGATACCAAAAGTGTTCAGTCCGCTTTTGACCTCCTTCGTCCAAATCGTAGTAACCTACTCCTAACCGATAAGACGACCAGTTTTCACCTTGTTGTGCTGTGATAAGTTGTATTGGAATCACCATTTCCACATTCATACCACCTTCTATTTCATTGACCTTGGATATGACGCCATCGGGTAGAGCTTTCTCATTGTAGACTGGAGAATCGTTCTTAAAAGTCCTAAGATAGGCCAACCAATCTCTACCCCTTCCTTCTCCCAAATTGAACGCACTTTTTCCCAATGATCTGCCATCAAGTCCTATAACCAGGGCGTCCTGACTCCATAATGAGCCTTTTTCGCTGGTGTAGATATCACTATCCTGAATTTTGAATGCCAGGTATAGATTGTTTTCATTCACTTTCTGACTGAAGGAAAGACTGAAATCATCAGGACCTTCGTAGTTGAATGGACTACCAGAAAAACTATCCGCATCAATAGTTAACCACTCAGCGTCATCCCACTCATTTAACTTTCCATCTACTTTAATTCTTCCATCTACAACATTCACCTCATACTTCGGAAAGGGTAGAATTTTTAATGAGTTATTCAGTACGATATCAGGTCTATTCGGATACTCGTAGGTCACTGAAGATTTGATGAATATTGGATTACCAGACGGTTTCGTAACCTGTGACTCAGCACTCAAGTTAAATTGAACTACGTCGTTAGGTTCCACCTCGAAAGACGTCTTCTCCAGGGAATGAAACCAGTCCGCATGTGCTACTCCAGTCAATTCTACCTTCATTTTGTAGTCACTGTTATTCGTGACCCTTACTTCTGTAGACCATTTGTCTGAACCTCTTTCATCTACATAAACCGGCTCAATCCGAACAGGATAAGGTTCATTGCGGACAAGATCAACAAGATCTTCCGTTACGACGTTTTCATCCCATATCCCTTCTAGAAGCAAGTTCGCCAAAATCGGACCTTGATCGGTCATGGTCACCCACACTACATGGTCGAATTCACCGTAAGCAGTTCCTCTCAATCGATTGCTTCCTCCTGTCGTTGCGAGGGCTATATAGTTACCGTTGTTTCTGGAGGTTTTCCAATACCTATGATAATGACCAGCAAAAACATTATGATTACGACCAGACAGAAGATCTTCAACGTCTTTCCATCGCTTAGTATCTTCTTGGACCCACAATGGCTGATGAAGAAATACCAATGTCCATTTCACATCCGTATTTTCCTCCAAGGTCTTCTTTATATACTCGAACTGTTTGTCATCAATTGTACCTCTTCCGGCGCCTCGATA
Organism: Cyclobacteriaceae bacterium; assembly: GCA_965601455.1. GTDB lineage: Bacteria > Bacteroidota > Bacteroidia > Cytophagales > Cyclobacteriaceae > JANQEU01. Next base: position 1,799,859 of record OZ271831.1, on the reverse strand, counting down.
GTTGTCTTCTGAGTTCAAGCATAAAAACAATACGTCATTATAGACAAAATGGTAATGGGTGACTCCGAATATTTCCTTCCATTTTTTTTCCATCACCTCATTCGTGATATCGTGGTTTCCGGGAACATAGAAGAATGGAACAGTAAGACTATCGATAAATCCATTAAACTCCTTCCACTCCTCATCAAGCTGATCTGTATCCTCGGTGTAACCCTCAATGAGGTCACCTACGCTCATTACAAATTCAGGTTGAAGTAAATTAAGCTTCTGTATTCCTTTCAGAAAAACCCCTGGACGGTGACCTCCTGTTCTATCTGTTACGATGGCAAATTGGAATTGGGATGGCGATTTGTTCCACTCAAGGTTGTTCCAGGGCTTTTGAGTAGAGGGTACATCGATGATCACTCTAGCCCGGTCTTGTCCTAGTAGGGTTAAACCAAATACCACGAAACATAGGGAGAGAAGAAGCTTATTCATAGGGTCGTATTCTATTCAATTATCCCTTGAATATACCAATTTCTGAAGGTCCGTACTTTACTAAATGATTAATATCAAGGTGATGGGGATCACCAATCCTGAAATCGAATTTCTAGTCATGATCGCGTCGCTAACGAAGTAAAATGGATCGGCCTTCTCTAACCGATCGCATGGCGGCGTCAAGTATTTCCATCACAATCATGTTGTTTTCCAAGGAACCGGCATCGGTTGGTTGTACGATTATGTTACCGTTCACTACTTCTGCAAAATAGGTAAAAGGATCATGTAAACTGGAGGCCAGTGAATCAGGAACAACCAAGGTCTCGGGTGCAGATTCCTTCAATCGGGTATACATGTTATTTCCATCTATCGTTTTCACGTATCCATCCGTACCGTATACCTCCATGTCCTTCCGTGAAAACGTCCAATTCCAGCTTGCCTGAATGATCCCCTGTGCTTTAGGGTATGTAAGTATGATGGTCGCTTCGTCATCAACCAGGGGGTATTTTTCCGGCTTCATTTGTTGAGTGATGGCCATCACTGTTTGTGGTTTTTCATTGTTCATCATCGATGTGATCAAATTGGCCCCATAGCAACCAAAATCAGTAAGAGCTCCCGCCCCATTGAATTCGGGATCAATCAACCACTCAAGAAATTCTTGCTCCACACCTATCTCCTCCGGACCCTGATGACCATCATGCACGACAATTTTCCGAAGACTTCCCAGGGTTGAATCGGATACCATAGACTTGGTTTTGTAAGTGGTTGGATACCAGGTAGTCTCGTAATTTGTTAGGAGATGAATACCCGTTTTATCGGCAACCCTTTTCATGATTAATGCTTCGTTTAAATTCCTTGCAAGTGGTTTTTCAACCATTACATGAATACCTCTCGGTCCACACTGCCGAACTACATCCACATGCCCTGAAATCGTGTTAAAGGCTGTTACCGCTTGCGGCTTAACCTCGTCCAACATTCTTTCTAAGTCGTTATAAACCAGCTCCATTGAGTACCCATATTGCTCGCTGTATTTCAATGCCAGCTCCCGATTAGGTTCCACAATAGCCACAATTTCTATATCATCTTTATCCGGTCTACCCAGGATCCAGTGAACATGGCTATGCACCAATCCAACAACAGCAACTTTCAGAGGTTCTTTAGGCTGGGCTAATAAATTCGAAAAACTGATTAGTAATAGTGCAATGGAAATTACCCGAATAGATTTCATAAGAACGAAAGTACGAAATGAATAAGGAAGTGATTACAAAATAATGAGGACGGTACTACTCAGTCATTCGGTTTTTTACCAGGGCAATTTGTCCCATATGATTGGCCTGGTGCTCCATGACATGATACCATACCCAATGATTGTCAATCCCTTCCTCTATCGAGGTAGCTAACCAGTCATCGTCTTTTTCTTTCAACCCTGCCAGTGTCTTTTGTCTTACCTCATCCCATAGATCTAAATAGTATTGTGCCGGTTGCCCTTTAAACGCTTTTCTTGACTCATCACCAAGACCACCTGCCTGCGCCCATTTACCGACTTCCTCTTCTGTCCAGGACCGTCCTTCCAGCGTCTCTACTTGATAATAGGACTCTGTGGCAATCAAATGCATGATCATAGCTCCGACACTATTCGCTTTTTCATCAAATAAAAAATCGGTTTGATCTACATCTAGATCTTTCACCTCATCAGTGATTCGGTTCTTTAGGTCTTCCAACATGTAAACCATGACTCCGACTTGTTTAGAGTATCCTTCCGGAGGCTTAAATTCATATTGGCAGAATGCAGAAAAGGAGAAAAGGCATAACAAAAGGCTTACCGACAGTTGTCGCCTAGGAATGGATATGTGATTGTTTTTCATTTCACTAATGTAGTGAGAAGCCCTAATCAGCAATTACCAGACAGTCTTAAAAATTCTTAAATTGAAATTTGAATTGATTAGTCAATACGATTTAGAAATCATTTCACATCAAATTATCGGCAATTCAGACATAATCAGGGCACTTTTGCCGGATCGTAAAAAAATAGAGCTCATTTTTGGCTTGAATTTTGGAACATGTAGCTCGTGACCGGGAAAAGAAACATACTACTTCTTGCGCTTATTTGTTCTGTCATACAGGTGATGGGGCAGAATGGTGGCTCTGAAAGCCGACCTTACAAAATCGGTGAAGCCCTTGAGTTCAGAGTAAAATATGGTTGGTTTACAATTGGTCGTGCGTCAGTGGAAATCCCGAATGATACGATTATTCAAGAAGATCTTGCATATAATGTTGATGTGAGGGCAAAAACCGCGGGGCTTCTAGGTTTTTTCAGCAATACTGAAGATCGTTTCACGGAAAGTGTGGACATAAACAACTTCAAGCCAATAGTTTCAAGTCAAAACTTTCAGGAAGGTCGAAAAAGAGATATTCAGAATAATTACTATGACTTTGACAACAAAATAGTTCGAGTCCAAAAAACGGATACCGATGAAATGACTGCTGATAAAATTAAAACCTATGACCTTGAACAAGATGCGCTTGGAATGATGAGCTCCTATCTCTACTTACGCAATATAAATTTCCATGGTTTGAAGATGGAGGACTCTGTCATGGTCAACAGTTTTTTTGGAAAAAAGCACTACCCTTTCGGCATTGAGTATGCAGGTATTGAGGAGATCAAAACAAATTATGGACGACAACTTACCCATAAACTCTATATTCTCTTCCCTGTGACTAAAACGTTCCCGGAAGCTCGATCGGTAGTTGTCTGGACTACTCTTGACAAGAATCAACTTCCGTTACGTGTGGAAGCCAAATTGAAATTTGGCCAAGTAACATGTGAATTGGAAAATTATAGGAATTTAAGGTATCGATTTGATCCTTAGTATTCCCCAGGGAGTCTTCATTTTAGATTAGATTTGCGTCTTGTTTCCTAATAAGCGGGCTTACACTCTATGAAGGTCATTCTCCTGCTGATTCGTAAATCAGTTTCTAATTTCACCATAGCTGTCATTGCCAGTGTACTATCCGGTGCAGCATATGCCTTCACTATACGAGAGTTACATGGAGCTATAAACTCTGCAGAGGCTCTGGACATGACTTTTCTGTACAAGGTCATGGGCTTGATTCTTTTTTCTTCAGCAGCGGCGATGGTTTCCAGTTATCGGTTGGCAAGACTATCTGAAAGAACCGCCCACGACCTTCGACTTGATCTCTCAAAGAAACTAATGAAAGCGGAGTTTGAGGAAGTAGAAAACAAATCGCTAAGGATTATCCCAGTTTTGACTGCGGACATACGAGTGCTTGGAGATTTCATCCAAAAAATGCCTGAATTGCTTACCGCTTTAGCAAAAGCCCTAGGTTGTTTGGTCTACATGTTTTGGATATCATGGGAATTGACAACTATATCACTTGCGACCTTCGGGTTGATATTTTTTATCATCATGTGGATCTTGCCAGCAATCCGAAGGCACGAAATGGCATTTCGAGCGCTTCGAAATGAAGTTTTCGAACATCTTAGAGGATTGGTCAACGGCATGAAAGAGTTAACCCTTAACAGAAAGCACCAACTGTCTTATGTTAAGGATGTTTTGGGTCCGGCAAGTCTTCAGCAAAGCACACACCAAATCTCTATCAATGTCCTGAATACGTTGATTACAAAAATTGGTGAAATTGTGTTTATTGTGTTGGTGGGAGGTTTACTGGTTTACCTTTCCAATTCAGATTTCCTAAGTACATCACTATTCGTCGAGTACCTGATGTTATTGCTATTTGTACTCCCATCACTCATATTGATTGTTGCCTTTTTCCGGAACCTTAAAAAGGTGGAAGCGTCATTGGAACAGATTGATTCACTTGGGTTGCAAATGCAGGATGATGGACCTGAAGGAACTGAACCAATTGCACCGGAAAAAGAAATTGCGTTGGTAAGTCTTGATGGTGTTGTTTACCAATATTTCGATCATAACAAGAAAACATTTACCATAGGCCCCATTAATCTCTCCATTGCTCCAAATGAACTACTATTCATTATCGGTGGAAATGGCTCAGGGAAGACTTCGTTGGCAAAACTCATTACTGGTCTTTACACACCAACGGAGGGGAAGGTATTCTATGGAAAGAAAGAAATAGATGAACACAATCTCCAGTCGTATCGTAATAAATTCACTGCCTTATTCGCTGATTCTCACGTTTTTCCCGACTTAAATTACATTGAAGAAAATCGTATTGACCTCCATGCCCCATCACTAATTGAGGAGCTGAATATCTCGGATAAAGTGAGTGTGGAGGAAAAAAGGCTTTCTCAGACCAACTTATCGTTTGGCCAGCGAGGAAGGCTATCTATGCTTCGAGCGCTCCTTGAGGACAATGAAATTTACCTATTCGACGAATGGGCAGCAAATCAGGATCCATTCTTCAAAAGGAAGTTTTATCGGGAGATTCTTCCCATGTTAAAGTCTCAGGGAAAAACGGTCATTGCCATCACCCATGATGAAACGTACTTCGATGTAGCTGATCGAGTAATAAAGCTGGATTATGGAGTAATCAAAGAATTTGAGGCAGAATCCGTCTAAATCCAACCCTTTTCTTTGTACCACTCTACTGTTTGTGATACACCGCTATTCAGCGAGTGTTTTGGTTCTATTTTCAGGAGTTCATTGTTTTGACCAATGGACCAGTCTTCGGCAATCAATTCCTTAGCTTTTTCAGGAGTGTATTTCCAGGTTCTTCCCGTCAAGGCCAGACTTGCACCGTTCAGTAACCGCGTAAGGTCAAGGAAAAACTTTGAAGGCACTTTAACCGTCAGAGAACTTCTGATATCCATGGCCTCTTTAAATGCTTTGAGTGTCTGCCTCTGTGTGTAGGTTTTACCGTCGTAAGCGTATATTCTGGGGTCACTGAATAAGTTTGACTGCATAATCAACTCGCACAAATCCTCCACATGAATGAAGGTTAGCTTCGATTCCGGATTTCCTAACATTATCGATAAACGCAATTTCAACAGCTTCACCAATTCCAGGAAAGCAAGATCACCTGGTCCATATACTGCGGTCGGTCTCACTATTAGACTAGGCAAATCGTGATCACGAAGTATACTTTCGGCTTGAAGCTTACTACTTCCATAGTCGGAGATCGGATCATCCCCAGTTTCTTCCTTCTCCAAACCAGGACCTCTTGCTGCCAAACTAGATAATAAAACGAATTTTTTTATACCTATGCCACTTACCTTAATTGTTTTAAGGAGATTTTCGGTGACCTGTACATTGCCTCGCTGAAACTCATCCGTATTTCTTGCCTCAGTAACTCCAGCACAATGAATGAATAAATCGACATCATTTCCAATTTGTTTGAAACTCCTGTTCAGTCTCTGATAACTTAGAAAATCTGTTCGATAGATCTCTGTTTCAAGCTCCGATAAAAGCCTTGGACTACTTCCTTCCCGAACAATTGGATAAACGTCATAACCCTTTTCCAGCGCTAACTTCACCAGATTTGAACCAATGAATCCATTGGCGCCGGTAATTACAATTTTACGGCTCATAGGGAGTAGGCGAAAGCCATGAAATTACCGTCATGAGATAAACTGATATCATAATCAAGCTTCTGATTTCCCACCATTACATGTGGAATTAGGAATTCATCCTTCTCTATCCTTGTTTCCCCTTTCGACTCACCCGCCAAATTGCAAATCTCAGTTATAAGCTTATCCTTCAATTTCAATGAAATATCTGATTGTTGGCTAAAATGCGTTTTGAAGATCCGACTTTGGATGGAAGAATTGAAATACTGACTTACTGTATACACATACTTCTCAGTTATCTGAGAACTTAGTTCAAAATGACCATATTCCGGAGTAATCACTCTCAAAATATTCTGACCTGTGTCGCTCACAAGAAAGTCCTTAGGTCTAAATCGTTGTCGATTTCCCCTTTTCACAGAACTCTTGTATGCGGACTCTTTCGCAGACCAGTAGGTCCATGTTTTAGTCAGATCTGTAGTAACTAAGTTCGCCTCCTCCTGATTGAAGGCGTAATTGAGCAGTCTCGATATGTATTGAGGATTGTTATTGACCTTTGTCAGGTCTACAATGTCGTTACCAACAGCAATCAACTTTCAATTTTGGATTCGACAAGGTCAAGGGCGGAGGCAACGGTTGTCATCTCGTTAATTGCATCATCGTCAATCATGATGTCAAACTCCGTTTCAATATCCAGTACAATATCGACAACATGAGCGGAGTTGATCTTTAAATCATTAATGAGATCCGATTGTTCACTGATGCTTTTAAAAGCTTCTTCATCACCTACATAAGGTTGAATGATGTTTTTTATTTTGTTGAGCAGGTCTTCCCTTGACATATTATTTCCACTTTCTTAAAAGAATAACGCAATTTAAATCACCAAATCCGAAATTGGCCTTGATAACCGTATTAATGTCCTTATTCAGTCTTTTAGTAGGAATTTTCTCTTTTGGTACAATTTCAGCAATGTCCGGATGGATATTACCCAAATTGATATTTGGATGGATATAACCATGATGCAGTTGTAGTAAGCACGCCACTAGTTCAACCGATCCTGCACCGGCGATGCAATGACCGATCATCGATTTTGGGGTATTGATATAAGGAAAAGTATCACCTTTTCTTCCGAGTGCTTCACTCCAGTTTTTCACTTCGATTACATCCCCTTTGGTCGATGTCAAATGACCTGATATGAGATCAATTTCATTAGCTTCGATTCCAGCATCAGATACGCAATTCCTGATGCATTCCTGAACCGCTGTTGAATTCGGAGCCGTCATCGAACCACCATCTGTTTGTGCTCCTGAATTGAAATGCGCACCTAATATTTCCGCATAAATTTTAGCTCCTCTGGCAAGAGCTTCATCCAAATCCTCAAGAACCATCGCTCCAGATCCACCAGCAGGAGCGAAACCCATTGGACGCTCATTCATTGGTCGGGAGGCTTCCTCGGGATTATCATTGGAAACACTACATAGAATGCGCATAGCATCGAAACCTCCCCAAATGTATCTACCATCTCCCTCTGTACTACCGCATAGCATCCGTTTTGCTCGACCGTCCTGAATCATTTCGAAGCCCATCGAAACGGACTCACTACCTGTTATGCAAGCAGAGGAATTTGACATGGTTCGATTTCCAAAACCTAATATGCTATTCAAAAAAGCGGCGGCACCGCTGCTCATACTCTCTGGAATTGCAACGGTACCTAGTTTCTTGTTTTCACCAGCATCTATTGGAGCCAGTCGCCCCATAATGTACTTGTCAAGACCTAAGGCACCAGAACCAAAAACCACCCCGGTATCTGTATGACGAACTCCGGTTTCAACTTCTAAGCCGGCATCCTGCCAGGCCTCCAAACCTGAAAGACAGGCATATTTTACCGCATCGTTAGTAACTTTTGATGCGATAAAAGCAGGTAATTTCTCTTTGATTAATTCTTCGGTAATGGGAGGTTGTCCACCAATATGAGACCTGAAATTGAGTTCTTTTAAATCAGCTCGATATTTGATTCCTGATCTACCCTCTTTGAGCGCTTCGTTGAACGATTCAACGCCCACGCCATTTGGCGCGGCAACACCCATTCCTGTTATAACTACCCTTTTCTTTGTCATTAGTCTTCTTGTGCCGTGATCATTCCAGACAGTTGGCCTTTCAAAATCAACTCGCCTTTTTCATTTTGCATCTCCACATCACACTTCAGTTTGCTAAAGCGAAAGTATTGTTTTTTAGAATGCACAATGACCTTTTCTCCAGGAAAAACGGGTTTATAGAAATCGACGTTTGAGCTGGAAAACAAAGGGACAAAAGCTCCAGTTTCCTTTCTTATTAAGAACAAACCCAGACAAACCAATCCAATCTGGGCAGCTACCTCTGTGAGTATTACCCCCGGTGTAACCGGATTTCCCGGAAAATGACCTTCGTAGAAGAATTCATCCGGTTTCATTCTGTAAGAACCTGAAACCTCGTCTTCGTTTATAGACAAAATTTCATCAACGAAAAGAAATGGTGATTTGTAAGGAAGCGATTGAATCAAATCTTGCATCATACCAAATGCTCACCTCCATCAACAATGATACGAGCCCCATTTATCCAGTTCGCCTCATCCTGAACCATCAGGTAAACCACATTGGCTACATCCTCCGGAGTGGTTAGACGGCCCTTAGGGTTACGATATTTCGCTGATGCCATCATCTGGTCACTTCCAGGTATCAACTGCAATGATGGGGTTTTCGTAATCCCGGCTTGAATAATATTGGCAGTCAATCCTGTGGATGCCATCTCCACTGCCAAATGCTTAGCTATTACTTCTAACGTGGCTTTTGCCGCTCCAACGGCGGCGTATCCCTTCCATATTCTCTTATCTCCTTCACTGGTCAAGCCAATAACTCTGGCGCTCTCCTGAAACATTTCCTTTTCGTGAAGATCATTTACCCATGATACGAGACTGGTAGCCATTGCCTGAGCTGTCAGGGTAAAATCTAACTCACCAAGTTTTGCGTTTGGATATTGTATTTCATCCATCGCACTTTGCGCACTCTGGAACTTATTTTCTAGTTCTGACTGAGCTTCTGGTCTTTCGATAATGTTCGATTGAGCAATAGGCTTTAGGTTGCCTTTTGAGATTGAATGAAGCAGCAATCGAACGCTCTTCGTTCCTACATTTCCAACCAACTCATCAATAATTACTCCCCTCTTCTCTTCATTCAGCGCATCCTCATTGTAGATTAATACCTCTATTCCAAGTTGTTTTATGGCATCAAACTCCTCGTTGACTTTTTCCAGGACAGACCTTCTATCTCTGTGGATCAATGCGAGGTTCATGCCGGCTTTTGCCAGTTTCTTTGCTGTCGCGAGACCCATCCCACTTGAAGCACCAAGAATTATTGCCCAGTAATTTCTGTCGTGGAAAATCCTCATCAATCAAATTTTTTTATGAAACATCTTCTGCGTTTGTAAATTTCAGCATTTTCCTGATACTCATTGAATTGGGCAAGCACACCCTGATTGTCCTCCAACATAGGATTTGTGACCGCGTGTTTAATTCCCCTTTTGTTATACGCTTTTATTAAATCCCTAAAGATCAGCGTAGTTGCTCCCAATCGTTGGTATTCAGGAAGAACACCAATTAGATACATATCGGCCGTGTCGTTTTTCCAAAGGGCCTTAAGAATATGAATAGCTCCGGGAAATAGTTTTCCTCGAGCTTTTTGAAACGCCTTGGAAAAAGAAGGCATGGTTATGGCAAAACCAACTACTCTACCCTCAGCATTGACCACCAGGCTCAATAGGTCTGTAACAACGAAACCAAGGTACTGATCAATGTAGAATTGAATTTGTTCTTGCGTTAGCTGATGAAATCCGTATAATCCAGCGTAAGCTTTATTAAGCACTTCGAAGATCTGATCTCCATACTTTTGCGCCTCCTTTTTACTTTTAAGATTAAGAGTCTTAAGGCCAAACCTAGATTCTATAATCTCCGCTTTTCTAATTAATCTTTTTGATAGCTTGGGAACATCGGATCTTAACTCTACCCAATCCGTCGATTTGATGTAGTTAAGATTTTCCAGATGCGCTGGGTAGTACGAGTGATTATATATAGTAGCAATTGTAGCCCGCGATTCGAAACCCTCAACTAGCATTCCTTCGAAATCCATATCCGTGAAACCCAACGGACCGTGTAATCCTTTAAGGCCTTCATGAACGGCCCATGTTTCTACCTCCTTTATGAGCGCTTTCGAGACTTCATTATCGTCTTCAAAATCTATCCAGCCAAACCTGGCCAACCGATCATTTTCCTTTTCTTCATCCAGAATCATTCCAGCGATACGTCCGACTGCCACTCCATCCTTAAAGGCCATCCAATATCTTATTTTGGCATGTTTGAGAGCCGGATTCTTATCGGGATTAAAGACGGTTAGCTCGTCCTGGATAAGGGGTGGAACCCAATGGGGGTCTTTTCGATAAAGCTTAAAGGGATACTTAACGAATGCTTTGATTTCATTCGTTGAAGTCATTTCGCGAACTTCTATCGCCATTTAATCAGGCAACTTTTTCTCGGGTTGGGATTCCAAGTTCTCCCGCAATTTTGATCATTTTATCAACCGCTATATCCACTTGCTCCTTGGTGTGAGTGGCCATAACTGAAAACCTTATAAGCGTATCTTGCGGTGCTACCGCCGGTGGAACCACTGTATTGACGAAGACTCCCTCCTCCATTAAACGTGTTGAGAACTTAAATGTCTTCTCATAGTCTCTAATGTATACCGGGATAATTGGTGTTTCAGAAACTCCTGTATCAAAACCTACCGAATCGAAGGCATCTTTCGTGTACCTGGTAATCTCCCATAGATTATCAAGTACTGTATGATCATTTTCAAGTATATCCAGTGTAGCGATTACGGCAGCTGCAGAGGCAGGAGTCATACTAGCCGAGAAAATAAATGACCTCGAATGATGCTTAAGGTAATTAATCGTGTCTGCGTCACTAGCTATAAATCCGCCTAATGAGGCAAATGATTTACTAAATGTTCCTCCTATAAGGTCGATATCATCTTCTATACCAAAATGTGCAGGTGTACCTCTACCTTGTGGACCTAGTACTCCGACAGCGTGTGCGCAGTCAGACATAACTGTGGCATTGTATTTCTTCGCCAGATCAACAATTTCAGGGAGTTTGGCAATGTTACCTTCCATGCTAAACACACCATCAACAACAATCAACTTGAACGCGTCTCTTTCACAATGTGAGAGCTTATGTTCAAGGGATTTCATGTCATTATGCTTGAAGTACAATGTTTTCGCCTGAGATAAACGGCTTCCTTCAATTATTGATGCATGATCGTTTCTGTCCAGAATGATGTAATCTCCAGCTCCAGTCAGACATGGAATTACCCCAAGATTAACCTGAAATCCTGTGCTATAGGCTAAAACAGCTTCTTTGTTTAGAAACTTAGCCAATCTTTCTTCCAGCTCCACATGGATATCTAGCGTTCCATTTAGAAACCTGCTACCACCACTTCCAGATCCATACTTTTCAATTGCACGTTTACAAGCTTCCTTTATTCGCTCATCGCTTGTGAGTCCAAGGTAGCTGTTCGATCCAAACATCAGGATCTTTCGCCCTTTGTAGTAAACCTCAGTATCCTGCTGAGATTCCATTTCACGGAAATATGAATAGTACCCCAGTGCCTTCACACGTTGAGGTTCAGTGTATTTACTTGTTCGCTCCCTTAGTATGCTCATCCAGTCGGTTCTCGAATTGGCAAAATTATTAAACAATCTTAGATACTACGAAATTTCAATCAAAGAGTTGAATTCATTAGTATTCCAAACAATATTTGGAGTAAACTCCTGGAAAAATGATTTTCTTCTCTTTGAAAGCAACTTCTTTCCAGTCCCATTCAAACAAAAATTCTCCCTTACGGGAGAAGGCAAAAAAATTGTCGTATACCCCTAAAAGAAAGTTAATTTATTTTCTACCGTTGTCAATCCTCTGACAGCATGTTCTAATTACGTAATCGATTGGCAGGGTTGGCTGGGTGTATTATGGTAGTTCGAGAGCTTTTCGATCAAGGCATTAAGTGTTCCCCAATCACAGGCCGGTCGGTCGACCTGTTCCATTTGTTTTTACCGGTAAAGACAACCATATTGGTTGTAATTCATCATCTGTCTTCATCTTCGCCTAGCGCAGCAGATTTTCGCTTATGAAGAGTATTTCCGTCTTTTTCTTAAGAGATCAGGTTCCCGTCGTCATCCCATTGAGCCAGGTCCATTCTCTTTTCCTGGTCAACACACTTAGATATCCAGGATGGATTTGACATACCGTGCCGATCCAGGACTTCCTGTGGAACTCCGTCCCATACGTTTGGCATATTGCCGGCGTAACCCAACTCTTTAACTCCTATTTCACTGGTGTAAAATCCAGTTAATGTAAGATTCCTGACTAGAGAGAAGAACTTCACTCCCTGACTTAACGAGGGATCGGCTTCTTCAGGAAAAGCAATTTGATCAAGAAGTGCTTTTTGCTGATCCATGGATAAGCTTATAAATCGACTTTGGTAGCTTTCATTAGCAAAATTATCCAACCACATCAGGCCACCACGAATGGGTAACTGATGATTAGGCATGTCTTTGACTATAAACTCCAAGAACTCTGGCACTCCTGCCGACGAAGCGGATGAGTAACCATCACCTTCAGGTAATATTAGATCGCAAAGAGTAGCTAAGGTGTCAATTTCAGATTCCGTTAAGAAGCTAGAATTGATGATTTGCTTATCTCGTAGTTTTTCTTTCTCTGTCCTTCCATATTTGCCCGGTGATAAGTCATCAGTCACTTTCAGATTGTCCGCTTCTGGAGCCGCAGGGTCACATGCTATGAATGTTCCAGTAGCCATGGAACCCAGCAGAATAGATTTTATTGATTCTCTTCGATCCATGTTATTAAATGTTTTGTTGTTTTAGTTGGTCAATAATATACTCTGAAGTTCTCCATGATAATGCCAGAATTGTCCAGGTAGGGTTTTTATCGGCCTGAGAAACAAAAGGGCCTCCATCACAAACGAAGACATTTTTGACATCGTGAAGTTGTTGAAACTCATTGGTCACGGATTCTTTGGCATCTTTTCCCATGCGGGTAGTGCCTACTTCATGTATGATTCGTCCGGGAGCCAATAAACCATAATCCTGATCTTTTCCAGGCTTCTCACCCAAGGGTTTTGCACCCATTCCATCAAAAATCTCTTCGAATGTTTCATGCATGTGCTTACTCTGTTGTCTTTCGTAATCCGTCCACTTATAATGAAAACGAAGAACGGGGATGCCCCACTCATCCACCACATCCGGATCAATTTCGCAATAATTATCGCGCATTGGGACACTCTCTCCACGTCCCGAAATACCGATCATAGCGCCGTAATACTTCCTAAGGTCCTTTCTTAACTGGTTTCCATATCCCCCCACTTTCAGTCCAAAGAATTGATTAAAGTCATTTACATTGAACCCAATTCCGTAAGACGGCATCCCTAAACCTCCCCACTGTTCCAGGTGATATCCTCTTGGAAAGTCAAGGTTTTTATTATCTAGCCACCAGGGTGTGTATACGTGCATTCCACCGACACCGTCTTCATTGTAGATGTCTCGATCCATCAAATCGGGAACGAAGGCAGCTCTGCTAGTCCCTGTTGAGTCATGTAGATACTTTCCTACCAGATCGGAACTGTTACCTAATCCATTGGGATGATTAGAACTTTTTGAGTTCAAAAGTATTCTTGCAGAAGAACACGCTGAAGCGGCAAGTACAACCACTTTCCCTTTTATTTTGTATTCCATCCTATCGTCCTTACTGACGTACGAGACACCAGTAGCCTTTCCACTTGAGTCAGTGGTTACCTCCCTGACCATACTGTTGTTGTAAAGGTCAACTTGGCCACCCGATTTCTGCGCTGGAAATATTAAACATGAACCGGCAGAAAAATCTGCATAGACCTGGCATGCCCTGCTACACTGTCTGCAATAGAAGCACACACCCCGGTCATCATTGATTCTTTTTGTCAGGATAGACAATCTTGAAGGGATTGCAGGAATACCCGCATTCTTAGTTCCCTTTATGTAGTACAGTTCATGTAGTCTTGGTTTCGGAGGAGGAAGAAAGAAACCATCTGGTTCATTTTCAATTCCTTCACGAGTACCGAATACACCGATCAACTTATCAACTTTGTCATAGTATGGTCTTACATCTTCATAGCCGATTGGCCAGCTTTCCCCTAAACCGTCAATGCCACCCCTCTTAAAGTCTTTTGGCCCAAAGCGTAGTGAAATTCGGCCCCAATGGTTAGTACGACCCCCTAGCATTCTACTTCTGAACCAATCAAACTCGGTGTTGGCTTTGCGAGTGTATGGCTCCCCTTCTATTTCCCAACCACCATAAGCGGTGTCAAAGTCACCAAATGCCCTTACATTTCCTGCTCCTCTTCGAGGAGATTCCCAGGGCCACTTTAATTGTGTCATCTGATCCGGATCCCGTGGGTCGAAATAAGGTCCAGCCTCGACTACCGCAACTTTCAGTCCAGCATCGGCAAGGATTTTTGTTGCCATTCCTCCGCCAGCTCCAGAGCCGACAATGACAATATCATATTCATTAGGTTTTTCGATGATCTGCATATATTCCGGTTTGAATCGGAATATAAAACAAAATCACCGATGAACGAAAAGACTTATTTTGAAGGTGGGGAGGTAGGTCTTACCTCAACTTTACTTGGTAGGGTTCTTGGGTGAATTTTCAAAAGGTCAATCACCATCTGTCCCAGGTCCTCTATTTGAATTTTCCAGTTATCGGAATCTGATGGAGTATGATTATTGAAATACGTCGAGACAGAACCCGGCATAATGGTAGTCGTTTTTATACCGTATTTCCTCAAATCAAGCATGACAGCTTGTGTAAATCCCGTCAATCCAAATTTGCTAGCATTATAAGCAGACCCCCCCGCAAAGAAGTTGGTTCCGGCGAGACTGGAAATAGTAATGAAGTATCCCTTCGACTCTTTAATTGCGGATAGTCCGGCCTTCAGTGTATTGAAGGCACCAGTTAAATTAATATCGATTGTCTCCTGCCATTGTTCCGGACTAAGGTCCTCGATACTCGCAAAGTGCCCAATTCCGGCATTGGCAATCACCACATCGATGGATCCAAATTTTTCCAGCGTTTGGCTAACTAGCTCTTCCATTTGGTCCAATTGTCGAACATCACTGGGTACGGATAAAATCTGTTTTCCCGCTGATAATTGACTAGCTGCATTTTTCAGATCTGATTGCGTTCGACCCGTAATGGTCACGTTCATACCCTCCTTAACCATTGCATGAGCAATACCCAGACCTATGCCTTTGCTTGCTCCGGTGATTAGTGCAGTTTTTCCTTCTAGAGACATTTAAAAGATATTTTCCCAATAACACCTCTGAAGGGATACTGGTTTCACTTTATAAAGATGAAGTACTAGTTGTTGATTTCCGCTTCCTCACCAACATCTGACTGTTGGTCTAGTTGATCAGAGACATAGCTTACAACCATCATTTTTGAGGGTTTATCCATATCCTCATAAATTTTAAGAAGTTGCTTGGCAAAAACGATTCGTTTTTCAGCAGTTTTTAAGATCGCTTCAAACTGCTCCATATCTACTTCGGATTTCTGGTTTAGTTCCGAACAGAAATCAACTAATTTTTCAACCAGGTTTTTGACTATGGGATTGATCTTTTTTGATTCAAGACTCACCTCGTAAAGCAATGAGCCTTGATTTAAGTGTACGTTTGATGTCGGCGAATAGGAATGACGAAGCTTCCTAATTATCACATTCAAGTCATCGATTGAGTTGGCCGATACGGTGATCATTGTAGTCTTTTTTACCTAAGCAAATATGTATATATATACTTTCAGAAACTATAAATTGTTGAGCGAATTGGAATTTTTTTAGATAAAACATAAAAAAAAAGCCATTTCACTCACAATGAAATGGCTTCTTCCTAGTTGTCTTGGGTTTTTATCGCCTTTAGTTCTTCAGCGCATCTATCTTGTCCATCACCTCCTCCGCTTTATCCATCATTTTCAGCTGGGTATAAAGATAAGAAAGGGTTTCAAGTGCCTGAACTTCAGTTGAATTCAATTCAACAATAGTTTCCCACTGTGGAAGGGCAACTTTCAATCGCTCTTCAATTAAAGGAGCAAGTTCATCCGCTTTCTTTAGGTCCGCTCTTGATACTCCTAGTGCATTCCTTTCCTTAATTACAGCGTTTGCCTGGCTAATGAGCATTACACCAATATTATACTGTGAATTGTAGTGTGTAGGATCGATTTCCACAGCTTTTCGATAGGCCTCCAAAGCAGAAACCTTTCTCTGAGTCTTCACCTCTTCATCCTCTGCTTTGCCAGATAGCTCCTCATTAAGAATACCTAATGTAAAGTACAGGTTTGGGTCATCGGGTTCAGCTTCAATTTGGGCTATTAGATTTCCCTCAGCCTCTTCGATCTTTTCAGCCTGAATAAGGTAGCTGATCTCTGAACGAGCAAACTCTGATTCATTAGGATGTATTTTCTTCGCTTCTCTAATAAGCCTAACTGCCTCATCAAAGTCTTTATCCTGACCTACTAGGTAAATTAGAAGATTCCAGATACTCTTTTCTTTAACCCCTAATTCAATTGCCTTGTAATAATTCCTTTTTGCCGCATCAAGATTCTGAGCATTCTGAGCTGCAAGTCCGGCGTTGATGTAACCGTTAGTGTCCCCTGGAACAATCAATTGAGAGTACTCGAAGTACTCAGTAGCCGTTGCATAGTCCTCTTCACCGTAAGCCGTTGCGGCGATATTAAAGTAGTAACCCCAATAGTTTTCCTTGTGAGAGCTATAGAGGGCAGGAAACCCATTTTCAAGGAGGTATAATTCCTTACCTCCCTCATTGAGTTCTTCAGATTTTTGGAAGGCTGCAACCGCGGTCTCCAATGCATTGTCCACGGTACCTCGTGTTGCGGTTGCCGTATCCAATGCCACATAGATCAATGCCTTTAGGTAGTAGGTTTTTGGGTTATCCATGGTTTTCTCGTACTCGGTCGCCTGCTCAACCATTTCACGAGCACCTGCGATATCTCCATTTAGGAGCATACTTTCAACCTTACCCAGCTTTGGTTTCTTTTGAGCAGATACCGAAAACGCCACGCAAATAGCAGCGATAATTATTGCAAATCTTCTCATGTCTAAATGTTTCGGTTTTAAAATACTTTATTCTGTTTGATAAGTTAACTATTCTTCTCCGTTTTCCTGATTTTCTATTTCTTCTTCAGGTTCTACGTATTCAATTTTTTCAACAGCTGATATTTCGTCCGAGTCGTTGAGTCGAATCAGTTTTACGCCCTGTGTTGCCCTTCCCATAATTCGAAGATCCTTCATACCCAGACGAATAGCAATACCGGATTTATTGATAATCATCAGCTCATCATTATCCGTAACCGCCTTAATTGCCACTAATTTGCCGGTTTTGTCTGTAATATTCAGCGTTTTTACTCCTTTTCCACCTCTTTTCGTAATTCGATAGTCCTCGATATCAGACCTTTTGCCATAACCTTTTTCAGAAACAACCAATAATGTGTGGCCTTCGTCTTTCTTTACACAAACCATACCAACAACATACTCACTTCCACCAAGCCAAATGCCCCGAACTCCAGTTGCTGTCCTTCCCATAGGTCTAACATCGGATTCGTGAAAGTTGATTGCTCTCCCAGCATCGTTGGCGATAATCACGTAATTGTCACCGTCAGTCATTCGAACATCCAGCAACTTATCCCCGTCATTGATATTAATCGCATTTATACCGTTTTGCCTAGGTCTGCTATACGCTTCCAGACTCGTTTTCTTGATGGTACCGTTACGGGTACACATAACGAGAAAATGATTATTGATGTAATCTGGATCGGAAAGTGTTTTGACGTTAATTACCGATCGAATTTCGTCATCAGAATCAATATTAATCAGGTTCTGAATGGCTCGCCCCTTGGAAGTCTTGGAACCTTCAGGAATCTCCCACACTTTCTTCCAGAAGACTTTACCAAACTCAGTGAAAATGAGTAAATAGTTGTGGGCTGAGGCGATGAATAAATGTTCTGTATAGTCATCGTCCTTAGTTTTCACAGCACGTGAACCTACTCCTCCCCGACCTTGTGTCCGGTACTCTACAAGGGGGGTTCTTTTAATATAACCATCGTTAGAGATGGTGATGACCATATCCTCATCAGGAATCATATCCTCAGCAGTAAAGTCATCCGCAGCGTGTTCTATGGAAGTGTTTCGCTCATCACCGTACCTGTCTTTCATCTCCAGAAGCTCGGTTTTGATGATGTTCATTCTTTCTTCCTCATCTCCGAGGATTCTTTTCAGCTTCTCAATGAGCTCTTTTACTTCCTCGTATTCCTTTACGATTTTATCGCGCTCCAGGCCAGTGAGTCGTTGCAACCTCATTTCGAGAATTGCTTTCGCCTGAATTTCGGAAAGTTCGAATTTCTCCATGAGAGAAGTTTTGGCTTCCTCCGGATCTCGACTGTTCCTTATGAGTTCAATCACTTCGTCCAGGTTATCCAACGCGATCAGGTAACCTTCCAGGATGTGAGCTCTCTTCTCTGCTTCCTCCAGCTCGTATTGTGTACGTCGGATCACCACCTCATGTCGATGTTCAACATAATGATGAATCAGTTCCTTTAGGTTTAGGGTCTTGGGACGACCACTAACCAGGGCAACATTATTGACGCTGAAGGACGACTGAAGCTGGGTGTATTTGTATAGTGTATTTAAGACAATGTTAGGAATCGAGTCTTTCTTCAATTCATACACAATCCTTAAACCGTGTCTATCCGACTCGTCTCGTATGTCCGAAATTCCTTCAATTTTCTTTTCATTGATCAGCGCCGCAGTCTTCTCGATCATTGAGGCTTTATTCACCTGATACGGAATCTCTGTGATGATTATTTGTTCCCGTCCGGTTTTGGTTTCCTCAATATCTGCCTTCGCTCGAAGAACGATTCTTCCTCTACCCGTTTCAAAAGCCGATCGCACACCCTGATATCCGTATATTATACCTCCTGTTGGAAAGTCAGGTGCAGTGATGTGCTGCATCAACTCATCGATGGTGATTTCCCTGTTATCTATGTACGCAATGATGCCATCTACAACTTCCGTTAAGTTGTGGGGTGCCATATTGGTGGCCATTCCCACGGCTATGCCGGAAGCCCCATTCAGCAGTAGATTAGGGATTTTCGAGGGAAGTACCGAAGGTTCATTGGCTGAATCGTCATAATTCGGGACAAAGTCGACCGTATTCTTATTGATATCGGAAAGAAGCTCTTCTGATATCCTTTTCAACCGCGCCTCCGTGTAACGCATGGCAGCCGGACTGTCGCCATCAATAGATCCGAAGTTACCCTGGCCGTCCACTAATGGGTATCGCAATGACCAATCTTGAGCCATCCGAACCATGGTATCGTAAACCGCGGTATCCCCATGAGGGTGATACTTACCGAGAACATCCCCGACAATTCTAGCACATTTTTTATACGGTCTATTGTAATTAACCCCCAGTTCATCCATGCCATACAGGATTCTCCTGTGAACGGGTTTGAGTCCGTCCCTGACATCTGGTAAAGCCCTTGAAATTATGACACTCATCGAGTAATCGATGTATGCGCCTTTCATTTCATCCTCTATGTTAATTGCAATAATATTCTGCCCTGAAAATGGGTTCTCGTTATCGCCCTCTGCCATCTAAAAAGAAGATAATTTGATTGGTTTAAAAACTGCCGCAAGTTATTGATTTTTTCCGTCTTAACCGAGCGATTAATAAGGATTCAACTTGTTCCGGTTTTTGAGTTTGTACCTGAATAATTTTCGATGGTTTTCCCCGACTTTTGGATTCTGTCTTTTCCAAAATGGTTGTCCACGAACCTCCATTAATCTCCCGGTTTCCGGGTCTGTGATTACATGCTTTAGTTGAGCGTGATCACTTTTTATGGGTGTCCTTGGTATCTCTGGTATGTTAATACTAACTCCAACAGTCATCATCACTGCATTTTGCCTATGATTTACTGCTCCCCCCCCTGGCATTTGAACGGTGTAGCTTTTAAAATCATAGGAAGGGCGGACAACAATTCGGAAGTATTCCGACCATTCATTTTCAATATTTACTCCGAGGTTGAAGAAAGCCCCGCTATTCACTGCATTTCTATCAAATGCGGAGCCATATCTCATCGTTCCAATCAACAATTCTCCCACAAAATTGAAATTCCAATACTGGTAAAACTTATACCCAAGCATACCATAGAACTTATTGAAGTTAGTGGATCTAAAATTTGGGGTGTAGCTACGAACCCTGTCAGAGAAGCTTAGAGGCCTTAACTCCCTTATCGCTTGCCTTTCGTAGGTCCAACCTGCACCGATTCGGAAATTCCTATAATCATAGTGAGCGGCCAGATTGATCGGGATGCCATTTCCAAAACCTTCAAATGCAAGATTCGCGGAATCCGGCAGTACAAAGGGCGGAGAAAGTAGTGGATTGTTCACCGGATTGTATGGCGGACCTTGAAGCGTGTACGGAATGTTGAATTGCCTTAATATCACCTCTTCGGAAGGTGCCGGAGCATTAAACCATCCTGAATAACCTTGAATCACCTGGGGTAAAGGTTCCCCATTGTCAAAAACAATGAATTGCTGCGTTGGATCCTGGTAAAAATAGAACCCGTTTAGTTCATGGGTGTAATTGGTTCTTGCATATCCAGTTGTGAAGGTCCATGCAATTTCATTTAAAATCAGTCTAACTGGATTCCGGTAGATTCCGTACTGTCGATAGATCTCTGGGGATACTTTTTGAGCGTACAACCCCTGTTGACTCCCAAATATAATCAGGGTCAAGATTGCATAACGATATAACTGTTTAACAATCAACCTGTTCGTGACTGTACAAAAGTATGAAACATTATTGTATCTCCATTAACCTCACGGTAAACATCAACGTGGTGTATGGTGGTACTTCCTCTGCATACTCCGGTATTATAGCCTGGTTTATCGCTTCTCTGTAGAAGTCATCGTATCTTCCGCTTAGTCTTATCTGATCGGGTTGAGGATCTCCAAATCGGGTGAAACCATCCGGTATAACCTGCACGCTTTCCTGGTAAGCTTCGGAGGATGGAATAATAATTAAGGCTCTTTCACCTAACCGCATTCGTCTAACTCCTTGCTGTAATCCTGCAAGTATGTCATCCGTTCCAATCGCAAATGCAAAGTCCTGGGCTCCACCCAAGGCTGTGGAATCCTCCAGGGACGGTCCACTTAGAAGAAAAATCGAATAATCGATGATTACACTATCACCATCGGATGGACTCGGTTGAACTACGGTAGTATCCGTTGTTAACCTTTTAAAAATTACCCCGGAATTGAGCCGCTCCGTGGGCTCGACAGGAGCTATGATGGTATCATTTAGCTGATTGATGCCAATAAAATCATTTATTTCCGATTGCTCATTCCCATAAACCGCAGAAGGTTCTTCAACCGTTTCCACTCGTAATTCAGCCACGAAAAGACTGGAATCCGAAAACTCATTTAGCAGTAGCCCCCAGGAAGCCATTTGCGGAGGGAGAATAAAACCGTAGATCTCCCCTTCCCTCATTTGGCCCAGCCCAAAATCAATTCCTATTGGGAAAATGGCATTTACTCCCTGCCTTGCCGATATAGGAAGTCCATCACTTTCATCATATGTATCAATTACCGGCCCACCTAGTTGTTCGAACTGGTAATAAAAATTTGCCACTTTACCCTCAACCGGGTCTCCAGAATTGTTATTTTGAATTTGATAATAGAGAATGCCATTCGGGCCTTCCAGTAGTTCGTCAATTTCTCTTTCCTCCACGAGTTGCGCAATAAGCGAGTCCAAGGAAGACGAGTTTTCGTTGAGCGGATTGACACTTTCATCGCCACAGGAATAAATCCAAATAGAAATGGAACAAATAAACGGTAATAAGCGGCTATTTCCGGATTTCATTTCCCCCCTAGAACGAAACCCGAGTAGGACTATTGTAAATAGGCAAGATTAGCTTTTTACGTCAAAGGTCTTGCAGAACATATGAAACACTGGAATTTCACTCAGCCCAAGTGCCTCGCCAATATCTAACATGACCGCGTACTCTTTTTTCCCTATGGCTCTATTATCGCTTATAATCTCTTCATCGTTCTCTAGGAAAAAACTGGCAATAAATCGGATTAGGATATAAGGTTGACGAAGCACCTCCATTTTATACTCTGCGTAGGTAACTTCCTTCTCCTCTTTAAATGTCTCTTTTTGGATTCCTTCGTAATTGAATGAAGATTCAATTGAAAGTCTAAGGACGCCGTAAAACTTACCTTTCCACTTGTCGAAGTTCTTAATTAAGAATTTCATAGCGAATACAACAGGATCCTTCTTCATGAAATATCCACCCTTTGAGAGCTTTCGGGCTTTCTTGTTTAGGGCTCGCTCTTCAAAAATACTGATACTATCGTTTGCCAGGGCGACCCCGAGAGTAGGTGCCATGATAATAAGTGAAAAGAAGTCGTTATCGCTTATTTCGAGGTATGGAGCCTCGTTCTTGCAGAAATCTTTTTTCAATTCAATTGTAGCTTCCTGTATATCAGGAATCTCCATCAGAGAATCAACTTCGTATTCGGTGAACATCAGTATTTCTTTTTGGGATCAAATTAACAAGCTTTTGGACAAATAAAAAAGGGTTTGAAACTCAAACCCTTTTATTTCGTTTTGGTAACCGAAACAGGCCTCTGAACTTTATTCTGTGTCTTCAGTGTCTTCGGTTAACCCATTATATACTTCGTCATATCTGGCTTTCAACTCTTCGTCGGACTTTAAGGCCTTTCGAAGGTTGTTATATAAACCTGCTCCGATATCTTCCTTAATCTTAGTTGTATATGTCTCTTTGAATACGGCCTTTTTTTCATCTATTCTTCCCTGAATCTCGGTAAAAACAGACACTTCTTCCTCGGAAGCCTCAACCTCTTCTACTGTGCCACTTTTAGAGGCTTTGCTTAGTTCATTGTAAAGCGACGCTGTGAGAACTCCAGACTCATCTAGCCAGATTTTCACTGAGTCCTTCACAGTAGTGCTCAAATCCGCTTTCTGATCTTCAGCCCACTTCATAACTGTTGCGTACTTGGTTAAGTCTTCCTCAGAGAAATCCTGAGCGAAAACAGATGTACCTACAAACAGTACACAAATGGAAAATACTAATTTCTTCATCATCCCAAAAATTATCCTTTTTTTAAAGCGGCCAAATATAGAAAAACGTCTTGTTTATATCCAAAAAACCATTACCTCTGGTCAATAGAGAGTTTGATAGGCATGAAATATGGTTTTACCCTTTTGACCCTGGAAGGAAAATGTCTCTAACTCTGTTGAAAGATTACTACCTCTGGCCAACAGTCTAATCTGGTTATCCCCTTCCTTCAAAGGAATCCTGGAATAATAAATACTGTGAGGTATGGTTTGCCAGTTTCTCGTATCGGCCTTCTCTGTCGCGGCATTCACAATACCCACAATCAGGCCAAGCCCTTCATTCTCTTTTTCAATAGTCTCTTCAAGAGCTTTCTTCAATGCGGCTCTCATTAGCGACTTACCCAATTCCAAAACCAACCGCTGTTGAAGGGACTTGAAAGCAATAGCATTAATATCCTCAGTCAATTCCATTTCAACCTCGCCATCTTCAGTTCTTAAAACAGCTCCGTGGAATTTTGGAGTTCTTTCCACGTACTTTGGCATCGTGACCCGGAAAAGCTCAAGATCTGTAATCGAGGTTTTATCACTTGAACTTGCTGTTGAAAATGGGAAAGAGAATCCTAATTCGTCGTTAACAAAAACGACACCTCCCTGGTCCTCAAGAGTCGTGAAGTTGATTGACCACTCATCTTTAATTGGTCCTAATCCGTTTTGCCAGAAGAAAATGACATCTCCATTTATATTTGGTTGATGCTCATAAGAAGTTTCGAATTTCTGTTCATAGAAATCCACTTCATTCGAGAAACCGGATAGATAGGCTGTCCGCATCAAGTCCTTTTTTAGTTGTTCAGGTGGACCCAGAGAAAAGAATTCCGTGTAATCGGTCTCGTATATATCCAGAGCATTCCGATAGGCGATAAATGCATTGTTGTAATCCCCATTGGCGTCATATATTAAGCCCATCAGGTTATGAATGAAGGCATCTTGTTGCCACTTCCTTTCCGATCGGTATTTATCACTTAATTCATACAGCCGATTGTTTAGTCGACGGCATTCAACCAAAGCCGACTCGTAGTCATCCATCCTTAGATAATTCATGGCTTTATAATAAAGCAATAGTAAATGTTCATGATCCTCTCCCGGATAGTCGACCGTGTTTGGGTTTGTTAAGAATGAAGCTGCCGAAGCCAGGTAGTTTTTCTGATAGTCTTCTCCATATATATAGGCTTTCTCAAAATACTTATTTGAGCTTTCATAATCACCGAGAAGATTATGAACCACGCCGTAATTGGCCAGGTACAAAAACTTAGCCTTTTTCTTGATGGCACTACGATTTTGATAAAGTGACTCCTTAGCACTTTCAATGTTGCCGTCCTCAAAACTCCTGTTGAATTCGTAGTTCAGTTCGTAGAAGGTGGCACACGAAGCAAGGATTACGGTCAAAATCGACACGTAAATGAACCGATATCTCATTTGAATCGGGAGAAAGCTATGCTCTTAATCAGTTTCGAATGTACTTTTTGATCTCCTTGTCA
Source organism: Cyclobacteriaceae bacterium (assembly GCA_965601455.1). Taxonomy (GTDB): domain Bacteria; phylum Bacteroidota; class Bacteroidia; order Cytophagales; family Cyclobacteriaceae; genus JANQEU01. The sequence continues at coordinate 1,775,058 of OZ271831.1, read as the reverse complement.
CCAATCCAAACCTTTTCATTAGTCTCCAGATTGGCTAATTCAAGATTTACCTTGTAATTAACGACTTTTTCGTTCTTATAAGAATCAGTCACTGAGGTGATTACACCGAACATCATAAAATCAGCGCCCAATTCCTTACCCCACTGAGCTTGAGTTTCAGGAGAAGCGAATTCACCTTGTTGGGCCCTTTCCTCTCGGAGTTTTTCCCTGAATTCTGAATTTTGGACTACTCTTACCATTCCGGAGTTTATAAATTCTCTTTCTACGTCCTTTATGAATGTCTCCGACTCAATATGTTCAGAGCTTTTATTGGAAACAATACCCACAATTACAACAGGTTTTCTATTCATAGCACGTGAAAAGTCTTCTTTCCAAGGCCTGTTCAGTACGTCCCTGATCATTTCTTCTGCCACTAATTTAGAATCTGTGTCATTCCAGCGACCGCTTAGGTCTATTTGTTGATCGGGGCTCACACGTGTTACGCTTCTGTTTGTGCAACTACTAATTAGTATAACGGCAGTGAGCAAGTAAAAAAGCTTGGTAATGTTTTTCATCAGTTATTTAAATAATGGTTGAGAATATGCCTTTCTTTCGTTTTCAAAAATCCATTGAAATCTTGAAATTAAAAAATCGGGCAGACAACGAATTTGGTATGGCAAAACTCGTGCCATTTACGTCTTCAATCCAGGTATAAGACAAAGTATTGTCGGCACCTAAAACATTTAGTACCTCCAAACGCAGTCCCAACTGAGCCCGATTATTCATTTTGATTAGTTTAGTTAGTCCCAGGTCAGCCCGATAGTATTCATCACCTGAAAACACATTACGTAATGGAAGGTCACCAGGAGGGCCAAATGGATAACCTGATCCAAAATTCATGTTAAGATACACACGGAGGGAAGGATCTCCGGGTAGATGATCTTCAAAAAAGATACCAAGGTTTACCCGTTGATCGAGAGGCCTTCTTATGTTTCCTCTATCATCAAAATCCAAATTCTCTTCGGTTTGAAGAATTGATAAGCTGAACCAGGATTGTGTTCCGGAAATGAATTCTCCATTCATGCGCATATCCAAGCCCCTGGCAAAACCAACTCCGGCGTTCGTACTCAGATATCGAAGTCTTAGATTATCTACATCATAAGGTATTATGTCATCCAGGAACTTGTAGTAGGCCTGAAGGGAAAAAACAAACTGACGCCCCCATATGGTCATGAACCGATCAAGTCCGGAAATAATATGAATGGATTTTTGTGCTCTTACCCCCGATTGTATTAATCCTTCGGAATTCCTTAATTCCCTGTAGAATGGATGTTGCTGATAGCTACCAATTGAAAAATGTCCAAATGTTGGCCTGCGTTCGGAAATCCGAACTCTGTATAGTAATCTCGGACTTGTGAGTAACTGTCCCGTTTGGTCCCAATAGTTTAGCCTAATTCCTGCATTTAGCTCATGGATTGAGTCTGAGCTAAAAAGATGAGCTTGTAAGTAAGCGAAATAATGGTTGTTATTGAGATTTAACTCATTGAATACGGTGTTGGTTACCTCCACAAAATCAGCAGAATCCTTAAAGGAATATTCGTTTATCTCATCAAGTATTTGCTGGTTTCTAATTCCAAAGCCTAGGTCCATTTTCCATTGATCACCGGGAAGATATTCGTAACGATTCTCAACCGTTGTCAACAATGCGGTAAGGTCATTTCTACCATAATCAAATTGGGTACCTATACCACGAGTTATAACGCATTCCGTAAAGGCATCACTCGATGGGTTGTTATCAATATCACACAATCGATAGGCTCCCTCAACTTCGTAGTCTTCCTGCTCCTGAGTATATACCGAGGATACGATTAAACTCGAACGCAATCTGGATGTAATCCAATGCATGAAATTGAATCCACTTTGCCAGGTATCGTAGATTAGAAGCTCTCGTCCATCAAAAGCTGTTTGAATGCGTAGATTCCTTGTAACACTTCCAAACTCTGTAACCCTGGAGGTTGGTATAGTTCGATATCGGTTTCTACTGTAGGAGGTAAGCCACTGAAGGGTAGTTCTTTTTTGGAGACTTTCTCCGGACTTGGTTAGGTCGAAAGTCATGAGTGATTGGATATCGGTGAAGCGGGGGAAATATTGACCATCGATTTCCAAACTATTCAATAAATACTGTGAGTCGCGATGTCTAATACCTGCGATGTATGAGAACCTACCTCCTTTTCCAGTCCCCCCTACATAACCACTTCCTCCCAATAGTCCCACTTCAATCCCTCCTCTGGTCTGTTCGGGTTGATCGTAGGTAATATTTAGTGAGCTTGACAGTTTGTCTCCGTATTTTGCCTCCCAGCCTCCACTGTAGAAGTTGACATCTGCTACTAAATCAGGATTGACAAAGCTTAATCCTTCCTGACGACCTGAATTGGCAAGGAAAGGTCTGTAGATCGGCATTTCGTTTACATAGACTAAGTTCTCGTCGAAGTTTCCACCCCGAACAGAATATGCTGAAGACAGCTCGTTATTGGTTGAAACACCTGGAAGAGTTGCCAACAGCTGATTAAAATCCTTGAATGCTGAAGGAGCTGTACGTGCCGTATTCGGTGAGATCTTCTGAGCATTAATTGTGTTTGAATCCTGAAAATCTCCTGTTACTTCAACGGACTCCAGCACGTCCGTATCTGGAGCCAACTCAAATGACAATTCTAATGAGCCTACGGATACGAGGGTATCCATCACTTTATATCCAAGGAACCTAACACGAAGGGTAACTTGCTGCGTCGTAAGGCCATTCAAGGTAAAGTTCCCGTACTGATCTGTAATGGTACCTATTTCAGATTGAATTACCTGGATTGTTGCTCCTTGTATTGGTTGTTGATTTTCGTCCAACACCTTTCCTGAAATTTCGTTAGGAACCTGCGCGGAGGCACTTAGTGAAATAATGATGAAGAAAAAGCAAATGAGCGTTGCTCTCACTCGCTGGAAGACCTTAGCTTTTCGACTATGTTTATTCGATCAGATTCTTTGAATACAGAACTTCCTGCCACTAAAATATCTGCACCGGACTCAATCAGCTTTCCTGCATTCTCTGATGTAACACCGCCGTCGATTTCAATATGAACACTGGGGTTTTTGTTTGCAGCCAGATCTTTGACATCTACAATTTTTTCGTACGTCTGTTCTATGAATTTCTGTCCGCCAAAACCAGGATTCACAGACATTAGGAGTACAATATCGACATCAGATATTATGTCTTTTAGCCCACTAACAGGCGTATGCGGATTGATTGCAACACCAGCCATCATGCCCATTTCCTTTATTGCCGTAATAGTGCGGTGCAAATGCGGACTAGCTTCCAAGTGAACCGATATACGCGCTGCCCCGCTTCTTTGGCAATGTTCCAGGTACTGTTCGGGATGCTGGATCATCAAATGAAAATCCAGTGGTTTCTGTGAATGCTTTTTGATTGCCTGAGTTACTGGAAAGCCGAAGGAAATATTGGGGACGAAAATCCCGTCCATGATATCAATGTGTAAAAGGTCAGCAGATGTTTCGTTTATTGACTGAACTTCTTTTTGAAGATTAGCAAAATCGGCTGCAAGAATCGATGGAGCTATCTGAACCTTATGCATTTATTGTTTAATCAGTTTTACTTCTTTCTTCTGGTTCTTCGTCTGTAATCTCAGTATATAAATTCCATTTTGCAACGAAGGGAGGTTCCATGTGTAGGTTTCTGTCTCCCAAATTCCCGAGAACTCCTCGATTTCGGTACCCCTGATATCGTACAGAACTACCGTTACTTCCTCCCCAACCAATTCTCCAGCACCAATGTAGAGGTTGTTAGAGATAAAGGGATTCGGGTATACGGTGATCTTGTTTTCAAGTATATCACTGGCTAATATCATCTTCTCTGACTCACGGTCAAAACCGGGAATCCCGTAACCAAAAATCGTATCAGGTGAATTCGACCTATCTGAAATTGACAAAATATATTCATGTAGCTCAAGATTCGTCCAGTCTCTATTTTGTTGCCATAAGCCGGCGACCAAACCAGTGACAATTGGCGCTGAATAACTGGTACCGTTTCCAAAAACTATTTCACCCTGTCCATTGACCATTTCCACGAAAACACCAGGAGCCACTACATCTGGTTTGATGCGACCATCAGCCGTTGGACCTGTTGAACTAAACGAAGCAATCTCCCTATCAGATTTGACACTTCCGACGGACAATACTCCCACCACATCAGATGGCGGTGTAATGTAGCCCCAGGCATTGTTACCTTCATTCCCAGCGCTGTTAACCACGAAAATGCCTTTGCTGATGGCCATTGACGCTACCTCTGAGATCAACGCACTCTGACCATCAAGATCCTCGTAATTGTAGTCCATATCTTGAATTGAAAAGCCATCGCTATAACCTAATGAAGAATGAATGATGTCTACTCCTACGCTATCTGCTGTTTCGGCCGCGAAAAGCCAATTGTATTCCTCTATTCTATTTTCTCCCTGGACATCTTCTGTAACGTAAAGAAGGTAATTGGCATCTGGTGCTGACCCGATGAACTCATTAAACTCTCCAGCCATAATGGACAACACTTCCGTACCATGATCATTAAACTGAAAGGGATTACCCGAGTTGGTGACGAAATCTCTTACTTGAATTAATCGACTTTCCTCGAACATCGATTGGAATGCCTTTGATCGGTTGACACCTGGAAAACCAGCATCCAGCACTGCAATCGTGATGTTGTCACCATCATATCCTGCCCTGTGCATTTTTCTGATGTTTAGGCTTTCAAATTGACTCTCACTTTCAAAAACATTAGATGGCTCAATATCAAAGTCAAATTGTAATTCTATTGACTCACTATTGGAAAGCCTTGAACCACGGGCAACTAATGTAATACTTGAAACGAAGGGTAGCACCTTTATAGATTCCAATCCTGAGCTATCCATTTCCACAAGGACGCCATTAAGCCATTTGGTAGTGTGAAACGTATTGATCCCTAGCTCTCGAATTTCCTGGATATAATCCTTCTCTACTGGAACATCTGTGTTGTCAATCTCCAGACCTTGTCTTTCTCTCCGATCAATAGATTTTTGCGAAAGGAATTGAACCGGATCGGTTATCAGGTTATCCGCGGATGGCTTATCCGTGAAGAAAACCATGTATCGATCAACCTGACCAAAAGAATGGAGGGAAATGCCAAGTAATAAAATCGTCAAGGTCTTATTCAATAGAGCCATATGACAGTAAATTCTGTGTTAATGAAATTCCATTGGTAATTTGTCCTGCGCTGTCGCAATCCACCGTGCAAAATTGCAAAACCCGAGAGTATTTTTGCACCAATCCGACATCTTGAGCATAGACCTCGTATCTTTCGTCCTGGTCAACGATGTTAGCTGGTTGATCGGAAATTGAGACCTTAATCAAATCCAGATTACCGATTTGGGACACCTCCGAGAGCAAATCTAATGACCCGACTTCCTGATATTCGACATTCTCAGTACCGTATGTATTTAGACTGTTTCTGTCCCAACTTTTACCAGGAACCACGGGATTTGAGAGAACAACCTGATTGATATTCCCGCTATTAACTATCACAAGATTGTCTTGAACTCTTACACTCCACACCGAATCCAACTCCCAGACCATTGTATCAGAGGTACGTGTTTCTCTATTTAACAAGTAGCTTACTATTCCGGATGTCTCAAAAGAATCGCTTACCGATTCTCTCAGAAAATAGGTGGAAGTATCAAATCCATTCAAATTGTACAATATTTCATCCACTTGATATTCCCTGAAGAAACCAGATTCCAATGGGAAATAGCGATTCGCATCTGGAAGACTCACTTTCTCGAAATCATCCGAGCAAGCAAATAAAAGAATACTAAAGAGCCATAGTGGAAGTCTTCTTCTCATGTGCCTGTCTGAAACTTGATGATATCCATCCTCCTCCAATAACGTCATTGCCTTCATAAAAAACGGCAGCTTGTCCTGGAGCAATTGCGGAGACACCCTTACCAAAAAATACTTTCATGGTATCACCCACTTGCTCAATAACGGCAGGGGTTCCATGATCATTGTACCTAACCTTGGTTATCGTATCCAATCTGTCCGTCAATTGATCATATTTCTGCATATTCAACTGATTGACATACATTCCGTCTCTCGATAACTCATCAAAAGTACCCAGTACTACGCGGTTTTTATCTTTATCAATTTCCGTAACATAAACCGGATAACCCAGAGCAATTCCTAACCCCTTGCGTTGTCCAACCGTGTAAAACGGATATCCCTCATGAGTGCCTACAATTGTTCCATCTTCGAGAACGAACTCTCCTCCCTGGACTTGTTCTTCCAAACCCGAAACTCTTCGTCTTAAAAATCCCCGATAGTCGTTGTCTGGCACAAAGCAGATTTCATATGATTCGGATTTTGTCACTAACTCCACAAAGCCTCTTTCCATAGCCATCTCTTTGATTTCGGTCTTCTTCAGGTGACCCAAAGGGAAAGTCGTTCTGCTCAGGCTTTCCTGTGAAACGCCCCAAAGAGCATAGGACTGATCTTTGTTTTCATCCTTACCCCTGGAAACCACATAACGTCCGTTTTCCTGCCGTATGTTTGCATAGTGTCCCGTTGCGAGAAAATCGCAGCCAAGTTGATCGGCTCGACGTAATAAGGCATCCCATTTTATGTGTGTGTTGCACAAGACACATGGATTGGGTGTTCGTCCATTAAGATACTCGTTGGTGAAATGATCAATCACATAATCACCAAATTCATCCCTTATATCAATTATATAATGTGGAAATCCAAGATTTACCGAAATGTTCCTTGCATCGTTTATTGACTCAAGGCTACAGCATCCAGTCTCTTTTTTACTCCCTCCAGAGGACGCATAGTCCCAGGTTTTCATGGTCATCCCTATGACCTCATAACCTTCTTCATGCAGCAAAACGGCGGCGAGGGAGCTATCTATTCCGCCGCTCATAGCCACTAATACTCTTCCTTTTTTACTCATTTGCTTATTGCCGGGTTCACAGCCACGGTTTACGCTTAAAAAAACACAGGAGTCTATATGAACTCCTGAATCGCAAAGTTAGTGGTTGGTGAGAAGATAATGAAGCTTATTCCAGTAATCTGGAAATATCTGATCGATAGGCTTGAATAGCTGGTAATAGTGCGGAAAAAACGCCAAGCCCTAGAGCAAGGAGCATCAGAAGTCCTTCATTAGGATGAAAAACAGTGAGATCAAACCCCTGATTGTAGGTTTCCATGGCTTGACGTGAAACTAACCATAGACCGAACCTACTGGTCACTATTCCAAGTGCTGTTCCCATTACTGTGAGAATTAACCCTTCAAAAAGAATGAGCCACACAATTTGTCCTCTTGTGGCTCCATAGCTTCTAAGTAATGCTAACTCGTGTTTCCTATCCTTCAGAGAGTTGTATAAACTAATGAAAACACTTACTGCTGATACAATCACAATCACCAATGCAATTAGGTTTAATGTGTCAAACCCGATACCCAGTAGCCCAAAAAGACGATTGATTTCATATGCCGGTAGCGCGGCCATCATTGAAGTTCCTTGATTGATCATTCTTGGAAGCCGGATCAGGCCCATGGGGCTGGAAAACTCAATCAATAATGAAGTGATCTCTTTTGGGCCCTCTTCTTCTTCACCTTCATGGGCATGAACATCCCAAATGCTCTCAGTGTTTGTAAGAATCAACTGATCTAAAATCGTATTGCTTGATTCCAGGATGCCAACAACTTCAAATTGACTGTCTTCATGAAGCGCACCTTCTTTTCCCAAACCATGGGAAGAAATGAGCTTGTTTCCGATTTCTAGGCCAAATATTTCAGCCACCCTATATCCCACTACAACCTCCATGGACTCAGACCAGATTTTTCCTGTCCCTACTTTTCCATCATAAAGACTTAGAAATTCTGTAGTTGTGCCTACGATCCGATATCCTTTATAGGTGTCTCCATAACTCACAGGAATACTCCTTTCAATTAGCCTATTTCTAGACAACTCCTCTGCCTCCTCCAATGGAATATTTCCAGTGGGTGCATCCAGATGAAAAACGGAAGATAGTATCAGTTGTAGTGGGCTACCCTTCGCACCCACTACCATATCAATACCCGCTAGATTTCTAGTGAATCGATCTTCCAACTGCGATTGAAATAAGATCATCATCGATATAATCGCTATTCCCAGCATCATTAGGATAAGACTAAGGATAGTACTTAGCTTCCTTTGCCATATGTTTCTCCAGCTCAGAATAAAGATATTCATAAGGTCATTTTTGAATTGAAGTAGGTATGAAGCCGCTGATCATGAGTGATCACTATCAGATTGCGGTGCTCATCAGTAATTTTTCGAAGTAAAGAAATTACGGCCTCGCAATTTCTATCGTCCAGACTAGATGTCGGTTCATCTGCTAAAATTATTTCCGGATCATTTACTACTGCCATGGCAATTGATAGTCGTTGTTGTTGACCCTGACTGAGATTGGAGGGCTTTCTATTGGCAAATTCGCTAAGGTTGAGCTGATCAAGTAACTCAAGTGCAGCTTTTTTGTTACTCTTACCTGAACCCATTCTTTGAATCATCAACAAATTCTCGAGAACTGTAATTGATTTTAGGTGGTAGGGTTTCTGATATATGATACCAATTCTATTGCCTCGAAAACGATCTCTTTTTGCCTGGCTAAGAGATTGAATCTCGGTTTCGCCGATCGTGATTGAACCTGTCTCCGGAGTGCGTAATCCAGCCAATAAATGCATTAGTGTGGTTTTACCCACACCACTTTCTCCGATTATCAATAAGTCCTCTCCTGAGGAAAGGTTAATATCGCCAAAGTTCAGGGGTTTTGACCCTGGATAGCTGTATGACACATTATTTGTACTAATCATCTTCCAAATTTTAAACAAGTAGGATTAGGAGCTTTTATTTCCGAAAGTTGCTTCAACCTGCCACTGCCTTCATCAATTTTGAAGACAACAATGTTGCTGCTTCTTTCATTCGCAACGAGCAACCATTTCCCATTTGGTGAAATTGTGAAATTTCTTGGCCATTTACCCATCACCGATTGATGCCCTAGTGATTCAAGACTTCCATCCTCTCCAATCTTAAAAATTGCAAGACTTTCATGTCCCCTGTTACTACAATACAGGAATTTCCCACTTGGATCTATATGAATATCTGCAGCATAGCTTTCTCCTTCAAAGCCTTCCGGAAGAGTGGATTTTCGATCAAAAGATGCAAAAAATCCTGTTTGCGGGTCGACCTGACTTGCCACAACTGTATTGCTCAATTCATTTAATACATACACGTACTTTCCATTAGGATGAAACTCAAGATGTCGAGGACCGTCACCTTTTTGAAGCTTTAAAGCGGTTTGGGGTTGATCGAATCCCCGCTCCGAATTTTCATAAAACAACACTTCATCGATACCCAGATCCACAGCATAAGCATTATTTCCTGAGAACGATGCATAATGAGCATGAGGAGATTCTTGCCTTTCACTATTGGAGCCAAGGGTTCCTCTGTGATACATGACCTGCTTGTATGATGTGAAGCCATTTTGTCCAATGCTACCAAACCGAACATTCCCAGAGCTGTAGTTGGCTACCGAATACAATCCATTTTCATTGATTGCTACATAACAAGGGGCGGATCCTTCCGTCTCAACTTCAGCAGAAAACTTATATCCATTATCAGATCTGTTGAAAAGAGATACCGTACCGTCCACATCTTCGTTAACCAAAAGGATTTGCGCACCTTCATCTAGGAGAGTTAGATAGCTAGGATTTTGTGTTTCAACTAGCAATTCGAGTGCACCGGTTTCACCAGTTTCCATGTCAAAAGACAAACCGTAAACACCTTCACTATCACCATAAGTATAAGTCCCCACATAGATCCTGTAGATGCTATTCATAGATTCTTCCGGCGCTCTTCTGGAACAAGATACCAAAAGGAATATGGCGAATAAAATGAATAGCGTTTGTCTCAACATCGAATTGAATTTGGATCTCGGATATTCTTAGTTATGTATTAATGTAATTGACCGCAATCTTCACAAAAAAATAACAAATAAAACTACCTCAAAGCATTGAAAAAATCTGTAATTAGCAATCCAACGTAGTCAATGGATATTAATTATTGCGTGTGATTTGACATATCAGGAGGAAATATCGAAACTCTCTTATGAGGACCATCGAACTCATCAAAAGGTTGGTCTCAAAATAATGAAGAATCTGGGACGGTTTTCAGAAAAAAACTTCTATCGACAGACTCAAATGCAAGTCATCCTTGACCTGATCAATTGCCATACGGCTGCTCTTGGTGAGAGTGCCGCATAAAAAACAGGCACTCCCAATAGAAATGCCTGTTGTCTCATTTCCTATTTAATTATTTCATTCCCTGCCCTTCAATCCAGGGTGCACCCACGGACATCAGATCATTTTCTATTGAAGGCAAAATCGTATCCACCATTTCAACTAAACTCGCCTTGATTTCTGCCAGCTCTTCGATCCCTGCGTCTACAGTCGCTTCGTGATTAGGTGTTGGACCGTAGGTAGTTCGGAAGGATCTGAACCCTACGAACATTCGGTTCCTTGGAGTTGCCTCTCCTTTCTCCCCAATCTCACCTTTGGACTTACTGCCATTTAGCGATTTATTAAGATCCAATAGTTGCTGCTTCGCGTCGTAGATTCTTTTCAGTAATTCAGGAGACTCCTGGGTTGCTCGTCCAAGGGCAATTCTCATTGCATCTACTCTAGTCATACTATTTTCCAGCTCCGTAGTCACAGAAGTGAGATCCTGTCGAAAGTTCTCAACTTTACTTCTGAATGCAGCCACTTCAGCCGCGCTTTTTCTAGGTAGTGCCCCTTCGTATAATGGAACAACCTGAAAAGCAATCGGATCAGAAAGATTAGTTTGAACTCCATCTACAATCTTCGAAAGTGTTACGGTGTATTCTCCGGGAGGAGCCATGAATCCCTTTCCAACTTCACTATCGCTTAGTTCTACTCCATCTCTTGAAGCATACCGTAAATCCCAGTTAATTCTATTGAAGCCAACCTTCATTGGTCCGTCCACAGTATTCACAACATTTCCCTCGGTGTCCTTAACTGTCAAAACCATTCTAGGTTTCTCCTGCCGGCTTTCAGCGTCAAGAGCATCCCAGCCTGGAAATGGTATATTCCCGTACCCAAGATTCTTCTCCTTTTCTTGTCTCTGATCCTTCAAAGTTTTTAGCTCAGAAGAAAGAAAATAGGTGAAAATCGCTCCAAAAGGTGGGTTCTCCGCAAAATACTTGGCCTTACCCTGGGAACTAACGATTGAACGCTCTACATACCAAAGCGCATCTTCAGGTTGAAATAGTGTTGCCTCTGCCGACATTAAACTGCCAGTCAAGTTTCTTAAGGGTGAAATGTCATCAAGGATGTAAAAGCTTCTCCCGAATGACGCACCAATCAAATCGCTCTCGGTGCGATGAATAGTAATGTCTCGAAATGGGATAGTTGGCACTCCGCCTGACAACTTAGCCCATCGATTGCCTCCATTGTTGGAAAAGTAGATTCCCCATTCGGTAGCTGCAAACAGGAGTTTAGAATCGACATGATCCTGAACAATTCTCCAAATGAGTGTTCTTCCGGGAATATTTCCGGATATCGATGACCAGGTTTGTCCCTTATCTGTGCTCTTCAATATATACGGTTTGTAGTCACCGTATTTATGGTTGTCCAAACAAACGTAGACTGTATTCGCATCAAAAAGATCTGCACGGATATCGTTTATGAAGGATGTACCAGGTACGCCTTTAATAGACCCAACCTCAATCTTTCTCCAACTTCCTCCGTCGTCTTCAGAAACCTGAATAATTCCATCGTCTGTACCAGCGTATACCAAACCTTGTTGTACCGGTGATTCAGAAAGAGAGGTGATGGTATTGTAATTGGACATGGCACCAACATCCCAGGAATTATCCCAGCTTTGAGAACCACCCATTATTGGAAGCGCTATTCTTTCCTCATTTCTAGTTAGATCTCCGGAGATAGCCTCCCAACTGTCACCGCGATTGGTTGATTTCCAAACTCGTTGAGATGCAACGTAAATTGTTGCCGGATCGTGTGGGCTAACAATAATTGGAGCATCCCAATTGAACCTTTCATAATCCTCCCCCTTCCCAGCTTGCGGTTGAATGAATACCTGCTCACCAGTAGTTCTGTCTATTCTATGCAAACCTCCTTGTTGTGTCTCAGCATATGTGATATTGGGATTACCAGGTTCAGTGGCAGACTGATGGCCATCAGCGCCTAGTGTCTTTTCCCAATCTGCATTTCTTATGCCGTGTTCAGTATCTGTACGAGATGGTCCTCCATGTGAACCATTATCCTGCGTGCCTCCATATACCCAATAAAAGGGTTTTGAATCGTCGACAGCAACCTTGTAGTACTGTGTAATTGGCATGTTGTCAATAAAGCGCCAATTGTCTGTGTGATCGTACGTTTCGTAAATACCTCCATCTGTACCTACCAGAATGTAGTTTGGATCGTCATCTACAAAACTCACGGAATGGCTGTCGGAATGCATTCCTTCCCGTGGCATGAAAGTGAACGTCTTTCCATGATCTTGTGACCAAAGCATGCTGTTGTTTACCAGGAAAAGCTGTCCCTCGCGGTGAGGAGATGCGTAAAGCTCCTGATAGTAATGAGGTCCCGTAGCCCCAGCTACAGCGTTAGATTGCTTGGTCCATGTCATCCCCATGTTGGTGGACATGAACACTCCTCCTGTTGTACGATCAAGTTCAATCGCGGCATAAACCACATCCGGGTTTTGAGGACTAATGGCCAATCCAATTTTTCCAAGATTGGATTTTGGAATTCCACTAGTCAGTTTTTGCCAGGTTTCACCGCCATCAAGACTGCGATGAATTCCAGATCCCGGACCACCGCCAAGATAGGCGGCAACTGTGCGATGACGTTGCCAGGTGGCTGCATACAGCACATCAGGATTTCTCGGATCCATCTTAAGGTCTGTAGCTCCTGTCCATTCATTCCCACCGAGAACTTTTTTCCACGAACCACCACCGTCGGTAGACTTATAAACACCTCGCTCACCTCCTTTTGTCCATAATGGACCTTGAACCGCAACCCAAATAACGTTTGAGTTCGAAGGATGGACAATTATCTCGGAAATATGCTCGGAGTTGGCCAAACCCATGTTCTTCCAGGTTTTGCCATCATCCTCGCTCTTGTAGATGCCATCGCCATAGCCAACATGACGGCCACCTACGTTTTCACCAGTTCCTACCCAAATGGTATGGGTATTATTGGGATCAATTGTCACGCATCCAATTGAATACGAAACCTGGTCGTCAAAAATTGGATTCCAGGTAATTCCTGAGTTGGTAGTTTTCCAAACACCACCAGAGCCCACTGCAACATACCATACAGATTTGTCATCAGGATGAATGTCTATATCCGCTATTCGTCCGGAAGTGAAAGCCGGCCCGATATTTCTTAATTTCAATCCTTTGAAGTTCTTCTCGTCCATCAATGACCCCTGGGCAATCACAGTGTAAATCGAAGCAACAGAAAGGACTAGTGTCAAAAGTTTCCTCATCGTATTCTATTGGTTAAGTAATAAAAATTACGTTTTCCCAAACATGAAGTATCACCGTCGTAATTGAAAGGATTATTCCGGCAGTGGATGCTTCTTTATCTTAATGGATCAACTCCCAGCACCTGTTTCGCGTTTATTGTAGAAGCAAATCATCTTATGAATCGCATACTATTTCTACTGTTTTTTGCACTAATCCTGTTGGCTTGCACCGAAAATGGCAATGACTCGGTTAAGCAGTCCATTCCAGCCATACCGAAAAGTGTTGATTTGGATGAGGAATTTTTTGTGTCCGTGGAGGTAGGTGACGCTAAGAACGATGCTTTCATTGTACATTTCTTTGGGAATAAACTTGAAAACAGTCCCGTATTCCAATTTCCAGCCGTCATTCCAGGCACTTATAGGTTCAGTAATTTCGGGAGGTTCGTAAGATCCTTTCAGGCGTACGACAATAATCACTCTCCTATTGAAGTCAGTCAGTTAAACACCAATCAATGGCTAATTACTTATCCCGATGATGTCTCATACTTTAAATATGAAATCCGTGAAACCTGGGATACCACTCTTCGGGTAAATCCTATTTTTCGTGCAGCCGGTACTTCCATAGAATCGGATCATGCGTTGATGAACCTTCCGGCTATTATCGGATATCCTGAAGGTGAAAAGGAACGACCTTATTACATTCAGATCTCCTACCCGGATAAATGGAAAGCAGGGTCCGCTTTGCAGCAAGTGGATTCCAAAACGTGGCTTGCCAGTGACTATGACCAACTCGCGGACTCACCCATTCTTCTGGGGAAACTCAAACAATATGAAATATCTGTCGATGGTACAATTGTTGGTCTTTCCGCCTACCAATTTTCCGGCAAACTGAATACGGAATTGCTATTCGAAGATGCTAAAGTCGTTATCGACAACGCCAATACTTTTCTTGGAAATCTTTTAGTTCCTGAATATCAATTTCTCTTTCATTTCGATAACCTCAATGTCGGTGCTTTAGAACACAAACAAAGTAGCGTATACGCCTTGCGAGATGATGCATATTCTACATCAAGTTCACGGCTTTTTCGAAACATTATGGCCCATGAATTTTTTCACATTGTTACTCCCTTGAATATCCAGAGTGAAATTATAGCGAACTACAACTTTTCTGAACCTGTAGCTTCAGAACATTTATGGTTTTATGAAGGTGTCACGGAATGGGCTTCGCGAATGATGCAATTCCGGGGAGGAAGCCTGTCAGAACAGCAACTGTTTACTGACATTACCTCAAAAATACGGATTGACCGCACACTATTTGATCCGACCTTTAGCTTATCTGACATCAGTTTGAAGTCTTACACTCCCGAAGGAAATGCACAGTTCGTGAATATTTACAACAAGGGGGCACTCACCGCTTTTCTGTTGGATATTCGGTTATTGGAACTATCGGATGGAAAAACTGGGCTCAGGGAGTTAATTTTTGAATTGTTAGACCTATATGGACCAAATCAGAGCTTTGATGATGAGGATTTTTTTGAGCTCATAGTAGATCTCACTTATCCAGAAATTGAAGAGTTCATCCAGGATTACATAAAATCTGCTAAACCACTGCCTTATCAAGAATACTTTAAAAAAATCGCACTTGAGTATCGGCCCATGAGTAACTACCTGAGAAGGCTACCTGATCCTGACCCATCGGAACAAGCATTATTTGATGCATGGAGTTCGCTTCTCAATTAGTAATTTGCACCCATTCTCAGCATTTTCAACCACTAAATATGTCTTTAAAAAAGTTTGTCAAAATCAGTGGAGTCTCCAATCTCAGCGATGCCCGTTATTGCTCCGGTATGATGGTTAATATTTTAGGATTTAACACTGACCCCACCTCCGAAGATTATGTGAGCCCCGAAACTTTCAGAGATATAACCGGATGGGTATCCGGAATTCAGACCTGCGGTGAGTTTGGTAATCAAGGACTGGAGGAAATTAAAGCAGGAGTCCAAAACTATGATTTTGACCTTGTGGAGACTGCAAGGATCGATTTACTGCCGGAATTAGAGTCAATAAATAAACCTCTGGTTCTAAACATCAGTAGTGACTTCCAAAAGACCATCGAAAGAACACAGTCAGCTGGTAAGTATTGTATTCTTCGAATAGAAAATATCAATGAGGTAGCGAGTGTGTATTCAGAACTATCAGATTTCTCAAACCTTATTCTGGATACGGAATTTACCGTTGATAAAGTACAGAGTATAGGAACGGATTGGTTTGGAATTCAGCTTAAGGGTACGCCAGAAGAACAACCCGGATTTAAAGACTATGGTCTAATTATGGATGTTTTGGAGCTCCTGGAAGAAGATTAGGATACAATGTTCAGGTTTAACTTGTCTATGAAGCTCTCATCAAGCATCCATAGAAAATAGGGCGAAATGTTAACCACAACTCCGGTGAGCGAGGATTTAACATGGAAGCGAGTGTCCATGTTATGGTTTTCTGTCTCCAGGTAGTCATTCACCATTTCTCCCTGCAATACATGAAACTGAGGTACCTGAGCAAAAAGCTGGACACCCAGAAACTCTGAAATCTCTGTTAAAGAGATTGATGTGATCAAGTTATTGACCTCGGAGATGAAGCCGACCTGCATGTTCACATTTTCTGATTTCTTACTGAGATTGCTGTTGATACTCTTAGGAACACATACGCTATTGATCAATTCCGTCTCGTGCTGGTTGATTACAAAATAGAATGCTCCCTTGATTTCCCCTTTGAATGGGATTTTCACAAGATGTACTTTAAATCGGCCTAATGGGTCGAATTCAGGAATACGATCCATTGGGCCCTCACCAAAACCAATTATGTCGTACTGAATTCTGATTTTCAGCATCTTCTCCATTGATCTGGCTGCTTTAGTGAGAGTGTTGTCCAACGACTCCTGCAACAATTCCATTTGAAATTCCTGGATCATATATGTTTAATTCTATTGATCTCGCAATGGTTCATCGAATTGAAATTTCATATACTTTATAGTCTCCCCGGCATCTGTAAACTTTTTCTCATAACGGGTTATTATGCCATAATGCTCTGAAATCAAATCCGAGGTATAAAGATCATATGTTTTCTCCAGGTTTTTGACTTTAATTTGACCGGAAGAGATCATTTCAAGAGTGAAGTCGAATAATCCGGTATTATCCGTTTTAAACCGGAACCATCCATCGTGCTTTAGTATGCTTTTGTATAGCTCCATGAACCGGGGATGTGTCAGTCTTCTTTTAACATCCCGTTTTCTCGGTCTGGGGTCTGGATGAGTCAACCAAATCTCATCAACCTCATCGACCTCGAAGAATTTATCCAGTACTCTTAGATCTGTTCGTAGAAATGCCACATTTGAAAGTTGCTCGTCAATGGCAATACCACTCCCCTTCCAGAGTCTATCCCCTTTAATGTCTATTCCGACATAATTGGTGCCTGGATTTTCTCTAGCTAATCCTACTGAATACTCACCCCGACCACAGGCTAACTCCAATACCAACGGACGATCGTTTTTGAAGTACTGTCGCCAGTTTCCTTTGATGTTTTCAAACCACTCTTTTCCCTCCTGGACAACGTTGTCACGTTGCTCATTATCCCTGAATTTTTGTGTTTTATTCCTACTCAAAGCTCTTCCAGTTCGGCTACCACAAAAGTACTTCCTGTTATCAAAATCAGGTCATTCTTTTCTGCCCTGGCTTTTGCAGATCGAACAGCATTATTAACACCATTTACAACTTCACCTTTTAAGTGGTCAAAATGCTGCATCAGCTTTTTGGCTTCCATCGATCTTGGGCCATCCGCTGAGGTAAAATAGTAATAAGCGTTAACAGGAAAGATTCTGGTAACCTTGTCCATGTTTTTGTCATTTACCATACCCAGTACGATAATTAGATTGGAGAATTCCAATGATTCAAGATTATCAAATAAAATGGTAAACCCCTCCGCGTTATGACTTACATCTGCAACCATAAGCGGGCTTTCCTGAAGAATTTGTCCTCTTCCTTTTAATCCAGAATATTCGGATACTACAGCTAAACCTTCAGCAACATCCTTATCCGAAATCTTGTAACCGATTAGCCTTAATTCCTCTACGGTTTCAAGGACTCCTGGAATATTCCTTTGAAAATAGTCGACCCAGACATCCGTCGAAATTCTCCACTCTTTATCAGATGTCTTGAAAACCGATTTTCTATTCAAATCGTGGAATACTGATGTACTTAATTGATATTCAGCGGCCTTATTGTTGTAAGGTGCTTTCAGCCGCAATGCTTTGTCCTTAAACACGTTTTCTACTTCCGGTTGATGAGACCCAATGACTACAGGTACGCCTGCTTTGATAATTCCCGCCTTTTCACCTGCGATTTCTACCAGTGTTTCTCCCAATAGATCCTGATGATCATAACCGATATTTGTGATTAGACTTACTTCAGGTGTGATAACATTGGTACTATCTAACCTTCCGCCAAGACCCACCTCAACCACCGCAATGTCCACCTCCCGAGCCGCAAAGTAGTCGAAGGCCATTGCAACCGTAAGTTCAAAAAAGCTTGGATTTATTGTCGTTATGTCATCTACCAGCTTCTCAACAAAATGAACAACACTTGAATCCTCAATCTCATCTCCATTGACCTTTATTCTCTCAGTAAACCTTTTCAGATGAGGGGATGTGTAAAGACCAGTTTTGTATCCCGCCTTGGATATTATTGAATGCAAGGCGTGTGCACTGGATCCTTTTCCATTAGTACCCGCGATGTGAACGGATTTAAACTTAAGATGAGGTTCTCCTAGAATAGAAAGTAACTCCGTTGTTCGGCTTAAATCTGGTTTATACGCTTTTTTTCCATCTCTCTGGAAAAAGGGTAGACGAGAATATAAGAATTCCAGCGTCTGGTTATAATCCATCAAGTAGGCACAAAAACTAGTACCTCAATGCCCAGATGTCGCTTCCAAATTCACCCTGATAATTAGGGATGTTACTGTTAGCCGCGCTAAATGAAGAAAACTCAGCAATTGCTACCCTATAGAACCGATGTCGACCGAACGGTGGAATGATGTAAGGGCTGTGACCCTGAGCCGCTAATTCCTTGGCATGATCCATCGCCAAATCTCCATCGAAAAAGCTGGATACAACAATGTATGCATTACCATTTTGATTTTGAAGCTCAGATATTTGTCCACTTTGTACTTGCGTAGGTTGGTCAGCTGCCGGCTCTGGTTCAGGCTCAGGCTCCGGTTCAGGCTCCGGTTCAGGTTGCGGTGTTGCAACGGGTTGTACTACCTCTGCCACTTCCGGTTCCTCTTCCCCTCCACCTGGATATAAGAAATAGAATACAATTGCTACCGCTGTTATCACCAGAGTACCGATGATTACAATCCTTGCGAAACCTCTTCTCGCACCCGCTTTGTTGGGGTTGTATGAATAGGTTGAAGTGGTTGGTCCTGAAACCAACTTGTCTTTAAAGTCTTTGCCAAGAACATCTTGATTTCCTGAGGAAGAGTCCGCACCAAAAACATCAGAAATCACGTCTTCCTTCTCTTCAAAGTCTTCGAAGCTTTCTTCTTCGTAAAACTCAGCGGTTTCGGGTTCGTTATCTTCTCCCTCTACTGGAGCATCGAGATCTTCTTCGTCAAGCTTATCTAATTCTTTTTGAAGCTCCTCATCCGATATGTCTATATCCTCAATATCATCGAGGTCCATACTATCCACATCGATATCGTCCATCTCAGAAAGATCTACTTCAATATCCTCGTCCTCATCGGCAGTCGATGAACTTGCTTCCGGAGTGTCTACAGATTCTTCGTCATCCAGATCATCTTCACCGAAAACCTCATCGTCGAAGTCATCCGGCACTTCCATATCCTCCTCAAAATCGTCTTCGTCGTCTAGTTCGTCGTATTCAAGATCGGGTAGACCAAAGTCCTCATCATCATCGAATTGATCCTTATTCTCATCTTCAGGATCTTGTCCTTGATTTTTTTCGTCTGCCATAATTAAGATTTACGAAATCAATTTAATACAAAATTATTATTTCCAAAGGAGCTGCTCACAGCGTCAATTATGAGGTATCAGCAAGTCATTTGTTAGGCTCGTATAGTAACAGCGCCTCACAAATATCTGACTTTTTACTTATGTGATTGTAATTCAATTCCTTAATACGAGCGATTTATTTCCTTCTCAAGATTTAAATACCTGTCAATCAATGAATTATCCTATAAATTAATTCCTTCAGTAAACCCGCTTCCTTGTCTTTACCGGTATTGTAGCCTATTCCTTTTGACCGTAAGTCGGTTTCTGCAAGTAATAAGATATTTGCCACAACTTTTTCCCTGGGATACCTATTCGAAGCCGCAAGGTATTCACTCGCATAAAAAGGGGGCACACCAATTACCCTGGAAACTGTATTCTTATCCGTGGAACCTGAATCATGTATTAACAACAATTTGCTGAAATAATTGAATAGGTTGGCTATAGTCAATATGATGGGATGACTGTTAGGATTTGCTCCGAAATAATTGACAATCTTGAGAGCTTTGGCAAAAGACCCTGTGGCAATTGCGTGTTGAAGTTCAAAGACATTATAGTCCTTACTAATGCCTACAAATTTGTGAATGGCCACATCGTCAATTTCCTGGCCCGGTTTTACATTGACCAGTAACTTTTCAATCTCATTTGATAGCCTTTGCAGGTTGTTACCAATGTTTTCCGAGAGCATCATTATCGCCTTCTGTGTAAGTTTTACTCCCCTTGCTTCCGCATAGCTTTGGATCCAACCTGGTATCTGGTTGTCATAAATTTTTGATGATTGCAAAAATTCAGATGCTGACTGAATCTCTTTAGCCAGTTTGGTTCTTTTATCCAGGCTCTTATACTTGTAGCCAAATACCAAAATAGTTGAGGGTACCGGATTTTGAAGGTAATTCGTCAGTTGCTGTTGAACATCCGCCACATTCCAACCTTTCAACTCCTGTGCTTCCTTTACAATGACCACCTGACGCTCACCCATCATTGGGTATTTCCTCGCCGTATTAATAACGGTGGACATATCCGTCTCCTTCCCATAGAATATGTACTGATTGAAGCTTTTTTGAGTGTCATCCAATGCGTTCAGTTCAATGTGCTGGATGATATTATCAATAAAAAAAGGTTCCTCACCTTGTAAGAAATAGATAGGGGCGAATTTACCTGAGTGAATATCTTTTGTTATTCTTTGATAGTCCAAGTTGCCAGTATTTGATTCGTTGTCTTAGTTTTACCTTCTCAACGCAACCTATTGAATAAGCTCATGAACATCAAAACTACGCTCTTTTTCTTGACTTTCGCTGTACTATTTTCCGCTCTTGCTCAAGTCAGCGATATGGAGAATGCCGAATTCAAAGAACCTGAAATAGTAGTATTGGAACTCCAAATTGAAGAAGGAATTTGCTATTTCAACGGCATAAAGATTGGAGCAAAATTAGCTGATATTGAGTCAAGACTGGGCACTACAAATTTGACTTCGAACGACGATGAAATAACCCATCTGTTTTATCCTGGTTATGGCCTGAGATTCGGAATGGTTGGAGACTATGTAAGAGAAATTGAACTCTTTCCTAATCCTGGGTCTGAGATGGGAGATGTATTGAGATTCAAAATCTTTTCGAGGAACCAGTACATGTGGATGTTTCGGGGTTTAAAGATTCGAAACTGTCAACCGCAGGATATTATGACAACTGTTGGCACAGATAATCTAACTACTAAGTTAGGTGTAGGATTTGCTGGTTCCATAAACGACACCATGACCTATAATGTGGTCAACTCCGGTGGGACGCAACAGGTCGTTTTTTACTTTATTGATTCTGAGGAATTACTGAATCATATAGAGAATCGATTGGACAATTAATGCTCGAATCAAATACCCCCCGGAAATAAACAAATTCTCTGTTGCTACTATTTATCCTCGAGGGACTTTTGTGATAGCTAACTGTAAACGGTAGATTTTCAACTAAATCGATATTAACTACCCGATCAGCCTACTATCCATCAAAAGAATATCCATTTAGCTGGTTGTCAACATTTATGAGAATTGCCATAGTCCTTGTGTTTTTGTCCTTATCAGCCTCAGCTCAAATTAGTCCTGAGGGTTTGGATATGGATGGTGACATAGAGCAGTGGTACGATGGGCAAGTTGGAGTTGAAAACACGACCCTGATCCTCGGCACATACCAGGAAATCGAGTACGGTGGCCTCAAGAACAATCCATTTTTTGGAGGATTTAGCTGGCAAAAAGGGTCATTGAAATACCGAGGTCAGTCTTTCAAGGATGTCTTTATGATGTATGATCTCGATCAGGACCTGCTGGTAATCAAGCATCCCTACCTCGAATACGCCAACCAACCCATCCGCTTATTCCAGGGTCAGGTGGAATCATTTAACATTAGCAACCACTTTTTTATTAACCTTGGCAAACCTTCTGTTGACCTTCCGGAAGGTTTTTTTGAACTGTTACACGATGGTAAATCTGTGGATCTGGTTTGTAAAAGAAGCAAACGTCTGGAAATCGAATTAGGCAGACCCGTCTACAATGTCTTTGACTTCTACTACCTGGTGTTTGAAAACCAGTTCTTTCCTTACAAAAGAAGGGGCTCTTTCAAAAAGCAATTCCCGGAACTTAAAAAGGAGATTCAGTCCTTTAGCAAAGAGAACCTCCTCCTATTAAACGCAGGCAAAAGAGACGAACATGCTGTGCTGATGGTTGACCACATAGACAAACTTCTGAATGAGGAATAGCATTCTATTAGTTGTGTTCTTCCTGTCGCATCTGGCGCTTAGTCAGTCTTTGATTAATCTCAATTCATCAGATGTACCTTTTGAAATTGTTATAAGTGAAATTGAATCGCAAACCGGAAGCACTTTTTTCTATGAGGAGCAGTGGGTGGACTCCATTGTTGTTTCCATCAGAGAATCTAACGCTGAATTACCGTCGGTACTGAAAGTCCTTGAGGATCAAACGGGAATGTACTATTTTGAGATGGATAACCAAATCATCGTAACCCATAAATCCCGTATTATCGACAAACCCAGGATCCTTAATGACTTTGTGGATTCAAGAACTCAATCTGTCCAGGAGGGATTGATTTTTTCCAGAGAATACCTGACAGATCAGGAGAACAATAGCAAGCGTGTCGTAGAAATCGGAAATAAGGATTTGCTTATCGCTGGAGGGAATTCTACAGTAGCAGGGATCGTGAGGGAAAGTGCCTCCGGAAATCCGATAGAAGGAGCCCTTGTTTACGTTGAAGACCCCTTCACCTCGGCTGCTACCGATGAAAATGGATTTTATTCATTAAGGATCCCAAATGGAAAAAACAAGCTCCTGGTCCAGTTTGTAGGCATGCATCCAACCACGAGAAACCTTGTGTTGTTTAGTGATGGCTCGTTGAACATATCCATGGAAGTAGAGGTAATCGCCCTTCAGGAGGTTATGATATCGGCAAACGCTGAGCAAAATGTTGAAAGTGTTCAAATGGGTGTTGAACGGATTAATATAGAATCTGTAAAGGAAGTACCCGTGTTGCTCGGAGAGAAGGATATATTAAAAGTAGCTACTACCCTGCCGGGTGTACAACAGGTCGGTGAAGGAGCGGCAGGCTTCAACGTTAGGGGTGGGAAAAGTGACCAGAACTTATTTATGATCAATCGATCACCCATTTACAACACCTCACACTTTTTTGGATTTTTCTCAGTTTTCAACTCGGATGTTATCCAAAACATGCAGTTGTATCGAAGTGACATACCCGCGCAGTATGGAGGAAGACTGTCTTCTGTTTTTGACATTGAAATTAAGCAGGCAAACAACCAGGAATTTCATGGAAAAGGATCGCTTAGTCCAATTACCTCCGCTCTTACCCTGGAAATTCCCATATGGAAGGAAAAAACCAGTCTGCTGGTGGGTGGAAGAACCACTTATTCAAATTGGATTCTCCAGCAATCTCGCAATGACCAATTCCGTGAAAACAGGGTGTCATTTAATGACTTTGTATTGCAGTTGGATCACCAGGCGAACGAAAATAACCTGATTACTGCCACAGCCTATCGAAGCTCTGATCAATTCAGGTTAATCAGTGATACCCTTTTCTCATTCTCCGATTTCAGATATATCAACGAAAACCTATCTCTCAACTGGACTCATCGGTTTGGTAGTAACCTGGAAAGCGTCCAGTACCTGACCTACTCTGGTTATGAGTATGACCTCAGTTTTGATCTTTCACCGCCTAATGCTTTCAGGCAAGACTTCGGACTTGAGCAAGTAAGAGGTGGAACGGAACTGACTTACTTTCTGGGTGATCATCATACCCTCAAAGGAGGTGCAGAACTCAACCGGTATAGCATACAGGCAGGTAGCAAGGAACCTGTAGGAAACGAATCCTTTGTCGAATCCGTGTCGGTGGATCAGGAACAGGGTATGGAACTGGCCTTATTTCTTTCCGACGAATATCAGCTCACCGACAGATTTTCTGTTTATAGTGGAATCCGATACAACTACTTTGCCAGTCTAGGGCCCCGGACATCGTTTGAATATGAGCCTGGTCAACCAAAAAACAGCACAACATTAGTTGATTCTACCCGTTTCCTTCGAGGACAAATAATTGAGTCTTACCACGGACCATCCGTCAGGATTTCCGGTCGATATGTGTTGGACGGAAACAACTCCATAAAGCTAGGTTACAGTAGGACCCAACAGTTCATTCATACACTGACTAATTCCGCCTCACTTTCTCCAACTGACATCTGGAGACTCAGTAGTGAGCACATACGGCCGCAAAAAGCCGATAACTTCTCCCTGGGATATTTCCGAAACTTCTTTGGCAATCAACTGGAGACCTCAATTGTTGGATACTATCGAGACCTGACGGACCTTTTGGACTTCAAAGTGGGTGCCGAGTTCCTGTTAAACCCAACCATCGAAAGGGCGGTCTTACAAGGTAACGGAAGATCGTACGGCCTGGAGTTTGCCATTAAGAAAGCGGGCGACCTTAATGGATGGATCAATTATACCTGGTCGCGCACACTTATTCGATTAAATGGTGATTCTCCCGAAGAAACCATAAACAATGGCAGCTACTACCCTACCAATTACGATCGTCCACACACGCTGAATGTGGTAACCAACTATCGACTTACCCGTAGATATAGCCTCTCTTTGAACGCAAACTATACCACCGGCAGACCGGTAACGTACCCGGTAGCTACGTATGATTTTAGAGGTACGGAAAATATTCACTTCTCCGACAGAAATACATTCAGAATACCGGATTACTTCCGGATGGATATCGGATTAAACGTTGAAGGAAATCACAAAATCAAAAAACTTGCCCACTCTTTTTGGTCCTTCTCCATTTATAACGTGCTAGGCAGGGATAATCCTTACTCGGTTTTCTTTGATCTTCAGGAAGGGGAAGTAAATGCTTTTCAACTCATAATTTTTGGAAATCCGATCCCAACAATTGGATACAACTTTAGGTTTTGATGAAAAAACTGGTCTACATACTACTTTCCCTTGGATTATCCGGTTGTATTGAAAGTTTTGACTTTGAAACACCTCGTTCTGAGAGCCTGCTGGTTGTGGATGGGTTAATTACCAATGAATTAAAAAATCACACCATTACATTGGTTTCCACCTCCTCTTTGGATGTTGAGCAAACGAGCCCTGTGACCGGAGCGGAAGTGAGGGTCTTCGGTCCGGAAATCACCTACACCTTTGAAGAGGTTTCTGCCGGGAATTATCAATCTAATCAGACCTTCAGGGGAGAATCCGGTCAATCCTATCGACTCTCTATTCAACTGGGAGATAAACAGTACGAATCAGAATGGACCACCATGCCCAACCAGGCGGAAATTGGGGAGGTCTATGAGGAACTTGTCGAGAAAATTGATGTTCAAACCGGATTGAATGGTAGAGGAATTCAGTTCTTTCTCAATGCGGATTCCCTCAACGGCGCAAAGAATTTCCGATATAAATGGATTGAGACCTGGGAAGTTCGAGTACCCTATCCTTCTACTTATGATTGGGACTTCGACAGAGAAGAAATCATTATCCGGCAGGATCAAATAGGCGTTTGTTTCGATTCTGATACTTCATCTACATTGTTGGTATCATCTGCTGAAGCAGAACGAGTGAGTGAATTTCCTATTCGTTTCTTAACCGTAGATAAAGAGCAATTGCGGTTTACCTATTCTTTATTGATCGAGCAGTACTCCATCACCGATCAAGCGATCACCTATTACAATACCTTACGTAGAAACAATGAATCCGGAGGGTCACTATTCGATCAACAGCAAGGTGCTGTCTTAGGAAATGTAACCAACGTTGAAGACCCGGACGAAATAGTCCTGGGATATTTTGAGGTAAGTGCGGTTTCACGGAAAAGAGTTTTTGCTGAAGGTGACGATTTACGGTTGAAATATAATCGTTCCTATCCACCCGCTACCTTTCGGTTTTTCTGTCCGGAAAGGGTAATTGAATTTGTTCCCGTTGCCGAGATTTCCCGATTTCTACGAGACAATCCCAGTCGGTTCATATACAGGTTGCAATTATTTCCCGACCCACCTCCGTATGGATATTTTGTTTCCCCCGCCATTTGTTCAGACTGTACAACCTATGCCGATTCTCAAAAGCCAGACTATTGGATAGACTGATGAAAAGACTGCTGTTCCTGTGTGCCATCACCTGCTTAACCGGGTCGGTCTTTTCCCAGCAGATTGTCAATATCCGGGAGAACGTTTACCTCCATCTGAATTCGGCGTCATTGCTGAGTGGAGAAAGTCTGTATTATAAGGCCTATGTGAGCTCTGCCCAATCCGGCAAACCATCACGACTTAGCAGCCTCCTCTACGTTGAAATTATTGATGAGGCGGGAAATCCGGTGTTCCAGGAAAAGATCAAACTAGACAGCGGTTCGGGCTTCAGCGATTTTTTCGTGCCGACCACATTGAATACAGGAAACTACTATCTGGTGGCTTACACCCGGTGGATGCGGAATTTCGACGACTACTTCGTTCACCCCATACTGATCGTCAATCCTTTCAAGAAATACACTCCTCCAGATCCGATTGAAAAGCCGACAATAAGCTTCCAAACGGATAAACAGGAGTTGATTGCTGGAGTTGAGCAAAAGGTTTTCTATTCGTTCAAACTTCGGGAAGACACTGAACAGGCAAGTGCCAGGATCGTAACCGGCGATAATGAGGTTTTCCAAACCATCAGCTGGGAGAAGGGTGAGCCCTACCACGGCTCCATCAAGTTTCCACCCGGGGTAAATAAGGAGTACAAGGTGATACTCGAAACAAATAAAGAAGACCTGCATTTTCAGGAGCTTGGACTGGAAGTAGTCCGTACGGGTTGGGTAATAGAAACCCGGATGGTGGATGGATCTTTCGAAATGAACCTCAGAACACCAGGAAAAGAAGAAGAAGTGCGGATCGTTTTGTCAGACAAGCAAAACACCTTTTATAACAAAACCGTCTATTCCAACCAGTCGATAAGAATAAATTCCGATAATCTTCCAAATCGGATCCTGGAAGTGAGGCTTTACAATAGAGACGGCGAATTACTGGCAAAGACAAACGTGTGGGCCAACAGGGAACTTCCCGTCCGGAAAGTTGCGCCTGTTTCAGCAAAAACTAGAGAAGAGGTAGTGCTACCCCTGAACCTGCCTGTTGGTGAGTACTCCATTTCCATCCGAAAGTCCGACGAGCAGATTTATCGACGAGTTAAAAATGCTGTTGAATACGATCAGGTAGATGCGAACCTGAAACAGACGTATTTCGGAACAACCGTGTATGAAGATCCAAGTAGAATTGAATTGGAGCTTTACAGGACCAAAGCTGAAAATCAGGTTATTGAATTCCTTCCCGAATATCGGGGTGAACTGCTGACGGGTTCTCTTGCTTCAGAAAATGAAGGTATACTGGATGGCAAGGCGATGACTTTCTCGATCCCTGGGGAATACTTCCAGATCAAAAGCTACCTCCTGGATACCAATGGCTTTTTTCGAATCAATTACATCCCCACGTTTAACGATAACGATGCTTACATACAGGTGATGGGTCATGATGACGAGCTAAAGCTTCAGATAGAGGATAAGTTCATGGCATCGAACCTTACATTCCTGTCACAACCAGTGAAACTGGATTCGGTTTCCATCGCCGAAATCGTCCAAAGGAGTATCCGAAACCAGGTAGAGAACGACTACTACCTCGTGCAATCCGACTCTGTACCTCCTTTTGAGGATTGGGTGAGCCAATATGACGACTTTCAAAATTTTTACCCCCTTGACGACTACAATCGCTTTCCTTCGGTAGAAGATCATTTTACGGAGTATATAATAGGAGCGCGGGTAAGTAAAATCGGGGGTGTCCCCCGCATCATAGTTGCTCCACATCGCCTTCGCTTTCCCGACCAGCGTCCTCCTCTCATCACTGTTGATGGAGTACCCGCTGATGTTTCCCGGGTGCTGGAATTCAATCCCTACAAAATCAGGAGTATTGGAATCATAAACAAGCGATACTACCTGGGTCCTATTGTCGCAGATGGAGTAGTAGATGTGAGAACTTTTGATGGAAACCTGGCAGGACTAAATCCATCAGCAGGTATTCGGAAAATTAGGGTGAAAGGGATTACCCCCAGGAAGTTGTATATGTCACTAAATAAGGACCTGACAAATGAACCAAGAAAACCGGATCTCCGTGATCAATTACTGTGGAACCCAGAGCTCCAAATTACGACGGGTGGTAATCATCAATTGAGGTTCAACACCTCTGATGTCGAGGGGAACTTTGATGTTGTGATTGAAGGCCGGGAGCGTTCCGGTAAACCTTACTCAGAACGGAAGAGGCTCGTGGTCTCCCCCAATGAAACCCACTGGTAGAATACCCAGTAGCGAGATCTAACACTCCATAAAAAACGGCTAAAGCTCAACGTTCACAAAGCAAAATTGTCATTCACAAAGAAAAAGGTTGGAATGCTTTGGCCTTGTTTAACATTTGTTAACTTCGTAAGAGTTAATAACCCAATTAGTAAACCAAAACAATCATACTATGAGGAAAATCACGTTGGCCCTGTTCGCGGCCGTGTTCTTCTGCCAGTTTGGTTTCGCTCAAGACGCGGTCAATCGACCTCAGCTTGAATACGGAGCAAAGATTGGTAGTGGAATCAATCAGTTTGACGCACCCGGATCCACCATTGGTGTTAATGCCGGGATTTTTGTGCGTTACGGACTGGCGGACATTATAGCAGTACAGGGCGAGTTGCTCTATGACCTCCAGGGAGGTGGTAGACATGATTATGAGAGCGCAGCACCGATTGCTCAGGTATCGTATCGTAATCGTCAGATTATGAACCATGCGGTATCTATACCAATCTCTGCGAAAATTATGCCTTTGCAGGCAGATAACGGGGTACCCTATTTGATTATAGGTGCAAGCCCTGACATTCTGCTTGGAAACTTCGAGAAGCGAGATCTTTATTTTACTCAGAATGATGCTGTCATCCTGAACGATAAAGAGAACATTGACGATGATATCGCCGCTTTCCAGTTGAGTGGTCACTTCGGGGTAGGAATGGACTTTCTACAATCCGATGGACGCGCAATGGGCGTTGAGCTAAGATATCGCCGATCGTTCATGAACATCAACGAAGGACAGGATGACTTCGCAGATCCACTCCGACCTACTTACGGATGGCTGTACTCTTCTACCCTATCCATCAATTTTTATGCATCAATCTCCCTATTCTAAACTATTTCAACCGAATACAAAAAAGATCTAAATATTAACACCATGAATATTTTAAAGAAATTTCATTACATCATCCTTGCCATGGGATTCGTAGTGTTTACTGCGTGTGAGGATGACTTTACCCAGGATGACCTGCTCGAATTGCAGCAGAGTCAGCTTGATGCAGCCATTGCATCATTAAACAACAGTGGTCAGTTTGCTGCTGCTATTATTCAAGTTGTGACTTACGATGGAACTCCTGTTTCTGGAGCGACTGTAACACTCGCCAATGCAGTGGATAGCAGCGGAGCTCAATCAGTCACTACTGGTGCCGATGGAGTTGCATCTTTCTCTAGCGTGATTGCTGGTGGCAACTGGATAAGCATTTCTTCTGCTGATCATATTGATATGATTGCTACTGCCGATATTGGATCAATTGAATATGAAGTCATAAACGGAAGTGTAATTCCTATAAAAAGTTCAGGAAGTGCCGTTATTCCGGTATTTCCAACTTCTGGTTCCGAAACAGCTACCATTAGCGGTAAGGTAACTATCCAAACTAACGTGACAACAGCTGAAACAGAGGTTGCTGATAGTGTGGAAGTTACTGCAAGCGTTAACCTTTACACTGATGATAGAGAGGGTGTAAGTGGAAACTTCAACCTACAAACACTACAGTTCTCTAACGATGCAGCTATTGGTTCTGACTTTACAGATGCAAACGGCGAGTATAGTGTGACCGTTCCGGCACCACAGGGAGGCATAACTTATAAACTTCTCTTCCCTACTATTACTAGAGATCAGGTTATTGGTATTTCTGCAAGAGATGGAGCAGAACTAGGTACGGTGGTTATTGATACAGTAGCTACTTCTTTTGGATCTCTTGCAGGCGGTGAAGGATTCAACGGAACGATCACTCAATATCCCGGAATCAATATCGAAGCCTCCGATCCTCCAGCTCAAGGACGTGGATTAGGTTTGACTTTCACAAGACTTGGACGAGACTGGGGTCCTGGTACAGTGACATTCAATGACGCGTCTTCAACCGGGGTTAGTGCCGATGGTGCAATGTTCAAAGCTACCAGTAGAGGTTCTGGGTACATCGCCTCTCCACAGGTAACAATTTCTGATGCTTCGGGTACCGGTGTTTATGCTACCGCTAGTGCGGAATATGCTATCACCGGATTAACTATTGAGACTGGTGATGTTGTAACGGGATATACAGCTGATTCGGATGTTACTTTTAGAGCACGTTACCGAACAGGCTCCTGGAATCCTACAACAACTGCCGCAAATGCCACAGATACTACAGTTGGTTATACTAACGTCGCTAGTTTTGATTTGACTGTTAGAACGAATGCAGCTGGTACAATTACACAGGATTCTGTTAACGCTGCTTTAGCCGCTGCGGTTGCTGATAGTGATACCAACCCTGCTGATCAAGGATACGATCCAAATAACCTGGAGCAAATTGACGCCTGGGTAGTTGATTTGGAGTTATTTGATTCTCAAGCCGGTGGATTAAACCAGTTAAGCTTAAATGTGACTTCTGCTGTTGGACGAGTTTATGAACTAGATTTTGTATTCGCACCGGGTGCTTCCGTTGATAATGATAACTATATCAATCCATCTGTGGCTTTTGCTGGCGGTGGAGCATCTGCTCAAACAGTATTTACCATCGAATCATTTGAAGCTCCTTACAGTGTAGTTCCTGACAACTCTGCACTGACTTCAGGTTATCCTATATTGCCAGAAGACATCCGATATGAGTATTTTTCAGTTTCAGCAAATGTTGCAACTGGTGAGCCTGTTTCAGGTGAATCATTCCAAAGAATGGATATAGATCGAACAGCGATTGGCACTGCAACTTTCGATCACACGTTAGTATTCCAGGCGGATAGCACAGTATCGCTAAAATCTGGATTGACTTCTGTAGAGACATCCAGAAGTGTTAGCACACCAATCGCCAGAATTGATGAAAGAAGAGAGGAATGTGCCTTCTGGGCTCCTACATCTGGTGGCGGTGTTAACATAACTGTAGAGAAAAACGGTCAAATCTCTGCTATTGGTGGTACGGGTGTCTCAACTTATACTTCTGTACTTGGAAACGACGTTCGATATACATTAGGCAGCGGTTACACCAGTGCTCCAACAATTACCGTTTCTAGTCCATTTGGATCAGGTGCGGTTGTTGCGGCAAACGGAAACTACAACTCAGCGGGTGAATATGAATTACTAGCTGGTTTCGAAATTCTAAGCGGAGGTACTGGTTATCAGCGGTTCATCAACCTGGTCACATTTGTTGATGACGATGGTATTCCTACATTCGAACTGAAAGCTGGTGATGAAGTTACTTACAACTACAATTACGGCACAGGATATCGTTCTGAAGACGTTCGCTAATTGGTTATTACCATTAACAATAAATGAAAAACCCGGCCAGTGGCCGGGTTTTTTTGTTTTACCCCCTTTGGTCATGCTGAACTGTCATTTCGACGTAGGAGAAATCTACCTCCCTAACAGTCATGCTGAACTCCTGACTGCCGTCAGGCATGTCGTTTCAGCAGACCCCCGTAGTCATTTCGACGCAGGAGAAATCTGCCTGATATGTATTACTAATTACTATTCTCAGAACTTCTTCTGGTAGATCTCTCCCTACGCTCGAGATGACGTTTTGGGTGACGGCGGTAAGGTTCCGGGTTAGTGGATTTGGTGTTCACGGTGTGATCCCGGTCGCACTCATCATGACGCTACAATTAAACTATCTCTTCTACACCCTTGCAGTCATTTCGACGCAGGAGAAATCTACCTCCCTTAGTCATTCTGAACTCCTGACTCCGTCAGGCCGGTCGTTTCACTGCCCCCCTATAGTCATGCTGAACTCGTTTCAGCATCTCTTCACTCTTGGGAAACGGAGACCCTGAAACTAGTTCAGGGGTGACGGCATTGGATGTTCAGGGTGACGGTGGGAAAGGTTCCGGGTTAGTGGGTTTGGTGTTCGCGGTGAGGTCCTGGTCGCGGTCATCATGACGCTACCATTGCACTATCTCTTCTACACCCCTGCAGTCATTTCGACGCAGGAGAAATCTACCTCATATCTATTACTAATTGCTATTCTTAGAACTACTTCTGGTAGATCTCTCCCTACGCTCGAGATGACGTTCAGGGTAACGGCAGCCAGGAGTTCAGGGTGACGACATCTCGTAGACCATTTGTAGACCTGCTACGCGGCTATCTTCAGTCCTACCCATTTACCTTCGCCATCACCTTTCTTATAGATAAATGTTCAGCCTTTCCGGGTGTACACCCTACCCGGAATAAGTTGTCAGGAGGCTTGGTGCCATGCACCGGGCCTCTGTTATTTAATGGCGTTGGCTGTCATGACCTCCCGGAACCATTTCGCCGAAGACTTCGGAATTCGCTCCAATGTATCAAAGTCTACATAATGAACCCCAAATCGTTTATGATAACCTGACGCCCATTCGAAATTATCCATAAAGGACCAGGCAAAATACCCTTTCAGATCTACCCCATCTTCAATCGCCTGGTGACAGGCCTCCAGGTATTCACGGTAAAAATTGAGCCTGGGAAGATCCACGACTTCTCCCCCATGCGGTTCATCAGGATACGCGCATCCATTCTCGGTAATGTATATGGGTGGTCTATCGTAACGATCGGTGATCCAACTGAGCATCTTTCGACATCCCCATGGAACAATTGCCCATTGCATATCGGTCAATTTCCAATCCGGATCGAGTGACAAATTCACATCCTGATCCTCCGAAAGGCCACCATTGCCGTACACGCTGCTTTCAACTAGCTTACCTGAAGCATCCGAAACCAACATGGTTGTATAATGGTTAAGACCGAAGAAATCCGAAGAGCCGTGAATGATTTTCTTGTCTTCATTGGTAAACGACGGAAGCCGATCGCCTAACCGGTCTTTCATCACCTGCGGGTAATCACCCAAATAGATGGGATCGGCAAACCAGGAAAGGAAAAACTCCAGCGCTCTTTGGGCCGCTTCCCGGTCAGCCACAGAATCTGTCAACGGTTCCCGCCAATCACAATTGTTGGAAATTCCAATCTGTCCTTGCTGATGTGCGAACTCACTTCTAAATACCTGTACGGCCTTACCATGGGCCCGGATTAACTGATGTCCTGCAAAATAGGGTTCTACATTTCCACTTCGACCCGGGGCAAAAACACCCTGGCCATACCCGAGCATGGCCACCACCCAGGACTCATTGAGTGTAATCCAGTTTTTTACCCGGTCTCCAAAATGTTCAAAACATACTCTTGCATAATCCGCAAAATGATCGGCCATTTTCGGGTTCAACCAACCATCCGCTTCCATCTGAAGGGTTAATGGAAGGTCCCAATGATATAAGGTGATCCAGGGTTCAATGTCATTCTTCTTCAGCTCATTAATCAGGTTGTCGTAAAATTCAATCCCTTCCATGTTCACCTTACCTGTACCTGTAGGCAGTACTCGTGACCACGAAATTGAGAATCGGTAAGCATTAACGCCCATTTCTTTCATTAAGGCCACATCCTCCTTCCAACGATGAAAATGATCACATGCCACATTTCCATTTTCACCGTTTCTTACTTTACCCGGAATGGTGCAAAAAGCGTCCCAAATGGATGGACCTCTACCTCCAAGGTTGTGTCCACCTTCGACCTGGTAGGAAGAGGTAGCGGTACCCCATACGAAGTCTTTTGGAAAGGATTTCATAGACCCAGTTTAGTTTTTAGCTGATCCACTACTTTGGCCGAGTTTCCCACAAATATCTCATCCTCCAAAATGAAAACAGGACGTTTAAGAAAAGTGTATTCCTCAAGTATCAGATCTTTATAATCATTTTCACTTAGTTGTTGATCAGCCAAACCCATGGACTTGTATTTCATTGAACGTCGGGAAAAAAGAGACTCAAAATCTCCTGCCATTGATTTCATTTCCTGCAATTGGGAGGCAGTAATATTTTCCGTTTTGATATCCTGCTGATCGAATGAATCCAGGGCATTTCCCAGTTCACCCATGATCCTTTTGCAGGTCGAACAGGTACTGAGGTAGTATACTTTTCGCATGAAGCGAAATTACAATCCCTGATTGTAAAATCACTCGTAATGAAGGGAATCTACAGGATTACTCCTCGCTGCTTTCCATGCATGATAGAACACAGTCAGAAAAGCTATTAGTAATACCAGGATGGTTGATACCATGGGATAAATCCAGTTGAGTTCTATTCGAAAGGCAAAATCCTCAAGCCATTTATTCATCAGTATCCATGCAACAGGAGAAGCGATAATCGCCGCAAGAACTACCAGGATTGTAAAGTCTTTGGAAGTCAATCGAACGATGGATAAAACGGAGGCTCCCAACACCTTCCTTACACCAATCTCCTTTGTCCGTTGTTGTATGGCAAAAGCAGACAAACCAAACAAACCCAGGCAGGCAATTACAATAGAAACGATGGCAAACCCATTAAATAGCCGGGCCACCCGTCCCTCTCCTTCGTAGAACTGTGCCCAGTCTTCATCCACAAACTGGTAATCAAATGGATACGCAGGAGCAAATTCCTCAGAAATGTCTTCAAGTGCACCCACAGCTTCCGTCAATTGATCTCCGCTTGCCCGCACCACCAGATAGTTGTACCATCCGGGATTGTGAATAATCAGCATGGGATGAATGACCGATCGGCTACTGGAATAATTGAAGTCTTTCAATACCCCCACAATCTTACCCGTCTGCTCCCCCCAAAGTGTAATCGTCTGGTTGACAGCTTCCTCAGGGGTGAATCCCATCTTGGCCGCTGAGGTTTCGTTGATCATGAAGTTTGCCGTATCGGTCTGAAATCTCTCGTCGAATGACCGACCAGCAACCAGTTCAAGTCCCATAGTTTCGGTGTAGCTTTTATCAACCGAGAATGTGGTGAATAATATCTTGGTTTCAGGTGCTTTTCCCGGCCATTCCACACTCCATGTTGAGTTGCCTATCAATAGAGGAGAAAAGGCCATGGCACAAACATTCACAATTGAAGGGTTCGCCTTTAACTGCGTTTTGATGACATCATATTTGTCAAACATGTCCTGTTGAAAAGACATGTAGATTAACCCGCTTTTGTCATAACCAGTGTCCTGGGATTGAACATACTTTAGCTGTTGTAAAATGACCATCGTTCCAAAGATGATTGCAATCGAAAGAACAAACTGAAAGACGACCAGCACCTTCCTAAACAAGATGGCAGACGCGCCTGACCTGATGATACCTTTTAGAACCTGTGCTGGTTGAAAGCGAGTAATGAAAAACGCAGGGTAACTACCAGAAAGTAATCCGGTAAAAAGAATTACCAACAAGAGAGTGAGGAGAATAAATGAATCCAATGTCAAGAACAAGGACTTATCGGTAACTGTGTTGAAATAAGGAATGAGAATCCAAGCCAGACCTATTGCCAGCATACTTGAAATCAGGGCATACACAATTGATTCGCTCAGGAATTGAAATATCAGATTATACTTATGGGCACCAATTACTTTTCGCAGTCCCACCTCCTTTGCTCTCTTTACCGCTTGAGCCGTAGCAAGGTTCATGAAATTGATGCAGGCAACACAGAGAATGAACACTGCGATGACTGAAAAAACCTTAACATAAGTGATTCGCCCTCCGGTCTGTACACCATTATCAAAGTTGCTGTACAGGTGAATTTCAGCATAGGGCTGCAACCAGACATCAATCTCATAATCTTCCTGATGCTCTCGAATAACATTCCTGATTTTCTCGGAAAAAACCTTGTAGTTGTCAGGGTCGTGAAGAGAGAGGACGGTACGCACATTATTGTTCCCCCACTGTGCTGCCCATTCGTTTCTATCAATAAATTCCTCCATAGACAATAGAGCATCGAATTCCCCGTATGTGGTATTATCGGGCCAGGACTCAAATACACCGGTTACCCGAAAATTACGATCATTTCGAATCCTGATCATCTGACCAACGGCTTCCTCATCACCAAAATACTTTCTTGCCAGTTTTTTGCTTATTACCACAGAGTATTTATCATCCAATGCAGTTTCAAAAGACCCTGAAACGATATCGAATGTGAACATTTTAAGAAAATCCGGATCTACGTAGCGCACGCTTTCATACGCTCGTTTCTCCTCAAACTCAAACAGCTCTTCTTGTTCCCAGGTGAATCGTGACATGAACTCCACTTCCGCATAGGTTTCTTTTAAGTACGGTCCCATTGTACCTGGAGTACTCCAGGTCGTACCTGTTCGATCGGCATAATACTGAAACTCCATACACCTAAAAATCTTACCCAGATCCTGATGATGGCTATTAAAAGACATCTCGTCCCTAACCCACATGATGATTAGTAGAAAGCAGGCGATCCCGAGCGTTAGTCCAAATACATTGATGAAGCTGTAAATCTTATTTCGGAAAATATTCCGAAAAGCGATAGTGAGGTAATTGAGCAGCATGATGGAATAGGTTTAATGAATATGATTAATTAGAAGACTTAGGTTCTGTTAAATGGTTGCACATCAATCTACACACCTATCCCCTGTCTAGCACACTTCCTAATCCTAATAAAGGTTAATCACCGTTGTTAAATATCCTAAACGAAAGTTAATTCGTATTTGTAGAACACTTTGGTTTTTCCTGCGTATACTTGTTCTACATAAGCGAAACAACTTACTATGAAAGGATCATATCTCGGAGAATTTGAAGAAATCGTGCTTTTGCTGGTGGCCATGTTGGGAGACGAAGCTTTCGGTTTACAGATAAGGAACGAATTCATGAGTCAGACCGGACGCTCAGCCGCCATTGGCGCTGTTCATTCAGCTCTATCGCGATTAGAGGAAAAAGGATTTCTTGAATCAAGAATCGGCGATAGTAGTGGTGAACGTGGTGGACGACCAAAACGTATCTTTTCTGTTACCTCAGCTGGTAAATCAGCATTGGAACACAGTAAAGACCTACGTAATAACCTCTGGAACCAAATACCTGAATTCAACTGGAAAGGACTTGACATCCAGTTAAAATGGGTGTAGCCAGGCAACCACCGAAGCTAGCGGAATGGCTGCTTTCAAGGATTTGTAAGGACCATCTGCAGGATGAAATTATTGGAGATCTCTATCAGTATCATGCGGATCTTCAACAGAAAGGTGCTGGCTTCGTCAGTTTGAAATACTGGTACCACACCTTCCAATTTCTAAGACCTTTCGCTTTAAAACCAATTGTAATAGGAAACTCAATTATTAGGACAATGATAAAACTCAATTTCATAGTGGCTTACCGAAGCTTGTTGAGAAATAAATTCTATTCTTTCATCAACATTTTTGGATTAGGACTAGGTCTGGCCACTTGTATCCT
Organism: Cyclobacteriaceae bacterium; assembly: GCA_965601455.1. GTDB lineage: Bacteria > Bacteroidota > Bacteroidia > Cytophagales > Cyclobacteriaceae > JANQEU01. Next base: position 1,737,287 of record OZ271831.1, on the reverse strand, counting down.
CATCGGAATATTCATCAAAGACGAGCTTAGCTACGACCGGCACTGGCAAGACATCGAATACCTATATCGGGTAAGTGGTGACCTTCGTTTTATGGACAATGACTATAAGATGGCCAACTCCCCTGCCCCGATGGCCAAAGCATTCAAGGAAGATTTTCCGGAAATTATGGTAGCCGGTAGGTTCCGTGACAACGGAAGTGATGTAATCAAGGTGGACGATATTTATTTTAACCAGGACAAATTGGCTTTTGCTGACCCTTCCATGCTTGATATTTTCAAGTTAACATCGGTCAGAGGTGTACTGAATGGAGCATTGGACAAGCCAGATTATTCCATCATTGACGAAACAACTGCTAACAAGCTATTTGGAACCGTAGAAGCGGTTGGAAAAACCTTTGAATTATACGGAAAACAGTTCCAGGTACGTGTAGTGTACCAGGATATTCCTGACAACAGTCATTTCCACTTTCCTGTCATTCTCTCCATGGAAGGTTATGAACATGCTCGTTCACCCGTATGGCTTGGAAATAATTACAAGACCTACTTCAAACTGAATGAACAGAACGATTACAAGGCTCTGGAGGGCAAGTTTGAATCGGTATACAAGAAATACTTTGGTCCTCAACTCCAACAGTATGCTGGAGTAAGTTATGAAGACATGATCGGATCAGGCAGTTACCTGAATTATACGCTCATTCCAGTAGCAGATATACACCTTTATTCTGATTTAGCATTTGAGATAGAAGCGAATGGAAACATTCAATATGTCTACATCCTAATGGTCGCCGGTTTCTTCGTTTTGATGATTGCCTCAATCAACTTCATGAATATCTCTACTGCAAGATCCTCACTAAGAGCGAAGGAAGTAGGAATGCGAAAAGTTATGGGTAGTGTCAAAAGACAACTGATCTTTCAGTTCATGATAGAAAGTATAATGAATGCTTTCCTTGCTCTGACTATTGCTGTAGTACTTACCTACATTCTATTACCATTCTTTAATGAGCTTACTGAAAAGACGGTAACCAATCCATTCTTTGGAGACTTGAGATTATATCCGGAAGTACTACTTCTGACTGTTTTAGTTGGTATACTGGCTGGATTGTACCCGGCATTTTTCCTCAGTAAATTCCAACCCATACGGGTACTAAAAGGTCAACTCACTCTCGGAGTTAAAAGTGGCTATTTAAGAAATACTTTAGTGATCATCCAGTTCCTGGCTTCAATCATGTTGATCTTCGGTAGTCTTGTCATCTACTCTCAGCTGAGATACACGCAGACCAAATCATTGGGATTCGAGAAAGACCAGGTTATTATTATCAACGAAACGCATACACTGGGCAGCAGTATTGAGTCTTTCAGAAATGAACTACTAAAGCATCCCGCAACCGTCAGTGCTGCAGCGAGCTCCTATTTACCTACAGGTGGAAATCGTTCTGATTCACCGGTTCTTCCTGAAGGGGCAAACACGGCAGATGAAGCCGTAATAGGTATGCAGAACTGGCTGGTTGATGAGAACTACATACCCACTCTTCAGTTGAAAGTTGTTGAAGGACGCAACTTCTCAAAGGAGTTTGCTGGTGACACAGCAGGAGTTATATTAAATCAATCCGCTGTCAAAGAATTTGGATTCGAAAACCCAGTTGGACAAAAACTCCACGCCATGGGTGGATTCAGTATCTACGGTAAGGAGAACTTTGTAGTAGTTGGGGTCATAGAAGATTTTCATTTTGATCACTTTAAAAATGAAATTGGGCCCTTAGCTCTTTTCAATGGTGTTAGCAGAGGACATGTCATCGTACAATACCAGGCAGAAAAGACCGCAGAAATTCAGGATTACCTTCATACCACCTGGGAAGAATTCAATCCCGAGCGACCACTACAGTACACTTTTATGGATCAGCAATTTGAAGCCAAGTACAAATCCGAGGAAAAACTAGGGAGCTTGTTTGGCGCCTTCGCGATCTTCTCTATCACCATCGCCTGTCTCGGCTTATTTGGTCTTGCTGCTTTCAGCAGTGATCAAAGGAAAAAAGAAATTGGTGTTCGAAAAGTATTGGGTGCAAGCACAAAAGATCTAATGCTTAAGCAGGTGGTTATCTATAGTAAACTTTTGGTTGTGGCCCTGGCAATTGGGTTGCCATTGAGTCATTACCTGATGAATAGTTGGTTGTCCAATTTCGCGTATAGCACAACCATCAACTGGCTGATCTATACACTTCCTGCCTTACTCGTATTGATATTTGCATGGACAACAGTCAGTGTAATCTCATACCGAGCAGCTACTCAAAATCCCGTCGAAAACTTAAAACAAGAGTAAGAAAGAGAGACTTGAGTTTAAAAGGCTTACCGTAATTGGTAGGCCTTTTTTATGAATGGTTGAATCGAATTCATTGGTCGGATATGATTAACTTCAATCCAGAAATGTAAACCGTGGACCGGTAAAACATGAAAGTAGATCTTGGAGAAAAATTTGGTTCAATATCAGTCGAGGTTAATCAATCCAAAACATCAGCTTATAACCTACTAATGGCACATGGTGCGGGGGCCGGTTATAATCATCCATTTATGGAGGCCCTGGCAATCGCCCTTTCGGATTTATCTGCCTCGGTCTGGAGATTCAATTTTCCTTATATGGAACAAGGACGAAAGTCACCAGGCTCCCCCACCGTTAACCAAGCAATTATCGGTAAAATGGTCGATCACATTCAAAAAGAGTCACCGGACTTACCAATCTTTCTTTCCGGTAAATCCTACGGTGGTCGCATGAGCTCTCACTGGGTTGATGATAATCCTATTTCACAAGTGAAAGGATTGGTTTATTTCGGATTTCCGCTACATGCTCCGGGGAGAGATGGAAAGGAACGTGCGCAACATCTATATAATCTCACACTTCCTCAGCTTTTCCTTCAGGGCTCCAGGGACAAACTAGCAAATATTGATTTGATCAAGCAAGTAGTTTCAGACTGCCAGAAGGCAGACATTCAGGTGCTGGATTATGGTGATCATAGTTTTAAGGTTCCAAAAAAAGTCACAGGAATGGAATTCACAGACGTTATCAGATGGTTGGCCAGTCACACCAATTCATGGATATTAGACCTGCTATAAACGAAACATTCCTTTCATAAGCAGATTTAATAACCGTCCTTCAATATTTTAATCACAATTTGGTAATATTGGCGGACCAGAAAAATTTTATCCACCAGGCTAGACACCCCTCATGAAAAGGAACTATGTAATGGTTGCCATGGTATTGGTAACCTTCTTTGCGATTTCTTTCCTTACAAATATTCTTGGTCCTATTATTCCCGATTTAATAAGGGACTTTGATCTAAATCTTGGCCTGGCTGGTTTCCTTCCATTTTCCTTTTTTGTCGCGTACGGCGTAATGTCAATACCTGCGGGCGTTCTTGTAGAGAAACAGGGAGAGAAAAAATCGATGATCATCGCTTTCACACTGGCAGGTATTGGCGCGCTGGTGTTTGCCATGTTCCCGATTTTCCCGGTGGCTATGATCTCTCTGTTTACCATCGGATTGGGAATGGCAATTTTACAGGTAGCGATTAATCCCTTATTAAGGGTTTCCGGAGGAGAACAACATTTTGCATTCTATTCGGTAATGGGACAGCTTTTCTTTGGTGGCGCTTCGTTCCTAAGTCCCCTAGTTTATACCTATCTGGTGATTAATGTTCATGGAGATGTTCCGGCTACTTCAATTGCAGCCATGCTTGAACCTTTAACACCAGAAAACTTATCCTGGGCTTCGCTTTACTGGGTCTTTTTCGGTGTGTCATTGCTGATGATGATCCTCATAAGCCTTCTAAGGTTTCCTAAAGTAGAATTGAAATCCGATGAAAAATCGGGGTCTGTAGAAGTTTACAAAGAGTTGTTGTCCAGACCTACGGTCTTACTCTTTTTCCTCGGTATCTTCCTATACGTTGGAACCGAACAGGGTATAGCCAATTGGATGTCGCAGTTTTTATACACGTATCATGATATTGATCCTCAAACGAAAGGAGCTTCCACTGTATCCTTGTTTTGGGGCTTGATGACTGTAGGGGCTCTTGTTGGTTTAGTCCTGTTAAAACTATTAGATAGTAAACATGTCTTGCAAGTATTTACCGGTGGGACGGTTCTTGCTCTGATCGCTGCTCTCTTCGGACCCAAGGAGGTATCAGTCGCCGCATTTCCGGCCATGGGTTTCACGATTTCTGTCATGTGGAGCATTATCGTTTCACTTGGTCTAAACAGCGTCTCCGATCATCACGGATCTCTCTCTGGAATTCTTGTTACCGGAATTGTAGGTGGGGCCGTCGTACCATTCATTGTTGGATGGCTAGGTGAATTCTTTGGGCTACGAATTGGAATGTCCTTCCTGTTCTTAACGCTTGCTTATATTTTCAGTATAGGAGTCTGGGCGAAGCCATTGATCAGTAATGAAACCATATTTAATCGGGAAAAGGATGAACCCAAAATAAGTGACGACACTATAACAGAGCAAGAGACGGCTCCTACTCTTTAAGGATCAATGAACGTGTTGTTCCGGTGATTTCCATGAAATAAATACCTGCTGGAATCTCGCTTAAGTCGATTCTGAGGTTCTTCTTCGCCTTCATTTCCTGTTTCAACAAACACTTCCCATTAGTATCATATAGATTCACTTTAATTATACCTGTCTCGTGGACAGTGAGGCCAGATACATTTAAAATATCTTTTACCGGCACAGGGTAGATGTCTATGTTATCGTTATCCAGACCCAGTACAGGACCTCCAAATACATCAGAAAACGCAGAACAGCCGTTTTCAGTAACTTCAACAAAATACGATCGATCATTCGGTGCGGAAATTAAAATATCAAACGATTGCTCCATAGCTCCCTCAATCGGCATATCATTTTCATACCATTGATACGAATCTGCCGCAGAAGCTGATAATGTCAAATTTCTACCAGCCTGGCTTGTGACCGTAATCGATGGCTTTGTTACCTCCGTCAGTGAAATTTCAATTGATGCTGTCCCTTGGCATCCGTTCACGTCAGTGCCCGTAACGGTATATACCCCATTGGTGGGAATAAAAACCACACCCTCTTCCACACCATTATCCCAGACGTAGCTTTCTGCTCCTGTACCACTCAAACTAATTACGTCACCAGAACAGATAGTCCCTGGTAATGGCGCAACTGCAACATTTGGTAATGCGTTAACCGTAATACTGACCTGCGCGGTATCTGTATTATTGTTTTCGTCAGTTCCCACAACTGTATAGGTGCCCGAAGATTCAGGTATAAATGCAACCCCATTTTCCACTCCATTATCCCAAGAGTAAGACAACGCCCCTCCACCCGTTAGGACGATTTCTTCACCTTGGCATATTTCAGTTTTATTTGCATTTGCTGTAACTATTGGAGGATCTGTGTCGGAAGCTGTAACTGTGATACTGAATGACTCCGACTCAATGGTAAGCCCTGGCACTAAAGAGCTGGTAGCTGTTAGAGAATACTCTCCATCATCAGATGTTGAGGCAGGGGTGATAAAAAGTGTACTCGAGGTTTGACCAGTTAGGTTCGCTCCATCTTTTACCCATTGATAATTGTTTTGGGAGCCTCCGATTACAATTGAAACACTAATAGTATCTCCTTCGGTAACTGAAATATCGGATGGTGCGGATACCTTGGCCTGGGGTGTATAATTTAGGTCAGAAAAACCGGTGTTAGGTTCCAGGTCATCAAATTCAAATTGATTGTCTTCAAGATAAAGAGAGACTAAACTTGTTAAAGACGAAAAATCAGGTACATTTTCAAACTGATTTCCATCCAACTCCAATATGGTTAACTGAGTGAGATTGGTTAGAGAAGAAGGTACGCTTCCCGACAAATTCAGATCGTCAATCTCCAATTCTATTAAGTTGACCAAGTCCCCAAAGCTTTCAGGAATCACTCCATTCAGATTATTTTTTCCTAACTCAAGCTCTGTAAGATTCGTGAGATTGCCGATTTCTGATGGAATAGATCCAGTCAACTCATTTCCTGATAAATACAACTCCGTCAAATTAGAAAGATCACCAATAAATAATGGAATACCTCCATCAAGCTGATTTCCTGATAGATCTAAATGTTGGAGGTTTGTGAAGTTGCCAATTTCGGTAATAATTGGACCCGTTAGTTGTAAATCATCTAATTCCAGGTACTCTAAATTAACCAGGTCACCAAGATCTGTAGGTATACTTCCTCCCAAGAAGTTATCACCGATAGCCAGTTTTCTTAGATTAGTGAGATTGCTTAATTCCGGAGGTATTCCCCCAGTCAATTCATTGTCATCAAGATCTAAAGTTTGAAGGTTTAGGAGGTCACCTAAGGTTACAGGAATAGAGCCCGTCAACTGGTTATCATTCAAGCTCAATTCAATCAAGCTTGTCAAACTCCCCAAATTGGAGGGTATATTCCCTGTCAACTGATTATTATCCAATTGCAGGTATTGAAGGTTAACCAAGTCACCAAATTCAGTAGGTATATTCCCCGTTAACCCATTATCTCCAAGACTCAAGTCAATAAGGTTCGTAAGGGTAGCCAACGAGGTGGGAATTGATCCAGCCAACTGATTGCCTTCCAGACTCAGATTTTGAATTGCCTCTAAAGAACTGAGGGCGGCGGGAACGGTACCGGTAAACAGGTTGTCCTCCAGATCCAGTTCAGTCAGAGAAACCATTTCCCCAATTTCAACTGGAATTGATCCGGAAATACCATTTGATTCTAAATCAAATTCAGTCGCTGCAGTCAAATTTCCGATACTTGCCGGTAACGAGCCTGTTAAATTATTCTGCTCTATTCTTACTCGTGTGACCCGGTTGTTTTCAACGTTTATACCAAACCAATTTTCAACGTTTCCAGTGAGCCAATTGGTATTATCGGTCCAGTTGTTGCCACCAGTAGAATTATAAAGATCAACCAGTGCATCATAATCTGAAGGAGGTACACCTCCACTCGATGAGCAATTAGCCATGTCTCCCTGGAAATCCCACGAATAGGTATCTATCAGCTCCTGGCGTGATCCCGTTCCAACGCAGTAGGACAATCCTAAAACTCCGATTTCTACGTTATTCTGAAGACCGGATAGTTGAGCCCAATCCACCAGAAGATTATCATAATGAGTAGAGGAAAGACCACTATTGTCCAACATGCCAGTCATCTGCGTTACTCCACTGATATCCCAATCACTAATATCCTGGTCAAATGAATTGGCATCTCGAAACATGGCTGACATGTTGGTCACACCTTCTACGTTCCAGTTTGACAATGATTGGTTGAAACTGGATGCTGCATCAAAGATTTGAGACATATCGGACACGTTATCCACTACCCAGGAAGATAATGGTTGATTGAAGGAACCGGATCCACTGAACAAACCTTGCATGGATTGTATTGAGTTAACGTCCCAATGGTCAATAGATTGGTTGAATACGGAAGTACCGGCTAGTGCGTAAGACATATCAGTCACACCTGAAAGGTCCGGTGCATCTGTAGCCGGAATAGACAAGGCCTGACAACCATTAAATGCTGAACTAAAAGAAGCCCAGGCCTGATCACCCCATTGCTCAATGCTTATAATCTTAGCAGCATCTCCCTCGTTGTTGAAGTAGATCCTGGGAAAATCACCCGATATTTCAACACGGTAATCACCGGGTGCAGGAAAATCTATTAATTGATCACCTGTTACGTTAGTAATCAAACCAAATACTTCAGAATTGGTAATATCTTCCCAGTAGATATCGTAATTGTACCCAGTTCCCTCGGTAGGTATAATGATCTGATCACTGTTGGAAGATCCACTGGCATAGGATTGCCAGGTCATGATGAAATGATTATTATCTGTAGCACTTGATGTAGTCCAATTGGAGATAGTCCCTGATAAGTCAAAATTCTCCAGTGAACCATCATTCCTATTTTTACTCCGGTCTGGAAGAACATCAATACCGGTATTTGTTCCGTCTGGAGTACCCTCGTCAAACTGGTAATACGCGACGAGACCCGGCTCATCACCTTCCAATGTCCTGTAAATCAATGATCTGATTTCCGCATGCGATAATGCTCGGTTCCATATGTGCAGTTCATCCATCACCGAGGCACCATAATAGGTCAACGCGGTAATTTGCGCCCCAAGGTAAAGTGGATCGGTACTGGTTTCATCCAGCGAGATGGTTGCCGCACCATTACTCAGGTCTACTACTTGTTCCATTCCATCGATATAGAGTTCTACATTGGAATCCCCTTCCCTGGCTACAACCACATAGTGGTGCCAGTCAAGGTCGGTTACACCCTGAGTGCCTCTCCAACCTCCATCGAAGAAGAAGTAAAACATATTATCCAATGAAGAGTTATGCAGACCAAGCCCATAATTGGTACTCCCCCCTGTCCAATCTCCACCCTTCTCCAGGAGGATGTCCAAACGATCGACATTCTTTCTTTTGGCCCAAAGACTGATCGTGACCTCAGAAGGAATTTTCAGAGAGTCATCGTCCGGTATTTCAATGTAGTCGTTAATTCCGTCGAAAGAGATACCATTGCCCGGCTTAATCTGAAACCCGGAGGACACTTTGTAGTAACTAAACTCACCAGAATACTCAGCTCGCGTTCGGAAGAAATAGGTAACCCCAGCTGTTAACGGCATCGAAATCTCTTCAGAACCCGTAAGAGCCGTGGCAATGTTGGTAACAATGGGGCTTGAAAAGTCAGCATCGTTGTCAACATCAATGAAGATATTTGTAGCATCTGGCGGAAGTACATAGTTCGCACGGAAGCCATTGTCCGTTACGTTCGTTGCGTTAAGTGGATCGGCAGACTGCGGTGCTAATGCCTCTGAAGAAATCCAATTGGACGATTCCCCGGTAAGACTGAAATTATTAAGGGTTCCGGTGTAACCTGATGCACGGTCGATTAATTGGTTAATTCCAGAATTATTCGCTTCGGTTGAACCCTGGTCAAAGCGATAGTAGGCTGTGAGACCCATTTCATCTCCTTCCAACATTGAATAAAGATGTTCCGTAATCTGTGTTTGGCTTCTCGCCACGCTCCAAATCCTTACTTCATCTATCCGACCTACAAAAGGAATAATATAAGAAACAGGACTGGCGCCAATTACTAACTCATCAGTATTGAGCAATGGACTTACATTCAGGTCATTTATGATCTCAAGTCCGGCATCCTCTCCATTTATATAGAATTTGTAAGCCGTAGAGGGTCCTCCGTAATCACTGATAACCAATGCCACATGTTGCCATACACCAAATCGTAGTTTCTGTGTGGTTTTGAAAAAATCACCTGTAGCATCTGTGGCACTTGTAGCAAATGAGAGTGTACTATCAGCCTCAACTTCCAAATGAAAATTGTCTCTTCCGAAGTTAATTCCTATTGAGTTTCCCTTGGAGAGGATAATCATCTCCCGCGCAATCGTCGGATTGATCCAGGCCTCAATCGTATACTCTCCATTATCCACGGGATTTAAATCCAACTGGTGTGACACAGTTACATAGTCGTCGGTTCCGTCGAAGTCCAATGCATTCCCCGGTTTTTCGCTAAAATCATCTGGTGATACCTCCCCGATGACTGTAAAGTCAAAACTCGTTTCGTCAATATCGTTGCTTTCGATGGTTATTGTACCTGAGTAAATACCGGAGGTTGACCCATCTAATCGAAGTGTAACGGACTCCGTAGAATTTGGACTTACTACCGAAGGTGCTCCAAGGATGGAAATTGCACCTTCACTTGATGTTATATCCGAAATGAATAACGGATATAACCCAAGGTTTTCAATTGTTATGGTGGTATCAACAAAGGAACCCACTCCCGAGGTACCAAGATATATGGGATCATTTTGACCGTCTGCTATCTCTCTTCCGAGATTGTCAGGCCCAGTGAATACTGCTATTTCTCCGGCATCAACAGCAAATTCTGAAGTATTTCCGTTTATGTCTGTTGCCGTCGCTGTGATATGATCTGTTGGCAAAAGAGTCAACCCGGTGATAGACCACGTCCCACTGGATACTGTATCAGATCCAAGATACTCTACACCCTGGATGGGCCCGCAATCGGTAGTGTCCCGATAGAGGTGGATAACGTCAGTATCAATCCCAGTGCCATTAACCTCGGAGAGAGTAATGGTAGAAATAATTGGGGCGGTCTTACCTTCGTTACCTACACCATCTAGATCGATTCCACCACCGTTACAGTAGATGTAATTTCCAATAATCGAGTTGTTGTCAAAACTGGCTCTGAAAAACTCTACAGCAAATCCGGTATTATAGGCTATCCAATTTGGTTCTCCCGGATCAAGACCTCCAATGGTGTTGTTGTCGACATTGGTAGAACCCTCAGTGCCGATGCCTCTTCCATTTGGCATTGGAGTAATCGTATCAGCGGCAACACCAATCAAGTTACCATAGACAAAGCAGCTATTGGTTGTATTGAATAAAATGGCTGCATCTGAGTTCCCGGAAATCAAATTATTGATAATAGTGGTACTGGAACTCTGTCCCAATCTAATTCCGTCATTGTTCGGAATCGCTATCATTCCTGTGGGATCGGTTCCGATGTAATTGCCTTCAATGATAGAATTACCTGCAAGATTTGTCGAAATCCCTCTCGCGTTTCCGGAAATTATATTACGATCGCCTGGGTTTGGCCCCCCAATTATCTGCCTGGGTACGGAGGTTCCAAAACTTACCCCGGTACCACTGTTGCCTATTCCCATGGTTCCGTTTTCGTCGGTACCAATGAAATTACCCTGTATTATACAGTCATCAGATGATAGTCCAAATATTCCAGTAACATTTTGAACGATCGTATTGCCTTTACCTGCGGTACCAATGATGAAATCGTTTCCCGGATTTCCCATCTCAATTCCACGATTAAACCCTTCTATGTAAAAACCATAGACTTCAGATCCTGTCCCATGGAGTTCGAAGCCTTTGTTGATAGAATCTCCCCCATTCAGATGTATCCTGAAATTTCCATTTCCCGGTTGTGTGGTGGCATCGAAAACAACTGGCTGTCCGGATATCACTTCAGGTAGTGCCAAGCCCGGAGCAATGGTCCAGGTTTCATCGCCATTATTGATAGCATAATTGTCGTCAGAAGTTGGAATATTGAAAGAAATGGTTTGTGTTCCGTCTACTGTATTTGCGTTATCAATACACCACCTCAGACTTCCTACACCTTCACTTTCCGTGTTAACCACTTCGAAAAGATCATAAGCTGATTGAATCGCATTTGAAAACTCTGATGTATTTCCATTTGCATCGGTGATTGTGGTGGTTACCTTATCCAGACCCAAAGGGTATTGCTCGGGAGTTAAAGTCAAACTCCATGAACCCCCTGATGCTGTTGTGGATGCAGTATATTGATCGCCTTCATCTGCAGAGGCAAAAAAGATCTCTACTGTACCGTCCTCAGCATTTCCCTGGATTACCCGATCTGTTCCGAACGCAGTGATTACCGGAGGTGGAATTCCTGCCTGAGCACTGTTGGATATGCTAATGCCTTTGAGCGTATTGGAGAATATACTATTCTGTGATATTGGATTCTCCTCTGTATTCAGGCCGTCTAACGCCACTCCATTCAGTACATTATGAGCGATCGAATTATTGGAAATGGTGTTGTTATTTGATTCATTTTCAATCAGGATTCCATTACCACCATTTCCTAATGCTGATGTGAAATCGTCCTCCAATCCGATGTAATTGAAATCAATGGTATTACTGAATACATTCGATCCACTTAACAGAATTCCGTGAGAAGTATTTCCTGAAATAATGTTTGCATTTTCTGATGTCCCATCTCCTATGGAAACATTTTGAGCATTACCTGTAAGTCGAATTCCTTCGTTATCGTTAGGTCTTGCCGCGTTACCCGCTAGATTCAGTCCAATATAGTTTCTCAAGATCGAGGCCGCTGATCCGGTAATACTGATTCCTATGGAATTGCCGGAAATTATATTCCCATCGTCAGCATTAGGACCTCCGATTTGAGTGGAAAGACCTCCGGAAACCAAAATGCCAGAAAGACCATTTCCAAAGTCCTGATTGCCGTTCTGAGCCAATCCAATGATATTACCTACGATGAAAGTCGGACCGTCTGCCACCAATATTCCATGTTGTCCATTGGAGGAAATCGTGTTCCGACCTCCCGTAGTACCATTCCCTATATCGTTAAATTGACCAGATTCAATATAAATACCACTATTTGCATTACCGGCTGATGAACCTCCATTGGGTCTTAAACCGATATAGTTGCCCAGAATATCGTTTGTGTTGGATAAGACCTGAATTCCTTCCTGCCCATTGTAGGAGATTACATTTCTACCTCCAGTACTGGCATCCCCAATTTGTGTGGATTCTGAAGTAGCATCGATGTAAATTCCTTCCCAACCATTCCCTACATTGCTAACTCCAGAACCCGGGTAGCCAATGTAATTATTGACGATTAACGTATTTAAACTCGCTGAAAGATTTATACCACGCTGATCATTCCCTGAAATAACATTGCGCTGGTCTCCATTGACACCAATATTGGTGTTATCAGAATTGATGACTTCAATTCCACTCCCAAAATTCCCAAGATCCGTATTTCCATCCAGGTCCAATCCTATGATGTTACCCGAAATGGTATTATCGTCAGACGAATTGATGTAAACCCCGAAAGAATTATTTGAAATAACATTTATTCCCCCAGCTGTACCATCACCAATAAAATTCCCAGTAGCTGAATTTTCTAAAGTAATTCCTCGAAAATTGGAGGCACCTACTGCTTGTCCATTGGGAGAGGTTCCGACATAGTTTCCGGAAATAACCGTTCCGGAAGCACCATCAATGACCAGTGCACTATTGCCGGCCCCGGTAAATCCTATGAGGACAAGGCCATTTATCAAACAACTATCGGATTGAATAATCAAACCATCGTAGCTACCTCCAAACAGGACGATATCCGGTGTACCATTTTCGTCGATATCTCCCTGAATAAAGGTGCTGTCACCGTTCGCCCCTGAGATAGTAATTGAGCTTAACAGAGAAATAGTGTCACCCGAAAGAGAAGCATTGAATGTAATGGTATCCGGCCCAGGATTACTGATGGCTTGTCCGATTGCATCTCTCAGTGAACCGGCATTGTCATCGTTTATGTTCGTAACCTCAATTTGGGCATTGGCTACCAGGGGTGAAAGGGTAATGAAAACTATGACAATCAGCGACTTGTAGTGAGCGGGCATCATGTAGCTTTTTGATAATTTGTGGGACGAGTCATAGTAAATATAAAGCTATTTAATGAGGTCCCAATCGTGCTTACTAGTCAGATTCTAATGGAAATCTGAATTTCAAAAGAAAAATACCGCCTTACGACTACATTTAACCTTCTATCCCTATCTCCGATCCTAGGCAAACTTCTTCTCGTTAATTTTGTTGTACTAGTACTCATGAACCGAATTATCAAACGCGTATTATATATTCTGCTTGTAGCAGCGGCACTCTTCATTATTGCTTACCCTAAATTAGATTTGTCCTCAGAGGGTAAAAACACCACGGCGAATAGCAGTTCCACGCCTAGAGTCATTACCGTTCAGGGGTTGGAAATCGTTCCCGAAACCATTGATTATACGGTCAGGGTAACCGGCACCATAGTCGCTGACGAATCTGTTGATCTGAACTCGGAGGTGTCGGCCAAAATTGACCAGATCCACTTCAATGAAGGTCAATCGGTGTCCAAAGAACAAATATTGGTTTCTTTAAATGACGACGAGCAAGAGGCGGAGTTAGAAAAGCTTCGTTTTACAAAAAAACTTAACGAAGACAATGAGTTTCGGCAACGCAAGCTACTCGAAAAAGAGGCAATCAGCCGGGAAGAATACGAAGTAGCACTTACCACACTAAACACTTCGCTCGCAGATATTAAGTTGTTAGAAGCTCGTATGGCTAAATACAAAATCAGAGCACCTTTTGAAGGACGTATCGGTCTGCGGGGGGTATCCGAAGGAAGCTATATCAATCCTGGGGATCTGATTGCCAGACTATACAATATTGAAAGAGTTAAAATCGATTTCTCAATTCCCGGAAAATACCTACAGCAAATCAACGTAGGTGATAAACTCAGATTCACTGTTGATGGATATGAAGAATCGTTTGATGGAGAAATCTATGCTCTCGAGCCCCAAATTGATCCGCAATCAAGAAGCATAAAGCTAAGAGCCTACAGCCAAAATCCTGGAAACAAGCTACTCCCAGGCCAGTTTGCAAAAATCAACCTGATATTGGATCAACTGGAGAATACTATGATGGTGCCCACTATAGCAATAATCCCTGAATTGAACTCAACAAAAGTATTTGTATATACAGATGGAATAGTGGATGAGCGTATTGTTGAAACCGGTATTCGTACGGAAGACATGGTTCAAATCACTAACGGTTTAGAAGCTGGAGATGTGGTCATTACCACCGGATTATTGCAGGTAAGAAAAGGTATGGAAGTAAACATTGAACAATAATGGCGAGTCTGGCAAATCTTAGTATCGACCGGCCGGTTCTGGCCCTGGTCATGTCAATTGTTATAACACTCTTTGGCGTTATTGGCTTCACCTATCTCGGAGTGCGCGAGTATCCATCAGTTGACCCTCCGATTATCACTGTTTCTACCAGCTATGTTGGTGCGAGTGCCGATATCATTGAAACACAGATCACCGAACCTCTTGAGGAATCAATTAACGGGATCGATGGAATTAAGTCGCTTACCAGCGTCAGCAATGACGGACGTTCTACGATAAGAGTAGAATTTGGACTTGATAGTGACCTTGAATCTGCCGCCAACGATGTTAGGGATCGAGTATCACGAGCCATTGGAAGAATCCCACCGGATGCTGATCCTCCCAGAGTAACAAAGGCGGACGCAGATTCCAGACCCATCATCGCTCTTCGAATTTATAGTCCGCAAAGGAACCTACTGGAGTTAACTGAAATTGGAGAAACAGTTTTCAAAGAGACTTTCCAAACCATCAAAGGCGTATCAGAAGTTAGGGTCTGGGGGTCAAAGAAGTATTCCATTCGACTATGGATGGACCCGGAAAGACTGGCTGCCTACAAGATTACGCCGTTGGATGTTTACAATGCTGTGAACAGCCAAAATGTTGAATTGCCTTCAGGTAGAATAGAGGGTTCGGAAACAGAACTCACTGTTCGTACTGTCGGGCGATTGTCATCCCCCCAGCAGTTCAATAACTTGATTATCCGTGATGATGAGTTCGGAGTGATCAAATTTTCGGACATTGGCAATGCTGAATTTGCTCCAGAGAATGAACGCACAGCTCTCCGTACCAACGGTATTCCGATGGTGATCAATGCTATTGTACCACAGCCGGGTTCCAATAACCTGGAAATTGCAGAAGAATTCTATAAACGACTGGAATCAATGAAATCCAATATTCCAGCGGATGTTGAAACGGCAATTGCTTTTGACAATACTCAGTACATCCGGGACTCGATTGAGGAAGTACAGCAGACCATCTTCATTGCTTTTCTTCTGGTTGTCACGATCATTTTCCTATTCCTACGAGATTGGCGCACCACTTTTATTCCAGTCATTACAGTTCCTATCTCTCTTATTGGGGCATTCTTTGTCATGTATGTTCTGGATTTTTCTATTAATGTACTAACGCTTTTGGGTATAGTGTTGGCCATTGGTCTGGTCGTTGATGACGCGATCGTAGTTTTGGAAAATATTTACACCAAAATTGAAAAGGGACTAGACCCGAGAGAAGCCGGAAAGAAAGGGACTGAAGAGATTTTCTTCGCAGTAATCTCAACCACAATTGCCTTGACTGCGGTTTTCTTTCCTATTGTATTTCTGGAAGGACTCACTGGTAGACTGTTTAGAGAGTTTGGATTAACCGTAGCTGGAGCGGTGATCATTTCTTCTTTCGTAGCGCTTACCTTGTGCCCAATGCTAGCTACGAGGTTGTTGAAGAAAAGAGAAAGACAGACCTGGTTTTATCGGGTTTCTGAACCCTTCTTCATCCGGATAAATGAGGCCTATAATCGGGCATTGGATAACTTCATGAAGAATAAGTGGCTGGCAGCCGCTTCTGCTGTGGTTGCCGTTGGCTTAATCGCTTTTTACATTACGATACTTCCTAAAGAACTTGCTCCAAAAGAAGACCGAGGTCAATACCGCGTCAGAGCTACGGGGCCTGAGGGCGCCACTTTCGAATACATGGACCGGTATGCTAACGAGATATCAGATGCAATTTCTGAGAATATCCCGGAAACAGAAAACATTGTGACCATCACTTCCCCGGGATATGGAGCTAGCAGCGCAGTAAACAATGCGAGTCTTAGCGTGACACTAGCCGATGCTGGTGACCGAATAAAGAGTCAAAGTGAAATCGTTAATGAGGTTCGTCCATTGATTTCTGCTAATACAAAAGCAAAAGCCTACATATCCGAACCAAGTACTATTGGAGGAAGAAGAGGTGGTCTACCCATCAGTTATGTAATCCAAGGAAGAAACCTGGAACACATAAAGAAAGCAATACCCAAATTTAATGAAGCTGTGCAGCAGAGCCAGGTATTCTCTTATGCTGATGTCGATCTAAAGTTCACCAAGCCGGAAATTGAGGTATCTATTGACCGTGAGAAAGCAAACGACCTTGACGTATCTGTAAGGGATATCGCTCAAACCCTTCAACTGGCCTTAAGTGGCAATCGATTTGGGTATTTTATCATGAATGGGAAACAATATCAGGTAATTGGTCAAGTCGAAAGAGAAAATCGAAATGAACCAGTAGATCTACGATCATTGTATATTCGGACACAAAATGGGGAGCTGACTCAATTGGATAACCTGATCACCTTGCGAGAGCAGTCCACCCCACCCCAACTGTACCGGTACAACCGTTTTGCCTCCGCTACCTTTAGTGCTAACCTGGCACCTGGCTACACCCTGAATGATGGGCTTAACGAAATGGATAGGATTAAGGCCGACGTGCTGGACGACACCTATCAAACGGCTCTTTCAGGTCAATCAAAGGAATTTCGTGATAGCTCCGGAAATCTTTATGTCGCATTCGGGCTCGCATTAGCATTGATCTACCTGGTGCTGTCTGCGCAATTTGAAAGCTTTCGAGATCCGATCATAATCATGTTTACTGTCCCTCTTGCCCTATTTGGCGCATTATTCTCCTTATGGTACTTTAATGAAACTGTTAATATTTTCTCCCAAATCGGGATGATCATGTTAATTGGTTTGGTAACTAAAAACGGAATTCTTATTGTGGAATTTGCCAACCAAAGAAAAGCTCAGGGTATGTCTATTGAGGAGGCAATTATCGGTGCTGCGAAGGCTCGATTCCGACCTATTCTGATGACCTCATTATCCACCATTCTCGGTATACTCCCAATTGCTTTGGCTCTCGGTGCGGGTTCAGAAAGCAGGGTTTCAATGGGTGTTGCTGTGATAGGCGGGTTGCTACTGGCTACCTTCCTCACTCTTTTCGTTGTCCCTGCCATCTACATCTATCTTACCAGCCGACAAAAAAGACTCGCAAGATTCTAATGAAATCACTCCTATCCTTTTTCGGTTTATCACTCGCTGTCCTTTGCGGAGCGCAATCATCTTCTGAGTTGACGCTGGAAGAAGCGCTTTCGGTAGCCCTTGAAAATAATTATTCCATTCAGTTATCAAGGAATAATGAAGTGATTGCCGGCAACAACAATACATATGGTAATGCCGGATTTCTTCCTACCATAGGTGCCTCCGCTAATTTCAATAGGAGTAGCCAGGACACAGAGCAGGAATTTGTCTCTGGTGATACACAGACAAGAAATGGAGCAATCCGTCGTCTTTATGGCGGTAACATCGATCTGCAATGGACACTCTTCGACGGGATGGTCATGTTTGTAACGAAAGAAAGGCTTGGAAATGAAGAGTTACGAGCTCAATACGAGTTTAAATTTCAAGTTGACAATGTAATTGCCGGTATTGTCAGTAGTGTCAATCGATTGGCCTTTGAAATGGAAAGACTTGATCTTCTTCAAACGAGCATTGATTTATCAAAGGAGCGACTTGAAATCGTGCAGGCAAAATACGATTTGGGAAAGGAATCGAAACTTTCTCTGCTTCAGGCTGAGGTCGATTACAATACCGACCAGTCTCTATTCATTCAACAGCAAGAACTAATTCTACAACTGAAATTACAATTGCTGCAACAAATGGCTGCTGAGCCCTATGACTTTGAGCTTACGCACGAAATTCAGCTGGACACTACCCTGATCATGGATGAACTGACTAAATCAATAGATCGGAATCCATTGTTGATGTCACAATTGACCACACAGGAAATCCTGAAAAACCAGATGCAGGAAATCGATCGTGCAAAATGGCCTGAACTCAATTTTAATATGGGTTACGGATACACCAACCTTGAAAGTGAAGCAGGTTTCCTGGCTCTTAACCAAACGTATGATTTTCGGTTCGGATTCACGGCTTCTGTCAATCTGTTCAACGGATTCAATCAAAGACGTCAATATCAGAACGCCAGAGTCCAACTGGAAAGTGGACAAATCCAGACCGCTGAACTTGAGTACCAGGTACGATCTAACATCATGCAGGTCTACACTACTTATCAGAACAACCTGAGGTTATCCAAACTGGAAGAGAGAAACTACAAAGTAGCAATAGAAAACAGTGAGATAGCACTGGAAAGATTTCGTCTTGGGGCGTCAAACGCCTTGGAATTGAGGGAAGCACAGGTAAACTCAATCAATGCACAATTAAGGTACTACCAGGCACTCTTGACCGCTAAACTGGCAGAGGTTGAACTGAAGAGACTAACCGGTACGCTCTCCAGTCTAACTGAATAAGTACTACATCGCTTTTTTGGAATCTTCGTCTTTGTCCTTTTTGACAACCTGACCTTTTGCTTTCTCCATCGGTAGTTTGGCACCCAGAATGGTAGCAGTTGCCGCTTTCTCGAGCAATTCCCTGTTGCCTTCATACGAATACCCTAGTTCTTTCAGATCTTCAATAACCCTTGCATACTCTTCTGCCCTGGATAGATTGAAAGTTTCCCGGTTTTGAAAATAAACGGCCTCCACAATAGTCAGGGTACGCTTCATCAAATCAAAAAGCTTTTGTTCCTTAGATTCGACTGGCTCATTCCTTTCATACACTTCAGGAATGACTTCCTTCATTTTTTCAAAGTGAGATTTTAATACCTCTGATGGAGACAGTTTAACTTTCATTGTGCTATTGAATTTAGAGTTTTAAGAAGTTCGTTTGCGGTCGTTAAATCGTATTCTGGTGAAAGGGTAATGTACTGATCGATGTACTCACTGGCTCGTTTGTAGTCTCTCAATGAAATCCAAACGAGACCCAGGTTATAATAACTATTAGGAAAATCAGGTTCTATCTCAATCGCTACCTCGTAGTGCATCTTTGCAAGGTCCAGGTTGCCTTTCTCCGAATAAACATTCGCAAGATTATAGTGCGCCTCAAAATGTCTTGGGTTCTCTTTAAGGCAGTTGGTCAGGTACCCGATAGCCCTTGCTAACTCGTTTTTCTGCGACATGATAATGCCCAGGTTACAATATGCATCAGCTATAGACAAATGATGTTCTATTGCTTTCTCATAAAGCTCTTCTGCCCTGCTGTCCCCTTGTTCATCATATCTTAATGCCTCTTCAAAGTAGTTCCCTTTTTTTATTTCAACGACTTTGGACTGATCAAAGAGATTCAGCTGCCCGTACTCCTCCGGATCGGGTTTCCTTCTCCTGACTTTTCGTGCCCCTTTCTTCTGGGGTGGAGATACAGGAAACTTAATGATCTTTGCCATTGATAATTAGCTTGCTTTCTTTACTTTCTTACTGGTCTTCTCCTCGGTCTCACCAGAAGCTTTTTCCATTGGTTTTTTCGTTGACTTCGCCGCATCAATACTGGCCTTCAGGGCAGTCATGATATCTACTACTTCCGGCTCTTCCTCACCCACTGTAACAACCTCCTTACCTTCGATCTTATTATTAATCATTTCGCGAAGGGCGGAGTTGTATTTGTCTTCTAATTTAATGTCCTTAAATTTCTTTGTCATGCTGTCTACCAGCATCTTCGAAAGCTTCAATTGTTCCTCCTCGGCATCTTCCAAATCCGGAGTCACGTTGGGAACATTAACTATCGATCTAATTTCTTCCGGATATCTAAGTTTGTACAATAAAATTCCTGATTCATGAGGAGTAAGAAGTACCACACTCTCCCTGTCTCGCAGCACTACTTTGCCCACTCCGACCTTTCCGGTTTCTTTCAATGTCTGGCATAATAACCCGTACGTCTTCCCTGCAACATCTCCATCGGGACCGGCGAAATAGGGTGCGTCAAATAGGGTGTGGTGGACATCTTCCTTATTTACGAATCCTTCAATCTCAATGACCTTAGTACTCTTCAGTTTAACCTTTTCAAAGTCATCCGGTTCTATGATCACATATTGACCGGGTTCATACTGATACCCCTTCACTATATCCTCCTGTCGAAGGAGGTCGCCGGTGACTTTGTCACGCTTCTCGTATTTCACGGGATTATTACCTTCCTTGGATAGGAGATTGAATGATACGGATTGCGCTGTGTCTATCGCATTGTAGATCCTAATGGGAATCGTTACCATAGAGAATCGAATATGTCCTTTCCAGATTGCGCGCATATTGTAAAGTTACTAATTTCAGGAAAAGATAAATTATTCAAATTAATACTCAAAGTATATAGTTCTAATTTATTGATTTACAGCATTTTATAATTTATCGATAATAATCTCAAAATATTATTTGGTCAACTAGCAGTAATGATGTTAACCTACTGTAAATCAATAAGTTTCCTGAATACCGGATCACGAAAGGTTCCATTATCGGTGATCATGCTAAATTCAACTTCACACTGAAGAGTTGGATTTATCCAAATTGTTTTCTTCTCTTCATGTGCCTCCGCCTGAATTGGCTTTTCATCGATAATTAATTCATCCATTTTCTCCTTCAGGTGTTTGAGTAGAAAATCATCGAAACCTGTACCTACCCTTCCCCGATAGATCAATCCATCATCATTTTTTTCGGCTACCTGAATCGCTCCGAAGAAATTCTTCCGATCACTCTCTGTCGTGGTAAATCCAATTATGAAGCAATCCCTGGTGTGTTTCACTTTCACCTTTAACCATGCTTCACTTCTTTTGCCTACCGAATATCGACCGTGTGGATCTTTTGCCATAATTCCCTCTACCCCCAGGGACTTGGCAGCTTCAAATAGCGCTTCCCCATCCTCCACCGTTTCACTTATTCGATAAGACTTGTCAATACGTACAGAATCTTCCAACCATGCTCTTCTACGGATTAGGGGATCCCTCAACAGACTTCTCCCATCCATGTATAAACAATCGAACAGATAGGCAAATGCAGGCGAACGACGAGAGCCGTTTTCTACATCTACCACTCGTTTGGTCATCAGACGTCGTATCACCTTCTTAAAGTCAGCTTTGCCCTCTTTATCCAGACAAACAATTTCACCGTCAAATACTCCATTATTCACCCGAAAGGCTTCTTGTGGAATATCAAGTTCAGGAAACTTATCGGTTATGATATTTCCATTTCTACTGTAGATGGTTAGTTCCCCTTCATTGAGCAGAAAGATTGCGCGGATGCCATCCCATTTGACTTCATAAATGAACTCTCCTTTTGGTGGTCTTTTCCTGGAATCCGCTAGCATGGGTTTCACAAATCCTGCAAGCATGTTTTGCTGAGGTGAATCCACCCTCTCCATCAACCACTCCTTATCTTTCATCAAGTGCATTCGGTACTCGGCATTAACATGGGGACCATTCAAGCGGAAGTAAAATCCATTCTTCTTCTCCTTGGTGATTTCGTACCTACCATTGGCATAAACCCACATCATACCACCGCCGTATTCTCCCTTAGGAATCTCGCCTTCGAATGTCAGATACTTCAGTGGGTGGTCTTCGGTTTGAACGGCCAGTCGCTTTACGCCTGGTAACGGTGGCATCCCACGAGGAACTGCCCATGACAACAGGACACCGTCCTTCTCTAGTCGAAGATCGTAATGCAAGTGAGATGCGTGATGTCGCTGAATAACAAAACGATTTCCTCCTCCGTCGTCAGGTATGGGTTCGGGTTCGGCAGTTTTCCCAAAATCTCTTTTCTTCTCGTACTCTTCAAGCTGCTCAGGCGTTTTCCTTTTAGGATTCTTCTCAAGTGTTTTGGCTGCGCGTTTCCTTTTGTCAGTATGCAATGGGACTGACCAGGCTCGTATAGACTCCCAAGGATCACCTTCCTCTTCTACCTGCTCGATGGCAGCACGAAGGTTCATCTCCGATGTAGCATTAAGCGTCTCCAGTCTCTCCCATGCCAAAGGAACAGATGCCGTGGCTCCTAACCTTCCACGTAGGCTGTAGGCACTAATAATTGTCTGACTCGGACGATTACGATAGATATCGATCAATACCCTTCCCTTCCTCGATTCCTTTACGATGTGAAGAGTACAATTTGGCTGTCGGTCTACAAACGGTGACATCAGCTTCTTCGCAGCCTGAAACGCTTCCTCAAAGGTGTACTCCGGATCGATGGGTGTAACTACATGAAGACCCTTTCCCCCGGTAGTCTTGACAAACGTGTGATAACCGTGCTGCTCCAGGTACTCCTTAATTCGATAAGCAATGATCTTTAGTTCAGGAAAGTCAAAACCCTCAGGTGGATCCAGATCATAGACAATGTAATCCGGTTTATCGGGATGAATGCGGATACTATGCATTTGATGAATCTCCAAACACGCGAGATTTGCCAACCATACTAATGCAGCCTCCTCTGTGGCTACTACGTATTCTTTTTTCCGATCACCTCCTAAACGAATGTAGTCCACCCAATCAGGGGCCCATTCCGGTCGATTCTTTTGAAAAAACTGCTCCCCGTGAATTCCATCCGGAAAACGAACGAGGGAAAGAGGACGACCTTTCAGATGGTGTAGGATAGTGGGTGCCAGTTTTAAGTAATACTCGATTACTTCTGCTTTTACCACCCCGTCCTCCGGATAAAGCAGTTTATCAAGGTTGGACAGCTCCAGCGTACGCTTACCTACCTCTACATGAATCCTTTTCTTAGCCATCAACAGGATCAAATGGGGACCTAAGCTTCAGACCGAGATTTTGGTTGACCTGACGTATCAAAAAATCGGCTGTATTTGCCGAGAATGTCTCGTCCTCATGCTTACAAAAGAAATATACTTCTGAAACCCCTCGATCAGACCAGTTTTTTAACCTTTTGGACCATTCCATCAATCTTGTTTCATTAGTTGGGTGGTCTTCATAGCCTGCGAAACGAACAAATACTTTACCCTCTGTCAATCGTTGGTGAATTATATCTCTCTTTAACGCAGTGTCCGTTATTACAGCAGTCTTTCCAAGCTCATTTAGTAGATGAAAGGTTTCATCAAAGGCTTCCCCTTGAAACCATTCCGGATGCCTCAATTCCACAGCTACGGGTAACTCTTTGGGCAGATTTTCCAGGAAATCACGCAGCCTTTCAAACCATTTAGGCCCGAAGTTTTCCGGCATTTGCAAAAAAGTCATCCCAAGGTTATCACCGAAATTAAGACACATCTCAGCGAAATAATCAGTGAACTCAAAAATGTCTTCCTTCAATCTTTTAATGTGACTGATTCGCCGATTGAACTTTGGACAGAATTTGAAATGGTTATCCTTCGCCTGCTCAGCCCAGCTCTGCATATTGGCTTTCTTCACGTTGTAAAACGTACTATTTAGCTCCACACAATTGAATCGCTTCATGTATTCCGCCAGGTAGTCCTTTTTCTTGGTTTTTTCAGGAAACACGGATCCAACCCATTCATCCATATTCCAGGCGCTGCAGCCAATGAATACTTTTGTACCCTTATCTGGATTTTTGAACGAGACTGTATCGGGATGGTCTTCAGGGAGTGTAAGATCGAGCTCATCCAACTCGGATAATTCGGGAGTCCCAAATTTCATAGCATCTTTTTTGATATTAAGATACCGGAAATGAAGCAGAAATTAACTATTCGATATTCCGTTAAGGTGTGTTGTATCGTTGAATCTGTCAACACGGAACATGGTTCCGGTATGAGTTAATTCGTATAAACCCAGATTCGTGTGTTCGAACTGATCCATATGCTCCAGACCATAGCCCAACATCCACGATAGCATAATCCTCATAGCCCTGCCGTGCATACAGATCAAAACGTATTTTTCGTTTTCCTGCGTCAGAATATGATCGATTGCCTCCTTTTGACGTGTCATTACCTGATTCGGTGATTCACCCCCACCGACATTGAGATCAAGGTTTCCATTTCTCCAACCTGTTACAGTTTCATGATACAATTGAGAGGATTGCTCAGAAAAAGGCTTTCCTTCCTGTGAACCCCAGCTAATTTCGTTGAGTCCCTTCAACTTTTCATACGAGACACCCGCTTCCACAAATAGCTTAACAGACTGTAGGGTTCGCTGCAATTCAGAGACATAAATTTTATCAAACGGCTCGTTCCCAAAAGCCTCAAAAAACTGTCTGGCTTGTTTTTTTCCGGTCTCATTCAAAGGAGCGTCAATCCCACTTCCTTGTACCATGTTGTTTTTGTTGTAATCCGTCTGACCGTGACGAACGATGAATATCTTCTTGGTGTTCAATGGAGAAATGTATCTTTGTTCGCATTGCGAAAGTAGACAAATCCATGTTTCCACCTAATACAGATCTGAATCAAATAAATGCTCTCGGGCAAGGTAACATGTTCGAATATCTCGGAATTGAAATCACTGAGGTCGGAACAGAGTTTTTGAAAGGAAAGATGCCTGTTGACGAGAGAACAAAACAGCCACTAGGTCTACTTCATGGAGGAGCTTCGGTGGCCCTTGCCGAAACACTGGGAAGCGTGGCGTCAACACTCCTACTCGATTTGTCAAAGCAGTTTCCAGTGGGCCTTGCCATAAACGCCAATCATATTAAGTCGGCTCGACAAGGATTTGTACACGGGATTTGCTCCGCCATTCACTTAGGTAGAAAAACACATGTTTGGGAGATCCGCATTACAAATGATGAAGATGAGCTGGTTTGCATAAGCAGACTTACAGTTGCGGTTTTAGATCATAAGCATTGAAACTAGAAGCCCTAGATATTGCGAAACTCTTCCATGGGGAACATCCATACAAGGTGTTTCAAAAATCAATAGGTAAATCTTTCCCTATGGTAATCTGGAGATTGCCCAATGAAAAGGAACGTACAGCAATTGTCGATTTGAGACCGGAAATCTCTACTAATGATACGGAGTTATATCAGCGAACTCCTGGATTTATTCTCAATCCATTTGAAGCTCAACACCCTATCAATCCGACTTTCATCAAAGCCGACATACTGTTGAAAACAAACCATGATCGGGAAACCACAAGTTTCATCAATCCGGTGATAGGTGCAGAGGCAATTGACCGATGGAAGAATGAAATTGAGGAAGATGTTCGACTTCCGGTGTTGGATTCGTTTAATGATGTTTCAAAGTTTCAGGAGCAAGTACAGCTCGCAAAGAAGGCCATTTCCAATAATGAATTTGGTAAGGTAGTTCTGTCTCGGTTCCAGGACATTATGATGGACGAAGATCTTGATCCATTTGATCTATTCGAAAAAGCTGATGAAAAGTATCCCAATGCCTTTATATATCTGCTTTACCACCCTGATTGGGGACTTTGGTTTGGAGCTACACCAGAAAGTATTATTTCAATTGAAGACGATTCTTTTAAGACTGTAGCCCTTGCAGGCACTCAGAAATTATCGGAAGACAAGCAGCTCAATGAAATTGCGTGGACACAAAAGGAAATTGAGGAACAAGCATTCGTGAGTCGATATATTATTGACTGTTTTAAAAAAATCAGGTTAAGGGAGTTTAATGAATACGGTCCCAAGACCATTAAAGCAGGAAAGTTGGCTCATTTGAAGACCGAATATTTGGTGGACATGAAGGAAGTCAATATGCCTAATCTGGGTGATATAATGCTTGAATTATTGCATCCCACTTCAGCTGTTTGTGGCATGCCATTAATGGAATCACTACAATTCATTCATCAGTACGAAGGTTATAATAGAGAACTGTATGCTGGATTCCTTGGCCCAGTTAACGTGGAAAGTAAGACAGAAATATTTGTCAACTTACGTTGTATGAAGGTCGGTAATCATCGATTACGCTTATTTGCCGGTGCAGGGATTACGGAAGATTCGGATCCGGAAAAGGAGTTTCAGGAAACCGAACTGAAGATGAATACAATGAAAGATCTATTGAATTAAGATGGATCTCATCGATCAATTAGCGGAAAGTTGTTACCAGCATGGTGTTAGATACGCTGTTTTTTCACCGGGATCCAGAAATGCTCCGATAAGCGCCAGCTTCGGTAATCATCAGAGAATTGAGTCATTTGTAATTGTCGACGAACGGTCTGCCGGGTTCATTGCGCTGGGTATCGCGGAAGCAAGTCAGACACCGGTGGTTTTGTGCTGTACATCTGGTACAGCCCTTCTCAACTACGGTCCTGCAATCGCTGAAGCATTTTACAAGAATATTCCATTGATCATCCTCTCCGCTGACCGTCCTCCCGAATGGATTGACCAATGGGATGGTCAGACTATCAGGCAACAGAATGTATTCTCGAATCACATCCGTTTCTTTCATCAAATGCCGGTGGACCGCTCACATCCGGATGCAATATTTGAATATGAAAGGTCTCTTTCGCAAGCATTTGCCGCGTCGAAAACGGAGGCTGGCCCAGTCCATCTGAATTTTCCTTTCAGGGAGCCCTTTTATCCCGAGCATACAACGGACAAGATTGAATTCGTTGAGCAGAAGAAGGTGTATGTAGTTGACTCTCCAAGTCATACGCTGTCAAAATCTCAACAAGAGAATCTGATCGGACGATTAATCTCGGCTGATAGAATTCTGTTCGTTATTGGCCAGGGGGACCTTACCGAGGAAGAATGCAAGTTGATATCACAACTAGGTCAGAAAAAGAGAATTGCCGTCCTTTCCGATATTATTTCAAACGCGGATAGAGTTTCACCAGCTATTCAAAAGCAAGATTGGTTTCTTGGAAACCGTCAAAAATGGAAAGAGCTTGAACCTGACTTGATCATTAGTTGCGGAAAATCACTGATTTCAAAGAATTTGAAATTGTTCTTACGGAATAGTCAAGCAAGCCAAATTCACGTTTCCGAGAAAGCACCCTCATACAGCAATCCTTATCAGACTGAAATCCAATACCTACAGTCAGACCTGAATTCTGTCATCAAGATCATATTGGAATCCGAATTCAGTGGAAATGAAGAGTACTTTAATCAATGGGTTAGAGAAGAAACGCAAGCGGAATCTCAATCGAGCCAGGAGATTGCATCACAACCCTTCTCCGAGATATTGGCTTTTTATGATGTGATGCGTAATCTTCCGGAGGACATCGATCTACATCTTGCCAACAGCATGGCCGTTCGCTATGCGAATCTGATCGGATGGCATGGTAAAGGAAAAGTAATTGCCAACCGAGGGACCAGCGGTATTGATGGTACCAATGGGACGGCAGTAGGTTATTCGCTTATCAGTCAAAGAAAGAACATACTACTTACTGGAGACTTGAGTTTTCTTTACGATCGAAATGCTTTTTTCCACGAGTATGATCTCAGCAATCTATTTGTTGTGGTGTTCAACAATTTCGGAGGTGGAATTTTTGATATGATCCCGGGGCCTGCGAAACTGGGAGAAACACTGAAAGAAAAATACTTCAATACGGTCCACAACCGTGATATGAAAGAAGCAGCACAGGAATCCGGTTTATCTTATTTCAAGGCTAATGATGAAGTAACATTATCCTTAGCGCTTAGTACATTCTTTGAGAGTACAGGCAAGCCAAAGCTACTGGAAATTCAAACGAACCAGGAGATTAATCAACGCGCATTCAAGGCAGTGAAGAGTCGGTTTTCCTGATTAAGAAATTGATTTATTGACAAGACTGTCCGGAGAAGACAATCGTTCTATTATCCGGGTTCACGGAATAAGTAAAGCCAAATGTGCTTGAAATCAATCGAGCGATTTGCTCTGGTGATTTCTTCTCGTATGTAGCTGTTAACGTGCAATTTGCAATTGCAGAGTTATCAAAAACGATTTGGTAGCCGTAAACATCGTCCATCAGACTTGCAACATCTGCCAGGTTGGTTCTTTTGAATACCAACTCCCTATTGACCCACGAAAGGTAATTCTCGTCTTTATTATTCTTTTTGATCACCCCTTTTGCATTTGGGGTAATGATACCGATCTCTCCGGCATTTAGTGTTACCCTTGTTATTCGTCCATCATAAACATCAGGCCTTTGTGATAGAGCTACTGTACCACTTTCGACAATGACTTCAGTTGTATTTTCCTTCCCGGCATCTACCACAAATGAAGTACCCAATACCTCGATGATCGCCTGATCAGTTTCGATTATGAACGGTTTGTCTTCCATACGTTTGACGTCGAAATATACCCTACCCTCCATTTTAACTTTCCTAAACTCTTCATCTTCGATCTGAGCTATTCTGGAGTCCTTATGTAAAATAGTTTTAGTTCCGTCGGGTAGCTTGTCGATGTTCGAGACGTAATTGGTATTATCCGAGTTGTAATAGTAGATACTAAGAATTGCAGCCAGGAGGACAAGCACAGTTGCCGCATATTTTAACCACACTGGCATAGTGCGAACATTATCAACCTTACCGACTATTTCCTCCAATCGAGAAGATGATGAATTCACCTTCACGGTGGCTGACCATGCCATTTTCGAAGCCAGAAAGTCTTCTCTGTTTTCAGTTCTCCATTGAAGAACTTTCGAACGTTCTTCTTCCGTGGCCTCTCCGGAAAAATATTTGGCTAGTATCTCCTCCATCCCAGTTGCAAAATTATACTGCTAACATTTAGAATCAAGTTTTCCCTTAAGTCTTACGAAGATATTTTTTCACCAAAGAGAATCACTGACTTAAGAAAGATAATTTACCAGTCAGCATTCGATTTTACAATAACGAACTTCACATTACCGGACGCATTGTATTCGAGGAAACTCACATCATTAATTACGTTATTTATTATATTATTATCATGTTTTTTACAAGGGATAAACAAGTATGGAGCTTGTCGGTAGCATTAATCTTTTTGCTCACCCTGTTGAATTACTTTTTTGACTTCCTCTCACTTTTTGAAATCCTTGTCCTTTTCCCATTGGTGATGCTAGTTGTGACCGTTGGCAAAAAATTCGGGAACAGAAAGAATTAAATCTGACAGGACAAACAGGATATATTCAATGTCTCTTCAAGATCTTACTCACTTCTCAAGTTTCTTGCGGGATTCGCGAGCGCAGCTTTCAGAGATTCATAGCCCACGGTAGCGATTGCAATTGCTATGGCCATCAAACCAGCTAGCGTAAACAGCTCCCAGGTCAGGGAGATCCTGCTGGCCATGTCCTCAAGAAAGAACTCCATCAATTTCCACGAAATAGGGATTGCTATCACCATGGCGATAATTACCAACTTTATAAAATCGAATGTCACGTGAGTGAATAGTCTCCCGGTATTAGCCCCTAGCACTTTTCGAATGGTAATCTCCTTGGTTCGTTGTTCGATCATATAAACCGATAGTGCAAACAGCCCCAGGCAGGCAATGGTGATGGACAGGATCGCAAAAATCACAAATATGTTCCGTGCCCTGTTGAGTGTATCATACATACGTGCGAAGCGATCTTCCAAAAATGAATAACGAATATTTTGATTGGGCTTAAAGCGACCCCATACGCTCTCGACTGTTGCTAATCCAGTATTTGCTTTAATGGCATCAAGCTTTAATGAAAGTGTGCCCTGCCCGTAGCCATAAACAAATACCAGAGGACGGATGTCCAGCAACATCGACTCAAAATGAAAGTCTTCCACCACTCCAATAATCGTGTGCCTGTTATCAAACATATCGATCAATTGAGCACCCACCGGATCCTCCAATCCTAGCACTTCAGCCATGCTCTCATTGATGATCAATGACGTTTGATCCGATTCACCAGGTCTGAAATTCCGTCCCGAATTAAGTTGAATACCGAAAGTATTCAGGTAATCTTCGTCAACCGCCCATCTGGCAGCTTCTACCCCGTTGTCAAGATTTCTTCTATCCTGCTTCCAGTAGGATCGATTGTGTATGGCTGAGCCTTCTACCGGTAAGTAGTCACTTATTGTTACGTCCAGAATACTGGTCTCCTTGATGAGTGAATTCTTAAATGCAATCTTTTCAGATTCCTGCATCGTCTCAAGGCCATGAATATGAACCACCTGGGTCTTTTCATATCCCAGTGATTTACCCATTAGAAACCTAAACTGACTCTGCATCACTAATGCCGAGACAATCAGGATGATGGTTGCAGTAAACTGAAATATGACCAGTGTGTTTCTCATAAAGGAAGCTTTACGTCCCTTTTTTACCTCACCCTTGAGCACGTCTACCGGCTGAAATCCTGAAAGATAAATTGCGGGATATAATCCGGCGAGCACACCGATCAATACAGCTAAACCAACCAAGGCAGGCATGAACCACCACGTAAACCATGGCATGGTATGAGTGATTCCGGTCAATTCATTAAAGAAACCGACTAACGCCCACGCAAGAAGAATCCCCAAAACAACAGAGAAGAAGCAGTACATGATCGATTCAGTCAGATATTGAAAGATCAGGTTAGATCGCACGGATCCAACCACCTTGAGGAGTCCGACCTCTTTCGCCCGCTTGATTGCCCTGGCATTCGCCATATTCACAAAGTTGACGGACGCAAGTATTAATACAATTATGGCAGTAACGCTAAAAATCCAAACCAATCCGCTGGATCCATGTAAAATATCATCGGATACTTTTTCAGGATTGAGAAAAACGTTCTTTACGGGTTGCAGGTAGTAGCTTTGATACCTTAGCTCTTCTTCCACACCTGAAGAACCGATCTCTCGAAGTCTTTCGATGACGAAAGTATTTCGGATCTTACCCGTCTTCTCCTCCACAAAATTTTTGTCGACTCCAGGAGTCAGACGTACATACATGTTGTAATTTGTGCAGCACCATCCGCTGGTACCAGGACCTGACTTTCTCTCAAAAAGCGTTAAGATAAAGTCACTTTGAAGATGCATGTTTACCGGCATTTCCTTCATCACCCCACCAATGGCGAAAACCGATTTGGGGTCATCGTTGAGGATCAGTTGTTTTCCAATCGGATTGCTATTTGGATAGTACAGATCGGCTATTCTTTTGGAGATCACCATGCTGTTGGGGCTTGCCAGTGCCTCTTCTCGGGAACCATAAACCATTGAAACCTCAAGAATTTCCAGTAGTTCCGGGTCCGCATAGATGAAACCATCGTGATAGTTATTGAAGTCGGAGTCGGTTTTTCTCACATGGTTTTCCCCTGCATTTCCCCAGGACCACAGCACGACCCGGGCTACTTTTTCCATCTCCGGGACATTATCTTCCATAACTTCCTTCAGGGGACCATGTACGTTCGACCAATACCCGAGATCACCGTCTTGTGACCACCGATTCACCAAACGGTAGATACGATCTTCGTTTTCATAATGAGTGTCGTAACTGGTTTGATTGCTGACGTACAGAAAGATCAGTATGCAGGCGGCTATGGCTATGGCAAAGCCTCCAATCTCTATGGCGGAGAAACCTTTGTTTCTTTTAATGTTTCGCCAGGATAGTTTGAAGAAATGTCGTAACATGGATAGTTTATTTTGAGTTTTTGATGACGTAACTGCAAATGGTCGTAAGTAATTGATGACCTGGTACCAGTACTTTAGTCGGGCGATGAAAACACTGTGCTCTTGAATGTTATCCTGAAAACTCTCATCCAGATCTCCGAGGACATCTTCTTTAAAGTCCTCTCGAATGAAGGTCTTAAGGAGCCATTCGGCTAACTGTGGTGGAATTTGAGGCTTCTTATCCAAGTCGTTTTATTTGATTGCTAAACCAGGAAACTGATTCCAAAGCGATATCCGAAAATCCCTGATCGTCCGAAGCATCTTCTCACCCTCGGCTGTTATGCTGTATATTCTCTTCCTTCTTCCTCCCCTTGTAGCACTAGGCTGACTTACTTCTGAGGTCAAAAAACCCTTCTGAAGCAAGCGTTCTAGGGTTGAATGCACTGAGCCGATAGATACATTTCTACCCGATTGAGATTTGTATTCCTCCGTAATCCGGTAGGCGTAGGCACTATCATCCAGAATGCCGACTACGATTAATATGATTTCTTCGAATTCGCCGAGTTTGTGGTCTTTCATAATTACTTACTAAAATACCGAACAAATATACGGGAGATGTGAGTGATATGTTCGGTTTTTTAGTAACTAATTCGAAATTTCGAAGTGAGGATCGGTTAAAACTCAATCAAAAAGCCGTCCCTGAACAACTCCTGGTGGCTTCTCATCTCCATTCACTGTCTTGCCACCATACTTCCATGAGTCTTTGCGTTCCTGTTCAATAACATCCTGAATGTCGCCATTAGGAACAAAGTCTTTTTCCATCTGAACAGCAGCTTTGTTCAAAGCATTGATCGCCTTTAGCTTATCGGATTGGCCCATTTTGGCTTTATCTACAGCCGTCTTTAATACCTGGATACTTTCATCGTAAACTTTTGTTGGTACGGGAAACGGATGTCCATCCTTTCCTCCATGAGCGAAACTGAATCGAGCCGGATCGGAGAACCTTGAAGGTGTTCCATAAATCACTTCACTGACCAGAGTCAATGACTGTAGTGTCCTGGGACCAAGGCCCTGCACCAATAGCAGCTCTTCAAAATCCTGCTTTGGTAACTCTTTGGCCAAAGCCAATACTGTTCCCAACCTTTTGATATCAACATTCTCCTGACGAACATCATGATGAGCAGGAAGCCGAATATTCCTGATCTCTCGAATCATGGATTCCTGAGGACTCAATGCAATCTCCATGATTTTTTCTTTAGTCTTAGAGGCCTCTTTGTCCGTTAAATTCAGGATCTGTCCTTGATTCTGACCATAGATAAAGGTGTGCGGTGTCTCTGTAAATTTTTTGAATTCCGAGGAATGCCAGTGATATCTTCGTGCGTAACCGGAATCAGCATTCATTCCCTGCTGAACAACTGCCCACTCTCCGTCAACACTGAGTACAAATGAATGAAGGTATATCTGAAACCCATCTTGTACTGCAGTATTGTCTACTTTGGCCGAAAGCCTACTGCTTCGTACCAGCTGTTTTCCATCTAAACCGGTTTTATCTGCAATCCGTAAAAGTTCTTCAGGAGTTTTTCGGGAATGCTTGCCGCGACCGCCACAGATGTAGATCCCAAGTTCGCTGGATATCGGTGAAATTGCTGACTTAAGCGCGCCCAATACGGATGTAGTTATGCCGGAACTGTGCCAGTCCATGCCCATAACACAACCGAGTGATTGAAACCATGCAGGATCACTCAAGCGCTTGATTACTTCTTCCCTACCGTACTCATATACAATCGCCTCAACAACCGCACCTCCCAGTTTGGACATGCGCTCGGCTAACCATCTTGGAACACGGCCATTGTGCAATGGTAGATCTGCATATCCGGATTTTCTCACTAACTCAATTTACTTACAAAACAGACCAAGTTGATGAAAAATTCGATCTAAAGTCAATGCCTAAGTCAGTCAGAATCGGTATCCTACGCTAAGACCCAGAAAGCCGGTATACAAGTCGGCTGGCAGATAATATCCTGCATCAATCTTGATCCTGTCGATTAGGGCGCCACCCGTTATCCCTATGCCTGGAAATATGCGATGATTAGATATTTGGATAGTTGAACCTCTTCGAGTGGCCGTATTAAACCTTACATCGTAAATCAACAAACCGGTCAACCCGTAATCCCAGGTTACGTCCTTACCAGATTTGATTTTTGACAAGGTCAGGTAATTGTTAATGATGAAATTTGATCCGTAACGAAACCTTCCGGCACCATCCAACTCATAGAATCCGTGGGCTTTAGCAGCCGGTTGGATTTTTAATGTCAAGGCTACATCACTTGAAACTAGAAGTCCTCCCTTTACATGGACTCCCAGTGCCATAGATGGATCTTTATTAGCTATTTCAGTTCTTGATGCATTAAATCCCGCTCCCACTTCAAGAAAGGTGTCATTATTCTGAGCAAAGGCCCAAACAGAAACTATAATCATCAGGAGTGCAAGTACGTATTTATGCATGGTTAAAATGTATTGCCCGCATATTAGTGATATTTTAGCTGAACATGACAGTGGAAGTGTTAAATATCCGTTACCTGATATGGGTTACATCCTTTTACTTGAAATACAGTATAGGGTGATTTTATTTCCCCTTTTGTGAGACCTCTCCCATATAATCGGCAGGAACGATATACTCCAGACCCCACTCTGAATAGTAAGCAAGTATGAAGTCTTCGATCAGCCGTGATTTGCTGCCATCCGATCCCGAAACTGTGATTTTATATCCCCCCTCCGGATTCCAATAACTTGGATTCCAGGTAGCCAGGTACATGCTGTAAAAACCACTGGTACCTACAAGAAAAGACTTTTCGAAGACCCATTTGTACGGTTCGGTACCCACTGCCTTTGTCAAACCATTGGCCTCATCAACCAGTTTGAATTCTTTATTAAGCGAGAGTTCATAATCCACCGGGAAGTAGGACCTGGCGCTACCATTGTGCTCCATGTAATGAAAGTCCATCGGTTTCACCCGGAAGTTTATATACAATAATTCGTCGTCCTTTAAACGCTGAATTTTCTTTCGAATATCGGCATCGTCTTTTCCGATCAGGGCCATATCGGCTTCAAATCGAATAGTAATTTTTTCACCCTCTTCAAAGTAAAATTGAACACTATTCATATCAGGATCCTGAATGGTATTATCTGCTGACAACGAGCCCAGGTTATCAAAAGCGTCTTCGGTATAATCGGTAACCTGAACCGTTTCTTCTGCCAAAACTTTGGAGCCTGATGCCTGAGTAGCTAGCTCCCTAAATGAAGCTACCAATCTCATGGTGCTCAATTGCTCTTTGTTGAACAGATACAAATCCTTACGATGCTGATCGTACTCGTAATCGTTGATCCACAAGGGGCGAATAGGTTTTTCGGCACCACCCGATTTATGGGTTATTGCCCAACTATCTCCTACAGCAGAAAGGTTAAGGTTAAAGGTGTAGCCCCCTTCGGACTCCACATCCCATGTATGACCGTCATTTAGATCGCCTATATCAATAGTCTCGAACTTGTCTGAAAGAATAGGAATGCCTCCCAGGTCGACCACGGAAGACATGATGATCTTAAGTTTAGCATTCTTAAATCCTGAATAGTTGAAAGTAACCTGGTCACCTTTGTACAGGTATAGATCAAAAATCTGTTTCCCCCCAACGGTCCCCTCGTATATGGACTGAGCTTGTAGACTGGTAAATACGAAGGCTCCTACGATGAATAAGAAGCTGGTGCTGGTTGCTTTCATTTGGACGACATTTATTAGATGTTTACCAAATATAAAAGCGGCGATTAAAAATGGAAAGGGAAAAACGCCACAATTACCGGTTGTACGGTAACAAATTCGCTTCTATTCTTTCCCTATTCGGTTCTTGCCAATCCGGTAATTTCAATTCCGTTCCCAAATTTTCCCTGGTTTCATCCACGTCAAACCCTGGTTCTTCGGTGGCAACCTCGAATAGTATTCCACCTGGAATACGGAAGTAGATGGACTTAAAGTATTTTCTATCTTTCAGTTCCGTTACCTTCAATCCGCGATTCTCTGCAAAGGTTTTAATCTGTATGCTCTTTTCAACATCGGAAACCCTATGGGCGACATGGTGAACAGTACCTATGCCATTCACACCTCGTACACTGCTCTTGTCTTCCTTAAGTACTAGAAAATCCCCTGGTTTTCCCTCACCTGCAGATAACAGGTGATTTCCATTAGAAGACTCCAAAACAGTGTATCCAAACTCCGTCAAGAAGTCGAGAGTTACTGACTCATCTTCCACCAGCAGGAGTACTCCAAATATACCTCTAACTGATTGATCTTTATTGATTGCTTCTGTTGACCATATCGGTTCTCTATGGTCTTCGCTTTCTACCAATCCAAGATGTAAGCCAGAAGGATCATCAAAAAGTAAACTGGGGTTTCCGAACAAGTTGATCTCTTCAAAAGAAATGCCATATCCCTCAAGTCTGGATCTCCAGAAGTTTACAGAACCAATAGGAATAGATAAGTAAGTGGTATGTACCTGACCTGTGCCAATTACACCCTGTCTCACACCCTGTCCTTTATATGGAAAAGTCGTAAAAATGGTCGATGGTGTACCTAATTCATTGCCATAGTAGAAATGATAGACTTTTTCATTGTCGAAGTTCACCGTCTCTTTCACGAGTCTCATTCCAAGCAACTTGGTGTAAAAGTCGTAATCTTCCTGAGCATCGTTTACGGTTGCAGTTACATGATGCAAACCGGTTACTAATCCTTTTATATCCATTTTATTTATTTAGTATTTTAATCGCTGCTTCTACCTCGTCCTGAACAATGGTGTGATCCATGCCGGGATAAATACGTAAATCAACTTCTGCATTCATCTCCTGGCATACCTCTGTTGAATCCTTCAATCGCTGGAGCGGAATGTGAAAATCCACATCACTGCAGCCCATGAAAATGGGAGTTCCTGAAAAGTCACCAGGGTATTTAGAGCGATCGATCTCAGGGCCGATTAATCCACCGCTAAAGACGATGACACCTCCGTATCTCTTGGCATTTCGACTGGCATATTCCAAGGCAAGACAAGATCCTTGCGAGAACCCCACGAAATAGATTTCCTCACTGCTTATGTCATTTTTTGTTATCTCGTCCACCAATTGGTCTATTAGCGATATAGCCTGGTCAAGAAATGGCTGATTTTGTTCTGTAGGTGCCATGAAACTCAAGGGATACCAGGTGTTTCCCGATGCTTCTGGATATACCAATGATGTATCCGGGGAAGGTGCTAATGCCCTTGCCAGTTGCATCATTGAGCGGCTGTCTGCCCCCCTGCCGTGTATAAAGATGATCGCCTTTTTTGCTTCAGAAAGGCTTGCCCCCTGATATTGCGTTTGTTCTAAAGTATGCATTAGTGATTTGCTGTAAATTTTCCGTTATACGCGTTTGTTAACAACTTCACTAACATGTCTTTGGTCACTTCAGTTGGTGCTTCATACGGCTTTTCCATCATAATGTCGGCTGCACGCTCAATGTCCTCCTCCCTGAAACCAATTTCCCTTAACGTATGAGGTAAATCCATGGCCATGGCTGCTTCTTTTAATGCGGCCGGCGGGTATGGATGCATCATTGACTTTTTAATATCCTCTTTCACTTTATTGACTAATGATGGCCACAATAGCTCTAGAACATACGCTTGCATCACTGTGTGTACTTTGGCATGGTGCAATCCGAATGAACCACCTAATACATGGGCCGCCTTATGATGTATTGACATCGATACCTCACTGAGAGCCTTACCTCCAATGAAGGCTCCCATCAGAAAAAGGTTATTGGAGCTGTTAGTCAAGCGTTTTTCCTTAGCCATTACATGCATGCCTATCATCATTTGTTTTATACCATAAATGACTTCAGTGTAAGTAACGGGGTTGATATCCACGGCATATGCGGCTTCCATCAAATGAGCCATTGCATTCATAGCGCTCATAGCCGCGAACTTCGGCGGTAATGAGATTGTGATATCAGAATCGTAAATCACATGTCCTGGGAGAACTTTCAAGTCACGACCAGTAGTTTTCTTTCCCTGATCAGAAATACCCCAAATGTCGGTCATTTCAGAACCTGCAAACGATGTTGGGACGGCAATAATGGGAAGCCCATTGTCGAGCGCCAGCGCTTTTACCAACCCAATGGCAGACCCACCGCCTATCGCAACCAAAACATCTGCCTCATTCTCTTCCAATGATTGACGAGCCTTTAAAACAAGATCTTGTGGTACGTGTTGGCTGACTTCCATAAAACGTACTACTTTGTCTGTGCCTACTGATGCTTCCAATTGGTTGATTTGCTCTTCTTGTTTCTCTTCGACTACAACAAATGCTTTTTGATAGTCTGTAAGGAGTTCGGTGAGCTTTTCAATTTTACCTTTTCCAAAATAAACCTGCCGGGGTAATGACTTAAATTCAAAGTTTTCGGTATCCATATAGAGTTAATGATTTACCCTTCTTTAGCCTGAAGAAATCCAAAATAGTTCCATGCCTTCTGCTGCTTTCTCCCAAACCATCCTACTGCCATATTGTCGAAGGTTTTGTAAGGATCGAGGTAAATCAATATTTTTATAGCATAACCTAATGAGCCATGAAATACCTAAACCAATTACTCTATTCATTCGCATTCATACTATTCGTCTGCTTTCTTTCAGCCTGCTCCAGTGAGGCCTCCCAGGAAAGCGCTGATACGAGCAATCCACCTGTGACAACAGAAGAATTTACCATCCTTTCTCTAATGGGAGATACACTTATCCCGGCCTCACCTTCAGAAGCCCTTATGGGCAAAGTAGACTCTATCCGATCCATTTATGATCAAAACCCTGAAGACCAGGAGATGATGATATGGATGGGGAGATATGAAGCGTATTCAGGCAATTATGAAGGAGCCCTTGATATCTACCAAAAAGGGAGTGAATTGTTTCCCGAAGACCCTCGTTTTCTGCGACACCGTGGACATCGTTACATATCCATAAGACGGTTTGATGAAGCTATTGCCGACCTTACCAAAGCGGCTGAAATGATCGAAGGAACAGAAAACGAAGTTGAACCGGATGGAATGCCAAATGCTCGTGGCATACCTGTTTCTACTCTTCACGGTAATATCTATTATCACCTTGGACTTGCCCATTATCTAAAGCAAAACTGGGAACCGGCTTTACAAGCCTACACCTTATGCAAAGAGAGTGGCTCACTTCCAGATAATCTAGTCAGTTCAACCCACTGGCTGTATATGATTAGCCGAAGACTGGGTCAGACTCATGAAGAGGCCTCCCGATGGTTGGAAGACATCGTTCCTGGAATGGATATCATAGAAAATACTGCCTATTACAACCTTTGTCTGTTCTATAAAGGAGAGCTTTCAGAAATGGGTTTATTGGGCGGCGAGGATGCCGGGCCTTCAAACGATGCTGTATTATACGGGCTGGGCAACTGGTACCTATATAATGGAGACCAGGAAAAAGCGAAGGAGATCTTTCAGGAGATACTAGGAAGAGAAGGATGGAATTCTTTCGGTTTCATTGCCGCAGAATCCGATTGGGTAGCAAATTTTCAATAGAATGAAGATGCGGGAACAGTTCCCGCATCCTTTTAATGATTTATCCAGGTTGGTTATAGAAAAAGTGTTCGAGCACGATCTTACCATCCCTTACTTCGTAGACTGCAATTTCCGAGTCCTGCATTCTGGGTCCTCCTTTGTATGTAATGTCCATTGTCATGATGCAGCTAAAAAAATTACCAGCTACGATGGGATCAGAGACCGTCATTCCATGCATCTCTTCCACCATTTCCCCAAACTGTTCTCCTTTGGCGATTAGTGCCTCCTTTCCTACTGCTCGTTCGGTAGGAGAACCTGCTGGTTCAATGCTAACAACATCATCGGAGAAAAGATCTTGTTGAGCTTCTGTAAATTGTCCCTGGCGGCATAATTCTACCAGGCGATCGGCGATTTCTTGTGTAGTCATTTTATTGTTGTTTAGTTCAACCTATAATTTCATCAATTATCTGGTCAAATACTTTTTCAAATGATTAATATTCGACTAATTCGAGTGATCACTTGATAAAAGGACCTTATGAAAACGCTTATCTGTACCATTATTTTATTGGTATTTTCCCTGAACTCGGTTGGCCAGGAAAAGCTATCTGCTGAGGCTGATTCCTTATTGAACTTCATCAGTAACCTAACCGGCAAAAAGACGCTCTCAGGTCAGCATTGTGCACCCTTAATGGGCTCCACCAGGCTTTCTGTTGTACACCGTATGACAGGCGAGTATCCCGCAGTTTTCGGACAGGATTTTGGGTTCAGCTATCCTGGTTATTGGGATGGTATCAACTTTCGCCAACGTATTGTAGACGATGCCATCATTCGGCACAACCAGGGTTTCATAATCACGCTTATGTGGCACGCCGTGCTCCCGACCCAGGATGAACCGGTAAAGTTTAGTGAATCAATTCAAGGTGATTTGACAGACGAAGAATGGGAAGAACTAATAACACCCGGGACTAACCTAAACGAAAGATGGAAGTCACAAGTGGATGTAATTGCCTGGTTTCTCAAGCAACTAAAATACGCTAAGGTACCTGTCTTGTGGCGACCTTATCATGAAATGAATGGTGGCTGGTTCTGGTGGGGAAAGAAACAAGGGGAAAACGGGTACAAAAAATTGTGGACCATGATGTATGATCGGTTGGTTCGCTTTCATGGTTTGAATAACCTGATTTGGGTGTACAATACAAATGAGGTCAAATTCGGTGTAGATCCACATGAAACCTACTATCCCGGTGACGAGTACGTCCACATTGTGGCCACCGATGTTTATTCTGAGAATTTCAACCAGGTCAATTATGATCAGCTTTCCGCACTTGCCGGCGACAAACCGATGGCCATTGGTGAGTGCGGCACTCTTCCATCTAAGAAGATATTGAAAGAGCAGCCTAACTGGGCCTGGTTTATGTTCTGGTACGATCCGGAAGGCAGGGACTTCATGGATACTCGGGAGGCCTATGAATTGGATAACGTAACTAATCTTCGAGACTTACCATGGACGCCGGATATCGATCCTACCATCCACTATCCAGTCCTTAAAAACTAACCAACGGCTTTTCAATAGTTATGAAAATAAACTGCTGATTCTTATTTTCTGTCCGTTACTGGTTGAGCGGTACAGACTTTAGTTAGAGCCTGTGTTACGTTTGTAGTCTACGTCCTCGTAAAAAGCTTCTTCAAAAGTCTTTTCACTGGGTTTACCGTCTTTGAGAATCCGGATAACCATCCAGATGAACAACCCGTTGGTTAGCATGAATAACCAAAAAACAAGTTGATAAGGGTAATTAAAGGCTGCCATTAGAGAATACGCCAACAGCACTACCGTGGTCAACATGACCGGAAATTTCACTTTCTCCATGGCGGTACAACACAGGAACAGTGAAGATTGTTTACCAGGGAATAAATATTTTTCTAGTAACCCCTTTTATCCTCTTGATCTATACTCCCAGTATTCGTTGGCTGGGAATCTGGAAGGGTTGAACCTAAAAGCCAATAGGTAATCATTTTTCCTTGATTTTACTGGCCAATACCGCCAATTGATACTCAAGATGCTTGATATGCTTGATCATAGAGTTTTTATCCATTTGCATCCAGTTCCAGATCTTCAAAATGGCTACGGTCATGAAACCAAAGAAGAAACCAAGTGACCACGGAATCATTTCCTCTGCCGTTTCCACTTGGAACACCATATAGACGCAATAGACTGCGATGCCCAGGAAAATAAAGATGTACACCAGGCTTACATATGCCAACCAGGCGTTTTTACCTTTATATAAACCCAACAATTGATTGGGTAATGTTTCATCTTCAAGCTCTTTTAAGTACTCGGCTTCCTCCCTCGAAAGCGCTTCCTCGATCATTTGATCAATGTCATCTGTATTCGTTCTCATCGTACTGTTATTAATAATTCCTTCAATCGTTTTCTTGCGGCGTGTAACCGCGATTTTACTGTACCTGCGGGTATGTCCAGGATCACGGATATCTCCACCACCGAATTCTTCTCCAGGTAATGAAGGTTCAGAATCTGACGTTGTTCGTCTGGCAGCAACTTTAGTCCCCGACGAAGCAATTCAATTTCATCTGTTGGTTCCGTCATCGTCTCTTCCTGGGCTTCTATCTCCAGTGATCTTTCTTTCTGGACACTGCGAATCCAATCCACCGCCTTTCGACTCGCAATCCGTAGGGCCCAGATTCCAAACAAGGCCGGTTCACGCAGTTGGTAAATTCCTTTCAACACCGCTTCCCAAACCTCCTGTGCAATATCCTCGGCGACTTCCTGCTCGTAGGTATGACGAACAACCTGCCGCTTGATTTTGGAATGCCACCGTTTAATGAGCAGGTTCATCGCCTTTTCATCACCGGATCGAAACCGCAAAACAAGCAGTTCATCAAAGATTTGTTCAGGAGATTTTTTCATTCTCACCCATATAGTCGGACAATATCCGGTCCGGTTCAAATTTTTTTAGATTTTTTTTACTGAAATGGATCGGTTTTGCGTTTTTTGATTGTTATCTGAGTCATGAAATACCTGCTTATTGTCATTTCTGTATT
Source organism: Cyclobacteriaceae bacterium (assembly GCA_965601455.1). GTDB lineage: Bacteria > Bacteroidota > Bacteroidia > Cytophagales > Cyclobacteriaceae > JANQEU01. The sequence continues at coordinate 1,694,827 of OZ271831.1, read as the reverse complement.
AACACTACTCGCTTGCGACGGTGATTCCGTGGTTGAAAAAGCACAGGTGTCTCTTATGAGCACCATGCAAACCAGCGACAGCACATTCATTGTAGAGAATGAACAAATTGGCGAAGCGATTGTCAGGGACAAAGGCAACCAGGTAGAAATTGAAATCCGAGTCCGTGGACTTTATCCCAACTGGAGCCACGCCGTGCACCTGCACATGGGGAATTGTGAGCAGCCTGGACATCATTGGAACCAAATGACCATGGATAACTACTGCGACGTGGATGTGATGGGGGAACCGTGGCTTCGACCAAAAGCTGGAGACGTGGGGAATGTGAATACCGATAGTAACGGAGATGGCAAACTGACGGTGTCTTCTGATCTATGGGAGCTGAATACGAGTACCGCCAATGATATCTCCGGTATGGTCCTAATCATCCACGAAAAGCCCGAGGATTTTGTCGCCGAATGTGCCGAGCAGCACGTACATATGCATAATAATCGTAAAATTGCATGTGGTACTGTTGAGCTCGTGCTAAATGATTAAAAAGTTTCTGCGATTTCTGTTCTTCATGGCACTCCTGGCTGGAGTAGTCTTCTTCTTTCTTGTTGGAAAAATTGGCGACCGCAGCATGAACAATGTGGAGGAGATAGAGGAATTCCCTATATCCGATCGAGCCAAAAAGCTTCATCCGAAGATATACGTTTCTGATTTGCATGCAGACAACTTACTATGGGACAGAGACATACTAGTGCGTTCCGGCCATGGAGCAGTGGATATTCCGAAATTGATAGAAGGAGGATATGCCATACAGGTTTTTGATGCGGTTATCAAAACCCCGAAAGGACTGAACTACGAGGCCAACGACGATAAAACCGATAACATCCGCCTGGTAGCTATGGCCAACCGTTGGCCCATCCGCACCTGGTTCAGCCAATACAACCGAGCCATACATCAAAGTAATATCCTACATGAAGCTGCTAACGCTTCCAGTGAACTAGAAATTGTCAAATCTGCTTCAGATTTGGATTACTACATGAGTTTGCGAAAGAGCAACAGCTACATCATCGGAGGTGTGCTGGCTATTGAAGGGCTGCATGCGCTAGAGGGTAAAATGGAAAACCTGGAGGGGTTAATCAACGCTGGCTACCGGATTATGGGGTTGGTGCACTTCTTTGACAACGAAGTGGGTGGTTCATCGGCAGGGGTTGAACAAGAAGGGTTAACTGACTTTGGTATTCGTGTGGTTCGCCGAATGGAGCAACAAAACATCATTGTGGATCTGGCGCACAGTAGTCCGGCATTATTTGACGACGTTCTGGACATGGCGACCCGACCAGTTGTGGTTTCCCATACAGGAGTGAATGGCGTAAAAAACAGTCCAAGAAACCTATCCGACCAGCAGATTCGTCGTATTGGAGAAAATGGTGGACTTATTGGTATTGGGTTCTGGGCTGAGGCGGCAGGTAGTACCCACCCGACGGCCATCGCTTCCTCAATTCGGTATGTGTCCGATATGATCGGTGTAGAACATGTGGCTTTGGGCTCCGATTATGATGGGGCGGTGACGGTAGGTTTTGACTCTTCCCAGATAATCTATCTCACAGAGGCTCTGATACAGGAAGGCTTCTCCGATGAAGAGATACAGCTGATCATGGGTGGAAATCAAATCCGTTTCCTTAGGGAGAATCTACCGAAACGGTGAACCAGTTTCAAAAAGGACTGAACATCCGATCTGCTGAGGACCTCTACCCTCTCCTTCCGGATAATGAGCTAAAGGTTATAAAATTTCTTCGCAACCTGATTCTTGATAACTGCCCTGAACTGCAGGAGCACATTGCTTACAATGTCCCGTTCTATAAGGGGAAAAAGAACGTTTGCTTTCTTTGGCCTGCCGCCGTCCCATGGGGTAATGTTGCGGAAGGAGTAGCGTTAGGATTCACTCGTGGCGATGAGTTGATGGATGACGAGCAGATCCTGGAAGCCGGTACCCGAAAGCATGTTCGTACAGTGGTATTCACCCAAACAATAGACATTAAGCCAGAGCAAGTGCTAACCTATCTATTCGAGGCGGTCGAGCTGGATAAGACTTATTGACGGTACTGATCTTATATGAAACAGTATGTTCCAATATGAAACAGAACAACTGTCTTATACTCTTCCTAAAAAATTGAAAATCAGAGACTTGATAATTTGGCATATTTACTGACCTGTTTGTAATGAACAAATGATTTAGTCATGCTGCGACTGACTATTATCTTCAGAAGGCTTCTAAGAAACAAAAACCTAATTTCAATACATGTTATAAGTCTGACATTAGGAATAAGTGGTTGCCTATTTCTATTTACGTACTGCTATTACCAGTTTTCATACGACAGATACCATGGAGATTTAAACCGATTATTCAGGATAAACTCGGTATGGACTAGCGAAATAGATGAAGATCCGATTGCCATTTCAAATGGTTCAGTTTCTTTGGACCTGAAGGAAAACTACTCTTTCGTGGAGGCGGCAGGATATATATCATTAATTGGAAGAGATCCTGTTCTACGTATTGGTGCAAACACTTTTGAAACTGTAGAAACATATTATGCCAATCAGGATATACTAAATGTTTTCAATTTTGAATTTATAAATGGTCTTAAGTCGGAAGCACTCAAGGGAGCCAACAAAATAGTTATTTCTCAAAAATATGCTAAGAGGTTTTTTGATTCGATAGATTGTATAGGTAAGATCGTTTCAATTGAAGGAAATGATCATCTGGTTACTGGAGTTTTCAGAAACTGGCCACCTAACGTTGATTTCAATGTAAATGCGTTGATTTCAGAATCAAAAAAACTAAATGCAACGGATCAATTTGCTTATTTCAGTTATGTCAAAACAACTGAGTCAAGATATGAACCAGAGCTCTATCACGCATTAGACAAACTATCAAGCTACTATTCGAGCACGGCATCAGAGTTCGCATCTCATATCCGATTTAGGCCACAAAAACTGGAGGGACTTCATTTTGAAAACCAACTAGATGGGGATTTCCCTAAAGGGAATATTCAATTTGTTTATCTCTACTTAGTCACTGGAATAATCTTATTTATTATCGTTATTACAAATCAAATTAACCTTAGTTTTTTACGCAGTTCAGATCTTATAAAGACTAATGGTTTGATGCGAATTTTTGGATGTAGCCGTAGATCCATACAGCTAAATAGTGTACTCGAAAGTATAGCTATCTTAATTTTTTCCACTTTACTCGCTTTGACACTATACCAATTTCTGGCATATAGTAATTTGGAAATTGGACAATTCTATTTTGGATACCTTTCATTATACCCAGAGGTTTCCATTTTGATTTTGTCAGTCTTTTTTCTGTCAACATTTATCATTGGATATTTTTCATCATTTATAGCTTTGACTAAGAACCCAACAAACTCTATAAGGAAAGAATTAAGCAGAAAGTTACCCGTTGCAAGATTTAGAAATTACCTGGTATTATTTCAGTTTGTGGTAGGAATGATTCTTGTTTCGAGTCTTATAATTATCTGGAAGCAATACAGTTTTATTCAAAATAAAGAACTAGGATACAATTCTGAAAGCATTTATTCTATCGAGTTTTTCCCTGTAGATGAAAAAAGTTCTGCAAACCTGTACCATAAACTCGTTAGCTATTTTGGAAGCGATAATATATCCACTTCAGGGTTTAATGGAGGTCGAGATGTAAGTTTTTCAACCTTGAAGATCAAGGACAATGATTATCAAGGCAATGTGGCTCAAATGATCATCGATCCTTCGTTTTTAGATATTCTAAGTATTCCGATTTTAAAAGGTCAAAAATTTTCCAACCTAAGACTACCTGAATATGACATGAATGAAAATATTCATATTCCAGTATTAATAAATGAATCCTTTTCCAAGAAACTTGAGGCTCCAATAGGTACAAATATCCTTCTTGATGGATTGTGGAAAATGACTGTTTCCGGAATCATACGAGATTTTCATTTTCAATCCCTACATCAACAAGTAGAGCCTTTAGTTTTAAATCTTCAAAAACCCAGATTTTTCCCAGACTTGAATAAGTCACTTAGCCTACTGATTAAGTCTTCAGAGAATCTAAAAGAGGTCAACTCCAAAGTAAAACTTGCAGTTGGTCAAGATCAATTATTTGTTTCACGACCTCTTTCAGAAAAAATATTAGCTAATTACTCCCAGGAAAAAATCGCGATAAATCTCCTTGGAATATTTTGTATTGCTTCATTATTTACAGCCTGCCTGGGGATCATTGGAATAATTCAATACTCCTTGGAACGGCGGAAATTCGAATTGGGAATTAGGAAATTTCTTGGTGCTCGTAAAAAGGATCTGATTTATATTTTTGGTTCATGGAGCTTTCGGCTCATAGGTTTTGCATTCATCATATCCCTCCCCATTTCTATTTATGTCAGCAATTATTATTTGTCTTTATACGCATATTCGACTACAGTACCACAATACTTCTATTTACTACCGGCAGCTATTACCGCAATTATTACATGCCTAATCACATATTCCTTGATATCCAAATCGACCAAAGTAAACGTATCAGAACTTTTAAGAGAGGAGTAGATAATATGGTTATAACTTGATTTTTCAATTGAAAGGTTAAGGAGTAGTCAAATGCTTCATCACACCTCATATTATAAAGCCATATTTTTTGAGGGATGGAGGAAACCTGTATTGTACTTATTCTACTCTTATTTTAAAATCCCGTCACTCATATTTCCCTCTTGCACGGTAAAATGACTACCTCTACTTGAGTAGGTCGCTGGTAGTTTCATGAATTTCGAATAAGTGCGAATGGTCCATGAAACAGGACCCCTAAAGAAGTAATTCTCTGGTGCTGCGATTGCATCTATTTCTTTCTTGTATTTAGCTGCAGTGCCTTTAGTCAGATGAAACTTAAGCTCATCACTGCTGTCGAACGTCTCATGGATAATCAGTGCATTTTCCCCCACACATTTAAAAACCTCAAAACGCACCAAACCGGCCTCCATACTAAATGCGTCTTTTCCAACCTGTTGCCACCAGTAATTAAGATCTTCCGGATCAGAACCTTCGGCGCTCACCCATTTTGCTGTCACCTGAACGGCCTTACCAGGGTCCGGTTGAGCATAACCATGTTTTACATAGCCATACTGATATTCGCCAAAAGCTACCGGAATCCCTTTGTCATTCAGCACGTCAATTGTCCCCTGTGAGATGCTCACCCCCCTTACCAGGTGAATATCAGGTTTGGCCACAGCCATCATTGCTTGTGCGTGATTAGATGCAGTGTTTTCAAAATAGGCAATCAATGATGACTCATCGGCAAACACGTGATGAACCAAAATTGCATCCTGGCCGATAGCATGATTAATCTCTGTGGATAACATTCCTTTATGATTTCTAGCTTCCAGATGGATATTTTCCCACTCAGTAAGCATTTCTTTTGAATCGGGTGACTTTCTGAAAATCCCTCCTGGCTTTCTTGGAGTCCACTTGCCGGTGATGCTAATCTCTGTCCCAATTTGAGTTCCCTCAATTAAGTGACTAGCTATTGACGTTTTTTCTTGAGATGTATTCATGATATTGACTTTATTATAATTTATTAAATCAAAGTTGTGTCATAATCACACCTATTAAGGGGGTATTTTACGACTAATCACAGGGCTAATTCAGACGCATATGGAACAAAGCACTAAGAGTATAGTCTATTGGAGAAAGAAGAATCGAATAGAGTTAAGCGAATTTCTATAAGCCTTCCAATTCGTGCAAGCTGATGTCGTCCATTATTCATCTATATTGCTCATACTGGTTCAATTCTATGAAACTTATTTTTTGACTAACTTGATTCTTCAACCTGATTCATAAAAAACCTTAATACAGCAGCTAACAACAAACCAAAATGAAATTCATCCAATTAACTGTCCTATTGTCTTTACCATTCATTGCATTTAGCCAATACGAATTTAATGATGACATCAGAATCGATTGCTCTTCCATTAAAAGTCAGCAAAGGACTGGCACCTGCTGGAGTTTTTCGGCCACATCTTTTCTTGAGTCTGAACTATTGAGAACCACAAATGAAGCAATTGATATTTCAGAAATGTATAGCGTACGAAAGACGTATGAGGACAAAGCACTTAATTATGTTCTAAGGCAGGGCAAAGCCAATTTCAGTGAAGGAAGTTTGGCGCATGATGTCTTGAATACGGTAAAATTTCATGGTATGATCACGGAAGAAGCATACCCCGGAAAACTACCAGAGGACCCAATGCTGGATCACAGCGAATTGGTAACCTCTTTAAAAGCATACCTGGATGCCGTAATAGCCACGGGAAAACCGGGCCCTCATTGGCAAAAGGGAGTGAACGGTATTCTTGATGCCTATATGGGGCCCGTCCCGGAAACGTTCACCTATGACGGTAAAACTTATGACCCTAAGTCATTCGCTTCAGCCCTGGCTGTCGACCCAGACGACTATGTCCACATCACTTCCTTCACCCATCGACCGTTCAACGAATACTTTGTCCTTCAGATACCAGATAACTATTCCAACGGCATGTTCTTCAATGTACCCCTGGACCAGATGATGTCCACGGTGGACAACGCGCTTGAAAATGGGTTTTCTGTAGAATGGGATGGGGATGTCAGCGAACGTGGTTTTTCACAACGGGAAGGTGTGGCGATGCTCCCCGCTGACAACCAGGAGAAAGATCTGTTCAAGGGTCCTGTCAATGAGGCAGATGCAACACAGCAATTGCGTCAAACACTCTTCGAAAACTACATAACGACAGATGATCACCTGATGCATGTGGTAGGCAGGGCCAAGGACCAGAACGGAACTAAGTACTATATCATCAAAAACTCATGGGGAGAAATAGGTCCTTATAACGGATATTTATATATGTCCGAAGCATTCTTTAGGATTAAAACCGTTTCCGTCACCATTCACAAAGAGGCATTGCCTGGAACAATTGCTAAGGCCTTGAATGATTGATCATGGATAAGAAAACCCGAGTACTGCTGGTGGTAATAGGGATTATAAGCATCCTGACCGGAACCTATGGATATATGACCAAAGCAGAATCACCGGTAAATTTCTCAGCAATTTTCATTGGGTTGGCATTGATTGGAACCGTCTATTTCAACTATAAAGGGGTGGATCAATCGGATAAGAAACGGAATGGAGACAATTAAGAAACTATCATGCGGGTTGATCGCTTCTTGAGGAATATTCAAGCTTCGTCGTTAGTTCCTCCAATAACTCTTTCTGCAAGTCCTCGCCCTTGTTCTGGTTGTACCATTTCTGCATTACCACTTGATACTCTTTAAAAGGTAGCTTATCAGAATCTTCCGAAAACCGCCAGTCGTCATACATTTTTTGCAATTCCTGCGGGCGTGGGCCCCAGGTGAACAGTACATTCAGATCTTTATCCAGTGCGATCAATTTTGGAATCGAGCGGCCACCATTGGTCATAAAATGATCCATGAGGTCAGGGTTTTCATCCCTCAGTACAATCCGAAGATCAATGTGGGGATTGGATTCAAGAGCTTTCGATAAAATGGGGACGCTATTGGCTGCATCTCCACACCAGGTTTCGGTGATCAGAAGCCATTGAGCGGGTCCCTGAATCTCTTGGATTCTAGCCCGTAAATCAGCATTCACTTCCACGGTCTTTGCGACTCTCCTACTCCGTTGTGCATTGAGTTTGGTGTAATAAACCAGATCTTCATTTTGCTTACCTGAGGTCTTCCCCTCTTCCGCGTACTGATTCAATAGACTTTCATATTCTTCGCTAGAAATAGAACCGTCCAATGCCCGGGAAATGATTGCTTTTAATTTCATAACTGCGAAACAAACCAAGCTTAAAGAAAATTCTGTTGGATCGCTTCCCGAAGGAAGCATATGTAACCTGCATTACATTTCAGCCACCAGATGGTACCGCTTTACTTGAAAAGAATAACAACACAACTTTTCTTATACCTAATCGTATTAAGTACTATACCTAATACAATTAAGTATGACTTCCAAAGAAATGGTCGGGGCCTCCACGGTACCCATTATTCTCTCCATCCTAAGTGAAGGTGAAGACTACGGCTACGAAATCATTAAGAAAGTGAAGACCTATTCCAATGGACAACTGGAATGGAGTGAACCCATGCTCTACCCAGTACTGCACCGCCTGGAAAGGAATGGCAGCATATCATCCAGCTGGCGACAGCTGGAAAACGGAAGAAAACGGAAGTACTATTCGATCACCAGCGAAGGGCGATCCTTGCTTGCTGAGAAAAAAATGGAATGGGAGCAAATGATCACCATGCTCGCCAAAATGTGGGGCTTAAATCTTCAATCCATATGAGCTTCAACCTGGAAAAAGAAATCGCACAATGGCGATCGCAAATGCGAAAACACCGCGGCTTTGAGGACGCAGACATCGAAGAGTTGGAAGATCACCTGCGGAGCAAGCTGGAAGATAGAATAGCCACCGGATTATCTTCCGAAGAAGCTCTTGATCAGATTCTTACTGAAGACTATGGGGATTTGCAACGAATTTCTCAACAGTACTTGTCAGGAAGAGCCGTACAGTATACTTCCCTTGGACTATTAGCCAATTACTTCAAGGTCGGACTTCGATCTCTAAGCCGATCAAGGGTCCACTTCATTATCAACCTGACCGGGCTGGTCATTGGCATGGCAAGTGTGCTTTTTATCACCTCCTACCTGAGATTCGAGTACAGCTATGACGACTTTCATGAAAACAAAGACGACATCTACCGGGTCAACATCCATTTTGAACGGGCATCGGGAACTATCGATTATCCGATAATCCCGCCGGCTGTTGGACCCGCTATCGAAGACAATTTCAATGGTATCGTCAACACGGCAAGACTGCGATATGCGTACAGCGTACTAATGAAAAACGAGGAGGAATCCTTTTATGAAGAAAAGGTGTTTTTCGCTGAACCCGAGTTCCTGAAAATGTTTAGCTTCCAATGGATCGTAGGTCAGCCCAAGGGCGCGCTTTCCAATCCTAATTCGGTCATACTCACACAGTCGATCGCAAGAAAATACTTTGGTGGTAATAACCCAATCGGCCAGGTCATCACCTATAACAACGAAATAGATCTTCAGGTAATTGGAGTAATAGAGGACGTTCCGGAAAACTCACATCTTGATTTTGATTTCCTGATTTCATTCGAAACCTTCCAACCCGGTCCGGGCTCACTCGAGCCCCTGACCAGCTGGAAGTGGCTGGGATTCCTTACCTATATTCAAATCGCTAGCAACCAATCTACCGAAGAAATAGAAGCGGGTCTCGTTGATCTGTTCAAATCCAACAACAATTCCAGGAACAACCTGACGACCAGTTTCGCCTTGCAACCGCTTTCTGAAATTTATTTGAACTCCGGAAATTTGAGCAATCCCCAAGGCGGCCTGTTTAGAATCAACGATAAGGATAACCTTATCAGCCTGGGAATTGTGGCGTTGCTGATCATTGGAATCTCGTTCTTCAACTACTTTAACATCACCGGGGCCTTGTTGCGAATTCGTACCAAAGAAATCGGAATCAGGAAAGTGTTCGGTGCCAGTCGCTCTAAAATACTAACTCAATTCGGTACCGAAACCTTTACCCTGCTGATGCTGGCAGCCATCATCGCTCTTGGCATTTTCCTGTTTGTTAAACGTGAACAGCCGATAGGATTTGGGTTTATCTTTCTGGTATCCCTTTCCATCGTCGGGATTTTTACCCTACTCAGTGCATTCCTCTTCGGTGGTACGTTCTCGATCCCATCCGCGCTTATTTTGTTGAAAGACAAGATGGCTGTGGCGAAGACCAAACTGGTTTCGTTTGGAGGCCTGGTGTTACTGCTGCAATTCGGTATCTCGGCGGGACTGATCATGGTAAGTTTTGTAATCATCAACCAGCTTAACTTCTTTTCTCAAAAAGACCTCGGGTACGATAAGAACGGTCTGATCATCGCTAAATATGGAAGTGAAGAGCTACATAGCAAGCGAGATGTTTTCCGGGAGGCCATGACAGCCTTACCTAGCGTGAAATCGGTGAGCTTTGGTCCCTCGCTCAACGGTCATACCAGTGGTGGTCCGATCCGGTTACGAGAATGGTCCGAAGACCAGGTTGTCCAGACGGCTTACTTTGGAGTAGACTACGAGTTTCTGGAAACTCTTGGCCTGGAAGTGATTGGGGGTCGCTACTTCTCCACCAACCATCCGGGGGATTCGGTAAGCTCCATCCTGATAAACGAACGCCTTGCAGAGATGCTGGGTGTTGATGATCCGATTGGAAAAAAGGTTGATTTCACTGCCGGCGAGTTTGAGATCATCGGAATTTTCAAGGACTTCCATTACAAAAGCCTTCACCATGAAATTGGGCCGATGGCTCTTAAAATGTGGCTGGGACAACCCAGAACGGTAATCATACGGTATGACTCCGAGGATATCGCCGGCACGCTGCAGGACCTTGATGCCTCCTGGCAGGACTTGTTTGCCGATGGCGGATTCCCATTTGACTATGGTTTCCTGGATGAGCAGCTGCAATCTATGTACGACAAGGAGCAGGAGTTTGCGTGGTTGCTGAAGATATTCACCGGGTTAGCCATCTTCCTATCCTTGTTTGGACTATTTGGGGTCTCCTCTATTAACATTCAACAACGAATCCGTCAGATTGGGATCAGACGAATCCTGGGTGCGAGGCTTTCTCAAATTGCTTCGGTGGTATGTGCCCGCTACCTGGTTACTGCCTCAATTGGCATTATCATAGCCTTACCTCCAGTTTACCTGATCATGCAGGGATGGCTGGAAAACTACGCTTACAGCATTGACCTTGGGATTGGATACCCGGTGCTTACCATAATCCTAGTATTGGCTATCACCGTTTTGACCATGAGTTTCCAAGTCTACCGGGTAATGAACGTGAATCCATCGAAAATTCTTAGGGACGAGTAGTCGGTACAAGTATTTTTTAATATCCACTATAACGGGTGGGTAGCCCAGACGCAATATATTCGCCTTAAGAGTGCGAATAGCCAGTACCATATTTCTGATTGTCGCAGCCAGTTTCATCTCAAAGGCGCAAAAAACAAACCTCAGGCTTGGTTTGGATATTGGGATTAAACAATATGACATTATAGAGGAGTTGGCGAATTCTAATAAGTATGAAGGAACCGGGCTAACGGCTTTCAACCCCACATTGTATTCGATATCGGATAAAAGTATTTCCTTTTTGCGTCTTTCCTATAGCTCGCAATCCTTGGAAAGCACAGTCAACAACTCAAATTTCACAGCCGAACTAAGTGATATCGCTATGTCCTATACTCATCTCCTCAGGATTAAGGATGAAGAAAAGTTCTCAATCTACTTAGGAGGAAATATAAATACCCACCTGAAATTTTATGAGCAGGGTTTAGCAAATATTAATGAAGTACAAGTGTTCGAGCACTCTTTGGTGGCCCTTAAACTAAGTTCAATGTTCAAAATGAAAACGAGTAACTGGGATTTATTCTTTCAACCGGAAATTGGTCTATTAAATCATTGGACCAAAGCCATACCTCTTGGCTCATCGATAAGCGATTATAAATATCAAACCGATTGGTTCAATCTGAATGACTTCCAAATAACCATTTTCGGGATCTATAAGCTTTCTGAAAGATGGGAATTCAAACCGGAATATTCACTCTCCCATTACAATTATCGATATATGGAATCGCATGTATCCCAGGTACTCAATCAAAGATGGATAATTGGATTTTACTATCTGCTATGAGAAAACTGATCACATTCTATATAATAGCAATCGCACTGTTATCGTGCGAAAGTTTCTTCTTTGACGAAACCGATACGGATGACCTTCAGGTTCTTGATTCATTTTTTGAAGAAGTAGAAAGGCACTATTCATTTTTCAATGTGATTTCATTCGAAACCTTTAATGAGACTTATCAAGAGCAACGTACGTTGCTCATTCAAAATCCCGGAAGCGATCAGTTAGATTCTTGTTTACAGGTAATGATTGATCATCTGAGCGACGGTCACACCAGAGTTTTTGGTTCAAGAATCATATCCTATGATGACTGGTTTGAGCAATTCCCATTGAACCAATTGGATGATATCCGCTCCTATTTCTCTACATACCAGGTGGTGAACCCGGCTCTTGAATATGGAAGATTGGAAAATCATAACATCGGCTACCTGAGAATAACTACATTTTTCGGAGGAATAGATTTCAGCCCCATTGATGCAATCCTTGAGGAATTGTCTAATACTGACGCCATGATTATTGATGTTCGATCAAATGGAGGTGGAGACTCCAGAAATGCGGATATAGTAATCTCCAGATTTAATGATCAGCGTAGATTTCAGTTCCTTCAGAGGAGGCGAATTGGCGGAATTAATGAGTACGGGAATTGGTTTAAGAATTTCACGGAAACTACCAATAAACCAACGTTCACAAAAAGGACGTTTGTATTGACTAATAGGAAGTGTTACAGCTCGACGGAATGGTTTGTGTCTGGGATGATGACCATTCCTCATGTTCAAATTGTGGGTGATACAACCGGCGGTGGCAGCGGAAATCCACTTTCAAAAGAACTACCAAACGGTTGGAGCATGAGAATATCTAATACACAAAAGCAATTACCGTCAGGAAGAGACTATCAATTCACCGGCCTATATCCTGATGTACCAGTGTGGATCAACGAACAAGATTCTGTGAATGGAATTGACACGATACTGGAAAGGGCAATTGAACTGGCCAACGGATAAGATAATACGGATATAGCCTCCATTCATCGAGGGGAATAAATCTATCTCCTGTATTTAGTCACCATTTTGAGTGTTTTCTAGGTCCAAATCAGGCTTTGAGCGATCTGGTGGAAGGTGTTTTCTCAGCAAAGATTTGATAATGTCTTCTCGAACCTCATCTTTAAGAGATTTATCCTCGACTTTAATTTTCTGATCAAATTCATTAAGTAATGCATGTACTCTTAATCCGTCAATGTTGTTTTGTAATTCCTTATCTGCTCGTTTCTGAATACTGAAGAAAAGTGCTGCTATAACTTCTGTTATTGCTCCCGCTATTACAGATATCCAACTTTCCATGGCATTATACTCGGAGGTGTCATTATCTGACAAAAATCTTATTACAGCATAGAGAAAAAGAACAAAACCGGCAGATGCGGAAATTATACTAAAGTTGAAAGCGATTTTTGCGTGATTGTTCCTTAGACGGTAGAACTCCTCAAGTATAGATCCAATGCCATTGTCTTTAAACGAAAGATCAGATTCCTTGACATTAGACGATTTTAGTATAAACCATAAAAGAACGGTTAATGAAACTATCAAAATTGCAAATACCAGAATTAGAGTTTTAGGATCAATCATTTTGAATCTCCTTTATTCTAGTTTGTAGCTTCTGTATTTTTTTATTTCTGTTATGGACAATAATTGCAGATAATATTATCAAACTTACTAATGCTGTCACTCCAATAATCCATATAATCTGGTTGATTTGTCTTTCCCTTTCAATTTCCCTTTTTCGTTCTTCAATTTCCTCAATCATATCATTTTGCGCTCGATATGCTGTGTTAAGGTCAGAAACTGTTAAGAAATAAAGTGAATCGAGTAGCCATTCTGGCTTTCTTATCCCGTGCTCAATCGAAGTGCGATAGGTCGTTTCATAAGTACTAAGAACATCTCTTAGATAATCACTTTCTTTAGCCTGCGATATCGCGGAGTCTAGGTAAATTCTTGCTTTTAGTGTGTCGGTTCGAGCATTATAGATTGCCAGGAGACTATAATAATCGACAAGTTTGTGAGATTCCTCGCCTAATAAAAAAGATTTATCAATCTCATCCAAGTAAGAACTTGCTTGCTGTAATAAACCTTCTTTCAAACTATACTTCGCTTTTAATAAATTAATATCGATAGGAAATCTCATAAAGTATTCATCGTTCTTGCAATCAATTTCTTCACATTTTTTGATGGCGAAATTCAATATCGAGTTTGCTAGAGTAATCTCATTATTCTGAAAAAGTGATTTTGAAAGATTAATTGCCCAAGAAATACTTAGTTCGTCATCCGGAATTTCAGTCAGATCTATGGGCTTGAGGATCTTTAGAGCTTTTTGATAGTTCTTTATATCGAAATACAATTCTGCGGTTAACAACCTGGTTGTTATTCCACTTATTGAATCAAGTAATCCAATTCTTTCTAGAATTATTTCCGCCTTGTACAGGTCTTGTAAAGCCTTATCATATTTACCCGTCCAAAAATTTATTTCTCCCAAATAGTAGTATGCTGTAGCTTCATCTCTAGGACTAGCATTTTTATAATCTCTCATCGCCTTGAAGAGATCTTTACTTTTTGAAAAATATGCAGTATCACCGCTGCTGTAGTACAAGTCCTTGAAATAAGCTGCTAGAATAAATAGGTATTCTTGGTGGTAATCTTGATTTTTGACACGGCCAATATACCTTGATTCCGATAGGGAATTAATTAATTCAATTTTATTCTTTTCACTGGCATAATAAGCCGTGTCCAATAACTGTTCTTCTGTAAGACCCTCCAGGGTAACTTGATTGACTTGCCCTTGGACAAGAATTGGTATAAGAAGAAAAAAGACCCTCTTTAGCATAACAAATTAAAATCTTCTTGTCCTAAACCTAGCTCTTCCGAGTCGTTTCACTCGATCTGCGGGGCTGCCAATACTACAGTCAATTCCATCTTGGATACTGAAGATTAGCTCCTCCTCACTACTGGAATTGATATCCTCAAAGCTGAAATCCAGAGAATCATCCAACAAAGCGTCAATATTACTTGATAGAAAATCGGTATCTGAAATTGATATTGAGATTGTACCAGATCTATTAAAAATTGGTTGGCCAAAGGCCGAAAAATAATTTAAGTTAAGAGTGGTTGTCGTAATGCTCCGATAGTCAATCCTTAAACTAAATAATTCATAATTAGTGGATACATCAAATATCCCGTCGGCATTCACACAAGCAGTTGACTCGGATCTCCATGAACCAACGACTTTACCTAGGAAGGTTTTAATTCCTTCGATCTTATCCAACACATCTTGTCCAACATCATCAATGCAAATCACAATGTTTTCATTATTGATGGTTTCCTGTGAGTACACTGTATCAAGAGCTAAGGAATCGGAAAGGAATGAATCGAAGACAAAAATTGTATCAGGAAATTGAAAATTAATTGAATCAACTTCTTCCAACTCAACCGATTCGATCTTAAATTCTGATTTGCTCAAAACTGAATCAAGATCTAGGAGAAGAATAGAGTCAGGTTGAGAAACAGAAATTGAATCATAATTGACCAATGTATCTAAAGGTATCAATATCGTATCAGATAGATGTACGGAGTAAGTTATAACTGTTGTATCGATTTGAGCACTTTCAAAGGTGGTTTGAGAATCATCAATAATTCCTAGGTCTTCGCATTCATCCAAAGTTATTTCGTCATCCATTTCCTCATCCATTTCCTCATCTTCCTCAAAACAATTTGCCCCAAGAATCAAACTGGATATGATAATACCAAATACTATTTCTTTTAATTTCACAGAAGTTTTTTAAAGTGTTTCATTTAAAGATATTAAAAATACTTTATACCGTAATCAGGTACTTATTACTTGGAATATGATTACATAAATGTTCTATTTTGGTGACTAAAGAACTTAGTATTGTATCCATTTGAGAAATGAAAGTAATCTCTACCAACATCGGAACCCCTACTACATTCATTTGGAATGGGCAAGAAGAAACGACGGGCATCTATAAAAAGCCAACGAATGAACCTCTCTTTCTCACAAAAAACGATGTGGCAGGTGATGAAATCTCCAACAGGCTAAACCACGGCGGTTTCTATAAAGCCTGCTATGTATTTTCAGCAGAACAGTACCCGTATTGGAGAGAGCTTTACCCCGATCTCGACTGGAGCTGGGGCATGTTTGGTGAGAACCTCACGGTATCCGGGTTTGATGAAAGGGAGGTTTACCTGGGAGACATTTATCAGTTGGGTGAAGCCCGGGTACAGGTTTCTCAGTATCGGGAACCTTGCTATAAGTTCGGTCATAAATTCGGCACACAGAAGGTGCTAAAACAATTTATTGAACATGGATTTGGCGGGACTTACTTAAGCATACTTGATGAGGGTTCAGTTCGCGTCAATGACGAATTCACTTTAATAGAAAGACCGAAAACAAGTATGACCGTTGCGGAATTATTCCATCTTGTTTTTGCCAAAAAGAAGGATCAGGAGCTACTAAAAATTGCTGCCCAAAGCAAAGCGATCCCTCACAAGAAGAGAGTGTTATTGAGCTCGTTCATTACTCAGGCTTAGGTACACAAATCAAAAAGCAGTAGTTAAAATGAATGAGCAAAAATCCAAAAATCGATATAAGCTATTGTACCACTATTTCTTTGACTTTTTGGTAGTATTTGCCGGCGTATTCCTGGCTTTTTGGTTGAGTGAATATCAAGAAAGAAAGAGACAGGCGGCTAAGAGGCAAGAAATCTATACCGCCGTTTACGAAGAGCTTAACGACTTCGTCGAAGATGGTAAAAAAGAAAATTCAGAAAGTTTTGTCAACTTCTTCAGGAATATTGATAAGCAGTCAGATAGTCTGATAGCACTTAGACAGCTACCGGTAAAAATGAATATCTACGGAGATTATTGGAAAATACCCATAGTAAACTCGCTCGTAGCAAATGGAGCCTTGCAAGATATTGATATTGAAACGTTTAAAAATGTCACCAGGTTTAACACTGTCCACAACAATTTCTTAGCTAACATCAAAGATTATAATGAATTTTATGATAAGTATGTTACCGCTGAATATGATCAGGGTATGGATAATTTCTTCAAGGATGGCACCAATGAGCTCAAACCGAAATATACCTACTTAGAAAACGCTGTAGAAGAAATAGCAAGCTTCGCGGAGCTATTGGTAGACTTTGCCCAGGTACTGTCTAAGGATATAAAAGAAGAGCACATAGAAGATTAAAGCCTTACCAAACGATTTATTTACTTAGGGTCTTTCTATCTGATCGTAGGTCCCTCCGAAAATTACATTCTTCACTTCCTTTTTGCTCAAGAAACTGTGAGGGAAGCCTAAATCGATCTCAGTGAGCTGATCGAGCTTATTCATTATCTCCTCAGGGATTTCAACGTCAAGGACTTTCAGGTTATTGGTCATTTGCTCATTTGTTCTTGCACCAACCAGGGGTATACTTACCAAATCTTTTTGCATCGTCCATCTGATTGCGAGAGTCGCCGGGCTGATTCCCAACTGCTTGGCCAATTCCACCACACCCTCCGTCATTCTTAGGGCTTGCTCACTTCTCCGATTATTCGATTCAGTGATTCTCCCCTCACCTCCCTTTAGGTACTTTCCTGTAAGCGCACCACCGGCCAATGGTGCCCATGGCGTCAGCGCTAAACCAAGGGATTTTGCCATTGGTATCAGGTCTCGTTCGGCTTCTCGTTGAAGGAGATTATACTCCACCTGCAAAGCAATAAATGGTGACCAGCCCCTGAATGAGGCAAGGGTGTTCGCCTGAGAAACTACCCAGGCAGGTGTATCGGAAATTCCAATGTAGTGCACCTTACCCATACTGACGAGATCGTGTAAACCGCGCATTACCTCTTCGACGGGCGTCATAGAATCCCAGGCATGCAGCCATAGCAAATCGATATATTCCGTATCGAGTCGTTTAAGACTGGCTTCAATCGAACGCATCATATTCTTTCGATGATTTCCTCCGTAATTCGGGTCCCCTGCTTTATCAAAAAGGGTATACTTGGTTGCGAGCACAAAATGATCCCGGTCTTCCTTAATAAACTCACCGACAAATTTCTCACTAGTTCCCTCAGTATATCGATTGGCCGTATCAATGAAATTGCCACCGCTACCGGCGTAAGAATCAAATATTTTCTTGCTTTCGGACTTGTCGGCTCCCCAACCCCAATCCGTTCCAAATGTCATAGTCCCAAGAGCCATTTCTGAGACCCGTAGACCGCTATTTCCAAGAAGTTTGTATTTCATGCTAGTTTATTATTCCAATTAAAAATATTGACCGATACCCAAAACCCAGCCATTGTTTCTGGTGTCTTTTTGATTAAATCCATAGTCGGCTCGCAAAATGGCATTGTGCATCTTTTTGTAAATCAGACGGAGACCAATACCATAGAAATGTTGGGTAGTCTTTTCAGAAAAAAGATCATCAAATCCCCCGCCGGGTTTCCGCCAACGGCCGAAATCGCTAAAGGCAACCCCTTGAGCTGCATAATTCCCCTGATCAAATAAGGTCTGCCTTAACTCGACATTCCAAACAAAAGTCCCTGTTCCCCGATCAATACGATTACCGGCACCTCGTATGTTCACATGACTATCCAAAACAAAAGGTGCAAAAGGTGAATCCCGGTTATCTGCCAAACCAAATCGCAGTCTTGAAGCTACATTAAACCATTTTTTGTGAGGTCCACTCCAGTAGTAGTTAAAGTCTGTCCAGCTCATCCAAAACAAAGGGTCATCCTTCGTTAGATTCTGAACAAACTGAACATGCTGTGTCAGGTTCCAACCAGTAATCACGTAATAATGATAGTTTCTCTTATCGAGTGAATGACTAAACTTATAAAGCATTTTGGGTAGCCTGGCGGAATTAGGTCCTGGAGTAATTTCCCCTTCGTGTCTGTCGTGTTTTTTATAGGATTCCACAAAATAGCTGGCACCTAATTCCACAAAATGGTTTCTCTTCATCTCCCTTATGATGGATGATGATACAGCACGATTATCGTATAAATAGTAAACTGTGTTGCCGCCTTCAAAGAAAAGAGGCTCAACAGATGCCCAATTTGTTAAACCAAAACTGGCACCCCACCTGCTACCTCTTAGATATGGGTTTCGAAGATGAAATTGTCCATTATGGCGATTATCATTATTCTGGTAAAACGCAGTGGTTTGAATGCCCTTACCTAGCATATTCTGTTCAGTGGCACCCAGCTGAACCCATACATTATCTCTTAGTCCTCCGAAGTTTACGATAGGAAAGAAAGTGATCGCCTCCTCTACTTCATATGTGATCCTGACTCCTTGTGAGGTGCTGTCTACCTGGCCGGTTACATTGAGAATGGAAGGAAGATTCCTTATCTGCTGCTCGTCCTCCAACATCAAGGAAGGATCGTAGTTATCTCCGGTTTGAAGCTCAACGAAACGAAAAAGATGGCTTGCCTTTGTTCTTTCCAGCCCTTTCCAGTCAATCTGTTGTACAGTTAACTGGCTAAAGCCCTCTATTGCTGTCAACGAGCAAAAGATGTAAATGAATGTTTTTAGAAATTTTGTGGAAAACGAAGTGAACACAGGTTACCTGTTAAATCTCACTCCAAAGTTAATGGTTGAGGCTCTTCCATTATTATCCTGAAGAAAGGAGTTGGTGAAATAGGTGTAGAGTACTTCCAATTCAAAATTGCGATTGAACAAGTACTTTGCTCCCAAGCCGGATTGGTAGAAGTAATCTAAGTCGGGTGACCAAAAAGGTGAAAAACCATTTAGGGCATACAGGGTGGTAGCTGGATTAGGGAAGAAACTAAGTATGACCGTAGCAGGAGTCGAAATTCGGTTTAGTGCATCGTCCGCTCCTCCGATATCTTCTATTAAAAAATCAATTTCAGTGAATAATGAAAAGTTACTTCCTAGAGTAAAATCATTGAATACCTGGGTCCACCAGGTCGCATTATTCCAATCCACCCAAGGTTGTTCACTACTTCCTTCCAGTTCACCTCCTAGCGGTATCCAAAAAGCACTTTGAATAGAAAAATTTCCCCATTTGGGTACGGGAGCCCAGCGGATTTTAGGACCTATTGTGGTCACCCCATGTCTAAACTGTTGAGAGTCCCCACCGCCAAAAACGGAAAAAGGAGTAGAAGGATTGGGA
The DNA here is from genome assembly GCA_965601455.1 of Cyclobacteriaceae bacterium. Classification (GTDB taxonomy): domain Bacteria; phylum Bacteroidota; class Bacteroidia; order Cytophagales; family Cyclobacteriaceae; genus JANQEU01. The sequence continues at coordinate 1,674,861 of OZ271831.1, read as the reverse complement.
GAGTTGAGTACCGAACGATAACGTGCTTCAATACCTGCCATAAAGCGGTAATTTATGGCGTAAAGCGAAGTAATGAATGAGGTAAAAAAAGTAGAGCGGTCTTCGGCACCGTCTTCATTTTCCAATACCTGTGAATAAAGATTATTGAAGATTTTGGTCTCCGTAGTGCCTGCGGGTATAGTAGCGGAGACTACATAACGAATTGAGTTGTTCGCTGTCCCGTTGCCACCAGTAGATGGGGCAACGTCAACAGCACTTGCAATAGTATTCAAATTCCAGTCGTAAGAATAGTAACCTATCCTATAGGATTCGGGGATAGGATCTATCCGGTACCTGTTTATATATTGTAAAGCTTTTAATTTCGAACCTCCAAAGTCGTTGGTATACCACTCGAAAATCTGGGAGAGCTTCACCTCTTTTTCTTCATCGTTGACCTTGATGAAAACCGGATCATTTAGGGCCTTCTTCGTCTGAGCTTCTAATTGCTCTTCCAGCCTCTCAGGTGTGTATGCAAAGGGAGTGATTGGCGGACAACCGATGGCCCCACAAACCAGTACAAAATGAAAACGAGGGTCTTCATAGGTTCGTAATAATTCCTTTTTCTCCAGATCATTAAGCGTCATCTCCTCACCAGCCACCGTATACTTTTTGGCATCAAAAAAGCCATTGATGTCCAATACCGATTGCAATGGATATGCGTCGACTACACCTTTCAACACTAACAGATTGTATGCGTTTATCAAAAATGCCTGTCGTGTAGCATCATCTTTACCCAAAAGTGAAGCCGTCTCAATATCATTCAGAAGCTTGGTAAACTCCTTATCCTTTCCGATAGACTTATAGGCCACTCTATCGTCCTTGACGTGCCTTTTCAAAAAGCTATCCACGCGATCGAAAAAGGCATCATCGATCGCCTGAGCCTGTAATTGACTGAGGCTTGTGATAAAAATCAAAAGCCCTGTAAGTGAACGTTTCATTTTCGTTTTAACAGTGATTAAAATTATTGGAATTGAAAATGTGTTACTCATTCAATACCCGAACAATACTAACGTCGAAGTATTCAAAACTTTACAAAATTAGGTGTACAACTAGCTTGAATGTATTCTACATAACATATACCGTGAAAGATGTCGCCTAATTCAAAAACCGGGAAATTGGAACTTTCGACACCATTTTGGTTTTTGATCTTTACACTAATCAGCCTATACAAAGGTCGAAACCATTGAGCAACTGCCAGAATTTGAAATGAGAAAACAGTTAGTCAGAACCCTATCCGTGCTGTTTCCAGGGATTGTTACCTCTTTTGCATACAACCAGCTAACCAACCCTCAGGTTAGGAAGCTACGCAAGAACGAATTGGCTACACTTAACAGGGCGAAAAAGGAGATATTAAAATTCGGAGATTTTGATATTCAACTTTATTCCTGGGAGGGTGGGAAAAAAACCATACTTCTCATTCATGGTTGGGAAGGTCAGGCCGGTAACTTTTCAGATTTGGTTGAAGAACTCTTAAGAAACGATTTTACTGTTTACGCTTTTGATGCACCGTCTCATGGATTCAGCACAAAAGGTAAAACCAGTCTTTTCGAGTTCACAGAATTGGTCGGTCTTCTGATAAGGAAATTCCAAGTTAAAAATTTGATAAGTCATTCATTTGGAGGAGTGGCAACCACATATGCCCTCTACAACAACCCTGAACTGGAAATTGACAAGTATGTATTACTAACTACCCCTGACAAGTTTAGAGAACGTATTGACGATGTGGCATCCACAGTCGGAGTCACCGATAAAGTCAAAAATAGACTAATCAGAAAACTGGAGATGGAAATCGGCAAAGACGTCAATGATCTCAATGTGAGCTCTTTTGTAAAAGATATCAACGTCAGGCAATCTTTAATCATCCACGACAAAAATGACAAAGTCATACCTGTCAAGATCTCAAGACGTGTATCCGAAAACTGGCAAGAGTCGGAGTTCACAGAGGTTGAAGGTACCGGACACTTCAGAATACTGAGAAGCAATGAGGTGATTGAAATCGTAAATAATTACTTCATATAATGCAGTGGTACTGAGTAAGTGTGAAGAGTTAACTACTTTATCATGTATAGAATATTCATAATTATAGTCTTGTTTCATGTCCTGATTACATCCATCTATTCACAAGTTATAAGTGACCTTACAATTGCCAATGAGGTAGGAAAATATATCAATCAAAATGGGTTCTCTGGGACCATTTTAGTCGCCAAACAAGGTAATCCAATTTTCCACCAGTCTTACGGACTTGCCTACTACTCAACCCCTGATACTATTCGAAATCAATACCACTATTCCATAGCATCTGTTACCAAGATGTTCACGAGCATCAAGGTGCTACAGTTAGTGGATAAAGGTACCCTATCACTTGATCATCCAGTCACCAAATTCTTACCAGAGTACGAAGCACTCATTCCTGAACAGGTTTCCATCCACCACCTCCTACTTCACATTTCAGGATTACCCAAAGAAAAAGACAGACTATACAGGCAAAAATTCGAACCAAAGAACTGGGTCGAAGAGGTGTTAGCCTATCGGTCTAAAACCTCCTTAGGTCAATTCCGATATAATAATCTCGATTACGTCCTTTTGGCGTTGATTATCGAAAAGTTGACGGGAAACTCATGGGAGGAGGAGATAGAGAATACCATTTTGAAACCTTTGTTAATGAATGAAACGGGATTCCTCCAGTATGGAAATTATCCGAATAATTTTGCTTACACCTATAGTGAAAAGGGAAAAGGATTGAAGCAAGACCCTTTATTCTACATAGAGAATTTTTACGCAGCAGGCAGTATGTACTCTACAACCACAGATCTTCTTAGGCTAGATCAGGCCCTTTATTCCAATCAGCTGCTTTCCGATGAAAGCAAAAAGCTCCTTTCAAAGTCCTACCCGGAATTCAACTACTCGGGTTATGGTGTATGGAACTACCAGTACCCTTATGCCAATGGAAGTCCTTTAGTTATGGAACGAAGAGGTGGTATACTTGGGGCCAATGTCGTTTTGGTCCGTCTCACAGATGACAATTACACTATAGTCATTCTTAGTAACGATGATCGTTTCAATCCTGATTCCTTCGGAGATGCCTCCAACCTTAGGGAAATACTCATTAGAAATCTATATGAGTAGAAGTGTGTTAGTAAGAAAAAACCAAATGATATGAGTAGACCCGCCTTTGAGGACATCAAATCCGGAGAGGAATTCAATAAATGGTACTGGCTAAAGGAAGAATTGGTAACCATTTGCAAGCGCTCAGGATTACCTTACACAGGTAGAAAATTCGATTTAAGAGACCGAATCATGTACGCCCTGGATAATGACGGCAAACTGAAACCAGAGGCCAATAGAAAGAAAACTCAATCAAAATTCAATTGGGCCAAATCAGAACTATCACTTGATACCATTATAACTGACAACGTCTCTTTTGGCCCCAACTTTCGACGTTTCATGAAAAGCCAAATTGAGGGAAAATTCTCTTGCCACAGTGATTTTATGGACTGGGTCAAAAGCAATGAAGGTAAGACTCTCGCTCATGCCGTGGACGAATATCGCAGACTTGAAAAACGAAAAGACAATCCTGATTTTGAACGTGAAATTGCCGACAATAACATGTTCAACCAATACACAAGAGACTTCCTGAAGGACAATCCTGGTGAAAGTCTGAAAAGTGCAAGGAAGTTTTGGTTACTGAAGAGACAGTTACCGACAGAAGATGGATTTATCAGGTATGATCAGTCGGATTTACAACTTGACGGTTAGGCAGCAACTTGACATAGGTTCTGTTAATCAATAGCTTTCAACCCCAAGAGGTAGAAACTACCAATACAAAAGTGTTTTACCCTGAAAGCTCACTTGACCGTATTCCTCGAAATCATATGAAATCTCCCAGCGGACTGGATGATACTGCAGGTCCTTCCAAACTTTCCAAAAAGGATCTTCGGTATTTTCATCTTCCTCGTCCTCGGGTGCTGTGGTTTCGGTCGTAACATTAAGTGTCACGGACACTTTCTCCACGGAATTTGGTGGGATTGTTTTCTGAATAGTTTCCTCCTCAAAGAACAGGTGTTCTCCCCTATCGAAGTTGAGTGAGACTGCCATCGGGATATCGTGCGGATTAGATAATTTGAAAACCACTTCCCTGCTGGTCAGTGGATTTTCATCGTCGAATTCGCTTTCCAGGACAATTGAAGTGCCGTGCATAGTGAGGAACAGATAATCCGCAATATCCTCCTTCGAGAAGTCTTCATCCCAAATTCCTTCCAGCATCAGGTTCGCCATAATGGGTCCCTCATCAGTCATGGTAACCCACATCACATGATCGAACTGCCCGAATATTGGACTTCCAAATCCACGGGATCCACCCATCGTTGCCATCGTAATGTAGTTGCTCTTATGCCGTGTATCATGAATGTATCGGTGTACATGCCCCGCAATGACAGTATGTTTCCTCTCCTTGAGGATCGTCTCTATGTCCGCCCAACCGCTCATTTCCAGCGCCTCTTCTCCTTCAAACCTTTCCAGTAGCCACAATGGTTTATGCAAAATCACCATGGTCCATCGGACATCTGGATTCTCATCCAGGGTTTGTCTAATAAATTCCATCTGATCATCAGAAAAGAATGCTTCTTCATTATTGTACTCTTCCTCTGTATTCAAGCAAAGGAAAAGGACATCCCTGTAAATAAAGTGGTAGTATGAGGGGCCATAACGCTCCCCCCAAACTTCTGCAGACATTTCATTATAGAAATCATGGTTGCCCGGTAAATAGAAAAAAGGCATCTCCAGGGGTTCAACGATCTGGTCAAAGTCATCCCACTCTTTTATGGCCTGTTCACGATTATCAGTATAACCCTCAATTAAATCACCGACACTCAGGACGAACTCCGGCCTTAGGCTGTTTATTCTTTTAACCCCTTGCTTGAATACTCCCTCGCGGGCACCCCCTGTCCGGTCGGTTACTATAACGAACTGGAAATTCTCAGAATCGTTCTGCCAATTCAGGTGGGTGTACGGACTGGCTCCATCTGGCAAATTGATCTTGATTGAGGTCTCCTCTTGCTCCTGGGAAAGTAAACTGTGACTTATTACGAGAGATACAAGAAAACTTAAAAAAAGGGATTTGAGGTTGATCGTCATTACTTCTGAAACTGGTTGAATGAAACGGAAATGAATTAATTAAATCTAAGAAGATTAACCGAGTGGAAGAAGGAATGATTGAAGTTAAATATGATATCAAAACCATGGAAAAAGACCGTTGGAGTTAGATTAATTTCTCTTGATTGGAATTCCAATATCATTTGCGCCACATTCGTAATAACCGCTTAGCCAAAAAACTTCCTGGTAGATGCGAACAGGATAATCACAGAAAAAAAATTCATGGAGAAGAACTGGAAGAAAAGCTTCCTGAACCATTCTCGAAAATCTCACCAAAGGCCTAAGATCCTTCCAAACCTTTTTGAAGTTCACTGATTCGTTTTAAATCCCTCATTTCCTGGACTACCCCTCTGCGAATTCCTAAGAAAAGAAGTAAACCTATTACAACATAACTTCCATCCATCATCCACATCCAGAAAGTCGTGAAGTACCTGGAAAACTCCGGGGAAAGAGAGTAAAATCCGATGGTGTATAAAGCAATAATCGTGATAGTAATTGGTCCATGAATTTTCTTGCGATAGTCATAGAACTCATGTGCCTGTCTGGCCGATTCACTGCTCTTTACGGAATAGTCAATTTGTTTCGCCTTGCGATGGCTAACCAGCTCGATTATGATGCGGATTATTAATCCACCAATCATTAAACCAATACCTATTCTACTCATTACATCCTGCAAGGGTGCTAAAAAGTAGAAAAACGCACATAATCCAACTACCACAATAGACAATACCAATACGTTTCCCAAATGGGCCCGCTTTGATCTATTGTGATTTTTCAGAATGGCTTGTAACATATCAGCACTGTCCACAGACTGTTGTCCTTTTTTGGCTTCTTGCCAGGTGTTTTTTAATTCTTCAAACTTGTCTTCCATGACTTAATATTTTATTGAGTTGTCGCTTTACTCTCGAAATTTTTACTCTCAGATTACCTTCAGTTATCCCCGTGATTTCTGCTATTTCTGCATACGGTAGATTTTCCAACAGCAGCATAATGATAATCCGGTCTAGTTCTTTAAGCTGACCAATCGCCTGATACAATTCCTTGTAGTTTTTGTCCTGTTGTGATTCCTCGGCAATAGACGAATGATTGATTTCTAATAGTTCTGTTTTTTTGTTTTTATTCCTTCTAATGTGGAGGAGACAGGTGTTCACACAAATCCGGTAGACCCATGTTTTGGGAGACGACCGACTTTCAAACTTTGGTAATGCATTCCATAAATTGAGAAAAGTCTCCTGAACCAGGTCATTTGTGAGTTCCAGATCACCCTTTGAGTAACCAAGACATAGTGTGTACACCATGTCTCGGTACTCGTTGTAAAAGATTTCAAACTGTTGGTTGAGATCTTTCATTTAATCCAGAAAGTTATTGACCTCCTCGTGAAACCACTGTGGCTGATCAAACATGATGAAGTGCCTGCTATCGGTTGCTATTTTAATTTCCTTATTCTTGAGGTTAGCATATTGAGATTCAAAATTAGGGAGAACTGCTTCCTTCGAGGGAAAATCTGCACCAAGTATCAACGTCTCAGCGTTTACTTCATTTAACCGGTCTTTCAGATCTAACTTCAACAATTCCGTATAACCATAAACATATGTTTTACGATCAGAATTAAGTATGTAATCGACCAACTCTCGGTGACGGCTGGTCTGATTGGACATTCCCATCGCCATATAACCGGCGGTAACTGCCATGGCTGAGTCGTTAGCCGCAAGCATTTGATTATTATACGGATTATCAAACGTAATCTGCTCCACAGGCACTTGTGGCATCATAATCTCACGAATATTGGGAAGGGCATCCACTAATATCATCTTTTTGACACTTTTTGGAAGCCTGGCAGCAATATCAATTGCCAGCATCCCTCCCATACTGTGGCCAATGATCACCACTTTTTTAAGATTGTTTTCCTCAATGTAGCCCGAAATATTGTCTACCAATGTCTCATACCAAGGCATCTCAATCTCCGGAACCCCACCAAAGCCCGCATAGGTAAATTGATGGGTCTGATAATCGGATTTAAGGTTAGATATGGTGTTATCCCATACCTCTCCCGGACAGGTAAAGCCCGGCAGAAAAATAATGGATTGACCTTCACCGGCCACTTTCACCTGATACGCATCGCTTTGAGCAAAACCCAAGTGCGAAAGTATGGCTAAGAATGTTAAGCAGAATAATTGTCTCATTTTTCTAAGTTTTTTATGACTTAGATACAGAGTGCATATAATTGTTACAACCCAAGAGAAAATTCTTTGCCAGGAGAACTTGTTGGAATGAAATGTCCTTCATGCATTTGAGAACAATCTTCATAGTTTCCCTTCCTAATTCGTATATTCATCCGACACATGAAATACATTTCGATCAACTTATATCGTAAAGTTCTTAATCATGCTATTGAAGAAGGAATGAATCGGGATGAACTCATGAAGTTGCCTATACCTATTGATGCTATTGAAGAATTACAGGCTATTCAGGCCAGTGAGTTCTTTGCGCTCCATGAATTGTTGGATGAAAAGCTTGGACCCGGGTTTAGCGTTAGAGTTGGGCAGCAAATGAAAATTGAGGATTACGGTGTTCTTGGATTATCGTGGAGGACGTGCTCCAGGGTTGGCGAAATTTTTGAACGTAGCGAGCGATACTTTAAGCTACTTTCAAACACTTATGTCTTCAAGGTGGAGAAAAAAGAAGACTACTCTGTGGTCTACCTAAATCGGGAACCACATCGAAGAGGATTGGAACTCTCCAACGAAGCAACCCTGTCAGCAACGGTAGTGGTGCTCAGGGCTATTTCGGATACGGATATCTCCCCGACAAAAGTAACCTTCAAACACAACCCTCCCGATGACATTACCAGTTATGACCGGGCATTCAACTGTCCAGTCCTCTTCAATCAGCCTCATTACACTATTACCTATCATACGAAGGACTTTAATACCAGAACGGCAAAAGCCGATGCAAGCATTAATAGATTTCTTGTCGAAAGAGTAGAAGAAGAAACAAACAATCTAGAGGTGACCGGAAATAAGCTGGTCTTTGATATAGAGCAACTCATCGAAAACTCGTTACCGAGTGGAATTCCAAGCATTCACGATATCGCGGAACACGTTGGAATGAGTAACAGGACACTCACAAGAAGACTATCAGATGCTGGTTACTCCTTTAGAGACCTGATCCAGAGGACCCAGGAAGAAATATCAAAGAACCTTTTAAGAAACACTTCAAGAAGTGTTGCTGAGATCGCCTTTGAAACCGGGTTTTCCGAGCAGAGCGCTTTCAATCGGGCATTTAAACGATGGACTGGTATTTCGCCCGTCGAATACAGAAAAACTAGTCTGCATTAACACTTTGGCTTGAACTGTCAAATCATTGGCAGAAGGAGTCAAGAATAGACTCTCTCCTCCCTTCAATTTTACACTCGTAATCAATCACGAATGAAAATGAAAAAGGGATATAAAATATCGATTTGGTTAGGAGTACTGACAGCAGTTTTCATATTCCTAAGTGCATTTAATACGAGACCAGAAGTTCTTTCAAATGAATACGATCTACTAATGGCTTCAACAGAAAATCTGAAGAAAGTCACATTCCGGATCCTTGATACGAAGTGCAACGTCTGTCATCGAAAGCAAAACCCTTTCATGGTTTTCAATGAAAAGAACATGGTAAAAAGAGCTCCTAAAATCTACAATATGGTCTTTGTGGAGCGAAGAATGCCAAAGGGAAATTCCATCAGGTTAAGTAATGAAGAATACAATACACTCAAAGAATGGCTTTTAACACAACAAATTTTTTAATAATGGATCTATCAATGAAATCAACAATTCTGTTCGGGGCGGTTATCCTGACAGGGTTATCAGCAGGACTATTTTACGCTTGGCAGGTGTCGGTAATACCCGGTACCAGGAAAGTTGCCGATCTCACTTACCTGGAGACTATGCAATCCATCAACAGGGCAATTCTGAACCCGGCATTTTTTTTCATCTTCTTCGGAAGCCTGGTGTTGTTAAGCATCTCAAGTGTGTTTGAATTCAACTCAAATAAATGGGTATTTGGATTGATGGTCGCTGCTTCAATCACCTATTTAATCGGGACTTTTGGTGTGACGGCACTTGGCAATGTTCCATTGAATAATCAATTGGATGTGATGAAAATAGCTGAAATCGGAACGGGAAGACTAGCTGAATTCAGGCAGTCCTATGAGAGAAAGTGGAATGAACTGCACCTGATAAGAACAGTATTTGCCGTTCTGTCCTTTCTTCTGACCGTTGCCGCCCTCTTCATACACACCAAAAGATTTTGAACTCAAAGGATTTAAACTCAAATAATAAATAACAATGAAACACAACATCTTAGTAATCGGAGGAACCGGTAAGACTGGTCGCCGGGTAGCAGAAACACTTACTGAACTCGGACATCATGTACGAGTCGGAACCAGGAACAACAACCCAAAATTCGACTGGGATGATCACTCAACTTTCAAGTCGGCTCTGCGAGGGATCGATAGAGTTTACATCGTCTACTATCCAGATCTTGCAGTTCCAGGAGCTCGAGAAGCGATCACGACATTGACTGAAACAGCTCTCAGTGAGGGAGTTGGAAAAGTGGTACTCCTTTCCGGAAAAGGCGAAACAGAGGCGGAAGCGTGTGAATTGATCGTGGCAAACTCCGGATTAAACTATACACTGGTGAGAGCCTCGTGGTTCAATCAAAACTTCAGCGAAGGTGCATTTAAGGATCTCGTTATGGCCGGACAGGTAGCACTACCGATGCCAAAAGCTGAAATCCCCTTCGTGGATGCCGATGACATTGCGGAAGTGGTAACTGAAGTATTGTTAGATGATTCCTATAATGGCGATACAATCACAGTCACGGGACCAAGAAAAATGACTTTCAAGGAAGTGGTTGATGCCATGGCTGAAGGGTTGAGTAGGGATATCCAGTATATTCCGATTTCACTAGAGCAATTCAAAGAAGGAATGAAAGCCGCCGGACTACCTGAATCATACGTATGGTTATTCGGATACCTGTTTCAAGATGTCCTTGGAAATGAGGAAAATCAAGTTGTTTCTAATGATATTGAAAGAGTACTTGGGCGGAAGGCTATTGATTTCACAGAGTATGTAACGAAAACAGTACATACAGGAATTTGGAATCAAAAAGTTGAGATATAGATTGAACCGAAGGATCACCTTGCGAGGTGATCCTTCTCTTAAGGTTCACTGTAAAAATCAATCAGGTTATTGGTGTACACCAAATGATCCATTTCAACCTTCCGCTGAAAAACAGTAGGATTCTTAGCTCCTAGCGGTACCAACATTAAAGCTTGTTTATCACCCACTTTCGTGAGTTGTTCGTACGGTAGATACCGCTGATCAAATCGGAAATCGAAGAAATAGAGGTATTTAGAAACAAACTTCAGGTATTTCTTCGTTCTCTTGGCTCCAACTGCCCCGTTTACATCTATGAGTTTAAGGTCTTTACCCGAAACAATGGCTTCCTGAAATTCAACTGCATTCAAAGGTACATTATCAAGCATTGGAACGACATTGTATTGAGCATCCATGAAAAACCATTTCTGGTGGTCCTCGCTCCATGCCTCTGTAGCTACGTGACCGGCTCCCAACCTCGTGATCTCTACATCCCTGGATTGCAAACCAAGTGTCCTCGCCGGAATATTCGTAGTGGAGAGTACACTACGTAACACAATCCCATACTCCACACATCGAAATTTATTTCCTTCCTGGGCCTCTTTGAGAATGGTGGTGGCCCGAGAGTCAGTTGGTCGATTCGATCCACTATGCTCCCATCTGCTGTTTGTCCAGTTGAGAAGATACAAAGCAGTTTCAAACTCACTTTCTCCAAGATCTGCGACACTATCCAGGTCATAGGATTGAATAAGTATTTCCGACTCGGTATTGTTTGTTCGATTCATATGAACAAACTGGAGGTTAGGATCAAATGCTTCTTCAGAAAAAGCTATTTGGTAGACTTTGTTTGAAGGCACCAGGTGAATAACCGAACAAGATGTATAAAGTAGAGCCGTGATGAGGACATAAAAAGTTGAACGAGTTTTCATAATTTTCTATAAAGCGGTGTGATAAGATAATTTACAATTTGAATTCTAGATTTTAGGCATTACCACGGGTGTATTTCTCCATTATGGTTGAAAAACTTACCTGTGTCTTCCAGAGTAATTTCATTTAAGACATGGGTCATAATGTTTCTAACAGACTGTTCAGCCGTAAATTCTCCTTTGGCGCCTCCCATGTCCGTCTGAACCCAACCCGGGTTAACAGAAACGGTGGTGATCCCATCGTCTTTCAGGTCATTCGCGGCAATTTTATTGAACATATTCAATAGGTTCTTACTCCCACAATAGGCGAAATGCACCCCCATTTTAGTGTTAGAAACGGAGCCCAACCAACTGGAGATATTAATCACTTTAGAGCTCGGTGAATTGCTCAATAATTTCCTGAAATTCTTGAGCATCAGCATAGGTGCTATGCTATTGGCGTGTAGGGTTTCCAGCACCGTTTGAGCCTCCAATTTATCCAGGTAAAAAGAGGACTCCATCTTCTTCTTATCGGGATGATCTTTTGGATTTACACCAGCATTATTTACCAGTAGATCCAGGTGGCCATTCCGGGCACCAATTATCTCAACAGCCTGTATAATTGATTTTTCATCCATCACATCTAAAACAATTGGATAGACTTCTCCTTCCATGTTTTTCGCCGCCTGCTCGGCCTGTTCCAGCTTTCGTGCAGACAGGTAGACTTCATACCCTTCTTGAGCCAGTATTTTACACCAGGCAAATCCTAAACCCTTCCGCGCACCGGTTACTAACGCTTTCTTCTTCATTATCTTCTTCTGTTGATTATTGTTTAAAACTGCTTTCTAAGGAAGATCCCGGGATTCGTGTCCCTGACACTGTATGAATCTCCCAAACCTGAGAGGTTAATTGCCAAACCGAATTGGTAACCTTCCCGATCAACACCCGCCCGGATTCTTTGAACACTAGCCACATGACTGGTTTCAAGAAAGTTTGAAAACAATTCTAGACTGGTATACAACCTCCACTGATCGCTAATCGAAGGTGTGAATCGAACAATTGAAAACCAGGAGTAACTAAATGTTGATTGTAACTCGACGGATGTTAAAGCGAAAATGAGAAAGGACTGACTGGCTTTAAAAAAGTGAATACCCGCATCAGCGCCTGCGCCGAAGGACGAAATCCTCCCTACCACCGATCCACCGAAGCCCGAAGAAGTAGTGTAGTTCAAATAGGCTCCGGTGAAAAGGTCAGTATTCTCCTCATAATCTACGGTGGCTCTGGTCCGACTGAATAGCGACCATTTTCTTTCATCGTCAAAGGTTTTGAGCCACTGAGCATCCACGAAGATTCGCTCAGTTCCGGTCATGAATTCAAAGCTTTGTGCCTTTAAACCAGAAATACTTAAATAGCCCAAAGCCAACAGGGAGAAAAACTGTTTAATGGTCACTTTATTCGGATTTACTTATTCAATAAACTGACCACCATACGTGCCGCTGCCGCACCAGAGTTCTGCTGTTGACCGGTTATCAGGTTTCCATCCGTAATTGCGTAGGAAGCAAAAGCATTAGCTACTTTAAAGGTGGTTCCCTCCAACTTTCTTGCCTCGTCTTCAATCCTGTAAGGCTGAATTTTCTGTCCTACAGCCTGGTCAGCATAGTCTTCCTCGGAATTAGCAAATCCGGTCCACGTCTTGTCTTTTACCAAAAGCTCGCCGTCCGAAGTCTCAGCTTCCAGTAATAAAGTTGTTGAATGGCATACTGCTGCACTCGGCTTTTCCGACTCATAAAACGAAACAAATAGCTTTTCAAGGGCTTCATTACCACGGAACGTATACATCGGTCCCTGGCCGCCCACTAAAAAAATAGCATCATATTCATCCGTATTTACTTCTTTCAGGTTCTTAGTATTCCTCAACATTTGAATGAACCAGTCCTGCTGCATGTAACCAAGGGAAATCACATCATGGGCTGCATACCCACTTGCATCAGTAGGATCCGAATAACCATCCATTTTAACCTCACCCCCTTTGGTAGAAACCAACTCCACGTCATATCCTGCCTCCTGAAAAACATGAAGAGGGTGTGTTAATTCAGCTGCCCAAAATCCTATGGGCCAACTGGTTTGCTCTGACACACTGGGACTGCTTGCCACCATCAGTATTTTACCTTTAATGGGCATCCCATGTGCGTGTACATAATGCTGCTCCTCGGTAACTCCTGCTTCCGATACCTGGGCCCTCACCTCACCTCCTGCGAATAGAAGACCTCCTGTTATAATTATGAATAGTAGTTTTTTCATCTTTTGAATCAATTTATGATTGTAATATTCGATAGATTGCTACCTTTAGTTACTATACTAACGATTTAGTTATATACTTACTTTTTTGAAAGTATACTGAAAAACAAATAGTTATGCCTGAGTTTATGTATAAGAACAAGCTCTATTATAACCCAGTAGAGTTTGCGATGGATCGGATTGGAGGAACATGGAAGATGCCTATCTTATGGCGACTGAAGGATCGCGTCATGCGCTACAGTGAGCTGAAAAAGGATATATCTCACATCACAGATAAGATGCTCACCACCCAATTGCGGGAGTTGGAGGACGAAGGTTTTATACATCGTGAGGTGTATCCGGTGGTTCCACCGAAAGTGGAGTATTCCATGACTGAAAAAGGGAGAACCTGTGTCCCGATTATCGAGGCAATCAGAAACTATGGTTTATTCCTCATCGAAGATGCGGGAATAGAGCACGAATAATACGATGATGAAAAAGATCTTACTTATTCTACTCGGAATTCTATTGCTATCGGTAGCTGGTTACTTCACCTACCTTAAACCGAGCCTTCAAGTAGTAAATGGTTATGCCGCAAAAAACTTATGCTCTTGTGTTTTCATAGCTGGTATAGAGGAGGATGTAGTAAAGGAAACCGACCTTGGATTCTCTTTTATTAAACTAGCAACTACCAAGGTTGACTACGAAAACCAATCAGCTACTTCCAATCTTTGGGGATTGGTGCCCCGAAAAGCTGTTTACCGTGAAGGGTTAGGGTGTGCTTTAATAAACAAAATTGAGGAAGATCTGGTAAGAAATCAGTCTTTCGCTCCATCATTCCAACGCGTAGATAGTCTTCAAAACTGGTTTGAAAATGGCGATACCATCGAGGTTGTATCAGCGGGGCAAGAATCGCGGATTCAGGAAATAATAGATGCTGCTTTTGAAAACGATCCTGATAAGGTTATCAATACCCGAGCTATTGTTGTCCTGTATAAAGGACGACTTATTGGCGAGCAATATGCTGAAGAAGTCACAAAAGACACTCCCCTATTGGGTTGGAGTATGACCAAAAGTATTACCAGTACGATGGCTGGTCTTTTGATTAGAGATGGGCATTTTGCACTTGACGATCCAGCACCTGTTGCTAGTTGGAAGGATACTGAAAAAGAAGGAATTACCTACCGAAACCTTCTTCAAATGAGCAGTGGGCTCAAGTTTGAGGAGGTATATGCCTCCTACTCCGACGCGAACCAAATGCTTTGGGTCAGTGATGTTGCTGGAGTAGTTACCATTAACAAACCACTGGAAGCTTATCCGGGTGAAAAATGGTATTATTCTTCGGGAACCACCAACCTGCTGATGTACCTTATGAAGAGCTATTTTTCCGATCAGAATTCATACCTGGATTACCTTAATAAGGAACTATTTAATAAAATCGGAGCCTATTCTTTTCTGATCGAAACTGATGCATCAGGTGGATTTGTCGGCTCATCATTCGGATGGGCTACAGCCCGGGATTGGGCACGTGTGGGTCAATTGTATCTGAATAATGGTATTTGGGATGGCGAACAGGTTTTACCAGCCGACTGGGTTTCGTTTGTTCAGCAAGAACCCCAAGATCCGAAAGCCCAGGGTACGTATGGAGGCCAGTTCTGGCTAAACAATATCCAACCCAATTCACCCAAGGATGCCTACTACATGACTGGCTTTCATGGTCAGCGGGTTATGATTGTACCCTCCAAGGAACTAGTAGTTGTTCGTCTAGGAGTCTCTTACAATGAAGGATTTGATTTTGATGGTCTTCTGAACAACATAATTAATGTGGTTGAGTCCGAACAATAACCTTTGGCTATGAAACGACTGAACACTGCCTACCTGCTAATTATTCTTACTTGTTTAGTAAGCTGCTCTGAAAAACCGGCGGCAGGAAAGCAGGTATTGATTACCGAGGGGTTTTCTAAACAGGTATTGGATGGATACTGGTTATATCTCCCAAAGAACTACGAGGAGAACAAGAAATGGCCTATGATCATGTTCCTCGAAGGTGGTGACGCATCGGCAAGTCCAAATCCAAACACCGTCCAAAATGGTGGACCAGTGCGATACATGTTAAAGCAACGGAAAGATCTGCCAGACTCTTTCGTAATTGTAAACCCCCATATGAAAACCGGCACCCGAGCGCAACGACAATGGTTTAAGAATGCAGATGCATTGATCCAGATTATCGATCAAACTATTAAAGAGTACAACATTGATCCCGGCAAGATCTACCTGACCGGACGGAGTAGAGGTGGGCACGGCACCTGGGGCGTGGCCAAGAGGTATCCGGAGAAATTCGCTGCCATAGTTCCTATTGCAGGAGCAATAACATGTAAATCCGGTTGCGATAAACTTGCCGATTTACCATTGTGGATAATCCATAACAACGGTGACCCGGTTGTAGATTATGAGTACCCTCGAGAAGTTGTGAGTTTCATGGAAAATGAGCTGAACAGCTCTTTTGCAAAAACCTCCGACCTTGATAATGACGACATAAAGAATTCAACATCGATCTTCACTACATTTGACAGTGACCAACACGGGGGTGCAGGTGCGAAAGTATATGCCTCCCGGCGATTATATGATTGGTTACTGTCCCAAACCAGAGATGTAAAGTAAACCGGATGCCGGTGACGAAAAACTACCATTCAAAAGCATCAATCTCGTGAAGAAGATCAGCCTTTCAAATTTCATCTTACTCATATTTTCTTTCCAACTACTCAGCCATGTCGCCAGATCCCAAAATTCTGATCCCTCAGTTATTTCAGATTTAGTTAAAACGCTGGAACAGGGTTATTCGAATGATTTCGCCTTCAGTATACAAGTTGAAATCAATGGGGATCTGATCTTATCTGAAAACTTCGGGTACGTCGATAAGGAAAACCAGGTACCCGTTGATGAGAAGACACTTTTTAATATAGCTTCTATTACCAAGTCAATGACGGCCGTGGGAATCATGAAATTAGTGGAATCGAAAGAGATTAGTCTAACCAGCACATTAGAAGAGTTCTTTAAGGACGTAGCACCCGATAAGAAAAAGATCTCAGTGGCCACTCTGTTGTCTCATAAATCAGGACTCAAACAGAATTATCCGCTGGAAGGGGTAACGAATTCAAGAGAAGCTTTCCGAATAATAAATGACGAAAAGTTGGAATCCGACCCCGGAAGTCAGTTTCGATATTCTAACCAGAATTATCAACTCCTGGCATTGATCATTGAGGAGGTTTCCGGTGTATCATTCGAGGAATTCATCAAGAATGAAGTCTTCTTGCCTCTTGAGATGATGGATACCTTTTTCTGGGATGAAGTTTCCGACATTGACAACCTGGCACCTATCAATAAGAAGATAGCAAAGCAGATAGGAAAAAGAAATTGGGCCTGGATTGGTGCTACCGGGGTGTTTTCAACAACAGCTGATCTAATGAAATTCTGGAAAGGAGTAAATAGTGATGAGCTACTTTCGAAAGAATCTTATAACCATCTGTTTGGAAATTATTTCGAGACAGCATCTGGATTACAGGTTGGGTATGGATTTTTCAAAACGCCAAACAGTAAATGGAATACACCGGAGTTGTGGACTCGTGGCAATGAAAGCTGGGGACACAATAGTGTGATCAGACATTTTCCAGAACAAAAAACTACAATAGTGGTTTCAACTAATTCGGGAGAGTTTGGAAAGGATAAAACAACCGGAAACAAGTTGATAAGTGACTTAATTGCTGATACCCTATTTGAATAAGGCGAGAAGCAAACGTAAATTATGAACTAATATCAGATCAAATGGATACTACTCTTATTGAAATCTGTAGATCAAGCAAACAGCATTTTGATCTTACTTCAGCCTCTGACCAGGATTACCTATTTGACCTTGTCAACCGTATAAAGGAATTCCCAATTGATGAAGTGTTGAAGCTGGGCAATGACAAAAATTCACCAGTATCATTTCGCCTGGCTGCAAAAATCACGGATTCGAAAAACTACATAGAATCAAGCCAGAATAGACTGAAAATTGGAGTGGTGTTCGCGATGTGGGGTGAACAAAACAGACTCCAGAAGAAGAGTGATAACAACCCGAATGGTGAAGATCTATTGAATGTGAAAGTAAATCAACTCTCCTGGCTCCTTGGTACATCAAACATTGAGTGGAAATTGTATGCCGTTGATGACGGATGCCCTCATGGAAGTGGTGACCTGGCAGAATCGATCCGCAAGGAATCAAAATACGCAGATCAAATAGAAGTGCTCTTTCTGGAAAAGGCACTACCAGCTGCAGAACCTCCATTGAAAAACCTTAAATCAGCGGATGATTCCCGTAAAGGAGGCGCAATCCTTCTGGGATGCGAGAAGGCTTTAGAAGATGGTGTCGATGCAATAATTTATACTGACGCGGATAATTCTGTACATCTATCTCAAATCGGTTTACTACTTAGGCCTTACCTGGAAGGTGGTTACAAAGTGGTACTGGGCAATCGTAAAGATCCAAATGCCGTTCTGGTCAAGCAGGAAAATCGCTGGGGGATTGGCATCAAAGCTCTCAGACATATGCAACGAATGATTGGGGTGAGCATCTTCTCACAGGATATTCGAGACTCCCAGGCTGCATTTAAACTGTATGATAAGGATATCGTCTCCGAAATTCTGAAAAATCCCTCTGTTTACGACTTCTCCTTCGATTCGGATTGGATTGCGTGTGTTATTGCCATGGAAGAAAAATTTGCCATGGTCCCTTTTGCATTTATTGATTCTTTCGCCGAGTCAGCATCAATAGTACAAGGACCGATGACAACCTGGGAGACTCTGTTGAAAGGTTTAGTCACTGCAGTAAGGGCCCGGGAGATCCCACACAATGAGGAGATGGCTAGGATTGTAATGGAACAAATTGATAGTCATCACGACCTGGAGTTATTGATCAATGATTTACCGAAAGAACTTGAGGAGGCTGTTGATCAAGATTTAGGTAACCCGGAAATCATGTCTCCAAAAGCCATGGAAGATTGGATTATAAGTAAAAAATCGAACCAATAATTACCATTGAAGTTCAACCTTTACACACCATAATCAGTTTGATCATTGGTTTTCATATGAAGTATTTCCGCTTAACCTTCCTTCTAGCCATGATTGCTATTTCCTGTTCCACCAGGGACCGTCCGGCTGAATCAGCTGATACTGTGGAAAACCCTATGGAAAACTGGCCAACCACGGGATGGCAATACGATACTTTAAACGACAATTCGTCATTTGCTCATATGGTTGATTCTTTTCCTGGAAAGTATTCTTTATTGATTGTAAGGAATGGGAAGATCGCTTTCGAACATTACCAGGAACCGTATGCCAAAGACAGTTTAATACACGTTAATTCCTGCACTAAGACGGTTATTTCAGTTTTGTTTGGTTCGGTGTTTAAGGAGCAGCTGGACTTTAATGAAAACCGGTCAGCCATAGACTTCTTCCCGGAATACGCTATTAACGATTCACTGATTCAAAGAATAAAGGTCAAACACTTTCTATCGATGAGTAGTGGTCTGCATTGGAGAGGCGGTATCGACGCTTTCGACGTAATCCAAATGTCGGAAACAAACGATTGGGCGAAGTATGTATTCAAGCGAGAGGTCTCCGTTCTACCGGGAGAAGAATTTTTATACAATAGTGGAGGTACTCAGGTTGTTTCAACCATACTCAACAAGCAGGTGGAAGGTGGCCTTATGGCATTCGCCCAGGACAACTTGTTTAATCCCTTGGGCATTTCAGAATTGAAATGGGATAGTACTTCAAAAGGTGTTCCCAAGGCAGGTTGGGGACTTCATTTGAAAATCCAAGACATGGTAAAATTGGGGTATTTGCTACTCAAGAAGGGTAAATGGGAAGACATGCAGGTGGTGCCCGAACAATGGGTTTCAAAAATGTCAAGTAGCCAGATCAACGCAAATAGCAAATACAACTACGGATATCAGACCTGGATTCCTAAGAATATGGGAACAGAATGTATCATGTTTAGAGGGGGCTACCCTCCTTCTATCAAAGTAATTGCTGTGCTGCCTGAACTGAATGCGGTGGTAACTTACGTCGGTGAGAATCATAATTTCAATGACTTACTTCGGGAGGTCATTGTGCCGGAATTGAAGGAATGAGCACTTTGAGTCATTTTGACTTGAGTTTGTTTTAAATAACTTTAGGTGATGGAATTGTATTACGTCTCACTAATTGCCGTCTTGCATGTACTGGCTTATAGAACGTATTGGACGCAGGGACACATGCGAAAGCACGAACCAATGAACGCAAAGTTTAGGTAGGCTCAGAGTGAAAAATCAAGGTGCATTGCCAAAAGAAGGTGAAAATCAGATCCTGGATACTGCCTCATCCACTAAGCCAAAACGAATCAGTCTTCAGTATGTTTTAGGTGAGGTGGGCAGTGTATTAAGCTTCCAAAAGGGCATCCTATACACGATAAAGGAGCTATCAATAAGGCCTGGAAAATCAATACGTACCTTCCTTTTTGAGGATCGGACTAAGCTTGTTAAGCCTGCTTTTTTCCTCATATTTTGTTCCCTGGTTTATACGATTCTTCAACAGTTTCTACGTTTCGAGGACTCCTACTTTGAAGAGTTTCAAAAAGATTCGACAGCGAACAATACAATCTCCTGGGTCCGAGGTAATTGGGGATATGTCAATATCCTTACCAGCCTGTTCTTTGCGTTATCAATCAGGATCTTATTCTGGCGAAGGAAATACAATTATTTCGAGTTGCTTGTACTGTTATTTTACGTACTAGGCGTTACCATGCTAATGTATTCGGTTCTTGGAACCATAGAAGCATCGACCGGTCTGGAAATTTATTTAGTCGGTGCAGGTATTTCTGCCGTTTACATGTGCTGGGTAGTCGGACAATTCTATGGTAAACCCTATATTTTGAATTATACGAAATCAGTTCTTTCGTATGTATTGGGATGGATCTTTTTCACAATCGCAACGGTCATTCTGGCTCTACTTATGAGAGTGTTTGGTACCGTATAGATTACCCGATTTTTGACCTTACTTCATCTCATGTAACCGTTACGGTCATTTTGAAAGCCGGTGAATACTTTATTTCCGTAGCTTTATTTCTCAAATATATCTGCTCATGAAAAAGCTGTTAATCGCTGTATTGTTGGTTAGTGTATTATTCGTGTCACAGGCACAAGACCGACTGACCGGAGAAACATTTACCACGCGTTCGGAGATCCTCGGAAAAAATGGAATGGCGGCCACTAGTCAACCACTAGCTACGCAAGTGGCTCTTGACATCTTAAAAAAAGGTGGCTCGGCGATGGACGCAGCTATTGCCGCTAATGCCATGTTAGGCCTTGTAGAACCGGCTAGCTGTGGGATTGGTGGTGATATTTTCGCTATTGTTTGGGACGCCAAAACAGAAAAACTGTATGGATTCAACGGTAGTGGCAGATCCCCAAAATCACTAGACATCAACTATTTCATGGAGAAGGGAATGAAGGGTATTCCACTCTTTGGCCCTCTTGCTGTTTCCACACCTGGCGCCGTAGATGGATGGTTCATGATGCATGAAAAATTTGGTGAACTTTCAATGCCAGAGGTTTTGGCACCTGCCATTCAATACGGTAGAGATGGTTTCCCGGTATCTGAAGTAATCGCCTATGAAATGGGCACGAATTATCAGAACAAAGTCGATTTTCCAGGTTTTGCTGAAACCTACCTTCCCGACGGTCGTCCTCCAAAGAAAGGAGAAGTCTTCGTTAATGAAAATCTGGCTAACACGTATGAGACCATAGCCAAAGAAGGAAGAGATGCATTCTATAAAGGCGATATTGCCAAAACCATCGATGGCTACATGAAAAAACATGGAGGTTTCCTCTCTTACGAAGACCTGGCTTCACATACCGGAAACTGGGTGGAACCCATAAGTACCAATTACCGGGGCTATGATGTATGGGAACTACCTCCCAATGGGCAGGGAACGGCCGCACTTCAAATGCTCAATATCCTGGAGGGTTATAACATCAGGGAGATGGGTTTCGGAAGTGCAGAGTATCTGCACGTACTAACCGAGGCAAAGAAATTGGCCTATGAAGACCGGGCGAAGTTCTATGCTGACCCGGAATTCAATAAGATTCCACTGGAGGACCTGCTTTCTAAGGAGTACGCCGAAGAGCGTAGCAAACTAATCGATCCCAATGTAGCAGCCAGGACCTACCCATCCGGCGACCTGGAAATCGAAACCGGTAATACCACTTACCTGACTGTGGCGGATAAAGATGGTAATATGGTCTCTCTCATACAAAGCATCTATTTTGAATTTGCCTCTGGTATGGTACCTGACGGATTAGGATTCGTATTACAAAACAGGGGACAGATGTTCAACGTACAGGATCCCTCCCATGCCAATGCGCTTAAACCAGGAAAAAGACCTTTTCACACTATTATTCCTGCCTTTATAACGAAAGATGGCAAACCATGGATCAGTTTTGGATTAATGGGTGGCGCTGTACAACCTCAAGGTCACGCTCAAATCGTTGTAAACGTGATTGACTTTGGTATGAATTTACAGGAAGCCGGAGATGCACCAAGAATGCGACACGTTGGGAGCTCGCAACCTACAGGCTCGACAATGACCAATGGAGGGACACTCAACCTGGAAAGTGGATTTAGTTATGAGACGATTCGGGAATTGCGTAAGAAGGGACATCGGATTGGGACCGGTGTAGGTATCTACGGTGGTTACCAGGCGATAGGTATCGATCAATCGTCGAAAGTTTATACCGGGGCTTCGGAATCGAGGAAAGATGGACAAGCGGCTGGCTATTAAGCTTTTTCGTTGACTAAATGACGAATTTAGAGATTCAATTTCAATTAATTATTGACATTCTTGAATGCATACGGACCGCTTAACACTGGAAATCTTCGATAACACGGAGGTTGACCTTTTCCATCAAATCAATACCGATGAGTATGTCAGACGTTATTTATGGGACGATGAAATTATCCCTTTATCTCTGGCTCAAGAGATCATTGAAGAATCTACTGCAAAGTACCAAACAGAGAAATGGGGTTTGTGGAAGATCACATTGACAACTACTGATACATGTATCGGTTATGTTGGTTTGTGGTATTTCTTCGGAGAAGATCAGCCACAATTATTGTATGCGCTCTTACCTGACTATGCCGGCAAAGGTTATGCCACGGAAGCAGCCGCAAAAATTTTGGATTATGCCTTTAACGTGCTAGATTTTGATTACTTGATCGCCGCTACAGACAGACCTAATGTAAAGTCCAGTGAAGTGTGTGAAAAATTGGGAATGGAACTGGTTGATGAAAAAACTATCGATGAAAAACCAACACAATTCTATAAGATAGTCAGAAGGTCAGCTTCAGCACCATCGAGGACTAATGAACAATAATATGATAGGCAATCTCCGAAAATTACAGTTTCTGCTTTTCTTGGTCACCATCTCCCTTGGTGTTTGTCACGGACAAACATCATCCGACTTCGCTCGACAACCGACACTCTCCGACTACTCGGTGGGTGAAAAATGGATATGGAAATATCGAGGAGTGACATCTGAGGGAGAAGTTCGATCGGATGGTACGGACACAAGAGAAATCATCAAGGTCGATGGAGTTTTGAATATCACTATCGGATCTGATACCATTCCAGTTGCTGACATAGTGAAACCGGAAGAAAGCTCTACACCCAGATACGATTGGCCGTTGGAAGTGGGCAAAAAGTGGAAATACGAGAAAAAGTGGAAAAGCCAAGACGGTACTGAAGGAACACAAAGTCAGGATGTCCAGGTTTTATCATTCAAAGAGGAGACGGTAGAAGCCGGTACATTTATGGCTTACACCATCGAATACAAAGGGAATATCACCAATTCCAGGGGTTACATTGCAGAAACTGATGAAGTCTGGCTGTATGCACCCGAGGTAAAAAACTTCATTAAGCTCACTCAAACTCAGAAGGATTTTCTCTACGTCGAGGAATTAATCGAGTACGTTAATCCTGAATAGGAAGTGCACCTCTAAAGCACCCTATTCATGTAGTTCAGGATTAATGAATAATGCTTTTTTTCAGTTGAGAAGTTGATGAAAGATTATAAAGCTTTCACGAGTCTGAGCTAATTTTATTACATGAAAACTATACGGCACATTACACTTGCTCTGATTGTTCTAGTGCTTGCATTTTCATGTTCTGATACAAAGAACAATGCCACGTATGGAACAGCAACTAAGGAGCTAATTACCCTTTTGGAAAATGACCCTAAACTAAAGTCATTACTTGAATCTTCCCTTCAAAAAGCCAGGGAGATTAATCCGGACAGGAATACAAATCCTGCTCAAAACCTCGAAGAATACTACAGTTTCGTGTCCTGGACCGAAACGACAATGCCCTGGGCCATAATCGAAAAAGAGGAATACCCGGAAATCTTCGACAATATTTTTCAAGGAATCTGCGCGTTTTATTTCTTAATCGACCAGCCACTCCCTGAGTTAGAAGGTAAGGGATTAGTCAATAACTCCTTACAGTATTATGAACCGTTTGCCAAGTGGTTAGTCCCATTTAGTAAGTCCTGGGGTGCTTACCTGGACACTGAGGACTCATGGAATGAAGAATACCTTCAAATGGCATTGAATGATCCCAATTTTGGCCTTCAAAACGGTTGGTACGAGGATCCCTCAAATTGGAAAACATTCAACCAGTTCTTTTCAAGATATTTGAAATCCCCCGATTTGAGACCCATTGCCAGTCCCGATTCAAGTTCTGTGGTCGTCTCGTTTGCGGACTCGGAACCACAAGGTGTATGGGCAATCGACAGTGCCTCCTACCTGGTGGAGAAGGCCGGAGTTCCGGTAAAGTCTGCCAATTTAAAATCGATATCGAAGCTCATTGGAGACGACAGCGAATACAAAGACGCATTTGCCAATGGCACGTTTACTCATTCTTTTCTGAATGTAAACGACTATCACCGTTATCATTTTCCGTTGGGCGGTGAGATAAAGGAAGCGAGAATTATTCAAGGTATCAATCCAACAGGAGGACAACTGTGGTGGGATCAGGAGAATAATAGATATGCTTTTGATCCGGCAGCCAAAACGGGATGGCAATCGGTCGAGACCAGAGGATGTGTTATACTCGAAACGGAAGATTATGGACTGGTCGCCCTATTGCCAATTGGAATGGTTGCCGTGGGGTCTGTCAATTTCGAAGAGAACGTGACTCCTGGGAATATCGTGAAAAAAGGTGATATGTTAGGTCACTTCGCCTTTGGTGGATCGGATTTCATCATGATCTTTCAGGACGGTGTGACTTTCACTCTGGATGCTCCCATGCAAGACGATGGGATTTCCTATCAGCACATTTTAATGGGAGAAAGGTTGGGGCTATTATCTAAAGAGTAATTAACAATATCACTCTGGCAACTAAATACCCAATCAATTAACTAAGAACCTTAGGTTACTGAAGGCCATTTTTGTATCTATGGATAAGCAAGCTTAACCAAGTTAATGGTCGACTCCTTGAATCAACAGTTGACGAAAGTAATGCCAGTTAATACCCCTATTTGATATACTGTGGCCGTGCAACGTATTTGGTGTGCAATAGCTCTTTCGATGTTTCACTTAACGGCTCCCCGAGGTACTTATCATATAGCGTCTTGATATACGGATTATTGTATGAAGTTCTCAAAGCTCGCTGGCTCACATCATCATCATACAAGGACTGCATCCTTGCCTGTCTAATATCGTTACTGATGGTACCTGGTTGTCCACCGCCACCTATACAACCACCCGGACAAGCCATCACCTCAATGAAGTGATAAGGTGTTTCCTCCCCCTTTTCCTTAGCAATCCTAACCTCATCCAGCACTTTCGAAACATTACCCAGTCCGTGGGCGACTGCCACTCGGAACACGTGGTTTTCAATGGCAACTTCTGCTGTTTTAACTCCTTCCATTCCCCTGGTCTCATGGAAATCCACGTTTTTCAGGTGATCCCCGGTGATAAAGAAATAGGCTGAGCGCAATGCGGCTTCCATCACTCCACCAGTAGTTCCAAATATGGTGCCTGCACCACTATATGCACCTAATAGATAATCAGGTTCTTCATCTTCAATATTGACAAAATCAATACCCGACTGCTTGATCATCCTGGTGAGCTCCTCCGTTGTAATCACAGCATCAACATCCTGAACACCCGAAGCAAACATTTCCTTGCTTCTTTTGATTTCAGTTTTCTTGGAAGTACAAGGCATTACCGCCACAGAGTAGATGCTAGATGGGTCCACTCCCATTTCTTTAGGGTAGTAGGTTTTGGACAAAACACCTGTAATTTCCATTGGAGATTTACAGGATGAGAAATTTGGAATGAAGTCATGGTATCTCTTTTCCATGAAGTCCACCCAAGAGGGACAACAGGTAGTGATCAAAGGAAGCTTTTCCGGACTTTCCTTGAAGATACGAGCAAACTCACTTGCTTCCTCCATGATTGTAACATCCGCCCCGAAATTTGTATCAAAAACACCTTTGAATCCAAGGCGACGAAGTGCGGCATACACCTTATTGGTCATGTTAACTCCAGGACTTAAGCCAAACGCTTCACCAATAGAAACACGCACTGCTGGTGCAATTTGCACCACACAGTGTTTATTCGGGTCAAGCAAGGCATTATAGACTTTCTCGGTATCGTCGTATTCATATATCGCTCCAGTCGGACAGTGTATTTTACATTGACCACACTTGACACATGGAGATTCTACCAATGGTAGATCACCAGCAGGTCGCATGCGGACCTCATAGCTTCTATCGAGGAAGGTGAGTGCCCAAACATCCTGGATTTCCTGACATACCTCGATACAACGACCGCATTTTATACATTTTGAGGCATCAAGAACAACGGCTTCAGTACTGAAATCACGAGGCTTCTCTTCTATGTATTGTTCAAACCGATTTTCCCTTATCCCGAAGCTAGCTGCCAATGACTGTAATTCACATGAGCCATTACGACCGCACACCAGACATTCCTGTGGGTGGAAAGAAAGGATCAGCTCCAATATCGTTCTTCTCAACTTCGTGAGTTCGGTATCGTGGGTAATTATTTCCATTCCCTCCTCTACTGCTGTTGTGCATGCTCTCAATAGTTTGTTGTAGTTAGCGATTCTAACAACACAGATTCCACAGGCAGCCGTGGCTTTTAAGTCCGGATGCTTACATAGCACTGGAATGTTGATCCGCAATTCCTTGGCAGCCTCCATGATGGTGGTGCCGGGTTCTACTTCTATAGGTAGGTTATTTATTGTTGCTTTGATCATTTCAGTATTATTTAGACCTTCGGGGTTTCCTTATCTTTTCTTCGTATTCTTCCGGAAAATAATTCAGTGTACTGATTACGGGGTTAGGTGAAGCTTGCCCCAATCCACACAATGAACCTTTCTTCATGGCAAAAGAGATATCTCTGAGTTTCTCAAGATCTTCCTCCTGCCCACGTTTTTTCGCAAATCTTTCAAGGATTTTAAGTAGCTGGTAGTTGCCTATCCTGCAAGGCGCACACTTACCACAAGACTCGTCAACACTAAACTGTATGTAGAACTTCGCTATGTCTACTATACTATCATCTTCATCCATCACAATCATCCCACCAGAGCCCATCATGGAGCCCAGTTTTGTAAGATTCTCATAGTCTATTGGCGTATCGAAATATTTCTCAGGAATTATCCCACCAGAAGGACCACCGGTTTGTACAGCTTTCACCTTCTTACCATTTGCGATACCTCCTCCAATGTCGAAAACAATCTCCCGGATTGTAGTCCCCATGGGCACTTCGATTAAACCAGAAACATTGACTTTCCCGGTCAATGAAA
Source organism: Cyclobacteriaceae bacterium (assembly GCA_965601455.1). Taxonomy (GTDB): domain Bacteria; phylum Bacteroidota; class Bacteroidia; order Cytophagales; family Cyclobacteriaceae; genus JANQEU01. The sequence continues at coordinate 1,647,442 of OZ271831.1, read as the reverse complement.
AAACTTTGGTTCCCTTGGTGGTCTCTGTTCCTATTGATGAAAACCATTCACCACCATTAGTGATTATAGGAGCAATATTGGCCAACGTCTCAACATTGTTGATTACGGTTGGTTTGCCAAATAACCCTTTCACCGAGGGATAAGGTGGCCTTGGACGAGGAGTGCCACGTTGACCCTCAATGGAGGCAATCAAAGCTGTCTCCTCCCCACAAACGAAAGCTCCTGCCCCAAGTCGAATGTCCAGGTCGAAACGAAAGTCCGTACCAAGTACATGATCGCCGAGTAAGCCAAGAGCATAGGCTTTATCTATAGCTGTCTTCACCCTGTGAATGGCGAGCCCATACTCTGCACGTATGTAGAAATATCCTTGAGTGGCGCCTATTGTATAGGCAGCGATGGCCATGGCCTCGATAACTGCATGTGGATCTCCTTCAAGTACAGAGCTATCCATAAAGGCTCCCGGATCTCCTTCATCACCATTGCAGATGATATATCTATCGTCACCTTTGGCGTTCCTTGCATTGGTCCATTTTTGCCATATTGGGTAACCGGCACCACCACGACCACGTAACCCTGATACTTTTAGTGTTGAGATCACTTCTTCGGGAGACATGCCATTTAGCACCTTTTCAAGTGCGGCATATCCATCTACAGCGATATAGTCATTGATACTTTCCGGGTCAATTTTTCCATTATGCCGCAAAACAATACGCTTTTGCTTCTTGAAAAGACCAATTTCCTCACGTCTACCGGTTGTACCTTGTTGTTCATCCATCAACAAGGAATCGATCACGTTACCTTTATCAAAGTGTTTTTCAACTATTTCATCGATATCTTCAGGTTTAACCGTCACATAGTAAACGTTCTCCGGAAGCACCTTCACAATAGGACCCTTTTCGCAAAACCCGAAGCAACCGGATTGAATGATGCGAACTTTATCATCTAACCCTTTGGATTTAACCACTTCCTGAAGTCGTTCAAGCACCTTATTCGCTTTGATTGATTCACAACCGGTAGATCGACAAACCATAACTTCCATATGACCATTTTCAAGCTTTTCTGGCTGAAGCCTGGTTTCGATTTTCGCTCTTTGTTCCTCTCTAAATTGTTGGATGGTATTTAGCGTTAGTTTTTCCATGACTTCAACTTTTAGCGTTTTCTTTCTCGGTTATTCTGGTCAGAGTGGGTTCCAGATCTTCTTCCTTTAATCGACCGAACACCTCTTCATTGACAACGATCGCTGGTGCTAAACCACAACATCCCACACATCTGACCTCCTCTACTTTATACTTCCTGTCCTCTGAATATTCGTTGTTTTGACCAATAGCCAGTTGTCTTTTCAAACCCTTCAATATGCGAGGAGCTCCCTTGATGTGACAGGCAGTTCCAGTACATACTGAAATCTTATAATCCGCTGGAGCCTCAAGGTTGAAAAAGTTATAAAAGGTTATGACCTCAAATATTCTGGCTAATGGAACAGATAATTCACTCGCCAGGAATTTTGAAATATTCCAAGGTACATAGCCGTATTGTTGTTGTACGCCATGAAGGATCATAATCAAATTACCTTCTTTAGGTTTCCACTTATCCAGGATGGCTCTGATCTCATCCGTTACTTCTTCGTGCAGTGTTTCCATAATATTGACAATAATCTATACCCAATCTCTTCTTCCGCATGATCTAACTCACCCCTCAACCTGATACCCAGGAGCCTATACTTACCATTTCAGGTTCACACTTAAGTTGATATTTCTACCAGGTTCAAGCGTCCATATGCCACGATACGTACTGAGATGATTTCGATATGCCGTATTCATAATGTTTTCCATTCCTCCTCTTACTCTCATCACAAAAGGCCTAATTACAATAGGGTCTGATTGAATCATGAAATCCATGATCACATACCCATCTGTGGCCAATTCTCCCTCAGCTATTCTATTCTGTTGGGCAAATAGTCTTGCCCTTAAATTCCATTCTCCCCATTTTTTCAAGTGATGCTTAACACCTACAATTCCATTCAATGGGGCAATCTCAGGCAAGGGTTCATCCAACACTCGATTCACACCATTCGTGTAGCTGACATTCCCATGTATTATCCACCGTTGATAAACCTTCCAGTCGATGGATGCATCGAAACCAGTTAGCAATGCTTTGTCGATGTTTTTATAGCGGTAAGCAAGTATGTTGTTAGAGGCCACACCATCACTTGCTCTTAAAAATGAAATCGAATCCGCAGGTGCAATTGCAATCATCTGTTCGAGAGCATTGACGAAAACGCTACCTGAAAGCTGTAGCTTGGTTGAACTAATCCTTCCACCTAAGTCAAAAAACTGTCCCAGCTCCGGAACTAACTCCGGATTTCCATATTCGACGGCGCTGCCCAGATTGATGTATTTATATCTTTCTTCAAGAGAAGGGGCGCGATATGACCTACCAACATTTGCGCGAAGCTGGATTTCTTCCGAAATTTCATACATCAAACCACCATTCAATGCCCAGGTTAAATCCGAGTTCGATCCTTCCTCGTAAATGATTCTTTGATTTCCTGGCTCATCAGTACGATCTCCATTAATTATCATGTAATCAGGATCTCTTGACTCCTCATTTGATAATTGTATCCAATCTATTCTTCCTCCAGCTGTTACGTTCCATTTATTACTAATTTTCGCATCATATTGAGTGAAAAAACCGGAGCTTCGGAAAACCGAAGTAGGAATAGGAACCTCCCCAAAAATTGTAGAAATAGAGCTAACAGGATTCCCATTTTCATCAAGTGTTTCTCTTCTGATCTCCCGTTCACGTTGACTATCTAACCTTCTTTCCCACAGGTCGGCACCCGCGATCAGACCGCCTTTTTTTCCGAGTTGCCAGTTCGTTTCCATCGTAAACCCTTGCGTTTTGTGAGTGGCAGACGGGTTAAGATGCATCAATTGCATTCGATTAGTACCATTTGTATTTGCAGGTACATTGGGATTGATTTCAACATTTCTATAATTGGTCTGTTGAAAGTACCTCGTTGAAAACTTGGTTAGCTTAGGTAGTGGATTAAGTATAGCGTAGGTTACAGCAAATAGCTCCCGGTCAAAATTTCGATAGGTTGCTGTAGCCGGAGTAGGAAAGACGGATCCTCCGGGAATACCAGCAGCAGCCATAAACTTTTGAAAATTGAGAGAAAGCTCATGATTTTGAAAGGGTTTTACAGCAAGGCTGCCTGAGAGGTTTTTATCTTCGAATTGGCTGTTGGCAATTGGACCTTCAGGAGATTCAGAAATACCTGCCTTTCTATAACCCAGGTGAAGTTTGGCCTTCCAACGTTGACCGCCAGAGTACAATGAAAGTTTTGGTCCTATTAACCCATTAATGGAACGGTAATTGAACCCGGCTTCTCCCTGTAAGTATGGGGTTTGACTGTAGGTACTTTGACGACTGACAACGTTAATAATTCCTCCCATTGCACCACTACCATATAATGAAGACATGGCACCTTTGATCACCTCCACACGCTGCACATCGTCGCTATCAATCGTTGATAATACCCCGGAAAGATTATTCGCTGATTCAATTCTATTACCATCCACCAGGGTCACAAATCGACTTGGTCCCAGTCCCCTGATGTTTACGCTTGTGGCCCAAATGCCATCTGTTGGTACCGATATTCCGGGTAAGGTGGCCATCGCATTGGAAACGTCTGCAGGCATAAATGCTTTGAAATCATCTTGATTGACTATTTCAATGGGTTCTGTGGCACCCCATAATGTCTTTTCGTTTCTTAGTGCAGAAATCACAACTTCCTTAAGTGGCAGATTCGCAGGCTCCAGTTCGATAATCATGGAGCTTTTTGACAAATCGATCGGCAAGGTGATTGGTTTAAAACCCAGGTGCTTCACCAGGAGTTGGTTTTGATTACTGGCTGTTATCGAAATTTTGAAATTTCCATCGACGTCTGACAGTGTCTGTAAGGTTGATTTTGATTGTACGTCCTCCTTTATCGGATAGATACTTACAAGGGCGCCAAAAACCGGAAGTTTAGTCTCACTATTGATTATTTTTCCAGTGAAATTACCGGTCTGACTAACAACCTGCGAATAGAAAAGAAATAATAGTGTTGTGAAAAAAAGAAGTTTCTTGGTGAGCGGTAATTTTATCTTTGTAATCAACTGTAGGAGGTCTTCATCATCGTCATCTAATCCAAAATTCATTCGAAAACTTATTCCAAATCATGACTAGTATCATTCGAAAAAGAGTAAGTCGTCATGTCCAATTTATTTGTTTGAGTATGACCCCCTTATTGTTGTACATATTTCTTTCGGGTTGTTCAACTACAGGAAATAATGAGTATGAACTGACGGTGGGCGCATTGAATGGTCCCAGCGGTATTAGCCTGGTTAAGATGATGGAGAGTAATTCTGATCGACTTGGGGAGGCTGATGAGACATACGTCATTAAGAATGATCCGGAACTAATTAAAACCATGATGATTCGAAAGGAGCTGGATATTGCTTTGCTACCTTTCAATACCGCTGTACTCCTTTACAACCGAGGTATTGACTATCAGTTGGTGGGGGTACCCATTTGGGGTTCTCTTTTTGTTGTTGGAAATGATACCACTATTCATTCAATCCAGGATTTAAGAGGAAAAACCATTCATAATATGGGAAGGGGAATGACTCCGGACATTATGCTTCGATATATTTTGATTCAAAAAGGAATCGATCCTGATAGAGATGTTATCATTGACTACACTTTTCCCACTCCACTGGAACTGGCCAGTGCAATCCAGGGCAATAAAGTCCCCCTTGGCATAACGGCGGAACCTATGCTCAGTATTACTTTGAAAAAAAATGAAGAAATGAATCTTCTACTGGATCTGAGTTCTATCTGGGAAGAGTTGCAACCCAATCAAACACCTATACCGCAAACCGCTTTGGTAGTAAGAAGAAACTGGGCGGTAAAGCATCCGGAAAAACTTAAGTCCTGGTGCGAGATGTACGCTAAAAGCATTGAGTGGATCAATCAAAATCCAAAAATCGCGGGAGAGTTGATTTCGAAGCATGGAATCACGAAGGCTGAATTCTCCGCACCCGAAATGATCGAAAGGTGTCGTCTTGAGTTTGACTTTGATCAAGATGACCATAATACCATCATCACCTACTTAAATAGTCTTCAAAGTTTAAATGGTAATCTTATCGGCAATAAATTACCCGACGGTGAATTCTATTACCAGAAATAGACTTTTAGTGGGGCTGGGTGTTCTATTCCTTATCGTCATATGGAAAGTCGCATCCATGATCATCTCCTCTGAAAATTTACTACCCTCTCCCGAACAAACGGTGGTAGAATTTTTACAAGTGATCTGGAGTCGAGATTCTGCTTTGTCGATTACGACAACCGTCGTTCGAGGATTAGTGGGTTTTGTTATCGCCTTTCTGTTCGCGATGGTGACCGGAATTTTATCTGGTTTAAGTAAAGACTTCAGTTCCTTTATTCAACCTTTTATGGTAACCTTAAGAGCTACTCCGGTGGTTGCTTTCATATTGATTCTGCTGATCTGGTTCGATGCAAATCTTGTCCCAACAGTGATTGCTTTTTTGACTATTTACCCTATTCTAAGTACCAATATTGCTCATGGCATAAATGACGTTGATTCAGACCTGATGGAAATGACTCGTTTATACCGACTTTCTCAATTGGAGCGGTTACGGTCCTTATTTATACCCTCGATTTCGGCTTTTCTTTTCAGCGGAATTGCCACCGCGATGGGTTTTGGATGGCGGGCCATCATCATCGGCGAAGTGTTAAGTCAGCCGGTTCATGGAATTGGCACTCGTATCAGGGAAGCCTATGCATACTTCAATGTCACAGACGTAATTATATGGACCATACTTGCTGTCCTGGTAAGCTATTTTTTCGATTCCATCATGCGTGTTGTTGAACAGAATTTTACCAAATGGAAGCGAGTATAATCCTGGATAGTATTTCTAAGCATTATGAATCGGATATCGTATTTGAGGATTTTTCACTTCAAGTATCAAAGGGCGAGATTGTCTACATTCTCGGGCCTTCAGGTTGCGGAAAAACGACTTTACTGAGAACGATTGCGGGTCTGATCCAACCTGATCAGGGTAGTGTTTCAAACGAGGAAAAAGCTTTCAGTTTTGTTTTCCAGGAAGATCGGTTGATCCCTTGGAAGACCGCCTCTGACAACCTCAGGATCGTACTAAAAGATTCGTTTCAATTTGAAGAGATTGAAGACCGAATTCTGAAGTACCTCAAACTGGTAGGAATGAGTAAATACGCCGCTCACTTTCCGCATCAATTGAGTGGTGGAATGCGTCAACGTATCTCTTTTGCCAGGGCTCTATGTTATCCATCATCTACTATTTTACTTGATGAACCCTTCAAGGGTCTTGACTTGCGCCTCAAGGATCAGCTGTTAGACGACATGCGACGCTTGCTATCCGATGATCCAAGAACGGTTGTATTCGTAACACACGATCCCGAAGAGGCAGTAGAGCTTGGCAACAGGATTATTTTGTTAAGTCAAAAACCGGCGAAAATCATAAGGGAGATAAACATTGACAAGAAGAAACTATCCGTAGACCAAAAAGCACAATTGATCAATTCTATAAAGGAAGAAATACATAATACCTGAGTAATGGGAAGCAAATTGAAAGGTACCTATCCGGGATTGGTTTGGAACACCGGCATGGTACGATAAGTCCAAATAGAACAGTTTTCTAATGAGTATTGCTCAGCAAACACCTTCTAGTATTTAAAATCATTATCAGTTTCATTAAGAATAGAAATAGGTCTCATTCCTCCCCTTTCGTTGATTAAGAATACTTTTAGCCTGTGCAAACGGATGTAAGCGGAATGCTTAATAAACTATTTCAAACCTTCCTTATCGTACTCTTTCTCGCTTTTTCTGAAGAGGCGTTAAGTATAACCTCAGAATCGTATGCATCATCAGAAGTCGAGACGGAATTCCAACGATTTACAAGACGCATTGAATACGGTAGAATTGTCTTTTTGCCAAAAGCGTGCAGCCCATTTCCCGTTCCTTGCCATTTGATCGAGGTTGGAATTACGCATGATTTAACCTTTTTCAACGTACAAAAACCACCTTTTACTCTCCCACTGTATATCACCAATCGCAACCTGCTCCTTTAGGTAATCAGAATTGATTCTGAAATTAAATGAGGTAAGAAGGCAGGTTTCTTCTAAAAAAATCTCCCGGTAATACTTCTCATCAATAAATCGACTCACGGCTTTTTACGTCAAACGTCAAAAGCTTTACACAATCTTAAATCATGTTACAAAAACAATTCGGTAAAATCGTTCGGGAACACTTTCCCAACGCGTTGGATACACGCGATACTTCCATAAAATACTTAGGCCTGTTACAAAACGGACACACCATTGATATTTCAAAAATGCTAATGGCCACCTCACTTTGTTCCGATGACATAAACATTCCCTCTACCTCATTTTTCAGCGTAGTACTCGGCCCTTTTTTCCTTGGTGGTCTGGGCGGCCTCCCCTTTGCAGGAACCACAGGGCTTACTGCATTTGCCCATCATATCCCAGATGACGGAGCTGCCTTCATATTTTATGGCCCTCACATCGGTGTCACCCTTGAAAATGAAATGGGAAAGATGTATCGACCCAGACAGGAAGATGCAGGGGCTTGTTGTGGGGCGCTCATGCTCGCGTTAAAAAGATTCAAAGATGATCCAAACTATAAACCTGAATTAATTGACTCTGACTATCAGCAAATGTGGTTAGAGCAATGCCTACTACCGAAAAGTGAAGAGATCATTAACGACCCAAGTCCTGAAAAGGCTATCACCGAAGCTTGTTTCTGGAAAATTGACGAATTGATTCACGAATACCTCCACCACGTTAAAGGTGAGTTCAAAGTTGACAAAGTAGCCCTGTTGGGTGGAATCATCATCAATACGGATTACGGCGTCGATGACTACTTCGACCTAAGAAACTTTGAAGTGATCAACACCAGAAACCTTTAAATCATTAAAAGAGAATCATTTAGGTTCTCTATACTGACTAAAACAGAAATAAATCTTTTTAACTTATTGAAATGAAAAATAGCGGAACCTGGGTTTTAGCCATGGACTTTTCTGAAATGGATATTAATCTTTTAAAGTACACGGCTTTTTTGACAACCCGCTGGAAACCAGACCAGATACACTTGTTGCATGTTGAAAAGGAACGCGAGGAAAGCTCTTATGTACCAATCGAGTTTGAAGAACTAAGACATCAACTGACTGTGGACTCTAAACTGAAGATGGAGCACAAAGCAAATACATTCTTCGAAAGTACCGGGATAGAAGTAGCAGTTCATGTCCGAACAGGCCATGCACTTGATGAGGTACTTAATTTTGTTAAAGACAAGTCTGCTGGATTAGTAATAGCCGGAAGAAAAAAGATGTCGGATGGATCAGGTATTGTCTCTGATCGCCTCTCGGGTAATCTGCCCTGTGATTTTCTTCTGGTGCCAGAGGATAGTGTCCCAAGATTAGACAAAATCATGGTACCCACAGACTTTTCAGATCATGCACGCTTGGCAATGGAAAGAGCTGTTGCCATCCAAAAAGAGAATAAAACGGTAGATCTACTTTCAGCTCACCTCTTTGCGGTTCCCTGGGGATATACAAAAACCGGAAAGACTTTTGAAGAGTTTGCCGAGATAATGAAAAGTAACGCACACATTGAAATGGCCAAATGGAGTCATCAGTTTCCGACGACAAAAGCCGTCCTTGAACTTGCCGAGAATTCCGCTCAACAATCGATCCTGGATCTTGCCAGTGATCGTCAGATAGATTTAATCATAATGGAATCAAAGGGTCAGTCCAAAGTATCATACGCCTTGCTTGGGAGCAATACAATGAAGGTAATGAAGGCAAATGACGCTGTTCCTCTACTGGTAGTGAAAATGGAAGGTGAAAATCACGATTTCCTTGACGCTTTGCAAAGTCTCTAGACCAATATTATAACTATGACATTTGAGCTCCCCTGTGGGGAGCTCAAATGTCTGTTCCAAAATCAAGTTCTGGTTATTTCCATAAGACGGGTTTTACTCCGTTCGTAGTGATTTGACTGGATTCGATTGAGCCGCCTGGTAAGCATAAAAGGCAACAGTAAACCAGGATATCATCGTCACAAGGACCCCTGCCAGTATGAACACCCAAATGGAATTGTCAATTCGATAGGCAAAACCATCCAACCACTGGTTCAATCCCCACCAGGCAATCGGTATGGAAATAATAGATGATATTATGACCAACCTTAAATAATCCTTTGAGAGCAGCATCACGATCTGGCTACTACGAGCACCCATGACTTTTCTTATACCAACTTCCTTGGCTCGCCTTTCCACGACAAAACCCATCAATCCAAATAATCCCAGGCAGCAGATAAAAATACCCAGACCCGAAAACAGCGTGAATAGATTTCCAGTCAGACGCTCATTCTCATAGTACTGAGCCATGGACTCATCCACAAAGTCATAATCAAACACCTGATCAGGCGCAAATCTTGACCATAGTTCGTCCAGTCTTGCAAGTGTTTCATTCATTTTTCCGGGTTCCAGTCTAATGTTGGCCGCTCGGAAGGAGATATCACTAAATGCAGATTCATGTGAAAGAATAAATGGATACACTGGCTGGTGCAATGAATTAAAATTGAAATCCTCCACAACCCCCACAATAATCCAGGATGAATTAGGACCTTCGTCATAGAATACAGGTTGATCAATAGCCTCATCCGGTTGCCACCCCAGGGCCTTAGCTCCTGATGCATTGACGATGATTTTCAGTCGAGATTCATCACTGCTAACCCCATCCCTGGCAGTAAGGTCTCTACCCGCAATCAACTGTATTCCTGCTGTTTTAAGAAAGTTTTCATCGACATCATAATGGGTCATATTTACCCATCCCTCTGGCTTATCTTCGATCCGTATTGCTGATCCACTTTTAATAGCATCCAGGGGAAAAGATGATATTGCCATATTCACAACTCCTTCTGTATTGACCACTTCTTCCCTGAAGACATCAATTTTTTCAAGACTGAATGGAAGGTTATCAATCTTGATCAATTGCTCTTTGTCAAACCCTAAGGGCTTATTGGCTAAATAATCCATCTGACGGAACACGGTTATTGTACCCGCGATCAGTACAATGGCAATAAGCAATTGGCCGATAACTAAAATGTGTCTCAAGCTCTCCTTGTTGCGCTTGATAACGAACTTTTGAAAGATCGCAGCAGGACCAAAATTTGAAAGGTAAAGTGCCGGGTAAAATCCGGAAAGCAATCCGAGCAAGAAAGGAAAGGAAAGCAATGTCAGCATCCCCAATGGCGCAAAGAATAAATCCATGGAAATCGACTTACCTATGACCTTATTGAATTGAGGTAAAACCGCGAATGTCAATGGAAGAGCAATCGCCATAGCCAGTATGCATATCAAGGTAGACTCTGTCAGGAACTGGGTTATCAGATCACTTTGCCTGGCACCAATAGCTTTTCTAATTCCAACTTCCATCGTTCGAAAGGAAGCCCTGGCCGTAGCCATATTGACAAAATTGACTACCGCCATGAGGAGAATAAACAAACCAACGAGCGCAAAAAAGTAAACAAAAGTCTTACTGGAGTTAGCCTGAATTTCTTCAGAAATGTTAGAAGTCAGATGTATTTCGGTAACGGGTTGCAGGAAATAGTCATACAAATTGCCAGCCTCTAACCAGTTGTTAAAGTTATCATCACCCACAGCCTGATTTTCCAGGGAAATGTCGTTGATCTTCTTCCGAAGACTCGCGATGTCTGTATCCGGGTGAACCCGGATGTAAGAATAGACTGCCCAGATTCCCCAGGTTTTCATGACGAAGTCCGGAAAAGAAATGATATCTAACGTAGTCAGGACTTCATAGGAGAAATGTGCATTTGGAAGTGGATCAGCTATCACGGCCTCGACACTCAGCAACTTTTTTTCATCTCCTTTAGGTAGCTGGACCACAAACATCTCGCCGATAGGGTTTTCATCCCCAAAATACTTTTTCGCAATAGTTTGTGTCAGGATAACTCCATCGTTTTTCTGAAAGAACTCATTCGTTATCGATCCACTTACTATTTCCGGATCAAAAACATCAAAAAAGCCTGAATCTACAGAGCTGATCTCCTGCTTTTCCATTTTCTCCCCTACCCTGGCAAACATATAATCGTCCCATGTGAAGCGCGTATACGATTCAACTTCGGGAAGCTCTTCCGTGATCGTTGGAGACAATATGGGAGCCGTGACAGCCCACTTCTTACTGTTTTCCGGGTAGATCCTGTTTAACGCAATTCGGTAAATGTTCTCTGGCTCCGGATAATGTTTGTCAAAAGACAATTCGTAATGAACATACGAAGCAATAATCATACAGGCCGATAGACCTACAGCTAATCCAATGATGTTAAGGGAGGAATGCAGTTTATGCTTCTTTAAGTTTCTGAGTGAAATTCGAATCATGACGTTTGTAAGTTTTTGATTGAACGTATGATTCAAACTTCTCTTTCTGATTAAAGAAATTGGTTCTTTCCGGTCGGTTAGACGTTCTTCCCCATAAGTCTGAACGTTTTTGGCCTTTCTAAAATCAGACGGTGTAAAGCCGGTTCGACGCTTAAAAGCCGTATTAAACGCGGATTTAGAGTTGTATCCAACCTTAACAGCTACTGTCTCAATTTTCTGATCCTGATACTTGACATCCCGAAGTAATTTGCAGGCTTCTCTTATACGATATTTAGCAAGCAGATCCTGGAAGCTAATTCGAAGCGATTCGTTCAACACCTGCGACAGATGATGAGTGGTTACTCCCAGTTCATCAGCTAAGGCACTTAGAGAAGCATCGTCCCGGAGGTAAAACTTTTGAATATCGACTACCTCCTCAATGCGATCAAGAATCAGGGACTTAATCTCAGGATTGAGAGTTGACTTTTGATACTTATTGGCAATTGGAATGGGTGTGAAAAAAGAGGATTCGCTAATTATCTGATAAATCAAAGCCGATTGCAAAATCAAGATTCCAAAAACATGGAACCATGAGGTATCAACAAGAAGAATTAGTAGGACAATGATCGCATTCAATGCGATAAAGTTCCTTAACCAAACCAATCGATCACCCGGATTCTGAAACCAGGAGAAACCCCTTTGATGAGATTCACTTTTGAGCCGGGTATAAATCAGGTACAGATACGAAATACAAACTAATCCACTAATCCAGGTAGCAAGGAAATTAAGCCAGAAGAAACTGGCAATAACAAGGACCACTGGAACCAGATGAAGCAGGTTGAGTCGGGTTCTTTGGGAGAAGAATGCACTTAGATAAAGGTAAAAGAAGATAAGAGTCAATGCCGTGGCGGACCATTTCCAGTCGTCATAACCTTCAATTGCAATCGGAAACAGGAACAGCAAATAGGAAAAAATAAGCTTACCCGCTTGCCGGGCAGAAGGATATTTCGCTATTGAAAGAATAACTGAAAAAACCAACCCCAAAACCAGGCATGAAACGACCGTAAGCATGAGCCAGGGAATTTGATTAAGCTGTTCCACTAAATAAATATGGACAATCTCCCTCAGAAATGAATGCATATTCTGCTTTTCCCGAATTGCCTCAGAAGGAATACACCGAATGAAAGTGCGTGTATATCAGACACATTAGAGGTCGTTTTGTATCGCGATTACGACATTTACAATGTTCTATTCGACCACTACTTAGTTAATCTGCGATTTTGCTGAACGAAATGAACGCGGCACCCGTTTTATTGTGAGACAAAATTAAGATTCATGAGGTTATCATTCCTTTTAGCACTCAGCCTTGCTTACATCGTAGGGGCTTGCCAGACACCCTCCACTGAGGAAAGTAATTCTTACCCCGTCCAGAAGACAGAGGAAGAATGGAAGAAAATTCTAACTGATGAACAATTCTATATTCTCCGTCAGCAAGGTACTGAACGTGCTTTCACCGGGGATACCTGGGATAACAAGGAAAAAGGTACCTATTACTCTGCCGCCACAGGACAGCCTCTTTTTAGATCAGAACATAAATACAAATCCGGTACAGGATGGCCCAGTTTTTACAAGCCTATAGATGAAAATGCTGTATTAGAGGTCGTGGACAGAAGCTATGGTATGGTTCGCACGGAAATCGTGGACAGCGGAAGCGGATCACATCTTGGTCACGTTTTTAATGACGGTCCGGCACCTACCGGACTACGCTACTGTATGAACTCAGCATCTATGATATTCGTAGCAGACGGTGAGGAGTTACCACAAATAGTGAAAGACTGGCAGGAGAAATACGGTAAGTAGGCTTTTCCATTAATCCTTAGGGAATTCAATTAAACAAGTTTTCGCTTTCCACTAACCAGAAGCTCACCTTTAACTGCTTTAGTTCCAGAATTACCTACATGTTAGAAGCGGCAATTTCTGGACCGACATCTATCTAACTCCGTCACCATTCAGCCGCCTCTTCATCCGGTTGAAGAAACTTTATAGGTTTCATTGAGTCCGATGGATTTCTAATATTCAGAACCGACTACCTTTGCGGAAAATGGACTCAATCATGAAAAAACTCCTATTTATCACTGGATTAGCGCTTTTAGGAGCCTGCCAGCCGCAATCAGAAGAAACGGCAATGAAATCATCGGAAAACCCATTTTTTGAGGAATGGGAGACCCCATTTGGTGTACCACCATTTGGACAGATCAGCAACAATCACTACATGCCAGCCTTTGAAAAAGGGATGGAAGAGCATTTGGCTGAAATTGACGCCATCGCAAACAATCCGGAAGAACCAACATTTGCTAACACTCTTGAAGAATTGGAAAGAACAGGCAAACTGCTCGGCAAGGTTCGAAGAGTTTTTTATAACCTGGTAAGCTCAAACACTAATCCTGAGTTGCAGGAGCTCCAGCGCGAATTAAGCCCCATGATTACCGCTCATTATGATAAAATCAACCTTAACGAACAACTCTTTAATCGAGTGGAAGCTATCTGGCAAGCACGTGAAACACTGGACTTGACCAGCGAACAACTGAAACTACTTGAAGATAGACGCAAGTCGTTTGTACGAAGTGGGGCTCTTCTTCACATAGAGGAAAAAACCCGAATTAAAGAAATCAATTCTGAGATTTCCCAGCTAACCACCGCGTTTGGTCAAAATCTGTTAGCTGAAACCAATGGATTTGAACTGGTCCTGGATGAATCTGACCTGGATGGCCTATCGGAGGGCATTGTTGCTGCCGCGGCAGAAGCAGCCGCTCAGAAGATGGAGAAGGCAGAAACAGATGAGGAAAAGGCCAAATACGACGGAAAGTATGTTTTTACGCCGCATCGAAGTAGTATGTACCCCTTTCTTACTGAATCCAGTCGTCGTGATTTGCGCGAGCAATTGTATACCGCCTATGTTCAGCGTGGTGACAACGACAACGAAACGGACAACAAAGAAACCGCGGCGAAAATCGCTAAACTACGTGCGGAGAAGGCTCAACTAATGGGTTATAAAACCCATGCACACTTCGTACTGGAAGAGCGCATGCTAAAAACACCTGAAGAGGTATATGATCTACTCATGAAGCTATGGAAACCAGCTTTGGAAAGGGCAAGAGTGGAAGTAGCGGACATGCAAGCAGTTGTTGAAGAGGAAGGTGGTGATTTTGAAATCGCGGCTTGGGACTGGTGGCAATACTCTGAGAAAGTTCGTAAGGCTAAATATGATCTCGATGAAGCTGCTTTAAAACCGTATCTATCTCTGGACAACGTACTCAACGGCGTATTTGCAACCACAAACAAACTATGGGGACTAACCTTTACCGAACAGTTTGATATCAATGTGTATCATCCGGATGCACGGGTTTGGGAGGTCAAAGACAAGGACGGAAGCCACCTGGGAATTTTCATTGGCGATTACTTCACTCGTTCTAATAAGCGTGGTGGTGCGTGGATGAGCAGTTTTAAAGGCCAGTCAAACCTGGATGGTAGTGAACGTCCGATTGTCGTGAATGTGTGCAATTTTCCCGCCCCAGTCGGAGACGACCCGGCCTTATTGAGTTTCGAAAATGTTGTAACCCTATTCCACGAGTTTGGTCACGCCATGCACGGGATTCTCACTAATGTAACATACGGGAGTATGGCCGGAACATCCGGTCCTCGTGACTTCACTGAGTTTCCTGCACAGATTCTGGAACACTGGGCAAGCGAACCAGAAATCTTGAAATCGTTCGCCACTCACTACGAAACAGGTGAGGTAATGCCAGATGAACTTATTGAAAAACTATTGAAAGCTTCCAAGTTTAACCAGGGTTTTGCGAATACCGAGTACCTGGCAGCATCACTATTGGACATGGACTGGCACACGATAACAGCCGATGAAGATTTGAAAGATGCAGATGCATTTGAAGAAGCTTCTCTTACCAAAATTGGCTTAATCGGTGAAATTGCCCCTCGATACCGTAGTACTTACTTTGCACATATTTTCTCAGGCGGATACTCTTCAGGGTATTACAGCTACGTGCACTCTGCAGTATTGGATTCAGACGGGTTTGAGGCCTTTAAGGAAACAGGGGATGTCTTCAATCCTGAGCTTGCTGAGAGACTCCGAACGCACGTGTATGAGAAAGGCTCTACCGAGGAAGCCATGGAATTGTATAAAAAATTCCGTGGCCGTCAACCTGAAATAGATGCATTACTGAAGGTGAGGGGATTAGACGGCTCAACCGACTAACGTATCAAAAACAATTTTAGAAATCGGCCCGGATATCCGGGCCGATTTTCTTTTATCTTTCCATTATGAAGCTCCTTAAAACAATTGTTTTTTGCGTATGCTTTACGTCGGGTTTTGCCACTCTCTCCCACCCTCTTGACGACCTTGTCATTCTCGATATTGAGCAAGGGCAGCTCTCCATGCAAGATCAGAAGATCACTGCCGAATACAAGGCAGCACTTAAACGCCAACGGATGCGTCGTTTAGCTGCCATGCAATGGCAAGATCGATTCTTCCTGTTCATCAAGGCTGGTATTGCACACATTGTCCCGAAAGGACTGGATCATATACTGTTCGTCTTGGGACTGTTTTTTTCGAGCTTGATTTTAGGATCATTACTTTGGCAGGTAACTGCGTTTACACTTGCTCACACCATTACCCTCGCACTTGCTGCACTGGGCATTGTGCAACTGCCGGCTTCGATAGTTGAACCTGTGATTGCCCTATCGATTGTATGGATAGCCGTCGAGAATTGCGTCTACAAGCAAACGAGTAAATGGCGACCCTTGATCGTATTTTGTTTTGGCTTATTACACGGGTTAGGTTTCGCAGCTGTTCTGAATGAATATGGGTTACCAAAAGGTAATCTGGTCCCTTCGTTATTAGCCTTTAATATTGGCGTGGAGATTGGTCAACTCTTGATTCTTGTCGCTGCGGCTTTTCTGGTCTGGTTTATTCGAAATAAAAGCTGGTATCGCCAGCGCGTACAGATTCCTGCCTCGCTGGTAATTGCCCTGGTCGGCCTGTTCTGGTTTGTTGAAAGGGTGCTTTAGCAGTAATTTTCGTATTCGAATTTGACGTAGTTTCTTTACATCATTTTCAAAACTTCTACTCTATGAAAAGTGAAGATCAACAGACAAGAAAGAGAGTTGTTCGTGACTACATAGAACAGGTCATAAATACTGGAGACGTAAGTAAGATCAGAGATTTTATCTCAGCCGATTACACGGAAGACTATAATGGTGAACGATATGAGGTCGGCATCGAAGGTGCCATTAATCACGTCAATGGAGTTCGAAAAACCTATCCAGACCTCCGGTTAACAGTTGAAAAACAGATCTGTGAAGGGGATTGGGTAGCTACCTACTACGTTATGGAAGGAACCCATAAAGGCGAATGGATGGGTATCGAACCCACCAACAAAAAAGTCAGGATTTATGGTGTGAACCTTGATAAAGTGACTGAAAATAAGATTGCCGAACATGGTGGTGCCGCAAATCTCCTCGAACCTCTTATGAATATCGGGGCCATTGAAATCAATTCGTAGATATGACAATAATTGAAAATAAAGAGGCTTAACGGCATGCTGGAAAGACTTAGCCCCAAAACACTTTTTCTTGTAGACAGCATGGGTGCCTTGTTGACTTCATTTATGCTAGGGTTTGTTCTAAGTACGTTCGAAGAAGTATTCGGAATGCCAAAAAGCATCTTGTACTTGTTGGCCCCAGTTGCATTTGGCTACAGCATCTACTCTTTCATTTGCTATCTAAAAATTAGCTCCAATTGGTCTCCCTTCTTAGAAACTATCGCGTGGGCCAACCTGTTTTACAGCACACTTACCCTCGGTCTGGTCGTATACTATTGGTCTTTCCTGACAATAATCGGATCCCTCTATTTCATTCTCGAGTCCATCATTATTTACGGTCTTGCCTTCTTAGAATTTCAGAAATCGAAAGGTTCAAAGAGCTAATTGCCTTCCGAATTGTGATTTACGGTTTAGGATAAGGCAGGCTTAGCTACTTGCAAAGGCTTGCTATATCCGATATTTTTATACTAAATGAAAATACTGCTGACCGGCTCAACCGGATACGTTGGGAAGAGACTATTACCTGTTCTGGTTGAAGCTGGACACGAAGTTATCTGCTGTGCTCGTGATCCCACAAGGTTCAATGCCCCGCAATCAATTAAGCGGAAGGTATCGGTCATAGCAATAGATCTGTTGGATGAAAACTCAATTGCGAACATACCAGAAGATATCGATGGTGCATACTACTTAGTCCATTCGATGTCATCCTCAAGGGACTATCAACACCTTGAAAAAAAGTCTGCTATCAACTTCAGAAGGGCCCTTGAAAAAACCAGCGTCAGACACGTTGTTTACTTAAGTGGAATAGTAAACGAGGAGGTGCTATCAAAACACCTCAACTCCAGGAAGGAAGTGGAAGTTGAGCTTGAAAAAGGTACGTACTCCTTCACCGCGTTACGAGCAGGGATCATCATTGGGTCCGGCAGCGCCTCCTTTGAAATCATCAGGGATTTGGTTGAAAAACTACCAATCATGGTAGCACCAAAGTGGCTAAGAACAAGGTGTCAACCGATAGGGATTTCCGATGTAATTGGTTTTCTATCAAAATCCATTCTCAACGAAAAAACTTTCGATCAGAATTTCGATATCGGAGGGCCTGATGTACTAACCTATGAGCAAATGCTCTTAGATTTTGCCAAAAACCGAGGGTTAAAAAGGAAAATAATAGTCGTCCCGGTCATGACTCCCAGACTCTCCTCCTACTGGTTATACTTTGTCACATCCACTTCTTACAAGCTTGCCGTTTCACTGGTAAATAGCATGAAAGTGGAGGTAGTATGCCGAGATAATCGTATCAATTCTATTTTGGGAATTCAACCACTCACATACGAAGCATCATTGAAAAGGGCTTTTTCCCGAATAAAGAATAATGCGATTTTATCCAGCTGGAAGGATGCTTATTCAAGTAGTGACCTGAACTTTAATATCTCTGAATTCATAGAGGTTCCAACTTTTGGTTGCTATATCGATAAAAGAGTGTCAAAAGTGGATGATAAAGAAACTTGTGTCAATAGAATCTGGAGTATCGGAGGTGAAACAGGTTGGTATTATGCCAACTTCCTATGGAGATTAAGAGGTTTTCTTGATAAGCTGGTGGGAGGAGTCGGTCTTAGAAGAGGCAGAACAAATCCAATTTCCCTGAGCGCCGGGGATACCGTTGATTTTTGGAGAGTACTGTATGCTGATAAAAACGAAGGTCGATTGCTTCTGTTTGCAGAAATGAAATTACCAGGCGAGGCTTGGCTGGAATTCAAATTAGTCGAAGATCATCTGGAACAGACAGCAACGTTTAGACCTAAAGGTCTATTTGGAAGGATGTATTGGTATTCGGTTTTACCTTTCCATGGCTTGATCTTCAATGGGATGCTTCAAGGAATAACCAAGCGGGTGGAAATACAGTCTGTATAAAGTAAAGACCATTTCAAATAATGTTTTCTACTTCAACTTTGAAAATCAAACTGAGACTATCAATCGCGGCTGGTTGTATGATACTTATAGGTTGTAACCAGACTCAAGAGAAAACCGTCATAGATATCGACGGTAGCAAGTACTCTATAAAAAAGTATGGCGAAACGATTTGGATGACGCAAAATCTAAAAACAAAACAAAATCGATCTGGAATTCCAGTGAAGCACTACTACCCTGATGACGACCCTGCAAATACTGAAACATTTGGTTTGCTGTATGATTTTGAGACCGCCTGCATGGTTTGCCCTGATGGATGGGAACTACCTACCAATCAAGACTGGGACCAGCTTATCCAGCTAAACGGGGGATACATCGCAGGGACTTACAAGGACCCTGAATACTGGAATGAAGAAAGTAACACAAATAGTAGCCTCTTTTCGGCAAGACCTGCAGGGTCTGGAAATAATGGGGAGCACGAAAATCATTTCAAGTCAAAAACACTTTTTTGGTCGCGGACAAAAGAAGATGAACATTTTGTATGGAGCTACATTCTTGAACTTGGAAAAGACTCCATTCGATTAGCCTCTCAACATCCAACCTACGCCTTTTCGGTGAGGTGTATTAAATCTAAAAATTGAAAACGAGTTTCTTACGAAAGAAGTAAATCGATTTAATAAACGTCCTATTGACCATTTTTCTTTGTCAATCAATATAATTGCGCTGTAACCTGATTGCACATAACATGAAAAACCTGAGCTTAACTGTTTTCTATTTCTTCCTTTCTACCTGCTTGACAATAACCGGGTGTGAACAACAACCGGCTGAGCAAGTCCAATCACAGCCTGAATTAGATATCGAGGATACCAAAATCATCAAACAGCTTTTTGATGAAGCTTTGACTTCAAGAGAAACCTACGGCCTGCTCGATCACCTTTGTAACAACATTGGGCATCGGTTAAGCGGCTCCGAAGGTGCGGTAAACGCAGTAGTATGGACCGAGCAGGTGATGAATGATTACGGTTTTGACAAAGTATACAAACAAGATTTGTTTGTGCCCAATTGGAAACGTGGTGATAAAGAAGTTGCACGAATTGAAGGCTCAAACGACGAGTTATCGGTATTGGCTCTTGGTATGTCAGTAGCAACCCCTGAAGGAGGCCTTACTGCCGAAGTGATCGAAGTTCAGGGACTGGAAGAGGTTGAGGCACTGGGCCAGGAAAAAATTGAAGGAAAAATCGTTTTCTACAATCGCGCAACGGATCAACGTCAGATTCAAACAGGTGCCGCATACGGCGGTGCTGTGGATCAACGCTCAGCAGGTCCATCGGTTGCAGCAAAATTCGGAGCAGTAGGTGTTGTAATACGTTCTGTGGGTACAGCGTATGACGATGTTCCTCATACTGGTGTAACCAGCTATCGAGACAGTATTCCAAAAATACCGGCTGCGGCTCTGGGTTTTCAATCGGCCAATCGCCTGGCTGAAGCGCTGAAGCAAAACCCAAATACAAGACTTTTCCTCAAAATGAATTGTGAGACCCTGGAAGATGCTCCTTCTCATAACGTGATCGGAGAACTTACCGGATCAGAATTTCCTGATGAGATCATTACCATTGGCGGACATTTGGACTCCTGGGATGTTGGACACGGAGCCCACGATGACGGCTCGGGCTGCATGCAATCCATCCAGGTACTACGACTTTTTCAAAAGCTGGGGATTAAACCTAAGCGAACCATTCGCGCGGTCATGTTCATGAACGAAGAAAACGGTACCCGCGGTGGACTGAAATATGCTGAGTTAGCCGAGAAGAACAATGAGAATCACCTGATTGCTCTCGAAAGTGATGGCGGAGCCTACTCACCCAGAGGTTTCGGTGTGAGTGCTGAGGACGCCACTATTGAAAAATTCAGATCATGGCTACCACACTTCAACGAGAACACCGTGGGCTACATCAAAAAAGGAGGTGGAGGCGTTGATATTGGACCTCTAAACAGAACACTGGGTACGCCTACCATTGGATTCATAGTAGATTCCCAACGTGCTTTTGATGTCCATCATTCCCCGGCCGATGTCTTTTCAACCGTACATCCCCGAGAGCTTGAATTAGGGACGGCCTCTATCGCAGGATTGATTTACCTGATAGATAAGTATGGTTTATAGACGCTAGACATTGAGCAGGAAAATTGCTTTGACTCTGTTTTTGGTTGGTAGTATCTCTACGGCTTCAATCGGCCATGAATTTTACATAAGTATAACCACCATTCAACACGATGAGGAGAACGATAAACTAACCATTCGTGTCAAAATCTTTGTGAATGACCTTGAAGAATCCATCTTCCAAGAACGAGGAGTCCGTCTCGGTTTGTGGAAGAACAGACCCATTGCAAATGCTCAATCGTATGTTGAGCGATACATAACTTCTAAACTTTCGATCACGGTAAACGACTCCCCAGTCAGGTTGAAGTTTATTACTCAAAAAGTGGAAAGTGCCGAAATCGTTGAAGACCATGTAATCATCTGTGAATTGGAAGTACAAGACGTAGCTAAAATTTCCAGAATCAAGGTTCGCAATCGTGTATTGGTCGATGCATTCGATTCACAGGCCAACATTGTCAACATTTACGCCAATGGCACACGAAAAACCATCAATCTTGACAAGAAACTTCCCGAAGAGCAAATAGTATACTAGTAGTTTTCCCATTCGATTTTAAAAGTCATTTCAACGTAACGAAAAGACTAAATAAACATCTCATGATCTTGATTGTAGATAAGGGTCAGGTTAGCTAATTTTATTAGGAGGAGTTATCGGATGGCATGTTCGATAATCTACCCCTCGCTAACGATTAGTTTTACATAATTCAGTTGTCATGGAAGGATTTATAGCGTTGACTAAAGAGAATATTGGTACGGAACACATCTGTTGCGCCATATCTGATAAAAAATGTGCTGATAGCTACCAGGCAAAAAAAGACTGGCTGGAAAAGGAATTCAGCAATGGATATGTCTTCAGACGGCTTGATGAGCGAGCCAAAGTGTTCATCGAATATGGACCAGCAGAAAATGCCTGGGTCCCCATTACCGCTCCCGATTACCTAAACGTGAATTGCTTTTGGGTTTCGGGCAAATACAAAAAGAGTGGTTACGGAAAAGCACTGTTACATTCTGCCATTGACGACGCTAAAAGTCAAGGGAAAAATGGACTTGTTACCGTAGTAGGAACAAAAAAATTCCACTTCATGAGTGACACCAAATGGTTACTCAAGCAGGGATTTGTTGAAGTAGAGAGAATTTCCAGTGGCTTCAGCTTGTTGGCCCTGAAGTTTGAAGAAAGCGCTGAGGACCCATCTTTTAATGAATCAGTTAAAAGCGGAGAATGCTCGGACAAAGAAGGAATTGTGGTTTACTACTCAAATCGGTGTCCATTTGCAGAATTCCACGCGAAAGAATCACTAGTGGAAACCGCGGAAAAAAGAAATTTACCATTAAAGGTGATCAAACTCAAAACCATAGAAGAAGCACAACAAGCCCCAAGTCCGGCAACAATTTTCAGCCTGTTTTTAGATGGAAAATTCATGACCACCGATCTTAGTGTTTGTATGGATAGCCGATACGACAAAGTGATCGAAAAACTTAATAAATGAATAAGCGTTTTGTGTTGCCAAACGCTTACGAAGGACTTATCATTGAATGACTATTTAATTATTATGAAAAGAATTCAACCCATTTTACCCCTCCTTGTTGTTCTTGCAATAACCACTCAATGTGCCAAGGTACCCATTACCGGACGAACACAACTCAGTCTAATACCAAACAGCCAGGTATTTCCAATGAGCTTTAATCAATTCAGCGAAGTAAAAAAATCAAACAAATTGGTCACGACAGGTGCAGACGCAGCTATGGTCAAAAGGTGTGGAACCCGTATACAAAGTGCCGTTGAACAATATTTTAAAGAACAAAACCTAAGTAGGCAATTAAAAGATTTTGAGTGGGAGTATATATTGATCGATGAGAACACGGTAAATGCATGGGCCATGCCTGGAGGTAAGGTGGCATTCTACACCGGTATTCTACCTGTAACGAAAGACGAAACCGGATTAGCCGTTGTAATGGGTCATGAAATCGCCCACATTGTAGCGAACCACGGTAGAGAACGGATCAGTCAGACCCTTGCCGCACAAACAGGACTAAGCCTGGCCACAATTGCTGCCGGAGGTGGAGGTGCCTCATTGACCACTGATATGATTCTTCAGGCTGCTGGAGCTGCTTCCAACCTGGGTATTCTTAAATTCTCAAGAACCCACGAAAAAGAAGCTGATCGCCTGGGCCTATACTTCATGGCTTTGGCAGGATACAATCCGCAGGAAGCGGTTTCTTTTTGGGAGAGGATGTCGGCCATGGGTGGCAATCAACCACCTGAGTTCTTATCAACTCACCCAAATTATGGAACTCGAATTGATGAATTAAAGAAGAACATGCCGAGGGCCCTGGAGTACTATAATCGAGCAAAATAGAGCCCTCGACTCATCAGAAAGTAAAGGACCAGTATGGTCTGGAATCTGCGATAAGCGTCAACGCTGCTTTTTACTTACTCATCAAGTCCACCAAAGATTGACTAACCACCGTAACCCCAGTCTCGAGGGTTTTCTCAGGTGCCGGGTAGTAATAAGGTGAATGCAATCCAGGTAGTTTGCCGCTTTTCATCCTTTCCTCAGGGACTGAACCGAGCCAAAACATAACACAAGGTACTTTATGTTCTGTTGCGCCATAGACCGCAAAATCCTCAGCTCCCATTACCGGTTCAGCAGATTTGACGAAATCATTGCCAATAGCCGTTATCGCCGAGTTGCGAATCTTCTCGGTCAACTCCGGATTATTGTAATTGGAAGGGGTATACTGATCCGGAATTGTAACCTCCGGCAGCATATCCTCAGGTAAACCTGCCGCAATGCCAACTCCTCGTGATATTTCACGAATTCGTTTATGAATCAATTGACGAACTTCTTCTTTATAAGTTCTTACGGTCAACTGAAGTGTCACCTCATCAGGGATGATGTTATGTTTGGTGCCGCCTTTAATGGCTCCTACGGTGACCACGGCATCATCAATAGGTTTGATGTTTCGACTCACGATCGTTTGAAGATCCATCACAATCATGCTAGCTACCACAATGGGGTCAATACTCATGTGAGGAGCAGCACCATGCGCTCCAACCCCCTTAACTTTTATATCGATTGACTCTGAAGCTGCCAAAACATAGCCTGCACTTAGTGCAATAGATCCGGCTTCAAGACCTGGGCTTACGTGTAAAGCCACAGCGTAATCCGGCACTCCAAATTTTTCATATAGCCCGGCATTCATCATCAGTCTGGCACCCTGACCAATTTCCTCTGCAGGTTGAGCTATCATCATTAGCGTTCCGCTCCACTTGTCCTTCATCTGGACCATCGCCCTTGCCGTTCCGACCCAGGTGGACATGTGCATGTCGTGACCACACGAGTGCATGGTTCCAACCATACTCCCCTGATAGGGCACTTCCACTTCACTCTGGTAATCCAGGTCTGTTTTCTCCCACATTGGAAGAGCATCCATGTCCGTTCTGTACATAATATGAGGGCCCTCTCCATTTTTCATAATTCCAACCACACCATAGCCACCGAAATTTTCAGTAACCTCGAAGCCTGCCGCTCTCAATTCATCAGCCATCCTTTTAGAAGACTTCTTTTCCTGCAGAGAAAGCTCGGGATTTTGGTGGAGTTCTTTGTAGAGATCCACCATATTGACTAAGTCATCTTCAATAAAAGAACGATCGATACGATCCGGAGAAGTCGCTCCAAAGAGCAAAAGGACGATAAGGATTAGGCTATTTTTCACGATTCGAATGTTTAGTGATCCTAAAGATAGGAAATACTTTTATTGATCGCCCTTGTTTCTCGCTTCTGAGTTTTGATACAATAAAATTAAGTACAACACCACGCCTAGGTTTCTGTTCATAACCATCACTCATCAAAGAAGAAAACCCTAATGCATCAATACGCACAAAAAGTAGCACATCCCTAGCCGAAAAGTGCGACATACATGGAATTGAATGAATGAATAAAATGGCTTGATCATTTGATTTGAAGCTGTTTTTAACTTCTCAAGCGAATGGATATGTAGTATAAAACAGGTATCTTTGAAATAGAATAAGTCGCATATAATGCGACTTACAAGATGTTAGTCACAAGGCATGCCTCGTAGCAAACTGATATGCGAACTCTAATTATGTTACTTTTTTCTCTTGCAACCGTTAACTCTCGGGCTCAGGTAATTAGGGACGAACTAACTCCTGAACGTGACAAAGTATTCTATGAGCTTGAATGCGGAACGAACAACCTTGCCCTAAAGAGAGTCCTAACAGTTGGTGAAAGTACGTCAATTAGAAAAGGCCGTGAACTGTTGGTAGGAATTGATGAACAGAACGACATCATTTATGAATTTCAAGATATTGACGCTTACTCTTCTCTATTTTTTGAATCGGCCAAATTCAGCATTCACGACGTTAACTCAGATGGAACGCCTGAACTGATAATTGAGATTGAACCCTTTGAAAGTTCGAACACGATTTGGATTTATCAAATTGACCAAGATTGCCAATTCTCATTTGTTAACTCAATCATTGCGAACAAATACTCAGTCGAGAGTAATGAACTAATTATACAAACAAATGCTGTTTGTACCTATTGGGACGATTATGTTAACTATGGATATTTGCTTGGACGGTTGGACAATTCTTTATTAGATAAGGTTGATTTCTACGAACTCCACAATTCCAAACTTGTAAAGGTTAACTCTAAGCACCAGAAAGAAATGGATGCAAGAGTTGAGAACTTCAAAAAATTTTTGGAGCTCTTGGCTGAACAGGAATCCAAAGAGGACCCGGAAACAATCAACGCCTTCAAGGATGAATATTCAGAGGTACGTGAACGTCTAGAAAAGGTGATAAAAGATTACTGACCCTGTGACTAACAAACGATATAGCGCATGGCCTTACTTGGACATCTGCTAAGTGCCTGCAAAACATCCCGTTTATCAGCCGCCAAGAAACTGAAGTGCCCTCTACCCACTCCTGCTCGTGGGAGCTTTTGATCTGCATGGCGCACTGCAAGTCTGATAGTTTGAATGCACCGGCAGATAAGCTACTTTTATCGCAATTAATAAAGCTCGGAGGCCACAGCGCTATATCTGGGCGTTATCAGCAATCACTTGGATTGTTGTACTGTAGTATTTAAGCTATTTTTGAGTATGGTGGATTTAAAGGAGAGACTTATTCAACGTATCAAAGAAACATCTGATGATAATGTCTTGAGAGAAGTTTATAGACTATTGGAAATCGATTTTGATGAGCAGCATCCTTATAAACTTTCGAATGAACAACGATTAATAATCGACAAATCCCGTGAAGAAATAGCCAACGGTAATTCTCTCACACACGAACAATCCAACAAGGCAACTGAGCAGTGGCTAAACGACAAGTAATTTGGTCAATAACAGCTCATCAAGACCGACTAAAAATTCTAGAATATTGGACTAACAGGAATAAGAATAAAGACTATTCTCGTAAACTTTATACCTTATTCAACTCCGCAATTGAATTACTTTCTATTCGACCTAATATTGGTAGACCAACTGATGAGAAAGGAGTTCGCCTGAAAGTGGTCAGAGACTATTTCATTGTCTATGAGGATACTGGGAAGCAGTTGAATATTTTGTCCATCTGGGATACACGACAGGATCCAATAAAGTTGAAAAAAATAATAAAGAAGAAAAGCTGATAACAAGCGCTATTGGGCATCCACCTCTGAGCCATCTGAAACTGGCTGGTCTCACTACACCACTCCCCTGTCCTTTCGAAATAGCTTATCGCTTAACATTTGTAATTCTCTCACCTGGAACAGAAACATAGTTAAGTGTTCAGCCTGGAAACTGGCTGAGATCTGGTGCAGGTTCGTTATCTTTATTTCCACTTACCGGCTTTGGGGTGGACAGCCCTATAGCTGGGCGTTAGCCTCAATATGCTTCCCTTCCATAGATACCGGCCCTATATGATCCTGGTAGTTGTTCTGCTACTTGGAACTCTTTGGGGTTATAGCAACTGGTATTACAATTTAAACAGCCTATTCCCATTTAACGACTTGGCCAACAAGGTGGCTATTGATGGAATTGACATTATTGAATTCTCGGAACGAGCTGACCTGGATGAGATTTACCTTGTCGACACTGTTTCCAAGTCTATCAGGCAACTAACAAATGACAACTATCGTGATGAACATCCGAATATTTCATTCTCCAACAACAGAATCTATTTTGTCAGCAACAGGTTTTTAGACCGAGACCAACCATATGGGAAATCTCACTCATCAATTTACTTCTACGACTTAACTGAAAATGAAATTTATCCAGCCTACCCGACACTGAGGAACATGCTTTCAGATTCAACTTCTGATATCAAAGACCTAATTATTCATAATGATCTTATCTCATTCATTGAATACCATGATGGAATGAACCAATTGAAGATTGGTCGAATAGGATCGAACGAACTGATTAGTCAATACCCGGTTAATCAACTATCGGGAATCATGAAGATCACTGACACTCAACTAACGTTTAAGGAAATGGGTGAACTGCGAACCTTAAATATCAACTGAGGCTAACATACGCTATAAGGCATCCACCTTTCCGCCATTTGAAACTTTCTGGCTAGCTGGCCCACGTATTGTCACCTTCTGACAATATTGTTGCCCTTATGAGTTCATGTGTTTTCTGGCGTTAGACTGACGGACTGCATGGATACTTGATAGACTTTGAGGGGTGGCGCCAATCCGTTACCTTTATTGTTATTAACACGCTTTGGGGTGGACAGCCCCATAGCTGGACGTTGTGGTGCACAGCATGAAGCAAATTTCATCAATCCTTATAGTGACCTTAACTCTAATCGGCTGTCAACGATTCATACATAGCAACTTAACTAGCAAAAGAAAGAAGAAGGCCAACCTTGAAATTGTTGAATCCTGCCGAGAACTCTGGAACTATTCTACAACTGACGACACCATAAAAATCAAAGTATTAAAATTCGAATCTAAAGGTCGTTACTCCAATGTCAGCTGGCCAAGCTTTACAATTGGAACAAACTCAGTGGGTGATACAATTGGTGTAATTGATTATGAGTTTTCTGGTGAATTGAAGAAAGGAAGGTATGCAGCTTTTGCGCCAAGTCAACGAAAGGAGGGTGTAGTCTCGGCAATTGATTCTGAACTTGATGAACCAGTATTCAAAGTAAATCGAAAAAGGAAAGACAATGAGCTGTATTGCTCTGTTAGTGCGATTTATTATGGAATAGTTACAGAATAAAACGCACCACAACATGCGCTATAGTGCATCCACTACTGAGCTATCTGAAACTTTCTGGCTAAATGGCCCACGGATTGTCACCTTCTGAGACTACTATTTCACTTTAGAACTCCGATGAGTTCTCGTAGTTTGACTGCAGGATCGGATGGATGTCTGACAGGTTTGAAGGAATGGTGCCAATCCGTTACCTTTATTGTTATTAACACACTTTGGGGTGGACGCCCCATAGCTGGACGTTAGGGTCAATTATCGAAATGGCATATATATGTGGACAGCAAAAAGCGACAGCTGGAACGACAAACATACTTCCCTCACCAAGTATTTTTTTGAACTTGTCAAGCAACGTGTCGACTCTGGAGAATTAATCTCTAATCGACATAGAACCACGAATGGACATACTTTGCTTGCAGAAATTATTCTGGTTGCATCTCTTGTTCAGACAAATCCCAAATTCAAAAGTAGATTATTGAGTTTGATTGAAGAATCACGAGATAAGGATTTGAATTCTAACATTATTAACGACCTGATACTAAAAAAATATTTCCCAGATATCGTTAAGTTTTTCGGAGAATTCGATTCGAATCGATTAGATAATGCAAAACATTTTACTGACTTCTTACATAATGCTAAAGTCAAATATGAGAGAACATTAAAACACTATTATACCTTTCTATCAAGTGAAATATTAGATATAGACTACAACAACGAAGAACAATTTGCCAGGAATGCAAAATCCATTGACACTCTGGTTGACCTCTTAATTCCGTACCTTTTATATGTAGGTTACTCAGCCACAACAATTAGTGATCTTGCTTTTAGGTACGTTTCAAAACAAGGTGGCTTGACTGCGATAAAAAAACTACTACGAAATTTTAACAATAAAGACAGTGAATACAAATTACTTTTTAAGGTTCCTCAAGAAAGTTTGGAATTCAAATTCATGAGGGATAATCTGAATGAGGAAAAAGTAAAAATCAAATCAGTACAATTCTATATGGTAAAAGAAAAAATTCTTCCAGATGGTTTTGATCCACTTGATAACGAAGAATTATTCGAAGTTACTGTGGAAGCAATGGATCCTCATAATTTCATTCGTGCAATCTATGATGTTGGCTTAAAGAGATATGTTGCTTCTAAAGAGAGAATGTCACTTTCATTTTTTAATCAATTTTTTGACAATATCCTTTGGCGATTCAGCAAAGCCAGCGATCATAAATACATTAAGAGTAGCATCTACATTGACCCAATTAACACTCCATTTCGAGTTAACACTTTGAAACAAACTCTTTCCAGGTTGTCAAAAGAATATGATTTTGAATTTGATAAGAGCTCAGAAATTCCTCACATAGAGAGTTTGTTTCAACCAATTTATTTTTATCACCTTGCACTCGGCTCGAAATCAATTGAAAATTCTTTGGCATTACTTTGGACATCAATGGAAACATTGTTGCCGTATCGAAACAAAAGTTCAGATATTGAAAATGTGAAAGTTTTCGTTTCTAAGTCTCTATCAATTGGAGCGTTAGGTAGGGACATAATGTCTCTGGCCGTCAGATTCGTAGAATCCAATAAAACCAACGATAACGAATTGTCTAACCTTGGTACCCCAACATTTGGTTTTAAGCCATCGAATATTGTTTCCTGGGCTAATTGGTTAACTACTTCTTTTGAGAAAGAAAGCGATCCTTACAATACAATTAAAAATCAGTCTAATCTTCTTTGCAAACAATTTTGTCAATTGAATGATATCTATTCTGGCAAGATATGGACTTGTGAAGATTTGCTAAATAGAATTGAAAGGTCCTTTAAATCTATATCATATCAACTTGATAGAATATATCTTCATCGTAACCAAATTGTTCATTCCGGGAAATTCATAAATGAATATTCAAACCTTTGGTCAAATCTGGAATGGTATGTCGGTAAATTGCTTTCCCTAGCTGTTTTCAATCATTTGCTCAATCGAAACTATGACATTGAAAATATTTATATGGAATTAGAGGGAGATTATGAGCAAATAATGAATTTACTTAAAGTAAATAAAGACAAAAAGGTCAGTGAAGTAAGGAGCCACTTTCCAATTTTATTTGAACATTCCTGGCAATGCTTTTAAAGGACCCTTACAAATACTAAAATGAATATGCGAACTGAGCTCTTTGAAATGTCATCACGAAATAAAAACCTCGGTGCTAATAGCAACCTGGGCGCATACTAATTTTAGTTAGACGTTATGCTCAATAGGGAAGATTCTTTAAAGATTCAATCTAGTCACAATCTTGAGTTGCCCAGATTCAGCATATTACTTAGAAAGTATCACTATAATATGAAGGTTGTTGTATAATCGAATGTTTAAAATTTTTAAATATACCCTCACCCTTGTCTTTAAACATCTTACCGAAAGGGCACTTTTACAGGCTTCGATATTCACTAGACTCTCCTTAGGTTTTTTAGCTGCATCGACAGCAGCATTAGTCCCCAGACCTGAATTCTGGGAATTAGTCATAAATAAGACATTTCAGTTAATTCAAGAACCTGGCTGTCCTTCATGCCAATATGGTAATCTAGTTGGTTACATTTTTTTATTACTCTCAATGATTTTTGGAGTTATTTCATTTTTGACGTCCAAAAAGAGTAAAAACAAATTGATCGACTCGAAAATTATTTCTGAAGGTCTCAAAGTAGGTAATTCAACTATTCGATGTTTTTGCGGTAGCATCTTAAATTTATCTGAAGAAGCTGAAGTTATTGTCACTTCAGAAGACACTGAGCTGAGTCTAGGTAAAATATTTGGAACGTCAGTTTCAGGTCGAGCCAGAAGGATATTTGCTGACATCAATGAAAATGGTTTTGTAGTAAATGATCATGTCAAGCACTACATTGACCAATGGAAACGTAAAAAGAATCTAATTGCTCCATTCAAGTTAGGCCTTGTTATTCCGAATGACGCTTACAATGACAATCGTCAGGGGGTGAAGAAAGTCATCCATCTGGTGAGTATTGAAAAAAATAATTCAGGTAATGTCATAATTCAAGAAACATCAATAAGAGACGGGCTTATTTCTCTTTTCGACTTTCTTGACTCAACAAACTTTAACTCTGTTTTTATCCCGTTATTTGGTACTGGAAGTGGTGGTAAGGAGGCTAAAACTGCATCAAGTATAACAGTAAATCCATTGATTCAAATTTTAAGAAATAAGGCAAAGGACTATGAAGTTTTTCTTGGCACATATAGACTTAAGGATGCCATTTACACGTCAAATGAAATTCTAACTCAACTTAGCGGACTTTAAATGTGAATAAGATTATTGGTTATACATCGGGAGTATTTGATCTGTTCCACAGAGGACATAAAAATTATCTTTATAACTGCTTAAATCAATGTGACAAATTGATAGTAGGAGTCGATTGTAATGCGATGGTACGAACAAAAAAAGGGTCAGAAAGACCGCTCCAAGATGAACAGAATCGATTAAAAACTATACAATCTTTCAACAGTCGGATTTCTGCGTTTCTTAAGGATAAACCTTTCAAAGAAGTAATTGATGAATATGACTTTGATACAATATTCATACCTTCTAACAAAATCATACCTAATAGAAATCTAAAGCTTATTACCAAGTATAACATTACAATTAAAATCATTGCCTATACTTACTCAGTCTCAACATCCGATTTAATTGATCAAAAAAAGAGTGTAATAGGTACTAAGCCCAATCGGCTAACTTAGTTGCTTGCAGAGGGTATTCGAAAACATACATTGAAGATATTTTAAAGGTTATATATAAATCTTTTGGAACCTATGTTATAGACTCGGAGAAGGATTGATATTTTCTGAACTATGAAAATATTAGACCGTTAAACACAACTCTCGTCTGCAATTCCCTACTTTTAGGTATTTCCATATATTCAGTTTTTTAGGATATTGCAGAAAATACCGTTATGAAAAATTATATAATTGTCCTCTTCAGTGCTTTAGTTCTAAGTTCATGCGCACCGTCAATCCGAGTCTACAAAGAAACTAAAAAACAGAAGGGAATTCCGTTTTATGTCCACAAAGAAATAACGGAACAAAGTACTCAATATCTTTATAAATGGTACGAGGTGAAGTTTGTGAAAATTGAAAAGCTAGATAAAGCAAAAGAAACTGTGCTTATAGAGCGAAAAGTATCAAAAACTGATGAAGGTCAATTGGATACCATCAGGGATATAGTTTTATCGCTTTCTGATAGCACTCAAATCCAAGCTCAAAAGGCAAGCCTCGCTATTGTAAAAAGTCTAGCAGGATTGACAAAAGTTCTTGACCAGCCTTCAGACCTCAAAAAAGAGCTGGATACCGTATCCAACAATTGGGCAACTAAAACAGTTGTTGATTATTCAACCAAATACTACTTGAATAGCAATATGCCTTGGCTTGGTTCTTCAACACTAAGTCAAAAACTATCTGAAAATGGGACTTTATCAGAAGCTACATCTACGACTGATAGCCAGGTAGATGAACTAATCACAGCAGCAGTTGGAATAGCAACTCCTCTATCCAGTATTACAGTGGCAAGAATTCAGGCAGAACCAGCAGCAAGTGCGGCGATGGAAACGGTTTCTGATGAAATAAAAAGCTTTATTAAGAGCAACAGTGGAGAAAATTTGTTTAAAGATCTTGAACTACCCTCTAAAATTGAATATCAGCTGAGAATCCAAGATAAAGGCTATTTGTACACATTCAAGAGTATTATTTGTGATTTTAATTGTGATCAATTTGATTGGAAAGGTGGCTCAACCAGGATGGAAATTCCAGTCATTCCCTTTAATATTTCTTCCGGAAATTATACGAGAACGGTATACCCACCTACTCCGGGAAAAAAGACAGATGATAAATCCACAATTAAAGTCTCTGGAGATATTAAACTTCCAGACTCAAAAAAGAAATAAGCTACATAATTTGGTTTTGAGGAAGTGTCTAAGCAACCCAACTGCCAATCGGCACCGTCTTTAAGCGACTGTTCCTTTCCAAAAGTTATGTGGTTCTGGCCTTTCACCACACATTGGACCTCCTATCCCCTGGAACTGAAACTTCATCAAGTGTTCTTTTTGGAAGCTGTTTGAATTAGGTACAGGTTCGTTATCTTTAGTTCCACTTACCGGCTTTGGGGAAGACGCCCCATAGCTGGGTGTTAGGCAAAATTTTGAGATATGAACATACCTGAACATAGAAGATTTGAGAACCTGTCTTCCTTGATATCTCATCTAAAAGATAATTATCCTGATAAGAAAGTAAGCATTGAAGCAAAAGATATTAATTCAAGTAATACAAGAAAACTCAACGTTCCAAAATATCTCTTCAGAGGAGAACCAGGTTTATATGATAGCAGCCTTACGTCTATGCAGAGGATGAAGACTGAATCCGATTTAGATGAAATTGATAAGACAATACTAGAAGCAATATCTATATATGTAGACGAAAAAATCCAAAAGAAATTAAATGTTAGCGGCATGGATTCAGCAGCTTATGTCCAACATTACGGACTTTATTCAGAACTATTAGATTTTACCGTAGACCTTGATATCTGTGCTTGGTTTGCAACCGAATTAGATTCCAATGACAATAGCGGTCGAATTTGCGTATTAGATGTAGAAACTGCAAAAGATAATAGCATTCTAATAGATTTGAGCCTTCATCCATTTGCGTCAAGGGCAAGACTCCAAAAAGCATACGGTGTGTACTCAAAAGTAGGCTCTAATTTCAAAAGTGATCTAATCATTAATGACTTAGGATTAGTTTGGTACGAATTTCAACGAAACGACCTTTCTCGTCAAATTCAAGAGAAGGATTACTATAAAACCTCCAATGATAAATTTTCAGGCTTTATAGCATTGGCAATAGATGATTGTATTTACGAAAACGGACAAATAACTGACTCAAGTGCTAAACTGTTAAGTAATAGAATTACTAGAACTCCGATTTTCTCGGTCACTAACGACATTGAAAAAATTGATTTTGACAAACTCAATGCAGGCTTTTCAGCTGAAGAAATTGGACTTTCTAATTGTGAGTGGGAAATAAAGGCAGCAGAAGAATTAAGGTGTGAAATTGACCTAGATTTTGAAAGAAATTACAGTTATTCAAAGTGGTCGCAATTAATCCCACACAAGCTGGATTTAATAGATTATGAAATAGATGAGTCGATGTTTGCGATTAGAATCCTGACAACAAAGACAATGACTAACCTAATATTTGAATAAACTTTGCCTAACAAAGTGTATAGTGCATTGCACCCTTTGGGATGCTACGACACCATACACGGAACGTTACCCACCACACCTTCACCAGGTAGAAATGCTACCTTTAATGTAGTGAAACTCAATAAACAAATAGGAAAGAACCTTGCCATCTATTTTGGGACAGCGTGGGTGTTGATGGAAGCATCCAATTTCTTTATCGAACGCTACGATTTGGAACCACTACTGCTCGACATTCTGATTCTCTTCCTGGTTTTTGGCATATTTGGAACGATAACCTTCAGCTCTTTCAAAGGTCGATGGAATAAGAAAGCAATTGCAATTCAGATTGTCATTTCCGTTCTTGGAATTGCGTCAATTGTCTATTTCGTCACTAACCCGCTTACTGTTAATCCAAGAGCATTGCGATTCATCAAAATTGGCGGCGGTAATGGACCTCTGGAGAATTTGGAGTCAGTAGCCGTTTTACCCATTCAAAATAATCTACCTGGAAAGGAGAATGAATATCTAGTAGCTGGCTTGCATGATGGGATTATTACAGAACTGGGAAAAATGGGAACATTAAAAACCATTTCAAGGACTTCAACTCTTCCGTATTCTCAATCATCAAAAAGCTTAAAGCAAATCGGTTCCGAACTAGATGTCAAAACAATATTGGAATCGAGCCTTTCACCAGCTAGTAATGAATATGTTTACCGTGCAAGACTATTAAATGCCCAATCAGAGGAGCTCCTGTGGTCGGATGAGTTTAAAGCGAATATTGAAGAATTTCCTAAACTCTATAATGATCTTTCCCAGATTATTGCCACCAAGCTGAGTCCAGCTCCAATTGAAGATTTGGTCATTAGCCAAGAGATCAATCCGGAAGCATATGAAGAAATTCTTAAGGGTAATCACCTACTACTGAAATTTTCCAAAAAAGATCTTGAACAATCCATCGTGCACTACAAAAAAGCCATCGAGCTTGATTCTACAAGTATCGAAGGATACCTTGGAGTAGCCGGAGCATGGATCTACATGCAACAAATTGGGGTGGTACATCCCACCATAGCCAGACCGAATATCTATTATTATGGAAATAAAGCCGTAGAAATTGATGGCAATCATTGGAATACGCTGGGACATCTCAGCTACAGAGCCTTTCTTATCGATTATGATTTAGAAAGGGGTCTGGAATTAGGTGAACAAAGTTTAGCCTTAAACCCTAATAACTCACTGACAAGAGCTGGACAAGCATTTAACTATATGCTAACAAATAATTGGGATAAAGCGTGGGAACACATGAGATATGCCAAAGAAATTGATCCGCTGAATCCACAGGTTCTTGCATTTGAAGCTATTATGTTCATGAACGATAAAAAACCGTTAAGTGGAATAAAGAATATTGAAAAATTGAGTTTGATTGATAAGAGCAGCCTCTTTGTAAGGTTGACCAACGTCGTTAAACAGCGGGATTTTGGTTCAAAAAAACAGGCCATTGAGAACATGAAGATCCTCTATGCGGACGCAACATCTGATCCTGGAGCATTAAATAGGTTTATTGATGGTGAATTTGAAAGAACAAACGACGTAAACCTAACCTGGCTGGCAGTCCTTAGGCATTTTCCCAAAACCGACTTCCAACTGTATTATCCTTCAAGAGTTGCGCTTGTTCTTTTTAATTTTCTTCAGGGGTATGACGATGATTTGTTTTTTGAGTGCCTGAACCAGATGGTAGAAGATAACTGCCCTACCATTCCGAACTACGCACGAAAAAATGGAAGTCCTCTTCAAGATGACCCCCGATTCGAAAAAATCATGAAAAAAGTGGGATTGTGGTAGGTAGATAACAAACACTAAATGAATATGCAATTCTGAGTAATTTGATATGGTATTACAACTAGAAAACTTCAGCTCTTTTAGCATCTGGGGTGCATACTAATTTTAGTTGAAGGTTAGCGGTCTGCTTAAAACAACATTAAATGGACAACCAATATGATTAAAGAAAAGATAGTTTCTGCGTATGAACTAATGGCCGACAAGTATAACGAACTTATTGACCACAAACCCCATAATGCATATTATGACAGACCAAACACACTTCAACTGTTGCCAGAAGTGAATGGGAAAACTATTCTTGACGCAGCTTGTGGGCCTGGGAAATATGCTGAAATTTTAATTGATAAAGGAGCGATTGTTAAAGCATTTGACATAAGTCCTAAAATGATTGAATTAGCGACCATTAGAAACAAAAACAAAGGCGAATTTTATGTCCACGACTTCTCTACACATTTCTCTATGATAGAAGATAATTCGTGTGACATGGTGCTTTGTGCATTAGCACTTCATTACATCGAAGATTGGACGTTTACTGTCAAAGAATTTAATAGAGTTTTAAAAAACAAAGGAATACTTGTAATTTCCATTGAGCATCCATTTTTTGAATACAATTATTTCAAGTCAAAGAAATACTTTGAGGTTGAAAATGTAAAATGCACATGGAAAGGTTTTGGACAACCCGTTGAGGTAAATAGTTTTAGAAGACCATTACACGAGTGTATTTCACCATTAACAGATAACGGCTTTTATATTGATAAATTAGTTGAACCTAAACCAACAATAGAATTTGAACAGTTAGACCCAAAACATTTTAAAGAACTGAATGAATTTCCTGCATTTATGTGCATCAGAGCCATTAAGAGAGATGACTGAAAGTAGTAAAAAAGCCGAACCGCTAACACTGTGTATATGCCATAGCCACCTATCGGTAGGCTACGGCACATACACGCGGCCATTAGTGATAATTATCAACATACTTAAACCCGCTACCTGTATTTAATAGAACTATCTGTTCGGCTTCAGAAACAAGTCCCATTTTTAACATCAATTTCAAAGCTTCCCATGTAGCTGCTCCTTCCGGAGATATTAACATTCCTTCAGAAGATCCGATTTCCGATATTCCGGCCAATA
Source organism: Cyclobacteriaceae bacterium (assembly GCA_965601455.1). Lineage (GTDB taxonomy): Bacteria > Bacteroidota > Bacteroidia > Cytophagales > Cyclobacteriaceae > JANQEU01. The sequence continues at coordinate 1,609,845 of OZ271831.1, read as the reverse complement.
TTTTTTGTTCACTTACAGTGATTACAGTTCCTTTTGACCTTTTGATTACATCCAAAATTAAATCTAGTCCGTAAATGGAGGGTACCGAAAGGCCATTTGCAATTGACATTCGGAAAGGACTGTGTGCCTTGCTCTTATGAAAATGGTGGGCAAGAGGAGAACAGACCTCTGATTGAACTGCAATCATTCTTGGTAAATGATCGCCGGAAATCCAACCCAATTGAATCATCTCCTGGAAGGCTCGCCAAATCCCAATAAGACCTGTACCCCCTCCTGTCGGATAGACAATCACATCAGGTAGTTTCCAATCTAACTGCTCTGCGATTTCATAGCCCATGGTCTTTTTACCTTCTAATCGATAGGGCTCTTTCAATGTAGACATGTTAAATGCGCCCAAATCTTCCGAAATTTTAGAGGCTAACCTTCCGCATTCATCAATCAGCCCGTCACAAAGTATGATTTTGGCTCCATGTATTTCACTTTCTTTCCTGTAAATGGCTGGCGTGCCTCTTGGCATGATTACCGTACTTTCAATGGAAGCTATTGCGCAATAAGCGCTCATTGCTCCTCCGGCATTACCCGCTGTAGGAATTACACATGACTTGATTCCGAATTCCTTTGCTTTTGAAATCGCCATACTCAAGCCCCTGGCTTTGAAAGAACCTGTTGGATTCAGGCCTTCATCCTTTACCAGAAGGTTTTGTAACCCATATTTATTTGCGAGGTTCTTCCACTTGATCAAAGGGGTCATTCCCTCACCCAGACTGACCATGTTTTCATCATCAAATAGTGGCAGCATTTCCCGGTACCTCCACATGGTGGTTGCTCTAGTAGACAGCACCTCTTTCTTTATGGAAAAATTATAGTCGTATTTGGAAATGAGTGGTTTATCGCAGCAAGTGGATTTGGTTTGAATTTGATGAATTGAATAGTCAGTTCCACACTTAGAACAAACCATGCTTTTGAAAAACGAACTTGTCTTATTAAGTAATTCCACATGACAAATCAAGTGAACCTTATCATTACCTCAAAATATCATCTTTTCATAGGTTATAACTTTTAGTTATGACTATTCAGTGCCATTTTCATGAACATTTTCATTAAACCAATAGATCCCTCACCTCTTCTTATTAGTATATTAAACTCTCTTGTCACCTTTAATTCTGAAATGCGTATCTCATGAAGTTCGCCATTTTCAATTTCTCTGTTCAGAGCCAGGCGAGACAGGAACCCAATAGCCTCTCCCTCAACCAGATAGTTTTTTAAAGCCTCAGTTCCTCCAAGTCTTGCCACAATTTTTAAGTCACCCAACTTGACATGTTGCCGGTCAAGAGATTTTTTCAAAGCTTCTAAAGTACCGGATCCCCGTTCTCTCAATGCAATTGGAACGGATAACAATTCCTCCAAACTCATTTCTTTCTTAAGAAAAGGACTATTTCTTGAACATACCGCTATGATTTCATCTTTCATAAAAAAGGTGCTTTGAAGTGAGCTAATACCTTTTCCTGATTCTATGCAAGCAAGATCTACTTCATGGTCTGTCAATGCTTTTAAGATATTTTCACTGTTTCGGTTGACCAATAGTAAATTCACTTGGGGAAACTGCTTATGAAATGCCGCTAGAATTTCAGGCATCACATACAAGGAAATCGTGGTGCTGGCACCAATCTTAAGATCACCTTGCAGTTCGTTACTTCTTTTAGTGCTGGCAAATTCTGAATTAATTTCTTTTTGAATCAGTTTGGCTTTTCGCAGGTGATCCAGGAGCTTCTCGCCTGTATCTGTCAGTTGTACTTGATTGTGATTACGTAGAAACAATGGTACTCCAGCTTCATCTTCTAGAATTTTTATCTGCTTACTGACCGAAGGCTGTGAAACAAAAAGTTCCTGAGCTGCTTTTGAGAAGCTCAGTTTGGTGGCGACGGCCAGAAAAACTTCGTATTTGTAGTCAATCATAGGTGAAAGCTAGAAAACTATCTCTAACATACACTATCCTCCATATGCCTGCACTCCTGCTAGCCTTTGGGAGGCTTGTGCATGGCAGGCAGGTTCGCTATCTTTAGTTCCATCCCAAAGCCATCGGGACCGGCTTTGAGTGACAGCCCTAAAGATGGGCGTTGCCAAACAATAGAATGCTATAGCTATGGCACAAATAAAGTATCAGATTCTAATTTTGCTTTTCATTTCAATCAAGAGTTATGGGCAGCTTCAAATAGAAAATCTAAAGGTTGATAGTACTAGCCAGTTTGTTACAATTTTCGGAGTTGATTTCAAAGGAGCAATTATTCCAAAAGAACATGCACCAGGTTTTAATAAAAAGGAATTAGCAAATAGATTTAGTCCAACTATTGATGAAATAATTAAGGCTGAAGATGGATTAACAGAAAACTATAACTCAAGCATGAAAAATGATTCAAGAGTTTATGGTTTTAAAAAGATTAAGAACGTTCGAGAAACTTTTAATGACTACACAAGACAATACCTTGGATTTATAGATGAGAAAGGTGAACGAATAATATGGATTCATTTAGTGAAAGTGGAAAAATTAAATAAGGAGTTTGGTGAGGATGAATTTGATTGGAAGTCAAGTATTGTGATGGGGAATGGAGATGTGTTTTATGAAAACATGATAACTATGGTTTTCAATCTCGATAACAAAACATTGAGCCAATGGTAAAAATTGATTCGACCAGATAAATAATAAAATATTGTTGCCAAACCGTTATTTCGATTCATAACTAGAACGTTGTAAGCAATACGGCCGATCCGAGAGCAAATAATAATGAAAAGAAGAAAAATAATAAAGGGGCTTCTAACCTCTGGAGCTTTATCTATGTTAACCGACGTTCAAGCTCTGAACGCTTTAAACACAAAAAACAGTTGGCTAGACGAAGAAAATATGTGGGAAGAGATTAGAAATTCTTTCCCCAAAGATTCTGCATATATCAATCTATTGAATACTGGTGGTGGTGCAGTACCTACTGCAACTTTAGAACTTCTTTCAAAATATCAGGAAATAACTGCTGGTGGAGGTGAATATAAAACTCAAGCCTTAAATTCTTTAAAAGAAAGTGGGTCATCACAATCTTTACGAGAATTAATGGCGAATGCCTTTGGCTGTTCAGCGGATGAAATTGCTCTTACCCGAAATGCTATGGAAGGACTTGGAGTCGGATTGCTTGGTATAGACCTGAATAAGAACGATGAAATTATCACCACAGATGCAGATTACGATTCTTGTATTAAAATTATTGAACAGAGGCAGAAACGCGATGACATCCGCCTTAAGTTGTTTGATATCCCAATGACTGCCAAAAGTGACGAAGAAATTGTTGCTGCATTTGAGAATGCATGTACAGCAAATACCAAAGTCATTTTGATGTGTCATATGTTCAATAAGAATGGGCAGATTTTACCAGTGAGTGAAATTTGTCAGATGGCCAGGGAAAAAGGAATCATTACCATCGTAGATGGTGCCCAAAGCATTGGCCAAATAGATTTTAAAATCTCAGAATTAGGTTGTGATATTTTTGCATCCTCTCTCCACAAATGGTTTTGGGCTCCAAAAGGAACGGGTATTCTGTTTGTTAGAAAAGATATGATCCAAAATGTATGGCCCATTTGGCCAAGCTGGTCTGGCAAGTCTGTGGATAGTATTGAGAAATTTGAGGATTTCGGTACCGTATCAAAAGCTGTAAGTGCCAGTTTACCTTCGGTCTTCAAATTCAACCAAAGCATAGGAATCAAAAGAAAGGAGGACAGACTCCTCTATCTGCGAGATTTGTGGTTAAATGAAATATTAAAATCGGATAGAGTTCGGTTGCTCACTAATCCGAAAAAATCATGTGCTGTTTCAGCCTTTGAAATTGATGGAATAGAGCCCAAAAAGTTTGCAACTGTGTTCCGTGAAAAGCACAAAATTTTAATTGGATCAATATCACTACAATATAAGCCAGACTTTAAAGGAAACTACTTAGCAGCTGATCTAACAAATTCAGAAAATGATATCTATCGATTCGTTGAGTCATTTGAAGAATATCTTAAAGACAATTAGCATACTGCTTACAACAAACACTAAAATGAATGACTAGGCGCCCCCATGTGAACAGAGCGCTTTGACAAGACATTTTAACGAATCAGATTTCTAATGAATCCTCTATCCCAAATAGAACTAAAATATCCTTTGTAAAACGATACTTTTATTCACCACTTTTATCATCGGATACCCAAATTCAGTTATCGATTGACTGTCCTAAAAGCAACGCTTTCTTTATGTTGTTCAATCGTTCCCTGCTCATCACAAACTCTTTTTGATTCTCATCTCTCATACGAAGTATGTATTTGTCGTTTTCCCAGAAAGAATAATTAAGCACCCATTTAAGATTAACTATAGTACTGCGATTGATTTGCAAAAATTGCTCTGCATCCAATTTTTCCGCGAGCTGTGAAATATTATATTTCAAACGATACCTTTCTGACTCAGTAATGGCAAACGTTTTTCTATCCGTTCGCTCAATCCACCTGATTCGCTCTAATTCTAGAAACACTTCTCCAAATTCATCAGAAGCCCAAAGACGTTCTCTCTTTTTTTTACTAGTTTCCTTGATCAGGTTTGATTTGGTCTCGTTGAGCTGCTGATTGTATAGCACTATCAGATTTACATTCAATATACCATACCCAAAGAGAAGCGAGGGTAACAGGTAGAAGATGTACAGCTTTGTACTGTAGAAGTACTCCTCAAAGTATGTTGACCAATCAGGATCAGGAAGTGTGTGATAAAGAAACCGAACTGTCAATGTAAAAGGGGCAAACACAAAAAATGCAAGCAATAGAACAGGCAGAAATTTAAGTTCATAAAGCAGTATTTCTTTGGGTTGCAACTTAACCCGATCGAGAAACCGAAGCTGCCCGTATTTCCTGACTAAAAAGAAGATAATGCCAACCGTGATGCATTCAATAAGTATCTGATCAATGAATACAAACTGAAATAAATTGGACCAGGAAAAATACGCACTTTCTGTCCAGCCGAGGTTTTCCGGATGAAAATAAACCAACACCAGATAGGTCAATACCACTATTACAGAAGTCAGAAAGATGGCCTTCCAACTTTTGAGCAAATCATAATTAAGCGATAGCCACATGAATGTCAGATTTTAGACAGAAATATAGAGGTTTCAGACAATCCTACATTCATGCTGATCTTGAAATACTCAGATTTCAGACATTCAAAAACGGAATTGAGCCAATATTTCAATTATGTGATTTCGAAGCAAACGTGATTTGAAGAAAGAAATCACGAAATGAAAACAATCATCACACTTCTTTTAGCCATGGCCAACAGCTGGTTATATGCTCAGGAAATTAATGTAACCATTATTGGTACTGCACACAGCTTTAATAAAGAATATCAGTCGCTGCAAAGCTTTGATAAGGTGCAATCCTTCATTAAAGAACTTGATCCTGAAATTATCTGTATTGAAGCTATTCCCACAACTGATACGGCTAGTCTAAATGAAGTACGGTCTAATACCATGAGAAAAGCATATCAGCTAAGAGATACGCTACAGGATTATATCTCAAATAGCGGCAAGATACCTGATGGTGGAAACATTGATTTTAGGAATGCCCGCAGTAACAATGAACAACTACTGAAGGGCGCAGAAGCCTACATCAATTACGACTTCTGGAACGGTTACTACCATTGGTTTCAGGCTTTGAACAACGGAGTCTCACTTGGTTATCTATCAGTGTACTACTCCGACCAATCTGAATCAGAATATGGACTGATGGTATTTCCTGCCGCTCAACAATTGGGGGTAGATCACCTACATGGGATAGACTATCGAGATGGAGAGAAGGAATTTCTTGCCGCAAACGGAAAAGTGATGAAAAAGCTGTTCTTCAGCTTAAAATGGAAGCCGATACGGGTATTTCTCAAAACACAGAAAAACTATAAGCAGGCCGAAAAGGAAGGCCGACTCATTGAATTCATCAATGGCGATGAGTTTCAAGATTCGTTTTCTGATCTTATCCACGACCTGCCGGACAGGCTTCCTAAGTCTAAAGAGGCTCAATTCATCAAAGACTATTGGCTTAAAAGAAATGAAAAAATGGCCAATCGGATCATTGAAACGGCCAATGCAAATAATGCTCAAAATATACTTCTGACGGTTGGTAGTGCCCATGTTACTCACGTCAAACGATTCCTTGAAAAAAAAGGACATCATGTGACCACATACGGTCAAATTCTAAAAGCTGAAAATCAATAATCATGGAAGAGGTCATGCAATCGAACTGTTTTTTATTGTACCACTTACGTTAGCCTATCTGGGCATTTGTGCCCTGTGGTTTTGGCTGGATAAAAAACCGAAAGTCATGGAATAATTGATTAAAATACTAGTGCTAACATCGTATAAAAATCTATCGGTTAATCGCTAAAATGTATTGATTTTGACAAGTGCGAGATCCACAATCTGCAAAGCGGTGGTCAGCCCTTTCTTATTCAAAAACAGCTCTCCACTTGCTCCTGATGGAAACGTCCGACCTTTATAATGCATTACATAGTAGTTTTCAGCCTCTTCCAGGTCAATGTCCACCTCATAGACCACTGACGGCTGACCCAGTAAGCCTGTGCCGCTATGGTAAAGAGAGTCATCAGGGTAGTCGTATTCAGAAAAAAAGCGATTGTCGTCAAAGGCAACATTGACCTCCAATAGCAATTTGAATTTAGAAAGTTCAGGATAGCTAGATTCTATCAGAAACGAGCCACTTGGAGTTGCTCCTGTGATCGCATCCGGTAGAGGATCTGAAGGCAAAGGTGTGTATAGACCATCGGGAGCCCGTATCCCCCTGGCATGCGACCAATATGGCAGCGCATCCACCCGGCGAAGTTGGTCAGAGAAAATCTCCTCCCCCTTACCTGAGTCAAATGACCTATAGTTTTCTTTGGTTCGCCCACCTATAAATTCACCCTTTGCGGTGGAGTGTGTTACCATTAATGATTGGACGAAGTTGCCTGTTGAATCTTCAATCCAAAGAGCCATCTGCGGAAACCAAAAGTGCTTTCCCGCTCTAATCTCTATTGTAAGATTTGTATCATCTTTCATCTGAAAAATCTCATAAGAAGATGCATCAGTTTCTGATGGTTGTTGGGCCTTCATTCTGGCGTAGGCGATATTCAAAAAAGGAATGGGTTGGATTTGCAATAATGCCAATGTAAGAATGGAGACTGATAATAATACAGCAACCTTTCCTTTGAAGTTTTTCAGATAATGGATGAGGGACTTTAGATTCTTAGAAAAGTGAAACAGGGCACTGCAGAGAAACAATGCCCCAAAAAAAACATGGAGAAAGACGACGTATGAATCTGCTTTTGTGATAAACAACCAGATTCCACTCACACATAATCCCAAAAACAGCGTAGCAACAAAAACACTTATGATTGATCGCATCGGAAATGGTGCAATGGCTGATTAATCTTTCATTTCATTGATGGTGGATTCCAGGCGAGCCACCAGTTTGGCTCCTTCCCATTTTTTGAAATTGGTGTGACTCTTGCCTAGCAAACCTTCGAGCATATTCACTTCTTCCACTATGATGTCAAGACTTTCTTCCTCACTCATGCCGATGGTAACAGAGGAAACCTCAAGTATGTGTTGGGCCTTCAGCTCTTGTTTTAAACTCACCAATGATTCTCTAAGGTCGGTGATCACAAGTGCCTCCTCTACTTTTGTGTTCCCCGGCTTACAGGCAGATGGATTACATCCTTTTTTAGCCGCTTGAGACAATGCGATAAATGAAGTTAGAATAAGGGTAAATGTAAAAAGTACTTTTTTCATGTCTTACAAGTTTTATTTCAACCTATAAGACTTGGAAACTTAAAAATGATGCAGGATCAGCACACTTTTTTTTCCTGGCAATCGATCACCTGACCACAGGTGCTTACTTCCAACTGGCAATCATGCTCAAACATTTTGCGCACCCGTAACCGGGCTCTTTGCACCTTTGATCTTAAAGTGGGGTAAGGAATGTCGAGCTCATGGGCGAGCTCTTTCTGTGTGGTTTGCTGGAGGTATGTCTTATTTAGTAATTCTGCATCCTCTTTGTCCAGGAGTTTAATGTATTTTTCCATGCAATTGATCAAAGATTCCTGTAGCATTTTCATGCTGGTTGGGGTTTCAACATCTTCTTCTGCCATCATAAGATCTATTGGTATGATTGGGGATTTTTTCTTGTAGTAGTCGGTGAGGGTATTCTTAGCTATAGTGAACACCCAGCTTTTGAGGTTACGAATTTCATCAAGCCGGTCTGCTTCAAATGTTTTTAGCAAAACCTCTTGTGTCAAATCTTTAGCTTCTTCAACGTTAGCAACTCTGGCTTTGAAATATCTGTCCAGGGATGTTCGTAATAACTCCATACCACTCTAATTACGATTGCAGCAACTAACGGTTTCTTTTTCGCTCTTATTTAAACAATTTTAAACCCCACGCCAATAAATAATCAGCCCAATGAGCAGAACTTGGCCCTAAGCAATTTTCATTACAAAACAGTATCTTCAGAATCAATTTGAAGGAATTTGCTCTGAGCGTCAGTCGCGATCAAACACATTCCAACAACCAGTGACATAGGGCTGTCACTACGTCTACTTTCTTTGCCAAACAAAGTCATGAAAATAGAGCATTTCAAACCATTCGTCGGTCAACATTGCGAATCCACCACTACCGGTACCTTGCTAAGACAGCTTGATATAGAGCTTTCGGAACCTATGTTATTTGGACTGGGGGAAGGATTGAGCTTTATTTTCTGGAATATGAAATCAATGAATTTCCCCTTTATCGGGGGCAGGGTAAAACCTGATGTTCTGACCGAGCACATTTGCCGCAACTTGAACTTGAATTTAGAAGTGAAAGAAACTTCATCCATAACAAAGGCCTGGGCAAACGTCAGAAATGAAATTGACAACAACAGGGCCGTCGGGGTAAAACTAGATTGCTACCACCTGGACTATTTCTCCACGAAAATTCATTTCGCAGGACACTATGTCGCGATGTACGGATACGATAATGCAGCTGTGTATTTAATTGACACGGAACAACAGGGAGGGTCGGTAAAAGCCTCCTTACAGAACTTTGAATTGGCTAGAAATGAAAAAGGCCCGATGTCTTCAAGGAATAGAAGTTTCACTATCAGTAAGAAAGAAAAGCTTAGCGACTTGAAATCAGCTGTTAAATATGCCATCTCAAACAACTCCCGGGAATATCTCAATCCACCGATTAACAACATCAGCTACAAAGGAATACAGAAGGCAGCTACAGAAATAAAGAAATGGTTCGCAACAAGTGAAGACATTAAATCTGATTTTCAAACAACCGCAGTGCTTATGGAGAGGGCGGGAACGGGTGGATCTCTTTTCCGAAACTTATATAGAGATTTTCTGAAAGAGAGCTATGAGCTACTCAAAATCAAAGCAATTAAGGAGGCTTATGTTGACTTTGAGGAGATTGCAAAACGCTGGAAAAATGTATCAGACCTATTTCACAAAGCTGGAGAAACACTAGACGAAAAATATATCAATCAAGCTTCCGAAATTCTGTTGGATTTAGGAGTTCGAGAAAGGACCGCAATGGAAAAACTGAATACTAGCGTCTGGTAAACAACACAGCCTATGCCTTTACCGAGATACAAAACGGATATTTTAGCAGAACCTAATTAACCCGGAGGCACGTACTATATCTAGCCGTTTCCTGAAATTTGAAAAAGAATTCTAACCACAGAAGCAGTTTGTATTATCAAGCGTCTTGATAATTGAAGAAAAGACACCAAATGAAAAAAGTAAAAATCACTTTATCACTTGCTCTTGCAATAACCCTAATCATGTTCCTTTTGCCAAGGCAAGAAATAAAAAGCGAAAATGCTAACAGTATTGACGAGTACCTAAGAGCAAAAATGGAAGAGACAGCAATTCCAGGAATGGCTATTTCGGTAATTAAAAACAACGAAGTTATTTTATTGAAGGGCTATGGCTATGCAGATATAGATGATCAAACAAAAATTGATATACATACACCGTTCAATATTGCCTCTATTAGTAAACCTATTTTAGGAATCTCTTTATTACAATTGGTTGACCAGGGGAAATTGAATTTAGATGAAGACATCAATTCATATTTGCCATTCAGAATAGATAATCCAAAGATTAATTCAAATAGAATTACTGTTCGACATTTGGCTACGCATACCTCTGGTATTAATGACTATTATGATATAGATTCTTACGCTATTAATAAAGATTCTGAAATTTCACTTTCTGACCATATTAAAACCCTACTCTCTCCAGAAGGCTCCCTATATAATAATGCCGAATTCTTCAAAAATACACCTGTAGGTACTGAAAGAGACTATAGTAATCTTGGTGCGGGAGTTGCTGGTTTAGTTTTAGAATCAATTTCAGGGAAAAACCTTGCTGATTTTTCTTCAGAAGAAATTTTCAAGCCTCTGGGAATGGAAAATACTGGATGGAGATTGGCTGATTTTGAGTTAGATTAACTAGCCAAACGCTATAATGTAAAACAATGTGTCCCGTTTTTTAACTTGTGTGCTGATGTAAATTCACCAAAAAGTAATTTTCTAATTTCCAAAATTTTCAATCCACCCTTTGAACATAAAAGCTTTTTAGAATACCCTCATTTTGGAAATCCCCAATATCCGGATGGAGGAGTAAATGCTAGCATTAATGATCTCACAATCTTGATAAAGACTTTGCTTAATGAGGGAAAAAGTAATGACTACAGCTTGCTGTCAGAAAAGTCTTTTAAAGAGATGTTTAGACTGCAGCTTCCGGATTCATTAAGTACCAGGCAACGTTTCTTTTGGAGAGACAATACAAACGGTTTAACCGGTCATTCCGGTTCTGATCTTGGTGTATTCACTTCTGCTTATTTCGATTTAGAAAAAAAGGATGCAGTAATAGTTTTAATGAATAGGGACGTTGATGCTGTGACCGAAAAGGCGATGAATGAAATACGAAACAAGTTAATGGGGTACTAACCCACGCAACTACTCGTAAACTAAACCGTTCTAAACAATTACTTAGATTCAGACCAGGAATGCGTTATTAGAGGCGGAGAGTAATTGGGACGAGATGAGATGTTCCTTCCCTGGAATTGAAAGAATGATACGCACCACAACAAACGATATCGAAGATGCCTTTAGACATTTTAGCAGTTATCTAATTGAAGGTAGGGGTGTGTGATATCTGAACGTTAAGCATGTTAAAACAGACTTAAAATGAATAAAATTATTGCCCTCTTTCTCCTATTCCTTATCGGAATTGCTTCCTGCAGAAATTCTGAAAACGAATTTGATAAATTGGAAATCGCTAAGAACTACTATGAAATTCTTGACCAGTCAGATGCATCCGGACTAGAAGCGTTACTGACCGATAGCCTACTGACAAGGGAAACCGATTACGACTATGAGCAGACCTTTTCCAAAGAAGAGTACATCGAATGGTTAAGATGGGATTCTGTGTTTGAGCCGACATACAAAATCCTGGAAATCGGACAGGAAAACGAAGTGGTAAAAGTCAAAATTTCTAAAATAGACAAAAGGATCACTTTCCTTCATGAAGAACCAATCGTCACTGAACACCTTATTCATTTTGAAGAAGATAAAATAACCACCGTTGAAACGACCAAATATGTCATCTTCAACGACTCTTTATTTGTTGCAAACAGAGAGCAATTTTTAAACTGGATTGATGAAAACCATCCTGAAATGGGCGGATTTATTTTCGATCAAACCGAGGCTGGAGGGATAAAATATTTGAATGCGATTGAACTGTTTGAAAGTAGCAATTAATGGGCTACAACGAAGAAAAATCCTCTTGATAAAACGTCCCTTTCAGTGGGTCGGTTAGCTGCACGTAACCGATGGATCCTGCTCCTGAAAATCGATAGGCCAGAGCTTTGATCGTTCCAAAATCCTGGGAAAAATCAATACTAAAAATCTCCCTACCATTTAAGTGCCCTATAGCCAGCTTATTACGCACGTCCAGCTTCAGGGTTTGCCAGCCGTATAGATCTGTGCCAAAATCCAATAAGCTGTGATCGCTACCGGTCCAGATGACTTCTCCCATTCTCACTCTGGCCAGATTTTCACAGCCTTTTGATGTGAGTCGAACCCTGAAAATATTTACTTCGCACACCATCATGATTTCAACCATCGGACATACGGAGTTTTTAAGACTGTCATTTTTCACTCTTGTCATCAGCTGAAAATCGCTACTGGATACGCCTCCAAAATCTTTGCTGTTGTAATAGGTAATTTGAAAATCGCCCTCATCCCCCACTTTCTGCATAAGATCGTTTCTACTTATACTAAGGCCGTTTTCAGCTTGTGGAGCAATTGTAAGATACGTGGGAATTAGGTCATATGAATCACGCCTTATGGTTGCTACCCATCCATCAGATAAAACATGCACAGGCAAGGTCTTAACTACTGAATCATTGGCTATGAGTTTTGCCTGGTGAAAACCCGGATAGTAATACAGAGAGGAAAAATGACTGTTCTGCGGGTCTATTAGCTGCTTGGTTGCATTGTTCCAGGACTGTTGAATGAAGAAACTATCGGCTGAAACATTAGAAACATCATAATTAAACACAACCGTATTTGGAACTCCTGAATGGATAGACTTTTCCACTTCAAAAACTACATCGCCATTTATCTGTACACCGGACTTACTCATTTGTTCATTAATGGCATAAATAGTAATGACCAATGCTAGTGCTAAGAGTGCAAGAAAATACCAATTTTTCCGGACTGATTTGTTTGCATGACCAGGAACCATATTCAACTGATACGCTTTAAAAGCAGCCCAATTTTCATAGCCCAGTACAGAAACCAATGCATTTAAAGTCGATGGATGAGGAGGATTTATCAGGTTCTCTCCCCAAATTCGTTTGATCGTCGACAGGCTGATTTTTATGCCAGACTCTTTCTCTATTAATTCAATCAGTTGAAGAAAATGACGCTGTTTCCATTCACCTTCTATTCGTAATTTTTTCGATATCTGATCTTTATAATCAATTATAAGATTTCTCTCAGTTTGAGTCATTTAATAAAGTGAATTAAAAATGAACCTTAAACGAACGCAAAAGAAGTATTTTTTCCGAAGGCTATCTATTTGATTAGCATAAATCAAATGAATCAATCATGATTAAACAAAGTCATTTTGGGACACCATTAATTATCATACTATTGTTTTCAGTTCAGAACGTATGGTCTCAAAGTGTACCCATAGACACTACTAATTTTCAATTAGACCATGGAGAAATAGTAGAGTTTCAGGGAAGAAAATGTCTTAAAGGAAGTGCCCAATGGAAGACATCATTTAAAAATGGAATTATAGAGGCTGATGTCTGGATTCCGGATGTTAGATCTTATCCCGGAATCGACTTCAGGGTTCAATCCGAACAAAGATCCGAACAAATATACGTCCGCCCTCACAGGGTGGGACTCTATGATGATGCGCTGCAATATGCCCCTGTATTTAATGGGGTGACCTGTTGGCAACTGTACTCTGGTGAGGGCTACACCTCCAGCCTTGACCTCGAGTTGGAAAAATGGGTGCGAATAAGAATAGAAGTGCTAGATGAACAGGCACGCATTTTCATTGAAAATATGAAAAATTCAGTGCTCTTCGTTAAAGAACTGGCTCACGCTCCTGTAGATGGAGACCTTATCTTTAATGGTGGCAGGGGCGATGTATACTTCTCCAATATCAGTATTCAAAGCACTAATGATTTGGATAAAGTTGAAGAGCCTGGTTCCCCCTCTAAAAACAACCAGTTTCCAAATTGGCAGTTGTCCAGTCTACAGTCAAGTGAATCTTTTAATTCAAACCGAGTAGCTGCATTCTATAAGGACTTTTATGCTGGCTGGGAGGATATTGAGGCAGATGAGACAGGGCTTGTGAATATTTCGAAGTATAGAAAAAATGACAAGGACCTAAACTGTGTTTATGCCCGTTCGCTTTTCTACTCTGATTCAGAAGAAACTATCAAAATGGCTTTTGCCTACAGCGATGCGGCCAAAGTGTTTTTAAACCAAGAATTGATCTATTCAGGGGATTACGCCTACAGGAGCAGAGGAAACTCCTTTACCGGCGCGATTCATTCGCGGGATACCCTTTACCTGAAGGTACAAAAAGGTGTAAACGAATTATTTGTCATTAGCAAAGATCAATTCGGAGGCTGGGGTTTTAGATTTCTGAGTGATAAACCTATTCAACCGGTCAAGTCATCTTTGAATCCCAAAATTCAAGAAATCTGGAGTAAAAAAATATCGGAGCTTGCCCCCGAATCTACATTATACGATGATAAGGGAGATGTTCTCTATGTGAGTCACTTTGATGGACAAACGTATAAAAAATCCAATCCCGAAGGATTCGTCTCCAAAATGAGTACTACCGGTGATATGTTAGATTCATTGTGGATTGGTGGGTTAAACGCCCCGACAGGTATTGGCAAATCGGGTGACAAACTATTCGTAGTGGATAGAAAGGAATTAGTCGAAATATCAATCGAGAAAGCGGAAATTATAAGAAAATATTCGTTTCCAGATGGCACTGCGTTTCCAAATGATATTACAGTTGACAAAAAAGGCAATATCTACATCTCTAATTCCGATCCGTCAGTTGACGCCGTGGACATTTTTACTTTGAAGAAAGGCAAAATCGTGAGCTGGTTGGTAAGTGATGAACTGGCCAATACCAACGGAATTTTCATTGCCGACGAGAATATCTTCATTGGAAGCGGTGATGGATCAAAACTGTATTCCATTAATCTTGAGACCAAAGAAACATCCGAAATAGCCTCATTCGGCTCAGGAATTATTGATGGGGTAAGAGCACTTGATAATGGCGGTATGATCATCTCGCAATGGAAAGGACTGATCTACTACTTGTCACCACAAGGTGATGTCACACTGTTACTTGACGAAAGAGGCAAATTCAACACCGCTGATTTTGAATATGATGAAGAGTTAAGTACCCTATTCGTTCCGACCTTTTTGGGTAAAGGATTAAAAGCATTTAAGATTGATTGGTCTGAATAAAGAAAAAAGCTTCTAACAAGAGCTAAGAAACATAGAGGCTTTGTGGTGCCCGGAATTTCAGCGCTTCTAGCAAAGACGCCAAACCAAAATTTTGATACTTAAAAAAGTGAAGTAGTTATAAAAATAACAACACAATAAACTCATGATAAATTTTAGACATTTCTTAATCTCAATCGCCCTATTCCAATGTATGTCAGTTTTTGGACAACCTGATGTCCAAAGCAAGGGAACTACAAATCCAGTTCCTGAACAAAGACAGTCGCTATTGAGGGATTACAGCAAACTCATCAGAAAAAATGATTCGTTTGTCACTGTCAGCCGTGAAAAGATTTTCAGTCCTGAGTTACCACGTTTTAACTCAATCATTGACTCATTAGAGCAAACCGTAATAGCATTGGTCAAGAAGTACGAAGGGCATACCGAAGAAATAGGCTCGCAAATGATTGATAGCCTGTTAGTTGAATCAACATTCAAGCACAAACGCTATCGTTTGCTTTATCCAAATAACCATTATAGGGTCTCCGATTTCAGTAAAAAAGCAACGGTTCCCAATGACTATTTTGAAAATGTAATGAAGGGTAGTTTTGATAACCCCTCCTTATTGCAGCATAAAGAGTATAGAAAGTGCATGAACTTTTATCTCGACATTCTTTCTGCTGGAGCATACAGGTTTTTACATCTTGAATATGTCCCGGTAAAGCGCCTGGACAACCGATATGATGCCATCGTTGATTTGGATGCCCAACAGAGCGTGAAAGAATTCTTCATCAAGGAGCATTTTACTTCTAATATTTGGACCTATCGTGTGGAGGCTTTTGATTACGCTTTCGCAAAAGCTCTGGAAGATGTCAAAAATGAAGAGTATTTAAAGGAAATTAAGGAAACCTACAAAATGGGTAAAGACCGAAGGAATGATGTCAGCGAATTGAAAGTATTCAAGACTATAGATGATATCATTCTGAATGCTCACATTTTCTACCCCGAAAATCATGATAATAGTCAAACTAAACCTGCCCATCTATTTTTTCATGGTGGTGGTTGGGCGATTGGCTTGCCTGAATGGAGTTATAATGCCTGTAAAAATGCTGTAAACGAAGGGAGAGTTTCAATTGCATTCGATTTTCGTCTGAGAAATATTTACGGTACAGATGTGAAAACCACAGTAAGTGATGCATTATCGGCCATTGCATGGGTACGAGAAAATGCAAAAGATTTAGGCATTGACCCCAATAAGGTTCTCGTTGAGGGTTTTTCTTCAGGCGCTCATTTAGCGTTGGTTTCAAGTATGATTGAAAACCCTGAAGATTTTGGGGTAACTTCAGACTATAGTTCCAAACCCGATGCCCTCATTTTGGGTTCTTGTCCCTATGACATTGCAGGCAGAGATGTTTACGATATTGATTACAACACAAAAATAATTTCACCACTCTATCTGATTAAGGAAAACCTTCCACCGATACTCGCCTTCCACGCTGAGGACGATGATATGGTTGAATTCTCTGAATTTGAAAAATTTAGAAATGCCATTCAGAAAACAAGGAACAGTTTCACCTCACGCTCCTATGCTGGTGTAGGACACTTTTTTGAAGGAAGCCCTCAAGAGGATTTAGAGGAAAGAAGAAGACTTAAGAATGAGTTTATACAAAAGCATGGCTTCTGAATAGGATGAAACATGTCAAGAACCACTTGATATTTTTTTGGTAGTTTAAGCTAAAAAGAAGATGAGAATTTCAAATGAATACGGAATCTGTTTACTTAGAGTAGCTATGAAAAAGCCCATTCCACTATTTACCTTTTTACTATTCGTAATCGCGGCATGTTCAGAAACTACAAATGAACAACCGGATATTATTAAGAACCAATTTCCGGAAAAGCAACAAGAGCTCATTGAAGCGGTAAATACAATTGTAAGAGACGCTGAAACCGCCAACCTGGATGGTCTAAGAGATATTCATCTGGTAAGTGACAAATTCACGAAATTCGGTCCCAGGAGTTTTGAAAGACAAAATGTCCAACAGACGAATGAATCTGAGTTGGCATTTTTCGGGAGCGTTACCAACTATAAGGAAGAGGTCAAAGATCTAAAGGTCGATGTGTTTGGTGAAGTTGGAATAGCTACCTATTATCGGGAAGTTTCCGCTGAACAGGATGGAACCGTAAGCACGGCCGAGCTGCGTCAGACGCTGGTTTTTGTAAACACTAAAGACGGCTGGAAACTTGTCCATGAACATGGAAATCGTAAAAGCTCAAATTAAACAACCTGCTTGCTGAGCGCACCTTGGTCAGGCACGACAGGATAAGCTACTTTTATCTGAATGTATGAAGCTCGGAGGCCAAGAGATACATAGCTGGACAATTAGACGTAATCAAACACATTCCAAATGCCAGGGATATCGGGCTGGACTACCGTCTACCTTCTAGTCATGATAATCGAGCATTTCAACCCATTTTTCGATCCAGTTTGCGAACCACCACACACAGCTGAAAAACTGAATTCCGACAACTAGAAACTTTTTCTGATTTTTTTGTAAGAATATTAAAAACTCACCACTAACCAGAAAAAGAACATTATGAAGTACTTAAAAAACATTGAAATTGTGTCCGGTTTGATATGGGCTGCATCTATTCTGTTGGTTGCATTATTCAGCACTGTCTTCGATCTATTGGAGTATAACTGGCTGGTACTTTCAACTGCAGCTGGTTTTCATATATCCTTCCTTTCTGATAGACTTCAAAAAGAAAGAAAAGGCAAGCCCTCAAAATGCTAATATCATAGATTGAGTTCCGACTTTTACCATACACATATTCTGCCTCATGCTGCTATCATTAGTAAGCTCTGCCGGGCATACACCAATGGACAGCAAGACTATGAGGATTATTACCAGGAAGTTTGCCTGCAGATATGGAGAAGTTATGAAAACTTCAAAGGCCAGTCAGAATGGTCGACCTGGGTATACAGGGTTGCATTAAATGTCTGCCTGACTCTTTTAAGAAAAGATAAAAAGATGAGTCTGAATTACTCAGAACATGACAGACTGCCCGAAACATTAGATAGTGATAATAAAAACGATTACAACGACAATGATTTCGAAAAGCTCTTTCAGGCCATCAGGAAATTGAAAGAAATTGATAAGGCGATCATTTTGCTCTATCTGGAAGAAAAGAGCTATGCAGAGATTGGAGATGTAATGGGGCTCAACCAAAATACTGTGGGTGTTCGAATCACACGAATAAAATCAAAATTAAAGGAAATGCTCGATGGAAAAATCAATTGAAGATATCTGGAGAAGCGGCTTCGCAGGTCAAAATGTAATAGCAATCCCCAAAGTGGAAAATCTGTATAATAGAAAATCAATTCATATCATGGATAAAATCGTACGAATGGGTCGATTCAATCTTTGGATGTTGGTGGGTTTTTCGGTGGCCATGCCCTTGTACGGATTCCTGTCATCCCTACCTCTGTGGATCTCCATACTATTTTTTTTCCTGTTTTCAGTTCCTGCAGTGCATACACATTATAAACTCAAAGAACTTAAGCGCCTGGATCTGACAGATGATAGCTACCAGTATCTATTAAATCTAAGGAACTGGTTAAGAAATCAATTCAAAACAAACCTTCGATACAGTAAATTCTATTATCCTTTAGCACTCTTTGCTGCTGCTTCGATGATTTGGTTTGCCAAGGGACGTGAAGAGCTCACCTCCTACTTGATTCTGAATGAAATACTTCCATTAAGCACAGCGGAAGTCGGTTATCTGTTTTGGGGGTTAATGGGGCTCATCGCCCTTTTAATGTTTATCTTTTCTAAGAAGATTTATAAGTTTGATGTAAACCTCCTCTATGGTAATCTTTTCAAAAAACTTAATGAGATCATCTCGGATATGGAGGAGATGAAAAGTTAATTCATTGATCTTAGAGAATCCCCGGTGAGTTTAAAATAAGAGTTGAAGGCCCGGTATGAACGTGCAGTAGAAAGTGAGCAACCAAATACCCATAACATCTTCCTATAAGTCTATTGCGGTTCTGACTTTAAGCGTATGGTAAAGATCATCTAGTGAGAGCCAAACCCTTCGAGCTTGGTCACCTGAGCACACGTACTGTTATCAGTAATTCCTTTCCATTTAAATCAGTCTTTTTTCCTCTAAAGACTCTTTAAGTTTAGCCTGATTCTCCCAAAATCGATCCTCTATCTTTTGCATCACATCATCAAATGCCTGATTACCTTTCAAAGAATTAATAAGTGGGTCATCTTTCAGAAATAGGATCCAATATGGAAAATCATCCTGCGTCGCGAAGATGTTTAATTGTTCGATGGCCAGGTCTACCTCTCCCTCACTTGCAAATTTTACAGCCAGGTTCATACTTTTATAGCTGGATTGGTCATTTTCACAGTAATCTGCATAAGACTTGTAAAACTCTTGTGATTGTTCAATGAGTCCCATCTTTTCATGAACTTTTCCAATCCTTAAATCTTCCTGGGGATAAATATCCAGTCCATATGCTTCTCTGACCGAGACAAATATTTTGAAGAAATAATAAGCGCTATCATAGTCTTCCTCGAAAAAGTAGAACTTAGCCACCTCTTGCAAGAGGTCCAATCGTGTGGTATCCTTCTTCCATTCCTTAAACAACGATTGCTTGGTCCGTTCAATATTAGGCTCCTTGGCATACATGATCATGGTCTTTACATAAGGTGCAAAATAGTTCCCCGGGAATTGATTCAGCGATTTGTTGATGTACATAATCGCCTCATCTACAAAACCATTCTGGATGAAGGCATTGCTAAGGTTTAAGTAGAGATAGCTCAGAGTCACGGAATCGTCAGCGGCAACATCAATCTGAATCCCCTTCAGAGCATACTCCAGGTACTTTCCAGAGTTGGGAACCAGCCGAAAATAGAAATCCGCAAGCATCTGGATTGCAAAAGATGAATTAGGATTATACTCCAGGGCCTTTTCAAGGTGCGGCAGAGCCAGTTCGTATTCCTTCGTTTGTATGTAGTAAAAAGACTTGGCGATCAGACTCTCAGGGGATTTTGAATCATAAAGCAGAGCTTTGTCGGCATAACTATTGATCTTCTCGGTGTACTGTTTCTCCAATTGAGATCTTTCAAGAAGATAGTATGATACGGCAATGTTTGCATAAGCAAGGGCGAACTCAGAATCCTGTTCAATCGCCTTTTCAAGTAATCCAATGGCCTGCTGAAGTCCATCTTGCGTCTGAGAATGGAGAGGTTCGAGTGCCCGAAGGTAATAATCATAAGCCAGCAGATTTTCAGTAGGTTTTTTCTCTATCAGCTCGAGTTCCGACGGGGTAACTATGACTTCAATGGAGCTGACTATATTTCGAGCCACTTCATTCTGTAAATCAAAAATATCAACGACTTCCCGGTTGTATTGCTCAGCCCAGAGATGTTGATCAGTTGAAGCCTCAATCAACTGGATATTGAGCAATATTTGGTCCCCGATCTTTTGGCCACTGCCTTCAACAAAATAACTAACATTGAGTTCCTCAGCTATTTCAGGAATAGTCATGTTTGTATTTCGGTATTTTTCCACCGAAGACCTGCTGATTACCCGGAGGTTTTTAATCTTTTGAAGATTGTTCAGGGTTGACTCCATGAGACCATTCACAAAATATACATTCGACGAATCACTGCTCTCATTTTTGAAAGGTAAAACGGCTATGGACTTGTCACTCAAAATTTCAACTGAATCTGATCTCAATTTTCCATTGAGTATACCAGTGGAATAGGCTAGGATCCCAATTAGGAGAACAGTTGCGGCTATTATGGACCATTTCATGGCCGGATTACCCTTTTCGACCCTGGCACTTTCATTAGGCATTTCAATGCCACCGAGTTGATGGTTGGAAACTGCATATACTTCCATGGGTTTTGTAACGTTTTTCAGCTTATGAATCCCCATGGATGCTGTTAGCAAGTCATCTTGGTTTTTTACTTCGTCATATACCTTGTCGGAGATATAAACACTTCCTGTTTTAGCAAGCGATTCAATGCGGGAAGCCACATTTACGCCGTCCCCGATAATCTCTTCATCAGTTACAATGGTATCACCTGAATGAATTCCAATTCGAACCGGGATTCTGGGTTCTTCCCTGAAAGAAAGCTGCATTTCAATGCCGCATTGCACGGCGTCAATAGCACTTTGAAATGTACTCAATGTGCCATCACCAAAATACTGCAGGATGCGACCGTTATATTTTTTTGTTGTTTCGTCAAATACTTTTCGGTGCCGATCCCGATATTCAATACCTTTCTTTTCGTCTTTTTGCATGAGAGAAGTATATCCCTCAATATCAGTAAACATGATAGCAACCAACTTCCGTTGCCTTACCGATGACACTCCCGAATTTTTATCAACCTCTCCTCTTCTGCCTACTTCTCCAGGTGGATAGCCATAATACTCTCTGAAACACTTTATGAAATAGGATGTACTACCAAAGCCCACCTTGAACGAAACCTCCGAAACTGTTAACGTAGACTCTTTCAGAATCTCCATTCCCTTCTCAAGTCGTACCTGTCGAATAAACTTACTCGCTGAAAGGCTGGTTTGTTGCTTGATCTTTCTGAGTAGATTGGAACGACTTGTATTCATCGCCTCTGCCAGTTCGGAGACCCCGAATTGTTCATTGGAGACGTTCTCAAGTACGATGAATTCCGCCTGATCTACAAAGTTCTCATTTTTGAATGATGCGTCTGACATTGTTTATAGCGACTCAAAACTAGCAATATTTACAGCAAGTCAACACGATTAATACTTTGCATAATTCGATCAAGAATTCGGCCGTCTGATTCATAATTTATATCCCGGCTCCATAGTTTTTATGACTTCCACAAACTTTATGGATTTGGCTTCATAGCTCCTAGGCCCCTCATTACCTCCTCAATGACCTTTGTAAAAATCAATTAATCAAATAGAACATTAAAAAATTGAGATCATGAAAAACCTATCGACAACGCTGTTACTTGCTATCACATTATGCGGTATGACTACAATTGCCAAATCTCAAAGCATAAGTGTAGAAAAATCAACATTCGGATTACAAACTGGAGTTTTAGGAATCTGGGCATATAATGAAGCTAAACTATCAAATTCCATAGCACTAAGAACAGAGCTTGGTTTTGATTTTGGTATTTGGGAAACGACTTATTACGATGATTTCAATTCTCCATTAATACTTACACCTGTTTTCGTTCTTGAGCCAAGGTTTTATTATAACCTCAAAAAACGCTCTGAGAACTCACAAAGAATTGATGGGAATAGCGGCAATTTCATTGCTATTAAAGCAGGCTTCCATCCGGATTGGTTTGTCTTGTTCAATACCGACGATGCTCCTGTCGTAAGTGATTTTTCTATTATACCCACTTGGGGAATCAGAAGAAATATCGGGGAACATTTTAATTATGAAGCAGGCATTGGAGCCGGATTTAGCCACACGTTTGCTGAGCGGGCCGGTTATGCAAAGGATAAAAGTGAAATAGAATTAAATATGCACTTGCGAATAGGGTATAGATTTTGACATAAATAAAATCGCATTTGGCAAGGCTTTATAGAGTCCACCTTAAAGTCGGGGGTTACCAACAAAACAAAATACATTCATGAAATCCAATAAATGTATTTTGTTTTGAAATTGAAAACGAAAAATTGGTCAATGCCTCTTTTCACATCAACTCGAGAGAAACATCTATGGATATATGCCCTGATCGTTTTATTCGCAATAATTTCGACTCTTGTGTTCAAGTTCCCCTTCGCGATAATCGATCATAATCAAGGTATCGCAATAATTTTCTTTTGGATTTCTTTCATACTAATCGGAATAACCACGCTGGTACATGGTCTGAGAAGTCAGCCAAACACAACCGAAATTGTAATTTGGTTAGGTATTATCGCCGTTTACCTCCTTTTATTTGTCCGGTTGGGATATGCCGAACGTACCCATTTGATGGAATATAGTGTGTTGGCGGTCTTCATTCACAATGCACTAATTGAACGTGTAAACCCAGAAGTACAAGTATTGAAAACTGCTTTACGAGCTTTCCTGCTCACTTTGCTAATAGGAGTTCTTGATGAATTTGTTCAAATATTTCTACCGAGTCGTGTGTTTGATCCACTTGACATGTTATTCAATGGCCTTGCAGCTATAATGACAATTGGAGGCAGTATGATTTTACAATGGGCTAAGAATAGGATAAGTAAAATTAAATGACAGCTTGTTGCGGACTTGCCCATGCGAGCTGAGCGTTAAATGTCATTTCCAATCGGATCCAAACGACCATTTCAAAGATCACATGAATGGTCAAATGATATATCCATCGGAAAGCTTGTTGGATTAGGGCCACTAAACGATTACTTGAAGAAGCGATTTGATATTGATTGGGACGTTGGGCAACAAAAATGACAGGCGAAACCTAACATTTAAAAAATGATGTATCTAACTGCTCCTTGAAACTGATGGGTAAATCGAATAATTTAGATTTTGGTATACATCTCAGGAAGCAATGATTGGAAGTAAAATCAAAGGCCCAGGGGAAATAGTGTTGTTAGTAAGCTAAAAAGCAATATCAAAATGAAATCAAACGGATCTGTTATCATCCCAACAATGCGATACAAAGATGCTCCAACAGCAATTGAGTGGTTATGTAGGGCTTTTGGATTTGAAAAGCATTTGGTTGTGCCAGGCGAAAATGGCACCATTGCACACGCCCAGTTGAGCCTGGGTAATGCAATGATTATGATAGGATCTGAAAATGATAATGAATATGGTAAATTGATAAGGACGCCGAAAGATCTTAATGGATTTAATACACAGGCGCCGTACATTATTGTTGAGAATATCGATGAACACTATAAAAAAGCTGTTCAGGAAGGAGCAGAAATAGTTATAGAAATAAAAGATGAGGATTATGGTGGTCGTGTTTACTCCTGTAGAGATAAAGAAGGGCACTTATGGAATTTTGGTTCTTACAATCCATGGGCCCAATGAAGAATTAAAAGCCCACAAAACATGAACTCGCATTATTCAGTCCTGTAGAGTATATCAAACTGCAGGAAGTCGAACACCAAGCATGGAAGCCCTGATTTCAGAAATAAAGAATTGCACCATTTGCTTACCTCACTTAAGCCATGGGGTAAATCCAATTTTTTCAGCTTCGCCGAGAAGTAAAATTGTCATCATTGGACAGGCTCCCGGAAGTATCGTCCACCGAACACGAATACCATGGGATGATAAGAGCGGGGATAGATTAAGGTCCTGGTTGAATGTCACTAAAAAGCAGTTCTACGACAAAGACATATTTGCCCTAATTCCAATGGGCTTTTGTTATCCGGGTACAGGTGAAAACGGAGATTTACCACCAAGACCCGAATGCGCACCCAAATGGCACGATCCTCTTTTAGATCAAATCCAGAATAAGGAGTTGATCTTGTTAATTGGGAACTATGCACAGAAATATTATTTGAAGGGCTCTGTCAAAAACACTCTAACCAATACGGTAAAAAGCTATACCGAGTACTTACCCAAATATTTGCCTCTACCCCATCCTTCACCAAGGAATAATATTTGGCTTAAAAAGAATGAATGGTTTGAAAAATCTATTATTCCTGAATTAAGAAGAGTAACGAAAAGCCATTGCTAAAAAATAAAGAATATTAACACGGTCAACATTGTATTAAGCGGGTTGTACGATCTTAACAAGCAACGAATCAGCATGATAATGAATAGGCATTCGCCAGTATTAATTACGGTGCTACTACTTACTACGACAAACATTGTTCAGGGTCAAAATCTACCAGTTCAAATATCCAGGGAAGATGAGGCCAACCTGGATTCAATTTGTTGGTTACAACTACAGGAAAATAAGTTTCCCGGCTTAGCGATAGGAATCATTGTGAATGGGGAAACGCTATATGCTAAAGGATTTGGAGTAAAGAAATTAGGAGAAACAGATTCGGTCACAACATCATCTATTTTTCACCTGGCATCCATCTCAAAGACATTTGTCGCCACTGCAATCGGACAACTAATTGAGCAACAAAAACTGGACCTGGAAGACAAAGTGACGGATCACCTTCCTTACTTCGAAATGAAAGACCCACGCTACAAGGATATCACCATCCGTCATTTAGTTACGCATACATCAGGAATGCCCGATGTAGCTAATTACCATTGGAACAATCCACAGTTTCATGATACGGCGCTGGAAGAGTATGTAAAAAGCATTAGAAATAAAAAACTCAAATCTGATCCCGGTTCAAAGTACGATTACTCGAATATGGCCTTTGAAATATTAGGAGATGTAATCGCCAAAGCCAGCGGTATGTCTTTCGAGGCTTTTGTAAAGATGAATATTTTGGAGCCTGCAGGCATGAAAAACAGCAGCTTCTTTTTGCCTGATGTTGATACATCACTTTTGACCACACCACATGTAAAAAGACCATTTGTCAAAGCGCATGATACCTATCCTTACAACCGCTCACATGCACCTTCTAGCACATTGAATTCAAATGTGGAGGACATGTTGAATTACATGAAATTATACGCAAATAAAGGAACCCTAAATGGTCAGCAAGTATTTAGTGAATCTACCTTTAATCTGCTCACTCAACAGCAATTTCAAGATGATGATGGAACCTCCGTCGGCCTGGGTTGGCATCTTTTCTCGTCTAATGAAAAAATCGGATTTGGTTTTGATCATGCCGGATCAGATATTGGATTTCAGTCATTGCTTGTAAACCATCTGGATCGCTCTTTCGCATTTGTTATTATGCACAATGGATATTGGAATGAAGATTATTCCAAATTCAATCAAGCAGCCATTCGTCTAAAAAATAAATACGCCAAACGGCTAATTAATGAAAGGTGAAACGGCGAAAAAAACGGGTTTTTCCTGCTAAACCCCTAACCTTCACCCTCACTTCTGGTTATTTTTCGTTCACCCGAGTAAAGACTGTATTGAATAACGAAACTCCTCTCCAGTCATCTTAATACGTTGTGAACCACTTGCAGCTAAAGAATAATGATCGTATTATTTCATCTGAAAAAATGAAATCAGAACAACAGCTGGGGTTGGAGATAAAAGTCAACCAAGATTAAGCATTTGAGATTTAGCGTTCACATTCAAACCATGCTGCTGACTTTCTCAGCGGTCATATTTCTGTCATTCATACCCTCAGAGGTTCAACCGGACACTCCTTCTGATCAAATTGTTGCATTAGAGTGGTTAAGGCTTATAGTGGATCAAGAAAACGACTTGAGCTTCAAAGAGGTCAGGGAGATGGATCCGGAAAAAATTACACCACGAAGATTTCCTTATATAACCTTTAAAGGTGGTCTCTGGATAATTTTTGACCCGAATGTATTAAAGGGATTAGGTACTGAACACCAACTGACTTTCCTTGGAAATGCCAGAATAATAGACCTCTATTATCACACACCTACAGCCAAGTGGGAGGTCATTAAATCCGGACTTGATGCGGAAATCACAATGCGATCTTCCTTTCCAAGTTTTTCCCTGCCCTTTTCGGAGATTGACCAGCCAATATATGTTCACCTCATCGAGCCCGTTTTTCCTATGATCATAGCGGAAAACAAGATTATGGCACTGAATAGACAGATAAAGAAAACTGCCTTCAATTCAATTGCCATTGGGGGGCTTTTTATTATCCTATTGATTAATTTATTCAGGTGGGTATCTACCCGTGAGAAGATTTTCGGACTTTATTCAGTTTACGTGTCTTCTTTTATCATCATAATTTTTGCTCACGGTGGCAACAATCTATTGTACCAGATTATTCCAATCGCTCCATATTCAAAATTCGTGATCCACATAACTGCCATCTGTCTTTTAAATATCATGGCAATCATCTACGGGATCTACTTTCTTCAGCTGAAAAAGAATATTCCATTTCTATTCAATTTCGCCCGTTTCGCAATCGCTGCATTATCACTCCTTTTCATCTATATCGCCATTGACTTGACCTACTTTGTGATAATGGCCAATTTAAGCATTGCCATCACATTGAGTTTATTGTTTACAGGCGGGATCATGATGCTGCGAAGGGGTCATACGTATGTGAGCTTCTACGTGGTGGCATATATCCTGTTCCTCGTCCTGCATGTAAGCTACATCCTGCTAAGAAACGAGGATACTACACTCGCCTATACCGCAACTTTTCACGGTGCCTGGGCGGGATTCTTCGTAGAAGCCTTGCTGCTAAATCTCAGCCTCAACAGGAAGATAGATTTTAACAAAAATGTAGCTGAAACTCAGTATAAGAAATCCCAGGAAGAACTGGTTCAAATGCAAAAAGAACAAAATGCAATTCTTGAAAAGAATGTGAAGGAAAGAACACAGGAGTTGGAAGAAAGTAACGAAGAGTTGAATGAAACCATAAAGAAACTCCAAGACGCACAATCAAGTCTTGTTGAATCTAAGAAAATGGCTTCACTTGGTTTATTATCCGCAGGGATCGGCCATGAGATCAACAACCCTTTGAACTACATAAAGGGGGGAATCCGGGAGTTAGAAAGACAACTGGGATCAAAGAATGATGATGAGTTAATATCAAAGCTAATTGGGATAGTAAACGAAGGAGCAGATCGCGCATCCGCAATAGTTAAAAGCCTTTCGCATTTCAGTCGTGAAACAACGGAAATGGATGAAAAATGCGATCTCAACCAGGCTATCAATCATTGTCTTGTCATTCTCGAAACCCGGTTAAAGCACAAAGTCAAAGTCAACAAAGAATTGACCGAATCGAGTACCATAATAACGGGAAATGAAGGAAGACTGCACCAGGCGCTAATGAACCTACTTTCGAATGCTGAACAAGCTATCAAAGACGAGGGAACCATAAGTATAAGCACCGCCGCAGAAAATGGTGGCGTCGTAATTTCTATTGCTGATGACGGTCAGGGTATCCATCAGGAAGACCTTGCTAAGATTATGGATCCATTTTTTACAACAAAAAGTCCCGGTGAAGGAACGGGGTTAGGTCTTTCCATTACCTATAAGATTATTGAGGATCACGGTGGAAATATCTCAGTAAATTCCCATCCAGGATCAGGAACAACCTTCAAGATAAACTTACCTCAAAATGGAAGTGATCGCGTTAATTGATGAGTTGACAATCCTCTCTCTGAGAGATCAAGAATTCGGCTAAACATTCATTAATCCAGGTACCAGTAAGGGCGGGGGCAACTAACCCTGAATATATTGGTTTAACTATCATTACTGTTCTTTGTAAAAAATGGTCGAAATGAAATACACAAAAAGGGAGGTAGTAGAGTCTTTCTCGATTGGAAATTTCGAATTGGTTTTCCCCTATTTATCTGAAAATATTGAATGGAATATCATTGGTGAAAACAAGTTTGATGGAAAACCAAGCGTAATTCAGAATTGCATTCAAACAGCTGAATATTTCAAATCAGTCCAAACAAATTTCACAACGCAAGACATTATTGAGACCCAAAATAAAATCGTAATTCGTGGTACTGCAGAATTCATCAGGGAAGGAAAAAGGGTAAATTTCAGGGGGACATTACGGAACAGAAAAAACAACTTATTCATGAAAACGAACGTACGACAAATAATACAGTAGCCCCTTAGTAGCTAACTGATAGCTTAGAAAAACAACTGACCTAGGGGTATATGCTATACATGGACTTAGCCACAACAGAGAGATGAATTTACCTTTTACAAAATACACCGTTATCCTGACAATGTTTAGCATTCCTTTTCTGTTGCATGCTCAGGTTTCTGATATCCCCCAGGGAGGAAATCAACAAGCCTCAGTAAGTCAGAATATGGGACTGGTCAAAATTGAGGTTATCTACAACAGCCCGGATGTGACTGCGCCGGATGGGGAAGACCGAGGTGGCCAGATTTGGGGCCAATTAATTAAAGATGGGATGACGGAAGAAAGGTGGATGGAGAATAGCGGTGACCCAACAACATCGAAGCCCTATAGAATGGGAGCAAATGAAAATACAATCATTTCAATATCTCATGATGTCCTGGTAGAAGGAGAAAAACTACCTGCCGGAACTTATGGACTTTTTGGTATTCCTAATAATGAGGATTGGACCATTATATTCTCCAACAAAACCGACTCATGGGGCCATTACTTTTATGATGAAAGTCAAGATGCATTACGCGTGAATGTGAAGCCTAAAAGTGTAGACCGTCAAGAATGGCTGGACTTCAGCTTTACTGATCGTTTTGTGGATCGCTGCACCCTGGTGTTTTCGTGGGATAACCTTTCCGTTCCTATCCAATTCTCAGTTGACAACATCAATGAACTGTATGTGGATCAAATAAGATCTGAATTAGAATACAACAAACTCGGTTATTGGTACAACTGGATGGAAGCCGCCCAATTTTGCTATGATAATAATATTCAGTTGGAGGAAGGGCTATTATGGGCTGAGAAGGCAATCAACCAATCATGGGTTGGGATGGCCAATTTCCAAACATTAAAACTAAAAGCAGGTATTCTTGAGAAATTAGAGCGTCAACAAGAGAGCGATTCCATTATGGAATTTGCGATCAAGCATACTGCCGGCGTTTTTGATCTCCATAATTACGGTCGGGAATTAATTGAACAGAACAAACTGGAAGAGGCTGTACGTATTCTGAAACTTAATCATGAAAAACATCCCAATTATTGGCTGACGCATTTGGGTATGGCCCGGGCATTAGCCCAGGAGGAAAAATTCACTGAGGCATTATCCTTCGCTGAATCAGCCAAAAAAATGATACCTGAAAGCGAAGATTGGATGAGGCATCATTCTATCGATTTGGCGATTGAGAAGCTCAAAGCCGGGGAAAAGCCCAAAAACTATCTATATCAGGGCCTCACACAAGAATATTAGGACTCGCGTTATCAATTATCCGCTTTATCACCGTCTTGGATATTCCAAAAACCTAGGAGTAAGTATTGAATCTAGTTGTTTGAAGAATAAATAAAGGTCATCAAATTAAATTAGATCCCTGCACATAACAATCATTCATTATGTTTGATTAAACAAGAAAGAAAGTGGATAAAACCTTTGAGAAAGACAGTTACGAAGCTCATGAAAAACACATCATTGACAATGCCAGTTTAGTCCGCTTAAAAAATCAAAATTCAATCAATTACTGGAGACATGATCGAATGTACAGTCTCTTGAAACCGTTTTTAAAAATTAATGATAAGTGGTTGACGGTTGGAGATGGTATGGGAGTTGATGCCAATTGGTTGTCAAAAAACGGCATGGATGTAACGGCAAGTGATATATCTGATGCGATATTAAAAAAAGCAAAAGATGAAAAGTTTATTGATAAATACAGTAAGGAAAACGCCGAAGACATCAGTTTCGATGATAGTGCTTTTGATTATGTTCTATGCAAAGAAGCCTATCATCATTTTCCAAGACCATACATAGCAGTTTACGAAATGCTGCGTGTTTCTAAAAAAGGAATCATTTTAATAGAACCAAATGATATCGGAATCCAAATGCCGGTAATAATCTTCATTAAAAACATACTAGATAGATTCTCAACTACCTTAATCGATAAAATCTGGAGGAATCACTACTCTTTTGAGGAATCCGGGAATTACGTGTACAAAACATCGGAGCGGGAAATTGAAAAAATAGCAATGGGTGTCAATTTACCATACATCGCTTTCAAAGGACTTAATGACCATTATACGACTGCATTGGATTTATCTCAGCCTATTAGCAATAGAAAGATACTTAGAAAGGTAAAATCAAGAATTAGTTTAAAGAACTTCCTAAGTAAACTGGGGATCATTCCTTATCAAATAGTTTGTTCCATCATTTTCAAACAAGCTCCAGACGAGGAACTATTGAGTTCATTAAAGCAAAATGGGTATAAAGTGATTAAGATGAAAAAAAACCCATACCTGTAGTTACTCAATCACAAGGTGGTACATCAGTTTATAGTGGTTTCAGACGATAGTACTCACACTATTTTGGCTAGAGGTGGAGGTATTTAAAAAGTGTTCCCTTACAACATACGGTTAAAATCGTAGCCAATTACGTGACCATCATTAACTCCAAAAGACAGAAAATGAAAGTTACAAAACACCTTATCATTACACTTTTGATAGTTACTATTTTCTCAAACTGTACAAAAGAGAATAAGATGAATAATATACCTGATAATGCGGTGGTCCGAATATCGATAGGCTACTATCCTCCCGAAAAAGAAAAAACGGTAGAAGAAAAACTTAATACCGTTTTCAAAGACAAAATAATGCCCGCAGTAAAAAAGCTTGATGGCAACATAAACTACTTTGTAGCGATGGATAAAGAGAAAAAATCACTTACCAATGTCAGTATATGGACGTCCAGGGAGACTGCAAATCAAATGTCAGACATGGAGGAAATGAAAGAAATGGGAAGAGATTTCACGGCCATTGGAGTCAATTTCACCGAAATAACAAATCATGAAATGATCTGGCAACTACCATAGCAATACAATCGATACAAGAGCAGAACTGCGGAAAAATGATAGATTAATCTGTATGATATGAAGTTTCAAAAAATTACACCATACCTGTGGTTAGACGAACAAGCGAAAGAAGCAGCTGAATTCTATTGCTCAATATTTGACAACTCTGAAATCACTTCAGATGGTGGAGTAATAGTCGAATTCGTACTGGATGGAACAAACTTCATCGCCCTCAATGGTGGACCTCAATATAAGTTTAATGAAGCAGTCTCCTTCTATGTATTGTGTGACAACCAGGAAGAAGTTGACCGGTTATGGAATCGGTTAATCTCCGATGGAGGAAGTGAAGGTAGATGTAGTTGGTGCAAAGACAAGTTTGGCGTTTCATGGCAAATTGTTCCAAACAGGTTTATCGAAATGATGAAAACAGGAACGCCTGAACAAACGCAAAGGGTTATGGCGGCCATGATGACTATGAGCAAAATGATCATTGAGGATTTTGAAAGAGCTTTTAAAGGCGAATAACTCTCTAGGATGTAGCCTGAGTAATATGGACATCACACTACGAGTTCTACAATAATGATTTTTCCCAAATTCAATTTTCTAAAACGAAGGTTGGGGAAATGGATGTAAGCGTTCCCTAGAGAATAGAGTCTTCACCGGAGAAATTTGGCTTACGATAAAACAAGGATGAAAAGTCAGAGTAGCAAATAAGTAAAACAATAGCCGCTTACCTGTAAAATCGGCAGCTTAAAAGCAAAATCGAGCATCACCATATGAATAGCCTTGATCTTCTCAAACCTGTATTTAACCAATTCTCAGGAATGTCTTCTGAAGCTTTTGACCTATCAAGAGCATATTGGCATGAAAAGTCTTTCAAGAAAGGCGAGCTCTTTAACAACTACAAAAATGTCTGTAAGGAACTGGGATTTATCGTAGAAGGGACTTTCAGGTCCTATATCATCAATTATAAAAGTGGTGAAGACCAAAACATCTTTTTTTATTCCAAAAGTGGGTTTGTCTGTGCCTATAAAAGCTTTGTCAACCAAATTCCCTGTGAATATTACACTGAAGCGTTGACTGATGCTCACATAGTATGTATCAATATTTTCGACCTTCGAAAGCTATACAATCAATCACATGAATGGGAGTGTTTTGGACGACTGGCTGCAGAAACGGCAGCCACTGTAGTTACAGACCGTGTCGAAAGTTTTTTGTTAAAATCTCCCGAAGAAAGGTATGTGGAGCTGATTGAGGCACACCCGGAGCTTTCTCAAGATGTACCCCTTTATCATATCTCGTCTTACCTTGGTATTCAAGGGCCATCGCTTAGTCGAATCCGTAAAAGGCTGGCAAATAAATAGCGATTTTAACTTAGGTTAAAGAAATCCACCTTTCCTTTTCTCAGCTTTGAATCGAATTAGATCGGTTAAATAAATGAAGCTGAATAAACTATTACTAGCGCTGGCATTGGCCTTTTCCACCGGTGCTTTCTCACAAATATCAAATCAAGAAATTATGCAAAAGAACATCAAATCAAAGACTATTGTCTTTATACATGGTTTATTTCTAAACAACCAAAGCTGGAAGGATTGGAAGGATTTTTTCGAGGCTAAAGGATACACCTGTTATACGCCATCCAATCCTGGGCATGAAGGAAATCCCGCTCATCTTAGGGCCAATCCACCGGCAGGATTGGAAGACATCACTCTAGAAGACTGGATCACTAACCTTGAGAAGTTTATCGACAAACTTCCGGAAAGACCGATTCTCATTGGGCATTCCTTTGGTGGATTAACTGCTCAAAAGCTGGTGGAATCCGGAAGAGCTGAGGCTGCAATACTAATCAGCACTGCTCCTCCAAAAGGTATTATTTCACTTAAGCCAGGTTTTTGGAAAGCAAATAATAAAGTGCTAAACGTTTTTAAAGGGCAAACCATTTTCAATCCCAAAGAAGAGACTTACAAGAAATGGTTTCATTTTGCTATCGCCAACACGATGACTAGAGAAATGTCAGACAAAGAATTTGAAAGATATGCAGTCCCTGAAAGCAGGAGAACACATCGATCTTCGTTGAGGAAGGTGGCAAATGTAAGTACTAAGAAGCCCCATGTTCCATTATTATTTTTAGGTGGATTAAAGGATGTAATTGTCCCAAACGGACTGGTAAGAAAAAATGTTAGAAAGTATAAGGACAAAAATAGTATTGTTGATTCCAGGTACTTTGAGGGAAAAGATCATTTCATCTGTGGTGCTCCGGGATGGGAGGATGTTGCAAACTATGCTTACGAATGGATTAATCGATGAAATGTGTGTTAATTAGGATATTAATTTGTTCATTCCGGATTCTAAATTGACTATTTTTCTATCAATAGATGAGACTTCTGTTTGTTGCTATTTTCTTTCTGATCGGTACAAAGACCTTTGGGCAACCAGTATTTAAACTGGCCCCAGAGGGCTATTTGGAAGAGGTGGTAGAGCTGAAAAACAATCAATCACTTTATAAAGAAACTCTTAAATGGATCTATGATACATATGGGGATCCAAATGATGTGTTAAAAGGCAATGTAGACGGAGAGTATTTAAGAATTGATGCCATAATTCCCGGAAAATCCCGTCGTCCTGAGATACACTATTCATTGATACTGGAGTTTAAAGAAAGTAAATACAGATTACGGTTAACCATCAATAACTTGGAAGCCATAGGTCTGAAATTTCGTACAACATTCTTTTACAAAAAGGATGGTTCCCTGCGAAAGATGAACCGTAAGGGTGCTAAATGGGTGGAAGAGGCTATCAATAATGTCCTGGGATCGCACTATATGTATCTCACCAACGACCAATGGTGATGACTGTTTTGATAATCGGAACAGCCGCTTCTTGTCTCACTTTATTTAAAACTTGATTTGGTGCTTGGGAAGCCATTATTGAAAGTGAGACAATAATATCAAAAACACCTATTCCGGATACAGTATGGATTGTGTATTTTAAGAGATAGAAGGTCATCTAAGAAAAGTAGACAATGCCAAAAACAAGACCGATTCATCCTGACTTCCAATATCTGTTGGAATTTAAAGATCAGAAAGTAATTAACCTGTTTAGTGACTTGCGACAGTTCATTTTAGAATGCTATCCTGACAGCAATGAGCTCTTGTATCACACACATGCTTTAACTGCGGTTTTTTCAATTTCGGAAAAACTCGCAGATGCTTTTTGTCATATCCCAGTCTATTCTGAACACATAAATCTTGGCTTCAACAAAGGAACACTACTTCAGGATCCAAATGGCTTGTTGAAAGGAACCGGTAAATTAATCAGGCATATAGAGATCAAACAGCAACATGACTTCAACAATCCTACAGTCAGGGAACTAGTTCAAGAATCCATTGACTTCGCCATAAATGATATGGATAGTCCCTCAAAAACAACGGGTAAGACAATATCCAAAATCAAGAACAAGTAGTGCCTGTTCCACAATGGTAATTAGACATTTCAAAGTTTTTATGTGACCGACAGGCCTGCTAATTTTAGCTGAGGTTAGGATAATACCATGAGAATCAAAATCCATTTACTACTTGCCATATCACTATGCTCATACTTCCACTATACCGTCGCCCAACAAACGGGTAAATGGGGTGACCAGGGAGACGGCACATTCAGAAATCCCATCATATCTGCAGACTACAGCGATCCGGATCCGATTCGAGTTGGGGAAGACTACTATATGGTAGCCTCCACATTTGAGTCTTCCCCGGGCGTTACCATATTGCATTCAAAAGACCTGGTTAACTGGCAGTATTCTGGAAGTGTTTTCACCGACCTAACCAAAGTTCATCCTGATTTTTCATGGGAAACCATGGAGCGTTATGGAGAAGGCGTTTTTGCTCCATCCCTGCGATATCACGATGGTAAATTCTGGGTATTTGTAAACTTCTACACCGACGGTTTTTTCATGGCCACAGCCAACCACCCATCGGAGGAATGGGATGTACACGCCATAAAGGATAAAAATGGCAATGAGCTTCGAACAAGAGGCTGGACAGACCCCTGCCCATTTTGGGATGACGACGGTAAAGCCTATTTAGCATCCAGCAAAGTAAGCGACTATTGGTTCGGGTATCTTTTTGAAATGACACCAGATGGAAAGCAATTGCTCGATGCCGATTTTGCTCATATGAGCGAGGAAGAAAGGCAATACGAATACCCGAATGGTGGCACGTTGTTTTCACCCTTTCAGTCTAATGAAGGAAACAAGATCTATAAACGGAACGGTTATTATTACCTGATCCATATTGAGTTTTTACCAGATGGACAGGGCTGTGGAACGTACGTCATGCGTTCTAAAAACATATACGGAACCAAAGATGATGGCACCCCCGGAAAACCTGGGGATCCCGGCAAGTATGAAATCTACAAGATCGGGGAAGACGGATGCGAGGGAATAAATCAAGAATTTCCAGGGCAAGGAGGATTGGTAAACACACCTGATGATCGCTGGTTTTGGATCGGACAGTTCAATCGACTTAACCAAGACGGCTATCGTTGTCCTCATTTGGTACCTGTCACCTGGATCGATGACTGGCCGGTATTTGGAGCGGATGTTGAAAAGAATAAAGGATACTTTAAATGGCAAATGGAGAAACCGATCGAGGGCCATGACGCCGTTTTTCCATTTATCAGCGACGAGTTTGATAGCAAGGAACTAAATAAAGTCTGGCAGTGGAACCATCAACCGAACAACGATAAGTGGTCATTGACGGAGGCGCCGGGCTTTCTAAGACTGAAGGCCTTAAAAACAGATAAGAAAGAAGCCTTTTATAAAGCAGGGAACACCATCAATCAACGCCATTTTAAGAGTGATACCGCAACAGTGACTATTAAAATAAACATTAATGGCATGGTCAATGGCCAATTCGCAGGACTGGCTCATTTCACCGGTGGGGAGGACTACGGAGCTACCGGTGTACTGATGAAAGGTAATAAGAAAACACTTTACTTCGATCTGAATGGAAAAATCAAAAAACTGGATCAACTGGGTAACGATCAAGAAGTGCTGGTGCTGCAAACAACCACCGGATTTGATGGTATTGCGCGCTGGAGGTATAGCTTTGATGGAAAGCGATTTCAAACTATTGAAGGCGAGTATCGATTAAGCGCCAATAATTTCCGGGGTGACATGGTGGGAGTATACAACTACAACACAGAGAGCGAATCAGGATTTGTTGACATTGATTGGTTCAGGTATAGAGTGGTGAATAAATAAAGTATACATATCTCCATTCGCTATGACCATGTGAGTAACTTGATTAGAAGAAGCGAGGCCACTAGAAATCTTAAAAATGAAACCGAAAAAAGCAAAAATTGCAATACGTTTAACTGGGATCCTATTTATTCTGCTTCTATTGGCCTGGATCAATAAACCAATGATTTTCAAATGGCTTGGAACAAAATATTTTGCCAATTTGGAATCCGAACATTTAAGTCAAGCGTACCGGGGAATTGAAACAAGTAAAGGACGAGAATTCGATCTATTCCCTATAAAATCTACCGGTGTTTCCACCGTATCAATAAAACAATCAGCTGATAACTTCCTGGCCTCCTTGAATGATTCACAATTGGATCGAGTACGTTTCGATATCAATGATGAGGAATGGAGAAGATGGAGCAATGTAGACAATGGGATATACAAAAGACAAGGAATTAGTCTTAAGGAAATGTCAAACAGTCAGCAGGAAGCGGCCTTTCAATTGCTTCAAAACTCTTTAAGTATCAAAGGAATGGAATTAAGCAGAGGCATTATGAAGACAGACCATACACTGAGTGAAATCATGGATGGAAATACCGACTTCAGTGAAGAATTGTATTTTCTAACCATTATGGGAGAACCGTCCATCGAAGAACCGTGGGGTTGGCAACTCGATGGACATCATTTGGTAATCAATTACTTTATTCTAGGTGATCAAGTGGTGATGACACCAACTTTCATGGGAGCGGAACCTGTGATTACCACAACCGGAAAATACAAAGGAAATACTTTGTTTCAGGACGAGCAGAACCTAGGACTGGCTTTCATAAAGTCTTTGTCAGAAAAGCATCAAAAACTGGCCACCATTAGTACCGAAAAGCAAGGCAATAACAATCTAAGTGAAGCATTTAAGGACAATCATACCATAGACTACGAAGGGTTACCAATTGTTCAGTTAGATTCATCGCAAAAAGAACAACTTTTGAATTTAGTTGGACTTTATATCAACAATATGAGGGAAGAGTACGCCCAAATCAAAATGGAGGAAGTTGAGGAAAGAATAGATGAGACTTGGTTCGCCTGGGTCGGTGAAAAATCAGAAAGTGGTGTGTTCTACTACCGAATTCATTCTCCTGTAGTGCTCATTGAATTCGATCACCAAAACCCAGTGGGTGTACCCTCTGATATTGACCAACCAACAAAGAATCATATTCACACGGTAGTAAGAACACCAAACGGAAACGACTATGGCAAAGATCTCTTAAGACAACACTTAGAAAGGGATCATGCCCATTAACCCATGAATACGCCAAGAGGCAATGAATGAAATTGACAAAATCGCTTTTATCCAAACCAAAGACGGACAGGTCTTGAGTACCAAGTCCAAAGGAAAAACAAAGTACTGTATCCCGGGTAAAAAAAGAGAGTTGGGAGAAAGTGACGAACAACCACTTATCGAGGAGATGAAAGAGGAACTCGACGTTGATATTGAAAGCAGTATCATTGAGTACGTGGGGACTTTTAAGGCTCAATCCGATGGTCAGAAGAAAGGAACACTGGTAAAAATGACCTGTTACAAAGCCCAATATGAAGGGATTCCAAAACCGACCAGCATTAGAACTTCAACTATATAACAATGATTAATGCCTTAGACTTTGCAGTGAAAATGGACGACCTACAACGGACCAGGTTTGTTGAAAAAGCTCACCCGGAAGAACTATCGTCGAACCAGGTCCTTTTGGAAATTGACAAATTTGCATTCACCTCCAATAACATTTCCTACGGCGTCTTAGGTGAACAATTACACTACTGGAAGTTCTTTCCAACCGGTATTGACCATGGAATAATACCAGCATGGGGTGTGGCGGAAGTAATTGTAACCAATCACCCTGAAATACAGGTGGGTCAGAAATTCTATGGCTACTACCCAATGAGCACACACCTTCTGATGACAGTGGACAAGGTTAGCTCCAAAGGGTTTGTGGACAGTACAATACACCGACAAGAACTCCCTCCCATCTACAATTATTATGTCAATGTCGCTCAGGATCCTGCCTTCACTCCGGACAACGAAGAATTGGTTTCCATCTTTCGACCTCTTTTTGGTACTTCCTTTCTTATTGACAACTATCTGGTAGCAAAGGACTTCTTCCAGGCCGATCAAATATTAGTGATCAGTGCCTCCAGTAAAACAGCCCAGGCTTTGGCCTCTCAAATTGCATACAACAAGGAAAAGAGGGAATTGAACTTGAGCATGATAGGTCTTACCTCCAGCAAAAATCAAGAATTTGTACAGAACCTGGGCTGGTATGATCAGGTAAAAAGTTACAACGATATAGCTCATCTAAATTCTGGTCTGAAAACAATCGTCGTAGATTTTTCTGGTAATCACCAATTACAATACCAGTTACAAAACTTGTTTACTGATAATCTGGTATACAATTGTCATGTCGGTTTTGCGGATTGGGAAAATATGGTAGGAGATTCGCAACTACCTAAAAAGGCAGAGTTCTTCTTTGCTCCTGAGCATTCGGAAAAACTTCTAAAAGAGTGGGGTCCTGCAAAATTTCAAGAAAAACTGGGTATTGCCTGGCATCACTTTATAAACGATATCCAATCAAAAATATCAATCAGAAGATATGTCGGGGCACAAGAGTTAGAGCAGTTGTACTCCAAAGTATTGAGGGGTGAAATTGACCCCGGTCATGGCAACATCGTTAGTTTAAACCAGTAGGTAAAGTAATCATAAGAAGGACAACTAATATCTCTTATCTATTCTCTCTTCCCTCCTTTGCACAACAAATATTCTTTCCCAGACGTAATCAAACACAGTAAACGGTATGAAGAGAATTATCTATTTCATATTAGTCATTTCCCTTGGTCTTTCGTGTGGGGTCCCGAAATCAAAACACTCCGCTCTTCAACAGGAAAACATTAATCTACGTGAAGAAATCAATGCACTTAAGAGTAAGGTCAATGAAATTGATTATTTGTCGAACTACTCGCAGGTGGTTCTGCCTGGCACTGAATTGAAGGAAATCAATTCGAAAATTAATGGTCAGATCTACAAAATAAAGATTCAACTTCCCCGGGATTATCATCAGAACACGGACGAATATCCCGTTTTATATGTCACAGATGCGGAAACTAATTTCGGTGGAGTTGGCTATATCGTTCAACGATTAATTAAAGACAAGCTCATCCCACCAATGATTGTTGTGGGAATTGCTTACGGAACTGACTATAAATCGTTCTATGAGTTGAGAAGCAGAGATCTAACACCAGTTGAAGATTCCAAATTGGAGATGGGTAAAAAAAATGACCCTACCGGTGGGGCTCCGGCGTTCTGCAAATTCATTGAAGAAGAGCTATTCCCTCTAATAGAAAAAGAATATCGAGTAAATCCGGACAGTAGATCTATATACGGGCATTCATACGGTGGCTTATTCGCAAGTTATGTCCTATTGAAAGAATCCCACCTCTTCAATAATTATCTAATACTTAGCCCATCTCTTTGGTACAAAAATGAATTCATGATACAGGAAGCCGATCTGTTTTCAACGAAATTGACTCCGACACGGGTATACATGGGTTCCGGCGAACTTGAAGGTAGAATTGATGACCTGCAAACCAAGTTTGCCTCAAGGCTTAAGGCTAAACAACACGAAGGGCTGTTCATTAAAGATGAGGTACTAAAGAATGAAACTCACCGAACCATCTTCGGAGCAGGGTTTACAAATGGTATGAGATTCTTATTCGAATGATGAAATGAACAACTGCAGACGATACCATTGAGAAATGAATGAAATTGACAAAATCGCTTTTATCCAAACCAAAGACGGACAGGTCTTGAGTACCAAGTCCAAAGGAAAAACAAAGTATTATATCCCCGGTGGAAAAAGAGAGTTGGGAGAAAGTGACGAACAAACACTGATCAGGGAGATAAAAGAGGAACTCGATGTTGATATTGAGAGCAGTACCATTGAGTATGTGGGAACCTTCAAAGCTCAATCCGATGGTCAGAGGGAAGGAATACTGGTAAAAATGACTTGTTACAAAGCCCAATATGAAGGGATTCCAAAACCAAGTAGCGAAATAGAGGAAATCAGGTGGTTAAACTCCAAGGATGTAGACCTGATTGCAGAGGTGGATAAGAAGATCTTTGAATTTCTGAAAGAGAAAGGGGAATTAGAGTAAACCTGAATCAGGGCTATGCAATTAATGATTACTCCATAGCCATTGGAAAGTCCGCTATAAGTAATAAATTTAGAATATAACGTGGCTTGGTGGCGAAGAGAAGTTGGTTCTTAACCCATTTTTCTTTTCATACTGTACTCGCGAACACGTATGATTCTATACCAGAAGAAAACATGAAAATTATTCTCCGTGTAATGCTAATTTTCACCTGTATTCTAAGCTATGCTCAGGAACCTGATGAACCTAAAGTAGTATATGAAAAGGTCGGAATGGATAAAGCGCAGGTTAAAAGAGAAATTTCTTATGTGAAGCTAGCAGACTCATCCTTGGTATTGGACATCTACTATCCTGCTGATTTTGACTTTGGCTCACTTTTACCCACAGTTCTGATAGTTTTTGGTTACGATGAGGCTTCACAGAAAAAGCTCATCGGCCAGTCTTTTATGAAATGGCAATGGTATACCTCGTGGTGCCGTCTTTTCACAACCGAGAATATGGCAGCAATTGTGTATGAGACAACTTCACCTGAAAAGGACTTAGTCGCAGTACAACATTATATAAAATCTCAATCTTCCGAATTACTTGTTGATCCCGAAAGAATCGGACTGTTCTCAGTCTCAATTAACTCATCAGTAGCAATGAACACATTACTGAATCCGGACAATGATGGGGTAAAATGCGGTATTTTCTTGTATCCCTACCTACTTACGGATAAATCCGCCTACGTGGAAGAAGCGATGAAAGTGGCTACACAATATGGTATTTCTTTTGCCCAGTTACCTAATATGTCGGAATGGAGTAATTTAAAACCCATTTATCTTGTACAGGCCGGCAAAGACGAATTCAAAGGTATTAAGGAAACCACCGGTGAATTCATTGAAAATGCGCATTCCGCAAATCTTCCCTTAACCTTTATTAATTATCCACAAGGTATTCATGGCTTTGATGCCTTACAAGACACACCATCAACTCGGAACATCCTGATGGAAGCTTTAGATTTCATGGTTTTTCACCTGTTTCAGGACTAAATCCACCTTATATGAAAGCTAATTCTCTTATTGCAGTCAAATTCTTGGTCTGCTGCCTGGTTCCTTCCATTTCGGCCCAGCAAAGAGAGGGCGAACCCGCACCCATGATCTATCATAATCTGGTCTATCACGAGCAAGCGAAAAAAGTCCTGCTTTTTGGAGGAAACTCCAGGCATGGATGGGGTCCTGATCGTTCGGAGGTTTGGCAATATGACCCCAATGACCAGACCTGGATCGAACTTGGCAACTATGATGCTATTTCGGACTCTGTCGTTAATGCTCATTCCCCAGCCTACGATATAGAATCCGAGCGAGTCATTGTTTTCAACTCGATTGGTGAAACATGGGCATATAATCTTGCCGAAAACCTTTGGAAAAACATGAGACCTCTCCTGGCTCCTAGTCCCCGGTGTGGACAAAGTATGGTGTACGACGAAGCTTCGGATCGGATGATCTTATTTGGTGGTTTTGGTTGCACCAATATCAAGGATCCTATTTTAAACGATACATGGGCCTACGATTACAACACTAATAGCTGGGAGAAAATGGAGCCCATTGAGAGCCCTCCTTCCCGGATGTACGGTACGATGGTATATGATTCCGACGGGGCTAATAGCCTGCTTTGGGGAGGCAGACTCATCGAAGCTCTTGATGACTCCTCTTTGTGGGCTTACAGTTTTGAAGCAAATACCTGGACCGAAATTGAAACTGAGGGCGGTCCGGATTTCATCTACGCTTACCCTAACATGGTCTTTGATCCCAGGAGTAATGACATCCTTCTATTTGGGGGTGGAAAACTCACAGAGGCTTTCGCGGGCAAACAAACCAACGAGCTATTGAGATTTGATCTTGACAATTCCAAATGGCAAGAACTGTCCACAACTAATACCCCTCCACCTGTATGTCTACACTCTATGGTACTGCTGGAAGACCAGAATCAAGTAATTCTATTTGGTGGAGAGGTCGAAGAAATGTATTCCGATATTCTTCTTAAGGGTACATGGTTGCTGGACCTCAGTACGTATACCTGGAAAAAGAGATAATCTTGGAATGAGAATCTTCCTATTAATACTGGTTGCTCTATT
This sequence comes from Cyclobacteriaceae bacterium, assembly GCA_965601455.1. Taxonomy (GTDB): domain Bacteria; phylum Bacteroidota; class Bacteroidia; order Cytophagales; family Cyclobacteriaceae; genus JANQEU01. The sequence goes on along the minus strand of OZ271831.1, from coordinate 1,566,695 downwards.
GACATTTAGCTTCCGTTGTTTATCACAAACACAGGAATCCCAAATTGAAATCGTTGATCCAAGTATTCAACAAGAGGCAACCTCGATTTGGAGGACTATAAATGACATTGCTTTTTTTGAAAGACAAGGGTATGTCATCAATCTGCCGACGCATCCAATAATAAATTCCTTAGTCGCAAAATCGAGAAGAGGGGATTTTGGAAACGAGGATATGAAAACAGTCGTAACTTTCCTCGAAAACAACATATTCGATCCCAAAAACTACGAAAAAGCAAAGCAAAAAGTAGAGAATCAAGTTGAGCTCATTAACCGTATTCTTGATCAAATAAAAATTGAAAAAAGTAAGTGGGATTGGGAATTTAAGACTTTCGAGAAATACCAGGTTGTTTTTACACTATACGGTACAGGAGGAAGTTACGACCCTGATGAAGGCATAATAACCTTACTAACCAATAGTACTGGTGGATTTATGAAATATGAGAATCCTGCCTACACGATAATTCATGAAATCACGCATATGGGAATGGAATATTCCATAGTTCAGAAGTATCAGGTTTCCCACGGTTTGAAAGAAAGGTTGGTAGATACATTCGTATACCTCATGTTCCAGGAAGAACTACCGGAATACAAAATTCAACGTATGGGGGATGAAAGAATTGATGAGAACTTGAACGTGAAAGAGGATTTTGAACTGCTTAATTCAATTGTATCCGAATTCATGGATAAATAACTCACTAAAGACCGCAAGTAGCAATTTCAAGGCACAACGTTCCATTGATTCTGTAAACAGAAATCTATGATACAAAAACTTCAAAATGGTGATATAGAAATAGCAAGGCAGATATATGTTGTTTTCCAATTATCATATGCTGTCGAAGCTGAATGGTTAAATGCAATTGATTTTCCACCACTTAAAAGACCGATTGAAAGCTACCTCAACAGCACCAATGACTTTTTTGGATACTTTGAAAAGAATGAGTTAGCTGGAGTTATAGAAATTGAACGAACAGATAACTACATCGACATTAATAGCCTGGTGGTAAAACCGAAATTCTTTAGACGCGGAATAGCCAAAAAACTAATGCAATTCACATTCCGTCAATTTGATCATAAACTTTATATCGTCGAAACAGGCGTAAAAAATGCTCCCGCGACTGAACTGTATCAGAAGCTTGGCTTCAAGGAAATTGAACAATGGGACACCGACTTTGGAGTTAGAAAAATAAGATTTGAAAAGCGGGTAGATGATTCAGCAATCCCAGATGATAAATGATTAATTAGGTAATCCAACCTATTTTGGCGATTTTGATCATTCATCGGACATGAATCTATGTCATCATTTCGGAGAATCTGTAAACAAATCTTATGTTGACTTCTTAAATTCGATTACACGAAAGGATACTGATGAGACAAACAAAATGAAAGTCATTCAACAAGGATATTTAATTTTTCTGTTCGCTATTGCCCTCGTTCTTTTGGTATGGGGTCTCGCCGGTTTCTTTGAATATTTTACTGGAATCGTCCCATTCATTCCTCTTCAGAATGGTTATCCTCCTGCGCTGCAATTTTTACATTGGCTATTCCTAACCCTTTTTGGACTGATTTTCTCGATTGGTTATCTGAAAAAGTGGAAACATCTTCCCTGGGTTTCTGTCTTGCTATTTTCAAATGGCGCCCTGCTATGCACGATCGAAACCCTGGATTTTAGTCCTGACAATTGGGGTGTAGCTCCATACCTAACCGAGATTTCAGTATATGTTATTAGCTCAGCATTCTTGCTCCTATCTCCGGTTAGTAAAGAACGATTTAATCATTGAAGGAGTAAGTTTAATAATCTGTAAAAAGTAAATACCCTGAACCAATAGAACCATGGACTTATCAGAATTTCCAATGCCTAAGGAAGGCTTTGTCGTAACCCAGTTCCTCACTGTGAAAGATGCAATTGCTTCTGCCAATTACTATGCAAAGATATTCGGAGGCAAGGTGCTACATGAGGGTCATCCCTCCTTCGTCAAGCTGGCTAACACATGGCTGATTTTAAACGAAGGAGGTGGTCCGACAGTAGATAAACCAGACTATTACCTGGAAGCCCCTACCCCGGAATCACGTACTTTCCGAAGCTTTCTCAACATCCGTGTGGCAGATATACTAGCGTGCTATAAGGACTGGAAAGAGAAGGGAGCAGAATTCTTAACCATACCTCAAGACATGGGAGCCGAATGGCGTGCCTATGTCAAAGATCCTGATGGCTACATCATCGAGGTAGGACAGGTAAAACCGGATGTTGGCGAGTCACTGTCAAACAATTGAAATTAACGTTCCACAAATTGGAATTGTGGCAATCGAGATGATGTAAGTAGTTCACGATATTATTTCATCCCTTATATTTAGTGCATGCGACACACACTACTATTGGGGCTTTTAATCATACTCTTTGGTTGCATGCCTCGCACGGAGAAATCAATAGTTGCCTTTGAGGTTTTTTGTGAAATGGTGGCTGCCGATGCCAAGCCTGTAGCCTTTAGCTTTCCAATGACCGGAGAAAAGGTCGACAGTTATTGGGATTCGATGGAGGAGGTTGCCACAGAGTATGATGTCCTGCTTTATAGAGAGACTGAATTTCCCCAGACCTTACTTTTTGGTGATGCGGTGGCGGACAATGAAGAAGTAGTCATCATCTACAAAGGACATAAACTGAATCAATACCTTCAATTAAAGGAAGACATTGCAAATGCTGATGGTTCAGACCTCGCTAATCAATATATACTCGCCAGAAGAATGGGGAGACTTTTAGGATATAGCACTAATGGAATCAACCAATTACTGATGAAGCAAACTGAATTCAAAACGTTGGCCAGTTTCGGTGTTCAAGGTCAGGTCACTCATTTGTACTATGATGAGATTTCTCTCGCTCTTGATTTCTATGGCCAGGTACTCGGTTTGAAAACGGTAAATGATTCGACTTTTGTCATTGGTAATGATTCCTGGTTACAGCTGCACTCCAGCAACGATCAACATCCTTCAGGTCAACCCAAATCAACAGCAATTGCTTTGTTGACGGACCAATTACCAGAATGGTATAACCACCTGAATCAACAAGAGATCCCAATAAAATATACCTATAAACCGAGGACAGGGGGTCCTCACGATGGTTTTGTCGCCATCGATCCCGGAGGCTACCTACTGGAGTTTGAGCAGTTTAAGCAACACCCGGAAAATGAACCTTTCATGGCGGTACTGCAAGATGCACCTGATCAGGTAACTGCTATTGACTCACTTTCGTTTTACGGTTCAATCACCTGGACGTATCACCAGGATTTACTTAGTGTTCAAAACTTCTATGAACAGACACTCGGATTCCAAATGGTTGCTGACCAGGGTTGGACCAAGATATTCCAAACGTCCGCCACTGGTTTCATTGGTCTGGTGGATGAAAGAAGGGGCATGATGGACTATGCAGATGAGAAGGCAGTTGAGCTCGAATGGCAAATGGAAGAAATAGATGAACTCAAGCGGTATGCTTCTTCGAAATGGGAGTACTATCTGGAAGCTAGTCAATCGCTTGTAGGTCCGGAAGGTTATCTATTCAGGTTGCGGTAAACTGCTAAGAAAATGAGGTACCCAGGGTCTTACAATCAAAACTATGACAGAGGAAGAAAAAATAGCATTCTTCAAACGGATTGATCGTCTTACCGTTGATCATAAACCTCAATTTGGTAAGATGAATGTGAGTCAGGTTATTCCGCATTGTACCGATCAATTCAGAATGGCTTTTGGCACTAAGAAAGCCAAGGAATATGGAAAAGTAGATCCGAATAAAATTCTATCTATGGTCAAGTCCGGAGAGTCCGTTCCATCACCCAAAGGTTTTGGTCAGATTGAAGGAGAGGGAACAGCACCCACTGATTTCGAAACTGACAAAAAGATCTTGAAAGAACACATTTCAAAATTCTGTCAACTCGATGATAGCTATACTTTCTACACGCACCCCTATTTTGGTGACCTTGATAAACAAGGTTGGATGGGATTGATCAAGTATCACTTGAATCACCATTTAACTCAGTTCAATGTTTAAAAAGCGGAAAATGAAAATCCGCTAACCTCCAACTGATAAGAAATACTGCAGATGGAAAGATCAGTTTTCAAACTATCAAAAATGGATTGTCCTTCCGAAGAAACCCTTATTCGGGCAAATCTTGACGGCATTACAGGTATTGCGAATCTGGACTTTGACATTCCGAATCGTCAGTTGACGGTTTTTCACAGCGGGCCAATCAAGGAGATCGAAGAATCGATAATTGAACTCAATCTGGGTGGTGAAAAACTCTTCACAGAACCCACAGAGCAAACCCAATTTAAAGAGGATAAAAACCAAAGGAAGCTGCTCTGGACGGTTCTCCTGATCAACTTTGCTTTTTTCGTGATCGAGGTCACTACCGGGTTGATTTCAAAATCAATGGGATTGGTAGCCGACAGCTTGGATATGCTTGCGGACTCGTTTGTTTATGGTATAAGTCTGTTTGCCGTTGGAGGTACCTTAACTCGTAAAAAACGAATTGCTAAACTCGCGGGATACTTCCAGGTTGCACTTGCAATCGTCGGTTTTCTTGAGGTATTGAGACGGTTTTTCGGCGTAGAAGAACTCCCCAACTTCACAACAATGATCGGAATATCAGCCCTCGCACTGATTGCGAATGGGGTCTGCCTCTATCTATTGCAAAAGTCAAAGAGTAAGGACGAAGCTCACATGAAAGCAACAATGATTTTCACCTCTAACGACGTAATAATCAATTTAGGAGTAATTGTTGCTGGCGTTTTGGTGAATGTATTGAATTCAAATAAACCTGATTTGATTGTGGGTACAATCGTGTTTGTTCTTGTTATTCAGGGTGCCAGAAGAATACTTAAACTTGGAAAGTAGAAACCTTCATTTCGGACTATTGAGCTTCATTTTATATGACGATGATGAGGATTCTCTCAGGACTTTAGCTTTTCAATACCCCTAATTCTCGTCTAATCAAGTACATTTATCTATAAGACAAGGGAAAATGGATCAAAAAGGACGAATATTTATTGTCACGGGGGCAAACACAGGGTTGGGTTACGAAAACACCATTCAATTGTCAGAAATTGGAGCAAAGGTTATTATGGCCTGTCGCAACATCACTAAGGCCAATGACGCAAAGAATCGCATATTGCAGCAGGTTCCAGATGCCGATTTAGAGGTGATGGAAATTGATTTAAGCAGTTTGAAGTCCGTAAGAAACTTTGCTGAAACATATACCTCCAAATACAACAAATTGGATGTGCTAATCAACAATGCCGGTGTAATGATGCCGCCTTACACCGTAACAGAAGATGGGTTCGAACTACAGTTTGGCGCCAATTACCTGGGTCATTTTCTATTAACTGGTCTACTTCTTGAAACGATTTTGAAGACCCCAAACTCGAGGATTGTGACCCTCAGTTCACTGGTTCATAAGAATGGGAATATCAACTTTGATGACCTTCAGTTTGAGAATAAATACTCCGCCTCCGACGCTTATGGGCAGTCCAAGTTAGCATGTCTCATGTTTACCTTCGAACTTCAAAGAAGACTACAAAGTGCCGGACATGATCATACCATTTCGGTAGCCTCCCACCCCGGCATCGCAACAACGGAATTGAGTCGTCATATGCCTAAATTCCTATTTACGCTTTTGAAATACACCCTCGCTCCTCTCCTCACCCATAGTCCACAAGAAGGAGCCAAACCCACGACCTTAGCAGCTACCGGAGACGCAAAAGGTGGCGATTACTTTGGTCCAACCGGATTCAAAGAATTTAAGGGCAAAGCGGGAAAAGCGACTTCAACCAGTTTCTCCCATAATGAAGAAGTAGGAAAACAGCTGTGGGAAGTCTCCGAGAAACTCGTTGATTACAAATACCTCTAAAGGTTACCGGGGATCCATGAGTTTGCCTGAGAACAAAATTGTTCCACTGTTTCTTTCCCTTATAAGGAAAACAAAAGGTTGATCAATAGTGGTAACTGCTGGTAAAGAGGTAAGCTCTACACCAATTACGGTGGCCGCTGCAGCTTCAGACCCTTCCTCATTTACTTCCAAAAACGATTGATGAATCACTTTTGTGATTTCCAAAGGAAGATCTTCTTCAAAAAGATTATCTAAACCGATCACCGGCATTCCCATGTCGACAAGGGTGGTTAACAAGTCGGTTTTGAACTCCAGTTTGAACTTGGGTAGAAAGAGCTCTCTCTGCAGGGTGGTGGTATCCGCTAGCACTTCGTTTAATGTGCTGGAATTGATTTGTGAAACAAGTCCATTAATTGATGCTACATCATCCGGCATAATTATCGTGAAGGCATAGTTCTCGTTACCGTAGGGTATCTCAATGATCTGAGCCTCAAGAGAACTATCGTAAACCCACCAATGCCTTATATCACCATTCATCATTGGCACATCTACCTGCTGACCGCTGGCCAGGGAAAAGGGTAAATCCCTCGTATCCTTTTTATCAAATTGATTGGTCCATTCCGCTTTGAAATAAATGGCATTAATCAAAAACATCACGTCATTGGGACTGATTGCATCCAGGATATTCTTGATTTTCCCATTGGTTTCGTCTTCAACCCAGCGATTCAACGCATTGAGTGTTGAAGGATTACCAAAGTCACGTTCAAATACTTCCGCGTCGTAATAGGTAGCAAGAGTATCTTCAAAGCCTGCATTGATCGTAAACTCGTCTGAATACCAATTGGAATTGGCCACATTTAGAGTAACCGATGGATCGAGAGCGTAGATGTATTCTACTAACGATTTATAGGAATCATTGATGGCCTTCGGTGACATTGTACCCAAACCCAAAACTTCAATAAAGTCAGCCTGGCTAGTTCCTGAAGCTCCATTCATAACCATGGAAAGCGCGGTACTTACACTAAATGCGGACAGAAAATAATTTTCATTCGGATACTCTTTTTCTATTTCTGTCATTAGATCGAAAGTGAAATTATTCGATGAGTTGGCTATCTCGCCTTCACTGGAGGAGAGTGGCCTTATATTCGGATCAATCACTTTCAGCTTGTCATCGTTAATGCATGATGTAGCAAAAACTAATACAATGAGGGGTAAAAAGCGGATGTTCTTGTACATTGGTAGATTAATTTTCGGATCTAATCCATGAAGGCAAAAACCAGGCCAAAACACTTAAGCATTTACGTTCTTTTTTTCGTAATCCTTTGTCTGGGTTGTAGCCCGGAAAGAGCGACGGATTCCCAGGAAAATCCAACAACGGAACCCGGTTCCTGGACACTCATTTTTGAAGATGAATTTAATGACCTGTCCGCATGGAACATATGGTACGGTGGAGCTTTCAATAATGAGATCCAGCTTTATCGAAGAGAGCAACTCAAACTGGATAGTGGTATTTTGAAAATAATGGCAAAAAGAGAAGCGATATCCGGACCAACCCTTCCCCATGATAAGACTCCTAAGAATTTTGAATACGTATCCGGTCGGATTGAAACGAAGCAGCTTTTTGGACCTAGCGATGAAGAGGGAGAAAGGATGTATAGAATTATGGCACGACTAAAACTGCCTTCTGGTCACGGCATGTGGCCGGCTTTCTGGTCTTACGGAGATCCCTGGCCTACTCAAGGAGAAATAGACATTCTGGAGGCTAGGGGTTCTGAAAAAGAGGTTTTTGGCAGTAATATATTTTATGGTAGAACTCCTGGTATTAATCTAAACAAAGACACGGAGGTCAGGCATGAAATGGGTCTGGATCTTACTTCCGATTTCCACGTATACGAATTGATCTGGGAGGAGGAGTCACTGGAAATCTTTTTTGACAATCAGTTGATTCAGAGGTACGAAGCCAACGGTGACAATAACGTAATTAACCTTTTTGGCACGAAACAGAAAGTCGTTCTCAATACGGCTGTCGGTGGATGGTATTTTGAGGATACAGATTCTGGAAATTTCGCAGATAGCTCGGTGATGGAAATAGATTGGATTCGAGTATACAGAAGGTGAGAATTTCCCACTCTATATTGAGATTTAATAAGTTGGGTATTTCCATTTTTAGAAAAGACCTATAATTACTTTTTGTACTTTTAATAAAGTAGCTCCCTAGCCTAGCCATTCAACATGGATGAACAAAAAGTTGAAATCAATTGAATCCGTCAAACGACTAAGACTTCCAAGACTATTGATTGAAGCAGTCCTGATCTTCAGTTCAGTTTATGCCGCCTTTTTATTGGAAGACAAAAGATCGAAAAGATTTGAAAGGGCACTATTACAACAAAAGCTAATGGCCCATCTGAAGGTAATGGATATCGATAGCATTACTTTCGGTTCCAGATTACTGGGTACTCCTAAATCTCAGGCAAATGAGGGACTAAAGACGAGTATAGAATTCCATAAGGAAGCTCTTGAATTGCTTGAGACCCGGAATGATGAGGCCTATTTGAAGGTATATGAACTACATAAATCCGGGAAACTTTTTTGGCGAATTATTCAAAGTGTCACGAAATCACAACACAAACTTGAAGTGATCAAGGAGAATTACGATCACTTAATAATTAATGATTCAACAAGAATTCATATAGAAAAATATATTTATCATACATGGGTGATCAATCAGTTTGCTGCCAATTCCGACCAATACATCGATGACTTACATGAATATGCCAGAAATAATTTCTTTATCTTCTCCCCTCTCGAAAATCGAAAGGACATTATCTCGTACGTTTCCTCGCCATACTATTACAACAGCCTAAAGGAACATCTTAACACGCTGTATATCTTATTGGATATGAGAGCTGCATATTTCCGCGATCTCAGTCCAATGCGAACAGGAATTATTAATGAAATCGAATTACAAAAATCGAAGCTGTAATCGACTCCCAAAATCACGAATGAATAAACTATCTCCATCACTGCTATTTATCCTTATTCTGTTCCACTGTAACCCAGTGGAAGAAAACCTTGAGAAAAAGGATTCACCTTTCGAAATCCAAATAGACGTAAGTTCGGCTCAATCGGCTTTGGCCATCGCCCGGGACATACAAAACGGACTAACACCTGACGACGTAAAATGGAAAGAACTCTTCAACAGTCGTGGCTACAAAAACTACCTGATCTATGGAGATTCAACCATTAAAATGGATTTAATCAAAGAGTCGCTTTTCACCGTGTTTGATATCACCAACACAATGAAACTAGACAGTCTAATGAGTATTCCGATTACCCTGGATCGAAATTTTATGAAGCTGGCTCTTATACAAAATTTCTATGGCGTCAAGAACAACATAGACGGCATTGAAAAATTCCTCCAGGAAACTGATTTCAATAAGATGTTGATACAAGCCGATTCTCTTGCGAAAGCCTATCTGCCGAAATCGGCAAGAGATACTCCTACAGAACTCTACCCCGTCTACGTAGTAGTCTCAGATCCGGACGGACGGGTAATGGAAAACTCGATAATTCTAGACCTGAATCTTATGTATGGATTGGGAATCGAGGGATCCATAGAGTTTATCGCCCATGAGTTTCATCACAATTACCGGGGGAACGTGGTGAAGGCATTTGATCATCCCCTAATGAAAGAACTAAATAGACTTCACCAGGAAGCCCTGGCCGACCTTATTGATAAAGACAAGCCTCCAATAGAAAAAATTGGTCTTTTTCCTAAGTCTATGATCAATCTTTATAATCAGGATTACCTGAACACTTCGACCAAACTACGGACGCTGGATTCACTGGTGAACAACTACTTGAGCAAAGAATTGCCGGAAGAGGATTTTTTTAACAGCATTAAGGGCTTTTTCAAGTTCGGTGGTCATACGACCGGGATCTACATGTCCTTTCTCATCAATGAACAAATCGGAAAGCAATCAATGATTAATAGTTATGACAGTCCCGTCGAGTTCCTGGCCATCTACAACGATGTGGCTAAAGAACTACCAAATGAATACGTCTTTTCAGAAGACTTTATCAAGTTCGTCAGGGAATTGGAAAATAATACGAGATCGGTCGAACAATAGATACAATGAAAAAATCTTTTACCAACTGGTCGATCCGATTGCTCTCATTTGGGTTTATTTCAGCATTCGCCATTGTACTGACGATTTTGAATCCCGGTTTTCTATACGCGAATAAAACCGAGTTTGGAAACTATGTCATCCATCATAACGAAGTGCTTCCTCCTGCATTTGAAAATCGATTAACGCGCATAGACGAACTGGTAAAGGAAAGTGAATTTTACAATCCCTCACTGGAATTAAACCTATGTCTCAACGATGGATCCGTCTATCCGGGACTAATGGAAATACTGAGAGGGCCAGCATTCGGTTGGGGATTTCACAATATTGCCACCTTCCGTGGAGATTTCAATTTTGACGAAAATACCGTTGAACTTAATGGATATAAATGGAACCTGGAACAACTAATGACTCACGAATTGGCACATTGCCTACAATTCACCACACTTGGATTATTTAATTCAAATCCGCTGGCTGATCATCCGGAATGGAAATGGGAAGGCTATGCGGAATACCTGGCCAGGAAAAACCCCAACCAGTTATCGTTGAGGAACAATGTCGAAAGAATTGAGTTGGCGAAAGCGGAAGATGCTGAGGAATGGGGCATCTTCTTTGAAGATGGAACCGTGGCCCCCCGGACTTATTACAATTACTGGCTACTTGTTCAGTATTCGATTGATGTGAAAGGAATGACCTATCGGGACCTATTGGCTTCTACCAGCTCAATGGACCAAGTCAGGAAAGAATTAATTCAATGGTATGAAACTACCAGTATTCAAGTTCCTAACGATTTAGACTAGAATTTGATGTTCGCAAAAGTCGACACATGAATCACTTCAAAACGATCACCGAGTACTGTAAAGGAATAAATATAAGTCCACCCAAACATCCTCATTTCGACATTCGAAGTTTTGAAGAAAACATGGCGTCGGTACGGCATGATATGCCTCCTTTCAGACATGAGTTTTATGCCATTGCCATTAAGGCTGACGGGGATGGAAAAGTGATTACCGGTGAGTTTTCTGATTTTCCGCAAGGATGCTCACTCTTTTTTAATACACCTTTTCAGTTGCTCTCATGGGATATTGCCCCTAATTGGAAGGGTTACTACATCATTTTTAGCCAGGAGTTTGTCACTCAATCCAAGGTATTATCCAAAATACTGGATTTCTTTCCTTTCCTGAAGATGGACAAATCCATTCCCTTCAATGTCCCAAACAGTCAACAAGGCAAAATTCTTGCTATCTATGAAACCATCTGGCAGGAATACAATAATGACGGATCTGACAAATTTCAAATAATTGAAGCACAGGTATATCTTCTTTTGACTTACGTCAAACGGCTCTTCGAACATCAGGTAGATGCCGACCTTGCTGCATCAAGTCTAAAGGCCGCCGACCTTAAGTTGCTATCCCGATACCAAACACTTATACAGACCAGTTTCTATCCCGATGCTAAGTTGGAGACATTTGCTAACCTACATTCCACCAGTTATTACGCCCAGAAACTAAGCATACATCCCAATCATCTCAACTCAGTTGTGAAAAGTATTTCCGGGATTACGGCCCTGAATCACATCCACAATCACATCCTTACATTGTCTAAATCTTACCTGGCTCAAACAGATCTAAGCTCCAAAGAAATTGCCTACAGTCTACACTTCGATAGTCCCAATAACTTCAGTTCATTCTTCAAAAAAAACACCGGCCTGACACCAACGGAGTACAGAAAGCAGGCTATCCTTTGAAATCCATACTCCTTCCTTTGAAATCCTAAAGCCTTACGGCTGATTGAAAGGGACTTTTGCATTGTACATATCACTCAATGCAATGAAAACATTATTTCTATGGGTAACAGCCCTCATCTCACTCGGTTTAAATGCTCAAGACATCAGAACACCGGAAACGACGGTGATTGGATTGTTTGTAGCTACAGATCAACAAAACTGGACAGAGGTAGCTAATTCTTTTCATGAAAAAGTATGGCTGGACTATACATCAATGAATGGCAATCCAGGCAGTGAATCAACTCCTCAAGAGATCATCTCTGCATGGAAGAGCATTCTTCCCGGATTTGAACACACACATCATCAATTAGGCAATACTATATCCACAATCAAAGGAGAAAAAGCAAAGGTTTTCTGCTACGGCACAGCCTCGCACTACCTGACTGACGATGGAGGAAATCTCTGGTTAGTGGTTGGTACCTATGACTTTGATCTGATCCTCCAGGACGAGGGAGATTGGAGAATTACCTCAATGACTTTCGACTACAAATACCAGGAAGGCAATACCGGTTTACCTGAAAAGGCTATGAATCAAATAAAATAAACACGATGAACAGAATACAAACAATAGTTGGCTTGCTCCTACTCGTTAGCTGCCAACAACAAAACACAGTAGAATCAACAATTTCAAAAGAAGTACAAATGAAGAAAGTCAGTTTTAATAGCGAAGGTGCCAACTTGGTTGGAAACCTATACTACCCTAAGAATTTTAATCCATCTCAATCCTATCCAGCGATTGTTGTCTCCGGAAGTTGGACCACAGTCAAGGAACAAATGGCTGGGCTTTATGCCGACAAACTTGCGAATGAAGGTTTTATTACGTTGGCCTTTGACTTTAGAAATTTCGGAGAAAGTGAAGGGGAGCCTAGATTTTATGAAAGTCCGGCTTTAAAGCAAGTAGATGTGCAAAACGCCGTAACGTATCTTGAGTCCTTACCGGAAGTAAATAACAACAGGATCGGAGCATTTGGCGTATGTGCTGGTGCCATGTACACGCTGATGGCCGCTTCAAATGAAGAAAGAATAAAATCAGTTGTTACTACTGCTTCATGGCTTCATGATGCGGAGGCCGTAAAACTATTCTATGGAGGTGAAGAAGGGGTTCAGGCAAAAATCAGTGCTGCGCAGCAAGCAAAAAAGCAATATGCCGAGAACGGGTCTGTACAGTATATACCTTCCATCTCCACAGAAGATGAAAATGCAGCCATGTACGGACCATATGATTACTACCTGAATCCGGAACGTGGGGCCATACCCGAATGGAGTGCAGATAAATTTGCAGTGATGACCTGGGAAGATTGGCTTACCACCGATCCTATGGCAACAGCAGGTCAATTGAACGTCCCAACCTTGATGATCCATTCCGATGGGGCGGTTCTTCCACAGTACACCAAAAACTATTTTGAGAGAATTGGCACATCCGATAAAAAACTCTACTGGATGGAAACTGAATTGGAGTCGCCTTATCATCAATTCAGCTACTACGATCAGGATAGTGAGGTTAATGAATCAGTCTCCGAGGCAGCCAAATGGTTCAGGGAAAAGATGTAGAGAACAGTTAGAAGCTTAGTGACACATGCCTAGTTGAATAACTGGAATACAAGCTTCAACTAGTGCATGTGTCACTTCCTCCAGTACACAGGGTTGATACCTCCTCTCATTATCTTTACATTCCACATACTTTATGAGATTATCAACCTTACTACTAGTCGTTGTTCTGATTGGCTGCTCGGCTAAGACAAATGACCTGTTTGTAAATAGACAGGCAGCAGAATTTGAAGAGGTTAAAGCGGTCTGGCTCATCTGGCCTCCCACTGATCACAAGAGAGGAGAATCGGTTCAGGATGTTACAATTACGATTATTGAAAATCTCTTGCCAGATACGGAAGTAGTTGTAACCTGCGGAAATGCACAACTTTTCGAAGAGGCAAAAGCCATTCTGAATAATCGATTCAAAGAAGCTTCCAATCTCACTATAGAATTGATTCCTTCGGTGGAATTATGGGCAAGGGACATGGGCCCTGTTTTCGTGGAGACTAATAATGGAAAGCAAGCCATTGCGGATTTCAATTTTAATGCCTGGGGATACTCAGATACCCTGGATACAGACACAAAAATCGAGGAGCGATACGATGTTAACGTCGCTGAACTTCTGCAAATGCCTACCATTTCCAGCTCCATGATCAGTGAAGGTGGGAATCGGGAAGTCAATGGAAAAGGCACCCTATTAGTTACCGCAAGAGTGGAAGAAGGGCGGAACCCAACCATGACCAGGTCGCAAATGGAAGCGGAATACAAAAGGTTGCTAGGAGTGAAAAAAGTAATCTGGCTGCAGGAGGGGCTTTACGAGGATGACCATACCTTCCTGGGTCCCTTAATTACAGAAGATGGCTCTGACGCCTACACAGTGGTCACAACCGATGGTCATATTGATGAATTTGCTCGGTTTGTCAATGACTCTACAATTCTACTCGGACAGGTAGACCCGAATGATCTGAATGATCCGATCGCAAAGGAAAACCACCGGCGTATGGAGGAAAATTATCAAATTCTATCTAAGGCCACCGACCAGGATAACAGACTTTTCACCATAATTAGAATGCCCCTCCCAAAAATCGTCTTAGATCAACTGGCACCTGGAGATTATGTCTACGACTACATTAAAACTTTGGATTATCAGGATGGAAGTAGATTCCCTGAGAGTGATACCATTCACGTAGTTGCTGCTGCCAGTTACCTTAATTTCCTGATCACAAATACAGCTGTATTGGGACAAAAGTATTGGCGTGAAGGACTGGATGACGATATTAAATCCAGGGATTTGGAAGCTGAAAAAATCTTAACATCCGTTTTCCCAAATCGGAAAGTAATCATGTTGGATGCCCTGGCCGTCAACCTCGGTGGTGGCGGTATCCATTGCATCACAATGCAGCAACCCGAAACAGATCCGTATGACTAATCGGAGATTAAGCCCATTTCAAAGGTTTTTTCATATCTGAAAATTAACGAGTACAAACTCAACCTCATTACATTAGTATTCTTACCGACTTTATGGCAAAATGGACATAACTATTCGAACAGCAGTTCTGCAAGATCTTGATACCCTGAAATCATTTGAACAGGAAGTCATTGCATTTGAACGTCCTTTTGCCCCGAACCTAAAACCAGATCCGATAAATTATTACGACCTAAAAGACCTCATGCAACGACCTGATGCTGAGGTAGTCGTGGCTACAGTAGGAAATCAAATAGTTGGCTCTGGTTACTATCGCGTACTCGATTCTAAACCTTACAAGAACCCCCCAACTTTGGCGTACTTGGGATTTATGTATGTCGTTCCGGAATTTCGAGGAAATGGAATTAATGGAAAGATCATTGAAGACCTGATGAATCGAGCACAAAACAAGGGCATGACCGAGTTTCAACTTGATGTTTTTTCGGAGAATTCGGTAGCTTTAAATGCTTATCAGAAAATGGGCTTTAAGCCTTATTTACTAAATATGAGGCTCAATACAGAGGAACAATAAAGTCCGGCCTGATTTACGAACACAAGCCATTGGCGTATAGGATCGGAGGGATTTGATTTGGAAAACGACTATCTTATTACTCGTTTCAATCAACAGTTTGTAACATGAATTCCAAGTCCCTTTTCTTCCTATTTCTCATGTTGAACCATGGGCTGGTTTATAGTCAGTCCTCGGTCAATTACGATGAAAGCGCAATTGAACCATACAAGCTACCAGAATTACTGATATCCAGCGATGGGAACATGATTGAGTCAATTTCAGCCTGGGAAGAAAAGCGACGACCTGAGATTCTGAAGTTATTTGAAAATGAAGTATACGGGAAGATTCCAGAAGAGAAGCTCTCACCGAAGTCAACCAAACTTATTGAGCAAAGTGAGGAAGCTCTGAGCGGAAAAGCTATCCGAAGACAGACTGCCGTTACTTTTTCCAGGCAAGAGAAGAGCGTTACGATAAACATACTTCTTTACTTACCAAAAGGATTGGAGAACCCACCGATCTTTATCGGGTACAATTTCTTTGGTAATCACTCGATCACCGATGATAAGGATATTCTGTTGACCAATTCATGGATTAGAAATAATGAAGGATTTGGCATTACAGAGAATCAGGCGACCGAGGCTTCCAGGGGCATGAGAAAAAACCGTTGGCCAATCGAAAAAATTATCGATCAAGGATATGGGCTTGCTGCCATTTATTACGGAGATGTGGATCCCGATCGTGATAATTTTTCAGATGGCATTCATCAATTGTTTTACGACCCTGGACAGAGCGAACCAACAGAAAATGATTTGGGGTCGATAGCAGCCTGGGCCTGGGGTTATTCGAGGGTATTGGATTACTTGGAAAAGGAACAATCGACCTCAAAGTTTATTCTTTTCGGACATTCCAGGTTGGGAAAAACAGCATTATGGGCGGGAGCATTGGATACAAGATTTGACATGATCATATCCAATAATTCAGGATGTGGTGGTGCCGCTTTATCCATGAGAAAATATGGTGAAACTGTTGGAGCAATCAATAGTAATTTTCCTCATTGGTTTGCAGACAAGTTCAACGAATACAGCGATCGGGAGGAACACTTACCCGTTGATCAACACATGCTTATTGCATTGATGGCGCCTCGCCCGGTTTACATTGCCAGTGCAGAAGACGATCAATGGGCAGATCCAACTGGAGAGTACTTATCGGGATTTCACGCAAGCCCGGTTTACGAACTATATGGCAAAAAGGGATTGACTAACCAGGATCCTCCACCGTTAAGTCAACCTATTCATGAATCAATAGGCTACCACATACGACCAGGTAAACATGATGTAACCGATTACGACTGGGAACAGTACATGGCTTTCGCAAAGAAACACCTAAAGTGATCCGAGGTTTATATATTTAAGATTTGTAAAGGGGTACATCTACACCCATTTCCAACATTCAATTTGATAATACTATGCTGCGTTTGCTATTTGCATTTTCAATTACAATCCTCCTGTCAAGCTTAACCTTTAAGGCAGATCAGGAACCAAAGGCCAACTGGGAAATTGATTTCTTCGACGATTTCGATACATTCAACGAGGAGAACTGGCAGGACCAAATGATCTGGGCCAACAACGAGGATCAGTGTTATGTACCAAATGGTGAGTTCAACACAAGGGAGGTTAGTGACGGTACCTTAAAGCTGCGAGTGATTGATCTTGGAGAAGCCAGACCTTGTGAAAACCTTGATGTCAAAACGGGTGTACAACATCCGGATACCCGATATGTAGCAAGTCGTATCATTTCTAAGAATCGCAAAGAATTCATAAAGGGTAAGTGGACAGCACGGCTAAAAGTCGAGAACAGTGGTCAATCGGGTATGTTTCCAGCCTGGTGGATACTGGGTGCATTAAACAATGAACCACCAGTTGAAGACGAAGATGAGACGGTATGCTGGCCTTTAACGGGCTCCGGAGAGATTGATATTTTCGAACATCACAGCGATGGTGGACCAGACCATTATGCTGCACGAGCCATAGAAAGTCTGGGCGAGTGTCAAAGTGGGGATTGGCAAGGTAAAATGCTGGTACAGGAAGCAACTCTAGGCGAGTACCATGAATACTCAGTTGAATGGGAAAATAATGATCTTGTTTTTCGATTGGACGACCAGGAAGTATATCGGGCAGTGAATCAGGGTGAAAAGTTCCCTGAACCTTTATTCGCTATTTTAAACTTCGCCAAGATCAATGATTCTGAAATGACTCAAAACTGGGAGATGGAAGTGGATTGGGTTAAGCACGAGTCCAGAAAATAGGAGTCCAAACTTCCAGAGAGAGTTAAAAGTTTGAAGCCAAGTCATGCATCTGCATAGCGAGTACCAATATATTTTTACAAGAAACCAGCATTCATTTTAACCGAATTCAGTTGACTGTATAACCAATACGTGAAAATGAGAAGTTATCAGAACCTAATATTTACCGCTCTATTTCTGGCAATCAGCGCCTGTACTGAGACTAAAATTGACCAGGAGGCAGAGGCTCAAAAGCTTATGGAACTCTCCAGGGAATGGGCCAAATCTGTCAAAGACAAGGATGTGGAAAAAATGCTTTCTTTCTGGGCAGAGGATGCAATTTTGATGTCTCCAAATGAAGCACCAAGAGTAGGAATTGAATCACTGCGAGGAATGGTGGAACGCTCAATGAAGATTCCCGGATTTGAAATTTACTGGAACCCGCAGGAAGCATATGTTTCTGAAAGTGGAGATTTGGGATACGTCATTATTAAAAATTACATGACCATGCCGATTGATACTTTGGGTAATACCAGAACCGTATTTAATAAAGGAGTTGAGATTTGGCGGAAACAAGCCGATGGGTCCTGGAAGAATGTAGTAGATATTAGTAACTCGGACCCATCCATTAGCTCGATCGATTAACTATTATTGAAAAAGGGAGAGTTCCTCAATTCAACTTTCTTTTGACAGTCACCGTTCAATTATTCGTTGATACTTCGATAGCTCGTCAAAGTAGGGTTTGAAAGTCTTCCTGTAATACAATGTTATTGCCCAATAACTAAATCCAGTAAGCAGAGCTGAACCCATTACCTTAAGTGAAACCACAATTAACTCCGTTCCACCGAAGAAAAAATCCAGTTCGACGAAAAAGGTGATTGCCAGGAAAACCAAAATCAAAAAAGTAAACATCCGGCGGAAGCTGGCAAAATCGGTAAGCAATGTCGAGAGGAATGCTTTCACAGAATCGGAAGTGAATGAACGATTGACCAACTTGTATTCGAGCCATCCAAAAAGGAATAGCACAAGAAATACAACAAATCCCAAAATCTGAATGGGTACAATTCTGGAAAGATCTATCCAGGTATGCACCCCCGGATCAAATACCATATAGAAGAAAACAACTCCCAATGCGCATACAACAGCAGCAAAGGCACTGATGACCATATCTCTGAATAGGTTCTTGTTTATTCCGGAAACAACATCGGATGTTCCTTTCCTTACAATTTCTTCAATTTCAGTTTCACTTTTCCCTGCCAGTCCTTCAGTATGTAGGTTATCCCAGGCACTTCTTAACTCATCTTTATTCATTATAAATCCAGTTTTAGTTTTTCACGTAGTTTTCCTTTTATCTTGTTGATTTTGAACCCAACATTTGATTCATTCAGTCCTACTATATCTCCAATTTCTCGATATTTAATTCCATCCAGATACAGCATAATAATGGCTTTTTCCAACTTGTTGAGCTGCTCAATTGCTTCATTCAAGAGTTGTCGATTTTCATCGTCCGGAACATCAGAGACTAGTTCTTCAGATAAGGGTTCGTTCCGGGGAATCTTCGTTTCTTTCCGGTACCTTGAAATGGCTGTATTCAGGGCGACCTTGTAAATCCAGGTTGATATTTTGGACTTTCCGTTGAAGGATGCAAATGACCTCCATAATCCGATCAGGATATCCTGGTATAGATCCGCACGATCCTCTTGTTCCTGGCAATAGACGTTACAGACCTTGAGAATAATCCTCTCGTTCTGCTTAATCAAGTTGATAAACTCCTTTTCCAAACCAACTAATTTGTGTTCTTCTCACTCACATTAGTCGTCAAGATCGGAAAATCCTTAGAAGCGTATTAAAAAAATATTGAAGCTTAGTCTGTTAAAACATTAGCTCCTTCAGGAGCTTTAAATGAGGCAGGGGAAGGATACTCTGTTGAAACACGGATGTTATCGAAGTCAGCACCATTGCCTCTTGGATCACCTACTACTCCATCTTCGTACTGATACCACTGAAGCCTGGTAGGAAGTTTTATACCTCCGTACTCCTGCCAACCTTCATACTTAATCAGGCTGTATTTTTCTTTTGGATCACCCCCAAAAGTAGCTGTATATAGTAGCCATTCCATTTGGTTAGTTTCCGGATCGGAACAAACCACGTAGGAGTCATTCGGCGCATCTCCTACCCCACTGTTGTAACTCACTTTAACCGTATTGTAATTCTTGCCCAGCAAGTCAACAGGCTCCATTACCTCGTAGTTGATTCCCGGGTCTCCTACAACAAAGGGGAAAGCAAAAAAGTAAAACATCAAATTGTATCTCATCCTATATCGGTCATCGTCTTCACCTGGAGGATTCACCCAAACTTGTTGACCGTCAAAGCCAATGGTTCGTTCTTCAGAAACTATTCGTGTATAACGATTCTGAAGCTCGACAAGAGTTGACTGCTCACCCAAATCGTATGTCAAGGTCTTAAGTTTTGACCAGGTGTCAAATCCACCATGTGCTTCGAATACTCTGGATAATTCCGGAATATGATGGGATGAGTTATCGATCTCGGTTATGTTTCCAACAGACTCAGATTCCTTGGTTTCGGATTGTTTAGCGTCCCCACAAGATAAAAGAGAAATGAGCAGGGTTACAGATAGGTAGTGCAATGCCTTTGTCATATTCCAAAGATGTTCACAAGTAGCGAATTGCTAAGAGTTGATTTATGAAAAGGTTGCCAAAATGACAATTCCAGGCAGTTAAGGTGATAAAAGCTCCTACCGAAGAAATTACACCTTGAAAGACAAAAAACTGAATTTGAGCGAATCGACTAAATTGTGAAGGCACAACGTGATCAACAGAAACTGGATGCAGAAGCTGATCAATGATATCTCTGCCTCACTAGAGGCCTATGCCGATGACAAAAGGATTGAATTTGCCAAGCGATCCTATCCAACCAAAATGAGGGTGATTGGAGTAACCGTTCCAAACCTAAAAGTGGTACTTAAAGAACTAAAAATCCAAACGAAAGATTTTGAACCGACTGAAAAACTGCAACTGGTCAAGAACCTGGTTGACTCCGGCATCTTTGAAATGCAGCAACTCGCGTTTGAATATATTCAATCACAGAAAAAGCTAATACCCTTTCTTAAACAGGATTTCATCAAAAGCATCGAGAAAAACCTTGACAACTGGATTTCGGTAGATTACTACGCAGCGATAGTTGTAGGTACTGCCTGGCGAGAAGGGCTTATCACCTCCGAGGAAGTGAGAGATTACCTAAATAATGAAGATTTTTGGATTAGGAGAATTGCGGTGGTAGCCACAGTTTCTCTGAATCAAAAGGCAAGAGGCGGTAGAGGTGATAGTCAACGTACACTTGATATTTGCAAGAGAGT
This sequence comes from Cyclobacteriaceae bacterium, assembly GCA_965601455.1. Taxonomy (GTDB): domain Bacteria; phylum Bacteroidota; class Bacteroidia; order Cytophagales; family Cyclobacteriaceae; genus JANQEU01. The sequence goes on along the minus strand of OZ271831.1, from coordinate 1,545,707 downwards.
AGTTCTTGATCATGAACCCATGATTGTGAAAGCGCTGTCCTGGGCGCTCAGGGAATTGGCCAAAACAGACAGGAAAGCGGTAATTTCCTTCCTGGATTTGCACCAAGATAAACTGCATAAGAAGGTTATTCGGGAAGTCAATAATAAAATAGAAACCGGTCTGAAGAATAGATAGACGTCTTTTGAAAGTAAAATGACCAATTCCAAGGACAGTCCGAATAAGGAAAATGGAGACTTTGAGAACAGTACAACCTGGGGAATCATATTTCTACGATTGTATTACATTAAAGATGGTGTGGAAACCTCTGTATGGTTCGCTTTCCCTGATTCTTCAGCCGTTGAGTTATATAGCTTCATCACCGAAAAACCATCTGATTACTCCCTTCAGGCAATTGAGGAAAGTGAAGTGCTCTTTCTCTCCAGAGATAAGCTTAACAAGCTATACGAAAGCCATCCAAAAGCGAACGAGATGATGCGCAACTTCTGGGAAGATGTTATACTTAATCTGATCAATAGATTCACTTCTTTATAAAAAGATTCCGCAGAGAAAAGATACCTTGATCTACTAACCAAGCCGGACTACATGGCGCAGATACCTCAAAAATACCTGGCATCATTCATAGGAGTCACTCCAACTTCACTAAGTCGGATCAGAAGAAGAATAAGTCGAGAAACGAAATTGTCATAGGACAACTATTTTGATCTATAAAATTCCAAGATTTGTTGAAATCATTTTCATTAATCTAAGAACGTATGTACGATCTACCTTATCACAAAGAACCCAATGAGGAGGTAATTAAGGCCTTCATCAACGATAATCCATTTGCTTTTTTATCGGGCTGTGACCATAATAATAGGCCAGTGGCTACCCAGGTTCCAATTTTTATGGAAGAAAGAAGTGAGGGCAAAGTAATGAGTGGGCATATTATGAAGGGCACAGATCATCACAAAGCATTCGTACAAAACAACCAGGTGTTAGCCTTGTTCACAAGTAAACATACATACGTTAGCGGAACCTGGTATAAGGACCCTTATCAGGCTTCGACCTGGAACTATATGAGTGTTCATGTAGCCGGACGGATTCGTTTTCTTGATGGTGATGCACTTGAAGAAATGCTCCGGAAAACATCCCTTCACTTCGAGAAGAATGACCCCTCCTCCACCACCGTCTACGACAATCTACCGGATCGCTACAAAAAAAGAGTTATGAACGCGATCATCGCTTTTGAAATAGATGTTACGGAAATGAAGAATGTTTTTAAACTGAGTCAGGACCGAGACGCTGAAAGCTACCAGAATATTATTGAAAAACTTCAAAACCAGGACGATGAGGGCCGTATGATTGCTCAGGAAATGGAAAAGCGAAAGAGTGACTTGTTTCCCGATGAGTGAGATCGTGGTAAATAACGAAAAGTGATGATATTTTTACCGTCAGTTCTCCAAAAATCAATGGTTATGAAGTATCTGATATGCTCGCTTTTTATCTTCTTTTTGGTTGGTTGCGATCAATCACGAGTTTCTTACCTTGATCAGGAAATACCGGGAGATACACCGGTGTTGTTTGCCTCAGGAATTGTCAATACCGATAGTGTGGAACTGAATGCCGTTTTTAATCGGAATATGACGGAGTTTTATTTCACTCGTATCATCAATGGCAGTTTCGTCATCCACCAATCTAAACGGGTAGAAGGAAAGTGGAGCAGTCCCGAGGCAATTGATATGCATCCGGGTGTTGAGGGTTTGACAATGGCCGTTGATATGACATTATCTCCTGATGGAAACTCTATGTACTTTCTTGGAAAAATACCTACAGACTCTTCATGGGACATTTATACCAGCCAGAAGAAAGACGGAGAATGGCAACCGGCCTCGAAGGTACCTGCTCCTATTTCAACAGATGAGTATGCGGAGCTTTACCCAGTTGTTGTTGATGATGGAAGCATGTACTTTATCTCTGACAGACCTGGTGGAGTTGGAAGACGAGATGTTTACCGGGCACAATACCTGGGAAATGGAGAATTTGACACCCCGGTGAGTCTTGGTCCAACCATAAATTCCGAAATGGGATCGGGTGACACTTTTGTAGCTCCGGATGAAAGCTATCTCATTTATGGAACAAGTAGAGAAGAGAACGGTATGCATGTAGCGTTTAAGAAAGATGGTGAATGGCAGGAGCCCATCTACCTTGGAGAGCCAATCAATACGGAAGTAACTGATTTCTGCCCCTATGTTTCGGCGGATGGCAAGTTCTTTTTCTTCTCCAGGAGATACAGTGATCCACCAGAAAGTGGTTGGGATGGAGTTACTGAAGGAGAGGTTTACTGGATGGATATCAAACCAATCCTTGAATTGGGCAAATAGAATTTAAAAATCAGACCTAATCCTCTTCACTCTCATCAATCCTGGCAAGCAAGTTCTTGATGACCTCCTGCCTGTTGTTCTTTATTTTTTCCACAAACTCTGGACGAAGATTAAGCTCATTATTGTAAGTAAAGGACCAGACCATCATCTCCAGTAAAACAGGAAGCAGGTCTCTACCTCTCTGGGTTAGAAAATATCGCTTTTGGGTCTTGTTTTTTGCATATACTTCTGATCGAATAACCTCTCGCTCTTCCAATCGTTTAAGCCTGTCTGAAAGAATGTTCGTGGCTATTCCTTCTTTGGACCCCAGAAAGTCTTTGTAGAAATTCTTTCCTTCCAGTGCCAAATCTCTAATGATCAATAAGGTCCACTTGTCTCCAAAAAAATCAAGAGCATAGCTTACAGGACAATCGGACCTCATTGTGTAATCAATCTTTTTGATTGGCTCAAAAGTAGGTATTCCTGTTTCGAAACTTTCCTCCTATCATCCAAAAAAGAAAGCGCATTTGTCCATGAATTGGTTGTACCGCATCCCAATGCTCAGTTAGCTTTCCATCTTCTACTTTCCATATATCCATGATATTCAATCCCTTCTTTGGATTCCCCCTGTGCTTCTTATTATTTGTAGCGTGTGAATGAAGTGTCACATAAGGACCATCCACGTATAGATGCTTCACATCATACATGTAATCCGGATACTGCTTGGCGAAATTGGATACCACTTTGAGTACTCCTGTTAAGCCGTCAACCATACTTTGATTGTGTTGCTTATAGGGGTGATCACCAAATTTTTCCCTGATGTAATCAAAGTCGTGGTCATTCATTAAGTGCTGAACAAAGTCGACAACAAGACGGGCATTTTCATATTCCTCCTGGCTCCAGGTGTCCTTTTTCAGCTGGTGTAAATCAATCGTATTCTCTTCCATAATTGTATAACATTTCCTTTTATTAATTCACTTGCTTTTTGCAAGTAATACAAATATAATCATTTACTTGTGTTTTGCAAGTGTTAGTTTCTAAAGACTGTTATTTTTGGGGAATAGCGACTTAGCCGAACTATTTGCGTTGTATCCTTCTAACCACTACAATGTCAAGAAGAAGCAGCGACGAATATTTCGAAATATTCAAAAAACGTCATTTAAGATAACTAGTGACAGAACTAGAAGGAATAGCTTTCATCAATCACAAAAATCGCAGCTTGTGTATTATCAGGTAAAAATTTAAGAACAATTCCAGCATTATAATCATAACTTGATCCTAACGAGCAATCCACCTTGTCGACAAGGGGGCCTAGTATCCTGAATTGGTTAAGATCTCCAAAAGAGTATAGTGCACCATCTGTTATCACAGCGTTTGACAGGTTAGAAACCTGAGAATCAACAATCTCCACCATAATTAACCCGTCCTCTGATAATGCATCACCTCCACCCAGAAAAAACAGCGAACTGGAACCCTCCCCAAATCGATCTTCATATGTTTTGTTATAGGCGGTAAAAGTCCATTCACTGTAGTAATCACAGCTTCCGGAATTACCACCATTAAAACTGCTAACTAATCTGAGGTCATACTCACAATCGCCTGGCGTAAAATCCAGTATCCTAGTTTCCTCAAAGTCAAAAGTCAGCCCTGCTACATCAAATGTAATCTCCAAAGAAATATCCTGCCCGCAGATAGGTATGACATTGCCAAACTCCTCGGAGTTAATTTCCGGAGTAAAACCGTCACCAAATCCACTTCCATTTAATCCCAAAAAACCACCTGTTTGGTAATCATAACTGATGTCCTCAGCATCAACCATTTTCCCATCACCGTCAACCAGTTCCCATGACACATCGAAACTGAATTGAGTTACATTAATTACCTCAAGACTATTTATCGTTATTGGTTCGACATAATTAGGTCCATCGTCCTCATCATCTTTATCTCCAAGAATATCATCACATGAATAAAACAATTGTGCAGAGACACATAGGAATAAAGTGATTTTCAGTAGATGCTTCATTTTAATACGTTTGGTGACTAAACTGATATTGTAATATACATTTTTCCCATTTATAACGTGACTCTGCGAAATAGAGCATCAAATTGCAACATTGCTCTAAGTCGATTATCGTAATTCCCAATTCACTGATTGATGCATCGAATCTAATACATTTAATATGTTCCTTTTCTAAAATCAATATCACCAACTTTTGACGGATTACATTTGTTAATAAACAAAAGCAGAAATAATGGCGGAGCTGAACTGGAAAACAGAAAAGGAATACTCGGAAATCACATTCAAATCACTTAATGGTGTTGCTAGAATTGCTTTCAACCGTCCTGAAGTACGGAATGCTTTCACCCCCAAAACTGTAGATGAATTATGGGAGGCATTAATCCTTTGTCATGAAAGTCAGGATATTGGTGTTGTCCTAATTACTGGAGAAGGCCCCTCTCCGAAAGACGGAGGTTGGTCGTTCTGCTCCGGTGGGGACCAACGCGTACGATCGAATACCGGGTATAAGGGAGAAAATGGTGTTAACCGGTTTAATATACTGGACGTACAAAGGCAGATTCGCTTTATGAATAAAGTCGTTATTGCCGTTGTCCCCGGATGGGCAGTTGGAGGAGGACACAGTCTTCACGTAGTCTGTGATTTAACTCTGGCCAGTAAGGAGCACGCAATCTTCAAGCAAACAGACGCAGACGTCGCCAGCTTTGATGGTGGTTTTGGATCAGCGTATTTGGCCCGTCAAGTAGGACAAAAAAGAGCCAGGGAGATCTTTTTCCTTGGTGCTAACTATTCTGCACAGGAAGCTTATGAAATGGGAATGGTCAACAAGGTTGTTCCTCATGAGGAATTGGAACAAACGGCTTATGACTGGGCACAGGAAATCATGACCAAAAGCCCGACTGCCATCAAGATGTTGAAGTTTGGATTCAACCTTATTGACGATGGACTCGTCGGCCAGCAGGTTTATGCTGGTGAAACGACTCGCCTTGCCTATGGGACGGATGAGGCAATAGAGGGACGTAATGCTTTTCTTGAGAAGAGAGAAAGAGACTTTTCCAAGTTCCCGAAGTTCCCGTAAATCCTTTTACTCCGATCGAAGACTTTCAACTGGATTGGCTCTGGAAACTTTGATCGAGTGGTAGCTCACAGTGGCTAAGGTGATCAAAACGCAAGCAAGTCCACCAACCACAAAAACCCAAATACTAAGTTCAATCCTATACGAGTAGCCGTCCAACCAGTTACTTAGGATATTCATGGACAATGGGGTAGCAATTACACATGATATCAAAACCAGAATACCGAAATCCTTTGAAAGCAATGACCAAAGATTAAATAGAGAAGCACCCAGAATCTTTCGAATTCCAATCTCCTTTACACGCTGATTAACGACGAAAGCCGACAAACCAAATAAACCCAGGCAACAGATAACAATAGCCAACAGACAAAAGAAAGCGGCAAAGTTCCCAACCTGTTCCTCCGTCTTGAATTTTGTCAAATAAAGGTCATCTACAAAATTGAAATTAAAGCCTTCACCCGGCAAATGCTCTTCGTAAACCTGCTGTATCTGGTTGATCGCCGAAACGTAATCTGAATTCTTATTCATTCGAATGAAAAAGAAACGCTGGGGTTCTTCACTGCAAAAAACCATCAAGGGTACCGGCGGTTCAAAAGGAGATCCTTTCACCATATCCTTTACAATTCCAATTACTGTAAAAGTTCTCCTGCCATTATAATCTCGTGGTGATTCCATTCTTTCACCCAGCGGATTATCGAGACCAATAATCTTCGCTGCAGACTCACTTAAGATTATCGACCCGCTCTCGTCAAGTTCCTGGGAGAAATCCCTGCCTTCTACAACTTCCCAATCCACAGTAGATCCATAGTCAGCAGTTGTGTAGATGGTATTGAAAGTTGCATTGACCTTCTCCCCTTTGAATCGAAAGGCATTGTTATTCCCTAACGTGTTTATCAGGGGGTAATTTGCTGAAGCTACTTCCTCCACAACTCCAGTATTCTTTAGCTCCGTTTTCAGAAGGTTGTACTTCTCAAAGAATTCCTTAGACCGGCCAATAGTAGTTAGAAGATGATCCTGATTATAACCGACTGGTCTTTCCTTTGCGAAATTCAATTGCTGATAAACGACAATCGTCCCTACAATTAATACAATAGAAACGGTGAATTGAAAGATCACTAGAACCTGTCTAAACCGAACACTGCCTTGTTTTGTATTTCCCCTTTCCGCACTCACCGGATTAATGGATGACAGGAATAGTGCAGGATAAAATCCTGCTATTAGTGAAGAGAATGCGGCAAAAGCCAGGCATCCAATCCAAAACCAAATATATGAAAATGGAAAGATCAACTCCTTGTCAGTAACGTAACTGAACCAGGGCAAAATGAAAAATACGGCTATAAGTGAAACGGCAAGTGCCGCAAATGAATAAAGTGCCGACTCCGTTAAAAACTGTGCGATTAGGTTTCTACGGTAAGAACCAATAGCCTTTCGAACACCAATTTCCTTTACCCTGGTCTGATACTTCGCAGTATTTAGGTTCATAAAATTGATACAAGCTATCAGTAATACCAGAATCCCGGTCAATGCATAAAGACCCACGAATTTCATTTTCTCGCTAGTCACTTGTTCTCCATTCTTGAAATATGAATTAAGGTGCCAATCCCTCATTGAAATCAACAGTAGATCTATTGGCTCATCAGTTAGTTGAAGCTCATCATTAAGAATATCCTTTATCCCACCAGAAGCATCAGCCAGCTGTACATTCTCACGTAAAAGGCCGTAAATCTTTATGTTGTAATTATCCCAGGTATATGGGTTCTGACTGTTGTAGATAAGGTGTTGAGATACAAAAAAATTTGCATCGCCGAAAGTCGAGTTTCGTGGAAAGTCTTTAAATACTCCTGTAACAATAAGACTGGTGGACACATTGAACGATACAATCTCCCCCATCGGATTCTCGTCATTAAATAGCTTCTCAGCTAATGATTCTGAGATAAGAATGCCATTTACCTCGTCCAGGGCATCCCATGTACCAGAAATCATAATTGGTGTGAGTATGTTGCAAATTGAAGGTTGAAAATAGTATCCCATATCTTCCACTGTATTTGCATTTGCCGTGAGCAGTTGATTGCTCGGTCGGTAGAAAGTCATCGCTACCTCTTCAAAATAATGTCCGTACTCCTCCGCTAGTTTGATCCCCAGTTGTCCAACCAGGGAACTATTAACTCGAACTTCCCCATCATCCATGTCCTTTCGAAGAACCTGAACAATTCTATCGAAGTTTTCATGATTTTTATTGAAAGAAAACTCATCATGTATCCATAGGCCTATTAGAATCGCGACGGTGATTCCAACGGCTAGACCTACGATATTTATAAAGGAAAAGAGTTTATTCTTGAGTAGAATTCTCGTCCCAATCAATAGATTATGTCTGAACATTGTGTTAAAAATTGAGTTTGACCTAAAATATTTAAATGCAAAGGGCCGCATATAGTTAAGAACTTCCAACCAGTAATTGAGACGGGCTCTTTGTGGCGAACCGGTCTTAAGAGAGAGAAAATACTTCTCCTCTAAGTCTCCTAAAACCTCCTCAGCAAAATCATCTTTAATGAAAAAGAGCAGCAGTTTCTGTGCCCCTTTAGGTGGCCTATGATCCATTTCAACCAGTTATATAGTTGAAGTCTGAGAACGCAGGAAACTGCTTCCATAGCGAGATCTTCAAATCTTTTGATATTGTGAGAATCTTATGACCTTCAACAGTGATCTCGTAGATTCGTTTTCTTCTACCACCTCTTTCCGCTGTAGGTTGTCCAACTGAAGATTTTAGAAAACCTTTTTTAACCAGTCGCTCCAAAGTGGCATGAACTGAGCCAATAGTGGCTTTCTTCTTTGTCTGGTTCTTATACTCTTCAGTTATCTTAAAAGCATAAGCCTCCTCCGATAGTATGCCTATGATGAGAAGCAGTGTTTCTTCAAAGTCTCCTAGTTTTGGGTCCTTCATTTCTTACTAATTAATAGAACAAATATACGTGGCTGAAAAATATATGTTCTATTTTTTAGTATCTAATAAAGAATTATCTTAGAATTCATCATTAAAAGCACTGCAAATAACCTTGACTGTAGCTGAATTCATCAATACCCAGGAATCGGAGAATAAGAATACATTCATCGTAGTAAACGACTTAATACTTCAATACGACCCAGCAATCAGATCCAAAATCGGTTCTGTTATGAGTGAAAAGCGAGCATTAGTGTATGAAGAGGAAGGTGTCTTCAAGTACGGCTTAACAAAAACTAAGAATCATTTTTCTTATCACTCTATGGTCATGTATGCTTATCCTGAGGTGAGTAGCGATCTAAAAGCCAGAACCAAAGGAATTAAGTTTCAGAAAGGTTGCTTCAATTTTACCTCCATCGATCAACTGAATCTCGAAGAATTCCGAAAATTTCTGGAAGAATCAGCTAAAAAGGATTTTAGGCCAATCATCGATCGGTACAAAAAGTAGAGTATTAATCTGAATGCTTTAGATTAGTTGTCTAGATCGATAAATCCTGTAACCTAAAACCTATCAAAGTAATATGTATCTCTTATTTCTCTTAAGCTATTTTACATCGGCATTGGTTTCGGACTTTCCAGGTCAACAACTACAGAGTCAAATCGATATCCAGGATGATCGATTAGGCGAGTTGGACAACTACTGGATACAAGTCGCAAGTGCCGCTGCTGCAGGAGACATCGAAGCCATGAAAGCTCACTATCATCCGGACGCGGTTCTTGTGAAGCCAGACACTACCATATCTGTTACAGAGGCTTTCAGGTACCGATGGAAGAAAGAGATTTTTGAAGTAAGGGATGGGAAAAGGAAGAATAAGCTTGATTTCAGATTTTCCCAGAGAATCGGTAACGATATCACTGCCATGGAAAGGGGCATTTATTACTACAACTCCATTGAAACTGCCTCAGGAGAGGTTCTCGGTGACAGCTATGTGCATTTTGAAACACTTTTAGTCAAAGTTGATGGGAAGTGGGTAGCTACCATGGAATTTCAGAAAGGTGAAGCCACTTTCGAACAGTGGGAAGCACTGGAATAAACCTAAGTATTACGACGTTTCGTCTTTTTCATATTCTTGACCAGCTTGGAAATCGACTTTTGCTTCTTGCGACGCTCATGTTCGGTTGATTCGTAATGTGAAGTCTCTCTTACCATCTTTTGGAAGTTTTCGTATGTCTTTTCGAGGATTTCACCGTTCTGCAATGCCTCAAGTACCTGGCATCCTGGTTCATCAACATGTGCGCAATTAGCAAAACGACATTCTTTTGCCAATTCCTCGATTATAGCAAAGGTGTGTTCCACTCCTTCTCCCGCTGCACCTACTCCTACTGAACGAATGCCCGGATTGTCGATCACAAATGCTCCATTTTGAAGAACCACCAACTCACGATGAGTCGTAGTGTGTTTTCCTTTATTGACATGTTCGGAAATCGTACCAGTCTTCATCTTCTCATGACCAAGTAACGCATTTATCAATGTCGATTTTCCAGCACCCGAGGAACCTAACAGGACACATGTTTCATTTTTCTTTATGACTTCTCTTAGCGATTCTAAACCTTTTCCCGTTAGCGAATCAATTAGAAAGCAATCCTCTTCATCAAAGCGTTCAATTAACTGCTCCTCAACCATTCTCCTGGAATCGGTATCCAATGTTTCAATTTTTGACACCACCAAAATCGGTTTCAAACTGTTGGCATAACAAAGCGACTGGTATCTTTCCACCCGATTCAGATTATAATCCCGATCGGCACCCATCACAATCAAGCCAATATCCACATTGGCTGCTATCACCTGGATTTCCTGCTTACCCTTTTCACGTGAAATGGAGTTCTTGCGAGGCAAAACCCCATGAATAATGGCTTGGTCATCAAATGGTTGATACACTACCCAGTCACCTACAACTGGCAGATCTCCACTACTCTCTGACTCAAATAGTAGGGTTCCCAGCACTTGTCCACGAAATTCATTCTCCTTTTCTCGCAGAAGATACTGGTCACGGAATTGAGCAATCACTTTTGCGGTATTAAGTGAAGTCCAATTCTTTTGTTCTACTATGACTCCGACCTGTTGAAGGTATGTTTCGTTTTCAATTTTGGCCAATTCCATGAGCAAAATTTGATTTAGACTACTGAGGTTCAGGTGTCAACCCAACACACACACTAAGTTATTTGAATCCCCATTCAAACCCACTACCTTGTATAGGTAAATCAGACCCGAATCTATTGTAATCACTTAAAAGAAATGAATCAAAGCACAACACTTGGGCATAGTGATCTTACTATCAACAGAATAGGCCTCGGATGCATGGGAATGTCTGAATTCTATGGAACATTCGATGAACGAGAATCCATCAAAACGTTACACCGAGCGACCGAATTAGGAATCAACTTTTACGATACAGCGGATATGTATGGAAGTGGTGCAAACGAAGAACTACTGAAGAAAGCCTTCCAGGGTCATTGGGATAAGGTGGTACTGGCAACCAAGTTTGCTGTTATGCGTGGTCCAAACGGTGAATTCCTAGGACTCAATGGAAAACCGGAATACATACGGGAGGCCTGTGATAAAAGCCTTCAAAGACTGGGCATCGATACGATTGACTTATACTACATGCATCGACAAGATCCCGAGGTAGAGATTGAGGAAATTGTAGGAACGATGGCCGAGCTGGTTCAACAAGGAAAAGTCAAATACCTAGGTCTATCCGAGGTTGACCCGGAAGTGCTTCGTAGAGCCCATGCTGTCCACCCCATTTCGGCACTACAAACGGAATACTCCTTGTGGAGCCGCGAACCAGAAAATGAAGTGTTTCAAACGTGTAGGGAACTGGGAATCACTTTCGTAGCGTACAGTCCACTGGGTCGTGGTTTTCTTACTGGAGCTATTAAAGGCCGAGAGGACCTGGAGGCCGGTGACTTTCGACTGAATAATCCAAGATTCACCGATGAGGCCATTGAACAAAACTTAAAATTCGTTGAGGTCATCGATGAAATAGCAAAGCAGAAAGGAGCCACCAAAGCACAGGTTGCCCTGGCCTGGATCCTACATCAGAATGAGAATATAACCACGATTCCAGGTACCCGCAAGATTCATAGATTAGAAGAAAACCTGGGTGCATTCAAGGTCCAATTGGAAGAGAAAGACCTCACTTTAATCGACAAAAATATGCCATCGGAAACCATCGGATCCAGATACTAGATTTACGATACCAATTAGCTTACAAATTAAAAAATCAGTAAGGCTCCTATTCGTTATATTCCTAATGAGTACCAATGCTTATGCTCAATCAAATGCTGAGCTTGGAGTCGCTTCCATTGGACTTGTGGTAAGTGACATATCTGAATCCGAACAGTTTTACAAGGATGTAATTGGAATGAAAGAGTTGTGGAAATTCAGCTTGGATGAGGAGTGGAGTGACGAAGCCGGTGCATCAATGGAAAACCCTTTTCGGTTAAAATGTTTGCATTGGTAGAAACCCCTTCTGCTACAACATTAAAACTGGCTTATTTCGAAGAAATGCAGTCACGTTCAAGACCTACAGGAATAGATGTGCAGCCTGGGGTCAACTACATTACGTTAAACTACACCGAGGATGGCTTTAATAACGTAATTAAACGGATTGATTCAGCAGGAATTCAAAAAACGGGTTGGGTGAAAAGAGATAACTACCAGCTATTTTTTTTACAGGATCCTGATGGTGTTTTCGTCGAAATCGTTGGACCTCCCGAACAATAACTATTAACAGCGACGACTATAATTGTGAGTAAGAAAGCGGTTTCATAAAGATCCTAATTATTCCGTTCATATTATTCGCGTACTCCTCAAGAGCACGAATCCTTTGCCACTCGGGATGAGGGCCAAAGCGACTCCAAGCCTCAGCATGTTGTTCCTTATCCTTGAATGCTAGCATATAGGTCAAACACGGCATTTGATCCCCAGCGATATTTGGTCCGAAAAAAACCATTGGCAATCCCACTTCCTCAAAAATATCAAATTCACTTTCGGTAAACATCTTTACCTTTCGACGCAGAGCATCTTCATTCTGACTAGTGTATATCCTTAATTCATAGAGGTTTGACCCTTCTACGGGCTTTGCTAATTCAGGAAAGGCGAAAGTTGAGCGAATGAGATTCGACGTCATTGCATCAAATGGTGCCATGCCAGGCTCGGCTTTTAAATATGACTCGCCATTCTTTAAATACTCCTCATCTGCCTCCAACAACTCCCCTGATTGTAGAAAGGCATTTATATCATCATAAGGTATTAATAGGTAGACCTTGTTTGGAATGGATTCACTCGTTTCCTCAAAGGCACCCACACCTTGAACACCTTGTCTATTAAGTGCAGGAATTAACGCCTTCTCAAAATAATCGTGCAATAATTGAGCTGATTTAAAAAAACCGATTTCGTAGGTTCTCAACTCGTAAACCTGCGTTTGTGCGATTGTGGAAAAAGAAAGGAAAAGTAGTGGGAGAAGGAGAAACTTCCTCATAGTTTTTGAGCTTTTATATAATACGAATATACCAATTATATACATGTATCCTACTTTCAGATATCAACCTGAAAGTGTGGCCATTTACTTGTAATACTTATCGATTTACAGTAACTTAAGAGAGAAGCCTCACACCCCACTCCAGATATGCATCATCTTGAACGGATTGTCGAAATAGTAGCCACGGCCATTGGCTATGTTGGCATAAGTTTCATTGTTCTGGGAGTCATACTGGCAATTATTCAATACGTTATAAGTCGGTTCGATAACAAGTTTACAACAGATCATGTCCGACTAACATTAGGAACGTATATTCTGATTGGTCTTGAATTCATGGTTGGACAGGACATTATTGAAACCGTGCTACACACCAGTATGCAGCAACTTTACATGCTGGGTTTAATTGTTGTGATTAGAACCATACTGGATTTCTTCCTTAGCAGGGAAATGACCCATTTGAAAAAGCAAATCGCGGAGCACGAAAAAACGTTTAAACTTCGAAAAGAACAGGCCGAATAGAGGCATTCCATTCTCATCCCCTTGATTGATCCCTAACCCGTTATATTTGGCCCCGTGTCAATTAAGAAGTACGTATTTTCATTCGTTATATTCATCTCTATAGCATTTGTATCTAATGCCCAGGTAAACGACGATCAATTGGGTGCCTGGTATATGTATTTCTACAGTGCCTCTTTCAAAAACTCTCAGTGGGGCATTCAAGGTGACGCTCAATTTAGAAACTGGAATATTCTCGGTGACCTCGAGCAACTCCTGCTTCGAAGTGGACTGACCTATACACCAAAAAATGCGGACATCAAGTTCACTTTTGGGTACGCCAATATCACAACAGGTGAATTTGGAACGGCAAGCGCGGTCGTCAACGAAAACCGGATCTACCAGGAAGCTCTCTTTCCTGTTAAGTTTGGCAATCGGTTTTATACCAATCATAGATTTAGATATGAGCAACGATTTGTTGAGGATCAAGATCTAAGAACCAGGTACAGATACAATCTATTTCTGAATATTCCGGTCAATCAGGAAACACTGGACAAGGGCGCTATTTATCTGGCGTTGTACAATGAGTTATTCATCAATGGACAAAGGAAAATTGGCGATCAACGAACTGTTGAACTGTATGATCGAAATCGTTTCTATACGGCAATTGGCTACGCACTAAAATCTAGCCTTCGATTACAATTTGGTCTAATGAACCAAAAAACAAATAATTGGAGTAAAAACCAGTTGCAGTTCAGTGCCCATCACACTTTTTAGTCGCAGTTTTAAAAAGCACCCTATTCGACCTAGACTTTATTTGGTGATAGATTAACTTAGGCAGAACCTATTCTGTGGATTCGATAACTCCGTCTTTCGACGGTTGAGATTCGCGGTTATAGGCAGTACGAAGAATCACCAAAATATGAGAATATGAAATTAGGAGCCTTTTCTATTAGTCTGAGTGTAAAAGATCTTGAAACCTCCCGGGATTTTTACCAGAATCTTGGTTTTGAAGTTTTTGCCGGAAGTAAGGAAATGAACTACCTCATTATGAAAAATGAACGGTCATTAATCGGTCTATTTCAGGGCATGTTTGACGGAAATATTATAACGTTTAATCCGGGTTGGGATGAGAACGGTCAAGAAATTGCGGAATTTGATGACGTAAGGTCTATTCAAAAAAGTTTGAAATCAAAAGGTATGGATATTGGGACAGCAATTGACCCTGAAAGCTCCGGACCAGCAAACTTCATGATCACCGATCCGGATGGAAATGTAATAATGTTAGACCAACATCGATAAGAGGTTACTGAGATCGATAAGAAGGTACTAGAACATAGAAGATTAAACCCGGAAAGTATAGTTGACCTATTTGGCTTCCGCTCCCTGGTCCTTCTCCCCTAGTTGCTCAAGATCATTGTTTCTGAAAAATTCCAGAACTGCCCTGGCCTGATCTACGGAAAGTTCTGGATCAGGCATTACCTTTTTGTGCTTTCTTAGTAATTCTGCAGCTACGGGATCCTGTTTTAGCATCTCATCTACATTAATGATCATATTCATGATCCATTCGGGAGACCTTCGGTTGGTCACACCTGCAAATGCTGGAACAATAAACTCAACTGTATCCAGTGTATGGCACTTTGCACATTTGTTGAGAAATATTTCCGTCCCTTGATGGATCAATTCGCGATCCAAAGGATCTGATAGTTCAACATACGCTACAAGGCTTTTCTCATTTGGAATGTCTGCCGTTTGTGACTCTTTGTTTTCTGTCGAACAGGCATAAATTACCAGAACAAGAGCTGCAAGTATTACATATAAGGGTTTCATAACTGTTTAGTTAAAAAGTTCTGAATTATCTGGGCTTAATATAGTCCAAATCATCGATCAAAAAAAGATACAATATATGGTCTGATTATGAATTTCATCAGGTTTCTACCTTTTTAATTTTTCGGTTGATTTCTATGTTGAGCCTCGAAAACGTGACATTCAATGAATAAAAAAAATGGTTTAAATTCTGCATCAAATCACTTCTTAACTTGTCCTGTAAAAAGATCAATTAGATATGAAAATTCAGATAGGAAAACATTTTGGTGACGGATTATTGATTGTCTTTAGTGTTCTTTTCGCGCTATTCATCAACCAATCATTTGAGGATTACAAGACGCGTCAAAAGAAAGAAATCGCACGTGAGAGTATAAGAAAGGAACTGTATAGAAATCAGTATATTCTCAAATCCTGGAAAGTGAAGCACATCGAAATAAGAGATAAGATTAATGGCATGCTTTTGGGTACCGAAGACAGTCTGGTTGCGGAACTGAAAAACTATGACTACCTGAATCTTGGAATTTTGACTAATAATGAATCGCTGATTGACGCTATTCTGACAAGCACCGCCTGGGAGTCCGCAAAGACAACCGAAATCATTTCTGAGTTTGACTACGAAACCATACAAAAACTTACTTTCGTCTATTCCATGCAAGAAATACTGACCGAGAGGACTCTCATGAAAATTTTAGACTACTATTTCGATACAGAATCACACGATATCGAGAACCTTGATAAAACTTTAATTCAATTTCAACTCCGTTTCCATGAGCTTACCGGGCAGGAAGAACTGATGACCAACCTTGTGGAAGAGGCGATTCAGGAAATCGAAGGAATGAATTAATCGTTTGGTCTGCTTATGACCACACACGATTTGGTTACGTAACCGGTTGAATCGGATACATTTTAAAAACCATAGTGCCTGAGCTTTGTGTCTTAATACATTTATTATGACACAGAGAAAAATTGCATTAGTAACTGGAGGAAGCCGGGGTATTGGCCGGGACGTAGCCATTAATCTCGCTGAAAAAGGACTTGATGTTATTATCACCTACCACAGCAATAAGAAGGCTGCGGAAGAAGTCGTCGAGCAAATTAATTCAAAGGATGTGAAAGGAGATGCTCTTCAATTAGACACTCGAAAAACATCATCATTTAGTGAGTTCTATGAAAGTCTTTCCACAAAACTTCAGTCAGATTTTGGTAAATCTGGATTTGACTATTTGATTAATAACGCAGGGACCGGACTCTACACCCCGTTTCATGAAACAACCGAAGAGCAGTTTGATGAGATGATGAATATTCATCTAAAAGGTGTCTATTTTCTTACTCAGAAAGCCCTAACACATATAAATGACGACGGAGGTA
Organism: Cyclobacteriaceae bacterium; assembly: GCA_965601455.1. Classification (GTDB taxonomy): domain Bacteria; phylum Bacteroidota; class Bacteroidia; order Cytophagales; family Cyclobacteriaceae; genus JANQEU01. The sequence goes on along the minus strand of OZ271831.1, from coordinate 1,529,100 downwards.
TCATTAATATCTCATCAGGACTCGCGCGCTTTACCTTTCCAAACTGCTCCGCCTATGCCTCAATGAAGGGCGGTGTTGAAGTTTTCACTCGTTACCTGGCTAAAGAACTCGGACACAGAGGAATAAAAGCAAATGTCGTAGCTCCAGGAGCTGTAGCAACCGACTTCGGAGGTGGCGGAAACAGAGACAATGAAGAAAGAAGAAAAATGATTGCTAGTCTTACTGCGTTGGGCCGAGTTGGTGAAGCGGAAGATATTGGCAGCATCGTGGCGTTCTTATGTACTGACGATGGACATTGGGTAACGGGTCAGAGAATTGAAGCTTCTGGAGGAACAATGTTGTAGTAAATTCGACATCTACTATGTATCGGATTAATAGCATTAGTGACTACCACAAAGTAGCGAACCTTCCTAAACCGGAACACCCATTGGTTAGTTTAATCGACTACAGCCAGGTCAATTACCCTGAACACGAGGATGAGATAACCATACTACAGGGTAACTACTCAATTGCGTTGAAACGAGGGGTGACTGGAAAATTGAGGTATGGTCAACAGTCCTACGACTTTGACGAAGGCTTAATGTCGTTTGTAGCACCAGGTCAGTTGCTCAATATAAAAACAAAACTGATCGATCAAGCTAAACCAACCGGATGGATTCTACTTATCCATCCGGATTTTCTTTGGAACACTTCACTGGCTAAAAAGATCAGGGAGTATGATTTTTTTGGATATCACGTGAATGAAGCCCTGTTTTTGTCTGAAAAGGAAGAGGAGTCTATGATCAAGATCCTCAAAAATATACAGGTAGAATACCATGGAAATATCGACCGATTCAGTCAAAGTATAATCGTAGCACAAATTGAGTTGCTTCTAAACTATGCAGATCGATACTATCAAAGACAGTTCATCACAAGACAAAAATCTAATCATGAAATCCTGGGAAAGCTGGATGATATACTAAGAGCCTACTTCCAACGCGATGATCTGGCTAGCGTGGGGTTACCAGAGGTAAATGATATTTCAGATCAGCTGAATATTTCCCCAAATTATCTTGGTGGTCTATTGAAATCTTTAACCGGATTGAATACTCAACAACATATTCATCTAAAACTGATCGATAAGGCAAAAGAAAAGCTTTCTACAACTCAACTATCGGTCAGCGAGATCGCTTATAGCCTTGGCTTCGAGCACTCCCAGTCCTTCAGTAGGCTATTCAAGAATAAAACGAATTACTCCCCACTGGATTTTAGACGGTCATTCAACTAAGGATAATTAGTTATACATTGGTTATATTTCGTTTATTAAGTCAATAACAATGAAGTACAAACTGACCGTCCTGCTTGGAGCACTGATAATCTTCAATTCGTTTGCTATTCAAGATGATCGATTCAATCCCGAAAAGGACTTCTTGCTGGCTAATTTTGATTGTAAGACTGATGTTGATGATCTGCATGCTGCTGCCGCTCTTATAACGTTGATGTCTCATTCCGATTACTCAAACATCAACTATCATGCAGTGGCGGGAGCATATGGAGTTCAGGAAGGTTTGTATGTTCCTCCAAACGAACTATTTGAGCTGGCTTTCCCAGAGGATAGATGGTCCGACGCTCATACGGACTGGGACCAGGCAGTAAATCGTGTCTCGAAAATAGCTAGGGAAACTCTATCACAAGGAGGAGATATATGGATAGCAGATGGTGGTCAATCAGATTTTTCCGCTTCCATTATTCAACGAATGAACAAGGAGTTACCAGATGTAAATACTTCAAATCGTATTCATGTGGTACAGCATAGCGATTGGAATGAAGAAGTAACCTCGAAAGAAGCTCTGAATATCGTTAAGGAATCAGGAGACTACATTAGGATCCCGGACGGAAATGCAGTGGGAAATGGAACACCAGGTTTCAGAACACCGGGTTTCATGGGTTGGAAGGATATTTCCGATTCTGATCTGTTGAAAATATGGTCTCTTGCAGTCAAATTAGGGCTCAAGTATAACGCTGCTGATGGCAGGTACAATAATGAGGCGGTAGGTGCCAACGGGGTAGACTTTTCCGATCTATCAGAAACCTGTTGGATACTGGGTATTGAAGATATTAAAGACTCTAAAGAGTTTTTTGATCGGTTTACAGACTAGTTCAATTGTTTGAACTGTTTTCAATCAGTTCTTTCAACTTTTGATCTTCCGAATCATTGGCCATACCCAACCATTCAAGTGAGGACTTGTACATTATATTTTCAAAGTCCTCATCTGGTAAATCCATTTCCTCGATAAATTTTCCGATCTCAAGATCTCCCAAAGGGAATGGATAGTCAGAACCCAGGCAAACCTTTTCAGAACCAATCATATCAAGAACGTACTTCAACAATTTGTCGTCATGCGTGATTGAATCCACCCAGAATTTTCCGAGATAGTCTCTGGGGTTAACATTATTGTGGACTGCCACAAGATCCGGGCGACAGTTAAATCCATGCTCTATACGGCCTATCGTGGGCAGGAACGATCCTCCGGCATGAGCAAAACACACTCTTAGTTTGGGATATCTGGCAAATACTCCACCAAAAATCATGGAGGTTATTGCCCGTGTAGTCTCGGCAGGCATACCCACCAACCAAGGAAGCCAATACTTCTCAATTTGACCGGAACCCATCATTTCCCAGGGATGGACTAAGACAGCCATATTCAATTTCTCACAGGCTTCAAAAAACTCGAAGAATCTGGGCTTACTTAGATTATGTCCATTTATGTTGCTCCCAATTTGAACACCTGGCAAACCAAGTTCCTTGCAACGCTCCAACTCCTGAATGGAGAGATCTACATCCTGCATGGGTACAGTCCCTAATCCAATGTAGTGGTCAGGATATTTCTCACAGGTCTCAGCAATGTCGTCATTCAAAAACTGTGACAGCTGCAAACAATCATTGGGTTTGGCCCAGTAACTGAACATTACCGGGATGGTACAAATTACTTGAAGCCGGGTATTGTAACTTTCATACTCCTTGATTCTTAATTCTGCGTCCCAGCAATTTTCCTCAATTTCCCGGAAAAACTTATCCCCCTTCATCATTAGAGCATAGCCGGGTTTATGATGTAAAAGACTAATAAAATCCCCGTAACCGAATTTTTCTGCAAAATTGGGTAGCTTTCTTGGAATGATATGCGTATGCATATCTATCTTCAGGGATGCCTTTGCCATCCCACAAAAATAGTAAAAATCGAATGGTCACTAGCGGCAATTCTCAAGCAACGATGAAGTAGGAGAAATAATTAGTCCCCTGGATAGGGCACGTTCAAGGCATTCACAACCCCTTTCTATGTCATCTAACTCGAAGTAAACTAATGCCGCATTGTACCAGATGTTTTCATTGCTTTTGTCCCGTACCAGATAGAGTTCATAGTAGGCGGCAGCCTGGGTATATTCTTCCAACTGAAAGTAGGCATTTCCCATCAGGTAATATGACTCAAAGCGACTAGGATCCTTGGAAATTGCATACTTGAAGAATTCTATAGAAGCGGAGAAATCACCGGTATTGTATTTCAAACGCCCCATGTTCAAAAGCATCAATGGATCCTCGGGTTTCAATTCAAGTGCTCGGGTAAAGAGCTCCTCCGATAAATCAAAATCACGTTCTTGAAGAGCTTCTACCGCTCTGTAGGCTAGCATCGGGTAAAAGGAGTCCTCTTCTAACACTGATTTAGGTATTTCTTCCTCCGGATCCAATAACATCAGGTTATACCATCCGATAACCAGATTAGGATCTATATTGACCGCCATTCGTAAATCATTTAATGCAAGAGATTTTCTGCCAATCTCCTTATAGTAGAGTCCCCGATTTACAAAGTACTGCGCTGTGGAATCCGAGTTTATGGCTTTATTCAAGTCCTTTTCTGCTTTATCATGATCCCCAATGGCTTGCTGAGCCAACCCACGTAAAGCATAGACCTGACCTTTCATTGATTCAAGCGATGAAACCTCTACTTGTTCTTGACCCATAGGATCAAGCTTGAAATAAACAGCGTTGGTCACTCCATTTCCACCATAATTCAATAGGGTCGTGAAGTCATCAATGGCTTGATGATAATTCCCTAGATTAAAAAAAATTGTACCTCTCTTGAAGTAAGCGTCCATGTGATCCCCATCAATGGAAAGAGCATTTGTTAATGAACTAATAGCCCGGATATTCTCCCCCATGGCTTCCCAGATCATCGCCTGTAGATAAAATCCTTGAGTATTTCTTTCCGTAAGAAGATATCGGTCTATTATTTCTGCCGCATCGACATAATTGGCAAGGTAATATTGCTTTCTAGCCTCTTCATATAGCTCTGCTGGTTTTGACTGGCTATAAGAAATAATAGGAACCAATAGGATCGACAAGAAACCGATAAAACTTGCTTTCATCTCCTTAGCTAACGAAAAAGGAGGATGAAGGGATATTTCATAGGTATGCCTAATACACCTCGTGAATCTGCATCGCACTATGCTTAGGAAGATGCAGAAACTGGCCTTCTGAATATTGATAAAAACTAATAGCCATTACCAATATCAATCCTACGTTTTCTTGTACTTGTTGAATGTTGGAGATGCTCAGTTGAGCCGTCATGGGCTCTGTCGGAATTTTCAATAATGGTAACATTGGACTCTCATAGGAACCGGTCATTCCGTGAATTTCCTCGTTAGAGGCACAGTAAGTCTTACCATGCGGATCGAAACTAAAGTCCGATAAAGCTACCAACCTTGATGTGATCTTGAAATTCGTGGCCGTATCTGGTTTGTCAAATGCTTTTTCCGGAACAAATGAAGGAAAATGAAGAATAACCTGACCTCTCCTGGAACCAGCTTTAACATAGTACTTCGCGTCGAAAATCTTCTTATAAGGTGCATCAGGATTAAACTCAAAGCCACATAGGTGATGTCCGTGTTTACTCAATTTCATTGGACGTTTGCCCGTCGGACCTTCCTCATATTTTGCCAGATTCCTAAATTGAGCAGTCAACTTTCCTGAAGTGTAGGTGGCACAAATCTCAGACATACGATCAGAGAGGGACTGACGAAGGACCTTGGACATCATGGATGCTACCCCGAACTCCTTCTGATTGTTTCTTAGCTCTTTGAAATTCTCTCCCGATTTAATCTGAACCGAACTCGGACCACCTTTCCTGGCAATAATTGTTTGGTCTACTCCTTTAATCTTATAAGCGCGATATCCTTTCGGTATGGTGACGTTCGTGTTTTCTTCAGATACGGTTTTCATTAACTTCTTCTACTACGGTTACTCCTAGGTTACATTACTTGGGAATTTAGTGAATAGATGTGCCACACACAAAAATTCCAGCCAATTTTAGTTTAATACTAGCAATTGTATAAGCTGATAGTTAATCACTTATACAATTTCCAATCATTTAATCTACTAAGTGTAAGTCTTTGATGATGAATAACACATCGGCTGGTGAAAGGACGATGACTTACTTAGTTGTATACAATTAATGGAAGTTTAGTAACCCCATTCTCGGAAAGATTCGAATGACAGCTCTTGGATTGCCATCAAATCATATTCCGATGGATATGAAAAAAACTATTTTAGTCGAATGATTCACAATTCACTTCTCGGAAGTAACCGCATGATTGCATTCATTATGCTGTTATCTGTCATCTTGATAAGGTGTCAACAACCACCCAATCCGTCTTTTGGAATTAAAAGAGGAGCTTTAGGGGATTCCGCCATGGTATCGTCAACTCATCCATTGGCGACCAAGATTGGTGTAGAGATTCTTCGGAAGGGGGGTAATGCATTTGATGCAGCAGTCGCTGTGCATTTCGCCTTGCAAGTTGTATTTCCAGAAGCAGGTAATATCGGTGGAGGAGGATTTGCAGTTATTCGCGAATCGGATGGAAGCATCGCTTCTCTGGACTTTCGGGAAAAGGCACCCCAGTACGCCACAAGAGATATGTACCTGGATAAGAATGGTGATGTCATACCGATGAAAAGTCGTCTCGGACATAAAGCAGCAGGTGTTCCCGGATCTGTCGCCGGAATGTGGGCTTTACATCAGAAATACGGATCTATGCCTTGGGGAGACTTGGTACAACCCTCGATTGAATTGGCTTACAATGGGCATGCATTAACGAAGATTGCAGCGTACAACCTGAACGACAAACAAGAAGACTTCGTGGAGGCAAATCGATATACACCCTGGACTGTAAATCCTGAAGGTTGGAAGGCTGGAGATATTGTGAAGCAATCCGAACTTGTTGGAACCTTTGTTCAGATACAGCAAAATGGTCGCGATGGATTTTATAAAGGAATTGTTGCGGATCAAATTGAAAGGGAAATGCTCGCAGGTGGGGGTCTGATTCTAAAAGCAGATCTTGAAGCGTATGAACCCGCCTGGAGAAAACCGCTTACCACCACTTACAGGGGACATAAGGTTATCTCAATGCCGCCGCCCTCTAGTGGAGGAGTCGCGTTAATTCAGCTATTGCAGGGGGCGGAAGACATGAACTTAGGTAAGGAACCGCATAATTCAGCTTCCATGATTCATTTAAAAACAGAATTGGAAAGACGAGTTTATGCCGACCGGGCTACTTACCTTGGAGATCCGGATTTTTATCCCGTACCCGTGGAGATGCTTACCAAGCGAGAGTACAACCGGGAGAGAAACAAAACCATCAAAAGAAACAAAAAAACATCTTCCCAAGACATCAAAGAGGGGGAAGTGGAAATTATAGAAAGTGTGCAAACCACCCATTACTCAGTGGCGGATCGCGAAGGCAATGCTGTTTCAATTACAACTACACTGAATGCTTACTATGGTTGTAAAGTAATGGTGAAGGGTGCCGGATTCTTTATGAATAATGAAATGGATGACTTTAGTGCTAAACCAGGAGTACCCAATATGTTTGGACTGGTCGGTGGAGAGGCAAATGCCATAGAGCCAGGTAAACGTATGCTTAGTTCCATGACACCAACCATCGTTGAAAAGGACAATGAACTTTTTATGATTACCGGTACACCCGGAGGTTCAACAATCATAACATCCGTTTTCCAGAGTATCCTCAATGTAATTGATTACGGTATGACCATGCAGGAGGCAGTAGAAGCTCCCAGGTTCCACAGTCAGTGGCTTCCGGATAGAATCATTTATGAGCGTGGAAATATCCGTGAGGCGGATTCCATCGCACTCACGGATATGAAGCATGAACTGGAAGGACGTACAAGTCTAGGGAAGATCGACGCGATTCTTCGATTGGAAAATGGTACCTACGAAGGGGCCGCTGATCCTCGAGGAGACGATTACGCCGAGGGTTTCTGATTATTCCTGTCTTAAATATCTAATTGGATTCGATAGAGCTACTTTGATGGTGTTGAATCCAATGGTCAACCACGCAATAAGGAGGGAGACTATTCCAGCGATTAGAATTAATCCAATGGATATATCCACCCTATATGGAAATTGATCGAGCCAATTCCTAATGGAGTAAACTGAAAATGGAATGGCGATCAAAAAACCTGTAACAACCAAAAGTGTGAATTCCAGCCCTATGAACCTAACAATTTCCCCAACAGATGACCCAAGTACTTTCCTGATACTTATCTCCTTAGCACGGCTATTGATGATGAAAATAGCCATGCCAAGAAGACCGATACAAGAGATGGAGATACTGAGGGAAGCAAAAATTATAAATAGCTGAAAGTACCTTTCTTCCGGTCCATACTTATCATCGTATGCTTGTTCAACAAATTGAACATATATCGGCTCAGAAGTTGAATACTCATCCCAAATTCTTTCTATATCAGATAGTGCTTGCGTTGTATTCTGTGGGTCAACTCTTAGGAATACATTATCGGGGCTTGATCGGTAACCACTAGTCCCAATGAAATAGGCTACTGGACCTATGGCCTCTTTTAAAGATCGATAATGAAAGTCCTTGACAACACCCACAATCTTTCTTGACTTCCATCCTAAATGCACAGTCATTCCAATTGGATCTTCAACCCCCATCATCTTAGCTGCACTTTCGTTTATAAGCACCGATCTGGCGGAATCAACACTGTAGGATCGTGACAAGTTTTCTCCCGCAATGAGCTGGGCACCAATAGTCGATAAATAATCTGCATCAATAGCAACCGCATTAACTCCCAGGTGTTGTTCTTTCGAAACGGCGTCCCAGTGAAAGTCCCAACCGTTGTTCATCTGACTGGGTAGAGACTCACTTGAAATTGCCACTGATGAAACAGATGGCAGTGCCTGTATTTCAGATTTCAGTACTTCCAAACGGTTTTGTACTTGCTTGTCTTCTGCCTTAATTCGAATTAGATCTTTCGACCCAAATCCCAGATCCTGATTCATCATAAACTGAATCTGATCGAATATGACTGCTGTACAAATAATGAGGAAGACAGAAACAGAAAACTGAACAACCACCAGGGCCTTTCTAAATCGATTGCCTCTCCTATGAGAAAATCCGGAGGTTAAGGCAGCAACAGATCCAATACCAGACAACACCATTGCAGGGTAACTGCTTCCTACTAATGCACATATCACAATGCAAAAAATGAACATCCAAATAATATTGAAGTCCCATAAAAAGCTATACCCGACCTCCAATTGAATGAAGGAAGTAAAAGGATTCCACAATAGGAAAACAAGTATCATTGACAATAGAAAACAGAGTGCAAACAATAGCATGTACTCGGTAAAATATTGACGAAACACTTCTCCACTTGTAGCCCCATTTGCTTTTCGAATACCCACTTCTAGCGATCGAGTGCTGACTCCTGCTGTGGTAAGGTTTATCTTATTTATTACAGCAATTATTACAATGAATAAAGCGACTAAGCAAAATGTGACAACGTAATCAATGTTTCCGGCGTAATACCCCGATACTCCACCAGAGTACAGGTGAACGTCATTCAACGGTTGAAAGTCATAAGCAAGAATGTCACTAACTCCCTCCGGTAGATGTTCCTCTAGAACCAAGGGAAATTGAGACTTAATAATTTCAACGTCGTCTACTTCAGGGATGTGAACAAATGTCCTGAGCCAATTGAAACCCCAAGAGTGCTCAAATTGACCATACAGTTCAAAAGCATTTTCAATGGAACCGAGCAATTCAAATGGGAAATTGGTATTCGAGGGAAGGTCCTCCATCACCCCATCAATTCTCAAGGACATTTCTACATCTCCGTCGTAAATTTTTATCGGAAGTACTTGACCTACAGGGTTTACTCCTTCGCCAAAATACTTGTTGGAAACGGATTCTGTCAAGACTACTGTATTGGGCTCTTTTAATACCAGTGAGCTATTTCCGTAGACCATTGGAAAATCAAAGACACTGAACATGGAAGCACTACCCCAATAAAAATCACCCTCATAAAAACTCTTGTCATCAATAGTGACTAAAACCGGGTCATTTCCATACCTGGCAACTTCCAGTTTATGTCCAAACTCAGACGTTAGCAAATTCCCCAATGCCGTTTGAGTGTTGCTGTTTTTTCTACCCTTCTCATTCTTCAAAACCCGTAGCATTTTGAAGGTTTGATCAGAATTTGCATGGTACCTGTCTACACTTAATTCGTGACCGACAAATACAAGGATGAACATGAGACAGGCAAATGCTGTGGTCAGTCCAATAATGTTAAGAATTGTTGTGAATTTTCGATGGACTAATGAACGAAGCCCAATTTTGATGTTGTTGTTAATTAGAGTCATATCACTTAATTGAATAATTATTTGACCAGTAGATCGTAACTGATACCTTTTAATCTCCCTAATTGCAGCTATGAAATACTTGAGAAATAAATACTTTGACCCTTCAGAAATCTGAAGTTCGAACCATTCTTCCAGGTCACCAATAACCTCGTCGTGGAACCGATCCTTTAGTAGTCGTTCCAACCAGCGATTGATCCAACCTGGAGGTACTTTATTTGGCATGTCCAGGCATTAATCTCCACAACGTGTCCCGCATATCCCTGGCGTCTTCCAGAGCTTGCCTGCCGTCAGAAGTAATCTGATAAAGTCTCTTACTTCTTCCACCACGCTCCTTACTTGCACCCCCTACTTCGGAGGCAACAAAACCTTTTTCTTCTAGTCGATAAAGAGCAGTATGAATCGTGCTCACGGTGACTTTCCTACCCGTTTTCTCCTGAATTTCTTTCAGGATCGATATGCCGTAAGCTTCCCCCGATAGAATAGCTACCATCAGCAAGATCAATTCTTCAAACTCACCTAAATGTGTTCCTTTCATTATCTTCTTATTTGCCAAACAAATATATTGATATTATATACTCATTTGCCAAACTAATGGTTACATTTTTTTTTGAAGGACCAAGAATCTATCAGTTTAGCTATTACTTATTCTCTACGATTGTGAATTCTACCCGGCGATTTAGTCGACGATTTTCTTCGGTATTGTTTGGAGCAATCGGATCATTACCACCATATCCTTTTCCTTCTATCCTTCGAAAGTTGATTCCCTTATCCATAAGGTAGTCCTGGACCGTTCGTACACGAGCCCTTGAAAGCTCCAGATTCAAATACGGGTCACCCTGATTGTCAGTATGACCCTTAAGCAGAATCCGCACACCTGGATTATCAGTTAGCATCTGCGCCACCCTGTCCAATTCGGCTTCAGATCCAGCAATGAAGTTGGCGGTGCCTTGGTGGAATAATACATGTTCAAGGTTTATCGTATTTCCTACTGTCAATGCCTCTACTGAGACAAAGATGGAATCGTTTTCATCGAGTTCCACAGCCGTCACATTAGTAACATGGTTCAGGTATCCATCTGCCCTGGTTTCAACCACCAGATCCTCGAACGTCTCCAGTTCAAGGGAACCACCCGACTCAACTTCTATCGTTTCCTGCTCTCCTATCAGCAGTAAAGTTCCCTGAACCGCATTTCTATCGTCATCCACAAGAAGAAATACTTTAGAATTTGAATCTTCAGGAGATTCTTCAACCTGGAGAACGATAGGAGCTTCCTCCACTACTTCAATATCCGCAGTGATCCTGATCTTCTTTATATCACCGTATCCGTCACTATCTGTTGTGGATGAATAATAGGCGTAATCCGAGCCAGCCAAAAATGTAAATGACATCTCAGATCCCTGGGTATTTATGGCATCTCCAAGATTTTCCGGTTCACTCCAGTTTTGCCAGGTATCATCTATTCGTGTGCTCACGTAAAGGTCGAAGCTACCACGTGTATCATTTCGACCGTTACTGGCAAAAACCAGGGTTTCGTTGTCTGCAGCTAAAAAAGGTGTATACTCTTGAAATGCAGTATTAATCCGATAGCCCAAATTTTTCGGACGAGACCATTTTCCGTTTGACTGAAGATGAGAAACATAAAGATCCTCTACACCGTAGGAAAAGTTTCCTTCCATGCTGAATAAAATGTGTTTGCCATTTGCAGAAATAGCGCCAGACTGGTGCTCCGATAAATTGACGAAATCCGAAACTTCCAACTTTTGTGGAGATACTAACTCTTTCTCCTTAATCTCTGAAATCCACACTTCCCCTCGGAATACTCCGAGGTCAAATACGGTGGTAGAGTACAGAAACCTATCTCCCTGGTTAACGAATCCTAGGGGTGTTACCAGCTTAGTCGGATGAATATTCACTGAATTCCCAGGTCTTGACCAGATCGTGTCATAGGTAGAAATCCATAAATCACCAGGATTATGCTTATCACCAATATTCCCAGGATGGTTCCTCCGGGTAATGATTAGCTGTTTGCCATCGGGATGAATGGCAATATAGTTTTCATCGTACTGTGAATTAATACTCCGAATAGGCTCAGGTTCTCCGTATACTTTTAATGACGAATTCTGCCCGAATACCTCAAGGACACAGAGAAAAAGTGAGAAAATGAAAACCGCTTTCATATAAATATTTTAATATTTTATTTTCTTTTTCTAATTAATAAGACTACATTTATAATTATATCAATATTTAATTGCACAATATTTATTATTGCCTACCCTTGCAAAGATATGGGTAAACAAGTGTTATGAATAAATCTTTGTGCCCATCCGGCTCACCTATCTCCAATGGTGAGCTTTTTTTAATATCCTTTTTCACGGTCCACCTTCCCTGAAAGGTCTTCGTTGTTTTCTATTGCGCGATGGTTTCTGATGATCTGAGGAACCGCCGCTTCGATTTTCGTAACTACGGCGATGTGAGGCGTAATGAACACCTTTGGATGAGTCCACAAGCCACTACTCTTGGGTAATGGTTCCTGAGGAAAAACATCCAGGAAAGCCCCTGCCAACTGGCCGGAGTCCAATGCGTCAAGAATGTCTTGATCTACCTGATGATGTCCTCTGGCAACGTTTACTAAAAACGAACCTTTATTCAATTTGGCAAATAGATCTCTACTGAGAATGTCTTTAGTTTCAGGGGTTGCAGGCAACATACAGATCAACAAATTGATTTGGGAAAGGAAGTCGTCTATTTCACTGGATACAAAGGAGACAACCCCATCCAGCTTTTTCCTGGATTGACTTAGTCCGGAAACCCTAAAACCAAGTAAATGAAGTTTACCTGCAAGATCTTTTCCCAATTCACCAAGCCCTAGTATACCCACTCGAATCTCTCGTTCAGGCTCAAATTCAGCATGCCACTTCTTTGCTCCCTTATCCTCGAGGTATTTATCAAACTGTTTTTTATAGTACAAAACCGCTCCAATACAATAATTGGACATTGGTTCACTAAGGATTGGGCTTATTATTCTTGTTATGACCGCATTCTCCGGTATTGTAGGATCTGAAAGAATATGATCCACACCTGCTCCTAGTGAAGCCACAAGTTTTACACCAGGAATTTTTTGAAATAATTCCACTCTATGATTCCAAACTACCGCCGTTGTAACCTCGTCTCCTTCCTTCAACTCATCAATTGTGATCACATTGTTTTCCCCAAGTTCTTTGGTAAATGCCTCTTTCCATGGGGTGAGGTCTTTGCTTACTGAATCCAGTAGTAGCTTACTCATAAGTTTGCTTTATTGTTTGCTTTCCAACACTAACCCAAGGGTTATCCTTTAAGAAAAATCTCCATGGAAGGAAAGCATCTTCGCCTGCATAATCTACTCCTACCCTACGATCAGATTCAATTTCAATTGCTTTTTCAGATTGATCTGAAGCCAGCCATATTTCATCCCCGGTTAGATCCATTCCTGTCATTTTAGTTGTGAACCCCATGGCTTTGCCCAGTGAACCCGGACCAGATGTAAGTTTATACTTTCTTACAGAGCCTCTTCTTCTTTCCATAATATCCTGACCAACCACTGGATCCAATCCGCGGATTAACACGGCATCCGCTTTACCAGTCACATTGGTGACCACATTAAACAAATGATGAATTCCATAGCATAGGTAAATATATGAGAAGCCGCCGTCTCCGAACATAATTTCTGTCCGCGGGGTTTTCCCTTTAAATGCATGACTTGCCCGATCGATAGCTCCGGAGTATGCTTCCGTTTCCACAATTCTGCCGACAGTGAGCTCATTACCGATCATGGAGAAAAGATACTTTCCTACTAATTCTTTGGCGATTTGTACTACATTCGAGCGCTGATAAAACGAACGCGGAAGCTTTTCGTACTGTTTTTCGAATTGATTTAGAACCAAATAATTATTAATCTAAGATGACAAGGATTGCTAAACTAACACTTATCTTGTTTTTTGTGAGTGCCACAGCATATGCACAAATTAACATGCCTGCACCTAGTGCCAAGGCATCCGTGAGCACCACTGTAGGACTTACTGATGTAACCATTGATTACTTTCGACCTAGTGTAAAAGGACGTCAAATTTTTGGTGAAGGAGACTTTCTTCAGCCCTATGGACAGCTTTGGAGGTCTGGTGCCAACCAGGGAACCACAGTTACTTTTTCAACTGAAGTTACTATTGCAGGACAGAAGATTGATGCTGGTACTTATATGATTCTATCCACGCCTGGTAAGGATAGCTGGGTGTTTATTCTTTACGGCGACCCTAGTATCGGGGGAAACATGTCTCGTGTAACCGATGATCAGAAAGTTCTGGTTACAACTGTCGACAACATGATGCTCAGCCAGTCTGTTGAGACGTTGACATTTGGTATTTCAGATATCTCTGCAGACAATACGACCGGGCACATCTCATTCGCTTGGGCTGACCACTCATACAAGGTGCCTTTTCAGGTAGAATATGACGATGTGGTGATGAAGGATATCGCAGCTAAGACCACTGTAAACCCCGCAAATTACATGGCAGCGGCGAACTATTACCTGTCAGCTGGAAAGGATTTGAATCAGGCTCTGGAGTGGGCAAATATGTTCCTTGCCATTGAAGGAAATGAACGTGCTTTCTGGCATGTACATACTAAGGCCAGAATTCTTGCCGCCCTGGGTAACAAAAAAGAAGCTATTGAAACAGCCAATAAATCCATTGAGATCGCCAAGCAGAATCAAGGAGGTGACTTTGGATACATTAAGAGAAATGAAGACCTTATTTCCTCGATGAAGTAATAGATCCAATTCTAAAAGGAACGAGCCCGGGATTAATAAATTCCGGGCTTTTTATTTCCTAAAGACATTCAATATGATCGAAAGTAAAACTAGCAGTGTACATCCAATTGCGTTGTACCAGAGGTAGCCAATTGTAATTAATTCGTTAATTGCAGCAATATGGCAACCAATTACAAAAAGTTGAGATATTACACCAGCTACGAAAACAGCGGTTCCTTTAACCCATTTAAGGAAAAAAGCCACAATGAAGATACCCAAAATAGGTCCATAAAATATTGATCCAAGAATGTTCACCGCCTCGATCAGGCTTTCAGATTTATCGGCAATAAATGCAAATACTATGGCTATCAGACCCCAAATGAGAGTAAGTATTCTAGATGCCACTAGATAAGTTTTTTCCGATCCTTCTTTTTGAAATAGTCTTTTATAAAAGTCTACTGCGGTAGTCGATGCCAGGGAATTCAGTTCAGAAGAAGTTGAAGACATAGCTGCGGATAAAATAACGGCTATAAGTAACCCAATTAATCCGTGTGGTAGATAGGTCAAAATAAAAGATAGGAAAACGAAATCCGCGTCCTTCGTTTCTACCGATGCATCTACCTCCGAAATTAGTGTCTTTACGTCTTTTCTGATCTCATTAGACTTAGCATCTAACTCAATCAATTTTTCTTTGAGCATCTCCTTTCTATCCGGTGAATCCGCTGCGGCGAATGATACAGCAGCAGCGCTCCGTTCCTTAAATATTTTGTCATATTGCGATTCGTACATGACCAATTCATCCGCCCTCTCGCTACTTCTAACCATTTCCAGAGAGTTAGGCTTGAAATGAACGGGTGGGGCATAAAAGATGTAAAAAACGTATACCATCACACCAACACTGAGAATGAAAAACTGCATGGGAATCTTGAAGATGGCATTAAACATTAGACCCATCTTGCTTTCAGTCATGTTCTTCCCTCCCAGGTAGCGTTGGACCTGCGACTGATCCGTACCAAAATAAGAAAGTGATAAAAAAAGACCACCGGTAATACCCGACCAGAATGTATATCTCTTTTCAGTATTAAATTCAAAATCTATCGCCTGGGTTTTATTCAACACAGAAGCTACCTCTACTGCGTCACCGAAGGAGATATATTCCGATATATACCAGATGATCATACCAAAAGCCAGAAACATACCTCCCATGATTACAGCCATTTGCTGTTTTTGTGTGATGCTCACTGCTTTAGTACCACCGGAAACTGTGTAAATGATCACAAGTCCACCAGTAAGCAAAATGGTAATAGACAACTCCCATTCAAGGATACTTGAGAGAATAATCGCTGGGGCATAGATAGTAATACCAGCCTGTAACCCCCGCTGAATTAAGAATAGTGATGCTCCTAGTAATCTCGTTTTGAGGTCGAATCTTGATTCAAGAAATTCGTAAGCTGTGTAGACTCTAAGCTTATAGTAGATTGGAATAAAAACCGTAGAAACTATTATCAAGGCAATCGGGAGTCCAAAATAGAACTGAACCAGATCCATACCACTTTCAAACCCATAACCAGGTGTTGAAATAAATGTAATCGCACTGGCCTGCGTAGCCATGACGGAAAGTCCAATGGTCCACCACTTTAGTGAATTGTCTCCGAGTAAATATCCTTGGATATTTTGTTGTCCTCTAGTTTGGTATACCCCGTAGGCTACAATGAAGATGAGGGTACCAAACAGTACGATAAGGTCAATCGTATTCATTTAGAACCAGAAGGTATAGAAGTTTAGTGCAAGTAATGTCCCAGCGAAAAAAATAAGCACTACTATGTAAATGGAAGACCACCTTTTAAAAAGTGGAGGGGTGTCATGATATTTTTCAGCGGGGTAATCTGGTTCTTTCATTTCTACTGTTGTTCATTTTGGCCAATTGATAAGAGGTTCACAAATAAGCGGTATGCACCCGGTACTCCAGCAGGTAATTCCCTAAACCAGGAATAGCCGGAATAGATGTAATACCCTTCGCCGTGCTGGGCAACGAGCAAACCTCCATTTCTTTCCGGTTCACCAGGATCATTAGAACTTAAAACAGCGGTAAATTTTTCATCCCACTCATTGGGGAAATAAAGTCCTCTTTCTTGCACCCAATTATTGAAATCATTCTCTGTGATTTTATTGGGGAAATTCAACACTGGATGGTTAGGTTCCAGCACTCTGACCTCTGCATTCTCAACAGAAACTCGATCTCTCGATAACTTAATTTTGTAAGGAGCGACTTCGTTTGTATTCAATCCGCCAGTGGTGTTATACTGGACAACTACGGTGCCTCCTTTTGCAGCGTAATCAAAAAGCTCCTGATTTTTATACGAAAGCCAGTCAACTGTATTGAAGGCCCGTACACCCAAAACTACTGCGTCGTACTTCAACAAATTGTCGGCAGTAACTTCGTCTTTTTCAAGCTTATCTACTTGATAACCAATCTGTTCCAGATTATCAGGAATTGCATCACCTGCTCCCTCTATATAGCCGATCAGATTACCAGCTATTTTCAAGTCAAGTTTCACCAATTTCGTTCTGGCCGGCGGGAATAGGGTCTGAAAAGGGATATGGGAATAATCGATGACTGTTCTTCCTAGTGTAGAAACCGTTCCATCATCCGTGGTAAGCTGAGCCTGAAGTATTGCCTCCGAGGCACCCATTGGAGGTTGTATATTGAAACTAAATATTGCTTCCTCGCCTTTGCTCGCCAACTCAAATGGAATTGACTTTGGATCTACTTGCCAACCTTCCGGAGTCTTCAATTCCAGGGTTCCACTTACCCCATCTTTCCCGGCAATCACTCTGGCTTCAATCTTCTTTCTCTCAGAGTCGCCAAATACAATAATTTCGCTTCCAAGATTAACCATTGCCTGCGGAGTGATTTCAACCGGTCGATATAATTCACCTTCTACCCGATCTCTTCTCTTATATACAATAGGCTTTTCAAACTCCAGGAACTGTTCTTCCCATTTAATTAAAAAACGAGATACGAAAACAGGATCATTTTCCGGTTTCCCGATATGCCTGGGGTTTTCAACATGATACATGCCAAGGGTAGCCTGGTCATTTAACCAGTATGGATGAGAAAATGGAATATTTGGTATCTCAGCTGATAGATCAGCGGTAATCTTTTCATTTTCCCCCAATAGTTGGTTGAATTCCTGCTTCTGACCCATGGGCTCAATAACAACCTCCACTAATTCAAAATCAGCATTTACTCTACTGATCACTTCTATATTGAAGGTGGCAGAATCTCCAGAAACATAGGTGTTGTCATCTGCAATGACTTCCATGTATAACCCGCTGATGGCAGCAATAACCTCATCAATTTCATTCAATTTCACTTCTTTCCAATGCTGATCCGGTAGCTTCATTATCTCCAGTCTGGCGTTGTAAAGAGCACCTAATGCTCTAGCCGGTTGATTGGGTTGATAGCTATCTATTGCCTGCTGAATGAAGTTCTGAATCGGTTCCGCCCCTGATACACGTCCCCAGGTCACATCAATTCCTCCCATCAGGTCATCTGTTTTTTCACCTCCCCATTGCTCGAAGTACTCAATTTGTTTACCGCGGACTCCCACCGAACCAAAACCTTGGCTTTTATGCATGGACCGACTTAAGGCGGAAATTTCGTTGTAAGAAAGTCCTAAATCTGGGTTATAAAGACCGATATCCAGGTCTATGTACTTTGAAGGGTCAAACTCTATCCCTCTCCAACGATAGAACCATTGGCTGGTGTTCCAGAAAATCTTCTTTGGTTGCCAGGTATCCAACTCACCAAGTTGTTCAGGAAAAGCATCAGCATCTCCGGCCAAAGTAAACGCTTCTTTCGCCAACATGGCGGAAGTGGTGTGATGACCATGAGTGGTACCAGGTTCAAGGTTGAATCTGGTTATAATAACATCCGGTTTGAACTTTCGAATAACACGTACAAAGTCTGAAAGCACTTTTTCCTTTTCCCATATGGTCAATGTTTCATCAGGGTGTTTAGAATACCCGAAATCATTAGCCCTGGAAAAAAACTGTTGACCGCCATCTGTTCGGCGGGCGGCCAGTAGCTCTTGCGTACGGATGATCCCTAATTCCTCCCGAATTTCGGAACCAATTAGATTTTGACCTCCGTCGCCTCGAGTGGCTGATAAGTAGGCTGTTCTAAAAAGTCTGCCGTTGGCAAAATAGGTGATGACAGCTGTGTTTTCATCGTCGGGATGAGCGGCCACATACAGCACTGTTCCCAAGACATTGAGTTTTTTCAGCTTTTGTTGAATTACCCCGGAAGGAGTTGGTGAAGGTTTTTGTGCCCATATGTGGGTGGCAGATAGCAGTACGAAAAGGACACAAATAGTTCTTTTAACCATTAGTTTGGAATTACTTTGATTACGGAAGAAAGCCCCGAAAGTTATGATAATTGTGCCGTCGTTAGGTATGCTTTTTTTCAGACGGTACTTTTTACGGGATTGGAGGGAGGATTATTCTTTGGTAATGGCGACCCCCGTCGCTACAAAACCATAGGTCTCTTTGGGTTCTGTGATTTCTGCGATCTCTTCTTCAGTGGCACCAGCATCTTCTGCATAATGTTTTTGGGTGTCTACGTCAATGGTTTCCACTTGTCCAACACCTTCAAATATAACTTTGTTGCCTTCCACTCCTGATTTTGGAACAAAGAACCCGTAGTCTTTGAAGGTGACTCTCATTTCCTCACCATTATCTAAACGCACGGTCATCCAACAGCCCTTCATCGCGCAAGTCTTCAAAATGGTACCTTCAAGTTTCGCATTCACTTCATCATTTTCTTTTATGCTGCTGACAAACTGATCGCCGTTGATAAGTTGCTGTTCAGTCAATGGCTCGCCATAAGTATTTGGGTCCTGGGCGGAGGCAAATGAAACAAAAGCGGCAAGAAAAAGGAATGTGAATAATCGCATGGTTATATTATTTATCTGACTTTGGAACAAAAATAATTGTAAGTCCGCAAGTTTCTTAGCAATCCTGCATCTAATGACTAGGACTAAATACAAAAACGATGAAAAAATTTCAAATGCTATTATTGAGCTTTCTGTTTATTTCGAGTGTGATGGCTCAACCACATCACAAGGGACCTCATGGAGAAAAAGGCTCTCATGTAGATCGAATGACTGAATCTCTCAATTTGACAATAGAACAGCAGGAAACTTTTGAAGAATTGAATCTTGATCAAATGGAAGTGATGCAGAAGTATCACAGCCTGCTTCAGATTAGGGAAGCTGAATTGAGTGCAGCGATACTAAATGAAAGCAGTGATGATGACGTTAAGGAGATTGTCTCCGAAATAAATGATCTTCGAGGAAAGCAATTCGAAGCTCGTGTCTTACATCGCATAGAATTGAGAGGATTATTGACAGATGATCAGCGGATCAGATTTGATCAAATGAGTTTTGATCGAAAACGTGGCCGCCATCGTCGAGGGTAATTGGTTGCAATAAAGAGGTATAACTGGTGAATGAAAGTGATTTCAGAAAAATCATCAAGAATAACAAAGATAGGGTTTACAATACCTGTCTTGGATTATTACAGCACAGTGAAGATGCGGAAGATATCGCTCAAGATGTCTTTGTTGAGGTTTACCAAAAGCTTGACTCATTCAAAGGTCATTCCTCTTTGAGTACATGGATTTATCGAATTGCTGTGAACAAAAGCCTGGAACACATCCGAAAACATAAAACACTAAAGCGGGGTGCAACTACCATCCCAATTGAGTATGTGGTAGGATCAGGAGACTTCAATCACCCGGGTGTTCAACTTGAGAACAAGGAAATGGCGGCACATCTTTTCAAATTGATAGGTAAACTACCAGAAGATCAACGTACCGCTTTCTCTCTCAATAAGGTTGAAGGACTTGCGTACAGAGAGATAGCGGATATTATGCAAAGAACACTACCGTCGATTGAATCATTGATTCACAGAGCCAAAACAAAATTGAAACAAGAATTTCAAAAAAATGACTGAAAGAAAGGATGACATGAGTTTTGAGAAGATGATTCAATCACTTGATGGCATTACACGAGCCAAAGCGCCGGAAAATTTCGAATCCGCCGTGTTGGCCAAAGTAAAGAAGTCATCTTTAGTATGGATCAAGTGGATGAAAGTGAGTGTGGCCGCAATGCTGATAATGGGAGTCATTAATATCCTGGTTATCACTCAACTGCAGCAAGAAGGCTCAGAGAATGTGCTTGACGATGTGTATGTTCATCAAGAGGATATTTACGATACAAACTACTTTGTAATTGAATGAACACTTTCCAAAAAATACTAATCGGATCCGTTGTTTTGTTGATGATCATCAATATAATTCTGGTTTCATACATCTGGCGTAACCGTCAGGGAAACCCTCACAGGGAAAGAAGAAAAAGGGAAATGCGAGATGAGATGTTGCAGCGCAGGTTAGAAATGGAGCATCTTGAGATGGAAAAACTTCGATCGGCTTTTGGAGCTCACGAAAAGGAAATGGAAGCGTTGGCAAAGGGTCTCCGTCAGACGCAACAAGAATTGCGTAAGTCTGCACTGAGAGGTGACACGGCTCGTATTCGTCAACTAAGAAATGAGTTGGAAATACAGCAGGACAAAGTAAACCAGGAAGTCATTGATTTTTTCTCCAATCTGTCAACTGATCTCGAAGCAGAACAAAAGGAAAAGCTGGAGGAAATGCTTAATCGTGAAAGAGGTCGCCATAGAAGACGACCTCACTGATTTATTCCTGTTTCAAAGCATTGACCGGATTATCATTTGCTGCAACAAATGATCGGTATCCAACGGTAAATAGGGCTATGAAGCACACCATGATGACAGGTGCCGCCAGTAAAAACGGCTGAATGGTGATTCGATAATCGTAGTTTTCCAACCAACCATTTCCCAAGTACCATGTAGCTGGTATGGCAATGACTGCTGCGAGAAGGATTAACTTCAGAAAATCCCAAAGTATAACACCCATAACTTTCGGCACGGTAGCTCCAAGGACTTTCCTGATAGCAATTTCCTTCATTCGTCGCTCAAGAGTGAAAGCTGCAAGAGCAAAAAGCCCGACAGATGCTATAAGCATGGCAAGAAAAGAAAAAGTGGTAAATATCTTTCCGAACCTACGTTCACCGTTATACAGTCTATTAAATGAATCATCCAAGAAAAAGCCATCAAATGGATATCCAGGAACAAAGTCGGACCAGGTACTCTCAACGAAACTGACAGCATCGGAAAGGTCTCCAGACATCGCGATTTCAATATAAGGTCCTCCTGACCTCCCCGTTTCTACCTTATTATCGTATCTGAACAAAGCCGGTCGGATATTCCTCCTACCGTGTCGCAAAACCACATCTTTTACTACACCAATGACTCTGAATTGTCCTTCATTTCCACCTCTTTCCAACAGTTGACCAATGGGTTCTTCCCATCCAACAGCTTTCACAAAAGACTCATTGATAATAACAGAAAGTGTATCGGTCGATTTTCCGGAGAAAAACTCACCCTCTACCAGTGAAAAGCCCATCGTTTGTAATGCTGTTTCGTCCACAAACATGTGATCTGGTCCGAGGGAGATGGCATCATCACCCACTGTTTTATAATTCCAGTCTGCGATAAATCCAGAAGGATAGAGACTGGTTACCCCGACTTGATCTACAAAAGTTGAGTTCATCAGCGTGTTACGGAAAGCTTCAAACCTCTCATCCAGTTTTTCTCCATTTCTTAGAACAAAGACCCGATCGGTATTGAGTCCTAATTCCCGGTCGGACATGAAAGTGACCTGCTGAAAAACGATAAAAGTACCCGCTATAAGCACGATAGAAATAGCAAATTGAAACACTACAAGAAACGTGCGCACATTTTTATTACCCCCTTTTGATGTGTCACCCCTGAGCGCATTAATCGGTTTGAAGGAAGCCAGGTAAAGCGAAGGATAACTTCCGGCTAACAATCCAATGACCAGAACGAGTATCAGTACCCAAACAATCAACATTGGATTTAGCAAGTCATTAAAGGAATAGTCTATCTCAGTTAAAATATTGAAGAAGGGTAAGAACAACATGGCAAAACCAATTCCTAAGGCAACCGAGATTGTCGTGACTACCATCGACTCGGTAAGAAACTGTTGAATAACATTCGCTCTGACGGATCCAAGTACTTTTCTCATACCTACTTCTTTCGCTCGTAAAGAGGACTTGGCTGTAGACATATTCACATAGTTGATACATGCAATCAGCAAAATGAAAGCAGTGACAATTGAAAATATTATGATGTTCTGATAATCACCGCCTTTTCCAAGATCAAGACGAGGTTGATGCAAATGCACATCGATCATAGGTACCATAGCCAGAGATCGTGTATTCTCCTCCAGATAGTCATCCCAGCTATCGTATTGTGGTAAGTAAGACACCATTTCCGGTGCTATGTATTTTCGAACAAACTCTGGGAATTTGTATTCCAATCCTTTGGGGTCTGCGTTCTGTTTAAGTTTGATAAAGGACCAACAACTATTACCTGTCCAATAACCTGAGGTGAACCACGGTGAATGAGGCACGTTCAGTATAACCTGATAAGGAATGGTTGTATTTTTTGGCATGTCTTCAACAATGGCTTTGACGACATAAACGGTTTCATCAATCTCCAGAAATTGACCAAATGCATCTTCGCCGGCGAATAGCTTCTCGGCTGCTTGTTTGGTTAAGACCGCTGTGTTGGGTTCATTTAATGCATCTTCAGGTGTACCAGCAAGGAAGTTGGTGGGAAAGACGTCAAAAAAAGTAGAGTCTGCCAGAATAATCCCTTCTTGAGTGACATAGGAATCACCTTTCTTAATCACTGCTGATTCAGGTCCCATGGCACGGGCTCCTGCTTCTATTTCGGGGAAATCTATCAACAGCTGATTAACCAAACGTGGAGATGTCCAACCATTAAATTCGGCGTAACCCCAATCATTAACCACACGATAGACCTGATTTACGTCTTTCAGATCCTTATCATAAGATAATTGAAAGGTGATGTGCATTATTATCAGTAGGCAGGAGGCCACACCCACTGCCAAACCGAGAATATTGAATGCCGTAAATGCTTTTTGTCTTAGCATATTACGAACTGAAACTTTGAAGTAATTCTTGAACATTCCGTATGAGTTTGTTAAACGATAGTCTTCAACATTTTTGAGGAACCTCAAACGAAAAAACCGAAGAACGTTCCAAACCAGATGCCACTTCGCTCTCCTGGGATTTTCATCTAATTCCCGATAATAAATCTCAAGAAGATCACCTTCAATTATCTCCAGGTAATATGGTTTACAAAACCATCCTAGGAATCTTAGTGACCAGGAAGAAAAACGGTTTCTTTTGGCCATCTCACTTACCTAAGAGTACTGCAGGAATTTTCTCGTACAGATCGTTTCTCACTTTTCGGTTAATCTCCAAAGCCTGTACCCCAAGATTGGTCACGGTAAAATATCTTTTACTGCGTCCACCCCGCTCGCTGGTAGCACCTCCGACTTTCGAAGAGAGGTAATTTTTCTTTTCCAGTCGGTCGAGTGCGGTATGAACTGCACTGATATTCACTTTTCTACCGGTTTGCTGATGAATCTCATCCATAACGCTTACCCCGTAAGCATTGCCATGCAATATGGCAGTGATCAACAATACCAACTCCTCGAACTCTCCTAATTGTACCCTTTCCATAAGATTTACAATTGTGAATTAAATACGAAACTATTCAAAAAAAGTTTGATTTACAATTATGAAAATAATCGTTCAACTACTGAAATCCAATGTTTTTTAACCAATTCCCTGATTCCAGGGCAGTTTTCTTCAGACGGTCCTGAAACATTCAACACCTTTATTTGATTTTCAATAAGCCAATTCGAAGTTATCGTAACTATTTCACTATTGGAGAGATAGATACGCTTCACAGGCTTTTCATAGATTTTCGCTATCCGCTCCGAAAATAAGGTTCCCTCATCCGGCTCAAAGCTCGGATTGGGTAACATGATCAACGTACCATCGGTATCACGTACATTAAATTCCGTTCGCAGTGATCTTGGTATTTCCTTGCCCAGAATGCTCAATTCCTTCTTGGTAGGTGTTAACCCATACGTCTTGGCAACACTTATCCAATAATCGTTTACAAGAGGTGGGCACCATCCTCCGGTAGGTATATTTAAATGGTGAGCAGCTTCAAGTGCACCAAGGTCTACTCCTGTTTGCCCACCTGTTACAAGCTTAGTAAGTAATTCCCTCTTCCGATTCAAGCACATAAATCGGTTGGTCTGAGTAGGCAAGATAATTCACATTAACCAGATGATTACCTCCCACTTTCATGTCTATCAGAAAATTCGTTCTGGTGTGTCCAACCACTTGATTTATCCCTGGATATGGATCCCTAATCAACTCATATTGGTAATCCGCCCAGATAGGACCACCAGAAGGTTCCAACCCTCCTCTTGCTGCACCAGCTGCAGCCAGGTTATCCCTGGAATAGGTACCGTTTATCATTTCATTGATCGCAGGTACGATTTCTTCCATTTTATCTGGTTGGATATATTGGTCAATCCAATATCTGGTGAGACCTGCATGGGTGAAAATATACGAACCTGCGCGAGCTGCCATCTTGAACAGACCCAGGTTTTTCTTGAAGGTCATGTGTAACATATCCTTCATCGATTCTCTAAAACCAGAACAACGATAAAATGGAAAATATAGGTAATGATAGTCGTGGTTTCCCAGGAGTAAAGTAACCTTATCGCCATGGGTTTCCTTAAAGCTCAGGATATCAAGGAAATTATTGTATATCGTACGATCATCCAGGTCGTGAGAATCTACAAAATCTCCAACGAAAAGAATATGATCGACATCCAACGACTCGACCTCTTTCCAACGATCCACTCCGTGGATATCTCCAAGACAAGCGATCTTAACCACTTTCGAAAATTATTTGGTTTACTCCGTCAGGATTATAGGTCATAAAAGTCCCTTCAACCCGCGCTCTGCTATTGACATTATTGTGAAACAATTGGCCGGTGCCAAGTCCCTGGAAAGAAAGATTATCAAACTGACCAGTAAACTGCGAAATAGCATTTAGCCCTAGGTTGGATTCCAGTGCTGAAGTTATCCACCATCCAATCCCCCTGTATTCTGCCATATCAATCCAGGTTTTTGTTTCTTTGAAACCTCCAAGTAAGGAAGGTTTAAGGATAAGAAAATCAGGCTCGATAGTCTCCAACAATTCGATTTTTTCAGTGTCACTGTTTACACCTATCAGCTCTTCATCAAGTGCGATAGGAATTGGGGAACGCTCACAAAGAAAGGCCATCGCTTCGGGCTGTCCCATCATGATAGGTTGTTCAATTGAATGGATATCACAAGACGAAAGCTTTTCCAGCTTGATTATCGCTTCACTATTTGAGAATCCACCGTTGGCATCAAGTCGGATAATTAATTCTTTTGATTGTTGCCTCAAATACCGAATTAAGTCTAATTCCTCATTGAAGTCGAGTGCTCCTACTTTTAGTTTGATACAACTAAAACCTTGCGCCAGTTTTTCATCTATCCTTTGTTTCATAACGGATGAATCACCCATCCAAATCAACCCGTTAATCGGTATTTCACTAACTCCCTCAGTAAAGGCTGATTGAAACCAAAGTTGCTGACCGCCATTTTTTAAATCAAGCAAAGCCATTTCCAACCCAAAGCGTATACTGGCAAAATCCTCAGCTAAATCTTTTGAAAGAGCAAATATTCCGTCATTTGTTATTGGAAGTTCAATAGTGGAAGCCTGACCTTTGATCTCATCAAGGACCGCTGGAATTCTATCTATTTTTTCAAGACTTAGTCCGGGAAGAGGAGCAACCTCACCAAAACCAGTTTTTCCATCATCTGTCGTGAGTTTGATCCACCAGATGTCTCTGTGATTCATTTTCCCTCTGGAAGTCCTTGCTTCAAACGTAAAGTCCAGACGATACGAATTATATTCGAGCTCCAATTTGGATATGGATTTAGCTGATATACACCCTAATGATTTCACCTACGATCTACCTGAAAGTAGAATTGCAAAATTCCCACTAGACGATCGATCGGCTTCTAAATTACTTCATTATTCAAGAGGAAACATCACGCATCATCAATTTATTCAAGCACCGAATCTAATCCCTGAAAACAGCCTGGTAGTTTTCAATAACACAAAAGTGATTCCAGCTCGAATGATTGTTTTCAAAAGTACTGGAGCGAGGATTGAGATCTTGCTACTGGAACCTTCCGCTAACCAGGGATCCATGGAGGAAGTGATGAATCGAAATGGTGATTGTACCTGGAGATGCATGATAGGAAACGCCAAAAAATGGAAGTTACAATCGACCATTGAAACTGATTTGGGTGAGACGAATATCATTTTAACAAGAATTTCAGAGGATAGCGTGAGATTCAGCTGGAACTCAGATACATCGTTCTCTTCATTACTTCATGAAATCGGGAAAATTCCGCTTCCCCCGTATTTGAATCGTGCTCCTACAGCCAGGGATACAAAAACCTATCAGACCATCTATGCACAGGTTGAAGGAGCCGTGGCCGCTCCAACTGCCGGACTTCATTTTACCGAGGATGTGATTGATCAAATAAAGGACAAACACCAGATCACGGAAGTAACGTTGCATGTTTCCGCAGGAACATTCAAGCCGATAAAAACTACGGCCCTGGAACATGATATGCATCGAGAACAGGTGGTAGTAAATAAAGCAGCAATCCAGGCGATTTTGGAAAAGAAAAAGGTCATTTCGGTCGGCACAACTAGTATGAGAACCCTGGAATCCCTGTACTGGTACGGAGTTAGGCTTTCTCAAGGAAACGAGAACTTCGAGATTGATAAAGCCGAACCCTATTATGGATCAACCAACTTATCCCGAACCGAAGCTATTCGGGAAATTCTTGAATACATGGAGAAAAGACAAATAGATCAGCTAGTTGGTCATACGGAGATCTTTCTTGTTCCTGGATATGACTTCCGGGTGGTAGACGGGTTATTTACCAATTTCCACCTACCTGGAACAACACTTATGATGTTAGTAGCGGCCTTTGTCGGTCCAGATTGGGAGGATATCTATCAACAAGCTCTTGATAACGAATATCGATTTTTGAGCTACGGAGATTCTTCACTCTTAATCAGATAGTGGTATTTTAACAAGATGAAAGAGACGCTATCGTCCTGGTGGAAAGAGTTTGTCGATGTTTTTCGAGAAATCGGCGACATTTTTTCCAAACCACTTTTCGAATTAAGTGGTAGTTCAGTGAGCCTTGGCACCATTTTTTACATCATCCTGGCTTTCATTTTCCTTAGCTACGTCTCCAGGAAGGTAAAGAAGTTTTTAGTCGAAGGTCTTCTTGCAAGGGCAAATTTTGATAAGAGTCTGACAGCAACAATTGGGACGGTCACCCGGTTTGGCATCTTGCTGGTTGGATCAATTGTGATCATACAAAGCGCAGGAATTGATCTAAGCGCATTAAGTCTCTTAGCTGGAGCACTAGGTGTTGGTATCGGATTTGGCCTGCAAAATATTACAGATAATTTCATCTCTGGAATCATCATCCTTTTTGAGAAACCAATAAAGGTCGGTGATCGAATTGAGGTTGGAGATGTCGAAGGGGATGTTGTAAGCATCTCCGTACGGGCCACGACTGTACAAACCAATGACAATATCTCGGTTATTGTACCTAATAGTGAGTTTATTTCCAGTCAGGTCATTAACTGGAGCCACAACGACAGGAATATCAGGTTTCGATTACCCGTGGGTGTGAGTTACAACGATGACCCGGTAGAAGTGAAAAGGGTTTTGCTTGAAGTGGCCGCCAACAATCCAAATGTCCTGAATGAACCGGAACCGAAGGTATTCTTTGACGGCTTCGGTGATTCCTCCCTGGACTTCACATTAGCAGTCTGGACTGATACTATGACCGATAGACCGAAAATATTGAAGAGCGAACTCTATTTTGAAATATTTAATCGATTCAAAGAAAAGGGAATTGAGATTCCATTCCCTCAACGAGATGTTCACATCAGAAGTAATCCTTAATTAGTCTTTCGTTGCCCCGAAAGTATACGAGAAGCCGACTCCAAATACACTTTTAAACTGTACCCGATCTTCCTCCGAGATGAGTACATCATTAGCATCAAATTCCTGAAACTTGATATCCTTGTCGTATATCAATTGAGATTGCCAATTGACTGTCAACCAACTGTTTACCTTCATTACAATTTGATTTTGCCAGTTTACATCTATAACTCCAAACTCTGTCAGATAATTGGTGAAGAGTTCCAGCTTGGAAACGACATTGACATTTTTTACGATGTTATCTTTCTTCAGAAGTACCTTTAAGAACGATCCTAGTTCCGCTCTTGTCGTTCTTCCTTCATTAAGAATGACATCAGGGTTGTTAGGATCTATATCAGCTGGTTCCACACCGAATGCTCCTTGGTTGGCCAGATCCTGATCCGTCACAAACGTGAACTTCCCCGTCACCGGTGCATAGGTAATGGATAAAATCGGTGCAGGCTTCCAGTCCAAACCAGTTGCCACCAGCAAGTAACCGGGTGCCATGAAATCAGAAATTCTGTTGCCGTCGGCATCTAGCCCCTCATAAAACTGGGTTCTAAAATCCAGTAATGAGGACCAGTTCATATTTTCAGTGACCTTGTAACCGAACTGTGTTGTAGCGATTATAATATCGTCCGTTTTCCTGGCGGCAGCATCACCTTGTCGAATGATCCCATACCCAGTTTCCAGGTTATTGGACCAACTCAGTTTGTTTTTTTGATAGTCGGCGAAGACATTAAAATATCCGTTAAGTGATATTGAATTATCCCCCCCGGCAGCCCAGTTGGTAAGCGATACTTGAGAAAAGGTGAATGTAGTAGATCCCCCAAACAGCCAGTAGGTAGTGTCAGATTCCTGCGCTTTCAACAGATTTACAGACAATAACAGAAAGATAGCGATGTATTTAGATTTCATTTCAGACTAGTATTTGATGCGGCAAAAGAACATATTTGATTTTGAAATTCGACAATATGCGAACAAAGATATTCTTGGTGCTGACAATTACCTATATGTTCGGTTGTGGTGTGCTTACCGAAGAGGGCAAGAATCTTCTTTCTTTTGAGGACGATGGTATTGAAACAGAACTGATCTCCTTTAAGGACTCTGATCCAAATTGCAATTCCAATTGCACCGGAGTTGAGATCAGCTATGAATTGGCAGAAAACAATGTAAGACTGAACCAGGCTATTGAAAAATCCATCGTAACTCAATTGCAATACTTTGTAGAGGATGGTGATCGTCTTTCGAACAAAGAGGATCTGGTCAATGGATTTATATCCGACTATCAGGATTTCAAAAAGGATTTCCCTGAATCACAAACCCCGTGGACCATTGAAATACTGGGCGATGTTACTTATGCTTCTGAACGTGTAATCTCTTACAAGCTTACTCTTCTTTCCTATACGGGAGGGGCACATTCCAACGAAGAAGTTCTCTTCTTCAACTACGATAATAATGGACAAGAATTGCCACTGTCTACGTTGATCGATAATCGATCGAAGTTGATGGAGGAAGCTGAACTGGCTTTCAGAAAAAAGACTGGCTTGTCAGCCCAAGAGGACTTAGGTGCTGCAGGATATAGCTTTGAGGACAATGAATTCCAGCTTCCTGAGAACATCGGCTTTAGTAAACGAGGCATGATTCTTTACTATAACGATTATGAAATCGCCTCACATGCTGACGGTGCCACCGAGGTTTTATTGAGCTTCGAGAGACTGTCAGAGGCGGTAAAATTTTGACCTTCACTTTCTTTACTAACCAAAAAAATGAATCAGGTTATTGATGGCAAGGCATTGGTGTATTGCGAAAAAGCCTTTGATACACCTAGTGGTAAAACCGCACACGGACTTGTACGTTTCACCCAGAGGTATGACGTAGTGGGCATCATTGATAGTCGACATGCAGGTGAAGATGCCGGTGAAGTACTAAATGGGAAATCCAAGAACATACCCATCTATGAGTCTTTAACTGATGCACTTTCTCATCACAAGGACACTCAGTTTTTTGTTATTGGATTGGCACCTGATGGAGGTAGATTTCCTGATTTTGTACGTAAAGACATAACTCTTGCTTTGGAATCCGGACTTCATGTAGATTCAGGACTTCATGATTTCCTTTCCAATGACCCAGAGTTTCAGGCGATCGCCAGTCAGAAAAATGTAGTCATTCGAGATATTCGAAAATCACCTTCCCGGGACAGTTTACATTTCTTTTCCGGAAATATTGAAAAGGTTAATTGCCTTAAAGTGGCTGTTCTTGGTACTGATTCTGCTATCGGAAAAAGGACGACTGCATGGATGCTTGTTCACGGACTCCACCAAAAAAGTCTGAAAGCTGAAATGATTGGTACCGGTCAAACTGCCTGGATGCAGGGTGCCAAATACTCAATTGTGCTGGATTCCTTAATTAACGATTTCGTCTCCGGTGAAATAGAGCACGCTATTTATTCAGCATGGAAAAATGAAAGACCTGATGTTATAGTTGTTGAAGGACAAGGGAGCCTGATGAATCCTGCCTACCCCGGTGGTTTCGAAATCCTTGCAGCGAGTAGACCTGATTTTGTAGTTCTCCAACATGCACCTACCCGAGAAGAGTACGACGGTTTTCCTGGTTACCCAATACAGCCTCTTACCGATCAAATCCATGCCATCGAAGCCGTTTCAGGTAGGAAAGTGCAAGCGATTACAATTAATCACGAGGGGCTAAAACTTCCTGAAATTCCAGCAGTATGTGAAAAGATCGAGGAGGAAACCGGTTTAGTTACTACCGACGTACTACTGGATGGACCAGATAGACTAATAAAATTGATGAAAAACTATCTCTAGCTGTCAATCGTAGGTATTGGCTGCAAGATCATTCTCCTTTATGATCCTACGTAAAATCTTACCAACGTTGGACTTAGGCAGTTCATCTGTAAAGGCCACATATTTTGGGCACTTGTAGCCTGTGAGCTTGTCTTTCGCCCAAGCCTTCACCTCGTCCTCAGTCAGAGATTCATCCGATTTAACAACGTAAGCCTTTACGACTTCATTAGATTTCTTATCAGGTACACCGATTACTCCCACCTCAAGTACTTTTGGGTGCAAAGCAATAGCATCCTCAACTTCATTGGGGTAAACATTAAACCCGGAAACCAGCACCATTTCCTTCTTTCGATCCACGATTCGGAAAAAACCTTTCTCGTCCATTGTGGCAATATCTCCGGTTTTGAAGTAACCATTGATAAAGGTTTCCTTGTTGGCATCTTCACGCTTCCAGTAGCCTGGGGTTACCTGCGGTCCCTTACAGCACAGTTCACCTCTTTCACCAACCGCAACTTCTTTTCCAGCATCGTCAAGAATCAATACATCGGAACTTGGAATAGGTAGTCCGATGGACCCCACTACGGCCTTACCATCAAGAGGATTAATACACAGTGCAGGTGACGTCTCTGTTAAACCATAGGCTTCAGCAATCGTGTTTCCTGTTACCTCTTTCCACTTGTCGGAGACCGCTCGTTGCAGAGCCATACCCCCTGCAAGGGCTACTTTAATCGTTGAGTGATCGATAGAGGCAAACGCGGGTTGATTCAATAGTCCATTGAATAATGTATTCACACCCGTGATACAGGTGAAAGGATGTTTGCCAAGCTCTTTAACAAACGCTGGCATGTCCCTGGGATTTGTAATGAGTATATTTTTCGCTCCTATGCTGGCCGCTGTTAAGCCATGTACATTCAGAGCAAAAATGTGATATAAAGGAAGTGCAGCGATAAAGATTTCCTGGCTGTCCCCTATTCCGCCTCCCGCTAACCAAGCCCTTGCTTGCTCGATATTGGCCACAAGGTTTCTATGCGTTAGCATGGCTCCTTTCGAAACTCCCGTAGTTCCTCCTGTATATTGAAGGAAAGCCAGGTCATCGCCATTGATCTCTACTTTTTGAAAGGTTCCGGGGTTGCCCTCTTTCAAAACGTTTTTAAAAGGAATCGCCCTGGGAATTGAGTAAGGCGGAACCATTTTCTTCACATGCTTAACTACGAGGTTGACAATACTTCCTTTCAACCCCCCAATCATGTCTCCAATTTTGGTGACAATCACATGTTCTATTTGAGTATCACCCAGTATTTTCTCAAGATTACAAGCAAAGTTCTCCAGAATAACTACCGCTTTTGCGCCTGAATCCGTGAACTGGTGCTTCATTTCACTTGGAGTGTACAGCGGGTTAGTATTCACCACAACCAATCCAGCACGAAGTGCTCCCCATAGTGCAATAGGGTACTGGAGCAGGTTTGGCATCTGAATGGCAATCTTGTCCCCTTTCTTTAAGCCCAACTGATTTTGGCAAAATGAAGCAAAAGTGTCGGATAAATTCTCCATTTCCGAGAAGGTGAGTACCTTCCCCATGTTCTCAAATGCTTCCCTGGACGAAAATTCCTTGAACGTCTCTTCCAACAACTCAGCCAGCGAGGAATACTTATCCGGGTTGATCTCTTCGGGAACTCCTTGTGGGTACTCATTAATCCAGGGGGATTTGCTCATTTTTTTTGGGTTTTGTTAACAATGGCTTAAAGATAATCAGGAGAACGAAATTTGGAACTAAACGTCGCAGATCTGCACAGACTTAGCCAATGAATCAAGCGGATCGTCATCCTTAGGAATAAATTCCTGAGCAATTACCCCGGTGTACCCGGTTTCCAGGATGGCTCTTATAATTGCCGGATAGTTAAGCTCCTGCCGTTGGTCTATTTCGTTTCGACCCGGAACTCCTCCCGTATGGTAGTGACCAATATATGGGTGATATTTTCTAATCGTGGCAATGATATCTCCTTCCATTATCTGCATGTGATAGATATCATATAGCAATTTAAAATTCCCGGATCCAATTTTTTCACAAAGAGACACCCCAAACGGTGTTTTGTCGCATTGATAATCGTCGTGATCTACTTTGCTATTCAACAGTTCCATTTGAACCAGCACGTCATATTTTTCTGCCAGTTTAATAACCGGGTCCAGTCCCGCAGCGCAGTTCTCGAGACCTTGCTCATCTGTTAATCCGTTTCGATTTCCTGAAAAACAGATTACGTTTTTAAGTCCGACTTCAGCGGCGATAGGAATAATCCTCTCGTATTCCTTCACGAGTTTCTCATGATTGGACGGATTGTTAAACCCATCAGTAAGGCTCACATCAGGCATGACCATGGTGCAGGTCAACCCTGCATCAAAGGCAGTTTTCCAACTTTCCGATCCAAGGAGATCTATGCCCATCAGGCCAATTTCCTTTGCTTGCCTGCTAAACTCTTCCAGAGGAATATTCTGGTAACACCAGTAGCAGGCTGAATGGTTGACATTCCCTTTTAATGTGATTTTGGAGTCGGGCGAAGTAGCCGAAGTGGTGGATAACAAGCCCAAACCCAAACCTGATCTTGCCATTACCTTAATTGCTTCTCGTTTCCTCATAGTTTCCAGATTAATGATCCTGGAAGATAGCTATTCTTGTTTATCCGAGAAAAGCTGATATCGTACTCCAAGAAATGCAATTATTGAACCATTGTCGTAGCCAAGAAAGCTGATATTCCCTCTTGGTATGAGTATAAGCCGGTAGTCAAGTTTCAACCTTCCTCCAGATAGTCTCCGCTGCCAGGTAATGTGCCATCCCGTGAAATCTAATTCGAGAAAATCATCAATCTGGGTAGTTCCGTCATCAAATGTTCGTATGACAAAATTATCGATTGATTTTCCCCTGCTAAACCAGGACAAACCCAGTCCAATAGAATGGCCTTCGCCATAGATACGAGATACAGAAAAGTGATGATCATCGAAGAAGCGTCTTTCAATGGGACCCAATCGACCATCACGACGATAATACCCATATCGAAAGACAGGGCTATACTTTAAGTCAAAGGTGTTATTCAACGAAATACTTACCGCCGGGTTCAATCCCAGTCCGAAATACGTTCGTTTAAGGTTATACTCTACTTCAAAAGCCTCGGATACGTTAGGTATGGGTAATCCGATCAACTGTGCCTGACCGGAAATACCGAGATCAAAAGCGAAAGTGACCAACCGTGAGGAATCCGT
This sequence comes from Cyclobacteriaceae bacterium, assembly GCA_965601455.1. Taxonomy (GTDB): domain Bacteria; phylum Bacteroidota; class Bacteroidia; order Cytophagales; family Cyclobacteriaceae; genus JANQEU01. The sequence goes on along the minus strand of OZ271831.1, from coordinate 1,494,432 downwards.
TCGCTGAGCTTTGCCAATTTTGGAAAACAGAAGCAGTGTCAATATCAAAAAATATCGGACCAAAATGTTAGATTTTCTGTAATTCCTAAACCGAAGCCGTTCTTTACCAGTTCCTATCCTCAAGTTTTTGAATTTTTAATTAATTTTCGAATCATGTCAGACCAACCAAAGCATCTTATTGATAGACTTCGTGAAATCGAAGGGTATGAAAATGCTTCTAAAGTTGCGTACGACCTGCTTTTCGAAGCCATGGAAGACATTGATTCCACTACTGCTATAAAAGTACGTCGCGTTGCTCCCAATATCAAAAGGATACGTTCTTACAAGATCCTGAATAATACCAATAGGGATACACTGGAAAACACCAGGAGATTGCTTAAATCGCTTTTACGGAATAGCCCATTCAAAGAAGAAATTCAAAACGTTGAAGGAATGGATTATCGACAAATAGAAGATACATTTGTAAAGGCCTCGGAGTATTGGATTTCTGAGCTCTATCAAATGAAAAATTGATAATGTTCCCATTACTGGACAGACTTAAGGCAATAGAAGGTTACGATAATACATCGAAAGTGTCGTACAACCTCCTTCTAAATTCCCAGGAAGACATTGATTCGGATATGTCCGAGTCGATCAAACGGATCGCGCCCAAAATCAATAAACTTAAGTCATTTGAGATCATGGTTACAACCGGCAAGGCGACCCGTCAAAGTATGGTTCGTATTCTAAAATCCTTGCTAAGAGGAAGTCCTTCAGAGGAAATGATCGCCAAACTCCCGGAGTTTTCAGACACTGATATACAAGAATTGTTCATCGCCCAATCTGAATATTGGATCAAAGAATTATACGATCTCGAGGGAAAAAGCTCCTAATTCGTTGAAATTAGACGAATTAGAGACACTTTTTTCTGGTCTATAGACGATCTGTATACGCCTATTTCTATCAAACTGTCATAGCAAAATGCATATTGCGACTGTAGCATTTGATAAATACGTATATGAACTCGGTCTCCTTTGTTATTCACGATATCTATACAGATTACCTCCAGGGTGAGTTTATTCTTTCCTCACCGGAAGGATTTAATTTGATCCCTTTTAATGCCCTTTCCAAAATGACCGGATTGGGATTTTTTGAAATTGGTTTGATCCATGACAATTTCTTTGACTACAGTATTACTTTAACTGGTGAACTCATTTATCAGGAAAGTATTAACGTTCTTCGATTTGAGTTCTCGGCCTTAAATCCGGAAGAGTGTTATTGCCAACACGGTAGGTATATGATTTCTGGAGAGTTTATCGACGGCAGTCTCTGGTTCAATTTCAACCAGGTTATGGAGGACTTCCCCGTATTCAAGAAGCACACGGAGTAAGTGAGTTTCTCAACATCAACTGGTTACACGTTAATTTTAATTGTTTTTGAACTTGACAATAGTCACCTGCTAAAGTTTTAACACCTATGCTCATCAACGCAATACGTACTCTCACCATTTCCGTCCTTTTGAGCACATCATCCTTTACCTCTATTGATCAGGATTTTGAGCTCTACACTGATATTCTGGATGCTCGATCTTTGATAAAGTCTGACCCCAGTCGCGCTGAAACCCGACTCAATCAATTGATCATCACATGTGACGAACTAAATGAGACAGAACCTAAGAGCATCGCACTGGGTGGTCTGGCCAGAATCTTAAACTTAAGAGCCTATACGGACTCAGCCGAACACATCATACGGAGTCAGTTAAGAAATCCAAACCAATCGGAAATTACAACGGGGCTGCTTCTTACCGACCTTGCTCAAGTGCATAGAATCAAAAAGCAATTTGACACAGCAATGATGCAATTGGATACCGCCATTCGTTTGTTTGAAAACAGAGGAAGAAATGAACTTGTCCATGAATCGCTTTTAGAAAAAGTACAGGTCATGAGTACTAATCACTTCGCACATGAACCCCTGGAAATATTGAATCCGTTGCTTTTGGATGTTACTCGCGAAAACCCTGATTCAGAACTAATTCATGAAATTAATGCCATGTCGGCCATGATCCATATGTACAATTCCTCGTCAACCTATGGCGTTGAACTTGGGCTGGAAATTGCCCCACAACTTAATAACAACCTGTACCTTAAGGCGGAACTCCTTCGTCTGATCGGTTCAAGGATTAGAGATTACAATGAAGACAGCGCTAAACAATACCTGTACGAATCCTTGAAGATCTCGCTGGACAAGGACTTCACCTGGGTGTCAAAAGATGCGTTTAATACACTTGCAGAAATAGAGAGTCTCCTCCTTAATATTGATTCTGCGCAGCAGTTCATCGACCTTAGTCTAGGTATCCTGCCTGATGGCGTAGAAAACTACGCAGTAGAATCTGATTGGTATCAACTTGGTCATATAGCTTACTGGAAAGAAGATTTTAAGACATCCATTGAATATGGCGATCTGGGCTACAATGTCCTGAAAGAAACCAACCACAAACTGGAGTGGCTATTCACCAACATGCTTTACTGGAGCTACAAAAAACTAAACATGCCTGATTCCGCATTCAAATATGGAGACTTAAATAGAACGTGGAGTGACGAATCAATAAACCGAGTGCAAAATGGGGCCATGGACCATTACAAGATCGTCATTGAAGACTTAAAGAACACAAACAAAATACTTTCTCTGGAATACGAGAACATGAAGATTCAAAGTCATAGGAATCAAATACTTTTTCTGGCCATTGTTCTTACGATCATCGCTCTTTCTACCTTCGTTTATTTAAATGGACGAACCCGGTTGCTCAAAAGTGAGATCCAATCGAAAGATTCGGAAATGCGCCAACAAACCGTTCACATGATTGACCTCGGTAATAAAATGGCAGAAGTTGAAACAACTGCCAGGGAATTAAGAAAGAAAAGAGAAATTCGATACCAGGATATACAAAAGATCATCAATCAAATCAAAATGACCCGGAACATGGAAAAAGACTGGGAAAAATTTGATAAGTACTTTGGCAACCGACACAAGGATTTCTATGACAAACTGGAGGTGACTCATCCGGGTATGCCTGTCAGCAGCAAGCGATTGGCGGCATTGGTGCGCATGCAGCTCAGCAACGATGAAATTGGAAGTATCCTGAATGTTACTTCCAAAAGTGCTCGAATGGGAAAGTATAGATTGAAGCAGCGATTGGCTTTATCTGAGTCGGATGATTTGTATGCGTATTTGAGGAGGATATAGGTGGGGTTCTGAGTTGCTGGTATTGGGTGATATCTATTTAGCAACAAAGTCAAAACATAATTGTCCGAAAGAAAGTAAGAATTCTGTAGGACTGATCATCAGAAAACACAAAGGTCAAGCTTTGATCATCCGACTCTCGATGATCGAGGTACCTATTTGAAGAAGAGATAGGGCATCTCTCTACCTCGTAATTCATCATTCTGTGCCAAAATTTTGGTCGGCGTTACAGAGTCATGAATATCTACGTCCCATCTAATAGTCCTTAGTTTCATTCTTCCTAATATACTGGATATACCCATTTTCATCAAGTAAGATCCTGGAATCGTAAGAGCTAAAAAGGCAATTGAAAGTTCAGGAAAAACTATCGGTGCTATTACGATAATAAGTGGGATAAGTAACGGGTTTATTGGTCCCACTTGATTATTTAGGACGAGGGTGGCAATTAGGGGTGATAGTGCCACAATAGAACCAAGAGTTAGCGTTATTAACCCGGCGCTTCTTTCTTTTCTACTATTAAAGAATTTGCCTTCGATATATTCAATATTATCTACAGGAACATACATTGAGTCCAACCATAAGGAATCATTTTCAACTCTCAGATATCCGGAGTATCTCTTTTTGATGAAAACACTTTCGGTTCTAAGTAGTTTGACTTCAACTGGTTTACTAAGATCTAGTTCTCTGATCATCGTATCCCCTACGTGATTCACCTTTGTGAGTGTTATCCTCCCCTGGCCAGCCAAGGATAAAATAATGAACCAGGATATTGTGAATAATAAGGAATGTTTCCCCATTTTTCTTCGGCTATGGTAGACTACTTAAGATAGCGGACTGGCAAGAGCTGTGCAATGACGTAGGTCAGTATAGTTCAACCAAACAAAAGTCAATCTATGGATCCACTTTCAGCACGAATGCTTACCCGCGTTCATCGAAATGGCTTTTATTCTTAGCCAACTACCATACCAAAACCCATATTTGATATAATAAGATAAAGACCAAATAGTATTGCCAGACTACCAGAAATCCAAAGAATATTATTCATTAGAACATCCCTTTTATCTACGTATTGTATGTACTTTATGTCCTCTTCTCTGAAGTAAACTACCCAATTGGGATTATTCCCATCTTTACAACTGTAGACCGCATTTGAATCCTTTTCAATGCGCGTGATAAACATCTTCTTCGTAGTTCTGAAAGTAATTCTTAACTCAATCTCTCGGTCAACCAGTGTATCTAGATCAAATTGAGAAATAGGTGGTCCAAAAACTTTGGGGACGCACGAGTAGGTTAGCAAGACTATCAGAATTGATATTATTTGACATATCCTGGACACTCTACTAATTTCATCAGGTTGATGGACAATTCATATGACTTCTGTCAAGCCGCATCTATATATTGAATATTAGAATGTCGCATAATGATTGTTCTTTAGACCGCCAACTATGTAGAAATAGTAAAATCCTAATGGGTTAGACTCACCAGAGGCAGACCTATGATAGATAATGGTTGAGAAATCCAATTGAACGAACAAAATCCTGAGTACTGGATTTCAGTAATGACAGATGTATATTTTGGACGAGATAAAGAAAACTTTTATACAAATAGTATAGTGAGGTACAACAGGGAGCGATTAAAAAACAAAAGGCCTTCGCACCCCTACGAAGACCTTTTCAAATAAACAACATTAACCCAAAAATGATGGCTGTAGGAGAAGGATTCGAACCTCCACGAAGCAGTTAGGCACACACGAGCTCCATATGTGCTTTGTCCCTTATCTTCACCCCCGAGACAGGAGGGCATGTCTGCCAGTTTCATCACCCTACAGTGTAACAGATGCTTCTCATCTGCTGTGTTTGATTGTTCAAATGTAAGGTCATCGGATATTTAATTAAAAATTTTTCAAATATTTTGATTAATTTTTCGATACAAGCTACTTTTATAGGCTAATCATTGTATTCATCACAATTTACTCACCCCGATATGAGCAAGAATTATGAAATTGATAATATTGACCTGAAGATCCTTAACATTTTGATGGAAGATGCCAAAATTCCTTATACGGAAGTGGCAAAAAAGGTCTTTGTATCCGGTGGAACGGTCCACGTACGAATGAAAAAACTGGAAGAAATGGGAATCGTACGAGGTACTACCCTCAAAATGGACTATTCCAAACTCGGATTCGACGTCACTTGCTTCATGGGAATATACCTTGAAAGAAGTTCATTATATGATAAGGCTGTCGCCCAACTTAAACTCATTCCTGAAATTGTGAAAATTCATTACACCACAGGTAATTACAACATCTTCATTAAAATACATTGTCGAGATACCCAACACCTTAAAGACGTCTTACACGATAAAATCCAGAAAGTAGAAGGTATTGAGCGAACCGAAACCTTCATTTCCCTCGATGAAAGCCTCAATAGGCACATAAACTTTATTTAATTTCCACTTGTTAGAACCTTTTTAGAAAGGAATTGATTCTTATTTAGAATCAATATAAATAAGTACTTTTGTAACTTCAACAGCAAGGGTAATTAAACCTATGAGTAACGACGATCAAATATTACAAGAATTTACCTCTAAAGAATACGAGCACGGATGGTATGTGGATTTTGAGGCAGACGAAGCTCCGAAAGGTCTGAATGAGGAAATAATTCGTTTCATAAGCACCAAGAAAAACGAACCAGACTGGCTATATCAGTGGCGATTAGAGGCTTTCCGACACTGGAAAGAAATGAAGGAGCCAACATGGCCAAATGTTGACTATCCTCCTATCGATTACCAGGATATCAAATATTACTCTGCACCTAAACAAGAGAAGAAACCTACCAGCCTGGATGAGGTCGACCCTGAATTGCTAAAGACATTTGAGCGTCTGGGTATATCCCTGACCGAGCAGAAAAGATTGACAGGTGTAGCTGTGGATGCGGTAATTGATTCCGTTTCGGTTGCTACCACTTTCAAGGAGACACTTTCTGAACTGGGAATTATCTTCTGCTCCTTTAGTGAAGCAGTGGAGAGTCACCCGGAACTGGTGAAAAAGTACTTAGGTTCTGTTGTTCCCGCTACGGACAATTACTTTGCCGCTCTGAATTCAGCAGTTTTCTCCGACGGCTCTTTTTGCTACATCCCAAAAGGTGTTCGATGCCCAATGGAGCTTTCTACCTACTTCCGAATTAACGCAGCAAATACCGGTCAATTCGAACGAACGCTAATCGTTGCCGAAGACGACTCCTATGTTAGCTACCTTGAAGGTTGCACGGCTCCGATGAGAGATGAAAATCAGCTGCACGCCGCGGTTGTGGAGATATACGCCGCTAAAAACGCAGAAGTAAAATATTCAACTGTACAAAACTGGTATCCCGGAGATAAAAACGGTGTAGGAGGTATTTACAACTTCGTCACCAAAAGAGGTATTTGCGCCGGAGATCATGCAAAAATCAGCTGGACTCAGGTTGAAACCGGATCAGCAGTAACCTGGAAATACCCCAGCTGCGTTCTAAAAGGTGATCACTCCGTTGGAGAATTCTACTCTGTTGCCGTAACAAATAATTACCAACAGGCAGACACCGGAACCAAAATGATACACATTGGGAAAAACACCCGATCAAGAATCGTATCGAAAGGTATTTCTGCAGGAAAATCACAAAATAGCTACCGAGGTCAGGTGCAGGTGATGAAGCGAGCAGAAAATGCAAGGAACTTCTCCCAGTGCGACTCGCTACTGATGGGAGATCAATGTGGAGCTCATACCTTCCCCTATATCGATGTGAATAACAACTCGGCTCAGGTCGAGCACGAAGCTACCACTTCAAAAATTGGAGAGGATCAGATCTTTTACTGTCAGCAAAGAGGGTTGGATGAGGAAAGTGCAGTAGCACTCATCGTCAACGGATTTGCAAAGGAAGTCATGAATAAACTTCCAATGGAGTTTGCGGTTGAAGCACAGAAACTTCTGGCATTGACGTTGGAAGGATCCGTAGGATAATTAAAACACACTGTTACCCTGAATTTATTTCAGGGTCTCGAAAGATGCTGAAACAAGTTCAGCATGACATCAGATAAGAAATTTAGAATTAAAGAAAATGCTAAAAATAAACAACCTGCACGCCGAAGTTGAAGGCAAGCAAATAGTTAAAGGTCTTAACCTCGAAGTGAAAAAAGGCGAGGTTCACGCCATCATGGGTCCTAATGGATCAGGAAAAAGTACGTTGGCAAGTGTACTTGCTGGTAAGGAAGATTATGAAGTAACCCAAGGTTCGGTGGACTACTTAAATGAAGATCTTCTGGAACTTGATATCGAAGAAAGAGCCAGACAAGGAATTTTTCTTGCATTCCAGTATCCGGTAGAAATTCCTGGAGTAAGTACGACCAACTTCCTGAAAACGGCAATTAATCAGGTAAGGGAAGCAAGAGGTGAGAAAGCACTGGACGCAGTATCCTTTTTGAAACTCATGAAGGAGAAAATGAAGCTGGTAGAAATGGATCAGGCTCTCTTAAGTCGTTCATTGAATGAAGGTTTTTCCGGTGGTGAAAAGAAAAGAAACGAAATCTTCCAGATGGCCATGCTGGAACCTACATTGGCTATCCTGGACGAAACAGATTCAGGATTAGATATCGATGCACTAAAGATCGTTGCTAATGGAGTGAATACACTGAAGTCTCCGGATAACGCAACGATCGTCGTAACTCACTACCAGCGTCTACTGGATTATATTGTACCTGATTTTGTACATGTATTGTATCAAGGACAGATTGTTAAATCCGGAGACAAATCATTGGCGCTTGAATTGGAGGAGAAAGGATACGACTGGATTAAGGAGGAATTAGCACTTGCCTAATGAGTACTACAACAATCAAAAATGACATCAACGAAGCGCTGATCGGGCTTCTTGATCAAAGAATAAATCGCTCATCGGGGAAGGAAAACGAGATCCGAAGTAATGCCCGATCGTTGTTTGCTAAAACTGGACTTCCAACAAAAAAAGAGGAAGAATACAAGTTTACTGGCGTTGAGACTTTTGTCGGGAAACATTTAAAATCTATTGATGAAGAACAAGGGATGCTTCCATCAGTTGAGGAAGTGCAAGCCCATTTCATTAATGAACCTGGCCATCACCTTGCTTTTTTAAACGGCAGTTTCAAAAAAGAATATTCGAAAATCGAAGACGATAGCAATATCTCAATCGATGAAGCTTCTGACATTGAAAAGATTAACACAGTATCTTCTATAGAAGAGGACGTGTTTGTTGCTCTAAATACGGGGCTGGTTGATTCTTACCTCAATGCGCATATTAAAGGAGAATCAAAAGCGGTCTTCGTCTATCACATCATAGACAATCGAAATAACGAGGTTGTCGCAAATCCGCGAATCACTATCACTACAGAAACCAGCACTTCAAGCAATTGGATGGAAAAAACCATTACTCTTGGTGATAAGGCCGGCCTGATTAATAAGGTGATCGAAGCGGATGTCCAACCTAATGCTTCATTGAACATTAGCGTTGTTCAATCGCATGAAAGTAATGTGATCGAGATTCATGGTATAAAGGCTCAGCAACACAAGGACAGTCGTTTTTACGCCAATACGTTTAGCTTCCGGGGTGGCATGATCAGGAATAATCTGAATGTAAGCCAGGAAGATCAGAATTGTGAAACACACATGCACGGTCTTTATCTACTGGATGGAAAAAGTCATGTGGATAATCACACCTCAGTCGATCACAAGAAACCCAATTCATACAGTAATGAATTGTATAAGGGAATAGTGGACGGAAGTGCACAGGCTGTGTTTAATGGAAAGATTTACGTAAGGCAGGATGCCCAACAAACAAACGCCTTTCAATCCAATAACAATATCAGTTTGAGTGACTCCGCTATTATTCACACCAAACCACAGTTGGAAATCTGGGCGGACGATGTAAAGTGTTCGCATGGATGTACAATAGGCCAGCTAGATGAGGATGCGGTTTACTATCTACGGGCCCGAGGTATTGGAAAAAGAGCAGCCACCGCCATGCTTTTGATAGCTTTTGCTGAAGAAGCCTTTGAATATGTACCCTTCGATTTTTTGAAAGAGGAATTACACCAGACTATTAATCAACGATTAGCCATATGAGTATTTCCACCGATACCGGTTTTGACGTTGCAGTAATTAGAGAACAATTTCCCATTCTTCATCAGCAGGTGAATGGGAAGCCCTTGATTTATTTAGATAATGCAGCAACCTCTCAAACGCCTCAGTCGGTGATACAGGCGCTGGTTGACTATTATCAGAAAGACAACGCAAACATTCATCGAGGTATACACACCCTTGCTGAAAGAGCTACTTCCGCCTATGAAAAGACCAGGTCCGTCGCAGCAGAATTCGTTAATGCAAATGAAGTTGAGGAAATAGTTTTCACTAAGGGTACTACCGAGGGTATAAACCTGGTTGCCCAGGCGTACGGAAGGAAGTTTGTGCAAAAAGGAGATGAAGTTTTGATCTCAGGCATGGAGCATCACTCCAATATTGTCCCCTGGCAATTATTGTGTGAACAAACTGGAGCTACCCTGAAAATTATTAACGTCCTGGACGATGGTAGCCTGGACTTAGATCACCTGGATGAACTTCTTTCGGATCGTACCAAAATTGTAGCAGTAAACTACATTTCTAATACGCTTGGAACGGTTAATCCAATCAAAGCCATAGCTCAGAAAGCCCATGAAAAAGGTGCGATTATAGTCGTTGATGGAGCTCAAGCCGCTCCCCATCTGAAAATTGATGTCAAGGATCTGAAAATTGATTTTCTATCCATTTCTTCTCACAAAATGTACGGACCAACAGGTGTCGGAATCTTATACGGTAAAAGATCATTACTGGAGAAAATGGACCCCTACCAGGGTGGAGGTGAGATGATCCGGGAAGTCACTTTCGAAAAAACCACCTACAATGATATCCCATATAAGTTTGAGGCAGGTACACCAAACATAGCTGATGTTGTTGCGTTTCTTCCTGCTTTCGAGTTTATCAAATCGGTGGGTTATGAAAACTTTCATCAACATGAGCAAAAGCTTTTGGATACCGGCAATACTTTGCTTCAGGAAATCGATGGGTTTCAACCAATAGGGTCGGCCGCTGGAAAAACCAGTGTAATCTCCTTTATCATCGACGGTGTACATCACTTTGATCTTGGGATGATGCTTGATGCAAAAGGGATCGCTGTACGGACCGGACACCATTGTACAGAGCCCCTCATGACTCGTTTTGGAATTGAAGGTACAGCAAGAGCTTCCTTTGCCATTTACAACACCGAGGAAGAAGTTGCCGTCTTTGCCGATGCACTAAAGCAAATAGTCAACAAACTCCGCAAATGAGCAGAATCCAGGAAAAACAGGAAGAGATTATCGATGCTTTCAGCATGCTGGATGGAGACATGGAAATGTCCATCAACTACCTTATGGAGCTAGGGGAAGATTTGGAAGCCTTCCCTGAGGGAAAACGGGATGAAGATCACATCGTGAAGGGATGTCAATCAAAAGTTTGGCTAAACGCGCAACTAGACGACAATCGTGTAGTTTTTCAGGCAGACAGCAATACAGCGATCACTAAGGGTCTAGTAAGTTTGCTTATCAAAGTGCTCTCAGGGGAAAAACCGGACGATATCCTGAACGAGAACATTGACTTTCCTGAGAAGATTGGGATGAACAGATTCATCGGTACGCAACGATCTAATGGATTCAGCGCAATGATCAAGCAAATGAAAATGTATGCGTTAGCACTAAATACACAGGTAAAAGCATGAGTGAGGCACAGTCAGACACCTTGGAACTAAAGGAAAGAGTTGTTGAAGCTATTAAAATGGTTTACGACCCGGAAATACCGGTAGATGTTTACGAACTCGGATTGATTTACGAAATCAATGTTTTCCCGATCAACAACGTGCATATTCTAATGACACTGACCTCTCCTGCCTGTCCAAGTGCAGAGGAAATCCCAGGTGAAATAGAACAAAGAATAAGGGAAGTTGAGGGAGTCAACGACGTCCAGGTTGAGGTTACATTTGATCCACCTTACGCTACTGATATGATGTCAGAAGCTGCAAAGCTGGAACTTGGCTTCCTATAACCAATAAAGCGAACTAGTTAAAAATTTATATAAGAATAAGAAAACAGATAATATGAGCATGTATCCAGAAGAATTGGTGGCCCCAATGCGAACAGAATTGACCACCACCGGTTTCGAAGAATTACGAACTTCCAACAGCGTTGATGATCACCTGAAAGATCATAAAGGGACTTCACTGGTCGTAATCAATTCCGTTTGTGGTTGTGCGGCAGGTACTGCAAGACCTGGAGTAAATATGGCCGTACAAAATAGCCAGAAGGTACCTGATCACCTGGCGACTGTCTTTGCGGGTGTCGATATGGAGGCAACCCAAAGAGTAAGAGAATATACTCTTCCATATCCTCCATCCTCTCCTAGCATCGCCTTGTTTAAGGATGGTGATTTAGTTCATATGGTAGAAAGACACCACATTGAAGGAAGGCCTGCAGAAATCATCGCCCAGCACCTGGTGCAGGTTTTTGATGAGTTTTGTTAATTGATCAGTAAGAAAATTTGGTAAAAAAGCCGGTCAAAAATATTTGACCGGCTTTTTTTGTGCTCATGAAAATAGGTCTCATCTCAGACACCCACGGATTTCTTGACGAAAGTGTTTTCAGGTATTTTGAAAGCTGCGATGAAATCTGGCATGCAGGCGATATCGGAACGGTGGATGTGTTGGAACAATTGGAAAAGTTTAAAACCACCAGGGCTGTATTTGGAAACATCGATGGCCATGACCTGAGAATCAGAACAAAGGAGTATCTCCTCATCAATGGACCTAATATCAAGTTTTTACTGATCCATATAGCAGGTAAAGCACCGCGTTATAACCCTCAGGTACGAAAGTTAATACAAGAGTTCAAACCCAATGTTCTTATCTGCGGTCATTCTCATTTCTTGAAAGTGGAAAGAGATATAGCTCATGATCTATTATTCATGAATCCCGGGGCGGCCGGCCGACATGGCTTTCACAAAGTTAGAACGCTGTTACGTTTCGAGCTTGCCGACGGCAAGCTCGAAAACCTTGAGGTTATAGAACTGGGGTCAAGGTCCAGACTGGATTGAAGCGCCTAATTCTCTCGAATCGCCTTAAACTCGCTGCCTTCTTTCCACTTCGGCCACTGATAGGAGTTGGCTAACTCAAAACCAACAAGCAGATAAGCCTCCGCATCCTGACCGACTCCTTCAAAATTCCAGAAATCCTCCATTTCGTCCTGTGGCTTGTGGTATCGATTGGCATTGTAATCTTCTTTTAGAACAGTCATTTTCTCAACTCCTCCGTCGACCAATTCATACGTTCCCGAAGCATAAAGTGCGGGTATTCCTACTTTAGCGAAGTTGAAATGATCGGACCTGAAAAAGTATCCTTTTCCGGGATCCGGATCTGGGTATATGTAGCGTCCCTGTTGCGTAATATACTTCTCGGCAATGTCCTCTAACTCCGATTGACCATAACCTACAACAGTAAAGTCCTTCATCTTACCGTAAGCTTCAATGGCATCAATATTGAGATTTGCTACTGATTTCTCAACAGGATAAATCGGATTCGCCCCGTAATAAGCGGATCCTAGAAGGCCTTGTTCTTCCGCCGTGACAAAAAGAAACATAACCGAGCGCTTAGGTTTCTCCAGTGTCATCATTCCTTTGGCAATACCCAAAAGGGCAGCAGTACCACTTGCGTTGTCAATAGCCCCATTGAACAAACTATCCCCATCCACTTCTTGTCCAATACCAAGATGGTCCCAATGCGCGGAATAGATAATAACTTCATCAGGCCTTTCCGTTCCTGTAATCTGTGCGACCACATTTTTCGATACATCTCGCTTAATTTCATTGGTCAAACCCACAGAAGCAGTTAAACCTAAGGGAATTGGCTTAAAAGAAGGGTCTAACGCTTTTGTCTTGTAATCTCTTAAGTCGACATCCGAAGCTTCAAAAATCTTTATTGCCGCATCGCGGGTAATCCATCCTTGAATGGCACAAAGGTAGTTTTCGGATCCCGACTGATCAAGATTCAGTCTTGCGCCAGACCAACCACCACTAACCACAAACCAGGGATAACCTGCCGGTACAGTTTCATGAATTATTAGTACCCCGGCTGCTCCTTGGCGAGCAGCCTCTTCGTACTTGTATGTCCACCTTCCATAGTACGTCATGGTTTCACCTTTAAAAAACGCTGAATCTCCACTTTCGAATCCTGGGTCATTAACCATGACGATAACTGTCTTTCCTTTCACGTCTAATCCTTCGTAGTCGTTCCAACCGTATTCTGGCGCCACAACTCCATAACCTGCGAAAATGAGCTCTGAGTTTTCAATGCTCACTTCCTCTTCGACTCTTTCAGTATAAGCTACATAGTCATTCCCAATCGCAAGAGAAACATCCGTAGCTCCTCCACTTACATTCATTGTTTTGTCAGGAGTTGCTTGCAAGGATACCAGGGGTACTTCCTGGAAATATGAATCTCCATTTCCTGGATCCAATCCAAGTTGTTTTAGCTCTGACTCCAAATGATTGATGGTTTTCACTTCTCCTTCGGTGAACGGTTTCCTTCCATAAAAATCCTCTGATGATAGTATTTCTATTTGATTCTTAATGTAAGTGGTATCAATCAGTCTTGCCGAGTAGGTGGTCGGGGGTTCGGAACAGGAAGAAATAATACTGGCGATCAAAAAACACAGTATGAGGTTATCTTTCATTTTCTGGATTTTAAAAAGAACCAAAATTAGAGTAATTCCATGAAGTACTGTAAAACACCGCTACATCCACTAATAATCCTGTTCATAGGTTGGAAAGAATAGATTCGTTTCAACATCATATTTAAACGACGTAATCACGAAAGTCATAACGAATATTTCAACCGTTTAGGAATAGGCAGAATCTTTAACTTCGACCTCACATTATCGAATTTCGAATAGCAACAAAAAGTATGATCGAAAAAAAGGAAATAAATGGATTTCCCCATATCCGATATGAGAGGGAAACACACCCGGTGGATCTGGTATTGAAAAAATCAAAGGAACTCTATGAATGGTCAGATACTCGCCGAACAGTCAGAGAAATATCGGACAAGGACATTCCTAAGGAAGTCATCGAGAATCTTATACTTACGGCATCAACTGCTCCATCAGGTGCTCATAAACAACCCTGGACTTTTTGTGCAGTTTCTTCCACGGAAATGAAGACGAAGATTAGGGAGGCAGCAGAGAAAGAAGAATACGAAAGTTATCATTCAAGAATGTCCGATCGATGGTTAAAAGACCTGGAACCTATTGGAACAGATTGGAATAAGCCTTTCCTGGAGAAAGCTCCGTGGTTAATTATTGTCTTCAAGAGAGTTTTTGAAAGAAATGCTCAAGGAGAGAAAGTTAACAACTACTATGTCAATGAAAGTGTTGGTATTGCTTGTGGGCTCCTAATTTCGGCCATTCATGATCTTGGTCTGGTCACACTTACCCATACACCTAGTCCGATGAACTTCCTTACTCAATTATTGGATAGACCAGAAAATGAACGTCCATTTCTACTTCTACCCGTTGGATACCCGGAAAATGAAGTATTTGTCCCAGATATCCATCGAAAACCGTTAGAAAACATTTCCAAATTCTACGAATAAGAGTCATTTAGGTGGAAAGGCAGGATTTTGGCAGGATATATGACATATCTGGCAAATGCACATCAATTCTTTGTTACACCTTTACACTGGTTACTAAAAGGAGATAGTTAGTAACCAGTCCCGATTACTCGGGACCTTTTTTCTATAGCTGGTTGGGACCCTGGCGATTCTTCGCCAGGGTTTTCTCATTTTAATGCATTCCAAGTTGAACTTCCAACTCTTGAAAATGCCCTCTTTACTTGAGTTTTGGGCGCTTTGTTTGACTTAGACCATATTTAGCATACATCTAAGCATCATTTCGGTATGTTGGGCGGAATTTCTAATTTCTACCTGAATTGCCATTCCTATCTAACTACAGTATTGAAGAGATATTCGTTTAAAGAAGACCCGGTCACAGAATAAATAGAGGAAGAAAATGACAACTGGAAATGGCCTATTGGTAGAATAATGAGGTATTGTCCGAAATTTTGACACCATTGTCAGGAATTCAAAATATAACTATTCCAATTTTGAATTGTTCTTAGCCCTTAGGAAAAGCTAGACAATTCGAAATGCCTCCAAGCTCACTACGCGGAGGCATTTCATTTTTTACCCCCTTCTAATGTCTATCTGGCATATAAAAACGCCGGAGGCGCAAGAGATACTCCCACCAATAAATTCATTAAAACGAATTCCATGGTTTCCAAATCATGCACCTCTAAGACTCCTTTAGAATGAATACAATTAGTACAAAGGAGGAAAGTATCAAATCATAACTAAGGAATGACGCTGTATTAGAACCAGGCATCTGACTTACAAATTCCTTAAAATCAAACCCATGAAAATCAATGAATTTGAATAGGTGATAATAGAATGATTGTTCCCAGGATTGCCCGGAGTAAATAGGGATGCTTAAGGTAGAGTGATCTTTTCATAATGTCCAATTGTATCTCGGTATATTACTAATTGATTATTTCAAGATTGACAGGAATTTTGAGTATCATGGCGGGTTTTTTATTTGAAGCCTACCTTTCTTTACATCATTAACAAGCTCTTAGGAAAAGCTAACTACGACGGGCCCCGGAATTTTTCGGGGCTTTTTTTATGTCCATTGAAGTACTGGAAACGGTAAAACCCGGTGATGTCGGTCTTGTTGTGCTAATGTCTGGCAGTAATTAAAAGTAAATTGGCAGTGGAGAGTCAGAAAGAAAAAAGAGATTTGGAATATTAATGTGAATTAAAAACTACTTCCATCTTGGAAGTACTTTTTGTCTATAGCTGGTTGGGACCCCAAAGTATCACTTTGGGGTTTTCTTTTTTTAAGATATCGGATCTTGTTCGACAGCGTATTCTGTAAACTTCATTGCCGACCGAAGTACTGAAGGTTTTAAAATAGACTTCTTCAGAAGCATTCTACAGCATTCCTGAATACCCTCAATGATGGATGGATGAGGATGTATGAGCTCTGCTAGTTCGTTAATTCCATGTCCCATGGAAATTAGAAGCGCTACAGCCTGTATAGCGCTACTGGCATGTTCCCCAACTACCCGCATCCCTAATATCTTCATTTCCTGGTCGTTGGTCACTAGGATCTTGATGAATCCATTCGTATTTCTCATGGCAATGGCTCGAGGAATACAGCTATAATCAAGGCTTACTACCTTATAAGAAACGCCTTCTTTTCTTGCCTGGATTTCATTCATTCCCACCCCCGCAACTTCCGGACTTAAGAACATGATAGTGGAAATATTTTCGTAAATCAATGGCTTTTCAGGTTTGCCATACATCCGCTCAATCGCATATCGGCCTTCCAATTCTCCAACATTGACCAAAGAGATATCAGCAGTTATATCACCCACGGCGTAAATGTTATCAACACTGGTCTGAGTGAGGTCATCAATTATTCCCCTGTTATCCAATTCAATTCCGACCGATTCATCAAACAGATCTTCATAGTTTGGAACCCTACCGACGGAAACTAAAGCCTTCTCCACAACAAACACCTCCTTCCCTCCATCGTCGTATTCCAACGTATACACTACCTCATCATTGACAACCTTCATGTCTATCAATCGAGAGTTTCTATGAATTAAAACATTTTGTTCTTCCAGATTCTTTTCAACAACCTCCACGATATCCTCATCCTCAAAAGGCAATATCCTATCCCCTTTATCAATCAGATGCACCTTTGTTTGACCGAAGCTGGAAAATATTGTGGCAAATTCACAGCCAATTACCCCTGCTCCAAGTATTACAATACTTTTCGGAAAATGCTCTAATCCATTTAGGCCATCACTGGTCAATACATGATGTTCATCAATTGGTAAATTGGGCAGTTTTCTAGGTCTGCTGCCAGTTGCAAGTACAATATTCTCGGCTTCGATCTCTTGCTCTCCAAGAACTGTGGATATTCGTATGCGATGTTTATCAATGACCTTTGCCGTGCCCATGATGTATTCAAACAGCTCATCACCAGAAACTACATTTATATTCTGCATGTGGTGTTCCAACTGTTCAATTCGATCGTCAATCGTCTTATTTACTTCTGACTGAACTCTACCGAAGTTATATTCCGGCATCGGAATATTCATTGAATCGATGTTTTTACGAAGTATCTGGGCTTCCCTGGCCATCTCCCACCAGGTTTTACTCCATAAGGCACCATCATACAGACCGGCACCACCTAGTTTTCTTTTCTCTATTAACGCTACTTTTTTGTTGAAATCAACTGCGCGCATTGCTGCAGCATAACCGGCAGGACCTGCTCCGATTACGGCGACATCGAATTTTTTCATAAGATCGGTGAATAACTAATCTTAATCTAGGCAAAAATCAACGAATCAGGAAGTTTGGTGCCGCTTTTTAAGAACCTCGATTACATCATTCCAAGTCACATGTTTAGCTCTGAACAGAACCATCAGGTGAAAAATCAGGTCAGCAGCTTCATTTTTGAATAAATCGTCCTCATGGTCTTTTGCCTCGATTACAAGCTCCACCGCTTCTTCACCTACTTTTTGCGCAATCTTATTTATCCCTTTTTGAAATAATGAGCTGGTATAAGACTTATCAGACGGATTTTCCTCTCGTTCTTTTATGATGGTTTCCAGCGTATCGAGGAAATCAATTTGAGAACTTGTATTGTCTTCATCAAAACAGGTGTCAGCACCTGTATGACAAACAGGTCCCTTTGGATTGGCTTTTATCAGTAAGGTATCATTGTCGCAATCTGCTTTGACTTCAACAACATCCAGAAAGTTACCAGAGGTCTCCCCTTTGGTCCATAATCTGTTCTTCGATCGGCTGAAAAAGGTAACTCTACCTGACTCTATCGTAGTATTGTAGGCCTCTTCATTCATGAATCCAAGCATGAGTACATTCCTTGTAACCGCGTCCTGAATCACAACAGGTATTAACCCGTCCATTTTTTCAAAATCCAACTTCATACTCTCATTGGAATATCCTTATCCAAAAGGCTACTCTTTAGGTCTTTTATGTCAATCTCCTTAAAGTGAAAAATACTCGCTGCCAGCGCAGCGTCAGCTTTCCCATCTTGAAAAACTTCTGAAAAATGATCGATTGCTCCGGCGCCTCCGGAAGCTATGACCGGGATGCCAACTGCATCGGACACTATTGAAGTCAATTCCTTCGCAAAACCATTTTTCGTTCCGTCATGGTCCATGGAGGTCAGCAATATTTCACCCGCACCTCGTCTTTCAACTTCCTGACACCATGAAATGGTTTCAAGTTCAGTAGGTTTTGTACCCCCGTGAGTATGAACAAGATCAATGTCATCCACACGTCTTGAATCCACTGCAACTACGATACATTGCGAACCAAAATTAGATGATAACTGATTGATTAAATCAGGACTTTTCACAGCAGATGAGTTGATTGAAACTTTATCAGCACCTGCCTCAAGCAAGTCATGAACATCTTCCAAGGCACCGATTCCTCCCCCAACTGTAAACGGGATATGAACCTCCCTGGCGACATTTTTCACCAGTTCCAACAGTGTTTTTCTTTTCTCAAGGGTAGCTGTGATGTCAAGAAAAACCAACTCATCAGCGCCCTCCGCCGCGTATCTCGCCGCTAATTCAACAGGATCTCCTGCATCTCGAAGACCAACAAAATTTACTCCCTTTACGGTTCTTCCGTTCTTAACATCAAGGCACGGAATGATTCTTTTTGTTAGCATAGAGAAGCCATTTGCTCTAGTGTAATAGCCCCTTCGTAGTACGCTTTGCCCACTATAGCGCCATACAATCCCATCTCCTTCAATTGCAATAAGTCATCATATTTACTGACTCCCCCACTTGCAATAAGGCTAATATCAGGATATTTGTTCATCAACCGATCGTACAATTCAAATGCTGGTCCTTCCATTGTACCATCTTTGGAGATATCAGTACAGATGACATACTGAATTCCTTTTTCGGTATAAAAATCCAGTAAACTATCGATTGTGAAATCACTCTTTTTCTTCCAACCATCTGTCATTACCTGACCATCCAGCACATCAGCTCCAAGAATAATCCGTCCGGGTCCATACCTATCCAGCCATTCAAGAAAGGCATTGGTATCGTTAGCAGCAATTGAACCGCCAGTTACCATATCGGCTCCAGCCTGGAACGCAATTTCTACCTGACTGAGATCTTTTAGGCCACCCCCGAAATCCACGATAAGGTCAGCATTATATGCGATGATATGCAGAATTGGCAAATTCATGATCTTATTGGCTTTCGCGCCATCCAGATCTACCAAGTGACAACGTTTAATTCCAGCTTCAGAGAATTCCCTGGCAACTGCCACCGGATCTTCGCTGTAAGGAGTCATTTCACCATAGTCACCTTTACGCAGTCGAACACATTTTCCACCAATAATGTCAATAGCAGGAATTATTTCCATGTTTCAGAGGTCTAAAAAGTTTTTTAAAATATGCATTCCGGTATCTGCACTCTTCTCAGGGTGAGGCTGGATGGCATAAAAGTTCTTATAATGAACTGCTGTACTGAAAGGTACTTCATAGTTTGAAATCGCTGTTGTGTATTCTGAGGTTTCAACATAAAAACTATGAACAAAATACAGGAATTCTCCATTTTTTACCCCTTTTAGTAAGCCATCTTCATTCACCTGGTTAATTGTATTCCACCCCATATGAGGAACCTTCATCTCAGTTCGAAATTTCTTAACCTGCAAAGGCAATATACCAAGACAATTGGTGCTGTTTTCTTCCGAATACTCACACATGAGCTGCATGCCAAGACAAACACCTAAAAAGGGCTGTTCAAGAGAGAGTAGCACCTTATCTAAACCTCTGGTACGAAGATACTTCATAGCAGTGCTAGCCTCTCCTTGACCTGGAAAAATAACCTTATCTGCAGAAGATAGCTTCTCCGGATCATCCGTTATCATTGGATCAACTCCCAATCGGTTCAAAGCAAATCCCAGTGATTGAATATTGCCCGCATTGTACTTGACTACTGCTACATCCATTTCGAGGCAAATAAAAAAGGTTGTGATCAGATAACCACAACCTTTCTATCTTTTACAATATTCTTTAAACCGCCACGGATTGTTGTTCTGAAACCATTTCAGCTATTACTCTCTTGATTTCCGGAATAGACTGGTACAGCTGTTCAAAAGATTGGATTACAAAATATCGATCCTGGAAAACATCTTTTCTGAAATCTGTTCCGGCCAACGTTACTACATCAAAATCATAATGAGGAGGTTCATCAGAAAGGCAGAACTTCGTTTCACCTGCGGAAGACAGGATGCCAGCACCATAAATTCTTCTTCCATCTTCGTCGTCAATTAGGCCAAATTCAACTGTAAACCAGTAAATTCTTGCCAACAACTCGATGGCGTAATCATTGCCAACATACTGTAACCCAATACGACTCAGTTCTTCGAGGAAATTTACGAAGTCTTGATTGGTAAGCATCGGTACATGCGCGAAAACGTCGTGAAACATATCCGGCTCCTCCAGGTAATCCAATTCTCTCATTTTCCTCAACCAAGTGGTGGCAGGAAAACGCTTGTTGGACATCAATTCAAAAAACGTATAATCCGGTACAATACCAGGAACCACAGCAAGTTGCCAACCGGTAGTCTTTTTGAGAATCTCATTTGTCTGTTCGAAATGAGGAATTTCATTCGCAACGAAGTTTACCTTATCCAATCCTTCCATATGGGCCTTACACGCGGCACCTGGTAGATTGGAGATCTGTCTTTCGTATAGGATTTTCCAAACCTCGAAATCCTCTTTTGTGTAATGTCCGTATATCTGTCGCATGGGGTGCTGTCTACTTGTTGTTGTTTGCAAATTTAACCAATCGGAGTCGAGAAAGTTTCAATCTGATTTATATCAGTATTAGAATCGCTCCTTTGCTTCCAATAGCAACTGTATTTTTCTAATAAGGTTTCTTGATTGATCAAAATTCAGGGTTTGCTGCCCATCGGAGAATGCCTCTTCGGGAGAATGATGAATTTCAAAAATCACTCCATCTGCTCCGCTCACGGCGCAAGCAAGGGCTATAGACTCCACATGATCTCTTAGTCCAATGCCGTGTGAAGGGTCAGCAATTACCGGAAGGTGAGATTTCTCTTTCAAAATGGGAATAGCATTAATGTCGAAGGTATTCCTGGCAGCCTTCTCAAAAGTACGGATTCCTCTTTCGCATAGAATAATCTTCTCATTACCCGCCGAAAAAATGTATTCAGCACTATTAAGTAACTCATCGATGGTTCCGGAAATACCTCTTTTGATCATGACAGGCTTATCAACTTTGCCCAGCTCGTCAAGCAGATTGAAGTTCTGAGTATTCCTCGCTCCCACCTGGAAAACATCCACATATGGCAACATGGGCTCTATTTGCGAGACCTGCATGACTTCTGTAATTATTTTGATACCCGCGGCTCGAGCCTTTTCCGACCACACTTTCAATCCGTCTATACCCAGACCACGAAAACTGTACGGTGAACTACGAGGTTTATAAACTCCACCTCGCATAATACTCAAGCCATTTTCTTTTAGATGATCTATAGTATCATCAATGTTTTGTTCTCCCTCAATACTGCATGGGCCCGCCATCATGGAAAACGTTCCGTCACCGATCACCACTCCATCTCCAAGGTCAATTTGTGTGGGTTGAACCTTCCATTTTCTTGATACTAACTTGTAACCATCGGAGACAACATGAATGTCTCGAACACCCTCTAGTTGGCCAATTTCCCTTATATCAAAACTCTTCTTCCCTATTCCTATCAGATACTCTCCTTGCTGAGTTGTTACTTCTGTCGCCTTGTATTTGTACCGATCAAGCTTGTCTATCACCTGCTTCTTTATCTCTTCCTGAACCCCTTTTTCAAGCTGAATAATCATGATATTATATTTTTTATAAATGAAATAACTGCTTCCTCAGAAGCATCTGATTTTAGTTGTTTAATAAACGCTGATCCTATGATGGCACCATGTGCGTGAAGGCAAGCAGAATGAAATGTCTCTTTATTTGAAATCCCAAAGCCGATGAGCCTTTTGGAACTCAGATTCATGTTTTCTATTCTTTCGAAGTAGTCTTTCTGTTTATTAGTGACCTGGCTCTTAGCTCCCGTTACACTAGCTGAGCTAACCATGTAAATAAAGCCCGTGGAATTCTCATCAATGTTTTTTATTCTATCCTCCGAGGTTTGAGGTGTAATCAGAAATATGTTGGCTACACCAGCTTTTTGGAACAGACCTTTATATACTTCCTGAAAATCATGCATGGGTAAATCGGGTATGATTACGCCATCAACTCCAACCTCACTACATCTTGCCACAAACTTTTCCACCCCATACTGAATAATGGGATTGAGATATCCCATTAAGATAACTGGGATAGACACATGTTCTCTTAGGTTTTCAAGTTGATCAAATAACACTGGTATAGTCATACCATTGGCGATAGCATCATTTGAGCTTTCCTGAATGGTAGGTCCATCGGCTATGGGATCGGAATAAGGCATCCCAATCTCAATCATATTTGCCCCTCCCTTTTCAATCGCTTTTGCTACTCGGATAGTATCATCCAGGGATGGATACCCAGCCGTGTAATAGATATTCAGAATCCTCTCCTTCTCGAAAGCCTTGTTGATTCGGTTATTGGTTAGTGCTTCTTTCAATATTTCCCCCATTTTATGTAAGTGTCAAGGTCTTTGTCTCCTCTCCCGGACAAATTGATCACTACAACTTTGTCCCGAATATCCAACTGTTTTAATGCAGAAAAAGCATGTGCTGTCTCAATTGCCGGAATGATTCCCTCTATCCTACTTAACTCGATACCGGCGGTCATTGCTTCCTCATCTGTGATGCCAACAAACTTTGCTCTACCAGAATCGAACAGATGGGCGTGAAAAGGACCGATTCCCGGATAATCTAGCCCGGCAGAAATGGAATAAGGTTCAACAACCTGTCCATCCTCCGTTTGCATCAAAAGAGTTTTGCTTCCATGTAGGATTCCCTCAGTTCCAAGAGCAGTAGTAGCAGCGGATTTACCCGTAGCATTACCTAGTCCGGATGCTTCGACAGCAACCAACTCAACTTCTTGTTGATCCAGAAAATGATAATATGCTCCTGCGGCATTGCTTCCACCACCCACACAGGCAATAACCATATCCGGGTAGTTTCTACCTTCGGTGTCTTGCAACTGCTTCTGAATTTCTTCACTGATTACACTCTGAAAACGCGCCACCATATCCGGATAGGGATGGGGACCGACAACGGATCCAATGATGTAATGTGTATCTGTGGGATCACTTATCCAATGACGCATCGCTTCATTTGTAGCGTCCTTCAACGTTTGACTTCCGGAAGTTGCCGGGCGTACTTCAGCCCCAAGAATACGCATTCTTTCTACATTGGGTTTCTGCCGTTCCATATCGATCTTACCCATGTATACAATACAATCCATTCCCATCAAAGCACACACTGTAGCTGTAGCCACACCGTGTTGTCCTGCACCGGTTTCGGCAATGATTTTCTTCTTATTCAGGGCTTTGGCCAGTAATATTTGACCGATAGTATTGTTTACCTTATGAGCACCTGTATGACACAAATCTTCCCTTTTCAGGTAAATCTTACCACCGTACTTTTGAGAAAGGCGCTCCGCATAATATAACGGCGTGGGTCTACCCACGTAAGTCTTGAGCAGATGTTGGAATTGGGATTTGAATGACTCGGAGTTCGTGATCTCCAGGTAATTTGCCCGCAATTCATCAATGTTTCCAAATAGCATTTCCGGCACATACGCACCACCGAACTTCCCAAAATAACCCCTGTCGTCTACCGTATACTTCATTTCATTTCACTTAAAAATTCTTCAACTTTCTTCACATCCTTCAAGGCCGGTTTGATTTCAAAACAACTATTGATATCAACACCCACCAGCTTCCGATGCTTAAGCTTCTTAATCTCTTCTGCATCTTGAAGGTCAATTCCTCCACTCAAAAAGAAAGGAGTTTGTAGGCTATAATCATTCAATAATTCCCAATTAAAGTGTTTTCCTGAACCTCCATGATCTCTTGTTGCGGTATCGAAAAGGAAATAGTCAACTTGGCCCTCATACGGAATCATTTCTTCCAGATTAATCTTCGTGGAAATAGAAAAGACCTTGATTACTTTAACTTCTAGTTCGTTATTAATGTGCGAGCAGAATTCCGCTGATTCCTTTCCATGTAGTTGAATGTAATTCAACGAAAACTGCTCTGTTCTTTCTTTCACTTCTTCAAATGAAGGATCAACGAAAACTCCAACTTTAATGATGTCAAGTGGTATATCAGGGCCGATGCCACTAACGAATCGTTTTGATTTAGGATAAAAGATAAATCCCATCATATCCGGTTGAAGATCAGCAATCTGCCGAATATTATCCATTTCCCTCATACCACAAACCTTTACCTGCATCTCTCTACTTTTTGAGCAATTCGGCCAAGTTGCCAATAAACTTTTCACAAGCCTTTTCCGGACGTGCATGTTTCATAAAATACTCGCCAATCAAAAAACCCTGGTATCCGTACTTCATTAATTCAACAACAGCATTAGGCTGACTAATTCCACTTTCCGTCACCTTGGTAAATTCACTCGGAATTTTATCGGCAAGTTCTTTTGAAGTTTCTATTGTTGTTTCAAACGTGACAAGGTTTCGATTATTCACACCAACCATATCAACATACTCGTTCGGATGCATATCCGCCTCGCTTTTATCGTGAACCTCCAGAAGGACTTCCAACCCAAGAGATTTGGCTAGCTGAGCAAGGTTTTTTGTTTCTTCAACATTAAGAACTGATGCAATTAGCAATATCACATCAGCGCCGATGGATTTCGCCTCAACTATCTGGTACTCATCTACGATAAAATCTTTTCTTAATATGGGACAAAAATTAAAATTCCTTGCATCTGTCAAATCCTGATTCTTACCAGCGAAATAAGGTTCATCTGTCAAAACAGAAAGCCCTGATGCGCCAGCTTGCATATATCCGATAGAGGTACGTTCGATTGATGCATATTGATTAATGAAGCCTTTTGAAGGAGATTTTCGTTTAAACTCAGCAATTATGCCATGCTTATCTTCTCTTTTTAGGTATTTAACCATGGAAATTGATCTTGTAGGAAAATAGGTTGACTCCTCCAATAACTTGGTGGGGTATAACGATTTCCTTCTGTCAACTTCCTTTCGTTTGTCTGCTACAATTTCGGACAAGATATTTTTTATATCAGCCATTTAACTCTATGAATTTTTTGAATGATTCTAATGCCTTACCAGAATTCAAGGATTCTTGTGCCTGCTCGATACCTTCATTAAAGCTCAATGATTTACCTGTTGCTATCGCCAGTCCGGCGTTGGCAAGAATTGCTTGATTTTGGGCCTTTGTTCCTTTTCCCTCTAAGACATTCTTAAAAATCCCAGCAGCTTCTTCAACAGTGCTTCCACCGAACAAGTCAGAAGGATCTAATTGTTGAAGACCGATTTCCAAAGGACTTATTATTCCTTCGCCAGACCTGGAAATATATTTGAAATCACCTGTAAGGGATACTTCATCATACCCATCGAGTGAGTGCAGTATGATAAAATCCTTGTCGGTTTCCTGGTAGATGTACCCGTAAAGTCTGGCAAGCTCCAGGTTAAACACGCCAACCAATTGCTTAGAAGGAAAAGCAGGGTTGACCATTGGTCCAAGCATGTTGAAGAACGTCTTCACACCAAGTTCTTTTCTAATTGGACCTACATTCTTCATAGCTGGATGAAAAAGTGGAGCATGCAAGAAACAGATTCCAGCGTTCTCGATGCTTTTTTCAATAACCGACAAATCGTTAGTGAACTTGCAACCGAAGTGCTCCAGGACATTTGAAGACCCACATACAGAGGACACACCGTAATTTCCATGCTTCACCACCGCTTGCCCGGCACCCGAAACAACAAAAGATGATATGGTACTTATGTTAAATGTATCTTTTCCATCTCCTCCGGTACCGCACAAATCAATAGCACCATAGGATTCACCGGGCACTTTAACGCAAAGATCCAGCATGGCATCCCGAAACCCTGAAAGCTCTTCCACGGTAATATCCCGCATCATATAAACGGTCATGAAGGCCGCCATATGACTATTATTATAATTACCAGATGCGAGGTTGGTAAGTACCTCCCTTGCTTCATCTCTTCCCAGTGACTGGTAATTAAAAAGTCTGTTAAGTATTTCCTTCATTCACCTATTGATAACCAGTTTTCAATTAATTTCTTACCATGTTGAGTCATCACCGATTCCGGATGAAATTGCACACCTCTCACTTTGAATTCCTTATGTTTTACTGCCATGATTTGACCTTTCCCGTCGGTAGATAACACTTCAAGTTCATCCGGGAGGGAATCTTCCTTTATCACCCAGGAGTGATATCGACATACATCAAAAGAAGGTGGAATATCCCTAAATAGTTTGTCTTCCTTATTGATGTCAATATTTGTTACAATTCCATGCAAAACATCTGGCAAATTAAATAGTTCGCTTCCATAGGCTTCCCCAATTGCCTGGTGCCCAAGGCATACTCCTAGTATATTCTTCGAAGAGCCGAATTGCTTAATTAATTCGGGCATGATCCCTGCGTCTTTCGGAACCCCTGGACCCGGCGATAAAAGAATGTCATCGTAATAATCGACTTCATCCAATTCGATTTTATCATTTCGGAAAACGTCAATAACCGATCCTCTTCCAAGTTCATGAAGAATATGAACCAGGTTGTAGGTAAAAGAATCATAATTATCCAGTACAAGAATTTTTCTCATTACCGATTATTTTCAGCATCAACCATGGCGTTCTCTAAGGCCGCGAGCTTATTATATACCTCCTGCACTTCACTGTTTGGTACGGACTTGGCTACAATACCAGCTCCTGCTCGAAAATGAAGTTTGTTTTCCTTACTTAAAAAGGTGCGGATTGTGATCGCATGTATAAATCGACTATTAAAATCCATAAATCCGATCGCACCACCGTAATAACCCCGATTGTTGACTTCGTTTTCTGCTATAAGCTGCAACGCTCGATACTTAGGAGCTCCAGACAAAGTGCCGGCAGGAAATGTGCTCCCGACGATTTTCATAATATCCGCATCAGGAGGTAGCTTACCAGTAACTTTTGAAACCAAGTGGATTACATGGGAGAAGTACTGGATTTCTTTATAGGTCTCGACGTTTACTTCCTTACTGTATTTACTTAAATCATTCCGGGCAAGGTCCACCAGCATAATATGCTCGGAATTCTCCTTTTCGTCCTGCAACAACTTCCTAGCCAATTCTGCATCAGCTTCATCATCACCGGTACGCTTAAATGTTCCTGCAATTGGATAAATCGATGCTTCGTCCTGGTTAATAACTATCTGTGCTTCAGGGGAAGAACCAAAAATCTTGAAACTCCCGTAATCGAAATAAAACAAATATGGAGATGGATTTATTGATCGTAAAGAACGATAAACCTGGAATTCATCACCCTTAAAAGAGGTCTCAAATGGTCTGGAGAAAACAACTTGAAAGACTTCCCCTTTCTTGCAGTAGTCAATTCCTTTTTCAACCACTTTCTGATACTCATCATCTGTAATTGGTGAACTGACCTCTGTGGTTCGGGAAAACCCAAATGACGGAACTGATTGCTTAAAGATCAGATCTTTAAGTGCATAAAATGAAGAATCATCCGGCGATTCAATATAGGTTTCGATCAGATGACATCTATTCTTAAAGTGATCAAAAACGATAACAAAACGAAAAAGAGAGTAACGTATTTCGGGAATATCTATGTCGAGCGTTCCTAACTCAATGTCTTCAAAATATCGTATTGAATCGTAACTGATGTAACCAAATAAGCCCGTCTCTATATGGTTGGATTGTGTAGGACTGTATTCAAACTGTTTTCTAAAGGATGTAAGACCATCATTGGGAGTAAGGTCAGGTACCGTTTTTAATTCCTGACCGGGCAACTTTTGACGAACTTCTCCTTTAACTACCTCAAATTCTGCCATCGGATCACAGCTGATGTAAGAATAACTATCCTCCTCACCGTGGTAATCACTACTCTCGAGTAGAAAGGTATTGGCATATCTATCCCGTACCCGTAAGTAGGCACTTACTGGAGTGATTGTATCCGCCAGAAAACTAACGGACCGGGTCTTAAGTTGTATTTTCATATTTGAATATCAAAAAAAAAGCCCGCTGTAAACAACGGGCTCATATTTTCTATTGATAGTAGCTTTCCTGTTTACAGACCTTTATCCTGTTTAGTCCACCACCAATATGTTAATTTCTTTTGCACGATGCGAATGTACTTTCGACTTGACGAAATAAACAAGTAAGGAGTAGATAATTTTTTAATTGGGTGGCGTTAAGTAAAAGATTTGACTCAAATTGAATCTTTTCTTAAAGTTTGCGTTAGATTCATGTATTACAGTAAATTGCGTTAATGTTACCTATCGAGGATCAGATAAGTATTTTAGTACATCTTTCGAAAGCGGATGGCAACGTTGCCAACGAAGAAAAGAAATTGATATACGGGATTGGGAGCCGGTTAGAACTCACAGAAGAACAAGTTGACGAATTAATCAACGACCCTAAGCCCATTCCATCTCTCGACGAACTTCCACCTGCGGAAAAATTCGAGTATTTATTCAATACTATTCAACTAATGAAGGTGGACCGAAAGATTTATCAAAAAGAGATTGAATTCTGTGAGAAACTAGCTATCCGACTTGGATATAAACCTGGGGTAGTAGCTGATTTAAGTGCCTATATTTACTCCGACCCGGATATTAGAACAAAGACAAACTTTTTACGGTCAGTTGCTGATCAACACCTGATATAAAAAAAGCCCTCGATAACTCGAGGGCTTTTTTTATGATTTCTATACTTTTCAGTTTAATAAAAGTTTCGAAAGATCATCGATCAATTTCTTAGATACTTTCCTCGGATTCGTCTTCTTCACTTCCTGCAGAGAGGCTAATGCTACTTCCGCTTTCTCGAATAGACCAACAGGGTTATTATCCGCTGCATAACTTCCCAGACACCATTCGATTTCGGAAACCAGTTGTTCTTCAATGCCTAAAGAGGTCAATTTTTCTTTTACCTCTGTGCTGATTTTTACAATTTTTTCTTGAGCTGCCATACGACTTTACAATAAAATAGTTGAGTAATTATAATTTTCATGCAAAATTAGAACTGAAGCCTAACAACTGGCAAAGAATTTATGAATTATTTATTAAATCCTTAATTTTCAATCGATTTCGAATGGGGTGTGTACCATCAGAGGCAATAAATACTTATCCTATTGGGACAGTATGGGTAAGTAATATGAAAGACTCACTCCAAAATTGAAGAGGTTACTCGTATCTGGAGTTGGATCTGAACGCACATCTGTTTGAATGAAATTGGAAATTGAATAATCAAAATACGCACTTAACTCTACAAGGGAAGTTCCAAGCTCTCTGGCATAACTTATTCCTCCCTTTAGTCCGTACCCGAATTCATTATCCCGTCCAGGCTCAAAAGTATAGAAATCAACACCCGGTAAATTCTCAAGGTCCGGTGCAGATGGACTTTGATGGGTGACCAAGTATTCACCATAAATACCAATTAACAAAGACAGTTTTTTTGTCTCATCACCCCAATACACTAATGCATCTACAGGAAGTACTAAATACTCCATAGTTGTGGTTAAAGAGGGAATAATGTTTCCGAATGACTGTGCCCATCCTTTCCTACTGTACATCAGTCCGGTTTGCCAACCACTATTCAATTTAAAATTAGGATTGTAGTCGTTATACCTCCTAAACTTCACTCCTCCTTGAAATGTGGTAATGTATGCTGATGAGAGATTGACGATGTACAAATTATGCTCGATATAAGAAGAAGACAATTGCCCTCCTGCCTCAACTCCAATGTAGGTTTTCGGTTGAGACAAAGCACGGGTACTACTTAAAAATAGTGCGACGATAAAAATCGTCAGAGTCAATTTCAATTACTTAGTCTTTTTCTTTTTTCCGGGTGGATCAACAGGTCTAAACTTTCTAGGCCGTGATACACCATAACTACCTCTGTGCCTTTTGCCCTTTTTAGTCTTTTTATCTCCTTTTCCCATAGTTTTCGGTTGGTTTGATAAAAACTATTTTGCAATTTTAATAGTTAAGATAAAAATTCCAAGTGACAATATTATATGGCTAGAGCATCGAGAAAGCTGATCTCCGCTTTACGTAAGGCAGCGAGAGACATAAAGGAGGATAACCGGTATCAATGGGGACACATGGGTATGTGTAATTGTGGACATGTAGCCCAGCACCTTACCGATTTATCCGGGGAGGAGATACATAACTATGCATTGCGTGGTAAAGGAGATTGGACAGAGCAAGTAGATGCTTTTTGTCCTACCAGTCAGTTTCCAATGGACTTGTTAATTTCTGAACTTATTTCAAACGGACTTACTCTTCAAGATCTTATTAACCTTGAGCGTCTGAAAGATCCCTTGGTACTTGAAGCAATTCCTGAATCGAAAAAATCCGGACTTAGACACAATAGCAAACAAGATGTCGCCTTATACCTTGATACCTGGGCGAACCAACTTGAATGCGATATAGAAGCCCGTGAGTCCAATGTAAATAGTTACCAAGAATTAACTGAAGAATTGAAATTAAACTAACTTTGTACTTTGGCAAACGGGTACGACCAGCTCCTGTTGAATCCCCCAGGTCCGGAAGGAAGCAAGGGCAGATGGTTGTAGCGGTGCGATATCTGTTTGCCTTTTTAAACTCCTATCCCCTCTAACTAAATCATATGAAATTCTTTATTGATACGGCCAACCTGGATGAAATTCGCGAAGCACATGATCTGGGTGTATTAGACGGAGTAACAACCAATCCTTCTTTGATGGCCAAGGAAGGTATAACTGGGTCTGAAAACATTAAATCCCATTATAAATCCATTTGCGATATTGTTGATGATAACGTAAGCGCTGAAGTCATTTCCACGGACTTTGAAGGCATCGTAAAAGAAGGGAAAGAACTGGCCAAAATCGACGACAAGATTGTGGTAAAGGTACCCATGATCAAGGATGGTGTTAAGGCAATAAAGGCCTTCTACAATGAAGGGATTCGAACAAACTGCACATTAATATTTAATTCAGGCCAGGCAATTCTTGCGGCGAAAGCCGGAGCAAGTTATGTCAGCCCATTTATTGGAAGGCTTGACGATATCAGTTCTGACGGAATGGCTTTAATTGAACAAATGGTTCAGATTTATGACAATTATGGTTATCAAACAGAAATACTGGCAGCCTCTGTAAGGCATGTCATGCACCTTATCCAATGTGCAGAAGTGGGAGCCGATGTTGTCACTTGCCCTTTAAGCGTTATCACTGGTTTGCTGAAACACCCTCTTACGGATATCGGATTAGAAAAATTCCTCGCTGATTACCAAAAAGGCAATAAGTAATCCTTCTATGGCAGAAACGTCCACATCGGGTCTGTACATCATCAAAGTAAAAGGGAAAGCCAAAATCCCCGATTATATACAATTACGTGACGAAAAATTCGTCTTGGTCGCTTATTTCAGGGCCGACAGACCGCTAAAAAAGCTAGAAAAATACGGCTTGGAGGGTAAAGAAGAAGAGCTAAAAAAAGTAATTGACACCCTACCATTTGGAAAACTAGTGCCACTTAATATTTAGTGAAATGAGTTTTGACTCTGATTATGTTGTTGAGGTAGAAGGAGCTACGATCTTTCAGGAAAACCAGGCCATATTGAAGGACATATCCTTCAAAGTAGAGAAAGGTGAGTTTGTGTATGTAATAGGTAGGACTGGCAGTGGGAAATCATCTCTACTCAAAACCTTATATGCCGACCTTGAACTACGCCTTGGGAACATTCTGGTAGCCGGTTACAACATAAAGGATATTAAAACTAAAGAGGTACCATTTCTACGCAGGAAAATTGGAATAATCTTTCAGGATTTCGAGTTGTTTTATGATCGAACTGTTGCCGAAAACCTGGAGTTCGTGATGAGAGCGACAGGTTGGAAGGATAAGGCCAAAATGAAATCCAGAATGGCAGATGTTTTAATGCGTGTAGGTCTAGGTTCAGTAAATAATAAAATGCCTCACCAGTTATCAGGTGGAGAACAGCAACGTGTGGTAATTGCCAGGGCACTGATAAATGAACCACAAATACTACTCGCTGACGAGCCAACTGGAAACCTGGATCCAACAGTCGCGGAAGGAATATTTAAGCTTTTCCTTGAAATCAATAACACAGGTACGGCAATTCTTATGGCTACCCACAACCATAACTTCATTGAGAAATTCCCTAAAAGAGTTTTGAAATGTGAATCAAACGAAATGCTGGACTCCAGTACTTCCGAATTTGAGTTGTCCAGTTGGTATTAACCGGACAACCCATCTCCTTGATCTAATAACTAAAGAGCCTTAAGTCTCCATAGCTGGAGTCAACGGAAATCCGTTTACTGGAGTTACCTCCTCCAATTGACCCCTGATACTCTGAATGATTATTGTCACGAATACGTCTTCTAAATTCGATATCCACTCCACTAGCACGCAGATCCGAATAATCAAACTCACCGTAAAACTCTGCGGAAAGTCCTTCTTCCAATCCAATGTCGTATGCACCAAAAGTCCCGGAAATGATCACCTCTGAAAACTCCTTTCTAACTTTCTCAATTTCAAAACCAGAAACGTATCTGGCCTCCATATCTATAGATCCAGTCAGCTCCTCTATTTCAAACCTGGAGTACTGCACGTCCACTTCGATTTCACCAACAGTACCCAACTCTACACTTCCATACTTACTATCAAGTTCTAGTTCACTTACATTACCAATCTCCAAATCGGAAAACTGCTGCCTGACATCCATCTGCTCACAATCTCTAATTTCTACATCGGAATACTTGATGTTTAAATCTCCTCTTTGAATGTCACCAATATCAGCGCTTCCGAAAGCCACTTCCAGGTCAACACGAGAATTGAGATTACCCGTTTTCAGAGCGCCATACGATAGGTCTATAGACAACTCTCCTTCCCTATCATCCGTGAAAATATCCCCAAACTTGTTTTGAATATCAAGTGGGTTTCCAGCTGGCATCGATATTCGGTAGTTCACCTCAATACGATCTCGGTTTTTGCTATTTATGTTGCCTAATTGTGTTCTTAGGTAAATGGAAGAACTGCCCTCGTCGATGTCAATATCTATTCGATCCAAAAGCTCCTGGGCCCGTTGGTCGTTGTTGCTCTCGGCGATAAGTTCTATGACCACACCTATTTCATTCTTATCCCAATTCTCAACATGTACCCTTCCGAAAGAATTGGAAACGATTAACTCCGTGCTGGAGGTAACCTGAAAATTCTCCCTGATGGTTTTTGAAACCTCTGCCGCCTGAACCTTCAGCAATGCAAGGGTTAAAATCAATGGGAAAACGTATTTAGACACTCTTTTCAGTTTCATTGTCCTTTTTATTTAGTTCCTGTAAAATCATAAGTTGTTTATTCAGGATTTCAATTCGTAATTGAAGATTGGCGATCATAGCATTTAGTATTTTCTCATCAGATAACTCTTTGGTATATGTTTTTTTGAGAGATGCATAAGCAATATCCAGCTCCTCAATTTCCTTGAGAAATTCATCAGCCAGTCCCTGATCTCGGAAAGAAAGAATTTCCTGTCTTTTTTCGCTGATAAGTTGGCTGTAGTACTGTTCGGCCTGGAGAAAATCAGAATTAACTTCAACAACTTCATTTGTTGAGGAGCGATTGACCATTCGATCGATGCCCAAACCGACAGTTGATAGTAAGAAAAGAACAGCTGCAACTTTCCAGATAAGGTTTGCATTCCAAGACGAATTCATAGAATCCAGTTCCTTATCGATATCCTCCCAAAGTCCGTTCTTATCAGGATCAGAATCAAACCGATCCCTGTTTTCCTGGATAAATTTTTCAAACTGATCACCCATATTTCACTGCTTTATTAACAATTTCTCTCACTTTTTTCTTAGCACGGTTATATTGAGATTTTGAGGTAGACTCTGAAATCCCAAGAATCTGACTAATCTCTTTGTGGTCATAGCCTTCGAAGAGGTATAAAGTCAAAACACTGCGGAATCCTGATGGGAGTTCAACAATAGCCGCTTTAACCTTTTCAATCTCCAATGCGGTTTCCGATACATCTTCCCACTCGTAATAGTAATCTTCTTTGTCCTCCGTCAACTCTTCCATCACGTTATTCCTCTTGTTATAGGTAATGGACTTATTGATGACAATCCGCTTCAACCAGGCTCCAAAAGAAGCATCCTCACGATACTGATTCAAATTTTTGAAAGCGGAGACAAAAGATTCCTGCAGAACATCCTTCGCCCCCTCTTCATCGCCAACGATTCGGAGAGCCGTATTATACATCGCTCGATGGTACAAATCGAAAAGTTCGTATTGCGCTTTACGATCTCCCTTTTTGCATCTTTCGATGACGCCTTGATGAATATTATACGACTTGCCTTCCAAATCCTGAATGTATCGACCTAATGACTTAAATAAAAAGCTAAGGTTGCATCTGCAGTAACTATTTTAGCATCCGGGTACTTTCGTCCAACTTAATGAGTGAACAAAAATTTGATTTACAGTTCAAAGCCATACAAAATGGCGATCGAAAAGTATTCGAATTGCTCTTCAAGGAGATTTATCCGGACCTGGCTAGATATGCCTACAAGATAACAAGGGATGGTATCGCGGCTGAAGAAATTGTACAGGAAATATTCCTTTATCTCTGGGAGAAAAGATCAAAAATCAATATTCAGGATAGCATATCTGCTTATTTGTATTCGGCGGTAAAAAACCGATGCATTAACTGGTTACGTAATGAACTACCTAAGCTGCAATCCACCACTGATGTTACTGAACTGGAGATACAGGTCAGCGAATCGGGCTCTCCATTCGATTCGGAGAGAGTTAAAGAAATAATCGAAGCTGCAGTACGAGAACTCCCTGAAAAATGTAGAGAGATATTCACCTTGAGCAGGTACGCCGGTTTGACTTACAAGGAAATTGCCGAAGAACTGAATATCTCCACAAAAACAGTTGAAAACCAAATGAACATTGCATTTAAGAAATTGAGAACAGCCCTTAAGCCATTGAGAAAAGATTTTTAAGAAATGAGGAACTTTTTTAACCCAGATATTAGGGGTACGGCTCTTTTCAAATGACTTACTAACACGACGATGGTGGAAAAGGATCTACAACGGTACAACGATATTCATTACAACGGAAAAGTTGATGACAGGGAGGATTTTGTTTCTTTCCTATACCATAACTCTGAAGCAAGTCCCTTTGAACCTGATACAGAAAAGGCTTGGTCTGCGATCAAACATAAACTAGTTGAGCAATCCGGTGTAAACATACGTCCCTTTGCTGCTGCAGCTTCAGTGATACTTGTATTAGGCCTTGCATTGTTTATCTATTTATCAGGAGATTTATATTCACCAAATAAGCTTACTGTAACTGCCGAGACGGAGGTTCTTGAGTATCAATTACCAGATGGTTCATTGGTAACCCTAAGTCCTCAATCGTCAATTTCCTTTGAAGAGAATTTCAAACAACGAGAGGTGATAATTGAAGGCAAAGGTTTCTTTGACGTGACCAATAATCAAAGTCCGTTCGTTGTTGAGGCGGACAAGTCACAAATTGTTGTTCTTGGTACATCGTTCCAAGTCAGTAACTTAGATACGGAGCTGAAAGTGTACGTTCGCGAAGGAATCGTTCAATATCAAGATAAGGTACAAAAAATAAGATTGGTTGAAGGAAATGGAATTTCGTATTCCAAGGTCACTGGGGAGCTTACAACAGATGCTACTGCTGATGTAAACCAAACCGCCTGGTTGACAGGTAAACTACAATTCGATGAAGCACCCATGAATAAGGTGATTTCTACGGTTGAGGACTACTTCAAGGTATCCATCGAAGTGAGCAACCGAAAAATAGCAAAGTGCACATTCACCGGAACATTTGACGATCCGAACTTAACTGAAGTTCTAAATGCCCTTTCTGATGTATTTGGACTTGAAGTAATAAAAAAACCTAACAACTACTTGTTAAAGGGTCAAGGCTGCTAAACATCATGTAATTTTGCGGGAAAGTTCGTAGGGGCTTTCTAATGCACCGTATTCTCCTTATTACCGCCATAGTTTTTTGCTCCTACGGAGCATTAGGTCAATCCAACGATCATAGGATTACTATAAATCGGTCGGCTGGTTATAAAGTAAATCAGCTCCTTGAAATTGCAATTGCGCAGAATATTAACATCGTTTACTCCCCCACACGTCTTCCAGGAGATGTCATCGCATTCGAAAAAGGTACATATCCTATTTCCGATATCCTTGACAAGTACAAGTCCATGGATCTCACATACACGATCACATCTAATGCCATAGTCATTCAATGGAGCCCAAAAAAAAGGATACTATTGTCAGGATATGTAAAGGATACCAAATCCGGTGAGTCGCTAATTGGCGCAACTATCAATATCAATAACGGAGAGTTAGGTACTGTCACGAATAACTACGGCTTTTTCTCTCTGCCTACTGCAAAAGAGGAATCCGTCGTAATAACCATCCGATTTGTGGGCTTTCGTACACTTGTGGATACACTCAACTTAGTTCAGAAGAATCCTATATCGGTCTATGAATTAGAAGAATCTATGACAGAGTTACAGGAAATTGTTGTGAGCAATTTAGAACTCAATAGAAATATCACCAGTATGATTCCTGGAGAAAAAATTCTCGATAACAGCATTGAAAATCAAATACCATATTTCCTTGGGGAGGTAGATGTGATTCAAAAATCATTGACCTTACCAGGAATCCGTACTTTGGGAGAAGACGCAGCCGGACTGAATGTGCGAGGTGGTAACATTGATCAAAACCTGTTGCTGCTAGATGAAGCGA
The DNA here is from genome assembly GCA_965601455.1 of Cyclobacteriaceae bacterium. Taxonomy (GTDB): domain Bacteria; phylum Bacteroidota; class Bacteroidia; order Cytophagales; family Cyclobacteriaceae; genus JANQEU01. The sequence goes on along the minus strand of OZ271831.1, from coordinate 1,457,023 downwards.
TTATCTATAATCCAAATCATTTTTATGGCTTGATATCAGTCTTTAATCCGGATGCTGTGAACAGCTCAAAAATCATGAAGGGCTTTATTCCTGCAAAGTATGGAGGCCGAGCTTCTTCCGTGATTTCAATCCATCAAAAGGAGGGCAATAAGTACAATCATGTGCTCACCGGTGGTATTGGATTAGTATCTGCCAGACTGATGCTTGAAGGTCCGATTAAACGAGGAGAAAGCTCTTACCTGGTATCGGCGAGACAATCACTATTTGACATCTCAGATAATCCATTCAGTGATGCAATTGATAATTCCAGCCGAACGTCATTCCAGGATTTCAATCTTAAAATCAACTGGGTAAAGAACGAGAAGAACAACTTCTTTCTTTCGGGCTACTACGGTAATGATCAAAACAGAGCAGGATTTGATGCAATAAGACGGTGGGGTAATCGAACGGGATCATTCCGCTGGAATCACACTTACAACCGAAGACATTTTGCCAACTACTCTTTTGTCGTTAGTGATTTTTCCTATCGAATAATTAATCCGTTGGAAGCCGGCTCTTTTATTGGCCGATCAGATATCCGTGATTATTCATTGAAGCTAAATCACGAATACACGAGACCTAAGGGGGATGAATTCGAATTTGGCTTGGAGGTGATTTTTCATCGATTGCAACCCGGAGAACGATTGCCCTTTGATGAAAACAGTAGCCTAGTCAATGAGGTCATACTTGATAATGAGCATGGCCTAGAGATAGGAGCCTATGGTAACCACAATCTAAAAATCGGTGATCGGGCGTCTTTATTGTATGGATTGAGGATTTCATCATTAGCAACTTTCGGACCTGCAAACACCTATATATATAACCGCGACCAACCTAGATCGACTGATGGAATAATTGATACATTGGTGCGTGATCAACTTGAAGTGATTGATCATTTTATTAATCCTGAACCCAGATTGTCATTAAACATCAACCTCGAGAAAAACAATTCCTTGAAAATTGGGTATGGTAGAGTTAATCAATACTTGCAGCTAATTTCAAATACTGCCACTCCTGCCCCAACGGATATTTGGAAACTAAGTACTCGTTATATCGACCCCGTCAAGGTTGACCATATCTCTCTTGGGTATTATCAGAATTTCTCGACTGATTGGGAAGGTTACATTGAAGGGTATTACAAATCACTCCGGAATGTAATTGATTACAAGGATGGTGCTGATCTATTGCTGAATGAAACGCTTGAGACAGAATTAGTATCTGGTTTTGGAAGAGCTTATGGTTTGGAGTTCTATCTTGAAAAAAGAAGTGGCCCTCTTCACGGTTGGTTGAGTTATACACTTTCACGATCGGAACGTCGGTTCTCAAGTAGATTCACTTCTGAGGAGATCAATCGTGGAAAATTTTTCCCTGACAATCAGGACAAAACTCATGATCTCTCAGCAGTCCTGATTCATCCGAGATCTGAATACCTAAGCTTCTCTGCCAGCTTCAATTACAGCACAGGTAGACCAATCACATTCCCATTGGGGAAATATGAAATTGATGGGCTTATTGTTCCCTATTTCGAGGGTAGAAACCAAAATAGAATAAGTGATTATCATCGGCTTGATCTCGCGGCAAGGTGGGAACCCAAAACTCCAAAACTGCATGATAAGCTTGGCCTGGAACATTACTACTGGACATTTACCTTGTACAATGTCTATGCTCGAAGAAACGCGTACTCTTACTTTTTCCGACAATCCGAAAGTGATCCTAATACCACCGAAGTAGTGAGATACTCCATTTTTGGATTCATCATTCCTGCAATCACACTAAACTTCCAGTTTTGATGAAAGTGATAAAATACATTGGAATAGTATTTTGGTTCATAGCATGTGAAGATGTGATTGATTTAGACCTCCCGGAAAATGTGAGTGTTGTGGTAATCGAAGGCTGGCTAAATGATCAAAACGGGCCGCAAAGTATCAGAATAAGTCGGACGACCAATTTTTCAAATGACCTGGAATCTCCCGCAATTACGGATGCCCAGGTGCAGATCAGAGATTCTTTTGACAGTGTATTCAATTACGAACATACAACCAATGGCATTTACATTTCCGACTCAAATTTTGTTGGATTATATGACAACACTTATCAACTAATTGTTGTTTTATCGGAAGGAGATACGATCAAATCTCAACCCGAAACACTGATCGAAGTAATAGAAATTGATAAAATTGAATACGATTTTGTTCTGCAACCATCACCTGAAGATCCTTCCGTCGAAATTCCAGTTTATTTTCCAATAGTATTCGCATCTGATCCTGCCGACCAAGTCAATTTCTATCGATGGAATTTCACTGTCAACGATACATTGATCACTGATCCCGAAAGAATAACGTTACTGGAAGACCGATTCATCAATGGGAGCGACTTCCGAAATGACTTCACCAATATTTCTCTCAGTGAAGGAGACCGGGTTATAATCTCTGTACAGTCTTTGTCAGCAGCAATTTTCAATTTCTTCCAACTTTTTAAGTCCCAAGTTGTATCCCAGGGAACAAGTGGTGGAAGTGCTCCCACCCGGCTCGTTGGTAATCTCATAAATATCTCATCTCCCGAAACTCCTGTTTTAGGTTTTTTCGGCGTTACTTCCATAAAATATAAAGAAACAACTATCGTGGAAGTACAATAATGACCATGTGCTTCGTTTAGAAGCTATGGCTCGAAGAAAAATGAAACTTTCTAAAGGGATGAGAAGACTCATTCGGATGAAAGCGAATAAGCATATTAAGTTCTTCAAGAACGAATTCGAAAAGGATCCGGAAAAACGATCTGACTATCTGCAAGCATGGGATAGAGCTCTGTTGGTGGAGATCTCTACCAACCGATCAACTTTTCAGTAAGTCAACCGGACGTATTCCGAATTTTTTTTCAAACTGCTTAGAGAATGTTGTAACATTCTTGATTCCAACATTCCTTGCAGCCTCCGAGGCATTCTTCACCTTATTTTCTCTGATTAGGAAATCGGCATATTGCATACGGACTTCGGTAATATATTCATGAGGAGTTAGACCCGTGATTTTCTTCACCAACCGATAAACCTGTCTTTCACTAGCGGCAAGTGCTTCCTGCAAGGTATAAATACTAAGATTGGAGTCTCCGATATTTTCCCTCACCACATTTTCTAGTTTCAGAAGTATATCACGCTCCATATCATGAAGGTTTTCCTGAACCATTTTTGAGAAAACTGAAGAACCATCATCTGAGAATTTTTCCTTCTGCTTCAATAAGTTTTCAATTCTAAGCGTAAGCTCCTTCTTGGAAAATGGTTTTTGAAGGTAGTCATTGACACCCTTGTAGAGTACCTTTTCTTTGTCTTCCTCGCTAATACGTGCGGAAACAACCAGCATAGGAATTTTGGCAAAGCTATCGTTTTTTCCTATTGACTCAATTAATTCAAAGCCGTCCATCCACGGCATCATCAGATCGGTGATGATCATATCAATGGATTCCTCTTTCAATAAGAAAAGTGCTTCCAACCCATGAGCTGCCTCTAGAACGATGTATTTGTCCTCCAGAATCTGTCGGATATAATAGCGAATCTCAGGATGATCGTCCACCAGCAAGATAGATGGTTTGCTTTCATCCACGTCGGCGGGTGGTTTAATTTTCGATTCAGTCTCGAGATCTCTGAATGCAAGATGCTGGTCTTTAATTTTATGTACTCCGGGAGTTGGCTGTGCTTCCTCGATAGTTCCACTCTTAATCGCAACAAGAAATTCAGAGCCCTTACCTTTTTCGCTCGAAACGTTAATGTATCCGTCATGCAGCTCAACTAACTCTTTAACCAATGCTAGTCCGATTCCCATTCCCTCTTTTGTCCGATAGTTTTTTTGATTGCTTTGATAAAACCTATCAAAAATGTATGGAAGATGATCTTTTGGTATCCCCTCACCTGTATCCTTGAATTTTATGGTTATGAACGAAGATTTCCTTTCGGCCTTAATGCTGATGATATCTCCCTTTTGAGTGTACCGAATAGCATTGGAAACCAGGTTATAAAAGATTTTCTCGAATTGTCTTGGGTCTATTAGAAAGGTCTCTGTTGGAGTTAGAGTGGTTTCGAAACCCAACTTGACACCTTTGTACTCGGCAGTGGCCCGGAACATGTCACATAACATTTGAAGATAACTGTTAACGGTTACCGTCTCAATTTTTAAATTGATTCTGCCCTCTTCCAATCGAGTCAAGTCGTTAATCTCGTCAGTGAGATAAATCAACCGTTTGCTGTTTTTAAAACCTACTTCCAGGTTTTTCTTTGATTTGGGACTCAAAACGGTATCCGGATCTTCGGATATCATTTCCAGGTTCCCAAGAATCAAGCTCAGTGGGCTTCTTAAGTCGTGGGACACGTTTGCGAAAAACCTGGACTTTGCTTCATCCAGTTGTGTTAGTTTTTCAGCTTGTTGCTTGATTGTATTTCGATCCTTCTCAATACGATCCTTCTGATTGAATATCTCATTTGACAAGTTTTTCTTTATCCAATACGCTCGGATAGCCAATGCGGCGATAACGACCAATAATACGATCCCAATAATGGCAAAAAGAATAAGGTTCTGTTGACGGCCAATAACTGCCTGGTTCAATTCCGTTTGGGTCCGTAGAAGCACGTTTTCCGCTTCCTGCTTTTCCGTTTCGTACTGGTTCTTCAACTGTTCTATTTTTCGAATATTCTCCTCTGAAAACAATTGCTGATTGAGCTCGGAGTATTTGGATAGCTCCAGGTACGCACGTTGATAATCGTCAGTAGCAGCATATATATCACTTAATTGCCGTTTTATCTCTTTCTCGTCGTTTCGACTGCTAACTTCCCTGGCAAGGGAAAGTGCCTTCTTTGAGAAATACTCCGCTTCAGCTGGTTTACCTTGATCCATACGAACTCTTGATAGAACCTGGTACGCTTCAATTAAAGTCCTGGGTAAATCGTTTTCATTGACCTTCCCAATAATCGAGGAAACAATTTTGTCCGCTTCGTTTCTTTCACCGGAAGCCAGATATGAATTGGCAAGCTCTACCTCTACCGAATAAACACCTTCAAGATCTCCTAATCGTTTTCTTAAGTCAATCGCCTGCAAAAAATACAATTGTGATTGACCGTATTCACCAATTCCATAATAGGATCTCCCAAGGTTTATGAAACAGTAGCCTTGCATCCGTTGGTCACCTAAAGCTTGAGCCTGATCGAGTGCCTGAATAAAGTAGCTAATTGCTCCCTGGAAGTTGGTCTGATAGATATATAAGTTTCCGAGATTGATAAGTGTATATCCACGTTGTTCCGAATCTCCGTATTCCTCCGACAAGCGAAGGGCCTCTAGGTACACTTCAAAGGCTTTCGAATAAACGCTCAAATTTCGATAGGCAACTCCCATGTAGTTCATTGCCTGGATTTCCAGGTGTTTCAAAGCCGTGCGACGAGCAATATCGAGAGATCGATTGGAGAAATATAGAGCTGAATCTGGTCGAATATCTCGATAATTCCAGGCTAATTCGACAAATATTTCGGCAAGTACCTTCTCATCCGGATTCCCATTGTTGACCATCCGTCTCAGACTGTCAATCTCATTGCTGGAAAAGGTTGCCAAAGGCACAAAAAAGAGAAACCAAATTACAGTGATTAATCTCATTTCAAAGGATAATCAATCGAATGATCAAATGTAAAGGTATCGATTTTAATCACCAGATGCTTTTAAGGTGAAAAAACTCCCCTTCAAAGAGGACCTCGTCATACGGCGTTCTAAACTTCATTTTGTTGAATGGACGGGTAGCAAAGAAAAGATCTGAGAGAACAACCTGACCCACATCTGCAAATACCTCAATGCTAGTTTCGTCGATTAGTACTCTTACTCCCATAGCATCTGAACGAGATAACCTGGGAGCTTCATGACGACCCGCAAACTTGTCAGAGAAGTCGCTTAGACCCGCTTTTGTCCGGTCGACATAAACGACCTGAGATCGGTCATCATAACCAAAAGATAATTGTTCGTCAACATCATTGCTCAAAACAATTTCCCATGCTCCAGAACTCACAATCTTAGTTACTATGAATTCCATATCCAGCCGGTGATTACCTGAATCTAGAAAATGCGTCCAATCCATTTCTACGTTGATGATCGTCCGGTTTTGACGAAGAGATCGTGACCTTAGAAGTTTCGACTCCTCAACTGGATAGGAGTTCAGACGTAAACCATCTGGGGTTGAAAAAAGGACTAACGTCCTTGGAATAGTCATATGACTCCTCCAACCTTCAGTTGGAACAACGTTGGCATAATCCCAATTACTCATCCATCCTAGGAAAATCTTACGACCATCCGCCTCGGGCACTCCTGACCATGTGACACCAGCGTAGTTGTCTCTTCCATGATCAACCCATAAAATACGTTCCGGATAGTGATTATTTGTAAATCGAATTCCATCAAAATCACCAACAAAGTACTGAGTGGCAGAACCAATTTCTCCCTCATTACCAACCGAAACGATCAGTACCCATTTCTTTTCATTGGAACCTTGAATAGGTAATTGCACAAGGTCCGGGCACTCCCATACCCCTTCATGATAGCCATCCTGATCACCAAACTCACTTAGAAATTCCCAATCTTTAAGATTTGGTGAACTGTAAAACTCTATATGATCGGCAACTGCCAGGGCCATCACCCACTTACTCTCTGGCTCATACCAAAAAACTTTCGGGTCTCGAAAATCCCTTTCAACCCGATTCAGCACCGGATTCTTTTGATAAGGTACAAAGGTGTTCCCCGCATCAAGACTATAGGCAATTCCCTGCGTCTGTCGGAAGGCCGGATCGGAACTATCCGGATTGTCGTAAGTGTAAATCGCTACAATAGGAGGATTCTCAATACTGCCAAATCCCGAAGTATTGTTCACGTCCACAACCGCACTTCCAGAAAATATGAACCCCAAACTATCTGGATACAAGGCTATTGGGAGATGCTCCCAGCTGGTCAAATCTTTGCTCACGGCATGTCCCCAGTGCATTGGACCCCAAACAGTCGAATCAGGATTGAATTGATAAAATAGGTGATATTTCCCCTGGTAATAGAACATACCATTTGGGTCGTTCATCCACTTTTCCGGAGGACTAAAATGAAACTGAGGTCGAAAGGGCTCCTGAAAATTCCTCTTTGAAGACTCTTCTATTACTTGTGAAATCGGTTCGTCCTGTATCTCCTTTTTTGAACATGCTAAAAACAGGAATGAAGTGACAATAAGAATTAGGGTGCATCGCATGGTACTAATTTACCACCGATAAAGTAACTAAGGATTAAGTCTTTGATGTTCTTCGAGGAAGGTAAGCAGTTGGTCAGCAATATCAAGTTTTTTCGCCACGATTTTTCTTTCCTGATCCAGAACAAATAACTGAGGTGTGGTTCTCACGTTATAGTCTACCCGAAAATTACTCTTACCGTAGGGATCCGCCACATTTATCCAATCCAGGTTGTTTTCACGAACGTATTTTTTCCATTTTTTAATATCACCGGTTGTACATACGGCAATCACCTCGCCACCGTACATCTTGATTTGGTCATATGCTTCACGAAGCACGGGTGTCTTCTTCCTGCAATGTCCGCAATCAGGATCATAGAAGTATAAGACAAGGTATTTGGCGGGAATTGAGCTTATTTGAACGTCATTCATTGCGGTATCCAAGACAGAGAATGCGGGTGCATAGTTTCCAATTAAGTTTGGCTTCAAGAACCTCACTTCCTTTTGTATGGTCTCGATGGATTGATCGGATAGCCAGTCAGCCCTTCCTGACAGGTAGTACTTTTCCGCCAGATGTACCCATACTTTATCCATACCCATAATATTTGAATCCTGGTATTTTTTGAAAAACGTCACTATCCAAAATCGAAAGGACTCCTCGGTATCCCCGGCTTCTTCAACCCACCAGTCGATTTCCTGTATAACTGAATCTGCTCTTGGTATGACTAATTCATCAAAATATTTGAGGACAAACTCCCTAAATACCGGAGTTCTCAATAACTCCTCCGGTTCGTCAATGTGATCAAAATAGTGATCTTTATAGTAGAAAAACTGAGCCCTTTGCCTTTCTTCCGGACTCTCAATTTCGTCAAAGGTTGGAACGTCAAATGGTCTTGTGATTCCGATGATTTTCGAAAAGAAAGATTCTTCATTGGTTTTGATCAATGAATCTCTGAAGGAATTGGATTCCTTTGACAATGAGACCAGTTGGTTTCTCACCTGGACAGAATCTTCCCCGGACAGGCGACCAAGAGAGTCTGTTAGTATGCGTTGTTCACGCTGAATTAGGATCATCTTTTCCTGGAACTGCTGGAACAATTCATTCTCTCTTGATCCTTCGACTTTCATATTCTCATATCCGCCATCCAATGTAGTTGCCAAAGAAAATTCTTGTTCAGCGACAAGGAATTCAAGGTAAAGGCTAGGAGTATACAGAAAATATATTCCTTTCGGTAAGTCCTCATCACCTTCCAAAACAGCTGTGAAATTCTCATTAAAATAAACCGTGTCATGGGCATGTTGCTTATCTCCAAGATGGAAACCTATGACTGCAAATTCTTCTGGAATATTCGTAACGGTGAAGGTAATTCTGTGCCCGGCAGCTAGACTAAAAACACAAGTAAGAGCGATTAGGAGTGTGAAAAATGACTTAAAACGCATATATGAATTTCGATTGCGTACAAAGTAAAACGTCTTCCACCGGAAATTAATGCCCAGATTAGTTTTTAACAATAATTTGAGAAATCGGTTAACACGAATGGCAGTCCTCCGATGGGGTTTCAAACTCAATGGTAGAGTGATTGATATCGAGATCCGCCAGTACCGATTTTACTTCTTTTTTAATGTTTGCACAGTTATCCATGGTGAGGCCTTCACCGATTACGACATGTCCCGATAACACATGATAGTGTCCATCCATGGTCCATAAATGACAGTCATGAAAGTCATCAACTCCGGTGATGCCAAGAATGCTTTCGTGGACCTTGTCAATATCTATTTCAACGGGTGTAGCTTGTAGAATGATTTTTAAACTTGATTTTAGATTTTTATAAACATTGTATAGAATATAAGCCGACACAAGGATTGAAAGCACAGGATCCAAAATTGGAACGGCTCGGAATATGAGAACAATGGAAACAATCAGGGTCGCTAACCATCCAAGTACATCTTCCAGTAAATGAATATATACAACCCGCTCATTAAGCGTATGTCCACCACGCATTCGAAACGCAGCAACCCCATTAACAATGATTCCTAACCCCGCCAGATACATCATACCCTTTGCATCCGGCATTACCGGGTTAAAGAGTCGCGGTACAGCTTCTGATATGATCAACACCGAGCCTACAGTTAGTACAACCGCATTTATGATTGCACCAAGAACATTGAATCTTTTAAATCCGAAGGTAAAGTTCCTGTTTTGCTCCTTATCTGAAATCTTCTGGAAATACCAGGCTAAACCTAGACTGAGGCTATCACCCAAGTCGTGAAGTGCATCTGATATAATGGCAATACTATTTGTATAAATACCACCAACCAATTCGATGACCGCGAAACATGAATTGAGGAAAAATGCTGTTTTAATATTCCCGGTACCCTGGTGGTGATGCCCGGACATCTATTACTGCGTTCTACTTATATCAAACTGCTCCAGGTAATCTGCTACACGTCTGACCATCATTCCTCCTAGAGCACCATCGATAACACGGTGATCATAACTATGGGAAAGGAACATTTTATGACGAATACCAATTAAATCACCTTCAGGTGTTTCTATTACCGCAGGTTTTTTCTGAATGGCACCGACCGCCATGATTGCAACCTGGGGTTGCATGATAATGGGCGTTCCCATTACATTCCCAAAGGACCCAACATTGGAGACGGAATAAGTTCCCCCCGAAAGCTCATCAGGGGTTAACTGGTTTTCCCTAGCCCTTTTCGCTAAATCATTAACCTTCTTTGTGAGACCAAGAAGATTCAACTCGTGGGCGTTGTGTATAACAGGTACAATTAGATTACCGCTAGGCAGAGCTACTGCCATTCCAATATTAATTGACGATTTTTTAACAATCCTATCTCCATCTACCTGGATGTTTACTCCCGGAAAGTCTTTTATGGCCTTGACAACCGCCTCAATTACAATTGGAGTGAACGTAAGACTTTGGCCATATTGATTCTGAAATGCATCCTTATGTTCTTTCCTCCATTTTACTACGGCACTCATATCAGCTTCGACGAAGGATGTGACGTGAGCGGATGTAGCTTTGGATTCAATCATGCGCTGAGCGATCATCTTACGCATTCTATCCATCTCAATGATCTCATCCTCACCTGAAATCGTTGCCTTAACCGGTGCTGGCGCAGTGATTTTTATTTGTTGCCCATTAGTAGCTCCATTTGAGTCCCCAGAGGTTCGTTTATCGATGTAGGCAAGAATATCCTTCTTTGTTACCCGACCTTCTTTCCCAGTTCCCGTAACTCTATCTAGTTCTTCTACTGTGATGTTTTCTTCCTTTGCTATATTCCTGACTAGTGGTGAATAAAACCTGTTACCTGAACTTCGAGGAATTTCATCAATCGGAGCTCCAGAACTGTGCTCCATTGCTTCAGTGAGCATCTTTTCAGCTTGTTCCACAGCCTGATCTGACTGAATATCTGGTTCGGGGACGTCCGTTTGAACTTCTCCGTCCGTCTCTATAACAGCAATAGGTTTTCCGACTTGAACCACGTCACCATCCCTGGCCAGAATTTTTTTCAAAACTCCGCTTGTTGTTGAAGGGATTTCGGTATCCACCTTATCGGTAGCAACTTCCAACACGGATTCATCTTCCTCTATTGTTTCCCCCTCATTTTTAAGCCAAGTTAGGATGGTACCTTCCATCACACTCTCGCCCATCTTCGGCATCAATAGTTCAACAGTAGCCATAGATTATTTGTTTTTCAATGCAAAATCCCTCTTACAAAGGTAGTTTATTTTGTTTATCAGTCGAAAAATTAATTCGTAACATATTGAGTGCAGCAATTGAAGCATATTGGATATTCAGCTTCCTATCTTTAGTTAACTGAATTCTCCGGGAGATGGTTTTGCTTTCATCAGCGTACGCCAGACAGACCGTACCAACCGGTTTATCTGGTGTCCCCCCATCCGGACCAGCAATACCGGTTATGCCCATTCCCACAGTAGTCTTTAATTCTCTTCTTACGCCTTCGGCCATTTGCCTTGCGACTTGTTCACTTACCGCCCCATGCTTGTTTATTGCTTCTTCCTCTACTCCCAACTGATTAATCTTGACCCTATTGTCATATGATAAAATCGATCCCAGGTAATACTTTGAGCTACCAGGAACAGAAGTAATCATTGATGATAGGTATCCTCCGGTGCAGCTTTCGGCAAAAGAGACAGTCGCATCTTGCTCCATCAAAAGAAGACCGATAGCCTTTTCAATCTCTACTTCACCATATCCATATACATACTTCTCGATGAGTGGAACCACCTTTTCCTCTTCCTGCTTGAGCAATTCCTGCACTTCAGTTTCATTTACTCCAACCGCTGTCAATCTCAACTTTACCTGGGCAATCCCAGGGAGATAAGCAAGTCGAACACTTTTCGGAAGGCCCCGTTCCCAATCTTTTATCAATTCCTGGAGATTACTCTCACCAATACCGATAGTCCTGATTATCCTATGAGAGATCTCCCCTTCCGTTCTATCCTGAAGCTGCGGAAGTATGCTATCGGTCATCATTCTTTTCATTTCAAAGGGTACTCCTGGCATGGATACAAAGATCTTTCCTCTTACATCAAACCACATGCCGGGTGCTGTCCCTAATGAATTCGGAATTTTTATACAGTTCTCAGGTAATTCTGCCTGCAACTTGTTTACATCGGTAACTTCTCTACCTGCGGCTGAAAAAATTTGAATGATGTGATCCAAAGCTTCCTGATCAAACCTATATCCTACACCAAAGTACTCGGCCAGCAAGGGTTTAGTCAGGTCATCAGAAGTAGGGCCAAGCCCTCCTGTAATGAGGATCAGGTCAGCTCTTTTTTCTGCCGTTTCAAAAGCTACAAGAATATCGTCTCTATTGTCCCCAATAGTTGTTTTCTGCACAACTTTTATGTTTATGGCATCCAGTTCCCGACTCATCCAATGTGAATTAGTGTCCAGGGTCTGACCATACAGAATCTCATCGCCAATAGTTATGATTTCAGCTCGCATATATTGAATTTCAGATCGCTAAATTAGTCGTTTCAAACACATTTAAATCCAACACTACAAGCCAAAATAAAAGTTTGGCCTCTTCAGAAAAAAAGGATTGATTAGATTTGATAGTAGATAGAATTACCCATGTTAACAGACCTGCAAGAAAAAAAGCTCACCCACTACTTTAAGCTACTTGACTTTGATAATAATGGCACTGTAGAGCAAGAAGATTTCGTGGCTATCGCTGAAAATCTCTGTGTTCTGTGGGGAATAAAGGAAGGCAGTGATAAACATACCAAGTATCGGGAGCTCTTTGAAAAATCTTGGAAAGACTTCAGGGATAATGTGGAACATTCCGATCCCACTCATGCTACCTTAAAAGAGTGGTTGTCATTTGGTGATACCCACCTGGTTAATGGATCTGAGCAATTTTTTAATAGCTATGTGATTCGAAATGCAGAAATAATTTTCGACACCTTTGATGCAAACCATGATGGGTTTATCTCTCTTGATGAATACATCGATTTGTTCATGGCTTATCACATTCAAGTCCGGTATTCCGCAAAAAGCTACACGAAACTAGACCTAAATAGTGACGACATGCTTAGTAAATATGAGCTGATGTCAGGAATTGAAGATTTTTTCAAGAGTAACGATGAAAATGCTCCTGGAAATTGGCTGTATGGCTTCTGGGGTGAACGATTAATCTAGTTCTTCTTTCTTTTCCTCTTTTTCCATCTTCTATGGCTCCATAGCCATATATGTGGGTATTCTCTGATTGCGGCCTCCAGCATTTTTGCATATGATTCGGTAACAGCACCTTTCGACTCTTCCTGAGATATTGGAATGTAGGTGACTTCATAGAAACCCCGACGAGGTTTTGATACTTTTGGAAAAAGGATATCGGCTTTCAGTTTCCTGCCTATCTCCTCAGCTCCCGTTAAAAACTCCGTTGATTGATTTAGAAAGTCCGTTGAATAAGTGGTTGATTTTGAATAATTGGGTTTTTGATCTCCAATGATACAGCAACCGGTTAATGCAGACTTTTGACTGGCTGATAGTAGATACCTGAAACCACTATTACTCGGAACCATTTCACTACCAAATCGAGACCGAATTAAGAGCAATAGATCATTGAAATATTTATTGGATTGAGGTTTATAGAACGTAATCAGCGAATAAGACATTCTGTCGGCGAATGAAGTGAACCATTCCCAGTTACCCATATGAGACATGTACCAGATCACTGGTCTTCCTTCTTTCTCTGACCTGTCTAATATTTCAGGATTCATCACTTTCGCCCTACTTTCTATTTGATGAGGGGAGATGGTCAATAGCTTGATTGTCTCGAAAAATAAGTCACAAAAATGCTTGTAAAATCCTCTTTCGATCCTCCTCAGTTGCTTATCGTCTTTTTCCGGAAACGATTTTCTTAGATTCTGCCATGTTACCAATCTTCTATAACGAACGATGTAATAAGTAATGAGGTACAGAAAGTCACTAAATACATACAATACCCTTAATGGGATTAACGAGATTATGTAAAAGGGTGCAAAACGTAAGACCTTATTCATAGAGATGGACGAGTCCTTCTTTCAGGCCTCGATCAAATCAATTTACCTCTAACTCCATTGGCATCCTTAACTGAATGCCCTCCATTCGCTCGATGGATTTTATAGTCGTGGCATATTGATTCATTAAACTTCCATATTTACCGCGAAACAGTGCTTCTGTCTCATCAGATATTCTAGTAACAAATTCCTCAAAGAACGGCTTTTGTACCGGGTAATAAGTGACTTGATATTCCACTAGATTAGCCGACTGTGCTGCAAGTTCCACGGCTAAATCAAGACCTCCTAAAGCGTCTACCAGACCGTATTCAAGCGCTTGTTTTCCTGACCAGACTCTACCACCCGCCACTTTTTCAACATCAGATACTTCCATACCTCTTCCGTTGGCTACTTTCTGAAGGAAAGTTTGGTAGCTTTGATCGACTCCTCGTTGGATAACCTGTCTTTCGTAATCATCTAATGTTCGGGTAATGGAAATAATATCCGAATACTCTCCCGTGGTGACCACGTCATTGGTAATACCCAGCTTATTCTCTAACATTTCTTCAACATTAAGTAGCATGGCAAAAACTCCAATAGATCCGGTAATTGTTGTCGGTTGTGCTACAATGGTATCCGCTTCCATGGCAAGGTAATAGCCGCCGGAAGCAGCATAATTACCCATTGAGGCGATGATCGGCTTCTTTTTCTTTGTTAATTGGATTTCTCTCCAGATTATGTCGGATGCGGTCATACTTCCACCGGGACTGTTGATGCGAAGTACTACAGCCTTAATCCGATTATTTTCTCTGGCTCGTCTCATCTCTCTTGCAAAACGCTCCGCCGCGATCACCTGCTCATCCGAATTCCCCATAATAATCTCACCTTCCGCCAAAATTACCGCTACCCGATCACGAGAATAGTCACTTCCAGATGCCTTTACATAGGATTTAACAGACATGAAATTAAGGTCCCTGGATCGCTCTACTTCAGCCAATTCCATCATTTCTTCCTTGATTTCGTCCTCAAAAGCTAACCTGTCCACCAGGCCTACTTCCAGGCTTTCTTTCGGAAGGTAAGCCTCCATTTGGTCTGAGATCTGCTCCAAACGCTCGATTGGTATATTCCTTGAGGTTGATACTTCTTCTAAATAGTGTCCATGAATGCTCTCAAGAAGTCCAGTGAGTTGAAGCCTGTTTTCATCACTCATGGATTTTTGCATAAATGGCTCAACAGCTGCTTTGAATTCACCTACTCGGAAAATCTCAGGTTGAATTCCAAGTTTGTCGAATAATCCCTTGAAGAAAGTAACTCTTGCTGTCATTCCATTGAATTCTAATGTTCCTTCCGGATGCATGAACAGACGATCTGCAGTAGAAACGACGAAGTAATCCACCTCACTAATAAACTCACCGTAGGCGTAAACCGGTTTACCGGATTCTTTAAATTCTAAAATTGCATCACGAATCTCCTGTAAGGCGGCAAATCCCGACTGCACAAATCGAGGTTCAATGTATAACCCAATAACCTTATCATCATAGGCTGCATTTTTTATACCTTTTACGACGTCCTTGAGACTTAGTATCTGAGCTCCTGAATTGGGGAAAAGCTCTTCTAATGGATCATCAACAGCTTGCTCCCTAACAATTCCGCCCAATGGCAAATACAGCAAGGTTTTGTCTTTGACAACTGGAGCTTCGTCTGATTCAACAGCGCTTATTATCGCGATAAAGAAGAAAAAAGACATGAACGAAAAGATGAAAAGCCCAACAATAGTGGCTAGCAGATTACGTAAAAATGGCATTTGAAATTTTATATACGAGCAAAACTAATATTGGTAAAACGAAAGACCTTTAGTTTTGCGCAATTGTTTAAAACTGGTGAAACATACGATTTATTTACTCTTTGGTTCTAACATCGGTGACAGAAAAATGTTCATTGACTCTGCTATCGAGCTGTTGAAAGATCAACCTTTAACGCTCCAAACTGTTTCTGAATACTACGAAACTGAGGCATGGGGAAATACGGATCAGGACAGATTTGTGAATGCCGTTGCCCGTTGGTCCACAGACATGACTCCGCATGAGGTGTTGAAGGTTACACAACAGGTAGAACTTGATCTTGGTAGAATCAGAATGGAGAAATGGGGACCAAGAAAGATCGACATTGATTTGCTATATTTTGATGATCAGGTTATTTCGTCCGATAATCTGGTAGTCCCCCATCCTGGAATCCCTACACGACATTTCACACTTTTGCCACTTGTAAACATCGCAGCAGAGTTTGTCCATCCAGTTCTTAAGATCACTAATAGACAAATGTTGGAACAAGTTGATTCTCCTGCTTCTTACTCAATCTATCCATCAAAGGTTATTCGTGACACTAATTGAGGCTATTTTGCTTATTGGTGCTGGTCTTGCTGCCGGATTCATTAACACAATAGCAGGCGGAGGGTCTCTGATAACTCTGCCATTACTGATTTTCATGGGTCTACCCTCTGCGGATGCTAACGCCTCAAACAGAGTCGCTATTTTCCTTCAAAACGTGTTTGCAGTTCAAGGTTTTCGAAGTCGTGGGGTGTTTGTTTATCCGTTTGTAATCTGGGTAGCTATTTCTTCGGTATTCGGCGCAATAATTGGAGCTTATATCGCTACTGACATTTCAAATCTCCTGTTTAATCGTATACTGGCGATCATAATGCTTATTGTGGTGATCTTGACGGTAGGTAAACCTTTTTTACGAAGAAAAAAGATGGAGGAAATATTCAGTCCTAGACGAAACGCTCTCACAATTTTCCTTTTCTTCGTGGTTGGTATCTACGGAGGTTTTATACAAGCAGGAATTGGATTCTTGATGATTGCGATCTTGACTTCAATTCATGGGCTGGATATGGCTAAGACCAACAGTATAAAGGTATTCACAGCCCTTTCTTACACCGTATTCGCACTCATTGTTTTCATTATAGAGGACAAAATTCGCTGGGAATATGGAATCATATTGGCACTTGGAAATGCTTCAGGGGGCTGGCTAGCGAGTAGGTGGTCTGTAGGTAAGGATGATAGACTGATTCGAGCAATATTGGTAATCACGGTTTCCATTCTGGCAACCAAGCTTTGGTTTTTCTAAAAACAGAAAACTAATTATGTTGGAAATTGCAAATACATACATTTGCCCAGTTCTAAATGGATGTTACAGAATGTTGATCCCTAATGGGTAGAGTAGCCAAGCAAAGTTTTTTCAGTACAATTTCTGCCTATTTAGGCGTCCTCGTTGGGTATTTGAACATTGTTATCCTAATGCCCAAATTCATGACCCCTGAACAGGTTGGGTTATTCCGTACGATCAATGCAATAGCCATGCTGATTGTCCCGCTTGTATTCTTCGGATCAGGTTCTGCAATTATGAGATTTCGCCCGAAGTATAATGACCGCCTACCGGAATTCTTAACATTCCTTTTAACCGTAATTTTCACTGTCTTCGGGCTGATACTTATTCTGTTCACGACTTTCAAGGAAACACTTTTTGGGTTTTATGAGGAAAAAGCACCGGAGGTCAATGATTACTTCAGTTTAATATCCGGGCTAATCATCTTGATGGTACTGTATAATTACTTCGCAGTAATCTCAAGATCACATTACTCGATTATCATTCCGAGTATAATGACCGACTTTGTCTATAAGGCTTTCAATTCGATCCTGATCGTCTTATTCGGGCTCGGTTTCTACTCATTTGTTTGGTATCTATATGGACACTTTGTAGCCTACGTCATATTATGCCTGATTATCGGCTGGCTTGTAATAAAGAACTTCAATATTTCTTTTACCTTAAAAAATCTCCTTCGAGTTGGATTCGAAAAGGAAGTTCTGAACTTCATGTCGTTTTCATTTCTTTCGAGCTTTGGAATAATCATGGTTCTCCAAATCGATCAGATTATGGTTTCACAAATGTTGGGTTTATCTGAAAACGGTGTTTATTCTACTGCTATGATGATGGCGTTAGTGATCGAATATCCAAAGAAATATCTAGCACAGATCCTGCACCCATACATCTCCCAGAATATGCACGACGAAAATTTTGAGGAGCTTAATAAGAATTACAAATCAGCTTCTAATATCATGATTTGGATAGGTGGTTTTCTGTTTATCGCAATTACTCTCAATCTGGATTCCATATTTACGATCATGCCAAATGGGGATACTTATGCCCGAGGTTTTTGGGTTGTTTACATCGTTGGAGCAACAAAATTGGTGGATATGCTATTCAGTACCAATGCTGAAATAATGGCAGTTTCAAAGTACTTTCGGTATAACGTCATTCTAACATTAGGACTTGGAGTTATAACCGTGATTTCTAATCTCTATCTTATCCCTATTTTCGGAATGAGCGGAGCAGCGATTGCCACATTGATCTCCTACCTAATTTTCAATACCGCCAGGTTTCTTATTTTGAGAATCGGTTTGCGGTTAAGTCCGTTTTCTTACCGGTCTATAAGAATTCTCTTATTCATCGCGCTCGTATATGTGGCTATTTCGTTTGTTCCTGCTTTTGCAAATC
The DNA here is from genome assembly GCA_965601455.1 of Cyclobacteriaceae bacterium. GTDB lineage: Bacteria > Bacteroidota > Bacteroidia > Cytophagales > Cyclobacteriaceae > JANQEU01. The sequence continues at coordinate 1,438,674 of OZ271831.1, read as the reverse complement.
CCTGGGTGGACCTGTTTGCCCGTTCTGCACTTATAGGTATTTTCTGCGTCCTCTCAATATTTATCCTAAGACCATCAGAAGAATTAATGGCTGGATTAGAGAAATACAAGAGCCTAATTCTTGATAGGCTTAAGTAGAAATTCTCATTCCCAACCAGTGGGTGTAGGTAACTTTACTTCATGTTCAGGTTTTTGACACACCAAAGACAGATTGCCAGGTCTTGGACCTTTTGGAATACCATTTTTTAACATCATCACCAAAGATCGAAACGTCGGCCAGGTTTTCATTCGCTCATAGTAAAAATTGAAACCAGCGTGATAAGCTGCTACCTGATATTCACAAAGCCTATAAAAAAGATCGGATCGTTCATTGTTTTTTACTTTTAATAGATTTTTGAAGTCTACATTTTGATCCTCTCTTTGATAATAGTAATCATTTGTAGTAAAGTCGGGCATGAAAGGCTCTTGTGCGATTAACCAACCACCAGGTTTTAGCGCTGACCAGATTTCCGAAAAAGTTTTGTGGAGGTTAGATGAATGATGTAATGCCCCCATAGCAATTATGTAGTCGTAATACTCCTTATTTTCGATATTATTGAAACTACCTTTTATTACCGTGCAATGGGAAAGATCTTTACCGCTCAATTCCAGCACCTTAGGGATTAAAGAATGCACGGCGGCATCGTTTATTTCCATCGCATGCAACTCCTCCAATTCAAAGTTTTTTAACATGAAAAGAGAACACCACCCATCTCCAGCACCCAATTCCAAAACCTTTTTGTTTGATAGGCTTAAATGTTTTTTTGATAATGCTTTCTTAAGAGATGAGGACCTTTCAATTCGCTTGGAAGAACCGAGTATTTCGTCTATAGATAATTCTTTCTCAGCGAGGTGATCATGAAATTTTTGATGAATCTCAATCTCCTTTTTCTTAAGCTGGTTGTCCTTTTCTGGATTCCAATCCAAGTATTTCATTTCACAAGAGAGGTGAATGAGTTGATAAGATTTTTCAGTTTCCCTACACTGGGACGCGTATGCCCCCTCATGACCCATCGTTCACCAACAGTAACTTTACCTGCTCGGTGCCAGACGTCGGTATTAAAGATTATGAGACTCCCGGCACTACCTTCTACCGGAATAGGCTTTTCAAACTCGTCGAGATCAAGATCTCTGGTGATCTCACGATTTTCAAAAGATATCTTGCTACCGTATTTTAATCGATATTCCTCAGTCTTCTTATGAGAATTGGGAACACATTCGAATGCACCATTTGAGGCGGTCGTGTCCTTCAAGTAGATGAAAAATTTAAGAGTTCGAATGACATCATAATGTAAATCATTGGCTATATGATTGGAGCCAACAACGTCTTTCACAGCAAAAATCTCTGAGTTCAGATTGAATTTCTCTGAATAAAACCGGGAAGCGATATCCCGAAAAAAGTCGCCGTAGAATACTTCATTGGTAACTGTAAATTTTGAAACAGGAAATTTATTCTTGTATATCCTGGCGCATTCTCCCAGACTGTAATCAGTGTGTTCCACACCTTCGTATTCCGAATCGAGAAATTGGCCAAACTCCTTTTGAATTTCTTCTAAGTGGTCGGCTTCCAAATACTCATCGATCACACATACGCCATGATCATTCAGGAACGTCATAGTCTTCGAGATGTCCCCTATGGGCGCATTGTATTTAAACTGATTGTCAATCATTCTTCTTAACAATTACTTTTACATAGCTAAGGTAACCCATTCCTTAGTCCGCGTATTATAATTCAATAGTTCAAAAGTTTCCTAAATGCCTCTTCCGCAACTTCCTGTGAGGCAAAATATGAGCTTGTATCGATTTGAGAATCACCGATCCGGTTTAAAACATCTTTTAAAGAGGGTTTATCGTCAGCGTATTGAAAGAGACCTTCCTCAATCTCTCGTTCATACTCTTTTGCACCATTGGGATGCACAATGACGGACCTTAAGTTGAAGTTCAATGCTTCTATGCACACACTGGACCAACAGGTCATATGAACATTAGAGTGAGCCAGAATAGCGTATAATGGCTGTTGGCTTGCTACTTCCATTTCCCAGTTTGATGTTTCTAATGATTGAAGAATCTTCCTCACTTCATCTTTACCTTGGTTTTGTCCTGGATGTAACCTGAAGAGCCACAAAACATCTGTATTACCAGAGATCTCTGAGAGTACAAAGTCAGGAATAGGCTTTTCCAGCGCCTGTTGTAATGAAAAACAGACCACACGGGAGTAACGATCAATAAGTTTTTCCAAACCTGTCTTTTGCTTATTAAAGCTTTCCTTCCATCTGAGCATCCATAGATTTCCAGTCACTAAAACTCTGAATGAATGATTATCGGAATAGCGGGAAATATTATCCCTGGAGTTTTTCCCCCACACGAGGAAAAAATCGGGTAACAGCCGATAGCCATCTGGTGGCATTTTATTCCAGCCTCCATACATTATGTGGTTGACTCCTTGTTTTCCATGCTGTAAATCTGCAAATGGTATTCCTAAGTTTTTTGCCACCAAGCTCATGGTAAAATTTAGATGCGTATAGTAGCAAACGGAAACAATCAATTGTGGCTGTTGTCTTTGAACCATGTTTAACATGGCCTTTTTTGAAGAAAGAATAACGGCCAGTGCGTTAATTACTGACCTTGAAATATCTACGCCGAAACTAGCCTCGATCTTTTCGAAAAATAGTCCTAAATGTTCGTCACCCTGGAGTTGACGCCTGAACTTGAAATAGCGGAATAAATTCATAAAGGCCCTTTGATCTGCTACTTGACCGGGATAGCAAATCGTTTGGGGCGCGGACGACTTGGTTACTGCAATCAGCTTGTTAATGGACAGATTGAATTTTTGTCTTACGAACTCCAGTAATGAATCACCGTGCCTATCGAATGATTTCCCATCCACGGCATCCGTATAGTATACTTCACTCGTAAGGATCAGTAAATCTGATTTTTTGGGAGCAATCCTGGCGATTAGTGTTCGCCAAAGATTCATCATCTGAGATGCTTTAGAAACTTTTTTCTTTTTCCCACTCAGGCTGATCTGACCAATCACATACTCCCTTAAGTACATTCGACATAGTGGCCAAATCTCTACCTCCCTGTAGCTGATCAGAGCTGGGTTATGCTTTCGCTCAAATTCGATAACCCTGGTAAAAAGCTCCTGTTCCGTCATTATTGAACAAACACCCTGCAGGATGAAATCTAATCTGACAAGACAGACTCAATGGGCAAATTTTGAACCAGTTGATCGATAGTCCTGTGGTCCTCGTCAGAAAGAGCCATTAACGGCATTCGTTCTACACGATTCATAATTCCTAATGATTGCAATGCAGACTTTATTGTGAGATGCCAACCAAACTTTGAAACACCTTGCTCAAAAAAAGGCACTTCGATTTCGTCAATTATTCTTTGATATTTTTCTGTCTCCCCCTCCTGATAGAATTCCCAAAACTTTACGGCCAATCTCGGATCAAAAACACCAATCCCATTCAACCATGACTGACATCCGTCATCAGCAAACCTTAACCACTGCCTCTTGCCACCACCGGAAATAACTATTGAAACACGGTCCTTTACTTTGTTTATAATTTCTCGTGAGAGTTCGTCATCCTTTGCATCTTCCTTAACTGCGATAACATTTTTAATATCGGATATTTCATCAAGAAGCGAAATGGGCCAATTCACTGATGGTCCACCATAACCACTTAAAAAAGGCATTTCATGTACAAGAATTCCAATATCGACGGCATCTGCCACCATCTCATAGTGCGTGAAAATTTGCTTCTCAGAGTAGAATTTCTCTCGACAAATAATTGATATAACGTCGGCTCCTATTTCTTGCGCATGTGATGCAAATTCAATAGATACTCTGGTGGAGCAATGAAGAGGATCGGCCACAATCATTACGTTGTCAGCTGAGAGTGACTTAACTTTTTGAGTTACAAAACTATTGAGTAGTCTAATTTCGTCCCATGATAGTTCACTAAACCTGCTGTTATATCCCATTACATAGAATATCCTCCCTCCGCTGTGGTAGATAAGCTCCAAATATTTCTCCAATGCGAGGAAGTCTATTTCCTCGTTTGGAAGAAAGGGTGTCATAACTGAAAAAACAGGCCCCTTTATTTTACTCTTTGTATTTTCAAAATTGCTCATCATTTTTATAGATTAAGATTCACCAAACCACTTCTAAGTAGATACTCCGCCCACTGAAAGTTGATCTCGTAATCAATATCAACAGAATACTCACTCTTCATTACATAGCCCTTTACTCTACCCTGAAAAAAGTTTTCTTTCTCATGGAATTTTTTCAGCCATGCAATATAAAAGCCTCCATTTACCCTGAATATCTTCTGAAAATCCTGAGATCTTGTATTGCCAGTTACTAATGGCGATGGATTTAGAATAGCTTCGGGATCAATTACTTCGTCGTCACCCAAAGTCATTGTCAATTGCACCGGTTCCTCCATCTCTTTGATACTTACAACAGAAAAGTCATCTTCTTCCAGGAGCTTTATCCCCCCTCTTATATCCTCGGCCGTCCTAAACGGACAAGTAGGAAGGAAAAGGCCAATTCGAGAATATGTGTTCCTCACATCCTCTCTATGAGCGATCGATTGTACAAGATCAATGACCTTAACCGTATCTCCGGAAAATCTGTCGTCCCTCCTCTCAGGAGTTATGTTGTTAACTTCCCTGGCTACGGCAAGGATATCCTCGTCATCCGACGATAGAATGATCTTTTCAAACTGCCCTGATTTGGAAACTGCCTCAAGGGTATACTGAACTAAGGGTTTACCGTTCAGTAATCGAAGATTTTTTCTCTTAAGTCTCTTTGAACCGCCTCGAGCGGGTACGATAGCTATATTCATTGTAGCTCGTTTACTTTATTATATAGGACGGTGTTTTGGCAAATGGCAGTTTTCTAATTTGAACTGACTTGCCAGCAAAGAAATCATCAACCGCTTTTGTTTCGCCGGGAAAAACGGCATAATCGTCAAGTAACACTATCCCACCTGGCACTACCCTCTCCCACATACTTTCCAGAATGACCACCGCAGGTTCATAGATATCGGTATCAAGATTCAACAATGAAATTTTTAATTCAGGTCTTGATTCGAGAAAACCAGGAACAGTCTCCAAAATATCCCCCTCTATCAGATCAACACCTGCATCAAGTCCATGATGAGATAGTAAATTCGTCAATTGATCTCGTGATATACTTTGGTCACCCGCGCTTTCAATAAATTTTCCAAGTTTGGCATGATCCTGAGCATAATCAGTGGAAGGAAATTTATCGAACACGTCAAAGCCAATTATGCGTTTTGAGCTTGCACCGCCATGCATCTGTCGAAAGTGTGCCCACCTAAGAAGAGAAACTCCTTTGAATACACCAAATTCAACTATCTCTCCAGCGAGGTCTACGGTTTTTTTGAACAGTTCGTAGTGTGCAAGAATTTTGGATATGCGCTGGGTACCGCAGCTTAAATAGAAATTATTCTCGTAATCAAATGCTTTATCAAACTCTGGTAAATTGATCATTTTACTTCGTTATAGATTTTTTCAAGTCTTTGTAATGCAATCCAAAAACCTTCTCCCCGATTCTCATGTCCTTGCCATACTTCCGGGATGAAGGACCCATGATATCCATTGTCCTTTATTGCCTTAAATACTGCGTTAAAATCAATTTCCCCTTCCCCTATCTGCAATCCTTCACCACTGGTAGACAGAGAGTCCGCAAAATGCATATGGGCGGTCAGTGGCAATATATCCTCTAAAAACTTGTAGAAAGACCAATTGTTTTGAGAACATGCTAGTTTGGAATGTGATACATCAAGACAAACCCGGTACCCCTCACTCTCACAGAATTGTTTTATTTCCAAAGGATCAACAAATAAGTTGTGAAACTGTTGTCCTCCGAAATGCCATGGAAATGGGGGCATGGTCTGTGGAATTAACTCTACGCCATCCTGATTTATTTCCGAAAGGCTTTTAGATAAGATTTCCAGTCTTTCCTGTTTCACTTCTGGACTTAAAAATCCCTTGGTAGAAAATCCTCCTACATTAACTACAATTAAAGGTGAATTTTCATTGGAAAAGTACTGATTGAGTTCCCGTGTGATCGTAATCACCCTTCTAAGTTCTTCAACAGACTGTCTACGGTAATCATCATCAGGTGATGTCAAATCCAGAATATGGTCTCCAGCAAAAAGTTCCGGACTGTGAACTACAAATCCAATATCCAGTTTTTCGCGCAAGTGATCGGAAGGCCTCTGGTTTAGATCTTTATAACTAAAATGAAATTCAACCAGATCTAAATTAGTCCCTTTAACAATTTCAACTAGATCATGGTACCTGACCGGAATACCCCAAGGGATATCAAAATTGTAATTCCGCTTTTCAACCGCTTCCTGCTCAACGTCGCTTGGATAGAAAAAATCGAATTTCTTAAAATCTCTTTTGGCCTCGCTACCAATTAGGATAGACTTGAAATTTGGCTGCAATCCTTTACCGGGACTTTTAGTTTCTATCATGTCACCCATGATAATCTGACCTTTTTTTAGGTCTTGATTTATAACCAGGCTTTTAGCCAAATTGACCCTGTTGATCATTTCGCCCTGGCTCAGTTGACGCGGTGATGAGGTACCTAGCGATTCTTCGACCTCACGTATTCCCTGAACCATTTGGGCAAACTCCCCAGCGAGAAGGCTTGCTTTATGGTCATTACCTTCCATACCCTTGTCCAGAGTAATATGCCTTTCAATTATCTTGGCACCCTTCGCGACAGCAGCTATTGAGGCATGAATCCCTCTTTCATGACCAGAATAACCAACGGGGCAATCTACAAATTGCTTCAATCTGTCTATGTAATTCAAGTTCACATCGGAAAGAGCTGTAGGATAGGTTGAGTTACAATGAAGAACAGCGTGAGGAACGCCATGGTCTTTCAGTAAATTATGGCTTTCCACAATTTCATTTTCCGTGCTCATACCTGTCGAACATACAAGCGGTTTTTTAGTCTCAGCCAGGTATTTCAAAAGATCGTGATTGGTCAAGTCAGCCGAGGCGACTTTATATGCCAGCATTCCATATTGTTCTAAGGTGTTAGCACTTGCCTCATCCCATGGTGTGCATAAGGGAATAACATCATTGCCAGCACAGTAATCGAAAAGCTCAAAAAGCTGATCATTGGTCAGCTGAAATTTGGATAATAGATCCAAAGTGTATTCGGTACCAAGATTTTCAGAATTTTCACTTTCCTCACCGGAACTAAGATATAAAGTCCCCATGTCCCTCATTTGGAATTTCACACAATCCACACCCGCTCCAATGGCCTGATCCACAAGTCTGTAGGCATTTTCCATGCTACCATTATGATTGTTTCCAATTTCGGCGATAATAAAGCATGGGTGATTCTTGCCTATTCCTCTATTTCCAATCTCGAAGCCATCATCAGGAAAGTCGCGCCTGGCAACACCAACAAGCTGGTTGTTTGAATTTACAATTGGCAGGAACAAAACTTCATCCAGTAAACTCTGATATTTATCTCTGGAATCCGACTCTTTCACAAACCTGAACTTAGTATTGATTAAGTCAATGACTGGCAGTAACAAATCCGGATTTTCTACCTCTGATATCCACCTCAAAACATCACCATTGGTAGCCACACCCTTTACAATATCTCTTTCATTCACCACCACCATTATTCTGCCCTTTCGTTCATTCAAGAGTTTCAGAGACTCATGAATGGTCATGGATTCAAGTACCACATACCGCTGTAGGTTTCTATCGATGTACATTACACAAAAAGAGGTTATCTATCTAGACTCCACAAGATTAGATGATTTGGAGAATATTTTAGTCAAGATATCTATTGAATCAAGCAAGAAGTTCGCGGTATAGCTTAACCATTTGGCCAACAACAAGATCCTTATCATATTTCGCCTTAATACTAGTTGAAATTCTAACTTTATCTTGCTCACTTTTAACCAGGTTTAAGGCTAAAGATATTCCCTTCGCAAAATCTGAAGCATCTCCCTTTTGCGCAATGTAACCTGTTTCCAAATGCTCAATCATATCTACTACCCCACCACTTTCAAATGCCACAACAGGTGTCCCACAAGCCATGGACTCAAGCACCATATTCGGAAGATTATCCTGTATTGAAGGTAAGGTAAATACACTCGCAATATTGTATATCTCCACTAGATCCTGTTCATCATTAATAAAACCCAGATCCGTAATCTTCACCCCATCAAGTTTCAACTCTGTTGTCTTACCAAATACCAATAGTTCCAGGTTATCCGTTACGTCCCTCATCATTTCCAGGCTTTCAAGTAGCAGTGTGAAACCCTTTCGTTTGTCATTAAGGTCCATAGCTCCCGCTAGTATCACAGTTGAATTACTTGATATTCCCCATTTTGATCTTAAATCACTGGTCTCAATGACTGTGAAGCGATTAGTATCAACCGTGTAACCAACCTTTTGAACTTGTTTCCCTTTAAGCACAGGGCTTTCACGAGCCAAATCATATAGCCATTTGCTGGGAGCTGTTATTAACATATTCTTATCCTCCCATTCGTTCTTTTTCGATTGTAGCGTTTTCTCTGAACTTCTACTCCTCTCATTATTTAAATAAAAGCACGTTTCACAGTTTTGTTGGTACCCTTCACAATCGAAAGCATAGTGACACCCCCCTGTAAAAGCCCACATATCATGAAGTGTCCACACCAAAGGTTTTTCAGAGGCAAGTTTTGAAATTCCTTTAATGGATAATAGGCCAAAATTGATCCAATGCAAGTGTACTATATCAGCACTTCGAACCTTGGGATGTAGATGAAGGGGTAACCCGGGTCGACCGTTGGAATATTGATACAAGTATTCTCTGTCTTTCACAGAATGAAAAACTCTTAATCGTTCTAATATGAAATTGAAATAGAATTGTAGTTTATGACCAACACTCAGGCTTTTTGTTTTCCCAAATGCAGATATTATTTCAACTTTTAATCCCTCTTCCCTGAGGGCCATAGCCAGTCTTTCCATAGCCCTGGCTGCTCCACCTTTTGATTCAAAGGTTGAAATAAAGACTATGGACGGGTACTGATTTTGCATGATCTGCTTACCCTCGATAGCCATAAAGATTTACCTGAGTTTCCAATTTTGGCTCATTCATTGCCATCAGCGGCTCTCTTAAATCATTTTCACTTCGCGCAACCAACTTAAATCCCGAATTCTCTAAAATACTGACGACCTGAGCCAAGGAACCGGTCAGGTGCTGACCTTGATGAACTTCCACAAAGATATTTCTCACTTTCTTTAGTACATCTTTGCAGTCATCCAATATCTTATATTCAGCACCTTCAACATCAATTTTTAGCATATCTACAGAATCAAATTGATCAATAAAATCCTTCAATCTAATTGTAGGCACTAACTGAGAACCCCCATCATTAATCTTACCCGTGTCATCGCCAGAACTGTTGAAATTGACACCATCAGAATGTATCCAAACCGCTTGATTATGAATTCTTTCTGAACTGAAATCTTCACCTAAGTTCAATCTAAGCTTTTGATAAACCTCTGGATCCGCTTCAAATCCGTAAATATCCGCCTTAGGATACATGCGACGAAAGAATTCTAATGACAGACCCACGTTGCTCCCGCAATCGATAATGACCGGCCTGTCAGCTGAGGTTAGAAAGCGGTATGATTTCATGAAGAATATCTCATGAAATTGCCATAGAAAGGCAAAAGATCCTGCAACCAACCACTTCCTTCCTAAAAGACGATAGCTACTTCGGTTATGGGAATATTGAAAGCACAGATACAGGAATATCCTTCCATATCCGGTGGAAATGAATCGATAGAAATCCTTGAATATGATCTTAAAAAGAAACACTTATATGCCCAATTTAAAGCGATTGACCACTCTTCGAAAAGGAGAAAGCTTAAAAAACTTCTGTAGTTGATAGACTCTTTCCGGGTCCTCCTGTGGATTATCGATTAAAGTCATTGTTTCACCATCATAGAAATCGGATGTGTAAAAATCGGTTGCCGGAGAATGAGTTCCGGAACCATCCGTTCCGTGATTTTTTATGAACGAATCTGAAGGGTATAAACAAGACTTATGATACAAAAAGTGGTAATAACACCACAAAACAGCCCAAGAATCGTTTTTCTTAAGTACCCTTTTCTTTAACATAGCTGTTAAATCCTCACCACCTCTGTTGAAATCCCTAATCTTCTCAGGATTGCCAAAAAAATCCTCAAGCTTTGGTTTCCAATTGACTTCATGCCAGCGGTCTGCCCAAGTTCCCCAACCCCATGAGGAGGCTCTTGGTAATAAGTACTGACCTGGGGTGCTTTTATTCCTGGGAAACGGCCATACGTATCCGGAAACTGAACCTATTTCGACATTAGATACATGTTTTCTGAGGCAACTATTCATAAACTCAAGGTAATTGGGATGGAACGAAAGATCGTCCTCAACAACAATGACACACTCATGAATTTTTAAGACCTCGCTAACACCTGAAATCACCGACCTTGCTAGTCCGAAATTGGTATCTCTCACCGTCAATAAACAAGACTTAAATCCACTTAAGGCCTTTAAGTATTCTCTAACCTGCCCAACCTTGTCCTTATCGTCAGTTAACCCTTCCCTTGGACCGTCTGAAAACACGTATAGTTCACTGCGATTGGCTCCAACGCACTTCTTTAAGCCGGACACCGTATTTTTTAGATGTTCCGGTCTATTATAGGTGAAAAGGACTATCGGCGCCAATTCATTACTCATCTCCTTGCATAATGGCTTACTAATCCTCGCTTATCTCCGGTTGGTTGTTACGACGGAAGTTCTGAAATAAAAAGAAGATCAAAATCCCAAGAACAAATACCTGACTCACCCCTGATACAACCTTACCATATCTGGCCGATCCTGGTTCGTACTCGAAACGAATCTCATGTTCCCCCGCAGGTGTTTTCAAACCCCTTAAAATGTAGTTCACCCGTATATGATCCACAGGCTCATTATCTAAGTAAGCTTGCCATCCTGTTTGATAAAATATTTCACTGAATACAATGAATCCGGATTCAGTTGTATTCACGGAATAAGTCATTCTCTCAGGATGATAATCCTCAAGCCTAACATTCCCTTGATTTCCAAACGACGTTTCTCCATCTAGATAGGATCCGAATCTCTCATCTACGATCACTCTGGTTCGTAAATCTACGTTTCCGAGGGCATCGATTTCTTCGTTTGCATTCTCCACCATCTGTACAGATTCGACTAGCCACGCACTACCCAATGCATTTGAATTCACTCGAGCCTGTACGTCATTATTCTGCCCGGCTACTATGAAGTATTTGGCATTTAGCATGGAAAGAACCGGAATACTACCTTGACTGATATATCTATCTATGACCTCCTGGTAACGTTGTATCTTGATGGCGCTATAACCACTGATTGAAAAATGATGATTGGAAGTAATCCCATCACTGGTCACACCACGTGTTGTATTGAATACACGATAATACTCAGGGTCTTGCTGTATGGATAAATCCGCAGATGAAGGTTGAAGCATCTGTAAATTTGAACTCCTGGTCATCTGGAAGTCATCCCCACCAAGATATCGCCTATCCACCAAAACGAGATCCAGCAGTATAATCACACCAAATACAAGCACAAATCGGCTCGTAGTCAGTCGATTGGTGCTCCAGAACCAACCAAGAGCCACGACAAACGAAAGAAAAAGGAATCCCCTAAAAATATCTCCGTTAAATAGCGCAATCCTGTCCTCCCTTAAGGCAACCAATAACCAATCCGGAAATCTGTAAGCCCCATCGTTTAGACCCTGGAAATCAAAGAAGACATTTTTGAACAAGAAAAATAATACCAAAAGACTACCACAGATGCCAAGTGCCCTCAATACTACTTTTTTATGTATCGGACTGATCGTAGTCTTCTCCAAAAGTTGGTTTAAAGCAACAAAACCAAAAAATGGAAATATCAATTGCGGAATAGCTACAATCATGGTAACTGAGCGAAACTTATTATACAGAGGTACATTATAGAAAAATAACTCAGAGAACCACAGGGCATTTTTCCCCATTGCCAAAAGAAATGAGAGAATCACTAGAGTCATGCCCCATGCAACTAAAGATTTAGGCAGGATAAACAATGAAATCAAAAACAGAAAGACGACGATAATGCCAAAATAAATTGGGCCTTGTGTAAAAGGCTGGTCACCCCAGTAAGTAGGCACATTGGTTAGAATCGCACCGATTTGTTGATTTGGCACTCCATTTCTTTGCATCGCCTCCCCCATCGAAGATTTCGAATCCAGAGATTCTCCGGAAGCACCTCCGTGAAAATAAGGTATCATTATTGTAAACAATTCCATCCCTCCGCTGCTCCAGTTTAGGGCATAATCCAGATCCAAACCAGATTGACTAGGGGAACCAACAGTAGCTTCTGTGACCAGTTCAGATCCTCCTCGATTGGAAACACCACTATACTCATAGATCTTCCAGAGCTTAACGATGTTACCACCAACTGCCAAAAATGCCGCAAGCAGCAATATGGCAGACCCTTTGATAAAGTCTGGAATCTCTTTTGCTCTGATAGCGTAAATGAATTCTTTAATGGCATAACCAAGTAGCATAATGAGCAAATAGTAACTGATCTGGATATGCCCAAAATAGATATGAAAGCCCAGGAAAATGGACGTCACAACAAGGCTTACAAGAAGCTGCCTCCGATAAGCCAAAATAGCGCCAGCCAGTACCGGTGCCATAAAAGCCATTGCATACACTTTATTGTCATGACCTACTTCGATACTGACAATGTTGAAACTTGAAAATGCATAGGCCATGGATGCTATTCCTGCAACCCAGGGCTTTACCTTCATCACAATCATCAAAACGTAAAATCCCAGGTACAACCAAATCATCATGACAATGGGTTGAGGCAGCCAGGAAAAAATGGATTTGCACCATCTGAAAAAGTTAGTCGGTGAACCTGTTTGCAAAGGCATACCTGAAAACTGGGCATTGGACCATCCAATATCTTCTCCACTTAGACTGTACTCCTTATATTCACTCATTGTGCCTTGTAGCTGAATATTGTCGCTTTGCACCAGTGATTTCCCTTCATAGAGTGGAAAGAAATAGACGCTGACTACAGCAAAAAAGACTAGAAAAGGGATTAGATGAGGAAGCACCCCTTTTATCAGGGTATTAATGTTTTGCATGAATTGAAATTACTTGGAAAAGAATATGCTAACGTTTAATGTCGAACAAATATTTTGGTAAATTGCCGCCACACAAATAAACAACATCCCCGCTAAATTATAATTGGATTTATGAAGAGTATAGGTGTGTTTACTTCCGGAGGAGATGCGCCAGGCATGAACGCCTGTGTACGTTCTGTCGTTAGAAATGCCCTTTTTCTAGGTATTGATGTTTACGGAATTAAATACGGGTATAACGGAATGATAGATGGGGACATCTATAAAATGAAATCATATTCCGTCAGTAACATCGTGCAAAAAGGAGGCACAATCTTAAAATCTGCCAGAAGCGAGGATTTTAAAACCAAAGAAGGTCGAAAGAAAGCATTTGATCAGATATCCAAAAGAGGTATTGAGGGACTCATTGCGATTGGTGGTGACGGAACCTTTACCGGTGCCAGCATTTTCCATGAAGAATATGGAATTCCGATTGTTGGGGCACCAGGAACAATTGATAATGATCTATACGGTTCTGATTACACCATCGGTTTCGATACTGCGGTAAATACTGCCCTGGATGCGATTGATAAGATTAGAGACACTGCAAACTCCCACGATCGAGTTTTTTTCGTTGAGGTTATGGGTCGGAAAACGGGCTACATAGCCATTCAATGTGGAATTGGAGGTGGTGCAGAATTCGTTATGGTACCGGAGACAAATACCAGGATAACAGATGTAATCAGTACACTAAAACAAGGACGCGATAGACAAAAAACGTCTTCAATTGTCGTTGTAGCAGAAGGCGGGGATGAAGGGGATGCAAATGAAGTTGCCAGTAAGGTAATGAAAGAACTCCCAGAGTTGGATATCCGTGTAACCAACCTTGGCCACATACAAAGAGGTGGTAGTCCCACTTCCTTCGATAGAATTTTAGCCAGTCGACTGGGTATGGCAGCAGTCGAACACGTCGTAAATGGTCAAACAGGAATGGTTGGGATCATCAGCGATAAAATATCCTTCACCAGTTTTAAACTTGCCATTTCAAAATCTAAACCAATCAATACAGAGTTAATGAGATTGGTAGAAATCTTAAGTATCTAACCACCTAACAACATCGCCTAAGATCTTTTCATAGTCTTTCGGTGAATACCAATGAATTTCAGAGTCTTTTCTAAACCAGGTCAGCTGTCGTTTAGCGTAGTTTCTAGAATTCTTTTTGATCTTCTCCACTGCCTGATTCATCGATAGCTTTCCCTCGTGAAAATCAAAAAGCTCTTGATATCCTACGGTGCGAAGTGCCTGCCTTTCTTTGTATTTTAGTAACTCCTTGACCTCTTGTATTAGGCCATCCTCGATCATTCGATCCACTCTCGTATTTATCCTAGTATAAAGTTTTTCCCTCTCCAGCTCAATACCAACCTTATAAACATCAAAGTCCCTTCCTTCTCCGCCTCCTTTACCCCTCAATGCCGAATATTTTACACCGGCTGAACGAATAATCTCTAATGCTCTGATGACTCTCACATGGTTTTTTTGATCCACTTGTTCAAAGTATTCAGGATCCTTGTCCTTTAATTCTTCCAACAAGGGTGACAATCCCTCATCATCGAATATGTGATTCAATTGTTCTCTTTGCTTGAGATCGATGGCTGGCATGGGATCAAAACCCTTCAAAACAGCACTTATGTACAGTCCTGATCCCCCAACAAGTACAGCTACGTTTTTCTGTGAATAGATTTCGCCTAGTGTTTTAAGTGCTTCTTTTTCATATTGCCCGGCAGAGATCTCTTCCACTATTGAGTGCGAACCAATGAAATGGTGCCTTACCGTACTTAATTCCTGTTCGGAAGGAGGAGCTGTCCCAATTTTTAATTCTTTATATAATTGTCTCGAATCCGCGGATATAATTTCACAACCAATTTCTTTCGCCAGCCTAACCGAAAGAGCTGTTTTTCCTACCGCAGTAGGACCAACAACAACAATCAACTGCGACCTGTTTTTCTGCTTAGACAATCTTGGAGGAATATTTACTTAAATTTAACTGATGGAACCGCCAAAGTTGGAAACCCGAGCAATTATACCAGACCAACCGGAAATCCCACCTCATGAAGATAATGAGAGTTCGAACAAGGATCGATTTGATTTCCAACTTAGAGAGTTATTTAATGGATCAAATGACCTGATTCAAATCACTGATACTCATGGAAAACTCCTATTCGTTAATGAAAGTTGGCGTTATAAAATGGGGTTCAAGGAGAATGATCTGAAATCAAAATCTTTCTTTGATCTCGTTCAAAATGACCGTCGTAAGGAACTTGACAACGTCCTAAACTCCCTTTCGGTTAACACACCCAGTAAAAGACTGGAAACGGTTCTGATAAATCAAAACGGTAGAAAAATATACTTGTCAGGCCAGATAACTGGTATTTTTACAAATGATGAAATTACGCAGTTCCAAGGCGTATTTTACGATATATCTGAAAGGGTTCGAACAGAAAGTGTTCAGAAACTATTCTTCAGTATCGCGACAATCACTCATAAAACCGATGATCTTGAAGAGCTTTATAGTCTGATTTTCAAGGAACTATCCAACCACCTAAAAATTCGGAATTTCAGTGTTCTCATATCCGGGCCCACCGGCCACTATTTTCCTTACCGGATAAATGAAAAGTCCAAGAAAAAAGATGAAGTAGATAAACTGCTTAGTGATTATACCCTGACGATAAATAAACCCATGATTATCTACAGTGAGGGAATAAAAAAAATTGCCGAGCAATATCACAAGCAGCTAAATACCGAAATCCCCAAAATATGGCTTGGTGTTCCATTCGAGTCTGAAGATGCTTTGAAGGGCGTCATTATGATGTACTCATACCGTGATCAATCACTATTCAATCACAAAGACCTGGAGCTGCTGGACTTCATCTCCGTCCAGGTTGGTCTAGCTCTTGGGCGTAGGCAAACGCACCAGGCACTAATTCAGAGCGAAGAAAAATTCAGGAACATCTTCGAATCCTTCCAGGACATATACTTTCGATGCGACCTAAAGGGAAAAATTACGATGGTGAGCCCATCTGTAAAAGAAGTTTTGGGCTACGAAACTTCTGAAGTACTGTCTAAATCCATTGATCAGTTCTTTATTTCAAAAAAGACTACCAAAAAGCTACTCATTCAACTCAGAAATAAAAGCCGGGTACAAAACTTCGATGGAGAAGTTCGTACAAAGGACAAAAAGCAAATTCAATTTCTTTGTAATGTCAGATTAATACAAGTCGGTGATCAGGGTGTTCCGGAAATAGAAGGAGTTGCCAGGGATGTTACGGAACTTAAACAAACCAATAAAGCCCTTAAAAGTGCAAAAGAGTTAGCCGAGAAGTCACTCAAAATCAAGGAGCGATTTCTTGCTAACATGAGTCACGAAATTCGAACGCCGATGAATGGAATCATTGGCATGATTGATCTCCTGGGAACCACTTCTCTTGATGATGAACAATCGGAATACATAAGAACTATCCAAAAATCCTCCGATACTTTATTGAATATTCTGAATGACATACTCGACCTGTCAAAAATTGAAGCAGGTAAAATGGAATTGAGAAAAGATC
Source organism: Cyclobacteriaceae bacterium (assembly GCA_965601455.1). Taxonomy (GTDB): domain Bacteria; phylum Bacteroidota; class Bacteroidia; order Cytophagales; family Cyclobacteriaceae; genus JANQEU01. Next base: position 1,421,817 of record OZ271831.1, on the reverse strand, counting down.
CGGTTAAGCTCGTAGAAACTTTTGAAAAAATATATGATCTATATTCCCAGCAAGCTTATCAGAATGATACAAACCTGTATTACCATTTAGATGACGAGTTACCTGAATACGTACTTGCTGATGAAACCAGATTAATGCAGGTCATCTCAAACCTGACATCAAACGCCATAAAGTTTTCTGATAAGAAGGGCACAATCAATTTGAGTATCAAAGTTTTAAAGGAGACCAAAACGTACCATGAGTTCCGGATTTCCGTGAAGGATTCGGGAATCGGCATCCACCCGGATGATCAGAAAAAGTTATTCACAAGTTTCAATCAGATTGATAGTTCCAAGCGCAAGCAATTTGGTGGTACTGGCCTTGGATTAGCCATTTCTCGTGAACTAGTTACTTCAATGAAAGGCAAAATTGGATTGGTATCTACCCCGGGCTTTGGAAGTACGTTCTGGTTTACATTCCGTACGCAGAAAATGAGAGGTAAACCTACGTTAAATGCACAGGAAGACGTAGGACTAAAACAGTTTGTTGATAAACAACCGAGAATATTACTAGTCGATGACAACGACATCAATCGCAAAGTGGCCTCGCAGATACTGATTAAATCCGGGTGCCTGGTAGAAGTTGCTGAATCCGGTTTTACTGCAATAGATAAAGTAAAAAACCAGTTGTTTGATCTAATCTTTATGGATATACAGATGCCAGAACTCGATGGCGTTGAAACAACAAATATTATTCGTGAACTTGGTCTTGATAACGTACCCCCAATTGTCGCGATGACAGCATACTCAATGGAAGAAGATAGAGATAGATTTCTTAACCAGGGTATGGACGATTATCTTCCTAAACCAATTAAGAGCTATCAAATTGTTGAAAAGATCAGGCAATGGACTCAATATGAACCAAAGATCGCGGAAACTGTGCTCTTTAAAGAGCAAACGGAAGATCTAATCATCAATCAGAACACACTGAACCAACTCCATAAATATGGTGGCAGCGAACTTATTGAAAGTGTGTTGGCTGATTTTAAGGAAGAAGCTGAGCAGCAAATTGAAGTTTCGGAGAAGGCTTTTCTTGAATCAGACTATGATGAATTACGTAAACAAATGCATACACTAAAAGGTAATTCCGGTACACTTGGAATCGAAAAGCTTTCAAGGCAAGCTGCCATAGTGGAAAAAAGTGTAAAAGAAGATAAATTTGAAGTATTGGAATCCGAACTCACCCACTTGAAGAGAACGTATGAGGAATTCAACGAAAACTACCATAACCTTTTGAAAAATGAGTAAAAAGATCCTAGTCGCCGAAGACAGCTCAGTGATTCAAAATCTAACAAAAAGGATTTTGTCAATACAAAATTACGATATCACTTCAGTGAAGAATGGCGCCGATGTTTTAAGTAAGCTTAACGATGAGAAGTTTGACCTGGTTTTACTAGACCTCAATATGCCGGTTATGGACGGTGAGGAATGTGCTAGGCAAATTCGTTCAAGTGAAGACCCCGGTGTCAAAGACATTCCGATTATTGCAATCACTGGTAATGCAAAAAACTATAGTCTGGATGAATTTCATGAAATCGGTTTTAATGAGGTTTTACCAAAACCACTCAATTATGATAACATGGTGGATATGGTAAACGGCTACCTCAAAAACTAATATGTCTGCAAAATATACCAAGCACTATTTACATCGACTGGAAGATGTATTCAGCGAATCGGACTACATCCTGAGATACGAAAAAGGCAATTTTCAATCAGGTTATTGCATCCTGAACGAAACCAAAATAGCAATTGTTAACAAGTACTTTTCAACGGAAGGAAAAATCAGTTCACTAATCGAAATTCTACGTACAATCAGCCTGGACGAAACTCAACTCAGTGACAAAAACCGTAAACTTTTCCGGGAAATAAAGCAAAATCAGCTACAAACTTGACAATTACTTTTTTAGGTACAGGCACCTCTCAGGGTGTCCCAGTAATCGGTTGTGATTGCGACGTTTGCCGATCGCTTGATTTTAGGGATAAAAGACTTAGAAGCTCCATCCATATTTCTGACAAGGATGTTAGCGTGGTGATTGACACCGGTCCGGATTTTAGACAACAAATGCTAAGAGAGAGGATACATAAGCTTGATGCCATTTGCTATACTCATGAGCACAAAGATCACACTGCGGGTATGGATGACATCCGTAGCTATAATTTTAGGCAAAAGAAGGACATGCCTATTTATGGAAGGGATCGGGTGCTAGAACAAATTAAGAGAGAATTTGCTTACGTATTTCAAGAAAACAAATACCCTGGAACACCTTCCGTTCAACCCATCAGTATTCTTAACGATCCTTTTGCTATTGGCCACCTGAACTTCATTCCCATAGAGGTAATGCATTACAAGCTTTCTGTCCATGGATTCCGGATTGGTGATTTCACCTATATAACCGATGCTAATTTTATTGAGGATGCTGAGAAGGAAAAGATCATCGGATCAAAAGTACTAGTCCTTAATGCCCTCCGGAAAGATCCACATATCAGTCATTTTTCACTTGATGAAGCTGTTGAACTGGCAAAAGAATTAAATGTGGAAAAAACCTACCTCACGCATATCAGCCACCTGATGGGAGCGCATGCATCGGTGAGCAAGGAATTACCTGATAACGTAGAACTGGCTTGGGACGGTCTTAAAATCAATCTCTAATGTTTCATCATTTTATCTTCATTGAACTGCTTGCCAAAGAGCTGAATGAAGTAATGACTGATGCTGAAGTTGTTGAGATATTCTCTCAGGAGAAAGACGAATTGATACTCTCCTTCAGTCTTAAGAATGGAAACGAGTTTTTTATGAAAGCATCGCTCTCCGTGAAGGAGAGTCTTCTATCCTTCCCAACTTCTTTCCGAAGAGCAAGAAAAAACAGTGTGGATCTTTTCGCTTCTTTAGTCGGCAAAAAAGTTGATTCGGTGATCTCAAACACATATGACCGTTCATTTGTCATACATTTTCCAAACGAAATTTTGCTATTCAAAATGCATGGCACTCGTTCAAACATACTGTTATTTCACAAAGGCAAAAACGAATCGATATTTAAATCCAACCTTAAGAAAGACTTACTCCTTCAAGACGCTGATCTTTCAAGAAAAATCGATGCACATTCTGATTTGGAAGTGTTCACTAAGATTTTGGGGAAGTATGTCAGCGAATTATCCGAGATATCACCTGATAGTATTCAAAATCTCATAAAGGAATTACGTAAAGGTGGTTTTTCCATTACTGAAAATGGAAAACCTGATATAGGTTTCGAGCTCATCACAAAGAAAGTGGAAACCTTCAGCCCAGTGGAAGCATGTAACCTATTATCGACAAGACTCAATAGGAAATATTTCTTCGAAGCTGAAAAACAGCAATTAATCAATACCCTGAAGCAGGATGAGCGGAAAATTGTCAACTACATCGATAAGGTATTACTGAAGATCGAGGACCTGGAAAACAAAAGATCCTATGAAGAGTATGCTAACCTTATTATGGCCAATCTTCATAACATACCGAATGGCTCCAAGCTGGTGGAACTAGAGGACTTCTACACAGGAAAAATCATCGAAATCAAACTCAATCCTGAACTGAAGCCACAAAAGGTAGCCGAGAACTACTACCGAAAAGCTAAAAATCAACACCGGGAAAAGAATCACCTCCGCCAAAACCTCGAGCAAAAAAATAGGGATCTGCAAATAGTAAGGGATCAAATCAACTCCATTGAAAACGCTGAGAATTACAAAGATCTGAAATTCTTGAAGAAGAATGAGAAACAAAAAAAGGTTGATGAATCAACTCCTTTTCATTCTGTGACATTCATGGGGTATAGTATTCTGGTAGGGAAAAATGCCAAGCAAAACGATCGACTTACGTTTTCTCATGCCAGAAAGAATGACTTATGGCTGCATGCTCGCGACGTTGCCGGGTCTCATGTAATCATTAAGAATGATACCAATAAGAAAATACCGGATCCAGTATTAGAAAAAGCCGCATCCCTGGCGGCCGGATATTCGAAAAACTCTACAAATGGACTGGTTTCCGTTAGCTATACTCAGAAAAAATACATAAGAAAACCAAAAGGTTTTGCACCCGGTAAAGTAATCATGGATAGAGAAGAAGTTATCTTGGTCGAACCAGCTACTATCTCCTAAACCCTATCGATTTTCATCATATTTGTGTGACCTTCCCAGTGAGTAGGCATTGACGCCGTATTGATAATCACGTCTCCTTTTGAGAGAAACTTTTCCTTCACCAATAAATCCTTTATCTCATCCAGAGTCTGGTCAATGCTCTCAGTCCCATCGTAGTAGAACCCTTTCACACCCCATAGTAAGTTTAGCTGACGGAGTAAATGTTTTTGGTTTGTGATAACGAAAATACTCGCTTTGGGTCTATGTTGTGCTAGTTTATAAGCTGTATATCCGCTTTTCGTCATACCAATTATTGCTTTAGCATCTACAGATTGACTCAAACGACAAGAAGCTCTGACCAGCAAGTCATTGGATCGTGTTGTGTCGTCCAGCAAATCCTCATCGTAGTTATAAATTGACTCCGCTTGTTCCTCTACTGCGTGAATAACCTTGCTCATGGCTGTTACAGCAAGAACTGGATAATCCCCGGATGCAGATTCTGCAGAGAGCATCACGGCATCAGCTCCATCAAGAATTGCGTTTGCTACATCATTCGTTTCAGCGCGGGTTGGACGTGGATTACTGATCATGCTTTCCATCATTTGGGTAGCAATAATGACCGGCTTACCTACCTTCTTACATTTTTTTACAAGTAACTTCTGAACAATCGGGACATCCTGCATAGCAATTTCAACTCCCAAATCTCCTCTTGCTACCATTACTGCGTCTGTAGCCTCAATAATCTCATCAATATTTTCAAGAGCTTCTGGCTTCTCTATTTTGGCAACGATCTTCGTGTTTTTGCCGGATTTATTTATGATATCCCTCAATACCTTTATATCCGCCGCCTTTCTAACAAAGGATAAAGCCACCCACTCAGGGTCAAACTGTAAGCCGAACTCGATATCTTTCTTATCTTTCTCGGTAAGCGAAGGAGCTGAGACTTTCGTTTGCGGTAGGTTTATGCCTTTTCTGGATTTCAGCTTACCCCCATGTACAACGGTAGTATGCACCTGTTCATCACGCACTTCATCTACTTTTAATTCAATGTTGCCATCATCAATTAGAATGGTATCGTTAGCCTTAACATCATTCACAATCTCCTTGTAAGTAGTGCTGACGAAACCCTTATCTCCTTCCCTGTCGTCAATGGTAATGACCAGTTTTTCACCGTGTTTAATTTCTACCTTTCCATCTTTTATGTTGTTAATCCGAATTTTCGGACCTTGAAGATCCATCAAAATGGCTTTATTGGCATTGTACTGCTCGTTAATCTCATGAATGAGTCTTATGACTTTTTCGTGATCCTCATGAGTGCCGTGTGAGAAGTTGAGACGGAAAACGCTCGCCCCCACCCGTGACAGCTCAGTGAGTATCTCCTTATTATTACTGGCAGGACCAATGGTCGCAACGATCTTAGATCTTTTAGGGATGAATTCAACCATACTTGTATTCAGAAGAGAAGATTATCCTTCTGTTTAATTTTTTCAATGTTCAGTTTTACCAGGTAAGTGATAATTTCAATTTTCTTGAGCGACGAAATTAGTTCATCAATATCAAACTCCTCAACCACTGATTCCAATTTGATGAAAAAATCAAACTCTTTTAGTTCTTGAAGGAGATATTGATTCTTCAGGTTATTGCTTACCGAAAGTTTATTTTTCAAAAGGTAATAGTGGTGCTGATCGGAAGAGTCTTCAAAATTTGATATTAGAAATTTCGAGTTATCGGTAAATTCCAAGCGCTGATCTGCTACCCGAAAGAAGTTGAAGTGATGGCTCTGATTAAGGTGCCACGCCAATACATGCTCCTTTTGATTGCACACCAAACCTATCAGGTGAAATGAAAAATCCAGGGTGGTCTGGAGCCTTTTTTTTGACATATTAGTATTTCAATAGATCTGCACTGCCGCTTTTGTCCGTAACATGTGCTACAAAGAAATAAATTTGAATTGTATGATCAGAATGTATTTCTTTGCGGAGAATTTAAACTAAACCTTATAGGATAATGTCAGATATTGCACAGAAAGTTACGTCAATTATTATTGATAAGTTAGGTGTTGAAGAGTCAGAAGTAACACCTGAAGCAAGTTTCACTAATGACTTAGGTGCAGACTCACTGGATACAGTAGAACTCATCATGGAGTTCGAAAAAGAATTTAATATCTCAATTCCTGACGATCAAGCTGAAAATATAGCTACTGTTGGTCAGGCTATCAGCTACCTCGAAGAGAACGTAAAATAATCTAACCCCAATCTATGGAGTTAAAGCGTGTTGTGATAACCGGAATCGGTGCAATCACCCCGATTGGAAATACCAAAGACGAGTACTGGAATAATCTTGAGAAAGGCACCAGTGGTGCTGCACCGATTACACACTACGACGCCGAGAAGTTCAGAACCCGGTTTGCATGTGAGGTAAAAGACTTCAATGTAAACGACCATCTCGATCGTAAGGAAGCCAGAAAAATGGATCCGAATACCCAATTCGCGATGGTGGTAGGAGACGAAGCCATACGAGACAGCCAGATAGATCTTGACTCCATTGATAAAGATCGAGTTGGGGTTATCTGGGGATCTGGCATCGGTGGTTTGAGAACCTTTCACGACGAAGTCTCGAATTTCGCTTCCGGAGATGGAACTCCAAGATTCAATCCGTTCTTCATCCCTAAGATGATCGCGGATATTTCACCAGGATTACTTTCAATCAAATACGGTTTCAGAGGTCCAAATTTTGCAACCGTTTCAGCTTGTGCATCCTCAAATCATGCACTCAATGATGCTCTTACCTACATCAGACTCGGTAAAGCGGATATGATGCTAACGGGAGGTTCCGAAGCTGGAGTTGTGGAATCAGCAATGGGTGGGTTCAATGCTATGAAAGCTCTTTCCGAAAGGAATGATTCTCCGGAGACCGCCAGCAGACCATATGATAAAGAAAGAGATGGTTTTGTGCTTGGTGAAGGTGCAGGAGCCCTTTTCTTGGAAGAATTAGAGCATGCGAAATCCAGAGGTGCGACTATTTATGCTGAAGTACTTGGCGGTGGTATGTCTGCGGATGCCTACCATATTACTGCGCCTCACCCGGAGGGACTAGGTATCATGAAGGTGATGAAAGAAGCCCTGAAGGACGCAAATATCAAACCGGAAGAGGTACACTACGTTAACACACATGGAACTTCCACACCATTAGGTGATTCCGGCGAATTAAAAGCCATCCAATCGGTCTTTGGCGACCATGCGTACAACCTGAATATCAGTTCAACAAAATCAATGACAGGTCATTTACTAGGAGCCGCAGGAGCGGTTGAAGCTGTGGCCTGCCTCATGTCAATCGTTAAGGGAGTGGTACCACCTACTATAAACCACTTTACTGACGATCCTGAAATCGACCCTAAGCTTAATCTCACTTTTCATAAGGCCGAAAAGCGAGATGTTGAGGTGGCAATGAGTAATACATTTGGTTTTGGAGGTCATAACACATCAATAATCTTTGGTAAATACAAGGGCTAGTGACTAGCTTCTTACGAGCAGTCAGATCCTTATTTCCTTTCCTTTATAGACCAGAGGAGCGTGCCTTAAGAAAAGCTTTTAGATCAGTTATCGGATTCAATCCGTTAAACATTTCCCTATATCAGTTGGCCATGCGTCACAGCAGCTCTGCACCGGTCAATAATAAGGGCATTCGTGAATCGAATGAACGACTTGAATATCTTGGAGATGCCATATTGGGAATGATTGTTGCCGAATGGCTGTTTACCAAATTTCCTTTCAAGGAAGAAGGTTTCCTCACCGAAATACGCTCAAAAATTGTGAATCGAGAAGCACTGAATGGAGTTTCCAGGAAGATTGGCCTCAAAGACTTAATCGAATTCCAGCGCTCCTCAAGATCGGCTTCACCAAAGTCAATATACGGTGATTCGCTAGAGGCTCTAATTGGAGCAATTTATTTGGATAAAGGTTATTTCACATGTAAGAAATTTGTGATTAGGAAGTTACTCATGCCTCATTATGATGTTGAATTGCTGGTCAACACCATCTCTAATTTCAAAAGCAAAATCATCGAATGGGCGCAAAAAGAGAACAAGGAGCTCTCTTTTGAGGTAGAAGAGAGTGAAGAACATAATAACAAACAGTTCACAGCGAAAGTTATCATAGACAATGAATCCTTTGAGAAAGGTTTTGGGTTAAGTAAGAAGAAAGCAGAACAAGATGCTGCAAGAAGAACAATGGAGAAGCTTGACCTGAACATGCCATGAGTAGAAAGCTAAAGATTGGAGGAGCGTGTCTCAATCAAACTCCCATGGACTGGGAGGGAAATACCAAACGCATAGAAGAGGCTATCCAGAAGGCACGAAATGAAAAGGTTGACATTCTATGCCTGCCCGAGTTGTGTATTACCGGTTATGGTTGTGAAGATTGGTTTCTAAGCGACTGGATTCCAGAAACAGCTCTGTCTTTACTGGATCAAATTATTACATTCACAAAGGACATTCTCGTGATTGTCGGTTTACCCATAAGGTGGGAAGAAAAGACCTACAACGCTATTGCGGTTTTGAGAGATCAGGAATTGGTCGGCTTTTATGCCAAACACAATCTGGCTAATGAAGGTGTACATTATGAACCACGATGGTTCAGTTCCTGGCCCTATCATAAAGTAGTCGAATTTCCTTATAATAATAAAACAGTTCCTCTCGGAGCCATCCATATTGAATACAAAGACGTAAAGGTAGGTTTTGAAATATGCGAAGATGCCTGGCAAGCTGATAGACCTGCATGCAACTTGAAAGATGACGGTATCGAGCTAATCCTTAATCCAAGTGCAAGTCACTTTGCATTCGATAAAGAGAAAATACGGGAAGATATCGTTGTTAATAGTTCAGGAGAATTTGACTGTACCTACTTATACACTAACCTTTTAGGTAATGAGGCCGGTAGGATGATATACGATGGAGATATTCTGATCGCCCAAAAAGGAAAGCTTATTGGACACAATAGACGGTTTTCCTTTAAAGAGGTAAATACTCTTTTTCTTACTGTGGATTTCGACACCAGTGAACATGAAAAAGACATTCGGAAAGATCCAGTTGATGCTTTTGAGGAATTCGCCAACGCTCTTCCACTCGCTTTATTTGATTACTGTCGTAAAAGCCATAGCAATGGTTTTGTACTTTCCCTAAGTGGAGGAGCCGATTCCAGTACTATTGCCATCATGGTTGCTCGGATGGTCGAGCTGGGATGTGAAGAATTGGGACAAAAAGCCTTTCTAAAAAAAATAGGCCTTGAAGGTAATTTTGAAAGGCAGTCAGAAATTGTAGGTGCCTTACTCACAGTAGCCTACCAGGGGACTAAAAATTCAAGTAGTGAAACCGAATCCTCCGCGAGAGTTCTTGCTGAGTCTATTGGAGCTACCTATCTCAAATGGGAAATCGATGAGCAGGTAGATAGTTACACGAAGAAAATTGAAAACGCCCTTGGATATGATCTCAATTGGGATGATCACGATTTGACGTTGCAGAACATTCAGGCCAGGGCGCGATCACCTATCATCTGGATGATCGCCAACCTAAACAGAGCTTTACTTCTTAGTACACCCAATAGAAGTGAAGGAGATGTAGGATACACCACTATGGATGGTGATAGTAGCGGCAGTATTTCACCAATTGCGGCAGTACCGAAGGTTTTCCTACTCGATTGGTTAAAATATGCCGAAACAGAACTTGGCCACCTAGGACTGAAAGAAGTTAACCGCTTAAATCCAACCGCCGAATTACGCCCACTGGAAAAAGTCCAAACGGATGAGGATGACCTGATGCCCTACTCGGTTATGGCTCAAATTGAGAGGCTAGCGATTAAAGAAAAGAAGTCTCCTCGCTTCGTTTTTCAGAATATGGTGGATTCTTATGACCCGGAAGAACTAAAGGATTGGATTAAGAAATTTTTTCAATTGTGGTCAAGGAATCAATGGAAACGTGAAAGATTGGCCCCTGCCTTCCACCTGGACGATTTCAATGTCGATCCAAGAACATGGTGTCGGTTTCCAATTCTTTCTGCAGGATTTAAATCAGAGCTGGAAAATATTGACTTATGAGTGAACCTAACGACCATGAATTAAGGAAACAATTATCCCTCTTTCTTACGGAAAGACTAGCGCACGTTAATGTGGATGATGTAATGGACGATTTTCCATTAAAGAACATCAACGACCGAATTCCGGGGATATCGTACTCTCCCTGGGAACTACTGGAACACCTACGAATTACGCAGGAAGATATCATCAATTTTCTTACTGATCCGGATTATAGAGCTCCTGCATGGCCAGACGAATATTGGCCTTCATCCAAAGAGAATGCCAATGAAGAGCAATGGACTCATGCACTGAAAGAATTCAAAAAGGGTACTCAATGGTTACAGGAAAGACTGAAAGAGGATGATCTTTTTAAAGCCTTCACTAAAAATCCCAAGTATACTCTTCTAAGAGAAGTGCTAATTATTATCGACCACAATTCGCACCATCTGGGTCAGATGATATTTTTTCGAAAGTATTTTAACTCCTGGAACCATCAATAGAAAGCGCTAGCCCTAACGACCAACAAGGGATGGGAATCATTAGAACACATGAAAACTGACTCATGGTACTGGATCATGACCATGTCCCCCCCACGGGTGACAGGAGGAAATACGTTTTATAGCTAACCATCCTCCCTTGATAACTCCATGTTTCAAAATTGCCTCCTTGGCATAATTTGAGCAGGTGGGTGTGTATCTACAACTACTAGGAAAAAGTGGTGAGATGCTATATTGGTAAATAAGCACTGGGATTATAGCAATCTTCCTTATCCATAACTTCATTTAACACAAAACTACAGTTCCCTCTTGGCCTAACCAATAAAATTCATTCAGTTTGCGTTTGGAAATAAAGGCACACCCATTTGTGTTCCTACCAGTGTTTAAATGATGAAATTGAGACTTCTCTCGATTATACTTTTTTATCTTTTCTGTTCTCCACTTGTTTCAGCCCCACAAACAGACAGTACGGATGAAGTTCTTATCGATACGATTTACGTCATTGGCAATCGGAAGACCAACTCCCGTATAATTCTACGTGAAATAAGTATTGAATCCGGCGGATCATATTCTGTATCTGAAATTGATCAATTGGTGGCGGATGCCAAGATCCGTGTGTACAACACCAACCTTTTTAATGAAGTTGATATCCAGGTACTAAATAAAGAAGACAACCTCGCCGACTTAATGGTCCGTGTCGATGAGCGTTGGTACTTTTATCCTTCACCCATTTTTCGAATTGAGGATAGAAATTTCATGGATTGGTTAGTCAATCGTTCAGGTGGAACGAGTCGATTAAATGTTGGAGGAAAACTGGATCAGTATAATTTCCGGGGACGAAACGAGCAAATACGTTTCTTAAGCCAATTGGGATTTGATCAGGGACAGGTCATTCGCCAAATGCATTTGTTGAGTTATGTTATCCCTTACATTGACAAGGCACAACGAAATGGGCTAATCTTTGATTTTGCTTACACCGAACAGGAGGATATTGCCTACCAAACAGATGACCATATACCTACGTTGCTAAAATCCCAATCAATTAACCGGATTGCTTTCAATACGCAGGTCACTCACACCTACCGACCTTCCTTCTACTCTACACATTACGCTGCAATCGGTTTTAAAACGACAAATATTGCGGATACGGTTGTGCAAATAAATCCCAACTACCTGGGTAATGGAAGAAAAAACCAAAAAGCGCTAAGACTCAAATATCAATACATACTGGACTTAAGGAATAACCGGAATTTTCCAACTCAAGGATACTATCTCAATGCCATGGTGCAGCAAAATGGACTAGGGATATTTGGCGACCTCAACATTTTTAGTTTACAAGCCATTGTATCAAAATACCAGGAACTTGGCAGAGGGTTCTTCCTCGCAAATGGAATGGTTGCACATGCTTCGTTTCCTAGAAATCAACCTTACTTCAATTATCGCGGTATTGGATATGAAGACATCTTTATGCGCGGGTTCGAGCTTGTCGTAGTCGAAGGACCCAGGTATGTGCTGCAAAAGAATTCTTTTCGAAAAGAACTTTTTAGTACAGAGCAGGACATTTCCAATATCATCCCAATTGATCAGTTCGACAATGCGAAATTAGCGATGTATGCTAAACTATTTTTCGATTGGGGATATGTTGAGAACTACCCTCGTTACGAACTTTCAGATAGACTATCTGACACCTTTATCTACAGTGCCGGTGTTGGAATCGACATGTTGACGATGTATGATCTCGTTATACGATTCGAATATTCCTATAATTCCGCTAACGAGTTAAATTTCGCCTTGAACGTCAAAGCCGACATGTAATCAATTAAACTCTTTCCAGGTTTTCTTTGCCCCTTTTTTAGTGTACCTATACCAGGTACCAGTCTCCTTTCCTTCAAAATACTGGCCAGTGTACGTGAGTCGTCCATCTTCATCGTAAAACTCCCAATTTCCAGATTCCAACCCATTATCAAAATTACCTTTCTGCCATAGGATACCGGATTCGTGATAGAATGTCCATTCCCCATGTGGTAGTCCTTCCTGATAATTCCCCACCCTCTTTACTTGTCCATTATCGTAGAAGAAACTCCATTCGCCTTCATACAAACCGGCAGAAAACACTCCATTCTTTTCAATATTACCATTATCAAAAAAGTATATAGAGGAACCTTCAGGTAATCCGGACTCATAATTCTCGATTGATTGAATACTATCAGTTGGATAAAAGTACTCTTGCTTTCCATCCAGTTGCCCCTGAGAATAGTTAAGCAACGCACTTATCTTTCCTGATGGATAATAGTAAAACCATTCGCCGTCCCGTAATCCGTTTGTTACCTCTCCTACGGAACGAATGGTTTTATTCTCGTAATACGTCGTGTCTTGAGCCGAAGAAAAAAAGGATAACAAAAGGATTACTAGAGAAATAGGTGTTTTCAAATACATATTCAGAACAAAGGTATTGGTAATGTTTAATTACGTAGCATACTTTGACCATGTTCCGTTATTTACCATGGATGATACTTGTGTCACTTTCACTAAGAGTTTTAGCCCAGGATGAAAATGTTGCATTAGGTGCTCGAAGTTCGGCCTTAGTTGGAGCTTCCTCTACTTTAGTCGATGTATGGAGTGTCTTCAACAACGTTGGTACAGTGGGGTCCTTGGAGCATCATTCAATTGGTATTTCCTACCGTCATCGTTATCCATTTATTGAATTAAGCACTATCGGTTTCTCGTATGTACATCGTTTACCAAGATTCAACATGGGCGTTGGTTTTTATCGATATGGTGATCCTCTATTTAATCGACAGCGGGTTGCTCTTGCAATTGGTAACACCATTGACTTTGTCAGTATGGGTCTGGGTGCCAATGTAATTCAATACCATTTTGAAGGAATCGGTAGCAGAAGAATCATTGCTCTGGAGTTAGGAGGGGTTATAGATATACTGCCTAAACTGCTAATAAGTGCCCAAATATTCAATGTCAATCTCGCCAAGGTTAATTCAGACTGGATAATTCCTGTGACAATGAAGATGGGTGCTTGTTATAAACCCCATCAATCATTAAGTATGATTACCGAATTACAGGAAACTTTGGGAATCCGTCGTAGGATAATCGCTGGAATCGAATATCAGATTCTGGACTGGACAAGTATACGCACAGGTATATCTCCAATCCAACGAACATACACCTTTGGGTTTGGAGTTCAGAAATTTCAATTGACTGTTGATTACGCATTCGTAGGACATAATCATATTGGTAATTCCCACGAGTTCTCTCTTAGTTATGTTCTTCCGTAGCTGCATTGTGGTGGGTATAAGTATCTGTCTTCGGTGCACTTGCTATTCACAGGAATTAGATTGGCCGACGCTACTGGAAACGTATATTGGTCTACTGGAAGAAAATCAAGATTATGAAAGCGCCATAGAAATCTTGATATCCTATGTGACAAATCCCATCAATCTTAACAAAGCGACCTACGATGAGTTACTTCTGGTGCCGGGAATGACTCCTTCAATAGCTGGCAATCTAGTAAGCTATCAGAATAAACATGGCGCACTAATCAGCATATATGAACTCCAATTGGTCCCGGGTATTGATCTTGAGACTATTCATTTTATCAAGCATTTTGTGACAGTTCGAGAGAGAGTGACGAATGATCCGCTGCTTAAAAGGATATTGGAACCCGCCGAAAGAAAATGGATCGTTCGGTTGATTTCTCCCGTGGAAAGGGCCAATGGTTATCGATCTGAGAGTTACTCCGGAAACCCGAGAAGTACTTACCATAGACTAATCTGGAGGCGAACAGGTGACTATAGTATTGGTTGGATCGGTGAAAAAGATGCTGGGGAGAGGTTTGAGTTTAATAGACAACAGCAAGGTTTTGATTTTCAGACAGCTCATGTCATGTTTAATCAAATTGGTCCATTTAAGAGTGTCGTAGTAGGCGACTACAACTGGAATTTTGGACAAGGATTAGTTTTTGGAAATGGATTTAATCTAGGTAAAGGGAGTGATCCAATTGTATCGACAGTAAGGAGCAACACGGGAATTAGACCCTATTCTTCGGCAATTGAGCACGGTTTCTTTCGAGGAGCCAGTACAACTATTCAAAGCAAGAAACTCACCATTTCTACAGGGGTAAGTAGATTAAAAATTGATGGTCGTATTTCAACTGAGGATAATTCTGATAAAATCATTACTTCACTTCCAACTTCCGGATACCACAGAACCGATTCAGAAATTGAAACCAGAAAGAAGGCCACACAGTATGACGTTGCTTTAAACATCAGCAGAGCTCATCGCAGAAATCTTTTGACAGGTATAAACTTCCTTTATACCTCATTTAATCATCCAATTAGCCGAAGAGTTGAACCGTATAACATTCATGAGTTTAATGGATCTACTAATCTGGTAATCTCAGGATACTACCGTTTTCTAATTGAAAATATTACAATAAGTGGGGAATCGGCCATTTCCGGCAACGGTAGTCCCGCTCATGTTGTTAGTTGGATTAGTCCTATAACCCATAACCTTGATGTTTCTTTACTTTTCCGAAACTATGATATGGGGTTCCACTCTTTCCAGGCTTCTGGTTTTGGAGAAAGCTCCCGAACAATCAATGAGAGGGGATTCTATTGGGGATTAAAATGGAAGCCATCTAAGAAGCATGAAATAGCAGCATATTATGACATTTTTGCTTTTCCCTGGCTTCGTTTCTCCGTTCATCAACCATCGGAAGGGGATGAGTACATGGCACGATATAAGTATTCCATAAATCGGCATACTTCAATACTGTTGCAGTTTCGGAATGAAAAGAAAGAAAGATCCTATTCATTTGACTCATTGAAAACTGATTACCTGGTTGAAGGGAAGAAGCGGGCCTTTATGATACAGGCTTTATATAAAGTCAATGAAAGTCTGACCATGAAGACCAGGTTGCAGTCAAGTCAGTATCAGATCCTATCTGAACGCACTCGGGGCTTATCGATGTCCCAGGACATTAACCTCAGTTTTAGAAAGGCAAAAATTCATAGTCGATTTGCAATTTTCGGCACTGACAATTTTGAAAATAGGCAGTATCAATATGAAAACAATCTCCTGTATTCATTTTCCATTCCCGCCTACTCCGGGGAAGGTATCCGTGTTTATGTGATGACAAAACTGCCAGTAGATCGAAAAATTGATTGTTGGATAAGATATGGCTTGTTTCAGTATTTCAATCAGGAAAGTATTGGCTCCGGTAATGACGAAATACCGGGCAACAGACGTTCAGACTTGCGGTTTCAGATAATATGGGAGTTATAAAAAAAGAGGCCCTCTTTTCAGAGGACCCCCAGCTGTAAATAAACCACCTGTTGACGGTTTTTAATGCAAGTCTGTTGTCACTTAGTCTACATTGTCATGTAGATATCGATTGTTACCAACTATTTGATTGTCATCGGTAAGATTAAACTTTGAAATGTTTCGCTCAGAGCTATGAGGTACCTGATGCAAAGTCACCTTTTTCCGCTCGTAGGCAGGCACATCCCATTTTTCTTTGAACACTTCGGGATTTAATCCGTTGTTTCTTGAATTATGCTCCAATGCCTCTTCCCTTTTTCTTCTCTCCTCCATTAGCTCAACTTTTCTAGAAATTGGGTGGGCAGCTCCCTGAAGTTCTTCGAGTTCCATATCTTCCTCTTCCTCCTCTTGTTCCATTTCACTTAATGAAGGGCTTTCGTCATCAAAGTCATCAAATTCAAAAGAAAATGCCTGGTCAGTTTCTTCTTCTTCCTTTTCAGGGAAATCGAATTCAAAACTTACAGGCGCTTCAGCTTGTTCCGTTTCCTCCTCATTGTCCTCTTCACTATTCTCGACCTCAAAATCAAACTCAAAATTATCCTCATTGGATTCTACCGGTTCTTCTTCAAAAAGACTTCGCTGTTCAATTTCCCGTGAGGAATCAAGATCAAACACTCGTTGACTTTCATCTCTGCTTTCTTTTTCCATCGGAATTTCATCAGGCAACCTTCTTTGATTTATGGTCTCCTCTTGAACAGGGGATTCAACTTGTTCTTTTTCTTTGAGGACCATTTTTGGTTCAACAGAATCAAAACCAGTTGCGATGACGGTAACCCGAATGTTTGCACCTAATTCCGGATCCACACCGTGTCCAAATATCACCTCAGCATCACTACCAGCAAACTGATCAATGTAATCGGTGATATCAGTAAGTTCATCCATTTGAAGCTCGGCTTCTTCGCCTGACATAATACTAAGAAGTATTTTGTCCGCACCATGTATGTTTTGGTTGTTAAGCAGAGGTGAATTCAGTGCCGCTTCAGCAGCCCTTGTCGCCCTATTTTCACCAGAGGTAGTTGAAGATCCCATTACTGCAGCTCCCGCATTTAACATGACCGTTTTTACATCCTCAAAATCCACGTTAACATACCCCGGAACAGTAATGATTTCTGCTATTCCCTTTGCCGCTGTTGTTAGGACATTATCGGCTTGAGCAAAAGCCTCGCGGATAGGAAGGTTGCCAAAGATATCTTTGATCTTATCATTAGAGATGACAATAACTGTATCACAATTCTCCTTAAGTAGCTTAATACCTTCTTCGGCTTGCTCCCTTTTCTTTCTTCCTTCAAATCCAAATGGAGCAGTTACAATTCCCACAGTCAGGATGTCCATCTCTTTTGCAACCTGGGCTATAACCGGCGCTCCCCCCGTACCGGTACCACCACCCATACCGGCGGTTATGAACACCATTTTTGTGTCCTCTGCCAGCATCTCCTTGATATCCTCCTTGCTCTCAATAGCAGCATTACGACCCTTTTCAGGATTCGCTCCTGCACCAAGACCACTGGTGAGATTCACTCCCACCTGTAGTTTGTTTGGCACTGGGCTACTTTCTAATGCTTGCAAATCCGTATTGGCAACGACAAAATCTACGTCTCTGATACCTAAGCCAAACATGTGATTGACAGCGTTACTTCCTCCACCCCCAACACCAATTACCTTGATGATGGATTTGTGATGGGTGGGTAGATCGAATGCGTATGTATTTTCAGCCATAATATTTTTATTTAGAAGTCCTGCTTCTCATCGATATCATCGATTAACAGTCCTTTAGTTTTCTCTAAAATGTTCTTGAAAAATTTTGTTCCCTGCTTGTCACGTAGCGTTTTAGCTGGAGACAAACCTCGCTCAGCATACTGAGCATCCCGAATGTCAAGCGCCTTGAATCCGGATAGCACCAGACCCACAGAAGTAGCATACATCGGGCTTTTTGCAGATTCAACCTTGCTCTTGCCTAGGTGCTCATTAGGATATCCTATGCGTGTATCAAGACCTGTCATGTACTCGAAAAGTTGTCTCAGGTTGGCGAGTTGTGAACCACCACCGGTCACTACTATACCAGCTGCCAACTTCTTGTGGAATCCAGAAGAAATAACTTCCGTATGAACCATCTCAATGATTTCCTCCATCCGTGCCTCAATTATGTGGGCAAGGTTTTTTACGGATATTTCCTTTGGTGGACGGTTTCTTAATCCCGGTATAGAAACTATCTCATTCGGGTTGGCTTCCTCTGCAATGGCGCGGCCGAACTTGGTTTTCAATTGTTCCGCCTGCTGTTCCATAACCATGCACCCTTGCTTAATATCTGCGGTAATGATGTTACCACCAAAAGGAATGACCGCTGTATGTCGTATGATATTATCATAGAATACAGCTATGTCAGTGGTACCCCCACCAATGTCTACCAAGCAAACCCCAGCTTCCTTCTCCTCATCACTGAGAACCGAAAGGCTCGAAGCTAATGGTTCAAGTATCAGGTTTTCGATTTCCAAACCAGCCCTTCGAACGCATTTATTGATATTATTGATCGCATTGGTCTGAGCTGTTATTATGTGAAAATCAGCTTCAAGTTTCACCCCAGACATACCAACTGGATCCTTTATTCCATCCTCGTAATCCACGATGTAATCCTGGGGCATCACATGAATAATCTCACTACCAGGAGGGATGACAATCCGATACATGTCGTTAGCCAGTCGATTTACATCTTCAACCGTTATTTCATCATTCGAATCTCTGGTGATAGAACCGTGATGAACAGAACTCTTTATGTGCTGTCCAGCGATTCCGACATTTACAACCCGGATTTCAATTCCTGAGTTGTCACTGGCCTCTTTGATGGCCTTTTCAATGGCATGAACCGTTTTGTCGATGTTGGTCACGATACCTCTGATCACTCCATCGGAAATGGCTTTACCCATTCCAAGGATCTCGAGTTTCCCGAACTCATTTTTCCTTCCCACGATGGCACAGATCTTCGTCGTTCCGATATCGAGCCCAACGATGATTTTGTCCTCTTGCATTTTACTTACAGGTTTTATTTACAGACTATTTGATTTTCAAACTTTACATTCACCACAGAGTAGGTATTCCAACCTTTCGCAGGTAATACCTCTCGGTAGAATATTTCCAAATTCTTCAATTTGCTTTCTATGCTTTTCAGGTTACCGAATACAACCTCCTGCTTACCTACCTGTGTAAGCATGTTTAATTCATTTTGCTCATTGACCATGATATGGGCCACTTGTGCATTCCAAAATGCATCCTGATCTATGCTATTCAGAAAGTTGAGAAGGTCAGATCCAAACTGATTCTCTGTTATACTTCCTTCCCACTCAGGTGATTTTTCAAACTCAATTAATGGAACCCTAGCCGTATGTTTTGTATTCAAAGGGAGTAAGTAACCCTCTTCGTCAATGTACCGGTCACCATTGTTGTCAAGAATTCTGGCGACTGGTCTTGCTTGTATAAGGTGGACTTTCAGAATGCCCTTAATATCATGATAAACCTCGGCATCTTTAACAAAAGCATTTTTTTCAACTCTAGCTTCAAGCTCCTTTAAATCCAGGTTTCTGATATCCAGTCCAAGTACGTAATCGGTATTCTCCGCATTGATTAATGAGGCAACCTCGATCTGGTCTATGAAATAATTTTCCTGATCATCGTTGATCGCAATCTTAAGGTCTGCTACTGGACGATTCTTCTGCCTTGATCCGGAAAAAATGATCAAAACGATAACCAAAGAACTGCATATAAATCCTGTCAATATGTTTTTGATTCTTTGTCTCATACACTCAGCTTCTTGCCTAATGAATTCTTAATTACAGGAACCAACGTATCGATGTTGCCGGCTCCAACTGTGAGTAAAACCTCTATTTCCTTATTAGCCAAAGCTTCTGGGAAGTCCTTCAATACATGCAATGATTTTCTATTGTGTCCTATCTCTTTGAAAATAATTTCGGATGTCACTCCTTCTATTGGCAACTCCCTGGCCGGGTAGATATCAAGTAACATCACTTCGCTACTGAGACTCAAACTCTCACCAAAACCCTGAAAGAAATCCCTGGTTCTGGAGTACAAATGCGGTTGAAACACAGTGGTGATCTTCTTGCCCGGATATAAAGTTTTAACGGCCTCCAGGAGAGCGCGAATCTCGGACGGATGATGTGCATAATCATCAATGTAAACCAGGTTCTGATCCTTTATGACGTATTCAAACCTCCTCTTCACACCGGAATAGCTGTTCATTTGATCGAAGACCTGTTGATCAGACATGCCCATTTTCAATGCAGCTGTTATCGCAGCCGTTGCATTTTTCACGTTATGCTCACCGGGCAGTGCCAACCTTATTCCTTTTATCTCCGAACTCCCATAGTAGTCGAACACTGTGTATCCATCTTGTGGACGCAAATTATCACTGTAGAATTCACCGTCACGAATACCATAGGTTTGATAGCTTCTCTCCAGTATATCATTGACTTTCGTAGCTACTTCGTTTTCCAAAAGAATTTCTCCCTTGGAATCAGTTTGGTGCATAAACTCTACATATGCTCCAAACATGTTCTTTGGATCCTTATAGATATCTAAATGATCAGGATCTAATGAAGTGACCACTGATAGGTCGGGAAATAGTCTTAAAAAAGAACGGTCAAATTCATCCGCTTCAGCAACAACCGGGCTGTTCTCATTTCCGACAATAAGATTCGAGTCGTAGTTAGTCATTATTCCCCCAACAAATGCAGAACAACCCAACTCGCTGCCATTAAGCAGGTGTGCGATCATGGAACTGGTTGTTGTCTTTCCATGGGTTCCGGCGACAGCAACCGTTTCATGACCCCTGGAAATGATACCAAGTACTTCAGACCTTTTAAGTAACTCAAAGTCGTTGGTACGAAAAAAAGTCAATTCAGTATGTTCAGCGGGTATCGCCGGTGTGTAGACAATAAGAGAAGTTTTATCATGAGCCCATTTAGGAATGCTCGCTATAGAATCCTCGTAGTGGATGTCAATACCTTCAGAAACCAATGTCTTACATAATTCCGTCTCCACCCGATCGTATCCAGCGACGTTCATTCCCCGCATTTTGAACCACCTGGCAAGAGCGGACATACCAATGCCTCCGATACCTATGAAATAGACACTATGTATATCGGTCAATTTCATGCGATGAGTTCAATTACTTTATTGGCGATTGTCCTGGCCGCATCTGGTTTAGCCATTGCGGAGATATTCTCCTTTAATGATTCCTGAAGTACTTTATCTTGTAAAAGCTGTAAAGCTTTATTCACTAATTCCTGTTCGGCAGATGAATCACGAATCGTTACCGCTGCCTCCCTTTCTTCAAGTGCTTTTGCATTCTTAGTTTGATGGTCCTCAGCCACATTCGGACTTGGGACGAGAATGGATGCTTTCCCAGTTACCATCAACTCAGCAATTGAAAGCGCGCCTGCTCGACTGATCACCACATCAGCTATACCGTAGGCATATTTCATCTGATTAATAAAATCGGACATATAGACTCCAGCTTCTAATTGATGTCCGTGACGATCTTTCAAATCATCGAAATAGAACTTACCTGTCTGCCATATTAGTTGAACACCTTGTTCCAGTATTTGATCAATTCCTTTGGATATACTTTCATTGATCGTTCGCGCACCAAGACTTCCTCCTATGACAAGAAGAGTCGGTCGGCCTTTATCCAATTTGAAGAAGTCAAAGGCTTGATCTTTTTGTGATTCAGGCAATTCAAGATTGGATCGAACGGGATTGCCGGTGACTATAATTTTCTCTTTAGGAAAATAGGTTTCCATACCTTCATGGGCGACGCAAACCGTATTGACATTGGATGCCAATAGCTTATTTGTAAGCCCAGCATATGAATTTTGTTCCTGAATTAGTGTTGGTATTTTCCGAATAGATGCTACGTACAGAAGAGGGCCCGAGGCATATCCACCTACACCTACTACCACATCGGGTTTAAACTTTGTAATCAATCGATAGGCATGTACCAGACTTACCACCAACTTGATTGGGAATATAAGATTTGAAATAGTTAGCCTCCTTTGTAATCCACTGATCCACATACCTACTATATCGAATCCGGCGTCGGGAACTTTCGTCATTTCAATTTTTCCCTTTGCCCCAACAAATAGAATATCTACTTCACTTAAAATCTCCTTCAATGCTTGACCAATAGAAATAGCTGGAAACACATGTCCTCCAGTTCCCCCTCCACTTATCATGATGCGATATGGTGGATTCTTGGACATTATGCAGCTTCTTTAAATTGATTGGTAAAACGCGCACGCACATCATCAATTTCACCTCTGGTTACACTCAGTATGATACCCAGCGACACACCCATAAACAACTGAGAAGTTCCTCCCATACTAATGAGAGGTAGCGGCAAACCAGTAATTGGTCCTAACCCGACAGCAACTCCCATATTTACTAGTGCCTGCATCACAATGGCAAGGCTTAATCCCGCTGATAGCAGTCCTCCATAAGCCCGATCACTCTCCATTGACGCTTTCATACCCCTGTATAGCAATGCCAGATAGAGCAACAAAATGATACATCCACCCACTAAACCATACTCCTCAATTATTATCGCATAGATAAAATCCGAATATGCCTGAGGGAGGTAGTTTCTCTGGTCACTTTGTCCGGGGCCTTTGCCAAATACTCCACCCGTTGCTATTGCGATATATGCTTGCTTCGCCTGAAAAGGAGTTTCTTTCTGAACAAAATCTTCAAGACGACTAATCGCAGTATCACCTCGTTGCCCTATCGATAATGCTGTCATCCCGGCAAGACCTCCTATGACTACCAGCATCGCCAAGTACTTTACTGGAACCCTGCCAATAAAAAGCACCACCATACATATTGCGAAAAGCAGTACAGCTGATGAAATATTGGTCATTGCAATCAACCCACATATCAAACCTATCCAAAGCAACATGGGAATGATGGAATTCTGAAAATCATTGATTTGATGCTGCCTTTTACTCAGCATGCTTGCCAGGGTGACCAGCAGAGCTAATTTCGCCAGATCCGATGGCTGGAAGGCCAGGTTTATCACCGGAATAGTGAACCACCTTGAAGCGTCATTGATACTAACACCAAATTTCCAGGTAAACACCAATAATGGGACGGATATCCACAAGAGTAACCGAGAAATCTTTGCATAGTATCTAAAATCAATACGGTGGGTTATCCACATAGCAAATAGACTGAGCATGACGAGCGCGGTATGCTTCAGAAGGTAATGCTCCGTATTTCCACTCATCATCTGATAGGAAAGACTACCTGTGGCGCTATAAACCACAAGAATACCAAACAAGGAGAGCAAAATGACAATGAACCAGATCACAGGATCCCCTTTTAAGTTCTTGTATATAAAGTCTCTCAATTCATTCATGACTTCCAATCTTTTACTGCTTGTTCAAATTTTTCTCCCCGATCCTGGTAGTTCTTAAATCTGTCGAAACTGGCGCATGCCGGAGAAAGAAGTACCACATCACCAGGTGATGCCCATTTCATAGCAAGGTCAACAACTTGTTGCATGGATTCCGCCTCTTCTACTTTGACCATTTCGCCAAAATATGTTCGGATGTTATGATCATCTTTGCCAATGCATATTATCCGTTTCACCTTCTCTTTCACATCCCCGACAAGCTGTTGGTAGTCGTTTCCTTTGTCAATACCTCCAGCCACCCAGATGATGGGATTATCCAATCCTTCCAGTGCATAGTAAACCGCATCTACATTTGTTGCTTTTGAATCATTGATGAATAGAACCTCGTTAATCTCACCTACTAATTGCATTCTGTGATCCGCATTCTTAAATGATTTAAATGCTGCTTTGATTTGGTTCAGGGAGACACCAAGCTTCATTGCAATGATCGATGCTGACATTGCGTTCATCATGTTGTGATTCCCAATTAATCCGATTTCCTTCTTTGTTATTGCGATGCTTGACTCGACTCGAAACTGTAACTCTGTATCCTGAAGAAAAGCAGCCATTCCATCTGATTTATAGAGTGAGATAGGAAAGGGCTCCGGTTTAAGATCATGTTTGTCAATTTCATCCATGATCACTGTGTCATCTGCATTGTACAGGAAGCTCTGACTTGGTGTAAGGTTTTCAATCAAACGAAATTTTGATGAAACGTACTGACTGAAATCATGCTCATACCGATCCAGATGATCCGGAGTTATGTTTAGAAGCACTGCAATATCCGGACGGAAAGTAGAGATACCATCAAGTTGAAAGCTGCTAACCTCTACTACGTATATTCCCGGTTTTCCTTCAGCTACTTTTTTGGCAAAACTGAAACCAACATTTCCAGCAAGGATTGGATCGATACCTGCTTCGCTCAGAATATGGTGGGTAAGTAATGTCGTTGTCGTCTTGCCATTGGTACCGGTTATTGCAATAACCTTTGAACCTTTTGGCAGATGTTGATAGCCAAACTCAATTTCAGAAATTACCGGAATTCCAGACTTAATACACTCCTTGACTACTGGTGAGGTATCGGGAATACCTGGGCTTTTCACTACTATGTCAGCAGAAAGGATTTTCGAAAGTGTATGTTGCTTTTCTTCAAACTCTACATCCAGTTGGCGCAGAATACTGATTTGGCCATCACCAATTCCTCCTGAATCAGACACAAAAACTTCGTAGTTCTCTGAGGAGGCCAGCGTTGCCGCTCCGATTCCGCTTTCACCGGCACCTAATATGACTACTTTCTTACTCAATGCTCTTCTTCTTTCACTCTGAGGGAAATTATCTTATCACAACCCATGCTGTAAATACTCATTAGATCATATCCGAACTGGACAAAATCCCCAAGGGGTTGATATTTTCTTTGTTTGTAGATCTCTGATAAACGATCCAACGCATAAATGACTTCATCCATTTCTTCCTCCATTTTGTCGAGGACTACTCCAAATCGAACTTCAGTTTTTGCCTCCAAAAGCTTAGGAAAAATGGTATCAATTCGTCTTAATGATCGCATCAGGTCGGAAGTCATAATCACAATCTTACCTCCGGGCATCAACTCGTTGATTCGGGTTGCAGCCTTCTGCAGTTTTCTGTTTCTTTCAGTGATTTGAGTCAAATTCATTGTTTGGTCATCTTAGTTTTAGTGTCGCCAGGGTAAGAATTGCTAGTAGAATACCCATTGTCCAAAATCGAGTTACAATCTTTGGCTCAGCAAGGCCTTTTTTCTGATAATGATGATGCAGGGGTGACATCAGGAGAATCCTTTTTCCCTCTCCAAACCGCCTTCTGGTATATTTGAAATAACCAACCTGCAAAACCACGGATACATTTTCAATTAAGAATATTCCACACAGTAGTGGAATGAGTAATTCTTTTCTGATGACAATGGCCAGTACCGCTATTATCCCCCCTAGAGATAGACTTCCTGTATCGCCCATAAATACTTGTGCCGGATAGGAGTTGTACCAGAGGAAACCAATACACGCTCCTACAAATGCACTGCAGAATATCACCAATTCCCCACTGTAAGGAATGAACATGATATTCAAGTAATCAGCGAAAATGGCATTGCCAGATAGATAAGCGAAAATGGCCAAAGTCAAACCTATGATTGCTGAAGTACCGGCCGCCAAACCGTCAATACCATCAGTTATATTAGCTCCATTTGATACTGCAGTAATGATGAAAATGATTATTGCCACATATAGAATCCAGGTGAATTGATCGAGGCTTGCCGGAAGAAACCAATGATACTGAAACTCATTGTTCTTGAAGAACGGTATCGTTGTTGCTGCTGACTTGATGTCTTCGTATGATTCATTTCCAAATTCACGAATCACGATATCGGGATGAAAGACAACTACCAAGCCAACAATTAGACCCAGTACCACCTGACCAACGATTTTGAACTGACCTCGAAGCCCTTCCTTGTTCTTCTTCTTCACTTTGAGGTAGTCATCGATAAAGCCAATAAGACCCATCCAGAGTGCTGATACCACCAAAAGGATGATGTATATATTCTCAATTCTGGCGAAGAGTAAAGTGGGAATAACAATACCGCCAATGATGATTATACCACCCATGGTGGGCGTTCCCTGTTTTGCCATCTGACCTTCGAGCCCCAGGTCCCTGATGGTCTCTCCCATTTGAAAGTTCCTAAGAGCATTAATCAGGTATTTTCCGAAATACATGGTAATAAGCAGGGAGAGTAATGCTGCCATACCAGCTCGAAAGGAGATGTACTGAAAGACTCCAGCCCCTACCAGGTCAAATTGTGTATCAAGGAAATCGAATAAATGATACAGCATCAGTTCTCCGTTAATATTTCCGTTAATACTTCCCGATCATCAAACGGATGCCGGACTCCATTAATCTCCTGATAGTTCTCATGACCTTTTCCAGCCACCAGAATTATATCACCACGTTCTGCCAGATTACAAGCCGTTAGAATGGCCTCTTTTCTGTTGGTGATCCGCATGGTTTTCCGTGTTTGGCTCTTCGGAACTCCTTCGTACATATCATCTAATATCTTCTCAGGATCTTCCGTGCGTGGATTATCTGAGGTCAAAATGACTTTGTCACTGAACTTGGAAGCTATGGCAGCCATTTTAGGTCTCTTTTGCCGATCCCTGTCTCCTCCACATCCCACTACAGTAATTACCTTCTCATTCTTTGTTCGTAAGTCGTTGATAGTACCCAGGACGTTTTCCAAAGCATCAGGAGTGTGAGCATAATCCACCAATGCAATTATCTGTTGGGTATTATGCACGTTGTCAAATCGTCCTTTTGCTCCATTAACCTGTGAGAGTTGTGTCAAAACCTCCTCTTTACTTTCTTCAAGGAGTATCCCCGTGGCGTAAGCAGCTAACAGGTTATAGGCGTTGAACTTACCAATAAGACGGAACCACACTGAACTTCCATCCATATCCAACTCCAGCCCCTGAAGAGTGTTGTGAAGGATTTTACACTTGAATTCAGCTAATCTCTTTATGGCATAAGTATGTTTGGAAGCCACACAATTTTGAAGCATGACTTGCCCTCTTTTGTCATCGGTATTTACCAGGGCAAAGGCTTCGGATTTCAGTTCATCAAAAAGAATCTTCTTCGCCCGAATGTATTCATCCATTGTACCGTGATAATCCAGGTGATCATGAGACATATTTGTGAAAATCGCTCCATGAAAAATGACTCCATGAACTCTATTTTGAACCAAAGCATGTGAACTTACCTCCATGAAAACTACGCTACAGCCTGCTGCAACCATCTGACTTAGCATTTCATTTAGTTGTAATGCGTCAGGGGTCGTGTATTGTGCGGCGACAACCTGGTCTCCAACACGATTTTCTACCGTTGATATCAAGCCAGTCTTATGACCCAGTCTTTGAAATAATTCATAGAGAATGGTGACAGTCGTAGTTTTCCCGTTTGTACCGGTTACTCCTACCAGCTTCAGTTTCTCAGAAGGACGCCCATAAAAGTTGGAAGAAAGTATTCCTAGTGCTTTGGACGAGTTTTCTGTTTCGATATAAGTAATACTCTCCTGGCGATTTTCCGGAAGTATTTCAGCCACTATTGCCTTAGCCCCAGACTCTATCGCTTGAGTGATATATTTATGTCCATCTACAGTTAAGCCCTTTATGGCAACGAAAAGCGAGCCGTTAACCACTTTTCGAGAATCAAAAGCGATTCCAGTGATCTGGATCTCTCTCTCACCATTTATTGATCGGAGCGACACACCGTATAATATGTCTTTCAGGCTAGCCAAGCTTTAGTCTTATTTTATGGTCTCCAACTACTCTTCTACCTGGGTACATCGATTGCTCAATAACTCGACCTCGGCCTTCAAACTCAACCTTCAACCCGGCATTTTCCAAGACATACAGCGCGTCTCTCAATGTCATTCCCCTGACGTCAGGAACGGCTCCATTTTGAACAGGATTACGGCTCCATAGCACTGCATTTCCTGCCACCCTGGTTTTGACCCAGGGAGCATTTTCATCATCAGAATGATTGGATATCCCTAGCTCGTTACAGATTAGTGACAGGTCGTCTTTGTAGCCTGACCGAATCACAGGAAACGTTCCGGAGAAATCACCTTCCTGGGTTAGGTAATTATCAAGTGTTTCAATTTCAGTGGCATATATCTTATTAGCGATTTCTCTGAATACAGGGGCGGAAACATCGCTACCATAGATTTGATATCCTTTCGGATTGTCTATTACTACAATGCAACTATACTTTGGCTGTTCAGCCGGGAAGTAACCCACAAATGAAGTGTAGTACTCGTTGGTGTATCGACCATTCTTGACTTTTTTCGCCGTCCCGGTTTTGCCAGCAACCTTGTACTTGGTGTTACTGATGTTCTGTGCAGTACCATGAGATACAACCCCTTCCAGAAGTGTTTGTAGCTTCTTAAGTGTAGTTTTCGAGCAGATCTTATCGTTTAGTACCCGTGTTTCGTATCGCTCCAATGGACGATCGGCATCCTTTATCGATTTCACGATAATGGGTTGAATCATTTTACCTCCATTCGCTACGGCGTTATACAAAGTCAAGGTGTGTAGCGGTGTCATTTTCAGCTCGTACCCATGAGACATCCAGGGCAGAGTAGTACCACTCCAGGTTGAATCGGAAGGTTGCTTGATATACGGTTTTCCCTCTCCAACCATCTGAAAACCTACAGGTTGTGAAAGACCTAGTTCATTCAGGTAATCAATATATCGCTGAGGGTCTGAGCCAAAGTGTTCAGTGATCAACTTGGCTACACCAATGTTGGAAGATTTCTCAAACACTTCTTGCACTGACAACACACCGTAACCACCAGGTTTATGATCTTTCATTACCTGATCGAAAAACTCAAGCTCACCATCACCAGTATCCACGGAGTCACCCAAATTGGTTTTACTGTCTTCAAACAAGGCAATCATACTGGCCAGCTTGAAGGTTGAACCTGGCTCTCTTGAGCCCTGATTTCCTACAGCATAGTTGTACCTTTCATAATAATGACCTTGCCTGTTTCGACTAAGATTGGACATGGCCTTGATCTCACCGGAAGCTACCTCCATCAAAACAACTGATCCATAATCCGCCTGGTGACGGATTAAGGCCTTTAATAATGCACTTTCTGCGATGTCCTGCAGATTGATATTGATTGTAGTTTCAACATCATACCCATCAACAGGTCTAATTTCGGTGCCGTCGTAAATGGGTTTCCAGCCTCCTCCGGCCATCTTCTGATAAAGTGCTTTACCGTCTCTTCCTGCCAGGTGCCGATTAAACGAATACTCAAGCCCAACTGTACCCCTGTTTTCAGCATTGACCGAGCCAATGGTGCGTAAACCAAGATGTGAAAAAGGCAGAAATCGGCGCTCCACCTTCTCAAATATGATCCCTCCTTTCATTCGGCCTTCCCGGAAAATAGGCCAGCTTTCCATCAATTTCTTTTCCTGATAACCAATCTCTTTCCTATTGATAATCATGTATCGGCGACCGTCAACACGGGCCTGGTTGATTCTTCGTTTGTATTCAACCGCAGACATGTCATTGTAGAAGTCCGAAAGGAGATAACAGAGTGAGTCGATGTGTGTTTTGTACAATCCGTCATCTGAAAGAAATGGATCAAAGGCAACCTGGTAGAAAGGCAGCGATGTCGCGAGAAGACTTCCGTTATCAGAATATATATTTCCGCGTGTGGCGGGAGTCTTCATGATCTTTAGACCAATGGTTTGAGCCAGTTTTCTCCAGCTTTCCCCTTCTACGTACTGAACATTAACTACACGATAAACAATACCACCTGTAAATAGAATAGCTAACAGAAAGGCAACCCGAACCCGAAGCAATATGGAAGTTCGAATATTCATTCCGAGATAATGATCTTCTCCGGTGGAACATGAGATTCTTTCAAACCAAGACTTGCTGCTTTTTTAACAACCTCGGATTGTTTGCTGGCGTACATGTAGTCCGCCTTCAAAGTGGTGTAATCAGCCCTCAGATCGTTTACCTGCTGCTCAAGGACATTAATTGCCCGAACTTTCTTTTCGGCATAGTGTCTGTTCGCGATATACGCCAGACATAAGAAGGCTGTGAAAACAATTTGAGGAAGAAACTTGACGTGTATGACTTCTGCAACGGTCTGATCGATACGCAGAAACCGCTCAACTGCTGAGAAAAACCCAGGCGTTCGCGGTTCTTTTCCAGGTAGTCGGTATGTATTTACAGCCATAGTTATTTTTTTATACCAATTCTCAATCGAGCACTTCGGGCACGATTGTTATTTTTAATTTCTTCATCGGTTGGCATGATCGGTTTCCTCGTTAATGGATCCATTGGTCGAATCAGGTTGCCGTAAAAGTCTTTTTCCGGCTTTCCTTTGAAATTGCCTGTTGCCAAAAAGCTTTTTACCAGACGATCCTCCATGGAGTGGTAACTAATTACTACCAACCTGCCATCTTTTTTCAAGCACTCTGAAGATTGCGTCAACAGGTCTTTCAGAGCGTTCATTTCGTCATTCACTTCAATTCGCAAGGCCTGGAACAACTGCGCCATATACTTTTCAGTTTTACCCTTTGGAGCTGCTTGTTCTGCTATTTGCCGAAGTTGAATGGTGGTTTCGATGGGTTGGTGATTACGTTGTGCGACTATGGTTGAAGCCAACGTTCTGGAATTTCGGATGTCGCCATAATAGCTGAAGAGATGAATCAGATCAGATTCATCATAGTCGTTGATTATTGTTCTGGCGGTAAGGTCCTGAACCTTATCCATTCTCATATCCAACGCACCTTTCATCCGAGTTGAAAACCCTCGATCTCTGACATCAAACTGGTGTGATGAAACTCCTAAATCAGCCAAAATACCGTCAACAGAATCTGATTTATGAAATTTCAAGAACCGTTTGAGGTCTTTGAAATTAGATGGCACAAAAACAAAAGAACGATTGGCATCTGGCTCAAAATCCTTCGTGTTTTCCTCCGCATCAGGATCCTGATCAAATGCAATGAGCTTTCCTCCTGAAAGCTTTTTATATATTTCTTTTGAGTGTCCTCCTCCTCCAAACGTCACATCCACATACACTCCATCCGGTCGAATGTCTAACCCATCGACACTCTCCTTTAGTAATACCGGCGTATGATATGACATAGCCGATCGTTATTCGTCGAGGTACTTTTGGGCTAAATCCGAGAACTCATTTCCATCCCCTCCAAGGCTTTCATCGAATACTTCCGGATTCCATATTTCAATGTAGTTGCCCATACCAATCAGAATGGCTTCTTTCTCAATTTTGGCATGAGCGAGCATTTGCTTGGGTACATTAATCCGACCTGCACTATCCAACTCTACCTGAGCGATGCTCCTGAAAAATATTCTTTTGAGTCTCCGTTGTTCGGGATTAAACTCACTTAGCGCCGATATCTTATGGTGGATTTTCTTGTATTCCAGCATGGGATACAAGATTAGATTGGACTCAAAACCTTTCCTGAGAACCAACTCATTAGTGGAGACCTCGGGTAGGTTGGTCTTAATCTTTGCAGGTAAAACCATCCTCCCCTTGGCATCCAACTTACACTCATATTCGCTTGTAAAAAAAGCCATAAGAGCTTTGAAAAATATAAACCACCATAGCAAATGTAAGGAAACAGATCACATTTGCAACCACTTTCCCCCACTTTATGACACTTTTATTCTGAAAAACACCTAGAACGGATTAAAAAGGGCTTTTAGATTACTAAAAGGAAGAATACGTAAGTGAACCGGAATGAGCTAGTTATATGCCAATCACTACTTTAGGAATTTTTTAAAGAAAATATCGATTTATTTCAAAATCGTGGGAGAAAGTGGGGATAATTAGAAAA
The DNA here is from genome assembly GCA_965601455.1 of Cyclobacteriaceae bacterium. GTDB lineage: Bacteria > Bacteroidota > Bacteroidia > Cytophagales > Cyclobacteriaceae > JANQEU01. Next base: position 1,389,914 of record OZ271831.1, on the reverse strand, counting down.
TCAGGAGTCTGAGCTTCTGTAGACCCTGGATTTAAAGGTTCTCTAACACAAATTGAAGTTCTTAAAATCAAATAAATAGTCTGATATGGTTTATCATAAAACACTATATTTTGATATATGCCGATCAGTATCAGGCATAGGAAAAGACTAACTGAAGAAACACCTAAATAAATCTATTGATTAGCTTGCTGCCAGGTTAGCTTGTGGAATACCAGTTCGTAATGAAAAAATTACTCCTACCACTCCTATTCTTTTCCCTGTTTTCATGTTTGGATGACGACGTAAAGTATCATGAGTCTTGGCAGAAGGTTGCAGTAGATGCACATGGAAGAGAATATCAAGGTCGTAATCCGAATACTATCCGTTGTGGCCGAGGTTGGGCAAGAAAGCAGTGTCGATTTCTAAATAAATATGAAGGGACGATCTGGACAGATAAAGAAAACTATAATAGCGACTATTCAGATATAGAATTTTCCAACTTTACAGGCAGCGAGTTTTTTATAACCTACTTCAGTATTGATGATATTCCTTCATCCTGCGAGAGATGGAAATTGGGTGAAACATATAGCGATGGGGAAAAATGGGATATTGAACTCAAGAAAGATGAGGTGGACGTTTTATGGGTTCAATATGATTACTATGGGTTAAGTGAAGAAATTCAATACTCCACAATGTATAAATATGAAGTGATTGATGGTTTACTTCATTTTTCAATTGGTGAAGATCAAACCTTCATTTTCCATCCTTCAGAAAGCAATTACACAATTGATTGTTGACAAAGGCGAAATAATTGTACTTACTTCAATTACTCATCTGTTCAAAAAAGAAGCTGGGTAAGTTCAGCGAAACCAGATTGATGTAGTATTAGCATATCAAGTGGCATAGCCCAAGAAGAATGACTTATTGAAGAAGCAATTCCCGGTATCTATTGATTGGTTTGTTTGTAGATTTACTAGTTGAACACTAATTCGTAATGAAAAAATTACTCCTATCACTCTTATTCTTTGCCATGTTTTCTTGTTTGGATGACGACGTAAAGTACAATGAGTCTTGGGACAAAGTGGCGGTAGATAGAGGTGGAAGAGAATATGGTGGCCTTGACCCGTTGGCAGTGTATTGTAGTGGGGGTTGGGGATTAAAGTTTTGTCAGTTTTTACCAAAGTACGAAGGGACGATCTGGACAGCTACTGAAAATATTTATGGTGACCATCCAGATATAAAATTCTCAAAACCATATACAAATGAACCTTTTATACATTTCTCTAATAATGACGGGATTTTATCGTCATGTGAAGGATGGAAATTGGGTGAAACATCTATAGATGGAGTTAAATGGAACATAGAAATCAAGGTAGATGAGGAGGACATTTTTTGGTTTCAATATGATTTTTATGGGTCTGGTGAAGAGATCGAATACTCTACAATTTATAAATATGAAGTAATTGAAGGTTTACTTCATTTTTCGAGTAGTGAAGATCAAACATTCGTTTTTCGTCCTTCTGAAAGAAATTATTCAATTGATTGCAAGGGCGAATAATTATACTTTCTGCAATTATTCATCCATACTTTAAGAAAGGAGATCGGATTAAGTTCTATACGGCAATTGTGCTAAAAGACTTGATACAGTCTCTTATCTTTACCCTATGCTTCGCCATACACTAAGCATATTCCTCTCACTACTCCTATTCCAATCTCGAAGTCAAGACTTTAATGCTGTGATTCAAAAAGGACACGGTGAAGTTGTTAAGGCTGTTCAGTTCACTGAAGATGGACAATTCCTGCTCACCGCAAGTAGAGACAAATCTGCCCGCTTATGGGATGTTCAGACAGGAAAGGAAATGAGAAGTTATCTCGGACATGAGCATACCGTAAATGGATTAGCTATCTATAAAAATCAGTTAGCAACTAGCAGTGCAGACGGATCTGCCAGAGTATGGGAGCTATCCTCCGGAAAACTTCTGAAAGTTCCAACAGAAAAGGAGCGATTCCTGACCTCGATCACCTGGAGCCCTGATGGGAAATATCTTGCTATAGGCAGTTATGAAGACTCAGTCGACATCTTCGAGACGGAAAGAATGGAAATTCTAAAAAGAATTCGTGTGAATACTGATCGAGGAACGGGATATGGTGTTCAAGTACGTTTTAGCCCCGACAGTAAATACCTCTCTATCGGAGAGGATCAACGGACTGCGCGAATTTTTAAGACTTCCGATTGGACAGAGATTGCACAGTTCACGCCTGAAGAAGGCTATTGTGGTGGTTGCGGAACCCTCACGGCCTTTAGTCCAGATAGTCGGTCCCTTCTCAAGGTCTCGAATAATCATTCCCTTGAAAAATTTAGCATTGAAACAGGTGAGTTGCTCTTCTCTTTCGGTGAAGACTTTGATGACAGTAGAGCCGTGGACTTCCACTCTTCAGACGATTATTTTCTAGTCGCAACTCAGGATTCGCTATTTGTATTTGATAAAAACAATCAATTATTACTTGGTAAAGGTTTCGAAGGTGAGATTGAAGACGCTATCTTCCACCCGACAGAACCATGGGTTGCCATAGCCTTGGAAAAAATCGTATTGCTAATCGATCTTGAAGGGAAGTCAATACGTCGTTTTGAAGGCATACTTAACTCCACTTACACGGGCCTGGATTATGATATTGGACAGTATTGGGAGCGATTTATTGCTAAATGGATCAAATATAAACCCGCACGAATGTTTGATCATGGAGGATTATTTGTTGGTAAAACAGGATTCAAAGCTCGGAAATGGAACGTACAATCTGCGAGCATCGATATGGAATATATCGGGCATGAGCAAGGTATTATTTCCTTCGAAAGAGTTAACGATAATACGATTGTAAGCGGAGGAGGGGACGGTCGACTGATTGTATGGGACGAAACCACAGGAAAGGTAATCAAGTCAATCAAAGGACATAGAGAACCAATTTTTGACCTGGCTTTGAGCAATAACGGTAAACTACTGGCCGCAGGTAGCTGGGATGGTGTCATCAGCATCTGGAATACAAGAACATGGGAAAAAATTAACTCATTTTATAAGGAAGGGGCATCTGCCTATACACTGGCCTTCAGCTCGAACGATTCCTATCTGGTTACTGGTCTTCTGGATAAAACTTTACGTCTGATGGAAATCAAAACGGGACGATTTGTTCGGGAGCTTGTAGGCCACACAGAACCCGTCACTTCCATCCAGATCCGAGAAGATCAAATTCTCACTTCCAGTTGGGATGGTCAAATAATAACATGGGATTGGAATAGTGGGCTCATAACTGACCGTATCCAAACCTCCTATCCTGTTTTCGGCGCCAGTTGGGTTGGCAATGAAATTGTGACTGCTGGATCTGACCGTAGTATTCACTTCTGGGATGCCAAAGGGAAGCTAGTTCAATCATTAGATGGTCATCAGGCTGAGATCACAGGGTTAGAAGTTGACGGAAAAATCTTGATGACCACAGACGTAGATGGTGTAACCAGGCTTTGGGATATAAGCACACGATCTGAATTATACGAACATATACAGATCGGCAAAAACGATTGGATGGTAAAAACACCAGAAGGATACTTTGATGGGACGGATGCGGCGATTTCCAATATTCATTTTGTTCGGGGAATGGAAGTCATAGGGGCGTCACAGGTTATGGACCGATACTATCAGCCCGGATTGGTAGAACAATTGTTTAAAAAACAAAGAAAAGGACCCTCCCTTGGACAAGCCGTTGACGACGCTCCACCTCCAGTTCTAAAGCTTAATGCGCTACCCGTAAAAGGAAATACTGCCACGCTTTTCCTAAAGATTCAGGATGCTGGTGGAGGTATCGAAAACATTCGCCTCTATCATAACGGAAAGCGGGTAGCTTTTCAGGAAAGGGCCCAGAGCGTGCGTTCTGAAGCAAAGGAAAAGGTCTATTCTATTGATTTCCAATTGATATCAGGGATTAACCGGTTCTCAGCAACGGCTTCCTCAAAAACTAGTCTGGTATCGAGCAGCCCGGAGGTCACTTTATATTCCAACAGTAAGGAACCTGCCAGCACCTGTCATATACTGGCTGTAGGAATAAATGAATACTCAAATCAGGCACTTAACCTTAACTACGCCAGACCTGATGCAAGCTCATTTGCAAGTAAGATGAAATCCAAAAGTGAGGCCATCCATCAAAATGTGGTATTACACCAACTTTTTGACACCGAGGCAACTAAAGATGGTATCCTCTTGAAGCTTTCAAAGCTCCGGGAAGAGATAGCCATTAATGATGTTTTTATCTTCTATTATGCAGGACATGGAAGTATGATTGATAATAAATTCTACCTTGTTTCGTCAGAGGCAAATCGCTTATACGACGATCAGGTTTTGGATCAATACGGTGTTGAGGCATCTGTTCTTCAAGAAGCCATGAAAGAAATAAAAGCCTTGAAACAGGTTATAATTATGGATGCTTGTCAATCAGGAGGGTCGGTAGAAGTTCTGGCACAGAGAGGTGTACCGGAAGAAAAAGCCATCGCCCAACTATCACGTAGTTCCGGAATTCACGTATTGGCAGCTGCTGGTAGTGATCAATACGCCACGGAGTTCGATCAATTGGGTCATGGGTTGTTTACATATGTATTACTTGAAGGAATAAATGGTGCCGCCGATGGAGCTCCAAAAGATGGCAAAGTCACTATTTACGAGTTGAAATCATTCCTTGACGACCAGGTGCCGGAGATGAGTATACAATATAAGGGTTCACCCCAATATCCAAATACCTTTTCAAGAGGTCAGGACTTCCCAATTGTCTTGATTGAACCTTAACAATTAGTCTCTAAACGAGTTACTCCTTCTCGATATATTGAATGAAAAACGTACCAATTTTGAAGTGCTGTACGCAGTAGATGTAGGCATCTCGCTCCGAGCCAAATGATTCAACTACCTTCTCTCCGTGTATGACAATATACTGCCCCGGATATTTTTGATCGAGTACCTCCTTATTCTTTTGAAAGAATTGATATTGTCGGTCCAGTAATTCTCCCATATTTCTTGAACAGCCTTGCCTTTATTTACGTGAAATAACATTTAAGGTCTAAGTTTGACCTCCGAAATCTCTCGGATCAAGTTACTTAATAAATACTTTCTGTTTTTTAATGTCCCCCTCAAATTTTTTCAAGTTACAACTGGAGGAATCCCTCCTATTGGAAGATCAATACGAGAGAAAAGTAAAGCTGTATTCCTGGTTAAGGGCAATCTTTTTCATCCTCTGGATCTACCTTCTTTACCAGTCAACATTTTACATACAGGCTACTGTAGCTTTTTCTTTCTTCCTTGGGCTTGTAGGATTCATGGTTCTTGTTTCACAACACCAAAAATGGAAGAAGAAGGCGCTCCTTAAGAGAGAGCTTTCGATTATAAATCGAGATGAGATTGCCAGGTTAAAAGGAGATCAACCGCATGCAGAAGACGGCAGCTCTTACATTGAGCGGTCCCATGCGTTTACCTATGATCTGGATGTTTTTGGGGCGGGTTCTCTATTCGAAACCATTAGCCGATGTAGAATCAAAGCTTCAAAAGATGCCCTGGCCAATTCACTTAAGAAAATCCTTTCAATTACTGAGGCAACTGAAAGACAAGTTGCAATCAGGCAACTGGGTGACCAAATCAAGTGGATTCAGGAATTTGAAGCAGGAATTAAAAAAGACGAAGACAAACAAACGAAATCATTCGACAAGGAACCGCCTGCTAAACCCGGAAAATTCGTGTTATTTCCAACAATCCTCCTTTCTGGTTCTTCGGTAGCACTATCCATGCTCTGGGTTTTTGAAGTGCTTCCTATAGGTTTTTTGTGGATTGCCCTATTAATAAATGGTGTCTTCTTATCATTTTTTCAGAAGAGCCTGCATTCCTTGTCAAAATACAATCATCTCGTTGAGAAGCTTTCCATGCAATACCTTCCTGCTTTTCAGGCTATTTCAGGATTGTCTGCCGGTAATTCAAAACTGTTGGATCGTTTGAAACAGGGAGCGGAGGGGCAGGCCATAGCAGAGTTAGTTAAAATCAAAAGACTTATATACGCCTATGATAACCGATCAAATATGATGTATTGGTTACTAAATATTTTCCTACTTCTGGATGTCTATACTTCGATCTCCATCCAAAATTGGCTTTCCAGAAATTATGACCGACTGAGTGAATGGATGGACCTGGTTCATCAAATGGAAGTATTAAACAGCTTTGCCATCTATCATTTTGCCCATCAGGATTACTCCTTTCCCACTTTGACCGATAAGGAATCCATACTTGTTGCGAAAAATGTAAGACATCCATTAATTAAAGGTTCCGAGGTTGTAGGGAATGACTTTAGCTTCGTTGATCAGAAAATCGTACTCATTACCGGCTCAAATATGTCAGGGAAAAGTACTTTTTTGCGAACAATCGGAATAAACGTATTGATGGCCTGGCAAGGTTTGCCTGTTGCTGCCGATGAATTCACCTGTTCCAAATATGATCTCTTTTGTGGAATGCGAACAGAGGATAACCTGAAGGAACATACCTCATCTTTTTACGCTGAATTGAAAAGAATCAAAAGACTATTCGAAAAGATCGAGGAACAAGAAAACGTTCTTTTCTTTTTGGATGAAATCCTTAAGGGCACTAATTCGAAAGACAGACATGCCGGGGCTAAGGGAATAATCAATAGACTTTTGAAGACTAGTGCTCATGGTTTCGTTTCTACCCATGATCTTGAGCTCTCTGATGAATTCTCGAAAGAGGATAATATCAAGGATTTCAGCTTCAATAGTCAACTGAAGGAGAATAAACTGGTATTTGATTATCGGCTTACGTCCGGTAAGTGCACTTCCACAAATGCCTCGGAGTTATTAAGAATTATGGGAATTGCTTAATTTGAAGTTATTCCAAACCTGACTATATGAGCAGACTATTTCTATTGCTTTTTTTCACGTCCATATCCATACTCACGTGGGCGCAACAACCCCTGGGCATTATCAACCATCCTTCAGGTGAAGTGGTCGCTCGAAATGGGAAAGGGCCAGGATTTGGAGCTATGTTCCGACTGAAAGAGGGAGAAGCCTTTTATATGTGGCCGGAAAGTGAAGAGGAATGGTGGTACGTAGAGCCGTTGGACTTAGAAAACAATGCAGATGGTGGATATGTACTAAAAGATCAGATATCGGCCTATTTCCTGGATGAAGATATTTCTTGTGCTTGCCTTAAAGAAAAAGAAAAACCACTGATACATCTCCAAGATAATAGCGGATCAATTGTTGTCTGCGGCAGTATGCTTCAACGACAAACCAAGGAAAAGATAATAGCTCAAGGATTCCAGGTAATCAGCTGCTCTGGCCAAAAGCAACTTGCATACTATGGACCCACCGAAACTTGTAGTGTCTATATCCGGGATGAATCCTTGGTCGTTGAATCATTAAAAAAATTACCTACAGGTCCCAATTGGGAAATAAAACGATTGCCAATAAGTAGACAAGTATTAAGTAATCGAAACCTCAGCAAAAGGGAGCTGGTTGCCAAACCAATTGTTTCTGAGGAGCAAGCGCTGGCTTTCCTTAGTGAACTTCAAAGCTTTAAAGGGAAAGGCTATGACAATGAAGCGGATTACCGGACAATTTTACTGAAGCTACTCAGTGCCGGTTTGGCAGGGCACCAGGAAGCAGCAAATATCATTCAGAATGCGGACCAATACTTTGGATTTGAGTTCTCCACCTACTTTTTTGCTCAATATGCAAATGCGAAGGCTTTGATTGACTGGAAAAACAAATAATAATAACCGGCCTACTTGGTCCTTTCAATGGTAAACTGGACCAAATGCTGGAGGGAAGTACGATACTTGGAATCTGGAAATGATTGAAGTATGTTGATGGCTTTGTGATGATAATCTTTCATTACCCTGGTAGCATATTCAATGCCTCCTGATTTACGGACAAAGTCTATAACTTCCTCAACATTCTTTGGCTTTTCCGCACTGTGTTTTATGAGATTCTTTATGTGTTTCTTGTCAGCCTTGGACGCATCTTTCAGAGAGTATATCAGGGGTAAGGTCATTTTCTTCTCCTTAATGTCAATACCTCTAGGTTTCCCTATTTCATGCGCACCAAAATCAAATAGGTCATCTTTGATCTGAAAGGCCATTCCAACATTCATACCGAAATCACCCATCTTCGTAACGATATCTTCAGATACATTGGTTGACGAGGCCCCTACCTGGCAGCAGGCGCGAATCAAACTCGCTGTTTTCTGTCTGATGACGTCATAATAAACCTCCTCAGTAATATCCAGCTTTCTGGCCTTCTCCATTTGCAACAACTCTCCTTCAGCCATTTCCCTAACTGCATTAGAGACAATACGCAACAACTCAACGTCATTATTTTCAAGAGAAAGCAACAAGCCACGCGAGAGAAGGAAGTCACCTACTAAAACAGCGATTTTATTTTTCCATAGGGCATTTACTGAAAAAAAGCCCCTTCGATAATGCGCGTCATCAACAACGTCATCGTGTACCAGGGTTGCCGTGTGTAACAGCTCAATCAAGGAGGCCCCGCGATAAGTTGGCTCATCAATTTTCCCCACTACACCAGCGGAAAGAAAAACAAATAAGGGTCTCATTTGTTTACCTTTCCGTCGTACGATGTAACCGGTGATTTTATCCAGCAACATCACACTACTTCTCATTGAATGACGAAACTTCTTTTCAAATTCCGTCATTTCCTTTGCAACAGGAGCCTGTATATTTTGGAGTTTCAGCGTCATACGGCGAAGAGATGCAATATTACCATGTTCACACGGGTAAACTTGTAAAACTTAAAATTAACTTGAAGATCAAATATGAAAGACAAATGCTCATGAACCCACTAACCTTCTACACACTGGATGTATTTACTAAACAACTATTCGGTGGAAATCAATTAGCAGTGATTCCTGAATCACCGGAAATACCTGATCATACAATGCAGAAAATTGCAAATGAGTTCAACCTGTCGGAAACGGTTTTTGTATCGAAACCGCAGGAGGATGGCTCATTTAATATGAGAATTTTCACCCCCACCAGAGAGCTCCCAACCGCTGGACACCCGACCATAGGTACGTCACATCTATTAAGTCTTTTATATCCGGAAATAGTCAATAAGCAAAGCCTTAATTTAAACCAAAAAGTCGGGAATATCCGCGTGGATCTTGCAGTGGAAAATAACACAGTTAGCAAGGCAACCATGTTCCAGGTTCTCCCTGAATTCCTGGAGATTTTTCAGGAGAGGCAGGAAATTGCGAAACTGTTGAGTTTGGAAGAAGCTGACCTGCACGAAGCTCCCATTCAAAAAGTAAGTTGTGGGGTTCCTTATGTCATTGTACCGGTCAGGAATATCGAATCAATTAGAAATATACGATTCAGACTCGACCTTTGGGACAGCCTGTCGGAGCGGTTTAATCAGGCGTTCGTTTATGCATTCACTCTTGAAGGTGAGCTTGAAGGATCCAATGTTCATGGACGTATGTTTGCACCAGAAGCTGGCATTCTTGAAGATCCAGCTACAGGATCAGCCAACGGCCCGCTAGGTTGTTACATCACTCACTATGATTTGTTACCCGGCCCCTATGTTAGCGAACAGGGCTTCGAAATGGGAAGACCCAGTATCCTTGAGGTAGATATTGAAAAATCGGGCACAAACATCACCGCCGTTAAGGTAAGCGGTTCTTCCATTTTAGTGTCTAAAGGAACACTATTCCCTCGCTAGTCAAATTCTATTTGGTGATAATTAATTACTTAACTTACTTTCGCGAGCATTCCGAATGTTACGAAAGAAGCCAAGATACAGTGAAATAGTACCCAGCCCCAAGGATTGGCCTATTGTCAGATTATCGAAAAAGAGAAAGGAGTTTATCGATAGTGTGAGTGATTCTTCCTTCAATGCCATCCTGGAAAGAACCTCCAGTGGTACTCTTAAGGAAGAGCTTGAAATCACGGTTTACAAAGAAAAACTAAGGATGAAAGCCAATCCCTGGCGGGTTGATCCAGATGATGAAAAACCATTTTGGAACCAAATACAACACGAGCTGCTTGAATCCCAATCTTCGGAAAGTCGCTTAGATGATGAAAAGAAGATACTCAGAAAAATCACTGATCGGTACGCAAATGAGATAGCCGGAAACTTCAATAAATCGTCTTATCGTTTTGCTAAGACTTTTGTCACATTTGGTTTTGCCCGATTACTGAATGCTGCAAGGGTTGAAGGATTCACCTCTTTATTTAGTAGACAACTGGATCTCGATGATAAAATTAACATTGTCGGAGAAACGGAACACATTCGAAAATTGGCCAAAATCGGGACGGTGGTGATGGTTCCCACCCATTTTAGCAATCTAGACTCCATCCTTATAGGATGGGTTATTCAGTTCCTTGGTCTTCCTCCGTTTATATACGGAGCAGGACTAAACCTATTCAATATCAAGATCTTCGCATACTTTATGAATAGTCTGGGAGCTTATAAAGTGGACCGAAGAAAGAAGAATCCAATTTATCTTGAATCCCTTAAGACCTATTCCAATCTGGCTTTACGTTGGGGGTGTCATAGTTTGTTCTTCCCCGGTGGAACACGATCAAGAAGTGGTCAGCTAGAGAAAAATCTTAAACTCGGATTACTGGGAGCAACGATTGAAGCACAACGATGCGCTTACCAGGAAGAAGGAGAAAAGGCGAAGAAAATCTTCGTTGTGCCCGCGGTAATCAATTATCAGTTTACCCTGGAAGCACCGGTCCTGATTAATGACTACCTGAAGAGCACAGGGCAGGAACGGTTCTATGACGAATCTGACGAGTATTCAACGTCATATAAGATTGCGACTTTCCTCCTCAAATTCTTCACAAAAGGTTCTAACATATCAGTATCCATAGGTCGGGGTATGGATATAATGGGTAATTACGTTGATGACGAAGGCCATAGCTTCGATAATAACGGAAACTATATTCACACCCGGGACTACTTTGTGAGTAATGGACAAATAACTGTCGATCATCAACGGGAACACACCTATGTAAGACTCCTCTCTAAAAGAATTATTGAGGAATATCACAAGCGTAACCGGATTTTCTCCAGTCATCTGGTTGCCTACACAGCATTCAAAATGTTAGAGCGAGGCAATCCCAAACTTGATCTTTACGCAGTATTAAGGTTGCCAGACGAGGATCTCGAGATTCCTTACGAGAAATTCAAAAAGCAATTTAAAAAGTTACGGAAACGGATTTTAAAGCTTCATAGAAAAGACGAGGTGGATGTGGCCGAACACCTAAAAAACAAGGCTGATGCGTCCATCAAGGAAGGATTGGACAACGTAGGCATGTATCATGCAAAACGACCTTTAATTAGAAAAGGAGATAAGATCATTATCAATGACACGCAGACCCTGTACTACTACCACAATAGACTAGAGGGCTATGAGCTCGAAAAATACATCTAGCAATAAATCAATTGGTGTTATCGGAGCAGGGAGCTTCGGTACAGCTATATCAAATATTTTAGCTGAGAACAATCCGAGCATTTTGCTTTATGCAAGGACTGCCGAGAGAGCTGCCAAGGTGGAAAAATCAAGGCTAAGTGCAGGACAGAAGCTTCATGAAAATGTTGAGGCTACCAACGATCTTTCAAGAATCGGAAAAGAGTGTGATATCATATTCCCAATAATCCCTTCCGCGAATTTCAGGGATATGATCAAGCAACTAAGTCCCTTTTTGAAGCCATATCACATCCTTATTCATGGAACAAAGGGCTTTGACCTAAACGAAAGTGTCCGTAAAATTTCCCTCGAAAACCCCATATCAAGAGATCAGGTGCGTACCATGAGCGAAGTAATTGCCGAAGAAAGCTCAGTGGTAAGGGTTGGTTGCCTTGCAGGACCCAATCTTTCTCGTGAAATGGCTCAGTCTAAACCAGCAGCTTCGGTTGTAGCCAGCCAGTTCGATGAGGTGATTCAAATTGGACAGAAACTACTAAAAAATGATCGCTTTCTTATTTACGGCAGTAACGATCTGATTGGTATCGAGCTGTGTGGTATTCTTAAAAATATTATTGCTTTAGGAGCAGGAGCCATCGCTGGTAAAGATCTTGGAGAAAACGCTAAGGCATTATTCATTAGCCGAGGACTGGTCGAAATGGTTTTCATCGGAAAGGCTCTCGGAGGTAATGCCAGAGCCTTCTTGGGATTAGCAGGCGTCGGAGACCTCATTGCCACTTGTAGTAGTCCTGATAGCCGCAATTACACTGTTGGCCAACGCTTGGCAAAAGGAGAAAGCATTGAGGAGATCATGGAGTCTATGGATGAAATTGCAGAAGGTGTGAAAACCATTGATCTCATTTTCCAACTGGCTGAATCACTGGGATTCCGAGTTCCTATAACCCAAACCCTTCATCGCATTATTCATAAGGATTTCACCGTTGATGAAGCTCATGCCTACCTGATGAATTTTCCTTTCCGCGCCGAGATTGACTTTATGGATTAGTCAGTTGTACACGCTTCATCGCCCTGACACGCTGTAGCAATGGCGGATGGGAATAATTAAAAAAAACGAAAAGTGGATGTGGTGTAAGATTTGATAGTTGATCACTGCTCAATTTCTTCAATCCTTCAATCAGAGGTTCAGCCTGGTAATTCTTCACCGCGTACTCATCAGCTTCATACTCATTTTTCCTGCTAATTATATTCATTCCGATGCTCAATGCGTGAGACACCGGTGAAAACAAAATCGAAAATGCCAGAATATTCAGTGGAACAGATACCATATTACCACCAAGGGCTACACTCACCTGTTCATTCAATATCAACAAGGACATAAGATATAGCATCAAGCCAATTTGGATGATTGAAAGAACGGTAGACAGATAGATATGCTTTTTCTTATAGTGCCCAACCTCATGAGCGAAAACCGCGGTAAGCTCTTCCGTAGTATGTTTTTCAATTAATGTGTCGAAAAGAACGACTTTCTTCTTCCTTCCCAAACCACTGAAAAAAGCATTCCCTTTGGACGACCTCTTCGAGCCGTCCATTACAAATATGTTTGTCAAAGGAAAATTAACCTTACGGCTAAATGATTCGATTGATTCCTTCAATTCTCCCGCAGGCATAGGTGTTAGTTTATTGAAAAGTGGGAGAATTAACGTGGTGTAAAACATATTGGCACCAAGGATGAATACTACGATGATTGCCCAGAAATACCACCAGAAATTAACACCTAATCGCTCAACGAGAGTCAAGAAAACAGTTAGTAAACCACCACCAATCACAATTGTAAGTACGTATCCTTTTATCTTATCAAGCACATAGGTTTTACCTGTCATTTTATTGAATCCAAAACGTTCTTCAATTACGAAGTTTCGATAAATGGAGAATGGAGTTCCAATTAAGTCCGAAACAATAAAAAGAACACCAAAAAAGGCAAGAGAACTAACTATACTGCTTTGTAAAACAACATCCAGTTGTTGTTGAAGCCAACCAAACCAACCAAAAAATATTGCAGAAAAAGTCAACAGAAAGGAAAGAGACGCAGAAAAATTACCGAATTGCCCAACAACTCGTTGATATTCTTGTGACTTCCGATATTTTTCGTCGTCGTAAACTCCATCAAGTTCCTTAGGGATCGGCTTACTAGAGCTCTGCCGGTTTAAATAACCCAGAACTCGTTCACGAATGAAATCAAAGGTTGTAAGAAAAAGTATAATGTAGAAAATAGTATTCGCTTCCATCTGTCAACAATAATGACGCGAAAATAACAGAATTCAAGCAGCAATAATTTCGACTTTTAGAAGATATATGGGACCGGGCACTTTAATTGTCGAACCTCCTTGGGTGGTTTACGTGGGTCACTAAGGTCAAATTTGTAAATAAGACTAAGCTCGTGAGCTCCCCCACTGTCGATACCAAGATCTGAAATCGTGTAATCAAAGCTATAACCCATGGTAGTCTGTCCGATGTTTAATCCAAACATCATGACAATCGATTCATTTACAGGAATACCACCGAAGGTCTTAACCGGTACACCTCTGTACCATACTCCTGCCAGAATAGGTTCCAAAGTCACATAAAATCCGACATCAAGCTGATCATAATCTCCCTGATACCGATAGTTAAAAGTAGGAGTTATACTTCTCTCCAGACCATCAGGAGCCTGATATAAAGGATTGATATCTTCAAACAAAATTCGATATCCGCCATGAAAAGATACTTTGTGTTCCAATGGACTGTCACCATCTAATATGGATTGGTTAGGCTCATTAATGTGATGAATAGCCCCTCCAAACCAGATTCTTTCATTATAGATTAAACCACCCGCCGCAAAATCAAAGAACTGTGCATTTAATCCTGTGTTGAAGGGCTCTGCAGTCACGGGATTAACCAGGCCCGTATTGTCAAATTGATCTCCGAAAGTGAGCCTGTCAAAATTTATATCTCTGATAGTGTAGCCAAATTGTAATCCTGGGCGAAATGTCCACCTATAGTTCAGTCCAACTTCATATGCATACAAGAGACCGATTGATGTAGATCGAAGTCCAACAAGTCCTTCACGATCGGTTGTAACCAATAACCCCCCACTCGAATTGTAGTCTTCAAAGTTGTAGTCAAGGAAAAAAGCGTACGTTTCGAAATTCGCATCCAGAGCTGGCCATTGATTTCTGTAATTCACCCCTGCCCGACCAATTTGATTGACTCCGGTTAATGCAGGATTTAGATAAAGTGGTGAGGCATAATACTGGGAAAACTGTGGATCTTGGGCAGATACATCATATACCAGACAACTCCCCATAACAATGAGTATTGCTGCTAAATGTCTTATCTGCATTGAATGAACCCCTCCATAATTTGCGGCAAATTATATAATTAACGGCTAATTGAACATTAAACGTACAATCGTTAGAAATTATTCATTCATGAAAATAATACGGGAATACGGATTCTAGACAGTTCTTTCATAAATTCCTTCGCAAATGTTTGCCGGCATTTTTACATTTTATTTCGTGATTTACCTTTGCCGACATCACCGGGTAAAATCTGGAGGAAAAATATTCGTTTAGCTAGTTAAAGAAGTAAAGTTGTCAATGGTAGATTTTTTCGGTTCAAACCTGATAAAGTCAAAACAGAGAGGTGTGGCGGATGAGAGGTAGGAAATTACTTCTTGGGACTGGAATTTTTCTTATGGTCGGTATTGGATTCCAGGCAAACTCTCAGCGACTTGTCAATACTCAATGGTTCTTTGGGAATTCAGAAGCGAACATTCAGTTTGACAAAAATGCTGAATTCTCCTACGAAGAAACTCGGATGAATGCTGATTTCGGTACCGGCGGACCCACTGTTATCAGCGAGCAACAGACTGGAAATCTGCGGGCATATTCCGATGGTGTAAGAATCTATGACGGTTCACATCAGCTAATGTCAGGATTCTCAACAATGAATGGAAATTCACAGATTAATCAATCCGCTGTAAGCTGCAAGTTACCAGGCACTGACAATAATTATCTTCTTTTTACCAATTCCTACTCATCGGGAGTAAATGAGATCCAATATGCGGAAATCGATCTCACGGCGATTGGGAATGGGAATTCAAATGAACCTCTGGGGGAAGTAAACTCCGTAAACAACTCTACGGGTATTGTCGATCCTTCGGAAGCCATGATTATCATTGAATCGTCCATCCCCAATACGTATTGGTTGGTTACACAAAATCGTAATACACTCGATTTTCATGCCTCCATCGTCAATGAATTTGGTATTGGAGGAAGCAGCATTAGTAATCTGGATACTACGCTTCAGTATCCTGGGGCCGAAGCTTCCCAATTCGATTACGATCCTATTAACCGGGTCCTTGCAGTAGCACCGAAAGATATCAACAGGAATGTTGTATTGCTTGACTTCAACGACACCACTGGGCTGTTTTCCTTTAACCGATCCATCCTTAATAGTGGGTTCAATGATAATGGTGGTGAATCCGTTTTTGATGTTGAATGGTCGAATGACGGCTCAAAACTATATTTTTCAAGATTTGGAGCTACTGATTCACTCACAGCCAATGTGTACCAGCACAACCTTATTGATAGCACCACTGTACCGTTTTTCAGCAACCCGATTTTTAGAAGTTACGGACTCAAAAGAGGCATCGATGGAAACCTCTATCACCTCTATCAATCGGGTCCTACGGATCCATTTTTAGTAGGGAGATTTGAAAATATTGATTCAAGCGCATTCCTGGTGTCATACGAAGCAAATCAGTTTGATGCTGACTTTAATGGCAGACAATTCCCATCATTTGTACCCGCCGAAGTTCAGTCTTTCAGTAAGATATCTTTTCGATATCTTGATAGTTGCGCCAACGAAGGCACCAAATTTTTCCCAGATGTCTTCCCGGTACCCACAAATTACTTCTGGGATTTTGGCGATGGTAACTTCTCCAATTCCTCCGCTCCAATCCATGTCTACGAGCAGCCGGGAACATTCTTTGTTACCCTATTAGTAGAATTGAACGGTACAATCGATCTTTTTCAACAACCTGTGATTATTCTCCAAACCGATCTGATGGTAGACCTTGGCCAGGATACCACCATTTGTGCGGATGAAATCTTGGAACTGGATGCCGGAGAAGGACTTGAATACTTATGGAGTACTGGATCCAATAATCAAACGATCAATGTTGATACTACGGGGATTTATTGGGTCAGTGTCAGTGATGGTCAATGTAGCTCCTATGATGAAATTGAAGTATCGGAATACAATGTGTCTGTTGACGTTGGAAATCAATGGTATTTCGGAGAAAGGGCGGGACTGGACTTTAATACGCAACCACCCACACCCATTACGGATGCCAATATGATGTTCTCTCCTGAAGGTGCGGCTACCATCTCCGACGTCAATGGCGATTTATTGTTTTACACTAATGGATCCACCGTTTGGAACAGGGAACACCAGGTGATGCCCGTTTTTGATAGTGCTACTTTTAACAACCTGGGAGCCAATCAAATCGGTGGTGACAGTACCGCTTCACAGGGAGTATTGATTCTTCCATTCATGGATGACAACACCATGTTTTACATCTTCACCGCTCAGGAAGTATACGGAACTGGTGTATACGACATGCGTTATTCCATCGTGGATATCAAACAGGATTCAGCAAGAGGTGCAGTTTTACTACGAAACCTGCCGTTATTCCAGAATTCCACGGAACGAATAACTAATTCCAGTTTTGATATGTCTTCCTGGTTGGCGGCTCATGAATATGGAAATAACTCCTTTAGAAACTACTTTGTTGACGAATCCGGGATTGGTCCAAATGTTTTTACTCCCCTTGGAGAAGTTATTGCGCAACAGGAGATACAAGGAAGTGGTGTAATAAAGTTCGATCCAACCACCTCCTATCTAGCCACTGTAACACCTGGAGCAGAGAACCTGGAAATATTCAATTTCGTTGACAGCTCAGGCCGACTATCTACCCCGCGCTTGGTCGATACGGAGGAAACAAACACTTATGGTCTCGAGTGGTCTTCAGATGCATCGAAAATATACGTCAGTACCAATACCAAACTGCTACAGTACAGCCTTGATAGTATTGACTCTGAAAATCCCGATGAAGATATTGCCGCCACAAAATACGATGGCTACCCAACTGGAAATGGATATGGTACCCTACAAACGGGACCTGATGGTCAAATATATCTAGCGGTAGAGGGCAGCGGTTTTTTGTTTACCGTTGATAATCAGAATTCCGACAGGGAAGCCTCTTCATTAAATACTTCAGGCCAGGATTTAGCAGGGAGAATTAGTCGACGGGGACTACCAAACTTCTCACAACAACAGTCAAATAATGAGCAACCACCAGCACTGGTTTTTGATCCCGGTTGCTTTGGGCAAGAATCAATGTTCAACGCTAGTGGAACCTCCGTCATTGATGAGTTCTTCTGGACATTTGACTCAACGGCAGCAGCACCCACCGCAGTAGGTGAAATGGTTCTAAACTCTTTTTCAACGCTTGGGATACATCCTTTTGAATTGAATATCACCAACAGATGTGGCTACGATACAGTGTTCATGGACACGGTTAATGTTTTCCAGGTGCCCAGTAACCCCACCATAGATGATAGTGGAATACTATGTATTGGTGATGTTGCATTGGAGGCTTGGCCGGAGGACAGAGACGATTATAATTATTGGTGGTCAACCGGTGACACAACCAGAACGGTTGAGATTAGTGAGGCGAATTTCTTACCCGGTGTTGAGCTATTAGATGTAGGTGTAGCCATTATCACAGATGAGGGTTGCAGTAGTGATACCCTGATTGCCAGTATAGGAAACAACCGACCATTTCTGGATCTAGGAGTGGACCAAATTCTTTGTCAGAATGAGCCAGGAGTTTTTCTGGATGCAAATACTGCATCAGGTATCTCCTTTGATTGGCAGGTAGATGGTTTATCTGCGGGTACGGATACTTCAAGATTCCTTCCAGTAAACACTTCCATTCCTGGAGAATATCAGTATACACTTACCATAAGTTTGGACGAGGCAATTTTTGGTGCCGCCTGCACCAATACCGATACTGTAAATGTCCTGGTTGGCCAGTCACCGGGAGTCATAAGCATTACCAATCCTCCATCGGAATGTGGAGAGCGGGATGCTTCGATACAATTTGATATAACCACGCCCGGTAGTTTCAGTTTTACAGTCAGAGGTATTGGCCTGGCAAGACGTGGATCTTTAGATGGTCCTGCAACCTCACCGCGTTATGATGGACTAGGTACAGGAAACTATGAATTATTTGTCGAAGACCTCGTTTCAGGGTGTTCTACCTTTGATCCGGTCACGATCGAGGATGATGCTTTGTTCGATGTTTCAGCCAGTAACCTACCGGATTGTGGCATTGATGCAAATGTTCAGATATCGCTTACAGGTGCGCAGTTACCATCACTGGTTGATGTTTTTGTATCCGACCTGGATGGAGATACATTATTGACTGAAAATAATCTACTTACACCTATTCGAAGTTTCCAAACCCTGGATAATGGTACCTACTATATCAACATCAGGGAAGTGGAAACCGGTTGTACCCGTTCAGACACCGTCTTGGTCCAGCCATATATCGCAGGAGTAGCTGATTGCGATCCACTCATCATAGCCCCGAATGCTTTTAGTCCGAATGGCAACAACTTCAATGAGGAGTTCTTTATTATCCCCAATCCATTTGTGGATAATTTTGAGATTTTCATCTATTCGAAATGGGGAGAGCTGGTCTATTATTCCCAAGATCAGACTTTTCGTTGGAACGGTTCCTACCGAAACGATATTTTAGGTCCCGGGACTTTCGCCTATGTTATGAAGTTCACCAGTATCGAGGAACCGGAACTTGGTACACTCACCCAGTACGGTTCCGTTACGATTTTAAGGTAATTGGCTCGGAGTTTGTACAAGAAAATTGGAGTTAAAATCAACACTATGAAAAAGGCAATTCTATCATTGACTTTACTTACAATAATATTTGCAATTGAAGCATCCACTGAAAAAGCGCTGCTACCCACAAATCTTGAAATCACCGTGATCGATGGTCTGGGTAATTATGTTGAGGGAGCTACTGTAAGCATATTTACATCAAAGGACGACTATCTTGGTTCAGGTGAACCAGTGATGCTCGCTACGACTGATGAAAAGGGGAAAGTGAAATTCAAAAAACTCGAGCCCATCATTTATTACATTGATGCTCGTAAAGGAGACATGAATAACGATGGAGAAGGAGTGGCAACGGAAGCACTTCAAGAAGGTCGGACTAATAAAGTCAATGTGGTAATAGAATAGATAATAGTAAACTTGTCCTCAGTCAAATTCTCCCTGGAAAGTGTAGAGTTGAGTTCGGCGGAGCACTTAGCCGAGTTTTTAAAAACCAGTTTTGTACATGCATACAGTGGTGTGCACTCACGGGAAAATATTGAATCGTATTGTACCGAAAACTATACCCTGAAACGACAGAGGGAAGTACTTTCCAACCCGGACTACAACATCTATTTCGCTCGAAAAACTGGTAAGGCTGTAGGGGTTCTCGTCATTCACCACCACGCATGTCCGCTGAGACCGACTCTGAAGTCCTCGGAACTTAAACAACTCTACTTACTTGAATCCGAATTCGGATCAGGTCTTGGCAAGAATTTAATTGAAAGATCATTCGAGATAGTAAGAGACCATGGTCAGGACTGGATTTGGTTATGTGTGTCAGATCGTAATCATCGGGCTAAACGATTTTATGAGAAATATAAATTCAAAAGAATTGGTGAAGGTCCAATTTTGAATGTCGGAACCGATAGGCTATCCTCATCCATATTGATTCGTAAGCTAAATTGAGTTAATAGTGAATCTAGAAACGAGGAAAAGAAATTTCTTAAAAGATCATTAATAGAAATGAGACTTCAGATGTGTTCAGTAAATTGAAAAAAGATCAATTTCACACTACCAGTTACTGAAAAACCATTTTAATCAGATAAATATCAATTTCATGTCGGACACAAAATTTGGATCATTCGAGGACTTACTGGAAATAACTGAAAAAGAGCTACAGCCTATCGCCATTCGATTACGTGAGATTATTCTAGAACTAGATCCAAAAGCCTGTGAGGTAGTTAGGCTTGGAGACCGTGCATCAACTTTTGGAGTTGGTCCAAAGAAAATGAGTGAGGGGTACACTTACATTCTTCCACATAAGAAATGGGTTAACCTTGGATTCTATAAAGGAGCTTCGATACTAGATGAAGATGGATTATTAGAAGGTACGGGAAAGAGCCTGAGACATATCAAAATCCATTCGATTGAAGATGCCAACCGAACTGAAATCAAGGAGTTGTTGAAGCAGGCCATGGAAGAACGTAAGAGTGCCTTGAATATATAAATGGACTCTGAACCTTGAAACATACGCGCATCCCCTCATAAATCATCTCCCCGACCAATCGGGGTCGATTTCGAACCAATTGTTTCCTGTGTCGTTGGTTCTCATCCAGATCATAAATAAAAAACCCTGCCATTATAAATGACAGGGTTATCTGAGCCCCCAGTCGGATTACTCATACCCGCCAGGCATGCCGCACAACCCCTCGTGAATCTTCCCCGACCAATCGGGGTCGATTTCGAACCAATTGTTTCCTGTGTCGTTGGTTCTCATCCAGATCATAAATAAAAAACCCTGCCATTATAAATGACAGGGTTATCTGAGCCCCCAGTCGGATTACTCATACCCGCCAGGCATGCCGCACAACCCCTCGTGAATCTTCCCCGACCAATCGGGGTCGATTTCGAACCAATTGTTTCCTGTGTAGTTGGTTCTCATCCAGATCATAAATAAAAAACCCTGCCATTATAAATGACAGGGTTATCTGAGCCCCCAGTCGGATTCGAACCAACGACCCGCGCATTACAAGTGCGCTGCTCTGGCCAACTGAGCTATGGAGGCAATATTTATTTTAAACTCCACAGGGAGTAAACCCACAAGTCCGTTGCTCTGGTCGAAACGTCGAACCGCAACTGAGCTATGGAGGGTCTGCTTTTTTAAAGCGACTGCAAATCTAAAAGTACGGATCTAGATTGCAAAAAAAGAGGTGCCTTTTTTATTAGGAACGAAGCTCTCGTAACTGCTTCTTGAGTGTATCTAGTTCCTTGATAGACTGATTAATCTTTTCCTCAAATTCCAGCTTTAACTTGTCTGCATTCTTTGAGGCGGCAAAGAAGTCAATATTGGTCTTGTAGGTATTGATGTCGTTTTCCAGGTTTGTGATCTTTCTTTTCAATGCACCTTCCTTCCTATTACCTCGATTATCTCCCCTTCCACTTGCAGCCGCCTTGGCTAATTGCAGGTTGGTTTGAAAGTCATTCTTATCATCATCTGTCAAAAGATCAGAGGTCATCACGCTATCGACAAAATCATCGAATTGTTTATGCATTTTCTTCAGAACCTTTCTGGGAACAAAACCAATTTGCATGTACTCATCAAGCTTTTCATAAATCTTTTCAAGATCCACAGTATCCGCCGAAAGCATCTGACTCATATTGTCGCACAAGGAAGACTTTTTCTTATAGTTCTCCTCAAATTCCTTATGCTGGTTGCCAACTTCAGCTCTTTTCTTACTGAAGAACTGGTCACAGGCGTCCTTGAATCGCTTGAAAACCTCTTTTTTACTTTCGTCAGGAACGGGTCCAATCTCTCTCCATTGCGCTTGGATTTTCTTAAGTTCCTCCGATGTTTTATTCCAATCTGTGCTTTCTTTTAAGGATTCCGCCTTTTCAACCAGCTCCATCTTTCGTACAAGATTTTCATCTTTATGAGAATCAAGTTCCTTGTAGAAGGCGTTCTTATTTGCAAAGTATTGTTTGAAGCTTGACCAGAATGATTTGTTCACTTCCTTGGCTTTGTCCCTTGGCATTCCACCAATGGCGTTCCATTTATCCTGGAGAGCCAAAACCTCTTTCGTCTTAGCGTTCCAATCCGTGATCTTCTCAGATTTGAATTCGATAAATGGTCTAACCTCCTCGACCAATGCTATTTTCTTCTCCAGATTTGAGTGAAGCTCCTTTTTCAATTCATCTACAAATCCACGTCTTTTTACGTATATCTTGTCGGAAGCAGTTTTGAAACGTTGCCACAGTGGCTCCTGATCATCCTTGGGTACTGGTCCAATATGTTTGAACTCATCATGCAGCTCATTCAACTGACTAACGGCATCCTGGATCTTATCCAACTTATCGAGTTCCTCAGCTTTATCACATAGCTCCGTCTTCAGCTTAAGGTTTTTCTTTCTGTCAAGGTCCTTAAGTTCGAAGTAGATGCTTCTCGCATCGTAAAAGCGGTCTAACAAAGCATTATAATTGGCCCAGAGAGTTTTGTTTTGTGCACCAGGTACTGGACCGGTTTTCTTCCATTGATCCTGTAACTCACGGATTTTGGATATACTCGAATCCGTTTCCTCTCCGTCAACCAGCTGCCGAATGTCCTCCAGAATCTGTGTTTTAGTTTTTAGATTATCGTCTCGTTCTTTTTCAAGGGATTTGAAAAACTGATTTCGCTTGGTTCTTAACTCACGATAGCACTCCTCGAACAAATCATCCTGACCGTCTCCTTTGAATTCAAAATCTTCTTCAGCATTTCCTTCTACCCCAAGAAATTTTTCCAACGCAAGATTTCGGTCCTCACCAAAGAGTTCATCATACCGTTCTTTGACAGCTTTTAACCGCTGATCCATCTTACGAATATCAGTCTCACCTTTGAGTTCTACGGCGAATGCCACAATCTGGCTTTTGTCCATCTTGTGGAAATCGATAATTTCCTCCTGCTCTTCCTGTTCCTCCCCCTCGTTATCACTGGAATCTTCTTCCGTCCCAGTAGACGGAGTAGCTTCCGTCACAGAAATCACCTCATCTTCATTACCCTCGGGTTCAACTGAATCTTCCTGGAACTGTTTCTTGCCATTGGGATCCTCTACGGAAGGTTCTTCCTTTGTTACCTGGCCGCTAACCGCCGGTTCCTCTTTCTCAGAAATTGGTTCCTGCACATCAACGTCTAATGCGGTTTGATCTTCCACCTTCTGTTCTGATTCAACCTCTTGTTGAACATTTTCCGTCATTTCCGGTTTTTCAATTTCCTGAACGTCGGATTTTTGCTTATCATTTTCCATATCACTCATAGCTATCAAACCGTCCTTCTAGTTTAATCTAGGGTCTTGTGGATAGTTTGCAATTACACGAAATTTTCCTCCCATCAGCTTCAAAACTTCACTCCAAAGTTGATCAGCATCCAGGTCAAATATCATCTCAGGAGAAGCCTGTTTGTGGATTATCCACGATTTTGCTTCTAATTCTTCTTTTAACTGGCCTTCGTCCCATCCGGAATACCCGACAAAAAATCTAAAATCTTCTTTCTGTAATTGTCGGGTATCTATGAGACTTAACAACTGATCGAAATCACCTCCCCAATACATACCGGGTAAAATTTCCTTACTTCCTTCGATTTGGTTGGGTTGCCGATGAATAAAATGAAGGCTATTTTGTTGGACGGGACCTCCAACAAAAAGATCAGCATCAAAATGATTAACATCTTCAACGACGTCTTTGAACTGCGACTGTGTTCGTTTGTTTAGGACAAAACCAAATGTTCCATTTTCATCGTGTTCACAGAGTAACACAACAGTTCTCTCGAAATTGGGATCTGGCAGATACGGTTCAGAAATTAATAAATCTCCTCTTTCCGGTTCAACCCATTTATCTGATGAAAAGTAATCCATGCTAATGTAAGGCAGCCTTTATGGGCAAATTTGATAGAACTTCTGCTTCATAATCAGTCATTGCCCCCAACCTGCTATAGACGCTATCTTCGTCAAAATAGTTCAAAGCCATTCGAACAAAAACTTCACCATGACGAGCCTCGGAAGCCCAAAGCTGATGATAGAAATCTTTCAGTTGTGGCTCGTCTATGTTTTCATAGACCATGCGAAAACGCTCAGCTCCCCGGGTTTCTACCAATGAAGCAAGCAGTAAACGATCCATAAATCGCTCTTCTCGGCCCGATCGACAAAAGTCAATCAGCCCCTTTATGTATAGATCCTCAGTCATTTGAGCAGGCAAGACAACACCACGCTCCTCCATGATCTGATAAACGGTTTTGAAATGCTCAAGTTCCTCAATACCAATATCTATTAGCTCCTGAAGAATATCCAATCGATCGGGATATTTGGCTACAAAACTCATGGCCATTGCACTTGCTTTTCGTTCGCAATTGGCATGATCTTGAAGAAAAGAATCAAAATCACCAATTACTGCCTCTATCCACTCCTTACTGCTCTCACATTTAAGGTCAATTCTGTATTTCATACCCACCTACTCTATTGTCAACAAATAAAATAATTTTGTGACTCTTTGAAGCAAAATCGGTGTTACAATTACTATGGATATTACACAACTACGAAAGGAATACGCGAAAGCAACACTTGATGAAACTTCAGTTCCTTCATCACCTTTCACCTTATTCAAAAAATGGTTTGATGAAGCCGTCGAAGCTGAGGTTCTCGAGCCGAATGCCATGGTGCTCAGTACCGTTGATGAAAAAAACATGCCTTTTCAAAGAACTGTGTTAATGAAGAAATTCGACGATGAGGGGTTGGTCTTCTTTACTAACTACGAAAGCAGGAAGGCAACACACATTGAAAGAAATAACGCTTGTAGTGTACTATTTCCATGGTATCCGTTGGAAAGGCAAGTAATGGTAACGGGGAAGGCTGAAAAAATTAGTAAAACAGAGTCTCTTAACTACTTTGTAACACGCCCTTTCGGTAGCCAGCTTGGTGCATGGGTAAGCGAGCAAAGCAAGGTCATTACCTCCAGAAGTCTTCTGGAAACCCAACTTGAGAAAATGAAAGCAAAGTTTAAAGAAGGAAAAGTACCACTTCCGGATTTCTGGGGAGGATTTAGAATTATCCCTACCTCCTTTGAATTCTGGCAAGGAAGACCCAACCGGTTGCATGACCGACTTTTGTTTGAGATAAAAGACAATGATTGGTCAGTACAACGGCTTTCACCTTGAATACTGAATCCAGATATCTATCCAGGTACGGAGCTCCCAAACTTTTTGAGACTAATCAATATCCCAAAGATTCCGATATCATAGTTGTCATTCCGGCTTACAATGAACCTCGCCTTATGGAGACTATTGAGTCGCTCTTCAGGTGTCCGGTAGATTTTCAGCTGAGTATACTTGTAGTTATCAATTATCCGGATTCCAGTACAGAGACTATCAGAGAATTGAGTATTGAATCGCATAAGTCTCTTTCCACCCTACCTGTTCCATCCAAGTTTGACTTACGAAGTATTGTTGTAGAGTTACCGAATAAGAAAGCCGGGGTGGGGATGGCCAGGAAGTACGGAATGGATGAAGCTGTCCGATGGTTTGAGGCTTCAAAAAAAAGGGGATTCTTGTATCTCTGGATGCGGATTGCCTATGCAGTGAAAACTACTTCCATGAAATCAGAAAGACCTATTTAGAACATTCGTGTGATGCTGGTGTAGTATTCTACGAACATCCAATAGAGAATAACTGGATAGTTGAGTACGAGCTATTTATAAGAGCGTATGTTGATGCGCTACGATATATCGGTTATCCCTTTAGTTGTCAAACCCTGGGATCTTGCATAACAGTAACTGTTGAAGCGTATTGTCGATCCGGAGGGATGAACACTCGCAAGGCAGGCGAAGACTTTTATTTTCTTCATAAAGTAATCAAACAATCGTCTTTTTGTGAGATCAATCAAGCCACTGTCTATCCATCAGCTAGACCATCGGATAGGGTACCCTTCGGAACAGGTAAGGCAATACGAAAAATGATGGATGGAGAACCAATGATGTTTTATCATCCGGATTCATACTTGGTCATCCGTGAGTTTCTTGCAGGGATCTTGAGTTATTATAAGGGAAACTACTCACTGGATATCCCTTTGCTTAATGATTTCCTGAAACTCCATGATTTCGATTCCGAAATGGCAAGAATCCGATCAGGTACCCGTTCGTATGGGGCATTTGAATCCCAGTTTTATCAGTGGTTTGACGGGTTCAAAGTGCTGAAACTACTACATTATCTACGAGATAACCATTTGCCGGAAGTTACTCTGAATGAGGGATTGGCCTGGTTGGGTGATAATTATTGGGATATGAAGACCTCAGGAATGGCACCTGATGAAATTCTGAAAGCCATTAGGAAGCTCAACAGAATTCCATTTGAATATTAAAATCAATCGGGGCTGTAACAACCCCGATTTGTTACATATTCATTTCCAGGCGGTTACGATTGCACCCATCAGCATGAAAGTTACCACAAAATAAAAGGCATCTATCAGCCACAAACGAAAAGTCCCTCTAGAGAATAAAGTGTTAACACCCATAGCCAGTGCGACCCAACCAAAACCCGCCAGAAAGCCAGCAGTAATTCCCCAAATCACATCGGATGAATCGGAAAGAAAGATGGCAAGATTTAGAGCCATGATGAATTCTAAAACAAAGGCAATTCCATATATCTTGGCCATATTAGCTTCTTTTAGATCTTTTTCCGTAAAGCCATGTTCGGTCATCCAGGCCTTGCCAAAAAAGGGTCCGTACCAAAGAGCACCAATCATGAAAGTAGACAAGGCTGCCACAATTACAGCCAACCAGTTTAGTGTTGTTATATCCATCGGTTATTACTTTAAGAGTTGATTTGAACTGAAATTTGATAGATTTAAATATCATTTTCAGCTCAGAAATACCGAACCGACAGTGTGAAAGACTCAACCGGAAAATATTCGCCCTCAAGTGCTGACGACCTGATCATAAAGGATCAAATGGTTCGACTTTTTGGATCTCTCTTTTTCGGAGTTGTGATTCCAAATGCGGCAGGAATAGTCGACAACAGCCTTTATTCCTGGTGGCAGCTCATATTGATCTACCTGTATTTCGCCATCACCGCTTTCGCCATCTGGCAATCAAATCGTATTGTATTGTTCTATGTAGAAAAGAGATATAACTGGTTCCTGGATCCTTTCCAAAAAATCATAGGACTGCTTTCCGCCAATGTCATACTCACCTCATTTGTAGTGATCTTGTTTGTAGGGGGGTGGTATCTTGTAATGACGCCTTCTGTCAACTGGGCAGTAATAAAGATCACTGGAGCTATCTGTATAGTATGTGTCATATTTATTAGTCATTCCTATGAGACCGTATTTCTGATCAAGCAACGTCAACTCGATCTATTAAATAAAGAGAAGCTGGAAAGAGCAAAAGCAAGTGCAGAACTTGAAGCTTTAAAAAACCAGATTGACCCTCACTTCATGTTCAACTCACTTAATAGCCTGTCCTACCTTATCGAAAAAAATCCCGAGGCTGCCCGGGATTTTACTGATAGTCTTGCAGAGATCTACCGATATATTCTAACAAGCAAGGACCAGCAAATGGTATGGTTATCTGATGAAATCGACTTCCTGGATAAATACATTTCTTTATTGAAAATACGTTTTCAAAATAACCTAACGGTCAATCGAAAACTGATCTCAAAGAATTATTTAATCCCTCCCATTTCGATTTTTATAGCCTTTGAAAATGTTGTGAAACACAATGAAATATCAGATCGCAAACCCATGTGGGTAGATATCTCCACTCAAGGTGAATCCCTTGTGATATCTAACCGATTGCAACCGAAGAAGAAGGTACAGGAATCAACGAAGATCGGTTTAGAGAACCTGGATGAACGATTTACCATCCTTGTAGGAAAAGGAATAAACAAGAGAGTCTCAAAAGATGTTTTCACCATCGAAATGCCCCTTTTAAAAGTAGCCAGTTGAAAAAAATTCTAATTATTGAAGACGAAAAACTCGCGGCTGAAAAGCTCATTGAAATATTGCAGCTTTGTTTAACCGACACATTTGAATACAAAGTGATCCATTCGGTAGAAGAATCTATTGAACATCTAACTCATAAGGAGACCAACTATGACCTTGGCTTTTTTGACATTCAACTCGCCGATGGCGATTCCTTTGATATTTTGGAAGAATGTGATACACGCTTCCCGATTCTTTTTACTACAGCCTATGATCAATTCATACTGAAAGCCTTGGAAAATCAGGCTATCGATTACATTCTCAAACCGGTTACTGAAGATCGAATTCGAATAGCATTGGAAAAAGTTGACAGACTGGAAAGGCATTTCAACAAAGAACACATTATGCCATTGAGGGAAGCTGCAGGTCCCTCCAGATTTTTGGTTAAAAAAGGCACCGACTTTCGATCCATTCCACTAGAGGAGGTCAGGTATTTTTTTTCGGAACATAAGATTAGTTTCCTCGTTACCCGTTCAGGTGAAAAATACATTGTCGACAGAACATTGGCTGAATTAAGCGATCAGCTACGGACTGCTAACTATTTCCGTTTAAATCGTCAGTTTCTTATTTGTCAGGAGGCCGTAGAGAAATTCCGTCCGGAGAATGGAAAGATTAACGTATTCCTGAGTCCACCTACGTCAGAAGATTTATACGTTAGTAAGGAAAATGCCCCAGCTTTTAGAACCTGGATCTCAGACGAGGTCGTATAAGCTTCTCACCCCCAAAAACTGCTGTTGAATGAATCCCTCAGCATGTTGCACACCTATTCTATGACCGTATTCTGCGGAACGAGCCTCGAGCATCCTCATGAACTCTGGTGTTGATATATAAGTTTCCGGCTCTTCCGAATTCGGATCATAGAACTGGCTACTGTATGCTTTAACAGCCTCCATCTTTTGATTCTGGAATTCCGAAATATCCACTAAAAAATCAGGTTCCAAAGAGACACTCTGTATGTAATGATAGAGTTTCCTTGGCCTCCATGGTTGCTGTGGATTTCCCTCTTCGTCTACCGTATGGATTTTCTCCAGTCCTGATTTAAATAATGCCTCATTCATCAGTCTCGCTGCTCGCCCGTGATCTGGGTGTCGATCATAAACCGCAGTTGCAAGTACTATGTCCGGACGAAACTTACGTATCTTCCTAATTACTGCAATTTGATGTTCCCTATCATTTTCAAACCAACCGTCCTCAAAATCAAGATTTTCTCTAACTGTGAGCTTCATGATTTCTGACGCATGATTTGCTTCCTTGATGCGCTGCTCAGGAGTGCCCCTTGTGCCTAATTCCCCGCGAGTGAAATCGATAACACCCGTCTTGTATCCCAATGCCTGGTGTTTGATAAGCGTACCTGAGCAGGAAAGTTCCACATCATCCGGATGGGCTCCAAACGCCAGAATGTCAAGCTTCTGTTCGTCTGTCACAGGATTAGCCTGCCATTTCTTCTACTTCTACCTCTTTTTCGGCGAGGAACTTCTCCGCATCCAAGGCACCCATACATCCACTTCCTGCCGCAGTAACAGCCTGTCTGTAGATTTTATCCTGTGCATCCCCTGTGGCAAATACACCCGGGACGTTGGTTTTTGATGTTCCAGGAATGGTTTTGATATAACCTTGATCATCCATATCCAGCCAGTTCTTGAAAATATCAGTGTTTGGCTGATGACCAATTGCCACAAAGAAACCTTGCGCTTTGATTTGCGACTTTTCTCCTGTTTGGTTATTGTAAACATTAACCGCTTCCACCTCATGTTCGCCCTGGAGGCTTTCAACTTCAGTATTCCAGTGTATTTCTACATTTCCGGCATTCTTCACACGAGCTTGCATGATTTTTGAAGCCCGCATTTCATCCCTTCTAACCAACATGTGTACTTTATTAGCCAATTTCGATAGGTAGGAAGCTTCCTCAGCAGCTGTATCTCCTGCTCCAACAATCACTACATCCTGTCCCCTGAAGAAAAAGCCGTCACAAACAGCGCAGGCAGATACACCTTTGCCATTTAAACGTTCCTCATCCTCTATTCCAAGCCATTTCGCCGAAGCACCTGTCGAGATAATTACTGATTCTGCTTCTACTTCTGTTTTCTCATCAATGGTTGCCTTTAGTGGCCAGCTTGAAAAATCAACTGATGTGATCATTCCGTGGCGAATCTCCGCACCGAACCTTTCGGCTTGCTTCTGGAAGTCAATCATCATTTGAGGACCGTTGATACCTTCCGGATAACCAGGATAATTCTCAACGTCGTTGGTAATAGTAAGTTGGCCACCCGGTTGACCCCCTTGATACAATACTGGTTTCAATCCGGCTCGGGAGGCATAAACTGCGGCTGTGTAGCCAGCAGGTCCGGATCCAATGATAAGTACTTTTATTCTTTCTGCTGCCATTGTGTTCTATATTCTGAATTACCAACGTCCTCTGCGAAAATAAGATTCAGGACGCAATCAAGAAGCAAATATATATGTCCGCAAGCTTACCCTAGATAGGTCTTCAGGGATTTACTTTTAGAAGCGTATCTTAGCCTTCTAATGGCCTTCTCCTTAATCTGCCGAACTCTTTCACGTGTTAAAGAAAATTGCTCTCCAATTTCTTCCAAGGTTAAGGATTGATGTTCCTGTAAACCAAAGTATAGAGTCAAGACATCTGACTCCCGATCCGTCAGAGTATTGAGCGCTCTTTTCACTTCATTTTTTAGTGAGTCGTCAATAAGAACCTGGTCTGGAGCTTCTTCCGATTCATTGATCATTACGTCCAATAAGCTCCCATCTTCTTCTTTCGACAAAGAGGCATCCATGGAGAGATGACGGCCAGAATTCTTTAGAACCTCCTGCACTTCAGAGGTATCAACGCCCATTTCGTCCGCAATTTCATCTGGTGAGGGTTCTCTCTCGAATCGCTGTTCAAGGTCGGAAAAGGTCTTACCCACCTTATTAAGAGCACTA
Organism: Cyclobacteriaceae bacterium; assembly: GCA_965601455.1. Classification (GTDB taxonomy): domain Bacteria; phylum Bacteroidota; class Bacteroidia; order Cytophagales; family Cyclobacteriaceae; genus JANQEU01. The sequence goes on along the minus strand of OZ271831.1, from coordinate 1,358,575 downwards.
ACCTTATTTAAAGGAATGCGAACAATCCTGGATTGTTCTGCTAAGGCCTGAAGAATAGATTGACGGATCCACCAGACTGCGTAAGAGATAAATTTAAATCCCCTGGTTTCGTCAAATCGACGTGCTGCTTTAATCAATCCCAGGTTTCCTTCGTTAATCAGGTCCCCAAGGGTCAGGCCCTGGTTTTGATATTGTTTCGCTACCGATACAACGAAACGAAGATTGGCTTTGGTCAGTTTTTCCAGTGCAACCTCGTCGCCTTCTTTTATTCGACGACTAAGTTCCACCTCTTCATCCGGCGTGATGAGATCGACTCTACTTATTTCCTGCAAATACCGATCAAGGGATGGACTCTCCCTATTGGTAATTTGCCGACTGATCTTAAGTTGGCGCATTTAGACGAGTTTAGTTGTTAACCGTTTAGCCGGGAATCCCCACAAATTCCCGGTTTAACTCATCTAAAAATAACTCAGGTTAGTCTTTCTTTTCCGGTTTAGGAAGTAAAACTTTTCGGGAAAGTCTGTATTTGCCCGTTTTCTTGTCGATTTCTACCAGTTTCACCTTGATTTCTTCACCGACTTCCATGATACCATCCATCTTTTCCACACGCTCCCATTTGATCTCAGAGATGTGCAGCAAGCCATCTCGGCCTGGCATAAATTCCACAAATGCACCGAAAGGCATGATAGACTTAACCTTTCCTTCATAGACTTCTCCAACTTCCGGAACAGCGGCAATACCTTTGATCCAGTTGTGTGCTTTGTCAAGGACTTCCTTGTCAGGAGCGAAGATGTTTACAAGTCCACCTTCGTCCGTTTCTTCGATAACTACTGTGGCTCCAGTTTCACGTTGAATTTCCTGAACGACTTTTCCGCCAGGTCCTATTACTGCGCCGATCATGTCTCTTTCGATCTTCATTGAAACCAGTCTTGGAGCGGAAGGTTTGAGTTCTTCTCTTGGCTCTGCAATGGTCTCTGTGATTTTGGAAAGAATATGAAGTCTGCCTGCTTTCGCTTGTTCAAGAGCCTCAGCCAGGATATCGTAAGACAATCCGTCTACTTTGATATCCATCTGACAGGCAGTAATACCTTCCTCAGTTCCGGTAACTTTGAAGTCCATGTCACCGAGGTGATCTTCATCACCTAATATATCTGATAGAATCGCATAACGATCCCCACCTTTTTCCGAAATCATCCCCATAGCAATTCCTGAAACAGGTTTTGCCAACTGGATACCAGCATCCATTAATGCCATTGTTCCGGCACATACCGTCGCCATGGAAGAAGATCCATTGGATTCAAGTATATCCGAAACCACCCGAATCGTATATGGAGAGTCTTCGGGAAGCATTGGCTTTAAGGCTCTCATTGCGAGATTACCATGCCCAACCTCTCTACGTCCCGGTCCTCTGTTCGGTCTAACCTCGCCAGTAGAAAAACCAGGGAAATTATAATGGAGAATGAATTTATTGTAGCCGGAGATCATTGCTCCATCAATCATCTGCTCATCCAGCTTGGAACCCAGTGTTACAGATGTTAATGACTGAGTTTCTCCTCTCGTGAAGACTGCTGAACCGTGTGCAGAAGGCAAATAATCTACTTCACACCAAATAGGTCTTATTTCTGTAGTCTCCCTTCCATCTAATCGTACTTTGTGATCCAGGACACAATTCCTTACTGCTTCTTTCTGTATATCATGGAAATACTTACCAATTAGGAATTCGTCATACTCATGGTCTTCGGGTAAACCTTCAATGAATTCATTTTCGACCGCTTCGAAAGACTCTTTCCTTAGTTCCTTGTTGGCAATCTTCTGACCAGCTATTTCATAATATCGATCGTAAGCGAATGCCTTGATTTTTTCACGAAGTTCTTCATCGTGGTTTTCATGGCTGTATGTTCTCTTCTCAGTTGCTCCTACTTCTTCAGCCAACTCTACCTGAGCTTTACACTGTATTTTAATTTCTTCATGTGCTATCTTGATAGCTTCAATCATTTCAGATTCCTGAACTTCCTTACTTTCACCTTCCACCATCATAATGTTGTCAGAAGTTCCAGCAACGATCAGGTCCAAAACAGATGTCTCCATCTGCTCGATTGTTGGATTAACGATGTATCCTTCTTCATTTTTGATTACTCTTACTTCAGATATTGGTCCGTGGAAAGGAATATCTGAGACCGCTATCGCAGCTGAAGCAGCCAGGGCGGCGTAGGCATCCGGCATGATGTTTTTATCGGCACTGATCAAAGAGATCATCACCTGAGTATCTGCGTGGTAATCTTCCGGGAAAAGCGGTCTTAGGGCTCTATCCACCAATCGGCAGATTAGTACCTCGTAGTCAGAGAGTCTACTTTCCCTTTTAAGGAAACCTCCGGGAATTTTGCCGGCAGCAGCAAATTTCTCCTGGTAATCTACAGATAGTGGCAGAAAATCTACGTTCTCTCCAGCTTCCTTCTTGGAAACCACTGTTGCAAGCAACATCATGTCACCCACTCTTAAAACTGCAGATCCATCCGCTTGTTTGGCCAGTTTCCCGGTCTCTATCTGCACTTTGGTACCGTTTGACAAAACGAATTCCTTTTGCTTGAATGTTGTCAGCATTTTGTTATTGTTAAATATGTGAGGGCTTCAAAAAAGTGAAGCGCAAAAAAAAGGGATTGATTAATCCCCTTTTCTTAAAATTATTTTCTGATCTTAAGTTCGCTGATTATGCTACGATATCTTTCGATGTCGTTTTTGTACAGGTAGTTCAGCAACTTCCTTCTTTTACCGACAAGCTTGAGCAGACCTAATCGAGAGGCGTGGTCCTTCTTGTTACTTCTTAAGTGTTCGGTAAGATGGTTAATTCTAAAGGTAAAAAGAGCAATTTGAGATTCAGGAGCTCCTGTATCTTGCTTTCCTTTACCGTGCTTTCCAAAAAACTCTACTTTCTTTTCCGCCGTTAAATACATTCTTATCTTATATACTCTATATCAAAGCGCAAAGCTAGTGATATCATTTGTTAAAACAAATTGTCTACGAGGATGATTTTGTATTAAGCCAAAGTTTCAGTTTATCAAATACTACCAGGTAAAAATCAGTATCAAACAGTCGTGCGTCTATTCTGGCCTGCCTGAGAAAGAAGAGGCCAAACGGCAACAGTATAATATCGGCCATCCACACAAAGTATTTTCCATCTACAAAGCCCGCTTTAGCCCATTTCTCTGAAGTCATGGTAAGTACGTAATAGGTGATAAAGAAGAATATTGAGATAATGACCGGAACACCTAGTCCTCCTTTTTTAATGATCGCCCCAAGCGGTGCCCCTATCAGGAACATGACAATACAAGCAAACGCCTGGGCATATTTGTTGTATTTTGACACCGTGTATCTATAGATGGTATGATCCATATTCTGGACCCTGATCTTTACACCAGACATGTTAGTCTTGAAGTTTCTTGCCCTACCAATGGCGGTTTGGACTACGGCCATTTTCTTGACATGGTCTTCTAAAAAGATGCTATCCAGGTCTTCCATGGTCATGTCATATAATGAGAGATTTCCGGTTTTGATTTTGTTAGCTGGTTTGGGGAGGGTATTCTTCCCAGCATTCCATAAAAGTCTGTTGGTCGAATCCTGGAAGAAAGATTTTGCAGTCGAGGTAACAATCTCCGGTAATTCGAACATTCCGGCGACTACTAATCGAGTGGTGTCCTGATTCTCTGTGCTGTCTGCTTCCTCTTCAGGATAGAGATCGGCAAAATGATGCTTCATGTAGGATGTTCCCGTTCTCATGATACCGATCTTGCTCTCATGCTTCCGATTGTTTAATGAGTCAATGTCATTCGTCAACTCCGCGATATTCTTCATCTGACGATTATTTCTAAATAATTCTTCCTTAGTTCTTTTTAAGTCGAAGGAGGAAAGGGAAAAAACGATATCGAGTCTATCAAATTTAGTTTGTTGAAGATCTGAGGGCTCATTTGGCTTTTTCACGTTCTCCAGGTAGGAGATACCGTCGTATAGCTCTAGCTTCAAAAACTTTTCGTTGTATATCGTATACATCTTACTGCTATCTGCGAGGATCACTGCCAGGTTTCCATTTTTTTGGTTATGATCATAAATCATCACATCCAGTAATGTTTGATTATCTGGGAGCTTGCTGCCCGCTTTGATGGAGTAGTTGGGGATTCCCTGGTAAAAAACCCCAGGTTTGATGTCTAAAGTGGGTTTTTTATGCTTGATGTCATATAACAAACTATACGCCTTTAGGTTAGTTGCAGGGACTACCCTGTTATTGAAGTGAAAGGCTCCAAATGAAAGAATGCAAACGAAGAAGAAAATGGGTTTCAAGGTACGCGTGAGTGAAATACCGGCACTTTTGATTGCTGTCAGTTCGAACTTCTCTCCGAGATTACCAAAAGTCATCAGCGAGGATACCAGAACACCTAGAGGTAGGGCCACCGAAAGCATATTCAGGCTGAAATAGAACATCAGTTTTCCAAAAACCATCGCTCCCAGGTTCTTTCCAACAAAATCGTCGAAGTACTTCAGCATGTACTGGATAAGCAAAATGAATGTTGCTACCAGAGTGGTAAGAAAGAAGGGACCCAGGAATGATTTGATGATCAGTCTATCCAGACGCCGCATATCAACAGGATTAATACCTGCACAAAGGTACGTTTAAGTAGGGATTGAGGTTTACCCTCCAACGATTTCTTTTAGATCATGTATCAGGCTATCCCAAAGTTCAACGGATTCTTCGCTATCGATATCAGAATAATCGGTTATTCGTATGAATACTTCCTGAGTTAGTTCATTCATTTCCAATAGGATCTCCACGAAATTGGGGTCATCTTCGTCATCAAGAAATTCAAATTTCACATGATGATTAGCCCTTGAGGAAACCATCTTAGCTTGGTTCTCTTCACCATCCCAGACGAAGGTGTAGACTTTATCTTCATTAATATTAACATCGTCAGCGAACCATTGTGAAAGTCCAGAGGCTGTTCCGATATAGGGGTAAAGCATTTTTTTCGACGCGTTTATCGGATACTCACCCACGAATTTGTTTTTCTCCATAACGCAAGAAGTATTTTGGTCAATGTATTAAAAAAAATAAAAAACACCCACACTCCCAGAAAAAGAAATTCCTTATAGATTTGCAACTCTTTTTTCGAGGAGCCAGTAAAGTAGTCAATCTATTTGATCGGAATCCTGCGATAGATCAGTATTGAAGGCGAGGTAGCTCAGATGGTTAGAGCGTCGGATTCATAACCCGGAGGTCGGGGGTTCAATTCCCCCCCTCGCTACTAAATCATAACAGAATTACAAAAGGTAATTCTATCCTCTCAACTACAGGAAATTCCTGAACGCTCGATCTGCATGAATGAACTACTTCTATGTATATGGGCTGTACTCAGGTAAATACGACAAAATCTATGTCGGAAGAACTTCTAACATCAAGGCTAGGTTAAACAGCCACTATTACTCAAATCATAAAGGATTTACCTCAAGATATAGGCCATGGAAATTGATCTATCTTGAGAAATGCGAAAATAAAGAAGAGTCTATCCTAAGGGAACGCCAACTTAAATCAGCAAAAGGAAGGCTTTTTATTCGATCCAAAGTAACCAGGAAATAGCGTCGGATTCTTATCCGCCAGCTGGCGGACGGGGGTTCAATTCCCCCCCTCGCTACAACTAAAACTTTTAATATTTTAATTGCGAAAGGTCTGGGAGAGCTTGCTCTCAAAGAGCTTGAGGAATTGAAATTAACAGCCTTGCTGTTCAGTTTTTGTTGTAGATATTCCCCAAATAGGAATCACCGAAGGTAATTCCCCCCCTCGCTACTAAATCATAACAGAATTACAAAAGGTAATTCTATCCTCTCAACTACAGGAAATTCCTGAACGCTCGATCTGCATGAATGAACTACTTCTATGTATATGGGCTGTACTCAGGTAAATACGACAAAATCTATGTCGGAAGAACTTCTAACATCAAGGCTAGGTTAAACAGCCACTATTACTCAAATCATAAAGGATTTACCTCAAGATATAGGCCATGGAAATTGATCTATCTTGAGAAATGCGAAAATAAAGAAGAGTCTATCCTAAGGGAACGCCAACTTAAATCAGCAAAAGGAAGGCTTTTTATTCGATCCAAAGTAACCAGGAAATAGCGTCGGATTCTTATCCGCCAGCTGGCGGACGGGGGTTCAATTCCCCCCCTCGCTACAACTAAAACTTTTAATATTTTAATTGCGAAAGGTCTGGGAGAGCTTGCTCTCAAAGAGCTTGAGGAATTGAAATTAACAGTCTTGCTGTTCAGTTTTTGTTGTAGATATTCCCCAAATAGGAATCACCGAAGGTAATTCCCCCCCTCGCTACAACAAGGTATTTTCGTACCTTCATGTCAATTTCTTTCCACTATAATCCTCCTGCTGATCACATTTTCCGGAGATTCCATCTTAATCAAGTATTGACCTCCGGGGATAAGTTGTAGGTCCAATGGCTGTGTGTTGTACGACTTGTGTAATAGCAACTTCCCATTTAAATCAAACAGTGAAATCCTTGTTTCCAGCTTTATTCCTTCAATGTATAGGTAATTGGAAACCGGATTAGGATATACGCGTAATTGAATGTCATTATCCAGTGACGACACTACGGCTTCACTAACTTCAATATTGACAATTACAGTCTCCGCTGCGTTGTAATTACTATTTCCAGATTGACTGGCAGTAATCACAATTGTACCAGCTCCACTTGCACTTATCGTATTGTTGTCTTGTAAGCCCGGACCCGAGATCTCCAGGGAGACCTCAAGACCGGAAGTTGCTGTGGCTGTAATTATAAATTCCTCGTCCGTAGTCAGACCATTCTCTGGCATACCGTCAAGGCTGATTGCTTGATCTGCTTTTACGATGATCAACTGTTGTGAACTTTGAACGGGTTCAAAAGAATCATTACCTGCCTGGGAAGCAGTTATGGAAACTGTACCCGCTGCGAGGATCGATGCTTTGTTGTCTTCAATGATGACAATAGATTCGTCTGAACTACTAAATACAACATCTAATCCGGAACTTGCCGTAGCTGAAAGATCAAATTCGGGATCGCCATAGGTTTTTGACGAGATAGCTGAAAATGTGATCTCCTGGATGGATTTGGTTGCTGTTTCTTCTCCTTGAATGACCAGCTCCTGTACGACATCTTCTGCTACGTTGTAGTTTTCATCACCTTCCTGGGATGCAGTAATGGTCGCTGTTCCCGCTGCAAGAATGGTTATCGTACTTTCTGTAATAGTGATGATATCTGTGTCAGTAGTGCTGTAGGTGACTGGCAAACCGGAACTTGCAGTTGCCTCCAAATCAAAATTGGTATCACCAACAGTCTTATTCGATAATGGCTCAAAGGTGATGGATTGATTTGCCTTATTAATAACAAGACTGTTTTCCACTTCCATAGCAGCTTCATACGAATCATCACCTGTCTGGCTGGCAGTGATTGTAACAGAGCCCACTTTTAGGAGACTAACTGTCGTCCCAGAAATCGAAGCTATTGACTCATCTGAACTGGAGTAAGTTATAGGGAGTCCTGAGGACGCAGATGCCGATAGATCAAAACCCTCGTCACCAAATGACTTTTCCGATAGTGCCTCAAAAAGGATCATCTGATCTGCTTTGCTGATCATGAAGGTCCTTTCCACCTCGGTAGCTGTATTATAAAATTCATCACCTGTCTGTCTGGCCGTGATTGTGACTGTTCCTGCTTTTTGAATGCTTACGGTTGACCCGGAAACTGATGCTATCGAAGCATCGGAACTAAGGTAACTAACGGAGAGACCCGAGGAAGAGGTAGCCTGAAGTTCAAAATCGGAGTCTCCAAATACCTTATCAGATAAATCCTCAAATGTGATGTTCTGGTTAACTTTTTCAATTAACAGCGTTTTATCCACGGACTCAGCCGCTTCATAAGAGGAATTACCGGCCTGGGAGGCCGTTATTGTGACCGCTCCGGGTTTGATAATACTTACTGTGGAACCATTGATTGAGACAATAGTTTCATCAGAACTATCAAAGCTTACAGGAAGCCCCGAAGAAGCCGTCGCCGTGAGATCAAAATCATCATCACCAAAGGTCCTTGTCGATATATTAGTGAATGAGATTGTTTGATTTAGAAGTGTAACGGTAAACGTCTGATCGGTTGACCCAGCTGGATTATAATTAGCATTTCCTGCTTGATTGGCCGTAATTGTTGTCGTTCCTACACCAACAATGGTGACGGTAGATCCACTGATGGTAGCCACAGATTCATCAGCACTAGAATAGGTTATTGGTAACCCTGAAGTACTTACTGCCTCCAAATTGAAAGGATCATCGTCTATCGGTCGCGAGGCTATGGCCGGAAAACTGATGGTTTGATTTGCCTTGGATACATTCAAAGTTTGTGTAACCTCCGTTGCGGGAGTAAAACTGGCGTTACCGGTTTGACTCGCTGTAATTACCGAAGAACCAGCGCCAACAATTGAAATGGTATTACCCTCGATTGTGGCAACGGAGAGATTTGAACTTAGGTAGGATATGCTAAGTCCACTTGAACTGGTAGCCCCCAATGTAAAATCCGGGTCCCCAAATGTTTTTGGATCCAATGCGCTAAACGAAATGGTCTGGTCTGCCTTCTCCACGGTTAATGTTCTTGATCGTTCTCCAGCTGCCTGATAGTTGGCATTTCCCGGTTGGTTAGCAGAAATTAATGTCGAACCAACACCTACAATGGTAACCGTATTTCCATCTACGGTGGCCACTGATTCATTTCCACTGGTGTATACTATGGGTAGACCAGAAGTAGAAGAAGCGGTTAAATCGAAGTCTGCATCGCCGAATTGTTTATCCTCCAATAGATCAAAAGTGATAGACTGTGTCGCTTGATAAATATCGATGTCAATTTGATTGGTTTGCGGAAGATAAATATCGTTTCCAGCCTGAGTTGCCGTGATGATCCCGTTACCAACTCCCTGAAGAATGATCGACCCATTTTCAATAGTTATTATATTTTCATCATTGACTTCTAACGTTACAGGGAGCCCGGAGGAAGCAGTTGGAGCAATTGAGAAAGGACCCTCTCCGAAGTCGGCGAAAATGGGAAGATCCGTATTAAAACTAATGCTCTGAACCACCTTCATTACGGTGAGTTCCCGGATCACATCTTCCGCCGGATTATAATTCTGATTCCCTCCCTGGGAAGCAATAAGATTGGTTGTACCACCACCAACGATGCTCACGGTGGTACCATCAACAGTAGCCACCGCAGGATTTGAGCTGGTGAAGGTTACAGGTTCACCGGATTCGGCAGTTGCCGATATTTGAAAGTCCGGGGCATCCGCAAAAACCGGACTTGGATCAAAGAATGTGATCAATTGATCATCTTTTTCAACAATAACCTCGGAGGAAGCGGAAGCTGACTCATAGGTTTCATTGCCCGGTTGAGTGGCCGTAAGAGTAGCTGAACCCGCACCGACAATCTCTAGTGTTACCCAGAAAAAACCTCCTCCGGCCGGACTTACAGTTTTAATGGTGAATACGCTCTCATCGGACGATTCAAAGGTCATTTCATCTAATCCACTGGTGTTCAATACCTGGAAAGGACCGGGGCTTTGATTGAAGGTATAAGGATTTAGACTTAAGTCCGGCACAGTCACATCCTGCGATAATTTATTTACAGTTACCTCCTGACTCACGGTAGGTGCTGGATTGTAAAGGCTATTACCAGGCTGAGAGGCTGTAATTGTTGTGGTTCCAGCTCCTTCGATATTAACGATCGATCCACTTATGGTAGCAACAGATTCATCTGAGCTGGAGAATTGAACATCCAACAGGGAAGAAGCATCGGCGCTTATTCCAAAACTATTATTGTTGACATTAAAGCTTCCATTGATCGGATCGAAAGAGATCGTCTGGTCTCCTTTAAGAACAGTGAGACTTCTAACCACATCGGGGGCCGGGTTGTAATCAGCACCCCCCGATTGCGAGGCAGTAATATTGACCGTACCTACCCCTTGCGGAAATACTTGCCCATTGTTAATGTTGGCGATTGAAGGGTTAGAACTAGAATAGGTCACTTGAAGACCAGAAGATGCCGTAGCCGTCAAAAGTTGACCTCCATCTGAATATTTTATATCCTGGAAAGAATCGAAACTGATGGTTTGATTGGCCTTATTTACTGTCAATACTCGCATGACATTGGGAGCTGCATTATATGATCCGTTTCCACTTTGAGAGGCTGTAATGGTAGTTGAACCCGCACCAACAATTGAAACCGTACTTCCATCGACTGTAGCCACTGAAGTGTTGCTGCTGGCATAACTAACCGGCAATCCCGAAGTCGCTGTAGCTGATAAATCGAAGTCCGGATCGTCAAGTTCAACGCTGGCCAATGTATTAAAGGTGATCGTCTGATCAACTTTTGCGAAGTAGGACACTTTTACACTCTCCTGTCCTGTACATGGATTAACCGCTCTCACAGCTACTTCTCCTGGCTCGTTTCCGATATTAAACGTGGCTCGGGGACCTTCGTAGTCAATAAGCTCCCAATCCGATGGATAGGTCCAAACATAATGATATTGGGTGTACTGAGGGTTGCCACTAATATTTGATGGAATGAATACGTTTCCACCACCAATAAGCATGGTTTGAGCGCTCAGGAAAGTATTGAGTTCATTGATTGTATTATCAAAACATCCACAGCTAGCCAAACCCAGCAAATCTGTCTCGAATACCTCCGGGTTTTCTCCTGATACGTTATTTCCCGATGCATCTTTACCTTGAAATCGAATTCGAATATGGACATTTTGATAGGTGAAGTATAACCCGGTCCCGGAAAATACATCAGTAGAACCTTCTCGATTCAGACGGATGATTTCCGAAATATCTGGAAAAGGAGCGGATGCATCCGAACCACAACCATCGTTTAGCGCACCATAATACTCAATGGTAGCGTCAAAATAAGATACACTTGAGTTTTCCGAAGATACCCTTAACGTGATCTCATCACCAAATGAGTCAAATGTGGGAGGCAAGACTTTCGGCTGTGCCAGGAGTGTTATTGAGAGTAAAACAAATAGAAAGTTGAGCAGGCTTTTCATGATGGCAGTATTTGAGCGTCATCAGAATTTCAAGCCATTTAAGGGGAGATAAAACCACTTTTTAGTGAAGGTTAAAAACTTTTTAGCGAAAGCTTAATTCGTCCAAGTCAATATTTAGAGCACCGACAGTTTTTCAAGAAATCCCTTTTTATAAGATTTCCCGATCTGAACCCTATGTCCTTTGAGAAAAACATAACCTTCAGAAATGGAATCAATAAGTGAGAAATTGATAAGAAATGAACGGTGAATACGATAAAACCCCATAGGTATTAGTTTTTCCTCAACGCTCTTTAACGTATGACTGATAAGATACTTGTCATTCTCAGTATAAACCGTGGCGTAGTTGTCGAATGCTTCAACGAACACTATTTCAGAAGCTAATAAGGAAATCATCTCCTGATCTTTTTTTACGAAAAACTTTTCCGGATTGCCTGATTCTGTTACACTGGACGAGGTTTTTCTATACACCGCCATTTCTACATTGGCAATCAGATCTTTCTCAGAAAAAGGCTTAACAATATAACCGGAAGGATTTACTCGTTTAGCGCGATCAAGCGTTCTTCTATCGTAATAACTTGTTAGAAATATGAAGGGAATATTCAGTGTTTTCGCGAATTCAATCCCATCCTGATTGCCTTCAATATTAATGTCAAGTAGTGCCAATTTTGGAGATTGATCCTGAAGAATCTCCATGGCTTCTTCACTATTATCGGCAATTCCTGCTACTTCATAGCCATTATTCTCTAGTATCATCGCTATATCATCGGCAACAAGCGGTTCATCCTCCACAATCAAAATTGAAATGCTGCTCATGCTACTAATTTATAGCGCTTGAGGGTGAGTTCCACCAAGGTACCATTTTCGTTTTTGACCTGGATATCCGCTTTCAGTTTTCGACTGAGTGATCTGATCATTTTCCACCCAAAAGAATTCACCTTTTCCATCTGCTCCTGATCCATCCCCTTACCATTATCACGGATTTTTAAACTGAGTTCATTGTTTATTTCCTCTAAAGAAACTTCAAGAATTCCGTTTTCAGAAGAATCATAAGCATACTTCATTGCATTGGTTATCAATTCATTGGTTATCAGTCCTAGTGGAATGATTGTATCAATATCCAGTTTTAGTTGACTACAATCCACCTTGTAGCTGAAGTTATCCTCGTCAATCCCGAAAGCCGTCATAAGCTCCCGCACCAGATTATTTAAATAATCCTCAGTATCGACCCCATGGATTTCTTCATTCTGATATAGTTTTTGATGGATAAGTGCCATGGATCGAACCCTATGCTGACCAGCCTGCACCGCCTTCTTAGCCTCAGGATCGTCCATTGAACCAATCTGAAGATTGAGTAAGCTGGAAATGACCTGAAGATTGTTTTTAACCCGGTGATGAATCTCTCTGAGTAAGGTTTCGCGTTCCGAAAGGGATTTCTTCTTTTGTTGAAATAATATGGTCATCAGAATCAATAAACCAATGGCCAAAATCCCAAATACGATCAGGCCATTCCTTTCCCTGTCGCTTTTTTCCGCCTGCAGAGTTTGAAGCTGATTTGCCGTATTGAGCCGTTGGATCTCCATCTCCCTTTTTTCCTTTTGGTAGAGTTGCTCCAATTCGGTTGTTTGCTTAAGAGTTTGCTGTGAAAGGAATTTTTCTCTCAACTTCATGTAACGTTCAAGGTAGTCCAAAGAACTGCTCTGATTTCCCATGACCTTTTCGAACAGGTAAGCCAGATGGTAATGCTGCATGGCAGGTTCAAGATAATCCTCCTCCAACAGGGTTCCTTTTCTTTTATCCAGGTATAATCTTGTTTTATCCCAATCCTTGTTTTCAAAATAATACTCACCCAGATTGTGATAGACTTCAGACTTCACATAGTTGTCATCGCTCTCAATTAATAGGCTTTCTGCTTCAGAAAATGCTGTAAAGGCCTTTCCAATTTCATCAAGATTTTTGTAAATGATTCCTAAGTTTACCAATTCTGCTTTATAAGCCACCATGTTGCCCACCTGTTTAGATTTATCCAAGCATGTCTGCGTGTAGATTAAGGCAGAATCGTAGGCGTCAATACTTTGAAATATGGAACTTATATTGGTTAAAGTATTTAAAATCCCTTTTGTGTCGTTAAGTTCCTCTTTGATCTCCAGGGATTTCTTACTCACATCAAGTGCAAAATCTGAATTCCCTGTCTTTTCATAAATACGGCCCATGTTATTATATAACCGAGCCAGGTTCTGCCGGTCATTTAGTTTATCAAATACCGGTTCCGCTTTTAGGTAATAGTGAAGAGCAGAATCAAGATTCCCTTCATAATAGAATACTACACCGATGTTAAACAAAGAGGTGGCAACTCGTTTTTGATCACCGATTTTCTGACTGTTTTCCATTGCAGCTGTGTAATAATATCGGGCGCTGTCAAATTGATATTCGTAATCATACACAATGCCCATCGCATTCAATCCCAGTCCGATATCATATTCCGATCCAGATGTCAAAGCCAGATCGTAACACAGCTTAGCATATTTGAAAGCCGAGTCAAAATATATCCCGGACCATTGATAGGATATCTCACTGAGATATAAAATCTTAAGGCTATCGCCTTCAGTGTTCTCCAGCTGTATATGGAGTGAATCAATGGTCACCATATCCTGAGCGTAAACGGAAGGCAAGGCTGAAAATGATAACAACAGTCCAATCACCAGGTGTTTGAATATGATTTGAGCGGTGGACAGCTTTTTCAACATTATTCTAAAACTAATGAAGATATTGGTTTTCAATTGAAATAAAGATTGTTGACAAACCCTTTCGATAGTCAGATAACTGGTCTAATTCAGCTAAATTTAGATTAAATAAAAACCCCGCTCAACCATTCAAATACTATCATGAATAAATTCCTGAAAGTCCTCCTTTATACCCTCCTGGTAATTATTTCGGTTGTTCTATTGGCCTTCATTGGGTTTTCAATAAAATGGAATGTCCAATCCAATGACCTCTACAACCAATTAGGGGTTGAGGCTCCCACCCTATCGAAAAGTGGAAACACTTTCAGGGATTTAAATAAAAATGGAGAGTTGGACCCGTATGAAGATCCCTCAGCTTCGATCGACACCAGGATTCAAGACCTTTTGGATCAAATGACCATTGAGGAAAAAGCAGGCCTTATGTTTATTCATATGACTTTGCTTGAGGATGACGGATCCATTGTTGATAAACCCATTCTCTCCAACCCTTTTTCTTTCATGCTTGAAAGCATTACCAGTCAACTCATCGAGAAGAGAATGAATCATTTCAACATTTTACAAGCCGGTTCGGCAGAAGGTTTGTTAAAGTGGCATAACGATATTCAAAAAATAGCTGAGCGAACCAGATTGGGGATCCCCATTACCATTGCTTCCGATCCAAGGCACGGTAAACCAATGAACTTTGGAACAAACCTTTCAGCCGCTTTTTTCTCCCGATGGCCGTCCCAACTGGGCTTCGGAGCCATCAACGATTCTGTATTGGTTCGTGAGTTTGCGGATATTGCCAGGCAGGAATATCTCGCTGTTGGCTTACGTCTGGCCTTACACCCCATGGCAGATCTCGGCACTGAACCTCGTTGGACCAGGATCAATAGTGTCTTTAGCGAAGATGCGGGGATATCTGCCAACCTAACGAAAGCCTACGTATTAGGCTTTCAGGGCGATTCGTTAAACTCAACCAGTGTGGCCTGCATGACCAAGCACTTTTCAGGAGGAGGGCCACAGACGGATGGTTGGGATGCACATTTTGCCTCGGGGAAGGGACAATCTTATGATGGTGATGGTTTTTCCTACCACTTGAGACCGTTTGTAGAGGGTGCGTTTCCGGCAAAAACAGCACAGATCATGCCGTATTATGGCATTCCCACCGGTCAAACAAGTGAAGATGTTGGTTTCGCCTACAATAAAGAAATCATAACCGACCTACTTCGTGACTCCCTTGGATTTGATGGTGTGGTCACAACCGATTGGGGACTTGTCTCTGATATGGCAATTAAGGAAGCCTCAGCATGGGGAGTTGAGCACTTGTCAGAAAAAGAACGAGTAGAGAAAATCATAATGGCTGGTTGCGATATGTTTGGCGGTGAATCGCGACCAGAACTTGTCGTAGAGTTGGTAAATGAAAGCAGGATTTCAGAAGAACGAATTAATGCTTCAGTTCGAAGAATACTAAGAGACAAATTCCGCTTAGGTCTGTTTGACAATCCATACCTGGATCCCCTGGGCTTGGAAATATTCTCCAACAAGGAAAACAAGGAGAAAGGCCGGTCTGCCCAAAAAAGATCAGTTGTCCTATTGAAGAATGAGGGCATACTTCCATTAAAACCTGATCAAAAAATATTCCTTGAGGGGTTTGATTTTAACTCCTTTGATGGATTCTCTCAAATCGCTGAGGATCCTGCCAAGGCAGATGTTATCGTAATGAAATTGCCCATTCCCAGCTCTCCGTCTCCAGGTAGCGGAATAATGGAAAGCATGTTCCCTCAGGGAAGATTGGATTATAATGAAGAGCAAAAAAAATCGATGTTGAAATTGATCCAAAGCAAACCAACTGTAACAATCATGACTATTGGAAGACCCGCTGTAATTCCTGAAATTAATGCAGCAAGTCAGGCAGTTGTTGCGGACTTCGAAGTTGAGGAAAGCATTCTGTTAGAATTGATATACGGGAAGTTCAATCCATCAGGCAAACTACCGTTGGAAATTCCTTCTTCGATGGAAGCGGTGGAAAACCAGTTGGAAGACCTTCCATATGATTCGGAAAATCCATTATATCCATTTGGACATGGATTAACATTTAACTGACAGGGAGGCCACGAATGGATTTGCAACAGGTACCTCAAAATACTTGAAATTCGGATCGGTTTCACCAGATAGTCGATATAGTTTCCTGTTGGAATCAAACTCTAATTCTTTAATTGGAAAAGACAACCCCGCTCCATGGGCTTTGACGTAAGCCTCCTTTGCTGTCCAGATACGAAAAAAGATTTCTAAAGAATCGGTTCCGGATGAATGAACCTGTTCTTTTTCGAAAGGAGTAAACGCAGTTTCTATAACTCCATCCACTTTAAAAGGTCTTATCTTTTCGATGTCTACTCCAACAGACCCTATCTGGCTTATCGATATGATTGAAATTCCGTCAGTATGAGTGGTATTAAAATGGATATCATAATTACCTATCAGAACAGGTTTGCCTTGTTCGCCATATTGAAATTCAATTTCCTTTGGACTTTGACCCATGAACTCAGCTAAATGGATTCGGAGTTGGGTCCTAACATGAAGAAATCTATTCCTGTCATTTTCAAATCTGAATTTCTTAGAGCGCTCAATTTCCTCCTGACTGACCATGCCGGTGTTAATTTCATCCGCATCGTGTCTTACTTGAAAAAGATGGACGCCCTGCGGTAGCATTACAGGTTTCTTTGAACGATGGATGCCACCTCTTTAACCCAAGGTTCCCGGATAATTAATTCATGAGGTGCATTGATCTCCTCGGTATCTTTCAACTCAACCAACGAGTCCCAACCTACAATCTTATGATCTATATCGATCGGGGTTTTAATGATAACAGTCGGAACCTTTATCTCTTCAACTTTATAGTCCTTTATGAATTTAGCTAAGAGTCCAGTTTGCTCGAACGCCGTTCTTACATCGGGTACATTTTGTGCCTCCCTTTTTCTCTGGAGTCTTCTAACCACTTTTTTTGGAATGTCTTGTGGATTAACCAGAAGTTTTAATGCCTTTTTAACTTTCGGATTTTTTTCGTAAAACTCTCCAACCTTCCCGAAAAATAGTGGAGGACCCACTAGGAATAGACTTACTTTCTCACCTTCATTTTGTAGTCGCTTAGCTACATCAAATGCCACTACATTAGAAATTGAAAAACCCAAAATATTATACGGTCCAAAAGGTTTTACTTTCCTTATTTCTTCCACACACTTGCCGCTGACATCTTCCATGTTCTTTGGTTTTGTCAGATTAACCAACTCCGGACTTACGGTTTGTATACTATACACTGGTAGACTTGAGGGCAAGTGTCTGGTCAAGTCACTGAACACCGTTTCAAAATAGAACTCACTGTGAATGCAAAAAAGCGGTTGATCCTCACCTGATGTTCGAATGGGAATAGTACGCTCAAGAACCTCACCTATGCCAGGACCACCGAAAGACTGGATACAACTTCTTATCGATGAGTTTACGGTTAATGAAATAGGTGTTTTAAAGTGGTGTGATAATTCAACTTGTAATCTGCTGATAGCAAAGTCGTTTAATCCTAATGAATCTAGCGTATCCGTAACACCAATCAATCGCATATTTAATTGATTCTCCCACACTTTGACCCATTCCAGCTCTATAGTATTAGCAGGTGGTTCGTATGGATTCTGATTCATTGATTTTATCAATGAGCGAACGGTGCGATGTCGGAAGAACTGGGCCGGCGTGATTCGCAGGCCGATTTCCTTGCATCGATTAATAACCAGAATACTTCGTAATGAATCTCCGCCTAGCTCAAAAAAATCGTCTTCAACTCCTAATTCATCAATTTCTAAAACCTCCTTCCAAATGGCAGCAATTTGCTGCTCGAGAAGTGAAGCGGGTGAGATAATTGACTGTTTTACTTCAGGCTCAGGCAGTTGATTTACATCAATTTTTCCATTTGGCAATCTGGAGAATTGTTCCATTGCAATGACTGAGCTCGGAATCAAATAATCAGGAAGTTTCGTTCTTAGCCACTCTTTTAGCGAACTTTCCTCCTTCGGATTTTGGGTGGTGTACCATGCTACTACTTTTCTATTTGTACCTGCGTTTTTGCCAAAGACGCTAACATGAACATCGGTGACTCCAGGGTACTCGGATATTGCCATACGTATTTCACTCAGGTCAATTCGATGGCCACGAATTTTTACCTCTGAATCATTTCGACCTATGAACTCTAATTGTCCGTCATATCGGTATCTAACAAGATCACCTGTTTTGTACAATTGCTCACCTTTACGAAAGAATTCGTCCCTGACAAAAACATGAGACTCTCTGTTTTTCAAGTAGCCGAGTGTGATGCTATCGCCACCCAGGTAGAGCTCACCGATCATTCCATCAGGGACTACCTGCTTTTCTTCATCAAGCACAAGTGCGTACGTGTTGGATATAGGATGACCAATTGGTACACGCTGATTTGTTAATCCTTCTTCTAAGACCGCAACAGTGCTCCAGACCGTATTTTCAGTAGGTCCGTACTCATTGAAAAGTTGTGTCCTTGGAGCTTTTGACCGATGTAGATTCACAAGGTCAGGGTTACTGGACTCCCCGGCAACGATTACTCCTGACAAACAATCTTCAAAATTTGGTTCTTCCAGGAGCATCTGGTAAAGGGAGGGCAGCATCAAGGTATGCGAGACACCTTCCTGTTTAATTAGATTGACTAAAGAAGAGGTAGACCTGACTTCATCTTCGGTGGCAATAACGAGCTTCCCACCAGACGCAAGTGTCCAAAAGATGCCAGCGACAGAACTATCAAAGGCGAAAGGACTTACCAGAAGAAAAGCTTCAACCGGATCTTCATAGAAGTCCAATCTTGCCATGGTAGAGGAATAAAGATTATAATGACTTATCGGGACACCTTTCGGCTTTCCGGTCGATCCTGAAGTGAAGATGATATAAGCAAGATCGTCGGGATTAGCTGCTGGACTTTCGAACCCTTCGATATCAGGGTCTGGTGATAAGTACACAATAGGTACATTGAGGTTTTTCATTTCCTCATTTTTATCCTCCTTACAAATTATTGCGGCCACCTGAGCCTCCTCGGCATAGTACTTTATCCTCTCCAGTGGGTAGGACGTATCGAGTGGAACATAATGCCTTCCGGAACGAAGGACTCCAAGTATTGCAGCAACATATTGGACAGACCTGTCTGAATAGATACCTATTGCACTACTCTTTGGTATACTCAACTTCTCTATTTCTTTTGAAATAGAAGCACTCAGAGTATTGAGTTGTTGATAGGTAATTTGATCACCACCTGCAACTACCGCAATTTTATCATTGTCCCCCAAGTGTGACTCAATCGAGGTAAGTATAGTTTCCGTTCCGTTTGACTTGAAGTGCTCGTTCCTTCCGTAAACCAGGAGATCCTTTTCATTACCGGAAAGGCAAGAAAGATTACTAATCGATTGACTCGAATCAATGGACACTTGCTGAATAAGGCTCCTTATATGCCTGGAGAATTTACGAATTGTCTCTTTGTGAAATAGTTCTGTACTATACTCAATTCCATACGTAAACTTTTCACCTTCATCAATAAGATGCATGGTTAGATCAAACTTTGAAGTACCCAGGTCAAGAAACTCTACATCTACTTCTATACCCGATTCACGAAAGGGATTCTCTGCTTGTTGATGATGAACAAACATGAAGTTAAAGGACCCATTCGTGGTGTGGACCTGGTCCATCGTTTTTCTACTCTCCTCTCCAATCTGCCTTTGAAATGAATTGAACTCCGTTGAAGGATCAATTGATTGGGAAATGACTTGACTATCCACCATGTATCCTACGGTTTTTTGCAGATCCTCCGACAGTCTATTGGTCACAGGAATTCCAACGGTAATCTCTTTTGACTTCGTGCTTTTGTGCAGGAAGACCATAAATATGGAAAGAAATATATTGAAGAAAGTTGCTTTCGAATCTTCCCGTGTTTTCCTGATGCCGTTATTTAGCTCTTCCGATAGTTCAAACCATAGAATCGCACCCTGGTAGGATTTTGTCGGTGGTTCCCTAAAGTCTCCTGGTAGTTTAAGTTCACTGTTTCTTTTTTCTAATGTTAGGGGCTTCTCATTGTGACCTTGGCTTTGATAAGCATATTCCCTGAAATCCATGGAGTCATTCAGCTCGGTGGATATGTTATCTGAATAAAGAGTTGCAAGTTCATTGCGTAGAATCTGCATTGACCAGGCATCAACGATTAAGTGATGCGCATTGATGACTACAGTTACCTGGTCGTTCTGATTAGCGATCAAGATGCGCAATAGAGGTCCATATTCAAGATCAAATGGCAAGCGGGAAGAATCTCTACACCAAACCTCAAAATCGTTTTCTGAAACAAAATCGTCTTTGTATATCAATAGATAGGCATCTCGCTCATTATTCAGTATGATCTGTGGTGTTCCGTCTATGGATCGATAATTATGATGAAATACATCATGAGCCTGAACCACTTTATCGAGTGCTCTCAAAAATAATTGCTGATTGAATGGGTTTTTGAAGGTATATTTTTCCGCGTAATTATATACCGGGTTTCCCGGATTGCTTTGATTGATTATCCAAAGTTTTTCCTGAGCGGAAGTAAGGCGTATCTTCTCACCTTCGGGTAGGTGACTCTTCTTTACCTTGTCCTTTTGAGCCTCCGGTTCTATCGAAAGCCAATCATCCAGGAAATCATCGGACCCCTCTGCCATGTTTTATCGGGGCTCCATACCTAAAATTGACCACATGATCGCTCCTGCTGGTAAGTCTACGTCGAAAGCGCGTTCAATGAACCAGTACAATGCAACAACCGACAGGAATAGGCTTAATAAAACAACAATCAAATTGTAACGACTCCAATTCCGTAGGAAGAACAATATTGGGAATGCGATTAGTATAATCACCACCTGACCGATTTCCACGCCAATATTGAAGCCCAGTAAAGAATAAACCAGGTATTCCCCTTCTTTTGACTGCTCCGCCAAAACGGATGCGAAACCAAATCCGTGAAACAATCCAAAGGCAAAAACAAATAACCACTCGTTATTCAACAATAACGGGCGGATATTATGCAAGGCAGCCAATATGATGGAAAATGCAATGATGGATTCTACCAGCCGTGAAGGCAAAACAACAATTTGTAACGCTGCTAAACTTAGGGTAATAGAATGTGCCACAGTAAAGAGCGTGATTACTTTGACAACTACCCATAAAGCTTTTTTGAATTCATCAACAGGATCGAATGAAGTGTAGGGAATCAGCAGGAGTCGCTCTTTTTCTTCTTTGCGGTAAATAATCACTGAAGGAATTAGCAGAGCAATTAGAAAAAGAATGTGATCAATACCTATCCAGATGTGGTAGATACCTGATTTTATCATGGCCACAAAGCCGTTAAAGATGGTACTATCTGACAGGTCAAGTCTTTGCGTACCTCCTCCATTATAAACCAAAGAAGGAAGTGCCTCGTTATCGAAAGTTCCAGTGAGCCAATTGTGTTCGATAATTACAAGGGACTCATGATTAGTAAACTCAGCCGTCAATAATTCATTTTCAATATCAAAATACTGGGGTAATTGATCCGTATTGGTCATCTGAAAATTGAAAAGTGTATAATCACTGGAGGGTAATTCCATCAATCCAAGTTCAAGGAACTTTAGCTCATGTGAGCCCATATTTGAGGTAAAATTCAGTTGGTCTTGAATGTACATGATCAAAGTATCAATCCTTGGATCATTAGTTGATGGCATTGATCCTTTAGGAAATACATAACCAAATGCTGACTCAAGATCCGAGTTGCGTAGCTCTACTCTAATAGTAATTAATGACTCATAGACTTGGAGGTAGACGTAGTTTTGGTTGGATGTATGAGCATTTCCATTAAAGCCAATTACAGCTAGAATCAGTATAAATAGCGATTTACGCATAGTCGAGAAAGATATTTCGGTTAATTTGTCGATCGAACCTTAAACTTACGTCCGACTGCTCTAGTTCCCGTTACCTAAAAAATCATTTTTTCGCTCGATGGAATTATTTTGTCCTCTTATTGTTTAGGTTTTACTGTAATAAGTTAAACAAATAAGCAACCAAACTTGTTTACTACTATAATAGACGCCAAAGATGTTCAGCATCTTTTGGAAAAAATCGGCCCTGATCAGATCATGGATGAACTGATTGCGGAAATGCATAAGGCTTTTTGGGATTTTGATCCCAATGCCTACGAAATACCAGTTAGAGACGGATTCAACTACACACAACCTTACATGGGACTAGTTGAGTGGATGCCTTCATTCAAAAAGGAGGATGAGGTGATTATTAAAATGGTAGGATATCATCCACAAAATCCAGAGAAACACAACTTACCCACCATCCTATCCACGGTTCAGGGATATGACCCAAATACTGGTCACCTGGAGTTTATTATGGATGGAATATTGTTAACCGCAATGCGAACAGGTGCGGCATCAGCCATAGCAACAAAGGCATTGTGTGACAGGGATACTATTGACCTTGGAATGATCGGGTGTGGAGCACAATCCGTTACCCAAATACATGCTATTTCCAGGATAAAGAACATAAACCGGGTTCTGTTTTATGATGTAGATCCTACCGTACAAAACAGTCTTCCGGATCGTATTTCTCCATTAAACTTAGATATTAAGCTACAACCATCTGACATTCAAGATATTGTGGAGAATTCCGACGTTGTATGTACAGCGACTTCCGTTGACCCAGGTGCTGGTCCGTTATTCAATGACTCGAAAACACGCGATCACCTACACATCAATGCGGTAGGAGCTGATTTCCCGGGAAAGGTTGAACTACCTACACAACTGCTTTCCAGAAGCTACGTAATCCCTGATTACCTGGAACAAGCGCTCAAGGAAGGAGAGTGTCAACAAATGGCAATCGAAAAAATTGGAAAAAATATTGTTGAGGTTATTAAAGAACCTGAACTCCAAAAGGAGCTACATAACAGAACCACTGTCTTCGATTCCACCGGATGGGCTTTCGAGGATTTCGTAGCCAGTCAGCTATTCAAAAGATATGCAGAAGATCTGAATATAGGTTCCAAAATCCAATTGGAAGCGATACCTGAAGATCAGAAAAACCCTTACGGATTGATAATCCAAAACGAAAACATCAGTCAATTTTAACCATTCATCACAAATGAAGTTTGTATTAACACTCCTAGTTTTAATAGGAGGATTTTTCGCCTGGTCTCAAGGAGACCAAACTGGAATTATTTTGGACAAGAAGAGCAATCCGATTGCCGGAGCATATGTTGTCCATTTATCGAGTGAACGACATGCACATACCGATATCGATGGTCGGTTTGTTATTAGAAATGTCGAAATAGGTGACTCTCTTGAAGTGCTACATGTCGGCTACGAAAAGCAGCGCATTGCCATTTCCGACCTGTCTAGTACAATCAAGATAAAGCTGGAGGAGAAAATATTCTCCTTAGATGAAGTGGTGGTTGGTTTTGGTACCACCTCGGTGAATAAGATCAGTGACATTAACCTTGCCATTAATCCTGTAAAAAACAGTCAGGAATTGCTTCGTGTGGTACCCGGATTATTTATTGGTCAGCATGCAGGAGGTGGTAAAGCTGAACAAATTTTCCTAAGAGGATTTGATATCGATCACGGTACAGATGTGAGCATATCGGTAGATGGACTTCCTGTTAATATGGTCTCCCATGCACACGGACAAGGCTATTCAGATATGCACTTTATCATACCGGAAACTATTGAGAAGGTAGACTTTGATAAAGGCCCTTACAATGCGCAGTACGGTAACTTTGCCACGGCAGGTTACATTGATTTTCGTACCAAGCGAACAATTGAAGACAACATGTTCAAGTCCGAAATCGGTATGTTCAATACCTTCCGAAATGTGGGAATGTTCAACCTGGTAAATGCTGAAAAGCATAACGCGTACGCAGCAGCAGAGTACATCCTCACAGACGGATTTTTCGATGCATCTCAAAATTTCAATCGCATCAATCTATTTGGAAAATACACTGGATACCTCTCAAACAACGACATGCTATCGATAACTGTATCTCACTTTGAAAGCAAGTGGGATGCTTCAGGCCAGATTCCTGTTCGAGCCGTAAATGAAGGTTTGATTTCTCCTTTCGGGGCAATTGACGACACAGAAGGAGGTTACACTTCAAGAAATAATATCCAGCTGGAACACGTAAGTAACTTTAACGATAATACCTTTCTGGTGAACAAGGCCTACTTCTCTACCTACGACTTCGAGTTGTATTCAAACTTCACCTTTTTCCTTGAGGATCCTGTGAATGGCGATCAAATCCGTCAAAGAGAAGATCGGCAGCTATACGGTTTCTCAACGGAAATTAACAATAGCATGGAACTGTCCTCCGGTGAATTAAGAACAAAAGGAGGAATTGGTATGCGATATGATAATAGCGACGAGAACGAATTGTCATGGACCAGGAACAGGCTGCAAACATTACGACCTGTTCAGTTTGGTGATATCGATGAAACCAATCTTTTTGGATATGTGAACTTCGACTTCGAGTTTGATAAGTGGTTGATAAATCCTGGCATCCGAGTTGATTACTTCGATTTTGAGTACTACGATCGTCTGGACTCAACGTACAGCACACAGAATAACGATGCGGCGGCAGTCAGCCCTAAGTTGAATATCATATATAACTGGAGTCGTGACTTCCAGATCATGTTAAAGACAGGCATAGGTTTCCATTCCAACGATGCAAGAGTGGTACTGGATAACTCCGCTGACAAAATTCTTCCGGCAGCTTACGGTGCTGACCTAGGGTTCACCTGGAAGCCGTTCCCAAGATTGGTGGTTAACTCCATTCTATGGTATCTATTCCTTGAGCAGGAATTCGTATATGTTGGAGATGCGGGTATAGTAGAACCTTCAGGAGAAAGTGTTCGAAAAGGAATCGACCTGAGTGTTCGTTACCAGCTTCTTGATGGCTTATTCTTTGATGGTGACTTAAACCTTACCGACCCACGGAGCATTGAAGAAGCTGATGGCGAAGATTTCATTCCACTTGCCCCTACTTTAACTGCGATCGCCGGTGCTAGTTATGTGAAGTCAAATTTCACCGCAAGCCTCAGAAGTAGATATCTCGGTGATCGGGCAGCGAATGAAGACAATAGCATAGTAGCTGAGGGATATTTCGTAGTCGATGCCAATGCCACCTACAGCATAAAGAATTTTACATTCGGAGTAAACATAGAAAACCTTTTGGATGTTGACTGGAAAGAAACTCAGTTTGCCACTGAGTCAAGATACCGTCTGCCGAACGGAAATCTTGAGCCAACATCAACGGAGGAGATACACTTTATTCCAGGAACACCTTTTAACGCAAGAGGTTTTATTTCCTTTACCTTTTAATATGCAATTTGATTGGTCTGAAGAACAGCTAAAGCTGAAGAATGATATAATCCTTTTCGCCGAAAAGGAACTCAATGAAGGTGTTATCGAGGAAGATCGCAATAACACTTTCCCCCGAGATAAATGGAAAAAATGCGCAGACTGGGGAATCCTCGGTCTGTGCTTTCCAAAAGAATACGGAGGAAAGGGTTACGATATTCTAACAACCATCCTCATGCTGGAAGGTCTAGGATATGCCTGCAAGGATAACGGTCTTCCTTATTCCATGCATTCGCAAATGTGGAGTATTCAAACGTCCATCAATTCCATGGGCAGTCATGAGCAAAAGGATAAGTTCCTTCGTCGATTGATTCAAGGAGAATTGGGTGCATTCGGTATCACCGAGGATATGTCCGGTTCAGACTATCATAACCTTCATACCTCCGCGAAAAAAGTGGATGGCGGATACATTTTAAATGGTGAAAAGCATTTCATCACGCTGGCACCCGAATGCACCATAGCGGTTGTATTCGCCAGTACCGCTCCGGAAAGAGGAAGCTGGGGCATTACAGCCTTCATCGTTGAAGAAGGAATGGAAGGATTCGAAACGGGTGAGGTTAGAGAAAAAGTAGGAATGAGAACTACACCTATGGGTAACTTTTCAGTAACAGAATGCTTCGTTCCGGATGAGAATAGGTTGGGTCCCGAAGGTGCTGGAACCAGCTTGTTTACTGCGGCGATGGAGGCAGAAAGAGGCTATATTTTCGCTAGCCAGGTGGGACGAATGGAGAAACAACTTGAAATCGCGGTAAAATATGCACGTGATCGCAAAGCTTTGGGTAATAGTATCGGGAAATTTCAGTCTGTTTCCAATAGAATTGCCGATATGCGGCTTCGATTGGAAACCTCCAAAATGCTAATGTACAAAGTAGCATTCCTGGAATCGCAGAAGAAGCCAGTAATTCGGGACGCTGCCCTTGCAAAACTCTATATAAGTGAGGCTTTCCTGGAGTCGAGCCTTGATTTTATAAGGATTCATGGTGCTAAGGGTGTTGTTTCTGAGTACGAAATCGATAGGGATATGAGGGACGGACTTGGAGGACTCATCTACTCGGGAACTAACGATATTCAACGTAATATAATCGCCAAACTGGAAGGCCTGTGATGGAAAGCCCTCAAACTCTTGTGGACCTTGTGGCTAATGCAGCCCAAAATTATCCCGACAACATGGCGTTTAGTAGTCAGTCGGCGGGACTTACCTTCAAAGAGCTTGATGAGCGAAGCAATGGATTAGCGAACCTTCTTAGGAAAGAAGGTATCCAAAAAGGAGATCGGGTTGGTGTGCTTCTAAGCCGAACGGTCCGAACAGCAATTGCCGTTTATGGTATACTTAAGTCTGGCGGAGTAATTGTTCCACTTAATCAAATGGCTCCATCGGAATGGATAAAGACAATAATAGCTGACTGCGAGATTCGGATGCTAATTTCCGAACCAAATCTGAGTCGGAACCATGAGGCACTTTCAAAGTCCATTCGAATCCTGGGGAAAAAAGATGACGAATTCTTGTCCTGGGACCAAATGGAGGTAATGTCAACAGCATCAGTACCTCAAGTTGAATTGGAACCCAATGATCCGGCTTACCTTATGTACACATCAGGGTCTACTGGAAATCCAAAAGGAATTTTACACACGCATTTCAGTGGGATAGCGTACGCTGTCCAATCTGCAGAGTTATACGATCTGAGTCCGAGTGATAGAATAGGTAATGTAGCACCACTTTTCTTTGACCAATCTACTTTTGGCTATTTCTCATCCGTTTATTCGGGATCATGTACTTATATATTCTCAGATGGCGAATTGATCATGCCAAAGAGCCTAAGCATGGCGATTTCAAGTAACGAGCTCACAGTGCTTTACTCGGTTCCCTCTTTTTTCAATGCACTGGTGAGCCACAATCCCGAAACTATTTTCGATAAAGTACGATGGGTTTTATACGGCGGCGAATCTTTTCCAATAAAATCGCTAAACCGTCTTTTTTCTTCCTTTCCCCAATCAAAGGTGAGTAATGTCTATGGCCCAACAGAGGTCAATCAGTGCACGTATTATCATTTGACTGGTCCATCCAACGATTCGGTAATCCCACTAGGACAAATATGGGAAAACACGGATTACCTGATCATGCGGGAAGATGGTTCCACCTCAAAAAGGGGTTCCGGAGAACTGCTGATCAGTAGTACAACGATGATGAGAGAGTACTGGAATCGTCCCGAGCTAAATGCAAAGGTATTCTACAATGAAGAGCGAACTGGAAAACGATACTACCGGACAGGAGATAATGTTTCCCTTAATGAAAAAGGAGAATTGATATTTTCCGGACGTTCCGATCGACTGGTAAAAGTAAAGGGTTATCGGGCGGAACTGGATTTCATAGAAAATGTTATCCAAAAATCGGAACAAGTGAAGGAAGTTGCGGTGATACTAGTTCCACAAAAAATACAGAATGAGCTTTGTGCATTCATCGTTTTGAATGAAGGGCATGAGTTCAATAAATTTGAATTAGAGAAAATGATGATGAGGTATGTTCCGCGATATCATACCCCAGACCATTATATTATGATGGAATCACTTCCTCTTTCCAGCAGTGGAAAAGTATCTCACAAAGAGTTGCTTCATAAAATTCAGATGGACCGAATAAACAATCCGCTCAGCCAATGATCGACCAGAAAGACATCAGTTTCTTTGAGGACCAGGGATATCTACTTTTAAAAAACCTGCTGAGCGAGGAGTATGTTGCAGAGCTAAGCCAGGCCATTGACAAAATTGCGGAACAGGATGGCCCTTTCATATTCCGGGAATCAAATAGCCGAGCCATTCGGACCATTTTCGCCCCGGAATTGGTGGACTCCAAGTTCAAAGAATTGCTAACAGATGAGGCAATTATTAAAGTAGTTAACGCCTTATTAGGTGAGCCATTCTACCTTTTCCAGTCGAAATACAACAATAAAGCAAGTTTGGCCTCCGGTAGCTGGAGCTGGCATCAGGATTTCACCTTCTGGAAAGACGACGGAATGCCACAAGCAAAAGCACTGACAATGGCCGTCTTTCTTTCAGATGTCACCCCATTTAGCGGACCAATAATTGGTATACCGGGTACCCATAAAGAAGGAACCATAACTCATAGATTGAACAACCCGGATGGGGTGCACGATGAAAATCTTAAGTATTTGATTGCTCCCGAAACCATCAAGGAAATGGTAGAAAAGTATGGTGAAATGAAAGCATTTACCGGAGATAAAGGATCAGTGCTGTTTTTTCATAGTGATCTGCTGCATTCTTCGTACCAGAATATGTTTCACGAAGATCGTAAGGTGCTCATGTTCACATTTAATCCCATCTCTAACAAAACCAATGAAATTGAAGATCCAAGACCTAACTATATGGTTCAACGGTCTTTCATACCCCTCAATTAAAAATGAAAGAACAAATTATTGAATACATCAAGAAGGATATTCTACTTCAGGAAGATTTTGAATTGAAAGCCGATGACGAATTACTGATCTCGGGACTTATTGATTCCGTTAATGTCATGCGCTTGGTTACCTACCTGGAATCAATAGCAGAAATAACAGTGCCGCCGGAAGACCTTATCATTGAAAATTTCAATACCGCTAACGATATAGAAAACTACGTGAATACGAAAAAAGCGAACTGAAATACCTCATGATTCGTCTTCCTCTTACTAATTCACAAACCAACATTTGGCTAGGACAGCTCGTACATCCAGAGTCTGGGATTTATAACCTTCCCCACGTATTCCAAATTAGAGGAGAAATTGATGTTGAAAAATTCAGGAACTGTTTTCAACAAGTTATCGATCGAAACGAACTTCTCAGATCGGTAATCGGAAAGGATGAGAATGACATCCCATATCAGGAGATTCTTCCTGAATATCGTTTCGATCTACCATTTGTAGAGGTCAGAGATGAAGGGGACTTTCGAAAACGCATAGAATCTCTTCAGCCAATTACAGATCTCAGTAAACCAGGATTTTACTCCACACTATATCAGGTCGGAGATCAGTACTTCTCATGGTTTCTAAACGTTCATCATCTGCTTCTGGACGCGACGACGTTCAAAGATCTTTACGATCAAATGGTATCTCTATATTGGGGTAAAGAGATAGACGATAGTGCCGATTTCGGAGAGTATGTTGAATTTGAATCGCAATCCAGGGTGGCGCTTACCCCCTCCTATTCCTACTGGAGAGAAAAGGAGAAATCCATTACTCCTCTTTCCTTTTTTGGTAAGCGATCCAAAGGAACTACAGAAGCCAGGCGATTAAAGGTTCCCCTATCCGATTCCATAAAAAAACAGCTATTTGAAAAGCTTTCTCAGGGTTCTTATCGGTCGTTAAACAAGGACATGACTCTTTTTCCAGTGATGGCGTCTTTCCTGTATGCCTTTTTGTATAAGATCACCCAGAATAATGAACTCCGTATCGGAACGCTTCTTGCAAATCGGAACAACCCAAAATTCCGGAAGACACCAGGACTTCTGATTGAATTACTTCCGGCTGATGTTCAAATAGACGAAGACGAGACCTTTCTGTCACTGTTCAACAAGGTAAGAGCCGAGCTTTTTGAAAACATCAAACACACCTACCCCGGGGCTCAGTCGGTTTCCGGAGCTAAAGGGATTCATGCCGTTCTGAATTACCTTCCGTTTAAATTCCAGGACTTTGGCGAATTTCCTTCAACTATAGAATGGATACACTCTGAGCATATTGACAAGGATCAACAAATACGTGTCCAGGTTTATGATTATAATAATCTCGAAAACCTCGACATTTACCTGGATCTCAAAACTGAGCTATTTGAATCCAAATTTGAAGAGGTCACTAAACAATTCGGAAAAGTAATTGAAGCTTTTCTCGAAGACGATCAAAACCCGTTATCGCGTATCTCCTTATCTACCGACAAGGATATAGAAAATCAGCTGGAGCGATCAAAACCCATTTTTTATTCTTGTGTTCCTAAACTTTCAGAAAGCTTACAAAAAGCCTTCAAATCAACAACAAATGCAATCGCAGTTGTGGATGGTGACCATTCACTGACCTACGAAGAGCTTTCTGTAGAGATTGACAAAGTAGCTTCGACGTTGCTTCAAAAGGGTGTAGAAGAAGGTGACCGAGTAGTAATCAACCTTGATAGAAGCAAGGAGTTAGTCACATCTATCCTGGCAGTACTGAAGCTGAATGCCAGTTTTGTTCCCATTCCTCACAATTTCCCCCGTGAGAGAATATCACATATTTTATCAACAACGAACGCCAAATTGATCATCTCCGATAACAGTTGGCTAGCGAAATCATCTGATAAAGTAATTGACTCAAACTCTTTGGTCTCAGACGTACAAGAAAGTATAGAGTGGAAAGAGAAAGCTGAGTACACGGAATCCTATGTCCTTTTCACTTCGGGTTCAACAGGAAAGCCCAAAGGTGTACAGGTAAAACGAGAATCATTAGCAAACTATTTGCATAATTGCCTTGAGCTTTATACGAATAATGAGCCCTTGTCAATGCCTCTGTTCACATCTATAGGCTTTGATCTTACCTTAACATCCATATTTCTTCCAATTGTCACAGGTGGTACCATCGAGATCTTTCCAGCGGGTTCTTCAGTCAGAGAACTATCCATTCTTGACGTGGCAAAGAGCAACCGATCCAATGCCATAAAATTAACCCCATCGCATGCGCAGCTATTGATTGAAGAATCTCGACCTGCTATACAACCAAAAGTTATGATATTGGGTGGAGAAGAATTATCCACCTCTTTAGCTTCGGATCTAACCAGGAAGTTTGGAAAGAATCTTAAAATATTTAATGAATATGGACCTACAGAAGGTACCATTGGTTGCATTGTAGCAAAATACGATTCTGAAAGTACAAGTTATTCGGTACCCATTGGAAAACCTATGAAGGGTACAGGCTACCTGGTGCTGGACGAAGGGATGAATATTGTCCCAACCGGTGTCCCTGGTCAATTGTATCTGAAGGGTATAAACCTGGCGTATGGGTATTTGGAAGCCCCGGAATTAACCGCCGAAAAATTTATCAATAATCCATTCGAGGAAAATGAAAGGCTTTACCAGACAGGTGACCAGGTTCGCTTGGATGATGAAGGAAATCTCGATTACATTGGAAGAGTTGACCGTCAACTCAAGGTCAATGGCATTCGATTTGAGCCTCAGGAACTTGAAAAGCTTATTTTAGAATTTCCCGGAATTAAGGAAGCCCATGTAGTTTATGAAGCGGTAGATGTTGATCGATATCAAGAGCCTCATCAATACTGTACCAACTGCGGATTACCTTCAAATTACCCGGATATTTCATTCGATGAAAATGGTGTTTGCCACCTGTGTAATTCCTTCGATAACTATAAGGAAAAGGTAAAGCATTACTTCCGTGATATGGACGCCCTTAAAGAGCGATTGGACCGATCACGAAGAAACAAAACGGGAGAATACGATTGTCTTGCTCTTTTAAGTGGCGGCAAAGACAGCACTTACGTTCTTGCACAACTCAAGGAAATGGGAATGAATATCCTGGCTTTCACCCTTGATAATGGTTTTATTTCCGACCAGGCAAAGGCAAATATCGACCGGGTAGTTCAAAGATTGGAAGTGGACCACATTTATGGGAAGACGGATAAAATGAATGAAATATTCATCGATAGCATTCGGCGCTATGACAATGTATGTAACGGCTGCTTCAAAACTGTTTACACATTAAGTACGCAATTGGCCTTGCAAAAGGGGATCCCAACTATTGTTACCGGGCTATCGAGGGGGCAGTTTTTTGAGACTCGCTTGACAGAAGAGCTTTTTGTTGGAGACAAGTTCATGAACAAAGATCTTGACGAAACCATACTTGAGGCTAGAAAGGCTTACCATCGTGTCAAAGATGCCGTCAGCGATAATCTTGACGTTTCAATGTTTGAAAACGATGACGTTTTTGAGAAAGTCGAATTCCTAGACTTTTACCGGTATTGTGATGTTGATCTGACGCAATTATATGACTACCTGCATCAAATAGGATGGCAAAGACCCGCTGATACTGGACGATCAACCAATTGTATCATCAATGATCTGGGTATCCACATTCACAAGAGAAACAGAGGCTACCACAATTATGCCTTCCCATATAGTTGGGATGTACGAATTGGGCATAAGACAAAAGATGAAGCTATCGATGAACTAAATGATGAAATTGATCCAGCCCTGATTCAACAGCTATACGAAGACATCGGATTAAAAACAGCTGATAACAAAACTCTGGTTGTGTACTTCACCGCCGAAGAGAAAGTGGATTCAGATAAACTTAAAGAACACCTGGAGGAGAAAATTCCAGCTCAACTACTCCCTGAGCACTTCATACAACTAGATCAGTTTCCAACCAATGAAAATGGAAAAATTGATCTAAAGGAGTTGTCGGCAATGAACAAACCAAAACAATCCAGTCAGATTATCAAGCCTGAAAATCGCCTGGAAGAAATGGTTTTGAAGATTTGGATAGAGATACTAAATCAACCAACGATCAGTGTAACAGATTCACTTTTTGATATCGGCGGAAACTCCCTTAACGCCATTAGAATTTTGGCGAAAGTCAAAGAAAATCTTCGTATTGAATTAAGTATCTCCGAAATCTTTGAGAATAATACCATCCGATCCCTATCAACAATCATAGAAAAGCGAATCAAACAACTTCTGAAAGAAAGGGAAAGCACTAGTAACTGATGATCACAGAACAAGATATTGATAGGGTAATAGAAATGGCTTGGGAAGACAGGACGCCATTTAATGCCATAGAACTGCAATTTGGTTTAAATGAAAAAGAGGTGATTGGGTTAATGCGAAAACACATGAAGCCTTCTAGTTTCAGAATGTGGAGAAAAAGAGTGCAAGGGCGTTCAACTAAGCATACCAAACCAGGGAATGAAAAACGTCTTAGATTCAAGAGTAAAAGCCAGCGATCAATCAGCCTAAATAAGCTGTCCAAAAGATAACCTCTTATACCAAAAGACGATCAAGTAAATCATCAAAAGGAAAGGGTTCGTGATATTTATGGTCTGAGAACACTGTCGATAGAAAACGAATGTTTCTGGGTTTTTGATCCACTTTTTCTAGTTCGATAAGAATATTACCGTATAGTTGTCTTCTTTTATCTACAAAATCCTCTGTCCTGAGTTTTGGCTTTAGGTAATATCGATCTATTGTTCTCATCGCATTATCCATCTCAAAGAATCTCCGGTCCGCACTCTGAAGAACATATCCAAAATCCAAAACCTTATTTTTCAAATGATCCATGATGAAATCAAATTCATACTTTTCATGTGGATAGGACCGAACAACAAATCCATTTGCTTTTGGATTCTTCATTATTGAAAAGAGATGGCCAAACTCTCCATCCTCTTCCCACTTTCTAAACGTATCAGAAGGTCCACTTCCAGCTACCCATAAGCTAAATTGTGAAAGAAAGTTATCGGTTCGTTCAATTCTCTCAGTGAAGAATGGTGATGTTGTGTAATCACTTGGCTTCTTCTTCTTCTCGAATAATTTCCTAAATCTCCTCAACATAGTACTATAACAATCATTTGTCTAAAGGATTCCGACAGGATGAAAAAAGAACTTCCGTTTGGATGTATTTTGAAATGCCCGATATGAAACAAGTGTTAGTTACCATTAATATGACATCGTGGATTCTAATTCATCCTCATCATAAGGGATGAAGTTGAAAGGTACATTCACAAAATAATTCATGTCCTCTCCGATCTCAAGAGCATCTTCATCGTACTCCTCATAATACCAATTTATTTCAACAGGTTGACCCTTTGAACGAATTCTTTCCAAACGCTTCAAAATGCCAAGAATACATTTTGATGAACTGGTGTTAAAGTATTCAAGGGAAAAATTAGCTACCAGTGTATCGCTTCTTTCCGGCTGGTAGTTCTCCAGTAACTGAAAAACTGGTTCATAAAAATAAGGTGCAACCTCAGGATTGGAACGTCCTTTAATTTCAAATAAACTTGCCTCTTTATCGAATTGGATAAATGGAGTTACTCGGGTGGATTCAATAACAGTTCGCATGGGTAGTCACGTTTAAATCAATATGGTAAAATTACTATCTGATCTTTGAATAGTGATGAAAATTTCTGCCATATGAAGTCAGAATCCTGACTGAATGCATGCCCGATAAAAATTTGATCAAACTTTCTAGTAATAGTAAGAACTCTTATCCCATTTTTGACGTCGACTAGTGAAATCACACCTCATTTCAAGTTGTGAATTGTAGTATTTCATAGCATACTTGCAAATCTGCCAACCGGTAATGAAAGACAAGAAAGAGCCAACCAAATTAGTACTTCATAGACTCAGCACCCTGGAGGATCTTAAGGGATTTCTTGAATCAAGATTCTTTCAAATGTTGATTGTAGTATTAATCATAATTAATGCTGTAACCATCGGCCTTGAAACATCACCTACAGTAATTTCGGTGTTTGGACTATGGCTATCCGCAATTGACAATTATATCCTTGGACTGTTCTGCATTGAAATCATTCTAAAACTGATCGTTTACAGGGAGCGATTTTTTCTGAATGCATGGAATGTATTTGATATTCTTATTGTGGGTATTGCCCTGGTACCTGCCACCGGACCTCTACACATCCTAAGAACCCTTCGTATTCTCAGGACCATACGACTGGTCAAAAACATTCCAAAACTTCGATTGATCATTGAGTCCCTAATTCTCTCTATACCCAGTATAGGATGGATTGTCGTGCTCCTTATCATGATATTCTACATTTTCGCCGTTATCGGGACAGATCTTTATGGCCAAGCCTTCCCCGGTTACTTCGGGTCCATCGGAGACTCCTTTTTTACACTTTTCCAGATTATGACTTTGGAAAGCTGGTCTTCGGGAATAGCAAGACCCATGATGGAGAAATTACCTTTCTCCTACCTGTTCTTTATTCCGTTCATTCTCCTGGCTACTTACACTACTCTCAATGTTTTTATTGCCGTAGTTGTTAACACAATGAACGAGGTCAATAGAAAGGCGTTGAAAGAAGAAGAACAAATTCTCCGGGACCTGTTGTCAGAAGAACACGAAGAGGTAATGCTTAATCTTCGATCAATGAATCGAAAACTCAACAACCTTGAGAAGCAGATAAAAAAGCAGGATCACTCGCAGAGTCAGTAAAGATCGACGTCTCTTATTCTCAAAATTTTCTAACTTTCTTCCTGTTCCAACCGATCTCGTCAATGGAGAAAAACAAGAGCATTCGTGGATACATTGGAAGAAGAAAATTTCCAGTCTTTTGGGTTTACGGACTGATGATGGGAATCTTATTGATCGGATTACAGGTCATTCAATACAAGACCTTGATTTATGATCTTCCTCTTGAACTATATGGTGTTCTTTTGATCGTAACCGGAATTGCAATTGGTTCATGGATAGCTTCAAGGACTCTCAGAGTTCTTAACTCCCCGGTATCCCGAGTCATAATGGATCAAGGTGTTTTGAGTAAGCGCGAGCTAGAAGTCTTGGTTAAAATGGCTGATGGAAACTCCAATCAGCAAATTGCTGATCAGCTCTTCGTGTCACTTAATACTGTTAAGACACATGTAAGCAGTATTTATTTAAAACTTCACGCCAAAAGGAGAACTCAGGCAATTGATAAGGCTAGAAAAATGGGAATTATATCATATTCAGAGGAAAATCATACTTTCGGGTGACAGTAAGGAAGTAATACTTTATCTCCTTTGAAGAAAACATTTATGAAGACAATTACCTACGGACTTATTGGTGGACTTATATCCACATCTGGTTTTATTCTATCCGGAATTTTTGGACCGGAATCATTCGTTTCTTCATCTAGCGAGCTAATTGGTTATGTTGCTATGGTTGTTGCGATGTCATTCGTATTCTTTGGAATTCGGCAATACAAGCATGAAAATGGAGGAAAAATAAAATTCAAAGCTGCCTTTATGAAAGGCCTAAGTATTGTAGCCATAGCTAGTTGCGTTTATGTCATCGGTTGGGAAATTTACTTCCCTAACTTCATGCCTGACTTTGCTACAGAGTATCAAGCGATGACCATAGAAAAAATGGAAAGTGAGGGAGCAAGCATAGAAGAAGTGGAAGAAAGCAAAAGACAGATGAGTGACTGGATTGAAAACTATAAAAATCCTTTCATAAGAGTTCCTCTTACCTTTATGGAGATTTTTCCAATTGGACTGATTATTGCGCTTTTCTCCTCATTGATTCTTCGAACAAAGGACAATGAGTAAAGCGACTTTGTATCAAAAACGAACATCTGATTGTCCTACGTGATACAACTTAAAGTCATGATTAAACATAAACCTTCCTTGTAAGCGTTTTTAGCATACATTTCGATTGTGGCAAGGTCTTTATATTGATAAAGGCAAATTAGAAAAGCTATGTGGCTATACAGACTTCGAATTGCTCTCCGTGTCATGATAAGGGAAAGATTTTTCTCTATTCTCAATGTGGTGGGATTGGCAGTTGGCTCTTGCAGTGTGATCATGATCTTCCTTTATGTAAGTGATGAATTGAGCTACGACACCTTCCATCAAAATGGTTCTTCCATCTATCGTGTCAATATGACCAATATTTGGATTCAGGGAAATGATGTATTTGGGTCAACCGGTCCAGGTGTGGCGGGTGCAATACGTGAGAAAGTCCCTGGTGTTAAGGAAGTGGTTCGGCTGCACTACCCCTGGTTGGGAGGTACTCAGCTGGTGAGTGTTTCTGAAAATAATGGTGAACAAAAAGCCTTCGAAGAGTGGAATATACTTGCAATAGACCCTAATTTCTTTGATGTCTTTTCAGTATCGCCATTGGCTGGTGAATTTCAAGATTCCTTTGATGAACCTAACACCGTTATTCTAACTAAGAATACAGCAATACGCTATTTCGGTACGGAGGATGTTGTTGGACGGCAATTATCAATTGGTCAAAGAGAGAATAAAAGAACGGTTCAAGTAAGAGGCGTGGTTGAGGATTATCCAGACCAATCTCATTTTGATTTCAACATCCTGATCACGATGAATAGTTTTCCGAACATAAAAAGGAGAGAGAACACATGGTGGTGGACAACTTTTGTTACCTACGTATTGATCGATGAGCAAACTGATATTGGTCAGATAAAATCACAGTTGGCAGAACTTCCAGCTGCATACAATAGCGCTGAGGATGTAGAACGATTGAATTGGGAATTGTTTTTGCAATCTTTTGGAGATATCTATCTCAATTCACGAAACATACCAAACCGCCTGGGCCCACAGGGAAGCAGGCAGAATGTTATGGCCTTCTCCTTGGTAGCGCTATTGATCCTATTCTTGTCCTGCGTCAATTTCATGAACCTATCCACTGCCAGGTATTCCAATCGGGTAAAAGAAATTGGTATACAAAAAGTTCTTGGATCAAGTAATGGACAAATTCGAATTCAGTTTCTGACTGAAGCTCTCATTTACTCGACAATAGCCGTTATCCTCGGTTTAGGAATGGTTGAACTATTCAAAGGAGGTTTTAACAATATTGCTGAAAAATCGCTGGAAATAAACGTATTTAAAGATCCTTTGATCATCCTAATGGTGATTGGATTGATCCTGTTCACGGGATTCATTGCCGGTACCTATCCTGCATGGTTCCTCACTCGCTTTAAGGTCGTAGAAGTGCTTAAAGGCAAACTGAAAATTAGTGGAAACCTGAGTTTTAGAAACATATTGGTCATCTTTCAATTTGCTATTTCCATAGCTCTCATCTCCATGGCTTTCATTGTCAGGGATCAATTAAAGTTTATCACACAGAAGGATTTGGGTTTTGACGAGGAACACGTTCTCACGGTAAACCGATTGGAATGGTTGGGAACAAGCACTGACGCATTTGTCAATTCTCTTGAAAATAGTCCGTATTTCCAGCAGGTATCAAAATCTAAGGCAGTGCCCCCCTACACCTGGAATCAGGATATTATTCAACCAATTAACAGTGAAGTAGAGGAGCTTTCTGTAACGCAACTGCATGCCGACCCATCATTTAGTTCGGTACTTGGATTAGAACTGGTGGCAGGTAGGTACTTCTTTGAAAGTGGTGAAGGTGACAAGTCATCGGTGATTATTAACGAAAGCAGTGCAGTGAGCATGGGCTTTATGAACCCAGATGAAGATCCTACGGAGGTCATTGGGAAAAGAATTCGAACTCAAAATGAGGACTTCCAGGTGATCGGTGTTTTGAAAGACTTCAACTTCTGGTCTGTACAGATGGATGTAGAGCCAATGGCTTTATTTTCATTGGATGCTCCTATGTGGCAACCTGAACGCACCTACCTCATTACAAGAATGACACAGAAGGATCAGGATGGGTACGAAAATACCTTGAAATTTCTTGAAGAGGAGTGGAACAAGCATTCCGGTGGATTGCCATTTAGTTACATGTTTATGAATGATGAGTTTGACGAAGCATTCAGGAATGAGATGAAGCTGGGTAAGATCATTGATATTGCCACCGTACTAGCACTTTTTATTGCAGTACTTGGCCTCGTTGGTTTGATTAGCTACACCACAGAACAAAGGACCAAGGAGTTTGGTATACGCAAGGTTCTGGGCGCCAGCCTTACACAGTTGATAGGACTGCTAACTCGTGATTTTGTTCGCCTTTTACTTGTATCACTACTATTCGGTGTAGGAATTAGTTACTTAGTATCTGTTGAATGGTTAAAGGATTTTAATGATGCCGTCAGTATCTCGCCTTTGAACTTCATCATAGCAGCAACTATTATTCTTGCTCTTATTCTTGTAATAAATGGAGCTATCGTTTCCCGAAATGCAAGGAAGAATCCGGCGACAACACTTCGGGATGAATAAAAAAACCATTCCTCATTGGAATGGCTTCAGTTGCTATGGAAGGTTTTAAAAGGACATTTTGATGTCACTATCAAGTTATGAAAAATCCTATCCGATTAATGACATTTTTTGCGAATGCACGAAATTCTTTGTGACCGTCGATTTATTAGCTGAATCTGACGAAAATATCTTTGAGATCTGCCTTATGACTTCGACCAATTGGTAGCATTTTACCCTCCAGAAAGACATGATCCGCATCTAACTTTGTAATCTTGTTTGGGTTAACGGCGAAAGAGCGATGAATACGAACAAAACTTCCATTAAGGTTTTGTAAGAATGCATTCAAATTACTGGTGAGTAAAAACTGCTTCTCAGAAGTGAATACTTTGCAATAACTTCCTTCCGCCTCCAGGTATCGAATATCGTTCAACTCTACCTTCTCAAACTGACTGCCATCTTTCAGGAACAGATGGTTAGGAACTTTATGCGATCCAATAGTTGAATCTTGAATTTCATTGTGCTTTGAAAATGCCAATTCTACGGCAATGACTACATCCTGATCATCGAAGGGCTTCGTAAGGAAGGAGGATGGTTGAGTCGTTATGGCCTTCTTCACTGTCTCTGAATCGGAGTTTGCAGTTATGAAAATTAGAGGTGTTCTTCTGGTACTCTTTATTTTCTCCGCGAAGTCAATTCCAGTAAGCTGACCCTTTAGTTTTATATCAACAAGGAAAACATCTGGATTTACACCATCAAGTTTTTTAAAGGCCTCCTCGACACTATATGCTGTTCCAACTACTGCAATATTTTGACTCTCAAGTATTTCCTTCAAGTCTTGGGCAGTGATGGGATTATCCTCCAGAATGAATACGGATATTTTCATCGCCTTCAAAAATAGGATCTTTGATGAAAATGTCTACATGTAAACCCTTGTTTGTACGAATTGTGTATTCACCTTCTATCCCGGAGAGGATTGATTTGATTAATAACCATCCGAAGCCATCATCGATGGTATCCGTCCCCTTACCATTATCACCAACCATTAGATGCAGTTGATTCTTATCCATTTTCAGGGAAATGAATAAAGTGGGATTCGGTTGATTATTCAGTCCATGTTTCAGTGCATTGATCACGAGTTCATTGAATATTAAGCCCAGTTGCACCGAGAAATCAAAATCTCGTTCCAGGTCCTCGATGTCAATTTTGACAGTTACATCATCTCTCCCCACAGATTTCAATAGAATCTCCAAAAGCTCACTTAAATACAATTTCAGCTGAACATTGGACAGGTCATCGTGACGATAGAGGTGTTCGTGCACTAACCCAATTGATCTAACCCGAGATCTCGCATCCGTTAAAATATCTTTTATATAATCCTCCTTGAATCTCCTCTGCTGAAGATTAAGGAGGCTGGTAATCATTTGTAGGTTGTTTTTTACTCTATGGTGAATCTCTTTCAGAAGAATTTCATATTCTTTATTCCTCAACTGGAGTTCGTGAGTTCTGGATTTCACTTCCAGCTCAAGTTCAGTCATGTATTGATCTTGCATGGTCTTATTTAATTTCAACTGTTCAATCAACTTTGATTGAGCTTCATTACGTGATCGTTGAATAAGACCTACACGAACAGCAATTCCGATTGAAAGGATAAGAATCTCCAGCAATAAACCACTTTGTACAAAAACATTTGTTTCGTACGTCTTCTGGAAAGTGGAAAAGTATTGACCGGTTAATGTGGTTACTAGTAGCACGATAACTCCTAATAGGAACAGTTTACTTAATGTTGTTTTTAAATTATAAATCCTGTACGTCACCAAAATCATTAATACAATTTGTATACTCAGGACCACCAGCTTGTATCCAAGCTTGTGTTGGATATCATATTGAAGCAATTGTGAAACAATTTCAGTCAGAACAATAAGAGCAATAAAGTATAAGCCAAATATTGTTACTCGATAGCAGAATGGATCTTCTTGCTTCAGATGTAAAAACGCCTGCGCAAAGAATATATAGCAAACTGTAATCGATGCAGAGAATATCCAAAACCAATTGGGAGAAATCTTATTCACCACCGGAATATAGTCGCCCATTAATCCATATTGATAGGTGAAAAAAACCAGGATCGAAAGAACATATAATCCATAAAAAAGATACACTCGGTCCTTGCTAACTGTCACGAAAAAACCAGCGACGAGAACAAGAAAAATGAGAACGCTGGCAAACGAATATTGAAAGGTCCTTATCGAGGAAATCCGGCTTAAATACTCACCTTCTGTCTCCCAGGTGATTCCAATTCCATTGGAACTCTTTTCATCATGGAATGGATACCAGAGGGTGTATTGATAAGTACCGGGATATAAATTCAATTTCACAGCATTACCTTCCGTAAGAAGCAAACCGTTTGAATCAAAAAACCTAACCGCCTTCATATACGAATTACCTGCCACTAGGTAATAAATACCCGGCTCAGTTACCTGTATGGTTACCTGCACCTCATAGCTCGATCCGATTTCCGGATCAAAGTCTTCCAACAATTCAGCATAGTCATCGGTGCCGGTTTCACGGTAAAGGATATCCGTCAATTCAACGGGCAGCAATAAAAGAGCTGCGAATAAATGAACCGAAAGGCTCATTCGGAAACAAGATGAGTAAGGAACGCTCCTGCGATAAGTTCCATGTAACTAAATGGCCGTTTAGGAAAATTAAATCCAAGATGACCTCCATACTTGGGTGTATATAGTGAAAACTGTTCACTGGTCCGAGCCTGGTCTTCAGGATAGCATTTTGGACCTAATATTGGATCGTTCAATGCATTTACCATCAGCAAAGGTTTTCCAAGAGAATTAAGGAAGTTGTTGGGTGATGCCTGGTAAAAAAACTCATCAACATCCCGGAAATTATTGACTGGTACAGTAATGGCTCTGTGAAAATCCGGGAAGTTGTCTATATCATCAATTCCCGATGGTAAATCCTCTGGAAAGAGAACCTTCATCTTCTTCGCCTTGGATTTGATCTTTTTCAGGAATCTTTCGCGGTAGACATTATTGACAGACCGAGCCAACTCCTTCGTACTATCACGCATGTCGCTGGAAACGGAAAAAGCGATACCCCCAAGTAGTCGACTATCCTTGCTTGCAGCCGTGCATAGATATTTACTGACGTGGCTTCCGCCCATGGAGAAACCCACCAGAAAAACCTTCTTGTAACTAAACGACAAGGCGTGCTCGACAACTTGAGAAATATCATCAACATCGCCATGATGATAAAACTTGAGTTTCCTATTCATCCTTCCACTACACCCTCGATTATTCCAAGCCAGGACATCGTAATTCAAGTCTCTGAAGTAAGCAGCACTCCGTTTTATATAATATCGATCTGTGCTTCCTTCCAGTCCATGAGAAAGTATAACTAACGTCTCAGACCCTTGTCGAATCCAGTCAATGTCAATAAAATCATCATCGCTTAGCGTAAATTCTTCTCGCTGATAGTTGACAGGTGGTGATTTAAAGAAAACTGAGGGTATTATCGTCTCCCAATGCCTATTCACAAGATAAAAAGGTCTTTTAACATAGGCCGGCCAACCTGGTCCAATATGAGATCCACTGATATTTGGGTAAAAGGGCATTACGCTAAAATCTGCTCCGGCGGTCCTGAATTATCGATTCTGATCTCTTTTAAAGGTATACGAATGGTTACGTCCATTCCGTTCGTGGGGTCTACGGTCGAAGCGCCATTTAACCCGCCCAGAAATGTTTGAATAATGGTCCAGCCAAAACCTTTTTTAAAATCTTCACAACCTGGACCATTGTCAATAACCTGAAGAATAAACTCATTGGATACCGCTATCGCAATCACTTTCATTTCCAGTTTTAAGGATGTATTCACCCCGTACTTTTGAGAATTAGTTAGTAGTTCGTTCAGTATCAATGCCAAAGGAATTGCCGTTTCTATATCGACCTCAAAATCATCAACTTCCAAACTAAGCTCAACTGGAACTGATGAAGAATCCAATACCATCTCGGTCAGGTTTTCAATGTAGGGCTTTAAACTAATCTTAGAATAGCGCTCATATTTAAAAAGGTGCTCATGCACAAGTCCAATGGACTGTATACGGCTACGGGTCAGATTAAGCATTTCTTTTCCCTCAGGACTGGTAATACGCCTGTTTTGCATATTCAATAAGCTACCGATCATCTGAAGATTGTTCTTAACCCGATGATGAATTTCATTTACTAACGTCTCGTTCTCCTTATTTCGGGCATTAAGTAATCTGTTTTGATCAGAGATATTTTGCTTGAGGAGTTTGATCTTCTTGTATCGACTATACAGTAATAAGAAGGAGATGATCAAGAGTACCAATAACAAAGCGACGAGCACCAACACCAATTGCTGAAATTGAATTAAACTAGCATTATTCTCCTTCTCCTGATTCAAGCGATCTATCGTGTTTTTTCTGTCCTCCAATTCACTTTTAATCTGGAACTCCAACACCTGTCGGCGAGATTCAGCTTCATTCATACGCTTATCCATCCGCACGACTTCCTCGTGAAACTGTAACGCAGATTC
Organism: Cyclobacteriaceae bacterium; assembly: GCA_965601455.1. Taxonomy (GTDB): domain Bacteria; phylum Bacteroidota; class Bacteroidia; order Cytophagales; family Cyclobacteriaceae; genus JANQEU01. The sequence continues at coordinate 1,314,834 of OZ271831.1, read as the reverse complement.
GGCATCTCCTTTTTGACTATAAAACTGATAGAGTTGATTGGCGGATTCGCGCAATTGCGAAAACGAACCTGTATTTTGGGCAAGCTCATAACTACTTTTTAGATATTCCAGTCCGTCATCCGGTTTATTCATTTTAAAAGAAACCAAAGCTTGGTATCTTAAAAATCGGCAAATACTTGTTCGATGATTCAAGGATCGAGCCTGATTCAAGCCCTTATCGGCATACGATTTAGCCAAAGCAAAATTCTGGAACCTCATGTGTAGATTATAGAGGTTTCCTAAAACATCTGCGTAAGTTGCCAGGACCATCTGTTCCTTTAGACCATTTTCAATGGACTCAAAAATTCTTAATGCCTTTGAGTATTCTTCCGCATGATAGAGAGTTCTGGCAATCTCTCTTTGTTCGATGAAATATTTCCTGGGCCAGTTGAGCTTTTTATAGATTTCAGAAGACTGTTGAAAGTAGTAATTTGCTGAATCCTGATGTTCTCGTATCTGGTGTACTTTACCCAATTTGGAGTATGTTTCTGCAAGCTTTAACTGGTCTTTTGAGGCTTTCGCATCTTCCAGTTTTTCGTAATTCTCCAAAGCAAGGGGCTCAATTAGAAGGTTATTTGTTTGAAGGCTTTTCTGCGAACGATGCATTCCATCCCTGTCCCTTAAAGAAGTGTAAAGGATCTTATAGCGAGTACTCATGATCAAATAATGAGTGGAGTTTACAAAGTCCCCCCTGGTCCCATAAAGTAGACCTAAGTTATTTGATACTCGGGCTATCTGAGATGTATCACCTACCTGTTGATGATTTTCAAGAGCTTCCTGGAGAAAGAAGGCTGCTGTATCATATTCAGCCTGATAGTAATAGACCAGGCCGAGTGTATTAGTTGCCTTAGCATATTCACTGATCATGTTCAATGATATCAGAATTCTCCTCGCTTCGGACAATGCATCAGTAGACGCTGGATATTGACCATGTAACCAGTAATTAACCCCAAGAACTCTTTGACATCTTCCCTCCAGCTCAAGGAGTTTTTCTGATCTCGCCTCGGACAAAGCTTCCAATGCCAATCTCTCCGACTCGAAGAAATCTAAATCTTTCATTAAATCCGCTAAGCCAATCTGTGCCTCAATCCTTTCCCTTGAGGTTAAATCCATTTCCAAACGTAGAAGCAGACTATCCTTTTGGCTGAATACGGTGAGATGAGTAAAGTACAAGAGTACTGTTAGTGTGTGTTTCCATCCCGAATCCCATCTATAATACCTTCTTACGCTTAATTGCGGTAGCATCTACTTAAAATTAACCGACTTCCGTTTGTGAAAAATTGAGAGGTAAGTTACCTAAAGCATAACTGATTGGAAATAGCAAATGGTGCCATCGAAGCGATATGAAATTGTATTCATAACTGGACAATAGATCTTGATCAATGAGCATAGGTGTAATGAGTTTTTGAACCATTAATCTACTTACTGTTGTGGATAGATCCTTGTGCCTGTTTATGAATTACCTTTTTTGTTTTTGAACTGCATATTTTCCCCTACCAATGCATTATTGATCTTATCGGTAAGAATTCTTGAGAAATACTTATTTGCACTTAATCAAGTATTTTTATTATTTTTTGGAGAATAGAATCATATTCACTTCTTTTACCATTGGTACAGGATAAAAGTCCTGTCAGCAATTTTCTCCGCTCATGCTACCGGCAACTAACCGGATGTAAAATCTACATTCAGACATGGGCAATACATACTCGCAGCTACACATCTCTTGCACTTCTTGTGCTTTATTCTTCGTTTTTCTTATTCATACTATTCCTGGATGGTCACAGGACGCCCTTAAAATCGAGAGAAACTCAACATTTCCACAAGACATATCACAATACCTCTACGTCTACGGTGGTGACAATAAAATCGGTATCTCCGATATTAACGGAGAAAACGGACTCTTTGAGAAATTAGACAAAAAGACATTATACCCTGAAAAGACATTGTGGGGAAAAGTTGAATTTCAGAATAACACCGGCAACGACATCTCACTGGTCGTGCAGGTCTCAAATGATTTTGAAGCTGGCGATCTTTATGGGTATTTATTTCAGGACAACCTGATCATTCAAACTATGAGAGGGGGTCATTTTCTAAAGCCTCTTCCTAAAGACATTCCATACACACACAATCCCAATATTCGATTTACTTTACCCGCACAAAGTACCAGCCTTTTATTGATTAAGAACATTCCTGTTGAAGGTTATAATCCATCCTTTTCTGCCGTACTCCATAGTGAGTATTCCTTCCATGAGCAGATAAAATCACGGGATTTCTTCCAGGCAGTTTTCCAAGGTGTCATTTTATTCTTGTTCTTCTATAACCTGATTCTATTCTTACAAACACGTGATCGAACCTTCTTGTACTACTCTGTTTATATGATTGGGTTCTCGATATTTTCCATAATACTTCACGGCTATCAATTTTTCCTGTTCAACACCAGTTATTTGCCCTTAATATTTTCCAGTGCGGCAATAGTTAGCTGGTGTTCATATGCCCTATTTCTTAGAAAATTTGTAAACACAAAAGTGTTATTCCCCCAATTGGATCGGTTAGTAGTTCGCCTACTTCCTTCATTATACATTATCGGTGCATGTAGCAGTGCATTCCTAATTATATATCCTCAGGAGTACAAGGTTATGGACAACATTCTGAAAATTATCGCTCCTGTATTCTTTCTGTTGCACCTTACTTTCCCCGTTAGGCTTTTACTCAGCAGAAACACTATTGCCAGGTATGCTGCAATTGGTTCCTTGCTTCTTTGTATTGGCCTGATTGCCGCTATAATCGACAACGTGTATTTTGAAAACCAGGATACGATATATGGACAAATAGGGATTTTAGCTGAGCTACTCATCTTCTCCGTTGGCCTGGGAAATCGAATTAAAATCGTAGAGCGCGAAAAACGAGAGACGCAAACATTGCTTATACAGCAACTGAAAGAAAATGAGGATTTTCAGACCAGAATGAATAAGGAATTGGAACAAAGAATCCATTCTAGAACTGAGGAAGTCACTTTACGTAAACAGGAACTTGAAGAAAAAACGAAAGAGCTTGAAATTAAGAATACTCAGCTAAGGAAAGCCAATAACTTCAAAAACAAACTCTTTGCTATCATCGCTCATGATTTAAAAAACCCACTAGGAACCTTGAAAGGGGTACTGGAACTAAACAGAAAAGGTCATTTGACCCGTGAGGAACTTCAGGAGTTAAGTACCAGTCTTGATAAGTCATTGGCAGAAATAATGAATATGCTTGATAACCTACTAACTTGGGCCGTCCGGGAAGTTAATAATACCAAAGTGAAGAAACAGCTGATCCCACTGGATATGTTAGTTTGTGAAGCTATTGAGCTACTTCTTCCGCAGGCTGAGTCAAAAAATATCGAAGTGAAATTTATTTCCAGGGAGAAATACATGATCTATGTTGACATCGAAATGATTAGGCTAGTTATTCGAAACCTGCTAGCCAACGCAATAAAATTCACTCATACCGGAGGTGAAATTGTAGTAAAAGCGGGACAAGATGAGAAATCAGTTTGGGTTAAAATATGCGACAATGGTAAAGGAATGAGTCAGGAAACATTAGACAAGCTCTTTAGCCTGGAAGTAGTTTCAACGCCTGGTACCGCTAACGAAAAAGGAACTGGCCTGGGATTAAAATTATGCCATGAGTTTGTCTCAAAGAATGGAGGAAGGATTTACGCAGATAGCCAGGAAGGGGTTGGAAGTTGCTTTACCGTGGAAACTCCCGTACCCGAAAAAAAAAGTGAGGCGTTCGAGCTCTACACTAGCTAATCCTCCTCAGAAAGCTCGACCAACTTCTCCCATCTGGTTTCACTTTTACTCAATTCATTCTTAGCGGCTGAATACTCTTTGTCAAGAGAATGCAACAAATCCAGATCTTTGAGGTTCGCCGGATCTGCCATTTGAAGCTCTAACTCCTTGATTTTTTCCTCAAGTGCTTCAATTTTTTTCTCCAGTTCAGTAAGCTCTTTCTGAGTGTTGGACGACTTAGACTTTGGTTTGGATTTGTTAGGTTGCTTAGGTTTCTTTTTTTCTGGTTTTTTTACAATTGTATCATTACCTGATCTTCGGGATGTCCACCACTCATATTCTTCGTACGTACCAGGATATTCCTTAATCTGATTATTTTCTATCCACCATATTTTATTCGCAATCTGAGACACAAAATGACGGTCATGGGAAACAACGATGAAAGTACCTTCATACTGTTCAAGGGCCTGGACTAAAATACCAACTGAAAGCATATCCAGGTGATTGGTTGGTTCATCAAGTAGGAGAAAATTAGCCTCCGAGATCAAAGTCTTTGCCAAGGCAACCCTTGATTTTTCGCCACCGGACAAGACCTTGATTTTTTTAAATACGTCATCGTCGGTAAATAAAAAGCAGCCTAAAATATTTCTTAATTCTTGCTCTGTCTTGCCAGTTCCTTGCTGCTTAAGTTCTTCGATAATCTCGGCATTGACATCCAACGCTTCCAATTGATGCTGGGCATAGAAGCTAGGTGTTACGTTGTGACCAGACTCTACTTTTCCCTCGAAAGTATCACTCCCATCAATGATTCTGAGTAAAGTGGATTTTCCCTTACCGTTTGCCCCTATCAGCGCGATCTTATCCCCTCTTTCGATATGTGCCTGTGTCTCTTCAAATATGATATTGGTACCATAAGCCTTACCAACCTGTTCTAATCGTTTTACATGTCTCCCTGACTTGGTTCTAAAATTGAATTTGAAATTAACCTGCATGGTTTCATCCACTACGGCATCTACCTTATCCATCTTATCAAGCATCTTTATTTTGGACTGAACCTGACGTGCTTTTGTGGATTTAGCCCGAAATCGAGTAATAAAGCGTTCGGTTTGCTTAATTTTCTGTTGCTGATTCTCGTAAGCGTTCTGTTGAATTTCGTTTCGAAGTTCCTTTTCTTCTTCGTAAAAATCATAATTCCCCTCATAGACGTGAAGCTGCCTCGCATAAACTTCGACTACTTTGTTAACCGTCCGGTTGAGAAAGGTGCGATCGTGTGAAACGATTATAAACGCACCTTCGTACGTTTGAAGGTATTGCTCCAACCATTGAATTGAGGGCAAGTCCAGGTGGTTGGTAGGTTCATCCAACAATAGAAGAGATGGTTTTTCCAATAACAATTTGGCAAGCATGACTCGCATGCGCCAGCCTCCACTGAATTCTCTAAGTGGTCGTTGCAAGTCTTGGGTACTAAAGCCAATTCCTTCCAAAATCTCCTCTGCCCTGGATTGAATTACATATCCCTCGAGAGCCTCAAATTTTTCCTGAAGTCGTGTTAGCCGGTCTACCAGTTCATCTTTATAATCCGACTCCATTTCCTTGAGCACTCTATCGATCTGATCCTGTATCACAAGGGCCTCACTAAATGCCTGCATGGCAACATGTAAAATAGATTCATCCGATTCATACGATAGGAGATCCTGATTGAGAAACCCGATGGAGGTATCCTTACTTTTTGATATCCCTCCTTCCGAGGGCTGTGTGTCTCCTACCATCATCCTCAGTAAGGTGGATTTACCCATACCGTTCAAACCGATCAATCCAATACGGTCTGTCGGAGTAATAAAAAGGGATGCGTTTTCGAATAACGCTCGTTCACCCAAATAGTAACTCAGACCATCTATGCTTATCATATGCCGCAAAAGTAGAAAAGCTCTTGTGATGGAGAGGCAAATGCTTACATTTAACCAAAATTGATATCTATGAAAAAGCTTCTCTACCTCATTCCGATTTTGTTAGTTCTTTCCTGTAGTACAACACAGGAAACCAAAAACTCGGATACGGCACCGGCAGAAGTAAATACACAGCTGGTTAACGAGGAAGATCTCTATATGTCCTATCTAAACTTACCCGAAGGTTTCTCTCTAGATGTCTATGGCAGGGTACCCAATGCACGACAAATGGCTATGAGTGAGAATGGTACACTGTATGTTGGCAATCGTCGGGGTGGTAATGTTTACCGGGTAAAGGACACCAATGGCGACTATAAAATTGATCAGCTTGACACACTGCTTACTGATCTTGAAATGCCAAACGGGGTAGCTATCAAGGATGGTGATCTGTATGTAGCCGCGTTAAACCAATTATTGGTAGTCCGGGATGTGGATAATGTGGATGAGGCAAAACCTGAAGTCATATATGACGACTACCCAACAGACACACATCACGGTTGGAAATATATTGCTTTCGGACCTGATGGAAAACTGTACGTCCCAGTAGGAATTAATTGCAACATCTGTCCTCCGGAATCTGAGATATACGCAACAATCACCCGGATGGACCCTGACGGATCCAATAGGGAAATATATGCCCATGGTGTACGGAATACCGTTGGCTTTACCTGGCATCCACAAACAGGAGAAATGTGGTTTACAGATAATAATCGAGATCTTATGGGTGATGATATTCCTCCATGTGAATTAAATCGTATTTCAGAACAGGGACAGCACTTTGGGTATCCCGATTGCCATGGTGGTAATATTCCGGATCCCGGAACAGCAGATGATGGAAGTTCATTTACAGTAAGACCCTGTGAAGATTTTATTCCTCCAGCACAAAACCTGGGTGCACATACAGCGCCTTTAGGTCTGAAATTCTATACAGGAAGTATGTTCCCGGACCAATACAAAAACCTGATATTTATTGCTGAGCATGGCAGCTGGAATCGAACCCCTGAGGCCGGACATGTGGGACACCTTATTTCCACGGTAAAAGAGGAAAATGGAGAAGGTGTGGAATACAAGACACTAATTGACGGTTGGTTGATTAAGGAGACGAACACCGCATGGGGCCGTCCGGTAGACATATTGGAATTAGCTGATGGATCTCTACTAATCTCTGATGATAAAAGTGGAACAATCTATCGATTAACGTACTCCGGAAATCAAGTCGCCGGCTAATTACTCATCACTTTGTCGGAGATCCTGAGATTAGATCGTGTATCTCATTCCTATGGAGATACGAGGGTCCTTCACGATATATCGTTAAGTATCGAGGAGGGATCTTTTATGGGACTTGTGGGTCCCAGTGGAGCTGGAAAAACCACGCTCCTGAAGATTATTGCGGGTTTGATTACCCCTCAGGAAGGGAACGTATATTTTCAAAGTGAAATTCTGGAAAGCAAGGACAAACTCATCAAGGGACACGAGGAAATTAAAATGGTCTTCCAGGATTATGCCCTAAAACACAGGATGAGTGTAAGGGAAAACCTCAGATATGCTTTACTGGACTATGAAAAGGACTATCAGGAACAGAGGATTGAAGTCTTATTGGAACTATGCTCTTTGGTAGAAGAATCGGAAAAATATGTTCATGAGCTTTCAGGGGGTCAGCAACAACGGGTAGCCTTCGCCCGGGCACTGGCCAATGAACCCGCCTTGATTATCATGGACGAGCCGTTTTCCAACCTGGACCCCTCTACAAAACAGGAGTTATTACAGGAAACGAAGAATCTCGCCACAAAAACGGGAACCACCATTTTGCTTGTTACCCACGATACAAGGGATGCCATGGAAGCCGTCGACCGAATTGCGATCTTAATTGACGGTAGGATTTCTCAATCCGATACCCCTCAAAGGATATTCTCGCATCCCTCCTCTTTTGAGATCGCTAGGCTGTTCGGATATGTAAATAAGATTAGTTCACCATTATTAAAAATTGTATCAGACGAGACTCTGAATGGCTCATTTGGCATTTGGGCTCATGACATCAAAATACACCCTTCCGGATCAATTAAGAGTACTGTACAAAACGTTATTTTCAAGGGCGCTTATAACCTGTTGACCCTTGCAATTGAAGAAGAGTATTGGATTGCTTACGACTTCGAAAGCAAATGGCAAAAGGGGGATCAGGTAAATATTTCAGTAAATGTTGACAACCTGATCCAATGGCAATAAGCTCTACTTTCTTGTGTAGAAAATTCTCCAGTTTAAATTCCACGTTTCACCACCATCTGTTGAAAGCTCCCAATCCCAAGTCATGGATTTCTCCTTAATATCATAGAAAACCATTCGCTGCTGAATTTTAGCTTCTCCCCTTTCGAAAATAGCCGTTTGAAACATTCTTTTTTCGCCGTCAAAAGCACCTGTAAAGTCAAAATAACCTCCGTTATTGTCAGCCCAGGCCTGCTTCCATTGATTAAGCTGTGGCCGAAATACGCTAATACTGGTCCCTTTAAATCCGGAGTTCTGTCCCTCAAGTATTCGAAAGTTCTCGACTAATACCTGGTCATCAAGATTCCAACTAATGGTATTTTCTCCCAATGGCTTTACACCCTCACCTTCGTCCCAGGATGCAACCCATTCACCGGCCCAGAAATCAAAATATCGGGCGGAATCCAATTCATTTAGATTCTGAGCCTGAATGACAAAAACAAGGAAAGTAAAAAGTAGATAAGTGATCGTTTTCATGGTTTTGAGTTTCACAGAAAACAATCGAATATCGATAAACCCTAAATCAGGCGATTATTCTTTAGGTTTAGGAAGCTTCCATTCGCCTTCAGAGATTCGGAAGTCTTCCGTTCTTAACTCCGGGATATCCAAGTCCAGGTTTTCGATTTCTCTTATGGCATTATCGATCTCAACATGTACATCATTCAGGTCGATGTGCAGATCTTTCATATCCAGATGTATAGAGCGGAATTCCTTTTCGAAATCTTTCATATCGAACTCCAGATCTTTTATTCCGCGATGTACTTCGTCCGCGATGGCGTCCACATCAATTTCCTCCTCTATCCTGAAAATCAAGTCTTGAATTTTCTCCTCCATCTCTTGTTCAAATTCTCTTTGATCAAAAGACCTTTCTCTTTCACGTCTTTCACCTCTTTCTCTATCCTGAGCAAATGATGAAACTGTACACAGTAGTACAAGTAAGGTAATGGCTATTCTGGACATTTTACGGCTTGGTTTTTATGTAAATACTCCAATTTCAGCCAAAGGTTGCATGCTTAACGCTTTTTTGCCTGCATTAAACTCTCATGAACCCTAAAACGCCTGCCTTCAATAATCAATACCCCCTCGCGCTCCTCAAATGGATACATGTGATTTACCATTGTGCTCCTATTGATTCGTTTAAACTGTGGATACGGCAGAAGCTTTAGTCCAATCTCAGTGAAATTCTGATAAGCCTGGGTAGTATATTCACGAAACTTCCCATTTACCCGAGACTTAATACCAAAAATCTTTGTGTGGTCTCCGCTTTGCTTGGTACGTATATATAGAATTTCATTGGGATGAATTTCCTGTTCACCCGCTTCACCAAGGTGGATGGTAATAAGATTGGGTAAATCAAATAGGGTTTTTCGGATCGACCATTTTTTTAGCTCTTCCATTTGACCACTAAGGATCTCGTACTGACGGATATTTCTTCCCAGGATGCTGAGAAGAAACAAAAGCATCGTATTGGCCTCAAAATATTTCCCATGAATGATGTAACCAGGAGTGAACTGAACAACAATTTCCCTGAACAGAATGAAATTGGCAATAAAAAAAAGCCAAAGCAGTATTTGCCTCCAAATCTTTGAGTGCAATGGAATATTCAGGTACGCACTGAGTATAAACTGCGCAACAATGATCAAGACCAGAGTCAACATGGCTAAATCCCATGAGACAAATTCGTACAGTGAAAGTTTAAAAAGGCCTGTAATAAGAATTGAATAAATAAGAATTATTAAGAAATCCCTACTTCTTGTTCTCCTAAGAAAGTGTGCTCTATTTAGTTTCAAATCTCAATCGTTTATGAAGGTGCTGCAAAGTTCGTTCCAATATGTAACGACGAAATGAACCAATTTATATTATTTACGTTTAGGTGTTTTATATTAAGTTTACATTTAGAAATAATATAAACAAGAAGTGAAAGAGTATCAATTGGGTGAATTTGAGGAGGTAGTCCTTCTAACAGTTGCTATCCTTTTCGATGAAGCATATGGAGTGTCCATACGTCATGAAATCGAAAATCGGTTGAAAAGGAAAGTCAGTGTTAGTGCCCTTCAAACTGCCCTAAGAAGGATGGAGAAAAAAGGATACCTGGAATCCAATTTCGGTGAGGCAACAGCAGTTCGAGGTGGAAAAAGGAAGCGGTTTTTTCGTGTAACTCCTTTTGGTAAGCAGGCACTGGAACACTCGAAAGACGCGCGTTTGAAACTATGGGAGGCAATTCCGGAAGTGGCTTTTGATTTCCAAAAATGAACAAAAACCCAGGTCATAAGCCACCTCAATGGTCAACCGGATTTCTAAAGTGGTTTCTCAAACCAGAATACTACGAAGACATTCAAGGAGATCTCGAAGAAGAGTATGCGGTCATGGTTGCCGAATCTCCGGCCTGGAAAGCCCGTCAGTGGTACAATTGGCAAATTATCCGGTTGTATCGACCATCCATGCACAAAAGACTTAAAACTCAAAACTCAATAGAAAAGGAAACAACAATGTTTAGGAACTATTTAAAAATCGGATTTAGAAATCTCTGGAAATATAAATCCTCATCAGTGATAAATGCCATTGGACTCTCAACAGGTATTGCTGCTTTTGTACTGATTGCACTCTTTGTGAAAGATGAGTTTAGTTATGATCGCCATTTCGCTGAAAACGATCTCATCTATCGAGTTACGGTTAAAAATTACACTCCGGAGGGATATGTGAGTCGCCATTGGGCCTTTTCTTCTGCCGGACATGCGGAGCGATTGAAAGAGGATTATTCAGACATCACCCATTCGGTTCGATTTTTCCCCTGGGCTTTTCCTGACCTTGAATACGGAGATCAACGCTTTCCTGGGCAGCCGGTAATTTTTGCTGATAATGATGTCTTTGACATTTTTTCATTTCCATTCCTGGTAGGAAATCCTGAGACAGCTTTTGACCAGATTAATAACATCGTATTAACTGAGCAAACCGCTGTACGAATTTTCGGAAACGATTGGGCGCAGCAAGATATCATTGGAAAAGCGATTACGCTTTCCCGTTCTGGACAAGGAAGTCCATTTAAGGTTTCCGCAGTCATTGAGGATATGCCAGATCAGCAGCATTTTCATTTTGAGTACCTGGCACCTTTACAATTCATTGAGAAGCTATTCGGTGAAGAAACCATGAATAATGTAGGAGGAAACTACAATTGGTTGACATACATCAAAGTTTCTTCGGGGACACAAATTGAACCACTCACCCAACAAACAAATAATGAATTCTGGGATAAATACATCGGGTCATTCCCAAATGGTGCTGATGCAAGAGAATTTTATGATTTCGAATTCCAGCCATTAACAAGCATACACTTGCACTCAAATCTTGAAGGGGAATATGAAACCAACGGATCTTTGCAGCAGGTCACCATCTTTGCTGTTGTCGGTTTACTTGTGCTTCTGGTTGCCTGCGTCAATTACATGAATCTGGCCACCTCCAATTATTCACGGCGGATGAAAGAAATCGGGGTTAGAAAAGTAATTGGTGCAGTAAGACGGTCTCTGGTTGGTCAATTTCTTACCGAATCGATGTTGATTACCTTGATTTCCTTGCCAATATCAGCAGTACTGGTACTTTGGGCTCTCCCTTATCTCAATAACTTCATGGACAAACAATTGAGTTTTAATCCTTTTGTCCAGTTGGATATACTAGTTGGCCTAATTGTTTTAATGATAATTGTGGGATTGGTTGCCGGACTCTATCCTGCCATTTTCCTTTCGAAAATGAACCTGGTCACTGCTTTGAAGGGAGAGCAGGCCGTAAATGCAAAAAAATGGAATTTCAGGTCATGGCTGGTCACTTTTCAATATGTGGTCACCCTGGCATTGATTTTTAGCATATTGGTTATTGAAGGCCAAATGAAGTACATCAGAAATACCAATCCCGGGTACGATAGGGATCAAATAGTACACATATACCTGAGTAGATCAATCGATAATCTGGAAGTCTTCAAACAACAATTGCTTTCTGATCCTTCAATTCAATCCGGCACCTATGCTTCCAGGATTCCGACTGGAAGACTTTTAGATAGCTGGGGATCATCATTCTTCAAAGGCGATTCTCTTGTTGCAACCAATTTTCGTCTTCCTGCGATAAGTGTAGATGAAGATTTTCTTCCAACGTTTGATATCCCTTTGATTGCCGGGGACAATTTCAATAGGGAACAAGACTCTTTTAGGGATTCAATAGGGTATTACATCATCAACCGAAAAGCGGCAGAGGCCCTCGGTTTCAATGATCCAAATGATATAATTGGTGAGCGTTTGGTTTATGGACCATTTAACGGCCAAACCAATGAGGATGGAACCACATTCAAAATCGGACGAATTATGGGGGTTTCTGAAGATTACCACTTTGAATCATTACACACCGAGATTGTACCCATGGTAATGCTTAAAAGCCAATCAAATGTTCGAAGAATTGCTCTGAAAATCTCTCCAACAGATATTCCAAAAACATTGAATCACATCGAAAATACCTGGGCAGAATTTGACTCAGAAAATCCGATTGAATATCGATTTTTAGATGACATGTTCAACGAGCAATATCAGGCTGAACAGCGATTGAGTACCATGATCAAGGTTTTCACATTTGTTGCGATCTTAATCGGATGTCTGGGATTGGTAGGCATGGTTGGCTTTGTAATCGAAACAAAAATCAAAGAAATTGGTATACGAAAGGTATTGGGAGCCAGTACAAGTAGCATCTGGATGCTCGTGGGAAATCGATTCTTGATACTCATTACAATTGGATTTTTTATTGCCTTACCAATCTCTTACTGGTTAATGAATCAATGGCTTGAAAATTTTGTTTACAGAACTGGCATTACAGTATGGATGATTGTTCTTCCATTATTGATTGCGTCTTTACTTACACTGATTTCAATATCCTATCAGACAATCAGGGCATCAACTGTAAACCCGGTTAAGTACCTGAAAGATGAATAACCAATGATCAGATACCCGATTTTCCTTTTTCTGGCACTGGGAGTATTTCTAGGTGAAGCACAAGCTGTGAGGGAGGGAATTCCGGTGCCAAATATTGTAAAATCCGGATATGGTGATCAATTCATTGATCTGTCAAAAATTAATAGCAAGATCATCGTACTTGATTTTTGGGCCAGTTGGTGTGGGCCATGTCTTAAGTCCGTTAAGAGCACGTTAAAGCCGATTTATGATGACTACGATCGCACGGAAGTGGAAATCATTGGGATTAGCAACGATAAAAGCGGGCAGAAGTGGCAAGAGGCCATAGAAAAGTGGGGAATGCAATGGCCAAACATCTGGGACGAAGACCGCTCGATTATCAGGACTTATGGAGTAACGATGATTCCAACCTATTTTATATTGGACGGTAGTGGCAACCTTATTGATGGTTATGTGTACTCCCGGGAGCTACCAAAAAAAATTAAACAAGCCCTTCGCAGTCTTGAATAAAAAAAAGCGGTCATAAACCGCTTTTTTATCTTTTACTGACTCAATAAATCATGCAGGCACTTGTCTCTTTCCAGCTTCCATGATAGCATAATTGCGTAGAGAGTCTATTTCTTTTTCGTCCAGATTCTGCAGTGATGCATTGGCGTTATCTGGAACAAAATTACCTTCAGAATCCCACCATTCATCAGCCCAGGCTTTGGCCTTACTTTGATCTACATCAAAAAGATGTAGCTCCGAATCAGAAATGAGCCAGTGCTTATCTTCTTTACTGTATTTCTCCCAAATCATTTTCCTGATGTTCGTTGCAGTCTCATCACCCTTTTTGAAATGGGCAACGGTATATGTCATTGTATCAGGCTCAGTCATCTTATTATCCCAGAACTTCTTGGATGATATGATGTCAGCGGTAGTTAAAAGGTACGTTGATGACTTGTCCAGTGGTTGTCTACTCAAGTCACAGTGTGCCTTAAAATCTTTTTTCTTGTTTTTTTTAAATAAGTTCAACATAGGTTATTACGAGTTTCGACCCTTAAGATTTTACTCTTGTTTCCCCCAAAGGTTACTTGTTTGCTGTAATTTCTATAAAAAGATGAGATATTACCGGAAAAGGTTGCACCGGATCGGGAATATTCTCAACTCAATCGGACAGCAGATGAAGAACAAAATCCTTGTAAATAGTATTTGTCTGACTTTAATGTTAATTACAGCTTGTGGTAGTTACAAGCCTATTGGTAGAATTGATTACCCAATTGATGAATCATTGAGAATTGAGTATCATGATGAATCTTACCAATTAATCATCTCAGACAAAGGAAAATGGACTGTAGGTAGAAGCGACCTCACAGGCATAGATTTTCAAGGCCCAACAAAGGTGGAATTCGATGATCCGCTGAATTTTCATAAAGTGTACCATTTTTCTAATGAATCAGGGGAGGAAAGATACGTCTCTAATCGAATGATTCTGGTAGATGGAGTTGCGAACGTTCGAGACCTGGGTGGACTTCAGACCGAGAACAACGAGCAGATAAAGTGGGGTAAAATATATAGAAGTAGTGACCTAACGAGGCTCACAAAAAAAGGGTATGAAAAGTTGCTTGCCTTGGGAGTCGGTACAGTTATTGACATTAGAAATGAAGGGGCCAGTATTGAGCAGCCGATTAGCAACAAATTGGGTACGGGTATTTCCATCGTAAGCATCCCAATGGAAACACGTATTTCGTTACCCATTTCCCCTAGTAAGAACGAACCTAATGAATCTACCTATCAAGATATTTTCACTGAACTACCTGTAAACACTTCCGCGATAGCTGCCATCATCGATCTGCTAACTACAAATGGGGATCGCCCAATTTTAATCCAGGATCGGGATGGAACATTTAAGAGTGGGCTAACCTGCGCGATTTTGTTGGCAGTCCTGGACGTACCGGAAGAAACCATTTACCAGGAGTTCATTTCCTCCAACTATTTCAACTACCAGTATATTGAGAAGATGGCGAAGAAGAATGCATTAGTTAAAGGCATCCCATCCGCTCAAACCCGTGAAGCTTACCAGGTTCGAGAAGACTATCTGAGATCATCCTTTGACATTATGTCCGAAAATCATGGTAACATAAAGAATTTTCTGATCGCTGAGGCAGGGATTTCAGCCGAAGATCTGACAAGGTTAAAAGAATTGTTTTTGTATTAGAAGTTTTTTCAAAGCTGGTGAGATTTCGGAATTCATTGTTTAAGGTTAAATTAGGGCAACATTAGATCGCCTGATACCTGAAATGACCAAAGAAAGAGCAGCACCCATTGCTTCCATCGGTAAAAATATTATTGTTCTCGGGTTTGCTGTCTGGTTAGTAACCAATCTTACTCATACTTATTTCAGTACTTTCTTTCCGGCATTATACCAGGAATCTACAACCAGATTGGTATATACCAGTATCGTCCCCATCATTTTAGGTCTTCTCGTACATCGATATTGGTTAAAAGATCGACTTTCTACTGAACTACCAGACATAGTGACAACGGCCCTGCTCATGGTGTTTCTAGCCAATAGTTTTCAGGGGATTTATTCTGCAATTGAGACTTACAATACCGAGCCTGATGGAGAAAAGGCGGAAGTTATTCCATTTATGAGTGCAAGACCCTGGTTACCGTCCAAAACCCTGGCAACCCAGGCTTCTGAGTTTGGAAAACAATTGGAAATAGCCAGAGAAGTGCATATCAGCGAAATGGATTCATTATCTGGCATCCTGAGTGAATGCGGCATAATGACGGATAGTGTTTTTCTCATGATAAGACCCAATGCAAGAACTGTTGCACATGGTGGCAAATACCAGGCTGAGGTTGTTTTAGCAGCTAAATTGGATAGCAATCACGTCAAAGGGATGTCGGTCAATGGTCAGGAACTCCCCTTTCATAACGGAATGGCTCTTTATGAAGAAGCATCGAATGGTTCAGGAACAAAGTACCTGGACTTTCAAGCTGAAGTATTATTATTTGGTGGAGAACCAAAGACTATTTCAAATTCGGAAAGCTATCGTACAGTCAGCTCATTTATCGAGGTATCTTCCCAAGCCATTAACTCTCTTTATCGTAATTGTGGCAATCGATTAAGTGTACAGGTTCCAGCTCTTGGAAACGACTATCATCCACGATTTGTAGTGGATGGGGGTGATTTCAGAACAGGGCGTGATCGAGGATTTATTACGATACTACCCACGTCCAATCGTGTGAACCTTGGAGTCTACAATAATGGAATTAAGATTGGAGACCGATCCTTCCCGGTAAGAAATGTACCTCCTCCGACCATCCGGCTTTTGGTCAACGGAAATGAAGTTGATTTAGAAAAAGGAATCATTGCACAAACTCCACAAATCGAATTACAGGCGGTTCCAAATCCGGATTTTCAACGAATTATGCCACAAGACAGTCGCTATCGCGTGACCGCATGCGAGATTTCCCTACTGGGTGGAGCCGTGGTTAAAGGGAGCCTAAAAGATTATGGAACGGCACAAATTGCACACCTCATGAGAAGGGCACAACCGGGGGATTATCTGAAAATTGAAGTCCAGCAGGTACTGAGGAAAAACTTCAAAGGGGACACAGAAGAAGTTTCTTCTTTTTCACCCCATTATTTTACAGTGCCCATCCTTTAATCGGAATCCAGAATAATTTTTGCGTACTTGTCGGTATCAATATTGGCTCCACAGATAACAATGGCAACCTTTTTTCCTCTAAAACTGCTAGCATTATTTATGAAGGCCATTAAAGCCACGGCTGCGGCTCCTTCGATCATCTTATGATGATTCTTCGCCATCCATCGAATACCCTTGCGAATGTCATTCTCGGTGACTGTTAAATATTTATCAATCACTTGTCTGCAGATATCAAAAGTTATTGATCCCTCCTCCAATCCTCCGGCAGAACCATCTGATAACGTGTCCTTTGGCTGATCGATAATCACGATGTGTCCAGCCTCTACACTCAACTTCATCTCCGGGGAATTTTCTGGCAACGCTCCAACTACCTGGATGTCATTATTGAAATTTTTGCACCACGAACCAACGCCGGACATCATACCTCCACCACCTACACAGCCAATGGCTACTTCTACTTCAGGAAAATCTTCGGTAATCTCTTTCGCAAGTGTTCCTTGGCCGGCGATAACGAATGGATGGTTGTATGGAGAAACCCAACATGACCCATTCCGTTCAGCAACCGTTCTACCCCGGTTTTCTGCTTCAAGGGGAGATCGACCATAGGTGACAATTTCAATATTGTATTTCCTAATAGCCTCTAGCTTTGAAGTCGCTGTATTTTCAGGTACATATATAGCCCCCTCTCCGCCCAATATTTCCAGCGCACGGGCAAAGCCTTGTGCATGATTCCCGGTGGAGGCAGTAATAAAATGTCGATCACCTTGACTGATCTGCTTGGCAATGGCATTATATGATCCTCTCGCCTTGAACGAGCCTGTATATTGCTCACTTTCTAACTTTAGATAAACCTCTCCCTCATTCAATTCCGATAACGATTTGGAAAAATAAAGCGGGGTTCGAAGCACATGAGGTTTCATCAGCTCATGCGCCTCAGAGATATCAGAAATCCAGTTCCTATTCATTCCGGACTCCAAAAAGGTTCTCCAGCAGGAACATAAAAGATGGGAAGGTTGCCTACCTTATCTTCTAACCATTCTGCAAAATATTCCATTCCTGCTTCTTCAGAATGTGCATGACCAAGTAAGATCATTGATTTGTTCATACCCGCAGCATTGGCATCACGAACATACTCAACCGTTTCCCACTCCTGGGACTCACCTCCGATCAAAACATCAATATCCTCTCTTCCGAGCATTTCAATCTGGGGCATTGATCCGGGTGCTCCCAGGACCAGAGCTGCATTCTTGACTATTGATTCACGATTGCCAATGACGCGAATGCTTTTTGCGTCAAATATTTCCTTTAGTTCACTGGCTAAAACTCCAATGGTAGTCTCTGGCAAGGCAAAAACCCTTTCCTCCACTCGATAATCCCACCATCCTAGTTTGTTGGTTACACCGTAATAAATTCCATCAGGACTGGTCTTATGCCAGTGATCATGAAAACGCCAAATAATCATGTTGTTGTCTTGTATAAACTTCATTTTCGCCTGATATACCGGATCCTCTGTGTAGGGAGCCTGTTTATCGAGGTGATTATAGAAAGTGGGTTCATGAGTAATGACCATGTTCGCCCCTTTCTCTTTTGCTTTTTGAAGAACTTCCAAATTGGAGATAAACGTAACTGCGATACCAGTTACTTCTGATTTTTCAGAACCACTTTTAAAGGTATCCACCGTCTGTTCAGACCAGTCACAAGTAAGATTGGTTTTTATTATTTCAACTACTTCACCTGCTGTAGTTGGTGTCTGACTTTGAGCAAAAGGAATATAGCCCAACGCGATCAAAAGGCAGAATAGTTTTCTTAAAGTCATTTAATTTTCTCTTTTTTGATCAAACAGAGTTTCCATAGTAAGAAGATCCAAGATAAAATTTTTTTCATGGCGACAGATAAGAAAAATATACTGATCCTGGGATGTGGTCGAAGTGGCACTTCCATATTTGGAGAACTATTTGATCACCTTCCAGAGTATAAATACTACAGTGAGCCCTACTTTGACGAACTATCTACACTTGATTTTTCCGGTCCAATTGCCGTAAAAGTTCCTAGAGAAAGTAAGAGTTTCCCATCTACTGTAGGACTATCTTTTCCATTGGAAAAACTTGAAGAAACCCGTTCTGGTGATTGGAAAATATTCTGGATCGTTCGTCATCCATTGGATGCCATAAGTTCCCTAAAAGTAGGAATATCTAAGAATTGGGGTCACCACCCGCGACCAATAGACTGGAAATCATGGTTAGACAGAGATCTGATTGAAAGGTGTGCCCACCACTGGAATTATATCAATACCATAGGATATGAAAAGGTAAAAGATGTCTCGATAGTAGTCCGATTTGAGGATATGATTGGAAACTCTGAAGCATTTGCAACGGAAGTGGCTAGCCACATCTATGAGAATACAACCACAGATATCCAGACTCTTCACGACTGGGCTTCCAAGGTCCAAAATACAAACAACAATAAGTTCATTGAAGCTGAAACCTCAAAAGCTTATTCAACAACTGATCACCAAGTTAGGGTAGGTAGGTGGAAAGAAAACCTCACAAAAAATGATCTAATCTCTATCCTCCCGATAATTGAGGAAACCAGTAAATATTTTAATTATTACTTACCACGAGATGTGTAAGTCTGGCGAAAGCTCTATCCCTGGGAATTTCCTTTAACCTGCTCATAGAATTCAATATCCGGCTTACAAATCGATTGAATCGTCTGTAAATGCTGAGAAAGAATTGCTTCTCGAGCCTCCTGATAATTATCCGCTGGATTTGAATTCCTATTTCTAGCCCTAAACCTAATGTTGAATCCACCGGAAATCTGTGTTGCGAAATGAGAGAAGTCGTCCAGAAATCCAACAGTTTGAAACGCAGAGATGCATGAAATAGCATCTTGAATCTGTGAGTCACTTACCAGGAATCCTTCTGCCGAAGAAAAAAACCTGGTATATGCGGTCCCCTCCTTTTTCCCAACATCAGATTTTAAGTATTCATCAAGGTCTAGATCGATCTTGAAATAGTCCGATTTCTTGAACCTGTTGTAAAAGTAAGAGGATATCCAACGTTCCACGGGGTCTCGCAGAAGAGTAACAAAATGATATTGATTTTCGAATGTGTTGACTGTTTCCCTGGTACACCGATAGTGGCCAAAAACCAAGTCTGCATCACCCTTGGATAACTCATACCTTAGTAACACCTCCCGTATCTGAAGGTTTGTAAGATCCCCGATAGAGGCCAACTGTCTAGCGGCAACACCATTTAAGCTTGCCTCTTTAAAAGAAAGAGGTTTCTTCCATCGTAGTTTTTGCCTTAGTTCCTTTTTTATTGATGAACCTCCACACTTAGGAATGTGAATAAAGCAACACTTCATGCACCAGCTTATTGCCCGTTAAAAAGATCAATAAGAGTTTGTGATGTAACAGTCACTCCGGTTTCAATTGTCTTTCTACGATCGGGGTAATAAAAAGGTGAGTGTAAACCGGGAAGTTTTTCCATATCAAGTCTCTCATCAGGAACGGTACCCAGCCAAAATAAAACAGTGGGCACCTTATGCTCAGTCTGTCCATATCTTGAGAAGTCCTCTCCCACCGTTTGGGGTTCAGCATATTCCACATTACCATTACCGATGACTCTGGCGGCAGAAGCTTTAAACTTTTCAACCAGCTCCGGGTTATTATAATTAGGTGGGGTATAGGAATCGGGAAATGTGATTTCCGGCATCTTTTCTTCAGGCAATCCAGCAGCGATTGCTGTTCCTCTTGCTATTTCACGAATCCTTTTTTCAATAAGATCTCTAACCTCCTTGGTAAATGTCCTTATCGTTAGTTGAAGCGTTACTTCGTCTGGAATGATGTTGTGTTTAGTACCGCCCTTTATGGCTCCGACAGTGATAACTGCATCATCAATCGGCTTAATGTTTCTACTAACTATTGTTTGAAGCTCCATAACCATCATACTAGCTACTACCACCGGATCAATTGACATATGAGGTGAAGCGCCATGAGCACCTACCCCAAAAACCTTAATATCAACACTTTGAACGGCGGCCATGGTGTATCCATCAGCCACCCCTACTTTTCCGGCAGGAATCGTCGGATGACAATGGATGCCAATCCCTAAATCCGGAATGAAAAATTCTTCATATAGTCCTGCTTCAAGCATCATCGCAGCCCCTGCACCAATTTCTTCCGCAGGTTGACCGATCAGCATAAGTGTACCACTCCATTGGTCTTTCATTTCTACCATCGCTCTTGCAGTTCCTACCCAAGTGGTCATGTGCATATCATGACCGCAAGAGTGCATGGCACCCACCATTTGACCATTATAATCCACGGTTTTTGTACTGCTGTATTCCAATCCGGTTTTCTCTTCCATCGGCAAAGCATCCATATCCGTTCGGTAAAGGATTTTTGGACCGTCACCATTTTCGTAGATACCGACTACTCCGTATCCACCAAAATTTCGAGTTACCTTAAATCCTAAAGATTCTAGCTCTCCGGCCATCTTTTCTGAGGTTTCCTTTTCCTGCAAACTGATCTCAGGGCTCTGATGCAGATCAATATAGAGGTCCTCGAGGTAATCAACATCCGCTTCTATCCAGGTTTCCAAATCCTTCTCGATCGAGAAACAGAATACTCCAATGACAATCAGTGCAAGAACGATCCTTTTCATATTTTCCAATTTATTGTTCAAAGCTAAGAAATCCTTACCATCCATTATTGGAATACCATAAGACTATAACCTTCATTCATTTTTTGAGTAGCGAGAGTCAACATAGATAGAGCCACATCTACCTTGTCATTCACTTCGTCCCTTTCAATGTCTCTTCCCATAAGTGACTGCCCACATACGAAGACTTCTACCCCGATTTTTCTTAGTTGTTCGAGTAACTTAAGGTTCGGATTATTTACAGAATATCGATCATTATAAGCCTCATCGGAAAGGCAGACGGAAGTTGCCCCACCATGTATAGCAACAGCCACATTTAAATTATCAAGAGGAACACCCCCTACTCCATGAAGATTTATCAAACGAGCCACATTTAATAGTCCATGATTTATTCGGTCCGGGTTTTGCTGGGAAGTTTTTAAATCAATTACAATTTTATAAATCGCACCAGTGTCCGGCATGACAACCTTTTCCAGAGGGTATACATTTCCATAATCCTGCATATAAGGTCCCACCTTTTGAGAAAATGCCAATAATGGACAACCGATAATCGCAAGCAATAATACTTTTTTCATTTCCCAAGTATACAACACAGCGATGTCTGCTGATACCAAATGATCCTTGAATAATTAAAGGTAAACGTCTGCGTTATTCCATAACTTTAGCAAAATTTAGATTCCATGAAAAGTATATGGCTTTCATCATTATTGGCGGTACTAATTATTTGTTCCTCACAGGCTCAATCCGCCAAACAGTTCCCTAACCTTGATGGCGAAAATCTGGTCAATGGCTTCTTTAGTATTCCATCCGATTTGAACGGAAAGTACACACTAATTGCACTAGCATTTTCTAAGAAATCTGAAAAGGCTCTTAAGACATGGTTTCAACCCACCTACAATCAGTTTATATATAAACCAGAAACTCCTTCACTTTTTGCGGGAAACTATGACGTAAATGTTTATTTCGTCCCAATGTTCACAGGAGCCAAAAGGCCGGCTTATCAGAAGTCTATGGAAAAAGTGTCGGAGACTCTCGATCCAAAACTGCATCCGCATGTGTTATTCTACAAAGGCACCATCAAGGAATACAAGAATGCATTGGATTTTGATGGCAAAGACATCCCCTATTTTTATGTTTTAGATCCTGATGGTAACATCATTCACTCCACCTCTGGCATCTATTCAGAGAGGAAAATGCAAGCCATTGTCGATGCCGTAGAGCCTGCCTGGGGTAACTGATCCGAAATTGGGTAACCCTCTCGTTTCAGTAATCACTATCGCCTTTAATGCGGAGCGATACATTGAAGCAACCATAAAAAGTGTGTTGGAGCAAAATTACTCTTCAATCGAGTACATTGTCATAGACGGAGACTCTAAGGATGATACCCTGAAAGTTGTCGGAAAATATCAGAATGAAATTGAAAAGATCGTCTCTGAACCAGATGATGGTATCTATGATGCAATGAACAAAGGTCTTTCCGTGTCAACTGGTGACTTTGTGATTTTCATGAATTCTGGTGATCGTTTCGCATCAAAGACTACTTTGTCGGATGCAATAAAGGAAGGAGAAAACGCCGATTTCATTTATGGGGATACGTTACGTGTTTCTGAAGATGGAATTGCTAACCCGTGGCATAAAATAACACCTAATGCAAAGGCTTTGAACGCACGAAGTTTTTTAGATGGAATGGTGATTTGCCACCAGTCAATGGTTGTAAGAAGATCTTTTGCCCCTTACTACGAGGATAAGAAATGGAAAATTTCTGCGGATATCGATTGGGCAATAAGAATACTACGGCAACAACCAACCATATTCTATACTGGAGAAGCGTTTTGTCACTATCTGGAAGGTGGCGTATCGATTACCGGTAAATGGGAGGCCGTTAAGGAACGATTCTATATATCAATGAATCACTTTGGTCTAATGTCCACACTACTCACACAAATGCGATTAATTTTTCAATACCTGTTTAAATAGATTTTTCAATATGAATAAAATTCAAGGTTTAGTTCTTTTGGTATGCTTATACCTGGTTGGTACTATTCAACTACAGGCTCAGCAGGGAATCGACGAGAATTTGGTAGAAGAATTTGTGATCAATTTTTCAAAATTGAACAACAAGTCTGAGGAACAGGTGCGGGAGATATTGCAGTCAGCCACCTTTCAGCCAACCATTATCGAAAAGATGAACCGCCCGGCAGAGGGAATGCCTTGGTACCGTTATCGAAAAATCTTCATGAGTGAAGAACGTATCCAAGCTGGCCTTGATTTCTGGAGCAAATATGAAAACGAACTGAATGAAATAAGTACAAGAACGTCTGTCGATCCTTATGTAATCGTAGGGATTATAGGTGTGGAAACATACTACGGCAAAATAATGGGTGATTACAAGGTATTAGATGCCTTATTTACCCTGGCATTTGCGTATCCAAAACGAAGTAGGTTTTTTCGATCCGAATTGGAACATTTTCTCCTTCTGACTTCCGAAGAAAACCTAAATATTGATGAAGTATACGGATCTTATGCCGGAGCAATGGGTTTTTGCCAATTCATGCCAAGTAGTTATAGAGCATACGCCCGTAGCTATGACGACGGAGGAACTCGAGACTTGTTAAACTCACCGGAAGATGCAATTGCCAGTGTCGCCAACTACATGAAAGAGCACCGATGGAAATTTGGTCAGCCAGTAGCTGCACAGGCAGATGTGATAAAACCTGGAAGTTCCATACCGAAACAGTCGGTGAAACCATCAAAAGACATGGCTTATTACGGGTCTCTGGGTTTTAGCAGCTCTTTAAATCCAGCACCTCAAAAGGCTACACTCCTTGAGTTCGAACAGGAAGATGGAAAGGAGTACTGGTTTGGATTCAATAATTTCTACACCATAACCAGGTATAATCATAGTCCATTATATGCTCTTGTTGTTCATCAGCTTTCTCAGGCCATCCTGAAGGAACGACAGTAATAAACCCTAAAAAGGAACTTCTACTTGTGAGCTATTGACTTCACTACCAAGTATCTGACTACCTCGTTTATCAAAAAATGACTTATTGTCGGTAGTCAAAAATTTTACCCCACCTCCTTTTGAACATAATCTTTCAATTTCAGGGTGTCTATTCAGGTAGTCTTCCAATTTTAAGGCTACCGTTTTCCCTTGTTCGATGATTTTAATTTGCTCGGGAAGGTGCTTCCTGATAATCGGATAGAGTAATGGATAATGTGTGCAGGCAAGCACCACTTTCTGTATATCCTCGCTTTTAGAAAGTAATTGATCGATGTGCTTCTTTACAAAATAATCGGTGCCTGAACCATCTATTTCACCATTCTCCACCAATGGAACCCACATTGGACAGCTTTCCTGTACTAAATGTATGCGTGGGAAAAACTTTTTTAATTCAATGGCATAGGAATCGGAATCCACGGTACCCGGAGTGGCAAATAAACCAATTCGCCCATCTCCGTTATTTTCTCCGATGGACTCCACTGTAGGACGAACAACGCCAAGAACGCGCTTAGCAGGATCAATACTTTCCAGATCATTCTGCTGAATGGTACGTAGAGCCTTAGCTGATGCTGTATTACAAGCCAGAATGATCAAATGGCATCCCTGTTTAAAAAGATACTTTACCCCTGCTAGCGTGAGATGATAGACATTTTCGTAGGATCGAGTTCCATACGGGGATTTTGCGTTATCACCGAGATACAGATAATCATATTCGGGGCACTTTTCGCGAATTGCCTTGAGGACCGTTAAGCCACCAAATCCAGAATCGAATACACCAATCGGAGCCATCATTCGAAGATGATAAAAGAAATTTAAATACCAAGGAAAACTGGCCCAACGGTTAAAATTCCCGCTGACTTTATTTAAAGCGTCCAAGTGGAACAATTGGAAGTTCCAAAGTCGTTCTTTCCAGGATACTAAAAATCACAATGAACAACCTTTACAGACTAGTTTACACCAGCGTACGAAAACCTGAATGCGACGATCAGGAAATCCAAAATATTCTCGATGCTTGCAAAAGAAATAATCCTGATGACAACCTAACCGGAGTTCTGCTTCATTCAAAAAATAGATTCATCCAATACATCGAAGGGAACAAAGACACAGTCAGATCTTTATACAACAAAGTAAAGGGAGACGCGAGGCATACTGCAGTCAACGAAAGAGATTTTTCTTCTATTCAAGAGCGCGTTTTCCCGGGTTGGAATATGGGCTATAAAGACGCTGACTCCATCGAGTATCATACTACAGTTTCTAGAAAAGACAGAAATCAACTTGACGAAATAATTGAAGGAAAAATGGACTTCAAGGACAGGGGAATAACTGTTCTTCGATTGTTTTATGAGCTTTCATAAAAAACCCCCCAATTATTCGTTGGAGGGTTTGCAAGCAAAGAGGTTATAAATTCAAATGAAGTTACTAAGATACTTCATTAGTCATAGCCATCAAAAGATCACTTTGAGTAATTATATGTACCTGGTTCTTTTTATCCCGAACCAGCAGTGCTTTACTTTCCTTATTTATCAAAGAAGAAAGTACATCTAATGTATTGTCCAAACCGACAAACTGAAAGGATGAATCCATGATCTCTGATACAGGTTTATCTTTCAATGTCGGATCTTCAATAAGACTCTTTAAAACTTTGGAATCGTTAAGGCTGCCAACAAAAGAGTCCCCATGAACAACGGGAATCTGGTCAATACCCTGCTCATTCATTTTTAAAATGGCTGTTCCTACTTTGGTATTCTGCTCAATGGTAACCAACTGACGGTGACCATTACGATGATCGATGATATCACGAGCTGTTGCAAATTTTGTGGCCTCGATGAACCCATGATCTTTCATCCAATTATCATTGTAAACTTTTCCAAGATACCTTGTGCCATGATCCGGAAGGATAATTACCATAACATCATCTTCTTTAAGGTTTTCTTCAGCCCATTCAAGAGCCCCGTAAACTGCTGCTCCACATGACCAACCAATAAACAAGCCTTCATCTCGGGCCAGCTTTCTAGTCATTATAGCAGAATCCTTATCAGTCACCTTTACAATATGATCAACCATAGAAAAATCAACATTCTTAGGTAAGATGTCTTCCCCAATTCCTTCTGTGAGATACGGATATACTTCTTTCTCATCAAACTCTCCGGTTTCTTTGAATTTCTTGAAAACGGAACCATACGTATCAATTCCCACCGTTACAAGCTCAGACTTTTTTTCCTTCAAATATTTCGACGTACCACTAATTGTACCCCCAGTTCCCATTCCTGCCGCGTATACTGTGATTTTTCCATTAGTGTCTCTCCAGATCTCAGGTCCAGTCGTTTCGTAATGTGCTGATGTATTCGAAACGTTGTCGTATTGGTTTGGATAGAAAGAATTTGGAATATCCTCATTCAGCTTCTTAGCGACGCTGTAATAGCTTCTGGGATCTTCCGGAGGAACATTTGTGGGGCAGACGATAACCTCAGCACCCACAGCTCTCAAAATATCGATCTTTTCCTGTGATTGCTTATCCGCCAAAGTGAAGATGCATTTATAACCCTTACCGATAGCGACAAGGGCAAGTCCCATTCCCGTGTTTCCTGAAGTTCCTTCGATGATGGTGCCACCTGGTTTTAGAACTCCCTCTTTTTCTGCGTCTTCGATCATTTTCAAGGCAATTCGATCCTTTACAGAGTTTCCAGGATTGAAGTATTCCACTTTTACAAGAATTGTTCCCTTTATGTGACTGGCAACCTTGTTTAATTTGACCAGCGGGGTATCACCGATAGTGTCAATAATTGAGTTATAGTATTTCATTTCTGGGGGTTTTAACTCGGCAAAGGTATGGAATAGTGAAACTCGGAAAAACGAAATTACAAATCAGATTGCTGTTGAAGTTTAAAAATCTAATACCTCTCCGGCATATTCTTTAAACAATATATTAGCTTAGCTTACAGTAACCTATGCTGGAGCGAATTAGCAGAATATTAAAAGTCTTGATTCTTGTCGTCATGATCTCCGGACCTATGATTTTGATGTCTTGCATGGATGATGATGATGCCACTTGCACAGGATGTCTTCCTAACGCACCATGGTCTACCCCATCTTCTAACACTTGCTATACTACTCAAATCGAGTGTGAAGATTCTGAAGGTGACACATGCATCCGCTGTATTTAATCCAGCTCCCTTAGTGCCTTGTTAACAATTTCCTCTGCAATGACGTCCGGAGACATACCTTCTACAGTAAATGAAGCTATCCGAGTTTCTCCCTTAAATAGCCTTGCTCTAACACTTAATATTTCATCGACCTTTTTGTACCTGCCTCGAATGAAATAAGACTGGGTAAACGAGGTCTTATTCAAAAAGACCAACTCCTCTGTGTCAGAAAGGTCTTCAATTCGATCGTCTACCAAACTTCCAATTCTCATCGGATCATAAAAAGTATCGTCGTCCTGAAAACTGGATATCGTGAATATAGGTTTTGGATCCACCAACTGAACCTGACTCTGATCCTCTTCCGTCATGGTACCAAGTGAAAAGCTTTCCGCGTTGGCCGGATACCGAATCTCAGGCTTTTGAATGCCCCCAATATCCGCAGCTAGCTCGGGGACTTTATCCTGAACAAATTGAAACAAATCAATAACATCAATAATTTCGTCCTCGAACGCTGCTCCCTTCATCCCAAAGAGTATTGAGTAGGTTAAAAGTCCTTGTTTGAATAGATCTGCCTCATAACTGACAGCATCCGCTTTAGAGCCAGCTAAAACATAAAGTCCAGTCCTGTCTTTCATCCGTTCCATGGCCTTTATTCTTTCCGACTCCATCACCGGGATACTAGAAGACTGCAATA
Organism: Cyclobacteriaceae bacterium; assembly: GCA_965601455.1. Classification (GTDB taxonomy): domain Bacteria; phylum Bacteroidota; class Bacteroidia; order Cytophagales; family Cyclobacteriaceae; genus JANQEU01. The sequence continues at coordinate 1,286,710 of OZ271831.1, read as the reverse complement.
ATTCGTTGGCCACTCTACCCGAATGACAGGCATCGAGTATCAAAACCTGTTGAAGTGCTGGCACTCGCTTGATCATCTCGGTCAATTCCCCACTGGAAATGGCCACCTTACTCTTATCGAAATCTTCCAAAGTAGCATCACTGGCATCCGCTGTCAAATAGTAAAAATCATCTTCGTTGACACCATGACCAGATAAGTAAATAACCAGGTAGTCAAGAGCACTTGCCTCTTTAGCAACCCCATTAAAAATAGAATCCAGATTACTTTTACTGGGCCAGCCTCCATCTCTTTTATCGGTTGTAAGAAGATGAATTTGGACATTTTCTTCCCCAAATTGGTTGCCAGCACTTGTCTGAAGAACTTTGGCAAAGTCTTCGGCGTCTTTCGCGGCAAAGTTCAAATCCAGGTCATCTCCACCATAATCCGATGCGCCGGCAACAATCGCGAATAACCTGGGTTCAATCTTACCCAATCTGCTTTCAGGAAAAACCGAAATGCTCTTTTCCGAAGTACTCATTGTACCATCTTTATTGTAAGCCTTAATCACCACGCGATCAATTCCATCACCTTTGAGATAAGGGTGGCCCGCTATCTGGTAGTCAAATTCAATAAAGCCAGAGTTTTCGCTCTGAATATCCCTTGCATCCCTTGAAACTTCTTTTCCATTGATGATAATTACCACTTCACCAATCCCTCCACCATTATCCTCCACCTGAATACCAAGAATACCATCATTTAAATTGGGATGGGTGATATTCAATTCGGGATGGGGTAAAACGCTACCAAGAGTCCTATTGGGTAGGGGATCATCAATTAATCCCAATAATCTGGGTAGCAGATTTGGCTCATAAAAGCTATTCTTAAATTGATCCAGGAGAATAATGTTCCCGTCCTTTTCATAGTGCATGCTCTCCATGGCGCGCTGAGTGGCATCATAAAGACCATCTGGTGTAACCACAACGTAGTCGGACGCTCCTAAGGAAATAATAGAAGCTGCAGGTTTGAATGATCCAGTCTCGTATATATTTATTTTTCCATCATAAGAGGAAGAAAAAATGAAGTTTCCATCTTCAAAAAACTCAACCTGGCTAATAAAATCATTATGCCCGGTAAGACGTCCTACAACTTCACCTTTTACCAAATCTATCTGAGCAATTGAATAGTCCATGGTGGTCTGACCTTTAGCCACTGTACTCTGATAGGCAAAAGCATACTTTCCATTTGGATGAAGTACAATCTTATCCGCCTTTAGATCATCCACAGGAAAGGATCTCAGTCGTCTACCGTTTTTATTAAACTCCTGTAGGGTTTGATCATCTCTCAACAGAACATAGAATCCATTATCGAATGTGTCGAAATCTTGTACATTCTTAATTGGGACTTCCTCAAGACGCTTGAGTGTTGATGTTTCAAATATGGTAATCCCTTGGGAAGTGCGAACCAGAATTCCAGTACCATCGGTACTGAAATCAAATCCGTACCCATCCTTTGATTTTATTTTTCGCTGCTTCTTACCCTGATACTCATAAAGATCGATGTATTTCTGGTCGTTTTTTCGAATAATGTACTGTCCCGTTGGATCAAATTTTACCGGGGCTGACACATATCTTGGTTTGGCCTTGTAGGATGTGATAATGTCTGAATCCGAAATGCGAATCACCCCATGATTCCCAATCGTCACCATTTTTTCCACTAATGGATGATAATCTATTGACCAGATACCATCTATACCCCAGTCAAAGCTTTTTACCGGTTCCAACCCGGAAAGATCAATCTGTTTTAGAATGCCTTTTGCTGAGCCAATTGCCAACTTATTGTTTGATGAGATGGCAATCGCATGAACAGGATGCGCCTGCCCCGAGAGGTATCCAAAAATCTCATCCGAAGAAGGGTCGATCAACACCAACTTTTGATCAGGGGAGGCTGAAATGACATTGCCGCTTTCAATCTCAATCGCCCAGGAACCAAGGGCAAACTGATCTTCGAAATACTCCCCTTTCTGAAAGAACTCCGCTATAACACTTCCATCGGTTAGTGATATTTTCTTTACTACTGATTTCCCATCCAATCCGGACACAAAAGCCCAACCATTGTTTTCATCAATCACAAAGTCAATAACTCTTCGGCTCAATGGTTTGAAAACATTAATCCGTTCAAAATCCTGGTCAAATACAACAAATTGACCGCCTTCGGTACTGGCATAAATGTAGTTTCCTCGAAACCACAGGCTCATGATTCTCGAATTCAGAGATTCGGAAGAATCCATCACAGACATTTGCTCCAGATCAACTAAGCGAACTACCCCATCCGCACCCCCAACGATTAACCTCTCCTCATAAAGCGTGGATGACGAAGGATCTGCGTCGATAGAGGTGCTATCAATTAATTCGCCAGAGGTCAGGAGATTTTTATAGATAACACCTGAAGGTGTAATTGAATACAGATGTGATTGATCAACCTCCAAATGGCGTGTAGGTCCTGGGAATGAAAATGAGCGAATCGTTGAGGCTTGTTCAACATTCCAGAGAAGCACTTCGCTATCTGCCCCTACACTTACCAGCTCTTGATTATTTAGAAACTGAATAGACAAAACTGGCTGACTATGCTCATTAAGAGAAAAAAGCTGCTTTCGACTTTCGAAATCCCAGATAACAATCTCATTACTGAAATCAATTGATGCCAGAAACTTTCCATTTGGTGAGAGGTCCATTCCTTGAACAACACCAGTATGCCCAACAGGAATGATAAGTTCAAGATCCTGAGAAGAAGTGATAAAGGACAGGCAGACGAAAGAAGAAATCAGGAAGTATTTCATAGGCGGAATGTCTACAGCAAATTAAAATTTTATTGAAGGATTTCCAGTGATACCAAATACATAATTCTTTTTGCACATGCCAGTACAACCGTTTAGTTTTCCGACAAATACCAAAAACCGAACCAATATGAAAAGATCGTTGGCTTTCCTTCTACTAGTGCTGTCCCTGACGGTAACCGCTCAAAATCCCTACTTTCCTAAAGTTCTTGGAATGAAGGAACGTGCAATAGTAACCGACCAATGGTTAGAAGAGAGAGCAAAGTCCGTTCTTCCCGAATTAATGTCCAGAACAGGGATCGACATGTGGCTCATTATTGCCCGGGAATACAATGAAGATCCCGTAATTAGAACGATGTTACCATCAACCTGGCAGTCTGCAAGGAGAACAACTATGTTGGTAATATATGATCCCGGAAATGGTAGTGACCTTGAACTTTATGCTATGGCCAGGTACGATGTGGGTACCCTATTCAAGAAAAATTGGAATAAGGAAGAACAGCCTGACCAATGGAAAGCTTTGGCGGAACTAATTGAAGAAAAGGATCCCAAGGTAATTGGTATCAATAAGTCTGATAATTTTGGTCATGCAGATGGATTATCCTCAACTCATTATGACCTGTTGACGAAATACCTTTCGGATAAGTACACTAAAAGACTTCAATCAGCTGAAAATTTGGCTATTGGTTGGTTAGAAACTCGTACAGAAAGCGAAATGATCGTATATCAGAATATCGTTCGAATCGCTCATCAAATTATTGCAGAAGGATTCTCGGAGAAAGTAATACAACCTGGAATAACAACAACAAATGATGTGGTTTGGTGGTATCGTGAACGAATTAGGGAAATGGGTTTTACTGCCTGGTTTCATCCGACTGTATCTATTCAAAGAAAGAACCCTGAGTCAACTGAGCATCTAAGATCTTTCTCTTCCAGGCCTGAAGTTGAGCTCATTTTGCCCGGAGATCTATTGCATGTCGATTTAGGAATTACCTACCTACGCCTCAACACCGATACTCAACAGCATGCGTACATTTTGAAACCAGGAGAAACGAGTCCTCCGAAATACCTGGTTGACGCATTTGCGAAAGGAAACAGGGTTCAGGATATTCTGACAGACAACTTCAAAACAGATAGGACAGGAAATGAGATCCTTTCAGCCACATTGGAAGGGTGTAAAAAAGAAAACCTAAAAGCCACAATTTACACTCACCCTATTGGCTACCACGGACATGGAGCTGGTCCGACCATTGGTCTATGGGATCAACAGGGAGGAGTACCAGGGAAAGGTGATTATCCATTGTATCCTAACACAGCCTACTCTATCGAACTCAACAACGCGATTTACATTGAGGAATGGGAAAAAGAGATCCGCATTATGTTGGAAGAAGAGGCCTATTTTGACGGTGAAACAGTTCGATACATTGATGGCAGACAAGTGGAGATTATGACTATCCCTCGTACGTTACATCCTAATAAATAACCTTTTAAGGATCGAAATGAAAAGAATTGCAGTATTCTGCGGAAGCGCGAAAGGACATAATCCCGTGTATGAAGCGAATGCTGTTGAGTTAGCCAAGGAATTCCTCCAAAACGACATCTCGTTGGTTTATGGCGGAGGATCAATCGGTTTGATGGGTGTTTTGGCCGACACCATGCTGGCTGGAAATGGCGAAGTATTTGGGGTAATACCACGGAAGATCTTTGACTGGGAGGTAGGGCACTCAGGTCTTACATCACTTGAAATTGTTGATAGCATGCATCAACGAAAAGCAAGGATGGCCGATTTGTCAGATGGATTTATCGCCATACCGGGTGGAATCGGGACGTTAGATGAGTTTATTGAGATATTCACATGGCTTCAACTAGGATATCACAATAAACCAGTGGCTCTGATCAACACAAATGACTATTTCAATCCGCTTATTGCTTTTTTAGATCAAATGGTAGAGGAAGGATTCCTCCAATCAGAGATGAGAGAGTCTTTAATAATCAAAAAAACTCCCGCTGATATCCTGCGGGAGCTTCAAAAGCAGAGTCCCAGCCCTTAGGAATAGCTATTGGGATTTCTCTACATAGGATTGATAAGGAATCGACCTAAATCGTAACCCGATAGTTGACTTTTTATTGAATTAATTGCTCACGAAGAGGATTATTTTCTCTAGCGTACTCTGATATCTTGTCCCAGTCTTCCTGAAATTCATTCTTAATGCGCTGACGTTCCTCCTCAGAGACCAGTGGCGTTTGACTTACCCAATTATCTGGAAATAAAAGTGCTGCATACATAATCAAATGGAAAAACGCCCACCATGGTCGATAAAACAACCAGTGTTTAATTTTATTCTGATAGCTTTTAGGTGGCTTATTCAAAAACCTTCTACAAAACGACTGTACGGCCTTAAGTTGCTTCTCAGAATATGATTTATGCACAGCATCAAGGGAAATCTCATTTTTGTCGAAACTAGCACCTGTGTAGTGAGCAATCTGGGAAATGAACTCCCATGGATCAGATTTCAATTGATCATGAAAAAGCACTAAAGGCTTGTGCTGGCAACATTCCTCAATAATCCGCAGTTTTGGGTAGAATAGAAGGTCTTTTTTCTTCCAAAATCCGGTATCACCAATGCTATCGAAAAACGATTGAAAAGATCCCTGGAAACCGTTTTTAACGTGACGCCGATATTGAGAGGCGATCCAACTATCATGTTTCCGAAATAGTATAATAATCCTGGCTTCCGGATAGGTTTTTGTAAACCACCTCACCTCCTTCTCAAATTGGCGATCGAACTCCCTGGATACCAGTACTTTCGGAGAATCAAGTTTTGGGAGGATATTCTTAGACCTTTTGTATTTGCTGGTGTGTAAATAATGGATGCCTTTCAGCTTAGGAAATACTTCCTGCTGTAGGTAGGTCGATGCTACCTTTCCTAAACCAACATGAAAAAAAATTTCCTTCTCCACGAGGTACAATATTAATAGGATAACCCGATTTTCTGACTATATCTGAAAGAGCAAACTTAACCTTTACGGTGGTTGATGGATGTGGGTAACTGAACCAACCTCCTTAAACAAAAATACTGAAGGTTGTGCGCTCTCCCTGTTGAAGCCGTAAAACCCCAAATCACTTCTCTTTCTCCATCAAATATGTCATTCAATAGATCTCTTTCCCCTTCGTATACAATAGCACCGTCAAGAAATACGGTGATTGCATTATCTGCAGGATCCCATCTAAATCGAAAATCATGCATTCGATTGTCTTCGATATCGAAGTTGTCATTATCATCATTCCAGAATACTTCGTGTTGGCTTACTCCATTTTCCAGGTAAGCGATATGATCGCAGCTTGGATCGTTTTGAAATGGATTTTGATAAGTATCAAATTCAATCGCAACTGATGGGTCTATCGAGTTTCCTGGCTGGTAGGGATTGAATCTCCCGTATCCCATGCATTCTCCCCATTGGCCGTATGCATCAAAACCTCTTACGTCATTGTGAATGACAAAGGTGATACCATCTGCACCTTCCTCTTTATCTCCAAGATACAAATCGAACTGTATCTCAAAATAGTTGGTAAGGTCAAGCTTTGTTGTGTTGTAAGCAATACCTTCTGCGTAGGGTAAATCTGGGGTTAATCTTATACAGCCATTAGCCATATTACCAGCGGTCCCTAGAAAGTAATATTGAGCAGACGCTACATTCAGAAAAAGCAAGAAAATGATGCAGGACAATACCCTCATAAGACCTCCAACGTCATTTCCTAAAAAATGATTTCACAGCACCTGTAAAACAGGTTATGAATTTACAAGATCCTTATCCCCTTTCTTATCTTGAGCAGCTTGTCTTTTTGCTTTCATTTCATCAGAGATAGATAGCTGAATGAATTCGTTGAATTCCCGTTTCGGGTTATCCTGATGATTCCCATCCGCAATATTACGAAGCTCCAGTTCGATACCATTTAGTTTCGCATTCTCCTCGTAATCATGGATGTGCTCCAAAACATCCGGGTCTATTGACCTTGTGCGACTTCCATCTAAAATAACCCGTGTGTTCTCCGGGATTTTCCGTAGTGTGTTGATAATCTTCGCTTTGTTTAGGAAAGTTACATTCTCCGATAGACGGAAGTGAATGACACCATCTTCAATATATTCTGATGGATCAAAATGATAGGGTGTTTTGTAATTCTCATAGAGTATGTAGAAAATACCGATTACCAATCCCAGTGTGATCCCAACCAAAAGATCAGTGAACACTATTCCAAGAATTGTAATAATGAAAGGAACAAACTGAACTCTGCCCTTGGCCCACATTTCTTTAAATAATGCAGGTTTTGCCAGCTTATAGCCAACTACAAATAGTATAGCCGCTAAACTAGCTAGTGGGATCATATTAATCACCACCGGAATGGATATAACACAAACCAACAGCAAAATTCCATGAAAGAATGCAGAGGCCTTGGTTTTACCACCGGACTGGATGTTTGCGGAAGAACGGACAATCACCTGAGTAATTGGCAATCCTCCAATTAAACCTGAGACGAAATTGGCAATTCCCTGTGCCCTCAACTCAGCATTGGTTGGTGTTATTCTTTTGTAAGGATCAAGCTTATCTGTGGCTTCCACACACAATAAGGTTTCCAAACTCGCGACAACGGCAATAGTCAAAGCAATTATCCAGACTTCAGGATTAGTGATCTGAGAGAAATTTGGAAATGCAAACTGCCCAAAGAACCCAGTGATGGAATCACTTACGGGAATATTTACCAGGTGCTCCTTGGAAATTCGAAGGCTTTCTGAACCTTGAAAAGCCAAATTCAAAAGGATTCCGGCAGTAACCGCAACTAAAGGCCCTTGAATCCAATGGAAAATCTTATTTTTCTTCATAAATGGCCGCTCCCACAGCAATAAAATAAGGAAGGAGATCGCAGCTACAATTGTGGCACCTGGACTAATGAAATCAAGCATGTAGACCAATTCTGAAAATGTATTTCGCCCGTCGTATTGAAAAAATGCCCAATCACCTTCGGGATCGGCATCGAATCCAAATGCGTGAGGAATTTGTTTGAGAACAATGATTATCCCAATTCCGGATAACATACCCTTGATTACAGAGCTGGGAAAATAGTATGCAATAATACCTGCTCGAAAAAGCCCGAATACTAACTGAATTACACCAGCTAATACAACAGCCAATAAGAAAGTGTCATAGGCCCCCAGGTCCTGGATTGCGGCAAGGACAATAACAGCTAATCCGGCAGCCGGACCACTGACTCCCAAGGAAGATTTACTAAAAAGAGGGATCACGATGCCTCCAACCATTCCGGCAATTATTCCGGAAAACAGCGGAGCACCGGATGCAAGAGCAATCCCCAAGCAAAGGGGCATTGCAACAAGAAAGACAACTATACTTGCTGGAATGTCATCCTTGAAATTTTTAAAAGGTGAAAATTTTGCTTGAGTCATTACTGATTCAGTTTCGTTTGATAATATTGGTTTGATTCATCAACTCCCTAATTTCGAGACCTCGGGTTAAAGGTTCAACGACTATATGAGAATCAACGGCTGGTTGATAGTAACTAGGAAACTAGGATTCGGGAGGTGGGGTCACTATTTCAAGGTAGTGACAATAAGACCTAATCATCAATAGATTATAACCTTCGCTTAGTAGGGTCGATTGCGTTTCAGTTCTAATTCCTTCGTTATCAAATTGAAATTCTTCCTTTTCGTTCTCTTCAGTCTCATTCTTCTCCTCCTCCGTTTCAAAATCTTCGAACTGCATTAAGAGGATAATTTCAGCCTGATTACGGGCAGCAAGGAGATCCATAAGATAGATATCTGTCATAAGTACACCAAGGATAAATAATCCAATGACGCGTACGGTTCCCTGATATCTGACTACGGCTAACTTCATAAAGGTTTTACAATAATAACTATTTGAACGGGCTTTAATGTCCCCATTATTATCAATACTCAAAAAAGTTCCCTTAGGTTCGGGTTTTTTTTGAGTTGATTTTGTTTTTATAGGGCATACATCCAAAAATACTTCATATACTATCACTTGAATTGTATCGATCAAAACTAGTTTTGTCGAATGGCTGAGTCTACAAATAACTCCTATCTAGAATCGCTTAATCCACCTCAATATGAAGGGGTAATTAATACCGAAGGACCAACAATGCTGATTGCAGGGGCTGGTTCTGGTAAGACAAGGGTTTTAACCTTTCGAATAGCTCACTTGATAGAAGAGCACAATGTAGATCCGTTTAACATCATGGCCCTGACATTTACGAATAAGGCGGCCAAAGAAATGCGCGATCGGATCGAGGGAGTAGTGGGACCAGATGCCAGAAACTTATGGATGGGTACGTTTCACTCCGTGTTTGCGCGCATACTCAGAGCTGAGGCCGAACGACTTGGATACACAAGTAACTTTGTGATTTACGATACCGATGACTCGAAATCTTTAATCAAAATTATCGTCAAAGAATTAAATCTCGATGACAAGCTCTATAAACCCAACGTAGTTTATAACAGGATATCCGGGGCAAAAAACCGCCTCATCAGTTGGCGCGAATACCAGGACAATCCTATTTATATGGAAGATGATACCATCAATATGCGCCCAGAAATGGGACGAATATTCAAGATCTATTCCGAGCGTTGCTATAAAGCAAATGCCATGGACTTCGATGACTTGTTGTTTAACACAAACATCCTTTTTCAAGAACATGATGATGTTTTAAATAAGTACCAGCAAAGGTTTCATTATGTCCTAATTGATGAGTTTCAGGATACTAACCTTAGCCAGTACATGATAGCCAAGAAACTGGCTGCTGTAAGGCAAAATATTTGCGTTGTAGGAGACGATGCCCAGAGCATCTATGCCTTTCGAGGAGCGGATATCCAGAATATTTTGAATTTCGAACGTGATTATCCAGATCTGAAAATCATTAAGCTGGAACAGAATTATCGTTCAACTAAGAACATTGTTGAGGCGGCGAATTCAGTTATCAATAAGAATAAAGCCCAGCTACACAAGAATGTCTGGACGGAGAATACAGACGGAGAATTGATTGAATTAATCAAGGCAACTTCTGATAACGAAGAAGGTAAGTTGGTGGCTTCATCCATCTTTGAAACTAAGATGCAGCAACATGCATCAAACAAAGAATTTGCCATCCTTTACAGGACCAACTCCCAATCACGGGCGATGGAAGAAGCTCTACGTAGAATGAACCTAAAATACAGGGTCGTTGGTGGAGTGTCCTTTTACCAGAGAAGGGAGATTAAAGACCTAATTAGCTACATCCGGTTTGTTCTGAACCCGGACGATGAAACTGCCTTAAGACGAATTATAAATCTTCCTAAACGTGGGATTGGACCTGGTACAATTGAAAAGCTTGTAGTTGCCGCCAATGACCATGATATTACCCTTTGGGAGGTTCTTCAGAACGCCAATTCATTTATTGGTGGCAGAGGGGGAAATCAGGTCAGTGATTTCGCAGCTCTTATAAAAAGCTTTCAGCTGACCGTCGAAAAAAAAGAGGCCTACGATGCTGCCACACATATTGCGAAAGGAAGTGGTCTACTAAAAGATCTATACAATGACAAAACGGTGGAAGGCGTCAATCGCTATGAAAACGTTCAAGAATTACTAAATGCTATTAAAGAATTCAGTGACGACCAGGAAAGAGAGGATAAGAGTCTGAGCGCCTTTTTACAGGAAGTGGCCTTACTGACTGATGAAGATCGAAATAAGAAAGATTCAGATGCCATAACCTTGATGACCATTCACATGGCTAAAGGGCTGGAATTCCCCTACGTATACATTGTCGGATTGGAAGAGGAGCTGTTCCCCTCACAAATGATGCTCAGTAGCCGGGCCGACCTGGAAGAGGAAAGAAGACTATTTTACGTAGCCATTACTCGCGCAAAAAGTAAACTGAATTTCAGCTACGCATTGAACAGATATCGTTTCGGTCGATTGAAAAACTGTGAGCCTAGTCGCTTCCTTGAGGATGTTGACCCTAAATATATCCATGTCAATAGAAAAGTATCAAGTAAGGAGATCATCTCTCCTTCTAACAACTACTTTGCTAAAAACTTTGTCAAAAACAACCAGAAGAAAGAAGTTAAAAAGCCGGTATCCAAAGTCTTTCATGTGCCAAGTCCTGATTTTCAGCCGAGCGATACTTCAGGTCTTTCCGAAGGTATGAGAGTCGAACACCCTAAATTCGGTTTTGGTAAGGTAACGCTTATGGATGAGCAAGGAGCTAATCGAAAGGCAAAAGTTGATTTTGAAAAAGCCGGTGAAAAAACACTGCTTCTTTCCTTCGCAAAACTGCGAATTCTGGATTGATCAGGAAGCTGGTTATCAATCGTATGATGTATCTTTCAGTAAACTAACTATAACTTCTATGTCAATTGCTGTTAAGGACTTTGCCCCCGATAAGGTCAAAGGCAATATTTTTCATAAGGGGTCTATTGAAGAGTTTGACCCTCTGATGGAAAAAATCAATGAATGGATTAAGGCAGAAAACCCATCAATCATAAATATAGAAACTGTACTACTTCCAAATATGTACGATGACCAGGAACACGGAAGCATGGATACGGAACTATGGACAGGCGGTGGCACAAGTACACAATGGTACCAGGTGATCAGGGTTTGGTATTCGGTGTGATTGATTTAATATGGCATAATACCGATGGAGGAGACTGGTGCCAAGATCATATTACCTGAAAAATACTATCACACGTACTTTTCGCATCTTCTGGATTTTGTCGAATTGCATTCTCAATCCCTGCTGGATAAAGAAGAACTTTGGTTTATCAAATCGTATCGTGAACTGGGGGAAGATGCACAGTGCTTGTTCTTAAGATTTTCGAACAGAAAAGGCCCGTTTTTTCGACTTGATAAACTATCGTACCCTGAAATAAACCTTCAAGTCGCATGTGAAGAACTGGAGAATAAGGGCTTCATATCAAGTAAACTGCCACAGACGGAAGCTGTTTTGATGTTGTTTCTGAAAGCCGAGCTTTTGGAAATGTTCTCAGATAAAATCCCAAACACCAGGATACCAAAAGCTGAACTTCTGGAGGAACTCAGGCAAATATCATTTCTTTCGGTTTTACAATCCAACTACGACGTAGTGGAAGTCCTTAAGCAGGATGATTTTGAATTTCTCAAACTCCTCTATTTTGGCCATTATAAGGCCAATATGTCTGATTTTGTTGTTAGAGATGTCGGACACGTCACTCTGGAAAAGCTTGATGAAACACAATTCAATCCCTGGTTCAAAACACATGATGAGGCGAGGGCATTGTTTCAAATCTCCAAGCTCACATCCTTCATCCACAGAGCGTTGGAAACAGAATCTGCAACCGTGGTATTCGAAGGGATAAACACGATAAACTTTAAAAGCTTTAAGACCTACCCCAAGGCAGGTAAGAAAGCAGATAAACTTCTTCTTGAACTAGCACGCCATCTTGAAAGAGAGAAGATGCCTAAGCATGCACTAACGCTTTATCGTATGACTAATAAAGCACCAAGTCGAGAGAGGCAAATTCGAATAATGGACCGAATGGGTCAGGTGGATAAAGCCAATAAGCTTGCCAGAAAGATCCTTGAAAAGTACCAAAATGCCGAAGAGCTTCTTTTTGCCAAGGACTTCCTCGCCAGACCAAATATCAGAATAAACAGAAGCACTACAGCGCTTATAGAAAAAGCCGACTTTATTACCATAGAATTCGATCCGTCAGCTAAAGTTGAGACACAAGCAATTCACCACTTTACGGAACAGGGGTATTCCGGTATTCATGGAGAAAACTTTTTCTGGAGGAACCTGTTTGGGTTATTCTTTTGGGACGAACTATACGATCAGTCTTTCGGTAACTTCCATAATCCGTTGCAGCGAGTCTCATCTGACTTACAAGAACCGGACTTCTACTACAGACGTAAGGAGCTGATCCAAGAAAAGATTGAGAATCACATGAATCCCGAAGCATTTCTAAGAAAGATTTCTGAAGTGTATCGGCAAAAGGCAGGGCTGGCAAACCCTTTTGTGTATTGGTACGATGACTTTATACCGATTATCAATGACGTCATTGGACTAATGGAAGTACCAGCCATTCTTGAGGTACTTAGGGAGATGTCTAAAAATCTTATTGATAACGTAAAGGGCTTCCCTGATATACTAATTTGGAAAGAAGGTGAGTATCACTTTTTTGAAATAAAATCACCAAATGACCACCTTTCACCACAACAACTTTTCTGGATTCAATTCATGCAAGCTCAGGGAATTCAGGCCGAAGTTCTTCGATTAAGATACCGGTAAAAAACAAATCATTTTTGGTGATCTATTTCCTTTGTCCAGCAGCGTTTTATTCCTAACTTTTCAAAAATTGATGGAATGAAAATATTAATGCTCTGCTGGGAATATCCTCCTAAGTATTCCGGAGGTTTGGGAATCGCCTGTCAAGGAATGGCAGAGGCATTGGTCAACAAAGGTCATGACGTTTCCGTATTGCTACCAACCAATGAAAAGAACGCTAAAACAAAAGTTAAACTGATTAGTGCCTCTTCAATTCCTGCCAAGGACTATTTACCCGATTACAGCAAACAAAGCGACGATTCGGTATATGAGGAAGTGAGCATGGGCAAATCAATTGTACCCTACTTGCCCCCGCAGTTCTTTCGCAAAAATCAACCTAAGAAAGCGGCTGAACTCCCAAAAGAGATAATGGAATTCATGAAGTCGTTGACCATAACCGGGGATTACACTGGCTCTATCTTTCTTGAGCTAAAGGTTTACGCATTAATCGCCTATCATCTTGTACAGAAGAATAAATTCGATGTCGTGCATGCTCACGATTGGATGACGTTACCTGCTGCTAGAATGATATCGAAATACAGCGAGTCCAAAGTTGTATCGCATGTCCACTCGACGGAAATTGATCGTAATTCCGGGTGGGCGAACGAAGAGGTCATTGAAATTGAGAAATTTGGGTTTCAATCAGTCCCAAATATTGTTGCTGTAAGTGAACAACAACAACGAAGGTTGATTAAGGAATATGGAATTGACCCGGACAAGATTCATGTTATACCAAATGGGTTAGCGAAGCCGCTGAAACCTACTTCAGAACCAAAGAAACCTATTGTAGGATTTATCGGTCGTTTAGTTCATCAGAAAGGACCTCGAAAGTTCCTGGATATCGCCAGACAATTAAAAAATAGAGACTCGAACATATCTTTTAGCATTGTGGGTGAAGGCTACCTAAGAGATGATCTTGAAGACGCTTCACAAAGACTTAACCTGAGAGAATCGCTGAAATTCGAAGGCTTTTTGGAGCATAAGAAAGCACTCAAGTGGTTGTCCGGTTTAAAGCTTCTGATCGTTCCATCTGGCGCTGAACCTTTCGGTCTCGTGGCACTCGAGGCTGCAAGTCTTGGAGTTCCGGTTATTATATCTTCCGGATCTGGAATCTGTGAATTTATCCCGGAGTTCATCCAACACAATCAATGGGATGTACACGCATTTGTTGGCTCATCAGTCAAGATATTGGAAGACGACGCCTTCAGAGAACAGTATATCAGCTCCTGTAAAAAAGCTGCCGATGCTTTAAGTTGGAAAAACTCGGCCAATGAGATTTCCAAGCTTTACAACCACCTGGATGCTTAGTATTTGGGAGAAGCAGTCTCTACTCAATTTTGACGTGATCATTGTCGGGGCCGGCCTAACAGGATTATCTACTGCCATATCGCTCAAGGAAAAATCACCGAATTTATCGGTTCTTGTACTCGAGAAAAATATACTTCCAAAAGGTGCGAGTACACGTAATGCAGGGTTTGCTTGTTTCGGAAGCTTAACCGAATTGGCGTTCGATAGTAAACAGATGGGTACCGAGAATATGGTTAGACTGGTTCAAGATCGTTGGGAGGGATTGAATCTATTAAGAAGCAGACTGGGGGATAAGAACATTGATTTTCAACAAAAAGGAGGTTACGAACTCATTGACAATTCGCACCCTGCCTTGAACAAAATAGACGACATCAACAGGCTCTTAATAGATTTTTTTGCAGACCAGGTTTTCGAAGTAAAAGACCAAATGATTTCAACCTTCGGTTTTCAGCAGGTTTCTAAAATGATCTTTAATTCATTTGAAGGCCAAATAGATACAGGCAAGATGTTCAGATCTATGTATGAACTGGCTTTATCGATGGGGGTAACCATCTTGACGGGTGCCTCTATAAATGAACTAACCGAAAAAACCGCAGTATGTGAGGAGTATCAATTCTCTTCCAGGGCTGTTGTGGTTACAGCCAATGGGTTCTCTAATGAACTGCTTTCCGTTGATCTTGTGCCTGGTAGAGGAACGGTAATGGTGGTGCAGCCGGAAAAGCCGTTGAGATTTCAAGGCACGTTCCACTACGACGAAGGGTATTACTATTTCCGTGACTATTATGGTAAACTAATTTTTGGTGGTGGAAGAAACATTGATCAACGAACGGAAGAAACAACCGAATTCGGAATTAATGAAGACATCCAAAACAAGCTTCTATCCGATATACAAAACATTATATTACCAAAACAGTCTTTTGAGGTAACTCATCGATGGTCAGGTATAATGGCTTTCGGACGAACTAAACAACCAATTGTGGAAAAGAATGATAATGGAATATATCTCGGTGTACGATTGGGTGGAATGGGCGTAGCTCTGAGTTCCCTGATAGGAAAGCGATTGGCAGAACAAGTGATCCAAGATAATTTCTGATTTTTAGTTAATTTACCCGACACTAAACCTTTTATATGTCAGAGCCTAAGGAGCCTACCTTACTTCAATCCCTTTTTCCTGTAATTTTTTTGGTTATCCTCCTTTCCTTCAATGTTGCCGTCTTTGGTGACGGATCCTTGGATGGAAGCAACCAGATTGTACTGATACTATCCGCAGCTGTAGCCACGATCGTAGCTATTCGCCTGGGATTCACATGGGGAACTATTCAAAAAGGAATTATCAAAAGTATTAGTTCGGCCATGGGGTCTATTCTGATCTTACTACTGATCGGAGCCCTTGCTGGTACGTGGATGCTTAGTGGTGTGGTGCCAGCGATGATCTACTATGGTTTGAAGATACTAAATCCCACCATTTTCCTGTTTGCAGCCCTGATCGTTAGCGCCATTGTATCCATCGCAACAGGAAGTTCATGGACCACTGCCGCCACAGTAGGAATTGCTCTAATGGGCATTGGAAAGGCTCTTGGGATTGGAGATGGCATGATAGCGGGAGCTGTGCTATCCGGTGCCTATTTTGGCGATAAAATGTCACCTCTATCAGATACTACTAATCTGGCCCCGGCGATGGCTGGAACGGATCTTTTTACCCACATCCGCTACATGGCTTATACGACTGTCCCCTCTGTATCCATCGCAATGATCCTTTTCCTCATCATCGGATTTTTTGGGTCAGGATCTGGTTCTGTGAGTAACACAGCAAACATCCTGGTTGCAATCGAAAATAAATTCTATATAGGTGGTGTGCTATTTTTGGTCCCGGCGGCAGTCATTTTTTTAATCGTCAGAAAAGTTGCGGCTATTCCGGCTTTGTTGGTGGGTATACTGCTTGGTGCCGTATTTGCACTGATTTTTCAACCAGAAAGAGTACTGGAAGTTTCCAATTCCCTTGACTCCAGGGCAATGTACATTGGAATAATGAAATCAATGTATGGATCTATATCCATTACCACTGAAAACGAGATGGTAAGCGAACTACTTAGCTCGAAAGGAATGGCAGGAATGTTAGGCACTATCTGGTTGATTCTTTCGGCCATGATTTTTGGAGGGGTGATGGAAAAAGCGGGTTTTCTGAAGCGTATAGCAGCTTCTATAATGAATTTTGTTACCAATACAGGATCACTGGTTACTTCCACTGTTGGTACTTGCATATTTTTCAACGTTACTGCCTCTGACCAGTACCTTGCAATTGTAGTCCCGGGAAGGATGTTCGCTGATATTTATAGAGATCGGGGATTGGCTCCCGAAAACTTAAGTCGATCACTAGAAGACTCTGGTACAGTTACTTCCGTCCTTGTCCCCTGGAACACCTGCGGGGCATACCACTCTTCAGTGCTAAACGTTGCGACACTAACCTATCTGCCATTTTGCTTCTTCAATCTCATCAGTCCGTTTATGAGTATTGCCTACGCCTACTTTGGTATCAAGATTAAAACACTGAAAGAAAAGCTGGCCTGATGTTTCCCTCGAGTATATCGAAAGAAGAAATACGGGAACTACCCATCTTGAAATTTGAGGGTAAGATCCACATTGTAGATAGCAAGCAAAAGATCAAGGAGGTAAGAAGAACATTACAGGAATCGGAGGTTCTTGGATTTGACACGGAGAAGAAACCCACCTTCCAAAAAGGTCAGTATCATCCGACGGCCCTGGTTCAATTGAGCACTGCCGAAGAAGCATTTCTTTTCCGGATATCCAACATCGGTTTTCATCCATTACTAAAAGACATCCTCGAGGATCCGGACAAAATTAAGGTTGGAATAAGCATCAAAGACGATATTCTGGAGTTAAAAAAGGTGGATAGTTTTGAAGCAGAGAGTTTCATTGATGTTAATGATATAGCGGCTGAAATGGGTATAGAAAGAGAAGGTGTCCGCAATCTTAGTGGCATTTTTCTTTCTCGTCGAATATCAAAAGGGCAACAAACCAGTAACTGGGAGAACCCAACACTAACCTACGCTCAACAAAGCTATGCAGCCACAGACGCCTGGATTTGTCTTCATATTTACGAACATTTACAAAAAAAAGGATACCTGGAAAATGGCACAACATAAACTAAGCGACATTGAAGTTCAGGAAATCTTCCCTGGCTTTAAGGGTAAAATGATACATTCTGATAAGATGACCCTGGCTTATTGGAACATTGATAATGGGTGTATCCTTCCCCTGCATTCTCACCCCCACGAACAGGTGGTTAACATGCTTGAGGGAAAACTGGAAATGACCATTGGAAATGAAACGATGGTACTGGAAAAAGGAGACTGTTACGTGATACCTTCAAACGTAGAACACGAAGGAAAAGCATTGACTGATTGTTATGTTCTGGATGTTTTCAGTCCCGTGAGAGAAGACTATGTGAGCAATTAGTCTTCAATTCGAAAATCCATTTTCAGGGCGTTCATCTCTAACTGAATGGATTCTTCTTGTTCCGGAAAAAGTGATGCTTCCATTTTACACGACTCTGCAAAGTCCTGACGGACAATGGCTAGTTGATAATTAGAAATTAAACGTTCAACAATAGCAGTCTCTGAGTAACTGTAGTTCAGGAACAGAGTTTTCGTTGGTCTAATTTCAATTTGCCTCGCACAAGATAAGGCTTCGAAAGCAGCTGTTTTGTAAGCTCCAATCAATCCGGAAACCCCAAGTTTGGTGCCCCCAAAATATCTAACAACCACCACCAGTACATCACTGAGATTGAAATGCCGGATTTGCCCCATGATGGGATCTCCCGCGCTGTGCCTGGGCTCTCCATCATCATTAACACGGAATTCCCCTAATCCTCCTCCAAGCTTATATGCATAGCAATGGTGCCGAGCATCATGATACGTCTTTCGTAGGCTCTCAAGATTAGACTGAATAGCAGATTTACTTGCTACAGGATAGGCAAATGATAAGAATTTACTTCCTTTTTCCTTGTACTCCCCGGTTGTAGGCCTTTCAATGGAGTAGTAACTCACGGTATAAGTTCTTTTGCAGATTCACTCACCTCGTCAGTCTCCGCAAGAATAATTGCCTTTTCAAGAAACACTGTTGCACTAGCTTCGTGCCCTTGCCTGAGTGCGATTCTACCTGCTCCTAAATAGGCAAGGCTTCGGTAATGCTCCCCAAAGTTTTCAAAAACCTCACCAATACCAATGGCTTGAGTATAATACCTGAATGCATCTTCTTCATTTTTTAAGACCTGTTCCTGATAAATACCATTAAATACGTTCCCAACAAGTTTATAGTACGTCTTATCAGAAGACATTAACTTATTTATATCCTCCAAGGCGATTTTTGCATGGAAACCCGGAACATTCAAGGATTCCAGGTATTTAGTTAGGATGTATAGATTCTTTGGATACCTTTTTGTCAACTCTCTAACATATGTTTGAGCCTTTTCTGGTACTTCTTCATACCTCAGATAAATGTAACCCAGGTAGATATTTGCCTCGACGGATGAGATAATCGAGAACTCCGAAGCATATTTAATCTGATCCAAGCCAATAGTTTTATCCCCTTCCCTGAAAAACCAGATGAATGGCTTTACAATCGGATGTTTCTCAGGATAAGCTACTCGGAAATAATTGTAAATACCTAGGAGGAACCCAAACTCGTGCAGTTCCTCTACCAAATCAAAGCCTCTTCTTAATAAGCCATACGCTTGAGTAGCTTCACCAATTGCAGCCATATACATACCTCTATCCGCATAATACTCAGCTAAAATACCTCTCGCGGACATTTCAAAGAATACACTCTCCGGGTGCTCTCTATCCATGCGATTAGACAACTCAATCACTTGTCCCATTTTAGCCTTAAATCTCTCGAAGTTTTCATTTGAGAGTATGGGAATATTCTCCCATAAAATGAGCATCCCTTCCATCATTGGAACTACCGGATGGTTTGGTATCTGCTTTTCAACTAATTGAATGTAATGATTGGTTGAATCAGAATCCGTAGCGTATAAAAACTCCGAACCCTCTTTAACCAGCTTCACGGCAATTGGATTATCGAACAATGTGGATTGGCAAAAGGCATCTATCCCTTGAAACAAGAATGAAAGTATGATAACAGCTCGAATAGATGATCTTTGAATAATCACAGATGCAATTTAATTATTCATATTCTATCACCAGTTGTTAACTTGTCAAGAAAAGGCATGGTTCAGCCCGAATCAAAACCGATATTTTTCACTTCTAAGTACCAGGAAACGATTGACTGGAAGGACAAGGTGTCTTTTTCTGATGAGATATTACTTATCTCATTTGCACCGAATGGCCGCAGCATGCCTAACAGCCCATTTGGATCCTTTTATGTGACACAACCTTTATCATTTGACGAGTTCCAAAGAAAGGTTGACGAAATTGAATCCAGGTTTCGATCAATGAATGTTCCTGAGTTAATGATTATCCATCCACCCTCCTATTATAAAGATTTCGTAAATCCCGAATGGTTACAGGATACAGGCTTTATCAATCAATACGGTGAATTCAACCAGGCCATTGATCTGAATGGCCCGGTGGAGTTGCACAAAATGCAGGTAAGGAAGTTGGAAAAACTCTCAACCTCGGAATGGAATATTGAGAAAATTGAATTCGCAGATTTCAAAAAACTCCATGACTTTATTTCGATGTGTAGGAGATACCAAAACCTGGTGATCAATATTGAATGGGAAAAGCTGAATCTCTTAAAAAACACATTTCCCGAGCAATACGAAGGATGGGTGATAAAAAAGGATAACGAATGGGCATCGGCTTTAATCACAGTGAGAGTATCATCAGAGGTAATGTACTACTATTTGCCGGCGACCTTACCACGATTCAAAAAAGACAGTCCGATGGTGGCTCTTCTGGATCATGTAACAAAATCTGCCAGGAAACTTGGCTTTAAATTTCTGGATTTGGGCATCAGTAGTCTAAATGGTGAGAAACAAGCTGGATTGTATGTATTTAAGGAACGAATGGGGGCTAAAGAATTTGAACGAATCACATTCACCAAGAGACTTTATTGAATAATGAATAAGAAGCCTCCATTGGTAAGTGTGATATGCTTATGCTACAACCACGAAGCCTATGTCCAAGAGGCTATTCATTCGGTTCTTGATCAGAGCTATGAAAACATTGAACTGATTGTGGTTAACGATGCTAGTACCGACAATAGCTCAGAAGTACTTGCAAAACTTCAAAAAGAACATCCCAGTATCTGTGTAATCAACAACACAGAAAATCGTGGAAACTGCTCTAGTTTTAACATTGGATTCAGACAAAGTAAAGGCGAGTTTATCATTGATTTAGCTGCTGATGATTTGCTTGAAACCAATAGGATTTCCAAAGGAATTAACGAATTTCAGACGAAAGACAAGGATTGGGGAGTACACTATGGTCGTGTTTTGTTAATTGATCAGTCTGGAAAAGAAATAGGTCAGGAACAAATGGCTCATACTCCAAAATCGGGGGATGTTTACCGCGAGCTTATCCAGTACTACATGGTCAATCCCGTATCGATGATGACTCGTCGAGAAGTTTTAGAAAGAATGAATGGCTACGATGAGACATTGGAATATGAGGATTTTGATTTCTGGATTCGATCAGCGAGGCATTTCAAGTATCAGTTCACCGATGATGTACTTGCCAGGAAGAGGATATTAACGAACTCCCATTCGAAAAAGCAAACCAATTTCCTGAATTCACATCAAAGATCAACATTGCAGGTCATTCGAAAGATTTATCAAATGAATCGAGAACCAGCTGAGCATCATGCGTTACGAAGAAGAATTCTATACGAGTGTAAGCAATGTATTAGGACCGGAAACATTCATCTAATAGCTCCTTACCTGCAAGTTTTTTTTAAATCGATCATTTAACGTCGATTGTCTTCATCCTCAAGCATGCTTAGGTAGCTTTTATACCGCTCCAGGTAGATTTTCCCTTCCTCAAAAGCAGACATAACCGCACATCCGGGTTCATCAACGTGCAAACAATTATTGAATTTACACGTACCCAGTAAATCACGCATTTCCGGGAAATAGTGGGATAGTTCTGATTTTTCGATTTCAGCAAGTCCAAGTTCTTTTATTCCTGGGGTATCGATAATAAAAGAAGTTGAGTTCAGATCGAACATTTCGGCAAAAGTTGTCACATGAACCCCTTTGTTTGCAAAAGTTGATATCTCACCTGTATCTTGTTTTGCACCAGGAATCAAGGAATTTATTAAAGTCGACTTTCCAGTACCCGAATGGCCAGAGAGTAGAGTTAACCTACCTTCGAACCAATCTGGCGAGAAGCCGGATTGTTCAAAGGAGGTGAGAACGCTTTCATAACCCAAAGAGGAGTACATCTCAACTAACCCTTTCGCCTCCTCCATTTCCCTTTGATCAAGTAGATCGGACTTATTAATTATCAGTTTACCCGGAATTCGGAAGGCTTCTAGAGAAACAAAAAACCGATCAATAAAACCAGTGGACGTTCGAGGGTGTTTAAAGGAGGCAATCAAAATAGCTTGATCGATGTTGGCAGCGAGTAAGTGCGAATGTCCTCTCTTTTTAGGACTTACTCGTATCACGTAGTTTTCCCGATCTATGATCTCGATGATCAGGGGATCATTTTCGACATATTCCATCTTGACCCAGTCCCCAACAGCTATGGGGTTAGTTATTTTCTTGTCTTGGAGTTTGAACTTCCCCCGTAGACGAGCATCAACCCTGGACCCATCTTCTAAACGAATAGTGTACCAGGAACCTGTTGATCGAGTAACCTGTCCTTTCATTTTAGATGGTTTAGTATATAAGTGGTAATCTCCTGCGTCGCGCCTTTACTTTCCCGGATATAATCAGAAGATGAAATTGAACTCTTTCGATACATTTCTACGTCTGTTTCCAGTAAATCCACCAGCTCTTCCAGCTCTTCTGATGAATCTACTTCAAAAGCCCCTCCTCTTTTTTGAAGTTCGCCTGCTTCATGAAATTTTAAGGTGGATATATCTCTTCCAAAAAATACCGGAATACCAAAAGCCGCAGGTTCCAAAATATTATGAAGTCCTTGTGAAAATGCACCACCCACATAAGCATACCTGGCGTAGAAATACAACCTCGATAACATTCCAATGTTGTCAATAATCAGAACATCACAAGTGCGGTCACTGGATTCTAAAAATGAGGATAAGGTCAAGGAATCCTTAATTTTTGATGTGAAAAATCTCACACTATCAGTACCCACGTCATGTGGAGCAACAATGAATTTGTGTGAAGAGTAGTTGATGAAATGACCAAATCGATCAAGATCCTCCGGCCAGACACTGCCGAAAACAAAAATCGGTTGATCGCTTATGAATCCCTTCAACTCCGGAAAAGGATCCTTAACCTCCCCCAATTGAGTAACACGATCCATTCTCGTGTCTCCGGAGACTACCACCGATTCTATCCCGTTACCAATTAGTGCCGTTGCTGATTCTTTATTTTGAACAAAAAATTTTGATACACTTCTAAACAACGGCATGTATAATCCCTTAGCAAATCCAAAATAGGCTTGGCTGCTAAGAAACCGGGAGCTGAGAAATAGAATTGGAGTTTTACTTCCTTCCAAGGCCATTAGAAAATTAGGCCAGAAGTCATTCTTAATAAATATCGCCATCTCTGGCTTGACCAGCCCCAGAAATCGTTTAGCATTCCCAGGCGTATCCAATGGTAGATAGGAAACATAATCAGCTACTTCCGCTCGATTAGCGAAATCGAAACCAGATGGAGAAAAAATGGTAAAAAGCAATCGATGACCTGGTAGTTTTTCTTTAATCAACTCCATCACCGGTCGACCTTGCTCAAATTCTCCATGAGAAGCCCCATGAAACCAAAGGATAGGATCAGAATTCTCATTCACAAAAACTTCAAGGTTTCTCTCCCATGAGCCTCTGACTACCCGAGTTGTCCTGAACCTTCTATGGAAAATACCTATAAAAGGAACTACAAGATGGACAATGAATACACTAGCGAAACGATATAATGTCCTGATTAACATTCACTTTTTAAAGCTCAAAGGGTTTACTATATGACAAAAGTCAGTATATAACTATACTAATTTTCAATTGAATTTTATGGCCAAAGAGTTTTAATTGGTCTAAATTGATATTTTTGTTCAAACAATCTTAAACAAATAGATAATATTATGAGGGCGCTATTTTCAATGCTTTTTATTGCGGCGATTGCTATTTCCTGTGGTGAAGCGGGATTACAGATTAATGTTGCCAAAGATGTACCGTATGATTTTAATGTTGAGGCGGAGGATGTTAATATAAGCCTAGAGTACAACGGTATCGTTGATGTCGATCTTGGAAATCAGGAACTTGGGGAATACAACCTGAATGATCTGGATATGAATTTGATCTCCTATGAAATCTTCGGTTTACCTGAGGGTCAATCCTTTGGGAGTTTTAGTATGATAGTTCGGGCAAATGCCAGCACTTTAATCGAAATTCCAAGACTTACTTTAGCTAATACAAGCTCTCCGGCAACGATTTATCCGGGTGGTGTCAATGTTGATCTAAATACTGTCGAACTGATTCGACAAGAAGTGATTCAGGGTAGGCAATTTGCGATGGAGAACAATGCACGATTTGAAGCGGAGGTTCCTAACGACTTTGTAATTCGATTCAATTTTGATGTACTTGGAAAAGTACGCGACTAAATCTCACCAATAACCGAAAAGAAAATGAACAAGTACATATTTAGACTTTTTACAGTGATTGTTGCGGTGGTAGCGTCCACTACCGTAAAAGCACAAGAATTAGACCTGGATGCCTTCCTTCAGGCGGGTGTTGAAGATGCCAAAAAAATGGCTGGAGACTATATGGAACCTGCATTTGTAGGTTTTGGATATGGGATGAATAGCGGCTGGTATAACACTGGTCAACCACATAAACTTCTGGGATTTGATATTACCGGTGGTTTGTCTTTCGCATTTGTTCCAAGCTCTGCGAAAACATACGAGTTTAAAAACTCAGATTATACTAATGTACAATTACGTGATGGAGCATCTGCTCAATTACCTACTATATTTGGTGAAAATCTTCCGGCAGACGAACTACCTCTGCTTTCATTCCTTGCACCTTCGGATATCGAATCAGAGTTTATCCAACCGGGTGATGAGCTAATCGCTATCTCCGCACCAACGGGAGCTGGTATTGAGGAAGCCGATTGGTACCCACTAGGTAATGTTGCGGTACCTGCACCATTCGCGCAGGTTGGAATTGGTTTGATTAAAGGAACGGAGGTGAAGCTTCGTATTGTCCCCGAGCAAGAATTTGACGGAGCATCTTTCGGTATGTTCGGTCTGGGAATCATGCACGATATCAAACAGTGGATACCCGGCACTCAACTTCTACCTTTCGATCTTTCGGGATTCTTTGCGTTTAGCCGATACAATTCCTCTTTTGGAATAAATCCCGATCAACCTGATCAAGTCGTTGAACTCTCTGGAGGAGGAACAACTATCCAGGGTATCATTTCCAAGAAGCTGGCGATTCTTACCGTATACGCAGGACTGGGAGTCATGACTACTAGCACGGATTTCGATATGCTGGGTTCCTACACCGTGGAATTCCAGGATACTCCGCTTGTTGATCCTCTCTCGTTCTCCTACAGCAGTGGTGGACCAAGAGCAAACATCGGTGCAAGAATTAAACTACTGGTTCTTACCGTTCATGCTGAGTATGCACTTCAGAAATATAACACCTTCACACTAGGTGTTGGAATTAGCGTTCGATAGAACCAATTAAAAAGACTGACAAGGAAAAAGCCCCGCAAATGCGGGGCTTTTTCATTAAGTTGTCAAACAGGTGTATGAATAAAAATTTGTGTTATGCTTTAATATATACATTTTCTATCGAAAATGTAACCATTTGAAGAAATAAATAATGACAAAAGTTCTTTTTGTTTGCTTAGGAAACATCTGTCGTTCTACAATGGCCGAAGCCATATTTAAGCATAAAATCATCACTAGGGGCATTGGGTCAATCGAGGCCGATTCTGCCGGAACTGGAAATTATCAGATAGGAAATCCTCCAGATGCAAGAACCATGGATGTATTACAATCTCATCAAATTCAATACCAGCATGTTGCCAGGCAGATTCACGCAAGCGATAGTCAGTTTGATTGGATTATTGCCATGGACTCCAGGAATCTTGCAGAATTGAGAAATAGATTTCCTAATCATAAAAGGCTCCTCCTGATGAGAGAATTTGATCCGGGTAATGATGGAATGGATGTAATTGACCCATACTTCGGTAGTGCGGAAGATTTCAGGGAAGTATTTCGTATTCTCGATCGATCGTTGGAATTCTTCCTTAAAGAGGTTATTGAGAAGAATGCCGACAACAATTAGAATTCTGAAAAAGAAGAGATAATACGTCCAGGTGAAACACCAAGCCTTTCGAACACCATATCTTTTCGATTCACCCAAACAGTATTGAACCCAAAATGTGCAGCTCCCGCAATATCCCAGCTATTTGAAGAAAAGAAAGTTATATCTGATGGTTTACATTCACATCTATCCGGAATCATCTGATAATATTCAGGACTCACCTTGAATACTTGGACATCATCGGCCGAAATGATCCCATCAATTATCCGATCCATACCTACCCATTTAATACTGTGTTCCAATAATTCTCTAGTTCCATTTGATGCTATGAATAAACCTACTTTCTGCTGCTTTTGAGATTTGAGAAAGGGTAAAACATCGTCGAATATCGAAGGACTCCGATATATGTCTAATAGGTAGGACCTTAATTCCTTGCTACTTAGGTCTAAAGACTCCATCGCAAACTCAAGAGCATTTTCGGTAATTTGATCAAAATTAATCCATCTATTCATCAGGCTTTGAAGCCAAGTGTACTCCAACTGTCGCTGTCTCCACAGCTCTTGTACTTGCAATGATTTCTCACCAGCCCATTGAAAAATTTTTGATTGATCAGTGGCTACTTTAAAGAGTGTACCATAGGCATCGAAGACGAAAAATCTGGAATTCATTACAACAATTATTTTGAATGCTTCTAAATAAGACAAAAATGAAAACGATCCCATTCAAACATTTGGGATAATCCGTTTTTTTCAATAAAATCAATGTCAGTTTTCAATTTTTTCAACTTTTGTTGAAGAAATGCAATGAAATTTAAGAATAATATAAAACAGACCTCAGATGAAAGTAAACATTATTGTTAATGGCAAAAATGAAGCCCGAGAGATTGAAGACCGCACGTTGCTGGTTAGTTTCTTGAGGGAAACATTGCAATTAACAGGTACCCATGTTGGGTGCGACACCAGCGGCTGCGGAGCTTGCACGGTTCTTGTGAATGGAAAGGCGATGAAATCATGTTCCGTGCTGGCGGCACAAGTGGATGGCGAAGAAGTAACCACTATCGAAGGCCTTAGCAAAAACGGAGAGCTTCACCCACTACAAGAAGGATTCAGGGATCAGCATGGACTCCAATGTGGGTTTTGTACTCCGGGCATGATCATGACTGCTGCAGACCTTCTTCAGCGAAACAGCAATCCGAACGAAACGGAAATCCGTGAAGCGCTTGAAGGTAATTTCTGTCGATGTACCGGATATCACAACATTGTGAAGTCGATACAACAGGCAGCTGATAAAATGGATTCTGTAAACGCTTAAACCTATTGAGATGAATTATATTGGAAAATCAGTAAAGAGAGTTGAGGACAAGAGGTTTATAACCGGAAAAGGTAACTACACAGATGATATCGTACTTCCGAATATGGCCCATGCGCATATAGTCAGAAGCCCACACGCTCATGCAAAGATTCAAAAAATTGATACTTCAGCAGCGGAATCAGCAGATGGAGTAATAGCCATTTTCACTGGTAAGGACCTTGAGGAAGTGAATGGGGTTCCCTGCGGTTGGCAGGTGAACTTTAAAAACGGAGATATAATGAAGGAGCCCAAGCACCCTTTACTTGTATCTGACCGTGCTCTTCATGCGGGAGATGGTGTTGCTGTCATCATCGCCGAAACTCTTGCACAGGCTCAAGATGCTGCTGATGAATTAGTTATTCATTATGAAGAACTAGACGCTGTCGTTACGGCCTCTGATGCATTAAAAGATGGTGCTCCTCAGGTTCATCCTGATGCCCCTAATAATATTGCATTTGATTGGGGGCTGGGAAACGAGGAACAAGATGTACTTAAAGCTTTGGAGAGTGCACATCATGTCACCACGCTTGATACAGTAAATCAACGTCTTGCACCAAACCCAATTGAACCCCGAAGTGCAATCGGGCACTTTGAAACCGCAAAAGATAAGTACACCCTTTATACCACTTCTCAAAATCCACACCTTACCCGATTATTACTTGCGGCATTTGTTCTTGGCATTCCTGAACATAAACTTCATGTAATCGCACCGGATGTCGGTGGTGGTTTTGGAAGCAAGATCTTCCATTACGCGGAAGAAGCATTGGTGGTGTGGTGCGCCAGAGAGATAGGAAGACCTGTTAAATGGACTTCTGAAAGAACGGAAGCCTTTGTGACAGATGCTCACGGAAGAGACCATGAAACAGTAGTGAAAATGGGATTTGATGAGGATGGTAAAATTGTTGCCCTTCATTCAAAAACTATTGCCAACATGGGTGCCTACTTAAGCACATTCGCTCCAGCAGTTCCAACCTACTTACATGGAACACTGATGCAAGGTTTGTATACAACTCCACTAATCTATGTTGATGTAACTGCTGTCTTCACACACTCCAATGCAGTGGATGCATATAGAGGCGCCGGAAGGCCGGAAGCCACTTATCAATTGGAAAGATTGCTAGATCTTGCTGCCCTGGAAATGGGAATGGATCCTATTGAACTTCGTAAGAAAAACTTCATCCCGGCATTTGATGGGGTCAACGAGCCCGGATATCAAACTCAGGTAGCCCTTCAGTACGATAGTGGCGACTACCATGCTGTGGTAGACAAAGCTTTGGAAATGGTTGGCTATGAAGATTTCCGAAAGGAACAGGAAGCCGCGAAGGATTCAGGAAAACTATTAGGCATCGGGTTCTCCACGTACATTGAAGCCTGTGGAATTGCTCCAAGTGCTGTTGTCGGTGCTTTGGGAGCGAGGGCCGGACTTTTCGAATCGGCCCAGGTTCGAGTCCAACCTACTGGTAAGGTCAGTGTTTACACTGGTTCCCATTCGCATGGACAAGGTCACGAAACCACATTCGCACAGATTGTTGCAGATAGGATGGGAATTGCACTTGAAGATGTAGAGGTCGTTCATGGTGATTCAGAAGCCGTTGCATTTGGCATGGGAACTTATGGCTCCCGTTCTCTGGCCGTGGGAGGCTCAGCGATCATGAAGAGTATTGACAAAGTACTCGAAAAAGGGGCCAAAATCGCAGCTCATAAACTGGAGGCTAACGTAGATGATCTAGAGTTTGCTGAAGGCAAGTGGACAGTGAAGGGAACAGAAAAATCTATCGCTTTTGGTGATGTTTCATTAACTGCGTATGTCCCGCATGACTATCCTGCTGATCTGGAACCTGGCCTGGACTTTTCAAGCTTCTATGATCCAACGAATTTCACTTATCCTTTCGGGTGTCATGTTGCAATAGTTGAGATAGATAAGGAGACCGGAAAAGTAACTTTGAAGAGGTTCATTGCCGTCGATGACGTTGGAAATATCATCAATCCGATGATTGTTGATGGTCAGATACATGGTGGCCTCGCACAGGGAATTGGACAAGCATTGTTCGAAGGCACGGTATACAGTGAAAAAGGTCAGTTGTTAAACGGATCTTTCATGGATTATGCCATTCCAAGAGCCGATGATCTCCCAAGTTTCGAACTGGATCGTAATGTTACACCATGTCCTCATAACCCATTGGGTGTGAAAGGTGCAGGTGAAGCTGGTTGCATCGGATCTACACCGGCTGTCGTCAATGCAGTAATTGATGCATTATGGAAGGATGGACACGAAGTGAAAGACATCCGGATGCCTATGATACCGGAAAGAGTATGGTCAGCCATGCAAAACGGGCATGCAGTTTCTTAATCATCATAAATACAATTTGATAACACATGATACCTACATCATTTACATATAAAAAAGCAGGATCAGTGCAGGAAGCTCTGGATCTTTTAGCAGAACACGGTGACGATGCCAAATTACTGGCAGGGGGCCATAGCCTGATACCTGTACTTAAGCTCCGGCTTAATGACGTCAAGTACCTTATTGATATCTCGAAAATTGAAGAACTGCGAGGTATTAAAGAAGAGGGTGGTAACCTGGTTATTGGTGGATGCGTGACTCACGGGGAAATCGCACATTCAGATCTTGTTGCAGATAAGCTTCCATTATTGGCGGAAGGTGCCGATTTAATTGGTGACGTACAAGTTAGAAACGCGGGCACAATTGGCGGTAGTTTGGCTCACGCTGACCCTGCAGCAGATTGGCCAGCAATAATGCTAGCTTGTGAGGCTACTTTTCATCTGCAAAGTAAATCCGGATCGAGAGATGTCCATGCTTCAGATTTCTTTATGGGCTTGTATCACACTTCTCTTGAAGAAGGTGAAATTATCGCATCAATCTCTGTACCTATTCCGGATTCCGATACAAAGGGCACCTACGTGAAGTTTATGCAACCAGCTTCACGTTTCGCCATTGTTGGAGTAGCGGCCTTGGTTAAAAGATCCAACGGAAAGTGTGAAGAAGCGAGAGTGGCCTTTAATGGAGCCTCCTCAACACCGTTTCGTGACGCGGATCTGGAAGGAGCTCTGAATGGCCAGGAATTTAATGAGTCAAACATCAGTTCCGCTGCAGAAAAAGCAGCTGAAGGTGTTAGCATCATGCACGATCATTTCGCTTCAGAGAAATATCGACAGCAAATGGCAAAAGTGTACGCCAAGCGTGCATTAATGTCCTTAGCAGGATAACTAATTCGTTTACTAATTTTAACTTAAAGGGGCCTTTTTTGGCCCCTTATTTATTGCTAAAAGATGTCCAGAAATAAAGAATTAGCTAGAATAAACGAAGCTTTGTTGAATAGAGGATATATCTCAGATTCATCCATTTCAATGTCCCTTTACCTGTCAGAGATGCTGAAAAAACCATTACTGGTAGAAGGTCCTGCAGGTGTAGGAAAAACTGAAATCGCCAAAGTCATGACCGAGGTACTTGATACCCGACTCATTCGTCTTCAATGCTACGAAGGATTGGATGCTTATCATGCCATTTACGAATGGAATTACCCTCACCAGTTACTAAATCTCAAAATGCTCGAGGGCGATGATCAAACGATTGATAAGAAAGAAGAGTGGTTATTCAGTGAGAAATTCCTGATGAAAAGACCACTACTGGAAGCTATTCAAACGAAAAAGCCATCTGTACTCCTTATCGATGAAGTTGATCGTGCCGATGAAGAATTTGAAAGCTTTTTACTGGAGATACTTAGCGATTGGCAGGTTACTATTCCTGAAATCGGTACAATCGAGGCGACATCTATACCCCAGGTTATCCTTACCAGTAACCGAACGAGGGAATTGTCAGAGGCACTCCGCCGTAGATGCCTCTATCTCTATATCGACTACCCTTCCTTCGATAAAGAAGTATCCATAATCCGCAGAAAAATTCCAAAGATCAATGAGCAGCTGGCAGTCGATATTGCAGCGTTTATGCAGGAATTACGCCAACGGCGATTAGAAAAAGTCCCAGGAGTGGCAGAAACGCTCGATTGGGCAACTGCATTAAGTGAAATGCATTTCGATCACCTCGATAACGAGCTTATTGAGTCAACACTTGGAGTTGTTTTAAAAGACTGGGATGATATGAAGCAAACACAGGAATCCCTCTCTGAACTTCTTGAAAAGGTAAAAGTCCGTCTAAAGGTAGAATGAAGCGGCTTCTTGCACTTGATGAAAATGTAATACAGTTCTGTCGTTTTCTGAGGGAGAAGTCCTTTACCATCGGACCTTCAGAAGCTCAATTGGCACTTGAAAGCTTGTACTACATTGATTGGAATTCTCCCCTTGAATTTAAGCAGGCTCTTAAAAGTTCACTGTCAAAAAATGCCTGGCAGTATCATAAATTCGATGAGTTGTACAAGCAGTATTGGTCAGAAATAAAAAGAGCGCAGGATTCAAAACTCAAGGATAGTCAACAACCGGATAGGCCATCTAGAAATCAACTTCCCTCTATTGAGGTAATTAAAGACTGGCTTTATGGTCAGAAAAATGAGGAAACAAGGGAAATCGCGAAATACAGCGCAGGAAGAGTTAAGCAGGACACAGACCTCTCAAGATTCGAGAATACAGAATTCAAAGAGTGGTATCAGATACTGCAACGACTCAAGAAGAAAATGCTCCAAACGCCGAATAGAAGGGTAACTACAAGTAACAAAAAAGGTCCTATTTTCCTGAGGCAGATGATCAGAAAAGCTTTGAGAGAAGGAGGAGAATATACTGACCTTGTTTTTCAGGCACCTAAAAAGCAAAAAGTGAAAGTCCTGTTGTTGTGTGATGTGAGTAAATCAATGGAGATGTATAGTGAATTCATCATCCAAATGCTTTACTCATTTCAGAATAGTGGCCTATCCATCGAAACTTTTGTTTTCAGTACTTCTCTGTATCGAATTAGCCAGAAACTTAAAAATAAATCCTTCAAAGAATCACTAATCGAGCTTTCGAGCTATGTTGATGAATGGTCAAGTGGAACAAGAATTGGAGATTGTTTTCATGCATTAACCGACAGGTACGGCAAGCTTTTGACTTCCAAAACCTATGTATTTGTTATGAGTGACGGATGGGACAGTGGCGATGCCAATGAACTTTCCCAAGCTATTCGAAAAATTAAGAAATCGGTCAAGTCTGTAGTATGGCTAAACCCTTTGGCATTCGATGGGTTCAAGCCTGAAGTTCAGGGTTTGAAAGCAGCTCTGCCGTATGTGGACGCAATGGTACCGGCAACCAAAGTGAGCGATTTGAAGCAACTACTCTAAATCATTTGTAATGGATCTCGAAAGTGTCAGGGGCATCTTCCTGTTGGAAATCGTCCCAATTACAAATCACATCATCGACCCGAGATAAAGGAGGACCATCCTTGCACCATTGGACCAATTGATTCAATTGATCCTCTGTACCGAAGGCTTCTATGGTCACATCTCCATTAACCTCATTTTTGACCCAACCGGAGATTCCTAGCTTTATGGCTGTAGAACGTGTGCTGGCACGGTAATAAACTCCTTGTACCCTACCTAAGCAACGGATGCTGATTCGATAATAACTTGTCAATGCTTCATCCCGCATTCTTTGCAGAACCTTTGTTTGCCTGGAGGCCTTTTGATAGGTGGTTTTTTATGTCCGAAGTAAATTGGATTATTATACTCAGGTTTGTCAGCGAGACGTGCGGCTTTTCTTCTTTCTTTCGCAATCTTCTTCATATTGGTCCGAAACTGCTCCACCTCCGTTTGTTCTTTCTTAAATGCTCTTGCAAAGAAACCTGATTGTTTACTTTGACGTTGAACAGATTCATATTGCGGTATAGGTTGCGCGCCGGGAGCTACAGTACGATTCCGATTTACATCACGTGTGCTTTGAGCAGATACGACTGAAACCAGAAGTGTAAAGAAAAGAAAAGTAAAAAGTCCTTTTAGCATAATTATTGCGTCACTAAATCTTAGAACGAAACCATCTATAATTATTGTTCCAGGAAATAATTTCAAAACTATCAATTTATTCTTAACCTTGGGGTTCTTTGCGGGGAGAACAAGGGTATCGTTCCCTTTTACCATGAGGCTGATTATACTACTTCTAACTTTTTCCTTTCACTTCTCTGGTCTGACTCAAGATATACCAGAAGGAGAATTCTTTCGGCGAATGGATTTAGGTGAAGATCTAATGTACCAGGGTAAGTATGACGAGGCCGATGAAGAGTTCAGATTCGTCATGGACAATAAAAAAGTACTTCCTTCAAATATGGCTTATTTGTTTGGCCGAAATAGCTACCACCTGGGTAATTATAAACAAGGGATTAACTGGTTGAATAAATACATTCAATTAAAAGGTACAAAAGGAAGGTACTATCAGGAAGCTGTTAAATTCTTACATCTGGCTGAGGATCAATACCTGGCTGTACAACGAGCAAACGCAAAACCGATAGTAAGTGATCTTGAGGAATCGTCTTATGACTGTGGGGGCCTGGAAAAAATGATTTGCCCGGTTTGTCGGGGTGATGGAGTAATTATCACCAGGGGAGCATTTGGTGCCACCTATAAAACTTGTCCCTATTCAGCTGGTGAGGGGTATCTCACATGTGAAGAATACAACCTGTTCATGAGTGGTATGCTCGAACCCAAGATTCAAAACTAGGATAAACGATTTCGGTAATCTTGATAGTCAAATTCCTTTATGAGTTCAAATTTACTATCCTTCCAGACTCCTATTGACGGATGATTTATTCCGTTAAACATGGTTGTCTTTACCATCGTGTAATGCATCATGTCTTCGAACAATATGTCATCACCTGGGCGCAATTCATAATCAAAACCATAAGTTTCCAAGTAATCACCAGCCAAACAACTGGTACCTCCTATTCTATATTTAAATGGCTTATGTTCGGGATCCATAGACGCACTGGTAATTCTCGGGCGATATGGCATTTCCAGGCAATCGGGCATGTGACAGGTGACCGAAATATCACAGATAGCTGTACTAACACCTCCATTTGTTACTACATCCAGAACCTTAGATCGAAGGAATCCCGTCTGCCAGGCTACTGCAGCTCCCGGCTCAAGAATAATATCTACACCGTATTTATCTTTTAACCTTTTCATTTGATTAATAAGGTGACCTACATCGTAGTCTGCTCGCGTAATTAAATGTCCTCCACCTATGTTAATCCAATCAATTCTACTCAGGTAAGTACTAAAACGCTTTTCAAATTCAATCAGTACGTTTTCAAGAGCTTGTGCTGAAGACTCGCATAATACATGAAAGTGGAGTCCATTAATAGCCTCGGGTAACTCCTCAGGGAGCATTGACCGCGTCATACCTAATCTAGAGGACGATGCAGCTGGATTGTACAAATCAGTCTCAACATCAGACCACTCGGGATTAACCCTAAGTCCAATTTGTAACCCCGTCGGAATTCTGGATTGAAAACAATTATATTGATTCAAGGAATTGAAGGTCAGGAAAGACGATCGAGAAGCTATCTCATCGAAGTCTTTCTCCGAGTAAGCCACACAATAAGTATGAGCTTTCTTTCCAAATTCAAGTTCACATAGTTTTGCCTCATACAACGAACTGGCGGTAGCCCCTGAAAGGTATTCTCTGACCAATGGAAAAGCACTCCACATGGCAAAACCTTTAAATGCAAGAATTATTTCTACCCCGGCTTTCTCTTTGACTTCTTGAAGTATTTCCAGATTTCTGAGAATCTTAGACTCCTCCAACACAAAGCAGGGGGAAGGTATTTGATCAAGATTGATCATTCAAAACCGGTAAATACCTTTCTTCCAGAATATTAGCATGATGATTCATATGACCAGCAGTTATATATCCAATAACCTCAACAGAGACTGGCATGCCATTCGCAGTTCCTGTTCTGGACCGTTGTTTGACCTGTAGACTTTGATAGAAGTCGATAGTTGATTTCCTTAGTGTTTTCAACTCAGAAATTAGAGTATCGAGATCACGAGAGTCTGCCTCAGATTGTACTACATAGTCATTTTGGTCAAAACCCGGTAGGTCCGTTGAATCATTTCTTGAAAAACGAAGGGCTCTGTAAGTGAATACTCTCTCCGAATCAATGATATGTTGAATTACCTCTGCTACACTCCACTTACCTTCACCGTATTTCAGATCTTTAGCCGATTCGGGAAAACTTTCAAGAAGTTGGGTGATGCGGTCTAAAGTCTCTTTGAGTAATTCATAAAGCTCCTTTTGGGAAAGTGTATTGACATAACCTCGATAAAACTCTGGGATTTCTTCATTACTAGGTTTCATACTATTCAATCGACTTCTAAATCAATATTTTCCATTTCGTGCCATGGTAGTCCATAAGAATCAAGGTCTTTCAAAAAAGGATCCGGATCCATTTGCTCAACATTGAAAACCCCACTACCACTCCACTTCTGCGTCAGTACCATTTTGGCTCCAATCATTGCAGGTACACCTGTCGTATAGGAAACTCCCTGTGCCCCGGTTTCATCGAATGCTTTTTGATGCTGACAGTTATTGTATATATAATATGTCTTTTCACTTTCGTTGGACAATCCCTTAATTCTGCAACCAATAGATGTTTCTCCTTCGTAGTTCTCTCCAAGACTACCTGGGTCCGGCAATACTGCTTTAAGAAACTGGAGGGGTACAATCTGTTTTCCTTCAAAATCAATTGGATCTATTGAAGCCATACCAATATTTTGTATGACTCTCAGATGAGTAAGATATTCTTCTCCAAAGGTCATCCAGAACCGGGCTCTTTTTATTGTTGGATAGTTTTTCACTAACGACTCCAATTCCTCATGATAAATCAGGTAAGACTCTTTCGGTCCAATATTTGGATAATTGAGAGGACGATGGATTTCATGCGGTTCCGTATATTTCCAATTACCATCCTCCCAATATTTCCCTTTCTGGGTGATCTCACGAATATTTATTTCAGGATTGAAGTTGGTGGCAAATGCCTTTCCATGATCCCCAGCATTACAATCTACAATATCAAGGTAATGCATCTCATCAAAGTGATGCTTGGCGGCATAGGCAGTAAATACTCCTGTAACCCCAGGGTCGAATCCACAACCAAGAATGGCGGTTAATCCTGCTTTCTCAAACCGATCCTGATACGCCCATTGCCAGCTATATTCAAACTTTGCTTCCTCCGGTGGCTCGTAATTGGCCGTGTCAAGGTAGTGAACTCCTGTTTGCAAGCATGCATCCATGATTGATAAGTCCTGGTAGGGTAAAGCCACGTTAATCACCAACGTTGGTTTATGTTTTGTAAACAAATCCACAACTTCTTCAACATGATCCGCGTCAACCTGATCCGTCTCTATTTTTATATTGAACTTTCTGAGGATGTCGGAAGCTATTTCATCACACCTAGATAGAGTTCTACTGGCAAGTACAATATTTGAAAAAACATCCGGTACCTGGGCACACTTATGTGCTACTACCCTTCCAACTCCTCCGGCCCCAATTATTATAACCTTTGACATAGTTCGGTGTTAAAACGTCAAAGGTAGTCTGTGTACTAAGAGAAAAGGAAATGGATGGCTATCTAAAGTTGTAACGAATACCAGCCATAATTCCCACTCCGGTTAACGCTGAATTGAAATCAGCACTGGATTTCGTTATGGGTTGGATGTTGTGACGATAGCTCGGTTCTAAAGTCATATCAAATCCGCCAAATAGATTGTAGCCCAGGGCAATACCCGCTACTCCTGAAAAAGAGAGCATTCGATACGGTGAGTCATCTCCTGGAGTTACTCTTGCAGATGTCTTATCCTCAACGTTAACCACATCATGGCCCAGGTACACATTGGACAATACACCCGCTTTCAAAGCAAGGGATAAGCGTTGATCATAGACCAAGTATCCCGCTTCCACAGGTATACTGGCAAAGTTCAATCGATTTTGAGCTGTAACAGTCTCCTCAGTAAGAACTTTTTGTTCATCCGAGAAGGCGGTTTCAGCACCTCTTTCAATTAAAATCGTTTCTGGCTCTAATTCTATTTCGCGAGATATACTATTGTTCTCCAGGAAATAGGTACTATTCGAAGTCAAACTTGTCTGACCAATCTGTATTCCGCTTTCTAAAATAATTTTACGAGAAAGCCTCATCCCAACATCCAATCCCAATCGTACTCCTATTCCATTATCCATAGATTCCGAAATGGACTGCACGGTTGTTTGAGTAGAGGCAGTTCTTGTATCACTAATGGCTAATCCAGTGGGTAAAATATCACTTTCAAAAGCAGATGGTGGATTGTCAAAATTCGGATTAACAGCACTTGATCCCACGTTTAATCCAGCGAAAAATTTACGATCATCGGAGTTGTCAGCAGCAAAGAGGTAGTCCATATTGTAAAATCGTTTAGGTTCTACGTCCATGTCTCCTATAGCCTTCTCTTCATCGAAAGAACCTAGAAATTCTGGTGACAGTCTGGCCAAATCGGGACCAGTTACCTCATATATATTATCAACTTCTTTTACTGCGGGCTCTGATGGTCTACCTATCAAAACCGGTTGATTTGTAACAGAAGTACTGTTTGTCGTTACCAATTTTGTCGGTTGTGCACCAATGGATTTTAGCGTTTTCTCCGAATCCGAGTCAGGTACCTTACTCTCCAGAAGTGCTACGGTTTGAGAAGTTTGATTTACTTCTTGTGGTGGCAGGTAATTCAAGAGGCTAATGGTAGCCGCCAGTAAAATCGCTATCACAGCGGCTATTTTATAGTTGAAGGCTTTTCGTTTATACCGAGCTAGCTCCTCTTGAAGGAGTTTTTGATTAATTCCTTCCCAAATTCGTGATGGCGGTGTTGTGGTAGTACGATCTAATGCCTTCCTCCAACTATCTTCAAAATTATCCCCCGATCCGGTATTGTTCATGGCTTATGCTATGTCGCTGAATAACCTTATTCTTAAGCAAGGATTTTGCCCTTGCATACTGAGATTTTGAGGTTCCTTCACTGATATCCAACATTTTTGCAATTTCATGATGTTTGTATCCTTCAACTGCGTAAAGGTTGAATATCACACGACAGCCATCTGGAAGTTCTCTGATAATCTCGAGAAGTTCCTGGTAACTGAAATCTGATAGTGCATTTGCCTCATTTCCTCTATTCTTCAAATCAGCCACATCTACCATCGGATACATGTAAAGTTTACTTCGCTGATGATTCAGCGCTGTATTTATTACAATTTTCTTTATCCAATAAGGTAGAGTAGAGTCTTGTCTAAAGGAATCGATGTTTTGAAAAACCTTAACAAAAGCTTCCTGAACAATGTCCTCGGCCTCCTGCTGCATTTTCGCATACCGGTTGGCCACAGCGTACATAGCACTGGAGTACTTTTGGTAAAGTCTTTCCTGATACGAGCGATTATGCTTCTTACAACCTTCAATCAACTCCTCATCAGAAAACACACTCTTGGCTTGTTTATCAGACAACATTAGCAGAAATTTCGTTGTAATAGATGAAAAATACAATAGCACCAGAACAATTGATCGTAATCGCCTTCATGCT
Source organism: Cyclobacteriaceae bacterium (assembly GCA_965601455.1). Lineage (GTDB taxonomy): Bacteria > Bacteroidota > Bacteroidia > Cytophagales > Cyclobacteriaceae > JANQEU01. The sequence continues at coordinate 1,247,895 of OZ271831.1, read as the reverse complement.
GGTTACTTTCAGTAGTTGTGTTCCTTCCGCATCCACCTCATCCAGTAAAATACTGAAATACAGTGACTTAAACTATTCGAAGGATGTTGGAATTGTAATTTTACGCCCCACAAGTCCCGGTGATCAGTTTGCCAACCCTATTTCTCTACTAGGTCGCTCAATGACACTTGAATTCGACCTCTTGAGAGAAAATTATTCTTATCTCACTGCAAAAGTATTCTATTGCAATGCCGACTGGAGCCCATCTATTCTTGCTGATCTGGAATTCTTGACAGAATTCAATGAATTTCAAATAAATGATTACTCCTTTTCACAAGGTACCGTAGTTCCATATGTCAGCTATTCATTGCAGTTACCGAATGTTACAAAAACTGGAAACTATGTTATTGCCGTATCCGACAAAAATGGCATTCTTTTGACCAGGAGATTTATGGTTTATCAACAGCTGAGTGATATAAAAGTAGAATTGACTCGACCCACAGTGGTATCAGAACGGCAATCTCACCACCAAGTGGAATTTGAAGTATCCTATGGGTCCTTGGAAGTGAATCGACCTTCAATAGATATAACACCGGTTCTGCTGCAAAATCACAATTGGAATACCGCAATTGCCGGATTAAAGCCCACAGGATTTATGGGAGACAATAGCCGATTACAATACAACTATTTTGATGGGGAAAATTCTTTTGCTGCCGGCAACGAATTCCGACTATTTGACATACGCACACTGGCTAACCGTGGACTACAGGTTCAAAGAGTTGGAAAAAGTAATCGTGGAATTGAAGTCCAATTGCAACCAGAAGCCAGCAGGAAAGGAAATGCATATAGCGAGAATTTTCATGAGGATTTAAATGGAAACTTCAGGTTAGGAAATCAGGATTGGAATGAGAACACGAGCCAATCGGAGTACGTTTATGTTAATTTTTCTCTGAGTTCGAAAACCAACCCTGGCCCGATCTTTTTGACAGGCAAATTCAACAACTGGCGACTGGATCAAAAGATTTTATATGATTCCACCAGCCAATCATACGAAGGCTCCGTTTTATTCAAACAGGGCTATTATAACTACATGTATTGGTTACAATCTTCGAGACTTCCTTTTCACTACATGGAAGGCAGTCATTTTCAAACAACCAATGAATACGAGTTGCTGGTCTATTATCGAGAGCCTGGAACGGTTTTCGATCAATTAATCGGTTATCAACGCTTTTAGCTAAACGTTAAAACGGAAATGCATAATATCCCCATCTTCAACGACGTATTCTTTTCCCTCAATCGCTAGTTTGCCAGCATCTCTGCATTTGGATTCCGATCCATACTCCTGGTAGTCAGCTAATTTGATTACTTCAGCTTTGATAAATCCTTTTTCAAAATCCGTATGAATTACACCCGCTGCCTGAGGTGCTTTAGATCCCCGTTTCACCGTCCAGGCCTTAACCTCTTTCTCTCCGGCTGTAAAGTAGGTAATTAGATCCAACAAGCGATATGAAGCCCGTATTAAGCGATTCAACCCGGAGTCCTTCAGTCCATATTCCTCCAGAAACATCTCTTTTTCATCTGCTTCTTCCAACTCAGCAATTTGTGCTTCAATAGCAGCTGAAATAATGATTAGTTCAGCATCTTCCGACGAAATCGCATCTTGCAGTTGGTTACTGTATGCATTTCCATCCACCGCATTTTCTTCCTCGACATTGGCTACGTAGATAATTGGTTTTTCCGTAAGCAGTTGAAGTGACTTCACAAAAATCTTGTCCTCTTTCTCCAGTTCAAGTGACCGAAGATTATTACCAGATTCCAGATGGTTTTTAAGTTTTTCAAGAATGACAAATTCCGATTTTGCTTCTTTGTCCCCGGTTCGAGCCATCTTCTCAATTCGAGAAATTCTTTTATCCACCGTTTCGAGATCCTTCAATTGCAGTTCCGTATCAATGATCTCTTTATCTCCAACCGGATCGATTTTTCCATCAACATGAACAATATTCTCATTGATAAAACACCGGATTACATGAATAATCGCATCAACCTCCCGAATATTAGCAAGGAATTGATTACCCAGACCTTCTCCTTTACTTGCCCCTTTAACCAATCCTGCGATATCCACAAACTCTATTACAGTTGGAACGACCTTCTGGGGATTTACCAGATCAGAAAGCGTTTTAAGTCTTTCATCAGGCACGGTAATGACACCTACATTCGGTTCAATGGTACAAAAAGGGAAGTTGGCCGCTTCAGCCTTAGCGTTTGAAAGTGCATTAAAAAGGGTCGATTTACCCACATTCGGTAGACCGACAATTCCACATCTTAAACCCATCGTTTGATCCTTATAAAAAAATGAAAGGGCAAAAGTAACTAAAGGGCTTACAAAGTTTAGAAAAAAGAAAAGCTCCTGTTTAGGAGCTTCAAAATTTCGTTAAAAAGTGGGCTTGGCTAGTCCCACTTTAACTCAGTATCATTGTTTACATCTACTTCCTCAGAGTGTTCCTCTTCTCTTTCAAACTGAGAAAAATCTACATCTGGTAGCAATTCGGTTTTCACATGGTTGACCGTTTCATTTAAGGCATCGACAAACTTATTGAAGTCCTCTTTATAGAGAAAAATTTTGTGTTTCTCATAAACAAAACCGTCATCTTTGAACCTTCTCTTACTTTCTGTGATTGTTAGGTAGTAATCATTCGATCTGGTTGCCTTCACATCAAAGAAATAGGTTCGTTTACCAGCCCTTACCCTTTCGGAATAGATTTCCTCTCTTCCTTTATCCTTGTTCTCTTCCACTGTAAAATAATTTGGTGAGTCTTATTATTCTTTTGCCTACAAGTTTATTAAAAATTGTAAAATAATGAACCAAATTTTAATTCCATTGTAATTTAACCTTTTGAATCGGCCAGATGTTTTGTTCTCAAATGGATCAATTATTGATTTTCAACTTTACTCGTTTAGGCTATGAAAAATAAGCTATACCTCGACGATGTACGTCAATTTCAGCGCTTAGAATTTCTAGCCAAGGAAATGGTCGAAGGTTTTATTACGGGGCTTCATCGATCTCCATATCATGGCTTTTCAGTTGAGTTCGCTGAACATAAGCTCTATAACTACGGAGAAAGCACCAAGAATATTGACTGGAAGGTGTTTGCAAGAACAGATAGACTATACACCAAACAGTTCGAAGAGGAAACTAATCTTCGATGTACTATTTTACTCGATAGCTCTTCCAGCATGTACTATCCGAAGCCAGGATTCGATAAAATTCAGTTTTCCCTTTATGCAGCCGCTGCACTCAGTTTTTTGATGATAAAGCAGCGGGATGCAGTTGGAGTGACCTCATTTGCCGAATCCATTGAACACGAATCACCTAAAAAATCCACACGATTACACCTGAATTCGATATTAGAATACCTGGAAGGCTTGTTGGAAAGACCAGAACCAAGGAAGCAGAGTTCGAATATTGCGAATTGCATCGATCAAATTGCTGATAGAATACACAAGCGATCGCTAGTCATCATTTTTTCAGATATGTTTCAGCAATCACAGCCACTTTCCAAAACCCTGGAAGCCCTTCAGCATCTTAAGCATAACAAACATGAGGTTTTGTTATTTCATGTTACTGACCAGTCTACCGAGCTGAATTTTGATTTCAAGGATCGGCCCTATAAGTTCATTGATTCGGAAACCAGAGAGACTATTACTCTTTCACCCTCATTTATAAAGGACCGATATAAAGAAAAGATGGTCAAGTTCTATCATGAGGTAAAGCTCGCTTGCGGGAAACTTAAAATAGACTTAATAGAAGTTGATACCCGAGATTCCTTTGATAAGGTACTGGGTTCTTATCTCATCAAACGAAAAAGAATGAATTGAATTAGACGTGTAGCCATTCTTTTTTGGCCACTAATTCTTCTTCCGTCTCCACATAGTCAGGATCATCCACACAACAATCAACAGGACACACAGCGGCGCACTGGGGTTCTTCATGGAATCCATTGCACTCCGTGCACTTGCCAGAAACAATGTAGTAGAATTCGTCGGAGACAGGTTCTTGGGGTTCTGATGCATCCACTGATGAACCGTCTTCCATTTCTACTTCCTTAAGGTCTGTACCATCAGACCATTTCCATTCCACTCCACCTTCATATATTGCCGTGTTGGGGCATTCCGGTTCACATGCACCACAATTGATGCACTCATCAGTAATCATTATTGCCATTGCGAAATATCTTTAAGCCCGAATATCAGCGGGCAAAATTATAACAATAAGTTTGCAGCTAAAAGTTTGTTTCCAATCAAAAATACATCTGTGGATTTCATTTTAGCCTTTAGTAAGTTATCTGACAAAATAAAATCACTTCAAACGGATGATTGGGAACGTTTAATTCAACAAGCGACCGGAGAAAATCCTTGGTTTACAGCTGAATCCATCGAACAATCACTTGGGAGTATCGCCATAATGATCGAAAAGGAGAAACTTCAGGACTGGGTAAGTCGCTACCCTCCTCCGTCTGAAAAAAAACTACAGGTGGGACTTATCCTGGCTGGTAATATTCCTCTGGTGGGTTTTCATGATATCCTTTCAACCATTTTTTCCGGGCACCAGGCAGTGATAAAACTAAGTTCAAAAGATAGTGTCCTCATCAAAACGGTTCTATCCTGGCTGGTTGAGATCACCCCGGAAATACAGGAGAGATTTGTATTCCAAGAATCCTTAAAAGAAGTTGATGCCATAATTGCAACCGGAAGCAATAATTCGGCACGATACTTTGAATACTACTTTAGCCGATTCCCGAACATCATTCGCAAGAACCGCACTTCTATTGCTATTCTCACCGGGGAAGAATCAGATGAAGATCTTCTAGCTCTGGGAAGTGATGTCTTTCAGTATTTTGGACTCGGATGTAGGAATGTATCGAAAATAATGATTCCTGAAGGTTATGATCTTGTTCATTTGTTGGATCAATGGCAACCATACAAGAAGGTGCAGGACCATTACAAGTACATGAACAACTATGACTATCACAAATCCATTTACCTGGTAAACAAAGAGGAACATCTGGATACGGGATTCTCTTTGGTTAAGGAATCTACAGATGAACTAGTATCACCTATCTCAGTCACATATTATGAATACTATCCAAGTCCAACCTATTTGAATGATCGATTAGCTTCCCAACAAGATTCAATTCAATGCATAGTCGGAAAGCACTCAAAAGCCGACATTCTTTTTGGAAAATCTCAATCACCGGAGCTTTGGGACTACGCAGATCAAGTGGATACCATGAAGTTTCTTTCGGAATTGTAACTTTGGGCTGAATTGGGGGACCACCCTGGTTGTTGTATTTTTGAAATTTACCACTCAATATCATATTTAACATGGCGCAGGACTTCTTCGGCATCGAGAAAGAATTAAGCTCGAAACTCGGAAAACACAAATACTTTAGTTTAAAAGATCTATCATCTAAGCGACCGGAGGTTTTAAAACTCCCCTATTCTATCCGAATTCTTTTGGAGAACGCGATTCGCAACTACGATGCTTTTGCAGTAACCGAAGAGCATCTGGAAACCCTGCTCAACTGGAAAACGACCGCAAACGTTAAGGACATTCCCTACTCACCCGCAAGAGTTTTAATGCAGGATTTCACTGGAGTTCCGGCGGTTGTTGATATCGCTTCCATCCGGTCAGAAGTGGCAAGAAAAGGAAAAGATACCGGCAAGACCAATCCGGTAGTTCCTGCTGATATGGTTATTGATCACTCGGTAATGGTCGAGTTTTTCGGAACAAATAGTTCATATAAACAAAATGTTGATCTTGAATATCAGAGAAACGAAGAACGGTATAAACTGTTGAAGTGGGCGCAAAAAGCGTTTAATAACTTCAGTGTTGTCCCTCCGGGAATGGGAATTTGCCATCAGGTAAATCTTGAATACTTGGCTAAGGGTGTTATCGAAAGAGATGGGTATGTTTTCCCTGACACATTGGTAGGAACGGATAGTCATACACCAATGGTGAATGGAATTGGTGTTCTTGGATGGGGCGTTGGAGGTATTGAAGCGGAAGCGGCCATGCTTGGTCAACCTATTTATATGATCCTTCCTCAGGTTATCGGACTTGAACTTTCAGGTAAACTGCCTGAAGGAGCAACGTCTACTGATTTGGTACTCACAATCACCCGGCTGCTCCGGGATTACGGAGTTGTTGGTAAGATGGTGGAGGTGTTTGGTCCCGGATTGGATATGTTAACAGTTGCCGATCGAGCTACTATTTCCAACATGTCTCCTGAGTTTGGGTGTACGGACACACACTGGCCCATTGATGACCAGACGTTGGCTTACATGCAAAAGACCAACAGACCTGCAGATCATATAGATATGGTGGAGAAGTATGCAAAGGAGAACCTTCTTTGGAGAGACGCATCTGCTGAAATCGAATACAATGATGTTCTCAAACTCGACTTATCTTCAGTTGAGCCTACCATCTCAGGTCCGAAACGTCCACAGGATAAGATATTACTTCGGGAAGCGAAGTCGAAGGTTACAAATCTGTTGGAAGATTCTTACAGTAGGAAATATATTCCGGTAGAAAAACGAGAGGGATCTACCAAGCTCAACGGAGAGGTGCGGTCGATTCCAATGAAAAAAGGAGATATCCAATTCAACCTTTCGGATGGTGCGGTAGTTATTGCAGCCATCACATCCTGTACCAATACTAGTAATCCAAGTGTGATGATCGGTGCTGGATTAGTTGCGAAAAAGGCCGTTGAAATGGGCTTAAATATAAAACCCTGGGTGAAGACCTCACTTGCACCAGGTTCTCGTGTAGTGACTGATTATCTGGAAAAATCCCAGCTACTTCCATACCTGGAAGCACTACGATTCCATGTGGTAGGTTACGGCTGCACAACTTGTATTGGTAATTCTGGAGATATGATGGCGGATGTCCAACAAGCCGTTATCGAAAACGACCTGGTTGTTTGTTCAGCATTATCCGGAAACAGGAACTTCGAAGCGAGAATACATCCGAATATCAAAATGAATTTTCTGGCCTCACCTATGTTGGTCGTGGCCTATGCAATTGCTGGACGGATGGATTTTGATATGAATAATGAGCCATTGGGCACCAATCCAAATGGTGAAGAGTTTATCTAAAAGACATTTGGCCTTCATTGGCAGAAATAAATGAGATGATGGACAAAGTTCTCACTCCGGATGACTATGCTAAAAACTATGCGACCGCGTTTGACGGCGATAATACCTGGCAAGAATTGAATGCGCCTACTGGAAACATTTACGATTGGGATGACTCCTCAACATACATCCAGGAAGCTCCTTTCTTCAAAGATATATCGGAGGAGGTACCAGAACCACAAGATATTAAAGGTGCTAAGGTCTTACTACAATTGGGCGACATGGTCACTACAGATCATATATCGCCTGCTGGAAAGTTCTTACCTGAACATCCTGCTGGAAAGTACCTGGTTGATAATGGAGTTGTTCAGCGGGACTTCAACTCTTATGGAAGTCGAAGAGGGAACCACGAGGTGATGATGCGCGGAACCTTTGCTAACGTTCGGATAAAGAACAAACTAGCGTCCAGAGAAGGAGGATGGACCACCTATCACCCATCCGGAGAGGAAATGACCATCTATGATGCCTCGATGAAGTACGCTGATTCTGATACACCATTGGTGGTTATTGGAGGTAAAGAATACGGATCGGGTTCGTCACGAGATTGGGCCGCTAAAGGGACAAACCTGCTTGGAGTTAAAGCCGTAATCACAGAGAGTTTTGAACGAATTCACCGTTCCAACCTGGTGGGCATGGGTGTCCTTCCTATGGTGTTCATGGAAGGGGAAAATCAGGAAACACTAGGTCTTTCCGGTGGAGAAACATATGACATTGACGGACTTTCAAAAGACCTAACCCCCGGGAAAATCGTTGATGTAACTGCCACCAAACCGGACGGCGAAAGCATTAAATTTCAAGCTAAACTGAGATTGGATTCAGGAGTTGACGTAGCCTACTACAAGCACGGAGGCATTTTGAATTACGTTCTTCGTCAATTTCTTAAAGGATAACACGGAAATTATCCACCCATATAAAAATGATTACTGAGTTAAAATACTCCCGTTTCGACGGGAGTATTTTTTTTAAATTTACCGGCAAAAAGCAAAACGACTATGAAGTATCATTTAACCAGACTATCAATAGTGATCTCGGTGATTTTTCTCCTCGGGTCCTGTACTTCCTCCACTAGTACGGGTGAGACATCATCAACAGATTCAGAATCTGAGTCTGTAAAACTCACCTTAACAAAAGCTCCCCCATCTCCGGAATTTGGTGATGCCAAATTACTGGCAGAAGCCATGGATGTATTTGACGAAGATTCATCCTTATCTGTTAATATGGTTTTTGCTATTGAAAACTATGAGCTGGGTATCCAAACTCCGGATGCTGCTGAAAGAGGAATCGCGAATTCCGGAAAGGGACAGCATATTCATCTTATTGTGAACAATGGACCTTATTCCGCTCACTATGAAGCGGAATTCACCAAAGGATTAGAAAAGCAAGAGAATGTTGTTCTTGCTTTCCTTTCGAGGTCCTATCATGAGAGTGTGAAGAATCCTGATGCTTTTTTTCTTGAAGTATTACCTGCAGAAGGTGAAGAGCCCCAATTTGACAAGGAGGGCGAACATATGTTCTACAGTCGACCAAAAGGAACGTATTCAGGAAGCGACACTGAAAAACTTATGATAGATTTCTATTTGATCAATACATCAATTTCTCCCGATGGAAATAAGGTCAGAGCCACTGTTAACGGGGAAGAATTCATGATTGATGTATGGGCTCCATACTATGTTGAAGGTTTACCTAAAGGTACAGCAACAGTAAAACTGGAATTAATAGATAGTGAAGGAAATCCGATTCCCGGACCATTCAATGTAGTCGAACGAGACGTAACCCTGGAATAGATTTAATTTTGAATCTGGAATAGAATCCGTTACTTCTTCTGAGGGGTAGCGGATTTTGTTTTAAAGACCCTTGAAATATCGAGTGCAAGTCCAACGGATACTCCTATTCCCACCCAGAGTACCATTTCATTAGTCATCAGTCCGATAGAACTTCCAACTCCAATCCCAATTGCGATTAACTTCAGTGATAGCATGCGAGTATTCGTTTTTTGGTTTTAAACGGTAGCTGTTAATACGTCATAGCGACGAATGGTAAACCGTTTAATGAAAAAAAGATTCCGAAATCTTCTTCCATCCGTTTAGTAGTTCACTTCAACTTCCTTTCTCATGACAACGGCCAAAATAAAGTTCATAGTGCAGCTAATCATTTATTGTTGTTTTACCAGCTTAAATGCACAGGATTCATCCAATGACCTGATGGGTAGGCTCCAGGTTTTTAATAAAGCCTTTGTGGAAGCGGATACTGCAATTTTGAAACAGATGATCACCACCGATTACCTCCACACCAACGGAAGGTCAGGACCGTATACTAAGGAAGAATGGATCGGGTACGTGACTGGTCACGCTAGAAACTGGATGATGGCAGCCTCGTCATTAAGGCATATAATATGACCGATGTCAACATCATCACGTATGGGCAATCGGCAATTGTGACTGCAAAAATCGAGGTTGAATCCGTTTCTGAAGGGCAGAATGAAATTCGTCGTTTTCAGGTGACTCATCTGTGGATCTTTGACGGTGAATGGAAACGCGCTGCTTTCCATGATGGCAGAATTTCCTGATCAATCAAAGTGCACAAGAAAGGATAGACAATTAAAAGTCAGGCCTGGCTTTCTTACTAATCGACAAAACAACCGGCAATGAGGCTGTCTGCATAAATCTGAACGTCGACAATAGATCCTAATACAGTGCCATTAGTGAAGTAGCAGGAACTCTGAATCTGTTCACCCACCCTGAATATCATATTTCCACTCAATTTGCCCACTTTTGGCCTCCACCGCCTTTTATAGGTATCAAGTGGTTTGACTTCAAGATAAAAGGTATCCATTTTACCGGTTGTGCCCCAAATTTCCAATAGCTGAGACTGTTTAGTATGATTAACCACCGTAAGCTTCTTTTCATCTGGTGAAATATTCTCAAAACAGCCAGTCAAGAAGGTTACCAACAGGGGTAAAAGCCAAAATATGTTCTTTATAGTGTTTTTTTTCATCGTTTCAATCTTGAGTGTAAACCAAAAACTGGTCATTAATTGCGTTGATAGCCGGGATACTCTCATTGACTTTGATCGCGTTCCCGGATCTGGCATGGAGATCTTCTTTGAATTCCCAGTCGTAGAGTGTGTTAAACTTCTTATTTGGCCAACTTCCGGAAACACTGGAATTCCATTTATAAACTAAACGACAGAATGATTATTATGCAAATCCATAGCGGTCGCCCAACCAGGTTCCAATTGTCAATATTTTCTTACTAATCGACTAAACAACCGGCAATGAGGCTGTCTGCATAAATCTGAACTTCGACTATGGATCCACCCACAGTGCCATTGGAGAAATAGCAGGAACTCTGAATCTGTTCACCCACCCTGAATATCATATTTCCATCGAGTTTGCCTACTTTCGGTCTCCACCGCCTTTTAAACGTATCAAGCGGATTGATTTCAAGATAAAAGGTATCCATTTTACCGGAAGTGCCCCAAATTTCTAACAGTTGAGACTGGTTAGTGTGATTAACCACAACTAGCTTTTTTTCATCTGGGCTAATATTCTCTAAACAGCAAGTCAAGGAAGTTATCAACACGGGTAAAAGCCAAAATATAATCTTAAAAGTGTTCTTTTTCATCGTTTCAATCTTGAGTGTAAACCATAAACTGGTCATTAATTGCGTTGATGGCCGGGATACTCTCATTGACTTTGATCGCGTTCCCGGATCTGGCGTAGAGATCCTCTTTGAATTCCCAGTCGTAGAGTGTGTTAAACTTCTTATTTGGCCAACTTCCGGAAACACTGGAATTCCATTTATAAACTAAACGACCGAATGATTATTATGCAAATCCATAGCGGTCGCCCAACCAGGTTCCAATTGTCAATATTTTCCTTCTACTCGACAAAACAACCGGCAATGAGGCTGTCTGCATAAATCTGAACGTCGACAATAGATCCTAATACAGTGCCATTAGTGAAGTAGCAGGAACTCTGAGTCTGTTCACCCACCCTGAATATAATATTTCCCTCTAATTTCCCCACTTTCGGTCTCCACCGCCTTTTAAAGGTATCAAGCGGTTTAACTTCAAGATAAAAGGTATCCATTTTACCGTTAGTGTCCCAAATTTCCAATAGCTGAGACTGTTTAGTATGATTAACCACCGTAAGCTTCTTTTCATCTGGTGAAATATTCTCAAAACAGCCAGTCAAGAAGGTTACCAACAGGGGTAAAAGCCAAAATATGTTCTTTATAGTGTTTTTTTTCATCGTTTCAATCTTGAGTGTAAACCAAAAACTGGTCATTAATTGCGTTGATAGCCGGGATGCTCTCATTGACTTTGATCGCATTCCCGGATCTGGCATAGAGATCTTCTTTGAATTCCCAGTCATAGAGTGTGTTAAACTTCTTATTTGGCCAACTTCCGGAAACACTGGAATTCCATTTATAAACTAAACGACCGACATGATTATTATGCAGATCCATAGCGGTCGCCCAACCTGGAGCCCCGTTATCAATATTACAATCCTCATGTGCGTCTGTCAAGCCTTTTGCAAAATCCCGACCTTTATTCACATTCTTCTTCTTTTTTCCATGATATTTCGCCAACAAGGCATTCCAAATGGCATGTTTGAATGCGTTACTTTTTTTGTGGTCGTCGGAATGCGTTCCATACTTCTCCACCGTAAATGAAAGAGCATTATGAAATGCATCCGCAGCCAATTGAGCTGAAGTCAAATGAGCAGCCATAAACCAAAATTCATTTGGACACATATCATACACATAGGCGACCCTTCCGGATGAATTTATCTTTTTGTTCTTCATCGTTCGCGAAAGAGTATCAATTACTTCATATTGGATATGTTTCAGGTAATAACCCTGGATCTTATCCATATTATTATCGATTTCCTCGTCGGTCAACTTTGGAAACTGTTGCCTAATCCGCTCTGCATGGTCAGGATTATTTATGTCCGGATACTTTTTTTCAATCGTGGATACTAAAAAGGCTAATTCATCCAATGAAGGATACGAAAATGACTCTAAGACTTTGTCTGAGACTATTCTGCCTGACATATCAGAATCCAAATTACCAACTAAAATCTCTTGAAGATCATACACATCATATTCTAATGCTTCAACTGGAAGTCCGGTATCATGAATAACAGATAATTCTTGGAATTTAATGGTATCCTCTTCGGGTGAGATTGAATCGACTTGGCATGATGAATATAGTACAAGTAAAAATATACTATAAGGTAGTGTAGCAAACGATAAATTTTCATTGATATATTTTATTTTTTATACAACGTATTTACAATATTAATACATTATATGCTATAATAATATTTTGAATTTGAGTAAGCAGAAAATCAATAATTATGGAATGTTGTTAGGCTAATCCGAGAGACACGAAGAAACGACCGCCAACAAAATCGTTTATTCATCGATGATAATTACGAAAAAGAATGGTAACCTTTGGATCCTGTTGTTTCCAGAAGTATATAGACCCATTGACCCCTAATCAACTATTCGAAACCCTCTCTCAGCGATTTGATCGTTTTCAACTCTATGAAAAAGTTGATGAAAACGAGGAATTATACCTGGAACTCATTCGTCTGGCTACATCCTCACATGATCCACAGGGCTGGCGGGCTGCCTGGGTGCTGCACCACACGACTAAAAAGAATGATCCCCGATTAAAAGCACATATAGATACGATAATTGAAGCCTTAGACAATAATATCGATGGTCAACAGAGAGAACTAATTCGCGTACTGATGGACCAGGATCTGGACGAAGATCAAGAAGGAAAATTTTATGAAAAATGTGAGAGAATATGGGAGAAAGTTGGAAAAAGTCCCTCCGTCCGACATACAGCTTTTAGGATTATGGCTGCGATTGCCAAAAAATATCCCGAACTCATTAATGAATTGAAGGTGCTAACCGAGGAGCCCTACCTCGACACACTTTCTCCCGGGATCAAATCATCGGTTATAAAGGCTTGTAACAGACTGTGGTAATAAAATAGTCGGTGAAAAACGCAACCTTGTAATACATAATACCATATAATACATATATGCTCAGAGGCAAACTGCAACCTTTTTAACCTCTTATGCATCAAACCAAAGACTCAAAACCAAAATAAAATGATACGTAACCTGCTAAACGTTGCCCTAAGAAATCTGGTCAAACAACGATTTTACTCCTTGATAAACATACTCGGATTATCAATTGGGTTGACCTGCTTTATGTTGATTTCGCTTTTCGTGATTGATGAATTGAGTTACGATCAGTTTCACAGTAAACGAAATCAAATCTACCGGATGGACTTTAACGGTACGATCAATGGAAACAATTTTGTGACGGCACTGGCCAGTCCGATTACGGCGGAAGTAATGCTTCAAGATTTCCCGGAAGTGGAAGACGCTGTAAGGATGCGAGGAATTGGTGATCGACTGCTAAAGAGGAAAGATGATATTACCAATTACAAAGAGCAACGGGTAATTTTCGCTGACAAGAATTTCTTCGAATTCTTCGAAATACCAGTACTGGCGGGAGAAAAAACAACGGCTTTGGAGAGACCCAATACCATGGCTATCAGCAAATCAATATCCGATAAGATTTTTGGTGATGAGGATCCCATTGGACAAACTTTGATCATTGACAATGACGACTCTTACGAAGTCACATTGGTATTCGAAGACATGCCTTCCAATATGCACTTTCATTACGATGTACTATTCTCCATGGAAGGGTTAGAAGAAGCTCAACAAAAAATCTGGCTGAGCTTTAATTTCAATACCTATCTGAGACTCACGCAGGGTACCGATCCTCTTGTATTGGAATCCAAATTCCCTGAATTGATAGTAGACAAGTACTTAGGACCTGAATTTGAGCGATTCATGGGTAAAAGTATGGATGAATTAGGTGAGGAAGGTGCAGTAGCAGGATTCACGCTTTTCCCGTTGAAAGATATTCATCTTCACTCTGACAAACTTGGAGAATTGGAAGCCAATGGCAGTATCCAATATGTATACATTTTCTCTGCTATCGCCTTATTTATACTGATTTTGGCATGCATCAACTTCATGAATTTATCTACTGCACGTTCTGCCAATCGAGCGAAGGAAGTTGGTGTACGAAAGGTTATGGGAGCTTACAAGGGTCATCTGATCACCCAGTTCCTGACAGAGGCATTCATGATCACCCTAGTCTCTATTCTCATTGCATTCGCTCTGAGTTATATACTTCTCCTATTGTTCAATGAATTGGCAGATAAAAGCATTTCATCGACTAGTCTGTTCTCCCCAATTTTCTATTCTATCATGCTCGGAGTATTGATCATAGTCGGATTCCTGGCAGGCAGTTATCCTGCGTTCTACCTTTCCGCGTTTAAGCCGGTTGATGTACTAAAAGGTAAAATCAACCTTGGAATGAAAAGTGGAGGAGTAAGAAGCACTCTGGTTGTTATCCAGTTTACCGTGTCAATAATTATGATCGTTGGTACCCTAATTGTGTTCAACCAGCTCAATTACATTCAGAATAAAAAACTGGGATTCAACAAGGAGCAGGTGATCATGATCGAAGATGCATGGCTGTTGGATGATAAGTTAGAATCATTTAAGAATGAGGCGAAAAACCTATCCGGGGTTGTTAATGGTACAATTGCCACATTCCTTCCTGTGGGTACTACCAATAACAATAACTTATGGTTCAAGGGACAACAACCTGGGAAGGGAGACAACTTTATCATGCACAACTATCGAATCGATCACGATTACATTTCCACATTGGACATGGAGATAGTAAGTGGTCGAGATTTTTCCAGAGATTTTCTTTCCGATTCATCTGCAGTAGTCATCAATGAAGCAGCAGCGAGAGAGTTAGGCTATGAAGATCCGGTAGGTGAATATATGTGTACCTACGGCGGACGTAGTGTCGAACAGCCGGAAGCAGTGGTAAAAAAGATTATTGGTGTAGTAAAAGATTTTCATTATTCATCCATGAGAGAGAACATTACGGGATTGATATTTAGCCTGGACCGATCCAGAGGATATATCTCATTCAGACTCAACCCGGAGAACATTTCTGCAACTGTGGATCAAATCGAAGGACTTTGGGAAGAGTTTGGCCCCGGTCAACCCTTTGCATATAGTTTTATGGATGATCGTTTTGACAGAATCTATACTGCTGAACAAAGAATTGGTGACATTTTCAGTGTATTCGCTTTCCTTGCCTTGTTCATTGCATGCTTAGGTCTATACGGATTGGCCGCGTTTACGGCGGAGCAAAAAACTAAGGAAATAGGTATCAGAAAAGTACTAGGAGCATCAATTTCACAAATCATCTTCTTACTCGGCAAAGAATTCCTAAGGCTAGTGGCAATCTCCTTTATTATAGGTTCAGCTGTCTCATACTTCGCCATGCGAGAGTGGCTAAATGATTTTGTGTACCGCATCAACATTAATAATCCCGCCATATTCATTTTCGCTGGTTTCAGCGCTGTGGCAATTTCATGGTTAACCATGAGTTACCAGTCTTATCGAGCAGCGCGTACTAATCCGGTCAACTCGCTTAAGGACGAATAGTATTTATCCACAACGGCTATCTTCCGTAAAGTGGAAAACAAATGGAATCTCATGGTCGAAAGGCCATGAGATTTTTTTATTTTGGTGTGCTGATTTCTTGAGAAAGCAATCAACATAACCACCAATTCGTTCTCATTTATGTATTTAGTTTTCGATACCGAAACCACGGGTCTACCCCACAATAAAACTGCACCTGTCGAAGAGCTGGATAACTGGCCAAGATTAGTCCAGATTGCATGGCAGCTTCATGACTCTAACGGAAAACTACTTTCATCAGGAAACCACATTGTAAAACCTGAGGGTTTTACCATCCCTTTCAATGCGGAAAAAATTCATGGGATATCCACTGATCGAGCTAACGAAGTCGGACACGATAGAAAAGAGGTTCTTGAAAAATTTACTGAAGATGTAAAGAAGGCTAGTGTACTGGTTGGTCATAATATCGAATTCGACAATAAAATTATCGGAGCGGAATACCTGCGAACCGATATGGATAACCTCCTGGGTGACATGCCCAATATCGACACCTCGGTGGAAACCGTAGAATTCGCCCAGCTTCAGGGAGGAATTGGTGGTCGATTAAAACAGCCTAAATTGATTGAGCTGTATGAAAAGCTATTTGATCAGGGTTTTGGTGACGCCCATGACGCCGCGTACGATGTAGATGCCACAGCCAAAGCATTTTTTGAATGCCTCAAGCGTAAAATCATTCCTCCATTCGAGTCTCATGACATTTCAAATATCAACTATGAAGCTCCAGATCTCGATGAGGCAAACTTTGCCTGGATAAGAGAAGAGTCTTCCGGAAAGCTTGGTGACACCCAGGTATCTGCGGAAGATATTCAGGGAGAGTTTGTCCATCTACATGTACATTCTCAATTTTCAGTACTTCAGGCTACACCGGACGTAGGAACCATAGTTGAAAAAGCAAAGGAATATGACATGCCGGCCGTTGGACTTACCGACCTTGGAAATATGTTTGGTGCCTTCAAGTTTGTGAAAGCCGCTAAAAACGCAGGAATCAAACCTATTGTTGGCTGTGAGGTATTTGTAGCGGAAGAAAGAGAGAAACTTCAGTTCACCAAAGACAATCCAGATAAACGTTTTCAGCAGGTTCTGCTGGCTAAGAACAAGAAAGGATATCACAATCTGGCGAAACTCTCCTCATTGGGATATATGGAAGGTCTATATGGCCTCTACCCCAGGGTTGACAAACAATTGATCCAGGAGTATAAGGAAGGACTAATCGCACTAAGTGGCGGATTAGCAGGTGAAATACCGTATTTGATCCTGAATGTAGGTGAAACACAGGCGGAGGAAGCCTTACAGTGGTGGTTAAAGGAGTTTGGAGATGACTTCTACATCGAGTTGGGAAGACACGGTCTTGATGAGGAAAATCACCTCAATACCGTTCTAGCCAGTATGGCCAAAAAATACAATGTGAAGGTGGTTGCCACCAACGAGTTATTTTACCTCGATAAAGGAGATGCGAAGGCTCATGATGTATTAATCTGTATAAAGGAAAACGAAAAGCAAAGTACTCCCATCGGCAGAGGTCGTGGATTCCGACCGGGACTTCCCAATGATAATTTCTATTTCAAGTCTCAATTGGAAATGAAGACGGAATACGGTGATGTACCTGAGGCTATTGACAACATCTCGGAAATTCTGAATAAGGTTGAGGAGTATGATCTGGAAAGGGATGTTTTACTTCCGAAGTATGATATTCCTGATGAGTTTAGGGACCCTGAAGATGAAAATGACAGTGGTAATCGAGGTGAAAATGCCTATTTAAGGCACCTTACCATGGAAGGTGCCAGGAAAAGGTATGAATCCCTGACTCCAGATATTGAAGAAAGAATCAATTTCGAACTAGAAACCATTGAGAATACCGGTTACCCCGGTTACTTTCTCATCGTTCAGGATTTTACGTCCAAAGCCCGAGAAATGGGAGTATCCGTTGGTCCAGGTCGAGGATCAGCTGCGGGAAGCGTAGTAGCGTACTGTATCGGAATTACCAACGTAGATCCCATGGCTTACGATCTTCTTTTCGAGCGTTTTCTGAATCCCGATCGGGTGTCATTACCGGATATTGATATCGACTTTGATAACGAAGGTCGAGAGAAAGTGATCGAATATGTGGTGGGCAAATATGGATACAATCAGGTAGCACAGATCATCACATACGGTACTATGGCTCCGAAATCCGCAATACGAGACGCAGGTAGGGTAATGGAGTTGCCGTTGCCGGAGACGGATGGAATTGCCAAGCTTGTACCTGAAAGACCAGGCACCAAATTTTCTAAGGTTTTTGATGAAGTGCCGGAATTGAAAGAGCTAAAAAACGGAGAAGAACTTCCCTCCCAAGTGCTCAACCAGGCGGTAGTGTTGGAAGGTTCGCTTCGAAATACCGGAATTCATGCCTGCGGTGTAATCATTACCCCGGATGACATGACCAAATTCATCCCGCTGGCTAGATCTAAAGACTCCGACCTCCTACTCACCCAGTTTGACAATAGCGTGGTTGAATCAGCAGGAATGTTGAAAATGGATTTTCTTGGTTTGAAAACTTTATCCATCATTCGGACGGCGATAGAGAATGTAGAGAAAAGACACGGTATAAAAATTGATCTCGATGCTATTCCTTTAGACGATCAAAATACATACGAACTCTATCAAAAAGGAGAAACAAACGGAACATTTCAGTTTGAAAGTCCGGGAATGCAGAAACATCTCCGATCCTTAAAACCGGATAAGTTCGAAGACCTGATAGCCATGAACGCCCTATACCGTCCGGGACCGATGGAATACATTCCGAATTTCATCAGCAGAAAGCATGGTAAGGAGAAAATCAACTACGATCTTCCTCAAATGGAAGAATTCCTGGCAGAGACCTATGGTATCACGGTCTACCAGGAGCAGGTCATGCTTCTTTCTCAGAAACTTGCTGGCTTTACCAAGGGCGAAGCTGATGTTTTGCGTAAAGCCATGGGAAAAAAGATCTTCAAACTACTTGAAGAACTAAAACCAAAGTTCATAAACCAGGCAAAGGATAAAGGTCACCCTGAAGATAAGCTAGAAAAAATCTGGAAAGACTGGGAAGCATTCGCCGCCTACGCCTTCAATAAGTCGCATAGTACTTGCTACTCAGTAGTAGCGTACCATACGGGCTACCTAAAGGCCAATTACCAACCTGAGTATATGGCTTCAGTTCTGACTCATAACCAGAGCAATATTGAGAAGGTGAGCTTCTTTATGGAAGAGTGTCGCAATCTTGGTCTGAAAGTCCTAGGCCCCCATGTTAATGAATCGGAGCAAAATTTTACTGTTAATCAGCAAGGAGAAATACGTTTTGGGCTTGGGGCAATTAAAGGAACAGGTGAATCAGCCATTCAGGCAATAATCGAAGAGAGAATGGAGAATGGCCCATTTGAAGATATTTTTGATTTTGCGAAGCGAGTGAATCTAAGAGCAGTCAACAAAAAGTCATTTGAATCCCTGGCGAAAGCTGGTGCTTTTGATTGTTTTGGAGACTTCCATAGAAGACAATATGTTGAGATTGACGATGACGGAAGTTCACTGATAGAAAAGGCGATCCGATTTGCTAACAAAATGCAATTGGAAGAAGCAAGTAGTCAGGCCTCCCTGTTCGGTGGTGCAGGAGAAACAGCCATTGCAAAACCTAAACCAGGGCCAATTGAACCCTATGGGGAAATTGAAAAGCTGAATATTGAAAAAGAAATGGTTGGACTATATATCACCGGACATCCATTGGATCAGTATTCTTTTGAAATGTCTTACCTGATGACCACAAGAATAAAGGAGCTAAAGGAACCAGAGAAATTGAGGGGTCGCGAGTTGAAGTTTGGCGGTATTGTCACCCAGGTTCAACACCGAATGTCGAAAAAAGGTAATCCTTTCGGACAAGTGACTATCGAAGATTATGAAGACAGCCAAACATTCTACCTATTTTCTGACACCTATTTAAAATTCAAAAGTTTCTTAGAAACCGGCTGGTTTTTGTACATCACTGCCAATGTTCAAAATCGCTGGAACAGTGAGGAATTAGAAGTTCGCATTGTAAATATTGAGTACCTGGGAGAGATCCGGGAAAAAATGGTCAAAGGCCTTGAACTTCAAATGAACATTGATCAAATCGATTCTTTGATGGTGGAAGAAATCGCCAATATCGCCGGTGATCATCCTGGTCCCTGTGCGCTAAAGCTCAAGGTTCTGGGAATCCATGAGGACAAAATGATAAGTATTGAAATGCTGAGCCGTAAAAACTCAATTGATGCCAATCCAGACCTTATTTCGGAGCTTCAAAAGATTGAAAACCTTAAATTCCGAGTAGTGACCTCCTAAGGAATTGATATTCAAATTGTTTACATTTATTCTGCTTTAGCGCCGCCTCTACCTAAAGGGAACCTGAAAATCACTAAATAACTCGCTCATGAATACCCGATTATTCTTCGCTTCCTGTTTATATATTCTTTCTGCAAGCGTATTTTCACAAACAACCGTTTGGATTGCGGATAACAATTTTAACGCTCCAACCGGGGATCACATTTTCCCCACACTACAGGAAGCCGTAGATGCTGCCAAAAAAGGAGATTCGGTCTATGTTCAGCCTAGCAACACCACCTATGGTGACGCTTACATCGATAAAGAACTTCATCTTTTTGGAATTGGATTCGACCTTGACAAGGATGCACCTCTCAACAGCAAAGTGAGGGATATTTTCCTTCGAAACAATGTCGATGGAACCAGTGAATCCGATAGCAGCACCATTACAGGTCTAGTCATCGATGACATACTTTTTATTACATTTCCTTCTGCTCCATTATTTACCCTCGAAGGTGTTGCCATCTATAACAACCAGATTAACCAGATAGAATATACAGGGGTGGGTACTTACGTCCCAATTGACTCGATGGTCATTGCTGGAAATAGAATCGCTGGAATCACCTTCGATAGGCAAGTAACTGATGTGTTGATACGAAACAACCTGATTACATCAAATATTGATTTCCGATCTACTTCAACTAATACGGGAATAATTACAAACAACATCATCTACGGAGCTATAGATAAATCATCAGTGAATGCTGGGATGATTATTCAAAACAATAATTTTATTGGTGGTGCCTCCTCATTTTCTTTCCAATCGATTATGCGAGATGCATTGATCTCCAATAATATTTTTTATGGAAGAACTCCAAGTCTGTCAGGAGCAGGCGGTTCGACATCTACCAATTTCCAGGGTAATACGTTCTCAAACAACCTAACCAATAACACAGGAAATGACGAACTACCCCCTTCCGGTGGCGGTGCTGGAAATGACGGAGACGGAAATATTGTCAATGGATCTCCAGTTTTCGTAAACGTCGCAATATCAAATTCCTGGTCTAGTACGTATGATTTCACATTGTCTACTACTCCTTCGGACTCACCGGCAATAGATGGAGGCACAGATGGATCTGATATAGGAATCACCGGAGGTCCATTCCCGTGGACGGAAACTAATTTTAGTTTGAAAACCACAGCATTCCCCACCATCCAAACGTTCAATGTCAATACAATAATTAATCCCGGGGATGATCTTGACGCCAGAATAGAAGTCAAAGCAAACTAATGGTAGGATGAGACGAATCCTATCCGCTATTCTGGGAATACTCCTGGGCATCCAGGTCGTTGCTCAATCTGACATTGTCGCTCTTGAGTACTTTATTGACGAAGACCCTGGTGTAGGCAATGGCACATCCATACCTATCACTCAAGGACCTACCCTCGATATTACTTATACCATACCTACTTCAGGAATGGGATTGTCAAATGGGTTGCACGTAATTGGTGTTAGATCCCAAAACTCCAATGGAATTTGGAGCATGATAGAGTTAAGGACATTTTACATTCAACCTGACGTCGGAGTATCTGATCCTCCAACCGAGGATATTACCGCAGTAGAATATTTTATTGGAGAAGATCCTGGCCAGGGAAATGGAATAAATTTATCGGTAACCCAGGGACAAACACTGGATTTCACTGATTTGCTTTCAACAAACAGTCTACCCAATGGATATCATGTAGTTGGAGTCAGGGCTCAAAACGCAAAAAATATTTGGGGAATGGCTGAAATAAGAATTTTTTATGTCCAAAACCTGTCTGCACCAGGAAGCCAAACTCCAGCAGATATTGTAGAATTGGAATATTTCTTTAATGAAGATCCCGGGCAAGGCGCTGGAACTTCAATATCTGTAGCTCAAGGTCAGGTAGTAGATATTTCCGAGACTCTGACAAGCAGTGGCTTAGCCAAAGGATACCATTCAGTACATATAAGAGCTAAAAATAGTAATGGTATCTGGGGCCTGGCGGAAAAAAGGACTTTCTATATCCAGAGTATCGGATCTTCTACTTCCGATGCAATTCTAATTGACAAGCTTGAATATTATTTAGATGAAGATCCTGGATTTGGAAATGGCATTAATATCCCAATTACAAGTGGAGTGCCGACCGTGGATCTTATTTCGGAGGTTTTATCAACTCAGGGTCCTCTGTCCATTGGAGAACATAAAATTGTTATTCGTGGTCAGGGAGCAAATGGTGCCTGGGGGTTTCCTGAAATGCGCACATTCGACGTCGATGGTGATTGTCCTATTGCTGATTTCTCCGTAGCACTCGCTTGCGAGGACGAAGCGTTGGAAATAACAGACCTTAGCTCTGGAATACTCGGGGATGCTACCTATCAATGGTACGCCGATGGAGAACCGATAAGTACAACAGAAGGCGATATCACCCATACTTTTGCCAATCCCGGTTCCCACACCCTGTCCCTCTCGATCGTTAACGGTGCCGTATGTACCGATAGTAGCGGCGTAGAACTTAACGTCAAACAAAAACCATTTGTGGTATTCAGTGTGCAGGACGTCACAGTTGGAGATACGTCCAGGTTTGAGGTTGATACTTTCGGTGTCGACCAATCCTATTTCTGGAGCTGGGATTTCGAATCTGATGCAAGTATCGATGATAGTACCGTTGGAAATACTTATTTCGTTTTTCCTGATTCAGGAGCATTCACCAGCACGTTATACTTGACCGATAGCCTGGGTTGTGAGACATCCGTGGCAAGGGAGGTAAATGTACTTCCACTAGATACGATGTCCACAGTGCAACCTGATCCGGAGCCTGAACCCGATCCAGTACCATCGACTCCTGATACTATAATCATTGAATCTCCTGTCAAGCCTATTCCATTTTTCTCAGCGGCAGATGTATGTCTAGGAACCACAATGATTTTTTCCGACCTTTCTCAAAATGCTGACTCCGCAACATATGCATGGGATTTTGACGGAGATTCGATCATAGACGAGAGTAATGCCGGAGATGTAACTTTCCTGTATACCTCCCCAGGAATCTACATGGCAAGGTTAACGGTAACGACAGATACTGATACTGCCAGCTACACACAAGAGGTAGCAGTAAGTGCTGTTCCCTCCTCAGATTTTCAAGTTGTTGTTGACTGTGATGGAACGGCAGTTTTCACCAACCTCAGCGGAAATGTATCTAATGGAAGTTATTCGTGGGATTTTGATGGTGACGGTATAATAGACAGTGATTCCGATTCTTTAGTTAGCTTCGAATATCCCGATAATGGTAATTTCACAGCCTCCTTACTCGTGAAAAATAATAGTAGCTGCTTCGATCTTTCTGTTAGAAACATCGAAGTTGAAGAATCCACTACGGCAGCCTTTGATTGGGATTACTCCATCGAAGGAGAGAGAGCAAGTGTTGTATTCACCAATCAAACAGTCAATGCAAATACGTTCAACTGGGATTTTGGTGATGGCAATTCCAGCACAGATCGAAACCCGCTCCATTCCTTCGCCAATCCCGGATCTCAGCCCTTCACTGTTTGCTTGCTTGTAGAAAATGCTTGTTCTCAAGATACGGTATGTCAGGAATTAGTTTTTGCAGTTAGTGGCATTGAGGATGACTGGATTAAGCTGCAAGTATTTCCAAATCCGAGTAACGGCACCATACAAGTCGATCTGTCCAATATCCCACCAGGTAATATTCAGTTGGAAATAGTTGATCTAACTGGGCGTGTGATTCGACAAGTAGATTACTTTAAGCAGAAACCCAATCCTCTAGCTTTCACAATTTCGCAACTGCCTAAGGGTGTTTTCCAACTTCAGGTCACAGCTGAAGAATTTACCTCGAGCAAATTATTCGTCGTTCAAGCAGATCGATAATGTGTCTTCCACATTACAAACATTAAGCCCGGTGAACCAAACATACACTTGATCAGTTATCTTTGCGAATTGATTAATAATAGAACGAAGATAGAATGTCAAAACCCCTTGAAATTACAGATGCCAACTTCGAGGAAGTAATCGGTAAATCTGATCAACCTGTTTTAGTCGACTTTTGGGCTGAATGGTGCGGACCTTGTAAAATGGTTGGACCTGTTGTTGAGGAGCTTGCAGCCGATTATGATGGTAAGGCTGTCATTGGAAAAGTTGATGTTGATGTCAACCCAGAGGTTTCTGCTAAATATGGTATACGATCTATTCCTACGCTTTTGGTCTTTAAGAACGGGGAGATAGTTGATAAGCAAATCGGAGCTGTACCGAAATCAGTACTCAGCCAGAAGCTCGAGGCACAGATTGCCTAACGGAAAGTAAAGATATTGAAACGAACCCCGGCAATGTCGGGGTTTTTTTATTCTATAAAATGAGCAGGGATCTCCTCTTCAAATGGAGTCAAGTCCTGAATATATCTTGCCAGGTATAGAATGGAGCTTTCATCAAAATGGTTACCCAGAAGGGTAATTGTACCTGGATTTCCTTCTTGATAAGACCCATTTGGAAATACCAAGGCTGGATGACCACTTAAATTGGTGAACAAGAGTTGCGGACCGGCGTAGGTGGGTGTAAGTAAAACATCAATATCAGACATCATTTCGTTCATCTGATCTACAAGAACACTACGCAACCGATTCGCATTGATATACTCAACTGCAGGTATAAACCGGGATGCACGGAATGTATTTGGCCATGCATTTTTTATTTGACGGACTAAAAGGCTATCCTGATTGGTTCTTGTTAATTCATCAAATGCCGCTCCTGCTTCTGCTGAGAGTATAAAAGACATACCGGCCGCCGGGAGATCCGGAAGCTCCTTCTCAATCAGGATAAATCCCTGGTCCCTCAGTAGTTGTAGTGTTGCGCTGTCGTTTGAGTGATTAAAATGCTGAGGTCGGTCAAAATACTTCTTTAAATACCCAATTCGTAATGTTTTTATCTCACGTTTCGAATAGTCGTAATTAAAAGGGAAATCTCTGACAGACAAATCCTTATTATCGGGACCCTGTATTGCATCAAAAACAAGTGCCAGGTCGATTGCATTGCGACATATTGGACCCAATTTGTCCATACTCCAGCTTAAGGCCATTGCACCATGTTTGCTGACTCGTCCAAAAGTAGGTCTTAGTCCGGAGGCACCGCATCTCGTGGAAGGTGATACGATTGAACCAAGAGTCTCACTTCCTATGGCAAAAGGAACCAGTCCTGCAACCGTTGCAGACGCCGAACCGGCAGAAGACCCACTACTACCCTGCTCAAGATTCCATGGATTACGTGTTTTTCCTCCATACCAAACATCGCCCCAGGCGAGAGCACCCAAGGTTAATTTAGCAACCAGGACTGCGCCCGATCGTTCCAGGCGATCAACGACCGTTGCCTTTGTATCGATAACCTGATCTTTGAAAGGGTAAGCTCCCCAGGTAGTCCTATGCTCCGGTGTGCTTAGTAAATCTTTAATTCCGTAGGGAATGCCATGAAGAGGTCCAAGATACCTACCGGCTGACAACTCAGCATCAGCACGTTGAGCTTGAGCCATTGCAACGGAGTCGGTAATTGTGATCACACATTCCAACGTGTCTCCAAAGGTTCTTAACCGCTCCAGAAATATTTCTGTTAATTCTACGGAAGTCACCTTTCCCGACTGTATCAGTCGTGATAATTTCCAAACCGGAAAGAATGCCAACTCATCGTCCTTCACAGGACGTTCTACATCGGATTCAATGTTCCATATTCGCGGGAGTTGATTTTGAGGAAGCCGATCAGGGTTAAGAGCAGGAGTAAATACTAATGAAGGTGAAATAGCATTTGTAAGGCTATACTCACGAAGTTGATCAAAGTCCCCAGCTCTTGAAAGGACAGTGGATCTGAAAGAGTCCACCTCGCTAGACTGAAAAAACAGGTGTGTATATTCTTCAAAATCCGGTACCTGACTATAGGTTGGATTGTTACAAAGGATGAAGAAAATGCTGATAATTAAACACGAATGGATTTTTCTATGCATGAGATGAATATACAGAAAATCGTAATGACAATTACCTCAGCTTAAGTCAAAATGATGTCTGACAATATCCGTCCAAATTTCATATCCCTTCTCATTCATATGTAATCGATCATCGGTGAAAAAATGGGGGTAAACTTGTCCATTAGGATCTAACATTTGGTCATGTATCCATATCATCGAGGCATTAGAAATAGAGTTGACCGTTTGCTCAAACAATTGGTTCGTTTCTCTAATTTGGTCCATCAAGTGCATTCTGGCCGGACTGGGTTTTAGACTTATAACCGATATCTTAATATCAAGATTTTTTGATCTGGCTTTACCAATCAATGTTTTAAGGTCGCTGTTGACCACATCAGGGCCTTTACCTTCGTCTAAATCATTTTCACCTGCATACACAACAAGATGGAAAGGGGTCAAATCCCGAAAAAGCTCCTCAAAATAGAAGTTACACCAATAAAGCGAGGAGCCACCAAAACCGAGATTCAACAGGTTTAACGGACTTAGATCTCTGGTTAAATTATTCCATAAACGAATGGAGGAACTGCCATAAAAAACTACTAATCCATCTCGCTTAGGATGACCTGCTACTTTACGTTTTAATCTACCTATTTCCGCTGTCCACTCATTCTCTCCCATCGATTTCAGCATTTTTCAAAAGGTCCTGAATATTGCTACGCATTTCAGACCGATACTTTAAAAGGAATTCATCAACTTCCTTTTTATTGTTTAATGAACTTATATGATCACTAATCTTAAACGGCTTTTCTATTCGACAGAGGTAAGGAACTGTATTTACTTTTTTGTCAAAGTTCGCAAGTGTGATAGGTACAATTAAAGGCTCTTCTTTCTGCATTAGTGCCAGCTTAAATGCACCGAACTTCAACTCACCAGGGCTGTCCTGTGTGACATTAGACGTTCCTTCCGGACTTAACGCAATGTTTCGACCTTCTTTGAGAAATTCGGTGGCCTCCTTGTAAAACTTCTCTCTGGCTGTCCGATTTTCCTTAATGCTGACCACCTGATCCGAATCGGACGTGTACACACTGATATATCCTAGCCTACGATAATAATCCTGGTGAGCAAATTCTGCTCCTTTAGCAATCCTTACCACCCTAACACCCGGATCATTATAATATCGGAATAAAATCATTGAACTGATGAAATGAGAGTCCAGAGTGATCTGAAAATCGTTCGGCAGTGTATAACTCAGCTCATTCAATAAGTGGTTATAGATAAATATGTTTCCACCATTCTCAGGCAAATTTTCCAATCCCTCAATCTGATGATCTACGTGTTCCAATACATCCTGCACTTTTTTGGCACATCGAACACGCACTATTTCAGGATTGTCGGTTGGAGATGATCTGGCTACAGTTTCATATATATCGATCAAACCTTTATAGAATTCCAGCTCTCTCTTAGTATTGTCCAGAAGATCAAGGCTTAATGAGGCTATGGTTCTCTCGTGATCTTTACCATCATCATTTATTTGATGCAGCAGATTAAAAGCCAGATCAGTGGTATCCCTATGCTTTAGCAAATGAGGTACTTGATGAAGGAGGGAATTCAGACTAAGACGAGATCGATTGTGCAGGATAAGATGTCTTACTGAAAGGACCTCGTGATTGAATCGGGACGACATCATACGAGCCTGGGTGATTTGAACCTGATTGGAGATTAACCACAGCATTCTTTGATAGAATAACATCCCCAACGTCTTGTCTTTAGCTACCAGAAATTCCAGATTTTCCTTCGATAGATAATACAACATGGTCTCCTGACCCGCTATGGCCTGAAGTGGATTAATTTGATCTATTATGCCTGCCCATCCTACTATGAAACCGGGTGTAGAAAGAGATCTAAAGGCATAAAACTGAGTATCGCCTTTTATCCTTTCAAGTCTGACATCCCCCTGGGCCAGGATATAGAATCCTTCAGATTTTTGACCCTGCTCATAAATTACCTCACCTGGAAAATATTGCCGTTTTTCAGTCATTTCCGAAATCTTACGTAATTGTCGCTCAGTGAAGATTTCAAGGAACGGACTTTTGCGGAACGTTCTCATGATTGTCTTGGTAGATGCCCCCGGAGAGACAAAGTGGGATGGAGAATGTACAAGCTTCTTCTTAACAGGCTGGTTAAACTGCTCACTGATCTTCAAGGAGCTTTCCAAGTGTATAAAGCTCTTCTGGGCAAGAAACTTTAGAAATTCAAGATTCTGCTCTTTTTCGATTTGTTCAGTAAGTTGATTTAATTCCCACCGAACGAGTTGAGCCACCTTAGATTTCACCTTAACATTGGCCGTATACCGACCTGGATGATTAAAACCATTCCAACCCACTGGAAGGTACGTTTCGTCAGACTCCGCAAGTATTACCGTCATGTTTGGATCCGTCAACTCAACTTGAAGTGAGAGTTCGCCAACAAGCAACATATATACATAGTTGACCTCCTCGTACTGACGGCTAATTATGGAGTCCTTGCGGACCATAATTTCTTTATAACCAGATGGTAAAATAGGATCTATAGTCAATGATTTAGCGGTTTGATTGTGAACGGGCAAAAATATTAGTAAAAGACAAGACTTAACCGACTTTAGTTGCAAACTTCATAACGAAGTACGGCTTTTGGTGCATTGCAAAAAGTTTAACTATTTGAATTATATTTATAATCTTTTTAAGATGTTCCCGTTCACTTCGTGATTATTCTTCTTCATTCATACGCATTAACAAAAAACACTATGTCATCATTAGCTTCACAGGCAAGAAAAGATAAACTCATGAAAAAAGTAAAATTCATCTTCTATCCGATTTACTTACTGAGCATTATTTTCGTCATCGCTATATCTTTCGATATAACTGGAACACTAGAATACATGATGGAAATTGGCGTATATAAGTATTTCTCTGATCTTCCTTTTCTTGGTAGGAATCTATTGTTGTTCCTGTCAGCTATGATGACCGTGGAATTTTTGATCAATAATTACCAGATTTTCCGCCTCAAGAGATCGAAAGCCTGATTTTAGGCAGTCTCCTTGATTTTTTCCTTAGGCTTTTTAAAGCCATAAGTTAACTGACCAACAAAGTCTTTTGGCATATTTTCATCTCCGGGATAACCCAATTGAGTTTTCCCGTCCTCACTGGGTATGTAGTTCGTTTTAAACAGGTAATCCCAAAGACTCAAGCTAATCCCAAAATTCACACCCATCCGCTTTCCATCCGGAAGATTCATAGCATGATGCCACAAATGCATCACCGGATTATTGAAAACATACTTTAAAGGTCCCCAGGTGATCTTAACGTTGGAGTGGTTAAGGTGCCCGATAGCAATTGCCACAAAATGCACAATAAATGATTGCTCAGGTTCAAATCCACCAAGAATCATGACCCCAAACACTTTAAGCGGTTTATAAAGGATGTTCTCCATCCAGTGATATCGTAAGTGAGCAGCAAAACCCATTTCCTTTACCGAGTGGTGGACTTTATGAAACTCCCATAGCACTGGGAATCTATGAAGAAGTACGTGGGTAAACCACTGTACAAAATCAAGTACCAGGAAAAAAACTAGGAGTTGTAGAATGGGATGAAAATCTGATAAATCAATTATGGCCAGGGATGTTATGCTCATCCCAAAACTCCCGAAGACTTTTTCTAAAAGAGCATATAAACCACTTACCGCAGTTGCGAAAATGAAGAAGTTGAAGAACATATAGAACCCATCCAACCAAAAGTCTTTTCTGAACAAACCCTGATTCTTTCTCCATGGGAAAGCAATCTCAAGCCCCCAAGCAGCAATAGAGATTAGAATTAAACCCCAGAAATAGTTTTGATACCAAGGAACCTGGAAAATTATGGACTTCCAGTACCATTCTGCCGTCCCGGCAATCGCAGAAATAATTGTTTCTAAATACTCCATTCTACTCTATTCTATACCATTCAATGTCTTCGAGGTTTGCTCTTCTTCCCTTCTCTTCAGGGGCATAGTTTTTGGCCAGATAATTCACAATGATCTTTTCATTCTCACCTAAATCCCAAAGACCTTGTTTGGCTTGCATCCACCTGATCATACTGATCCAGCCGTCCTTTGTCGCCTTATTTTGAGTGATCAATTTGGCTGAATGACAGGGAGTACAGCTTCCAATAACCGCCATCATTCCTTCATCGTCAATCAAACCGGTTGCGACATGAATGCCATTCTCCACCTTACTAAAGTCTATCTGTTCGTCAGCACTTTCAACATTTTGTTGTTGGCAGCTTAGAACCCAAATTATCACTAAAATGTTCAAGAGCCTTGAAACAAGTGTTCTCATGTTCATGCCTCCACCTTTACTGCAATCCTATGACAGGCATTGTTAAGGTATCCCTTCGGATTCCATCCAGGTAAAACCATTGGTTGACTCACTCCCATTTCATCCGTAGCTCTTGCCCAAATTTCGTAATAACCTACTTTTGGAAATGTAACCTTTGTTGCAAAGTGTTGCCATGCCAAACGGTTTACGGGTTGTTGAAGATCACACTTTTTCCATGTGGCTCCAAAATCCAATGAATAGTGTACTTCTTTTACTCTTCTTTCTCCTGCCCACGCATGCCCTCGAATTTCAAGCTCATTTCCCGCTGTCAAGATTCCACCGGTCTTCGGAGAAGTGATAATGCTTTTGACCGGCATGGATTCAATAATGCACATGTCTTCATCCGCTACATCGGTGCCAGGGGCAACAGACTCGCAAGGTACTCTGTATGACTGACCAGTCATTTTCGCACCATCATGAACTTTATTCCTAACCACCAGGCGATTCAACCACTTACCTGACGTAGAAGCAGGCCACCCTCCTGCCACCATTCGTAATGGAAATCCATGTGCTACCGGAATATCCTCTCCATTCATTTCATATGCGATCAATGTTTCATCCATTGTTGCCTTCTCTAAGGGTACACCACGCGAAATAGGGTCTTTGTTGGGGTCTCTACTTAGGTGGATATCTGCCCCGTAATAACCTACATATACCGCGTCTTCCTTTATTCCTACATCTTCAAGAAGATCCCTTAACCGAACTCCTGACCATTCCGCGCACGATACTGCACCAATTGTCCACTGATTCCCTTTAGCCGGTGGATTGAATTCACTACGACCATTTCCCCCGCACTCTAGTGTCAGTTGATAACTGTATTTGGTAAACTTTGACCTCAACTCCTGTAGCGAATAGCTTTTGACTTGCTTTGCCGATTCACCCTCAATAGTTAATGTCCAAGTTGAAAGGTCAATTTGTTCGGGTATGATTCCATTGTTTCGAATAAACATCTTTTCAGCTGGAGTCACGTCATCATCCAAAATGTGTGCTTGCGCCTCCATATTCCATGGCCTATCGTTTAGAACAACCATGTCCTTATGCTTGTCGAAAAGATCGTAAGGATTTTTCTGCTTCTGAGCTAATGGAATATATCCCTTTGGCATCCTTGAAGCAAAAACGATGTGAAGTCCAGCCACAGTCGCCGCACCAGTCACAATGGATTTATTTAAGAACTTACGTCTTTTCATGTCTTAGAATTCAAACACCAAAAATGCAGTTTTTTATCCCCAAATATTAAATAGATCGGTAAACGCTGTCACTCAATCCACTATTTTTGACTCATGGAAGCCAAAATTGACAATTATGTCACCTGGATTCATGGCTCAGACCCTGCCTTTTTGAAATCGGAAATTGAAAATTTGATCGAAAGATCAGGATTTACCATCCTGAATTTCATCGAACATCATTTCCAGCCACAAGGATACACAGCGCTATGGTTAATCGCCGAAAGCCATTGTGCTCTTCACACTTTCCCCGAGGAAAATAAATCGTATGTGGAACTGAGCAGTTGCAACCGCCAGATGTATGTAGATTTCGTGCGATTGTTTAATCATCACTTCAACGAAACCAACTAATGCCGTGAAAATCACTAAACGCCGTGTTTACGAGATGCTTGAAATGGACGCCGGAGACGATGTGCTCAGTCGAAGGTTTGACATTTTTATCATGACCCTGATCCTACTCAACGTAGCAGCTGTGATCTTAGAAACTGTTAAAGGATTCTATCTGCCCTACAAGCAAGTATTTCTAGTTTTCGAGTACTTCTCCGTAGCAGTTTTTTCGGTTGAGTATCTTCTGAGGTTGTGGACCATCACAGAAAATGAAAAATATTGTCACCCTGTCTTGGGGCGTGCTAAATGGGTGGTTTCCTTCATCGCGATTATTGATCTGCTGGCAATACTTCCCTTCTACCTTCCGCTCTTCCTAGCCATCGATGGACGTTTTCTAAGAATTCTCAGACTATTCAGAATTGTTAGAATATTCAAAATGGGTCGTTACTCAAAAGCTTTTAATATGATCTCAAAAGTTGTTGGGGAGAGAAAGGAGGAGCTATTGGTAACGCTTACCATCGTGATCGTTATGCTGATTCTTGCATCAAGCCTTATGTACTATGTCGAAAATGAAGCTCAACCTGAAGCATTTGAAAGTATTCCTTCTACGATGTGGTGGGGTGTAGCCACGCTTACCACTGTGGGTTACGGAGATGTGTACCCCATTACACCTCTTGGTAGGATGCTGGGGGCGTTCATAGCGATACTTGGAGTGGGAATATTCGCATTACCTGCAGGAATAGTTGCCGGTGGATTTGAGTCAGAGATTAATAAAAAGCTACGTGAAAAACTAAATCAAAGGCTTAAAGAAGAACAAGAGCGGAAGATAAACGAAAAGCTATGAGGCATAAGATTGCTTTCTTGTTAAAGCTTATCTACCTGATAGTTTTTATCACCTGGTTTTTCAAAGTATATGAATACTATTTCGGGCTGAGTTTGCCTACTAGAGTAGTTACTGTTGCCATAGCATGCGGCTTCTCGATATTATATTATCGTATACAACGTGGTATAGCACCACTTTTTATGATTTCAGTGACTACTCCCCTGGTTCTGTTTCCATCTGCTGGTTGGTTAGTTAGCGAAATAACAGGGTCATGGATTTTGGTTTTTTCCCTTTTATTAATTGCCCTCCTTTGTCTAACCTATGTGCATTCATTAAGTAGTCTATTGGTTTCTGTCGCGTCCCTTTTGGTTGTATTCTTTCTTCCATATGAGAGATTTCCAGATCAGTATCGTTTCAAAGATCGATTGACTGCATCTGAGAATACCGGAAAAGGTCTGGCCCATGTGACACGCTGGAAATCAGATTTCTGGGTTTACTATAATCACAAATTACAGTTCTCAACCATAGATCGACATGTTCTTTCAGAATCGTTCGTTTATCCCGCTATGCATTTGGCAAAAAAACCTGAAAAAATTCTCATTTTGGGAGGTGATGATGGAATTGTTCTTGATGGACTATCAGCGTTCGAATCCCCTAAAACCATCAAAATCATTCCAAAAGATCCGGGCTTCTTCGAGTTTGTGAGAAAAGAAATTAAAGTTTCATCAACTCAAGGAGTTGAGAAAATTCAAGATGATCCTGTTGATTATTTGAGACATTCGCTGGAGACATTCGATATCATATTCATCGACTTCGAAGATGCTGCTATGCTCGATACCGAATTCTACAAATACTGTAAAGAGCGAGTAAATCAAAACGGATATATAGTCATGCATACCGGGGATTATTTCAAAGACAACCGGGTTTTCTGGACGTTGAACATGTTTAAGAGAGTTGATTTCAATGCCGTCAGCTATCACATGCAGGTACCAACTCTTGGAGAGGCATCATGGGTTATTGCTGCTAAAAATGACTTTGACCCCCTGGCAATTGACCGATCACAGGTTCCTTCAGAATGGTGGACACCTGAGGTACAAAGGCTTCTTTTCAATGAGGGTAAGGTTGCCTTTGTCGATGCAGTCTTTCAGTAAAGATCCCAATACCCTTTGAGATAATACCGATATAAAACCGGATCATGAATCCTGTTTTCACGTATTTCATCGATCTTTTCCGGAAATATCTTCTTTCCAAAGGTTGTCATCATCTCCAGAGAAGAATTAGTCAACCATTGTGTGGGGACCATTACTTTCCTGGATTGTAATTTCTTTTTGAGGTTTTCATCTTCTATACTTCCAATTATCCATCCCCATTCTCCTAAGGTTACGACCTGGTTATGAAGTGGAAGTGTTTTGAACCCGGCTGCCAACATACTCTTCTCTATACAAGAAAATGCCGCATTGGCATAATAGGGACTTGTAGCCTGAGTAACAATCAAACCATCTTCATTTAATGCTTTCTTGCATAGCCAGTAAAACTCTTTTGAGTATAGTCTACCAAGATCAATAGTTCTCGGATCTGGGAAATCAGCGATGATTATATCATAGGCCTGCTTTACATTATCAAGATAAGTAAAGGCGTCTTGGTTGATCAACTTCACCCTGGGGTCACCAAATGATTGGTTGTTTATAGAAGCCAGTACCTCATTGGTACTGGCCAATCGTGTCATAACCGGATCAAGGTCAACTACCGTCACAGACTCAATTGGATACTTCAATACTTCCCGAACTGCTGCACCATCTCCTCCTCCTAATACCAGTATGTTTCCAGGATCCGGATGTAACATCATCACCGGGTGAACTAAAGGTTCATGGTACAATACTTCATCCAGTGTACTCAACTGCTGATGACCATTGATATACAACCAATGATGGTCGCCGTTCTTGGTCAATACAATTTTTTGATACCTGCTCTGCTGTGAAAAAACGATCTCATCCTTGTATCGTACTTCATCACCCCATCTCACCGCATTTTCAGATAACATGCCTGTAGTGATAAGCCCAAGAACGACAAGAACACCTAGGATAGCAAGTACTCGTTTTTGGGCGCTGGCAATTTCTCTCCATACCACTACAAGAAATACTACGGCAACCAGGAAGTTAACAGTTCCTAGAATAATCGGAGTGTAGGTAAGGCCTAGTATAGGTAGCCCTATGAATGCGAAGAAAACGCCCCCGGCCAAGCTTCCGTAATAATCATTTTCCATCGCCGAAGAAACATTGAACCTTAAGGATTGAAACTGTTCATTCAGGCGAATGACCAAGGGAATTTCCATACCAATCATCAAACCAACGAGGATACTCAATGAATATATGACAACAAGTGTATTGCCAAAAAGAGCAAAAACCACATAAACAATAACCGTAACATTAGAAGCGAGCAGTGATAATCCAAATTCTAGTAAAATAAATGATCTCAACAGGTTGTTCTCGATATTCTTACTCAACCGAGAACCAAGACCCATTGAAAACAGCATAATAGACACGATCATGGTCCATTGAAATACTGAATCTCCTAGAAAATATGTTGCAAGCGTAGAAAGTGTGTATTCAGATACTATTCCGGCAAGACCGGTAGCAAATAACGCAGCCTTTAAGAAAGTGGAGGTATACCTCACCTAAAGTGCCCAAATAATCAGTAAAGAACCACCAACATAGGCAAAAGCTTCCACTACTGCAGCTCCTACATTTGGATGTTCCTGATTTACAATTTCGTCGGTTAACTTCTGACCGGGAAGAAGAATTTTGTCAGTGAGAATACGAGCAATCGGAAGAAATACAAGTCCAAAAACGACATTGAAAGCAACCAGTTCTCCTGAAACACTCCAATTCACAAAGTCATGCATGATAGCATTATTGATCAGTATACCAATGGCAATGATTGCGCCAGCATACCCCACTCCTACAGCAATATTTCCTTTTTCAATATGCTCATGAATATCATATGGAGTGATCAGATTATAAACAAATGTGGTGATCCATAGAATCAGTTGGCCCAGCAACCAAAACAGCAATGCGGTGACAAATGGGCCTCCTGGTCCAGCGCCTTCACCGTAAATCGCTCCCATTACAACTAAGCCTGTTGCAATGGCGTTGGCCCCTTCAATTATCCCGGTCCCAATATTTCCATCTTCAAGAATCTCTTTCTTTAAATCAAACTTCGAAAAAATTAGCTTGTCGTTCAGTAGGATCGAAAGGTTGAGCAATACAATCGCGACGAGTCCATATAAACCGATTGCCATCATGTCCTCCACCAATCCAAGAGACTCACCCAGTACTACACTGCTAATTACCAATAGTAGTCCTATAAAGTAGCCTACATGAGCAAGTGAAAAGGATAAGTTATCATTTTCCACCAGTTCATAGGCAACTTTCACCCTGGGATGAAACAACTGGTAAACCAGCTTGCCAATCATGAATAAAACAAAACTGGCCCCGATATAGACCAGTGTGGTTAGGATGTCGTCAAGTAAGGTCATATTTCTCTAGGTTAGTGCATAAAGAGCTATTTACCAAATCCACCACTTCTTGACCTCGAACTTCCATAGCTTCTTGATGTTCGGCTATTGCCGTATGTGGAGCTAGACCTTGACGTTCTTCCAGCGACTCTCTGCTTAAACGCCGATCTGTTTTGGCTCCAGCGACTATTGGTATTGCCTGATCTGGAATAAGCACTACCCGTCCCGTAATATCTACCTCCTGAAGAGGTACTGGGACCGTAATACCCTCTGCCACTTCCTCGATAGTTTCTATTCCAATCATCGTAGTAGCCCCGACTAACAGGATATGATCCCATTCTGAACATGCTGGATAAGAAAGCATACTGACCGTAGAATGCCCAAAAACTACCCCCACCTGAATTGTTCCAATAGCCATATTTAGGATTTCCTACATAGTTGTTGTATCCCGGAGGAGCAACGGCTTTTGTTAAATTTCCTGTGGAATCCCTGGCAATGATTTCCATACCCATGTCATTGACATGCTTTTCAAATTCATCTCTTCCCACTTCATGCCATTCGGTTATGACTTCCGATACATCTCCATTACCCCGGTCTCTCACGATTCTGTATTGATGGTAGTAAGTTTCAAAAAAACTACCTTCTACATTCATATCGTGGAGGATTAAAGAAAACACCTCATCGGATGGAAGATCCCTTGCTATTTCATCTGCCGGGCTTTTGATAAACTTCTCTCCACCTCCACAGCTTTCTAATAGAAGGGTGACAGCGGCAAAAGCAAGAAATGAGTAAAATAGTCTCTTTATTGTCATTTTAGTTTTCGTTTTGTCCCGGTAGGAAATTTGAGAATTCATGTTCTTTCAATACGTGGCCAGCATGTGCTTCGATGTTATGTTCATCCCACTGAGTAATTGACAGGACTTTTGATTCATCGTCGGTATAATAATCCCAATTAATGAATTCTTCCCAGTTCTCAGTTTCTTTACTTGCATCCCGACAGTATCCCGCACTGTCATCTTCCAGAAAATAAACATCACCTTCGTAATGGAGTTTTCGTGGTGGTTTCTGCTTCTTTTCAATTTCTTCAACCACGTCTTCTTCTATCTTATGAATCCGGATGGCCTTTGAAAGTGTAATCCACAACTCACCCTCATCTTCTATACCCAGGAAACCAACTTCATCACCACTATCGACCTTAAACTCCATCGTGAAATTATTATCTCCCCAGTCGTACTCCCACATCTCCTTCACAACCCATGACTTCATGTTGTAGTCAAAGACGAAACCCATATCCAGATTCCGTATAGACAAGTTCGTGACATCGTAAGCAGGATCTTTCTCCTTCTTTTTAAAGAAATCAAACATCTCTTATTCGTAAAAAACTTTCTTAATCAAATAAAGTACTCCAAGTGCTAACAGGAGGATAATTCCAATCTTAAAAAGAATTCCGAACAGGAATCCGAAAAGAAAAATTATCACAGCCAGGAATAATGCAGCCTTTAAAATATCTAATGCTACCATATCATACGAGAATTAATGGGAACGGATTTATTTATCCATTCCCAATTTAGCTTTTAGTGCTGCCAGATCATCAGATTTCTTGACATCTGCTGAGTCACTAAGCGCGTTATCTATTTCATCATCCAATGATTTACTCTCCCCCGCTACTTCTCCATATGCTTCAGCCAGTGCCTCTTGCTGCTCTACTTTATCCTTCATTCGCTCAAGCATACTTACCGTACTTGATGAGTCAATCTGAGCCATTTGCTTATTGACTTTGGCAGTTGCTTCACTGACTTTAACCCTGGCTTTCAACGTTCTTAATTCGTTCTCAAACGCACTGATATCTGACCGTAGCTTCTTCACTTTCGAGTCTAGTGTTGAAACGTTGCTGTTGAATCGTTCCATCTCTGATTTACTCTGATTCATAGCACTTGTAAACTCCTCCTTCTTCGAAAGTGCTTCCCCTGCCAATCTATCAGCTTCGGCAGCCTCCAATTCTCCAGATTGCGATTTCTTTAAAAGCATTACAGCCTTATTCTCGTAATCCGATGCCTTTGACTTATTGCTTTCCATATCGTTGCGCGAACGTATGGCCATTGCCTTCACTTCCGCCAATGCTTTCAAACTGGCATCAAGATCTTTCTTAAGATCCCGAATTCCCTGCTCAGTCATCTTGATTGGATTTTCCATTTTATCTATAGCCGAATGGGCTTCCGCCTGGCCAACTTTGAATAGTCTTTTAAAAACTCCCATGTCTGTATTATTTAAATTTTTTGTCTCAATAATTATTTACTAAACTCAATTAATTCATCGGCGTACTCACTGAGTAAAAGCCCTAGCGAATTCAATGTTGCCTCGATTTCATTCAAGTCCAGGTTCTCACATTCGTGGGTATTCCTGAAGTAGACTTTCTTCCCTGAATCATCAAGGGCAAAAGCTCCGTGAATGATGTCTCTGTTCTTTATCAGCAGTTGTTTGTGGACATCATTTTTATCGTCCTTTATTTCAAATAGAAACTGCTCCACGATTAAGAGCGGATCTGCTACGATCAGAACGACATTGGTCATCCCCTCATCTTCTTTTTCTACTACAAATACGCCATCTTCTTCGTCCTCTTGCATAATGCTGAAATTCAACTCCAGCAAATAATCTTTAACCTTTTCAAAGTACGAATTCATCTTGTTGTTTTTATTGTTTTGTGAGACTGGAAACTAAGTTACGATGTTCCACAGTATTGCTCAAATTTAGTTACATTTACGGAAGAATTTGCTAAAAGTTATAGAATGGCTCAAAAAATTAGCAAAAAATTTTCTTTCGTTGGTGAAAACATTAAAAAGATCCGTCAGGCCAAAAAAATTAGTCAGGCTGATTTTGCAAAGCTTTTTAACCTGGCAAGACCCAGTGTAGGTGCTTATGAAGAAGGGAGAAGCGAGCCAAAGATTGATACGCTAATACAAATCGCTAAGCATTTTAGAATATCTATTGACGTGCTTCTAACCCGAAAACTATCCGTTGCCGAAATCTACTCGTTCGATAAAGTAAATAAGCAGTTGGATAAAGTACATAGCAGAAAGGCACAAGAAGACAATATTGTTCAATCTGCAGCCCTAATCCCTGCCCATTCATTTGTAGAATATATTGTGCAGCATGAAAGCCGAGACTACATCAATAGTTGTAAGCAGGTGGGTATCCCTGTTGAACTCACCGGGTTTTACAGGGTATTTGAGATGCGGGGTCCGGAAATGTACTATCAATATCAGGGGCTAAGAAATGGTGATCTATTGATTGCGAGAAAAACGTCTATTCAAAGTTCGAAAAAATCAATTGGAGACCTTTTCGTGGTTGTGGCCGAGAGCGATATAGTCATTAGACGACTACAACAAGTACACAAAAACACGATGTCGCTGGCTCCCGATGATCCTCATTATGAAAATATTGAACTAACTCACTCCTCAATAGTAGAAATCTGGCAGGTAATTGGTGTTTATCATTCAAGGCTAGTTCCTCCTACCCGAACGGAAGAAAGGCTATCAAGAATTGAGGAAGAATTAAATAAACTGAGAGGTCATCTTAAATAGGATGTCTGTTAATGTTCTTCCGGCCAGTGAAAATCCAGTTCACCTGCCTTTATTGCTAACGAAAGCTGATTTTCCGGTGGAGGAATGTAACAAGTCGCGTAATCGGTAAAAGCACAAGGTGGGCAGTAAGATTTATTAAAGTCCAAAACTGTTTTATTTCCAGGTCCTGGGTTTTTTGCATACATGTATCTCCCACTGCCATAAGTCTCAACCGCACTGGTTTCATCAGAGAATATAAGGAAGAATTCATCTCCCTCAGGCATTACTTCCAGTGACAGAGACATTCCTTCAAGCACAAACTGCAATTGACCAGGGATTTCAATTTCGTAATTCAGGCCTAGTACATCGGTAATTGGAATAGTCTTGGGAAAAGGATATTCCACATAGGTGGCTTCGGTTATGAAATCCGGATTGTAGTCATAGTATCGAAGATCAAGGTCACGGCTTAGCTTAGGGTGTTCTAAATCCAATAGTCGGATGCCTATTTTCCCCGATCTTTCAAGCACATACCATAGAAATCTGTCGGTACGCATCAAAATGGTTTCATTTACTAATGGTCCATAAACAGTACCCCCTTCACTACTGGCAGAATCAATTTCTATTGCACCCATGGAGCTAGTAAAAACCACTTCTTCACCGTTTCTGAAGAATTTCCCAATAACCCCAGGTGCTTCTGGCGGGAAAACCAATGTATTTGCAGAATCGGATCCAAATGTATTTTCGCCCTCTTCCAACCAGTACAGGCCTGCCAGGTTCATATATCCCCAGGTGGACCTTAGTCTATCTTTTCTTTTCCCACGCCAGTCCATCCATTCTTCTTCGGATCCGAATTCTTGTACCGGAGTGGTGGTGCAAGCACATGCAATAAAGATTAAAAGCACATTTCTCATTCCTAAGTATACTATAGATAATCCATCCGGTCAATGAAAATCAATACGGATCACTATAGAAATCATACCATTATCTTGAAGACGACTATCTTTAGAATATGAAAAACAGAATTGTCCTTACTATTTTCTCTATCACTGCATTCTTTTTCCTGATACCTTCTCTATCCGGACAGGCGCTGGAATCTGCTTCACCCGAAGAAGTTGGCATGTCATCTGAACGATTGGAGATTCTATCGACCAATCTCCAGCAATATGTGGACAACGGTGACCTGGCTGGATCCTCTCTTCTTGTTGCCAGACGCGGAAAGGTTGCCTATTTCAAGACTTTCGGTATGCAGGATATTGAAAACAAGGTGAAGATGGATGACAACTCGATCTTTCGAATTGCCTCGCAATCCAAAGCCATCATAAGCGTCGGTATTATGATTTTACAGGAAGAAGGAAAGCTGTTGATTTCCCATCCTTTACACCGATATATTCCGGAATTTGAGAATACCATGGTCGCAATTCCAGAAGACGAAGGATACTCATTAGAGCCAGCAAAAAGAGCCGTTACTATCCGGGATTTACTGATGCACACTTCTGGTGTCAGCTATGGTTATGGTATTGCGGAGAACAGATGGGAAGAAGCGGGAATTCAGGGTTGGTACTTCGCCAACAGGGAAGAACCGATACTGGAGACTGTTAAAAAAATGGGTAGCCTGCCCTTCGAGTCTCACCCTGGAGAAAAATGGGTGTACGGATATAATACTGATATTCTTGGGGCCGTAATTGAAGTGGCTTCCGGCATTCCACTTGATCAGTTTCTCAAGGAAAAGATCTTGACCCCACTCGGGATGAACGATACGCACTTTTACCTACCTAAGGAAAAGTCGAATCGACTAAGTATCGTGTATTCTTCGTCGGAGAATGGCCTTGTAGAGGCACCCGACCCTGGTGAAATGGTTGGACAGGGTGCTTACTTGAATGGTCCCAGAACCAGCTTTTCAGGAGGTGCTGGCTATTTAAGTACATCCATGGATTATGCCGTATTTCTGCAAATGCTACTCAATGGAGGTGAGTACGACGGCAAAAGGATTCTTTCCCGAAAGTCAGTAGAACTCATGACTGTGAACCATTTAGATGAAATGGAATTCCCATGGGCTAATGGAGTGGGCTTCGGGCTTGGATTTTCAGTAATTGAAGACCTGGGGGCCTTTGGAGCTCCGGGAACTGAAGGAGCATTCGGTTGGGGTGGTGCGTATCATTCCGCTTACTGGGTAGACCCGGAAGAAGAGCTCGTTGTTGTTTACTTCACCCAATTAATACCAGCGGACAATGTAGATGATCATGATAAGGTGAGAGCTTTGATTTACCAATCACTTGTAGATTAAGATCTTATTGATCGATGTGAACCATCACAGAAGGGTGGGTTAGACGTTAGTTTGCATTGACAGATCTTATACTCTCCTTCTGCTTCAACTCTGAAGACTGTTGGACGCATACCTGTGGGTGTATGTGAACCATCACAAAATGGCTGATTCCCTGATTCACCGCATGAACACCAGGAATAGCTTCTGCCAGTTACTAATTTGATAACTTTTGGTTGATGATTCATTCAATAAATCCCAGGCTATGTTTTTCGCCCTATCAGGCAAATGCCGACATATTCCCAAAATTTAATTTAAAATCGACACTTTTTCGCTCGTTACGTGGTTTTAGTTGTAATTACTCAAATACGCTCACCGCATGGCAAAAGAATTATACAACATACCTGGTAAAGTTGTAGGTCATCATCATCCTGAAATCAATGCAATTGTCGATACATGGGATTCATTACTGATTACACTTGATGATTGGAAGGCTTCCGTTTATGATGTAGGAATAACCGATTATGCTCCAAAAAATGGAGTTACCGTTTGGATCATCGATACCAGTAATGCTACTGGGGTTTTCAAACCGGAAGTGCAGGAATTCAGGGAAAAAGTTGCCAGGCCCAAACTGGAAGAAAATGGAGTAGAATATCTTTTTGTTGTTCTTCCACAATCTGCTATCGGGAAGCTTTCCGCTAAAAAAACCGCCAGTTTGTATGATCACACCAAAGATGGTGGATTGAAATCCTACCACGTAACCAGCATAGACGAAGCCAAGGAAATTTTGGCTAAAGAAGGAAAGTGATGAATACTCGCCTAGTTCTTAATCTACTTTGGGTTATTGTTGTATTAGTTAGTTGTGAAGAAAAAAATAATAGCACGCTCCTTCTGACCGATCAAGACAAAGCCGAAATTCAATCCCTCGCGAGAGACATTCCCCTGGTGCTGGCCAACGAAGGTTGGGAACCTTATGAAGAAAGCTTCACAGATGATTACC
The DNA here is from genome assembly GCA_965601455.1 of Cyclobacteriaceae bacterium. Classification (GTDB taxonomy): domain Bacteria; phylum Bacteroidota; class Bacteroidia; order Cytophagales; family Cyclobacteriaceae; genus JANQEU01. The sequence continues at coordinate 1,204,730 of OZ271831.1, read as the reverse complement.
GAAATTGGTCCATGGTCAGGGATAAGGTCCGTTTCAGAGAAGAATATCTCGGGTTGGTAAAGGATTGGTACGACGCCGGTAACCGTGCGACAGCCTCCGATGTAAAATCCATCGAGTTCATCCCTATTTCCGAAAATATGACCTTATATCTTCACAGTCAACGAGAGGAATTTATCAATCCGGAAGACTCAGCGGAGACATTGATTCGAGACATTCGTTTCGTAACTATTTACAGAAAGGAGAATGATCGATGGAAGCTTCAATTCACTGCTTTCATGGATGCTCCTTAGCATCACTCACGCACCATCTGTTGTCGCTTACCGTAGGTCATTGACCTCCACAGCCATTCGAGAGGCCCAAATCGAAACTTCTTAAGCCATGGTCTGGACCAGGCTAACTGAAGAACCCATACGGCTAAAACAATCAATAATTGTCCCCAACGATCAACTTGCCCGAAGAGGCCAAAGCCAATACCATAAAAAATAAGAACACAAATGATGGACTGACTTATATAATTGGTCAAAGCCATCTGACCGATAGCCGCCAGCCTGGCCTTTAGTTTGGTAGCCATGTTACTTTTTACAAAAAGCATCAATCCAGCTATATAAGCCATACACAGCAGGTAGCTCCCCCAATAATTCCACTGTGAACCAATAAACATGGAATAGTCATGGGACCAGCCGGCATTGAAATTTTGGAACACTCCATAAATGATTAAGACCAGCCCGGGAATGCCACAAAAAATCAGCATCTTCCTATAGAAACTTATACTTTTTGAAGCAGATAAAATACCTAATTTGTAAAATGCCATACCAACCAACATCAATCCCCCGGCTCGCCAACCCATAAGGATGAGAAAAACGAAAGTCTCAAGCATAATTGCCGATTCCGAATTCTGTGATATTTGCTCAGAGAGTGTCCCCGTTATGGCGGCGATTTCTGCATTTATCAGCTCCATTGAAGGACTCCAACTGGATTGTACACCAGCAATGGACTCCTCTGGCCAATTGGGCATGGTAAATCCAAAGAAAAGGTAAATCAACGTATGCACAGACATTAAGATGATACCCAAAATCAACAGGGACCTGGGACTTTTTTTCCGAAGTAAATACACCAGAAAGGCACAGATCGAATAAGCTACCAAAATATCTCCGTACCATATTAAATGTGCGTGAATCAGGCCGATGATTAGCAATCCAAAATTCCTCTTATAGTGTAATCCAGCGGACTTACCCGTGCGTTCCTCAGCTCTATCTGTTACAAGAACAACACCTGCTCCAAATAGTATTGAGAAGATGCTCATAAATTTCTGATCCGCGAAGACATGACTAATTATCCATACCCATTTATTGATTCCGTTAAGATCACCATACGCTGCAGGATTGGTATATGCGGCGCCAGGCATGGAAAAGGACTGGATATTCATAATCAATATGCCGAGAATGGCAAATCCTCGTAGGACGTCCAGTGCCTGGATTCTCTCCGTACTTCTTGTGGGGTTAAGCGATGAGGTATTCATGATCGTCGAAATGGTAGTCTCAAGTTAGTTAAAATGTGCTGTTATTTTCATCTGATTTGGCACATTATGAACCCCTTGATAAAAGCTCCCTGCTCTATATTTACGCGATGAAGATGAATCTGATTTTCTTGGTTGCGGTTTCCACGCTTCTAAGTTGTGAACCACCTAAAAAACTATCTGAAAATGCACTTGGTGGACTATGGGAACTACATATTATGGAACTGCAAGATTCAGAAACTGGAAAATGGAACGAATGGAGAGATGGTATGCAGGGCTATTTGTTGTATGACGATATAGAAAACATGTCGTTACACCTTATGAAAAAAGGATATCAAGATACGGACCTGCGTTTCCCCAACTTCATTGATACCATATCCTTAGAGGCAATGAAGTATCTTACAGGATCCTATGTTTACTTTGGTAAATACACCATTGATCAAGAGAATGGCATTGTTCAACATGAAAGGATTTCTCACTCCAATCCTGGTGAATGGGGAAAAATAGTCCAACGAAGGTTTTCATTTAGTGGTGATACATTGGTCCTTCAACCTGTTGAACAAAGCAACTCTGGCTTGCGATTGAAGTGGATCAGAGAAAGCAATAGGAATTAAATCAACATGGTTAGATCCAGCTTCTACACGCTATTTCTACTATTATCTCTACTATTACATTCTCAGACGAGGGATAAAGCCTTTTTGATAAATAAAGAACTGGGCCGTGGCATCAATTATGGAAATATGTTGGAAGCTCCTTCTGAGGCTGCTTGGGGAAATCCGTGGAAAAGGAACTACCCTGAAATAATCGCCGATCTTGGCTTTAATCACGTGCGCATCCCTGTGCGTTGGGAACCAGTAGAAAGAAGTTCCAGCTCCCAACCATATACGATAAACCCGACTTTCCTGAATCGGGTTAAAGAGGTTGTCGATGCCTCCCAGGAACAAGGATTATATACAATTATCAACATGCATCATCACGAAGCATTATTCGATAATCCCTGGGGGCAAAAAGATCGATTTCTGACTCAGTGGAGACAGATTGCTGAGTTTTTCAAGGACTATGATGACAAACTTTTATTCGAGATACTCAATGAACCGCATGGGAATTTATCTGCTGAGTTGTGGAATGATTATCTCGTTGAAGCCCTGGAAATAATCAGGGAAACCAATCCTGACCGCGTTGTACTCATTGGTACTCCTGAATTTGGAGGTTTAGGTGGCTTGCCGTTACTTGAAATCCCAAGTGACCCAAATCTGATTTTAACCATCCATTACTACAACCCTTTTCAATTCACTCACCAGGGAGCTTCATGGGTTGAAGGCAACGCGGAAGATTGGTTGGGGACGAAATGGATAGATTCCGATTTGGAAAGGTCAGTAATTCAAAATGAATTCAAGGGCTTAGTGGATCGAAGTAAACGTGAAGGTATTCCTGTGCATATTGGTGAATTTGGGGCTTTCGGTACAGCTGATATCGAATCGAGAGAAAAGTATACCACCTACCTGGCCAGGTATTTTGAATCCATGGATTGGAGTTGGGCGTACTGGGAGTTTAGCGCCGGTTTCGGAATCTACAATCCTTCAAATGGATCCGTTGTTGAACCTTTGGTTCGTGCGTTACTATCCAACGAATTATCGGAACCTCTAATTTATCAGCGAAAAACCGTCTATAATTCTGATTTTACAACCGCAAACGACGGATGGAACGCCTTCGGTCACCAGGGAGCACAAACAACTTTGTCATTGAATGAATCACTACAGATGGATATCTCTAACGGTGGAACCGAACTATGGCATGTTCAACTTTTGAAAACACCAATCAACCTTCAACGTGGAAAGAAATACGTCTTCTCATTTACTGGAAAAGCCGATGCTGAGCGGACGATTAACTTTAATGTTGGCATGGATAGTGACCCGTGGACAACCTACGGATCAGGAACTGCCACATTGGGTACTGACACCACCAGTTTCTTTACAGTCTTCGATATGCAGACATCAGATCCAGAAGCAAGAATTGGATTTGATATGGGTTTATCGGAGACAAACGTAACTATTACGAAAGTCATGCTGGAAGAGCTTACCCTGGAAAATGCTACCATACTTCAAGTTCCCGAGATCGCTCAGGTGATAGTTTTTCCAAATCCGGTTACAGAAAGCCTTTATATAAAATCTAAAGGAGGCCGCGTGTTGATTTTTAATACAAAGGGTAAGATCCATCAAATCCATGAGGTATCAACCGGCATTTCAACTATCGACGTACAATCGCTTATTCCCGGAGTCTATTTCGCTGTTATTAAAACTGAAAATAAGCTGGCTTCTCATCGGTTTGTAAAGGAATGAATTCGATGGCTAACTTGATTTCGGAGCGAATGAATCCGCTTTTCTCCAGTCTTATTAAGCTCCTGACCTATGTATTCCATTCACCTTGTGCATAACGTATTCTTTTTTTGCATTGTTCCACTTGAATTCAGATATTAAGCTATCTAGAATCGAATTGAACACGTTATGAATATTCGAACCAGCATAATTGCTCTTGTAATTCCTTGCACTCTTTGGGGTCAAATACCCATCAAGCCAAACGAAACAGACAATAACAACCAAAAACAAGGCGATTGGATCTACTACTTCAATGATGATTGGGATTTAACCAATAATGTCAAGGAAGCAGAGTTTTACCGATTAGTCACCTATAAGAATGGAGTACCTATTGGACAGGTGACGGACTTCTTTTTGAGCGGAAACATCCAAATGTCAATAGACTCTCTCATCAGTGAAGATCCGGAAAGAGCACATGGTAAAGTACTCTCATATAGCGAAGAAGGGAATGTAACCTACTTGGAATTCTATGATTCCGGTGAATTGGACACCTTGCGAACCATTGAAACATTTAAGTTCTTCATTGACAAATACAACAAAGAGATTCCAGATCACCTGGATGTTTCTTTTCTCGCCAATGACCTTGCCTATTGGTTCCTGGTACAGGAAAGGTGGTCGGATGCGATACCTTATTATTCCAAGGCTCTTGAAATCAGACAGAAACAACTGGGTAACGATCATATTCTTTGCGCCCGTTCATCTAACAAACTCGGCTATGTGAATATGAAACTAGGTGATTTAGAAAGAGCCTTATCACTGTATGAAGAGTCTGCCAGACTTTTTCTCCAATTGGAGGGGGAAAGTGAAGGTTATCAGAATTCAAGATATCACATCACAAAAGTGCATGCTATGAGTGGTGATTGGAACCGGGCCCTTCAATCTTATATGGAAACCAATAAACTGACCGATAGGGAGCTTAATAGGGATGACCTGTTATGGTTTACTGAATACATTGAAAAATGAGAAAACCTCACACGCCATTCATACTTTACACTTTACTTTTTATTCATTGTACCACTACTTTTTCCCAATCATTTTCACCTGATCAACTGAAGGAGGACTTCAGGGTATTTCGTGGAAGTCTGGAGGACTTTCATCCGGGTCTATACTGGCATCAAAGCAGGCAAAACATGGATGAGGTATTTGACAATGTCGAACCCAAGCTGTCTGATGATATGGAAGAACGGGCATTCTACCGACTACTTTCAGAAGCTGTACGACAGGTGGGTTGTGGACATACCGATCTGAGTTATTCCGAAGAGACAAGAAAGAATCAATTGAATAAATACCTCCCGTTGAAGCTTTGGTTCAATGATGACCGAGCGTTTTTTATTCAGAACTACTCCGGCTCCCCTGTTCCGTTGAGTGCAGGAACGGAGATCACTTCTATAAATGGGATATCTATGGATTCCATCATCGAGTATTGCCTACAGGTTATTACTACGGATGGATCAGGCTCCTCCGGCCCCTACAATAGCCTTAACAGTTATTTCTGGTACATATTTAGTCTATATTTTGAGAGTACAGATGAGTATGAGGTGGAGTATGTAGAGAAGGATGACTCATCTAATCGCTTTAGGATAAGTGCACTTCCGAGAGATGAGATGTTTGAAATCTATTTCGAGGAAAATCAACAAGGCGAAAATTCCCAAAGCCTTATACTGGAGGTAATAGATAATGGCTCCGCTATACTCACCATCCGACAGTTTTTTGATTGGAGAGAAAACGGTAAGAATGTAAAGTTCGAAAAAAGACTGAAGGAAATATTTGAAGAAATAGAAACCAAAAAAGTCAAGAGTCTGATAATAGACATTCGTGAAAATGGTGGGGGAAAGGTTCCCTGGGTGCTCTACTCTTATTTCGTGGGTGAGGAATTCCGATTTGCCAAAAGTGCTGACTTCATCTATTCGAAAGACTCTCCGTATATCCCCTATCAGAAACTTCACCCAGCCATGAAATACCTGAATAGAAAGTGGCTTCATACCTGGATGCCAGGTTCCAGTAAGATGTCAAAACTGGATTCTAGTCGATTTGAACTTACTGGACTCTATATGACGAAAGATTTTAAACCGTCAGACCCCGGATTCAATGGGCAGGTATATATCCTAATAAATGGAGGTACGTTTTCAGCAGCGTCAGACTTCGCATCCATGATGAAATCCTCTCAGCTCGCAACCTTGATTGGCCAGGAAACAGATGGAGGATACTATGGCAATACAAGTATGGAAAAGTCGTATGTCACACTTCCACACTCCAAGTTTAGCCTTGAAATTCCTCTTGTCAGGCACCAGCTCAATGTCAATGAAAACATGAATCCATTTGGTAGAGGGGTAATTCCCGATTACCCCATTTCGTACAATATCGAAGCAATTCTTGAAGGGAAAGATCTGGAAATGATGAAAGCTAAGTCGCTAATAAATAATCCCACAATTGACTAAATCTCGTTAAATTTCTATCATGAACAAAGACGTTGATACCTACTTCGTCGATGGTTGTGGACGGTGCGCCTTGGGCGGAACCGACAATTGTAAAGTTCGATTCTGGCCTGAAGAGCTTAAGCTTCTTCGTTCAATCGCTCTTGAATGTGGTCTTGTGGAAGAATCAAAATGGGGAGTTCCCTGCTACTCTTTTCAATCGGGAAATGTACTTATTGTTAGCGCATTCAAAGAATTCTCTTCAATAAGCTTTTTCAAAGGTTCGTTGCTAAAAAACGACGATGGATTGTTGGAGAAACCTGGGGAAAACTCACAAGCCTCACGATATATGAAATTCACGAGTGTCGATCAAATTTTCAGTAACAAGGAATCCATCAAGGCAACAATATTTGAAGCTATAGAAGTAGAAAAGGCTGGGTTGAAAGTCTCTTTTAAAAAGAATCCTGAACCAATACCGGAAGAACTACAAGAGCGTATGGAGGAAGATCCTGTTTTTAAAACCGCTTTTGAAGCTTTAACCCCGGGAAGGCAACGCGGCTACATCATCCATTTCTCTCAACCCAAACAATCCAAAACACGCTTTGCCCGCATTGATAAATACACCCCGATGATTCTTAATGGAGAAGGCATGCATGACAAGTACAAATCCATGAAAAAATAGGAGCTTCGGTATGACACAAAAAGGGCTATTGCTTCTGGTTTATTTTCTACTAAACGCCGTCGTAGGGAAAAGCCAAATTCAATCGGGTACGAATGAGCCTGCTTATGGTCCGTATGACATTGGGTTTAATGACACCATAGCTTTCAATGAAGAACAGATTTATCAATATCACAGCTATAACGGGGCAAAACCTTACTTGATCGGGATATGGTTTCCTTTGAATGACAGCGGATCGACCATGCGCTATCGTGATTATTTCGATTATCCATTTACAAGAAAGACCAAGGCAATCAGGGATTCTATAAGGCAAAGATGTCTTCAAACCTTCATCGATTATGGAGTAACTAAAAACCTGGATACCTGGGAAAACGCAGAACAATCCAACCTTCATGAACAACTTGCGGAGGCTATGATGCAGAAATCCATTCCCGCAATGAAAGCCAAATTGCCTAATTCAGGAAAATACCCAGTGATTGTATACCATCATGGTTCAGGAGGTACAATTGAAGAAAATGCATTTCTCTTTGAATGGTTAGCTTCCTACGGCTACGTTGTTGTGTCTGCCAATTATCATTGGCCAACAAGAAATACTCGCATAGAGAATGGTCCTTTGGAAACAGTGTTAAAGGACGTTGAGTTTATCATTGGCTGGAGTGTAAATCTATCGTTCACCGATGGAGGATCACTATACTATATGGGACACAGCTGGGGAGGGCAAACCGGACTAATCCTAAACCATACGGGTTCCGAAGGAGTAGAGAGGTATATTCTTCTCGATACAAGTATTGAAGGAATGCCTACCGATTGGATTAAAAAGATCTATCCCGCAATTGATTCTATATTTTCAAAATATCCAGATTCTTTTCAAACAGAAACCACCATCATTACCAGTCAATCTTCATCTTTGGAGGAAGGTGAAATTGTCCTCAATCCTTATCCTGAATTTGAAATTTTTCAGATCATCGACGATAGGAAATTTGAGTACCACGTGATGAATGAGTCGTTAAATCATGATTCGTTTTTGAGTCAGGGAGTTATGAGAGCCGAATACGCAGAGGAATACCCACAACCTGATTCGACCACTGTAAAAAGTCAATATTCGACGTATTTTAAGCTTAATGAAGTAATCCTCTCAATATTGAAAGGTGAAGTACCTGATCCTTCGCTTGTTGATTCCTTTAAGAAAGAAGATGAATGAGCCTTTAACGCTCAACAAGTGTACTTCCAGTTGCATTTTGGGTGATATCAAAACCCTGTTCTTTGGAAGCCATTATACTCTTAACTTTCTCTTTGGTAGGTTTATATAGGAATATAAGCGTGAGTATAATTCCGATACCAATTGGATAGATAGGTGTAATGGCCACCACAGGAAAGGAAAGCACCCCGAGTATGATGAACGTCGAAAATGGTAACGAAAGAGCTAGAATGGATAGGGCAAGGTCACTGTCAAAGGTCTTTTTTTCCTGATCTTTTTCCATCATACTTACCATACTTATGTGTGCGTAGGGCCAGAAACTGGCGGAACTCTGGGCAAAAACGAATAATAACAAAATCGTAGGTGTGGTTAATCCAGGAATCGTGACCATCAGCAATGCACTAAGAAAAAAGGCAAGTCCTGAACGGAGAGAGAGCATTCTCAAAATAAGCCCAACATCGTTTTTCTTGATTTTTACCGCCATTCCGATAAATAGCAATACCAAAGGTGCCATCATGGTACTTAGCCTTATAACCAGGGACGAGATAGCTGATGGTAATGTATTCATATTCACACCCAATGCCAGAAGTAAGAAGGCAAGAACTATCACCATATTGATAGGCTCCTTCACCAACGACATGACCAACTCTTTCATTCTACCGCCATTGTTTGTATCGACTGATTGGTTTCTTTTATAGAACCAATGCATTGCCAACATGTAAAGAATGATCAACACAAAGATTTTATTTCCCACATCAGCCAGCGCAGCCATTGCCAGATAGTCAGAACCGAGGTATTCGGAAATAAATGGAAAACAAGATAGCCCCGGAGCCAGTGACGGCATGAGCATTAGCAGAGTGCGTTTTCTAGACGAATGAATTGGAATTAAAAACCGGAAGGTCAAGTAGAACACTCCAATGAGCATAACGTTGATCAGTAGACCTAAAATCGGTAAAAGAAGAAGATCCAAATCGATTCTTACCTCCAACAATGCCGAAAAAATTGTTGCTGGCAAAGCCACAGAAAGAATCAGGACTTTCACCCCTTTAAGCTGTTCGGGATTCTTAACCTTGCTCTGGAGTACCAGACCAAGTCCAATGATGAGTAAAAGACTGAGCGTTTTTTCCAACTGTAATTTTAGCTAAGCACGGTATCCATCGCATTCACAAAAATCTTCATCTCCTCCATGGTGCCCATGCTAACCCTACACCAGTTTTGTTCGAAAATATCGAATGAACGTACTGCAACTTGTTTCTCCTTCATTTCCGCCAAGAAAGACTTACCATCCATCTCGATTGGAAACAGAACAAAACTGGTTACCGAAGGCACATAGTCAAAGCCTCTTTTCTCAAGCTCTGAACAGACATATTCCCGAGCTGCAGTATTTTTATCACGTGATGCTTTTTGGAATTCAATGTCATCCATACTAGCTATTGCTGCCATGACTGATGGGTAGGTGATACCCATGCCACCACGGGTGATGTTCTGAATTCTCTCAATAGTCTCCTTCTGTGCGATGGCGTATCCAACGCGTAATCCAGCCATCCCATGTACCTTGGAAAAGGTTCTGGCAATAATCACATCGTATCCTTCGCTTACCAGGGATACCATACTCTTTTGTTGGTCGTCAGGTAAGAACTCCAGGTAAGCCTCATCGACAAAAACAGGAACTTTCTTAGATACCTCTTTACAAAAAGTCAGTAACTCATCTGCATTGGTTAGACTCCCAGTAGGATTATTAGGGTTACAGACGTAGACCAAGCGTGTATCGCTGTCTACCGCTTTCGCCATTCCATCTAAGTCGTGAGACCAATCATCCTTTAGTTTGATGCCTTTCCACTCTGCACCGACCGATTCAGCAACTCGAATCATACTCATGTAAGATGGATCGGCAGATACGATATTACCTCCATTCATATGAAAAACCATGCCGAACTTCTCCAGCAGATCAGAAGATCCCGGACCCATGATTACATTATCCGAGTTTACCCCTTCTTTTTCCGCGATCTTATCAATTAACTCAAATAATTCTCTCCATGCATATCGGCTACCTTTCAAGCTTCCTTCCTGATGAGCCTTCACCGCAAGTGGGCTAGGACCATATGGATTTTCATTGGCATTTAGCTTGGCAGAGATAGCCTTGTCTGCTTCTGGGAATGGTGTCTCTATGTACTCTCTAAAAAAGGGACTGTATAGCGCATTTCCATTCTTGTCAAATGGAACTGGCGCTCTCCAAGATTCCGACACACTCAAATGAGGCGCAAGAGTCAATCCTCCCAGTGATAATAGTCCGTTCTTCAGCAATTGGCGTCTTGAGGTAGTCATATCTTTTAGGTCTTTATTAGTGTTTTAAGAAATAACAAAAACGTTTACTTAAGCCTAAAACTAGAGCAGAACTTTTAGCATTGAAAATGGCCAACAGGCGCACTAATGACCTATTTCAGTCTCGCTCGGACTGTTTTCTGATATTATTTCAGTGGTCGGGATAGCGATTGAAAATATTGAATTTCAAGGGTGGAAAATCAGATGATAATTGAATAAAATGAAATTCTAAGAATTTTCAATTTTTTAATAAATAATTACATAAGCGGGACAAAAAGCAATAGAAAATTCGGAATTATTCCATTTAAGGAATTTCCTAAAATGTGAATGTAATTTTGAATACTCCCAAAAAAAGCGTTTACAATCAGGATAGCTATTTGATACTGTGGAAATATTCAACTAACTGAACCATTTCTTCCACATCAACGGCCGAGATCTTTCTTTCCTTAGCATATCTTGTTAGCTCGTCTTCTTTATCTCCTAAAAGAGCGATTAACTTCTTGATAGACTTAATTTTCTGAATTTTGCCTTTCTCAGTCAATAGGAAGTGTCGATCATTGGCTCTTTGGAAACGCGCGGGCTTTTCATTGTCGAAAGGCATCGCATCTTCCCTCTCCAGAAAAACCGAGTGCATTTTTGTGACCAGCGCAGGAAACTCGTTATTCCAAAGTTTTACAAAGCCATCTATTTTTGGATTCGGACTTTCGACATAGATTAATACATCTTCTCCAATGATAACCCGATCGAAGATTGAAGGATCTTCAAAAGTCCTGGCCACGTTGGTGTAAAGAAATTCTAATTGATCTCGGTAAATATCCAGTCTTAGAGGTAGGTAGAGGATATTCTCACTGTTGTTAAAATAGATCTCTCCGTCTCTAAAGTCCTTATGCATATAAGGATTACCCTCTATGTTTCTGTATTTTGACGACATCATAATATTCCAGTTCTTCTGTTGAACTAGCATGGTCAGATCGGTAGTATTGAAGCTTTCCTGTCCGAAAAGCGACAAGCAATACACACATAAGAATAGACTTTGAATGGACTTCATTGGTTTTGAGCTTTTCTTGTGTTTGTCTTTATTCGTATACTGAGCTCTTGACTGCAGATCCCGAAAAGTAAATCTATTATGGTGCTAACATTTAGAAAAGCTTTGTCCCCAACAGATTTTGAAATTGGTGGAGAATTATTTCGTGAATATGCTGAGGAATTGGATGTTGATTTGGCATTCCAGAACTTTTCAGAAGAGCTTAATTCGTTGGAAAAACAGTATTCAGAGCCAACAGGATCACTGGTGATTGTTCAATCAGAAGATAATGAAGCGATTGGTTGCTTTGGAATCAGACAATTTGATCATTCAACTTGTGAATTGAAAAGAATGTATATAAAATCAGAATTTCGGGGTAAAGGTGTAGGTGGTCGGATGCTTGAAAAGTCAATACAGATAGCAAAAAAATTAGGCTATGGAAGAATGCGACTAGATACACTACCGTCAATGGAAGCAGCAATTGCACTATACATTCATTCTGGTTTTTATCCCATAGAGGCTTACCGACATAATCCTATTGCAGGATCTAAATTCCTTGAAAAGGATCTTACGGATTGACGTATCCAACAACGTTATCAACCAAACTTGCTGCCAGCTTAGTGGAACTATGGTCCCTGTCGTAAATTGGATTAAGTTCCACAATGTCGCATGAAACTACCTTTCCGGAATTGAAGATCTCGGGAAGTAACTGAAAAACAAACATTGGTTCAAATCCTAGTGGAGAAGGAGCACTTACACCTGGAGCAAAGGCAGAAGAAAAGCCATCCAAATCAATGGTAAGGTAGAGATGATCAACACTTCCAATAAAAGCCTTCACCTGCTCAACTATAGGATCGATATTCCCTAGATGACAATGACGGTTTTCGATATATGCAACATTAAGTTGTTCTGCGATACCAAATAACTCTTTAGTATTGGACTGCCGTTGAATGCCAAGCACGAAGTAACTTACCCTTTCATCATCGCTATGAAGGATTTGATAGAATGGTGTCCCCGAGTTCGGTAATTCCCTCAGAGGCCTCAGGTCGAAATGGGCATCCAGGTTAAGTACACCAACCTTACCCTTTTTTACCTTCCGAATTCCATTGTAGTGTCCATATGCAGCATCATGTCCTCCTCCTAAAACAATTGGGAATAAACCTGATTTCAGTAGTCTGGAGACGGCCTCCGCCAGATCAGATTGACAACGTTCCAAGTCTTGTTCAACACAGTTTATATCTCCGTAATCAACCACATTTATAGTCTTGTGATGATAAGACTGTCGAGCTAGTTGCTGGCGAATTGCACTTGGTCCTTCCTTTGCTCCGACCCTTCCTTGATTTCTTCTAACTCCTTCGTCGCAAGCATATCCCAACAGAGCCACCGTATTTGGCTGTATTTCCGCATTTAAGTCCGAGAAAATTACCGACTGGTACCAATACTCTTTTGGAATATCTGTGCTTCTTCCCTTCCAGATGGACCTATTGGGTGGACTGTAATACGGTTGCTCCATGTTTTAATAGGTTACTTCCTGACCATTGATCAGTACTTTTTCAATATAACCTGATCCAAATGAATATGGGATCATTGTGTATGAGTTCAGGGGTTTTGTAATAATTAGATTAGCTCTTTTCCCTATTGAAATGGAACCCACTTCATTTTCCAAACCCATCGCATAGGCACCGTTTAATGTAGCCGCATTGATTGCCTCCTCTGGCATCATTTTCATCTTGATACAACCTGCAGATACCGTAAAATGCATATTTCCTGATGGGGCAGAACCTGGATTATAATCGGTAGCCAGGGCTACAGGAAGTCCTGCATCAATTAGTTTCCTCGCCGGGGTGTATGGAATGCCAAGAAAATAAGAACATCCTGGTAAAGCAACAGGCATTGTCATTGATCCTTGAAGTGCGTCAATGTCCTCCTCGTCTAGTACTTCAAGATGATCCACTGATAAAGCTTCAAGATGAACAGCTGCCTGAACTCCTCCTATTGCTGAGAATTGGTTAACATGAACTTTGGGAACCAAACCAGCTTTCCGTCCGGCTGAAAGGATCAACTCCATTTCTTTCACCGTGAAATAGCCAGTTTCACAAAAAACATCGATATAATCGGCCAGTTCTTCTTCTTCAACTCTTGGCAGCAGGTCTTCAATTACCTTTTTGATGTAATCTTCACGATTATTCACAAACTGCGTCGGCAAGGCGTGAGCCGCTAGAAAGGTTGCCTTTACTGGGATCGAATAGGTTTCTTGGAGGCGCTTGATAACGCGCAACATTTTTAGCTCTGCTTCCGGTGTAAGTCCATATCCAGACTTTATTTCTACCGCCCCGGTTCCTAAACTGATGACCTCTTCTACGCGTATGCAACTTTGTTCATAAAGATCATCCTCTGAAACTTTTTGTAGCACTTTTGCGGAATTCAGAATACCTCCTCCTTTCTCAGCAATTTGAGCATAGGTTAATCCTTTGATTCTATCAACGAACTCGTTTTCCCTGTTACCGGCATATACGATGTGAGTATGTGAATCACACCAGGTCGGTAGAACAAAACGATTTGAAGCATCAAGTGTAGAATCAAATCCTTCCTTGGGACAGTGGTCCATTTGCCCAAAACTTTCGATGAGCCCGTTATTAATGAGCAGAAAAGCATGATTAATAGCAGGCAATTGAGACATTTCAGATCCGGCAACAAATGACATTGATCGATCTCTTACCTGCAATAAAGACCTAATATTCCTGATCAGCGTTTTCATTGTAACAGGTTATCTATGATGTGGTCGTCCACAAAACTGGGTAAGGTAACGTTCAAATCCGGGGATCTTTTCATCTCACGCTCAATAGCGAAACGAGCTTCTTTATTCCTTGCCCAGCTTCGACGTGCAATTCCATTATTAACATCAAAAAAGAGCATTCTTCTCAAGCGAGTATCAGCCTCTTTCGACCCATCAAGTAGCATACCAAAACCACCATTCATCACTTCCCCCCAACCAACACCACCACCATTATGTATAGACACCCAAGAAGCACCACGAAAACCATCACCAATTACGTTATGAATAGCCATATCGGCAGTGAATCTGCTTCCATCATAAATATTGGATGTCTCACGAAAAGGAGAGTCCGTACCACTAACATCATGATGATCTCGACCGAGAACCACCGGGCCAATCTCTCCTTTAGCAATAGCCCCATTGAATGCCTCTGCTATTTTGATTCTACCTTCGGCATCAGCGTAAAGAATTCTCGCCTGCGATCCGACCACTAATTGGTTCTGTTTCGCATTTTCAATCCAGGTAATATTGTCCTGCATCTGCTGACTGATCTCTTCCGGTGCTGATTCCATGATTTGAGCCATGACCTGTCGAGCAATTTCATCTGTTTTATCCAGATCTTCAGGATTGCCTGAGGTACAAACCCACCTGAATGGCCCGAAACCATAATCAAAACACATCGGCCCAAGGATATCCTGAACGTACGAAGGATATTTGAAATCAATCCCATTTTCAGCGAACACATCGGCACCAGCTCTTGAAGCTTCCAGAAGAAATGCATTCCCATAGTCAAAAAAGTAGGTACCCTTATCAGTATGAACATTAATCGCAGCAGCATGTCTGCGTAGGCTCTCCTGAACCTTTTTCTTGAATAACTCGGGGTTGTCCCTAATCAGTTTATTGGACTCCTCATATGACAATCCCACCGGGTAATATCCACCAGTCCATGGGATATGTAGCGAAGTCTGGTCGGAACCGACATGGATGAAGATCTCCTCCTTCGCAAAACGTTCCCACACATCAACGATATTGCCCACAAAGGCAATCGAAACTACTTCATCTAATTGACTGGCCTTTCGAACACGACTTACCAGTTCGTCCATATCATGAAGAATAACATCAACCCATCCTTGATCAAATCGCTTTTTAGCGGCCTTGGGATTTACTTCTGCGCATACCGTAACGCAGCTGGCAATATTTCCCGCTTTCGGTTGTGCACCGCTCATGCCACCAAGTCCAGCAGTCAGGAAGATCTTACCCCTGGATGACTCCCCTTTCTTCAGGATTTTTCTAAAAGCATTCATCACAGTGATGGTCGTACCATGTACAATTCCCTGTGGACCAATATACATGTAAGAACCAGCTGTCATTTGACCGTACTGGGTTACACCTAAAGCATTATACCGTTCCCAGTCATCAGGTGATGAATAATTTGGGACCATCATTCCGTTTGTAACCACTACTCGAGGGGCATCTTCACTCGATGGAAATAATCCCATTGGATGACCACTGTACATATGTAATGTCTGTTGGTCTGTCATTTCCGAAAGGTATTTCATGGTCAGAAGATACTGAGCCCAGTTCTGGAAAACTGCTCCGTTACCTCCATAGGTGATAAGCTCCTCCGGATGCTGCGCTACAGCTGGATCGAGGTTATTCTGAATCATCAGCATAATAGCCGCCGCTTTCTGAGATTTTGCCGGGTACTCGGAAATAGGTCGCGCAAACATGGGATAGTCCGGTTTAAACCGGTACATATATATTCGACCGTAGTTGTTCAACTCCTCCAGAAACTCCCTGGCCAATTCCTTATGCCAGGAGCTGGGGAAATACCTCAGAGCATTTCTCAATGCGAGCTTTTTCTCCTCTGATGTGAGAATGTCCTTTCTTTTTGGCGCATGATTGACGTTGTGATCGTATTCATTGGGTTGCGGCAGATTACTTGGTATGCCTTGGGTCATTTGTTGTTTAAAGCTCATAATTTCCTCGTCGAGGTTTATGAAATGGAATTCAATTGTTGCATTGCCTTACATCTGGTAACATTTATTTAATCATCTTACCGTTTTCAACCCAAATCTCATCACCGACAATCACGGTGGCATCCGGAAAGAAATTCCAACGAACATACCCTCCTGTCACCTGGCCCCCAAGCTCCGTATTGTCTCCCAATGACAATCGCACTACACCTGCTCCATATCCATAGTAGGGTATCCATGGATTTTGATCGGGAATCTCCAAGGTAGGGTTAAATCCAAGCGCAAACTCCCTAAACGATCGACCAGCCTCTCCGGCTTCATCTAATTCTGCCCGAACTGCTTGTTCTCCAGAGGTTGTCTTGAAAGAAACAAGCTTTCCTTCCTTGAATTCCATCACCAACCCTTCAACGGGTTGCCCATTCCACATCCCATCCGGGAATGCGATGGAACCATTTACTGTTGCTTCAATCGGTGCTACCCTGATGGCTCCAGCTGGAAGTTCTACTTCTCTGTCAATCAGATTTTCTGCCAATTCAGCTCTAGTAGCTGAAGCATCTCCATCTTGTCTGGTTACCGGTCGATCCTCAACATTGAAGCTTATATCCGTTCCAGCCGGGGTAGTTACCCGAACCTGTTTGGTTCGGAGCATGGTCTCAAAATTTAGTTGTTTTCCTGAAAGGGCCTCATAATCCGTATCTATCAAGGATGTCTGATAGGCTAAATCGACTTTTTCATCATTTTCCATAAGGTTGCCATTCAGGTCATAAGCTCCGGCCCAATGAAAGTGAATGGTTCGGCCAATACCCTCGTTCAAGTTATCCTGTATCAATCCATAAGCTAGATCCATGGGAGTAGGTCCAGGCATCATGATTCCCAGGTCAACCACCTTCAATGCCTCCTTCATGTCATCTGCAGATAGGTCTTGAATTTGTCGAGTGAATTCTGAAGACCATGCCTCGGGCTGTTCATCCGTTACACTAAGGGTTCCTAGATATTTTGCTCCTGATTGTTCGAAGCGTTCCGACAATACCATTACAAGTTCATTGAATCGACCTGGTGAAGCTACCAAAAGAACTTGTTCCCCAGGCATTAATGACATTCTGCTCATTAATACATCAGCGATTAAATTCCAGTCCAAGACTTCCTGAGTTATAGTTTCGGCACTAGTATCAGTAGTATCCTTGCTTCCTTGCTCGCAAGAACTGAGCGATAAGATTAAAAGAAGGATTGGAATTATCGATGCTTTCATTGTCAGGTCGTTGATGTAAAAATACAAGGGATAAGATTAATTATCTTTAATACATAAAACCCTGATTATGAAAGTCCTTGTAATAGGCGCAAGTGGCGCCACCGGCCAACAATTGGTAAATCAGTTGGTCCAGATAGGACATCAGGTGAAAATTATTGTTCGATCCACTGCAAACCTCCCACCACAATGGGAATCTCATTCAGGAATTAGTCTTATCGTCGCAAGTATCCTGGAGATTGAAGCGGGGAAAATGAAATCAATCATTTCAGATTGCGATGGGATAGCCAGCTGCCTGGGACACAATTTGACCTTTAAAGGAATCTTCGGAGACCCCAAGAAATTGGTAACTGAGTCTATCCAAAAAATTCATCAAGCGGTTCTCACAAATAAACCTTCCAACCCAATGAAACTGGTACTGATGAATACAGCTGGTAACCGTAATGGCAACTTGAATGAAAAAGTATCATTGAGTCATCGAATAGTCGTTCAATTACTCCGATGGCTACTGCCACCTCAAGCGGACAATGAAAAAGCTGCTGATTACCTTCGAACAGAGGTCAGCCCAAATCAAACTTATATGGAATGGGTCGCTGTTAGGCCCGACTCATTAGTAGATAAAGAGCTTGTTACACCGTATAGCGTTCATCCATCTCAAACCAGAGATCCAATTTTCAATGCCGGTAAAACCAGTAGAATCAATGTGGCCCATTTCATGGCGGACTTGCTATCAAATGATCGTTTGTGGAATCAATGGAAATATCAGATGCCTGTTATCTACAATAAAGCCGTGAAATAAATAAAGGTGACTCTAATGAGTCACCTTTATCATCAAATCATTCGATTGTGGATCAATTCAGATCAAATCTGTCAAGGTTCATAACCTTGTCCCAGGCAGCTACGAAGTCTTTCAGAAACTTCTCTTGCGAATCGCCACAGCCATAGACTTCGGCTATTGCTCTCAGCTCGGAATTAGAGCCAAAGATTAAGTCTACACGAGTTCCTGTCCATTTCACATCACCTGTTTTTCTGTCTCGTCCTTCGAAAACGCTATCGTCACCCGATGCTGAACTCCAGGATGTGCCGATATCAAGCAGATTTACAAAGAAATCGTTGGTAAGAGATTCAGCCTTATCGGTAAATACCCCGTGACTTGATCGGTCGAAATTCGTATTCAAGACTCGCATTCCACCTAGTAAAACTGTCATTTCAGGTGCAGTTAAAGTCATGAGCTGAGCCTTATCGATTAATAACTCTTCCGCAGATACCGGATAGTTTTCTCTCAGGTAATTTCTGAATCCATCAGCAAATGGGTATAATACGTTGAAGCTATCAACATCTGTTTGTTCCGCTGTAGCATCTGTTCTTCCAGGAGTGAAAGGAACAGTAATATCATGACCCGCGTTTTTTGCGGCCTGCTCTACACCCGCACAACCAGCAAGCACTATCAAATCTGCGATAGACACTTTCTTACCACCTCCTGCATTGCTATTGAACTCTTCCTGAATACTGGATAGCGTATCCAAAACCTTATTCAATTCAGCCGGATTATTTACATCCCAATCTTTCTGAGGTGCAAGACGCACACGTCCTCCATTAGCTCCACCTCTCTTATCTGAACCACGGAATGTAGATGCCGAAGCCCATGCTGCACTAACCAATTCACTTACCGTCAATCCAGAAGCAAGGATGTTAGCTTTTAGATCCTTGACATCATTATCGTTAACCAATGCATGATCAACTGCAGGAACCGGATCTTGCCAGATTAAATCTTCGGCGGGCACCTCTGATCCCAGGTACCTTGATTTTGGTCCCATGTCTCTATGAGTAAGCTTGAACCATGCTCGAGCAAATGCGTCCGCAAACTGATCAGGATTCTCGTAGAATCTTCTTGAAATCTTCTCATACTCAGGATCAAATCGCATGGATAAATCCGTGGTGAGCATCGTAGGAACATGAGATTTTGAAGGATCGTGTGGATCAGGAACAGTTCCTGCTCCGGCTCCATCTTTTGGAATCCATTGATTAGCACCCGCAGGGCTTTTGGTCAACTCCCAATCATAACCGAATAGATTTTCGAAATAATTATTACTCCATTTGGTTGGAGTAGTGGTCCAGATTCCTTCGAGACCACTGGTTATTGTGTCGTTCCCAACACCAGTTCCAAAGTTGTTTTTCCATCCAAGGCCCTGCATTTCAATAGATGCTCCAGCAGGCTCTCTCTCCAGGTTTTCAGAATCCGGTGCTGCACCGTGGGTTTTGCCGAAACTATGACCTCCTGCAATTAGAGCGACCGTTTCTTCATCATTCATTGCCATTCTTCCAAATGTTTCCCTGATGTCATGAGCAGCTGCAACCGGATCAGGGTTTCCGTTAGGTCCTTCTGGGTTAACATAGATCAGACCCATTTGCACAGCACCTAGTGGATTTTCGAGTTCACGATCTCCTTCGTATCGCTTGTCACCTAGCCATTCGGTCTCAGGGCCCCAATAAATATCTTCTTCCGGCTCCCAAACATCTTCTCTACCACCCGCGAAACCATAGGTCTCAAAACCCATGGATTCAAGTGCACAATTACCAGCTAGGATCATTAAGTCGGCCCATGAAAGCTTCCTTCCATATTTCTGCTTGATTGGCCATAAAAGCAGTCTTGCTTTATCAAGGTTTGTGTTGTCCGGCCAACTGTTTAAGGGAGCAAAACGTTGAGTACCAGAGGCACCTCCCCCTCTTCCATCCGCAATTCTATAAGTACCGGCACTATGCCAAGCCATACGAATGAAAAATGGACCATAATGACCAAAATCAGCCGGCCACCATTCCTGCGAATCGGTCATAAGATCGTAAAGGTCTTTTTTGACTGCTTTTAAATCCAAAGATTTGAATTCTTCTGCATAGTTGAAAGATTCATCCATCGGATCTGACAGATTGGAGTGCTGTCGAAGTATGTTCACGTTTAATGCGTTTGGCCACCAATCTCTGTTGGAAGTTCCACCGCCTGCTGCACGATTTAAACTGCCATTCATAAAAGGGCATTGGCTTGGATCGCCATTCATGTGTCCGTTATTTCCCATGTTGTAAGTTATTTGATGTTTGAAGATGTAGGTTCAAAGTTGATATTTTGGTGATATTTATCAAATAGATATCGTATAAATCAATATTTATTTTATAAATGATTTATCACTTTGCAGTATATGAAAGTACAACACCTTCTACCGCATTAATGTTCGCTGGCTCCTTAGCAATTTATGTTTAATTTGGAGGGAAAAATAAAATCTGATTAACGTTCAAAAATGACCCATACAGTGAAGCAAATATTCACCTTAGCCGTCGGCATAATCCTGATTTCAGCATGTGGTCCGGATGATCAAAAAGACAATGACAATGAAAGACCCATTATCGAAGATCAACCACCAAGAGAGTGGACCATTCTCTTCGACGGAAGTTCTCTTGATGGTTGGAGAGGATTCAATTCAGATGTTCTTCCCTCCAATTGGATCATTGAGGAAGAATCACTCAAATCACTTGGAACTGGTGGCGACGTAGGAGGCGATATTGTCTATGGACTGGAACAGTTCGATAATTTTGAATTGGTTTTTGAATGGAAAATCAGTGAAGGTGGAAACAGTGGCGTTTTCTATCATGTGGTGGAAGGTGAGCAATACAAAGCTCCATATGAAACGGCTCCCGAATACCAGGTTTTAGATGATCTGGGATTTCCTGATCCCCTGGAAGAATGGCAAATGGTTGGAGCTGATTATGCGATGCACATTCCGGAACCTGGTACCAAAAATGTAAAACCTGCCGGTGAGTGGAATACCTCCAAAATATACTTTACAGAGGAAAGAGCCGAATACTGGCTAAACGGAGAAAAGCTATTATCATTTGTACCATGGTCTGTCGATTGGTATGAACGAAGAAATTCTGGTAAATGGGATGATTATCCTGATTATGGGTTGGCAAAAACAGGTTTAATCGGCATACAGGACCACGGTAGTTTCATATGGTACAAAAACATCAAAATAAGAAAACTATGAAGTCTGCTTTTTTTTCAATTCTTCTTTGCTCAATACTTGGCGTTAACCACGTTTTTGGCCAGCCTATGTCCCTATTCAACGGTGAGGATCTGACAGGTTGGAAAATCTACGGAACAGAAAAATGGTACGTTGAAGACGGATTACTAATCTGCGAAAGTGGTCCGGATAAGGGCTACGGTTATCTTGGAACAGAGGAAATATTCAAAAATTTCGAACTGACACTTGAGTTTAAACAAAGTGCAGATGGTAATAGTGGGGTATTTTTCCGATCCTCAATCGAAGGGACAAAGATCACAGGTTGGCAAGCGGAGGTGGCTCCACCCGGATCGAATACAGGAGGAATATATGAATCTTACGGTCGGGGTTGGTTAATTAAACCTCCCGGTAAAAAAGACAAGGCGCTTAAATTCGGTGAATGGAATGAGATGAAGATTAGGGTAGTAGACGACGTAGTAACTACCTGGCTGAATGGAGAGGAAATGATCACATTAAAGGATGAAAAAATTGGAAAAGCAACCGGAAGTATTGCACTCCAAATCCATGACGGTGGTGGAATCAAAGTCGCCTGGAGAAATATCTCCATTACTAAAATGGACTGATCTCTATTCCAAATAAATGAATAAACATATGCCAGAGAATATCAAAAAATCAGCAATTAACCGTAGGGGATTTATCAAAGGATCCGCCGCACTTGCATCAATCTCATTCCTACCCTCCTCATCCTGGGCATTCCTGCAGGATCCAAAAATCCGAACTGCCCATATTGGAGTTGGAAATATGGGTTTCGAGGATTTAAAAGCAATTTCATCTCATCCAATGGTGGAGGTGACTGCTCTTTGTGATGTCGATAGTAGAAACCTTAAGACCGCAAACAAAAGGCACCCCAAAGCAAAAACTTTCAGGGATTACCGGGTATTATTGGAGTCGATGAGTAATGAAATCGATGCAGTAATTGTTTCAACTCCCGATCATACACATGCCCCGGCCTCTGTAATGGCCATGGAAATGGGTAAACCAGTATACTGTCAGAAACCCCTTACACACCACGTTACCGAATCAAGAAAAATGGCCCAATTGGCCAAAGACAATGATCTAATAACCCAAATGGGTATTCAGGTACACTCATTCTACGATTACCAGCTGGCTACTTTGCTTATTCAATCCGGAATCATAGGAAAGGTTCATACTGTGCATGCATGGTCTCCCAAAAACTGGGGATACGACGGGATGGCACCCGAAGGTAGTGATCCGATTCCCGATTACCTGGATTGGAATCTATGGTTAGGGACAGCTAACGAGCGTCCTTACAAGAAAGACGTTTATCATCCAGGAAACTGGAGAAAATTGGTGGACTATGGCTGCGGAACACTTGGAGATATGGGAGTTCATATATTCGATACACCTTACAACGCGTTGCAGCTTGACGTACCAAATACCATTGTAACCAGCTGTCGTGAACCCAATGGCTTTTCCTTTCCCGAGAACAATACGGTGACGTATACTTTCCCAGGCACACCGTATACCGCTGATACACTTAAATGGATTTGGTATGATGGAATGAAAGCCCCAGCACCTCATGAAGATTTATCCTTACCGGATAATAAACTTCCTGAACAAGGAGCAATGTTTATGGGCGAGAAAGGGAAATTATTGCTTCCTCATTTCATGCAACTCCCCCGTCTTATTGTCGATGGTAAATACGAAGACCTAACTACCGAAATCGACAAGTATAAGGATGAGTTAGGAGGTCCGACCAAAGATTACAACTCGGAGAGTAACAAACACTATCATCAGTTTATTGACACCGTCATGGAAAAGACAACATGCAGTGCTCCCTTCTCCTATGCATCGAGACTGACGGAGACCATCCTATTGGGTGTGATTGCCGGTAGATTCCCGGATGAAGTGTTGAACTGGGACAGTCAATCGGCTCAGTTTGCTGAAGACAAGGCAAATGCATTTCTTGACGGAGATTACCGATCATTTTAGAGATTGATTTCACAGGTGCACCCATGAGGTTCCTGGTCTTTCTGTTTCTTCTGCTAACTATTCAGCAAACAAGAGGTCAGTCGGATTATCGTGAATATCATCAACAGATCACCAGATTTGAACAATGGATCGTTGATAAGCAGTACTCAAAAGCGATAGCCGGCTTTGATTCCTTATTTGAGACTTTCGAGTTTGTGTTCCTTCGTGATTGCATGCTAGCTAC
Organism: Cyclobacteriaceae bacterium; assembly: GCA_965601455.1. GTDB lineage: Bacteria > Bacteroidota > Bacteroidia > Cytophagales > Cyclobacteriaceae > JANQEU01. Next base: position 1,180,958 of record OZ271831.1, on the reverse strand, counting down.
CCAGGTCAGTGCCTATGCTGGTGATTCAAATATGACCCATCGATTTGTATCGGAAGGAGTAAAGCACGGTTGGGAGCTTAAAAAGGTAAAAAGGCTTTCAAATATCGAAGAGATTATGGGCGAAGAATTATGGTTATTACTTGAAGCCCAATACGACTCTTTGAGAAAGCATCATTCGGATCGTTTAGATCAGGATCTGCTGAATAAAGTTCATACGCTGTATAAGAAAGACCAGAAAATGGCCCTCAAAGCTTTGTTCCGAATTGGAGATAAAGCCCAGGAGCGATATGGGGAGAAGAAGTTCGGCCCACACAGCAATCAGCAACTTCTGAATCTCATTGAACTTTTAAAGGTCAGTGGATATCCCGGAGAAAAGCTAATTGGGAATAACTATTTTGCCTCAACCATCCTTAGCCACCACAATTCTATCACGGCAGAATACAATCAAAAGGATACACTTTTCGATATCGCTCTCCCCTATCTTAAAGAAGCGTTCAAGTCAGGGGAGATCTCACCTTTTGAATTTACTTTGATTCAGGACTGGAGAACGGCCGTCTCAAACCAACATGAAAAAACATCTTACGGTTTTGTTGGTGCCATTCAGAGTTCTAATGAAAGAGAGGTAGCAAATACCAATCGCTCCATGCTGGGAATAAGAAGTATCGAACTCAGAAATAAACTGGTAGATGTTGAAAAGAATACAGGAATGAAAATGTATTTACCCGGAGGCCCATGGCAGGATGGTAAAATCGAAACTGAGAACTGAACAAAAGCCCAAAACCGCCGTTATAATCTCCTGGTAGTCAAATTAAAACTTGAATAGTATTCTTCACATATACGGTCATTTACTACGAGCGCTATTCTCCTTTGTAATTGGAATCTCAATTCTGGGATTGTACCCTGCTACCGCATCTGAAAGTACTGGGAGAACAACAACAAAAACGGAGTGGGTATCCAAAACAGTTGAAATCAACAACCAATCTACCAGCGATTGGATTCCATGGACCGACTATTACCGTAATGCATCTACTCAAAGCTTCTCTTACCTTCAAGTTTTAGCCCGAAACGCATTAGTAGATCTTACCTTTCAGAAACATTCGGGGCCTAATATTACCTCTGAAAGCCTTTGTCGAATTCTATTGACAAAGACAATACCTGATGATTGCGATCACGTCAGGATAGTCATCGGTTAAGTACCAGCTATCCATTCAATACAGCCGGCGAATTGCTGGTTTTAAAAGCAATCAATTCATGAAAGTATTTATTAAAATTCTCAGGCAATTTGTCCTGATTATGTTTTTGATGTTAGCCTCCATTGGTGTTGGACTGAGTGGAGCGATACTACCTAATTTCTATCGATACGACAACCACAAGACTACAGTTGAGTGGGTGGATAAACGTGAAGATGAAATATCAGAAGAGGAAGAGAAAAAATAATCTCTTACGGATTTCGTAGGTAGAAAGCGAAACCACCTTCCTGGTATAGAAGGTCGAAGTCGGGAAATTCTTCCATTCGATGCATTCGGCGGACTTTACACACCACGTAAACGGGTTTATCTATTGGTCCAGACATTAACCATGCACCGGACAGTGCTTCTTCCCTTACTGGTGTCTTCCGGCTATAAAAGTAATCCGCGTAGGATTTGAAACGATAGGTATGTATATAAACATCTTTTCCTTGAAGTTCTTTATAAAAGGCAATTGCAGGCCCCTGCGAATACTGCTCAATTCCAGGTAAGATGAATAGACTGAATACCATAAGACATACTCCGAGGGAGATAGAGGAAAGCATAATACCCACACGATGTTTACCCTGAGAAAAAAGACGATATCCCTCCAGTACGCTTAAGATGAAAATCAATCCAATCATCCATTCCCAGCCGTTTAGCTTTACCTCTTGATCCAGGCTAGCTACGGTCATTTTATCGGATATCATCGAAATCCACTTTTCCTTGGTAATCATTAGAACAGGAATTGCGGTTATAATAAGACCAACCACTAAACCCACCACCAGGTTAAAGATCAGCTGCCATTTAGGCGGAGCTACTTCTTTTTGGATCCAATCTTGAACCTGATAGGCAGCCAGAAAAGAAAGCGGTATGTATGCCATGCTGGAGTAGTGGACGATTTTGGTTGTCACTACGGTGAAAAGAATCATAACTACCCAAAAAAGATATCTCATCCACCCGGAGAAATTATATCGGATCTGGGTGTCTAATTCGCTTTTCCATAAATTCCGAATAGCGAATACTGACATTGGAAAGCATCCGAACAATACTACCACAAAATGATAGTAAAAGGGTTGCTTGTGGCCGGCAACTGGTTGGCTAAAAAGATCGATTTGATATTGGACGAATTCCAACAAAAACCAGGGGCCATTTTTTACGGTCTCATATCCAAACCATGCAGATGAAACGACAAATACAGTAAGTGCATAGATTAGAACACTTTGAAAAGAGGCTACCTTCTTGAACCTTCTGAATGCCCAATAGGTCATGAAAGTCAGAAGTACGATCAAAAGACCCACCGGGCCTTTGGTCAATACGGCTAGTCCAGTGAAAAAACCTGCCAGAACAGACTTTCGAATACTTCCTTCCCCCTCCTCTTCAATCAAAAGGATTAGGTAATAAAGACCCAGGAAAATGAACAAATTGAATATTGGATCTATGATTCCCGATTTGAAATAGAGATGAGGCAGCAAAGAAGCCGTGTACAAAACAGCCCACAACATTCCGAATGATTGACCGATCAATCTTCTACCTATTCGAAAAAAGACCAAAAGCGTAACGATTCCACAAATAGCATTGGGTAACCTGGCAGCAAATTCATTGATACCAAATGCCTTCATGGCAAGGACTTGAAGCCAGAAAAACAATGGTGGTTTTTCCCAAAACGGTTGGAAGTTCACTCGTACTCGGAAGTAATCACCGGTAACCATCATCTCCCTGGTTGATTCAGCGAAGTTGATTTCGTCCCAATCAAATAAGTGATTGACTCCTAAAAATGGGAGAAAATAGGTGGACGCCAGTAGAAAAAGAAAAACTTCCGGATACTTAAAGCCTGTGTTGAAGGGTTTTTCCAGAATATTCATCTTACTGCAACAGGGACCAATTCCACCCTAACCTATGTAAAAAATAGCGAAAGGAGACTCTAAGAACACCAAACCCATATGTAATACTCCGACTGAGGTTAATGGAGGAAGCTTCTTCAAAATATTTGGTGGGACATGTAATTTCTCCTATCTCAAACCCTTTTGCGAAAATCTGTGCAATCATTTGGTTGTCGAAGATGAAATCGTCGGAGTTTGAATCAAAATTCACTGATTCGAGGACCTCTCTTGAATAGGCTCTATAACCGGTGTGATACTCAGAGAGCTTTTGGTTAAGCAACAGATTTTGAATCAATGTCAACCCCCTATTGGCAATATACTTATATGCCGGCATGCCACCCTTTAACGCTCCTTTCCCAAGGATCCTGGAACCAAAAACTACGGGATACAGTCCATTCCCAATAATGGAAACCATGGCAAGAATTAGCTTTGGAGTATACTGATAATCGGGATGTAGCATCACCACGATATCGGCCTTTAAGTCCAGGGCTTTCTGGTAACAGGACTTCTGGTTACCGCCATATCCCCGGTTATCCTCATGCTTTATTACATGTTTTATTCCAACCGCCTCAGCTACTTTGACGGTATCATCCGGACTGGCATCATCCACCAGCACTACCTCATCAACCACATCCATCGGGATTTCCCCATACGTTCTTTTCAAAGTTGATGAGGCATTGTACGCCGGCAAAACAACAACTACCCTCTGATCATTGTACATAGGTGGCAAAAGTAAGGAAAGACAATATTCAGTACGCGAATACTACGAAACAACTCAGTCCCAGTCAATTCATCTAACTACTGGTCTAATAGTTTTACTCTTTTGGTATTATTGTAAGTTCACAGTTTACCTTCAATGAACCTAAAGAGCATACTTCTGGGAGTCCTACTCCTTTTTTCACTCATTGGGCAAGGTCAAAGCAACTTGATCTCATTCTCTGGAGATGGAATCAATACCATCGGTGATAAGTGCTACTTATACATTGATCGCTCAAATGAACTCGTTTTCTCTGATATTCTTTCTGGAGAATACCAGGAACAATTCCTTCAACAGAAAAGACGAGACTTGCACAACCCGACTGAAAATGTGACCTACTGGTTCAAATTTTCGGCAGTTAATCAATCCGGGGAAGACATGTGGTTGGAATTTGGAGAAAAATTCTCTGGTTGGTTTATTGACCTCTACATCCCTGATTCCGGAAGGTATTCTTCCCCGATACTTGCCGGTTCACTCAGGCGGAGTGATACCAATCGTTTGGCCCGGCATTTTTCTTTTCGCTTATCAGAAGCAGATGACAACACGCCAAAAACATACTACATCCGTTTGAAATCCGGAATGCCATTGAGTGTCACTCCGAAATTGGGTACAATAAACGATATTGAACTGGCGAGATTTCCCAATCTAGTTATTTACATGGGCTTTCTAGGGGTAGTTTTTGCCATGTTTCTGTATAACCTCTTCATCTATATTTCTATAAGAGACACAATCTATCTGTACTATCTCGGTTACCTATCTTTTATTGGTTTTGCTATTCCCCTTGATTCAGGAAATCCTCTTTGGTATAACACATGGTTATGGGAAAACTTCTTCGTATGGCACAGTATTTTTTATGTCTTTATGTCCCTGTTTGCCATTTTCTACCTTCAGATCCACAGGCATTCGAAGCCGCTACTCTACATGGTAATAGCAGGCTGGGTAGTACTTTCTTTGTTTTTACCGATATCAAATGGTTTTCGACTGATAGGCTTCAACATACTGATGGAGATCTTCCAGATAACTCTCTTTTACTTCTACCTGACACTCTTCTTTGGTGGGTTCTACATATGGAGAGTGAAAAAGGTGAAGAATGCTCGATTTTATGTGCTCGGTTGGGGATTTCTCATCAGCTGCATTTTTCTATACATAGCGGCTTATAATGGTGTAATATCTATGGGAGATCGGACTCAAGACATCCTATATTTCGGTTTTGCAGGAGAGGCCACTCTTTTTGCTTTGGCACTGGGAGATCGATTAAACACATTGAAAAAGGAAAAGAACGAATATCAGCTAGAGAATCTCACATTGGTAAGGGAGCAGAATATCAAGTTGGAAAAAGCGGTTAACGAGAAAACCCAAAAATTACAGGAGGCCTACGATGAAACCAATAATCTGAACAATACATTGAAGAGCACCAATGCGGAATTGAACCAGTCTAATATGGATTTGGAAAAAACCTTAGGCCAACTTAAGTCTACCCAGGATCAATTAGTACAATCAGAAAAAATGGCTTCCCTAGGTATTCTTGCCGCAGGAGTAGCGCATGAAATTAATAATCCCCTGAATTACATCCTCGGAGGAACTCGCCTGCTTGAAGACTACATAAAGAGTAACGGTGCAGAAACTAATGAAGATATAGAGAAGGCTATTAAAAGTGTAAATGACGGAGTGGAAAGGGCAACGGCTATTGTCACCAGTTTGACTTCATACAGTCGTCAAGATACTCAGATGGTTGAGAATTGCGATCTTCATCAAACAATCGAGGACTCACTAACCATTCTTCAAAACGAGTACAAAGATCGAATTCATATCCAAAAGGATTTTACGTATAAGGGTTACTCTGTCCGCGCTAACCATAGAAGAATGCAACAGGTGATGATCAATCTACTTCAAAATGCGATAGACGCAATTGAGGAGCAGGGTACCATCATCATAAAAACCGAATCTTTGGCCAAAGAATTTAGGATAAGGATAGAGGATGATGGAGTCGGAATTCCTAAAGAAAAATTAAAGACGGTTTTTGACCCATTCTTTACTACAAAAGATCCGGGTAAAGGCACCGGCTTAGGCCTATCTGTTACTTATAATATTATCCAGGAACACGGTGGTAGCATTTCCTTACACTCTGAAAATGGGAATGGTACGCATGCTACGGTTGTTTTACCTCAAACCTGATAGCTAAGTATTGGCTAATCAATTCTAAATTTGAACGATTCATAAAAGTGTGGATATGGTACGTGCATGTGTGATTGGAGCTGGTCCTTCCGGAATTACTGCTCTTAAAAACCTTCTGGACGAGGGGATTGAAACGGTCCTATACGATCGAAATAATGAAGTTGGAGGGAATTGGATTTATAGTGAAGACGAGAGTCATTCCAGTGTTTTTGAAACTACTCATATCATTAGCAGCAAAACACTCTCTCAATATGAGGATTTCACCTTCGATGATTTTGATCCGAACGTTTCTGACTATCCGTCACACGATGAGTTAAGGAATTATTTTCAAGCGTACGCACGTAAGTTCGATCTTTACCGCCACATCCAATTTGATACGTTAGTTCGAAGCTGTAAGCTTACAGGAAACGAACAGTGGGAGGTGACCATCGAAACAGGAGGAAAACGTAAGAAACAACTTTTCACACATCTGGTCGTGTGTAATGGACACCATTGGGAACCAAGGTACCCCGATTACCCAGGCACGTTTGACGGGGAATTTCTCCACTCCCATCACTTTAAGAAATCCGAGCCATTTAAGGATAAGAAAGTACTCGTCATCGGTGGTGGAAATTCAGCCTGCGATGTAGCCGTTGAAACGAGTCGGGTCAGCAAGAAAACAGCCATTAGCTGGAGAAGAGGTTATCGCATTGTTCCAAAATTCATCATGGGCAAGCCAACTGATGTATTCGCATCAGGACTCGCCTTCCTACCCTCAAAAATTAAGTACTTCCTATCCGGTATGACTGTTCGTCTGCTAAATGGGCCCAATACACTATACGGACTCCAGGAACCTGATCATGCGGTCGCTGCCACGCATCCTACAATAAACGATGAATTATTGTACAAAATAAGACATGGAAAAGTGATTCCACGAGTTGACATTGAGCGATTCGATGTCAAGAAGGTGTATTTTAAAGATGGTGTTAGCGAGGATTTTGATACGATTATCGCATGTACTGGCTATATCTTATCTCACCCATTTTTTGACAAAAAATTCATTGATTACAGTGAGGGACCTGTCCCTTTATACCTGAAAATGTTTCATGCGAATATTAGTAATCTATACTTTGTTGGAATGTTCCAACCACTTGGTTGTATCTGGCCCGGAGCAGAGTTACAAAGTAAAATAGCTGCGCGGGAAATTGCGGGAAAATGGCAAAGACCCATTGACATCGAAAAGCTTTGTGAACGTGAAGTCACACACCCGCATATAAAACAGGTCGATTCCGCAAGACACACCATAACTGTAGATTTTACTCGTTTCATCAAGGACCTAAAGAAACAGCTTCCAGCTGATTATGTAAGCAAAGAACCGATTGGAAAAGAAAAGGAAATCGTCTAATTGAGATTGGGAACTTCCCCCTGGTTCATGCGTTGAATCAGTAGGGATGATGGCAGGTAAAAAGTTGATATGGGGGATTATACTATACGTCACTTTACCCTATTCTCTTTTCTCTCAATATACCGTTTCATACGACACTCTCTTACAGGAACGGGATCTGGTGCTACTTAGAGAAAATACTAACATCCAGCAAAAGTCTTATCGTGCTGAGCTAATGGTCTATAAATCCATAGACGAAACCATGAAATTCATCTCCAACCCTGAAGCCTACAAAAGATGGATTGGTAGCATCGAGGAAGTTGAACTGCTTTCAGAATCCCTTGATAAAAATGGTATTTACCGAATACTTCTGGACATGAACTCCATATTCAAGCGGGAAGGTATATTAAAGACTCGCTTAACAAAAGTTGACCACGGAGTGGTGTATACTGTTGAGTTGGACACAGCAAATCAAAGAAATTTGACCTACGAACCGCCAAAATACGTAAATCTCCAATGGAAGTTGATTCGGCAAAAGGATGAAAAAGTTAGAGTTACTTTATTATTCACAGGATATACTAAAACATACGGATACCTGATAGACTCCATTCTGGATAAGCTCTATGATATGGGACTTAGAAAAGTTGTTTCAGATCTTCAACAGGTAATATGAATTTTCTACTTTCGACCATAATTAAGCGTCAAATCCTAACTTGACATAAGCCAAAATTGGAAATACTTCAAACACTAGTCCATTACTCCCTACATCTTTTATTCCCCGGTTTGATTGCCTGGTTATTTTTTCGATCGAATTGGAAGAGGGCATGGTTAATTATGCTGATAACGATGGCCGTGGACCTCGATCATCTGCTAGCTGATCCGATCTTTGATCCTGATCGATGCAGCATTGGTTTCCATCCATTACATACTATTTGGGCCATCGGCCTTTATTTCATCCTTTTCATTTTCCCGAAATCCAGAATTGTGGGATTAGGCCTTCTCCTTCATATGGCCACAGATTATCAGGATTGTCTATGGTGAACGGCTTAACGAAAATATGAGCCAAATAGCCAACTTCTTGACCTAAATCCACCAATCTTCTCGTCTTCCTAATCGTCTGATAAGAATATACCATTTAAGAAGGGAATATGAAGACCATTCAACTAGAAGCAATTATCAGGGCGAGTACAGAACAGGTTTGGGAAGTACTATTCGATCGTTTCGGTGAAGTTTCCCGCTGGAATGCCAGTTTGCAAGCATTCTGAATACATAGGAGCTTTTAAGGAAGGTAAATTAAATTCGGAAAGACAATGCAAATTAGATGAAAAGACCTTTGTCCAGGAAAGAATTACAAACGCAGATCTCGGTAGCAGTTTTGATATTTCAATCTTCAATTCAAACTTTCCGATGATTAGGGAAATGAAAGCCAGGTATCAACTGAATAAACTTTCCAATGATAAAACACGAGTTAAGTTAATTGTTTTTGTTGCTACATCTCCAGGTTTTATGGTCTACATAATGGAACGACAGATGAAGAAGCTTCTTAAAAAAACGATGGTCGGTTTAAGAAACTACCTGGAAAAAGGTGAAGAAGTAACCCGCACATAAGAAGAGGTCCAAATCTAGATATGTGGACGTTTCCTGTCAATAATCAGTTGTCTTCCAGTATCATATCTGCACCTTTTTCAGCTATCATGTAGACTGGGGCATTGGTATTTCCGGAACAAATGGTGGGCATAACAGATGCATCAACCACTCTTAGTTTTTCCATTCCATGCACACGTAACCGATCATCGACAACTGCCATTTCATCATTCCCCATTTTGCAGGTACCAACGGGATGATAAATGGTCTCACAGATACTTCTGATATGCCGGGCCCATTGGTCGTCGGACTGTGGAACTTCCTCCGGTAATACCATTTTATCCAAAAAGGGCTTGAACGCATCCTGGTTTAGTATCTCCAGAGCAATTTTTCCTCCTTTAATCAACAACTCCAGATCCTCATTCTCCGATAAGAAATTGGGATCAACGACAGGAGCGTCCAATGGATTAGCACTAGCCAGGTTTATAGTACCTCTACTTTTGGGTTGAAGTAAGGAAGGCAGAATAGTAAATCCATCCTGAGGTGAAACGAAGGTCTTTATATCATAGATGTCTGGAGAACGATTACTACCAATGTGCATCGGTGCAAAATGAAGCTGGCAATTTGTGTCTTTCTTAAAATCATCGGTATTAAAGAAAGCAACCGCCTCTAATGGGCCAATAGTGAACGGGCCTTTATCATAGATGTAGTAATTGAGAATACCCTTTAATTGTCCAATAATGGAAGCTCCGTGATTGAGCCCCATTCTCACATTGGAGGTGGCAGAAACCGGGAAAAAAAGATGATCCTGAAGATTCTTACCAACTCCGGGAAGGTCATGTTTCACTGTAAGTCCATGGGGATCTAAATCACCACGATCTCCGATCCCAGATAACATCAGTAATTGAGGAGAACCAAAAGCGCCTGCCGAGAGAATAACCTCCTTATTAACACCAAAAAAGTGCCGCTTCTTTTTATGAATGAGTTCTACACCCGTAGTCGTTTTGCCCTCAACATTCACCTTACATAGTTGTGCATGCGTAAGTATGGTTAGATTCTTTCGCTTTTCTACCGGATGTAAGAATGCATCGGCGGCACTGTGTCTGGCGGCATTACGAATGGTAAATTGAAACCGGCCGATCCCCTCCTGATGCGCACCGTTATAGTCAGAATTAAAAGGCAGTCCGATGGCCTTTCCTGCTTCAATGAAAGCATCTGCAAAAGGAGTTTTATAGTGACGGGGTAATGTAACGTTCAGCTCGCCCTGCTGACCGTGGTACTCCGGATCCATCTGATCCACCTGCTCATGGTACTCTGATTTAAGGAAATACTTAAGAACTGAATCATAATCCCATCCTGAGTTCCCAAGTGATGACCAATGGTTATAGTCATTTTTATGACCTCTTACATAGGCCATGGCATTGGTTGAGCTTGATCCTCCTAACGTTTTTCCTCTAGGTAGATATAATCTGCGATTATCTAGGTATTTCTGGGGTTCAGTCCAGAACTGCCAGTCAACATCAGACTTAAAGAGTTTTACATAAGCTCCGGGAATGCGAATAAGGGGATTGGAATCTTTCGGACCCGCCTCTATTAAAAGGACTTCATTATCCGGATTTGCCGACAATCGATTTGCCAAGATACAACCTGCTGATCCAGCACCAACAACTATATAATCGAACCTGTCTCTAATCTTCATATCGATTGGTTATACATTCAATCTATAGTTTTCCCAACGACCAGCATACGTTTTTTAAAAAAATTTCATTGAATGAAATGTCAGAAGTGCAAAACCAAAAACCAGATACCGTATAGGCAAGTTGGCCAAACCATGTTTGGATCAGACTCTTTATGGGTGATCGAATATTCGATAGAGCAATCATGAGTCAGGTCAAATAAAGTTGTTACAACAAAAGTATAGACTCACTGATCAGTGAGTTCCTTTATTTTGAAGGTTTTGACTACTAACCTTTCGCGAAAAAACACGTTTCTTATTCAAATGAAAAACAAAAATTTCTTCACCTACCAGGGTTTATCCTGGGGTTCAGGTATTGGGGCTGGCATTGGATGGAGCTACGGAGAGCTTTGGAATGGATTACTTATTGGGTTGTTGGTAGGGTTCCTCATTGGCGTCATTATAGACCGAGGGAGAAATGCAAAATCTGAAGAGGATCAAGCTTAATTGGTCCAATTAAACAGGATCGAATTAACAATTCTCTAAATATCATGGACCTATAGGTGAGCCCTTAATTTCACCTTTCCTGGATCAAGTAAAATTCCTTCCAAATTGTAACATTGGTCACCTTAAATCATGAGATTGGTGTACTAACTTTAGGTTGGAATTAATCATACATTAAAACACAAAAGCATGGGATTAAGAATCGGGGACGAAGCCCCAAATTTTCAAGTTGAAACAACAGAAGGAAAAATTGATTTTCACGAATGGCTTGGCGATAGTTGGGGCGTTTTATACTCTCACCCAGCCGACTACACTCCTGTTTGTACAACAGAATTGGGTAGAACTGCTAAACTGAAAGACGAATTTGAGAAACGTAACACAAAGGTACTTGCCGTAAGTGTGGACGACCTGGCTTCGCATCAGGGTTGGATAAAAGATATTAATGAAACTCAAAACTGCACGGTCAATTTTCCAATAATTGCAGACCCGGATCAAGTGGTCGCTAGTGCTTACGATATGATTCACCCGGGAGACTCTGCGACCATGACAGTCAGATCTGTATTCTTCATTGGAGCAGATAAGAAGATTAAAGCCATGATTACATATCCTGCCAGTACAGGTAGAAACTTTGCTGAGATCCTGAGAGTAATCGACTCCTTGCAATTAACTGCAGATTTCAGCGTCGCAACACCTGCAGACTGGGTTCACGGGGAAGATGTTGTTATTGTACCGGCCATTACAGACGAAGAGATACCGGGGAAATTCCCCAAGGGGCACACGAAAATTAAACCCTATCTGAGAATGACCCCTCAACCGAATATTTAGGGATTATGACAAACTTAGCCGGCCAAAATTAGGCCGGCTTTTTTTTGGCCTCCTCTACCTCTAACGGCATATACAAATAAGCCCAATTCAATCAACAAAACGGAAGAAATCTCACTCGATTTTAGTAAATTTAAGTAGTAGAATTCCTCCCCCTTCCAAAGCAGTTCACATCATGAAAATCGGACAATTAGATGATGATTTGAGTGCCATTTATCATAGGATAATTGAGTCCGAACCAAAGGCTGAATCCATTTCAGCAGGAGTACATAAAAAGTATCGTTTAAGCGCAAAAAATCTATATCGATACCTAACTCTCAGAAGTTACGATCTAAGGAAATTTCACGATAGCTTATCCGACCTGGGTATCTCTTCCATTCGGAGTGCAGAAGGCTATGTATTTAGTAATCTCCACAATGTAATTAAGCTCTTAAGACTTCTTCAAAACAAGACCTTCACCGATCATAATATTGAGGTTATAGGATACAAGAGGAGTAAAAAACTAATGCGAACCCATGCCAATAAACTATTCAACGAAAAATCGAAAGAGCATTTCACCGAAATCATGGTAACCATGCCAGATGAGGCTGCTGAGAACATAAAGCTAGTTCGGGAAATGGTCGACGCTGGAATGGAGATTGCGCGCATCAACCTCAGTCATGGCAATCCGGAACAGTGGAAAAGGATGGTAAAAAATATCCAAAAGGTTCAAAAAGCGCTCAAAACACCAGTAAAGATTTACATGGATTTGGCAGGACCTAAATTGAGAACAGGAAATATAGCCTTACAGAATGGGTCAAAAAAGGCCCAGGACAGAATCCATGTAAAGAGTGGAGAACATATCCTATTAACCAAAAGAAAAGTCACCGGAACCGAGTCCGTATTTGATAAAAAGGGAATTCAACTAGAAAAAGCAGTAATACCCATTCAATTACCTCAAGTTATTGAAGACGTTAAAAAGGACCATCTTGTGTATTTTGACGACGGTATGATCAAGGCCAAAGTTTTGGGTAAAAATCATGAGAATGTGGAGCTGAAAATTCTTGAGGCACATAAAACCAAGCTCGCCGCCCATAAAGGAATTAACCTGCCGGATACACGACTACATTTACCTGCATTAACCCCTGGGGATATTGAACTATTACCTTTTGTCGCAAAATATGCTGACATAGTAGGTTATTCCTTTGTTCGAAAACCACAGGACGTCAGAATACTCTATGAAGAGTTAAATAAACTAGACAATAAAAATTTGGGTATCGTCTTCAAAATTGAAAACCAAAGAGCTTTCGAAAATCTGCCTTTAATTCTACTGGAAGGTATGAAACGAAAAAAAATCGGAGTGATGATCGCAAGAGGAGATCTGGCTGTGGAAATCGGATTTGAACGGATTTCCGAAGTTCAAAATCAGATCCTCTGGTTATGCGAGTCAGCGCACATTCCTGTAATCTGGGCCACCCAGGTGCTTGAAACCCTGGCGAAAAAGGGCAAAGCGACACGAGCGGAGATTTCAGACGCGGCAAAAAGTGCTCAAGCGGACTGTGTTATGTTAAATAAGGGTCCTCATATTATCAAAGCAATCAAAACGTTGAAGGATATCCTTATAAAAATGGAATGTCACAATTTCAAGAAGAAAGATGAGTTACGTCCTTTGCATGTGGCGGAAAATGCCCTGAATTCCTTGGATTAAACTTTTAATTTTCTTCTAATCAGAAATCATTACAAAGTATCACTAAAATAAAGAGTTTGCAAATAACGTTATTGTTTTAAAACTCTTTATGAGGAGACTTATCTTTTCAGTACTAGTTCCAATTGTATTCCAGGCGTTTAGCCAGGAAAGTAAACCAAGCTATAACTATTCCTTTAAACTATTCCACAATTTAGACTTTTACGAGTCCGGAAGGGTAGAATACGATTGGAACTTTGGCGTCTCAAGGACAGATAAAAGAGTGTATGATCTAGGTTACAATCGCGTTTCAATAGCACTAAATAGAAAAGCCATTGGAAAAACAAAAGAGTTTGAGGTCGAACTGAGTTACTCTCAAAGAAATACGGTAATTTCTCACGACGATGTCATTCAGCCTGTTCTTCCAAACGAAGTAAATGACCACTTTTTGGCAATTGGCATGGATCGGATTCAATATTTTGACTTTGGAACTGAAAAATTAATAATGGGTATGAGTCCCGGCTTACTGACCTATATCCATAGCAAACTTTATAATCCGAATGCTGGAGATTTCAGAGCTTATGAGATTAATTCAGGTATCTTATTTTCAATCTCACCTCGATTGAATTACATGATAAATAATCGTCTGGGAGTAGAAATCAATGCCAGGTTACCCTTAACCGATATCCGATACTTTAAATATTACGGAGATAACCCAGCTATTGTGGAAAGGTTAAGAGGGTTCGAGACATGGTCCTTTGACTTCTTACCAGGTTCATACCACTTTCGAACCGGGCTTGTATATCGGATTTAGTTGATACCCTACAGCGTCCGAAAATACTCCACAACCTTTCTTGCATCGTCCTCCGTCAATCCCATTGGTGTCATCGGATAACTATTGAATTCGAGAAACAGATCACGAGCCAGCGAATCTTTTTGAACCATCTCCATTGGGTTGAGAATCATGTTCATTATCCACTCAGGGCTCCTTCTTTCAAGAATACCGTCAGGGGCTGGTCCAATGAGTTTCTCACCCACCCGGTGACATGCGTTGCATTTGGTATCAAAAATTGATTTTCCTTCAGCCACCCAGTTGTCATTTAATTCGGATTCCAGAGTCACAGATTCAACCGGCCCTATTCCTTTTGTAGTGAAATCCATACGGGTTGAAGCGATTGCATTTTTTACTCCAGGACTAGGTACACTTATGTCGAAATCATCGCCTGCTTCCTTTTTCTTTGAACAGGAAAAAATTTGCATACCCATGACTAATAGAATTAAAACATGCTTCATCGGACTTGTCTATATTCGACTTACAATCTAATTCCAAAGTCATGTTGAGAAAAACGATTCAACTATTTTCATTTTTACTTTTACTTGTAATAACCAGCTGCTCAGATATGGAAGCCGGATGGACTGAATTATCCAATGGTGAAAACTTTGATGGGTGGCATGTTTATAACTCCGGAGAGAATTATGACGGATGGAGCATTCAATCCGGTGTTATGGTATTTGATCCGGCTCTTAAAGAAGGAACCGGACCTTCAGACCTGATTAGCGACAAGGAATATGAAAGTTTCGAGCTTTCTCTGGAATGGATGATCTCTGAAAAAGGTAATTCCGGCCTATTTTGGAAAGTGACGGAGGGACCAGCATATGAAAATGTATATGATACCGGACCCGAAATTCAGATACTTGATGATAATTGGATGGAATACATTTCAGAACGAGGTGATATCCAACGTGCCGGCTCGATTTTCAATGTCATGGCTCCTAAAGTGATCGTAGCCAAACCTGCCGGTGAATGGAATGAATACATTCTTAGAATCAATATGAATGAAAACCGAGGTAGTTTGAAGTTTAATGGCACTACCGTACTTGATTTCCCAGTGAAGGGAAAAGAATGGGATAAAATGGTCTCTAAATCCGGTTTTGCCCATCGTGAAAACTTCGGAACTAACCCCTCAGGTCGTATTGGGCTTCAGGCATATGGCGGAAAAGTCGCATTTAGAAAGATCAAGATCAAAGAATTGTAATTCCTGTAACCATACTACTTGCCTTCCAGAGAGTCTTTAATAATCCTACGGTAACGGGTTATTGTTTCTTTTAATGTTTGGTTTTGACTTTTAAGATCTGCCACATAGTGTACGTAACTAATGATTTCAGATTTTAATAGTTCAATTTCCGGGTTTGTATTATCGGTCTTGATCTGATCAATCATTGATAGTAACTGAGAAGGATCAACAATTGAAAAATCAAGATCTTCCGTTCTCATTGAACCCCGACCATGAAATAACCACTCTTTGGAAATAAGAAACTCATCACAAATCAGGTTAAAATACAATTCCTTTAACGTTTCGTTCCTTATCGCATGTCGCACTCCTCCTTCAGTCATACCCAGGAGAATCGCGATATCATTATTAGTGAATTTAAGCTGCTTCTTCGCCTGCCTTAGTCTTAAATATTTTGAATCTTCGGTCATTCAGGAAGGGGTCGGCAAAATAGCCTGTTTGAATTATTGGTATATTATTACGTTATCTGTGTTAATTTTTATACTATTGTTTTATCATTAAGAACAACGATAACTAATGTATGGAAATGGATAATAAAAACACGGTCTAACAAAGTCATTTTTGATTCGGTGCAATACCGTTTGTGAGAAGATCAGACGACCTATATTCGAATTGAGTTCCGGTTTTCCGACGCTTTTTCAAGGTACCACTCACCTTGTTCGACAATATGAGGATTCCCGTTAGAATCCAACAATACCCAGTCACCCAACAGGGTACTGTTGTCACCAAGTAATGTTTTGCCTTTGAAGGAAACTCTGCCTAAAACAGGTATTGGTATAACGCATATTTTGAAGTCATCTACACTTTTGAAATCAACCGTGAAAGTGACAGAATGACCACCGTAGCTGCCATCTATGAAGTTAACTATAACTCTCTCCGGGAGGATCTCAATAGCACCTTGCAATAGGTCTTCATCAGAAACCTGAATCTGCACATTGAATTCGAAGTACCGATAATCAGGTTCACTATCAGTACCAAAATTCGCGGAATACTCGCCAGTCCAGTATCCATTTAGCTCATTACCATTATCCATAGGTGACCAGTAATATGAATAATTACAGAAGACGGATAAAGTTATATGAGTTTACATTACGTCTACCATCAAAAAAAGCTTTAATCCATTATTTACGATGATTTTATATGATTTTTTCTAAAAACTCCACTCGATATTCCAATATCAAATCTTATGTTAATATCAACTATTATCGTTGGCTAAAATCATGAACGTCATCCTCAAAAAAATCAGATCATTGTCGTATAAGCTGTCAAAAAATAAGGAAGAGACCTGGATGGAGTTTGATGAGTTGATGAATGAGGTTGATCCTTTGTTCTTATCAAAGCTCCTTGGGAAGAATCCCGAAATACCTCTATCTTCTATAAGGTTGGCATTTATGATCAAAAATCAATTGACCACGAAGGACATTGCTGACCTCCTTGATATTAGTCCTCAACAAGTCAAGTTGTTAATGCACCGATTGCGAGGTCAACTACGACAAAAAGATCATACAGATCTTTCATATTACCTTAATAAAATCTAATGAAATCGGTTAGCTGAGAGGAATTCTATGGGAAGGTTAGTTTCCCCTTTGACAATAAGATCAGATAAAACTTCGCCAATCACGGGAACAAACTTGAATCCATGTCCACTAAATCCACTCCCATAAACTACTGAACCATTGGATTCACCTGCATCGATTAGGAAATTCTCGTCCTCAGTCATCGTGTACAAACAGTCAGAAACATAAGATGGTGTTGCGTTTATATCCGGCATCCATTTCCTTAGAAACTGATGTAGTACATCAGTCTCCTGTTTTCTTGATGAATCCTCCACCATACTTCTTGGTTTTACAGACGGTCCAGGATGATGCCTGCCTACTTTAAACCCGCCAAGAGGTCCATCAACTTCCGGTAAGGTCGGGAATCCGTAATATAGTTGGTTCTCAAATTCAATCCCCCAACATGGGAAATTCCCAAGATCAAGTTTATGTGAAGAATCCGTCTCAAACCAAACGAGGTGTTGTCTTGTGGTAGTGGTCGGCATATCAGGCAATAACTCCTTTACAAAGGGACCCGCCGTGATTACTACTTTACGTCCTACGTATTCATTACTATCTGTTACTATTGTGACCTCTCCGTTGGAAGATCTCCACTCCAATACCCTTTCTTCGGTTCGCACATCCGCCCCTTGATCCATTGCTAACTGAACATAGCTGGAAATAGTGAGCTCAGGACGAACAAAACCAGCGTCTGGCTCCAAAACGCCAATATAATCATCTGGCAAATTAAACTGAGGGTATTGCTTTTTACACTCTTCCCTATTGAATACATCGACAGCGATGTGATATTTTTTTGCCGACTCCAAAACGCCTGAAATCACATGTCCCTCTGGTTTACCAAAATAAATAAGGCCCGTTTTCTCAACAATTGAGGAAGAAGTTAATTCGTCTAATTCTTCCCAAAGCTGGTATGACCTTTTAAGCAGGGGCACATAATCAGGGTGTTCAAAATAGGCCTTTCGTATCAGTCTGCTTTGACCAAAATGTGATCCCCTATCGTGTGAGATATAGAACTGTTCAATTCCAAGAACATTCTCATGCTTATTGGTTAGTTGATAAAGGGTGGATGAACCCATAGATCCTAACCCAATTACAATTGCATCATAGATCATTATGCCGCATTTTTTACGATTGATTATGTGTCAAACTTGTATTGTACGTCTTCCAGACTTTCTACAGATCCCACTACGGTGAGCACATCATGGATACGTAACCGAGTATAACCATGCGTAATGATAGTTTGCCCTCCCCTTCTCACACTCAGAATAATGACATCTTGCGGAAGTCTCAAATCCCTAAGATGAATACCATGAAGATTCGAATCAAGAATTTCGATATCACGAGTGTCTTGACCTTTCTCCATTCCAAGCAATAACGAGGTAGCTTGAGGAGATCTTACAAAATGATCCAACAGGTTCAAAACAGCGGTAGATGGATCCAATATTTTGGCATCGAGAGCCATAAACTTTGCCGAATTAGCCCGATCCTCTATCCGAACAATAAGATCCCGGGTTCCATGCTTATGATACGCATATTCACAAACTCTCAAGCTGTGCTCATCTCCAAATAATGTTACGATGGCCTCAATGTTCTCCAGGTTCAGTTGGTCAAGCTCATCATCAGTAACATCCTTGACATAATGGATCTTGATACCTTCCGGTTCCTCGATGCTACCCTCCGCCTTTCTGGTGACCATTTCCACAGTCCAACCCTCCTCAATCAATTGCTTTGCCAATGCAACAGAAAGGGGTTCAAACCCGAAAATAAAGGCATCCCTACTACTATCGGAAGCAGGTTGAGCCCTGATACGATCTTCACCAAGTCTAAAAATCGCGTATTTGAATAGTGGGGGACCAATAAACTGATTGAGTACAATTACACCAATAATTATCGAAGAAAACTGACTTCCCCAATCTGGCCATTCTGTGGCCACAATAGTAGTTAATCCTAAAGCTACTCCCGCTTGTGTTATATACGGCATCCAACCAAGATGTCGGTGCGTCATTGGGTCTTTCGCAAGAAAACCACCGCTGTAAGATCCAATAACCATAGTCAATAGTCGAATGGTAAAAATGATACCTATGATACCAATTGCGATCGATAAGGCTCCTAAGTCCAATCCAACCCCAGTTAGGGTGAAAAACGCCACATAAATCGGAAGACCACTATTCTCAATTATCTTAATAAACTCTGCCCGATATTTAGAATAGTTTGTCACATAGAAGCTTGCAAGAATGCACATCAACAAGGGCTCCAGGTGAATGCTGCGGCCAATTATAAGTTTAGATTGGTTGGCTACTTCGTGTGAAAACAGGTATATCCCATATCCGATTACAACGATAAAGACAGATTTCCAAAACCCTTTTGCCCGAATTCCAAGACTCATGCTTAACAATCTGCCAAAAACAAAGAATCCAAGAGTTAGTGAAACCAGTAAGGAAATCACAAGCAGTGTAAAGTCTAATAAGTCAAAAGCCGTTCCTGAAAGTGTAGATTTTGCAAGAGAGAGGCAAACTGAGAAAAGCATGATTACAATAAAGTCCTTCACCACGGTTACTCCCATCACCGTTTGTACAAAAGGTCCTTTTGCTCTCAACTCATTAATCACAGCGATTGCTGACGCAGGTGATCGTGCCACAAATATGGCGCCGGTTAATGCGGCAACTACTCCCCTTCCACCTGTCGAAAGGGTTTGCATATATGGAATATTATCAGCGAGATAAAAAACGGCCAATGAACCCAGAACGAAAGTCACTACAAGTTGACCAAATGTGTTCCATTTGATGCTATTGAAACGGTCTCTCAATTCCTTCAGATACAGTTCCGATCCCGCTGCAAAGGCGATAAATGCCAATGCGGCTTCTGTGATGAACGTCAAATCTCTCGGTGCTTCCTCAGGAATGAGTCCAAGTACAAAGGGTCCAACCAAGATACCAGTGAATATCAATCCGGTTATCAGTGGTAAATTAATCCGCTGAAAAAGCGTCGCGATTTGATTGGACGAAATTGCGATAATCACAAAGGCGAGTGTCATTAAAAACACTTCCCGAAAAGAATAGAGTACCTCCATTAATCAGTCTTGGTAGTTTGTAAACTATTCAAACCGAAACGAAATCACAACATACTTCCGACTGATGATTTATCTAACCTCAAAAAATCCTTTCTCGTTATAACAAATTATGTCACTCACTATTCGCATTCTTCTACTTGGTTGGATTATCCTAGTTATTACCGCGTGCCAACCCGAATCCGTACCCGAACGCTTCAAACCCAATACGTTATACGAGCAATACTGGTATTCTCTTAAGACTTCTAACTTGTCAAATACTGCGTTGGGACAAGCCTGGGAAGAGGCTTCTGAGAAGGCTTTTGAGTATCAGCACTCCATCGATCTTCCTTACTCAGAAGTTTTTCGAATTTCCAGTGAAAAACCCGGAGCTACGGCCTATCGAATTTCCGGACAACGAGGACAAAAACTTATGATCTACCTCCAGAGAATGGACTCCTCGGAGGCCATAATATTTACCGACTTATTTAGAGTTGTAAACGATTCGCTACAAATATTTACCAAAGTAGCATCTGGAGACAGCCTCGGTTATGTAGGTTTTGAACCTAGAGGCAACGACACATACATCTTACGCATACAGCCGGAACTACTTCGGGGTGGCGATTTTCACCTAACCATAAGCCAGGTTCCCTCCCTTGATTTTCCAGTTGTTGGTAAAGACAAAAGAGCGATTCTGAGTTTCTTCGGAGATCCAAGAGATGGAGGGCGTCGGGAACATCATGGGGTGGATATTTTTGCCAAAAGACATACTGTAATTGTTGCCCCAACAGATGGGTATATCCGATTTGTTGGCGTTCGTCGCTTGGGTGGTAAAGTGATATGGTTAAGGGATACCAAACGTGGTCAAAGTCTTTACTTCGCTCACCTGCAGGAACAGTTGGTGGAACAAAACACGTATGTTACAAGAGGAGATACAATTGGTACTGTTGGAAACACAGGAAATGCTCGATTTACACCTCCCCACCTGCATTTTGGAATTTATCAGAATGGGCCTCTTGACCCCTATAATCATATTGTGAAGATCAATAAATCAGGATGGACAACCACTCCCGACCCGGGCTTTCTGGGTTTAAAAGCAACTTTAACTAATCCGGCATCGCAGTTGTTTCCAGATACAGAAGACCCACTGACGATAACGATCATGGGTATTAACCATGAGTTTGCCAGGGTTGTCACGGATTATGGAATTGAAAAAATGGTACCAAAATCCCAACTCGAACTCCTTTAAAAATATCATTTTGTCGATATAACAATTTTCTGGTGTGACAGTTTTCTTCTTTTCAATTGGTAATTTCGCTGCAACAAAATGATAAGAAATTTATTCATCGCAATTGCCTTAATACTTCTAGGAGGAGCCGGATATTTCGCTTATGACAAATGGATCAAAGACACTGATTTATCTCCCTGGAGTTTTGTCCCTGGCAATGCCCTGTTCATTTATGAAAACGACGACTTAGGCACTACTCTTAATTCTCTGGAGCAAACCCAAGCATGGAAAGCCCTAACACTTATTCGTGGTTTCAGAGCACCTAAGGAAACATTGGGTTATCTGGATAGTTTGCTAAATGTCGAAGGTAAAAGTAGACAACTGTTATCCAAAGTTCCCTTTACCGTAAGCGGACATCTCACCTCAAAAAACTCCTTTGGCCTGCTTTACGTTTTCGCCATAAAAAATCTTGAACTCCATACCTCAATTAATTCGATCCTGACCTCATTCGAGGAGGCAGGATACGATAGAAAGGTTCGTAGGTATCTCGATTTCTCAATTACAGAGCTTTCGTATCGGGGAGAAATCCGATTCACCTTCATTTTCCACAAGAACTATTTCATTGGAAGTAAAACTGCCTATTTGGTGGAGGACGCCATTCGCGTTTTCTCTGACCCCGAAAATCAGGGTTTTTACGAAATTAATCCTGAGTTATTTGACCTGGTTAAAATCAAAAAAGACCAGGGGAACCTTTATTTCAATATGGCACGATTACAGGATTTCCTCCAGGCCTTTACCGATTCTTCTGTTCCTATGGAATTTGCCAAAAGCGCGTATTTCGATATTGATGTAAATGACGGGGAAATCCAGATGGATGGATTTACTTATCCGGATCAAAAAGGATTACTTAAAACGCTACAAAATGTTGATGGATCATTATTTGACTTGTCGGAGATAGTTTCCAATGACATTGCGGTATTTCATCATTTTAGCTTTCGGTCCTCATCCCGTTTCAGAGATCAAATTAAAAATGAGCTCAGTCCGGACATAAGAATGAATAAGCAGTTGCTAATAAGCGACTATGACTTTGATCCCGATTATGTTTTTGATTTGACGGATGAAGAATTAGCGGTTGGAGTTCGTTACGAAAGGGACCAGTTATACAAATCTTTCTATATCAAATCCAAAAATCCTGCTGACGCAATTTCATTTTTCACCTCTGTTGCCGAGCGATATGAAAGAACACTAGGCGAATCTTTAAAATCTGAAACCTATGGCGACTATACAATCATTAAATTGGGTACTCCTGAATTTCCTGCAACCCTACTTGGTAACCTGGCGAATGGTTTCGCAGAATGCTACTTAACCAGCTATCGGAATTACCTGATTTTTGCCAACTCATTACCGGGACTGAAAAAGATTCTTGATGACATTGCCTCAGAAAATACCTGGCGAAAATCACTTCGAAAAGTCAATTTTCTCGAAAAGACGAATCCTGAAGCCAACTACAGTCTTTTTCTAAACACCCCCAACGCGTGGAATCACTTGTTAAAAAATTCAGATTCAAAATGGTCGAGTATTCTACTGCAGAATGATTTTATCATCAAACAGTTTGACAATATTGCCCTTCAGTTCAACCAAATTGACAATAAGTTTTTCACTAACATAGTGATTGACATACCAGATGCAAGTGCGCTTGGTGATAAGAACCCAACTGAGAAATCATCCATTTCACTGGCATCACCTATTTCCACCAAACCATACTTGGTTCGACAGGCTGGAACAGCAGATTTTGAAGTCCTTGTTCAGGATACCACCCATCGATTGTATAAAATAGGCGCTGATTTTGATGTAGGGTGGGATATTGAAATCGGAGAAGCTATTGTCGATAAAATCCAAGAGGTTGACTATTATGCTAACGGAACACAGCAGTACCTATTTATCACCTTCTCAGAACTGCATTTAATTGAAAATACCGGTGAATATGTTCCAGGATACCCTGTTTCCTTCGAAGATGCCGGGGTATTAAGAAAACTAGGTGTGATCGATTACGACGGGAGTAAACGGTATCGATTCTCCATATCCGATTCAAAAGGTCAGGTTTACCTAACAGACAAAAATGGAAGAGCCTTAGAAGGTTGGAATCCCAGATACTATCCGGATGAATTGACCCATCCACTCAGACATTATCGAGTGGGCAATCGCGATGTAATGCTCTCTCAGACAACCAGTGGCGAGATCCATATGACAAATCGACGTGGGGAGTTCTTCCCAGGGTTTCCAGTCAAACTTGACCAACAAGTATCAAACGCCTTTCATTTCACCATGGGTAGTCAATTTAGCTCCACAAGACTTACTACCCTCACAACAAATGGTGAGCTGATCAGCCTTGATTTGAAATCTGCGATTAGAAATAGAGAAGAATTATTTAAGCCCACGGCGGATGTAGAGTTTTTTCTTGTCAACGCCGTATCAGGTAAGTCGTTCATTATTCTAAGAAAATACGGAAATCAATACGACATCCTGGATGAAAATGGCGAACTGCTTTTTAGCAAAGACTATCTCCAGGAGGAAGATTTTTTCATTCAATATTATGACCTTTCTCCAAGCCGTCAATACATTGTTGTTGGTAATCTTCAGGATGAGTTCATTTATGTATATGACATTAATGGGGATTTGATAACGAACAGACCTTTGAAAGGCAGTAATCCGGTGAGTATGATGTACTCAGGAAGCCGTGATGAGCATCAGATCTATTTGACTTATCAAAATCAACTGATGCTCATCCAGCTCAACTAAACCTTAACTGTTTTCCATTTACCCCGCCTAAAAACGAAAATGGCCACAATAGCATACAGACTATGTGCTAGCGCGATGGATATAAAGACCCCATTTTCCTTGAAATCCATTGGAATCGATAACGAGTAGGCAACTGGAATCTGAATTACCCAAAAAACGATAGCAGAAATCACCGTCGGAGTGTAGGTATCCCCTGCACCATTAAATGCCTGCCCTAACACCATTCCGAAGGCGAAGAATATGTATCCAAAACAGATGATCTGCAAAGCAGATTTTCCAATAGCTTGAACCTCTTGTTCACTTGTGAAAAACTGAAGTAGAGGATTGGCTATAAGAAAAAAGATAACAGCGATTGCCACAAGGAAAAACGTATTGTACCATGCAATTCGCCAGACCGATGTTTCTGCTCGATCTGGGGAATTTGCTCCAAGATTTTGACCAACCAAAGTAGCAGCCGCATTGGCCATACCCCATGAAGGTAATAAGGTAAATACTATCACCCTGAAAGCTATGGTGTACCCAGCCAATGCAGCAGATCCAAATTCAGATATCACGCGTACCAGAAATATCCAGCTCATAGATTCTATCATGAACTGGCCGATGCCTCCCAATGAGACACGTACAATTTCACTAATCGTTTTAACCCTGATTACCAGGTTCTCCATACCTAATTTGATCACAGAAGAACCATTCAGTAAGTGATAAACCTGGTAGAATACCCCAATCAACCTGCCCGATGTTGTTGCTATCGCGGCTCCCATCACACCAAACTCAGGTATGGGACCCCAACCAAAAATCAGTAATGGATCCAGGATAATATTCAAACCATTTGCCAACCACAACGAACGCATAGCAATGGAAGCATCTCCTGCTCCCCGGAAAATAGCGTTTATCAAAAAAATCAGAATTATACTGAGGTTTCCGGCATACATCACTTTTGTGTACCCCACTCCTTCGGCTATCAAATCAGGATCTCCACCCATCATCGTAAGGATGTTCTCCGCATAAATGAAACCAAAGGTTCCCAGCAATCCTCCAACCACAATAGCAAGTAGAATGGACTGAAATGCTGCATCACCGGCACGTTTATATTTTTTCTCTCCTACTCTCCGGGCTACTATAGCCGTCACGGCCATACTCAAACCCACGGCAAGGGAATAAATGATCATCAATACCGATTCTGTTAATCCCACAGTTGCCACTGCATTGACACTCACTTTTGAAACAAAATAAACGTCAACTACAGCAAACAGGGATTCCATGATCATTTCAGCAATCATTGGGACTGAAAGCAGAAATATTGCCCTGTTTATACTACCAGTGGTAAATTCCTTTTCTGTACCCTTAAGGGCAGAAAATAAAAGTTGAAAGAATTGTTTAATACTACTTAGCATTGAAATTAGATGTAAAGTGTTAGGATTATGATTATTTGGTCAAGAGACCAGGGAAAGCGTGTCGGTACGCCCTCTTACGATCGGATCCTCGAGGCGGGAATTGACCCGAAGTCAATAACATCTACAGTTGCCAGTAGCTTCATAATGATGCAAACATAGGTATATTTTTTAATTCTAATTATCGACACATGAGAACTTCATGTTCCTTGTCGGTTAATTTTTTGATGATGTTCGAATTAAATGTTCAGGATCTCCTTCTGTCAAAAACCTTTTTCTGGAAATTTTTAACTGCATTTTTGGTTAGATTCGCCTAACTTTTCGATTCTTGCGGATCAATATGAATCATTCATACTCCACCTACCTAGAAAACCTAAAGGGTCGACGCTACGACGAAGAACTTCACGGACCAACTCTCAGTAAAGGTTTCGCCGACAGCACCCACCCGGATCCTGTTAAGTATGCACTGGAGGCTATGCAGGAAATCGACCATTCCTATAGTTATAAGCTTTTTTCTGCCATCAGAGGCACCCAAAACCTCATCACACAGAAGTTGAAAGCACAAGATATCCTGGTGGATGTCCGGTATCATGGGGCTCACAACACTGGCACCCACATCGATTTGTACGGTGACCTGGAAATGCTTTTGATCCTTAAGAAATACACCAAGGCATCAGCTGATGTTGGTCGGTTAGCCAAAGCGACCATCAATATTCTCAATGAGGCAAAGGCATACAACCTGGTGGATTATTCGAGAAAACACAAAATCCGCGTTCAGACTCGAAAGCCTGTGACCACTATTCATTTGATACCGTCCATTTGGCTAGAAACCTCACTATATAAGAAGAATCACCTGGAAATTAATATGGGTGTAAGCGAATACAACTTTGGTGAGAAAAAGAAGAAAAGTCATATGCCATTCCTTAACATGGCGCGCTTCAATCGTAAAGACAGGGTTGTAGGCGGAGGCTTAAAAGGCATGACCCGACTGATCCGATCATTAATGGTGGATAGCGGAAAGAAATTCAATGTCTCTTTCGAGGAATTAGTAGGCATCTTATACAACATCGATGAAAAGGATCTTACCGCTCCTCCTGAATTTCAGCTTGGACTATTGAGAAAGGTTTCAGAGCAATTCACCCGTGTAATTAAAAGTTCTGAATACAGCCGTAAACTCCTTAGCCCTAGTCGAAGAGAGTATGTTTTTGGACAAGAACTTAGGATACGAGATCTGCAACCTTTAAAGAATGAGATCGACTCTTTCATTGCGGATCTGGACGAATCTCTCGGTCCTAAAAGTAAAAATATCGAAAGTCCACTCGAGTATTAATTAAACAAGCCCTGCCCTTTTTAGAAGAGCTTCATTTGTTGGTTTCTTTCCCCTGAATCGAAGGTATAATGTCATGGGATGATCTGTACCTCCACGACTAAGGATGTTTTCCTTAAATGATTGAGCTGTAGACTTATCGAATACACCCTTTTCCTTGAATACAGCGAAGGCATCAGCATCTAGCACCTCAGCCCATTTATAACTATAGTAACCAGCCGCGTACCCACCTGCGAAAATATGACCAAACTGCACACTCATGTTTGTTCCTTCAACTTTCGGAAATAAGTCTGTTTTTGAAAAGGCTTCATCTTCGTAAGCAGTCACTTCAATCTCTTGCAGTGTCTCCACCGGTTTATCGTGGTAATTAAGATCTAACATTCCAAAACTAACCTGTCTAACTGTCGCATAGGCCTCATGAAAATTAGATGACTCAATTAATCGATTGAGATACTCTTCTGGAAAGGCTTCTCCTGTTTGGTGATGTTTGGCAAAAAGATCCAGGCATTCCTTTTCATAACACCAATTTTCAAAGATCTGGGAGGGTAGTTCCACAAAGTCCCAAAACACGGATGTTCCTGATAGACTCCCGAAAGTGGTATCTGCCAGCATGCCATGAAGAGCATGTCCAAATTCGTGAAATAGCGTTTTAACCTCATCAAATTTTAAAAGGCTGGGGTGCTCTTCTGTACTTGGGGTGAAGTTGCAAACAATACTGATGTGGGGTAAAATACGTTCACCATTCACCTTCTTCTCATCTCTATAGGAGGTCATCCAGGCCCCTGGTCTTTTCCCTTCTCTGGGGAAAAAGTCAGCAAGCAGTACGGCGTATGGCTTCCCATCCGAGTTTTGAACTTCATAACCAATTACATCCGGATGATAAGTTGGTATATCAGAGTTTTTAACAAAATGAACATCGTAAAGTCTTCCTGCCGTATTAAATACGCCCTGGATAACATTCTCCAACTTGAAGTAAGGTTTTATTTCTTCATCATCTAGCTGGAACTTCTTCTTTCGGAGTTTTTCTGAATAGTAAGCCCAATCCCATCGCTCCAGCGCGTGCTCAGCATCTTCTTCACTCATAAAAGACTTCAATTCCTCTACCTCCCTTTTTGCCGCAGGAAGGGCCTTTTCCAATAAGTCATCCAAAAAACTATGTACTGACTCAGGTCTTTCAGCCATTCGCTCCTCGAGAATCCATTCTGCGTACGTTTGATATCCAAGCAGTTTCGCCTTTTCTGCCCTGAGCTTCACGATTCTTTCAACCAGGTCTCTGTTATCGTGGTCGTTACCTCTAAACGCTTTTTGCATGTAGGCCCTATACATGGTTTCGCGAAGTTGTCGGTCATCTGCGTATTCCATGAATGGAATGTAACTAGGGGCTTGAAGTGTAAAAACCCAATTACCCTCAAGATCAATAGACTCTGCTAGTTTAGCAGCCCGGCTTTTCACATCGGCCGGTAGTCCACTTAATTTCTTTTCATCGTCTACAACTAACTTGTAATCATTAGTCTCTGCCAGCACATTCTCTCCAAAGGTGAGCGTTAGCTTACTTAGCTCGACTGAGATCTCTTTGAACTTTTTCTTTTCCTCTTCTCCTAGATCTGAGCCGTTTCTAACAAATGACTTGTACGTCTTTTCCAATAGCATATGCTCTTCATCCGTGAGAGAAATATCTTCTTTCGTTTGATATACATTTTTTATTCTCTCGAAAAGCTTCTTGTCCTGCTTAATATCAGCATTAAATTCCGTTAATAGAGGTGAAGCCTCCTGCGCCACCCCCTGTAATTCGGAAGTAGTTTCTGCTGAATTCAGATTAAATAGAACGGAGGTTACTACCGACAGTTTTTCTCCTGAATCTTCCAGTGAGAGGATGGTATTTTCAAATGTTGGGGGATCGTCGTTTGATGTGATGGCGTCAATTTCGGTTTTAGCCTCTCCAATGAATTTTTTGATAGCAGGAAGAAAATGCTCTTCACTTATTACGTCAAATGGAGGAACTTCGAAGGCCGTATTGAACGGTTCAAAAAAAGGATTAGTCATAGATATTGAATGAAAATATGCGCAAAAGTAGGTAGGCGTGTACCTTTGAACAAAAAGAACAACATGAGATGCTTTTTGGTTTTTGCCATTGTCATTTTTGCAAGTGGATTAACTGCCCAGGAAAACTTTCTGAATTCTCCCTACTCGAGCGTAAGAACTCATTTGTTCTACTTGCAAGACGAGTCATACAATGATAGTCTGGCAAGGCTACCATTTGAATTCGTCTCCGAAAACCGTGAAAAAGCACTGGAACATGCTGTCAGACTTAAGCAAATATTGGATGGAAAGGGATTGTATATAAATGTGGAAGATATACCCCGCTCCTCCAACTACTACGACAGCGCCATGGAGAAGCATAGGTACATCCTGGTAGACGAGTACCCCGACATCTTCGTAGAAAAAAAGGGGAAGTCATGGGTATATGCTAAAAGGTCTCTGGATGAAATTAACCGTATACACAGCGAAACATTCGCCTTCGGAACAGATCGACTACTAGTGCTTCTACCGAAGTTTGGAACCCGAAAGGTGTTGGGGCTTTATCTCTACCAATACATCGCCATATTTATTTTGATCCTGATTGCAGTTGTGATCCAGCGGGTGCTGGCATTCATTTCAAACAAAGTTCTTCTCAAGGTTTTACGTCAGGCAGGTTACGAAGAACTAGCAAAAGGATTTCTGTTACCTATAGCCAGACCCTTTAGTGTGTTAGTTGTATTGCTAAGTGTTTGGGTATTTGTCCCAGTACTACAGCTTCCACCTGCGTATTCCTATTATCTTCTAATGGGATTCAAAATTCTTACCCCGCTTCTTGGAACTGTTGTACTGTATCGAACGGCGAACGTCCTTTCACTTTACCTGGAGCGATTGGCTCGAAAGACAACAGGAACCCTGGACGATCAATTAGTCCCACTGATCCGAAAGACACTGAAGACATTCATTGTGGTTTTGGGAACACTCTTCATACTGAGTAATCTGAACATCGATATATTGCCTCTTCTCACAGGGCTGTCTATTGGAGGATTGGCTTTTGCCCTTGCTGCTCAAGATACAATAAAGAATTTCTTTGGTTCACTAATGATTTTTGTTGATAAACCATTCCAGATCGGAGATTGGATAACCAGTGGAGACATTGACGGAAATGTGGAAGAAGTTGGTTTTCGATCATCAAGGGTAAGAACATTTAGAAATTCTTTGATGTATGTGCCAAACAGTAAACTAGCGGACGCTACGATCGACAATCATGGTTTGAGAGTATATAGAAGATTTTATACCACAATAGGAGTCACCTACGATACCCCAGCTGACATTCTCGATTTATTTATTGAAGGATTAAAGAAGATCGTCGAAAATCATCCCGATACCCGAAAGGACTACTACAACATCTATTTCAATGACCTGGGGGCTTTTTCGCTCAACATCATGTTCTACATTTTCTTCAAAGTACCTAACTGGCCAGCGGAGCTGAAAGCCAGGCATGAAATATTGCTGGAAATAATTCGACTAGCCGATGAGCTGGGTGTCAACTTCGCGTTCCCTACTCAGACTCTTCAGATGGAGACTTTTCCCGGCCAACCCTCACTCTCTCCCACTTACATGAGCAAGGAACAAGTAAGGACCCGGATGATGGATTACTTTGATCCTAAGGCTAAAGGAAACTGATTAACTTGGGCCAATCAATCTTTTTTCCGATGGCGTACGGTAAATCACTTTTCTATCTCTCTTTATTGCTTCTCATTGTGGCCTGTAATACTAAAACGGAACAAGAGTCAGAACTTGAACGGAAATGGGTTTCTCTATTTAATGGCAAGAATCTGGAGGGCTGGGACATCAAAATCCGAGGTTATAATCTTAACGACAACTTTGGTGAGACTTTTAAGGTTGAAGACGGCTTGATGAAAGTTTCGTATGAGGGTTACGATGCCTTTGACTACAGGTATGGTCATATCTTTTACGAAAAACCTTTCAGCAACTATCGGCTAAGAGTTGAATATAGATTTATAGGAGAACAGGCCAATGAAGGAGAAGGATGGGCATTCAGAAATAGTGGTATTATGTTCCATAGCCAATCTGCTACCAGCATGGGACTAGAGCAGGACTTTCCAATTAGCATAGAAGCTCAATTCCTGGGTGGGGACGGTGAAAATCAGCGTTCTACACTAAATCTTTGTACACCTGGCACTCACGTGAATATGTCCGATACACTATTCGTACCACACTGTATTAGTTCATCTTCTGAAACGTTTCATGGCGATCAATGGGTGACCGCTGAACTTGAGGTATACAATGATTCGCTGATCCGCCACTATGTCAATGGAAAAATAGTTATGGAATATACCAAACCAATTATCGGTGGTGGTGTTGTATCAGGCTTTGATCCTGAGATTAAAGCGGATGGAACCCCTTTGAAAGAAGGATATATTGCTCTACAAAGTGAAAGTCATCCCATTCACTTCCGCAAAGTGGAGATAATGGATCTATCTGATAATTAGAGTCTTATGTTTAGTTTTCATGGGTTTCTCCATGTATAATTCTTATTTTGGCCTAATTCTTGTCACTGATGATTAAAATCGTATTCCATCATGCGACTTAATCAAAAACAAGCTCAGCATTTGGTTCTTCGTGCAGGTTTTGGTTCTGACCTTCGAGGCATAAGCAAACTCACCGGTAAAAAACCTGGCAAGGTTTTCCAACGATTAGTTGACAAAGAATATCATAAAATTGGTGTAATAGAAGCCAACAACTATCTGCCCCCTGTCCTGGCAGACAAAAGCACTGATGAAAAGAAAAAACTAAGGAAGGAAAGAAATGCTCTCATTAGGGAATTAAACACTTCCTGGGTAGATCAAATGGTGAAATCAGAAACACCATTGAGAGAGAAAATGGCTTTATTCTGGCACGACCATTTTGCGTGTAGACCCGGAAACGTACATTTTACTGAGAATTATCTTGATATTATCCGACGGAATGCTCTCGGAAACTTCAGGACCATGCTGCACGACATTTCAAAATCAGCAGCAATGATTGCATACCTGAATAACAATCGAAATAGGAAGAATGCGCCAAATGAAAATTTCGCTCGGGAAGTAATGGAGCTCTTCACACTTGGAAGGGATCAGGGATATACCGAAGACGACATCAAAGAAGCAGCAAAAGCATTTACTGGCTGGTTCAATACCCGAGATGGTCAATTCAGGTTTGTGGCCAAACATCATGATTTTGGATCTAAAACGGTGTTTGGAAAAACAGGGGAATTTTCCGGTGAAGAAATCCTGGATATGCTTCTAGACAATCCTCAGACCTCGAAATACATAGTTCAAAAAATGGTTCGCTTTTTTGTCCATCCCGAGGGTCATCAAAAACTTGAATCCGAAATGGCTTCATTGTTTTATGAGAGTAATTATGATATTAAAGCCACCGTTGAATACATGTTTACCTCTCCATTTTTTTTCGATGAGATGAACATAGGGGTTATGATCAAGTCACCAATTGAATTGATTGTCGGGATCCAACGAATGTTCCATAGCAGGTTAACGGATCCAATTCAAATCATTCAGCTGGAACGCCTGCTAGGGCAAACGTTATTTCAACCCCCAAATGTTGCCGGATGGAAAGAAAACACTGGATGGATCGATTCCGATACATTGCCCACGCGAATGCAATTGGCAAAAGCTTTTCTGGCCGGCGAAAATATCGGGAAAAGGATGAAGATCAGTGGAGATGATAATGATCAATTCAACATAGAGAAGCGACTTGAACGATTAAATACAACTATTGACCTGCACAACCTGAATAAGGAGTTGGGGAAATTAAAGTCCGATGATCTTTCAAAGTTTATTTTTCAGATCTCCAAGAATGAATCTGTAGCAATTCCCAACGAAACACTAATCGATCGCCTGGGAAGGTTAACCACTAAAATCGAATTTCAGTTATGTTAAGAAGATCATTTCTAAAATCATCATTAACGACAGCAGGTGCCCTGTACCTGCCGAATTTTCTGAAGGGTTCGACAATGGGTACGGGCTCTTTTGGTGCAAATCGTTTGATCGTGGTACAACTATCCGGTGGGAATGACGGCTTAAATACCGTCGTGCCATTCAGAAACGATGATTATTACAGGGCAAGACCGAAAATCGCTTTATCATCCAATCAAGTACTGCAATTCACTGATGACTTGGGTTTAAATCCTGCTCTAAAACCTCTTCTTAACCTTTATGATAATGGAGACCTTTCGATCGTTAATAATGTAGGCTATCCAAACCCTAACCGGTCCCACTTCAGGTCCATGGATATCTGGCAAACTGCTAGTGAGGCAAATAGAACTGAAAACACGGGGTGGTTGGGAAGATATCTGGACAGTGAATGCCCATCGGATAATTCTCGTTTTGCTCTTGAGGTTGATGACAGTCTGAGTTTAGCGATGAAGGGTAGTATCAATAAAGCGTTAGTATTCAGGAATGTGGCGCAGATGCATGGCAGTTACCAGAAAATGGGTCTTAGACCCGAACAGGTTCCAGATGACCCAGGCAACGCCAGCCTGGATTTTCTTCATAGTACATACGCAGATGCACATTCATCGGCAAAGTACTTATTTGAAAAATCGAGATATAAATCCAGTCATAGAATTTATCCAAAACATGCTATTGGAAAACACCTAAAAACTATTTCCGAATTAATTCGTGGTGGATGCGATACACGTGTCTACTATACTAGTATCTCCGGTTTCGATACGCATGTAAACCAAAGAGATAGACAGAACACGTTATTGAAAGCTTATTCAGAGTCTATTTCAAGCCTCATCCAGGATTTAAAGGAGGTCGATCAATGGAGGAACACGCTAATTTTGACATTTTCTGAGTTCGGCAGAAGGGTCAAAGAAAATGCCAGCGCCGGAACAGATCATGGTGCTGCGAATAATGTTTTCCTTATGGGAGGATCGCTAAAGAACCAGGGAGTTCATGGAGGGTCGATTGACCTCAATAATCTCGATAACGGGGATGTGAGGTTCAATATCGACTTTCGATCTATTTATGCAGAGATCCTTGACCAATGGATGGGTACCGATTCGACGGAAATAATTGGCCGATCATTTAAATCACATAGTGTCATTTAATCTCGCAGTCCTACTTGAAAATAAACGTCCCAAAACGTTCGAACTCATGGAAAGTGGTCTCAACCGGGCTCCATGACCAAATGGAGCGATCAGTATCATAATCCATCCGATACATATTCACCCTCCATCGGGTATCCACGGAAGGAGGTACATTTGAAAGGGGTTTGAGCAGTTCATATGGGATGAAAAACTCTCCTCGCCAGGAAAGCACCTTCCCGTCTTGTTTTTCAACAAATGTGGCATGTTCTACCTTCCTTACGTCATTATAATTCCAGGGTCTCCAACCGAGAAAGTCCCCGTCAAAATTGGGAACCAAAATCGGTAACTCGTAATTCCGCGGAGATAGCTCATATTCAAAGTATATAGGATGTCTCTCTTCCGTCCAGAGGAAAACTTCAATCACGTCCTCTGTCCATAAATCATCGAAGTCCCTCGACAATGTGGATGTAATTATTTCGTCTTCACAGTGGAACAAAAAATAAATTCCCGATTGGGAGTATAAGCTTTTAACCCGAGTTTCATAAATCATGCCCTGTTTACCGCGTTGTGGAATATCTATCCAATCGGCCCGATCCCAATTTCCACTATCACCTGTGCCATTAATCTTGAAATCCTCTGTTTTATTGATTACTTCGGAAGGGAATTCATTTTGGGCATGGGTACTAAAAACCCCAAAAATCATTAAATACAAGATTAGCGTTCTCATCGTCACAGCATTTACTATAAATCTATGACATTTTGTAAAATTGCATTGTGTGTTACGATGTCGCATACCTTACTAAAAAAGCTGAATCGTATGCGAAGAAGTACGGTTCTACGGAAGATTGGGAAGACATAAAAAAAAGGCTTCCTCCTACATGGCATGCTAGTGGATTCGATGAACCTACTCTTCCCGCGTTGATTAATGAAGAACCTGAGATCATTAATATGCTTGATTGGTCCTTTATACCCCAGGTTTATGCACCAAAGGTTAATGGTAGACCAATGAATACCTTAAATGCAAGAGACGACAAAATTTTCAGCAGAAAGTCCGTGTATTATCCATCAGCAATAGAAAAGAGGTGCCTCATCCCTTTGGATGGATTTTTTGATCATCATAAGAAAAATGGCGTGGCATTTCCATTCTTTATCAGGATGAAAGACCGGAGT
Organism: Cyclobacteriaceae bacterium; assembly: GCA_965601455.1. Taxonomy (GTDB): domain Bacteria; phylum Bacteroidota; class Bacteroidia; order Cytophagales; family Cyclobacteriaceae; genus JANQEU01. The sequence goes on along the minus strand of OZ271831.1, from coordinate 1,145,585 downwards.
CCGTTCATGGTTGCAGGCCTATGGCAGGAGCTTGAAAAAGAAGATATTGGTAGACGCACAGTTACACTGGTCACTACACGAGCAAACAAGGAAATGGCTTGGATACACAACGAGCCAGCGTACAGTCCCGAATCAAGAATGATCTACATTGTACCGGAAACTAACTACGAAAAATGGCTCTTTGCCGATCCGGAAGAAGCCAAATCTCTAATCACTCCGTTACCGGATGATATGTTAGAGTATCACAGTTGCCATCCTGTGAAATCAAATAAGAAGCTCAATCGAACATACCCTGGTAACAAGCCATTAGTTCAGGAACATAAGAGATATCCTGAGCTTGAAACTCAACAAGGAAGTCTGTTTTAGATTTTATCTTTGAGAGCAAAGGTTTTTCGTATACTTGCAGACTTTCATTTAAACCCTACCCCTCAATGAAATTCGAAACAAAAGTGCTTCATGCAGGAATAGAGCCAGACCCTACAACTGGTGCTATCATGACTCCGATCTTCCAGACATCAACCTATGTTCAATCCGCCCCTGGAGAACACAAAGGCTTTGAATATGCTCGCACTCAGAATCCTACTCGTTCGGTTTTGGAGCAAAACCTGGCTTCATTGGAAAACGGAACTTTTGGTAGATGTTTTTCTTCGGGACTTGCTGCGACAGATGCAATTGCAAAAATGCTTAAACCAGGAGATGAAGTAGTTTGTACAAATGATCTATATGGTGGCACCTTTCGATTATTTGATAAAATCTACAGTCGATATGGGATCACTTTTCATTTCATTGACATGAGTAAAGCGTCAGAGGTGGAGAAGTATATGAATGAAAAAACCGCAATGGTCTGGATTGAGTCTCCAACGAATCCAATGATGAGCATCATTGACATTCGGACTATTGCTTCAATGGCTAAGGAATATAAAGCACTTGTTACCGTTGACAACACCTTCGCATCTCCGTATCTACAAAACCCTTTGGATTTGGGAGCTGATATGGTCATGCATTCAGTAACCAAATACATCTCAGGTCATTCTGACGTGGTAATGGGCGCCGTTGTAACGAAAGAGGAGGTGCTGGATGAGCAACTAGGCTTTTTTCAAAACTCCGCCGGAGGTGTTCCAAGCCCTAACGACTGTTTCCTGGTCTTAAGAGGAATAAAAACATTACATGTTCGAATGGACCGGCATAGTGATAACGGAATGAAGGTTGCTCATTTTCTTAAAGCACATCCATTAGTTAAACACGTATACTGGCCTGGTTTTGATGATCATCCTAATCACGAAATCGCAAAAAGGCAGATGAAGAGGTTTGGAGGAATGTTGAGTTTCATTCTTAAAGAAGATAGCCAGGAGGCCGCTTTTGAGGTCATGAAGAAACTAAAAGTATTTAGTCTGGCCGAATCTCTAGGTGGTGTAGAATCCTTAGTTGGACATCCTGCAAGTATGACACATGCCAGCATACCCCGGGAGCAAAGACTTGAATCAGGACTCACGGATTCGCTTATCCGATTAAGTGTTGGTATTGAATCAGCCGAGGATCTTATTGCAGACCTGGAGCAGGCACTGGGGTAATTACTCCCCCTTTAGCATATCCGAAGGTTTCTTGCCAAACCTCTCTTTAAAAACAGTAGAAAAATAGCTAGGATGCTGAAACCCGACGGCGTATGATAATTCCGCTGTAGTGCTATAAACGTTTCTACGTGCAAGTTCAAAAGCCTTCTGAAGTCTGATTTCCTTAATGAAATTTGCTGGAGTGAATCCAGTTGTTTGCTTCAGATATCTGTACAACTGGCGTTCACTTAGGGAGCCAGCATCTGCCAACCTGAGCACATTAAAATTTGCATCAGAAATATTAGCTTTCACCTCCTCTTCAAGAATGCCAATCAACTTATCAGCATAAGAGGTCTCCTCCTCTACATCATCAAATTCGATCGTTCCTCCTCTTTCACCAAGATTAAGAATCAGGTTTTCAATTCGAATTAATAGTTCTTCTGAGTTAAAAGGCTTGGCCAGGTAATCATCAACCCCTAACCGTAGTATCTCAAGTTTTTCGGATTCCTCTGTAACGGCCGTCAAAGCAATGACAGGAACTTTTCTTAGTTCTGGATCACCCTTTATTCTTTGAATCAATGCATGGCCGTCCATCCTGGGCATCATAATATCGGTAATAACCAAATCAGGTGGGTGCTTTTCCAATTGGTCCATTAACTCCTTTCCATCTCGGAAGGAGTGAACCGAGAATTTTTCACTTAAGAACCCTCTCACGTACTTTCGCATATCCTCATTGTCATCTGCAATGAATATGGTTTTTCCTTTTAGGATGGGCTTCACCTTATCTTCCTCAGGCTTCTCTTCCTTTATCACTTCCTCGAGGGTTGTTCCATGAACACGAATGGATTCAGGAAACCGGACAGTGAAAGTGGTTCCCACATTCATCTCACTTTCTACCTGAACTTCTCCTCCATGCAACTCTATGACCTCTTTTGTAATAGACAATCCAACCCCGGTGCCTTCTTTATTCGCTTCCGGATTGGCCTGGAAATATCGATCAAAAACATAGGTAAGATCGTTTGGGCTAATCCCGATTCCATCATCAATTATCCTGACGATCAATTCGTCTCCTTTATCCTCAATTTCAATGATAACCTTACCTTTTTCGTGAGTGAACTTGATCGCATTCGAAACCAAATTGTCTAAGGCTTTTTTCACCCGATCGACATCAATTTTCAAATGAACCGGTCTCAATAATTGGTTATCAATCTGAAAATCGATCTCCTTACGTTCTGCTAAAGGAGTAAAGTATTCGTAAATACTGGTTAGTAGTTTAACTATATCGTAAGATTCTCTTCTCAAAGAAAGATCACCATCTTCCAGTCTGGAGATATCCATGATCTCTCCAATTAGTTTTTCAAGGTGTTGAATGTTACGGGAGGCTATCGAAAGCTTTTCCTGACTTTCTTCATCAAAGTTTTGACCATGGCGAAGCTGCTCAACTGGGCCCTTAATTAAAGTAAGCGGCACCTTAAGCTCATGAGCAACATTTACGAACCAATTACTTCTTGATTTCCCAAGGTTGGCTATTTCCTGATTTTTTTTCTTTATCTCCTCATTCTTTTGCTCCAATAGCTTTTTATTTCTATTGGCCAACCTTTGACTTCTTGCAGTAAGAATTATAATGAAAATGATGGAGATAAATGCCAAAGTCAGCACCCCTTGCATCCCACCAAAACCACCGCCATCAACTGTAGTATTGGCTTGAAGTAATATACTTTCTAGTTGTGGATGAGATGAGAAAAACATTTATGCTTCTGGTTTTATTTCAAAGCTGTGGGTTAATTCAGAACTCTCATTAATCGTAGAAGCTACTGAGCAATACTTTTCAACCGCTAACCCAACGATCCTATCGGCTTCCTTATCTGTGAGATCCGGAGATATAATCTCATAATGTACGTTAATTGAAGTAAACTTCTTTGGGTGTTCTTCTCTTCTAACTCCGGTAGCCTTCCCTTTAAAATCGACCAACGTCTTCCGTCTTTTCTTGATCATTGACACAATATCGACAGCTGCACAAGCCACCACACTGCTCAGAAGCAACTCCATTGGTGATTGTGCTTTCTTTTGATCTTTAGGTAGCATATCTATTTCAGTACGATTCCCTGAATCATTTACTGTGTAATACTCCTCGTCATCTTTAAAATGTAGACTTACAGCCAATTCCATTATTTGAATTTAAATTGTGTGACTTTTCAAACTTATAAACATGCACCCAAAACTAACTAGTATACTACTTCTATTTTTTACCGATAGTTGGTGTATAATAATGCATTTGATCTAGCAGTGAATAGTTTTCAAGGCAACTTTAGACCTACTATAGTACGACAGAAATGAAAAATCCCATCAACTGGTTTGAAATTCCAGTAAACGACCTGGAAAGAGCAAAAGAGTTTTATGAGTCTGTTTTTGAGATAGAAATAACCATACAGGAGATGAACAACTTAAAAATGGGATGGTTTCCGTTCACCCCTGAAGGCACAGGTGCGACGGGAACACTAATGGAGGCCGATGGTTATGTTCCCTCTCACGAGGGCACTATGGTTTACTTCTCAGTACAAGATATTGACAGCGTACTGGAACGTGTCTTGGAATCAGGTGGCCAGGTTATAAATAACAAGTTCCCCATTGGTCAGGATGGATTTTGTGGCCATTTTGAGGACTCAGAAGGAAATCGGGTGGCATTACACCAATCAACCAGAAAAGAATAAATGAAAACAAAAAAACCAATACTAATGAAAAATCCGTTGATAATTCTAATCCTTGGCATCCTTACCACGATGTCTTGCGAAGCTCCACGGACACCTAAAGATCTGGCAGCTGAAGCACTAATACCGAGACCCAAATCCGTAACAGCTACCGGTAGTTCTTTCTTGCTTCAAAACGGAGCGATAATCGCGTTGAATGGAAATGAGGCTCTTGGAAAAGCAGCTGAATTCCTTTCAAAGGAAATTACCCTACTTACCGGTTTAGAAACTGCTGTAGATAACCTAGCGGAAAAGGGTAGTATTTCATTAAAAGTCAATAGCGCCATATCTACGAACGACGAAGGGTATAGTCTGGAGGTTACAGAAGATAATATTACCTTAACCGGACGCACCGAGGCCGGTGTTTTCCGTGGAATACAAACGCTTATACAGCTACTTCCCTTGAATAAAGAATCTGTGGAAATAGCTTCAGGCATTATCGAGGACGAACCAAGATTCGAATATCGGGGAGCTATGCTGGATGTTGCAAGGCATTTCTTTTCCGTTCAGGACGTGAAGCAGTTCATCGACTACTTGGCCTATTACAAAATGAACTACCTTCATCTCGGGCTTACCAACGATCAGGGATGGCGAATTGAGATCAAGAGCTGGCCGAAACTTGCACAAATTGGCGGTAGCACTGAAGTAGGTGGTGGTGAAGGTGGTTATTATACACAAGAAGAGTACAAAGACATTGTTAGGTATGCCGCCGAGCGCCACGTCACTATTGTGCCGGAAATCGATATGCCCGGGCATTGTCATGCCGCGCTAGCCTCCTACAAGGAATTGAACTGCCAGCCTTACGCCGTGGATTTATCGAGAGAAATGAATCCAGATGGGTTATACACTGGAATCGAGGTAGGGTTCAGTTCTTTTTGTACAGATAGTGACCTCACTTACAAATTTGTGACAGATGTACTCACCGAATTGGCAGAAATGACACCTGGTCCCTATTTACATATTGGCGGAGATGAAACCCACGCAACAAAAGATGATGACTACAAATATTTCATGAATAGAGTGCTGGACTCGGTTGCTACATTGGGAAAAGTTGTCGTCGGGTGGGATGAATTGGCCCAGGCAGATGTAAATAATCAAACTGTACTTCAACTTTGGAACAGCATGGAATTTGGTGAAATGGCAGTGAATAAAGGATCAAAACTTATCATGTCACCAGCCGATCGTACATACATGGATATGCAGTATGATTCAACTACGCAGTGGGGTCTTCACTGGGCTGCTTATATTGAGGTAAACGACGGATACCAATGGGACCCAGCCAAACTCTCTGAGAATATTGACGACGAAGATATATTGGGAATAGAAGCTCCCTTATGGTCGGAAACCATAGATAACATGGACGAAATTGAATACATGACCTTTCCCAGACTCCTAGGGTACGCAGAAATTGGGTGGACTACCTCCCAAAGGGATTGGGATGAATACCGCATTAGATTGGGGCAATTCAGTGATCGCTTTGAGAAAAGAGAGATTAATTATTACCAATCGGCCACGGTGGACTGGAGATAATTAGTTCTTATTTAAGTCATGGAAGGATCGGGCGAGGTGCAGCTGGCACCTCGCCCGATCCAGGTTGTGATCAGGATATTGCACTTGATAGTACTTGTTACCATCAAGAAAATCGGTCAGGAAACGGATTCCCATTATCATCGCCATGTACATACCGGAGATGGATAACAGTTGTTGGTCCTCGCCGGTAAAGGATTCGGAGAGACCATCGAGATAGCCCTCGAAAAATGAATCGTACCTCTCCCTATCTATTATTACTTTTTCTAGATTCTTTTCATCTTCCATTGCCATGGTTGAAGTTGTGCGGAGCCCATCTCCCAGGTCAAAATGAATAATACCAGGCATAACCGTATCAAGGTCTACAACACATCTTGCCTTCTCCTTTTGATCAAATAGCAGATTATTGAACTTAGTGTCGTTGTGAACAACGCGTGTTGGAATCTTTCCGCTTTTCCATGCTTTTTCTATTTCAAGGCATTCGGTTGAATATTTCGAGATGATGGCAAACTCCTGGGCAGTTTCCGAAAGCAGGAATTCTTCACAGTTTTTTGAAGACTCTTCCAATTGCTTCAGTCTCCCGTTTAAGGAATGAAAACCTGGTAAAATCTCATGGACATTGCCCACTTTAAGCGGTTTTAGCAATCTGGCAAATGCACCGAAAGCTTTCGCTCCTTCGTAAATCAAAGAGAGAGATTTAGGAGCATCGTGAGATACCATATCCTTCTTGAACAAAAACATTCGAAAGTATCTCCCATCTTTAATTAGCACCGTATCATTACCGGTAGTTTTCACCGGTTGGAGTGTCTCATAAACCTTATCCGAACCTTGTAGATAGGGTAAGATGGTAGTCAAATTTCTATCTAATATGTGTGGGTCGAAAATTCGATGATTAATCCTTTGAAGGAAGTAGGAAGTAGTTGAGGTTACAACTTTGAAAGAGTGATGAATATGCCCGACACCAATACGTTCTATTGCGCGAATATCCCCATCAATACTAAACTCCCGAGCTACTTCTTCCATGCTTAGCCCCAAAGATCGACTGGATATTGGGAAGAGTCGTGTAGCTTCTTGAATTGCTCTTTCACCCAGGGTTTATCCTCCTTATAAGTGACCCCAAACCATTGATCCTTGGTTGAAATTACAGGAACCTTCACTCCTGATTTAATCCATTCATTTAGAACAGTGGGAATATAGTATTCCTTTTTAGGATTCGTCAGCGATTCCTTGTAGACAGCATCGAAACCTTCTCTTATTTGATCAAAAACACGTGGAGAAAATCCCATAAGATTCATAGAAACAAGGGTATCTTCTTCTATGTAAGTCTTTTCATCTTCTTCCTCGAAATAGATTTTTCCTCCAGCTTCACGCGAAATCTTGGTGCGTTCAATTATCTCAGTAAGCATACCATTTTCATCCGCTTCACAAATTCCCCTGGAAACCGTACCAAAATCAGTTAGGGTGTTCTTAACCTGATATCCTACTAGACAGGCACCCAGATCCTCTGGATTAAGTGATTTAAGGTAATCAGCAGCTCCTTTAAGAGATTCTCTACCATAGAAATCATCAGCATTTACGATAGCAAATGGTTCCTGAACAATTCCTTCGGTCATCCAAACAGCATGTGCCGTGCCCCATGGTTTTACACGACTTGGAGGAAGAGAATAGCCCTTTGGAAGAGAATCCAATTCCTGGAATACAACATGCAGATCGACTTTATCTTTCCACCTGGTTATGATTAACTCGTTGAAATCTTCCTCAATTTCCTTTCTAATGATGAAGATTATTTTTCCGTATCCAGCTTGAATAGCATCAAATACAGTGTAATCGATGATTCTTTCTCCATGAGGGCCAAATCCATCCAGTTGCTTGATGCCTCCATAACGACTACCAATACCTGCCGCCAGGATAACGAGTGAAGGTTTCATATTTTCCAATTAGGCCGGCAAAGTTAAAACTCTGCGTCTACCAATCAAGGAAATTTCTATTCATCTCTCAATGAGGAAATCGGGTTGACTCGAACCGTTCGAATGGTGTGATACAGAATAACTATACCCGCGATCACAATAGACAGAGTCGCTCCCAATACAAACTGGATAAAGCCAATCTCCACATGATAGGCGAAATTCTCCAACCAACCTCTCATGATGAAAATTGTTATCGGCACTGAAGCTAGGGTTCCGATTACCAGGAGAACTATAAACTTCTTTGACAACAAAGAAAATATCGATAGCGTATCCGCACCCATAATCTTACGTATACCGATTTCCTTAATGCGACTATTTGCCGTTATGACCGTAAGACCCAATAAACCTAAAATCGCGATTAAAATGGAAAGAATAGTTGCAATAACTACCAGCTTATTCATACGAGCTTCACTTTCATACAAGGCGGATATTTGCTCACTTACAAAATCAAACTGTAAGCTTTCGTTCGGAAAAGATGAGCTCCAGTTCTCTTCCAAGATTTCCCTTACGTAGAGAAGATTAGACCCCGTATAGGTGAAAACCAGCTTAGGGACCAACGAGTCTCGGAAATCACCATCAGAAACGCCTTGGAAAATTGGGAGTGGATTCTGGACAATAATCAGAGGCTCAATATCTTGGTGTAAGGATGAGAAGTGAAAATTGTTAGTTACACCTATGATCTGATGATCTCCGAACTCCTTATTTCCTGGTAACTTTTCTCCCACGGCATTAGAATATCCAAAATAATCAGCGGCCGATTCATTTATAATAACTGACTGTCTCTGATCCAATGCGCTTTCTGGATCAAAAGCTCGACCTTCTTTCATCTTTATATTGAAGGTCTGAAAATAGTAGGGGTCAACTATTAACAAACTAAACCGTCGAAATGTACCGTCATCTTGAGTGTAAGCAAGACTTGCCCATCCTGGAGTTCCAAATACATGAGTGCCCATGCCTATCTTCGAAACTTCAGGGTATTGAGACAAACGAGCCTTTAGTAATTCACCATTATCAAATCCCGTTTCAATAATCTCCGTAGTTCTCTGGGCTCCCGGATCAGCAAATAATTTTACAGATACGACTGCCTCATGCTGGTATCCCAAATTCTTATTCTGTAGGTAATTCACCTGATCCCGCATGATGAGTGTGCTGGAAATAAGAAATACCGTAATCATGAATTGAAAAAGTACCATCCCATTCCTAACTAATTGATTCTTCGGATGAAATCCTGATCCACGAAACATACTGAGTGACTTCTGAGCTGAGAGTACAAACGCCGGGTATGCTCCAGCTAGCAAAGCGATTAATAAACCGACAATAACGTAGACACTTAAATGCCACCATTCAAATGTCAACAGGATCTCTGTTCCGGTGAGCCTATTAAATGTCGGGATTAAAGAAATCGCTAGAAAAACTCCAATTAATAACGATATAGAAGTAACCAAAGCGCTTTCAGCCAGGTAATGAAAGATTAATCCTCCTCTAGTTGCACCTAGTACCTTTCGCATTGCTACTTCCTTTGTCCTCCTTAAACTTTGTCCAATTGACAGGGTAGTGTAGTTGATACAAGCAATTATCAAGACCAAAACTCCAATGATTCCAAGAATCAGCACGTATTGAGGATTGGCAACAGGTGCGTACCCCAGAGGAATATCAGGATTTAAGTGAATATCTGTCAAAGGCTGAAATCCAATGGTATACTCATCTCTCTCCACGTCCTCTCCCAGGTAACTCATAACAACATCCTGAATCTTCGATTCGACGTCACTAATAGTCGCACCCTCTTTAATCAGTATATACATCTCAGGAGCCACCAACCACCAGGCATTCATAGCACGATATCCAAAAATATCTCGGTTATTATCAGAGGATATGGCGATATCAAAATCAATGCTGGAAGAAACGGGCATGTCTTCGAATACCGCGGTCACTTGAAAATCTGTGATCGTACTATCCAACTGGATCCCAAGATACTTGCCAATTGGCTCACTATCTCCGAAGTACTTTTTCGCGTAGTCATCAGATATGATGACCGCTCTTTTTGACTCGAGTGGCTTTGAAGTATTTCCTTCCAAAAGCTTAAAATCGAATACATCAAACATCTCCGGGCTAATTAATGACACCGATTCATTAATTCGATTCTCTCCCCTTCCAATAAGATAGTTTTGCTTTGTCAATTGGATAGCATCCTCGATTTCAGGAAAATTTCCTTCGAGAAGTTCCTCAAAACGAAATGGAACCTGACTATTGAAATACGTTTGACCATTACCATAATCCTCCAGTAGCCAAGTACGATATAATCTGTCCTTATTCCTATGGAAATGATCGTAACTAAGTTCCTGCCAGACGTAAAATCCTAAAAGAAAAAAGCACACAGTTCCTAATGATAATCCAAGTAGATTAATCCCTGTATTGAATCTATCTTTCCAGAGTATTCTTCCAGCAATCTTGAAATTATTTAAAGTCATATTGTTTGAGTTTTTGAATTTCAACCCTTTGATCGTAGATGGACGGAGTGACCGGATGATCCATAAGAAATATCGAATATTCCTGTAGGTGGTTTTTTTTCCTACCTGACCCTGATATAACTCCCACAAATCTCCCTGTAGGTCTTCAAGTAATTCCTGCTTACAATACCAGGAAAGGATTCTATCCATCCATTTTGGAGGTCGGGCAATCATCCTTCAGCGGTCAACAATTTCTTATATAACTCCATACGAATGACCATTGAGTTATCCAATGCCTTCCTACCAGCAACAGTCATAGTATAATACCTCTTTCTTCTGCCCCCACGTTCATTTGTGGCACCTCCCATATCAGATGTTGCAAATCCCTTTGCCTCAAGCCTTCTAAGTACGGAATGAATAGCGGTTATATCAGGTGTCCTCCTCGCCTTATCAGAAAGCTCCTGTTGAATAGCCACGGCATAAGCATCATCTCCTAATGAGCCAATTGACAATAAAATCAATTCCTCTAATTCGCCTAATGATTCCCCTTTCATAGAATATATTTATTGTACAAATATACATATTATATTTATTGTACAAACATTTATAATATCGATCATAATCTAATCAATATCTATTCCAGCTGGATTCCGTATATTTAGATGATACACCTATGAGATTTCTGGTTATATTCTTAATACTCGTGCTTGCTATTCAAGTAGCACTATTCTTTCTCGGAAGAAAATGGCGAAAAGACCAAAAAGAAAACGATATCTTGTACAAATATCGAATAAATAACAGGCAGGAACTATGGCAAAAGATTGCTGATCCCGAAACTCCAGAAGAAGATCGAAAGCGTTTACAGGCTATGTACGACGAACAGGAGCACTAAGCGTCGACCCGATTTTGAAGACTATCTGGGAAATACCGATTGGTGAGTTCAATCATTTCATCTCCCTTTACAAACATATGAATATTGATATCTTCTGTATGTTTCACACCACAAGCTCCTAGCAACTCCAAAACGGCATGAATAGTATTCTTGTGAAAATTATATACTCTTTCAGATTTATCGGAAACTACCAATCCCTTAGTCAGCATCTTGTTTTGAGTAGCAACTCCGGTTGGGCATTCGTTGTTGTTGCATCTTAAGGCCTGGATGCATCCGAGACTAAACATAAAAGCTCTTGCTGAGTTACATATGTCTGCACCAAGAGCCCTAAATCTTAAAATTGAAAAAGCAGTTAGTACACGTCCTCCGGCAATTATCTTAATGTTCTTCCGTAGTCCATATTTTACCAAGGTCCGGTTGACAAATATCAAAGCAGGTTCTAATGGAATCCCCACGGAATCTGAGAATTCAAGAGGCGCCGCACCAGTTCCCCCTTCTGCTCCATCAACTGTGATAAAATCCGGATAGGTATTACGCTGCTTCATTTCCACACACAACTCGATAAATTCCTCTGTACGACCTATACAAATCTTGAACCCCACTGGTTTGCCCCCTGAAAGCTCTCTGAGTTCCTCGATAAAATCGAGTAATCCAGCCGGATCGCTAAACTTACTATGACTCGGAGGGGAATTCACCGTAGTATGGGGTTTTACTCCTCGGATTTTCGCTATCTCCTCGGTGTTCTTTTCTCCGGGCAAAACTCCTCCATGGCCGGGCTTGGCACCCTGAGAAATCTTGATTTCGATCATTTTAACCTGATCAAGCGATGCCTTTTCCCTAAACGATACAGGATCAAAATCACCTTCATCCGTCCGGCAACCAAAATATCCCGTTCCAATCTGCCAGACCAGATCGGCACCTCCTTCTTCATGATATGGTGAGATTGCTCCTTCGCCCGTGTTATGATAAAAATTACCTTTTTTCGCTCCCTTATTGAGGGCTAGAATGGCATTTCGACTTAAGGCACCAAAACTCATTGCCGAAATATTGAGAATGGAAGCACTGTAAGGATGCTTACACTGGTCACTACCAATAGTAACTCTGGGAAATTCTGTTGGGGGTTCAATGGCATACATGCTATGTCTTATCGCCTCATATTCCTCCTTGGCCAAGTCTAACTGTGTCCCAAATGGGTGGGTATCATTTACACTTTTCGAACGTCGATACACAAGTGCTCGGTGATTGCGACTATATGGCCGTCCATCTGTTGAACGCTCTATGAAGTATTGTTGAATTTCGGGAGAGATCATCTCAAAGAGGTATCGAAAGTATCCTAGTAAAGGAAAATTTCTAAGAATTGCATGTTTGGTTTGTAGCCTATTGTAAAACCCGATCAGACTCACAATAAGCACAACTACGAACAACCATAGAAGGGAGCGGTTGAAATAGTAAACGACGCCGGAACCGGCCAATAGTATTCCAACGATGAGGTAAAAAATATGACGCATTGTTAAACGGAGATTTGTGTCATCTAAAGGTAATGACTACCCCATTTAATATCAGGAATTACTTGTCAAAGTTCGACTGCAAATCTCCTTGTATGGACAATACATACATTTTCTTTCATCTTGTACTTGATCGAAAGGAACGTCTTTATCCCATATCTCAGTCAGCAATTGTGTCAATAATTCCTCAAATCGGTCGGAAAGTGGTTGGAAATCAGAAACCGGAGTACCATTTTTTGATCCTCTTGTTTCCTCTAATTGCCAACGAAAAGCATCCCCAAAGAGATCTTGACTATTAAACAGTCCGGGCTCCACCTTTTCATACTTTTCCTGGCTAGTCTTATGAAATAAATAGCTGTAATAGAAAACCTGGAAAGCCGCTTTGTTTCGGTCTTTGTCCTCTCTGTCCACCAGCGATTCAATCGTGGTGTAAGACTTTTGATCTTTTCCTGTCTTGTAGTCAATTACCCTGATTTTTCCCTGCTTCAGGTCGATTCTATCAATTTTACCTTTTAAACCTATGGTAACGACAGTATCATTAACTGGAACCTTGAAATCCAGGGTATATCCATCCTTAGTATCTGTTTCTAGTCCGATAATTTTGAAGGGGGCGTATTGCTGATCATGACGAAAGATGGTTTTTATCATCTTTATGATCATTCGAGCGGCAATCGCGTTCCTACCTTCATATTTGAACTTGGAGACATTCTTTACGTCGTAGTGCTTGATAAAGGCCTTCAATACCGCTCCATCTATTCCTTGCTCCAGCCAGAAGAAATCTGAAGGCTGTATAATGTCTGTTTTTTGAGTTTTGGTAAACTGACTGTATAATATCTCCATTGAATCATGCAGTATATTACCGAAGACCATTGCATCAAGATCTTCTTGAAGTTCTTCAGCTTCGTATAGCTGCTCAACATAGCGGAAATAAAACTGCAGACGACAGTGTAGATAGGTATTTAGTGCCGAGGGACTGAGTCTTGATCTCCATTTTTGAGCGTCCGGGGTAAACCTTTTCATTCGCTCAAGAATTCTGCCATCCTTCTCGATTACGATCGGCTCCGGTTTGCTTACTTTAATCGGATTGGCTAGTATTCTACGTTTGATCTCGAATCCGGACTCGAAATCAAGCTGTTGTACTAACCGACTGATCTCTCCATTGACATTGAATTCCGAGACCGTGTTGTAGTAGAAGTGTACATTTTCAGCTCGTTGGATCAGTCGATAGAACAAGTAGGAATAAATAGCGTCCTGGTGGTCGTGAACAGGTAGACCAAAAGCCCTACGAACGGAATAAGGAATGAATGATCCCCTCCTCAGTGGAGCAGGCCAACTGTCCTCATTCATATTTAAAATAAAAACATTTTTGAAGTCAAGATTACGTGTTTCGAGTATCCCCATGACTTGCAATCCTGCTAGTGGTTCACCTGTGAAAGGAATCTTCAGGCTTTTGGATAGACGTCGGAAAAACCGAATTAAAAACTCGTAACTAAGCCCCTCCGATCGTTCGCCAATCATGCTTTCCAATCGAAAAACGTGATCATAGAATCGCGTGATGTACTCCAACTCTAGCGCTCCAATGGTCCATTTTCCAGAGTCGAATAACGCTTTTAGTACGACTCTCAAAAAGCTTAACGGGTTTGTAGGTTTACTAAATATTAGTTCAAAAACAGGATCAACTATGGGAATCTCGTCCAGGTAAACATAAATTAAATTCCGCCTCTTCATCTGTTCCATAAACTCTACCAGCTTTTGCTTTGAGAAAACCGCCAATAACGGATTTTCCATTAATTCGATGAGAGGTTTGTTATAAAATGATGAACCATGGACGACACTTTCCCTTCGTGTCGACTGTAACCACAACATGGAATCGATCAACTGAAATACCGGGGTATCTTTCAATGGATAACCCATTGTGATATTAACAGACTCAATGTCCTTAGGAATAGCATTAAGAACCGGGAACATCATATGTTCTTTAGGCAAGACAATGACCGTTTCAGCAGGGTCAAAGTTCTCAGATTTCAATAACTGGTCAAGGTCTTCAGACATTGCTTTTGCTTGCCCAACCTCCAATGAAACTCCTGTTGCCCTAATGCTTTTTGGACCCTTAAGATTTGTAGGTGTTGACTTCTTAAAGCTTTCATTGAAAACTCTTTTATTTACGTACTGGCGAAGAAAAAAACCTGCTTCCTGCATGGGATTCGAGAAATAGTAGTCATCGTAGTCCCAGAAGATCTGTGCTCGCTGATTATCAATAAAGTGAGAAATGATTTTTTCCTCAGCAGCTGTAAGAGCGTTGAATCCTGCAAATATGATTACTTCTCCATCCTCGATAGGCAACTCATCAAGCTGTTTGAGAAACTCTCGATATATGAGCCCTCCATACCCTTTCCCCAATCGTAATAATTCAGAGGAAAAGGCATCGTAAACCGGTTTTAGTATCTTCCACGTTTCAATGAATGCGTCCTGTGTTCGGGTAGTTTTGGGTAAAAAAGTATTCCAGAAAGACTCTATGATCTTCCTGTCTTCAGGATCCAGAAAGAAAAATTGTTCATCTATTTCTTTCTCGGATTCAATACTCGTAAAAACCTGATCCCCTTTTGCCAGGTATTGATCAATTTCCTCAAAATCCCGTAAGATCATCTCTCCCCAAAAAAAGAACTTATCAAAGGATTCCGTCTTCGGATTTATTTGTCGATAGGACTCATATAATCTGAAAACACCTTCAAGGGTATCAATCTTGTCCAAATTTGAAAAGGAGAGAACGAAGTCTTCAAAGCTTGAAACTTTGGGCATCCATATCGGTTTATCAATACGTTTCGATAACTCCTTTGTAAAAAACAGTCCGGCTCTTCGGTTGGGGAATACAACCGTTACCTGGCCCGGTTCATCAATTTGCCCGAGTACGTAATCAACAATTTCTGAAATGAATGTATTCACAGGTTAAGTCAAACCTAATGGTTAAGAACTGTACCCAAAAATGATTCTGTAGATAAGTTAGGTAACCGTTGCTCTTGCTACCTAAGAAAAAGCAACTCACGATATTTCATCAACGGCCAATCTTCATCATCAACCATTTGCTCCAACTTATCTACCGCATAACGGATATCATCAAAGTATTGATTCTTTACCTTATCTGAATATTCGGAGGCCTTCTGACGAATATCTTGAATTTTGTTTATTCGTTTTCGCTCTTCCAACATGTGGTGCACTAATTTTCTAAGTTGACTAACATATTGTGATATATCCTCAATAGTCTTCTTAATCTCAGAGGAATCAATCCCGATTTCCTTCAAACCCCTGGCATTTACCAGTAGTTTATTTTGATACGAAATGGCTGTGGGTATAATATGGTTTATTGCCAGGTCACCCATCACTCGCGATTCAATTTGAACCTTCAAAATATAGTTACCCAGCATTATTCCCCATCTGGCCTCAACTTCCGGATTACTTAGAACCTTATGTTTATCAAATACCTTTTTTGATGAATCAAGCAGAAAAGCTTCCAATGCTCCAGGTGTGTCTCTTACATTCTTCAATTTTCGCTTAGTAGCCTCTTTCAGCCACTCTGCGGCATATCCATCTCCTTCAAACCGGATTTTTTTAGAAGTCTTAATGTATTCTCTAAGGACGTTTATCGTAGCTAATCTTCTATCCTCACCATTATCAATCATTTTTGTAACCTTCTTATGAAAATCGAATAACCTATCAGCTACAATTAGGTTTAGAATGGTCATCGGATTAGAGATATTTCCATCTCCCCCTGGAGCCCTAAATTCAAACTTGTTTCCAGTGAAAGCAAAAGGAGAGGTTCGATTTCGATCGGTATTGTCTAAAATTATTTCAGGTATTTGATCGATACCCAGCTTCATGTACAGGTTATCCCCTTTTTCAATTGCCACATTCCCGCGATCCTCCAGGTCATCTAATACTTTACTAAGGGTACTTCCCAGATAAACAGACATTATCGCAGGAGGTGCCTCACTGGAACCCAGACGATGATCATTCCCAGCCGATGCTACACTTGCCCTTAAAAGTTCGGCATGGTCATGAACAGCTTTGACTGTACATACAAGAAAGACCAGAAACATCAGGTTTTCCCGTGCACTACTGCTTGGCTGGAGAACATTAACTCCTGAATCTGTCACCAAAGACCAATTACAGTGCTTGCCACTTCCGTTTAATCCTGCAAATGGTTTCTCGTGAAACAAAACCTTCAAACGATGACGCTCACCAATCCTGCTCATTAAATCCTTCAACAGTTGATTTTGATCAATTGAAACGTTGACTGGTGCATGCTTGGGTGCCACTTCGTATTGAGAGGGTGCGACTTCATTATGACGCGTTTTCAATGGTATACCCAACCGGTGTGCCTGTATTTCAAAATCAATCATGAAATCATAGATCCGAGTGGGTATCGATCCAAAATAGTGATCATCTAATTGCTGTCCACGGGCAGGATTATGTCCGAAAACAGTCCGATCACTTAAGACCAAATCCGGTCGTGCTTCGAATAAAGCTTTGTCGATAACAAAATACTCCTGTTCCCAGCCCAGGTGTGGCATAACACTGGATACATTTCTATCGAAAATCCGACAAACCCGTGTTGCTGCCTTATTGAGTTGCTCACTGGCCTTCAACAAAGGTGTTTTGTAATCAAGTGCTTCACCCGTATAGGCAACAAAAACCGTGGGAATACAAAGAGTCTTTTCATAAATAAACATAGGAGATGAGGGGTCCCATGCTGTATATCCACGAGCTTCGAATGTACTTCTAATCCCTTTACTTGGAAATGCAGATGCATCTGGTTCTTGTTGAGCAAGCTCTGACCCACTAAGAAGCTCAATTCCTGAAGAGTGATCGAAAAAAGCATCGTGCTTCTCCGCGGTTGCGCCAGTCAGGGGTTGGAACCAATGTGTAAAGTGAGTGGCTCCTTTAGCTATAGCCCATTCTTTTACCGCCGCGGCAACAGTCTCCGCCGTCTCCATATCGATCTTAGTCCCCGTTTCTATTGCCTGGGTGACTTTGTTGTACATAGTTTTAGAAAGGACAGATTTCATCTTTGTATGACCAAAGGATAATTCACCAAAGTAGTCGGAAACTTTTCCGGAAGGAGTCTGAACTTCAATCTTCTCGCGAGACTGAACTAAATTGAGAGCTGAATAGCGTAAATGAGCCATCTAAAGGAATATATTCCTACGAATCTATCAAAGAATTCAAATAGTCTTGCAACTCTTCTATAACGAAAACCATTCTCTTGGATCCCATTATTTGGAGGGGGCAGAACACCAACACTGCTCAAGAGTATTAAGAAAAAAAGCTGGTGACCAAATTACCGTTACAGATGGAAATGGTGGGATGGCGGTTGTGGAAATACTGGATGTCGGCAATAATCAAACAGCGTACCGAATAATTTCGACGAAAGAAGTTCCTTCAAAACAATTTCATGTTCACCTGGCTATGGCGCCCACTAAGCAGTTGGAGAGAACAGAATGGTTTGTTGAGAAAGCCACTGAATTGGGTGTAGATGAAATATCCTTCTTCAACTCAAAAAACTCAGAAAGAAAGACACTGAAGTTAGACCGGTTGGAAAGGAAAACGATCTCCGCGCTAAAGCAATCGAAAGGAGCATGGAAAACCAGGATAAATCCAATGAAGTCTCTAAAGGATATTCTGAAAATACAGGCAGAACACAAGGTGGTTGCCCATGTTTCAGAAAATCACGAGTACATGCTGGATGCTATCACCAATGGCAAAAGTGTTTTACTTCTGGTAGGGCCGGAAGGTGACTTTGATGAGCAAGAAGTTAATGAGGCAAAAGATCATGGCTTCCTGGCAGTCTCACTGGGAAAAAGGGTACTTCGAACCGAAACTGCGGGGATAGTCGGTGTTCAGATCGTGAATGCAGTTAATCGATATTAGGGGTATATCAGCTCCATTTTCACCTCTTCACCTGAATATTCAAATTCCAATCGTGCACTGGCGGCTGTCACATCCTTTACCTTCCAAAACTCCCCGGTTTCATAGAGAATTGAGTCAGTAAAAGCTAACCCGTCTCTTGATGTTATAATTCCTAATTCGTTGAAAACAGTATCACCGAGAGTCTGGCATCCGTTTGTGGTCCAAATAACCCGAAGGGAATCGTTTTCAGAGAGAAACTTCACCTGACTACTACAATCGGAACTTACCTGATTGTTTTCCAAAACAAGTTTTGAAACGGACCATACCTTGGTGGTATCCCCACTAAATAATCGACTTACCTGGTACCCATAGATTTCTGTTGGAATCGCAGTTTCAGTACAAAAAGTAAGCAGAATAAGAGAGACAACCAGTAGGGTACTACTGCTGAGCTTCTCCATTGCTGTTTATAATAACATATCCCAGCTTCCCTCCTTCAAGAGGGTATTGATCTTCGGTGAAGAGATAAAGCGTGTGCTGACGAATACTCTCATTGTAAGAGTCATGATCGGGCTGCTGTTCGACCGATAAGTCCACACTCCAGTTTAACATACCATCCAGACTTAGACTCAGAACGGTAAGGTTATTTTCTCCCTCAGACTTGGAAGGATCGAATAAGTAGAAAGCAAGATCACTGGAACTTGAATTTAGCTTACCAACCTGGATCCCGCCAAGAGTGTCACCGGCAAGCAATTCACTAGCGAATCTGTTTTCCCAGATCAATTGTCGATCCGGACCAAATCTCGCAACAAATCCAATAGTGGAGTCTTTTTTAACACCGAATGGTATCAAATCAAACTCCCCAGCTTCCCACCGACCGAGCGTTTGAAATACTCCGGACCAGCTTTCTGGACGACCAAGAGGAATGGTATCCGAAGCACCCAATCCCCATTGATTTCTTACATTCCAAAATCCACTTAGCGTATCCCACTTAATTTTTTGTTGATCTGCCCAATCGTTCAGATTATTGACGTATGCCGCCGCATCAGCAACCGATCCGAAACCAGCGTTGTAGAAGGCACTATAATAAGGGCCGGATGCTTCGATATCAGAAGCCAATCCATCGACGGCATCTTTTACATTTTGGATTTCAGATAGAATGCTATCGCATGTCACCACGTGGTAGGCGATTTGCGTGCTGTCCTGCCAATCTTCATTTACCTCCGCATTGGTAAGTGAGATAATGATATTTTCACTGATTCTAGCACCCAAAAGCCTGATCGGAGCATTATTTGCATCATACTTCTCTGCCAAATCGATCATTTGTGGCGAAAGTCTCGGAGGAAATGAAGAAAAGACACCTTCTTCCAGCTCTTGTTTAGAGACTGCGAGTTTGTCATTGAGTACCTGTATTCTTCTCTTTAAGGTTGCAACTTCTCCTGAAATAAGAGTTCTCGCCTCCGAAGTCCACTGCTTGACATTGTGAATTTGCATCTTCCCTGCTTTATTAAAAACAGGATCAAGTTTCGCGAAGTCAGTTACTGGAATGTAGGCTAACTCCTTGTATTGTCCACCTAAACCGAGTGTTTTTGCTATTTCCGAAACTTCCTGACTGTTTTCCTCGATCTTGTCCTGAAAATCAGTTAAAGTAGTGAGGTTTGAAAGGTCATCCACCGCAACTCGTAAGAGATAGTCGTTGTAAGAATCGTGGCTTTCCACAAGGTTGTTAAATGCACTAAGCAGGGATTTTTCAGTTTCAACGATGCTTTCCAGTATCTGTCCGAACTTGTCGGCATTGGTTTTTCTTAACTCAATTGCCTCTACTCTTTTCTCAATATCCAAATGCACATCGGATACCTTTATTCCAAATTCACCGGTTCTTAGGTCCCTACGGTAAAAAGACTGGTAATACTGATCGTTCTTTCTAAGCTCCTTTTCATCAATTAACTCTATTGCCTTATTCAGATACTGAATCGCGGAATCACCGTAAGCAAACACCTCGTCCCGGTTTTCCAGAATATCACCTTCCTGGAAATATTTATCTAACAAGAATCCGAATTGGAGGTTAGCGTTCGGTTCTTCAGCATTTTTCTCATTGGAAAGAAATGTGCGTAGTTGAGGTTCACCTTGCTCATAACTTTTTGCCTCCAATAATGGAAATAAATCCTTGTACTTGATTTTTTGGGCGAATAGTTGTGTAACAATAGTTCCTAAGAGGAGGAATAGAATAATTTTTTTCATTTCCGTGGCAGTATGCGGACAAAACTAGTAAAAATCAGTTTGGGTGTGCATCGGAGATCATTTCTTTGCGTTCGATGCATTATATAATTCATGGAAGAGCAAAAGAAAAAGAAATCGATCAAAAGAGAAATAATTGAATGGGCAATATTTCTTGGAGTTTTTGCCGGCCTCTATTTTTCCGGACTTCATACGCCGGTGATTGGCTTTATACAACGGGGAATTCTGGCAACGGGTATCATTTCACCTAATACCAATGTTGACAAAAGACTGGCTTCCTATGATATGAGACTGGTCGATATCTCCGGAAATGAAGTTGACTTATCAACCTGGAAATCAGAAACTATATTTCTTAACTTCTGGGCTACTTGGTGCCCTCCTTGCATAGCTGAAATGCCTGATATTGATGATCTATACAAGGAAATGGGAAATGAAGTACAGTTTGCCTTGATATCTGTAGATAAAGACCCCGAAAAGGCTATCAAGTTTGTTGAGGATAAAGGATTCCAGGCTCCCATATTTTTCATGGCTTCGGGAATTCCCGAAGCCTATAGATCCAGTGCGATACCTACAACATTCGTCATTTCTCCGGAAGGGGAAATTGTTGCCATGAACCAAGGGATGGCGAAGTACAACACCAAAAAGTTCAGAAACTTTTTAAGGGAACTAGACGCTAAGTAAACGACCTAAATTGAATGAGGTGCTCTCAAGATTATCAGCAGTAGATTTCATCATTATCTCAAGAGATTCTATTCGATGATTGATTGAAAAAACGGCATCGAAACAGGAATTCTCAATCTCGTAATCCGGCCCAACTAATCCACATAATCCAACGGATTTTGCTCCTTTCTCTTTTGCTAACCTGCCAACCATCCCTGGCCCTTTTCCTTGCACGGTTTGTCCGTCTATCTGTCCTTCTGTTGTAATCAGTACGTCAGCATAAGACAACTTCTCATGAAATCCTGAAAGCTCCAGTATTTCTTCGGCTCCAGACACCAATTCCACGTTCATAAAGGGGAAAAGTCCTGCCGGGACACCCCCACTTGCTCCTCCTCCTACCAGGTTCAACAATTCCATGCTCGAATGGGGTTGTATCAGACTAGCCCAATGCCGAATTAATTCGTCAAAATCACTTAGCTCATCGAGAGGTATCCCTTTCTGAGGGCCATAAGTAAAAACGGCTCCTTCGGGACCGCAAAGTGTATTTTCTACATCCGTGAGAATCTTCACGTGACAGTTCTTGAGACGATCGTCAAGACCATCGGGATCTACTGTTGTAATCGAGGAAAATTTATCGGGACGAATTTCTGTAATAAGTTCATCACCGGAATAGAATCGCATCCCCAACACTTCCAGGATTCCTGCACCCCCATCGGAAGTGGCACTTCCTCCTACTCCCAGGTAGATCTTCCTACAATTCTGATCCAATAGCTCGCCAATCAACTCCCCGGTTCCAAAGGTTGAGGCAGAATAGGGCGTTAAGTTCTTGCATAATCGAAGTCCACTTGCCTCAGCAAGCTCGATGAACCCGATACCTGCGTCAGGAGAAATTCCATATCTGGCTTCGACAATTGAACCATTCGGGCCTTTCACCTTGCGCGATTTGATTGAACCCTTGAGATATTGGCTTAATATTTCCAGAGTACCGTCACCACCATCGGCTATCGGTATCAATTCGGAAGTAAAATCCAAACCAGAGCGATGAAGTCCGGACTGAATCGCCAATCCTGCTTCCTGAGCGCTAATACTTCCTTTAAATGCATTCGGAGCTATAAGTACATTTATTGCCATGATAACTTGCCTTTTGAGAGCCCCATATACGTACATAAACGATATAGAACTCTTGCTCCTACCATGGTATCCCATTTTTGGTCACCAACTTCTGAAAGATCGAAACCGACTATCTCCCTCCCTGATTTTGCAACTTCCTCTACTAGTACCATTGATTCATCAAACTGTAGCCCACCGGGTACAGGTGTACCCGTTCCAGGACATAAAGCCGGATCCAGTCCGTCGATATCAAAACTGATGTAAATCTTTGATGGAAGGGTTTCAACTATTTGCTTTACCTGATCCATCCAACTAGTCCCTCGATATCGATCTCGCCTTAGGTCGCTATCGAAAAAGGTTATAATTGGTTTGGAGTGACTGGAACTCAAGGCAGCCTCATGTACTGAATAATCCCGAATGGCTACCTGCGTGATGGACTGTACACCCGGCAATTGTATGGCATTGAACATTATTGAGGCATGAGAATAAGTGAACCCTTCATATGCCTCTCTCATATCCATATGTGCATCTATTTGAAGAATTCCAAAATCAGAGGTCTCTGCAAGTGCCTGCATTAATCCAAAAGGAGTGCTGTGATCACCACCGACTGTACAACAGCTTTTTCCATCACGTATGACCTCACAGGCGGAGTTGTATACCATTTCATTCATTAAGTGACTACTGTCATTGACGTAAGCCACTTTTTCATCAGAAATGATCCTGGCGTTTTCAAGATCATTGATTATCTCTTTGGCAATGGATCGAGCACGATCATGTTCCTGAAATCGCAAAGGCTTTTGCATGGCACTTTTTAATTCCCAAGGTTTTTCAACACCCTGAATCATGAAGTCAAGTTGAGTAGACTCTTCCAAAATTCCTGATGGTGCTAGTCTCGTTCCTTCTTTATCAGAAACGGTTACCTCCCAAGGAACTGGAATAATTACAATCTCGGCCTGTTCCGGACGATATGGAAAACCAAAAAGGCTTCCTTTGACTCCTACCGCTCCCGGATCAAACTCCATCAGTATTCTTCTGGAGGTCTGAAAAAAACGATACTACCTTGTGATTGATCGACTGAAGACCAGGCTATATCTTCGAATTCTATGCCAACAGCAGTACAAGGTATCATGCTGTCCATTGCCTCTTTTGTTAAAAAATCAGCGACATATGAAATTGTTGGGTTGTGAGCTACAACGGCTGCAGTTTGATGATTAGGTTCAATACTTCGTATCACATCGAGCATTTCTCTTACTGAAGCTTCATACAGCACCTCCTCTTCATCAATTAATCCTGGTGCTTTCAGCTCTTCGGATAATATCTCAGCAGTCATTTTCGCACGATTAGCGGTACTTGTAATAATGGTCTGAACTTGTTTGATCTCAGAGGCCAGCCATCTACCAAGATATCGGGCATCACGCTCACCTGCCCGAGTTAATAATCGGTCAAAATCGTTTCCCGATTGCGGAGGTTCCGCCTGCGCATGTCTTATTAAGATCAACTTTTTCTTCATACTTTTTGTATTAAGTATTGTGAAGGTCAATAAAGCTAAAAGGATTGGTATTGACAAACACGTCGGACAATTTCAAAAATTTTGATTCATATTTGACGCTTTAAATTCTAAGTATGGCAAAAAATCTGGTAATCGTAGAGTCGCCGGCAAAGGCGAAAACTATTGAAGGATACCTGGGAAAGGATTACGAGGTAAAATCATCGTATGGTCACGTTAGAGACCTTCCAAAGGATGATAAGGCCATTGATATTGAAAATAATTTTACCCCTACCTACGAAATATCAAAGGATAAGAAGGATGTAGTGAAGGAGCTCCGAAAGCTTGCTAAGGATGCTGAAACCGTCTATCTGGCTTCTGATGATGACCGTGAGGGAGAAGCGATCAGTTGGCATCTAAAGGAAGCACTAGATCTAAACGACGCCAAGACCCGAAGGATTGTATTTAGGGAAATCACTAAGAATGCAATTACCAACGCCCTTGAAAATCCGAGGGGTATTGACAATAATCTGGTTGATGCACAACAGGCCAGGAGAGTATTGGACAGATTAGTGGGGTATGAGTTAAGTCCAATTCTTTGGAAAAAAATTAAAACAGGTCTCTCCGCGGGAAGAGTTCAATCGGTCGCGGTTAGATTGGTTGTTGAACGAGAAAGAGAAATAGAGGCTTTTGAAGCGGTGTCCAGCTTTAAAGTGAGTGCCCTATTTGCCCTGGAAAAGGGAAAGGTTTTGAAAGCAGAACTTCCAAAAAAATTCAAAACGGAAGATGATGCAAGGGCTTTTCTGGAAAAGTGTAAAGGAGCGGAATTTTCAATAGCTAACCTGGAAAAGAAGCCCACCAAAAAATCACCGGCTCCACCATTCACTACATCCACATTACAACAGGAAGCAAGTAGGAAACTCGGCTTTCCTGTATCCATGACCATGTCGGTGGCACAGAAATTATATGAGGCTGGGAAAATATCTTATATGAGAACGGACTCATTAAACCTCTCTGAAGAGGCTATTTCTGCCGCAGCAACTGAGGTAGGAAAGGCTTACGGGAATGAGTATAGTCAGTCCAGAAGGTTCAAAACAAAAAACCAAAACGCCCAGGAGGCCCACGAAGCAATTCGACCAACGAATTTTTCCGATCACTCTATCTCCGGAGAATCATCTCAACAACGATTGTATGACCTGATATGGAAAAGAGCAATTGCATCCCAAATGTCCGATGCACAACTGGAGAAAACAACAGCATCAATTTCAATTTCCACTACGGATGAGACGTTGGTAGCGGTGGGGGAAGTAGTAAAATTTGAGGGGTTTTTAAAAGTCTACACTGAATCCAGAGATGAAGGTGATGAGGAGGATCAGAAAGACATGTTACCTCCTTTACAAATTGGGCAATCATTGAATCTGAATCACATGCTTGCCAAAGAAGGTTTCACTCGTCATCCACCAAGATATACAGAAGCCAGCTTGGTAAAGAAGTTGGAAGAAATGGGGATTGGCAGACCTTCCACCTACGCTCCTACAATCACTACAATTGTCAAAAGAAATTACGTAGAGAAGGAAAGTAGGGAAGGAAAAGAGCGAAAATACAAAGAGCTATATCTCAAGGAGGACTCAATATCCGATGAAACCCAGACAGAAATCACTGGTGCTGAAAAAAATAAGCTGTTTCCCACCAATACGGCAATGGTGGTAAATGACTTCCTGGTCTCCCATTTCCCTTCCGTTATTGACTTTGGATTCACTGCCAATGTAGAGCAGGACTTTGATGAAATTGCCTTGGGAAAGAAACAATGGGCATCCATGATCAAAAACTTCTATGGTGATTTCCATCCGAAAGTTGAAGAATCCGAGGCCTTGAAGCGATCGAATGTAGAGTCAAGAAGTCGTGAAATAGGTGAAGATCCGGCCACCGGGAAACCAGTAATCGCCAAGCTTGGAAGGTACGGTGCGTACGTACAAATTGGCGAAATGACTGAAGATGGTGAAGGAGAAAAACCACGGTTTGCCAGCCTTCGTAAAGGTCAATTCATTGAAAGCATATCCCTGGAAGATGCCTTGGAACTCTTCAAACTGCCGCGTCACGTTGGTGAGTATGAGGGGGAAGAAATAACCGCAAATGTAGGTAGGTATGGACCATACGTGCGCTATGGCAAAACGTTTGTGTCGCTAAAACCTGAACAAGACCCTCATACTATAGAGGAAGCGGCGGCTATCGAACTCATTCTTGAAAAGAAAGAACAGGATGCGAACAAGTACATCAAAACTTTTGATGAAGATGATGAAGTGTTTGTTCTAAATGGGCGTTACGGACCTTATATCAAATTCGGAAAAAAGAACGTTAAGATCCCCAAGGACAAAGTTCCTGAAGAACTTACGTTTGAAGAATGTAAAGAACTAGCAGAAAATGCCCCCGAAAAGAAAAGAAGAGGGCGAAGAAAGTAACAGTTAAAATTCGATTGACCTCCCCATGATGTCAATTGGCCATATTTTTCAATCAGTTCGTCACATTAATTATTAAGGAGATCTCACATTGACTTTCTTAGCTATAAATAAGTAGCTATGAAACCCATTTTCATTCCCATTCTATTCTTTATTGTTTTTTACTCGTCACAGTGTTGTGGTCAAATTCGTCTCAACCCAGTTGACTCCACGGTAAAGGAGGACTGGTCCAGGAAATATCCCATTAGCATTATGGTCTCCATCGGAGGGTTTGGATCAATTGCCTTGAATTCCGGTTACAATAACTACTTCAAATACGCTAAAAACCAAGGTGCCGATCCTGAAAGGTTATTAAACGTCATGTCGTTTGATTGGGGTTTAAGGGTTTATAATACCTTTTTTACCCTAAGTTCTCAATTAGGCCTAGTTGGCCTGAACGATGACTTTGATCGGAGCACTGATCGAATTTATTGGCAGCAAAATCAAAACCTTTTTTCCTTCTCAGTTGGCCAGATGTTCTGGAAGAATCAATCTGTAATGATACTCGGCGGTCTTGGCATTGGCTATGCCGAGTTTGAATCTCAATACTATTATTCCGGAAATTCAGTCTTTGATTTCGAAACGAATAATAGATTTCAGATTGAGGGCTCTCCAACTCTACGGCATCAAACAGGATTCTGGGATATTGGTGCCGACATCATATTTGGACTTAGGAAGGAGAAAAAAGGACTTGCTTTTCAAAAGCTCGAAGTCGGATACCGCCAAGGATTAGCAAAAGATCAATGGAAACCTGTTGGCTATGAGGTTTCAAATCCTCTTACAGATAGAATGGGTCAATTCTACCTCAATACAATAATTGGACTATCGTTCAACTATATTAAGAAGGAGCTCAGATGATTTTGTCTCTACTGTCTAATTTTATTCTGTGGGGGAGTATTTTATTCACTAATCAGGATACAAATAACGTCAAGGTAGTCATATATCAAGGTGGAGGTTACTCATCAAGAAGTTTTGAATTATACGTGAATGGAAAACCCGCACTCTCACCGTTTCAAAGAAATACCAGTATAGAAATGCTTATACCTGAGGGGCAAATCTCTATTGAGACGAAGGGAATGCGCTACTTAACGAAAGACTACGAGTTCCTTCTCGATCTGAAAGGTAGCAGTGTGTATTACCTTAAGGCTTATGTTGATTATGATTTCCCAATGACCGGACTGTATATTACCATGTCCAACAAGACGGAATACAATTCCATTTCCAGTAAACTAAAGAAAATCGTCATTGGTGAAGATGTGGATCAGGACCTATAATCTCCAAAGGATATATCAATTAATCTCAGTATTGATCATAGCATATCTTCTATTTAAGGCATTCTCCTATTTACTGAATATCACACCTGAAGAAAGATCACAGTTACTCAATTTCAGCACCTATGTTTCCGGGTATCTCCTTTTACTCCTTTTATTGGTTTTATCTGGTTGGCTCTTACACTATCTATTAACCCTAAATAAAAATCGGATTAGTCATCCGGTTTCTTTGCTATCAACCATTTACAGCATCTGCTATCTTTTCTTGCTTTTGTTACTGGAGTTCTATGTCGGTTCGGGGAGCGAAAGAGTACTGGAGAACCTACTAATTGCAGGGTTAGGCATTGGAATTGTTTTTATCACACAGCAACTTCTATACGCCAATCACCTGAGGCGAAAGGGATTGATATTAGAGAAAGAAAAATCATTAGCTGAACTAAATCAAATTCGAGCCCAACTTAATCCACATTTCTTGTTCAATGCTCTCAACATGTTATACGCAAGTGCCCTAAAATCGGGAGTGGAGGATTTGGCCCAAAGTGTTGAAAGGCTCTCAAATATTTTGCGTTACCAGATAGGCTCATCTGATCAACCCGGAATTGCCCTGAAAGACGAACTTCAATTCCTCAATCAGTTTATTCAATTTCAAAAAACAAGATTTAAAGGGCAGGAAAACATTTCCATCCATTTCGATTCAAGTGTAGAAAATCAAGATTTGATCATCAGACCTATGATTCTCATTACTTTCATCGAAAATGCTTTTAAACATGGCATAAGCAACGAACACCCTTCTACCATTTGGATTCAAATTGATGAGAAGAATAATCAATTGATGCTGGACATTCGTAATTCTGACTTCCCAAAGGAAGGAAAAGAACATTCTGGAGTTGGCCTAGCTCAAATAAAAAGATTGCTTCCCGCCTACTACCCAAACCATCAACTTCAACAATCGGTAAATGACGGCATTTTTAAAACTATTCTGACACTAGATTTACTAGAGGAATATGAACAACATTAGGGCGATAGCAATTGATGACGAAAGCACCGCACTGGATGTAATAAGGATTCACGCAGAAAAAATTCCATTTCTGTCACTAGAGGAGACCTTTACATCCCCTTCGGAGGCAATACAATACATTTCAAATCACGCAATTGACCTACTTATTTTGGACATTGAAATGCCCGATATTCAAGGCCTTGATTTTGCTAAACTGCTCGTGAAGGAAAAGTTGGAAATCCTATTGGTAACTGCGCATGATAAGTATGCATTGCAGGGTTATGAGATACAGGCAATAGATTATCTGCTGAAACCAGTGTCTTTTGAACGATTTCTTAAGGCCTGTCAATTGGTTCTCGATAAGCATTCAAAGCGGCCTTCAGAACCTTTCATTTTCGTAAAAGATGGATACGAGTTGGTTCGTATTCAAATTGAGGACATACTTTTTATCAAATCGGATACCAATTTATTGTTCATTCACACGGCCTCCGATAGGACAATAACCAGGATGACGATGACAAAAGCAATGGAAGTATTGCCGAAGGAAAAATTTATACGCGTACATAAGTCTTATATTGTCCCTCTCGGGAAGATTACCCGGTTAGACCATCAGAATGTGTACCTAGGGGATAAAGCGATCCCAGTTTCTAATTCCTATCGAGAAAAGCTACAACAAGCAGTTGATCAATTCCTTTGGAAGTGAACTGCTAAACGTAATTGTTGAGCATTACAGGCATCACGAGCATAAGGATATCCTCGTTTTCCTCCTTGTCTGAAGGTACGATAATCCCTGCGCGATTTGGTGCGCTCAGCTGAAGAGTAATCTCATTTGACTCCAGGTTTGAAAGCATCTCGATCAGGAATCGTGCGTTAAATCCAATTTCAATATCTTCCCCGTTGTGCTCGCACTCCAGTCGCTCGTTAGCCTCATTTGAAAAATCCAGGTCTTCTGCTGAGATCATCAACTCACTACCCGTAATCTTTAATCGTACTTGGTGAGTCGTCTTATTTGCATAAATGGCGATACGTTTCAGGGAGCTTAAGAATTCTCCACGGCTGATCGTCATATGATTTTCATTATCAGCCGGTATAACATTCTCATAATCCGGATATCGCTCATCAATCAACCGGCAAATCATCTTCGTGTTGTTGAAGTCGAAGAAGGCATTTGAAGCATTGAACTCCAAAGCCACATTTGTGGTGTCCGCCGGCAAAGTCGCCTTGAGTAAGGTTAATGCTTTTCGTGGAACAATCATATTATGACCTTGATCTGAGGCCACATCTACTCTTCGATACCTAACCAAACGATGGGAATCCGTGGCAACAAAAGTGGTATTAGTCTCATCCAGCTTCATGAATACCCCGGTCATTGCGGGTCGAAGTTCATCGTTGCTAGTGGCGAAGATGGTATTATTGATGGCAGTACCAAGTATATCCGAAGATAGGTTAACAGAATATCCATCAGAAACGGCAGGTACTTTCGGGAAATCGGTAGCGTTTTCACCAGAAAGTTTATATCGACCATTATCCGAGCTAATCTCAATACTATACGTGCTTTCGTCTATTGAGAAGGTTACTGGCTGCTCAGGTAGGTTCCTAAGCGTCTCCAATAATATTTTTGCAGGTATAGCTATACTGCCATCTTCTTTAGCCTCCACTTGCAGCTCGGTAATCATTGATGTCTGGAGATCAGAAGCAGTTACCAAAAGCGTTCCATCTTGAATCTCAAAAAGAAAATTTTCCAAAATCGGTACAACCGGATTGGTAGTAATGACTCCGTTAATGGCTGAAAGCTGCTTCAGAAGATAAGATGAGGATACAATAAACTTCATATGAATAGTTAACGCTTTATACTAAGTGAAAAGGATGGCAAATTTATAAACAAATCTTGAATTCGATTGGTGGTAATTCCAATCATCAATTATCGCTTATTATAGCTGAAATCTTCTTTTTTCACTAATAACGCATCTATTCTTCTTTCATCTAATAGAATCATCTCTCCATTTGAATCGATCATCAGCTGATATGACTCTTCCGGGAGTGGATTATAGATCTTCAATTCAATCAAATCTTTGGATTGAATGTCATCAATCCGGATACTAACATCCGCTTCAAGTCTGGCCAGGCTGTCATACCTTCCGTACTTACCCGGTCGAATTCTTTCATTTCCTTGCAGGTATTCAAACTCGTTGAGGTATTCTACCACACGATTGGAATCCAACTCCGGAATCCCAGGAATAAGGAAAAAGCTATCTGAAAAGTTAATCTCCAATACATCTCCGTCCTGATGCTGGATAGTAATTTGTTGGATAGTCCTCCAGTTTGAGGTTGTCACTACACGGTCGCGCCATTGGTCCTCGTCAAGTTGGAAAAGGTTACCTAGATAATCGCGATAGCCAGGTATCTCGACCACAAATACTTCCTCGTCACTGGCAAAATAAGTTGCTGTTTGGGTTGAATTACCAACAACACTAAATACCTTCTCCTCAGTGGGATGAGCGAGTCTGATGGTAGCTCCCTCCTCTTCCATCTGTTGTAGCACCTCTTTAGCTCCGGTAGGTCCAAGCTTTCTTGAAATCTGAATACGATTAAATACGGCCATCATTAATCGTAACATGGATTGATCTACAGCATACTTATCGTTTACCCTGAATCCGGACGATCTTGACATATGAACCTCTCCTTTATTATTCACCATTGTAAAAGATTCAATTGACGTGGTGTCCATCACTTTAAAAAAGTCAGGATCATAATCCAATCCGCCAGAGGAAGGTTGATAAGACCACAAAGCCAGGTTTCCGGTCACCAGGATTACCAAGATCAGTATTAGGCGGATCGACTTCTTCCTACTTTGCATACTTCAGTGATCTGGTGTAAAACTTTATAATCCCGGCTATAGCAATTACCAGAAGTGGAAGAAAAACATTGAACCATCGAAGGGTAGCACCAGGGCCCTGGATTTTTGCACGATCCATGGGTCGTATTTTCACCTCTCGGTTTCTGGCTTGCAGCAATTGATCTTCGTCCAACAGGTAATCAAGAGCTTTCATGAGAAAATCCTCATTCGCGTATGTAGTCTGACTGTAAGGGTCAACTCCCATCGGAAGTGGAGATTCATCCTCCAGATTGAAATCATTTCTGAGAAGATCACCGTCAGCAACCGCAAGAATTTTTGTTGGTTCACCTTTTTCCCGAAAGGTAGATCGATCCACACCAGCAGGTGGAAATCTGTTTTGATATAGTGAAGAGAATTGACCTTCGAGTAAATAGGCGAAAGGCTGAAAACCCCCGGTAAATCTTTCC
Source organism: Cyclobacteriaceae bacterium (assembly GCA_965601455.1). Taxonomy (GTDB): domain Bacteria; phylum Bacteroidota; class Bacteroidia; order Cytophagales; family Cyclobacteriaceae; genus JANQEU01. The sequence continues at coordinate 1,113,489 of OZ271831.1, read as the reverse complement.
GGTAACAGCTTCTCCTGCAGATCATTGTAACTGATCCTAACCGGTGGATTAAACTTCATCGTGTATTCCGACGAAAACAATAAAGGTGTTTTCTTTATTCCAACTGCCTTAACTGTGTCAATAGTCGAAACACCTCTCAGCCAGATTGCATCAAGATTCTTAACCATGGGGTGATCTGAAAAATTCGTGATAATGGGAAAGTATGGCCACGGCAATAATTCAATGCGAGGCTGGTCCCCAACTTGTCCTGTAACGACCGGTGTATTCCCACAATTGATATCAGCAACGTAGTCTCTGTTCAGACGAATCCCATATTTGAAAAACATATCCTCGAGGTTTGTTTCGACTGGAAGAGCCACGGTGCCTTCACCATGTGCCTGGCTCATATCAACACTTAAGGCGTCATAAAAGACTAGCAGTTTACCACCATTCATTATATATTGATCCAGGTAGTACTTTTCTCTTTCCGTAAATGCAGTCGTTGGTTTGCCGATAATCAATGCGTCAAAACCGGTGATCGGATTTCTTCTGGAGGGAAGATGCAGTCGAAATAAATCATAATTCTCTGACACGGCACTGGTAAAACCTGCCAGCTCAACAGAATCCGGTTCATTATGACCAGTAACAAATCCTATTCTCTTTCGAGAGGATTGCTTCAATTGCTTTATGGTGTTCGCCAGTTCGTACTCCAATCCTTCCACTGACTGATTCAGCATTTCGTCAATAGTAGCACTTCGGTTCCCTTTGAGTAAGGTTACTCCTCTTTCTCTACCACCATATGAGACAATAGCACCAGGAAAAAGAAGTTTCTCAATCCGCTGACCCTCCTTCGAATAGTTTACGTTAGAGGGTTGGATTCCTCTTCCCATCAAATCACGATAAAACTGGTTCCTCGCTTGAGCACTTGCAGCTTGAGATGGATCTGTAAATTTGAATTGGATATTTGAACCAGCTTCCTTTCGAAACTGGGTTAGGGTTGAATTGATTCCGGTTTGGAGTCGTTTAAAATTATTTGGCAGCTCACCGGCAAGGAATACCTCAATATTAACAGGCTCTTCCAACTCCCGAATCATTTTCGATACGTTTGGATGTAGCGTGTATCTTTTTTCTTCAGTAAAATCGAACTGCCAGGAGAATATACCTGCCAGCTGATTAATGAATATCATAGCCGAAAGAGCAACAAGTACCAGTAACAGATTATATGTCGATCTTTTTTCTAACATACTATTTCCTGTTTTCCAGAATCAACCATGTAAAAACTAAAAACATGAAGATCACTCCTATGAAGTAAGTAATGTCAACAACCTCCAATAAGCCATTGCTCATCGACTGATAGTGATAATTAATGGAAAGTACTTCCAGGTTGCCCAACCATAAATTCCAAATGTCCAATAGTGCTATGAACTGAAGCCCCTCATGTAGGAAGAAACATAGAGCAGCAGCCAAAATGAAGGCTACGATTTGATTATCTGAGACTGACGAAGAAAAGATTCCAATGGAAACGAAAACGGCTCCCAATAGCACCAATCCAATGTAGGAACCAAAAATTGCCGAGCTATCCAGATTCCCTATGGGGTTACCCAGATAGTACAGTGAGAAATAATATAAAATAGTAGGCAGTAGAGAAAAAATGACGATGACTAATGCTCCGAGAAACTTACCAGCCAAGATATCTATTGTTCGAAAAGGCAGTGTGAATAGCAGTTCCATTGTTCCCGATCTTCTCTCTTCCGCAATTGACCTCATCGTAATTGCAGGTATCAAAAACATGAAAGCATATGGACCCAGGGTAAAAACCGGTTCCATACTCACATAACCGTAATCCAGGACGTTTGTACCCGGAATGACCCACATCATTAAACTCACAATTATGAGAAATACTCCAATAGACAAGTATCCGATCAGAGAGTTGAAGAACTCATTAATCTCTTTATCGATAATTGTTTTCATTCGCCTGATTCCTCCCTCGTTGTCAGGTTTTTAAATACTTCCTCAAGCGAATCACCGGATTGCCTTATTGAAACCATTGGTAAATCTTTATCCGTAATAGCTTTTAAGATATCCTTACGTCTTTTATCAGAATCACATTTGATGGTGATCTTAATTTCAGATTCTTGCCTAACATCCAAAACACCTGGCATATCGGCAAAAGGTTTTGAATCCACCGGGCTTTGGAATTCGACCACAAAGACCGCCTCCTTTTTCTGACCGGATCTTATTTGATCCACACTGCTATCGAGCTTAAGTTGACCTTTGTTTATGATTACTACTTTGTCGCATATGGCCTCCACTTCAGGAAGAATATGAGTTGACAAAATAACTGTCTTCTCCTCGCCAACCGCCTTGATCAATTCTCTTATCTCAATTATTTGATTAGGATCAAGCCCTGTAGTTGGCTCATCCAGTATCAGTACTTTTGGATCTGGTAACAGTGCTTTGGCCAGTCCCACCCGCTGACGATACCCTTTTGATAGCATCCTGATTTTCTTATTCGCTTCAGGACCTAACCCACATTGTTCAATGATTTCAGTTACTCTTTGTTTTATGTAGTTGTTCGATATTCGATAACTCTTTCCTGTAAAGGTTAAAAACTCTTTTACATACATATCCAGGTAGAGAGGATTATTTTCCGGGAGGTATCCGGTAGTCCTTTTAATTGTCATTGGATCCTCGTGAATCGAGATGCCATCCACAACGATGTCTCCATCATTAGGTGTGAGATAACCCATTGCCATTTTCATGGTTGTGGACTTACCCGCACCGTTTGGACCTAAAAAGCCTGTAATTTTGCCCTTCTCAGCTGTAAAAGTTAAATTATCTACAGCGCGCTGGACTCCATAAATTTTTGTAAGATTGTGTACCGCTATTGACATCCAAACAGTGTATTGGATTTCTTATCTAAAATGAATTTTTTACCTCTGAAATCTGAAACATCGCCAGGAATTATACGGTTGACAAATCATCCTTTCAGATCACGATCTTTCAACGCAATATTCATCTATTTTATTTTCTTGACCAAACTCTTCTCACAGGTGGACGAAGAGATGTCAATCTATAAATATAATGCTGGATTTACCTCTATGAAGGGATTTGTGATGCCACACAATGAGGGAGTGAGTCACTTAGGTTATGGACGTCCAACGGGTTTTGAGGCTTACTTTCATTGGGCGTCCACTGGAAAGCATATCTGGCAGCATCGATACAATCTGCCGGATTTAGGGGTTTCACTTACCTATTTCGATACGGATATGGTCGAAACTGGAAGGATCCTGTACCTGATGACTTACATGGAACTCTTCCTGAAGAAAAGCCGATTTTATGATGTTTATTTCCGCTTGGGAACCGGATTGACCTTCTCCAATACCCTCTATTCTCCGGAAACGAATAACCTTAATGTGATGCTCTCAAGTCCGGTGTCATATAATATGCAAGGACGCCTTGGGCTTCGAATACCCGTTCATCCGAGGTGGTACTTAAACACGGGAATCACACTCAGTCATGCCTCGAATGGAGCAGTGATATTACCGAATTCGGGTATAAATATTGTGACAGCCAATGTTGGATTGGGTTACCGGTTTAGCAAAACACGACTTCAGCCTCGTCCTGAAAATCCGGAATTGGACACCTCATTGGGTTACAGTGTACTGGTTAGTGGTACTGTACGCGACCCACTTTTAAGTCAGGGTCGTGTTTACCCATTTTTTACCCTTAGGTTGCAATTAGATAAAACCATTGGCCAAGTAAGTCGATTAACAGGAGGATTTGACTTCTTTTTCAACCAGGCTCGAAAAGTACAAATTGAAAGAAACCCAGACGTAAGCAATTCGACGGATCATAAAAGAATAGCAATCGTAATTGGGCATGAGCTTTTGGTTTCAAAAATGAGCCTGGTGACACAAGCTGGTCGATATATCTACCAACCGTTTAGAAACATTGACCCAAACTGGTATCAACGTTATGGACTTAAATACTATTTTCCTTACGAGATTTTCGGAACCATGATGCTCAAAGCCCACGGTGGAAGAGCTGACAACTTCGCATTAGGTATCGGCAAAAGATTTTGAAAAAACTTCTACCATATCTGATAATTGTGATCCTTGGTTCGTGCGACAACGACGACGCATGGAACTGTGTTCAGACCACCGGGGACGCAATTACAAGAGAATACAGATATGATCAGCCAATCTACAGCATTACCATTCATGATGACATTAACGTTATTCTGCACAATCATCGTGATCAATTCTTTGAAATCGAGACAGGGATAAACATGTTACCGGAAATTGATATCTCCATTGAGGAAAATCATTTACACGTTAGAAATTTAAATGGATGCCGGTGGTCTCGAAATCCTGGTAATGTTGATTTTCACATTTTTACAGACACTTTGCAGTTGTTGGTTAAGAAAACGATTGGTAGGGTATATTCAGAAGAAGAGATTGAATATTCATTTCAGCTCATTACGGAAGAATCAGGAACAGTTGACCTCCTGGTTAACAACGATGCTATTCAAATTGAAATAGGAAAGCTTAATAATGTTAGCATTAGCGGACAAACTAACGCTTTAGGTGTTTATATAGTTGCTGGGGATAGCAGGTTTTTGGGTGAAAACCTTATGGTCAGAAGAGCTTCAATAGTTCACAATGGAATTAATCAGGTCCATGTTAACGTTTCAGATAGGCTGAGATATTATCTCTGGAGTGAAGGGGATATCTTGCTTTATCAGGAACCTTCTATCCTCGAGTTAATTGAGCAACGGGGAAATGGAAATTTGATTCGAAAGTATTAATGGAAAAATTTGTTATTATTTCAAGCACCAATAGAAAGAACGCTCTTTCTAAAGAGATTAGTGAACTCTACAAAGAACTTCTTCATGCAAAAGGCATTGATGCCCCGATAATAGACCTTAGAGACCTTCCAGAAGATTTCATCGCTTCAGCACTGTATGACAAAAGCGGAAAGAATGAAGCTTTCAACCCGTACCGACAGTTGATGAAGGAATCACAAAAAATGATTTTTATTGTGCCGGAGTACAATGGATCATTCCCAGGGGTACTGAAAGCTTTCATCGATGGTTTGGAGTTCCCCAATACATTCAAAAACAAAAAATGTGCGCTAGTGGGATTATCATCAGGCGTACAAGGAGCCGGTTTGGCCCTCAGTCACCTTACGGATATTTTCAATTATTGTGGCATGCACGTACTGGCTCTTAAACCCAAATTGGCCAGCATTGAGAAGAATTATTCTGATGGAAAGATTACAAATCAATTGTACAATCAGTTGCTTCAAGATCAGGTTAGTTCATTCGTCGAATTCTGATTTTGGCATTATTTCTGTTTAGCAGTACATATGCTACTGCTACTTGACATTCTACTAACAGCGCTTCACTGCTCAATTGTACTTTTCATTACTTGTGGTTGGCTAAAGCCTTCCTGGAGGAAAGGTCATCTAATTTTCATCACGTTTGTTCTATTTGCCTGGTTGGTAATTGGTGCCTGGATCGGAACAATCGGTTACTGCCCGATCACCGATTGGCATTGGGACGTCAAGCGTGCACTGGGAGAAACTCAACTACCTGCTAGTTTCATAAAGTACCTGGTTGATAAAACATTAGGTATTAACTCAGATCGCTTTGTAATTGATCTACTTACAGTTGGGGGGCTTATCTTAGGTACTGCACTTTCGGTAATTCTATTGTATGTAGGAAAAGATAAGGTCTCACATGCCCACTAAGCCGGACCCTTTACTAAAATCTTACCCTTATTCAGGTTTTTCTCCATGTAAGCGTGGGCATCGTTAATATCACTCCAATCGAAAATATGATCGATAATAGGTTTCATTTCACCTGTCTCCAGCTTGTCCCCAAATCGGCTTAAAAAAGCATGTATCAATTTCGATTTGTACTCCACAGATCGTGCCCTTAATGTCGAACCCATTAATTTGACACGCTTCATCAAGACTTTTGCCAGGTTTATTTCTGCTACTGCCCCGCTCATAAATGCCAGCACAATCCACCTCCCATCCGATGCTATACTATCAAGATTTCTATTGAAGTACGATTTTCCAATCGGATCCATGATCACATCTATTTCATGACGATTTTGCCTGATCACATCGTCGAAAGATTGGTTATTATAATTGATGGCATAACTAGCACCAAGACTCAGACAAAATTCCCTTTTCTCCTCACTACCGGCCGTGGTGTAAGAATCGATCCCCAGCTGTTTGCACATCTGTATGGCGGCGGTTCCAACTCCACTTGCACCTGCGTGGATAAGAGCCCTCTCATTTTCTTGGATGTCACCTAATAAAAACAGCGCCTGGTAGGCCGTAAGAAATACCTCCGCAATTGCAGCGCAATCAATGAGATCTATCGCAGCTGGTTTTCGCATAACCAGATCCTGGTGCACCACTACAAATTCTGCGTAACCCCCTCCGGCAAGAAGAGCAAAAACTTCATCGCCAACTTTCCATTGGTCAACCAGGTCACCCACGGCATCAATAGTCCCGGATACCTCTAATCCCAAAATATCACTCGCACCTGGTGGGGGTGGGTATTTACCTTCTTTTTGTAGAAGGTCCGCACGATTGATTCCAATCGCTTTTGTTTTGATTCTTATTTCGAATGTGGAAAGTTCAGGAACCGGCTGATTTGCCTCTATTAGACCTTGAACATCTTCATGAGATTCGGGAATTAATACCTTCATCCCATAAAGCTACATGCATTTACAAAAAAGCTAGAAACTATAGCCTTTTCGCAAAGCGGTCTTAATCTGCTTCAGAGCATTGTCTCTTGGATCCTGTACTCGCTGGATTGCACTTTCTTGAACCAGGTGAACCTTGTTAAGTACCTCAAGCAACTGCTCTTCATGCAGATTTCCTAATTGGTTTGTGATGCTTGTAAGTAGAGCCTCTTTCATTTTCTTATGAATTATCCTGGCTCAATTTTAAAATAATCTACTGTTTCCATAAAAATTTTGCGGTTAAACAGGTTGTTTGAGGTGGTGAAGAGGAAAAATCACCAATAAAATACTTTTTAATAGTGTTAAGTCGTCAATAGAAAACCTTGATTTCGGTCGGATTGGTACGAGATTTGCTACTGATATTCCATGCGAAATAACTATCTACTTCTAATACTATTTCTGTTGTCCATTAGCCTTATTTCCTGCAATGAAAAAGATGTTATATGCGATGATACTGAACCCTGTCCGAAGGAAATTATTTGCACGGAGATCTTTGTAACAGTCGGGGTGGAAATCACTTTCAATGGCGAGCCAGTCAAACTAGATGATTTCTCTTCAACCATCGTCTCACAAAACACCTCTTTTGATTTTGGCGAATATCTGAATCCCGCAGGTGGATTTCATGCAATTCTTACTGACGCCGAACTGGATTTAATTGAACGAGAAGGGTCGCCGATTCGATTCAGAGGCTCCTTCGAGTTTAATGATCAAGTATATAGTATTGATGAGCTCTATCTCATTGGGCACGACTGTTGCCACATCGAGATACTGGAAGGACCCACCGAAATTGAGCTAAATCCATAGGTCTCTGGTTTCTTAATTTACATAGCGGCCCAAAATCTATCTGTTTTTTTCAGTTTGGTTCCAGGCGGACATGCGTTAAATTAGTGCGCATGAAAACCTTATTATTTGCATTAACCCTAATTCTGGCCTATACCGTCAGCTCGCAGCCATCAAAGCTCATGGTTAAATCAGACAAATTATCTGAAGAAGTAATTGACAAGGTCATTGAATGGCGACATACCATCCATCAAAACCCTGAATTAAGCAATCAGGAGTATAAAACTGCCGAAATGGTAGCTAAACACCTGGAATCTCTTGGCATTGAAGTTCAGCGAAATGTAGCCAAAACCGGTGTAGTTGGTATTCTCAAAGGAGGTAAACCGGGTCCGGTAGTTGCGTTACGGGCGGACATGGATGCGCTTCCAGTAACCGAACGAGTTGACCTTCCTTGGGCCTCCAAGGTGACATCTACCTATAACAATATTGAAACTGGGGTAATGCATGCCTGCGGCCATGATACACATGTAGCAATCTTGATGGGTGCGGCAGAGGTCCTTTCCAAAATGAAAGATGACCTTCAGGGTACGGTTAAATTTTTATTCCAGCCAGCCGAGGAAGGCGCACCTCCGAATGAACCGGAATTTGGCGCTTTCCTGATGGTAAAAGAAGGAGCACTCAAGAATCCGGATGTGGATGTCGTTTTTGGTCTTCATATAAATTCCCAGACACCCGTTGGAACCATCGCCTATAAGCCTGGTGGTACACTCGCAGCCGCTGACCGTTGGGAAATGAAAATAAAAGGCAAGCAGTCGCATGGCTCAGCTCCCTGGTCTGGAATAGATCCCGTAGTAGCATCCGCTCAGCTAATCAACGGTATCCAATCAATTATTAGTAGAAATACGGATTTGACAAATGAAGCAGCAGTAATTTCTGTTGGGCTTATTAGAGGTGGCGTTCGAAATAACATTATCCCAGAGGAAGTGGAGATGATTGGCACTATCCGAACACTAGATACGGAGATGCAAGATAAACTCCATGCTGATTTCTATCGAATGGCCGAAAATATTGGAAAAGGAATGGGTGCGGAAGTTGAATTAAATATTAAAAAAGGTTACCCGGTCACTTACAACGATCCCGATCTTACTGCCAAGTCCATACCCTGGTTGGAAAACACCATGGGTGAGGGTAATGTGAAATTGATTAAAGCCAAAACAGGTGCTGAGGACTTTTCATACTTTGCTCGGGAAGTACCTGGATTTTTCTTTTTCCTTGGTGGTTGTCCTGAAGGATCAGATCCAAAGGAGGCAGCACCTCACCACACTCCTGATTTCTATGTTGATGATAGTAGTTTGATCTACGGAGTCAAGGCGATGGTTAACGTCACAACAGGTTATATGGATGATCCCTCGATGTAAGTAACTTTTTTAAGTTGTCACTTATTGATTTAAATTAGTCTGTAGTTACCAATTTAAATCAACATGATACGTTCGATACTCGCCTTAGCACTATTGCTATGCTTAATTTATCCAAGCGAAGCACAACTTAACCGATTCAAAAAGGACACCGACGAAAAAGAGGAATCCAAGCCGAAGAAAAAATCACTTGGAGAAAGGTTGGGTCAAATGACCGGAAACCTGATGACATCAAAAACGGATCAATTAGATCAGGTTGTAGCCAGGATAACTTACTACTGTGGAATGTACCCAACTTACCTGAATACCTCTGAAACCAAGTATCTCCCGGAAGGAACTCATGAGGGTGATCACCTGGTGGGGATATCATTTACTAAAAGTGAAGGTATCGGTATGTACGAGGTCGAAGGCCAATTCTTTGCAGATGGTCAAGAAATGGAATATTTGGGCTTGGGCGCTTTTGGGAAAACATTTGATGTACCAAGATATGCACCTTTCACCATCGATATGAGTGCCGCCGGTGGAGATAAAGCGTCATTCACACTTTCAGGGATACCGGGAATTGATATCTTAAGCGTAAACGAGGAGGTATCGTTACCCATTCTTGATTTAAATGAGGACATTGTCCTTGAATACAACAATCCCCCCGGATCGGAAGGAACAACAATCAGGGTATCCTTACTGACTGACATAACAGGAGTAAGAGCTTTAAATCATTTTGCAGATTTTGAAACGGAAGAAGCCGGAGTGAGAAAAGTAACTATTCCAAAAGAAGCATTAGCAAACCCGGAAATATCAGGTCAATTAAATGCTGGTCAATTCAATAAAGGTGAAAACTACCTTATTGTGGAGAGGGTAAAGATTCTAAATAAAGACGATTACAACGAAGATCAAATACCAGGTGATTTAGCAGCTTCAGAGATTACCATTAAGTCATTTGCGACAATGCCCGTGATCGTTAAGGGCAAACAGGAAGAAGGTATAATAACTAACCTACTTGTTCGATATAAATCCGCCGACAAAGTCGATCAATACCAATTCAATAAGCCCAACGCCAATTACGGCATTCCTTTTTCAAAGGCTTCTCGTTTTGGATTGACTTCATTCACCATGTCGGTAAGAACCTTTCATGAGGAAAGTGAGACTTCAGTTGACTATGGGCCTTACACCACCACTTACACCACGACTACCACCACGCTTGAATTTCCACAATTGCCTGACGAGCACTGGGAATACGTCATGGAAAACATTTACAATGAAGTAGTTACATTTTTCAAAAATGAATACAATGTTGATTTTGTCCCCGTGGAAGATGTTACGGGAGCTCCTGAGTATGAAATGTTTTTCTCATCCGACGAAGAGAACAATTACAAAAAAGTGAAAATCAGCTACAAGGATACCAAGCGGACGAATCCTAAGAAGCCAAAAGAGTTTTTTGCCAATGTGAACTCGAATACTACCGCTGACAATCCCATGGTAAATCTGATGAAGAATGCTGGGGATGTGGACGGACTTGTCAGTATGAACCTCAACCTAGCGATCTCAACAAACGACGCAAACAATATTATTTTGATTCCTTCTTTCCGTATTTCAATTCAAGGACGAGACGAAGAGAGAAACGACCAATTGGGAAGTTACGTCGATGGTTTTATCCTCAGAGCATCAGGAGAGCCGTTTAACTCTGAAGAGGTACAGGCTAATAAAGAAGATCTCTTACGTGTTTGCAGCTTTGATTCGATTATTCCATTATTGGAACAGGGCCTTCGCACAATGAGGGAAAAAGAGGTTGAAATGGGTTACGATCGCATTTGGAACATAGGAGACGAGTAATTTCATTTTCTGGCAATATTGAACCACTCTAAGCAACAATTGGAGTGGTTTTTTTCATTTTTTTTGTAGAAAAGAACTACCCGGAGGGTAAGTATTGCCTGTACAGAAAAACAGTGGAAGACATTGATGAATCAAAATTGAAGAAACTCATTACTTTATCTATCAAGAGACTGAGAGGTGGGAACGCTGCTGAATAGCTTCAGGCCGAAATAAACGATACTTTGTTACATTTACTTTTAACAGATGTCGTCCACCAGAAAGGCAAATAGTAGTTTACGAATATATATTGTGTTCATTGTGCTCATCGTGGGGACTGGTTTTTCCGTTTTTTTGCTTAATCAGGTCATCATAAACCGCGAAATAGAGAAAAGAGACGCACAATTACAGAATATTAACAGCGCAGCGATTTCTCGTTTGGAATCCTCACTGAATCAATTTGCCACTATTACATCCGGCCTTCGTTCTTACGCCCACCAATCTCCCAAAATGCCTTCGGCATTGCAGTTTCAAAAATTTACGAATAATCTTCTCAAAGATCTTGATTTCAGAAGCCCATATGTCATCTCATATATTGATACCACACATATTTTCACGTACGTTTTTGAGAAAAATCGAATAGATCCCAATCGATTATCCGGTAATCCTATTCCTCAGCGCAGTAATGAAGCGATTATACGTAGAATGGACTCCATCATGTTGACTAGGGAGTTACACTTGTCGAAGCCGGTAAACCTACTGGAAGGTTGGGTAGGGATCTCATTTAGTTTTGGCGTTTTCAGGAATGGGCAATCAATTGGGTATATTACCCCGGCATTTTCGTTGAAGAAGGTTCTGGATGATATTTACTCAGAACCCATTGCAGATGACTTTATTTTCAAGTTCACTGTTGGTGGCCACGCGTTTGATAGGCGGGCAATTTACGACCAAACACCAATCTATAATAATGAGTTTGATTCATTGAATTATTCGAATTTCGAAGCAAATGAAAACGATTTTATCTACTCATCAACCGAGGTATTTGGACGAAGAATAACAGTTGGCACCGCTCACAAAGAGAATGTTAGCTTCTTCAATCTGATCACCTTCGCCATCATGATTGGGTTTTTCCTTTTTATCATGGCTTTCTGGTACATCTCCCAACAGACCATTCGATTTGAGCGACTTAATGAAGAACTTCTCATTGCACAATCAGTGGTGCATCAACAAAAAGAAGATCTTGAGATTCAGAATAAAGAACTATCACAGTTGAACTCAACTAAAGATCGTTTCTTCTCCATCATTGGCCATGATATAAAGAGCCCGTTAGCTACCCTTTCCACCATGGTTGATCTCAAACAAAAGGAAAAACTCCCTGATATGTCCGAGGAAGAAATAATGGATCGGGTGAAATCATCAGTAGATCGAACACTTATCCTTCTTGACAATTTACTTCGCTGGTCCATGCTGAGTAGTAACAAGATAAAACCCGATTTTCAGATAGTTGATTTATCAGGTTGTCTCGAGGAATCAATTGAACTTGTTAAGGAAGATGCGAACGACAAAAACATTGAAATAGTAGTCGAGAAAAATGGACATATGATGGCTAATGTGGATAAAAACATGATTAGTTCGTGTATCCGCAACCTGCTCTCCAACGCGATCAAATTCACCGCCGATGGTGGAAGAATTAAAGTTGAAGCTTCAAGCGGACAAGACAAACACCAAATCTCAATTACGGATTCCGGAATTGGAATTCCTGAAAATGAATTAGAACTAATTTTTAATCTGGAAAAAGATCAACGTATAGGCACCAAAGGTGAAACGGGATCCGGTCTTGGTCTGGTGCTTACAAAAGAATTCATGGATAAAAATCATGGAAGAATAGAAGTTCAGAGCGAAACAGACAAGGGATCGATATTCACCATGATACTTCCCTCCTCTTCCATCGCGGATAAAGCGTAGGACATTGGAAATCTCTATTTTGGAATGCCGTCCAGAAGAAGTTGGGTTATTGTCATCTGTAGCCAAAACTTCATTCAGGCAAGCTTTCGAAAAATACAATAACAGTTATGACATGGATGAATACATCCAAAAAAGTTTTGACCACAGGAAACTGCTGAGCGAAATTAATAATGATGGAGTTCATTATTTTCTAGTTCGAGTAGCTAATGATACCATTGCAGGCTACTGCAAATTAAATGAAGTTCCTTTCCAGACAGACATTAATGATCCCAAAAGCATGGAATTAGAAAGAATTTATGTTCTTAATAAGTACCATAGAAAAGGAATCGGTAAAGCCATGATGGACTATATTCTGAGCATTGTGATAGGAAAATTCAAAACGCTATGGCTAGGGGTTTGGGATAAAAATGAAGCGGCAATCTTATTCTATCGAAGTTATGGATTTGAAGTTACCGGAACACACGATTTTATGTTAGGAAGCGATCTACAGACAGATTTATTAATGGAGCTTACGCTGGAAAGATCTTAAGATTGGGCATATACACCAGAATCCCTTTATACTTGCCGCCAAAGTTGTGGTATGAAAAGATTTAAGGCCCTTGATATCTTTCGTGGAATGACAATCGCTTTCATGATTGTTGTGAACAATCCCGGAGATTGGTCCAATACCTATTCGTTACTTCTTCATGCCGATTGGCATGGATTTACACCTACTGACCTTGTCTTCCCTTCCTTTCTATTTGCCGTTGGAAATGCGATGGCTTTTGTGTCTCTAAAGTGGGAAAATCAGACCTCAAGGCAGGTATTGATCAAAGGACTCAAGAGGGCATTCATAATCTTTATTTTAGGCTACCTACTATCATGGTTTCCCTTTTTCCGTGAGGTTGATGGAGTATGGGTATTTAAGTCCATTTCTTATACCAGGATATTTGGTGTTCTTCAGAGAATCGGATTATGCTACGCTGTCGCCCTTCCTCTTGTCTATTATCTAACATCAAAGCAGATTATATACGCTTCGGGAGGATTGCTTTTTGTTTATTGGCTAATACTTCCTCTTTTCGGAGACCTTTCATTGGAAGGTAATGCCGTTCTAAAATTGGACTTGTGGCTAATTGGACCCAACCACCTTTACGGAGGGGAAGGTATTCCCTTTGATCCGGAGGGACTATTAAGTACCATCCCCGCCATTGTAAATGTATTAGGCGGGTATTTGGTAGGTGTATATCTTAGAAAAGATGGTGCATCCTATGAAAAGCTTGCCCATCTAATGCTCATAGGAACTGCTTTGCTGTTCGTTAGTTATATATGGGATCCTGCTTTCCCATTTAATAAGAAAATATGGACCAGTTCCTTTGTATTACTTACTGTTGGACTGGATTGTCTGATCCTTGGGCTAATTCTTTACCTCATGGAATTCGCTCCCCGAAAATTTCAATTTGACTTTTTCAATTCTTTTGGTAAGAATCCCCTTTTCGTATACATCGCATCTGGTCTTATCGCGAGAGCATTGTACATGATAAAAATCGGTGATGTAAGCTTGAAAAAGATTCTTTTCGACAACCTGTTCGCGTGGATGGGTGGTAATCTATCGTCCTTAGCTTTCGCGATGTTTGTTACTGCCATCTGTTGGGGTATTGCCGTCTGGCTCGAAAAACGCAATATTTATATTAAGGTCTAAATTCATCTTGTTGCTTCTGGATTATTGGCTATCCTTGTTTTCATGCATCAATCGAAATTAATACTAACTTAATGCCGAGAAAGATTGAAATAACAAACCCCAAGCTATGAGAGTTGAAAATCCTGGTATCGTATTAGAAGACGTAACCATGAGCCTGAAAGTCCAGTTTAAGAAAATCACGGAATTGGAGTCCAAGGCTAAAAAAGGATCGCGATGGTCAAAGAAGGAAATTCTTGGGCACATGATTGACTCGGCATTAATCAATCATCAGCGAATAGCCAGAGGTTCTTTTACCGGTAATCTTGAATTCTCAGGATACAGTCAAGAAAATTGGGTTGAAGCTCACATGTATCAGGAAATGAACTGGAAAGATTTGATTGAAATCTGGTTTCGATACAATATGCATCTTGCTTTCTTCATTCAGAAGCTACCAGAAGAAATACTATACCATGAGACTACTGAACATAACTTTGATGAAATAGCTCACGCTAGATTGAGTAAGGATTCCCTATCTAATTTAGCGTATTTAGTATGGGATTACGTAGCTCATCAAGAACATCATGCAAAGCAGATAATCTCATTTTACAAGCCTCAGGTCAAGGAACCTTACTGACCCATTTCTTGCTCTTCAAAGTACTCAATATCTTCCGCTTCATCGGGGGTGGATTCCATTTCACTGGATAATCTGAATTTACTGACTTTCCCCTTGAGCCCCTTGGTAATCTCTACTACAATCTCGGCTTTGTCTGTGTGATTTTTCATGCCAGATGACAACTCGGTAGTAGAGCTGGCAATTTCTTCTGTCCCGGCGGCAGTTTGCTCCGCAATGACTACTACGCCTTCCGCAAGATCAAGAATACCCTTAATATTCGAAATCTGGTTATTGGAGGAAGTCAGGATATCCTTTGATATCTCCAAAGTTTCACTGGTGGAAACCGATATTTTTTCAAATGCTTCTGATGCATTAACTGAGGACTCTTCTCCCAGGGTAATGCTCTTATTTAAATCCTTTAGACTACTTGAAGTCATCTCCGAGTTCTTGTCCACATTACTCACGAGCGTCTCTATTTCCTTAACTGATTTTCTTGAATCCTCTGCTAGCTTACGAATCTCCTCCGCAACTACAGAAAAGCCTCTCCCTGCTTCGCCCGCCTGAGCAGCTTCTATAGCCGCATTAAGTGCCAAAAGATTTGTCTGAGCAGATATTTCTGTAATAACACGAAGTACGCCCGATATCTGTTTTGTACTCTCCGTTAGGGCAAAAATGGAATTGTTGGTGGCCTCCGCAAATGTGGCTATATCAGAAATACTTCCAGAAACCTGGTGAATCATCTTTAGTCCGTCAGTGCTGTTCTCCACACCTTCCTGGGCTGCTTCATGAATTCGATTGGCTTGCTGACCGATATCATCGGAAGAGGTTTGAATATCCTGGATTAATCTCGATGACTCCTCCACATTACTTAGTTGTCCCTGAGCCCCATTACTCATTTCTGAAATTGAAGAGGCTATTTCCTCTGTGTTATTGTACATCTCCACAGAAACCGTTAGCATTTCCTCAGAGGAGTCAGAAATCCTATCGACGTTGCTGGTAATCTCAATCAAAAGGTCATTCAGGTTATCCAGAGCCTGATTTAGATTCTCTTTCAACAGTAAAATATCTCCCGTGGAGTGCTGCTCATATCTCATGGATAAATCGCCTTGGGCAATTTTTTGAACGATATCATTTAATGACTTGAACGGTAAGGATATTGAATCAAGTAAGTCATTTATACCTCCTGACAACTCCTTCCAGACACCATGTTTCCCATCAATATCAATTCGGACTTCCAACATACCCTTGGAACCTGCAGCATAAACAGCCCGCTTAGTTTCATTTATTAGCGATGAAAGATTTTCACGTAATGACAAAAGTGAATTACCCATTGAATCCTTCTCCCCCAGAACGTGAAATGAAGTCTCCATATGACCCTGAGTAATCTCCTCAGCAAAGTCCGCATTCTTTCTTGTTGTTAATTGAAGTTTCTTGAGTGCCAATAGTAATCGACCAATTTCATTCTTTCTTTGTCTACCAACAGGTTGGGTTAACTCAAAATCCAAATCACCCACGACTAACTTCTCAATTACGGAGATAATTGTAAGCAAAGGTAGATGGATGTTAAAATGAATATATCTGAAGATAAAAAACACCATTAGCAACCCTAAGGGAATTATCCAAATCATGTGCTGAAAACCCTCCTCACCAGAAAAGAATGATACAACTCCTATCAGGGCTGAAAAAGAAAGGAATATTCCGGAAAGCGTTGCCAAAACAGAGAATCGCCATACTTTTCTGGCCACGAGTATTACAATAGGCAGAAATACTAGAACAACAGAGACAATCTTTGGAAGATTGCTACCCCCCACTTCAAAGCTTGACTTAATTAATTCATACATGGTTATCACATTTTAGGACGATTATGACCGTCCTAAAATTGGGTTTAGGACCAACCATATCCCAACAAAATTCTGGGTGAGAGCTTTCTTTTTTACGTTTGTAAACGAATTGTAGACGGGATTTGGACTTTTTCTCAACCCTATCCATACAGATGATAAAAGTGGACAACCACTAATCCAAGAGTATTCTACAACGAAACCTCATTTTATACCAATCGCCAATTTTCGCTTAGGAGGGAAAACAGAATTTGTTTAGCTTGGCTTCCACCACAAAATACCTTTTAATAAATGAAGAAGTTTCTAATACCCATAATCATATTACTGATTTCATCTACTACAGCGGATTCCCAACGCCGAGGTAGCAGTTCAAGTTACCAGCCCTTTGATGAAGAAAAGCTAGGTGGAATGGAATGGCGTTTGGTTGGTCCATTCCGGGGTGGAAGATCGGCCACGGTGACTGGAGTAGTCGGAAACCGAAACCTATATTACATGGGTACCGCAGGAGGCGGGGTATGGAAAACTAACGACGGAGGGCAGACCTGGGAATGTATATCTGATGGTTATTACGGAGGATCAATTGGCGCCGTAGCTGTTAGCGACAAAGACCCCAACGTTATTTACGTTGGAGAAGGAGAGCAAACTGTACGGGGAAATGTATCCTCAGGATGGGGAATGTGGAGAAGTACTGATGCAGGAAAAAGCTGGAAGCACATTGGATTAAAAAATACAGAACACATTTCACGAATTCGTATTCACCCTGATAACCCTGACGTGCTATATGTAGCGGCCATGGGAAATCTTTGGAAACCCAATCCGGAGAGAGGGATCTTCCGTTCAAAAGATGGAGGCAATTCCTGGGAAAAGATACTCTTTGTATCAAACGAGGCGGGTGCTGTTGATCTTATTCTGGATCCAAATAATCCAAGAATTATGTATGCCAGTACGTGGCAGATCAAGAGAAATGGATACCGTATGGACAGCGGTGGTCCGGGAAGCAAGTTATGGCGAAGTTTCGATGGTGGAGATACCTGGGAAGAAATCACCGACAAACCAGGACTACCAACTGGTGTTTGGGGTATATCAGGAGTTACCATTTCACCAGTCAATTCAGATAGGATCTGGGTTATAGTGGAGAATAAAAAAGGAGGTGTTTATCGTTCGGATGACGGTGGTGAAAATTGGGAGTATATTAATTCGAACAATGCCTTGCGTCAGCGTGCGTGGTATTACTCACGAATATATGCGGACACTCAAAATGAAGATAGAGTGTATGTTGTAAACGTCAGTTATCATCGGTCAAACGACGGAGGAAAAACATTTGAAAGCAGCAACGCCCCGCATGGTGATCATCATGATCTTTGGATAGATCCTCTTGATAATAAACGTATGGTAATGGCCGATGACGGTGGTGGCCAGGTGTCCACAGACGGTGGTGCGAATTGGACCACCTACCATAATCAGCCCACTGCCCAATTCTACAGGGTAACTACGGACAACAACTTCCCATTCAGAATTTTAGGTGCCCAACAAGATAATTCGACGGTAAGAATTCTTCATCGATCGGAAGGAAATGCCATTACTGAAGCACATTGGGAACCAAGTGCAGGCGGAGAGAGTGCTCATTTGGCTCCTGATCCGGATGATCCAAATATTGTTTTTGGAGGAACATTCAAAGGGTATATGATGAGAAAAGATCATAATACTGGACAAACCCGATCCACAAACGTATGGCCATATAATCCTGCAGGTTCAGGAGTGGAAGTAATGAAGTATCGTTTCAACTGGAACTTCCCCGTCATGTTCAGTCCACATGACTCGGATAAGCTTTACGCCGGTTCCAATTACCTTCACGTTTCAACTAATGAAGGTCAAAGTTGGGATGTTATTTCACCGGATCTTACTAGGAATGACCCTAAAACGTTGTATTCCTCTGGAGGGCCTATTACCCAGGATAATACGGGTGTTGAATACTACGGGACGATTTTTGCTATGGCGGAAAGCCCACATGAAGCCGGCGTTATATATGCAGGAAGCGATGATGGGTTGATCCATGTAACGCGAGATGGTGGAGAGAACTGGACCAACATTACACCTCCTATGTCTCAATCCAATAACATGATTAACTGTATCGACGTGGATCCTCAAGATCCGGCAGGTGTGTACGTGGCTGCAACTGCATACAAATTTGGAGATTACAAACCTTACTTGTTTAAGTCCAGTGACTACGGTGCAACTTGGACATTAATTACAAAGGGAATCGACCCTGTTCATTACACACGTGCCATACGTGCTGACCTGGAAAGGGATGGGTTATTGTATGCAGGAACCGAATGGGCAATGTACGTATCTATCGACGATGGTGCGAACTGGCAGCCCTTTCAGCTGAATTTGCCGATTACTTCAATCCGTGATCTACACGTTCGGGAGGAATACTTAATTGCTGCCACACATGGGAGGTCTTTCTGGATGATTGACGACCTCTCTCCTATTCGGCAAATGACTTCCGAGGTGCAAAATAAGACTTCGCACTTGTACAAGCCTAAGAAGTCCTATCGGATGGCACAGGGAGGCAGAGGTCGTGCTGATAAACGACTTGAAGGTACTAATCACCCAAACGGAGTGATGTTCAATTTCTTTGTTCAAAATGAAAAGGACACAATCAACCTTGACATCAAAGAATCCGGTGGTGACTTGATCATGCAGTTTAGTAACTATCCTGCAAATGGATCAAAAAAACTTAATGTATCTAAAGGTGGCAATCAGTTTGTATGGAATATGAGGTACCCAGGTTTTACCTCTTTCCCGGGTATGGTACTTTACAGTTCACCTAATCGCGGACCTAAAGCGATCCCTGGGACCTATAACGCAGTTCTAACTGTGAACGGCACTTCGGTAAGTCAGGATTTTGAAATCATCAAAGATCCAAGAATGCCAAATACCGCTGACGATTATGCATCTCAATTTGACTTTCTTATTCAGGTCAGAGACAAGGTTAGTGAGGCTCACGAGGCCATGCTCAATATTACATCGATGAGGAACGAAATCAACTTTATTAAGAAAGGATTGGAAGATTCGGAAACAACTGCTCTGATGGATGATTTTCTTATGAAAATGGAAGCTGTAGAAAACAACATTCATCAGACTAAGAACAAGAGCTATCAGGACCCACTCAACTATGGTTTGAAGGTCAATAACCGGCTTGCGTTTTTGATGGCAGACCAACAACGAGGAGACTATCCTCCGACGGACCAAGCTCGTGAAGTTTTCGAAGAGCAATCAAAGGAATTGGATGGTTATTTGAATGAACTGGAAACGCTGACCAGTAAAATGGTTCCGGAAATCAATATGAAACTTCAATCTTTAGGTAAGACCTTCATTAGCTTTCCCGAGTAGTTAATTCAGGCGATTGAATGAGAGGATTCCTCATTCAATCGCCTGATATATTGAATAATCTTTTCAATCACATCCGGTATTTTAGACTGAACCTCCGGGGATATTTCGTCACCGACCTCCCAACTAGATCCTCGAACACCTATGATGTAAATAGATTTTGGTTGTTCATGTAGGATGTCACACAACATCAATGCCTCTTTCAAATCAATGCTGTGTGTGGAAAATCTTACATATTCTCTCCGTAGCTCACGCAGTGAGTGAATTTCAAAAATTTCCAATGTGTTATCAGGTGCTTTTACCGCATCAACGATAATTGTATTTCTCCGATCCCATAAGTCCGCTAATCTGGTCGGATCCCCTTGCTCAATGTAGTAATCCGCCAGGTCAGGATACTCCTCTTTTAGGGTCTTAATGACTGAAATACCAAGTTTATCATCACCTCTGAAGGTGTTTCCCAATCCAATTACTACAGGTTTCTTTGTACTCATTTTTCAACCTTATCTCTAGAAGAAGGATGATATCAATAGACTATTCATTAAAACAACTACTCGGCATTTACCATAACTGGTTTTAACCTTCCAAAATATCTGAAATTCAAAAGGCATATCAGATGACGACCTACATCAAGCCTCCTGACTTTGATCATATAATCACCTGCTTTCGGTCCTGATTTGCAGTATGTAGTCATATGTCCGGCAAAGCCACCAGCTTTCTAGTTTAATCTCATTAGGCCTGTTGATACAGGTCATTATCGAATTGGCTGAAAGGTGCGAATTTGAAAAAGTAATTAGCCAGTAAGTCACATTATGAAAAGCGCAATTCAATTCTTTATACTCTTAACCTCACTTTTATTACCAGTTATCGCCGTTTCACATCCTGGGCATAATGATGGTATAGTGGGTCTTTCACATTATCTCACTTGGGTTCATTCCCTTCCTTTGATCTTCGTTCTTTCATTATTGATACTGGCTTATGTGAAAAACTGGTTTGTAAAGAAATCTGACCATGCATGAATTAAGTATCGTATCGAATATTGTTCAAATCGCTGACGAAGAGGTCAGAAAAGCCAAAGCACGTGAGGTCGACAGAATTACTCTTTCATTTGGAGAATGTTCTGGGATCGAACGAGCTGCTTTTGAATTTGCCTGGCCGATTGCAGTCAAGGATACTGTGCTTGAACACGCTGAAAAAAGAATCAATACAACTCCGGGATTGGCCAGATGCCTTGATTGTGGTCATACCTACGATCTCCATGACTACTATGATCCATGTCCTGAATGTGGCTGTTTTGTGAAGGATATCCTATCTGGTCGTGAACTAATAATTGAATCCATTACCGTCAACTAAACATTACTAGCTATGTGTGCTACCTGTGGCTGCTCCGATGAAGTAACATTAACCATTTCCAAACCTGGTAGGGAAGAGTTACCTGAAAACACTCATACTCATCACCACGAGCATGAAAGTCGTACGATAACCCTTGAAAAAAATGTGCTGGAACAAAATAACTTGCTTGCTGAAAGGAATAGAGGATATTTTGAGGCTAAGCAAATCAAGTGTATCAACCTGGTCAGCTCTCCAGGTGCCGGGAAAACTACACTTTTAGAAGAAACTATTCGGGCTTTGCCAAATCGTAGGATATATGTTATTGAAGGAGATCAACAAACATTAAACGATGCGAATAGGATACATGCAACAGGCGCACCTGTTGTTCAGGTGAATACTGGAAACGGTTGTCATCTTGATGCTCAAATGATTAATGACGCTGTTAAGGAGCTGCAACCCGCAGAAGACAGCTTATTGATTATTGAGAATGTTGGTAATCTTGTTTGTCCCGCTCTTTTTGATCTTGGAGAGACACAAAGAGTAGTCATAATAAGTACAGCGGAGGGTGACGACAAACCAGTGAAATATCCCAATATGTTTGCCACATCTAACTTATGCATTATCAATAAGACTGACTTGTTACCTTATGTGCCTTTTGATATGAAAAAAGTAAAGGAATATGCAAGAAAGGTCAACCAAAATCTGGAATTCATTGAACTATCCGCCTATAAAGGTGATAATCTGGATACATGGTATCAATGGCTGAAATGATAATTGGCCCAAAAATGATTGAGTTTATTTTATAAAATGCTGATTTACAGTATTTAAAGGACTTATTATTCAACTATAATTTGATGCCCACAACTCGGCGACTCACGAAATAGCCTTATTCAACATCAGAATTTCCGGTTCAGTATCCAATGGTCTTTCGACTTAAAGGGTTTATTGAATTTTGTTCCGCAAATGAAATTCTTAGAATCATGAAAGCTTTATACAAAGGACTGTTTGTTTTCTATTTATTGATACAAGTAGGTGCTAACTCGGCGTTAGGGAATGATGCTGATAAGTCTGTAGTCAGTAAAGACCAAAAAGTAATAGCAGACATCAATGAAATAGAAAGTGATCCTGTTAAAATCAGCATACTTCTTGCTTCGATGGTAGTCATCGGATCGGTTGTCATCATCGGACGGAAAACCTGGAGAGAGGAAAGAACCCAATCATAGTTGTATTTGCGTAATTGCTTCTGTGAGCTTCCAACTCATCCCCAAATTTTTCCCGTCCAACCGGCTTAACACTTAATTCCATTTTCTTTATCTTCTTTTGGGCCGTAAATCATACGTAAAATGAAAAAACTGATCTTAGTTTTTGCTTTTTTGATTTTGGCTGGAGGATTGCTACCCACTTTGGCAAAAGACGTTCCCTCCGAAAGCCCGGCACCACAACAGGTAGTAGATACTGGAATTCATAAAGATAGAAACGACGAGATGACCCGATTAGGTATTTTTCTGGGGTCAGGTCTATTTGTCACATTCCTGGTGATTGTTGCCAATAGAGCAAGAAAAGAAGGGCATTTCGAAGACTGATATTATTCTCAGTCTAACCAGTTATTACTGTTTGATTCTGTAACTTTAATAAGGATCAAAAACTCAAAATGTGCCAAAAACTTCGATTTCCCCTTCTGGCAGGAGGTCTTTTGTTAAAAATCTAGGGATTCTTGGTGTCTCTCTATTCTTTCTGTCCAAACCCATTAGACCATTCCACTCTCAGAAAAAACTAACAGTCCTGGTGCTGGGTGGTACCAATTTTCTTGGACCCGCCATCGTCCACACGTTTCTTCATGACGGTCATGAGGTTTCTTTGTTTAATCGCGGTATTACAAATCCTAAATTATTCACTAACCTGCCCCGGTACAAAGGCGACCGAACTTCTGGGATAGAAGGATACAACTCTTTATCACAAACAAAGAAAACATGGGATTTGATTATAGATGTGTGGCCCGAAAATCCATTATATGTTGAGGAAGCGGTGAAGGTTCTCCAACAGAAAACGGACCATTATGTTTTTGTTTCCAGTATAGCCGTTTATCGAAATTACACAAACATAGGAATGGATGAGAATGCCACTCTACTGACGGCCAATGGTTATGAAGAAGGTAATTACAGTGGAAATAAGGTAATCTGTGAAAATCTTGTGAGGAGTTATTTCCCCGGGAGGTATACAATCGTGAGGCCAGGTGCAATTGTGGGAGATAGAGATCCAGGTCCTTTCGGTACCCATCTGTTAAAAAGTTTGATGCAGTATGATGAAGTATTGGCTCCCGATTCTAATGACCCAGTCCAGTTTATTGACTCAAAAGATATTGGGAAATTCCTTGTGAAAAGTGGAGAGAAGGAAATCTACGGAGAATTCAATCTTGTTGGCCCTGAACAGCCAATGGGTTACAAAGATCTGGTGATAGGGGCTAAAAAAGCATTAAAGAGTACGACAGAAATTGTGTGGGTCGATCCTGACTTTCTGATTAACAATATGGATGTAGAGCCCTTTTCAGAAATTCCTTTCTGGATTCCTGTAAAGGATGATCCAGAACCAGGTTTCTATCAGATCAGTAATCGCAAGGCCCTGGAAAATGGTTTAACCTATACATCCTACAGCGAAACCGTCGAGACCTGTTATAATTCCTTTAAAGAAAGAAGACATATTCCCGAACCCGGATCCGAAGATTATTTTGGGATAAAGAGGCAGAAAGAGATATCTGTGATCAAAGCCTGGAAGGAAAGGGGTTGAGACAGAATTAATCTCCACTAGTCCTCTAACCCTGATAAAAAGGCCACCAGATCCCTTATTTCACGTTTACTTAAAATCAATCCCATCTGTGGCATACTTGAAGGTAGATTTTGACGGTTTTCAATTCTGGCAGTCTGTATTTCCAGAGGTTCAGCTTCATTGGTCTTCAGTAGTAAATGGTCAGAAGCCTCCTCCAGCAAAATTCCAGTAACAGTTGATCCATCTTTTAAGCTCAGAACAACACTTCCAAAGCCTGGAGCTATTCTTGCACTAGGCTCTATAAGCGCCTCCAGTAACTGCTCACGAGTAAGTCGACTGGCTATTCCGGTAAGTGACGGCCCAACAGAACCTGCTTCGTTTTCCCAGGAATGACAACGAATACACTGAGCGGTTGAATTATAATGGAAATTCCCCCAGCCTGCTCTTCCATTTCCACCGTAAAGGACATCCATGTAATCTTCAGTCGTATTACCTGTCAAGCGATGTGGTTCGATTTTCGCAAGCAGTACGTCGGATTGTGTATTATCAATAGCCTCAACGAGATCTAAACTTATTCCCGGATCCAACTCCTGAGCTATCCATTTATCAATAAGTGAAGAAAAGAGCTCTTCAACAGACGATGAATCCATGCCTCCAAGAGTAGCGAACATCTGTTGTTGTTCACTGATTGATCCTTTTTCAAAGACAGGAAGAACATATGAAGGAAGCTCATTGCCGGACAGATTCATTTCCGCCAGGTATTTTATTCCTGTCGATCGTACATCCTCATCGTCATCATTCATCGCTGTCTGAATTACCTTCGATATACCATCATAATTAAGCTGATACAAAGCATCCACCATTGCGGATCGAACCTCTGCAGTTTTGTGTGCGGAAGCCATTTGAACCAGTTGATCATTGAAATCGGTGATACCCAGCGAACCTATCATATAACCAGTTGCCTTGATAATTTCATCTGATTGGTTCTCAAGTAGAGATTCAATCTTTGGTGTTAATGCGTTAACCACCTCGGTAGGATCACGAGATTCGATCACCCTGTACCGACCGTCCACTCGATCATGAGGGGAAGGCTGTTCGTAGGTACCCAAAGCCATAAGTACTTCAGCGGTCAATTCCGAATCAACGTCTTCCCTATCAAGAAAGTCGACCATCAATGAAATCTGTTCAGACCCACCTATCTCAAAGGCAGCGTTAATTGCTCGGCGTAATAATGGTTCTCCTGTATAACGTTCGTCTGCCAAAATTCCGGCAAGAGCTGGAAGAGCATCATCTATGTTGTAATCATCATTGATGGCCCTTGCGGCCTCGGTGACAACGTATTCATCAGGGTCATTTAGAAATTCAGCTATACTCGGACTTCCCATTCGCCGTAAGACTAAAACAGCAGCAGTCCTCATGGCAACCTGATCGTGATCGACGAAATCCAGCATTTCCGCCTCCGCTCCTATCCGGGATAGGGCCAAAACCGCGGCATGCCGCAAGTGCAGATCATTATCATCATTATCCTCGAGCATGGCTAGAAGACCAGGGATTGCTTTTCTTTCCCCTATTCTTCCAAGTGCTTGTGATGCGTAAAACTTTACTCGAGGATTCTCATGATTCACTAACGGCAAATAGCTATCTGCACCTTCGTCATATTTCAAATCTCCTAATACTTTCAATACTTGTGCGATGATCTCGGGATCGGAGTCTTCAAGGAAGGGCATTAAGACATTCCCATCTGCAAGTTCCTTTTCTATCATCATTCCTACTCCCCAAATACCATGAAATCTTGCAAACTGGTTGTCTTTCTGTTCGATAGCCGCAATCAACGTATTCTTACCATCTCCCTTTCTATCCGTGAGTTCAAACTGCGCCTTTTGTCGAATCCTCATGTCCGGATACATTAGCAAATCGTACAACTCAGTTAGCTCTTGTTGATCGTACCTAATGGTCATCAACCTTTCCGTATCTTCCCTTTGTTCTGCCAGGTCATTCTCTTCGGTGGTAACATCCAGTTTCCAAACCCGACCATAGTTTTTTGTACCCCAACCGTTGATCCAATCAGCCGCATACAGCGCGCCATCAGGTCCGAAGCGAATACCAGTTGGCAGAATTCCTTTCGCTACCATTATATCTTCATCCAGTTCGAAACTGGCGCCTTTAGGTTTTAGACTGAACGCCCATATAGGTGATCGACTGGGCGTCCCGACAAACTCAACAACGAAGAACTTATTGGTCCACTTGGACCCAAGTGCGGTACCAGGGTTGTAAACAAAACCTGTAGGCCCATTATGATAGTTGGTGATTGGCGGCATGATGTAGGCTGCCTGTCCTTCCCACCGGGGTACGTAGAGCTTCTCTTCCATCCACACTTTGTAGGAGTTGTTCTTTGGGTCGGTATACTTTCCGAATTGCCAATTGATACGCCAACCTTGATCTGAACCTTCAACAATATGTACAAGACGTTCACTTTCACCCTCGTGATCTCCATCGTTATCTGCTCCGATGATATTCCCGTAAGCGTCAAAGGCAAACTCATGTGTATTTCTCAATCCAGCTGCAAAGACTTCGAAATTGCTACCATCCGGATTAGATCGCACCAGTACACCCTGGTTCGGGTATTTATATTTTTTCCCATCAACAGATGTGATGTTTGCTCCTACATCACCTATTCCGTAATATATCTTCCCATCTGGACCCTCCACAGCTCCTGACATTCCGTGACCGCCGAAACCGATGTGAACATTAAATCCATGAGCGATAGACTCCTTTTCGTCTAGAATACCATTCTTGTCCTTATCATACACTCTCCACATGTCTGGACCAATACCCACAAATACGTCGTTATCTCTCACTAACAACGCACCCGCGACATCAGAGACTTCATCGGCAAAATCACTTAGTATACGAGTAGAAACATCGGCAACACCATCACCATCGGTGTCTTCTAATCGCCAGATTTCATCTTCTTCAACTGCTAAATCCTGCCAATCATTAATAGAATCTCCATTAAGGTCCTTCAACCAGGAATTCTCATCACTTTTCTCCATATGGAAGACCGATCTAAGGAAAGACCTCCTGTCTTCCACTGATTGTAATCCAATGGATGCTGTCATCCAATCTTGATGGCCCCGTATATCAAATTCCGAATTTTTTTGTCTATTGGTTCTGGTTAGATAAACATTACCTGAATTATCCATGGACATCGCTATTGGGTCAGGTGCAAGTGAGTCCGAAGCCCAGAGAGTCATTTGGATACCATCCGCTAATTCCAATGGTGTGTTGGCCTCAATGTTTTGAATCTTTTGATCAAGATTGGTCGTATCCTCAAAAACAACAAGTGGTTCATAATTCACAACACTGGGTTGACATCCTATCACAAAATAACCGACGATAAGGATTATTGGAAGCAGACTCGTTTTATTCATGTCGCTAAAATAACAGTAAAGAAAAAAAAGAAAATAATCCTATGGTGGACGGTAATTGCTACTGCTGTAAAAACAATTGTCAACTCCCGTCCTGGTTCTTAGTTTACATTCCAAATAACACATTAAAATGAAAAATCGCCTGATACTTCTATTGTTGATTTCCATTCCATTGCTTGTCCTCGGGCAGAATGATCAGATCATTCCCGTAAATCCCGAGGTTCGTATTGGAAAACTTGACAATGGCTTTACTTACATATTAAGACAGAATGCATATCCCGAAAAAAGGGTCGAATTTCGGCTGGTTGTCAACGCCGGTTCAATGCAGGAGGATGAAGATCAAAAAGGAATCGCTCAT
Organism: Cyclobacteriaceae bacterium; assembly: GCA_965601455.1. GTDB lineage: Bacteria > Bacteroidota > Bacteroidia > Cytophagales > Cyclobacteriaceae > JANQEU01. The sequence goes on along the minus strand of OZ271831.1, from coordinate 1,085,401 downwards.
TTCGTGGAGCATATGGCCTTCAATGGCTCAGAGAATTTTGAAAAAAATGATCTGGTAGATTTTCTCCAATCCATAGGTGTTGAATTCGGAGCTGATTTAAATGCTTACACCAGTTTTGAAGAGACCGTTTACATTTTACCCCTTCCAAATGAGGATCCGGAGATCGTTGATAAAGGCCTCACTGTACTTCAAGATTGGGCAGGAGGATTGACTTTTGAAGATGAGGAAATAGATAAAGAACGTGGAGTAATTATTGAGGAATGGCGCCTTGGAAGAGGAGCTCAACAACGAATGCTCGACAAATGGCTACCGGTACTTTTTCAGAATTCACGATATGCCGATCGACTGCCAATAGGTACACGAGAAATCATCGAAAATGTACCCTATCAACGAGTAAAAGACTTTTATAATAAGTGGTATCGACCTGACTTAATGGCCCTTGTAGCAGTAGGCGATATGGATCTTGATGAAATGGAACAAGAAATCAAAGATCGATTTGGAGCTCTTGAAAATCCATCTACCAGCAAGGTCAAGGAGTCCAACGAAGTACCAGGGCATGATGAGACCCTTGTGGCCATCACCAAGGATAAAGAAAATACCTACGTGGCGGTACAACTCATTTACAAACAGCCAAAAAAGGTTGATACAACATTTACAGGTTTTAGAGAATACTATCTGCGCTCTTTATATAATTATATGTTGAGTCAGAGACTTCAGGAGTTGGTTCAACAGGCAGATCCACCCTTCATATTTGCAAGCTCGAGCTATGGCAGTCTGATTCGAGCGACTGACAATTACTCTTCGTTTGCTGTTGTGCAGGAAAATGGGCTAGATAAAGGGCTAACGGCGCTTGTAACTGAAAATGAACGGGTAAAACAACATGGATTTACCGCTGGTGAATTGCAAAGAGCAATCCAGTTTCTTGACAATTCCCTTGAGCAGTCCGTAAAGGAAACGGGAAAGACGGAGTCCGCAGAATTTGCGTCGGAATACATCCGCCATTTCCTGGATAACGAACCTATTCCCGGAAGAGCGTTTGAATTGGAATTCTTCCGGGCAGTTACACCTACTATTCAAATTGAAGAAATCAATCAGCTGGCGAAGGATTGGATCACTGATAAAAACCGAGTAGTGATCGTAACAGGAATTGATAAAGAAGGTGTCAGCCTACCTACGGAAGGTGAATTATTGAGTCTGATTGATGATTTAGATCTTTCAACCATTGAGCCCTACGAAGACAATGTTAGTGAGGAAGGCCTCATGACCGAGTTGCCTGAGGCTGGTAAGATCGTGTCGGAAACCCAAAATGAAACAACCGATATCACGGAGCTAACGCTGTCAAATGGAGTAAAAGTGATTGTAAAAGAAACAGACTTTAAAAATGATGAAATCGTCATGAACGCTTTCAGCAACGGCGGCCATTCTCTTTATTCCGACGAAGAATATCCATCTGCATCCATGGCATCTACTGTTGTTACGCAGGGAGGCTTAAAAGACTTATCAGCAATCGATTTGCAAAAACAATTGGTTGGAAAAACAGTTCAGGTATCACCTTATGTAGGGGAGCTTAGGGAAGGGTTCAACGGTGGATCATCTCCAAAGGATTTCGAGACGATGCTTCAATTGATTTATCTCTATTTCACTCAACCAAGGAAGGATCCGGAAACCTTCCAATCGATGATCTCAAGAAATAAAGCGCTGATTCAGAATATCATGTCAAGCCCTCAATACTATTACGCAGATAGAGTGGCGAAAATCATGTCCCAGGATCATATTCGAGGTGGAGGATACCCAACGATAGAAGACCTGGATAAAATTGATCTGGATAAAGCATTTGAAGTTTACCAGGATCGATTTGCCAATGCCTCGGATTTCACCTTTTTCTTTGTAGGTAATATCAATACCGAAGAGTCAAAGCCACTTTTTGAAACCTATTTAGGATCACTTCCGACAATGGATCGAGAAGAAACGTGGAAAGACGTGGGTGTACGTCCTCCAGTAGGTCCAGTTGACGAAAAAGTGATGAAAGGAGCAGATCCCAAAAGCCAGGTTACTATAAATTTTGTGGGAGAAAAAGAGCTTTCTAAAAAGGATAGATACCTAATAGCGGCACTTGGTGAAGTGCTTAGCAACCGACTAATTGAAATTTTACGCGAAGATGAAAGTGGCGTTTACGGTGTTGGAGCGTCTGGAAGAGCCTCAAGGAAGCCTTACGAAAATTTCCAATTCACTATCCGATTCCCCTGTGGACCGGAAAATGTGGACCGGCTAATTGCTGCCGCTTTTGAGGAAGTTAAAAATATTCAGGAAAACGGAGTTAAAGAAGAGGATATCACTAAGGTACGTGAGGTACAAATCAAAGACAGGGAGGAAAACCTGAAGAAAAATCCATACTGGGCTGCCCAGTTGAATGCTTATTATTACAACAATGCAAATCTAGAGGACTTCTACCAGTACGAAGAGTATGTTAAAGAGCTGAACAGTGAAGACCTCCAGAAAGCGGCTTTAGATTTCATCGATTTGGAAAAGGCGATAAAAATCGTTCTGTATCCTGAGGAAGGATAATATGATGATTGTCATCCGATGAGTTCTCATCGGATGACAATCATTTAATCAGAAACTAATCATATAGGAAATGGTGGGAAGCATTGGTAACTGATAGGACTTACCAATTCGTTGGGTATGAGGAACGTAGTATTCATTCACCACTGCCTGGTTATTGGTCACATTCTGCAAGTCAATCTTGAACTCCCTGGTTGTCTTGTTCTTATTCCTTCTCAAACCGAATGAAAGATTAGCGATGAACACATCATCTCCATCGGCATTAAAAGGATTAGCCTCATCCCTTACACCGTATCCCGCGATGGCTGATTCCTCGGCGAGAATAGGCGTATAGGGATTACCTCCAATTAAGGCAACCTTTGTATTCGCGAAGAAGACCCTATTCTTTTCAGGTTTTCCAATCTTGAACTCCTTGCCTGCCAGAAAATTCCATACATAATTCCCATTGAATGCGGTCTTTCTCTCAATGCCATCCTTAGCCGTATACCTGGATTCATATAAAGACAGTGTTGACATATAATAAAAACCATTATGTAAAAACCGCTCCAGGGTAAACTCCAATCCGTAGTTTCTTCCGGTTCCATCATTAACCAAAAATCGATTCACATAAGAATCCGAAAGATTGAGGGAAGCGAATGTACTGGTATCCGAGTCCTCCACAGGAACGTCATACAGATGTTGATAATAAGCTTCAACCTTAAAGTGAGTATTTGGATTGATGTTATGAGAATAACCAATAACAAAATGAGCGGCTTTTGATGGTTCCAAATCTCGATTTGGACTTACAACTGTACCATCCTCCAGTTCCCACTTAGCTAAATAGGTGCTTATGCTTTCAATCCTACTGTGAATTCCGAAGCCAGCAGTGAACATTTGTTTTTGTGTTGCTTTCCATTGCAATCCGATTCTTGGCTCAATATTGTAGGAATCGTTCAACCCAAAATGAAGATAATGCATCCCTGCCGTCATCGTCAGGTCCGTTGTCATTCGATATTTCCAACTGGTAAAGCCCTGGAATACATTTGCACTACCATTGTCTTCCAATTCCCGGATCATTCGATCGAGATCAAAATCCAATGCATCCGCTTCAAGGTTGAAGAACATCCTGCTAAGAATCACCCCCGACTCCAGTTTGTGTTTAGCATTCAGTTTAAGGTTATAAGTCGATGCATATCGAATGTTACTGTAGGTGAATTGAGCATCATATATGTCATAGTATCCCGATCCGTCCTCCTCGAGCCAATCGTCTTCGTTGGTTAAAAGTGTTCCTTGAGCCGAAATCGTGTTCTTCCAGTAGCTATTAGCATTGATCAGATAGTTATGAGTTATTCCTGTCACACCTAGGCCCGATCCAAAGGTTCCCCTTGCCAATTCTTCACCATTCTCTTCCCAAACGGATGCAATGCTTGATAAACCACCCAATCCGAATGCAGATATATATTGTTTATCATTTATAGGAAGGTTGACGTTGAATGAAACATCCTGGTATTTGGGAACTCCCCCAAAATCAATTACGCCCATATCATCTAGCAGCTGTAATGATGAATACCGGTAATTGACAATATAGGATCCCCTATAACCTTTTTTAAAAGGACCTTCAGCAGTAAAGTCTAATCCTAACGTACTGGCAGTACCTGTATATTCTCGACGCTCATTGTTTCCTTTTTTCAATTTCATATCGAAAACACCAGACAAAGCATTACCGTATTCCGGAGCGAATGCACCTGAGAAAAAATCGGAATCGGTAAGCATGTTGCTATTCAAAGCGTTGATGGGTCCTCCAGTGGATCCTTCCCAGGCAAAGTGATTAGGGTTAGGGATTTCAACACCTTCTAATCTCCAAAGAATACCTCTGGGTGAATTCCCACGAACGACGATATCGTTATTTCCTTCGGCATTTCCAGTAACACCTGCAAAAGCGGAAACCATTCGGGCAGGGTCATTAAAGGAACCGGCGTACCTCTTGGTTTCATCAACGGAGAAAGACCTTGCACTGACTAAAGCCATTTCGTTTAACACTTCCGATTTGTTCTTTTTTGCAGTTACGGTAACTGCCTCCAGGCTACTTACAGATTCCAGAATGGATACATCCAAAACCAATTCCTTTGCCGCATCGACCAATAAGTTGGGCAGGAACTTATCCTCATAACCCATATAAGAAACTTTTAGAGTAATTCTTCCTACCGGTACATCTTCTATTCTGAAATTACCATCAATATCTGTTACAGATCCGAGAATTGGGTTCGATTCCAAAACCTGAACCGTGGCTCCGATTAGAGTCATCTCTGAATCCTGATCTTTTATTGTCCCTCGAATAGTTTGAGTAAGTCGTTCCTGGCTAAAACCGGCCAGGACCAATAACAAGAGAGTTGCTGTGATTAATATTCGTCTCATTATTCCGTCAGTTTGAGTTTGATTTTTTTAGTTAGTTGTTTCTATGGAAACCGAATAGGGAATCACCCCTATCCGGTTTCATACTTTTTTAGAACCGCAATGCCACTCGATAACCCATCCACATTCTTAGGTTTGTATCATTGACAGTTTCGTCATAAAAAGGTTTCCTTGGATTAGGTCCCAATACGCTTTGTCCATCTTCAGCACTGGTATAATACAGGTTTAATACCGGGCCACCGTTAATCGATAGGAATGGAGTAATCTGATAACCGATGTTAGGATTAATCTTATTTACCAAATTCAAGTTTTCGAAAGGCTCATCCTTCGGGTGTATGGAGTTCGCACTCATTTCGATATTGGCATATAGGTTGTTTTTGAACGTTTTCATCGTACCAAAGCCCACGCCTGTACTCCAGTAAGCATTATCACCAGTTTTAAATCCTGAGCTTATGATGCTGTAAAATCTCTCAGTACCACCACGGAAGGATGCGTTGATGTCCGTAATGTCGTTATGATCGATTTCCCAACGATGCATACCGTGTCGAACGATATTCAGAATTCCTATCGTTGCGCCTTTTTCCACGGTATCCGCTACGTTGACAAAACCAATTTGCACACCATTCACTTTCCTTGCCAAATTCAAGAAACCAGAGACTTGCGCTCCATTCATATCCCGAGCCGCATTTCCAAAACCTGAGAATTGTGCCCCTTTGGTATCCCTTGCCACATTGACAAATCCAGCGGTTTGAACGCCATGAAGCTCTTTGGTGAGGTTAACAAATCCCGCGCCTTGAAATCCTTTGTAATCGGCGAGGTTGGCATTGACAAAACCTGCACCCTGAGCTCCTTTTGAATCCTCGAGCGTCACGTTAACAAAGCCTGCACCCTGCAACCCCGTTACAGAGCTGGTGTAATTAACAAATCCAGCACTTTGAAGGCCGGTAATGTGACTTTTATGGAAATTGACAAAGCCGGCATATTGGACACCTTTTGAAGGTCCCTCTAAATAATTCGCGAAACCTGCTGCCTGCACGCCAGTCAGACCTCCTCTTACAACATTGACAAAACCAGCGCCCTGGGCACCCAGAACATCTCCGTTATCAATGTTGGCAAAACCACCAAGTTCTACACCTTTTACTCCACCCTGGTAGCCGGCAATAACATTAAGAGAAATATTATTCACAAAGCGATCGGCCGGGTAATTGGGTGTTCCCAAATTAGGAATAAAGGATACTTGTACTAAGCGGGTTTCTTTTGGATCATCTGTTTGTTGTGCAAAAACAGAAATGGTAGCAATAAATAAAGCTGAAAGCAGTAGAGTTCTTAACCTCATAATTGAAATCGTTTTTGATGTTTACATACCTGAGGAAACCGAACTCAACTTTACCCCTACGTGAAAGAAAAAAACTATTTATTCTATGGCTTAACCAGGCACTAACAAGAGTTCAAGTCTTGTGCCATAGGATTTATCTAATTGATATACAGACACTTAGAAAATTATGAAAACAGGAATTGAACGATTGATTTGTTCAAAAATGGACAACATAGGCCGGCGAAAAGGTTTCGGTATTGGGTGTTTGAATTGAATAGTTTAGTTGCCACGCTTTTGAAACGTGTGGCACCGTTATGGCCTGAGGTGCGGCATCACCCGAGATAGAGAAAGGCTGAAAGGCTTTCGGCACAACCTGAAAAATGAAGTTCCTGAAAACCCTTACTCCTTCTTCCAGAAGATAAGATATAAAAAAACCCGAAGCGATCAGCTTCAGGTTTTAATTCGCTCACACCCCAAAGGATGTCATAAATCTTATAAGCCTATCATTCGACCTTTAATCTCCCTGTAATCATCAGAAATCAAAATGCGAATGTTATCAGAGTCTACCTCATCGAATTTGAACAGGTGCTTCAGGTCGCTACCAGGAGCCACTTCTTCTTGATATAACTCTTTGCCATCCTCATCTTGTATTGTTACTTTCAGGTCGTAGGCAGATTGGTTTGATCCTATAACGGCGACGTTTCCGTCTACCTCAGAAATTATCAAATTCTCGCCGTCCCAGTGATTCACAGTTATCTCACTATCGTATGTGTAGTCTTTACTTTCTACGATCACGGAATAGTCTCCTTCCGGTAAATAAGCCAGATCGTAATCTCTCTTAAATCCTTTCTCTACAGAAAGTCTCTCAGAATATACCAATTCGTCTTGGTCGTCAACTATTGTAACCCGAACCGGTTCATAATCCGGTGCTTTCACCACCAGTCGGAATACATTTTTATTGTCGATCTGCTTGATCTTGGCTTGTTTTTCCACTTTCGGAGCATCAGCTCCTGCTTGTAAATCTGCAGTGGCTGCAATTGCAATCAATACCACTAACGCTTTCATCATGTTTCTCATATTTATTAGTTGTTGTGTTCTCTAAAGAACTTCATCTTGAAGGTTAGTCAACGTATGTGGCAAAAAAGTAGTTTGATCATTACGAATGTATTGTCTAAATGGTCATTTCTTTAAATAATTGGGAATATATGTTGGTACATGGAATTTAATCCTTTTTGTGAGCTGCAAGAGGTACTATCACGAGAGATGCTGAAATAAATTCAGCACGACAGAGGGTTATGATTGAGGCAGAGATGCTGAAACAAGTTCAGCATGACTAAGGAATATTAATGCAGTAACTCAGTTTCTAGCTCTTAAACTAAAAAACCTCAAGAGATTACGAAACCAGTTCAGAATAACCTTGAGGTTCTTGTACCGAAGGAGGGATCGGACCGACGACTCGGGCGAACCCGAACTCCCGGAAATAAAATAAGCCCAACATACGTTGAGCTTATTTGTACCAAAGGAGGGAATCGAACCCTCACTCCCGAAGGAACACGATTTTGAGTCGTGCGCGTCTACCAGTTCCGCCACTTTGGCTGATGCCTACCTTCGTTTCCACGGTTCAAATAGACATTATCTGCCGTAGTTTCTTCCAATCAAGCAGGCTTTGCCCACCGTAGTTTTAACGAAGGTGGGCAAAACTATCTAAATCCTGCATTATGGCAAAACCTTCTTGCTACTTAGCCAGACTGAACTGTGCATGTTTCACGATATCCTCGTCATTGAATAAAACAAGGTTTGTGAAATCTCCATCCAATTCTTTGAGGTTGTACTTCTTGTCTACATGCTGTTTATCCTGGATAGTCTCAACCATGTATTCGTTCCAGGCGCTATCAAGTACTTTAAATGTTAAATCAGATCCAAAAGAATTGATACCTTCTAACCGAATATCCCTCGGTTTCTCAGTTGAGCGTATCTCAAGGTTCTGTGCTCGCCAATTCTCAAATGTGATTTCTTCTTTATCTACTTTTTCAATATTGACCAATTCCAATTCGTATCTTCCCGTTGGAATACGACTTAAATCGAAAGTCTGTTCGGGCCCACCAAGCTTGTTGATCACTTTATCATATATCAACTGGCCCTCTAGATCCCTGATCTTGAATGATACAGATGTAACATTCACTGATTGGTAAATGATGCGGTATTTGTCATGAAGATTAAGAATCTTAAAATAAACCTTTCTCTTTCTTGAAGAACCACTACCAGATGCGTGACTGAACACTAACAGTACAGCCGATCGCAAATTCATTCTTGTTTTCATGATATCCTGAAGACATAAAAAGCCCAGGCAAATGCCCGGGCAAATGGTATTTCAGAATTAAGTTTTTGCACACTCCTCCCGTAGGAGGAGCATGTCTATTTATAGTTATATAGCTGTTTCTTAGTAAAGATCTAAAGATGTAGACTTAACAATACCGTCAAGATTACTCAACGTGATTTGCACCTGATCAACCTGTAAATTCTCGAAAGTGTACACTTTCTTGATTTCACTCATTGCCTCAAATGATCCAAAGTAGAGTTCTCTTCCGGATTGATCATCAATTCTTACTGCCAAATCAGAATCTACTGGATTGGTACCGACCAGTATGACTTTTCCATCAACACTAGTAACTGTCAACCCTTCACCTTTCCAGGTGGTTCGCTGTACTTCCTTATTAAATGTGAAATCACCACTCTCAATTTTGAAGTTATATGAACCATCCGGTAGGTTAGAAAGATCGAAGTCCATGGCAACCCCTTCTCCTAATCTCACTCTTTCCCAGTGAACGAGGTTATTTTTAGAATCATATAATTTAATTCTAACGGGTTGCTCGCGCTGAGACTGGTAAAGTACTCTAAAGATCTCACCTTCCTTAACCTGAACTACATTGCAATAATCATAGCCTTCCGGAGAATTACCTGCCTGTACGAATAGGGTACTGAAAACTGTTAACAGTACACCTAACATTTTAACGCTGTTTCTCATGATTTTTAGTTGTTTTCTAAAAATTTCATAACAAAGTTGAGGTTATGCTTACGATCAGTTCAAACAAAAGATTATTTCATTGGTATTTTTTTAACTCAATTATTGAAAAAATCGTGACTAATCAGCGGTAAGATTTGTGATTGAAAAGATTTCAATTGAGACGTACTAAATGGTACCTGGTATTGATAATATTGAAATATTTTTAGTTAAAAGTGCCCTGTTGTCACTTTTTAATGGGTTTTTCGACCCTTCTTTTCTTAACTATGCCACCAGATATTGATCATGACAAAGTACGCAACATTCTGGGATCGCTTGTTAGCTCATAATATTGATCTTCTATTCATATTGATCCCACTATTTGTTTTGGAGCAATGGATCGTTAGCAATCGAATATTATATCTGACTGCATTTGGTCTTTACTTACTGTATCACATCGTTTTTGAAGTATCAAAATGGCAAGCCTCGCCAGGTAAACGAGCATTACGAATTAAAGTGGTCAATGAAGATGGTAGTAAACCTGGTGTTTTTAGGTGTTTGGCAAGAAATCTTCTAAAGTTAATATCGCTCATTCCTTTATTCGGGGGCTTCATTATGATCGTTTTTACTTCAAATAAGCAGGGGTTACATGATCGCCTTTCTGGAAGTATTCAAGTGAAGGAAATGACGGATTTTTGAAAGGTTTTTATCCTAGATTAATGAAGATTATTCCTATCTTCGGTCAACCAATAACTCTCCAAATATGAACGACGACGACAATACGCTGTTTAAGCGAATTGAAAACATGTTCGAAAGCTTTATGTTCTGGAGTAGATGGGTTCAGGCTCCTCTCTACACCGGACTGATTATTGCTTCATGGTTGTATCTGTGGAAATTCTTCGAGGAGCTGTATCATGTTTTTGATAACCTGGTTGTTTGGAATGATAATCAGATGATGCTTGGCGTTCTTAACCTGGTGGATATATCCATGGTAATGAACCTGGTTGTCATGGTGACCATTGGTGGATACTCGATCTTTACGAGTCGCATCGATGTCGACATGCATGAAGACAAACCACTATGGTTAGAGGATCTGGATGCCGGTCAATTGAAAATTAAACTTGCTACCTCACTTGCATCAATTTCCGGGGTTCAGTTATTGAAGACATTTATTAACTACCGGGAGGCTGAATTGAAAGCGGGTACAGAAGGTATTATTATCGAGATTGTCATCCATATGGTTTTCATTGTTTCAGCATTGTTATTATCACAAACTGAAAAAATAACACATAGCTATAAACACGGACCTCTGGCTTACAGGCCTGATCCTGATAAGAAAAAAGATAACGACGAATAAAAAAAGCTGGCCTGTTGGCCAGCTTTTTTTTGTGCGCACGAGAAGACTCGAACTTCCACGGCCAAAAACGGCCACTAGGCCCTCAACCTAGCGCGTCTACCAATTCCGCCACGTGCGCGAGAGTCCAAAATAAAGGGCAGCAAAAATAAACTTTAATTGGAAAAGAACATCATATAGCTTTCCAAATGGCATCCATAAAGAAGTTCTTTTTGTCTGCGTAACTGGTAACAGGTTCAAAGCCACATTTCGATGCTACATTTTCCATCTCCATATGGGTGAATTTCTTTGAGATCTCGGTAAAAATAGGTTCCCAACTATCAAATTCCACAATCAGATCAAGCTTCCTAATCGCCACCTTCTGACGTTTTTTACTTAATAAATAACTCCTGCATTCACCAGAAACAGGATCATAAACTGGGTGATGCTGAAAAGAGTCTACCTCAAATTCTCCTCCAAGTTCGTGATTGATTCGTTTCAACAAGTTCATATTGAAAGAAGCCGTAATTCCTTCCGGGTCATTGTATGCCCTCAAGACAATATTTGGATCTTTTTTTAAATCAAATCCTATAATCAAGATGTCATTGGGCTTCATATTATCCCTTAGCCTTTTGAGAAAATCTTTTCCATGGTCTGCGGTGTAATTACCAATATTTGATCCTAGAAACAGAATTACACTCTTGCGTTTATCAGAAGTCAGTGTCTTGCCAGAAAGTACTTCGAAATAGTCCCCAATCAGAGGGTCGATTTCAATATCAGGCACTTCTTTTCTAACATTCTCTTCCAACATTTTAATTGCATTGGAAGAAATATCGCAAGGAGCAAAACTGAAATCTGTCCCTGATCGATAAAAGTGTTTGAGCAGAATTTTCGTTTTCTCCCCATCTCCTGCACCAAGTTCAATCAGATCAAGGGGACGATGATGATATATATCTCTCAGTATGTCATCCTTATGGGTCTCAAAAATCTCCGTCTCACTTCGCGTCAGATAGTAACTATCCATGGACATGATTTGCTGAAATATCTTGTCCCCTGCTGAATCGTAGAAATACTTTGAACTGAGCCACTTGGGTTCATGCGTCAATCCATGAAAAACGTCCTTAGCAAATGCTGTATCAAAATCTTGATCTTCGCCGACTTCCAGTTCAGCTACCTGTAGATGATGCATATATTATTGAGATTTAGCCAGCCGAATGCCACTAAACATCCACTGCAGATGAGGGTGAAAGAAATTGCGATAGGTGGATCGTATGTGATCACGGGAAGTTGCGTAAGATCCTCCACGTAATACCATGGTGTTCATCATAAACTTACCGTTGTATTCCCCAAGTGTCCCAGCCTCCGGTTGGTAATTCGGATAGGGACGATAGGCACTTTCCGTCCATTCCCATAAATTGCCAAAGAACTGTGTACCATGATTAACTGGTTTCAGAAATTCCCTGTCATTAAAATTGGCAATCTCCGGTGGAGTAGGCTCAAAGTGTTTACAGGCAGTTTCCCATTCAAACTCTGAAGGAAGACGCAACCCTTTCCATCGGGCGTAGGCATCCGCTTCATAGAACGAAACATGTGATACCGGTTCATGGGCGTCAATGTGCTGCAGGCCAGACAAAGTATAGTTCATCCAATCTCCATCAATTTCATGCCAGTAAAGTGGGCTCAGAACTTCATTTTGTTGAAGCCAATCCCATCCTTCTGATAACCATAAAGTAGGCTCATGATAACCACCATTCTTAACGAATTCCAGGTATTCGCCGTTTGAAACTAGTCTGTCGCTGATACTAAAGGATGGTAGAAAGACCTTATGGGATTCCAATTCATTGTCAAAGCAAAAGTTATCACCAGTATGCCCAATAGCGTATAATCCTTCATCAAGGGATAACCAGCCCAATTTTGAGGCTTCGCTCTGAAAAGTATCTCCTTTCTTATATACCGGAAAAAGGGGATTACAACCTAATATGTATTTCAGGTCATAATACAACAGCTCCTGGTGCTGTTGCTCGTGTTGAAATCCGATTTCGAACACATACAAAAGATCACTATCAACATCGTGATTTTGCAGGAATTCCTGCATTTGGCTGTCCACATACTGACGGTACTGGTATATTTCCTTTACTGTAGGCCTTGTAAGATCACCTCTAAGTGCCCTTGTCCATCGATCACCTGCTGTAACGTAATAGCTATTAAATAAGAAAGCAAACTGATCATGAAACACTCGGTAGTCTGGCTTGTTAGGCACCAGTATGAAATTTTCAAAAAACCATGTGGTATGGGCCAGATGCCATTTTGGCGGACTTACATCCATGACAGGTTGGGCAACGTAGTCCTCCGTTTGAAGAGGTTCACATATAGTTTCTGAATAAGAGCGTATCCTCTGATATTTCTTTAGAATTTCACCTGAAGAAATCTCAGGGATATTGATTAAAGGCATTTAAACGGCTTTTTGATTCAAAATAGTAAGATTCTCATCCAATTTCCAGTATGTACTAAAAAAAGGAAAGCCCTGCATCCCCGGGCGGGGATGTCAGGGCCAACCAACCAAAAAACTCAAAACAACCTAACCTATGAACGCACTACTAGAGTGCTATCATTAGTATAACGAAAATCATGCCAAAAAAATTTCTGATTAGTGACTTATCTATTAAGCCATTTCTTGAAAGCTCCCGACCGTTCGACGCTGACAATTACGTCGAGGGAGTTGGGTGCTGGTGGGTCGAGATCAATTTTCACACGACTTTTTGAGTAGGCCACCATTCCCTTAATTGCGCTATAGTGAATGATGAACTTTCGATTGATACGATAAAACTTTCTAGGATTCAGGGTGTTTTCTAGATCCCCCAAATTTGAATTAAGTATGTGTTGCTTTCCTTGTCGGTCCACAAGAAAAGTATACCGGTCTTCACTGAAAAAATAGGCTACATCCGACTCAGGAAATGATTGAATTTTGTCCCCTAGAGTAACGATGAAACGTTCCTGGTAATTTTGCTCATCTGGTCGAAGTATTTCAAGCATTGTACCCAGGTCAAACGCTTTATCATCTCTTTTCCAAAAGCGATACTTCTCTATTGCCTTCTTCAATTCCTCTGAATCGATGGGTTTGAGTAAATAGTCTATGCTATTTTCCTTAAAGGCTCGTAAGGCATATTCGTCAAAGGCGGTTGTAATGATGATTGGTGTATTGATATCCAGGTTTCTGAAAATGTCAAAACTCAGCCCGTCTCCCAGTTGAATATCGGAAAGAATTAAATCACATTCATTTTTTGAAAGCCAGTCGACAGCGGTGGCAACGCTGTCAAGTTTTGCAATTACCTCAGCGTCTTCAGCAACGGATAGTAGTGTTTTCTCCAGATCAGCAGCTGTGATCGGTTCATCTTCAATTATGGCGACTTGTAACACGATTTCAGGACTTTTCTTTTAGTAAAGGTATTTTGGCATAGTAAGATCCGTCCTTCTCAAAGAATTCAGGTAGGGTTAATGTAAATAAACTATAGCGTTTAATCAAGTTTTGTTGCCCTACACCGGTTGATTCTACATTGGGCTTTGGTTGAAAATTGTTCATGATTACCAGCCAATCGTCCTCAACATACATATCGATCGAAAGTGGTTTATCCACTGTAGCCACATTGTGTTTCAATGCGTTCTCGATCAATAGTTGAACAGCTCCGGATGGAATGGATAAACTTGGATAATCACCGGACACCTTGTTAGTAAAAACGAGGGCCTCTGCGAATCTTACCTTTTGAAGGTACAGGTAGTCTTCCATAAATTCGAATTCTTCTGGAAGAGTGGCCAGGTGATGGTCTTTATGTTCCAACAAGTACCTGTATATAGAAGAAAGCTTCCTGATAAACTTCCTGGCAGGCTCGTTACCAGAAACGAGTGCCGTCAGGTTATTTAAGCAATTGAAGAGAAAATGAGGGTTCACCTGGTTTTGTAGCATCATCAACTGTGCTGTTATCTTCTCCTTTTCCTGTTGCTCATTTAATAGTTGAAGTTCTTTATTCTTTACCCTGAGATTATAAGTGTCCAATGCACGCTGAATAACGATACTCATTTCATCATATGACCAGGGTTTGTTGATGAAGTAGTAAATATGACCGTGATTAATTGCATTAATTACCGTCTCCATATCCGAGTATCCGGTCACAAGAATTCTGATCGCATCAGGAACTAAGTTGATGGATTGCATCAGGAAGGTAACACCAGACATCTTAGGCATTCGTTGATCGGTAAGAATCACAGGTATGTCCTGGTCTTCTCTTAAAATCTGTAATGCCTGGTCTCCCGACTCCGCTGTTAGTACGTTGTACTCCCTTCGGAACGCCGAACGAAAGTAATTCAGGTTGCCGACCTCATCGTCAACGTACAATATTTTAGTATCTGCAGACATAAGAACGCGAAACTACATCTTTCTGTATTTCAGAAGGTAGAAAATCAGTAGTGCACCCGTAAGAAATATGACGAAAAGTGTGAAGTTTGATAGGTTATGAGGGTTTTCACCGGTCTCGTTCTTTATTAACAGGATGACGAAGCCCAGTGACATTATTAAATACCCACCGCCAAGAATTATTGATTGAAGAAATTTCAATGAAAACCTATTTTGTTCGTGACTTATACGAATATAAATAATACATCCCTCTCTGTTAACATCCTGACTCAATAATGATGAATTTTACTGATTAAAAATTCTGAAATCAATTTTGATCAAAAATCTGACCTTATTTTTTCTTCTTTTCATCGCCTTCGGGAAGACCATCGCCCAGGGGAAATGGTCGTCAGCAAGAGGCGAGGTACTGATGGATGGCATGGATCCAACCACGTATTTCAAGGGCTATCCTCAAAAGGGAAAGGAGAAGTATCGAACTGTAATAGAGGGAAGAATAATCCTTTTCGTAAATCTTGAGAATAGAGCGCTTTTTGAGGACAATACAACGAAGTATTTACCCCTATTTGGAGGTTGGGCAGCAAATGGTTTAAGTGAAGAGCTTTATATTCAACCAGATTACAATAATTTTATCATTTTAGAGAATCAACTTTGCTTCTTTAGTGTTAAAACCTATCTAGTAAACAAAGTTGAGTGGTCGCAATCCCCAACCTATAAAGCCAGGGCTCAAGCGGTCTACGAAAAGAATTTTTGATGAAGGCACTATACGACAACCATGGACGAAGGCTTCGATATTTGAGACTAGCAGTTACGGATAGATGTAACCTTCGTTGTGTGTACTGCATGCCGGAAGAGGGCCTTAATTTCTCAAAGAAAAGTCAGCTATTGACCTACGAAGAGATGCTTCGATTGATTGGAATACTGGCATCTATGGGAATACAAAAGGTCAGAATTACCGGAGGTGAGCCATTTGTACGCAAGGACTTATCATCCTTTATGCGTAACATAACAAAGGTCGAAGGAATCGAAAAGCTATCGATTACAACGAATGGAACTGCTCCCCTCTCCACTGTCGACGAACTCAAGGACATGGGCATACACGCTGTTAATCTTAGTCTGGATTCTCTTGATCGCGATCGCTTCTTGCAGATAACCAGAAGAGATGAAGTGGATAAGGTACTGGACTACTATCGCCTATTGCTAGAACGTGGGATACGGACAAAAATCAACACCGTGGTCATGCAACAGAAGAATATCGACGACATTGAGTCGATGTGTAGGTTAACTTTAAATGATCCTGTTGAAGTTAGGTTTATTGAAGAAATGCCGTTCAATGGAGGTGGAAAAGGCTATGTTCCCATTGAATGGAATGCTAGAAAAATCAAAACTCACATTGAAGAAATTTTTGGTACGCTGATTAAAGAAAATGACGAGCCAAGTGCTACGGCACATGTGTACCGAATTGAGGGAGCTGTCGGTACCGTTGGAATAATACCTTCCTATACTCGTACCATATGCGGAAGCTGCGATCGAATCCGTTTGACACCGAAAGGCGACCTCAAAACATGCCTGTATGATAACGGTGTTTTCAACTTCAGGGATTTCATTCGATCTGGCGTTTCAGATCAGGACATAGAGAATCAATTCATGAAACTATTCCGACAAAGGCACAAAAATGGATTTGAGGCAGAAGCAAATAAAAATGCTAGCTCATCCAGCTTTGAATCAATGGCAACCATAGGAGGATAAATGAATTTTATTAGTTACGAAGAAGCTCGAAACGTAATATCATCGAGCACCAGGGGCTTTCCTGAAACCAATGTTCCTCTGGAAAACGCATTAGGTAAAATACTGGCTGAAGACCTTGTAGCGGACAGAGATATGCCTCCGTTTGATCGCGTTACTATGGATGGCATTGCTATTTCCTACAAGGTTTTCGACAGCGGAAAGAAGGCCTTCCCTGTGGAGAAAACCATCGCAGCGGGTACCGAACAGTATACCATAAAAGATCAATCAAATTGTGTGGAGATCATGACCGGTGCAATGGTTCCTATAGGACTTGACACCGTCATACCCTATGAAATGATCCAGATCGAAGGTGGCCTTGCTACAATAAATGCTGAAGTAACAGAAAAGCAAAATGTTCATTTCGTTGGATTAGATAAAAAGGCTGGAGATGTTTTAGTAACACGAAATAAGCGCATCACTCCAACAGAATTAATGATTGCCGCCTCTATCGGCAAAACAGAACTAACTGTATTTGATACACCAAGGGCACTTGTTGTATCCACAGGTGATGAATTAGTTGAGATAGATCAAAAGCCACAACCTCATCAAATTCGGAAGTCTAATGTTTTCGGGATCCAATCCATGCTTCAATTACTTGGGTTTGAAGCACATCTAAAGCACTTACCCGATAATGAAGAAATTATACTTCAGGAATTAAAAAATGCCCTTGAGGACTACGACTGCCTTGTTCTTGCCGGTGGTGTCTCTAAAGGAAAATTTGATTACATACCCAATGCCCTTGAGCAACTGAAAGTAAAAAAACACTTTCATAAAGTTCGTCAGCGTCCAGGAAAACCTTTCTGGTTTGGCGAAAACCCTGACGGTAAACCCGTTTTTGCATTACCTGGAAATCCCGTTTCGGCATTTATGTGTGCTACGGTATACCTGGCTGGTTGGGTGTATGAATGTATCGGACAGCCTCGACACGATCAATTTGTAAAACTGGCAGAGGATATCACTTTCAAGCCTGACCTTACCTACTTCCTTCAGGTTAAAACTTCGGTAAGTCCTAAGGCGGAATTAATGGCTAAACCAATTATCCATCATGGTTCCGGTGATTTCGCAAACCTGACCGATTCAGACGGGTTCATTGTACTGCCTCCCGGTAAAGACGAGTTCTTAAAGGGAGAAATCTATCACTTCATACCTCTTATTTCATGAGCGGATTTAGCCATATAGACAAAGATTCACCTGCAATGGTGGATGTCACAGACAAAATGGATACAGTCAGAGAAGCTGTAGCTCAAACCCTGGTTCAGCTCCCCGATGATATGAAAGAGGCTGTCGAGGACAATGAGATCAAAACGCTGAAGGGCCCTGTTTTCCAAACCGCGATATTGGCTGGTATTCAAGGTGCAAAAAAGACTTCAGAACTAATCCCGCTTTGCCATGTTCTGATGATCAATAAAGTTGCAATCGACATATCTATCGATGAAAGCTTGCTTGTTACCATCACTTGTACGGTAAAATGCACTGGTAAGACTGGTGTTGAAATGGAAGCCCTAACGGGAGCTTCTGTTGCAGCGCTCACTGTTTACGATATGTGCAAGGCTTTTTCTCACAATATCGTAATTAAGGAAACCCGCTTAATCAGGAAAACAGGAGGAAAATCTGATATCGGTATTTCAAAATCCTAATGGATGATCGAAGTCCTTTGGTCTCCGTGATCATGGCGGTAAAAGATACCGAACCTTACCTGAAGGAATGTCTAGAGTCAATCATTAATCAAAGCTACCCTCACTGGGAGTTGATCGCTGTAAATGACCATTCCACTGACAACTCAGCTACGATTTTAGGAAATTACGCAGATAAGGACTCTCGAATAAAAGTATTTGAGGGAACGGGGGAAAGATTAATCCCTACACTTAAACAAGCTTACCATGAATCTACAGGTGTACTCATCAATCGAATGGATTCCGATGACATTATGCCAGAAAATAAACTATCCATTCTTGTAGGAGAATGGACCAAATACGGTAGAAATCATGTCGTAGCGGGAGGCACAAAGCATTTTGTGTCACAGGGAGAAGTAGGTGATGGTTTTCTGAGATATGAACGATGGTTGAATGATGTCGCTGCTAAGGGTTTACACTATCAGGAGATCTATCGGGAATGTGTCATCCCATCTCACAGCTGGATCATGCATCGCGAAGACTTCGATCGAATTGGGTCTTTTGATTTATGTGTTTATCCCGAAGACTATGATGTTTGTTTTCGAATGTATTCAAACAAACTAAATATCGTTGGAATACCGGATATACTGCATTTTTGGAGAGACCGATCGAACCGTATCTCCAGAACCTGGAAAGAGTATGAAGATAACAGGTATTTCGACCTCAAATTGAGGTACTTCTACAAGCTGGATAGAGATATTAAACGTCCTTTAGTTCTTTGGGGAGCTGGAAGAAATGGTAAAGACCTGGCC
This sequence comes from Cyclobacteriaceae bacterium, assembly GCA_965601455.1. GTDB lineage: Bacteria > Bacteroidota > Bacteroidia > Cytophagales > Cyclobacteriaceae > JANQEU01. The sequence continues at coordinate 1,066,181 of OZ271831.1, read as the reverse complement.
AGAATGATACTAGCGAACGAAAAGCAATTCGAATGGATCTGTGATAACGAAAAGAAGATAGGACATGTCATTTACGGTATCCAACTCAAGTCAGATCAGAATCTTCCCGAAATCAGTAATCCTCAGATAATTATTGCCGTAAGTAGTCCGGACGAAAAAAGAGCAATACAAAATCAGTTAGAAGTCTACGGAAAGGAGCCTATACGGGACTATTGGTTTTTCCTTTAGGAGAAAGATACTTTAGCCGTTTTCGCGCTCCCAGGAGTTGTACCCTCCCTTTAGATTGTAAACATCCTCGAAACCAAGGTTTCCCATAATCCTACATGCACGAGCACTACGTCCTCCGCTTCTACAGTACACCAGGTAGGTTTTGGACTTATCCAGTTTGTTGACATTTTCCTTGAAGGACTTATCCATGACGTTCATGTTTCTCTGTCCATTAATCACTCCTCCAACCTGCTCTGAGCGAGTCCTTACATCTAGAATGACCGTATCCCGCTTCTTCTTTAACTCTTTAAACTCCTGTGGATTGATGGATTTATATTTTTTCTTAAAAAAGGAAAACATGGGAACTCGATTTTTAGCGAAGATAAAAAAAATGCCGGCTAAAAGCCGGCACTCTTTGGGTCATGCTGTAGTTAATTCCCTTCTAAATTTGATCTCGTAAATGTCGAATTCGTCTCCATTTTCAACACTTTCCAGGTAATCTACCTTCACTCCTTTAGTCCCTGGTGATTTAGATACTAAACCCTTTAACAAGCCCAATTGCAATTTGCTATTGAATGTCTGTGTCCTTTTCATTTTGATGCTGTTGTCAGAGTCCTCCAATATTACCCAGCCTCTTCCTTCAGGATCTTGAATCATATTGTCAGCCGCATCTTTAAGTCCCCGAATAATCTCTATTGGAGACGCATCTTCGGAAATAGCTTTGTTGCCCACAAGAGCAGACCAAACAGTTTCTCCAATGTCGGTCCCCAACTTAATTACATTGAACTTGCCGACTTTTTCTTCTACCCAATCGCACATATCATTGTAAACATCGATCGGGACCTGGTTAAATGGATCAGAAAGATCATGACCTTTAACCATCTCCTCCAATTTTGGTCGTAAAAGTGAGTTGTCCTTATAGTAGTTCAGTACATCATTGATAAATAATGCGAACAGGGTTACGTTGGTAGTTGAATTATTCATATTGAGCGTTTTAAAGTTTGTCTATCGCCAAGATAAACGCCCAAACTACCTCACAATAATTCTACAGAGTGACTGAGTTGTATATCCGATGATCGGGAAAAAATGCGTTTCAGCGCTTAGAGATCTCCTGAAATCTCATCGAACTGGGACTGCAATTCATCATAGCGATCAAACATGTCTTTTCCTGGCAGCTGATAGGCACCACCGGATACGGTCATCATTAGATATCTGATTTGATCTTCAAGCATCGGTTGCATGTAAGTCCCTTTCTTCGTAGTAAGCATCATTTGAGCTTCTTCTACGATTTTCAGTTCGTCTTCTGTTAGCTCCTCATTTTCAGCTTTGGACTTTAGTTCCACCTGCATTTGTCTCACCTTCGTTAACAAATCCCTGATTTTTATAGCCAGATCCTCCTGAGCGATCATGTCCTCCTGGCTCACGTCAGTCTCCTCTATTCTGGGATCAGCCATTAGCATAAAGTCAGTTTCCATTGTCTGGCCATCTACTGTAAGCCGAGCGGTATAAGTACCCGGTGTGACTTTTGGACCATTTCGATATGCACGATTTTCGTTATCACTCCATGCCCCGAAATGGGTCATATCCCAAAAGAACCGGTTCATGCCTACTTCGGTCGTAAGCTCTTCGCTTGGCAAATATGCGGTGGAGCTAAGATCCATGTCCTCTATAGTTTCTTCCTCAATTTTTTTCCCACTAACGAATTTCTTAACCAGGTCACCTTTGTCGTTTACAATTTCCAAAACCACCGGTTGCCCAGGTTTTTTCTCCAGCCTGTAATCTAAACGCATTGCCGGTTCAGGATAAAAGTCTGATCGCATATTGGGATAGATAGACAAATAAGTATCCCTTGGTTTAAAGAGCGCATTCGTTTTAGCGGAATAGAACGATTCCTGATGCAATGGCGAAAGATCGTCCACGATCCAAAAGCCTCGTCCCATCGTTGACATCACAAGATCCTTTCTGTGTACTTTCAGATCGGATATGGGTACGATTGGCATGTTCTGCTGAAAGGATTTCCACGTGGTACCGTCGTTGGTAGAGATGAAAAGTCCGTACTCTGTACCCGCGTAAAGCACTCCTTCTTTGTCCGGATCTTCCCGTATAACTCTTGTGGGAAAATCAGAAGGAATTCCGTTACTTCCAGTAGTTAACAATGACCATGATTTACCATAGTCTTCAGTTTTCCAAATATACGGTTTTGAATCGCCCAACTGATACCTTAATACAGCGATATAGGCCTTTGCCGGATCGTGTGGTGACGGTTCAACAGCGTCTACTCTTCCACCGGGAGGAAGTTTGGAAGGCGTCACATTTTCCCAGTTAGCTCCTCCATCACGGGTTACATGAACCGGACCATCATTTGCTCCAACCCATATGACGCCCTCAGTAACAGTAGATTCTCGAATAGAATAAATGGTACTATAAAATTCCTCCCCTGTAATGTCCCTAGTAATCGGTGACCCTGAGATGACTTGTTTATCGGCCTCGAATGCAGTAAGGTCCGGGGAGATAGTTTCCCAGGTCTTGCCGTCATCAGTTGTTCTGTGTAAATATTGAGAAGCATGATAAACTACATCCGGATTATGAGGTGAAACGTGTATAGGCGAAACCCTCTGGAATCGATATTTGAGGTCTTTTGGATTATGGCCATACATATTCGCTGCACCTACATCGTAATTCTTTTCAATACCTGTTCGCTTGTCGTATACATCAAATCGACCTTTACAATTGGCATAAACAATGTTATGATTTCCGGGCTTTGGTACCGCAGGTCCTGTCTCACATCCACCAGTATTTATAATCCAGCCAACATCAGGGGCCTGAATTGCTGTAGGAGCCATACTTGGAACTGCTATTGTGGTCCAGTTGTCTTGCTGACCTGCATATAGCCAATAAGGATATTGGTCATCTACCTCAACCTGGTAAAGTTCCGAGGTTGGTTGGTTGAATTGGGTAGACCATGTCTCTCCTCCATTGAAAGTTACATTCGCACCACCGTCATTGGATTGAATGAATAGATCAGGATTTTCAGGGTGGATCCACATATCGTGGTTATCTCCATGAGGAACTGATCTTCGAGACCAGCTTTTTCCACCATCAGTGGATTTAAAGTATCCTGTGGCCATAACGTACAAAACATCCGGATTCTTCGGGTCTACTTCGACATTAGTATAGTAAAACGGACGCGTGCGAATTCCACCATGATCGGAAACCTGCGAGAACGTTTTCCCTTGATCGACAGATTTGTACATTCCACCTTCCTCACCTGGGGCCTCGACTAGTGCATAAAGTATTCTAGAGTCGGCAGGGCTCACACCCAGATCAATTTTCCCAATCAGGCCTGAAGGAAGTCCTTTTGTCATTTTCTTCCAGTTTTTTCCACCATCCACTGATTTGTAAAGGCCACCTTCCTCTTGCTTTCCTCCACTAATAATGGTCCACGGTTTGCGTTCTGCTTTCCATGCCGTGGCAAAAACAACGTCCGGGTTTCCCGGTAAGAATTCGATGTCGGAGAAACCGACTTTATCTGAAATGAAGAGTACTTTTTCCCAGGTCTGACCACCGTCTGTGGTCTTAAATACTCCACGTTCAGGGTTTGGGCCGAAAGCATTTCCTATTGCGGCCACATAGACAATGTTGTGGTTCTCAGGATGAATTTCTACTGCCCCAATATGACCAGTTTTACTAAGTCCAACTAACTCCCAGGAATTACCACCATCTATCGATTTATAGACTCCTTTGCCTGCAATAACATTACTTCTGAGCCCATCAGAGCCCGTTCCAACGTAGACAATGTTTGGATCTTTCTGATCCACTGCGATGTCTCCTATAGATGGGCTGCCAAAATAACCGTCGGAAACGTTATTCCAGGTAGTTCCGAAATCAGTTGTCTTCCATACTCCTCCCCCTGTAGCTCCTAGGTAGAATGTACCTTCGGCCGCTACTGTCCCAGCAACTGCTGTTACCCTTCCTCCTCTCATGGGTCCAACCTGCCTATATTTCAGGGTGCTGAACTCACTTTGAGCAAAAACACATAGGGACAATAACGATAATAAGGTTAATCCTGTAAGTCGCATATCAAATGGATTTATTAGTGGAGGTCAAACTTCGCAGGTGACCAGATGAATCAAAAATGAAAAGTTATAATCGGTAAGATAATCAGTCCACAAGGTGTTTGGCCAATTTAACTGACAATTGTGAGTCGGGTAAGTAACTAATCTTATCTTTGAAAAAATTTGTGACGATTGAAATTTGAAGAGTTAGGGCTTCACGAAGACATTCTACAAGGCCTAGATGCACTTGGTTTTGAAAAAGCCACCCCCATTCAAGAACAGGCTATTCCCATTATACTATCTGGTAACGACATCATCGGATGTGCTCAAACCGGAACAGGAAAGACAGCAGCCTTTCTCCTACCGATAATGCATTCAATTATCAGTGGCAATGAACACGAAGATACCAAGTGCCTGATTATTGTTCCGACCCGTGAACTAGCTATACAGATTGATCAGCAACTTCAAGGTTTGTCGTATTTCAGTCAAGTAAGCTCAATAGCCATCTATGGTGGCAACGACGGAGATTCCTTTTCTCAACAGAAAACCGCGCTATCCACCGGAGCCTCAATTATCATTGCAACACCCGGAAGATTGATCGCTCATCTGGCCATGAGCTATGTAAAGATGGACCACCTCAAATTTCTGGTTTTGGATGAAGCGGATAGGATGCTTGACATGGGATTTTTCGATGATATAAAGAAAATCATCTCTCATCTACCGAAACAAAGGCAAAATCTATTGTTTTCGGCTACAATGCCTCCAAAAATTCGGCAACTCGCAAAGGACGTTCTCACTGATCCTGAAGAAATAAACATTGCAATCTCTGTTCCTGCAGAAAAGGTCATCCAGATAGGGTTCTCTGTTTACGAAACCCAAAAGATTCCACTGATCATGCACTTACTCTCCTTTGATAAGTTCACCAGTGTGATCATCTTTTGTTCCACCAAGGACAATACAAAATCACTTTCAAAATCGCTGAAAAAAACACATTTAAAGGTAGAGGACATCCATTCAGATCTTGACCAGAGACAAAGAGAAGAAGTGCTCAATCAATTTAAAGCAAGGAAACTAAATGTACTTGTCGCCACCGATATCTTATCCCGAGGGATTGATATAGAGGATATTGATTTGGTGATCAATTACGACGTACCCAACGATGGTGAAGACTACATTCACAGGATTGGAAGAACCGCACGCGCCGCATCAAAAGGTGCTGCATTCACCATGATCAATGTAGAAGAACAGTATAAGTTCTCTCAAATCGAAGAATTGATTGGTCACGCGATCCCAAAAGGAAAAGCTCCGGAAGCACTTGGTGAAACCCCTGAATACAACCCCAAAGCAAATAGAAGGTCTTTCGGTAATTTCCGAAGAAAGCCAGGCAAAAGAAGATAAGTCTTTAAACTTGACAGAAGTCATAACACGGTCTGCCAGTGATCAGCATATCGTCGTAAGCTTTCAAGTTCTTTTGGACAATGGTAAGTACTGATTTACTAAAGAAATACAATGTTCCTGGCCCGAGGTACACCTCTTATCCTTCCGTACCTTTCTGGGATTCTACTCCATCTGAGTCAGAATGGATCTCCTCAATAAAAAAAGGAATGCAGGAAGGCATTAGTCTGTACATCCATCTTCCTTTCTGCGAAAGCATGTGTACATACTGTGGATGCCACAAGGTACTCACCAAAAATCATGACGTCGAGAGCGATTACGTTTCCGCAGTCCTTAACGAATGGAAATGGTATATCTCCAGATTAGGAGATAATCTGCCAGTGACGGAAGTTCATCTTGGTGGAGGTACTCCCACCTTCTTCAGTTCTGAATCACTAAAGACTTTGATGAATGGAATATTGAAGGATATCAACTGCGATAATCCTGAACTAAGCATAGAAGCGCATCCAGGCTATACAAGTGTTCATCAGCTTGAGACACTTCGAGATCTCGGTTTTCAGAGAGTTTCTTTTGGAATTCAGGATTTCGATGAGGTGGTTCAGGCAGCAATTAATCGCCCCCAGTCCTTTGCTGAGGTCCAGGAAATGACTGAAGCAGCCAGAAAGTTAGGTTTCTCCTCAGTTAACTATGACCTAATATACGGATTACCAAAACAAACGCTGAACAGCATAAATAAAACCATGGGGTTGGTAAATCAGCTAAAACCAGATCGAATTGCCTTTTACAGCTATGCTCATGTACCATGGAAAAGTAGAATGCAACGGACTTTTTCGGACGATGACCTACCTACGGCCTCCGAAAAATTTAACCTGTACCAAACAGGTCGTAAGCTCCTTGAAGATGCCGGTTACTTGGAACTTGGTATGGATCATTTCAGCCTTCCTTCTGACGGCCTCTTTGAAGCATCCATAGCAGGAAAACTGAATCGTAATTTCATGGGATATACAACCACTGATTCTCGTGTTCTAATCGGATTGGGGGCTTCATCAATTAGTGACAGCTGGACCGCTTTTCACCAGAATGAAAAGAATGTTTGGAAATACATTGATCAGGTAAATGCCGGAGAATTGCCTACGTTAAAAGGCCACCAGTTAACACCAAGTGATTTACAAACTCGTAAATATATTCTGGACATCATGTGCAGATTACAAACTGAACTCTCCGGTAATCCAGACCTGAAAGTCAGGATTCTTTCGCAAGGTGATTCACTAATACAAGACGGTTGCATGTATGTCGAAGAGGAGGTTCTGCACGTCACTAAAACAGGTCAAAGTTTTTTAAGAAACATTGCGATGTTATTTGACGAATACCTCCAGGAAAAGCAACCATCAAAACCAATGTTTAGCCAAACTATTTAGGCCAACAAATAATTTGAGGCTGATGCAACCCTTATTGTATTAGGAGGTCTTTTATGAAAAAATTAAAGACATCCTATGAAAACTCAATATGTATTAGCTATTGGACTAATGGTTCTTTTCGGATTTTCTTCTCTTGGCCAAGGGAAGCTCAGTAAATCATTCGAAGGGATCGAAAAAGTAGAAATGAGCGTCGGCTCAGGTGATATTGATATCAATAAATCTGATGATGGTACCGCATATGTGGAAATGGAACACAACTTTAGTGACGACTATAATCCCATAATAGAAAAAAGACAGAATACACTGGTTATTAGGGAAGAGCGCAATAGAAATAACTACCGGGGTTCGGCTTACTGGACAATAGATGTACCAAGTGGAATAGAAATCAAGATCAATACGGGTTCCGGTGACATTAGTGTGAAGGAATTGGAAGTTGAAGGTAAAATGAACAGTGGGTCAGGTGACTTCCTGGTAGAAAACGTAAATGGTGAATTTGATATAAATACAGGATCAGGAGACATTGTAGCTGAGTCGTACAAAGGTGAAGCAGAATTAAATACCGGTTCAGGAAATATCAAATTAGCTGATTTTGAAGGTGAAGTTTCTGCCAATACAGGAAGCGGAAACATCAGTGCAGAGAAGATTGTATTGCTCGGATCCTCTGGTTTTAATTCCGGTTCGGGAAACTCAAAAGTAACATTAGGAGCTCCTATTGCATATGACCTTTCTGTCAATAGCGGAAGTGGGGATGCAACGGTAGATTTTGATGGTACACCTTTGGTTGGGACTCTTGAAATGGAAGTCAATAAACAACGTGGGAAAATCGTAGCTCCTTTTGATTTTGATACTACTGAGGAAATCGAGGGATACGGAAGAAACACTAAAATCAGGAAGACCAAGAAGTTTGATGATAAAAGTGTCCTGGTAAGGATTAGTAGTGGATCTGGAGATGCTACCATCGAAGAATAACCTGGCAATCAAAAACAATGAAAAGGCCTGACATGGGCCTTTTTTTATTATAAAAGATGATCTTCCTCTGGATAACTGAGCGCACAACATATAGCAAACAACTATCTAGTTACGCTAAATCTACTTCATTTGCTATGCTGATTCTCTGATTTCATCCAGTGATTTTACAATTTGTGACTTTAAGCCAAAAAAATCCATCATCACTCTGGCTGCGCCACGAATAAGGACGTTTTTTGCTGCTATCACCACAAACTCGATACGTGGGTTGGAGTCCTTTAAGTATTTATACCACTCCTTTCGAGCTGATATCTCGAAACCTGTCATCTCCAGGCAATCCCAGATGAGAACCCAGTCCTCAATATCTGGATTTTCATCAAACTCCTTCTTCCAAACACGAGTACCTTCAATACTGGCTTCTTCTGTGAATTTCCCAATAAACTTAAATACTAGTGCATTTTGTCCGAACTCCGGGTCTCTTCTGATTTCGAGCGATGATGTAGATAGTAACATTGAAATATGAGCATTGTTCTTGAGATCAATTTACCTAATTCCACTCACAACTGAAATGTAATTTCATCCTTTGTGAGTTGATTCCTCTTAATTGTTCATAAAACTCTCTCACCGCCAATTTTTCCGTTTCATGTAGCTCTAAAACATGAATTTCAATTAATTTCTGCAAGTTTGAGTTATTTTCTATACTGTCACCAAGTAAATCAAAGGGTTGTCAAATGAGCCCTATTGACGTAATCAGCAATAAATGAAAGGAAGATTCACCATCAGGCAGAGAATGATGTGGTTCATTCTCGGTATTTCCGTAGTGCTATACCTACTTACCTTCGGCTATCTAACATTCTCCATGCGGAGTAAAATTATTCAGGAAGCAACCAAACTGGCACATGCTAACACGCTACAGAAAGCAAATGATATAAAGACCATTCTAAACGAAGATCTTTCGGTTGCCCGTACAATGGCATACACTCTCCAAGGCTATCTTGATCTCGAACGACCCATTAGAGACTCCCTCAGAAAATCCATAATGACGAAAGTACTTGTGGAATATCCAAAATACGATGCGGTTTGGATGAGTTGGGAGCTTTCAGCAATCGAGTCGGACTACGATCTTCCTTATGGTCGGGAACGAGTCAACTTCTACACAAGAGATGGCAAAGTGCAGAGTAGTACAGAGTTGGCGAACCTAGATGGTGATATAGAGGGAAGCATCTATGCGTTGCAGAAAAGTGAAAAACAAGAACTTCTAACGGATCCCTACTGGTATGCTGACTATGACTATGCAAGAGCTACTGGAGACTCCCTACTTGGTGTATCACCATCTGTACCCATCATAGTTGGTGGTGAATTTGTCGGCTTGATAGGTACTGATATGAGCGTGGAAGACTACCGACCAATGTCAAACGTAGACTTTATGGCACGCAGCTATGCTTACTTGCTTAGTACAAACGGGACCATAATATCGCACCCTGATGAGGATCTTTTCAGCCTTCCATTTAACTCAATTTCCTTCTTCAACGACCTGAATGAGAATTTTCAACAGCGAATACTCACTGAAGATGTGACATCAACAGTTGTCTTTGATCCCGAACAGGATGAGGATGTTTTTGTTTCTATGGCCCCCATTGATATTGGTCGGGGTTCTAGCCGATGGACTGTTGGTATTGTAATGCCGATGGATGAAATATTAGCTCCATTCTATCAATCATTTAGAGTATCTCTAATGGTTGCGATTATTGGATTATTATTACTTACGTTCCTGATTTGGAGGATTTCTTACAACATCACACATTCACTTGATAATGCCAAAGGACTTCTTAAGTCATTAGCAGCTGGTAACATCACCGATGAACGTCTGAAAGTTGAAGGAACCGATGAACTGAGTGAGATCAGCCAATCTGTGAATAATCTACTTGATGATTTAATCCGAAAAGCCAATTTCTCCAATGAAATAGGCATGGGTAATCTGGAAGCACCATTTGAAGTGTCCGGGGACAGTGATATTCTTGGATATTCATTAATCCAAATGCGTGAAAACCTACAGAATGTGCTAACGGAGACAGGCAATGTAATTGATCGGGCAACCTCCGAGGGAAATTTCACTGTACGAGTTGAGACAATGGGAAAAGCCGGAGTTTGGCAGGAGCTGGGTAATTCAATTAATCGATTGATTGAAAGGATTTCTTTACCCGTATTCGAACTGAATGAGATTGCCAGTGAAATGGCTGAAGGAAACCTAACCCGGAAATTTGAAATTGAAGGTCAGGGCAGTATTCATTTGTTATCTGCAAACCTCAATACAGCATTAGATAGCATTGGTTTTTTGATCGAGGACATTAAGGAAAGTGCCAATCATATTACGGTAGACAATCAGGAAATGCTTTCAGCGAGTGATGAAATGAATACCAGTACTACTGAAATTGCTTCGGCAATCAGCGAGATCAGTGAAGGTGCTCAATCACAAGTCCGAAAAGTTGATGAATCCAGCCAACTAATAGAAGATGTCTTGTCCAGCTCCGATGAAATGGGAAAACAGGCAGAAGAAATTCGATCTTCAGCTGATCAGGTTAACAGTCGAAGTAAGCGAGGTCTTCAGGTTATCAACCAAATCGAATCCACGATGAAGGAGATTGCCCTGGTTGCGGATCAGACAAACGATTCATTTTCAGTGTTGACAGAGCGATCGCAACAGATTAATCGTGTGGTTGGAATCATCAATGAAATTGCCGCACAAACGAACCTGCTTGCTCTGAATGCAGCCATCGAGGCCGCCCAGGCAGGTGAAGCTGGTAGAGGGTTTGCTGTAGTAGCCGAGGAAATCCGAAAACTTGCGGAAGACAGTAGGAAAAGCACTAAAGAAATCGAGAATCTCATCTCCAGTGTTCAAACAGATACTCAAAGTACGGCGACCCTTGTCACCAACATGAGTAAAAGTATCAGTGAAGGTGAGAAAGCTTCTATTGAAGCAAGCCAGGCTTTTCAGGAAATCACACAATCAGCCAGCGGAAACCTGGACTTATCCATTACCATAGTTGATGCAGTGAAGAAACAAATTGCCAACATTAAGTCCGTTGTCGAGAATATTGAAAGCGTGGTGGTGATTGCGGAAGAGACTGCCACAGGAACTGAGGAAGTAGCTTCATCGGCCACGCAGTTATCCATGGGAATGTCGAACTTCACAGACAGAATAAGCAAGATCAACGAAATTGTAAATGACCTGATGGAAAAAGCCGGTAAGTTCAAACTGCATTGAAAGACAACTTCTCAGAATCATCCAATAACTATGCTGCATTCAGACCAGGATATCCGGATGAACTGATTGAGTTTATTCTTTCCCATGTAACCGGCAGATCCCAGGCTTGGGACTGTGGGACAGGTAATGGACAATTGGCTTACAAACTATCTCCCTCATTTGAGAAGGTATTCGGGACTGATATCAGCGAGAATCAGATTAATCATGCAACCGAGGCTAAAAACTTGAATTACAGCATTCAAAAGGCCGAGTCCACGATATTTGCCGATGACTCTTTTGACCTGATTACCGTTGCCCAAGCTATTCATTGGTTCAGGTTTGAAGAATTTTATAAGGAGGTGAAAAGAACAGCAAAACCAGGAGCTATTCTTGCGGTTATTGGTTACGGACTTCATCAGATGGATGATCAGATTGATAACCTGACTTATCAGTTTTATCATGATGTTGTTGGACCTTATTGGGATCCGGAAAGACGATACCTGGATGAAAGATATGCCACCATACCCTTCCCTTTCAAGGAAATCAGCTCACCTTCTTTCTCAATAGAGATGGAATGGCGTCGGGAAGCCTATCTAGGATACCTCAATACCTGGTCTGCGCTAAAACATTATCGTGAAAAGGTGGGTGCTGACCCATTTCCAGACTACGTCAACAGCGTTCACAAAATTTGGCCCGATAACAATCGAAAAACAGCCAAATTTCCTTTGTTCCTTAGAATAGGCAGAGTTTCTTAAAGTACCGCAATCAGCACTATCTTGCGTGTATCCTAAACGGGATTTGCTATCATGAATGTTCTGTTAGTTACACTCTTTGTTTTCTTCTCCACCCTTTTTCTCCAGGAAAACAGGATTCCTATAATCATCGATGCGGATACAGCAAACGAAATTGACGACCTCTTTGCCATCATACGAGCCGTAGAATCAGATCGTATGAATGTTCTGGGAATCACTTCCGCTCAATTTCATATTTCTCCTCTCGCTTCTGACTCATCCGTTTTAGAATCTCAAGAGGTTAATGTAGAGTTGATGAAGCTATTGAATAGAGAAGAAATTCCACTACCCATGGGAAGCAACCATCCTTTACTTTCGGAAAAAGAACCAAGAGTATCGGAAGCTTCGAGCTTCATTGTTTCGAAAGCGCATGAACATTCATCAGATAAACCGTTGAATATCGTTATACTCGGTTCTTGTACTAATGTAGCCTCGGCCATCATTCAGGACCCATCCATATTATCCAAGATCAAAGTGTACTACCTTGGTTTTTGGCATAACCCAGAATCAAACACTTACAATAAGAAGGAGTTTAATAGCGGTAACGATACAATAGCTGTGAATTTCCTCCTGGATGAGGTAAACCTCAACCTTACGGTTATGTCAGCAACCACCAGTCAAAAACTAGTTTTCAAAAAGGATCAAATGGAAAAACAGGAATCAGAAATAGGCAAATATCTCTTTAAGAGATGGGTCAATTTCAAGAGATGGTGGACAAGCGAAGACCCTGAAAACAACCGATGGATTATGTGGGATGTCGCCCTTATTGAGGCACTGATCCATCCTGAATGGTCAGAAAAGAAAAAGTTTACCACACCTCCGGAGAATACCCAAAGAACGATCGAAATATACACATGGATTGACGCTCAATCTATGACGGAAGACTTTTGGACAACGTTGGAGGCAATCAATTGAGCACCAGCTGACTTGAAATATCCAGAAGTTCAGTTTTTTCTTCAAGACTCCGCTCTAATGGTAATTGAGCCAACCCAATTAAACGCCTTAGAACCTCAATACCTGCCACCTTACGCACAAGTTCACCATCACTTCTCCCTTGATACTTGTTATTTATAAATTGAAAAACGTCCGACTTACCCGTCGTTAGTATCAAATGTGCCGCCATCACACCCAGGTCGAACTCAGGGAAACCTGGAAAGCAAAATTCAGGATCTAATACGTAAACCCTGTCGTTAATCTGCATCCAACTTCCAGGATAATAATCCCCGTGAATCAGCGTATTTCCCCTATTCAGATACAGTTCCCCTATCTCATCAACCTTTGATTTCAGCTCTTTATTCTTCTTCAACGGTAATGCGAGCTTCTCCAAGCCGGGTTGTACGTCATCCAACTGGAAGCCATTATCATCCAGAAATGGGAGAACAAAAATGTGTTGATAGTTAAGTTCTCTAAGTTCCAGATTATCGGGAAAATCCAATGATACCTGCTGTTTATGTAGTTTGGACAGGACATCTAGCAAACCTTCAAGTTGATCATCGGAAATGCGGCGTTCCCGATAAATTGAAGTCATATCCTCAACCAGACCAAGGTCCTCTAACATCATCAAATGGTGCGTGGGCGAAAATGCTTTTACGGCAGGAAAGTATTGACCCAATTGTTCTGTATCCAGCGATTGATAAAATAGATTTTCCACCATAATTCGATCCAATGGTGCTGCAATGGTCGGATACTTCTTGACAAAAGGCCTTGATTGTTTGAGTATGAATGAGCTTTGATCGGTGATTACCCTTAAAACAACATTCATGTTCCCTTCACCCGCAGATTGAACCTCTACGATTTCGTCATTTGCAATCCAACCTTCCTTACTAAGGAAGCTTTGAAGCTCTTTGGGTTTTATGTTTACATCGATCTCAAACATGTGATGGCGTCATCTTTATTAATGCAAGTTTAAAAAATTATGGATTGCAACCACATCACTTCTTGTAATGAAAAGTTGATTAGGATCCTGTAACGGCACGCTTCATTAGCAATCAAATCGTCGGAATTGATACCATTATTGGCAGAATCTTTGCCCTGCTGACTGAATACCTCTTAATAAATTTGATGGTACAACCAGATTGACAAATAAAGTGACAGATTCGAATAGTCTAGAGGAGTTTAAGAATCGAGTGATTGATTCGACGTTGTTGTTCGCTGCCCTATTTGGAAGTATCACCTACTTCGCTTTACCTGGGGCTCTATTGTCTTGGCAAGAATGGTATCAACTGACTGACCTTACTGCCTTAGCCTTAACAATAATCGCTTTGGTTTTCAGAAAGAAAGTAAGCCTGACCATAAAGGCTTCTCTTTTCTTTTTGATACTGTTCAATCTCATCATCTCAGGTGCCGCAGAAGAGGGCCTTTTTTCTGCTGATAAGGTATTCTTTGTGCTAATCCCATTTTACGGCTTACTTTTTTTTGATAGTCAACGAACAATCATCATCTACCTGGTTGCCGTGATGGCCTATCTGGTAATAGGTTATTTTCACATCAACAGCACCTTACTACTACCAACAGATTTTGTAGCGGGTAACAAAAAGATTTCTTTTTGGGTAGAGAGCGTGCTTTTAGTCTCTATTGTTAGTGCCATTGTTTCCATTTTCACTACCCAATACAATCAGCGATTGTCCAGGCTAATTGAAGAGCTCCAAAATAAAAACCAGGAACTAAGGGAGCATCGTGAAGAATTGAGGCAGCAAGTGCAGGAAAGAACACAAGATCTCGAAAAATCGAACGAGACCCTGGATAAGACCAACCTCGAACTCAATAACCGGAATGACCAGTTCAATGACCAGAAAGAAGAGTTACAGGAAACCTTGGATGACCTGAAAGAGGTACAATCGCGACTGGTTGACAACGAAAAAATGGCTTCTTTAGGTGTCCTAACGGCGGGAGTATCTCACGAATTGAATAACCCATTAAATTTCATCAAGGGCGGATATCATGGCCTGGTTCAACACTTTGAAACTCCGGGAGTCGCAAAAAGTGAAGATATCGATGACCTTTTATCAAGTATACAAGAGGGAGTTGAGCGGGCAGCCAATATCGTTAACGGATTGAATCGTTTTAGTCGGGAAAATGATACGTATGATGAAGAATGCAACCTACATGAGATTGTGGACAACTGTCTTCATATGCTCCACAACATGATTAAGAATCGCATTGAAATAAAAAAGAATTACAACGACGAAGAAATTACAATTAAAGGAAATGTTGGCAAACTCCACCAGGTGTTTGTGAATCTTATCACCAACGCCTGTCAAGCAATTGAGAAAGAAGGTGAGATTGAAATCATCACAGAGATTGACCGGGTGAAAAAGCAGGCTCTCGTTCAATTAAGGGATAATGGATCTGGTATTACAGAAGAAAACCTCAAGAAAATCCTTGAGCCATTTTTCACAACCAAGGACCCAGGCAAAGGAACCGGGCTGGGTTTATCCATATCCAATTCCATAATTCAGGCACATAATGGTAACTTAGCATTCGAATCAAAACCTGGAGCAGGCACTACTGCTTCTGTCACCATACCGCTTTAAATGAAAAATAAATTACCACTATTGTATGTCGATGACGAGTCGATTAACCTTCAGCTTTTTAAAATAAACTTCTCCGAGAAATATCAAGTATTTACTGCCACTTCGGGTAAGGAAGGTTTGAAAACCCTGGCAGAAAACACTTCCATCCGTACGGTTGTGACGGATTTGAGAATGCCGGGAATGGATGGACTTCAATTTGCCACCAAAGCCAAGAAGGATTTCCCGGAGGTTAATTTTTTTATTCTTACCGCCTTTGAGTTAAATGAATCGATAAAGGAGGCAATAGCATCCGGACTGGTATATAAATACCTAAAAAAACCATTGGATCTAGATAGAATGAATGCTAATATCCAGGAACTGGTCCAGGCTTAGCTTAACTCAATATGACCAGAACCGAAAAACTGTTTCGGTTGTTTTTTCCACATGATTGCCCTAAAAATCATGTACTCGGCTAACATATTGGTTGCAGGTTGGATCAGCATAAATTGCTTATTCTTTCCAAATCAAGCGGTCTCAAGTGTATTCACTAATTCCATCTCTTATTCGGGAGCCATTCAATTAGTTGGCGCACTATGGATGGGGATCTTCATTCTTTCAATGCTGGGCATATTCTTTCCGCAGCAAATGTCTTTAGTCTTCGTCTTCCAATTGATTTATAAGTCAATTTGGTTGTTGGCAGTAGCGATTCCTTCCTTGATTAATCAAACTCCGTTTCCAAGAAGCATGGCGATTTTCTTTCTGATCTGGGTCTTGGTCCTGCCCTTCATTATACCTTGGAAATCACTCTTTAATTAGTTGAAATGTTCGATCAAATAAAGTCAGTAATCAATCAGATGATTAACATTTCCAATGAGGAAATGGAAAAATTTCTGGAGCCTTGTTTCATCAAAACATTTCGAAAAAAGGAAATAGCCAGTCATCCTTACGTCGTACCAAATGAGATTTTCTTTATCAATAAGGGTTTGTTAAGGGTGATCGTCACTGATAAAACTGGAACGGACCATACCATACACTTCGCTCTGGAAAACCAGTTCATCGCTGATTATTCGAGCTTTATAATGCAGCAGCCCAGTATATATCGATTGCAAGCAGTGGAACCGCTGGAAGTAGTTGTCATGCCAAGAAAGACCATTGAATGGGGTTACAAAAACCTACAAGAGGGCGACAAAATGGGTCGTTTGATTGCAGAATACTATTTCATCTACCAGGATGACAGAATTAAAAACTTCTACGCGAGAAGTCCCAAAGAGAGATACGATGCCATTTCACAGGTTTTCCCCAATATTCACAATAGAGTACCCCAGCACATGATTGCATCGTACCTGGGAATTACTCCTGTACACTTAAGTCGCCTAAAAAAGGCTGAATACGATAAATCATAAACATTTGTTATCGATTCTGTCGATGTAACTCATCCATTTTTGTACAAAAAAATAGAAGTATTATGTCATTATCGCCAAACGAACAACACAGACTCATCACCAAATACGGACAATGGGCTCTTGTTACCGGTGCCACCTCCGGAATTGGAGAAGCAATATCAAACCTTTTAGCAGATGCAGGTTTCAATCTGATTCTGGTTGGGAGAAATGGGGAAAAGCTATCAGAACTTGAGAAAAGATACCATCAAGTTCAAATCAACACCATCCAGGCTGATCTCGCCACGGAGGAAGGAAACGAAAAAGTCATCACTGCATGCCAAAAAGAGGAAATTGGGTTAGTGATACTCTCAGCAGGATTTGGGACTTCTGGAAATTTTATCGACAACTCGGTTCTTGAAGAAGTAAATATGCTACGCGTTAACTGCGAGTCTCTTTTAACCCTAAGCCACTATTTTGCCAGGTATTTTTCAACAAAAAAGAGAGGTGGAATTGTGCTGCTTAGTTCAATGGTTGGTTTTCAGGGTGCTCCCTATGCGGCCAACTATGCGGCATCAAAAGCCTATGTTCAATCCCTTGGAGAGGCTTTGCACGAGGAACTTGCTTCTAAAGGAGTAGACGTACTTACTGCCGCACCAGGACCTGTCTCTTCCAAGTTCGGCGAACGGGCAAATATGGCAATGGACATGACCATGATGCCAAACCAGGTGGCACCAGATATTTTGAAAAGTCTGGGAAGAAGATCTACCGTACTTCCAGGATTGTTAACCAAGTTTTTAGTGTATTCCCTACGCACTGTACCAAGATGGGGCAAAGTAAAAATCATGAAAATCATCATGGGTGGTATGACTAAGGATCATCGAATGAAAATTGCGTAGCTTCGACAGGAAGATGATTTTTCATGCCTAAAATTCGCTTTCTCCTTCTACTGCTGATTCTCTTTCACGTTTCCCAGATTACTGGTCAACCGATTGATTATGCGAGAAGGATAGTTGATACACTAACAGGCCTTGAAATGCGTGGAAGGGGCTATGTCGATTCGGGAGATCGGAAAGCCGCGGATTTCATAAGAAATGAATTTATCCGATTTGGACTGAAACCGTCAGCCCCTGATTATTTTCAGGATTTTCCTATTCGGATAAATACCTTTCCTGGTAAAATTCAGGTGCAGCTTGATACCGTAAAATTAATACCAGGAGTTCATTTCCTGGTTGACGGAACTTCGCCTTCCATATCAGGTTCTTTTGATATTTCAACAAGTATTAATAACGCCAAGGACTCTAGCTTTTTGATGGTTCATGAAGATTCTGTGAATCGTATTGATCTCCAGAAGTTGCAGCAAGCAGTGAATGGAGAATACACAGGAATTATCTGGGTAACTTCTTCAAAAATGAACTGGTCGTTAGCCAACGAAACGGCTGAAGTACCTACTATCTGGGTTGCGGATTCGATCATTGCAAACCCAATTTCGATTAATCTGGATATTGAATCCACCTATCATTCACGACATATTACACAAAATGTGATGGGATTTATCCCTGGAAGTCAATCTGATTCAATGGTTGCTTTGGTAGCACATTATGACCATTTGGGTGCAATGGGGAATCAGGTTTATTTCCCTGGCGCCAATGACAATGCCAGTGGAGTGGCAATGATGCTATCATTGGCGGAATACTATTCAAAAAAACCTCCGAAATACACAATCATATTCATTGCGTTTGGAGCCGAGGAGCTAGGGCTCCTCGGCTCCCAATACTTTGTTCATTACCCACCGCTGGATTTACGACGCATCAAGTTTGCCATAAATTTTGATTTGGCGGGTACCGGGGAAGAAGGTATCGATATCGTTAACGGGAGTGTCTACAAAGACAGATACAACACACTTGTCCGGATTAACAAAAAACACCAATTGCTACCCTCGATTAATCCTCGGGGAAAAGCCTGTAACAGCGATCATTGTGTGTTTGATGCTATTCAAGTACCCTCTTTCTTTATTTATACCAAAGGTGGAATCCAGGCTTACCACGATATTTTCGATCGTGGAGAAACATTACCACTTACGGAATTCGCCGACTACTTTCAATTAATGATTCGCTTTATGGATCAGCTGTAACTACTCATAACGCAGCGCTTTAATCGGGTTCGACTTTGCGGTCATTAAGGTCTGATACCCAACTGTTACTAAAGCAATAACAAATACCAGTATAGCGGATAAAAGAAATACCGATAGTCCTATGGAAATTCGCGACGAGAAATTTGATAGCCAACTATCCATTACCAGGTAAACCACCGGCCATGCTATCACATTTGCTATCGCCAGAAGAATGATAAACTCCCTGGATAACATTAATACGATGTTTTGAACGCTTGCGCCCATCGCTTTTCGTATGCCAATTTCTTTTGTTTTTTGAACAGCACTGTAGGAAGAAAGTCCAAATAACCCCAGACAAGCTACAATGATTGCAAACACCGAAAAAAGAGTAAAAACCCGTGAAAACTTATTTTCGTTTTCGTATTGTCGATTGAAAAAATCATCGAGAAAGAAATAATCATATGGATTCCCAGGGAAGAATTGATCGTATAGTACCTGGGTTTTTTCAAAAGCCTCCTGGTAATTATTCGAAGCCAGTTTCATCGTGAAATAATTACTTCCTTCTTCATAAACCTGGAAAAGTAGCGGGCTTACAGTTGATTTAACAGACATTTGATTGTAGTCGTCCACCACTCCAATCACCGTCCATACACCACCGCTGTAATTGATCTTCTTACCAATTGCTGATTGGGCGGATTCAAAACCAATAAGCAATGCGGCAGTTTTGTTGAGGATAACTGCGGCGGTATCCGTCCCAAAAGACCTGTCAAAGTTCCTTCCAGCAATTAATTCAATATTGTAGGTAGGAAAATAATCGTAGTCTGCTCCTATGATATACATCGTATTGGACATGTCATCCGGGTCTTCTACCTTTTTTGCTCCCCTTGTCCAGAAAATTTCATCTCCTGGTACATTGGAGCTGGATGAGACCTCGGTTACTATTCCTGTTCTAAGCAATTCCGTTTTAAATGAACGCATGGTTGATGTGTATAGGGAATCAGCACCAAATACATTAGGACCTTTTACTACCAGCGTCTCAGTCATATCAAATCCAAGGTCCAGCTTCTTCATATAATTCAATTGCTGGAATACGATCAAAGTACCGGCAATGAGAGAAACAGAGGCAATGAATTGGAAAATAACTAAAACCTTTCGAAGAGTTTTACCTGACTGACTGGAGACAAGCTTACCTTTTAATACGGCCACCGGCTTAAATGATGATAATACAAAGGCCGGATAAAGGCCGGATAAAACAGAACCCAATAGATAGATACCGACCACAGTAAGTAAGAACAAAGGATCTGTCAAAAACGAAAGATCTAATCTGGAGCCGGTCAATTGATTAAAATACCCTATTCCCAGGACCACAATCAACAATGCAATGAGTAGGGAAAAGAAATTGAGAACAAACGACTCCGCTAAAAATTGGTTGAGTAATTGGCCTTTGAAAGCGCCCAGCGTCTTCCTGACACCAACTTCCTTCGCCCTTTCAACCGATCGTGCAGTGGAGAGATTTATGTAATTGATCCAAGCAATTAGCAAGATAAATGCGGCAATAATTGTTAGAAAAAAAACAGCATCACCGTCTCCCTGTTCCTCTGGTTCGGACTCCTGCAGCAGTTTAGAATATAGATGAATCGAAGTAATAGGTTGCAAGGGGAATTCCTGATGATAATCATATTTTTCATAGCTCTCACGTTGCTCGTCCCACAAATAATCGTTGAATCGTGAATCAAATTCCTCTAGATCCGTACCCTCTTCAAGCAGGACATAAGTGTTGTAATCGTACCATCCCCAGGCAGTTTCTGAAGGTACAGTACCGTCTTCATTTCTGGTCCAGTTATTAAGTGTTTCGTAAGAGATTAAGAAATCAAATTTGATGTGCAAATTATTTGGGACATCCTTCGCTACCCCGGTTACTTGAAACAAGTCGGTATTATCGTTCATCCTCACCATCTTACCCATTGGTTCGTCACTACCAAAGTACTTTTTGGCAGCAGATTCTGAGATCACAACAGCGTTTGGTTCATTCAATGCCGTCTCCTGATCGCCACTGATCAATGGGAAAGAGAAAATCTTGATAAAACTTGGATCTGCTACATGAACTCTGTCCTCTCGATACTTTTTGTCCTCATAAGTGAATACAACCGAAGCCGGATAGGCACGTGCAAAGTCTCTGACCTCAGGCATTTTTTCCTTCATAAATGGACCCACACGAGGTACGGCCGCAGCACAATCAATTTGAAGGTCACCAGACCGATAAACCTGGTAACGGACGCGATAGAGACTCTCATGATTTTCATGAAATTTATCGTAGCTCCTTTCATAGGACACATACTGAAGTATAAATACACAAGCAGCAATACCTAAGGCCAGTCCTGAAATATTCAAAAAAGAGTAAACCCGATTTTTGGAAATGGTTCTAAGTGTGATTTTTAAGTAGTTCTTAAACATTGGAATGGTATTATTTTGAGTTGTCTTCTTTCTTCGTCTCAGGTTATAGTTTCGAATGGATAGAAATGCATCACGGATGTAGATTGCTGATGCTATGAACCTCCCGACGCGTTCTGAATTGTTGATGAATATTTCCCTTAAGTCACCACTTACTTCTGAATAAAGGGGTTCATCGTAAATCCATTTGAGTATTAGGTTTCCAATCCAGGGAGGCTCTTTCTGAATCATTTTTTATACTGATGGAAACAATGTGAAGGATAATTGCGGTATGTTCTTCCAAAGTTGTTCACGTAGCTCTTTTGCATTCCGCAGTGATTCAAAACCGGCGGAAGTCACATTGAAATACCGTTTGCTTTTTCCTCCCCTTTTCTGCGTGGCACCACCGAATTCTGAACTTAAAAAATTCTTTTCCTCCAATCGGTATAGTGAGGAATGAACGGCACTGATATTGATTTTTCTCTTTGCCATTTTAATGGCTTCCTCCCTTATGATCACTGCATATGCCTCATTTCCCAGTGAGGCTACAGTTAATAAAATCAATTCTTCGAATTCTCCCAGGTAGGTTCCTTTCATAGGTGTCGTATTTTCCTCATAAACGTAGATATTTAAATAATGTTTTCCTCACATATGTAAACATTAACATAACCTCTAGTAATGAAATTCTTTATAGAATTGTCATGAAATAAGCCATGGCGATAAATCCAATAAACAGACCTATCTCCATGAATATGAGTTTCTTATTGAAAAGAAATATCAGAAAAACGCCATTATTGACCGCATGTGGTAACCAATACGAATACCCTGTATTTCCTTCATACACATTGATAAAAGCGGTGAACGATACAGCCAAAATCACAGGTAAAAATATTGGGAATCGATGCCTAACTATCAGCTCTTTAAAATCTACATCTTTATAACTATCTGGAAATATTAGCCAATTGGCCATGAAAAACGAGGAGGGAATCATGACCACGATTAGTATAAATGTAAACGTATTCGTAATGAGTTCGTAATGGGGAAACTGCCTGAATGTATAGTACCGCTGAGTCATGAACATGAATGCGACAATGCTCCAAAAAAGATGTCCCCAGTAAAACTTATATGTACCATACTCACTAATAAGTCTACTCCACCCCACCAGAATTTGAGTGATGATGGCCGCATACAAAACCGACTCAAACACGTGAAAATACTCCTGTGTGGACATACAGGAATTTACTGATTTTTATGGTCAAATTTTTGACCTGATTACAAAATAGATAATCAGTTAAACACCGGATTTTATTTGATCAACACATAAAAACGCCTTGAAGAATAACCGATTTTACCAGAGACGATTAATCTTGAAGGAGGGATGTTTCATAATCCATGTGATAGATATTGAATACTCAACTATTGAAGCAAAAACTAACCACCAGAACAAGATTTTCACACAAACGTATATTTGTCTCAAATTGAATGCTGAATTGTCGCCGATGAATAAGTACTTATCTGTCTTCGTTTTCCTTCTTGGTCTCTCTGCTGCCGCTCAAACAGACGTCAACTCTCCTATAAATAATCTCCCACCATATATTAAACAGGTCACTCATTTTGGTCAGCGACCTGATTGGTCTTTGGATGGTAAGAAAATACTTTTCATCGAAAAACCTTTTGGAGATGTCTTTGAGGTGGAAGTAGCAACTGGAAAAATAAGACCCATGACCCACCACTTTTTTCATGAGGGATATCTCAGAGCCAATTACCTTGCCAACGGTGATATTCTTCTTTCCGGGGCCAGAGAATTTGATAGCACTAATCCATGGCAAGGACGAGACTCACAAAAAGCGGAACTTTGGGTACTTAAAAGTGACTTGTCGGGTCCTCCCAGGGCATTGCAAGCAAACTGCAAAGAAGGTCCGGCTGTTTCCCGAACCCAGATGAAAATTGCATGGACAACAGGTCCGGTAATCAGCATCGGCGATATTGAATACAAAGAAAATCAACCACATCTGGTAAACAGGAAACTGATTATTCAATCGAAAGATCTTCCACTACCGGTAACTAATTGGAACATAGAAACTCAAAATTTCCGTCCAGGTCGTGAAAATGAGATTCTCTTCTATGCCTATGAAGGGATGAGAGGTAAGGGTGCGGAAGTGCTTGGTTTTGACATGAATTACAGTGTTTTTAAGAATTACAGTGATAGCCCTGAAACGTACGATGAAGCAGAAGGGGCTTTTCCTGATGGAGACTATATATTAATTCAAAGTAATCGGCACAGACCGACTTATGAAGATTACAGGAGCTTCCAATTACTGGATATCTACCGTTTAATTCTGGATGGATCTGGAGTTGTGGATCGAATTACAAATTTTAACGATAATCCGGAATACAAGGCTTCCAACCCCATAGTAAGTGATGATGGAAAATACATTGCTTTTCAGTTTGCAAAGACAGCGGATCTTGCAGGAGTCGGAAGAGGTATTCTGGTTTTAGATGTCGACGAGTGGTTAAAAACACTGAAGAACTAACGATATAGCTTGCTCTGATCGGCTTTGGCCACCTCGTAAAAAAGTTGTCCAACTTTCTCAGTAACCTCCTTGAAATACAATTCTCCTTTTGCAGCTGAAGACTGCCTGGGATCACCAACACCTGTATCTTTTGAAATGACCGACCAGGGTCGCTCCGTCCATGCCCATCCTTCTTTGAAACCCTGTATGGTATGCTTTTTATCTGCACCATCTCCGGCTTCTTCAAGCGGCAATACAAGTTGTGGAGTCAAGAACAACAATAAGCTAGTTTCCATTTCATCCGCATGATCTCCTTCCCTTTCAAAGAACCTTGATTTATCTAAAGAACGAAACCAGTGGCATTGCGCTAGGAACATCTCCGGATACTTTAAACCTAGCTCCCTTAACATGGTTTTAAAATCATTTCCCCCATGACTATTTAGGATTATCAATTTATGGATACCCTGTCGATTTAAAACCTGAATAACATCATCAAGAATGGCTAATTGTGTTGTAGGATTCATATTGATGTCAAGGAGAATATCATGTTGTCCAGTATTTACCCCAAATGGGATCGTGGGTAATACAGTTAGTTTTGCTCCCTTTTCCCAGGCGATTCTTCCGGCCTCTTCTCCAATCTTATCCGCTTCAATAACATCAGTCCCGTAAGGCAGATGATAATTGTGAGCCTCTGTGGCTCCCCAGGGCAATACAGCCAACTCAAATTGTTGATCTTTAATGAACTTCCAGTTGGATTCCTTTAAAATGTAAGGTCGCATGATCAGTTGGAGTTAAATTGCCAATTTAATCGACATATGACTATCACCCTTTACATACTCCTGTTTTTTGCTAGTTATATAGATCATGCCATCTATCTATCCTTAATCGAGCTGGATAGACATGAGGATAGTACAGAGATGGTCATCAAGGTTTTTACCGATGACTTTCAGGATGCTTTGAAGAACCATGATGCAACCGCTTGGAAATACAGTTCAGAAGAAACTTTTCCATCAGATAATCAGCAACTTCTTGAAAACTATTTTGAGACTAATCTCGAAATATTATCGGAAGAGGAAGCCCTCCAGTTCGAATTTATTAAGGGTGAGAAGATCGGCGATAGTTATCAGCTAACCTTTCAGTTTTCCAGCCAATGGTCTGATTTATCAATAAGAGCAAGTTACTTCACCGAGCTTTTCCCAATGCAGCAAAACATTCTCATTGCCACCTATGGTGATCAGAAGAGTACCTGCAGATTGTCTTTATCGGAACCATCCTGTAACATTAGTTTTTGAAGGATCACCTTTGATTTAATGAGTAACTCAGTCTCAATCTGATCCGGTGATTGATTGGTAAACCGGGGTAATAATACCTGGGAAGATTTCCACCAAATCCAACAGCATTGATTTGAACCATACTGGCATACCGTGCATCGGTAAGATTTGAGCCCTGGTAAGATATATCTAAGAGTAAATCCCCCATCTCTTTCTTCCAACCCACCAAAACATCCAGTAACGAATAGGCATCGGCAAATTCAGAATTAGAATCGTTTAGTGGAATTTCGTCGACGAAAAAATAAGATGGGGTGAGATAAATGTTTTTCCAATCCATCGAAAGATTCATGCGAAGTTGATTCTTGGGCACTCCTGTTAGTTCGTTGCCAGAGAAATCGTCTTCATCATCAATGAAATCATCAAATATATAGTTGGCATGTGTGTATTGAACGGCATGATAAAGCCTAAATGCCCCCCGTTCCAATAATCTAGTGGTAGTCGACAATTCAAGACCATTGTGAATGGTACTACCGGCATTAATGCCTGCAAACTGATCGAGAGCTGTTCGTCTAGCTACCAAAAGATCATCTATCCTCATCGTGTAAATGGAAACCGAATAATTCATGAATGACAAACCTCCTTTTAAACCGGTTTCAAAATTCCAACCGGATTCCGGAACAATATCTGTATTTACCGCGCCATCAGGTGTTAGTGTCTCTTCCAGAGAGGGGGGCGAAAATCCATGACTGACAGATCCATACCAGTTTAGAGCTGGACTGGCTGTGAAAGTAAATGCGATCCTTGGTGACCATTGTAGATCATAAAGAAAGTCAGATGTCAAACTCAATGAGTCGGGATTATATGCATCGAATAAATCATACGCTGTTTGGTTTACATTAAGTCCTGCAGAGAACATAAGTGAAGTCGTGGCTTGCCAATCTCCCTGAAAAAAAGCATTCACATAACTACGATCCTCCACTAATTCCGATAGTTGCTGCCCTTGAACACTTCTATTTACACCCAGATCGTTGTATAGGTTGTCGAAAGTACTCCATGAGTATTCATCTTTGAAGAGTTCAAACCCGGCCATGAGCGTCAGATTATCCTGGGCATCGTATATAAGTCGGTTTCTGGTTCCAAAAGAAATCGTTTGATCATCGAGTATATTGAATGGTCGAGGTTCGTAGGCATCCCTGTTTGAGTGATAGACACTGGACTTTATCAGTAGTCTATCTGAAGCGGCATGATCCAGTGATAGTCCGACGAGGTACGAATAATAGTCTTCAAAGCCTCTTGCTGATCCCCATGTGAAAGCGGCAGCAGATGGATCTGATTCAAATGTCTCCAGATTTACGGAACTAGGAATAAACGCTTTCTGGTCCACAAAATAACCAATAAATCCGAAGGTGGTCTTGTCCATATAGTACTTACTTCTAAGCATAACGTTACCTCTAGTCAGTTCATTATTGTCCCTATATCCATCACTTTGAAGGTAACTACCAACTACATTGACATTGAATCGCTCTCGAGAGGTACTAAACCCTATTGTGGACTTTTGGGTAGCGAAAGACCCCAAACTCAAATCTGTAAATACTCTATCCTGCAGCAAAACAGGTTTTCGACTCTTGATATTTATTGTCCCTCCTAGGCCACTTCCATAAATGGAGGAATTGGGGCCTTTAATCACCTCGATCGATCCAATGCCCGCAAGGTCAATATCCTCTATTGTTGTTTCACCCGAACCATTGGTCAAGGGAATATCGTCATAATAGGCCCGGATTTTATTCGTGGAGAAGGGTGAACGAGACCCTATTCCACGAATAACTATCCGGTTGGTATTCAGTGCTCCGCTTTGCATATAAACGCCTGGTATACTATTCAAAGCATCTGTCACAATCGCAGGGTTTGTTCTCTCTATTTGGGATATAGATATTCTATCAATAGAGCCAGGAAATGATTGTATTTGTTCGGCTATGGCAAGGTCATTCACAACCACATTATCCAAAAATACGGGATCTTCTTCCATGAACACGACGGTCCCCTTTTTAAAATCAACTACTTGTTTTGATCGGAAACCAAGGGCTCGAACAATAAAATGATTGGAAAATGATAGAAAATATCCGGAAGAGTCTGAAATGGTATAAAGTGAATCAGGCAATGAAAAAATAGTAGCGTATCGTATTGCTTGCCCACTTTCATCCAGTACTCTACCGTTGATTCCCTGCGAATAGACCCCTGAGACCGAAAGGCAAAGGACTACAGAACCGATAAATGAAAAAAAAGTTTTCCTCTGCATGGTGCCGATACTACTAGGCTCGAAATTGTAAAATAATTATCAAATTGCCCCTTTTCTTATAAAATGAGAATTTCCCCCGGGGTTCGGTATATGTTACTTGCCACATTGACTTTCACCTTGATGAAAGTCTTTGTAAAACTCCTTCCGCATATCCCCCCTATCGAGATCATTCTTTTTCGATCCATTATCTCTCTGTTTATCAGTGTATCCATGCTGCGAGCTCAAAGAGTACCACTTTTTGGAAATAATAAACTTGTTTTGATAGGAAGAGGAGTCGCCGGAGCAATTGCGCTCACCCTGAATTTCTATCTGATTCAACAAATACCACTAGCAACCGTCTCAGTACTTACATACCTCGCACCCGTTTTTTCAACTTTAATTGGTGTTTACCTCGTCAAAGAAAAAGTACTCCCTTTGCAATGGGTTTTCTTCTCAATTAGTTTCATAGGCATACTTGTAATACAAGGTTTTGATATAAGAATATCTGAACTGCATCTTGTCCTGGGGGTACTGACATCTGCTTTTATGGGGCTGGCTTACAATTTTGTCAGAAAACTCAATACAACAGAGCACCCACTGGTTATCATCTTTTACTTTCCACTGGTTCTTCTTCCAATTGCTTCAATTTGGTCAGCATTTGTTTGGGTGCAACCAAAATCATGGGATTGGTTGTACTTGATTATGGTAGGAATTCTTACCCAGATAGCTCAATTCTTTATGACCAAAAGCTACCAAAGTGCAGAGATCAATAAGGTTTCGATTTTGAACTATGTGGGGATGATCTACTCACTATTATTTGGTTACTTACTCTTCGATGAGACCTTCAATGCAATAACTTACTCAGGAATGGGCTTGGTTCTATTGGGGGTTATTGCAAATGTTATTTTGAAAAGATTCAAGAAGTAATACTCAGGTTTAAGACTGAAAATCTTCGAAAAGTCAAAATTTCTGCCAAAAATATCCAACAACCTGACGCAACCAGACACTAGTAAAAAAACAAATAGTTACCTCTTTGCATTGAGTCAGCCTTTACAGTAATTTAACATCAGGAAAAAATAGAGCGTTTGAATCGCCGCGAACATTCTATTATGTTTTCCAAAGCTTTACCCCATGATAATTCATGTGGAACATTAAAGAGATGGATTTAATGTAGAATTTTAAACTATGTCAGTACCAACCAGAAAATATTTGATCTTATGGATCGCGCTAACTCTCTTTGCTGTTAGCGCCCATGCGCAGGATGCGGCTTCAGCCCATGATCAGGCTTTGGATCAACTTGATAAAGCCAAAGAAGCGTACTCCTACAGCAACGATGAAGAAGCCATCAGTTTCGGACTTCTGGGTTTAGATCAGGCAATAGCATCCGGTGATCCTAACTTGATGATTGATTTCAAAAGTCTTCTGGGTGAGGTTTACTTATCACAAGAAGATCATAAGAAAGCGATATTCTATTTTCTGGATGCAACCACCCAAGCGGAGGATATAAGAAATAATTTACTTGAAGCCAATGGTAGATACAGTCTCGGAAACGCCTATGCTGCCATGGGTGCTTACGAAAAGGCAATCGAAAGCTATACGAAAGGATTCTCACTTTATGAACGAGAGCAAAACGCTATAGGTAAATTAAATGCAATGTTTGCTATCGGAAATAGCTACCTAAACGCCAACATTGTACCAAAAGCACTTGAAGCGTATGAAGTCCAACTTCAATTGGCCAGAGATATCAATAACCGACTGATGGAAAACCGAGCTCTGGGATTGCTGATGCAGGTTCACGAACGAATGGGAAATCTGGAAAGAGCTTCGCAATTTGGTGAAGAACAATTTGCCGTCGTTGATCCACGACTCAAAGCTCCTAAGGCCTACAGTCTCGCTGAGTTGTTTCTGAAAATTGGAGATAATAAGAAAGCTAATGAGTATGCCGGGGAAGCGATTACCATTGACAATCGAAATCCTGAATATCATTACATGAAAGCAAAGGCCAGTCTTGGATTGGGACAAACAATTGCCGCACAAAATGAAATCAACCGTGCCAGAGATGGATTCCTGAGTAGAAACGATGCCCTTGGCGAGATCAAAGTTGATCTAATTATGGGTGGAATTGAACTGGAGAGAGGCAACTTAAAAGAAAGCGAAAACTACCTAAAAAAAGCAGAACGATCCCTAGAGATAAGAAGCACTAACGTTCTTCAAAAAGATCTTTACACGTCGATGATTTCCCTATATAATGAAAGCAAACAAACGGAGCTTGCCAATGATTATAGGAATAGGCTATCTTCTTTAAATACCTCGCAAGCACGAATTGACAACAGTTCAAAGATTGACCCCACTTTGGAAGTTCTTGCTCAACAGTATGAAGATGATGCTCTCATTCAAATTGAAAAGAATAAGAACCAACAACTATCAAGACAGCAAGAGCAACTCTTGACTATCGATGAAGAAAGAAAGGTTCAACTCCTTGAGCAACAAAATAAGCTACAACAGCAAGAGGTGGCCCGTAAGAACCTGGAAGCAGAAAGAGCAAGGCAGCAATTGCTGATCACTCAACAACAGATGGCAAGAACCAAAGACCAGGCGGAACTTGATCGCTTGCAACAATTAGCTGAGTTACAAAGACTAAGGGAAGAAGAGCAAAAGAGAGCACTTCAATTATCTGAAAATGACCGATTGATCCTGACGCAGAAAGCTAAACTTCAAGCTTCTCAAATTGAAGCCGAGGAGCAACAAAAGAGATTCCTATTGGTGATTCTTGCTATTGGTCTACTTTTCATTGCGGGCTTGATTATACTTTTCTACAGGACTAACAAATCCAGGAAATTAATCGCTAAGCAAAACCACGACCTGGCAAGACAACAAAAAGTGATTAGAAAGGCCAATGTTCAGCTTAATAAGGCTCATGAGACCATGCGCTCAGCATTGGAGAAAGAACAAAAAACAAGGGCTCAGTTACAGGATGCTAACGAGGAACTAAAAAATACCCAAGTACAACTGGTCCAATCTGAGAAGATGTCCTCCTTAGGTCAGTTGACTGCCGGTATTGCACATGAAATCAATAATCCAATCAACTTTGTATTCAACGGGGTTCATGCACTTCAAGAAAATTTCCAGGAGATTGTCAATTTCGTGGATAACTACAAGCGAATCTGCGAATTGGATGACTTCGAAAAAATCAAAAAATACAACGAAGTGATGAAGGAGGATGAAGATGTCCTCGATCAGCTGAAAGAAGGTACGGAAGAATTAATCCAGGATATCAGTTACGGAGCATCCAGGGTAGCGGAAATTGTAAATGGTCTTCGAACCTTCTCAAGGCATGATGAAGCTGATGTTAAATCCGCTCACGTTCAGGAGTTCCTGGAATCATCACTGCTTATTCTTAAAAACAAATACAAGAATAAGGTTGAAATAATAAAAGAAATTGATCCGGATCTGGAACCAATCGACTGCTTCCCCGGACAGCTCAACCAGGCTTTCGTTAATCTCATCGGTAACGCAATTGATGCAATTGAGGACACCGGCACCATTACTTTACGGTCTAAAAATCTTGACAACGACCACATTCAGATTCAAGTAATTGATGATGGATCTGGTATGACAAAAGAAGTGATGGATCAAATTTTTGTACCCTTCTACACAACCAAGGATGTTGGACAAGGCACCGGTTTGGGGCTTGCGATCACTCATGGTATCGTAGAAAAACACAACGGAAAAATTACTGTAGACAGTGAAGTTGGAAAGGGAACCACTTTTACTATAACATTGCCCAAACAACTTCAGCCAGAAACGATCCTTGAAGAAGGATAATTAATTAAGAATGGAAGACGTACTTTTAAGAAGACCATCAAAAGGAGCCAAAGCTAAAACATATAGTATTTTGTATGTGGACGATGAGGAAGTTAATCTTCGAATCTTCCAATACTCTTTCAGGAAGGATTACAATGTGTATACCGCTCTTAACGGGCCGGAAGCCATAACCTTACTCGAAAAAAACAAAATCGACCTAATCATTACGGATCAACAGATGCCCAACATGACAGGAGTGGATCTGCTGGCTAAAATTGTACCGAAGTATCCCAATATTGTTCGTATGATTATGACAGGCTTCAGTGATATGGGAGCTATCATACGAGCCGTAAACGAGTTTGGTTTAGATCGATATCTTGTGAAGCCATGGGATAGAGAGGAGCTAAGAAAAGTCTTCGATAAGGCACTTGAAAAGCGTAACGAAAACGCCGCTACAGAAAAAACTCAAGATGTATTAACGAACGCATCCTGGTTGAATCAGTCGGTAACACCGGCTCAAAGCAATTTCGATGTGGCCTTTCCTTCTGGTTTCATTCTGCACGACGACGGAGAGAATCATAATGGGTACTGGTATAGTACTAGGGAGGACATGTCATTTGTAACGTTTTTTCGGAATAGTGCATCTGATGTGGTTTCTCTTAATGTGAATAGTTTTATCGTCTTCAGTTTGAACGAAATTATATTCAAGGAAAAGATTCATGATCCGGAACAGATCATCGATCGTCTTTGGATTAGGATGATCGCCTCCGATATGGAAAATGTTAACGTGGAAATGGGATTTCTACTTCGCGACCAAGGAGGTGACCTGACTTATGTTGGTGCCGGAAAGTCTCTATACTATTACAACAGCAAGGGAGAACGACACAATATCGGTTCTTTGAAGGCCAACATTAGTGGTGGATATGAGTCGTTCGATCTTGGTAAGGATACTGTTTCGGAAGCTTATTTTCTTGACTCCAACTTGTTCAAAGATCAGGAAAATTCAAGTGATGTATTTATTCTAAACCTTTTGGACGAGATTCATTCTAAGTCAAGCCTCCAGCAGCAAAAAGATCTGAAGAAGAAGCTGAGCAATTACAAGGAAAAGCTTGTGGTCGGGATGAAATTCGATATCTAAATTATCCCTCAATAAGGCTGTTAATCCGTTCGTAATTTTCGAAATCTCTTAATTGAAGGTATAGTTCTCTAAGAAGTACGAGAACTTTGTTGTTATCGTCCAATTGGTTTTCACAGACTTCAAGGTATCTCCTGGCTACATCCAGTAGTCTTTCGTTGTTTTCTTCCAGCCCTATGTTGGCGTAGTAACTACCAACCTCATAAGCAGCTTTATAGAATTTGCTGTCCAGAGAGAGTGCTTTTGAAAACGAGCGAACTGCGTCCTCCGGTAGACCTAGTTTTTTATTGATTAATCCAAGCTTGTAATGCAGCTCGGGTTCATTTGGGTTGTATGAAAGTGCTCTATTTGCATGTTGTCGTGCCATAAAATACATGGTGTTATCGATAGACTCCTGTATAACCCGATTGGCCAATGCAAGATGATTCGGGTATTTGAAAAATGCCATAAGTAAAACAGAGTCCGCTTTCTTTGTACTTCCTTCCGCTTTATAGAGCTGATGCAGGCTCATATATGATTCCGTTTCGTACATTCCTGACCGAATGGATTTCAAGTAGTATTCAATGGCGAGTGGAGAATTATCCACTTTTTCGGCAGCCATCGCCAGTTTATGATACTCCGAACCTAATTCCGCATTAAGCACTTCTCCGCATTTTAGATAGGCCATCTGCAGCATAATAAAACGTTCGTAGCTTTCTTTCGAATAGTGATAGTCGGCCAGGTCGCCAAAGTCATTGAAAATCGTAGTGATCTTGGGTGTCAGGTCCGGTGAAAATGCATAATCTGTATCATATTCAATGCATTTTTCATAAGCCCCAACAAGTTTACCCACGACCATTAAACTGTCTTCTGTAGTTGAAGCTACTTTTAATTTCTCTTCACAAATGCTGAAATAGACATTCCAGGTATTAGGTAACTGTGTTGTCTTAGGATGTCGGGAAGCTTCTTCAATAGCAGCAATTGCCAACTCCAGATTTCCCGAAAGAAGCTCCTTTTGGGCGGTTTTTACTTTCCCCTTTTGACCGTAAGCAAGAGTACCGGAAAATAAAAAAAGAGCAACTAAAACGCGATTGAAAGTGACCATAAGCTATGAACCGCAAATTTATATTTAATCCCAACATAATACTATGATTGTTGAGATGATCTCAGCTTAATTTCATCAGTTGCCGTTGATTTTCAATCTCTCATTCAATTTATTTGCATGAAAATCTAAACAGCATGGGACGAGCGTTCGAATACCGAAGAGCAGCAAAAGAGAAAAGATGGGATAAGATGTCTAAGATCTTTCCCAAGTTAGCTAAAGCCATTCAAGTAGCCGCCAGGGATGGAGGATCAGATCCGGAAATGAATGCCAAACTCCGCACCGCCATACAAAATGCCAAGGCGGAAAACATGCCAAAAGACAACATAGATAATGCTATAAAACGTGCGGTCGGTAAAGATGCGGATACCTTAAACGAGGTTACCTATGAAGGTAAAGGCCCACACGGTGTACTGGTTTTTGTGGAATGTACCACGGATAACACAAACCGAACCGTGGCCAATGTAAAATCATATTTCTCAAAGGCAGGTGGAGGCTTTGTCCCTTCCGGATCACTTGAATTCATGTTTAACCGAAAAGCTGTCTTTGAATTCGAGAAAACCGAAGAAATGGATCTCGAGGAACTAGAATTGGAATTAATTGATGGCGGTTTGGAAGAGTTGGAAGAGAATGAAGGAACGGTTTATGCCTACGGTGATTATACCAACTTCGGATCCTTGAGCAGTGTAATAGATGAAAAGGGAATTGAAGTAAAGAAAGCTTCGCTCAAAAGATACCCAGCCCAACCGGTAGAATTCTCCGAGGAGCAATTAGATGAAATTGAAAAGATGCTCGATAAGATTGAAGATGATGACGACGTCCAGGCTGTATATACGAATATTGGTTGACAGAAATCAAAAAAGGCCGACAATTGTCGGCCTTCTTATTATTTGAGAATAATTCTTATTTGTCTTTGCCAATCATGAATTCGAGCAATTCAACAACCTTAGCTGAATAGCCCCATTCATTGTCATACCAGCTAACCACTTTCACGAAAGTTGGTGTTAACATAATTCCAGCTCCAGCATCGAATATGGATGTTCTGGAATCACCCAAAAAGTCATTGGAAACAACTGCGTCTTCTGTGTACCCTAGAATACCCTTCATGGCACCTTCGGAAGCGTCTTTCATTGCTGCGCAAATAGCTTCATATGTAGTTTCCTTCGCCAAATTGACTGTCAAGTCTACCACCGATACATCAGGAGTTGGAACACGGAAGGACATACCTGTTAGTTTTCCATTCAGATCGGGTATCACTTTTCCCACAGCCTTAGCCGCACCAGTGGAGGAAGGGATTATATTCTGTCCTGCACCGCGACCACCTCTCCAGTCTTTCTTGGAAGGTCCATCAACCGTTTTTTGGGTGGCTGTTGTCGCGTGTACTGTTGTCATTAAACCATCAGTAATTCCGAAGTTGTCATGCAACACTTTTGCAATAGGTGCCAGACAGTTGGTGGTACAAGATGCATTAGAAACAAATTGCAGATCACTGGTGTAGGTATCGTTATTTACTCCCATCACAAACATCGGAGTAGAATCTTTCGAAGGAGCGGTGAAGAGAACTTTTTTAGCTCCGGCATCAATATGTCCTTGCGCTTTTTCCGCTGTTAGGAAAATACCTGTCGCTTCAATTACGTACTCGGCACCAACCTCTGACCATTTAAGATTAGCCGGGTCTGTTTCTGCAGAAACTCTGATAGTTTGCCCATTAACCACTAAGTTCCCATTATCCACAGATACTTCACCATTAAATCGACCGTGTGTCGAATCATATTTTAGCATGTAGGCGATATAGTCAACATCGATCAAATCATTGATCCCAACAATTTCAAGATCAGGACGATCAACTGCTACACGGAAAACAAGTCGTCCGATTCTTCCGAATCCATTAATACCGATTTTGGTTTTAGACATGATATTCTTTTTTTATTGTGTCATTTCAGGTACAAATCTATGTACCAATTATTAACAAGCAAACACTTGTAGCAAGTGTTATAGTTCTCGATTCAAGTTATTTGCGAACCTTTGTCAGGTACTTGTCGTTTACTATTTTCTATTCACATTTTATTAACCGTAAGCAAACCGTATGTTAACCTTAATTCGCCCTGAAAAATCAACACTCTCCGACCAAATCGAACGGCAACTTAAGAGTGTCTCGGCAGCTTACCAGGTTATTCACAAGGAGGTTTCCAATATCCCATATCTGGTAGTTGCGGGTATGGTGCTCCAAGGCAAAGCAATTGTAAATTACCTCGACAAGTACCACAGAGATCCTATGAACCAAGGTCCTGATGAAACGGCAGACAGGTTCTGAGTAGTTACTGAATAATGGGCTTACTTGCTGACTTGAAAAAAAGTAGTTCAACACTTGAAAAGAATTAGCAACTATCTATATTTGCACCTCCAAAAAATTTGGTTAATCCAAGGTCCCTTCGTCTAGGGGTTTGGGCGGCCGGCAAGGCACGTCAGGTTTTCAGACTGAGATGAAAACAAAATAGACAACAACCAGAACGTGGTTGTTCAAAACTTTGATACTCGGTCCCTTCGTCTAGGGGTTAGGACGCCAGGTTTTCATCCTGGAAACAGGGGTTCGATTCCCCTAGGGACTGCTTCAAAGCTCGTTTATCTTTTGATAGACGAGCTTTTTTTATTTAAGGGTTACTACTAAATAAATACTCGAAGTTGAATCAGCCCATAGGGGGCTCCCCTGCCCGCTTCGCTCTCTGGCCCCTGCACCGACGCTAAAGCTATGGTGCAAGCATTTGCTAAATTGATCCACAGGACCAATTCTTGGCGCTCGGTCCTCCTAGGGACTGCTTCAAAGCTCGTTTATCTATTGATAGACGAGCTTTTTTTATTCCACGGTTATGGATCAAAATGTTATCCATTCGACCACCTATATAATTTCATCGCACTCACAAATCCTTTATGATCTAATTTGGTTGCTTTATAAAGCGAAATCATGAAACAAGTCTTCTCAATTTTCCTTCTGCTTTCAATGTGTGCAATTGTATCGGCTCAAAATGGCTACTGGCAGCAAAGAGCTGACTACACGATGGAAATTGATTTTGATACAGAAAATCACCAATTCACTGGGGAGCAGGAAATCATCTACACCAATAACTCGGAAGACACACTGACCAAGGTCTTTTATCATTTGTACTACAACGCCTTTCAGCCAGGAAGTATGATGGATATTCGTTCCCGTACCATTGCAGACCCCGATCGTCGGGTACAGGATAGAATATTTCATTTAAAGGCAGATGAAATCGGCTATCACCGGATAAATGAGCTGAAACAGGATGGTACCAACCTAAATTACGAGGTTGTTGGTACCATATTGGAGGTGGAACTAGCCAAACCTTTGTTTCCTGGAAAGAATACGAAGCTAAGCATGCAGTTTGATTCTCAGGTACCCGTACAAATCCGCAGAACAGGAAGAAATAATAAGGAAGGAATCTCTTATTCAATGACCCAATGGTATCCCAAGCTGGCAGAATACGATAAACACGGATGGCATGCAGATCCATATGTTGGAAGGGAATTTCATGGCGTATGGAGCAGTTTTGACGTGACCATAAACCTTGATTCTGCTTATATGATTGGTGGTACAGGATACCTGCAAAATGCGCAGGAAATTGGTCATGGCTATGAGGATGTGTCTAAACCCGTCAAAAGAAAGAAGGGAAAAAAATTAAGCTGGCATTTCAAAGTGGATCAGGTACATGATTTCGCTTGGGCCGCGGATCCGGATTATGTGCATGAAATCATAAAAGCGGAAGGTATTCCTGACCTTCACTTCATTTACCAAAATGAAAATAGTAGCATAAAGACCAATTGGGATAGTTTAAAAAACTATACCATGCGAACCTTCCAAATAATGAATGCGAAATATGGTAAATACCCATACAAGGATTACACGGTCATTCAAGGTGGAGACGGTGGCATGGAATATCCTATGGCCACGTTAATTACTGGGAACAGAGAATTTAGAAGCCTCGTTAGTGTTACGGTACATGAGGCCATTCACTCATGGTATCAAGGTGTTTTGGCTTTTAATGAGTCAAAATACCCCTGGATGGACGAGGGGTTCACCACTTACTGCCAGTACATGATAATGGATGAATTGTTTGGTGACAACAAATTAAATCCGCTATCAAGAGCATACACTGCTTATCAGATGCTAGTAGATGCAGATCTTCAGGAGCCAATGACCACACATGGAGATCACTATGACCTGAATAGAACATACGGTGTTTCAACGTATTTAAGAGGCGCCATTTATCTGCATCAACTAAGCTATATTATTGGGCAGGACGCTTTTGATCAGGGTATGCTGGACCTGTGGAATCAATGGGCATTTAAACACCCCGATCCTACAGACTTTAAGCGAGTGATGGAAAAACGTTCAGGGCTGGAACTAGACTGGTATAATGAACAATGGATCGCCACTACCAATACCATTGATTATGGAGTTAAATCATTGGAGTTAAAGGGGGATTCCTCTGTGATAATGATTGAGAAGAAAGGATTACATCCTATGCCATTAGATGTACTAGTTACGCTGGAGGGGGGAGAACAAAAGCTCTATTATATCCCTATGGAGATAATGCGAGGGTATAAGCCTGAAGAAGAAGGTATGCCTACAAGAGTTGTCATGAAAGATTGGCCCTGGCCGTATCCAAATTATGAGCTACAAGTAGCTGGGAAGGTCGAATCGGTTGAGGTTGACCCATCTCTAAGAATGGCGGACGTTGATCGTTCAAATAACCTTTTTCCACTTATTTCCTCGGAGAAGCTTTTTATTGGAAAAGAAGAATAGATTCTTTGGAATACCAGCATTAAGCTTCCAGAGACTTAATAAACCGCTCGTTTGATGCCTCAAATCTTTTAGGATCTTTAATGAACTTCGACATCACGCTAATTCCCGTAACATGAATGAGAAGCAAGTCTGCTATTGCTTCCGCTTTCTCCGATAAATGGCTGTCGGAAAGAAATTGAACGAATTTGGCTTTCATTTTTTCATTGTGCTCAGTAAGAAACGCCTGGATCTCCTTATCATGAGCCAGTTCAGAGGTTGAATTGGCAATCAAACACCCACGAGATTCCGGATCATTTAGCATGGCCTCGGTATGAAGTTTCAAAAAGTTCTTAATCCCGTCTATAGGATCCGAAGTTTCAGCTAGCATTTTATCCATCACCTCAAATGCGGTGGATCTATACATTTCAAGACATTGATCAAACAACTGCCTCTTACTACCAAAGGAGTTATATAAGCTTCCCTTCCCGATTTCTAACTCGGTAGTAAGATCGGCCAGGGAAGTTGCCTCATATCCATTCTTCCAAAATAGATTCAGAGCTCTCCCTAAAACCTGCTCTTTGTCAAATACTTCAACTCTTGGCATGTGGTAAAATTAGAAAAATAAAATCTATTTGTACCAATTAGTACAAAATAATTTATATATTTGACCGATCAGTACAAATAACCATTTCAATATGAATAAGTCAATACTAATTACAGGAGCTAACTCGGGACTTGGAAAAGAGAGTGCGAGACAACTAGCACTTCTTAATGGAACCGAGAAAATCATCTTAGGTGTACGAAGTCCCGAAAAAGGTGAAACTGCAAAAAGAGACTTAATTGAGTCTACAGGCAAGGAAATATTCGAAGTGCTCATCATGGATGTGTCCAACGAAAAGTCAATAAAAGGGGCTATAGCCGCATTGAAAGAGCCAGTGGATGCTTTGATTATGAATGCCGGTGGTGTGGGCGGTAAAGATCCAACCAGCTTAACATCGAATGGAGTTAGCCAAATGGCGGCCCAAAACATTTTGGGTCATGCCATATTGGTGGATGAGTTAATAAAACAAGATAAACTGAAGAAAGCGGTATTGTTTGCCAGTAGCGAAGCTGCCCGAGGAATTGAAAAGATGGGAATGAAACGCCCCAGCCTGGAAACGAATTCAACAGATGAATTGGCTTCCATACTGGATGGATCATATTTCAAAAACGGTTTTGATGCAATGCAGGTCTATGGGCATGTTAAATATGTAGGTACTTTATGGATGTCATCCATGGCGAGGAAGCACCCATCTATCAAATTTGTATCCGTAAGTCCTGGAGCTACAAGTGGCACCTCTTTTGCAGACAATGCAACGGGAATGATGAAGTACATGTTCAAATACATCATGTTACCGATTGTGATGCCCCTCAGAGGGATGGTACATAAAGTGGAGAAAGGAGCCTCTCGTTATTTGGATGCTCTCGAGAACGACACTTATAAGAACGGAGGGTTTTATGCCAGTAAGGAAACACAAGTAGTAGGTGAAATGGTAGATCAATTTGATATCTACCCGGCTATGGCGAATGCCTCATTTCAAGATAACGCATACAACGCTCTTCACAGGTTTATTTGATATAGGACATCAAAGAAAAACTAGTCTTGCAGGCCTCATTCCTCATGAAGGAATGAGGTTTTTTTCACTATTTGCTACGCAATTAATACTGATAAGTGCCAAAATCCGTTTTGCTAGAAGCCCTCCACATTTTTACGGCATTTTATTAACGGTTCGCACAAATGAATAGAAAAGAGTTTCTCAAGATCAATCTACTGGCCACCTGTGGTGCCCTTTTATCTGGTTTCTCATCTTCATTTGAGTCTAAAAAGAAAATCATCATCGTTGGTGCGGGAGCTGCAGGGGCAATGGCCGCGAATGTTTTGAAAGCAGCGGGGCATGAAATAATTGTTTTGGAGTCAAGAGACCGAATAGGTGGGCGCATCAATACCAATAAGGATTGGGGGGTCACTCTTGAGCTGGGTGCAAATTGGATTAGTTATGCTTCAGATCCTTTGAACCCCTTAGTCGATCTAAAAGAAAAAGTTGGACTTCAAACAAAGCAAACGCCCTACGCTAGTGTCAAGGTTTACGATAAATATGGAGACTCTATTTCCAAAATCGCGCTTGGGCTAAAAGGGTTGAAAGCGGACAAGAGGAGCCTTGAATATTTCAATACGAATAAGAAAGACATCAGCTTAGGCGAAGTCATTGATATTGTTATGAACTACGAAGACATCTCGGAGAGAAAACAAGCCCAACTTGATATTGTGAAACTTGGATATAGCGCAAGTGCTGGAAGAGATAGCTACGAGATTTCAGGACGGGGATACCTCACCTACTTGAATGATCTGGAAGAGGATGAGCAACTGGTCATGAACGGATATAACCAGGTGGTTCATCATCTGCTTCAAAACAGTACAATTAAGACCAATCAGAAAGTAGTAGAAATTATCGACAAGGAAAGAGAGGTGCAGGTAGTAACTGATAAAGGCGTTTTTGAAGCGGATTACGTTATTTTAACAACTCCTATTAGCCTCCTGCAACAAGAAAAAATAAAATTCTCTCCGACTTTGCCTGATTATAAAAAAGCTTCCTTTCAAAAGATGCCAATGGGGATTTTTAATAAGGCAATCATGCAATTCACCGAAAAATTTTGGAAGGGGACACCTCACTTTCTAGCCTTCCAAAAAGAAACTCAGAAAAACTCTGGTATCGTTCTTAATTATCACGCATATGAAGGAAAACCAATTCTAATTGCCTTTCATGTTGGCGAATCCGGAAAGTGGCTTGAATCCGTATCAAATCAAGCTATCCAAGATCACTGGCGGGAAACATTTCATAAAGCTTTTCCAAACCGTGAAATTGAGTTTGAACGAATGATGACCTCAAATTGGCTTAATGATCCACATTCTAAAGGTTCTTATTCCTGCCTAGGTATAGGTACAACTGAAAGCGATGTCCAGCAAATCGCGGAGCCCGTTGGCAGAATTCATTTTGCTGGAGAAGCCACAACTTATCGGGGTCATGGTTATGTCCATGGTGCCCTCGAATCAGGTATCCGCGAAGCGAACAGAATAATGCAATATTGACTGAGAGACCTCTTCAATATTTGCCGAATAAACCTGATAATGAGCTTACGTAATTGGGTTTAAACTTTACTACGTCATTCCTAATTTCCAGTCGCTGGTTGAATGATCTCTCGAATAGTCGCCCATCCCGAAGGACTGGACTCGTAACGCACATAAGTCACCATCGTCCTGCCACTAAAAACAAATGATTCCCCCTCCTGCCTGGGGGTTCCCTTGATTTTAAATCTCGTTTGTTCCAAAGCCAAATTCCCGTTAATTAATATGTTCTCAACTTCATTTTCAACAAACTCAAGTTGAAAATTTTCTAATACGCCTTTCAATCCTTCCATGACTTCCTCTCTCCCATTCTTGACATCATCAAAAGCCAGTGCTTTGATTACATCAGGATGATGAAGTTCCTTAATCGCTAGTGTGTCATTTACAGCAAAAGCCATCCGAATCATCTTCCCATGGGCAAGGATTTCTTTTCTTATTTGAGGATCATTCTCTTGAGCGCATAGTGTCAGAATAAGGCAGATTTGCATTGTCAGGAACAAAGTAGGTTTCATTCTAAATATTATATCGAGAAGGGAATTAATTAATCGTGTGAATTAGTGGCTTACTCATCTTTTAACGTATGAGCTGGATTTAGTTTAATTGTAGCCAAAGACTTAAAACTTGTTGTTGCTAGCGTGAGTGTCAAAGCAGCAAAACAAGCAATTACAAACACCCACCACTGCAAGTCTATCCGATATTCATATCCCTCAAGCCAACCTCTAAGGGTAAATAATGAAATCGGTATCGCAACCAAACTCGAGATCAACACCAGAATAATAAACTCCTGTGAAATCAATCGCCATAGATGGGGCGCAGATGCTCCTAACACTTTACGAATACCGATTTCCTTCGTTCGCTGTTCCACCATGAAAGATGCCAGGCCGAAGAGTCCAAGGCAACTGATAATGATCGCAAAAGATGAGAAAAGAGTGGATAGTGAGCTTATTCTTTCTATTGAACGAAAATTTCGTTCATGTGCTACACTGACAAATTCAAATTCAAATGGTACATTCGGGATCAGTCTTTCATAAACTTCACTGACCATATTGACCGCCTCCAGCGGTGAAAGCTCCTCGTTCAATTTAATAAGACTGTAGTTTGAGTTACCTTCATCTCCGAAGAAGTAAAAAGTAGGCCCAACTTCTCTAAAGGGGGAATCATTCAAAAGATCCTTGACAACACCCACTATTTTGTATGTATTCCCCTGCCAATTGATGTTTGAACCGATCGGATTCTCAACCCCGATGGTTCTTGCAGCTGTTTCATTGAGTATTAATGTACTTGAATCCGTTGCCAGGGCCTTATTGAAATCTCTACCCGCAGTGATCTCCCAATTTACGGTTTTTCCGAAGTTAGGAGAGACATATAAAGTATTAATCATCGGTGTGTAGTTCGGATCTTTTCCGACCCAGATAAAGTCATTGTTCATCATCCAGACTTCGGTAAGGGGATTAAACGATTCTGCGTATTGGACCGCAGCACCAGAGTTAATTAACTCCTCTTCTATGATTGTATTCTTACTGTAATGCTCTTGAGAAGACATAGCGACGGAAATAACACGCTCTCCATCATATCCAAGTGGTCTATTTACTGCATGGTTAATTTGCTGGACAATGACCATCGTACCTATAATAAGGGCAATGGATATGGTAAACTGGAATATAACCATGACCTTTCTGAAAATCTTCGCAGACATACGGCTCTGGTAGGTTCCTTTCAACACTTGAATGGGCCTGAATGAGTAAAGATAAACGGCCGGATAACTACCGGATAAAATACCTACTACGAGAACACAAATAAATCCGGCTACCCAGAACTGCCAGGTATCAAATGGTATGACAATCTCCTTACCGGTAAGTTGATTAAAATAAGGAATAATGGCCTGGGAAAGAATGATTGCCACCAGAAACGACAGGAAAACCAGTAATGTAGATTCCGTCATGAACTGTGTAACCAGTTGGTGTCGAACAGAACCAATAGACTTTCGTATGCCTACCTCTTTTGCTCGTCTTATGGATTGAGCGGTGCTAAGATTCATAAAATTGATGCAGGCTAGAAATAATACCAGTAGACCAATTAGGCCAAACCAGCGAACATAGGTGATGGCACCACCTGTCTGAACACCGTTTTCCCAAGAGGACCTCAAATGCCAATCCGCCATCGGATGTAGAAATACTGCATTTCTCTCGTTTTTTCTCTCATCCGGAAGGTGATCATTAATTGTTGTTCTAATTCGTTCATTGATCGATTGAATGGAAGAATGCTCAGAAACAATGGCAAATATTTGCTGATTATTGGACTCCCAATTAGCCTGCTGATCATTCTCTTGCTTAGCAAGAAAACCCACGCGTCTAAAGCTGCTAGTGTTCGGTAAGTCTTCGTAGACTCCCATGACGATCATACTTTCTTCATTAATTCTGACTGTCTTTCCGATGGGGTCCTCGTCACCAAATAAAGCGTAGGTAGTGCTTTCGGAAAGCATAATGGCTGCTTCCTCTGCAAGTACATCCCTTGAACCACTGATCATATTGAGTGACATCACATGAGGTCCTCCTTCCTGAATCCTTACCCCAGTGACATTTACCGCGTCTTCAACCGTTGAGAGTAGGGCATCCCAGTAGAAAGAGGAAAGCACGACATGATCAAAAACATCGTCATAATTTTCTTGAAGCTCCGAAGCCAGGGAAATAGGCATGGCCTTGATCGCCAGAGGTTCTTCATTGAAAACCCTATTTTGCATGACCCTGACCACCCGATCATAATTCTCATTTTCCTTATCCCATGACAATTCATCTTGTACCCAAAAGGCTATCATAAGAGTGACCATCAGACCTAGTACAAGTCCTCCAATGTTGATAAATGCAATGCTTTTTTGCCTCATCAAATTGCGAAGAGCAATTTTTAAGTTGTGTTTAACCATTCCGTAATTATTGAGTTTTATTGATCCTTCTAGTTTTCTGATGATCCCTGGACGAAAAAGTCTAAGTACATCGAGAAGCAATAGCCATCGTGCAGGTTCTTTCTTTCTTTGTCTCTTGTCAAATCGTTCTAGTAGATCTCCTTCTATATCGTCCAAATATTCCGGGTCGCAGAACCATCGAAAGAATTTGAGTGGCCATTTAGGTATTTTGCTATTCATCTAAGTGAATTTTAGAATGAATTCCGGAACTGCTTTCCAAAGGTCCATTCTCTGCTCCTTTGCGTTTTCTAGAATGTCTTTGCCTGCAGCCG
The DNA here is from genome assembly GCA_965601455.1 of Cyclobacteriaceae bacterium. Classification (GTDB taxonomy): domain Bacteria; phylum Bacteroidota; class Bacteroidia; order Cytophagales; family Cyclobacteriaceae; genus JANQEU01. Next base: position 1,021,397 of record OZ271831.1, on the reverse strand, counting down.
TAAGGTGATAAAAACGCTTTTTCTTTCCCCCTCTTACTGCTGTTGCTTCTCCTAGCTCAGAGATGAGATAGTTCTTCTTTTCTAATCGCTTGAGAACCGTTTGTAAAGCACCTATGCTAACCGAACGTCGCAACCGTTTCTCCATTTCCTCAATGATTGAAAACCCATAGGCTTCATCCTGCAGAATGGCTACGGTAAGCATCACGATTTCTTCGAATTCTCCCAAATGATGTTTACCCATAAAAGTGTTATTTACCTTAAATGTAGTATTAACATAATTATATACCCTATTTGTAGTAAAAATGTTCCCATAGGGCTAATATTTCTATTCAGTTCAATCAGGGAAAGTATGAAAAAGCCTCTTTTTGGTTAAAAAAGAGGCTTTTTAAGTACGATTTGTACCCTATTTTTTATCTCTTAGAATTTCATATTCCCGTTTTCAATGAAACGCTACAAGGCTCTGTCAAATGAAGTAAAAGATCATGATTATCGCGATAATCGCTACGGATGTAGTAAACCAACCTGCAGGTCGTGACTTAATCCATCCCGATAATCCAATAATGCAGGTAAGGGAGCATATTCCCAGAATATAGGCTAACGTAGCAATAGTTCCTGCTATTCGGAGGTCAAATTGATCAATCTCTCTCGGATAGCCATCGGTTGTCATCATTATAATCTTGCTTAATGCAAATACGGTGATCAGAAAACTACCAGAGGAAACCGAAGAGATCTTAAGAAGTACATTATGGAGTCTGTGAGTGGAATTGCTTATGAGTAAATTAGCCAGCACAGCTATTGAGAATCCTCCCAGAAAAACGCAGGTCAACAGAAGGTGACTAGCCAGTTTGTTCTGATATTCCAAAGTAAGCTCTATCATGCCTTATTCTTTTCTTTACAGTCCTTCAACCCTTCTACAATGAGTCTTGAGAATACAGAGTGAGTCTTTTTGAATCAAACGACCAAATCAATGAGTAAACAACAACCAAAACTGATAAGTTGCCAAAGCAATACCAGCTAATATCAAATAGGTGTTGGTCGCCTTGAAAAATGGCTCAAAACTATCCCGGGTACGCCACAGATTAATGATGTAAATTATAGGTATAAGTGCGGCTATTTGACCCAATTCCACACCGAGGTTAAAACTTATGATTTTAAGGAATATTCCCTCCTGTTCCACGGTGAAAGACTGTAGACGTGCCGATAGACCCAGACCATGAATTAAACCAAAGGCAAAAACCATATTTAACAGGTGCGGCGGATTTAACTTAAGTACCTTCTGGAATAGTCCAAGGTTTTCAAATCCTTTGTAGAAAACACTTAGGCCAATTATTGCATCAATGAAATATTCATTTACCGCAAACTGTAAGTATGTGGCGGAAATAAGAGTGATACTGTGACCTATCGTAAATGCCGTTATGAATCGAACTATCTCTCCGAATTTCTTGAGGAAAAATATGACACCAACAAGAAAGAGCAGGTGGTCGTAACCGGTGAGCATATGTTTTGCTCCTACCCATATATAGGCCCATAATCCACCATTCTCGAGTAGTTCCCGATCCCCACCAGAAACATCATGGGCAACCGCCAAAAGGGGTACAAATAAGAGAAGGCTAATGAAAAATCGAAAACGCATATTATTCAGCCTTTTTCTTTCTGTTGAACCAAAAGAATAGCACCACAACAATCAAAATACTGAGTATCCCATATACATACGCAGGGATACCTTCATCATGGTGATGGTGGTCATGGTCATCATCGTGGGAATGTTCGTGGTCATCACCATGAGAGTGCTCATGCTCATTGTCGTCATCATGAGAATGACTGTGCCCTTCACCTCCACCAGGAACAGCGAAGCTAATCGTGGCCCAGTTGGATTCATGCGTAAGTCCCTCCTCCTCTACTTCAACCAAATGTATGGTTCTTAAGTACCAAATTCCTTCTGAGCTAATCATAACATTGAGCATTCCTTCCTCATCCGTACGAAGCTGCTTTAGTTCATCGTGTGTATGATCCGCATTGTCGTCATGGGAATGAGTTTCTCCATCATGAGTATGCTCACCCGAAGTGGACTTAGAGCCAACGTAAACCAGCTGATTGGCTAGTGGTTGCTGGTTGTATAACAGCTTAACTGGCAGTTTATGTCCCGGGTGCATGTTGTAAGGGTTTTCAAGAAGTACAAATTCGATTGGATAACCAAGCTCCACCTTGTAGTCATCGGAACGCTCATCACCTACTTGAAAGACCGTTTTAACATGCTTTGAATATCGCTCTACTGCAGAATCCGCCAGGGTGAAGTTCCTCCTACGTGATTCCAGCATATCTAGAACTCCATCGTGTTCCAGGTAATCATTAAAGTCCTCTCCGGACATGCCTAGTGTTCTTGGTCTTGTAGAAACACCGGCTACCCATGTACCAGTAGCTCCTGTAGTAAACCCCAGGTATGTCGCGTCATCCTCTTTCTCAAACCAAGCAGACGTGTCTACCTGCATACGCTCACCATTTCCAACCAGGCTTACATCAATCATCCGGTCACGGGTAATTACATTCTCACTCCGCTCGAATGTGCCGTTGAAAAGTTCAATTATAGAATCGGAGTTGGGCTCTAGAAAGTAAGTACCTAGTTTAAGGTACATGTCGTGACTTGATAGGAGTATGACTGTGAGGAAGCAAAAAAGAATATGTTTCATTTTCAGTAAAAGATATGCAATAGTGTATTTTATTGGGCAAATAAAATAATCAAGCTCAAATAATATCTAAAACCCTTAGATCTTCTGCAGTCAAAAAAGACCTGGTATTGTCACGAAGCTGTTGCCGCTGCTGCTGCTGGGAAGGGTGTGCTTTGTGAACAAAGTAGCTCTGTATAATCGCTCGACTTTCACCACTTCGATTACTCGTTCCACCATGCCATATATGCGAATTCAGAAAAATTACGTCTCCCGCATTTGCCACAATCAACTTTTCCTCGGGATGTGGATGTCTTGGATCATCCATTTCATCTTTGGGTAAAGAAGCTTTTCGATGCGTGCCAGGAACCACCCGGGTAGGGCCATTTTCTAAATTCATGTCATCCAACAACCAAAGGGCATTGCAAGCAAAATAATCACCTGGCGCTACAGCCCAAGGGTAGTCCACGTGGAGTTTCTGAGTCAAATTACCTCTTTTAGGTGATCTGACGTTTAAGGAGCTAAGTTTAAATTGATCCCCAATAACATGGCGAACTGCATCCAACACCTTACTATTTCGGTAAATGAGACTGAATACATTTCCTTTATTCACCAGGTCGCATATTCTTTCGTCTTTCTGGTCAAATTGCTCTAAAATAGTGATCATCATTTGACAAATCTCCCGTCGCAAAGACCCTTCACGACTTTGATGAAGGCCCTTACCAAAGGCATAAACTATTTTTCTGGTTACTGGAAAAACGACGAAAATTGAATTCAATATTACCTTCCATATCCGAAACTGACAATCAAATAACCATAACCTCACCCTAGACTTCTTTTCTAATAACATTTCCCGGTAATGGGATCGCCCAAACTCCCCCAGTCGTGGTCCTTCTTCCGCTTTTATTTGATCTAGCCTTGACTTAATGACCTGTAAATCTTTTTGGGCAAGTACGCCTTTTAATAGGACGTAACCAAAATCATCCAGGTGTGCTTTCTCATCTGGTCTTAGTCTATCTTTCATAAAAAAAAGAGCGGGAAACTGAAAAAAAGAGCGGGAAACTGAATTGTCTTCTAATTCCAATTTATTATTTATCGGAAAGAGTATTTGATTCAGTGTTTTGATACCATTTCACAAATGGTCAATTTAGAGGCGATAAAGAAAGTAAAAAAATTGTCAATTCTTGCAACTGTTCGAAAATGGCTTCCTAAAAGTCTTCGTTTTGCCCTGAGAAACGCATATGAACAAGCGGGATCTCAACTCAATTCTAAAGATCTTGATTATCTGAGTTCCGTATATCGCACGGACAAGAACACCCGTCACTCTTACACCAGGCATTATCAAAAACACCTGAGTCCTTACCTGGGTAAAAAAGTGAATATGCTGGAGATTGGCGTTGGTGGGTACGAACATCCGGAGATTGGTGCCAACAGTCTACGAATGTGGAAGAAATTCTTCGATGACGGTCAGATCTATGCCATTGATATTCATGATAAAAAGGCCCTCGAAGAACCTAGAATTACCATTTTTCAGGGGGATCAGTCGGACGAAAAGTTCCTGGAAGAGGTAATATCCAAAACCGGACCCCTGGACATTATCATCGACGATGGTAGCCACATCAATAGCCACGTTATCGCTTCTTTCGAATATCTCTTCCCCCACTTAAAGGATGGAGGGATGTACGTGGTAGAAGATACTCAAACCTCCTACTGGGAAAGTCATGGTGGCGATAGTAACGACCTACAGAATTCGAACACCATGATGAACTACTTCAAGAAGAGAGCTGATGGTGTTAACCATGCCGAATTTTTAATCGAAGGCTACCAACCCTCTTACTTCGACCTTAATATCATTGCTGTCACCTTCTATCATAACCTGATTTTTATTGAAAAAGGCAAGAACGATGAACCCTCATACAAGGTTGTCGACAACAAAAAATTGTAATGACAAGAAGGTTTAGTGCTAGTATACTCGTAGAGAACAAAACAGCTATTGGATAATTAATAATTACTCAAACTTCTAAGCTCTGAATACGTAACTTAGAAAACCGCTTAACTCACTATTTTGATAAAAACACATTATAATTTTGACGAGGATGTCGTCTATGTTGTTAGTGACGATAATTTTACTATCCATGATTTCAACACGATAAGTGATGAAATTCTTGAAAAGTATGGTCACCTTGACAGGTTATTTAACCTTGACGACTTGAGGATTGGAAATTTCAAATTTCAGCTTAACTCAATTCTAGCGGATCTGGATTACACGAAGGCGATGATAAATGAACTTAGTGGGCATTTCAAAAGCATTCATACAGCGGTTGTATTTAAGAAAATACCCAATGAAAGTCTGACCAATTTCTTTGTGAACCTAAAGAAGCCAAAAAACTATAACATTCGTATACTATCCGATTACAACGATGCAATGCAATGGCTATCAAATGAACGAAAACGAATTTCTGAGTCTGACTTGTTGTAGACTTCGTAATTGATCACTTTCTTTCAGGAAAAATCTTCTGGTTCTCCAACTTAAATACAAAGCCGTAACTGTAAGTCTCTTCTTCCAATCGGTAGGCTGCATGAGGCATCGCACCCCAAGAGTTATCTCCACCTAATCCGCGCTGTGCAAAGTCAACATGCAAGGTTATATCATCACGGTACTTTAAATCTGTTGGGTGTCTTTGCTGTTTGGTCTCGCCCGGATCAAGATCCTCCGCCCTGAGATTCAACGCACTAAAATTTACTGGTTGAATCCCACGAACGACTAGCGAATTTCCCTGATCATCGGAGAGTTGTACCCAACGAACGTCGGTGTGATTACCATATTCCTGCGGTCTTATGTAAGGCATTTTATACTGATTCACGTCAAATTCCCAAACACCAAGAAAGGCGGCACTATAGCGGTCTGAGTAGTTTTCAACTGGACCTCGGCCATAGAACATGGTATTTCTATACTCGCCAGGTACTGCCATTCTCATGCCAAATCGGGGTAACTCGGGTAGATCTTTTCCGCTCATATCTATAGTGGCATTCACCTGGATTGCTCCATCGTTAAGAATCAGATAATCTAAAGTATAATTAGCCATTTGATCAGTTACCGCATATTCCACTTGAATAGATTGTCCACCTTCTGTCTGCTTACCAACAGTCACTTTCTTTACCTCTGGTTCCTCATGAGCCGTCTTCCAGACCCTCAAACGTTGTGGCATCCAGTTCCCAAAGTCGTTGTCAATGGGTGCTCGCCAGAAATAAGGTTCAGGGAATCCATCTATTCCTTTTCCTCCATTTTCGTATCTAACTAACCGCCCATTTTCAAGATTAAATTCTCCTGAAATTGAACCTGACTGAAAAGTAAGGGACTGACCCTTCTTTTTTTCAATTTTTAGAGATCCCTCAATGGTATTGGATTCAAACGGGTACGCCTGTAAAACAAACTGTTCCCTAGCAACTTCATGTCCCGTCGGAATCAATGGTTGTTCAGATGATGTGTAGGCATATACGTTTAGAACATATTCACCTCCAACCATTTCAGGTATCTCAATATCCACCTGAGTTTCGGAATGTGGCTCCGCATTTACATCCAATTCCTTTGCCAACATTAACTCCCCCTCTCTATAAATCTCATATTTTAAATCAAATCCGGATAGATCAATAAAGTCATGCATATTCTTCACACGTAATCTCTGCTGGTCTATAGCGTAGTCAAAAAGAATATTCTGATAGACTTTCTTCACCTCCAAAATCCCGGGATGTGGTGTTCTGTTGGAAGATACCAAGCCATTGGCACAGAAATTTTGATCATGGTAGAGATCCCCACTTCCAAGGTCTCCGCCGTAGGCCCAAAACACTCCGTTTTCATCTTCGGCTCTTAACCCCTGGTCAACCCAATCCCAAATAAATCCGCCCTGCATTTGCTTACTTTCGAGAATAATATCCCAGTATTCCTGAAAATTTCCATTACTATTCCCCATGGCATGAGAGTACTCACACATGATGTATGGACGGGTTTTGTCGGTTGCTGAAGCGTATTGCTTCATAGATTCCATTCCGGGATACATTGGACTTACAATGTCAGTATTCGGGTTTTCCCCGGCTTGCTCGAAAAGTACCAAACGAGTTTCATCACGGTTCTTTATCCAGTCATATCCGTCATAAAATACTTGTCCATTTCCACACTCATTTCCCATGGACCACATGATCACTGAAGGATGGTTCTTATCTCTCTCAACTAAGCGTTTGATCCTATCCATATGTGCGGGAGCCCATATCTCGAGGTAGGCCGGATGAATTTTTTCATCAAACGGACCTTGATTTGTGGCGCCCATGCCATGAGACTCAATATTTGCCTCATCAACGACATACATACCGTACTTATCGCATAGGTCATAAAAGAGTGGATTTTGAGGATAATGGCTGGTTCGAATAGCGTTGATATTATGCTGTTTCATCAACTGGATGTCCTTTATCATCATCTCCTTGGTTGGCACATGCCCAAGGACGTCGTCATGGATATGGAGATTGACCCCTTTAACAATAACATCTACACCGTTGATCAGCAGCTGAGCATCTTTGAGTTCCACCGATCTGAATCCCACCTGATCACTAGTCACAAGCAGCTGTTTGCCTTTATCATCGTATAGGGAGATGACACAGTCATACAGATTCGGCCTCTCTGCAGACCATGGTTCAACATCCAGCACCGATTCAAAAGAGACTACCTCCGATGCGTCGCCAATTACTTGCTCTTGTGAATAAATGGATTCGTCTCCACCAACTGGAAATATTTCCAACAGGAGTTTACCTGCCAGCCTGCTTTCCGAAAAATTACGAAGATTTATATCTGCCTGAAAAGTCCCTTGTTCATACGAGTCATCCAAACCGGCCTTCAGGAAATAGTCCCATACGGTTATTTTCGGTAAGGAATACAGGAAAACATCTTGTTCCAACCCACTAAGTCTCCAAAAATCCTGGTCTTCAAGATAACTTCCATCATGCCAACGAAAAACCTGAATAGCAATCGTATTCTCACCGGTGCTGAGATGAGTTGTAACATCAAACTCCGAGGGGGATTTTGCCACTTTAGTCATCCCAACTTCAGTACCATTGACGAACACTCTGGTGTATCCGGAGACGGAAGAAAGCACAAGAAAAACTTCTCTATCTGACCAATTTTCAGGAATGGTGAACGTACGTCGATAAGTACCAACCGGATTGTATTCATTATCCACTTTCGGTGGATTCGCTGGAAATGGATATCGGATGTTTGTGTAGATAGGGATTCCAAACCCCTCAATCTCCCAGTTTGACGGCACTTTAATCTCGTCCCAACCTGAATCATCAAAATCAGAATTGAAAAAGTCTTTTGGCCGTTCAGACGGTTTCTTCACAAAATTAAATTTCCAGGTACCATTTAGACTCTGGTAGTATGTGGACTGCTCCGGATCGCCTGAACGTGCTGACTCAATCGATTCGTATGGCAAGAAATCGACATGGCCTTCGACCTTGTTTCTTTCGATAATTGAGGGGTTTTCCCATTCATTAGTTTGAGCAAGTCCGGAGGTCATGGATATAAATGAAACCAGATGAATAACTGTGATGATGTATTTCATTTTCGGACATAGGTTTAAAAAAGTTGAAGAATTTTAGTGCTGGACAAGAGCACTTACTCATCTTGAGTCCATAATAAATTTACGCACTAAGGATCAGGATACCTTGAAATCTATATCGTATTTAACTGCCGAGAAGACGAATTATATCTCGCAGGATCATGGAAAGAATTACCGTGAATCGAGGGAACCCGAGAAGTGAGAGCCGCTTACGCTGTTTGTGGTTGTTTCACTAGTGAGAATTCGTCTCGTCCCAATAGCTTCAGCATGTGAAAATGGTTGCTAATGGCTGAACCAAAAGTGTCCTCCGAGAAATACGGCAAATTGAATTCGGCTGTTGTTTCTTTCACAATTTCCGACAGCTTTTTATAGTGAATGTGGCAGATATACGGAAAGAGATGGTGTTCTACCTGATAATTCAAACCACCCGTAAACCAATATACCCATTGTTGCTTCGAACCGTAATTACAGGTTGTGCAAAGTTGGTGAAGAAACCAACTTTTCTCGCTTGTATTCTCCTCATGCGAGTCGATGAACTCGTTTGTTGTCATCACATGTGCAGGCTGAAAAATGATACTCAACAGCAACCCTGACACAAGATGCATAGTAACAAACAACAGAATTACCATGCCCCATGATACCGGTAAAAGATACATGGGCAAGAATAGAAAAAGTCCAAAGTAAAAAATCTTACCAGCGATGATCTTGGCAAAATGATAGACCATTCTTCCATTTGATTTTATCAGTCCTTTCTCGCGGTAAGAAAAAATTCTGATGTACTCCTTGGTGGTCACCCAAAACAAAGTCATTATCGAGTAAAATATCGGCGCGTAGATGTGCTGATAGTTATGAAACCATTTTTGCGGTTGATACGGGGTGAACCGAAATACAAAACGAGGCTCTATATCCTCATCAATATGCTCAATATTAGTGTAGGTGTGATGAAGAACATTATGCTGAAATTTCCACATATCAGGATCTACGCCAATGATGTAGGCAGAAGAACCAATTAGGTTGTTTACCCATTTACTATTGGAATAAGAGCCGTGTAGGGCATCATGCATCACAGAAGTACCGATAAACGTTTTTCCAAATCCCATGAGAATATACAACCCAAATAAGATTGGTAAGCTGCCTGGTGCGATCAGGACAACGGCCAGATAGGGAATTAGATATAAAGACAAGGCCATAATCGTTTTCACGACCATTGCGGTATTTGCATGCCGACTTTGATTGTTGTCTTTAAAATAGCTACTTATTCGTTGCTTGAGGGTTTTTGAAAACTCAATATACTGGGAGTTTGAAAACTTATAATCGATCATGATTTTCTGATCAGGTTCAGGTTGTGCGTACAGGACCCATCAGAATCTCCCCTAATGAACTGTTACGGATTACTGTTTATTTCACCGAAGCACGGATCACTCAAAAAGAGAATCAACGAGATGCGCTAATTGGTTTGGTCAGTGCTCGAAGCAAACATAACCCAAAAAAAATAGAAAGAGTTCTGATAGATATCAGTCGACCCTAATTCAACGAAAAAGCCCTTTACCGATAATCGATAAAGGGCTTTAATGCTTATGATCAATTTATTCGTATCTCAGACTATCAACCGGATTTTTTGCAGCTGCAGTAAATACCTTGGTTGAGGCTGTTAATATTGAAATAAAGAACAGAACAAAAAGTGGCAAAATAATTGACCATATGCTTAATGCCTTATAATAAGCCCAGATGGAGCCCATCAAACCATCTATGGCAAAGTAGGAAAGTGATGCCCCAATCACTGCCGCGACGATAAGAAGTAGGTAAAACGGTCGATTCATAATCCCAATAATATTGCTAATGGTGGCGCCAAGTGCCCTTCGTATCCCGATTTCCTTTACCCGTTTGATTACCGTAAGAGAGACAAGTGTATAGAGGCCAATGGATGACAAGACCAAGGCTAGCAATCCCAAGAAAGTAAACATAATAGTGATATTATTGTTAGTTTCAGTTGACTCCTTGAGTTGCTCGTCCATGTAATTTCCATTGAACGGTTTAATGGGTGCCACGTCATACCACTTTGCTTCCAATTCTTTGTAGGTATCTTGTAACTTACCCGGCTGCGTCTTAACAATGAGAAAGCCTATATCTTCTTTATCGGCAAGTCGAATACCTAATGGACTAATTGGATTCCAGAAACCCCACATGTGAAAATCTTTCATGACACCGATGACAGTCAATCGCGTGGTATCATCTAGACGAAGTACCTGTCCAATCGGCTCCTCCCATTTAAAAGCCTCCACCATTTGCTGATTAACTATTATAGAATTTTGTCGATCTGATTCGTAGGTGTCGTTATCAAAATATCGCCCTTTAATCATTTCCAGATCCATGATATCGTAGTAGTTAATTCCAAAATCCAGCATACCGGATTCTAGTTCTTTTTCTCCATTTCGGAGTGTTCTACCATAGTTCCATGAACCAATGTGATTTCTTGTGCCCACAACAGATTCGATAGAAGACATCTGAGATACTGAATTAAAGTACCTCTCAAATTCTGAATTATTGTCGGCTCGTACCGAAATGATATTGGTTTTATTAAATCCAACATCGAGCGCTTCCTGGTACCTGGCATTTTGTGCAAAGGCAAGGCTGGCAATCAATGCAATTACTGTCAACGTGTATTGACTGGAAAGAAGGACTTTTGATAATCCGCTTACCCGACCTAATCTAAGGGTACCTCTTAGAATGCTTACCGGCTGAAAAGAGGATATGTAAATGGAAGGATAGGCACCCGCAACTAAAGAGGTGAAAACCATTAATCCGAAAAGGAAAAGATAAATCTCAGGATTGGTTGTTAAATCCAGTTTCAGGTTGATAAATCCCCACATACTACTGTATGCTGGAACTAACCACATAGAAATAGCAAGGGCAAAAATGATGGAAATGAGAACCAACATCATATTCTCACCCATGAATTGGTAAATCACCTGGGTTCTCGAACTCCCCATGACTTTTCGAACGCCAATCTCCTTTAGCCTTTTGCTACTGATCGCTATTGAGGTATTAGTGAAATTGAAACAAGCGATCAATAACATGAGTACAGCCATTATTAATGGCACTGTCACTGCCGGATCCGGGGGTGGTTGACTAAGCCAGTTGGCCCAAATTTCAATCGAGTTCTTACCCAATGTGGTTAATACATCAAGATAGTAGCCACTAACCTCCCAATCCGGCCTCGCCTCGTTTTGTACGGCAATGTATTTGTCATTGATAGTCTTAATCACATGATCCGGATAATCGTTAGTTTCAGTCATGAAGAATGTCGCAGCGATAAACCTTCCCCAATCACTGTTTTCTACCTCCTGAAAGTCGATATACTGCTCAAAATGAGTTATCGCGTGAAATTTCAACATTGAATTATTCGGGATATCCTCCAGCACACCACCAACTATCATTGCATGTTGGGTACCATCGTCTTCAATGACGGTAATCAGTTCCCCTGTAGGATCCATTTCCCCGAAATATACTTCTGCAGTTTCCTCTGAAAGAATAATATTTCCCTTTTGAAGGAAGGCCTCGGCATTTCCATATTTGAATGGAAAGGTGAACATTTCAAAGAAGTCATCATCCGCGAAAGCAATGGTTTTATTAAAGATTTTAAGGTCCTTTTTCAAAACCATAGAGGGGTTGTTATACCGGGTATAGTGAGATACTCCGGTAAATTCATCTTTGATACTGGAATAGAGAGCCAGAGGGGTAATGCCATAAGGTTGGGTGGCTTCACCTGATGCTTTGGTTATCTGCACCTTATAGATGCGTTCGTGATTCACATGATTTTTATCAAAGTCAGCGGAGTACTTATAGTTGAGGTATGCGACAACACAACATGCAAGGCAGAGTGATAATCCTATAACATTTATAATGACATAGGATTTGTTCTTCCATAGATTACGGAATGTGGTTTTCAGGAAGTTTCGAAACATGTTTTTTGAGTTTTAGACACTTAATAGATTCATAAACGGGAAAAAGGATGCATCCGGTTGTAAAAAATCTCGGATAATCTATTTTCATGGAATTCAATAAACGGTTGAGTACTTAAAAAAAGTGATAACCAACAATTTAGATAAAGGTTTTTATATCTTCCAATTGTAACATTTAAATTCAGGTATGGGAGAGCTTCAAAACCTTGTTGACATCCTTAAATCCAAATCAAGTACCAAGCAACAAACGTATCGACAACTTCAGTCCGTATTTGACCAATTGGAGAAACAGTCTAAGCGATTATGTAAGGAAATTCTTGATCAGTATGTTAACAAGGATCAGGATATAGTCCTGGAAGTGAGTAAACCGCATGATCATGAATTCAGGTTTACTTTCGCCGGGGACATGCTAGTATTCGTCTTGCATACAAATATTGTGTCATTCGGCCCTGAGTACTTTTACAATAAGACGGCTTATGTTCAACAAAATCCCAACCGGAAATATGTGGGCCAGATCAATGTTTACAATTTCATGGCAGATAGTATCCGTCATAACAGGCTGAAAGACCCCGGGTACTTGATTGCCAGAATAATCATAAACCATGAAGGGAAGTTCTTCATTGAGGGTGAACGACCTGTACAGCTTTTGGGAGAAACTATTTCAGAGAATAAGATTACCGAGAATGACATCTACTTGATTGTTCTCAACATGGTTAGCCTTGCTATTAAGCAAGACCTATTTATTCCACCTCTTGAGAAAATCAAATCAATAACTCTACAGCATCTGATTGAAAGAGAGCAATTGATGGGAGCTGGCAACAAAATTGGTTTTCAGTTTATTGAGGAGAAGCCTGAAAAGCCCAAGAAAAGTAAGATGAATGACAAATGACAAACTACTGATATCTTCTTCAGAACAATTAATGCAAACCTGAGTTAATTACTACCTAAACAGGTAGCATGAATTTTCTCAAGTCAATCCTCATCGGACTTTTAGTTTCCTCACTTACACTTCTACTCAGTGGACTTCTAATGCTCAATAGACAAGAGATCAAGAAAATCCCGAAAGCAGGCGAACAAGCCCCTCAATTCGTTTCCCAAATGGTCGATGGATCAAGCTTTGATTTGTGGCAAGTATCAGATACTACCACAGTCTACCTTTCCTTTCTAAGATACACCAGCTGCCCGGTATGCAATTACCGTATTCATGAGCTAATGGAAAATTATGATGAGCTAAGGGCTAATGGTGTTTTTCCAATAATCGTTTTTGAATCGGAAACATCAGACCTGGAAAAATATATCTCATACTACAAGATTCCTATTCCCATCATCGCTGACCCTGAATCGAAACTATATGATTTATACGAAGTAGAAGATAACGTAGTTAAGACTTTGATTTCCTCAGGTTCCGATGGTTTGGAAGAGCAGTTTCAGTTGGGAAATGATCTATTCTACGATGATGCGCCTATTGAAGAAGAGGGCAATACATCCCGATTGCCGGCCGACTTCGTTATACGCAACGGAAAATTTCTCAAATCCAAATTTGGTAAACACATAGGGGATCATTTGCCAATAAGCGATATTCTCGTCTTCTCCAATATTTAGTCTTTACTGCCCAACAGTTGTCTTTTATTTCATTTGCGTTATTTTTGAATAGGACTATTTGAAGGTAATTCAGGATTAATTAGCTGGTAATAGTCTCTTCGACCTAACAACCAATGCTAACCATCGCTTCAATAGTCTATATGATTACGCTATTGCTCTTTCTACCTCAAGAGCAGACGGTTGCTTTGGATCCATCGAATGATCCAGTGTTAGTAAATGAGCAACTGGCAGTTTATCACACCATTGACACCCTGGATGGTCAAGAAGCCTGGGAAAAAATCATCAATAACGAACTGCAGGTATACGGTAATCCGGTAAAAGGAGACCTACGTGTATTGGATGACGGTTTCTGGATCGTCTTACGAAGTAAGAATGAAAATCCGGCTAATCATCATTACTATTTTGAACTGGCCTTTAATCGAACTGACCAGATTCGATTATATGAAATAAGTGACAACCAGGCTAGCATGTTGTATCAGACTGGGGATCTTTTTCCTTTTAATCAACGCCCTTTAGACTACAGAAACTTCATCTTCCCCGTGGAGTTCGATGGTCTGGAGACAAAAACCTTATTGATTGGTTATGATAAGAGAAACACACTATCCCGGTTTCCAATAAAAGTCTACTCCTCGGAGAAGTTTTCAAGAATAAAAGACATTGAATCTATTGTTTTTGGGTCCTTTTTTGGCATTTTGTTGTTGATAACTTTTGTAACAATCCTGGCAGGATTATATCTAAAGAGGTCAACTCTGATCGCCTACGGAATCTATTCGTTTTCGATCTTTCTCTATCTTTTTACCAGCCTGGGACTCACTTTTCAATACATAACTCCCGATTATCCCATTCTTAACCGTTACAATCTCATTTTCCTGGGATCCGGAGCTATGATGTGCCTGGTGCTATTTGTACAGAAGTATTTTAGGACAAGAGAAAACCTTCCTTTTTACAACAGAATGCTCAATATCCTGATGGGCATATTTGGTTTTCACATGATGATGATGTCGATTCTGACAAATGTCTTCGAGTCCTTTGCCAGTTTACTATCCGCCATAAACTACGTTTCGATATTGGCTAGTTTTCCGATCTTTTTCATCATCGCCTGGAGGATGAAAAATCGATTCCCAATTAGAAGTCAATTCTTTGTATTGGGAATTACCTGTTCTTTCTTCGGAATATTCTATTCGATCCTGATTGACCTGGGTCTATTTAAGGAATCGGCAACTTCTGATAATTCGCTCAGCATCTTAACGGGATTTTTTTTGGAGTTTATCCTTCTTACCCTTGCCCTGATCAAAACGTTAGGAGAAAATCGAAAACCAGGAAATGAAAGACCCGCGAATACCGAAGATAGACCCGAGTATGTTTTTATCAATAATGAAAGGATAAAGGTCGAGGACATTTTGTACATCGAATCTTATGGACATTATCTGAAGTATCACCTGAAAAATCAGAACCAACTGATCATTGTACGACAAACAATGAAAGACGCTATTAGCTCCTTAAGGAAACACTCGTTTTCAAGAGTACATCGGTCTTTTATCGTCAACCTTGACAACGTGAGAAAACTGAACGCCCGGGAGGTACTAATGATGAATGACCAGAACATTACTATCTCTAAAAGCTACCGGGAGGAATTTAAGAGCTCATACTCCAATTTCGTTAGGCAAAATTAACTTGGTTGTTAATTAATAATTGGACGAATCTAAGTTTGGAATGGACGGATACAATGCAGCATTCGTGACAAATTCCGATTCATTCGTGACAATACCCTTCGATAAAAGCATTTTGAAGGGACTATTAGCAGTTTATTAAGCAACTTTAGAAAGAGTAAAGACTTCGATTCAGCTAACTAGTCACTAACTGAACGTTGCCCTCTTCAAAACAACTAAAAAGCCGAACTCTTAGAGCTCGGCTTTTTTATTCTTCCAATGACTATTTGCCCTAAGTAGTTACCTTCTCGTCCTTTTCAGTGGGCTTGCTCATGGCTTTGTTCAACATAGTCTTGGCCTCTTCCAATTTTGTATTAGCGGCTTCCTCCAAAGCGTCTTTTATTTCAAGTGCTTCATCGGCTAGTTGTTTACGAGTTCTTTTACCGCTTCTTGGTGCAGTAAGGTATCCCACTGTCCATCCGGCCAGTGCCCCTACCATCATTGAAAATAATACTCTTAAAATGTTCATTTGTTAATGCATTATACGTGTGAAACAAGTGTTGGCCTTATGACTATTTATACGATTATTTGACTTTCTCTGTTGAGTATTTGACGAATCATTCAAAAAATAAAAACTCATATGAATAGCTTTAATTTCTGGATGGCAAAGAATAGGTTCTTACCAATGCTAAACACTATGAATACAGTTGTACATAATTGTTTTCTACCTTTGTTTTTGAAATGAACCCCGCATTGCAAAAGATTTACCATTCAGCTTTCACCTGGCTTTTGATTGCCTCGGTATTTGTTAAGTGTGACGAAGTACCAACGACATCCTCTCAGTTTCGAGTGACTATCGAAAACCTATCTGAAGGTTCAACAGCAACTCCGCTTTCTTCGGGGCTTTATTTGGTTCAGACATACGGCTATCCGTTGTTCTTTTCTCGTTCTCAAGACTTTGGAAAAGGACTGGAAGACCTTGCTGAAGATGGGAATCCAGCACCCCTTTTTGAGCACTTGCAGAAAAAAGATGAACTTATCCAGCTTGATACTTTTCCAACGCTTTATCCCGGAGAATCAGTTAGCATTGAGTTTGAGGCTCCGTATGGATCACTGCTTAACTTCGCTACGATGTTCGTTGAATCGAACGACCTATTCTACTCTTTTGACGAAGAAGGCATATTGCTTTTCAAACCAGATGGGAATCCAATTGATGGTGATTTTACACGTCTGGTATGGCTCTGGGATGCGGGTACTGAACGAAATCAACCTCCCTTTGAAGGTGATTCACAACCTTATCGACAATCAGCTGCAGGTACCGGTGTGGAGGAAGAGGGATACGTTCAACTGGTAAATGACGGGTTTACCTATCCTTCAAAATTTGAAACTATTCGAATTACGGTAGAACCCATTTCCAATTGAAACTCTCGCTAATTCTTGTTTGTGCTTCGTGCATTCTTCTGAGTATACCGAGTTTCAGTCAAGGCTGTAGCGACGCCGGTTTTTGTACCATGGGTGCCATGCGTCCGGATCAGAATTTTAATAGGAGGGTAGATTTTAAGTTAAGAAGTCTTGCTGTTCAATACCATTATGGTAAGAGTACACTTTCACCTGTTATCCAAGCATATACCCTTGATTTCGATTTTGGGGTTACTCAGAATTTCGGTGTGCATCTGAAGCTACCTTATCAAAGAGTAACCGGAAACCTTGGTGAGAATCAGGGAATAGGTGATATCTCGATTAGTGCAACTTACCTGGTCTACAGTCATTCTTTATTCGATATTAATGCAACCCTGGGAGGAAAAATCCCAACTAATAATTCTAATGCAAAAGCGGAGAACGGCCTGACTCTTCCTATGTACTATCAAACCAGTCTTGGAAGTTATGACATTATTGCCGGGGCTTCTTTGATTTCAAGAAACTGGCTTTTTGCCGTAGGCTATCAGCAGGCTCTCACTGCCAATGAAAATGATTTCACCTGGGCTGAATGGGTTAGATACCCAAGTCAAAACTATATTAATTCGCATGACGTAGGCATTGGACTTATCAGAGGAATTGATGTAATGATGCGTGTAGAACGAAACTTTCGCTGGTTAAATTATTCTTTCAATGTAGGCTTGCTACCCATTTACAGGGTGACCAAAGACACAGGATTACTTCGAACAAAGAATAATACGGGAAAACTCAATACAAGAGGTCTAGCTCTAACAGCCATCACCGGTTTCACTTACAATTTTAATGTAGTAAGTGGGGTGAAAGTACTTTACGGTCTCAAGATTACAGACAGGGATACTAACCCAGATGGTCTGACCCGGGATTGGGTCCTCAATCTCACCTACGAATTTCGTTTTTGATAAACAGTAATTGAGTTGGATTGTGAATACACTTCGAGTTGCTTAAGGTCCTTTTTTGCAGGCCCATTCAATACCTGACCGCTCCGGCCAAACTTGCTCCCGTGACAGGTACATGTAGCTTCCGATTGACCAAAAACCCAGAAATCTGAACAACTCTGGTGAGTACATATGGAACTGAATGCCCGTAAAGTCCCATCGTCATTCACAAGTATGATTTTTTCGGTAGGGTGCAGTACCCATGTATTGGGTTCAGAAAGAGCATTGAATGGGGCTTCTGTCAGGTCGATCTCCAAAGGATCACTGTCGTATCCGTCATCTGAACAAGCTTCAAGTAACAAACTCGTCCCTACCAACGCTGTTCCAGATGATTTAATAAAAACTCTTCTTTTCATTCTAATCGATCAACAACTGCAAAGTAAATGGAATTCCATGGTTCTCTTACAATCCAAAAATCTCAGGTAACCACAAGCTTAAACCTGGAATTAATGTAATGGCCATTAAGGCCAACAACATTGCGACGAACATTGGAAGTAGTGGTCTTAATATCTGACTAATTTTGATTTGAGCTACACTGACACCCACAAACAGAACCGAACCTACGGGTGGGGTACACAAGCCAATACATAAATTGGTGACCATTATGATCCCAAAATGAACAGGATCAACTCCAATTTTCTCAACTACCGGCAGAAAAATTGGAGTGAAGATCAGAACAGCAGGAGTTATATCCATAAAAACACCCACAGCCAAAAGAGTAATATTGATTATGAGCAGGATAACAAATTTATTGTCACTCAGTGATAACATGAATACACTCATATCCTGTGGAATATTTTCATAGGACAATACCCAACTTAATGCGATGGAGGTGCCAACCAGAAAAAGAACCACAGCCGTAGTTTTCACCGTTTCCAATAAAACCTCGGGTAATTGTTTCCATGATAATTCCTGATAAACTCCCATAGACAGGATAAGGGTATAGACCACCGCTACAGCTGACGCTTCGGTGGCGGTAAAGATTCCGGCCAGAATCCCTCCCATCACAATAACAAGAAGCATTAGGCTGGGTAAAGCCGATCCGAAGCTTAGAAGCATGGTCTTAAACGAAACTCGATCCAATACGGGCATTTTTTTTCTTACGGCAAAAGAAAAGCAGACGAACATAAGACCAGCACCAATTAGTAATCCAGGGAGGTATCCGGCAACGAATAATGCAGCGACAGATGCTCCACCACTGGCCAGACTATAAACGATCAAAACATTACTTGGTGGAATGATCAGACCCGTAGTCGATGCGGTTGTATTTACAGCCGCACTAAATCCCCGAGGATACCCTTCCTTTTCCATCCGATTAATCATTATGCCACCTATCGCTGACAATGCTGCCACCGCACTGCCAGAAATTGCTCCAAACAACATACAGGCTACAACATTCACATATGATAATCCACCCGGCAGATGTCCCATAAGATCTTTTGCAAATCGCACCAGACGCTCCGCAATACCTCCGCGGTTCATCACCTGCCCAGCTAGAATAAAAAAAGGAATAGCCAGTAGTGTGAAGCTATCCAACCCTGTTGTCAATCGCTGTCCAATGGTGATCAACGTAATGCCTGTATCCAATGACAACATCAAGGTCACCATTGCCGACAAACCAAGACTGTAAGCTATTGGAACTCCAAGAGCTAACAGAATCAAAAAGGTTATCAACAAGAGAATGGCTTCCATGCTATTTCTTCTGAATTAACTGTATGACCGAATATAAAAGCATGCAAAAACCACTTAACGGAAGTACGAGGTATACGTATCCAAGGGGAATCTGAAGAGCTGCCGATCGTTGTTCCAGTTCAAGTGTGAGAAGAACCCAACGGATTCCACCAACAATCATCACTGAGGTCGAAAAAATGATAATACATAGTGAGGTAATCCATTGACTAATTGCCTGCCCCATTTGCTGGCTTAGGAGATCTATAGCAATGTGACCTCGTTGCCCTGTGACATAGGCGGCACCCAATAATGCTATCCAGATAAGTAAGAACCTGGCTAACTCATCGGTAAAGCTACTTGGATCTCCCAAAGCGTAACGGGTAATTACCTGCCACACAACATCAAGCAACAGAACAGCCATGATGCCAACCAAAATCCGGCTTAGTGCCCAGTCGAGTCCAGATTTAATTCTTTCCGGCATCCAATATTCTGTTGTAGATGGTCCTCATATACTCACCCTCAATGATATCATCAGATAACGATTGAACTTTGCTGGCAAACAATTCTTTATTTGGATAGATTACTTCTACGCCGGCATTTCTGACTGCTTCCATTGCTTCTTCCTCTGATTTTTTCCATAACTCAAATTGATAGGTTTGAGCAATAACCGTAGCCTCTTGCAACCATTGTCTCTCTTGCAGAGTAAGCTTTTTCCAGGTGTGTTCTGAAACAATCAAAACGTCTGGAACACTCGTATGCTCGTCGATAATATAGTAATTGCATACCTCGTAGTGTCGGGTGAGATAAAAGCTTGGAGGATTGTTTTCCGCACCATCAACAACACCTTGCTGGAGAGCAGTATACAATTCCCCGAAAGGGATTGGCGTAGCAGCCGCACCCATGCCTCGAACCAATTTAATGGCTGAAGGGCTACTCTGAACTCTGATTTTTAAGCCTTCAAGATCTTCAGGTTTCTCTACCCGTCGATCGATAGTATAGAAACTGCGTTTACCAGCATCAAAAAAGCATAAACCCCGCAAATGATACCTTGTGCCATCTTCTAAAATCTCTCGACCAATGGGACCCTGAAATACGTCCAGAAGGTGTTGGTCATTTGAAAAAAGATAGGGTATACTCAGTAGTTTCATTAGTGGAGAAAAATTCTCCAGTACCGCCGCCGATGTCTTCGTAAGATCAATTGCTCCAATCTGTATCAATTCGAGGAGCTCACGCTCGGTGCCTAATTGCTGACTCGGATAAACCTCCATTTTCATTTTACCTTTTGAGAGTTTATCTAGCTCCTCGGCCATTTTTAACATGGCTTTATGCACCGAATGGGAAGGATCAAGCGCATGAGCAAGCTTTAGTGTTCTCATGTCCTGCGGTCCTGAGCAGGAAATGGCCATAAGAAAAGACATCACAAAGAACATCAACTTATACATCTTCCTTCGTAAAGTTGAAAAAACCATTCGCGTTATTGTAGCAAATATCCTGGATGATTTTCCCTATCCATTCAGGATCATTCGGTAATTCACCACGTTCAATATCCTGGCCAAAAAGATCACATAAGATCCTTCGAAAGTATTCATGGCGTGGAAAGGATAGGAAACTTCGTGAATCCGTTAACATTCCTACAAAACGGCTGACCAAACCCATATTGGATAAAACATTTAACTGATCTACAATACCATCTTTCTGATCGAGAAACCACCACGCAGCACCAAATTGTACTTTACCTGGTGTCGAGCCATCGTTAAAGTTTCCGGCCATGGTTGCCATCATTGCATTATCTGCTGGATTCAAGTTGTATAGAATGGTTTTCGCCAACTGATCCTCCGTATCCAGTTTCCCCAGGAACTTTGACAAGGAACGAGCTTGGGCGAAGTCTCCAATTGAGTCAAACCCGGTGTCTGGTCCCAATGACCGATACATGCGTGGATTATTATTTCTCAAAGCACCCAGGTGATACTGCTGTGTCCACCCTTTTTTGTAATTCAGGAGTGCCAATTCATACAGAATGGCAGATCGAAATAAATCCTGTCGATGTTCATCGACCGGTTTACCGTTCCTGATTCTGTTAAAACAATCAATCACCGACTGTTCTGTAAAGTCCTCAGCGAAGGTATGATTGAGTCCGTGATCGGCTAATCTGCAACCTTGGCTATGGAAGAATCCATGCCTGTTCGATAAGGAATCCAGTAAGTCCTGGTAAGAGTTAATTGCCATACCGGAGCTCTCCTCCAGACGGTCGACATATGCGTTCCACACGTCCACCCGTCCGATATCCAATACTTTATCAGGCCGGAATGCCGGCAGCATCTTCATTGAATTTCCCGACTTCTTCCACGTTTGGTGATGGTATAAATCATCTACCGGATCGTCCGTGGTACAAACTACCTGGACATCCATCATGCTCAGCAATTTGTTCGTTCCTTTTTCCTGAAGTTGCTCGGTTGACTGCTCATATACATCTGCAGAGGACTCCTTTGTGAGCAGCTGATTGATATCAAAATACCTTTTGAGTTCAAGATGAGTCCAATGGTACAAGGGATTTCTTACGGTGTATGGAACGGTTTCGGCCCACTTTTCAAACTTTTCGATATCGCTGGCATCTCCGGTGCAGTACTTTTCGTTCACGCCATTAATTCTCATAACTCGCCACTTGTAGTGATCTCCGGCCAGCCATGCCTCGGTGATACTTCGAAAGTGATAATCAGATGCTATAGCTTCCGGCGATAGATGATTGTGGTAATCGATAATTGGCAATTTCTCAGCGTAATCATGAAAGAGGCGGATCGCTGATTCATTTGAAAGTAGGAAATCCGAATCTAAAAACTCCTTCATCCTAAACCCCTGTAAAAGCACTGAACCCTCCGTCCACCGGGACAGTCACTCCAGTAACAAACTTTGAGGCAGGAGCACACATCCAATGAAGTGTCCCATTGAGTTCATCCGATTCTCCAAAACGACCGAAAGGAGTGTTTTGCACAATTACTTCACCCCTCGACGTTAAGGAACCATCATCATTAGTAAGCAAGGCCCTGTTTTGATCACCAATAAAAAACCCGGGTGCGATGGCATTAACTCGTATCCCCTCTCCTATTTTATTAACCATTTCCACCGCTAACCAACGGGTGAAATTTTCGATGGCTGCCTTACCGGCAGAATAACCCGCCACCCGTGTAATAGCCCGAATAACAGTCATACTGGAAAAATTTATGATGACACCTTCTTTCTGTACTGCCATTTGTGAGCCAAATACTTGACAAGGTAGCACCGAGCCCGTCAGATTGAGGTCAACCGCCGCTTTAAAAGCATCAATTGGCATATTAAAAAAACTTTGTTCGGGTTGAACAACCGCGTCCGGTATATTTCCGCCTGCCGCGTTGATTAGAATATCTAGCCGACCGTACCGATCAATTATGACCTTATTTGCCTCCTCCAAAGAAGTTCTTTCCATTACATCACAGACTACAACCATTCCCTCACCATTAGAATGCTGTATCGACTGCAATGTCATCTCCAGGGTACTTTTCGTTCGACCGATGCAAATGACTTTCACCCCCACTGAGGCAAGGTATATGGCTGCCTGTCCGCCCAATACCCCGCCGGCACCAGTAACTACAGCTACTTTATTTTTCAAATCGAACAAATCTTTCATTGGTTTTTGCGTTAGGATTGGCAAAAGAAGTACTGAACTTAAATCAATGCGACTGAATTGGCAACCTATCCTGTAGTAATTTGTCTTTAGTCTTGTACAATATGAATTTTTTCAGGACCTAATAGCAATGAACATTAAATCATATCTCATTCCTCTGGCCATTCTTTTCATCGGAGTACTTGTGCAATGCGGTGAAGACGGCCCCGACATTACATCCTCGGAAGACCTATTGGCAGGCACAACCAATACCGGAAAAATTTGGAGAATAACATCTATCGAACTTGAAGGTTTGGGTACCATCGATCCATTCAGCTGTTTGGAAGACAACAACATCACCTATTTTCGGGGAGGACGGTACGAAATAAATGAAGGGACTACCAAATGCGATATAGATGATCCTCCAGGATTACTTGGTTCTTGGGATCTTGATGAGCGACAGAGCACTTTGACCATATTCCTGCCTGATTCTACGGTTACCTGGGATGTCGTTCAATTGCGTGACAATGTTCACCGTATTTCCCGCCTTTTTGATGGCGGAAGGCGTACCTACGTACTCGAACCATTATATTAAACTGACACTATTTATTGTAGTTATTCCCTGTTTTTGACAATTTCACAGGATTCCAATTGGGATAAATACCAGAAAAAGTTAATAAAATACCATTTTTTGGGTATTGATAATCTTAGTGGCTGGGGTGAACTTTAATCTACATTTAACGCTCAACCCTATGACCAGCATAGTACAAGTAGTCATCGAAGACCCAGCATTGAGAAATCTGGTAATTGGTTTTATTTCCGTCTTGATTTTTATCCAGGCAAATCGTATATTCAACAAATCGTACGAACACTTTCAGGATAATAAAAAATTTAAAAATACCATCTAGGTAAACCCTCTTCATATCGAACGAAAAGGCTGTCTTTTGGCAGCCTTTTCTTTTTTTAGGTCTACAAACAATTATCTTTGCCCTCCATTTTTGAGGTTTTCCAAAATCTCATCACTAAATGCACCCGTAGTTCAACTGGATAGAATACCAGATTTCGGCTCTGGGGGTTGAGGGTTCGAATCCTTCCGGGTGCACCAAAAGCCTGTAGAAACAGGCTTTTTTACTTATATCTCCTCACTCCTACACGGTCAATTAGGACAATACCTGCAGCATCGGTACGAGCTTGTATGGACATCCCAAGTATACTCTCCAAATCTAACCCCTCAAAGGCACTGACTGGAATGAACATGGTTTCCAAAACCGGTTCCCATTCATTTGAGTACCGATCAAGTGTCAGCTCTTTGGTTTTCATGAATCGAACCAGGTGTCTGGGAGCCACTGTTTTAAAGGAATCGAGACGAATTCTGGATTCATTTCCAAACATATCCTTGAAAACAATTTCTACTTCATTTTTTAAGCTATCCTCCTCGACATCATCCAGTAAAGATGGATCTCCACTACCAATTGAGAGTGTAAACTCGTCTCCTGGTTTCAGGGAAATGAGGCTATCGAATTGAATAGAGTAGCTCGCAGTTTCTGGCAGTGAGTCACGATTCCAACCTAAAACAAGTGCGTGATTCTCCTGGTGCCGTCCTCCCCGATACTGCAGATAGTCCTCAGACCAGAAGTCAAACCCATTCATAGTAACATCTCCCGCCAGGACCGAAGTAAGCTCAATATCTTCTTCGAAATCTGCCCAGTATGACATCCGACTATCCTCGTAGATTGAAATGGTAGATACATCTTCGGGCAACCAGTCACCAGCAGCACGCAAATCTTGAAAAAGACCTATATACTCTAGTTTCTCATTTAATGAGATTTCCAAGAAAGCACCGATGGTCACTTTGGCTATTTGCCTTTGATCTTCGCCTGATATTAACGGTTCTGTATTCAAAAAGAGCTTACCCGGAAACCCAAAGTCATAGCGACCCCAGCTGGAATTGAACTGACCGTGATTGGCTCCGTAGATATAAACTCCGGATTTCAAATGAAAACCACTATCGAGGAAGTGAGTTCGCTGCAGCTGCCTTAAACCAAAAAAGCTATCCTCGTCACTATCATAGGAGCCCTGGATACCTAGATAATTCACATTTTCAATACTTACCCTTCGATCATATCGATAATCAGTAGGTGCAATGGCAACAACTCCCTTTATTCCGAAATTGAAATCGAATTTCTCCCTTGCATCATCCGGAAAATGTGATAAGTTATTGAAAGCCGCCGCTATTGGAACCGCCTCCCCTCCCCTTGAATGTCCAATCAGCACAATTTTATCCAAGTCAGCTTTTCCAGAAAGGGGATGAGATAGGTCCTCCGACCACAAACGCCATTGTTCCAGGTGTTTTAGTAGTAACCAGGCCCTTGCCGGTAGTTCCTTTCCTCGAAAATCTCCTGCCCATGATCCATTGATGAAGTTCTCATCTACCGAAACCGTAATAAATCCCCTACTTGCCAGGAGTTCTCCTAAGTAGGCATATCCCGGATCGGAATAGTCTTCCATATTGTGATTACCGTGTACAATAAGCACAATTGGGAACGGACCCTCTCCTTCCGGCATCCATACCAACCCATTGAGTGGCCACTCGGAAATATCATATCCCCAATACTGAGCACGCTTTCTTCCTTGTTTCTTTTTCCAGGATGGAAGTAAAAACGTACCATTGACAGTTGACGAGATATAAGAAGCTTCTTTTCCAAATTCAGAGCGTTTTTTGTTTACTCCACTGCCATAGGAAAATTCAGTGTACTTGTAGGATCCCGGTCGTGACGGATCGGGTAAATCCAGAACCAAAGTGTTATCAATGGGTTGCTGACGAAAAGTTGTCTTGTTTGGCACATTTCCTGAACTCATCAGCCAGTAACCTGTGTAACTCAATCCACCAACCGCTATTAGAAACGCTGATAAAAAAAGAGTGCGAAACACACTCGAAAATTGAGAAAGCTTACCAGTTAGAAGTAAAGCCACACCGCCACCTGCAAGGACAGTAAGAATCAGAATTACCAAACCTCCCAGGTATAAAAACATGTCAGGAATACCGGATCGAATATTATTCAACGTTAAGAGTAATCCGATGAAAGCAGAAGTGGCTGAAACAAAATAAACCGGATAGAGTCGAATCGAACGGATTATCAATTGAACAAGAATCGGAAAAACAAGAAATGAAAAGCCAGAACCCAAAATGAAGAGAAGTACAATCCAAAACCTGCTCATTCCATAAAATGCATGCAATGAGAAAAACAATGAAATAAGAAAGGCAACACTAATTAAACCCAGACTGGCCCCCTTCCAAAATACATGGGATTTTGAGGATTGATTGGATTGAGGAATCAGGCTGTTAAGGAAATTAGTAATGACTTTTTTCACCGAATAGGTTTTGGAGTAATAATAGAGGCGGGAATTTAAAGACAATATTTAAAGGATGAGAGATCTTTCAATGCATTGGGGTTCTTTGGATTAAACATGAGAAAAAAACTACCTTTGAATGAAAGTCAACCGAAATATGAAAAAAGTATTTTCTCTCCTGGCATTTATCCTTAGTTCAGCATATGCAATTGCCCAACATGGTCAGGAAGAAGTGACGGAAAACGCGGTCGATGACCTTGATAACATATCGGATGACACCAAATGGGTAATGGTCACGATCTGGACCATAATCATCATTATTTTGGTTCTGAGAACTTTTAGGAATAAACCTGACGTTTGATTTTTCGTAAAAGGATAAGAATGGCAAAAAAGGTATTTTCGATATGGTTAGGGATTCAAATTCTGGTGGGCAGCGCCGGAGTTACAGTATTTCTACATACCTGCCACCTTTTCGGACAAACCGACATTAGCTTTCAGAAACTAATCCCATGCTGTGATGAAGAACCCAATGAGGGTGAAACTATAGATTTCAATTGCTGTTCTGATGCAGAATTTCAGATTGAGGTAGACACGGAAACTGACTTCACCAAAAGCAATCTTTCCATTGATAAATTGAGCCTGGTATCTGTCCACCACAATTTTGCAGCTATTACAACCAGCCTCGAATCTAATTCCAACTGGTATCTGGCAAATGGCCCACCGGTACTATTGCCAGCTGATCGAATCCACTTGCACCAGGTCTATCGCTTATAAGATTTCATTCTGTACTGTCACCATCGGTGCACAGTAATTCGGAATGTTTAAATCTTATAATCAATGAAATTCAGTCTTTTTTTAATACTTTTTCTAACTATTCATGTAGGTTTTTCCCAGGATATCATCCGGGGAATGGTTGCAGATGATAAACACCAACCTCTAATTGGGGCTACTATTCGAATTGAAGGCGAAGAACGAGGAACAGTCAGCGATGTAAACGGGCAGTTCCAAATTGAAGGAAATACGAATGACCGATTAGTGATCAGTTTTGTAGGTTACGCATCAGATACCATTACTTTTTCCGATGGTCCCTTGCATGTCATGTTATCCCCTGCTTCCGGCGAATTGGATGCAATCACAGTAAGTTCCGGCGCAACTTTTTTCGACGAACTAGAACCTCGTCACAACGAGATTATTACATCAAAAGAACTCCTCAAAGCTGCATGCTGTAACTTATCAGAAAGCTTTGAAACCAATGCCTCTGTTGATGTATCCTTCACTGATGCAGTTTCCGGAGCAAAAATGATCCGAATGCTCGGTCTGGATGGACGGTACGTATTAATCAATAGAGAAAATGTACCCCATGTTCGAGGCTTATCAGGTAGGTACGGTTTGGGATTTGTTCCAGGAACCTGGATTCAGTCGATCGATGTGGGAAAAGGAGCAGGAACGGTGGTCAATGGTTACGAATCAATGACTGGACAAATTAATGTGGAATTCAAAAAACCTGAAAACAGCGAAAAACTGTACCTCAACACGTATCTGAATTCCTTTGGCAGAATGGAACTCAATGTAAATACCGCTCAAGAAATCAACGATAGGCTGAGTACTGCATTATTGGTTCATGGCAACTACCTGAACACAGAAATTGACAGAAATAATGATGGATTCCTAGATATTCCAAAATCCCGTCAATTCAATGTGATGAATCGGTACAAATTTGAGGGCGATCGAGTAATGTCTCAGGTTGGGTTTCACTTCATGAGAGACGAGAAAACAGGAGGTCAAACTGGTTTTGATTTTGGTGATAATCTGTTGAATTCTGCCCAATATGGGTTTGTTAACAATACCACCAGAATGGAAGTTTTTGGAAAAGTGGGGCTTCTATTCCTGGAGAAACCCTACAAAGGTTGGGGCTTCATCTATTCTGCAACTTATCAGGATATCGACGGAGGATTTGGCCGGAGAGATTACAGTGGTGAAGAAAAAACAATCTATGCCAACCTGATCAACCAGAATATAATTGGTAACAGTTTTCACCAGTTCAAAACCGGCGCAAGCTTACTGATCGATGATTTTGACGAAGTATTTGCTGATTCTGCTTTTTCAAGGACGGAAATCGTTCCCGGCGCATTTTATGAATACAGCTTTTTACCTGGTGATAATTTCAGTCTGATTGCAGGTTTTCGGGCAGACTTACACAACCTGTATGGTTTGTACCTTACTCCAAGATTACACGTTCGATACCAGCTGTCAGATCCTACGACGTTACGTGCGTCGATCGGAAAAGGATACAGAACTCCTAACGTGATTGTAGAGAATAGCGCGGTGCTTGTTTCTTCCCGTCAACTTATTATAGAAGAAGATCCAGACCCTGAAGAAGGTTGGAACATGGGTGGAAGCCTGGTGAATACTTGGATACTCGGGGGTAAGGATCTTAGCTTCGTAATCGACTACTTCTACACAGCCTTTGAAAACCAAATGATCTATGACATGGATAGAAGCAGTTCTCAGCTAAGAATTTACAATCTCGATGGAAGATCCTTTGCACACAGTTTCCAGGCTGAAGCATCGTACAGTCCAATTACTGATTTCACTTTAAAAACTGCTTACAAGTATTATAATGTAAGGGCTACAATCAACGGAGAACTTCGACCCTTACCGTATGTTTCAAGGGACAGGTTCTTTCTAAACGCCTCCTATGCGACAAAATATGATAAGTGGAAAGCGGATGCAACTCTTCAATGGTTCAGTAAGAAAAGGCTACCGAGAACAGATGACAAGTCCATAGAATACCAAAGAGACCCATTCTCACCAGACTTTTTTTTAGTAAACGCCCAGGTGAGTCGAGGATTCCGGTGGGGTAGTATTTATCTGGGATCTGAAAATCTGCTTGACTTCAGGCAAGATGACCCAATCATCGATCCCGATAATCCTTTTGGTAACAATTTCGATGCCTCCATTGTATGGGGACCAATTGCCGGAAGGGTTGTTTACGCTGGAATTAGGTATCAAATCAAAAAATAGCAAAATGAAAAGATCAGGTTTATTTCTACTCTTTACCATTTATTCGATGACAGTTTTCTGCCAGAAACAACCGGTTGAAACAACTAATGGATATCGAATTGATATAAAAACTTCTGCCATTTGTGAGATGTGCAAAGAAGCTATAGAAAAGGACTTGACCTTTGAGAAAGGTGTTAAAAATGTCAATCTCAATCTCGAAAACAAGGTGGTCTCGGTAGTTTATAATGAGAAAAAGACGAATCCCGATATCATTCGCAAGCGAATAACACAAGTGGGTTATCATGCTGACAATATGTCTAGAGATTCTGAAGCCTACGAAAATCTACCGTTTTGTTGCAAGGATGGGGCCCACGGATCAAAACCGTATGAATTCGAAAATCAACGCTAATGAAAGTTAATACTGATCAGAACCATAGAAACTATTCATTCAAAAACTGACTTTGACTAACGTGAAGACACTGGAATTAAAAACAGATTTACACTGCCAGGGATGTGTAGATAAAATTGCTCAGGATCTAAATAATGAGCAGAGTATAACGGAGTGGAGTGTGGATCTCGATAAGGAGATTAAAACCCTTGAAGTAAAGGGTGAAAACCTTGATCCGAAATACATCAACCAACTACTGGAAAAATCCGGATATCATGTTCAAGATATTCCTCAGCCTGGATTCTGGATGGATTGGGCAAAATGGAATCGAGCTTCATTTAATACCCTTAATTGCCTTATTGGATGCTCAATTGGTGATTTCGGTATGGTCTTCTACCTTCAGGCCTTTTATCCAGCTACTCCCATGTGGTTACAAATGCTTTTGGCAATTGTAGCCGGACTATGTACATCTATAATGCTTGAAACTATCATTCTAAAAACTCGGGAAAAATTCTCCTGGATACTATCGCTAAAAACTGCTTTCGGTATGTCTTTTTTAAGTATGGTTGCAATGGAAATAGCCATGACCGGGACAGACTTCATGATTACCGGTGGAAAAGCAGCTTTTGAGGATCCCATGTACTGGCTGGCACTCGTCCCAGCATTAATTGTAGGTTTTCTGACACCTCTTCCCTACAATTACTATAAACTGAAGAAATTTAACGAAGCCTGTCACTAACACTTCAACTGGAATCTATATCTTGTAAAAATGGAAATCATCATAATTTCCATTGTAGCTTTTCTGGCTGCGATACTGACATTCTTCTCAGGTTTTGGCCTGGGGACCTTACTTACTCCAGTCCTACTGTTTTTCTTCCCGGCAAATCTCGCAATAGCTCTTACTGGTATTGTACATTTTGTGAACAATCTAACCAAAATGCTTTTGGTTGGCAGGTTTGCTAGTCGATCTGTTTTAGTCCGTTTTGGTATTCCCGCAATTCTCGCAGCTTTAATTGGAGCCTGGTCATTGAGCAGATTATCTGAAATGGACTACCTTTTCAGCTACCAATGGATGGATGCCTATTTCTATGTGACGCCCCTAAACCTTGTCATAGCCATACTTCTTATCTTTTTCGCATTATACGAACTACTACCTTTCTTTCGTAAAGTTAAATTCGGAAAGGAGAAACTTCCTATTGGAGGTCTTTTGAGTGGTTTTTTCGGTGGTCTGTCGGGTCATCAGGGAGCACTACGCAGTGCATTCCTAATTAAAATGGGACTTTCTAAAGAGGGGTTTATCGGGACCGGAGTAATTATCGCGTGTTTCGTAGATGTTACCCGACTGACTGTTTATGCCAACCGGTTTTCACAAGGTGAAATGGAAAACCACCTGACCCTGTTAATATCAGCCTCTCTTTCGGCTATCGCCGGGGCTTTAATAGGTAGACAACTCCTTAAGAAAATAACAATAGAGTTTGTCCAGCAGTTGGTTGGATTCATGCTCATCATTATCTCCATTGCACTAGGACTTGGATGGATATAGAATATTTCATATCCTCATCCGTTGAGAATAGCATTCAACTTAAGTAACCTAACTTTTTAATATAGCTTTGTCCCAACACTGGCAGCAATGAGCAAAAAGTACCTTACACCGATTCTTTTAATGATTTTTGCAATTGCCTGTGACGACCTGATCCCGGAAGCAACAAAGGAGAATTTCACACTGGAAGGCCCGATTGAAGGCTTAACTTCAGAACAGTCTGATAAGTTTAACCGAGGTGATATTGCATTTTCGGAGGAGGTGTTTTCACCTGCGACAGGTCTTGGACCTTATTTCGTTGCTTCTTCCTGTGCCTCCTGTCATGTGGGTGCTGGCAAAGGGCATCCAAGCAATACCATTACCCGTTTCGGTCAATCTGATAGCCTCGGTAACGTTTTTCTTGGAAATGGTGGACCTCAAATACAAAATAGAGCGCTCGCTGGTTTTAAACCAGAGAATATACCACCAGAAGCTATTATTTCCTTGCTTACCCCTCCGGCTGTGACAGGTCTTGGTTTTCTTGCGGCCTTATCAGATGAACAAATCCTATCAAATGCTGACCCCAATGATGAAAATAATGACGGAATTTCCGGCGTACCTAATTTCATTGATGCCCCTGACTATTTTCTCCCTAATTCTTATCACCGGCAAGTAAATGGAAAATATATCGGAAGGTTTGGAAAAAAAGCCTCTTCCATAGACTTGTTGCATCTCACCTCAAAAGAGTACAACGAAAACATGGGAATCACCAGCATCTATATTCCTGAAGAACCCTCCATCTATAATAGTCCGAATCCCACACCGGATAGGGTCACAGACCCGGAAGTATCGAACACTACCATCGATGATGTTATTTTCTATCTAATGGCATTGAAAGCACCTCTTCCAAGGTCAGAAAATAACAACGAAGTAGTCAACGGCAAATCAATTTTTTTGGAAATCGGATGTGATGATTGCCACACTCCCACATGGACCACACCAACTCATGAATTGGAGGCCTTAAGTGAAAAATCTTTTCATCCTTATACAGATCTTCTACTGCATGACATGGGTCCCGGGTTAGATGATGGTTACACTGAAGGTACCGCGGAAACTTCTGAGTGGCGAACACCACCTTTATGGGGAATTGGACTCTCTAAAAGATCTCAGGGTGGATCATACTATCTAATGCACGATGGTCGAGCTAGCAGTATCCTCGACGCTATCCTACTTCACGGAGGAGAGGCAAATGGAAGCAGGGTTCGATTCGAGTCACTTACCCCGATCGAAAAAAATAGACTTATCGAGTTTTTAGAATCCCTGTGATGAAGAGAAAAGAATTTGTAAAATCTTGTGGATTGGCTTGTCTCGGAATCTTTACGGCACCCACTATTCTACAGAGTTGTTCTTCTACGAGAAGGATCAGCGCCGTACCCGAAGAAGGGTTGATTCGACTACCCAAGTCAACATTTATAGACGACAACGGAAAAAGTTTAAGGTATCTGATTATCGATGTTCCCGGATGGAAATATCCAATTGCCGTTTTTAGAAGAAGTGATAAGGAATTTAAATCTGTACTCTTAAAATGTACACACCAGGGCACTGAGTTAGAGATTTATGGCGACTTAATCAGTTGCCCGGCACATGGAAGTGAGTTCAGCAATGAAGGATTGGTATTTAGAGGTCCAGCTTCCGAAAATCTAATAAGCTTTCAAACCAATTTTGACGACAGGGATCTAACCATAGTTCTTGCATGAAGAAGGTGATTCCTGTACTTCTTTTTTTCTTTACTTCCCTGGTAGTCGCTCAGACCTATCAGGATACCACTAATCTGTCTATGAGAGGTATGAATGTCGATGCGATATACAATCGACCATTCTTGCTTAAGGACGAAAAACCAATACAATTAGGAGGATATATCGAGGCCAACTCGAACTATTTTGGTTCAGAAGGTGAAACCAATGGTTTATCATTCAATATTCCTAGACTCAATTTCTTTATTTCCAGCAACCTCCATAACCGAGTTAAGTTTTTATCTGAATTTGAAATTGAAAATAATGGAAAGAATATATCAATTGCATTTGCAGCGATTGACGTAGAAATTCATCCTCTTTTGAATGTTAGAGGGGGTATTATTTTGAATCCAATTGGGGCATTTAACCAAAACCGTGACGGTCCCAGATGGGAATTTGTTGATCGTCCACTTTCAGCGACAACGATTATACCATCAACACTAAGTAATTTGGGATTCGGCCTATTTGGTAAGACCGCAAGAAATAATCTGGCAATTGCCTATGAGCTTTATATTTCTAATGGTTTTGATGAATCCATCTTAGAAACTGATCAAAACCGGACCTGGTTACCCGGAATAATGGAGAATTCTAACCGTTTTGGGATTGGAACGAATAACAATATGATGACCACCGCTAAAGTATCATTTCAACATCTGAAAATTGCTGAAGTTGGATTTTCATGGATGGGCGGAGCATACGATCAAATAGAAGGAAATGAACAAAGAGTGGATGTGTTTGCTCTTAATCTGAATACTAGTCTTCCTTTCTCAGGAACAAGACTTACGGGGGAATACGTCTGGTCGTCTATAGACATTCCATCTTCCCTTCCTCCTAATTTCGGCTCAGCCCAAGCAGGCGGTCACATGGATATTGTACAAAAAATAATGACTCGCGAAATACTAAATTGGCCAAATGCTACAGTCAATCTTGCTCTTCGATTGGAGTACGTAGACTACAATCAAAACAAATTCGAAACCACGAATGAAAAGATTTTTGACCATCGAACGGCTTTTGTGCCTGCCTTAAGTTTTCGACCTACACCTTTGACTGTCTTTCGGTTCAACATACGCTCCGCGAGAGAAACCGACTTATTTGGAAACCCACCTGATAGGACTCTTGGTTACCAGTTTGGTTTTTCTAGTTATTTCTAGAATTCCTGGAAAACAGTATTCTCCAGTCGTGAATCAACAAATGCATTTTACAGATGCAAACAAGTTGCATTTATAATATCTTTGTCTCGTGGAAAACGTCAAGACATTTAAAGAAATTTTGCAATCTCATAAGCTCAGGATAACAGATTGTAGATTGGATGTCCTTCATTTCTTTATTCAGGAAGAAATGGCATTATCTCTGCGAGATCTGGAAAGTCAATTCGGCCAATATGATCGAGTTACACTTTACAGAACACTCAATAGTTTTCTCAACTCGGGTATCATTCATAAAATTCCAAATTCTACTGGTACAGCAACCTACGGGTTATGTCACAATACATGTTCTCCGGGACACCATGAACATAATCATATTCATTTCAAGTGTAATAAATGTGGCCATATTACATGCCTTGACACCATTGCTGTTCCAAAAGTGTCTATCCCCGAAGGTTATGAGGTTGAAACTGTCAACATCATCGCCGACGGTATTTGTGCGGATTGCGCATAGTGTGAATGAAATACCTATTTACCTGTTTTTTTAGTCTTTGGTATTTTCTACTGGTTGGACAGGCGGTGCAATGTACAGGAGAGATTAAAGGATCAATAATCGATAGGTCCACCGGAGAACCGCTACCGTTTGCCACCATTACTATCAAAGGAACAACCAAGGGGGCAGTTGTCGATAGAACAGGGAACTTTTCTTTAACTGAAATCTGTGAGAAAGAAGTGGACCTTATTGTGAGGTTCATTGGATTTAAGACCATTATTCACCATCACGATTTTTATCACGAAGACCCAATTAACATTTACCTCGCACCAGAAAATGCACAGATGGAAAGTGTCATAGTTGAGGGATCACGAATAAATGAAATTCAATCTATTTCCATACAGAAGAAAGAAATTGATAGGTTATCCATCATAAACGCCTCTCTTTCTGAAATCTCAGAACAACTCACCGGAGTTTCTTTGCTTCAAACAGGAGCAAATATTTCAAAACCGATAATTCATGGGTTGCATTCTAACAGGGTACTCGTGATAAATGATGGAGTAAGACATGCCTACCAGGTTTGGGGATTAGAGCATGCTCCGGAAATTGATCCCTCACATGTCGACCAAATCGAAATTGTGAAAGGAGCTGGAACCGTAAAATACGGTCCGGAAGCATTAGGAGGTGTGATCTTATATAATTCAAAAAAACCAGAAACAGAAAGCAAGCTTAATGGCTCAGTCGGTTCCTCCTACAGGACCAATGGTAGAGCTGTAAACAGTCAATTTGAGTTGGGACAAGGTTTTGATGATTTTGCATGGAACATTGGAACGTTTGGTGTGTACCAGGGGGACTTAGAAGCACCGGATTATATTCTATCCAATACCGGAAAACGCGAATTCGGGGGGAGTTTTAATACATTATATCACCGGCCCATATTCGATCTTCAGGTTTCAGGAAGCTACTTCGATCAGCAGTTAGGCATCCTTCGAGGTTCCATCGTTGGAAATCTTTTTGATCTTCAAAATGCTATCGATCGATCTGAACCTAACCCAACATTTAAAGAAACCTATAGCATCCAAAATCCGCAACAGCAAACCAAACATGGACTGTTGAAAAGTAATCTATCACTCTATCTTGGAGAACATGCATTTAATATTCAATATGCAATACAGAGAAATATCAGAAGAGAATTTGACATCAGGAGAGGTGAACTAAATGACAGACCTGTTATTGACCTTGAGCTTTCATCTCATAGCCTGGAAACAGAATGGATTCAACCTGAAATGGGTAACTGGCAGGGAAGCTCGGGGATTCAGTTTTTTACTCAAAACAGTGTTAACGAACCCGGCTCAAACCCAGCAAATTTTGTCCCCGATTACGACGTCTCGAATATCGGTGTGTATACCATTCAATCGATCAACTTACAGGAGACGATATTGGAACTCGGAGCACGTTTTGATTTCCAGAGTTTAAATGTGGCAGATACGATTAGGGAGAGAACGATTTATTCCAATGAGGTAAGTTTTTCAAATTGGACATTTACTGCAGGTTTTCGTAGGCAACTGAATAAAAATATATCTGTCTATTCAAATATTGGCTCGGCGTGGAGACCACCTAATGTCTCAGAACTTTACTCTTTTGGTTATCACTACTCCAGGCTTCAGTTCGGTTTGTGGAGATATAGTTTGGAACCTCAAATTCGAACACCTATTGACGCAGTATTCGATGAATCAGATAGACGTGTACCCGCGGAAAAAAGTATCAAATGGGTATCCGGTATTGACATTGAGACAGGTCCACTTATTGCTGAAATTATACTCTATGCCAACCACATCCGGAACTACATATTTTTGAGGCCTTATGGGATCACCACAGGAATAGCAGGAACTTTTCCGTTCTTCATCTATGATCAGACTGATGCATTTTTTATAGGTAGCGATTGGGATTTTCAAATTAGGCATACTGAATACTTGAACTCTGAAGTCAAGGTATCTTATGTCTACGCCACCGAACTGGAAAACAATCAACCGTTTCTGGAAATACCTCCATTCAATATCAATTACTCCATCGAGTATCAGAAAAAAAGCTGGTCTTATGGTCTCAACTTCAATTACAGTGCTCAACAATGGAACGCCCCTCCGGTGATTAATCCCATTGAATTTCAAGACGGAACCCCTGAATTCAATCAAGATGAAATATTTGACTTTATGTCACCACCGTCTGATTTTTTCTTGGTTGGTGGGAAATTGGGCTTCCAAAGAAGTCGGTACAACGCAGAGTTAAGAGTAGATAACCTTCTAAACACCTCCTACAGAGTGTATACAGATCGATTGAGATATTTTTCCGATGCATTAGGTAGGAACTTCACTTTATCACTCCAATTCAGCTTTTAGAAGCAAGAGAATTGCTTAAGAGTCTTCTTTGCAATAGTATTGCATCTTGAAGTGAAGAAACTCTAACACGAAAAACATGAAATTGTATAACTCGTTATTTTATTTTCTCTTGATGCTTGGGCTAGGCCTGGTTGTGAGTTGTTCTGATGATGATGATCCGGAACCGGAGGAGAATGAAGAAGAAGAGGTGATCTCGGAAGTTGTATTGACTTTCACACCGGATGACGGTGGTGACGCAGTTGTGGCTACCTGGTTCGATGCCGATGGGGATGGTCCAAATGATCCCACTATTGATGAAATTGAGTTGATAGAGGATGAAACTTATATCCTAACAATTACACTCGCAAATACCCTTGGGACTGAAGTTGAAGACATCACAGCGGAGATTGATGAAGAAGCTGATGAACACATGTTCTTTTTCTCTTTCACAGAAGGAATTTTTGAAGACCCTGAAGGAGATGGGAACGTAGATAATCGAGCAGATCCGATCAACTATGAAGATGAAGATGGGAACGGATTTCCAGTGGGCCTTACCACTGAATGGACAGCTGGTGAACACGGTGAAGGAGAATTTACGGTGGTTCTGAAGCATCAACCGGATGGATTAAAGACAGAAACATCAGGTACGGCTGATGGTGGCACGGATGTGAATATTACCTTCCCGTTACACGTTGAAGAAGGCGATCATGACCACGATGATGAAGAAGAAGAGGTGATCAACGAAGTAGTTTTGACATTCACACCTGACGGAGGAGATCCAATAACTGCTACCTGGTTTGATGCTGATGGTGACGGTGTAGGTAGTCCTGAAATTGAAGACATTGTTCTTGCTGCCAATACTGAGTACACCATGACAATCACTCTTGCAAACACGCTAGAAGATGAAGATGTAACTGAAGAAATCGAAGAAGAAGCTGCCGAA
Organism: Cyclobacteriaceae bacterium; assembly: GCA_965601455.1. Taxonomy (GTDB): domain Bacteria; phylum Bacteroidota; class Bacteroidia; order Cytophagales; family Cyclobacteriaceae; genus JANQEU01. Next base: position 983,207 of record OZ271831.1, on the reverse strand, counting down.
CACATGTTCTTTTTCGCCTTCACTGCTGACATCTTCTCCAGCCCAGCGGGTGACGGAAACTTTGATGGCAGAGAAGATGAAATCAACTACCTGGATGAAGATGAAAATGGCGAACCAGTTGGTCTGGAAACTTCATGGACCACCGGAGGAGCGAATTCCGGAACATTTCAAGTAGTTCTAAAGCATCAGCCCGATGAGAAAACTGATACCTCTGACGCAACAGTAGGAGGCACAGATGTGAATATTGAATTTCCTATTACTATTGAGTAATAGAAATTAGACTAAATAAATGTGTGAAAAGGCCACCTGACAGGTGGTCTTTTTTTATGCCCTATGGAGGAGTTAAACAACCGGGTATCTCACTTTTCCAGAATTGTAAAAATCAATCACGTTTTGAGCGGCCATTACGGCCATATCCGTTCTAGCTTCGATCGTAGCAGATCCGATGTGTGGTAAAACACATACGTTCTCCAATAATAGTAGAGGGTGATCCGGTCGCATGGGTTCCGGATCGGTCACATCCAGTCCTGCTCCCCATATTAGTCGCCTTTTTAGTGCCTCCAATAGATCCTTTTCATCATGAATGGCTCCCCTGGACGTATTGATGAAGATCGCATCTCTCTTCATTTTCGAAAACGTTCCCAGGTTAAATATCCCTTTGGTTTGCTCATTTAAAGTGGCGTGAACCGAAAGTATATCACTGGTTTCCAGCAATTCATCAAGGGAAACCAGCTTCGCTCCTATGCTGGTTTCAGCCTCAGTATTCAGGCCTCTGTTGTGGTATATCACTTTCATGTTATAGGCCCCGATGCATCTTTGTGCCATTGCATACCCAATACGGCCCAGACCAAAAATACCCAGCGTTTTTCCCTTCAGTTGAAAACCAAGATTTGCAGTGGGTTGAAAAGGTCCCCAGTCGCCATTAACGATTTGCCTATGCATATAAAACATCTTCCTTGCAACCGCAATCATTAAACCAAAGGCGACATCAGCTGTAGCATCGCTCATAGCATCCGGCGTATTACCCACCCGAATATTTAATCTTCTGGCGGTGTGTAAGTCGATATTATCATAGCCGGCGGCAAATTGAGAGAGCACCTGAAGGTGGGAACAAGCCCTGAGAAAATACGAATCAATTTGGTCAGTACTTGCACAGATCAAGCCAGAATGCCCCTGGCAAGCTTTTATCAATTCCTCCTGATTCATCGGTCTCGAATTTGGCCAGGCAGAAAATTCGATACTCTCCCTCTCTAGCATTTTCATTAAAATGGAAGGAAAGACTTTGGAAATGAACACACGGGACATAAACGAATATACGAAGCCATCCAGTGAAAAAAAATGAGATGAAAAATGAACCTGTTCCATTCTTCACCGACTCTTTGGATATGAGAGTTATCTTATTGTTGATCGCGTTTGCTATTTCAGTACTGGCACAGAGTCAACCTAAACCAAAAAACAACCTTTTTATCCACTGGGGATACTCGTCTACGAGATACCAGGATGTGGTTTTCTCACCAATGATCTATGAGGGCAGTACATTCAATAGTCTTCAATTGGGATACGAAAGACAGGGTGAATTCAACAGCCACCGTCTACTCGTGGAATTAGAAGGAAGCGACCTGTCTGGGACTGAAAACATATCTTTTATTGTTGGAGATAGAAGAACTCGAAAAGCCAGTCCTCACAATTATTACCGCATTAACTATCGAATACAAAGGTCCTTAACCAGGAGCGAAAGATTTGAGCTCTTTTTATCAGGCGACATTGACATTCAGGCTCAACTGTTAAACTATCAGTTTGGTTTAAGTGACGACGACGGTTTCATTTTTGCTCATTCAATATCTCCAGGAGTTGGTGGAAGTTGGAAGCTTGACGAAAAAAACAAATTTACGATAATGACCAGCTATCCACTGGTGTCTTTTGTTGCTCGACCAAAATACAATATTGTCGACAACCGGCGAATACAACACGATGGCTCAGATTTCCTGTATTACCATGGAGAAGGAGGTTTTAAAGGCCCCGGTTCTTACCACCAGCTATTTATACAACTGGCTTATCAACGATACATAAATGAGAAGATTAGTAGTGGGCTACTATTTATCAATCGTTCGTGGCAATACGACGATCCATTGCAAATGGCAATCACTAAAAACAACCTATTCCTGGCAATAAACTATCACTTTTGATCATGAAGCAATCCTTGTACATATTCCCTTTGATTGCTTTCCTGTCTTGTTCCGGTCTTTTTGAAGAAGAGCCCAACAATGACCCCGTTGGAAATTTTGAAAGCATCTGGTCCACTTTTGACCAACACTACGCGGTTTTTCAGGAGCGAGGTGTTGATTGGAATGAACAATATTCAACATTCCGTCCCCAGGTGTCGAAATCTACAACGGATGAGCAGCTTTATGAAATTGTCACTTCCTTGCTCGCGTCCCTGGATGATGGGCATGTATCACTAATGGCCGAGAACAAACCTTTCTGGAGCTCCAAGGAATTGTATAGAACACGAGAGAGGGATCTTCTATTTAATCTGGAAGTAGTTGTCCAGGAATATCTTGAGAATTACGAGGTACTTAATAACCAGGTGCTCTACGGAAGAGGAATGGATAACATTGGATACATATATATTGGACACTTAAGTGACCCCATAGAAATCAAACCCATACTGGAGGGAATTCAACCATTTAACGCCCTAATTATTGATTTAAGACATAATGACGGTGGCGATTTCACCAATGCCGAGCGCATTGTTTCACAATTCGCTGACCAACGGAGACTGGCATTCACAGCTCAACCAAAAAACGGACCAGGACCAGGTGATTTTGGGCAAATAACCGAGTACTATCTGAAACCATCCAATTCATTATTTGACGGACCTATTGCCGTGATTACCGACGAATACACCATCAGCGCGGGTGAGAATATGGTGCTTTATTTGAATACTTTGCCCCAGGTCACAACTTTCGGCGAACGTACATCTGGAGCAATGGGCGAACGTATAGAAAAAGAAATGCCGAATGGTTGGGTCTATTCGATAACAGGCCAGCTAATCAAGACACCTGAGGGGATTTCATATGAAGGGCCAGGTATTCCGGTAGATGTATCTTACGTTAATCGTCAATCGGATATTGACAATCGCATTGACAGTCTCTATTTGACTGCGCATCAATTTCTTCTAAGTGAAATAGTACAGTAAGACTAACTTTTTTCCTCCTCGGCTGCAACTATCCCAAAAAGCCGAAGTTTGTCCTGTGAGTAACTCAAAAACAAACTTGGAAGGCCTGGAAGACAACTACTTGATGAAGAAGGTTCAGGATGGGGATTTCAGTAAAATGGCAATCCTTTTCGACCGGCACCAAGGAGCATTATTCGGATTCTTTTATCGAATGACCAATGACGCTTCTCAGAGTGAAGACCTGCTACAAAATGTATTCTACCGGCTGTTGAAGTATCGAAAAACATATAGAAACGACGGCAAGTTTGTCTATTGGATGTATGCAATTGCAAGAAATGTCGGAAAGGATTTTTTCCGGAAAAACGACCCAATTCTTGTAGCATCTGACCTGGAGGAAGCTGAAGATAAAATGTCTGAAACTCTTACGATCCAGGAAAAGATAGAAAAAGGAGATAAGGTGGCTTTATTGAAAGCAGCACTTAACAAGCTGGACCCAGAAAAACGGGAGGCCATAATACTAAGTAAGTATCAGGGTATGAAGTATCATGAAATAGCCCAGCAAGCCAACGTGACTGAAAATGCGATAAAGGCAAGAGTCAGACGGGGCTTAATGGAACTAAAGGATTGGATGAATAAACTGGAAAAATGAAGGCAGAAGAAAAAACCAATAATGCATGTGAGGGTATTATCAACGAAATACTATCCGATTTGGAAAAAAACGTACCAGTTGATAAGGATCGTTTGATTGCTGAACATCCAGATTGCGCGCAGGAAATCCATTCCGTGATTGACATTTGGAGGGAACTTGATCTTATTCAGGTACCGAACCGATCTGAAGATCGAAATGACCGCTTTTTTAAAATGCTTTCAGATTTTGAGGATCGAGAAAAATCAAAATTCTTCCAGCCACAGGTAGTCTTAAAATGGGCCGCTGTATTGATCCTGGGAATCTTTTTGGGAATCTTGATTTCCAGAGATGGAAACGATGTAGTCAATGTGGCAACTCGCGGTGAAGATCCACTTATTCATTCCCTGGTTTCCAGTTCAACCACACAGCGACTGCAAGCACTACAATCCATAAAAAATATGGAAAAACCGAAGGAAGCAATGTATGAAGCGCTCTATCAAACGCTCATCAATGATCCAAACGTCAATGTAAGGCTTAGCACAGTCGAAGCGCTAATTCATTTTGCAGACGAACCTTTGGTACGTTCTCTAATGATCAAGGCACTAGCCAATCAGGATTCACCTATCGTACAACTGATGTTGGCGGATATAATTATGAAGTTCCAGGAAGAAGGGACGACGCAAAAGCTTATAGAGATCATCGATAAAGGAGATCATCTGGACAGCGAAGTAAAACTATTTATGAAAGAAAATCTTAACATCTTATGAGCAAGGTATATCTATCACTAATCATACTGTGGTCCTTCTTTAGTTTAAATGGGCAATCAATTAGTGACAAACAAGAAATGACGATTGATGCTAATGAATTGAAGGAAGTTCGAATATATAATCTAACAGGCAGAGTGTCAGTTTTTGGAACCGAAGACAACACAATTGAGCTGCAAGCCAATAGAAGGTTAACTTCATCATCATCCAGGAGGTTATCGGATATGAAAGAACAAGTTGAATACAAATCAATTATTAAGAATGGCATCATCTATCTGTTTATCCAATCCCCTGATCGAGAATTCAGGATAAATGAAGAAGGACAAGGATATTATCGATCAATACAAAGCTCAAACGATGCCTCCCGGTTTGACATCAATTACGTATTTGATGTCCGGTTAGCAGTTCCTAACGGCTTGGAACTTCACGTCAGCAATCATCGAGAAGATCTGGAAATTAATGACTTTAAAGGAACACTATTTGCAAGCAATCATCATGACGATCTTATAGCCAACCAAATCGGTGGTAATGCTAATCTCTACACCCATCACGGAGACATAGAGGCTTCACTCACGGATAATCCGTCGCAAAACTGTGAATACTCATCCCATCATGGGGATATCAGGGTAACCTACCAAAAACAATTATCTGCTGATGTATTTCTTAAGAGTAGACATGGAGAATTCTTTACTGAATTTGATTGGAGCTCCGGTACAGCCAGAGTTAACGTTGAATCCAATGGTCAAAAAACAAAATATGTAATTAACGAGCGGACAGCTGTAACCATCGGAACGGGTGGGCCAGATCTAACCTTCAGCTCATGGCATGGAGACATCTACATTCTCAAACAAGAAAAATAATAGGACTATGAAATATTTGGCTACAGCAACACTACTACTGGCATCCATCTTTACTCTGATGGGGCAAAGTGACAACCAGGAATTTAGTATTCCTTTGAGTGAACCTGGGAAAAAAGGGATACTCTACGCAAAAACTCATCGAGGTGCAATAAAGGTATCCACACACCCCGAAAATAGCGTGATTGTACGCGTAAGTTCAGGAGAAGGAGAAAAAGAGATGGATCGGGGTGAAAAACAAGGACTTCGTAAGATTCCTAATGCAGCAACCCAGTTCGAGATTACCGAAGAGAATAATATTGTCAAGGTCCAGGGCGTTCATAATCGACACATAAACTTTGATATACTGGTTCCCGCTGATTTTGATCTCGTCATCAATACACATCACGATGGATATATTGAAGTGAATGGCGTAACTGGTTCTATTGAAGCTGATGCCCATCACGAAGGTATTTCTTTAATCGATGTGGGGGGTTCGGTTATCGCTGATACTCATCACGGTGAAATAAAGGTCGTATTAAAGTCAGTTACCAAAGAAGTACCCATGGCTTTCTCCACGTATCATGGGGATATAGATTTGACTTTCCCACCGAATGTTAACGCCCGTGCCAAAGTGAAGACGACAAACGGAGACATCTACACAGACTTTGATCTCGATCTGCAGGTCGAGCCTACCGAATTGAAATCTGAAAGTGAAAAAGGCACGAAAATCAAAGTAAGTGGCTGGCTCAAGGGAGATCTGGGAACGGGTGGTCCGGAGTTCCTATTCAGTACCTACCACGGGGATATTATCATCCGGAAAGGAATGTAGGCAGGGTTTTTTTAAAATCAATATGATCGGTGATTCCCATCATTGAGATTCTATCGGAATTGGGTAACTTTATTAAAAAACCCACAAAATGAAGACATATTTAGTCCCTACTGATTTTTCCGAAGAAGCGAACCAGGCCCTCGATTTCGCAATTGATATGGCCAGTCATACCGGAGCTACCATCGAACTACTTCATGTACTAGAGGTTCCTTATGGTTCGTACAATGTGGTTGGTGAAGTGAACCACCAGTATAAGGCTGAAAACCTATACGAAGCTATGCTGGTACGTAGTACAAAGGACAAGCTTACAGAAACGGTAGGTTACGTTGAGGATAAGGGATTAACAGCAAATTCGACCTTGGAATTTGGTAGTCCTTACCGGCACATTCAAAGTCATATTACGGGTAAAGACTGCAATTTGGTCATCATGGGATCTAAAGGTGCCTCGGGTTTAGAGGAACTGCTTATCGGTTCTAATGCGGAACGGGTAATTCGAAATGCAAAATGTCCTGTCATTACCGTTAAAGGCCCCTGCTCATTCCGAGACATTTCTGAAATGGTTTACGCAACCGACGCTACTCCTGAGCATTACGTAGTTGTGAAGACGGTCAAAGAGCTTCAGGATCTCTTTGGCTGGAAAATAAATTTACTCAGAGTAGTAACACCACGTAACTTCCTTACCAAGGGCAAAGCGAAGGAGCAACTCGAAGCTTTCACAGAGAAATATGGTTTCAAAAACTTTACAACTAACGTGGATGAGGCTGAATTTGCAGACGAAGGTATTGTAAACTTTGCAGAGAAGAAGCACATGGGACTAATCGTAATGGGTACTAAAGGACGAACCGGGCTTGCACATATCTTTGGCGGTAGTAAAGCTGAGGATGTGGCCAATGAGTCCAATATACCTGTTTTGACCGTACGGTTACCCGAGGAATGATTTAAAGATGGACACAAAAAAAGGGACATTGAGTCCCGTTTTTTGGTTTTGAGTTAGATAGTTGATTAGGCTTCTGACAGTTCTCCAAGTTCTTTTTGGAGTTCCTCTTGCAAGTTAGCAGAAACTGCGGCATAATCACTAAACTTCATGGTAAAACTTGCTCTACCCTGAGTAATTGATTGTAACGCCGTAGTATATCGGTCCATTTCAGCCAACGGAACCTTGGCATTGATCAGCTGATAGTTGCCTTTTGAATCCATTCCTTGTATCATCGCTCGACGTGTTTGAAGATCGGTCATCACGTCTCCCATAATATCCTCCGGTACTTTCACCTCTACGTCATAGACAGGTTCAAGTAGTTGAGGAGATGCATCAAGGAAGGCATTCTTGAAAGCATTTAAACCAGCAAGTTTGAAAGCTATATCATTAGAATCCACAGCATGCATTTTTCCATCATAAAGCATTACCCGTACGTCTCGAATATAGCTTCCGGTCAATGGACCATTCTCCATTTTCTCCATAATGCCCTTTAAGACTGACGGTATGAAACGCGCATCAATTACTCCTCCAACAATGCAGTTGTAGAATACCAGTTTACCTCCCCACTCGAGATCGATTACCTCTTTATTTCGGATGTTGAAACCAGTTGGCTCCGCCATACCATCATGATAAGGCTCAACCTTAAGATAGACCTCGGCAAACTGACCTGCGCCACCACTCTGTTTCTTATGGCGGTAGTCGGCTCCAGCTCCCTTGCGGATAGTTTCTCTGTAAGGTATTCTTGGTGTCTCAAAACCGATGCTCAACCCATATAAGTTTTCTAACATCCACTTAATGACAGTAAGATGTAACTCTCCCTGCGCTCCCAGGATCAGTTGCTTCAATTCCTTGGAATACTCAAAAGTTATAGTAGGATCTTCTTCCGAAAGCTTATGGAAAGCTTCAGAAAGTTTTTCTTCATCACTTTTGTTATTGGAGACAATGGCTGTCCGAATGCGTGGATCTGGAAAATCCATAGGCATCACATCTTCCCCGGATCCTTTCAAGCTTAATGTTTGATTGGTGTGTGTGTCTTTGAGCTTTAATGTCGCACCAATATCACCAGCAGTAAGCTTTTTAACCTGTTCCCTCTTGTGTCCGTCAATGACAAACAGCTGGTTCAACCGTTCTGTCTGCTTGGTCTGGTGATTGATTAAGTCCGTACCTTCGTTTAGCTCTCCTGAAACCACTTTGAAGAAAGACATTCTACCAAGGTTGGGCTCCTGAAGTGTTTTGTAAACAAAGATCTCAGCGGGAGCATCTAGTTTGTGAGGGATCTCTTCTCCATCCACGTTGGTTTCTGGAATGGCATCAACCGCACTCGGTGCCACATTGTCTATGAATCCCATAAGTCGGCCGCTTCCCATATTTTGCTTCGCTGAAAGACAGAAAACCGGAAAAACATCATGCTTCATCATTCCAATTTTTAAGCCCTCACGCATCTCATCTTCATCCAGGGTACCTTTTTCAAAGTACTTTTCCATTAGGCCTTCGTCATTTTCTGCTGCTTTCTCAACCAGTTCGTTATGAAGGGCTTCCGCTTTTTCTTTTTGGTCATCCGGAATGACAAGCTTTTCGGGCTTTCCTCCACCTTGGGGGAACTTGTAGTAGGTCATTTTTAACAAGTCAATGATTCCGTTAAAAGACTCACCTTCATTGACGGGATATTGCATAAGAGTGACTGCACTGCCAAATCGCTCTTTCAACTGATCGAATGATTGATCAAAATTACTTTTAGGATGATCCACCTGATTGATCACAAAAAGTGTGGGCTTTCGAAATTGATCCACGTAATCCCAGGTCAGTTCGGTACTCACTTCTACTCCATTGTGCGCATTGATTAAGAAAACAGCTGTGTCGGCTACACGCACGGAGGCAATCACCTCCCCGACGAAGTCGTCGAGTCCGGGAGTATCAAGAATATTGATTTTGTAATTTCTCCATTCCGTGTGTAGAAGGGTAGTATAAACCGAAGAACCTCTTTCATGCTCAATAGCATGGTAATCTGAAATGGTATTATTTTCCTCTACTGTGCCTCTTCTGTTGATCAGTCCGGCTTCGTACAACATGGTTTCCGCTAAAGTTGTCTTACCGGACTTCGGACTGCCTAACAGCACAATGTTCTTAATGTGTTTGTCATCGTAGATCTTCATATGTGTAGGGGTTTAATTAACGATTTCTTGATCATTCCTCTCTTTTAAAAGGGAACAGAAATTAGTAAAAATGAAGGTAAGAACCTAGGTGTGAGTGCTTTATCTAATAAGTTTTTAATCATTCATTGCAATGACATGTATCAACGGTTTTCCCTTGTTTTGATTACCTTTTTCAAATGAATAGAATTGATTTTCTCAAAGACCAAAGTACAAGCACCAGAAAGATCACGAAAGACCTTTTATCCGACATACCCGATGATCTGTGGTACACGATTCCGGATGTAATCAACACGAATATTGCCTGGCAAGTGGGCCATCTTACGATCTCTCAATTCTTTAATGGTATCTCCGTGATTGTTGGTTTTAACAAAGGTGCCGCTGAGGCTTTTCCCATTAGGAAATACTCCGAACAATTCACCCCTGGGATGACTCCTGATGTTGTCTGGGAACTAAAGCCCTCGCCCTCCGAATTCATGGAAAATCTTAATAAATTAAATGAGGTAGCCTTGTCCGTTCTTGATACGTTGAAAGAAATCGATCTGGATGCCCCATTAGAACCCACCAAATTCCCTCATCCACTAGCTACAACCAAATGGGAATCGTTGACCTGGAACTTCCGGCATGAATCCTGGCATGCTGGTCAGATCAGCATGATCAAACGAGTCCTCGGAAAGCCTACAGATGTGTTCAGAAGAAAAAGGTCATAATCCAAAAAGTTGTAGACGTATGGTAGACTGCTGATTCATGGCTTTGCCATATCCATCAAGGATATTGCGTCAAATGGATTTTGATGACAACTAACTTGATAACATCGACCAGATCCTATAACGCCATGGTTGTTAAGAATTGGATCATAAATAAGATCACTCCAATGGGATGGAGTATGATGATTTCCAGAGCCCTTCCCGAGCTACTTGAAGTGAATCCGAGCTTTTCATTAATAAGAATTGGAAAATCTACCTACTGGAGTGAAAATGAAATTATGGTCATCCAGGAATATCTGGATCGAATATTTGGATTATACCTCCCTGATGAATTGCTAAAAGAGACCGAAGAGCTTGATGATTTGATCAAGCTTGAGTCTTCCAATTTCTTCAGTTTTGGAGAAGCACTAAGTGACTTTTCATCCAAGACCCGAAGATTCTTTAGACGACTGGTAATATGAATGCAGAAATAATAAGAGACATTCGATATTCCTGGGAATACATGTCTGAGAATGGTCCTCAAAAGATGCTTGTCTTTTACGATAAACTATTTAACAAAGCACCGGAGGCAAGAAAACTATTTCCAAAGGACCTAAGTCGACAATCAGAAAAATTAGCCTACACAGTCGGTTTTGTGGTAGCCAACATTGACAGGATAGAATCCATAAAAGAGTCAATAGAAGACCTCGGACGTATCCATAACAAACTGAATATTGATCCTGCCTATTATGTCCCGGTCACTGAAACGCTGGTAGAAACCATTAAGGAACAAATGGGAGATAAATACAAACCTGGAATTGGAGAATCCTGGATGACTGCACTGACGACTTTGTCAGAAATAATGATAAATGCCCCTAAACACAAAAGAGGTAGCTTTCGGTCGCTAGTTGACAAACTCTTGGGAAGATCATAAAAACCGGATACCCACCTGATAGCCAATCCACATTTTCACCAAGGTATTATTGGCTATTCGATTGTGAAACGAACGTCTACCGATATCATCACCGTACTCCCCGGTCTCGTCATCCTGATATTTACTCACATAAATGTGGTAGACAGGTCCTGCACGAACAGACAGGTATGGGGATATTTCGTAGACTATCGCCAGGTGAACGTCATTCAACAAATTCAAAACGTCACCACTACGAAAATCAGGTTGCAGACTAGTGGTAGTCAATTCAAGATTAGCTCGTAAATTTTGACTGACATTGATCTGGCTTCCCAGACCATAAGTTGTCGCAAACCGAGAATGGATTCTTGGGTTGTATCCAAAAGCAAGGATGTTGTAGAAATAATTAACACCTGTCTTTAACGCCAAAGAAACAGGTACAGCATCATTATTCTGTACTTCCAGTGAAAATAAGCCATCCTTAACCACGCTAATCAGTCCAATTGGGACTCCAGACGTATAGCTACGAGCGTAGTTAAATACTGAAAGCTGCACACCACTTACATCCCGTGCGTAGTTGAAAAAGCCAGAGATCTGCATGCCTTTTACATCATTGATGTCCACATTAGTAAAACCGGCAATCTGCATACCATACAAATTTCGACGGATGTAGTTTACAAAACCAGCAGTTTGAACACCCTTTACGTCCATGGCAAGATTAACGAACCCTGCCGCATCCATTCCTGCTACAGTATTACCGGTCAAGTTTAAAAAACCAGCTCCATGAAAACCGGTGACCGGGCCTTTGTTAGTATTCATAAATCCTGCTAGTTGAACTCCCAACGTGGATCCTCCGATCGAATTGCTGTACCCCGCCAGTTGTACACCTACCACGTCTGCCCGATTCAGGTTGAGGCCACCAGTTACCTGAACGCCCGTCACCTCACCACCAATTACGTTTCCAAATCCCGCAGCTTGAAAACCGACAACATCCCGTCGATTAAGGTTTAGTGCCCCTCCCAATTCAACACCCTTGACACCATAAGTAAATCCTGCAACAGCATTAAGGGAAACATTATTCTCAATTTTTCCACCGAGTGTTCCATTGGTTCCAGCAATTGGAAGAAATGATAGTTGAATGAATCGCTGATCAACCATCTCTACGTTCACGATGTTGGTGAGAATTTGAGCATTTAGAATACGTTCAGTAAAATCCAATTCTTCCTTAGTGTTCTGGTCTTCAGGAAGCTCTGATTCTATTGTTGGTTTTGGAGTAAGTTGAATATTGATTTCACCATCATCCGGAGATACTAGGACCACCGTATCCTCATAATTGACTTTACTGATGGCGAACGTAGCGTAGTCCTTTCTTGCGGACACACTCAATTGATAGTTGCCCTCATTATCTGAAAGTGTATTGGTAAACTTGCTTACCTCGTAGACCGTTGCGTCCTGGATTTTCTCTCCTGTAGTCGCGTCCGTTATGGTTCCCGCCAAATTGAAATCCGATTTAGGTTGAGAGGAAGCTTTTTTAAGGATGATCACGTATTGACCTGTGGCTTTCAATTCATATCCGTCTCCAAGACCTTCTTCAAGAACCTTCCTGAGAGAAACATCAGCGTAGGTTGCCGTGAAGGAAGGAATCTCACCAAAAATATCCGGATTGTAAGAAAACTTATAGCCGGTCTCCTCGCCTAACTGTCTCACAATTTGTTGAGGAGATACCTCTTCGAACTGGATAGAAATCTTCTGATCCAAAATCTGCTGTGAGATCAAGGGCTGTGTCAGAAGCAACAGGAATAGTATATTAACAACCCGTACCATCGAGTGTGATCTTACCACCTGATTCTTTCAGTTGTAATCCTAGCGTAGCAGCAATAACTTCCATTAATTGATCCAGGTCTTCATCTTCAAAAGACACGGTAATACGGCAGTTCCCTATAACCGGATTTAACAGAACGACCTCCTTACCGTATACGCGTTGGATACTCAAAATCACATCTGAAAGAGTCGTGCCATTGAAATCTAGTTTTCTGGTTTTCCAGAAAGTAGCTTCCCCAACAACAACACTATTGGTTGTGGCAGTGATTAATCCAGTTTCCTTATTTAGCGTCCCGGTCATGCCTTCAGTCAGAATAACCTCGGAATTATCATTGTAGAACAACACCTTACCTGATTCTACGAAGACCACCGTACTGTCCTTCGATAAATCGTTGACGTTGAATTTCGTCCCAAGTACGCGGACAGAGGCCTCTGAAACAGTCACCTCAAAAGTTTGCTCAGGTTGGTGTTCCACTTCAAAAAAAGCTTCACCCTTTAACTCCACTTTCCTTGATTCTTTCTTGAATGTTTTCGGGTAGGTGATGGAGCTATTAACATTTAGAGTAACTATGGACCCGTCCGATAGAGTTTCAGAAAGCGTGGTGTTATCCGCAATTAACTGAACTTCCTCAACGCGCTGGTTCAGCAACCAAAATCCAAGCCCTACAGCAACTACAACCGCTGCAGCAATCTGCATCCAAGGAAAGGAGGTTTGTTTACTCGCATGACGTCGGGCATTAACTTTTTCCCATGCACGATCAACATCGAAATCAAATAAAGCCTCTGAATCAAACGTGGGTAAATAACCCATATCCTTCCATACAGCTTCGTACTCATAAAGTTGTTGAGCATTTATATCTGATTCTGCCCACTTGTTGACGGTATCAACTTCCTGCTCGCTCGCCTCTCCTGCCAGGTATTTTGCTATTAGGTCAACCGATATGTTCGCAGGATTTTCCTTCATATTACTTATTCGACAACTAACTTAAAATTTACCCCCATGCCACCATTCAAGAAACAGTAGGAATACCGGAAGATAGGTCCCCAGTTCCTCGCGTAATATCTTCAAGGCCTTACCCATTTGATTCTCCACAGTTTTGATTGAAATGTCTAATCGATCTGCAATCTCCTTGTACTTTAACTCCTCGTATCGGCTCAATTCGAATACCTCCCTGCACTTCTCCGGTAGTTTGCCTAAAGCACTATTGATCTTTTCCTGAAGCTCTTCGACCTCCAAAGCATCGAATCCGGATGAAAACTGTGAAGAGCGATGAATTTCATAATCGGCATGCTCACGGACAACCCGCTGGTGTTTGATGTGATTGAGGCAGGCATTTCTAACTGCCCCATAGAGGTATGATTTTATGCTAGTCTGTATGTTGATCTCATCGACTTTCTCCCAGATGCTGGTAAAAGTTTCTTGCACAATTTCTTCAGCAGTTTCAGGATCTCCTACATACTTCAATGCAAAGCCCGCCAGTGCCTGGTAAAAAGTTCGAAATACCTGCTCAAAGGAATGGTCATCTTTTAAGTTGACCATAGAGAATGTTTCGGTGACGGGATTCAAAAAAGGATAACGTTTTTTCAGCAACTAATGTCGCAAAAATCCGTGAGGACTACTCAATCGACTATCGATCCTTTGAAGGTTCTTGTAAATAAGGTCGTAGATAATAACCTTTGCATCAGTTGAAAACACTATGAATAGTTGGAAAGCATTGGCTTTTTTGACGATTGGACTTTTAGTTAGTTCAATCTTCATACTCAGTTGGTTACCCAGACCTCAGCTCTTGAGCTATCCAATCGTTGGCCTGTTCTTTGGCGATTGGCTGGATCACCCCGACTATTATTCCATTAGAACTGCCGTACCCTTTATACCTCTGGGTTTCTTCCTCTTCACTATGTTGGGATATTCAAACAGAATGAAATATCGTCTGATGCATTCCATTTCCTTATCTGTTGTGGTTGTTCTTCTCGCCGAGTTAGGACAATTGCTGAGACCCGGACGATATTTCGATTGGCACGATATTATTTGGGGATTTTACGGAGCAGTTTTTGGTTCTCTAATTAGTTTAGTCCTGGTCTTGTTGGTTGCCCAAATCAATGGGAAAAAGGCTGTATCAAGGCAATTACTGACGATAAGAACTCAACCCAATCAAATAAAGTAAATTTGTCGGCATACCACCAGCTCGATGCTTTTAGAATCCAGGATTATAGCAGTAGATTTCGATGGGACTATTGTAGAAAACAAGTACCCGAAAATCGGAAAGGAAAGACCATTTGCCTTTCAAACCCTGAAAATGCTTCAAAAGGATGGCCATCGACTCATTCTATGGACCGTAAGACGTGGTGCAGAATTGGACGAGGCGGTAAACTACTGTTCAAAACACGGGCTGATTTTTTACGCAGTTAATGAAAATTATTCAGGAGAAGAGATAGCAAAAAGCAGTCGAAAGTTGAATGCGGATATTTTCATTGACGATAGAAACGTTGGTGGATTTATGGGATGGGGAGAGATTTACCACTGGATTTCCGGTAGCGACGAAACAGAGTTCAGAAAGAAAAAATGGTTGCGGTGGTAGCTGGCTACCTCCTTCTCGGCGTCTTGTACTTGCCTTTAAATCTTTTGAGCGCCTTGTTGTTGTAAAAACCTCGACGTTCATATAAATACATGGTCAACTTGCCAACTATCAGTGGACCACCTAGGTTGATATTTTCAATGGTTTCGCTTCCTTCATCTAAAAAAGCCTGATCAAATCCTCCGAAAGTATGGTTGTATTCAAGGCCAACATCAACGAATGAATTTACCGCTACTTTCAAGCCAGCAAGTACATGATAGGTTTGAGAAATACCATTTAAAGTGCCCTTGTCTGTAACTGCGCCATCCTGCACTCGTTTATAACGTTGTCGTATGTAATTGAGTGACGTACCGCCACCTACAAATGGATGAATCTTGCTTGTTGATCTTCTTAGGCTTCCCGGGTAACCACCACCACCGGCGCTGAATTCGTATTTCATTTGAAGTATTACCGGGACCATGGTGATTCCAAGTAGTTCATCTAAAACTATGCCCCCCGGGAATGGATAGTCCTTAACATTGACTCTGTCGTTCCAAAAACCTGCTCCTGCTGATGCATAAAGGCTTGGGATTAGCTTGAAATTTACCAGCGCAGAGCCAACAAGACCACCATTAAACTCTCCCTGCACGTCATTGATGTAAGACTCATCATTCAGGTAATCTAATCCTGGCTTGTACCAACCGGCATTGAAATCTACACTGCAGACAATACAATCTCTTTTGTAAGCCCTTGGCTGAGCAAGCAAGCCAGATGCAAGGAAGAGTAAGGAAAAGGCTAAGACAACAAGTTTCTTCATACGCAACAAAATGTTTTAGCTACTAGAGGATGAGCCTTGGTTATGACATGCGTTCTGGGCCCGATTCAACTTTTGACGAAGTTCCTGTGATTTTTCATTAAAATCCGCCACAAAAGGCGTCTCCAACTCCGCCCTTTTTAGGTCAAGTGCAAGTAATAACTCAGACTTTAACAAATCCAGACTAAACTGAACATTGATCGCGAAAATACCGATGTTTAAGATGTTCAGAATATTCCTTTGCTCAGCCGTGAGAATAGTGCTGCTCGCTATGTTGCTGCTAAAGGTATTGAAGGTGTTTCTGAAACTTGTCACCCTGTCTCTGTGTCGATCTACCGCCGGTGATGAAAAAGAAACTGGATCCGAATTGATCAAACTTACCTGTTCATTGTACCTGGTTTCCATGGCTGCCAGATTCCCTTCATAAGCAGTTGTTAGTTCTAAAAAAGCTTCATCATATGCATCTTGCGCTGATTGTTTACAGTCATCCAGATCAATAGAAGCAGCCACAGCAGCTGCGGCGTTTAACTGTGCCAATCGATTATTGCCTCCAGCACTTGGGTTTGCAACAGCTGGTACGTATTGAGCAAGCGTCGGGTTTCCTCTGACAACGTTTAATAGGGATTCTACCTGGGAAGCGGTATTTGTTTCTCCACTCTCTACGTTTTCAACCACATTATCAGCAGTTTGATTGGACCAGTAACTTTGGCTTGATGAACTAATCGCGGAGCTCGCTGCACCAGAAACGTTGGTGGCAGTGGCAGCGTTGGTTCCTACTTCGCCGGCCAAGGTTTCGGTTTCTGAGTTAGTCACACTCCCGGATGTAATTTGGGAGTCATCCGCCTCCAAGGCATCAACATCCAGGGAATCTAATTCAACAGCAAAGTCTCCAAATTCGAATTCAAACTCCGGTACCGGACCAACGACCTCCCCCTTGCAGGATATGAAAACCACCAACAACACCAGCATCGCTGACGAGATAAGGGTTAGAAATGTCTTTTTTGCAGTATTCATGGGAATATACGTATACAAATAACTGAATTTCTTTTTAATAATGAAACGATACATGGTCTTTATCTATCCAATTGGTTGTTTATGAAAAAAGGATTGTATCGATATACATCGTAAAATAAATCGGTGTAAGGACGAGTTCTTTCTGAAATACCCGTATTCGGGCGTAGATCGTACAACAATCTAAAACTATGTGGGAATCGTACCTGCAGCCATTTATTGGAGTAAAACTTCCGAGGCCATAAGGCGAAAACCACAAAAAATCCGGCATTATCACCGTTACGGCTGCGCGTCCCATAAAAACCGATATCTGTATTCCCGAATTGTCGGAAAACCTCAAGACTCACACCCTCATCGTTCCGCAAAAACTTTTCTCCGACCACTCTGACCGTTAAGTCATGCTGGACAAAACGATACGAAGCATGGACATTTCCAGTCCAGTAGTCGACAATCTCCCTATACAGGATCTGATCATCGTATCGAAATGCACCTGTGTAGTACAGTGAGCCTCCCAAATATACCTTTCCATCGGCCAACATGCGAGTATACTCTCCGTAGAAACCGTAGCGATCGTTGGTGAATGTTCCTACAAAACCCTGCAGGAAGTTTTTTCGTCCCAGCACTCGTATATAACCCAGTCCCAACTCCCCGGGACGAGGGCCAAAGCCCAGTCGAACGTCAAAATCATTATAGACCGGCAACATCCACTGGAAAACCCCATAAAAGCCGTTCCAAATGTTCCATTGTAATCTCGGTCCGATAGCTAATTGCAAGCGCAGTGGTTGTCTAAAATCTCCGTACTCGGCGTAGTAGAAGGGTTTGAGTTGGAGGTCGAGTTTGTAATTAGGAGTTCCGAGTTTGGAGTTTAGAGCTCCTGATTTTAAACTCTGAGTTCCTGGTTGTGAGTTTTGTGAGTTCTGAGTTCTGGGTTGGGGGAGCTGAGTAGTACTGTAAATCGGATCGCCGTTGTACAAGTACGTAATCGTCTTACCCTCCAAACTATCCTCCATCATCATCTTCTTTAAAATATAAACCGGGTTGCGATGAAGACGGTAGTCGAAGGTGAATGTACTTTCGTCCAGTCGTACCTTTTCCAGGTCGCTAAGTTCTTGGGCAGTAGTAGACACGTACGTGAACGGTAGAATGCTCATAAAGAAAAGCGCTCGTGAAAGTCTGGTCATTTAGCAGGAGTCCGGTGTAGGAGGTTATACACCGTCAAAAATACGATTTTGAGATCCAACCCAAATGACCATTTTTTGATGTACAATAAATCATATCGTACCCGCCTTTGCATATGCCAAATTGTTGGTGTTGGGCCTTGACTTCCAGATACCTGTGCTAAGCCGGTAATACCAGGCTTAACAACCAGTCGATCCCTATAATTAAAAATTTCATTTTCATAAAACAGAGTCTGCTGTATCATATGTGGACGAGGGCCTACAATGCTCATATCACCTTTTAGCACATTAATGAACTGGGGTAATTCGTCGAGATTATACTTTCTCATGATACGCCCCAACCGGGTAATACGCGGATCCTGACCATGAGCTTGCCTAGTGTCAGCTTCTTTATTAATTACCATGGTCCTTAACTTGAGACAACTGAATTGCCTGCTATTCAATCCATGTCGAATTTGCGTGAAAAACACAGGCCCTTTCGAGTCCATCCTGATAATCAAGGCAAATAAGGGTAGAAGCCAGGACAATAAACCGAAAATGATTATCAATGAGAAAAAGACATCAAACGCTCTTTTGAAATACCGATAGATACTTCTTTGCAATGGATGATTAAAGGGGAACGTGTAAACCCTGACATGCTGCAGCTCCTGTTGACTAACATCGAGCATACCAACATTTGGGGATAGGTATTCTGTTAGTTGGTCGGTCTTTGGTGGCATCTACGAGGTATTTGGTGATTTATAGTTGCTTAAGACTCCAGGTCATTCTTTGACCAGGACATACCTTCATTGTTCTTTTTTATAAGAATCAGATGTTAAAAGTAACCCATTATTCCGGTAAATGGTTGTAATGATTAAGTGAAAAACAGATATAAATTGATAGAACCTTTCTCCTTTCGTTAAATGAAAAGTCCTTTTGCATTCGTGGGTACTTGCCATGCTTAATTTGATTCCGCATATTTAACCCCATAATGAGACTTTTATTTTTTTTAATAGGCCTCCTTTGCGGTAATCTGTTATTTGCGCAATACACATTAACAGGATTCCGCGGAATGGTGCTAGTTCCAGAAGCCAGAATACTTGATGATAAGACATTCACCTACGGATTTCACACGAACCCAAAGAAATACCTACTAATTGATTTACCTGAAAGAGAGGGTGATTTCGAGTATGTGAATTCTATCAATATCGGATTTTTCCCGAGAGTGAATATCCTGTTAAATCTTACCCAAATCAATAATGCTAGAACATCAGATGGAATTGGTGATCGATCGGTTCAAGTTTCATTCTTGCTTTTGAAAGAAACGGAGAAACTTCCTTCTATGGTATTAAACCTTGATGCACCCATGGGAATTAATCAATTTCTTGCTTCAAATAATCTTCTGGTAAGCAAAGAATATCGGTTAAATCAATTATCAATTGTCCCGACTTTAGGATATGGTATACCCTACTTATTCGCCAGACGGGTGAGTGACGGGTCAAACCTATTGAGTGAATTCGGAGAGGCCCGGTTAAGAAGAAAGGATTCCAATTATCTTCGAGGTCTATTTGGAGGACTGAGGTTTAATTTTCAACAGCGATTAGGTCTTAATATGGAATTTGATGGGAAAAAAATCAATTCCGGTCTGCACCTAAAGGCATTGGATAGAATATACCTGTCAGCATATACACTGGGTTTCAACACTCTTGGATGCGGTGTAGTTATTGAATCAGGAATTAACTAGCGGGAACGGGGTTATCCCGATATCTGAAGAGTAATCCAGCTAGACGGAAAGCCGTCCAATATCTTGAAAAATATGATTTTGGCTTGCTAATGATCCTCAATAACCATCCGAGGAATAACTTATCCGCCCACATCGGGATTCGAACCTGTTGGCCGGTGAGAAACGCGATTGCCGCACCTGAACATATAATAATTGGCTTAAAATTAAGGTTCTGCCGTAGATAGTAGCCTAGCTTTTCCTGTTTACCTCCAGCGATATTTATGAGTACTATTTCGGGTGTGGAATCAACTATTAATTTCAATAATTTGGGATCCTCACATTTACTGTCTTTGTAATAGGGTGCTTCATAACAACTAACCTTCTGAAATCCTTTTTTAAGTAGTAATTCACGATTCGCAATACTCTCTTCGTCATCGGGATCAACCGTCAAAATATTCGATTCCGAATCGATTTGATCAAGAAAATAGGTCAGGAACTCCAATCCGGACACTCTTCTAATTTTCTTTCTGGAAATACTATTCCACAGTAGGACCATGTATCCTGAGTCAGCTATTACAAAATCGGCCTTCAACAGGCTTCTGTAGTAGTCTGAATCTTCGTCTATTGAGGCCATACCCGGTCCGGATGGAATCAACAACAGTCCCCCGCTTTTAGTTATGCTTTCAAACATTGCGGGAGTGGTTTCATTCGAGAAGTTGACTCCCAAAATCTGGATTCTATTCAATTGGAATGGGGTTGTCATTACAGACTTCTTGATAAACTCTCAAAATATCCACATCAAGTGTTGATGGTTTTGTGGCGGCAACAATCCTATCAGCATCAAGTGTATGCAAAATCTCTTCTTGTTTTTCTCTGGAGACACTTAGTCCCAAAAATGTGAACATGGAAGCGATTGTCTTATGGTTACTCAATATATCCTCGAACTGGTATTCCTTTAGTTGATCGCCGTATAGTTCTTTGTACTTTTCTTTGTACAACTCACTCTTCCTATAGACCAAAGCATGATAATAAATTAATCCCTTCTTCTCGACAATTTCTGCAAAGGCTTTGATCTTTGGACCAAATGGAAGCAGATTCTTGATATTTCTTAAATAGATCATTCTAATTACATATAGTCCAAATGGTATAACATCCGAAATGCTGATTTGAGAGAAGATTTTTCTTTCCGAGGTGGCAGATGAAAGATCTTTAGAACCCACTCTATGCAAATACTTCTTCAGAACGATAGACAACTTAAATGAGTCTTTCTTCCTCGATCGAGAGAGATTAGAGTTGATACAACGAACAGGATCCCTATTCAAATAAATGACCTTTGCGTGAGGAAATGTTGCATACACCAACTCCGGTCTTAGGACATTTATTGGTGATTTTTCAAGTAGCATCATTCCATCTTGAGGAGCTAAGTTGGACTTGATTCTCTCGACAATATCAGACTTAACATCAAATTCCTCATCATTCAAATATTTCCAATTGCCACTACGCCAGAGAGCATGAGGTTCAACCTCTACATGGAATTTTCCCACGCTGCCTAAAATATGGGTCAACATCGTGGTTCCTGATCTAGACATTCCAATAACAAGTACTGAGGGATAGTCGGTCAAAGCTCTATTCAATAATTAGACTGTAAATTCTCATTTCCTTACCTACCTCCATAGATAGCTGATAAATCCCAGAAGGTAACTCTCCGACTGTTAATGATTCCTTACAATCAGGCCAGTTCATAACAACCTGACCCATTGACGTAAACAAGGTTATATTTTTTACATCATGACAGTCCTGTAAAAAAATCTCGCTGGAGGTGGGATTTGGAAAAAGAAAAGCGTTTTTCTGCTCAACTCGTAATGGCATTTCAAGAAAAAAATGTCTGATATCTGTTTCCAACCTGCCTCCATTAACATCAATAACCACATTCCATTGATACTCACCGGAGCCCGGTAATGACGAGGCATCTAACACTAAGACTGTATCAGAGGAATAAATGACAGTGTCAAAACCACTATTAAAAACGTGAAGTTCATACTCACTTTCGCAACCCTTACCTACGCTCCATTCAAACCCGATTGTATCAGAATAGGAGAAAACTTGTGTGTCCTCCGGATACTTTGGGTACAAAGCACTTTGAAACGTAATGTCAATATTGGCTGTGTCCAATTCTAATCCATCAGAACAAAATACCCTTAGTCTAATCGATTCACAACCATCCTTAGGGTCAAATTCACTTTTTAAAAAAAGATCACCTTTTCCATTGATACCTATAAGATCAGGGGACTCATCTAAAAATCCGTATGTAAGCGAATCATTGTCATGATCCGAACCTACCAGTGATCCAAATACACTCCCGGACTTGTTATTTGAAATCAAAAAACTTTGATCGGTTAATACAGGAGGACTATTCAAGGTATAATACGGTCGACTTCCTTCATATTTGTCCTGACTAGTCAATATTTGGTGGAATAGATCAGCTGCGTTTCTCCTTTGGATATAAAGATTTTCGAATTCATGACTTTCAGTTCTAAGATCGAAAAATTTGCGTTCAGCCTGTTTAGCAATAAAATCATTTTGTAGGGAGATAGTGGTATCAAGGATCTCGCCATCAATGTATTTATGGCCGTTCAGTATCAATGCCCGAGTACCAAAGCCACTTGCTAGAATAGAATGATTTCGATGCGAATCATGCATGCCCAAAATACTGGGTGATCTGTTAAAACTGTCTGGACCAAAATCTTTATTGTCAACGGGAAAATCGATACCCGCAATGGAAGCAATAGAAGAGTAGAGGTCCACAAGATTGAATAGAGTCGAGTCTGCAGATCCAGCGGGAATAACTCCTGGCCAACTAAAAATCAAAGGAACTTTGAATCCCCCTTCCCAGATGCTTGTTTTACCTCCTCTTAAATCACCATTAATTTTAATTCCCAAATCTGAGGCCTGCAAAGCTTCCGGACTACCAACTACCCCTCCATTGTCAGAAGTGAAAACTATCAATGTGTTTTCCAGAACACCTTTCTCCTCCAACTTGTTATAGATAGATCCGACCAGATCATCCAATTCCAGAACGAAATCACCCCAGAGTCCTGCCTGAGAACTACCATGAAAGTCTTCCGAGGGAATAATTGGTTCATGGATTCCGGTTGTTGGAAGATATAGGAAGAAAGGATGATCATCAGATTGCCGATCTAGCCATGATAAACTTCTAGACTTTATTTCCGCCATAATAGTGCTGTCCGGTCTGAAGGGTGCAGGAATTCCTAACATGGGTGAGCCATAATAGCTTTTTTCTGGGTGTTTTTGATTTTCTGATAAACTATCAACACTCTCAACAAGTCCGAAAACGCTATCATTCTCTACCCATATACCTGTGGCATCACCGGCATTCGATGGAACAGCCCATTGATAGTCAAATCCTATATCTAATGGACCTGGGGTTAAAGGTTTTGAATAGTCAACAGGATATATGTCCTGGTAGCCAAGATGCCATTTACCAATTAAAGAGGTATTATACCCTACGCTCTTTAACATACCCGCGATATTCATTTGATCTGTACCAATATGTAAAGTATCTAATACATTGAGTACACCGTGTTTCTTTTTCGTTCGCCAGTCGTACCTTCCTGTTAGAATCCCGTATCGGGTTGGAGAGCAAACTGAACTAGGAGTATAGGCGTTTGTGAAAATGCGTCCTTGAGATGCCAATTTGGCAATATTAGGGGTTGTGAGGTGCGTAGGATCCAAGCCATACGGGGTGACACTTCCATACCCCAAGTCATCCGCCAGAATTAAAACAATGTTGGGTCGGGACGTACTTGGATTGTGAGAAATCCTTTCGACCACGTATGTTTTAGTCGTGGTCGATGTCAATGAAATTGTATCATTCACAGGTTGATACCAATTCATTTCATCGAAATACCGGATCAGAATATTCTCAGAAGAAACATTTTTCAATTGGAGGTTGATAGCACCATCCAAAAATCGTCTATGGATAATCAACTGTTGATCGTTCAATATTTGAATTGTTCCGTGCACAGGCTGACCCTCCGAGTTTTGAAATTTAAGGCTAAGCTCTCCTTGTACCATTTCAATCCCACTGAATTCCGAATTGCTTGACTTTGTTTTGATCACAAGAACGATCATCAATACGGAATAGAGAATCGGTCTGTAAAAAGCATTCATCTTAGGTGTATTTCTTTCCTTGAAGTTTGTCCCGGCTTTTGTGCCGACTCATCCATGAAATCGTTCGATCCACGCCTTCTTTCAGAGAGTAAGGAAGACTCCCACAAATTTCTTCCAACTCATTTGTCGGATACACCATTTCCGTTGTGAGGTTATTCAATCGGAAAGTCGTTAAAGGAACTCTATTCCAACCTAAACGTAGCAAGAGATCTCCAATTACGGCGAATGGCAAGATTAGTATTCGCGGTAAATACATTATTGGCGATTTACGAAATCCATCATTGATCAAGTCCGCCCAAGTATTAAGTTCAAGGGGAGGATAATCACAGATATAATAGGTCTTGCGATTCACTTTATTACTGACTGCCGTTAATAATTTATCTATCTGGAATACACTATTGCCCACATAACCAAACGACTTTCTCGGCTTGTGCCCAATCAATTTGAAAAACCTGCCTTTCTTAATGGAATTGAAGAAAATGATATAGGGTGAGTCGAACCATTCTCCCCAGATGGAAGTGGGTCTGAAAATAACCCATTCAAAATTTAGATCACCGGATTTAATCAGCTTCTCTCCAATAACCTTGCTTATTCCATAGGGATTAACCGGACAGTAATCATCATCGTGAGCAGGCACATAACCTATTTTACACACCAGTCGTGAAGATGCAAACAACACACGGATGAGTTCCTTCTCCGCCATCTCTGAAGCCACCTGAATCACGTTTCTCACTCCCTCTATATTTGAACTATATCCATTAAAGATATCCGTAGACTCCAGAAGATCTGTTCGAGCTGCCATGTGAATAATGTAGTGTGGATTGATGTTCTCTACCACCCTTCGCAAGTGGCTTAAATCCAGAATATCTCCTTCAACCCAGTGCTCACCATGAGAAGCAACTTGAGGAGGTCTCGTATCATAATTATGAACTTCCCATCCCTTTTCGATGTAGAAATCAACCAAATTCGTTCCCATGAATCCTGAGCCTCCGGTGATTAATACTTTCATATCAACCTAGTAATCTATTGTAAAGCTGTTGATATTTCTTCGACATAACTTCTGGACTAAAGCTATGAGCTGCCACTTTTGCTCGTTTTCTTCTATTCTCAAAAACCTCCGGATGATCAATAATCTTCCTTAACGTTTGAAAGATTGATTCCGAATCTTCTCCACAAGAAAAGACCGCCCCTGATTCGTTTAACATATCGTGTATATAGACATTCTCAGTAATCAAAACCGGAAGTCCGAAATGCAAAGCCTCTACAACAGAAATTCCGAAATTTTCATATTTCGAAGGAAGAACAAAGCAATCGCTAGATTTAAAAATAGACTGTTTCTGAAATTCATCGAGGTATCCGGGAATCAATAAATTTTCGTCATCTATACAGTTTTCGGCATGCTTCAAAACTTCTTTAGAATAATCACTATCATCGGACCCGGCAAGAATTAAGAAACAATCCGGGGCAACCTTCTGAAGCCTGCTAAAGGCGTCAATAAGCTCCATCAACCCTTTTTTGGGGTCAAAGCGAGACAGGAAAATAAAAACGAACTTATTATCGGGAATTTCAAAATCTATTTCATGACCGTCAACTTCCCGATGGTATACCGGAAGAGCTAATTCATCATAGTTTACCTTTTCCGTGAAGAAGATAGAATTATCAAACTCTTTTTGAGTTGTTACAATCACAGACTTGATCGTGGGAATGATTCTGGAAATTAGAATTTTGCCTATAATTTGTTTGAAGGCCCTCTTCTTTTTCATATCGTGACGATCCAGTGAACAGTGTGGCCAAAGTGTACAATTAACACCTCTTAAATAGCTAATTATCAACAGGAACAAGATGAAACTGTTCCAGACACCATGAAAATGAATGATTTCGTAATTTCGATAATTCCTCCAAAACCAGTTCCATGATGATGGATAGAAGACCTTTAAAAAACTTGGAAATTGGTAGATCCTATTAGCTTTTTCCTCTAATTCCAAGTTCCTCTCTTGGTCGGAGATACTCATTACGTCAGAATCAAAATCTAATTCCTGCGTTTCCAATGTAATGATGTTCGTAATCGCATATGGCATACCGCCCCTTTTCTTCTCCAGGTACTTAATCACATGTAAAACACGAGGTTTGGCTGTCATATGGCATTTAGGAATTTTTAAGGAATCAGCGCCAACCTGTAGTTACCTGGAACTTGTCTTCAACAAAGGATTTTACCTTTTCAAATTCCTGAGATATCACATGGAATTCCGAAGAAACAAGTGGATTCCTCACCAGTTTCTTTTCATTCAGGCGTAAAAGTCGCTTTCTAATAAACTTACGAACCCTAAAGGGAATAAGCTTTTTTATCCACATCCTTTTTCCCTGAGCAGCAAATTTACTTATTATCTGAAATCGTGGTTGAGCTCCTTCATTGTGAATTTTTTTTACATCAAATACGTGAGGTTCAAGCTCCAATCTTAGAATTATTTGATCTAGTAGGGGTTGAGGTTGTGAAACGAAATCCTCATATATGATCGGAATTATATTTTCCTCGGGAAAACAAGTAGTGAGATTATGATACTGAAATTCGTAATCGCTTAGCATTTTGTACTTTGTGAAATCTACGTCCAAAATGCTGGTTACATTGTAATCGGATCTTGTTTGAAAGGATGAAGTGAAATCCTCAGAATCCTCCCAACCCTGGCGTCTGGCATATTCAAATGAAGAATAAGATCTTTCCAAAGGATCTCGCATAATAAAGACAATTTTCACCAATGGATTGTGATCATAAAGATTCCGAATCGCCATACTATTGTGGCTCATAATATTCTTTGCGATCACAAGTGATTCTTGTGATATATTCCGGCCAAAGTGCTTTGAAAAAGCATCATCTAGGTTCTTGTAGGCACCCGGATTGACAAAATAATTGAATTCAATATCCATCGCATTGCCAATAAGCTTAGGGTGCTGTATTAAATAGTTATTTAGTGAGGTGGTTCCACATTTCTGCCCCCCCACAATCATAAGATCTATTTTTTTTTCATTGTACTTCATAACCATAGGCCTTTAAAGTATCCGAAAAAATCTCATTCAGTGCTATTATGGTTTCAGCTTTCAATTTCTCCTTATAATTACCTGACCGAATTGATCGCACAAAAGAGTACTTACTTTTACCCGGCTTGATTTTAGAATTTTTATCCAATAGGTCAGCAAATTGATCATCCTTCTTTAGCTGAAGAAAATTATAAATTGATGACAACCAATATTCGAAGTCACTAATCATGTCCTCGTATTTAAGGTGAAGGACATTAGTATTACCCAAATACTCTTGGTACGAGGTGTAAGTCTTATTTAAATCATTTGCCCGGTGCAGAACAAACTCATCGATTGAAAATGACTGGTACAATTCCCTTTCCTCGAGAAGTTTTCGATTGGTTGGAGGATGACTAAATACTGTTGAAAAGTAATGGGAAGTTAAAACGTCTCTTGGGTCTCTTAGTGACAAGAGTATTTTATAATCTTCAGAATTCGGCAGATTGAGTGGTTCCTTGTAAGCGCCAAAAAAATATCCTTTGCTTGGATGAATTGACTTTACAATCCTGCTATCAGCAAAAAGCTTCTGACGCTTAAAATAAGGATAGTAAGTGCTGTAATTTATTGTCTTGTAATTCCCTTTACTTGATAATAACTGGTGCAGAATACTTTTTGTATAGGTCGATCCACATTTGAAGGTTGTCAGTAAAAGGATGCTACTATCTCTCCCCTTGCTCGTGACTATTCCCTTAGACAGTAGAATTTCATTAAAGAAGAAGAACGGTCTTATTATAGTTGTGAGCTGAAGATATAATTCCTGTGTATATCGACTTCTGTTGGCCCATTGACTGAGCCTCATATTTAATTTCCTAAGAAGAGATTTCAACGTATTGTTAGCGGTCTGTATCTACTAAAAATTTTACCGGAATTAAAATTGTAGCAAAATGTAATTATGATGCTGAGACAATACCATTCTATCAAGGTGAATGAACCTGCATTTCCGGCAATCATTGCTCTGAGTGAGACAAGTGCCAAAAGGCCAAAAATAAAAGAATACACCATCTCAACTTTAGCTAAATCCTTAACTCTGGATATTAAACGCAATATGGAGAGGTAGAATACCACACTAAATACCAAACCAAGTACTCCTCCTTGATAGGCCGATCCTAAAATTAAGTTATGCAATTGATGTCCATCACTAAGCGTAGCTCCTGGTCCATTACCTATGAAAATATTAGTAGCAAAACCATGGATGCTTTCCTTGTTGATTTCCCACCTCGCATCGTATTGCAACTCACTTAATCTTGAAAAAATAAGACCCAGAGCATTGGATGCCCTCTCAACTAACTCCAAACTAAATGGTAAAACAAGAATGAGAAGTAATGAAAATGATGAAATGTGGTAAGACTTTAGTGCAGAAAATTTTGGTCTTGAAAGCGAAAAAGCGAGTATATATCCAATGACCATCGCCAATAAATTTGACCTCGAAACACTAGCAATAATTAAAAAAAGAGATACTAAAAAATTAAAAATACCAACTGCAGTCAATACCTTACTTCGACAGAAAAAACCCATGATGGAGGTGAAATGGATGAGGATAAATGCTCCAATAAGAGTATTCCTCAAACTTGACCGTAACTCCGTTCTCTCTGTCCCTGAGTTGAAAAGCGAAACGAAAATGTCATATCGAATTTTTAAGCCATCTCCTGCAACTAGTCCGCTATAAAGCTCAAATAAAAAATTTCTACCCATTGAGCTAAAAGACAAGTATGATACCCCGAAAAAAACAAGAATTGTGGCAAGTCCTGCTAGGACAAAGTGCTTTTTAAAATCAGAAATTTCAATGAAGTAGCTCAGATGAGCTAAAAACAGAATGAAGTAGATGAAGTACGTAAGGTTTTTTAGGAGGTAATTAGACCCGACACTGATATTATTGGAGTTAATTACTAACGATAAAACCATAACCGTTAAAAGAAGGAAATAACTACCCACCAAGAGACGATTATGATAAAGAATGTTTATTAACCTTCTGGTATACCTCATTCTTGCCAGAAATAGGATCATAATTACAAAAGAAAGGTGAACATACTTTAAGGTAAACCCACCAACATTTGACAGGGAGATCCATTGCAATGGAAAGGACACCATTATGAAATAAAAAGTGAAGTAATGTGCGAGGTTAAAGATTGATTTTGTAGAGCTCATAATGGGATAATTATGAATCCTCAATCACTTTTTTCACTTTCGCTGGAGAACCCGCAATAAAGGAATTGCTTTCAAAACTTTTGGTCACAACCGATCCTGCAGCAATTAACGAGTTCTTCTCTATAGTAACACCCTGAAGAACAATCACCTTCACTCCAATGTAAACATTGTCTTTGATATTGATGTCTTTCACGACCACCTCTCTCCTTTTATCTGGATGAATGCCATGCATGGCCGTTTCAAAATGGCTCCTGGAGCCGACTAAACAATAGTCTCCAAAAGATACCTTGGCTCCGAACGGGACTGCTATTCTAATACCGGTATTAATAACGCACTTCTTTCCCACTTTAATATTTGAAATATTCTTCAGTGGCATGATTTCAATGGGGCCATGAATTATAGACGAAATATCTATGTCAAGACCAATCAACTTCAATAGGAGTACCCGCAGTTTACTCCAATATCTTGTATTGGGTAAGAGGTTTGTAAATCTGTAGATTAGAAATCTCATCTTACAAAAGCAATACCAATCAGCTTAACCTTACTCCATATTAGGAATACGGAAATCATGTTCTTTAATACGGTGGCTATGGAATATGCCATTACTAATCCAACAAAACCTAAGCTCGAAGTTAGCCAAAGGAGTATTAGAAAGTACACCACGAGGGTTGCAGAATAATACCTAGCAAGAGACCTTTCATAACCGATCATTTGTAAAGCTTGACCAGTAGAGCCTGTTAATCCATTGACTATTTGTGCGGCTGCCAGTGCAAAAAGAACAAGTCTATTGCCTGTAGTGTTTTCAAGGTTAAGGAAGGCAAGAACATCTACATAGAAAAATACGATCAATAAAAGAACCGGAATTGTGATAATAGCATTTAAATTATTCAACGTTTTAAGGTCTGTCCGCAATCTTTCAAAATCATTGGTTTTCTTGAAGTTCGCATACCTGGGACCTCCTATGCTATTCACAGCAAAAATTGATAAGACTCCAATACCCAGGATCTTATTCAAGCTATCAAATACTCCTAAACCTTCCGCAGATAAGAAATACTGACCAACCAAAATTGTAATCAGCAGAAAAAGTTGATTTGCCGCATTCAATACCATGAAGTCAATGGACTTTTTTATCACATTAAACCAGTTTCGTACATTGGAAATTATTCTTGTTATTGCCGGTGCTTGAGGGATTGTCAACAAAAAAACCAGAATTAACCCGACGGCTAATGCTTGAATAAGCTGAACTTGAATTTGAAATACCTGATCCGCCAGAACTATTAAAATCAATGCTGGAAAAAATCTTCCTAGGGATTCCATGATTGAATAGAAGGCAATCCTCCTTTGGGCTCGAAAACTTCCTGCTAATACTTTAATATGATTAATTGCCAGTGATGCGATTATCATTATAAGCCATAAGCCTCCTATGTAGGAAAAGGTAAAATCTAAAATGACCAGGACGATGCTGACGATCAGAGAATTGACTAAGACAAAAGAATAGATCTTAGCCCGCTCATTATCAAAATTATCGCTGCTGGAAACAATAGAAACCAGATAATTATCCGAGCTAAAATTCGCCAGAAGCAACTGTACTTGTAGTACGGTGTAAAGGAAGATGAAATTACCCCATTCATCATACCCGCGGTTGTTTATACAATACCACCAAAATAGATAATAGACTATGAAACCAAGTCCTCGCAGGAATAAGGATAAAAACGATTTTCTCAGTAATTCATTTGCAAAGGTTTTTCTACTCATAATACGCATTATTGTTCTTCGCGTATCCGTAGGAGTAACCATACCCATAGTTTCTCCCATAATTGTTAGAAAATTTCCTGAAATCTATTCCGTTAAAGATCAACCCAACGTTAGATAGTAGTTCCTTCTCATATATATCATTCAGAAATTCCAGTCCATGCTTAGGTGTTACCTGATGCCTCACGACAAATAGGTTGGTATCAGCATACTTGCCAATTTCTAAAGCGTCAGAAACTAAACCGATTGGTGGAGTGTCAATAACCACCATGTCGTATTTTGACTTAAGACTTTCGAGAACCTTGCCAATATTACCCCTTAAGATTAGTTCATTTGGATTGGGAGGAATATGTCCCGAACTAACAAAATCCAATCGTTCAATATTAGTTTTTTGGACAACCTCGTTTATTTTCTTCTCACCGATTAGCACATTACTAATTCCCTGATCATTGGGAAGACCAAGGGTCTCGTAAATCTTGGGTTGTCTTAAATCCAGTCCTACCAAAACAGTTTTTGATCCGGCCTTCGCCATCATTACTGCTGTATTGATCGCTGAAAAGGTTTTACCATCCCCTGAAAGAAAGGACGTAAACATAATGCAACCGGTACCCTCAGGATTTAGAAACTTCAGACCTGCTCTCATTTTACGAAAGCTTTCAGATACGAGGGAACGGGGATACCTGTCAAGTACCAGTTCGGTACCGTGATGGCTGTAGGCAATAGAGGCAAGTATTGGAAGATTGGTTTTCCTCTCAATCTCATTGAGACTTTGAATTGAGTATGTGAAATATTCCTTTATCCCGATGAGAAAGACTGGGAACAGTAATCCCATGAAGAACCCAACCAGATAATTAAAAACTTTCTTTGGAAACACTTGCTCAAAGGAAATAGCCTCATCCACTATTCTTGTGGTAGGCACATTACTTGCTCTGACAATTCCAGCTTCTGCTTTTTGCTGTAACAGAAAAACATACAGATCCTCACTGTGGCTGTATTTACGTTGAATGTTTACAAGTGCTCTTTCGTTTCCAGGTAGTTGGCTCAGCTCCCGCTCAGTATTTTGTATGCGAATTTCAAGGTCGTTTAATGCAATCTCTGAAGTTCTTTTAAGGTTGATTACGCTTTCCCGGATGCTCTTTATACTGGCCTTAATTTGATTTTGAAGGGTCATCACTCTAGGGTTGATCTCAGATGCACTGGCTTCAGCCTGAATCAACTGATTGACTAGCTCATTCAATTTCAACACCATACTATTTAGCGATACGTCGTCAATCCCTGCTGTAGTGGGGCTTACTACATTTGTTATATCCTGCTGTTCTAGATATTCGATGAGATAATTGTAATAACCAATTTGCATACTCAGGTTAGCCGCTTCCCTTTCCAGCTCTTGAAGACGTGTATACACTGCCATTCCTTCCTGGCTAATATTTACTACCCTATTGCTTGACTTAAAAGTCTCCAAGATGCTTTCCGCCTGATATAATGAATCTTGGATTCCGACCAATTGGTCATCGATGAATTCAATAGATCTTGTTGCAGCCTCATTCTTCTGGTCAAGTTCTCTTTTGATATAGAAATAGAATAATGTGTTTATAAAATCTGTGGCCTTTTCGGGGGTAGGACTTTCTAGAGATACCTCCAAGATTGACGCATCTCTATTTATGGGCCGAATCAGAAGTTGTTCCCTAATTTCCTTTGCCAGTTCTTCGCGATCGTGGAGTGTGATGTCGACAGGTTTTGAACCAACCTCCTCAAATTCGCTGAAGTTCTTATTGACCCGAAATCGAAAATCTCCAACAACAACCTCCTGACCAAAACTGAAAACTTCATCCTTGAATTGAACCGAATCCGGGGGATTAACTAACGAAAGCTGATATTGATCCTTACTCTCAAAATCAAGTCTATACGTCTGGCCAGAAGGCAAACCATTATCGGACAAGATTTCGAAAGTGATAGGCAAACCTTCTCCATACAACTCCACGTCACGAACTCGACCGATTCGAGTGTAACTCACATGGAAGTTTAACGAATCAATCACCTGTCCAATCAGCTGATAGGAACCAAGAATACCGATCTCATTCTCAATGTTAACACTCCCTCCCATGAAGTCTAGTTCTTCCAGGATGGCTGCGCTCATTGCATTTTCTTCGTCCTTGATTAATAATGTAGCTTTAACAGGATACAGAGGTGTGCTGTATCTGTTGAATAAAAAAACAGCGGTAAGACAAACAATAAAGGAGACTACAAACCATCTCCAGTGGACCAAAAGTTTAAATAAATAACCTCTCAGATCGAAGGATTCCTCCTCGATGAAGACTGGTTTTGTTTCAGAGTATTTCTTCTCGGACATTGACTATAAGCCTAAGCTACTTAAACCCACTACTATCAGAAGGACTGATGAAACTACAGATAGTGTCTGTGCGAAGGTTTGAAAGCCAGTCACTCCTACTCCACCACCAAGCTCTCTCACCTTCAGCGGTTCGACATAAAGCTGGTCGTTGGGTTGTATATAGTAAAAGGGGCTCTTCACCAGATTTCTATCTGTTAAATCCACTCGATGTAACCGTTGTCCTTCAGGATATTGGCGTATAATAATTGCTCCTTCTCGATTTGCTACAACTGAAAGATCACCCGCATTGGCAATGGCTTCAAAAATGGTCAACTGAGTCTGCAAGACACTGTATCTTCCCGGGCGGTTAAATTCTCCAAGAGCGGAGTATCGGATACCCCCAAATCTTACCGCCACAAAGGCATCCAGAATGTATTTTTTAACCTCTATTTCTATTGTGTCTTTGGCCTGTTTTAAGGTAAGTCCTTCCATTGGAACATACCCGATCAGTGGTAGCTCTATTTGTCCATTGTTATCCACTGTAAATCCCGTCAGGTAGTTGATGTCTGCCGAAGACATGGCTAGTTGTCCAATATTTCCTGGATTTACTGCTGGCTTAAATACATCGGCCACAGTAGGATCGGAAGATCTTACCTCAATATTGATGATATCCCCGATTTGCAGTTGATACTCTCCAGGGTTGTCGGCAAACAAGGAATCTACGACTACTTCATTTCCTTCTTTTTCCTGTAGGTAGATGACCTTTTTATTGGGGATGCAAGAGGAAAGGACCACCATGAGAATCATGGTCCACCACACTACGGTCTGATTCATTTATTTTTTCCTGTCCTTACTAAAACGAAAACAAAGATGAGTGTTTTTGAAGGATTTGCAAAGACATTGGGAAAATGGGAATTTTGAAGATCTCGTTATCAACTAAATAGCCTTTCTTTCTATTAATCCCGTGAATGCATTAGATCCGATGAACCTGAACCAGTAAAAGGATCCCTTAGTGTGACATTACGTCAGACTGTCTCCTCTGGTATTGTAATTGTTATATTGAATGAAATTTCTATTAAAAGAATGAGTATTCCACAAATACATGCTACTACTGTACTGGCTGTGAAGCACGATGGGAAAATTGCTATAGGTGCAGACGGTCAGGCAACCATGGGCAACACCGTGGCTAAAAGCCATGTTAGAAAAATAAGAAAACTGGCAGATGGTAAAATTGTGACAGGTTTTGCCGGTTCAACTGCCGATGCTTTTACACTTCTGGACCGTTTCGACGAAAAATTGAGTACCTACACCGGTAACCTGAAAAGGGCAGCTGTCGAGCTGGCAAAGGATTGGCGAATGGATAAATATCTCCGTCAGCTGGAAGCGATGATGATCGTGGCCGATAAAAATGAAATGCTGATCATCTCTGGTACTGGTGATGTACTGGAACCGGATGAAGATGTTGCTTCCATCGGAAGTGGTAGCCAATATGCTAAGTCAGCCGCACTGGCACTAAAAAAACACGCAGGCCACCTGAGTGCCGAGGATATGGTGAAAGAGGGTTTGACCATTGCTGCTGATATTTGTATCTACACGAATCATAACCATATAGTTGAGGTGGTGTAGGGGTTTTGGGTTCCGGGTTTTGAGTTATGGGTTTTGGGTTTTGGGTTTTGGGGTTCTGGGTTTTGAGTTGAGGGTTCAGGGTTTTGAGTTGAGGGTGCCGAGTTTGGGTTTCCGAGGTTCTGGGTTTTGGGTTTTATGGTTTTGGGTTCCTATTTCCAAAAACGTTTTTCGTGCTATTTTTACAAAAAACGGTATTATAATGGGCACGGTAACCAAGTTCGAAGATCTAAGGGTCTGGCAGGAATCGAGGGTTTTGGCGAAAGAGTTGTTTCGAACGATAATTAGCAATAACAATATCGAAGACAGTCGGCTAAAGGATCAACTAAACCGATCATCTGCTTCGATAATGGACAATGTGGCCGAATGATTTGCAAGAGGGGGTAACAAGGAATTTTTGTACTTTTTATCGATAGCAAAAGCCTCTGCAAGTGAAGTTAAATCACAACTATATAGAGCACTTGATAGAAACTACATCACTGAGCATGAATTCTCGAACCTGGAAGAATCCACGGAGGAGATTTCAAGAATGGTTGGTAGCTTTATGAAACATCTTAAGAATTCGAATTACAAAGGCAGCAAATTCAAAACCAAGTAAATCTGAACAAACCAAGAACTCTAAACCTTGAACTAAGAACTTTATCAGTTTACAAAAAACTTAAATACTGAGAACTACAGAAATGACCACCATATACCATAACCCCTGTTGCGGAAAGAGCCGCGAAGCACTGAAACTGGTTCACGAACATGAAAACAATGTTACCGTTGTCGAATACCTCAAATCCTGTCCCGATCAAAAGAAATTGGAGGAGATTGTTGGGCTATTAGGTATCAAACCTGAAGAGCTCATCCGTAAAAACGAGAAGATTTTTAAAGAGAACTATAAAGGAAAAACCTTGTCTGATGAGGATTGGATCCAGGCGATGGTCGACCACCCGATTCTTATTGAACGACCTATTGTCATCCGTAATAAGAAAGCGGTGATTGGTCGCCCACCCGAGAATGTGGAGGAGTTGTACTAGAGTTCAGGGTTTGGAGTTAAGGAGGTTCTTAGTTCTGAGTTAATCAGTTTTGGGTTTTGGGTTCCACAGTTCTGGGTTTTAGGTTCCACAGTTCTGGGTTATAGGTTCCACAGTTCTGGGTTTTGTGTTTTAGGTTCTGGGTTCTGAGTTTTTGAAATCCAAAAAGTGAATACTATCAGGAAGAGACCCGGAACTGCGAACTACGAACTCTAACTGAGATACTGAAACCAGCTCGCCTGAAGGAGGCAGGTTCAGCATGACAAATGGGTTTTTAGAGTTCTGGGTTAATCAGTTTGGGTTTGAGGTTTTGGGTTTTGGGTTTTGGGTTCCTAGTTCTGAGTTGCGGAGTTCTGAGATTCTGAGGATCTGCAAACAGAAAAACCCGGAACTGCGAACTACGAACTCTAACTGAGATACTGAAACAAGCTCGCCTGCCGGAGGCAGGGTTCTGCTTAGCCAAAGGATTTACAATCAGAAAAAACCCAGAACTAAGAACTCTGAACCAATATTATCCTATATCAATAGCCTAACAGGATCTTCAAGAAGTTCTTTCAGCGTCTTGAGGAAGGCAGCTCCAACTGCGCCATCGACGGCCCTGTGATCACTGGATAAGGTCACTTTCATTAAGTTTCCGGGCTTCATTTCACCGTTTTTCACTACAACAGTTTCTTTTATACCTCCTACTGCCAGGATACAGGCATCTGGTGGATTAATGATCGCCGTGAATTCCTCAACCCCAAACATGCCAAGGTTGGAAACGGTAAAGGTGTTTCCGGAAAATTCCTCCGGCTGAAGCTTTTTGTCATGAGCCTTTTGTGCCAATTCTTTAACCTCCGCCGAAATATGAGCCATTGACTTATTATCAGCGAAACGAACCACAGGCACGATTAGACCGTCAGCTATTGCAACTGCAACTCCTATATGAATATGCTGATGTCTGAATAGCTTATCCTCCGCCCAGGTAACATTTACATCTGGATGTTGTCTCAACGCAGCCGCTACTCCTTTCAATACAAAATCATTAAAGGAGATCTTAACAGGGCTGATCTCGTTCATGCTCTTTCGAGCCGCAATCGCCTTGTCCATGTTGATCTCCATGGTCACATAGAAATGAGGTGCCGTAAACTTGCTTTCTGATAACCTTCTGGCTATCGCCTTCCTCATCTGTGATAATGGAACGTCTTCATCTCTTTCTTCACCTACTACTGATGGCAACACGTAAGAAGGAGCTGCTTTTTCTGCCGGAGCAGATGGTTGAGCAGGTGCAACTGCAGGTGGAACAAAGTTTTCAATATCTCTCTTGACAATCCTTCCTCCATCTCCCGATCCTTGAACCATAGAAAGATCAATGCCTTTCTCCGTTGCAAGCTTCTTCGCGAGAGGTGAGGCTTTTACTCTTCCATTGGAAGAAGTAGTTACGGCAACGGGTTGTGTGAGGGGTGCTGGCGTAGCTGCAGGTGCAGCTGACGTTACTACAGGTGCTGGTGCGGGAGACTCTGGAGCCGGTTCCGAAACAGGCTTAGAGGCTTCTCCATTTTGTTCTGCTTTTAACAACGTTTCAAAATCAGCTCCTTTTTCACCAATGATTGCAATCACACCATCAACAGGTACACCGTTGCCGGCTTCTACTGCTGTGTACAGCAATACCCCGTCATCGTATGATTCCAATTCCATGGTAGCCTTATCTGTTTCCACCTCGGCAAGAATATCCCCGGAAGAAACTTCATCACCTACCTTCTTCTGCCAGGACGCAATGACACCTTCTTCCATAGTGTCACTCATTTTAGGCATTCGAATGACAGTAGCATTGATGTTAGAAGTATCCACCGCTTCCGCAGCGGGTGCTGATGTAGGAGTTTCTGTCTCCGCAGAAGGAGCAGGAGCAGCTTCCCCACTTCCAGATTCAATTGACTTCAACAAGTCGGAAATATCTTCACCCTTCTCGCCGATAATCGCAATAACTCCATCTACAGGCACTGCATCTTTCTCTTTAACACCTACATACAGTAAGGTGCCGTCGTTATAAGATTCCAGCTCCATAGTAGCTTTGTCCGTTTCCACTTCGGCCAGGATATCCCCAGAGCTTACCTCATCTCCTTCTTTCTTTAACCATGAGGCAATAACACCTTCTTCCATGGTGTCACTCATCTTGGGCATTTTAATTACTTCCGCCATCTTTTCTTCTAATATTTTGTAAAAGCGAATTTCAAAGTTAAATCAACCGCTATTTTTACCAAGTTCGAAAGTTGATTTTATTCTCAACACTTAGAAACGGTTAAACATGACCAAAAATTCCGGAATAGCCTATCGACCTCCTTTTCCATTATACACGGGTCATCTGCAGACGATATATCCAGCCTTTTTTCGAAAGTTGGAATATCCTACGGTAAAAAGGTTTCGAATGGAAACTGAAGATGGAGATTTCATAGATTATGACATGACACCCCAGTCAAGTGAAAATCTGGTTATCATTAGTCATGGACTGGAAGGAAACAGCGAGAGACCCTATGTCGTGGGCATGATGCGTGAATTGATTCGTAGAGATTTCGATGTGGTTGCGTGGAACTTCCGAAGCTGTAGTGCTGAAATGAATCGTAAACTGATCATGTATCATAGCGGAGCAACTTATGATTTAAGAGCATTAATTAATGAAGTGTCAGGTAACTATTCTAATATTTTTTTAATTGGTTTTAGCCTTGGAGGTAACCTTACGCTCAAATTTCTCGGTGAAGGTAATCTTGATAAAAAAGTGAAGGGTGGGACAGCAATATGTGCTCCACTAGACCTTCTATCCGGTAGTTTAAACTTATCAAAAGGTTGGAATCGTCTGTATGAAATGCGTTTTCTCCGTTCTTTGAAAAAGAAAATCAAAGTGAAACACAGCCAGTTTCCAGATAAAATCGACCTTGACGAATTGGAAAGAATACAGACTCTTTACGAAATGGATGATAAGTTCACTGCACCAATACATGGATTTAGAGATGCTCAAGACTATTATGATAAGTGCAGTTCATCGCAGTTTATTCACACCATTACTGTTCCTACTCTTATTTTAAACCCACTTAATGATCCATTGTTAACAGAGAAAAGTCTGAATCCCAGGATGATTCCGGAAAATAAGTTGGTAACTATCGAAACACCGGATCAGGGTGGGCATTGTGGTTTTCCTGAACGCAATTCCACGAGTAATTGGGGTGAAAAATATGCCAGTGCATACTTGGAACGCTTAATCTGAAACTAAACGGTATTTTTGTTTAATGGTAGACCGGTACGCAATTCATAG
The DNA here is from genome assembly GCA_965601455.1 of Cyclobacteriaceae bacterium. Lineage (GTDB taxonomy): Bacteria > Bacteroidota > Bacteroidia > Cytophagales > Cyclobacteriaceae > JANQEU01. The sequence continues at coordinate 943,749 of OZ271831.1, read as the reverse complement.
TGATTCAAAAAAACTCGCTGCTCACTACAATATCAGCACCGAGGTGGATTTACCTCCAAAGTACAATTGCGCTCCCACTCATTCATTACCAATAACCACCTTAAGTGAACCTGGGAAGATCCAACTTTTCCACTGGGGCCTGATCGCGGCTTTCTCAAACAATAAGCGACTGAGTACACGACTTTTTAATTCAGATTTCCAACAAACACTCAGTAAACCATCTATTGTCAAGCAACTGAAAGTCAACCGATGCCTGATTTACGCTACAGGTTTTTATTTATGGAAGCCAATTTCTAAAAAAAATGTTAGCCCCTACTATGTTCATTATCCAAACCATGAACCCTTTGTCATCGCCGGAATCTGGGAAAATTATGAATCAATGGAGGGACAAAATCACAATACTTTCCAAATGATCACAACGGGGTCCCCATCAGGACTCGCAACCTATCAAGAGGATGTGCCGCTAATACTGGGAAAAGACGATGGAAAATTATGGTTAAATGCTGAAGTGACTCCAGAGGAATTAGCCATGCACTACACGGATAGTTTCCCGCAGGGCTTTTCGATCCACCCGGTATCCCCTGCAATTCAGAATCCAAATGTTGATGACCCAAATCTCATTCGACCAATAAAACCAACAGATCAACACGGCAATTACACCTTATTCGGATAGTTTAATCCACTCACTCTAACAAACTTTCTTACAACTATATGTGTCTTTTTCGCGTCAAATATGAATCCTTGACTTAGAAAAATTATATTTGACACGCCAACCGCCTATAAAAGAAAGAAGTTTTGAATCGACAAAGAACATTACTAATGGTCTTGTTGGCTGTACTGTGCTTTAATCTCCAGGCACAGAATGTCAAAAAGCTCTACGAGACGGCGGAACTACTCTTTTACTCCGATGAGTTTGAAGATGCCCTTTATGGATATGAGCAGATTATTGACAGGCAATCTGATTATCAAGACGTGCAATACAAGGTTGAAATTTGCTATCTCCTCACTGGCGACCGAGATCGGCCACTGGACAAAATTCAATCGTATCAAAGCTCTTTCGGAAGCCAGGATCCTTTCTACAATTATTGGATGGGGAGAATTTATGCCTATCGTTACATGTACACCGATGCCCGGGCAGCATGGGACGAGTTTACCGCAAATGCCATAGATTCATCCCCCGAAATGGAGGCGGAATTGACTCGACTCATAGCAAGTACGGAAAAGAAAATGGAATTCCTGGAATCTGAGGAGGAATATCAAATAACGCAACTGGGTACAAGTGTAAACTCATCTGATTCGGAATTATCTCCAGTTTATAACGCTAGAAAGAACGAGTTAATTTTTACCTCTTCACGAGGAACCAGTGGCGAGGGATTCAAAGTTTTCAAGGCTACTGAAGGAGATGACGGATGGGGCTCTACAACTGAAATTGTTTCACTTGGAACACTGGGTTCAAGCGCGCCCAATATAGAAGTTGTAAATGAAGATGGACGTTTGTTTTTCTTCAGAGCAGCAGGAAAAGGAAATCTGTTTTATTCCGAAAGTCAAGGAGACAGCTGGGCAGCACCCATCGAGTTTGATGCCAAATTATCAGCGAGAGAAATGGGATCGCACTTCTTCATCAATGAACACGAAGATCGAATCATCTACGCCACAGAGACTAAGGGCCGTGGTCTTGACCTATACGAGATCTTCAGAGATGCTAACACAGGTGAATGGAGTAAACCCGCACCATTCAACGATGCTATCAATTCTCAAATGAATGAGGATAGTCCTTATTTAACCCCCGATGAGAAAACACTCTACTTCAGTTCCAATGGACATGGTAGTATTGGTGGTTACGATGTATTTATGAGCACCTACAACGACAAAACGGGACTTTGGAGTACTCCGGTAAGCTTAGGACATCCCATCAATTCACCAGATGACGAACTGAACTTTAAAATAAACCCAGATGGGAAAACTGGTTTTTTTAGCTCTAACCGACTTTACACCAACGGTGAATTTGACATTTTCTACTTCTCCAGGATTGAAAAAATGGAAATGGAAGGACGTGTATTAGCCATGGGATCCAGAAATCCTGTACCAAACGCCTCTATCACATTCACCGCTAGAAACATCGATGCTCAATTTTCATCTGATGTCAATTCTGAAGGGAAGTATGCAAATGAGATCATTGCTAATCAAACGTATGATGTAGAGATCGTAAGAAATGGAGAAACCATCCTCTCCGATCGCTTCAATATCGCTAAGGATACTGATATCAGCACTGTGTACATCAAAGACTTTCTGGTTGACATAGAAGAAGAAGAAAAACCAGCAGAAACAAAACCAGCACAGGAAGCTGTTGCCGCAACCCAAGCGCGTAAGCCACCATCAAGACCCTCCACTCAATCCAGAACACAATCAGTAGCCTCTATTGAAGGACCAAGATTCAATGACGTGGAGATTTCTGGTTCTGGCCCAGCACCTACCAAATCAAACTTCCAGCAACCGGTCAATTACCGAGTAGGAAAAAAGGTACTTACAAAGAATATTTATTTCCTCTTTGGAACTGCCGGTCTGATGCAATCAGCAACCCCAGTTTTGGAAGAAATCTATCGGGTTCTCAACGGTAATCCACAAATGACGGTGGAGATTGGCGGTCATACTGACAACATTGGAACTGAACAGACCAATATGGTAATTTCTCAAAACCGGGCTCTTGCAGTGAAAGGCTGGCTCATAAGAAAGGGAATTGCCGACAACAGGTTATACATTCGAGCGTACGGAGAATCCCAACCTCTGGCTTCCAACGATGATGAAGAAGATGGAAGAGAACTAAATCGAAGGATTGAAGTGCGGTTGGTGAACTGATCCATTCAACTCGTTTTATCCGTAGTCACTACATCATTTTACCCATTCAGCGCCTAAATCGCTTTTCCGGGAACTAAAAATCCTGCCAAAAAGGATCAACCCTTTGACATAATTAGCCAAACGTGGGAAGCAGGTTTTGCCATGATAAAGTCCTCTCGTTACTTAGCATCAGTGATTGACAATAATCAAATGTAAAACCATAACCATGTCACCCATGAATCTCGCCAAAAAATCTTTCGCCACATTTTTTTCACTGATCCTGCTAGGAACTGTTTCTTCCGAGACATTAGCGGATAATGGAAGCTTTTCTCTTACAGATCCTGTTGCGGAGAAAGAAGCAAATATCACGATGGTTAACAATCAACTGGAGCTATCGTCGAAGATCTATTTTAAGACTGGAACCGCTGCTTTACGGCAATCCTCTAATGTAATCATGGAAGATATCTACCGTATTCTTTCAGCCAACTCCTCAGTCATAGTCGAAATCGGTGGTCATATGGATAACACCGGAAATGAAAAAATTGAAAAGGCTATGAGTTACAACCGAGCACTCGCGGTTAAAGGCTGGCTTTCAAGAAAAGGTATTGATGCCGACAGAATGATTGTTAAAGGCTATGGTAATTCAAAGCCAATAGCCGGTCCAAGAGAAGAGTTCTGCAATGAACTCAATCGCCGAATAGAAATCAAAGTTGTGAACTAGCCTCTTCCTCTTCACCGCCAATACTTCTGGCTCTTCCAAAAATTCTCATGCTAATCCCCGATTATTTCGGGGATTTTTTATTTGTCTGAAGTTTTGTCAGCATGAATTATAACCCGCTCATACAGAACAGAATAAAAATGAAACGGTTAGGAACACTTTTAATCACAGTATTGGTACTGGGTATCGGAGCGACTGCCCAAAGCATCCAAAAGACCTACAAGTCATCAGAAATTCTCTTTGAAAGAGGGCTATTTCAAGAAGCTCTTTATGGGTATGAAATGGTATTCAACGAAGATCCAACTTTTGGTGATGCAGAATATAAACGTGAGATATGCATTCTACTCACAGATAAGCGCGAAAGATCCATGGATAGGTTATTGTATCTCAGATCCAGGGTGCAAGATTCCTATTATAGCTATTGGTTAGGGCGAGCGTATATGGCACGCTACCATTTTCAAGATGCCGTCAATAGCTGGAAAGATTTTCTAGACGAGGATATTGAGCTGAGTGAAGATATGGTGGTCGATATCGAAAATCGAATTCAACGAGCGGAAGACTTACAAAATATTTTCTCACAACCGCCTCAATTCAACGTTATGCACATGGGACATAATATTAATTCAGAGGCTTCGGATCTATCGCCGGTTTACAATTCACGCGATAAAGAGATGATATTCTCCTCTGACAGAAATACAGATTTTGAGTTTTTCAGAATTTATCATGCGAAACAGACGGAAGACGATTGGATGGAACCCACCTTATTGAAGGAATTAGGTACTCTTCATCCTCTAGCACCAAATATTGAAGTGGTGGATGAAGACGGACGGCTTTTTCTTTTCGATGCTTCAAAAAAGAATCCGCTAGTCTTCTCCGATGAGGTCAACGGAGTATGGAACAAACCAAAAGCATTCGACACCCACCTGGATGGTCATGAAGTACGATCTCATTTCTACATCAATGAGCACGAGGATCGAATTATTTTCGGCACAGATGAAAACAGTCGAACTAGTGGGCTTGACTTATATGAGGTATTTATGGATCCCAATACCGGTGAATGGAGTAAAGCAGCCCCTTTTGCGGCAAATATAAATTCAGAATACGACGAGGACAGCCCGTATTTGTCGCCTGACGAAAAAACACTCTATTTCAGTTCTGATCGGCCGGAATCACTTGGTGGTATGGATATTTTCATGACCACTCTCGACGAAGAGTCCGGTGAATGGTCAGATCCGGTTCCGCTAGGTTACCCAATCAATACTCCTGACGATGAAGTGAATTTTAAAATTAACCCGGATGGAACGCATGGATTTCTGAGCTCCGATCGCGTTGGAACCAAAGGCTCATTTGACATTTACTACTTTGAAAAAGTGGAGATGCTCACCATTAAAGGTAGAGTAATCGCCTCAGCTTCCGGTAAGCCCATTCAAAATGCGAATCTTCAGTATTTCGGATCAAAATATAAAAACAACTTCCAATTAAAGACGGATGAACAGGGTTCATATGAACTGCAGGTACTGGGTAACGACACCTACAAAGTCGAGATATCTCAGAATGGCATTTCCCTCCTGGAAGATCAAATGGATCTTCAAAAACCGGAAGACATCCAACTAACACACATTAAAAACTACAGGGTCCAGTTGCCAATGGAAGTTTCGATAAATACCGAAATGCCTAAAGTGCAAGAGAAAAAAGCGACTCCGACTGTTACCAAAAAACCAATAACCAGCCTATTAAAACCGTCAAGACTACCAGTGTTATACTTTGAATACGGAAGCTGGGAAATAGATAATAGTATGGTCCCTCAACTGCAGACCGTACTTTCCATAATCAACAGTCAACCTAACTTAACACTAATTATTTCAGGGTACACAGACAACTCGGGTTCCACAGACGTTAACCTGGAGGTTTCCCAGCGACGTTCTCAAGAGGTAGCACAATGGTTCTTAGATCAGGGTATTGATGCCGCTAAGCTCATAATTCGGTATTATGGTGAAGAAAATCCCCTGGCAACCAATGATGATGAAAAAGAAGGAAGAGAGCTAAATCGTCGTGTTTCCTTCGAAATTTTGACGGATAGCCCCAATTACGTGTCAAAAAATCTGCCAAATAGGGCTAAGTAGCTGACAATAAACATATTTGCTAGCTTCACTTAAAGAAGAATTGATCCTAATTCTTTTACTTAGCATCATTAATTGATTCACCTAATTAAGACTGATGTCACCCATGAAATATGCTAACAAAACGTTTGGAATTAGCGTCTTGCTAATTTTCACTCTTGCTTTTCAGGTCGATGCACAAAAAGTTGATAAGTTATTCCTGGAAGCAGAAGAACTATTTTATGAAGAACGGCTGGAAGAAGCACTTCTTGGATACCAGCAAGTTCTCCAGGCAAACCCTAGCTACGAAGATGCAGATTATAAAGCAGAGATCTGTTCGCTTCTAACTAACTACAGAGAAAAATCACTGAATGAAATATTGGCTTTTGGTCAGACAAAAGGCAAAAAAGATAAGTTTTATCACTATTGGATGGGAAGGATATATGTAAGAAAATACATGTATGAAGAGGCGATTGAATCCTGGAAGGTATTCCTGAAATTACCTCAATTCCATAGCAGGGAAATAACAAAGGAAAGTAAATTGTTTCTTAAAGATGGTCGTGAAAAACTTGCTTTCTTCGAAAACACTGATAATTATGAAATACACCAACTCGATGGTGGTATAAACACATCCGGCGCAGAATTAAGTCCTGCTTATTCGGAAGAAACAGGAGAACTGCTTTTTGTATCATCGAGATCGGCAGAAAGCGAGGATTACCAGATTTACTACAGCAAGAGTAACAACAGAAACTGGTCAGAAATCACTAAGGTAGATGCATTGGGTTCATTTAAAAGACAACATGCAAACATTGAAGTGGTAAATGAGGATGGTAAATTATTCTTGTTCAGTCCGAAAAAAGGTGGAGATATTTATTTTTCAGAACCATCCGGGGATCAATGGACTGCGCCGCAAGAGTTCGACAGCAAGATTACAAGTACACATCTGGAGTCTCACTTTTTCATCAACGAGCACGAGGATAGAATCATTTTTGCAACTAAAACGAAAAAGAACGGGACAGATCTCTATCAGTCTTACCGCGACGCTCAGAGTGGTAAGTGGAGCAAACCAGCCCCTTTTGCAGAAGCCATTAATAGTCTCGACGACGAGGACAGCCCTTACTTGAGTCCGGATGAAAAAACACTTTATTTTTCATCTACAGGACATAACAGCATCGGTGGATATGATGTGTTTAAGTCAACATTTGACACAGTGAAGCTGCAATGGACCAAACCACAAAACCTTGGCTTCCCAATTAACACACCCGACGATGAAATTCATTTTAAAATGAACAGCAACAATAACTCTGGCTACTTCAGTTCTAATCGATTGCATACTAAGGGTGACTACGATATCTATTTTTTCTGGGAAATTCAGAAGGTCAATATTGAAGGTCGGATATTTGACGCTACAGCCAAAGCACCAATTACCGATGCCCGAATTCGGTTCACACCTTCACAATATACCGACGAGCATTTCCAGTCTGAATTGACAGCTTCAGGAGGATATGGTACTGAAATTATTGCGGATGAAATCTACTTCGTAGAGATTATTCGTAACCACGAAGTACTATTTTCTGAGGAGTTTGAGATTCATGAAACTGGCGGTTTAAACACGACTTACATTAAGGACTTTGTTTTCAATAAACCGGCTAATTATATCCCGGAAGTAGTGGAAACGGCTTCGAACTCTTCTGTGAGTGAACCTGCCAAGCAGAAAGCAACGGTAGCTTTACAAGAATCTAACCTTGAACCGGAAGAGACGAAGGTCGCTCTAAAGCCAAGCAGAACGAAGTTAGTTGCCACCAGTAAGAAGGAAGCGAAGAAAGTAGAGCAGGTGGCTAATTACAAGCTTGGCCGAAAGCTCATGTCAGAAAACATCTACTTCGGATTTGGCACAGCAAGCCTCCTGAGAACAAATGTTCCAATCATGGAGAAAGTCAAGAACCAGCTGAAGGCAAATCCATCATTGAAGATTGAGATAGGTGGTCACACGGATAATGTGGGAACATCCACCAGTAATCTCTGGGTTTCACAGAAAAGAGCAGAGGCCGTAAAGAAATGGTTAGTTGAGGCAGGTGTATCAGAAAATCGGTTGATTGCCAAAGGATATGGTGAAACTCAACCCATCGCTTCAAATGACGATGAGCAAAATGGCCGTGAGTTAAATCGAAGAATAGAGATTAGGGTAATTAACTAGTTTATTCAATTGCCAGGATCCCTGATTTTGATCAGTAAAAGGTCTTTTCAATCCAATTCGTCACTTATCTTTGGATACACCCAAAAGTGATTGAAAATGTATAGTTCTAAAATTGGAGGAATTGGTCATTATGTTCCGGAGAATGTTGTGACCAATAAGGACCTTGAAAAGATGATGGAAACCAGCGACGATTGGATCGTTGAACGAACTGGAATCCACGAGAGGCGTTGGGTGGACCCCTCCACAGATGACAAGCCCTCCACCATGGGCACGAAAGCCGCCCGCTTAGCTATTGAAGATGCTGGCCTCACCCCAGATGATATTGACTTTATCATTTTTGCCACGTTAAGTCCTGATTATTACTTTCCAGGCCCGGGTGTTCAGGTTCAGGACCAACTAGGTATCAAAGAAATAGGGGCCTTGGATGTAAGAAACCAGTGTTCAGGCTTTGTATATGCACTATCGGTCGGTGATCAATTCATTAAAACCGGGATGTACCAAAACATACTCATCATTGGGTCGGAGTATCATTCAGGTGGTTTAGAGAAAACAACCAGGGGTAGAAATGTATCCGTAATTTTTGGAGATGGTGCCGGTGCAATTGTCCTTCAAAGAGCAGATGAAGGTCATGGTATACTATCCACCCACCTGCACGCTGAAGGTAAACATGCAGAAGAGTTGACCTTAATCGGACCAGCAACGGGAAGATGGGTAGATGCAATTATGGAAGAAAACGATCCGGATGACACCAGCTATTACCCTTATATGAATGGGAATTTTGTATTCAAACATGCTGTCACCCGATTTTCAGAAGTAATAATGGAAGCTCTTCAAACGAATGGCTACCAACCATCAGACATCAGTTTACTTATCCCCCATCAGGCGAATTTGAGAATAAGCCAGTTTATTCAGAAAAAAATGGGGTTGACTGACGATCAGGTACATAATAATATTCAGCGATTTGGAAATACTACCGCAGCGTCCATTCCAATTGCCTTAAGCGAAGCCTACAAAGAAGGAAAAATTAAGAAGGGAGATCTTGTCTGTATGGCTGCATTTGGCAGTGGATTTACTTGGGCGTCAGCACTAATTAGATGGTAGATTTCAATCACCAGGATTTAGAGATACTTGGTGATCAGAATTTTCTACTGGCAAAAAGACAACTTTCCGACAAGATCATCCGAAAACTAGCACAGGTAGAGGTAGCCTTAAAGCACATTGTCCAAATCTCACATTTCCCTTTTCCTTCAGGTACAAAAACGAAAGCGGGGAAAATAAGTAAGGGTGAAAACTATTTGGATCTACCCTATTTTGTCCTTGATTATCCCAGACTCTTTTCCAGAAAGACCGTATTTAGCTACCGCGTTATGGTTTGGTGGGGACATGAGATTAGTTGTATTCTTCATCTGTCCGGTGAAGCCACAAAACCTTATCGAAATGCTCTCCATGACCGATTTCAGAAATTAGAAGAAGTGTTTTTGTGCACACATAGTACCCCATGGGAGTATCACTTCGAGTCAGAGAATTATCAAGCTTTCTCCGCACTCAGCCTCTCAGATATCCAGGACATCATCAAGAATCATCCATTTTTGAAGGTGGCATGGAAATTCCCACTTTCGGACCTTCAACTCCTTGAGGACAAATCATCTTCTGTCCTTCATACCGTTCTGGATATCATAAACCCAGATTCTCAAAAAGCCCACTAAAGAGCTCGCTGGCACCAATATAGATGCCTACCCCATAAGTAACATTTCTGGATGAAAGGTGCTTAAATGCATATGGCAAACCACTAATATTCAGTAGACTGAAGGAAAGGGCTGTCAAAATCGCACCCAACACCGTTACAGTGAATCCCAGTTTCAAGAGAATGGTTACAGAACCAATCAACATAATGATGAAACCAAAAATGATCACTTTTAACAAATCCATATTGGATATAACCCTACTGACCGCAAACCCAAAAATGGCCGCAAAAGCTAATAAACCCAACGAGACATATTTTCCATTAGAAGACTGATACGAAGAATCAAGCATACCCGGTAAATATTCGATGACAATGGCTTTTCCCAACCCGAGAACTAATCCGATAAAAATGATAGCTAAAAGTCCTGTGGTAGATCCTGACTCGCCTTTGGACTGTGCCAATTCTTCTTTTCTCTGAGTTACCTCGCTGGCAGACACTTTCTGAAAAAGAAAACCCGTACCACCCACCAATAACGCACCAACAATGAAAGTGAGTGTATCCCCAAAGAACTGAACCAACCCAATGACTACAGGTTCAAGAGCATAAATGATTTCAGTGGCTAAAAACAGAACTCCCATGACAATGGGTAATTTTTTGGCAGGACCGAAGGTTTCTATCAATGAGTTCGCAGGGCTTATGAAGATGTTCATTGCAATAAGCCATAAAATGATCATTATTGGTAAAAACCCCCTTATTGCGCTTAGAGGCCCAGCTCCGATAACTGTAGCAACAGCCATAAAGATCATCGCTGTTGATCCTATGCCCACGGCAAAAACAGTAAAAAACTTTCCATTTTTTCTAAGAATGATATCCGCTACCCATCCTGCAAGGGGAGGGATCAGTACAAGGACAATCGCCTTGGCAAGAACCAGGAACGATGACAAACTATCAAACTCAAATTCACGAATAAGTACAGGTTGGTACTCATGATAAGCAATCCAACTGATGGCAATGGCTACGTTCAGACCGGCGAGGCTCAGGATTTCAGGCCAGTGCAATCCTGAATTTCCATTATCAAGCGAAGACATAGACTCAATATAACTTTTTTTTGATACAATTGAATATTTTCAATAAGTAACTTTTTTGTAAATATTTTCGTTGCCAATGAAATGTTATAAAGTTTTTTCAACTTAGTACCATTATCTGTTAAGCACGGTTTTTGCGCATAAGTCAGTATATGAGGTTCCCGTTATTCACCTTTCTAATTCTATCACTTCTCTTCACGAAAGCCCAGTCTTTTGATCCCATACAGTTCCTTAAGGATAATGACACTATAGAAGATGGAGTCTTTAAGGGATATTATGATAACAAAAACCTGCTGGTAAAAGGCACTATTGAAAATGGGAAACCTACCGACCAATGGGTTATATATCATCCAAATGGGAACATTGGAAAGGTCACATACTATCAAGACGGATTAAAGTCGGGGACGGAATCAATTATGGATCGACAGGGTATCCGCATATCAGACACGGAATTCCTCAATGGAAAAAAACATGGATGGCACATCGAGTATTATGAAACCGGTGGCATGGCTTTGGTTGGGGTGTATAAGAACGATCTTATGGATAGTACATGGACAGAGTATTTTTCTGATGGACCCATCAGCTTCAAGAAGAAATATAAGGCAGGAAAAGCCCATGGCAAATGGCAATACTATTACGATTATAACCGGTTGAGGGCGGAAGAAAACTATGAGAATGGAAACCCTACCGGAACATGGACCACCTATCACACGAATGGGAAAACTGAGAAAAGATTTGCTTTCGAGAACGGTGCCCTGGATGGTAAATACAGCGAATTTCACTACAACGGAAAAAAATCGGTCGAAGGCACATATGATAACGGTTCTAAAATTGATACCTGGCTCAACTTTTATCCTAATGAAACCCTGTTTTCAATAGGAAAGTACCTGAATGATCAAAAAACCGGTATTTGGAAATACTTTGATGAAGACGGCGCTCTAATGGAGGAAGGACCCTTCTCTTCGGGGGAAAGGAACGGTCAATGGATTGTCTTTTTTGCAAATGGCAAACCAGAGAGAATCGGTACATATGTAGAGGGGAAAAAAGATGGATTATGGGGGATCTTCTATCCCAACGACCAAATCCGGCAAGAACAGACCTGGATCCTGGGAAAGCTTTGGAACGTCTCTGACTATTATAATATAAAAGGGAATCCACTTATGAAAGGAAGTCTGGAAAATGGAAATGGTACCTTCTTTGAGTATTTCCCAGAGGGTGAAAAACGTCTGGAAACGTCGTTAGAGGATGGTCTATATCAAGGTAAATTCAAAGGTTATTTCATAAACGGATTCACCGAGTTCGAAGGAGAGATGAAGGACGGTCAAAAAACTGGACCTTGGAAATATTATCACTCCAATGGACTCACTGAGTCAGAAGGTTCTTTCGAAAACGACCAGAAAGTGGGTAACTGGCGGTATTTCAGCTTACGAGGAAGACTGCTTAACGAAATCGATCACGGAAATCAAGTGAACTCGACAGAGTAAACCATTGCCAGGTTATTGGTTATGGTTTCCCAACTATCCCCTTTATCCGATGACCAGTATACATTGCCTGTAGTTGTTCCGAAAGCAAGCATCTCACCATTAACATCTAAGGAATGTCGATATACAACATCAAAACTATGCTGAGGTAGACCCTTTTTCTGTACCTTCCATGACTTACCGAAATCATCGGTTCTACAAACACACAGGCCGTTATCAACTGGTATTCGTAATTCATCACTGATCCCAGGTACCACCCAGGCCGTAGAAGGCTTTCCAGGATCAACAGCAATGGCAAATCCAAAATCGGCCGGTCCCTTTTTCTGACTCACTTTTCTCCAATTTTGTGACCCGTCCTTGCTAATAAAAATACCGCAGTGGTTTTGCTGCCACATGACTTCCGGTGACTTAGGGTTCCATGCCAATAAATGTGGGTCCTGCCCAATTTCCGATGTTGGATCAGGCAGGAAGTCCGCTGACAATCCTTTGTTTGCCGGAGACCAGCTTGTGCCTCCATCCGTAGTTTCAAAAACACCGGCGACACTTATCGCCACATAAATATGATCTGAGTCACGAGGATCTACAAGAATGCTGTGGATTCCAGGATCATCTCTTCCGCCCCCAAACCATCCATCTACTCTGGAAGAGTGATTCCAAAGCCCCTCAACCAGTTTCCAGGACTCACCATTGTCTTCGGTATAAAAAAGAGCTCCGGGGTCGGTCCCCAAGTACAAAACACCTTGACGATCATAGCCACCATGCGCCATGGCCCATAAGTAATTTACCGTTGCCGGCTTACCTTCTTTGATCTCCAGTCCTTCTTCGAACTTGGGGGATTCCAATTCGGTCCAGTTTTCTCCATTGTCCTCCGATCGATGAAGCTTCACACCCCAATGACCATGATCCAAACATGCGAACCAGGTATTGGATCTGGGATCAACAAAAGTTAACGATACCGGCGCACCCACAAAGTGCGTCGTTTGATAGACCCAGGAGTCGTTGTGATTCAATGAATAGACCACAAGACCTTTGCGAGTTCCAAGGAGTAGGTTTCTTTTTTCTTTCATGGCGGCTTAGCCACCGGAAAGAGCCTGCATTATATACACCTCTGTTCCATCTTTCACCTCATCTGACAGTCCTTCCCGGTCGTCAATCAGTTTATCTCCAATGAAAATATTTACATGCTTTCGAAGTCGTCCCTGTTCGTCAACGATATAATCCTTTATCCCGGGATGCAGGGAATTGATTTCCTCTAAAAGCTCGGGGACAGAAGAAGCTTGACTTTTAACAGGGGCCAAATCGGGATAGAATCGTTTCAGGTTGGAAGTAAACTTGACTGTTGGCATAAAAAATGGTTAATGTATATATGTACTCAATTCACGCCAAAAATGTTTCTAAAATCAGAAAATGCACACTTTTTCTCCAGAATAAGTGCAAGTACCTTCTACACTTTTGAATCAGTTGAGTAAAAGAAGAACTATCTACACCCAGAAAAAGATTCAATCGAAGCAAGATCTATTGAAGTTTCTATCAACGTACAATGAGTCAATAAGAAATCCCTGGAAACAAACAATCTCGAAATGACTTAGATTTTTCTTATTCTAAGTCCACGTGTCTTTACGCTAGTACTTCTTTAACCTTCTCAGCCGCATCTTTCAAAAGAATCGCTGATGTTACTTTCAAACCAGACTCTTCAATGATTTTGGCTCCTTCCTCTGCATTGGTGCCCTGAAGTCTGACGATGATAGGTACATCAATGGTACCAATTTTCTTATAGGCTTCCACCACTCCACTGGCCACACGGTCACAGCGAACTATTCCACCAAAAATATTGATCAATATGGCTTTTACATTTGGATCCTTCAAGATAATCCGAAAACCAGCCTCTACGGTCTCTGCATTTGCTCCTCCCCCAACGTCAAGGAAATTAGCAGGTTCACCTCCACTTAGCTTAATCATATCCATGGTGGCCATTGCTAAACCTGCTCCATTAACCATACAACCGACATTGCCATCAAGCTTAACATAGTTCAAACCTGATTGTGATGCCTCAACCTCAGCGGGATCTTCTTCTGAAAGATCTCTTAGCTCAGCAATAGCCTTGTGTCGGAAAAGTGCATTATCATCGAGATTAACTTTCGAATCAACTGCAAGAATCTTGTTATCGGAAGTCTTTAATACCGGATTAATTTCAAAAAGTGATGCGTCGATACCCTCGAAGGCTTTATAAAGGGAGAAAATAAATTTCACCATCTCCTTAAAGGCCTGGCCTTCCAGTCCCAAGGCAAAGGCTACTTTCCTGGCCTGAAAACCTTGCAAACCAACTTTTGGATCGATCCATTCCTTAATGATCTTCTCAGGTGTCTCTTCAGCTACGGTTTCGATATCCATACCGCCCTCCGTAGATGCCATGATTACATTTTGACCGGTTGCCCGATCCAAAAGTATGGACAGATAATATTCCTTGGGGTCAGACTCACCTGGGTAATAGACGTCTTGAGCGATTAAAAGTTTATTTACTTTTTTTCCTTCAGGACCTGTCTGATGTGTCACTAAAGTTCCTCCTAATATCCCTTTGGCCTTTGGAAGTACTTCATCTAAGCTTTTGGCCAGCACCACGCCATTGGAATCGGTTTCCTGGATTTTACCCTTTCCCCTGCCACCAGCGTGTATTTGCGCCTTCAAAACGTACCACGATGTCCCGGTCTGCTGATTCAATTCCTTTGCAGCGTCTTTGGCCTTTTCAGGTGTATCTGCAACGATACCTTCCTGAATAGTAACACCATAGCTTTTCAAAATTTCCTTGGCCTGGTACTCGTGGATATTCATGTCAAAACTTTTTTGCGAAACTAAGCCATACAGGGGGCTTAAACAAGAAGATGAATTGCATTGAGCTTCTATATTTGCAGCATGTTGAAAGCCTACGATATTCACAAGTCCTACCGCAACCTTGAAGTATTGAAAGGGATAAACCTGGAGGTCCGAGATGGCGAAGTGATATCCATTGTGGGTGCCTCCGGAGCAGGAAAGAGTACTCTTCTACACATATTGGGCTCATTGGATTCACCCGATAGTGGAAAAATCGAAATCAACAACGAAAACGTATCAGACCTGACTCCAAAGGCGCTTGCCAAGTTTCGTAATCAAAACATCGGATTCATCTTTCAATTTCATAATCTACTCCCCGAATTCACCGCTTTGGAAAATGCCTGTATGCCAGGGTTCATTGCTGGAAAAAACGAGTCCGAACTAAAAGAAAAATCCAATGAGA
Organism: Cyclobacteriaceae bacterium; assembly: GCA_965601455.1. Lineage (GTDB taxonomy): Bacteria > Bacteroidota > Bacteroidia > Cytophagales > Cyclobacteriaceae > JANQEU01. The sequence continues at coordinate 928,379 of OZ271831.1, read as the reverse complement.
TTTTCGATCTCCTTGGAATAAGTGATAGAGTGCATCACAAACCCTCTCAATTATCTGGTGGGGAGCAACAACGGGTGTCTGTAGCCCGTGCGCTTATTAATGACCCTACCATCATATTCGCAGATGAACCCAGTGGCAACCTCGATTCGAATAATGCCAAGGAACTTCACCAATTATTTTTTGACCTAAGAGAGAAAATGCAACAAACATTCGTCATTGTAACCCACAACGAAGAACTCGCCACCATGGCAGACAGAAAGCTTGAGATCCGGGACGGAATAATATCAGCATAAAAAAATCGGCAACCCGAGGGTTGCCGATAGCCAAGAAAAAGAATATAAAACCAACCAGTAATAGAATCTTCGTCTACCCACTAAAGGGGCAGTGTAAGGACCTTAGCCTTTTAATGTTTTTGTATATTCCATGTATTGCTCGCAATACGTGCTTCGAAACCTGGTTTATCGCCATGATCATTCCAACACCTACCGCAAAAATCAACAACATGTCTCCGGAAAACAGAACAGTTGACCAATCGCCTGTTAGCAAAGCCTGGGTTTGAATCTCTAATGTCAGATCACTAAACAAGGATGATATTTGGACTATTTTGTTCAACTATTTTCGTTGTTACTTGAACAAATATGTATAAACATTTTGTTTTGTACAAGAGTTAGCTAAAATAATTGAACATTTTTTCAACGTAATTACGGGTAAATGTTCATGTTTTTTAGCATGTTTTTAGATAATTATCTGATAATCACGTGCTTTTGTCATTTTTATTTGTTTACTTTTGTACATAATTTCATAAACAATGAGTAGTTATTCGATGGCGCAGGTAGAGAGTTTGACTGGGATAAAGGCTCATACTCTCCGTATATGGGAAAGGAGATACAACTTTCTAAATCCCATGAGGACCGATACTAACATTCGGTATTATTCGGATGACGAACTTCGAAAACTCCTCAATTTCGGAATCCTAATCAAAAACGGATACCGTGTTTCCAAACTCGATAAGATGTCGGAACCGGAAATTCACACGGCAATTGAAGGCATCCTGGAGAATCCCGAAGCCGCAAGTGAAGATGAAATTAAAGCACTAACCATATCCATGTTGGATATGAACGAAGCAGAATTCGAAAAGGTCTATCAAAGATTTGTTCTTCGTAAGGGTTTACTGCAGACAGTAATTGAATTGATTTATCCATTTCTGCATCACGTTGGTATTTTGTGGGGAACTGGCAAAGCAATTCCTGCCCAGGAACATTTTGTCTCTAACCTGGTACGTCAGAAGATTATCTCATCCATCGATGCCCTCCCAATGCCCGATAACCGGGCGAAGAAGGTTCTGTTCTTCTTATTGGAAGGCGAAGATCATGAGATCGGTTTACTTCTCGCCTATTTTATTGCCAAAGACTTAGGATGGAAGTGTTACTACCTGGGCCAAAATGTTCCGGTAGACAACATGCAGCAGTCTTTGGACATTATCGATCCCGACATACTCTTGACTATGTTCGTAGCTCCGAGAAAGACAAAAACGGAAAATCTGGTTAAACAACTTAGAACTATCACCGACCTACCAATTTTGATGTCGGGTAATCCTGATAATTTCATGAGCATGCTTGGAGATGAAAAAATCATCCAGATAGAAGACCCTGACCACTTCGTATCTTATCTCGAAGAGTTCTAAGAGATTTACGCTACAACCTCCGCCCTTTTCTTAATTCTCCAAAGATCTCTGATATCCTGAATAAGTTGCTTGAGTTCGTCAGGCCTGATAGATTGCTTAGGATCATCACCAATTCCTCTTTTTGGATCGATATGTGTCTCAACAATGACGCCATCTGCACCATAAGACATGGCGGCCAACGCCGCAGAAGGTACATATTGGGATCTTCCGACAGAATGTGATGGATCAACAATCACTGGAGCCCATGTCTTCTCTTTTAGCAAGGGAGTAATGGATTCATCCGGATAATTTCGATAACCGTCCATCGTTGGTTGTGTTCCCCTGGGACATAACATTACGTTAGCGTTACCTGCAGCAGCAATGTATTCTGAAGCGGCAATAAATTCGTTTATAGGACCCATTCCAATCGACCTCTTCAACAATACCGCAGTATTGTTTTCAGCTGTTTTCTCTCCAATCTTTCTTAGAAGAGAGTAATTCAACGCGTTTCTCGCCCCTACCTGCAGAACGTCAACATTGGCGGCAAGAGCAACATCTAATTGATGGTCATCCATGACCTCGGTATCCACCGGCAATCCAGTCTGTTCGCGTGCTTCTACAAGGATTTCAATAGAGGAATCGTCGCCCTGGAATGAATAAGGCATCGTTCGCGGTTTCCAAACACCACCTCTTATAGCGGCGGCTCCAGCCTCTTTCACGGCATGAGCCGTCTCAATGAACAATTGAGGATTTTTTGGATCTATGGTACAATGCCCTGCAATAATGAATGGTTCCTCTCCCAATATCGCCTTGCCAATCTTAATCTTATGATAAGCGAGTTCAGAATGAATATCCATTAATTTAAAAGGTGAATCGACCGCATCGAAACGGTCTATATAGTCCAACCCCAAAATTCGATTTACCATAATCGTCTTCCTCTCCTCTCCAAGCACCGCGTAAATCGTTCTATGATGTCCAACAATAGGTTGAACCTTACAATCAAATTCCTCTACTATATTCTTTACCTCCTCTAACTGCTGTCCAGTTAGCTTGGCTTCCTTTGGGATAATCATACCACTTTAGATTTCAGCGCGTAAAAGTAACATTAACAGCAAGTAAACCGTTTGGAAATCACGCTTATTTTCCGCTAAAAAACCGTTTTTTTCCCTTTTGTTGTCCGGTTTTCCCATATGTCGATTGAAAATCATCATTCAGTAGCCACGTAGTATTAAAATGAATTTACTATAACGTTATTTGTAATAATATAATAAATTTGTTGAGTGAAAAGGAAATGGATTTTGTTCGCACCTATTTTATTAATAACGGTTCTATTGATTGCCTCCCAGTTCTTAAGAATTAGAAAGTTGAGTGACATACAATCCTCTTATGTCGATCTACTATCTAGCTATCAACGGATATCCAACGAATACGAATCAATATTAGTAGAGTATCAACAACTAGAAATTGATCAGAATGAGGTTAAGACCGAACTCGATTCATTAATTAGAATGCTGGTTGAACTGGAAACACAACGATCTGAAAGTCTGGATTCAATTATCAATCATACAGAACTAATTATCGAAACGTACGGTATCCAGTCGACAGTGATAAGTCAACCAGAAAGTAACAATTAACCTGCATCAATTGCGAATTGTAATACTGCTATTCTTTCTTCTAATTATCAACATGGATTGTGTAGGCCAACATAAATACAACTGTGACAGTCTTCAAGTTGAAAACCGAATGCTTAAATCGGAAATAGTAAAACTACATCAAGCTCTCATCCAAATGGCTGATAAAACTACCCATCCAATTACACAGCAAATCGCCTCCGCAACCGATCGATTAGACGAAATTGAGTTATCGCTGGATAGCGTAAATGTTTCTTTTTCATACAATAACCAGCAGATGACCATAGAAAATACAGACTTTCACCTTGCGAACGAGTCTTTTGAAAAAGAGCTGTCCATCCTGAAAAAACGAAATAAAAGAAATCAATGGATTTTCGGAGGGCTGGTCTTCATTACCAGCGGCTGGGTTCTTGGCCAACTGACTGACTGATTGACTTTTGATTTCTTAGCTTTACAATTGAACAATAAATAATGAAGCGTATCGGCTCCCGACTTCTTTTTGTGATGCTACTTTCGATTATGGTTTTGCCATCCACGGCACAAGATTGGCCATTGGTTTATGAGACGGACTTTTCGAGGAATTCTATATCCGATTTTGAATTTACGGACCCGAATGCCTGGAGATTGAATGATAGTCTTTCAAATCGATACCTGGAATTATATCGCCAAAGTGACTATCAGGCCAGGGTTCGTTCTCCCTACAGTGTCGCAATTATTAAAGATGTGGAAGTAGGAAGCTTTGTCCTTGAAGCAGATCTATTGCAAACCGGTAGAGAATATGGTCATAGGGATATGTGCGTTTTCTTTGGTGCAAAAGATCCTTCAAACTTTTACTATGTTCATTTTGCTTCGGCAGCGGACCCCAATGCCCATAACATATTCCTCGTGAATGACGAGCCACGAGTAAGCTTTGCCGACGAAACAACTTCAGGTATTCAATGGGGAACAGAATGGACCCGAATTAAAATTATTAGGGATCGAAAATCTGGATCCATCGAAGTCTACTTCGGTAATATGGACACACCCATTATGAAGGGTAATGACACTCATTTTGATTTTGGTCACATCGGTTTCGGTTCATTCGATGATACGGGAAAAGTTGATAACGTTCGTATTTGGGGAGAAATTAGATCACCGAATACAGGTTTTTTTGATTATTGATCCAGTGAAAGAAGATATTCTTCAGCATGCGTTATCATCCCAGTCAACTTAGCCTCATCCATCTTATCGAGATTTCTAACCAGCATGCTTAACCTGGGGTTTCTGGCAAAAAACTCACGATGCACAGACATAAATCTCCAAAAGAGTGCGTCCCAGGTGCTCGTCCATGGTCCTTTCTTGTAGTCACTCATTTTTAGAAGATAGTTTGATCCACTGATATACGGTTTGGTACTCATAATACCTCCGTCAGCAAACAAGCTCATACCATATACATTTGGCACCATCACCCAATCATAGGCGTCAATGAATAACTCCATGAACCATTGATATACTTCATCCGGGTCAAACTCACATAAAACCATGAAATTACCGAGTACCATTAGCCGTTCAATGTGATGGCAGTACCCGGTTTTCAATACCTTTTCAATGGTCTGATCTATGGGTAAAATACCTGTATTTCCAGTGTAAAACGATTCTGGAATTTTCCTCTCAAATCCCCAAAAGTTTGTAGTCCGTTCTTTCGATCCCTTAACCTCATAAATTCCTCTTATGAATTCACGCCAACCAATAATTTGCCGAACAAACCCCTCTGTCGAATTAATTGGAACTTCATGATCTTTAGCAAAAGCAAGTACCTCATCCAAAACTACTTTTGGAGTTAATAGACCTGAATTGAGCATCGGTGTGAGCACACTATGATTCAAGATTATTTGACTACTTACGATAGCATCTTCATAGTCACCGAATTCATGAAATCGGTACGTTAAGAACTGCTGTAACCATTGTATGGCCCCTCGATGGTCCGTCGGATAGAATGGGTCTTTTCCTAAAGAACCTGGATTTACCGAAAAATGATGTTCTACATAGGTCTTTGCTTCATCTGTATACCCATCGGCTTTGGGAAAATGGATGGGTGGGGGTGTCTTTTTTGATGGATATCTTTTCCTGTTTTCCACATCGAAAGTCCACTTACCGCCTTCGGGATTTCCGTCATTATCCAGCAAAATTCCAAATCGTTGTCGTTGCTCTTTATAGAAAGAGGTTTGAAAGAACTTCTTTTTCTCCGCTCGAAAAAAGCCGGCATTGTCTTCTCTGGAATTGAGGAACATCGGTGAATCCAACCAATTAATCCTAAATTGGTTACGATCAACCCCTTTCTCGATTCTTCTTGTCAACCAATAATCAACAGGATCTACAATCGTAAGTACGGTATACCCTTTCCGCGAAAGATCCGGGATCAACTTCCTGATGTCACTAAGTTCATTCGTGCTTTCAATATATTCTACACGATACCCCTCACCTTTCAGGTAATCACTGTACCTTTTCATGGAGGCCCGGTGAAAAGCAATTTTCTGCTTATGAAAACTGAATTGACGAAAGAATAGAAATTCTTCAATCAAAAAAATCGTGGCGTCCCGGTCCAAAGCCGGGCTATCTTGGAATAGCTGATGCGGAAAAATTAGGCTAGCATACATGAATTACGATTTCTGCGACATCTTTCGCTGCAATACTTTACATGTTCCCAGTCCTTTGACCATTTCTTTCTCCAAGTAAAAGGTCTTTGACATACCGGGCATATCTTCTGTGGGAGATGTGATTTTTTCATTTTCCTTCAAAAAATGGAGTTTCCTCTGCCCTGGCGTAGGAGAAAGAGTCCAATTTATCCAATTTATAATAGGTGTTCAATCCGCTAATTGCCGTCACGCCGGGATCATCCAGATTTACATACCCATTATCCTCCACCATTTCATCTTTTATTACTATGTGTTCAACGGAACCGATAATCAACCGGGTACCGTTGGATAGTGGAACTTCTTCCTGAAATTCCATTCCGATCTTGATTACACTCGACTTTACGAATGGCGCAATAAATCCAAATAATTTCTCAGGTTCTATTCCGCAGCGTTCGAACTCATCGATCTCGGAACTAAACTTCGCAGATGTGTAATGAGCATTCTCGATAATTTCCTGATGAACAGAGTTAATCGTGTAGAAACCAGTCTCCTTAATATTTTCGTAAGTATGCCTAGGCACCTCCTCCGTAGGTCTCAAGATAAATCCCAGTAATGCAGGGTTGCTTCCAAGGTGAACTACTGAATTAAAAATGGCAAGGTTATTCCGACCTTCTGAGGAAGTGGTTCCGATCAGGTTTGAGGGCTTAGCTCCGGTAATGGAGTTAATTAGATTTAGCCGAAATTTTCTTTCCGACTCTTCAATTGTTTTTTTCGTAAGATGCATGACTTCTATTCCTTGTATGGGTAACCAGGATTCTTTTCTTTTCTTCCTTCACTTTTTCGTGCGAACGATGACCCCAAATTCTTTTTCTTGCTTTTCTTCCGGCTTCCATTATATCCATTATGGGATCCGGATAAGTATAGTTAGTAATCAATGACCGGTCCATTTCATTCATTTTCCATGGCTCATGAATGAAACATAAAGGAACCTCTTTCAATTCAGGAACCCATTTCCTGATAAAGTCTCCGGATTCGTCATGATCCATAGATTGCTTAACAGGATTGTAGATTCTTACTGTATTAACTCCTGTTGTTCCAGCTTGCATTTGAAATTGCGGATAATGAATACCCGGGTCGTAGTCAAGAAAGAGGCGCGCTAAATGGCTGGTCCCTCTACGCCAGTCCTGATCAAGGTGATGACATAAAAAGGACACTAACATGGCCCTCATTCTGAAATTGATCCATCCCGTATTTGTCAATGCCCGCATACAGGCATCCACCAAAGGAAACCCGGTTTTCCCTGACTTCCAGGCTTCCAGCCAATCCTCACGATTCTCATGCTGCAGGAATTCATATCCTTGGTTAACACACTGCGTTTCGTACGTACATTCAACTTCAAATTTCTGAATGAAATGGCAATGCCATTTTAGCCTTGTTAGGAAACCACCGTAAGCTCGTTTATTAGCTTGGAATGATTTGTGATTTTTTACAAATTGATAGGCCTGCTTAATGCTTAGGTTTCCCCAGGTCAGGAAAGGAGAAATCCGACTACAAGATTTTCTACTCTCGGTGGGTTTTGAGATGTGTTTGTGATAAGAGGTTCCCCGACCGGCCATAAAGCTCTCAAGGTAGTGCCACCCATTGGATTCTCCGGCGGACTGGAATTCAGCAGGGTACTTGCGGATTTCGTTGTGAAAGCTTTCCGGAAGTGAAAAAGGATGATCTAGGTCTGGATGAGGTGATGGCCCTTTAAATGTATTTTCGATTACTGGTTGGTTCATGGTAGCAAACCATTGTTTGTCCCAACCTTTCCGATTTGTAATCCCTCGTAAAATACCATCACGCTGGAATTCAATCCATTCTGCATTCGCTTCACGTAATATCCCTGCTACTTGCTTGTCTCGATTCCATGTGAATTGTGGACCACTTTCCTGATGACTAAACAGACGACTAATCCGGTACTTTTTTAATAACCAAGAGAAGAAGTCCGGTGCATCTGCATAGGCCATTTCCACTTTTCTGCGATTGGTCTCCAGGTTATGGTTTAAATCCAGAATTGAGTGGTATATAAACTGGGAGTGCCTAGGCGAATGTGTAGGGTAATTCAATAGTTTTGGCTCGAACAGGTAGACCAGAACATACGGAATACTGTCATTCTCAGCAGCTTGTAACGGTGCATGATCTCGAGACCTTATATCTCTCTTCAACCATACGACATTAATCATTTGCTTATCCATTCTTTTGGATATGTTTCTTCACTTTCTTCCAGTATCCAAAAAATGATGAATGATATCCTGTTACCGGAGCTAGCCATTCTCGTGAATGTTCGGTACCCGAATACTTATTAAACGGATGCTCCCTGTAATGAAAATCAGAAAGACTGTACTCCGTGATCAACTCGGAAAACTCCCCTACAAATACCTGGACACCAGGAATATTTTTGCTGAGCTCCATCAAAAACTGAATGTTTCTGGGAGCGACCGGGTACTTTCGAAAAACCTCCGGTTCGATAAGCAGAATTCTATTAGCCTCCGTATCCTTCAACCAAAAAGGATCTAAGTTGTAGTAATTATATAAAACTGTGGGAATGGTAGGATCAATTCGTAGGCGTTCGACGAACGGAAATTCAAGATTTAACTTAGGATCTTCCGTATCTCTTAATTCCTGAGGAATAGGTAAATCCTGAAAGTCCTCATAAGGGATATCGAGAAATGTTCCTTGTTGTGAGATGTAGCAATACTTGTTAATATTCTCCTGATTAGCAACATACTTTTTATTCGAATTGGAACCTGCCACCCATTGCCAACTTAGGGTATTACTCGCCCAATCTCCGTCAAGTAAATGGTAATAAAACCACCTGGCAGGAACTGCCCAGTGGCTTCTTGCAACATTACAAGCCATCGCTGCTATGTACATCCTGACATGATTATGAATATAACCCTCGGAATACAGCCTTTTGATACTATCGTCTATGGCTTGAATGCCGGTTCTCGCGTTTATTAGTGCCTCAGATAATTGATAATTATCTATTGGGGATTGTTCGTGGCGAACATCAGAATTTATTTTGTCCCCTAGTGCCAACCAATTCTGTTGCCAGTAGTCTCTCCACGCCAGTTCCTGAACAAATTTCTCAATGTTCTCAAGGTTGTACCCCTTATCACGTAGATGCTCCCATACTCTGCGGGTAGAAATAACTCCCCTCGAAATATACGGGGACAAGTAACTAACGGATCCGTCGATGAAGTTCCTGGAGTATGCATATCGTTCAGGTTCGATTTGATCAATCCGTTCCAGTATACCTCTGATGTCAGTGCTAAATGTCATCCCAGTATTACTTTATTTTTTATTAAATCCTGAAACATGAGCACTTCCTCAGAGAACGTTCTAGACTTGGTGATCTCAAGGACAAACAGGCGATGATCACCTGTGACCTGTTGACTGCTTACATGACCTTCAAGATATGCTGAAGCATCCTTTAAAACTGTTTTGTTATTCCATTGGCCTAAGGCTTGCTTTCTACTTAGATGTAGTTCCTTATTCGTACTTGCCCCGGACTTATATCCCAGGTACTTGACCCATTTCATTTGATCCTGATTCAACAATTGAATGACGCAAATGCCGTTTTTCAACAAAAGCTCTTCAGTATATGATCCACACTCTATGGCAATGGTGTACAACTTTGGGCTCCTACTAACCGCACCGACATAGGTGCAAATATTCATGTTGACATTATCGTCTAAATACGTCGCCACCGAATAAACAGGAGTATCAATAATATTCCAGGGCCTTCTCATGATTTAAGGACCTACTATGATCGAATGACTGACATCCCGCCATCTACCGGTAGTACTTGCCCGGTAATCCAGGAAGACTGGTCACTAAGGAGAAATGAAACAATGGATGAAATATCGTGGGAAGAACCAACACGCTTCATCGGGTGTCGTTCGGCATTAGCCTCTTTCTTCTGATCGTTGCTAAGGAGTTTTCCTGCCAACGGTGTATCTGTCAAAGAAGGGGCCACAGCATTTACGCGAATTTTCGGAGCCCATTCTGCTGCTAATGCCCTTGTTAGTCCTTCTATTGCTCCTTTGCTGGCAGATACTTGAGAATGAAAATTAAATCCACTTTGAACGGCCACCGTTGAAAGGAAAACGACAGACGAGATTCCCTCCGATTTCTTTAAACGATCCATCGTGTTTTGAAGGACTTTTATAGCACCAACTACCTGAAGCTCATAGTCATTGGTAAAATCTGCCGGTTTGATCCTGTGAAAAGGCAATAGATTAATACTTCCAGGACAGTAAACCAGGCCATCAATTTGATCCGGAATGGAATCAAAATTCATGTAATCCGATAATACATCAAGTTGAAAATAATTTATGTTCCCTGAGGATGATGCTGGATGTGTGTTGTAAGAGGCATACACCTGGTGTCCCGCTTGTGCTAACTCCTCTGTCAGAGTCTTACCAATCCCGGAAGACCCTCCTATAACCAGATAATTTGACATCAATTTTTTTGATATCAACACGATATGCGCTTATAGGATTCCCAAGAGTCGCAAATAATATTGTTACGGATTTCCTGTAGGAAATCTAGTTATCAGAGTATGCTGGGTGTTCATCCTGATCTTCGTCCTCTATTGGTGTTTCGGATATTTCTTGAGTTGATGATACATGATCCTCCTCATTTTCATTCAACTGCGACTCATCTTCGAGTTCTCCTTCTTGACTTTCCGGACTTACCTCCAGCTTATCATCGAGCTTAATCTTATCCAAACGCCCTTTCAAGTCTATTGCAATGTTTTGAAGATTTCCGGTTTGCTGCGCATAGCTTTCCATGGCTGCCGACATCTCCGTAGCTGAGCTTGCTACCTCCTCAGATCCGGCGGCAGTCTGCTCGGCTATTACGACGATGTTCTCCGTAATGCTGACAACATGGTCAATGTCTCGAATCTGTTCCTGGGTGGCCTGTAAGATGTTTTGGGACTCATTCAACGTATTAACCGAAGAGTTTGATATTTCCTCAAAAGTATCTGAAGCGGATACAGACACGGTCAAACCCTTCGATACCTGTTCGGTCATCTCATTCATAGCTTTTAGTGCGATATCCGTGTCCGCTTGCACATCCTTTACGAGATTTTCTATTTCATTAACCGATTTCTTGGCTTCGACGGATAGTTTTCGAATTTCTTCAGCAACAACTGCAAATCCACGACCCGCATCTCCTGCCTGGGCTGCTTCAATTGCAGCGTTCAACGCCAGCAAGTTGGTTTGTGCAGCGATATCTGTAATTATCCCCAGGGCCGAAGTGATGTCCTGTGAACGTTTTGAAAGAACATTAATGGATTGCTGGGTTTTTCCTGAGTACTCTGAAATTTCATTCATTCCTTGCAGGATTTCACCGACCAGTTTTTGACCTTCCTTACTTTTTTCCGAGCCTTCCCCTGCAGCCTTGTTTATAGATTCCGCCAAGGTTCCCATGGTTCGACTTCCTGCAAGGATTCCTTCAATCAATTTTGATGCCTCATCGACCTTTGAAACTTGCATTTGAGCCCCATTTGTCATTTCTACGATGGCAGAAGTTATCTCACTGGTTGTGGCCGACATTTCTTCTCCGGAAATACCCATTTCCTTAGAAGAATCTTCAAGTACTTGGGTGATTTCGGTGACTTGCAATAGCAGTTGATTGAAGTGGTCAAGTGCGGCATTCAGACTCTCAGTGATTCTTTTCATGTCACCCTTTTCCTCTTCGGTATATCTCGATGTCAAATCACCTTCCGCCATACTAAATATGATCTCATTGAGTCCAAGTAGTGGTCGGAAAAATGAAAGCAATAAATCGTTTATCGCGGTTGCCAGGTCAAGCCACACTCCTTGCTTGTTATCTACTGAAACATTGGCACCTAGGTTCCCCACTTCCCCCGCTTTGCTGATCACCTCATAAATGTCTGTTACAGAGTTTTGCAGGTTTAATTTCATTTGATTCAATGCCGCACCAAGTACATCTGATTCACCTGCCAACTCTAATTCATCATTCATCTGACCCTTACCAATGTTAGTCGTAAATCGAGCCATATTAACTAATCGATCAAGGAAATCTGAAAACAATCGAAAAGTTCGACCTAGCTCGTCCTTTCTCTTCAGATCCTTCTCTTGTATCTCAACGTCAAGATCTCCTGCTGTAATCTTCTTTAAAATCTCTCTGATCTTTCTGAAGGGTGTTTTTACCTCCTTAATGACAAAATGCAAAGAAATCATTATCGCGAAGACAGTCACTGGCGCCGCCCAAAACAGGTGATGTAAACCATTTGTGGCCACATAAAAACTGACTATAGCCACAATCATAGTGGTTAAGATCATAATTTGACCGACCATGATCATGAATGATCGGCGCAACATGAGCCAGTTTACCCAACTAAATACGACAACAACAGCCAGGATACTTAAGGTAAAAAGCAGGAAATCATTCATATGGCGGTGACATGTTAAGGCGGAGCGCTAAAATAATGACAGTTTCCGAGGGACAAAAGAAGTCCCGAGTCATTTCTACACGTCAGACTCTAAAAGATCAATAATGCTGTTTTCACCCCGAGCCCGGGCATGGTCAAGTGCCGTTAATCCCTGATTGTCTTTTATCCCTCTTTCGGCACCGTGATTTAAGAGAACGCTAATTAATTGATCGTTGCCATAACCCGCGGCGTAAATGAGAGCTGTGGAACCGTTAAAACTTCTTACGTTTAAATCAGCTCCATTATCGATTAAGTACTCGATGATGTCCAGGGCACCTTTAAAAACCACACCCATTAGCGCTGTATTACCCGCAGCGTCTTGCCCATTCACATCAGCACCGGAATCAACAAGAAATCTAACCACGTCTAGTTGATTGCCGTAGGAGGCCAGAATTAAGGGAGTGAATCCCTTACTGCTTTTACCATTTAACAACATTGTATCTTGCCCAACCATGTTTTTGATCGCTGGCAAATCTCCATTTCTACAAGCATCGAAAAAGTCCATAAGGTGCTAAATCTAGATAAAAAAAAAACGAGTGGGCTTTGCCCACTCGTCAACCATTCCATGTCTATAAACAATCACTAAACTATGTGCAAATGCACAAAGTGTTTGCTCAACATGCGCAAATTTGCCAAAGGATTGTATATTTAACAAATTAATATAATCAATCTTACATTTATAATTTAAATGACAATTCAGCAGTTGCAATATGTTATCGCCCTGGATACCCACAGGCATTTCGTAAAGGCAGCACAAAGCTGCTTTGTTGCTCAACCTACACTAACTCTTCAGGTTAAAAAACTTGAGGAAGAGATCGGTATTCAACTATTTGACCGCTCAAGTCACCCATTAAAACCCACCAGAATGGGAGAACAATTTATCCAACGTTCCAGGCAAATACTGAGGGATGTTGAGCAATTGAAAAACTTTGTCAACGAGGATAGAAACGACTTATCGGGTGAATTTAAGATTGCTGTTATTCCAACTCTTTCGCCATACCTGCTACCTCTTTTTGTGTCTGATTTCGCCACTTCACATCCAGATATCAAGCTACAGATCGTAGAACAACAAAGCGAACATATCATTAGCAATCTATATGCAGGGAAAATAGACATAGGGATTATGGCAACTCCCCTCAATGAATCGGCACTCCGTGAAATTCCGGTTTTCTACGAACCGTTCCTGGTTTATGGCAACCTGGAGCATCCCATATTGTCGGCTGAAAATATTAAGGCTGAAACACTAGATGGCAAGGATCTCTGGATTCTAAATCAGGGTCATTGTTTCCGAAACCAGATATTGAACCTTTGCGATAAGGCAAAGCAATGGAATGGAGATCACCAACTTTCTTTTGAAAGTGGATCTATTGAGACCTTAAAGAACATGGTACGAAAGATGTCCGGCTATACTCTGATTCCGGAGTTATCCTTCGAAGAAAATGACAAACCACACGTGCGACGATTCATTGACCCTGAACCTGCGCGAGAAGTTAGTCTTGTCGTCCATCAGAATTTCACCCGGGAATTGTTAATCAACAACCTGAGAAAATCAATTCTTGAGAATACTCCTGAAAACTTTCGGAAGAACAACCGTTTCCTAACAGTGAACTGGAGATAGAAGTTGTAACCGATAGAAAAGAGTTAAAGAAACTCATTATCCTTGTCCAGCCATGCGGACTTCCTCATCAGCTACCCATTTCAGTCAACTCCTTTTTGCCATATTTATCATGAGCTCATCCGGAACACTTGGCCGATACATAGAAATGGCACCAGAGTGGGTGATCTGGATACGTTGTTTCATCGGCGCCATAACGCTGGGAATACTCTTAAGGCTCGGTAAAATCTCATTGAGAATCCGAGACTCCAGATCCCAAAGGATTGTATTAATGAGTACGATCCTTCTTGGGATTCATTGGATTTCCTATTTTCATTCACTGGTCCTTTCAACTGTTGCCATTGGAATGCTGGCACTTTTCACCTATCCAACAATTACGGCGGTGATTGAACCACTAATGTTGCGATCAAAATTTGAACCCAGACATCTAATTCTGGCTGTAATAGCACTATTCGGCGTATATCTCCTGGTACCGGAATTCTCAATGAGCAATCAACACACCAAAGGAATTGTAATCGGAATTGGGTCTGCATTGGCCTATTCCGTTCGCAATATTCTATTAAAACGAGGAGTAGCAAATACTGACGGTACGGTACTAATGTTCTATCAACTATTAGGCGTGACGGTAATTTTCTGGCCACTGCTTCTATTGGTACCCGCTGATATCCCTCGACAGATTACTGAAAACTGGCAGGGAATTTTAATTCTTGGGGTTATCACAACGGCCGCAGGCCATTCAATGTTCGTCAGAAGCTTCAGGCACTTTAACATTACCACAGTCAGTATCATTAGTAACCTAACTCCCTTATTTGGGATAATCCTGGGGTTTCTGGTTTTAAAAGAAATACCAACCGGAAATGTATATTTGGGAGGTTCAATTATTCTTTCCACCACTTTGGTCGAAGGTTACTTTTCCATGAGAGAAAAAGCTGCGACCTAAGTCTTGATTGCACGTTTCATGAAAAATGTTCTTCGATTATTCTTAGCTGCGCTTGTTGGATGCTCATCACCTGATTCCATCAAAATCTTCGACTTACTTGAAGGTGAGCCTCGACTCGCTGGAAACGATGAATACCGGGATAGTCCATTTGTAACAGCAGGTGACCGTGTTTATGTAGTTGGACATCAAAATGGCACATTCCCTGACCTTGGGTGGCATGTAGATGGCGAAATGGGAGGTGTTTGGAATCACCCAATCAAGCTGTTGGATGGATATAGTTTGAAACTCTCTGATGAATCCGGTCTCAATTGGTGCTTAAATAAGGCTACGGACTTTTACAATTTCCCTTTTGGAAACCTTCTGGTTTACGAAAAGGAAAAGCTGGCATTAGAAGTTCAGCAATTTCAATTTGTCCCTGAAGGTGAAGAGGGCTTGATTATTTCCTACCAAATTCTCAACTCCTCCACTGAATCCGCATCTATTGATCTCACATTTTCAGCATTTTCAGATCTCCAACCTGTGTGGCTTTGGGATAGTCTGAATATCAAAGATGCACCTGACGAAATGGAATGGGATCAAACTAACCAAACCCTGGTTTTTAAAGATTCCTCAAATCCATGGTCGGTAGGTATTCGATCTTCTGAGGTAACTAAAACTTCAAAAGATGCCTCTTGCTCATGGGAAAGAAAAGGAACTGGGACAAGCGGTTCGCTTCAAATGTCTATAAATGTTCCTGCTGGTGAAAGTAAGGTCTTGCAGTTTTACGTCGCAGGATCCACTAAGTCAGAAACTGAAACCAACAAAACACTTGACAGATTGCAATCAAATAGCACTCAATTGCTAGCAGAAAAGATTAGGGGCTACAATGAACTAAGTGCACAATCACAACTGTCAGTCCCTGATAAAGAACTGGTAAAAATGTACCAATGGACCAAATACAATACTCAATGGTTAGTCCGTGATGTACCTGAGGTTGGTCGTGGAGTTAGTGCGGGTATTCCGGATTATCCCTGGTGGTTCGGAACCGATAATGGCTACACGCTGCAAGGCCTGCTGGCAGCCGGTATGCATGATGAAGTTCTGTCCACCATCGACCTTATATTCAAATTATCCAAACAGGTCAACGGATCGTCCGGGAAAATTATGCATGAAGCCAGTACAAATGGTGTTGTCTTCAATAGCGGAAATCTAAACACCACTCCCAATTTCATTTACGCCCTTTGGAAAACCTATGAATGGACTGGAAGTGAAAAAATTCTAGGATACTACGATGATATCAAGAATGGGATTAGTTGGTTAGAAAGTCAGGATCAAGATGGAAATGGATATCCTGATGGACCTGGAATGATGGAAATTCCTGGCTTACATACCGAAATGATCGATGTAGTTGCTTACCAGATTAAGGGTTATCAGGCTGCTGGAAACTTTGCAGTGGTAATGGGTGAGGAGGAACAGGCCGAAAAATACCGCACGATTGCCAAGGAATTACAGGAGAGACTCAACAGCGAATGGTGGTCTGATTCATTTGGATCCTATGCGGATTTCAGATCCACCAAGGAAGAGGCCGTAGAACTAACGGAAGCTGCGATCTTGCGTGCTGATACCATTGACAAACCGTGGTCAGTCGATGAATTGCGTCAGACATTGAACACTATCGAGGAAACGGATTCTGATGGTATTTTGTCCTATGTAGTTCACCATAATTGGGTTGTAAATACCCCCATGGAAATGGGATTAGCCGATCCTGATAAAGCGACAGTAGCTCTTGAAACCGCGCGAAAGTACACGAATCGCTTTGGAATGTTTGTTACCGGCATCGATCGTGATGAGGAGCAAGAGACATCCACTAAGTGGAAGGCTTTCAGTTACGTTGGGGCTGTTATGACTCTGCCCACCGGAGTTCAGGCGATTTCGGAAGCAAAATACGGAAATCCTGAACGGTCCTTGGAATACATTAAGAATCTACAAAACTCATTTGGATACGCTCTACCAGGCTCCATGTATGAGGTTAGTCCTGATTTTGGCATGATAGTTCAGGCCTGGAATATATATGCCGTGGCTGTCCCCATTGTTAATCATCTTTTTGGCATCTATCCCATGGCCCATCGCGAAGAAGTGGTATTTGCCCCAAGTCTTCCTGAATCCTGGGAAAGTGGTTCCCTGGAGAATGTCAGAGTAGGATCAAATCTGGTCTCGATTTCTTTTGAAAAATCAAAAAGTCAAAAGACCTACACCATAACTCAAACCAAAGACTGGAGCCTGAAACTCGAAATTCCTTTTGAAGGAAAAATGTACCTCAACGGTCAACCGGTATTATCTGACTTTGATACCGAAATCATAGGTTTGGAATTAACAGGGGAAGAAAACACCTTGGTTGTGGAATTATAATATGAGACAGGTTCATCTATACATCACTTCCTCTATCGATGGTTTCATATCAAGACTTGACGGATCCGTCGACTGGTTATTCGAGGAAGGTGATTACGGGGTAATGGATTTCGTTAAGACCATTGATTGTGCGGTAATGGGTGGTGCTACCTACCGTCAAGTACTAACGTTTGGTGAGTGGCCCTACAAAGACTTAAAAAGTTATGTAATCACCAGAGATAGAACTCTTTCCAGCGAGGAGGACATTCAATTCGTTACCGAGCAACCGGTTGAATTTTTTCATAATTTGAAAAAAAAGAAAGGGAAAGATATTTGGCTAATTGGTGGCGGTGAAATCAATTCACTTTTCATTCGTGAAGGGTTACTGGATAAAATCTCATGGTATATCCAACCTATTGTACTAGGACAAGGGATTCCGCTATTTGCACCGAGCCAGATCGAAGAGTGGTTTCAGGTAGAGAGCGTAAAATCATTCCCTGATGGAATGGTAGAGGTTATTTACCTGAAAAAGTAACGTTTATAAGTCTGTATACTTAATGTAGACGAAGTAATTGCCGGCCGCTTTTTGAGACTACCGTACTTTGTTTTGAACTATACGGTAGATCCCATGAAAGTAGTATTCATAGTAATTACGTCAATAACTCTTTTTCTTTCATCCTGTTCCAATGATATGGCTTGTGAGGATCCCTCGATTATTTGCTTCGAATGCGTGGTCCCTGGTCCCACTAGTAATTCAGTCTTCGAGGAATGCATTGGCCAAGGAACTCTTGGATCAGAAGGAAATACCGAAGAGGACCTGATCCAAATGATGGATCAGCATATACTCGACGGTGGATCTTGTTTAGCCAGCTACGATTACCAATAATTAGGTTAACAGAGGTAATTCTCGTTTTCTTTCTCCCTTCAGGTCATAATACGCACTAGCCAATGCAGGAGCAATTGGCGCTAATGGAGGCTCGCCTATCCCGGTCATCCTGCTAGAGTTTTCCAAAATAATAATATCGATATCAGGAACATCCATCAACGTTGCCATCGGATACTGATGATAATTGGTTGCACTAAATTTTCCATCCTGCACATAGGTAACTTCGTAAAAAGCCGCACTTATTCCCATCATAATGCAACCCTCAACCTGTTGCCTTATACCTTCCGGATTGACAGCAACTCCCGGATCTACCACATGGGTCACTTTCGTTGCACGAACTTTGCCGTCAATTTCTTGAATCTCGATTACTGCCCCGGCAATTGTACCTCTATCCTCCGCGATGGCTATTCCTCTTCCTATTCCTTCCTGTTTACCAGCATTCCAGCCACTTTTCTCTCGAAGGGTCTCAAGCGTTATCCTAAAACGTTGGGTTAGTTCTTTTTCATCCGTTAGATAATCCAGCCTAAATTGAATAGGATCCTGATTTGCTTTCTCAGCTAATTCATCTATAAAAGTCTCCTTTGCGAATGTATTGGCAAACATGCCTACTGCCCTCCAAATTCCCGTTTGAAATGGTAAGTACTTCTGATAGATCTCAGCTCTCATGTTCTTCACATTGTAATGAAATGAAGTTCCATGACCTGCGGAAAGAATATCAGCAGCCAGAATTGTTGGTAAACCTGGAACGGGAAGATTGGTTAAGAACATATCTCCGGTTGCCAGTTTGTGCTCAATAGCATCCAGCTTACCATCTTCGGTAAAACTCGCTCTTAATACATGATGTGTATTTGGTCTGAGATACCCATTCTGGAATTCTGTTTCTCTATCCCAAAAGGTATAAACCGGTTTACCCATAATCTTCGAGACCTTTACTGCTTCTATGGCATTGTGATTGAAGTACCTCCTACCAAATGCACCTCCTAAATACTGCACTTGTACATCGATATTTTCCTGGGGTATATCAAACTCACCTGAAAGATCCATTAGCAGATTCGCTGCTATTTGGGTTCCAATTCTCAACGTAATCTTATCACCCTGGTAGTGGGCAAGAGTTCCATTAGGCTCCATATGTGCGTGAGCACCCAGGGGTGTGCGGTATTCGGCTTCAATCAATTCAGAAGCATTCTTGAATGCTCTATTGACATTGCCTTTTTTCTGGACATTCACCGGTGATCCTCCAACGGAAACCAGGTTTTCGAGATCCTCCTGCTGCCAGGTTTTTTCCATCGACCATTCGGCCTTAAGTGCATTACGACCAGCTTCGGCTGCATACCGGGTTTCCCCGACTACTGCTACTAACCCTTCTTCATTGATAACTTTGATTACACCCGACACTTTCTCAGCTGCTGAGGTTTCCAAGGATTTGAGAGTTCCACCAATGTACGGGCTATAGAGCATCATGGCGTGTAGCATTCCATCCATTTCCTGGTCTAAACCGAAAATAGACTCCCCCATCACTTTCTCTTCCAGATCAGAGCGGGGAACCTCACTACCTATGTATTGATATTTGCTGGATGGTCTCAGCTCCTGTGCTTCAATGTACTCCCACTGATCCAAAGAACCCGCAAGTTCTGCATAAGTCATTCTGTTGGTACCTGAAATCAGCATTCCATTTTTACTTTCGATGGTTGAGACATCCACTTCCCACTTTTTCGCGGCTGCATGTTTTAATGTCTCTCTTAAATTGGCTGCGACCTGGAGTAAAGGTGTAAATAATGAGTAAGTGGTATTGCTTCCTCCTGTTCCAGTCATATCAATACCTGATGAAGCTGTAGCACCTGGTACAACTTGAATTTGTTCGGGTTTTACATCCAGTTCCTCCGCGGCAATCAGACGAAATCCAGTAAAAATTCCCTGGCCCATTTCCGCTTTTGGTGATTTGAGGAGAATTCGGTTATCGGGTAACACCTCAAACCAAAAATCCGTGGAATCCTGAGTAAGGACTGTAGGCAGATCCATGGTTGACGCAACCTTGTAAATTTTTCGCCTGGCAGGAGTTTTGGAAAAATATACGACCGCAGCAGTTCCTCCGATGACGATACCACCCCGAATGAGAAACTTTCTCCTTGAGAAACCTTTACTCTTTTTTTCCAATGGCTTGCTCATGATGGTAGTGACTCGTTCTGATTTTTTATCTCCGAAGCACGCTTTATCGCTTTCACAATTCTCGGATGCGTACCGCATCGGCAGATATTACTGATACTTTTCTTAATCTCCTCTTCCGTGAGTGATGAATTGGAAGCGATAAGTCCAGCTCCGGCCATCATAAATCCGGGTTGACAGTATCCACATTGAGGAACATTTTCTTCTATCCAGGCTTGCTGAATCGGATGGAGATCATCGTCTGCCGAAAGTCCTTCTAAAGTAGTAATCTCCTTTCCCTCTACCAGTCGAACCGGATACGAACACGATCGAAAAACCTGACCATCGATGTGCAGAGAGCAAGCTCCACACAATGCTTTCCCACATCCGTATTTAGTCCCTTTCAATTTAAGAACATCTCTTACTGCCCACAATAACGGCATGTTGGGATCCACATCAATTTCAGTTGGTCTCCCATTGATAGTAAAACTTATTTTCATCTGATCATCATTCTTTCGTGAACGAGCCTGTAAATTCTGCAATTTATCATGGAAATAAACATCCATTACTCCTTCCAATATCATAGGTCGCTGAATTACTACCCAAATAACACAAACTGAAAAGAAAGAATCCCAGTACGGTAGAAGTAAGTGTTACCGTGCAGTACCCACCAATTTTATAAATTGAAAGAAATCCATGCATTATGAAACGAAGAGAATTTATACCAGGGGCATTATTGACAGGTATCGGTATTGCTACATCATCTGCCACCTCAAAACAACCTCCGTTTAAAGATTTAAGGACAGATGCTGAAACGATCGCCAATCCAATTGGAGTCTCTACCTATTCATTTTGGCAGTTTAATGGTCCAAAGGAAGAAACTCCAATAGAATACTGCATCGAAGAGGCCGCTCGAATGGGCTTCAATGGAGTGGAGTTGCTGCACGTTCAAATGGCCTCCGAGGAAAAGTCCTATTTACAGAATTTGAAGCGACTTGCGCTGCATGCAGGTCTTGATATCTACGGTTTCTCCACCCATCAGGGATTTCTCAATCCGGAAGAAACCTATCGAAACGAAAACATTCAAAAAACGAAAAATCAGATTGAGGTTGCCTATCAATTAGGAATCCCGACGATGCGGATCAATACTGGTAGATGGGGAACCAGTGAATCTTTTGATGCTTTAATGGCAAATAGAGGAATTGAGCCTCCCCTTGACGGATATCAGGATGAAGATGGTTTTGCATGGGTCATCGATGCAATTGGGAAATGCGTAGATAAGGCAGCTGAATGTGGCGTGGTAATGGGACTTGAGAATCATTGGGGCTTAGGACGGACCGCCGAAGGTGTACAGCGTATCGTAAAAGCAATTAATTCACCATGGCTTAAGGTCACCTTAGATACAGGAAATTTCCTTGAAGATCCCTATGATCAATTGCAGGTACTGGCACCAGATGCGTGCTTAGTTCAGGCTAAAACTTACTATGGCGAAGGTAAATGGTATACACTGGATCTGGACTATGAACGTATAGGTGCGATTATGCGCTCTGCCGATTACAAGGGTTACATCTCATTGGAGTTTGAAGGACAAGCAAAACCTGAAGAGGCTATACCAACGAGCCTTGAACTTCTTCGCCAATCATTTTATCGTAACATTTAATTACCAATATCTCCAGAATAGAGATTTGCTTAAAATCGGCTTCAGTTAGCCAATTATCTTCAGGGATGGCTCAATTCAATCATCGCTCTGAGGAAGTTACGAGGATGGCAAATCTGTTGCGTGAAGGATTGAGTCAATTCGAACTGGAAGAGTCTGATGAGAGCCTGGTTCAATAATCAACTTTACATTAGACCGGTATAATCCTTCAGTCCATCGTCCTGAAGGAATACGATCAGCGAAACAATAATCAAACTCACAATCTGAAAAATGATATGTGCTCGCCTATTCTGGACATTCATGGCGATGAAAACAACGAAAGCAAACTCATATACCATCAGTGGAACTTGTTCTATCAGTGGATAACCGGAGATAAACAGGTTTTGGAAAATGCTTAAAATGATGGTAATAAGTTCAACAGTAAATAAAGACCTCCATTGATCCATGTAATACGCGTCCAAATCGGTCTCTTGCGATCTTAAGCCGGTAGGAAAGAGCATCCGGGCCCATATAAAGAGGAATATTGGGTAAACCAGTACAAACAATACCATTCGAATCGACCAGGCGTCAACCAGTAAAGCATAGGTGTAGTTAAACCACCAGTCCTGCACACACAACAGAAAACACTTAATCACCATCAACGTCAGCGGTAAACTGAGTTTCACATGCTTAATGTGGGACAGAACGTCTGCTGTACCTTGTAGTAATTGGGCAATACCGAGTCCAATCACTAGTGAGCTTAGTATTACCGTATATTCAAATGGATCCATGGATAGGCTTTTTGCTTTTAGGTACCAACCTACAACAAATAAAACTATCCGTTTTTAAAAAGAGGAAGGATGATTCCGGATTTGACTTAAAGCTGACAGTTTTCGGGGGTTTATGCCTCCTGCATCAGCCAATTTAATGCCTCTTCTGTAGAGGAGAGACTGAAAACATTCATTCCATCAGCAGCATTGAGTTCTTCAATCTTATTCACTGTTAATTTAGTAAGTGCGCTCTCCGGTGTAATGGTTATGAAATACTTGATTCCAATGGCAGCAAAAGAAGGAGCAACCTCCTTATCTATAAGTTCAAGCACCTCTTTCCTAAAAACTCCTTTCGCCTTACTGGTATCCACAATCCAACAGTTAATTCCGTGAGCGCGGGCATAAGGGACTCCTATATCAAAAATATGTGCTCGAAACTGTTCCGCACTGATTAACATGGATTCCCAAGTGTCAATCATTGCACCAGCATCCAATTGATGTTCCCCCTTAAGTATTCCGGGGAGTTCGTACACTATTTGTCTCATGGTAAGAAAGAATTCATTTTTGATGTCCTAGCAACAAGTACTAATCTCAAAAAGGTCATTTCTGGTACAAAATTTGGAATGGTACTTCTTCATGCACCGAATAAGTTTTGTCTTTCTACTGGCTATTGCTATCAACACCTATGCGCAGAATGCTTGTAATTTGAGGCTTGAGGTTCAATTGGGTGAAAAGTATTGGGGGACTGAAGTTCGGCAGGTGAATGATGCCCATACTGGTAGGGAGAGACTGATACTAACCGATAGGAAATTTAATAGTCTAAAGCTCTATCAAACTCATCCCAATTGGGCGGCAGATGGAAATTGGATAATATTCACATCCACTCGAACAGGTCAAAAAGAGATTTTTGCAGTCAATAGTCCAGGTTCAGACGATTGTTTTGATGATTTCAGTATTATTCAGCTGACTACCAATTCAAATTTGAAGGATCGACCTGGTTCAACACCTGATGTCTTTGTCTCCCAGGACTCGAGCGGTCTAATCTATTTCCTGAGTCGCCCAATGACCGATTCTATAGTTGTTTTCGCTTTCGATTTCAATGGTTTCTTAGAGGATGTAAAGGGCGAAAGGCTACGTGATTCTTATAAAAAAAGAATCACTTCCATTTCCCGGCAAGGTGAGATTGACATTTTCGGAGGTCTTACATTAGATGCTTCGTCAACCAGGTTATACCTCGGTTTAAGGCATGGTTTAAATGAATTATCCAATGAGATTCTATCTGTTGACGTTGGGTCAGGAGTGCAGAAATCACTTTATCACACAACGAACGGTCCAAGTATCTGTCATCTGCAAGCGAATCCCTGGAAATCACAAGAACTGCTATTTTGTCAAAACGATCTTCATCAACGCATGTACCTAATGAACACTGAGACAGGAGAAGTAGAATTTCTAAGAAAAGGGCTTTCACGAAACAGAGCAATGGACAATGTAAGCCATGAGACCTGGTACGATAAAAATACTATTGCCTTTAATCTTAATTCAGTACATCCTGATCATCAGGATAAACTTGATATCGGTGTCTATCTTATCGATAAGTCAAATGCTGGAAACCCGTCCGCTTTAGGCTCATTACTAGTCAGTTCACCTGATACTACCCTGATGTTTCTTCATCAAGCTAGCCGTGACGGATTGATGATTGGAGATTTATGCAGAAAGGATGACTACAATGTGCTTACGGGAGAGATATGGAAATACACATTTGATGTCGCCAAACCCAATCAAGGGGAGCTGCAACTTCTTACTCGAGATACTTCAAGGTTATCAGGGACTCATGCACATCAAAGTATCAGTCCCGATGGGAAATGGGTACTTATTGGAGCACGGGAAAGTGGCCATCAGCTTATGCTGGTCTCATTGGAGTGATTATTATTTCATCTTACGATCAAAGAAATCGGCAGTAGCATCGTAAGCGTCGTACCAATTCTTATGCAAAAGAAATCCATGCACTTCATCCGGAAAAACTAACTGTTCAAAGTAGACACCTCTTTTTCGGAGCTCTCTAGCTTTATCGACCGATTCACTAAATGGTACGTTACGATCATCGTCACCATGAATCAGCAACACCGGTGATTTCCAACCGTCCATGAAGGCAATCGGTGAGGAATCATAAGCCAATTGTGCAAATTCGGGATTTTCCAGCTTGTTGTAGGAAGGAATGAAACCTTGTATTACAACATTCCAATCTGTTACCCCATGAATATCAACTCCTGCCGCAAACAGATCTGAAGCACGGGCAAGACCGAGAGCTGTCAAATACCCTCCGTAAGAACCTCCCCAAAGTCCGATCCTTTCAGAATCCACTCCGGGATAATTTTTCAAGTACAACCCGGCACCCATTACATCATTGAATTCACTGGCACCACCTGCTCCGTAATTCAAGGCCTCCCGAAATTCCATACCATATCCTATGCCACTTCGGTAATTAATCGATAAAACCACATATCCTTTTGAAACCATATACTGATTCATAGCATATGCATAGTGGTAATAACCCCGGTGATGGAAGCCAAGGAGCATCTGACGCCTGGAACCACCATGCATAAAAATGACTGCGGGTCTTTTGTCCGATTTCTTATGACCTTCCGGTAAAAACAATTGCCCATGGATGGTCATGCCATCTGTGGATGTATAAGTAACAGCTTTCGGTTCGACCAACCCGTTAGACTGGTAACTATCCTCATTCGTTACCTCAGTATGGTTGCTATTGATAAAAGACCACACATCTGCCGGTCGGGTGCCTGTGGATGACAGATAATGCAGATTACCAGCTCCATCTTGGACAGGTGACCATTGTACTCCATCCATTTGAGTAACTAACCTTGGCTTACCAGAGCTACTCACTTCCCAGATGTTTTGTGTATTTATATTACTCTGATTGGAGGAGTAGATGATTTTAGAACGATCCGGCGACTGGGACACGAATTGAACCTCAAATTGACCTTCCATCAAAGACCGGGCTTCTCCTCCATCAGCGGACACCGTATATAACTGGGTCCAACCATTCTTTTCCCATGGAAATACAATTGAGTTATCAGACATCCAGAATAGCTGATTTGAAGCAGATACAGTCCGGAAAACACTACCAACACCTTCATCCGCTTCCCATATTTTTTCTGCCTTGCCGCTGGCAACATCTCCAACCCAAATAGAAAATGGTAGCGCTTCCCTACGTGGTGTGAACAAGAGAGGTGACGATTGATTCATTCTGATGAACGCAATCTTACTTCCATCTGTCGACCATACCGGTTCTCTGTCACTTTCCAATCCTGGAGAAATGAAGCTTAATGAACCCTTGGAAAGGTCAAATATCCCAATGAAACTATGATCTCCTCTCCCATTGACAAACGCCAATTTGGTGCCGTCAGGAGACAGCCTTAAGCTTCCAATTCCACCGCGGACACTAAAAAGAACAGACGCTTCTTCTTCACCTGCTAAGGCCTTATTATAAATCTGACCTGCTGACAGATAAAGGAGTTGGTCACCGGCTAATATGGGAGAAGAACCATCTGCCACTTTTCGAGGGAATCCTGTTTCGAAATCAATCACATAAATCTCTCTTGAATATCCTTCGGGATTGGAAGTCGGATTAGGGTATTCACCACTTCTATTCGGCGACCCACCGCGTACATAGATCAGTGATTGAGCGTCTTTTGTAAATCGAATCTGACCGAGTCCCTGTCCATCGTCTTCAGTATATGGAGTAAGCTGAATGGGCTTGTAATCCGGTTCTTTGGCGTAAAAAATATTTCGAACGCCCTCTTTATTCTCAACCCAGGCAATGATTCCCTGATCATCGTTGGCTACCAGGTTTGATGGAAAAGAATAAGAAAGAAAATCTTTTAGAGAGCTATTCTGACCTGTTACTTGAAAAGAAAGAGTTGTAAGGAGAAGAAGAAAAAAGTGTCTCATTGGCGGTCTTTTTTCCTCTAAATCTAGCAATACAATTATTTCTATTTCATTACTAAAGTAAAATAAGTGAGCCTATGGATCAGAATCTTCCAAATTACTTAAGGCTTCACTTAACACTCTTTCCATATTATTTAATCTTACCTCCAATTGTTTTTGACGGCTATGGTTGTTTTGAAGCATATTCACCTCATCTTGTAGCCGGGAGTTTTGGAGTTCTAGTTCTTTGATGGCCTCAATCAGATATGGAATAACTTCAACGTAGTTGACCTTCAAGTATCCATCCATATCTTCGACTACCAGGTGTGGCAAAACTGATTGAACTTCCTGCGCGATCAGTCCAGAATGAATCTGAACGGTATCCTTGTTTTTGATTTGGTTCCATTTGTATGTGTATCCATTTAGACCAGATACAACTGACAAGCTCGAGGTGAGAGGGTTTATCTGTTTCTTCAGTCTGCGATCGGAGGAAAAGGAAGCCGGATCTACCCAGGATACATTCCCAGAACCATCTGTCTGGGGAACGTTGCCTGCTAAACCGTCCTGACCTGGTAGAGTATATCCTGACAATGGACCATACGTATTATCTGCATCTATACTCAATTGACCGTGGAGGGTGGTATTACCGTTTTTAAGCATGACAAGGGCATCTGAACGATTCATAGTACTCTCCCCATTTCCAATGACCAACATTCTATCCGTAGGGATGAATTCATTCCATATACCCGAAGGATCTTCGGTATTAAAAGCTCCCAAAGCAACTTCATATTGAGAGGAAGTAATGGTCCATGAACCTACCGAACTTGAATATTCTCCATCTGTAACGACCCCTGTACCTATACCTGTAGAACTTGATCCATTGGCAAATACCCCTCCACCAATTGCTGTGGATCCTGTATAAGCATAGTTGTCAGCTCCAATGGATACTGCGCTGCCCCTGGCTTCGTTTTGGTATCCAATTGCTACGGAGTGAGTGTAAAGTGCGGTGTCGCGAGTGCCTATAGATACAGCATTCCATCCACTAGCAACGGCCTGATAACCAATGGCGGTACCTCGCCATCCTTCATCAGTGGTTGTACTTTCAACTCCTATAGCGATAGATTCAAGGCCTACGGAATACGCATTTCTACCAATAGAAATGGCTTGCTCCTGGTCAGCCTCGGCATCGCGCCCTAAGGCGATGCCATTTACGTAATTTACTAATGCATTTTGCCCAAGTGCAACAGAGGCATTTCCAAAAGCAAAAGATTCGTAACCCAATGAAACCGCACCATATCCAACCGCTGTTGGATCGTACCCCAGCGCAACCGATCCTCCTGTTGATGCTGCAGGACTGTAGCCAATTGCTACCATACCTGAAGACATACCATAGGCATGTGGTTCGAATCCCAATGCGACAGAAGCATTTGAATTTGCCTGTGCGTTATATCCTAAAGCAACAGAATTATCGCCGCGGTTTGCAGTGTTCCATTGTTCCCCCGTCGCAATACCTGCCCGGAATACCCCAGCACTTTTATCGAAAAACATTCGTGCATCGTCCTCTGTAGTTGCCGGATCATCGTCCAACTGATTACTTCCAAAAACAAAATCGTTGGTTGCTATAACCCCTCCGGTATTGGATGTGACATTACCCGTTGTTGAAAAAGGTCCTGATGAGGAGGGTGCGTTGACCCAGGAAACCGTACCGGCTCCATCGGTGGACATGATCTGGCCGTTTATGCCATCAGCAGATGGAAAAGTAAACCCCGTATCGTTATTACCGGCATCCAGCGTTAGTTGACCATTGATTTCGGTATCTCCCGATTTGAGGATAATCAGGGCATCTGAACGTTGATAATTTGATGTACCGTTTCCGACCACCAATAATCGATCATTCTGATGGAAAAAAATGGAATCCATTGGTGTATAATCCGTGTTCAATATCCCCAAGGCAACTTCCCCAAAAGTCCGGGTGATTGTAGAAGACCCGATGGATATACTTTCTCGACCCCGACTCTCAACGTGATCACCGATTGCAATAGACCGACTTCCATGACTCTCAACTTGATTGCCGATTGCAATAGAACGATAGCCATGACTATCATTCCAGTGACCAATTGCAATACTCCCCTGTTCATGAGCCCAATTTCCACTTCCCAAAGTAACTGAGTGCTGACCCACAGCAGAACTGCTGCTACCTAGAGCGAATGATTCGTTTCCGGTGGCATTTACCAAATTTCCAATGGCGAATGATTCAATACCTGATGCCGTTGCGTCATTACCTATAGCAAAATCGTAATTGTTGACAGCTTCTGACTGATGACCCAAAGCGAAAGATTGAAGGCCTTGGGAACTAGCGTAATGACCTATCGCAAAGGATTCTTCCCCACTCGATTGCGCTCGATTGCCTATAGCAAATGACCTATCAGCCGTTGATTGTGGTGTATCTCCCAGTGCAAATGATAGGAGACCTGATGAATAAGCAGCATTACCTGCGGCAAACGATGTTGCACCAGATGCTATTGTTGAGTTTCCAAGAGCGGTTGACGCCTGACCACTGGAAGTTGGTGCCAGTCCAAGTGCGATAGAATAGTCTCCTGATGCTCTAGCATCCCTTCCCATTGCAATTGAGCCATCACCCATAGCATCCCTTGTCCAATCGTCTTCACCAACTTGATAATCCGCCGGAACATAGGTGAAAAACCGGTCTATACCTGCTCTAAATGCTCCCTTTTCTTTATCAAAGAGAAACCGATTATCATCGGTATCTGTAGTCGGATTGTTAGCCATTTCAATACTCCCGAAAACAAAATCATCAGTGGCATAGTCAAACCCTCCGTTACTAACAACTCCATTATCGACCTGAAATGGAGACGTAGCTATCTCAGATAAGTCGATATCAGTAGCTTGAGTATTTCCGGTTATTCGTAATGCGTGGCCATCCAGTTCCAGGTCTTGTATTTCATTTTGGCTGTCCGCGTCGCCATCTTTCACATTGAGCTTCAGGGTTGCACCAGAAGAGATCGATATATTTCCGGCTGTCCCATCCGTACTGATTTCCTGGATCTCATTTGTAATCGATCCATCTACAGCTTCCAAGGTCATGTAATCGAGAAGGTTTTCAAGATCCACAGAATGAGTGCCTCCAGCATCTATCAACTGCAGCACTGTGGAATCCAATACTACAGACTGAAGTAATTCATTGGTGCTATCCGCGTCCATTAGGACGGAGTTTCCATCGGAGATGGTTAACTGAGAATTTTGTACTGAAAGTACTTGATTCTTCACATTGAATGCATAGGGTGCTCCAAGTATTTCCTCCACATTAAGTAATTCATAACCCTCTCCGCGATCTACTTCTACCTTTAGAAAAAAAGAGAATTGTCCCCATTTCAAATCATTGAGCGTATTCCCTAACAATGATTCACCTCGGCCAACAATCAAATTGAATGTTCCATAAGCGCTGGTCTCCGTCTCATGAACTTCCTTAAAAACAATCTGACCCTCTGAGGATTGTTGTAGAATTGAGAATTTGACCTCCACCAACTCTCCATTGAGAGGTAGCATCTCCTCCTCTACCTGATGAAATATCGTCGCCTGGTAGTTAAAACCTGGTTGTACCTGGGCATTGGTTGTTGTCCAGAAAGAGAATACAAATCCTAAAATTAGTATCCTAATCGTCGAGTTGTTTTCCATTATCGAATGAGTAGTTTGAGTTGTTGAGTGGATTGATTGGTTCCTAATGTCAATAAATATGTACCCTTTGGCAGATGCGTAAAATCAAAGAATTCTAAGGGCCTGATCGTTTCCTGAGTAGACTGTATCTGAGCACCTCGAAAATCAATCAGTCTGATCTTAACTCTTCCTTGATGAGTGATATCCCCTAGTTCCAAAGTGACTTGGCCACTTGTAGGATTTGGAAATAGTGAAGCCTTGATAAATGAAGGATCGCTCGTTCCGGTAATAATTTGATCTATTATGGTCATCACTGGCTGATAACCTTGATGGAATAGGGCATCCTTCTTTTTAACCAGACTAATGTTTGTACTCTGACCTATTGTATGATCAACTATGATGTTTTCTCCAATTACCGATCCACCTCCAGAATTGATGGAGGACTTCACCAAAATCAAATCCTGAGAATTTCCAATCAGTGAAAAGAACAAAAGAGCTAATAGAAAAAAAACAACAGACCGGAGCATAAATGAGTTTTTCTGCTCCCTAAAAATGAAAACATAAAAATACAATCCCGTTTTTTGCAAGTCTACAATGCAACTACATCAGTACTTTTACACTGTTTAATAGTCCAAAAACAACAGGTTAAGGGAGATCATTAAGCTATCTTCTACCTTCATTAACTGTTTCGACTATCTTCTTACCTGGATTTCCGTTAAATTATGTAAGGAATCCTACCATGAAAACCGCAGTTAGAATTGGGGTGTTTCTTTCTTTCTTCCTAGTCCTGGGAAGTCAAGAGCTGTGTGCTCAAAATGACACGACAGCATACCGTGTTGAACTGACAAACGGCAATGTACTTACCGGCCGTTTACTTTTTGAAAATGAGGAAATATTTGCAATACACGAAGATCTCCTGGGCGAGATCAATATCCAGAAAATCTACATCAAACGAATTCAGGATATCTCGTCCACGCCAATTGTGGACGGTGACTACTGGTTTTTTAATTCCCAGGCTTCAAGATATTTCTTTAGTCCAGCTGGTTATGGAATTGAAAAAGGTACAGGGTATTATCAGAACGTCTGGGTGTTTTTTAACCAGGTGATTTATGGGGTAACTGATAACTTCACGCTTGGGGGCGGATTGGTTCCACTGTTTCTCTTCGCTGGCGCTCCTACCCCACTCTGGGTGACAGCAAAAGTATCACAACCCCTGAATGATAATAAAGTTAGCTTTGGCGCCGGAGGTCTGGCGGGCACCATTGTTGGCGAGAATACTAGCTTCGGAATTCTTTATGGTATTTCAACCATCGGAACCAGAGATCGGAACATCAGCCTGGGAATGGGCTGGGGTTTCGCAGACGGAGAATTCGCCAGGTATCCAACAGCCAACGTAAATTTTCTTTACCGATTTAGCTCCAGAGGATACCTGATCTCAGAAAACTATTACCTGGATGATGGATTTGACCCAATCTTCCTATTTTCTTTAGGAGGTCGTCATATACTTGGTGGAGGAACAGCTTTGGATTACGGTCTTCTTATGCCAATCGCCGACATAGGAGATTTCGTTGGAATCCCATGGTTAGGGCTCACATTCCCATTAGGCGGCAAGAATCAAGAATCCAAATGATTTTCTATATATGAAGATAAATCCTCAAATAAATTTCGGAAATTCGTCCTATAAACCCAAAAATTAGAATTTTATGCAAGAATACGGAAGACGTTCCTCTAAATGCAGTCTTGCGGATATTGGAATCAGTCGCGTAGCAAAAGCCTACTGGAACCTACGCCCCTCGGAACTGGTGGAGATGTCTCTTCAGAATCATGAAGGACAGCTCAGCGATACTGGTGCTATCATGTGTGACACAGGCAAATTTACCGGTCGTTCACCCCAAGATCGGTTTATTGTCCGTGATTCAAGTACGGAAAAGTACGTGTGGTGGGGAGACATCAACAAACCCATCAGCCCCGAACATTTTGACAGAATCTACACCAAGATGCTAGGGTACCTTGCTGAAAAAACCGTGTTCATTCGTGATGCTTACGCAGGAGCGGATAAGACCTTTCGATTGAATCTACGGGTCGTTAATACGGTCGCCTGGCATAACCTATTCTGCTACAACATGTTCATCGAACCAGCGGAGTATAAACTGGATACTTTCGTACCCACCTTTACCATTATCAATTGTCCGGGTTTCCTGGCCGACCCTGCAACTGATGGTACCCGACAGGAAAATTTTGCTATTATCAATTTCGAAAAAGGAATTATCCTAATTGGTGGTACCGGATATAGTGGAGAAATGAAAAAGGGAATTTTCTCCGTACTGAATTTTCTCCTGCCCGTAAAACATGATGTTTTTCCCATGCACTGCTCGGCTAACATGGGCAAAGAGAAGGCGGATACTGCTATTTTCTTTGGTCTGAGTGGAACTGGTAAGACGACTTTATCAGCGGACCCTGACCGATTACTTATTGGTGATGATGAACACGGTTGGACCTCGACTAACGTTTTCAACTTTGAAGGAGGTTGCTATGCTAAAACCATCAACCTTTCGGAGAAGTACGAACCTTCGATATTTCGGGCCATCAAATTCGGATCCATTCTTGAAAACACTCGATTCAAACCAGACACGAGGGAGGTAGATTTTGAAAACAAGGAGGTTACTGAAAACACCCGGGTTTCCTACCCCATTGACTACATTGAAAACGCCGTAGAACCATCCATTGGTGGCGTTCCAAGGAATATTTTCTTCCTCACTTGCGATGCCTTTGGTATCATCCCTCCCATTCAAAGATTAACTAAAGGTCAGGCGATGTACCACTTTATCTCCGGATATACCTCAAAGGTGGCTGGGACCGAAGCAGGAATCGTAGAACCAACACCTGTATTTTCTGCTTGCTTTGGCGCCCCATTTTTACCCTTGCATCCCACTGAGTATGCCAAGCATTTAGGTAAGAAACTTGAAGAACATGACACTCAGGTTTGGTTGGTGAATACCGGATGGACCGGGGGACCCTATGGAATAGGGGAAAGAATCTCTATCAAGTACACCCGAGCAATGATTAGTGCGGCCCTGAATGGCGTTCTCGATAATGTCGGGTATAGGGTGCATTCCATTTTCGGCGCTGAGATCCCAACAACGTGTCCTGGGGTACCTGCAAGTGTGCTAAGTCCAAGAGAAACCTGGCAAGATGACATCGAGTTTTACACGGCTGCTAATCAATTGGTGGATCGTTTTTCCAGAAATTTTGAACAATTCAGTGCATTCGCTGATGAGGAGATCATGGAAGGCGCACCGAAAAAGAACCTCAAATACGTACAGCAATGAGCAGTATCGAAGAAATAGATGAAATCCAGTTGGGAATTCCAATTGGAACAACACTAGATCGGTTCATCAAAAGATCCCAGGATCGATATCCCAAATCAACTGGCGAGCTTTCACAATTGCTTAGAGACATAGCATTGGCCGCGAAAATTGTTAATCGTGAGGTGAATAAGGCCGGTTTGTTGGATGTTGTCGGAGCTTATGGAAATAAGAATGTACAGGGGGAAGATCAGCAGAAATTGGATGTAATAGCTGACATTCGCTTCACCCGTGCATTGCATAACGGAGGAATGACCTGTGCGGTAGTCTCCGAGGAAGAAGAAGATATCGTTCAAATCAATCCGGATAGCCAGTACATTGTTGCTATTGACCCATTGGATGGTTCATCAAATATTGATGTTAATGTTTCCAT
Source organism: Cyclobacteriaceae bacterium (assembly GCA_965601455.1). GTDB lineage: Bacteria > Bacteroidota > Bacteroidia > Cytophagales > Cyclobacteriaceae > JANQEU01. The sequence goes on along the minus strand of OZ271831.1, from coordinate 894,248 downwards.
TGGAACGATTTTCTCGATCTACAGACGCTTATCCCCTATAGGTACACCTGCTACAAAAGAGGATGTACTTCAGAAGGGTAATGCGCAGGTAGTGGCTGGTTATGTGCTATATGGTTCGTCAACAATCTTGGTTTACACGACCGGTGATGGTGCTCATGGCTTTACATTAGAGCCATCATTAGGTGAATTTGTACTTTCGCATCGGCAGATTAAATGCCCTTCCGATGGGAAGATCTACTCAATCAACGAAGGATCGTGGCATGGGTTTGAAGAATCTACACGGACCTATATTGAGGAATGCAAGAACAAAGATTACAGTGCCCGTTATATTGGTTCTCTGGTTTCTGACTTTCATCGAAATATGATCAAAGGGGGAATCTATATTTACCCCAGAACTGAAAAGGCTCCAAACGGGAAGCTACGGTTACTATATGAGTGCAATGCCCTGGCCTTCATAGCCGAACAAACCGGAGGATTGGCAACAGATGGAGAAAGACGAATTTTAGATATTCATCCAGAGGAATTTCACCAAAGAAGTCCGTTTTACATTGGATCCTCGGAGATGGTAAAACGAGCAATGGAACTACGATCTTAGTCGAAACAAATTACGGTAGTTTGTTAAGGGAATCTGAAACAGATTCCCCTATTTATTTTCATTGACAAAGGCAGCCACGTCGGATTTAAATTGCTCCATGGATGGTCCATGCGTATACATCATATGGCCGGCTTCATAGTATTTCATGATGATGTTGTCTTTGATCTCAGGTGTAAGTCCCAGGTGATCGATGGTATACTCTACTCCATAGAATACAGTTGCCAGATCATAGATGCCGTTTAAAATCAAAACCTTCATATTCGGATTTTCTCTCATACAACGAGCCATGTCAATAGCTGTGTTAATAGCAACCTGACCTCCCCAAACGATATTTCCTCCATGCTTCCAGTCCCAGGCAAAGCCGTCCCTTGAACCCGCACTGGTCTGATAATGCATATTCGGATCTACCTTCAGGTCCTGATACAGGTAATTGAGGAAACCGGTGATGTACGGCGGAGATATCGCCGCACTTTGAGGGTCGTAATTAGAATATTGGCCAATTCCATCATGCGTTAATCCCGTAAATCGGGAATCCAAACGACCCACTGTCATCCCTGAATCCCGCATTAATTCCTGGAAAAATTCTCCATTCTGAACCCGGAAATTAGCTTTAGTCCAGTAGTCCGCACTGACTCCGGAAAGATCACTTAACCTGTTGGCTAATGCCAGCTTTTCTTCTGATGTCATTTGATCCCCTTTGTATAAGGCAGTGGCATACTCATCCCTGGTAAATCTTCGGACTTCATCTAAAAACTCATCCAGGCTTCCCATTTTATCGGCAACCCTATCATGATACCATGCGGTAGCTGCATACGTTGGAAAATGTACGAGGTACGAAAGATCCTCTTGTGGTGGGAAAAGCAATTGTCGGAGGTCAAAAACAGCAGAAACCATGATTACGCCGTTCATGGCAATGCCCATATCCTGCAGATAAGCCATTACACCCGCATTTCGGAATGTTCCGTAGCTTTCGCCAAGTAAAAATTTAGGGGAATTCATCCGACCTTTCTTAATGAGAAACTGACGAATAAAGTTGCTGATGCTTTCTATATCCTGGTCCACTCCCCAGAAATCCTTGAAATCTTTATCTCCCGCAGGAACAGCCAAACCCGTACCTATAGGATCAATCATAACCAGGTCGGCTATATCTAAAACCGAGTACTCATTGTTAATGACCTGGTAAGGCGCCGGATCCGTATAGCCCGGATCATTTATCGGTATTCTTTTCGGTCCCAGAATTCCCATGTGCAACCAAAAAGAGGACGAACCCGGACCTCCATTGTAAGCAAACATGATCGGTCGATTGGCATTTCCTCCTTTCTGTTTGTAATAGGTAAATCCAAAATGAGCGATTGGCTGTTCATTTTGATCAACAACTTCGAAAGTACCAGCTTCAGCATCGATCTGAATAGTCTTACCGTCTATGGTTACACTTTGAGAAGAAGTAAATGTCTTCGCCTCTTCCCTACCAACTTTTTTCTTTGAATCCTGATCTTGGGCTGAAAGGATGAAAAGTGTTAAACAAAGAAAAGGAGTGAATATAGTTTTCATGAGATTGGAGTTTTCAGGATGGAAATTTATCAATAATTCTAAGCTAGGCAAACTAGGCTTGACAAGCGGTTACCGTGACCGGATCAACATGATTAATGCGTTTTTCTTATCTTTCCAACAGACCACTGTAGGTATGAAAAACACTCTGTATCTATTTTTAGTCCTTTTTGGAATAATCGGTTGTACTCCAGAAACTGAAAGAAGTGAATCCGATGACCAACCGAACATCCTTTTTCTTATCGCCGATGATTGGTCCTACCCTCATGCTTCTATCTATGGAGATCCGGTAGTTAAGACACCGACTTTTGATCGAATTGCAAACGAAGGTGCGCTTTTCCATCATGCTTATACCGCCTCACCCTCTTGTTCCCCATCAAGAGCCTCTATACTAACCGGTAGGTATCCCCATCAAAACGAAAGCGCTGGGAACCTATGGTCAGTTTTCCCAGACAAATTCCCGAATTATGTCTCCAGCCTTCAGGAGAATGGTTATCTGACCGGCAGTACGAGAAAAGGTTGGGGGCCTGGTGATTATGAAGCCGGTGGATATAAGGTTAATCCCGCGGGTAAATCCTATGAAAATTTCGAGACCTTTTATAATCAAAAACCTGACAATCAACCTTTCTGCTTCTGGTTTGGTGGTTTCGATCCACACAGAGATTATGACCCAAATACCGGTATCGGCACAGGAATGAAACTGGAAGACGTGATTGTACCTGGTTTTTTACCGGATGTACCTTGTGTTAGGAATGACATCCTGGATTACTATTTCGAGGTTGAACGGTTCGATCGGGAATCCGGACAAATCTTACGGTTTCTTGAGGAAAAGGGTGAATTGGACAATACGCTGATAGTGATCACCAGCGACAATGGCATGCCCTTCCCCCGTGCCAAAGCCAATTTATATGATTACGGTACCCGCATGCCTTTAGCCATCCGATGGCCTGAAAAGGTAAAAGCGGGAACCATTGTCTCAGATTTTATCAACTTCATTGATCTTGCTCCGACCTTCCTGGAAGCTGCTGGGGTATCCATTTCCAGTGACATGACCGGTAGAAGTATAATTGATTTATTAATTGGTCAACCTTCAACTGATAGAGACCGGGTTTTTGTAGAGCGTGAACGTCATGCCAATGTGCGCAAAGGTGATTTGAGTTATCCCATGCGGGCGGTCCGAACTAACGATTACCTTTATATAAGAAATTATTTCCCTGACCGATGGCCTGCGGGTGATCCGGAAGTACATCGATCCGTCGGACAATTCGGAGATATTGATAATTCAATCTCTAAATCCTTGATTATGATGAACGAAGATTCGGAATTATATACCCTGAGTTATGGGAAGCGTCCCAGCGAGGAGTTATATGACGTAATAAACGACCCCTATCAATTAAATAATCTGGCTGGGGATGACGACTATGGCACGGCAATACTGCAGCTTCGTGAAGAACTGCAAAACTGGATGATGGCAACCGCTGACCCAAGAGCCGTTGATCCGCAAACCATATATTGGGACACCGTTCTTTATATTCCTGATTATCAGCATGAGAACTTTGATCTGGTAGAGAGTATTAAGGTTTATCAAGTTGATCCTCCTCTTCAGGATTCCTTTGATTGTCTTCAATAGCGTGATGATTTAACTTTAGGGCTCAGATCAACACTTTTCCTATGAAAGCTACTATCTACTCCTTGGTATTACTGTGCCTTTTAGCCACCTGTACACCTTCTGAAGAAAGAATTTCTCTGTATTCACCGGCCGAAAAACTTAAGATTGACTTCAACCTTTCCGAAAAAGGTAAGCCTAATTACCAGGTTTCGTTCATGGGTAAGACGGTGATAGAGCCTTCATTCATGGGATTTGACTTCAAGCACCAACCATCCATGGCTGAGAATTTCAAAATTGTAGAAACGGCCACAAGATCAGAAAATGAAACTTGGGAAATGCCATGGGGAGAGCAACGAAATGTTAAAAATCAATTCAATGAATTGGTTGTCCGATTACAGGAAAGAGGTGCACCAAATAGGCCTTTGAATCTGTATTTCAGAGCGTATGACGATGGCATTGGATTTAGATATGAGTTCCCTGAGCAAGACGGTGTTGATAGCTTAATAATCATGGACGAAAACACGGAATTTAATTTGACAGGAGATCATACTGTATGGTGGATACCCGGAGATTGGGACATCTACGAGCACCTCTACAACACTACAAGATTTTCAGAAATTGATGCACAATCGAAACGAGATCACCCAAATCTGGCCCAAACCACTATTCCGGAAAATGCGGTTAATACACCTGTTACCATGCGCACGGATGAGGGTATTCACTTGAGCTTCCATGAAGCAAACCTTACGGATTACGCCGGAATGACCCTGAAGGTAGATACCAAGAATCTAAACATGGTTAGTGAGCTGGTTGGCTCGGGAAGATACGGTTACAAAGTAAAAAGAGCCCTCCCTTTTCAAACCCCATGGAGAACTATTCAGGTAACTGAAAAAGCTACTGAGCTCATCGAATCAAATCTGATTGTCAATCTAAATGAACCGAATAAACTCGGGAATGTTAGCTGGGTCACTCCAATGAAATATATGGGAATCTGGTGGGAAATGCATCTCTCTGTTTCCGACTGGTCCATGGAGAGTGGAAAGCACGGTGCGACTACGGAGAATGCCAAAGCTTACATTGACTTTGCTTCCAAAAATGGAATAAAAGGGCTTCTTGTTGAGGGGTGGAATACGGGATGGGATCGATGGATTGGTTTCGAGGATCGCGAAGGGGTTTTTGATTTCGTTACACCCTATGAAGATTACGATATTGATGAAGTAGTGCGTTATGCCCAGGAAAAAGGAGTTGAAATCATCATGCACCATGAGACTTCAGCAGCACCCAGGACATATGATCAGCAATTGAATGCCGCATACGAGCTTATGCAGAAGTACGGTATGTCTTCCGTGAAAACCGGGTATGTTGGTAAAATTATTCCTGCCGGTGAATACCATCATGGTCAGTGGATGGTTCAACACTATCGAAGGGTGTTGGAGACAGCTGCGAAATACAATGTTGCCATAAATGCGCATGAGCCAATAAAAGCGACGGGAATTCGCAGGACGTATCCAAACGCTATTTCCAGGGAAGGACTACGCGGCCAGGAATTCAATGCTTTTTCAGTAGAAGGTGGAAATCCTGCCGAACACCTTCCCATTGTTGCATTTACCCGCATGCTTGCAGGACCTATCGATTTCACTCCCGGTGTTTTCGATGCGAAATTTGATTCGAGACCGGGTAACCAGATAAATACCACAATTGCACAACAACTAGCCCTCTACGTGGTCATTTATAGTCCTATCCAAATGGCCTGCGACTTGTACCAGAACTATGAAGGAGAAGAAGCTTTCCAATTCATCCGAGATGTTGGAGTGGATTGGGAACAGTCTAAGGTGCTTAATGGAGAAGTTGGGGATTATGTTACCATCGCCAGAGAAGAAAGAGAAACAGGCAATTGGTTTGTTGGAAGTATTACGGATGAGAATGAAAGAGAAATTACCGTAAAATTCGACTTCCTGGAACCTGGAGTTACCTATGCCGGACGAATTTATCGAGATGCCGATGACGCTCACTACGATGATAATCCTGAAAGTTATTATATCGAGGAGGAAGCAATCACAAACGAATCAGAACTGACCATTAGGCTGGCTGCCGGAGGCGGATTTGCCATTAGTCTGCTAAGGGATTAACGAACTGAAATAAAAAAACCGGTTAGTTTGACGAGAATCAATTATTGAAGCACCTTAAATCTTTTTATTTGCCACGTCAAGTCATTAATTTGAGTCAAAGTGGTTACAAAATTGAGTAATCAAAGACTAAGAGCAATTACTTAACCGATATGGTAAGAAATTATCTATTGGTTCTACTTGGCTTATGTTACTGGGAAAGTTCTTTCTGTCAGGAAGTCAACCAAAGATTTAGATCCTTCACAGTAGATGAGGGTTTATCTCAGAATTCCGTCAATGCCATCGCCCAGGATAAAACTGGTTTCATTTGGATTGGTACACTTGATGGTTTAAATCGATTTGATGGAAACCAATTCCGTGTGTTTGGATATAATCCAGATAATCCAAATTCCTTACCCAGTACTGCTATTACTTCTCTCTTATACGATAGTCGAGATACCTTATGGATTGGCACCAGGAAAGGTCTGGTTACCTATAGCGAAGCCTTAGAACAGTTTTCTCAAATAGATGGTCTGGATTCCGTTCAACTCGTAAGCAGCATTTTTGAAAGTACTTCAGGAGTAGTCTGGGTTCTTTGTGATTTGGGGGTTTATTACAAGTCTGTCAATACTGATTTCGAGTATCTGGAAATTCCAGAGAACATAGTACGAGAGAAGACCATTTCTCCATCGAATGCGAAGGAAACTACCTCTTCACTTGGGGTGAAATATCGAGCCATTACTGAAGCATCGGATGGTTCAATCTGGCTAGGGACTCAAACTAAAGGAGTAATTAGATATAATCCGGCTGATGGTACTTTTAAGAGGTTTTCGCAAACAGGAGAAACGACTAATTCTCTGCCTGACAATTTCATCTTTGACCTTGATTCACGAAACGATCTTATTTGGATTGCAACTGGTGAGGGACTCACAACCTTTGATGTTCGTACTAACCTATTTCGCATTCCGAAAGAAATTCAATTTGATTCTGCCTCCTTCACAAATGGAGCCCGTGCCATTCATATCTCAACAGACGGCACCTGGTGGTACGCTTATGACGGAAATGGATTAAGCGGATATCTACCACATACGAAGAATGCAGTTAATTTTCGGCATTCGGATTCTGATCCTTTCAGCATTAGTAGCGATGATATCAAAGTTATCTACGAGGACAGAAAAGGAGTCATATGGTTAGGAACCAATAACGGTGGGATCAATAGGTTTGATCCAAATGATAATTTCTTCAAAATCTACAAGAAGGAAGCTGGCTCCACCAACGGGTTGAGTAGCTACTCGATGCGCAAGATTATTGAAGATCGAAAAGGTTTTATATGGGCCGCAACCAGGGTAGCTGGTTTGAATCGAGTGAACCCAACAACCCAAGAAGTTATAAGTTTTCAAAATGATCCCAATGATTCTAATTCTTTGGCATATGATAGGGTAAATCAAGTGCTGGAGGACGTCGATGGAAATTTGTGGCTAGGCCTTGTCTACAATGGACTTGACAAGTTGGAAATCGAATATGGGCAAGATAATTCCATTAAAGGATTCAATTTCATACATTTTAATCCAGAGGATCGAGGACCGAATTCATTGGCGGGTGTGGGCGTTCTCGACCTTCTTCAACAGAATGACACAACAATTTGGATAGCATGTTTTGGTGGTCTAAGTAGACTAAATCCGAAAACAAATGAGATTAAGACGTTCAGGCAATCACCAATTATTGATAATATCATAAAGGATGAGAACATTTTTAGAGCCATAAGTTTAGATAACAGGGGGACACTTTGGATTGGAACACAAGGTGCTGGTCTTCTGGCCTTCGATACTCAATCGGAACAATTCAAGGACAATCAAGTGCACAAAGATGATGACAGAAACAGTCTATCCGCCGATGTTATTAATTGTCTACTTTTTGATTCCGTCAGGAACTCTCTTTGGATTGGAACAGGAGGATTTGGTCTAAATAAGTATGATCTGAAATCGGAGACTTTCACACGTTTCACGGAAAATGATGGACTTTCTAATAATTATATATATGGCATATTAACCGACAGCGAGAATAATATCTGGATGAGTACGAACAAAGGTATCAACAGATTCAACCCGGAAAATTCAAGCGTTAGAATATTCCGACAGGCCGATGGGTTACAGAGTGACGAATTTAATTTTGCGTCTTATTCAAAAGCCAGGGATGGTAAACTGTTTTTCGGCGGCGTAAAAGGTTTCAATGTCTTTCAACCTGATGAACTGGACATGGGTAAAGCCTTTCCTCACGTTATTATTACAGATTTAAGTCTGTTCGGAGAACCTGTGAGAGATTATTCAGACACAAAATCTCCATTGCGTAAGTCCATTCTTAATACAGAAACAATCAATTTAGATTATGGAGATTACATCTTCTCCTTTGATTTTATTGCCCTTGACTTCGAAGATCCTAGACTACATCGATATGCTTATAAGCTTGATAATTTCAATTCGGACTGGGTTGAATTAGGAAATACTTCTCAAGTGACCTTCACGAATTTGGACGCTGGTGAATATTTATTTCGGGTGAAAGCAGCCAATCGAGAAGGGAATTGGGCTGAGAATTCTACTTCACTTAATGTAATCATCCATCCTCCTTGGTGGGAAAGCTGGATCTTCCGTGTGACCCTCGTACTAGCCGGTGTGTTTGCCATATTCTTATTCTTTCAGATACGAACACGAAGTATTAAAAATCGGAATCGGATATTGAAACAGGAAGTAGATGAACGCACCCAGGAATTGAAAGAAAGCAATGACGAACTGAAAATTCAGAAAGAGGAGCTTCAGCAGACTAATAAGGCCTTGAAACGTGCTCAGGGTCAACTGGTAAAAAGTGAAAAAAAGGCATCTTTAGGCATTCTGACTGCGGGAATAAGTCATGAGCTAAATAACCCTCTGAACTATATCAGCGGCGGGGTTCAGGCTTTCAAAAACACCATTCCCGACAAGTTCCTTGAAAATCCGAAAGTCAATAAAATCATACGAATTATTGAAGAAGGGGTATTTCGAAGTCAAAATATTATAAGCGCACTTAGTACGTTTCACTCTGAACATACCACTGAATTGAGAGTTTGTGACGTTCATGATGCGATACAACAATCTATAGAACTCTTGCCTTCGAACCTTAAGGAAAAAAGTCGGTTGAACATGAAATTCTCATCTGAGAAATTGGAAATCCTCGGAGATGGAAGTCAGCTTAGTCAACTATTCCAGCAAATCATAAAGAATGCAATTCAGGCCGTTGAGCAAAACGGTAATGTTATCATCCGCACGGAAAAACAGTCAGATAGTTGCGTGGTCCAAATTCAGGATGACGGAAAAGGTATTGCCCAACAGGATTTATCTAAGTTGGAAGATCCTTTTTTTACGACTAAGTCACCGAACCTGGGAAAAGGTCTTGGTCTCTATATTGCAGATTATATAGTAAATGAACACAAGGGAAGTATTCATTACGACTCCAAAGTTGGTATTGGATCCACGGTAACTATTAAGATACCGCTTCTGATAAGATAGTTGTAGCGAATAGTAATTTTCACCAGTAACCTTTTCATTCAAGAAAACTACCTTTTAGAAGCAAGATTTGAGTTTAAAGGGTGACAAAAAAAAGCCCGTCAAAATTGACGGGCCTTTATTTAGTTGCCGATGAATTAAGGTCTTCTAATTATTTTCAATTGTCTCATATTCTCACCTTGTCGGATCTGTATGAGATAAACACCAGGTGCGTAACCTGAAACATCAATTTGCAATTCATTGCTTCTGGCAACGAATGGTGTTATTAGTACCTGTCCGTCCATACTCAGCAGACGAAGTTCCAAATCTTTTACACCTCCAATAGTTACGAACTCAGCGGTTGGGTTAGGATACACGTTCACAGAAGAAATAATCTCATCTATACCAAGTACTTCTTCTTCCTCTTCTTCTTCCTCCTCCTCTTCTTCCTCTTCTTCACTGGTTTCCGATACCTCAAATACTACAGCCGATGAACTCGTCTGACATCCTGCAGAATTAGTTCCTACCACAGTATATGAGCCGCTTTCAGTCGGTGTAATGGAAGCAGTGGTTGCTCCTGAAACTGCAGTACCATCTTTGAACCATTGGAAAGTGAGTCCCGTACTTTCGTTTACCGTAATGGAGCTTTCACTCGAAGAAACCGTAAAGGATGGCAACGCCTCAGTACCAACCAGTCCCTCAGACCTTTCCTCCGATAAACTACCATCTGTATCTATTCCTTCAACCAGAAACTTTGAGAGGGTCGCCGAAGAAGCTGTGTAGGTACTTCCTCCAGCCTGAAGTAATTCTCCAGCTTCGTTATACCAGTTGAAATTACTGGCTCCAGATGCCGTAGCTGTAAAGTTGTCTCCGGCACAAACTGTCGGCACACTTATGGTTAAAGTAGGTGTGAATGCCGTAGTCGAAACCGTGACATTGAAACTCGTGGATACCGAGGCACCACTAATGTCAGTAACCGTTATTATAATCTGCTGCGTACCCGCGTCAGCTTTTGCAGGTGTACCTGTCAAGGTTGTCCCTGATAGTGACAACCAGGATGGACCTGTAGTTAAGGAATAAGTCAATTGATCATTAGCATCCTCATCCGCAAAAGTTGAAGCTGGAATCGCATAGGTTAATACATTTCCACTGGCAATGGTCAGATCGCCAAGCGTATTAGCCACTGTTGGCGCGTCATTCACGTTGATCACACTGATGGAGTATTCCCTGGTGACACTTCTATTCGAAGGATCTGTTGCAGTCACTTCAATGATATGAGCACCCACATCACTATTACCAGGTGTTCCACTCACCGTAGTACCACTTACCGATGACCACGATGGGAATTGGGTGATGTCGATGATCAAATTGTCTCCATCGACATCATCGAAAGCTGTGGATAAATCCTGTGAATAACTTTGATCTTCCGTCGCATCTGATAAATCATTGGTCACAACGAACGGATCATCATTCACCGGATCCACATCCAAATCAAACGTCTGCTCAACCTCCAATAAACCATCTTCAATGGTGTAAGTTATGGTTACACTACCGTTAGCATCAGATTCAGGAGTGACCGAAACGTTATACTGTCCATCCACTAATGTGGCAGTAATCGAAGAAGACCTAACGATTGACTCATCCGATGAAGAAGCGGAAAAAACCAAGTCATTCAGATTGGTATCTATATCAGATACTTCAATGGCAATTCCTGATTTGGTCTGATCTTCATCTGTACTTTGATCTCCCGGATTAACCACAATTGGAAGGTCGTTTATCGGGTTAACGGTGATTATAAAGGTTTCAAAGATGATATCACCTCTTGTAATCCCGGATAGAATCACGTTCTCCTCACCATTAAAATCAGATGGAGTATTGATAACCAACTGTGTACTATCATTGTTCAAACTTATGTCGAGGTTTCCGTCGGCAATCAGCTCATAGTCGAAAACCGCTGAAGCATTCCCGTTTTCGGCGAACAAATCTGAAATATCAATTGTCACCTGCGTGAAATCTTCATCGAATAGCTGATCTCCAATTGGATTTGCAACAATGAGATCCAGGTTGGCAGAGCTAATAGCAAACTGTATAACCTGAGAAACTTCTAGTTCACCATCCGTTGCCGTCACGATAACGTTTTCCACACCAATGAAGGAATCTCCGACATCCACCGTGAGTGAATTATTGTTGACGGTAAGATTGACTTCCTGATCACCTAGTAAGGAGTACTGCAGATTATCTCCATCTATATCCTCAAAATAGTTAGACAGATCCAACGCGTATTCCGGGAATCCTGACGTTTTGTTTTGTACAGGTATTAACTGCGATGCCGTTGGTGCGTCGTTAACCGGATTGATGGTCAGGGTAAACACTTCCTCTTCGGACAGCGATGTAGGTGTTGATTTGCCGTCATCCGCCGTCACACCGATGTTAAATGTGCCATTAAGGTTTTCATCCGGTTGAATGGTAATCGAGGATCCAACAATGGAGTAACTCAATCCGGACCCATTTAGAGTGGAAGCGTCGAAAGTGAAAATAGGACTTCCACCATCAACATCCGTAGCACCGACTTGAAGAGTTATTTGGCCATCCTCGCTAACCACCTGATTGGGAATAGTATTTACCACAGGTGCGTCGTTGACTGGCAAAATTTCCAGTTCAAAAGATTCGAATGCCGACAGAAGCTGCGCGGTACCTACCTCTGTTGCTGTGATGTTCACACCCACCGAACCGTTAAAATTCTCATTCGGGGTTACAGTTAGTGTACCGTTTAGTATTTCCGCTGTTACATTGGAATTCTCCGTTGTAGTCACCGCAAAGGTTAACTCATTATCCGGATCGGTAACATCAAGTGCAATAACCAGTTCGTCGTCCTCATCAATGGTTTGATCGTTAACTTCTGTAAACTCCGGTGGATCGTTTGCCCCAACAATGTTTACCACAGCCCATGCCTCATCGGTGAAATTGCTCCTTCCCGGATGGGTTATCCTAAACCTAACGGAGTCCATGTTAGCCACATCTCCTGTGGATGTATAAGTGGCACTCCATGTAACCGTATTCGAAGTTGTTTCGATCTGGACAGGAGACTCAATTGTACCATAAAGCGGATCCGTAAGTAATTCAATACTTGCTCCATCCAGGCTGAATTCACCCAGTTCAACAGCCAACATCTTCATATCCACTGATTCACCTTCAGGTACTGATAAACGCGTACCATATGCAAAGAACAGGCCATCTGGTGACGCCAATACCGATTCTCCGGTAATCCCGTTGTAGATAAATGATCGGGAATCTGAGTTTCCATTCGCAGTTGTAACCACGGCTGTCATGAACACAGTTTCAGAGGAGAAAACATACGGGTGATCAGTACTCTGAACAACAGTCTGTCCAACAATAGAATCCCCAATAACCGTGAGATCTCCGATGAGAGTCTCTTCATCTACTATGGTTCTAACGACCGGGGCATTCACATTAGTCAAATCAAAATACTCCAGTAAAATCGAGTATGCAGGATTTATAACCTGATCTTCCCATGATAGAGTGAAAGTAGCTTCCGTAGAATTACCATTTCCATACAGAGAGTCAATTTGATGTCCCTCATCCTGAACGAAATAGCTAAAATCTATCTGTACTGTGTCCGATGATAACTGCTCACCACTTTCTTCGACAATGGCGAACGTGAAGCTATCGAAATACTCAGTCTCAGGTGAAAGTCCTGACCCAGGTGTAAAACCGATTTTATTTTCCGCACCACCTGCAACAAAATCTCCGGTAGTAACGGTATCAACAACTACGTAATCGATCGCATCGCCATCAGGATCAAAGCCTTCAAGCGTAAATACGCTTCCGGGTGTATAAAAGAAGTCAATTCCAGGATCTACTGCTATCGGCGGACGGTTTTCGGTTACATCTTCTACAAACACAGTTAACAACACCTGCGGTTGATTGGTACCGTCATCGACCTGTACTGTCAGATCGTATTGAGTGGTCGTCTCAAAGTCCAGCTGGGTGTCGTCGTTTACGAGTAATTCCCCACTCGAATTGATATCAAATACGTTATTAGGATCACCTGCTTCGATCGTATAGGTCAAGCTGTTATTCTCCGGGTCTGTAGCCTGAACCTGTCCAATCACTGTAGCATTGGTAGCACCTTCGCTAACAGAATAATCAAGGTCAGCAATAGTCGGTGCTTCGTTGACATCCAGGATATTTATTGTGACATCCGCAACAGCGACCTTTCCGCCACCTGCCACAGAGACCCCGAGTATAAATACCGTATCCTGTTCGAAATCGATAGGTTTCTCCTGGGTCAGATCACCATTTGAACTGTTGATAGAGAAAACCAGATCCGAATTCCCAGAAACAATGGTGTATGAAACCGGGCTACCTTCCGGATCCGCAGCGGAGATATTTCCCACTACTACGTTTACCGTTGTGTCCTCATCTATGTCCAGGGACGTTGTAAATATCTCAGGTGCTTCATCGAGGTCATTGATAAAAACCGTAATTCCCTGAATCACACTATTGGACCCGTCCGAAACGGTAACGTCGAATGCGACCTGGTCATAGGTTTCAAAATCAAGGACATAACCGGAAGCCAAGGTAATTATACCCTGGTTGTCGATGTCAAACGTATCGGTGTTAACCGAATAATCCAGTAGTGTTGGAAAATCGAGATCACCCGCAATAATCTGGACCAACTGGGTTCCTTCCGGAGTATTCTCATCCAAACTAAATTCAAAATCCGTATTCTCGATAAATGGATCCCTATCAAAATCACCTACCTGTTTACCCAGGTAACCAGGAATACTTTGAAGCCCTCCAGGGTTTCCTACCGCACTCCCCGAATAACCGGGAGACACGATTACCTGTTCAAAGCTTCCGCTGTTTTGGATCGCCCCGCTACCCTGTAATTGCCGTTCCTGGGTGAGCTGTGCCTGTAAAACCAACGGTATACATGCCACCAGGAAACCGGTTAAAAGTACTTTTAATCGTTTCATGATTGGCTGTATTAATTGTTGTTCGCACTTGAAGTTTCACCTGCGGCAACGCCCAGTATTTTTTCCAATTTTGATAACCTACTCTCCAGCTCTGCTGACTGTTCAACTTTGGTTTGCAGTTGCTTGTTTTCCTTTTTTAGCTCCTTGACCTCCTCATTGAGTTCCTTGAGAGCCTCAATCAGGACAGCGGTCATCTGTGCGTAGTTAACAGATTTAATTCCATCTTTATTGGTATGAACAAATTCAGGATAAACCGCTTCCACTTCCTGTGCTATTACACCGATTTGGTTCTGTTGTGATTTTGCCTGGTCTTTCCATTGATACGAGACTCCTCGCATTTTCATGGTATTTGCCAATGCGCCATCGATGGTTTGAATATTTTTCTTTAATCGCTCATCTGAAGATTGTACCGTTCCAGACGTGGATTGAAGGACATCCGCCGAGACTTGCCCGGTAAAGTTCCCATCTCCTGATCCACCCTGCAAGGAAATGTTTACTGTTGTATCGTTCGCATAGAAATCAATGATTCCGTAATTACTTTCCTCAAAAGCACTTATCACATTGTACGACGAATCACCACTATTCTTAACTGAGAGATCATTGTATAAGATGACACCCTGTGTTTCTACATTACCGCTGAAAGATGCAAATCCATTCCCATCTATAAACCCACCATTGCCGGTACCAAAGAAATCCTGACCGATCTGTAAATCATTGGTGTGGACACTTCCGACCCTAACTCCACCGCCGTTTCCGTTTATATAAACACCCTGATCTCCACCGTTGAAGACTCCTGCGCTATCAAATGGAGAGCCAATAGTCATTTCTTGTTTTGCGCTCACCGAGCCCGTGAATTCTCCATTTCCATTTGACTGAAGCCATATACCATCCGCATTGAACGGATCACCAAGCTGTATTTCATTTGCTCCAAATCCTCCGTCCATCTGGATTCCTCCTCCACGGACATCAATGTTTACAAAATCATTGGCTGTGTCGGCCCGTATCTGGATACCTTCTCCGTTGAAATAATCACCAATCCTGATTTCCTCTCCAATGTCAACCAGTCTGTCGAATCTTGCGTCTCCAACTCCCCCTTGCAGGGAAATTGATACATTTCCCTGGTCATTTGCCAGGTCAATGATTCCACCATCGTTTTCTTCAAAAGCACTAATCACATTGTAAGAAGAGTCGGCACTGTTCCGAATAGAGATTCCCTTGTATTCACCTGGGGTTGTATTAATACCTAAACTACCAGTTTCAACATTTGCGGAAAAGTTTGCAAAACCATTCTGATCAATATACGAGCCATTGTTTGTACCAAAGAAGTCTTGTCCAATTTGTAGGTCATTGGTGTGAACATTATTGAATCGGCCTCCTCCACCGTCTGCGTTAAGGTATATTCCCTGGTCTCCACCATTGAAAACACCCGCGCTATCGAAGGGGAATCCAACGGTAAACTCTGGAACATTGCCAATGCCATTTGAAGTGATGCTGGTTGAATTTCCGTCCGAACCTCTCAATACAAGGTTTGCAACATACTCGCCCTGGTCTATATATCCACCTAACTCCACCATAGAATTATCTCCTTCCCAAGGACCTCGTAAACTTAAGGCACCAATGTCTTTGCCGGTTCCATCATCCGAAACTCGTAACTCTACTCTTCTGATATCCTGCCCGTTTAGATCAGATCTTGTTGCCGTATCACCCCATAAGACCAACGAACCCCGATTGGCGCCCTCTGCCCCTCCATCCAGGAAATTAGATCCTAAATAACCATTGACTTCGCCATCGGATCCTCTTAAGAATACCCCACTAGAACTTACATCAGTATACTGAGAGTCGTCGCCAATTCTAAGATTTCCATCTATAATTCTTGTATTTCCTTCAAACCAACCTGCCCAATTATCTGAACCATCGGAAGCCAGGCCAACAACACCCTTATTGACTCCGGGACCTTTTGCCCAGCCTAAAATTCCTTTATTCTCTTCTCCATTATCTACTTCGCTCCAGCCAACTACACCAATATTATCGTAACCAGTACCACCTGTGGCTTGTCCAAAAACCCCTGTATTGCCATGAAGGTTACCAAATGCCAATGCGGATAATCCGGTATTGTAGGTTCCTGACGGATCAAACTGACCGGGATCGACTCCATTGGTACTGTCAGCAGTTCCTGCTACAGCCCGCATAGCAATGTTATTATCACCATCACCAAATGCCTGACCATAAATTCCGGTATGGTCTCCGGTTCCGGGTCCGGTCGCACTACCAAATAGCCCTGTTTTCGGTGCTGCATCTCCTACACCAGAGAATACATTTCCTCGTACTCCAAACTTTCTTCCTAATCCAAAAACATCGGCCTGAATACCCCTGTAATATGGTCCAGTTGGTTCTGACGGCTCGTTGTAGGTGATGTCGTAGTGAAAGCCTACCGGTTGATTATTTTGGTCACGGACTACAGTATCGGATTCGGTTAATATATACTCTCTTGCTGAAGCCGCAGATCCACCTCCACCGCCTGGATAATTTCCATTCACTACCAGGTTACCATCGATGGTCACATCACCACCGAAATATCCGGATCCTGCATCACCATTTATATTGATGGTCTGACCCCCACCTGAGTACATTTCCATCAATGGTCCACCTGTGGTATCCATATTGATGACATAACCTCTGTTATAGGGATTCTGACCTGCATTAATTCCCGTTGGGAAAACCTCCATTCTTTCTTCCGGTGCATACAAAGTGACAAATCCATTTTCACCATTAATACTGATCGTTTCCATGGCAGCACCTGGATCGGTGTTATCCGTTTTTTGAATACTCAATACCCCCCATTCCTTGGTGCCCATGGTATCTACTGATATCCACATGTTATTTTGGAACCATCCAGCGCCATTTGAAGATGATCCAAAAAGCTGAATAAAAGGTAGATCATTATTTTCCCAGGATCTACCACCAATTTCAACATTTGGCGTGTTGGTTCCACGAGTAAATATCCAACCGGATTGTCCCGGAGCAGCACCTCGATTACCTGAAACAGCAGTTAACAAATTGCCTTCATTATCTTTCAAGTCAATGCCACCGCGTCGATAATTGGCACTAAAATCTTGGAACTGAATATCCTTACCGATCGTGTACAGATCGACCATTAAGGAGGGTCCATCCCCAGCCTGGTTCTCTCCATATAAATTCAGATAAGAATTACCAGAACTAATCGTTTGTCCTGCCTGTACGGCACTTCTTAAATACGTATTTCCAGCATCTCTTCCATATAATGTAAGTGTGCCATCCGATTCCAGGTCGACAGTTAATTTCCCGTTGTCACTTCCAGTTCCATCCTGGTACATGAGGATAGAAGTATCATTTACGATAATCCCATTATCAAGTGGATCCCCTGTTTGGACAATAGACTGATCACTACCTGTAAAGGGTGCATAAAGGTTAACTACCCCCAAATCAGTGACACCAACTTCAATCTGCATTTCCCTCACATTGGCATCGTAAAAGAGCTCTTCAGGGATTGGATTAATTGATGGTTCTACGGAACCGAGTACAACAGAATAGTACCCTGCTACCACACTAACACTCCCATGCGTTTCACTCCAGATTGCGGTGGTAGGAAATGTTTCGTAGATGGTAAATGTGAGTTCCACGGTGCTATCGACAGGTACTCCGTTGTCGTACAGTACCCCCTGAAATGGGATTTGTTTGGGTTGTGCAATTATGAAAAATGCGGTCAGAATTAGAATGGTTGAAAGAAAGTACTTCATGGCTTCAGCTTTTGTTGTCAATTTCAAAAGGTTTAAAATAGGTTTTTCTCCAATGATAGACGTACCAAATGCGCGACATTCCGAGCATTCAATTTTTGCATCATGTTTTTCCTGTGAGCATCGACCGTGTGCGAACTGATATTAAGTTGCGAGGAGATTTCCTTGCTATTGAGACCCATCGATAAATGTTCCAGGATCTCTTTCTCACGATCGGTAAAGGGTGCGACTTCCATTGGTGACTACCTAAAATTAGGTAATTAAAAATGGTAATATAATTTGGTTTAAGTAAACCGTTTTTGTGAATCACCAGAAAACCTCTGTGAGTGACAAGATTAACTTTGTGAATCAAAACAATTTTATACGCCGAAGGAAGTTGTCTTTATTGGTTCCGCTCAAAGGGATAGTTCTACCATTCATGAAAATCGAGTTTCCTTCGTATTCTTCCACCTTGTCCAGGTTGATAAGAAAGCTCCGGTGAACCCTCATGAATTTTGGGTGAGACAACTTTGTTTCGAAGTTTTTTAGGTTTATTGAGATGGTGGTTTTTCCGGATTCAGTGTGAATCTCAGTGTAACTGCCGATCGCCTCGGCAAAGAATATCTCATCAATGTCTAGTTTCTTAAACCTTGACTGCTGCTTGACAAAAATTCGGTTTTCAACACGATATAGGTCTCCTTTACTGTTCTGCTCATCCATGAGATTGGCAAAACCCATATCAATAGCAACTTTCAGGTTACGTTCTTCGAAAGGTTTAACAATATATGCTGCCGGTTTAACCCTCCTGGCACGCTCGATCAATTTATGGTCGTCGTAAGCCGTTAGGAATATAATAGCACTTTGATTCAACGAAAGTATCCTCTCTGCTAAATCAATCCCATCACCGTCATCCTTTAAATGAATATCCATCAAAACAACATCTGGTGATGTCCGAAGAACTGCTTCTATCGTACCCTCTACAGTATTTGATTGCCCAACAACTTCGTAACCATTGTCTTCCAGGATTTCCTTTAGTTCTTCCGAAACAATCAGTTCATCCTCTACAATCAGAACTTTTATCCTCTCCATTTAGACTCTTTGAAATTTGATCCTGTAGTTTAATCCATGGCGGTGATCCAATTCCAAACTGCCTTTCAATTGAGCGACGAGAATGTTTACCAGCTTCATCCCAAATGATCTGGCATTTTCTATGGAGTAGCCTTCCGGCAATCCAACTCCATTGTCTCTAACGCTCAATAATAAATTATCTTCATCAACTAAAAGTTTCAATTCCAATATAGGTTTTTCAATATCTCGGTAAGCATACTTGAAAGCATTAGTTACTAACTCATTGACAATCAAACCAATGGGTAAACTAGTGTCTACATTTAAGCGCAAATCCGAGATATCAAGGTCGATCTTTGCTTTTTCGCTGTAACCATAGGCCTGGGATAATTCATTTACCAGATTGGTTATGTAGTCTTTAATATCAAGAGTGCTTACCTGATCATCCTGGTAAAGCTTTTGATGAATCAAAGACATTGCTCTTATCCGTTCTTTTCCTTCCTCCACAGCGACCTTGGCTTCATCATCTAGTTTTCGACTTTGCAAACCCAGCATACTGGAGATCACTTGCAAATTGTTTTTTACCCTATGGTGAAGCTCTCTCATCAATACTTCTATCTTATCACTTTTTCTTTTTGTTAGGACGAGTAAACGAGAAACAATTAAAATCGAGACCAGAAAAATGACGGATATGGCAACAGTCAAAGAAATTATCCTTCGCTGTTGGACAAGAGATGAAGCTTGGGCGTTAATAAGTTCCTCTTTTAGCGCGGTTTCATTTTCAATCTCCATCACCTTTGTCACCATCTCTTTCGACGTTTCTCTCCAACGACTCTCTCTCGCCCGTATTTCCTCGTACATCCGGATGATCATGTCTTTGTCCCCAAGCTTTTTTGCCGCCTCCAGTATGTACTCTCGGGCATGAACGGCTTCCTCAGCATATCCCAAACCCATAGAATCAATTGCTCTCAATACTTCGAGATGATTGTCAATGCTTTCTTGATAATTCCCTTCCAGCAAATAAATAAGAGCCCAATCGGACTGAATATATGCCTTTATGTAGCCATCATACTCCCCATATCCAACAGGAAGTTCATTCAACACCTTTCGAGCATTTTCAGAATCGCCAGCAAAAGCATAGGCTTGTGCCAGCTCTACTGGAACCGATGTGAGAGAGTCAAAGGGAAGCAAATGATAGGCCTTCGTTAGATAGAAAATCGAGCTATCAATGTATTCTGTAGCCCAAAAGTGACTGCCAAGGCAGTAATACGCATGACCTAACAAAGAGCTATTTCCTGTCTTATCTACTATTGATATTGCCTCTCTGAAATAGTATTCCGACAAAGAATCATCCTCAAGGTCTTCATATACCCAGCCTAGTCCTTGATAGACAGAAGCCACCAAATGATCTTCGATTAAAGTACTTCTGGATATAGCAAGTGCTTCATACAGCAATTGTGATGCCTGGTCAGTGAGCCCGGTACTCTCGTAGGCAGATGCTAAGAGTCTACGTGATTTGACTTGTAGTTTCGGATTTCTAAGGCTATCAGCTAATCTCACATACTTAAGTCCAGTATAAATTGCTGAGTCAAAACTGATATAGTCGTAGTAAGTCATTAACTCTTCATAATGATCGACGCGATCTTGTATGGATCGAATGGGAGATTTAGTATCAGTGGAGAAACTGGGAGTGACCAGGTTCAGGAATACGTAAATGATCAACATCCGTTTGATCGACACTTTCCCAGAATATAGCGATTGGTTAAAGACAAAAGTCATCTATAGCAACTTGTTGCCTAAATATAGATAAACGTATTTCCAGCTTGGAAATATCTAATTAAATCTTGAAAAAAAACTGAGTACTATGAGGTTAACTACTTTTTTGTTGACCATTTCTTTACAAAAAGAAACAAAAGATTGAACACTATTATTCATGAATTACCTATCAACATTTCAACTTGAATAGGGAAATTCTGGACAGATGTGATTTCATTACCACATGAAATTACTATTTTCATTGACTCTAAATCTCTAAAACATGACCGAAAAACGATTCCTAATTATACTCTTATTAACTCTTATCTACCTCCCACTTTGGTCCCAGGATGCCCTCAAAGAGGGAATGTCCCTTGAGCGACTTGGTCGATATGAAGATTATATACAATCTGAGATCGACTCGAAGAATATAAATGGTGCTGTTTCCCTGATTCTGAGAAATGGAAAGGTGGTACATCAAAAGGCATTCGGATTTAGTGATAGTGACAGGAAACGATCGATGCAAACCGACGACCTCTTCTATATTCAATCCATGACTAAACCAATCATCACAACAGCCTTTATGATGCTGTACGAAGAAGGTCATTTCTTTCTATGGGATCCTGTCTCAAAGTATATCCCTGAATTTGCTAATCTCAGAGTGGCAAAAGATCCTAACATGGGTATTGAAAGCGAAACTGAGGAATTGAATACCGAAGTAACTATCCATCATTTACTGACACATACCGCCGGTTTTTCACATGGCCTCGGACCCACAAAATTGGATCAGGATGTTTTTATGGATCAGTACTTTGAGGAGTATGAAAATGTAGAGGAGCGGATGATGAGCGCGCTTGAAATTCCTCTTATTGGCCAACCTGGCGAACAGTGGTATTATTCAGTGGCACCAGACGTTCTTTCAGTCCTTATTGAAAAGTTCTCTGGAATACCTACCAACCAATTTCTGCAAACCCGCTTGTTGGACCCTCTCGGAATGACGAACACAACTTATAATGTTGACAAGAAAGATAAGGAGCGGGTTGTTTTTGTAGTTGGTGCTGATACCGAGGGAGGTGCTTTTCAGCAACCAAAGTCCAGCGGTGTGAAAATATGGAGTGGAGTCAATGGATTGTTTTCTACAGCTGAAGACTACATGATATTCACCCAGATGCTTATGAACGGTGGCTCATGGGATGGAAAACAATACTTAAGTAGGAAAACGGTGGAGTTAATGGTAATTAACCAAGTTGGTGATCTTTTCCCCGATCCAGGTTATGGATTTGGCTATGGCTTCAGGACGATCACTGATCTACCAGGCAACATGCTACAGGGATCCGAGGGACTTTTTAACTGGTCTGGAGCTTTCAATACCCACCATTTTGTGGATCCATCGGAAAATCTGATCGCCGTTTTCTTAACCCAATCTAATCCGTATGATCAGAAGTATCACAACAAAATGCGACAGTTGATTTACCAGGCTGTGGTAGATTAAAGACGGATTTTAGTTTGATTAAGATGGCCTTACCAAGGCATCCAGGCAATAAGCAAAATGGTCCTTCCTTTGTTTCCTATAAACACGCTTACTGCTTATTCATTCCTTAGTGAATCCACTGGATTAGCGGTCGCTGCTTTATAGCTTTTGTAAGCTACAGTTGCAACCATAATCAAAATGGTTAATCCAAGTCCGGAAATAAAATGGATTGGAAGAATGTCAATACGATAAGCAAACTCATTCAACCATTCACTGGACAAGAAATAACTAAGTGGTGTGGCAATAAAACAAGCAATCACCACGAGAACCAAGTATTCTTTGCCAATATTTCTCAGGATGTCTCCAATGCCAGCACCAAAAACTTTACGGATGCTTATCGCTTTACTGTTTTTCTCCAACATGAATGATACCAGTCCATACAGTCCGAATATTCCAATCAGAATGGCCATCACCGCAAAAACCTGAAAAACACCATAGACCAGGTTTTCTTCTACATATTGCTGTGTAATGTTGTCGTTCAGAAAATAAGGCTCAAAGTGTCCCCTATCCACAAATTCATCCCAAATCTCACGGATCTGTGGCAAATACAGCGCCAGGTTGTTACTCGTAAGTTTAATATTGATTTGTTGTAAATAGGTCGGCTTAAACATCAACATGACAGGAAACATTTCTCCCTGAAGCGCCCATACATGAAAGTCATTCACCACTCCGGCAATTTTACCTTCCCAACTTCCCATAAAATTGATGGTTTTTCCAATCGCATCTTCAAGGGGAATACCAGCTCTATTTAGTAGTTCCGGAGTAACCAGGACTTGCATGGTTGTATCTGTGTAATACTCATTTTCAATGTTCCTTCCTTCTAGTAATTCAAGGCCGTAAAAATCAACGTAGTCCTGATCAACAAATTTCACGTTCACAGCCATTCGATCATTGGCTTCGGATCCAGTTATGTCGTAACCCGTATTCCAGTTGGTGTCGAATTGTGGTGGGAAAAAACACATAGTCGAATTCTCAACAAAATTGAGAGAAGAAAGTCGTTGCTTGATTACCGGAAGATCCTCATTTGATTTTCTTGGAAACTCCAAGACAAGAACATTTTCTCTTTCGAATCCCAGGTCCTTGTTCTGAATGTAACTCATTTGATGACTCACGATGATTGTGCATACTATGAGCAAATTGGCAATTACGAATTGAGCAATGACCAATGTTTTCCGTAGCGACAATCTTCCGGAGCCTTTAGAAAGATTAACCTGATTTCGAATGGATTGTATAGGGCTATAACCTGAGATTATCAGTGATGGGTAAAAACCCGCAAGGACCGTTACAACAACTACAAGAACTATTGCGAAGAGGACGGTAGTAATGTCGTAGCTGATGTTAAAGGAAACAATGCTAAGGAAATTATTCATCTGGTCGATAAATACTTGTCCCAAAGTGAATCCGAATAGGGTTGCAATAACTACCAGGAGCAGAGTTTCACTCAAAAATTGAACGATCAGATTACTACGAGAAGATCCAAGGGTTTTCCGAATTCCAATTTCCCGAGATCTTTTAACTGCCTGAGCTGTGGCTAAATTGATGAAGTTCAGAATTGAAGCAAGCAAAGTAATTGATGCCAAGAGAACAAACCCAATCAGTATTTCCTGGGGTGCTACATAGTTTACTCCGTCATCGTATTTGGTGTCCGTGTGAGCTTCTTTTATTGGTTGAATGTGGTAAGTTGTTCGTTCCATCACCTCAGCATCTCGATGCAATTCTGCAACCCGATTGATCTCACCTTCTAATTGTCCAATGTCATCTTGCACATTAACAACAACATAAGCGGTACTTGCCCAATAAGCAGTCCAGCTCTTCATATAGTCGTTGTTAATTTCTAATGCTGTGGGATAAGAAACGAGAATTTTAAAAGGATTATTGGTATTAGTAGGTGTATCGGCAAGTATTCCCACAACTTCCAATTCATGAAACTCATTGTAGGTGATAAACTTACCTACTGGATTTTCACTTCCAAAGTATTTTTCAGCAATCCCCTTGGTTAGAAAAACCTTGAAAGGTTCATTTAGAGCTTCGATACCTCGCCCTTGTAAAATGGGGAAATCCAGGTATTTCAGGAAGGCATCGTTGGCGAATAAGATTTCTTCTTCCTGGAAAGATTTGTACTGATCATCAATATAGAAATCAATTAAGCCATCTTCAGATCCGTGCATCGTAATTACATCGGAAATCAAGCTTTTGCCGGATTGGATTGCCTCAGGCATGGCATTAGGTAATTTTGGTTGGTACTCCATACCATATTCACCTGAGTAGTGCTCCACTATTCGGTAGATTCGATCACTTTCCTTGTGCCAGGTATCGAACGTAAGCTCGTGTTTCATGATGGTGTATACCACCAGGCAACAGGTCACTCCAATAGCCAATCCAAAGATGTTAACCAATACATAGAATCGGTTGTTTCTAAAGCTTCTGAATGCGGTAATAAGATAATTTCTAAACATGCTCGTACAATTTAATCCAAAGTGTGCCAATTTTTTGCCATGATCGTAAACATCTATAAATCAGATATTTAACTATTTGATTGGTTTTAATTTTGTTTCATTATGGAACAATTACTTGTTTCTGACTGAAACACCCTCTTTTTTTGACGGAAGAGATATGAAGAGAAAGGGTCACATCCTAATTGTGGACGACGACGTCGATGTGCTTTTTACAGCAAAGACCATCTTGAAGCATCAATATGAGCACGTCTCAACTGAAAGTTCACCTAATCGTTTAGAAACGCTTCTTAAGAAAGAGAGTATCGATCTGGTTATACTGGATATGAACTTCAAAGCCGGTATTACTTCAGGCAATGAAGGGCTATACTGGCTTCGGAGGATAAAGGAGTTGAACCCGGATGTCCACGTGCTTATGAATACGGCTTATGGTGATATCCAACTTGCTGTAGAATCCATGAAGCTTGGGGCAGTAGATTTCCTGGTGAAGCCGTGGGAGAAAGAAACGCTACTAGCTACTACGCATACGATATTTGAACTCAGAAAAACTCAGAAGAAAGTGGTCCAATTGAAAGAACGTGAAAATGTTCTTGAGACAGATATCAACCAGTCTTTTGGTGAACTCATCTTTCAATCGGCGGCAATGGAAAAGGTGATGAAAGCGGTAAAAAGGGTAGCAGCTACCGATGCCACCGTACTTCTTTTGGGTGAGAATGGAACCGGGAAGGAGGTAGTGGCAAGGGCGATACACAAACTATCAAATCGATCCGAACAGCCGATGATTAAGGTGGATCTCGGGGCTATTACTGAAACATTATTTGAATCCGAGATTTTTGGGCATGTCAAAGGTGCATTTACTGATGCCAAAGAAGATCGTGCGGGCCGTTTTGAAATCGCCGACGGAGGAACACTATTTCTT
This sequence comes from Cyclobacteriaceae bacterium, assembly GCA_965601455.1. Classification (GTDB taxonomy): domain Bacteria; phylum Bacteroidota; class Bacteroidia; order Cytophagales; family Cyclobacteriaceae; genus JANQEU01. The sequence continues at coordinate 868,401 of OZ271831.1, read as the reverse complement.
GATGAAATCGGTAATTTAAATATCGGTATGCAATCCAAGTTATTAAGTGTATTACAAAATCAGATGGTCAGCCGGGTGGGATCTTCAAAGAGCATCCCGTTTGATGTGAGGGTCATTGGAGCCACCAATATGCCGCTTGAGGAAATGGTAACTAATGGTGAATTTCGTCAAGATCTTCTTTATCGGATAAACACCGTTGAGGTACACCTCCCTCCCTTGAGAGAGAGGCTTGACGATATTGAAATGCTTGTCAATCATTTTCTCGATAAATACACGGAAAAGTACCAGAAGGTCGGCATTCAGGTGTCGGAGGAAGCACTTGAAAATATGAAGCGTTACCATTGGCCCGGTAACATTCGGGAACTGCAACATGCAGTGGAAAGAGCAGTGATCATGGCAGAAACGCGCAAATTGAAAACGGCGGACTTCTTAATCACCAAAAAGAAAGAAGCGGCTCAATCGGATACATTGAATGTTGACGAACTCGAAAAAATGGCTATTGTAAAGGCTATCGAACAAAGCGATGGCAATATGAGTCAGGCGGCACAACTACTAGGTCTGGGACGAACAACCTTGTACCGTAAAATGAAGAAATACAACATAGAAGGATAGGATGTCTAAGTTTGGAGTAGCTGTAATCATAAGAATCATCCTTATCCTTCTCTTGGGTTTTGGAGCTATTTATGTGATCACATTCACCCCATATTGGCTCATCTTCTGTTGGTTAGTATTATTTGTCTTCGTAGGAATAATCGAACTCCTATATTTCATTGATCGTACCAATCGAGACTTATCGAATTTCCTACTGGCTATTCGGCAAAACGATTTTTCCAATGTCTACCCAGAGAATGCCAAGAATCGTCCGGGATTGTATCATGCTTTCAATGTAATCACTTCCGAATTTATGAAACTACGGAATGAAAAAGAGTCAAATTACCAGTTTCTGAAGACCGTGGTTGAACACAGTGGAATCCCTATACTTGCTGTAAACGAAACTGGCAATATTGTTCTCGCCAATGAAGCTCTTAAAGAACTGTTGGATATACCACACATCACTAAACTTGAATCGCTCAATCGAATCAGCGGACTTCTATATAAAGCCGTTTCGGAGCTGGAAAGTGATGAAAAAGCCCTTGTAAAGGTTGAGGTAAATAAGGAATTGATCCATTTATCGGTGCAGGCGAAGGAACTGTTTCTGATGCAGGAGAAACACAAGATCGTCGCCTTTCACAATATCAATTCGGAGCTTGATCAAAATGAAATTGAATCCTGGCAGAAGCTAATAAGGGTTTTAACCCACGAAATAAAAAACAGTGTAATCCCAATATCAACACTATCGGAGGTGATCAATCAAATGCTTAAAGGAGAAGAAAGTGAGCACATCTCTCTTTCCAGCTTGAACGAGGAGGACGAAGAGGATCTTAAATCTGCCGTCAACACTATTGAAAAAAGAAGCAAAGGATTGGTCCGATTTGTTACTTCATACGGAGATCTGGCAAAGGTTCCCAAACCCAAGCCAGAGAACTGTGATGTAAAGCATATGATCAACCAGATTGTAAAACTTGAAAGCGTGGTGGCTGCACGACAAAACATTAAAATCAAAACTCAATTACCTGATGAGAAGTGTTACTTTGATTTAGACAGTCAACTCATCGAACAAGTTTTAATCAACCTGATAAAAAATGGAATTGAAGCTATGAATGAGCAGGGTGAAGGCGAACTAACTATTGCTCTGCAACCACTATCCCGTGGCTTACATATTGAGATCTCTGACACCGGCCCTGGAATGGATAAGGAGACTATGGAGAATATTTTCGTTCCATTTTTCACAACAAAAAAAGATGGTTCGGGAATTGGGCTGAGCCTATCCCGACAGATCATTAGGTCGCATGGAGGAAGCCTGAAAGTGAGGAGTACCCCGGGAAAAGGAACTGCTTTTGAAATCCTCCTTTGAATAATCAATTACATATTTCTTCTGTACTGCCCACCCACTTCAAACATGGCATGAGTAATCTGTCCTAAGGAGCAGTATTTAGTCGTTTCCATCAAAGTTTCGAAGGTGTTGCCATTCTCAAGAGCTGTCTTTTGCAAGGCTTTAAGCATCTCTTCGGATTTTGCTTCGTTGCGTTTGTGTAACTGCTCAAGATGATCAATCTGATCAAGTTTCTCTTCTTTGGTCGCCCGAATCACTTCCTCGGGTATGATAGTTGGAGAACCTTTTGAACTCAAGAAGGTATTGACACCAACGATTGGTAATTCACCGGTATGTTTTTTCGTCTCGTAGTACAAACTTTCTTCCTGGATTTTTCCTCTTTGATACATACTTTCCATCGCCCCTAATACACCACCTCGATCGGTGATACGATCAAACTCGGCTAAGACTGCCTCCTCTACCAAATCGGTCAATTCTTCTGTGATGAATGATCCTTGCATGGGATTCTCATTCTTGGCCAGCCCCAATTCCTTATTTATGATCAGTTGGATGGCCATTGCGCGTCGTACAGACCCCTCGGTAGGAGTAGTGATTGCCTCATCATAGGCATTGGTATGAAGGGAATTGCAATTGTCATAAATCGCATAAAGAGCCTGAAGAGTCGTTCTTATATCATTAAAGTCAATCTCTTGAGCGTGAAGTGACCTACCAGAGGTTTGAATATGATATTTTAGCTTTTGCGAACGCTCATTAGCCCCGTATTTTTCTCTCATGGCTTTGGCCCAAATTCTACGTGCTACTCTACCAATTACCGCATATTCAGCGTCTACTCCATTAGAGAAGAAAAAAGAGAAATTTGGTGCGAAATGGTCAATATTCATTCCACGCGACAGGTAATATTCCACAAAAGTGAACCCGTTCGCTAGTGTGAAAGCCAGCTGCGTTATGGGGTTTGCACCCGCTTCCGCGATGTGATAGCCGGAAATGGAAACAGAATAAAAATTCTTTACCACATGATTAATAAAATACTGCTGAACGTCACCCATCAAACGCAATGAGAATTCCGTGGAAAAAATACAGGTATTCTGTGCCTGATCTTCCTTCAAAATATCGGCTTGAACGGTTCCCCTCACGGTTTTTAAGGTTTTTGCCTTTATATCTTCGTAGACGTCCACTGGCAAGACCTGATCACCAGTAACTCCTAGCAGCATTAATCCCAAGCCATCATGACCTTCAGGAAGAGATCCGCGATAAGTCGGTCTTTCCCCTTCAGCATACATCGATTCGATTTTTGCAGCAACTTCCTTTTCCAGACCTTGCTCTTTAATGTATAGCTCACATTGCTGATCAATTGCCGCGTTCATAAAGAAAGCTGTTATCGTCGCTGCCGGCCCATTGATGGTCATAGATACAGAAGTGCTCGGCTCACAAAGGTTGAATCCGGAGTAAAGCCTTTTGGCGTCATCAAGGCAGCAAATACTGACTCCGGAATTACCAATTTTGCCATAGATATCTGGTCGGTGATCAGGATCTTCACCGTAAAGGGTTACCGAATCAAATGCGGTTGAAAGTCTTGCTGCCGGAAGTCCATGAGAAAGATAATGAAATCGCTTGTTGGTTCTTTCAGGTCCACCTTCACCAGCAAACATCCGCGTTGGGTCCTCGCCTTTTCTTTTAAACGGAAAAACGCCCGCAGTAAACGGAAATTCACCGGGAACGTTCTCTTGTAGCACCCATTTCAATATGTCTCCCCATCCCTGGTATCGGGGAAGAATGACTTTAGGTACCTTAGTGTGCGATAGTGATTCCATTTTCGTCTCCACCTGAATCTCTTTATCCCTTACCTGGTAGGTGAATACGTCACTTTCGTATGCTTGCTTCTTAGCATCCCAATTCTCAATAATCTCAAGGTTGCGAGGGTCCAAATCAAGTTTCACCTTGCGAATAGCTTCTTCCAATACTTCCAGTGATTGATTACCTTCCGGCAAAACCTGCTTTGAAATACTAAGAGCATACAGTTTTTGAGCAACTTCTGCCTGTGAGTCAGACTTCTTATCGTATTCACGGATGGAATCTGAAATCTCTGAAAGATACCTTGTTCGCTTCGGAGGAATGATGAAGATCTTTTCGCTCATTTCGTCAGTGCCTTCAAAGTTGGATTTAAGGTCTGACTGAGTTTTCTCTCCAATAAGATTCATTAAAGAGATGTACAGTTGATTCATCCCGGGGTCGTTAAACTGTGACGCAATGGTCCCGAAAACAGGCATTTCCGATTCGTTGCTGTTCCACAACCCATGGTTACGCTGATATTGCTTCCTTACATCTCTCAAGGCATCTTGCGCACCTCGTTTATCAAACTTATTCAGGGCGATGATATCAGCAAAGTCAAGCATATCGATTTTCTCCAGTTGGGTAGCAGCCCCATACTCAGGAGTCATCACGTAAAGACTCACGTCTGAGTGATCCGTTATCTCAGTATCCGACTGACCAATCCCGGAAGTCTCCAAAATAATCAGATCAAAACCTGCGGCTTTTACCACATCCACTGCGTCCTGCACATACTTCGATAAAGCCAGGTTGGATTGGCGTGTAGCAAGTGAGCGCATGTATACCCTATCACTAAAGATTGCATTCATGCGAATTCGGTCGCCAAGTAGTGCCCCACCTGTTTTTCTCTTCGATGGATCCACAGAAACAACAGCTATGGTTTTATCCTCAAAGTCTACCAGGAACCTTCTCACAAGCTCATCAACAAGTGAACTCTTACCTGCACCTCCTGTTCCTGTTATTCCCAGGACCGGTACTGAAGATTTACGCTCTCTGACTTTTTTCAATACCTCCTGATGATCTTGCGGATAGTTTTCAAGAGCAGAGATCAGTCGAGCCACGGATGAATGATTACCGGTTTCCAATTTAGTCGCTTGGCCATTTAATTGCTGTCCAATGGGAAAATCGCAGTTCATAACCAGGTCATTTATCATGCCCTGAAGACCCAGATCTCGACCATCATCAGGTGAATAAATCCTGGTTATACCATAGTCGTGTAGCTCCTTTATTTCGTCAGGTAAAATGGTACCACCGCCGCCTCCAAAAATCTTGATATGATTGGCCCCTCGTTCTTTAAGCAAATCATACATGTATTTGAAAAACTCCAGATGGCCTCCCTGGTAGCTAGTCATTGCAATAGCCTGCACATCTTCCTGAATCGCACAATCAACAATTTCCTGAACCGAACGATTATGCCCAAGATGAATCACCTCACAACCAGTTGATTGAATTATTCGCCTCATGATGTTTATGGCAGCATCATGGCCATCAAATAGGGAAGCGGCCGTAACTATCCGGATGTGATTTTTGGGCTTGTAGATTTCTAATTCCTGCTCCATTGTCATTTTTGGGGTGAGCTGCAAAATTAAAACAATTTGGGATCAGCTGATGTTATCCTTATTCCGGATATAATCAAAAAAAATACTTGCTTTGTGACTATGGGATACGATGAAGAATACATTCACTCATTGGATGGGTTGAATTTAAGAACGGCTTTATGGCAAGCAGAAGAACCAAAGGCCGTTGTTGCCATCGTCCACGGTTTGGGTGAGCATCTTGGCCGTTTTGAAAAAATGGCGAATTACCTCGTCGAAAGTGGATTCAGCGTAGCAGCGATGGATCTGAGGGGACATGGAAAGTCAGAAGGGATTAAAGGCCATGCACCTTCTATAGATCTTTTGCTCGGCGATATAGAGGAATTGCTGAAAATGGTTCGTCGGGAATACAATTCCTTGCCAATAATTCTCTATGGACACAGTATGGGTGGAAATCTGGTTACACACTACATTTTGAGAAAACCAATAAATGAGCTTGCTGCATTCATTGCATCAAGTGCATGGTTGGCAACCTCATTCCCACCCCCGAAATGGAAGCTTACCCTTGGTAAATTCTTTGCCAGGGTACTCCCTGTATTCAGACAGGACACAGGTTTGGTTCCAGAGCACATCAGCAGAATACCAGAAGAGGTAGAAAAGTATAAAACAGACCCACTAATCCATTCCCAGTTATCGGCAGGGTTATTCGATATTGTAACCAGCAGTGCGGGTTATATCCAGGAGAATATTGATAAATGTGAACTTACAGGGTTAGCCTTTCATGGAGACGATGATAGAATCATCAGTCATGATGTGAATCACTCAGTTTATCAAAAGTCCAGAAATATAAAGTGGAAGACATGGCCAGGCTCCTATCACGAGCCTCACAACGACAAAGAAAAAGAGGAAGTATATGCTTATGTGACTGAATGGATTCAGTCAACAATCTGAATTAATTCAAGTCTCTTCGACCGAAGAAGTAAATCTCCCCAAACTGACCGGAATAATAATTGATGGCGATGTTGAAAAATAACCCACCTAATCTATCCAATCGCCCACCGTGGATCAATGGATTCTTTACTGAAAAACCCTCCACGCCCTTAAGGATATATTCAGAGGTAACTTTCTGTTGAATGAAAATTGTTATGCCTTCAGTTGTTTTTCTTGTGCTGCCACGAAACGAGTAAGACATAACCCCTTTCTTAAAGTTCACTCGAACCACATTTTCGCTAATTGGAATAACCTCAACCTTAGCTGGTATTTCACCCGAAGAATCCGAATGAACAATCTGTCCCAGATATGTACCGGCAATGTTGTTGGCTGTCCCGCTTTTTGCTGAAATGAGCGTCATGGCTCAAATATCAGTTTAATCCTGATTAATGAATGATTTGATCAAGTCAACCGGAAGAAAATCCGTTGAAATAGATATTCAGACCACTTTTACCGGAAATACTATTCTGAAACAGTTTCCATCTCCGGTTTTGTTTTCATTTGAAATATGACCACCTAGATTAGTGATCATTTTATAGCTCAATGCTAGTCCCAAAGACTGTGAGCCACCATTATGGTCAAAAGGATCTATCATCTGAGTTAAAGCTTTCTCATCGTAATGAGGGCCGTTATTTTCCATGTTGATAACCACCTCGTTGTCATGATTATCGGTAGAAACCTTGATAATTCCACCTTCTTCCACATCCAACACAACAAGATCGAGCATGTTTAGGAATATCTGGTTGAGTTGATTTGGGTCAACAAAAATATCCCTTGCCTCAGTCGTGTATTTTTCTTCAAAACGAATTTTGCCTCCGGTGGTAGATGAAATAAGCTTTACCGCACTTTTCAGGTATCTATTTACATCGCAAAATTCATACTTACCGTTTGAGGTATTTGAAAGGCTCTTCAGGTTACTTATCAGGTCTTTCACTCTGTTCGCACCTTCTTGAATTCCGTTGAGAAGTTCTGTGATTTCTTCCTTGTTGGTCAGGATAGAGCTTTTCATGTCCGCATCAAGGGAATCTATACCCTCAACCAAATCCAACACCTCATCAAAATCACGTTTAAGTGGTTCTACATTTCCACTGACGTAGTTAATGGGATTATTAATTTCGTGTACTAATCCAGCAGTCAACAGTCCGATCGAGGCAATTTTTTCAGATGAGACCAGCTTGAATTGCATTTCCCGAAGATCGGAAAGTGTCTTTTGTAGCTCCTGGTTAGCCTCTTCCAATTGCTGATGGGTCAGCTTCAGATGCGTGATGTCAGATTGTACCCCCAATACATACTGTCGATCTCCTACCTCAATCTTTTTCTTCTTAACAAGGTACCAATGCTCGGTACCATCAATGGAGACTTTCTCCTCCTCAGACAGGTTCTCAATAGTACCATTTAGAATTTCCCGGTCTTGTCGTAAATATCTTTCTACATCCCCAATCTCCTGGAAACTATCCATCTTTTTCCCAACTACCTCATTTACACTACGATGGTAAATATCAGCTAGCGACTTGTTGACCAGTACATATTTTCCTTCTTCATTTCGAACAAAGATCATATTTGGATCCTCGTCAATGATGTGCTGAAAAAAATCCCTTTGATTTAGTACCTCCTCAGCTCTGGCAATTACAAGGTTTTCCAGGTCCTCCTGGTGCTTTTCGAGCTCCTGCTCATAGAGGATTTTTTCCGTGGCCTGGTGCACCTGGGCCGTCAACCCCTCGATTGTATCGCCATTTTTTAATGGTGCAAGCTGGAAGGTAAAGTATTCATCACCAAATTTTTGGGTGTGACTAAAGGTATCCCCTTTAAGAGCTTTCTGATACAACTTCCGAAATTGATCCTGGTAGGGTTGGGGCAATAAATCTGTTTTGTTAATACCAATCGCGATATCCTTGTCCCAAAATTTCTTCATTCCGAGTTTGTGGCGATCATTGAAGAAAACATACTGAAGGTCACAGTTTAAAGCATAGAGATCCCGTTGCTCACCTTTGGTGAAGGATTTAAGCAAAGACAAGCGATCTTCTGTATCAATAGGACGAAAACTCTTCAGTTTTTTATACTGTCGATACAGAATATACGCTGCCCCTATCAGGGCAAGGAACAATGAGATCGATAAAATGTTCAACTGGTTGGGTTGTTTATCGCCACCGAAAGTTAGACAAATCAGTATAACTTATCGTAATACTCTTTTGCCATTCTTCTACTCGTAAAGGCAGGAATTACGTCGTCCATCGCTCTGAAGACAATCTCACTCCATTTCTCAGGGTTTTCGTAATACGTTGGCAAGACTTTATTTTCAAGAATGTGATATAAGTTTTCCGCATCAGTCTTGTCCTGAATTTCCACTGGTAAGGTGTGGTCGAGTGCCGGAAGCACAAAACTATTCGCCTCGTCCACGGTAAATTCCGGTATCCATCCGTCGTTTGTAGATAAATTGATAGAGCCATTAAAAGCTGCTGTCATCCCGCTGGTTCCGGATGCTTCCCTGGTAATTCTCGGATTATTCAACCAAATATCAGAACCTCTTTTAAGCAATCGACTTAAAGACTTCTCATACCCCACCAGTACAGTACAATTGTTTCTATGTTTTGTAAAATGTACGAGATAATTGAAAACATCAATAGCATACTGATCCAATGGGTAGGGTTTGCCTGCCCAGATGATTTGGACCGGATACTTCGTATTTTCAAGGATTTTCTCAAATCGTTCAATGTCATGTAACAACAAATCAGGTCTTTTATATCCTGCAAAACGACGAGCCCACACAATGGTGAGTACGTTCTCATCAAAGATCTTTCCCGACTGAGAGGCCACCTCGTGGAAAAGCTCACGTTTTAACTCCTTTTTTCTCTTATCAAAAGCTTTTGTATCCCTTTTCTCCCATGCTTTGCGAATATGTGGTCCCTGCCAATACTCCTGGTGTTGAGCGTTGGTAATTGGTATTATTTCACTGATACCAGAAAATTCCTTCCACATTTCCTTGGAGACTTTGGCGTGAAGTTTTGATACGGCATTGGATCTTTTTGACATACGAAGGGCTGAGACTGTATAGCTCACTTTTCCTCCATCAATTGTATGCTTATTCAATTCCTCTTCACTTAACCTTCTGCCAAAGAAGCCCATTTCGTTGAGGAAATGTCCATCGTGCTCCTCATTACCTGCCTTTTCCGGAGTGTGAGTAGTAAATCTTCGTTGTTCATTCTCGACTCCTCTATCATCCAAGTAGAAAAAAGCCGGAAGTGCATGTCCTTCATTCAAGTGGTAGATGTCTGCTCCTCCCAACTGTTCAACGACCTTTGCTCCACCAATCCCTAAGACAATGCTTTGAGCTACTCTGGTTATACCATTTGCATCGTACAATTTATCGGTAATCGTTCTGGAGATGTGATCATTTCCATCCACGTCCGTGGTTAGAAAGTACATCGGAATAGTCCCGAAAACCTCTGGTTTGAGTACCATAGCACGAACCTTGACGGACGTATTCTCCTTAATAGCCACCTCAACTTCAATTCCCGAGTCCTCAAGAAAATTATATGTCTTCTCGATCCATCTTGGCTCAAGCGTTTGATCCTCCTTTCTGGTTTGATCGTAGTATCCATACTTCCATAAAATGCCTATCCCAATCATGTTTTGTTTTAGGTCATAGGCACTACGCATATGAGATCCTGCCAGGAAACCAAGTCCTCCGGAATAGGTTTTAAGGTAATGATCAACCGCAAACTCCATGCTGAAGTATGCAACTTTCTTCTTGTAATCCTTACCGTATTTATAGGGATGATACCACTTCTTATATTTACTCATCAGGTCTATGTCTCTTTAGAAGTTGCGAATTTATACCATTATTTCACTACTGAAAACCAGTTAGGAACGGACTTCAAAAAATACCTTGCACTGAGCCGATAGGTATTGAATTTTCATATCTTCGTTTCGCAAATTCCAAAAACCTGTGATCGAAAAGAACAATCCGAAAACCATCCGATCGTGGTATATGTACGACTGGGCAAACTCAGTCTACAACCTGGTCATTAACACCTCCATATTTCCGATTTACTATGATGCAATTACCAGCAATCCTGACAATGGCCATGTCGTGGAATTCTTTGGATTCGAGATTGTTAATTCGGTACTATATAGCTACGCTCTTTCCTTCTCCTATCTAATCTCCGCAGCCATTCTACCACTTTTATCAGGGATTGCCGATTACACGGGTCAAAAAAAATTCTACCTCAAGCTCTTTACCCTGATAGGAACCTTTTCATGTATGGGAATGTATTTCTTCACCGATAGCTCACTGGAATGGGGAATTGCCTGCGTGGTATTCGCAAGTCTGGGTTACAGTAGTAGTTTGGTTTTTTATGATGCATTTCTACCGGAAATTGCGACTTCCGACCGGACGGATATGGTCAGTGCAAATGGCTACTCTTATGGCTATTTTGGAAGTGCCTTGCTTCTAATTGTATCACTGGTAATTATCATGAACTACGAGTGGTTTGGATTCGTTGATTCCGGACAGGCTACCCGGACAGTATTTCTAATCGTGGGAGTATGGTGGATCGGCTTTGCCCAAATTCCTTTTAAACGTCTACCTGACAATGTTTTTGGCAGAAAACCTTCCGGTGATGTCCTCCTGAATGGTTATCGCGAGCTAAGATCTGTTTTTTTACAACTTCAGCATTTGCCAAACATGAAAAAGTACATTCTCTCCTTTCTTTTCTTCAACATGGGAGTACAGACCGTTATGTTATTGGCCACGCTATTTGGAACTAAGGTGCTAGGCCTTGATTCATCACAACTTATCCCAACTCTGCTAATAATCCAGTTTGTAGCGATTGTGGGAGCCACACTATTTGCTCGGCTTTCAAAGAAAAAGGGAAATATTTTTTCGCTTCTTACCATGATCCTGATTTGGATTGGAGTGTGCCTTTATGCATATACGGTAACCAGCGTCACTCAATTTTACATTATTGCTGTGCTTGTTGGATTAGTAATGGGTGGAATACAAGCGTTATCCCGGGCAACATTCTCCAAACTTGTTCCCTCTGATGCCAAAGATCATGCATCATACTTTTCGTTTTTTGATGTTACCTATCACATCAGTGTGGTACTTGGAACGTTTAGCTACGGACTGATTGAACAAGTAACGGGAAGTATGCGGAATAGTACACTAGCACTTGCTGGCTTTTTCATTGTGGGATTTATCCTGTTGCTTTTCGTCAAAATGTCAAATGAAGTTTCCGAGGCTGAATCTTCCTGAGTACGACTTCTCTATCAAAATAGTCGAGGATAGACCTGTAATCTGGGACTTTATCAGAAAGAAAGATATTATCCTGACTCCGGAAGAATGGGTACGCCAACATTTTCTACGCCTACTGGTAGATGACCTTAAATATCCCAAGGGGCTCATATCCGTAGAATCCGGCCTCGAATACAATCAGCGATTAAAGCGGACCGACATAAAAGTATACCGGGACAACCAGGTATTCTTGCTCGTCGAATGTAAATCCCCATCTACCAAAATAAATGCATTGGTTTTGAATCAAATTGGGGTCTATAACAAAAACCTGAAAGCTTCTTACTTAGCAGTCACAAATGGCTTACAACACCATCTTTGGAAGAAGGAAAAAGAAGACTATTTAGCTATTGATTCCTTTCCTGAGTGGAAATCATAAGTGATCGTAAACTTCGGTATACTCAAAACCAAAGGCATCCGCTACACCTTTGTAGACTATATCTCCCTTGATCACGTTCAGACCAAAACGAAGCTCCGCGTTATCATTACATGCCTGCTTCCATCCTTTGTTAGCTAATTCGATGGCATATGGCAGTGTTGCATTGGTGAGTGCCAGGGTTGAAGTGTAAGGAACAGCACCCGGCATATTTGCTACGCAGTAATGAACAACATCGTCTATAACGAAGGTTGGATCCTGGTGCGTTGTTGGCTTACAGGTCTCTATGCAACCCCCTTGGTCCACCGCTACGTCAACTAACACGGTACCCGGCTTCATTTCTTTCAACATGTCTCTGGTGATCAAATGAGGCGCCTTGGCACCGTGAATCAATACCGCACCTACTATCAAATCGTGGTTACCAAGACATTCACGGATGTTGTATTCATTACTCATGAAAGTCCTGACATTGGCCGGCATTACATCATCAAGATATCTCAATCGTGGGAGATTCAGATCCATAATGGTAACGTCAGCTCCCATTCCTGCAGCCATCTTAGCTGCATTTGTACCCACAACTCCTCCACCGAGAATTAACACTTTCGCCGGTCTAACACCTGGAACCCCTCCTAACAAGATACCACGACCTCCCATTGGTTTTTCCAGGTACTTGGCTCCTTCCTGGATAGACATGCGACCAGCCACTTCCGACATTGGAACCAGAAGAGGCAGTGATCGATCTGCTTTTTCTACCGTTTCATATGCGACACATACCGATCCACTTTCCATCATTGCCTTAGTTAGAGGTTCATAACTAGCAAAATGAAAATAGGTAAATAGTAATTGGTCTTCTTTAATGAGTCCGTATTCTGGCTCGATTGGTTCTTTGACCTTAATGATCATCTCGGCTTTAGCGTACGTATCCTCAATGGTTGGGAGAATATTGGCTCCTGCTTTCTCGTAGTCCTCGTCTCTGAACCCACTACCCAATCCAGCAGTGGACTGAACGAAAACATCGTGCCCCTGTTTAGCTAATTCTTTAACACCGGCTGGAGTAACTGCCACTCGGTTTTCGTTATTCTTTATTTCCTTAGGTACACCTATGATCATGGCCTGATGGTTAATGTTTAACGAGGCAAATATAGGTCTAAGAACCATTATTTTGAGGATGTCTAATGTATTTGGCAGTTGCCATCTTTTCCTATGGGATTAGCTAAACAAAAATCTAAATATTCAATATATAATTTGTATTTATATATATATCAAAGAATATAATTCTGTATAAATTCATCATTCTGTTCAAAATAGGATATTCTTCTACCTGCGCGTGGATCATTTTTGAGTCGAATTCATTATATTTGTCTACGGTCAAGTGTTTAAAATACCCAAATTCACGCCATGGATAAGACTTCTCTTCAGACCAGTATTAAGATCAAGAAAGCCGAAGCTCTGGAAGACTATGCTATAGCGGTAGAGAGTCGTGAGGATAGTCTGATCGGTCGAAAAGAGGTGTTTATGGGTAAGGCCAAATTCGGGATTTTCGGCGATGGTAAGGAAGTGGCTCAGTTGGCAATGGCTCGTTTTTTCCATAACGGTGATTTCCGTTCCGGTTATTACCGGGATCAAACATTCATGATGGGAATCGGACAATTGACTTCCCAGGAGTTTTTTGCTCAGCTCTATGCACATACCAGCTTAAAGGATGAACCAGCTTCTGTTGGACGAATGATGAATGGGCACTTTGGCACACGTTCACTCAATGAAAAAGGAGAATGGACAACACTTACCGACAAGAAAAACTCAAGCTCCGACTTATCACCTACAGCCGCCCAAATGCCCCGATTGGTAGGGCTCGGCTATGCCAGTAAACTGTATAGGAATATTCCTGATTTGAAAGAATACAAGGATTTTTCAATAGAGGGCAATGAAGTAGCTTTTGGTATGATTGGAAATGCCAGCACTTCTGAAGGACATTTTCTGGAAGCCATTAATGCTATTGGTGTTTTGCAGGTTCCTGTTGTTATTGGTGTCTGGGACGATGCATATGGTATTTCAGTTCCGCAGGAGTATCATACGGTGAAAGAGAGTATATCTGAAGCACTCAAAGGCTTCCAAAGGGAAGATGATACAAACGGAATTGAAATCTTCAGAGCAAAAGGTTGGGATTATCCCGGACTAATAAATGCTTTCAGATCCGCGGTTACCTTAGCAAGGAAACACCATGTTCCATGCCTGGTACATGTCGAAGAAGTGACTCAACCGCAAGGTCACAGTACCTCAGGATCACACGAAAGGTATAAGCCAAAAGAAAGATTGGAATGGGAAGCCGAACATGATTGCATACGCCAAATGCGCAAATGGCTGTTAGAAGCTGAAATGGCCACAGAAGCAGAACTGGAAAAGATAGAGTCAGAGGCAAAAGATAGGGCGAAGAAAGCCAGGGAACGAGCATGGAAAGCCTATATTTCTGAGATAAAAGCCGATCAACAAAAAGCGTTGAATTGGATAACAGATCTGGCATCTAGTCAGAAGAGTCAAACCTTGCAGGAGTACGCCAATGACCTGAAGAATGCTATCAATCCACTGAAATCAGATATCATGCATGCTATTAGGCGAACACTCTGGCATACAAGAGGCCTAAATTCTGATACGCGCAATCAACTTAGTGAATGGCACAAAGAAAAAGCAGATGAATACTTCGATCAGTATAGTTCGCTGACAAATAGTCGTTCAAAACAAGCCGCTATAAGTGTTAAAGAGATAAAACCAGTTTACTCCGATGCCTCAAAGCTTGTAGACGGCAGGGAAGTTCTACAGACTACATTTGATCACCATCTCTCCACGAATCCGCTGGTATTTGCCATTGGTGAGGATGTAGGAAAAATTGGCGACGTCAATCAGGGGTTTGCAGGTCTTCAGGAAAAACACGGCGAACTTCGGGTAACAGATACAGGCATACGGGAAACAACCATTATCGGACAAGGGATAGGGTGCGCTCTTAGGGGACTTAGACCTATCGCTGAGATTCAATACCTAGACTACCTATTGTACGCTATTCAGACGCTATCGGATGACTTGGCTACACTATACTACAGAACCAAAGGAGGCCAGAAGGCTCCCATGATTATACGGACAAGAGGACACCGGTTGGAAGGTGTATGGCACTCTGGTTCACCCATGGGAATGATTATAAATTCCATTCGTGGAATCTACGTGTTGGTCCCAAGAAATATGACTCAGGCTGCAGGCTTTTACAATACCATGCTCGAGTCGGATGATCCGGCAATAATCATTGAATCGCTAAATGGATACCGCTTGAAGGAGAAAATTCCGGATAATCTAACGGATATCCGCACTCCGCTTGGTATTCCGGAAATTTTGAAAGAAGGAAATGACATTACACTAGTCACCTATGGATCCATGTGTAGAATTGTAATGGAAGCTGCTAAATACCTTCGAAATATGGACATCAGTTGTGAAGTCATTGATGTACAATCCTTAATTCCGTTCGACACCCAACACATCATCCTGGAATCTCTTAAGAAAACAAACAAGATCATATTCATTGACGAGGACGTGCCAGGAGGAGCATCTGCCTATATGATGCAGCAGGTTCTTGAAAAACAAGGTGGATACCACTTCCTTGATTCATCTCCTTTATCGCTAACAGGAAAGGAACATCGGCCAGCTTATGGATCGGATGGTGATTATTTTTCTAAACCGAACTTGGAAGATGTTGTTGAAATTGCATACAAGATGATGCATGAATATGATCCAGGTAAGCACCCCGAACTCTAATTCTCTCCTAAAAGAGCCGGAAGAGTAAAGTCAGGAGTCCTTAAAACGTTACTTTGGTTTAAGGCTCGATCGTAGATATACATCTCGATCATGATGCTGTCGTTAATGAAATTCGTCTTGAAGCCTCTCGATATTAATGGGTAATTGATGGTTCCAACAATTGGGCGCCCGAAATTATCTTCATCAAAGATTGGAATTCTCGCCCTGAAAACTTCCGCACACGGTGAGTTTGTAAACCTGTTGGTGATGTTTTCATACACCCCACCTCGTTTTCTGAAGAAATCGAGTACAATGTTGTCCTTAAAATCATTTGGACTGATGAGCAATGTGTCACTCTGAAGTGCCGCGTTTGTTGTATCCTGAACAAATGTATATGTATCACACCTCAGTGGAGGCATCACGAAGTCGTCTTCACTGAAAACTCCTACAACCAGCCCATCGTATTGCCTGGGTTGCTCAAATCCCAAACTTTCCCATATAGCCATTAAATAGAAAGGGCCAACTAACGAATCCTGCCCAAATTCAATAAAAGAGGAGGTGCCTCGTCTCACCCAGGTTACATCCAGGTTATTATCATATACAAACTCGCTTCTGCTATCAATTACGAAGTTGGTAGAATGGAATGGATAGAAAACTTCCCCCTCAGCAAGTCCGATATCTCCATTACCATCTGTGAAATTGAATGAAAGAATCAATGAGTCTGCACCTTCCTCTGAGTCAACAAAGCTTATATTCTCATAGGAAATTTCTGGAGACTCATCGAACTCCGGTGAATCGTAACATCCCCAGAGAAGAGACAAACCCAAAATAACCGCTAGTACTCGTATATCTTTGAACATTGTAATTAGAATACAAATTTAAATCAGCCTTCCCTTACTTGAATAGAATCAATGAATTTCGAAGAAAGTTTCAAGTCAAATCTGTTTTCTGTAACTCCGGAGACCTTTGACCAAAAGGCAATGGAATTATTTGAATATCAATTTGAAACAAACCTCATCTACCGGGCATTCTCCGAAAAAATCAATAAAACACCTAATCAAGTACATAACGTATCTGAAATACCCTTCTTGCCCATAGAGTTATTTAAAAATCATGAGGTTAAATCCGGAAAATGGCAGCCAAAACTTAGTTTTCTATCCAGTGGAACAACAGGCCTAGCAAGGAGTAGGCATTTGGTAAGGGATCCAAATTGGTACTTATCTGTTGCAAAAAGAGGATTCGAAACATTTTACGGACCACTTTCAGAGTACACTTTCCTAAATCTGTTGCCTTCTTACCAATCGCAAAAAGACTCGTCCTTGATCTATATGGTCGATTACTTTATGTCTCAAGCAAATCAATCTTCCCGATACATTAATTCCATTAACTCCTCTGATCTAATAGGAACGAACAAAAAGCTACTTCTGGGAGTATCTTATGCTCTTCTGGATATTGCGGAAAGTGAGGAGTTCTCATCGGAAAACCTCCTGGTTATGGAAACTGGAGGAATGAAAGGAAGACGCAAAGAGATAACTCGAGAACAACTTCATGGTAATCTAAAGACAGGTTTCAAGCAAACTCAGGTTCATTCAGAGTATGGAATGACCGAATTATTCAGTCAAGCGTATTCAAAAGCAAATGGGAAGTTTAAATTCCCTACCTGGTGTCAAGTATGGACGAGAGACATAAATGACCCATTAGAGCCAGTAGAAGACGGTAAAACAGGAGGAATTAATATCATTGACCTGGCAAACGTTGATACATGTGCTTTCATCGAGACAAAAGACCTAGGAAAAAAAGTAGACGGAGAACAATTTGAGGTATTGGGACGTTATGACAACTCAGATATACGCGGATGCAACCTGCTAACGGAGATTTAAAATAATCTTACAGAAAGAGGGTTGTATAGTTACCAATGAAATCATATTTTTGGAAACAGGAAAATTTAAATAAATTACCTAAAGAAAAAACTGGTACCATGAAAATAAAGACTCTTATAATCGTTTTGGTTGTTGTTGGATTCAGTGCTTGTACGCAGAGACTTTGCCCTACATATGCCGTTAATGATGCTCCTCAGACAGAAAAATCTGAAACTGTTAGAATATAACCCTAGGCGTAACTTTCAACGTCCTTCTTTGTAATTGTCTTCTCCGACAGTATTACAAGCCTTTCTACCACATTTCTTAATTCACGAATATTCCCTGTCCATGGCCTATTGCCTAATTCCTTTAAGGCAGCAGGTTCAATTGATTTCTTCTGAGCTCCATACTCATCAGCAATCCGCTCTAGAAAGTAGTCAACCAACTCGGGGATATCCTCTTTTCTATCAAATAAGGAAGGAACCTTGACCAATATCACTCCAATTCTGTGATATAAGTCCTCACGAAATCGCCCCTCTTCAATCTCCTTTTTCAAATCCTTATTTGTCGCCGCCACTACACGAGGGTTAACTTTTATTGATTTTTCCCCACCAACACGCGTTATCGTATGCTCCTGCAACGCCCTAAGCACCTTTGCCTGCGCCGCAAGAGACATGTCCCCAATTTCGTCAAGAAACAGGGTACTATCATTCGCCAATTCAAATTTTCCGATACGTTGCTTGTTGGCGGAAGTAAATGATCCCTTTTCATGACCAAAAAGCTCGCTTTCAATGAGTTCTGATGGAATTGCGGCACAATTCACCTCAATCATTTGCTTCGCAGATCGAGCACTAAGGTCGTGCAACCATCGTGCAACTAATTCTTTACCAGTACCATTCTCCCCGGTAATCAGAACTCTGGCTTCCGTAGCTGCTACTTTCTCGATGTTCTTTTTCATCTCCTGAATAGCATTGGAAGTACCGATGATCTCGTACCCTTTTTTTACTTTCTTTCTAAGCTTATGAGTCTCCTGAATTAAATCAGAGCGTTCAAGAGCATTCCTAACTGTAATCAAAAGTCTATTGAGGTCCGGTGGTTTTTGAAGGAAGTCGAAGGCTCCTTTTTTTGTGGCTTCCACTGCTGTTTCAATAGTACCGTGGGCCGAAATCATAATGAAGGTGGCAGAAATGCCATTTTCCATAGTGGCATCCAACAGTTCCAGTCCATCCATTTTTGGCATTTTGATATCGCAAAGCACCAAGTCGAATTCTTCGTCAGACATTTTTTCTAATGCCTCCTGTCCATCTCCAGCTTCTTTAACTTCGTATTTCTCGTACTCGAGTATTTCCCGGAGGGTCTCCCGAATACTTTTTTCGTCGTCAACTATTAGAATCTTCGCCATATTCAAAAAAATAAAAGCAAGCCAATAAGCCGGGTTCTGTATCACATCCGAAAAATCGGATGATTATCTCATCATTTATCTGGTCCTGACGTCACCGTCAAGATCTAACGATCCACCCAATCCCACTTGGACGAGCAATCCTCAAATGTGGGACCTATTTGACCTTTCAACCCGTAAGGTTTACCATCGCGATTCGATTCACATCGAACCCGGTGAGCTCTTACCTCACCTTTTCACCTTTACCCCGACAAGTCGGGGCCGTATACTTTCTGTTGCACTTTCTATCCACCAACCGGTGGATCTTCCCATTAAGAAGTACGGTGCTCTGTGTTGCCCGGACTTTCCTCTCCCGGCATACCGGGAGCGATGAGCTAGCTTGCCGGACAAAGGTAAATAAGAGTTGTAGAAATTTAGATTATTCTTGATTTGTAGAACTATTGCCGGTCGTAGCTGGTATCGCTTGAGAGACCGTTTTCGTCTCTTCTTCCTTTCTTGAAACCTCAATAAGCTCTTTTAGATCATCAAAGGACCTTATAAATTGGATACTTGCACCAGCTTCCTGCTCATTCGTAGTTTGACCAAGGGCGTCCTGGTTATTTCGGCTAAATGCCTTAACTCTAAATCTACCATCTTCGGTAAGCAGGTACTCAACAGACCAGTCACCAATCACACCGGAAACTCCGGTTGTCTGCTCACCTTCAACAACCGTAGAGACACCACCTCCTCTCGTTACTCGAAGTCGACCGTCCAAAAATGTGTAGGCCAGTCGAAGCTGAAACGTATTTAGGGCATCAGTATCAAGAGTATTGAGATCAATATTCACTTCCAAATTTTCATCTACCTGGTTTATCCAATAACTCAGTTGATTACTAACAAACTCACTAACACTATTTCCAATTCCTTCGGATATCCCAACAACAAAAGAATTCTCCAGGGAAAACTTACGAAGCATCAACAGACTAAAGACCTGCCTTTTTAGTTCTTCGGGATTGTTGTTTATCGTGGTGATCAGGTTTCTCCAGTTATCATCGCTATTAGCAATATTAGGATCCTCCATTTCGATCCCGAAAGTTATGCTGGGGTTCATCATCTCATCGTTGAGCCCCAGATTTACAAGAACAGGTTGCTTATTACTAACCGTCCCATCGACCCCTGTGGGCCTCCAATCCTGATAAGATGCCAGTTGTCTGTAATAGGCTTCAAGGTTTAATATACCCGTGTAAGGATCTCCAAACCATGATATGGTCCCTCCCGGTTGGATCTGAAATTCCTTGTTAATCAAACTTGTAGTGAAATTATATGCTCCATCACGGATTTCTACAGTACCGAATAATTCAAATTGACCATTAGGATCAATATTCAATTGCAGGTTTCCATTCCCTCTACCTCGGATGATATCTCCCGTTCTGGGATCGAAGATCAACTCTATGTAAGCATCTTCCGTCACTTCTACATCAAAGTCCAGTGTTATACCCCTTACAATTACTGTCTCCGTTTTGGATTTGCTAGCAGCATCCTCAGGACCACTGAATGAGATAAAATCACCAGTAACTATCTCATTCTCCTCGACAAACGGAATATAAATCCTCGTATTCGGCTCGGTAACAGCATCCGCCTGAATCACTACATTTCTGACCGGACCGGAAAATGATATAACTCCTGAAGAATAGGCTGTTCCATAGTAAAGCGTGTTATCACCTCTATTTGTATTGAGAAGTTCGAAGTTTTGATGCTCGAAACCCAAGTCCAGGTTGATGTCTTTAAAACCCCTATGTCGCACCTGACCGGTTATGACTCCCGTGTTACCCAGTCTATCGGCCACTACTATATTGTTGAGAGTGATTAAGTCTTTGTCAAAATTTGCCGGACCTGAGAATTTGTACGTGGTATTGAGATAGTCAATTTTTACATTACCATCGGTTAATTGTGTTGTACCTTCAAAACCAGGATTATCGAACCGACCAAATACTTTGAGATTCCCAGAAGCATATCCGTTCACATCAGATATCATATCCTGGAAAAATGGTTCAAGGATATTGAAATTTGCCTGATCAAAATTAATGTTTAAGTCGATCTGATTCCTGGAAATTGGATTGACCTTCCCGTCCACCTCAACTGTGTTTATACCTTCTCTTTCCAATTGATAGTCTAACAAAATACCGCCATCGGACTTATCATAAACTGCACTTCCGGATAGGTTTCCAACTTCGACATTCTCAAAAACTAAATCCTGGATTCTGGAATCCGAGATAAAATTGAAAGGCTGCATGCTATTTTCCCGGAATAAGGTGCCCGTTCCCGTTAGTAATCCCTCAAATTTTCGAGGGATTACTGTGGAAATATTTTCCAGCTCGAAATCTCTGAAGTCAAAAATTACTTCGGAAGAAAGTGAGTCTGAGACCTTCCCGGAAATAGCGAGCTTCTGACTGGCATTCCGAAATTCGAGATCTTTGATCCATGTACTTCCTTTGGTTATCCAGATTTGATTTTGCCTGTTCAAATCCCAATTCTTGTCAAAGGCTACTAACTCTACTGTCTCAAGTTGAACAGCGATAGTATCTTCCTGAAGGGTAAGGTCTGCCCTGATATTACCAGAGCTATTGGTATTTGGCGATTCTAACTGCAAACCAAGATCCAGGTGATTATTATTCCAGACACCTTCAATAAAAAGGTTTTTCGTTTGATCCACTACATCCCACTTCTGTTCTCTGGATGAGAGTTGAAGAAGGGCTAATACTCCCAGCGAATCAATTGCCTTGGAGGCATTGATCTCAAAGGTATTGCCAGTATAAGTCCGATTACCAAATCTTAACGTATCTAAAGACACAAACAAATCCAATGTGGCGTCATTTCTTTGCCTGTAGTTCGCCTCAATGAAAAAATCATCGGAATGATTGAAAGGAATTGCAAGTACTTGAAAATAGTCCTTTAGGTTGTAAAACTTCGCTTGCAAGTTGGCGTCGTATTGACTAGGTAAATCTCTTTCAGGTTTTGTATCCTGGTAGGAGGACCGAATCTTTGCATAATCAGATGTGAAATACTCCCGATACTGATTCAACGTCCTAGGAATATCAGCTACTAATTGAGTCAATAAAAAGTCACCCCAGAGATCTATTTGAAAATCCTCAGATATTAAATGGTATTCATTTGTATTGGAAGTTGAGGCTACTACCTGAAAATCTGGTACTCGTTGATTGTAATCTTTACTTTGAAATACAAGATTCTCTATATCTAGCAAACCCTGTGTTTCATTTACCGACAACTCCTGTAAGTCCCCATCTATTTGAAAAGAAAGAAACGATCGTTCTCTACTGAGTCCGTAGGCCAACAAGTCGGCAGAGTCAATGCGAAGACTTACATCAATTAACTCGGTATCCGTACTAAAATCAACTTTTGTCGTGCCGATCACATTTAGAATCGAATCGGCTATCAACACATCCCCAGAAAAGTAGCGCGATCTAATATTTCCATTTAATTCAATTCTATCATAGGTATGACCTAAAACTTCTGATTTTGTAGCTGAGGCATTTATGACATAGTCAGCTGAATTCTTCGTAAG
The DNA here is from genome assembly GCA_965601455.1 of Cyclobacteriaceae bacterium. Taxonomy (GTDB): domain Bacteria; phylum Bacteroidota; class Bacteroidia; order Cytophagales; family Cyclobacteriaceae; genus JANQEU01. Next base: position 845,853 of record OZ271831.1, on the reverse strand, counting down.
ACCTTGACCGGTAAGTGAACCATAAAAGTTCACATTTCCCAGTATGTTTTCCCGTTGCAATAACCTACCCAGCTCAAAATTATCAAGACCCAATTTTCCGGAAATAGATGTATTTTCCGGAGTACTACCTATTTTCAGATTGACATCGGAATTAAGCGTGCCATAAGGAGTGATGAAAGTACCATTTGAAACAAAATCATTTATAAAACCAATGAAACTTCCTGAGAACTTTAAATCCGTCAAACCGGAAATACCTTTGGGTAGATTCTCACTAAGTAATCTCCCTGATAGAATTGATTGATCCACTTCTAACAACACGAATGTGCTTCGTATATCTGGTAGCCCATTCATATTGGCTTTAAAACGAAACCGAGTTTCTTCATCTAGAATCAGAAAAGCATTGTCCAAAGCAAGTCTTGAGATGGTTCCTGAGATATCGGCACTGATTTCTGCTTCTGTTATAGGTGCTACTGGTAGTTTGATAAATCTTTCAAACTCAGCTAATTGAATACGTGACTCTCGGAGCTGAAGGTCAAGTTGAACATCTTCAACCAGATTCTTAAGATCGCTCGGGCTTCCAAAATCCATGCGGAGATAATTTTTTAATAAGCTATTTGGAGTCCGTATCTCAAATTCAGAGAACTCCAATTGGGTTTGTGTAAAAACAAGATCCCCAACAACCCCATCAAATGGAATCTCCATCCAAGCGCATTCAGTGGCTGCTATATCCGATATGTATATTTCTCCTGGATAAAGATTCAGCCTATTAGTATTGATATTCCCGGCCTTAAGAGAAAAGCTACTGCTGGATGCTCTTTCGGAAGTTTCTAAACTGAGATTCTCATAGTTCACTTCCACAACATCCATTGAAACCTTGTCTACATGAAAAATAGTTGACGAACTATCGGAGCTTAGCGATTGTAGAAAGCCGCTAAGATTGAGTGGCTTATCCATCGAGTACTTTCGTAAATTCAGAAGGATTGTATCAGCAGTAACCCGGTCAATATTTATTGACTGATCCTCCAGGAGACCAAAAAGACTGTAGTTTACTTTCAGTTTTGCTATATCCAGCATCACACTGTCTTCACGATCTCGAAGCGTGATCTCATTCAGCACCATGCGATCTAGCCAATAGATTGAAGTCTCTCCAATATCAAGATTGTATCCAGTTTTAAGACTTATTCCATCGACAACTCGACTTACCATGTAGGCCTGAAACTGGGGTATATTGATAATGAAAATGACCAAACACAGAGAAGCGATAGCTAAACCAGTGAGCCATCCAATGGCAATTCTTAAGGACTTTCCTATCTTTGACAGCCTTCTTCTCATACTTCAATCCCCCATATCCGGATGAATAATATTGTTTTGGGAATCGAGTCATCCTGCGATGAAACCGCCGCTTCCATCTGCGAAAACGGAAAAATAATCAATAATGTTATTGCCACACAGTCGGTGCATACCAAATATGGTGGGGTAGTTCCCGAATTAGCATCAAGAGAGCATATGAAAAATATTGTTCCAGTTGTTAATGAAGCTCTTTCCAACGCCAATCGATCAGTTAATGATGTTGGTGCTATTGCCGTGGCCCAAGGACCCGGACTGCTAGGAGCCCTACTTGTAGGGTATTCTTTTGCGAAATCCATGTCGTTTGCTTTGGACATTCCACTAATTAATGTTCACCATATGCGTGCACATATATCTGCTCATTTTATCACAAATCCTGTGCCCAAATTCCCATTTTTATGTCTTACAGTTAGTGGTGGTCACACACAAATTGTTAAGGTAAGCAGTCACACAGAGATGGAAGTACTTGGGCAAACGTTAGATGACGCTGTTGGGGAAGCTTTTGATAAGGGAGCAAAGTTACTTGATCTACCGTATCCAGGTGGGCCGTTAATTGATCAGTACGCTAAGGCCGGCGATAAACATGCGTTTTCCTTTTCCAAATCCAATATTCCAGGTTTAAACTACTCCTTCTCAGGTATAAAAACTTCATTATTGTACTTCCTGAGAGAGAAAATCACTGGTAATAAGAATTTTATCAAAGAAAACCTATCCGATATCTGTGCAAGCTACCAATCAATATTAATTGAAATGCTAATGGATAAACTGGTCTTGGCATCCAAGGAATACAATATAAATACTATCGCAATTGCCGGTGGGGTGGCTGCCAATTCATACCTTCGAAGTCAACTTTTGCATCTGGCAGAAGATCTCGATTGGAATGTATTTATACCAGATTTCGAATACTGTACTGATAACGCCGCTATGATTGCAACCGCTGGTTACTATCAATTCTTAAGTGGAATTCAGGGCAATCTTTCCGATCAACCGCAACCTAGAATGGCTTTCTAAATGAAAAAGAAGGATAAGGTAAAACGATTTTCCAGTACGATTTCTATTCAAAATCGTAAAGCCCGTTTCAATTTCGAGCTGCTTGATAAATATGAAGCCGGTATAGTCTTGAAAGGCAGCGAAATAAAATCAATTAGGGAAGGGAAAGCCAGTCTTCAGGAATCCTATTGCTTCTTTGAGAAAGAGGAGTTGTTTGTTAAGAGTTTAACAATTACCCCGTTCAAGGAGAGTACATATGATAGCGTTGACTCTAATCGGACCAGGAAGCTCCTACTACACAAAAGAGAGCTCAATAAGCTGAAATCAAAGATGGATGAAAAAGGACTTACTATTATTCCGACCAAACTGTATATAAAAAAGAATGGTATTGCTAAATTGGAAATAGCCTTGGCAAGAGGCAAAAAGCTATTCGACAAACGTGAAAGTTTAAAATCAAAGGATCAGGATAAGGAAATAAGAAAACTTCAACTATGACACAAGTCCTCGTACTGAATCAAGACTTCTCGCCTCTTGCTATATGCTCAGTTCAAAGAGCGTTTATCTTACTGTTTTTGAATAAAGCAGAGATGACCAGGGAGGCATCCGGTAAACAACTAAGATCCGTTTCAAGGACTTTTCAGATGCCTTCTGTAATAAGAATTCATAATTACGTTCATAGGCCTTACAAAGGCGTTGTGCTCACCCGTCATAATATTTTTAGAAGAGACGAGTTTGAATGTCAGTATTGTGGATCTACCAGTGATCTAACTTTAGATCACCTGATCCCAAAATCCAAAGGTGGGAAATCCAATTGGACAAACCTGGTCACGGCCTGCAAAACCTGTAATGCCAAAAAAGGTGACGACACTCCAGAAAAAGCAGGACTTAGACTTCGTAAGTTCCCAAGCAAACCATCTTACCTTCTTTTTCTCAAAAAGTCAGTTAGGAAAACCAATGAAGATTGGCTTGAATTTCTAGACCCCAAATCGAAGGCGGTATAAAAAAAGGCCATCAACTAGTAGTCGATGACCTTTTCAATGTTGTTATTTACTTCTTTCTATTCCTCTAACCTCTGCACAGAGCTGTAGAGAAGTTTTCTGGCGTTGGCTTTTCTAAGTTCCTGTTGAATATCCGAGATAATACCCATTTTTACTTCCACATCCACTTTCATGGACATCGTAATTTGATCTCTTTCGACTTCACTTAGCTTATCCTTTTCTTGATTCACGAACTGTATGATATCGTCTTCAATAACGAAAACATCGTTTACCTGAATCTTAGGTTCACTACCATATAAACTTGTATTCTTAGGTTCACCGATGTAGATATAACTCACCAAAGACTTTCGCTCAATTTTCGTAAGCTGTGTTGCCTTTGGTAGCAATTGCTTCACCATTATATCCGTTTCTCTCATCACCGTTACCACCATGAAAAAAAACAATAGCATGAAAATGATATCCGGTAATGCAGCGGTTGGTATATCCTGCGAAGTATCTGCGCTCTTTTTAAACTTTGCCATTTTCTTGTTTTTTAATCAGGTTCAGCAATTGATATCGCTCTTGGAATTCCGTCTCTACCTCTGACGTACATATCGGCCTGAATGTCATCATCACGGTCCAGCGTAAGCCACTCGTCTACCGTAATACCCACACGTTCTGCATAAATTTCGTTATATGCCGCGTTGACTGCATCCAGTATACCAATATATAATTCGTAACTAGTACCTCTATTCGCCTTGAAGGACACAATGGCATTTCCACTAGTTGGATCGTCTGAGGATGCCGGATCCCTACCATAGGTATTTACAAACGACTTCATTGATGGTGGAAGACTATTGTATACTTCAACCCCTTCAGCTGAAGGATTCCCGAAATTCAAGATGAATGTTTTAACATCCTCTTTCAACTGGGTCATAGTACCAGTGTACGGCTCATTCTCTACCAAAAGTCGATCCTGTGAGTTAGCAAGAATTTTGAAGATATTTCTTTCCTGCAACTTCAATTCAAGCTCTTCCTGTTCAGGATCTGGAGGCGGAGGCAAAAGCATAGCAATACCTTTATCATTTGCGATCGTAGTCGTTACTAGAAAGAAGATCAACAAAAGAAAGGCGATATCGGCCATTGAGCCGGAACTCACCTCAGGTGGTTTTCTGCTTTTTCCTTTAGCCATGATTAACTAATAATTTTAGAGATTTCCGTATAAACAATTCCTACGATGGCAGCGAAGAAACAGACGTAGGTTGTCATGATTCCTGCTCCTACATACTTAGATGTAGATTCTGTTGCTCCTTCCGCACTTCCATCAGCTATCGCATAGCAGATGAAAAAAACAACCACTAGGGAACCAACGCCAACGGCTGACTTAATGAGCGTTGAGGGTTCATCAAACGATTGAATCAATGGCATGACGATTGCCGCCAATGCGCAAAGTGCTATCAGGATGTAACTCGCGAATATGCCAATATCAATAATATCCATAATTACCTCCTGTTGTTATTATTTGCTTAGGTTATGTCTTACCAAAATGTCAACTAAAGAGATGGAAGCATCTTCCATACTGTTCACAAGTGAATCAATTTTGGATACAAGGTAGTTGTAGAACAACTGAAGGATTACGGCCACAATCAGTCCACCAACAGTGGTTAGGAGTGCCACTTTGATACCACCAGCCACAAGTGATGGAGATACGTCTCCAGCTTCTGCGATTGCGTCAAATGCACCGATCATACCGATTACCGTTCCCATGAATCCAAGCATTGGCGCAAGTGAGATAAACAGGGAAATCCAAACCATACCTCTTTCTAGTTTACCCATTTCCACAGAACCGTAAGAAATAATTGATTTTTCAACCATTTCAATACCTTCTGACATTCTCATCAGGCCTTGAACGAAAATGGATGCTACTGGACCTCGTGTATTTCGGCAAACTTCTTTAGCTGCTTCTACACCACCGGCAGCAAGAGCTTCTTCAACATTTGCTAGAAGCTTCCTTACGTTGGTAGTAGCAAGGTTCAGGTGAATGATTCTTTCGATTGAAACTGCCAATCCAAGAATTAAACACAATAGAACAATACCCATAAAGGTTGGCCCCCCATCGATAAATTGCTCTTTAACAACCTGATGGAAAGATGCTTCAACTTCCGGTTCTGGTTCAGCCATTACAGGTGCGGGTTCCTCAACAGGTGCTGGTTCTTCCTCAGCCTCCATAGCGGAAGTATCAGAAGCCATCTCCGTTGTATCTGTTTCGGAATCATCTTGCGCAAATACCTCAGTAGATGTGAAAGACAGAATACCTGCAAGCATCAAAAGAGTAAATAACTTTTTCATAATTTGTGTGGTAGTCTTCGGTTTAGTTAAATTTTTAAGTTCTTCATATCGCTTATGTGTACCTGCGGAGAGAGAGGGATTCGAACCCTCGATACCCCGATAGGAGTATACACACTTTCCAGGCGTGCGCCTTCAACCACTCGGCCACCTCTCCGTTGAAGTAAGCCCTCCTTTAGGTATACAGGGCAACAAATAAATCAATAAAATTGAGCTTATCCAAATAAAAAGACAATTTGAATCAATCGTCCATTTCACCGGCCAAGGGTTTAATCAAAGTATCCAACAAAACCGTATCATCGCTTTCATTTCCAAGCAAATACATAAGTTTGGCAACAGCTGCTTCTGTTGTGAGGTCCCTTCCGCTAATTACTCCAATTTCAGATAATCTTCTACTGGACTCGTATCGCCCCTGGATCACTTCACCCCCACTACATTGGCTCACATTCAAAATGTGAATTCGATTTTCGATAGCGTTTGTCAACTGCCTAAATAGCCAGGTATCCGTCATAATGTTCCCGGAGCCGTAAGTTTCTAACACAACTGCTCTAAGTCCATTAACCTGAAGAATTGCCTTCACGACTTCTTCGGTGATTCCCGGAAATATCTTTAACACCGCCACATTCGGGTCTAATGAGGTACTCACCTCCAGTTTGGAATCTTCTATGTAGGGCAATAGGTATCGATCCCTGTATTCAATAAAAATACCTGCTTCCGCGAGTTTAGGATAGTTCTGAGATTCAAAAGCCGCGAAGGTGCTACTCCTTACCTTTTGAGAACGATTGCCCCGCAAAAGGTGAAAATTAAAATAGATGCAGACCTCGGATATTCTAGGTTTATTTTCGATCCTACTTGAGGCTATTTCAATTGCTGTGATTAAGTTTTCCCTGGCATCTGATCGGATGTGACCAATAGGAATCTGGGCTCCGGTAAATATTACTGGCTTGTTAAGACCTTTTAAAATAAAGCTTAGGGCAGACGCAGAATATGCCATCGTATCGGTACCATGCAGAATTACAAAGCCATCGTATTCGTGGTAATATTTCTTTACAATACCCGCAAGGTCTACCCAATTTGAAGGTCGGATACTGGATGAATCAATAATTTTCTCCAGGGAAACGAGCGTAATGCGTAAGTCGAGTGCCTTGATTTCCGGTATCCTGTCAAGGATTTGATTGAAATCAAATGGGACCAGAGTTCCCTTGTCATTGAATATCATACCCATTGTGCCTCCGGTATAAATGATCAGTATCGAAGTCTGATAACTTTTGCCCGCCTGAGTAATAATATCGACTGATGTGTACTTCACCTGTTCAAAGGTTAAATAGTTTCCTGGTGTTCTCTATGGTTCGTTGCTCTACCTCTTCATCCTCCAATTCCAAAATCGCGGCTAGTTTGGTTCGAATGAGTTCGAGATAAGCAGGTTCATTTCTCTTACCCCTGTGCGGTGTGGGAGCCAAATAAGGACTATCTGTTTCTAACAGTAATCCATCAAGGTTTATACCCGGCAACACCTTATCTAAGCCGCCATTTTTGAATGTAGAAACGCCTCCAATACCCAAGTAAAACCCCATTTCTAGAATTTGATTGGCCTGATTCCTATCCCCGGTGAAGCAATGAAAAACTCCTTTCAATCCACTGTCAGCAAAAGGGCGAACAAGTTCAATTGTTTGATCAATGGTCTCCCGACAATGAATTACTACTGGCAATCCATACTTTTTAGCTAGCTCACACTGAATCTTAAAGGCTTCTTTCTGCTCTGACCAAAACGTTTTGTCCCAATACAAGTCTGTACCTATTTCACCTACTGCCAGAAATTCTCTTTTCGACAACCAATCCTCCACTTCATAAAGACTCCTTTCAAAATCCTTCTTCACCGAACATGGATGAAGTCCCATCATACTAATTGCGAAATCGGGGTATTCGGCTTCAAGTTCAAGCATGTCATCAATCGTCTCGTGATCGACATTTGGCATTAGGACGTTTCTCACGCCCGACTCAAGGCATCTCTCAATGACTTCTGATCTGTCGTCGTTAAATTCCGGAAGATAAATATGTGCGTGTGAATCAATCATTGAGGATTTTGTGGAAGTGCTTTAAAAGTGTATCCCCGGCTAGCGAATTCCTCTAGAAACCATGGAAGCAACGGCTTCAGATTTTTTTCGAATCTGGGGTTGTCATGAAAAACAACGATTGATCCACTGTCCGCCGCCAGCATGCTTCTTTTAGCTTCAAGGTGATTGAGTTTCAGGTCGAAGTCTCCGGAAAGATAGTTCCACATAACATTGATGTACGCCGATTCATTAATCAGGGCCCAGGGAATTCTGCCAAAAGGAGGCCTAAACAAAGTGGTTGTAATACCATTTTGCGATAAGATTCGGTTACACTTTTCAATATTTGATTTGTACTCGTTCACGGAAGTCTTCCATCCATCAATATGTGAAAACGTATGGTTTCCTATAGCATGACTCTCATTTACAACTTTTTCCAATGTACGCGCATATTTTTGGACTTTATCACCGATAACAAAAAAGGTGGCTTTGGCACTGAATTGATCTAAAACCTCCAGTACGTAGTCCGTTAGACCGGGTTCAGGACCATCGTCAAAAGTCAGATAAATTGATGGGGCATTTGACTGATCCCCCATTTTCCATAGAAGCTGAGGAAATAGTTTCCTCAAGATTAAGGGAGTTCGGTGGGGATAGAGCTTCATCAACCCGACACTAAACAAGAAATCATGGTAATATCGTCGTGATAGGATTCTTCTGATCGGAAATCATCCAGGGCTTTCAGAATACTCTGATGCATTTCTGACAGATCATCCCAGTGCTTTCGTTGTAAAACTTCCTGCAATCCCTCAACTCCAAATTGTTCATCTTCGACATTAAATGTCTCCGTTAACCCGTCGGTGTATCCGAAGAATAGGAAGTCCTGGAGGTTTTCAATTTTTCCAGCATTCAAAAATGGTAAAGGATCAAACATCCCAAGTACAGTGGTTCCTTCTTCCAGAAAAGTCAGCCCATTTTTGTCCAGGATAATTGATGGGTTATGACCACAATTCACGTAGTCAAACTCCTTAGATTCGAAATCATAGATACCAAGAAAAAAGGTAATGAAGTTATCCCCATCACTACTGGAATAGGTTGCATGATTCAACTCAGAAATTATTTCTTCCAGATCATGGGTTTTTCTCACTAAGGTTCGTAGAGACGCCTGGAAATTTGACATAAGCAGGGCTGCCGGAACACCTTTACCTGAAACATCGGCTATACAAATAGCAAACTTCTCACGGGAGAGTTTAATATAATCGTAATAGTCGCCACCCACATCCTGGTGAGGCAGGTATACAGCTTCTATCTTGAGCCTATTACTATCTGGTAAGCTCTTCGGAAACAGGAAATTTTGAACCTTTTTTGCAATCTCCAACTCTTTACGATAGGCTTCCTGCTCCAGCTGCCTCCTGGCTAATTTCTTGTTTTCAATTGCCACAATCAGGATATTAGTCAAGGTTCTGAGAAATGTTGTTTTCTCGAAATCGTCTTCATCGAGCCCTCCAATAAAGATCACTGCTAATAACCTTGTTTTATGTGAAATGGGAAAGACCAATTGGAATTCATCAAATGGTTTTTTCCGTTGGGGACTCTCCGCATCCACAAGCTCACGATATTCCTTGGGAAGTTGTACCTCCGACCAGTCCTGTTCCGTACCGTAGTGTACTTTACACTCCCAATCCTGATCCTTCACGTAAAGAGCGAGTTTTTTTACCTCTAGATCGGCCAAAAGCGTAAATCGGTAGATCTTATAGAGATCCTGTTCTGACAAATTGTTATTGATTGCCTGAGTGATTTCAAGCAATGCACCGATCTCTAGATCCCTTTTGTCAATTTGTCTTTCCATTAATTACTATTGTGAGCAAATAGACCCCTTTTCGAAGCCAAGTAAAAATATTTGTTCGCATTGGCATTGAGATTGACCAAATTAGGTTCCTCGTCTCTTTCTTGATCAACCAGCACTCGTATCCATGATTTATCATAAAGGGAAGAAAGAGTTTCTACAAGCCTTTTTTCTTCCAAACTTGTTGCCGTTAGCAAATCACTAAAGGAAATCACAAAGTACAACTCATCAAGTACCTCAAATTCCAGATCCGTCATGTGTATTTCCTCCCTTTCCATGAGTAATTTCCAAAAATACTGGCAAACCCCAAAAACACTGCATAGAGTGGATAAATAACACTAACCATTGGATAAATGTAGAATGGGACGGAGATTTTAGAAAACCTAGCCGAAACGACTAAATAAACCCATTCCGAAACCCACCTTGAAATCACCAGAATACCAATAATTACCCGGTTATCTTGAACAAAAAGAAGACCCAATAACAGAAAGCCAATTACAAAATCAAAAAAACCCAGAACAGCTGAAATCCTAATGAATGAACTCTTATGAAATTTCCATTTGCTGGTCCATCGAATTCGCTGGCTTATCAAGGATGATAGGCTTTCCTTAGGCACAGTCTGTACTATTGCATCTGAAGATTTAATAAAATCGATACCCCCGCGGAATTGTTTAAATATTTTCTGCATGAGAAACTCATCGTCACCTGTTGGTACATTCTCGTTACCCTCATATCCTCCTACTTCAATGAAGGCTTTTTTCCGATAACTCATGTTGGCTCCGTTACACATTCCAGGAAGTTTCCTGGATAATGTAATAGCACCGTAAACGATGAGAGCGTTAAACTCAATGGCTTGTAGATGTTGAAACCAGCTGGAGGATTTAATCTTCACGGGGCCACTTACCATCATAATCTCTTCTTTACTGTACATACTCACATGATGGGCAACCCAATTGGGAGGATGTAGACAATCTGCGTCCGTACATAATATTAGATCGTGCTTTGCTTCACTTACTCCAAGGGATGAGGCCTTCTTCTTGCCTTTATGGTCAGCTGGCAATTCAAATAGTCTTATGTGCATTGACGATTGACTAATTGACCGCTTCGCTAGCTCAACAGTATGGTCTTGAGAGTGATCATCAATCACTATTATCTCCAGAAGATCTCTGGGATACTCTTGCTTTTCCAAACTAACAATTAGATCAGAAATTGATTTTTCTTCATTTCTTACCGGAACAATGACAGAAACCGGAAGTCGAATTTCTTTCATTTCTGTCGTGGAAATCCGCCTCCATAACACGATAAGCACTATAAAAAATGTACAATGAAAAATGGTAGCGGCCACCAAGACTGACATTCGGCAAGTTTAATAGTTATCTAACTATCGTCCTTGATTTTCTCCACCTCCTTTGAATTTGACTGAATACTGCGTTCTTTGCGGTGTGAGCAGTAAAATACCGGGTAAGGAAAAAATCATTTTGGGTCTAGATCCTGGTACCAGCATTATGGGGTACGGTTTGATTTCCATAGTTGGGCAAAAAGTGCAGCTTATTCAATTTGGTGTAATCCATCTTAGCAAGTACCAGGGGCATGAACTTAAATTGAAAAAAATCTACGACAGGATCATAAGCCTTATCGACGACTATCTTCCTGACGAAGTGGCCCTTGAAGCGCCCTTTTTTGGAAAAAATGTGCAGTCCATGTTGAAACTAGGAAGGGCTCAAGGTGTAGCCATGGCTGCTGCTTTATCCAGAAATATTCCAATAACAGAGTATGCTCCAAAAAAAGTTAAACAATCCGTTACGGGTAATGGGAACGCATCTAAAGAACAAGTTGCCGCAATGCTCCAGACTTTGCTTAAGATTCAGGAAGCACCAAAACTATTGGATGCAACAGATGCACTTGGAGTGGCTCTTTGTCATCATTATCAGGGAGGTAAGAAAGTGAATCATTCAAAAAGCTGGAAAGCTTTCCTCTCAGAGAATCCGCAAAGACTTAAGTAAATCGTTATTTTAGGTATTTCTGGATGGTGGATTTCAATGCCGCCTTATCTGCAGAAATTTCCGGATCACTGTAGATTTTGAGCATTAACTCAAGAAGTACATCCTCTTGATAACCTAGTTTACTGATCATTTTGGCGCAAAACTTGATCTCCTCTTTGTACAACCTACCGTCAATCTTCATAAGCTGGACGATGTTGTAAATGAATTCATATTTCTCATCATCGCTGAGGTCTTCCAAATCTTCAACTAACTCCGGATTTTCAAAGCTCTGAGAGATTTCGGCAGAACTAAGTCCGTTAGCAGCACCAATTTGTTTGATCAGGTCTATCTCATCCTGGACGATAACCCCATCGGCCTTGGCCAGTTGTACCAGTACATTTAGGTGTGTTCGCGACATAGTTAATACAAGGCAAGATTCGAATATCGAACAAATAGTAAATTACACACAATATTTTCAAAAAGAAATTTGTCTTTCAAAACTCCAATTAACTCTCCAAAAGATTGAATTTTCTCGCACACATATATCTTTCAGGCAACAATAAGGAGACAACGATTGGAAATTTTATCGGGGACTTCGTGAAAGGAAAACAAACAGAAAACTACACGGATCCAATTAAGAATGGAATTCTTTTACATCGTCATATAGACCAGTTTACGGATAGTCATCCCGTAGTATTAGAAAGCAAAAAGAGATTAAGACCAACCTATCGACATTATTCTCCGGTAATAACTGATGTCTTTTATGATCATTTTCTTGCCGTGAATTGGAACAGCTTCTCCAATGAGGATTTAGAAGAGTTTACTCTTGATTTCTACTCATTTGCTAACCAATACAAAGACATTTTTCCCGAAAGGGCTCAACGTATGTTTTACTATATGGAGAAAGACAATTGGCTGTTTAATTACAGACTAAAAGAAGGGATTGGCAGAGCATTAACTGGAATGTCACGTCGTACGGCTTACGATTCAAAAATGGATCAGGCACAAGAAGACCTGGAGAAAGATTATGACAAGTACCAGGAAGAGTTTAACGAATTCTTCCCTGACTTGATTTCATCATGTAAATCCTACTTACAAGAAAACAATGATTAAAGAATTACTTTGGATCGGCTTGGGTGGAATGATAGGAAGTATTTCCAGATACGGATTAACACTTGGCCTTGTCCAATACAAGCTAAATTTCCCAGTATCAACCTTCCTTGCAAACCTGATTGGTTCCTTTGCTATTGGCGTACTTGCAGCCTGCGCAATGAAATTACCTATGGGTTGGAGACTGTTGCTCATCCCAGGATTTTGTGGCGGCTTCACGACATTTTCTGCATTCTCATTGGAAAACCTAAAGCTTTTTCAGTCCGGTCAATCTCTCCTTGCGTTAGGTTACATATTGACAAGTGTAATTGGGGGACTTATTTTTGTAGCTGTTGGATTTACACTGACTCAAAGAATTATTGCCTGGCAATAGCTTTTTTTATAATTCGTTTGAACTGAAATGATAAGTCATTACTGGATCCTTGGAATACCTGAAAGTGCATCGGATGATGAAATCCGGGCTGCTTACAAAAAGAAAGCAGTCCAGTATCATCCGGATAAGCATAAGGGTGATTCAGAAATGGAGGAAAAATTCAAGGAAATCAATACCGCATACCAGGTATTAAGCAATCCTTATGAAAAAGCCAGATATGACCTACAGCTTAAATTCGGGGGATTTGTACCGGATGACTCCTACTACCATCCACCTCCACCGCCACGGGATCCAAACAAGAAATACAAGAAATACAATTACGCACCAAGAGAAATCGATTGGAAAGAGAACGCAAGAGCCACTGCTTACGCTTTTGCATTCACATTCGTAATTGCAATAATTGTGATGACCGCAATTGGGCTTAAAGGGCTATACGATCAGAAAAAACTAGAGGCTCTACTAGATGAAAGGAGAGAAGTCTACGATGCTGCATTAAGCAAACATGCTGAAGGCAATCTGGATGCTACTCTTCGATTGCTAAACGATCTGGGCACATTTATGGAGCCTGAGAGAGACATGGCAGAATTCAAGAAAGATCTGATTCTCGATATCGAAAGGCAAAGCGTGGAATACTTTGAGAATTCGGACTACGAAAATGCGATCGCCTATATTGAATTACTGGATACACATACAGAGATAAAAGCCCTATCGATAAAAGAAAACCTTGCAATCTCCTATCTGAAATTGAATCAACCGGAAAAATCAGTAAAGGTGTTTATGCAATTGCTGATTCTCGGATATAGGAATTTATCGACCTATGTACAACTAGCAGTTATCCATAGAGACGAACTCAACGATTACCCGATGGCCTTAAGATATTTTCAACGAGCAAATGAGGTTGCTAAGCAGTACTACCAATCGATTTGGGGGGATGCATATGTAGTGACTCTTACAGGAAATCAATTGTCAGAGATACACTGGGAATTATATACTGGATTAGCCGAAATGTACCTGGAAACCGGCCAACCCGAAAAGGCTATTGACGCGACTCGATGGAACATACGTGTATGGAGCAACCGACCAGAAAACTATCTGATAGCTGCTGAGGGAAATAGGCAACTGGGTAACATGGATGACGCTTGTTATAATTTCACCATGGCCCGATTGTATGACCCTGAAGTGCCCGTTTACGACTTCTGCTTGTAATGGCTGGATATTCAGAAAATAGTCTCACGAAAAAGCTAGGCATTAAGGAAGGTTTTCATTGCCTATTTATTGATACACCCGATCATTATGGCGACCTACTAAAAGATATTCCTCCTGTACATCTGTTGGATCCTGATACATGCGATAAAGAAAGTGCGGATTTTATCCACTTTTTTGTTCAATTCGAATCAGACTACCAAATGAAGTGGGACTTCTTGAAAACGAGATTGAAGAAGAACGGCTTTTTATGGATATCCTGGCCCAAAGCATCTTCATCTATAGCTAAAGACCTGAACGGTAATACCGTAAGAGCAATTGGCCTCGAGGGCGGTTTAGTGGATGTTAAAGTATGTGCAGTAGACGTAGATTGGTCCGGACTAAAATTCATGTACCGTAAAGAGGATCGTTAACCCACAAGATCGCCTGTTTTTCTCCGGCAATCCTTCACACGATTTTGCAGTGTTGTTTTCCAAAAAGGACTTTTTGTAAGAATGAGAATGGTAATAGTCTTAGTGTTTTCCCAGATTCTCTTAAATGGTTTGATACTTCCGGGAATACCGGGCCTTTGAACAACGTACTCAAATCCCATTTTTCGAGTTTCCTCAATCCAACACGGGTTGCCGTGTAAAAATCCCCCAGGGTCGTTTTTGACTATATGTCTTATCGTGATCTTCTCAGGTCTATATTTTCCTTTTTTCCCATCTTTTTTCCTATCTACATTTTCCGTTGGTAGGTAAGCCTGGATATCCTGTGTTTGTGCTAAAATGGGCGCTGCTACGAAAAGAATGATGACAAAGACCAGTGACTTCATATCCAATGGCTCGAATTTAATTTAAAACTCATTGGTGTTGAGTTTATTATTCTAAAATTCGGGTTGATTGGTGGATAGACGAGCGAGGACAAGGATATATTTGCGAAAAAACAGATTTGAAGAAGATCATTAGCCTTGTTTTAAAGAGAATACCCAGGCCTGTTTTGCAAAGGATAAGCAGACCATTTCTTTGGGTTCTATCTTTTTTCTATCGGGGAAATGAAGTGGAATGCCCCATCTGCTCCACCAGCTACCGACAGCTACTGCCTTATGGTAGAGTAGCGAGACCAAACGCATTGTGTGCCAATTGCCTTTCTTTGGAGAGACATCGCTTGATCTGGATATACCTGAAAAGGGAGACTGATTTTTTTACGGCACCACACAAAATGCTGCATGTGGCTCCCGAACACTGCTTTATTAGCAGATTCAAGGCCATCAAAACGCTTGAATACACCACAGGAGACATTGAATCTCCCCTTGCAGATGTAAAAATGGATTTGCATGAAGCACCCTTTGAGGATGAAAGTTTTACCATCATTTTCTGTAATCATGTGCTTGAACATGTCGAAGATGACATAAAGGCTATGTCAGAAATTTATCGGATGCTTGTTCCGGGTGGTTGGGCTATACTTCAAATACCACTATTTTATCCACTACCAGAAAAGACTATTGAAGATCCGAGCATCTCAGATCCCAAAAAAAGAGAAGAACTCTTTGGACAAGATGATCATGTCAGGAAATATGGGCTAGACTATCAGGATCGATTACGATCAGTAGGTTTCCAACTTCGTGAAAATTATGTGGAGGAGATTCCAGAAACTGACATGAAGAAATATGCTTTACCCCAAAATGAAATCCTGTTTGTGGTCAACAAACCAGCTTAAGTGTCAATAGAGTTCAGTGTACTTCGTGTTGGGATTTACTCCAAATAGTTTTCTTACCCACTCGTATAGAAACCCATACCCATACGCGGTTAATTGAATAAGTCCGGCAAATGGCACTAGTACCGAAATAGCCATTGAACGTGTGCTAAACAAGGATTCAAAGAATAACAAGATGAAGTATAGCGAATAGGCAACAAGAAATAGATATGCAACCGGCAGAGAAATGAATATTGCCATCAAACCGGAAAGAATACCAACTAGAAAAACAGTTGGAAAAAGATGTATGATTTTGACTTCATCCGGGTAAAACCGAGATAGATTTATGCGTGCCCTTCCAAAATACCACAACTGCTTAGCAAACTTCCAGAAATCAGTTCTACGTTTATGATAAACAAATGCCTCTGGAATCAAGTTAGTGGTATACCCCTCCCGGATTATTCGACTACTAAACTCCATATCCTCACCCATGAATGGAATCTTATATCCGCCGATTTTTTCATAAACGGCTTTTCTAAATCCCATATTAAAGCTACGAGGGTGATATTTCCCTACATGCTGTTTTCTTCCTCGAATTCCGCCAGTTGTAAGAAAGGCTGTCATTGACTGACTAATTGCTTTTTGAATGATATTAAATGAAGGATGCGAGGCATCCGGTCCCCCGAAAGCGTCTACATTATGTTTTTCCAAAAATTCATTTAATGCTTCAAAATATCCTGTTGGTAGGATACAGTCTGAATCAAAAACCAGAAAATAATCGCCAACTGCAACTTTAAATCCTGTATTTCTTGCAAATCCTTGACCAGTATTCTCCTGATGGATATAACGTATATCCATCTCGTCTGTAAATAGCCGGACGATCAACTCGGAGGTAATGGTGGAACCATCATCAATGACAACAACCTCAAAATCGGTGAAGGACTGTCGCCGTAATGAACCCAACAATTCTTTTAATTCATCCGGACGATTATAGACCGGAACGATAACGGAGTACTTCGGCATTAGTTGAGCTCCTCGGATATTATATAGTCTTCCTTATTTGGATTGTTCTGGATGATCACTTCTCCGAGAAATCCGGCTAAGAATAATTGTACACCTACTATAAGAGCCACCAGAGCAAGGAAGAATAAGGGTTGATCCACAATATCCCGGGCAGGAAGTTCATTATAAATGAAGTACATTTTCTGGGAAATGACATAAACAGTTATTACAAATCCAGCCAGGAAAGATAAGGTGCCTAATGTGCCAAAAAAATGCATTGGACTTTTGGCAAACCTCGTTACAAAACTGATGGACAATAGGTCTAGAAACCCTGTTATGTATCTACGAAGTCCATATTTTGTATGTCCATACTTTCTTGCTCGATGCTCAACTACTTTTTCACCAATTTGATTGAAACCAGACCACTTCGCCAATAAAGGAATGTATCGATGTTGTTCTCCATAAACAGAAATACTTTTAACAACCTGACTCTTATAGGCCTTTAATCCGCAATTGAAATCATGAAGCTTTATCCCAGAAAATACACTGGTCACGTAATTGAATAGTTTACTTGGAATCGTTTTCTCGATCGGGTCATGTCGTTTCTTCTTCCATCCTGATACAAGATGATAACCCTCTTTCCGGATCAATTCCATTAAACCAGGGATTTCATCGGGACTATCCTGTAAATCGGCATCCATGGTGATGACAATCTCACCCTTGGCACACTTGAAGCCGGTATTCAATGCGGCAGATTTCCCATAGTTACGGTTAAAACGAACGCCACGTATGAAAGGAGCTTCCTGACAGAAACCTGCAATCCTTTGCCAGGATCCATCGGTACTGCCATCATCAATAAAAATGATCTCCGCCGAGATATCGTGGGCCTTAATCACTTTTAGTATCCAATCTTTTAACTCCCCGATGGACTCTTCCTCATTGTAAACAGGAATGACAAGGCTTAATTGAAGACTATTGTTACTAACCAATGCTATTAAACAAATTCCGGATTCTCGTTCTTCGTGATTGCAGAGACAACCAGTGCGATAATGACGCCGAATAGAATACCAAAAACCAATCCAAATCCAAAAATTGCCTCAGGAGTTGAGAAGACGGCTGCAAATTCCATTGCTCGATCTATTTCATCAGGCGACATTCCCTGCTCCTCCATTGATCTTATTTGCTCGTCCTTAATAAAATCCATATAGCTGGGATTAATGAATTTGACGTAGATGTAGGTAAATAATGACGAAAGAGCAGCACTTATCAAGGATAACCACCATCCAATACCTACTCCCTGACCATATGACATAAAGCCATCACCTTCGTCTTTAAAAGCCTTGTGTGCCAGATAGATTAAAACCGCAGTAACCAGGATTCCAACCCACCGCAATGGACCGTTTGATTGTCCGGTGAAATCAAGTAGTAGAAATAGTATTATACCAACTAGTCCGGCGATGATACCCCACTTGAAACCAATACTGCGTGTTGTCACTGTGTTTTGTGCTTCTTCTTCCATGGAATTGTTATTTAGGTTGTTTCCTTAAAATTATGGATATAACCGGTGTTACAAAGAGTCCCGCAATCAATTTTTTCACTGAACTGGATAGAGTCAATTCCCTGGCGGTTATTGCTTTTATACTTTCAATCTGAGATTGATATTGATCTTCTCCGAACTCCTCAACATAGGTATCAGACCGCTCCTGAAGATAAACCAGGGCTTCGCTTACGTAATCTGCTAATAAGTTTTTTTCCAGGACAAACAGGATTATTAAAAACATTCCAAATACGATCGTAGCAATTCCATATATAAAAAAACCAATGGTCATACCTTGCCAAAAGTGTAAAACGCCCTCCTGTAACCGTTTATATTCAAGCATTCCAAACCAGAGAAATACCGCAATGATGATCGAGTCAACTAATAGTTGTCGAAAATCAATAAATGGATTTGGACCAAAGGCATAGGAAAGAAAAAAAATCAATGAAAGGAATAATCCGCAAAAGATTCCATACCGCCACGACTTGTTAAGCATTTACTACCTCACTTTCAGGTAAGAATGACTTCTTGCCATTTACCACTCCAATACACATCCCCGTTAACTTGTTACCAAAAAGTGGTGAATTCGCTGACTTAGCTGGATTAGTTTCGTGGTTTAGCTCCCAACTATGGGTTGGATCGAGAATTATAAACTCTGCCCTAGCCCCCTTATCTAATTTTGGTTCGTCAATACCTAAAATCTCTCTTGGACCATAAACCAATTTCTCTAGTAGAATGTCCCAAGAAACATCTTCAGAAAGCAATAACAGGTTCGGGACAAATGTCTGAAAGCTGGACATACCAAATTCGGCAAGGTCAAATTCCAAATTTTTGCTTTCAACATCTTGAGGTTGATGGTCAGATGTGATGGCGTCAATAACACCTGAATCAAGGCCTTTCAGTAGGGCTTTTCTGTGTCTCTCAGAACGCAGAGGTGGCATTACCTTATAATTCGAGTTGAAATCCTCCAGATTTGCATCTGTGTAAAGCAAATTATGAATTGCTACGTCGCAGGTCACATTCAACTTTTTACGTGCCTGTGCAATTATTTTGACTGATTCCTCGGAAGAAATTGATGAAAAATGCAAACGCCCACCCGCATATTTTAATATCTCAATATCCCTTTGGATCATTAAAGCTTCGGCAATAGCAGGGATACCTCTTAACCCTAAACCTGTGCTGACCTCCCCCTCGTGCATTTGTCCGAACTTCGAAAGATATGGATCAAGAGGGCGATTGATTACGATACCCTCAAAGGATTTTGTATACTGTAATACCCTGAGTAGTAACTCTGTATTATCAAGGGGATTAAGACCATTAGAAAAGCCGACAGCACCCGCCAACTTCAAGTCCATCAATTCAGCCATCCGCTCTCCTTTGCCATTTTCACTGATGCCACCGTATGGCAGCACATCAACTTCATGACCTTTCGTCTTGGAAAGAATGTATTCAATACCCCCCTTACTATCTCTAAATGGATCACTGTCCGGGTGAATTGCGACTTTCGTAAACCCGGAAGAACGTGCGCCATTGAGTGCGGATAAAAGATCTTCTTTATGTTCGTTTCCGGGATCCGGCACGGTAGCGGACATATCCATCAAACCGGGCAGAACGTATTTACCTTTTAAATCAATGGAACTAACATCGGTTTTCTGATTGGAAATATCTGTTATGACGCCAGAATCTAAAGAGATGTGCCTCTTTTTGTTGTGATATTTTGATCTAGGATCGAGTATGTTGGCGTTAAGGAGTTGTACTTTCATTATAAAAATCGAACCAACAATGTTTCAACAACCAGGAATAACAAGGCCAAAAATAGGGCATATTTCCAATATTGTGTATTTCCTTCTGCTATTCCACTCAGTGAAGTAGTTGGACTAACGTCATTCGTGTTCATGACGCTAAAACTTGGATAATCCTCAATTATCTGTAACAATTCTTCTTGACTATAGTACTCATTACTCGATTCCACCCGACTGTGGTTTAAGGCAAATGTTCTTAATGTATCCTCTTCTGAAAGTACGTGAAAATATCCTGTATTAATTCCTGTTGGAGGTAATTCCAATGTTAATGTAGCACCCGACATATTTTGATTTGGAATAAAATCCATATCGTCACCAATGACATTCAGAGGAGTTTCGTTTTGAAACCCCCTAATATCCATGTTTATTATTCTACTATCCAGATGAAAGGCAAGTGGAGAGGGTTTTTGACCTGCAAATTGAGCTATCCGATACATAATAGGAAGAAATATCGCATGGACAGGCATCGATGTGAATCGAGTATCTAAAGGCGATCCAAATAGGTAGAGATTACGCTCCTGAACTTTCTTATTCAATAAGAACGATTCGCCGAAGGCTGTAGACAGGATAGGAGTGCCAAAATCTGATTTTAGTACTAATAGGGATTTTGGGAGATCATCAACCTGGTTAATATTGGTAAAAATATTTTCAAATAACGGATTTTCTATTTCAGCAAGATCAAGGTTGAAGAGTGTAGAGTCAGACGACACCACGATGTCTTCATTAAAAAAACTACTATAACTGTCTTTATCGATTTCATCAGGTGGAATTACTAGAATGTCAGCATTCCTTAGATATTCAAATACTCCTGATGGAATAGATTGAAATCCATCTAAGATGATAAGATCAGTGTTTTCAAGTGATTGATAATTGATGTTGGAAAACTGTACGGATGTCAGTTCAAATAGAGTGCTATTGCCATAAACTCCTGTCACAAATCGATTCTCTTCTTCCTGGAATATGTAATGTACTATTGGCCTTTCGAAGGAATTTATGGTAATGAAATACTCATTGTCGAAGGCAAGTCCAGGGTCATCAATTGTCATCCTCAGGTTTCTGGAAACAAGGCTTCTAAAGTCAATTTCCAGCTCAACCTCCTGAAATTGTGAATCATTAAAATTTATTGGGTAGGACGAAAGCAATCTGTTCTCATTGAGGATCCTTAAAGTCATGTTGGTTCCGGCTGACGGATCTGTGTTCTTAAGAGAAACGAGTAATGAATTTGGCCGATCAAATAGAAGGATGGGATCTTTAAAATATACCGAATCGATAAAAACATTACCCTGATCACTAACTCCCAAAGGAACCAGTAATACTTCCTTATCTGTTTCTGTTATCTCTCCTAAAGTTGATTTTTGAAAATCCGATAAATAAATCAACCTAAAACTACCTAACTGATCCAGCTTACTCATTACTTCATCAAATGATCGAGCTGAACCGGAAAAATCTATTTCTGTCAGCTGCTCCTCGATACTGTTTTTGTAATCCCATCGATTCAGGTTATTAGAAAAATCATTGGTCTGCAGCACAATTTCCCTTTCTAATGGATAGTTTGCAAGGAAGCTCTCTACCAAATTGATACCTCGTAGAAAGGAACTCTGTCCCGCCGAAACTGCATTCATGCTATACGAATTATCCAGGTATATAACCGTGCGATTTTCAGGGTTTTGAGAGGTTGTCTCCTGAAACACCGGTTGAGCAAAAGCCATAATCAGAAAGAAAAGAGCTAATAATCTAGAAAGAAGAATCAGTAGATGTTTGAGACTTTTTTTTCGTTTGACTTCACTTTCAATCTCGTTGATGAATTGAAGGGTAGAAAACTCAATAACCTGAATCCTTCTCAGGTTAAATAGATGGATTATTACTGGTATAGATAATAGAGTTAGACCCCACAATGCCGCCGGAAAAAGAAAACTCATTCGATATTCATTCGCATTTAGTCGCCAAGTTAGAAACGAATATTCAGAAAGGAAGTTGAATATTGATTAACGGAGATCACTTTCAAGAGAATTATTCATAAAAAGTATTGGACCAAGGCTTATTACCACCAATTGGTGATTAATTTATGACAAATTAAATCTCCTGATGAAATACTATAGCCCCGATACTCTTTCTTTTCTCCTTTACCATGTACATCATTTGGAAGAGTTGCTGAAAGAATCCAGATATAGCAACTACGACAACGAATCAATTAATCTATTGCTCGATGCGGTAAAAGACCTAAGTGATTCCGAATTGTTTCCTTTCATCAAAGAAATGGATGAGAAACCATCGTATTTCAGCGATGGGAAAATCATCATCCATGAGCAGTTTAGCCGTATCCTTGAGAAATCAGGAGAAATGGGATTGATTGGAGCACCTTTTGATGAAAAAGACGGAGGAATGCAATTACCTACCACCGTGTTTACTGCTCTTTATTTTATTATGGAAGCTGCAAACAACCATGTGACCGGTTACCTTGGACTTACTGCGGGCGCAGCAAACCTTATTTTAAACTTTGGCAGTGAAGAACTAAAATCGACTTATGTACACAAGATGCTGGAGATGAAATGGGGTGGCACGATGTGCCTGACTGAGCCCCAGGCAGGTAGTTCCCTATCAGACATCGTAACTACTGCCAGCACCAATGAAGATGGCACCTATTCCATAAAGGGGCAGAAGATATTTATTTCTTCCGGTGACCATCAGTTTGCTGATAATTTCGTTCATCTTGTTCTTGCGCGAGTTGAAGGAGCACCTGCCGGTACCAAAGGAGTTTCACTTTTTGTGGTGCCAAAATTTCTCCCCAATGACTCAGGCGAGCTGGCTTTCAATAATGTAGATACTGCAGGTGAATTTGAAAAACTGGGTCAAAGAGGTTATTGTACCACACATCTTGTCTTTGGGGAATCCGGATCTACGAAAGGGTTTTTGGTCGGTGAAGAAAACAAAGGATTGAGTTACATGTTTCAGATGATGAATGAAGCGCGGATAGCAACTGGGCGAATGGGTGCCGGAATTGCCTCGGCTGCTTACTATGCATCTCTCCAATATGCGAATGAAAGGCCACAAGGCAGGAAATTACAATCCTCTGGAAAAAAAGATCCTGAAGTCGAACAAACCTTGATCATCAATCATCCGGATGTAAAAAGAATGCTCCTCTTTCAAAAATCTGTTGTGGAAGGCAGTATCAGTCTCATTCTGCAGGCAGCCTATTACGTGGATAAGGAGATGACCAGTACGGGGGAAGAAAAAGAAAAGTATCATCTGCTGGCCGAAATACTCACTCCCGTAGCCAAAACCTTTCCTGCGGAAGCAGGAAAGCAGGCGGTTGATACCGGGTTACAGGTACTAGGAGGATATGGTTTCATGATGGATTTCATCTTACAGCAGTATCTCAGAGATATCAGGATTATATCGATTTATGAGGGTACAACAGGCATTCAATCACTTGACCTTCTGGGAAGAAAAACTACCATGGAAAACGGGCGAGCTCTTGAATTGTTGGGAGCTGAAATGCTAAAGACCATAGAAAATGCCAGTGCAATTGATGAACTGGTTCCTTATGTCACCTCCTTGGGTAAAGCAATCTCGGATGTTCAGCAGACCATTCAAACCATATTACCTCACGCGATGAATGGTGATCATGAAAAATACTTAGCAGATGCCACTGTTTTCATGGAAATGTTTAGCACGGTGGTTGTAGGTTGGCAATGGCTGAAAATGGGAGTAGCTGCATTAAAAAATCGAGACCATTTGCAGATGAGCTTTGTCTCTGGTAAGCTCTTGACTCTCAAGTACTTCTTTAACTACGAAATAGTGAAAGTCAAGGCCCTCGCTAAAACCATTCAAGCATCTTCAGGAGTATCTGTAGAAGTTACTCCTGAAGAGCTGGATTGATTCAACTGCTAATAGTTTACTGTTGAACATATGATACTGTAACGAACGGTCCAATTCCTGAAGTAAAGCTCAGTACCCCACTTTCAAATAACAGCCTGGTGGAACCTGGAAACGAACCATTTTCCTCAATTGTAATTTCACCACTTACCGGGTCTATGCCGTTGGTGTTAACTGATGTTATGACAAATTCACTTGTGAAGTCACTTCCATCACATAAGGTACTATTATCTTGAAAAGTCGCTGTGAAGCTTTGACTAGATGAACTCTTCCCAAAAGTGAATGTATTATCCAGAGTGCACTCGTCTGTAATATCTGTGACGTCTTCTCCGTTGATCTCCACCCTATCAACAACCCATGTATTATTTTCAAATAGATAATTGATTAGGTTATCTCTAATTGATACGGAAACATCATTAGAGGTACCGGGATCTAAATTTGCGGTTCCTGGCGCTGACCAATTGGATTTAAATCCGCTATTCACATATACAACATATGCTCCTTCCAAGTCATTCGAAACTGAAAACGTACCTTCTGCATCCGTAACTCCCGAAGCAACCGGTGATCCGGAAAAAAATTCAGATGCCGTGGCATATAGCTCGACCGTAGCTCCTGAAACTAGTGTGCCATCTATCTCGTCTTCAAATACGGTGATTGTATTTACATTGGACTCATCATCACCACAAGCGCTTAACCCAATAATGGCTAGTACCAGTACCCCTAAGGCTGCTGATTGGAATGTTTTCATATTATTTGATTTAGTTTAAAAAACCTGAAAGTAAACTGCAATTGCTACCTTACAAAGTATGCATAGAGTTTATTTTAACGGTTTCCGTCTTTTTTGAAAATTTCAAAAGAAGCAGGCATCAGACTATTAAAATTTCAAAGTGATATTTCACCGCCAGCAATTCCGGAATAGAGGACACCTTTGTGACACTTGGTGGAAGGAGCCCAATCCGGACAAGGTCATACAGCCAACCATTGTTACTCTCCAGAGTAAGGCGTTGCAGCCGGAGGTGACTCCGAAAATCAATCACAAAAAAACCCTGACCGGATAGACCAATCAAGGTTTTGCCTATGCGTCTCAGTAATAAATTGGCAATCCCGACAAGTCGGGACAGGCTCTCTTCACGCATGACCAGCTAGTGTTACTCTCCAGAGTAAGGCGTTGCTCATCATCAGTTTCATTTTACGGCACAAAAAAAGGGATGCCATATTCAACAGCATCCCTTTGTAAATAAACTGGCAACGACTTACTCTCCCACCGATTAAGGCAGTACCATCAGCGCTGTGGGGCTTAACTTCTTTGTTCGGAATGGGTAAAGGTGGACCCCCACGCTATAATCACCATAAAGCTTGCCCTGAACTGGTTTCAGGGTCTTAATATTTTAAGTGTAACCGGTTTCGGATTTATCACGTGGGGGAACCCCCACGGACTGGCCGTCCGCCTATAATCACCATAAAGCTTGCCCGAGTCATCCTGAACTTGTTTCAGGACCCCAGGGTCTTAATTTCTTTAATCTACCGTCGCCAAGGCTATGGCAGATAATACATGATGTAAGTGATAGATTCACAAGAATTAAATCGAGTATATCGCTCCGCTTTGAGGAAGTGTACGGGTAATTAGTACTGCTCAGCTTTGACATTACTGCCTTTACACCTACAGCCTATCTACGTCATCGTCTATAACATCCCTTAAAAGAAGTCTCATCTTGTGGTGGGTTTCGCACTTAGATGCTTTCAGCGCTTATCCCTTCCCAACATAGCTACCCAGCAGTGCCCCTGGCGAGACAACTGGTACACCAGCGGTTAGTCCAACCCGGTCCTCTCGTACTAAGGTCAGATCCACGCAAACTTCTTACGCCCACAACAGATAGGGACCGAACTGTCTCACGACGTTCTGAACCCAGCTCGCGTGCCACTTTAATGGGCGAACAGCCCAACCCTTGGGACCTTCTCCAGCCCCAGGATGTGACGAGCCGACATCGAGGTGCCAAACCTCCCCGTCGATATGAGCTCTTGGGGGAGATCAGCCTGTTATCCCCGGAGTACCTTTTATCCTTTGAGCGATGGCCCTTCCATACAGAACCACCGGATCACTATATCCTAGTTTCCTACCTGATCGGCTTGTTGGCCTCACAGTCAAGCACCCTTATGCTATTGCGCTCCACGCACGATTACCAAACGTGCTGAGGGTACCTTTGAAAGCCTCCGTTACGCTTTTGGAGGCGACCACCCCAGTCAAACTACCCACCACACAATGTCCCCCGATCAATCGGGGTTAGGCATCAGATAAATAAAGGGAGGTATTTCACCAACGACTCCACCATACCTGGCGGCACAGCTTCAGAGTCTCCCTCCTATCCTACACATCATTTACCCAATGCCAATGTGAAGCTATAGTAAAGGTTCACGGGGTCTTTCCGTCCCGTTGCGGGTAAACGGCATCTTCACCGTTACTACAATTTCACCGAGCTCATGGCCGAGACAGTACCCAGATCGTTGCACCATTCGTGCAGGTCGGAACTTACCCGACAAGGAATTTCGCTACCTTAGGACCGTTATAGTTACGGCCGCCGTTTACTGGGGCTTCAGTTCAGAGCTTCTCCGAAGATAACTCCCCCCCTTAACCTTCCAGCACCGGGCAGGTGTCAGGCTGTATACCGCGTCTTTCAACTTCGCACAGCCATGTGTTTTTGATAAACAGTCGCCTGGGTCTTTTCACTGCGCCCTACCTAAATAGGGGCCCCTTCTCCCGAAGTTACAGGGCTATTTTGCCTAGTTCCTTAGCCATGAATCACTCGAGCACCTCAGGATTCTCTCCTTGACTACCTGTGTCGGTTTACGGTACGGGCACCATTACCCTAACCTTAGAGGTTTTTCTCGGAAGTAGGATTAGGTACACTATCCGCGCTGCCGTAGCATTGCGGTACTATCAGGTTCAGCATCAATTACGGATTTGCCTGTAATCAATATACCTACACCCTTTAACGTACTATTCCGTCAGTACGCGGTACTTTCACTCCTCCGTCACCCCATCGAAAATAATGGTGGTATCAGAATATTAACTGATGGTCCATCGACTACCCCCTTCGGGTTCGCCTTAGGTCCCGACTAACCCCCGGCTGATTAGCATTGCCAGGGAAACCTTAGTCTATCGGTGTGCGGGTTTCTCGCCCGCATTATCGTTACTTATGCCTACATTTGCGCTTCTCTGCACTCCAGAAAACCTCACAGTTCGCCTTCGCCGTCCAGAGAATGCTCCCCTACCTAATATAAATACTACCTAAGCTTCGGTACCACACTTAATGCCCGATTATTATCGACGCCCTGTCGCTCGACCAGTGAGCTGTTACGCACTCTTTAAATGAATGGCTGCTTCCAAGCCAACATCCTGGCTGTCTAAGCAACTGGACCACCTTAGTTCAACTTAGCGTGGATTTTGGGACCTTAGCCGTAGGTCTGGGTTCTTTCCCTCTCGGATTTGGACCTTAGCACCCAAACCCTCACTGCAGGATTAATTTACTAGCATTCGGAGTTCGTCTGGATTTGGTAGGATGTGACTCCCCCTAGTCCAATCGGTAGCTCTACCTCTAGTAAACATCATCCCACGCTGCTCCTAAAAGCATTTCGGGGAGTACGAGCTATCTCTCAGTTTGATTGGCCTTTCACCCCTACCCACAGCTCATCCAAACACTTTTCAACGTGTACTGGTTCGGGCCTCCATGTGGTGTTACCCACACTTCACCCTGGCCATGGGTAGATCACCAAGTTTCGCGTCTGCCTCAGCTGACTAAAACGCCCTGTTAAGACTCGCTTTCGCTCCGGATACGTCCCTTAAAAACTTATCCTTGCCAACTAAGACAACTCGTAGGCTCATTATGCAAAAGGCACGCCGTCAGGTCACGAAAACCCTCCGACCGCTTGTAAGCGCACGGTTTCAGGTACTATTTCACCCCCTTACTCAGGGTACTTTTCACCTTTCCCTCACGGTACTGGTTCACTATCGGTCTCTCAGTAGTATTTAGCCTTACCGGATGGTGCCGGCAAATTCAAAGGGAGTTTCACCTGCTCCCCCCTACTCAGGATACTGCTAGGTAATATAAACTTACCGGTACGGGGCTCTCACCCTCTGTGGCCGACCTTCCCAGATCGCTCCCGTTCATTTATATAGTCCATATCGCAGTCCTACAACCCCTCTACTGCCGTAACAGTAAAGGTTTGGGCTGTTCCACGTTCG
>OZ271831.1:0-812500 GCA_965601455.1 Cyclobacteriaceae bacterium | reverse complement strand
CTGATACATCACTTACAATTCCAATTCTATCCGTACCTTCAATTTTGACCTCAGCCAGAAAGCCACTTTCCTGCCTGGAAGTCCATCTGGCTGACATCACACGGTATCCATAATTGGAAAGTAATTCTGTAGCATTTGGACAATTTGATCGATGGACTTTGATACCGTCGTTAATTGTCAAAAAAGCGAACACCTCATCACCAGGAATTGGATTACAGCATTTTGCAAGTTTGTAATCCACATAATCCAATCCGTCACCAATCACGAGAACATCCCGAATTTCATCATCCGATCTTTCCTTTTCCTTCGGTTTAAAAACTTTTGGGACTATGTTTCGGATTGCTGAACCAAAATTGCTTTTTTCCTCCTCCCGGAATTTCTTGATTTCCTGGTGGTCGATCTGACCTTTTCCGATCATGTAGAGAAGATCTGTTGGCGTTTTGGCTTTGAAGTAGGTTACTAACTGCTCCAACACCTCTTGTGAAAACTCCAATTTCATCTGCTTGAGTTTTCGCATTACAATTTCCTTTCCCTGAGCCGCGAATGATTTCTTCTCCTCTTTAAGGCTGTCCTTAATTTTGGATCTGGCCTTGGATGATACAACTATTTTAAGCCAATCTTCATTAGGACGTTGTTTCTTCGAAGTCAATATCTCCACCTGATCGCCATTTTTCAGGGTATGACTTAAAGGAACTAGTTTTTGATTGACTTTGGCACCAATACATTGCGCTCCTACTTCGGTATGAATATCGAAAGCGAAATCGAGAGCCGTAGCTCCATGTGGAAGAGTAATCAGGTCTCCTTTTGGAGTAAATGTAAAGACCTCATCTGAGTACAAGTTTGATCTGAAGTCGTCTACAAACTCAATTGCCGACATGTCGCTTTGTTCAAGCATTTCCCGAACTTTTGAAATCCACATTTCCAGTCCCTGGTCTTCTTTCTTCTTTTCCTCATCCTTGTACTTCCAATGCGCAGCATATCCTTTCTCAGCAATTTCATCCATTCTTCGTGTGCGTATTTGGACCTCAACCCATTGACCTTTGTCGCTCATTACTGTAGTATGAAGTGATTCATAGCCATTGGCTTTGGGTAAGCTTATCCAATCCCGGAGGCGATCAGGATTGGGCTGATACTGGTCGGTCACAATAGAGTACACCTGCCAGCAGTTGGCTTTCTCTTTCAAGAACTCGGAATCGATGATTATCCGAATCGCAAATAAATCGTAGACTTCCTCAAAAGGAACATCCTGCTTTTTCATCTTATTCCATATTGAATGGATTGATTTAGGTCGTCCTTTTATCTCATATGACACACCGAGCTTATCCAGCTCAGGTTTCAGTGGTTTTATGAATTGGCGAATGAATTTGTTTCTTGCATCCCTTGTGGTATCAATTTTCGAGTGAATTTCCTTGTAAACTTTTGTATCGGTGAACTTCAGGTAAAGGTCTTCCAATTCGGATTTCATGGCATATAATCCCAATCGGTGAGCCAACGGAGCGTAGATGTAAGCTGTTTCCGAGGCGATCTTCAGTTGCTTCTCCCTTGGCATACTGTCTAGTGTCCTCATGTTGTGCAGGCGGTCGGCCAACTTGATCAGTATAACACGAACATCTTCGCTCAGCGTTAGCAGCATCTTTCGGAAGTTTTCCGCCTGCTGGGAAGACCCCTGTTCAAAGACTCCACTAATCTTGGTAAGCCCGTCAATAATTTTTGCTACTTTCTTACCAAATAAGTAATCGATATCAGAAAGTGTTATCTCCGTATCCTCGACAACATCATGTAGTAAAGCGGAAACGATGGAAGTAGTCCCTAAGCCGATCTCATCAATACAGATCATAGCTACTTCAATCGGATGATATATGTATGGTTCTCCGGATTTTCTCCTTACACCCTCATGGGCCTCCATCGAAGTATTGAATGCCTTTTTTATAATTTTTGCATCCCCATCCTTCATGAAAGGTTTGGCATGCCGAAGTAGCCTTCGATAGCGACGAATGATCTCTTTTTTTTCTTCCTCTAATTCTACCTCGATCATACGAGATTAAAATACATCACATATTGTTTGTCAAACAAAAAAATACTTAACTTTGCCGACCAATTTGCAGGTGAGCCATCAACGGCTGGACCAGATTTGTGGCATTAGGTACTTTAACACCTGTACCGGGTGCCCAAGTGTTGAATCCACCTTGATTTCACCTACTGCATAGTAGCAGCGGATGTGGCGAAATTGGTAGACGCACTAGACTTAGGATCTAGCGCCGCGAGGCATGGGGGTTCGAGTCCCTTCATCCGCACGAAAAAGAACCCTCTTATGCAAAAACTGACATAAGAGGGTTTTTAGTTTAAAAACCTTAAACCTTACTACTTTGGATACTATTATCGACAAAATCGAAAACTCCGAAGCACTAATTAAAATTAAGCTAAAGGAGGATGATTATCAACCCCGTGTAAATCAAAAAATCAAGGATTACAGCAAAAAGGCAACCATTAAAGGTTTTCGGCCAGGAAAAGTGCCACCGGGCTTGATAAAACAGATGTACGGAAATTCATTTTTGATCGATGAAATAAACTCCATCCTATCGGAGGAACTGAATAAAGTTCTCCGCGAAAATGATATCCAATTTCTGGGTGAACCACTTCCTAGCGATGATCAACAATCAATTGATTGGGAAAACCAAAAAGATTTCGAATTTCTCTATACCATCGGCTATGCTGAAGATTTTGATATTAAAATAGATAAGAAGATCAAAGTCGATTACAATGCTATTACCATAGACAAGAAGGTAATGGATGAAACCATCAACAATCTTCGGAAACAGTTTGGAGAACCCCTAACTCCTGAGGAAGTGGGTGAAGAAGATACGGTTTACGGATCCTTATCATCGACGGATGATAGTATAAACCAGGAGATCTCCATTGATGTAGCTGAGCTAGACAAGGGAAGCAAAAAGAAAATTATCGGTAAGAAAACCGATGAATCCATGGATATCGATGTGAATAAAGCTTTCACTGATAAAACCTATTTCGAGCGCATTAGCCGCCTGACAAAAGAGGATCTTAAATCGAGCAAGGGAAAACTAAGTTTCAAGTTAAAAGGCATTAACAGAACCGCACCGGCTGAAATCAATCAAGAATTGTTTGATAAAACCTTCGGTAAAGATTCTGTGAAATCCGAAGAAGAGTTCATGAAAAAGGTTGAAGAAACCATCAGCGTGAACTACCAAAAGGAAACTGATCAATATTTTGATTTCAAGGTAAGAGAAGCACTTGTTGGTAAGTTGAAAATCAAACTTCCTGAAGAATTTCTCAAAAAATGGTTACAGAAAACCAATGAAAATATCACTCAAGAGTCCATTGATAACGAATTTGGACAGTATGCTGACGAATTGAAATGGTCCTTAATTCGGAACCACATTTCAAAGTCCGCTGAATTGAAAGTTGAAAATCCGGAAGTGGTAGCACAGGCGAAAGAATTGATTCTTCAACAGTTTGGAGGTGCCGCCGTAGCTGATCAGCTTGGAGATCAATTAGACACATTTGCGAATAACTATTTGCAGGGTGAAAATGGCAATAACTATATGAAAACTTTCAACATGGTAATGGATAATAAGGTATTCGCGTATCTCAAAGAGAATATTACCGTTAAAGAGAAGTCGGTGACACTGGACGAGTTTAGGAAAATGATATGAACCTAGTTCTTGGATAAACCGTTTATATTACGTCCATCCACCTCACTTTTTTATTTAACTTTACTATAGTTTATTACCAATGATTGATAAATCAGAATTCCGAAAATTCGCCGTTAAAGGGCAGGGAATCAACGGTTTAACGTTTGATAAGTACACGGAAACCGTAGAAAATATGACCCGTGCGGTTATTGAGGAAAGACCAACAAATTTTAGAGAGATAGACGTATTTTCCAGGCTGATCATGGACAGAATAATTTTTCTTGGCATGCAGGTCGAAGAGAATATCGCGAATATTATCACTGCGCAGTTATTATTCTTGGAATCTGTTGATTCGAAGAAAGACATTCTTTTGTATGTGAACAGCCCCGGTGGCTCCGTTTATGCAGGTCTTGGAATGTATGATACCATGCAATACGTCGGACCGGATGTGGCAACAATCTGTACAGGAATGGCAGCATCTATGGGAGCTGTATTGCTAGCCGGAGGAGCCGAAAACAAACGTTCAGCACTTCCGCATGCCCGAATAATGATCCACCAACCTAGTGGTGGAATGCAGGGCCAGTCCAGGGACATGGAAATAACTCTAAAGCAAATGCAAGAATTGCGTAAAGATCTTTACTCCATTCTTGCAAAGCATTCAGGAAAAAAATACGATCAAATTGAAAAGGACTCCGACCGCGATTATTGGATGAGAGCGACTGAAGCCAAGGAATACGGTTTGATCGACGAAGTTTTAGAAAGGAAGTAAACATTATGGCACAAGTCACTTGTAGTTTTTGCGGTAGAAACAAAAAGGATGTTGATTTGATGATATCCGGTATCCATGCGCACATATGCGACAAGTGTATTGCCCAGGCTCAACAGATCCTTAATGAGGAGCTGAAGACCAAAAACGATCCTGAAACACCCAATTTCAAACTCATCAAACCAGCTGATATGAAACGGCATCTTGATGAGTTTGTTATTGGTCAGGATGAAGCTAAGAAATACATTTCGGTAGCCGTATACAACCATTATAAGCGTCTAATGCAGAATCGATTAGACGAGGAGGTTGTAATCGAAAAATCCAACATAGTAATGGTCGGGCAGACCGGAACAGGAAAGACGTATCTCGCCAGAACCCTGGCAAAGATCCTCCAAGTTCCATTTTGTATAGCCGATGCAACTGTCTTAACGGAGGCCGGATATGTTGGTGAAGATGTTGAGAGTATTCTCACACGGCTGTTACAGGCTGCAAATTATGAAGTAGACCAGGCAGAAAGAGGTATTGTTTACATTGACGAGCTAGACAAAATCGCTCGTAAGTCAGACAATCCTAGTATTACCCGGGATGTTTCTGGAGAGGGTGTTCAACAAGCTTTACTGAAATTATTGGAAGGAACTTCAGTAAATGTCCCGCCACAAGGAGGTAGAAAACATCCCGATCAAAAAATGATAACGGTGAACACGGAAAATATACTGTTCATCTGCGGGGGAGCATTTGATGGAATAGAGAGACATATCGCAAATCGACTTACTACTCGACCGATAGGTTTTGCAAACAAGGACGAGCACGAGAAACAATTGGACAAAAACAATCTCCTGCAATATGTAACAGCTCTTGACCTTAAAACCTTTGGTCTGATACCTGAGCTTATTGGACGAATGCCTGTACTGACTCACCTTGACCCACTTAATGAAGAGGCACTTAAGAAGATTCTTAAGGAACCGAAAAATGCGCTCTTGAAACAGTACCAAAAGCTGTTTGATATGGAGAATGTTAATCTCCTTGTTGACGATAACGCCCTCGATTATATTGTTTCAAAAGCCATGGAATTCAAGTTAGGTGCACGAGGACTGAGATCAATTTTTGAGGCAATCATGACCGATGCTATGTTTGAGACACCGTCCAGCGAAAGTCTGAAGGAAATCCATCTTACAAAAGAATACGCAAGAGAGAAGTTTGAGAAATCAAAGTTCAATAAGCTTAAAGCAGCTTAATTCTCAATAATTATTCGTGCGGCCTCCTCAGAGGCCTTTTTTGTACCTAGTTCCTTTCTAAGCTTTCGGAATTCCTCCTTCATGCTTTCCGTCTGAACTTCATCTTCAATCAGATTTCTAAGAACTTCCAAAATCCTAACTGATTTAGCTTCGTGTTGTATCAGTTCAGATACCACCCTACGATTAAGAATAAGGTTAACCAGGCTAATGTACTTAACCTTTATCATCAGGCTAGCTAGCCAATATGATAAAACATTGGTTTTGTATATGACAACGTGTGGAACTCCAACCACGGAAGCCTCTAACGATGCTGTACCTGATGTTATTACCGCACATTGAGAGTTGAAGAGGACTTCATCCGGGCGATCAAAAACCAATTCAACATTTGTTAGTCCATTAGAGTCATAAAGCTCCGGATTCAATGCTGAAATTGCCGCGACCTGAAAACTGTATTTGCTATTTCTAGCTATTTCATTCAACACAGGCATCGTTTTTCTAATTTCCTGTACCCTACTACCCGGAAAAAATCCAATACTATGTGTTTGTTCACTTTCACGTTGATATTTGCTTAACTTTTCCAAAGTAGGATTACCAACGTAGAATGCATTGACTCCAGACTTTCGAAAATATGGTTCTTCAAAAGGGAGTATACACAGAACAGACTGACAGTACTTTGCTAACTTCCTGTTCCTTGATCCATTCCAGGCCCATGTTTTCGGAGGAATATAATAGAATACAGGAATACTGTTTTCATAGGCAAATTTCGCAATCCGTAAGTTGAATCCACCAAAATCAACCAGTATCAGCTTATCCGGTTTATGATATAGAAGATCCCTCTTACAGTCATTGAGCAAAGTATTTAATCTACCGAGCTGTTTAAATACTTCCCAAAATCCCATCACGGAAAACTCTGTGTAATCCTTTAGAATTTTGACCCCAATATCTTGTAAGCTTTTACCACCCCATCCAATGATTTTGGCATTATGTTCATTCTTTAGGATGGCAGCAACCAATTTCGACGCATGTTGATCGCCTGATCGTTCCCCAGCAATCACAAAGTATTTCATTGGTGACCAAAATACTCCACAGAATTCTTTGGAGTTTCAATTAGTTTAAGACTATGCAAACTTGCATTAAATGCATTTTCCCTGATTAGTGGTGAAAGGATATCCCAGAAAGCTATTACTACGTTCTCACATGAAGTCAATTGTCCCGAGAGAAAGTCCACATCCAGGTCCAGGTTTTTGTGATCCACTTTCTCTATTATATGCTCTTTGATTAAACTACTTAATTTCTTCAAATCGATGACAAATCCAGTATCAGGATCTGGAATGCCTTTTACCGTTACAATAAGTTCAAAATTGTGACCGTGCCAGTTTTCATTAGCACAAGGTCCAAAAACTTCTTGATTTTTCTCTTTGGACCAATTTGGATTATAAAGTTTGTGCGCAGCATTAAAATGCTCCTTACGAATTACGAAAACCATAAGACAAAGATAAATGGAGGAGTTGTTAAACTTGCAACATGATAGTTGTAACCGGTGCGGCGGGATTTATTGGTAGCTGTATGATTGCCAAGCTAAATGAAGAATCATTTAATGAAATTATTGCCGTTGACAAATTCGATAACCCTGAAAAACTACAAAACCTCGAGGGTAAAAATATTAGGGAAAGGGTAGATAGAGACGTATTCTTCGAATGGTTGGACGAACATCAACATACTGTTGAATTCATTATTCACCTGGGTGCAAGAACAGATACTACTTTAAACGATGCATCTGTTTTCAAAACGTTGAATTTGGAATACTCTAAGAAAATATGGAATTCCTGTATTGAATATGCACTTCCCTTTATCTATGCCAGTAGTGCTGCTACATATGGTGACGGTACTTTAGGCTATTCGGATAATCAAGATATAATTAAATCGTTGCAACCCTTAAACGAATACGGTATATCTAAGAATGAATTCGATAAATGGATCCTTAAACAGGATCAATCCCCTTTCTTTTGGGCAGGATTAAAATTCTTTAATGTATTCGGACCTAATGAATATCACAAAAGCCGAATGGCCTCTGTCGCCTATCACGCCTTTAACCAAATTAAAGCTACCGGAAAGGTTAAACTGTTTCGTTCCCACCATCCCAATTTTGAAGATGGAAAGCAAATTCGGGATTTTATCTATGTAAAGGATGTCATTAAGGTAATCTACTGGTTAATTCATCACCGAAAAGATAGTGGTATTTACAACCTCGGAACTGGAACTGGAAGAACTTTTCTTGATTTAGTAAATGGGCTTTTTGATTCCCTTTCTATCGAATCCAATATTGAGTTTATTGATACCCCGATCGACATTAGAGGCAATTACCAATACTTTACAGAAGCGGATATGGATAAGCTTAAGACCATAGGATATTCCGACTCATTCACAGACCTTTCTGAAGGAATTAATGACTATGTCCAGTATCTTAAGAATGGTAGTTATTTATAAGAAGGAATAAAATCTCCCACAAAAAAAGGCCTTCCAACGGAAGGCCTTTTCTATTATATATCAATTACTAATTAGTTGTCCCAACCTACTCGAGGTGCGAACATAGTAATATCTGTTTCATTTGGTGCGTTCTCATTCGCATTGAACTCAGACAATGGATAAGTCCATCTTCTTGGAATCTGCGAACCAGCTGTTGGAGTTAACGAAGGAATATCCGTTCTTCTCCAGTCAGTCCAAGATTCAGGTTGAACGAACAGACCAATGTATTTCTGAATCATTACATCCTCAAGGTCGATATCAGCAGCTCCTGGATTAACATCCGCCTGTCCAGAATAAGCCGCAGCGTCAGCTGCAGTTAAACCAGCTTCTTCGAAAGATGCCGAAATACCTGCTAGATAAGCTGCTTCGATATCTGCTGCCGCTCCACCAGTTCTTACCAGACACTCAGCTTCCATAAACTTCAATTCTCTGAAAGAAAGAAGTTCAACAGCATAAGCATCTACCAAGTAAGGCTGAGCTGCATGCTGCTCGTAGTTTGTGTCGAATTGGTTCAAACGAAGTGTATCATTCAGCCCTGTCATGATTCCTCTCATAGTTGGGTGGAACTGAAGGTCACCAGTTCTATCCCTGTTGAATCGGAACCAAGGCGCCGCGTTAGCAGAACTATACTGATACTGCATGTTTTCTGCAGGACTTTCCAAAGACAATCCAGCATCTGCTAAAGCACCAGCGTAATCACCTTCGTGCAACTTCGCTCTTGCTCTGATACCGTATGCCGCTTTTGTCCAAAGTGAAATGTCACCTCCGTAGTATACATCCTCGTTCCCTGGAGTAAGTGCTCCAGCAGAACCTGCGAACAAGGTCAAAGCCCTGTCAAGGTTTCCGTAAACTACTGTATAAATGGACGCTTGAGCATCGTAAGTAGGGCTAAGTATATCCAGTCCCTGAAATGCTTCAGAGTAAGGAATGTCACCCCATGCGTCTGTAGCAGTAAGCAAAGTGAATGCTTCAGTCACCAAAAGAACGCCTAGATAGTGATTGAAACCTTGCTCTTCAGCATCAGCCTTCATGAACTGCAATTCAACAAGAGCATTTTCATAGATTTCGCTCCATGGGGTATCAAATTCATCGAAAGTGATGTCATACTGATCAATGGCAACCCACTGACGAGCAACCCCTTGAGTCTGCTGAGTGAATACTGCACTCAATCTGCTAAAGTAGCCGCCATAAACATCAGCTACCACAATCTGAACATTTGCCAACGTACCTTGAAGAGGCACGAAACTTGGTTTGTTCGGATCTTCGTTAATATCACCGCCTAAATAGTCTTCACAGCTAAATGATGCAAAGCCTAGTAAGGCGACTAATGATAGTACTTTATAATTCAATTTCATTTTTGTCAAAATTTAGAAGCTGAAAGATACCTTACCAATTACTGATCGAGTAGCAGGCATGTTGAAGTAATCAAATCCCTGACCGTTACCAGTACCTGTCAAACTTGTTTCAGGATCAATACCTTCGTAATCACTAGTCCACCATAGGTTACGACCGATTACACTTAGGTTGATTCCCTTAACAAACCCGTCTCCAAGGATGCTTCGAGGAAGAGCATATCCAAGAGATACTTCTCTTAGTCGAATCCAACCTCCATCCTGAACAAATTGCTCTCCAACTGCTCCAAATCCACCTACTCTAGATGTCCAGTAGTTTCCATCTCTTACGATAAGGATCTCATTTGGTGATCCATCAGGACGAACTCCGTCGATTGCGAAAGGCTCTTCTACACGAGTTTTAGCTGTTAGCTCTGATCTTCCGAAGAAAGATAGTGCCCATGCAGTACCGTTCCAGATATCTCCACCTTCTCTCCAGTCTAATAGAGCTGAGAAAGTAAGGCCTTTGTAAGTAAGTGAGTTTCTGAAACCAAGGATCCAATCCGGCTGAGGATTACCAATTGCTCTTGCCTGAGGGTCAACAGCTTCGTATCCATCATCGGCGATAACAATTTCTCCCGGAGGAAGTGTAAGACCATCATCGTTAGGTCCACCCGCACCTTCTCTTAGGTACGCACCACCTCGGATCTGTCCGTACTGCTGACCTGCGATCAGGTAAGTACCCGCAGAAGTAAATCCAGCTAAGAACAGGTTGTCCAATCCTGGAGCCAGCTCCTTAACAATACTTTCGTTGGTTGTCCAGTTGATCTGGGCATCCCAAGTGAAGTTTGCAGTTCTTACAGGACTAGCATTAATTGTTACTTCCCATCCCTTAGAATCCATTTCACCAGCATTCAACCAAACACTAGAATATCCAGTTGATTCCGCGATGTTAGCATTCAGGATTGCATCTGTAGTTGCTGTTTCGAAGTAAGCAACATCTAATCCAACTAATCCTTCGAAGAATCTCAAGTCAACACCAAATTCGATGGTAGATGAGAATTCAGGAGTCAGCTGGTTGTTACCCAACTGGTTGTCCAATTCGAAAGAAGTAAGACCGTTGATTGGCCATGGGTTAGCATCACCCCATCCGTCTCCAACGTTGTTAGTCTCATAGTAAGTAGCTGTCAGGTAACCGAATGGTGGCGGTGCACCTACTCTAGCCCAAGAAGCTCTGAACTTACCAAATGATAGAACGTTGTTAGGGATCAATTCAGAGAAGATCCAAGAAGCAGATATTGAAGGGTAGAAGAATCCCATATCTCCAACATTGATGTCTCCTGGAACTCCTAAACGTGAATCGTAATCCTGACGACCAGTTACAGTCAAATATATTTGCTCCTTGAAGCTAGCTTCAACTTGTCCGAAGAATCCAAGCTGACGATAGTTGAAATCATCTTCAGTCGCACTAATTGTAGCTGCATTCGAGATATCAACAAATCCCTGGAATACCAAGTTATCACCTCTTGTGAATGTGTTACTTCTCTGGAAATCAAAGATGTTCACACCTACTAAGTAGTTCAATGCGATATCCTGAGTAAGGTTACCAGAACCTGTAGCATTCAAGTAGAAGTCAGTCTGCTGAGTAGTGAATTCATCTTGGATGATTCGTCCAGATGGCGCTGTTCTTGAAGCTAATTCAAAATCCTGCACACGGACGTCACTTGTGAAGTCAGTACCGATATTCATACCGAAGTTTAACCAAGGATTCAAGTTGTAGTTAACTTGTAGGTTACCAAATACCCTGTTTACGATTTCATCTCTCAATGCGTTATTAACAGTCCAGTAAGGGTTGTCATAACCTCCACCACCTCGGTATGTTCTCTGCTGTCCAGTAGGGAAAATGTAAGCTGAAGGATCATCAACTGCTTTCTCCGCGCTTAAGCCATTTGCATTATCAAATGTTGGAGAAGTTCTGTATAGACCAAGTAATAAACCTGATGTATTAGATCCCTGCTGTACCCTTTGGAAATCAGAACGAGAGTAGTTCAAAGTAGACTGGAATTTCAACTTGTCAGTTGCATCCAATGAAGTAGACAACTGGTACGTCTTTCTTTTATACTCCTCATTAGGTATGATTCCGTTTGCATCCAAATTGGAGAATGAGAATCGGAATGAAGCGAAATCGCCTCCACCAGCTACAGATAGACCGGTTGTATTACCAACTCCATTTTGGAAGAAATCTTCCTGATTTTTCTTATTGTAGTTGTTAGCCGCTTGACCGTTACCTTGGCCTTGAGGCACAAGATATCCGTTTCGATCCCACTTATAGTTACCATCGGCATCAAATGCATTGCTGCTAGTTGGTGCGTTTGGACCATTTGGATCAGTAGCGTACTCAAGTAGTCCTATTCGAGGTCCCCAAGACGTTGAAGAACCAGTTGCAGGAGATCTGTAACCTGTTACATCATCCACGTCAGTTGTGAATCCTTGTGCGAATTCATCCTGAGTCGGGAATAAACCTGACTGCCAGTCAACTGAAACCTGATGGCTTAAGTTAACCTGAAGACCACTTCCTTTTGTTCCTTTTTTAGTTGTAATCAGAATTACACCAGTAGAACCTGCAGTACCGTAAATAGATGTCGCTGCAGCTCCTTTAAGTACGGAGATGCTTTCAATATCCTCTACGTTAAGGTCCATCAATCTATTTGATTGTGCTGTACCAGCTGTGGCTGCTTCTGATCCTAAAGTTTCGTTGTTAGTACGAACTCCATCGATAACAATCAGTGGTTGGTTGTCACCTCGCATGGAAGTCACACCACGAATCAAGATTCGGGATCCAGCTCCAACAGATCCAGAAGAACGCTGAATCTGAACACCAGAAACCTTACCTTGTAGTGCATCAACTGCACTAGCAGCACCTGAGTTGACCAAAGCTTCGTCATCAACTTCCTGTACGGCAAAACCGACAGCTTTTTTACTTCTCTCAACACCGAGAGCCGTAACGACAACTTCGCTCAATTGCTCAACATCCTCAGACATGCTTACATCCACTACTGATCGTGAGCCAATCTCAACTTCTTGAGTGGCTAGACCAATAAAGGAGAACGTCAGAGTCCCACCTTCTTCCGGAACACTGAGACGATAGTTACCGTCCAGATCAGTGGTTGTACCCGTAGTGGTGCCTTTAACGATAACGTTAACACCGGGGATACCTCCACCATCAGAGTCAGATGTCACTCTACCAGAAACTGTTCTTTGCGCAAAGGCTGTGCCTAATACGAAAAGAAAAGAGATACTTAATAGTAGAATCCTCTTCATAAAAAAATTGGTTTTAAGTGAACATTTATAAATTATCCAAACGCTAAAATAGAATATTTCTTTAACATTAAAAATCTAAGAGCATTGAGGTAAATCAGCTTCAAAAATTGAACTATTCCAATATTCTGTTAATACCCCAATAATTTGCGAGTAACACGGAAAATCTAAGAGTAGAACCAAATAAAACTTTACTCTTTAATAGATTTCAGTAGAATTAATTTGGCTGAAATTTTCGCAAAAAAAAATCAATTCACTGTAAGAATTTTGAACTCAATCCGCCTGTTTTTGGCGATATCATCAAATTTTGGCTGTTTGGAGCCATAACCACGAAACTTCATTCGATTATTGGGAATACCGGACTCAAGCAAGTATC
Source organism: Cyclobacteriaceae bacterium (assembly GCA_965601455.1). Lineage (GTDB taxonomy): Bacteria > Bacteroidota > Bacteroidia > Cytophagales > Cyclobacteriaceae > JANQEU01. The sequence goes on along the minus strand of OZ271831.1, from coordinate 799,280 downwards.
TGTATACTGCCTCCGCTCGGCGTAATGATAAGTTTTCATTGTACTCATCAGTACCCACATCATCCGTATGTCCCGAGATCTCTACGGTTACGTTATGTTTTTTCAAAAACTCGCTAACCACTTTAAGTTCCGCCTCCGATTCTTTACTCAGCTTATAACTGTCGAACTCGAAATAGACATTCTCCAATATCACTCCGACGTTTTCCTGAATAGGTTGAAGTTCAATATTTATTGTGTCGGGATTAAGGATCGAATTCTCTCCAACCTCAAACTTAAAATCCTCGAACAAATAACCCCTTGCAGTTACAAAAGCCCCGTACACATTTCCTTGGGTCAGAACAAAGAAGTAATCCCCATTTATAGGATCTGAAACAGTTTGATATTGCAATTCACTGGTAAATAGGTCGTCCAGTGCAATTTCAGCAGCTAGTGGTTTACCGGTGACCGCATCTGTGATTTTGCCAGTGACGTAACTAGCTTTCCTGGAAATAAGAGTATCAGTGGCAAAAGTGATTCTTGCCAACTTGCTGGTCAATTGTCCCTGCTCATTCATCACTTCATCTGCAAATATCCCGTAACTACCATCAGCATTAACAATCAATGAAAGTTGGTCTTTGTAATCGTTCACCCCATAGCCCAGGTTGACCGGTGTTGTCCAATTACTATCCAGTTTCTCACTGAGGTAAAGGTCGAATCCTCCAAACCCGATATGCCCTTCGGAGGAAAAGAAAAGTGTCTGGTCGTTACTATGAATGTACGGAGTGGTTTCGTCCAGTTCTGTATTTATTATTGATCCTAGATTTCTGGCTTCGGTCCAAATATTTCCTTCCTTGTTGGTCACCCAGATATCACGCTGACCTCTTCCTCCCGAACGGTTAGAAGAGAAATAAAGTGTCCTGCCATCAGCAGATAAACTGGGTTGAGATTCCCAATAGGCAGAGTTTACACGTGACCCCAGGTTTCTTGGGGAAGACCACTTGTCTCCTTGTTTAGTGGCTATAAAAAGGTCACAACTTCCGTAGGATCTTCCTTCTTCGCAACTAGTTAGTATCAAAGATCTGCCATCGGCAGATATGCTGCACGCCCCTTCATTGAACCTGGAATTTATAGAAGAGGATATTGATGCAGCCGGTTCCCATTGACCATTTTTGAGGTGAGCAATTACCAGGTCCTCATCATCTCTTTGACCAGGACCCTTGCGGGCAGTGAAAATGAGCGATTCTCCATTTATTGTCAAAGCCGGAAAATACTGGGAATAGTATCTATTTACCTGGTTGGGAAGTAATTCAACTAAATGAGGGTTTTCTTCGTGCTGACTTTGAAGGGAGAAATCAATGTTTCTAACAAGCTTAACCTTACCAACATCCTTGCCCCAAGTATCATCTTTGGCTTTTCCTAACCGAGCTAATCGACCAGCTGTTTCATATTGGCCATGCTCGAAGTATAGTTCCGCCAGAAAGAAGAGTTCACGGTTTGTGAGCTTTTCTGGGTCCGATAGCTGAAAGTATAAATCATAGTACCGGTAAGCTGAATCCAAATCACGAAGGAGATTATAAGCCGATGCAATTCTGAGATAAGGAGCTGTATAGAGAGGATCTTTAATGATCGCCTTTTTGTAATAAAACAGCCCCGCCTGGAAGTCTCGATCGCGAATGGCCTGTAAGCCCTTCTCATAGAATTTTACGGATCCCTTTCTCGGGCGGTAGTCCTCTTGTGCCAGAGTGGCGGATGTGAAACAAAAAAATGCCAGTAAAAGCCAGAAGACTTTCAAGGTATATCTAAGTACTTGTGGGTTTGTAAAGAAACGCGCCATTTGGGTGAACTCTTGACATAATCAACGATTAAAGGCATCATAAGATTACGTTTTGACCATTCTGGTTGGAGAAATAATTCGGTCTCGCTCTCCATCTGGGCAGCATGGCCTTCAGCCCAATTTAAATCACTAGGATGATAAATGACTACTTTCAATTCATCTGATTTATAGTAAAACTCCTGGCGCGGTTTTTTAAACTTTTTTGGAGAAAAACAAATCCAATCCCATTGTCCAGTGACAGGATATACACCTGAGGTTTCGATATGCAGCCTTTTTCCCGTTGCTCTTAATTGCTCGGTCAAATAAGTCAGATCATACATTAGTGGCTCTCCGCCGGTAATTACGATTAACTCCGCCTTTGATTGAGAAACCTCAGATACCAGTTCTTCAACTGAACGGGTAGTGTGATCATCTGCGTTCCAGGACTCCTTTACGTCGCACCATGTACAACCAACGTCACATCCTCCCAAGCGGATGAAGTAGGCCGCTTGACCGGTATAAGAACCTTCGCCTTGAAGGGTTTCAAAAGATTCCATTACCGGGAGTGAGTCAACAATAGCTTTATTCGCTGTGCTTTGATTCATAAGCTTTCAACGTATTCATCAACAGTGAGGCAATAGTCATCGGGCCAACTCCTCCGGGTACAGGAGTAATGTAGCTTGCAACTTGACTGGCTTCTTCGAACTCAACATCTCCCGCTAATCTGAATCCGGTTTTTCGGGTCTTGTCTTCGACTCTTGTGGTTCCTACATCCACTACTACGGCATCCTTCTTAATCATATCAGCGGTAACCAATCCCGGTTTACCAACAGCAACGATCAAAACATCCGCCTGTTTTGTATGTTGCTCCAGGTTTTTGGTGAACTTATTGCAAACCGTTACGGTAGCCCGCCCCTCTTCCATTAACATTAAGCTAAGTGGGGCACCGGCTATTCTACTAGCTCCTACAACTACACAATTTTTCCCCTCCAGTTCGATATTATAGCGTCGAAATAGCTCCATAACCCCGAAAGGCGTTGCCGGCATCAATAATGGGTGCTTTGAAACTATCGATCCAAAGTTCTGATTGGTAAATCCATCAACGTCTTTTATCGGATCTATTCGTTCTGTAATGTTTTCGACAGAAATATGGTCTGGAAGAGGTAATTGCACAATGAATCCATCAATGTCGCTATCCTCATTTAACGACTCAACATGTTTAATTAATTTCTCTTCCGAAATTGTGCTGGCAAACTGCATTAAGGTATAATCGAATCCTACCTGCTGACAAGACTTGATTTTACCGTTAACATAGGTATGGCTAGCGCCATCATCTCCAACAAGAATTATTGCAATATGAGGAGCCCGGTGTCCATCTGATTTTAACTGAGATACTCTCTTCGAGATTTCATCTTTGATCTCACCTGATATCTTTTTACCGTCAATAATTTGAGCCATATTAATCTAATTTAAGTACGGCCATGAAAGCCTCTTGAGGAATCTCGACATTCCCAACTTGTCGCATTCGCTTCTTTCCTTTCTTCTGCTTTTCCAGAAGCTTTCTTTTTCTTGAAATATCTCCTCCGTAACACTTGGCAATTACGTTTTTCCTTAAAGCCTTTACCGTTTCTCTTGCAATAACCTTTGTTCCGATGGCTGCCTGAACAGCAATTTCAAACATCTGCCTTGGGATCAGCTGTCTTAGTTTTTCACAGAGTCTTTTGCCCCATTCATAAGCTTTATCCCTATGAACGATTGCAGATAATGCATCCACTTTGTCGCCATTTAACATGATATCCAACTTCACTAAGCTGGATCTCCGATATCCGGTTAGCTCATAATCAAGAGATGCGTATCCACGGGAAATGGTCTTGAGTTTATCAAAAAAGTCAAAAACAATTTCCGCGAGAGGCAGGTCGAAGGTAAGCTCTACTCTGTCAGCAGTTAGGTATACCTGATTTTTAATCTCACCTCTCTTATCAATACAAAGACTAATGATCGCACCTATATACTCGGATTTGGTAATTATTTGGGCTTTTATAAAAGGCTCTTCAACATGTGAAATCAAATTTGGTTCCGGCATCTCCGACGGAGCACTCACAGGGATTGTTGTTCCGTCAGATTTAATTGCATGAAAACGAACTGATGGAACGGTGGTAATTACCGTCATGTCGAATTCACGCTCCAGTCTTTCCTGAACGATTTCCATATGCAACATACCCAAGAAACCACACCGGAAACCAAACCCGAGTGCTGCGGATGTCTCCGGTTCCCAAACCAGAGATGCATCATTGAGTTGCAATTTCTCCATGGAAGCCCGTAGTTCTTCAAACTCACTGGTATCCACAGGGTAAATACCAGCAAATACCATGGGTTTAACGTCTTCGAATCCACGAATGGCCCGTTGTGTTGGATTTTCAACATGAGTGATTGTGTCACCCACTTTTACCTCCTTCGCAACCTTAATCCCGGATATCAGGTATCCTACATCTCCGGTTTTAATTTCTTTCCGTTCCTCGTGGGATAGCCTAAGAACGCCAATTTCATCAGCTCCATAAGTTTTCCCGGTATTGACAAACTTTACATGATCCCCCTTCTTAATCGAGCCATTGAAGACTCTGAAGAATACTTCTATTCCTCGATAGGAATTAAATACGGAATCAAAAATCATGGCCTGGAGTGGTTCATCAGGATTTCCTTCCGGAGCCGGTACCCGATGAACGATCGCATTTAGTATATCATCAATACCGATGCCCTCCTTCGCACTAGCGTGAATGATGTCCTCCTTTGAACATCCGATAAGATCTATGATTTGCTCACTGACCTCCTCGGGCATTGCACCGGGAAGATCAATTTTATTCAGAACAGGAATGACCTCGAGATCGTGTTCGATCGCTAAATAGAGGTTAGAAATAGTTTGCGCCTCGATACCCTGACTCGCATCAACTACAAGCAACGCTCCCTCACATGCTGCGATGGATCGGGAAACTTCATAGGAGAAATCCACATGGCCAGGAGTATCTATAAGATTCAAGGTATATGGATAACCTTCATGCTGGTAGTTCATTTGAATCGCATGACTTTTGATGGTAATGCCTCGCTCTCGTTCAAGATCCATATCGTCAAGCAACTGCGCTTGCATCTCCCTATCTGAAACCGTCTGTGTGGCTTCAATTAGTCGATCAGCTAATGTGCTTTTCCCATGATCGATATGTGCTATTATGCAAAAGTTTCTGATTCGCTCCATCCAGCTTCAATAAAAAAAGAGTGCAAAAATAACCAGATGCCCTCAGATTGGACGTCTGCTAGGCAAGTATATTTTCCCTGTTCAATGCTTGTTCTTTGTATCGATGATCAGGGTTACAGGGCCATCGTTGGTTAGGGCGACTTTCATGTCTGCACCAAATCGACCAGTTTCTACTTTACGTTCTATGATTGTTTCAAGTATGTCTACAAATTGCTGGTATTTTGGTTCTGCAATTTCCGGTTTCGCCGCTTCGATATATGATGGTCGGTTTCCTTTTTTTGTGTTGGCATGGAGAGTAAACTGACTCACCACCAAATAACTACCCTGAACTTCTTCGCAACTAATGTTCATGACCCCTGATTCGTCATCAAAGATTCTAAGGTTGGCAATTTTTTTCGCTAGCCATTGCATGTCTTCAATGGTATCGGCTTCCACTATTCCCAATAGAATAAGCAGACCCTGACCGATACTCCCAATTGTTTTTTCCTCGACTTCTACACTGGCTTTGCTAACGCGCTGAATAACGGCAATCACAGGAATTCACTACTGTGTGCTAGCTTGATCATATTCTTTGGTGGAAGAACTTCTAATCCTGGTTGATTTCGCTTCGCCACAACCATCATGCTTTTGGCTACATCGGTGCTATGTATTGACCATAATCGCGCTTCACGTCCACCAATAACGAAGAATGAAAGAACTGAGCTGAGAGCTTTTCCAACTTCCTCAGCCAAGCGGAACTCTTTTCGTCTTCCCATCAACAAGCTAGGTTGATATATCTTCAATGCGGGTAGACCCAAATCCTTTAGTTTTCGCTCACATTCTCCTTTTACCTGGTTGTAGAACAAAGGAGAATCAGGGCTTGATCCAACCGATGTTACAATATGATAGGCTTCAAATGAAGGTTGAGTGGCGGCAATTTCAGCAAGGACAACCGGGTACTCCACGTCAATTTTCTTAAACATCTCCTTAGATCCCGCTTTTTTCATCGTAGTACCTAGGCAACAAAAGAAGTGATGAGCATCCAGTTTATCGGAATGATCAGAAAGCTTATCGAAGTCATCGATCAATACTTCTTCGATCTTTTCATGTGACTTTTCAAGTGGGCGTCTGGTGAGAACCTTAACCTTATCGAAGAGGTTTTCACTCAATAGAAGCGCAAGGAGATCTTTTCCGACGAGGCCGGTGGCTCCAGCAATTAGGGCAATTTTATTTGACATAATCCGTCAAATTACTTGGTTGATTTCAAAATTAAATTTAGTCAATATTTGTCTCATTGTGAGTCTGATTTTCCCATTCCAGGAAGGAATCAAGATCTGTTGAAAGACTCCTTACTATGTAGAACACCAATGTGATGTCATCTGCTAGGCCCAGGGCGGGAATAAAATCAGGAATTAGGTCCGTGGGGATTATAAAATACAAAAGGGCGAAAGTGATTAATAACAGTGTTTTACCTGAGAAAGCTTGATACATACCCGAGATATGGGCTTTAATCATCCGTGTCAGGGTTTTAACCTTTGACGCGAATTCTTCTCTTGCTTCGTTATCGATTTTGAGATTCGTCAACTTTTCCTTTGCCTCTTCACCTAATGATTGCAGCTTTTCGTTCTCCTGAACACTCTGCTTCGCTTTATCCCAGATTCCTTTAATTCGGTCAGCCATTAGTAGAAAACCTCCCTGATTTCGTTCTTAATGTAGTTAATTGCATTCCTGACTGAATTTTTCTCGATGTTGGTTTCGAAAATTGCTTTAGCAAGGTCCAGTCCTTTTGCATCATCTTCCAATCCTCTCCCTGCCTCATTGATGGTAGTGATGACGTCCTCAACAGCCCCGGAAACATATGCCCAGGCTTGATCAGACATATACAATTGCTGGGAAAGGTTATGATTAAACTCTTGTCTAATTTCTGAAACCAGCACTTGCTGAAAATCTCTAGCAGAGAACTCTGGATTGTTTAAGCGGCTGATTATGTTGCTCGGAGATATTCGCTCCAGAAGCAAGGTTATTCTTTCGTAAGCTTGTAGGCGGATGGGCAGAACAGTTTCACTATTCTTCTGAATCGATTGTGATCTTAATTCGTCCAGACGAGACGAGGTAAATGACCGAACCATCAGATACACCGCGTAGAGAACTATCAACGCTGGTCCAAGGTTTTTAATTAGTTCGATAATAATATCCATCAATCAGCTATTTTGGGTTGAAAGGATTCAAAAATAATTTTTCTTTTGCGATCGTGTTTATTCCCGTTCAAATATCTAAACGTGCCATTCAGGAAATTAAGCAAATTCTTGAGAAAAAAAACATTCCTGACGAATACAGCCTGCGATTAGGGGTAAAAGGAGGAGCCGGCTGTTTTGGGATCAACTATGTTCTTGGCTTCGATAAGGAGCGGGAAGGTGACGAGCAATATAAAATAGATGGGGTACGTGTCTTGATTGAGAAGAAACAGATGATGTATCTTGCCGGAAAGCGCGTGTCGTTCTACGAAGGCGCAGATGCAAAAGGTTTTGTCTTCGAAGATGAGGAAGATTCCAAATTAGACTGAAATCTCGACGCTCGCCTTATGACAAACTCCCTTGATTGGGGGATTGAATTTGCTCACCTTCGCTGTAATCCGTTTGGTTTGAGGAAACTTGGATCGTACTCCCTGAATTATTTCTCCAGCAACGTGTTCCAGTAACTTGGATGGCTTGCCCATTACCTTATTTACTTCTGCATAGATCATTTCATAATCTATTGTTTCTTTCAGGTCATCGGTATCAACCGCTTTGTTGAAATCTACCTCAAGTTCCAGATCGACGCTGTACTTATTTCCGATTTTTCGTTCTTCCGGATGGAACCCATGAAAAGCATAAAATTCCATACCCTCCAGCATGATTTTACCCATGATTAGTTATCTACCTGGTCAAAGAAAGAACCTTCACCCGACAATTCATTTTTATTTTCCTCTTCCTCCTCAGGTTCGGGGGTAATGCTTTCGGCAAGTGAATTAGCTTTCGATTTAATATAGGTATCTAGCTTTTTATCTGCTTCTTCAGAATTGGGATCTACATCTGGAATAGCTTCTGATCTGGCGGCATGAATTGACAAATGTTCTTTGTTTATTCTTGCCTCCGATTCACGGACCAGATTCTTCACTTTTATCAGGTGGTCTTCAAGCTTGAATTTATGATGCTGACGGGTAGTTCTTTGAATCCTGTCTTTTATGTCGTCGGCTAGATTCCCGAGCTCACCAATCAATGTATCCCTTTGACTCTCTATTGATTTATAGTTCTTCTCAAGCTCCTTTACTGCCTCCTGCATCTCATCAATGATGTCCTTGGCTTCCACTTCGGAATTTTCAATGATTGCCTTGGCCTTGCTTTTGGCCTCTTCCATCACTGCCTGTGCATTAATTTCAGCTTCCCGTAGATGCAACTCAGCGGCCTTATTTGCCTGGTCAATCAGATTCGCTCCAGTATCTTCGGCTGTTTTAAGAGTTTTGAACAGACTGCTTTCGACCTCGCGTAACTTCAATACCTCTTTTTCGGATTGCTCGAGTTTGATTTTCAACTCTTTATTTTCGTCCACGATTCTTTCCCATTCATTGGAAAGTGAGAGAAGAAAAGCATTGACTTCATCTTTATCGTAGCCTCTAAGTTTCTTCTCAAAGTTTTTCTGACGTATTTCTAATGGGGTAATTCTCATTCACCAAATTTTATATTCCAGACAGAGATTGAACGATCATCACTACAAGATATTAGGTAGTTGTGATGATTCGTCCACAAGAGTTTGTTTACTGATGTCCCATGACCTGCATGACGTGCTTTATCGATCACCTTCTTTAATCTAAAAGTCTCTGAATCCCAGATCTTTATGGATTTATCCATGCTACAAGTTACGAAATGTTGTCCATCCGGGCTAAAAGCTATGTGATTGATGGCATACATATGTGCCGGGATATCGTCAACCGGTTCAAAGTTCTCCAAACCCCAAACTTTTAGATGTGCATCGCGGCTACCGCTAAGGAGATACTTTCCAGCTGGGTCTTCCAAAACGGCAAAGACTGAGATCTTATGTGCAGATATCTCGTGAATCAAATTCAATTTCTCACGGCTAAAAACCCGGATTTTTGCATCACTGTAACCAGCAACAATTTTATCTCCTACTATTCTGAGTGTCCTCACACTTTGATCGGAGAACTTCAGACGTTCCATTATTGTCAATGATGATCTGTCAATGACAACTATTTCACCTTCAGCAGTGGCAACAAAAATTGCGGATTCATCTGCTTTTATATCAAAAATGGCTTTATCCGTGACTTTGATCGAACCTTTCTCTTCCTTACGACCAAGATCAAGCAAGTGAATTCCTTCATAATTCTGTCCAACGAAAAGAATACTATCTGAAACTGAATAGTGAATGGCATAAATCGAGGTGGGGACTTTTGCCACCATAGTCCCTTTTGTCGGATCATTAAGATCCCATCGAATCACCATACCGTCTCCCCCAGCTGAAAGAAAGGTTGAAGGCCCATGAGGCTCCAACGTGTAAACACAATCCTGATGCCCAGTATATGTATGTATCTTTTCTACCTCGATGTTACTCTTCATGGAATAATGCAAAATTATTACATTGTGAACTTTACTGTTGGTCAATGCCCATATTATTATCCAAATCTATTTCTTCACAAAGTTCATATGCCGTCTGGAACATTAAGGAAACCGTAAAGGAACTTGAGGATTTGACTGAAGAGGTACCACCCAAGGGTCTGGATTCCAAAAAATCTGAGTGGCTTGTCACCAGAATAATGACTAATTATTTGTGCCAATCGCATCAACTCATTTATCAAGGCCTAGGCAACGATGAATATGGCAAGCCCTTTCTGAAAAACCTGAAAGCTCATGTATCAATTACTCATTCCTGGCCTATGGCAGCGGTGTTGCTTAATATGGAATCAGCATGTGGAATTGATCTTGAATTACCACGACAGAAGCTTAAAATGGTGCGTTCCCGATTTCTAAATCCTGGAGATGATGAGCTGGATCTTAACCGATTATGCAAAATCTGGGCAGCCAAAGAAGTATTGTATAAAATTCACGGAAGAAAGAAACTGAGCCTTAAGGATGATATAAAAACGGAATTAATTTCTTCGGATGAAATACTGGTATACAACCTGAAAAGCAAGGATCAGGCACCAATTGTGGTTAAAATTGAACCTCTCAATGAGTATTTCCTGGCTTACAGTGTTTGACAAAAAGGCTCCTTCTACCAGAATCCGTTTTTTTCCATAACGGCGATGTACCTAGAATCTTTTTGTAATGGGCTATCACTTTTTATCGAATAATAGGGTAAATCTGAATTTTTCCGTTCATCCAGCAGATTGAAATACTTAAAGAATAATTCATCATCATAATCCGGAATTAAGTAATACAACGTTCTACACATCGTACTCTCGGAGAGATAATCGATTTGATCACTAGAACTATCAAGGTATCTAATGATTCGACCGTGAGTTGCGAAAAAGTCTTGAGATTCCTCAAAACTTACTTCAATGAAGTTGTCTAATTTAAGATGAGGATTATTTTGAGATATTGAGAAATACTGTTCTTGCAACAACTGTATGGTTGATTTCTTGTCTTCTACTTCTCCTTTTAGTACGAGGTACATTCTGTAGAATTGATTAGATGGTTGTACGATACCTAAAAATTCCATTTGCTTGTTAGCACTCAGTAAACTTCCCTGATAAAAATGCATGTTGGCAGAAAAAGTCAGTACTTGCGGATTTAAGGGATCAATCTCCTTCGCAAAATTCATCTGTCTCCAGGCATTACTCCAATCCCCTACGATCATATAACAATGTGCTAATATTGACCGAGCATCTGAATGAATAGGGTTAACCGCTAAACCTCTTTCTATGGTTTCGATACCCTTCTCAAAATCAAAATCAAATAAAGACTCAATTACCCCTCTCCATATTAGAGTTTGCCAATGATTGGAATCGATCTCCTGTGCCATTGAAAAGTATTTTCTTATTTCAGGTTGTGAAACTCTGGGATCGACACTGCCAAGCTGCTCAAGGTATATCCACCCTCTGGCTACACCAATGTAACCTTCAATATTGGATGAATCAAACTCGATGGCTCTCTGAAAATGAAGAAGAGACTTTTTGATACTTGCAGGTTCAAATGCTAAAATCAATTCATTGCCTTTTACTATTTCTTCATAGGCCATTGGACTTAGATTCTCATTAATTTTAATTTCATTGTAGTTGGCTTTGTCAATCGTTTTAGAAACTATCTCCGTGATTGCCTCTAAGGTTTTTGGTAATTGATTCATTGAGGTCACGTATTCACCTGCCCATAGAATATTTTCAGTCTTGCTGTCAAATATTTTCAATCGTAATTCATACTCCTGATCTAAAGCAAAAAGTCCAGACTCCAGTATAGCTTGAACGTCTAGCTCCTTACCAATCTGTTTTATGGTCTTATTCGTTTCGGTAAAGGTCTTCATGGAGGTGCGAGAGATTGTCTTGATAGTACCAGTTTTTCCGATTTCGGTAATCAAGTCATCATGCAAACCAGCCAGTAAGTAGTCTTGCTCATTATTCCCAAGGTTATTCTCAATGGGCAAAACGGCAATTGAACTTAAGTCTTTGAGTGGATTATCATTCTGTATTAACGGCAAAATCCTCAGTTTACTGGGATTGAATAGCAAAGGATTAAGTGCAAAGACAATCACAACAACAAATGCCAGAAATACATTTATCGATTGAAAAGCTATCGCCTTTTTATTCTTTCTACCCTTGAAGAAAGTGGAAATCAATACTCCAATGAGACCATGTAGTAGGAATATGATTACTATGTCAACAAGTAACTCATCAAGTTGGTATCTTGAAATAAAATAAGAACTTGCCTCTATAACCATCCAGGCCACAGGAAGGTACAGCGCTAGGTTCTTCCCTACTGTGCGTTGGAAGCCCATTCCTTAAAGGTAACAATTCAAATCAATCAAAATGATCGGAAGAATAACACTAACTACTGTTTCAGATAGTCTGGGTCTAAACCCTGCAGTATAGTCTTTATTTCATCACTCTTATGGTAATCTCCCAGTTTATCAAACGATACAATCAGGTTTCGTAAATACCTGACTACAATTTGTAAGTGACTACAGGGCTGGTAGAAAGTATCCTCCGGAGACAGTCTTAAATGCTCAATGTAGTTATCGATATCTTCCTTTGAAAAAATCAAACCCCTGTTAAATACATTGATATAGAATTGGATATCCTCTGATTTGTAGGTCAGAATAAACAGATTTGGAAGGTTTACACCAAAAATTGGAAGATTGAGTTTTTGAGCAATCAATAAGTAAATCGAAGATAGAGAAATGGGATTTCCTCTTTTGGTTTCAAGTACTGTATGGATCATTGAATTTCCCGGAGAGTGGAAATTCTTGGTATTTGCCCGGAATTTAAATCGATCAAAAATGACACTGTTAAGGATTCTTACCTGGTCGAATGGTGCCATATCGTCTTTTACTTCCGTCCAGGCATCATAATAAAGCTGATCGATTTGCTTTTGTAATTCCTCCAGTTCAAGATCCGGATATTGATAGGTGGCAAGGAGCCAAATCCCTTTTAGTAGATCTCCCTCCTCATTTTTCTTCCAATGATCCAACCTTTCCTGCAGAAGAGCAAACTGTAAGTAATGAATCAGATCTTCAATTCGTCTCTGAATGATGGGGTTAAACTGCGTTTCCCATTCTTGTTCCAGGAAGGGAATGATCGATGTTCCGAATGACTTAATTTGTTTTTCTACGTGTTGGATCACCTCGTTGTCATCATCCTCCAACAGCGTGACCAGAGCCTTTAATTCTTTCTCTTTCATCAGGTTTGAATCACTCCAACATTCATTCTTTCCTCGATTGGCGAATGGTTTGCCATTTCCAGACCTTTCGCCAGGACTTTCCGAGTTTCAGCAGGCTCGATAATGTCATCCATCCAGAGTCGGGCTGCTGCGTAGTAAGGACTTAGCTTCTTGTTATAATCTGCTTTTATACCAGACAACAATTCATTTTTCTCCTCTTCGGAAACTTCCTGGCCTTTAGCTTTCATGGAGGACATTTTGATTTGTAACAGTGTATTTGCCGCTGAATTACCACTCATTACAGCCATCTCCGCAGTTGGCCAACCAAAAATCAGACGAGGATCGTAAGCCTTTCCGCACATCGCGTAATTTCCAGCACCATAGGAGCTACCCATAACAATGGTGAACTTAGGAACGACTGAATTTGAAACGGCATTCACCATTTTTGCGCCATCCTTTATGATTCCTCCATGCTCCGCACGGCTGCCCACCATGAAACCGTTCACATCCTGTAAAAAAACAAGTGGGATTTTACGCTGATTGCAGTTCATTATAAATCTTGCGGCTTTGTCTGCTGAATCCGAATAGATTACACCACCCATTTGCATTTCCCCAGACGCCCCACTTTTTTTGGCCTTCACAATTTTCCGTTGATTAGCGACGATGCCTACACTCCAGCCGTCGATCCTTGCGTAGCCGCACACCAGGGTTTTACCATAGTCTTTTTTGTACTCCTCAAAATCCGAGTCATCGACCAATCTTTCGATAATTTCGATGACATCATAGGTTTTACTTCTTTCGATTGGAAAAATTTCTGTTAGCTCCTCAACCTTCTTTCTTGGGGGTTTAGGCTGTATGCGATTGAATCCAGCTTTATCGCTCTCCCCCATCTTATCAAAAAGCTTTTTTATTGCATCAAGACACTCTTGATCAGAGTCGTATTGATTATCGGTAACGCCAGAAATTTCGCAATGTGTTTCAGCACCACCTAAGGTTTCGTTGTCGATATCTTCGCCAATTGCTGATTTAACCAGATAACTTCCTGCCAGGAATATTGATCCTGTTCCTTTTACGATCATTGCCTCATCGGACATTATTGGCAGATAAGCTCCTCCTGCTACACAACTTCCCATCACCGCTGCTACCTGTACGATTCCCATGGAAGACATTTTTGCATTGTTCCTGAATTGACGACCAAAGTGTTCTTTATCAGGAAAGATCTCATCCTGCATAGGAAGGTAGACCCCGGCACTATCGACAAGATAAACAACAGGCAGTCGATTTTCAATGGCTATTTCCTGTGCTCTTAAGTTCTTTTTTGCTGTCATGGGAAACCATGCTCCAGCTTTAACGGTAGCATCGTTTGCCACCACTACGCAGGTGCGACCGCTTATGGAACCAACCACTGTAACTACACCTCCAGAGGGACAACCACCTACCTCCTGATACATATCATCTGCTACAAAAGTGCCTATTTCAAGGAAATCTGTATCGTCAAGAAGGTATTGAATTCTTTCACGAGCTGTCAGTTTTCCTTTCTGATGTTGTCGGTCGATCTTTTTTTGACCCCCGCCCAATTTTGTGTTTTCCCGCTTTTCGGCAAGCTGCGTCAAAAGAGCAGAAAAATCTCTGGATTCAAGATTTTCGACGTTTTTGGCCATAACTATTTATCGGTTGCCGGTGTCGAGTCCCTCTAGTTTATTGTGCTTCCGTCCAAGTGGCTTGAGGAAGTCTTTGGGGTATTGATTAAAGTGAATGGTTAGCTTATCAAGATCAATAAGTAATTGATTTAGATTATTGTAAAGGGAGTCATTGTTTGCTAATTGACCCAGCGTGCCCTGACCATTATCGATTTCTAAAAGTAGTTCCGTAAGTTGAGCTAACATCGAATTGACGGCGGTCAACGTTTGGTTAATCTCAAGGTTATTGAGTGAGTCAAGAACTCCAGCACTCTTAGTAAGAATTGGATCCAGTTTTGTCACTTTATCATTAACATTCTCAATAAGCTGCCTTGACGCTGTTAAGGTTCTACTCCATTCTTGCCTGTTATTCTCGATTATACTATTGACCTGCGTTAAGGTTATATTTAATTCAGATATTGTCTGATTTATTTTCTCTCCGCTACCCTGTAAACCAAGCAGGATTGCATTTATTCTGCTGATAGTGATCTCAAGGTTGTTTGTGATCGGTGTAACGTTATCCAGGTATTCAGCTAATCCTCTATCCACAAATGCTATCAGCGTATCTCCCGGCACAAGATCATATGAGATCCTCTTTGGTTTAAGATCTATAGACTTGCCACCTAATATATCCGTATCTCTTAACTCGGCCACCGTACTGTCTCCGAGGGTAATGTCCTGATCGATCTGCAACTCGACCTTTATGCTATTCGTCTTTCCTTGAACCAATTTGATGTCACTCACTTTACCCACCGCAAGGCCGTTGATAATAACCGGATTGGACTTAGTTAGTCCATCCACATTTTCATAGATCACATAGTATTTAGTGACGGGTGAAAAGAAATCTACACCCTTGAGATAGTTAAATCCAAAATATAAAATAGCTCCGGAAACTAGAGCAATTAATCCGATTCGAAATTCTTTAGACACTTGCGAATGATTTAGTAGCTGGACTCGATATCAACTTTGTAATCCCTAAAGGCCCTGTATATCCCAGAAGCAATATATACTTGATTCAAAGGGTCATTCAGTTCCCGTTCTTCCTTGGGGTTACTAAGATAACCGACTTCTACTAAAACACTAGGCATAGCAGTTCGCCATAGTAGATATAAGCTGGATTGTTTAACCCCACGACTTCTTCTACCTACTCTTGTTTTGAACTGTTCCTCGATATTTGCTGCTAACTGAAGGCTTCTTTCCTGGAATGCCGACTGGGTCAATGAAAATAGAATATAGGATTCCGGAGATTCCGGATCAAAACCCTCATAATTCTCTTGGTAATTATCCTCTAGCAGAATTACAGAGTTTTCCCGCTTAGCAACCTCAAAATTTCTTCCTGAGTTTTGGACGCCCATTACGTAAGTTTCGGTACCATACACATTTGGATTCGCTATCCAATTGGCATGAATAGATATGAAAAGGTCTGCTCCTAACTTGTTCGCAAGGTCTGCTCTATCATTTAAAGTAGGAAAACTATCTGTCTTACGAGTAAGTACAACCTCTACCTCCGGAATGTTATCATTGATGATTCGCTTTAATTCCAGTGCTATGGGCAGAGCAATATTTTTTTCCTTTGAAAGTGATCCGCTTGTACCAGGATCTCTCCCCCCGTGGCCGGGATCAATGACAACTTTTCTAATTCGGTAATCTCTGAGCTCAACCGTGTTGAATGATGCTAAGATTAGGACAAGGGTGGTTCCTAATGTTATGGCAATATTTCTCACAGAACTTGAGTTGATTTATATACCAAATGCGGATTTTTACGCAAAATTGCAAAAATTCGAAGAAAATTAAAACCTGAGGTTGATTTTGAGGCGATTCATAATCTGCTGTATACTCTCAATTTGCTGCTATTTTTCCTACTCTCAGACAGATTCTACAGCCGTTTTATCGACCGTTGACTCCCTGGCTGTAACTCAGGATACTTCAATCGTGGCATTGGATTCAAGCTTATTGACTCTTGAATCCATACAGGATAGCCTTAATCTTTCTGAAGATTCCTTAAAAAACGTTAATACTCGGGCCTCCAGTGAAATTGAAACTACAATCAACTATAACGCTACGGATTCAATCTTTTTTGATCTCAAAGGCCGGAAATTAAATATGTACGGGGAGACCCACATCGATTATGGAACCATCTCCCTGGATGCCGACCGAACGGATGTTGACATGCGATACAAAACAATAAAGTCCACATTCAGGGAGGATACTACTGGTGAAATAATTGGCAAACCGGTGTTTGACGATAGCCAGGATTCCTATCAAACAGATGTCATTCTCTACAATTTCCAAACCAGAAGAGCACAAATTAAAGGAGTGGTCACCGAACAAGACGGGGCATTTATGCATGGAGATGACGTGAAGAAGAATGAAGATGACGAAATGTTTATCAGAGGAGCGCGTTACACGACCTGTAACCTCGAGCATCCCCATTTTTTTATTCAATCCGAAAAGATCAAGGTCATCCCAGGAAACAAAGTAGTTTCAGGTCCTTTCCACCTGAAGTTCAGAGATGTGAGTACTCCTCTCGCATTTCCGTTCGGGATGTTTCCTCAACCCAAGCGACAGGCAAGTGGTATTATTTTCCCATCATATGGTGAGGAACGTCGAAGGGGATTTTTCCTTCGGAACGGTGGATATTATCTGGCATTGAACGATTATATGGACTTAAGAATGACCGGAGACATTTATACCCGGGGTGGAAAAGGGCTGACGGTCAATACCAATTACCGAAAACGATACTCTTTCTCCGGGTCCATGAATTTTCAATACACCCAAAACGTAAGTGAAGATGTAGAAAACCCAATCCTGACCAATGATTTCTGGTATCGTTGGTCACATCGTCAGGAATCCAGAGGTACGGGAAACTTCAGCGCCTCCGTTTCACTGGGTACCTCTACTTATAATGCCAACAGCAACTTGGTGGCCCAGGATTTTTCCAGGAGTACGCAGTCCCAATATGCTTCAAATGTTTCTTACTCCAAGCGCTTTGTTGGCACCCCATTTAATATGACATTGAATGCACGACAAAGCCAAAACCTAGCAACTGGCATCATGAACGTAAGCTTACCGGATTTCGCATTTAACACATCCAGACAATACCCTTTTAAGAAGTTTGTGAACAACTCAAATAATCCTCTTGCCAAGTTGAATTTCAGTCATAACATGACGGCAACAAATCAACTGACAAACAGGATTGCAAATCCATTCCCATTTCAGGTATCAAACTTCAATGAGGCAGATTTCGATTCTTTGACCTTAAGGGACGATCTTAATACTATCCTGCAATTTGGCAAAAATGGTGTACGACATCAATTACCCGTTAGCACATCAGTCAGTCTCTTGAAATTTTTCACCTTGAGCCCTTCTTTCAATTACCAGGAAGTATGGTTTTTTAAGGAACTGGATTATACCTACCTCTCTGAAGAAGAGGCTGTAAGGGTCGACACCACTCAACGATTCAGTAGAGCCAATTCATGGTCTTCAGGGGCGTCATTGAACACCGTGATTTATGGAACTCATTTCTTTAAAGGTGACGGCAAAGTCCAAGCCATCAGACATGTGATTACACCGGCCCTTTCCTTTAGCTACAATCCTGACTTCAGTGGACCTGGAAGAGGAGTATATGAAACCATACAGAGAAATGCCACTGACTCAATCAGGGTTTCTAAATACCAAGGTTTTGCTTACCCTTCACCGACCGGAACAGAGAGTCGATCGCTTGGATTTAACATTCAAAACAACCTCGAAATGAAAGTGCTGGATCCGGAAGACTCGGTCACTGGCACAAAAAAGGTGAAGATCTTCGACAACTTGTCAATGAGTTCGAGTTATAATTTTGCTGCAGATAGTTTTAAGCTGGCCCCGATACGTCTATCTACCAGGACCTCATTCTTTGAAAACGCGGTTAGTATTGCAGTAGGTGGTACTTTGGACCCTTATATTTACTCGAGGGAAGGCTCAACTTCCATTGGAACCAGGATTGACCGATACGCATGGAATGCAGGACGAGGTTTGGGGCAATTGAGTAGTTCTAACGTTGCCATTTCCATGCGTTTGAAGTCCGGAATGGGTAGAGGTGACTCAGGGGAAAGTGAACCGGAACCACAAACATTCGGGGATGATCCGTTCAACCCAGTAGATGAGTTTGGCAACCCATTAGAAGGAACAGATGCGGCGGAGGCCGAATTCATTCGTAGAAATCCAAATGAATATGTGGATTTTGATGTGCCATGGACACTTAATATTTCCTATAGTATCACTCGCACCAAAAGGGGATTTGAAGATGCTATTTTCAGACAAACCCTATCTTTTAATGGTACATTAAAGTTGACACCCAAAACGAACCTCAATCTCAATTCAGGATACGATTTAGAGAGAAGGGAATTCACTCAGACCCGAATCAATATTTCACGTGATCTACACTGTTGGGGACTTACATTCGGATGGGTACCTTTCGGTAGATTCCAATCCTTTTCGTTGGTCATTCAACCTAAAGCCAGTCTGCTACAAGACCTGAAATTACAGCGGAAAAGGAGCTTCCTTGATTTCTTTGATAATTAATCAGGCACCAACTGATTGAAGTTCTTTCTTATCCTTTATTTCCGTCAGGCAAAAGTAGTAAACCACCATTGGGGAGAGAATAAAGTAGAAAGAAAGCAAATAAGGAATGTATTCATTTACACCACTTATTCCTAACCAATCACCAGTGAAGTAAATAGTAAAAAGCCCGATTGCTGATCGAAGCAACTCCACCATCCAAGCGGAAGTCATTTTATCCATTAACATCGTATAGCTGAACACAGTAAGGAACAAGAATCCACCGTGATATAACATCACCTGCATAGACAAATCACCCAACTGGTTAAAGAAATACATCATCAAGGAAAAAGTAACGATCATCTGAAACCAAGACCATATTTGAATTCGATTACTTAGTATCGGACCGTATTTCTCATAACCGTAAACATCGGAGATTGTGTCAATAGGAAATTTCTCTTTCACGTCTTCAGGACGCCATCCAGTAGGCATGAACCAAATTCTGAATTTGTCCAGGATGTTGTTGGTTCTCCAGGCATCTTGAATAAGTAGCCAGAGGTGCATGAAATTAATAATGAACGGATTCCATGTCCGAACAGGTCTCTTCACACCATACACCGGAGGTACATCATCGAGTTCTTCCTGGAAGGTGCCGAATAGTTTGTCCCAAAAAATAAATATCTGGCTAAGGTTCTTATCCATGTATACATCATTGATGGCATGATGAACCCGATGATGAGAAGGAGTGACAAGAATTTTTTCCAGAATTCCCATTCTGCCAATAAGTCTTGTGTGATACCAATACTGTGCAAAAAGGTGAAGAGGACTCACAATAGCTACAACTTTAGCAGGGACTCCCAACAAAGCGATTGGAATTAGGAAGACGAACGAAATTGAAAACCACGATGAAATAGTTTGACGAAGAGCACAACCCAGATTAAACTCTTCGCTACTGTGATGGACAATATGGTCATTCCAAAAGTAATTGACCTTGTGATCGATTCTATGCACCCAGTACCCTGCAAAATCTAATCCGATAAAAGCCAGTAAGTACACTAACCAGGTTGCCTCCACCGTGTAAACGGCCATGTTATCTACCATCCACCCGTATGAAACTATGATCACTGTTAGCCCAAGTACATCTTTGATTACGTTAGTCAATCCAGAACTCAAACTGGATAGTGTATCCATGGATCGAACGACTTCCTTATGCAGGATTTTGGAAGCAATCAGTTCTATAACGATGAGTGACAGAAAGACGGGAATGGCATAATTGAGTGCTTGTACGTATGTCTGCAAGTTCTTGGGGCTTTGTTGAATAACAAAAATAGCTATTCAATTTTATTCGATACTGCGAGCACGACAGATTTATCACCTAAGTCAAACATTGAGGAGAATTATTATCTTTCGAAGAAAAAAGCATGCGAGTCCTTCTTTTGTCTGTCATCCTGATAGCTATTAATGCCTATGCGCAACCGGAAACCGAGGTTTATCTATTTGATCTATCCATATCCAATGGTGAAATTCAAGTAGAAAATCCGAGAAATGTATCCAACAACGAGGGATATGACAACCAGCCTTCTTTTTCGGAGGATAGCAAGTTTATCTTCTTTGCGTCAACAAGAAATGGTCAGACAGACATACGGAAATATGATGTGTCATCAGGTGCTAACGAATGGGTAACAAATACTGAAGGAAGTGAATACAGCCCAACTCCGCGACCTGGATCCAACACACTGTCCAGCATTTTACTGGAAGAAGACGGTCGACAACTGCTTTGGGAGTATGACCTGGAATCGGGAAACGGTGAGGTATTAATTCCATTTACGAAAATTGGGTATCACGCTTGGCTCGATGTAGACAATTTGTTCAGTTTCGTTCTTGGAATTACACCCACTTTTCAGGAAATAAACGTTCCAAGACAGCAAGCCGAAATAATTCTTGAAAATGCAGGAAGATCAATTCACAAGATCCCTGGCAAAAATGCTATTTCATTTATTGATAAAAACCCGGAATCGTGGGTGATTTCAGCATACTATCCTGAAACTAAAAGATTCGAAGCCTTAAAGGTAACTCCCGAAGGATCGGAAGATATATGCTGGACATCCGATCAAACAATCCTAATTGGACAGGGATCCCGTATCCTATCCTGGAAACTCGGAGTCGAAAGCGATTGGCAAGAAGTTGTGAACCTGGATGACTTTGACCTTCAAAATATTTCTAGAATGGCGATAAGTCCAGATCAATCTTTATTGACTGTAGTAGTTTCCGAGTGAAATTCATATGAAAGGGTGAACAATTCATAGGAAGCGTCAGATTCTTAACAATTTCGGTTTTGAGTAGTCCATTGGATTCACTAATTTCCGATGCTGAAAAATTATGTTGATTGAATCATGAGTAGACTGGTCCTTTTAGTGTTCATAATTTCTTTGTTGAGTTGCAACACGTATTACAATCATGTCATAGAAGCAGATTATAGCTATGACGGAAGTTTCAATAGGTACAAAACATTTGACTTTGTAAAAAAAGACGAATTTGAGGGTACCGATGAACAGAAGCAGGCAATTGAAAAATACCTGGTACAAAATCTGGAGGCATGGGGATACCGCCAAAGAGATAGAAAACCCAATCTTATTGTTTTCTATAACTTGTATTTCGAAGACATGAAATTCCAGGGGTATCGTCAACCTGATTTCGAAAATTGGGTGAAGTGGAATTTCAACAACAAGATCATCGCCGATAAAATGGACACAACCCTCACCATGGATGACTATTTCTCAGAGAGAATCTACAGTGAGGATGAGAGCTATGACAAAATTCGTTACGACCTTAAAGAAGGAACTCTGTTAATATCTCTTTACGATCGCCGCAAGGATAAAACTATCTGGCAAGGATATGCATCAGGCGTACTTGGTTCCGACGAATTCAAAAACGAACGAATTATCCGCCACATTGTATCCAGAGTGATGGACAAGTATAGAGTCTTGGCGGTTGGTTCGATTTAATCTTTAGATCTGACCTGATTCAATCCAGGATTGAACATCTTCTTTCGTTGGGTTTTTGAGGTCTTTAAGTTTCATCTTCTTTCTCATTCCGCAAACGTCGTTGTGCAACTTGTTAACGTTTGCCTGAGAAAGCTGGTCTAATGTCGCAATTCCTGATTGCCTTAGAAGAGGAATGTAATCAGACCCAACTCCTCTTTGAATAAAGTCCTCATCTGAGGCTTCTACGACCTTCTTTTCAGGACGCATCTGAGGAAAGAATAACACGTCCTGAATAGACGGGCTATTGGTCATGATCATAGTCAGTCGATCAATCCCGAGACCTACTCCTGCGGTAGGAGGCATACCGTATTCCAAGGCCCTTAGAAAGTCTTCATCCATTGCCATCGCCTCTTCATCACCCCTTTTTGCCAGCTCTAACTGGGCTTCGAACCGCTCTCTTTGATCTATAGGATCATTAAGCTCAGAGTAAGCATTCATGATTTCCTTTCCATTGCAAATGGCTTCAAAACGTTCAACCAGCCCGTGTTTAGATCGATGCTTTTTAGTCAATGGAGACATCTCCTCCGGATAATCTGTAATGAAAGTAGGTTGAATAAGATGTGGCTCGCATTTTTCTCCAAAAATTTCGTCGATAAGTTTTCCTTTTCCCATGGTCTCGTCTATATCGACGCCGAGTTCTTCAGCAGTTGATCTCAGTTGAGCTTCATCCATTTTGGAGATGTCAATACCTGTAAAGTGTTCAATGGCTTCGAACATGGTGAATCTTTTCCATGGTCTTTTGAAATCAATTTCATTGGTTCCCACCTGCACTTTTGTATCACCATGAATATTCAAAGCAATTTTCTCCACTACTTCTTCCATCAAATCCATCATCCAGAAGTAGTCCTTGTAAGCCACATATAATTCTACCTGGGTAAACTCCGGATTGTGAAAGCGTGACATCCCCTCGTTTCTGAAGTCTTTGGAGAACTCATACACACCGTCGAAACCACCGACGATAAGTCGTTTTAGGTACAATTCATTGGCGATCCTCAAGTACAAAGTCATGTCGAGGGAATTGTGATGTGTCTTAAAGGGTTTGGCTGCTGCACCTCCATGAATTGGCTGAAGAATTGGTGTTTCCACCTCCAAAAAACCTTTATCATTAAATGCGGATCGAATGGTATCGACAAGTTTCGTCCTTTTTCGAAAAACCTCCTTCACCTGGGGATTTACAATTAGATCTACGTAGCGCTGACGATATCGCTGCTCCGGATCGGTGAATGCATCATAAGTCTTGGTTTCACCGCTATCGTCGGTGGCCTCTTTCACTATTGGGAGAGGTCTTAGTGATTTAGAAAGAACAGTGAATTCCTTTACGTGTATAGAGAGCTCACCCGTCTGCGTGGTGAATACGAATCCTCTAACCCCAACGATATCCCCAATATCCAGTTTCTTCTTGAAAACGGTATTATATAGTGTTTTATCATCATCCGGACATAGATCGTCACGACGTAGATATATCTGGATTCGTCCTGACATGTCTTGAAGCTCAGCAAAAGATGCCGAGCCCATGATCCGCCTGCTCATGAGTCTACCGGCTAGACTAACATCTTTGTAGTCTGTTTTCCGACGTTCATAGTTCTCCCGTATATCCTTGGTGGAAACGTTGACTTTAAATGCGGCTGCTGGATAGGGATTAATCCCCAAATCCATTAGTTCCTCTCTTTCTTTTCGTCTCTGAATTTCTTGTTCGCTGAGCACAGTCTTATGATTTTGAAGCGCAAAAGTAGAAATAACTTAATTCAATAGGAGTCGGTTCCCAAACTATTGATGCTTCCTCCTGTTGATCTCCTTCTTAACCAGGGAAAGCTCCCTCCCACTTTGACCAGCAATGGATGTGTTTTCTTCCGCGCGACGAAATAGATAGGGCATCACCATTTTCACGGGACCATATGGCACGTATTTAGCAACGTTCAATCCAAGTTTCGACAGTTTAAATGATATGTTATCACTCATCCCTAGCAGCTGTGAAGCATAAACTCGTTGATCATTGGGTTCAAGTCCCTTCTCCTTCATTTTAGTGACCAACCATGCACTGGATTTTTCGTTATGTGTACCCACACAAACGGAGAATCGTTCTACGTGGTTGATAATGAATGAAATGGCATCATCAAAAAGCTCATCGGTTCGTTCTTTCGTATCATTGATGGGATCCGGGTATCCCTTTTCCTCAGCTCTTTCTCGCTCCTTCTCGAGATACGCACCCCGGACAATTTTTGCGGCGAAGTAGCCCCCTTGATCTGCTACCTTGGTATAGTGTTTTTTCATTCTATCCAGTGAGTCTTTTCGGTAGAACTGGTAGGTATTGAAAACCACTGGTTTTTCTTTGTTGAATTCAAGAATCAGGTCAATCACCAATTCGTCGATGACATCCTGAATCCATGTTTCTTCTGCGTCGACCATAAAGTGCAATCCGTTACGTGCACAGTGAGCCGCAAGTTCATGGATTCTATTCTTTACCGACAAAAAAGATGCCTCTTCCTTTTCGCTTAGAGCTATTCCAGACTGAATTTTTTCCAGTAATGTAGCAGAAGCAAGACCTGACATCTTAACCACAGAAAAAGAAATGTGCTCTTGATTTTGAGCAAAATCTATCACCCGTAAAGCTTCTTCTTTGGTAGAATCGAAACTCTTTTCGTTTTCCTGACCTTCCACACCATAATCCAGTATTGTCTCAACCCCATACTTGCCAAGATTTTCAATTGTCCCAGAGCAATCATTTATGGATTCTCCCCCACAAAACTGGCTGAATAATGTTTTTTTGATAATGCCCTTTATAGGTAATCCCATGCGGAGAGAGAAGCTGGTAATCGCGACTCCAAACTTTACCATCCAGGGATATTTCATGGTGTTGAAAATGAACTTAGTCCTCCTTAACTCGAAGTTAGACTTTGATTCAAAGGCGATTCGGGTGTCGTCAAAATGCAGTTGTTCGTCTTTCATTCCTGGGGGTTGATTTTACAAATATATACCAGATAACAGCCTTTGGTTAACCGAAATTCCCGATCTACTTTTGACCGATGGATCAACTACCGGGTCACACCATTTTTTCGGAAGATCTTCAAAAAGACTTTGAACGTATTCTGGAGCAATCAAATGCCGACATGTTGGCTTGCCTTGTCGACGAGAATACGAAGGAAAGCTGTCTACCTCATTTGAGTCTACCGGATCAAACATTGATTATCGAAATCAAAAGCGGAGAATCGGAGAAGACCCTATCAACCTGCGAAAAGATATGGTCATCAATGACTGAAGCCTCTTTGTCAAGAAAGTCGTTACTCCTCAATCTTGGGGGTGGTGTAATCGGAGACATGGGTGGTTTTGTTGCATCAACCTACAAAAGAGGTATTCCATTTATCAACTTTCCAACTACTCTCCTCGCTCAGGTAGACGCCAGTTCAGGAGGAAAACTTGGAGTAGATTTCCAAGGTTTAAAAAATCATATTGGAGTTTTCAATGATCCTAAGCATGTAGTTATTTACCCGGAATTCCTGAAAACCCTGCCCGAAAATGAACTCCGGTCAGGTTTTGCGGAAGTGATTAAACACGGACTGATCTGGGACGATGATTATTTCAATAGCATTTCAAAAACCACGTCTCTAGATGATGTGTCATGGATTCCGATCATAAAGCGTTCAATCCAGATTAAAAATGAGGTGGTTTCACAAGATCCATTAGAAAAAGGACTTAGGAAGATCCTTAACTTCGGTCATACCCTGGGTCATGCCGTCGAAGCCTGGCATTTGAATCAGAAAACTCCAATTCTACACGGAGAGGCCGTGGCAATCGGGATGATTATGGAAAGTTTTCTTTCCTATCAGCAAGAGTTATTGTCTAACACGGATCTTGAGACCGTCGTGTCTTACATTCGGTCACATTTTGAGTTTGTTAAATCCGTTCCTTCCGCATCGGCGTTGATACCTCTAATGATCCACGATAAGAAAAATGAAGACGGGTTGATCAACTTCTCGATTTTGGACAAAATCGGCCACTGTCGGTATGATGAGAAGTTTACCGACGACCAAATATCAGGGGCTGTGAGTTACTACAGGGAACTTAAATAAACAACTGTCTTTCGTCGTTTGAGGGGGTTCTCCTAAATTCCTTAAGTTTCTTTCTTAGAGCTTCTCCAGGATTTCGTAGGAAGTACAGAAAAGCGCCTAATATTGTGGTAAGCGTGAAAGTAAATATCCTTTTTGTTGATGTCATAGCTATTATAAAACACGAATTCCTGGTCAAATAGTTTCTCAAAGTCGTTCTAATTCAATGATTCTCTCCCTCTCCAAGTATACCAAAACGATAACTGGCGAAGTCACTCTTAACTCCTCCAAAAGTGAAAGTAATCGGGCACTACTAATAAAGGCGTTGGGAAATGGAATTGAACTGCATAATCTCTCCAATGCCAGAGATACGGTGACCATGAATAAACTTCTAAACGATAAAGGTTCCAACTGGGATGTACTTGATGCAGGTACCACCATGCGCTTCTGCACAGCCTATCTGGCTCTTACAGGAGATAAGACTATCATAACTGGAACCGATCGCATGAAGGAAAGGCCCATCGGTTTACTAGTCGAAGCTTTACGTAAAGTGGGTTCAATAATCTCCTACACAGAGAAAGACGGGTACCCACCTCTTCAAATCACTAAACTAAGTGAGCAGCAAAGCGATTCTGTATCAATTCCGGGAAATGTCAGCAGTCAGTACATTAGTGCCCTTCTTATGATTGCTCCGTCTTTGCCCAGGGGCCTCCAGGTTGTATTGGAAGGCGAAGTATTTAGTAGGCCTTATATTGACATGACTCTTATGCTGATGCAACACTTTGGCGTTGATCACACCTGGGAAGAAAACACAATAACCGTTCACAATCAACAGTATGAGCCCTCCTCCTATTCCATTGAAGGAGATTGGTCGGGTGCTAGCTATTGGTATAGTGTTGTGGCGTTAAATCCCGGTTCAAGGCTTTTGCTCCGAACCCTGAAGTCCAATAGTCTCCAGGGAGACCAGGAGATTGCAGCCATAATGAATCAGATGGGAGTAAAAACAACCTACTCCAACGAAGGGGCGCTTCTTGAAAACCTGAAGAACCATGACTCTTCTATAACGCTGGATTTCAGAAAGTGTCCTGACCTTGCGCAGACTGTCATGGTCACTGCAGCCTTAAAAGGAATTTCCCTTGAAATGACGGGACTGGAAAGTCTAAGAATTAAGGAAACAGATCGCATAGCAGCGATGCAAAACGAGCTCCGGAAAATTGGAGGTAATCTATCAGAACTCAATGGGCGTTGGAGAATGGAACCATCAGTGGCTGCCGTAAATAACACACCGCAAATTGAGACTTACGAGGACCACAGAATGGCAATGGCTTTTGCACCGGTATCGATGATTCGTGATATTGATATCCTGGATCCTGAAGTTGTGAAGAAATCCTACCCCATGTTTTGGGAACATTTAAGATCTTTAGGATTACAAATAGAATCGAAGTGAAAAGAGTTATTTTCTTAGTCTCTGTATTTTCCCTGCTGGTCAGCTTCAATATTCACTCTCAATCAAGTGATGTAACCAGCCTTATTCTGGTTCGCCATTCTGAGAAATCAGATATCGGGGATGATCCGGAATTATCTGAAAAAGGAATTGAACGTGCCGGAATGCTTGCGAGTATGTTCAAAGATGTAACATTCGATGCGATATACTCGACGAATTTTCAGCGAACAAGGCAAACGGTAGATCCAATCGCCAAACAAAGAAACATCCGTGTAAGACTATATGAGCCGAGTGAGTTGGAAGCTTTTGCTGAACTTATAGCAAGCAGACATGTGGGTGAAACCGTTTTAATTGTCGGTCACTCCAATACCACACCGACCCTAGTGAATGTTTTTGGTTCTGAAACTCAGTTTGAAAACTTATCTGAAGACGAATATGATTCAATATTCTTCGTTGATTTTCAAGAACTAGGTAAGGCAAATGTCAGGAAACTCTCCGTCCCATTGAACTGAATTTACCTAACCTCATAGATCTCGATATCAAATGTAAATGGTCCTTCCCTCCTGGTAGCGAACCATGCCCCTTCATATTCGACCCAGTGTTTCCATTCGAATTCTAGACCTCCAACCGGAATAATGTTCACCCAAAACTTCCATGCAGTGGGACGAAAATTTTCATCAACGGTCCATAGGTAGCTATCTCCAGGGGTCACACCACCAGTTGTATAGGTAACGAGTAAGGCATCTCCCTCCGAAGTATTTACCACTTTCCTGATGGTTCCGGGATCTTTTAATTTGTATGGGGCAACTAACCAAAAACTGTCGTTGATAAAATACTCGTAAGCTTTTCTACTAAGCTCGGGACTTTCAATTACATCTCCGGATTTACGGACTTCTCCGGACTGTGTTTGAATGTCTAGCTCAACTTCAATGTCTTCCCATTTAACAAGTACCCGATCATTCTTTTTATCCCACTCAAAATAGTGCCCTATTCGATACGACCAACTGATAAAGGAAATCGAGTCGTACGCTTGTTTGTTGAGCGATGTGAGGATTTTATCGGCCAATGCTTCTGCCTCCGGACCTTTCGTCCCTTCAGGCAGAGGTTCATCCAAAATAAAAAATGATACGGTCATCACCAGAATCACTAATCCGACCAACCCGAGTACCCAACGCAGTATTTTCATATCTTGATTATTTGCTATTATTTAAAAAAAATCCAGTTTTTAGCCAAAAATTCAATCAAATGAGTAAATTAACACTTCAATAACATTAACCTAATTCGGCTTCTCGAAGCCTCCCGGTTATCAAACTAACAGTATTGAAATTGCCCCCGACTTGTCGGGGGCAATTTCATTTTTGGGATATCTTATTTTCAAGCACCTCCAATCTGTCCAATGCTCGTTTAAAGAACTGGTAACGAATGGTCTCAGAAGTTCCGCTGATCAAATTAGATTTTCTTATGATGTTATCAATCCAGTTTTTCATGTCGGAATAGTATTCTTCATTCTCAGTAATGATGGATCCAAAATTCATGTAACCTAGATATACCCTATGCATCCTAACCAGGTCTACCAGTATGCAATTATGCTCGAATTCAATCTCACTGAAGTATAGTTTCCCAGAACTTCCTTTATGCTGAGTATGTGTATAATCATCCCATTTCTCACTATACTCACACATTTCCCGAACATATTCAAATAGGGCTCGCGTATCTTCACAAATTTTCAATGCCACTTCCTTATCCGAGAGAACGCCTGAATTCCAATAAAACTCTATTTGCCTGATCGTTCCGAAAGTTGTAGTGTCGGTCCAGATCTCTATCGAGGGGATGTCCAGGTAGTCCTTGAATATGGAGAATCCTAAATCAGTCAGTTCTTTAGTTACCAGCTCTGATTGATAACGAGCATGCTGGTACTCCTCCAGGTTCACAATGGACTTCATCCAATAAAACATTTTGAATGCAGAGAGGTGAGGAAATTTAAGGTAATAGAAGATTGGGATACCCTGACCTGCGTAGAAAACTTGCTTTTGCTCCTCTTCCAGGCTTTTAACGAATTGGATGTCCTGGCTTAACTTCTCAAAGTACCGAAAGAAACTCTCAGACGTCCTCTCAAAAGGTTGATAGTGAAAGTTGACGGTAGTAGAACTATCAGAGTTATTAAAAGTATCAAATGAAATTCGATATCGATGGCAAATTCGACTTATCTCGTCAAAAGATAAGGAAGTTTCTCCTCTGATTCTTCTGTAAGCGCTATCTGTACTAACATCTAGTAAATCGGATAATTCACTCACCAAAGAAAGACTAGGTCCGATAAGACTTTGAATATGCTTTAAGAAGGTGATCTGCTTGTCTTCCATTGGTAACGAGGTGGAAAGAAAATGTTGAGTAATTTACTCGAACGCCGATTAATATTTGCATAATTCGCAAATAGCGAAACTGCATTTGCATATTTTGATAAGGACAGTTTAGCCCCGGCCCTAATCGGTTGATCTCCAACTGAAATTCGCAAACAGTTTATAACCCTACCCGTTTCATACCGACACAAGTAGCTGAAAATCAACGTATTTACAGGTATGATCAAAAAATAAAGTCATGAAAGCCTACATCAACTACTGCAGTAAAACAGCCATCAAATACATGATTCCTTATCTTCTATTATTGATTTTCGGAGCCTTAACCGAAGTCATGGGACAGTCTAAGCAGACTGTGGCTTTAATCAGTATTGATACTCGAAACCTGGATATCGATAATGTAACGATGTCAAATATTGTTCGACTAGAACTAGAAAAAATCAATCGCTACGAGGTTCTTGATAAATATGACGTTAGTGATGCACTGGAAAGAAACAATATTGACCCTAATTCAACATACGGGAAAAACGCAGTGCTTGAGGCAGGTAAATTGTTGGGGGCTAACAAAATGATCACAGGATCTGCCGAACTATTTGCCGATAAGATCATCATCATACTGAGGTTGGTTGATGTTCAATCAGGAAAAGTAGAAGAAACAAGTGTCATGGAGTACCTTAATGTTCAACCGGAGATTCAAACCATGGCGATGATCTCCTTAAACGAGCTTCTGAATATTGACAACGATGAGCACCTCGTAGATCTTCTGATCAACTACAACCTTCCGATTACAACTATGCGCACAACAGTAAATCTTAATGGCCCTCGAATGGGAGCCGTTTATACTATGGGCGACAATGGTGATCGATTAATGGCCGCTAAAAATGATGGTGGATACAATATGTTTCCTGTGACCTCCATGTTCGGTTATCAATATGAGCAACAATATCTTAGTTCAGGAGATTTTCAAGCCTTAGTTGAATTGATAGCAGCCATAAATGGTCTTGAGTCAGGCTACTTTATCCCATCGATCACTTTCATGAATGGCTTCCGATTCAACGATACGGGATTTGAATTTGGTCTTGGCCCTATTTTCAGAATTACCAAACAAGCGGATGGCTATTACGAAAACGGTCGTTGGATCCCGAACTCGACAGTTGAAGTCCGACCGGAAAACGTAAGGGTTGTGAGCCGAATTGACTCCAGAGGAGATTTAAAGGCATCAATGGGTCTGATCGTCGCAGTGGGTAAAACATTTCGGTCGGGATACCTCAATGTGCCTGTTAATGTTTACTGCTCACCCAGGAAAGATGGCACCATTGTCGGGTTGACATTCGGATTCAATACAACAAAAAAACCTAGCTTCAATTAACGATTGACAGTATAGGGTTCGTTAGCTTTAGAAAATCTTCTCGATCATGAGAAAACACCTAAAAAATATTGTGTTGGTATTGTGTATACTGAATCTGTCGATGACGGTCAGGGCCCAATACTATGCCGATCTGTTTAAGGTCCAGTACAATCATGGTTTCCAAAGGCCTTATGATGCCTCTCCTGAGAAGTCGGGATTCACGGAACTTACTGCTGATGCAACTTTACCCGTACCGATAAATGATAACCTGGCCATTGTTTCTGGATTCAATGTCGAAAGACTTAGTGTTGCCTATAACACGGGAGATAATCGTGAAACCTTTTATGGAATCATGATGAAAGCCGGAGTCAATATGAATCACGGAAGCAAGTGGTCCGGAACCTATTTATTCTTGCCAAAGATTTCGTCTGATCTCAATCAAATAGATTCCGATCATTATCAGTTTGGTGGTTTGGCACTTGTCAAAAAGCAACGGAACAGGGCTTCATGGTGGAAATTTGGAGCCTATGCCAATAGTGAGTTATCCGGTTTTCTGTTTGTTCCCATAGTAGGTTTTTACTTCATTGATCATGACAACTATGAGGTAAATCTAACGCTGCCACTTGCCGGAGATATTAATGTCCAGGTAGCCAGGCAAATAAAAACCGGTGTTTCCTTCCAGGGTATTGTTAAGAGCTACTACATCTCTGACTTTCCTGATTCATACCTGCATAAGACAAATAATGAACTAGCGGCTTATGGGCAATTTGAGTCTGGGCCACTGGTATTTCAATTGATGATGGGAAGCTCAATCGGACGTAGTTTTCGAACATTTGCTATGGGCGACGAAGTAAATTTCCAGATGTCCGCTCTGAAATTTGGAGACAATCGGATGCAATTGAATCAGGATTTCAAGGACGGAATTTTCCTTAAGACCAGCTTGATCTACAGATTTTATCTCCCTGATTAGTTCAGGTTAAATGAAAAAGTCATGTTTGAAGTATTACAAGAAATAGATAGTGTACGTTTGAACCTTGGACAAGGAAGTTCTCTTGTTCTAAATCTTACGATTGCGTTTATCATGTTTGGAGTAGCTCTGGAGCTGACCCTTGGTGACTTTAAAAAGTTGATGAACCATCCCAAACCCGCTTTTATCGGTATCCTCTCCCAGTTTCTTGTTTTACCGCTGCTTACCTTTCTTTTGGTTTCGCTCATGGGCAAGTCCATCACCCCGACGGTAGGATTAGGAATGATCATGGTTGCTGCTTGCCCAGGAGGGAATCTATCGAACTTCTTCAGTAGTCTGGCCAGAGGTAATACCGCATTATCCGTTAGCCTTACTGCTTTCACGACCATTGGAGGCCTGATATTAACTCCGTTTAATTTTACCTTTTGGGGTTCATTATATATCCGATTCTATGATGTTAGCAATGGCAGTGAGTACCTAAAGGATCTGGTAGTAGATCCATTCAGTGTTTTGCAGACCATCTTGACTATCCTGGGAATTCCATTGTTAATTGGAATGTTCATCAATTATCGATTTCAGAATTTCAGCCTCCGTGTACAGGTCCCTATTAAGCGATTGTCAATTGCTATATTTTTTGCCCTCGTTGGAGTGATGTTTTACATGAACATTGATTACTTCATTCAGTACATCTACTATATTTTCATCATTGTGTTGGGTCATAATGCACTTGCGTTAAGCAGTGGTTACTACCTGGCAAAATGGACGGGGCTTAATGTACAAAACCGCAAGACTATAGCGATTGAGACTGGGATACAGAACTCTGCATTGGCCATTGCGCTGCTTATCAATCCCAATATTTTTCCAGCCTCAATGCCCATCGGTGGCATGCTGTTTATCGCAGCCTGGTGGGGAGTTTGGCACATTATTTCGGGCCTTACCATCGCCGGTTTCTGGTCAGGTTTCTCGCTCAAGGCACGATCTCATTCCGTAGAAGTTTGACCCCTTTTTCAATCAAAGGATGCAAATTCCCTAGATTGATAAATACAGTAAGGGTTACGATATTGCGTTGATAATCAACCACCGCTATGGAATTAGAAAAGGTTTCGGAGCTCCTTGATCCATATGGACTATCTGCCACTGAGATCCGAAAAATGGAAGGCTATGCCAGTCAGAATTTTCGGATCAAGGATACCAATGGACGTGAATACGTTCTGAAGTATCATGAAAATAAAAGCGACCTGCCAATTATTAAAGCCGAATCCAAACTACAGAAATATTTATCTCGAAAACTGGATTTCAATGTTTCACAACCTGCTTTTGACAAAGCATTTCACTCGTTGGAAGATGGAAGTTTCTCCCGTGTATTGTCATTTTTAGATGGCAAATTTCTTGGAGAGTCAGAACATAGCAATCGATTGCTTTTCAACTTTGGTATTGCCATTGGAAAACTTAGTATGGCGCTTCAAAGCTACCGTGATCCTGTAATAGAAGCGCATCGGCACAACTGGGATCTGAATCGATCCCTTTCCGTTTGGCCAATGGCTAAATACATTGAAGATCATAGTAAACGAAAACTGGTGAACTATTTTTTTGATCAATATCAGCAGTTTCATCAACCAACCATTCCAACCCTTAGACACAGTATCATTCATAATGACTTAAACGATTGGAACGTACTGATTCAAGATCATAAAATCTGTGGCATTATTGACTTTGGAGACTTCTGCTACGCCCCCTTAATCAATGAGCTTGCTATTGCGCTCACATATATTATGCTGTCAAAAAAGCATCCCATCAGGATGGCTTGTCATGTTATTAAAGGTTATCAGCAAATACTGCCATTAACCAGACAGGAGGTTGAATCTCTTTATTACCTGATTCCGGCAAGACTCTGTCAAAGCGTTTGCCATTCGCAGCGCAAAGTAAGTCTGGGAATGGATTCGGAATACATACGAATAAGTGAAGCTCCAGCCTGGGAATTGCTTGAAAAGTGGACATCTTTTAATCCGATATACATTAAAAACAGGTTCAGTAAGGCTGCCAGTTTTCTTGACAACCCTAATCCTGAAACACAAAAGATTTCCAAATTCCGGAAGAATCATCTTGGGCCATCGCTAAGTACGTCTTACAATGAACCTATCCATATGGCTGGGTCAAGTTTCCAATACATGTTCGATTCTATTGGCAACAGCTACCTGGATGCCTACAACAACATCCCACATGTAGGACACTGCCACCCAAAGGTGACTCATGCAATTTCCGAGCAAGTCAAAAAACTCAATACCAACACAAGGTATTATTTCGATAGCATCGCAGAGTACGGTGAGAAGTTACTGTATCACTTCCCAAAACACCTCAACCGTATTTATTTCGTGAATAGCGGCAGTGAAGCATCTGACCTGGCCATACGTATGGCACGTCATTTCACTCAAAGACCTCATATGTTGGCCCTTGAACACGGTTACCACGGTCATACGCAATCAGGTATTGAAATCAGTCATTATAAATTTAATGGTCAAGGTGGGCCTGGTCAATCCAGACATACCAAAGTGCTACCCCTACCCCGGTTGTATCAAGGTCCGTTTGCAAATCGAAAAGAATATGTAAAAGATGCTCGTAGAATTATTTCTGAGTTGTGTGAACAAAAAATGACTCCTGCAGCCTTGATCACCGAATCCATCTCCGGTTGTGGAGGTCAGGTCCCTCTCCCGGAAGGATACCTTGAAGGTATTCAGCCTTTTCTCCGCGAGAACCGAATTCTTACTATCATGGATGAAGTTCAGGTTGGATTTGGTAGAGTTGGAGAGACTTTTTGGGGTTTTCAGCTTCAGAATATTGAACCGGATATTGTTATCCTTGGTAAACCAATGGCTAATGGTCATCCGATTGGTGCAGTTGTCACCACCGAAGAAATAGCAGATAGCTTCGATACCGGAATGGAGTTCTTTAGTTCCTTCGGTGGAAATCCAGTATCCATGCAAGCCGCCAAGGCAGTTTTGGAGACAATAGAGGAAGAAGGCCTTCAGAATAATGCATTGGAAGTGGGAAACTATTGGAAATCGAAATTGGCTGAGATCCAATCTCAATGGATAGGAGACATTCGCGGAAAAGGTTTATTCATTGGGATAGAGTTCTCTCATCCCGAAACCCGCCTGCCCGCTACGGAATTTGCCAAAGAAATTAAGAACGAATTGCGTAGCCAATACATACTCTCCTCGACAGATGGTCCTTATGACAATGTGTTAAAGATGAAGCCTCCCATGTGTTTCTCGAAGAGAAATGTCGACACGTTTGTTTCAGTTTTAGACGACATTATCAATCAACGGGAGTCTCAGGGATTTATTCCTGGGAAAAATTAATTTATTTGTAGCATGTCAGCAGTCGTAACCTTTGGAGAAATCCTAGTCCGATTATCGACAACTAAAAGCACTCCTTTTGCTCACGCACGGAATCTTGATCTGTTCTACGTAGGTAGTGAGGCTAATGTGGCAGTTGCTTTGTCCAGCATGGGAAATCAAATCAACCTTGTTTCAACACTTCCGGATAATGAACTTGGCAATACAGCCATTAAAGAAATCAGATCTTACGGTGTGGATACCCGATTCATTCTACGAACTCCTGGTCGTATAGGTACTTTATTCGTGGAAAAAGGTTCGGGCATCCGGAAATCACAGGTTTTATATGATAGACAAAACACTGCATTTAGTATGATCCCCGCTTCCCAATACAATTGGGAATCAATCTTAACAGGAAAAAGGTGGTTTCATCTTTCAGGAATAACTCCTGGCATAAGTGAAAAAGCATCTGAGGCTGCAGATGATGCCATATCTATGGCTAAAAAACAAGGATTGACGATATCTCTTGACCTGAATTATCGTAAATCTATTTGGGAGGGAAAGAATCCGGTAGAAATTATGCCCGGGTTCGTGGAGCAAGTCGACTATCTTCTGGCTGATCCGGAATCCAGCAACAAAATGCTGGGTATCAATATTAATATTGAGGAATTCACAAAACCAGAGGATTCCAGGGAGTTCTTTATTCAGGTGAAGAGGAGATTCCCCAACCTCAAACAGGTTGCTATGGTTATGAGAAATGTTCATTCCCAGGAGCATCATGAGATAACAGGTCTGGCTTTTGATGGGGACAAGATTACGGCATCTAAAAAGTTGTCAATAACCAGTATCGTAGAACGTATCGGGAGTGGTGACTGCTTCATGGCGGGATGGATACATTCACTTATAAATGAAAAGAACACTCAATACGCAATGGACTATGCCGTTACTTCATGTGCTTTGAATATGACCATCGCAGGTGATTTCAACCATTTTGATAATAAAGTAATCGAGGCAAAAGTAAATAAGGGGTTTGATACCCGAATAGAGAGATGAAATTAGACCGATTTCAATTAGTTGAAAAATCATCAAAGGCTGGCTTTTTGCCAATTTTCATCCACGATGATCCAGAAATATCCTTTGATGTACTTAAAAGCTGTTATGACGGTGGTTGTCGTTTATTTGAATTCACCAACCGTTCCATCAATGCTTTTGAAACTTTTGAGTATTTACTTTCAAGAATTGAAGAATTACCAGGTATTTCATTGGGTGTGGGTACCATCATGGATATCCAACAAGGTGAGAAATACATTGACCTGGGAGCGCATTTTATTGTTGCTCCAATTATGGACAAGAAAGTGGGTGAACTCTGTGCAGCCTATGAAATCGCCTGGGTACCGGGATGCGGGTCATTAACAGAAATTGTCGAGGCTCAACGCACAGGTGCTTCTTTGGTTAAACTATTTCCAGCCAACGTACTTGGGCCTAGTTTCCTGAAAGCCATTCTTGGTCCATGTCCTGAACTACACGTAATGCCTGCGGGAGGTGTTGCCCCCACCCACGTCAGTCTAAGCAGCTGGTATACAGCTGGTGCAGTGTGTGTCGCAATGGGAAGCAAACTATTTCAATACGACTGGCGACAATCGGATTCATTCCGAAAACTCAAAGTCGATACCGCTCAATTAATCCAAGTTATCCAGGACGTTCGAAATGGCTAAGATCATTAAAATCCCCTCTGTAGAAGTAATTGATACCAAAGTTGTTGGAGTATCGAAGAATAATGATGATGGCACATCTCGTCAGGATATCATCCGAAATCATGTCGAAGAGAACGATCCGGTCTCGTTTCAACACGATCCAAACAACCCATATGATTCAGAGGCAATGAAAGTATTGATAAAAGGAAATTTGCAAATTGGTTTTCTGAAGAGGGACATTGCACCGAAAGTGAAATCAGCAATGGAAAACGAAAGTGAAATCATTGCTAAAGCCTCCTGGGTAAGTGGTGAAGCTTATGTAGGTGTCGGTCTGCGAATTGAACTGGTCAGTTGATTACAAACCAAGTTGCTTTTTGATCGCTCTATCAACCCAGCGAATAGGTAGAAGCAAGGGTAAGTAGTACCCTTTCCATATATTATTGGTAAATGTATACCTCGGTCTTGGATTCGATTTACCCATAATTTTCACCAATGACCTACTAAGTTCTTCAACGGGAATAGCTGCTTCCATAATCGGGCGTATCAACTTGGTCTGAAAGTCCTTAAGCACCGAACCATAATCAGTTCCGAGATATTTTTCGTTTTCATTGGTATTCTTATTCCAAATGGGTGTCTTTACCGCACCGGGTCCGATGACGATCACGTCGATTCCATAAAGCAATAATTCTCTTCGTAAGGACTCTGAAAGTCCCTCTAAGGCATGTTTAGAAGCAGCGTAAGGCCCAACAAACGGCATTCCCATTTTGCCTGAAACAGAACTTATCTGCATGATTTTTCCAGGGGTACCT
Source organism: Cyclobacteriaceae bacterium (assembly GCA_965601455.1). Lineage (GTDB taxonomy): Bacteria > Bacteroidota > Bacteroidia > Cytophagales > Cyclobacteriaceae > JANQEU01. The sequence goes on along the minus strand of OZ271831.1, from coordinate 761,144 downwards.
TGATAATCTTTCTGTGCACCAAGTAATGGGGCAAAAGCTTGGGTAACCTTCATAACTCCAACTACATTAACCTGCAATTGATAGGTAAGGTCATCCATTGACACGTGTAATAATGGCCCGGAAACGACTATTCCAGCATTATTTACAAGGTAATCTATGCCATCCGGTTGAAGTGACTGAAGTTCTTGAGCGGCACGGTCGATAGCGAGGTGATCCGTCACATCGAATTCAAGTATTTGTATTCCTGGTAGTTCTGCCGTCAGTCGCTTTCCGTCCTCCTGGTTTCTCACTGATCCGTATACTAGCCAATTAACTTTCAAAAGGTCTTTGCAGAGTTGATAGCCTATACCTGTACTTGCGCCAGTTACTACTGCTATTTTTTTGTTGCTACTTCCCATAAAAAACGTTTTCGATTTCACTGGTGATTCGTGCTGGCCTACCTGACTTTGCATCTATCAGGCACCACCTGCTGTATGCCTCCATTGCTAGTTTTTCTTCTCTGTAAATAGAAACGTGCCTACCCCAGGTAGCTCCATTAAGATCATCGGCAACACGGGTTCTTACCAATAGTCTATCCCCCAGGTAGCAGGACTTCTTATAGTCTAGCTCATGTCGCACAACCACCCAAACGTATTTCTCTTTTACCGACTCCGGTGCCTGTTTCTCCCAATGTTCACGAGCAATGTCTTGAACCCATTGTAGATAAACCACATTATTTACATGCTCAAGGGTATCGGTATCCTCTTCTTTTACTACTACTTCTTTCTCAAATTGATCCATTATATAGGAAATTGAAAACAAGGCAATGTAATCACATTAAACCATAGAATGATAGATGTTTGAATGAAGAAAACGGTAAGGAAATTAGTTATAATAAATAACGGTTATATCGGTATATTCATATTTTTAAAAAAAATATCACAATTTTTCCAGATGGTTTGGAAAATGGAAAATTATGCTCCATATTTGTTTCATAACCTTTTAGGTTAGGTTGGTGACTAGTTATGGAAAAATTTATTTTTTCCTAAGGGCAAATGCGGCGGCATTTGCCTTTTTTTTTGCCTACCGTATAAATTAGCTTTATTTACAAAAGTATGTCCGCCGAAATTCCCGAGCTACCCGTCAATCCGACAAAAAATTTCCATGCCGATCCTGTAGCAAGGACAATTGATTTCGCTATGTCCTCCGAATTTATTCTCGGAGCTGGAATTACCTTTTTTGATGACCAACGAGGTATCATTGGCGAATATGTAAGGGGAAAAAGACCCGATATTCCATCTGCCCAAAAACTTGTTTCGGAAGCAAGTGACCGAATAACCGAATTAGATGGCATGGTGTATTGCGAAACGATTAGGGATGATCGGAATGTGGCTATTTCCTATCTCTACATTGACCAGGAAAAATCAAAAGAAACGAAAAGCTTCATTGATCATTTCTTTCGATTGATCCGATCCCAGTTTTCCCTACTTACCGACATTCCTTTCAAGACGCTGGTTGAAAACATCAACGATCTCATTTTTGAAATTGACGAAATCGGGCAGTTCACTTACGTAAACCCTGAATTTTGTGAAGTAACCGGTTTTGGGAGAGAGGAATTACTGTCAATGTCCTTGAACGACATCCTGGTTAAGAAAAATCTCAAGGAGATATTGATGGGTGTCAAGTACAGCACGGAGGAAGAACCATCTATCCAAGACTGTGAATTTCTTACAGCGGATGACCCTCCATACACCATCAAAGTGGAGCTTAGGGTTCAGAAAGTTGACTTCGGCTCCAGGTCACGTATTGTAGGTGTTGCCCGTGATATTACGGACCGAGAAGAAAGTGAGCTACTGCTACAAATGGCAGACACCAAGCTTACCCAATACAAAGAGGGGCTGCGTTTACTGAATGAGATTTCCGCAAACCGAGAGCTTTCTCCAGAACAGCAGATTGAAGGTGCCTTAGGTATTTGTACTGAGTTCTTATCCTTGAAAACAGGTATTCTGAGCTCCATCGAAAACGGCAAGCTACACATCGATTACATCTACAACTCAGGTGCCCCTTCTTTTGAGAAGGATCAGACACTTGAATTGCCGGATACATTCAGTGACCTGGCATGGTCTAAAGAGGAAGTGGTGGCTATTGAACACGTGAGCGCGACTACCTATAAGGTTCATCCCGCGTATGAAAATTTTCAGATCGAGTCGTTCATTGGGGTCCCTTATTTTATGGGAGGTACCAAAAAGGGCACTTTATCTTTTTCCTCAACCGATCCAAGGAAAGATCGATTTGAAAACAACGAATATGAGTTCGTCAGACTCCTCTCCCGGTGGATCAGTTTCATGTTACAGCACCAGGAGTTTGAGCGTAAGCTTATGGCGGATAAAATGATCCTTCAGGCGTTTGTCAGCTCCGCTCCTGCTGCCATTGCCATGCTTGACAAGGATCTTAATTTTATTACCGCCAGTGATAAATGGTATCAAGATTATGATATCGAAGACGAATACATCATCGGAAGAAACTACTTCGATGTGATAACCGAGAGTGGCCAGGATTGGAAGATCATCTTCCAAAAAGCACTTAAAGGAAGCATGGAACACAACGATCAGGATCTTATCGAAAAAGATGATGGTGAAATACAATGGATCAAGTGGGAAGTACGTCCCTGGTTCGAGAAGTTGGAAGTCGTTGGGGGCTTGATCATGTTTACCGAGGACATTACCCAGCAAAAAGAGCAGCAGCTACAATTGAAAATTGCTAAAAGAAGAGCGGAGCAGGCCAGCAAAGCCAAGGAGCAATTTCTATCTACTATGAGCCATGAAATCCGTACACCGCTCAATGCGATCATTGGAATGACGGAAGTGATGTTGATGGATCAATTGACCGAGGAACAGGAAAGGCATCTGAATCTTTTGAAATTCTCAGGAGAGAACCTGCTAGTGTTAATCAATGACATCCTGGATTTCAATAAAATAGAGGCAGGAAAGCTCGAACTAGAAGTAGTCAACTTCGATTTTGTCTCCATACTTGAAAAGATTAATGAGTCGATGTCAGGACTGGTGGAGCAAAAAGGATTGGAATTTAAGCTCGAGATTGATCCTGATATACCCAAATATGTAAAAGGTGATCCGGTACGACTAGGTCAGGTGATCAATAACCTGGTCAATAATGCCATCAAATTCACCGAAAAGGGATACATCCGCGTAGATGCGAAAGCAATTTATGTAGGTGCCGATATGTGTACCATTGAAGTGAAGGTTACCGATTCCGGAATTGGCATTGCTCCTGATAAGCTTGAAACTATTTTCCAGTCATTCACACAGGCAAATACTCGAATTACCAGGAAATACGGAGGTTCGGGTTTAGGTCTTTCAATTTCCAGAAAAATATTGGCCTTGATGAGTTCAAATCTGGAAGTGAACAGTACAGTGGGACAAGGATCAACCTTCTTCTTCAAGCTTGAAATGAAAATGGGTGATAAAGTAGCTCCCGGCAATGAGCCAGGCACTACCATGCTCAAAATTCGAAAGGATCTTAAAATACTTGTAGCTGAGGATAACGAAGGCAACAGGATTCTAATGAAAAGTCTATTCAAACGCTGGGGTATTGATTTCGATTTTGCACATGATGGACTGGAAGCTGTTGAAAAAGTATCTTCGAAAGAATATGACATGATACTGATGGATCTTCAAATGCCGGAAATGGATGGTTATGAAGCCACAATCAACATCAGGAATCGAGAAGAAAAGTACTTCAAGGACCTTCCGATAGTGGCCTTGACCGCTTCTGTCATGTCCAACGTGCTGGAACAGGCAAAAGAAGTAGGAATGAACGCCTACGTATCCAAACCCTTTGATCCGAAGTACCTGCGTGAGGTAATTGCTTCTCACACTGGATTTTTTGCCAAGGACAATAAACCAGAGGAGCCGGAGATTATCTCACTTTCAAAAATTGATGCCAACGAATTCCCCTACTTACGAGACCTGATTGGTGATGATCCGGAAAGCTTGAAAGAAATCATATCCACAACTGTTCAATCGATAAAAACTGCTAATAAAGGAGTACAGAAAGCTGTTTTAGAAAACGACATTGACAAGGTGAGGGCTGAAATACATATTCTAAGACCCAATCTACATAACCTGGAACTCGGCCAACTAATCAATGACTTCCCGCAAGTACGGGAATTGACTGATGAAAACATTAAACTCATCCATGAGTTGACTCAAAAAATTAACAATGCATTAAATTCGCCCCGTCTTACTATATTTATGTGATGAGCACAACCAGATGTATAATAATTGAGGACGATCCAGCATTTCAAACCATTATAAAATCATTGGTATCCAGAATACCGAATTTCGAGATCCTGGATTTATTTGATAACTCGGTTGATGCCGCGCTTTTCATTACCCGAAAGAAGCCTGATCTTGTTTTTCTCGACGTGGAGATAAATGGTTTAAACGGCCTTGAAGTACTAGATTCTTTAGAACACAAGCCGAAGACTATCGTTATTTCCGGTGATGCCAATTATGCAGAGGAAGCCAAAGAACTGGGCGTGAATGCCTTTATCACCAAACCTATTTCCGATTTCAATTCCTTCAAGGAAATAGTTGAAGGGGTTGTTCAGAGCTAGTCTAAACATATCTTAATCCATTTACTATCAATCAAGTTCAATCGGTATCCAAACCGATGGAATTAGATTGCCACTGTGATGACGGTGGCTTGATCAAAGTATCCTGAAACAAGTTCAAGGGTGACATTGGGATACCTCATAAAAAAAATCTCTACCTTTTTCCAACCCTCGTATTTCTCTGACATCTTTTAGTCACTAGTAATCATAGATGAGCCAGGCAGAAACCGATCAACTTGTACACGAATTTAAAAACGGAGACGGAAAAGCTGCCCGGAAACTGTATGATCTATATGCGAAAGCCATGTACAACACATTGATTAGGATTTCAGGGAATACCGATGACGCTCAAGACCTCTTGCAGGAAGCTTTTGTAAAAGCGTTCAAGAAAATTGACTCCTTCCAGTTTGAATCGACATTCGGTGCCTGGTTGAAACGTATCGTCATTAACACTGGTCTGGAATTTTTGCGTAAGAAGAAGATTGATTTTGAGAGCTACGAACCCTACATGGAAATCAGTGAAGCCGAAAAACCCGATCGAAGACTACGACCTGAAATCATACATGAGGCCATTAAAAAGCTACCAAATGGATCAAGAACGGTAGTTTCACTTTACCTGTTGGAAGGACTTACTCACCAGGAAATTGCTGAGGAGCTGGAAATCTCACTTTCCACGAGTAAGACGCAGTACATGCGTGGAAAAAGTATTTTGAGAGAACAATTAAAAGGATTGATCGATGAATAAGAAACTAGAAGAATATATTCAGGAAAATCGGTCGGGTGTAGACCATGAGACACCACCTGAAAGTGTTTGGAACGGAATCGAAAGTCAACTCACTCATAGCGACCGTAAGGCGAGTTGGAACTGGATGTGGAAGGCTGCTACTATCGGACTACTGATTGTTTGCGGGGGATTGATTTTTTTGTTGACAAACAAGGAAGAAAACCTACGGTATTCCCTTGGCGATATATCAGAGGAATACCAACAACTCGAATCCGACTACCAGGTGACCATCACCTCATTGGAAAAATCTCTCGACATGGAAAGCATAGACACCGACGATTTTGCCTGGGTGTTCGAAGAACTTGAATACCTCGATAAGGTCAACGAACAGTATCAACAAGACATTTCTGAAGGTCTTATTGATGTTCAAACAATCGAAGCACTGGTCGATTACTATGAAAAGAAATTGAAACTATTAAAGATTTTAGAACTCGAAATAAATAGGAAAAACAATGAAAAAAGCAGGGATATACGTCTATAGTTTACTTCTGACCTTAGTGGTATTCGCTTTCGACTACCCGCAACAAACGAGGGAAGCGAAAGTATCAGTAGATGTCGACAATAACACAAGAATAAAATTCAAAGGATCGAGTATTGATCTCGAAATTGAAACATGGGAAAAACCGCAAGTGGTAGTGACTGCTCAACTTCAATTTCAAGGTAAGGAAACTTCCAGGATGATGGACTTCATCGATAATTTCCAACAGGTAGTTGAAGAGAATGTTCAATACAGCGGAGGTTCACTTTTTATCGATGCTGATCTTGATGAACCTAACAAAGTGCAAATAGGTGGTAAGAATGTTGGGGTTCAAATAGGGTACAACGAAAATGACCTGAAGATTACCTATCGCATAAATGTACCAGCGGGTAATGAGCTGGATATTAAGAATTCCTACAAAGACATTCTTATTAGGGGAGATCTTCGGGGCGAAACTACTATTGAGCACTATTCAGGAAAGCTATTTGCCCAGTCCTTTAACCAACTCACCCTGGATATGAAATACGGGGAAACAGAAATTGATAATGTAGAAAGAATGGATGCCAAATTTTACGAAAACGATACAGAAATAACGAGGATTGGCAAGGGTGAAATAGAATCTAAATACTCTGAACTCCGCATACGTTCACTGGGTGAGGTCAACTTTGAAGGCTACGAGACAAAAATCAAGTCAATGGAAGCCTCCCGCTTAACAGGAAATTTCAAATACTCCCAAATTGAAATTCAGGAGAACGTAAACGAAATAGACTTTACCTCTATTTATGAGACCGATACCGAGGTTGGTACTATTGATTTTTACCGCATAAGAGAAAGCAAGTATAGTAAACTCTATGCTGAGAAAGTCGGCATATTTGATGTTACCTCTTCTTATGAAGATAAACTTGAAGCCGATCAACTTGGGGAGCTAAACACCTCCTCCAAATACGGTAAATATAAAATTGGCCGACTGCATACTTCCCTAAGGCTAATGGAAGCATATGAAAGTGACACTGATATCTTCAGCTTTTCAAGTAGCGCCAGTCTCATAGATATTTCCGGAAAGTACTGTAAACTCAATGTATTCACTGAAGGAGTTCCATTTAGTGTATCAGGTAATATTCGGTACGGAAAGGTAAATTATCCATCAAATGGAATGAACAGAAGGGTTTACATCAAAGACAGCGACCGACTGGAAGTTGAAGCTGAAACTAGTGATTACCAGGATGGAAATCTAAGTATCCGGCTTTCTGGCTACGAGGTGGAGGCAGACATTCGATAACCTATTCAGTCGACACTCTCCCACCACTTTTCGGTAGGACTATCATTAATTTCAAATCGCTGTCCAATATAAGGGTGTACGATATCTACACCCTTTCTTTCTGCTTCTAACGTCGATCGCTCAATCGGATCGGTCCAGGTATGCAACGACAGGTTAAATCCTCCCCAATGGATGGGCATCATCTTTTTAGATCGAAGATCTACAGAAGCCTGCACGGTCTGTTCCGGCATCATATGAATAGCCGCCCACTGCTGATTGTATTGCCCACATTCGAGCATGGCGAAATCAAATGGTCCATACATATCTCCAATATCCCTGAAATGCGGGCCGTAACCTGTATCCCCACTGAAGTAAACGCTTGCACTGTCTGATTGTATCACCCAGGATGCCCACTGCGTTTTATTCCGATCGCTAAACCCTCTACCTGAAAAATGCCTGGAAGGTGTACAGGCAATTCTCAATCCCTGGTGATCGGTCTCCTGCCACCAATCCAATTCCGTGATTTTGCTTTCGGGTACACCCCAATGTCGTAAATGACTTCCCACACCTAGTGCCGTGTAAAAGTGCCCTACTTTTTCCCTGATTCTAGTCACGGTATAATAATCCAGATGGTCGTAATGGTCATGAGAAATAAGCACGGCATCTACGTAACCAATCGATTCCAGATCTATGGATTGCTGATAGCCGAATCTTCGGGTAAAAAATCTTACTGGTGAACTGGCCGGACCCAACATAGGATCCAACAACAATTTCCTGCCTTCAATCTCCATTAGCATTGCAGAATGACCAAACCATGTCAGGTAAACCAGGGAGTCAACCGATAAGGAATTCTTTTCCTCAAAACGGGTAGGAAGGGGTGATTTCGGTTCTCTATCTGCTCCATCCAGCATCTCAGGAATCAACTTAAGGCCCTTCCAGAAATTCATATCCATCCTGGTTTCTATCAAGTTCTGAAATTGATCTTGATCGTAATTATCAGATTTACGAATTCTTTCCAAGTCTTCACCTTCTGGTGCCTTACCAAACTGTGGAGCTGTGTTTGTGAATACGATTACTCCTGCAACAAAAAGCACGAGTAGTACGACCAGGGAGATTAGAATGCGGAGAATGATTTTCATAAATGTGTCGGGCTCGAAGTTAAATGAACGCAAAGAAATGTCCTCCGGGTTCCTTTAAGGTCATAACCATCTATTCACCTGCCAATGTGACAGAAGTTTCAAAATGGTCGTGTTTTTGATCAGTAATAGACTTACCGCAACCCTTTATGTCAAAGTCAAAAGTAACCATCGGTCATGTATTCCGAACCATTGTGTATCCCCGATGGAGAACACTTCTAATTGGACTATTCTTAATTATAATTAGTAGACTAGCAAGCCTTGTACTCCCGGGAGCCAGCAAGTATCTCATGGATGATGTCATAGTAAATGGCGATATGGAGATGCTCAAAACTCTGCTTTTAGCCGTTTTTGGGGCCATTACAGTCCAGGCAATCACTTCTTTTGCCTTAACCCGTATCCTCAGCGTCGAAGCACAACACCTGATTGCCCAATTGCGGGTGAAAGTACAACGTAAGGTCATTTACCTTCCTGTTCGATTTTTTGACAATACGAAAGCCGGTGAACTGGTCTCAAGAATAATGAGTGACGTAGAAGGAGTTAGAAACCTGGTTGGAACCGGCTTGGTACAACTCTTCGGGGGGATATTGACGGCCATTATTAGTCTTTTCCTGCTCATCAACATCAGTGCAATGATGACGATATACGTCCTGGTACCTGTAGCAATTTTTGGTTTTATATCTCTTAGAGCCTTTGGATACATTCGCCCAATTTTCAGGGAACGAGGAAAAATCAATGCGGAAGTCACCGGAAGACTCACAGAGACCCTTAACGGGGTAAGAGTAATAAAGGGATTTAACGCCGAGGCACAGGAAGTGAAGACCTTTGAAAATGGGGTTGAACGTCTTTATGAAAATGTGAAGAAAAGCCTTACGACTACCAGCCTTGTAACCAGTTCAGCTACTTTCCTTCTGGGTTTGGCCAGTACAGGTATTATGGGAATTGGTGGATATATGATTATGCAAGGGGAACTTACCGTAGGTGATTTTCTAGCTTTCACTTTGTATCTGGGTTTTATGATTGCACCAATAGTGCAAATGAGTAACATCGGAAGTCAGCTGACGGAGGCATTTGCGGGATTAGATCGTACCGAAGAGCTAATGAACGAGCCTGAAGAAAACAACCCCGAGGAGCGATCCATCCATGTTCAGGAAGTCAAAGGAAATATAAAGTTTGATAAGGTATCATTCGGGTACGAAGAGGAAAAACACGTCATTCATGACATCAGCTTCCGGGCACCCGCCGGATCGGTAACCGCTCTTGTGGGATCATCGGGGTCAGGGAAATCAACAATCGCAGGACTGGTAGCAACTTTTCTCAATCCGGAGAGCGGTATAATCTCCGTAGATGATGAAGACATCACTAAAATCTCACTGGAAAAATACAGGAGGCATTTGGGGGTTGTTCTACAAGATGAATTTCTATTTGACGGAACTATCAGGGAAAACATCGTATTCCCGCGACCCGATGCCACAGATGCCGAAATCATGGACGCGGTTAAAGCCGCTCATGTGAATGAATTCACGGATCGGTTTGAAGAAGGTCTGAATACCCTAATTGGCGAACGTGGGGTTAAACTATCTGGTGGTCAAAGACAACGGATCGCTATTGCAAGGGCTATTCTGGCGGATCCCAAAATCTTAATTCTCGATGAAGCAACCAGTAATCTTGATACCGAAAGTGAATCGCTAATTCAGGAAAGCTTGTCCAGGCTAATGCAGGGCAGAACAACCTTCGTCATCGCTCACAGGCTAAGTACTATACGACAGGCTGACCAAATTTTGGTCATTGAAAAAGGTCGTATCTATGAGTCCGGAACTCACGATGAGTTGATAGAAAAGAAAGGAAGATATTTTGACCTATATACGTACCAGGCTAGGATCTAGCACTGCTATTTTCTGGTAATCATTACTTCTACACTACCATCCCCATTGGTTGTAGATGTGAGTTCAACCGATTCTCCATAATGATTGGCAACGCCCCTTATGATCCCTTTGGCCACGTCCGCCATGTTTCTCTTGGACTTATAGATAAATTTAAGGGTCTGGTCATCTACTTTTTCAAATTCCAACTTTGGAGGTTCCGCACCTGCATTTTGCATTCTCACCACTTTATGAATCATTTCTTCCGTTTGAAGTAACATGTCAAACATGCCCCATTCAGATTTGATGATGGATCGATACATATTCATGAGGTCCGGAGCAATGAAATAACCAAAGTCCTCCAGGATTTCCGGAATTCCTATTTTCGTGATTTTTGAGGCCGCGGTAACAATTGAGAGGGCATCGGAATCGGGATAAGTTGTAAAAGTGGTATAGATTTTACCGGATAATCCTGCTTCATCAAGAACCGCCTTCCAACCATCAGATCCAAATTTGCCTTCTACGTATTTTTTCAGTTCAGCGTGTATGATGCCATGCATAATTTTCAAGGTTTCGGTTTCGGTAACTTAGGCTTGTTGCCTTACTTGAAAATAAGCATTTTATAGGTAAGAAACCAGTAATTCACAGGGTTACTGATCACAAAGGGAAATCGGAATTTCCCGTACCACGAGACTACAGATGAGTTAATCCTAAAAGAATAGAGGATATTTCAATCTTTCATTTGAAGCTAGCTTATGCAGCTCCTACAAAGTGTTCTTTTGTAGACATAGCATATCCGGAAAGTGAGCTGACAGGACCGATCTGCTTGGATTCCACGACGCTCTTTTTTCCTTTAATAAGCTGTACTTCCGCAGGAGAATACCCTAACTCCTGGGTCTTTTTAATCACCTTATCGTAGAATGCTTTGGCAGCATCGTATTCACCCCGTGAAAACTCGTACTTGTTCTCGTGCTTTTGCACTGGAGAAAAAGGAATAACCCAGTAAGTAATCGCATTAACCGTGTATGTTGGCTGAAATTGACGGAAGAATGCCTGAATTGCTTTTTTCATGGTTTAGGGATTTTTCACTTCAAATGTAGATTTTCATTTATTAGGATGCAAACGCTTCCAAACTTGATCCTGAAAATCCATCTTCTAATTTAAGGATTGCCAGGTTCATTATACCCTTAACCAAAGAAAATTCATATAAATTTTCTAGGCTTTAAATCTCCTGAACAATGCGATCGCATTATGCCCCCCAAAACCAAAAGTATTGCTCAGCGCTATATCCACTTCCACCTCTTGCTTTTTACCAATTACAATATCCAGATGCCCAGGTGTATCGTCATCCAATTCAGTGGTGTTTATTGTAGGTGGAACGCAACCAGTTTCGATGGACTTGATACTTGCTATTGCCTCAATTACACCAGCAGCTCCCAATAAATGTCCAGTCATTGATTTAGTCGCTGAAATTTTTGGTGAATTTCCTGTAAAAATGTTTCCCAGTGCCTTTAACTCGCTGATATCCCCCATTGGAGTAGAAGTCGCATGAGTATTAACATAATCCACATCTGATGGTTTAAGGTTTGCCATTTCCAGAGTCATCATAATAGCCCGTGCAGCACCCTCCCCTTCTGGATGCGTGGCTGTTAGGTGATAAGCATCAGAGGTCATAGCCCCTCCACCGACCTCGGCATATATTCTTGCTCCACGAGAAATTGCATGATCCAGGTCTTCCAATATAAGTGTACCCGAACCTTCACCCATTACAAATCCATCCCTGTTCTTATCAAAAGGTTTTGAGGCAGTCACAGGGTTATCATTGTTCGTAGATAAGGCTTTACTTGCGTTAAATCCACCAATTCCGGATTCATTGATGGCGGCATCAGAGCCTCCTACAATCATCCAATCAGAATCACCCCAAACGATATGATTAAATGCCTCTATAATAGCCGTATTTGAAGTCGCGCAAGCTGTGATTGGAGCATAGGTAATTCCCTTAATCCCGTACTTTATGGAGATGACTCCTGCAGCCATATTGGGAATAATCTTCGGGATGAAATAGGGATTAAACCTGGGAATACGCTCACCGGACTCATAATCCGCAATATCATTATGGAAACTCTGGATCCCTCCATTCCCCGTACCCCATATTACACCACCTCTTATTGGGTTAAGCTGGTCGAAATCAAGTTGCGCATCTTCAATGGCCTCTTGTGTAGTTACCAGTGCGTATTGAAGGTAAGGGTCATTAATGCGAACCTCCTTTCTGTCTAGTAAAGAGGAAACATCAAAATTCTTGAGTTCACAGGCAAACGTAGTTTTGAAGTTTGTCGTATCGAAATAAGTAATGGGTGCAGCTCCTGAACGGCCTTCGATAAGTCCTTGCCAATAAGCATCTACATTATTCCCAATGGGGGTCAGGGCGCCTAGACCCGTGATTACCACTCTTCTTTTCTTTTGCGACATGCGTGCTGGTTCGTATTAAATTCTGGGCAAATTTGATCTAGCAACCTCTATTTTCAAAGAAGTAAGGTTTCATTGCTCATCGGGGATCGTAGAAAGATATTTGCATGAGAAACCAAATAAGATTTTTTTTGCCCTCCTAACTATAGAGACTCATGAGTGATATCGTAATCAGCGGAATACAGCAAATTGGTGTAGGTGTGAAAAACGTCTACGAAGGATGGCGGTGGTACAAGAAGTATTTTGGTTACGACGTACGGGTCTTCGAAGAGGAAGCAGCCGCCAATTATATGCTTCCATACACCGGTGGGGAACCTCAGGAGAGGCATGCCGCTCTTTCCTTGAATCTTCAAGGAGGTGGTGGGTTTGAAATTTGGCAATACAAATCCCGAACACCACAACCACCAACATCCGCCATTGAGTTAGGGGACTACGGAATTTTTGCCGGAAAACTCAGAAGTCAGGATGTTCAGGCAGCCTATGATTTCTACAAGCGAGAAAACCTGGATTTACTGTCGGAACCAACACTGGATCCAATGGGTCATCCTCACTTTTACGTTAAGGATCTTTATGGTAACATTTTCAATGTCGTTCAAGATCAAACTGAGTGGTTCAAAAAAGAAAAGAAGCACACAGGTGGAACCTATGGGGCAATTATTGGATGTAAGAACCTGAAAGAAAGTATTAAGTTTTATAAAAACATCCTGGGTTACGACAAAGTCTTGTACGATGGTGAAGGCAGCTATGAAGATCTAAAATCACTACCCGGTGGATCCGGAAGGTTCAAGCGAGCGATTTTGATGGAAAACTCCCCAAGACAGGGAGCATTCGCAAAAATGTTTGGTTTTGGCCAAATCGAATTGGTAGAGGCTACCGATGAAAGCAGAAAAAATATATTTCAAGACCGATTCTGGGGAGATCTTGGTTTTATTCACCTGTGCTATGACATCAGCGGAATGGAAGCTTTAAGAGAAAAATGTGAGGCCGCAGGGCACCCGTTTACCGTAGATAGCAGCAAGGCAACCGAGGGGGCATCATTCGACATGGGTGAGGCTGCCGGTCATTTTTCTTATATCGAAGATCCGAGTGGCACCTTGATTGAATTTGTGGAAACCCATAAAGTACCAATACTAAAGAAGTTTGGCATCTACCTCAACCTGAAAAAAAGAGATTCAAGGAAGCCGCTTCCAAATATTGTTGTGAAGGCATTGGGTCTTAGTCGATTTAAAGGGTGACTTAAATTAAAAAGAGCAAATCTCATTTTAATAGCAATTTCCACACTTCATCCCGGTGGAATTTTTAACGATCACTGGTTTCAATTACTTTCACGTCAGGACAAATTCCTAGCCAAGAAACCATGTCAAACCATTCAACCAAATTGTGGGTGGTTGTATGCCTACTACTTATAGCTGCATGTAATCAACAATCGGAATCAGGTAACTCCAATACGAGTATCGATCAGCCACCGAAACTATCAGAAGAGGAACTGTTAACCCTGGGTTCAGAAAAGTACGGAACCTGTATGTCCTGTCATGGTGCCAAGGGAGAAGGGAATGAGTCATTAGGTGCTCCAGCCCTCTCAGGACTTGAATCCTGGTATATCGAAAGACAGCTGCACAACTATCAAGCTGGAATTAGAGGGACCGATACCACAGATTTGCGAGGACAACAAATGTGGGCTGCCACAAATACACTTCCCGATTCATTATCAATCCAGGCAGTATCACTTTATATCGAGAAGCTTGAAGACACAATAACCCGATCAACATTGAGTGGTGATCTCGTGAAAGGCAAAGCCAACTACAACAGAGTGTGTGGTGCTTGTCATGGAACCAAAGCAAAAGGTATCAAATCCTTAAACGCACCGGGATTACAAACCATTGATGATTGGTACCTTGTTAGTCAGTACAGGAAATTTCAGAATGGACAGCGAGGCAGTCACCCTGATGACACCTACGGAGCCCAAATGAAGATGATGTCGAATACATTGGTATCCAAAAATGATATTCTTGATGTTGTTGCTTATATTCATTCCCTAAGAGAATGAGGTTTCTTCTAATACCCACTGTCGCACTTTTAATCTTTGCGGCCTACCATAGTTGGTCCGGCTCAGAAGTGATATCCGGTAATATTAAACTTCGTAGCTCATGCCCACCCGGATTTATGCTGAATGAAAAAGGGGAATGCGAATCACGCAATCTTTATATGCAGTATTCCTCGCTTACCGATAAAGGAGTTGGTGGATTGAAGACTGCCCTGCCTGAAGCAAGGCATTGTTTTACGCCAGAACAGATAGACCTTGGCCGATATCTCTTTTTTGATCCGGTTCTTTCTAAAGACGGTACGATTTCCTGCGCATCCTGTCATGACCCCAATATGGGTTTCTCAGATGGCAAAAGGGTAAGTACCGGAATCAATGGGCACCAGCTAACACGTTCCGCTCCATCATTATGGAATGTAGGTTATTTAAGTAGTCTCTTCTGGGATGGAAGAGCATCGAGTCTTGAAGAGCAAATGCAAGGTCCCCTTTACGATGAACATGAAATGGGAAATACTCCTAGCCAACTGAAGAACTCGTTAAATGCCATTGGCGAATATCGATCACTCTTTGCCCAAGCTTTTCCTGATCGACATCCTATAGATTCAATCCAGTTGGATGAAGTCTACACGGCAATTGCAGCATTTGAATCATCGCTCATCTCTTTAAATAGCCGTTATGACCGGTATGCCCATGGTTTTCATGAAGCCTTGACTAAAGAGGAACTAGAGGGGCTCAATGTCTTCCGGTCTTTTGTTGCCAGATGCGCAGAGTGTCACACACCGCCCCTATTTACCAACCAACAAATTGCAGTGCTTGGGGTACCCAATGTAAAAGGAGCTGAATTTGATGTAGGTGCCGAAAAAACCTTTGATAACCCAACCTGGAGGGGCGGATTTAAGGTACCATCCCTTAGAAATATCGACCTAACAGCACCTTACATGCACGCAGGTCAATTCGCAACCTTAAGAGAAACGGTTCAATTCTATACTGATGGAAGAGGCCATGCTGTACCGGAAGGCGAAGATTTGATTCTTCATTGGCACATTTGGGAACCAAACTTATCCGATTACGAGCTGGATAGACTGGTCGATTTCCTTAAGACATTAACCGACGAAACATTTAAACCAACCATCCCCGATCAAGTCCCATCGGAAATGGACATGTATGCAAAAACGAAGAACTATGGCAAGTAAAAGAAAATGGACAAACCTGTTTTTAGGAATACTAATACTAGCCCTTGGAATGGCTGGCGGAAAGTTCATCTTGGGGAATAGCTATGCACCCCCTCCCCCTCCAGTTCAGTATGTAAATGCGGAAGGTGGGTCCGGCGGAGTCATACCATCATTCTTTGAAAGTGAAACGGGAACCATATTTGAGGTCAAAGATGGTGAATCCATCCAGCAGGCTGTAACCAATGCCAATCCCGGAGACATGATCCGTGTTTTCCCCGGCACGTACAAGGAAACGGTATATATCGATAAAGATCGAATTACTCTACAGGGTATAGTTATTGAGGGTGAATGGCCAGTTCTCAATGGCGAAAAGGAATTGAACGATGCTTTTCTATACTCCGGCAATGGCGTTCTTATTGAAAACTTCAAAATCATCAACTACAAAGGGAATGCAATTATGGGTCAGGCTGGTAATAACTTTGTTATCCGGAAAAACTGGATTATCGATGCCGGGGTATACGGGATCTTTCCGGAGTTCGGGAAGAATGGTTTGATCGAACATAATATACTCTCTGGCATTGAAGATGCAGCGATCTATATTGGAATGAGTGACAACATCGATGTACGATTCAACGAGGTTTTCGAAAGTGTTGCAGGCATTGAAATTGAAAACTCTCGTCATTGTCTTGTGGAGGGCAACTACTCCCACAATAACACCGGAGGAATACTTGTTTTCATTACCCCGGGACTTCCAATAAAGACTTGTTATGACGTCATTTTGCGAAATAACTTTATTGTAAATAACAATACGGAAAACTTTGGCGCTCCGGGATCCATCGTTGCTGGAATACCGAAAGGTACCGGGGTTTTAATTATGGCTGCGGATAGTGTAGTTCTTGAAAACAATATCATTACAGGAAACGATAATTCCGGAATTACTATTACCGATCATGCTTTTGCAGAAATCTCCGTTGATCCGGATTCCGATCCCAATCCAGACAACATAGTTATTTTGGACAATGTGATGACCGAAAATGGTAACAACCCTGTTGGAGTTTTAAAAACCCTGATGATGGCGCAACTCAGTGACAGAGGTCCGGATATCATTGCTGTTGGTGCCGGTTCAGGTAGCACCATACGGGATAGAGGCCGTTACCGCACCTTTGGAATAGACAGCTACGGACCAGCTTCGATCACCACCACACAAAACATTAAGACCTTCTTATTGGATGAACCCGTTGCACCACGGGAAATACTACCCTCTGAACGGGCTGAACTTGCTTACTACGGTATTTGTGCCGGCTGTCATGCCTTCAATGTTAGAATGATCGGTCCTCCCACCATGACTCTTCAGGCAATGTATAAGGACAATCCCGAAGGTATCGCCGAGTATATTGCCGCTCCGGTAAAGCGTAGAGAAGACTATCCGGAAATGCCACCACAGAATTATATCGATCCGGAAACCAGGTTGGAGATTGCAAAATATATGCTATCGGTGACGAAGTAGAGTTTAGAAAGTACAAAAGACAAGATCCATCGATATCGATGGATCTTTTTTTATACTCCAGTTCGAGTAAACTCCGATTTCCATTTAGTGATTTTCGTAAATTAAATACCTGTATATCAGGTATTTATACTACTTGATTGAAAATTTCTTCATCTACTTAATAATAAAAATCGAAGCAATTTCGTTTGGTCACATTTTCAAAATTTCCTGGGTTACATCTTCATTTTCAGCTGTATTCAACCCTTATAAAATTGAATTACGAATCTGAAACAAAACGATGAAGCTTATGAAAAAGCTAATTAGAAATGGAATGTGGATGCTCCTCGTACTTGTAATGGTTGGGGCTTGTAATGATGAAGACCTTCTTCCCGACTTTGACTATGAGGAGGATGTTGCGGAGGAATTTGAGAATTTAACAGTTTCTCAATTTGCTGAAATTAATGCTCCTTTTGATAACCTTTTCGGGTCATCTCCACAGGATCGTGTTACCGGATATGACCAGGACGAAGTAAAGGCACTAATCGAAGAACACATTCAAGGTGCAAATGTATTAGAGGTTGATAGCGAAGAGGTCCGGGGTCTTGAAGTATGGACATTTGAAATCGCTTTTGAATCCGGTGCTTTTCTTGAGATTTCTCTGGTACCGGAATTATCCAAGGTAATCGAAGTGGAAGGAAACCGCGGACCTTTTGATTACGATATTGATTTTGGAGAAGAATTCACCACGCTTCAGGATGTGCTTGTGAAGGCTAAAGAAGCGGTGAAAAATGGTGACGTTATCGAATGGGAACTGGAATTGGAGGAAGGTAACCTATGGGAATTTGAGGTGATAATAGAGACAAAAGCTGGTTTATGGGAGGTCGAGATAGTAGCTCAAGATGGCACTGTGCTTGTGATAAAGGAAGAAGACGAGGAATTAGATGATGATGAGGAATTAGAAACTGCACCGGAAGGTATTCTGAATACCGTTTCATCAATGATTGATGGTGATATCATTCATTCCGAGCTTGAAGACAAGGATGAGAAATTGCTATGGGAAGTTGTGGTTCTTGGCGAAAAGGAAGAGGAGATATGGTTTCTATTCGATGATGAAGAAAACTTGTTGGTAGTGGAAGGTGAAGGTTCAGGATATCGATTTGAACCCGGGTCCGACCTAAAGACCCTTAGCGAAATGGAAAGCATATTGACTGGAGAATTGGGTGAAGGAGAAATCGAGGAATGGTCGTTGCGCAAGGTTTCCGATGATGAATGGAAGTATGAATTTGAAATTGAGACTTCAAATGGCGAATTCTATGCGCTTATCAATGGGGTTACTGGGGAGATCTTCTTCATTGAAGGAGAAAATGATGATGATTTAGAGGTGGACCTGAGTGAAGAAATGATCGCATTTGTAAATGCCATTGTGACCGGGGACATAAAGGAGTCATACAGAGATGAGTACGAAGGCACTTCGATTATCGTAGTACAATTAAACCTACCTGACGAAGTGTATGTTAAAGTCGGGTTCACCGAAACCCTTGAACTCGTGTGGGTTTACGGCTCCGAAGAACCAATCGGAACCATTGTAAATCCTGGTGATGGATTCATTGAACTTTCGGAAGCGGTTGATATTGCCCACTCCCAATTTGATGGCGAAGTGGAGGAATGGAAGTTTAAGACCGCTGAGAAGCAATATCGAATTGAACTCGAATCTGAGGATCAGGAAGTTATTGTGTGGATTGATGCTACCTCTGGTATCATCATTGAAAGTAAAAGTTAAAAGGCTCTCAAAAGTAGGATCCGCCTAATAGGCGGATCCTACTAGTTTATCAGACTCCCCTTAGTAATCGCGGCCATCGCAATTCCGAAAATGATAAATCGTTCAACCCGGTTTCGTTTTACTCACCAATTGAAAGACGTCATCTCGGGCATAATGACCAACTGCATCAAAGTCCATTTTGGATTGTATCAACTTTTCTTTTGACAACTCGGCGTATAATATTCCTCTCTCACCAAAAAGAGGACCCGCAATGATCTCTCCAAGCGGATCAACAATAGCACTTCCACCTATGGTCAGAATATCCGGAAGAGTATCCAAACCAATATCCTCCAGGTCCTTAGAATACTCAGACTTCTCCATGTATTGGTTGCAGCTTAGGACGTAACATCGGCCCTCAAGAGCAATGTGCTGAATAGTGTGTTGCCAGGAATCACGATGATCAGCCGTTGGTGCACAATAGATCTCGATGTCTTGCTGATATAAAGCAGTTCTTGCCAAGGGCATATAATTCTCCCAGCAGATCAATCCACCAATATTTCCTACTTCAGTTGGATGTACATTCAAATCACCACCGTCGCCTTCTCCCCATATCACTCTTTCTGCCGCTGTCGGTTTCAGCTTTCTATGCTTTCCCAAAAACTTTCCGACCGGATCAAAATAAAAAATACTGCAATACAGCGTTCCACTTTTTACTTTCTCCACCACTCCGATAACCAGGTATATCTGAAATTCCGATGCAATTGAAGACAAGGTGGTAAATGCTTCATCTCCCTCCTTTACACTGCTGTCATAATAGCGCTGCCACAATTTTCTGCCCTCTTCAGTACGAGAACCCACCACCGTGCCGAAGGATAAACCTCTGGGGTAACCGCTAAGAAAAGCTTCAGGGAAGACTACAAGCTGAGCATCTTCATCACTTGCTTCTTTAGCCTTAAGTCTTACTTTTTTGAGAGACCCGTGAAGATCCATAAATACTGGTGATTCCTGAACAAGTGCAACTTTTAAGTCTTCCATGGGTATAAAAGTACTGGCAATTGATTTTGTACACCCTTGAGAAGTAGCAAAAAGGGCACACAATTTGATACTTTTGCATTAGTTCTTTGTTTTTGGGGCCGTATGGAATCGACAGGAAGTGTAAATAGGCAATCTGTCATGTCGGGTGTTGAGCATGCATCCGTAAGCAATATGTTCGAATTATAGTTGGCGAAGAATCTTACGCCATGGCAGCATAATTTCGAAGTATAGTAGAAATTAATCAGGGTAGAATCTAAGAGATTCCCCCTGCCACATCCTCCCCTGCCACCTTTCCTCAGGTAGGTTAATAGGGTGTCATAATGAGGAAATAGTGCCAACGATGTCACTAAGATGGTGCGAAAATTCAGTGACTGGTCTGTGAGTAGGTCGTTTTTCTACCAGCTGACAGATGAGACTGAAAAGAAAAACTAAGCATGTAGAGGATGGTCGATTTCCTTAGCTGGACGCGGGTTCGAATCCCGCCGGCTCCACCTTCGCCCGCCATAGTCCCGATCCAACGGGACGACGGCGGGCTTTTTTATTTATGCGGCTAATGGAAAAATTAAAGTATTTGGCGGGCTACGGTGGAGAAACTCCACCGGGATTTGAACCGCATTACGTCTACATACTCACATGTAGGGATAGGAAAACCTATACAGGATGTTCCAAGAATCTAGAAGAAAGATTACGTCGACATCAGGAAGGGTTGATCTCATTTACAGCATCACGTTTACCCATTAAACTAGCTTTCAGTGCCTGGTTCCCAAATAAGTACCTGGCATATAAATTTGAGAAATATCTTAAATCCGGTTCGGGAAGAGCCTTTTTAAAACGTCACTTACTTGATCCCAAATAACATCGCTATAGTTCCGATCCCTCGGAACGACGGCGGGTGTAATTCATGGAAAAAAATTCGATATCGGCGGGCTTCAATGGAGAAACTCCACCGGGATTTGAACCGCATTACGTCTACATACTCACATGTAGGGATAGGAAAACCTATACAGGATGTTCCAAGAATCTAGAAGAAAGATTACGTCGACATAAGGATATGTTACTTATACAAAAGGTAGACTACCTATTTCCTTGATTACCTACATCGCTTTTTCAGAGAAGGATAAAGCATTTCAATTCGAAAAATGCCTTAAATCAGGCTCAGGATTTGCCTTCAGGAACAAGAGGTTGATTTAACCTCCAACTCATGACAACAATCTCAATCAACTCCCCAACACCTTATCTTTTAATCGATTTACACGGCTACGGCAGCTCTGAAAAAACTGGTATCGGGTAGTTTCTGCAGCTGAGCTAATAAAGTGGGACTTCGGTTTTAAGTTCTCAAGCCACTTTATGGTATCCTCCACATAGGCCTTATGATTCGTTTTGATAGACTGAAAACTTAGATGCCCAAGGTATACCGTTTCAGATTCTCCCGATCGAAGGACGATACAATTATTTCCAAGTTCTATCTCGCTCAAATAAAAATCAAACTTGGCACTTGAATTGGATGGCTGATTCTGGAACTTACATCCGTGCTGAACGTGCTTTTCAATCTCGGAAAGCATTGCAATCAATTCATCACAAATTTCAACCGCCTGATCCGCAGATTCAAAGACCCCGGAATCCCAGTAAAACTGCATCTGTCTCAATACGCCCTCAATGGTAGTATCCGTCCAGATCTCAGTGGAAGAGATGCTCTGATAGGCATGATAAAAAATTTGACCACATTCAGCCAATCCCGGATCAATGTCTGAAGGATTGAATTTCTTCTTTTGTAAGTCATCGACATTCAGAATTGCTCTCATCCAATAATGCATTTTGAATGCGGCCAACATCGGATACCTGAAGTAGTGAAAAATTGGGATATCCTCGGCGGCATATATCACATGCTTATTGTCTGAATTGCCAGATAGAGACTTCGCTAAATCATCCTTTAGACCATGGAAATAACTAACAAAATCCTCCTGCGTATTTCGTAGTCTTGGATACCAAAAGTTGACCACCTCATGGGTATTCTCGTTTATAGAATCGAAAGAAATTTGGAAATGCTTGCAGAGCATATTGACTTCGTCATAATTCAAAAGGGTTTCACCTCTTAATCTTCTATAGGCACTGTCCATACTGATATCGAGTACGTCCGATACCTCTGCTACCAGCGATCTATTTTTGGGTATTATGGTCTCTATGTGCGCAAAAAACCTTTCTTGGTTGGGGGATTCAGGCTTCAATGACATTAGGAAATTGTTCAAATAGAAGTTAAGGAATTTTACCCCTTGAGTCAATAGAAACTCTCAAAAACACCAAGTAAAAGGCTTGATTCATTAGAAGTCATCATAATCCTATCCATATTCATTTACATTTAACGGTATTGCATTCAAGCAAGAGATACAGATTACACAAAATAGGAAGAGTTGTGAAAAATCTGGGATAGAATGTGCTTAGAATAATTCAGATCTGGATCGATCATTGAACCAAATCAATGTCCTTCACTTATAGACATGAAAAGACTTACTAATCGTTAGGCAGATTTCAATAAAGAAATTTGCATGAACCCATAAATCACTGGACTTTCCTAACTTTCCATAAATAAGGATTCCTTTGTCCTTCGATAAGAAAACGTTTGAATCACTTTTTAGGGAATACTATCCTTACCTGACTTCCTTCGCCAGGAAGTATGTAGATGATATTGACGACTGTAAGGATATTGTCCATAATGTTTTCGTAAATCTGTGGAATCGAAAAGACACTCTTCACACCGAAACCACTCTGAAATCCTATCTTTTTACAGCTGTACAAAACCGATGTCTCAACTACATTCGAGACAGAAAAAAAATTGTGAACTATCAACTTCCGCAGGAGCAGGAGCAAATTCATGACTACCTGGATTCAACCGATTACCTGGAACAGGCGGAATTAGAAGCTAAAATCAAAAAGGCAATTGATGACCTCCCGGAAAAATCGAGGGAAATATTTATTCTGAATCGATTTGAGGGGAAAAAATATGCGGAAATAGCGAATCTGAAAGGTGTTTCTGTCAAGGCCATTGAAGCTCAAATGAGTAAATCACTGAAACTTCTACGAAAAGCTCTGTCAGAATACCTGCCTGCGATCGTTTCTTTTTTTGTGAAAATACTAGGGTCAATAGCCCTTTTCGTGTGTATAACTAAATGGCCATGAAGGAAACGAACGATAACGAACTATTGATCAACCTAATCGTTAAGGAATTGGCCAAGGAGGCTTCAGAAGAAGAGATATCCTCACTCAGTCAATTAAGAACTGAACCTGAAAATGAAAAAATCTATCAGTCTCTAGCGAAGACCTACGAACTTACACAACAGGCCAAAGGAATAACGGAACAAGAGGTAGAAAAAGAATGGCAACGACTGGATAAGGCAATTGATACCCCTGAGACGGGTCCCAATAAGAATCAAACCTGGTTCAGGATTGCAGCTGCACTAATCCTAGCGATAAGCGCTACCCTGGTCATTCTTCAGTTCACCAACCGGTCACACGAGATAATTGCCAACGAATTAATCGAACATCAGCTTCCGGATAGATCATCCATCACACTCAAAGAAGGTTCCATGATATCTTTCCGTTCTGACTTCAATGAGGAGAAAAGGGAAATCCTTTTTGACGGGGAAGGATTTTTTGACATTACCCGAGATCAAAAACCATTTATTATTAGCACCGGAGAACTAAATATTCAGGTCCTGGGCACAAGTTTCAATGTAAACAGCTTACACGACCGTGTCGAGGTAGTACTGGTGGAAGGTAAAGTCTCTATGCAAGCAAGCGGGACGGCCATTGCTTTGCAACCCGGAGAAAAAGGAATATTCGATAAACAAACAGAACGGCTCTTCAAAGTATACAACGACAATCCCAATTTCCAATCCTGGAGAACAAAAGTCTTCTCTTTCGATAATACCCCGCTTTCTGAGGTTGTAAACCTAATAAATGCGGCTTACGCACAAACCGTATTTATTCAACAAACCACAGCAGGTAATTGCCCTGTTACAGCGAATTTTGAACAATTACCTTTTGATCAGGTCGTTCAAATATTATCATCCATTCTCGATTTGGAACCGAAAAAAGATCAAGATAAAGTCATTCTGGAAGGAATGGGTTGTCAATAAGCTTTCCTACATGCTGAAAACCTCCATTACAGGACTCTTTTTCATCATTTGTTTTGCCTTAGTTGCCCAAGACCACTATCAGAAGATACTGATATCCGTCAATTACAGCCAGACACCAATTGATGAAATCTTGGATGAGCTTTCTCAAGCTCACAACATCGACTTTGCGTACAGCGCAAAACAGGTTCCCATTAAGACTAAAATTGATCTTAACGTGATCGAAAGCCCCCTACCAGAGGTTCTGGAACTCATTTCAAATGGTCTCCCTATGGAATTTAAAATCCTAGGTGATCAAATTATACTTCGTAAATCTTCTTTAACTATTGAGAACACCGCTACAATCAGTGGGTATATTTCAGATTTTGAAGACGGAGAGACCCTTTTGGGAGCGACTATTCGCGTAAATGGGACCGCTAATGGTACAGTGACCAATACGTATGGTTTTTACTCTATTACACTGGATAAAGGGAGCTATACCCTTTCCTTTTCTTTTATCGGTTACGACCCTTTGGATTACCCCATAGATCTTCGTCTCGACACCCGACGGGATATAGCTCTAAAGCCTTCATCAAATTTGCTCAATGAAGTCGAAGTGAATCCAACTGATTCCGTGCAAAGAGTGGAAAACATCCTTCGGTCGGCGACTGAAATTGATAGTCGAATTGTTCTTCAAAAACCTGCTGCCCTTGGAGAGTCCGATGTGGTTAAAGCATTAGACATTGTTCCTGGTGTACAACTATTCCGTGATGGGTCCACATTTTTCAACGTTCGCGGTGGAGATCGTGACCAGAATCAGATTCTCGTCGACGAAGCACCGATTTACAATCCAGCACATTTCCTGGGCCTATTTAGCTCCTTTCGCCCGGAAGCCATCAAAACGATGCATTTATATAAAGGTAATCTACCTGCTAGATTCGGAGGTAGGATTTCATCCGTTCTGGACATCAAAACCAACGACGGTAACATGAATAAATTTGGGATGAACGGAAGCCTGGGTATGATATCTGGCAGATTATCAATAGAAGGCCCAATAAAAAAAGGTGAAAGCTCATACTTCCTTTCCGGACGTCGTTCATTCATTGGTGCCCTGCTTCAGGCAAATAATCCAGACATTAGTAGCTTCTACTTTTCAGATTTTAATGCGAAAACGAATCTGGAAATAAACGAGAGTAACAGGCTCTATCTGTCCCTATTTTCCGGAAGGGATGAATTCCTGGGTGAAGGTGGAGTTCGGTGGCAAAACAATGCCGGAACCGTTCGTTGGAATTCCATATGGGGAGATCAACTTTTTTCTAACACTACGTTTTATGTCAGTAGATACGACTATGAACTGGTTGGTGGACCCAACCTTTTTTGGAAAAATCATATTTCGAATGCCAGTCTCAAAACGGATTTTACATATTTCGATACCCCTACCCGCACTTTGCATTTTGGAGCGATCCTGGGTGGTCATAATTTTAACCCGGGCAATGTCGAGGACTCCACAGGTTTGATACCGACGGGATATCCGTTTATACCCAAAAGGAATACTGTAGACCTGTCATTTTATGGAGACTACGAATGGGAATTGTCTAATAGTTGGGTGTTGACAGCAGGAATTCGTGTGAGTACATGGACAAATTTTGGTAAGACCATAGAATTTGAAATCGACGACTCGTATGATGTTGTAGGTGATACCACATACAACACGAGAGAGCCTTACAACGGGTTTGCCAATCTGGAGCCAAGATTAGGACTATCTTATCATCTTCAGAAAGGTCAGATCCTAAAATTCAACTACTCAAAGAATGTCCAGTATATCTCGCTTATTAGTAATTCAATAAGCCCCTTTAACAATTTGGAAGTCTGGCTTCCTGCAAGTGTTAATCTTAGACCACAGATTGGACATCAATTTGCTCTTGGTTGGTTCTCCAGGCCTCGCTCCTATACCTTCAGTATCGAATCATACTATAAATTCCTTGATAACCAAGTGGACTATAGTAATCAAAGCCAACTGTTGCTTAACCCTACCTTAGAAGCGGAGCTTCGATCTGGAATCGGTTGGGCGTACGGTATCGAGTTTACGATAAACAAAACCTCGGGAAGATTCACCGGCTGGATGAGTTATGCCTATGGAAGATCTTTCCGTCGAATTAAGGAAATCAATAATGGGAAGATTTATCCCACGCTTTGGGATAGGCCGCATCAATGGGTAAGTAACGGAAGCATTCAGTGGACTCCACGATTAACTATGGCTGGAACCCTCTACATCAGTTCTGGGGCAACTCTCACAAGCCCAACTTCCTACTATGAATATCAGCAACGTGTGGTACCTGTTTATTCAAGCATTAATAATGACCGTTTCCCAACCTATCATCGATTTGACTTTAGTATCAACTACCGCCTAAATAAACGAGAGCAGCCTTTCAAACATTATGTCGCTTTTTCCCTTTTTAACCTATACGGCCAACAAAACCCCATTCTAAAAAGTAATAATAAAGTGGAAGTAGAAGATGGTGTATTCAGAGTACCAACAAATACTTTGGGTAATAATGAAATAGTTCCAACTAAGCTTTTCGTTTATCAATTGGTTCCATCGTTAACCTATACATTCAGCCTATGAAAAAAATCCCATTCTTCTTATTTTTTGGATTGCTAATGGCTTGTGAGGTTCTCGATTCGGCCCCTGATATCAAACCCGATGAGCCAATTTTGATAATCGAAGGCTTATTGACTAATGAGAATATTAGGCACCAGGTGAAATTAAGTAGTTCCTTTTCAAGTTTGGACCAACAAGCGGTGCCTATTCAAAATGCTCGGGTTTTTCTTAATGATGGGGAGAATACTGTTCGGCTTCGCCGCGTATTTGAAAGTCCTGGAGTATATCAGTTACCTTTCCCAGTCCGTGCAGTGGTAAACCGAACATATCGACTATCTGTGTTGTATGCCGATCAAACATATTCTGCTTTTGCTCAAGCGGATTTTTTATCCCCACTCCAACCGCCAAAAGTTGAGATAAATGAAGAGGGTTTATTTCAATTTGAATACCAGGATTCACCGGAACCTTCTATGACGGAGGTCAATGTTTTTTTCAATGATGAAGAAGGAACTCAGCATCTCAGGTCATACTACTATACATTGAATGTTATTGACGTCAACAGCATCATTCCTCCAGAAAAAGAGGAACTGAGTTTTCCTCCTGGATCCATCCTGGTAAGAAAAAAATATTCCCTAAGCCCGCAGCACCAGGAGTTTGCCCGTTCATTTCTATCGGAGGTAGACTGGCGCGGTGGACTGTTCGATGTAACCCCTGGAAATGTGATTACAAACTTCTCAGGGGGAGCATTGGGTTTTTTTGGTGTCTCTATGGTTGATGTTGATACAACGATAGTTAACTGATAATCAGTGATTTAACCTTATATAAATGATATCATTTGAATTTACAGAAGATTTTTTTACATTTTTTCTAGGGTGTTTATCAATCTGTGTGTGGTAATATCAAAACCGAGGAAAACCTCACAATAAGTAGAAGAACATGAAAAATTTTAGAATTTCATCCATTTTGTTAGCAGTAGCCATGGTAATAGGTATGGCCTCTTGCGATGATGACATTGAAACTCCACAGACGCAGCAAAACATTATACCTGAACGTTTCAGTGTTGAAATCCCGGAATCATTGACTACCGGAAATTTCTCGAATGAGCGAATTACTGATTCTCAGATGAGAGTTGCAGAAGAGCTTAGTGGAAACGATATCTATGAGGCTTTACGCTTCTTCATTCGACTGGGTGAAGCCTCTGGCAATGTAGTACAAGATATTATTTCAGGAATTCGGCAGTTCAACATTGCTGATGTGATCTTCCTATCGTATGTAAGCGATGATGACGACAGAGTGAAAAATCTTGAAGTATTTAAAGGAGGTGTCTTTGAAGGAAAAGAATATGAATACAACATGTTAGTAACAGACGCCGACTCCGAAGGTAATGTTGATGGAGGAAAGGCCCTTCAGATATACTGGAATACGGACCCTATCAGTGGGGTAGCCATCTTGAAACCATATAATATTAACAGAAGAGATGAAGCCAGAAACCCGGATGCAGTTTATCAAATTGAATATGTAGACGAGAGCGACCTTGGATATGAATCACATATGATTGTCTCCATTTCTGGCCTGACACTGGAAAACCCGCTTGAAGACCCTTACTCAGTTGATAACTTGAAAATGTTTGTAGGGAAAACCGGTGAAACCGTAGACTTGTATGGCAACTCAAATCATCCCAATGCATCATTTTTTACCAGTGATGTTGGCTTCAACTGGGCTTTCGTGGCCTCAGGTATCCGAGGACAACGTATCGGTGTTGCTGAAGTTGGTCTACCTCCGAGTAACCTGGATGCGGATGATAGAGAAACCCTTCTGATAGATTATAGTATCAAACAGGTGTTTACTGATCAAATCCTGGAGTTGTGGCCAAACCTTCCACAGGATTTAATCGATCAATACCTTGCCAATACGGAAGCTCCTGGATATTTTGGCGAAGGAGGATTTATACAGGGAGGAACCTCACCCGGGACAGAATGGGATCCACTTGTTGACAGAATTCAAAACCTGGTTCCATTCAATCCATCGGAAATAAGCGATTTATCCGTACAATTTGAGTAGTAATACCTAAATATCATACTAAAAAAAGTCCCGATTACCCGGGACTTTTTTTGTTTCATGATTTCCACTTTGTTGCCATACATGAAGAGAAAAATAGCTAACTGACAACATTCAGTTAACATATTTTTTACCTTCAATTTACAAATTACTCGTCTAAATGGACTTTTACTTATTCCTGATCATCCTGCTATTTGTGTTAGCAGCCTCCGACCTGGTCGTGGGAGTAAGTAACGACGCTGTAAACTTCTTAAACAGTGCAATCGGGTCTAAAGTAGCCAGTCGACAGGTAATATTGGTCGTTGCCAGTTTAGGAATCATTACCGGGGCAATGTTTTCATCGGGGATGATGGAGGTAGCACGGAAAGGTATTTTCAATCCCGAGCTATTCTCCTTTTCAGAGGTCATGATCATTTTTCTCGCCGTAATGCTTACAGATATCGTCCTGCTTGATTTCTTTAATACATTCGGAATGCCCACCTCTACTACGGTTTCCATTGTATTTGAATTACTGGGAGCTTCAGTTATCATGTCGATCATTAAGATCACCGGCGGTGGGGGTGGAATAGACGAGATAATCAGCTATATAAATACCTCCAAGGCGATACAAATCATTCTGGGGATTTTTATTTCAGTGGGTATTGCCTTTACCGTTGGAGCTGTAGTTCAATTTATTTCTCGCTTAATCTTCAGCTTTAATTATGAAAGGAGAATAGAAAGAATCGGACCAATCTGGGGTGGTTTGGCACTAGCTGTTTTAAGCTATTTCCTGATAGGTAAAGGCTTAAATGGATCAGATTTCCTAAGTGAAGAGTCCGTGATCTGGATACAGTCCAATACCATTTTGATCATTCTTGGTGCCACTGCCTTTTGGGCATTGGTATTCATATTTATCCTGCGATACACAAAAATAAATGTCCTGAGGGTCATTGTATTTGCCGGTACCTTTTCACTGGCTATGGCCTTTGCCAATAATGATTTGGTAAATTTTATCGGTGTCCCTATTGCAGGTTTTTCATCTTTCCTTGACTGGCGAGAGTCTGGAGCTTCTCCGGATTCATATATGATGACTGCGCTATCCGAACAGGTTCCAACGCCTACCTATCTGCTAATGATTGCCGGAGCAATTATGGTCGTTACTTTATGGAAGTCAAAAAAAGCCCAAACTGTAACAGCAACCGAAGTCAACTTAAGTAGCCAGGTTTCAACAACGGAAAAATTTAAAGCACATCTACTGGCAGAACTTACAGTAAAGACTTTTCTGGTAATCTACTCCACAATAAGAGCTCTAGTTCCCCAAAAAATCAGAGATCAAATCCGGGCCAATTTCCAAAAAACGGAATCCTTAAAAGAAGAAGATGCTCCTGCTTTTGATCTGGTAAGAGCCTCAGTTAATCTGACTACTGCCAGTCTGCTCATCGCCGTCGCCACTTCCATGAAACTTCCCCTTTCCACGACCTACGTATCATTCATGGTAGCCATGGGAACTTCGCTTGCAGACAGGGCTTGGGGATCAAAATCGGCTGTTTATAGAGTATCAGGAGTTATTAATGTTATTGGTGGATGGTTTATGACTGCACTGATAGCATTCTCCGTTTCAGGTCTAATTGCTTTTCTGATCTGGACCTTTGGATTACCGGGAATAATCGTCTTAGTCGCCGTAATAGCCTTTTTAATAATCAATTCAATGCGAATGCACAGAAACCGTGAAAAAAGAGATGAGGAAAGGAAAAAAAAGTCTCGGAATTAGTCAGCTACCAGTGACCGTAGTTGCAAGGTAACTTCCCTGTTTGTGCCATTTTCATTCACCACGATATTCATGGTGGATCCATCTTGACGAAATAGATTTTTGATCTCAGCCATATTTATTTCCGCTAATGATCTTTGTCCATTCACCTCTACAATTTCAGTATCTATTTGAAGACCGGCCTCAGAAGCGGGACTATCTTCAAAAATCTGATGGATTAATACTTTTCTTTTATCTGTAGATAACTGTACATCAATTCCGGCACAATTGGCATGCAGTAACTTGCCATAACGCCTGTTTCGGGTCATGTAAAGCACCTGATTACCATAATCGTAGGTAATGTTATACATACTCAGGATTTGATTACCCAAAATTCCAGATACCTCCGGATGTCCATGTATGCCTGATTTAACCTGACTAATTCCAACGGCAATATCTTCTAGTTTTTCTGGACCAAATTCAAACGAGACAATGTGCCCTTCGTATTGGATCGCCTCCACATCGGAAATGGTTTTGATAGGATAGGAATAATGCCTTCCGGTCTTGTTGATTACATCGTACTGATTTGCATAAGGAGTATTGAAATCAATGGTTGTACCAGCTCCAGTCATAACGAAGAATGTCCCGTCATGTGGCTCACCATTATTTAGTACAACTGTCCCTTTTATCACTGGAATTGAATGTACTAATTCAAAAGGAATTGCATTTCCTTTGCTAGGGCCCTCGTTGTATTCATACACCTGAAGAATTTTCTCATTATAGTTGATCCTCACAGTGTGATGACGCATGAAATCATATCCAACAATTCCATCAAAATCCCTACCTAGGCTTATCTCCAAATGATCCAGATCAGCCGCATATACAATGATATTCTTTTCCATGAGATAACCGTTGATCTCAATGGTATTGTTCTTGATTAACGACCCTCTCACCATGCCTTCATTTAAAAGCACTTCTTTTTGAACCAAATCAAGCCCATCTGCCACCTCTCTGTCAATTACAGTAATACCTGATCCAGTATCAAATATAAAATCCAGAGGTTCACTACCGTCTACACTCGCTTTGATGAAAATATGGTCACCAAATAACTCGAACGGAATACTGGTAACTGCTGTCTGGGCGTATACCATTGTCCCGGCTACCAAGCATAAAAAGGTGTAAGTGACTTTTCTCATATCCAGGTCGGATTTCATAGTATGGTTGTAACTTCCTTAAAACTAAGTCATGTTAATGAATTTCTGATAGATTCTTAGGGCCCAGAAAGAAATAATTGGGCAACCTGTTTTTTTTTAGTCTTAAATAAAATTATTTCAAGATTGAATTGAAATAATTGAATAGAAAACTGACTTCTTAATTACCTTCAATTAATTGATCAATTATTGATAATTGACAGCCGATTCTTCAAGTAAAACTTTAATATGAGATCGATAGTCCTCTGGACCAGTTACCTCTACCCCATTTCGAAAACTAAAGATCAGTCTGTCTAATTCAAAATTAGGAATAACTTCAATTGAGATTTCAAGTACTCCATCATCGTGTTTCCTAACGATTTTTTGTGACCCGTGTAGAGGTTTAGTTAACACGTAGGGAGCCATGATAGAATTGAACCGCAGATAAATTTTTTTAACATCCCCAGGGTCTCGCCTTATGCCAATGATGTCCTCAAAGTATTCAGAAAAATTGTAATTAGAATTAGGAATGTATTCTTCTTGTTTCGCTTCTGAAATACCAACGATCCTATCAACACTTAACGGAATCAGACTATCCTTTCTTTTGTATAATCCAAATAGATACCACCTTGAATCGTATTCTTTGAGGTGATAAGGATGAATGCGATGAACCCTATCGGAGTCCGATGAAAAAGTACGATACCCTATATCTAACACTTTTTTATCCAGAATGGCTTTGAATAACGGTCCGATAAACTCTTTTCCCTTTAGAAATTCGTCACTTTCAAAACTAATAACCGTTGGGTCGTTCACTTCATCATAAGTCCCCAGCTCGAGTTTGGAAATCAAATCATCAATCCATTCAAAACCCGGCAGCCCAGAAAACCGATTAAGTATCATCACTGAATCTCGAAGATGCTCCACTTCTCCTTGATTCAACGGCTGATTACCGAAAGCATAATCATCGTCTGTATATCGATAATATTTCTTCCTGTTGTGCCAATACGTTTCTATCGGCGCATTGAACTCCAGCTGCATGTCCTTTATATCCTGATAAAATGTAGTTTTCCCAATAGGTTCCAGGTTTCTATACACCAGCTCCTGGTTGATTTCAGATAACAGGTCCTCAAAGGCGTAGCGTCTAGCCGTATTCCGAATACATCGGTCAATTACATGATAGCGAATAAGTGGTTTTTTATGTTCAGGCATACCCAAAAATAAGCAAACGATTCAGTAGTTCGGAATAACCGAACAAGTAGGTATTAATCTTGTACCGTTGGTAGTCAACGTCTCTGAGTGTATAATCTCATCCGTTGATTTCTTCCGCCTCTGGGTGTTGAATTTAAACCTATCCGGAAGTAATCCTGAAACCACTTTTCATAACCACCATTAGAACCGATGTCATTACCAAAAAGGCATCGGTTTTTTTTATTGAATAAGTAGTATTTTCAGTTGTTCGGAACTAGCGAACAACTTGTGTTTTTGTTTGTATCATCAATAAAACGAAACAGGCATGAAAAACAATAGAATGACTTTGAAAACTATGGCAAGGCTATCTCTTATTCCTTCTAAAGACCTGGATAGGTACAGCTTTTCTAATGAAAGAATAAAAAAGACACACATAAAACAAGCATTGGAGAATCCTTCATTATACAGGTTTTAGTTTTTTTCATAAAAAACGGTATCTGGGGCAACTACACTAAAATCAATTTCGTTTGGTCTCCATATATGGAACTATGGATTAAAACGATATCATTAGCCTTTCTGATGGGTTTAACCACTTACATCAATGCTCAGGATTTAATCACGCTTTCTAATGGTGAGAAGATTAATGCTGCAATCATAAAGAACACGGAAAAAGAGATTACATATAAGAGAGAAGACTTTCCTGATGGGCCAGATTTTGTTGTGAGTAAATCACGAGTCATTTCAATAGACTACCGAAACGGTACTTCGGAAAAGAATGAATTATGGGATAACCCAAGGTTCGTTAGACCTACTTCTATTGCCCTCGGTGTAGGGGTCTCGTACGAGAATGAGGGTTCGATCTATTCCCGACTGGGACATTTTGTCAACCCGAAAATAGAATTACAAGCTGAAACAGTAGAATTGGATGGTGGCTTAAATATTGGATTAGGAGCCAGATACCACTTCAACTCTACTGAATCCGAAAAGTCTCTTTCCCCATTTGTAGGCTTTATGCTGACCGAAGGTGGAGGTTTTTTTGAGGAAGGAATGAGTTTTCGTATACCTGTAGGTATGAACTACATTGGAAAAAAAGGTTTCAATTTTTCATTGAGCCTTAATCACGGTCGAAGTGGAAATATTTTTGATGGTGAATTTAGTGACGAAGGATTCGTAGCATTCTCCGTTGGATACTCCTTCAAAAGACGGGATTAGGCTTCAGCTTTTACTGCTTTCTATTTAGCTTGAGGATAAATCAAAAATTCAAATGTCCTCGAATCCAATTAACGTCGGAATCATAGGTTTTGGCACCGCTGGACAGGTATTTCATGCCCCTTTTTTGCAGTGTGTGGAAGGCTTTAACGTCAAAACCATAAGAAGTTCCAAAACGGATCACATTGAAAAAGCCAAAGCACTTTTTCCCGATGTGCACATCACAACTCAGAATAATAATATTCTGGAAGATCCTGAAATCGATCTTGTTATAGTCTTGACGCCCAATGAGTTTCATTTTCCACTCGCCATGGAGGCTTTGGAGTGCGGAAAACATGTAGTAGTT
This sequence comes from Cyclobacteriaceae bacterium, assembly GCA_965601455.1. Taxonomy (GTDB): domain Bacteria; phylum Bacteroidota; class Bacteroidia; order Cytophagales; family Cyclobacteriaceae; genus JANQEU01. The sequence continues at coordinate 726,627 of OZ271831.1, read as the reverse complement.
GACAAGCCAATTACCATTAAATCGCAACGGGCAAAAGAGCTCATCAAGATTGCGAATGCAAAAGGCAAAGTTCTTTCCGTTTATCAAAACAGAAGATTTGATGGTGATCTGCATACTATTAAGAGAGTTATCGATTCCGGTAAACTCGGAAAACTAGTTGAGTTTGAATTGCATTATGATCGATTCAGAAATTTTCTTAAGAACAATTGGCGGGAGGGTACAGAACCCGGTTCCGGGATTTTATATGATCTTGGACCTCACATCATAGATCAGGCTTTCTTCCTATTTGGATTACCCAAAAGGATCCAGGCGCAGGTAAAAATTCAGCGATCAATTGCAAGTGCGATAGACTATTTCGACATCGATTTATTCTATGAAGATCCGTTTAAGGTAACGCTTAAGTCCGGTATGCTGGTAAAAGAGGTTGGTCCTCGCTGGCAAATTCATGGTGAGCAAGGTTCATTCGTGAAATATGGAATAGATCCCCAGGAAGAATCCTTGAAAGCTGGCTTATCTCCAAAAAATGACCCCCATTGGGGCAAAGAATTACCTGAGTTCTGGGGCACTTTACATTACGAAGAGGGCGAAAGGGATGTTAAGGAGCGAGTTGAAACAGATGCTGGCGATTACCGGAAATACTATGAGAATATCCGGGATGTTATCCAGGGAACAGCGGACTTAATTGTTAAGCCTGAACAAGCGTACAACAACATTCGACTCATCGAGATGGCCATCGAAAGCAGCGAGACTGAAAGGGTAATCGACTGTAATTTCTAGAACTGTGGGTAAAGAACATCTATACCGTGTGAAGGTCAAGTGGACAGGAAATACTGGCGATGGGACGAGTAGTTATCGACGGTATTTACGTGACCATGATATTGAAGTTGAAGGAAAAATGAGAATATTGGGATCCTCCGATCCAAGCTTTCGTGGTGATCCCTCTCGTCATAATCCAGAAGAACTCCTTGTCGCCAGCCTCTCCTCCTGTCATATGCTGTGGTTCCTTCATTTGTGCAGCGCTAATAAGATAATCGTCAGCCATTACGAAGATCATGCAGAAGGCACTATGACCGAAACCAATGACGGGGGCGGATATTTTGAGAAGGTCATTCTGAAACCTGTTGTCACCATTACCGATAACGAAAAAACTGAAGAATGTGCTAAGCTACACCGGGAAGCCAACTCACTTTGTTTCGTAGCCAACTCCGTCAATTTCCCGGTAATACATCAACCGGTTACAAGGGTTTTAGAGAACTAGTTTACTCGTATTTGATAGCATTTGCCGGATTAGCAGCAGCGGCTCTGAATGCTTGAATCCCAACTGACGAAAGAGCAACAAGTAACACTCCCAAACCAGACAAGGCAAATAGTAACATAGAAGGCTCGACGCGATAGGCAAATGAAGACAACCATCTATTTATAGCGATCCAGGCCAACGGCCATGCCAAAAGGTTGGCCACAAGTACAAGAATAAAAAACCTTCTAGAAAGTAGACTGGTCACCTGATAAGTAGTGGAACCAAGAACTTTCCTTATCCCAATCTCTTTCACCCTCTTTCTTACAGATAGTCTGGTAAGCCCCAAGAGACCCATCCAGGCAATGATCAAGGAAAAAGTAGCGGATCCATTCATGACCTTATTCCATCTGGTCTCATTTTCATAATTCTTTGCCAGTAGGTCATCAGCAAATTGATAGGCGAAGGGTTTTGATGGATTGACCAGAAGTGACTTTTCCTCAAGAAACTCCAATACCTCTTGAAGTTCTCCGGGTCCAATTCGAATAACCAACCTATTGAGCATCGAAGGCCATACGTACGTATTTAATCCTGTAATTCCACTGGCAATAGGATCATCATCTAAAGCCAGGATCAGCGGTTCTATCTCATTATGGAGACTGTTGAAGTGAAAATCCTCCACCACACCTATGATTTCATGGGCTTCTGAGAAATTCTTGCCGGGAATTTGCATGGATAACGGATCATCCCATCCGAAGTGATCCACTAAAGCCTGATTGACCAGGATTGACTTGGAAGACATGGATCGTCCTTCACGAAAACCTTCACCTTCCACGATACTAATACCTAATGTTTGAAGATATTCAGTGTCGATCTGGTTATAGAATAGGTTTTCATTACTATCATCACTTTGCCGAAAAGAAAGTTCTGTCCAAGGATCCTGAAAATTATTCATTGTTGCGCCAACTGAGATTATTTGTGGATGGGAAAGAATTTCAGCTTTGAACCGATCGACAAGAAGTTGACTTGTCTCCGGATTATCCGCTGAAAAAAGATTTATTTCAACCAATCTTTCCTCGTTATAGCCCAGATCCTTTTCTTGAATAAAACTCATTTGTTGCCGGATAACGACAGTGCCAATAACCAACAAGATGGCTAACGAAAACTGTATGATTATAAGCCCTTGATTCATCCAGCTCATTCTCGATGAAAACAACTTCTTGCCGGATAGCGCAGCGATAGGGCTGAAATTGATAATCAGCCTGGATTGCAATGCGCCGGATATCAACCCGATAAGAACGGCAACTCCTAAAACGAAAAGAATATCTGTGAACTTTGGGTTGATCATGACATTACCGTCCAGATATTGATCAAACAACGGTCTAAAAATCATGGCAAGAACAACACCAAAAGCCGCGGCCACGAAAGAAAAGAAGATTGCCTCGGCGATTAATTGCCTACGAAGAATATTACGATAGGCTCCCAGGGTTTTGCGCAAACCAATTTCTTTTGTTCTGGTCATCGCCTGGCCAGTTGACAGGGTGATGAAGTTGATGATGGCAATTGAAATGACAAGAAAACATAGAGTAGAAAGTACCCAAAGCTTTTGAGGATTAATGACAGTAGCGATCCCTTGGATTTGAGGATCCAGATGAATTTCTGTCAATGGTTGAAGATCAATTATCCACCGGGTTCCGTCAGGGGCCGGAGTATCTTCAACAGCTGCTGTAAGGGTCTCGGAAATTCCATCGCTAACCGGATTGTCAAATAGGATGTAACTTTCAGTGAAGGCTACCCGCATGGACTGCATTGTTTTTGCACTGGTTACCATTTCCATGCGTTGAAAAGGTATGAGTATATCGAATCTGATACTCGAATGCTTTCGTAAATCATCAACAACTCCTTTAACGATGAACGTTTTTGCACTATCGTTAAGGATCAACTTTATCGACTGCTCCAATGGATCAGTATCTCCAAAGTACTTCTCAGCTATTTCGGGTGAAATCAATATGGAAGATGGGTCTTCAAGCGCCGTTTTCTTATTGCCCTGAAGCAAATCAAAATCGAACATGGTAAGAAAAGAAGGGTCGGCGAAAGCCACGACCTCCTCAAAAGGAGTATCCTTTTTGAATACTGTCGCGGAGTTAGTTCCAAACCGGCTGAATGCCTTAATTCCGGTAACCTTATCCCTTAAGATCGGGGCCACTGGCATCGGAACTACACCGCTCTTGTTTTCACGAGTGGGAGTTCCTTCCGAATCTACCCGAAAAGTGACCACCCTGTATAATCGATTTGAATTGCCATGAAAATGGTCAAAGGCTCGTTCATTTTGAATGAAGAAATAGCTTAGAAAAACCAATGCCATGGAGAGTGAAAGTCCAAAAAGATTTACGCTACTGTAAAATTTATTCCTACCCAAAGAACGCCATGTCACGAGTAAGTGATTTTTCAAAAGTCCCATTGATACAGATTTTGAGTTTACTTCTTTTCGAAACAGCAGATAAGGATGAATAAAACGTAATGTGGCCCACCACAAAGACCACCTGGCCTTGAATGAACCATTATGATCCTTTTGATCCTGATAATACTCCTCCAAATCGCCCAGGATTCCCTCTATCAGATTAGAAGGTGAGGTCATTGTGATTAACCTTCGACACCAATTTGGTAGTTCTGGAATATTGCTTTTCAAGAAGCAGTCATTTTAAGCTGTGGTACGAATTTCCAGAGTTCCTGACGTTGAGTCTTCATGTCCTGAAGAATAGCTATCCCAGCATTGGTGATCTTAAAATAACGTTTCCTTCTACCTCCTCTTTTAGTGGTAGCACCACGCATATCAGAGCGCAGAAAACCTTTATCCTCTAGTCGATACAATGTAATATGTACGGCCGAAAGACTTACCACCCTATTGAGCCTATCCTTGATCTCAATTACTATCTTATTTCCATATGCTTCACTGTCCAGTATTGCCACCATTGTTAGCATGAGCTCTTCAAATTCCCCAGGATAAGATTTTGCCATTTCTCTTAATTATGTAAAACAAATGTATTTGTATAAATGTTGTAAAACAAATAATTAATTTCATAGGATTCTGATAAAGTAAACTAAACAAAGAATTAATATAACTTTTTTTAGAATTGCTCGTTAAGGTATAACAGAATTATTATTTGATATAATCTGTTTTTGTGGAATATTATTTTCCTAAGAGTTTCCACATCCAACTTAAATTGAAGTGAAAAATGAAAGTAGTTAGAATTATTCGTCTTGTTATTGCACTGATTTTTATTGCCTTAATAGCTGCCACAAAACCAGAAAAAGTTGAGAACGGACTATATGCCAATAGAGAGCAAAACCAAAAGGTAAAGTTCTAAAATCCAGCTCATACGAACTCTTTCGCAAATTTTCTGATTTTCTGATTAAAGGCCCTTTTGTTTGATTAACTTAAGGTATATCCGAAAATGAAGGTCAGAAAATCATGGATTTCGAATACACAAGCATAGAAATCCTGGGTATTCGGGTAGACGAACCAGTGACAACCATCACCGACCTGATGGTTTCAGCTGTTTGTTTCTATGCCTTTTATCGAATACATCGGGAAAAACCTCCTCAAAGGCTTTTTACTTTCATGAAGTACTATTTTTTGTCCATGGGAGTCGCTACCACTGTTGGTGGGTTAATCGGACACGGTTTTCTATACCTGTTTTCCTTTGCGTGGAAGCTTCCCGGATGGTTAACAAGTATGTTTTCAATCGCTCTCTTGGAACGTGCATCCATCGAGTACGCGAAGCCTTTCATATCAAATAAAACCATTTTTTCATTCTTCGCCTGGCTGAACATTATTGAGCTATTCACTTTTGTAATCATCACCTTTACTACACTCAATTTTTTCTTTGTTGAGGTCCATAGTGCCTATGGTCTACTCATCGTAGTGACAGGATTTCAAAGTTTTATTTACTACAAGAGCAAGTCTCAAGCCAGTAAACAAGCACTCTTCGGCGTGGCACTTGCAGCCTTGTCAGCATTAGTATTCATGAATGAATGGGGAATTCATAAATGGTTCAACCACTTCGATATTAGTCATGTACTCATGACCATTGCTGCATGGTTTTTCTACCGCAGTGCAATGATCATGGGTACAGAGAAATTTACCCGCTAGTACTTGGCAGGCTCTCCGTTTGACGGCGTTGACTGAATAATGAACTCTCTAATGTGTTCATTGGCATTAATGAGATCTTCATTTCTCAGATACATCATATGTCCCGATCGGTAACCTTTAAACGATAATCGATCCTTCATTCTACCACTTGGATCTAATTGCCACATCGTATACTTGGCGTCAAAATATTGCGTTGCACCGTCATAGTAACCCGATTGGATCATCACGTTAAGATATGGATTCTGAGCCATTGCCTGCCTTAAATTTTCACCTGTATTGTCTCCGGATCTATCCCAGGGTCTAACCGGACCAAACATGTTGTACTTTATATCAGTCTTATAATTTAGCACATTAGCGTAGTAGTAGTTTATGGCTGGCGTAAATGAATGCAACCAGGAAGTAAGTTCAGAATTAAAGTCAGGCCTGGTTCCTGCCACGGTCCTATCGATTCCCTTGTAACGAGAATCTAGTCTGCCGACGGTATATCCTTCCTCCCGAAGCAGCTCTTTCCAAAAAAATCGGGTTGGAACTTCCAGGTTGTGCTGCAAAATGGATTCCGTAGATATTCCTGAGTACATTGACATCTTTTCGGCAGCTTCCTCTCTATCCGATTGATCAACAAAACCTCCTTTAGCCAAAACAGGAAGAAGCTCATTTATTGCATAAGATTCTATCTCTGGCAATAGTTCTTCCAGGTCCCTTGACTGGAGTTCGGCTGGTAATTGATTGTGATACCATGCTGCAGCTGTAAAATACGGAACTCTTGTAGCAGCGCCTACCGGCCCGTCCCGATCTATACCTAATGATGTAGGCGATACTAATATGACACCATTCAAATACATCCACTGACGATTCTGTAATTCCAATGCCAAACCAGATACCCTGGTAGTACCATAACTCTCGCCAATCAGATATTTCGGAGATTCCCATCGATTAACACGAGTCACAAAAGTGTTTATCCATTCTGCCAGGTATTCTATATCTGCATTTACTCCAAAGAACGTTTCTCGTTTAACCTCCTTATCCAATATCCTGGAATAACCTGTATTTACCGGATTAACAAAAACAATATCTGCCACATCCAAAATTGAATTTGGATTATCCTTCACCCCGTAAGGTTGAATGGGAAATCCCTCGTCATCGACCTTCAGTATTTTGGGTCCGGTATAGGCTAAATGCATCCAAACTGATCCGGAACCCGGACCACCATTGAAAGAAATAAATAAAGGTCGACTCGACTGATTCTTTATATCAGATCGCTCGTAGTAAGTGAAATGAAGAGCCGCAATTACTTTACCCTCTTCATCCCATACCGGTTGCGTTCCTGTAGTTGCCTTGTATGGTACGGATTGACCTTTGATAGATACCTGGTGTGTGGTGGTAACTGTTTCATTCGCAGGTAACATTCTTTCCTGTGCACTCAGTAGAATCGGCACAATGGTTAATAAAGGAAGAAGTATTCGTTTCATTTTTATCGGGTTTGGCATGCAATCTACAGGAACTCTCTGTCTCCATTAGCCGACAAATACACTAGTTGAACATAGTGATTGTAAGTGGTTGCGATCAAGGCTTTTAGGATTTTTTGTATTACTTGCGATTTATGTTGAATTCCGAAAAATGTCTCAATTGTGGCACTCTCTTCCAGGGGAAATTCTGTCCAAATTGTGGGCAAAAGGCCATCGAAAATGAAGATCGGTCTATTTGGCGATTACTCACCGAGCTTGCCAGTAATATGTTCTTCTTTGACAACCGTTTTTGGATAAGTGCTAAATACCTTGTTCTTAAACCGGGAAGAATGACCGCCGAGTACCTGGACGGGAAACGAAGGAAGTTTCTGCCACCAGTGACTTTGTTTCTCTTTGTGAATGTGATCTATTTTTTTCTAAGTCCATTGACAGATTATTCCTTGACCTTATATGACCAAATGCACTATCAACCTTACAGCAAAATTGCAACCCGCATGGTTGAAAAGAAATTGGAAAAGGAAAGCATTACTCTTGAAGATTATTCCCGGAAGTATGACAGGGTGAAAAATAGCTTGTCCCAATCAATGATGATTCTGAACGTCCCATTGATAGCCTTGCTTTTATATGCTGTTACTTTCAGGATTAGGCACTTTTATTACGACATATTGATATTCAGTTTTCACTACTTTACCCTTTTCCTTCTCTCCATTTGTGTTGGGGATATTCTTGATAATTTGATATCTCTAATCGCGAAGCAATTTGACCTTAATGCATGGGGAATATGGTTATTTACCTTCGTCTTGCTTATTCCTATTTTATATGCAGTCTTTTCTCTTAGAGTATTTCTCTCAGTAAAATGGGTATGGGCCTTGCTCCTTGGATTGTGGGTTTTTATTGCGGGAGGCTTGACTCAAGCAGTATATCGAGTGATTAATTTTCTATCCACTTTCTGGGCAACCTAAGCAACCAATAAGTTCATAAATACTTAAAAATGGAATTCTGAGTACTAGTTTTAAGCCATGAGAATAACAGATTTACAAGGAACATTTACCCTTAACAATGGATTAGAGATGCCCTACTTCGGATTAGGAGTATACCAGTCGAAAGAAGGAGAAGAAGTCATCAATGCCATTCATTGGGCACTTGAATATGGGTATAGGCATATTGATACCGCAGCCTTTTATGCAAATGAAAAAGGAGTTGGTGAAGCCGTCCGAACATCTGAAATCGACCGGGATAAGGTATTTGTAACCAGTAAGGTCTGGAATGCTGATCAGGGATATCAATCCACGTTAAAAGCATTTGATCGGAGTATGAAAAATCTTGACCTGGAATACATCGATCTTTATCTGGTTCATTGGCCAGTAAAAGGAAAATTTATTGAAACGTGGAAAGCACTTGAGGAGATCTATAAAAGTGGGAAAGTAAAAGCTATTGGTGTGAGTAATTTCATGATCCACCACCTAAAAGATATCCAAAAGAATTGCGAAGTAATACCCGCCGTCAACCAGGTAGAATTTCATCCAAGACTTGTTCAACAAGAATTAATTGATTTTTGCAACGAAAGTAACATCAGATACGAGGCATGGTCTCCTTTGATGCAGGGAGGTATTTTCTCAATAGACCTCCTAAAGGAATTAGCTGATTCCTACGGCAAATCAGTAGCGCAACTGGTGCTTCGCTGGAACCTACAAAAGGGAGTTATCACCATACCCAAATCTTCAAAGAAAGGGCGTATTGAACAAAACGCTAATGTTTTTGATTTTGAAATCACCGATGAGGATATGAAGCAAATTGATTCGCTTGATAAAAACCAACGTGTGGGTCCGGATCCAAACAACTTCAATTTCTAACCAGGCTCCATTTACGTCGAGTTACCGGATAGATAGGTACTTAGTAGCTGATGAAAATGATGTACACCTTTTTCCTTTTGAGGTGAAAATCTGCCCGATTGATAGTACCTGGATTTCACACCTTTCTGTACTCCCTCGACCACAAATTCGTCCTCTCTTTCTACTTTGTCCAGGAGTTCAGTAGCGCCCTGAGCGAATTTCTCCTGGTCGTAGATATAAGTCAGAAAAGAAACCTTGGTCTGATTAAGTGAAAGTGGACGAACCACATTGACAGACAAGCCCCATGGGTAAAAATTCAACATGATGTTGGGGAAAACCCAAAAGTAATAAGCAGCTATTGGTTGACCTGAATGAGGATGATCATCAGGTAATTCAAAAAGATTCTCTGACGGTTGTCCCACACCAATCTGAACATTGAAGTGATCTCCAATGACCGTCTCATAACTCTGATAATCCAATACCGCGTTCAAATCATGATGCACAAACGGAATATGAAAACCTTCCAGGTAGTTGTCTACATATAATGCCCAATGAGCGTTTACGAGATAATCTTTGGAATGAGGTTCGGAATAAATGAACTCTTCAAGTGGTAGGAAGCCAATATAGTGACTGATGTCCTGGATGATTTTACCAAAGTCTATATCTCCCCCCATCTTAGCAAAAATTAGAGGTCCTAACTTTTCAAGCGAAAATCGATGGAGGTTATCACATTCACGGGGAAAATCCTTCGCATCCTGAAACTCCGGCATGTATTCAAAGGATCCGTTCAAGTCAAACCTTCTTCCGTGATAGGCACATATTAGTTTCTTTTTCTTACCTGATTCACCCACCACAAGATTTCCACGGTGTGTACAGACATTACTTAGACAGGATATTTCATTGTTTTCTCCCCTGGTTAAAACCATTGGTTCCGTAAGAAAACCATCCATCAGCGTAAATGGATGTACATGCCCCGGAAGTTGAACTAACCGATCATCCCCCACAAATTGCCAACTTCTGTAAAAAATGTCTTCTTTGATTTGCTCAAATGTGTGTGGATCACGATAAAATGAAGCAGGCAACGTCTCAGCCGATTCAATAATTGGATCTATTGAGTAGGAAGGATTTGTCATGACTATTTGTGTATCTTTCAAAATTACTCTTTTAACTCTTATAGCCAACCGACCATAATGGGCAAAAAAAAACTAGGATTCTGGACGAGTTCCTCTCTTGTGGTTGGTAATATGATAGGAGCGGGAATTTTTCTATTACCTGCAACTCTTGCTTCATACGGCCCCATTTCCATTTTGGGATGGTTAATCTCAGGTATTGGTGCAGCGGCTCTCGCCTTTGTTTTCATTGAAATAAGCAAAATGCTGCCCGGTCGCTCCGGCGGTCCATACACCTATACCAGGGAGGGACTGGGAGATTTCGCTGGTTTTCTCGTTGCCTGGGGATATTGGATTTCTGTATGGTGCGCCAACGCGGCAATACTAGTCGCGCTGGTTAGTTATCTGGGAGTTTTCTTTCCAATATTGAACGAAAACTTCTTTCTTTCTACGGTACTGGGTTTATCCCTATTGTGGTTAGTTACCTGGATAAATACAAGGGGAATTCGCGAAGCCGGAATTTTTCAATTGATCACCAGCATTCTTAAGATTGCTCCACTATTCGCCATCGTTCTGTTTGGCATTTTCTATATCGATTTGACGAACTACCACCCATTTAACATTAGTGACATAAGCAATGTCAGAGCCATTACAGCAACAGGTGCATTGACTTTCTTTGCCTATATGGGACTTGAGTGCGCGACCATTCCGTCGTCAGAAGTTGAAAACCCAACTCGAACCATTCCCCGTGCTACCTACTTCGGTATTTCACTTACTGGATTAATTTACCTCCTGTGTACACTAGTCCTCATGGGACTTATACCAGCGGAAGAACTACAGAATTCCACCGCCCCATTTGCAGACGCCGCCCGCTTAATATGGGGGTCTGAAGCCGAATACATCGTTGCTGGTGGAGCGGTTATATCTACCTTGGGTGCTCTGAATGGATGGATATTGATACAGGGTCAAATACCAGCCGCGATCGCTAAAGACAAGTTATTCCCTTCTTTTTTTGGAAGAGAAAACGCAAAAGGTGTTCCTGTAGCCAGTGTGGTTTTTTCCAGTGTGTTTGTTTCCCTTCTAATGATGATGAATTATACTCGAGGATTGGCGAAAGCGTTTGAGTTCGCCCTTTTACTTTCCAGTATGACGGCATTGATTGCCTATCTTTTTACATCAGCGTCTTACCTCGTTGTTGCATATATTAAAAAGAGACTTTTTGATGCTGTGATGTTGAAGGTAATTCTTGCTTGTATCGCTTTTATCTACTCGATTTGGGCTATTGCAGGTTCGGGAATGGAAATCGTTTACTGGGGCTTCATATCGCTGATTGCTGGAATTCCCCTTTACATATGGATACAAATTAAGAGATAGCATGTCTGAAAAAACCACAGCACATAGCGAAGTAGGAAGACTTACTTCTGTCCTGATTAAACGTCCTCGTGATGCCTATAGGAGTCAAGATATTATCGATAAGGAATGGGAGAACTTAAATTATTACGAAGCGCCCCTTTTCGACCCTGCCACCCTGGAATTCGAATTTCTGGAGGACATCCTGGCAAAAACGGGAACAGAATTCCATTTCCTACCCGACACAGATCGTGTCAGCATGGATTCCATTTACTGCCGGGATGCTTCAATCTCAACTGATTTTGGAATGATTCTGTGCAACATGGGTAAAGCGGAGAGAATACCTGAGCCAGATTGTCAAAAGACATACTTCACAGATCACAATATATCTATTCTGGGGGCAATCAAATCTCCAGGGACACTGGAGGGAGGTGATGTGACCTGGTTGGATTCCCACACACTGGCGGTCGGGCATACCTATCGCACCAATATGAATGGCATTAGTCAATTAAAATCCTATTTAGAACCACATAATATACGGGTAGTTGTCGCCGAAATGCCTCACTTTAAGGGTCCGTCAGATGTTTTTCATCTCATGTCAGTTTTAAGCCCAGTGGACCACAAAAAGGCTCTGGTTTATTCTCCTTTACTACCGATTCATTTCAGAGAGCTTCTACTCGAAATGCATTACGAATTGATTGAAGTTCCTGATGAAGAATTTGATACCATGGGATGTAATGTGCTGGCCATTGAACCCAGCAATTGCCTGATGGTATCCGGAAATCCAATTACAAAATCCCGTCTGGAAGCTGCAGGATGCCAGGTTATGGAGTACCAGGGAAAGGAAATTAGCTTGAAAGGAGAAGGGGGACCAACGTGCTTGACCAGGCCAATAAAAAGAGCCATATGATTAGGAAATTAATGATGCTGCTATTGTTTACAGTCATGACTTTTTCTCAAGCATTGACTCAGAAAAGACCCAGGGATTTGGGAATAAAGATTGGTGTAATGAAACCTGGAGGACAGAATGCGATTACCGATGTCCCTGGTGTCAAAGTTGGACACGAAACCCTGATTGAAGGTACTGACATACGAACAGGTGTTACAGCCATAATCCCCCATGATAAAGATATTTTTCAATGGAAATGTCCAGCAGCTATCTACATTGGCAATGGATTTGGCAAGCTTGCAGGTTATAGCCAGGTAGAAGAATTAGGAAACATTGAAACCCCAATAATCCTAACGAACACCTTAAGTGTACCCGTTGGGGTACAAGGGCTTATTGAATACACTTTATTGAAAGAAGGAAACGAAGAAGTCCGGTCGGTGAATGCGGTAGTCGGAGAAACCAATGATGGGTACCTGAATGATATCCGAGCAATGAGTATTACCACTAATCATGTAATGAATGCACTTACCAAGGCAAAAAATGGATTTGTTGAGGAAGGTAATGTAGGTGCTGGCACTGGTACTCGAGCCTTCGGATACAAGGGCGGAATCGGAACCTCATCAAGGATACTACCTAAGCAATTGGGTGGTTACACCATAGGGGTCCTGATCCAATCAAATTTCGGTGGCGTTCTGCAAATTGATGGGGCTCCAATCGGGGAAATCCTGAATAACTATTATTTCCGAAATCAAATCGAAGATGCTGATGGTTCCTGTATGATCGTTGTAGCGACGAACGCACCTGTAGACGCCAGGAATCTGAAGCGATTGGCAAAACGTGCTATGTTAGGACTGGCAAAAACGGGAGGAATTGCTTCCAATGGAAGCGGAGATTATGTTATCGCATTTTCCAATTTTCGCAAAAACCTTATTCCTCATTCATCCAAGAAGGAGGTGGAAAAAAAGATGACCCTTCGAAACGAAGAAATGACTTCCTTATTCATGGCAACTATTGAGGCTACAGAAGAAGCAATCATCAATTCCCTATTCGCCGCCACTACACTTCAAGGACATCAAGGACGAACCGCCGAGGCATTACCTATTGAACAGGTGTTGGAAGTAATTCATGATCGGTAAAATCTAATAATTTCTCTCTGTAGACACTTTGTATATCACGATTTCCAAGCTTCTGCAGAGTCTGGACATACTTTTAGAAAAACTAATTATAAGGTTATGATCCAGATTATTGAAAGCCAGGAGGTCAAATTATATTATGACTCAGATCGAAAGCAATTAAAAGCTTCATATCTCGGCTTTGTCCGCTCCTCTAACTTTCGCCATGCTATTGATTCCATTGTAGAGTCATCTGTCAAATATGATGTCCATTCTCTTCTTGTGGATTCTTTAAATCAAGGTCCTGTTAGTAAGGAGGACAATGAGTATGCCAGTTCGACGATGCCTAGCTTGGCAGAAAATGGATTAAAGTACATGGCTTTCGTGATGCCTCAACAAATCATCACGGCCATGGGGGTAAAGAGGTTCTCAAAGATCAACAACTCCGATGTTCAACTTGGTCACTTCACAAGAATCGACGAAGCTGAAGATTGGATATTAAATGAATCAGAAGTTACCGACAGCTAATTCCAGTCCTTAGAGTATATACTCACTTAAATCCTTGTCTTTGACCAGTTCTGCAAGTTTATCCTGAACCATTGATCGATTGACTACGATTTTTGCATTCGGACCTATCGTATCAGGTATGTCGAAAAGGATTTCATTCAAAAGTTTGCTCATCACCGTGTGCAGCCTTCGTGCTCCAATATTCTCGACCTCTTCATTGATCTTGAAAGCCATTTCCGCAATTTCCTCTATGGCATCTTCTTCAAAAGTCAATTCAACTTCTTCTGCTTCAATCAGTGCCATATACTGCTTGGTCAAGGCATTCTTCGGTTCTTTTAGGATACGTAGAAAATCCTCCTTTGTCAGGTTATTCAATTCCACTCTTATCGGGAATCTACCTTGTAGTTCGGGAATCATATCCGAAGGCTTACTGAAGTGAAAAGCACCTGCTGCGATGAAAAGGATGTGATCAGTATTAACAACACCATACTTAGTATTTACCGCACTTCCTTCGACAATCGGAAGTAAATCTCTTTGAACTCCTTCCCGGCTTACGTCAGGGCCACCTTTACCACCCCGGCCTCCGGCGATTTTGTCTATTTCGTCGATGAAGATGATACCAGCGTTAGCTGCTTTCCTAAGTGCCTCATCCTTAACCTCATCCATATCGATAAGTCTGGAGGTTTCTTCATCCATTAAAATTTTCCTGGCCTCGGCAATCGTGACTTTTCTCTTTTTAGATTTCTTCGGTAGCATGTTGTTTAACATGTCCTGTAAGTTGATCATCGAAGCCTCGTCCATCATCCCTCCGCCAATCATACCAACTCCATTATTCGCTGGTTGTTTGACTTCTATCTCGATTTTTCTATCGTCTAGTTCGCCATTCTTTACTTTTTCCCGGAATTTTTCACGTGTCTTCTCATTTAGCTCACGATCTTCCGAAATTGGCTCATCACCAATAGCCACTCTTGAGGAAGCCTTAACGGGAGGTATTAACGCATCAAGTATTTGAGCCTCTACAATATCCGAAGCCTTCTCTTTGACTTCTTCCTTCTTCTTGATTCGAACCATATTGATCGACTGTTCCACCAGATCACGAACCATGCTCTCCACATCCCGACCCACATAACCGACTTCGGTAAATTTTGAGGCCTCAACCTTAGTAAATGGAGCATCAGCAATTTTCGCCAATCGTCGTGCAATTTCAGTTTTACCTACACCTGTCGCTCCAATCAGAAGGATATTGTTCGGAACAATATCCCCTTTGATATCACTCTTAACATTCATCCTTCTCCACCTGTTTCTCATCGCTATTGCCACATTCCGTTTGGCGTCCCCCTGGCCGATGATATATTTATCCAGCTCCTCTACTATCTGTCTGGGTGTTAAATTCTCCATGATTACTAATTTCTTTATTTCCTGCTCAACAATTATTCTTCTACCTTCTCGGGAAGAATAAAATCTATTGGCTCCTTAACTTTTTGCTTTAACAGGGCTTTTTCAAGCACCTCATCAACATGATTGACGTACTGGATGGCTAAACCTTTGATGTATTTCCCACTGATCTCTTCCACATCTTTTCGATTTTTTTCACACATGATAATCTCTTTGATCCCTGCACGTTTAGCCGCCAAAATCTTTTCTTTAATTCCTCCAACTGGAAGCACTTTACCACGAAGTGTGATCTCTCCTGTCATTGCCAACTTTGATCTGATTTTACGTTGGGTATATATGGATGCCAGAGACGTTAACATGGTGATACCCGCGGAAGGACCGTCCTTCGGGATAGCTCCCGCCGGCACATGCACGTGAAGATCATAATTCTCAAAAATTCTGTGATCGATACCGAGGTGGTCGGCGTTAGACTTAAGAAAACTCAAGGCGGTAACTGCGGATTCCTTCATTACGTCACCCAACTGTCCGGATAAAGTAAGTTTACCTTTTCCTCGACTTAAATTGCTTTCAATAAATAAAATCTGACCCCCAGTAGGTGTCCATGCAAGACCCGTTGCTACTCCGGCTATGTCGTTGTTTTCATATGTCTCCTTCTCAAACACTTCTGGTCCCAAAATAGATCTTACTTCATCAGTGGAAACACTTTTTTCATATTCCTCCTCCATGGCTATGGATTTGGCGACATTTCTTATCACTCCAGCTACTTTTCTTTCGAGACTCCTCACCCCAGACTCTCGGGTATAATCGTTTATTATCTTCTGAATACCCTTTGTGTCAAACTTCAAATCATCAGAAGAGAGGCCATGCTCCTCCAGTTGCTTTGGAATGAGGTGCTTACGGGCGATCTGAGTTTTTTCTTCTTGTGTATAACCCGTGATCTCAATAATTTCCATTCGATCCCTCAGTGCTGGTTGGATGGTCTCCAATGAGTTTGCAGTTGCAATAAATAACACCTTACTAAGGTCATAATCCACCTCAAGGTAGTTGTCTTTGAACGTACTGTTTTGCTCAGGATCCAGAACCTCCAAAAGAGCAGAAGATGGATCACCACGAAAATCTGAACTTACTTTGTCGATTTCGTCCAAAATGAAGACTGGATTTGAAGTTTTAGCCCGATTGATATTTTGAATAACTTTTCCAGGCATTGATCCAATATAGGTTTTTCTGTGTCCCCTTATTTCTGCTTCGTCATGTACGCCACCAAGTGACATTCGAACATATTTCCGGCCAAGTGCTTCTGCAACAGATTTCCCTAATGATGTTTTTCCAACTCCGGGAGGTCCATATAGGCATAGTATTGGACCTTTAAGATCGTTTTTGAGCTTTCGAACAGCAAGGTATTCAAGCACACGCTCTTTGACTTTTTCCAGTCCGTAATGATCCCTATCAAGAATTTTCTTGGCATTCTTTAGATCAAAATTATCCTCGGTGACTTCACCCCAGGGTAGGTCAACAAGGAGCTCAGCATAATTCATTGCCACCGGATACTCCGCAGAGGCCGGATTCATTCGCATTATTTTATCAAGTTCCTTGTTGAAGTGCTTGTAGACTTCTTCAGGCCAGTTTTTCTCCTCACCTTTCATCCTTAAAGCCTCTACCTCCTGATCAGGGCCGTCTTGCCCCAACTCATCCTGCAGAACCTTCATCTGCTGCCGCAGATAATAATCACGTTGTTGTTGATCAATATCCGTGTGGACCTTACTTTGAATTTCTTGCTTGAGCTCAAGCATTTGAATGTCCTTATACATCATCTGAAGTAGTTTTTCAGATCTCTTCCTGGGGTCATCCAGTTCAAGGAGCTTCTGCTTTTCTGAAACATCGGCATTTACGTTGCTTGAGAGAAAGTGAGTTAAGAAAGAATAACTCTCAATATTTTCCAACGCAATCTGGGCATCCTTCGGGATTTCAGGATTAAGATTCATGATCTTATATGCCGCATCCTTCAACGACTGAGAAATGGCTTTTACCTCTTCATCCTTGGTATCGTGATTTTCATCTTCCAGTAATTGATAGATAGCCTTCAAGTAAGGGTCTTCCGTGACAACCTGCTCAATCCTGAATTTACTTTGGCCTTGAATGATTACCGTTGTGTTACCATCGGGTAAAACGAGCAATTTCAATATCCTGGCAATGGTACCAATCGAATAAATGTCATCAATACCAGGCTCTTCCACCTTAATATTTTTCTGTGCAGTCACTCCGATAATTCGATCAGAGCTGTAGGCTTTTTTGACTAAGGAAACAGATTTATCCCTGCCAATGGTAATGGGTAAAACCACACCTGGGAAAAGTACAGTGTTCTTCACCGGAAGTATTGGCAGTTCATCCGGAAGATTTTCCTTATTCAACTCCGGGCCTCCGTCAGTGGTTACCAGTTGAATGACCTCTTCAGAGCCATTTGAAAATAAATATTCCGAGGGATTCGTTTTATTTCTGAACATATAAGGTTTTATGTCAAAATGACAGTATCACTGAAGAAATATGCATTTCTCAAGCGTGAGTGTATATAATTCAATAGCCGTGCCAAATGCATAATTGTCGTTTAATTCGTATTAACTTTAAATTTTGTAAACTAGTTACTGACTATTCGTCTGATATGGGAAGGTTTTTCTTGGTACTTGGGTTCGTAGTCTGTCTGCTTTCACAGTTTTCGGCAATAGGTCAGCGTAGAAAGAAAGAGATTCAGGTCAATACCGATACTTTACCATCCAATATTGTCTTGAACATCTACGATTTCAAGAATATCAACAATCAGCTTGAATATTTCAATGCAGCTAAACTCCGATACATTCAGGAACTTGAAAGGCAGGAAGACTGGGAAAATCTATACCTGGCACTGAAAGATTATGTTAGCCGATTTGGTATTCAAAACTTTTACAAGGACACCAAACTGATTTGGAGACTCGCTAAACTAGAGGAGCTATTTGGTGACCCCGAAACGGCTATTTCGTTGTATCGACTGGTTCTCAGGCATCACCATCAGGGTATTGATATCAAGGAAATTGAAATCTACTACGATTCACTAAATACTCAACAAGCAGAGCAGTACGTCCCATTGGAGTACTATTACGAACTAGTTGAATACAGAAAACTGATTGATACTATTCAGCCACCAAGAAGCGTGTTACTTAACATGGGAACGGCTATTAACAGTAGACGAGCCGACTACGGTCCAACCCTAAACTACGGAAGTGACATTCTGCTTTTCACTTCTAAGAGGAATGAGATGGATCTTACCATTACGAGACGTCCAAATGAGGACCTTTTTATTTCAAGGAAGGATGAGTACGGGATGTGGTCAAAAGCCGTTCCACTTGGACGGATCAACTCTCCCTACAACGAAGGATCTGGTTACCTTTCTCGAGATGGAAAGACACTATATTTTTCACGATGCGACTGTCAAATGTGCTACGGCGATTGCGATCTTTTCTCTGCGCATTTGCAACCGGATAGCACATGGGGTGAAATAAAAAATCTTGGAGTAAATATTAATAGCCTCAGTTGGGACTCTCACCCATCACTCAATCACACAGAAGACACGATGTTTTTTGCTTCTGATCGTCTGGGTGGGTTTGGTCTGTCCGACATTTATTATTCATACAAAGACAAAAACGGCGAGTGGGTACCAGCGAAAAATCTTGGGCCAATTGTAAATACCCGAAATAATGAAGTCAGTCCATTTTTTCATCCTGTTTTTCAAGTTCTGTATTTTTCCTCGAATGGCCAGTTGTACACCTTTGGTGAATTCGACATTTACAAATCCTATTTCGTTAATGACAGCTGGAGTGAACCTCATAATATTGGACCACTTGTAAACGGAAGGGGTAGTGAATTCTATTTCACTATCGACAAAGAGAGCGAAAACCTTTTTTACTCCAGATCCAATTCCCAGGACCTTACCAAGCTTGACCTTTATTCCTTTCCACTGCCAATGGAGGCCCAACCTATGGCTACAACCGAGCTGACAGGTTCATTGACAGACAATATTACTGGTGCTCCCTTTAAGGGGATCGTTTCCATAATTGACCTAGATGAAGGATTAGAAGTTGCTCCCAGGTATTTAAATCCGGATGGTACTTTCGAATTTGAATTGATAGACCAACGTAACTATCTGCTGGTGATTTCCGGTGATGATTTCTTCAGAATAGAGCGCGCTTTCTTCCTTGATGGACCGATGAATCTTTTAAACATGACCGAACCTCTAGCGGCTAAGGTGAAATTTGAAAGTATAGAATTCGATGTGGGACAGTCTGAACTGAAGATCAGCATGTACGCGGATCTCAATAAAATCGTCAATTTCATGTACGATAATCCCCTCTTTCAACTTCGTATTTCAGGACACACCGATTCATTTGGATCTGAGGAATTCAACCTACAATTGTCCAAGCAAAGGGCACAAAGTATTCGGGACTACATCGTGATTTTCGCTGGTGTCCATCCCAGCCGTGTGGAATACGAGGGATACGGCAGTTCTCAGCCTATTGTTGAGGAGATTACCGAAGAAGACAAAGCCGTTAATAGGCGGGTGGAGTTCGAGATCTACCGACCCGCTCTTGATGCCCCGATGAAACCCGATGACGGGTTTGGCAATTAAAAAAGTTTTATGATGTCATTGAAGATGGCATAGCTCATGATTCCAAGCAGCAATACCATTCCAACTTTTTGAGCGTTTTCAAGAAACTTATCTGAAGGTTTTCTGCCTGTGACAATTTCCCAGGTAAGAAACATTACATGACCTCCATCTAATGCTGGAATTGGTAAGAAATTCATAAATGCCAGAACCATTGATAGCAATCCTGTTATCCTCCAGAAATTCACCCAGTCCCAGCTGCCTCCGAAAAATTTTGCAATACCAATAGGTCCAGAAAGCGATTTTGAAGCTGATACTTCTCCAGCAAACATCTTTTTGAATGCCAATAGGTTATACCATACCACATTAAATGCCTGCGCGGAACCTTTTGACACACTTTCTCCAAAACCATAGTCTCTGGAAGAGTATTCCACCAAATCTTCGATTCTGAATCCAATGGTTCCTTCGTCCGTCACACGGAAGGTTTTCTCGATTAATGAACCCTCTCTATCAATCGTTGCCACAACTTCACCACCCCTCAGCGTATCAAGTGCTCCTGTGATTTCATCGAAGTAATTCATCTGGGTGTCAAATATCTTCACAAAACGATCTCCTGATTGTAACCCACCTTCTTCCGCCGGGCTTCCTGGCATTACGTCGGCTACCTTAAATGGTCGTCGAAACGTGATGAAAGGACTGGATCGATCCCTGTCAGAAAAATTATCTATGAAATCCGCGGGGATCGTCAAAGTCAGTCGTTCCGATCCTCTCTCTACTGTATAGAACCCATTGTCACTGAGAAGTACTTCGGCACTGATCAGGTCAGAATACTTTTCAAAGTCCTCGCCGTTTATGTTCACAATCCTGTCTCCGGTTTGAAATCCAATCATTTCACCCAGCTCATGTGCAACAATTCCGTGCTTGTTAAGCTCGTCCTTGGAAATGTAGGTTTCGCCTTGTGAGAAAGTAAGGAATATAAATACAATAATCCCCGTGATCACATTGACGATAATCCCCCCCATCATTACTATGAGTCTCTGCCAGGCAGGTTTTGCACGGAATTCCCATGGCTCAGGTTCGGCTCCCAGCGTTTTAACGTCAAGAGATTCATCGATCATTCCACTGATTTTTACAAATCCCCCTAGAGGTATAGCACCTATGGAGTACTCGGTTTCACCAAATTGTTTTCCCCAGATCTTAGGTGGGAATCCAATTGAATACTTCTCGACGCGCATTCCAAATGCCTTTGCCGCAAGTAAGTGACCCAATTCGTGTAGTCCCACTAATATAGAAAGCCCCAACAGGAGCTGTATTGTCATTATCAATCCTTCCATCAACTAATAAATTCTCTTGCTATTTTTCTGGTTTCCTTATCTGTTTCAATATAATCCTGGAGTCCGGGTTTTGAGAGGTACGAGACCTTTTCCATGGACTTCTCAATGATGTCAGATATAGCTAGGAAACTAATTTTTTCCTTTAAAAATTCCTCAACTGCAATCTCATTTGCAGCATTAAGTATACAAGGTAGATTTCCACCTCGCTTTATTGCTTCAAATGCCAATGCTAAATTACGAAAGGTTCCCATGTCGGGTTGCTCAAATGTTAGAGAAGGGTACGAAGCAAAGTCAAATCGAGGAAAATCAGACTTGATTCTGTCAGGATATGCCAGTGCATATTGGATAGGCAACTTCATATCCGGAAGCCCCATTTGAGCCTTTATGGATCCGTCCTCGAATTGCACCATTGAATGGATGATAGACTGTGGATGAACCACTACATCGATCTTTTCCAGGGGTAGATTAAACAGCCATCGTGCCTCTATCACTTCAAGTCCCTTATTCATGAGTGAAGCAGAATCAATGGTGATTTTAGCACCCATATCCCAATTAGGATGATTCAAGGCATCTTTCACTGTCACCCCTTCTAGATACTTACGGGTTTTACCTCTAAACGGTCCACCTGAAGCTGTTAAAATAATTTTTTCAATAGGATTGTGAAATTCCCCTGCCAAGCATTGAAAGATTGCTGAATGCTCGGAATCAACAGGATAGATATTCACTCCCTTTTCGCCAGCAAGAGCGGTCACAATTTCCCCAGCCACAACTAGAGTTTCTTTGTTTGCAAGGGCAATTGGTTTACTCGCTTCGATGGCCTTAATCGTAGGAATTAGACCGGAATAACCCACAAGTGCTGTTAGCACGATATCTACCGTATCCATCTGAACGACCGATGATAGAGCCTCATCTCCGGCATACACTTTGATCCCTTTGCTGGCAAGTTCCTGGTTTAATCGATCATAGTGGGCTTCATTTGATATGACAACCACATTGGGATTGTACCGAATGGCTTGATCCATTAAGCGTTCCCAATTATTATTCGCTGTAATGACCTCAACCTGGAATTTATCCGGGTGGTTTTCGATTACCTCGAGCGCTTGGGTTCCAATTGAACCCGTTGAACCAAGAATTGCAACGTTTTTCACGGTGGGTTAATCAATCACGAAGGAAAGTAATTCATCTGCTATCTTTCGATCATTACTTAAACGCGGGACCTTGTTTTGCCCCCCAAGCTTTCCAATGGATTTCATATAGTTAATGAAAGAATTGGGCTTAAGTGAACGAACTCTCAACGTGCTCAGTACCGCGCCAGTAATTAAATCGTCGTAATAGGTATTTAAATTTTGGAGTTGCGAATTTAACTCTTTTGTGAAATCTTCTGGTGCGTTTGGTTTTCTTGCAAACTCAATAAACCACTCATGGTGAGGCAATCCTTCGTCAGGGGACACATTAGGGGCAACAGTGAACTCCACCAACTCAACTTCCTGAAATTTTTCGCAGGTGATCCTCATTGCCTTCTCTACCTCCTCACCAATCACATGTTCTCCAAAAGCACTGATAAAGTGTTTTATTCTACCAGTAACAATTATTCGATGGGGATTCATACTCACAAACTTCACCGTATCCCCAATTGAGTATCCCCAAAGTCCAGCATTACTATTAATGATCACAGCATAGTTTGTATCCAGCTCGACTTCATCTACAGTCAGTCGCGTAGGATTGTCGTTGAAATATTCATCGGCGGGGATAAACTCGAAAAATATACCTGAATTCACAAGCAACAAAAGTCCGTGGTTATCCGGTTCATCCTGATAGGCAATAAAACCCTCCGACGCCGGATAGGTTTCCACTGAATCTACCGTTTTGCCGATGGTCTCAAATAGTTTCGCTCGATAAGGTTCAAAGTTTACTCCACCGTATACAAATAGCGAGAAATTTGGAAAAATATCTTTTATAGGCTTATTCTGAGTAGCAACAAGACGGTCAAAATACATTTGTACCCATGGGGGTATACCGGAGATCAGCGTCATATCCTGATTCGTAGTTTCCTCCACGATACGATCAACCTTCATTTCCCAATCTTCAATGCAGTTGGTTTCGTACGAAGGCATTTGATTGGTTCTTAAGTATCCCGGGACATGGTGATTTACTATACCTGATAAACGACCTGTTGCGATACCGGCTGTTTCGGTCAAGGTCGGACTTCCTGAAAGGAAAATCAACTTACCATCGAGAAATGAACTCTTCCCGGAATGGTATACGTAAGACAACAATGCATTCCTTGCACTATTTATATGATTGGGTACGGAGTCTTTGGTGATTGGGATATATTTTGTCCCGGAGGTGGTCCCTGATGTTTTCGCAAAATAAGCAGGTTTTCCAGGCCACAAAATGTCCGATTCCCCCTTGGTTATTCTATTGACATACGGTGTCAATCCCTCATAGTCCCTCACGGGCACATGGTTTGCAAAATCTTTATGACTCTTAATATCCTGGAAGCCATGGTCATAGCCGAAGGCAGTCTTTCCTGCTTTCTTCACTATGGAAGAAAGTATACGGGATTGATAGAAACCGGGATCATTTGACCATTTTTTTTGTTCAGAAACAATCAACTTTGCCAACGGTTTGCTTAATACACCTCGGATACCCATAGCTGTGAAAATAGGTTAATTTTTTTGAGCTAAATATGGAATTGCAACAAATTTAGCTGGGTTAAGTATTAGAAAAGGGAGAGAGACAAAATCAAAATTATGAGAAGAACAGTTTTTACTGCTTTAATCGGTTTCCTTTCAGGTTTTCTCGGACTGTACGTAGGGTTGATCGTATTGAAACCGGAGGTCTACGTATCGGACAATTCCAACAGGTTCGCCGAACAGGCACAGGAAGTTTCTGATGAATTTGATCGCTTCGACATTCCAACTGTAAGAAGCATTGCTGAGAACCCCGATTTTGTGCTCGCTTCAGAAGTCAGCACAAACAGTGTCGTTTTTATTACTACTTTGTCCGAATACGAATACCGAACAGGAACCGTATTCGATTGGTTTTTTGATGGTCGTTCTTCTCAACGTCAAGGAAGCGGAAGTGGAGTGATTTTTTCCGACGACGGATACATTGTAACGAACAACCATGTAATTGATGACGCTGATAAAATAAAAGTACATTGGAACAAACAGGATTATGAAGCAGAGTTGGTCGGCCGAGATCCAAGCACCGATATTGCTGTACTCAAGATTTCCGCTGAAAACCTCAAGCCAATTCCTTTGGGAAAATCAGCGGACGTAAATGTCGGAGAATGGGTACTTGCGGTGGGCAATCCATTTAATCTGACTTCCACAGTTACGGCCGGAATCGTTAGTGCCAAAGGAAGAAACATCAACATATTAAAAGACAAATTTCCAATAGAATCCTTCATTCAAACCGATGCGGCAATTAACCCGGGAAATAGTGGCGGTGCCCTGGTTGACCAAAACGGACATCTAGTCGGAATTAACACAGCCATTCTATCCAGGACAGGTAGCTATGCCGGATACGGGTTTGCCGTTCCTGTTGACATAGTGAAAAAAGTCTTCAATGACATTATTAAGTACGGAGAGGTGCAGAAAGTATTTACCGGGGCGGACTTCGTGGAAATTGATGGAGAACTTGCGGAGCGATTGGCATTAGAAGATTTTAATGGGGTAATAGTGGGTAACATAACTAATGATGGAGCTGCGGCCCAGGCGGGACTGAAGGAAGGGGATGTCATAAAATCTGTCAATGAATTCCCGGTAGAAGGAAAAGCCCAAATTGAAGAATATCTTGCCAACCTCTACCCAGGAGATGAAGTGATACTTGAAGTAAATCGTGGTGGAAAAACTCTAAACAAGTCGATGACCTTGCTAAACAGGGAAGGCGGAACCGGAGTAATCACCAGGGAGGTATATTATTCTGACTTCTTCGGCGCAGAATTCGAGATCGTTCCCAAAGTGGAAAGAGACTTGCTCCGGATAGAGAATGGAGTAAAAGTGGTAGACATCAGTAATTCCGGATATTTCGCCCAATTTGACTTACCCGAGGGTTTTATCATAACAGCGATCAACAGGCGACCAATCGACACTCCGGAGGAACTCACTGAAATACTGAGTAAAATCCGTGGTCGGTTAGAAATCTACGGAATTAATGACAGCGGAAGGAAGGTTTATTATTCTTATTATATAAGATAGATCAGGCAATCCTCATCTTAAGCTTTTTCTTCAACTCATCAATTGAGTATCGGAACTTCGCATTTGTATCGATCATATCATTCACAGACTGAACGGCATGTATGACGGTACTATGATCTCTACCACCAAAATGGTAACCAATAGATTTTAAAGAATGATTGGTGTAGTCCTTTGAGAAATACATGGCAACCTGTCGAGCAATCACTATTTCTTTCTTCCTGGTCTTAGCTCTCAGATCATCAAGTTGCACATTGAAGTATTCGGAGACTGTTTTCTGAATGAAGTCGATCCCCACCTCTGAATCAATTTCCGTAACAATATTTTGCAGGATGCTTTTCGCAAGTTCCAGGTTAACCTCCTCCTTCGCCAAGGAGGCATGCGCAATAAGAGAGATGATTACACCCTCCAATTCACGAATGTTGGTATCAACACTGTAAGCCAGGTATTCGATCACCTGATCCGGAATGCTAATTCCATCCGCCTGCATCTTCTTCTGAATAATGGCAATACGGGTCTCAAAGTCAGGTTGTGTCAAATCAGCTGTTAATCCCCACTTAAATCTGGAAACCAGACGTTCCTGTAATCCTTGAAGATCTTTTGGAGGACAGTCGGAAGTCATAATGATCTGCTTCCCGTTTTGATGTAAATGATTAAAAATGTGAAAAAAGATCTCTTGGGTTTTTTCCTTGTCTTTCAAGAACTGAACATCATCCAACATAAGTACATCTACGTTCCTGTAATATGCAATGAACTCCTGGATGCTGTTATTTTTAAGTGCGTCGATGAATTGATTGGTAAATTTTTCAGACGCCACATAAAAAACGTACTTGTCCGGATGGTTGCTTTTAATCTCATTTCCAATGGCCTGGATAAGATGCGTTTTACCTAATCCAACTCCTCCGTAAATCATTAGTGGATTAAAAGATGTCACTCCAGGTTTTTGGGCTACAGCATATCCGGCCGAACGAGCAAGCCTGTTGCAATCCCCTTCAATATAGTTTTCGAATTTGTAAGTGGGATTGAGGTTAGAGTCACTGGCAAGTTCCTGAATGAACCTGGGATTCTTATACTGATCAAAGCCGTTAACCCTGTTTTTATTAAATCCGCTTGGGTTTCCGGTTACATTCACAGTCAATGGTTGATTGCTCTCGCTACCTTTATCGACCACAACAGAATATTCCAATCTGCCTTCAGGGCCGATTTCCGCCTTAATAGCTTCATGAAGCAGATGAACATAATTCTCTTCCAGCCATTCGTAAAAGAACTGACTGGGCACCTGTATTGTAAGGGCTTGATCTTCAAGTCTTACTGGAACAATGGGCAGAAACCAGGTACTGAAACTTTGCTCTGGAATGCGTTCTTTTATAAAAGAAAGGCATTTTGCCCATACTTGTTCGTGCATTTAGATCGAATATTTGGTGGTTTAGATTCCTTACCGTCCCGGATTTTTCCGAAAAGGGGACACCAAAATTGGAAGAAAAAAAGTTAACAAAAAAATGATTTTATAAATCACTTTTCCTAATCCAATTGAATTCTTTGGAATGCCCCATTTTGATTTTATTTTCTTCGAAAAATACAATTTGAGTTTTTCATGCTGTTCATCATTTGACATATGAATATTACGCTAACTTTAAACAATATCTTGACCTTATATGGATTTTAATGAGTTTAAGGGAATCACCAAACAAGATTGGCAAAAACTTGTCGATGAAGACCTTATCAACTGGAGTGATCCTCTTGGTAACACCCTGAGTATCTACTACGATGAAAGTGACAGAAACAAAGTTTCATATGTTAGTAAACTTCTTTCAAATATCAGATTCCCGCAATGGAAATACTTGCAGTGGTTAATCGTGGAAAATGAATCGGAAAGTAATGATCTGGCACTTGATGCCCTGTCTTCAGGAGCGGACGGTGTGGTCTTCGAAACTCATTCCAAGGTTGATTTTGAGCGCCTTTTACAATCGATACATCCTGAACATTGTAGTATCGGCCTGGCTGGTTCGCCAACAAACGGCAACGCTTACCTGGACTATCTGCAGCAAATAAATATTGACCCATTGGATGGTTTTATTCCGGAGGAAGTTCCAGGTGATAATAAGAATTCGTCATTGTCTTCTAGTCTGTCTTTTGGAATCGACGCCAGGAAAATCTTCGAACTGATCTCTTTAGGTTCTGGTGCCAATAAATCATATGTCATTCAGGTTGAAATTGGATCTGATTTCCTATTGGAAATTGCCCGGATTCGTGCTCTCCGGCTATTTATTTCGCTCTGTGGTCAGTCAGTAGCAAATCCCGTTATCCCACAAATAAAAATTCATGGTTTAGTTTCAGCAAAAGAGGATATGTCCTCCGATCTCATTACTTGCACAGTGGGTGCGCTTTCTGCATTGTTAGGAGGAGTTGATTACCTGAGTATCCTTACCGGTAATGGTGAAAAAAGGAAATCCGTCAATCACCTCTTTCGAAACATTGCCAATCTACTTCGAGAGGAATCGGACATGGTGTTTCAGTCCGATCCTATTTCCGGATCCTATTTCCTGGATACCTACACGGATCTATTTGCGCGTCAGTGGTGGGGACATACTGAAAGTAAGAAAAGCTATGAGGAATTGACACATTTAGAAGATGATAGCTTGCCGAGATCTTTTATTCAGGATGGGTTTTCCTCAGGGATTCCACCCTTCCTGAGAGGCCCCTACCCGTCTATGTATGCCTCTCGCCCTTGGACCATTCGACAATATGCTGGCTTTTCAAATGCAAAAGCCAGCAATGAATTCTACAGGAAAAATCTGGCGGCCGGTCAGAAAGGCCTCTCTGTCGCTTTTGATTTACCAACCCATAGAGGTTATGATTCGGATCATCCTCGAGTACAGGGCGATGTTGGAAAAGCAGGGGTAGCCATTGACACTGTGGAAGATATGAAGCTCTTGTTTGATGGAATTCCTCTTGATGAAATGAGTGTTTCGATGACCATGAATGGCGCCGTAATCCCGATCTTGGCTTTCTATATAGTAGCAGCTGAAGAACAGGGAGTGCCACCGGAAGCGCTAACCGGAACTATACAGAATGATATTCTAAAAGAGTTCATGGTTCGAAATACCTACATCTATCCTCCGAAACCTTCAATGAGAATTGTATCAGATATTTTCCGATACACTTCCACTCACATGCCAAGATTCAATTCTATAAGCATCTCTGGCTATCATATGCATGAAGCAGGTGCTACGGCCGAAGTCGAACTCGCCTTTACCCTGGCGGATGGAATTGCTTACCTGCAATCCGGATTAAAGGCAGGAATAGCCATTGATAAACTAGCACCTCGATTATCTTTCTTTTGGGGAATCGGGATGGATTTCATTACTGAGGTTGCTAAACTTAGAGCCGGCAGGGTGCTTTGGGCCAAGATTGTTAAATCATACAACCCTACAAACCCAAAGTCAATGGCTTTAAGAACCCATTGTCAGACTTCTGGTTACAGCCTAACCGCACAGGATCCTTATAATAATGTTGCCAGAACCACAATTGAGGCCATGGCAGCGATTATTGGTCATACCCAATCTCTTCATACTAATGCTTTGGATGAGGCAATTGCACTGCCTACAGATTTTTCCGCCGAAATCGCCAGAAATACACAGCTCTTTCTACAAAAAGAAACAGACCTGGTCAAGGTAGTGGATCCATTTGGTGGTAGTATGCTAATTGAAAAACGTACCGAAGAACTAATTCAAAAAGCCTGGAACCTTATAGAAGAAATCGACAAATTAGGTGGGATGGAAAAAGCAATTGAGAAAGGCTTTCCAAAACTTAAGATAGAAGAATCTGCCGCAATTAAACAGGCTCAGATCGATTCAGGAAAGAAAGTGGTAGTTGGAGTGAATAAATATCAGACAGAAGAATCAACCCTTTTTGATATTCTGGACATTGATGATGAAAAAATTCGATTGGAGCAGACCCAGTCAATTGAAATGATAAAGAAATCCAGGGATAGCAAAAAAATAGAAGAGGCATTAAACCAATTGTACCTTTGTGCTGAATCCGAAGAGGGTAATCTTCTTGAATTAGCTGTAGAAGCGGCAAGGAATAGAGCCACTCTTGGTGAGATTTCAATGGCAATGGAAAAATCCTTTGGGCGACATCAAGCTTCCACAAAAATGCAAACTGGTATTTATGCCAGGGAAAATGCAAGTGACAATGATTTCGAAGAATCAAAAACACTCACTGAGGAATTCCTGGAGCAAGAAGGACGTCGGCCAAGAATCCTAATCGCGAAAATGGGTCAGGATGGTCATGACCGCGGTGCTAGGGTGGTGGCAACCACTTTTGCCGATCTCGGGTTTGATGTGGATATTGGCCCGCTCTTTCAAACACCAGGTGAAGTAGCCATGCAGGCAGCTGAAAATGATGTTCACCTGATCGGGATCTCTACTCTTGCCGGAGGACACAAAACCCTTATTCCGAAACTAATCGAGGAGCTCGAAGCAATTGGACGATCATCCATACGGGTGGTGGCAGGCGGAGTTATCCCGGAAAAGGATTATGAATCCCTGAGAAAAGCGGGTGTTTTATCAATTTTTGGACCCGGTACCCGAATACCTGAGGCCGCATCAGAAATATTGAAAAACTTGATGAGTCAATAGCCTCATTTTCCTAACTTTATTCTCTAAATGCTGTGAAAAAATGAATTTGATTAAGAATACTTGCTTGATTCTGACACTTGCGTCATTATTGATCACCCCAACCACTGTTCAAGCCCAAAAATGGGATAAGTTTTTTGTTAAGGCCGAGGAGGCATATGAGACCGGTGACTACGAAACTGCCGGAAAAACCATAGCCAAACTGAAGAAAAAGGTAGTCAAGAAGCTTGGTACGCAGACCAATATATACGCACTCGCCCTTGTTCAGGAAGCAAAAATCAATACCGCACTGGGTGTCTACAACGTCGTTCTGGAACCGATTGCTACCGCCGTTGAATTAAACGAGCAGCTGAACAAAGAGAATCCAGTCGAATACGGATATCTATTGAAAGAAGCTGCCCAGGTAATGATTCAATACGGTCATTTCAATCTCGCCAACGAATATGTCCAGAGCGCACGAATGGCTTTTGAAGAAGCTGGGGTTTTGGAGGAACAAGCAGTGGAATTAGATGTCCAGGAGGCACAAATCCTGGTTGGCAGAGGATTCTACAGTGACGCAGTAACCTTAGTGGACAAACAAACCGATTTTTTTCGAGCGAAAATTGCATCCACACCTAAGCGTGAGAAAGAACCTATCCAGGCTCAATTTGCCGATATGCTAATCATGAAAGCAAATGCCCTAAGGTTAATGGGTGATTATTTGCGCAGTGACTCAGCATTTATCTATACCACCAATTGGATTGACGATAATCTGGGTAAAGCACACATCACATATGCAAAAAGCAGCTACTTAAATGCTAAACTTCTACAGGAAAACGGTCTGGATATTGAAGCCTTAAGCAGGCTTTTCGAGAAATCATATCTGCAGGCAACACGAAGGTACGAGACTTCTCACATGGTTATTATGGAAATTAAAACGGACTTAATGGCCGCTTTATATTCTGTAAAACTTTATGGTAAGCTCAAAATTGTGGATAACGAGTTCAAAGCCACTGTTAAGAAGCTATTCCCGAAAAACAGTGTGCACACCATTGCAGAAGACGTCAGAAACATCTACTTCCGTTTGGAAGATGAAAACATCTCCACCCTCGAAGACAAACTAAACAAACTCCTCAGCAACCCGGTTATTCCTGAAAATCATGAAATCAGGATAGAACTACTGGATTTTGTTAGTGATGTAGCACTTCTTTCAGGTGAGCACAAAAACACAGAGGCATACCAAACAAGAGTACTGGATATCAAAAAGGAGATATACGGCGAGGACGCTCCTAGTTATCACCTCTCCAAAATCAAACTAGCCAACTATTATGTTGATTACTCCGACAAGTTTGAAGAAGTAAAGGAGACTTATGAAAATAGCTTTGCCAATATTGTGGATCCGGAGATTACAGATGGACACATCATGTACCTGGATATTCTGTATCACCTGGCAACTTATTATGAGGAAACTGATCAATACGATCTAGCTGGTGAGACTTTGGATTTAGCTCTTCTAGCCGCTAGGAAAAAGTACGATAATAAAGATATCGAGTATGGAAAAGCGCTTGATAAAATCGCACGCCTTCAAATCAATATTGGTCGGTATGAAGATGCAGAAAAGAACCTCAATGACGCAATAGAAATTTTTGATGAAACAGACAATGAAGAGGCTTATACGGCATTATCAGTGTCCTACATCACCCAGGCTTCTCTTTCGGCTATAAAAGGAGATTATGATGAAGCTGAAGACTACATCGGAGAATCAGATGATATGAAAAGCAAAGGAGCTCTGACAATCGAGTCCACTACTCTAGATTATCAGGATGCTCTGGCCGAGTTATACATCTACATCGGTCGATTGAATGAGGCCGAAAACATTCTTAATAAATCATTGCGTGAAAAAACCAACGACTTTGGTAGATCAAGTCGTCACCTCAACAAAACCTTGGTCACCAATGGTAGACTGAAACTTACAAAGGGGGAATACTCCGAGGCGGAGCAAATGGCCAGAAGAGCAAACGATATAACCTTGAGAATTTTCGGATCAGAATCTACCAAAGTGGTACCTTCAATGGTTCTGTTAGCCAGAATTTATACAACCATTGGAGATTTTGATAAAGCCGAACAACTTCTGGCAAGGGCTGTTGAAATACAGAAAAACCAATTTGGTAATCTTCACGTCGATGTGGGTAAAACCGTTTCACAGTTGGCTTTGGTAAAGTATTACAAGAACGATCCTCAGGCGCAGGTAACTACTTTATTCGCCGAAGCTGAGGATGTTATAAAAAGTCGACTTGGAGATTCCAATCCGACCTATGCCGAGATCCTGAAGAACGAAGCGATCTCCAATATCGCCTATGGTCAATATGAGTTGGCCTTTTCGCAACTGGATCGAGCAGGAGCAATCTGGAAAAAGAAAATTGGAAGAAGAAATAATCTGAATGCCGCAACCATAGACTATCTGAAAGGAGATATATACTACCGACAGAAAGAATATGGTGACGCCGAGAATATGTATGAAGATGCCAAGAAGAAGTACAACAGGTTCTTCAACGACAGTCATCCTGAGTACGTAAAGGTTCAGTCTAAACTGAGTAAGACATACTACATGCAAGGAGACTGGAGAAAGTCCCAGGACCAGATGGAAGAAGTGTTGGAAAAATATAAGTCTTTTATCCAAGAGTATTTCCCAGCACTTTCTGAGAGGGAGAAAGCGAAATTCTGGAACACAATTAAGACAGATTACGAATTCTACAACACGTTAATTGTAGATAAGAACAATAATGACCGTTACATTGGTGAACTGTATAACAATGCACTTCTGACTAAAGCACTTCTTCTCAATACATCCATTAAGATCAGACAGCGAATATTGAGTAGTACGGATGAAGAATTAAAAGACTCATACAGACAATGGGTGGCCAAGAAGGAAATGCTCACCGCTGCTCTCTCCATGTCAGAAGAGCAGCTAACGCAGACGGGTATTAACCGATCACAACTGTCACAGGAAGTTGAACTTCTTGAAAAAGACCTTAGTGTGAAATCGGAACTATTCAGCCAGGGTTATGATAAAAAAGCAATTACCTGGGAGAATATCCGAGAGGTTCTCAATGAAAACGAAGTAGCGATAGAAATGGTCCGATTTAGAGTATTCGACCATGATTTCACCGACTCGGTAAAATATGCTCTTCTCTACATATCAGGGGATAAACGTGCAAAACCAGGAATGATCTTATTGGACAATGGTTATGAACTGGAACATAAGTATTTGAACTATTACCGAAATAGTATCAAATACGGAATTAGGGATATCAACTCCTATAATGCGTATTGGAGCCCGATCATAAGGGAAATCGGTACGGTGTCTACCCTTTATGTTTCACCTGATGGCGTCTATAACCAAATCAACCTTGAAGCGATCCCAGTTATTGAAGCTGGAAAATACGTTTTGGACAACTCAAATATTATTCTGGTTAGTAATACAAAAGATCTGTACATGAACCAGGTAAAAACTACTGTTATCTCTGACGAGCAGGTGGCTACCATGTTTGGAAACCCGACATTCTATGTAGAGACTATTCCCGGACAACCGGTACCTGAATCAGGTTTATCCCGAGAGAATGTCGAAGTGATCAGTCAATTACCTGGTACTGAGCGAGAAATAGCAGAATTGAAGGATTACCTTGATAGAAAAGGTTGGGAAATCCAAGAGTATACTGAATTGCAGGCAGAGGAAGACAAGATTAAGCAAATTGTTAATCCTAGAATTTTCCACGTGGCGACGCATGGATTTTTCCAGACTGAGTCTTTGGAAGCTTCCGCTATGGATGCTGAGCTTAATGAGAACTACTTATATGAAAATCCTTTATTAAAATCTGGGTTATTGCTTACCGGTGCTGGAGACATCTTGAATGAAACAAAGTATAACTACAACGTGGACAATGGGATTCTCACTGCTTACGAAGCGATGAGCTTAAATCTGGACCAGACGGACCTGGTTGTACTTTCAGCTTGTGAGACAGGGCTTGGAGAGATTCAGGCTGGTGAGGGTGTTTATGGTTTGCAACGTGCGTTTTTAGTAGCCGGAGCTAAAACAATTATAATGAGTTTATTCAAAGTTTCGGATGAAGCCACTCAGCAACTGATGGTCAAGTTCTATCGCAAATGGATCGAATCAGGAAATAAGCGCCAAGCATTTATTGAGGCAAAAAAAGAAATTCGAAACGAATACAGGGATCCTATATACTGGGGACCATTCGTTATGATAGGCCTCGACTAACAACAAACAACCTACGAAAAGACCCGGTTTAACCCGGGTCTTTTTTTAGCTGTATGTTAAGAAATCTGTCATCTTGTATTTTTTAGTATCAAATAATCACCCCTCAATTTCATTTTTTGCTAATCCACACCTAATTAATACCTAATACTCAGCGGCTACTTTTGTATAACCTTCAATAAATTGATAGTAAGCCGAACTGTCACTTGGGACCCGAGATTGTTGAAATTAAAGGATAAACCTTTAACACAGGCTGGTTCCCTCTCTTTTAAAAAACGGTATCTCTTCAAGTATTTATTGGAAAAAGAATCTTCACCAGTGGTGACCTTAGTACAGGTGCATAAAACGATACTCACATGAGCAAGAAAAAAAGAAAAATCGATGTGCTGATTTTGTCGGATGTCCATTTGGGAACATTTGGATGCAGAGCGAAAGAGTTACTTTCCTATTTAAAGACGGTGGATCCAAAAGTTCTGGTCCTCAACGGTGACATTATTGATATTTGGCAGTTCAATAAAAGATATTTTCCGAAATCTCACATGAAGGTGGTTCGATACTTGAGCTCGATGTTGAGTAAGGGGAAAAAGGTGTATTACATCACTGGCAATCATGATGAAATGCTCAGGAAATTTCAAGGCTTTCAATTGGGTGGGTTTGAAATTGTTAACAAACTGGTACTGGATCTCAATGACAAGAAAGCCTGGATTTTCCACGGTGATGTGTTTGATGTAACCATGAAAAACTCAAAATGGTTAGCAAAGCTTGGTGGATGGGGGTATGATCTACTTATCATGATTAATACCCTTGTCAACTGGACCAGTAATCTGATGGGAAAGGGTAGAATATCGCTTTCCAAAAAAATCAAGAACAGCGTAAAGCAAGCCGTCAGCTTTATCAACGATTTCGAGCAGACTGCGGCCGAAATTGCCATGGACAATAACTTTGATTATGTAGTATGTGGTCACATACACCATCCGGAAATGAAGACGTTGCAAAACAAAGAGGGAAAAAGTGTAGTATACCTTAACTCCGGTGACTGGGTGGAAAACCTAACCGCATTGGAGTACAAAAAAGGGCGTTGGAGCATTTACGATTACTCACAGGACCTTATTGCCCAGGCGCTAAATAACAACAAAGAATCTGAAGCTTCAAAGGAACCCGAATTAACCAAAGCCGGATCCAAGAATAAAAAACTATTCGAAGAACTTGTTCAGGAGTTCCAATTCGTTCAGATAAAACCCGATCCTCCTAAGACCGCCTAATTACAGCCTACCATAAATGATGGACTACTGGGCGCACACGGTCTTGATATAATTGGGATATAATCTCCATCTCCTGTTCATCCAGAGCCTCTTCATTCAAAGCCTCGAGATTATCCTGTAATTGTTCCGGCTTAGAGGCTCCCGGAATCACGCAACTCACTTCCTGAAATTCCAAAATCCATCTTAAGGCAAGATGTGTCAATTTTCTATTCGGAAAGCTCTTTGATAGTTGTTTAACTAATCCCAAACCGGTCTCATAATCAATCCCGGAAAAGGTTTCTCCCTTGTCAAATACCTCCCCATTTCTGTTGAAACTCCGATGGTCGTCTTTCGAAAATGTGGATTCCAGACTAAACTTTCCTGTGAGTAATCCACTAGCAAGTGGAACTCTTGCGATGATACCTACATTACGTTCCTTCGCCAACTTGAAGAACAAGTCACTCGGCCGTTGTCGGAAAATATTAAATATAATCTGCACAGTCGCCACTCCCGGGTATTCGATAGCCTTTATTGCCTCCTCTACCTTCTCTACACTCACACCATAACTTCTGATTTTTCCTTCTTGTTGCAGCCGGTCTAGCATGGCAAAAATCTCTGGTCGATAGTAAACTTCTGTCGGTGGACAGTGAAGTTGAATTAGATCCAATCTATCAAGCCCGGTGTTTCTTAGGCTGTCTTCAATATATTTCACCAATACATCTGATTGATAACCTTCATTCACATGCGGCTGGATTTGTCTACCGCATTTGGTTGCCACATAGACATTCTCTTCTCTGGACCTCACTACTTTACCAACCACTTTTTCACTCAAACCATTTTCATAGACGTCCGCAGTATCTATGAAATTGATCCCTGCGTCTATTGCGTGGTTGACAATCTTCTCCGCTCCATCGTGGTTGAAATCGCTTCCCCATGTACCTCCAACCTGCCACGTACCGAGACTTATCTCAGAGATTTCTAAACCGGTTTTACCTAGTGTTCTGTATTTCATGATCGTTCCTATTAAAAAAGCCGGTGAAATCACCGGCCTTTCGAATTATATGTAAACCTTCAACCAAAAAAGTGTTTGGTCAGGCCACTTTTTCTTCGTTTACCAACAATACCTCATCAAGGTCATATCCCTCTACTGGTACTATTTCACCTTTCTCCTCATCCCAATCGATTCGTCGGCCCAATTTGTAAGAAATACCTCCCATGTGAGAAGTAATCGCTTCTTCAAATCCAGCAACAATATCACAACTAGGTGTACCACCGTTTCGGATACAACTCAACCATTCTCTTAAATGCAAATGAGTGGAATCAACCCGCCTACCATCACGATAAGTCCAAAGTAGTCCCTTATCTGCAAAATATTTAGCAGTGGCGGATGTAACTCCATCTAAACCACTAGAAGCAGGATCATACTGATAGATCGGCAGGTTGGAATTAATCTGACCCGATTCCAACATTTCAGCAAATCGTGTAGACCGTTGATCCGGGTAAATCGTTAGACTATTACCAAGCTCCATCGTGGCGTCGTGGCCCATCAATGTGGTTCCTCTTGAAAACTGGTTACCAAGGGTGGCACTATATACCATTGTCATCCCTTTCTCCTTACCTGATTCCTGGCTTGTACCGGTAGTAAAATCAGGAAAATCCATATTGACTTGCATTACGTCCGGCACGTTTCGACCGTCTCTGTGGGTATAGATACCACCAGAGGCTGTGACTGATTTAGGGATACCCATTTTCAATACACAATTGATTCGATCATAGTCGTGAGACATTAAATCTCCGCTTAACCCGGAACCATAAGCCCACCATTTTCTCCATCGGAAGAAATGTTCAGTATTGAAGTCTGTCATTGGCGCGTTGCCAATAAATCGATCCCAATCTATTGTCTGAGGATTTGCCTCAGGGTGAATCGTATACTGCCACGCCCCGTTGTCACTATTTCGGTTTGTGTTAGCCGTAATTAATGAAACATGTCCAAGAATATTCTTTTGAATTACGTCCTGTGCTGTGAGGAAGCTCTGGGTTTGCCGATGTTGGTGTCCGACCTGAAATACTTTGCCAGAAGATACTACAGCATCCCGGAGATCATAGGTCTCCTTGATGTTATGAGTCATCGGTTTTTCAACATACACGTGCTTACCTGCACGGAGAGCATCCATCGCTATTGGTGCATGCCAATGGTCAGGAGTAGCAATGATCACCCCATCTACATTATTATCCGCCAACAAGTCTTCATGGTATTTGTAGCTCTTCACTTTAATATCATCAGTAGTGAAGCTTTCCACCGCTTCCCTTGCATGTGCATCAAATACATCACAAACCGCAGTAATCTGTACATTCAGATCCTCCTGTTCAAGGAAAGTCGTTAAGCGCTGATCATTTGGATTCTCACGTTGCGCGGCTTCCATGCTTTCCAACCATGATTTCGTAGCAAAACCAATAGCTCTACAGAGCTGCGGGCCACGAATTCCAAAACCAATAATTCCCAATCGAATAGGATCGCCTTCCATAGATCCACTTGGTGGTGGTGGAGATGCATTGATATTGAGTGTTTCCAATATTGCATTCCTTTGGTTCTTCCTGGAAGTAGCTTTGGTAGCCCCTGCCCACCAAAGAGTACCTGTGATTGGTACCGCTGCAATTCCTTTTAACCAATCTCTCCTGGACCAATTGCCCAGGTTATTTTTTTCTTCTTCTGTCATGACTATTAATTAGTTACTGTTGAAGTTGATTGTTTCTTTTCCATTAAGCGACCTATGCCGAAATATGCTCCGGATGGGAACAAGTAGAGGACCCATAAGGCAGCCATCTCGATGAGGTTCTTATTCACAATGAAATAGCTTCCTTCCGTTCCTACTTCAGATAATCCCGGGAATGGAGGTCTTGCCAGATAATACATGATCAGCAAGGCGATACCGAATACGGCCCCAAGACGTTCCCATACTCCGAAGATCAGGGCAATTCCTACTACCATCAGGCCAAACATATTCAGAAAATCGACCATTCCAATAAGACTGTCACTCGCTAGCCAGGCAAAAATTCCACTGAACCAGCCTTCAGCACTTAAAAGATACCCTTTCGATGTCCAGGAAGGTTGATACATTTTAATCACTCCCTCGTACATGAAATGCCACCCTATAAGGATACGAAGAAATACCATCGCATTGAGTTGCGACTTTGAAATATTTCCGATACTCATTTTACTAGTTGATTTTTATTCTACTATTATACTAAATTCCTAATATTCATCACCATGAAAAATACACCAGAATACACGGAATATTGATTCTTCCCATATGCTGGCATTACTGCCCTTCAGGTGATTTCCAGCCCTAATTTCAGGATTTTACCTGGTGATTTTTATGACAAAACTTAGCACAAAATACCGTGTTAATCAGCTTCATTCAAAGTCAGTAATACGAGTAGCATATCGCAGTAAATCTTTTCGATATCCGAAAGTGAATGAATATCTTGGGATCAAATCATATCTGACATTCTAATCTCTTCTATCATGAAATATCTTTTCACCTGGGTCATAACTCTAGCTATTTGCAATCTTGTGGTATGCCAGGAGTATGCTCGTAACGGGATGGTCGTATCCACCAGTGATATCGCCTCTGGTGTTGGTGTGGAAGTGCTTCAGAATGGTGGCAATTCAATAGATGCTGCGGTAGCAACCGCATTTGCCCTTGCTGTCACTCACCCTTCTGCGGGGAATATCGGTGGGGGTGGATTCATTGTCTACCATCCCGTTGAAGGAGATCCAACGACCATCGACTTTCGTGAAAAAGCACCGATTGCAGCATCTCCGAACATGTACCTCGATGAGAATGGTGAAGTTATTCCTGAGATCAATCGATTCACCGCCAAAGCTATTGGCGTCCCCGGAACCGTTGCCGGTCTTTTCTATGCACATCAGAAGTATGGTTCTTTATCCTGGTCAGAATTAGTGGAACCTGCTATCCAGCTGGCAAATGGAGGATTTGAAATGAACTGGACTTTGTACGAGGCCGCAAAGTATTATGAGAGGATGAAAGATAAGTTTCCAATGATGGATGAATATTTCCGAGATGAATCTTACTCAATCGTTGAACCCGGATCAACCTGGTATCAACCACAACTGGGATATACTTTGACCCAAATTAGGGATAATGGAAAAGATGGTTTTTACACAGGCGAGGTAGCCAGGAAAATTGCCAAATTCATGGAGCAAAACGGAGGAATTATAACGGAAGAAGATTTGGCAGCCTACGAGGCTATTGAGAGAAAGCCCGTTCAGGGGCAATTTCTTGACTATGATATTTACAGTATGCCACCCCCAAGTTCAGGAGGAACTGCTTTGATTCAAATGCTGAATATGATGGAAAACGTAAACTTCGATAGCGTTGAATTTAATTCTAAGGAGTACGTACATATTGTCACTGAGACGATGAGACGAGCATTTGCAGATCGTGCCGAACACCTTGGAGACCCGGATTTCAATGAAAATATACCCCTTAACCGCCTTACCGATAAGAAATATGCCAAACTGCTTTTCGATGGAATTGATCTTGAAAAGGCTTCTCCGAGCGACTCCAGTAAATTTGGACAATTGTATGGTACTGGGAGTAACACCACTCACTTCTCCGTGATTGACAAAGACGGAAACGCAGTGTCCCTGACGTACACCCTTGAGCATAGCTTTGGTTCCAGGTTGGTTGCGAAAGAATTAGGGTTCATTTTCAATAATGAAATGGGCGACTTCAATCCAATGCCAGGAGTAACTACTTCAAGGGGACAGATAGGTACTCCACCTAACTTGATAGCTCCTGAGAAGCGAATGCTTTCTAGCATGACTCCCACAATTGTAGCAAAAGACGGTAAACCCTACCTGGTAATTGGAAGCCCAGGTGGGAGAACAATCATAAACACGGTGTTTCAAACTGTACTCAACGTACTGGCCTACGAAATGAATATTGAGCGTGCAATTGAGGTAATGAAAATTCACCATCAGTGGCTACCTGATAGGATGTATTTTGAAAAGGACTTAATGTCACCGGACACCCGTAAAAGTCTGGAAGAAATGGGACATACTTTGTATCCAGTCGAGCAATTGGGTGTTTTAATGGGCATCATATGGAACGAGGAAGAGGGCCGATATGAAGGTCATGCTGACGCCAGATCCGGTCAAGGTGCAGCTGTTGGGTATTGACCAGTAAAGTATCATGAAATACCCTTTACAATTATGGTAAATAAGAAAGTAGCTTCGCTATTACCTGCAGAAACTATTGACATGGGAGGAATTCCCATCAAACAGCCCCTTCCCACGCAAAAGGTAGAACAGGTTGATCCATTCTTACTGTTACATCACGCCAGGATTAAACCTTTAAGAGACAGGCCTGCCGGAATACAAGGTGTTGGACCACATCCGCACCGGGGGTTCTCACCGGTGACATTCGTTGTGGAAGGTGAGATTCACCACCGAGATAGTCGTGGCAACAGCCAGGTCGCTAAAGAGGGTGATGTTCAATGGATGCATGCAGGTGCCGGCATCATCCATAGCGAAAGACCATCGGAAGAAATTGTAGATAAACATGGTCGTCAGGAAATGATCCAACTGTGGATAAATAGTCCTTCCGATAAGAAGATGCTACCCCCTGAATATCAATATTTATCGGCTC
This sequence comes from Cyclobacteriaceae bacterium, assembly GCA_965601455.1. Classification (GTDB taxonomy): domain Bacteria; phylum Bacteroidota; class Bacteroidia; order Cytophagales; family Cyclobacteriaceae; genus JANQEU01. The sequence goes on along the minus strand of OZ271831.1, from coordinate 685,603 downwards.
ATCAAATGCCAATGATCTCTTCCAATGAGGATGTTAGTCTAAAACTGGTTGCTGGAAATTATGGAGATCTAAGTAGCCCAATAAACACCCAATCCGAGCTGCTGATCATCTGGGGTGAAGGACAGCAAGCACAACAAACCATTAGTGTACCTAGCGGTTACAACTCCTGTTTATATGTCATCGGTGGCAGTCTTTCGATAGATGGCTACGGTTTAGTCGACAAAGAACATCTAGTCGTTTTTGATATTGAGGGAAATGAAATTGGGCTTAAACTATCAGATAAAAGTCAGTTCCTGGTTTTATCAGGAGCCCCTATCAACGAAAAAGTAGTTCAGCAAGGTCCTTTCGTTATGAACAGCGAAACAGAAATCTTAAAGGCCATGAGGGATTATCAGATGGGGAAAATGGGGATCCTAATTGAAGAGGATTTGGAATAGGAATTGCCCACATTTGTTGCATGGAAATATTCATGCAACCCGAAAACTGGATCGCTTTACTCACCTTAACATTTCTGGAGGTGGTTTTGGGTATCGACAACATTATCTTCATTTCAATTGTATCTAATAAACTTCCCAAAGACCAACAACCAAAGGCACGAAACTTAGGCCTTGCCCTGGCACTAATTGCTCGAATCTGCTTACTTCTGGGAATCACCTGGGTGATTGGATTTAAAGAGCCCTTGTTCACATTGTTTACGTGGGAAGCAAGTGGAAGGGACTTGATATTATTAGCTGGTGGTATTTTCCTGGTACTGAAGTCAACCCTGGAAGTGGGACATAAAATGGAAGGTGAAGCTACCCATGAAAGTGGAAAACAGGCCAAGTCTTTCTTAAATGTTATCCTACAGATTATTCTCCTTGACCTGATTTTCTCTTTCGATAGCATCCTCACAGCCATCGGATTGACTGAGCAGGTAATCCTGATGATCATCGCAGTTGTCATCTCCATCGGCATTATGATGGTTTTCGCGAAGTCCATAAGCGATTTCATCAGCCAACACCCAACCCTTGAAATTCTTGCTTTATCATTCCTCATTCTAATTGGGTTCATGCTGGTCATCGATGCCTTCCATTATCATGTCCCAAAAGGTTATATCTATTTCGCCGTGTTCTTTTCACTTGGCGTGGAGCTCATTAACATGAGGGTGCGAAGAAATCGTAACCCAGTGAAGTTGAATAAGCGAATTGAATGACCATGAAGGCCATCACTTTTCATCGATACGGTTCACCGGAGAACGTTGAAGTTCTTTCAGTTGAACAGTTACAAAAGCCTGAGCCTGCTCCGGACGAAGTTCTTGTGAAGGTTAAGTACACGACCATTAATCGTACAGACTGTGGCATCATCTTCGGTAGACCCTGGTTCATTCGACTGATTTATGGGTTTCCCAAACCCAAACATCACATTTCGGGAACGGATTTCGCTGGAATAGTGGAAAAAGTAGGTGATGAAGTGGATGACTTGAAGCCAGGAGATAGGGTTTTTGGATTCGACGACAGCGGAACCTTGGGATCGCATGCCGAGTATCTAACGATTAAAGCAGGAAAAGCCATACTCACTATTCCTGAGTCTATCTCCTTTCAGGAGGCAGCTGCTAGTGCCGAAGGGGCACATTATGCTTTCAATTTCATCAATAAAGTCTCTTTAGAGTCCGGATCTAAAATTCTCTTGATTGGAGGAACAGGTGCCATTGGTTCTGCCTGTTTTCAGTTTCTTATACACGAAGGAGCAACTGTTACTGTGGTTGCAGAAGATGCTCAAAGGAAATGGATAGTGGAGAGGGGTGCTCATAAAGTGTACAACTACCTCTCTGAGGATTTCACGACGGATAATGAAAGATACGATCACGTATTTGATGCTGTGGGCAAAAGCAGTTTCGGCAAATGTAAACACCTGTTTAATTCAGGGGGCAAATACATTTCCTCCGAACTAGGACCCGGCAATCAAAATATCTTTCTCTCGTTGTTTGCTCCAGTATTATCAAAGAAAGTACAAATAGCAGTTCCAGGCATAGCTAGAACTAGCCTGGAATACACCCGAGATCTGCTTGAAAAAGGGGCATTCAAACCCCTTCTCGACCGAAGTTACGATTTGACAGAAATACAGGAAGGAATACAGTATGCGGATTCCGGGAAGAAGAAAGGCAATGTACTGTTGGCAATTGATCCTTAGTACCTGGATCATGAGTCAATTGAAGGTCAAATAGCTTTTTCTACTACATTTTTCATCTTTTCTAGACCCAACCTTGCAGCGACAATCGGATCCATCTTCCATACATCCCTATTGAAAATTTCTAGTGACAGAACAATCTCCCTGTTTTTAGAGTGCAAAGACTGCAGAATATCATTCATGGGGGCATCACCATCACCCGGAAATACCCGCATTTCATCTGTCAATTCATCACTGGGTATATCTCCGGGATAATCATTAATATGAAACATTTCGATTCGCGTACCATTGAGTATATCGAGAGACTCAAAAGGGGATCCTCCTCTTCGTAAATGATAAACATCCGGTAAAAGAATCGCATCCGGGTGTCCACACTCTGCCAAAACATATAGAGCCTCACCAAATCGACTCAGGTTATTAGAAAATCCCCATAACTCAAGCTGCGGAGTAACTCCCATTTCCTTTCCTAGCTCACAAACCTGATAAAATCTCTCTGCCACCTTAGAAAGCTCAATTTTCTCGGATTCTGTAGCTCCAAAAGGAGGAGCCGCTATTCGCTTACATCCCACCCTTGCCAGCAGATCCATTTCCTTTTTTATTTGTTCCAATCCTTTCTTTCTTTCATTTTCATCCTCCACTATCCAGGGAGCAAAACCAATTGAGTTTTCTATGGCTATTCCAAGGTCCGTTGCTTTACTCTTCAGAAAATCTGTATTACCTCCTCCATCTACAAACCTTTGTAAAGTTCTCATCCATATCTCAATTCCATCGTAGCCAGTTTCTGCAACAATCTGCAATTCTCTTTCTAATCCCACATCCTGCTCCATTATTGTGCTGGTGTTCAGGCAAAAGGAAAATTGATGTTCTGCCTTGGATTTATACATTGCCTTTGCAGAAAGGGTACTCCCTATCACCAATCCCGTGCCCGCCAATACCGATGATTTTACTAATTCTCTTCTAGTCATTTACTTGTTTATACGTCTCTTAAAGATATTGAAATCAGTTCAACGACACACCTCTTCTGAAAACCGCGTCGCCCGTAATGTCGATCAACTATTTGAATTATTATGGTCATGAACAACTGATATTAAGGATATTTTAGTTTCTGGAACTTCTTATACGTGTATTTTTAGTATTTATATACTAAATTTGATATATGTTTAGAAACACGATTATCAAGTCCAGCGGCGTCTACCTTCCGGAGAAGGTCATGGAAAACAAGGATTTTGAAGAATATACTTTTCTCGATAAATCCGGGAATGAGATTCCAAAATCCACCCATGCCATCATCAGCAAGATGAAAGAGATCACGCACATAGAAGAACGCAGGTATGCTGGTGAAATGGATACCCGAAGCATGGCGTCCAAAGCCGGTGAAGCGGCACTTGATAAGATTGGATTCGATAAGGAAGAACTGGGTGGGATCATCATTGCCCACAATTTTGGTGATGTCCACGCTGGAGAAAATCAGGGACTTTTTGTGCCAAATATGGCGGCGAAAGTCAAACACGATCTCAAGATCAAAAACTCCAAGTGTTTCGCCTATGACGTGATTTATGGTTGCCCGGGATGGTTATTAGCCATGGACCAGGCTCATCAGTATATTAAGAATGGTGTGGTGTCATCCGTATTGGTAATTGGTGTTGATTCGTTGAGCGGCGTGGTGGATCCCAATGATATCGACTCCCTGTTATTTGGAGATGCTGCAGGAGCAGTTTTGCTTGCAGGAGTGATGGAACAGGAACGCAGGGGAATACTTGGTTATGAAAGTCACTCGGACTGCGGTGAAGAGATCGAATACCTAACGATGAGCAAACCGATAGTGGGTGATGAAGACAAGAGATTTATTCGAATGAACGGAAGAAGCGTATTTAAATATGCTGTAAGTCACGTACCTGAAGTGATAAATGAGTGTCTTTCATCTTGCAGAATCCCATTCAAAAAGGTCTCAAAGTTCTTTTTTCATCAGGCCAATGGAAAAATGCTGGAAACAATAGGGCAAAAACTTGCTGAATCTAATGAAGTCAAGGAACTGAACGGAAAAGTGCCTACAAATCTCCAAAAAACAGGTAACACTTCCGTAGCAACCATACCCACCTTACTGGACGAAGTATTGGATGGTCTTCAACCCACTCATTCTTTAAAAGAAGATGACATTGTGGTTCTAGCCTCTGTAGGGGCTGGTATGCATGCCAACTGTTTGGTTTATCAATTTTAACAGAATTGACTTCCTTTGTTTCCCATATGGATACAAGGAAACAGGAAATCCTCGATAGGGCCATACAACTATTTAATGCAAGAGGATTTCATGAGGTTAGTGTAAAAGATATTGCCGATTCACTGGGAATGAGTCCAGGTAATCTTACCTACCACTTTTCTAAGAAAACAGATCTTCTTGCCGCTATTCAGCAACAAATGCTGGAAGACTCATCTATTGATATTGTTCCTGAAGGGCATATCACCCTGTACCATTTTGAACAAATTTTCAGAAACTATAGTGAAATACAGGCCAAATATCATTTTTACTACCACAATCTGCAGTACATCTTCGAACGGTTTCCGGCCATTACCAAAGACTATAAACGAATTACTATCAGGAGGTTTAAGGATGCAAAATCCTTGATTCAATACTACATTAAGACAGAACGACTGAAACCGGAAGAAGATGGAATCAACTACGACCATTACATACGAACGATCTGGATGGTCAGTGTCTTCTGGACCGCGCAGGAACTGATCACACATGGTATTGCCAGAAACTCGCCATCAGCCCTAGATATACTCTGGAGCGGATTAATTCCGTATATGACAGAAAAAGGGTACAAAGAATACCAGGAAATCATTGAGTACTCAAGAAACCCTAACTGACTCCCATTCGAAAAAACGGTGCCTTCAGATTCTATCACATAGATTCTTATGATACGTTCGTTTCTGGTTCACCAGCTCCTTGACATTGCTTAACCCTAAGTATAAATCACTAAATTGATTATCAAATAAAAGGATATGAAATCACACGAAATTGACTACACGATTTATGGAGACGACATGCAGATTGTTTCCATAGGACTTGATCCAAGGGAAACAGTTATTGCGGAGGCCGGTGCCATGAACTGGATGGATCGGGAGATCCGATTTGAGGCTAAAATGGGCGATGGGTCCCAGCCGGATAAAGGTGTTTTTGGCAAACTCCTGGATGTTGGAAAAAGGGCTCTTACGGGTGAATCGATTTTCCTGACCCATTTTACGAATGAAGGACACGGCAAGAAGGAAGTGAGTTTCGCTGCCCCCTACCCCGGTAAGATCGTTCCAATTAATCTCAGCGAGATGGGTGGTGAAATACTTTGCCAGAAAGATGCTTTCCTATGCGCTGCACTAGGGACAGAAGTATCCATCGCTTTTAACAAGCGACTTGGAGCCGGATTCTTCGGAGGTGAGGGTTTTATCCTACAAAGATTACGAGGAGATGGGCTTGTTTTCCTACATGCCGGGGGTACTGTCGTCGAGCGAGAACTAAACAATGAGTCCCTTCTGATCGATACTGGTTGTATCGTAGGCTTTACCAGGGGATTGGATTACAATATTGAACGAGCTGGAAACCTGAAATCAATGTTTTTTGGAGGTGAAGGATTATTCCTGGCAACCGTAGAGGGGACAGGGAAAGTCTACCTGCAAAGTCTGCCATTCTCCAGGTTAGCTGATCGGGTAATCCAGCATGCTCCTAAAATCGGTGGCTCAGACAAAGGCGAAGGGTCAATTTTAGGTGGTATAGGCCGAATGCTTGATGGAAATTAGAAATTCCCGCTTGCATGAAATATGACAGGTGGTTGAGGTTCTGAACTAAAATTCATCCAAATTTGAGGCTCAACCTGGTGTTTTGAAGCGTCAATACCAATCCATATTGCTCATTGTCTTTGTGACTGTCCCGATTATAGGTGTCTTTACCTTATTCCAAGTTGAAAGGTTTAAAGTCAGGCATGAGGTTAAAGAACGTCTCATAGAGGGGATGGATAAAAGCCAGTTAACACTGATCCGACTTACTAAGTCAGAAGCGGAAAAGGAATTACATTGGGAACATTCATCAGAGTTCGAATACCAAGGAACAATGTATGATGTAGTAGAGATTGAAGTTGATGAAGACTACATTTCCTACTGGTGCTGGAAAGACGAAGTTGAAACGAAGCTGTCCCGTCAAATCAGCTTACTTACAGCTGGAATCCTTGGGGCAAACCAGGAACGCAACACAAACCAATTGCGACTGATCACCTTTCTTCAGAATTTGTATTCACCTTCTCCCTGGAGTTGGGAGTTAGTGTCTCATATTCTTGATAACCCGGAACGGGAGTTATATAATAGTGCATTTTTATCCAGGGATAAAGAAGATCCACCAACTCCTCCACCACTCCATCTTGGTTAACCATATGCTTTAAGATCCGCCTAGAACGGATCGGAATTTGCACTGTTCCATCAGTGCCAGTTGTCTAACCAAACCAAACTTTTCTATGTATAAGTTTTTGCTGCTTTGGTTGGCGCTTGTTTATGCCTATTTAGGAAATTCACAAACGCTGATCATCGTGGACAAAGAAACCGGTGATCCGGTAGAACATGTTCTTGTCACAAACGAGAACTATACAATTTTCGAATCCTCCAATTCAAGGGGACAGATTGACCTTAGGTCATTAAAAGGGTCTGAATCTATTGAAGCAAGAAAGCTGGGCTATAAGACTATTGTCCTGACTTTTCAGGATTTGGAAAATGCATCATTTCAAATAGAAATGAAGCGTTCGAATCTCAATCTCGACCAAATCGTGGTCTCAGCTACAAGATGGAGACAGGTATCGGATGATATTCCTTCGAAAATCATAAGTATATCCACGCAAGAAATAGAACTGCAGAACCCTCAGACCGCGGCCGACTTGCTAGGGATTTCCGGGAAGGTCTTCGTACAAAAGAGTCAACAGGGTGGAGGAAGTCCCATGATACGAGGGTTCGCCACGAATCGACTTTTATATTCAGTTGATGGAGTGCGAATGAACACAGCCATTTTTAGAGAAGGCAACATTCAAAATGTAATCAATTTGGATCCGTTTGCCACGGAAAACACCGAAGTTCTGTTTGGCCCTGGTTCTGTCATTTATGGAAGTGATGCAATTGGAGGAGTTATGAGTTTTCAAACATTGACACCTCAACTTTCTATTGATGACAAGGCATTGGTTAGCGGTAAAGCGGTCACACGATATTCTTCTGCCAATAGAGAAAGAACTGGACATATCGATATCAATCTAGGTGGTAAAAAATGGGCTTCAGTAACAAGTTTCAGTGCATGGAATTACGGCCATTTGAAGCAGGGTAAAAATGGACCAGATGACTATATCAAATCCTTTCATGTTAAACCAGGAGACACAGCCGATGAAGTAGTGGAACAAAAAGAACCTTTACTTCAAATACCTTCTGCTTATTCACAGTTTAATGCCATGCAAAAGGTCCGGTTCAGACCTACGAAGAACCTGGAGTTCAATTATGGATTCCATTATTCCAGAACTTCCGAGTACGGTCGTTACGATCGACATAACCGTTCAAGTAACGGTACAGCCAGGTATTCAGTTTGGAATTATGGCCCTCAAGCATGGATGATGAATAACTTATCTATGACTTATTCCGCTACCAACAAACTATATGACAAACTTAATATTCGATTTGCAATCCAGAATTTTGAAGAAAGCAGAATAAGCAGATTATTGAATAATCCTCAAGAATCCACTCAGTTAGAAGAAGTGGATGCCTATTCGCTAAATATTGATTTTTCGAAAAGGATCTCAAAAAGACACCAGTTCTTCTACGGGGTAGAGTGGGTAAGAAATGATGTAGAATCCACGGGTAATATTGAGGATATCCAAACAGGAATAGTTGCTTTTGGAGACTCTAGATATCCCGATGCAATCTGGAACTCTCTTGCCTTTTACATCAATAATGATTTCCGTGTAACGGAGAAGGTAATCCTTCAAGGCGGTCTTCGCCTGGCTCAATTTGGTTTATCGGCTGACTTTAGAAATAACCTTGATTTTTTTCCTCTGCCCTTTGAAACTGCGGAAATAAGTAAACAGGCGCTTACTGGTAGTATAGGAATGGTCTACCGACCCAATGAAGTTTGGGTTTTCTCAACCAATTTGGGGACTGCTTTCCGAGCTCCTAACGTTGATGACATCGGCAAAATCTTCGATAGTGAACCCGGATCGGTAACCGTTCCAAATCCAGATTTACGGGCGGAATACGCCTATAACATGGATATTGGATTGGCCCGGGTATTTGGACAAAAGGCAAAAATTGATGTGACAGCATTCTACACGTCGTTACAAAACTCTCTTGTTCGGCGTGACTTTAGTTTGAACGGATTCACAGAAATTACTTATCTCGGTGAACTAAGCAACGTCCAGGCTGTTCAGAATGCGGCTGTCACCAATGTTTACGGCCTGCAAGCCGGTTTCGAAATCGGACTTGGTAAGGGATTTTCTTTTTCCTCGGACCTTAATTTCCAGGAAGGGACAGAAGAATTGGATAATGGATCAACCGGAACAGCCCGACACGCCGCGCCAATATTTGGAATTAGTAGACTCGATTACAGAAACGGAAGACTCAGGTTGCAACTTCTGTCACAGTATCAAGGAAAAAGATCTTTCAATGATTTGCCTGTTTCAGAGCAATCTAAGGACGAGATCTATGCAAAAGATTCAAACGGTAACAACTACTCACCGGCATGGTACATAATAAATTTCAATTCTCAATACTCACTAAGCGAGAAGATAAATTTATCCGCTGGTTTAGAAAACCTGACCGATCAACGATACCGGCCCTTTAGTTCCGGAATATCTGGAGCAGGCCGCAACCTGCAGGTTTCACTAATCGTTCGATTTTAAGATGAAAAAGCTCGTTTGCTGCATCATATTCACTATCTCTTCCTTTATTGCTCTTGCACAAAATCCAAGAACGAGTTATCCGCAGGCAATCAACCTGTATGCAATGGGTCCAAATGCAGTGGGATCTATCTCATATGATCATTTCCTGAACCCAAATATTAATCTCGAAGGAGGCATTGGCTATATTGGTATTCATGCAGGAGTACGATATCATTTTTTGGGTGAAGATGCCAACCGACGTTTAACTCCTTACACCGGTGTTTCCGCTGCCCGACCGATATTCCCAAATGTTGGGCTTGATTTTCTTCCCTATGTACCTCTTGGAATTCATTATATCGGCCCCGAAAACTTCAACTTTGCCATTGAAGTAGCTCCTTTGCAGTTTCGTTTCCAGAGTTGGAATATAGCAGGTGTAAAACTGGGTTTTCGTTTCTGATGAATGAATAAGGCAATCACTTCGGATGTAGCAATATCTGTATGGCAGTCATGTTCATATCAGCGTAACACTGTTGCCTCCCTAATACTAAAAATGGAAAAGAATACATGAATTAAAGTACACCTTCTTCCTGCAACCGGCTCTTGATGTTTTCATGATCCTCCCAAAAATTGGCCATGACTTTGTTCAGGGAGGTCTTAAATTCCTGGGTGTTGATTATTGGGTCCAGAATTGGGTCTCGATCAAGAAAAAGCACAATCCAATATTGAAAATCATGTGCTTCTTCAAAATTCCTAAATTCTTTCAAGGCCAGTTCCTTGTCTCCAATTAGAGAATAATACTCACATTTATTTAATGGACTATAAAGGGAAACGTCGTTCATCGCAAAATCACGAAACTTCTTACTGTATACTGATGCCATTTTAGTATCACCGATTTTTTCATAGGTCAGGGCAATCTTACCGTTTTCGTGTGGATAAATATCCAACTTCAGACTGTCACAAATCCGGTTATATTTTTCGTAGTAGTAATGTGCAACTTCAAAATTCCTCTGGAAATAGAAAATCTTTGCAACTTCCTGCATAATGTCCAGCCGTGTTGGATCTTTCTCCAACTCCCCCATCAGTACTTTCTTCGTCTCCTCCATGTCTTTATTATTAGCATAGAGAATATAAGCCTTGATATAGGGTGCATAGCGATTTCCAGGCGCCATCTCGATGGCTCTGTCAATATAATGAAGTGATTCCTTTACAAAACCGGTCTGGGCGAATGCATTGGCTACATGCATATAGATGAAACTAACTTCAGTGGAATCTCTACCCAAGTCAAGTTTTAGTCCTTTTAGGGCATATTCAAGGTATTTTTGCGTGTTCGGAATATATCGAGCATAGATATCACCCAGAATATTTAATACATCTGCATCATTCGGATTGAACTGAAGGGCTCGCTCAAGGTATGGAACTGCTAACGAATAATTACCCTCGTACATGTAGAATGTAGCTTTCGCTACAAGTGAAAGTGACGATTTTGGATCTAACAAAAGGGCCTTATCTGCAAAATCACTAACCTCCATGGAATACTGCCTATCAGTGGTAAAGACATCCAGGTAATGATACGCGACGGCCGTCATTGCGTATGCACTTGAAAAATCTGGATCCTCATCAATTGCCATTTTAAACCACTTTATGGCCTGAATTGTGGTTTCGCTCTTTTGTTGCATGAAAAGTTCCATTCCTTTGAGGTAGTGATCCCATGCCACGAGGCTCTCCGTCGGGACTTTTTCGATCTGTTCGATTGCTACGGGTTGGATAACCACCTCGATGTTGTCGGCGATGGATTTGGCAACCTCCTGCTGAATGTTGAAAATATCCTCCAGCTTTCGACGATATTGCTCGGCCCATAGGTGACGGTCACCTGAAGCTTCGATAAGCTGGATGTAGAGCTGGATCTGATCCCCTGCTTTCTGGCCACTACCTTCCACAAAGTAGCTTACGTTCAACTCTTTTGCGATTTCTGGTATAGTCAGGTCGGTATATCGATACTTTTCTACTGATGTTCGGCTGATTACACTTAAGTCCTCGATGCGTTGAAGATGGGTCAAAATTGATTCCATTACCCCATTAATGAAGTACACATTGCTGGAGTCATTACTATCGTTTTTGAATGGCAATACAGCAATACTTTTTTCCAAAGGAACTTCTGGTTCTTTTTCCCGCAAAAACCACCAACCAAGGAACAGAGCAAACACCACAACAGGAATAGCAAGCCAGTACCATTTATATACTGCACTACTGCCCCGGTCAAGCTCAGTTTCCTCCTCTCTTTTTCCAACTTCACCAGGTGGATGTCCATAGTGCTCCCTAAAGCATTTAATGAAGTAGGATGTACTTCCGAACCCCACTTTGAAGGATATCTCGGAAACATTCATGGAAGTCTCACTGAGCAGCTTCATGGCGTGCTGTAACCGAATCTGTCGGATATACTGACTGGCAGAGAGGTTTGTGAGCTTCTTAATTTTTCGGAGAAGATTGGATCGACTCATTCCCAACTCCGATGCCAATTCCGATACCCCGAATTGCTCATTCGACAGGTGATGTCCAAGAACTTCATTGAGCTCCTCCAGAAAACCATCGCTTTTTAATTCAGACATACCCAATACTCAGCACGGATTTAACACAAAAAAGAGCAAAATATGTGCAAGTAGCAAAAACCCCGTAATACACTCGTTATCGATGATTTAAAGATCTATTTGCGCCATAATTTATATGCATTCAGCATAATTTATGACTCTTCCGCAAACTTGATGTTATTGGCCTCATTCGTGATAAGCCTTGCACTACCACCCTTCCGAATTTTACATCATCAAACATTTAAAACAAAAACACATTTCAATTATGAGAACGAAAAACACTTCATTTAGCACTGTTCTAAGCCTTACTCTGATCACCGGAATCCTGCTAGTCTTTACCTCATGCGGTTCTTCCGAAACAAATCAGTCGGGGGTTAAAAAACCATCAATGGATATTCACTCAGCCGTGATTGCCAATGACATGAAAGCAGTAAAACAGCATATCGAATATGGAACAGATATCGATGAGAAAGATCCGTTTGGTGGTGGAAGTCCCTTAATACTTGCAGCTCTATTGGATAAACAGGACATGGTAAAGGTATTTCTTGAAGCTGGAGCCGATATTAATTTCACCAATAATGATGGTAGCACTGCTCTACACACTGCTGCCTTCTTCTGCAGAAAAGAAGTTACTCAGATTCTGCTGGAAAATGGAGCAGACAAAAATATTCGAAACAACTTCGGTTCTACGGCTATGGAATCACTAATGGCTCCTTACGCAGATGTCAAACCTATCTATGATCTGATGGGTCAGCAGCTGGGTGCGATGGGATTGAAAATTGATCATTCCTACCTGGAAACTGCGCGCCCTGTAGTGGCCGAAATGTTGAAATAAGAAGAATAAACGATTAATCCACAGGAAAATGGCAACAAGAAGATACGATATAGACTGGCTACGGGTAATTGCAATTGGATTATTATTGATCTATCACATCGCTATAGGATTCCAGCCGTGGGGCTTAATGATTGGTTTTATCCAAAACCAGGACACACTCCCCAAGTTATGGACTCCTCTTACCATGCTTAATGTGTGGCGAATACCCATTCTGTTTTTTGTCTCCGGAATGGGAGTAAGCTTTGCCATTAGAAGACGCAACTGGCGGCAACTCATAGTTGAGCGGTCTCGTCGGATCCTACTCCCATTCATCTTCGGGATCCTGGCCATAGTTCCGCTTCATGTATTGATTCTTCAGAGGTATTATGAATTACCATTTAGTTATGAGCCCGGAGTGGGGCACCTATGGTTTCTAGGTAACATCTTCGCTTATGTAATACTCTTGCTTCCACTTTTCTTCTACCTGAAAGAGAATGAAAATGGAAAGGTCCACGAATGGATAAAGCGAATTTTCAGCAGTCCGATTGGTTTGATTTTGATCGTTGCCGGATTTGTGCTGGAGGTAGTGCTTGTGAAACCGGCATTGTTCGAAATGTACGCACAAACCTGGCATGGATTCATTCTTGGTGGCATAGCCTTCCTATTCGGCTTTTGCGGTGTGTACGCCGGTGATGGTTTTTGGAAAATCCTGGTAAAGGGCAGATGGATGTATCTTTTACTAGCCATAGGATTGTTCCTTACAAGACTGTACTATTTTAATGCTCAGGCACCTGCTTACCTAATTGCCGTGGAATCTTGCACCTGGATTTTTAGCGTATTTGGGTTCACATCTCGATACCTAAATAAGCCTAGTCAAACTTTGACATATCTTAGCCAGGGAGCCTATCCGATATACATCTTGCACATGGTATTTCTGTACCTGGCAAGCTTGTGGATTTTCCCTGCCGAATGGGCAGCAGGATGGAAACTCTTCGGTACCATGGTTGTCACTTTTGCCGGTTGTCTGGCTGTATATGAATTCCTTATCCGAAGAATCTCCCTTGTACGCCCGTTATTTGGATTAAAATAAAGTAATTGTTTTTTGTGTATTGACCTTCCCCGCTGTCGTTTGGCAGCGGGGTTTTTTATTGGTTCGTGATGTTCATAGATCAGGTTTTTGTCCGAAAGGATTAAACAATATTAGTTATCGGCTACAACCCCCTCCTGCAAACTTCATCCTTAGGGGAAACAAATTCTCAAATAGGTTTAATATGAAAAAATCAGTTGGATTCGGACTAGCAATTTTACTTCTAGGCTACGGACTTATGCGAATCGGTGTTGGTGGAGCGCTTCTGGCTCAATTATCAGGAATTTTGAACTTCCCGGATCTGTCGGAAGCTGTACTTGAGGTTACTCAGTTCATTGATACTCGCTCTGATCGACAAATTCTCCATTTTACATCGATAGGATATCTAATGTACATCGTTAGCATGGGGATACTACTTGTATCAGGCGCGGTCGGAGTGATAATAAGAGAAAGGTGGGGATTCGTATTATTATGGATTTATGTATCAATGCATGGACTACTATTCATTAACTTCCAGGAAATCAATCCGAAAATTATCGTACTGGTGGCACAAGCGTTGTTCGTATTTCTTTTGACCTACCTACGGCCAGTTGGTCCCAGAAATACATAATCCAGGCGCAAATCGCCATCAACGCTAGTACATTAATTACGATAAGATGGATGGATTCCAAAGCAAAACGGATGAAAAAACCCAGGTTTCCATCGGCTCCTACCATCCTTATCATGGTAGCTGCAATTGTGACTTTGCTAACCTGGATTGTTCCTGCTGGCAAATATGAAAGTCTTACCTACCATGCTGGCAAGAACAAACTAATCCAATCGACCCCAAATAAAACGGTAGAATTATCTGCCACCCAGGGAGTCCTGGATAGTCTCAACGTAAAAATCCCTATCGAGAAATTCAAGAATGGTGATATCTACAAACCAATAGGAATTCCAGGCACGTACAAAAAACTAGATCCCCAACCTCAAGGTATTGGAGCTTTCTTGCAATCACCGGTCAAAGGAATAGTTGCAGCAGCAGATATAATCTTCCTAATCTTAATCATTGGCGGTCTTATTGGCATCATGAATAAGACTGGGGCATTTGATGCTGGCATCAACTGGCTTGCAAGTGTGCTGAAAGGCAGAGAATATATGCTCATCTTGGCAGTGACCATTCTGATCGCCACGGGGGGAACAACTTTTGGACTCTCCGAAGAAACGATGGCGTTTTATCCGATACTAATACCTGTATTTCTCGCGGCGGGATACGACGCAATGGTTGGGTTTGCATGTATCTTCATTGGTTCAGCTATAGGGGCAATGGGCTCTACCATAAATCCATTTTCAACAATTATTGCTTCCGATGCCGCAGGAATCAATTGGACCACTGGATTGAATGACCGATTGATCTTGTTGATCAGCGGTCTCATCGTAGCAATCATTTATATCGTACGTTATGCCAAAAAAGTCAGGTTGGATCCGTCAAAATCTATAATTTATGCTGAATGGGAAATCCATTCACAGCTATTTGGTGTCTCCTCTGGAACCACCAAATTCACCGTAAGACTACGTTTGATAATCGCTGTCTTTAGCGCTTGTTTTTTGATCATGGTTTTGGGAGTATCCGCTCATAGTTGGTGGTTTGAAGAAATGACAGCTTGTTTTCTGGTGGGGGCCGTAATAATTGGTGTTATCGGAAAACTAGGAGAAAAAGAATTTATTGAAGAGTTTGTCAAAGGTGCCGGCGATCTTTTAGGAGTAGCTTTTATTGTAGGAATCGCTCGGGGCGTCACAGTTATCATGGAAGATGGATTGATCAGTGATTCAATACTTTTCTACACCAGCACCCTGACCGAAGACATGGTAAAAGGTGTTTTCATAAACTCCATGCTATTCGTATTTATGGGTTTATCCTTTTTTGTTTCGTCTTCATCAGGATTGGCCGTATTGACTATGCCCATATTTTCCCCATTGGCTGACACAATGGAAATAGGTCGGGAAGTCGTGGTTAATGCTTTCCAGTTCGGAAACGGTCTCTTTTATCTGGTGAACCCCACAAGTTTGATCTTACCCGCCCTGGCCATTGTCAAAATCGACTTCGATAAGTGGTTACGATTTATTCTGCCGCTTCTTTTAATATTGTTGATCTTAATAATTCTGCTTCTGACCTTTTCCATTTATTAAGCAGAAAGGATTATCATCAAATGTGATTTAAATGCGCATAATTTCGGAATACACTAAGTTATTGGTAGATAGGTTGAAGACGGATTTTCCCGATATTTCGGAAGTCTTTCTGGTAGCCTGTGGGGGTTCACTGGTAGACCTTTATTCGGCCAAATACTTTCTAGCCGGTGAAAGTCGTAAATTAAGAACAGACCTGATCACAGCAAATGAGTTTGTTCATTCTACTCCAAGAGTATTGGGAAAAAGATCAGTGGTAATCATTTGTTCCCACAGTGGCAAAACCCCCGAACTTGTAGAAGGAACCAGAGTGGCACAAAATGCTGGAGCACTCACGATTACATTGACTAACAATGTCTCTTCTGAAATTGCCAAGCACGCTACGATCAACATCATCTATGACTGGGGTGAAGATTCGTTGGTTCAAGACAATCCGATGGCTATTGCATTAGCTCTATGTCTTGAAATACTTCATTATACGGAAGAATATGCTCATTATAAAGATTTCCATGAGGCGCTTATTGATATAAATGACATAGTATCATCTGCTTGTCAACAAGTCGGCGATCGGGTACAATTATTCGCGAAGACTTATGAAAAAGAAAACATGTTCTACATACTATCCAGTGGTGCAAGCTATGGACATGCCTACGGTTTCGCGATTTGTTCACTCATGGAGATGCAATGGTTGAATGCCAGCTCCATACACTCGGGTGAATTTTTTCATGGCCCGTTCGAGGTAACTGATAAGGATACCAACTTCATTGTACTTGTCAATGAAGGCCGTACACGACCGCTGGATATAAGAGTGCTTTCTTTTTTGGACAACTATGCAGGGAAATATGAAGTTGTAGACGCAAGGGAACTGGGTATGGGAAACCTACCAAAGACGGTAGTGGACTTTTTCAATCCGATACTTTTCTATAGCGTACTCTCTGAATACCGCCAAGCACTTGCCAACATTCGGAATCATCCTCTTGAAACCCGTCGCTACATGGGTAAAGTGAAATATTAAATCCGATTATGATCTCAAATGAACTGCATGTAATCGGCATTGGGGATAATGTTGCTGACAATTACCAACACACTCGTACTTTTTATCCTGGAGGAAACTGTCTTAACTTCTCTGTTTACGCAAAAATGTTAGGATGCGAAGCTGCTTATCTTGGTGTCTTTGGGAGTGACAGCAAGGCCCATCACATTCAATCGGTATTAAGGAATGAAAGAATTGACTTTTCCCATTGTCTGGTGGTAGACGGGCCAAATGGTGAGGCGATTTTGACGGTGGAAAATGGTGAAAGAAAATTCATTTCTTCCAATAAAGGTGGAGTGAGCAAATCCGTTCCAATGAGCTTTGCACTAAATGATCACTCATACCTGGAATCCTTTGCCCTGATCCATACAAGCGCTTACAGTTACATGGATACTTATCTTCCTCAACTAAAGGGAATGAAGCCGATAATAAGCTATGACTTCTCCGATGATTTTGATAGAACTCGAGCCATAGATCTTTGTCAGTATGTTGATATTGGCTTCTTCTCATGCTCTGAATGGGATGAGGATACGACAAAGAGCCTGCTGAAGGATGCAGTAAAAGGGGGATGTAAACTTGCTCTGGCATCCCGCGGGTCAAACGAAGCCTTCTTATTGGAGGGTGAGAACTGGTACCAACAAATCCCACGACCGATACAACCTGTGGATACACTTGGAGCCGGTGACGCATTTATTACTGCTTTTCTTATTGCGTATTTATGTGAAAAAGACCGGGAATCGTGTCTTGATAAAGCTGTTCAATTTGCATCCGAAATCTGTATGGTTAAGGGAGCATTTGGACATGGTAAAACCTACTAATTGAGTTCGATTTGAAGACGGTTTCGATGATTGAATCCTGATTTTTACTTTTACAGAAAACTTACCCCTCTGAAATGAATAACCTCAACATCCTATATCTCCTCCTTTTGTTTTCCGTGTCAACAATAGCCCAGGAAAAAAAAGAAACCCCAGAAGCCATACCTGAGGCTAAGTCTTTCGTCACCAATCATCAAATTTCGAATGGAGGGAAGGTGATAAAATATCAGGCAATTGCCTCTGAGACCTACATGAAAAATGAGAGCAACGAATACGTCGCATCTATATGGTCAGTGGCTTACATCAAAGAAGAGGAAAGTGACCTTACCAGAAGACCAATAACCTTTGTCTTCAACGGTGGCCCTGGATCTTCATCAGTATGGCTACATATGGGAATGTTGGGCCCAAAACTTGTCAAGGTTGATTCTGAAGCAAAAGAAGATGACGGTGCGGCACCGTATAACCTGGAAGATAATACCAACGGAATACTGGATTTGACCGATATTGTTTTCATCGATCCGGTTGGAACAGGATTTAGCAAAGTAATTGGTAAAGGCAAAACGGAAGATTACTGGGGCCTCAATGAGGATGCGGAGTCTATCGCCAGGTTCATCAGGAAATGGGTGACTGATAATAATCGCTGGTTTTCTCCTAAATACCTGGTTGGAGAAAGTTTTGGTACTATGAGGGCCGTGGCTGTTGCCAATGCACTGGAAGGAAATGGACAGAATATGGCATTGAATGGTTTAGTCTTAATTTCACAAGCCCTCGACTATGCCGGCTCTACATCCATTCATGGCAATATCACCTCTTATTTAACTTATCTCCCAAGTATGGCTGCAACTGCCTGGCACCACGGAAAGGCTGGACAGGATAAGTCGATGGAGTCCTTCATCGAAGAAAGTAGAGAGTTTACCTATAACTCTTATGCTCCTGCGTTGTATAAGGGGTCCCTGATGACTGCAGAAGAAAAGGACGAAATCGCGGGAAAATTAAGCTATTTCACAGGTCTGGATAAAGAATACATATTGAAGTCAGATCTTAGAATCCTTATGCACCGCTTTCAAAAAGAGCTGTTATCGGATCAAGGATTGGTAATTGGAAGATTCGATGGACGTTACACTGGAGAGGAAATTGATAAACTGGCTGATGGATTACATCTTGGAGATCCTTCAGATTATCGAATGTCTTCAGCATATACAGCAGGACTCAATTACTACTACTCCTCTACGCTTAAGGTGAAGATGGATCGACCCTATTTGACTACAAACAGC
The DNA here is from genome assembly GCA_965601455.1 of Cyclobacteriaceae bacterium. Classification (GTDB taxonomy): domain Bacteria; phylum Bacteroidota; class Bacteroidia; order Cytophagales; family Cyclobacteriaceae; genus JANQEU01. The sequence continues at coordinate 666,773 of OZ271831.1, read as the reverse complement.
GAAGTGAGCAGAAAATGGAATTGGAGACCGGTTTCAAAGGAATCATTCTGGGAACCTAACTACGTGAACGTGGCAAGAAAACTGGGAGAGACTATGAGGCGAAATACATCAATGAAAGTAATGGTTGCCAATGGCTATTTTGATCTGATTACACCCTTTTTCGATGCCGAGTACACGTACTCACGCAATGGAATCCAATGGGATAAAATCATTATGAAGTACTATTTAGCCGGGCATATGATGTACTTACATGAACCCGATTTTGTTAGTTTGGCGGATGATATTCGTTCTTTTCTTACCGATTAGGATTCTATACTAGAAGTAAATTCCAGAACTAACAGAACTTAAAACCTTAGTGATTGAATAGGTCAGAAGATCCTGTTTAAGTCATATGCCAATCAATGCATGGCTTTCACTATCTTTAATGACAATCCACGTAACCAAACGATCTATGAATTTCAAAGTAGCATCATTCCTTATTTCTGTCCTGCTAATAAGTTGTGCAGAAGTTCAAAACTCAGATACCGAACCCGTCGCAGAAGCGAATGCACCAACTATTTCACCAATCGGATCGGTACTTGGAAAAGAATCAGTTGTGTACACTACTGCAAGTGAAACGGATCTCAGATTATCGGAAACAGGCAAAGTTTCCTTTGAAACTGCTTCTCAGCCATTAGAAAATGAAGTTTCGGTTTTTGTAAATCCAGATAAGTCCTTCCAGTCATTACTCGGGATTGGAGGAGCAATTACCGATGCCTCAGCGGAGGTTTTCGCAAAATTACCAGCTGATAAACAGGAAGAGTTCCTTAAAGCATATTACGACAAAGATGAAGGTATTGGATATTCTTTGAGTAGAACACCGATCCATAGTTGTGATTTCAGTAGCGGAAGTTTCACTTACATCGAGGAAGGTGATAAGGAACTCGAGACATTTAGTATTGATCACGATCAGGAATTTCGAATTCCATTAATTAAAAGAGCCATCGAGGCTGCAGGAGGTAGCCTGCTACTTTATGCCAGTCCATGGAGTCCACCTGCATTCATGAAGGACAACAATAACATGTTACAAGGAGGTAAGCTACTTCCTGAATATTTCAATTCCTGGGCACGCTACTATGCCAAGTTCATCAAAGCGTATGAAGCTGAAGGAATGCCTATTTGGGGCATAACCATTCAGAATGAACCCATGGCAGTTCAGCGGTGGGAGTCGTGTATTTATACAGCTGAAGAAGAACGAGATTTCTTAAAGAATCACCTGGGTCCGGTACTGGAACAGGAAGGACTTGGTGATAAAAAAATAGTTGTTTGGGATCATAACAGAGATCTTATAAATCATCGGGCAAATACCATTTTTGAGGATCCTGAAGCCTCCAAGTATGCCTGGGGTATTGGATTTCACTGGTACGAAACCTGGGCAGGTGGAGACCCAATGTTTTCGAATCTCGGAAATATCAATGAGTCTTTCCCGAGTAAGAATCTTCTTTTTACAGAAGGTTGCCAAGAAGGATTTAGACCGGACCGGTACCAATACTGGAAACACGCTGAAAGATACGGTAGATCAATCATCAATGATTTCAACAATGGTACGGTTGGTTGGACAGACTGGAACATTCTTTTAGATCAAAAAGGAGGTCCTAATCATGTCGGAAACTTTTGCTTCTCGCCAATTCATGGAGATACAGATACCGGCGACCTTATCTACACACCTACCTACTACTATATTGGTCATTTTTCGAAGTTTATTCGACCAGGAGCCAGAAGAATAAGTACAGTAAGTAGTAGAAGTCATTTGTTAAGTACGTCTTTCGTTAATGAAGATGGGAGCATGGTCAATGTCATTATGAACCAAAGTGACGATCAAATTGACTACAGGCTCTACATTCGAAACAACGAGGCTATTACATTGAGCATTCCTCCACATGCCATGCAATCTGTGATCACGAAATAATGACTTTCAGAATTCCATTTTACCTGCTCATTGCACTGTTGCTGTTTTCGTGTAAATCCAGCTCTGAACAGGATATCGAGAGGTGGAAAAAGGAAGTTTTCGATACAGAAAAAGAATTTAACGATATGGCTCAGGAAAAGGGCCTGGAGGAAGCCTTTGCCCATTTTGCCGCGGATAGTGGAGTGATTAGAAGAAATCGAAAAATCGTGAAAGGGAAAGCTGAAATTCGAAATTGGTATGCAAATGATTTTAGACCGAATGAAACACTAACCTGGAGTCCAACATTTATTGATGTTAGTAAATCAGGTGACCTGGCCTACACCTATGGAGACTTCACATTCACTTACTACGACACCCTTGGAAATCAAAAGGTGAATAAAGGAATATTTCATACGGTTTGGAAACGACAACCTGACAACATGTGGAGGTATGTCTGGGACTGAAACCTTCGAAAGTATTCACTTAAATTAAGCTGGTTCCGAACAAGTTCCTATCGGATAGTGATGTATGTAACAATAGCATTCTTAATAATCTTACTCGTATAACCATCGAAAAAATGTAAATTCGTTATATGTTAATTAAATGAATATTATACGGGTAATCGCTCATCGATATGTTACCTATCGTAACCCTGTTGTTAAAGCACAACCTATGATTTCCCAAAGAGTTTCGTCAGCTATAGAAGAGCAACTTTTCTTATCGAAGAACTTACTAATCCTTTTTTTAGGCCTTTTTTCTTGTAAATACGACTCAAGTATGAGAGTTGGAGATGACCACTTTCTACCCGACGGACCCGATAAAGCTCAGCTTCAGAACCTCTACATGGTAGAGGACCGTAATACCCATACGTTTCCATTTGAACGTCTTAACCACATTTTGGAATCACAGTCTAATAAGAGAATCTCAAACGGCAGGGATTTCGGATGGGAACAAATCTCAACCAGTATCCCAGGAAGGTCCAGGGCTTTACATTACAATTCCTCTACCGGACTTTTACTAACGGGATCTGTAAGCGGAAGCCTTTGGAGGAATGATGACTATTCCGAAAACAAGAGTTGGAGTAAAATTGAAGGGTTTGAAGGTTTGGCAATCAGCTGTTTAGCCGCAGATCCCATCGATGAAAATATTCTTTATCTAGGTACTGGTGAGTCCTTCACCGCTTTTGTAAACTACCGCGAGTCAACCGGACTGGGAAATGGCATTTACAAGTCTATGGACGCTGGCGAAAATTGGGAGATAGTTCCATCAACAGCCGTCTTCTATTATGTGAATGACATAATTATTCGTGAAGAAAATGGATCCAGTGTTTTATATGTGGCTGTAGGGTCAGGTACTTACGAAACCAGGAGTTTTGTGCAAGAAGGGCTGTATCGATCAACGGATAACGGTGCCACTTGGAACCAGGTACTTCCAAAAATTCCCGGTACCGAAATGGATTACCAGGTTTCAGATATGGAGGTGGACTCTCAAAATGGATATATCTATGCATCAACCATGCGAAACTCCCAAAATCTTGGTGGGTCGGTTATATTGGTCAGTCAGGATGGCGTGAATTGGTGGATAAGACTCAATGGTGTCAGTACTTTCTTTGAAAATCAAGGCTACATACCCGGCCGATCTGTGATCAAGGTTGCGCCCTCCAATCCAGACCATATCTACGCAATCATGACTGCCGGAGAGTATAACAGTCTAAATCAATTGCGAGATCAATACGTACAAATGATACAAAGTTTGGATGGCGGCCTTACTTATAAATTGATTGGAATACCTAATGCTTTTAACATTCCTTGGCATGCTATGGCTTTGGCTGTTGACCCAAACGATGATAATAAGGTAGTGATTGGGGGTTTGGATACATACGTCCTCAATGACGCATCAGCGACAAGCATTAATGCTTTAGATTGGATTCAACTTTCTTACTGGTACGCAAAGTATTCGGAAGCTTCCGCCACCACGGAGGAACAAAGAAGATTTTTTAGGGAAAAGTACGTGCATGCCGATGTTCATGATCTACAATTTGTTAATGGAAATTCCAACCAACTACTAATTGCTACAGATGGAGGTGTTTTCTTTTCAGAAAATTTAAGTGTCACCAATGATATTAATCCTCAGAACCACGCATTAAACCCGGAAAACCCCGCTCTGGTTTTGCCCGTATTTCAAAATGCTCTTTCGAATCTAAACACCACGCAATACTATCATGGAGTTCTTCATCCAGAAGAAGGAAGACAGGAAGCGATTGGCGGAACGCAGGATAATGGGAGTATCTATCGAAATTGGTCTGATGATGAAGAATATACCCTATCAGGAGGTGATGGTGGCTTCAGCTTCTTCGATCGGGATGATGATGATTTACGAATTACTATGGTCTATGGAAACCGATACTATATTCTAGTAGGAGACAATCAGTATTTTATAGGCAAGTATGTGAATGGGCTATTTGTAAATCCAGTAGCATACGATGACCAGTCCAACTTGCTTTATTCCAACACTGCAACTAGTTCTTATGGAGGACTATTTCCCAACCTCGCTGAAAGGTATCGAGATACAATTCAAATTGTCAATGTGAATAAATTTCTCGATAAGGATGACCTGGGGTTAGACACTACTAGTTTCGTTGGTCTAAATGTTAATTTAAGGGAAGCTATTACTGCTATACAGTTATCAGGAAACTCCGCCCCACTAGATAAAACATTGTTCTTCGGAACAGAGAATGGTCAAGTCTACAAAGTCACCGGACTACCATATAATTCCAGCACCATGAGGATCGACGAGGGTCAGTTGCCATTTGGATATATCTCGTCGATAGATGTAGGATCCAGTGAGAAAGAACTCGTTGTATGCTTCTCAAATTTCGGACTTAATTCCATTTGGTATACCCGAGATGGTGGGGCTAGCTGGAGATCCATAGAACGGAATCTTCCAGATATGCCTGTACGGTGGTGCCGATTTAATCCTCTGGACAATAACAAGGTGATAATAGCCACGGAGATTGGAATATGGGGATTAGAAAGTATTGCTGATGAAAACAGTGATTGGGTTAGTTACAATAATGGCTTACCTGCCATGCGAGTAGATATGTTTGATCTAAGGGCCAGCGATTCCAAAATATTGGCAGCCACTCATGGCCACGGTTTTTTCTATGGCACATATTCTCAAGGGGAATTAGTCCTCGCCAAAGATGAATTAAATACCAGTGTTCATTTATTTCCAAACCCTACTCATGATTATTTTCAAATTGCTCCGGATCTTGGGATTAAGTCACTCCAGCTTCTTACAATTGAAGGCAGAAAAGTGTTGGAAATTGATGTTTCAGACCAGCAGAGTATTGACATAAGTCGGTTAATATCCGGACTTTATATTGTCAAAGGTTATAATGACAATAAAGAACTGGTGATGAGTCAAAAATTGATAAAGCAATGAAAAATTTAATGGAATGATTGACTGGAATGATTTTTCAAAGATTGAAATGCGGGTAGGTACAATCATTTCTGCGGAAGTTTTTCAGGAAGTGAAAAAACCGGCCTATAAGCTGGTAGTTGACTTTGGAAATTTAGGGACCCGTAAAACCTCGGCTCAAATCACCAACCTTTATGAGCCCGACGATTTAATTGGTAAGCAAATTATCGCGGTCATGAACTTTCCTCCAAAACAAATAGCGACAATCATGAGCCAGTGTCTGGTTCTGGGTGTATTGGGTGATGACGATGATGTGACTCTTTTGCAACCTGAAAGAGCCGTGAAAAATGGGCTTAGAATTGGTTGATGCAATTATTTGATCTGTGGGAACTCAAGGACAAAAGTTGTTCCCTTATCTTTCTCCGATTCAACAACCATTGTTCCTAAGTGCTCTTCAATGATGTTATGAGTTATTGATAACCCCAATCCTGTGCCGATACCCGGGTCCTTTGTGGTGAAAAATGGATCCATTATATGAGGTAGATTCTGGGCATCAATTCCTGTTCCTGTATCCGAGATCTTCAGTTCAATTCCATTCGAGCTAATCGCTGTAGATATGTGAATTTCACCCTGGTTTTCAATAGCCTGTTCTGCATTTGCAATTAGGTTAAGTATGGCCTGATGCATGCGGCCCTCATTACCTTCAATCATAGCCGTATCTTTCATAAAATTCTTTTTCACAACCACTTTATGCTTGAGATTATTTTCCTGAAGGACAAGACAATTATTTATGATATCATGTAGGTCAAAACGTTCATCGGTTTTACTTGTGGTGCGACTAAAATGACTAAGACTTTTGACAATGGTAGTTGTTCGACCCACTCCCTCGTTAATCACTTTCATTAATTTTTTCACTTCCTTATTGTCCCTATCCACAACTTTTTTTAAAGCCTCTACACCCCCTTTAATAAAACCCAGCGGATTATTGATCTCATGACCGACACCGGCCAATAAGAATCCTAAGGCAGCCATTTTCTCGGATTGCCACATCTTTTGTTGTGCTATTACCTTTTCCTCACTTACTAGGGCTAATTCTTCGTTCTTCTTCTCTAGTTCATGAGTTCGCTGGAGTACTTTCAACTCCAAATCCCTTTTAGCTTTTTCTAATCGCATGGTTCGATACTTATAGAAAACAAAAGCAAATCCGATCAATAAGATCAACGTTGAAACCCGAAACCAAGAAGTTTGATAAAATGGAGGTAGAACAGTGATTCTTAACGAGGCTCCTTCCTCATTCCACACCCCATCGCTATTGGCCGCTTTCACACGAAATACATAGTCACCATGATCCAGATTTGTATAAGTAGCCGTACGAACATTTCCTACATAGTTCCAGGCGTCTTCAAATCCATCCAATTTAAATGCATATGTATTAGCCGCTGGTAATGAAAAACCAAGTGCCGAAAATTCTATTGTGAATACTGATTCTTTATATGTCAACTCAATACCTTCTAATTCCAGAATTGGTTTTGGTAAAAGTTCACCTTCACCAAAATCGATGTCCTTGTTGAAAATCTTCAGTTTTGTAATAATTACAGGAGGCACATTGGGATCTTCAACAATGGAGGCAGGATCAAAACTATTGTAACCATTCTGTCCTCCGAAATACATTATCCCATCCATATCCCTTAGGTAAGAACCAGTCTTAAACTCAGCCCCTTGCAACCCTTCCTGAACGGAGAAAGACCTAAAAGACGGTTGACTAATGATCGACTTCAAAGCTCCTTCAAACTTGACTATTCCATTATGAGTACTGATCCACAAGTTATCTTCATCGTCCTCCAGGATACCAGTTACATTATCATCTGGCAATCCATTTTCAGTAGTATAGTGAGCTTGAAAAACACCATTTTTGTCATACCTGTAAAGCCCATTTGCCGACCCTATCCAAAGAGTATTGTCACTATCTTTCACTACTATCGAACGACGTATTCCGGCGAGGTTATCAGGATCGAATCGATTAAAAGTTTGATTAGTTGGATCAAAAACATCCAAGTCATTCATAGTCGAAACAAAGACTCTTCCGTTACTGTCTTCATAAATTCCCTGAACGAAATTATTTGACAGAGAGGAGGCATCAAGTGAGTCATTTTTAAAGTGCCTGAATCTTCCTGAACTCTTATCCAAGATACTTATACCTGCATCAAACATTCCAACCCATATATCTCCATTTCCATCTTCATAGATGCTGCTGACATGTAAACCCCCGAGGGATGTCGGATCCAATGGATTATTCCTGAAATGAGTAAAAGTACCTTTCTGCCTATCCAACAAGTCCAGACCCCCTGAGTAGGTTCCAATCCAAGTCTTCTGCGTTTTATCATTGAGGATAGCCAGAACGGCATTACTCATCAGACTTCCTGGAATTCCAGGATTATGCTGATAGTAAGTGTAAGAGCCATCCACACCCCTCACATTCACACCTCCCCCATCCGTTCCGATCCAGATATTCCCTAGATGGTCTTGCTGTAGATCCGTGATTTTGTTGTTATTAAGCCGAGTAAACTGTGCTTTATGATGAATAAATGCCTTAGACCACGGACTTGTATAATCAACTCCTCCATTAAATGTCCCCAACCACAGGATCTTGGTTTCATCATCATGAAAAACGGAGTATATGGAATTGCTACTCAAACTGAAATCATAATCTATTTGAGTGGAAAGTACCTCGATTTTGTATGTCTCAAGATCCAGGATATTCAGACCGCCGTTCTCAGTCCCTATGTATAGTCTACCTTCGTTATCCCCTTCCAGGTCAAGTAGTGCATCACTACTTATACCTCCCGGATCTTTTGGATTGTATCGAAAATGGATAAAATTGTCATTTTTAGCATCATACAGATTCAATCCACCACCCCATGTTCCTAGCCATATATCGCCATTCTCATCCACAAAAATGGTTCTGACCAGAGGGTTTGAAAGACTATTCGGATCATCTCCATGAGTATAGGTTTTGACCGCCCGGGTTTGTAGGTTAAGGGTTAATACCCCATTCAAGGTTCCAAACCACAAAGTTCCATTTTGATCCTCGGCAATAGAATAGACCGCTGATGTTACAGGAATATCCTTGTTCTCTGATTTAAGAGTATATTGTTGGAAAGTATTAGAAACGGAATCATAAAGAGTTACTCCAAACTCCGTACCCACCCAAAGATTGCCCTGACTGTCTTCAAAGATCGGGCCGTCTGTAGCAATATGACCAAGGTTTGCATCCAGAAGGTCCTTTCCCGGTAAACGGTATACTTCAAAATCTTCTCCATCAGGGTTGTATAAATTGACAAATCCTGAATTAGAGTTGCTTACCCATAACCGGTTCTTACTATCTTCAAAAATCCTAGCTACCTGGTTATCTCCAATGCTCCTTGGATTGGCATCATCATGTTTAAATACCTTGAAGGTATATCCATCGTACCGGTTAAGACCAGTAAGAGTACCAATCCAGATAAATCCCCGATTGTCTTTTTCAATTGACTTTACCCAGCTATGTGAAAGTCCATCCTTTACTCCAAGGTTTCTAAACTTTACATTCTTCGATTGGCCGTTGGCAAAGGTCAAAAGGCAACTGAAGCCCAAGAATATGAACAGTCCACGAATCATACGAATCTTTAAAGATGACAAGTTGACCACAAATAATCACTCTACAAATTGATCACGCTTAAGCCGGAAATATTCGAAATAAACAAGGAATTAGAGAAGGTCAGTCTATTTTCAACTTTCAATGATTAAACATGATAAACTAGTTTTATACATTGGTTATTCGGAATTCAGAAAAATGAAAAGGAAAGATCTAGCATTACTAACGCTAATTTGCCTTTTGGTCTCTTGTTCTAGAGTACCTACTGAAGAGTCTAAAATCACCTGGCAAACACTTTGGAATGGTAATGATCTTGAAGGTTGGAACACCTATTTCGCAAGTCCCTTTTCGGGAACCGATAAAACGCAGGAAGGATTGATTGGTCTTAACAATCCTGATCAGGATATTATATCAATCGTCGATCTTCCTGATGGTAAAGCCATTCGTATTTCGGGAGTTGCCTGGGGGATGATGTTTACCGAAAAAGACTATGGCAATTACCAGCTAAAATTGAAAGTCAAGTGGGGGAAGGACATGCATGTGCCTCGTGAAAATGGTCCAAGGGATAGCGGCTTGTTATATCATGGGTTCGGTGAGCCTGGTTCAGCTTCGGTATGGATGAGCTCTCAGGAACTTCAAATTCAGGAAGGAGATATGGGTGATTACTGGCCAACGGGTGATATCGCAATTGATGTTCCAAGTAAATTGAAAGACAGTTTGTTCTTTGGATATGATGAGCTATCCGAACTAAGAAGATATTACACAGCAGATATAATTGAAGATGGTTTCATGGACAGCCTGGCAAAAAGAAGAGTGATCAAAAATCCTGATAATGAGAGACCGCATGGAGATTGGAATGATATTCAACTAATCTGCTATGGCGACTCTAGTATTCATATCGTTAATGGTGAAGTAGTCATGCGATTGTATAATTCTCGTAAAATGTCGGATAATAACCCAGTGAGATCAGGGAAGATTATTATCCAGTCCGAAGGGGCTGAAGTCTATTACAAAGACATTGAAATTCGGTCGATAACCGAAATTCCTGATCAGTTTGAATAAATCCTCTAGTAATGAAGTACCAATTTGTTTTCGTAGCATTCATTTTTTTCTCTTCCTGTGGAGATGTTGAGAAGTCGACCATCATAAAGCCCGAAAAACAAATAGTAATTGACGGATTGAAACATCCATGGAGTATAGCCTTCTTAAATGAAACGGACGTCCTGATCACGGAGAAGGACGGTGACCTTCTGCGAGTTGATCTTCAAACTGGGAATCGAGTGGCTATGAAAGGGCTTCCTGAAGACCTTGTTGATAGTATTCGAATGAAGGATTTCCGGGACAACTCCGGATTATTTGAAGTCTTACTACATCCTAATTTTAAGGAAAATCAATGGATCTATCTTTCGTATGCTGCCGAGAACAAAAAGGGAACTACCACGAAAGTAATTCGAGCAAGACTTCTGACGGATAGCCTCGCTGAAATCAAAACCATTTTTGTAGCAGATCCTTATCGGGAGGATCTATTCCACTACGGTGGGGGAATGACTTTCGGAGAAGATGAAAAACTATATATAACAATAGGAGAGCGCCACTACAATGAAATTGATCAACCCCCTATCCCAGTTGCGCAAGATCTGAGTGACAAAAGAGGCAAAATCCATCGGTTGATGGATGACGGCAGTATCCCCGACGATAATCCCAATTTTGGTGAGCAAGCGATATCCAGCATTTATGCTGCTGGAATTCGAGCGGCGCAGGGTATTACAGTAAACAAGGAAACAGGTGATATCTGGTTTAGTGATCACGGAGCCATGCAGGGTGATGAACTAAATCTTTTGTTGAAAGGTGCAAACTACGGATGGCCAATCCGAACAACGGGAAAGCACAGAAATTCGGAATACAACCCTCCTGACATAAAAACCGACTTCATTGGACCAAAACATTATTGGCTACAAACTATTGCCCCTACAGGCTTAGTATTCTATTACGGGGAAGACTTCCCTTCCTGGCAAGGAAATATTATCCTCTCCGGTTTATCACGAGGTAGTCTTTGGAGATTGGTGATTGAAAATAATACTATAATCAGCGCTGAAGAACTTTTTATAAATGATCGAATTCGATCCAGAAAAATAGCAATGAGTCCTGAAGGTAGTCTTTACATGCTAACAGATGAGGCAGACGGAAAACTTTTGATGATTACTAATTCTTCATCTAAACCACTTAAAGAAAATAATCCTGACCTCAATTAATTTTGAATAAATTGACAAATGCGAAAAACACTCTTAATCATTGGAATCACTTTAATTGCCATATATCTGATACTAATTGTAACTGGAAATGGCTTTCTAATTAAGGGCCTGAGGGCTACCTACCTGCGGGGAGAAAATTCAGCAACCATTGGCGATGCTACCTTCTTCGATACCAAACCCATTGAAACTGGCAATTCATCCTGGGACTGGCCAATTCATCCGGACTATAACAAGAACCCACTGCCGGAACGTCTTTCCGCCGCTCTGAAAGACACGGAGAGTGTCGCCTTTCTAGTAATTAGAGACGATAGTATCCTTCATGAATATTACTGGGATGGGTATTCAGCTGAAAGTCGCTCTAATTCCTTTTCAGCGGCCAAGACCGTAGTTACCATGCTGGTACAAATTGCTATTCAAAAAGGACAAATAAGTGGATGGGATCAGAAAGTGAAGGACTATCTTCCGTGGATAACCGGCGAATACAGCGATGAACTTAAACTCTGGCACCTATCCACCATGTCTTCTGGCCTGGATTGGGATGAAAGCTATAAGAATCCCTTTTCCATAACGGCAAAAGCATATTATGGCGAGGATATCCAAAGACTAATGCAAGGTCTCCCAATAGTTGATGAACCTGGACAATTCTTCAATTACCAAAGTGGTTCTACCCAATTACTGGGTCTGGCATTAATGGAAGCTACCAATAAATCACTTAGTGAGTTAGCTTCGGAATGGCTTTGGAAGCCCCTCCAGGCAAAAAACGAAGCTCGTTGGCACAATGATGACTCGGGAACTGAGTTGGCTTATTGCTGTTTTAATACCAATGCCAGAGATTTTGCTCGATTTGGTAGAATGTCGCTCAGAAAAGGAAACTGGAACGGCAACCAAATTCTTGACACTGCCTTTGTCGAAAAAGCTACGGAAGGTGCACTTGTTCCATATTATGGATACGGATTCTGGATTGCAGATGACTATGACACGAAAGTATTTTACCACCGTGGCATCCTTGGTCAATACATCATAACCATACCCGAATATAACCTGGTAATGGTTCGTCTGGGACATCGAAGAAATACTCCAATCAACAACCATCCAGGAGAATTCCGAGTGATAGTCGAAGAGATGTTGAAAGTGATGCGATCGGAGAGCTGAGTTTCAGACTGGTCCAATCAGGAATTCGCCGTAAATGGAGAATGAAAAAAATAAACTTCTGATTGAATCAATCGATCAACTACGCCAATGGCTGATTGAAAATCACGAGGTTTCAGACAGTGTTTGGCTGGTAAAATGGAAAAAAGCTTCAGGGAGACCATATGTGTCATATGATGAGATTGTCGACCAATTATTGTGTTTTGGTTGGATTGATAGTGTTCCAAGAAAGCTTGACAACGAAAAATCAATGTTGCTGATTTCTCCACGAAATCCAAAAAGCAATTGGTCAGGAGTGAATAAGAGAAAAGTACAAAAACTGATTGAGGCTGGACTCATGCAAACCCCGGGGTTCAATATGATAGAAATCGCTAAGCAAAACGGAACGTGGGATTTTCTAGATGATGTCGAAGCTTTAATTATCCCACCAGATCTACAAAAAGAACTAGAGACCTACGAAAATGCCGTCTATCTATTCAATAGATTTCCTGACTCTTCAAAAAGAGGTATACTGGAATGGATAAAAAATGCTAAACAGCCTGCAACCAGAGACAAACGAATTCAGGAAACTGCAAAAAAAGCTGAAGAAAATATTAAAGCAAACCATCCTAAAGGACGGGATAAAGGACCCAAAATAATTGAAAATAGGACCTAACTTTAGGAATCAGATAATTGTTCTAAAAATCTTAATCAGGGGATAGGTAAGACAATATGATTGGAAAGTTAGCAGCCACGATTTTTGGAAAACTTAAAACCTCTTTTCTGGATCTGCTACCAATCATTCTGGTGGTTTCTTTCTTCCAGGTCGTTGTCTTGCAGCAGCCATTTCCAAATTTACCTGAAGTTCTTATAGGACTTGTCTTTGTTGTCTTAGGTCTAATGCTATTTGTGGAGGGATTAGAGATTGGATTATTTCCCATTGGTGAGAATTTGTCCTTTGCACTTGCTAAAAAGGGAAGCTTATTCTGGCTACTAACTTTTTCTTTTCTTCTGGGGTTTTCAACTACTATTGCCGAACCTGCATTAATCGCAGTGGCCAAGGAAGCTGCGACCATTGCCGTTGAGTCGAAATTGATCGAACAGGATTTTGAGAGTGGTTATGCTTTTGGTTTACGGCTTTCGGTTGCCATCTCCGTAGGACTTGCCGTCCTCATTGGAATTTGGAGAATCATTACCGGATGGCCCATCTATTATTTAATCATTGGTGGATACTTGCTTGTGATCACGATGACGATCTTTGCTCCAAAGGAAATCATCGGTATTGCTTATGATGCTGGCGGAGTGACTACATCTACCATCACAGTACCACTTGTAACGGCTTTAGGTGTTGGTTTAGCCAGTGTCATACAGGGCAGAAGCCCACTTTCTGATGGCTTTGGTCTTATCGCTTTTGCCTCGCTTCTTCCTATGATTTTTGTAATGGCTTATGGTATGATCATCTACTGAGTATTTATGACACTGGATGATATTGGCAGCACCTTCATCAGTACTATAAAGGACGTCGCACCTATCGTCATCCTCATTGCCGTTTTTCAGCTGTTTATCATCAAAAAATCAATACCAAACCTAAAAAAAGTGGCTCTTGGAGTTACCATGGTTATCCTTGGGTTGACATTCTTCCTAATTGGACTTGAAAAAGCACTCTTCCCTTTAGGTGAATTGATGGCTACTCAGCTTTCTAAACCTGAATTTATCAGCATTCATTACTCCGGTTCATTCACTGATTGGAAAGCTTACTATTGGATTTATATCTTTTCCGCTTTAATTGGATTCTCTACAACTATCGCCGAACCTTCTCTTTATGCGGTGGCAATCAAGGCTAATGAGGTTTCAGGAGGAACCATTCGTACGTTTCATTTACGTCTGATTGTTGCAATTGGCGTAGCACTGGCTCTGGTCATTGGAACGTATCGCATTGTTGTTGGAGACTCCCTGGCTACGTACATTATGGTGGGTTATATTATTGTGGTGATCCAAACAATATTGGTAAAAAAAGACATTGTGGCACTGGCTTATGACTCAGGGGGTGTAACAACTTCCACAGTTACAGTACCAATTGTAACAGCTCTCGGACTTGGATTAGCTTCCGTTGTTCCGGGTAGAAACCCGGCGATTGATGGCTTTGGCCTAATCGCTTTTGCTAGCGTCTTCCCCATGATCACGGTCCTGGGTTACGCTATGATAAATGACTTAATTCGGAAATTGAATACGATCAAAAAACACAAACTATGAGATTTAACCTAATTGTGGCATTTGTGAACCCTAGTATCACAGAAAAAGTAATTGAAACAGCAAAAAAGACCGGTGCAACGGGTGATGTGATCATCCAGGGAAAAGGTACCGGTATAGAGCCCAGCCAATTTCTAGGCCTGTCCATCCAGGATAAAACGGATATTGTGCTTTTCGTAGTGGAAGAACATCACACCAATAAGATCATGAATGCGGTATCCGAGGAATGTGATATAGAAGATCCCGGGAATGGGATTCTTATCACCTTACAGATAGACAAAGTAGCTGGCCTATCAAAACAGATCAAAAAAATCAGGGAGAACCTTAAAACCGAACAATTATAGACTTTTTTGTTTTATGGAAACATTCGTTAAAGCCAAAGACATCGCATCAAAGAAACTATTCTTTATTGATGGTTTATCAAGTGTCAGACATGCTGTTCAATTGATGAAAGAGCATGACGTTCAGGTATTAATCATTAAAAAAAGAAACAGTGCAGATGCGAATGGTATTGTCACTGTCAATGATGTGATCAAAGGAGTAATCATACCAAACAAAACACTGGACGAGGTTAGTGTCTATGAAATCATGACAAAGCCTGTTTTCTCCATTTCAGCTCATTTGAATATTAAATATGTCCCAAGACTGATGCATAATTATGATGTTAAAATAGCTCCAGTGGAGGAAAACGGTGAATATATTGGGATTATCGATTACACACAGTTCTTATTTACTAAGTTGTAATTGTCCTTACTGCGTTCTCTTTTGTGGCAAACATCATGTTACTCTCTAACAAATAGCAGTTTTGGCTTACGCAAGCTATCCTATACTTGTTTGAAAAAAGCATGAGTAGTTTACCAGAACCAAATAAGTGTCTTCTGTGCGGACGAAGCGCTGAAGAAGTTCCCTTAATCTCCGTGGAATTCAAGGGTATGAATCTAAAAATATGTTCTCAGCATCTTCCTGTGCTTATCCATGATCCTTCTCAACTCGCCGGCTTTCTACCTGGAGCAGAAGATTTACAGCCTGCAACACACCAGGATTAACGGCAACATTTCAAAAGTCAATTACTTTATACCATGAGTAAATGGGAAGACACATTAAAAATCTATGACGACCTGGTCTCCAGGTGTCCAAGATTTGAAAGAAAAGGAAAGACCGTGCCTTATACTTCCGCCAATGGACATATGTTTTCTACATTGAATAAAGACGGTGAACTGGGAATACGATTCTCCAAGGAGGTACAGGCGAAATACATGGAAGAATGGGATAGCACACTATTCAAATCGTATAATGCCGTGATGCATGGATATGTTTTAATCCCTGAATCCATGTTTAAAGATCTCGATTCACTCGCTATATACCTTAATGAAAGCTATGACTACGTGATGAGTCTGGATCCAAAATAAACTTTTGAATACTATCAAAAGGCAAGTACCCTGGGATGGATTAGAATCCTAGCCGAGCTCCCACCCTTCCCTGTATTCTCTGCCAACAAATTCGTTTGCCGCATCATAGTTTGTGATCTTCATATTATCACCATCCCAAAGCATCTTTACTCTACCTTCGAATAATGGTCGATTACGATCATCTTCTCCTGTCTTCGTTTGATAACTTCTGATAGCAAGATTACCCATAAGGACGGTTTCAGTCAAAGGACCGGCATAGTCAAAAGAGGATGTTAGGGCTTTATGTTTTTCTCCCATGTAACCTTCTTTGATGGCGTCGGTCCAGAGTACCTGGTGTCCGTACTCCGGTAATTCAGTTGCATACTCATTGGAAGTCTTATAATCCTCAGGCATGGTCAAAACGTCCCCATTATTTAGGTAAACCTTTGGACGTAGTCCATATACTCCACAGGTCATAATTCCCTTTTCCCCGATCATGATTACTCCATTTCCAGATCCGGGTTCACCCAGATCATCGCTGGGAGGGATCAGATCCGGGTGCATGGGGCGAATACCTCCATCGGTCCAGGTCAATTGAATGTCCATCGGATTCTTTTCCGTTGCGGAAAACTTTAGTTGGACATGAGAAGACGGAGGGCAACCTTCGGGTATATATTCTGGTACCCAATCCCGAAGGAATACCTGACCAACGCTACATTCTACTTCAGTAGGGTAACCCAGTCCCAACACCCTGAAAGGAGGATCCATCAAGTGACAACCCATATCACCTAAGGCACCGGTTCCAAAATTCCACCATCCCCTCCACTTGAATGGATGAAACAGCGGGTGATAATCCATGTACTCGGCAGGCCCAATAAAGTAATCCCACTCTTTTTTTCCAATCTGATCCGGCAACGGTGGCTTCTCTGTCGGGAAGGGTATTCCTTGAGGCCACACGGGGCGATTGGTCCAAACCTTTACTTCGCTTACATTTCCAATCAATCCCTGATTAAACCAGTCCTGCATCTGGACTTGCTCTCTGTTAGAGGCACCCTGATTACCCATCTGGCTTACAATTTTCTTCTCTCTGGCCTTTTCAGTAAGCAGTCTGGCTTCCCTGATATTATGGGTCAGCGGCTTTTGTACATACACATGAATTCCCATATCCATGCAAGCCATTGCCGCGACTGTATGGGTATGATCCGGGGTAGAAATAGTAACTGCATCAATGTCTTTCTCCTTTTCCAACATCCTGCGGAAATCAGCATATACCTTGGCATCAGGCCATTTCTGAATGGCATTTCCCGCTCTTTTCGTATCGATATCGCAAATGGCCACCACATTCTCCTTGCCTTCGTTAAAGGCGTTGCGAATGTCAGTCCAGCCTTTACCTCCAGCTCCAATAGAGGCAAGATTTAGTTTATCACTTGGAGCAATAAAATTTGGACCGCCAATCACGTGACGAGGAACAATTGTAAACGCCGCTGCTCCAAGCGCAGTCTTCTTAAGGAAGTCTCTTCGTTGCCGGGGTGAGATATTCGATTTCTTCATGAGTGAAGGGTTTACAATTCCTTTATTTTAATGTTTCGGAACCAGACATCATTATCGTGATCCTGCAAGCCTATGTACCCTTTTTCCGCAACATTTACCCAGTTTTCATTTAGTCCGGGGAACTTACTCCCTGAAACTAACTCTTTCCATTCGTCAGTTCCGATTTGATAAAATACCACTTCTTCACCGTTTTGCTTATGAATGACCTGACTTCCCCTTTTGATGACCTCAGCAGTATTCCATTCACCGGCAGGTTTTGCATTCTGAGGAGAAGCTGGGATTAAATCATACAAGGATCCCGCCTGCCGATTACCATCTTTTCCCTGATTAGCATCCGGGTGAGCTGCATTATCCAGTACCTGCATTTCGGGTGCTGTCATGTAAATGGGCCCCAACTCGGGATCTTCCTGCCCCAGGTAAAAAATTCCGGAATTACCGGCTTCTGATATCTTCCATTCTAACTTCAGGTGGAAATCCTGAAACTCCTGATCGTAGATAATATCTCCCTTACCTGCCTTCTGCTCCTCCGATCGTTTCTCCATCCCAATGACATAAAGTGATTCATCCTTAATCTGCCAAACGGCAGGGAAACCCTCTATTCCGTATCCTCTCCAACCCGCTGTTGTCTCACCATCAAACATCAAGATCCATCCTGAAGCCTCCTCTCCTTCTGTCAATTGATTTTGACTGGTAACAACTGGAGTGCTTGCTTCCCCCTCAGTTGATTCTTCAATAGCTTCATTCTGCTGAGATCCTGAAGAACAAGAGGCGATAAAAAGGGCAATTGCAAGTAGGTTAATCCATTTCATAATTGAATGCTATTAGGTTTTGTCTAAAGTTACTATCTAGAGAATTATTTCCCTGACGGGATTTGATGAATTACGAAGGAAAGATTAAACCAGGCTATGAAAAGAAGCTGATTAAAACAACTCCAAAAGTTAGTTCCATTCATTCTTAACCAACCACATATCTTTTTCATCATGAGAAGTCAGCCTGATAAAGTCAATGTCTCCATCTCCTTCAAAATCACCAGCTAACAAATTGTAAACTCCCTTTTCGCTAATACGGGTTTCAACCCACGAGTTCTCCTCCCATTTAAGATACATCACCGGAAATATGGAAGGTTCATCGATTTCAAGCTCCTTACTGATATCGCGCATCCGATTACGATTTACACCGGTTGCAATTTCATATTGACCGTCCATATCCAGGTCAACAATCTGTAAACTGTGAGCAGCAGCCACTTCCTCCACCACGATAGTCCTTTCCCAATTTCCATCTTCAAAATCGTACCTGGCAATTGGATAACCGGCCTTCTCTGAATGACTAATAAACACTTCATCTTTTCCGTCATTATCAACATCAAAACAAGCATTCTTAGTGGCATTTCTAGACCAATGATCCTCTTCTTGATTGTACCATTGTTCATCGATGGTTTCAACCGCCCAAGGTCCTTCCAGAACCCCAGGGTTGGGCAACCAATATCCATTAGTTGCAATATCCTGATCTCCATCGCCATCAAGATCTCCAATATCCATGCCTTCATGTAAGTTGTCGATGAGCAAATTCCATGCTTCAGTAAACTCCCCCCCTTCCTTACGGGTAAAAACTGAAAGTACTTCAGCGTTATAAGTGGCGGTTATGATTTCAGGAACCAGATCACCATTCAGATCTGCAATACTCATATCTTTCAAAGCACTTGGAATTACACCAATTTTTCGCGGTACCCACCCATCTTCCGTTTGCTCGTACCAAAAGAGCGTGGCGTCGGCATCGGCGTCCGACCACTCACCCGGATGCTCGACCCCGATCAGGTCGATATCACCGTCATTATCCAGATCATCCACTTCGAGGTCACCGGAAGCAAAAGGCAATCCATTTGGTGACATCTCAGCGACAATAATGGTTTCCCAGGGCAGACCCTGGTCATTTGACTTTAAATAACCCATCCATCCACCCGAGCCGTTGTTATTGATCAAAGCCACATCCAAAAGACCATCCCCGTCGACATCGACAAAGTCGCGCGCCCACCATAATTGAGCGCTGTCACTCACCTTTATCTCGGTAAAAGCTAGCTCTTTTGGTGATTCATCCCTCGTTTCATCCGTAACCTCTTTCTGCTGTTGCGTGCAAGACAAAATAAAGAGGAGAATCAATGGTATGTATAGTGCTTTCATTGCTGATTAGTTTATGTTCATAATGTAATTTAGAAGTTGCAGATGATCTCCTTTACTAGAAATTCTTTTGTTGTAAAATCCAATGAGAAAACGATCTGGCGTATTTAAAAGTGGAGTTGCTCCTTTATCCCGACCAAAACCGAAGACGATCATCCCATCATCCGACTCGTTACCTTCCATGGAATTCCCCATATACGTAAAAAGGTCCTTAATCTCGTCAGATGTCTGCTTCTTTATGAAAAGTGTTTGATTGTAATTCCGATCTCCAAAATATACTACTTGCCAGTTTCCATATAATTCCGGACCCAACACCAAATCGGGAGTATCGGTGAGCGGTCCATCTAAATTATTACCCCAGTAGTGGGTACCTGGACTAAACTTACCAGCCACCGGACCTTCGTAGAGAAACCAATAAGGTGTATCCGGATCTGTACGAACGACCTCCAACTCGGCACGATCACTAAAAAAACTCCATATCCATTCCCATTTCCCACTTTTGGAAACTGACTTTATCCTGTTTCCAGGTAGCAAGATTGATTGCATCTTATCGAACCCTGGATGACCGCAACCACCATCTTCTGATTTGTACACCATGTTTGGTAGTCCACGATAGTCAGATGCCGCAGAGGACGGATAATATGCGCTATCGCTTTTCTTGAATTGAATCCAGTCAATTCCATTCGAATCCATTATCGACGAAAATCCACCTGCTTCCTTCTGATAAACATAAGTTGCTGATGGGGTTTCAATGCGATAGGCATCCTGTCCTTCGTGCTGGTAGTTTTCATCTATCATTATCGAATCCTGATTACAGGACCAGAGAAATGAAGACACAATGATGAGCTTCCTAACCATGCTGAGGGTCTATGGATTATTAATCCACAAATGGACGAATTGATGCTGATCCCAACCGGCACTAATGATGTCCAGATCTCCATCACCGTCCATATCATATAGCTGGGTTCCAAGATGACTTTCTTTGCCTGAATCTAGTATCAGCTTTTTAAAGCCACCTTTTCCATTGTTAATCCAAAGTTGAAGATCCAGTGATGACCCCTTGTGTTCACTGGTTATGAAATCAGGTAGTTTATCACCATTCATATCAGCGATATCCAGGTTGTTGCTGGAGTATTGTGTGGTAATCAATTTTCTATTCCAGGAGGACTTATCGATTTCCTTTTCGAAATAGTAAATATTCGCGTCCGGTTGCTCTCCAGGCCATCTTTCCTCGCAAACCAATAATTCGAGATTTCCATCTCCATCAAAATCCTCCAGTCCAAATCGATCTGCGGGATGTTCGGTACGGCCAATTTCGGTGTCTTTCCAAGGTACCTCATCGGAACCCGGATTTTCAAACCAAACAGCAATTTTGGGTTCATCTTCTCCTGGCGGTCTTCTACCAGCAGCAAGATCTAAATCGCCATCTCCATCGATATCACCCAGACCGATACCCTCATCCGAGGTGTTCTTACAAATGAGATTGCCACCCCATGAATCGTTTTCGGGATCCTCCGGAACCCTGAAAAGATAGATATTCCCGTTTCCAGCAATAACAAATTCTTCCTTGTCCCCTTCAAAGATTTGTGCCTGAGTAAATCCCTGGCTGTTGACATGTGAAGTTGCTGGCACCTCCCCAATTTTTACAATCTTCCAGTCATAACCAGATGCATTTTCAGCTTCAATCCAATATAAATTCGGTAGTGCCTGTCCAATTATATCCATGTATCGGTCTCCATCCACATCCATTACCAGAATTCCATCTATATTTCTTCCCATATCAACCTTTTTCCATTCGCCAGAAAGCGACCCCTGATTAAGGTATATCCAACGACCTGATACGATGTCAGATAATCCATCACCATTCACATCACCTCCGGCCACACCGAAATATCTTAACCAATCCGGATCGGCATAATCCCCCCATTTTGATTTAGTATCATCAATCTGAACATATTGCCAGGATTCCAAGGTCTGAGCATGGCATAGGTAGGTAAATGATAGAATGCCGATGATAAAATAAGATTTTCTCATAGCGTGTATTTCAAAAATAAGATAGTCAATATAAGCTATCTTTTAGTACAAAAACGACAACTGGGAAATGGAAAAAAGGAAATACTTAAAAGGATAGCCGCAGGAAGAACCGATTATATTTTTCATTTGATGGAGCTCTCCGATTGGAAAGATATCCTACATGAAGGGCCTGTAAAAGTTCTGCAATGGCTGGTATACTATGATGATATTACCGGTTTACGCGCAGTACTTAGGGAAGGAGGGGATTTAGCGAGTATTGATCTTAACACCGAATTGGGGAATGCGGCGTTCTTCGGACACTGGAAAGTATGTGATTTTTTAATTACACAGGGTGCAGATGTGAATGGTGAGGTAGATGTTACTGGAGAGACACCCCTTCATAATGCCCTGTCAAAAGCCGGAAGACCCTATTTTTATTACACGGTCAGGTTGTTGATAGAAAATGGAGCTGACGTGAATGCAAAAACAATTCCAGGACTGGAAACAGGTGCCTTCATGAGAGACGTAAAGACCAAAGGTGAAACCCCTTTACATCGGGCAGCGGCTTATGCTGATCAGCGAATAGTCGGATTGCTACTGGAATCCGGTGCTAACAAGGAATTGAAGGATGTCAATGGCGATACACCATTAAGTTGGGCAAGTGAACATCTTCGACCCGCTTCAATATTATCTCTTTTGACTTACGGGAGCCATAAGATATCCCAAAAACATATCGAATGGAATACCAGCGATCATGGTGCTGCTTGGGGTAACGGCATGGATTGGAACCTACTGGGTGAATACCTTCCTGAAAGTGGGTAAATTCTACACACCGTAATAATAGTCATCTCATATGCTTGCAGATACACTACAGAGAGGCTAAACTTGTTCTGTGAAGTTTCCGGGAAACCAATCCATCCCAACCAGCTCGAGAGACTCTCAATAATTTACTCAAATCCGACCAAATTAATTGCCATGAAAGATTACCGCTCACTATTCATTCTGACATTAATCTTATTTATTGGTTGTACGGATGACGATAAACCCATCACCTACACCGCCAGCTTAGCTTCTTCTTCAAATGCCATCGAGGAAAATGAAGGATCTACGACAATCACAATACAATTGGACAAAGCCAATGAAGGAGATGATATTCCCTTTGAACTTGGTATTTCAGGGTCCGCCTCAATTGATGATGATTTTACTCTTACGGGAGGTCCAAGAGTTATTACCGCAGAAAGTGCTTCTGCTACTATCACCTTAACCGCAACCAATGATACTGATGTTGAGGGTGATGAAGATATAATTATCACCTTGTCTTTTCCAGGTGACGATAACGTAACGGTAGGAACCAATGGTTCTGTTACGATTACCATCACTGATGATGATCTTGACTTTAATGGATCGATTTCTCTGGAGGCATCATCGGTTCAGGAAAATGCAGGATCGACAAACATTGAAATCTCCCTTGATCAAACCAATCCGGGGGCAGGAATACCTTTTGAGCTCACTTTTGGTGGCACTGCCACAGAAGGCACGGATTACAGCTTGTCTACGGAACCGAAAGTCATTGCTAATGGATCTGCAACAACAATGCTCACCTTGACGATATCAGATGATAGTGAAGCTGAAGGAGATGAAACAGTTACAATTACAGTGTCCTTCCCGGAAAATGAAAATGTGACAGTAACTAATAGTTCGGCATCATTGACTATCCTGGACAATGATGCGGGTTCAAGTGCATGCGATGGAACTACAGATTCGTATTCTATTGATCTTGAAGCCTCAAATTGCAAGGAAAGTGCTGAGACAAATTTGGGAGTTACATCCGAATACACAGTTTCAGTATCTGGTGATGCACGTACAATTACCTCGAACAGCATACCAGACCACAATGTTGGAATGTTCCCAAATATGGGTAACCCGAATACGATCTCCGCTCAAGATAAAACCTTCAACATTACAACAAACCCAACCAAAAGCAACCGAACTACATCGCTGACCACCAGCAGTGGCCAACCACGTTATTGGTTTGGAATTCTTGACAATAGTATTGTCCTGGCCCCTATTGCAGCGGAGTTTTTCACTAATACCAGTACGGGTGAGGATAATTCAGACTGGAATGAAAATGCACTGAGTTCCAATATCAGCCTTGGAACAGACTGCAATAATTCGCATGTATTTCCCAATGGCAGGTACCATCATCATGCGACACCTTCGGCTTACGTGGCTGACCGAAACATTGGTAGTTCAACAACTACACAAATAGGTTGGGCAGCCGATGGTTTTCCGATCTATTACAAGTATGGAAATAAGGGAGGTACGGTTGCAGAATTGACTTCCAGTTTCCGACTAAAGACAACAGAACGTGGTGGTGATGGTGTATCCGCCCCAAGTGGTTGCCCAGATGGCACATACACTCAGGATTATGAATACGTTGCAGGCCTTGGAGATCTTGATGAGTGTAACGGTTACGACGACCCAACCCTGGGGTATATCTACGTGGTCACTGACACTTACCCCTCCATTCCTCGCTGTTTTTCAGGTACTCCAAGTGATGACTTCTCCAATAATTTATGAATGATTCAAAATGGCGGATTCATACTACGGATACTAATCTGCCTGGCCTTTTTGATAAATAGTATTAGCACCATCGCTCATACGGTGGTGCTAGCTCAATACTCTATGCGGTTGGACAATGGCCTGTGGGTATTGAATTTTGAGCAAAAGACCGGTCATCTCAGGGATGAGATCTATGCAAGGAATCCAGCCCTAAAAGGGATCAACCTTAACTCAGAGGCATTTCTTTCTGCTACCGCAGCATACATCAAAGAAACGTTGAATCTTAAAACTGAAAGCAAGGATTTCGAATTAGATCCCATTTACATGCGGTATGGAGGTTTACGATTCGAATCCCAATTTATCATTCCGGATCTTCCCAAGAGTCCTGACCGAATTTCTATTCGTGCTGAAGGTTTTGATACACATGAGCATTCCATCGTGGTCTTTCGAATAGAGATTGATAACGGTGGATACCTTCATCAATTCAGTCAGGACCAGCGATTCGCTTCATTTGATTTCATTTCCAGGAGTTACAATATGTCGGAAGCCAATACTCAAAATTGGACACTCAATAGACTTTGGGCCTTAATCCCATTCCTTATTCTACTTGGACTCGGGATCAAGAGATATCGACGGAGGTTTACCGAAGGCAAAACAGGTTGAACCAAGTGGATTAGTCTCATTCATATATTTTCCCGGCTACATATAGCGTGATAGGAAAAGCGTCAGGCTCTTTTGTAATCCATTTATCCAAACTTGATCTGCGAAGAAAGACTCCTCCTTCTGGATAAGCATCCCCATAGGTGAAGTAGATATTGTTTGCAGACTTGGGATTATACCAAATTCGCACGACTTCATAACTTATAATGATTTCACGATCAATTATTAGCCTAAGGTCTGTAACATCTTTCTTTATCCATTTTTGTCCCTTCTTCGAAGTGACGAAAAGGTTTTTATTAAGTAATGACCTTCCAGGAAGGGCATTATCCACCTCGTAGATATTAATTCTAAAAAGAATACTATCCACCGAATTGAACCGCATATGAAAGCTGATTTCCTCCATAAAATAGGTCTTCTCATTTGCTATTCTTATTCCTTGTTCCCCACCAAATCCAAAATCCATCAATCCATTTTGACCTCTTGTAGTCTTCGTAGGTTTGTATCGACCGAATTTCTCAACTTTGGATTTCTTCCCTTTTCGACTGACTACCACTTCATCCAGAAGAATAATAGATTCCTCCAGGTACACATCCATATTTTCCCTCAGCTCAGAAACCACAAATCCCTTGGCTCTATATCCAAGGGCAGAGAAAACAAGGCTATCCGTAGATGAAGCCTTTGATAAATCAACAGTAAATGAGCCATCTAGTCGTGAAATTGTCCCCAGGTTTTTTCCCTTAATCCCAATATGAGCAAACGGGATCGGCTCGTTTGAACCTTGAACTAGTAATTGACCGCTGACCGAGGGAAGTTGCTGCCTAATTGGACCATATTCCTTCGAAAAATCCTGAATTGTGCGCTCGACCGCTTCTTCGTAAGACAACGATCTGTTCAACCTGTATTCGCTAAGGCGACCAATAATAAATTCCAGATAAATGAATTTTCGACTATTGACATAATCATCCAGTAAGGACTCACTCATCGACTTTTCTCCTAACTGATCAGAAATTATGACTTCTCCGGCCCGAACAAAGTGCTCAATCATACAGGTCATCCAATCACTGTATCCCTGCTTGTACATGTCCTTCTCAATGGTATTGAACAAACTTCTCGTCTGATTAATCAGGCTTTCATGTTCGAGGACCACATGATTTACAAATGAATGACCAAACTCGTGAATGGTTAAAGTGGTGAAATGGTCAGCCTCGAAATCGTAATCGGGTTCCAGCGGACCCATAACGAACGTTGCTTTGGTTTCCTCTTTATTCTTAATTCCCCAACCGGGTCCGGACCAAACGGTAAGACTTGGAACAATTTCGTATTGACTAAAGGACTGTCCGTAAAATGCTTCTATCGATTTCATGAAAGAGGTATTTGGCTTTCGATTTCCAAGATCTCTTATCGTCTTCTCACGATTTTCCGCAAGACTTTCCCATATACTTTCAAAATGAGACTCTTTCGAGAACTGATTTACTATTTGTACAAGTGATTGTAGCGAGCTTTCCTCGTAGTCGTACTTGGACCAAAACTCAGGTGGGATGGAAACATTCTCATTATGAGGAAATATGGGAAGTGAGTACATCATATCAACAATAGTTCCATAATCAACATCCGCTCCTACCTCAAACAATTTGACCAATGAAGTAAGCTCCTTGTCTTCGGGCCACTTGTTAATCTGTTTGGAGATCGGATGATTTGGATCATTCTGCGAAGGATCACCCAACTCGACAATATAACCGAACAACTCGATGTTCTTATTGAATACAATTTCCACCTCCTGAGACTTCGCTGAAAAGCCTACGACTATTAGAAAAATGGATGCGATGTGTTTCATGAACTTATTTTTCGACCAAAAGAATAGGTGAAAGAGATAGAAATCGACCGAAAACATGTTCTTGGACATGCTTAACATGTTTCCGGACCCAAAATCTTAGTATTCAATTCAAATACTCTGAGGGTGACTTCCCGATGTGGGTTTTGAAAACCTGGTTAAAAGTGGATTTAGAACTGAATCCCGATTCAAGGGCTAATCCCAATAAGGTTTTATAGTCCTTTTCTCCGGATTTTGCTTTAAGCAAAAATGTCTCGATTCGGAACTGATTGATAAACTCCTTATAGTTCTTGTTATGATAATAGTTGATAAGAAACGAAACATATCTCGGAGGGAATCCAAGTTCTGACGCTAATTCCTTTAAGGGAAGATTAGGCTGTAAGAACGGCTTTCGCTCCTTAATGAAATCATCCAGAAGTCCAAGGCTCTCTTCATCGTCATAATTTGGAAATTCCCGATTCTTTTCTTCCAATTCCAACGATGGAAACGTTCTGCCTTCCAAAAAATGAAAGAAAGCAAAAACGTAAAAGAACGATATCAAAACATATTCGATCAGAATAAAATACTCCCAGCCGATGATGGTAAATACCAACCAACTAAACCCCAAAAGAGAGAGGCTAGTCATTACAGACAATAGTTTAGCTTGGTTCAAAAGAGTTGTCTTTTCAGCAACAAAGGCTTTGGCGCGATTGAGTTTCAGGTATTTGTACCAAAAGAAACCAACGACATAAAGTAATCCTGCCATGGGCAAGTAGTCAGAAAACCAGATCCATGCAGCGTAATCCATTAGAGAGAAAATGGTATATCGAGACCAGAGTTCCAGTCCATAGGCGACAAATGCCGGTAGAAATAGCAAGTAATGCCACTTTTGAAACTTGAAATTATCATCGGTATTGTAATTCACGAATAACCAAACCGAAGGTGGAATAAGAAGGTAATTCATGAAAATCCAATAGGGAAATGCCCCTGGAGAGTTATTGTAGCCAGAACTGCCTCCCCAAGAAAAGAGTAATTCACCAGCCATTTGTAGAACGACAAGGCCCAGGAAAAAATCAGCTTTTTGATCGCTTACGATTCTTGAAATCATCGCCAGACCGATCATCAGACCGATGATTGATGCTATTAAGAGTAAGTTTTCCAGATTATCCTCAAATTAAAAGTTAACCATTCATCTGAACGAATTTGCCGCATTTTGGATACCCGGTTATTCCATATCTGAATAATCAGTCTGTTTTGATCTTGTCCTTCCACCCATCTTGATACTCCCTACCCCATTTTTTCATGGCCTCATCATTTCCCATGATCTTTCCGGAAGTAGGGTCAACATCCAGACTGACCTGAAGGTCCTGAGCAATGTTGCCAAGATGGCAAATATGAGTTGATTTGCTGGCATCTTCGATTGGAGCCTGAAGTGTTTCACCTTCTCGGATACCGTTGATGAAGTTTTGCATGTGTCGAACAGTCAAACCATCGAATCCACTGGTGTCAGCAGTAGAAGTGGATGTTCCAGGCATCGGCTCTTTTTCCGTTTTCAACTCATTACCTTTAAGATCAAATAATACAGATCCTCCCCGGTCGAGAATAAAGGTGCCTTTCGTACCATGAATAATTGCTCCACGTCCTCTTCCATATTGCTTTTGACCGTTGCAGCTTCTACCTTCCCAAAGAATGGTTTTTCCTCCCTCAAATTCGAAACTAGCTAATTGCGTATCATAGAACTCCCAGTCATCCTCGAAATGAAGTCTTCCTCCGGTTGATACCACCCTGGAGGGTAAATCCACTCCAAGTGCCCACCTACAAACATCTATTTCATGCGTTCCATTGTTGTGTAATTCACCTGTTCCCCAGGTTCGAAACCAATGCCAGTTGTATGGGTGAACATTGTCACGATACTCCTCCCTTGGGGCAGGACCTTGCCAAAGATCCCAATCCAGGTAATCGGGAACAGCTACTTTCTTTCCAACACCAATCGATCCTCTCGTATTGGAATACCAGGCTTTGGCATAGTACACTTCACCGATTGCGCCACTCCGAATATCTTCCATAGCCTTCTGAGTAGTAATTGAAGACCGCTGTTGATTCCCCATCTGACATTGTAAACCGGTGCTATTCGCTGTGGCAACCAACCATTCGTTTTCCTGTAAATTATGACTACACGGCTTTTCAACGTATACGTGTTTTCCTGCTTTCATAGCCAGTATTGCCATGGGTGCATGCCAGTGTTCCGGTGAAGCAATGGCTACAGCATCAATATCTTTATTGTCAAGAATTTCCTGAAAGTCCACCACACCTACAAGGTCCATACCATAGTCTTTTTTCGCTTTCTCGAGAAAACGATCCCTTCGATTTCCATCTACCTCGCAAGCATGAGTCAATTTAACATTGGACGTCAAAGAAACGGACTGCATCAATGCGTACGATCGCCCACCGAGACCTACAACTGCCATATTCACTGTTTCATTCGGGGCAAACGTTAATGACTTTCCCGATGCCATGTAGAAACGTGAAGCAGCCCCTGCAACGGATGTTTTGATGATAAATTCTCGTCTTCTCATGTTGTACTGAATTTTAGTTCGGGGTAATCCTTCCAATATTTTATTTGTCCTTCGTGCACCGCGTCGAAAGCGATCTGAACGCATTTAGCTGAATTGGCTCCGGATTGTAGTGTAGAAATTATTGGAGAACCGTCTACGATAGAAGAATGAAATTGCTTAAGTGCATCAATGGTGGGATCATTTCCGGGAGCATCAATCGGCGCACCTTTTCCTTCTTCCCATGCCTTCTTTGTCGCTCCTGAGACGCCGTCTACAACACCTGTTTCCTTAATCTCACCAGACTCAATATAGATCTCAGCTGAATTGTAGTCCAGAATCATCGTACCCTTTTTGCCTAAAACTTTGATTTCATAATCACCAAAACTATTGGTAGTGGTACAGGTAAATGATGCGTCAATCTTATTGGGATATTCCATGAGTAAATGAATGTTATCATATGTTTCACGGCCATCTTTCCAGTGATCAATTCCCCCGAATCCAACAATCCTCGATGGCAACTCACCGGTAACCCAATTAATAAAATCCAATTGATGTGACATCAATTCAGCTATCATTCCTCCCGAATGCTCCTTGTACATCCTCCAATTGACCATACGTTCCCATTTCGGGTCCGGAACCGGTCGTCTCCAATCTGCATTTCGATTCCATTGGCACTCATAGGCTGTGATCTCTCCTAAATACCCACTTTGGATGATGGAGCGGGCCTTCTTGTACAGTGGACTGCTGTGATACTGATAGCCCGTTTGAAAAACAACATCCGTCTGTTCCGCTTTATTGACTACGGACTGTATCTCAGCAATGCCTTTTACCATTGTCTTCTCACAATAGATATGTTTCTTCGCATCCAATGCCGCCAGGGCCACTTCATCATGAAGACCAAACGGTGTTGAGATAATAACCGCATCTACATTCGGATCATCTAAAAGGTCTTCGAATTGCACATATCCCTTCGCTTTAGGTGCAACTCCTAACGCCTCCTCCAATCGGAATGGAAGGACATCGCAACAAGCAGTTAATTCAATTCCATCAATATCATTCATCAAGTGCATCAGTCCTTGTCCCCTGCTTCCGGACCCGATAACTCCAACACGAACCCTCTCATTTTGTAGAATTGACAATGGATTCCCACAGGAGGGTAACGCAAATAAACCTGCCGCTGCAAGGGAAGAATATTTTAAGAATTCTCGTCGATCCGATTTATTCATAGTTCTCTGATTTTAATTGATCGAAAGCTTACCTCATTACCGTGATCCTGTAGCAGGATGTGACCTTCAGGCCATTGGCCGAACTGATCCCAATTTTTGTATTTACTGTAGGCTACCAGTGATCGAAACATCTGTGAATTACGGTCGTATTCAACGACTTTAATGTTATTCAACCAATGTTCGACACGCCCATTTTTAGATACAATCCGGGCTTTGTTCCACTTTCCAATGCCATTAAACCGTTTATCTGGACGAGGTTCTGATAGATTTTCGGCAGTGATCAGATCATACAATGATCCAACAGTTCTATTTCCATTCACACCCATTTTCGCATCCGGGTGCTTTCTATCATCCAGTATTTGAAATTCACATCCAATAGCAGATCCCGGACCTTTGTTTAGTTCAGGATCCACGAAGTACTTGATTCCACTGTTGGCACCTTCGGTTATCTTAAACTCCAACTCAAGTTCAAAGTCACTGTAAGTGTTCCTCGTAAAGATGTCACCACCTCCGGTGGATTCGCCCCCGTCAGATGCTTCAACAGTCAATACTCCGTCACTGATTGACCAGCCCGATTCAGGGAATTCGGCCAACTTCGCACCACGCCAACCTTTGGATGATTCAGCATCCCACAATAACCGAAAGCCTTTTCTTTTTTCCCATTCGGTTAGTTCATTTTTTAGGTAACTAAATTGTGGGATCGAAGGGTCTACCCTCCAGCTGTAATTTACCAGATCCTGGGTCATAATTCGAAGGTTACGCCATTTCACCATCACACCTTCAAGGCCACTTGCTTCGCTGATACTATGTACTTGTAATCCAATGAAGCCCTCGGAAGTCACATCATCCCTAAGATGTGCTGTCTGGATTCCATTCACCCAAACATTAATGGAATTTCCGATGGCCTCAATGCGGAAGGTATTCCATGATGCATGTTTGTAGGCCATCTGGCCCTGTGCATTTCGGGTTAGTGGATAAAGCCATCCACGACGTTGCTCGTCGTATATCCCCCCAGTCCAGGCTCGAGAAGATGGATCCAGTTCAACCTGGTAGCCATGAACAACACCATTTCGATAATCGGGATTTGAATTACTTCTTATTTGAACACCGGAATTCAAGTCTGAATCCAGGAAAACATCAAACTCCAGTATGAAATCTCCATAAGTCTTTTTAGTAGCTAAGAAGCTATTAGGTGAGTTAAAAATGGCCTCGCCAACAATCACGCCATTTTGTAGTGAATACTTTGCTTTACCACCTAGTTGAATAAAGTCTTCAAGATCTTTCTCATTGAATAGTGGTTGCCAGTTTTGCGCTATAGCAAGCTGACAAATTGAAAGACAAAAAATGAACACTTGTATGTAGGGGCGCATAGAATATCAGTTAGTCTTTCTTAAATTTAATAAGTTTCATTTTTGACTGCTCTTTATGCACCAAAAGCCCACCGAATTCGCCTGAAAACTCATCGGACATTTTGTAGCTGTCTTTGATCAAATTACTTTTCCGCTACTATCATATGCTAGAGGAAGTTAAAAACATCATCGTCCATAAGGTGAACCTATTATCTCAGAACGTATCTAAGGGGGGGAATGTGATGTACGGATTCAAGAGATATGATCTACCCCTTTTGGTCTCATATCCCCGTAGCGGTACCAACTGGATTCGGTATTTCATGGAAACCATGACTGAACAACCTACTCCCGGCAGTGAACGAACATTAACTGGAAATGACTATTGCATCGACCGTGCGCATGCGGGATGGAAAGTGATGGGGCAATACTCAAAGGTGATTCTGGTGCTTCGGGATTATCGTGAGTGTATCATCAGGCAACAAGGAATTGAGCGCGTTCATCGATATTCGAACATCGAAAAATTTCTAAATGGACGTCTATTCAAGCAACCTCCTAATTGGTATATCCGAAACATCCAGAAATTTGATGAATTCACCGGAAAGAAGCTCCTTTTATATTACGAGGACATGGTAAAAAATCCTGAAGATCCATTTAGAGAACTGGCTCAACTAATGGGAATAGAACAAGAGAAAGTATCCAGCTTCTTCGAAAACCTCGAGGAACACAAAAAAGGGTCTATTGCTGCATACACGAAGAAAAAACACACTTCCGAAACCCAGGGGAAAAGCGGAGAATTAGGGCACCATTCCAAGCAACTCACGACAGAGGAAAATCAAGCATTTGATGAGTACTATCAAAAAGGATATACCGTTCTTTTCGAGAGATATTTAAAACGATATTCCTCTTCCGAATAGCGTACTTAGGCTAAAAAATGTTCTCGCTGTCCAAGTACTTCGGATGATCATCGATGGATGTAATTATCCGTGACATCACAGGATCCAAAAAATCACTGCAACTTTTAAGTGGGATAAACTTGATCTCGGATATCTCATTCTTTTGGAGAACCAGTTGGCTAATGTCTTGATCACTTATTATACCTCCATCAAATACGAAAATCACTTTTGACTGATAATCCGTCTTCTCTCTTTCATGGTTGACTGCTAGCAGGCACTCAGGCTCAATGGACCAACCTATTTCCTCTCTTACTTCCCGAACACAGGCCTCAAGAGGACTTTCACTTTTTTCAACAACCCCACCAGGGATATGCCAATAAGACTTGTAGGAAGGTTTAACGATGAGTAATTCTCCCGATAAATTCAGTATCCGTGCACCTGCAGCAAGTCTGGTCATTTCCTTTAGGATTCTTACAAACTTTCCTGAATAATCCCTTCTTCAGGCATGGAAAAGTATCCATTTGGTAAGTCAGGATAAAACCGCACATCAGTAATCTCCGTATGGGTAGTCTTTTCACCAGGTGTTTCATTCTCCCAGATCAACGTGTGTATCTCAGTTGGTAGAGTAATCCCATTTATGGATTGTTCGCCAATATAGTTCATGAATTTTTCGACGGAAGACTCCCCTTTATCATAGAATCCAGGGTAGGAAACGATGTACCGTATTGCTCCAACCCGACTGGTTTCCTTATCGATGTAAATCACATAAAAATCGTCAGGAGCGTCTCCGGTACCTGCATCGAAAGTCACCTTAACCAGATCATATGTCCTTCCTTCGTATTGGGAATCTTCCAACTGTTGAAAATTCACCCCTTCATCCGCAAAAACAAACGGAATGCCGACAAAATAGTAAGGTGTCATGGACCAAAACCTTGGATTGTGAACAGTCGCCGTGGAATCTGGCATGTACCATGCTTTCTCTCCATCAAAACCGTATGTTTTTGTGCTGTCATCCGCAAACCAATGAACGGCTCTTGAAGACCATGTGTCAATAGTCTGATAAGTATCTCTTGGACGCCCACCAATTGGTCGATAGTTGAATCGAAAAAAAATGGGACCGTTATCGTACCACCTTTGAAGCCCACCGTGAGCATTAATAGCGTCCAGAATTCTTGACCCCGCGGTGCTGGATTTCAAACGATTTTCAGCACTTAATACCCTATCGGGAACCCATGATAGTGGGATGTACCTGGCATCAGCAGATAAGGGTTCCTTTTGATTATTAGGTTGTGGAGAGGAACAGGAAATGGCAACAAGTAGAAGCGCTGGCAGTAAAATTTTCATGTCCGCAAAACTAGGGTCAAATCTCAAAAAATGAGTCTCTGTGCTGTCTCTTCAACGACTTATTTCAATGATTATACATAAAAAAACCCGCCAAATGGCGGGTTCTTCGAACCGGTTCTAATCATCACTAGAACTGGATTCTGTACATCACATCCGGAAAAAAACCGATCTGATTAACACCATTGATTTCATTGGTCAGGTCATTGTATCGGGCAACAAACTCATTTTCTCGATTGGTAACATTCTGAAGATCTACGAAAAACTGATGGGATACGCTTCTTTTTAGACTATTCAATCGAACACCGAATTTTACATCCCAGCGGAAGTATGCCGAGTATCGATCGCTGAAGGCCTGGTCCTCAAAACGAACTTCCTCGCCACTATTTCTTGATGCCTCAAGATCAATAGGAGTAAAAGGCCTTCCACCTGAGCCCGTAAACTTGGTATCAAATGTCCATGCATTTTGATTAGACGATCCGAATTTCCATTCTTTCCCTGCCAACACATTGAAAACACTGTTTGAATTGAATGAAGTGCTTCGTTCCATTCCATCGCTACCCTCATAAGTGGACTCAAACAAAGAACCAGTAATGAGAGCATAGTATCCGCGACTGAAAAACTTTTCAGCCGTAAGCTCAATTCCGTAGTTTGTTCCAACTCCTTCATTCACTAAAGACCCTCTTTGGTCAAAAACGAAGTCTGCTCCTTCGTTGAGCACAGAATAACTACTCGATGTTCTTTCTACCGGTACATCGTATAAGCTTTGATAATAAACTTCACTCTTAATTCTCCAGTCTCTTCCAATGTTATAATCGTAACCAAGTACCAGGTGGTGTGCCTTTATGAATTCCAGATCCTCATTGGTTCTTTCAAATAGTCCTTCACCCAACCTTTCTTCATAGAATAAGATTGGAGCAGGAGCTACCTGTGAATGGTGTCCGTACGCGAAACTGATACGTTGCTGGTCGGTAAATTGCCAGCTGATGGCTGCTCTGGGCTCGATAATCGCGTCATTATTAATCGACAGGTGCTGACCATGTAGTCCAAAAGTCGCCTTCAGATTATCAGTGAATTTGTATTCAGCCTGGCTATATAACTGGCTGACCAGGTAGCTCTCTGTCATATCCGTCACAGGATTGAAAAAGTCCGGGATCTGATTTCCATCCAGGTCAGGTATAAATGTATCATCATCCCTGTCACGGGTCAAAAAACTCGGTGCATACAACTCAGCTAAAAACCCGGATCTTAGACTCCACCGTGCATTGAACTTAGTATTTAGTGTACTGGTCAGCGTGTAGCGGGTTTCTAAGTTGTCCACTTCTGTAGCACGGTACTTATCGATAACTTCTCCATCAGAATTTCTTATAAAATTGTTTTGGGTAAAATCGTTTCCATTGGCGGAGATTCCCAGCGATGTTTTTAGGTAGTTTTTCTTATTTAAGCTGATTTTATGAGTTACACCACCTACTCCCAGAACATTTCCGACAAAAGCGTCGACGTTAGGGTCGGCAAACAAGTCATCTTCGTCTGTTTCATCCCCAAGGAAGTCTATGCTGCTTAATCCCCCCATACCAAATAATTCAATAGTACCTAGTTTAGATTGGCCCAGGTTTAGTTTAAAGGAAAGATCCTGGTAAAATGGTATTGCATTGGTTCCGGTAGCAGCCAAACTCGCGATACCGTATCGATAAGACACCACAAAAGAAGAATTATTGCCTCGCTTAAGCGGACCTTCCGCCATGAATTCGAGCCCACTAAAAGCTGACATCTGACCAGTAAATTCAAACTTGTCCGTATTGCCATTTCTGAAATTCACATCGAAAACTGCAGCATTGGAATTACCGTATTCAGCTGGAAAAGCCCCAGTAAGAAAGTCGGAAGTTCTAAGAAGATTGGTATTTAATGCATTTACAGGACCACCGGTCGTTCCTAGAGTTGCAAAGTGATTGGTTGTCGCCACCGGGATGCCCTCTACTCTCCAAAGTAATCCGTTAGGTGAATTTCCACGGACAACTATGTCATTTCTTGAATCGTTAGGCGCACTTACTCCAGCGAAAGAAGTTGCAAGTCGAGCTACGTCATTTCTACCACCGGAGAACCGTGTAACTTCCTCCAAACTGAAGGTTCTGGCGCTTACTTTGGCGAGATCATTTATAGGAAGGTCTTTATCAGTATCTGCCGTTACAACTACAGCTTCCAGACTTTCTACCGATTCCTCAAGTTTAATGGGTAGAATAACTTCTTTCCCTGCAGTAACCAATACATTCGGAAGGGTAGCACTCTTATAACCAATATACTGCACAATGAATGTATGCCGTCCAGCTGGAACATTTTCTATTCTGAAATTCCCTTCTATATCTGTTACCGAACCAATTATTGGATCAGAATCTACTAATGTAATCGTTGCCCCAATTAACGGGTACTCCGCAGTTGCATCGAGAATACGTCCTTTTACAACCTGCGTTTGCGCCGAAACAGTCAGGCTGATGAAAGCCATAACCATTCCCAATAAAATCTTTACCACCTCGTGGTTTCTAGCATAGATGTTTGTGTTGAGTAAATTCATTTTTGTGATGATTTCTGATGGTGAAACTAACGGGAGGTAAAGTGGCAGGTAATCAAAAGGTGGCTCAGGCAGGGAACTAGTTATTCGACACCGTAATTACTTGGCTTTAAATGGAAAATGCGGATTTTTTATAAGGTTCCGGTTTCACCGGGAATTTGTACGGTTTCGAAGTCTGAAAACCCGGCTTCAAAGACTTTGACCCCTAAAGAAGGGCTCCAATTGCGTACTTTTAAGGTAATAATAACATCCTCCAGTAATGAAGTTGAAAATCAAAGAATGGCAAATACGTTGGACCGGGATTCCTTTAGTCGCGTTTATTGCACACATTACCTCACCGGAAGGTCATTACTTTATTGACAATTTCTGGATCAACTACTTCCATTCTTTAGTATTCACTGCGGTGTATTGGAACGGTGCCATGTCGATTTTTTACTACTTCCGAAGAAGATTTCCGGAAGCAAGCCAGACAGCCAAAAGACTTCCATTAACCTTTATTTCCTTAACCCTGTTTGTCAGCTTGGCACCTATTCCAGTCCGATTAGTTCTGGGATATACCACCATACAAACCATGTTTGATCTCCAAGATTTTTGGCAAGTAGGAATTTTCAGTGGCGCCATGACTTTAATAATTGGGGGAATGTATGAAGCCGTTTACTTTTTTGAGAAGTGGAGAGATTCTATCAAAGTAACCGAAGAGCTCAAGAGTCAACAGATCAAGACTCAATTTGCTGTTTTACAAAATCAAATGAGTCCACATTTCTTATTTAACAGCCTGAATACCTTAACGACACTTATTGCGGAGAACCAAGAGACGGCCATCCAGTTTACACAGAAGCTATCGGAGGTCTACCGATATATCCTTTCAAATAAAAACAGGGAGCTAGTAAGCCTTGAGGAAGAACTTGATTTTGCCAAATCTTACGTATTCCTTCTTCAAATGAGATATCCTGATAACTTATCAGTGGAATTTGATATTGAGGAGCATTATTTAAGCACACACATCGCTCCCTTGACTTTACAAATGCTTATTGAAAATGCCATAAAGCACAACGAAGTTTCCAGAAAAAGGCCTCTTACCATATCTATTTACGTAGATCGTGAAAGCAGCATAATTGTGGAGAACAATCTGCAGATAAAGAGTTCTCTTGGAGAGAGTACAAAAACGGGACTATCTAACATCAGAAAACGATACAATATTCTGGCAGACCGGGAAATTATGATTACAAATTCGGATAGCATTTTTCGCGTCTCGGTGCCCATTATAAATCTTATGAATCACGAAAATAAGCTTGTCCTCGAATCATGAAAGTGGTTATAGTGGAAGACGAAGCACCAGCCTTTCGACGTCTTCAAAAACTAATTGAAGAGACGGATTCGACTATAGAAATAATCGAGGTACTCGATAGTGTAAAGGACACAGTCCTTTGGCTAAATAAAAATGAAGATCCGGACTTGATTTTTATGGACATTCAGTTAAGTGATGGATTGAGTTTTGACATATTCGACCAGGTAGAGGTTAATGCCCCGGTAATTTTTACTACGGCCTTTGACGAGTATTCCTTAAAAGCTTTTAAGGTAAATAGCATCGATTATTTGCTAAAACCCATCAACCAAGTGGAACTGAAAGAGAGTCTTGAAAAATTGAGAAAGCTGAAAGCCTCTTTTGGAAATGGGAACGGATCTTCTCCTGATCTTCGAAATGTAATCGAGGAAATCCGAAACCAATCTAGATCTTATAAGGATCGATTTCTGGTAAAAGTCGGAGACAAACTAATGGCAATATACACTCACGAAATTGCCTTTATTTACACTCATAATTCCGTCGTTCATCTAGTGGAAAAAAGTGGTAAAAAGTACATTTTGGACCACTCATTGGATGAAGCACAGGAATTGCTTAATCCGGAAAGCTTCTATCGTGCAAATCGACAATACATTCTGCATTTACCCTTTATCAGGGTCGTTCACAAATACCACAAAGGAAAACTCCTCGTTGAACTCTCAATCGACAACGAGGAGCATATTGTTGTTTCTGCCGAAAAGGCAACCGATTTTAAAAACTGGTTTGGTGGCAGCTAATTATTTGATATAGCGGAAGTCCTGCCCGTTTTCGATCACTTTGAGCGATTCGAATATGAGCTTGATCACATTCTCCACGTCATCCTTTGCTACTGTCTCCACGGTAGTATGCATGTACTTCAGGGGCAAAGAAATCAATGCTGATGCCACTCCTTCCGCACTGTAGGCGAAGGCGTCAGTATCTGTGCCAGTCCACCTTGAAGCTGCTAGTCGTTGGAACGGAATCTCCTGTTTTTCAGCCACATCAAGAATTAGGTCTCGAACATTATTCTGGACAGCTGGTGCATACGATACTGTAGGGCCTTTTCCAGCAGTAATGTCACCGCTTACCTTCTTGTTGTACATGGGTGATTGGGTATCGTGTGTTACATCTGTCACAATGGCCACATCAGGTTTTATCCTTCTGGATATCATTTCTGCTCCCCTTAAGCCTATTTCTTCCTGCACAGCATTGACTACGTAAAGACTAAACGGGAGATCAAGTTTTTCTTCCTTGACTCTTCTTGCTACTTCTGCAATCATGAATCCACCCATTCGATTATCTAGGGCACGACCGACAAGATATTTGTCGTTCAGTTCCATTAACTCATCTTCGAAAGTCATTACAGTCCCCGGATGTATTCCCATTTCCAGAACTTCGTCTTTGGATGAGGCTCCAACATCCACAAAAATATTTTTAAGTGTAGGAGTCTCCTCCTTTTCCTTTCTGACATGGATCGCCGGCCAGCCGAAGATTCCTTTCAAAACTCCTTTCTTGGTATGAATATTTAGTCGCATTGAAGGGGCAATCTGATGATCAGACCCACCATTTCGGACAACATATATATAGCCGTTATCATCAATGTAGTTTACAAACCATGAAATCTCATCCGCGTGGGCTTCGATAACCACTTTGTACTCCTTCCCGGGATTAATTATTCCCGCTACCGACCCATAGGTATCGGAAATATAGTCGTCAATGTATGGTTTTAGGTAGTCCAACCAAATTCGTTGTCCACTTTCCTCAAAACCTGTTGGTGACGGGTTGTTCAAGTATTTGAAAAGAAAATCTTTACTCTGTTTATCCATGTTTCAAAATTATATAGAATGGGTCAGTCCTCCATCAATTAAGAAGTCCTGACCGGTAATGTATGACGATTTTTCTGAAGCCAAAAAGAGGGCCAGTTCTGCAACTTCCTCAGGCGTACCTTGGCGTAACATCGGTATCTGGTTCACAATTTCTTTATCGGCCGGGTAACTGTTAATAAATCCCGGCAGGATATTATTCATCCTGATGGATTTTGATGCGTATCTCTGAGCATACAGTTTTGAGTAGCTGCTAAGAGCTGCTCGCATTACCGATGAAATAGGGAATTGTAAGGAGGGTTCCTTTGCTCCGAAGGTTGAAATATTAACTATCGAACCTCCACCACTTTCTGTTATGATTGGCGTCACTAGCCTGCAAAGCCGAATTACGTTCATGAGTAAAAGATCGGATCCTTTTTGCCAATCGTCATCGGTGAGTGAAAGCAATTCACCCTTTGGGGCATGACCGGTATTGTTCACCAGGACGTCGATCCTACCATATTTCTCCACTGTGAAGTTCACCAATCTTTCTAAGTGATCGGGGTTGTCAAGAGAGCCTTGTAGTGGTCTTGCGCTCAATGCATCTGCTACCTCAAATATTTTGTCCGATCGGGACATAATCACCAGTTTATAATTGTCCTCTGCAAGGCGAACAGCACAAGCTCTACCCATTCCCGAACTTGCGGCGGTAACGATAGCTACTTTCGGCATATTACAACGGAATATTTCCGTGTTTTTTCTTTGGAAGATGGTCTACTTTATTTTCCAACATTTTGAACGCCGAGATTAGTTTTTGACGAGTGTGCCTCGGAAGAATTACATCGTCAACATAACCCCGGGCAGCTGCGTGATATGGATTTGCGAATTTTTCGGTGTATTCATCAATTTTGTTTTGATGCATTTCATAGGAATCCTCGGCCTCGGAAATCTCTTTCCTGAATATGATTTCTGATGCGCCCTGGGCGCCCATCACCGCTATCTCAGCCGTTGGCCATGCATAGTTCAAATCCGCCCCTATATGCTTGGAATTCATGACATCATAAGCGCCCCCATATGCTTTCCTTGTGATAACCGTTACCCGAGGTACAGTTGCCTCACTAAATGCATAGAGTAGTTTAGCACCTTCTGAAATTATACCTCCCCATTCCTGATCAGTGCCGGGAAGAAATCCCGGAACGTCTTCAAGAACCAATAAAGGGATGTTGAATGAGTCGCAGAAACGAACAAATCGACCGGCTTTCTTGCTGGCCTTTATCTCCAACACACCCGCATAACTCATAGGCTGATTAGCTACAATTCCCACTGACTTACCAGCAATCCGACAAAATCCAACAATGATGTTTTCAGCATAATCCTTCTGTACTTCAAAGAAGCTATTTTGATCAACAACCGCTCCGATCACATCGTGCATATCGTAGGGTTGATTTGGGTTATCAGGAAGCAACTCGTCAAGTTCCGGACGTTCCTCGTTACCAAGTGTGTAATCCAATGTAGGAGGATCTTCCTCACAATTGGAAGGAATGTAGCTGAGTAGCTTCTTAATATCCTCAATTCCAGCAGCTTCGTTGGAAGACTTGAAATGAGTCACACCACTTTTCATGGCATGCGTAGAAGCACCTCCAAGATCTTCCGATGATACTTCCTCCTGGGTCACAGTTTTTACTACATTCGGCCCGGTTACGAACATGTAACTGGTTTTTTCCACCATGAAAATAAAGTCTGTGAGAGCAGGTGAATAAACGGCACCACCCGCGCATGGGCCCATGATTGCAGAAATCTGTGGTATTACACCTGATGCTCTCACATTTCTGAAAAAAATATCGGCATATCCTCCTAGGGAAACAACACCTTCCTGGATGCGCGCGCCGCCGGAATCATTTAATCCAATGACAGGTGCTCCGTTCTTCATCGCCATGTCCAGGATCTTCACAATTTTTTCAGCGTGGGCTTCTGAAAGTGATCCACCGAATACCGTGAAATCTTGACTGAAAACATAGACCAAACGACCATAGATAGTACCGTACCCGGTGATCACTCCATCGCCAGGTATTTTCTGCTTATCTAAACCGAACTCCTGGGTTCTATGGGTCACTAACTTTCCTACCTCATGAAAACTGTCCTTATCAAGAAGTAGTGCTAGCCTCTCCCTGGCTGTGAGTTTCCCTTTTTGATGTTGCTGATCAATCCGCTTTTCACCGCCACCAACAAGTGCGGCCTCGTTTTTTATAGCGGCTTCTTCGATCTTTTCCTTTACGGATTTAATGTTTCTCGCAGTTTTTGGTTTTTCAGCCATATCCACTTGATTGTCCCCCAAAGATATATCGATGGTTAGAATAGATGGCGCTTAAAAAATTCTATTGAAGATTATTCTCCTGTCAGCCGAAGAATCCACTTCTATGCATATCTTGCGGCCAATTTGAAAGCCATGCGAGTTGCAGTTATTGATATGGGTACCAATACATTCCATCTGATACTGGTGGATGTACAATTCGATGATTTCAAAATATTTTACCGTGAGCGAAAAGCTGTAAAAATCGGTAAGGATGGTATCAATGAAGGTAAAATTACAGATGCCGCTCAACTACGAGCAATTAATGCTCTAAAGGAATTTGCAACAACTATTAAGGAGCACTCCATTGACGAGATTTTTGCTACCGCGACCAGTGCCATTCGTAGTGCTGCAAATGGAAAGGAATTACTAGAAGACATTCTAACTGAGACCGGAATTAAAGTTAGAATCATCTCCGGTGAGGAAGAGGCAGAGTATATATACTATGGTGTCCAGAAAGCAATTGAAATCGGTCAGGAGAAAAGCTTGATCATGGATATTGGTGGTGGCAGCATCGAATTTATCATTGCAAATTCAGCTGAGATTTTTTGGTTAAAAAGCTTTGAAATTGGCGGACAACGTATGCTTGATCAATTTCACCGAAGTGATCCAATCACGGAGGAAGAAATAAGTGCGTTAAAGGTATATGTATCGACACACCTGACTGAACTATTTGAAGCCTGTGAGCTACATCAGCCAACAACCCTAATCGGGTCATCGGGTACATTTGACACCCTGAGTGATATTTATTGCCATCGAACCGGGGAGGAAATTGAGAAAGACAAGACTGAATTTCCATTTTCTCTTGACCATTTAATGGACATATACCAGGAAATCATTGAGTCTGATCGGCAAACACGTCTGGCAATACCTGGTATGATAGAAATGAGGGTTGAGTTAATCGTGGTAGCAATGGTTTTATTGCGAACTGTGAAAGAAAAGACCGGAATAACTTCGATTCGAATTTCAGCATAT
This sequence comes from Cyclobacteriaceae bacterium, assembly GCA_965601455.1. Classification (GTDB taxonomy): domain Bacteria; phylum Bacteroidota; class Bacteroidia; order Cytophagales; family Cyclobacteriaceae; genus JANQEU01. Next base: position 623,626 of record OZ271831.1, on the reverse strand, counting down.
GCCTTAAAAGAGGGCGTACTCCTTAAGACCATCGATGGCTTGAAGGAAAGCAATAAATTGCAGCGAAAAACAGGTTAAGCTTTTACCATGACCTATTCCTTTGAAAAACTCCATGCCTTTACAAAATCCATCCTGATGGCCATCGGTTGTCCGGAGAAGGATGCTCAGTTGGGAGCTGATGTCCTTTTAAGTGCAGACCTAAGAGGTGTGGATTCTCATGGAGTTGCGAGATTGGTTGGATATGTTCGACTGTTTGAAAAAGGAAGAATAAATCCCACACCCAACCTAAAGGTGATTCATGAAACACCAAGTACAGGCGTACTGGATGGCGACCAGGCTTTGGGCCTGGTAGCCGGTCCATATGCCATGTCTTTGGCTATTGAGAAGGCCATGGAAGTAGGTAGTGGTTGGTTCGCTGTGAAGAATTCTAATCATTACGGGATTGCCGGATTCCATACCATGATGGCTCTTGAGCACAATTGTATTGGTATTTCCATGACCAATGCAAGTCCTCTGGTTGCTCCGACTTTCTCCAAAGAAAGACTTTTAGGCACAAATCCAATCAGTGTAGCGATACCTGCAGGAACTGAGCCTCCCTATGTAGCGGATATGGCGACAACGACTGCTGCAAATGGAAAGCTTGAAATACTTCAAAGGAAGGGACAAGAAGCACCAGGGGGATGGATACAGTCTAAAGAAGGTGAACCAACTAACGACGCTTTTGGAGTGCAGAAAGGTGGGGCACTACTTCCGTTGGGAGGCACAAGAGAAAGTGGATCTCACAAAGGGTATATTCTGGGTAGTGTGGTGGATATTTTCTCCGCCGTACTTTCTGGTGCAAACTATGGACCATGGGTTCCCCCATTTGTTTCATTTCTTGATCCTGATCCTAATCCAGTTGGGGATGGTATTGGTCATTTTTTTGGTGCCCTCAGAGTGGATGCCTTTCGACCAGCTGAAGAGTTTATGGAGCATATGGACAACTGGATCAGGAGGTTTCGCAATGCGGAAACTATTGAAGGACAAGATCGTGTCATTATCCCCGGTGATCCGGAAAGGGAAATATCTGAAGAAAGGCGAAAAGAAGGAATCCCTTTATTAGAACCGGTCGTCAATGATCTCACTGAGTTGGGGAAAAAATTCGGTGTGGAGTTCTAGACACCCTAACTGACTGGAAGTCAGATGCCTAATTGATCAGTGTCATTGTCTATCCACCAAATCAGGTACAATTTCGTAACTCACTAAATAGATATTTTAAATGAGTAAAAATACCGGAGGCGCAGGTGGTGGGGCTGTTTACGGACTTGGCTTCATTGGCGCTGCAGTTTATTTCATTTCCACGGCTACAGGTTTCTGGATGGGAGTCTGGGGTTTTATCAAAGCAATGCTATGGCCAGCCTTCTTAATTTACGAGTGGATGAAATTCCTGGAAATGTGAGTATTTAATCAGATTTAACCAGAATATCACGTATTCCCGACTGCTGAGCAAGCGACTTACTTTTCCTTGTTGGCTTAAGAGGATCGACATCCTCGGTCGATTCCTGTACTTCAGCTTCAACATAAACTGTTCGGTAGATAGGTCTATCAACATAAAATGTATCTATCTGTTGGACAAAAACCGTATCCCTTATCGTTTCCCCTTTAACATAGACCGGTGTTTCAACCAAAACCTGCTCAACTGGTTGGAAAAACAATACTCCAACAAGTAAAAGAGTTAGCATGGTAAGAGCCGCGTAAGCCGGTACTTTGGCATTTATAATCCTAAAAACCCATGATTGATGACGAGCTCTCATCGCCGACATTAACTTTTTCTTGGTCGCACGTTTAGTTGTAAACCTCTCCGCAGTCGAAAGCCGATATAACCTGTAAACTTCTTCGCCACCAATTTCGTCCTGAACCAAAAGCTTTTCTTCTGAAGTCAAATCAGCGTAGTCTTTGGTCATCAGTAATTCTTCTATCCTATCCAGCTGCCTGTCTTCCATCTTGTTCTATGTTTACGTTTGATAATGACAACATCAAGGTTTTTCTTAGTTGATGAAGTCTAGACTTTATTGTACCCTCGTTAGTCTCAAAAACCTCCGATAACTCCTTGATAGAGAGTTCTTGTTGGTATCGCATCAGATAAAGATTTCTCTTCTCCTCGTCCATCTTATCCAGGACCTTTTGCAATTCATCCCTTTCAATGCGTTCATCTATTTCCTTTTCAATCATTGGGATAACTGTCGAATGACGATCCATTTGATTACGATATTCGTCATCAAATGCTTTCTTTCGGTAAGCATTTTTACACATGTTGGATGCCACCTGGAAAAACCAGGGAAGGAACTTCATCTCCGTATTAAATCGCTCAGGATTCTCAATGATTTTCAAGAATATATCGTGGACGTAATCTTCCGCGACATCTTCCCTGTACCAAAGCATTCTGAGGAAATATCCTTTCATCCGGTTGGCATACCGATCATAGAGTTCGGAAAAAGCCCGATGGTTCCCCGCTTGGACGAGTACCATCAAACTTTCATCGGACTTTCTACTATTTATACTGAAGAATGGCACCTACTCTTCGATTACCTCCATAAATATCCTAAATCCTACTTCACTGACCGGGCCATCATAGGAATTGATACTAGAAATTGTAGATTCTCTGGCTACATGGTTCCAACTTCCCCCCATTGCCTTTCCAGGCTGATCAATCATCTCAGCGACGTTACCTATCACATCGTACAGTCCCATTCCATTAGGAAAGTAGGTACCCACTGTTGATGTGAACTCCCATCCGTCTCCGGGGATACCCGCTGGGCAGGTGATCTCATCGGTGGTTTTGACATTTGCCAGGTAGCAACCGTGTCGATTTACAATGCTGCCTCGAAGTTTCTCCCAATGTGAGTGGTACCATGGATAGAGCACATCTTCATAATCTCCGATTTTATAGTTCTCATAAACTTTTGGTTTTTCATGGCCGAAGGGGCGTGCCTTCACTACGTTCTCATCCAGATTCCATGATTGAAATTCTGGATATCCTAAAGCCGAGATCGACCACTCTTTTTCGGTTGGAAGTCGAAATTCTACCTTTTTGTACTTCCGACCCTCTTGCCGGTTGTACTGATAGGTCAACCATTCCAAGTAGCCCAATGCTGTCTCATAGGACATATCGATAGCTGGAAACTCCAGGAATTTATCTGCTTTCGCACGTTTTACGTTCAACGCCTGAGCATTTTCCGGGCTATAATGATAATTGTTCAAAAGTGTGGCAGTAATCTCATCATATTTAGACAAGTCTACCTTTGACTTTTCATACAGTTCTGTATATCCGTTTTTATAGAGATAATCCATGTAATCCCAATACTGTCGATTGGTTACCTCATAGGCGGAAGCGTAGAGGTTGTCTTTGATCTTCATCAAATCCTTTTCAAGATTTTTCTGATCTATATCCACCGTCTTAAAATCAGCGGGAGCCGAAGCGGATTTCTCCATTAGCAGAGAGACTCTTTCCTTAATTTGAGATTCCTCGGCAAGTTCAAGAATCATCTCGCTCCATCGCTCTGCAGCATTTGTATTTCCAGCTTCATCGTAATACTCTTTCAAAAGGAGCAATGGAAGGATGTAGTTGACTTGGTAGACCTTTCCAGTTGCTGTTTTCGGTTCTCCACTAAAATCTACGGTGAGATAGTCGAGTAAAAAGCGATTTTCAATGTTCTCTTTCAACACTGCAAAATGATCAAATTCGTTCGGTTCATGAGCGGAAGCAAGTCCAACAACAAACAATTTCTCTTCCAGTCCATTGAGATGTTCGCTGGGTAAAGTAAGACCGTAATAAATCTCACGATCCTTGTTTTGAGTCGGAAGTGCCTCCACAAACTGAGAAGCAGACATTCCTGAATTCAGACCATTCAATTGATGATGTTCACTGAAATAGTTAAGATAGTTTTCGCTACTGAGAAATTCGAGATTTAGAACCGCGATGTCTTTTCTGACATTCATCACATCCTGCAGAACATATACTGGAAGAGTCGTTGTTTCTCCTTCCAGAACCAGTATTCCTCCGTCAGAAACAGACATTAGCATGTTGTAACAATAGTTTAATAAACTGGAATACATAATGCCACTCTCATACAACCTGTTGGACATTTCTTCCCTATTCTCTCGATTCATCGATAATTCGCTCAGAATCAATCGCTCCGCAAGAAATTGATTGTTCTTTGTAGCTTGGGCTACCGCCTTTTCCATTAATAAAGTTCCTGTTTCATTCCAGCCATTGACTCTTGCTTCGGCATATTGAGACTCAAGTGTACCCGGGAACTTATCTAACATCTGATCCACAATCATCTTCATTTCATCTGATGACCTATTGGCGTAATACGACGCTTGGAATAGCTGGAACCATGCTTCCTTGTCATCCGGATTCTCAATTGTAAAAGACTGCCAGTTACGAGTTTTTTCCTCGTACCAGGCCAATGGCTTAAGTTCTCGCAATTTCGAAGGAATGTCTTCCGGTCGTTTACTGGCAATGGTTGATCCAGTGGCAATCACCATTCCCAGAATAATTGTTAGTATCTTTTTCATTTGTTTTTCATTTCAATAAGTGTGTTGACTTCCGGAAGTCATGAGGTACTACACACGACTAGACAATAGGTTCGATAGGAATGAATTTTTTTTCATTTTACTGTTAGTATTTCATCAAATCGACTTGATTTTAAGCCCATGAGATTGGTATATAGGAACTGATCCATATTTTTAATGTATGAATTACCGCTCATATTCATTTGCACTGCTCCTGCTTATGCTTCAATTGGCAGGTTTTTGTCAACCTGAAGATTGGCTAAGGAAAGCGGATTCACTGCGTGATATTGATCCTGCCAAAAGCTCGGAGCTGGTAAACCTTATTCTCTCTGGTGATTCTTCGCAAATGAAGGACATAACGTGGGCAAGAGCCCTTCAACTCAACGGACTGGTAAAAATGTATGATTACCAATTTGAGGAGTCCTCCAGTTATTTCCATAGAGCATATAGGATATTGGTACCTTATGAAGGTAGCGACCAATACCAGAAAGAACTTGGTAAACTATTCATGGACATTGGCCGCAACTATGTCTGGCAATCTAAATTCGATACAGCATTAAGCGTTTTACTTAAGGCTAACATGATTTTTGAAAACGGTGAATTTGAGAAGGAACAAGCAGAATCGTTAAATTCATTAGCCATTGTCTACATCCGGTATAGTCGTGATCCAGATAAGGCATTAGAGACTTTCCTTAAATCTCTGGATATTAGTATTGGCCAGCAGGATACCGCCTCAATGGCTCGTATTATGCAAAATGTGGGTCAAATCTATAACATGATCGGTGTTAATGATTCAGCACTTTATTATTTGCGGCTGTCGAACACTCTTGTTGAAAAGTTACAAGATTTCCGAAGCTTGGCGATTGGGTCCAACATTATCGCGGCAGTTTTTTATGACATCGGTTCACTGGATTCTTCAGAATTGTATTTTAGGAAAGCCATCAATCTTGACCAAGCTAACCAGGACTCTATAGGTCTGATACACGATTATAATCAGCTTGCCACCACCCTCTTTGCTTTGAACAAACTAGAAGAAGCGATCTACTATGGTCAATTGGCTTTTGATAATACAAAAGATATCTTCATAAAAGCCGAAAGTGCACAAACCCTTTCTGAGATTATGGAGAAAAGGAATAATTATAGAAGTGCTTTGAAATACTTCCAGGAATATAAATACTACTCGGATTCTGCGCGAAATGCAGATCAACAAGAAACTATAGCGGAACTACAAACCCAATATGAAACAGCTGAGAAAGAAAAGACTATCCAAAAGGCCCAGGACGAAATCCAAAGACAACGAATTACACAGCAGTATTTATCCATTATTGTGGCTATCGTTCTCATTGCCAGTGTCACCGTTGTAATCATTCAGAGACAAAAGAGCCAATTGAAAAACAAAGCCTTGTCCGGAGAAATCACTGATTTGAGAATGGAAATTAAAACCCTAATCGGCAAGTATGAAGGTGAGATCAACCTGGAATATGAAACTCTGAATGAAAACCTGGTCAATCCATTATCCGAAAGGGAATTTGACATTTTCAAACACATCTACACGCAAAAATCCAATCAGGAAATTGCGGATGAACTATTTGTATCCATCAACACAGTAAAGACCCATCTAAAAAATATTTACGGCAAGCTGGGAGTTACCAACAGAAAAGAAGCTCTTGAGGTCATATTAAAGGATGCGTAAGCTATTTGTTATAATCGGTCTCGTTATCGCTCTGCCAGGCTGGAGTCAGACTGCACTGGAAAAAGCACGGTCATATTATGAAGAAAAAAAGCTTGACAGCGCGATGTTCTGGATACAACAGATTGAAGAATCTGCCTACTCTCACATTAGCGAAAAACTAAAAGGTGACATCCTTTTCGACCAATCGAATTTTGAAGAAGCCATTAATGCCTATTATTCATCCATTCAGATAGCCGAGGTTGAAAATATCCCTGATCCTGTATTTATGGCCGAATGCTACTTATATATTTCCGAATGTCATGGAATCTTAGGACACTACAGTCTGGCCTTGAAGGTAGCTAGAAAAAGCCTGGCTTTTGCCAAAGATTATTCAGACCCTACTATGGTTGCGGATAGCAAATTCAATATGTCTGTGTTCTTTGTACGACTTGGGCAATACGATAGCGCGTTGACATACATGGAGCAGGTTTTCGTTATGGACCTGGAAGAGGGGGATTCAAGTGCTTTGGCCTACGACTACAATTCGATGGGCTTTATCATGGGTCAAAAAGAGGAATATGAAAAAGCAATTGAATACTATCAGAAATCTATAGACTACTTGAGGCCTGATCAGCAAAGGGAGCTGGCTTTACGCATAAGTAACATGGCTATGGCGGAATTGAATCTTGGAAGATATGCCTTATCGGAGTCACATTTCCGCGAATCCATGTCCTTGTATGAGGTACAGGGAAATGAAGTTAAATTCAATAATCAAAAAGTGAATCTGGCAGTTTTGTACATGAGAACCGGACAGTACGATGTGGCTCATGTCTTGCTTAACGAGGCCCTAAACCACTATATTAACACCAATAATGTTTATTCAATTTGTAGAACTCGTATCCACCTGGCGAAGCTTCACATTGAAAATGGTGATAAAAAGCAAGCCTTAATTGAACTTGAAAGGGCAAAGACGATTAGCGCACAACAACAGCTTTTAGAGGAACAAATAGAGATTCTTCAACTCACTTCCAGCCTTCAATTCCAGTTAGAATTATTTAAGAATGCCTATGAAACGCTGGAATCACTCACCACATTAAAGGATTCACTAGATAAAAATAACCAGCTTAACCGAATCAAGGACCTAGAGATTTCTTTAATAAGCCAACAGAAAGAACAAGAAATTGAAAAACTCAACCTGGAAAAGAAGCTAGCGGAGAATGAAGTAAGAAAAGCCAGGATTCAACAGTTCAGCATCATCGCTTTAACTGTAATTCTGCTAATCGGTGGAACCGCGATTTTCATTCTTCAACGGAACCGGTCAAGATTGGCAAAAGATCTGATGTCGAAGGAAATAGATGACTTACGACTACGCATCAATGCCTACATTAACGGAAGACCCAGCGAATTTAAACTCAACCAGGAAAGTATTAACGCAAAACTTGAACTACCACTCAGCGATCGTGAATTCGAGATTCTTCAGTTAGCAATTTCGGATAAAAGCAATCGGGAGATAGCGGAGTCAATTTTCTTATCTGTGAACACCGTAAAATTTCATTTAAAAAGGATTTACGAAAAACTGGGAGTATCAGGAAGGAAAGAGGCTTTGCAATTTGTAATCAAATCACCTGAAAAATAGTTGTCTGTAAACCAGAGACTTACACCAATAACTACCCGCCCAGATAGTAAAAACTACCCACCTGGGTAGCTACAATTTCACCCCGATTGGGTGAAAAAACATCAATAATTAATTGGCTTCTTTGACTTGTGTCGAATCGCAGCTTTCGGCCCAAAATACTACAAAACAAAACGTAAGAAGCCATGAATAATCTAGTCCAAATGACAAGGGGAAAGACTCGTCTAGAGATTCGATCAAGAATCGAACTCTTCGACAAAACCATCTTTCCCAAGCGAACAGTATACGTATTTATTCTACTCCTCATTATTTGCCTTTTATCTAATAACACTAAGGCACAAAACCTTAATTGGGCGTACAACATCACAAATAATCAATGGCCGATCTCACCCATTGGATGGAAAATCGACAGCCAGGGAAATACCTATGTTGCTGGCAGTTTCAGGGGAGATCAGATCTATGACTTTGATCCATCTGCGGCAACGGCATTTCCAATTTCCGGAGGATTCAATGATGACGACTCTTACGACGACATCTTTATCGCCAAATACAACTCAGCTGGGCAATTAGTCTGGGTATACGGCGGATTCACTACAGGACCTACACCATATGGTAGTGATCCAAATCTGACACTTACTTCTTTTGATATTGATGATAATGATAATATCTATCTAGGTGGCTACATGCAAGGAACCACTGGAGTCTACTTTTACTGGAATTCCAGCCAGTCATTCATAACCGGCCAATCTACAGGTACTCCAGCAACTGATTGGGATGGTGCCTTCCTCATTAAGATTAATAGCAATGGTGTGGAGCAGTGGGAAGTAAATAGTATTGCAATGGCCACAGATGGCACTATCGAGGACCTTCAATACAGTGAAGCCCTGGATAAGGTGGTGATTACAGGCCATTTTAGTGGCAGGCATTTTTCCTCCTTCTCCACTACCTACAACTCATTATACTTTGCTAATAAAGAATCTTATCTGGCCCATGTAGATCCTTCAGATGGATCCTACAGCAATGTGACACATATCGTCCAAAGCGGGGGTGGAAATCAGGGAAACAACAACAAACCAACCGATCTGTGGGTAGACGGACTGGGTAACTCGTATGTTCTTGGGACATTCTCTCGCACGGCAGATTTTAATCCATCCGGATCGACCAATTCCCTTAACCCGGCATCTGGAGGTAACTATCTGGCAAAATACAATAGTTCAAACAGTTATTCCTGGGCAATCCAAAACACCGAAACTCTTTTTGATATACAGGAGAAAGAAAGTGGAAACGTACTGGTACTTCGAGGTGATGAAACTTACAATAGAGTAATTGAGGAATTTAATAGCAGTGGATCCTCCCAGGGTGAAAAATTCAATTCTACCGTTTTCCAGTCCAATTTCTTCCTAACGGAAAGCGATCAGATCGTTTACAACGAAGATCTCTTTAGTAGTTCCACCGGTACGTACATAGCCGATTTTTATGGCTTCCCTGTTCCTGGTTCAGATGATCAGATCTTTCTCAAAGAAGTAAATACAATAGGGTTTGATTTTGATCCTAGTGGAGGTATTTGGACGGTAAAGAGTGATTTTATAAGCAGAGAGGCATTTGTTTTGGCAAAATATTCAAATGCAGTAGACAACACTGCCCCTTCTTACACCGCATTCACGCCTTTAGACGACACTTATGAGGTCAACACGAATGTTGATCTAATTATAACTTTTGATGAACCAGTTCGACCTATATCAAATTCTACATCGTTACTGAAGAAATTCTACGTCAGGCGTAGCTCGGACAATGCCATCCTTGATGACGTCAATGTTTACAGTGATGAGGTGACCTTCTCAGGAAATCAAATTCTGATCAATCTGGACACGGAACTTCCTGATAACACGGAGATGTATATCAACTTCGATAATGGGTTTGTGATTGACTATGCAGGAAATCAAGCTACAGGTGTGCCCAACTTCAATAAAACCATATGGAATTTCAGTACGGGACCCAATCCAGACATGACCGCTCCTGGTATTCAATCGCTGTTACCAATGAACTCCGATAGTGAAGTTGAGGTAGGCGTTAATCTTTCAATCACATTTGATGAGCCAGTGGCCCTGATTCCAAGTCGGCTAATATACGTTCGATACGTAAGCGGAGGAGCAGCAGTTACCAGCTTCAATACATCTTCTGGTAACGTTGTACTAAGCGGTAATACACTAACACTGGATCCTGTCGCCGACCTTCCAACGGATGCTGCTCTGTATGTAGATATTCCATCTAATGCAATCGAAGACCTCAGCAATAATGCCTTTCCAGGAACAAATGCTTCCAGTTGGGCATTCACCACTGAAACGGGTGATGTAACTCCTCCAGGAATTCTAAGCGTAGTACCGGGTAATGGAGCGTCCAATGTGCTCATTGGTGACAACCTAACCTTGCTATTCAACGAAACGATTCAGACTGTCCCATCACAAAACCTTTACATTCGATACGTTAGTGACAATGGAATATTTACCCAGCTCAACACGTCCGTTGGATCGACCATCACCATTTCCGGAAACCAAGTAGCATTAAATCCAATTCCTGACCTTCCTTACGAAACTGCACTGTATGTAGACATTCCTTCCGGTGTCTTTGAAGATCTGGCCGGGAATGATTTTGTCGGCATTACTACTCCAAGTTGGAATTTTACTACCCAGAATGAACCCGATGCCCAGGCTCCGTTTGTGTTGACCTACAGCCCAGCCGATGGAGCGGACAATGTTGCTGTAGATTCGGACCTGATTCTTACCTTCAATGAGCCCATTGTGAAAGGGGGAGGAAATATTCAAATACACTATGCAGGTGGTTCTTTGATAGAGTCTATTCCCGTCACCAACGGTAACGTAACTATTTCAGGAGCCGAGCTCACTATCAATCCCACCTCAGATCTTCCTTTCTCAAGTGATGTATATGTTACTGTTTCCGGAGCAGCTATAGATGACGAGAACTCAAATAGTTTTGCCGGCATAAATAACAACTCGACATGGAATTTTTCTACTGCTGATCCGATTGACAATCAACCTCCTTCTATATCCTCACTATTTCCGGTTGATGATGAAAAATTCGTTGCATTAGATGCTAACCTCGAAATCACTTTTGACGAACCCGTTCAAACCGGATCTGGGAATATGCAGATCAAAAACTCCAATGGCTCAACCAAAGAAACCATTACTATTTCCGACGTATCGATTGATGGCAATCAAGTCACAATTAATCCAGATAATGATTTCTTTCTGTATAGTGAATTCTACATTCTCATACCCGATGGATTTTTCCTGGATATGGCCGGCAATCCCTTTCCAGGCATTTCGGATAACAGCACCTGGAATTTTTCTACGAGAGATCCTGATGACACCAATGGCCCGATAATTATCTCACTCAACCCTGGAGATGATGATACAGAGATTCCTCTGGACGCTAACCTGGTCATCGAGCTGGATGAAGCCGTGGAGCCGGTAAACACATCCAGTTTTATTCAGATTCGTCGTGTTTCACCAAATACCATAATTGAAACGATAGAATTTGACGATCCGAATGTCCTTATCGAAGATGAGTTTATTACGATTGACCCTACCTCTGATTTTCTCCCTGAGACAGAATACTATATCTATTTTCCATCGGGTGTATTGAAAGACTTTTCCGGAAATCAAAATACGTTTAGTCTTACTTCAAATTCGCAATGGAATTTTACCACAGTAGATCCACCTCCTGTTGCGATTAGCTTTGATCCCGGGTTGGGTGCCACAGACGTCCCAACCTACACCAACCTATCTATAACATTCAATGAACCGGTACAGCTACGATCAGGTGGATTTTTCCAAATGTTTAATGCTTCTAATGATCAGCAAATTGGTACAACATGGTCATTTAATGGGGCGCAGTTCGATGGTAATACCGTGTACTATGATATCCCAATGGACCTTCCTGGTGAAACCTCAATATATTTTATTATATCTGACGGAATAGAAGATCTAGCTGGAAACGGATTTGCAAGCATCAGCCCGAATGATTGGACCATCACCACGGCTCCGCAGGATGTTTCAGAGCCAATGATAGTCACTGTGTCGCCAGAAGAAGGAACAACCGATGTGGCTCTTGATGCCAATATTGTAATGACCTTTGATGAGCCTGTTGAGCCAGTCAATCAATTCAGTTTTGTTCAAATTCGAAAAGCACCAAACAGTATTATTGAGAACATTGAATTCGTGGACGATAATGTCACTTTTTCTGGAAATTCGGTAACTATTGATCCTACGAATGATTTTGAGGCAGGTACCGATTATTTCATTTACCTGCCGACAGGCGTTTTACAGGATTTATCTGGCAATTCAAACACGTTTAGTTCCACAAACATTGATGATTGGAACTTTACCACAGCAGCACCGGCCCTGGCTATTACCTCTGTTTCACCGGATTTCAATTCATCAAACGGCCACGTTCTTACCTTGGATGTGTACTTTAACCGAAACATCCAGCTTGTTGGAAATGACTCCGACTGGATTATAAGGTTATTCAGGTACAGTGATGACCAGCCGGGAGCTTTTGCGAAAATTGAGAACGCGATTGTGGACGGTAATCACCTTGAAATGCTTCTTGAGTGGGACCCCCTGGATAATGAAGAGGTTTACGTTTCATTCATACCTGGAAGAATACAAGACCTTGAAGGAAATGACTTCGAAATCCCGGTAAGTAAGGATCACTGGAAGTTTACCTCTGACTGGGATTATGTGGAACGGACAGCCCTTCAGCCAGAGAATTTCTCGATAAAGAATGTCATTGACGGAGATATAAAAATTACCTACGATCAGAATATACAAAAGGGACAAAACGGAAGTTATACACTCAGAAAGTGGACCGGTAGTGAGGTGATCCTTTCATTCACAATGGATGACCCAAGAGTATCGATTGTTGACGATGAAGTGTTCTTTGATGTTGATGATCTACTTGAATACAATACCCGCTATTTCATCACTGCCTTAGGAGTGCCTATCAGGGGTGTGAATGGGGAACCCACCCGGGCCTTTAATAATAATGTGACATTTGTATTCACTATTGAGCCGGATCCCGCACTCTTTGCTCAACCCATTGCTTTCACCCCGAATCATCAATCAACCGGAATATCGGTGGATACTGACCTGACCATAGAATTCAGCAATCCGGTCACATTTGGAGGGTCAATATTTATCTATAACATAAACACAGGCAGTCAAATTGGATCAAGTATCAGTACTACAGTCGATGCTACAATTGATGGGAATATTGTTACCATCCCCACCAATCAAACTCTACCTTATGAAACTGAAATCGCCGTAAGGGTATCCGAATCTGCCTTCATTTCTGAAAATCATGGCGTTTTTGAAATTACAGACAACGATACCTGGTATTTCACCACGGAAGATGCACCCGACACGGAAAGTCCGACAATCAGTACACTTTCCCCTACAGACGGTGCTGCAAATGTCCCTATTGATGCTTCTTTCACTTTAACCTTGAATGAAAATGTTCAAAAAGGCATTGGAAACATTGAGGTACGAAGAATCTCTGATGAGGGTGTTGAAACCTCTGTTTCAGTCAATTCAGGATCCGTAATAGTTACCAATAACGAGGTAAGCTTCTCTTTCCCTGACGACCTCAATTTTTCTACGGACTATTGGATATATATGGACCAAGGGGCAATTGAAGATATCGCCGGAAATGACTTTGGAATCACATCAGATGCTACATGGCAATTCACGGCAGAGCCTCCACCATTGGCGATTAGCTCGGTTTCACCGGATTTCAATTCTTCGAATGGTCATGTCCTTACATTGGACATACATTTTAACCGAGACATCCAGCTTGTTGGAAATGCTACCGATTGGATCGTCCGGCTTTTTAGAAGAAGCGACGATCAGGCTGGTGCTTTCGCTTCCATAGGTAATGCGACAGTAGATGGCAATCACCTGGAAATGCTTCTGGAATGGGATCCACTGGACAATGAGGAAGTGTATGTATCATTCTTCCCCGGAGTTATCCAGGATACAGAAGGAAATGACTTCAATATCCCGACCAGCAAGGACTATTGGAAATTTACATCCGACTGGGATTATGTGGAACGAACAGCCCTCCAACCGGAAAATTTCTCAATAAAGAATGCCATTGACGGGGATATTAAAATTACCTACGATCAAAATATTCAAAAGGGACAAAACGGAAGTTATACACTTAGAAAGTGGACCGGAAGCGAGGTGATTTTGTCCTTTGACATGAATGATCCACGAGTATCGGTATCCGGTAATGATGTCTTTTTCGATGTGGATGATTTGCTGGAATACAATACCAGGTACTTCATCACAGCCTTAGGTGTCCCAATAAGGGGTGTAAATGGTGAACCAACCCGGGCATTCAATGACAATGTAACATTCGTATTTACTATCGAGCCAGATCCTGCGCTCTTTGCACAACCCATTGCTTTCACACCGGGCCACCAATCAACCGGAATACCTGTCGATACAGACCTGAGTATAGAATTCAGTAATCCAGTCACATTTGGCGGGTCAATATTTATCTATAACCGAAACACCGGTAGCCAGATTGGATCGAGTGTAAGTACTGCCGCTGATGCGTCCATCGATGGAAACATTGTGACTATCCCAACCAACCAGATCCTGCCTTATGAAACTGAAATCGCAATAAGAGTTTCGGAATCCGCCTTTATTTCTGAAGACCATGGAGTCTTCGAGATTACGGATAATGATACCTGGTTTTTTACCACCGAGGAAGCACCTGACATAACAGCGCCCATGGTGAATTCAGTCACTCCAACGGATGATGCGGATAACGTGGCTACCGATGAGGCGCTAATAGTGACCTTCAACGAGGACATTATGCTAGGAATGAATGGAGCAACCAAGCAGGCGGTTATTCGGAATAATAGCACAGTATTTGAAGTCATCCCACTTACACCAGCGAATATCAATGGAAATCAGTTGACAATGCCGCATTCTGATTTCGAGGAGTCCACTGAATACCATGTTCTACTTGCAGATGGAGTAATCGCTGACCTCGCAAATAACTGGTTCCCGGGATACACCACTTCCGATGACTGGAATTTTACAACAGGAGACTTCACTGGTCCGACCATTACTTCATTAGACCCTGATGATGACGCCACTAATGTGAGCCTTGACCAAAATTTAATACTGACTTTTAATGAACCGGTTCAATCTACAGGAGGGGGAGTTTTTTCATTGTTCAACAAGTCTACCGGAGAGCAAATCGGACCCAACTGGTTTTTTCCTGCGGGAGCTACATTCGATGGTAATACGGTCACCTATGATATACCCATCACATTGCCGTACGAAACGGAAGTATATATAAACATTGCTAATGCCATTGAAGATGAAGCCGGAAACAATGCGTCGAACATCAACGATAACGAGAGCTGGACATTTACAACTATTGAAAATAGTGATCCAACAGATATCACGCTCACAAACAATACTGTTGACGAAAACGCATCTATAGGATTGATCATTGGTACGTTGAACGCTGTTGATCCTAATGGGTCAGATACACATACTTTCGAATTAGTTTCGGGTGAAGGTGATGATAACAACGATGGATTCCTGGTCGATAATGCATTCCTGAAGTCGAATACCGTATTTGATTTCGAAACACAGAATCCGCTGAGTATTCGTGTAAGAACCACCGATAACTATAACAACTTTCACGAAAAAATTCTCTCTATTGTTATTAATGATGTGTTTGAAGATCCTGGAAATACGGATCCTACTGATATCTCCATCACTTCAATAACAATCCAGGAAAATGAACCTATTGGAACGGTTATTGGACAATTCACCACGTCAGACGCCGATGGCGGAGATACTCATGTCTACTCATTAGTTTCCGGAACAGGAAGCGATGACAACGGTAGCTTTGATATTGACGACGACGAACTCACTTCCCTTGAATCCTTCGATTTCGAATCAAAGTCTTCTTATTCCATTAGGGTAAGAACCACTGACAATAATGGAGGAACATATGAAGAACAATTTACAATTGCCATCGAAGATGTACTTGAAATAATTCCGAATCAGGCTCCAACCGATTTGGAAATATCATCTCAATCTATTGCAGAAAATGAGACCATTGGCACAGTTGTCGGTTCTTTCCAAACTACAGACCCGGATGCTGATGATGTTCATACTTATTCATTAGTCAGCGGTGAAGGAGATGATGACAACGCTGTATTTGAAATTGATGACAATGAACTAGTTACTAATCAAGTTCTCGATTACGAAGTACAAAACTCCTTTTCTATTAGAATAAGAACTACAGATGAGCAAGGTGCATTTTTTGAGAAATCAATTGCCATTTTGGTAGAAGATGTTGAGGAAAGAGTAGCGCAGACCATCACCTTTAACACTATTTCAGATCAGGTCTTTGGCGGGTCGTTGAACTTGACAGCCAGTTCTGATAGTGACCTGGAGGTAAGTTACGATTCCATTAGTGGACCTATAATAATAGAAGGAAATACAGTATCATTTGTCGGTACAGGAAATGCCATTATTCGTGCCTATCAGGATGGTGATGACAATTATTTCGCTGCGGATTCAGTTGAAGTGAGTTTTGTTATAAACAAAGCGGATCAAACCATCTCTATAGATTCTATTTCAGATAAAAATAGTACTGACGACCCATTCATGGCTTCGGCGTCAGTTAGTAGCGGGCTTTCACTGACTTATCGGGTCAGTGGGCCGGCTACTATTTCAGAACAAACAATCACCCTATCGGGCGATATTGGAACGGTTTCCTTAATAGTTGAACAGGTTGGAAATACAAACTATAATCCAACTATTGATAGTATCACATTCACAGTTAGTGGCCCCGAAAAATCCAACCAGGAAATCACTTTTAATGAGTTGACTCCTATCACATTCGGAACCGAGTTTATTGTATTGTCCGCATCCAGTAACAGCGGTTTGACAGTAGATTTTACTTTGTTAGATGGACCTGGATCAATTAATGGGGATACCGTAGTAATCACTGGTGCCGGCGTAATTAATGTCCGCGCTACTCAGGCTGGTAATGATACCTTGAATGCTGCCCAGGCAGTTGATCGTTCAATTATTGTGAACAAGGCTGATCAGATTCTCACCGTTCTGGCCATCGAAGATAAATTGCTTTCAGATGGACCAATTGAGATTCAGGCTTCGGTAAATACCAATTTGCCTCTGAGTTACAGTATAGATGGACCTGCTACAATTGCATCCAATGTGATAACACTAATCGGTATTGGAACGGTTACAATCACCGTTTCCCAAGTAGGTGATGACAATTACAACCCAATATCTGGTACCGTATCTTTTGAGGTTAATGAGGAAATAGTTTCCGGACTTGAAGATAATTGGGTTAACGAAGTTCTGGTTTATCCGAACCCAGGTAATGGACTGTTCAATATAACTCGTACTAATCGATCGATACGGGTTGTAGTATCCGATTTGAGAGGCCAAGCCCTGAAAACGATTGAACTTGACTCCAATAACAGTCTTCTTGATCTCACACAGCTATCCAGCGGGGTATATCTTCTTCGAGGTAGCGATGGGAAAGATGTATTCGTAAAACGGATACAAATAAGATAAACATCTACAACAACTACTTCTAAGACCCGCCAATTGCGGGTCTTTTTTATTTGTTGACTTTCTTTGGGTTATGCTAAACCGAATCATGCTACCAGTCATCATTCTTTTGTGGTCATTCCAATCCATCGCTCAACGTGATTTTTCGGAGTCAGACATAACAAAAGTCATCCTACTTGGGACAGGAAATCCAAATCCAGATCCAGAAAAATCGGGACCATCAGTAGTGATATTAGTAAATGATATTCCGTACCTCGTGGACTTTGGCCCGGGAGTAGTAAGAAGAGCTTCACAAATGTCTACCAACTATGGCGGACCTTTCGATGGGATGAATATCGAAAACCTGAATCATGCGTTTTTGACACATCTTCATTCGGACCACACGGCCGGTTATCCTGATCTGATTCTTACCCCTTGGGTAATCGGGAGAAATCAACCACTGAAAGTATTTGGCCCGGAAGGGACCAATAACATGACTACCTATATTCTTAAAGCTTATGAACCGGATATAGACTATCGCATCTATGGACGACAACCGGCAAATAACCAGGGATGGCGAGTAGAGAGTACCGAAATCACTGAAGAAGGATTGGTTTTCGAAGATGAAAACGTACGTGTCGAGGCTTTCCCGGTAATACATGGGAGCTGGCCCAATGCCTGGGGATATCGATTCACGACTCCAGACCGAGTAATTGTGATATCTGGTGACACCACCCCTTCAGAGAAGATTATTCAATATGCGAAAAATGCTGACATCCTGGTTCATGAGGTGTACAGCAAACAAAAGTTTGAACTAAAGGATGATTTTTGGAAAAATTATCATGCTGATAATCACACCTCAACCGTGGAGTTGGGAGAAATAGCCACACTGGCTGGTGTTAAAAAGCTTGTACTATACCACATCCTGAACTGGGGAGCAACGGAAGAAGAAATGCTCAAAGAAGTAAAATCCACATACTCCGGAAAGATTCACTATGGAAGAGACCTGGATATTTACTGATCCCCCGATTTCTCACTCAGTTCTAGCCAGCGTAGCTCTTTTTCGTCAATTTGATCCTTGAGCTTATCCAACTCTTCAGCAAGGTCCTGAAGTTTTTGATAATCACTCTCTTGCTCCATCTCTTTTGTGATAGACTCTTTCTGATCTTCCAGCTTAGATATATCGGATTCCAACGAGTCAAACTCTCTTTTTTCATTGTAAGAAAGCTTCGCTTTAGAGCTCTTTGGTGCTTTGGTCTTTACTTTGTTTTCATCTTTAACTTCCTCCTTAGTTGTGGATCTCCATCCGGAGTTTCTTAGATCTGTATAATTTCCTGGGAAGTCTCTGATTTTTCCCTCACCCTCAAATACAAATAAATGATCCGTAAGCTTATCCATAAAGTACCGATCGTGAGAAACAATCAGTAAACAGCCTTCATAGGTATCCAGATATTGTTCGAGTACATTGAGTGTAACCAAATCCAGGTCGTTGGTAGGTTCATCCAGAATGAGAAAGTTTGGATTGGACATCAGGATCCTGAGCAATTGAAGACGTCGCTTTTCTCCCCCACTTAACTTTCCTACCACATTGTATTGCATGTCTGGCGGAAATAAAAATTGGGTGAGCAACTGTGAAGCGGTAATCGTGGATCCGTTATTAGTGGTAATAACTTCGGCTACATCCTTCACCACCTCAATAACTCTTTTCGAAGGGTCGAAAATCAATTCTTCTTGTCTGTAGAATCCAAACTTCGTAGTTGATCCAACGTCAATTTTACCATTCTCTACTTTCAGTTCCGCGGTGAGTATCCTCAGGAATGTCGATTTACCCACTCCATTGGGTCCGACCACTCCAACGCGTTCCCGACGTTTAAATGTGTAGTTGAAGTGATCTAGTATCTTGAGATTACTGTATTTGAAGGAAACCTGCTCCAACTCCAGAATCTTCTTTCCTTGTCTTTCTCCTGAGAAGTTTATAGCCAATTCGTCCCTTTTCAGATTTTTCGTGGCTTTCTCCTTCGTGCTTTCAAATGCATCAACCCTGTACTTGGCTTTTGTGCCTCTGGCTTTTGGTTGTCTTCGCATCCACTCCAACTCCTTTAAATAAAGATTATTGGCTTTTGCCTGCTCAACCTGTTCCTGTTCCTGCCGTTGTGATTTCTGTTCCAGGTAATACTGATAATTTCCTTTGTATCGGAACAATTGGGAGGCATCAATTTCCAATATTTCGTTAGTTACTTTGTCCAAAAAGTAACGATCGTGAGTAACCATCAACAAGGTTAGTTTAGATCGTTCCAGGTAGTTCTCAAGCCATTCTATGGTGTCGAGATCCAGGTGATTTGTTGGCTCATCAAGAATAAGGAAATCAGGTCGCATAAGTAATGCCCTGGCGATAGCTACTCGTTTTCTTTGACCTCCTGATAAGGCATCAACCTCCAGATTAAGATTGTCGATGCCAAGTTTTCCCAGGATCTGCTTAACCTCCTGCTCCAGATCCCATGCATTTAATCTGTCCATTGCTTCTAACACACTGGTAAGATCTGTACCAGGATCTATGAGTGATTGCTGTAATAGATCTTCGTACTCCCTGATTGTATTCATCTCTTCAGTATCCGCGGTAAATACCGCCTCACCTACTGTATGGGCACCTTCAAAATCAGGGTGTTGATCGAGCATAGCCACCTGTAGTCCTTTTCGAAAGGTGACTAAGCCTGTATCGGTCTCTTCTGACCCATATATTACTTTTAACAGGGTTGATTTTCCACTCCCATTCACTCCAACCAGAGCTGCTTTTTGACCTTGCTCCAACCCAAATGATATGCTCTCAAATAACAACCGCTGATCGAAGCTTTTGCTTACATTCTCAACCGACAGGTAATTCATCGAAGGCAAAGATGAGGTACACAGAAATAGGAAAGAAATACAAGCAGTCATTGAATTACTGTATATTTCTGAAACCGAAAGCTAACCGACATGAACAGAATTCCCTCATTACTATTTGTTTCCATTCTCATATTTTCTTGTCAGCCCGGTGGGAAGCTCTATGAGGGAGCCATTTGTATAGAAAATATTACGATAATAGATCCTGTTGATGGGGTATCAGAATCACAAACCGTCATCATAAAAGACGATAGGATCCATCTTGTGGCTCCCAGTTCGGGATTGAAGCTATCACCGGAGAATGAAATTATCGACGGATCTGGCAAATATCTGATTCCTGGACTGTGGGATACACACATACACTTTGCTTTTAGGGAGGAGTTAGCTCCGCGTATGTTTAACCTTTTCCTGGGATTTGGAATTACCAGTGTAAGAGATACGGGAGGGGAAATAGAATTTGTGAATTCATGGAAGAAAAAAGCTTCTGATGATCCTGAAAATGCCCCCAGAGTGATGGTCGCCGGACCGTTATTGGATGGCTTACCCAATGTATATGACGGAAGTGATGCAGGTCATCCTCCACTATCTACAGGTTTAGGTACCTTGGAGGATGTCGAAAGTAAGATTGAAGAATTGGATGGCAAGGGAGTAGATCTACTCAAAGCCTATGAAATGCTGACTCCTGATCAGTTCAAGTTAATTACAAAATTGGCCAGGGAGAAAGGACTCAAAGTAACCGGACACGTCCCTCTCAGTATGAATGTAATCGATGCCAGCAACGCTGGGATGAATAGCATGGAGCACATGAGAAATCTTGAGCTCTCTTGTGCTAGCAATTGGGAGGAGTTGTGGAAGAGACGGCAAATGACTCTTGAGGAGGGTAAAAACCTGGCTGGTGGAGTGTTACGTAGCAGTATTCACAGCGCACAACGCCAAATCGCGGTAGCAAATTTCGATGAAGATCGTGCAAATGAAGTGTTAGATGTTCTTTTCAAGAATGATACATGGCAAATTCCCACCCTGACCTTGAATACAAATCTGGCGAGACGTCCCTTCCTAAGAGATGAGTTCCAGGAGTCTTTTGCTTACCTGCCACAGTCTATACGAGATAATTGGCTGGAATCAACGACTCGCATAAACGAAATGGAAATCTCTGATTATACCAAAACCTATGCCGATTGGATGTTTAGTATGGTTGAAAGAGTTCATAAGAGGGGAATACCGATTATGGCAGGAACGGATACTCCCATTTTCTTTCTTACACCTGGCAGGAGTCTTCATGAAGAACTTAGTGTATTGGTTGATGCCGGGCTAACACCATTGGAAGCTTTGAAGACCGCAACTTACAATCCGGCAAAATACTTCAATATAGAAAGTGAATTGGGACAGGTAAAAACAGGAATGTATGCAGATTTAATCATTCTGGACGCCGATCCACTTTCCGATATCAATAATACACTACTAATTAATACTGTCATCCGAAACGGAAAACCACATGATCGAGAGGCATTGGATACAATGCTAGATCAATAACCAATTAATCTGGTGGTAAAAGGAAAAAAGGTGTACTCTAATTTGCGTAACCAAATAGTTACGCTTATATTTGTAACCATTCAGTTACATATATGGAAGTAAGAAGAGATGTTTTCCAGGCCATTGCCGATCCTACCCGCAGAGAAATCATTGGATTGATCTCTCATGAAAGACTAAATCTCAATGCAGTCGCCGATCATTTTGAGGTCAGCCGACCGGCGATATCGAAGCATGTTAAAATACTGGAAGAATGTGGACTAATTCGTGTCGAACAGGATGGTCGTGAGCGCTGGTGTGTGGCCAAGGTGGAAAAGCTGGAAGAAGTAAGCGATTGGATTAATGCCATAAGGGATGTGTGGGAAAATCGCCTGGATCAATTGGATCAGTATCTGATAGAGATGAAAAAAAATAAAAACCAAAAAAACCAATAACATGTCAACACAATCACAAGAGGATTTCAGAATTGAGATCAATCGTACATTCCAGGCTCCTCGCCAAATGGTGTGGGATGCCTGGACCCAATCTGAGCAAATTGCCAAATGGTGGGGACCTGAAGGCATGCAAACCAGAGTTGAAAAAAATGAATTCTATGAAGGTGGTGACACCCGGTTTGTTATGGTCTCACCTGATGGGAAGGAATACCCGGCAGTCGGAAAATATAAGCTGATTCAACCCATCGAGAAAATTGTAACCTCCGATCATTGGGATGAGGAGTATGCAAAGGTATTACCAGGTGTAGAGTTTCCGGATATCACTGAGATGACCATCCTATTTGAAGATAAGGGCGAGAAAACCGACCTACAGATAATAATAACACATCCATCCGAGAAGGACCGTGAACTGCACAACAAAATGGGAGCTACTGAGGGTTGGATGTCCAGTTTCAATAAACTGGATGTATTACTCGCGGGAGGCTAATAAATGCTCATTTGGGATTTGGGAAGGGACAAGGCAAAAATTGAGCCCTCCCCTTCCTTGCTCTCACAAGAAACAGATCCTCCCATCAACTCTGCGTAGTATTTTACCAAGGACAAACCAATACCATGAGATGATTCCCCCGCTGTTGGTATGGTACTTATTTTCGAATACGGTATGAATAAGTCCTTTAATTCTGATTGAGGAATACCTTTACCACGATCCATTATCTCAATCTTAACCATATGATCGAATTCGCTCGATTCGCAGCGGATCCATTCATCTTTTTCCGAATACTTCAGCGCGTTAGAGATAAGATTATCAATCACCTGCTTCAAGTAGGTTTTGTCGGCGATAACAAAATGGTCCTTGGGTATTCTGTTTTGAAACTGTACCTTCTTTTCACCAGCGGCAGCTTCATATAGCTTAATGGTTTCTATTATCAACTGCCGAATGTTGATCTCTTCGAGATTAACATGAACACTTTGCTTTTCAAGTTTACCAATCCCCATGGCCTTTCGTACAAGTTCCTTCGCGTTCTTAGTCGAAGATGTAGCATTTTCTACGATCTCGGATTCCTCATTTGACAAGGATCCTTTTCGCAATAAATCGAGTGATCCGCCAACTACATTCAATGCATTTGAAATATCGTGTGCCAGCATGCGAATGATTTGGTCTTTTTCCTCAACTATGGTAGCCAATCTCTCGGACTGATCAGCAACCCGTTGACGTTCGGTGTTGATCTCCTGGTTCTGCTGTTCCAGGTAAGAAATAACCGATGCCCTCATCGAGGCGAAAACATAGGTAATCACGTAAACAATTCCGACCAACCCCACTAATATGGTCACATACCAAATCACATGGTTTTCAGTGTCGTACTCTACTGGAAACTCATAACCGGTCAGGGCCAACCAACCGTAATATAGCATAACGACAATGGAAACAATCAACCAATAAATCGAGGAACGACGGCTGACGACAAGCATTGCTAAAACGGGTATGGAAAGTATCCAGGGATAAATCCCGGAAGCAATACCTCCTGAATAAAAAGATAGAACGATAACGGCAAAACCTCCGATAAGGACAAAGAGGTTTCCAACTATTTCCAGTCGTATTCGGGTTTTCACTAAAAATGGGAGCAACAAGAAGCCTAATACATTCATAATCATCAGGTAAACCCCTTTTGGATACTCAAAGATGACACTCAGCCATACATACGAATTTGAAAAAAGACTGGT
Organism: Cyclobacteriaceae bacterium; assembly: GCA_965601455.1. Taxonomy (GTDB): domain Bacteria; phylum Bacteroidota; class Bacteroidia; order Cytophagales; family Cyclobacteriaceae; genus JANQEU01. The sequence goes on along the minus strand of OZ271831.1, from coordinate 599,563 downwards.
TAGCAAACTTGCCCGAACCAGAAGCCTGGCCTGCTGAAGGCTTTTCCTGTTCTTGAAGTAGCGATCGTGAATGAAGTAATCTACTATTCCTGAAATAGACATAATTCAGAATTTACACGAAATTAGAAATTCCTTTTGCTGTTGATCAAAACGACTGCATGTAAGGGAATTATTATTGTTGAATTGCGAATTATTCTCAGTCTAGTTCTTTCACTTCCTGAGTAAGCCCTTCTATTGACTTGCGTGCATCCCCAAATAGCATCTGTGTTTTTTCATGGAAGAACAACGGATTTTGAATGCCTGAATAACCAGTATTCATACTTCGTTTCAATATGATGGTACGTTGCGATTTAAGTACTTCCAGTACTGGCATCCCATAAATGGGGCTGGATTTGTCCGTCAAAGCCGATGGATTTACCACGTCGTTTGCACCAACTACAATGCAGACATCAGTTGATGTTAAAGAATGATTGGCATCGTCAAGGTCGAGCAAAGAAGGATAGGGAACGTCCGCCTCTGCTAGAAGTACATTCATGTGCCCAGGCATTCGTCCCGCAACCGGATGAATAGCATATTTGACTTCTACTCCATTTTTGGATAACAAGTCATCCAATTCCTTCACCGCTTTTTGAGCTTGTGCAACAGCCATACCGTAACCTGGAATGAACATGACCTTATTTGCATAACGAAGCATAACGGCAACATCGTAGGGTGTAGCTACTTTTACTACCTGCTCTCCTTCGGCACTTCCCCCGGTGGTTGAACCACCAAAACCACCAATGATAACATTCCATAGCGAACGATTCATTGCTTTGCACATCAGAACGGTGAGAATGGTCCCCGATGAACCTACCAAAATCCCTCCCACCAACATCACTTCGCTTCCATAAATGATGCCAGCTAATGCCGCCGAAACACCGGTGAAGGCGTTTAGTAAGGAAATTACAACAGGCATATCCGCACCCCCAATGGGTTGGACGAATGTGTATCCATAGACAAAGGCAAGCCCAAGCACCATTGCAGGAATTAACAAATTACCCATGGGATTGAACAACTGGTAGGCGATCAGGCCAACGATGACAAGCAACAAAGTAATGTTAAGCTGAGTACTTAGAGGGATGGCATAATCCTTGATTTTCCCTGCCAGCTTTCCATAAGCAACCAGGCTTCCAATAAAAGCTACACCACCTACTAACATGGTCAGATAGGTCACCAAGTGATTGACTAATATGGGAAATTGTCCATTCGCGATAGCCTCCTGGTATCCATATAGCTCAATCGAGGAAATCGCTACCGCACACGCCCCTCCGAATCCGTTGAATAACGAAACTAATTCGGGCATGGCGGTCATGGCAACAGTCTTTGAGTATCGCAAGCCAATGATGGTTCCTACCGCAAGGGCCGAGAGGATTACATAATAATTATTACTACCTCCCTCCAATGGTATGAATAGTGTAGTGAGAATGGCAAGTCCCATTCCAGAAGCAGCTATAAGATTACCGGACCTGGCTGTCGCCGGACTACTCAACCGCCGTAATCCGGCTATCAGCAGGATAATAGAAATAATATAGAGCAGGTTGGGTAAGGCTTCCATCTACTTCTTTTTGAACATCCCCAACATCCTGCTGGTTACCGCATGGCCACCGACTACATTGATTGAACCCAGTATAATCCCAACTCCCCCAAGCACCAAGTTCACATAATCCGTAGGTTCAGCCTGCCTAACCAGGAGTATTGCCCCGATTATAACCACCCCACTGATGGCATTTGCACCTGACATTAAAGGTGTGTGAAGTACAGTCGGCACTTTTGATATCACTTCAAAGCCCAAGAAAACGGCCAGAATTACCATATAGATAGTGGTAGACTGGCTAGAAACAAAATCAAGTACCTGTTCCATCTTTAACTTCTAATTTTCCTAAAAATGTGTCCCTAACAATTTCGTGATCAAATGAAATGGGTTGTTCCTTATCCTTGATCAGAAATTTAAGAAAGTTGTAAATGTTTTGAGCGTACATGCTACTCGCATTCTTCGGTAGCTGTTCATGCAGTTTCGAATTCCCAATCACTGTAATACCATTAAAATCAATGATTTCACCATCAACCGTCACCTCACAATTACCTCCTGTTTCCGATGCCATGTCAACGATCACACTTCCGGCGGTCATGTCATTCACCGTACGCTCTTCAATAAGTACCGGTGCTTTTTTACCTGGTATATTGGCTGTTGTAATCACAATATCGGATCTTGAGGCACGCTCATGAATCAATTCCTTTTGCCGATTTTGATACTCCTCGGATTGCTCGACAGCATAACCACCGGCATCCCGATCTTCGGTACTACCTTCTACTTCCACGAACTTGGCACCCAGGCTAAGAACTTCTTCCTTCACCGCTGAACGAACATCAAATGCTTCAACCACTGCACCTAATCGACGAGCAGTCGCAATGGCTTGCAACCCGGCCACACCAGCTCCAAGAATAAGAACTTTTGCCGGTGGTATCGTGCCGGCAGCAGTGGTCATCATTGGCAGATACCCTGGAAAGTGTTCAGCGGCTGCAATCACGGCCTTATAACCTGCCAAGGAGGCAAGTGAAGAACGAACGTCCATGGATTGGGCCAGAGTAGTTCGAGGTAAAAGATCGAGACTAAATGCCTTGACATGTCCATTCTCCAACCAAGAAAGATTCTTCCCGTTCAGAGTGAACTTTCCGATTACTACAGCATCTTTTTTCGCCAATTTTATGTCTTCCTGAGAAACATGCGATACAGCAAGTAGAATATCGGATGACTCTATTGTTGATTTCCGATCTAGTATTTTGGCACCAGAGGCCGCAAATTGATCATCAGAATAGAAGGAGCGATCACCTGCACCAGATTCTATCTGTACCTCAAAACCATCGTTCGATAGTTTTTTCGCTAGAGAAGGTACTGTGGGCACAAGGGGATCTGAATCACACTTTAGTACACCTATTTTCATGGACGATGTTATTTCGTCAAACACAAATTCGCCCAAAGATAATGCTTAAGAAAATACTGATTTATATAAAGAGATATGGTAAAAATCATCTCTAATGAAATATTATAACAGGAATTATCTTTCAAAATAGAAACATTCATAAGTTGTTTATAGTTGTATATACAACTTATTTTTATTATAATCGTATAATTAGAAAAACATTTACCATGATTCCCAGTGGACTTGACGATAACATTATTTACCTGATCGGAGAATTTGCAAAAGCATTTAATGATGACCTTTCTGCAAATCTTAAGAAGAGCGGTTTGGATGTAACTGGTGAGCAATATACTATAATGGCTACGCTATGGTATAAGGATGGTATCACACAAAAAAACATATCAGAGTCTATTAACAGAGATAAAACTACGGTTTCCAGGGTCATTGATGGAATGATCCGTAAAAACCTGCTGGTACGGACTCCCTCGCAATTGGATAAAAGAGAGCGCTTGATTTACCTGACAGAAAAAGGAAAATCATTGCAAAAGCAAATGGTAAAAGTAGGTGGAGATCTCTATATAAAAGTGTTGAAAGACATACCGGATGATGAGATAAAATGCACCATTGAAATCCTGAAAAAAATGAATAGTAATCTGTAAGGATTTAACTTATTAGTTGTATATACATTTATTATTATGAAAACAATAACTAAAATCTTGGGTCATTCAATGGCCATGACGATCATCTGGATACTTTCCATTTTAATCTCTCAAGGGGTCATTGAAATGGATATTGAGGAAGATGACAATGGAGCTTTTGGTCTGGTCATGTTATTCCTGACTTGTCTCATAAATGTAACCGTTATCCACCTCTATTTGTCCAACACTACCCTTACCCGAAAACAAGTCTTTTGGAGAGTAACAGTTATTATTTTTGGTATACAATATTTTTTAAGTCAGATCGAAACCCTTTATTTCATCGATTCGACTGTTCTAAGTACCCAGTCTGTTCTCAGTATCTTATTCAGTGGATTGTTACTTGCATCAGCCTATGGCTGGTTGACTAGCAGAACCTACCATACAGAAGATGATAGCCAAGTTTTGCAATTGGAATGGAATACAAACCTGGTCTTGAAATTTGTCTTCCTGGCTTTGTTGGCCTACCCAGCTCTCTATTTCTTCGCTGGATATTTTATTGCCTGGCAATCGGAATCTTTAAGAGTCTTTTATACCGGTTCATCGGAGCTCAAGTCATTTTGGTCCATGATGTCTGTAAATCTCAAGGAAGGTCTCTATACTTTCCAGATTTTCCGATCTGTGTTATGGATATTAATCGGAATGATCGTGTTGGTGTCTTTTAATGGGTCAAAGATTCAGTGTGCCACAGTTCTGGGTTTATTATTTGCCATGTTAATGAATGCTCAGCATTTAATTCCTAACCCAATTTGGTCAACGGAGATACGGCTTTATCATTTTGTCGAGACAGCAAGCTCTAACTTTATTTGGGGAGCCCTCCTGGGTTGGCTGGTTCACTCCCATCTCAAGCAAAAGACTCCGTGGACTGAACGTCAACTGGTAGATGTATGATCATTGTTGTTCCCTTGTCCTTCGTGGACTGAACTTCTATTTGACCCTTGTGTTCCTTGACAATATTGAAACTGATTGATAAACCAAGACCCGTACCTTTCCCCGGGTCCTTGGTTGTAAAAAATGGATCGAAAATTTTCTTTCGAATATTTCTGGGGACACCACTACCGCTGTCGGTAATGGAGACAATCAAGTATTCATCCTTTATTTGAGTGCTAATCACAATCTTGCCACCATCTGGCATTGCATGAATGGAATTGGTAATCAAATTCATGAAAACCTGTTGCAACTTGCTGTAATTGGCCTTTAGACTGTAGTCTTTGGCTTCATACTGTTTAATGATTTCAATATATCCCTTGTATTGATTTTTTAGTATAGTCAAAGAGTCATCAAGAACCTGGTGAATGTCGCAGTTTTCAGTAATACTGGCATCGCTTCTGCTGTAAGAAGTAAGGCTCTTTACAATTTCCGAGGCACGCCTAACCCCGGTATTTACACCATCAATCGCATTGACCAGTTCTGAATCATTTAACTCAGGTTTCTTCTGTAGATATTTCTCAAAAAATACAGCGCCACCCTTGATAAAGTTGAGTGGGTTATTAATTTCATGCGCTACCCCCGCCGCTAATACACCAATCGAAGCCATCTTTTCGGATTGAATCAACTGCTCTTGGGCAGCTTTCAATTGACCTATGGTCTGTTCCAACTGTCGCTGTTGTTCTTTCAACTTATCGTTGGAGTCATTGAGCTCTACATTGGTATCGGATAAATCAATGTTAAGTTTTTTCGTCTCTTCGTAAGCTTCTTGAAGTTGTCTTGTTTTTTCTTCAACGCGCTTTTCCAACTCCATTTTTTGATTGCTGATCAGTTCCAGGTTTTTTCGCTGAACTTCTTCATTTTCGGCAACCAGGACCTTAAGTCGATCACCAAGAGCAAGAGCAAACATGATCGCCTCCAACCCAAAGCCCACATACAAGGCATGACGACCAAAGGTTTCCCAAGAAAAAATACCGTTGATGGATAGTATTGTGGCTATAACAGAGGAAACAAGGAATATCCATCCAAGCACAAAAAAACGTGCGGTAGTTTGTCCCCTCCTCCACATAATGATTCCACCTGTAAGTAGGATCAGATAAAAAAGCATGATCAATAGTTGGAAAGGGATTACTATCTGATCCAGTCTGACCAAATCCAGGAATGTAATGATGGGAATAATGGGGAATAGAATCAATACCATTATCAATGATGCCAGATAGAATACAGGTAGATTCTTTTTAAGGTCAAGATATGAAACGGCAAACATGAAAATGGCTATGTAAAACACATCATGCCAAACAAAAAAATTATTCCAGAGCCAGGTGTTGTAAATGATTGGATTGCCAGAATCAAAAGGGATAACCATCCCGACACAAACCAGGTAAAACAAGTAGAACAGGTAATTCTTATCGCGAGTAGAGAAATAAATAAGAAGGTTATACAAAAAGAGACTGACTACTAATCCAATGAAAGCAGCAAAAAAGAAGGTGTTGACGAAACCACTTTCGACCAGTAAATCTTTTGGTCCAATTCGAACAGGGGTTGTGATCAGGAACTGACTTTCAATTCGAATGTAATAGGTTCGAGGTTCCCTTTCCGAAGCGGACGCGAGTTTCATGATGTACCTACTGGTGGATCGCTTGGTGTCGCTTAATCTGAGAGATCCAAGACTGGAAGAATTTATAAACCGCCCACTTGTGGAGTCGTATTCATAAAGATCGATATACCAGGTGAAGAGCTTGTTCCCAAACTCCAACCACATGTCTTCCCCACTTAAATTGCTGGCAGTAATGCGGATCCAATGGACGCAATCACAGGCCGAAGCTTCAAAGAAGGCTTTGTTGTATGGAGTGAATTGTGCTGAAGTATAAACGTCATCAATGGTTAAGTCTTTTTCAGTATCTGTAAATACTTCTATTCTATCCGCTATCTGAGTAATCGTTTCCGGATCATCGTAAACGATATCTGCGCCATTTACAACTAAAAGAGTTGAAGCGAATAAGAGTAACGACATCAGCCAATGTCTACCAGACATGCGATTTAGTTAGGTGTTTACTGTTAAATTAGTTCGATAGAAACTGAATAACCATAACTAACAATAAACAATTCCAAATCATTCAAACTGGTGAAAACTGCACTGTTACTTATTGATATCCAAAAGGGTTTTGAAACGACTGAATACTGGGGTGGAGGTCGTAATAATCTCAATGCGGAATGGAAAGCCGCGGATCTTCTAGAGCTTTTTCGAAGCGAAGACTGGCCGAGATTTATCATTCAGCATGACTCAGTACTTCCTGAATCCCCATTATATCCTTCTAAAAAAGGACATGCCTTACACCCTCTGATTGCGCCAATCAATGAGGAAGTAGTGATTCACAAAAACACGAATAGTGCTTTTGTGAATACCAACCTCGAAGAACAATTACAATCATTGGGACTTAAGGAACTGATTATCGTTGGCCTAACGACTGAACATTGCATATCCACCACCTGCAGGCATGCATCTGATCTGGGATTTAATCCAATTGTAGTTTCTGATGCAACTGCCAACTTCGCAAAAGTTGACCATCAAGGGGAAGCGATCTCGGCGGAGATGGTTCATAGGGTGGAGCTCGCAAGCTTAAATGGAGAATTCGCCAGAATAATGGATGCTGAGTCCGTGCGTCAGTACCTTATAGCTAATGCAGGAGTTTGAGAGAAAATCCTATCATCAATTTTGATATCTTGACAGACTAAACTCATTCAGATGAAAACCAAGATTTTATCACTACTAGTTCTGCTTTCAATCGGTTGCCAACCACCAAAAGATAATAAGGAAGAGTCCTTCGTTGTACCGGGGCTTTCAGAGTCAGTGGAGGTATACCGGGACTCGTATGGTATCAATCACATTTATGCCAATAATCAATCCGATCTGTTTTTCACGCAGGGATACCTTGCCGCAAAAGATCGTCTATTCCAGTTTGAAGTTTGGAGAAGGCAGGCGACTGGAACTGTTGCTGAGCTTCTGGGAGAAAGAGAACTACAAAGAGATATTGGGACAAGACTCTTCAAATTCCGCGGAGATATGAACGAGGAAATGTCGTACTATCATGAGGATGGGGTTGAGATCATTTCTTCGTACGTAGATGGGGTCAATGCATACATCGATGAGGTATTACAAAAACCTGAAGATCTACCAGTAACATTTAAAGCACTGGATATGCTTCCTGAAAAATGGACCCCCGAAGTCGTGATATCGCGACACCAGGGATTATTGGGAAACATCGAAACGGAATTAGCAGTCGGTCGGGCGGTTGCTGGAATGGGTAGTGAAAAGACGCAAAAGTATTTTTGGTTTCATCCAAAAAAACCCAATCTGGATCTAGATCCAACTATCACATCAGAATTGTTAGAACAGGATGTTCTAGGTCTTTACAATGCGTATCGAAAACCCGTAGGCTTTCAACCCGAAGATATTGTTCCTGAATTTCGATCAACAACAGCATTTGACATCGAGGAGGAAACAGACTATAACCTGGATCTGGAAAAACTGTGGTTTGGAAGTAATAACTGGGTTACAGATCCAACCATGTCAGAAAACGGGCATTCTTATATGGCTAACGACCCTCATCGTACACTAGCTGTTCCATCTCTCCGCTATTGGGCTCATCTTGTTGCTCCGGGATGGAATGTCATAGGAGGTGGCGAACCAGAAATTCCGGGTATTTCTATCGGTCACAATGAATACGGTGCTTGGGGATTGACAGTATTCCGAACAGACGGTGAAGATCTAATGGTCTATGATCTCAATCCCGAGAACCTGCTTCAATACAAATATCAAGGTGAATGGGAAAGCATGGAAGTAATTACCGAATCCATACCAGTCAAAGGAAAGGAACCCGTTTCGGTTGACCTTCGATATACCCGACACGGACCAGTAACTTTTATCGATTCCACAAGACTAAAGGCTTTTGCCGTTCGCTGTGCATGGATGGAACCGGGAGGATCACCGTATCTCGCATCCCTTAGAATGGACCAGGCAAAGACCTGGGAGGAATTCAGGGAAGCTTGTAACTACAGTCATATTCCCGGAGAAAACATGATTTGGGCTGATCAGAAAGGAAATATTGGCTGGCAGGCTGTCGGAATTGCCCCCCTTCGAAGAAACTTCAGCGGTATGATTCCGGTACCGGGTGACGGGCGGTTTGAATGGGACGGATACCTTCCCATCAAAGAAAAACCAAGCATTCTTAATCCCAAGGAAGGTTTTCTCGCAACTGCTAATGAAAACGTAACACCCCCGGATTATGGTCAGTGGGATGCAATTGGATTTTCATGGTCCGACCCTTTCCGTGGGGACCGAATCAGAGAACTGCTCTCAGGGGAAGAAAAACTGTCCTTGAATGACATGAAATCGCTTCAGACAGATTACACCTCACTCCCGGCCAGAATCCTTGTCCCTCAGCTCAATCAACGCTTTGGAGATGAAATCGTCCAACAATCGCTGGAGGTCTTGGGTAACTGGAATTATCAACTATCACCGGACTCTTACGCCGCAGCCATTTATGTAAGCTGGGAAAATCGACTGGTTAAAGACTTTTTACACTATTTCCCGGACCCGGAAGCAGAGCCATTCGTGTCACGAATCCAGTTATCAAAAATTCTAATGTGGTTACAGGCTGATGAGGATGTTATTCCTGCCAACAAAAAAGAGGAGTATCTGAAAGGAACATTTATTGATGCCATTAATGACCTTCAGGACAGGTATGGAACATCATCAGTAGAGTCCTGGGTATATGGAAGTGAACAATTTAAGCATGTTCAGATTATTCATCCACTGGGTCGAGTGGTAAAACGCGAGATAGCCAACCAATTGAATACGCCCCTTTTGCCCAGGGGTGGAAATCAATTTACTCCCGGCTCGACCGGAAGGAATGAAAACCAATCCTCAGGAGCTACTTTCCGATTAATTGTAGATGTTAACGACTGGGATGCTTCTGTTGGTGCAAATAGCCCGGGACAGTCAGGGGATCCGGACAGTAAGTACTACATGAATCTATTCGCGATGTGGGCGAATGATGACTACTTCCCGGTATACTATTCAAAAGCGCTGGTGAAAAATAACAGTACTAAAACCACACTTAATCCGTAATAAAAAAACGGGATGCCCGATGGACATCCCGTAATTTCTCTAATTAAGTGGTTGCTACCGGCCAAATTGGCAACACAGTTCGCTTATACACTTCGTTAAGGACCTGAGCTAATGCGGCATAAATAGCAGAGAATCCACAAATAATACCTTCATATCCGGCAATCGTTTTAATCAGTGCACTTCCTGTCCAATCACCAATGGCGAGCAAGAAGAACAAAATGGTTAACGACCCGAACACAAATTGAAGAATTCCATTGAGCTTAAGTGTTCCTATAAACATAACAGCAGTAAATAATCCCCACATAAAGAGGTAATACCCCATAGCTGTACTGCTGGCCACTTCACCCCAACCAAATTTTGGCATAATTAATAATCCGACCAGACTGAGCCAGAAAAGTCCATACGACGTAAAGGCAGTCGTGCCAAACGTATTATTCTTTTTCCATTCCATGGTTCCGGCGATAATCTGTGCTAATCCGCCATAAAATATCCCCATTGAAAGGATCATACTGTTAAGTTCAAACACCCCAGCATTATGGATATTAAGAAGAACGGTAGTCATACCAAAACCAAGTAATCCCAGAGGAGCGGGATTTGCTGTGGTTTCCTGAATTGACACATTTGAATTTTCCATTTTTTTGGAGTTTTGGTTAGAAATTAAACTCCCTGAAAGTAAGAATGGTAGATGATATTGGAAATGACCATCGTCATCTGTTGAAGGTGCAAAAATCATAAGTCGCCATCCGGTTTAACGCTACTTTTCACTCCCAAATCAAACCATCGGACCCTTGCGATTGTCAACCCTTCTTCTTCTTCTATCCTTTGGCTTTGGTAGCCTGGCCCAACCCGATGAGCTGGTGCCTACTGTGGATAGATCCTACCAACCTTTCCTACTAAAACTGGACGATTCCGGGTACAAGTACATGAGGTTTCTCGTCTGGAACCAATTCCTACTTACCGGACAAAAAAATCAGTCCGGAGATTTCAAAGTGACACCGGGAATCAGACGGCTCCGCTTTCTTACCTACGCTCAGTTCACACCGGAATTCACTATACTGATGCATTGGGGAGTTAATGGATTAGGTGTAAATAATATGGACCCAATAGGCAATCGGTCTGACGGTCCACAATTATTCCTACACGGTGCATGGATGGAGTATCACTTAATTCCGCAAGCAATGACCTTCGGCGCTGGTCTGCATTATTGGAACGGGCCATCCCGACAGGGATCAGCCAGTACGATCACCTACATGGCCATAGATAATTTCAGACCCGGATGGAGTAAATTGGGTCTAACCGACCAGTTTGCCAGAAACATGGGAGTTTTCCTTAAAGGCCAATATGGAAAGTTTACTTATAACATTTCCCTGGACGCTCCTTTAGCTAATTCTCTGGACGTCCCTGATATTCCCACGGTTCCAAATGGAGAAACACTTTACACCGGCAGATTCGAATCTGACGAAGCCAGTTGGTTGACACAGGGTTATTTTAAGTGGGACTTTTTCGATGTCGAATCATGCGTGTTACCCTACCGTGTAGGAAGCCACCTTGGAAAACTTCGAGTACTTAGTGTTGGTGCTGGTTTTGTCAACCACCCCAAAGGCAGCATTACATATGAAACCGATGGTCAACTGACTCAGAATAACATGTCACAATTTGCCATCGATGTCTACTACGATCAACCTTTTGCCAAGACCGTCCTGACAAGCTATTTCGTTTATTACAATTTCGACTACGGACCTAATTATTACAGGGAAAATCTATACGGAACAGGAAATGCGTATTATGCAGAAAGCGGATTCCTCCTACCCATGATCGACCAACGTTTTCAATTCCAACCTTACCTGGCTTATGGTATAACTGACTATGAAATTCATGAAAACCCCGGTGAAACCTTCAACGCAGGCCTGAATTTTTACCTGGCATATCACCAGGCAAAAACCACCCTCGAATATCGTAGGTACACTCCGAATTATACAGGACCAAGACCGGATGTAAGCAACCTGTGGAGAATTCAAATCATGGTCTATATGTAAAAAGTACCAATGAATATTTTAGTTATTGGCGGGTACGGGGGTGTAGGTAGGCCGCTGTCCAGGTTACTCCTCTCGCAAACTATTCATAACGTCACTATTTCAGGTAGAAACGGCAGGAGAGCAAAAGAGTACGCTGAATTACTTGCCAAAGATTTTCCTGGGAGGATAAGTAGTACTTGGGTTGATGCCCGGGATGAGAATAATCTCAATTCAGCCATGAAAGACATGGACCTGGCTATTATAACCGCCACGGTTCCAGATGAAATGGACAAAATTGCCAGGGCAGCCATCAAGAATCACTGTGATCTCCTTGATATCCTCGTTAGAGGAGATGTGGTAGACAGGTTGGAGCCATTCAAGGAAGAAGTAAGGAAAGAGGGTATTGTTGTAATCACTCAGGCTGGATTTCATCCCGGCATGATCGCTCCTTTCATCCGGTTGGCGAGTAAAGAGTTTGATACATTTGAAAAAGCCCGGGTCTCAATGTCCATGGACGCTGTATTCGAAACACCCACGTCTTTACATGAGATTTTATACGAAATGCATGATTATTCTGCGCAGGTATTCGATGACGGTAAATGGCGAAAAGCATCATACAAAGACCTCATTAGTACCCAGTTCTCCACAAATTTTGGTGTTCGAAAGTGCTACCCCCTTGAGATGAGAGAGATTTACCCGCTTCAAACCCAGTTTAATCTTAAAGAGCTTGGCGTTTATGTAGCTGGTTTTGGTATCTACATCGATTATTTTGTATTTCCGCTTGTCTTCTTACTCAGTTACATTAGTCGATCACTTAGCCAAAAGGTAGGTGGTCAACTTATTTATCAATATACCAGGAGAAGTAAGCGGAAGGTGCCTCGTGTAGAACTAAAGCTAGAAACCGAAGGTGTATGTGATAAAAAAGCAAGGAATCTTGATTGGTACCTATATCATCCCGATGGTTATATCCTTACGGCCATAGCTGTGATCGCCTGTTTAAAACAGTATGTGGATAAGAGCATTGCTTCACCTGGGATTCACTTGATGGGTACCGTTGTTGATGAGCAAAGACTTTTTACTGATTTGAAAAAAATGGGACTCTCTATGTGGACCGGTGATAAACTGTAACATTTCCCAACCCATTCGTAGATCTCTGCATTAAAATGTGCAACCACCTGGTAAGCATTTACCTTTTTGAAGGGATTAGAGTATCTTTCAATAGTCTTAATCCCCCCAATTTATGAAAAGAGATAAAATCATATACTGGATTCTTACAGGCCTCTTTTGTCTCTGGATGACTTTCCAGGGTATCATGTTTATCTTCAACTCGGCCCAATTTGAGGAAATGTTTGCAAGTCTTGGATTTTCTGCGACACTTATTATCCCTCTTGGCATAGCCAAGGTTGCAGCGGTCATTGCGATTTTATGGAGGAGAAATAATCTTTTGAAAAAGCTTGCCTATGTTGGGTTAGGTATCGACTTTATCATCGCCATTCTGAGTCATTTGATCGCAAATGATGGAAACTGGCCAGGAGCGGCAATAGCCTTGGCGTTAATGCTTGCGTCATATATTTATGATGGTAAAGTGTTCTCCTGATCGCATTAAAGAACACTAATTATACCCAAATTCTGGTATTGACATGAAATCATAATTATCGTACCTTCTAGATCGCAACAATTAGCCGATCTGGATATGAAAACGTTAGTTTATCTTCTTATCGTTATTACACCGTTATCCGTTTTTTCTCAAACGGATCACAAGGCTTTCCTGAATGGAACTCCGTCACCCAATGAAAATCTAATGGCGGCTGTCGCTCCTCCCAGCGATGCGGAAATTGATTTGTCCACTAAATACATTGAAGATCTTAAGTGCATCGATGTGGAAAAGGATGGGATAGATGAGTTGGTTGTGGTTACAAATTATGATGGGTCAACACAAATAGGTGAAGTAATCATCTACTCCTGGGCGGGAACATCTTTTGAGATCTTCTGGTCTTCAGGGGAGATTGGCGGATATCCATATGGAATACAGATAGCGGATATTGACAACGATAATGACGATGATATCCTTTTGGCCTGCAATGGGTTGAAATGGCTAAGAAATGATGGCTCCACTTTTACCAATATGGGCAACATACTTGGTACTACCCCTGATGAGAAATTCATGGTGAATGATCAAAATAATGATAATCTGAAAGACATAGTTCATGGCGGCCCAGGCTCCAATAGTGGTTATGCTATAGTTCAGAAACAGATTAATTCTTCACAGGAATTCAATGTCATCCATACCTTTGAAAACGGTACTGAAGGAAGCAACATGATCCATGCCATTGATGTCGCTAATAATGGCCAGGTTGATGTATTAAATGGGGAGTTATATAGCGGTGACATCTTTATATTCAGGAACGACGGCAACTTCAACTATTCTAAGGTATTTGACTATTCCTTTGAGAATCGGATTTTCAGCCTGGGTGTAGGAGATCTGGATAATGATGAACTGGATGATTTTATTGTGGCTGAAGCCTGGTCAAAGGTTCACTTTTTTAAAAATCAAGAAAGTACTTTTCAGATCGAACATTCGGGATCCGAAATCGGGAGTGCATTCTCTACAGCTTTGAAGGATGTCAATAATGATTTTCGAATTGATGTTCTAGTAGCAGCCTTTTCTCCCGGAGTGATCTACCTATATGAAAATCAGGGGAATTTTGAGTTTGCTGAAAAAACAGCAAATCTTACATCATCCGCGAATTACGGATTAACAATTGGAGATTTCGATGGTGATGGATTTGATGATCTGGCTTACGGAGAAGATCCCGTACTCATTCAGTTCAACGTGATTGAAACGTTCCAACTAACAGATTACACAGGAATCTACAACACCTTTAAAGACACTATTTCATACCTTTCATCGGATACGAAATTTAAGGACGTAAGTCCGCAAACCTATTTGAGTCGGCATGATACAGTAGCAAACGATATATTATTTGAATATGTAACACTCACCTTTACTGATAACTTGTTCACCGATACTACGGTTGTAAACGATACTATAACAGTTACTGACACGATAAAAATAGAAGTAACTGATACTGTAAAAATCACCGTTAATGATACAGTGACTAATATCGTGACCGAACTCCGATCGGTATCCGATACACTGGTGATAGATGCCACGATACTGGGGTCAGAAGACCCGGTTAACATTCTAATATATCCGAACCCGGCAAGAGATCATATATTCATAAAAACCAATTCGGACAGTCCTGCAATTATTGATTTTGATATTCGAATTTTTGACTCGGCGGGTAAAGAGTACCTGAACCAATCTTTTTCTGAAAATCCAATTGAAATCCCTCTTTCTTTACTGGGCAAGCGCGGACTATTTTTTATAGAGTTGATAGATGGAGATGATATTATTACTGTTAAGAAAATTCTATTGGAATAATATTCTGCTGGTCAAGACTAAAGTACCTGCCTGAAATTGGATCTTTAACGAACTGAATGTATTCGATTTTCAAGAAATTAACCCTATAAGTAGGAAAGTACGTATCAACAGTGATAACGTTATTCCTTGTTTGGATTCCATATTTGGTGAATTAAGCGCCAGGGATTTGCGTCGCTAAAGGAATCCCTTACTTTAGATCAAGATATTCTATCAATGCCGTTCATTGAAGTCATAGTCATTGTCCTGTTCAGTTTATTCTTTTTGCTTGGCGGGTTCCTGATCAGCTCGGCAAAAGCCAATATGGGATACACCTGGCTCGGAGTGTTTTTCCTCGTACTCGGACTAAACTTTCTGGATGGTCTTTTACTTATCAATGGGTTTTATCTTGAAAACCCACAAGTAGCATTTTGGGAAGATCCGCTGGTATTAACCTACGGTCCTCTTATCTGGCTCTATTCAAGGTTCTACACTGGCAAAACCACATTCAGGTTGTCTAAGGAAGGTCTTCATTTTATACCGTTTGTCTTGTCGGAAATACTTCTTGTCTACCAGCATTTCAATGTAAGCGAATCCGATAAGTTAGAACTGATAAGGCAAATTCATCAGTTAGAAATGGGTGCTGATCAATGGGTGGTAATTTTCCCTTTATTTATCGTGGTATTCATCTACATCTATTTTGCCAGACTAAATCTCATTCATTTCAGGCTAGAAACAAGAGATTATTATGCCACTATCGATTCCGAGTGGTACATGTCCGTAATGGATTTTGTACTGCTCATTTTCTTTCTCTCCTTCTTATCGTCCATTGTCCAGTTAACCGGAATACCTCAATACTACTATTGGAGTCTCCTTATTCTCAATATGCTTATCACCGTAATTATGTACCTGATCCTATTCAAAGCTTTGAAAGAACCGGTGCTAACGCAGCCTCGGCAAGCTTCGGGTATCACCAAACTTTCCGATTTGGAAATCGATTGGATCGAACAAGAAGTAAAAAAGCAGATGGAGACAGAAAAAATCTACCGGCAGGCCGATCTCACACTAGATAAACTATCCAAACGAATCAACAAGTCATCTAGAGATATCTCCTGGGTTATCAATCAGCGTATGGCAAAAAATTTCTACGACCTGGTAAATGATTATCGTATTGAGGAAGCCAAGCTATTAATGCAGCACCCGAAAGATGCCAAACAGACCATACTTGAAATTCTGTATGAAGTAGGCTACAACTCCAAGTCTTCCTTCAATACACAATTCAGACTTAGAACCGGAGTCACCCCATCAGAATTCAAAAAGCTAGGCTCTTAAAATAAATGGTTCGAATTCATGTTTTCGGTCGAATCTGCTGAATAGTAGAAGTTCTTTTGACCTAAAAAAATTATGCTGGTCACTCAAATTCCTCCTTTTCGACAATTCATTGATCACATGTACATTGGGGTGCTTATTACCCTGTTTTATATTACCCTGGCACCCATGGTGATCGATAATGGGTTACCTGGTTTTTCAGTATTACTTCTTGCCGAACTATTTATTCTTGCTCCTCTTGGCTTTGCACATTTGTGGATAGTCTCTAAAGGGTATGACGATCAAAAGTTGAAGAATCTATTCCCATTCGCTGAAAAACTACCGAAATCCGTCTTCCTGAAGTGGACTCTTCTGGGAGTCTTTTTGGTTCTGCTTGTTTACATTCCTCATTACCCTTTGGGACTATTCCTTCGACAGGAGGTCTTCGGTTGGTTACCAGAATGGTATTTTAATCCTACCTATGGCACTGACAATCTCAAGCTAATTTCTCAAGTCTTCCTTGTAGGAATTTTCATTGATGGAGTGATTGGACCAACCATTGAAGAGCTATTCTTTCGAGGCTATCTACTACCGAGAATGACCTACTTAAAGAATTGGGCACCCATTGTGAATGGAGCTTTGTTTGGTATTTATCATCTGTGGCAACCTCACAACCTGATTGCAGCCATGGCAATTGGGATCATTTTGAGCTACATTGTTTGGAAAAAGAGAAATGTCTACCTGGGAATTGCAGTCCACTGCAGCTTAAACACAATTGGAGCAGTAGCCGGCTACCTGGCAACCCAGGAAGGAATATTGGTTGGTAGATGAAACATGATGTCACCTTTCGAAATGCCACTTTCGAAGATCTGGAATTGTTGAAACACTGGGATGAACAACCCCATGTTAAACAGTCTGATCCGGATTCTGACTGGGAATGGGAATCAGAATTGAAATACGACCCTGAATGGAGACAACAACTCATTGCCGAAGTCGACGGCAAACCGATTGGTTTCCTTCAAATCATCGACCCATACCTGGAAGAAACTCACTATTGGGGTAATATTGAACCGAATCAACGGGCGATCGATATTTGGATCGGTGAAGTAGACTACCTGAATAAAGGGTTCGGAACTCAAATGATGCAAATGGCGCTTCAAAAATGCTTTGAAAACCAGGAAGTTACCCGAGTGGTGATTGACCCGCTGGAAAGCAATAAAGCCGCCCATCGTTTTTATGAACGTATTGGATATCAATTTGTAGAAAATCGATACTTCGATAACGACTATTGCAAAGTCTATGAAATGCGCCGGGAAGTTTGGATGAATAATTTATAGACTGGTATTATTCTTGTTATAAATGGCATCATGAAAGTACTGTCACCGATCTTCATTTTTATATGCATCTTATCCTGTTCTATTGATGACACAGAAGAAAGCAATATGCGTGTAGATCACTTTTTGGAAACCGGGTATGGAGTGGGGCCAACCTTGGTGATGAGAGTACAGGAAGGGCGTGACATTGGAAGTGGAAACTGGACCTATCATTACGGAGGAATCGAAGGATTTGACTACGAATGGGGATACACCTACGATTTGAAAGTGAAAAAAGAATTCGTGAAAAATCCACCCGCTGATGGTTCCAGCATACGGTACATACTGGAAGAAGTTGCTCTCAAACAAATGGTAAGTGAAGAGTTTGAAATTTACCTAAAAAGGTCATCGCATGGTGACTCCTTTGTCTACTTTGATGACGGCCAATCAGAGTATTCTTTGATGGAAGGGATTAGCATCGATTGCAGTAGTTTATGCGACGAATTGGAAAAAATATTAACGTTAAATGAGGCAGTCATTGGATCATTTGATCATAACGAATCTGGCGGGATTATACTAAAACAATTGCGAGCGGAGACCTCACAATAATGTCCATCAATCCATTCGTAATATGTCTGAGGGGTTACTGGCGCTAACCTTTCTCACCTGGTATAGTATGGTTACGGTAACTGTAAGAAGTAGGGATACAGCGGAATAAATAAAGACCATTGGGCTTAGATGGAGATGATAGGCATAATTGGTAAGCCATTCTCCGGCGAGCCACCAAATCATTGGAACGGAAATGGCTATGCTTATAAATGCCAACCAGGCAAATTCTTTACCTACCAATCGTAATATGTCTTGTATTCGAGCACCGAGAACCTTCCGTATAGCCAATTCCTGGAGTTTGTTTTCAAGGGTATAGCTAACCAGGGCAAATAAACCCAGGAAGGTCAATAGAATCCCTATCGAAGTAAATGTGATTATCAATTCCTGTTGCCTTTCCTCTTGCTGATATAGGGCGTGAACATCCTTGTCAACATAACTCATTTCAATTGGCATGTCTGGAAAACGTTGATCCCAGGTTTCTTCAATTCGATTCAATACATTAATATCTGTGTTTTCTTCCGTCCTGATAATTATGTTATTCAACCATATGGGTTCATAAGTAAGTACCACCGGATCAATTTTTTCCTTCAAACTCTCCTGGTGGAAATTTTCAACCACGCCGACAACGGGTCCACTGGCTAGAGCTACCTGACCTATACTCCAGCTAATCATTTGGTCGAGAGCCTTTTCAGGCGAATCCCATCCAAAAAGATCCATGGCAGACTCATTGATCAAGTACGCACGTTGATGTCCAGCCAGGTACTCCAGAAAGTCTTCACCCGGATCTAATTCTCTTCGATTCTTAACGCTACCGGGTATAGTACTACCAGCAATTATATTCATCCCCAACACTTCGGGAGCATTGATGTCTATCACCTGAATATCAGTAGTGAACGTCTCTTCCACACCCTGAATATTCACCACTCCCTCATCTTTGATTGGGACTGAGAGTACCTCAAGAACAGCTGTTACGTTCTCAATTCCACTCACATTTAGCAGACTTCCTTTGAAGCCTTCATACTGAGACCTAACTTCTTCAGGAATAGCGCGAATAGCGATCAGGTTTTGAGGATCAAACCCCAAATCTTTGCTTCTGAGGTATTTATACTGGCCGTTGAAGATCAGGATTCCTGAAAGCATCGATAGCGTTATCACAAATTGGAGTCCAACTAAAACCCGCTGTCCGGTCTTTGTTTTACCCAGCGAAAATTGACCCTTTAAAGCCTGAAAAGGCCTGATCATACTGTAAATTCCGCCAGGATATGATGCACTTACCAACGTGCTGAATACAATAATGAAAAGAACCACTACTCCCAGTAATAGTATGTCGATCTGCAATGAATAACCAATGATTTTCTCCATCCAGGGTAAGGCGAAGAGGTAAATGATCAAACCAAATACCGCGGATGCCAATGACAAGCAAAAAGATTCGAGATAGAAGTACCCTCCAACCTGCTTGTTGGTGGAACCCAATATTTTTCGAATCCCCACAGAAACCGACTGGTCCATGGAACGAATTACATTGAGGTTAGCAAAATTGATAACCGCAATGACCAAAACAAAAATCCCAATGAAAGCAAATAAGTAAATATTCTGAACATCTCCATTCGAGGTAATTTCCCGACTCAAATTGGAATGCAGATGAATACTTTCCAGCGGTTGGAAATGAAAGGACAGACCTTCCGGATCATCGTCCCGGGTTTCGACATAATCGAATATTCCCGTCTCCAACGACGAAATTCCTGTACCCTCTTTCAACAGTAAATAGGTATATGCCCACCCTACTCTATCTTCCGGATTATTGATTGAACTGAGTAAATTTATAGGTAGATGCGTTTGTGTTTTCGGGTCTTCAATCACACCGGTGATGCTGTGTCGCTGCATTTCACCTTTGGTCTCATGTCGCAATTCTATTTCTTTTCCTACCACGTGGACAGAACCAAAGTACTTCATTGCCGAGCTACGGGTAAGGACCACCGAGTACGGTTGTAGAAGAGACGAAGCTCCCCCTTCTATCCATTGAAAGTCGAATACTTCAAACACAGCGGGATCCACCGAAAATGCACGGGATTCCCTATACTTATCTTCACCCACTTTTACGTCTCTGGGCCGAAATGACTGGAAACGGACCAGTTGCTCTATCTCCGGGAAAGCTTCAGGTAAGTCGTTGACCCAGTCCTGGTTCATCCGAGCCCAATGAATATCGTAGCCCGAATCATTTTGAAAACGGTATGTCATCCGGTAGATACGCTCTGATTTATCAAAATGCCTATCAAATACCAACTCATTGGAGATATAACCAGTCAAACCAAGTGTACAAGCAATGGAAATGGCAAGTCCAAAAACAGTGATGACCAGGAAAGACAATTTCTTCGTTGCCGTTCTCGATATGGCTTTTAAGTGGTTTCGAAATAAAGAGAATCGATTGGATGTAACCATAGAAAAAGGTTGTAAAAACTGTAAAACATTAAAAAAATAGCGGAGATCTGCCCTCCACTTTTTTAGCTCCCGACGATCCCGCTGATAAAGTTCCAACAAGTCCCCTTCTACTACTTCGAAAAGATCCTTTCTACAGATCACCAGAAGTAATCGACGCATCCAGGATGTTGGTTGATAGCTCATTTTTGCCAACCAAGTTTTGCCGCATCCTGCCAAAGACCCTTTCTCAGACTCATGGTATCTTCCAGGACCTGTTTTCCACTCACAGTCACACTATAGAGCTTCTTATTTCTTCCTCCTCTTTGATCTGTCGCGCCACCAACGGAAGACTCCAGATAGCCCTTATCTTCAAGGCGAATCAACACTTTGTGCACGGAGCTAATGAGAATGGTTCTTGCTGTTCTACGCCTTAACTCTTCTAAAACAGAGATACTATAAGCATCATCGTCCAGAACTGCCACAGTAAGCATCACCAGTTCCTCAAACTCTCCTAACGAAGTACCTTTCATATATGTTACACTTTTGTCTAAGACAAATGTATAAAATATTATTTTTTAACATCAATTCGCATTGTTAATAAAACATAAAAGTCGCGGCATCTTCTATCCGATCAGCTACGTACATTCTAGTAGACCTCAACCGAAACAGATTTTTTTATGAAGTATATCATTTCCCTCACTACCCTGCTGATCTTTTTTTCTGTCACTGCATTTACGCAGGAGCGAAAGTTGGTCGGTGGGCCTTGTCAGGGCTGCGAAGCTGTTTTCGAATATGGCGATGAAGAATTGCTATCTGTAGATACCCTACCGCTTTTTGATTCCACTCAACCCAAAATGAAAATTACGGGAACGGTTTTCCAAGTGGATGGACTAACACCTGCCAACAACGTAGTGGTTTACATCTATCACACCAATCGTGAAGGGATCTATCAAAAAATGGGAAATGAAAAGGGCTGGGGTCGTACTCACGGTTTCATTCGTGGATGGGTGAAAACGGATAACAGCGGGCGGTACACTTTTTACACCTTCAGGCCAGGAGCATATCCTTCCCGTAGTGAACCCGAACACATTCATATTACACTTTGTGAACCCAACGGAAAGTACTACTACATTCATAACTCTCTTTTCGCTGATGATCCGCTTCTTGAAACATACGAACAAAAAAGACCGATCCGCGGCGGAGGTTTCAACGTGATCACACTTACAGAACAGCAAGGACTTCTCATTTGTGAAAGAGATATCATTTTAGGTCGAAATATTCCCGATTACTAATACAGCAAAAAATGAGCTACTATATCGATTTTAAGAGCATTCCGATCAAGGAATTCAAGGAAAAACTTGAGACTTCGGAAATGTTGCCAAGCCGGCGAATTCTACAGGAAAAGGCATCTGAGATTTTTCCTGTTTTTGAAAAAATGGGAATAGAAGAAGTACAGCAGCTATACGACCACATGCGTACCAAGCCTCGAATGAAGGAGTTCGTGGCCCAGGCCGGTATTGACCAAGACTACCTGGTTGTCTTACTTCGGGAACTTAATAGCTACCGACCAAAACCTTCAGTGCTTTCAGATTTCCGTCAAATTCCCGATGAGGTAATCGAAGGTCTTCTCATCGAAAAAATCAAGAATACGCGGGATCTATATCTGCATGTTCTTGATGACCAATCCCGGAAGAATCTGGCCGAACAAACCAATATAGATTTACACTGGATCGAACGATTGACATCGCTTACTGACCTTTGCCGTGTAAAATGGGTGAACCACACATTTGCGGATGTTTTATTTGCCCTGGGTCACGATCAACTCAGGAAACTGCAGGTTGCTGACCCAAAAGAGCTACACGAACAAATCAATGAACTTAACCGGGTTGAACGCTACTACAATGCCCATATTGGCCTCCATGACGTGGAGCTCTGCGTTCAGGCGGCTAACGAGATTACCTCGGATATCACCTGGTAACCCACATGCAGTTCGTTATTGAAGGTCAAAATTCCCTTCTCACGAATAATCCAGGATTGGCGTCATCGATTGAAAAATCAGCATCTTGGAGCAGATTGATCCCAAATCCAAACTGAAATCCGTTTCGATCCAGACCGGATCGAATCCGTTGAACACTAAAGACATGTCCCTCCGATTCAAACCGACTAAACAATTCTAGACTGGTATAGAGCTTCCATTGGTCGTTCAGAACCGGTCGATACCGTAAAATAGAAAACCAGGAGGCATTGGGATCATCAAAAAACTGCGTGGAGACTATGGCAAACAAGGTCAGGTTATCTCTCAAAATCACATAGTGAATGCCCATATCCGTTGCCCCACCAGAGGAAGATATCCGGCCAACGGCAGATACACCAAATCCCGTCGCAGTGGTATAACTGATGAAAGCACCGGTGAAAAGGTTAGTCTCATTGTCATAATCCACCGTCGCTCGGGATCTGCTAAAAATGGTCCACTTTCCCTGATCATCAAAGGCTTTAATCCACTGAATGTCGGTGAACGTTCGTTGAGTGCCTGGCATCAGTTCAAGGCTTTGCGCGTCTGCATCCGTCAGCTTCACACAGATGAAGAAAACGACAAAAAAACTAAAATAACAGCACCTCATACGTTCTAAATTATGAAAATTCCAGATGGAAGTACGTGCAACATCCGACAGTCTTTCAAATCATGCATTCAATGATTATCTTCAGGCACCTTTAACTGAATGACTCATTAATGCAAAAAATTGAGATCGGCCGAGGATCCGAATTCCAACACTATAGAGCCTACGGATCCCTTGTAAATACCGTCGACGAATTCCTGGAGAAATCAAGAGAACCAGTCACCCATTTGAAAGACTATACCGTTTGGATGATCAACTCAACTGCCATAGGTGGAGGTGTCGCCGAAATGCTACCCAGTCAGATGCGATTGCTCCGTGAACTGGGAATGAAAATCGAATGGCTGGTCATTGAAGCCAGCGATGCACATTTTTTTAACCTGACTAAAAGAATCCACAATGCCATTCACGGCAGTGGAGATGGGGTTTTCACCGATGAGGACCGCGAAGTCTACGAGGCTGTTAACACACAAAACCTTCCAAAGGCTCTTGAATACATTCAGGACGGAGATCTGGTTGTAATTCACGATCCCCAGCCCTTACCTCTGGGGCAAATGATCCGGGCACATAAGGATGTCCGGATGATCTGGCGTTGTCATATTGGCCTGGAGGAACAGAATGATACAACAAGAGCGGTATGGGACTTTTTATCGCCCTATTTCGATGTCTTCGACCATCACGTTTTTAGCCTCGAATCCTACATACCCCAACCGTTGAAGGATAAGACGGCTGTAATTACACCGGCAATTGATCCCCTTAGTCATAAGAATCGGATGTTGGCCATGCACAAGTGTACAGGCATTCTACATCAGTCAGGAATAATTAACGACAAGCCTCCTGTGCTTTATCCGTTTTATGAGCACCAGGTCCGACGAGTAATGCCCGATGGGTCTTTTGGAGAGGTGAATACGAACGGGGAACTAGACATCATCTGGAGGCCGGTGATTCTCGAGATCTCCCGGTGGGATCGGCTAAAAGGATTCAAAGAATTGATGGATGCCTTCATCCTTATGAAAAATAAGGCCGAATCGATCCCGGATAAAGAGAGCCTGACCTATAGACGAATAAAGATGACCCGACTGATACTTGCAGGCCCGGATCCGAAATTTGTTTCAGACGATCCCGAAGGTATTGAAGTACTTAATGAGTTAATAGAAACCTATAAAAATGTTTCTTCGGAATTGAAAGAAGATATTGCCCTGCTTCTGTTGCCCATGGACAACCAAAAGGAAAATGCATTAATTGTGAATGCCCTGCAGAATACAGCAAGTATTATTGTTCAAAACTCTATTCAGGAAGGGTTCGGGCTTACCGCCACTGAAGCCATGTGGAAAAGTAAGTGTGTGTTGGTTTCCGGAGCTGCCGGCCTGGTACACCAGGTCATTCACGATGAAAATGGCAAGATCAACCAGGATCCCAGGGACATCAGGAGCTTATCAGAAACGTTGGAATTGATGCTGAACAATCCACTTGATCGGGATATGTGGGGATTCAATGCCCAGGTTCGCGTAATTGAAAATTTCACCTTGTTCAGCCAGCTCTACAACTGGCTCACCCTCTGGGCCCGTTTGAAAAAAGCCCAATAAAAAATGGTTGTCAATTTTTCGGTAGCATAGCGGTTGATGATGTGACAATTTAGCGGCATGGAAGCATTGACATTTGAAGAAAAGTATCAGATCATTCTGGATAAAGATCCGTCCTACGAAGGATTGTTTTTTACTGCCGTTAAAAGCACAGGTATTTTTTGTCGTCCCAGCTGTACGGCCAGAAAACCCAAGATCGAA
The DNA here is from genome assembly GCA_965601455.1 of Cyclobacteriaceae bacterium. Lineage (GTDB taxonomy): Bacteria > Bacteroidota > Bacteroidia > Cytophagales > Cyclobacteriaceae > JANQEU01. The sequence continues at coordinate 574,367 of OZ271831.1, read as the reverse complement.
AATGTAGTGTTTTACGATTCCAGCGATGAAGCTTTGCAGAACGGTTTCCGTCCTTGCAAAGTTTGTAAACCCATGCAGCTGCCCGATGAGACCCCGGAGGAGATTCGCAGTTTACTGAAAGAGCTGGAGGAAAATCCAATGAAGAAACTGAAAGATCAGGATCTACGGGAGCGCGGTCTGGAGCCCAATACCGTTCGCCGATGGTTTAAGAAACATCATCAAATGACCTTTCAAGCGTACCAACGTATGTTACGCATCAATATGGCCTATCAGAAAATTCACGACGGAAAGTCCGTGACTTCCACCGCCTTTGAGTCGGGTTTTGAGTCTCTCAGCGGATTCAACAGCAGTTTCAAAAATATCTTTAAGACTTCTGCAAGTCAAGCGGAAGGAAAGAACATTATCAACATTAAACGGTTTTCTACGCCGCTGGGACCCATGTTTGCCTGTGCCACGGAGAAAGGCATCTGCCTGCTTGAATTCACTATGCGCCGAATGCTGGAAACTGAATTCCAGGATCTGGCCAAACGACTGGACGCAGTCATCCTTCCGGGACCCAATCCGCACCTGGACCAGGTTGAAAAAGAGATAACCGAATACTTTGCAAAAAAGCGAACCCATTTTGATGTATCTCTTCATACACCCGGTACAGATTTTCAAAACAGGGTTTGGAATGAGTTGCTGACCATACCCTACGGACAGACCCGGAGCTACGAAGAGCAGGCTATCAGACTAGGTAATGTGAAAGCGATACGAGCAGTAGCCACGGCAAATGGACACAACCGAGTTGCGATCATCATTCCCTGCCATCGGGTGATTGGCAAAGACGGTTCACTCACCGGTTATGCTGGTGGGCTGGAAAGAAAGCAATGGCTCTTGGAGCACGAAGGCGCGATTAGAAATGACCAGCTGAAGTTGTTGTAGAAAACCACCTCTCACCTAAGTGTTTACAAACGGGTAATGGAGAAAATTTTGCAGGTATTTGCAGCATGCAACATAATAGCCCAAAAAGTCGCATGTATGATAAGGAAATATGCGACTTTATTTCCACGTTAAAATCTGCTCGATACAGCGACTCCACAATTTCCAGCTATCGTTTAATGTTTAGGCAGTTTCTTGAAAATATACATCCCAAGCCGCTAGAGGAAGTATCTATTGCGGACATCACAACGTATCATGCCCACTTAATTGAAAGGAAAAAGATATCCCTCTCCTACCAAAATCAGTCGATCAATGCAATCAAATTTTATTACGAGAAAGTACTGGGCAATGACCGTTTTACGATTGATTTGGATCGTCCAAAAAAAGGAAATCAATTACCTGTTGTACTTACGCAGGAAGAAATAAGGCGACTTCTGGATGAGGTTGTCAATATTAAGCATCAAGCGATATTATCCACGATCTATTCAGGAGGGCTTCGTGTATCCGAGTTGATCAACCTGAAAATCAAGGATATAGACTCTGATAATATGCGTATTTGGGTTTATGGTGGAAAAGGTAAGAAGGACAGAATTACATTGCTCTCCCAGGAAAACCTGGTTTTGCTAAGAAAATACTTCAGGCACTATCAGCCTCATGAGTATTTATTTGAGGGTCCACATTCCAGGCCGTATTCAAAATCCAGTATCAACCGCGTGATTCATCGTGCAAGCAAGAAAGCAGGTATCAGGAAAAAGGTCAGTGCACACACTTTACGTCATAGTTTTGCTACGCATTTGCTGGAGATGGGCACTGATATTCGAGCCATCCAGGTCTTGTTGGGACACACCAGTCTGAAGACCACCGAAGTATACTTGCACGTAGCCGCCACACGATTTAAAGGGATCACTAGTCCATTAGATATGTTGCATAAAACAGGTATCTTTGAAATAGAATAAGTCGCATATAATGCAACTTACAAGATGTTACCTCGCATTACTCCCTAGCGGATAGATTCGGAACTATTACGTGATACTTGATATCAATGGATTATCCAGACATTTGGAGCAGCATGCATACTAAATTTTTCCTAGCTCTTCACCTGAATATTAAATCAAAAAGAGCAATTCAGGAATCTGGCGAACGTACTATTGGAACGCTTTACGAGGTTGACCCTAGATGTTTAAAAGTCCGATATCAAATCGATGGAAAGACATATTCCTAAGCAACTAAAGAGTCCTTCCAAGTCATAATCAATTGCTAAAACGCAAAATTCCCCTCTGATACGTAGACAAATTGTAAACATTTCAAATAACGTTTATATATCCGTTAACTGTAGAGTTGTGGCTTCACAAAACACGAAGTCATGAAAAAACTACTATTTTTTGCAGTTTCCATTTCATTAATGTCTGCATGCAAAGACAATGTATACGAGGATATTGAGAATGGCAATTTTGATGGGGTAATACCGAACCATTTGAATGCCCAGGAACTAATTGACTACTTGGACCAATTCGAGGCCAGCGGTGCTGGTAAAAGAATTATTAAAACAGATTTCTTGTCAATGGAGGAAATCTATCAACGGTCACTACTTGAATTAGATGCAATCGAATCATTAGAGTCATTTAATGATTGGCTCATTGAGTATTCTGATGTAGTAAGCGTCGTAGACAGTACTATAGTTCCGAGAATCAGAAATACAGATTATCGTAAGTTATGTAATCGTGAGGGCCTTTACGCATCGGATGGCTACATACATAGAGTTCTTGACAATGAGCTGATCATGCTGGGAAAAGAGAAATTTACAAATGAAATCCTTGATCAGGACATGAATAATTATGACTTGGAAAAATTTATGATCCATAGATATTCAAACTTCAATTCGCAAAGTCTGACTGGAAGAATTCAAGCTGCATGTCCCGCGAATAATATACTCGAATCAAAATATACTAAGAATCCAAGTGGTTGCAACAGTGATCGTAGGGTTACCATCCATACGGCTACATATTTCCTCACTTCAGGTTCCTTTAAGATACCCAAGGTACTTTCTGAGGTTTATGGAGATAGAAAACATGCAGTCATTTGCCAATGGGTGGAGTATAAGACCTCATTGCATTCTGCGAATGTATTTGGTAATGCAACCTATAAAGTCGGCGGGAACCAAAATAGTGGCTCATGGTCACCACCTAATAAGACGAAAAACGATAAAAAGAGAATGACCGTAGTTAATGAATTACTAGGAAATATAATTTGGTGGGATGGTTCTTCATCCTATTGGATCAATATGGATAATGCCCATCACGAAGGTTCCTCTACCGGAGTTGGATCCAACTGGGCAGTTGGTGATTGCAATTAGAATGTCAGGGGGGGGTAGTTTAAGAATTACCCCCAATTAACATGAATACATTCAAGTTCATATTATTACTGGTCCTTCAATTAGTTGGACTCACAACCAAGGCACAAGATGAGAAAAAGCCCGACCGCACTCATCAAATCCTGATCTCATTTGGTCAGTCAAAGTATCACACATTCAACTTCAGCAAAGCTACTGATTATCGTACTTATGAAGGCACCATAGGATGGAATGTTACCAGGTCCATTCATTCACCGTTCCATCTACTATATGGTGTGACATTCGGATGGAAATTTAAGCGGGACAGCTATTTCTATTATCCATTTCCAAATGCACCTACCACCAAAGAGCCATATATTTCCATCGTTCTGGACAGAACCTTTAGCGAAAACCATCATTCGGTGATCAACGTCCCACTAGGTATCGGATTTCAACCGGACCGTTCAAGGTGGTCTATGACTTCAGGCGTGCAATTGAGGCAATGGTTAGGATCCCGTGGATCCATGGATGTTTTAAGATTCAAGAATGAAGTCGGGATATTCGGGAAAGTCTATTATCAGATTTGGTTCATCCGATTCGGCCTTGATGTCTATAGGAGTTTCAATGACATGTATCACGGGATCAGTCTTGACCCGATAAGTGGTTCAAGGACGGAGCCTAGAGTAAAGCATATATATCTACAAGGAACGATTGTGTATGATCTTGGAAGAAGGAATAAGGCTAAAGTAACCCAGTAGGAAGATCTGGGGCAGCATTGTTTCTCATTCAGTAAATTATAGCAGTTTATGGTTTTATGGCATTTTTTGGTATTTCCATTGAATGATCCCAATTATACAACATTAGCATTTTTTGCGTTCTTCCTTTTCTATATCATTATCCACGGGTTGCGAAGGGTCTCTCTGGGTCTCCCTTTCATTGGTTTTGAGCTAAGTTCAAAGAAGTATTTCTCACAATTGCTCAGATTGTTTATAGAATAAATGTTTTTTACAAGAAATAGGCGTGTATGGAATATCGTGGTGGCCATTATTTTGATGGTCACCATTTTGAACTACTATTTTAATTTTGTTTCTCTACTCGGTCTATTTCTCATATTCCCCGCTATAATCTTAGTGCTTTCCATTTTCATTAGATTATTCAGGAGTGAGTAGTGGAGTCCATTTAAAGCTCGCTAACATGCGCTATAGGGCATCCACTGCTGAGCAATCTGAAACTGGCTGATCTCGCAACACCACTCACCTGCACTTCTGGAATTGCTTCTCACTTCACTCTGGGAATTCTCTCAACTGGATCTGGTGCAGGTTCGTTATCTTTAGTTCCACTTACCGGCTTTGGGGTGTACGCCCCATAGCTGGACGTTGTAGCTCATTACCTTACCGAAACAACCATGAAAAGATTGATATTCCTTTTAGCTCTAATACCAATGTTGTCCTGCACACTTGACGAAGAAACAGCACAACAGAGAGCAGAATACCTGTTTGAAACTCTTAAATCGGAGGAGTATGAACTAACCACACATCACTATGTCTCTTCATTCTTCCACAATTCTTCTAAGGAAGAGTACAAGCTCTTTTTGAACTACATGACAAGCAAACTTGGAAAAATTGAAGATTATCAACTAGAAAACGTGACCAAAAAATATGAAATTTTAGATCAAAATCACATCATATTGAACTATCGAATAAGTCACACAAAATTCAAATCACGTCATACATTGATTGTTGTTAAGGAGAACGGGAAATACCTTGTTGCATGGCACAACATCGACTCTGACGCTCTAGATTATGACGATCTTCCTGAGTCACTGCAGAATTCATAGAATGTTTCAAACAATCAAAACGAGCTACAACAGGCGATACAGCGAATGGCCAACTGAGCTATTTGATACTTCAGTGCAATCCGACCGTTTCACTGCCCATTCTGCAAGCTGTTGAGCTTTTGGAGACTTCATTCCTTCTGTCCTTTATCTTGCACAACGCATTTCCTCTAGCCGACTCTTGTAGTGGTTGGGCAGTTCCACTACCTTAGTGCTTTTTAGAGAGGATATGGCCACTCGCCATATCTTAGCGTTAGCTATCAGAACCCTTCCATTTACGAATCAGCTTAACAAATGGAGAAGATCTTCGAAATATTCAAATCAAGGGAGATTGCTTCTTTCAGTTGGCTGCTAATTCTGTTATCCATTGGCCTGTTTAACTCTGGAATTCGTAAGTCACTAATTCAAGTTTTAAAAGCATTCTTTCAAAAGTCCATTCTGCTTACAATTCTATTTTCGATAATCTATTCTGCATGTATAACTTATCTGCTGCAACGACTTGGATTCTGGCAGTGGAATATGGTCAAGAACGTAATTGCTTGGTTCATCGGCTCAGCATTCATTGTATTGATGAGTCTGACCAAATCCAACGAACAAGGCTTTTTTAGACGGTTATTGCTGAACAACTTAAAGATCTTGGCTATCCTTCAATTTATCATGAACGTCCACATGTTCAGTCTGTTAGTTGAATTCATCATGATACCATTCATAACCCTGATTGTTGGAATGAGAGCTATTGCAGAAGGGAAGGACGAACATATTAAGACCGTAAAATTCTTGGATGGCTTACTATCAGTTGGAGCAATTGTTTTCTTGATATTCTCTATTAGGGATATTGCAACAGACGTATCGAAATTTGCTTCATTTACAACTCTGAAGTCATTTCTTCTACCAATAATCTTGTCAATTTCTTTTATCCCATGTGCCTATCTAATTTCATTGTACATGACCTATAAAGTCATTTTCAGACGACTTGGAATATTCTTATCTAACAGAAGGAATTTAAGATATGCAAAGTGGCGAACTCTAAGAATGTGCAATGTCAGTCTGAACCGACTGAACAAACTGTCATCAAAGATTAACTCCCTTTACAACGGTTCAACCAGGGAACAAATTAAAGAAGTGATATCGTAGAATCCGATAGCTAACAGTCGGTAAAAATGCATGTGGCATTGAGCCCTATGCTTGCCAATATGCTAAATAAATCGCTCTTCTGGCTTTCGAAAGAATCAATGTGTTCTACCCATCTTTCTATCAATAGAAGATTATAAAGAGGACTGAAAAGAGAGCAATCACTCCGATAATGAAATTTCGAGGGATTCCGCTTTCGTTTCTTTCATCATTCAGGAACGTCTTGTATGGCTTTTGACATCCAAAAACAATCCACCGAATAAAAGCTCCGGTCATTTCGGCAAAGTGAATTCCTCCCATTATTCAAAGATATTAATAACCGTTGTGAGCATAAGCCAGAATCGCTAACTTCCACGCAGTTTAGACAGGTAAGACCACACGGCATTTTACCTAGGCGTTAGCATTCATTTCAAAGGAGAGATCAAAATGAAGCACTCAATAAAAGATATTGCAGAATCTTTCTCTAATGGTAATTTCGAAATGACTTTCCCCTATTTATCTGAGAACATCATTTGGAACGTAATAGGGGAGAATCAGTTTAACGGGAAATCAGAAGTTGTCAACAATTGCAAACAAACCTCGAAATACTTCAAGTCTGTAGAAACTGACTTCAAAACGGAAGACATAATCGTCACAGATTTTAAAGTGGTGATTAGGGGATCTGGTGAGTTTTTGAGAGATGGGAATAGAGTCAATTTAATTGAGGCTTGTGACGTTTACGAATTCAACAGCCTGGGTGAACTAGAGAAGATTTCTTCATACTGTATTCCTGAAAACAAATAGAACAAATGCTAACAGACGATATTGCGCATGGCCTTACTTAGCCACCTGCCAAGTGTCTACCTAACATCCCACTTATCTACCGCCAGGAAAACACTGTGCTTTCTACTATCCTCTGTTCGTGGGAGTTTTTTATCTGCATGGCGCAGCGCCTATCTGATTCTTTGAATGCACCCTACGCGGGCCGCACCCTTGACGGGCGCGGACAGATAAGCTAATTTTATCGCTATTAAATAAGCTCTGAGGCCACAGCCCCATAGCTTGGCGTTACCTTCAATCCAGTGCTAAACAATACATTTACCAAACCGGTAGTTTCTTGTCTATCTTAGTATCATGGAATCCAGACTAAAGGAACATTTAACTCAGATTGCTGAAAAACTCATCCCTGATTCCACTTTAGAAGATGTTTATGATCAGCTTTCTCTCTTGGCTGACATAGAAGAATCTGAAAATCAAGAAAGAAACGGTGAGAGGTTATCTCAGAAGGAAGTCGAAGAAAGAGCGAAAGAATGGTTGAAGTGATTTGGGCCTAAATAACGACTATACATGCTTTCTGAAATTATTAACAGTGTTTATCCAATATCCTTAAGTTCAATCAAGGCCATTGAGGAACTAGCTACACTCTCGAACTTTCAAAAAAAGGATCATTTCATTGCAAAAGGAGCTCACAATAAAGAAGAGTACTTTGTACTCGAAGGTGTGGTTAGAAGCTTTGTTCTTAACCCTCAAGGAGAGGAAGTTACCATATCTTTTTACTGCGCTAATGATGTGATAGCGCCTCATGTAGCACGTAATAAAAACGGGCGATCTCAACTGTCTTTCCAGGCGCTCACTGACAGTAAAATAGCTGTAATAGACTCGCAAGAGTTTGAAACACTTAGATCTGAGAACAAGGAGGTTCGAAACTTTGCGTTTACAGTTCTCCAAAATGAGTTACTTTCAAAAGTCTCCAAAGAAATTGGACTTGCCTCTCTTACCGCAAGGGAAAGACTAAAAATATTTAGGAGCGAATATCAAAACCTGGAAAACTTAATTCCACACCCTTACATTGCTTCTTATTTAGGCATTACAAACATTTCACTGAGTAGGCTCAGGAGCGAGATCCGGGACTGAGTTTGCATTTTATCATTTGTTAATGCTTTTGAAATCCGCATCATCAACCTTTGTTGTCAACTTAAAAACAAAGAAAGATGAAAGCATTATCAAGTACCCTCACGGATGGATTTAATGTAAATAAAATCAATCCACTTTGGTATCTAGCCATTGGAATAGTTACCATGACTCTTACTCACACGACCCTAAGTATTGAAGTCATGGCTTGGGTTTCAAGTGCTCCATTTTTAATTTATCTAAGTCTCACACAAGGCTGGAAATCAAGGTTAACCTTTATTCTCGCTTTTGTTCTGGCCTGGTCATTTGTTTTTACCAAGATTATCAGTGATCCAATTCCATTGGTGCTGCTCTTTCTCTATTCGATCCCACTTAGTTTGTTTCACCTGCCGGGATACTTGATCTGGAGCAGATTTAAAAATCAGAAATATGCGCTGTTTCTATTTCCTGCGGTAATGGTTATTATGGAATGGATTCAATACACCTTCACTCCTTTTGCCAGTTGGGGAGTCGCTGCGTATGCCATGCACGATAATGTATCCCTTATTCAAACAGTATCTCTGTTTGGTTTGGCCGGATTGAGCTTCCTTATTTATTGGGTCAATGCATCTATTGCCAATATCCTTGTAAAAAGAAAATTCTCCATTCCAACGTTTCAGCTTCCAGCGGCAATGCTGTTATTCTTTATTGTTTTTGGTGCTGTTCGTTACGATTTAAGCAAAGCCAGCGGTATCGAAACTATAACAGTGGCTGCTGTTGGAACAGACTCGGAGGCCAGTGGTTTACCCTTGCCTTCTAAAGAAATAACTGAACAGACTAAAACGGCATTATTTGAACGAACGAAAACTGCAGCCGAGGGTGGTGCTAAAATAATATCATGGAACGAAGCGGCCATGTTTGTAATGCCTGAAGATGAGAAGGAATGGATTAACTCCATCAAGGAACTAGCTGCCGAACTCGATATCACTTTGGTAGCTTCTTATGTGACACCCATTTCACAATCTCCATTGAAGTATGAGAACAAGTATCAGTTTATCGATTCGTCAGGAAACATTACACATGCATACCTCAAACATCAACCCGTACCAGGAGAACCAGCTGTGCAGGGAAAGTCGCCTTTAACAGTTGCTGATATAAAAGGAACAAAAGTCGCTGCTGCAATTTGCTATGATTATGATTTTCCGTATTTGGCAAAAGGGTATGGTGAATTAGGAGCAGATATGGTTATGCTTCCATCAAGTGATTGGAGAGGCATTGACCCTGTTCATACAGAAATGGCAGCCTTTAGAGCTGTTGAGCAAGGTCACTCGGTTCTTCGTTCAACACGTTTTGGGCTCTCTGCAGCAATTACACCATACGGTGAAATGGTTTCACAAATGAGCAGTTTTGACGATAATGATAAAATCATGTATTCACAATTACCTACCAAAGGTGTCAGTACATTATACTCAGTTATTCAAGATAGCTTCGTCTACCTGTGTATTGGATTTTTACTGTCGTTCATAGCTATTGCATCTCGATCAAAAAATTTATCAAAAGCTTAATTCTAATTATCATGTTACCATCAGAAAACCTTTTCACTCAAGAAACTGAATACCTCAAAATCCAAAATGGAGACGTGATTTTAAACACCACCATTTATCCAAAAGAGAATGCTGAAACAGTAATTCTTCTTCATGGTGGCCCAGGAGTGCCTGATCCTATGACTGAAGTGGCCTTGGAACTGAATAATAAGTTTCAGGTGATAACTTTCGAACAACGGGGAACAGGCCAATCTTTGAATCCTAATGCTGAGTACACCATAGCAGATTACATTTCTGACATTGATTCGATTGCAAGTCATTTCAACATTGAATCTTTCCATTTATTTGGACATTCTTGGGGAGGATTATATGCCCAAATCTATGCAGAGGAAAGACCGGAAAACATAAAGAGCCTATTCCTGTGTAGTCCGAGTTCGGGAACAAATTCAACTTGGAAAAAGACCGAAAAAGAGGTGATGAAATACAACAAAATGAACGCCTCATCAGGGGAATGGATGAAGTTGGGGTGGAATTCCCTATTGGGCATGCTAGGGTCAGATAAAGCATACCAGAAAGTCTTTTTTCTTGTAATGAAAAATTACCATAAGAACTACTCAGATATTTCAGTCAATAAAGAAGAACTGCGATCCATAAACGCTGACCCAGTTAATATTACCCGAAAAAGCATTGTTTCGTACAAAAACCTGAAACCAATGACCCAGTCCAAATTTCCAATCTTAGTGACCTATGGAGATGGTGATATTTATGGAGAGAGTAAAAATAAGGTCTATGAAAGGTATCCGAAAGCGGAATTTCATGTAATTGAAGACTGCGGACATATTGGCTGGATACACAGTCCTGAAAAGTTTGGTGAAATACTAAGCACCTTCTATTCTATTGATACGCGAGACATGATTAGTTCAACAAGTACAAGTCGATGAAAAAGATGCTAGCAAACAATATCATCCATATGCCTGCGCGGCCACACCTACCCGGCCGGGGCCTATACTTGGAAAATGAAATTTTACAGAACAAAAAAAGGAAAGAAATATGAAACCAGCGATTGTAAAAAGCCTTGCTGAAACACAGGTTGAAGTAGTAAGGAGATTCGAGTCTCCAGTAGCATCTGTTTGGAAACCTTTCACCGATGCAAGCTTGGTCCGTCAATGGATGCTTGGCCCTCCTGGATGGTCAATGCCGGTTTGCGAAATAGATTTTCGAATCAACGGTATTTATGAGAACGTTTTTCGAAATGAGGAAGAAGGCACAGAAATCGCCATTGCAGGTGTCTTTCGTGAAATCATAACACATCAGAAGATAATCCAGGACGAGCAGCATAAGATTGGAAATGCAGAAGGAGGAATCACAAATAAAACTGTGGTTACCTTAACTTTTGAACCAGTGAGAGAGGGTACCAACGTCAGAACATTGATTGAATATGGTTCCAAAGAGCAGCGTGATGAGGCCTTGGCAACTGGAATGGGTGCTGCGATGGAAATGGGTTACTGTCGTATCGACGATATCTTAAGGAGCTGACATTTCCATCAATTTACATAAAATGAAACGGCATACAACAAGGTACATAGTGCATAGTACCCTCCTTGCTCCGCTGAGTCCTTCGCCAAAGGCTTCTGCCGCCGGTGAAACCTTAGTCGGGATGCTACATCCTATTCACTTAAACGGATGCGGTAAAATGAGTAGTTTGAATATGAAAAAGAATTCCAGAATATCAGTGTATTTAATATGCCTTACCTTAAGCATATTCCTTGTAGAATCATCACAAGCACAAGAGCCAACTAGTGTTCAAACCGACTCAAGTGGGAATGAAAAATTGGGAAAATACTCGTTAATTGCTGCCTATTTTGGTGAAACCATAACGCACCCGGGACTCAATTTCGGGATACAATACAGTTTTTTTGAAAAAGGGAAGACCAAACTCATTAGCAATTTGAACCTGGGGGGTTATACACATCCCAGACACCACAGAGCCTTGTTTCTGGATGCAGAAGCGGGAATAAGGCGGACTACTCAATTTGGCCTCTTTTCGGAATTTTTATTGGGAGTCGGGTATAATCACTCGTGGGTTAATGGTAATTTATATGTTCGCAGGGGTCCTGATGAAGTGAAGAAAATTCGCGATAAAGGACGGTCACACTTGATGACCAGTACTTCCTTTGGGTTGGGTTGGGACTTTTCAAAGAAGAAAGACCTACCAATGAATGTCTTTTTGCGCCTGAAACCCTTATTTGTCTATCCTGTAAACCAAAACCTGCTAATCCAGTCGTCTATCATGACAGGAATTATCTGGAAGCTAAATCTTTGATGTTATGAGCAAGCTAATCGACACTTTATCCAAATCGCGCATAGCAGGATTCTTGTTATTAAGTACCCTATTAGTTAATACAGGGTGCAACGAATTCAACAATGAAGAATCTGACGATGTATTCTTCATAGAGAATAAAGGTGCTATTATGCCTGTATGGGTACGAGGCAATACCGATTCCGGTGTATTTGTTATCCTGAATCATGGAGGCCCTGGAAGTTCTGCAATTTTCGAAGTTCATATGGAAGCACAGCCAGGTAACGGACAGATTGATCACGTATCACCACTAAAAATCCTTGAAGATTCCTATGCCATGGTCTATTGGGATCAACGCTTTTCTGGAAATTCGCAGGGAACAGCAGACCCGGATGCGGCAACTCCGGATGATTTTGGTGACGACATGGAACTGTTGATTGATGTCTTGAAAACTCGCCATAACGTTTCCAAACTAGTTGCTATAGGTCAAAGCTGGGGTCATTCTGTGGGCACTAACTATTTAACCAGGGGAGACAATTGGGAGCACAGGCAATCAAAACTCGATGGCTATATCATTTACAAAGGGAACATATCATTTGATATGCCCTATCAGTATACAAAGTCACGAATGATAGCCACGGCCGACGAAAAAATCAGCGAATCCATAGATGTTGAATTTTGGACCAAATCAAAGGAATTCTTTGAGTCACGTGAAATACTGGAGACAGGTGAAGATGTGTCCAAGTATTTTGAGATTCTGGATGAGGCAATGGACGCCGTTATTTCGATTGGTCAAAGAATAGGCACATCCGTAGCTTTTACCTTTTTCTCCCCACATAATGGGTGGTTTCATTATGCCAATAGCCGAAACACCGGAACTTCAAAGTTTTTCGAGAATCTATTGACTGACAACAGTCTTAATGAGACTGCACATCGGATTCGAATACCTACTTTGATGCTTTATGGCCGACATGATTTAATTGCTCCATTTGAGGTCGGCGAATGGCACTTAGAGAATATTGAAACGCCAGAGAATCAGAAAGAATTAATCATCCTGGAGAACTCTCGTCATGGAGCTGAAGGTGAAGATATTGAGATATTCCAACAGGAAATTATTGACTTCATTGATTCGATCTGAACTTCCTTAACACTTTGCAGAGTTAAAATTTAGATAATGAATTTCAGAAATATGATTAAAGGAAGAGTATTATCACTAGAAGAAGCTCAGGAAGGGATGGCTAAAACGTGGCCGAAATAGTTTTCGCCGAGACTGCCTTGAACTAGCAGTGCAAAAGCTTAATTTTGTTTCTTTCCTCACTCCCCCCACCAATGAAAAAAATACTTTTAGTTATCATCGCGATCGGATTCTTAATCCTCACCATTTTCTTATTTAACCTGGGTCAACGACCGGATCGAGACTACCCATCTTTTTCACTTGATCCTCAAAACCATGCCTCCACCGTTCATGATAGTATTCCTCTAAGAGATGTGGTAGTGACAGGTAACAACTGGGACGGGGTGATTACCATCTTTGATCCTAATACCTATGAGATTATCAAGAAAATCAGTGCATTACCAGACAGAGAAGAACGATTCAATGACATCTATTCCGGGTTTAAGCGACGGTTGGCAGCCGGTTTTATCCGGGAGTTTATTGGAGAAGGAAATGACCAGTTAGTAGACGACATGTTCACTTCCAATGATGGCCGATACATCTATGCTTCCAGACCCAGTTTCGCTGACGTAGTCGCACTCGATGTCAATTCAGGAGAGATCGCATGGCGTACACCTATCGACGGACTAAGGGCCGATCATTCCGCTATCTCGCCGGATGGAAAGACCTTTTTGGTATCGGCCTCAACCGCACGCAAAGTACATGCCATTGATGTGGATACAGGTGAGATCGTGGGTGAATTCGAATCCGGCGATCAACCGCATGAGAATACCTACTCTGAAGATGGCAAACGGATCTATCATGCCAGTATCGGGAAAGTCTTTGTATCGTCTCCCAGCTTAGATTTCATAAAAGGAGATCGATGGTTTCAAATCATTGATGCAGAGACCTACGAAATAATCCGACGGGTGGATATGAAGGAAAAACTGGAAGAAGCTGGTTACGATCTCATGGATCGTGCAATACGTCCGATGGCCATCACGAAGGATGAAAAATTTGCCTACTTGCAGATTTCACTGTTCCACGGATTTTTCGAGTACGATATAGAAAACGATCGAATCACCCGAAAACTGGATTTACCTACTCCGCAAGAATTGGCACCAGGTGATCACCTGTTAAACTCCGGTCACCATGGTATTGCACTAAGTGGAAACGACAGCACCATTTGTGTAGCTGGTACCATGGACGGCTACATCGCCATGGTCGATCGTGCAACTTTCGAATACACTACGATCAAACTCTCCGATGATCCAAAAGAGGCTAAACCCTACTGGGCGACCTCTAGTAAGGACGGTACCAAAGCGTACGTTTCAATTAGTGGATTGGACAAGGTGACTGTCGTCGATTATGCCACCCGGGAAGTCATTGCTGAAGTTCCGGTAGGCAATCACCCGCAGCGTGTAAGAAATGGACAGTTGCGGTTGAAGTAGTATTAAGTGGCTCGCTAGTTTGTTCCCGTAATTAGAGACGAGTACTATCATTTAAGCTAGTCCGCTTAGAGATTACCAGCATTATCAAAATGTGACAGGTACTATCCTTACACAATTGAGGCGTAGTGAAAAAACTATCTAAACATTTCTCATACAAATGCGTAACATATATTAGTTTTATTTTTGTATGATATATAATCACGTATGAAAGGAGCAAATATTGGTGAGTTGGAAGAGCTTGTATTACTGACGGCTGTCGGTCTCAATAACGATGCTTATGGTGTGGCGATTGTCGCCGAAATTGAAAAGGAGACCGGACGTAAAATCAACATTGGTGCCATCCATACGGTACTTAGAAGATTAGAAGACAAAGGATATGTGACCTCCAAGCTTGACGGTGCAACCAACGAAAGAGGTGGAAGAAGAAAGAGAATCTATACTCTTACTACTTCCGGATTAACTATCCTGGAAGAAATATATTCTATCCGTACTCGTCTATATCAAAAAATAAACCCTTCAAGATCATGAGGAACTGTCCACCCCCCTGGGTAGATCGGTTCCTGAGTTGGTTTTGCAAACCCGAGTACCTGGAAGAAATACAAGGTGATCTATATGAAATATTTCACAACAAAAAAGAAAACAAAGGTTTGCGATATGCAAGAAACACCTACTTATTGGATGTTTTAAAATTCTTTCGGTGGTCAAATTTCAATCTCAGAATAAATTCCCTTCAAATGACAATATTCAAAAGCTTTTTCAAAACCGGACTAAGAAATTTCGTTAGGAACAAAATAACATCCGCAATTAACGTAATCGGACTGGCAACCTCTATCAGCATCGGTATTGCAGTGTATCTGATCATCGATAAGCAGTTGAGACTTGATGAATTTCACCCGGAAGTTGAAAAAATTTTCACCGTTCAATCCTTAATTAAATGGGATGGTAAACAAGAAATATGGTCCAGGACCCCCCAGTTGTTGGGTAAGGTGCTTGCTGAAGATTTTCCTCAAGTGGAGAAAGCAACACGTGTACGGGTGAAATCTTCAATTGTGAGGTACAATGATATGATCTTCTCTGAGCCCCTCACATTTGTGGACCAGGACTATTTTGAAATTTTCGATTTCCCTTTAATTGAAGGGAGTCACCAATTGGATCTAAATCAAGTGATTATAAGTAGAAATACAGCTCTGAAATATTTCAAAAATGAAAACCCAATTGGTAAAACGCTACGAATTATCGTGAATGAGAAACCTAACCTATTCGTGGTTTCTGCCGTTGCACAGAGGTTTCCACAGACCGCTTCATTTGATTTTGATTTTGCCGTGTCCATTGATCATTTACCTACAATGCTGTCATCAGACCTTACCAGTTGGAAGAATGTAAACGAGGAGTCACTATTTACATTTATCAAATTGAATGAACCAAATAATATTGAATTAGTAAAATCGAAAATATCCGGTTACCTCCAGGATATCAACGAAGCCAATCCTGAATGGCCCATTGAGGGATTTCGATTTGAACCTCTCTCCTCCACCGCTGAGAACTCGCAGTTTACACGGGGCTGCTATGCATGCGGTAGTACTCCGCAGGTTCTGGTCATGTTTGCGATTATCAGCTTATTACTGTTCGCTTCTGCCTGCTTTAATTACATAAATATCGCTGTCGCATCTTCAGGAAAAAGGCTTAAAGAAATTGCACTACGTAAGGTAATTGGAAGCACGAGAAGGCAGGTAATTATTCAATTTCTGGTTGAAAATACAGTCATGACCATGATAGCACTGGCCACTGGAATGGTGTTGGCAAAGTTCTTCATTTTACCCGGTGTACAATCCATTTTCGGAGGTGAATTGTTGGAGATGAATCTACTTCAAGATTTCCGACTTATCTTCTTTATCATTGGCTTGTTCATCTTCATTAGCATTTGTTCAGGGGCGTATCCGGCGTGGTATATTTCATCTTTCCAGCCAAATGTAATCTTTAGCGGACGCGAGCGATTCGGCACAAAGAATTGGTTAACTAAGCTGTTTTTGACTACCCAGTTCTTCTTGACCTTTTTCGCTATTACTGCTGGTTTTGTATTTACCCAGGCCAATGAGCAACAGGAAGAGCAGGAATGGGGCTACAATCCCGATGACATATTGGTGATACCCGTTGGTCAAACAGCCCATTATGAAGTTCTAAATCAATACGCCATACAGAGTAGTGACATCAGGTTATTCTGTACAAGCTCCTCGCAGATCGGTCGATCAGCGAAAAGTGAAATCGCTGAATTATTGACAGAAAAAAGCTCAGTAGATGTCTTCTATGTTGACAAACACTTTCCTGACCTGATGGAATTGGAATTCGTTGAAGGGAGTGGATTTGATCCTGATGAGACGTCAAATCTCAAAAAATCAGTACTCATCAATCAAACAATGGCCAACTTTTTCCAGGTACAATTGTATGATGAAATTGCTGTGAATAAAGAGGATTTTATTGTCATCGGTATTACCAGGGACTTTCATCACCGAGATTTCTTCCAACCTATTAAGCCATCAGTATTTAAACTATCAGATAAGGAAACTACTCGCTATTTTTCCATAAAGACTTTGCCTAATCGCGTGGATGAGGTGAATGCTGAAATTGCTGCTCTCTGGAAAAAAGAATTCCCTGACGAGCTCTATTTGAGTAGAGTACAAGCTCATGTATTTGACCGGTTTTTTTCTCAATCAGGGATGCTGATTGATGTAATGAATTTCACAGCAGTCGTAGCCATAATGATATCCGGCATGGGACTATTTGGGTTAATCTCGTTGTTGATTATCACACGTATGAAAGAACTGAGTATCCGAAATGTACTGGGCAGTACGAGTATGGAAAGTGCAATGCTGATTGTACGCCAGTTCAACTGGATGATTGGCATTTCCATTGTTCTTGGTAGCATAGCGAATTATAAAACATTTGAACTCATGTTTGATCAAGTGTTTCAAGGGTCTGATATAAGTATTGGTTTTACCCCTTATGTCTATGCAACCGCTATTATACTTGGTACACTTTTATTAGCTGTATTTTATCATCTGAAACAGTTATTGTCATCTAATCCGATTTCAAATCTTAGAACAGAGTGACGGTAAAATAAAATAGGGATAAACTGAATTTACGATTGTGACTTTTCAGAAACTCATTATTTATGTACTACTATTTTCCACATTTTCATCCTGCTCATTTAATGGCACATTCCACAGACCAGATCGCATTGTGGGATTTGAGGAATTAGATAGTTACTATGTTGAAAGGGATAGCATCCGAATTGAATACAACCAGTCAAATGGGGAAATCATACTATATGACAAGGACCTGAATGTCAAGAACGAGTACTATGAAATAAAAAACATCTTCTTTTATAGTTCCAATGGTAATAGATTAAATGGATGGTGGTTATCACCAAAAGGCATAAAACCGGTTGCTACCATTTTACATTTTCATGGAAGTGCCGGGAATTTATTGACCCAATACGAGCTAATAGATCCTCTCGTAGAATTTGGCTACAAGGTATTTATGTTTGACTATAGCGGATACGGAAACTCTGAAGGCAGAGCTTCGCACCAGGTAGCATTGGAAGATGGTTATTCTGCACTTGAATACGTTACAAATCAAACCGATAGCAGAATAATTGTCTACGGACAATCATATGGAGGATATCTGGCATCTATTATTGGTTCAAATAGTCAGGAAATGGTAGATGGCGTAGTAATCGAAGGAGCTTTCACTTCTTTAAAAGACGAAGCCAGGCATAAGGCGGGTATGTTTGGACATTTTGTGAAGAATTGGATTTCTGCGGATATTGAAATTCAAAAGAATCGAAAACCGATTTTAGTTATTCATAGTAAAGAAGATGAAATGGTTCCTATCAAGCTTGGCCGTCAAATTTTCGATAATGCAAACGATCCCAAAGACTTTTATGAGATAGATGGCGCACATATTAAAGCGCTGGAATTATACCCGGAAGAAATTGCCGACAAGATCAATCGTATACTTGTGGAAGGTTAATTCAATCTCCAGTGTTTCAGGAGCGATATTTCTACGTTAAATTATGACTTCTTAGCTATCCGGTCCAATTAGTTATTTCTCTAAAAAGTGACGATTACAAGGATGTAAAAAAGATACCAGAATGAAAATTTCCACCTTCTTCGTATTCGTTTCATTACTAGTAATACATGCATGTTCGAATGCCGTCGAAACATCTGAAGTTATTGGAAGTGTTGCTTCCGCTCACCCGTTGGCTACTCAGGCGGGGATGGAAATATTAGAAAATGGAGGGAATGCTTTTGATGCTGCTATAGCCGTTGCATCGACGCTCAACGTGGTGGAACCAATGATGTCTGGAATAGGAGGATATGGAACCATCTTAATTTACGATGCAGAGAGTAAGAAAATCAGGTATCTGAATTCAAGCGGGAGGTTCCCTGCAAAAACCAATACCGATTTAATGAGGGAACCCACCGTCGGTTATATCGAAAACAGGACAGGACCAAAGGCGATTTCCACCCCCGGTAATCTCAATGCCTGGTCAGCAATGCATGAGGAGTATGGAAAACTGCCCTGGTCTAATCTATTTTTATCAGCAAGAAAGTATGCTCGAGATGGATTCAAAATAAGTCCAAATACTGCCAGATGGATAGACATTTCATTTTCGAGTTTTAATGAGTACCCCAAGCTATTCTATGGCAAAAATGGAGAACCTTTGAAAAACGGGGATTTGCTTGTGCAGTCGGATTTGGCTAATACCTATAGCATGATCTCCTCTGAAGGAGTTAATCCTTTCTATCGGGGTGCGATTGCTGAGGCGATAGATAAAAAAATGAAAGCAATAGGCAGCTTTCTTACTATAGAAGACTTGCGAAGTAACACTGCCGAATGGTGGGAACCATTAAAGTTTAACTATCGAGGATATGACGTATACACTGCCTCTCTACCTGCCAATTCGTTTCCCGCCCTGTTAAACCTGGGACTCATGCATCAATTCCCATCCCAGGATTTTAGTCATAATTCTGTGGATTACCTTCATCGTTTTGCTGAGATGACGAAGGAGTCATACAAGGCTCGTTTAGCCTATTCATTTGACCCGGAGGTTCAACAAGCACCTATTGACAGCATCCTATCTAATAAATTTTTACAGTCAATGGCATCTTCAATAGATATGGAAAAAGCATCTGACTTTGTTCCTCCATTTTCTAATGAAAGTAAAAACACAACGCATTTTGTGGTAATAGATAAATGGGGAAACATGGTCAGCGCGACGCAAACACTTGGGAATTTATTTGGAAGTCGGATCATGGTGGAAGGTACGGGCATTTGGTTGAATAACTCCATGGCTTATTCAACATTTGAACCTAAAGGCAATCCTATGGATGCATTCCCCGGACGTCATAAGTTATCGGGCGATTGTCCGGTTATCATTGTAAAAGACGGTAAACCCTATGCGGCCTTGGGCTCACCCGGTGGTCATACCATCACACAAAATGTACCGCAGATCATATTCAACCTCATCGATTTTGAGATGACCATGCAGCAGGCTATTGACGTTCCTAAGATCGCCTTTGTTGAACCCAATTCCATTCGAGTAGACCCTGATTTACCAGAAATCATTATCGATTCATTAAGCCTAAGAGGTCATCAAATCACTAGGGGGAACATCGGGAATGCCACAGGTATCAAAATCATTGCTGATCAAAAAGGAGAAATTGTATCTTTTGACATTGGCATCGATAAACGTGGAGAAGGTAGAGCCGCAATTGTGGATCATTAGAGACCAAGATCCGCTAAACTTATACCATTATCTAAACTTAAGTGATCGAGCCTTTAAGTCTGATTCATCCTAGATCGCTAATGGAACTTTGAAAATAGGATATATTCAATGCGGAATGATTTTAAGATACAAAAGCCAAGCAATCAATTTCTAGCTACCCTGATTGATTGCTATTTCTTCATTGATACACCTATTGATGTCCTCCATGAAAATCAAGAATATGTAATCCCTTTTCCAAGGATTACTTTCGGATACTTTTTTGATCACCCCTTTATGGTCACTAATCATGATCTCGAATTGAGTGAAAAGGTAAACATGGTCGTATCCAGAATATCAACACACAAGATTACGGTCCTGCCACTTACGGAAAGAATTAAAATAATTGGTGCTCACGTTAAACCGTACGCTCTGGCTTACTTGACCGAACAGCCCCTAAGCAAATTACCATGGCTAATCAGCACAGAGGATTTATTTGGTGAAACAGCCATACAATTTCAGCAGGGTATTTTGAATTGTGCAAGTCCTACAGAAATGTTTGATCAAGTGGAGAAGGTATTCTTAGACACAGTTCTTAACAGAAACCTGGAAACTATCACCGAGGCGGTCGACCTAATTGAAAGCCATGAAGGAGATATCAGATTGTCTGAACTTGCCAGCAATTTCGATCTATCAGAACGTGCATTAAGGGATCAATTTCATAAATACATTGGTTGTGCTCCTAAGGAATTCATTCGATTGGTACAGCTAAAAAAGTCGTTACATCAAATGAATTTTACCGACGACGATTTAACAAGTATCACGTACAATAGTCATTATTTTGATCAACCTCACTTCATAAACTCCTTTAAAAAGATTACCGGTAAATCCCCGAAGAATCTCAGAAAGGAAATGCTGAACTTCCGATTCTTACAATTTTAATCACGCTTCATTTTTGAATTTTGAGCCGGATCAAATTCAAGAAACAATGAAGTATCAAACGCTCGTAAAAATCCACATCACAGCTACTGGACTGGTCACAATAGTCATAAGCTCATTCTTTTTTTCATCACTACTTGCGGAGTTAAGTGGGGATATAAGCTTAATCAAAACCGTAAAGCAAAGTATACTTTTTGCCCTCCCATTACTGATTATCGGAATGCCCACCTTGGGGATCACAGGAAACAAGTTGGCAGGTAACTCCAGAAGTTTGCAAGTAATAGCGAAAAAACGAAGAATGAAGCTCATAGTAATGAATGGATTAATCTTATTTTCTCTTGCGATCTTTCTTTATTACCAGTCTCACTTCAAATCACTAAACGATTTGTTCCTTATCGCTCAGATTACTGAACTCATTTTTGGATTATTTAACCTGACTTTGATTGGACTTAACATAAGGGCCGGCTTAATGCTATCGGGTAGACTTAAATTACAGAAAAGCACAAACGGAGTGAGCGGTTAGCTGGCAGTTGGAATACACAAAAGCATCGAATGGCATTGATCAAATAGAAATAGGATCAATTACTTACTTAATTGCCAAAGTTCACCATTATTCAATACCAATAAACCATGATCAGAGAACTCCCATATTCTTGAAACATTTGATAGAATAATCACTCCATCATCATTTCTCTGGAGATATTTTTTCCCGTTCTTATATCGAACAAACCCGGCATTATCATACTGCTGTATCCATATATTATCATCAGTATCTACATGAACTGTGAATGCTCCAGCTCCATCTGAAACCAATTCGAAAGAAGAATCGACGTATCGGTATACGCCTCCATTGGTGGCAAAAAAAACATCATCGTCTTTGATAAAGAGATCCGTCACAAGCAGATCCTCAGGCCAACTTTCAGGAGAAGTGGAAATCAATTCTGAAGAATTAAAAAAAATGGGTTCCTTTCCTATTGTCACCCAAAAAGAATCTCCACCCACTAGGCCAAAGTCAGTTGTAAGTCCATTTGAACCACCAATGATCGGTCCTGTATTGAAGATTCTAATAACTTCTTCAAATGTGTCTGATTCCGTATATCTTATCACGAAAGCGTCCCCTGAACTTAATCGAGTTATGAAATAAATCTCCTGACCATTTGAGCTAATGGGTGTGGCGTAATAATAGTTTCTGAACAATTCATGTTGGCCTGAATTATCAATTTTCATTATTCTTCTAAAAGCACCTCCTCCTGTAGGCGGAACATCAAGACTGAGCCAGATCGTTTCCGTAGATATTTGATAATATATCCTTTTAACGTAATAGTCATTTACTTCATCAGGCATAGGTATGGCTGTTACCTCATTACCATTAAGTATCCATGCTTTCCCATCAGCTGCTATCAACAACTGTTGATCTATGTAATCGGAAACATCATACACCCTCTCCACATTGATTAATGCACTGATATTTTCCCAATTCCCTTCAGGTAATGGATCGCTATCTCTATTGCACCCGGCAAGGAAAACATACAACCAACAGGCAGTCACCAAAAACCTCATTTACTTGATGGATTTAAGTACGAAAATAACCTAAATTAACTACTGGGAAATACAAATGAAAATCATTAAAATGACTGTAAAATCACGCGAGTTATAGGGATGAGTGGACTTTCATGAAAGAGAAAATTAAACTGATACTTAGAATCCTATTCATTGCCGCCTCCATAGGCTCCCTTTACTTCGTTCCATGGATTCTGGTAAAGGCCTGGATTTTACCACTGCCCGATACCATTCAGGAGCAAGTAGAAGAAGCAATAGGTCATGGTTTTGATGGTATGATCGTTTACGTGGACGAAGCAGGAAAACCACCAGCATTTTACGCAGGTGGTTGGAAAGACCGGGATAACAAAATCCCGGCCGATCCGAAATCACTGTTCAAAATCGCCAGTATCAGTAAACTCTATGCGGCTGTGGCTATCACCAAGCTAGCTAAAGAGGAGCGTTTGTCTTTAGATGAAACACTCGCTGATCGCTTTCCCGAGCTTATTGGAAGAATTGAAAACGCAGAAAGTATTACGTTGAAAATGATGGTTCAACATCGATCGGGTATCCCAAATTTCACAGATAATCCCTCTTACTGGGAAAATGAACAGGAAAATGGCAAAATGGCCCTTGAATTTGCTCTCGATTTACCAGCTAGTTTTAAACCCGATCAAGGATATGAGTACTCAAACACCAATTATCTATTGCTACGCCAGATTATTGACGACGAATTGGGCTATAGCCATCAACAATTTATTAAGGAAAGAATATTAACGCCTCTTGAACTGAATAACACTTTTTTTTCCATTAGCGAAGTAGAATTAGATGATGTTATGAGCGGCTATTACGTTGGATATGATGAAGATTTTAAAGCCCGTGAGTATGGAATGTTGGCGACAGCAGAAGATGTGGGTATATTCTTAAGAGCCTTAAATGATGGCTCCGTATTTGACGTAGGAGAACAGGAACTCTATCCCTATGAATATAACCACGGTGGTTTGGTTGTTGGCTATCAAAGTCTTGCAGAATACCACAAAGACATTGACGCGGTTGTTGTTCAGTTTATAAATACCACTGATTTCAATGGATATGAATGGAACTTATCGGAAATCAACATTAACCGTATCGTGAAAATATTGAGTAGAAAAGATCTATAGCTCAAATGAGGTATTAGCATTTTGAAAATCTGTTCACACGTCAACCTTATTCAATTTTATATCACTTTAACACAATAGCCAGACCTTCAATTACTTATTGCTTAACTACTTTTTTTACCTGTTCTCCGACATGAATGAAGTACACTCCAGGACTACCAGAAATTTGTAATGAGCCTGAGGCTTTGGAGTATTCCGACTTAACCCGCCGACCATTGACGTCAAAAACTTTGACTTCAAGGGAAATGTTTTGACTTAAAAAGATTGTTCCATCTGATGTTGGATTTGGATACACTACTAAATTCTCATCATGATAGGACACTCCCAAAACGATATCTGGTATAGAAGACATACCTGTTAACCTTCTAGTCTCGACAAAACTCCTCAATCCATACTCAACATGACCTTCTGAAAATTGATCAAAAGAATCCTTGAAATCCTCATAACTAAAGTCAAATGAATCATCAAATCGTTCATCCATCAATACATGAGGATCTAGAATACCCTCTAATTGATCGAATAATGGATACAAATACTCGGGGGTGAAGTACTTATCAAATAACGTATTTAAATACATGATATATCGAGCGTTCCAATCCTTTACTGAAAGAATTCTTGATGTCAGTGGACGAGGACGACCGTCTTTGTAGAAATTTGTAAGGTCACGGGTAGCCCAATCCTCACTTACCCAATCGATACCCCAGGTACTATCTGTATCGTACGGCATAAACTCAAATCGCCCCTCATCATCATTATAATACAGATAGAAGTTATTATTTAACCAGCTATAACCATCCCAATGCCCAGTTATCGCTTCTACAGCCAGTTGTCTCAAATATCTGTCAACGGCAAAATACCTTTCGAAGTCCCGCTTTAAGTTCCACCTCTTAATGGTATTTAAAGCGGTCACAAATGAATCCAATTCTACCCTGGCATCAGTATCTTCATTCATCTTTGACTCGAAGAGCAAAGTATTATAGACTTGGCCATCATCTTCCAGGGTGGCGCCAATACCACATTTGTACAGGTATCCCCCCTCTCCGCCAAATCTGCGATCTACAAATTCATCATCGATCTGCTCAACCATCAAGTAGACGCCCATGTATTCCTCATTAAAGTAAAGTACGGCAGGTGCAACTCGAGGTGCTGGTACGTTCATCAACCGATATAAGTGCATGGTTAATAATTCTCTGACCAATGAGGGGTCATTTGCTTCTGGTTTGAGATTAATTTTCTTATAGCCATAAAATTGTCCACCACCGAACTCTTTGAAGTCAATTTTGAAAGCTTTTTTAGGCCTTTCCCTTGAAGTACCACCCCTAAGTCTTATTCCAACATTATTAACAGTAGACCTCGTCAGCTCGGAGTTAGAAAACATCACATCCGCAGTCACATAATCATTACTGTAGGCATTTTCTTCCGCGAGCAGGAAATTCATGTCCGAGTCAGACATTGTTACCCTGATTTCCGTGACTTCAAATTCCTTAAAAATCTCATCGTCTCCGGGATTTACATTCTGCGAATAAATCAGATTAGGAAAAATCAGAGTGATTACACAAAAAAAGAGCATATGATTAGATCGGATCATCAAACACATCGCACAACAATAGTTTCGATGTCCTTTTTCGTTGTCAGCAAAAACATGAGCTCGAATTCACTACCATCACGAATGCTGTCAAAAGCAGTATGGATTTTTGTACTTGCTGTCCACGTGCAGGTTTCTTATATTAGATCCAATCATTTAATCCAAAATCTATAGCGTTAAAGCAATACTATTATGAAAAATTATAAAGCTTTGTTTTTCCTGATTTTTTTTGCAATAATCCATTGTTCTGCGCTACATGCACAACGGGTAGAAAGTGATTCACAACTTATTGGCAGTTGGGACCTAACGATCACAATGAGTGAGGATCAGCTAAAGAATCTAGGAATATTCAGGCATGGCTTAATGGCTTCGGACGGCTTTCCTGGATGGCTAAAAATAAAACTGTCTGGACTTTCAACATTAGTCGGGTACTATGTAGGATACGAAGGTAGTGCAAGACCTATCGCGAAGATCAATTACAATGCCGCAGAAGATAAGTATTACTTCACCATTCCTCCTCAATGGATGGATATAGACGATATCTATTTTGAATTCACCTTGAAAGACGACAAGCTTTCCGGCCACCAGGTTCTTGACGGGAACAAGCTCAAATTCACTGGCGTTCGAGCGCCGAGTCTCGAGAGAGAAACACTACCAACTTGGGACGATCCGGTTAATTTATTGACTGGCAATATGGATAGCTGGATTATTCCTGATAATAGCAAGTTCAAAATGGTTGATGGTATCATGATGAATACCGAAAAAGGTGGTAACCTGGTTTCCAAACAAGAATTTAATGACTTTAAGCTTAGTGTAGAATTCAGATATCCCGAGGGAAGCAACAGCGGGATTTACCTTCGTGGTCGCTATGAACTCCAGATTGAAGATTCGGGAAGAAAGGCCGATGAAGTTAGTATTGGAGGTATTTACGGTTTTATCGCTCCCTCTGTAAATGCGGCGAAAAATCCTGGAGAATGGCAAACCTATGAAATTACGTTAGTCGGTCGACATGTGACTGTCATTCATAATGGAGTAGAAGTGATTTCAAACCGACCTATTCCCGGAATAACTGGTGGATCTCTCAATAGCAACGAAGGTGAACCTGGACCAATAATGATCCAGGGGGATCATGGGCCGATTGACTTTCGTAAACTAGTTATAACACCTTCGATGAACTAGCTCCCTGTTAGGCATCGATGACACTTTTTGGTAACCAGTCACTCGATAAAATCAAAGCAACCTTTGTCTGACACACAATAGAGTATTCCATATAAGGACATTATGAAATATATATTTTTCACGACAGCACTCCTTTGTTTTTTTACTTCCATGGCTCAGCCCACTGTAAGCCTCACTTTTGATGATGGAAGCACATCAAACAGTGCCAACTACGAGCTTGAAGAATGGAATACTATGATTTTGAATGCTTTAGATAAATCAGAAATTAAAGCTGTCTTCTTCGTTAACACCAAGGGGAAATCGACTAATAAAGGCAAGTATTTACTGGAGTCGTGGAACGACAAAGGTCACTTCATAGCTAATCATACCTATTCTCATCCAAATTTTAACAAGGCAGAAATTACCGCTGAAAACTTTCGAACAGAACTCTTAAAGGCTGACTCTTTAATTCGGATATATAGCAACTATACCAAACTATTCAGATTTCCTTATCTGAAAGAAGGTAATACCAGGGAAGAAATAGATAGCATTCGCCAAATCATGAAATCATATGGATATAGGAACGGACATGTCACCATCGATGCTTCCGACTGGTATATCAACAGTCGGTTAGGCAAAAGGTTAAACCAAAATCCGAATGCTGACATTGAAGGATTTAGGAATTTTTATCTGGAGCATCTCCTTGAACGCGCCAACTACTACGAAAACTTGTCCTTTGAACTAACAGGAAGGCACATCGATCACACCTTACTTCTTCATCATAACCTAGCAGCTGCTCTGTTCCTGGATGACCTCATAGCCATGTTCAAAGCACAAGGTTGGAAGGTGATTTCAGCGGATAAGGCATTTCAAGACCCTGTTTTCAAAATGACCACCATTCACGCGGGTGAAAGTTTAATTTGGGCACTTGCAAAAGATTCCGGCCTATATGAAGGACAACTTAGATACCCGGCTGAGGATAGTAGGTATGAAAAAGAACGAATGGATAAGCTCGGGCTCTAGAGCGAAGGAGTACCCGTTCTTTCATGGAAAGGTAAATTCCACAAGAAAATGGAAACGGTTAGGCTAAGAAAAGCAACAACGAGGGACAAGGTGACAGTTGTAGACCTGGATTACAACCTCGATAAGGAGGAGCATATCAAACTAAAGAGGGAAGAAAAGATTGGAAATGCAATCTTGAACAAACAGTGTTTTCTCATCCTGGTAGATGACAGAATAGTTGGTTGTGTCATATTCGATTATCGCTTCTTTGACCAGGGGTGGATAGAGCTTATTGTTTTAGCTGAAAATTATAGAGGAAAAGGTATTGGCGCACTGGCTATTGATCATTTATGTAAACAAAGCAAAACGGATAAAGTGTTTACTTCCACTAATCGTTCTAACATACCTATGCAAAAAGCATTAACGAAAGTTGGTTTTTCTTTTGCAGGGGAATTAATCGGATTAGATGAAGGAGACCCCGAACTATTCTATTTTAAAAAGAAAAATTAGTCCAATTGACTGGCCACATTCAGGAGAATTTCACGAAAATTTGCTTTAAATCCGATACAAAAAAATATGTCCCATCCTGGTAAAACTGAGATCCTAGAAGTGGATGACACCATCAAAAGTCTTTTCGAGGCCATGTCCATTGAAAAGGGATCCCTTCCTGATTTAGGTAAGATCAAAGAGTTATTCCTGAAAGAAGGGCTTTTGATCAATTACAATGAAGAAACACATCAGGTCTTTACTATTCAAGAATTTATCGACCACTTTGAGCATCGTCACGAACCAGGGGTCGATAAGGGATTGATCTATCGGGAAGTACATCATAAGACAAAAATCTACGACCGTATAGCGCATCGGTATAGTTTTTACGAAGTGAGAGCGAATCCAAAAGAGGAGCCCACTGCTGTTGGTATCAATAGCATTCAGCTGATAAAAGCAGGAAAAGACTGGAAAGTTTCCAGCATGGCATGGAATGATGATGTCAGGGGAGATGGATTTTTCAAACGAACGATGGACTGTGTGCGGTCTTCTACATAAGAGCTTTGTGACCAACAATCGGGAATACCATGCAGTTCAATTTTAGAATAACAGGTGCTAACCTATAGACTTACCTTTTGGTTAGCACCTATTTGGTGTCTAAAACTACCTTAAACCTTCCCCTTCAATCCATGGTGCTCCTGCATCCTTTAAGGCTGATCGTAGGCTTGGTAGAGTATCTTCGCTAATAGTTTTTAGTTCTGACTTAAGATCCCTCAACTGAGTGACTGCCCTTTCAAAGGCGGCCACGTGATTCTCCGTGGGTCCATAAGTACTACTCAATGCGATAATACCAACAAATAGACCGTCGCCTGGCGCTGGTGGATTACGCTCTCCCACTTCTCCACGAGCTTTGCTTCCATTCATTTTCCGGTCCAGCTCTAACAAAGCCAATCGGGTATCTTCAACTGATTTAACTAATACGGCTGTCGGATTGGTTGCACTAGTTAAAGCCCGACTCATTGCATCTACTAAAGATTGACTCTGTGACAGGACTGTTCTTACTGAAGTTAGCTCTTGATGGAACGTCACGAATCGCTCTCTGAAAGCATTGATCTCTGCTATATCCTTACCTGGCAGTGCCCCGTCTCTGAGCTTAATTACTTCAAACTCCTGCGGCTCTGACAATTCGGTCCAAACTCCGTCTATCACTTTGGATAAAGTCATCGTGTAGTTGCCTGGAGTAGCTTTCGCACCACCGCCGAAAAAGAACCCGCCTCCTCCTTCGGCTTTAAGTCGCTCACCACTTCTTTTGGCGTAAGACAGATCCCACGCCACCCTATTAAACCCTTTAGTATTCGTACCGGTGACGTTCTTAACAACGTTTCCGTCTGCATCACGAATAGTTAGTACAACCATAGGTTTATTTTGCGCTAGCTCCTTATCAAGAGCATCATAGCCTGGAAACGGAATGTTTGTATTCACATCCTTTTCCGATTCCTTCCTTGTGTCCGATAAAGATTTGTACTTATCCTTCAGGTAATAGGTAAAAACAGCGCCGAATGGTGGATTCTCTGCTTGATAATCAGCATTGCCCTGACCATAGATTTCATCCTTAGGCACGTACCAATAAGCCGGTTTTGTACTAAAGACTGTAGCCTCAGCATTTTGCATAGTATTATCCCAATCTCTCAACGGAGAGATGTCATCCAGGATGTAAAAACCACGACCAAACGATGCCCCAACCAAGTCATTTTCTCTTCTTTGAATGGTTATGTCTCTGAAGGAAATCGTAGGTAGGCCACCTGTCAGTTCAATCCATTTGCTACCACTATCATTTGAGAAATAAACACCAAATTCCGTCGCTAAAAACAGTAAGTCTTTCTTTTCATGATCCTGAACGATTCTCCATGTCAGGAGTCTAGCGGGTAAATTACCATTGATAAGAGACCAAGTATTGCCTTTGTCCGAGCTTTTTAAAACATAAGGTTTGAAATCCCCATACTTGTGATTGTCGAGGATCAGGTAAACCGTATTCGCATCGTGTAAGTCAGCCCGAACATCGTTCACAAAAGGAGTTGCCGGGACTCCCTTTATACTGCCAAGCTCAATTTTTCTCCAATTTTCACCACCATCTTCAGTAACCTGAAGAATTCCATCATCCGTACCTGCATAGATCAATCCTTCCTGTAAGGGCGATTCTGCCAGTGACGTGATGGTGTTGTAATTGGACATGGCTCCAACATCCCAGGCGTTGTCATAGCTTTGAACTTTTCCCATAATTGGAAGTCCCAGACGTTCCTGGTTACGGGTTAAGTCACCGGATATAGCCGTCCAGTCGTCTCCCCTATTTTCTGACTTCCATACACGATAAGATGCGAAGTACAATCGGGTGGGATTGTGCGGACTGACTAAAATTGGGGCATCCCAATTAAATCTTTCATGAGGGTCACCGGCTTTTGGTTGAGGCTGAATAAACACCGTTTCACCGGTCGTTTGATCGATTCTCCAAAGCCATCCTTGTTGGAATTCCCCGTAAGTGATATCAGGGTTTCCCGGTTCCGTAGCACTTTGATGGCCATCTGCTGTCAACGTAATCCACCAGTCCGCGTTACGAATTCCTGCTGAACTAGCGGTTCTTGATGGACCTCCATGACTTCCATTATCCTGTGTACCGCCATATACGTTATAAAAAGGTTCAGAATCATCCACCGCGACTTTGTAGTACTGAACTACAGGAAGATTGGAGATGTATTTCCATGTTTTGGTCAGATCAAAAGATTCATACAATCCGCCATCCGTTCCGAAGAGTACATAATTCGGGTCTGACATCTTGAAAGCCATGGCATGCGAATCCACATGTTTCTTGTTCTCATTCATAGCCTTAAAAGTCTTACCGTGATCATCGGAGATCATGACTACGTTATTCATCAAATACAATCTTCCTTCCTGATGGGGTGTAGTATAGAGTTCCTGATAGTAATGCGGACCTGTTCCTCCGGAAATTTGATCAGACATTTTTGTCCAGGTGGCACCCTGGTTTGTAGTCATGTATGTCCCTCCCTTACTTCTAATTTCTTCTATGACCGCATATACCTGGTCGGGATTGAAATACGAAATCGCCAAACCTATTTTGCCCATAGATGTCTGAGGCAATCCTGAACTAAGTTTTGTCCAGGTCTCACCCCCATCCGTGCTTTTGTGGATTGCTGAACCAGGACCTCCTCCCATCAAGGCAGCTACGGTTCTATGTCTTTGCCAGGTTGCAGCATATAGAATGTCCGGATTTCTCGGATCGATAACAATATCTGTTGCCCCGGTCCACTCGCTATCCCCCAGTGTTTTTTTCCAGGAATCTCCGCCGTCGGTAGACTTGTACAGACCCCTTTCGCCACCTTGGCTCCAAAGTGGGCCCTGGGCTGCCACCCAAATGACATCAGAATTGGTTGGGTGAACAATTATCTTAGAAAGGTGCTCCGAAGATCCAAGTCCTTTATTTTTCCACGTTTTACCGCCATCATAACTGACGTAAATGCCATCACCGAACCCTACGTGCCGGCCCCCTACATTTTCTCCTGTCCCTACCCAAATAGTTTCAGAATTATTGGGATCAATGGTAACACAACCAATGGAGTAGCTTTCCTGACCATCAAAAATGGGAGTCCAGGTTGTGCCGGAGTTCACTGTTTTCCAGACGCCACCAGAACCCACAGCCACATACCAAACATTCTCATTGTCGGGATGAATGGCTATATCGGCCACTCGACCAGAAGTCAGTGCCGGGCCAATACTTCGAAATTTCAGACCTGCAAAGGTTTTGCTATCAACTTCCTGCGCTACCGTAACGAGCGCAATCAGAGATAATGTTAAGGTTAATGATAAAATCCGAGTCATAATTATATTTTGAATTTTAGAGTCTCAATCTAGAAAGAGCACAAGTGATGTCAAAAGGAAATGTGATGAGCGACAGTCGAGATTTCCATACCTGGCCGATAGACACAGATGAGAATACTATCTGGTTTGATGGCTGGGGCAGACAGTTCTTATTAATTGATCCTACATTTAACATCAGTATAGAACAACAGACATTTACCGTAAACTCACTTTTATCATTTGGTTTGGTCTTCATGAAAAAAAATCGAAGCGGTTGGCGTACCGATGTAATGTACCTGCACAATGTCTTGAAGCAAGAACTATCCAAAATGGAAACCGATGCAATCGACTAGGTAGAGAGGCCTGCGAGACTATGGACAACAGAATGATCAGCAGATTTCACTTTCCAAACTCGAAATATACTTCCAGAATAAGGTTTTGTGGAATAAAAAAGGTTACTACTTACAAATACCCAAAGATCGTAGGTAGATGTCCTGATTCATTATGAAAAGAAGAATTAACCTCTCAATACTTGCATTGATTGCAGGCATTTCTTGCTTCGCTCAGAGAGAATATATGTATTCTCAGCCTGAGGAACTTGGGGACGGATGGAGAACAAATGATTTGAAATCAACCGCCCTTGATACAACTGCCCTTTATGCTTTCTTCAATGAAATTATCAATCAAGAGCATAAACTCAATAGTGTATTGCTAATCAAAAACAACGAATTGATCATTGATGAGTACTTCAACGGATATGATGCAAAGACCATCCATGATCTTCGATCAGTGAATAAAAGTATCAAGTCGCTTTTACTAGGAATAGCCATCGATAAAGGAATGATTGAAGACATCAACGAACCAATATCTAAGTATTTAAAGAGTCATGAACCCAGGAAAAATCTTGATGAACGCAAAAACGAGATCACAATCAAACATCTCATTACCATGTCAGCAGGATGGGATTGCAACGATTGGGATAAAAAATCAAAGGGTCAGGAGGATCGAGTCTATAAGAAAGAGGATTGGATTCAGTATACCCTGGATCTTCCAATGATTAATAATCATGGAGAGGTATCAAATTATTGTTCGATGGGTGTCATTATCATGGCGGAAATAGTCAGTCAGGCATCAGGTATGGGTCTTGATGAATTTGCTGAACAATACCTATTTAGGCCATTGGGGATAGAGAGTCTGAGGTGGGATCATACAGAAGAAAAACAAGTAATAGCATCGGGAAAAAGGCTATCTCTCAAACCCAGGGACATGGCTAAAATTGGTCAATTGGTATTAAATGAAGGAGTCTGGATGGGTGAACAGATAGTATCTGCAAATTGGATTCAGGACGCTACAACAGCCAAAACAACGATCACAAACATCGAGTATGGATACCTATGGTGGAACATTCCTTTTAACGTAAATGGTAAAACCTATATGTCTAAAACAGCCACAGGCAATGGTGGGCAATACATAATGGTAATTCCGGAGATGGATATTGTTGCGGTATTTACCGGTGAAGCCTATAATTCACAGGAAGACAAACTTCCATTTGCCATAATGAACAACATACTGCTTCCGACATTCGATGATACCCAATCAAAGGATAACAAATAACATTTCACTTATCTGAAAAAATAATAAGATCGCTTACTAAGTTTTTATCAGTCACCGGAATCTGATACCTGCGGAATCCATTCAACTTGTGAAACTGATTCACAGGTTATTTCTGGATTTACTCATCTCTCAAAGACTCCACCGGATTAGCCAAGGCAGCAGAAACCGTTTTGAAACTCATGGTAAGCAGTGAGACCAGTAGAGTTCCAACTGCAGCTAAAGCAAAAACCTGCCACTTCACATCAATTCGATAAGCAAAACCTTCTAACCAGGAATTCATTGAATACCAGGCTACAGGAACAGCGAAAACCATCGCAATCAAAAACAGTTTAATAAAGTCCTTTGAAAGCATCGTGACCAGACTTTGCATAGAAGCACCGAGGACTTTTCGAACACCAATCTCTTTCTGACGCTGTGAGGTACTAAAAATTGTCAAGCCAAAAAGACCGAGGCAAGCGACAAAAATGGCCAGTCCTGAAAATATCGAAAATACATTACCAAATCGTGCATCTGCCTCGTATTGGCGATTGAAATTGTTATCGCTAAAATGTGTTACAAATGGGCGATGGGGAGCCAAAGTCAGCCAAATGTCTTCCAATTCAGCTAACGTCCTTGAATAATCAGAAGACTTCAGTTTTAAGGAAAGCATCGAAGTACTCCACCTGGTAGAGTATCGTAGGGCCAGCGGCTCAACATCTTTATGAAGTGAAACATAGTTAAAGTCTTTTACCACACCAATGACCTTACCTTCTCGTCCCCATTGCATAAAGTCCTTTCCAATGATATCTGCTGGATTTGTATACCCGAACTCGCGGGCGGCAGCCTCATTGAGTATCAAAGAATAGGCAGAGTCGCCAGGATGGTCATGCGAATAATGCCTACCTGCGACCATTTCCATCCCGTAAGTTGGAATGAAATCTTCGTCAATCTCATAGATTGCCGGGTTGGCCCAAATCCATTCTCCTTCTCTATCTCGAATTCCGGTACCCCCATTGGGGAAAAAATCACCCGGTGTAGCTCTTGATGCGGCGATAGACTCAACAGCACTGTGTCTTCCAAGTTCAGCCTTCACGGTTTCCAGTTTCCGTTGAACTTTTACATCCCATCCAAAGTCGATTACCAGCATTTGGTTGTTGTCAAACCCTTTGTCATACTGCCGTAAGTATTGTAGTTGATTAAATACTACCGCAGTTCCTACGATCAATACAATTGACAGGGCAAACTGAAGGATCACAAGTGACTTCCTCAACCAAACTCCATCCTTTGAGCTTTTAAATGCCCCTTTCAGAACTTTCACAGCTTTAAATCTCGAAAGAACAAATGCCGGATATGCACCGGACACAAGTCCAAGTAACAGCACAAGTAAAACTCCTATGATGAAGTTAGGTAGAGTAAACAACCAGCCTGTCGCCAATTGTTTGTCTACCAGTGTTTCGAGATGTTCATGTGCAATCCATACGAATATGATCCCGATCAAAGCGGATAGAAAAGTTAGTAGCAATGATTCAACCAAAAACTGGAAGATCAGTGAGCCTCTACTAGAACCAATAGTCTTCCGTATGGCTACCTCCTTTGCACGTTCCATTGATCGGGCAGTTGAAAGATTCATGAAGTTGATACAGGCAATCAACAAAACAAAGGCAGCAACTGATATGAAAATTTTGATATTATTCGGATTTCCAGTTGGTCCCGGTTGACGTCTTGCGGGTGAATACAAGTAAGCATCTGCCAACCGCTCGAACCGCATTGTATACCAAGCCATTTCATCGGCAAGCGGGGCCAACACATCGGGTATTTGTGCTTCCATTTCGTTGATATCTGTTCCTTCACCTACTGTGAAATAGGTATAAAAGTCAACATAGTCCCAACTTTTGAAAATCCCAGGGCGGAAATCGATGAAGGTGGACATGGAAACCATTGCGTTGAAATCAATATGTGAATTGGGTGGAATCTCGTATACACCAGTGACTTCGTAGTCGTGATCGGTATCCAGAATCAAAGTTTTACCTACAGGATTCTCATCACCAAAATATTTTTCCGCCATCTGCTTTGACAGAATGATTGTATAAGGTCGAGTGAGTGCTGTGGTTGGATTACCAGCGATCCACTCCCAGTCAAAAATCCGATGAAAAGTAGAGTCGGCGTACGGCATAGCCTTCTCTTGAAAACGCCGATCATTGTATTCCACCAGATAGCTGAAATCACTGGTAAAGCGAAAGATATGTTCTATCTGTGGATAGTAGTCTTCCAGG
Source organism: Cyclobacteriaceae bacterium (assembly GCA_965601455.1). Lineage (GTDB taxonomy): Bacteria > Bacteroidota > Bacteroidia > Cytophagales > Cyclobacteriaceae > JANQEU01. The sequence goes on along the minus strand of OZ271831.1, from coordinate 538,470 downwards.
GCTTGAGCAACAGGTGCATTGCCCCAAACCTGTAATTCAGATTTGGCAATTAGACCATTCTCTGGTATTTCAGCATCACTTCCATATTTGTGGAGTACCCGATAAATCCGATCATACTTTGTGTTAAAGGTGTCATAGGAAAGTTCATTATGAACGTAGATCATGATGAGTAGGCAACTGGCAATGCCAACCCCTAAACCTGTAACATTTAATGCCGAAAATGTCTTGTTGCGTAAGATGTTACGCATGCTGACTTTAAAATAATTTTTGAACATACCGTAAAAATTGAGTTTTTGATTGCCTTCGAAATTCTTAATAATACCGGGTCTAAAAAGTCTGATGACCTCCCAGAAGAATACCCATTGTGCTTTTTTTACTCCTTTCACCTGGCTATTGGCTTCAAATAGTTCAATTAAGTCACCTTCCAGATACCGGTGGACACCTGGATCGCAGAACCATTTGAAAAACCGCAACGCCAACTTCGGAGGTTGCGCAGAAAATTTACTCACGCAGTGACCAATTTAAGATCAAGTGCCACTTTTGGGATCTGATTGTATAGCTCATTCCTGACTTCACGTGAATGTTCTATTGCATCTCTGCCGGAAGCCGTAAGCGTAAAGTAAAGCTTGGGGCGTCCACCTCTTTCGCTGGTTGACTCTCCTTCCTTGGAAGTCAAAAAGCCTTTCTCTTCTAATCGTTTCAATGCCGATTGCAAGGCTCCCACGCTAACCTTACGACTCAGCTTCTCTTCAATGGACAGTTTGATTGATACACCGTACGCCTCCCCATACAGTACACCTACCGTGAGTAATACGATCTCTTCAAATTCACCAAGCTGATACTTTCCCATGGTTTTTTCTTATTTGCAGTGTTGCAATTCTAACACGTATAAAGGTTAATTCCTAATTGTAGTGTTGATAACGGGTGTTAACCGAAATAGGTTACAAAGACGTTATGAGAATTTATAAAAGAGGTGTAAGCATCACGGTTTATCTGCGATAACAAAGACTCGGATAAGACTAAATGGAATAGTCCATATGTTCAAATAAAGTACGTACTGTTAAAACAGTAATTACAAGAACGTTACAGCATCGGCACTTTCGCTGCTATTGACCAAATTTCCAGAACCTACGATTCATTCCGCTCTTACATACGTCCAGGTAGAAGTTGTATTAGAATCCTCCTCAAAATATGTCGCTACCAATTGATCTCGACTGACAATAAAACTTCTACCGCTCTCTATCCAATCAATAGGACTGACCGTACCTTCTTCACATGATACCGATGAGCCGGCACGAAATGTTTGATCAACTTCATCGCTACAAATATTAGATCCATTGATTACCTTAATCTCACCTCCTACAGATATTTCAATGCTATCATCCAATATGCAATCGAAGGTGTTTGCTCCGCTGACATTTTCTCCGTTATCAATAACAACAACTCCGTTTACAGCCAAAGTACTTATGTTGTAAGTTCCTACAGAGTTGTACTCTTCGTCTGTTAGATTCGCTGAGATGAAATCTGAGCGATTGGGTTCACTCTCTTCGACAAAATTGAATTCCGTATTTACAAAATCAACTAAAAGGGAAGACCAATTTGAATAGATGTCTGACTCCATTCTGACATAGTACAAACCTGAAGAAATGTCCTTGTCAAACTGGTATTCTGTTGGAACGGTGAATGTACCAGAAAATAGTGGATTAACTCCGAGTAAGGCATCCTCTTCTGTCGAATGTAAAGAAAGATCCACTGAGCCACTGAAAGAGGGATCGCCACATCTGCTTGCGGAAATCTGAATAGGAAGAAATTTGGAGGAGTCGTCATCCTCACAGGAAATGAATAGAGCAGATAGAGATAGTAAGAAAAGCAGTTTTTTCATAGTCTAAGTATTCTAGAAAAGTAAGAATACTCTACAATCATGTAACCACCAAGCCTTAAGTTTTGATGTTGAAATGTTCTTGTTATTTTGTTTAACAAAGTTCGACAAACATGTTATTAATTAACGTAAAGAGTTATTTTCAACATTGTAAATTTGAGCTCTCCAGGCATTAAAAAGACCAAGACCCGATAACTCTGAGAACAAATAAATTGAAGAATGAAAAGCAGAAAAGAGCACGTAAATCCAGAAGGTTTGATTAATAGTCCTGCATTTTCCCAAGTGGTGATCACCCAGGGAAATGGTAAGACCGTTTACATCGGGGGGCAAAACGCAGTAACTAAAAGTCACGAGATTGTTGGAAAGAATGACCTGGCCTCCCAGACCGAACAGGTAATGAAGAATTTAAAAACAGCACTAGAAGCCTGTGGAGCAACTTTCGATAATCTAGTTAAACTCAACATTAACCTTGTTCAGGGTCAAGATGCCAGGAAAGGATTTGAGGTCTCCCAAAAATTTTTGAGGCATAGTTCCAACCAACCTATAATTACTGTCGTTTTTGTAGCGGGCCTTGTCAACCCCGATTTCCTGGTGGAAATAGACGGCATCGCCTTCATTCCTGAACCATCCTAAGATCGTTAATAACTGATTTTGTTTAATTAAAGGACAGATTATGTGGGAAGTAGTGCGGACATTTTAAGGGAATGAAAAATTCCACAGGTTGTAGTTCGGTAACATCTATGCGATTCCTAGTGCTTCTCTTTCTGAGTGTTTCTTTCCACCGCTGCTATTCTCAAGACTCAGAACTATCAAGAAATTTTGGAATTGGGATGGGTATAAAACATATCAGCCTACAAGACCAGGTGTTTTCTCCATTGGTATACCGAGGCTCGGGCTTTCTTCTCAATCTTACCTTCCAAAACCAAAAAGTATACATGACATTGACGCAAGGATTTCCGGACAAGAATTAAACCCAAAACTGAACCAGCGAAGTAGAGGACGAGTTGAAAACACGAATTTCTATCTGAATTATGAGTATTTGAGAAGCCTATCGTCAAACAGGAAGCATTACTTGGGTCTTGGACTATACAACTTTTTATCTGCCAGAACCTACGTTTTCCTGGTAGAAGACGATATTTCAGTTGACCTTTTTACCAGTTTAAACCTGGCTTATTCGTATCAATTATCATTTACGGAAAGGCATCGCATTCGGGCAAGTACCTCACTCCCAGTCATGGCATACATTCTGGGCAGGATGAGGGTACCAAACGACTTTCCGGAAGACGTATTTCAAAGCATTGTAGAGGATCCAACTACCGTTCCTACCAGGGAATTACTTTCTTCGGGGGATCTATTAACCTTCGGGAGATTTCTTGATGTACGAATGAGGATGGAATACTTGTATGATCTATCGCAAAGAGTTGGAATAGGGTTTACCTATCTCTTTCACTATTACTCCTATCCCAAATTCGAAACAGTGACCTATGGGAGTAGCCATTATGCTCTTCAACTAGTCTACAAATTTTGAGATGAAACGTTATATCTATCCTATTCTATTCCTGGCAGTATCATGTGAGAATGTCATTATAAACGAACAGGTTAGCAACGATCAGCGAGAAGCTTTTGATATTCTCTGGAACGATTTCGATAAAAACTATGCGGGTTTTACGGTTAGAGATTTGGACTGGGATTCTGTTTATATCAGCACTACCGATGCAATTGGTTCAGGTATTAGTCAAAATCAATTCAAAGACCTTATCATTGAAATTTTGTTGTCCTTTGAAGATATCCATGTTGGATTTGTAGATAGTAATAGAGATCGGGTTGTCTACAACGCTTCGAATCCCTTTTCAGTGAATGGCATTGCCTCATTGAATGAATATATTGATGTGCTGTCGGAAAATCGTGTTTTCCGCTGGGGTCAGGTAATCGATGAAAACATTGGATACATTCATATTAAAACTTTTAGTGAAAGCCTTTTTTCGGATTTTAAGCAAATTGACAATTTGATCCCTCAATTCTCATCAACGAAGGGCTTGATTATTGACGTAAGGAATAATGGTGGTGGCGCACCTGCTGCCGCCAATCTGGTCGCAAGCCGATTCATTGATCGCGTTTTTGTTGCCATTAAAACACAATTTCGTAATGGTCAAAACCATGATGATTTTGATTCTCCTATTGAAGGAACAATTGAACCGGGAGGTCCGCTTCAATATTTGAATCCTATTGTAATCCTGATGAACAGGTCATCACAAAGCGCAGCTGAATTATTCATTTTGCCATTGGAAATTCAAGATTACGTTGTTACCGTAGGTGATTTTTCCGCAGGAGGACTAGGTTTAAACAGCTATCGAGAGCTTCCAAACGGATGGAACTACCGATTAACAACAACCTTAACCAGCAACGGTGATGGTGAGATCTTTGAAAGATCCGGAATCGTGCCCCACGAATTCGTATTTATATCAAAAACAGATTCAGCAGACGGAATAGATTCTCAACTTGAAAGAGCTATTGAGCTCCTAATCCAAAGATGAGTCTTAATCAATTAGGCTAACTCATTTCAATTTAAACAGGTTTTGACTAGGTGAGTTAGTTACCTTCGTTAGGTAAGACATCCAGAAAAGAAAATGAAAACCATATTAATCATTACCTGTACCTCGGTTTTGATGATTTTCTCGTGCACTGAGTCAAGTGAAGTAAAAACCGATTCGGAAATAACAAAAATTGCCTTCGGCTCTTGCGGTCATGAGGACGAACCTCTTCCCATTTTTGATGTTATCGCCCAGCACGGTCCGGATCTTTTTGTATTCCTGGGAGACAATATCTATGGTGACACAAAAAACATGGATACCCTGCGAGCAAAGTATAAGCGACTAGGAGATCAGGAGTCCTATAAAAACCTGAAAAGTCAAGTCCCCATCATAGCCACCTGGGATGATCATGACTATGGGTGGAATGATATTGGCAAATCCTATGAATTTAAGGAAGAGTCAAAACAAATATTTCTCGAGTTCTTCGACGAACCAGAGACTTCGGAAAGAAGAAAACACAAAGGAATATATCATTCTTACGTCTACGAATATGGAGAGAACAAGCTGCAGGTGATCTTGCTTGATGTCAGAACGTTTAGAGATGACTTAAAGCCCTATAGTGGTGAGTTTGATGATGATAGTCGGTATAGTTTCTATCGGAAAGATTATGCTCCGCATGAAGAATCTACTCCCACTTTATTGGGAGAAGAGCAATGGAATTGGTTAGAAAAGGAATTAAATAAACCCGCCGATTTAAGAATAATCGGTACGGGAACGCAATTTGGAATCGAGTGGAATGGATATGAAGCATGGGCCAACTTCCCACATGAGCAGAAACAAATGTTAGACATTATTAAAAAGAACAGGGTGAATGGAGTGCTATTTATTTCCGGTGATGTCCATTACGCTGAAATATCTAAACTGGAAACAGGTTTCTATCCAATCTATGATTTTACCTCAAGTGGTCTTTCCTCAACCTGGAAGTTTGCCACTCCAAATAGCAACCGGATCGAAGGTCCGGTAATGGATAATCACTTCGGGATGATATCCATCTTCTGGGGTCAGAAAAAAATTCAAATGGAAACTTGGGATATCAGCGACAATCAAAGAATTGAGTATACAATACCCTTCCAATCGATCCAATTCCAATAGATACCTCCAATGCATATGAAAACCTTACCCTTTGTTGTTCTTCTCATTTTAGTTAGTTGCATTTCTTCATCGGAAGAAAATGATAGTCAACTGGCAAAACGAATTTCCAGGATCGAAAACGGCCTGCAACCCAATCTACAAATCGAGGGAGATAGCACTCCTACATATGGAATAGAAAATAGACTAAAGGAGCTAGGTATTCCTGGGGTAAGTATCGCCGTGATCAATAATGGTCAGCTGGAATGGGCAAAAGGTTACGGGATGGCGGACCTCGTCGAAAACAGGCCAGTGACGGCGGAGACCATGTTCTTGGCTGGATCGATAAGTAAACCTGTCGCTGCAATCCGGGCGCACAAGCTTGCGGAAGAAGGAACAATAAGCTTGGATTCGGATGTCAATAATTATCTCACTACCTGGAAAGTCCCCGAGAACACGTATACAGAAATTGAAAAAGTTACCGTCCGTAGAATACTTAATCACACAGCTGGATTGACAGTCCATGGATTTCCTGGTTACGACAAAGGCGATGTCATACCAAGTGTCCCGGAAGTATTGGACGGACTGGGAAATACAGACGCAGTTCGTGTGCAACAGGTTCCCGGAGAAAACTGGCAGTATTCAGGTGGAGGCTATACGATCATGCAGCAATTAATTACTGATATTGAAGCCGAATCTTTTCCTGAAATCATGCAACGGAATGTGTTGGATCCGTTGGGAATGACCTCTAGCACCTTTGAAAATCCCCTACCTGCCGATCGTCACTTTATTGCGGCAACCGGCTACAGAAGAAATGGTGATGAGGTAGAAGGAAAGTGGCCAATATATCCCGAAATGGCTGCCGCTGGCCTGTGGACAACACCTTCTCAACTTGTCCTCTACGCTAAAGAGATACAGCAGATCTACCAATCTAACCAGGACGGGCTATTAAAAGCAAGCACGGTAAAGCAAATGCTAACCCCTGGCCAAAATGATTGGGGTTTAGGACCTGCTATCGCCGAGCATACCTTTGGGCATGGAGGTGCAGATGAGGGATTTAGAGCTGAATTGATCGCCTGGAAAAAGCAACCGTTTGTTGCGGTAATTATGGTCAACTCAGACAATGGCAGCATCATCCAGGAAATTAAACTAAGTATTGCCAAGGAATATGGCTTACCAGGGGTTGAACCTGTAAAGAGGAACTATTATGAGCTTTCAAGCCAGGAACTACAAAAATTTACTGGCAAGTACGTTATTCCAGATCTTGGTGAGGTAGAAATTGTCGTAAAAGATAATGGATTAGAACACCTGGCACCTTTTGCCCCTGAACCCATTTTCCTTCTTCCATCAACCGATAGTACTTTTTTCAACACCGATGGAGGAGCATATCTAGAATTCGTGCAAACAGAAGGTATGATTACAGGCTTCAGATTTTATGGTTTTGAGGCTTCCAAAACTGAATAGAAAAGGAAAGGCGTGGGTTCTGACCAGGTAAGAATTTGAATACTGAAACTATAAAGCAATTATGATAGCAAGAGTTTGGGAAGGAAAAACAAGTACCGAGCATGCAGAAATATATCGAAAGTTGATTGAGGAACGTGATATGCCTGATTACCGTAAAACTGAAGGATTTATAAAACTCTCTTTCCTTGAATGCACTGATCAAGAGTATACCTATTTCAAATTACTCACCTACTGGAAAGACACAGAATCGATCAAAAACTTTACTGGACCGAATTTCACACAAGCAGTGGCTTACGAAGACGATAAGAAACTTTTAGTGGACTACCCAGGTAGAATATCTCATTTTGAGGTTTTTGCGGAATAGACTCTTCCAAATAAATACTCGTATCTGACTAACAATAGCTGCTTCAAAAAGTTAGTTTGGCAGCACCTCAACCCAACTTTGTACAGAATGAAGTCAGACTTGATTCAATTTATTCTCAAAAAAAGAAACATATTGATTAGACTTGCCGTAATATATATTCTTAAAAACAGAAAGTAATGAAAGGATACCTTGGAGCCTTTGAAGAATTAGTGCTGTTGACGATCGCCAATCTGGATAGTGAAGCCTATGGCGTTGCGATTCTTAATGATATTTCGGAACGCGCCAATCGAGATCTTAGCATTGGTGCTCTGCATTCAACAATCACTCGATTAGAAGAAAAAGGATACATCACCTCATTTCTGGGTGAACCCACCAACGAAAGGGGGGGACGAAGGAAGCGTTACTTCGAACTAACGGACAGTGCTAAGCAGGAACTAGCAAACATGAAATCGCTTCGGGATCAGCTCTGGGAAGGCTCAAAGATCAATTTATCCTTCAATAAATGAATACGCCTCCTAAACTAGCCAGGAAACTACTGAGGTTATTTGCAGGCAAAGCTGACCTTGAGGACATTGAAGGTGATTTGGAGGAAGTCTATTCCTTCAATTTGGATCAATTCAGCAAACGGCAGGCAGACCTCAAATACTGGAAGCACACTCTTTCCATCATGTTTTCCTATGGACTAAGGAAACGGAAAAGAGGAGCTTCCTACTCTTCTTATTACGACAAAAACTCAATAGCCATGTTCAAAAATTATTTCAAGATTGCCATTCGCAATTTTTCCAAACACAAACTATTTACATCCTTAAACATCTTTGGTCTTGCCCTTGGGATGAGCATCTGCCTACTGGCGCTAAGCATATCAGTAGCAATCTATCAATCAGACAACTGGCAGGAAAACAGAGATCGGATTTTTCAAATCAACACCTTCATGGCCGATGGATCCGACACACGAACCTTTGCATCTACCTTCTACGGCGTCGGTGAGTACCTCGAGAATCAATACCCGTTTATAGAGGAAACGGTAACTGTCCGTGTAGGATTTAGCCCTGTAATCAGCCATCATGGTAGTGAAATGAACTTTGATGGCTACTACACAGAGCAATCATTCCTGGATGTCTTTAGCTTCAAATTAATCGAAGGTGATGAAAAGACTGCACTTTCAAAGCCCAATAGTATTATTCTCACTGAAAAAGTAGCTGAGACACTCTTCAGAGACGAAGATCCCATCGGTAAGGTACTTGATACCGATCAGGGATCCTTCAACGTTACGGGGGTCATGGCAAACCCGGATCAGACTCACCTGTATTTCGAGATCCTCGGATCTCTGGCAAATCATCCGGAAATGGCCAATCAAAATATGACCAGAGATTGGACCAACTTTCGATGGAACTACCTGTATGTGATGCTGGATAATAAAGATTCGGAGAATGATCTTAAACAGGCACTTTCCCAGGTTTCAGCAGAAGCCGTCACTTTCAACCCCAATAAAGAGATCGAGTTGGAATACATCAACCTTGAAGGTGTTGTACCTCGGTGGAATGTCAGCCAGGCCATTGGTATTGGATGGGATGAGCCATCCATGCTATTTTTTCTCAGCATCGGACTACTGGTGCTACTCCCCGCAGTCTTTAATTATACCAATATGTCTATTGCTCGGGCACTCAAACGTGCGAAGGAGATTGGCATTCGTAAAGTGGTGGGGGCGGAGAAATACCAGATCAAGGCTCAATTCATCGTTGAGACTGTCATTTTATCTGTATTGGCTTTACTCGGCTCTCTGGCCCTGATGCATCCAATGAAGGTGGAGTTTACCAGTATGATTATCGGTGGTGAAATGTTAGACACCTCCCCTAATGCCGTACAAATTATCACCTTCTTAGTGTTCTCAATCCTTGTTGGGGTACTGGCTGGCCTATTTCCAGCCAAGTACTTTTCTAGACTAAACCCCATGCAGACGCTGAAGGGTGAGATCAAAGACGGAAAAAATCAGGTAACGGGATTTAAGAAAGGACTTTTTGTATTTCAATTTTTTGTTTCTCTCGTCTTCGTCATCGGCGTTGGCGCCATATCCCGACAGTACACCTACGCACTCAATACCAATCACGGATTTGAGTCTAAAAACACATTGGTTATCCCTTTTGAGGGGATCGACAAACAACTGGTAATTAACGAGCTCAGTAATCATCCTGATGTTAAAGGGCTGACCACAGCTTCCAGCATACCCGGTGCGTCAGTAAATGGATTAACCTCTATAACCTCAAATGGGTTGGATACCATTGAAGTGAGTCAAGTATACATTGGTGACAATTTCATCGAACAAATGGAGATGGAATTCCAATGGACTTCCGGTGAAGATTTACAAAACTCCAATCAAACTGAACAACTAGTTTTGGTTAATGAGCGATTCATAAAATCGATAAAAGTATTCAACACCCAAAAAGACACCTTGCGGTTTACCATGGCTAATGGCACGAATTGCCGGGTCGTGGGAATCCTTAAAGATTTTAATTATGAGCCACTCAACCAACTCATCAATCCTATGATCATGCGGTATTCAATTGAAAATAGCCAATATGCGTTACTTTCTGTGAGCTCCACCAATATTAAACGAACCCTTGGTGAGTTAGAAGCCAAATGGCAAGATATAGATGATCAGGTTTCATTTCATTCATCGTTTCTTCATGATGAAATTGAGGACGCATACTGGTTTTTGCGTACCCAAATGAAATTCTTTGGTGTTTTGAGTACGTTGGCCATTACCATCTCCTGCCTTGGACTGCTTGGTATGGTTTCCTACACGACGGAGAATCGGACCAAGGAGATAGCCATTAGAAAAATTATGGGGGCCACTGACAACAGCCTGTACTACCTATTGACAAAGGACTTCATCAAGTTGATCGGCATCGCGGTGATCCTTGCTATCCCCTTCTCCTACGTTTTTTTTGATAAGCTTTTTCTTTACTTCCTAATCAGATATGGCAATGGGCTAGGTGCTCCTGAAGTCATCCTCAGTATTCTGTTTCTGTTCTTAGTTGGGGCATCCTCCATCTATTGGCAAACGCGAAAAGTGGCAAGGGCCAATCCCGCCACCAAATTGAGATATGAATAGGTCCTGATTAGAAAATAACGACGGCAAAATGAAATCGAACTGTCACACACTCCAATTTGTGGAATCTAACCAGTATGAAAGCAATTTTATTAACCGCAATGGCATTACCAATTGTGATGTTATTCGCATTCAAACTGGAAAACAACATGGAGAACACAAAAGAAATTGGAGCAGTTGAAATCGTAATCTTTAGCTTCAAGGAAGACTTATCAGATCAAGAAGCGATGAAAAAAGCGCAACTAGTCAATGATTTTATCAGCTCTAGAAAAGGATTTATCTCCAGAACCACCTCCAAACTAGAAGATGGTAGATGGAGTGATCTAGTGTATTGGGAAAGCCTGGAAGAAGCAAAAGCGGCAAATGCTGAGGCAATGAAATGTGAACCGTGTGGATTATTTTTTAGCACTATTGATGAAGAGTCAACGCTTTTCATACATGGAGAGACATTCATACAGTTAAGTAAATAGGACATGGAAAATCCATTTAACTCGAATTATCAGGAAACTGAAGATCGAAAACTAATAGAAAGTGCTTTGAGTGGTTCCCAGGAATCACTCGAAGCACTAATTAAACGGCATCAACATTACATATACAATGTCTCCATAAAAATGGTTTTGAGCCCTTATGATGCCGAAGACATCACTCAGGAAGTACTAATTAAGATGGTAACTAAGCTTTCGCAGTTTAAGGGGAAAAGCAACTTTCGAACATGGCTTTATCGCATCACTTTCAACCATATGCTAAAAGCCAAAAAGAATTTCCTGGAGGAAGGAATCACTTCCTTTGAAGGATATGGTAACGATCTGGATTCCATTGAAGATGTTGACCTGACCGAGGAGCAGAAAATTGAACAATCAGAACTCATCAAAGAAGCAAAATTTGGATGTATGATGGGCATGCTACTATGTCTGGATAGGGATCAAAGGCTAGTCTATATACTTGCTGAGATCTTTGAGGCTGACCATTCCATTGGATCAGAGTTGTTGGATATTTCAAAAGCCAACTTTCGGAAAAAGCTTGAGCGCGCACGTAGGGATCTATATAAGTTTATGAACAATAAATGCGGCTTGCTAAACACGTCAAATCCCTGCAGATGCTCACGTAAAACTTTGGGATTCATAAAAGCTGGTTGGGTGGATAAGGAAAAAATGAAATTTAACACCGAATATGTGGAGTCTATTTCTCTAGCCATCGAAAGAAAGAACGATGCATTAAACAATTCATTAGAAAATGACTACGCAAAGCTTTTTTCCGATACTCCGTTTCAAGAGAAGAAACATCATAAGGCTTTGATGGAGAGAATCACGGTAGACAAAAATATCAAAGAGGTCTTCAACTTAAACTAGTTAAGAACCTTATGTTTATCGCTCAATTAACGAACTTAGAAAGATGAAAATCGCAGTTACCGCCGCCAATGGATCACTTGGTTCCTCCATTGTTAATGCCTTGAAAAAGGAGATTGGTTCAGATCACGTTATTGGAATTGTAAGGACTCCTGAAAGAGCGGCTCATCTCGGGGTTGAGATTAGAAAAGGAGACTACAATAGCCAATCAGACTTTGATTCTGCTTTGAGGGGTGTTGACGGTGTACTAGTGGTTTCCGGAAACGATGCCCCTGAAAAAAGGATAGGGCAACATAGAAATATAATTGAAGCCGCAAAGAAAAACTCCGTGGGAAAAATTGTCTACACCAGTATTATTGGTGATGAGACAGAAACTGCGTTCAGCCCAATTGTTAAAAGCAACCGTCAAACTGAAAAGGATATCAGGGAATCTGGACTGAATTGGGTAATCGGTAGAAATGGAATCTACATTGAACCCGATCTGGAATATATCGATACCTATGTAAAGGATGGTGAGATAAGAAACTGTGCAGGCGAAGGTGAATGCGGTTATACCAGCAGAGCCGAATTAGGTGAGGCATACTTGAGAATGCTACTTGAAAGCAAACACAACAGCCATACTTACAATCTATTAGGTGAACCAATCACACAAACGGAACTAACGGAGTTAATAAATCGGGAGTATGATACGGATTTGAAATTCATTTCAATGTCCGTTGAAGAATATGAGAATGAACGAAAAGCTGAGCTGGGAGATTTCCTGGGAACCGTTATAGCAGGTATCTATGATGGAATAAGGAGAGGGGTAAATGACGTCCCCTCCGATTTTGAGAAAGCCGCTGGTCGGCCGCACAAATCATTATCCCAGATAATTAAGGAATTAAAAGTGAAACAGTAAAGTCTATTCCATCCGTTTTCCTGAGATCAAGTGGAAATTAAAAATTTTTCTATCTGTATTTTTCGTAAACTATTTCAGAAAACTTATCAAAAATCGAAGTTGTGATAGGGTGGTTAAATGGCACATGTTGTGTGTAAATCGTGGCAGCAACCCCGGATTTCCTGTCAATGTACCAGTAAGTGTTATAGACTCCACCCCAAAACAAAGTACCTTCTTTTCTTCCATAAGATGTAGATTCCATATCGATTACACCTGCCAATCCGTGATTGGCTGTCGGCTTGATTAAGCCAATGAAATTACAGCACCTGGCTTTCCCGTAGTAGTTGTCTTTTATGTCCATGGAAACATTTTGAAACTGAGGTTTGAATAATTGATCCACGGTTTCCTTTTTAAGTATCCTGGTCTCCTGGTATCGGCCGTCATTTAGCAAACATGATAATAGCTTACTGTAATCGCTGGGGGAGGTAAATAACCCACCACCTCCGTAATAAATCTCTACTTTCTCTTTAGGTATTCTATCCGGATACTCTCTAAGCTCTCCCGTTCCCTCATCTCCTCTATTTCCAAATGAAACGATATCATCATGAAGTTCCTCTGGAAGATTATACCAGGTACGATCCATCCCCAAGGGTCCGGTGACATTTTTCCGAAAATAGTCTTCCAGGTTTAATCCTGAAAGCTTCTCAACTACTCTGCCAACCCACACAGTACTAGTGCCGTAAAGAAATTGTGTGCCACTCTCAAACCGTCTGGGTAGGTCTTCATATTTCCAATCTGAAAAGTCCTGCCGCGATAGAAGGCTGTCGGTTGAAGTGTAGCCAAAGCCAGAGCTGTGGGTCAATAAATTTCTCAGTGTGATTGGGTTTCTTCCTTCAAAAAATTCCCCTTCATCATTCAGAATTGGAATAGTAGACATTTCCGGTAGCAATTCCGACAAGTCATCATCCAGTTGTATAGCTCCTGATTCTACTAACTGAAGGGCGGCCACACTGGTAACAAGTTTTGTCATCGACGCAATTCGAAAAATACTATTTGTACTAACCGGAAGATCTTCCGTCCAAATGGCATTCCCATAAGTATAGGTTATCTCCTCACCTTGTTTGTTTATCGCCATGGCTACCAGTGACGGTAAATCACTCGACTTAAGTAACGGATCCATTCGATTTGCTACTACTTCTTCTGAAGGGAATCGACTTAGCTGATCGTTGTCAGGTTGGCAGGAAGAAAGTAGAATTAGGATTGCACTACAAAAAGTTGTGGCTCTATTCATAATTCGCATTAGCATGATTATTGTCGGTCAAAATAAAGTTATTCACCTTCATTTTATGTTTTCCATCTTACAGTCTTTTTTCGATCGAAATGGATTCACTACATTCATTGTAGATTATTGACCAAGCAAATACGCTTGGCTGTTCTAGGAAAATAACCCTGAAATTGGTGAATGGAGATTACTACAAAACCAAAGAATCCGTCGAAGAGTACATCCAGCTTGCGAAGGATGTAAATGGACTGGAATTGATTGAGAAGCTGAAGAACTACCTACCCAAAGACTCCTTTCTTCTTGAAATCGGCACAGGCCCCGGAACTGACTGGAATATTCTAAACAAGTATTTCCAAGTCATCGGCTCAGATAATTCCGGAGAATTTCTAAGTCATTTACGAAAAACCAACACCACCGGAACCTTTCTTGAATTAGACGCTGTCACGCTGGAAACCAATGAAATTTTTGATGGTATCTACTCAAATAAGGTATTGCACCATTTAAGCGATAATGATCTCGTTGGATCCATCTCAAGGCAGTATGAAATATTAAACCTGGGTGGAATTATCTGTCACTCATTTTGGAAAGGAGAAGGCACCGAAGTATTTAAAGGTCTTTTTGTGAACTATCATACCGAAAATGAATTGAAGGATTATTTTTCGAAGCACTTCGAAATATTAGTAATAGAACCTTATGCTGAATTTGAAGATGGAGATTCCCTACTACTAATTGGCCGGAAGAAAAATTGACAAGTGATTGAACGACACGCCCAAGATTTAGAATCACCGTTTCGTTATATTTGATTTACCATTCACATATAATGGTATAATTAAATCTTTAACTCAAATATTTGTTCCATGGAAATTGATCCTGAGGAATACAAAAAATACTCCTGGAGGTCGCTCGGAGGAATCGTCTTTCTTCTAAACCCATTTTTGATTTTCGCCGAACTCCTTGGACAAGTATTTCCTAAGTACGTACTCGTACAAAAGCGAACAAATAGTGGTTTCATACCCTGTGAACATTGTGATACATTACATTCAACCTTAACTTGGACAACCTCGAATAAAACTCAGTTTCGAAACTGGTTTGGATTATACTGCAAGAATTGTGGTGAAATAATATCAGTAAATAGAAGCCTGTTCACATGGATGATTATTGTAATTACATATCCAGTATGGTATTGGATATTTGAAGATTTACGGCAAAAATGGCTGTTGAAGCAACCTGCAAGATTTGAACACTTAAACTTTGATATAAACTACCACTTATCCAGAATTTATCGACAAAGAGGCATACTATCAATGGTTGTGTCTTTAGCCTGGTTAGCATTTATTAGTGCCGTATTTTATGTCCGTAATGATCTAATGGAAGTCAAAGCAATTGTCATAATATCTGGTTCGATTTTTATCCTTACCATTTCTATGATGATTCTTAACCTGAAAAACTACCGAAAGTTTGACCGAATGATTGATTAGAATCTTCCAATTGTATGGGAAACACATTTAAATTTTAGTTAACCTTAACCCGGTTGCCTTGTCCTTAAATCCTAAACCAACTCCTAATGAACGAGACAATCTTGAAATTAGCACTGATGATAATCATTCTTGGTTCCATATTGACTGGTTATTCGCAGCAATCGGGTGAACTCTACAATCAAATCGTGTTGATGGACAGCTTGTACTTCACTGCTCAAAATGAATGCGACCTGGATGCCTATTCATCCTTTCTCTCAGAGGATTTTGAATTTTTCCATGATGCAGGTGGGTTCACCGCATCAAAGGATGACGAAATGAAAAACATGGCTATTTTCTGTGGAACAGAACAACGCACCAGGCAACCGCTCAGAAGAGAACTGATTGCGGTAACAATGGAAGTCTACCCGATGGATAATTACGGTGCGTTACAATTCTGTGAACATCTTTTCTACTTACAGATTAATGACGGCACAGAAAAAGTAGTGGGTTCTGGAAAACTGACCGCCCTATGGAAAAAGATAAATGACGAATGGAAGCTTACCCGGGTTGTCAGCTATAATCATCAGACGCTCGCAGAAACTGAGTTACCCTCTGAAACGCTGGATCAATATGCTGGTGATTATAACCTTCCGGACCGGGTAGTTAATATTAAAACCGAAGGTAAATTTCTTAGGGTAACCGACATCAATGATGGTCAACCAGGATGGACGAAACAACTCCTCCCGCAATCAAATAATAAATTCTATCTCAATTATGAAAATGTGGTCTACGAATTCTTGGGAGAAGGCTCCGTTATTTCAACACTGAACATCTATGAAAACGGTGAGATCATCGAAGTGGCCAAGAGAGATAACTAAATAGTAAAAGTCAGATTTGCACTAGATCCTTAGCGCATTCAATCTCAACTCAAGATATTCTACTACCAAATCATCCAGGCCCATTCCCTGATCACTGAAATTTTTAGAGTCTGTCATTATTGACATAACAAAATGACGATCCAGGGCTAGTAATAAGGGAAGATTGAATGAACGAAATGATCCCTCCTCCATTCCCTTTTCATAAATGCTTTCGAAAGTTGCCAATAGGTTATCGGTAAAGTCTTCGATGGTCGCCCAAATCTCAGGAAAGTGTTTTTGAAGTTGTTCCAGGAAGTTGATGGATATACCTTCTATTCCCTTGGCAATTGTTAACAGCATGGATCTCAAAACTACCGCCATATTTTGCTCCTTAATTTCTTCTTCTGAGATGCTTTCAGCCAGGTCATTGAGTACAAGCTGAACAGTGGTCTGATAGATCTCCTCCTTTGTCGAAAAATAGGAATAAATGGTACTCTTACTCTTCCCCATCAGCACGGCAAGCTCGTCGAGAGTCAATTTGTCAAGTTTCTGATCTTGAAGGAGTGGTACTAGTTGCCGGACCCAACTACGAGCCTTATCATTCAGTGGTTTACGCGCTCTTTCTATTGACTTCCGCCCCATACTGTTTTCACTATGTTGCGGAGACCTTCTCTTTTAACCGATTAACTTTTGGATTCATGACCGAAAACCACAGTGGTGGAATTGTAGAAAGCACCATCATACCCGGGTAGCCAGTAGGCATCTGTGGAGATTCATCCATGTGCCGTAAAACCTGATATTTTCTACTTGCAATAAAATGATGATCGGAATGTCTGGACAACTCGAAAAGATTTAATCTTCCAAGCAGATGATCTGAATTCCAGGAATGGTGGGGCATTACACGTTCATATCTATCTCCCTTCTTCTCTCGAGTTAAACCGTAATGCTCAATATAATTGACAGTTTCTAACAATAAATGCCCGATTAGAGCTGCAATAAGAAAGTAAAGGACCGTTGCAATCCCAAAGAAAAAGCCAATAGCCAACAACAAACTAATTTCTACAATGTGATCCGTAATCATCTGGTTTTTCAATGAGAAAAATGGCATTTCCTTCCGTTTCAATCGCTGTCTTTCCAGTTTCCAGGCCCATCCATAGACTCCAAAAATTGATCGGAACCAGAAAATATAAAGGGGCTCGCCAAACCTCGCTGTTGCCGGATCTTCTGGGGTACTGACCATTCGATGGTGATGGATGTTGTGTTCATGCATGAAATGCATATTCAGCGAGGTCATCAGGTTGACCTTTGCCATCCACTTCTCATACGCATGTTTCCGATGACCAAGTTCATGACCAATGTTTATCCCAAGAATTCCACAGCAAAGTCCCATGGAGGAAATTCGTCCAACCTTATCTACCCATACCAGACCAACCTCCTGCATAGAGAAAAGGAAATAACCCAGAGTAAACAGTTGTATGGGCACCATTAAGTAGATCAGCAAATCGTATAAAACATTGTCCAATCGACTGGCCTCTTCAGCCTTATCTACATTCCCGGTATCCGGAGGAATCAATAGCTCCACCATTGGAATAACAAAAAAGGTGTAAATGAGGGGCAAAAAAGTTAGCCATCCATAAGTGTTAAAACTGAACCCGGTTAACAATGGCAGAATGAATCCAATCGAATATTTTAGTGCTTTGAATCTACTCATCGGTCAAAATAAAATCGAACTATAAATACAATTATAGTTCGATTATTCGACTTCATCAAAAACTTTTTGTCAAATGATCAGATATGCCCATACCAATATTGTCAGTAACGATTGGAAAAAATTGGTTGATTTCTACATCACCACATTCCATTGTCAACTGGTTCCTCCGGTAAGAAATCAATCAGGAGAATGGCTCGAGAAAGGGACGGGTGTAAACGGCGCTGAGTTACAAGGGGCTCATTTGCTTCTTCCCGGACACGGTGATAACGGCCCTACCCTCGAAATATATCAATACACTGACATAGAAGACCAAAAGTATATCTTCCCTAATAAAAGAGGATTCTCGCATATCGCATTTGAAGTAGATGATGTGAGTAAAACGCTTCTAGTTCTGCAGGAGCATGGCGGAGAGCTGTTGGGCGAAGTAACCACAAGACTCATAGAGGGTGTGGGAAACATCACATTTGTCTACGCCAGGGATCCCGAAGGAAACCTGATCGAATTGCAAAGCTGGAAGAAAGACGATTCTACCGGTACCTGAATCTAATCTTCATCTATCAACTCGTAACCTTGCCTAATACCTAACTCAGTGGCTGGAACTCCATCTCTCATCCACTTAGGCATGGGCTTACCCTGAAGATAGAAATCAAAAAACTGGGCCATACGGATATTGAAGTCGATGCGATTCTGGATTTTCAGTGGCCAATGAGGTTCTCCACGATAGTTCAGCATCCAGGCCGGCTTTCCCAGTCGACGTAGTCCAACAAAATATTCAATACCCTGGTACCAGGGGACTGCTCCGTCCTCATCGTTATGCATGATAAGGACCGGGGTATTTACTTTATCCAATGTGAAGATGGGTGAATTCTCAATGTATCGAAGTGGATACTCCCATAGCGAACCACCGATTCTACTCTGGGTATGCTCGTACTGGAACATCCTACTTAGTCCTGAACCCCAGCGTATACCCCCGTATGCGCTAATCATATTCACTACCGGCGCCCCTGCTTCAGCACATTTGAATATGTCGGTTTCAGCTAACAAATGGGCAATCTGGTAGCCCCCCCAACTGTGACCTTGTACACCAATATTTTCCTCATCGATAAATCCTTTTTCAAGGAGAGAAGTAATACCCGGTATTACACAATTATATGCATCTTCACCAGGATACCCGGTACCATAATGTACATTCGGGTTAAAGATCACATATCCCTTGGAAGCATAGTAACTGTAGTTAATGGTAGATCTGTGAGGATATGGATCACGATGCCGATGGAGTCCGTTGGAACTCTTTTCATAAAAATTTACGATCATCGGATATTTTTTATTGGGATCGAAATTCTCCGGTTTCACGAGCATACCCTCCAGTCGTTCCCCTTCCAATGAATTCCAATACACGAGCTCAATACTTCCCCATTTATAGTCAGCTTGCTGCGGATTGATATCACTTACTCTAACAACTTTCTTCATCATCAGATCAGAAGTCTGAATATCAGGAAACGTCTGAAAGTCTTCTTTGGTAAATATCAGTTGATCAGCTTCCCCTGCTTTTCTAAATGAGCCGAAATGAAAGTCTCCCTCAAGCAAAGTAGTGATCTTATTTTGACCATACTTCATTCGAAAAACAGCTTCGTGCTTATCACCTTCATAGAATCCAGTCAAGGTTAAATTCTGACCTTTTTTGATGAAACGCTCCTCATCATCCAATTTGACGTATCGATATACCAGCTTACCAGGTCTTCCATTGGTCAGCCTTTTCGGAGAAACTTCATTAGTAGGATCGATCTCCCAAATATCATATCGATCGTAAACAAGCATTCGATCATCACCTTCTGTCCAACTCATCAATCCGTAGGCCCTGGGATTAGAGGGTGTATCGTGAATTTCATTATAAAAGGGCACCGTCTGATTGCTCGTCACCTGTCGAACTATCTTATCGACAAACGAGTAAGTAAACCAGGCAGAATCAATATTGTTATACCAGTAAGCATATTGCCCCTTTGGAGATAGGTTAACCGTACCTCTAACTGCCTCAGCCACTTTGTTTTTTTCTCCGGTTTGTAAATCCAGCTCATAAATATCCTGAAGGACGTACCCTTCCCAACTGATTAGTTTTCGGTAATTGTAATTGTCAATGGCTACTCCGTTTTCACCATCTCCCTCGTCACTTACTTTAATTGAAGAGAATGACTTCCCCCCTAGTTGCACTAATTGACCATCATTCGTATTGTAATAACCCAGGTATCCAAACTTCAAATCGTTCGCTTTCTGGTTTTCTTGTTGAGTAAAAAGTCTCTGATCCTTTGTGTTCCATACTTCTACGTTCACAATTTCATCTTCCAGCAGTGCGGTGTCCTGCAGCACGGGAAACTCTTTTACCTCATAAAACAGCCTTTCACCTGACTCCGAAAAGTAATTCTTGAAGTCTCTATTCACCGTCAGTTCATCAAGTGCGGAATTTGTAACTATCGTTTTGCTGCTATCCCAATCAGTTTTGAAGTAATGGAGGTGATTGTCCCTTGTTAAGTTCTTGGTTGAGTCGGTATCGGAAATAAACGATAGTTGGGTGCCTTCTTTATCCCAAACCAGTTGTTCGTATTCCCCCTTCGATCGATAGACAGGCTTGAATTGAAATTCCTGAAAATCAAAAAAGTAAACTCCCGGTAAAAGTGTACTATCATTACCTGTTGTTGTAAAGGCAACCGCAGAACCCTCTTCAGCAATCGCATAATCCAACACGTAAGAAAATCTGAACTCAGATTGATCAGTAAGGTTTTTAATAACTAAATCATATCCATTTTTCTTACTTCTTTTCTTCTCATTTTTATTAGTTGAATCAATTTCTGGTTTATGCAGATAAACCAGGTAATCATTCCACTTTTCCGGTACCTTGAAGGACTTTAAACCGGATATCAATTCCATTTCAGCCCCCTCGATTGAGTATATGGCAAGTGTATCTCCTGGCATGTCCTTCTCTTTGGTCTTGCTCCTCTTCAATTCTTTTTCCTCGTAGAAGTCAGGTGAAATTTTGAAAAACAGAAATTTGGAATCATTACTAAAAAAAGGAGTTGATCCCCGATCGTAAGCGATTACACTCTCTCCATCGATCGTGCTCAAATGAACAGCTTGATTACCATAACCATTGGTTTTGGTTGAATAGGAAATATATTTTCCATCATTGCTGATTAAATCTTTTGTTGTTCTTCGCCACTCGTCGTAACTGGAAGGGTCAAGCACCTTCTTATCCTGGGAAAATGAGACGAACGAAAAAGTGATCAGTAAAAACGATAGGTATTGCTTCATGATTGAGAACTTCTGTGTGAGTTGAAAGTTAACTGCAAAATGGAGCCAGAAAAAAGGTTTTGATTTTATCGGGCTATTTCCTTCCGTAAGAGGTACACTGTCAAGAAATCCAGAAGTTAAGATTTAGGGACACGTATCGATTAGAATTCACAGGTGGAGACATTGGCTTTGACACGGTTATTATTTTTGTACATTCTGAATCCTTTGCGGTGGTAGTCCTGAGTAATCGCCATTGGGTTCATTAACACCGTTTTCAACATCGCCAGAAAGTACGAATAAATAAATAGTCATCTATAAGGTTCTTCCTCATTTTGTCTATAATTCCGGACTGTTTACTTCATTCGGCCACGAACTAACCTTCAGTCCATGGATTTCATCTGGATCATCATTGGTATAGCATCTCTCATTTTACTGGTTACAGTAGTAAAGCTGGATACCTTTATCTCATTTATGCTGGTATGTTTATTTATCAGCATTACCGGCGGATTATCGGTTGCCGAGGGAGTGGAGGCCATTCAAAAAGGCATAGGCAGCACAATGAGTTCTCTTGTTATTATTCTTGGCCTGGGAGCCATGCTTGGAAAGCTGGTAGCTGAAAGTGGAGCGGCTAATGAAGTTACCAACAGTCTGGTACGTGCATTCGGCTTGAAGAGAATCCAATTTGCCTTGATGATTACCGGTTTCATTGTAGGCATCCCAATGTTCTATACTGTAGGATTCGTGATCCTGGTACCATTAGCCATTGCTATCGCCCACAACACCAAATTACCATTACTGTACATCGGCATCCCAATGCTGGCTTCCTTGTCTGTAACACATGGGTTCTTACCTCCACATCCGGCTCCAACAGCTATTGCCGAAATCTATGGGGCTGACATAGGACTGACTTTGCTTTATGGAATGATCACTGGTATTCCAGCCATTCTTGCCGCCAGATTCCTATTGGGGAATCGCATGAAGAAATTCAATCCAGAATTACTCCCCCAATTCATTGCTAAAGAAACCGAGATACATAAAAAACCATCGTTAACTACTTCGATTGCTATTGCATTGATGCCAGTTATTCTTATTGGGGGTTCATCACTGTTATCTCAGATTGTTTCCAATCCAGTTATACAGGCTATCGGGAATCCCTCCATCGCCATGCTGATTGCTGTATTGCTGGCTATCTACTTTTTAGGTGTGAGAATGGGTAGAACCATGACCTCCACCATGACGGTATTAACCTCTTCTATTGCAGGAATCGCCTCTGTGCTACTCATTATCTCAGGTGCGGGAGCTCTGAAACAGGTCCTGATTGAAACAGGAATTAGCGAACAACTGGGGCAATTATTTGCGTCATCAGGAATCTCACCAATTCTCCTGGCCTGGGTAATCGCGGCATTGATTCGAGTAAGTGTTGGATCTGCCACAGTAGCTGGTCTTACCGCTGCGGGAATTATGCTCCCAATGGTAGGGACCTCTGGGGTGGCACCAGAGCTATTGGTACTGGCGACAGGTGCAGGAAGTATCACGCTCTCCCACATTAATGATGGAGGTTTCTGGTTATTCAAAGAGTATTTTAATGTGAGTATTAAAGAAACACTACTCTCCTGGACGCTGATGGAAACTACCGTTTCAGTGGTTGGGCTTTTGTGTATCTATCTTCTGAATATGTTTATTTGATGTTATGAAAGTATTAGAAAGAATCAAGGAAATGGGTTTAGAGCTTCCACCTGCTCCCCCACCCATGGGTGTCTACAGACCCACCATTATAACTGGAAATATGCTATATGTCTCCGGACAAGGACCTATGAAATCAGATGGAAGCCTGATAACGGGTAGACTGGGTGAAGATATGACTCTTGATGAGGGCTACGCAGCCGCAAGGCAGGTCGGACTCACCATGTTATCCACAATTGTAACGCAACACCCTGACATCGATATAAAAAGAATTATTAAAACTCTGGGTATGGTGAATTGTACTCCAGACTACGGTCATCACCCAAAAACCATCAACGGCTTCAGTGATTTAATAGCAGAAGTTTTTGGAGAAGAGAATGGGATTGGTGCCAGAAGTGCCGTTGGAATGATGCTTCCTGATCAAGTGGCCGTGGAAATCGAATCGATCTTTGAAATTGCCTGATTGCTATGTGGTATAAAATCAAGAATGAATCAGATATTCTAACACCTGCCATTTTATTCTATCCTGACCGAATTGTAGCTAACATCCAGCATATGATAAAAATAGCTGGTGGACCTGAACGATTGCGCCCTCATGTGAAAACCTATAAGTGCATCGAGATTGTGAACCTACAGCAAGAGGCTGGTATTAATAAATTTAAGTGTGCAACACTGCGAGAGGCAGAAATGCTTGCTTCTAACGGTGTAAAAGATGTGATACTCTCCTACCCATTGGTCGGACCGGCACAAGAAAAATTCCTTGAATTATCAGCAAAATACCCAGACACCAAGTTCGCAACCCTTGTTGACCATACCGATCAATTGGATCAATGGCAGGCAAACATCACCAAACCTTTGAATCTATACATAGACATTAATGTCGGGATGAACAGAACCGGTACAGAAGGAAAAAGGGCTGTTGAACTCTATGAAAAAATTAAAACCATTAACATAATTGAATTCCAGGGGTTACATGTGTATGACGGGCATATCCGGGAGACAGATCCTGTTAAAAGAGAGCAGGAATGCACCGATGGATACGCCACATTAACGCCAGTATTTGATTCCTTGCCGAAAGATATGGACATTGTATGTGGGGGTAGTATAACTTTTACCCTACATGCAAAACATCCTGAAAGAACACTGTCACCAGGAACCACCTTGCTGTGGGATTATGGATATGGATCAAATTTTCCGGACCTTCCTTTTGAATGGGCGGCAGTGTTAATGACCCGAGTGGTCAGTAAACCTTCGGAAGGAAAAATCTGTCTTGAATTGGGACATAAGGCCGTAGCCTCCGAAATGTCCGCGAGTCCAGTTTTCTTTCCGGACATCCCCGATGCTCAACCCTATAAACACAGCGAAGAACACTTAGTGATCAGTACCTCCGCCTCTGATGATTTAAATATTGGGCAAGTGGTCTATGGAATACCAACACACATCTGTCCGACAGTCGCCTTACATGAATCCGCTGGTGTGGTGCAAGCAGGTAAAGTAGATTCATTTTGGGAAATAACAGCACGCAACAGACTATATAGTCAATGACAGATCATCCGTTTATATTCGATGCCCACCTGGACCTTTCTATGAATGCAATGGAATGGAACCGGGATCTTAGATGGACTGTAGCCGAAATTCGCGAAAATGAACAGGGTAAAACCGACAAGCCCGATCGAGGAAATGGCACAGTTTCATTTTCCAGTTTGAGGGAAGGTAATGTCGGAATTGTTGTGGGTACCCAGATTGCCAGATATACCAAAAGGAACAATGCCCTGCCAGGTGCCAGTTGGAATTCTCCGGAACAAGCCTGGGCACAAACACAGGGACAATTGGCATGGTACGAGGCCATGCAAGCCGATGGACAACTTCAACTTATTCAGTCCAAAACCGATTTGGAGAATCATCTGCTACGTTGGAATGGTGACAGCAAAAACACACCAATCGGTTTGATCAGAAGCCTCGAAGGAGCAGATAGTATTGTCACCATGGACCATCTTCACATAGCTTATGAAGGGGGGCTTCGTGCAATTGGGCCTGCGCACTACGGTCCCGGCACTTATGCTCAGGGTACTGATGCTAACGGTGGTATTGGTGAAAACGGTAGAATGTTATTACGTGAGATGGAAAACCTAAATATCATCCTGGACGCCACGCACCTTTGCGACGATAGTTTTTGGGAAGCTCTTGATCATTTTAATGGTCCGATATGGGCCAGTCACAATAACTGCCGAGAGCTTGTGCCGCACAACAGGCAGTTTTCAGATGAGCAATTGAAAGCATTAATTGAAAGAGGTGCCGTAATCGGTGCCGTCTTTGATACTTGGATGTTAGTTCCCGGTTGGGTAAGAGGCTCCTCCACACCGCAATCAATGAATGTGACCCTTGAGACCGTGGCTAACCATATTGATCACATCTGCCAGCTAGCAGGAAATGCAAAACACGTTGGGATCGGATCTGACCTGGATGGAGCCTTTGGAACTGAGCAATCACCAGCGGATATAGAAACAATTGCAGATCTTCGGAAGTTAGGGGGAATATTGTCGAACCGAGGATATTCAAGTATGGATATAGAGAGCATTATGGCCAATAACTGGATTGATTTTCTAAGAAGACATTGGTAATTAACGAGCTCCGTGCAAACCACTTAAATTGATATAATTATCATGAAGAAACTATTGATTTTCTGCCTTGCCATTCTTGTCTTGTTTACGGCTGGTTATCTATGGTTAAAGAATGCCAATAACTTTAAGAGAGATGGCGAATTTGAAATCACGGTAAATACCGAACCTATAAGGATCATCAGGGATGAGCACGGAATTGCCTATGTCCTGGCGGAGAATAAGTCGGATCTGATTAGGGGTCAGGCATTCGTTACTGCTCAGGACCGACTGTTTCAAATTGAATTCTATCGAGCGCTAATCAAAGGTGAGGCTGCTGCTCTAGTTGGCAGTCCCATGTTGAATTCCGACATCAAAATGAGGGTATTGAATCTATACGGTAACGCCAAAAGAAGCTTTCAATACCTCGATCAGGAGACAAAGGATGTATTGAAATGGTACTGTGAGGGATTTAATGAATACCTGAGAGTAGCAGTTGACGAATATCCATTAGAGCTGGGTTTACTAAATATTCAACCCAAACCACTCGATCCGGTGGATGTTGTATCCGTTATCCATTTCATCGGTTTATTTCATAGCCAAAACATGGACGATGAAATTATAAGCCTCAATCTGGCAGCAAGGATGAAGGATGCAGCGGAGCTACTACCGTTAACCATCAATCTTGATCGAACAAAGCCATTACCATCAGACTCATCAATAATACCGGTTACGATGGCTTCGGATAAACGGATAAGTCAACTAGCCTCACCAATTATACCCTATCCCGAACTTGGTTCAAATAATTGGGCAATCTCAGGTGAACGATCAAAATCCGGAAAACCAATTCTCGCAAACGACCCCCATGTTGATGCCCGAGTCCTTCCTGGTACGTTTTATCCCATTGGACTTATCGGACCTAAATTTAAAGCGGTAGGCATCGGACCTCCTGGAATACCTGGAATCCTATGTGGAAGAAACGAATATGTTTCTTTTGGTGTCACCAACGGATACGGGGATAGTCAAGATTTATTTATCGAGGTCTCTGATGGAGACAATTACATGGAAAATGGTGCCAGGACCCCTTTTGAAATAAGAGAAGAAATCATTCAAATCAAGGACAGCACCCCTGTGGAGATCAGCATTAGATCCACAGTCCGTGGACCTGTCATTTCAGACTTTCCAGTATTTAATATTCTAACGGATGACGTAGTAAGTCTCAGGTGGTCCCTGGCTGAAACCGAAAGCACCTCACTCGGTATCGACCGTTTGATGGAAGCAAAAAGTGTATCCGATGTTCGGGAAGTAATCACCGGCATGGACAATATGTTTTTCAATTTCATTATTGCTGATACCCAGGGAAATATTGCTCACCAGTCAACCGGCCTGGTCCCGATTCGAGAAAATCAGGCAGGTACTTTACCCCAATCCAGCGGAAATCTGGGCTGGAAAGGTTTTATTCCGAAGGAGGAGCTTCCAAATATGATCAATCCGGAAAGAGGCTGGGTCGGTACAGCAAATCACGATACAAGACCTGATGACTATCCATATTACTACTCTAGCCATTTTTCACCTTACTATCGTTATCAACGTTTGAAAGAGTTCTTTTCTACGGATGAGAAATTGGATGCATTTGATTTATGGGAGCTCATCTTCGATGTTAAAAACATGCAAGCACAAAGGCTTACACCATTATTTATCGATGCTTTGAATCGGGATGATCGGACAGCAGAACTTGTAGAAATACTGCAGACCTGGAATATGGAAGATGAAATTAGTGAAGTGGGTGCTTCAGTTTATACCGTACTTTACAACGAATTACTTTATCTCCTACTCGATGACGAACTACCAGACGAGCTTGAAGACATGTACTGGGGAAGTGTCTATTACTGGAATCAAAGACTTGATAGCCTTATGCTTACTGACCATCCATTTATCGACAACAAGGAAACTCCAGGTATAGAAACACTTTCAGATCTAATAGTTGAAGCAGGTGTTCGAACAAAAGATATTCTGACCAAGAAACTGGGATCCAACAAAAAGGAATGGACATGGGGCAACCTGCATACCGTTTATTTCTATAGTCCAATCAAACAGAAAGGCTTTGGAAGTGAGTTTTTGGGAGCCGAGCTTTTACCTAAGCAAGGCTCAAATCAAACCCTTAATCGAGGAGGTTTCTCTAAAAATAAGGATCATGCTTACGAAACAGGATGGTTTAGTTCTTTTCGAATGGTCGCGGATATGAATGATCAGGAAAAGATGATGGGTGTGATCTCCGGAGGAAGTGCTTCAAGAATTCTCCATCCTTATTATAAATCGCAGTTGGAACAATGGAAAACCGGAGAATGGATCCCATATTGGTACTCTAAGGAGAAGGTACTGCTTAACGCAAAATTTGAACTTGTATTAAACTAAATCCGATGATTTAACAAGAATTTATTCAACGCTGTATTTTTTTATCAAATCAAGATGATGCCAACAGTGATAAATAGTGAAATAGCCGAATTCTCTGAGAGTAAGTTTACCAAGTAATGGATGCGGTAGGACATAAAAATCGACATCCTTCTCTCCAAGTTTTTCCAGACGCGCCCCAATTCGATCCGCATATCCAAGGAGCTTTATCAACAGTTGTTCTCGATCTTCAAACGGAATGATATCGGGACTGAAGTCAGAAGGTTGTTTGTACTGAGTTTGAAGTCGCTCATGATATCGCTGAACTAAACCGTCATAAGTTCTTGAAGGTCGATTAGATTTTCCAAACATTAAGCGTAGCTGAATCCTTGGTATGGACATCCCCCTGTGGATAGCTTTTACACTCTTCAGTACATGACTCAATTGTTGTCCGGCATTCCATTTTCCATCCGGTGCTCTATAATAAGAATCCTCATTCATTCTCATAACAGAGTCTTTGATGGCTTCATGCGAGTTTAAGAGTTCGGTTCTTATTTCATTGATTTTCATTGGTGACGGGGCTAGTATATAAAGATAGAGGGATAGTGTTAATAATATAGACCTTTCCATCTATAACCCTTCGTCAGAATCTTGAGATCCGTAAATTAGTATTATGGATAACAAAGAGAATCCGTTTATCGGCTCGGCCTTAACAACAATTTTGGTTGTTCGCAATATGATAGAATCGAAGTCTTTCTACGTGGATATACTGGGAGCCAAAGTATTTAGGGAGTACGGCGGTGATTCGATAGTCCTGGAATTCCTTGAGAATTGGATCTTGCTGGTAACTTCTGGCGGACCAACCGAAGATAAACCAATGACCCATTTTTTACCCCCGGATGACAAAGACCGTGTTAGTCAAGCATTTACCATCCGAGTTAAAGATTGTGCAAAGTCTTATGAGATACTAAAAAGCAAGGGAGCGGAGTTCATTACACCACCTTTTACTAATGGTGCGGAAACCAGGTGCTTTTTCCGCGATCCTGATGGACACCTGTTCGAAATAAGTGAATATAGGGCTTCGTAAACAAAAAAATTCACCTATTAAAATATCTTTTGTATTGACTTATTCTAGGATAAAAGGACAAAAAAAGAATAGGATAAAATAGGATGTCTACCAGCACAGTTCCGGTTGAAAAATGAATATCATCAATAATTATTGTATCATTTTCGACTGTACGTAATATGTGTCTATGCTTCCAACGTTTCAATGGAAAGGGTAGCTTCCTACCCTCATCAATAAAATACCATTCCCCTTCCGAAGCACCATTCTCAGTTATTTCACTTATCCATTCACCAGCTACCGGGAGCTTCAAGTGGACAAGATCTCCTTTTTCGGAACCTCCAAATTCAAGCAGTTTTGCCCCAGGAGGAAGCAGGTATTTGAATAATTCGACATCAAATTGATTAGCTATAGCTGTTAATTCGCCGGTTACTCTGGATTCAAGTTGAATGTTCATCTTATTATTAGTAACCTGATCAATCTGAATTGGTTCAATCAGTTTTGAGCTCGCTCATCTTTTTTTTCAGAAGACCGCCACAAATGCGCCACGGTCATAGCCGTTTCAGCCAGTAGTGGTTTAACACTATCAGCCTCGATCGAAGCTGAAATGGGTAAGGTTTCATGTGCTACAATACGGCCGTTTGTGGGAAGTTGTCGGACCAGACCGGGTAACAAATCCGAAGTAAATCTTGGAGGAAGAAAGAGAAATACGACGGTGGCATTCTCAAGCTCAATACCGGTAGCATCCGCATGGTTAATACTGACAAGGTCATCCACACCCGCTTGTCCGGATCGTTCAATTGCTATCGAACAGAGCCGCAAATCTTTTTCATAACCTATACCCCGACAACCAATGTGCTTAGCAGCCTCAATTAGCACACGGCCATCGCCACAACCAATATCTACTAAAATGTCGTTCTTAATCACATCGGCAAATTTCAACAACAAGGGAATCAACTCAGCGGGTGTTCCAAGGTATCCACCAATCGAACTTGAGGCTTTTCGTAAACCCAATTTACGAAGAATGGCTCTCATAGACACGTAGGTGGATACTACAGGTCTAAAAGAGATTGGAATCGGAAAAAGTAAAGGACCACCGTTACTGGTTCGAATAGGTAGAAAAAATGATGATTTTCCTAGCGGCCAGCGAAACTCCATACGATTGGAGTCATCATCCACATTAAAAAGTGAAATTCGACCAATATCCTGAGAATGTAGCAGTTTTGGACTTCCAAAGGACTGATAGCCATTCTTCTCAGCCACCAACAGTGCTCTTGTTGGGTTTTTACTTTCAATTTCAATTAATATCTGGTGATTTTGTCTATCCCCTATTCCACTTGAATCAAACCTGCTTTGAATACCGGCCTCCTTCAATTGGTCAACCATATTCCGACCTACTCTCAGGCATGTTTCTCTGATCTTATCTAGTGTAGTCTGGGCCCTCTCTAGGACATGCTTACATTCAGGACTCTGCAAAGTTGAATCTGAAAGCAACTTTCTTACCTCCGAAGCCAGGGTTTGTTTATGAATGGCTTCAACCAATCTGGCATCTAATTCTTTCCGGTCCATATTCCCATTTCATCGTCAAATTGAGAATAAATTTTTGAAGATTACAAGAATGGTCTCGTTGTAAATGGAATAAGATATAGAAGTAAAATCCTTTTTAAGTTTCAACCCGAAAGACCCCCCGTCCGTATCTTAATCGACCGCCAATTTTCATTTGCGCACTTTCTCAAAATGAGTTATTACATTCGTCTCCAGTTTATCAGGCTCAACCGCTTCCTTAAAGAGTCAGGCTTCCACCCTATCTTATCTTATCTCTTCCTGCTGGTTTTATTCATGACTATTTCTCACTTGATATTGGCGACGATTGCGGATGGCTCCTGGATATATCTAATAGTATCGGTTATAGTATTTCGACAAATTCAGGACCCGGAGATGGTCAAAATAATTTTTTCCAAAAATCGTTACAGAGTACTCCGCATTTATGAGGCAATTCTTTTCTCAGTACCTTTTTCCATCGAATTATTGGTTTATCGGTATCCCCTTGAGGGTTTACTATTACCTCTGGTTTTATGCTTTTCAACCTTCATTAAAACTCCGACAAACTATGATTTTGTTCTACCAACACCATTCGCAAGGTATCCTTTTGAATATATCACGGGCTTCAGAAAAACATGGCCAATTATACTCTTGTCGTATGTGATATGCATAATTGCCATTTCCGTTTCAAATTTCAATCTTGCTGTTTTCGGTATGGCTGTCATGATTCTCACTATGACAGCTTTCTTTACTAAACCGGAAGACGTGTTTTTTGTTTGGATTAATAATTCAAGTCCTCTAATATTTCTTCGAAAAAAACTATTTACTACTATCCTTTACTCCCTGCTACTAACGTTACCTATTAGTGTATTTATCAGCTTATTTTTCCCCGGAAATTGGCTGGTTTTGTTATCTATAACCATTCTTGGTTTTACCCTACCAGTGACTAGTATGCTAAATAAATACGCATATTTTCCACAGGATTCAGAAATTATTAGCGGTCTATTGATTGGATTATGTATCCTTTTCCCACCCTTATTCATAGTACTGATTCCTTATCTCGCCGGGAAAGCATCTGTCAACCTTAAAAGTTATTTATGATCCACATTGAATCGCTTACCAAAAGCTATGGGAAAATTCAGGTCCTTAAGGAAATAGATCTGGTAATTTCTAGTGGTGAAACACATGGAATTGTTGGGAAAAATGGATCTGGAAAAACCACTCTATTCAAGTGTCTCATCGGGCTAGAAACCTGTTTCGGAAACATAAAAGCCGATAAAGGCCAGCCACTGAAAAACATTACGGGATACCTTCCAACCAACCCACCTATCATTAATAAAATTACAGGGTATGAGTTCCTCCGTCTCCTAAGTATTTCCAGGGGGTTAACCTATAAAGAAAAGGAACTTGAAAATATCTTTGATCTTCCATTAAACAGGTATGTAGATTCTTACTCCACTGGAATGCTAAAGAAGCTAGCACTTCAGGGTATACTGTTACAGAGAAATGAGATTTATATCCTTGATGAGCCGTTTAATGGTCTGGATTATCAAAGCTGTATTATTGTCACAGAACTTCTAAGAAGAATGAAAGAAATAGGTAAAACAGTTCTGATCTCTTCTCATATCTTCTCTACTTTAACAGATGTCTGCGACTACATTCACTATCTGGACGAGGGTGTAATTGCCCAAACAGCAGATAAAACTCAATTCAAGGAGATTGAGAAAAGTCTGCAGAATAAGTTGGTTGGGGACGGCATCAAGAAAATAATATTTTGAAGAATGTATTCAATCCCGGTTTGGTTAATTTGAAGTGATTTTGATAAATAAATCTTCTGAATGACCCAAAAAGTAAGGCTTCTGGCCATCATTGGATACGCAATACTATCGGTGAGCCTTTTCTTGCGATGTAACGATTCTCTGTCTGAAAATAAAACGGGAAGTACAACAAACTCCGACATTCAGACTGACTTGAAATCTGATTCTTCGAAAGTCGTAAAAATCGTATACGATTTTTTTCAGGCATTTGACAATCGACACTCAGCTAGTTTGAAAGAAATTCTTCAACCGGGTTCAATCATCATTCACCACGATGGCGTCAAGACCGATATTAACGAGTTAATATCAATAATCAATAGTGCTCAGGGTTGGACGCCAAGAGAAAGGGAATTCAAAGACTTTGAATTTTTCGGAAACTCATCTCTATCTGTCCTGGGATTTATTAATGAAGTGACATTTTTGGCACCATCGGGCAATCAAACTTTCAGATATAACGAAAGCTGGATCTTTGAAAAACAAGATGGAAGCTGGTTTCCATTAAGAGTACACTATTCATTGATTACCTCCGATGTCCATATCGAAGGATAAATGCAACCACGAAAAATGATATGAAAAACTGGTTTTTGCTCTTCCTCCTGCTCCAGGTCAACTTCCTGTCCGGCCAGTCTTTGAAGCGGGAAAAAATGAATCAACTAAGCTATCTGGTTGGCGAATGGATCGGCACGTCTACACAGTTTATTGACGGAGAAGTGTCAAAACAGGTCCCAGCTTTTGAGAGGATATACTATGACTTAAATAACAGCATTCTTGTAGTAGAGCTGAATACCGAATTACTGAAACTTCATACGATTATCTACTTCGATGAAAAAGAAAATACTTATTTCTACAATCCATTTTCAGAAAATGGGGCGAGAAAACTACCGGCAGAATTTGTTGATGGAAGGCTTGTGATAAACGCAAGCGATAGTAAACGATTCATCTTCGAGAAATACGAAGAGAACGGTTTCAGAGAATACGGGGAAGAACTAAAAGATGGACAATGGATTAAATACTTTGAGGATATCTTCACGAATACCCGCTAGAAAGACAACTTAAAAGACAATCACATACACTTCCAAATGATTGTAACGGTATCCGCGATCATCTTCACAATACTAACTACCATCGTGGTTATTTTTCAGGGTTGCCTGGCAGCCGGACTCCCCTGGGGTTCTGCCTCTATGGGAGGTAAATATCCAGGAAAATATCCCCCGAAAATGAGAGTGGTCGCCATTGTAAATATGTTGATCATATTATTCATCAATGCACTGGTGCTAGCCAAATCGGAAAAGTATTTTCATTCACTAAAAGATATGGCAGATATTGGAATTTGGATCATCGTGGTCTTTTTTGGGATTGGAACTATTATGAACACCATAACTCCCAGTAGGATCGAAAGAATTTGGGCTCCTGTCGCTTTAGCTCAGTTGATCACAAGCCTGATTATAGCCATCTATTAATATCAAAGTTGCGATCACCGACCTTTTCTCGTTCCACGAAAATCGCATAATCACCCACCTCACAACAACAAGTAACAGGGTCAAATTAGGTAACGAAATAAAGCTTTTACCAGCCGTAAAAGATCAATAAATACACTGACATAGTTCATTTTTTTCGCGTGAAAATGTACGCATATTGATGGCACTCAGAAACCAAACAACATGCCGTATGTCCAAATCTATGATGGAATTTTTCCCGCATGAACCCATTCAAAGTACGCTACTGAGCAAACTATGGGATATCCAGAAAAAAGCAGGGTATATAACGGATGAAGCAATAAGAAAGCTGGCCATATCCATGAAGAAATCCGTGGTTGAAATTGAAGGAATTATTTCTTTTTATCATTTTCTACATCGTCGGCCTACAGCAAAAAATATCATCTATCTGAACAATAGCATCATCTCTGATATTAAGGGCTATTCGAGGGTCAAAGAGAGTTTCGAGAGAGAAACGGATACAAGATTCGGGACCAGTGACAGAACAGGAACTTTTGCTCTATTCGAAACGCCCTGTATTGGATTAAGTGATCAGGAACCAGCGGCTCTAATCAATTTCTACCCCTTCACTAATCTAAATATCATGAAAGTTAGGCGAATCATTTCGCAACTTAATGAAGGGGCGGATCCCGCTGATATTTGCGACGAAGTAGAAGATAATATCCGGTATACACCCCCCAATGACAAAGGCATATTCTTCAGGCACTACAACGCTGGAGAAGCACTGTCCAAGTTAGAAACCCGAACTCCTGAAGATGTAATTGAGTTCGTTAAGCTCTCCAGCCTGGCTGGACGTGGTGGAGCCTTTTTTCCTACTTGGATCAAATGGGATGAAGCACGAAAACAACCGACCAAACCAAAATATGTTGTCTGCAACGCGGATGAAGGTGAACCCGGAACGTTTAAAGATCGGGTTTTACTCAACCGTGAACCGGGATCCGTCATCGAAGGAATGATAATCGCAGGTTTCGCCGTAGGTGCGAAGTTTGGAATAATCTATCTAAGAGCTGAGTACAGTTGGTTAAAACCAAGATTGGAAAACACAATAAACGAGTTTTACCAAAAGGGGCTATTAGGTAAGAACATCACCGGAAGAAAAGGATTTGACTTCGACATCAGAATACACATGGGAGCTGGTTCTTACGTTTGCGGGGAAGAGACTGCCCTCTTAGAATCAATGGAAGGAAAGAGAGGAGAACCCAGAACGAAATGGTACTTCCCGGTGGAGAGAGGATATCTTCAAAAGCCTACTATCGTCAACAACGTCGAAACCTTTGCAGCTGTTGCCAGAATGATAGAAATAGGTATTAACAATTACCTCAATCGGGGAATACCAGGTTCTCCTGGCAATAAGCTAATTAGTCTCTCCGGAGATGTGGCCTATCCAGGCATTTACGAAATCGAATGGGGAATGTCAATAGGTGAGATTCTTGAGCTTAGCGGTGCAGCAGACCCCTATTTTATTCAAGTTAGCGGGCCTTCTGGCGAGTGTGTCAGTATAAATGAAAAACACCGCAAGATCTCCATGCGAGATTTAATGGCCACACAGGACATTCGTTGTGGTGGCTCTTTCATGGTTTTCAATAAGTACAGGGAAATCCTGGATATTCTACTCAACTTCTCTGATTTCTTCATGAAAGAGTCTTGTGGTATATGTACCCCATGTCGTGCGGGGAATTACATTGTCCACAAGAAGTTGGAAAAAATCAATAGAGGCGCGGCAACAACAGCAGACATCAACGACTTGAAGCAATGGTGTCAGATCATGAAAACCACCAGTAGGTGTGGCTTAGGAAAGACGGCTTGTAACGGACCTGTTTTTGCCCTTGAAAAATTTGGGGATTTCTTCGAGCCAAAGTTGGACAGCACGTTCGACGGATTAAATCACAAATTCGACCTTGAATTAGCAGTAAGCGATTATGAAAAGTACAAAAGCTAAAAAAAGCGTGGAAACCAAGACAAAAGAAAAACTGGTCGAAATCAGTATTGATGGTAAGACCTACAAAGCGCCTGAAGGCCAAAACCTGGTGGACGCTGCTAAGGACAATGGGGTTTTCATTCCCTCCTTATGTTATTGGAAACATCACGAACCACCCCTCGGTACGTGCAGAGCTTGTACCTGTAAGGTGAATGGAAACTATTTGCCAGCCTGTATACAAAAAGTTAGAGAAGGTATGGCCGTGGAAGTTAATACGGAAGAGCTCAAAGACATACGACACGCCTTGGTTGAAATGATGTTCGCTGAAGGCAACCACTTCTGCCCTTCATGCGAGAAAAGTGGAAATTGTGATCTACAGCATATGGCCTACGAACAAGGTGTGACTAACGTCCGGTTTCCTCACCTGTTTATGGATCGAGTAATTGACTATCATCCGAAAAGGATGATTCTTGAAAATAATCGATGTGTAAAGTGCAGAAGATGCGTTGAGGAAGTTTTAACTGACCAGGGTAAGCGGGTTTTTACTTACAAAAATCGAGGGATTGACACAACCGTGGCTATCGATTACGAACAAGAGGCAAAGTTGTCAGAAAAACAAGCAGAAGCGGCTATGGACCTATGTCCTACCGGAGCCATTCTTGTTAGAGGCAAAAAATTCTCTGAACCGTTTGGTCTTCGGGACTATGACTTACAATCGGATCAAAAAGACTTTAAGATGGTATTCCCATCCAAGAAAGCTAAGAAGAAAATGGAGAAGAAGACTGTTGCTACAGTCTCTTTAGCCGGGTGTTTCGGATGCCATATGTCTATCCTGGATATTGATGATCAAATTCTTGATCTTATTGATCTGGTTGAGTTTAATAAATCACCTCTCACCGACATCAAGGAGTTTACCCAAAGATGTGACATTGGTATCATTGAAGGTAGCTGCTGTAACGCTGAAAATGTTGAAACACTGCGCCAGTTTCGTGAAAACTGCGACATCCTGGTTTCCATTGGAGAATGTGCGATCTGGGGAGGTCTTCCAGCTATGCGAAATACCGTTCCATTAGGTGAGTGTCTGGAAGAAGCATTTATCAATGTTCAAACCAGTGTGAAAGGCGAATGGGTAATCCCTTATCATGAGGATCTACCAAAATTGTTAAACAGGGTATACGCATGTAACGAAATAGTCAAAATCGACTACTTCGTTCCCGGATGTCCTCCATCACCTGATCACATCTGGAAAGTAGTAAGAAATCTACTATGGGACGAGGGATTCTCCGTCCTATATCATGAGTTTAAATACGATTAAGCAGTAGGAACATGAGTAAGAAAATAACCATTGATCCTGTAACCCGTGTTGAAGGTCACGGCAGGGTAACCATTCATCTTGACGATTTGGGTAAAGTCGATAAGGCCTACTTCCATATCGTGGAATTCCGGGGGTTTGAACGATTCATTCAAGGCCACCCGTACTGGGAAGCTCCGGTGCTGGTGCAGCGCTTGTGCGGCATTTGCCCGGTAAGCCATCACCTCGCTGCTGCCAAAGCCATAGACCAGTTGGTTGGGATCGATCCATCAAATCTTTCTGAACCCGCAAAAAAACTCCGGAGGCTCCTTCATTACGGACAACTCTTCCAGTCTCATTCCCTTCATTTCTTTTACCTGGCTTCACCTGATTTGCTCTTTGGTGTGGATGCTCCAGCACTAAAAAGGAATGTTGTAGCGGTGGCTGTAGAAAATAAAGAACTGGCGCGAAAAGGAATCCTGATGAGGAAATTTGGCCAGGAAATCATCAAAGCAATTGCCGGTAAAAAAATACACGGTACAGCCTGCGTACCCGGGGGTGTTTATCGAACCTTTACCCCGGAAGAGAGAGAGTACTTCCTAAATAATAAAGATATTCCGAACATAGATACCATGATCGAATGGTCGCAGGAGATCATCGATTTCATTAAGGGTTATCACGAGGAACACAAATCTTTCATGGACACCTTTGCCAGCCATCCTTCGGGTCATCTCGGAATGGTATCCGGTAATGGAAACCTTGAATTGTATCACGGTGCATTACGAGCCATTGACCCCGAGGGAAATATCACTTTAAACGATATCCCAACGGACGACTACCACAAGTACTTTTCAGAGCATGTAGAAAGATGGTCATACATGAAATTCCCTTATCTGAAAGACTTAGGACAGGAAAATGGATGGAATCGAGTCGGTCCGCTTGCCCGATTGAATGTTTGTGATCGTATCACTACACCTTTGGCTGAACGGGAAAGACAAGCATTTTTTGAGCTCAATGGTGTAACGGTTAACAATCACACCATGCACACACACTGGGCGAGATTAATTGAAGTTCTGCATTGTGCGGAATTGATGAAGGAGCTCCTTGATGACGATGATATTCTGAGCGATGACTTAAGACGGGAAGGTAAACCTCGAAACGAGGGAATTGGAATCATTGAAGCACCAAGAGGTACTTTAATCCACCATTACCAGGTAGATGGTAAAGGTATGATTGAAAAGTGTAACTTGATTGTCTCGACCACCCATAACAACGAAGCGATGAATCGCAGTGTTCGTAAGGTGGCAAATGACGTTCTTTCAGAACAGGGCACCATCACCGAAGGTATGCTGAATCAAATTGAGGTAGCCATTCGGGCTTATGACCCATGTTTGAGTTGTGCTACTCAAGCTTTGGGTAAAATGCCATTGCAGGCCGAGCTGTATAACGCAAATAACGAGCTCATAAAAACCATAACCAACTGATGACAAAAACACTGGTAATTGGCATCGGTAACATTGGGCGCGCAGATGATGGTTTAGGCTGGGCATTTGTAGATATGCTTCAAAACGACGTCAGTCTGGAAGTCCAATACAGATATCAATTACAAATAGAAGACGCAGAATTGATATCCCACTACAACGAGGTGTGGTTTGTTGATGCTTCCCACACCTCACATAGGAATGGATTTAAAGAGGAAATTCTTCAACCTGCCAGCGATTTTACGTACACGACACATGCACTGCATCCTTCAGTAGTTCTACAGCTTTGCCATGATATTTACGGTGCCCTACCCGTTGTTCACCTGTTAGCGATTTCTGGTGAAGAGTGGGGTTTACGTAATGGTATGTCTACAACTGCTAAGGAAAGACTTGCCTTGGCCTTTGATCATTTCCAAAATGTGATAAAGGTCCCGGCAAACATGGAGCATTTGGAAGAATGCGAATCTCAATAAGCGCAAACCCCTCAAATAGCTTATTTTTAGTATAAATGCATTTTCCTATTTAGGAATAAATGAAGAAACCTGTTACAAAATCCAAAGGATCCAGAAAGGTAAGAAGAGTCCAAATTTTTGCTTTTCTGTTTCTGATGGCAGTAGCAATTAACCCGGTCTATGGACATGATGGACACTCCGACCCCATCCTTCATGAGCTAAATGACTACCTAATGGCCATTCAATTATTACGATTGGATGATCCGAAAGCGAATAGTCTGTTTGAAAACTGGCAATCGCTCCGTGCGTCATCCTGGAAAATTCGGGATCTCACAGACGTGGAGGATTTAACTATAAATGCAGATGTGGTTTTTGATCAAGTGAGTAGAACCAGAGCAAAACAGAAACAATTGTTGGAAGATTGTCGAGCATATTTCGCTGAATCAATTACTAAATCTCCCGCAATTCTTTTTACCTACGATGAAAACGGGTTTTCGGTAGATTCGGAAAAAAGCATACAAGAAGTCCAGAAAGGACACAGAAAACTACTACTAATTGAAATCAAAAATAAGAGCGATTCCGAGGTGTTAGCCTCAATGTTTTCAAGCCCTAATGACGAAATACTGTTTTGGAATACTGA
Organism: Cyclobacteriaceae bacterium; assembly: GCA_965601455.1. Taxonomy (GTDB): domain Bacteria; phylum Bacteroidota; class Bacteroidia; order Cytophagales; family Cyclobacteriaceae; genus JANQEU01. The sequence continues at coordinate 498,812 of OZ271831.1, read as the reverse complement.
GGTCACTCTTTCGCCAAAATCATCCCGTTATTCTTTTGTTATTCTTGCACCTTTGGAGGAAAAGGAATCGACTAATAAACTAACTATTGGCAATAATAAATCGAACTTAATATCAGTAGAAATTAATCTCACCGGTATTCCTTCGATGAATAACCCTTTCCGGCTGCTTCCGGCTGAGTCAGTTACGCGAGTGGCTCTTTCTGCTGGGGAAAATCAAGAGGAGAAACCTGTTTATCCGTTCACATATTCAATCTCTTTCTTTATCAGCGATGAGCAAACTGGAAAGTCCATTGCCACCAGAGTTATGGTCAAAGATGAGGAAGGCAATGACTATTGGACTCCATTGGAGGGCTATGCTCTAGGAGTAGGCAGGGACGCTTTCGATTGGGGCTGGAGAACACCATTATGGGAATATCAACCGGGGCCCTATTTTTATTTAAAAGGAGAGACCAAACTGGGTGTTGATCCAACCGGAAAATCGGGATGGATTCATCATGGTTTCGAGTACCTTCCTGCCTCCTTCACAGTTCCTGAAAATGGAAAAGTAGAGGTCGCGCTTGAGCGTTGGATTGACATGCCTGCACTGGGATGGTACTCAGGACAAACACATATTCACACAACCGATCTGGGTATTCCAATACAATTCTCGCGATACGGGCCTCTCGTCTCACAAGCGGAAGACCTGCACGTATCCGCCATACTGACTCTTAAAGGGGAATGGGAAACACATGCCATATATGCTGACGAATACCCAATGGGAACACGTGAGACGTTTAGCACCAAGCAGCACCTCATTATCTACGGGGAGGAGTTCCGAAATAATCCTTATGGTCATCTGGCTTTTCTAGGACTCCAATCACTAATTCAACCCATCAGTACGGGTGCTCTTGGAGAACTGGGAGGTCCTGATTATCCATCCAATTCTAGCATCCTGGACCAGGCACTAGATCAGGGAGCAACTACCATTGCGGCTCATTTTGGCAACTTCACTGAGTATAAAAGAGGCGGTATCCAAACCGGTTGGCCTTCCACAGGATTTGAAATGCCTATCGATGTAGCCTTGGGTAAAGTGCACCTCGCCGAGATCATGGGGAATGGTGGTAATCTGTCTGTATGGTATGATTTGCTAAACTGTGGCTTCAAAATCGCTGCTACAGCCGGACCCGACTGGTTCATTAAAGACACTCCCAGGGTATATGTGAACCTTGAAGACAAAGACTTTACAGTAGAGAATTGGATAGCTGGTCTGCAAGCGGGTAAAAGTTTTATTACAACCGGACCCATGTTATTCTTCAAAGTAAATGGAGAACTTCCTGGAAGCACCATTGAAGCGAGTAACGATTTGCTTGAACTTGAGGTTGAAGCAGTTGCATCTGTACCTGATGGAAATCTCCCGATTGAAATTATCTTTAACGGGGAAGTGATTTCAAAAACTCAGGAAGAAAATACAGCCATCATTGTGGACGATTCCGGATGGCTGGCAGTCCGGTGTGAGGGAGCCCATTCAAATCCTGTGTACATCAACTTCGATGCAAGACCAGCAGGTTATGCCAAGCCTGCAAGAAAGTTCATAAAAACCATTGATCGTCTTTCCGGGTGGGTTGAATCCAAAGCCCTTTTCGAAACGGAGAGCCAGAGAGAAGAAGTTCTGAGTGTAAGCCAGGAGGGTAAGCAAGTCTATCAGGACATAATCAGTCGGGCTGAATCCCTAAACAGGAACTGAATCTACTTCAAGGCATTACTCCAATCCACACTCATAACAATTCGTCAACCTTTTCCGACAGTTCGTCCTGAAAAAATATTAATCCAATGACTGGACCTTGAATTTTGAAGCATGATAATCAAAAGATCATGCGAAAAACACTCTTAACCATACTAGGCATATTAGTTGCCTTCCTTTCGATGGCCCAAATAAATGGTACTGTCACCGATTCGAAAGGAGAACCATTACTAGGAGTCAACGTCTACCTGAAGGGCTCCTATGACGGTGCATCCACAGATATTGATGGACGATTTTCGTTTACCACGGATCTTGTAGGTGAGCAGATTCTGACGGCTAGTTTCATTGGTTTTGAAGTGATAGAAATCCCCATTTCAGTTGGACAGACCTCGGATCTATCGTTACAAATGACGGAAGAAGTCAACCGAATGACGGGTGTAACCATCACGGCCGGAAGTTTCGAAGCAAGTGATGAAAAGAAGGTCGTGGTTCTCAAATCCGTAGACATCGCCATGACAGCCGGAGGTACAGCCGACATCACCGGAGCCCTAAATACATTACCTGGAACTACAACTAATGGAGAATCAGGAAGGCTTTTTGTTCGGGGTGGGACTGCAAACGAAACACAGGCCTACATCGATGGGGCCTTAGTAAGTAATTTCTTTGCAGCATCACCTGACGGAATTCCTACCAGAAGTCGATTCTCACCTTTCCTTTTCAAAGGAACATTTTTTAGCACTGGCGGATACTCTGCAGAATTCGGACAGGCACTTTCATCAGTCATCTCATTGACTTCAAATGACCTTCCACCAGAAACCCGAACGGAGATTTCGCTCATGAGTGTGGGAGCTGATATTGCACACACTCAAAAATGGGAGAATGGGTCGGTTTACGGTCAAATACAACATACTAATCTCAGCCCTTATAATAATATAGTAAAACAGGAATACGATTGGGAAAAGGGATCTACTTCTACAGCCGGCACTTTCATGTTAAGACAAAAAGTTGGTAAGAATAACATGCTTAAAGTGTATGCGAATCTTGATGAGAATTCAATGGCATTGTTCTCCCCTTCTATCAACAATCCAACACCAGACTATATCAATTTGACGAATCGGAATCTGTATGTCAATACAAGTTACCGGCAGACTGTAGGTGAATCCGGAATGGTATATCTGGGTGGAAGCTATGGCGATATGCAGGAAGACATTCAGTTCAACGAGATTCAAGTGGATGATGTTCAAGAATCCGCACATGCGAAAACTTTCTATACAACCGATATTAAAAATCTAACGATCAAAGTTGGCGGTGAATTCATGTCCCTCAAACACAATGAGGACGTCGTCATGGTCAATAATGAACCTGGAATATCAGGCTATACCTCGAACATTACTGCCGGCTTTCTTGAAAATGACGTGTACATCACAAACAGTCTGACATTAAGAGCTGGACTACGATTTTCCAATTATTCCCTCTATCAAGAAAGTTTACTCTCTCCCAGGCTTTCCATGGCATACAAAACAGGTGAAAACGCCCAGATCTCTGCAGCTTTCGGGAAGTTTCATCAACAACCTGGTGAAGGTATCCTGATACGTTCTACACAACCCTCTTTTGAGACAGCAGATCATTATATGATAAGCTATCAAAGAATTAAAGATGGTAGAACGCTGAGAGCAGAGATCTACCGGAAACAGTATGACGACCTTGTCAAATTCACTAATGAATTCAATCCTCTCTCTTATACCAATCTGGGAAACGGATATGCTCAGGGGATTGACCTTTTCTTTCGGGATAATACAACCTTGAAAAACACAGATTTCTGGATTACCTACTCCTTCCTTGACACCGAACGTGATCACCTGAATTTCCCTGTGAGAACGACTCCTAATTTTTCTTCCAGGCACAATTTATCAGTAGTATATAAGAGATTTTTCAGCATACTTAAATCACAGATCGGGGCGACTTTTCGATATAACTCCGGACGTCCATTCAACGACCCAAACGAAATCAAATTCAATGGAGGAGTAACCAAAGACTTCATGGATCTTAGTATGAACCTGGCTTACCTACCCAGACCAAATCTCATTCTTTATTTGTCAGCTACTAATCTTCTTGGCCGATACAATGTATTTGGATACCAATTTGAATCTGAACCGGGAATTGATGGCTTTTACGATTCTCAGCCGATAACACAACCGGCTAAACGATTTCTTTTCGTCGGGGTATTTATTACCCTGACTAAGGATCGCTCAAAGAACAACTTACAAAATTTATAAATACCGTTATTTAAAATAATATGAAAACTGTTAAATTAACTCTTTTGTTGGCCCTATTAGCGATCAATGGATTAGCCCAGGGTAATTACGAACAAACAATGTCAACTTCGATTGCCCAGATATACCAGGCTAAAGAAGCAACGGAATTTGATCAACTCACCAATAAATTCTCCCGTATTGCTCAAGTGGAAGCCGGGAAATGGGAGCCTCGGTATTACGAAGCACTTACTCATGTTTTTAAGAGTTTTCGTGTTGAAAACCCGGCTGAGAAAGACGAAATACTGGATAGAGCGCATGGTGCCTTGAATCTGGCGACCGAAATCTCTCCGAACAATTCCGAAATTATTGCTCTCCAGGGATTTGTAGACATGATGAAAGTCTCTGTAGACCCCGCAACACGTGGTCAAACCTTAACTCCGAAGGTGATGGAGTCATTCGGAAAAGCCATGGCACTTGATCCTGAGAACCCTCGAGCCACCTTATTTATGGCTCAAATGCAAATAGGAACTGCACAGTTCTTCGGGACACCGATCAGCGAACCCTGTGCACTCGTCTCACGGGCAGAATATCTTTTCGAAAACCACAATGCAATATCTCCTTTAGCTCCTCAATGGGGACAAAACATGATTGGTCAATACAAAGGCATGTGTAATTCGGTGGAAAACTAGAAGCTATATCCCTGGATCGGATGTTCCATCCGATCCTTTTAACTTGCATAAGGATGAACATATCCATCACAAAAAAAATAAATAATTGGATTACTGTACCGCTATCAGGCTCCCTGTTATTGGCTTTAATAATTGAGCGAAATGCTTTTTCAGCTCGGGATTTCCCGGAAGTGCTTGAGACCATGGTCCTATCATTCTGCTATTGGACCATTCTTGCAAATGGAAACAGCTATCTAATTGATAAAATCGATGAGAGGTGGTCCTGGCTCGAAGCTCCGGTAAAACGAACAATCATCGGTGTTATCGTAATGGTCACATTTACCCTTACCGCCGCAACAGTGATTTTGTTTGTTCAGGTTGAGTTCTACTTTGACTTTTCTTTTTCCGATGTTTGGACGAATCAGGGTTGGACCATCTACATTTTACCTTTTGGTATAACCTTAGTGATGTCATTGTGGGGCCATGGGAAGGCATTTCTCTTTGAATGGCGGGATGCTGCCACGAAAGTGGAACGTTTAAAGGCAGAGGGACTGAAATCGAAATTTGAATCGCTACGTAACCAGGTAAACCCTCATTTCCTATTCAATAGTCTGAATGCTCTCTCAACTCTTGTTTACGACAATCAACAAAAAGCTGTAGAATTTATACAAAAACTCTCGCAGGTATATAGATACATCCTTGATCATCAAAATGATGAGGTCGTCCCCCTCGAAGAGGAACTGGACTTCTTGAAATCGTTCGTCTACCTCAACAAAATACGTTTTGGTGAAAACATAAATGTCCACTTCAAAAATCTTAATGACATTCCGGGTAACCTTGTTGTACCTCCGGTGGCACTGCAGATGCTAATAGAGAATTGCATCAAACATAATGAGATCTCAAAGGACAGAAAGTTAGATATAACTATTGAACGTTCAGGAGAAACGATAGCCGTTTCAAATAACATAAACAGACTTCTTCTGGATAAAATGGAAAGCAGTGGTGTTGGATTAAGCAATATTCGATTACGCTATGAAATGCTGACTGATAATCCGGTTGAAGTTGAAGAACTGGAAAATCAATTCATTGTTCGTATACCGCTCTTAACCCTGGAAGAATGAAAGTACTGATAATTGAAGATGAAGGCATAGCCGCGGATAGACTTACTCATTTGTTATCGGATATGGAAGAGAACTACGATGTCATTGCCCATCTTGATTCAGTCCGGTCAAGCATCGAGTGGCTCAAAAACAACACACACCCGGAATTGGCATTTTTTGATATTCAACTAGCAGATGGAAAAAGCTTTGAAATCCTTAAAGAAGTTGAAGTCAAGTTCCCAATAATATTCACAACGGCTTATGATCAGTACGCGATTGATGCATTTAGAGTAAACGCTCTTGACTACTTGTTAAAACCAATTGTCCCCGAGGAACTACAGCAAGCGCTTGCGAAATTCAGAGCGAACCAGGTGACACCCCCAGATACATCCGTATTATTGTCTCTAATCCAGGACAACCAAAAAAAGTATAAAGAGCGCTTTGTGATTAAAGTAGGAGAACATCTGAAGACCATCCCCACCAAGGAATCGATGGTCATTTATAGCAGAGATAAGGCCACCTGGAATCACACTCAATCCGGCACAAACTATCTGTTAGATTTTACACTGGATCAACTTGACGAACTTCTGGATCCTGAACTCTTTTTCAGGATCAGTAGGAAGTTTATTGTTAATATGGACGCGATCAGCGATATCATAACCTTTTCCAATAGCCGCCTCAAAATCAAAGTCGAAGGATTCGACTCAGAAGAAATGATTGTGGCCAGGGAAAGAGTGGGCGAGTTCAAAGAGTGGCTGAATCAATAATGAATTCCGTTTTGTTTTGGAGATTCTCCAAGATTATTCCTATATAGGGGGAATGATTGATTTTTGGATACAAAATCGTTATTACTGTACGGTAAATGATTAAGTACTTTACGCCGAAGCATCAACAAAGTCCGCTAGAACGGCAGAAATCACAGGCATTCATCTTTTTCATGATTTGTGCATTTATCCTGCTGTTTATTTTACTCTATCAAGCCTTATTCCCCAAACCAGATTTTTCTGTATCCGACTACTTTATTCCAGTTGCTCAAGTTTTCGTTGTTATAACCTTGTTTTACCATAAGAATCATGGATTTAAAAAGGCAGGCAACATTTTCTCAATCGGATGTCTAGTCATCGTAGCAATCGTTATCAACTATTTCGATGGCGATACATTAGTGACTAAATATTCTGAGGAGTTCTATTTGGCAATTACGTTGTTAGTTTTTGCTTCATTTTTCGCCTCTCGAAGAATACTTCTGATCACAGGATTGGTGATCTTCTTAAGTAGTTTTCAAGTATATTTTCACATCAAGGACAATTATGACGAGACTCAAACTGAAAAACTCGATGAAGCACAATTGTTCTTTTCGGTCACTATAATTCTGATAACATTAATCCTTTTTTTTGCCACCAAATTTGCAGATCGGGCAATTGAAAATGCCTTGAAAGATTCCAGGATAAAAGAAAGGCAAAATAAGGCGTTGGAGCTCGCCCAAAAAAGACTTTCGGAAAGTGAATTGCTATACCGTAGCATCGTAAATAATCTGTTTGGAGGATTTTACAAATTAGACGAGAATCGGAGGATTGTCATTGTTAGTCCTTCCGTAAGCCGGATTACAGGTTACAAAGAGAGTGACTTGTTGGGTAACAACTTCTCACTCTTTTTTAATGATCCTCTCGAAGAAACTGATTTTTGGAAGCAAGTCACGGAAAATGGAAATGTAGAGCTTTTCCAGTCATCCTTCCAAACTTCGGACAATAGGATTATTACCATTGAAACAAACGCAACACTAATTCAAAATGGTGAAGGAATTATTCAAGGTATCGAAGGCATTTTCTACGATATTACGGAAAAGAAAGCGATGCAGATCGAACTGGAGTCTCATCGCAATAATCTCCAAAATTTGGTAGATGAAAAGACCCAATTATTAACTAATACCAACAAAGAACTCACTGTCGCAAATGATGAATTATCCCGAAAAACTTCGATCATCGATAAAAAGAATCGGGAATTAAATTCTGCCTTACAAGACTTGAAAGAGGCCCAGTCCAGGCTTGTTCAGTCAGAAAAAATGGCTTCGCTTGGCATCCTCACTTCCGGCGTAGCTCATGAGCTAAATAACCCTTTGAATTTTATCAATGGAAGCCTTATAACGCTAAGACAATACTTTCAGAAGGAATTACCAAAAGATGAATCCATAGATACAACTCTTAATTATTTAGAGTTGGGTTTGGATAGGGCAAGTAGCATTGTAAGTGGTTTAACGCAGTTCAGTAGAAGCCACGACCATTTTGAAGAAGAGTGTGATATTCATGAGGTAATTGATAATGCCCTTTTGATGTTAAGCAAGCAGTATGAACCAAGAATTAAAGTAGTAAAGCAATTTACGAAGGAAGGAAAATTGATACTTGGGGATAAAGGAAAACTACATCAGGTTTTTGTGAATCTATTAATGAATTCCATCCAAGCCATAAAGGAGTCTGGTACTATCTCAATTCAAACAGATTGGTCAGATCAATTTATTGTTGTCTGTATTTCTGACGATGGAATTGGAATAAATAAGGAAGACCTATCAAAAGTCACGGACCCTTTTTTTACGACTAAAGATCCGGGGCACGGAACAGGATTAGGTTTATCTATTACCTACACTATAATCAAGGAGCATAAAGGCGAAATGGAGTTTAAGTCAGAAGAGGATATCGGAACCACAGTAACGATCAAGCTGCCAAGTGGTAATAACCATCCAGCTTAAGGGAATATGTATATCAGAATCATTGAAAAGTAATGAAGAAAATTGGTCTAATCGGTGGGATGAGTTGGGAATCCTCACTGGTTTACTATCGAATAATCAATGAAACGGTTAAAAGTCGACTGGGTGGATTTCATTCCGCAAAGTGCGTAATGGAATCTGTGAATTTTTCGGAAATTGAAGAATTACAGCATGATAACGACTGGCAATCGTTGAACCAGATGATGGCTGAGGCGGCGATCAATCTTGAGAATGCAGGTGCCGACATTGTAGTTCTCTGCACCAATACTATGCACCTCTGCGAGAAGGCAATAGTTGACAGCATCAATATCCCATTTCTTCATATTGCCCAGGCTACCGGGCAACAGATCAAGCAACAAGGCATTGGTAAGGTTCTATTACTCGGAACCAGCTTCACGATGGAGAAAGATTTTTACAAGGAAATCCTTAAACGGCAGTTTGATATCGAAGTAATCATTCCAAACGAACCCGATAGACAATCGGTGCATCGAATCATTTATGAGGAATTGGTGCAGGGAAGTATTATTCAGGACTCAAAAATCGAATACCAGGGTGTAATTGAAAAATCCATCCAAGAGGGTGCCGAAGGAGTAATTCTAGGCTGTACTGAAATTCCGCTCTTGATCCAGTCTGGAGATGCAAGTATTCCCGTTTTTGATACCACCAGGATCCACGCAGAAAGCGCGGTGGATTTTGCTTTAGGTTAGTTCAGTATCCTGGTCTCAGGCACCAATAGCTCACAATAATCGACAAACGACACGCCAACAGGTGTATTCAACATTGTGGGTGAAGGAGCTCAGAGCAAGCTTTGTATAAAAATTCTTTCACAACAGGAAATTGACTTTTATGAGAACTTTCGAAATCATTCTTTTACTTTCTGTAACGGTTCTTCCGTTCATTAAAAGACCGTTATTAAAACGGATTAATTCAAACTACGTCATCATTGTGCTTGCCATAGTCGCCGGACTTCATTTCATAATTGAAGGATGGAGATGGCAAATGATACCAGCATATTTACTCTTGCCGATTCTTGCTTGGAGAATAAAAGCAGTGAACATTTCCAAGCCTGCAAAGATTTCTTTCTTGAGAATCTTAGGGTTTACAGGTATAGTAATTCTTGCCTTTTTTGGATGGGTACTCTCCAGTCTCCTACCTGTGTTTACACTGCCCGAACCACAGGGCGCTTTCAATGTAGGCACAGAATCCAGATATGTTGAAACGACATTAGATGAAGTGATAACAAAAGATCCATCAGATAAGCGGGAACTGATGTACAAAATATGGTATCCCAGCAATGCGGATATTTCGGGATTAGCCAGCGATCGCTACGTTGACCCCGCTGGTCGAGCGGGTTTTGCAACCAAATATGGTCTTCCAGCCACCGCTCTGAACTATCTCGATCGGGTCAATACCCATGTTTATCCAGGTATCCCAATTGCTGATGGGTCATTTCCCGTCCTAATCTTTTCTCATGGATATGGTTCGAAAGCGACGGGTTACTATGCCATGTTAACCGAATTGGCAAGCCAGGGTTATATCATCATCAACATGAATCACACCTATGAAAGCCTTGGGGTGACTTTCCCTGATGGAGATCAACGCTATTTCGACTATGATTTTCAACGAGAAATATCAGCTAATGCCATGGAAAACATCACGCCTCTCAGAGCTGCTTTTAAAGATGGACTTAGCTACGAGGAAAGACATCCCATCGTAAGTGACGCAGTGAGAAATTTTTATGAGAGCGAGTCAATGAACCGATGGGCCAAAGATATGATCTACACCATTGACTTACTTGAAACCTGGAATGATACCGGATCCTTGACCGGAAAAATGAACCTGGAGCAACTTGGTGTTTTCGGTCACTCGAACGGGGGTGGATCTGCTGGAAAAGTACCATTGATGGATGATCGCGTGAAAGCTGCGGCGAACATTGACGGTATCACATGGGGTAATCTAATAGATACTACATACCAAATTCCATTTCTCTACATTTCAGCAGATTGGCCGGCCGATCATGAGGATATCAACTCCCATGTATATATCAACAAAAGCACAAACTACTTTTATGAAACCAAACTATTGAAATCGGGACATCCGAATTTCATGGACATTCCTTTTATGATCCCTGTGCCCGCACTTGCAGGAACTGGAGAAATCGACCCTTATTTAGGAATTGAGGTAGTTAATCGACTGACTACTGCCTTTTTCGATAAACACCTGAAAAACTCGAAGGAAATTGACCTGGGAATGATTGGTGAAGAATACCAATCGCTGGAAATAACTATTCATCCAGGAGATTCAATCAGGCAGATGGCGATTCGATAGACTCGCGATCAAGCTTCATCCTCATCACAATCGGCTGTAACCTTAAGAGTCCACTTTGCCTCTTGTAGATTACAGCCGATTTTATATTTTGTATGAAATATTGGTAATGCCATCAATTCACTGTAAACAGATGAGGTTTTCCACAATTCTAATGTTCTTCATTTTATATCATTCTACCTCGTCCTTTGGTTTAAATCATGACAATCAGGTTGAAGATAGAATTATCGTTACTTTAATCGGTACAGGTGCACCCCCGGTTGATGCCAACCGCATGGGACCTTGCGTACTTGTAGAAGTAGCGGACCAGAAGCTTATATTCGATGCGGGTAGAGGTATTAGTGTAAACATTGACAAGCACGGTTTGCAGTTGGCCGATATCACTGCGGTCTTCTTTACCCATCTTCATGGCGACCATGTTTTGGGTTTTCCGGATGTCTGGCTATCCAGTTATCACAAGACCAATGGACACCGACAAGAACCTTTAAAAACGTACGGCCCTAAAGGTTTAGCTGAGATGACAAATGGCTTGGAGCTCACCTACAAGGGAATTATTGACGCTTGGGGGTTGGCAGAATCTAAACCTGGATTCGAGGTAACAGAATTTTACCAGGAGGGTACCATTTTCGAAGATGGAAAGTTAATAATCACAGCTTTCGAAGTTGATCATAGTGAGGAACCGGCATATGGATTTAGGATCGATTATGGATCAAAATCGGTAGTCATATCCGGAGACACCGGGTATTCCGACAATCTGATCAAATATGCCATGGGTACTGATTTATTGGTACACGAGATATTCCATGAAACTCGCATTTTTAACAAGGAGTGGTTAATGAGGTTAGGAAAAACGCATACGCTTCCAGAGGTTGCCGCTAAAGTGTTTGATGCAGTGAAACCAAAAGTAGCTGTAGCTTATCACCTTGGTGCCGAATCGAAAACGTTGAATGATACTATGAAAAATCTCTATACCGGTGTTTTTTATGCCGGTGAAGATTTGATGACTTTCGAGGTCGCTGATGAAGTCAGGTTAATCAACCCTTAAGTTCAGATCCAATTATTTTAATACATTCATTGATTAATTATCTCCAGTGGTAACAAGGCAATTACTTGTAACATTTATCACATGCCTTTTAGCATCACTGCTTTCTTGTTCAGATGAAGAAATCCGAGATGAAGAATTGATTGATATTGACGGCAATAGTTATAAAACGGTGGAAATCGGAAATCAGGTTTGGATGGCCGAAAACTTACGAGTTACCACCTATGAAGATGGAACACCTCTGAATAGAGCTCCTGATGGGTATTGTGATTTATATGACTTTGAAGCTAGCTTTTATTACAAAATACCGGAGTTCGTCTTTGATCTACCTGAATCGATTGGAAATACCGACCAACTGTCTTCTCAAGTATCGTATACTTGGGCGGCAGCCACTAATAACCACGCAGAAAGTGAAAGCAACAACAGAATCCAGGGTATTTGTCCAAATGGTTGGCATATTCCGACTCGAGAAGAATGGGAAGAGCTTTTTGACTACATTGGATCGGAAACCTCGGCGGTAAGTCTACGTTCGACAGACACAACTTACTGGAGCAATTTTAACCTGGGTGAAGTCAGTCCCGGAATAGATGAAATCGGTTTTAATGCCTTACCATCTCCCTCCATCAACTGTGAATCAGTCTCTATTCCTAATCAATTTGCGTATTGGTGGAGTAGTACAGAAAGCACACCCGGGGAAATATGGGCACCCGACGGAGTTGAAGGATCTGTTGCCGCCTGGACACCATTTATAAACAGTCCGTTTCCTGAAGTTCAATCACTCAATTACTTAAAATCCATAGGTCACTGCGTGAGGTGTGTGAAGGATTAGGGGTACCTTGATTGAAAATTGGTAAAGAGAATAGGAAGCCAGATGAATGTGAAAATTCAGGAGATTCGCTCAGAGCACCTTGATAGTTACAAAAAGTTGATTGTTCGAGGGCTTATGGAAGATGAAGAAAGCTTCAGGATTTCACCTGAAGACGAGGAATTGGAGGGATTTCCGACATTAGACTCAATTGAGAGTTTTACTCTGGGCGCTTTTGATCAGGATAGGCTTGTTGGTGTAGCGAGTTTTACCAGGGATGGACATAACAGGAGAAAACTTAGGCATAAAGGTGTGCTGTTCAAACTATATGTAGATCCTGGCTTTCGGGGTAAGGGAATAGCAAAAAAGATCATCATAGAAATAATAGAACGCGTCCGTTCGATAGAGGGTATCGAACAGATTAATCTGACGGTGGTCCCAGCCAATGCAAAGGCTAAATATCTCTATGAGAGCTTAGGATTCAAAACCTTCGCTTCCGAAGAAAACGCCATCAAATGGAAAGGCAAATATTTTCGAGAGGACCAGATGAAACTAATTCTCTAGTTACGCATTAATCATTTTTTAATAGAAGAATATCGCAATGACAGAAGAAATAAGACTTGTGAAGCCCGATGATATACCTCATTTAAAGAGAGTCTTGGACTCAATTGAGTTATTCCCCTCTGATATGCTTGAAGACCTGATTGCAGATTACCTTAATAACCAAGAATCGGAGGAAATATGGTTCACAGCAGTGGAGAACCAAAAGCCAATTTCCATTGGTTTTTGCGCTCCCGAAAGGCTAACAGAGGGCACATATAATTTATATGCAATTGGCGTTCAAAGTGACATTCAGTCTAAAGGCATTGGTACTGAAATGATGTATTTCCTCGAGGAGCATTTGCGAAGTAAAGGTCATAGGCTACTAATTGTCGATACTTCCGGAATGGAAGAGTTTGAATCTAGCCGACGCTTCTATGAAAAGCTCGGTTATCAACAAGAAGCGGTTATTAGGGACTTCTGGAAAGAAGGTGACGACAAAGTGACGTACTGGAAAAAATTCAACTGAAATGGTATTTAGAAAAGCGACCATTGAAGACCTGGGATCTATTGTTGACATGCTTGCCGATGATGTCCTTGGACAAACCAGGGAAAACAATCAGATACCCTTACCATTGCAGTATGTAAAGGCCTTCGAGAAAATTATTGTTGATCCGAATCAAGAATTGATTGTCGCCGAAAATGACGACCATGCCATTGTTGGAACATTGCAAATTACCTTTATTCAATACCTTACCTACAAAGGAGGAATTAGAGCCCAAGTAGAGGCAGTAAGAGTAAGGAAAGATTTTCGAGATAGAGGGATAGGAAGAGAACTGATCAACTGGGTTATCAGAAGGGCTAAGGAGCGAAAAGCACACGTTATACAGTTGACTACTGATAAAAAACGGCCAGATGCTCTGGAATTCTATAAAGAAATAGGATTCCAGGCCTCTCATGAGGGAATGAAGCTACACCTCAATATCTAATCAACTACAAAATCAAATAGTTGTATCTTTAGCTAAGCGGTTTTCGAAATAGGAAAACTCAAAGACTTAATGTAATCTTTGAAATTGGGTTATCACTGATTAGCCCAAAATCTAATTGTTATTAAAATCCGAATTCACCGTAATCGAACAACGATATGACCAAGAATAAGACTTCGGAAAACGATAATAGTGTTGCCGAATTCATCAACACTTATGTCACCGAGGAATGGAAAAAAGAAGAATCCTTTCATTTGATTGAATTGATGAAAAAATGGTCAGGATTTGAAGCGCGGATGTGGGGTCCATCCATCATCGGATTTGGCAGCTACCATTATGTCTACAAGAGCGGTCATGAAGGTAATGCGGCCCTTATTGGGTTTTCACCAAGAAAAGCTGCCTTCTCTTTATATGTTTATTCCAACACAGAAGAGAGTAATAAACTATTAGAGTCCTTGGGAAAGTTTACAATGGGAAAAGCATGCATTTACGTCAAGCGACTTTCAGATGTCGACTTATTAACTCTTGAACGATTGAGTATGAATACGATAGACTATTTGAATGAACATTACGAATGCGCTTGTAGGAAATGACGAAAAGAAATGTGATGAATCAACTCAGCTTTCTCAATGAATTCGAATCATTTCGTTCACAATTAAAATCCTATTTACTGCGCATAACCACAAGTGTGGAAGACGCGGAAGACCTGGTTCATGATACATTCATTAGGGCTAGTGATAAACTATCAACCTTTAAAGAAGAGTCTTCTGTAAAAACCTGGGTGTTCACAATCGCCTATAACCTTGCCAGAGACCTATTACGTTCCAAAAAGCGGTGGCCCGAAAACGTGACAGATATCTGTAAAGAGGCAGCCCTGTCAAATAAGCAGTTCTTTCAGGAAGCCATGACCATCCGCCAAACCTCTCCACAAGGAAACTTTGAAATCAAGGAGCACA
This sequence comes from Cyclobacteriaceae bacterium, assembly GCA_965601455.1. Lineage (GTDB taxonomy): Bacteria > Bacteroidota > Bacteroidia > Cytophagales > Cyclobacteriaceae > JANQEU01. Next base: position 483,657 of record OZ271831.1, on the reverse strand, counting down.
TTGCTTTCTGCTTTACTTGTGTGTCCAAATCACTCCCATTGGAGCAGCAACTGGTGGTTTTTCTTAAGGAAGTCTACACATTTCAGATTAAGGAGATCGCGACGATCCTGGAACTTACCGAAGCCATGGTAAAGTATTATCTTCATCAGGGTAGACAGAAAATGATGGAGGTATTTGACCATCGATGTTCATTGATCAACAAAGAAGGAGTCTGCCATCAATGTACGGAATTGAATGGAATTTTTAATCCTGATCAAGATGCCCAGGAAGAGGCGGTAAAAATTCAGATGGTGAAAGACGCAGATTCTCGATCTAAGGAAGATCTGTTTGATCTACGAATGCAAATTTTGCAAGGAATAGACCCGTTTGAATCCGATGCAGCCGAACTACAGCTACATCATCTGGCACACAATAAACAGGTGATGGAAAAGCTTCTTGAAAAAAAATAGAGTACATCCTATCGTTTTGTTTCTTTCAATCGTCAAAGGTTCAAATGAAACAAAATGAAATATCTAACACTAATTATTTTAATCATGAGTACTCTTCCTACTTCCGCCCAGAACGGTGTGGCAACTACAACCAAAAAAACCTTCAGTCGCGAAACATCAGTAAGCATTGACATCAGTTCTGACGTTTCCATTATCTGGACGCTATTGACAAATGCTGCTGACTTCCCAAGGTGGAATTCGACCGTAGTCTCGCTGGATGGTGAAATCGAACCGGGTTCAAGAATTAGATTGAAGTCCACACTCGATGAAAAACGTGTCTTCAAACTGAAAGTAAAGGAAATGGTACCCGAGCAAAGACTGGTTTGGGGAGATAGCAAGGGGGATAGAACATATACTCTAAGTAAAATCCCCGAAGGTGTTCGATTCTCAATGGTTGAAAAAATCGGAGGTCTCATGTTTCCCATGTATGCAAAGTACATTCCTCCCTTTGATGAAAGCTTTGAGAAATTCGCGCAGGATCTAAAAAAAGAAGCAGAAGCAATCTCAAATACACTATAAAAACGAATCAAAAGATAACCAGTCTCAATTGGGAGCTATGGAATATATCGCCGTGGCTCCCATGCTTAAGTAAATCTTTCTGTGAAAAAAAGAAATCGCTAAATTTCGTAAGGTTTCCGTCGAGGTTTTCTAAGATAATTGACCAGGATTATGAATGACCTATCACCAAAAGCACTAACCATTTACGAAACCATCAATAAGGAATCCTATAAACTCGGAGATATCAAGAAGCTAGCCAGAGAGATCAAAAAGGATCATGATTTAGCACTTGAGCTCTGGTCAACCCAAAAGCTCTTACCTAGGCAATTGGCAGTCCTGATTCTTGATAAAAAATTACTGACACAGGATCTAATCAATCAAATGGATTCGGATATGCAGATTCATCCTGCAGACGAAAGGAACTTATTGATGGAGTGGTTGATGGCTAACCAACTCATGAAGGACAAGAATACCATCGCGCTAATGGAAACCTGGCAAAACAGTCCTTCTCCCCTTCAAAGACGGACATTCTGGTACTATCAGGCTCGCCTACGTTGGACCGGTCAAAATCCGCCAGCTAATACTCCGGATCTTCTCTCATCAATTGAGACAAAAATATCTAAGGAAGAACCAGAGGTTCAATGGGCTATGAATTTCACCGCGGCGTGGATAGGTATATATGACGAAGAACACCGTAATCGATGCATCACACTTGGTGAAAAGACAGGTTTGTACAAAGACGAAGTTGTAGCGAAGGGATGTACTCCTCGCTATTTACCTGAATTCATCCGAGTTGAAGTCGGTAAAAGGGAATAAGACAATTCATTGGACCTGTCGATTGAGTGCTTTCAGGCAAGCCGGAATTAGCGCTAACCCTACCAATATCAGGATAAGGGGTAGCCATAAGCTCTCGTCTGATGGTCTGAACATCAATTTACCAAAGCCAACCAGCAAGGTAAATAGTGAAATGGCCGTTATCCCTGCATCCTTCATTGCTGCGAGTAGTTTTCTGGATGGAAGATTGGCATCTTCACCACAGCGACTGGCAGTACTTGACCAAAAACCAGATGGTTGTACCCTTTTATAGAATTCATCCAGTTGCTCATCTGAGGTCCTGGCCGTAACCAACGAGACGATAACTACAACGGCTGTAGAGGCCAAGGACATTAATAATAACTGCAGCCAATCCGATTCCACATAAACAAGAATTAACGGTGCACAAATGAGAGATGTGGCCATCGCGGCTATCTCCGCATAGAGGTTTATTCTCTCCCAAAGCCATCTTAAGATCAACACCGATCCCATTCCCGCTCCAAATAATAAGGAAATTGTCCATGCCTGCTGAATAGAGCCGAGATTAAACATAATAGTAAGTGAAATCAACAGGATAAGAATATTCGAGAAGCGAGCCACCCAAACGAGCTCCGAGCTATTGCTTTCCCGTTTCAGCCATTTCTTACAAATCAACTCTCGATAAATATCGTTACTCCAGTAGCTGGATCCCCAGTTCAAATGTGTATCGAGAGTAGATGCCAGGGCACCCAGCAACCCGGTTAGCATGATTCCCCTAATTCCAACTGGTAGCAAATCATTGATTCCAGTCACAAACAACATCTCCCGGTTAGCGGCGAAAGTCGGACCTGATGCTTCCGACAGATCAAACGGGTACACAACCAGGATTCCAACACCAATAATTAGCCAAATTAGACTTCGGACAAATACTTGCAGCCAGGTGAACGTCAGTCCCGCAATCCTTGCGTCCCTGTCAGTCTGACAAGCCATCATCCGTTGAGCGAGATAACCGGTACCGTCACTATTCATCTGAAATAGCCACTGTAATCCAATAATAATCAGGAAGGGCATCAGCAAGTCTCCGGCTCCCGGAGAGAAAGAGAGCATCTGTGCAGATTTTTCTGCTCCATAAAGAGTCTCTACCTTGGTTACAATACTGCCAAATCCTCCAGCGGAATAAAGAACATAACCAGCGTAGAATAAAATACCGACCATCGCAAAACCAAACTGGGTTACATCTGTGGCAACCACACTTCTCAATCCTCCGGTGGTTGAATAAAGTGTGGTGAAACCTAGTATGATAAAAATACTAATCAGGTTATTGGTGGTTTGCATCACGGGATCCATGCCTGCTGTAGCACTACTGATTGTAAGACCAGAAGATTCAATGGCGCTGTAGAAAAGCTGGTACATACCTACTGGCAACCACTCATTCCATGGTAAAAAGATTTCCGCAATCCTCATAGCGGCCACTAACACCATAGCCATCACGGTACAGTTGATCATAGTCCCGTAATAGACAGACTTTAAAACCCTCAAGGCGGTTAATCCTTTACCACTATACCGGATGTTTACAAGTTCTGCGTCGGTTATCACACCAGCTCGTCGCCATGTGGTGCTGAATAAAAAGGCCATTAGGAGGAAAGCAATTCCATATATCCATAATCTCCATATGAGGAAAATTCCTCCCGTAGCAATCAATCCAGTGACCAATAGTGGTGTATCGGCAGCAAACTGGGTTGCCGCCATACTAACTCCGGCCTTCCACCCTTTCAGTGATTTTCCGGCAAGGAAATACTGGACCAGGTCCTGACCCGCCTCATTCTTTGATTTAAATCCGGAGTAGATCGCATAAGCGATGAAAAGAAGAACAATTATCAGATCTAACATGGTCAGTTGGGTTAGGGGCATTTTAAAACTACCAGTTTAACTGCTGATTCCCAAAATTCTCCTCCTTTTCAAGTGTCATCATCTGGGGTCAATCAGCACTACTACGAAAGTAATCCCCTGATTTTTCATTAAATTAGATAGAGATACGAAAGGAAATTGAACAGGTCGATTCTTTTTTTTTATTGTTGCTGTGCCTGCATTCAACTACCGGCACAACAGTACGCTTACACCCAGTACAACTCTGAATCAGGGGCTCCATTCGATCTTGCCTTAAGTATCGTCCAAGACCAGGAAGGATTCCTCTGGGTTGGAAGTGATCATGGGTTGTTTCAATTTGACGGAATAGAGTTTACTAACTATAGCCTTCAGACCAAGAGCAATTTTATATACCAAATCGAAGGATCAAAAAATGAATTGTATTTCATCAATGACGTAGGCCTACTCTCGGTAGATGATCTTGATTCAAATCCAAGGGTCAGAACAGTTCTTAAGTCCAACATAGACGGAGATAATTCGCCTCTTTTCTATCCCAATGGATTTCATATCGATTCAAGCAATCGGATTTGGATAAGTGAATCCAACCATGGTGTAAGCAAATATCAAGATGAATCGTTAAAGTCTTTTCCCTTTTCTAAGTCCACGAGTAGTCAGCATATTTCAATAGAGGAAGACAAGGATGGAAGAATCTGGATTCTAAGTCCGATAGACGGCTTATTTCAGTACAATGAAGAGAACGACTCATTCGACAAAGAACTGGAAATTAAAGACGGTCTTGCCCTATTCATCCATGATAATCACCTTCTTATTGGCAGTGATCAACTACGCATTTACGAAATAGTAGGCGATATATTGATATTGAAGAGAACCATATCGATGAACAATGATAGAATTACAGCTATTGATGCTGATCACTGGGATCATATAGTAGTTGGCACAGAGCAAGGTAAGCTGATCAAATTGGAAACACTTGAGGCCACTCCTTCTGCTATTTATGGAGCAAATGAAGCTCACCGAGTCGAACAACTGAATTTCGGTCGCATTAATGATATCTACATCACAACTGATAGCCTTTCGGATAACGACAAAATCTGGATCTGCTCAGAAACAGGACTTTGGCTGCTTCAACAACGTTTTTTCAAAACGGTGAGGAATCTCCCAATGAATAATCCAATTGGAATTGCTATAGGAATTCAGGAAAAAGTATGGGTACCAATGAACTACCTCTATGAAATCTCTCCTGAAAAAGAAGAATTTACAGCCAAAACAATTCTAAATAACCAAACTGTCAATTCGGTAGCACAAGCTAAAACTGGACACATATGGGTATCGACCAGCACTCCATCGGTCGAATTATTGAAATACAAGGATCAAAGGTTGGTCAGAAAATATTCTTTACATGAGCGAGGAGAGTCCATCTTCTCTTTGTATCCGGATACAAAGGGCAACATCTGGTTTTGTCAGGCACCTCTGAATAAACCCATCATCGGAATTGCAATGATTGACAGTGTCGGTGAAATCCACTACTACGATGAAAATAAAGGTTTTTCGAGTAGGGTTTTAGCAATTAAAGAAAGCTCTCGAGGAGAAATATATGCAGCAGGAATCGGTGAAGGAAGTTACTTATACCAGTACGATCCAGTGAATGATCGATTTCTTAATATCAGCCCGGAACTTCCGTTTGAACCGATAATGAATTTCGAGGCTCACGATCTTACCATTGATGATAGGGGAATAGTCTGGTTGGCAACCACGGACGGATTACTGCATTATGATTCAGAAATGATAACGCTTGTAAGAAATGACTTGTTAGATCAAGAGGAAGTCAGAGGAGTTACCCATTATTCCAATGACAATATCTGGATTGCCACAGCAACAAAAGGCCTTGTTTTTCATCAAGACAATATTTCTACAGCCCTTGGCGAGCAGGAAGGCTTGCCATCAGTTATCAACGCCTACCGATGTTTAACCACCGATAAACATGGGCGGTTATGGGCAGGTACACCGGAAGGGCTGGTGTATTCCAGAATTTCAGCGGAAAATTTACCCTATTCCAACTCACCACGTATCAGAAAGGTCATAATTGGTAAGGATAATGAGAATGCGTTCGAAGCAGCTGAATTGAAAATCGCCTCCGGTGAGATGCTAACCCTAATGTTTACAAACCTGACTTTTCCAGCAGAAAATGTTCAATATCAGTACAGGCTATCTGCTGAAAATGAACGGAAAATAGACTTAGAAGAAAAAATCTGGCTATCAAATGGGAAAAATAATACATTAAAAATCACAGAGGAGATTACAGGAGACTACATGCTGGAAATACGGGCAAAACAACCGGGAGGGTATCAATGGAGTGTTCCTTCAGAGATCCCGTTGAATATATATCTGCCATGGTATCTACAATCCTGGTTTGTTTATATATCAGTCACGATTTTCATATTTATTGCGACATACTACTTCCGGTTCTACATACAAAATAGAGTCGGAAAGTTGCAAGCGATACTGAAGCATTCGAATGAGAAACTGGCAAGTAAAGAAGCCTTACTGATCAAAAAGGATCACGAATTTGAAGTCCAGCGAAAGGCTCTGAACAATGCCAGTTCTAATATTCAAACCCTTGAATTGTTCATTAAAGACATACCTGCACATGCTACCTGGAATGACATCATTGCGGCCATGGCCATGGCAGTTACTCGATGTGATGATATCAATGCATTTGAAATTGCATTCATCGAAAACGACGAAATCATTCACCGCGGGTATTCCGATCAGGAGCGGAGTGGATATACATTTAGAACCAAAGCATTTAATACCAAAACAAGTTTGACCTGTTGGTCAATGGCCAATAACAAAGAAGTCCTGATAAAGGACTTCGAGAGCGAGCACCCCCAGTATATTGAAGAAAAAGGAGTTTATCGCTTTCAGTCGTTGATATTCATTCCATTTACTTTAGAAAACGATCAACCCGTTGCTTTATGTGCGTACAGCACAAGGAAGAATGATTTTGACAATAATGATCTGATCATGTTTCGAGTGCTTGCACAATTTATTCAGACCTCTATTGACCAGGAATTAACAAAGACCGCATGATGGAAAAAGGAGTTTATTCTTTATTATTCATCTTACTTTCCGTCCTCGGTATGTGTGAAAGTGATTCACCGGATACATTAATCGTAGGTATTTATCACGACCCCCCTTTCGTCATCCGAACAAATGAAAATGCCTATGAGGGTCTTAGCATCGAGCTTTGGGAAAATGTTGCAGAGCAATCCCTTATCCCTTTTCGTTACAAAGAGTACTCAGACTTTGTAGGAATTCTTAAGAGACTAGAATACCAGGAAATTGATATCGCCATAAACCCAACCGAGGTAAATGAGTTAAGAGTGGGGAAATTCGACATGACCCAACCATTTCTGATAAGCAGCATAGGAGTTGCAATCCCTGCCATTAACCGCTCTACTCTTAGCGTTTTTGTTCGTAACATTTTCTCCTTGGCTTTTCTTGAAATTATCCTTCTACTGGCATTAATCATTTTTGTCTTTGGTTTCTTTCTTTGGTTAGTGGAAAGAAATAAGAATAAGTTTCAATTCCGCCCGGGTATACTTGGTCTCTTTGACGGACTTTGGTGGTCTGCGGTTACGATGACAACCGTAGGTTATGGTGATAAAGCACCCAAGTCAAACCTGGGAAAGGCCATAGCCATTATTTGGATGTTTACCGCCGTAATTATCATTTCCAGCTTTACAGCAAGCATTGCCTCCACGCTTACGATCAGTAGATTGCAAACCGACATTGAAACCGCAGATGATATTCAATTGGTTGATCATATTTCAGCAATCAGAGCAACAAGTAGTGAATCGTATTTACTTCACGAAGGTATAAACATTCACCAATCGTATAACACACCAATATTAGGATTGCGGGCATTGGCTAAAAAAGAAAACGATGTGCTGTTGCACGATCGCACGGTCTTGCAATACTATATCAATCGACTATCTCTAGGAGAAAAAGTGAAACTACTACCTTTCGCACTTCACGAAAATTATCAGAGCTTCATATTCCCTAAGGATCACCCCTATTTTGACTTGATTAATGTGGGTGTAATAAAAGAAATCCAAAAGCCAGGTTGGGAAGAGTTGGAGAGGAAATACGATATAACTGGAAAGTAATTATAGATAAAGAACCCCTGCCCAGTTCACTTCATTGGGCATTCAGCGGTTTAGGTGAAAACTCTTAAAAACTAAGAAATTGGGTGCGCTGACAAAACCGCACCCAATCTAAAGTCAATTATCTTCCCTGGAAGTTGTATGAAAGTCCAAAAAGGAATAGTTGTCCTATGTCATCGGTAAATCCAAACTGATTACCACTGGTTGTCAGGTTTCTCGCATTCACGAAAGTCTGAAGATTTGATACCACCTCGTAAGAAACTTTCGCATTTAAGATGAATTGTGCATCCATCTTGTCATCAAAAACTACACTCGTAGTCACTGGGAAAGTAATCTCTTCATCCTGTCTGTCAAGTGTACTTTCTCCCATGAAATAACCATTCAAATTGATTCGCAATTTTGAAAGTGGAGAATAGTCGGCGTAAAACCCACCATAAAAACCTGGTGTACCAAGGTGCTGTTTAGAGTCATCCGAAGCATCAGTTGGATCAAGGCTGTAATTTTCAAGTGTAGTCTCTTGAACAGTGACAAAGGCCTTAATCTGTAGATTGTCCTTTGGCACATAATTCAATGAAAAGCTGGTTCCAAATTGACGGCTTCTTAGATCAATATTCTGGTATTGGAAAGTCGTAAATGGAATTGGTGGAGTTCCTTCAACGGTTACGCCCGCAAATTGAATCTCATTGTAATCGCTCGATGACATATGGAATACCTCAAGGTCTGCATAAAGGTTATCCATCACTTTTCTTCGATATCCCAGTTCTACCATTTCCATGGTCTGCAATTTCATATCAGGATTCCCTGTAAATCTAAACCCAGCCGCATTCGGAATTTGTTGCTCAATGCTCAAATACATTCGAGTAATAAATGGGGCAGCATTTGACCGACTGTAAACCATTCTTAAGAGGTTCTTATCATTAAAGTTGTACAGACCGGTTAATTGTCCTGAGAAATAAATGTCATCCGGTTTGTTATAAGAATCCCCACGAAGAGCTCCAATAAACCTGATTTTTCCTGTATTGTAGTCAGCTCTAAGCGAGGCTGAACTAATCGTCATTTGTGTTTCGCTGATCGATGGTTTCCACTGGTAATCCGAATTTATGTAACTGACACCAGGACGGATTAATAAATCTCCTAGTTCGATGTCGTACTCCACATTTGCATTGAAAGTGTTGTAAGGAATGTTTCCGTTCCTGGCGGGGTTCAAAATCTCTTGATCGCCATTAATGTTATTCAAGTGCACATTGAATCCGTAAATTTTCGACTTAAAGTCTACATAATTTGAGCTTACAAAGTTGTAAGACAATGGTGTATAGCCATTATCATTAAATACATATTGCCCCTCAGCATCCTGGAATCCTCCACTCAAAATAAAATCTATATCATCATTGAGCTCGTATTCTACAAATGCGTTAATGCCGTACTTGTCCATCGAAAGAGACTGATTGGGATATCTACCTGATAAGTCATTAATCGGACCGGATATAAAGCTAACTGTAGACTCCGGAAGTTCGGAATATGACTGATCAGCCATCAAATAGTATTCGTCAGTGTACCTGTCCCTTTGCTGTAGGTTAAAGGATACAGCTCCATAAACCTTATCTGTTTGATAGCCAAGGTTTGCATTTGCCAAAGTAGTCCCAACCGTTCCAGTTGAAACATTCGTTCTGGCTATAAGACCTGGATTATCAGAATTACCTGATTTAGTGATGATGTTAATAACACCAGTCATCGCATTTGGTCCGTACAATGCCGAAGCAGGACCTCTTACTACTTCAATGCGATCAACATCATTGATATCTATTGGCAAAGAATTCCAGATTGTTCCCCCGTTCAAATAGTTGAACACAATTCTTCCATCAATCATCACCAGGGAAATGAGATTTTGAGCATCATCATATCCTGTCCCGTTTGGCGTGTTATCAAATCCTCGTAAATGGACATCATAATTTCCATTAACTTTTTCTCGTACAATAATTCCAGGTGCCAATCGTAAAGCTTCCGCAATGGAATTCGCTCCGGATTTCATAATTTCATCACCAGTTATTACTGAAGATGAAAGAGGAGCGTCAAAAGAGTTCTCACTCTTTTTTGAAGCAGAAAATATCTCCAAGTTCATTAGCTCTTCCAACGAGAGCTCGTATATCTGTGAATCTTCTTGTCCATAAACCATGGTGCTTATGAGCGTCAGAAAGACCACTGAGAAATTTGTTATAAAATTCTTCATGGTTGTAAGTAATTAAGGTTCATTTTCGATGCAGAGGTAGAGCATAGTCCTGTAAAAAGCCCTTTAATACTGCTGATAGGGCCTTTTTCACGAATGGTCACGAATAAATGTGACATGAACGTTTATAAGAAAATCAATAATTGAAGGCTTTATCGCTTACGAAAAGCAATACATTTTTGACCCTTGAGGGTAATCGAATACCTTAGTGTTCACCGAAATATTCAATCAATGTTAGACGCCAATTCAATCCGGTTTCAATTGTTCCTTACTGCGATCATACTTTCCTCGAGTTCGATTGCTCAAACAGGATTTACAGATTCCTTCAATCAGATTAAAAATGGAACAAGACTGGATCTCCGAAAGGAAATTTCCGATGAGATGGGCAACACAACACATATACCAATTTCGATTATAAAAGGAAATAACGAAGGCCCGGTTTTTACTATTGTCGGGGGTGTACATGGATTCGAATATCCTCCGATTGTGGCGGTTCAATCGATGATGAAAGAGATTGACCCGACACAGGTCTCCGGAACCTTAATCGTCATTCCCATTGCCAATATTTCGTCATTTTTTGGAAGATCACCCTTTGTCAATCCACAAGATGATATAAATCTAAATCGAACATTCCCAGGTAAATCAACAGGTAGTGTTACTGAAAGAATTGCGAGATTTATGACGGACTCAATAATTTCTGTCACCGATGTATTTCTGGATATTCACGGAGGAGATGCCGGTGAAGACTTATTGCCATTTGTTTGTTATTACAACAATAAGGACAGACCAGAACAGACCGCACTAGCAAAAAAACTATCAGAGGTAAGTGGATTCAATTATATCGTTTCTTACGGCTACAACCTCAAAGAAGATGAACCCGCAAAGTATGCATTCAAGCAAGCGGTACAAGATGGTAAAACCGGACTAAGCATAGAAGCCGGCAAGCTTGGAAATGTACAGGAAGAAGCGGTTACCAGTATACGGATAGGGATATTCAATATGCTGATGGAAATGGATATGTATCCGGGTAAGCCAGAGATCGTGGAGAACCCAATTAGGCTTAGTCAGCAAGTATATTTGAGGTCTGAACATCAGGGTATATTTTTCAGTGAAAAGAAGTCTGGAGATCTAATAAAACCAGGCGAAATAGTTGGAACGATTGAAGATGAATTTGGAAAAGTACTCCTGGAATTAAATGCACCACATGGGGGAATAATTCTATACAAAATAGGAACCCCTCCTGTGAACGTTGGAGAAACAATCATGTGCATCAGTTACTAAAGGGATTAAAGGAACGAATATGAACACCATCGTAACAGTAAATTGGCTAAATGAAAATCTCAACAATAAAGATCTGGTCATCCTTGATGCCAGTCTAGGGTCTACAGTCGATGGAAAAGCATCCGAACTGCAGGGAAAGACTATTCCAGGAGCGAGGTTTTTTGATCTAAAAAGGGACTTCTCCGATCCTGATGCCGAATTCCCGAATACATTACCTTCCGCTGACCAGTTTGAAAAGGGATGCAGAGAACTTGGAATAAAAAATTCGTCGACCATAGTTGTCTTTGATTCCCTGGGAATCTACTCGAGCCCCAGGGTTTGGTGGATGTTTAATGCTATGGGGCACAAAGATGTATTTGTATTGGACGGAGGTCTCCCAAAATGGAATGAAATGGGTTTTAACATGACCGACCTCACAACAGATAACTATCCATCAGGAGATTTTTCGGCCTCTTTCGACGAAACTCTCTGTCTGAAATATGAGGATATCCTGGATAACCTGGCGGCAAAGAAATATACGATTACGGATGCACGATCAGAAGGACGATTCAAGGGTACAGAGAAGGAACCCAGGAAAGGACTACAAAGTGGTCATATCCCCGGGTCTATCAACATCCCATACCAGGACGTCTTGGAAAATGGCTGCTTTAAGAGCAAGGAAGAACTTGAGGTTATCTTTAGACATAGTAATGACCAAAAAGAACCATTAGCCTTCAGTTGTGGCTCCGGATTGACTGCGTGCATCATCTTGTTAGCAAGTGTAATCGCTGGCAATGACAACCTTGCCGTTTACGACGGATCCTGGACGGAGTGGGCAGAGCTGCAAGGCTTGAAGGAATAAACGACTCATCTATGAATCAGCAAAATATTTTAGATACGCCAGAATCGTACAAAAAACTTCAGGACATCTGCCAGGAGATTGGATTTACCATGCCTTCCGATGTTTATATAGGCACATTACTTAAAACCCTTATATCATCAAAGCCAAATGCGAATGTGCTGGAATTAGGAACCGGGATTGGCCTATCTCTTTCCTGGATGATAGCTGGTCTTGATCCAAACTCTTCGCTTATCAGTGTAGACAATGATCAAAAATTGATAGATATAGTCTCTAACTTTTTTAAGGAAGATCCTAGAGTTCAACTCATTTGTCAGGATGCAGCGGAGTGGATACAGAACTATAATGGAAAACCTTTTGACTTAATCTTTGCCGATGCCTGGCCAGGCAAGTATAGCGACCTGGACGCAACTCTGGAGCTGCTAAAAGTCGGCGGACTATACGTTATTGATGATATGACACCACAGACCAACTGGCCGGAAGGTCATGCGGAAAAGGCGGAGCGGTTAATTGCTGATTTGGAGTCCAGGGAGAATCTAAACCTCACCAAAATGGAATGGTCTACCGGCGTAATAATATGCACCAAAATCCAGTAGGTTAGAATGATTGATACATCTCTTTCCTCATGGAATTTCTATCTTCTTTTTGCAGTATTTCAGGGATTTCTGGTATCCGGATTTATTTTTCTTAAACGCCCTCCAAATAAACCCAATACTTACTTCGGCATAATCATACTATTTTTCACTCTGGCCTTGCTTCACCTGGTGTTAGAGCAATCCATCCAGGCATTCAATTCCAAATTTCCAATCCCGATGGAGTTCACGATGTCATACGGGCCGCTAGCTTATCTACATATCAAACATATAAAAGACCCTAGTAGAAAATTTAGTACGAAGGATCTACTCCACTTTCTTCCATCATTGGTATTCGATGTCCTGTTTTTCACATTTGCCTTTCTTTGGATAAGAGCAAATCTCGATTGGGCCTACAGCAATATTCCTTTGATCCAGGGAATTGCGCTTATAGTAGCTTTTATCGGAATGATCATTCTAGCCATTTACACCTACATGATATACAAAGAATTAGCGGATACCAGACCGTTATTAAAGGAATTCAATGAAGTCAAAAAATGGTTATATACACTAATCATCTCATGGTCATCAATTATCCTGTTTTTTGCACTTACGGTACCAATTAGTTTACTATTTATCGAGGCGTTTGATGATAATTCACATCTGATCTATCGACCCTTACAGACCATGACCGCATTGTTCATTTTCATTCTTGGCTACCTCTACCTGACTCGATATTCAAACGTGCTCCGGAACTACCGCGACAGGATAGCTAAATTCAAAATATCCGAAGATGAACTGGATTCAAAAAAGAAGGAGATCATAAATGCACTTGAAAGGGATAAGCTTTACGAAGACCCTTCGATTACTTTAGCCAGACTGGCCGGGCATCTTGGTTGGCCAATAAACAGCGTATCTACGCTGATCAATGACACCCTGCATACAAACTTCAATGACCTTATCAACCAATACAGAGTTGCCGCATTCAAGCAAATTGCTATAAAACCGGAGAGCAGCAAATACTCAATATTGGGTTTGGGTAAAGAAGTTGGATTCAGCTCAAAAGCCTCTTTCTATCGCATTTTTAAGAAAGAGACTGGGATGACCCCCTCCGAATTCATCCAATCTGAGGCCTAAAAGGTCTCACATAGCCATATGAGACTCTTTCGATTTCCGAGATCATGAGTTAGAATTCACTTTTGTCGAAAACGAAATGACATGAGAAATTTTTCCCTTACTTGTATTGCTATCCTTTTGCTATTTATCAAAGGCTTCGGTCAATTGAAGGATGTTGAAGAACGTATTTTTCTAACCGAAAATGAGCTTGAGATATCCGGGGAAATCGGGTATCTCGAAGTGCCTGAAAACCGTCAAAACCCTCAAAGCAGAACCATCCGAATTAAATATGTGAGATTAAAAAGCTTATCTGACAACCCGGTCGATCCGGTTATCTATCTCGAAGGTGGAGGAAGTCCAAGTACATGGATTGCCGAGGATCCTGAAGAACTGACTTACTGGGTGGAACTATTGGAAGTGTCTGACTTAATCTTCATCGACCAACGTGGAACTACCGATGAATCCTTAATCTATGTATGGGACGGACCCTTCCCAAGTGAGTTTTTTGTCACAGAAGAAGCCTCTAATGATCATTATGCTAAAATGGTAGAAGCCTCGTTAGTTGACTTTAAGAATCGGGGAATAGATGTAAATGGTTATTCTATTGAAGAACACGCGAATGATGTTAATGACCTTGCCTATGCACTGAATCTGGATCAATTTATAATCTATGGTTTCAGTTATGGTACACACATTGGTATGACCGTGATGAAGCTTTTCCCCGGGAGGGTCAGTAAAGCCATTCTCGCTGGCGCAGATGCCCCGAACCAGGCCTTTAATTACCCAAGATACCTGGACGATCATATAGAAATGTTGGCGGGAATGGTAGCCTTAGACAAGAATCTTAGTAAGTCTATTCCAGACTTCACCCAACTGGTGAACCGGGTAATGACAAAGCTTGAAGATAACCCAGCAACAGTAAATGTCACTAATCCGATCTCAGGGGAGGAAATGCCTCTTTCAATTGGTGCCTTCGGTCTGGCTCTGATTTTGAGACTGGACATTGATGACTATTCTGATATCCCGATTATACCGAGGTTACTACACACAATTGATCAAGGGGACTACAGCATGTTGAAATGGTTTGCTCAAAAAAGGATAGTCTTCAGCCTGGCTATTCCAGGAAACGGAATTAACCAGCAACTGGCATCCGGTGCGGGAGAGACAAGGTGGCAGACAATCACCAAAGAGGCCGAGGAGAGTATATTCGGGAATGTTGTAAACTTCCCCTTTTCAGCGGCCAAAGATTATTGGCCTACGGATAAACTATCATTCGATTCCTCTATCCCCCTGAAATCCGATATTCCAACGTTATTTCTAAGTGGCGATTTGGACTGCAGAACCCCGGTCGATCAGGTAGAGGAAACGATGAAAGGATTTAGTCAGGCAATCCATGTGGTCATTGGAAATGCCGGCCATGAGCAGGTATTGTGGGACAAAGAAACACGTTTTGGCACTATCCCGGAGTTTCTTAAGGGAGTAAATCCGGAAACTGAAGAAGCCTACTACTCAGACATTAAATTCATTGGGCTGGGCAAAAAAGCAAAAGGACATCCGTCACTGAATTAGATTTACTAAATGAAAAAGCTCCTGGAGACATTGGTATTCAAAATCAATTTGGGTTCATTATGTTAAAAAATAGCATCATAGTTTGCCTCCTCCTTTCCAGTTATTACGCAGATGCCCAGTCTGGTTTTCAAGAGGATTTTGAGATATTCAAAAAGGCCCTAACTGAAACTCACCCAAACCTTTACCGATTCAGCTCCAGGGACCAATTTGACAAAACCTTTGACTCGATTCAGCATCAAGTTGAACAGGGAACCACCCATCTGGAATTCTTCAGAATGCTTTCTGAAGTTGAGGCTCTGATTCGAGAAGGGCATAGCGGCGTGCTTCCATCAAAAGTAATTCTTGATAATCTCAGTAATGCGGCCTTACTTCCTTTCAATGTTTGGGTTACCGATAGTCTATTAGTCATTACAGGTTGTGAAAAGTCCGATGACAATCATTTAATTGGGAACGAAATCCTGTCTATTAATGGACTTTCAATCCCTTCCTTGCTGGAAAAAATGGAGAAGGCAACGGGCTATAAATCAGCATTAAGCAATGCGGCTCTTAAAACGATTCTCTCTTACGAGAATAATTTTGCCATGGCTTACTATCTATTCCTGGATTCAGATAAGGAGTTCGTTATAAAATTTCGGGATGACGAAAATGACATTGAGAAACAAGCTACTATCATGGGTAGCCATGCCACAATCGAACGAAAATTTCCATTGTTTCCACCAGAGAATGATCCACCCTATTCACTTACAATTGATGAGCCTAATAAAACGGCTATATTGACAGTAACAACTTTCGCGTATTGGGTAGTAGGAAAAAGAGTTAGAGATTATCTTAAATATTTTGAATCCGTTTTTAAGGAATTGGCAGAAAAGAACGTTGAAAAACTCATTATTGATGTCCGAACCAATCGAGGAGGTGAAGAAATTATAGCTGCAGAGTTACTCACTTATTTTACCGCTGAAGATTTCAAAATATACAAGTATCTAAAGGCTAAAACCCTGGATTTCGATTTCACAAATAAACTTCCAAATGCTGCAACTCTACGGTTTTCAAAAAAGGATTATAATGAGACAGATTCGGGGTACTACCTTCAGGATAACGAAGTCTTAAAAACCTTCACACCAAAAGAGAAAATTGGTTTTTCAGGTGAAGTATTTATTCTTTCAAGTGGCGGATCCCGATCGGCAACCAGTATTTTTCTCAGTCTGATAAAATCCCAGCACTCAGGCACAATCATAGGCACTGAATCAGGGGGTGCTTTTGAGGACGTGGACGGTCGTTGGAGGGTAAGCTTCACATTACCTTATTCCGGAATTGGAGTTACCTATCCTGCCTGGACAATGAAATTGAAAGTGTCCGGTGGTGACACTCGAAGAGGAGTAATCCCGGATATTATCCTACGGAAAAGCAAGAAGGATGTATTAGGTCTATCGGATAGTCAGTTGGAGTACGTGCTCCAGCTAGGCAACTAAGTTGATTCCTAACTGACTTGAATTACCTTTATTGATCCAACAAACATGAATCATGGAAGCGATACGAACACCTGAAGATAGGTTTGACCAACTACCTGACTACCCCTTCGCACCGAACTACATTAATACAGTTGAAGGTTTAAGAATGCATTACCTGGATGAAGGAGATAAAAGTAAACCGGTCGCTCTGCTCCTTCATGGCGAACCCAGTTGGTCATTTTTATACCGAAAAATGATTCCAATCCTTTCTAATAATGGTTTCCGGGTTGTCGCACCGGATCTGATTGGTTTTGGTAAATCAGATAAACCGGTAAATAAGTCAGACTATAGCTATCAGAATCATCTGAATTGGATACGATTCTTAATCGAAAAACTTGATCTGGAGAATATTGTCCTGTTCTGCCAGGATTGGGGAGGACTTGCAGGTTTGCGAGTTGTTGCCGACATGGAAGAACGGTTTTCTATGGTCGTAGCTTCAAATACTACATTACCAACCGGAAATATTAAGATGCCCGAAAGTTTTATGAAATGGAGAGATTTCTCTCAAAGTTCCCCGGAGTTTGATATTGGCAGAGTCCTTGATTCCGGCACCGTCCAGGAGTTAAGCGATGAGGTAATTGCCGCCTACAACGCACCTTTTCCCTCCGAGGAATACAAGGCTGGAGCTCGCATGTTCCCTACATTGGTTCCAATAGAATCTAATGACCCCGAGGCCCTGAAGAATATCGAGGCTTGGGGCAAATTGGGGGAATTCAACAAACCATTTCTTACCGTTTTTGGAACAGAAGATAGAATCATGAAAGGGGCAGAAATGATCTTCCAAAAGATAGTACCCGGTGCCCAGGGACAAAATCACCAGCTACTGGAAGCCGGGCACTTTATCCAGGAAGAAAAAGGGGAAGAACTGGCTGAAATCATGATCGAATTTTATAAGAAGAACGTGACTTGAATGATAAAGACCATGTCAACGAGCTATACAAACCGAAGACATGATCCTATTTAAAGTGTTAAATCGTTCAGGCAAAGTATTCTTTGATCTTACCATTAAAGAATAAAAGAATCAACGAGATCAGGGATATTAGTATCCCTGCAAAAGCGATCCTTTAACCATTCGTCATATTTTCAAAATTTTGTTTATTACGCTACCTTCATACCAACAAAATTGAGTACCACAATGACAGATACGAGCCACCACGATGAACGAATAGCGATGATGTCTTTCGCCTCAGTTTACCCTCATTATGTTACCAAAGTGGAGAAAAAAGGCAGAACAGTGGACGAGCTTCATACGGTAATTGAATGGTTAACCGGATACAACCAGGCCCACTTGGAAAAGCATATTTCGGATAAAACGAACTTTGAAGATTTCTTTAAACAGGCGACATTAAATCCAAATGCCGGGCTGATTAAAGGAGTCATATGCGGTTATCGTGTGGAGGAAATTCAAAACCCAACAACCCAGCAGTGCCGATACCTCGACAAACTTGTAGACGAACTCGCTAAGGGAAAGAAAATGGAAAAAATCTTGCGAGAACCCTAAACCTTACCGAGTAAAAACGTGCCGATTTCGCATGAAATAATCGCCGTCCGTATCCAGGTATTTCACATTCTTCACCACTTCAATCCTGTTTGGTGTGACCAGAACTGATTGCTTGAATGCTGCCTTCCGATTATTGTCCTTGCCTTTACTACTTAGTTGTAGCTGCCAACGATCCAGACTCTCAATCAACACTTCCTCTACCTGCCATTTTCCATTGAACTGAATGTCTTCTCCCTTCAAACTGAATTTTCCAGTTCGTTTCTCAATCCTTCCATCTCCTTCATCATAGAAGTAATCGAAATCCAATGATTTGCCATCAAATACCGCCTGCATGGTAAATGAAAGATCAACCAGAGTTTCGTCATCACCGTAATTCAGGTATGTCAAGGTTCCATTCCAATCACCTTCAAAAACCTTCAGATGGTCACTGGTAATCATCTCATTCTGTATGGGAACCAGGAAGGATACTATTGCTATCAGTAAATAATTCATGTTTTACGTTTTGGATTTTCTTAAACCAAGGTCTTGCCAAAATAGTAATGTGTTGATAATGAATGATTTATGATAATCTGATAGCGATATATTTGTTCCTAAATGAAACACACCTGTTCCTAATCGATTCAATTAATAAATAACGGTAACCATTGTGGCACTCCCAGGGTTTAATATAGCATTCAACATAACAATTTCATGAGAGCCAACTTGAATTATTCTCTTATCGCCATTCTTCTACTTTGTTCATTGTCTGAGGTATTTGCTCAACCAGATAAACTAAGAAAATCAATCCCTGAATTACCGTTTGCCACACTGGAAAAAGCCGGTTTTAATCGTGATTCTATTCAGAATCTTTTGGATTTAATTCATGCCACACCCCCGAATGATTTTAGAGGTCTGGTAGTGATCAAAAACAATCAGATTGTTATTGAGGAATACTTTAGTACCTATTGGAGAAACACTGTCCATGACGTCCGTTCGGCCGGAAAAAGCATCACCTCCCTCCTCCTGGGGGTCGCAATGAATGATGGATTAATAGAAAGCCTGGATCAGGATATCTATTCATTTTTTCCAAAAGACAAGTACCCAACAATCAATGAGGATTATCGATCCATTACACTCCGGCATTTATTAAACATGTCCTCAGGTCTGGATGCCGATACGGACGACTCACGAACTACTGGGCATGCCGTCAATTGGATAGCGCTGGATGATTGGAAAGAAGTCATTCTAAATGTCCCCCTTGATGGAAAGCCTGGAAAACGTTGGGTCTATGCCGACATCAATGCCGTCTTAATCGGAGCGGTTATCGAAGAACTAACGGGAGTGAGTCTGAGGGACTATGCGGATAAGAAGGTATTTGCACCTTTGGGAATCAAACAATACTACTGGTATACCAATGAATCAAATCAGACAGGTGCGGCAGGCAATATCTACCTTACCGCCCTGGATTTTGCTAAACTCGGGGTCCTGATCACCAATGAAGGAAAATGGAAGGGAGAACAGATTGTATCCCCAGCCTATCTGGATGAATTATCCTCACCGGTTTTTGATTTATCTGAGGATAATCCATTTGCTGACCATTATGTGAACCTTTGGTACCAATCCAACCGAACTTTTGGTGAAAACGAAGTGAACTACCTCTTTGCCTCTGGTAATGGAGGAAATCACCTGGTTATTATACCTGAAAAGGAAATGGTCGTCGCTTTGATTTCAAGCGCTTATGGACCAGGGCCCGGCCACCGGAGATCGTACAATATTATGAGCAAGGTAATTGCGGCAATGGAATAACAAACCATTCGATCCTTTTCTGCCTTATCAAATTATTCTTCTTACTAGTTGATGGATATCCCTTGTATATTGCGTCAAGAGTGAATTTCCAATCCAATCTGGTGATGAAAAGAAGCGTTTTGCTCCTAACTATAATAAGTCTTTTCGGTTGCAATGAAGAGAAATATAGCCCTTTGAGCCCATCGGAGGAATTGGAATCATTCCAATTGGCAGATCCAAACCTCGAAATTACACTAATCGCTAGCGAACCAGACATCATTAGCCCGGTGGATATGTGCTGGGGACCAGATGGAAGTCTGTATGTAGTGGAAATGACAGGTTATCCCGTTACAAAGAATAAGGGAAAGATTAAGAAGCTGACCGACGACGATGGAGATGGTGTTTATAACCTCAAAAGCACTTTTGCCGATAACCTGGACTTTCCTGTTAGTGTGATGTACTACAAGAACGGCCTATTGATTGCAGATGCACCTCATATATACCTAATGCATGACACTGATGGTGATGGAGTGGCGGATAAAAAGGAGATTTTCCTGACAGGATTTGAGCCCGCTAACGAACAATACCGTGCCAATTCCTTGCAGTGGGGACTTGATAATTGGATATACGGGGCGAATGGTAGAGCCAGTGGAGAGATTCGATTCGGTGAAACCGATGAATCCACGTCGATTACCGGAAGAGACTTCCGTTTCAACCCCGAAACCAATGAGATTGAAGCAATCAGTGGATTGAGTCAATTTGGCTTGGCCATTGACAATTGGGGAAATCGTTTCACCACCCTTAACCATCGATTTGCCCGGCAGGTGTTACTTGAGCAACAATATCTTGAGAGAAATCCTGCACTCGTTAACCAAAGCATTTTCGATACTTCTCTTGGGGAGCACGATCGGAGAGTTTGGACTTTATTGACGAGCACCTTGCGGTTCAACCAGGATCCCATTGGCTACTTCACTTCCTTATCTGGCTTAACCGCTTACCGAGGAAACCTTCTGGGTCCAGCATACGATGGTAGCTTCTTTGCTGGCGAATCGGTGCAGGCAGCAGTCATCCGTAGAAAACTCGAAAAAGAGGGTCCCGTCTTTCGTGCTCGCAATATTGAAGAAGAGAAAGAATTCCTGCAATCAACGGATGAGTGGTTTCACCCGGTCAACTTCTCAAATGGTCCTGATGGTGCCCTGTACATGGTGGACTTCTATCGAAAGTTTGTCGAACATCCGGAATGGGCTGATGATGATAAAGAGGATGGAATCGATTGGAATGAAGGTGAAAGCCACGGTCGCATCTGGAGGATCGCAAGAAAGGATAAGCCCCTCAATGTCGATCGGATGAAACCTGCGCTGGGCGGAAATGATGTTCAACAACTGGTTTCACAATTCGAGGACAGCGCCGCATGGCGAAGGGATATGGCGCAGCAACTTATCATTGAAGATCAAATTGCCCAAGCTAGTCCCTTGTTGGAAGAAATGCTCTCCAACTCAAAACCGCTAAGTAGAAATCACACCTTGTGGACGCTTGAAGGTCTTGGTTTATTAAAGTCGGATCATATCCTAAAAGCGCTTAACGACGAGAACTCAAATGTTATAATACAGGGTATTAAACTAGCCGAGAGACATGTCACTATTCCCGTAGAAATTCTGGAAAAGTTGCAATCATTGGCTCGGAGCCAAAATGGAGATTTACGTTTTCATGCTATTCTTGCTCTGGGTGCAACTCAAAAATTTGATGTTGCGAGCACACTGGTCAGTACTCTAAAATCATATCCGGATCAATGGACAAAAATCGCCGCATTAAGTGCTGCCAGCCAGGCTCCTCTGGATTTTGCCAATGAGCTATTTACACAGGAAATCCTTCAAAGCGACTGCCGTGAAAACCTTGACTTCTTTAGGCAGATAGGTAATCTGATTGCTTACAATGCGGGGCCAAAGAATACTAATTGGATAAATAGATTTATTAATGAAGAGACTGCCAGATCCTGCGCCCGATGGTCTATGCTTGCTGGTTATCTGGATATCCTTGACCAAATAGGATCAGAAATACCCCCATTAGAAAGTGAGTTTTTCCAATACGCCTTGGAAAATATTGAATTAGAACCGTCCGAGTTTCTAGCCCCACTTGCGATTGAAGTATTACGATTTACACCATCTTCGGAACAAATTGAACAGCTGATTGATGTCATCTTAGGAACAGAAAACGTTGAATTGCAGGTAGCCGGCATACGAATGCTCAGTCACCTGGAGGACACTGAATACATGGATCAATTTTTCCTGGAGCTGGACATCCTTGGGGAAAAAGCAAAGTCTGAATTAATTTCCAATTCTATCAATTCCGTCTCTTCAAGTCTTAGTGTTTTAAAAGCTCTTGATCAAAAACTAGTGGGATCAACCGAGGTCACGGAAGAAGTACGATATGCCTTAATGAATCACGATAATAGTCAAGTACGAAAAAAAGCGAAAGAATTGCTGGAGAGTACGGTCGATCCCGACCGCCAAAAACTGATTGACCAATACCTGGTGGCTATTGACGACAAGCCTGAAGATCCGGAACTAGGCGCTGGAATTTTCAGTGCCAATTGTACTTCCTGCCATTCAATCAATGGTAAAGGAGGAGAGATAGGACCTGATTTGACCAACATCGGGACTCGCTCGGATGAAGTTCTCCTTACCAGTATCCTCGATCCTAGTCGGATGGTCTCCTACGAGCTCGAGCTTCATGTGATTACGACAACAGGTGGAAAGGTGTATTCGGGCATGGTCACGTCCGAAACAACTACGAGCATTACAATCAAGCAATCGGACGGAAGAGAACATACCATTCTCCTGGAGAATATCAAGGAAGACAATTGGACAAATCAGTCCATCATGCCGGAGGGTTATGAGAGAATTATTGACGAAAAACAAATGGCAAGTCTGTTAGCCTATCTCAGAAACCCGGGAATAAACTAGAAATGCTAATTTCGTCTTTGTTGAGGAATGACCTATGAAATGTAGACTTTTAGCACTTCTACTCACGATTTGGGGGTTCCAATTACTGGGACAGGAGACCCCGATGGATGAAGAAGATGAATTCCTTTCAAGAGTATTCCTCCCATCAATTGATATTGGCTACCAGGTTCCAAACTCTGATTTGATTGGCGGTGCGATTAAAGTAGCTACATCCATAGAATACAGAATCAGAAATAACAATGACTTCTTTATTCGTGTGAATTACGACACCTACGGAGCACCGTATAAGTTACCAACTGATAATATTACCAGCAATACCATCGAGGGAACTGTACAGATATCAGACGTTTTCATAGCACCCGGTTATCGATTAGGAGATGAGACCTTCCGCTTGATGTTCTCCCTTATGCCTGGGATGAAATTCTATGAGTTTCCAACAGCAACCGTCACTCCTCAACGGATACAAATTGGCCAGAAAAGTAAACGGATCTTTTCTACTTCCGTGCTGGCTACCCTTGAGTGTTATTTCGATGAAAAATCAGCATTCACCGTTAGTCTATTTCAAAACCAGGTATGGAGAGAAGTTGATTTCTGGGAGGATGGGGGTGCTGCTTTTGGCTTTTCAATCGGATTTATAACCTCCCTTCTTTAACCCGAAAGAATATTTGTTCATTCAGTCACAAGATTTTTTTGATTATTTAAGTATCTGATAAACAGATATTTACACACTATTCGATTCTTTTTCGCCAGATTTTTTCAGCAATTTTTGTCACATATGACAATTCCTGCATCCAATTGCCACAACACTTAAACAATTGGAAAAATGAAAAATCAAGAAGTATCAGCAGCATTTCCCTTCGAGTCGAAATACATAGACGTACTCGGAAGCAAAATACACTACATAGAAGAGGCAGAAGGAGACCCTATCCTCTTCCTCCATGGAAATCCAACCAGTAACTACTTATGGCGAAACGTCATTCCGCATCTTCGAGGACAGGGCCGACTGATCGCACCGGACCTTATTGGAATGGGAAAGTCAGACAAACCCGACATCGATTATGGATTTGCCGGCACCTACAAATACGTCGAGGGATTTATTGAGACCATGGCGTTGAAAAACATCACCCTGGTTTTGCATGATTGGGGATCGGGAATGGGATTTAACTACGCCAACCTACATAGGGATAACATCAAAGCAATTGCCTTTATGGAAGCGATGTATGATGCACCGACCATGTATGACATGCCTTTTTCAGTCAAAACAGCATTGAAAATGGTTAGAAATCCCCTACTCGGGAAGTTAATGGTCCAGGGCGGCAACATATTCATAAAGAAAATGCTACCAGATATGATTCTAAGAAAACTCTCAAAAGAGGAAATGGATTTCTATGGTGAGCCCTATCAAACCTTCAAGAGTCGAAAGCCACTCCTGGCATGGCCGCGGGATATTCCCTTTGCGGACGGCAAACCAACTCCTGCGACTCAACCTGTAAAAGACTGGTCTACATGGCTAAGAGATTCCGAAATTCCTAAGCTTGGATTCTACGTAAGCCCTGGCGTGGCTATTAAGGAGAAGGACGTTAAAGTCATCCGGGAAACGTTTAAAAACACCGAATTGATTGACCTCGGAGAGGGTCTTCATTTTATCCAGGAAGACTATCCTCATGAAATCGGACAGGGGATTTCAGATTGGCATAAAAGAATTCAATAAACTGAATTCCAAGTTGTAAGTGGGAAAGCTCCGAATTGAAATTTGATTCGGGGTTTTCTTTTTCCATGGAGCCCAAGAGCCACATATTCGCATTACCCCTACATTTTCTACCCGTCTTTTTTACAATTATTTCATAAACCTCTGAGATAGAATTGTTGGCATAAAACCAATATTCTATAATATGAAAAGACAAACAATGTACCTAATCCTGTCGGTTCTGGTGCTCGGTGCTTATGCACAACGACCCGTATCCGGCAAGGTGACCGGGGATGCCGATGGCGCCGGTATGCCGGGGGTTACAGTCCTTGTAAAAGGGACAACCACCGGAACGATTACGGACCTTGAAGGAAATTATCGAATTTCAGTTCCTGAAGGTCAAAACACACTGGTGTTCTCATTCATCGGTATGGCCACTGAAGAAGTGGATGTTGGATCAAGATCTGTCATAGACATCATCATGACAGAAGATGCGGAGCAATTACAAGAGGTAGTGGTCACTGCATTTGGCTTGGAAAGAGATCGGGACAAATTGGGATATTCTTCCCAAAACGTGAATTCCGATGCGATGATGAAGACATCTGAACCGAATCTTGTAAATGCTTTGAACGGGAAAGTAGCTGGTGTACAAATCACAAATGCAGGTGGAGCACCGGGTGCTTCAACAAATATTCTGATCAGGGGGGCCTCCTCTATTTCGGGTAACAACCAGCCGCTATTCGTTATTGATGGTATTCCTGTCGACAATACAACAGATTCAAGTGATCCGGACGGAAATGTTAATGGGGCCGATTTCAACGACTATGGAAAAGTGGTAGGTACCAACCGGGTATCTGACTTGAACCCAGCGGATATTGAGACCCTGACTGTACTAAAAGGAGGTGCAGCTACAGCACTATACGGACTTAGGGCGGTAAATGGAGCAGTCTTAATAACGACCAAGTCTGGAAACCAGGCCGGAGAAGGTCTAAATGTGACATTCAACACTAACTATTCGGTAGAAACTCCCAATAAATACCCTGAATTCCAGGAAAATTATACAAGGGGTCGAAACGGACAGTACAGTAACGTTACACACTGGAGTTGGGGTCCTGCCTACGCTGATAATCCTGTATTCCCTGATGGAACGACTACGGATATAGACGGTAACGGTCAATTGGATGATGTCAGTGGTCAGGCCATTCCATTATTTAGAGACAATTACAAGAATTTCTGGCAGGACGGTCAAACGTTCCGGACGAATGTTGGGGTTTCCGGAGCTGGAAACAAGAGTAGTTTCTACAGTTCAGTAGGTTATACCAACCAGGAAGGAATCATTCCAAATAGTAATTACGAGAAGTATAACTTCAGTACCAAGATTGCATTTGACGTCAATGATCAACTGAATGTTGGCGGTTATGCAAACTTCGTGAATACTACTCGTGTAGCTCACCAGGGAGCTAATAACGGTTTCGGACAGGGACTGGGGTATTGGCACAACATGTGGGACATCTCAAAAGATCGACCCTGGGTCAATCCCGCTAACGGAGAAAAAACCTGGTTCAGCAACTTTGTTCCAGACCCTCGCTGGGTAGCATACGAAGAAGCCGAAAATAGTGTGGTAGATCGTTTCATAGGTAACTTCAACCTTAACTACTCCTTTGCAAGCTGGTTGAATTTAGGCTACCGTGTAGGTGTGGATGCCTACATCGATAACAAAGATCTGATTCGCCCGATTTCCTCACCAAACTCTACAAATCAGGCTGGTGATTTCTATGAAATCCGTATTGCCAGTAGGGACTTAACATCGAGTTTAATGCTTAATGGTCGATTTGACCTGGGAAATAACATAGGTCTAAGTTACCTGATCGGAAATGACATCTGGGATAAGAATTATGATCGAATGTACACGTTCGGTGAAGGGTTATCTATCCAGGGTTTTGCAGATATCTCCAATGCTTCGGTTATCCAGGCACGGAATACCATCACCCGAAAAAGAATCATCGGTTTATTTGGTGAAGTATCGTTTGATTGGAATGACGAACTATTTCTTTCCGTTACCGGAAGAAATGACCAGTCCTCAACGCTTCCGGAGAACAATAACTCCTTTTTCTATCCATCGATTAGCCTGGGTTATGTTTTCTCACAGCGTTTACCACAAGGTGGAATTCTTGAGTTCGGAAAGATCAAAGCTTCATTGGCCCAAGTTGGAAATGACGCTCCTGTCTACCTGACATCAAACATATTTGCTAATGCTCCATCAGAAAGCTTTACAAGTGGAGTCAATGTCAATGTCAATGGCCCTTCGAGGTTCTCCATCTCCAGTACACAAGGTAATAACCGACTAAAACCCGAAATTTCAACCACTTACGAAGTAGGCCTGGAAACACGATTATTGGGTAACCTGGTTGGCCTGGATTTTACTTACTACCAGCGTAACACCGAGGACCAGGTATTACTTGTTCCACTTTCCGCGACAACCGGGTATGGTGCAGTAGCTCAAAATGCCGGTGAGGTCAAGAACTACGGAATAGAAGCTGTTCTAACCTATAATAACATACTTCGAGGTGTTACCTCTGACTTCGATTGGAGCGGTTTTATCAACCTAACACGAAACAGGAATGAGGTGCTGTCAGTACCTGAGGGTCTGGAAGAAATCGTGATGGGTTATAGCTATTGGAACCAGGCTACCATTGTTGCACGTCCTGGTCTACCCTTAGGTAGCTACGTTGGTCCCGGTTACAAGCGGGATGACAATGGGACTCTACTATTAGACGACAATGGATATCCTCAATTAGGGGATGAAAACATCGTATTGGGAGATCCTAACCCAGATTACATCCTGGGTATAAATAACAGTTTCGGATACAAGGGTATTCGACTGGATGCCACCCTCGAAATTCGTCAGGGAGGAGAAATTTTGAATGATTCTGAGGCCTTTTGGGTGTACTCCGGTTTGAGTAAAACGACTGAAGATCGATTTATAGCTGGAAGCGAGACAAGCAACGCCACTCGGGTATTTGACGGAATCATCGAAAGCACAGGTCAACAAAGCACAATCGAAGCTCCTTTGGACAATACCTATTATCATAATTTGAATTCGTTTGTAGACGAAGCTCATATTGAAGACGCATCATGGGTAAGACTACGAACACTTAGCCTGACTTATTCCCTCCCAGCTTCCATCCTTGGTGATGGTGTGTTCAAGGCAGTTGATGTGTCACTATTAGGAAGAAACCTATGGTTAAAAACCGACTATTCGGGAGTTGATCCGGAAGTCAATGCATTCGGTGCTAACAATGTTCAGGGAATTGATCTGATCGGTGCACCTGGAACGAAGAGTTATGGTGTAGCTCTAAATGTTAAATTCTAATCAGTAGGAAAATGAAAGTTTTATTGAAAATAAAAGCAATTGCAGCCTTGACGTTGGTCGCACTACTTCCGACTTCATGCGATACCGGATTTGATGAATTGAATGTCGATCCGAATAACCCGACGGTAGCAAACATTGACCTTGTCTTTGCCCACGGAGCAGACAACGTCCTTTTCAAGTTTGGAAGGTTCACCAATGGAACGGATTGGGAACTTTGGGCCGGACTATGGACACAGACTTTCGCGGGAAACCACGCAAGTGGTGTGAACTATGACCAGTACATACTTCGTAATCCTGATGCTCAATGGGGAATCTGGTACGATGGATTTCTCGATCTTAATTATGTGATAACTACGGGTACGGAAACGGAGGACTGGACTCATGTCGGAGCTGCCCAGGTACTGACTGCCCTTGGATTGGGGACATTGACCAGTTTTTATGGAGATCTACCCTGGAGTGAAGCGTTGCAGGGAGTAGATAATCCCTACCCGGTATTTGACAGTCAGGAAGCTATATATGACGCGATTGATGTTTTATTGGCTGATGCCGTTACCAATTTACAGCGAACCCCAGGTGCAAGTGCCGCAGGTAATTTGGCCAATTCGGACATTTGGATGGGTGGGAATGCGCAAAGTTGGTTGGGAGTAGCGTATGCTCTGCAAGCCCGATATGCTAACCACATGAGCATCAAGGATCCGACAGGTTCTGCTACAGCTGCACTGGCGGCAGTTGCAAGTGCAAAATCCGCCGGTTTCACTGGTGCCGATGGAGACCTTGGTTACCCGTATTCCGGTATTGGAGATTTTCAAAATGGCTATTTTGATCTGTTTGAAAACAACCAAATGATTGCCTCTGAAAACTTCATTGCGGCTTTGGATGCGACCAATGATCCAAGGAAGATTGCCATCTGGGACTATGAGAACTTTGATGGTGATTCACTGGGATACCTGGGGAAACAAAACGGATTCGGCACGGATAACACCAGTTATTCACCGATTGGGCCCAGGGGATACTATGGTAAAGCAACGTCCAAGCAACCCATCGTAACTCATTATGAGCTGCTTTTCATCGAAGCAGAAGCTGAGTATCGATTGGGTAATATGGATGCTGCGGCAAGAGCATTGAATGAAGCTATTACCGCTCACATGAATCTGATCACACCGGCCGCGATTGAGACCCTTAGCACAGAGGGAGGAGATGTAGCGGCTTATACAAATCAGATAGCTACCTTCCTGGCAACTTATGCGGCAGAAACCGCAGCTACCGTGGATATTGAAAAAATCATGACCCAAAAGCATACGGCTATGGTCTGTATCAATGGAGAATCTTGGGTGGACGTCAGAAGGTATGACCATGCCTATCCAGCATGGCTAGAAGTGCCCGAAGACAACACCAATACTCCAGTAGCTGGTCAGTTCATCAAACGAGTATTGTACCCCCAGGAATCGATCAATACGAATCCTGATAATACTCCAACCGATGTAACAATCTTCGATGATCTCTGGCTATTCAGGAATTAAACCCAGAATGACGGATAAAAAAGGGCCCAAATTGGGCCCTTTTTTTGTACATATATGATAGTGAGTATTAAGCTGCCATCATCACCTCCAATTGCTCCTCATTCTGCTTCAAAAATCTTCCTGGAGTCATGTCCATGAAATATCGGAAATCCTTGATGAAGTGTGACTGATCGAAATACCCAGACATAATCGTAAGCTGAGTAAGATTGTACAGGGAATGATAGTGATAATAATTTGATAGAAATCGCTGCATTTTTTCGACTTTGCAAAACTCCTTTGGAGTAATCCCAAGCTCCCGGATGAATTTCTGTTCAAGCGTTGATTTACTTACATCGAGCGCATCATAAAGGTCTTTAATCAGGATTCCTCCCTGACCCTCTCTAATCAAATCCACAGCCTCCAGTAACGTCTTGTCTGGCTGCGATCCATCTAATCGCTTTTCAACAAATGCGCAAACGTCCTCAATGCTATAAGATTCAATGTTTTCCTCCAGCATTGCAAACTCATCTCTATGGAGTGAACTTGGGGCTAATCTATTTACCCAACCTGGAAGAATTTTTATCGAATAGACATGCAACGTACCTTCTGTTTTTAATAGACATCCCCGGCTCCTACAATTGAAAAGAGCTAACTGATTCTTTTGAATGCAGTCTTTTCTGGGGGTACTTAAAACGTTTACCTCGAGATCATCTCCAAGGTTTACTAGTAACTCTCCGTGATTGTCAGGAATGCAATAGACACCGTTTTGCGGTTCGTCTATTTCAAATCGTAGTTCTACGATACTCCCAACAATTCCTAACGAAGAGTCATGAATGTGTTTGGTATAATACATAGTTCTTGGCCTTTGTACCAAAACACGTATTACTGCACCATACGACTACTTTTAAGTAGGTTGATCAGTTAAGAATCGCGATTGTTTAGTAAACGAACACGATTGTTTACACCCAAGTAGGAACCAGCATAAGGGTCAAGCATTCTTCTGCTGTCTTATTGCCTTCTTATACTCATTTGGAGAACAACCCTCAATCTTCTTGAAGGATTTGTAGAAAGAAACTTTGTTGGAGAAGCCTACGGACTCGCCAATCGCATCGACTGTCCAGTGATCGTAACCGGAGTCTGTCAACCGCTTTTTAGCTTCTTTAATACGAAGTCGATTAATGTATGAGTTGAAATTTTCTCCTGCACATTCATTGATGCAAGTTGAGACCTCTCTGCTGGAGGATTTAACAGCCTTGGCTACATCCTTCAACTGTAACCCATTGGACAAAAACCTTCTTTCATCTTCCATCCATTTTTGAACAGCCTCGAAATTTTGGCAGGTCTCCTCGTCAATAGGTTTTTCTTTTTTGTTGGAGAAACGAAAGCGAAAAAGTACTAGAATAACCGAAAGGATTGCACTTGCTGCAATTGGAGAAAATTGGACAAGTACATTTCCTAATTGGTGCTCCATTGAGTGAATCTTTTAGAGTAGCTTTTTCTCGTTTACGCTTATTTACAATTTCGGGTTATCCTTCTTTTTTACAATTCCATCGGCTTCAAATGCCTTTATTTAGCTCATTATCCTCTTATATTAAAAATTGCGTTTTAAGGCCGGACATCGAAATATTGGTGTTCGGCTTTTTATAAAACCGCAATAAATTGGAAAACCCTAATTAAGAGCTTTCGATTTAGAAGATAGTTGGAACCTGCTTGCCCCATTTCCAACTCAAACGGGATATAACCATCCTGAAACCTATACAGGTCTTCACCACGCTGTCCTATGGAACTGAGAATTTCAAATTGAAAGTGGTATCTAATGGCTGGAAAGTGTATATTCAATCACCATGACCACAAAAACCACCGCCTGCATTCTCTGCAGTCAAAACTGCGGGATTATTATTGAGCAAGATGATCTAGGTAAATACACCAGAATCATAGGAGATCCAGATCATCCGGTATCCGAAGGGTATCTGTGCCAGAAGGCGACCCGTCTAAACTACTACCAAGATCAAGAAAGGTTAACAAGCCCGCTAAGGCGAAAACCCGATGGCTCTTTTGAAGAGATTTCCTGGGATACTGCCATCAAGGAGATTGCAGAAGGATTAAAAAACATCAGAGATTCACATGGGGGAACCAGTATAGCCTATGTAGGTGGTGGCGGACAAGGAAATCATATAGGAGGTGTCTTCGGTTCAACACTCCGTACTGCTTGTGACACTCCCTACTTCTATGGAGCACTTGCCCAGGAAAAAACCGGAAACTTCTGGGTCAATGGTCATCTTTTTGGCAGACAAAACACGAATTATTGTGAACCCGTCGGAGAGGCTGATTATGTCATGGTGCTTGGTGCCAATCCCGTACAATCACATGGTATTCCGAAAGCAAGACCGACAATCAATGAGGTCGCTCGAAATCCAGAGAAAACCCTGGTTGTCGTCGATCCTAGAAAAACGGAAACCGCCGCAAAAGCAGATCTTTTCTTACAGGTAAGACCTGGTAAAGACGCTTACCTTCTGTCGGCAATTATTGCTCATATCATTCAAAATCAATTAGAGAATCCGGCTTTCATCAATGAAAGAACTGTTGGGTTTGAGAGTATTAAACCTCATTTCCTGAAGATTGATGTGGCGAAGTATGCGAGTGAAAGCGGCGTCTCTTTAGATCTTGTAAAATCCGTAGCAAAAGGTATTTGTTCAGCTAAGACTTTCGCCCTTCGATCCGACCTTGGGATCGAACAAAGTGAAAACAGTACATTGAATGCCTACCTAACTAGACTATTATTCCTTATAACCGGCCATTTCGGCAGGGAAGGCACCAACTGCCTCCACACACTTTTCTTTCCATTGATCGGACATTCGAAAGAGCCTGAAGAAGGTGGTGTGACAACCCAGGTCACTAAGATGAAAGGTATCGGAAAACTTTTCCCACCAAATATTTTACCCCTGGAAATTGATACAGATCACCCTGATCGCCTTCGTGCTGTAGTTGTAGATAGCGCCAACCCTGTGGCGAGTTATGCTAATACCGCCGCACAGATAAAAGCCTTGGAAAAATTAGAGTTATCCGTGGTGATCGACGTAGCCATGACGGAGACTGCCAGACATGCTAAGTACGTGCTTCCGGCGAGAACGCAGTTTGAAAAGATGGAAGCTACTTTCTTCAATCTAGAGTTTCCTAAAAACTTCTTCCACCTTAGACATCCCATCAGTAAACCACTGGAAAACACACTAGACGAGCCAGAGATCTATCACCGGATGGTTACGGCAATGGGTGAACTCCCTGGAAAATTCCCTGTATTGTCTGCAATCGCCAGAATCGATCGAAAAGTGCCTTCTCTAAAGCTTTTACCGCTAGCACTTGGTGTTGTAACCACCTTGAAGCCGAAATGGAAGAAATACTCACTGCTCATTTTGAAAGAAACCCTGGGCAAATCCCTTCCCTATTCCAATGCGAAGGCCGCAGCCTTTATATGGGTTGCTGCACATATGTACGTGAAAAAGTATGCTAAGCAAGTGAATCGAACGGGGTTGAAACAGAAAGGATACCTTCTCGGTGAGGCTCTGTTTAATAAAATACTGAATAACCCTTCTGGAACTTTTATTAGTGAGCACACTTATGATGAGAGTTGGGAATTGATCAGGCATGCTGATAAGAAAGTACACCTGGAAATCCCTGAATTACTGGGTTGGCTTGACGCCCTCCCGGAAAAACTCCAAACAGTAGATAAGAATGAGTTTACATTCAACCTGCTTGCCGGGGAACGCCGATCGTACAATGCCAATACGGTATTGAGAAATCCTGAGTGGAGAAAAGTAGATATCGAAGGTGCGTTAAAAGTCAATCCGAAAGACGCTGAAAATCTGAAAATCCAAAACGGAGATTGGGTGAATTGCATTTCCAAAGTGGGTCAGGTCTGTGTGAAAACTTCTATTACCGACGAGGTACCAGTAGGTGTTCTTTCTTTGCCACACGGTTACGGTTTGATGTACTCCAATCACGGAATCAGTCAAACCGGTTCTTTAATTAATATTTTGACCTCTACAGAAGAATGTGACCCACTGGCAAAAACGCCTTTTCATAAAAATGTGAAGGTAAGACTGGAAAAAGCTAAAGTAACTGAGGAATTGCTGGAGCAAAGGGAGGTCGACCAGGAAAGTGTTGCATCATAATGGCTCCTAATCACTTCGATAAGCTTAGAAACATGTACCTCAAGGCGAATGTAAATACGAAGCTATTTGACAGCACAGAGTGTCAAATTGAACGAGAGAAAGCGATCATCTCGCTGACGATCTCTGATAAATATTTTCACGCGTTGGGGGCAATTCACGGATCAGTCTATTTCAAACTACTGGATGATGCAGCCTTCTTCGCAGTAAACTCAATCGTCGAGGACGTATTTGTATTGACTACTTCCTTCAATATAAACCTTATTCGTCCAGCCAACTCGGGGAAAATCACAGCGCATGGAAAATTGAAGTTCAAGTCCCTAAATACATTTGTCGCCGAATCCGTTCTTTACAATGATGCTGGGAAGGAAATTGGATTTGGCACCGGGAATTTCACCAGGAGCAAAATCGAATTATCACCTTCCATTGGATACCAATAGATTAATTACGATCTAACCTCTTTTTCAACCATCAGCTTCTCAAGCACTTTCAGAACCGAAGAGTCTTCAATAGTAGACGGCGGCGTATAATCCTTACCATTAGCAATGGACCGCATAGTACCTCTAAGAATTTTCCCTGATCGGGTTTTGGGTAACTTGGAAGAAATAACAACCTTCTTGAAGCTGGCAACTGCTCCAACTTCCTTTCTAACCATTCGGGTGAGTTCTTTTTCCAAGACTTCTTCTGTGATGTCTACTCCGCTTTTGAGAATTACAAATCCAACAGGCACTTGTCCTTTGAGTTCGTCATTCACCCCAATAACAGCGCATTCAGCGATTGACTCGTGCGCGGCTACAACCTCCTCTATATCCGACGTAGATAGGCGATGTCCCGCCACATTGATTACGTCATCAATCCTACCGGTAATGAAAATATATCCGTCTTCGTCCTTGTGACCGCCGTCGCCAGCCAAGTAAAATCCTTCGTAGCGGGTAAGATATGCATCACGAAAACGGTCATCGTTATTCCATAAGGTTGGCAAACAACCGGGCGGAAGAGGCAGTCGAATAGCGACCGATCCTTCAACATCTGCCGGTACTTCATTTCCATCGTCATCCAATATCCTTATGTCATAGCCACAAACTGGTAAGGTTGCTGATCCAGGCTTTACAGGAAAGCTTCCATATGCAAGGGAATTACAAATCATGGGCCATCCGGATTCACTTTGCCACCAATGATCGATGATCTCAATATTCAGCATATCGTGTAGCCAGTGGTACGTCGCTACATCACATCTTTCTCCGGCCAGGAATACATTTCTAAGACAAGAGGTATCGTATCGACCAAAGTATTTTCCATCCGGATCCTCTTTCTTAATGGCCCTGAACGCAGTAGGTGCAGTAAAAAGTACCTTAACTCCATATTTTTGAACTACACCCCAAAATGCCCCGGCATCGGTGGTCCGAACGGGTTTACCCTCATAAAGCACAGTGGTACACCCTTGAATTAATGGAGCATAAACAATGTACGAGTGTCCAACGACCCAGCCTACATCTGAAGCAGCCCAAAAAGTCTCACCCGGATCAACGTTGTAGATATAGTCCATGCTGTATTTCATGGCTACAGCATGACCACCATTATCTCTTACAATTCCCTTGGGAGGACCCGTCGTTCCCGATGTGTATAAGATATACAGAGGATCTGTTGCATCAACCTCCTCCCATTTCGTTGGCATTGAATTCTTTATGGTCTCTTTCCAGTCCAGATCTCTCCCGTCCACCATTCCCGCTTTCACAAACGGCCGTTGCCACACAATTACTCTCTCCACCTTATGATCAGCTAGTTCAATAGCCTGATCCACCAGCGGTTTGTACTGAATTACTCTTGTGATCTCTACTCCTCCACTAGCAGTTAATAGTACTTTGGGTTTGGCATCGTCAATTCGAATAGCAAGTTCTCTTGCCGCAAAACCTCCGAATACAACTGAATGAACAGCCCCTAATCGGGCACAAGCTAACATGGCAAAAACAACCTGTGGAATCATTGGCATGTAAATGATGACGGTATCACCTTTTCTAACACCTTGTTCCTTTAGCATGCCTGCGACGTGCTCGGTCTCTGAAAGCAACTCGTTGTAAGTGTATTGCTCTGTGACGTAGGTGACTGGAGAATCATAAACCAAAGCCAATTGATCTCCCCTCCCGTTTTTCACATGGTAGTCCAATGCTAGGTAAGAGGTATTAAGTTTTCCACCTTCATACCACCGATAGAAATCATTTTCATCCTTCGATAACCCTTGTTTTGGAGGTGTAAACCATTCGATAGACCGTGCCTGCTCCTGCCAAAAATTCTCCGGATCTTCAATACTCCTCTTGTATTCCGATTTGAAATCTTTCATTTGAATTCGATCAAAGGGACATATCAACAACTACCCGACCCCTGGTGGAACCAGCGAGTACAGCATCAATATGAGGATCCAACTCCTCAAGGGAACACACTGTAGCTATCTCATCGAGGTTTTTGGG
This sequence comes from Cyclobacteriaceae bacterium, assembly GCA_965601455.1. Classification (GTDB taxonomy): domain Bacteria; phylum Bacteroidota; class Bacteroidia; order Cytophagales; family Cyclobacteriaceae; genus JANQEU01. The sequence goes on along the minus strand of OZ271831.1, from coordinate 447,300 downwards.
TTTCCAGGTTGAAGCGAGATGCTCCCATACCTTAATTCTATCATTCATGGGAAAGGTTGCGGAATCCAGCCCCAACAGATTTACTCCATTTAGAATAAACGGAAAAACAGTGGTTGATAAAACGGGTGAGCTTACTAAGCCACAAGCCGCAATCGAACCTTCCCGCATACATCCTTTGATTAGGGTAGCCAGTGTATTGCCCCCTACGGTATCAATGGCCCCTGCCCATTTCGGTTTCATTAATGGGCGACTGGATTCGTCATTGGCAAACTCCCGATCTACAACTTCCGAAGCACCCAACATATTGAGATAGCCTGTTTCACCTTCTTTCCCAGTAGAGGCCAGGATATTGTATCCTGCCGCCGCAAGTATACTAACTGCCATACTACCTACCCCACCAGTAGAGCCAGTGACTATTACTGGGCCCATTTCAGGACTTTGTCCCATTTTCTCCATTTTATATAGCCCCATACCGGCAGTAAGACCAGCAGTACCAATGATCATGGCCTCTTTTAGATTGAGATTGGCAGACATAGGCACAACCCACCCTTTTGGAACACGGATATACTCGGCAAATCCGCCATCGGTATTCATCCCAAGATCGTAGCTGGTTACTAATACCTCATCACCTTCTTTAAATGCAGCATCTGAACTTTCAGCCACTACTCCGGCTGCGTCAATGCCGGGTGTATGCGGATACTTACGTGTAACCCCTTTATTGCCAGTAAATGACAAAGCGTCTTTGTAGTTAAGTGCTGCGTAATGAACCTTGACAAGAACTTCTCCTTCAGGAAGATCTTCGGTGTTTCTCTCTACGATTTTTCGGGCGAATTTATCTGGGGAAGTCTCTTCTACTCTATAGGCTTTAAATGTTGTCGAACTCATGGTTGTATTAATTTCTTCAGTTAATTCCCTCTTCCTTTGGTGTATGGCGCTCCCAGATCCCGGAGCGATTTTTCATAGTTATTCAAATCCTCCAAAAAGGAACTGAGATCCTCGCTAAAACTACTCCAGGATTGCTCTGCTATCGAATAGTTATCTCTAAATGTTTGAGTTGGTAGTTGGGTCGTATTCCAATGACCAAATGAAATATTACCCACTCTGCCCTGTATACCAGGAGAACGTGATTCATCCAGACTTCCTCTCGCCGCATCACCGAAAAGATCCATTCGCAGACCGGTCAAACTGGATTGTAGTTCTTTCCACTGTGAGAAATGAGATTCAGTCACATCTGCGGTTTGTTTCAGTGCAGCCTGCAAATGTCTTAGTCTATCACTCGCTTCTCCAAGTTGCCTGCCAGCCGCATAAATTTCTACCAGCATTTCCCGGGTTTGCTTCTGGAACTCCGCAACCGCAGCAAAATCTACCTGGTCAAGGTCAGGAATGGGTTTCACCTCGAAAGATTGTGCATCGCCTTGCGCCTTAAGGGTACCATTATTCTCAATAAATAATTGAACACTGTAGGTACCTGGGGCTACTAATGGTCCTTGAGGGTCACTGGCCCATGGAGGTCTGAAAGCAGGCACGGTCAAGTTGATAGGATTAGGTGCTGCAAGCCTTAAGTCCCAATTAATCCGATTAAGACCTTCTTTCATGGATCCGCTAATCCATCGAATTGGGTTTCCGGATTCGTCTTTCACAAGTAATAACACCTGTGGTTTGCTTTCTACTCGTTCTGCATTCAATTGGTCCCACCCCGGAAACGGAATGTCTGACTGCTGGTTGCGTAAACTCTTCTCTCTGTCTTTTCTCTGTTCACCGGAATTCTTCGGAACATCAGATAGATAGTAGGAGAACATCGCTCCAAACTCTGGATTTTCAGCAACATAAGTGGCTGACCCCTGACTTGGCATTTCCCTTGCCTGCATGGGTACTGATGGGATGTACCACCATGCATCACGAACAGCAAAAAGTGTATTTGAACCGGTACTTACAACCTGACTGATCGTGCGTAAAGGTGAATAGTCGTCCAGCACATAAAAGCCTCGTCCAAAACTAGCTCCCACAATATCATTATCCCTTGGATGTAAGGCTATGTCCCGAAAGGCTATAGTCGGAACACCGCTCTTTAACATTACCCAGTTCTTCCCTTTATTGTAGGAAAAGTATATTCCGTATTCGGAAGCAAGAAATAACAAGTTTTCTTCAACATGGTCTTGCTTAATGGCCCATGCGATCGTTCCCGCCGGTAGATCACCAGATATTGATTCCCAGGATTCTCCTTTGTCAGTACTCATGAATACATACGGACTGTAATCCCCGAATTTATGAGCATCCGCTACAACAAATACGGTCCCTTCGTTATGCTGACTGGCTTCCACATCGTTGATGAATGATCGAGCCGGGACTTTCGGTAATTCTCCGCTTTTTCTCCAATTTCCGTCTTCACCAACGTAAATAAGACCATCATCACTACCCGTGTACAAGAGCCCTTCTTTTATTGGAGACTCTGAGATGGCAGTGATCGTGGAGTACTTGGACATCGCTCCATTATCGTAAAGATCATCCACACTCCAAACCCTGTCCATCAATTCCAATTCGTATCGATTGGTGTTGGTTGTCAGGTCTTCACTAACAGTGGTCCACGCATCTCCTCGATTATCACTTCTCCAAACGCGTTGTGAACCAACATACAATCGGTTATGGTCATGTGGACTAATAAGAATGGGTGTATCCCAGTTCCATCTTTCCGGTGCATCACCGGGTGCAGGCTGAGGTTTGATATTGATTACCTCGTTTGTAATGGTATTCAATCTGAAAAGTACACCCTGCTGATATTCCATATATGCCGTGGTATTGTCTTCCGGATCATAGACCGAACCATAGCCATCAGCACCTAATGGAACATACCAATCCTGGTTTCGAATACCTTCTACATTCAAAGTTCTGGATGGCCCTATCAAAGTTCCTAAATCCTGTGCCCCTCCCACAATGTTGTAAAACGGTTCAGAATTATCTAATCCAAGTTTATAGAACTGAGAAATCGGCAAATTGGAATGGAAACGCCAGGTTGTTCCCTGGTCAAAGGTTTCATATAAACCCCCATCACAACCAGCAATCAGATGCATGTCATTGTTCGGATCAATCCAGAGTGCGTGATTGTCACTGTGTTTTTCTCTACCCGTTCCAAGGTAGTCGATAGTTTTGCCACCGTCTCTGGTCACATGTAGAAACACATCCATTTGAAAAACAAGATCCGGATCGCTGGGTGAAGCCTCTATCTCCTGGTAGTAATGAGGTCCGGTTCCTCCTGAGATGTAGCTATTTCTTTTCTCCCAACTCTGGCCTCTGTCTGTCGATCGATAAAACCCTTTCTCCTTGTCATTTGCCTCTATTGTAGCATATACTAAACTGGGATTTGCCGGAGTTACCGCTAAACCAATCTTACCCATGTCACCGTTTGGAAGTCCTTTTGTGATTTTTACCCAGGTGTCTCCATTATCCATGGATTTGTAGATTCCTGAATTTGGTCCTCCTGACATCAATGCCCAGGTTCTTCTGAAACGCTGGTATGCCGCAGCGTATACGACTTCAGGATTTGAAGGATCAAATTCAATATCAGTAACGCCGGTGAAAGAATCGATAGAAAGGACCCGATTCCAAGTCTTACCGCCATCCATAGTCTTATAAAGCCCACGCTCTCCCCCTGAAGACCAAAGCGGTCCTTCGGCAGCAACTAATACTACGTCGCTATTCCTGGGATCAATTAGTATCCTACCGATATGCTCAGAGCGTCCAAGTCCCATATTTTTCCAGGACTTTCCACCATCCATGCTCTTATAGATACCGTCACCCCAGGCTACATGTCTTCCACTAACATTTTCGCCTGTCCCTACCCAGATGACTTCCGGGTTATTCGGGTCTATTGACACGGATCCAATGGAGTAGGATACCTGGTCATCGAAAATGGGTGTCCAGGTCGTTCCGCTATTGGTTGTCTTCCAAAGATTACCTGAACCAGCAGCTACGTACCAGGTGCTGGGATTTGACGGGTGAATAGCAATATCAGCGATTCTGCCTCCCATAGTAGCAGGACCGACCTCCCTAAGCTTTAATCCTGTGACAGCTTTGGCAATTTCTGACGACTGAGCGTTAACCAGGCAAGCAGCGAATAGAAAGGATAGGTAAAAAAGATAGTTCTTCAGCATAAGATTGGGTTATTGAAGTATTGAATGCACAAATTACTGAATTGCTGGTTTATGTATACTCCATTTAGTTACGAGCAGTAGTCCGTGGTTATAATTGGAAAAGAAACCATAAATTCGATCTCAACCAATCCCTATTCTATGATCCAATCCTACAAAAAGAAACATCAAGTACATGATCATTACGATGTCATCTGCATTGGTAGTGGTATGGGCTGCCAGGCGACAGCTGCCACACTTGCTAAAGAAGGAAAGCGAGTTCTTCTATTGGAAAGACATTATACGCCTGGTGGTTATACGCATGTATTTAAAAGACGCGGTTACGAATGGGATGTTGGTATACACTACATAGGTGAAGTGAATCGTGAGAAGGGTGTAGTAAAGAAACTATTTGACTACATCACGAATGGGGAACTGAAGTGGGCAGACATGGGAGAAGTCTATGACAGAATAGCCATCGGTGATAAAACCTATGATTTCAAAAAAGGGGTCGGCAACTTCAAGGAACAACTAAAGTCTGATTTTCCCGGAGAGGAAAAGGCCATCGACCGATATGTTGATTTAGTATTCGAAGTCAGTAAGGCAAGCCGCAAGTATTTTCAAGAAAAGGCTTTACCCGGATACCTCCAGTACTTATTCGGATCTCGTTACAGAAAAAAATACCTGGATTTTGCCAGACGTACAACCTTGTCGGTTCTTGAGGAATTGACAGACAACAAGGAACTAATCAAAGTGTTGACAGGGCAATACGGTGATTACGGACTTCCTCCAGCAAAGAGCAGCTTTGTTATGCACACATCTATCTCAAAACACTACTTTCAGGGTGGATGTTTTCCGGTGGGTGGTTCCTCTCGAATTATAGAAACCATTGATCCTATCATCGAGAAAGCCGGAGGTACTATTCTCACAAATGCCGAGGTACAAGAGGTGATAATTGAAGGCAATACAGCAAGAGGTGTCCGAATGTCAGATGGTAAAGAATTTAGCGCAGATAATGTCGTCAGTGGTACCGGAATTCTTAATACCTATTGCAAGTTGATTCCGGAGGAAGTGGCAGAAAGGCATCAACTCTCTTATCAACTGGAAAAAGTCAAACCATCTGCAGCACACGTTTGTCTTTATGTGGGCCTTAATGGATCTCCCGAAGAACTGAAATTACCGAAAGCTAATTACTGGATTTATCCTGATGACCTGGATCATGACGCATGTGTAGAACGGTATGAAAAAGATCCGAAAGCCCCATTCCCGGTAGTTTACATATCGTTCCCTGCGGCAAAAGATCCGTCATGGAAGGATCGTTATCCGGGAAAAAGTACCATCGATATAATCACAGTAATGCCTTATGAGGTTTTCAAGGAATGGGAGGATTCTGATTGGAAAAAACGTGGAGAGGATTATGAACAGTTGAAGGAGGAATTCTCCCAAAGACTACTCCAGGAACTTTATAAAAAGGAACCTCAGGTGAAAGGAAAAGTTGATTTCTATGAGTTGTCGACACCAGTTACGACACGTCACTTTATGAATTATAATCAGGGCGAATTGTATGGGATTGATCATAACCCGGAACGATACGAACAGCGATTTCTGAAACCGCGGACTCCAATAAAGAATTTTTATCTCACTGGGCAGGACATTGTAACAGCAGGGGTAGCTGGAGCGCTATTCGCTGGTTACCTCACAGCCTCTGCTATGTTAGGTAAGAACCTGGTAAAAAAAGCGGTGATGCATGAATGATAGACTTATTCAAATGGAGAAAAAACACTTATTAAAATCCATTTTAATAGGGATGGTGATCATGTCCACCGTATTTGGTTGTCAGACAAAACCTTCCTTATCAGGACTCTGGGAAGTGACTTTGGTTGAGGTCGGTGATCAGGAGATGACACCTAATGCTCGCTGGATGAGGTTTTTCCCTGACGGAACTCAGGAGTCTGGTAATGGGGGATTTCAGCATTCCTTTGGAAAGTGGAGTCTCAGTCCTTCCTATGAATTGTCAATTGAAGATCAGAACGGTTTAAAGGACAACTTTGGTCCCTTTAAAGTGGTTTTGAATCCATCTACAATGACCTGGACCCGGTTAGAAGAGGGTGATTCGGTAACGGTGACTTTGCGTCGGGTTACAAAAGTGCCTCGTACTTACGGTGACGAGGTTATCGGCTTATGGCAACTGGATGATGTTGTTGGAATGGGAGATTATTTTACCCTTACAGATGCCAAAAACTCCCCTGCAACACTATTCTTTCGTTGGGATAGGAAATTCGTGGTGAGATCATCAGCCGGTAGAATTTATGGTGTTTATAACGTTCATGGACATAAGCCTGAGGTAGAACTCATCCCATACTCTGATTCCCTGGATCGAAGTTTTTGGAGAATGGAAATTGGATCTGACAAAATTTCAATGACGAAATTGAATTCAGACAGTCTGGTGCAAAGGACTTTCAAGAGAATCTATGAATTTCCTTAACAATAGAAAGGGAGATCGCCTGACGCCAACTCCCTAAAAACTGATTTCTCTTGCTAATTATATCCTTGAGAATCCAAATTCTCTTGGGGCAAACGTGGCATTCAGTCCCATACCCAGGGCAGCTTGTTTAAGATCTTCCGGAACTTCCCCCATAAAAAGAAATGGGCCGGGTTCAGCCACTTGCAGCAACTGAGGGAAATGTCCAGCTGCAGTGGTCCCCAAATGCTGACCGAGAGCTGCGCCGTCTTGAAATAGATCATAAACAACCAGAACATTCCTACTCTCATCAAAGTAGCAATCTACTTTCTTCGCTCCAGGTTCAGTTTCGTTCATCTGCTTTGAAACATCCTGGTAAATTCCCTTTAACTCTTCTGCTTTTCCTTCTTTTGCGGTCCACTGATAAACGACTGTGATTTCTTGATTATTCATTTTCTTATTTGTTTAATTAATAATTGATGAAACAAAGATCTGTCTTTTTCACACCCATACAGGTGGTATTTTAAGACATTTGACAGGGTTGATTCAGACATTGCGTTGATTTACTTTTGCTTTATTATGAAGCATATCAGCATCTTAGTTCCAAAAGGTTTAGCAATCGCAGATACTATTCTAGGTAGCCATAACCTATTTTCAATGGCCAATAATCACCATCGCAAAAGCGGTTTTTCTGAGAACGGCCTTTTCCAGTTGGACCTGGTGGGTATCACACATGAACCGAGTGAATACAACCGTTTCTTTTCAATAACTCCAACAAAAACCCTGGACGAAATCGAACGAACCGATCTGATTATTATCCCGGGATTAGTGGGCGACATGAAAGCTCAGATACAGCTCAACTACCCCTTTGTGGAATGGATGAAAAGTCAGCGAATCAGAAATAAAGCAGAGATAGCGAGCCTTTGCCGTGGGGCATTTCTCCTGGCGGAAACCGGGCTTATGAAAGGAAAATCCTGCGCTACTCATTGGCTCACACACGACACCTTTAAGGAGATGTATCCATCCGTTAATCTGATGCCGGAAAAAGTGATCAACGAAGACAATGGCATTTATTCGAGTGGAGGCGCTTATTCCTTTCTTAACTTATTGCTCCACCTAATCGAAAAATTCTATGGAAGAGAAACAGCGATTTGGTGTTCGAAAGTGTCAGAAATTGATTTCGATCGAATGGATCAGAATCAGTTTATCATTTTCAATGGGCAAAAGGATCATTCAGATGTAGAAATCGTGGAGGCTCAGGAATTCATCGAGGGACACTATAACGAAAAAATAAGTATAGAAGCTTTAGCGGAGCAAGCTGCAACAAGCTCCAGAAATTTTGTACGTAGATTCAAGAAGGCCACTCATAATACCCCGATGGAATATATTCAGCGTGTCCGGGTTGAAGCAGCAAAAAAGAAATTGGAGGCAACAACGATGAATGTACTGCAGGTGATGATTGCCAGTGGATATACAGACGACAAAACCTTTAGGACGATCTTCAAGCGATTTGCCGGAATGACCCCATTGGAATACCGAAGAAAGTACAACCGAGAAATGGCATTTATGGAAAGCTAAGATAGCATGCCAATAAGCTGCTATCTATATGTATTTCTTTGCAATAGAAATGGCATTGGCCACATCTGATTTGAGTTTGTCGTAATCCTCATTCTGCACCACCGTCTTCGAAATTAACTGCGATCCCATACCCACGCAGTAAACACCGGCCTTAAACCACTCGCTCATACTTTCCTCCGTAGGAGCTACTCCTCCTGTTGGCATAATGCTCGTCCACGGTTGAGGACCCAAAATCGCTTTAACAAAACCAGGACCGTATGTTCCTCCCGGAAAGAGCTTTACCAGCTCGCATCCCAACTCCTCAGCTCTGGTGATCTCAGTCAATGAACCACAACCGGGTGACCAAAGAACCTTCCTTCGGTTACATACCAACGCAATGTCCTCCCTTAATACTGGTGTAACCACAAAGTTGGCGCCTAGTTGCATGTATAACGATGCAATTCCTGCATCCGTTACCGAACCAACTCCAAGAGCCATCTCTGGCAGGTTGGAAACCGAATACTTAACCAATTCGGTAAACACTTCATGAGCCATGTCTCCTCGATTAGTGAATTCCAGAACCCGGGCTCCCCCGTCGTAACAGGCTTTCAATACTTTTTTCGACAACTCAATATCAGAATGATAAAATAGAGGAACAATCCCGGTGTCCCGCATTTTCGTCAAGACTTCGATCCGTGAGAACTTTGCCATTTCTTATTGTCTTTATTGAATTTTTACCTCGCTACCCGTCCAGACGTATCGCCACCTAGAAGTTTCTCAACCTCAGCGATCGTTACCATATTAGCGTCACCTTTAATTGTATGCTTCAAACAAGAAGCAGCAACTGCAAAATCAAGCGCTCGTTGGTCATCTTCCGGAAAAGTCAATAAGCCATAAATCAATCCACCCATGAAGGAGTCTCCCCCGCCGACACGGTCCACGATATCCGTAATTTGATATTGAGCAGATTCATACATTTTTTCACCGTCATACAATACACCCGCCCAGGTATTATGCGAAGCGGATATGGATCCTCTTAGAGTTGTAATGACTTTCCTGGCCCTGGGAAATTTTTTAATCATCTGCTGGCAAACCGATAAGAAAGCTTCTGCTTTTACGTTGTGGCCTTCCGTTTGGACCGACAACCCTTCCGGCTTTATCCCAAAATGCATTTCAGCATCTTCTTCGTTGCCAAGCACAATATCACAATGAGAAGTCAATTCTGTCATTATTGCCTCACGTTCAGCAGCGTCACAGTACTTCCATAATTTTGCACGGTAGTTTAAATCGGTAGACACGGTGACCCCCATTTCTGAAGCAACCTTGACTGCTTCTAGACAAGCATCCGCCGCTCCACGAGAAATCGCTGGGGTTATACCTGTCCAATGAAACCAGCTTGAACCTTGAAATACCTCATTCCAATTGATCATACCGGGTTCAATAGTAGACATCGCAGAATGAGCTCGATCATAAACCACCTTACTTCCCCGGGCGACTGCACCGGTCTCAAGGAAATAAATCCCTAATCGCTCACCACCAAAAATGATATGATTGGTCCCTACATTCCTTTTTCTCATTTCCATCAGTGCGCAATCTCCGATATCATTTTTTGGTAATCTGGAGACAAACTCCACCGGAATACCAAAGTTTGCAAGGGAAACGGCCACATTAGACTCTCCTCCGCCATACACTACGTCAAAGGAATAGGTCTGGGAAAATCTAAGAAAACCCGGAGGAGCGAGCCGGAGCATGATCTCCCCAAATGTTACTACTGTATTCATTTTAATGTCAAAGCAATCAAGTTAAGAAAAATGGACTTATTCAAGGAGAAAAATTTGAAGCTGATGAAAGAGCGCGATTAATATTGAGCCGCCATTTAGGGATTCATACTTTTACATGTACCCGATCTTAAGTGGGATTAAATCCCATGGCTCATCGTGTTTTTGCTCCACTTCATTCTCAAAATTACGAAATAGAAAGAGGTATTTATCACCCTAAGTATGGATGTCGGCAAAGACTCATGCGGAATTTTTAAAACCGTTTGTAATCAAGGCTCCGTGAAGCTTGGTTTCATTGCGGGAATATCTACCAAGAATTTTGTGCCTATGCCAACCTGTGAGAAGCAATCAATATTACCGTTGTGTTCTTTGATGATGGCATAAGTGATCCATAGCCCTAAACCCGTTCCCTGACCTACAGACTTAGTGGTAAAAAATGGATCACTAATTTTGGATAAATGCTTCGACTCTATTCCCGAACCATTGTCCTCTATCTGTACATTAACCGCAGCATCATTAGTTTTCGAAATAGACACTGTAATTACTCCATACTCACCCACCGCCTGAGTGGCGTTGGCAAGAATATTTAAAAATGCCTGGTGAAGCCTTCCCTCATTTCCTCTTACTTCCGCCGAATCAAAATCAAAGTTTCTAATTACCTTAATATCTTTCAATTCATTTCTCAAAATGTTCAGGCAGCTTTCAATAACACTAACCATGTCGCAAGACTCTGAAGAGTGTACTTGTTGTCGGCTATAACTGGCTAATCCTTTCGTGATTTGAACACACCGATTAATGCCCTCTTTAATCGAATTCAGATATTGATTCACCTTGTTACGATTGACAGATGGATTAAGCATTTCATTCTGGATCGCCAGAAGGCCTCCTTGTATATAATTTAAGGGATTGTTAATCTCATGTCCAATACCAGCGGCTAAAACTCCAATTGCTGCCATTTTCTCTGATTGAATCAATTGGTTTTGCACATTTTTAACTCTGTTGAGAGCCAATTTCAATTCCTCCCGTTGTTCGATGAGTTTCTTATTTGATCCGATGAGCTTTTGATTTAAGTCGGAAGTCAAATCGTTGGAAACTTGTAATTCACGAGTTTTCTGAACTACTTTCCATTCAAGGTCAACGTTTTTATCCCTAACTATTTCCAGTTTCTCCCTTTGTATCTTCTCGTGGTCTGCTTTTAGAATATTTAAGCGATCTCCAAGAGCCATGGCAAACAACAGGGCTTCCATTCCAACTCCGAAGATTAAGGCGTTACTTGTCAATGCATTAAAAGGTAAAATACCATTGATTGTGAGTATGAAAACCGTGGTTCCAAACCAGAAAAAGATCCATGCCAACACATAGAAACGTGCTTTCTTATATCCCTTAATCCATACATAGATTCCTACGAATAACAAGTTCAGGTTGTGCAGTAGTAGGACTGGTTGCAGGAGTTTCACAATCTGTGGCAACTGTTCAGGAAAAATAAGGTTTATTAAACCGGCTAGACAAATGATACAAACCGTCAGCCAAAGCCATTGTGTCGATCTAATTGAAATGCGGCTGATATGAAGATATCGTATCGCAAACAGTGTGATGAATATCACCAGAGGAACTTGAAAGGTAAAGTAGTAGACCTCGAACCAATCGTCCTTTATTATTGGTTTGCCATATGTAAATGGAACTGCTAGTAGGATTAAAGTTAAATAGCTAACATAGTAGAAGAATACACGCTCCTTAATGGAGAACAGAAGAAATAGATTGTAAAGAATGACACAAATCATCACGCCCTTAAATATGGAGATGGACTGATCTCTTAATCGTTCTTGTTCGAGTTGATTCTCAAAAGATCCTAGATGAAAAACGAGTAATTGAGGAAATAATCCTTTTAACCGAATATAGTAGGTGTCCAAATCATCTCCCTTAGAAGGGGGAATAGTGAGAAAATAAGATGATTTAGAAATGATAGTCCGGCCTGAGTCAGGAATGGTTCCTGCGAGAGAGGTAGTGGAAAACGGACCGTAAACCTCCAGATGACCGATGCTAAAAGAATCACCAATTCGTAAATATTGAGATTCGTCCGTATTGTTTTCTACTTCAAAACGAAACCAGTGCACATGGTTTGAGGGAGGAGCATTAAAGACTTTTGTAGATAAAGGTTTGAACCGATCATGATGTTGGGACATCATCTCTCCTACATCTAGAGTACCGGATGAATCACGGTAGTAAAATAACCGATCGGTAACGATTTCCAGGTTTGGAAAAGAATAGTCAATAATCAGCACCTCATCACCACCCATTGGTTCGCACCACGATGTGATGACACTTAGAATTGAAATGCATAAAGAAATCGGACGAGACAAATTGTTGCTTTATATAAACATAGGTGTAGCGGGGTCCTAAGTGAGAATAAATGCATATACATGTTGTCTACATCGTTGAAATTGCTCCAATATGCTTTCTTCAGGTTTAAAGGTTTTTTCCAACTGAAGTATTTTGAAGGATATTATTCTACTAGAAATAGTGAGTTGTGCTTAGGGAAACCTTATCCAGAGCACACTGTCCTTAGGTATATACCAAACGGCAAACTAGAATGCAGACTTTCGAAATACTTTTTGCTGTCACCACCTTCCTCCTTATTGCTACTTCCACCTTTCTTCCAAAACGTAAAGGGATCCAATTTAGGTGTTTTCAACTGGGCATGGTCTTCTTCCTCCTGCACTGGATTTTCGAAGATATTCGATGGCAAATGATCTTCTGTTACGGCATGTTCTTCATTGCCTCAGTTTTTCTAATTCGAGAAAGAAGCATCCATCTCGCCATCCGACTTGCGGGTTTTTTCATTGGTTTTCTATTCTTATCCATTTCCATATTTTACTCGGTAACCATGCCCATATTAAAATGGCCTAAACCAACAGGAGTTCTGGAAGTGGGCAATACCAACTTCACTTTGGTGGATCATAATCGACTCGAAAAACATTCGATTCTGTCAGATAAGAACCGTGAAATTTTTGTAGACGTGTGGTATCCTGCTATATCCGATCCGGATATGAGACCAATGAGTTTATGGCCAGAACTCTACGGTGGTGATCGTGATATAGTAGACTTCCTTTTTGGTTACCTGAAAAAAGTAGAAACCTACTCTTATTGGGAAGTTCGTCCTGATTCAACTAATGGACCTTTCCCGATAGTAGTTTTTAATCACGGGCTACAAATGTTCACCTCTCAGAATACGGTACTGGTGGAAGAGCTGGTCAGTCATGGTTATGTTGTAATGAGCATCTCACATCCATATGAGTCATTACGTGTAAACCTCGGTTCTGAAAGCATTATTCCCCCCTTCCTTACCAGCATGGAAAAGTTTGGTGAAGCTATGAAATGGATTGAGGAAACTTCCGGTCCAATTCTTACAGCCAGAAATCAAATGAATGGAGCAAATACACTGGAAGAGAAAAGTAATATTATGCTCCAGGCCATTGAAAGTTCTCCAATGAATGAAATGGTGGACTATTGGGTGAAGGATAACCTGCTGGTCCTTGATTACATTATGAGTGATCAAAGTGGGGACTTGCTTTTTAAATCAATTGTAGATACCACCGCAGTGGGTATCATGGGAATGTCAATAGGAGGAGCAACCGCAGTTGAGGTGGCAAAAATCGACCATCGCGTGAAGGCTGCAATCAATATAGATGGATTACAATACGGCACAAGAAACCACTTGCCGATGCAGAAACCCCTTTTCATGTTATATAGCCAGGACGGTTCAATGAATAACGAATTTCTTAAATTGGCTTCAACGGATGCGTATCACGAAGTCACATTTACCAATGCCCGACACGTTGATTTCACTGATTTACCTCGTGTTTGGCCTACCCTCCATTACTATGGTCAGACGGGTTCAATTGAAGTAACGGATCTGTCCAAAACACTAAGTACCATGGTATTGGAGTATTGGAATTTCTACCTGAAAGAATCCGGTGATTTAGAATGGAATTCCAATCGATTTCCTGAGGCTAAACTCTACTCAAAGAACCACCTGAAAGATGAGAAAGATATTCAAGGATTTAGATGATCTGTTCTGTTTCCCGATTGTTCTTTAATTCCTCCAGGGTTTTTTGCATATCAATTAACCTGGCTTCCAGTTTCTTATTTTCCTGGTGTACATAGTCCTTTATATGTTCTTCTTCAGCTTGTAGGTTGCTCAATGAAACTTCGTTCATGGTGTTTACTACGATAGCAATGAAAATGTTAAGCGTGGTGTAGGTCGCTATCAATATAAAAGTGATGAAGTAAATTCCTGAATACGGGACACCATCCATCACTGGTCGTGCAATTGCCGAGGACCAGCTCTCTAATGTCATGATTTGGAACAGAGTAAAAAATGACTTGGGAATGTCTCCAAAATAAACGGGATACGCTTCTCCAAATAGATTAACCCCTACAACGGAATAGATATAGAAAACAATAAACAGGAGTACAACAATCCATCCGATGCTGGGAAAGGACTTCACGAGTGACTCAATAATCAATCTTAATCTTGGAATGCTTTTCAAGAGTCTTAGAGTCCTAATAATTCTTAAAGCTCGAAATATTGAAAATGCTCCGGCTGTCGGAATTAAGGCTATGGCTACGATCAGGAAATCAAAGTTGTTCCAAGGGTCTCGGAAGAACCGAAATCGATAGGCCCATATTTTCAAGACAATTTCTGCCACAAAAACCCAGAGAATTACCTTATCAAATAAGTCTATCAGGCGACCAAATCGTAGGACCACTTCTTCTGACGTTTCAAGACCAATCAAAATGGAGTTCAGAATAATGACCGTGGTGATGACTGACTGGAATCCTTTGGACTCAAAAAAGTCTTCCATTCGATCACGTCTGTTTTTTCTAAACTTTAAATCAAGAAATTTGGTCATACTTCATGAGGTAAGGTCAATTTAAATAATTGGTCTCTCAGGTTTCACTGAATTGAATTGGGATTACAATGAATTAAGAATACATACTAACCGGACGTAAAATAAATGCAAGAAGTTCATAAATATTCATTTATGTTTTTAATGATATAGTTAATGAATAATTATGCATTCTTATTGATACATCTCCTGCAATAGGAGTGTATTGAATTGAGATCTGCACTGAAGTAAGTCTGTACCTTTCGCTCGAAACTAAAACTGCCTTAGAAGGGTCACTTTACCAATGAACTGTTGTTCGGAAAAAGGATCTTCCAAATCATCCACTCTTGTGTCGTTGAATACCAGGTAAATGAAAGACAGCGGTTGGTACTCCCATTGCGCCCGCACATTCCATCTACCTTGCTCATCAAAACTATTGTACTGGTAGAAAGCTGAAAGCTGAACCCTTGGATTGAGCGCAAAACGAGAGCCAACTGTAATTAAATCTGCACTAAGATCCTCTTCTAATTCACCTACTCTTCTCAAATCGTTACGTTCGTAGTCAATAGTGATGGCAGCATGAGGAATCGGCGCGAGTCTTCCAAAAGCATTTATAGTTCTCCTTGAACCATTGTAGAAATCTCCAAAATCATAGGCCACACCAACTGACCATTTCTTTGATTGATCGGTCCGATATCGCATCAGATAACGGGTATAATAATATTGATCCTGTTCTATGGTGAGTCCTAATGGAGCAAAATCAAAATTGATGTTTTGCCATGTTGGAGTAATGGATACCTCGACGAAACTGTTGTCCCTGAACCAGGTATAGATGGGGAAGATATAAAGGCTTGCTTGCTGAAAATTAGATGGATTTGTAGCATCATGATTAAAGTTCGTAAAAACGCCAGGGTCCCAACGCCGAATGAAATCTGACTTTGGCCGCAAGATGTAATAGCCTCCAGGGTTGTGTCTAATAACATCGTTCTGTCGTACAAAACCCATTCCGGGATTATAATCATTATCCGTGTATTCTGTCACCCATCCGTAATAGAACTTATTGGTTGAGTTACCAGCGAAAAATCGTCCGGCGTACCCCACATCTCCAGATTCTTCATCAATCGAAGTGGTTACTAAATACTGAATGTCCCACTCACTTGTAGGACGTATCTGTCCATCTATAGTGACCGTCGTATTACTATTTGACGCCAGATCTATTCTATCAAAAGCCTCATCCACACGTTGAGTAACCATTACACCTACATTGTTTTCTCTTCCATAGTTACGAAGGTACCTGGCAACACCAAAGTTTGAGGCCTGACTGGTGTTGGTAGACCCTTGCCTTACAAAAAGTCCGGCAATGGCTTGTTTCTCTGTCCGCTGGGTGAACCTTGCTCCAACATCTATAGGAGCGGGTTCCGCATTGAAGCTCCCTTGCAAACCAATCCTCCGGCTGAAAAAAGGACGAATGGATTGTTGCAAACCTCCGGCCCAAATACCAGAATTCTCCAGAAAAAACTGTCGTTGCTCTGGGAAGAAAATATTGAACCTTTCAAGGTTATTAACTGCACGATCCACATTAGCCTGAGCAAAATCGGTATTAAATGTCAAGTCCATCACTGTACGTGGATTGATTGCCCATTTAATATCCCCCCCAAGTTTGAAATCCTGATCTGAAAAATCCTCTTCTCCCTCTTCTATTTGATCGTACTGAAATAAAGTATAAGGCTCAATTCTGATATTTGCTGATGGCGGAGGCGGTTCAACCCCTTGAAGCTTTGCCGCATACGTCATCCGATAAGGAGTAAAGGACTGCGGAATTGGAGGAAATGTGGACACTTCAATATCCCTTCGAGCGAATCTTACAAGTGTGACTCCCCATTCTATAGGCTTCCCTTCTTCGGGCAAGTCATATCTCAGGGATTTGAAGGGGATTGCATATTCAGCTGTATATCCATTATCCGTTCTTTGGGTCCTTACACGCCAAAGTGTATTCCAGCCCGTATCAAAGTTATTCCCGTTGAAGTTCTGCAAATCTCTCTGGTTGCCATACGGAGTGGTTTGAAATGCTTGCGCATATTGCTTTAGGTTCTGCGGGTCGAGGGAAATCCCAAAAATGTCATTTTCGCCCCAACTAAAATCGCGTCTTAAATCCTGAACTCGGATTCCCTTGATTCCGACTGAATCCTGGCACCACGCAGCAACATACAGATTCTTATCATCGTACAAGAATTTTACTTCCGTCCGATATCGAATTGGTCCTCCTTGTCTGGGCTCTCTTCTGAAGAATTCAGTGACCGCTTTGCCCGTTAGCCAATCTTCCTCATCCAATATCCCATCTACTTCAATGTTACCGGCGGTCCTGGTTACCTGAACAATTAGTGGTTCATCCGGTGGTTGAAAATTTTCAATATCCTGGGCGATTGCCCAAAATTGGACGCCAAAAAGTAGGAAGAATACTCCTCTTTTCATGTTGGTTTTTATTTTTGAGATTAAAAACTTGGATTCCAGTCTCCAAATGAGACTGGCAGATCCTTATTTTGACCTAATTGCATCCTTTACCAAGCTTTTAGCCGCATTCACAAGATGAATGCCTTCATTCAGATCTCTACCGCATTGAGACTTTAAGTCTATACCACCAAGATTGACAATAGCCTTAGTGACTGTAGGTATCTAATTGGAAACCCCATTCATTGAAGTTCGATCAGTTAAGGTCCACCCTAAGTATTAACCGCTTTTCGTTTGTCCCGGCGATCGGCGGTGATCGATGTACAATTCCTTTTATTGGGTTGAATCGTCCTGGTATTTCACCCTTCAGAATAGACACATGACCGGTGCCAACCCTTTGAATTGCAGAAGGATCCTTCACTATATCCTCATTATCGCTCCCTAAGGCTCGTCGATTCACCGCACTCTCAGGTAACCATTCAGTTCCCTCGCCCACATAAGTCACAAACAAACGTAGTTTGTATCCATCGATATGAAATTTACTGCAGGCATCATCTTCAATCAATCGTAGATGCAGCGTTCCGGATTTCTTATCAGAGAATTCAAGGAAGTCCCTTGTTAACACCTCTACATCTGACCAAAATAAATCTGATATATGGCTGGGTTTTTCATCCCATTGTGAGCGTGCGCTTTCAAGTTCTGGACTTAGGTTATCCTGATTGATTGTGATTCTTATCGGATCATTCTCTTGAGTTGTAAGTTCTCTTAAGTAAGACTGAAGCTCTTCGCTCAATTCTCTTGACCAGCAAAAGAAATTATTGGAAGGGTCAAGTATCTTATTTCGCTCTTCCCAATGGGCACTCAGTATCTTCTTGGGTCCCCGTCCTAAAATTGAAGAAAGAGATAATCCTAGTGTTCTCATAGTGGCCATTCATCGGTTAGCTTGTTCCCAGATTCCATACCAATTATCTCAAAATCCGTAAGCAAGCAAGCTTCCAAATCAGACATAATTTTATCCCTATCCATATCTCTGCCGATAAAAACCAGCTCATTCATTCGATCTCCCCACTTTTCATCCCATTTCGACATTATCTCTTTCTGATTCTCCAAAAAATTAGGATTTAGGGCACGTCTTCTAGTAGATACACTTGCCCACCATTTTCCATAGAACCTGGCTTTCAAAGAACCTCCTGCCTGACTCCATAGCAGCGCCTCAGAAGGCCTGGATGCAATCCAAAACACTCCCTTGCTTCTCACAATGGTATCTGGGAAATCATTGCTGAGGTAGTCCAGAAAGCGTTGTGGGTGGAACGGTCGCGAGTCACGAAAAACGAATGAACTTATGCCATACTCCTCCGTTTCAGGTGTATGAGAAATACCTTTTTGAGCAAGCTCAAGTTCTTTTTGCCACCCAGCTGATTGCTCAGCAATCTCGTAGTCAAAAAGCCCGGTATTTAGGATGTCCTTTGGATCGATTTGACCATGAGTCGATCGAATAATCTTCGCTTCGGGGTTTAACTTGGAAATGGTCTTTTCAAGGATTCCAACCCGCTCGTCATCTACAAGATCGGTTTTATTTAGGATGATCACATTCGCAAATTCTACTTGATCGGTAAGCAGGTTAACTATCGTTCGCTCGTCCTCCTCGTCGTCAGTCATCTTTCTGTCCAGAATGGTATCATCACTTCCAAAGTCCCTGGAAAAATTGAATGCGTCAACCACAGTCACCATCGTATCCAGCTCACTAACTTTTGTAAGATCATACTTCTCTTCACCCGTAGCAAAGGAGAAAGTTTGTGCAACTGGAATCGGCTCTGAAATTCCAGTACTCTCAATAAGCAAGTAATCAAATTTTCTCATTTTAGCCAGCTTCTCTACTTCTAGCATGAGATCTTCCCGCAGCGTGCAACAAATGCAACCATTACTCATTTCTACCAACTTCTCATCTGTTCGAGATAGCTTGGCCCCATTAGCCACAAGCTTTTCATCGATATTAACCTCGCTCATGTCATTGACGATCACGGCGACTTTCAACCCTTCTCGGTTATTCAGTACATGATTTAGCAATGTAGTCTTCCCGGCACCCAAAAAACCGCTTAATACGGTCACCGGAAGCTTCTTCCTTTTTTTAAATAGCTTCATTTCGATTTGTGTTTCAATACCACCTTAATGGTAGCTCTTTGTTTTTTACTTGTTTCTTATACGGTCATTAAGCATCCTGATTCTTACACCGATCACATCGATTTCTTTTTTTAGCTCTTTTTGAATCTCAAGGATCTGCTCCTCAGATAACCCTTCCAGGTAATTTGGACCGTGGTCATGATCATGGTCATGGTCATGATGATCATGCCCTTCATGGTCATGTCCATGGTGATCATGGTCACCGTGTTCGTGACCTGGAACCTCCACCACGGAATCGTACCATTCACCCAAGTCTTTCATTAAGACCTGAAGTGTATCCTGATCTGGTTTAGACAATTCCTCCTCAATTTGCTTTATCTGAGAAATTCTTAAAGAAAGATCGTGACCGGTTTTTATAGCCGCATCATGAAACTCTGCGGCTTCCGATAAATAATCGTTTACCTCTTTATTCGGAGATGAACAGCTGATAAAAACTGCTAATAATATCCAAATCTTTTTCATTCTACTATTTCTGCCTCCTCCAGTATGAAAACCAAGTGATCAAAGTCATAAGGGTTAAGTCTAAGTCTACCTCGAACATGCACAATTTCATCCGCTGTGAATATTGGTGGTTTTTCCAAAAAATGTACCTCTGCCACTGATTCCGGTCCATTATCACCCCCGCAGAAAAAGCAACTGGCAAATGGTTGTTCTGAGATAATTATTTGCTTGCGATTCATTCGCATAGGGAGGTAGTATCCTGCCAGTTCAATCTGCTTTCCTTCAAGACCCTTCAATTTGGAACCAAACCTCGGCATCTGCACCTCAGCATCCACTTCCTCCTGATACTCCCATACAAAGACTACATCTCTGAACTGATTCCAGCCGAGTATACCACTTAAATACAGGGCAAAAACCATATTAAATAACCAAGTCATATTAGTATCATATTAATTGCTCTCTAGTCGTTAACAGAAAAGACACCCTAAAAGGTTACAACATCTCTTCAATTTGTCTCAGATCATCCATAGAGAACTGGTCTTCATCGAAAATTCTGGTATAGTACAAATCTTTTAAGTCCTTGTGGTAATTATGCATCTTTCTAAGAAATTCCAGATGACTATTCCTATCGGTTTTTGACACGCTGGAAATATATTCATGTACCATGGCAGCAGGTGCAATCCATTCCCATTTTGCTAATAAATCGTTCCTTTTGGACACTTGCTGTTCATATTTAGCTTTAAGTATGTTCGCTTCTTTATCAAGAAGTGTGAAACTAGCATAATACCATTTATCAAAATTTATCGTATCCCCGTCATTGTATTGCGGATAGTCTTCATAGAACTGATCCAGTACATATGTTTTTGGTGATTCCCAAAAACGATCATTCTGACTCCTGACCATATGGATCATCTCCGCCCGATTGGGTAATGGGGTTTGAGTTGTTAGCAATAAGTTCAACAAAGCCGGTGTCACCAGGGTAAGGATCAACCAAATACTTAAACCTAACATTGCCGTGAGTGAAGTGGAGTATTTAAGCCATACAAGGCCACACATGATGGTAGACCAACCAAAGACATAAAGAAAAGTAACTAGTACCCAATCCATAAAAACAGAAAAGTTATCGGCAATTGAGATCCCTTGGATAACAAATCCAAAGACAAGTAGTAAGAATGCAATCCCCCATATGATAAGCAATCGGAGAATAGCCTTGTGCATAATAATTACTACCAATGGAATAGGTTGAGTTTGAAGAATAGGCAAGGTTCCTTGTTCTTTTTCCCCGGCATACAGATTATAAAATAAGGCCACAACAAGAAGCGGAAGTATGAAGACGAAGACATACGACAGATCAAAGTTTCCTGTTAATAGTTTCATTGGATTGGCAAGTTCCCCGGTATTCACTTGCCTTGCTAAATCTGTCACATTGAACCCATAATAGACTGGAAATAGATCTCTTTGTCCAAGACACAATCCTGATGCTGGAGGAGCATCGTTTGTCAGGTAATAAGTAAAGTGTTTATTCCATCCGACACCTACTGGAGATAGAGCATGCTGAAATTTCTTTTTATTATCCGCTAAGGATGTGTCGAGTGTTGTCCAATGTAGCAAGCTGTCGAATTGATTACGTTCATACTGTTGAACGGTCTCCATTCGATATTCCTGCTTATCTATCTCAAACTTACCAAAGAAAATCCCGTAGATACCGGCACCAAGGACTACAACCAGTAGTGCCTTGAGTGTATTGCTTCTCCAGAGTATTTTCCATTCGAAACGAATTACATGCCAGGCAGCTTTCATAATATTGGAATTTTCTTTGCAAGAATTGATGATAAAAAAATCAAACCCAGAAGCCAGATCATCATCGCCGCAATACTCATCCGCTGATTTGATAAAACTTCTGATAGAGTAGGCATGTTGTAAGAAAATGGCTCAATGCTAGCCCACATCTCCTTTCCAATTTTATAGTCCGAATAGGCCACACCCGGTTTATGATTTACCTCCATATCCTTATTCATCTTTTTCACGAAAGATCGCCGATATCGCTCGGCAGCCTTGGCAAATGCAACATGGTGTTGAAAATCCGTACCGGCTAAACCCATGGAGAGATTTCTTACAGCAAGGTATGGATTGACAAACCCAGCCCATTCCGATACCTTATTTTGTCGGTAGAAGATATCTTCCACCCTGGTGAATTCCTGATCATAAACCTGATCAGTGTATTCCTCTCCAGCTTGCATTGCAATACCACTCCAATTAACAGGTAATTCCTCAATGGTTTTGACTCCGTACTCACTAAGGACCTGCTCTCTAAGAGAAGCTAATCTTGCATCTGATGGGTTGTGACCATCAATGCCATCTTTGACTTTTTGCTTAATGATTTTTGAAAACTCAAACTGGGAAGGCGTTGGATATATCTTGTCCGCCAAGTTAGATGTCGCTTTTGGTAAAATAATGCACGAAACAATCCATATACCCAACATGGATAAGAGCGAAAAACCTGAATTCTTTGCAAAAGCAGAAACCAGCACGCTTAGTAGAAGGAAAATCAAAAAGTAAACTGCGTAAATAAAAGCAAGTGCCAAGAACTTAGATGAGGATTGAGAATCGATGGAGGTGGATTGTTCGTCTAAAAGGATATAGGCTATCAATACAATCGGAAGGTAAATCAATAATACGGTTAGATATGCTCCGCTGATTTTGCCAAAAAACAACGGTCTCATACCTAGGCCCTGTGCATGATTAAGTTTAAGAGTGCCTTCCTCCCGTTCCTTGCTAAACGTATTGAAGGTGAGGAAAATAATAAGTAAGGGCATCAGCACCTGAAGTATTAATGCAATAGTTAACTCCCCGAATCGAGTCATACCATTGCTATCCTGGGCAGCACTAAATAGTACATCATGTTGCTTGTGAGCCTCCAAAAAAACTGAAATTCCTGTATAATTATCAAGGCCTAGATCTAAGAAGCTTAAAGCAGGCTTAGGTTTAAAAGCAAATTGACCATAATGAGCCGCACTATGAGGATGTTTCATTCCCTGATTCACCCATTTATCATACATAGCCATCTGAGCTTCCGTTCTTTCCTCTTGAACCTGCTGTTGACCTTGTTTACCGATAACCACAGCTGTAACCATCAGAGTTATAAGTATAATCCCGGATATCTGAAGCCTGATATCCCTAATGGTGGATAGAAACTCTTTTTTAATTACTAAACTCAACATCGTTTTTTGATTTCATTGTCTCCAGGTACAGATTTTCTAACTCCGTTAAACTGACCTCTTCACTTTTCAGGTTATGAATGAGTTTTCCTTCTTTCATAATACCTATGTGCGTTCCACTTTCCTTCGCCCGAAACAAATCATGCGTCGCCATAAGAATACTGACGTCATTTACCCGCATTTCTTCTAGCAATAAGGCGAATTCGTTACTTGCTTGTGGATCAAGACCAGATGTTGGCTCGTCGAGAAGTAAATTCCTAGCATTCTTCGCTTTTGCTATGGCTATTCCGACTTTTTGACGCATTCCTTTGGAATATTGATTAACTCTTTTCCCATGTGCGTCTGATTGCAAACCAACTGAGGACAGCAATTCAGAAGCTGTTTTGGTCCCGGGCACCTCACCTCCAAGTCCAGTGAAAAACTGAAGGTTCTCAAGACCCGTCAATGACCCATAAAGACTTAAATTTTCCGGGATATAGGCGAGATGATTTTTCGTTTCGTTCTCGTTTTCCACTACATCCAACTGGTCTATTTTTAGTGAACCACTAGTAGGCTTAATGAAGCTCATAAACAGGTTAATTGTGGTGGTTTTACCTGCACCATTTGCTCCAAGTAAACAGTAAATCTCTCCTGGTGCGACCGATAGGTTTACGTCTGAAACGGCCAGGTACCCACCATAATTTTTCGATAGGTCAATAGCTTCTAACATTGATTAGATATTTGGAATAAAATGAAAAAGGTCAGAATGACTTTGCTAGAAAATCAACTGATCCGGAATAAAGTAATGAGTTGGTACCTTAGACTTGGGGAGGCCCTCTTAGATTTACTGTTTCCAGTCTGTAATTAGCTAGTTCCTTCAAGAAAGGGGTATCTAAAGACTCTCCGATGACCTCTTTTCCAAAAGGTAAAAACGTTTCTGTGAAAGTCGTCTGATTATCAAATAGATCACAAACAGTACATTCTGAGGAAAAATGAGAAGCGTCGTCACCTGTTGATTTCTTTTCGTGTTCATGGACATGATGCCCTTGACAAAAAAAATGGGTGCCGTGCAGTATAGGCAAAACCAGGAAGTAGCTAAGCAAAAAAGTTGATAATATGTAGTTAAGCCCTTTCACGACAAAGTAAAAGTACGGAAAAGGGTAAGCATTGAGTGGTTTATCATCAATAATTTTATAGATGGTGTAAAGGGAATTGTTGTCGAAAATTACCTTTCAATTCAATCAATTGTGAATTCAATTAGTTACCTCTACGTCTCAATTCAACCATTATTCTCTTCCGGTTACGGAATACAGGAAACAATGGAAATACCAAGAAAACACCAATAAACACCGAGGTACTCTCATCATTTAACACCGAGAGGATAATTGAAATAATGGTGATAAGAAGAAAGCCAATCATCAATGCTATAATGACATCAATGATTCGCTTTCTCTTTCTTAATTGTTCATCTGAGAGTTCTTCAATATTCTGTTCAAACATCAATTATTGGGCACGTCCTGAAGTTTTGGACTTTGAAGAACTGGTACATTCATCTCTTTGTACATGTCGTTAAACTGTTTCACATCCTGATCCATCAAAATTTCATATTGAGTTTTATAAGTGTCCCACATACCCTTTACGTCATCAAATCGATCCAGGTAACCTTGAGGAATCTCCGGATTATATGTGTCCAGATTACCTTTTAAGAGGAAGTATTCTGAATTCAATCCAGCTGGCCAGTTCAACACATCTTGAAAATTCTTTTGTCTCAATTCGATGATCTGCGACTGCCAGTCCTCAATCTTTTTATCCAATTCTTCAGCAGCCTTTTTGAGTTCCTGGAGTTGAGCATCATCCTTTATCTGCTCTTGAATGGTTTTCATTCGTTCGTTCATCTCCATGGTTACATTGATGCGCTCATGCATCTCGTTGATTCGCAATTCAATCTCGTTAAGAAGAGATTGTTGCTGTTGCCAGATTTCTTCCGGAATCTCAAGACCAGGAGGGTTCATAATGACGATTGGTACCTCTGAGGTTTCACCATTCAGTGTCATTCTTGCTTTGTAGGAGCCAGGTGCTACTCGATGTCCTCGATAATCAGCCTGGAAAATGAAGGTATTAGGCACCTTAACCACACCGTCCGTACGAAAGTCCCATGTAAACCGATTCACACCTTTTTTCATTGGAAGTTTATCAGTGTTGGCCGCTAACAAATAACCTCTTCCCCCTGAAAAACCTAATTCAATTGGATCCGTTGTTCCGGTCACAGTCCGAATAACTTCATCGTCGCTGTTCAAGATTTCCAGCTTTAATGAGTCATCTTCATTGAAATTTCCGAGATAGTAATCCAGGTGTACACCAATCGACGGATTTTCACCAAATGCCTTTTCAGTAATCAGGTAAAATGGTCTTCCGGCAAATATTCGATAGTGAGCTTTTGGTTGATAAAGTTCAACGTTGCTGGAGAACATTCCTTTTGACTGCTGGATTGAAGATAGATCGTCAAATATCCAGAAGCCACGACCGGCCGTAGAAGCTGCAAGATCATTATCCCTGATTATAAGATCTGTAATTGGTACAACGGGAAAATTGAGTTGCATTTGCTGAAAACTGCTTCCACCATTAAAAGAAACATAGAATCCACGTTCGGCTCCGGCATAAAGTAGTCCTGGAACCTTCGGATCTTCCCGTATCACTCTGAAAAAATCTTTCTCCTGAATATCATCTCCAATCTTCTTCCAGGTCTGACCATAATCAGTGGATTTATAACTATAATTCTTTTGATCATTGAATTTATATCGGGTTGAGGCAAAGTATACCGTTGCTGGATCGTTAGGAGAAACCTCAATACTGTGGATCATAGTCTCAGGTAATCCGGATGGAGTGATGTTCTGCCAGGTACTCCCACCATCTCGCGTAATGTGAAGAAGCCCACCATCAGATCCAGTGTAGATAACACCTTGTTCATGCGGACTCTCGGCAATGTAGTAGAGCGTGTTGTAGTTTTCTCCTCCAGCACCTTCGTTGGTAAAAGGACCTCCTCCCTTACCTTGTTTTATGGTATCATTTCGAGTGAGGTCGGGGCTAATTATCTCCCAGAACAATCCGCCGTTAGTAGTTTTGAAAACGACATTTCCACCATAGTACATGGTTCTTGCATCGTGAGGTGAATTGATAAGTGGTGCGTTCCAATTGAAACGATATTTCATGTCTTTGGGATCGTAACCGAGATTGGTAGACGGGTAAGGTTGAATATCTTTAGTCTCCATCGTTTTAGTGTCCAAAAGACTTATTCGACCGTTGAAGCAACCTCCATAAAGTATTCTCGGATTTTCCGGATCGTCGAATGTGACAAAGGCACTTTCACAACCTGGACCATTAAACCAGTGTCTGGTAAGGATGCCGTAAGAAGGAGTTCTCGATGGAATGGCGACAGACAGGTTATCCTGCTGACCGCTGTAAACCCAGTAAGGCACCTGCTCATCCGCATTAATTCGATAAAACTGGGCTGTTGATTGGTTATTAATGTCTGACCAATAATCTCCATTGTTATAGGTAACCGTTGCTCCGCCATCTTCAGCCATCGCATAGTTGTCGTTATCTGCCGGATTGATCCAAAAATCATGACAATCACCATGAATTACCCGCATGCTCTGGAAGGTTTTACCTCCGTCAATGGACTTCATTAGTGGCGCGTTTAAAGCATACACCACATTTTCATTCACAGGATCCGCAAATACTTCCATGTAATACCACGACCGGGCGGTGATCGTTTGATCATTGGTCATGTGCTCCCACTTAATACCGCCGTTCGTTGATTTATAAAGACCAGCAACACTTTTTTCGGACTCGATCAATGCATAAACCAGTTCCGAATTGGCTCTGGATACCGATAAACCAATTTTCCCCATAGACTCCGGCAATCCGTCAATGATTTTTTTCCATGTATCACCACCGTCGGTAGACTTGTAAACCGAAGAACCCGGGCCACCACTTTCTACCATCCAGGGGTATCTCCTGTGCTGCCAGGTTGCAGCATACAATATTCTAGGGTTATTCATGTCCATCACCAGACTGGAAATACCTGTATTCTCATTTATATATAAGACTTTCGACCAGCTTTCCCCACCATCCGTAGAACGATAGACTCCTCTTTCTGCGGATGGACCATGAACCGCTCCCTGGACACCGACATAGACGACATCATGATCTTTGGGGTGGACACGAACATCTGATATATGCATAGACTCCCGGAGACCGATGTTACTCCACGTTTTTCCTGCATCCGTAGACTTATAAACCCCATCGCCGTAAGAGGTCATTACACCACGAACGGCATGCTCACCCGACCCAACATAGACCACATTTGGATCCGATTCACTGACAGCGATATCACCAATGGAGCCAGTTGTAAAAAATCCATCAGAGATATTGTTCCAGGTATTCCCTCCGTTGGTAGTTTTCCAAACACCACCTCCTGTGTAACCCGCGTAGTAAGTCTGATCATCGGTAATAACTCCACTAATCGTATTGGCTCTTCCTCCTCGAGGTGGACCAATGTTCCGCCATTTCAGATTGCTGTAGGTGTCCACATTTCCTTTTGGAGTGGTGGATGATGATCCTCGCCTTTGAGTATTACCATCATAAACAAGAAGACTGAATATGGTCAGTACAAGTGAAAATCGTTTCATAGGATTAGGTGTTTACACCAAGTAAATAAATGCATTTACCAAATCAAACTCTTTTTCCATGACCTGGAAAAATCTTACCACGACTCTTATGAATCTTTTCCATTCAGTATCTTTTCCTAAAATATCCCTGAGACCGATGAAACTTCGCATTTTATCCCCTACTGTGCTGTTGATTGCCTTTACCATTCATGTAGCTGCTCAACCTTCTTTGTTCAGCTCTGCAGCTTTTGTAAATAAAGACGGTGATAGTCTGAACTACCGACTATTAGTTCCCGACTGGGGGGCTGAAAAGAAGTATCCATTAGTTGTATTTCTGCACGGTGCGGGGGAAAGAGGCAATGACAACGATGCTCAACTTAAATGGGGAGTAATGAATTTCGCTACCGATGCCAATTTAACTCAATTCCCGGCTTTTGTGGTCGCCCCACAATGTCCGGAAGGAGATCGATGGGCCAATATCAGTGATTATAAAGACACGGCAATGAAAATTGGTGAAGATCCGTCTAAACCAATGTCGATGGTTATTGAGCTTATATATCAGTTGGTTGATCAACTACCTGTAGACGAAAGGCGCATTTACATAACCGGTCTTTCAATGGGTGGTTACGGGACTTTTGATGCTGTTACCAGGTACCCTGATCTATTTGCGGCAGCCGTACCGGTTTGCGGGGCAGGAGACGCATCACAAGCGGAAAAAATTGCGCACATTCCCATGTGGATTTTTACCGGTGCCGAAGATGCTACTGTTCCGCCTAGCCTCACCAGGACGATGTTCAATGCTCTCGTTGATGCCGGTGCAAAACCAGGTTACACGGAATTCCCAGAAACGGGTCATTTCTCCTGGATAGCAACCTACCGTGATCCGATGATGATGGCGTGGCTCTTTCGACAGCAGAAAAAGTAATTATTGGAATTCCGATTGGTTCATTCCTCCGACGCCGAAGACCTGTTTCGGTACTTTCAAGGTCTTTCACCTCAAACAAGAAAAAGGTTTGGACCTCATCCATTTGACAGTGACACCTGCAAGCAGATTGCCTCTAACAACTACCTGAATTATAAATCTTTCATCGCACGAAATCAGACAGAAATAGCTGCCTATCTGGTGATCAGACAAGGATATATACAAGGAGACCATGAAAGATATGGTCAATACGCTGTTGATATGGATGAGCACTCGGATTTTACATTAGCACCCTCCGTAAGCGACGGTTTCCAGTCGAAGGGCATCGGATCGCAACTCTTTCTTTTTGTTCAACGCGAAATAGCAGATTTAGGTGGGAGGAGAATTGTGCTATGGGGTGGAGTGCAGGAAAGCAATCAAATAGCCCTGTCCTTTTACAAAAAATTTGGCTTTGAGGTGGTAGGTAATTTCTTTGACCATAACGGCAATAACTTTGATATGACTAAGGATCTAACCTCAAAGAATCACTAGCAATTTTGACCAACTACCCTTTTCGAGTATTTCCAACGAAGTCATTATTTTTTCCAATAAATCCATATTAGAGATACCTTGGTTATCTTGTTCCGCACGTAATCACTTCACCTATGAAAGCTATAACCATATCATTGTTACTACTCATTACCGTCACAGATTCTTTTGCCCAGGAAGCCATGCGTCGGTGGCGAAAAATGAACCAGGTAAGAAGAGATAAATTCAATCTCGTTCTTCCGGAGGTGATGAGGGAAAACAATATTGATATGTGGATAATAACCAACAGGGAAGGCAATCTGGATCCGCTTTATCAGGACATGGGTGAGGGTTATGTAACAAAAAATGGATATTACATCTTCACCGATAAAGGTGGAGATCGGATCGAACGGGCCGTTCTTGGTATCGACGGGTATCTACTGGAAGAAGGAGGAACCTATGACTACTTTGGAGGATATGATGAATTGAAAGAATTTGTAACGGCAAGGGATCCCAAGCGCATTGGTCTTAACTACTCCAAAAATTTTGGAGGTGCCGACGGATTGACGTATTCGGCATACCTCGAGCTTGGTGAAATACTTGGCGACAAGTACAAAGAACGATTTGTATCTGCAGAAAAACTAGTCTCCGATTTTCGATCCAGAAGAGTAGCCAGTGAATTAGCTATTTACGGAGAAGCCGGCGATTTATCTTACACCATCGCTGAAAGGGCCTTTTCAAATGAAGTGATCACTCCTGGAGTTACCACACTTGCCGATGTGGCCTGGTGGATGAAGGAACAGCAGTTTAAGTATAACCTTGGAAGTTCGTTCGGAATGCCCTCGGTATACATTACCGGTCCCGACGGCATTGAAGCGACATCAAATGACAGAATCATCCAGCGAGGAGATGTACTAATGATCGATTGGGGTGTGGGTTTAATGAACATGTATACGGATATGAAACGTATAGCCTACGTCTTGAAGGAAGGTGAAACTGAAGTGCCTCCAGGAATTCAGAACGCCTTTGACAAGTCGATGGAGGTCCGGGAAATTATTCGGAAAACCATAAAACCCGGAGTCACTGCTGGAGAAACGGAGGATGCCATAAACCAGGCTCTTTCCGATGCAGGCTTTAATCCTATCGGTTTCAATGAGTATACGGATAAGGACGTTACTGATGTTTTTGTTGGTAGCCATTCTGTGGGTAACTGGGGACACGGTATTGGTCCATCCATCGCCTTCTGGAATCCAGTTAGATTGGAATATGTTTTAAGACCGACCAACCTGCTGGCCATTGAGTTCTTCGCCTTTACGAAACTTCCTGAATGGAATGGAAGAAAACTTCGTGTTCCAATTGAGGATGATGCTGTAGTAACCGAAAGGGGAATCGAATGGATGTATCCTGTTAACCCGAAAGTACTCCTAATAAAATAGGTTACCTCGTAAAAGCTTGCCAAAGCCAGCTACCTACTTCAGCACCTACTTCTAAACCGACCTCATTGTCAGTACGGAAGTGTACACCCCCTTCAAAACGAGATTCCGAACACTCGACGGCCATCTCTCTGAATAAAGAAGAATCAGCAGGAAATAAGTAACTCAGTACTGTAGAAAGTGATCCGGCCACAGTGGTGTGTCCCGCGGGATATCCCGGGAAATTCGGAGTTTCAACCAGAATTGGCTTAAAATCAGGATCGTATTGGAAGGGACGAATTCCCATATAATGATACTTACCGTCCCAGGCGGCGATGATGCCATCAAACCTGGCAGCATGAAAAACAGCGTTTGCAAAAGACGCTTCCATAGGGCGTAGCTGGTATTCCAAAATCTTCCTTTCCACCATATCATCCCAGACTGGAGCACTCTTCCATTTCCAGGCAATTTCGCTAGTTTCGTTATCCCGATTGAAGGCTCTTAGTTCTTCCATGTCGGCAGTCCAATCCGTGGGTGGTGGAGAAGGCCTGAACTGATCAGCAGATTCTAATGTAAGCGGCTTCCATTGTCGTTTCATTGGATCCCACTTGCCCGGATTACCAGTCCAAAGTGTATCAATTTCAGGTATGGTTCCAGTCCATACCTGATCGGTGCGGTCGGACTTTGCGTAGTTAATGTATTCGTTAGCTACCGACCTTCCAATCTCAATTCCTCTCTGGATCTCAAACGAATACTGCAAACCCGTCGCTAATCTTGCCTCTTGAAACTCCGATAAAAGCTTATCCAAATCATCCTGCCTATTAGGAAAGTAAAATGAAATAACCTGATGTGCTGCTCCTGCAGCGACACTCCACTGGCAGACACCAGACTGATAAGCGGTTGATCTCCCTATTAAATCAACCCGCTCAAATTCTTGAAAGGGAGCCATGTCTTGCGATGTGAACTTATCAGTAGCTACCATGGCATCATAAATAGCCAGGTGTAAAATCGCAACCCTCCCACCATTCTTGTGACCTTTGTACGTTCGACTGACCTCCATCATAATTTGGTGCCATCGGTACGAAGGATATGGAGAACTCCAATAATCGACTTTTAAATCTTCCGCATTTTGTTGAAGTTGAATTATTTTATCCCGATCAGGAGAATCTGGAATAGGACTTATTTCATCAGCCGATGGACCATCAAATTTGAAACTGCTAAACTGTTGTGGCAATTGAGCTTCGACAGTAAGCTGAAGTATGGATGACAATACCAGAAAGGAAACCAATCTTAGAATCATATGCCTTTATTTACTATTGAATTTGGTTATCAATTTGGAAAGCGATAAACTCGATTTTTTGTTCGCTATCTCCACAAAGATGACCAACAACTTTATAAATGTCGATTTAATGATCAAGCCATTTATTTGGACTAAGATCTAAATTATGAGTAGACAAGAAGAGCATGCTAAACACCTGGTTCGTAAAATCGGATTACTGGCTTTAACGGCAACCGGGATTTGCTCCATGCTGGGTGCGTCTATCAATGTGGTCCCCTTTATGATCCAGCGAAACGTTCCGGGAATTGGGCCTTACGTGTTACCTGCATTTCTATTCGCCGCCGTTCCCGC
Source organism: Cyclobacteriaceae bacterium (assembly GCA_965601455.1). GTDB lineage: Bacteria > Bacteroidota > Bacteroidia > Cytophagales > Cyclobacteriaceae > JANQEU01. The sequence goes on along the minus strand of OZ271831.1, from coordinate 415,083 downwards.
AATTTTTGCTGCTATTGCTTACAGTTCCTTAGCTTCTGCGATGCCACGCGCCGGTGGTAGCTACATTTATGCCAGTAGGGGTCTTAACCCTTATCTCGGATTCATCGCAAGTTTTTCTCAGTGGTTCGGGCTTTCAATCGTTATTGGTGTCATTGCTTATATCATCGTCCCTTTCCTTCGTGACGTTGCAATTGGACTCGGTTGGGGTTCCATCGCAACTTCTCTTGAGATTCCTATCGTAAGGGTTGGATTGGCACTCTGCCTTATCTGGATATTTATCTATATTAATATCCGGGGAGCTAAATTCTATGAACGAACGGTTATCCCATTAATGATTATCATGTTTGCCCTTGGCGCAATTGTCATAGTGGCTGGATTCACAATCGATCAGGGTGTTTACATAGAGGCTGTTAAAGAAAAAGGGTTGACCATTCCTGAGCAATTAAATGCTTCCTTTAATCTGAAAACCTTTTTATCCGCAGCAGCTATATTATTTTCTAGTTTCATTGGATTTGACGCCATCGCGCAGGCCGGAGGTGAAGCCAAAGAGCCCTCAAAAGCTTTGCCTAGGGCAATCGGACTAGCAATCCTCACTGTAGGTGGTTTTTACTTTCTTTTCACAGCAGCCGTATACAACACCATTCCCTGGCAATTCGTCGCTCAGGAGGCACTCGAAAAAGATATATCGGCACCTGGCCTACTCAGTTACGTTCTTCCTGCCAGCTTAGCCGTTGCTATTCTGGTCGGTGCTGCTATTGCCCTAATCAATGATCTTCCTGCCATGCTCCTTTCTGTTTCACGATTAGTATTCGCCTGGTCAGAAGATGGAATTTTCCCAAAGGGCGTCTCCAAAGTGAGCCCGAAATATCAAACTCCTGTTAATGCACTTCTTCTCAGTGGAATCATGGCAAGTGTTGGTGTTTTTGGAAGTCATTTTGCCGGTGACTTCTTTCTTGGAATTGATATCATGGTCACTTCAATGATGGTGAATTTTTTATTGATGTGCCTTACCCTTATTACCATCGATTTCAGAAACCCAACACTGGCGGATCAAATGCAGGTTATTAAAACCCGCAATAACAGACGGATAATTGGCATGTTTGGTGTGTTGTTTTTGCTAGTCTTTTTAGGTGTGCACACGTGGAAAGATCTTTCCGGTGAAGTCGATGCCTGGTACTTTCATTCAACGTGGACATGGATGGTGGTAATGGGTTTGGGATCCTGCATCTTCTTTTATCAATTGAATCGTCGAAAAAAGATAGGTGTGGACACAAAAAATCTTTTTAAACAACTTCCCGAGCAATAAAGCATGGAAAAATACTGTCAACTTTCTCCAACACTAAAGATTTCCAGAGTACTCACCGGTCTCTGGCAAATAGCGGATATGGAACGGGATGGTGACCAGCTTGATCCGGTTAAGACTTCCAGTCACATGGCTACCTATGTGGAATCAGGATTCACCACTTTCGATATGGCAGATCATTATGGCTCCGCGGAGATAATATCAGGTGTTTTTAAGACGAATAATGCACTTGGAGAAAAAGCTCAATACTTGACAAAATGGGTTCCTAAACCCGGGAAAGTAACGAAGACAGAAGTTCGTGAGGCAGTAGATAAGGCAAGAGAGCGTTTACAGACGGAAACCATTGATCTACTACAGTACCACGCCTGGAATTATGCCGATCCAATTTGGTTAAATACACTTTTTTGGCTTCAAGAGTTGCAATCGGAAGGGTTGATTAAAGAATTAGGAGTGACCAACTTCGATGCCGCACATCTACGGATTGCTTGTTCCAGTGGCATTAAGCTGGTATCCAACCAGATCAGCTATTCATTACTCGATACCAGGGCTGCGGGTGAAATGACAACAGTGAGTAAAGAATATGGCGTAAAGATCCTGGCCTTTGGAACGATCGCCGGTGGATTTCTTTCTGAAAGATGGCTAAATAAAAAGGACCACTCCACCGAACAACTTGACACCTGGTCTCAAATGAAGTATCGAAGGTTCATCGAGGCTGCAGGTGGCTGGCCAAAATATCAGGAGCTTCTAACATGCCTAAATGCTATTGCCTTGAAACACCATGTGTCAATTGCAAATGTTGCAGGTCGGTATGTCTTGCAACAGCCGGAAGTTGGGGGCATTATTGTTGGAGCACGTTTAGGACAAAGTGAGCATGTTAAGGATAATTCAAGAATCTTCGATTTCGAATTAGACAAATCCGATACTAGTGAAATAAACAAGCAACTGAAATCCATGCAGGTTATTCCTGGAGGATGTGGCGATGAATATCGGAAACCACCCTTTCTTACTGCGTCCGGAGATCTTAGTCATCATCTCGAATCAATACCTCGTCCTTACGTACCAATAACCATCTCGAAAAACCGACAGAAAGTCCTTACGGGCACCGTTTGGGAAGATATTGCAGGTTACAGTCGAGCAACTCGTTTAGGTAATCGTATTTTGGTATCCGGAACTACTGCTACCCATGAGAGTCGAGCGATAGGTGGTAATGATCCAAAAGCACAAGCCCATTTTGTGATTGACAAAATTGAAGGTGCAATCCAGTCTCTGGGAGGTAAACTGGCAGACGTAGTTCGCACACGAATATTTATCAGCGACGTGAATAACTGGGAACCCGTTTCACAAGCACATGGCGAACGATTCGGTAATATCCAGCCGGCCAATACCATGGTAGAAGCTCACTTAATTGGAGATGAGTATCTGGTTGAAATCGAGGCTGAGGCAGTGTTATCCGACGGGTAGATTTTTATTATAACCAACCTATTCCTATCTTCTGAGATTATTCAACCTAACCCCATTACGTATGAGCAGGTTTGACTCCGGATTAGAAGCTTTTCTTTATTGGGAAAAAACGCTACCAGGTAGTGTTTTTTTAAGACAACCAATTGACGGTAGCTTCCGAGATTATTCATTTTCCAAAGTAGGCGAGGAAGCAAGAAAAATAGCCAATTACTTAAAAGGACTCAATCTCCCGGTGGGATCCCACATTGCCCTCATTTCCAAAAACTGCGCACATTGGCACATGGCTGATTTGGCAATTATGATGGCTGGTCATGTTTCTATTCCGATTTACCCAACCTTGAATGCCTCTGCAATTGGTCAGATTCTAGAACACTCAGAGACCAAAGCAATAATTGTAGGAAAGCTTGATGATTTTAGTAAACAGAAACCCGGCATTCCCTCCATTCCAATTATTGAAGTTGGACTTTATGGATCAACAGGGGAACAATCATGGGAAGAGTTATTGGAAAAGGAATCGATTTTGGAAGAGCTACACTTTCCAAGACCCGAGGATCTCTACACGATCATCTATACATCGGGTACCACGGGAAATCCCAAAGGTGTGATGCACACTATAGGAAATTTTATGACCAGTGTAACTGATCTCACTGAAATTGGTGATCTTCCGGATAACTGCCGGGTATTCTCGTACTTGCCTATTGCTCATGTTGCGGAGAGGATTCTGGAAAATGCAAGCTTCGTTTATGGGGCAACGGTCACCTTTCCCGAATCACTTGATACTTTTGCCCGTGATCTTGAAAGGACTCAGCCTGACACTTTCTTTGCTGTGCCAAGGATATTTGCCAAATTCCAGGAGAAAATCCTGGAAAAACTCCCACAAAAGAAACTCAGTGTATTGCTGAGAATTCCCATTGTTAAGAATATAATCAAGTCGAAACTGCAGGAGAAATTAGGACTGAAAGAGGCGAAAATGGTGGTCTCAGGAGCTGCCCCCATTCCTCCCTCACTAATCGATTGGTATGAAACTATTGGAATCACTATTCTCCAAATTTATGGCATGACCGAAGACGGTTGTATTTCACATTGCAACCGACATGATGCAAATAAAGTAGGTACGGTTGGTCAGGCATTATCACCTGCTTCTGTCAGGCTAAGTCCTGATGGTGAAATCTGTATCAAGAACAACTGCCTTATGCTCGGATATTATAAAAACCCAGAACTAACCTCAGAAGTCTTTGATCATGATGGATATTTCAAAACTGGAGATGTGGGTGAGTACGATCACGAAGGCTACCTGACCATTACTGGAAGAATAAAGGATCAGTTCAAGACAGATAAAGGCAAGTATATCTCACCCGCTCCATTTGAAATGCTCATGTCCAAGAATACTGATATCGAGCAGATTTGCATTGTTGGGACCGGTATACCTCAACCCATCGCCCTGGTCACACTTTCGGAACTGGGCCGACTGAAATCACGGGAAGAATTGGAAGAAAGCGTGAGAGCTACAACAAAAGATGTTAATCGAAATGCAGAAAAGCACGAAGTTATTGAGAAGGTTGTGGTGATGAAAGAAGATTGGAATGTCGACAATGGTCTGACCACACCAACATTGAAAGTAAAGCGAAATCAAATTGAAAAGATCCACCAGCCATTTTACAAAGACTGGTTTGAGCAGAAAGAATTCCTGATTTTCGAATAATTAACTCTCAACTGACTTTAATCAGTTATCAAGTCAAAAGTTTTGACAAACATTGGCGATTCTAATCAAATCATGCTTCCATGTCAGTTTTTCGAAGGATAAAGGACAATCATATTCTTGCTGTTACTATTGGACTTGTGTATCTGTGGTTCGGTGCTCTTAAGTTTTTTCCTGGTATAAGCCCAGCCGAGGAATTAGCCGGAAAAACTGTTTGCGCTTTAACCCTTGGATTGATTCCGGAGGGTCTTTGTCTGTTGATGCTGGCAACGTGGGAAGTCGTGGTTGGACTACTTCTTATTCTGAATGTTGCGCGTAAGAAAGTAGTGATTATCACAATGGTTCATATGATTTGCACTTTTACTCCTTACATTATATTTCCAGACCTTTCCTTTACGATCCCTTTCGCATTTACACTTGTCGGGCAATACATTTTCAAGAACATCATCATCATTGCCGCATTAATTATACTGTATAAAACGGCTACCTCAGAATCACAGAAGGCGTCAGTTCATGCTGGAAGCTAGGTCTTCTACTCAATCAAGTAAGATGCTCTGATTTACTTCCTGGCATTTTCATTAAATCCCATCGGAAATAAGCTATTGCACCGCAAATCAGGAAAATCACAACATTCACGATAACTGGTTCTCCACGCATTAGGTGAAGTGTTGAGGCTCCAATCATTGTAAGGGCCAAGCCTATAGCAGCAAGTGGCACAAAGTATTTAAACCTAGAGACAAACATTGGAAGTATCACTCCAATCGCACCAAGAATCTCGAGTATAGAAATCACTTTTACTTGAGTTGAAGATAGATCCTCTACCCAATAAGTTCCTTCCGTAACCATCAGCTCCTCGTAAGGTGTGAATAGTCTATAAGAAGCGCCGGTAAGAAAAGCCAGCGCGATAATGACTTGCAAAATCCATTTAACAGTATTCATAAAGCGATGAGTTTTAATATTCAATTATGGCATCATCCACGTAGCAATAGGCCCATCTTTCTCCTTTCTCCGCCGAAATAACTACTGGGTGCGCTGAATCGTGGTGATGCTTCGTCATGTGTTTATTTGGAGATGAGTCGCAGCAAAGAGTCTGGCCGCATGTCTGGCAGGTCCTTAGATGCACCCATTGATCTCCTGATTTAATGCATTCTTCGCATTCATAATCTTTGGGTTCGACTCTACTGAAATCCCTCAGGTGTTCACAACTTCCGAAGTTCATAATTCCATCACGCTAGTTGGTTGCAAGATACTCGTGGACCATCTTAATTGCCATCGATCCTTCTCCAACCGCCGACGCCACCCTGTTCATAGCGCCTGATCTTACATCACCTGCAGCAAAGATTCCCGGAACACATGTTTCCAATAAAAAAGGCTCACGATCCAATTTCCAGGTCTTCTTGAAACTAGGATATTTGGTCAACGAAGGACCAGTCTCAAGATAACCTCTCTGATCTTTTATCAGATCAAGCTTCAACCATTCAGTCTTAGGTTTAGCACCGATGAATATGAAAAGTGCTGCTGCTTCCTTGGTTTCTTCACTCTTTTCGTTCTTGATCTTAATGCATTCAAGACGTTCCTTACCCAACACCTCAGTAATTTCTGTCTTTCCAAGAAGTGAAATATTCTCCGTAGCGTCAATTTGGTCAATCAAATAACTAGACATACTTGATGTGAGATCCGGTCTTCTAATGACAATGAAAACATTTCTGGCATACTTCGACAGGTACATGGCAGCCTGTCCGGCGGAATTACCTCCTCCTACAATATAGACGTCCTGGTTTTGGCAAGCTCCAGCCTCGGTGGTAGCCGCACCGTAGTAAACTCCGGCACCAGTAAAATCATCGATTCCCTTAGCCGGGTGTTTTCGATAATCAACGCCGGTAGTAATTATAATGGCTTTCGTATGAACTTCGGATCCATCCTTAAGTGTGATAATCTTGTAGTTATCCTTTAATTGGATGTCAACTACTTCTTGAGGTGAGAGTAATTCGGTGCCAAACCGAGTAGCCTGGGTTATTGCTCTTCTGGAAAGATCGGACCCGCTTAGCCCATTTGGAAAACCAAGATAGTTTTCGATTCGAGAACTGGTACCTGCCTGTCCTCCCGGGGCACGTTTCTCTATCAAAATTGTACTTAGTCCCTCAGAACCACCATATACACCCGAAGCCAGTCCTGCTGGTCCAGCACCAATGATGGCTACATCATACATTTTCTTTTGAGCCTGGACTGACATTCCAACTTTGGATCCAACCTCAAAGATTTCCGGATTTTGGAGGTATGAACCGTCTTCAAAAAAGACTACAGGAAGTTGTTGACCGTCCAATTGATGTACACTAAGTAGTTCATTCGCCTCTACGGTTCTTTCAACATCCAACCACTGGTAAGGAACCAGGTTGCCGGAAAGAAAATCCTTAATCTCGTGCGATTTAGGAGACCACTGATACCCAACAATTCGGATTCCTTCGAACTCTGGTCGATGGCCCATCTTCCAAACTTCCAACTGATCATGAAGGATTGGATACAATTTCTCCTCAGGAGGATCCCATGGTTTGAGTAAGTAATAATCCAATTGGACTTCGTTTATGGCACGTATTGCTGCCTCTGTATCAGAATATGCCGTTAATAGCATTCTTTTTGCATCCGGATAGAACTCCCTTGCTTGTTCTAGAAATTCCACGCCAAGCATCTCTGGCATTCGCTGGTCGGAGAGAAAGAGTGCAATTGCATCCCCTCTTTTCCTGAACTCCCGTATTGCATCCAGAGCCTCATTTGCGGAATGAGTGGAGATAATCCGAAACTCCTTTCGGTACTGAGCCCGTACGTCACGAGTGACTGATTGTAGAACTGCTGGATCATCATCCAGAATAAAAATGATAGGCTTCTTCATTCTGCTTGGATAGGAATACTGATAGTAAATATGGTTTGTCCGGGTTTAGATTTCAAAAATATCTGCCCGTTATGCTGGGCCTTCACAATATTCTGAACAAATTCCAACCCAATACCGGTGCCTTTTCCTACAGCCTTGGTAGTGAAGAAAGGATCGAAAATATTGTCTTGTACCTCTTCTGGAATACCCGTGCCGGAATCTTCTATATCCACGTTCACATTATTGCCTTCCTGGTAGGTCCTAATACGAAGTACTTGTTTAGGTTGGTTGTCCATTGCGTCAATGGCATTATCAATCAGGTTAGTCCATACCTGGTTCATCGGTCCAGCCAAAACCTCGGGTAAAGGAATTGATTCATCAAATTCCTTAATTACCTCAATTTTTTTGAGTTTGTGATTCAACATCACCAACGTACTATTGAGTCCTTTATGAATATCTTCCGGTGCTTTTTCCGGCGCCTGATCCATATGGGTATATCCTTTTATAGAAGTAACCAGGTCATGAATGCGTTGAGAGGCATCTTCGATTTCACTCACAATTTTCTCGGTAGATAAAACCTGGTTGATCCAGCCCAGAACCATAACCAGGTATTGCTTACCTACCTGGTCCAGTAAATCATCAAGATCGTCGGCTGTAAAACCATAATCGACGAAAGTGGATGCATATTCATCACTTTCCTCGATTTCATGTTCATCCATCCAGTCGAGTAACTCATCTTCAATACTTGACTTCTCGATAAGCGGAATATCCTTTACACCTTCTGCGACCTTCGAAAATAGAATTCCATTCACATGGTCAACAGCTTCATCCGAAAGATCTACCTTGATGATATTCTTGAATGCTTCTGGTCTCGTTTTTAGCTGGCGAGATAATTCCTGTGCACTTCTGACTACCGCGGATGATGGGTTATTCAATTCATGCGCTAATCCGGCTGATAATTTCCCTAGAGAAATCATCTTATCGTTTTGTTGGACTTGTTTGGTGAATGTCCGAATCCTTGTGCTCATCGTATGAACGAGAACCGTAGTGAGTTCATGACATTCCCGAATCATTTCTTTGAACCAACTTTGGTCAAGAGCCAAAATATGTGTTTCAACAATTGCCTCGCCATAACCTCGACCGGTGGTCGCCCTAGAGTAAGGCAATAGTCCGGAAATCGAATTCTCCGCAAACTTTCCAACTGTTTGAAATTGACCATCTCTCTCCACTTTCAACACGATATGGCCTTTCAATACGATCAACATCCGATCAATCGGACGCCCGGGTTGAAACAAGTATTCCCCTTTCTTGACTATTAAACAGTTTCCTTTATCCAGCAACCACTCAAGCTGCTCTACCGGAACATTTTGAAGTGATTCAATCTTTTGCAGTTCTGCGAGTAGATCCATAAGGTGAATTTATAGAGTAGATACGGGCTTTTAAAATGAAGGATGTGATCCTGAAGTGCAATTGCTGTGCAAAAGACATTTGATGAATTAGTATAAAGTCAACCAAAAGTTAATGTCAGGTATTGGTTACTTATCAAGAAATAGTATCAAGTAACTTAATATAGAAATCTAGAAGAAATTCAGTGAGAATCAGAGAACGCCCCTGATCTCTTGTGTTGAAATTTTCGTTAGGGCCGCTCGTTCAAATCGGTCGGCAACGAAAGTAGTACCCAACACCAATATGCTGTTGTCTTGAGTTACTTTCACAGATGCCAGAGTATACGGATACAGATAGCCTACCCTATAGATTCCGGCAATTTCTCCCGAACCCGACTCATAAAAATATAAGTTAATCTGTCTCGATTCTGTCTCTGCAGCAAACACAGTATAGCTTCTTGATCCATCACTGTATGATACGATCTCCGTCGGCGTATACGACTTCAATTCGGCCATATCACCGGGATAGAGATTTACACTTGAAGAAATACCTCCCGTGTTAATAGCCGCATCAGCAAGTTGAAAATTCTCGTCAAACTGAAACCCTGCTACAGCAAAATTTGAACCTGAAAGGGGTAGAACTGCCCTGATTCCTGCATTACTGGTTTGACCTTGAACCACTCCGGCAGGGGTATCTCCCAGGTTACTGAACACCAATGAAAAATTGTAGTTGTAAAATCCATTGAAGTAATAGGTACCTGACCCCACCTCCCCACAGAAGAAAGGAAGTCTTCGCTCGTTGCGGTCGAGGTAGTGATCAATTATCTCTAGTTCAACATCCGTACCCGGACCAATGTCATAACTACCCGTCTCCTGCACATTACCTTCCAGGTCAATCAGACTTAATTCGATTCTCAAACCCTCAGAGTCGTAACTTTCAAGTAGTAATTGACCTCCGGAAGTAACTCCCGATGCCAGCGGGTAGTTGAGAGAAGGAATACTAACCTGAGTTTCAAAATTTAGATTTGGGCTTACTCCTAAAAGGAATGGTTGCAACGAGGTGGGGTCCATCGCAAAAAAGTAAGCTACACTATCGATCAAATGCATTTTGCCGACGGGAGCAACCAGATCCTCAAAAGAAGCTTCCTGTAGGAATTCTCCTCGCTTGTTTAACTGAATAAGTTGAACACCGGAAAAATCGGTATCATCTAACACTGTACCGGCAAGGACAATAAATCCCTCAGTCGTTTCAACAACATCAATAGGTCGATAATCCAAAGTAGCATTAGCATCGTCATATATCCGAAAAAAGGATTCCTTAGGACCTGGAAGATCTTCGGAACAACCGATAACTAAGACAGAAAACAGGAATAACATCTTCTTCATAATTCCGGGATTAATAGGGCATGAATTGTCGATCAACATACCTGAACGGAAATACCATACTTACAGAAATATTCAAATCTCTTAGGTTGAGTTTATCGTTAACATCACCTAAAGAAGCCAACTCATTTACCACATAGTTGGGGCGGGTGACCGACGTCAGAGCCATACGATAGCTTACATCCACAATGGTTCTGATATTGAAATAATCAAAGTTTACTCCTGCACCTCCCAAAACTCCTGCAAAATTTTGGTACGCGTCCCTTACTCCTATTGATACCTGACCAACCTTCGACTCCAAAGCAGACCCCGCTAGATTGTCTACCTGCGAGACTTTAAAGTCCTTTTGTGCTGAGGCTACAATTGAGTAAAAACCACCCAATTGGGCAAAAGGTCTGATGTTTCCATTTTGAATGATATCATACTTGACCAATAAAGGCAACTCAATGAGGTCTAACCGTTGCCTGGCCTCCCCGGTGGTTTCAAACGAATTGGTTTCCGATCCATCTCCCCATTCATAAGTACTGGTGTATTCGTAAACTGACCTTTTGAAAGTTGGTTGAAATGCGTAAGAGAACCCTCGATGATATAAATTCATCTCCAGACCGATGTGATAACCCACCGGAGTGAAATTGGTATAATCCTTTTCCAGCTGATCCGTTTCATAATTGATTGGACTGAAACCAGCATTTTCATCGGCCACATATGGTTGAGTAAGATTTACTCCGGTACGAATTCCCAACCAGAATTGTGTGGATAGAAAATGATCATAAATATTGAAAGGTTCGGTCTGCTGACTATTGCCCGCAAAGGAAATAAGCATAAGAAGCGTAATTCCTAAACCTTTAATGCCGGATGATGAGTTTACGTGTTTCATTCAATAATTGAGACTGAACTTTCACAAAGTAAAAGCCCGATTTTACATGATCCAGTTGAAAGCTAAACGTATGTTCTCCTTGCTCAACTCTGCGCTGTAACCTTGATATCACTCTTCCACCGGTATCGATTAACTCCACCTTTACATCCTGTTGTCCGTTGACAACAACTTTCGCCTGTGTATACTTATTTGCCGGATTTGGATAAACTGTATCCAACCGATACTTTCCTTGTAAGATATCCTTTTCTCCCAAGACAACATCATTGATCAAATCCAGTGGTTCGTAATTTCCCCCGTCAGGATTAGGACCATCGATGAAGTTCCGGAAAAAGATATCATTGGTTATTACGCTCTTATCAACACCCATCCAATCGAAGAGAATATTTGCATAAACCTGACGGTAATCAAACTGAAGGCCAACATTGCCTTGTGACATATCCGGATTAACTCCGTAAATACCTTGGTTCAAACGACTCCCAAACATTAAAATCGGTCCACCGGTACCGTGATCAGTTCCATAACTGCCGTTGCTTCCTACCCTTCGACCGAATTCCGACATCGTGAGCGTAAGAACCTTATTCTCCATCCCACGTGATCGTAAATCTTCCTGGAAAGCCCTCATTGCTGAAGATATATGATACATGAGTGCTGCATGAACGCCCATTGTAGGATCACCAGCTTCCACTTGTGTTGCATGCGTATCAAACCCACCAATTTTTGCAAGAAATACCTTGGTCTTCACCCCTCCCGCTAAGAGACGAGCAATCAGTTTCAATTGCCCTGTCAGTGGATTGCCTTTTCCACCAGAACTCACATAAGGATAGCGCTCGGGATAAGTGACTGACGTCTCTGAAGCGGATTCGTAGATTTGGGCTAATCGCTTAATATACTCTTCAGATTTATCTTCAAGCCCAAGAATCCAGTTCATCTCTTTCCCATACGGAGAATCGTTGAGAAATTCGGGGGGTAAACCTCTCGGATCCACACCTTCATCCTCAAACCCTTCAAGATTTTCTATCTGATTGGCCAGACTGTTAGGGCTGCTACCCAAAGAAATAGATGTAGGAATATTTCCTTCTTGGTGAAATAATAAAGACACATCATTTCCCATTTCCAATGCCAGCGGATCTGGCATATCATCTGTTGGAAAATCGTTGGGATACTGCAATGGATCATAAGTGGCTTTTAAGTATCTACCAATCCAGCCAGAAGAAAAGTACTCATCAGAATCACCTCCCATAAACCAGATGTCCCTTCCTCTGAAATGCGACCCATTATTATTCTGGTATGAGACTCCCTGGAAGACAGCCGCCCTTCCAACATCATATAAGTACTTGAAATCCTGCATATCAGGATGTAGACCCACCTGCTCATCTCCGGCCACCGTACTGTCTAATGGCACCAATGTTCTTCTTCCAACCTTGTAAGGGATTGCGATGTTTGCACGACGGCTGTAATATTCATCGTAATTCGAAAGAGGAATAACCATATTCAGTCCATCATTTCCGCCATGCAACTGAAGAATAACCAGCACATTGTCATTATCACTTTGTGCGGCCAACCGTTGAAGGTTTTGATGTGATGCCATGATTTTCAGAGGGACCCCCTGAAATGCAATCGGTGCACCAGCTGCAAATCCAATTTTTTGTATAAAATTTCTTCTCTTCATTCCCATCACATTAGCTGATACTCCGGTGTTTGGAGCATTGCATTAAACAAATTTGTTAATTGGTTGGCAACTGTCTCCGGATCGAGGTTGTTATTCCATCGATTAGTCCATGCTGACTCAGGCTCGCTATCAATTTGAGGGCTAAATAGAAAAACAGTAAGGAAGTAATTCAACCTGTCTGACGTAAGCTCTCCAGTATCTGAATTAAAATCAAGATTATCAGCTGAAGGCAAAAAGTACTCCGCTACAGCTATTATTAAGCTTCTCGCATCCGCAGCAATGGACCCAAACCTATTCCTAACAAAGTCAACTACATTTACCTGCCCCATCTCCGGATCCATGCCAGCAACAATAGAGCTCTGAATAAAACCGTACCTGTTTGTTAAATAATTTGTGGTAATCCAGCTTCGGTTGTATATCGGAAACTGGTGATAAGCTGCATACCCAGCTACTTCAAAGGGCTCATAATAGTCCATTCCTTGCTGACTTATCGATCGTAGTAAACCGCCGTGAAATTCATAAAACCTATCAAGGTCAGTCACATATGATGGCACTTCAATTTCAAAATTCCTTATAAACCCGAGTTCCAGGTCTAATGGAGACTTAATTATGGCGCCGAAACTGTTATCGGTAACGCTACCTCCCGCCTCGTAGAACTCAACACTAGTGAACAAAGCCGTCAATACGGATTGCAGTCGGTAACCGCTACTTCGAAACACGTTAGCCATATCCTGAATGATTCCAGCCTGGATGCCTTCATCTATCTCATGATAGACGAAGAAACGGTATATCTTTCTGCAAACGTGAATGGGAGTTTCATCCCGATCGTAGATAATATCAACCAGTTGACTGATCTCATCCAGAATACTCTCCTCCGTGCTTGATCCGCTTAGTTGAAGTGTTTCATCCGGAACTACAGTTCCCCCGCCTAAACGCGAACTGAACTCTTTTACACCCTCTTCATGACTTGAAGCAGTAATACCTCCCTTAATTACTCCTCTTGGAAGACCCGTTTCCTCATCAATATTGGAAAAGGTGGTATCTATATTGAATCCGGATAATACTCGAGCTCCGGCCTGAACATCCTCCTCCGTGAAATAAAAATAATCTCCGATAAACTCAGGTTCAGGAACATTCCCTTCCAACCCCCTACCAATCGAGTACAGCTCCAGGAGTTCTCGAGCATAGTTTTCATTCGGGCTCCCCTTTACATTCAGTCTCCCATCCAGGAAAACAAGCATCGCATTGTCTACCGATATCTTTTTCGTCAACTGCCGTAAATTTCTTGCTGCTAGCGTGTCTGGCATTTCAGGATCGACAGATGGTATCGTAACATCCTGCCCATCAAATGCAAATTTCCTGAAAAGAGCCTGTTGGTAGTACAGAGCCCTTGAATCTCTGACGACAGATTCTTTTGAAGTGAACAATGTATGAAGAAAAAGGACAATTCTCTCTCTAAAAATGTAAGACAGCTTCTTATCTTCAGCTATCCCACTCCCCAAGAGCTGACCTACTTTCCAGGCCAACAAATATCTTGTTAATTCATCTTCTTCACTTTCGGCAGTGCCGGTGGTTATCCATTCGTTTCCTGTCAAAGGATCGATAGGAAGATCTGGATCGGGTAAGTCCGAATCAAACAGTCGTTGAACTGCTTCTTGTGGAGTTAATGTAGCAAAAAGATCAACCTCTGCAACCGTCCCGCCGTGGCAGGTTCTTCTCAACAAGTGCGCAGCTCTCTTCTTACCCAGTGGTGTTGTAAGTGTCGTGAGCGGCATATAGGAAAACTAACTAACTACTAAATTAATAAACTCGCAATAGGACGAATATATTATATATATAATTATAAATAATCGTCAAATAGTTTAATTTTTAGTAATTAGAAGTTTTCGCCATCACTCATCTCTCAGGGTATCCACCGGATTTGCTTTTGCTGCCTTCAGCGTCGTCATACTGGTGGTCAGGATGCCAACCATGAATATGATGAGGGCTGCAACTATTACCGGAAAGACATGCATCGGAATGTGATATGCATATATCATATCCAGTAGCCAAGAGGTACCAAAATAGCCCCCGAGTGAACCCAAAATCCCGGCTACAACGAGGATGATGATGAATTCCCGGTTCAACAGAAGAACAACGTTGGATATTGTAGCACCAAGTGCCTTACGTATTCCGATTTCTTTTGTCCTTTTCGCAATGTTCAAGGACGCCAGAGAGAATATTCCCGAAGCTGAAAGTAAGCCACCAAGGATGGTTAGGAAGAGAAATATCTTCTTAAGATTTCGATTGGTTTGCTGTACTCCAGACAAGAGAATGTCCTCCTGAAACCTGCTGACATAAGGTTTGTTGGGGAACAAGTTGGTCCACTCTTTTTCCAACTGGTCATTAATTTCGGATAAATCTTCAGGTTCTGCACTAACTACTACCTGTCTCCATCTCTCAGGAACGGTAGCGTAGAAAATGTAAGGTTCAGGATCCTTTGATCGGAAAATGTTGTCTACAAAATCATCCACCACACCCATTATTCTTTTTCGATCTTCACGAACGGTTATGTACTGACCAATTGGATTCCCTTGCAGTCCGACTGTTTTAAGGAATTGCTTACTAACAATGATGCCCTCTTCTCTTTCGGATGCTTTTTCATAGTCCACAGGTCCACCTTCAAGGAAATTTAGATCCATCACCCCAAAGTAGTTTTCCCCAAATTCAAGATGATAAACATCGTAATCGACGTTTTCAAAAGTGATTGGATTTTGATAGGTACTAAAACCAATGTGATGCTCTGTTGTACCAAATTCCTGCAGTAGCGGAACTGAACTCAGGATGGCTTCAAATCTTCTATAATCCTGTTCATTCTGAATATCAATGGATAAAAGTCTTTCTTTCTCATATCCAAAATCTATAGCTTCCTGATACTTAGTATTCTGGATAAAAATGATTCCGGCGACCAATACAATTACCGAAATAGCAAACTGAATAGATACCAGGCCCCTGGTGAAAAAATTTGTACCCTTAATCCTTGCATTGCCCTTAAGCAGCTCCACCGTATGAAATTTAGTGCCAAAAAAGGAAGGATAAATACCCGCCAGCATAGAGGCAAAAAATACCAATATCAATAGAGCGACCAGGAGGTTTATGCCACTCAAATCCGCCATCGTGTAAGGCAGCTGCCACATCGTTGTAAATTCAGGAACAATCAGTCTTGATACGGCGTAGCCCACGACCAAGGAAAGGAATATGATTGCCAAGGTCTCTAACATAAATTGCCCCATGATTTGAAGTCTATAAGCGCCCACTGCCTTACGGATTCCAATCTCCTTCAGCCTGGCAGACGTCACAGCAACCGAAGTATTGGTGAGATTAAAACAAGCGATCATTAGAATCATCGCGGCTAAGACCACGAACACAATCAACGGCTCGATATTTATGGGTGTGTTGAGGTAAGACCAGGTCATATCATTCGGATTGATCTTCTCTTTGAAGTGTACTAGCGAATAGCTTTTTACCTCCTGCTCCTGGAAGGCTTCGTTTCTGATTGGCATATAGGCATCAAACATGCCTGCTATTTCAGCTGCCTGGTCAGGATTTTCTAATTTGAAAAAGGTTGCCGGCACGTTCCAATCGCCCCATACTCCCATATCCATTGCTCTAATTTCAACAAAGTGTTCGAAACGAATAACCAGAGGTAGATACAAGGAAGAATTGACTGGGATCTCCTCAAGAATTCCAGCAACGAAAAACTGTTTTTCAACTCCTCTTCTAAAGCCTATGGTAAGTGTTTTTCCGATTGGATCTTCATCACCGAAATATTTTTTTGCCAATTCCTGATTCATGTATAGGCTATATGGATCATCAAATGATGCATGATCTCCTTTTTCTAGGGGAAAATCAAAAAAGTCAAAGAGTGTGCTATCCGCGAATACTACGTTTTCACCGAAAGTCTTATTGATACCATTAGACTCATCTACATAACTCACACTTGAACCAAACATACTTCCGGCGACTCGTAGGTAGCTTTTGATACCTGCAATATCATTCAGCGCCATTGGTGCAATGGGGCTGGGGATTCCCCCGGCCTCTCTCAGATCACCTCCACTTAATTCAACATTGCCGTGAGTCCTAAAAATGTCCTTTACCTCCTTGGATGAGTAGTAATTATCAAATTCAACGTTATACGCGACAAGAATATAGCTGGTTATGCAACAGGCCAGAGCTATACCCAGTCCAAGGGTATTGATAAAAACAAAAGTTTTATTCTTCAGAATATTTCTGAGAGCTACAATCAGGTAATTCCTTAACATGAGTTTTGGTTATTGGGTCCATAAGAATTAACTGACTTAGGCGACCTGAGTTGTCACGAATTGTCACAAATTGTAAGGAAATATTAGGTTAGAAAGCCTGGATCTGACCATCCATCCACTCGGTTCTCCTCTGTAGAAAGTCTTTTAAGCTCTGAATCCCTTCCTCGTACCCAACGTCGAAGCCAAGATCCCACTTTTCGTAGTTTCTTTGAACCGCTCCATTTTCAATGAGGAATTCTGCATTTTCATCAACCAGTTCATGCAAATTAGACGTGCTGAGGACATCCCGTCTCAATTCTTCCCATCGCTCTCGAACGGCCTGTTTAAAAATCGGGTCTTGCATCAATCGTGGCCACCAGAATGGCATCATCCACGGGTCTCTCTGAACGTACTGATTGTAGTTTATAACCCAACCATCGTCCGGTACACGATCGCTGGCATCATAACCGATGTTTAAATCCCATACGGGTCCCATCTCCAGTTTTCCGTCCCGTTCTTTCACCAGGAAGGTACTCAATCGATACCCGTCGATATTCTTCACCAGTTCATTCAAAATGAAATGGTCAACAAAAGTTTCCATCTCCATGTAATCGGTATATGTACGTTCATCGCTGGTCAAGTCATCGTTGAGTAAGGCTGTTTCAAATTGATCGATATAATCCTGGATGTATTCCTTCTGTTCGGAAGTGATTTCGTCTGCTTTGGGATATTCATATAAAAAGTAGGTTTCCAGATATTGGTCCTGATGATAGGCTTCTCTGTATGGTTCGAAATCCACTTCACCCCCAAAAACATCATATCGTGAGCGAAAACTAATATCGTCATTGTAAGTCGCATCGTCGGACCAGTTATTGTCGAAATAGCTCAAGGGTTGATTCAGATTCAGATCTCCTCCAGCTGTTTTATCAATCTTCAAAATGTATCCTCCACTAATCGTTTCTGGTGTTACATCGGAAGGCTCTAGTCGACTGATATCTATTCGGTCTCCATCCCGTTTTAATTTCTCCATGAAAACGTATACCCCTAAATACTCACCATCCAATTCCAGCTCAACAAACTGTGTCCTGCTGGCATATCTGCCCATCTTTCGGTATATCTGGTAACCGAGACGATGATACATGAGCGTACGGTCAAATAGGTACCTATCCACCAAATTGACGACATGCCCATTGAGAATAAAATCTTCTTCGGGAGGAAAGCCAAAGAAAGACTCATCTATGTCATTACCCTCTGCGTCCCAGGTTTCAATTCCAAAAGATTTTTTGCTAGATAAACGGTATGATGTGGAACCCCGATACTCGATCCCGATATTGACTCGTTTGACCAGAACTTTGTTTTCATAAATAGCCATCTCGGCAGCTATTTTAGGCTCATTTTGAATGGTTCCTCCATTGGTATTAACCACTATATAAGGTATCTGAGAATCCCCAATAAGATCATTGTCTAGCTGGTCGGAAAATTCGTCTGTTGGTGTTCCATTTTTCTTTGGTTCGTCTTCATTGCACGAAAACAAGACCATTAATGACAGAACGGATATCGAAAAAAGAAACCTTTGAATCATCACTTAAAGCTAGAGGTCAAATTGAAATAAACGTATAGATGGTCCGTTTGTTATCACCCAAATCGTGGAAATGGTAAATTATCAAAATATTACCAAATTGTATAATTTCCGTTATACGGGTTTTAGATTTGCGCCATGCTAGACGGCCTTTTTGAGACAACTGAGTACTATAATTTTCCTTCCTTCGAGGTAGCTCTATACTCCCTACTACTGAGTTTTGTACTTAGTGCAGTTATTGGATTAACCTACCGTCTTACCTTTTCAGGACCGAAATTTCCAATCGACTTTTTCCAGGCAATTGTACTTAGTTCAATGGTGTCCTCGATGGTAATTATGGCCGTGGGCAACAACGTGGCAGCCGGTTTTGGAATAATTGGTGCCATAGCAATAATTCGATTCCGAACACTTATTCGAAACCCCAGAAACATTATCTTCATTTTCGCCGCACTATCTGTAGGTATCGCAACTGGTGTCTACGGTTACTCCATCGCCTTGGCTGGTACACTTATATTTTGTGCTGTAGCATTAATCCTTCATTACTCTCCGATCGAAGGAAAACACAAACAAGTATTTCAACTGCAATTTATTTCTGCAGATCCATCTGCCATTGATAGACTACTCTCGTTTTTGGACTCTAAGAGTATACGACACCACCGCTTACAAAGTAGGCAGGTAGCTGAATCAGAAAGCCTGAGATTTTCCTATCGAATCACTCTAAGTGATCAATTAGACACAGACGTACTTTTTAGTGAAATCATCTCCCATGAAGGTATTTCTGATGTAAGACTGTCAATTTCGGAGGATGTAGAGCTATGAAAAAACCCTGGCTGTTTTATAGCGTACTTATCGCGTTGGTTGCTGTACTTGGATATTACTCCTTCGTTTCAAAGGACAGTACAATGGCTATTGTTGCAGAGGTGGAGCCGCGTAAGGTGGCAATTTCATTTCCCAAGCCTGTACGGATCACTAGTTTGCCTGTACAGATTGGTGCTAATGTAAACAAGGGCGATTTATTACTGAAAGTCACACGACCTGATCTGGAACTGGACATTGAGAAAACACTAAATGAAAGCCAGCAACTGCAAGAGGAAAGAAAAGCTCTTCTTGCGCGTCGAAGGGCTAAGATTGAAATTGAAAAGCTGAAGTTCGAAAAGGATCAGTATGTACTAAGTCAAAGGATCATACAGTTAGAAAGATCTATTCTTCTGGATAGTAAGATTTATGGTAGCCTGAATTCAAGTAGTACCCAGGAAGTGGAGCATCAAGACGTACAAAAAATTGAATCCCTGAAAGAAGAAATGAAACTGGGAGAGATTGAGTATTCCACACGTTTAAATCAGATCGACCTAATTCACAGGGGAGATCTGGCAACGCTTGATTTACGAAACGAAAAACTCGAGAGCGAACTGAATTCTCTTTATCTGGAAAAAGAAACACTTGAGCAATATTCACCATTCAATGGTACCATTGGAAATATTGCTGTTCAACTCAACGAGTTAGTACCTCCCTATAAAACCATCATATCGATATACGATGACAATCCAAATATCATCAGAGCTTACATGAATGAAACCTTAAGGATGTCAGTTACCTCAGGGGATTCAGTGATTGTTGAGTCGATTAATAGACAGTACCAAATTACAGGTGAAGTCATCGAGGTGGGTTCGCGAATTGTTTCGTACCCGAAGCAAATGATTGGTATGGGACAACAGAATATGTGGGGGCGAGAGATATTCATTCAAATCCCCGAAGAAAATGAATTCCTCAATGGAGAAAAAGTATACGTGATTTTAGAATCCAAATAATCGATGCTTCCAGTCACCTTTCGATCATTTCTCTTAGCATTCATTGGAATTGCCGGGTTTTTAAGTCTACCACTTCAAGGCCAGCAACAATTCAACATGAACAACTACCTGTCGCAGGCGATCAATGATATAGAAATGACTGTAATTCAGGATCAGGCAGATATCCTGGGGTCTGAAAGCTTCAAATCACCGATCCTACGCGAAGTCGAAATAAGAAGCCGAACCAGGCAAGTCTTCTCCGAGGCAGACGACATCCGATTCAGAATATCCCCAATTAATCCATGGGAAAGAAGGGCCAATGCTGATCACTATGATCTGCTAAAAGATCAAATACAAGTACAAAAACAAGTAAGTCTTGGGAAGGTACTTGCTCAAAGATATCTGACATTCTTATCGTATTACTTCGCGTTCCAATCCTTTGAAACGACATCACAAAAAATTGAAGCACTTAGAAGTATAAAAGATGCATACATACGGAGCGCAAAATCAACCAAGAGCATTGTTGATGTAGAGATGGATATTCTTAAAGCTCAAGTGCAACAAGAAGATTTACAGATGGAAATCAACCAAATCGAATATCAAATTCGATCTGTCTATCCATTTGAAGGCCCGTTATCCATTGAAGGCTTTCAAATACTCCCTATCAATCAATTGATCAATTCCGAAAGAGTGCAGGAGTCAAAATCTATTGAATCCAACATTCATGTATTAAATGAAATCAGAAAAGCGGATATAAGCTTTTCAGAATGGAACATTCGAAAGCATGAAAGCTTCAGTAATTTGGGATTTATTCAGTCAGAATATGAATTTGACCAATCGGGTCCTCTACGAAATAGCCTGGGATTTCAGTTTGGAATTCAGCTGCCAATTGTAAACCCGGATAAACCAGATCTACAAAGAAGAAAGCTGGAATTACTCGAAAGTCAAAATGACGTTAAAGTAAAGGAACAAGAGGTGAACCTCCGGATTCATGAGCTATTACAAAAATTGGAAAATATCATCGGCAAATACGATTTAATGTCTGAACGTTACCAGACTTTCTCGAATGAAATTCCCACCTCTGCAGGTGATTTGGATGCCCTAATTGAAATTGAAAGTGCTAAGCTTGATATACAATTTTCACTTCTGGAGTTACATCATAGTGCATTGCGCACATACATACTCTTATTGGAGGAGCAAGGAGACATCACAGAACCTATTAACCTGATCTCAGCCGCACAATCACCACTTGATGTCGACTGGTAGCAATATTGGAGTTTTCACTAGGTATCCGCTTCAATTACATCTACCTTAGCGCGCTCATTATTTCATTACAAAAAAATCCCAAAATTTTATGTCAAAAGCTGTTAAAGGATCAAAGGTAAAAGTGCATTACACCGGGACGCTAACCGATAATACCGTTTTCGATAGTTCACTGGAGCGTGAACCCCTTGAGTTCACAGTAGGAGCAGGTCAAATGATCGAAGGATTTGACGTTGCTGTAGAAGGCATGGCAGTAGGAGACAAAAAACAGGTTACCATTCCCGCTGATAAAGCGTACGGACCTGTCGATAATGAAGCCATCCTGAATGTACCAAAGACCAACCTTCCTGAAGGAATCGAGCCACAGGTTGGTATGCAACTACAGGCCAGCTCTCCTGATGGAAGAACTCAAATGTTAGTTATCACAGAAGTAAAAGAGACAGAAGTTGTACTGGATGCAAACCATCCATTAGCCGGTCAGGATCTCATTTTTGACATCGAGCTTGTGGAAGTTGCCTGATGTGATTCCTACCCAGGAGATAGACACAAAAAAATCTAAAAATAGTACTGATATTTCTCAGTAAAGGGAAGGTTTACCTTCCCTTTTTTTATCTTTATATAGCGCACAATCCCACTACTTATGAGCGCTATTGCAACCCCTTCTGAAGCTATTTTTGACTGGCTTATTGCCGGTGACGTATCCATTCAGTATCAGACCCATAGAGATCTTGCTGGAATGGAAAATAAAGATTTACAAGATCGAATAGAAATCGAAGGTTGGGGTCGTGAATTTCTTTCACGAAGAGGTAGTAACGGCCATTGGGGAAAACGTTTCTATGAGCCCAAATGGATATCGTCGCATTATACACTTCTTGATCTTAGGCACCTTAATGTTTCACCCGATCAGGTTATTGCACGAGAAACTATCAATACAATTGCCAATGAGAATAAGAGTGATGACGGAGGTGTTAATCCTGCTAACAGTATTGCACAAAGTGATGTATGTGTAAACGGGATGTTTCTTTATTATGCCTGTTATTTCAAGATTGAGCAGGAGCAAATATCATCCGTTATAGATTTCATTCTGTCGCAAAAAATGAAGGATGGAGGATACAACTGTATGCTAAATCGTTCCGGGGCCAAACACAGTTCGCTTCATAGCACATTATCTATTCTCGAAGGCCTTTCCGAATATCTGATGAATGGATATAGTTATAGAAAAAAAGATGTACAAAATGCCATTCAGGAAGCCCTGGAATTCGTTCTTATACATAGACTGTATATTTCTGACCGTACAGGAGAGATCATAAAAAAGGACTTCTTACGGTTGGCTTTTCCTGGTAGGTGGAAGTTTGATATTCTTCGTGCACTGGACTATTTCCAACATGCTGGAATTAGCTGGGATGATCGTATGGAGCCAGCTGTCAGGGTTTTGTTGAGTAAGAAAAATAAAAATGGGACCTGGAACCTCCAGGCGAAGCATCCCGGTCAATTCCATTTTGAAATGGAAAAACCAGGAAGGCCCAGTAGATGGAACACGCTTAGAGCCCTAAGAGTCCTAAAATACTTTAAGATTGAGCCATGAGAAACTTTGAACAAAGATTGACAGGAGGAAACCCAAACTCCCTGGGAAACACCATTGAAGTAGTTGATGAAATATTGTTTAATCCTGATCTGTTTGAGGAGCTTTTCGACTGTTATTTCTGTGATGATGAAGTGGTTCGACTACGAGTATCCAATGCTATGAAAAGGATTGGTAAAGAGAGAAAAGACCTATTAGTACCTTACGTAGATAGATTCCTGGAAGAAGTTTCAACAATCGATCAAGCTTCCACTCAATGGACCCTTGCGACTCTCTTCGATCTTCTCAGAGATGATATGACTCTTTGCCAAAAGATAAAAGCCTACGATATTGTGAAGAATAATTTGGCTACCTACGAGGACTGGATAGTACTAAATACAAGCATGGAGGTTCTATATAAGTGGGGCAAAGAAGATCCGGAACTCATTACCTGGATGATCCCACATCTCGAAAGACTGTCTGTTGATGGAAGAAAATCAGTAGCGAGAAAAGCACACAAATTACTTGAGCAGGGTGTTGCTAATCATTCGTTCTGATCAAGGGGATTTAAGTATTGAGAAAGTGTGACTATTGCCCCTCGTGTTAAGTCGCAGATGATAATGTCCCGGCTCAAGGTTTGAAGTACTCCACGTTATCTCAGAGTATCCTTGAGGAAAAGCTCCGGAAAATACTTTTTCAAGTAATCTCCCACTGGAATCAATCAACTCGATGGAGGTGGGCCCACCTTTAACGTGTACCCCGATACGTGTGAGGTCAGAAACTGGATTTGGGTATGCGAACAACACCTCTCCTTTTTCCTTCAATGATAAATCAACTTTATCCCCGATGATAGGAACAGTCGCAAAATCCCGAAGCAAATATCGAGATCTTTGGGTTTCTTGGACACCAAACCACTGTTCTAATACTGATCCATAAAGCTGACGGAAATCATATTCGAAAGGAAGGTTATCCTTGTAGGTCATCTCTTTATCTATATTAGGATTCGACCCCATGATGCCTCCTTTAACCGCATTCCCGAAAAAGAAAACAGGTCCCGCAGTACCATGATCTGTGCCTCCACTAGCATTTGAAACGATGGTTCTTCCGAACTCTGAGAAAGCCATGCCTAAAACCTGATCTGATTTTCCTTGTTCATCAAGATCATTTTGAAAAACATGAACTGCATCATTGAATCTCTTTAGGAGTAGACCATGTTCACCATCCACATGGTTGGTAGGATCTACTTGTGAATCGTGTGTATCAAAACCGTTGAGTTTCACAAAATATAAGGGTGTCCTGCTCCCTGCAGCAATTAGCTTGGCCACAATCTTAAGCTGGTCTGCGAGTTCATTGTTTTCAGGGTATTCTCGTTGGTTGGTTACACGCGAGGCAAGTTCGGATATCCGCTGTGAGTAGACTTGTGACTGACGAGATATAAAACGTATGTACTTTAGTTTTTCTCCTGCCCGTGAATCTGGGGCCACTTGCTCGATGTCATCAACCAGGTCATAAAATGAATCAACACTGTTAATGGTTACATTTTTTACTGTACTAAATCCCTGGAATAAAAGCGACGAACCAAATCCAATTTCGACGGAAAGAGGATCCGGCATATCGTCATTTGGGTAATTCTCCGGATACTCCGAAAACCGATCATCCAGGTACCTCCCAACCCAGCCTGTTGGTACATGGGTGGTTGAATCCGACGCGCTCATCCAAATATCTGTTGATCGAAAGTGCGAGAAGTTTGGCTCAGGATACCCTACATTCTGCACGATTTGTAATCGATTATCGAAAAACATCTCCCGTAGCTCAGTCATCATGGGGTGAAATGCAACGGGTTGATCCCTCAATGTAAGTAGTTGCCGCTCGTCAAGAAATACGTTCTTTCTAAGAGAAGCTAATTCAGATAGTCGATCCAATGGCACAACCGTATTCAATCCGTCATTACCCCCTTCGAGGAAGACCATTACCAATACTTTTCCTGTTTCAGCAGCTTTTTCCAAAACTCTGGTCATCGAGTTTCCGGTCATCCGAAAACCCATTGATCCAAGCACCCCTGGTACTGCAAGTCCGTGAAAAGTATGCCTTATGAACGATCTTCTTTTCATACTAGAATAATTGATACTCTTCCAGATGAATCATTGCCTTATATAGAGATTTTAACCTGACTTCAACAATACCTTTATTTTCTACATTACCTGGATCCGAAACAAATTGCTTCCAGGCTGATGTCCAGTACAGTTCATTCTGCTGACCTGCCAGTAACGCAGATATTAATTCCGATATGACTCCGTCATCGAGTTCTATTCCCAATAACAACTCTGCTGACTTTATGATCAATAACCGAGGATCTTCCGGTGTGTCAAACTGGCGGACAAACTCGGTTAGGTCAACAGAATTTATAATGTAATCCTGATAGAACGACCGTGTTTGAATTGATTGTGTTGTGATCCAAAGCTTATCGAAACTAGGTTCCTGGTAAAATGCTTTCCAACCCGCAACCGAGGGTGGTTCACCCAATTCCATACCACATCTGGACATTGCTTCTAAAAGCTCAGTATTCTGCAAAAATCTTTCGTACAATCCTGCTTCCTGCTTCCATCCTAAAGTTCTACACAACCCCAGAAGACTGTCTGCCGGAGTCTTAATGGTTGCTCCTAGAAATGCCTTATCATAAAATACTTCACTTGAGAACAAGACTTTCAGAACCGGGATGATCTCAAAATCAGAATCTCGAAACACCTTTGCCAGCGGTCTAATTACGTTATCCTCGATATCCTCGGTAATAATTGGATCTACAAAAAAGTTAAACAACCTTCTACATATGTAGCGGGAAGTCTCCTCCTGGTTTAGAATGAGATCAATGAGCTCATCGGTTTCGTTTGCACCCTCTTTTCCTTTTCTACCAGTAATAATCGCATTACCGTAGAAATCGGAGAACCTCTTATCGTCAGAATCATGTCGTTGTTCGATAAATTGAGATCTTAAAGCTCCAAATCCGTTCACTTGATCATTGGGAACATACCATCCTGTTAGCACTCTGGCAGCCGATCGCACATCCTCTTCAGTATATCTGGAATCCGGACCCTTACCGAGACAAAATAGCTCCTGCAATTCCCTGGCATAGTTCTCATCGGGAGCTTCTTTCTTATTCCATCCTCCATTTAGATAGTATAACATGGAAGGATCTATGGTGATCCTCTTGATCAAATTCCGATAACTACCCAAAGCATTCTCATGCAACATCTCACAATATTGCCAGGATGCTTTTGGTAACATAACACCAATGAATTGTGTGACTAGTAGATTGTGCCAAAAGAGGACCATCTTTTCGTGGATCGTTGATCCTTGACTGAGAATATTCCCTACCATCCAGGCTTTTAGGGACTGGATACGAATCTCATCAAGTTTTCCAGCTGGTGCTTCGATCCACGGATCACCGATTTCAATATCTTCATCTTGATATTGAGGATCAAAACTATAGTCATTAATTGGAGGCGAAAGTATCGTTGATTCCTGGATCAGTTTATCCAAAGACTGTTGGAGGTTCAGGGGTGCGAAATTGGAAAACTCTTCCGGAGTGACTCCAAACAACGTTCTTTTTAATAGGTGAAGCGTTTGGACGCTACTCCACTCTCCATCATATGATTGGATTCCCAAGCTTGATCCCATAGCAGATAAAGATTAGCCTTCCTATAAAGATATTGAATTGTTAACAACGTATAGGTAAGCATTTAAAGTAAGCAACCCATTAACACCACCAAAAACGAAGGAATTTCAAAAAATTGCTTACCTAACCATCAAGCTCCTTCAACTCTTTTTCTGAGTAATCTGTTGGGAAGCCAACGCTTTCATATCGATCAATTTCCTGCAGAATTTCAGTGAATTTGATTCGCGCTCGCTTGTATGCCGGTGCGCCTAAGGGCAAATGGACGGGAGGGGAATCAAGAGTGGTGACTTCATACATGGCTTTTGCTGCTCGTATCGGGTCACCAATTTGTTTTCCACTATTTCCTTCAATGGCACCCATATTTTTGATGGCCGATTCCTCATAATCAGCAATGGTGGTTTCGTAATAGGTTGCGGATCTTCCCGCCCAGTCAGTCCGAAAAGGGCCTGGTTCGATATTGGTCACATGGATACCTAGATGAACTACCTCATGCGCCAGTGCTTCCCCAATTCCTTCCAACGCAAATTTGCTCCCATTGTATATTCCTACACCAGGGAATCCATTTAGTCCGGCAATAGAAGTAATATTTAAAATATTTCCAGATTTCTGCTTCCTCATAAATGGTAGAGCCAACTGGATCATCCGTACACAACCGAAGACGTTCACATCAAACTGTCGAATCATCTCCTCATCAGTTGTCTCCTCCACCGGACCTAATGAACCATATCCTGCATTATTCACTAACACATCCAATCTGCCATAATGCTCCTCAATCCATTTTGCAGCTTTTTGAATAGTCTCAGGTTTTTGAACATCCAATACTAATCCCTTTACCAACTCTCTGTCAATCGATTCAAGGGAATCAACCTGGTCTTCTTTTCTTACTGTACCAATGGCGACCTCTCCTTTCTCAGCTACAATTTTTACCAGCTCACGCCCGAAACCGGTAGAGCATCCCGTGATTAACCAAACTCTTTGACTCATATCCAATTAGTTATTTGTTTAAAGATGAGCAACGTGTGATTTCAGACCAAAAAATCGATGATAAATATCAATTTGCTATGTAGCGAAAGGGATATTCCGTTTAATCAATTAAAGACAATCCTATATCATATGAAATACTTTGCATACTTCTACTTTATGAAGAAAGACCATCTGGACGAAGTTGCAAATACCGCACGTTCACATGCTCTTTACTGGAAAGAAAGAAAGCTTCCCGAGTATAAGGGTGGACCTTTTGTGGATCACTCCGGTGGACTTATTCTTTTCGAATCTGAAAACTTGATGACAGCAAAGGATGTTGTCTACGGGGACCCCTTTATTAAAAGCGACCTCCTCGAGCACAAATGGTTGAAGGAATGGGAAAGCTAAAATCAAGATTTTTCCAACTCAGCTAACTCTTCCAACAGCTCATTTACATCTTGCATTTTCTTACGATAATAACCATAAAACCAATAGATGACAGGAAGTATTACGACTAAACAAACCCCAAGGAACCCGAGTAACCAACTCACCTCCTCATATACATCAACCTCGAAACCGGTATAAAGTATAATTGGCCACATTGTTAAAGCGGATAAAACACCGAAGAACAAGTCCCATTTACTTAAACGAATCATCATCCTTGTTACGTCACTGTATCTTTTTTGTCTGACCAGAACTGAAATATCAAATTCGTTTATTGAATGAATACCTCGAACTCTCGCAATAGAAAATAATATAACCGCCGATGCGCTCACCGAGGCAATGAAACCGGGGATACTAAACCTGACCAGGTCTACTAGAAGAACCGATAAGACAAGCATGTAGATAATAAACAATGATGTTAAAACAATATTCATGTACTCAGCTCTAAGGGGTCTGGAAAGGGATCGCTCCATTTTGCTCAAGTTCATTTGCTTCAATATCCGTGTATTTAATTCCAGATTTTCGTCAAGTTTTTGATTTTGACTCCTCCACAAGTTCATTATTTCTTTTTCCATCATCTGTTAATTTTTCTTTTCGAATGCTGCTTTTAATGTTTTCCTTATCCGGGAAATTCTGGAGCCCACATTCGTTTCACTCATGCCTAGTATTTCTCCAATTTCACGATAACTATGCTCTTCCAGGAAAAGGAGCATTAACGCCTTGTCGAATGGCGGTAATTCATCAATGATCTCTTTTAGTATTTCAAGTTCTGCCGATTTATCATCCTCTGGGTGGTTATATTCCAAAAGATATTCATCCGAGAAATGTATTCTTTGAACTTTTGTCTCTTTCCGAATAAAGGAAATAGCTGTGTTCAATGCTACCCGGTAAATCCAGGTAGAGATTTTTACCCGACCGTCAAATCGTTTGAACGACCTCCACAGTTGATAGATTATCTCCTGCTCGAGATCTTTCCGATCTTCTTCTACCCTGGAGTACGTCCAACAGATTTGATAGATCATATTCTTGTGATCTATCAACGTCTGTATGAAGTCAGATTCTTTCAATTGTGTGTCTTTTGCTAATTATTCGCACCAAAACAGAAATCATCACAGGATATTTGAATATTTTTCAGAGAAACAATCTAAACATTGTCAATGAGCAGGAAAAGACTCCTTTTCATTTCGGGACTGATCATCCTCATTCTTTTGCTTTTGCAGATCTCACCAGACATTCCTTCAGATGAGCTGAATGAAATTTATACCAATACGGAGTCTAAATTTCTTTCTGTTAACGGAATGGAAGTTCACTACCGTGATGAAGGAACAGGGATGCCAGTCGTGCTAATCCATGGTACTGCCGCCTCGCTTCATACATGGGATGATTGGACTCGTGAATTAAAAAAAGACTACCGTATCATTCGCATGGATATCCCCGCGTTTGGCTTAACAGGACCTGACCCAAAGGCTGACTATTCCATCGAGGGATATACCAACTTCCTGAAGGACTTCCTTGATGAACTAGAAATTGATAGTATGTACCTGGTCGGAAACAGCTTGGGTGGAAATATCTCCTGGAGCTTTGCTGGCACATACCCAGATCGTGTTAAAAAACTTGTTTTGATCGATGCTTCCGGACTGATTTCCAACAAAGACCTTCCATGGATATTCACCTTGGCTCGTACCCCTGTACTAAATAGCATTATCAAGTATTTCACCCCAAGATCCATTACTGAGGACAATCTTAAGCAAGTCTACTGGGATGACTCAAAGGTGACCGAAGATATTATTGATCGCTATCATCAAATGGTGCTCCGGGAAGGAAACCGACAGGCATTTATCGATCGGGCTAAAACGGAGTATGGCGACCTTTCACCTCTCCTTTCGAATATTAAATCTCCGACACTAATCATTTGGGGCGAAGATGACACCTGGATACCGGTGTCTGATGCCTCCCGATTTGATAGTCAAATTGCAAATTCCCGAATTCATATTATGAAACAAACGGGTCATGTACCGATGGAAGAAAGACCAAAAAAAAGCGTAGAAGAAACCATAAACTTCTTTGATGAGATCTAATCACATGAGAAATTGGACCTCTCTTTTATGTGTATGCCTGCTCCTGGTTTCCTGTACTCCCGAACCTGAGAAAAAACCAAATATCATATACATTCTGGCTGATGATTTGGGTTACGGGGATGTTTCAGTTTATAATCCAGATGGCAAAATAAAAACCCCAAACATTGATCAGTTGGCTTCCGAGGGAATGCAATTCACTGATGCACACAGCTCTTCGTCTGTCTGCACACCAACACGCTATGGCATCCTAACTGGAAGATACAGCTGGAGAACAAGACTGAAGAACGGCGTACTAACCGGAAAGTCTCCAGCACTCATTTCAATGGATCAAACTACCGTAGCTTCACTGTTGAAAAGGAGTGGTTATTATACTGGTTTTATAGGTAAATGGCATCTTGGATGGAATTGGCATTACCTCGCCAAGGATACAACAGGTCCCGGATGGAATCCTGGAGATTTCAATCTCATCGATTTCTCAAAGCCAATTGGGCACTCCCCAAATGATCTAGGCTTTGATTATGCCTATGGCCACGCCGCTTCTCTTGATATGGCTCCTTATGTATACGTCGAGAATGGAAAAGCCACTGCTACACCCACAGCCAATACCGTGAATACAGGAAAATATTCCTGGTGGCGTGAGGGCCCTACAGCTGAGGATTTTGTCCATGAGGAAGTAACTCCTCATGTATTTGAAAAAGCAATAGAGTTTGTCAGACAGGCCGGAAAATCGGAGACTCCATTTTTTCTATACCTGGCTCTACCCTCTCCTCATACCCCAATTCTTCCAACAAAAGCATGGAAAGGAAAAAGTAATCTCAACGACTATGGCGATTTTGTGTTAATGATAGATGACTATATAGGAAAGCTCGTTAATACACTATCTTCCATTGACCTCAACGACAATACGATCGTGATATTCACTTCCGACAATGGGTGTTCTCCTGCCGCGGGAATTGAAGAAATGTTATCGATGGGTCATTTCCCAAGTAAACAATTTCGTGGCCATAAAGCCGATATTTATGAAGGGGGTCATCGCGTCCCATTTATTGTTAAATGGCCCGCTACAATTCAGAGAAACTCACAAAGTAATGCGCTAGTAAGTACTACTGATTTATTTGCTACTATAGCGGATATAACGAATCAACAGCTTGATGCCAATGAAGGAGTGGATAGCTTTTCGATGCTTCCCTTACTAACAGGTAATGAATCCGGATACGAAAGAGAGGCTATGGTACAGCATTCAATTGACGGAGAATTTGCAATCCGGAGAGGACCCTGGAAACTAATACTAACCGGTGGTTCAGGAGGTTGGAGTTATCCCAACGCAAAGAAACATCAAGCAGCGTTGGATTCTATGCCATTCAGGCAATTGTATAATCTAACACTTGATCCCGCTGAATCAAACAACGTATTGGCTCCAAATTGGAATGTTGTTAGTCAACTCCAATCTCTGTTAAAAAGCTACATTGAAAGCGGAAGAAGCACCCCGGGAATTCCACAGCGTAATGATAGCATTGATTTTGAATGGAAACAGATTGACTTTATGAAAAACTAATCTGTCTTGGTTGAATGAATCAGATACTCCTTTATTCACGATATTTCCTTTGGGTGTTGGTGACCGTGCCAGTATTGCCTTTTTTATATAGACAAGCAGTAAGAGTCAAAAAGAATATGCCAGACCTTCCCGAGGCATTAGGAAGTGAGAATACAGAAGCTTCTGAGAATACAAGCCTTTCAATTGTTCTCCTCGGCGAAAGCACCGTAGCTGGGGTTGGGGTAAAATCGCATGAAGAAGGCTTTGCCGGTTTTTTTGCTCAAAGAATTCAACAGTATTTGAATATCCCTGTTAAGTGGAAAGTAGTTGCAAGGAGTGGATTCACTGCTCGCAAGGTCAATCAGTGGTTGGTACCAAGAATGAACGTAAAGCAGCCCGATTTAATTGTGATCGGATTGGGTGGAAATGACACCTTTGAGCTGAATAGATTGTGGAAATGGTCGAACGATCTGAAAAAACTTATTAACTCCATAAGAGTTGATCACCCGAATACACCGATAGTATTCACGAACATGCCTCCTGTCAAGCTTTTTCCGGCATTTACTCCATTGATGCAGCTTATATTTGGACAACTAGTGGAAATGTTGGGAGATCAATTGAGTATAACCGTAAGTGAGATTCCTAATGTCTATGCGTATACCGACAAGGTGACTATTGAAAAGTGGAAAGCCAGATACAACATAGAAAACTCTATCGATGATTTTTTCAGCGACGAAGTCCATCCATCCGGATTAACCTACAAGCTTTTGGCCTGGGATCTAGCTCATTTTGTAGAGCACCAAAAGATCATCGACCATCACAAGAGATTTAGGAGTAAATCCCACAGAACTTAGTGAGACATTCGCATTATAAGAAGCATAGTTTTGCTCACTAGGAAGAACCTATAGGACTATATGATCCAAACCGAATGACTCATTAATTACCTGTTGTTTATTCTCTTCAATAAATTCAAGGAGTGCCATTTCTGCGGGAGTTAGTTCCTTATCTCGGTTATAAACCAGGTTCCACTGGGTTATAATAGGCAATCCTTTGTATTTGAAAATGTTTACACTCCCCGTTTGAATAAGGTTACGTAAACCAATTAGAGGCATTATTGAGAATCCCAAACCCGCATTTACCGCTTGCTTTACGGCTTCGTTTGACACCAGTTCCATCTTCTTCTTCGGAACTATATTGTTGTCATTAAAAAAGCGCTCCATCGCATTTCGTGTTGCTGAACCCTTTTCCCGGTAAATCATCGTCAGCTCATTTATATTCTTAGGTGTAATCTTCATGTCCTTATACCGAGCACTTCCCACCAGTTGAAGTCTATTCTCCATCAACTCAATTTTTTTAACAGGGATGTTCTCCGGTAGAACGGAAACCAATGAAAAGTCACTCTCATTTTTCGCCAGACCTTCCACTACCTTCAATTTGTTTGACACATCGATTGATATCTCAACTCCAGGATGTTTTTCCATAAAAGCACGAAGAAAATATGGGATTACGTACTTACCTGTTGACACTACAGCAATCTCAATTTTTCCCGTAAGCAATCCTTTATACTGATCAATGGTTGTCTTAATTACATCCGCCTCCTGGAGTATTTTTCTACTTACCGTGGCAATCTGTCTACCAAAATCAGTAACGAAAAGCTGCCTTCCTATTACCTCTGTTAAGGGAATTTCAAATTGATCCTGTAACCTTTTTAATTGAATTGAGACGGCAGGTTGTGTTAAATGCAACTCTTCCGCCGCCTTCGTAACGCTCTGACAATCATGTATCTTAAGGAATATCCTTAGCTGATGTAGTGTGTAATGCATATATATTTATATATGTTTTATATAAAATAATTAAATAAAATATTATGAATTCGAAGATGCACATTTGCGTAGAGAAATCAAAAATCAAATTACGATTATGCTTAATTCATTATTCATCCATCCAAGCCCATTCAAGAAGAAGGCAGAAGATCTAACTGACGAAGACATCAAGAAAATGTTCGAAAGCACCATGCGCAAGAAAGGTGGCATGCGATCTTCCGAATTAAACTGGGTAGACGACAATACTGTTGAAGTGACCAATTTTCCTGGACTGGCCGTTCACAACTTCGTACTTCAGATGGAAGAACTCGGCAAGCAAGTAACTTTTGAGCGCACTACGAAAATCAAAATTTCGTAAGCCTTTCTCATGAACCTCCAGGCTATC
The DNA here is from genome assembly GCA_965601455.1 of Cyclobacteriaceae bacterium. Classification (GTDB taxonomy): domain Bacteria; phylum Bacteroidota; class Bacteroidia; order Cytophagales; family Cyclobacteriaceae; genus JANQEU01. The sequence goes on along the minus strand of OZ271831.1, from coordinate 381,070 downwards.
ACTGAAAATATTACGAATCCAGCCCTCTTATTTTTTCTTTTAGGGGTACTGGCGGTCCAGGTTAAAAGTGACTTAAAAATACCGGATAACTCATCCAAGTTCATCTCGTTCTATTTGTTGCTCTCTATCGGTTTTAAAGGTGGCCAAGAATTATCCCACAGTGGAATCAATTCAGAGATACTATGGAGCATGTTACTCGGTATTTTACTTGCATCAATTATTCCAATTGTTTCTTTCCTTGTTCTCAAAAAGAAACTTGGGGTAGCTAATGCAGGTGCCATAGCTGCATCCTATGGTTCGGTAAGCGCTGTGACCTTTGTGACCGCCACCTCTTTTTTGGACTTCGAACAAATTTTCTTTGGCGGTCATATGATAGCGGTTATGGCCATGATGGAGGCACCAGCTATCGTCATTGGTATGGTTCTAATCAATTATTTCGGAAAAGCCGAGAACCTAAAATCGTCGGCCTCTTTCTCGAAAATTATAAGACATTCATTTACAAATGGAAGCGTACTACTGATTGTAGGTAGTTTGATAATAGGGTTCATGGCAAGCGAGGAACAAGCCCAGGGAATTAAGCCGTTCACTACGGATATTTTCAAGGGTTTCCTCGCTGTCTTTTTACTGGATATGGGAATTACCAGTGGAAAGCACCTCTCTGCCATGGTAAACAAAGGGATCTATCCGGTTCTTTTCTCCATCATAATGCCTTTTATCAACGGCCTACTCGCCTTACTGATCAGTTTTCAAATAACCGAATCAGCAGGCAATCAATTACTTTTTGCAATCTTGGGAGCCAGCGCGTCGTACATCGCCGTGCCGGCTGCCATGAAAAATGCCGTGCCTGATGCTAACCCAAGCCTCTATTTACCTATGGCATTAGGAATCACTTTTCCAATAAATGTGGTAATTGGCATCCCGCTTTATAACTCTATCATTGAAGCCATGCATCAAAACAATTACCATGGTATCACTTCATTACTTCATTAGCTATTGACTTTTCCTGAAAAGTTTTTCAATTTCATGAGGTGCAAACCACACCCGGCATTGGAAAACTAATCAGCAGCAGGCTCGCGATCTATCTAGGCACAGCCTGGGTTATCGTTGAAGCAAGCAACTTTCTTCTTGAGCGTTTTGATTTAGATCCGGTAATCCTGGATCTATTGATCATTTTAATTGCATTTGGTCCCCTCTCGATCATCGTTTATTCTCTGTTCCATGGAACGTTCAATTGGAAGGCGATTTTCCTCCACCTGATCATCCTCTTTATAGCTTTTGGTTCTATATTTTACTTTGTTCAGAATCCCCTGGCAGTCAATCCCGATAAATTGAGAATTGTTAAACTCGCAAAGACTCCTGAAAGTCCATTATCGGGATTAAACTCGGTAGCAGTATTGCCTTTCACCAACCTTATGGGGGACCCTTCGCAGGAATACCTCGTTGAAGGAGTCCAGGATGGGATAATCCATGAGATCGGGAGACTGGGTACTCTAAAAACGATCTCGCAAACCTCAATGAAACGATACAAGGGATCTGATAAGTCATTGAATGAAATCGCATCAGAACTGCAAGTAGATGCACTTATTGAGGGTACGTTGATTCGAATTGATAGCCTGGTGGAATTGAGGTTGAAGGTGATTGATGTAGTACCAAATGAGGAAATACTCTGGTCCAATTCTTACAAAACAAATATTGGTGGCTTGGTAGAGCTTTACAACAATGTTTCAGGTAAAGTGGCGGAAGAATTAGGGGAATTAGTAAGTGTAAAGCAAAGGGTAAACTCTCAAAATAAGATAAATGAAGAGGCCTACCGGTTACTCTTAAAAGGCAATCATGTACGTCAAACTTTTGCAGAAACCGACTTAGCCGTATCAGATAGCTTATATAAGAAAGCCATTGAAATTGATCCTGATTTTATCCACCCGTACCTAGGCCTTGCTGGTAATCAAGGGATTCGCAAGCAATTAAACCAGGTTGAGTTTAGAATTGCCGATTCGATTGCGCAAGCAAATATTGCGATAGCCGAAAGATTGGACCCTACAAGTCCTGAACTGCTTGCATCAAAAGGATCTTATGCTTTTTTGAGTAAATACGAATTTAAGGAAGGTCTAGAGATGGTCGAAACAGCTTTGGAAGCAGATCCTGGTTTGAAGGCGAGAGACGTTTATGCCCACATGCTAATGATCACGGGCAATTGGGAAGAGGCCTGGTATCAAATCAACTACGCAATAGAAACTGATCCATTTAATTCTGCCAAGCTCGCATTTCGCTCGATAATGTATTTCCAGGATGGAAAGCTGTTGAGCATGATCAAGGATATGGAAAGGGTAGAGCAAATGGATCCTGAAAGTTTTTTTGTCGCTCAATCCAAATTATATCAACCATTCGGACTTGAAGACGAAGAAACGATTCTTACCATGAATAAGATCCTGAACAATATAGCACCTACAGTGAATCTAGATGCGTTTGTGCGAAAGACCTACATGGAAACAAAAAGCATCGAGGAAACCTTTTGGTTGGTTACTGAGCAAATGGAAAAACTACGAGAGGATGTACACATCTCGCCGAACGCTTTTTTGGTATTGTATCAGGGAAAATTGAAGAATAGAGTAACTCCTGAATTGTGGTTTAAGTACATGGAGGAATGCTATGAAATTAAAGATCCTTCACTACCCTACTACAGCCTGAAAGGCGGCAATAATCCCTTTATGGATGACCCGAGATACATCGATATTATGGAAAGAATGGGATTGTGGTAATTCAATTTTCATCAAACATGGTCAATTCTTGCAAGAATTACCTGATACTTAAGTTTCTGATATAAATTTATTAATGATTATCACCTATTGTTGATAAAAGCTACAGACCATGCACTTTGAAAAGTACGCTTGCACAGATTTCTTCGATGAAATGATTGACCAGAACGGCAATACAAGGGAAGCCTATTCCGTACTAAAAAGCTCCTTGGAAGAAATACCCCTTAAAAAACTAAAACAGCTCCAGCATTCGACAGATAAGTCGCAACTCTCCATCGGTATGACCTTCAATGTCTACCATGACAATAAAGGGATAGAGAAAATTTTACCACTAGACCTTATTCCAAGGGTCATCAGTGCAAAAGAATGGGACATTATCAACCGTGGATTGATTCAGAGAATTGAGGCACTAAATCTTTTCATTAACGACCTCTATCACGATAGAAAAATTCTAAAGGATAAAATCATACCGGAAGATCTAATTCTATCCTCAAAAGATTATCTAGAACCTTGCATAGGACTAAATCCGCCCAATGGAGTATGGTGCCACATTACCGGTAGTGACCTGGTCAGAAATGACGATGGAGACTTTTATGTATTAGAAGACAATCTACGATGTCCGTCAGGAGTCTCCTACATGCTCGAAAATCGAGAAATTGTTAAAAACGCCTTCTCAACACTTTTCGGTTCCTTAAATGTGCGCCCGGTAAAGAATTATCCGGACAAACTGCAGGAGATGCTGGCAAGTATGTGCAAAAAAGACAATCCAACCATCGCTGTACTTACTCCGGGAATATATAACTCCGCCTATTTCGAACATTCCTACCTCGCACAGCAAATGGCTGTTGAACTGGTTTCGGGACAGGATCTGGTTGTAGAAAATAACATCGTCTATATGCAAACTACGAAGGGTTTGCAGCAGCTTGACGTTATCTACAGGAGGATCGATGATACCTTCATGGATCCACTCACTTTTAATCCTGACTCACTGCTAGGAGTACCCGGATTATTTCAGGCGTATAAAGCAGGAAATGTTGCAATCGCGAATGCTCCCGGTACCGGTGTCGCCGATGACAAAGCAGTGTACACCTATGTGCCTGATATTATTAAATACTACCTGGATCAGGATCCAATTATTTCCAATGTTCCCACTTACAAATGCGGAAATGAACAAGACAGAACCTATGTTTTAGAAAATATTTCTGAACTCGTGGTGAAAGAAACCAACGCAGCTGGTGGATATGGAATGATGATTGGCCCAAAATCAACCAAAAAGATGCACAAGGAGTTTAAGGAGAAAATAAAGAAAGATCCACGCAAATACATAGCACAACCTACCCTATCATTATCAACCGTTCCTACACTTACCCGATCCGGTTTCGGTGCCAGACATGTCGATCTTCGTCCGTATATTCTTTACGGTAATAAAATTGAAGTTATCCCCGGAGCACTCACTCGTGTAGCACTTAAGGCAGGCTCTCTAGTGGTGAACTCCTCACAAGGTGGTGGGAGTAAGGATACATGGGTACTAAGCGAATAAGATATGCTAAGTAGAGTTGCAGAATCCCTATTTTGGCTAGGTAGATACATAGAGCGAGCGGAAAACTACGCACGGTTTATTGAAGTGAACTTCAACTTATCACTCGATCTTCCTCCGGGGGTCAAAGAACAATGGGAACCTTTGGTTGCTACCACAGGAGATCGGGCACTGTTTGAACAAGGTTATCGATCGTATTCGAAAAACAATGTAATCTATTTTCTCACTTTCGACCGGAACTATGATAACTCCATCATACGCAGCCTTGAACATGCCCGGGAAAATGCACGAGTAATACGTGAAAACATCTCAAATGAGGCCTGGGAAAACCTAAATGGGTTGTATCACTATATCCAGAATGCAGAGAGAAGAAAAGTATGGAAGAAAGAGGATCCCCGAGACTTCTATGATAATATCAAAACGAAGATTCTCACCATTTATGGACTTGCATACGAGAATGAATCCAGAACGGAAGGATGGTACTTTAATAAAATGGGGAAATTCATTGAGCGCACAGACAAGACTTCACGTATTCTCGATGTAAAATACCACATCATTTTGCCTTCAATCGAGGAGGTTGGAACTCCATTAGATTTCTTGCATTGGGCGGCTTTGTTAAGTTCAGTCGGGGCGTATAACGCTTACAGAAGAGTCTTTGGAAAAATATCTACAGACAAGGTGGTCCAGTTTTTAGTGTTGAACAAATACTTCCCCCGAAGTGTCTTCTATAGCATTCAAGCGGCTGAAGATGCTTTGCACCGTATATCCGGTAATCCAAGTGGCTATTCTACACATCCTGAAAAGAAACTAGGTGCATTACGATCGGAACTGGAATTCACAGATGTAGATACGATCATAGAATACGGACTTCATGAATATATCGATCAACTGCAGCTAAAACTTAACGACATTTCTAATGCAGTAACCGATCAGTATTTCAAGATTAAAAGTAATTTCGTGGACCAAACTCAAAACCAGTAATGACCTACTGTCTTGGAATCCTCTCTAAGGAAGGTGTGGCAGGAATTGCCGATACCCGAATTACCTCTGGAAGCGATACTACAACTGCTAAAAAGATTTTTACTGTCCAGCGGTCTAATCATTCTTTTTTCATCATGACTTCAGGTCTCCGTTCGGTACGAGATAAGGCCATTACGTATTTCAAAGAGGTAATTGAAGAACAAGATGAATCCTTCAATAAGCTTTACCACGCCGTGAATAAGTTTGGTGAACAGGTTAAGCGAGTAGCAAATGAAGATAAAGATTCACTTGAGGAATCCGGAATGAATTTCAACCTACACGCAATCGTTGGTGGTCAATTGGAAGATGATCCAACCGCTAAGCTATACATGCTGTACCCACAAGGAAATTGGATTGAAATTGGGCCTGCTACTCCGTATATCATTATTGGAAATACCGGATTTGGCAACCCCATTTTAAAGCGTGTACTCAATCACGAGAGCACTTTGCCGTTTGCGATGAAAGCTGGCTTCCTGTCTTTTGAAGCTACTCGTTTATCGTCTAACGACGTGGACTACCCATTGGATACCGTGGTGCTCTACAATCATAGCCACGACATAATTGAACACCGTTTCGAAGAAAATGAGCTACGAAGTATTTCGGAATTCTGGAATTCCAAATTGTCAGAAGCCATTGCCAATTTGCCAGCGGTGGCCCTGGATAAAGCATTCGAAAAAGACCTGACAAACCAATCGGTCCTTTCATGATCATTAAGGTTGATCATGAAACCGAATACCAGTACAACTCGCCCGTATTTCTCGAGCCACAATACCTCCATTTCCATCCTCAGAATAGGGAATACATAAGGCTAAACTCCTTCGATATCAAGATTAACCCCATTCCTACAAGTACTTCTCATCGGTTGGATGCGGAGAACAATACCATGATACAATGTCTTTTTTCAGATCCGACAGAAAGGTTCAAAATTTCAGCTCATCTGGAAATAGAGATGCACGCATTCAATCCCTTTAATTTCTTCATTGAGGATTCCGTTACAAAAAAAGCTGAAGATCAAATGGTGTTGGAAGCTTATTTGAAACCTTTGGAAGAGGTCACCCAAAGAATGGTTAAATGGTTAAATTACAAGATCAAAGATGTTGAAGAAAACCCCGTCGACCTACTTTCTCATCTAATTGGTGAAATACATAACGGCTGGGACCATTCACCCAGGTATAAAAAGAACCTCCTGAAACCAGATACCTGTTTCAATCAAAATTCCGGTTCTTGCAGAGACCTTTCATGGATGCTAATCCACTTTCTGAGGCATTTGAAAATACCAGCCAGGTTTGTGAGCGGTTATGCATTTAATGATCAACTAGGTGAAGGTCATGAATTGCATGCCTGGGTAGAGGCCTGGCTTCCTGGAGCTGGCTGGATAGGAATAGATCCCAGTTCCGGTCTGTGGACAACACAGGAATACATTCCAATTGCTACCAGTTACGAGCCACAAAGAACCATGCCCGTTACTGGAAGTTATCGAGGGGAGGCCAAATCTACACTCACGACGAAGGTCCATATAGGAAAGATTTGAATTCGATATTGATCCACTTATCTTAAAGGTATGAAGGTAATTGGCTCTTTGAGCTTGAAGCGGAATTTCCCGCATTCGGGAAAAATCATGATACTGTTATTCATGTCCATAACGCTATTCGTAAATGCGATTGCGCAATTGAGAGTCAGCCCTAATAATCGTTACCTACAGAATAATGATTCTACTCCTTTCTTGTGGTTGGGTGACACTGCCTGGGAGCTCTTTCATCGATTGGATCGAGAGGAAGCTACTCATTACTTGGAAACAAGAAAGGAGCAAGGGTTTACGGTCATACAGGCTGTTGTTTTAGCCGAAAATGATGGATTACGAGTACCTAACGCCTACGGACAACAACCATTCGACAACCTAGACCCCAATCGGCCAAATGAACTCTACTTTCAGCATGTGGACTTCATCATTAACAAAGCAAATGAATTAGGATTAGTCATGGGACTGCTTCCTACCTGGGGAGATAAAGTGTTTTCAGAGCATCCTGGAGCTGGCCCAGTCGTTTTTGATAAGGACAATGCAAGAGACTTTGGGTTGTTTCTTGGAAAAAGGTACAAGGACAAGGATCTGGTCTGGATTCTTGGGGGAGATCGAAATATTGCAAATGAAGAAGTACTGGAAATCTGGAAGTCTATGGCTTCTGGACTGGAAAAAGGTGATGAAGGGATGCACCTGATTTCCTTTCACCCCAGAGGGGGGAGCTCATCATCCTATTACCTCCACAATGAACCCTGGCTTGATTTCAATATGTATCAAAGTGGGCACGCAAAAAGATATAACCATGTGTATCACTGGGCCGAAAAAGACATCCTCAGATCGCCAAGGAAACCCGTGGTGGAAGGAGAACCGGCATATGAGAGTATTGCCATTCGATTTTGGGAGTATCTGGATTGGGATAACCCATTGAGAGTCCCAAAAGAAGTTCTGAATGAAGAAGGATTGATTTTAGATTCAAGCTACTTTTCTTCAGGTTTTTTTAACGACCACGACATACGTGTTCATGCCTATTGGAATTTTCTTTCCGGAGCCTGCGGATATACCTACGGTAATAATGCCGTGTGGCAGATGTACAAAAAGGGTGGATATATTGCAATTCCGGCAATTGAAGATTGGAGGAGCTCATTGCAACATCCCGGGGCAAACCAAATTAAACACATCAGAACCATATTTGAGGAGTTCTCAATTGCTGAAATGATCCCCGATCAATCCCTGATTTACGGTCAAAATCCAGATGGAGAAAACCACATACGAGCTGCCAGGGATATCAACAATAAATGGGCTTTAATTTATCTCTCAAAGGGTCAGAAAGTATCAGTTGTCATGAACAAATTTGAAAATTCTGTTTCCGCTTACGAATTCAATCCTACTACAGGTAAGCGAAGATTAAAAGGGGTCTATCCAGGGAACGGTATTGTGACAATCGATAGTACCACTCGAGAAAAAAACCCTGACAGGTTACTTATTTTAGTGAGTAAGTAACTTCCTTTTATGAAATTTCTTAAAGTATTTGGCATTGTAGTCATCATCCTTTTGGTAGGAGCTGTATCCAGCTATTTTCTATTCTTCAAACAACCTCCTCCACCTATCTCAGAAGAAGATCGCCTGAAGCTTGAATTAATTCCTTTACCATCCAGCCTGGAATTTGGAGATGATGCAATCATTCTTGAGAGCTCCATCCAAATCGAAAGCCCAAACAATCCCAGATTGGAAAGAGCCACAAAACGATTCCTGGAACACTTTCAAATGTATGAGTCTTCAGAGAGTTCTATCAGATTGAGTATTTCCATTGGCAACCCGGAAGGGGAATTATATCCATCGTTGGATTCAGATGAATCCTACTCGATAAGTATTAATAACGGTGGGATATTCGTTGAGTCAATCTCAATTTGGGGAGCCATCCATGCTCTTGAAACGATAAAGCAACTAGCCGAAGGTCGATCACTGAGACATGTCTCGATAAATGACTCTCCAAGATTTCCCTGGCGAGGGTTAATGATTGATGCTAGCCGACACTGGATTCCCAAATCAGTGATCATTGAGAATCTTGAGGCCATGGCGAAAGTGAAACTAAACGTTCTTCATCTTCACCTGACAGACTATCAAGGCTTTCGAATGGAGTCAAAAATATTTCCCGACTTACACAAGAAAGGTGCGAATGGTAACTTTTTCACCCAGGAGGAAATGTCGGAAGTAATTGAATTTGCTGCAGATCGAGGGATTCGTGTAGTTCCTGAGTTCGACGTTCCCGGTCATGCCACCAGCTGGTTTGTGGGTTATCCGGAGTTAGCTAGCGCCCCAGGTCCATATAGTGTTGATACTACCGTCATTGGTGTTTTTCTACCCATTATGGATCCAACCAGGAATGAAGTCTATGATTTCATGAGTGAATTGATTGCGGAGATGGCTGCAATATTTCCGGACCGGTATTTTCACATTGGTGGAGATGAAGCCAATTACTCTCATTGGGAAGAAAATGACCAAATCCAACAATTCATGTTAGAGAACGATATCCCAGATGAACACGATCTGCAGGCCTATTTTAACCGAAGGATTCAATCGATTGTTGCTTCCCAAGGAAAAATAATGGCCGGATGGGATGAAATCCTAAATGAAAGACTACCATCCGAAGAGATTCTAACACAAGTATGGCGTAATCAAAGTGCGCTTTGGGAATCTGCTCGCATGGGATATCCAACCATTCTTTCCGCAGGATGGTACCTGGATCATAAACGGACAACGGCGGAGCATTATTCCGTGGACCCATTTGTTATCAAAGGTGGAGTTAATATTGAAATTGATTCTACAGACTGGGAGTCATGGGACCTTACGATCACCTTCAATGAAAATGAATTCCAATCAGAGCTTTTCCTATTCGGTCTTGAAAACAATCCCCGTGGAGTTATGCAAATGATGGGTGGGATACCTACGAGTTTTGAATCCGCCAGTACGGAGAATGGTAAGTACACCTTCGACATTCAGGCAGATATTGGCACAATCAACTGGGAATTACTCCCGGAAGAAAACCTGATCAGCGGAACTGCATCACTAGGAATTATTAATTTGGATGTTTCCGGAACGAAATCCGGTAGCTCAATAAATCAAACCGGTAAACTGCCTGATTTTAAAAGAATTGAACCTTTAGATGAGGATCAAAAAAAACTAATCCTTGGGGGAGAAACTTGTATGTGGACAGAAATGGTTGACTCCGTAACCATTAACTCTCGAATATGGCCTAGGGCTGCGGTCATTGCTGAAAAACTTTGGTCTGACCCATCGTTGGCAAATAACGTAAATGATATCTACCGAAGGCTGATGGCTTTTGATGAGAAACTAAAAAAATCCAGTCTAAACCATTATTCACGTATCAACCACCTTGGAATGCAAATGGCTCCCGAAGGCAAGGAGAACGAATTTCAACAGCTTCAGGATCTACTTGAAGAGGATAAGATGTTCAACCGCATGATGATCTACCCAAACAATGTAATCACCCGATCCATTAAACTCAACCGATTGGTCGATGCCGCACGAGCTGAAAGCTATGATGCCTATGAATTCGGCTTACTCATTGATAAGTGGATCGAATCAAGCGACAAGGATACAAAAGACCAAATCCAATTTCTCCTAACTCGGTGGCAGCAATCACAAACTAGTCTCTTAGAACAATTGACAAAGGAATCCGAAGCGTATTCACATGCAGTATCATTACAAAGATTGAGCAACGTTGGCTTGATCGTTTTAGAAGGCAATGCTTCTCAACAAGAGATTGAGGAATTTGAATTGCAATCAGAAAAAGCCTCGGAAGCATCTTCAGCTGTAGTCCTTGCGGTAGCACCGCATTTCAAAAGATGGGCAGAATCTCTCTAACCCATTGTTTTCTTAATAGGATTAGATAATAATCTGCCTAAAATAACAACCAGGAATAGATTAGCAATTACATTTTCCAGGGTAGCAATTTTTCTTATCAGCAGGTGAGCACCTGGATACACCGAATCAAGGCCTGCAACGCTATTCAGGCTAAACATGATGCAATGAATGTAGTTGGGCCAGCCAATCTCGTATACCTCTCCCAGTAGACCGGGTTGTATCAGAGTAATCAATTCGTAGATCTCAGAAAACATCGTGACACCTATGAAAAAAACGACGATAGCTCCCCAGATGTGGTCGTTATTTGTGGTTTCCGATCTAAAAATATCTTTTAGAATGATTGAGGCAAAATAGATCTCCATCGAAAGAATCAGGATGTGACTTAATGAGAATGAAACCACTTTTTGCTGATCGGTCAAAAAACTAAAGAGGGGATTAGTTAAAGTGAATACGAAAAGGCAACCAGCAATTAGAATTACTCTCCACATTCGGACATGCTTAGATGGATATCCAAGTAGAGCCATTAATTCAACCATGTACCAATAAAAGATTGCAAAGAAAACTGAATACACCAGGCCTCCATACTTTGCCCCGTCTGAAGACTCTATGAACATGGCTGATTCAGATCCAAGTATTACAACCACCATCATCACAAAAACCAAGGACAACAGCCTACCATAAACATTACTCTTGGTCAAAAGTTGAAAAGGAATCTTCATCTTTTTTATCAGTTTTTTTCATTCAAAATAATCATTTCAAAAGACATGACTTAAATCCTTTTAAGGATTGAAACGACCTTTTATCTTTAGGAAACCAATAAGCTAATGCGTCAACTATATCTTCTTTCGGGCATCCTTTTCCTAATCTTGTCATGCTCAGATAACTCCGAAAAAGGAAACGCGCTTGAGTCTCTTACCTCACCGTTTCCTGGACTCGATACCCTTGCCACGGAAGACTGGTGGAATCGCAAGGATAGTGAGATCATAAACCTGAAAGTGGAAAGAGATAAGGTCATTGCTTTCGGGATATACACCGTTTCGAATAGAACCTTAAAACTCACTGCTCAATTGTTTCCCCTGTTCCCCGATGAATCAAAAACCATTACGCTCGAAATAGAAGAAGGGGATGCCTGGAAAGAAGTCGCGAAGCAGGATGTCAACCCTATTGGATGGTCCACTACGTTTCGTGTGGAAGAATGGGACAACGAACGAAATATTCTATACCGATTGAGACATGAAGGTGGATCTACCTATAGAGGTCTGGTTAGAAAAGACCCTAAGTACAAGAATGAGATTGTAGTAGCCGCACTTTCGTGCAATAGCAATAAGGACAGAGGAGATAGAGATAATTATATACGAAATATAAACGAGCAGGACCCTGACCTGATATTTTTCGCTGGTGATCAGTCTTATGACCACAAAGAGCATACGGCAGCGTGGCTCAAATTCGGAATGCAATTTCGAGAAGTTTTTCGTGGTCGACCTTGCGTTACAATCCCCGATGATCATGACATAGGCCAGGGAAACCTATGGGGAGAAAATGGAAAAAAAGCTTCGTCACCAGCAGGTGATGATGGAGGCTATTTCTACCCCGCAGAATATGTGAAAATGGTCGAGCGTTGTCAAACCGCTCATCTTCCAGATCCTTTTGACCCGACTCCTATCAATCAGGGAATCGGAGTCTATTATACCAACCTGATCATCGGAGGAATTGATTTCGCGATTATTGAGGACCGCAAGTTTAAAAGTGGACCAGCTGGCAAGATCCCACAGATTGGCCCTCGTCCCGATCACATTCGGGACCCGAACTACGATCCTAAAAGCGTAGATGTAGAAGGATTAACACTACTCGGAGAAAGACAATTGAATTTTCTGGATAAATGGGGTGACTCATGGAGCAACATCTCAATGAAAGCTGTTCTTTCCCAAACCGGATTTTGCGGTGGGGCACATTTGCACGGAGATCAGGAAAACCGCCTACATGCCGACATGGACTCCAACGGATGGCCTCAAACCGGAAGAAATAAGGCTTTGCGGTTAATCCAAAAGGCAAAGGCGGTACATATTGGAGGCGATCAACACCTGGCCACCGTGATCAAACATGGTATAGACAAATTTGATGACGGCCCCTGGGCCTTTATAGTGCCCGCCAGTGTCAATAATTATTATAGCCGATGGTGGTGGCCAGAAGATGAAGAACCAGGAATGAATAGTAACGATAATCTACCATGGACCGGACAATACCTGGATGGGTTTAATAACAAAATAACGATGCACGCCTATGCCAATCCGGATAGCCCTTCCAACGGCGCCGGATACGGATTAATACGGTTTCAAAAGGAAACTAAGCAGGTGACTTTTGAGTGCTGGCCGAGAGAGATAGACGTAACCGATCCCAGCGCCAACCAATTCATAGGGTGGCCAAAATCAGTACAGTTAGATTGATACTACTCCATCCAGGATTTAACTATTGGATTTCCAGTTAAATCGAATAATGCCTGGTTTTGAGTATTAAATTTCTCCTTGAGAAAGTCCTTGTACTTGTCATCAAATTCTACCTGGTGACCCTCATGAGAAACCTGTTGAGCCAGGTTTTCAGACAAATATTCGTCTGATAACCCAAGGTGACGGCAAACCGATTGCATGACGACCATTGGTTCCTTCTTAATCTCTTCAATGTAGTGAACCAACATCCGCTCTTCATCAAAAACGGAATACCAGTTTTTTAGGCAAGAGGCATAATCTCCCTGATTTTTCATATTCTCATCATTGAGATGACGATATACCTCGTCCTCATTAAGGTTTTCCAACGAAAGTTTATTCCTCCTTAAGTACATTTTAAAGCTTGACCAGGCTCTACCCACTGGGTTGCGCAGTAAATAGATCATTTTCAACTCAGGATTGAATGTTTGAATATCCCTAATCGTATCTACAGAAAGTGTACTATACTCCGGAGTGATCTCGCCCTTTACCTGCTGTGTATCTGCTTCAGTAAACAAGGATTCGTACCATTTTTCTGAATAGTCTCCTAGGAAGAATCGGAAAAACCATTTCGCAGTAAACCGCTGTTCAAAATTCAATGCCTTGCCCAGGTGCCTCTGCCATTTTTGATTAGAAAGTCGGTAAAAAACAGAAGACCTACCTTCCTCCTTAAGTGTTCGATAAATGTCCCAGTAATGGATCTCTTTTATTGGAGTAAGGTAAACCCCTGGATGAGGCTTCAACTGATCGTAAAGCCATTTTGTGCCTGCCTTTTGAGCTCCTATACCAAGAAAGTCCGGTTTCATAGCGACGAAATTAACTTATATTAGCATTAACCGTTGCACCATGAACCCACACACCTGCATCAGTATTGATGATGACCCTCTATTTGTTAGAAAACTGGAGGCCTTTATCGAAGAAATCGATTGGTTGGATTTTATTGACGGATACAACAACTCCATCCAGGGAGCCACAGCCATGATAAGTAAATCTCCGGACATTCTGTTTCTGGATATGGAAATGCCTCATGCTGGTGGAGCTTATCTTATGGATTGGTTAGAACCGAAAATCAATAGTATGGATAGAAAACCGGTGGTAATTGTAGTGACGTCGCTGGATAAGGAAGCGACGGATAACATGCCCAATGTTGACGGCTACATCAATAAGTTCATGCTCAACTCTTCAGAATTCCTTGAGGACGAACTAAAAAGAATTCTTAATTAATCGGTCTCGCTGGCAACCTTATGGTAAAGGTTGTTCCCTCACCTACCTTGCTGGTAACTTTGATTTCGCCTTTATTCAAATCAACAAACTCCCTGACTAGCTGTAGACCTAAACCTACTCCCTTTTCGCCCCCGGTTCCATAGGTACTTTTCATATCGCCAAATAGATTTTGAAGTTTTTCTTTCGGAATGCCCTGACCTGTATCACGAACCTGTATTTCGGTTAGACCATTTGCGGATGATCCGTCGACTTGGATACTTCCACCAGGGTTTGTGAACTTCAGTGCATTATGAATCAGGTTACGTAGCACGGTGACTATCGTGTTTTTATCTGCCCACAGGAAAATTCCCTCAACATTTCCCGTTACAAGCGAAATTTCTTTGGATCGGGCGGTCGAATGAAAACTATCAAAAAGCTCACGGAGCAGTTCGACTAACTCGAGTTCTGAAGGATGATACGGAATTTGCTTTTGTTCCTGTGATGCCCAGTTTAGTAAATTGTCCAGTAACCTGGAAAGATTGGTGGCGGCATGATCGATATCATCCATCATGCCCTCCAGTTGATCGTATTTTTGTTTCCGAATATACATTCGGATTATGCTGGTAATTCCCTGAAAAGAGCTTACTGGGCCCCTAAGATCATGTGATATAATTGAAAAGAAACGATCCTTCAAGTCCTTCTGTGCCTGGATCTCATCTCGCTGCTTCTCAATCTCCTCTTTCTGTTGAATGATCTGTCGATTCTTAGACGCCAATTGTTCTTCCCAATCATTCTTGGCCCGCAACCGAAGCAGCAACATTTTGAGGATATCATCCTTAACCCTGGGTTTATTGGCAAGAATATCTTCAAAATCCACCCTGGTCAGCTCCAATAAATCCGTCTGCTGAACGGCGGAAACCGATGCCGATCTGACTCCGCTATCGAGGATGGCGTATTCCCCAAAAATCTCACCCGCAATTAATTCCGCAAAGACATAGTCGCCATCATGGATTTTTACTTTCCCGTTTGCTATGAGATACATGGATTTACTCTCATCACCTTTTTTGAAAAGCATTCCTCCACCATCTAGCGAAATCTTACGTAGCTTTTTTGACAGCGCCATTAGCGTCTCTTTATCCAATTGTGAGAATATGCTCACTTCACTAAGAAGTTTCAAACGCGTGTCAATTCCTTCGGGAATCATATCTATTAATTTAAATATTTAGATCAAAATGGAGTAGGAGACCTAAAAATATCCTGCCTCAGATAGGGAGTATAAAGACGATAAAGGTAATTTTTTTGGCACTTTCAGAAAGTGATGAAAAAAATCCTAACCAATTCCTGGGGCATGTCGAAATTGTTTATGTCTGAGTAGATCTATATTGAACTTACCTTGTACAATCCAATTTCGTATTCGACGTCCTTTAGATCAATGTTTCCCAGTTTTTCAATTATAAATTCTTCACGATTTCTAATATTTTGAAAAACAATATCTGAAATATAAATTTCACCTTGGTGTGCTTGACTGGCTATTCTTTAAGTCACATTGACGCCGTCTCCAAAAACATCTGAGTCTGTAAATAGAATTTCGGATACATGGATTCCAATTCTGACTTCAAAATCTTCATCTTTAATGACTTCGAGTATTTTTTGACCACATAGAACCGCTTCCGTAGCGGTATAGAAAATGACCAGGCTACCTCCACCCATCTCCTTTAGCCACTTGCCTCGAAACTTTCTGATCCACTTCTTCTGAATCTTACGATTTCTTTCCAACGTCTGAAGCGTATTATCTTCATCCGATCCCATCATTTTAGTGAAGCCTACAATGTCCGTGAATAAAACTGCCGCCAACTGACGATCCTTACGAATTCTCAATCTTCTCCCCTGTTCAGGAAAAGAAGAGCATGTAGGTTATAAGAAGCAATATTCCTATATCACCCAGCATTCGTCCTCCTGGAATATGCAGAAAACTAAATTGAAAGGAAGTCATCAGAACCACGGCAGAGGCGAAGAAAATTAGGTAGGAGATTTTTGCCTCTCTCCTGGTTTCCAGGGAGATCTTATCGATGAGGAACATCGGGGTAAAAACCAGCACATATAAGATGACGGCCCAACTAAACGAGAATGCAGCCCCCGGTAGATGAAATTGCTTGAGGACCATCCCAATTAGTAGGACGGCACTTGATACTAATCCAATGATACGCGTCCATTTTCGCATTATTTGAATTTAAGTATTCCGCAGCTCTAGGCCTATCCAACTTACACTAAATAACCAATTACATTCGAAATTACTATCGTGTTGATTTCATTTGAGTATCTCATGAGACCCTGGAACAAGTTCAGGTAACCTCTAAGGTTCAAGGGATGAATTCTACTGACTACTCCTCACGTACTCAAAACCTCCTCCTCGATTGGTAGACCAAGAAGTAAATCGAATGTCGATATAGATATCATCTTCTATCAAATGCAATACAAGGTCTCGCCCAACGATTTGTCGAGGTCTTATTGTGGATCTAAAGGATGAAAACTGAAGGTTTTCAATATCTAGTGTAGTCCCTTGGGCCCATTCTGTTCCAACCGGACTGTTTTCCTGATTATAAATCGTCTCTGTCACTATGTTGTAAATCTGTCCCCCATCATTACCCCTCGTTAACCATACTTTATCGGTTAATCGATCCTGATTTTCCTCAAGACTCGGATCGGCGTCATCTAGCTTGGTGAATGTTAGATCAGGACCAGACCAAATATTAAAAGGTGAAACGGGAGCAACTGGTTCTGGTATTTGGACCATGAAAGAAATTCGTTGATTGATGTTATCGACCTGAATACTGGTTGGTTCACTACCTCTTTGCAACTCAACAAACACTTGGTAATTGTCACCAGGACTGGTGTTAGTAACAGTTTGAGTAGCCACGTAATTGTCTGGTCCCAGGGAAATAATCAACTCCTCACCTGCAGGAAAATAACCTGCCTGATTTTCCTCCTCGGTAAACACTAAACTTCCCTGAGACGATGAAATACTGACAGTGAAATCCTCCTCATCCAGTAAACCATCCTCCGAAGCCACAAAGTTGACACTGGTACGGACGTTGGTCTGCCTCATAGAAAGTTGAACCAGACTATAGTTTCCTTGTTGAATGGCAAATACATCCGTCACAGTTGTGATTAGCGGCACCTCAAACCCCACTAATTGATCTTCCCCGTTTGATGCCTCTATATAATAGCTTCCTGGATCCAGGTCAATGCTATCTGGTAAATTTTCGGAAGCAATAGGTGAGCCGACTGGTTGACTCGTAGTGGCATCGAATATGGTTACAGTGACATCCGTAAGATCAATTTCAGCCTGGAAGGACGGATCTCCATTCAATGCCGGATCACTTGTCAAGCTTAAAAAGATTCCATTAGACTCAATAACCGGATCGTCATCATTATCTTCCCCGCATGAAAAGGATATAAATAAAATACCTGATAAGAGGTACCATAGCTTTTTGTTACCCATGGTACCTTAACCCTGGAAATCCGTTTCAAGTTCTAAAACTCAGCCACTAGCGGTCTTAATTTCGTTTAATAATTAAAACCTTCATATCCTGTCGCATGAGAGTTCTAATCTATATTATCGGAATACTCCTTTTGCTAAGCGCTAAGTGCCAGGATAACAAGGAATATCTCTCTGTGGGCTATGGGGTCACGTATGGTTTGTATCAAAGACAGTATGATGATGAAATGTCCTCTTTTAAATCCAATAACCTACAGTTCAGACCGGTAGTCATTAACCTTCGATACGGCAACAGGATCAATGAATCATTGGATTTTATTGTCAATATGCAATACGCATGGTTTAGTCAACTATCAGACGATATAGTCGAAGGAATATCTAACTGGGTTTTTACCGCAGGAGGAAAACTTCAGAAGGGAGATCGTAGGGTTTACTATTCTGCAAAAGCTGGATTTGTAGTAGTCCGAAAGGCGGTTGGTGGAACCCTGATCCCAGGAATTGGTTATTCCCTGTCAGACAATTGGAACCTAGAGCTGGAAGGCGTATTTGCCCAAACTATTATCGACTATAACTTCACCAACTATGGGCTGGCAGATGCTCGTCTCACCCTGCAATATAGCTTTTGATAAAAGCTGCGATCTGCGCGGATTCACTTAATTGGTAGAGATGCAAAGAATTTGATCTGCTTGTGATTTCTAAAGGAGTGACTAAAACATAAATGCCAGCCCAAGGCTCTCAATAGTATGAGTCGCTTGCTCCGAATCTACCCGATACCAATCTGAAGATCCTCCCAGCCAGGTCACTCGATAGAAAGGCATGACCTTTATTGATTCCAGTGAAATTTCGGTGCCAATATTAAGTCCTCCACCATAGAAATATTCACCGAATTCTTCATATCCCTGATTGATGGCATAGTCAGTCTCACTAACTCTTCCTCCATCACTATATATAGCAGCACCTTGGAATGACAATCCCAAAAAAGGAGAAAAATTGTTGAGGGGATATAGAAATTTTACCTCTGGAGTAATCCCAAGAATCAGACCCAAATTAGATAGCTTCTCTTCATTTGTAAGCCAATATGCACGAGTATTTCCCAATCCGAATTGTAATGAAAATGCTAATTCTCCTTGAATTGGACCCAGGTTCAGAATTGGCTTTGTCTCGTAGCGCGCTTCAATATTCATAAAATGATGATTGTGTGTAGGGTAGTAATAATCGTAATCATAAAACGAGCCGTTCCAATTTGCCTCCACAACGTACCAATAGGACCAGGCCCATGTATATCCGATTCCTATACCGAATTCGGAAGTATTCTGAGCGGAGACGGTTAGACCAAAGCAAAGGAAAGAGAGAATGGAGATAAACTTTTTCATAGCTAAGAGATTGATTATCTTGAATTTACGAAAAATACAGGAGTAATTCAACCCATGCCTTCGAAGCACTAGTTGGCTTGGCTCATACCCTCAACCGCTCCAACTCCTCCTCATAATCAAACTGCAAATCGGGATGAAGCTTCTTCAAAGCTTTGTCAATGAGGTCCAGTCTACGATGATAGATATTGACTAGAACTTTACTTTTCTTAAAATCCAGACTTGAAGTTCTAAGAGTATCCAAAAAATGAATATTCAAAACTATTGCCGTTTCAGGCAGGGAAGAATACCGAATGTACTTGTTCAATTTCCTCAAGACTTTTCGAATCGTCTTTTTCGCCAAATAGAAGCTAGTTGTATTCAGTAATTCAAAGTCTTCTTCGATCTCTTCCTTAATGGTCTCAATATATCCTTCCTCATGTCCGCTCTCATAGAGCTTGTAATTCAATAGCTCCTTATTATCCTTTTTAAATCTTGCCAGCTCAAGACATAGCTCAATGACCCTCTCCGGAGGAAGCGTTTTGAGTTCCCTCTTAATCTCACTGATGGTGGCAACTTTCATGATAGAATCTCTTTAACCCGACCAACCTGGCCATCAGTCAAACGAACTTTTATCCCGTGAGGATGATTGGCTGATTTAGTCAGCAGATTCTGAACTACTCCTTCAGTTAAAACTCCTGTACGTTGATCCTTTTTCAACACGATTTTCACACGCATTCCTGGCTTAATTTTACTTCTTTCCTGACCTCCCATGATATCTATTAAGTTGCTCAAATGTAGAAAAAGCATCATCCATTGACCAGCCCAGTTTAGAAGGAACTGAAACAATAGAATTGAACTTTTAAAATAAACCCGTTTCAAACGCATTTTTTTCTGTTAATGTCGTTAAACAATTAAGTGGATAGACCTCAAACCAAATACGAAGAACTTGCCAACACCATTAGTCACGGATTAGGTCTCATCCTTTCAATAGTTGGCCTGCCCTTATTAGTATACAGAGGTTGGTATGGTGGAGACGGCTTGGGAGTCACAGGGATGACAATTTTTGGCGTTTCCTTATTAATCATGTACCTGGCTTCTACACTCTATCATGGTACAAGAAGAAACTGGATAAAGGAGATTCTCAAACGTATGGATCACGCAGCAATATTTATCTTGATTGCCGGTACCTATACCCCTTTTGCACTTGGAGTGCTCAGAGGTCCTTGGGGGTGGTTGCTCTTGATACTTGTTTGGTCCATTGCCGTTGTCGGTGTATTTCTGAAACTATCCGGCCAATTTTTTCACAGAAAGCTTTCTACGTGGTTGTATTTGATTATGGGTTGGATTGTTGTGGTTGTTGCAAAACCATTCTTAAGTGCAATGCCATTGGAAGGAATTATTCTTTTAGGTGCCGGAGGATTATTCTACAGCTTCGGTGTCATCTTTTTCCTTAACGAAAGACTAAAGTATTCCCACTTTATTTGGCACTTATTTGTTCTAGCCGGAAGTATTTGCCATTACATCACCGTCTGGAACTACGGTTGGCTTATTGGTTAAAACTTAACAATCAATTTATAAATCTCGGCTTGACAGAGATATAGGAATTCTGTAATTTCCTATTATGAATCCCAACCTGCTCATAGGAACAGTCTCATTCGTCTTATGGTCCACCTTTAGTACCTGGTATTATGTAACGAATATCCGTCAGCTGGACAACGATCAAGAAAATGAAATAGTTGAATCCGTAGTCGAAGAAAAGGCGAAAGAGGTGGTTGAAGAAGTAGTGAAAGCGGTCATTGAAGACAGCATACCCATCTCTAAACCAATCCGTTTTGAAAGTACGTTATACTTTGCCCTTGATGACCTAACTATCAAGGGTAAGGAAGTCTTGAATCCGATTGTAGATAGTTTAAATGGGCTGGAGCCCGATAGGCAGATTATTGTGACAGTTGTCGGACACACCTGCGATCTTGGTTCGGATTCTTACAACATGGAGTTGGGTTTGGGTCGTGCCAACAATGTAGGGAGTTACCTTCAAGAGAACCTAAATAGGGAAGTAACTTTATCTACTGATTCTAAAGGAGAAAATGAACCGGACCAGCCCAATGACTCTGAACAAAACAGAGCACGTAACAGGAGAGCAATCATCATTATAACCTCGGAACCATGATACAGGCAATCTTTGAAATACTATTCCTACTAACTATCTCGTGTCTCATAGGCATATTCTTCACGAGAAGATACTGGAAAGAAAAGATGAGAAAACAAGAACTCAAAGCAGTGATTCCTTCCACTTCTACTTCGGATGAACACAAGGTCAATCACCTTAAGAAAGAGAATGCAGACCTACATGCTTCAATAAAGGAGTTGGAAGAACAAGTGAATTCACTCCAGCAGACCAATCAGAAACCTGAAAAGCCAAAAAAATCTTCGGACCCTAAAGACAAGAAAAAAATTAAGGACCTCAAGTCTGAACTAGAGTTGGTTAATCAATCGCTCGAAGAAAAGGAAAGGGAGCTGGAAGTAGTAAGTCAAGAGCTAGAAGCTCGTAAAATATCCTACTACAAACAGATCAAAGGCAAGAGATACAAGGCAGTTACTTTGAAAATGGCTGAAGAAGCCGTGGCCGGGCAAGGGGACGGTCGTATCAGCAAGGAAGATGCGGAAAAGATTTTCGCTACTATTTCGGATGGGAAAGCTTATACACAGGTAGAGAAAGACACGATGCATTACCTAAGGGAGAACTTCAATTGGACGGATGGTGCTGATCAGCTATTCAGAACGAAAGTAAGGAGCTGGGCGGCAAAAGGACATGAACTGGATTAGCACTAAATCATTTAATTTCTTTCCCTTACTTTAGTCGAACCTAAGACACCTCCTGTTCGGCAATTGTATAAGTACATTCTTCCAATTATAGTCCTGTTTACGCTATCCGCCAAGGCACAGATAAATCCTGAGGATTCAACTGTACAAATCATTGCGTACTGGTATGAAGGTGATACATTACTATACAACTTCGTTGAGGAACATGTGGTTATCCAAAACCAGGATACCGTAAAACAAACACTTTGGCAATATGAAGTGGAAGTGTATGTACTCGACGCAACGGAGGAAAGCTATACTGTGCAATGGTCATCGAAAAATATGGGTGTTCGATCCACAGATCCAATGGAAGAGACACTTGCAATCTTAAGAGAAGGATTAACGATTGTCCTCTTAACCAATGAGTTTGGTGCTATACGTGAAGTTCTGAATTGGAAAGAAATTAGAAATCATGCTACAAAGGTCGATAAGCAACTACAGAAACTACTGAGAGGAAACCCGATTTGGATTGCTCGATTGGATAGGGAAGTTGATAAGTACCAGACCCGAGAGACCATAGAAGAAGATCTGATAAAAAATGCTATGCATTTTCATACTTTCTATGGAACAGAATATCGCCTTGATCATCCACTAACAGCCAGGTTAGAACTTAATAACCCACAGATTAACCATCCACTTGAAGCGAATATTGAAGCTCGCCTCGACACCATTAACTGGGAGGAGAATACGTACGATATATCCATGAAACAATGGATAGATGTGGACCAACAAACGAGAGTCGATTATAATCGTCTTCGTAGTGAACGCAAGCGACTTCCTGCATTCGAGCAATTTCCAAAGTCAAAGAAAATGAATACCAATTATGCCAGAATGCACGGGCCAACAGGATGGGTGATTATTTCGGAAGAGAAAAGTGAAGAGACGGTTAACAATAGAACCGAAGTGTGGTATCGGGAAATAAGACTGATGTAGTCAGAAACCAACGTTGATACCACCCCTAACCAGGAAGGGACTCCGATATGGAGAGTTTTGAGGATTATCCTGGTCGTACAGAATATTGTACAACCCTATCAAGGTGAAGGACGCGATTCTACCTAATGGTTGGACAAAACCACCACCTACAAACCAACTGGAAAATCCTCTTCTCGCCGTTTCGCTGTAGTCAATTGTTGTTGGATACTCAATAGTCAAATACTCAAATTCTGTATGAGCAAAAAACTGGCGTGTAATCATATATCTGCTGAAGGGGCTTAATCCATAATGACTCAACACTACAGGATCTGGCTGCAAATCAATCCGAACGTATTGATAGGTAACACCTACTCCTGAGGAGAACCTCTCGGTAATCTTGTAACCCACCAATGGAGAGACACTTACATTAATGAAGCCTGTGCCAGCGTTAAAGCCCATACCTCCCCCAAAATAAACCTTGTCACTAAGACCACCACCTTGTCCAAAGACCAAGGTAGTTACAAGAATCCCTATTGACAGCAGTATGATTTTTTTCATTTTTCCTCTTCCACTACAACAAATACATCTTCATCATCCTTTTTCAGCAGATATTTCTCCCGGGCTACCTTCTCCAGTAATTCTTCATTATTCAGTATTGCTTCCCGATCCTCCTCAACTTCTTGAATCTTTTCCTCATAGTATGCTTTAGAGGTTTCTAGCTCTGATTTTTTCTTACTTAAAGTAATTTGTGTGACAACATCGTTGGAGTCGAAAAACACCAGCCAAATCAAAAAGAAAATTGAGGCCAGGAAATAATAGTTTCTGAAAATGCGAGGGATTCGTCCGATTAGTCGTTTCATATCGGGAAATAAAGATAATCAAAAGCCTTCATTCTTGTTGGTTAACGAAAAAATTGAAGGATGTGTTTAAAAAGAAAAAGCCGGTATACCGGCTTTTTCAGTGATCTCTTATCCTCTCCCGGGATAAACGGCTGATTCCTCCAATTCTTCTTCGATGCGAAGCAACTGATTATACTTTGCCATACGGTCTGATCTTGATAAGGAACCGGTTTTAATCTGTCCTGTGTTCAAGGCAACCGAAATATCGGCAATAGTATTGTCTTCCGTTTCACCAGAACGATGTGAAACAACAGCTGTCCATCCAGCCTTGTGAGCCATCTCTATGGCTGCAAAGGTTTCAGATAATGTACCTATCTGGTTAACCTTAATGAGTATTGAATTGCCACATTTCTCGTCAATTCCTCGCTTCAGAAATTTGACGTTTGTTACAAGTAAATCATCTCCTACCAATTGGCATTTGTCTCCAATTTTTTCCGTTAGGAGTTTCCAGCCTTCCCAGTCATTCTCATCACAACCATCCTCAATACTGTCAATCGGATATTTCTCCACCAATTCCGCCAGGTAGTCAACCTGCTCTTCTCTGGATCTGATTTTACCTGAGTCTCCTTCAAACTTGGCATAATTGTATTTGCCATCTTCATAAAACTCAGACGAAGCACAATCCATGGCTATTGTAATGTCATCACCAGCTTTATAACCAGCAGCTGCGATTGCTTTTAATACACTGTCTAGTGCTTCCTCCGTTCCACCTGAAAAATTTGGAGCGAAGCCTCCCTCATCACCAACTGCTGTGCTTAATCCTTTATCCTTAATGATCTTCTTAAGGTGATGAAAGGTTTCAGCTCCCATTCTAAGCGCTTCACTGAACGTTGGTGCTCCTACTGGACGAATCATGAACTCTTGAAAAGCAATAGGTGCATCCGAATGAGATCCCCCATTGATTATGTTCATCATGGGAACCGGGAGTATGTGAGCATTTACTCCACCTAAATATCGAAAAAGTGGCTGACCGGATTCCTCAGCAGCTGCTTTCGCTACAGCTAAGGAAACCCCTAGTATAGCATTGGCACCAAGCTTACTTTTAGTTTCCGTTCCATCAAGATCGATCATAAGCTGATCGATCAGTTTCTGCTCAAAACATGAATATCCAATAACTTCTGGAGCGATCACATCATTGACATTCTGGACAGCCTTCAATACACCTTTTCCAAGGTACTTGTCTTTATCACCATCTCTTAATTCAACAGCCTCATTCACTCCGGTCGATGCGCCGGAAGGTACTGCCGCCCTACCGAGGATCCCGTTTTCGGTTATCACGTCTACTTCAACAGTAGGGTTACCTCTGGAATCGAGGATTTGTCTGGCGAATACACTTTCTATTATACTCATGATTGGTTTTGATTTATTAGTTCTATGAATTCCTCAAATAAATAAACTGAGTCGTGAGGGCCTGGAGATGCTTCCGGATGATACTGCACACTAAAGGCAGGTTTATCCTTTAATCTTAGTCCCTCGACCGTATCATCATTCAGGTCAATGTGCGTGAGTTCAACTGTATCATTGGATTTCAAAGAATCCATGTCAATTACGAATCCATGATTTTGTGAAGTAATCTCACTTTTACCAGTCTTCAGATTTTTTACGGGGTGATTTAAACCGCGATGACCGTGATGCATTTTATATGTAGAGATACCTGCGGCCAAAGCCATGATCTGACTTCCCAGGCATATACCAAAAAGTGGTTTTGATGCATCTAAGATTTTCTTAGCCGTGTCCACAGCGTAATCCATGGCGGCTGGGTCACCTGGACCATTGGATAAAAAGTACCCATCAGGAGACCATTGCTCCATTTCCTTAAAGGCAGTCTTAGCTGGAAATACCCTTACACGGCAATTGCGTGTTGTAAAATTCTTTAGAATTGATTTCTTAACACCCAGGTCCAAAACAGCTATTTTCAAACCATCGTTGTCATCTCCAACATCGTAGGGCTCAGAAGTTGAGACCTTCGAAGACAGTTCCAATGATTCCATTTTTGGGACTTTTGTCAGTTCCTTCTTTAGAAATTCAATATCATCAGACTCTGAGGAAATAATGGCATTCATGGCTCCCTTCGAACGTATATGGCGAACGATCTTCCGAGTATCAACACCAGTGATCCCCACTGTTTTATGGTGCTCCAAATATTCATTCAAACCTGAATCTGCTGTCCCCCTGCTATACTGGTAGGTGAAGTCGTTGACCACCAAACCCTGGATTTTTGGATTGCTTGACTCATCCTCGTCTTCATGAACCCCATAGTTTCCAATATGAGCGGTAGTATTAACAATGATCTGACCGAAGTAGGAAGGATCTGTATAGATTTCCTGATAACCTGTCATACCTGTGTTAAAACAGATTTCTCCTCCGGAAGTGCCTTTTAAGCCAATAGCATATCCTTCAAAAAATGATCCATCTTCTAGTAGGAGTACTGCTTTCTCTCTTTCAGGTAACTTCATTATTCTTTTAGTGGTTTAGCTTTTCGATGGTAAAAATAGAAATAATCCTGTGGCCTGAGCACAAAAAAAGGGATTGAAAATGAATTCAATCCCTTTACAAATATCATTTAATCGAAGATCATTTTTCCTTCTCTTCTGAGTCGTTGTTCTCCTTACTTTCTTCCTCTTTCTTTTCGGCCTTAGGCTCTTCTGTTTCCTCCGGCTTTTCTTCTCCAACTGGAGCTTCTGCTTGAGGTTCCTCAGTCACTTCAGCATCCACTACTTCTTCGGGTTTTACCTCTTCAACAACCTCTTCAGCGCTTTCCTCCGATGTGGTTTCCTCTACTTCTTCAACAGTTTCCACCGCAGCCTCAGCAGGTGCTTGGTCTTTTTTCGCTTTGCTACCACCTCTTCTTGATCTTCTTGACTTCTTAGGCTTCTCTTCGGTTTGAAGTAGCTCGTTGAAGTCAACCAATTCCATCACGCACATTTCAGCATTATCACCCAATCTAGCACCCGTCTTCAGAATTCGGGTATAACCTCCAGGACGATTAGAAACCTTATCGGCAACCACATTAAAAAGCTCAGTAACAGATCCCTTATCCTGTAGATAGGAGAATACAACCCTTCTTGAATGGGTAGTGTCATTCTTAGCTTTGGTGATCAAAGGCTCAACATACTTGCGTAGCGCTTTTGCTTTTGCAACTGTAGTATTGATTCTCTTATGAATAATCAAAGAGGAAGCCATGTTAGATAACATCGCCGAACGGTGAGAGGCCGTTCTACCTAAGTGATTTACTTTCTTACCGTGTCTCATTACTCTTCATCCAGTTTGTACTTGGAAAGATCCATACCGAAAGTAAGTCCTTTGTCGGCAACAAGTTGCTCCAATTCAGCAAGGGACTTCTTCCCAAAATTTCTAAATTTCATCATATCAGAAATCTCCAGGTTGACTAGATCACCTAAAGTCTTAACATCGGCTGCCTTCAAGCAATTGTAAGCACGTACCGAAAGATCAAGATCGTTAAGAGATGTCTTAAGGAGTTTTCTCATGTGTAGTAATTCCTCATCTACCTGCTCAGGTTCACCTTGTTCAGCGGTTTCGAGGATCATGTTTTGGTCAGAGAACAACATGAAGTGCTGTATCAATATGTTCGCAGCTCCCTTCAATGCGTTTTCCGGATGGATCGAACCGTCAGTTTCTATATCGATGATCAACTGCTCGTAGTCAGTTTTCTGTTCCACCCTGGTGTTTTCCACACTGTATTTGACATTCTTAATTGGTGTAAATACAGAGTCAATGGATATGTAGCCAAAATTCTGTTCTGCGGGCTTATTGTCTTCAGCAGTAACGTAACCTCGACCTTTTTCTACACTCAATTCCAACTCGAACTGAGCAGTCTTTTCAAGGTTACATATGACATGGTCAGGATTCAATACCTCGAAAGAAGTAGTAACTCCACCTATATCACCTGCGGTAAGTTGCGTCTTGTTAGAAACGTTTACCGTTAACTTTCCATCGACCACATCAGTAATCTTTTTGAAGCGAACCTGCTTCAGATTGAGGATAATTTCGCTTACATCCTCCACCACGCCTTCGATAGTTGAGAATTCATGCAATACACCTGGAATTTTGATACCAGTGATAGCGTACCCTTCCAGTGAGGAAAGTAGAATTCTTCGAAGTGCGTTTCCAACAGTAACACCATACCCTTTCTCTAGTGGTTTGAATGTAAATAGTCCGTGAAAGTCATCGGCTTTTTCCATTACCACCTTCTCAGGCATCTGAAATGCTAATATTGACATAGTTTGTTCCTGTTTATGCTATTGTTATTACTTAGAGTAAAGCTCGACAATGAGCTGCTCTTTAATGTTTTCCGGAATGTCTTCCCTTGCTGGTACGTTTAGGAATTTACCCGCCATATCAGTGGCGTTCCATTCCAACCAGGAAAATTTACTAACTGATCGTCCCGCTAGACTGTCAGTAACTAATTCCAAAGACTTGGATCGTTCTCTTACAGCGATCACGTCTCCATTTTTAAGAGAAAACGAAGGAATGTTAACTATTTCCCCATTTACCGTGATATGCTTGTGAAGAACTAGCTGTCTGGCCGATCGTCGAGAAGGTGCGATACCTAGACGATAGACGGTATTGTCTAGTCTAGATTCCAGTAATTGAAGCAATATTTCACCGGTAATTCCACTTTTTCTTTGCGCCTTGTTGAAAATGTTTGCAAACTGTCTTTCAAGCACACCATAAGTGTACTTTGCTTTCTGCTTTTCAGCAAGCTGCATAGCATATTCCGATTGCTTTCTTCTTCTGCCTCTTCCGTGCTGTCCTGGAGGATAAGGCTTCTTCTGTGTAGCTTTACTGTCTCCGAAGATAGGCTCTCCGAATTTTCTGGAAATCTTTGCTTTAGGCCCTCTGTATCTTGCCATTTCTTTTTACTACAAATTCTTAATTAAACTCTTCTCCTTTTTGGCGGACGACATCCGTTATGAGGTAGAGGCGTCATGTCCTTAATGGCTGTGACCTCGATACCAACATTCTGGATGGTTCTGATCGCGGACTCACGTCCTGCACCTGGTCCTTTGACGTACACCTCAACTTTTCTTAGGCCTAACTCATAGGCTTTTTCTGAGCAGTTTTGAGCTGCAACCTGTGCTGCGTATGGGGTGTTTTTCTTCGACCCTCTAAAACCCATCTTTCCGGCAGATGCCCAGGAGATAACCTGTCCCTGACCATTGGTCATGGAAATGATAATGTTGTTGAAAGTAGCTTTAATGTGAACCTGTCCGTTCGCATCTACCTGCACTACTCTCTTTTTTGCCTTATCTTTTCTTTTCTGTGCCATTATCTAATATTACTTAGTAGCCTTTTTCTTGTTGGCCACAGTTTTTCTCTTTCCTTTACGAGTACGAGAGTTGTTCTTCGTTTTTTGACCTCTTAGCGGAAGACCTCTTCTATGTCGTAAGCCTCTGTAGCATCCGATATCCATGAGTCGCTTAATACTGAGTTGAACCTCAGACTTAAGCGCACCTTCAACTTTAAAGTTTTCTCGGATAATGGATCGAATTTTACCTCCTTCATCGTCGGTCCATTCGCTGACTTTCTTATTCACGTCAACACCTGCCTCATTGAGGATATTTTGGGCAGAGGTCTTGCCGATACCATAAATATAGGTAAGGGCTATCTCGCCTCTCTTATTATCCGGAATGTCTACGCCCGCTATTCTGGCCATAATTATCCTTGTCTTTGTTTAAATTTTGGATTCTTTTTATTGATCACGTAGACCTTGCCCTTCCGCTTGATCACCTTACAGTCCGCGCTACGCTTTTTTACAGATGCTTTAACTTTCATCTCTTCAATTATTTATATCGATATACGATTCTACCTTTTGATAAATCATAAGGTGACATTTCCATTTTTACCTTGTCACCAGGGAGGATTTTGATGTAGTGCATCCTCATCTTTCCAGAGATGTGCGCAACTACCTGGTGCCCGTTCTCAAGTTCGACACGAAACATTGCATTTGATAATGCCTCTACGATAGTGCCGTCCTGTTCTATGGAAGCCTGTTTTGCCATTATGCCACTGCGTTTTGTGTTCTACCTTTAACTCGACCAGACTTCATCATTCCTTCATAGTGTCTCATTAACAGATAACTTTCAATCTGCTGAAGGGTATCAAGAATTACACCCACCATAATGAGGAGGGAGGTACCCCCGTAAAACTGAGCGAAACCTGAGTTTACACCCGCTTGCATCGCAAATGCAGGAAGTACTGCTACCACCGCAAGGAAGAATGAACCGGGTAAAGTAATTCTTGAAAGCACTCCATCTATGAATTCACTGGTTTGTTTACCTGGTTTAATTCCAGGGACAAAACCTCCGTTTCTTTTCATGTCATCAGCAATCTGATTAGGATTGATGGTAATAGCTGTATAGAAGAAAGTAAACAGCACAATCAAGATCCCAAATACAAGGTTGTATTGCCATGAGTCAATTCTTGAAAATGTCGCTCCTACGTACTGAGCAATATCGCTTTGATCAGCCCAAATACCAGCGATTAATGCTGGTAGGAACATCAATGATTGAGCGAAAATAATTGGCATAACACCAGCACTATTCACCTTAAGTGGTATGTATTGGCGTTGACCTCCATAAACCTGTGTTCCAACAACCTGCTTGGCATATTGAACGGGAATTCGTCGAACTGCCTGAACCAGGGCTACAGTAGCCAGAACTACGAAGAAAAGAGCAACCAATTCGATAATGAAAATCAGCATTTGGCTCATCCCTCTTTGGAGTGCTTCTGCTACAAGGCTCGCCGGAAAACGCGAAATGATTCCAATCATAATTAGCATGGAAATACCATTTCCGATACCCTTATCTGTAATCTTTTCACCCAACCACATGGTAAATATTGTTCCAGCGGTTAGGATGATCATTGAAGAAGCCTGGAATAAAAATCGGTTTTCCAAAACAATTGCTTCCGCAGGGATTGTGGCAGATAGATAGCCGAAGGACTGCGCCAGACAAATGAATATTGTCAGGACTCTGGTGATCTGATTAATCTTCTTTCTACCGCTGTCTCCTTCCTTCTGTAGTTTTTGGAAATAAGGAACAGCTACAGTCATCAATTGCAAAACAATAGATGCTGAGATGTACGGCATGATCCCCAAGGCCAAAATTGAGGACCGGCTAAAGGCTCCTCCAAGGAAAGTGTCCAACAAACCAAATATACCTCCTGCACTTTCACCCAAAAGAGATGGATCAACGCCCGGAAGTGTAACATAGGATCCCAGTCGGAAAATGATTAAGAATCCCAGGGTATTTAGGATTCTTGTTCGTAATTCCTCGATGGAAAAAATGTTCCGTATGGTCTGTATGAACTTCTTCATTTACTCTTGTACAATTACTTCCCCACCAGCTTTTTCGATAGCCTCTTGAGCTGTCTTGGAAAATTTGTGAGCAGTAACCTTAAGTTTATTTTTCAGCTCCCCGTTTCCAAGGATCTTCACAACATCTCCTTTTCCAATCAATCCATTCTCCTGTAAGATATCAGGGGTAACTTCTTTTAGCTTCTTATCATCAGTCAATGACTGTAGGACACTCAAGTTGATCGGCTTGGATACAACTTTGTTGTTATTCTTAAATCCAAACTTAGGCACTCTTCGTTGCAATGGCATTTGCCCTCCTTCAAAACCAACCTTTCGACTGTAGCCTGAACGTGATTGAGCTCCTTTATGACCACGTGTTGAAGTACCTCCCCGGCCGGAACCCTGGCCTCTGCCAATTCTCTTTTTGTTCTTTACTGACCCTTTAGCGGGTTTAAGTGATTCCAGCTTCATCTTATAATTCTTTTACTTCAATCAAATGCTTGACCTTATTAATCATGCCACCTAATTGCGGTGTCATTTCTTTTTCCACGGTTCGGTTGATTTTACCTAGGCCGAGTGCTTTCATAGTTCTCACCTGGTCACCGGGACGTTTGATAATGCTTCTTACTTGTGTAATGGCTACTTTTCCCATGATTACCCGTTAAAAACTTGTTCAAGTGAAATTCCTCTTTGCTGAGCGATGGTGAATGGATCCCTCATTCTTGACAAAGCGTCAAATGTTGCTTTCACTACGTTGTGTGGATTCGAAGATCCTTTAGATTTCGCCAACACATCGTGGATTCCAGCGCTTTCTAACACTGCTCTCATTGCACCACCTGCAATTACTCCGGTACCTGTAGATGCTGGCTTTAGCAAAACAAATCCTCCACCGAACTTTCCTAATGATTCATGAGGAATTGTGCCCTTGTGAACCGGTATACGAACCAAATTCTTTTTTGCATCATCAATGCCCTTGGTGATGGCATCAGTTACCTCATTCGCTTTACCAAGCCCGTATCCAACTACTCCGTTGCCATCCCCAACTACAACAATTGCAGAGAAGCTGAACCTTCGCCCACCTTTAACAACTTTGGCCACACGTTTGATGGCAACGACCTTCTCCTGAAGGTCAATTTCGCTTGCTTTTACCGCTTTAATATTTGTTTGAGACATGCGATATTAAAATTTTAACCCTCCTTCTCGAGCGCCTTCTGCAAGCGCCTTAACTTTTCCGTGGTAAGGGTATCCACCTCTGTCAAATACGACTTTTTCAATTCCTGAAGCTTTCGCTTTTTCAGCCAACTTCTTACCTACTTCTTTTGACACTTCAGTGTTTATTGACTTCTTTCCAAGCTCTACTGAAGATGCGGAAGCAAGTGTGTGCCCTTTGATGTCATCTATAACCTGAGCATAGATTGCTCTGTTGCTTCTAAAAACAGAAATCCTTGGAGACTCAGACGTTCCGGAAATCTTCCTTCTGATTCCTTTTCTGATTCTAGTTCTCCTTTTAAGTTTATTAAATGCCATCCTAATCTATTATTTAGCAGCAGTTTTACCTGCTTTTCTTCTAATTTGTTCGCCAACGAATCGGATACCTTTTCCTTTATAAGGTTCAATCTTTCTCAATGACCGCAATTTTGCAGCAACCTGTCCGATCAGCTGTTTATCGTGACTCTCAAGCGTGACGATTGGGTTCTTTCCTTTCTCTGTTGCAGCGTTTACTTTCACCTCTCCAGGTACTGCCATAAAGATGTTGTGAGAGTACCCTACGTTTAATTCCAGAACATTGCCCTGAACGTTGGCCTTATATCCAACACCTACAAGCTCCAATTCTTTTTTATAACCGTCTTTCACACCCTCGACCATGTTGTTGATTAATGATCGATAAAGGCCATGCATGGCTTTGTGTCTCTTCTGTTCAGTAGGTCTTTCCACAACCACCTGGTTTTCTTCTACCTTAGCTGTGATCTCTACTCCAATATCCTGAGATAACTCACCTTTTGGCCCTTTTACAGAGACCGTAGAACCGTCAACAGACACGGTTACGCCTTCAGGTATTTCTATTGGTGCTTTTCCTATTCGTGACATCTCAGTGAATTAGTAAACGTAACAAAGTATTTCGCCGCCTATATGCTCCTTCCGAGCTTCTTTATCGGTGATTACACCTTTCGAAGTTGAAAGTATGGCAATGCCTAGTCCATTCAGAACTCTGGGTAAGTTTTCCGCACCGGTATATTTTCGTAGTCCAGGTTTACTAATTCTTTCGATATTAGTAATGGCTGACTTCTTGGTTTCCGGATTGTACTTAAGTGCGATCTTAATTTTTCCCTGCTTGCTATCATCCTCGAATTTATAATTCTGGATATAGCCCTTCTGGTGAAGCACTTTTGTTATTTCGCGCTTTACATTTGATGCAGGTACTTCTACTATCCGGTGATTAGCCTGGATCGCATTTCTAACCCTTGTCAAATAATCTGCTATCGGATCTGTAACCATATTTTTAAGCTTGCTGCCCTAAAAAGGGACGCAAAGTTAATTATTGTCTTTTACTTAAATGCTTTCTTAACGAAAAAGATTACCAACTAGCTTTGGTAACCCCAGGTATCTTGCCAGCAGATGCCATTTCTCTGAATGTGACCCTGGAGATACCGAACTTTCTCATGTATCCTTTAGGCCTTCCTGTAAGCTTACATCTGTTATGCAATCGAACTGGAGAGGAATTCTTAGGCAGTTTGTCTAGTCCTTCCCAATCACCCGCTGCTTTAAGCGCTTTCCGCTTCTCAGCATATCTGGCAACCAGCTTTTCTCTTTTTCGTTCTCTAGCTTTTATTGATTCTTTTGCCATATTATTAGTTCTTTCCTGCTACAAATGGTAAGCCAAATGCCTGCAGCAATGCAAAACTTTCTTCATCCGTACCTGCTGATGTCACGAAAGTGATATCCATCCCAGTAATACGGTTAATCTTATCTATACTGATTTCAGGAAAAATTATTTGCTCCTGCACACCAAGAGTATAATTTCCTCTTCCATCAAATCCTTTCTGCTTGATTCCTTTGAAATCTCTTACTCGAGGTAGAGCAACGGTAATCAAACGATCAAGGAATTCGTACATTTTATCACCTCTTAAAGTCACTCTTGCACCAATTGGCATTCCTTCACGAAGTTTGAAGTTGGAGACTGACTTTTTTGCGATGGTAGGAACTGCTTTTTGACCCGTGATTTGAGTCAATTCTTCAACACCAACGTCCACCAACTTTTTGTCGGTAACCGCCATACCAATTCCTTTATTTATTGCAATTTTCTCCAATTTGGGAACCTGCATAGCTGAAGAGTACTGAAACTTCTCTTTAAGAGAAGGGACAATATCCTGTCTGTATTTGTCTTTAAGTCTTGGATTAGCCATTTGTGATAAAGTCTCCTGATTTCTTGGAATACCTTTGTAGTTTTCCTTCTTCGTTTGCTTTTCTACCGATTCGTGTCGCCTCTCCTGATGATGGTTCAACTACCATTAGGTTGCTTATGTGAATTGCAGCTTCGGTGTTTTGGATACCACCTTCAGGGTTTGTAGCGGAAGGTTTCATATGCTTAGTTACCATTCGTACACCTTCAACAACCGCACGGTACTTAGAAGGGATCACTTCAAGTACTTTGCCGGTTTTTCCTTTATCGTTACCGGCGATAACCTTGACGGTATCTCCTTTCCTTATGTGTATTTTTCCTGTGTGTGACATCTTATAATACTTCTGGTGCCAATGACACGATTTTCATAAACTGCTTTTCTCTCAACTCACGAGCAACTGGACCAAAGATCCTGGTTCCACGAGGTTCATCGTTAGGGTTTAGCAGGACTGCCGCATTATCTTCAAAGCGAATGTAGGAGCCATCTTTTCTCCTTACTTCTTTTGTAGTTCTTACGACTACAGCCCTGGATACAGTTCCCTTTTTCAGAGAACTGGATGAAAGGGCAGACTTCACAGTTACCACGATCTTATCCCCGATTGAGGCGTATTTCTTCTTAGTACCTCCAAGTACCCGGATACAAAGAACCTCCTTTGCACCGCTGTTGTCTGCTACGTTTAATCTTGACTCCTGCTGAATCATCTTATTTCGCTCTTTCTATAATTTCAACTAATCTCCATCTTTTGTTCTTACTCAAAGGACGGGTTTCCATGATCTTAACGGTATCCCCAACGTGACTGTCGTTATTCTCATCATGTGCGGTCAGCTTTGTCGTCTTTCTCACGAATTTCCCGTAGATCGGGTGTTTTACTTTTCGCTCGACTTTTACAGTGATAGACTTCTGCATCTTATCACTTACGACCTGACCAATTCTTTCTTTTCTTAAGTTTCTTTCCATTGGGATTACTTATTCAATTGTTTGGCCCGGATTTCTGTTTGAATTCTGGCGATTAGCTTCCTGGATTCCTTAATCTTCATAGGATTCTCAATTGGAGTTATCGCATGAGCAAATTGAAGCTTCTGGTAGTTTTGCTTCTCTACACTCAGCTTATTTGCTAATTCCTCGACGCTCAAGCCCCTTAATTCTGAATTTTTCATTCCTGATAATCTCTTCTTGTGATGAATTTTGTAGTTACAGGAAGCTTTTGTGCCGCAAGGCGCATGGCTTCTTTAGCTACTTCTGCAGAAACACCAGAAGCTTCGAACATGATGGTACCAGGCTTGATTGGTGCTACCCAATATTCAGGAGCTCCCTTACCTTTACCCATACGTACTTCAGCTGGCTTCTTTGTTACAGGTTTGTCCGGGAAAATCCGAATCCATACCTGGCCTTCTCTTTTCATAAACCTGGTAACCGCGATCCTGGCAGCCTCAATCTGTCTACTGGTAATCCATCCCGGCTCCATCGATTTCAGTCCGAAAGTTCCAAATGCAAGTGTATGACCTCTTTGGGCGATACCCTTCACCCGGCCTTTTTGCATTTTTCTGAATTTTGTTCTTTTCGGTTGTAACATCTTCTAAATCTTTAGCGATTAATTTCTTTGTTTCCTACGAGGACCATCGTTGCGTCTCCTTGCTCCTCCGCCTGGTGCGTTACTTTGCATACCTACATTCGGAGAAAGATCTCTCTTGCCAAAAATTTCTCCTTTGAAGATCCATACTTTAATACCGATTTTCCCGTAGATAGTTTCAGCTTCAGAAACCGCATAATCAATGTCTGCTCTTAGCGTATGCAAAGGAATTCTTCCTTCTTTGTACTGCTCGGATCTTGCCATCTCAGCACCTCCTAAACGTCCGGAGCATTTAATCTTGATACCCTGTGCTCCCACTCGCATCGATGACGCAATGGCTTGCTTCATGGCTCTTCTATAGGAAATTCTCGCCTTCAATTGCTGGGCAATTGACTCTCCAACAAGTTTCGCATCCAGTTCAGGTCTCTTGATCTCGAAAATGTTGATCTGCAGATCTTTCCCCGTTAGTTTCTTCAATTCCTCCTTCAACTTATCCACTTCCGATCCACCTTTTCCAATTACTACTCCAGGACGGGCTGTATGGATGGTTAAGGTGATTCTTTTAAGCGTTCTTTCGATAACCACTTTGGAGATTCCACCTTTAGGAATTCTAGCGTCCAGGTATTTTCTGATTTTGTGGTCTTCAACTATTTTGTCTGAGAAAGACTTTCCGCCGAACCAGTTGGAGTCCCAACCCTTAACGATTCCCAGTCTTAACCCTGTAGGATTTACTTTCTGTCCCATTTACTTATTCGTTTTCGGTTTTGGGTTCCTCAATTATTTCCTGAGTATTCCGATCATCCACGGTAATTGTGATATGATTGGAACGCTTTCTGATTCTGTGCGCTCTTCCCTGTGGGGCAGTTCTCAGCCTTTTCAGAATTCTTGCGCTATCAACCATTACCTCACTCACGTATAGATCAGCATCTTCGATATTAACCTCTTCATTTTGCTGCTGCCAATCAGAAATAGCTGTTAGCAAAACTTTTTCCATGGTGCTTGAGGCGTGCTTATTATCAAATCGTAAGATGTTCAATGCAATATTTACTCGCTCTCCTCGGATCATATCAGCGACTAGCCTCATCTTTCGAGGTGCTGTCGGAATATTTCTCAAAGAAGCAGTGACGGCGCCTAGACGACCTGCGTTTTTCTCTTTGAAATCTTTC
Organism: Cyclobacteriaceae bacterium; assembly: GCA_965601455.1. Taxonomy (GTDB): domain Bacteria; phylum Bacteroidota; class Bacteroidia; order Cytophagales; family Cyclobacteriaceae; genus JANQEU01. The sequence goes on along the minus strand of OZ271831.1, from coordinate 343,691 downwards.
TCCGCATCTTTCTCCATGCGAATTCTTACAGACTTCTTGATTTTAGTTCTCTCAGTAGCCTCCATTATCTCCTTCCTTTATCTTTTTTGGCGATGTGACCTCTGAAGTTCCTTGTTGGAGAGAATTCTCCAAGCTTATGGCCCACCATATTTTCAGTCACAAACACAGGAATGAATTTGTTACCATTGTGGACAGCGAATGTGTGCCCAACGAAATCAGGAGAGATCATACTCCTTCGAGACCACGTTTTGATGACAGATTTCTTACCTGACTCATTCATGGCATCAACCTTCTTTTCTAGTCGAAAGTCGATATAAGGTCCTTTTTTTAACGATCTAGCCATTATTTCCTTTTCGTTACAATCATTTTGTTAGAATACTTGTTCGGGTTCCTTGTCTTCTGACCCTTAGCGTAAAGACCGTTTCTGGATCTAGGGTGCCCTCCTGAAGAACGTCCTTCACCACCACCCATTGGGTGATCAACCGGGTTCATTGCGACACCTCTAACTCTTGGTCTCTTACCTAACCATCTGTTTCTTCCCGCTTTACCCAATTTCACGTTCATGTGATCCGTATTGGAAACAGTACCAATCGTAGCCATACAAGCATTCAGTACCATTCTTGTTTCTCCAGAGGGGAGCTTCACTGTTGAATATTTCCCTTCTCGAGCAACAATTTGAGCATAGGATCCCGCGCTGCGAGCTAGTGCTCCTCCTTTTCCGGGTTTTAGTTCAATATTGTGAATAATTGTACCCAGAGGTATCTCCTGTAGATATAGAGCATTCCCAATTTCTGGTGGAACGCCTTTTCCAGACATCAACACTGTTCCTACCTCAAGACCATTTGGAGCAATGATGTAACGTTTCTCTCCATCCTTATAATAGAGTAATGCAATTCGAGCTGTCCTGTTTGGATCGTACTCGATCGCTTTTACGGTCGCAGGTATGTTTTCCTTCTCTCTTTTGAAGTCAATTGCCCTGTACTTCCGCTTGTGGCCGCCGCCAACGTTACGAACAGTCATTCTACCTTGACTGTTTCTACCCCCCGTCTGAGATAGCGATGATGTCAGAGATTTTTCCGGTTTGTCTTTGGTAATCTTATCAAAGACAGGAGCTATCCGATATCTCTGTCCGGGTGTAACCGGTCTTAATTTCTTTACCGCCATCTTTCTGTTTTATATTCCGCTATAAAAATCAATAATATCTCCGTCGGCAACCTTTACAATTGCCTTCTTGTATGAAGGAGTTCGTCCTTCAATTACCCTGGATTTTGTAAATCGAGATTTCTTTTTTCCAGGTTGGATCATCGTGTTTACGGATTCAACCGTAACACCATACATTTTCTCAACTTCTCTTTTGATCTCAACTTTATTCGCAGTTTTTTCAACAACGAAACCATATTTACCATGCTCGTTGAGAGCTGAGAATTTTTCAGTAACCAGTGGTTTTATCAGTACGCCCATTAGTTAAATCTTTTTTCAATTGGTTCAACAGCACTTTCAAACAATACCACCGTATCAGCGTTAACCAATTCGTAGGTTGTAATCTCGTCTGCGAGAATAACCTTGGCATTAGGTATATTTCTTGAAGAGAGATAAACGTTTTTGTTTTGCTCACCCAAAATAAACAGGGCCTTATCCACCTCAAGGGAAAGGTTTTTCAACAGACTAGTGAACTCCTTTGTTTTAGGGGTTTCTAAACTCTGGTCTTCAAGAACCTTTATTTGTTTCTCAGCTGCTTTTGCCGATAGGGCAGACATTTTTGCCAGCCGTTTTACTTTCTTATTCAACTTGAACGAGTAGTCTCTTGGCTGCGGTCCGAAAATCGTTCCTCCCCCTCTGAACACAGGGGATTTGATGCTACCAGCACGTGCGGTACCTGTACCTTTCTGTCTTTTAATCTTCCTGGTTGAGCCTACAACTTCAGACCTACCTTTTGTTTTATGAGTTCCTTGTCTTTGGTTGGCCAGGAACTGTTTCACCTCCAGATAGACCGCATGCTCATTAGGTTCTATCTTGTAGATGGTGTCTTTCAGGTCGACCTTACGCCCCGTAGCTTCACCCTTGCTATTTATAACATCTAATTTCATGGCTTACTTTTCGAGTATTACGTAAGAATTTTTTGCACCAGGAATAGATCCACTAATTAGGATTAGGTTTTTCTCAGGAATCACCTTCATTACTTTCAGGTTGAGCACTTTCACTCTATCACCCCCAGTTCTTCCGGCCATTCGCATACCTTTGAAAACCCTTGAAGGGGTTGATGCTCCACCAATAGACCCAGGTGCTCTGCCCCTATTGTGTTGGCCGTGGGTTTGTTGACCAACTCCGGCAAAACCATGTCTTTTTACTACTCCTTGAAAACCTTTACCTTTTGATGTCCCGACGGCATCAAGGAAGTCATTTTCAGCAAATACGTCCTGAACACTAATTTCATTGCCAAGCTTGATTTTCTCCTCGAACTCCTCTCGGAAATCACGAAACTCAACTACCACTTTCTTTGGAGTAGTTTTGGCCTTGGCGAAGTGTCCTCTTAACGCTTTGGGAGTATTTTTCTCCTTTCTATCGTCATAGGCAAGCTGAACCGCCCGATATCCATCGGATTCTGCATTCTTTACTTGCGTAACGACACAGGGACCTGCCTCGATAAGCGTACACGGGATATTTTTCCCGTTCTCATCGAAAATGCTAGTCATCCCTATTTTTTTACCTATAATTCCAGGCATTTCTACTTTTTATATTGTCTTTTAACCCCTTCAGATAAACTTTTCGTGAAAAGGACTGCAAAGATAGCAATTCCAAATCACGAAGCAAACCTGAAATCCTTAATTTCTGAACAAAAAAAGAACCAATACTTACATATTGGTTCCTTGTTGTATTCTCTCTTATTTATCTAGACCTTGATCTCTACGTCAACACCGCTAGGTAGTTCCAGTTTCATTAATGCATCTACGGTTTTGGCGCTGTTTGAATATATATCAACCAATCGCTTGTATGTACATAGTTGAAATTGCTCTCGTGATTTCTTATTCACGTGAGGAGATCTTAGTACAGTAAACTTTTCTTTTTCTGTAGGCAGCGGAATAGGACCACTAACAACAGCTCCTGTAGTCTTCACCGCCCTTACAATTTTCTCAGATGACTTATCAACTAGGTTATGGTCGTAGGATCTAAGCTTAATTCTAATTTTTTGATTCATATCTCTAAATTTTTAGGCCGGTTGACCTTTCACTTTTGTAATTACATCCTCCGCAATATTCTGAGGTACCTGATCATAATGAGAGAACGTCAGCGAAGCAGTTGCTCTACCGGAACTGATAGTTCTCAAATCAGTCACGTAACCAAATAATTCTGAAAGTGGTACATCGGCTTTAATGACCTGAGATATACCCCTGGTATCCATTCCTTTCATGATACCTCTTCTTTTATTGAGGTCACCGGTGATAGATCCTGTGTATTCATCGGGAGTAACAACTTCAACGCCCATCACTGGTTCAAGGAGAACTGGTTTTGCCTTTTTTGCAGCTTCTTTAAAGCCAATTCTAGCCGCCAATTCAAAAGATAGTGAGTCTGAATCCACATCGTGGAACGAGCCGTGGAACAATCGAACTTTCATCGTATCGATTGGATAGCCTGCTAAAGGTCCGTTAGACATTGCCTCTTTGAAGCCTTTTTCAACTGCTGGGATAAATTCTTTTGGAATCACACCCCCAACAATTTTATTCTCAAATTGTAGTCCTACTCCTTCGTAATCTTCATCCTTTGGTCCCAGTTCGAAAACAATATCGGCGAACTTACCTCTACCTCCAGTTTGTTTCTTGTAAACCTCCTTGTGCTCTACGTTAGCTCTGATAGCTTCTTTATAAGCTACTTCAGGTGCTCCCTGATTGATCTCTACTTTAAACTCTCTCTTTAGTCTATCAATGATAATATCAAGGTGAAGTTCACCCATTCCTCTCAAAATGGTCTGACCAGTGTCATGATCAGTCTCAACCTGAAGTGTAGGATCTTCTTCAACTAACTTCGAAATCGCAATTCCCAATTTATCCACATCTGCCTGTGCTTTAGGCTCGATTGCATATCCAATCACAGGATCAGGGAAAATCATTGATTCCAGAACCACTTTATTCTTCTCGTCACAAAGAGTATCTCCAGTTTTGATGTCTTTGAATCCAACAACGGCAGCTATGTCTCCACAATGAAGATTATCAATTTGATTCTGCTTGTTGGCGTGCATCTGGAATATCCTGGATATTCGTTCCTTCTTGCCCGTTCTTATATTATGAACATAGGAGCCAGAATCCAGATTACCGGAATAGGATCGAACAAAACAAAGTCTACCTACAAATGGATCAGTCGCGATCTTAAATGCTAATGCCGCGAAAGGAGCTGCAGGATCAGGTGATAAGGAAACTTTTTCTTCGCTATCGGGATCAGTTCCCATGACAGCCTCTCTATCGAGTGGAGAAGGAAGTAACTCCATTACATAATTCAGAAGTGTCTGAACTCCTTTGTTCTTAAACGCAGAACCACACATCATCGGAACGAAAGCCAAATCAATGGTCGCTGCACGAAGAGCCGCAATGATCTCATCTTTTGTGATGCTATCAGGGTCTTCGAAATACTTTTCCATCAGACCTTCGTCATACTCAGCAACAGCCTCCACAAGCTGTTCCCTGTAGTGATCAACGTCCTCTTGCATGTCAGCAGGAATGTCGATTTCCTCGAAGGTCATCCCCATATCGTCTTCGTTCCAGACGATTGCCTTGTTCTCAACAAGGTCAACTACACCTCTAAATTTATCTTCAGCGCCTATTGGCAATTGCAATGGAACCGCTTTAGTACCAAGCATCTCCTTTACCTGCTTGCAAACATTCAGGAAGTCAGCGCCAGCCCGGTCCATCTTATTGACGAATCCGATTCGCGCGACTTTATAGTTGTCTGCCAACCTCCAGTTCGTCTCTGATTGAGGTTCCACACCATCAACAGCACTGAACAAGAATACAAGTCCATCGAGAACCCTAAGGGATCTATTCACCTCAACAGTAAAATCAACGTGACCCGGAGTATCAATAATATTGATGTGGTATTCATTATCCTTGTATGGCCAGAATACTGTTGTAGCTGCAGAAGTAATTGTAATTCCTCTTTCCTGCTCTTGTTCCATCCAGTCCATCGTCGCAGCCCCATCATGAACTTCTCCGATTTTGTGGCTTACTCCAGTGTAGTAGAGTATTCGTTCGGTAGTTGTCGTTTTTCCGGCGTCAATGTGCGCGGCAATACCGATATTTCTTGTGAATTGTAAGTCCCTTTTTGCCATTGGTGCTTAGAAAAATAATTAGAATCTAAAGTGTGAAAAAGCTTTATTGGCTTCCGCCATTCTATGTGTATCGTCTTTCTTCTTTATAGCAGCTCCTTCACCTTTTGATGCCGCGATGATTTCGGCTGCTAATCGTTCTTTCATGGTTTTTTCACCACGAAGTCTTGAGAAACGGATCAACCATTTAATACCAAGAGAAATTTTCCTGTCAGACCTTACTTCGATTGGCACCTGGAATGTAGCACCACCGACCCGTCTACTTTTAACCTCAACAGAAGGACTTACATTTGACAGAGCTGTTTTCCATGTCTCGAGACCATTTTCCTTCGTTTTATCTTCTACGATTTTAATTGCATCGTAGAAAATTGAATAGGAAAGACTCTTCTTTCCATCAATCATAAGATTATTAACGAACTTGGTAACTAGAGTATCTCCGTAGATCGGATCTGGTAATAGATATCTCTTTTTAGGTTTTGCTTTTCTCATTGCCTGATTATTTCTTCGGGCGTTTTGCTCCGTACTTAGATCTTCTTTGAAGTCTGCCGCTTACTCCAGCAGTATCGAGTGCGCCTCGAATGATGTGGTAACGAACTCCAGGTAAATCTTTTACTCTACCACCTCTTATGAGAACAATAGAGTGCTCCTGAAGATTATGACCTTCTCCCGGAATGTATGCGTTAACTTCTTTTTGGTTAGTCAACCTAACCCTAGCCACTTTCCTCATTGCTGAGTTCGGCTTTTTAGGTGTTGTTGTATACACCCTGGTACATACACCTCTTCGCTGAGGACAAGAATCCAAAGCGGGAGATTTTGATTTGGAAGTCAATTTCTTTCTTCCTTTCCTTACTAACTGCTGAATAGTCGGCATTTAACTATTTTTCTAATGTCCTAAATTTTTGGGAACGCAAAGATAGAGATAAAGAATTGATATCGCAATGGCCCTAAAAGAGAAAATTATGCTTCTCCAATGGTCCCTCCAAAATTGATAGGATATTTTGGTGCTTCCTCTACCTGCTTAATGGGTCCAAAAGTAGCTTCGTACTTCTGGACGTTATCCTCCAGAGCATGCAAAAGTCTTTTTGCATGCTCTGGAGTGATCACAATCCTAGATTTGACTTTTGCCTTGGGTACTCCTGGCATTAGCCGAATAAAATCCACAACAAATTCGCTACTGGAATGGGCGATCATTGCCAAATTGGAGTAGACTCCTTCAGCAATTTCTTCGGACAATTCAATGTTCAAATTCTTTGAACTCTTGTCGTCTTTTTTCTCCATTACTCGGTAACGTATTCGTTAGTTTTCGTCATTTCCTCTCTGGAATGAATCATTCTCTCGTATTCTTCCTTAGAGGCAACTATGTTTTTATGGAACTTCCTGACTCCTGTTCCTGCAGGAATCAAGTGTCCGACAATTACATTTTCTTTCAGACCAATCAGTCCGTCTGATTTACCTCGTATTGAAGCTTCGCTCAATACCTTGGTTGTTTCCTGGAAGGACGCTGCTGAAATGAAGCTTTCCGTTCCAAGAGACGCCTGAGTAATCCCTTGTAATGTTGGTTTTGATACCGCCGCATCCGCTGATCTCACCTGTACAGGTTTCATGTCCCTTCGTTTCAGGTTTGAATTTTCGTCCCTGAGTTTACGACTGGTTATGATCTGTCCTGGCTTCAAAGATTCGCTTTCACCTGCATCGACAACAACTTTTTTGTCCATAATGTTGTCGTTTTCTTCCATGAATGCAAATCGGTCAACTACCTGGTTTGTAAGGAAATTTGTATCCCCCGCATCTATGATGATTACTTTCTGCATCATTTGTCTTACGATCACTTCAATATGCTTGTCGTTGATCTTAACCCCTTGCAGTCGGTAAACTTCCTGTATTTCATTCACCAGGTACTCCTGTACGGCGGTAGGCCCTTGGATTGACAATATATCTGCAGGGGTGATAGCACCGTCGGATAGTGGCTCACCCGCTCGAATAAAGTCATTATCCTGAACCAGGATATGCTTAGAAAGAGGGACCAGGTAACGTTTCTTCACGCCATCTTTTGACTCTATGAAAATTTCCCTGTTTCCTCTTTTAATCCCGCCATATGTTGCTACTCCGTCAATCTCGGTAACTACAGCAGGGTTCGATGGGTTTCTTGCTTCAAAAAGCTCAGTAACCCTTGGAAGACCTCCCGTAATATCTCGAGATTTACCGGTTTTCCTAGGAATCTTAGCAAGCACTTGACCGGCTTTAACTTTGTCACCTTCCTCCACGGCAAGGTGTGCACCTACCGGAATATTGTATGACTTTTCACCATCACCAATGATGATTGCCGGGTTCTTTGTCTTGTCTTTAGTATCGATAATTACCTTCTCCCTGTGACCGGTTTGTTCGTCGGACTCCTCTTTGTAGGTAATTCCCTCGATAATGGCATCAAAAGATACTTTACCGTCATACTCTGACATAATCACAGCATTGTAAGGATCCCAGTTACATAACTCGTCGCCTTTACTAACCTTGTTGCCATCTTTCACCTTCAAAATGGCTCCGTATGGTACGTGATTACTGATCAGAACTTTGTCCTTCTTGGCATTGAGAATTTTAATCTCACCGGATCTTCCCATTACTACTTCAACCTTGTCGCCTTCTTCGTTGGTGGTTTTTACTGTTCGCAATTCATCGAATTCCACCACTCCGTCAAACTTAGACTTGATGTTGGCGTCCACAGCAATATTTGACGCTGTACCACCCACGTGGAAAGTTCTAAGTGTTAGCTGAGTACCAGGTTCTCCGATGGACTGGGCTGCAATTACTCCAACTGACTCTCCAATATGCGTCATGTTCCCAGTAGATAGGTTTCTTCCGTAACACTTCGCGCAAACTCCCTGACGGGTTTCACATGTAAGTACTGATCGAATTTCAACTTCCTCTATACTGGTAGCATCAATCTTATCTGCGATTTCTTCCGTGATTTCTTCTCCTGAACCTACAATCAGTTCTTCAGAAATCGGATCGTATATATCATGAACAGATACTCTACCAAGAATTCTTTCTGACAAAGGTTCAACTATCTCCTCGTTGTCTTTCAATGGCTGAACTGCCAATCCTCTTAGAGTACCGCAATCCACTTCGTTCACGACAACATCTTGTGCCACATCAACCAATCGTCGTGTTAGATAACCTGCATCGGCAGTCTTCAGTGCCGTATCTGCCAATCCTTTTCTTGCACCGTGTGTTGAAATGAAATATTCAAGTACATCTAGACCTTCCTTGAAGTTGGAAAGAATTGGGTTCTCAATAATCTCACCAACAGAACCTTGCAGGTTTTTCTGTGGTTTGGCCATCAGGCCTCGCATACCACCGAGCTGACGAATCTGTTCCCTGGATCCCCTCGCACCGGAGTGCATCATCATGTAGATTGAATTGAATCCCTGGTCATCTTCCTCCAACTGGTTCATTAGTGTCGAAGTCAGCTGAGTGTTTGTACGCGTCCAGATATCAATTACCTGATTGTATCTCTCGTTATCGGTGATAAGCCCCATAAGGTAGTTATTCCAAACTTCCTGGACTTCTTCCTTCGCACCAGTTACTAAAACTTCTTTTTCATCAGGTATCTTGATGTCACCAAGACCCATTGACAATCCGCCTTTGTAAGCCATCTGGAAACCTAGATCTTTGATATCATCCAGGAATTGAGCAGTTCTTGCCATTCCTGTGATCTTAAAGACTCTCGCGATAATTCCTTGTAGTTTCTTTTTCGTCAGTAGTTCATCGATATAACCTACTTCCTCAGGTACAGACTGATTGAAAAGTACTCGCCCAGCTACCGTTTCTACAACTTTCGTTTCAAGATCTCCTTTTTCATTTCTGACATTCGTACGCAACTTAATGTGCGCATGCTTAGAAATCTCCCCTTCATTAATGGCGATAATGACTTCTTCCTCGTTGTAGAAGATTTTTCCTTCGCCTTTAACAGGATGTTCCTTAGTTCCTTTTCTGCCCTTTGTAACATAATACAGTCCAAGAACCATATCCTGAGAAGGAACGGCGATAGGCGCCCCGTTAGCAGGGTTTAAAATATTATGTGAAGAGAGCATTAACAACGATGCCTCCAGAATTGCTTCGTGTCCAAGTGGTACGTGAACCGCCATTTGGTCACCATCAAAATCCGCATTGAATGCGGTACAAACTAATGGATGAAGCTGGATCGCCTTACCTTCTATCAATTTCGGCTGGAATGCCTGGATACCGAGCCTGTGAAGCGTTGGAGCTCTGTTTAACAGTACAGGATGTCCTTTAAGCACATTTTCAAGGATATCCCAAACAACAGGATCTTTTCGATCCACAATTTTCTTAGCAGACTTTACCGTCTTAACTATACCTCTTTCAATAAGTTTTCGAATGACGAAAGGCTTGAAAAGCTCAGCTGCCATGTCCTTAGGAAGACCACACTCATGCATCTTCAGCTCAGGTCCAACGACAATTACTGAACGACCCGAGTAATCAACCCTTTTACCAAGTAGGTTTTGTCTGAATCTACCCTGCTTTCCTTTCAGCATATCACTCAAAGACTTAAGTGCTCGGTTTCCATCAGATCTAACTGCATTGACTTTTCGTGAATTGTCAAACAAAGAATCAACAGCCTCTTGAAGCATCCTTTTTTCATTACGTAGGATTACTTCAGGTGCTTTGATATCAATCAGTCTTTTTAGACGATTATTTCTGATTATAACTCTTCTATAAAGATCATTAAGATCAGATGTAGCAAATCGTCCACCATCAAGAGGAACTAGAGGTCTCAACTCAGGTGGAATCACAGGTACCATTTTGATGATCATCCATTCTGGTCTGTTCTCGATCCTGGTACGCGCATCTCTGAAAGCCTCAACCACTCTGAGTCTTTTTAGTGCTTCAGCTTTCCTCTGCTGTGAGGTATCTGTTGCCGCCTGGTGTCTCAGTTCAAATGATAATGAATCAAGGTCAGTTCTGGAAAGGAGCATTTCCAGTGCTTCTGCACCCATCTTCGCAATGAACTTTTCCGGGTCATCATCATCGAGCATCTGGTTTTCTCTTGGAAGTTTATCCAGTATATCCAGATACTCATCTTCAGTAAGAAAATCCAGTCGATTGACTTCATCTTCTTCTTTGGCTCCCGGCTGAATAACTACATATCTTTCGTAATAGATAATCTGATCCAGCTTCTTAGTAGGTAGTCCAAGTAGGTAGCCTATTTTGTTTGGTAGAGACTTAAAGTACCAGATATGTGCAACGGGTACGACCAGTTCGATGTGACCCATTCGCTCTCGACGTACTTTTTTCTCTGTCACCTCTACACCACATCGATCACAAATAATGCCTTTGTATCGAATTCTCTTGTATTTACCACAGTGACATTCCCAATCTTTTACCGGACCGAAAATCCTTTCACAAAAAAGGCCACCCATTTCTGGTTTGTATGTCCGGTAATTGATGGTTTCAGGCTGAGTTACTTCTCCATGTGAGCTTTCCAGTATTGACTCAGGAGAAGCTAGACTAATTGTGACTTTTGAAAAGTCGTTGTTCAGTTTTTTATTTTTTCTGAATGCCATATTTATGCTCCTTACCCCGAAGGGTATTTAATTTTAGTCCAATGTAATTTCTAGTGCTAATCCTCTCAATTCATGTACAAGTACATTGAATGATTCAGGAATATTTGGCTTCTGCATATTTTCACCTTTTACAATAGCTTCATATGCTTTCGCCCTTCCAATTACGTCATCCGACTTTATCGTCAGAATTTCCTGTAAAACGTTTGCTGCTCCGAATGCTTCAAGAGCCCATACTTCCATTTCGCCAAATCTTTGACCACCAAATTGCGCTTTACCACCAAGTGGTTGCTGGGTAATCAATGAATAAGGTCCGATAGAACGTGCGTGCATTTTATCATCTACGAGGTGACCCAGTTTTAACATATAGGTTACTCCTACTGTTACTGGCTGATCAAATCGATCACCAGTCAGCCCGTCAAAGAGATAAGTTCTTCCGAACGAAGGCAAACCAGCCTCTTTAAGCTCCGCTTGAACTTGGTCCTCGGTAGCCCCGTCAAATATTGGGGTAGCGTATTTCTTACCTAACCTTAATCCGGCCCAACCGAGTACAGTTTCATAGATCTGTCCAATATTCATCCTGGAAGGAACACCCAATGGATTAAGTACAATATCCACAGGAGTTCCGTCTTCCATAAACGGCATGTCCTCTTCTCGGACAATTTTAGCAACAACACCTTTGTTCCCGTGTCTACCAGCCATCTTATCACCTACCTTCAGTTTACGTTTTTTCGCAACGTAAACTTTTGCTAACTGTACAATGCCCGCAGGTAGTTCATCACCTACCTCAAGAGTAAACCTTTCCCTCTTGAAGTGACCTGCGATTTCGTTTCTTTTGACGATGTAGTTTTTGATCAACTTGAAAATTTGATCGTTGATCTTTTCATCGTCAGTCCAGTTATCAATTGTAAGGTCACTGATAAGATTTGCCTCTTCAGGAACGCTATAGGTACTTTCATCTCTAAACACATTCTTGGCCGGGAATAGATTAGCTTCAATATTTTTCTTATTGAATTTTGTCCCTTTTGACATGATCTCTTCACCAAACTTATGTTTGATACCCTTACATGTTTTTCCTTCAAGAAGCTCAACCATCTTATCGATCATATGACCTCTAACTTCGGTCAGCTGGCCTGAATATCGATTTTTCAACAATTCAACTTCTTTCTTGGACCGAACTCGTAGGTCCTTGTCTTTCTTAGGACGGGAGAAAAGTTTGGTATCAATAACAACTCCTCGTAAAGAGGGGGAGGCTTTTAAAGAGGCATCTTTAACATCTCCAGCTTTGTCACCAAATATCGCTCTAAGAAGTTTCTCTTCCGGAGTAGGATCAGATTCACCCTTCGGTGTAATCTTACCAATTAGGATGTCTCCTTCTTTGATCTCAGCCCCGATTCGAATGATACCATTTTCATCAAGGTTCTTTACAGCGTCCTCACTTACATTAGGTATTTCAGAGGTTAATTCTTCCTCTCCTCTCTTTGTGTCCCGTACTTCCAACTCGAATTCCTCAATGTGAATGGAGGTGAAAATATCCTCTCGAACAACTTTCTCAGAGATGACAATCGCATCTTCGAAATTGTATCCCTGCCATGGCATGTAAGCTACCATCAGGTTTCTACCAAGAGCCAATTCTCCACCTTCAGTAGCGAATCCCTCACAAAGTGGTTGATTCTTAACTACCTTCTGACCCAATGCCACGATCGGCTTCAGATTAATGGATGTATCTTGATTCGTCCTACGGAACTTGGTGAGTTTATACTCTACGCTTGGTGGGTCGAATGCAATAAGTCGATCTTCTTTTGTCTGCTCGTATTTTACGATGATCTTCTTTGCGTCCACATACTCAATCTCTCCATTGCCCTCGGCCAAAATCAGAGCCCTGGAATCCAGAGCCACTCTTTTTTCTAAACCAGTACCTACAATTGGAGCTTGAGGCCTTAGAAGTGGAACGGCTTGCCGTTGCATGTTGGATCCCATCAATGCACGGTTCGCATCATCGTGCTCCAAGAATGGAATCATTGATGCCGCTACAGAGACGATCTGATTAGGCGCAACGTCCATGTACCTCAGATCATTCGGTTCCACAACAGGGAAATCACCTTCGAATCGAGCTTTTACCCGATCATTAATGAAATTGCCACTGTCTTTCAAAGGAGCATTTGCCTGAGCTATGTTATGTGTGTCTTCTTCTTCCGCTGTCAGATATCTTACAGATCCTGACATATCTACTTTACCTGAGTTTACTTCCCTATAAGGAGTTTCGATAAAGCCCATCTGATTGACCTTCGCATGTACACATAGCGAGGATATCAGACCAATGTTAGGACCTTCTGGAGTTTCAATGGTACATAGTCTACCGTAGTGTGTATAGTGTACATCCCGAACTTCGAAACCAGCTCGTTCTCTAGACAACCCACCAGGCCCTAAAGCTGACATTCTCCTTTTGTGTGTGATCTCAGCTAAAGGATTAGTCTGATCCATGAATTGAGAAAGCTGATTCGTCCCAAAGAACGAATTGATCACTGACGACAAAGTCCTTGCATTGATTAGATCAACGGGTTTGAAGTCCTCATTATCTCTTACATTCATTCTCTCACGGATTGTTCGAGCCATTCGGGCTAAACCAACTCCAAATTGAGAGTACAGCTGTTCTCCAACTGTTCGTACACGTCTGTTACTGAGGTGATCGATATCATCGACAACTGCTTTACTGTTAATCAGTCCGATGAGGTATTTCACGATCAGAATGATATCCTCAGTGGTTAATGTTCTCTTGTCGTAACCGAGTTCAAGCCCAAGTTTCTTATTGATCCTATATCGACCAACTTCTCCAAGATCATATCTTTTATCACTGAAAAACAGGTTTTGGATGATGTCCCTTGCAGTCTGTTCATCAGGTGCGTCGGTATTTCTTAGCTGACGATAGATCGTTTCAACTGCTTCTTTTTCAGAGTTTGAATTGTCTTTCTGAAGCGTGTTGTAGATAATCGAATATTCCGCAATGTTGACGTCTTTTCGGTGGAGTATGATCGACTTTGAGCCAGAATCAAGGATAGTCTCGATATCATCCTCTTCCAAGATCGAGTCTCTTTCAAGGATAACCTCATTTCGATCAATAGATACCACTTCACCAGTATCTTCGTCCACAAAGTCCTCTGTCCATGTTCTTAGCACTCTCGCAGCAAGACGTCTTCCTACGGCCTTTTTAAGGTCTTTTTCCTTGGCTTCGACTTCTTCAGACAGACCAAAAAGATCAAGAATATCTTTATCCGTACCGAATCCGATAGATCGCAAAAGAGTTGTTATAGGGAATTTCTTTTTACGGTCAATGTAAGCATACATTACGTTGTTTACATCTGTCGCGAATTCTATCCAAGATCCTTTGAACGGAATGATTCTGGCAGAGTAGAGCAGCGTTCCATTAGTGTGCTTACTTTGTGCAAAGAACACTCCAGGAGATCGGTGTAACTGGGAAACAATGACTCTTTCGGCTCCATTGATAACAAATGAGCCTTTTTCTGTCATATAAGGAATGTTACCCAAAAACACTTCCTGCTCAATAGTCTCGAAGTCTTCGTTTTCCTCATCGTTACAAAGTAGCCTCAGCTTCGCTTTGAGAGGCACGGAGTAAGTCAGACCTCTTTCTATGCATTCCTGAACAGAGTATTTTGGTGGATCCACCGTATAATCGATGAATTCCAACTCAAAATTCTCCCTGGAATCTGAGATTGGGAAGTTTTCCATAAAGACCTTATATAGTCCTTCTGACTCCCTCTGCTCAGCAGGGGTATCTAGTTGGAAAAAATCAATAAAAGAACGTAACTGGACGTCCAGAAAGTCGGGATAATCAATTACCGACTTGATTGAGGAGAAGTTGATTCTCCCATTATCTTTTGTATTTGCCAAGGCCTACTTAATTTTTATGTTAGTGTTTGGACCAGTATACCTGTGTACAAACAGGAAAAGACCTGTCCCCTCAAATGGTCGGGAACCAGGTCTACCCTTGTTAATTATGTATCTATTAGCTTAATTCTACTTCTGCACCAGCTTCTTCAAGTTGCTTTTTCAGGCCTTCAGCCTCGTCTTTAGCAACACCTTCTTTCACTGGTTTAGGAGCTCCATCAACAAGTTCCTTGGCATCTTTCAACCCAAGACCTGTTAATTCCTTCACTAATTTTACTACAGCCAACTTGGAAGCTCCGGCGCTTTTCAGGATTACGTCAAACGAAGATTTCTCTTCCGCTCCACCTTCTCCGCCTTCACCACCAGCAGCTCCAGCAACCATCACTGGCGCAGCTGCAGCTGCAGGTTCGATTCCGTATTCATCTTTCAGAATACCAGCTAACTCATTCACCTCTTTTACACTAAGGTTAACAAGTTGCTCTGCAAATTCTTTTAAATCCGCCATCTTAAAAAGTAATTAATTTTGTTTTGTTCAATGATTTCATTCCTCTCTCTCAGAAAGAGTTTTCACAATTCCGGCAATTTGGTGTTCTCCACTTTGTAGGGCAGAAATCACGTTCTTCGCTGGTGATTGCAGTAAGGTGATAATCTCTCCAATAAGCTCCTGCTTAGATTTGAGTTTAGACAGCAAATCGAGCTGTTCTTCACCTTTGTAGATATCTGTATCTATGGAAGCAGCCTTAAACTTGGGGCGCTGGTTCGGATCATCTTTCTTAAACTTCTTGATGATCTTAGCAGGGGCATTTCCATTCTCCTTCGAGAACATTAATCCAGATGTACCTTTCAGTACATCATCCAACTCACTGTAATCCTCATCGATTGCTTCCAGCGCCTTTTTGATCAGAGTGTTTTTGTAGATATGGTACTCAATCCCCTGATCGAAACACATGCCACGGAATTTATTCACTTCAGCCACAGTCAGACCTGAAGTATCCGTCACATAAAAGTGATTATTTTCTTTAAGCTTATCAGTTAGCTCGGTTATGACCTGTGCTTTTTCTTCTCTTGTCATCTTTATATTCCAGCTACGCTGCTTTTGTCTACTGTAATTCCTTTACTCATCGTACTAGACAGGCTTATTGACCTGAAATAAGTACCTTTTGAAGAAGCGGGTTTCAGTTTTGAAATGGTGTTAATCATTTCCTGTGCATTCTCCTTAAGCTTATCGGCATCAAAGGAAACTTTCCCTATGCTCGCATGGATGATACCGAATTTGTCCACTTTAAAGTCGATCTTTCCGGCTTTTACTTCTTTAACAGCTTTCCCTATATCCATCGTCACTGTTCCACTCTTCGGGTTAGGCATTAAACCTCTTGGACCTAGTACTCTACCCAGCTTACCGACCTTTGCCATTACTGTAGGCATGGTGATGATCACGTCGATATCAGTCCAGCCTCCTTCAATTTTTGTAATGTAGTCGTCAAGACCCACGTGATCTGCTCCTGCTTCTTTTGCTTCCTCCTCCTTTTCCGGAGAACATAGTACTAAGACTCTTACATCTTTACCGACTCCATGGGGTAAGGTAACTACACCACGTACCATTTGATCGGCTTTCTTGGGGTCAACACCAAGCCTTACATCCAAGTCGACCGATGCATCGAATTTGGAAAAGGTGATTTTTTTCACAAGATCAGCCGCTTCAGTAAGAGAATACTCCTGAGCTGGATCCAGTATTTCTAGTGCTTTCTTTTGATTTTTTGTCAGTCTTCCCATCTTACTATTAGTTGGCCCAAGGGGCTTGACCTTTAACTGTTACTCCCATACTTCGGGCAGTTCCCGCAATCTGCCTCATAGCAGATTCTACCTTGAATGCATTCAAATCAGGCATTTTTATTTCCGCAATAGATTTGATTTGATCCCAAGTAATTGATCCTACTTTGTCTCTGTTTGGCTCCGAGGACCCTTTTTTGAGTTTGATGGTCTCCATTATCAAGGTTGCCGCAGGAGGTGTCTTGATGATAAAGTCGAAAGACTTATCAGCAAATATGGTTACAACAACTGGAAGCAATTGTCCCATTTTCTCCTGAGACCTTGCATTGAACTGCTTACAGAACTCCATGATATTGAGTCCCTTTGCACCCAAAGCAGGTCCAACTGGAGGAGAAGGATTTGCTTGTCCTCCTCTAATTTGAAGTTTTAAATAACCTGAGATTTCCTTGGCCATCTTTTACTCTGTTTTCTCCACCTGAATGTAATTCAATTCGACAGGTGTGTTTCTACCAAATATTTTAACTGTAACGTTTAGTTTCTTTCGATCTTCGAATACTTCCTCAACAGTGCCAGTAAATCCGCTGAATGGTCCGTCCATCACCTTCACGGATTCTCCGACTATATAAGGAGTGTCTAATTTCTCCTCGTACTCTTCCTCCTCGTCAACTCTTCCAAGAATTCTATTTACCTCGTTTTGTCGTAAGGCAACAGGATCCTTCGATGAACTCGTACCCGAAGCTCCTAAAAAACCAATTACGTTAGGGATTATTTCCTTGTTCGTAATCATATGTATGACCTCGCCATTACTAAAATCAGCTTGGATCAATACATAGCCAGGGAAAAAGTTTCTTTCCCTTACTCTTTTCTTTCCGTTCCTCATCTCATATACCTTTTCTGAAGGTATTAGCACTTGAGGGATTACTTCTTGGAGATTTTGTCTAACAATCTCATTTTCAAGGGCTTCCTTTACCTTTCGCTCCTTGCCACTAACGGCTCTAACTACGTACCACTTAAGCTCGCCCATAATTAAAACTCGTCGTAAAACCAGGTTAACAGGTTTTCAAATCCCAGGTCGATTGCACCAATTAAGAGTGCGAAAATTACAGAAGCAACAAGAACCAGTATAGAACTATTCTGTAAGTCACTATATTTGGGCCAGGATACTTTGTGTACAAGCTCCTGATAGGCTTCTTTCGCAAACGTTATTAGCTTCGACATACTCCTTTTAATACTTGCACGGGTGGAAGGACTCGAACCCTCAACCAATGGTTTTGGAGACCACTACTCTACCAATTGAGCTACACCCGTAAAATCAGTCAGCCCAAAAGGACTGCAAAGTTAGATTATTGTGATTTTATAAACAAATACGTCCTGATAAAAAATCAGGACGTATTCGTAATAGATATTCTTAGTCTAGAATTTCGGTAACCTGTCCGGCACCTACTGTTCTACCACCTTCTCTGATTGCAAATCGCAATCCTTTCTCAAGAGCCACTTTGTTGATTAGGTTAACATCAATAGTGATATTATCACCAGGCATAACCATTTCAACATTCTCAGGAAGAGTAATCTCTCCTGTAACGTCAGTAGTTCTTAGATAGAACTGAGGCCTGTATTTGTTGAAGAATGGAGTATGACGACCACCTTCTTCTTTTGAAAGTACGTAAACTTCAGCCTTAAAGTGTGCGTGAGGTGTTACAGAACCAGGCTTACAAATAATCATGCCTCTTCTGATTTCAGTCTTTTCAATACCTCTTAACAAAAGACCTACGTTGTCACCAGCTTCTCCACGGTCCAAAATCTTTCGGAACATTTCAACTCCAGTGATTGTAGACTTAAGTCCTTCAGCGCCCATACCGATAATATCAACAGGGTCTCCTGAATTGATAACACCTCTTTCTATCCTTCCAGTTGCAACAGTTCCTCGACCTGTAATTGAGAAAACGTCTTCAACTGGCATCAAGAAATCTTTGTCAGTTAGTCGCTCTGGAAGAGGAATGTAATCATCAACAGCAGCCATCAACTCTTTGATTTTTTCAACCCACTGAGCATCTCCGTTAAGACCACCTAGTGCGGATCCCTGAATAACAGGAATGTCATCACCAGGGAATTCGTAGAAGCTAAGAAGCTCTCGCACTTCCATTTCTACTAACTCAAGAAGTTCAGGATCATCAACCAAGTCAACTTTGTTCATGAATACAACAAGCGCAGGTACACCTACCTGACGAGCAAGAAGGATGTGCTCTCTCGTTTGAGGCATCGGTCCATCAGTTGCAGCAACTACAAGAATTGCTCCATCCATTTGTGCCGCTCCAGTAACCATGTTTTTCACGTAATCCGCGTGACCTGGACAGTCAACGTGAGCATAGTGTCTGTTAGCGGTTTGGTACTCAACGTGTGATGTGTTGATTGTAATACCTCTTTCTTTTTCTTCCGGTGCGTTGTCGATAGAAGAAAAGTCTCTTAATTCAGCAAGACCATCAGTGGCCAATACAGTTGTAATGGCTGCTGTCAAAGTAGTCTTACCATGGTCAACGTGTCCGATTGTTCCAATATTTACGTGTGGTTTGGAACGATCAAAGGTTTCTTTAGCCATGTTTGATAATCCTCAGTTTAGTTCTAATTAATTTTTGTATCCAATATCATTATAGTATCTCCAAAATTTTTTGGAGAATGAGCCAATGAGGGGATTTGAACCCCTGACCTCTTCCTTACCAAGGAAGCGCTCTACCCCTGAGCTACATCGGCTGATCCGATTTCGTCAGACAAAGCCTGAGCTACGTCGGCTTGTTGTAACCGAGATCCAAAAAAGATCTCCGGTTGCCAACGACTTTGTAACTCAAAGTCCAGTGGAATTCACCTATAGAGCTAATCCTTATTTTATAAAGAGCGGGTGACGAGGCTCGAACCCGCGACCTACAGCTTGGAAGGCTGTCGCTCTACCAACTGAGCTACACCCGCTTATTATTATAAGGAAAGTCTTTGGTGACTTTCACGTTCATCGGCATCACGTGGGGGGAGAAGGATTCGAACCTTCGAAGACATAAGTCAACGGATTTACAGTCCGTCCCAGTTGGCCGCTTTGGTATCCCCCCTAAAAGAACAAACTTTTCCACCTTCTGGCGAAAAAGGATTGCAAAATTATAAGGAATTTCGGTTTATTCAAATTTTATTTCTGGAATCAAAATGGATATTGAATTACATCAGTAGGATTTGTAAATCCTTTGTAATTCTTCTGATTTTTCAAGGGCTCTGATTGACTCGATTTTCGCCTCATTACCAGGAACATCTTCCAGTAAAACTAATCCAGTGAATGCCGTCAATCTGGTGCTAGATAGATGATGGTCTAATGCCAATTGGAAAAGCATTTCGGATCCTTTTACTTTTTCCTCTTCCGTTCCATTAATCAAGTATTCACTAAACAAATTGATCAAGTAATCTAATCCGCTCTCCACAGACCATATCTTTTCTTCATACCAGGAAAAGGAATCTGGTGTTGGATTATCGTTTAAATAAATCGCAAGTGGAACAATAATATTTATATCTCGAAATTCTTTGAATTGATGGTACAAATTGGATTTCTTTTCATACTCCGATGACAGTAGATATTGAATACAAAGCCCCTGAACATAGTGGGATTGATCAGCCAATAAATCTTCAAGCTCCGTAAGGCCAAGCCTATTATTTTCAACAAGAAACTCAATGGCTCCGGCTCTTATAAATGACCATTGAGAATTCAAGGACTCGGCTATCCGTGTAAAGAATTCTGAAGTCTGGTATATTGTATCTGTATTAACCAGGTCTAATGCTAATTCCTGAATCCGTCGAGAACTATCATTTAGGCCTAGTTTAAGCATTTCTTTTTTTTCAGAAACAGAATAATTGCCTAAACCCACTTTGGTTAGCGCCTCATAACGAGCCATGAATGAGTGATTGGAGAGGAATTGACTTCGTAGTTCCTCATATTTTTTAGAATGATTAATCTCACCAACCAATTGGTACTCACCATCAACAATAATTCCAATTGGCTTTTTATCCAGGGGTATTCTGAATTTGTGGTATTGCTGGAATATATCAAGTGGGTAGCGCTTTATCTGATCGGCCCAAATCAGGTCAAGATGGATAGGAAGATAGTATAAAGGCTCTATTGATAAATCCTGGTCCTGAAATATCTCAAGGAATAATGTGTCGTATTGAAAATTGTGAGTGACGTTTAGAACCGGATGTCCCGGGTTCTCAAACCATTGCCGGAAGAACCAAGTAAGGTCCTCACCTACTACATGTTCAAATGCCTGTCGAAGGTCATGAAATTCCACAGTTTTGAATGCATTCGTTCTTAAGTAATGGTTAAGCCCTGCGAAAAATGCTTTTTCACCTACATAAAGTTTCAACATGTTTAACACCGCGGCTCCCTTTTCGTAGGAATGTGAGTCAAAAACGTCGTCAGGTTCGTTGTAGCTTGTCCAAAAGAGGGGATGTCTGATTTCTTCACTGTCCAGCAAGTACTGGTCTAAAGAAACATTCATGGCATACTCTTTCTCTTCAATGCCGTATTTATACTCAATCCAGATATACTCGAAAAGATTTGCGAGTGATTCGTTCAGAGATATGTTACTCCATGATTCTGCGGTGACCAGATTACCAAACCACTGATGAGCCAATTCATGGGCTATGATATAATCCCAGTTCTCATCATTCATAGAACTTAGAGGACTGTGAAGAGCATCCATAAAAGTCGAGGCTGATGTGTTTTCCATAGCCCCAGTTACAAACTGCTTTACAATTATCTGATCATACTTTGTCCAGGGATAGGGATAATCGAGCAGCATCGAGAAATAATCAATCATTTCAGGAGTTTGACCAAAAACTCTGTGAGCATCATCAAAACCTGGGTCTACCCAATATTTTATCGGAACCATCCCCAATGAATCTTCTACGATATCAAACTCCCCAATGACTATAGAGGATAAGTACGGTGAATGTGGATTTTCCATTTTCCAGTGATCCCTTCTATATCCGTTCCCAAGTTGCTGGGAGGATACGAGTCTACCATTCGAAAGTGTACTGTAGCTTTTGTTTACAGTTAATTTAATCTCCTGAGTATATTTTTCATTAGGATAGTCAATTGTTGGGTACCAATAGCTGTTGTACTCTGTTTCCCCCTGAGTCCATATTTGCCTGGACAGGAAAGGGTTTTGTCCGTCGTGATTTACAAAAAATAGACCACGGTTTTCCGGAGTGGAATTTCGATACGGATTTGCGATATATCCTATCTGGAGGATAAACTCTTCATTATTCTGATATTCCCTATCCAGCTGAATGCTTAGTGTGATATCATCGTATTCAAATGCTAAATCAAGAGTATCACTGCCCCGTATCAATGATACTGTGATGCTATCGAAATCCTTGGCATCGAGTCTCACATATTCCAGTGGGTAGAAATAGGGCGAACCAATTAGTGAGGCTGTTCCAATTACCTGTCTCTTTTCCCAGTTAAATGAAAGGTCTAAGCTGACATGTTCCAGATCTATATATTGAGATGGAGTTTGATTGTATTGCAACCATGGTGATGCTGTTATCTTCACCTCTTCTTGCTCTTCGGAAGCATCAATCGCTGCCGGTGGAGAGGAAGTTTTGCATCCAAGGAGGATGATTACCATCACAATCCATATTTTTGGAGCAGTACTTTGAACCATGGAATTCGAAATCAATCTCTTCAAAAAAAAACACAAGCTACAAAAGAAAGACGGTCAAATCTTTATCGACAATAGAATCAACAATGACCAAGTAGAAGTCATCAATAACTCTACTATCATCATTCGTCAGGATAAAGCCGTCCATCGCGTTGAGTTTTTGACCTATAATAATAAGGAAATGACCTTATTGATTAATGGCAGACAGGTTTCGATGGGTATTTCAACCGAACTGGACGCCTTGCTTGAAGCACTGGGTATGGATTCTGTTGGGGAGGACCATCATAAAGAAATTCTCGCACCTATGCCAGGAACAATTATCGGTATTCCGTTCAATGACAATGAAAAGGTTGAATCAGGAGATACCCTTCTGATCCTGGAGGCCATGAAGATGGAAAACTCTATAAAGAGTCCAATTCAAGGGCAGATTGAATCCATTCATGTGAAAGTAGGGGATAACGTCAGTAAAGGACAATTGCTCGTTTCTTTCGCCGAAAAATGATGGGAAAAAACAGCTGAAGATTTTAGCGAAACTCCTTATTATATTTGTCACAATCAAGGCACCATATGAAATATAAACGGATTCTTCTCAAACTAAGTGGTGAGGCCCTTATGGGAGCTCAACAATATGGCATTGATCCCAACAGACTGGATCAGTATGCAAAAGAAATTCACAAAGTTCATGAATTGGGTGTTGAGTTAGCCATTGTTATTGGCGGGGGAAATATCTTTCGTGGGGTACAGGCGGAAAATGCGGGTATCGATCGTGTTCAGGGAGATTACATGGGGATGTTGGCAACCGTGATGAATGGCATGGCCTTGCAAAGCTCATTGGAAAAAAATGGAATGTATACCCGACTCATGAGCGGAATTCAAATGGAACAAGTGTGCGAACCCTTCATTAGAAGAAGAGCCATCCGACATATGGAGAAAGGGAGGATTGTGATTTTCGGTGCTGGTCTTGGGAATCCATATTTTA
The DNA here is from genome assembly GCA_965601455.1 of Cyclobacteriaceae bacterium. Taxonomy (GTDB): domain Bacteria; phylum Bacteroidota; class Bacteroidia; order Cytophagales; family Cyclobacteriaceae; genus JANQEU01. The sequence continues at coordinate 320,453 of OZ271831.1, read as the reverse complement.
CCACAGATTCCACTGCGAGTTTGAGAGCTATCGAGATCGAGGCGGATGTTGTATTGAAAGGAACCAGAGTTGATGGTGTGTATACAGCAGACCCGGAAAAAGATCCAACCGCCACCAAATACTCAAATATATCTTTCCAGGAAGTTTATGAAAAAGGGTTGAGCATTATGGATATGACTGCCTTTACACTGTGTATGGAAAATAATTTGCCTATCATCGTCTTTGATATGAATAAACCGGGAAATCTTAACCGTTTACTCATGGGAGAAGAAGTAGGAACTTTAATTACCTAAATAAGATGGAAGAAGAAATACAATTTTTATTGGATCACGCTAAGGAGCAAATGGATAAAACGGTTAAACACACAGCTGCGGAATTATCCAAAATCAGGGCGGGTAAAGCGATGCCTAGTCTTCTGGAAGGCCTTACAGTTGAATACTACGGAAATCCCACACCAATAAACCAAGTAGCTTCCGTCACAACTCCAGATGCACGAACTATTGTTATTAAGCCTTGGGAGAAAACTGTAATACCTGAGATTGAGAAGTCAATCATCAATTCTGACCTGGGTCTTAATCCCCAAAATGATGGAGAGTTGGTAAGGATCAACATACCTCCACTAACTGAAGAGCGAAGAGTTATGCTTGTAAAGCAGGCTAAGTCGGAAGCTGAGAATGGAAAGATCAGTCTTCGATCTATACGTAAGGAATCCAATGATCAGTTGAGGAAGTTGGATCACGTTTCAGAGGATCTCATCAAAGACGCTGAGGGTGATATTCAGGGAATTACAGATGGCCATAGTAAGCAGATTGATGATATTCTGGAGGCCAAGGAGAAAGACATTATGACTATCTAGAGGAAAAAACCCTTTTTGGATATCATTCTTTCCACTTGTTCCGGCACCAAATACTTGATCGATTTACCCTCACGTACCAGTTTGCGAATCAGTGAAGCTGAAATATCCATCTTGGGTGCATCAATCATTTCCACATTTGGATGATCCATTCTGGGGGAATCCTTTGCATTTGGCCTTGGGTATACAATCAGTCCATAATTCTCAAGGATGCTTTCATAGTTCTTCCAGCGTGGTAGAGAGACCAGGTTATCTTCTCCAATAATCAATTTAAATTCTTTATTAGGATGCTTCTCAGTCAAATGCACCAATGTGTTGATGGTGAAACTGGGTTTAGGAAGGTGAAACTCGACATCACAGGTGCGGAAATGATAATCGTCGGCAATGGCTCTCTCAACCATGTCTAATCGATCAAATTCATGAAGAAGATTTTTGTTTGTCTTCAATGGATTTTGCGGAGTGACTACGTACCAGACTTCTTTCAGGTCTGTCAGCTCAAAGGCAAGGTTTCCTACAATCAGATGCCCAATGTGTATGGGGTTGAAGGAACCAAAGAAGAGACCAACCTTCATTGGTTTGCAGAAATAAATTCATCAACGATCTTCTCAGCTTGAACCAGGGCTTCTGAAAGATCGTCGTTAATTAATGACATGTCAAAGTTTTTCTCTTCCTTCAATTCTTCTTTCACTTTCGCCAGGCGACGTAAAACGTCTTCTTCTTTCTCCGTACCCCTGGATCTTAAACGGTGTTCAATAATTTCCAATGAAGGTGCCTTCACAAAGATGCTTAATACTTTATCTCCCAGCTTCCTTTTAATGGCGACTCCGCCTTTCACATCTACATCAAAAATAACCGACTTACCTTCTTTCCAAATTCTATCAAGTTCCGACTTGAGTGTTCCATAAAATATATCCTCGTAGACTTCCTCGTATTCCAGGAAGTCATCATGATTCAGATGATTCTTAAACTCCTCAAGACCTAAAAAGTAGTAATTTATTCCGTCTACCTCTGCTGGACGTGGTTGTCTTGTGGTAGCGGAGACGGAGAAGCTAAGATCGCTTCTTACTTCTAGTAGATGCTTAACTATTGTAGTTTTCCCGGAGCCAGAAGGTGCGGAGAATATAATGGCTTTGCCAGCCATTAGTTCAATTGAGCCAGTATTTGGGCTTTGATGTTTTCAGCCAATCCAGAAGGGACTGGTTGTTTGGCTATTTTTCTTTGTAGCAGTAGTTTGACTTGTTTTTCCAGCTCGTAGCGCTCGAGGCAATCCTTGCATTTCTCAATGTTTGAGTGAAAAAACTTCTCCTCCTCAGGGGTTGCTTCGTTGTCAATTATAGATTCTAATAATTCCAGACATTTATTACATCTAGAGTTCTCCTCTGATTGATCCATGATCTATTTCGTTCTATTCTTGGCACGGCAAAGGGGGATATCTCACTGATATCCCATAGAACTGGCGTATTCTTTCAATCTGTCTTTCAGAAGATTTCTTGCCCTGTGAAGTCTGGAACGAACGGTCCCGATAGGAATATCCAGGATCTTCGCCATTTCCTCGTAGGTGAATCCTTCAAGATCACACAAGATTATGACAGTTCTAAAATCAACAGCTAGAGAATTGAGTGCATTGCTGACTTCATCACCAATCATGTCCTTCACGGTGTCGATGCGCAAATCCACTGTCTGCTTTGTATCGACGCTGTCAGAATTATAAAAGCTCTCAACTTCCTGATAATCGACCTTGGAAGGTTCTCTACTTTTCCTTCTAAAGTCATTAATGAAGCTGTTCTTCAATATTCTATACAACCATGCCTTTGCATTGGTTCCCCGCTGGAAGGAATTTACAAACCGATATGCTTTTAAATAGGTATCCTGAACAAGGTCTTTCGCGTCATCAGCTTCCAAAGTAAGACGATAGGCGAAGTTGTACATTGCATCAAGATGCGGAAGGAACTCGTTTTCAAAAATATCTAGTTGAATACGGCGATCATACTTGAATTTTCTTGGCTTGTTTTCAGTAGTTTCTAGAACCTCTTGCATGTCTTGTGTCTTTAGGTAAAAAATAGTACTTCAAACGTTTTAAATTTGATGTACATACATCAATGAACGTGTAATTTACAATTTTGTTTAATCTTTTTCTAATTTTCTTAAACAAAAAAGCAATAGCCTATAGATTATTTAAATAAGTATGCTGAGAGTATTATTCACAAGCCATTTTGGTGGAAATGCAGGTTCCACCTACAGCATACTGGAGCTACTTAAAGGTATGCAAGATGCCGGTCATTATGTAGGTCTTGCGACTCCAAAATCGTCATTACTGTCGAAATTGGCTTCTGATGCAGGAATTCGAGTCTTTAATGTACGTCTAAAAGGCAAAATCGATCTGCTCTCCGCATACAGGTTAAAACGCATTGTCAATGAACACGATTTTAAGACTGTCTGCTCACAGGGGAGCAAAGACCGATATATCGCGATCATATCTAAAATCGTTTTCCAATCACCTGCTAGAATTATTATTACTCGCAGACAAAGAGTCAAACATAATAACCCGTTGAAACGATGGTTGCACCAGACTTTTTCGGATATGATAGTTGCCAATAGCGAAGGTTTGAAAAACCTAATGCTGCGTAAAGGATTTAGAGACAGTCATATACAAGTAGTCAATAATGCACTTCCTGCCGGGAACTACACAAAAGATGAAAAGATAGCTTCTAATCTGAGAATGGAATACGGAATTCAACCAGGTGATAAAGTTATCGGTTGTGTAAGCCGATTAAAGCGGCAGGATATCCTTTTGAAATTGCTAAAGCAAATGGATCCTCGTTGGAAAATACTGTTTGTGGGAATAACTGAACAAGAGGTTGACAACAAATGGTCTATAGAATATGATAGGGACAAGGTAATTTTTGCCGGACAATTAGAAAGGAATCTGACACTACATCACTATCAACTCATGGATTGTTCTGTTCTAGCCTCGCAGATGGACGGGTTTGGATTGGTTCTTATCGAAGCCATGAAACTGGGAATACCTGTTATAGGATCTAATTATGGAGGAATACCAAGTGTAATAACCGACGGTGTAAATGGTTTTCTTTTTGACAATCAATCATCTGATTCCCTTTTGAAAAAATTGCACATTATTCTAAATGACAAGAATATTCGACGCATTTTCGTAGAGAATGGTAGGTTGACTGCCGATGCATTTACCTTGAAAAAGACAGTATTAGGTTATGAATCGGTTTTTAGCGATTCCCTGAAAAAGTATGGCTAATCTATCGGTTGTAATCATTACTTATAACGAAGAGAGAAACATCGAACGATGTATCCATTCATTACCCAAGGCAGTGGCTGAAGTCATCGTCCTCGATTCCGGATCAACCGACAACACCATTGAACTTGCAAAGCAACTAGGTGCTAAAGTGTACAACCGCCCCTTTGACACTTTCGCAGAGCAAAAAAATTATGCTTGCAGTTTGGCAAAATCATCTTATCTACTAAATCTAGATGCCGACGAATGCCTTTCAGATGAACTAAGGACAAGCATACAATCGATTCTTTTGGATCCAAAAGGGTTCAATACTTTCTCCATGAATAGGAAAACCAACTTCTGTGGATATTGGGTACGCTATTGTGGATGGTATCCCGACAAAAAAATCAGACTATGGGAAAGAAATAGTGCAAAATGGGGCGGCAAGAATCCACACGAGAAAGTTATCCCCTCCAAGGGGGCAATGAACATGCACCTCAAGGGCGATCTATTACACTATGCTTTTCTCACCGAGGAGGAGCATATTACTCAAATAGAAAAGTATTCGACCATGGCAGCTCAATATGCCTATGATCAAAACCAGAAGATGCACCCATTGATTCACATATATATTGGCCCGGTATATACCTTCTTTAAAAAGTATATACTTAAACTTGGGTTTCTGGATGGGTACTATGGATGGGTAATTTCCAGAAATACGGCTTTCAGCAAGTATCTGAAGTATAAAAAACTGTATGCATTGATCCAGTCATCATGAGACTTACTGTTATAGCTACTCTCCTTCTTCTAACTACCAATCTTTACGGTCAACTAGATTCTATTCAGGTTTCGGTAACTGTAGCTGGCAGTGTTGGAACCATCGGCTATCAACCCTTTCATATTGGATATAACCAATTTGGAAAGTTAGATCCGAATGACCAGGATGGTTATCTTGAAACCTCCTTCCGCTATCCGGTTATCAAAAGGGAAAAATGGGGAATCGAAACAGGTCTGGACTATGTGATAAAACCTGATCTTTCAAATTCATTTTTTCATCAGGCCTATGCGAAATTTAACTATCAAACATTCGAAGTTCGGTTTGGTAAGGTTCAGGTAAACAACTCCCTGTACAACGACGAACTAGGATCCGGATCATTCTTTCAGAGTCAAAATGCAAGGACAATCACAAAAGGTGGTTTCGGAATCTGGGATTTTAGCCCTATACCCTTTACGAAATTCATCCAGGTGATGGGGACTTTCGAAGTTGGACGATTGGAAGAAGATCGACCTGTTTCCAATGCGTACATTCATGAAAAAAGTGCCTACCTCAAAGTTGCCAACATTCCTATTGAGCCTTTCATTGGGATAAATCATACTGTCATATTTGGCGGGACCAATGAGTTAGGCGTAGAACTACCTTCGAATTTCACAAAAGCCATGCTCGCTCAGCAAGCAGTGAACTCAGGGAATTCATCCGATAGCAGCAACGCCACTGGCGCGCATTTTGGTATGCTCAACATAGGCTTTGACCTGCCTTTTGACGACAATAATAATTTTCGATTCATTTTTCAGCAGTTGATATCGGATGCTTCAGGTTTTACGGACAATTACAAAAAAAATCACGACTACGTGATTACACTGAATCTGGAACTGCCAGATAATCGATTCATTAAGAATATCTTCTATGAAAACTTCAATACAGTGGATCAAAGTGGACCTGGTTTAACGGACCCGTATATCAACGGTCGTTTCTTTTCGACAAGAGATATTCGAAATGTTGGAGACTATGATCAATTTGCTTTGAATCAACTGGGAATAGATACCATGGACATTGGCTGGCCCGGCATCCTGGAATTGGTTCGGGACGAAGTGAACAATGGTTATGCATTTGGTGGAAGAGATGATCACTTCAATAATGATCAATATCCAAATGGAAATACTTTTCATCAACAGGTTTTGGGAAATCCGTTAATGATGACCCAAGACCGGTTCCAGACTATGACGGACAAAACTACCTCCGATGACAAGCTAATCATCAACAATCGGGTGATAGCACATCATTTTGGTTTTGGTTCTCAAATCGGAGATTACAAGGTCAATTTAAAAGCAACAATCTCTCATAATTATGGAACCTATGCAGGATTGTATGGTGGGTCACGCAGATCCTGGGATATTGATACTGAATACTTTTTCAGAGACGTTGTCTCGACTCAATATGTCTCATTGGAGGGCCAGCGGTCATTTGAAAATGGTTTCACCTATGCAGGCACCGTAGCCGCAGACTATTCTCTGTTTGGCAATAACTACGGCTTTTTCCTACGAGTTACTTATGCTGTCCGATGACCATTTTACACCTATGTTTTGAAGACTCCTGGCGCGGTGGAGAGCAACAAGTAGCTTATCTGCATGAAGGACTAATTGAGGCCGGAATACTCTCCGTAATCGCTTGCAAGTTAGGCTCTGGAATGGAGGAATACTGTATCATAAATAAAATACCCCATCAAGCCTTTGCCATTCGCAGTAATATCGATTTTTCTTCCGCTATCGCAATAAAAAAGTACACGAATATTCTGAATGCCGATCTGGTTCATATCCATTCTTCAAAAGGTCACACCCTTGCCGTTATTGCTTCCTACCTGGGACTGAGTACTCCACTGATCCTGAGTCGACGAGTCGACTTTCCTTTAAAAAGCAATTGGTTTTCCAAGCTCAAATACCGGCACAAGCAGATCAAACGAATTCTTTGCGTTAGCGATTTCATTTCCTCGATAGTTAAGAAAGTGATAAAGCCAGAGATAGTCCAAACTATACATAGCGGGGTGAATCTTGATAGGTTCGCAGACATGAATCCGATTCTGTTAAAGGAGACTTTTGACATCCCGGAGTCATCGATCCTGGTTGGTAACACCTCAGCAGTCGCCGATCATAAAGACTATGAGACTTTTGTAGACACGGCAAATTTGGTCATCAATGAAATGGACAATATCTACTTTGTCATTGTAGGTGATGGCCCGGAATTCGACAATATCAAAAGCTACATCGAAGAGAAAAAACTATCCAATCGTATATTAATGACCGGTCATGTGCAATCCGTTGGCTCTTATCTTCTTCGTATGGATTATTTTCTTTTCACATCCAAAAAGGAAGGATTAGGCACTTCTGTACTAGATGCAATGGCTAATGGAGTTCCGATAGTAGCAACCATAGCAGGTGGTGTCCCGGAAATAATTCAAGATGGTGTAAATGGGCTTCTGGCGCCAATAAAGGATCCTGAATCGATAAGCGAGAAGCTTTTAGAACTCATTAATAATGATCAGTCAAAAACTCGTCTAATTGATCAAGGATTAAAAGATGTAGAAAAATTTACAGCCGATAGGATGATCTCCAAAACTATCGCTGTCTATGAAGACGTGCTCTCAGGATGATAAGAAACCTGTTAACCCGTCTTTAAGTGCTTGACTTGAAAACCTTTTCTTTACTTCAACCTGAGCTTTTTCTGAAATAGATTTCCTTAATAGTGGATCCTCTATTAGTCGGATAATAGACGTCTCAAGCGCTGCAGAATCATTTTCATCTATCAGAATGCCAGTTTCTTCATGAATCACCATTTCAGGGATTCCTGCATGATTGGTAGAAAGAACCGGGACCTTGCAAGCCATGGCTTCCAGTATTGAAATCGGCAATCCCTCTGTCTCTCCCTGGGAATCCTTTCTACTGTTTAATACGAAAATGTCGGATTCCAGAAGGTTTAGAATCAACTTGTAGTGTGGCAAAGCCCCATGGAGACTTACTTGCTCTTCTACCTTATGTTTAGCTATGATTTCTTCGCAAGTCACTTGATCAGGGCCTTTACCGATTATTTTCAATCGCAGATTAGGATAAGTTGGGAGTAGCTTAATAAAGACCTGGAGGAGATCGGGTACACCCTTTTTGGGAACCAATCTACCCGCATGTATTATTACGATTTCATCTCTCTCAGTTTGACTTATTTCCAACTCGAACTTATTAAGCTCAATTCCATTGTAGATCACCTCTATATGATCGCTGGGATAACCGGCTTCAACCAAATTAGCCTTGATATAACGAGACGGTGTACAGGCTTTTGCATATGAAAATAAGGTTTTCAATCGCTGCCTGTAATTTGTTTCCTTCAAAAGCCTTGAGGCATCAAATCCATGAAAACGAACAAATAGTGGCACTTTGGCTTTTTTACAAGCATTCAAAACTCGGAGGGAAGTTGGGCCATATTCCGCAAAGACTCTATCAATCTTATGTTGATTGACCCAGTGAACAATGGATTTTTCAATCAAGCTAGGAAAGCTGTATGGGTCCTTATTTAACTTCAACAACAATCTGAAAATTGGGTTGTTGTATAGATTGATCACCTTGACGGTGGGCGGGATCGGAAACTGCTTTCTATTCATTCTCTTACGGAAGATGACTACCAATTCAAATTCCAATAAGGAAAGAATCTCCTGGTATAAAAACGTTTCGCTTTGCGTAAAACCCCGATCGACTACTATAAGCAATTTCATCTCAGAATTTTTCCAGGTAATTTATTAATCTCCTTGACCTTTCCTCCCAAGTAAGATGTTTTGACAGTTCCTGCAGATTTATTGATTTCTTAGCCCAAACTTCACCGTCATTTAAAAGCGATTCTATCTTTTGAGTCACGGACTGTATGTCATCCCATTTAACTAAATAACCATGTTTGCCATCAGATATCAATTCCCTAACTGAAACAAAATCTGATGCAATGACTGGTGTAGCACAACCAATGTAGTCAAGCAATTTTAGTGGCACAGTCAGGTTTTTATTGAAAAAGGTATCCTCAAGTGGTAAAAGCGCTACACGTCCGGCGGAAATCTTATCGAGTACATCGGATTTCTTTAGCCAACCAGTCATTTCTACATTTTCAGGCAACACCTGACCAGCAAAAAGTTCCTGAAATTCCTTTCTCTCTTTCGCCGTTTTCCCACCCACAATTGTAAAGGAGTACTGTTTAAGTTCATTTATCAATTTCACCAGGATATCAATTCCCAACCTTGAGTTTAAACTACCTGCGTAGATAATTCCGGACCTTTCGCCTACCTCCTTGTTAGTAGCTTGTGATAAACCTGTCGGAAAGGTCTCTATTGACAAATTTGGAAAGGCTTTTTGATAAAGCTCTTTTTGTGAATTATTCAGGCATATTAGCCCGTCTATCCTAGGAAAGTATTTACGTTCAATCCTGGATTTCTTTTTCCATTGCCTTTTTATCCTCTCCGATCGCAAATTGAGATCCAGGAAAAAGTCGTGAGTCTCGAAAAAAACCTTGCACCTGTTCTTCTTCCACCTGGACAGATATGGTAACATACCATGAGAACGAGTGAGAATATAATCCGGATTTAGCAAGCGAAGCTTCTTTATTACCCAAGTGTAGAATAATACCCTTCCGATTCCCGGAGATCGCTTAGCGAAGACATTCAGGTTAGAAGGTAATGTCTTTATTCCATACTGTTGGCTGAATATCTCAGCTGGAGAAATCGTAGAACTATTTATAAGGAAGAGATCAACTTCGCAATGATTCGCAAGGCTCAATGCATTGAAGACAATGAAGTTGGCTGAGGTACTTTTTGAGGAAAGATCGGTCGTATGTATATATGATATCTTCAAAATAAAAAAGCCATCCGCTGGGTGGCAGATGGCTTTAATTTACTTGTATTTATTGATTTAATACCTGTAGTGTTCCGGTTTGAAAGGTCCTTCAACCGTAACTCCAATATAATCTGCCTGATCCTTTGAAAGCGTTTCCAATTCAACACCTATTTTTTCAAGGTGGAGAGCTGCTACTTTTTCATCCAGATGTTTGGGCAATGTATATACTGCATTTTCATATTTGTCATGGTTTTGCCACAACTCAATTTGTGCCAAAGTCTGATTTGTAAATGAGTTAGACATTACAAATGAAGGGTGACCTGTGGCGACACCAAGGTTTACTAATCTACCTTCAGCTAATACGACAATGTCATTTCCATCAACATTATATAGATCGACCTGAGGTTTAATTTCAACTTTGGATGCACCGTAGTTGTCATTGAGCCATGCCATGTCGATCTCATTATCGAAGTGTCCGATGTTACAGACTATGGTCTTGTCCCTCATGAGTTTGAAATACTCTCCGGTAACGATGTCCTTGTTGCCAGTGGCTGTGACTACAATGTCAGCTCGGGGAATTGCATTCACCATTTTCTTTACTTCGAAGCCATCCATGGCAGCCTGAAGTGCACAAATTGGATCTATCTCAGTTACGATAACTCTTACACCAGCTCCCTGCAGAGAAGCTGCGCTACCCTTACCAACATCTCCATAACCTGCTACCACAGCTACTTTTCCTGCTAACATGATATCAGTCCCTCTTCGGATTGCATCCACCAAAGATTCCTTACACCCATATTTGTTATCAAATTTTGACTTGGTAACTGAATCATTAACGTTAATCGCAGGCATGGGTAGGGTTCCTTTTTTCATCCGCTCGTACAATCTATGTACACCTGTTGTAGTTTCTTCAGAGAGGCCTCGGATGTCATTTACCATTTCAGGATACTTATCAAGCACCATGTTAGTAAGATCGCCACCATCGTCAAGTATCATATTCAAAGGTTTTCCATCGGAAAAAGCAAAAAGTGTCTGTTCGATACACCAGTCAAATTCTTCCTCATTCATTCCTTTCCATGCGAAAACAGGAACACCGGTCTTTGCGATGGCTGCGGCTGCGTGATCTTGCGTAGAAAAAATGTTGCAAGATGACCAGGTAACTTCTGCCCCAAGAGCTGTTAGTGTTTCTATCAAAACAGCAGTTTGAATAGTCATGTGCAGACAACCGGCAATGCGGGCTCCGGCAAGTGGTTTTGATTCACCATATTCTTCTCTAAGTGACATCAATCCTGGCATTTCAGCCTCTGCCAGCTCAATTTCCTTTCTCCCCCAATCAGCAAGGGCAATGTCTTTAACCTTGAATTTCTCTGTATCTTGAATCATATCTCTTTATTTCAGGCGCAAAAATAAGAATTTTTCTACTCGATATATACAATCTCCTTAATATCAAACTCCTGAATTTCATTTTCAGTATCAATCTGTAACCTGCCTAAGGACGAAACACCTGTAATCTCCCCGGTTATGAGCGATGCTCCCGACCTAAAAATATGTTTCTCCCCTAACCAATAAAGATGTCGAATATACTCTCTGGTTATTACATCTTCCTGCCCATTCTCCCAGTAGTAAATCTGTCTTTCCATTGATAATAAAAAAGCTTCAAGGATCTCATCGCGATCTAAAATTTCACCCACTTCATTCCGAATAGACGTACCTTTCAATCCATCAAAAACTTCCTGATTTACATTCAGTCCGATGCCGATGATTGCTGTTTCTATTCGATTGCCTAACAATGTGTTTTCAATCAAAGTACCTGCAACTTTCAGATTTCCGATGAAAATATCATTTGGCCATTTAATTTTTGAAGCAATGGAATACTTCATATTTATTGACTCGATCAGTGCAACTGAAACCATTCTCTGAAGTAGAAATTGATTCCCAGCAAGCATATTTTCGGGATGTAATACTACAGAAAAGAGAAGGTTTTCACCGGGATTACTTAACCAGGTATTTCCTCGTTGACCTCTCCCAGAATCCTGAAAGTCTGTCATGACAAGGTCTCCATTTCCGATCTGACCATTCTTGACCAATTGCATGGAATAGTCATTAGTAGAATGACATTCTGGCAGATATATGACCTTTTTTCCGAGAAAGAGTGTTTTGGCAAAGAATTTATGCAATGGTTTTTAGTAGTTTTAAAGTAAAAATAGAGAAAGCCGTACTGAATGCCGGAGAATAATTCTGTCGCTGTTTCCAGCGAAGAACTTAGTGAGATGATGGTGCAAGGAATGCTTGAGAAAAAAGCAAACGATGTCGTCGTCCTAGATCTTAGAAGCGTTAAACACGCGATCGCCGATTTCTTTGTGATTTGTTCTGGTAACTCCGATACTCAAATCGATTCCATATCTGAGTCGGTAGAAGAATTTGTGCGAAAGCAGTCTAACCAACGACCCTGGAAGAAAGAAGGTTTTCAGAACAAGGAATGGATTTTAATTGATTATGTTGATGTTGTGGCTCACATCTTTAACAAAGAAAAAAGAGCCTATTATGCGATTGAAGACCTTTGGGCTGATGCCGCAATCACATCAATAAACAATTAATCGAACTATCTGAAACTACGGTCGTTTTAACAAAGGATATTGACGAAATAAATAATGGGAGATAAACCGAGACAGAAAAAGAATGTAATGGGTGGTGGGCCTGGAAGAGGCGGATACCAAATGTGGGTTATTATCGTTCTGATCGCCACAGTATTTGCATTCACGTACTTCAATAACAGCTCATCTACAATTAAGATTTCCGATCGCAGGTTCGAGCAAATGCTCATGAGTAACGACGTAAAAAGAGTCGTACTAATTAAGAACAAGGACCTGGTGGAAGTTACTTTGAAAGAGGACGCTCTTCAAAACACCAAGTATAAAATCGAACTGGAGAACCAAAACACTCCTTTCAATTCAAACACAGGGCCTCATTACAGTTTCAAGATTGTTGACCCGACAATCTTTAATGATGACTTTAACCGCGTAATGACTGAACTCCCGGAGGATCAGCGTTTAGGATATGAGGTTGAAGAAAGAAATGATTTTTCTGATCTTTTCATGACCTACGGATTCTTTTTCCTATTGATTTTTGGATTCTGGTTCCTGATGAGAAGAATGACCGGCGGAGGAGGTCCAGGAGGACAAATCTTTAATATTGGAAAATCAAGAGCAGCTCTTTTCGATGCAGAGAACAAGGTTAAAATAACTTTTAAGGACGCTGCTGGTTTGGATGAAGCAAAGGAGGAGATAAGGGAGATCGTAGAATTCTTAAAGAATCCTTCAAAATTCACAAAGTTAGGGGGCAAAATTCCAAAAGGCGCCCTGCTTGTAGGCCCTCCCGGTACAGGTAAAACGCTACTTGCTAAAGCAGTAGCAGGTGAGGCGGCTGTGCCATTTTTTACTTTATCCGGTTCTGACTTCGTTGAAATGTTTGTAGGAGTAGGTGCTGCCAGGGTTAGAGACTTATTTAAACAAGCAAAAGAAAAGGCACCTTGTATTGTCTTTATCGATGAGATTGATGCCATTGGACGATCAAGGGGACGAGGGCAAATGCCTGGATCAAACGATGAGAGAGAAAACACACTAAACTCGTTGTTGGTTGAAATGGACGGATTCTCTACCGATGCCGGAGTGATTATCCTGGCTGCAACTAACCGACCTGACGTACTGGATAGTGCGCTATTAAGACCTGGTCGATTTGATCGACAAATCAGTATAGATAAACCAGATATTGTTGGCAGAGAGGCAATTTTCAAAGTCCACCTGAAGCCAATTAAACTCAACGAAGAAGTTGATCCCAAAAAGCTGGCAGCTCAAACACCAGGATTCGCCGGAGCGGAAATTGCAAATGTTTGTAACGAAGCAGCTTTGATAGCAGCGAGGAAAAATAAAGATAAAGTAGAGATGATTGACTTCCAGGATGCCATCGACCGAGTCATTGGCGGTTTGGAAAAGAAAAATAAGATCATTTCTCCTGATGAAAAGCGAATTGTGGCTTATCATGAAGCCGGTCACGCTATTGCTGGCTGGTATTTGGAACATGCCGACCCATTGGTAAAGGTCAGTATCGTTCCTAGAGGGGTTGCAGCCCTGGGATACGCACAATACCTGCCGAAAGAGCAGTTCCTCTATCAGACTGAACAACTCATGGATGAGATGTGTATGGCGTTGGGTGGACGAGCGGCTGAAGAGATTATTTTTGGCAAAATATCTACCGGTGCATTGAGTGATCTGGAAAGAATCACCAAAATGGCTTACAGTATTGTAACCGTATACGGAATGAATGATAAGATCGGAAATCTTTCATTTTATGATTCCAAACAGTCCGATTACAACTTTACCAAGCCGTATTCAGATGCTACCGCAGAATTAATTGACAAGGAGGTGAAAACTTTGATCGATAAGGCCTATCAAAGAACCAAGAAACTCCTTGTTGAGAAGAAGAAGGATCTGGAGGTAGTGGCGAAGGAATTACTGGACAAGGAGATTATTTTCCAGTCCGATTTGGAAAGGTTGATAGGAAAACGACCATTTGAGCATCAGACAACTTACGAAGCCTTTACCAATGGTAAGGATAATGATAACGAGGAAAGTAAGGAGTCAGCAGATAAAGACCAAGACACTACCCCAGCAGATAAAGATTCTTCCATCGATCAATTGAAGGAAGATGTGAAGCAGGAAGTGGCTCTCGAAGAGTCTGAGAAGAAAGACTCGGAGGAAGAGACAGAAAAAGTCAAAGAATAATAAAGCTAAAACCATTTATTTTAGGGCCTTCATGGCCCTTTTTTTATGGAAGAGGTTTCAATTAACATACCGCCGGGAAAGCGACTTTATTTTGCTTCTGATTTTCATCTAGGAGCTCCAAATAAAGAATCCAGCGACCAAAGAGAACGCCGAATTATTTCGTGGCTCAAATCGGTAGAAGAAGATATGAGCGGCTTGTTCATAGTGGGCGATATATTTGATTTTTGGTTTGAGTACAAGACTGTTGTCCCTAAAGGCTACGTTAGATTTTTAGGAAAGATTGCAGAACTCGTGGATAACAATATCCCAGTTCATTTTTTTGTTGGGAACCATGATCTATGGATGAAAGACTATTTCGAAAAGGAACTGGGTGTATCCATACACCATGACCAAATTCGCCTTATTTGTGGGCAAAACCCGATACTAGTCGGGCATGGTGACGGGTATGGGCCAGGAGATCATTCCTACAAGCTCTTGAAAAAAGTCTTCAAGAACAGATTAGCGAACTGGGCATTTCAATGGCTTCACCCTAATGTCGGAGTAGGCCTTGCAACAGCATGGTCATCTAACAGCAGATTAAAACATACAAGTGAACCTGACCTTGATAAAGGAGAGAACGAGCCTTTGTATATTCATAGTAAGGAAATCGAACAGGTTATGCATCATGACTATTATATATTTGGTCATCGACACCTGACTTCTGAAATCAGAATTAACGACGATGCTAAGTATGTCAATTTAGGTGAATGGGTAAGTGGTTCTCCTTTCGCCTACTATGATGGTAATCAAATGACCCTTACTCATTTTGAGGATAAAAGTCTTCCATAGCGTTACAGTCTTGATCTTTTGCTTTGCAGCAAGTGGCCAGTCATTGGTTGCCATCGATTCCATTCTTTTTCAATCTGGAATTGCCGCTGTTTCATCAGACATAAGAAATAATGTCATAATTGGACTTGACGATGGCAGAATTATCGAAGTTGATCCGGAACTTGAAATAACAAAGTCATTCAAAATTCCGGATTTTGGTTCTATCAGCTTCATCGACGCTCGAAACTCCTTAAGGCCATTCTTTTTTTCGCAACGACAGCAGGAATTCCTTTTCCTCGAAAGGTTTCTTTCGGAATCGCAACGATACGTAACCCGTGATTTTACTCCTTCATTGGTTCAAAGTGTGGCGATTGGCCAGGACAATAGTATTTGGATGTTAGAATCAGAAGATTTGATTCTAAAGAAATTTGACCTTACTACCAGGAATCTACTCCTCACTGTGCCCCTTGGACGGATGCATGCCATGAATACAGTTCATAAGATGCAGTCCTACAAGAATTCTATCCTTATATCAGGACAGAATAAAATTTGGCATTTTGATGGATACGGTAACCTTATATATAGCTTGGCAACTCCCTCAGTTTCTGAATTCTCCATTTCCAGGAATACGCTATATGCTGTCACAGATCAGGAATTAATTCTAATCGATTTGAATAACAAAAAAAGAGAGGTCCGTGAAGGACCTCCCAATTTTAACTGTGTAATTAACGTTGGAAAACGAATTCTTTTTCTTGGCAAGAAAAACGTTGTTGTTTACGAAGATCTTCGATAGACGTCAAGAATCTTTTGTCTCAATACAATACCATATTTAGCATTGATTAGCTGAATCTCAGCTCGGTTTTTATTATTTAAGCTTTCCAGGTAGGTGTAGAAATCAGTGTTACCTGTTTCATATCTTCTTTCCATGAACTGGAAGCTTTGTTGTAGAGCGTCCATATTTTCCAGTGCTGACTGGTAAGTTACCTGTGCAGAAACAAGATCGAGATAGATCTGCTGAACAATATTGGTGATGTTCTGTGTAGCCTCCTCCACTGCCAATTCCGAGTTGATCATATTTAATTTGGCCACCTGGATGTTATTGGTAGTTTGTAGTCGATTAAAGATTGGAATCTGAAGAGTGAAGTTGATGTATTCAAACTGGTTGTACCCTAATTGTTCAAAATATGTTGCATTGGGCTCAAACCGAGGTATCACATTTCCATTTGCGTCAGTAACCGTTTCGTTTGGATTGACAGCGCCATTGGAAGAGAAGTTACTACCAACCATTCCAAAAAAGGAGATATTCGGAAGTGCCTGCCCCATAGCCGCACGGTATTGAAACTTCGCGGCTTCTTTTGTTGCCAGTGCCCCTCTTAATGATGGGTTAATTCCCATGATGTCTGTTAGAACCGTTGAAAAAGGATCTACCTCATTCAATAACTCCTCATCGGACTCCTCAATCGCCTCAATGGCATATTCAAACTCCGTTACATCGAGGCGCATAGCCTGAAGTAACCTCAACTTATCACTTTGATATTGATTCTCAAGCGTTTGCCGGTTAAGCTTCTCCGTCGCTAGTTGAGACCTAAAGTTGAAAACTTCTTCCATATTACCGACACCTACCGATTCACGACTTACAGCTCTATCTAATTGAGCCTGAAGGAAATCGACCCGTTCCTGGCTAATTCTAATGTTCTCTTCTCCTAAGAGTACTGCCAGGTAGGCCTCCATGATGTTAGCCTCCGTCTGTATTTTAGTTGCTTCAACATTTTCCTCCGCTGCTACTAGTTCACTGGTTCTTTGTTGTCTGGTTGAGTGGGTGGCAAAACCATTGAATAGGTTGTAATTCGCTGAGATTCTTGGTTGGGAGGAGCGTGTCGTTGCCGTTACCTGTCTAGCAGCGTTCACATCAAATGTTGTCCCAAAAAAGAAATCGTAGTTTACCTGGGCATTAATGGATGGCAGATGTCCCATGATTGATTGCAGTTGATTGGATTTCGCAATCAACCTGTTATTCTGAGCACGCTGAATAGATAAGTTATTATTCAGTGCTGTTTGGATACATTCATCAAGGGTTAGTACCACCCTGGAGGTGTCCTGAGCTAAAGTGGTGTAACCTACTATTAGAAATAAGAAGAATAGTTTGCGCATATAAAGCAAGGCATTAAAAGCAAAGGACCGCCGCGAACGGCGGCCCTTTGGGTATATAGACATGCAACTAGGTACTAATTGATTCGAGATTTAAAACTTAGGATTCAATAGTCAGATCTATACCGATCGAGTATCAAACCTTAAATTCTGAATCTAGACAAGGGCGTTATCCTTAGAGTTGATGTTCTCAGAAACAATCTGACCATCAAATAAGTGAATTACCCTATGTGCGTACTCAGCATCTATTGGTGAGTGCGTCACCATGATTACTGTAGTCCCGTTTTCGTTTAGCTCGGTGAGCAAGTTCATTACTTCCTGTCCATTAGCTGAGTCCAGGTTTCCTGTCGGCTCATCCGCAAGGATAAGTTTAGGTTGTGCCACTACTGCTCTGGAAATCGCAACACGTTGTTGCTGTCCACCTGATAACTGCTGAGGGAAGTGATTTCTTCTATGCATGATCTTCATTGATTCCATTACCTCTTCGACTCTCTTCTTTCGATCTGAAGATGAGTATTTTAAGTAAATCAATGGCAACTCGATGTTTTCATAAACAGTTAGTTCATCGATAAGGTTAAAGCTCTGGAAAACGAATCCAATATTGGCTTTCCTTAAGTCAGCTCTCTTTCTTTCAGAATAATCGGAGATTTCCAAATCGTTGAAGTGAAAGTCTCCTTCACTTGGATTATCCAACAAACCGACGATGTTAAGCAAGGTTGACTTACCACATCCGGATGGTCCCATGATAGCGACGAATTCCCCTGTTTTGACCTCTAGGTTCACACCTGCTAAAGCTGTTGTTTCAATTTCGTCCGTGTAATAGAATTTTTTGAGTCCCGTTGTCTTGATTAGTGTTTTTGCGTTTTCCATTGGTTTTATAAATTATTTAAATACAAGTCTGTCTTTATCTTCATATCCGTCATAGGAAGAGACAACAACTTTCTCTCCAGGTTGCAATCCTTCTATAACTTCATAGAATCTGGTGTTTTGTCGTCCTAATCGAATATCTCTTCGAACGGCGTAGGAATCAGTCTCATCCACAACGAAAATCCAATTTCCTCCCGTTGTCTGATAGAAGCTTCCTCTAGGTATCTGCACAGCCGTTATATTTTCACTAAGCTGCAATCGAATCTGAAGCGTTTGACCTCTTCGAATACCTCTAGGAATGGTGTCCGTGAAAAACATATCCACGGAAAACATTCCGCCCTGAACCTCAGGATAGATTTTCCTGATCTCAAGCTCGTAGTTTTGTCCTGCAAAATCAAAAGTACCTCTGAGTCCTTCATAGATTCTTGCGATGTAGTGCTCATCAATCGGTGTGCGCACTTTATACCCATTAAGATCATCAATTTGACCAATATTTTGTCCCGGAGCGATAGATTCCCCAACTTCAACATTTACCGTTGATAGTCTTCCCGAAATTGGTGCGGTGATCCAAAGGTTATCCAGGTTTTTCTTGATCATTTCCAGGTTTCCTCTTGTTCGCTGGAGAGTTTCGTTGTTCTGACGTATCTGGATTACCGCATTCAGGGAATCGAATCTGTTGGATTCCACCTGAATTTCACGTTGGCTGGTGAGTCTTCTATATTCTCTTTCCAGGTTAAGGTATTCTTGTTCAGAAATAATTTTTTCCGCAATCAAGGGTTTTGCCCTTTCGTAAGCATCACGAGCCTGATCAATTTGAAAATCGAGTTGAAGAAGGTCTCTTTTTAATAGGAATTGATTCCTCTGAAGATTGAGTTTCGTGTTTTCGATGTTATTAACAAGAATAAATGCTTGGGTCTCTTCTCGTACAAAATTCTGAACCAGGTTGTCATTTGCTAATTTTAGAATAGTATCACCTTTCTCAACCAGAATTCCTCCTTCGTAGTACTTCTGCTCCACTACCCCACCAACAATCGCATCAAGACGGATAGTCAAAATAGGCATCACTGCCCCGTCTACAGGAATAAATTCTTGAAAATCGCCTTCTCGAACCTCGGCAACGTTGATTTTCTCAATTTCAACATTCAATCTGGATCCACCCTCGGCAAAAACAAAGCTGTATAACACAAATAGGGCAAATACCCCTGCCAATCCCCAGGTGAGGATCCGCTTTAAAGTAAATTTCTTTTTCTTAATCTTTCGGTCCATTACAAATGGTTTGCTGATCTGTTTTTCTCACTAATGCCAATTTAGATGCCATTAATGGTAACTACATGATTATCAGCTATTTACTGAGATATCAAAGAAAATGAAAGTGAATAAGCTGTACAGAATAGTACAAAGACCGTTCGAAATCGGACAAAAAAAAGGTCCAGGTCGTAACGGCCTGAACCCAAAGGTCAAAAACTCAAAATAAAAGGACTAATTAAAATTCTTAATCCACAACAACTTCATCAAATATAAAAATTCCTGAAAAAACCACAAAAATATTTCGCACAGACAATCACTAAAAAAAAATATTGATCTATGTGAACCTTTAGGTAGACTATTCGTTTAGATAGTGTTACTATTAAAAAGAATAGTTTCAAACTCTATATATAATAGTATGACGGTTTTGCAACTTAGGCTGAATGAAAGCTTGTACTTAAAGGACCCTCAATCCACAGAACTTGGGAAAAGGATCATCGAACACAGTATCTCAATGATCGATGAATTAGGATTTGAGTCGTTCACCTTTAAGAAACTATCACAGGAAATAGATTCCACTGAAGCATCTATATACAGATACTTCGAGAATAAGCACAGATTGCTGGTATACCTGATATCCTGGTACTGGAATTGGATGGAGTACCGAATTCAATTTGAAACACATAATATACAGTCCCCGCAAGACAGACTTAGGATTGCCTTAAGACTGATAACAAGTAAGAAAGTAGAAGATGGGAACTTCCCCGAGGTTGACGAAACAGCGTTACAGCGTATAGTTATTGCCGAATCTGATAAAACTTACTTGACCAAGCAAGTGGATGAAATAAATCGAGAAGGTGTTTTTAGAGGTTACAAATCACTTTGCACAAGTATTGGAGATATTGTTAGAGAAATCAATCCAAAATACAAATACCCAAATGCTTTAATAAGTACGGCATTGGAAGCTTCCAATCAGCAAGTATTTTTCGCAGAACATCTTCCTACGTTGACTGAATTGAGTAAGTCTTCAGAATTATATGAGGACAATTACAAGTTCATTGAAAACCTGATATTCAATACACTGGAAGCCTCATGAATAACAGACACATAATTAACCTCCTTCACGAGGTATCACAACTGGTAAAAGTTGATTTGGATAGTAAAGTGCTGCAGGCGACTGATCGACTTTTACGCAAATACGGTGAAGAAGACGTGCATGAATTTATTAGGGACGTTAGAGAAATTGCTAACGACTCAGGCATTGTAATGCTGAAAAAGGAACTTGCCAGGAAGGATTTCGAATTGTTTGTTGAGCATTTTGATTCCCCACTGATCATTTTTCTTAAAGAAGGTGATGAGCTCTTCCCATCAATAATAGATTCCAACCAAAAGAAGAAAGAGATTCTGATCCTGAATGACCATACCAAGCAGGCAATCGATTTCTCAAAAGTCCAGCAAGAGCATTTTGTAACCAACGAAAAGGGCGAAATCGTCGTTGTATCTGTATTTCAGTACGAGAGCATGGTTAGTCATGATGCAAGAGAAGACGAGGAGGATACTATCCCTTTGTCCCCTATTGCCCGTCTAATTAAACTGCTCAAGACCGAAAAAAAAGACATCTACTATGTCTATATATATGCGATTATCATCGGTATCTCAAGTTTGATATTACCTCTAGGTATTCAGGCAGCGATCGAACTAATTTCCGGCGGCGTATTCTTCAGTTCCATTTATGTTCTAATCGGAATTATCATTGTTGGGGTACTTGGAGCAGGTGCTTTGCAGGTAATGCAAATAACAATTGTGGAATATATCCAACGCAGGATATTCACCAAAGCGGCTTTCGAATTTGCCTTCCGTGTACCTAGAATTAAAATGGAAGCCATTCATAACATTCATTTTCCGGAGCTAATGAACCGGTTTTTTGATGTACTAACTATCCAAAAAGGTTTACCAAAACTCCTGATTGACTTATCAACCGGGATTATTCAAATCCTTTTTGGTCTGCTATTGTTATCACTCTATCATCCGTTCTTCGTGTTTTTTGGAATCTCATTGATTCTAATTCTCTTTTTCATTTTTTACACAACCGGACCTAGGGGGCTTGATTCGTCTATTATCGAATCGAAATATAAATACAAGGCAGTTTACTGGTTGGAAGAACTCGCCAGGGTCCTGTATAGCTTCAAATTATTTGGAGCAACTGACTTACCTATTCAGAAAACCGACTACTTCGTCAACAATTATCTAAAGAATAGGAGAAATCATTTCCAGGTGTTAATCTCCCAGTACGCGTATGTCCTTTTATTCAAGGCTGCAGTTACTGCTGGATTATTGATCATTGGTACCTGGCTGGTGGTTCAAAGGGAAATCACACTTGGACAATTTGTTGCATCAGAAGTAATCATTATTCTAATCCTCAACTCAGTAGAGAAGATAATATCGTATATGGATGTTGTCTATGATATGCTGACGGCGGTTGATAAAATATCTAATGTGACTGATTTACCTCTAGAGAAAACTGGAGGTATCGACATACCATTGGCGGAAACAGGTGTAAACAGAGGGTTTGAAGTTCGTACGAAAAACTTGTACTATAAATACCCAGAAGCGAACGAACCGGCAATACACAACATAAACCTTACAATTGAAAAGGGTCAAAAAATATGTATAGCAGGAGTTGGAGGAAGTGGTAAAACCACGCTGACCAACCTGATTGCTGGTATGTACTCCGACTTTGAAGGATCAATCACTTACAATGATTATTCTCTTCGAGATTTAGATAGAACTCATTTACGTAACATGATCGGGAAAAACGTATCGGCGCAGGACATTTTTGAAGGAACAATCCTGGAAAACGTCCTTGTTGGTAAACCTGGAGCGGATGAATCTATCGCCATTGAGGCGATCAAAAGTGTTAAACTGGATGAGGCTATAAATATGCTTCCTTTGGGACTAAATACACCTATACTTGCAGCAGGAAAAGGATATTCAGAAACGTTTATCCAAAAACTCATATTAGCTAGATGCCTTGCGAAAGAGCCTAAGCTGCTTATCCTCAACGATTACTTCAATAACTTCTCAAAACAGGAAAGACTTTCACTGGTAGAGATGTTGACACACCCTGTACAAATATGGACGTTGATAGTGGTGTCCAACGATCCATTGATTATGGCGGCTTGTGATCGTGTGATCTATATGCAAGATGGAAAAATGCTCGAAGACGGATCAATAGAACAAATATTTAAGAACGAAGAAATAGTCAAAAACCTGAATTAAGATGCTGAATATCTCCAATTCAAAAGTTGACGACGAACTGGCAGATCTCCAGTTGTACTCGCTGAAAACCCTTAGAACTCCGGGATTGAGTGTATATCTCGCGAGAGTGCTAATCATCATGATGGGCATCGCGGTTATTTCACTGTTTTTACCCTGGCAGCAAAATATTAGGGGTACCGGTAAACTTACAGCACTTAACCCGGCAAATAGACCTCAGACTATCCAATCGGCCATTCCAGGACGGATTAAGAAATGGTACGTATACGAGGGACAGTTCGTTAATGCTGGGGACACGTTGCTCTCTCTTTCCGAGATAAAAGATAAATTCTTCGATCCCGAGTTACTTAACCGTACGCAGGAGCAGATTGAGGCGAAAGAATCCAGTTTACTGGCCAAAGAGCTCAAAAGAGAGGCCTACAGAAATCAAATCCAGGCACTAAAGGAGTCACTAGTTGCAAAAATGATGCAAGCTAGAAATAAAGTTCGCCAATCTGAGCTAAAGCTTCAGAGCGACAGCATAGCATTTGATGCCGAACAGGTGGCCTTTCAAAACCAGTCGAATATTTTCGAAAGAAACAGACGCAGATACGAATCCGGAAACATCACCCTAACGAAGTTTCAGGAACTTGAAAGCAAGTTCAATATGTCGATGTCAAAGGTAGTTTCCGCTGAAAACAAGGTTCTTGAAGCACAGGCAAGCCTCGCTATTAATCGAACAGATCTTTCAGCCATCCAAGCCGACTACGCAGAAAAAATTAGTAAGGCGACCTCCGACCTGCAAGCAACACTATCTGATATCAATGACACACAAGCATCAATTGCTAAGCTTAAGAATGAATACAGTAATATTCAGATAAGAACAGAACAATATCAGGTAATCGCTCCACAATCTGGGTACGTAGTACAGGCGCTAAAGGTGGGAATTGGAGAAACGATTAAGGAGGGGGAAGCTATTGCCACAATCATGCCCTCCAACCCTGACAAGGCCGTGGAAATCTATATCCAGGCAATGGATGTACCTTTAGTATCTGCCGGCCGAAAAGTTCGTATCCAATTTGACGGATGGCCAGCACTCCAGTTTTCGGGATGGCCGAATGTATCGGTAGGAACCTTTGGTGGAATTGTCCAGGTAATAGACCGAACAAATAGCAGAGAAGGGTTATTTAGAATATTGGTCATTCCGGATCCTAATGACGACGAATGGCCGGAACAACTTCGCCTTGGTCAAGGCATAAAGGGTTGGGTGATGCTTGACAACGTGGCAGTCTGGTATGAAATCTGGCGACAACTTAACGGATTCCCTCCAGATATCTATAACCC
Source organism: Cyclobacteriaceae bacterium (assembly GCA_965601455.1). GTDB lineage: Bacteria > Bacteroidota > Bacteroidia > Cytophagales > Cyclobacteriaceae > JANQEU01. The sequence continues at coordinate 296,272 of OZ271831.1, read as the reverse complement.
CGGAGAGGCAGCGAGCTCAGACACTAAAAACTCTTCAGAAAAGAAATGAGAACAGTCTTTTCCTGGCTTTTCATTTGTATGTGGTTTCTTCCTGGTCACGGTCAAACGGTAGACTCCGTCTCCGTGCTCGGCTTTGATGATGTCCTTCAATTGATTATCAGGAATCATCCGGTGGTGAGGCAAGCTAATTTGCAGGACCAATTTGCACAGGCAGAGGTCCGAATGGCAAGGGGTATGCTTGACCCTAAGCTTGAAGCAACCTACGATCATAAAAGTTTTCAGGATAAGGAATATTATGATCTGCTTGCGACATCACTGAAAGTACCTACATGGTTCGCCATAGACCCAAAGGTTTCAGTAGAAAGACGAGAAGGAGATTTTCTAAATCCTGAAGATGAAATCCCGGACGAGAATAATAACCTTCAGGTTACGGCTGGAATAGAAGTCCCGTTGGGCAGAGGGTTATTTATTGACGAAAGAAGGAACGCTATTAAGCAGGCGGAAATATATCGCAACATCGCTGCTGCTGAACAGATAAAAATGAGCAACAAAGTGCTGATTACAGTGATTAAAGCGTATTGGGACTGGCAGCTTTCCTATCAACAATTACGATTACTAGAACAGAGTATGGATATCGCCCTGGAACTGTTTGATCGGGTATTGGTCGACTTTGAATTTGGGGAAGCTTCCGTTGTCGATACTATTCAGGCGAAAATCACCTACCAGACAAGGAGAACGGAATACGAGCAGGTATTATTCGAAAATATCAAAGCAAGGTTAGCCCTGTCGGTCAATTTATGGAGTGATGAATCTGAACCCCTTGAAATTCGTGATCTAGTAATTCCGGATACCACAGCCCAGTTCATAATTCCGGATTCTTTGACAGTTAGAAACCTGGTAGAATGGTCATTAGAAAATCACCCTGAGATTCAGAAAATGACAGGTAAATATGAACAACTTAGAGTGGAAAATGCATGGGCAAGAGAAAACCTCAAGCCACAAGTTGATCTATCATATTCGCTCATAGATGCACCTGTAAGCCCAACAGGTGAAGCGGCGTCACCTACCTTCAATGACAATTACAAGTTAGGAGTCGATTTTGCGTTTCCAGTGTTCTTGAGAAAAGAACGAGGGAAAATCCAGAAAACGCAATTAAAGATGCAGGCCAATCAGTTTGAATTACAACAACTACAGCAGAGCATAAAAAACAATATTCTCACCAAAAATGCCGAGATCCAGATGTCACTTGCCCTTGTTGATCAGTTTGGTGATATGGCCGACAATTACAACCGCTTATTGGAAGCAGAGCTTCTCAATTTGGAAACTGGAGAAAGTGATTTATTTAAGTTGAATATTCAGCAGGACAAATACATTGAATCAAGATTGAAGTTTTTGAAGAATGCTGCTAAGCTTCAAAAAAATAGAGCTGAACTTCTATACATAACAGGCTTACCATACCTGTCTATTCCTCTTCAGTGACGAAATTAGTTTTTGTCCGTTTTCGTACATAATAAATATACCCTAACTTTCGGTTATTCTTCCAGTAAGCCATTTTTACATACTGGCACCATTTATGTCCAATAATCTGAAAACCAAAATAGCGTGGATAAAGAACTAGGAAAAATCCTGATCATTGATGATGATGAAGACGTACTATTAGCGGCGAAAATGCTTCTTAAGAAGCATGCTAAAGAAGTACTCATAGAAAAGAATCCTAAGAAAATTCCTTTTCTACTCAACAACGATACCTATGATCTGATCTTGCTGGATATGAATTTCAGCAAAGACATTACCAGTGGAAAGGAAGGGTTTTATTGGTTGGAACAGATACTAGAAAAAGACCCAAATGCTGTAGTCATTCTAATTACAGCCTTTGGGGATGTTGAAATGGCCGTGAAAGCTTTAAAAGCAGGAGCAACGGACTTCGTGCTTAAGCCCTGGCAAAATGAGAAATTACTGGCAACCCTTTCAAGTGCTACGAAGCTTAAAAAGTCTTATGACGAGGTCAATCAACTAAAACAAACTAAAAAACAGTTACAGGAAGATAGCAATTTGGCTTTCAAAGATATTATTGGTGAAAGCTCACGAATCAAGGAGATCTTCAATATCATTGATAAGGTCGCAACAACGGATGCTAATATTCTAATTCTTGGAGAAAATGGTACCGGTAAAGAACTAATTGCGCGGGCCATCCATCAAAAATCCTCTCGAAAAGACAGTGTTTTTATTGGAGTGGACATGGGTGCGATTACCGAAACCCTATTTGAAAGTGAATTATTCGGACATAAGAAAGGAGCATTTACCGATGCAAAGGAAGATAGGCCCGGTAGATTTGAAATAGCCAATAAGGGAACACTGTTTCTAGATGAAATAGGCAACCTAGGTATGCCGCTACAATCTAAATTGCTCACTGTTTTGCAACAAAGGCAGGTTACTCGCATTGGGACTAACAAACCCATTGATATTGATATCCGATTAATATGTGCTACAAATATGCCGGTCTATGATATGGTGGGAGACAGTAAGTTCAGGCAGGATTTATTGTATCGGATCAATACTGTGGAAATCAATTTACCTCCTCTGCGTGAACGTATAGAGGACATCCAAATGCTTTCGGACCACTTCATGAAAATGTACAATCAGAAGTACCGAAAGAAAGTAAAGCATGTTTCTTCAAATGCGGTTAAAAAGCTTGAAAGATACCCCTGGCCTGGGAATATTCGTGAGTTACAGCATGCCATAGAACGGGCGATCATCATGAGTGAATCGGAAACACTTTCACCTGATGATTTTTTCTTTCTTTCTCAAAAGCCAGATAGTCAGGTAAATGTAGAGTCTGATACCTTCAACCTTGATGATGTAGAGAAAAGTGTTATCCAAAAGGCAGTAAACAAATACAACGGAAATATTTCTAAGGCTGCAAAAGAGCTGGGTCTTACTCGTGCCTCCCTATACAGGAGATTAGAAAAGTATGGACTTTAAGAACTTCCGTTTTCAACTCCTCCTCAGGGTTGGGGTACTGGTGATAATCACCTTCATTTTCGTGAATCTCTTTTATGGAGAATCCTTCTTAATTAGTAAGATTCTTGTCTTCCTGGCATTGGCGTTTGTGGTGCATAATATCGCTCGATATGTGAACCGTTCAAATCGGGAGATCGTCGGTTTCTTAAAAACCATTCAATACGAGGATTTTTCTCACACCTACTCTCAACACAAGGAAGGTTCAGGAATTGATGAGCTATATAAGCAATTCAATGAAGTCATTCGCAAGTTCCGTGAAATCAGAGCGGATAAAGAAGCCCAGTATCAATATCTGAAAACTATTGTTCAACATGTTGGAATTGGGATCATCACCTTTGACAAAGAAGGGGAAATCCAAATCATGAATGCTGCAGCTAGACGGTTGTTAGGGGTTGGACAGACTAAGAATGTAAATCAATTACAAAGTGTTAGTGAGCAGTTGATCACCAGTATCCGGGAACTGCGTACTGGTGGACGAGATCTTATAAAAATTGTCCGAAACGATGACGAGATTCAAATGGCATTATATGTCATAGAACTCTCTCTTAGAGGAAAGGAATTCAAATTGATCTCGTTACAGAACATACAAAGTGAACTGGAAGAGAAAGAAATGGAAGCCTGGCAAAACCTTATTAGGGTTTTGACGCATGAGATCATGAATTCAGTGACTCCCATTTCGTCCATGGCTGCAACAATGGAAAGTGAGTTGAATTACTTTCTTAAGACTTCAGGTGACGTTAAGGAAATTGATAAGGATACCGTGGAAGATTTTCACCTGGCATTAAAAACCATTCACACCAGAAGTGAAAGTCTCATCAAGTTCGTAAGCGACTTCCGTAATATGACAAGGATTAAACATCCTACCCTTGGAGAAGTCGAAGCGGATGATTTAATCAAGCATGTTCTTTTATTGCTTAAGTCAGATATCGAAGACTGTTGTATAAAATTGGAAGTGAAGATTGAACCCGCTGATCTGAAGATCACGCTCGATAAGGAACAAATTGAACAGGTATTAATCAACCTGGTTAAAAATGGTATTCAGGCGCTTGCCGAAAATGAAGAAGAGGGTCGTGAAAAACCTACATTGAAAATAAAAGCATGGCAAAGCGATGAGAATGTGTTCATCTCAATAGCCGACAATGGAACCGGTATAGAAGAAGAGGCCCTGAAAAAGATCTTTATACCATTCTTTACAACCAAGAAACACGGCTCTGGTATCGGTCTGAGTTTATCCAAACAAATCATGCGACATCACCACGGAAACATTACCGTGAAGTCCGTAATTAATGTTGGCACAGAGTTTTTGCTGAAATTCGATAAGTAGGTACCGGCCCTTAGTTACTTTGCGGTATGAAGTTTTTGTTCACAGTACAAGGTGAAGGACGGGGACATATGACCCAGGCGATAGCACTCAGTGAACTCCTGCGTTCTAATGGTCACGAAATCGTACATGTTGTCGTCGGAAAAAGTAAGAGGAGAGAGATTCCAGATTTCTTTATTAATCGTGTTGGCGCCACTGTCACCTCCCTTAGCAGTCCGAATTTTGTTACTGACAAGGATAACAAATCAGTCAAGCCTTTTCGGACCATCGTTTATGAAATGGCCAATACCCCGGTTTACAGGAAGGAAATAGGTAAGCTAAAAAAGCTGGTGGATGATAATGAACCTGATGTAATTATCAACTTCTATGATTTTTTAGCCGGTATTTATAATTTCTTCCATCGGCCTAAATCAAAATTCATCTGCATCGGTCACCAGTATCTACTCAATCACCCCACTTTCACTTTCCCAAAAGGGAAACCTTTTGATAAGACCTCTCTGATGATTGGAAACAAAATCACGTGCCTGGGAACCGATAGTATCCTTGCTCTTTCGTTTCAGCCTTTTGATCATCTACCGAAAAAGAAAATGTTTGTTGTACCTCCTTTAATCAGAAAGCAGGTCAAAGAGCTGGAAGTTTCGATTGATGACCTCATTCTCATCTACATGGTGAATTCAGGATATGGTAAGGAGGTAGAACAATTTCACAAAAGCCAACCCGATGTTCGTCTTATGTGCTTCTGGGATATGCCAGGAAAACCGAAAGTATGGCAGGTAGATGATACACTCACATTTCATCAATTGGATGACATTGCCTTTCTGGAGTACCTGTCCAGCTCGAAAGGTTACATATCAACTGCTGGTTTCGAGTCTATCTGTGAATCCATGTATTTAGGAAAACCCGTTATGATGGTACCCGTGCAAGGCCATTACGAACAGGCTTGTAATGCAGTTGATGGTGAAAAAGCCGGCGCAGGAATTTCTCATCATGAATTTGATATTAGTAAATTGGTCGAATACCTGCCCCATTATCAACCCGTTCAGGAAAAATTCAGGGAGTGGGAAAAGATGAGAGATGACTTGTTTTTAAGATATTTGACAGAGTAATGGCTATCATCTCCAAAAAGAAGATTCCTTTTCAGATCACTGACCAACTTTGGTCTTACCTGGAAAAGTATGGACGAGCCTATTCATTACCCATATCATACGATGATTTACATCGGTACGATAACTCCATTGCTCAATACGATGGCAAGGGTCAGGATACATTGTGGGAAACAGTATTTTACTCACAAGCTGATCTGGAAGAAATTCAACTTTCATTAAAAAAGATATACGCACTAATGAAAGCGGACGGTGATCTTAGTGTGATTGAACACCTATTCATTGATCGAGTTGATCTGTGTGTTTTTGGAAATACAAAACCCTTCCGGATAAGAATTGTAAACCGCATCAACGATAACTTTGACTACTTCTATGTAAAGCATCCTGACGCTTCCAGAATTTATGGTCTGGAATTGGAGCATTTACTGTCCCCTAATAAACTTTCCTACCTGGTCAGTAAAAACACCCTAATCGAAGAACACATTGTCGGAATCCCCGGAGACCAGTTCATTGAGACGGTAATGAAGGAAAAAGACCTTAACAAGATCCGATTAGCGAAAGAGTTTGTCAAATTCAATGAGCGTTGCTTTGTCCGTTTACTTGGCGATATGCATGCAAGCAACTTCGTGGTTGACATCACTCCTGATTTTGACGAAGTACATTATCGGATACGTGCCATTGACTTCGACCAGCAATCCTATGAGGGTCGAATTGCCATCTACATGCCCAAGTATTTCAAGCAAAACAATCCGATCATCAAGATTGGATTAGATAACATGACTCCGGAAACCATGCGCCAATATCAACGAGAGGAGCGGGTAATGATTGCCAACCGGATTAAAATGGAAAGGGAGCGGGTAAAAGATTTGCTTGATGTGATGAAATCTGAGGAGCTCTCTACCCAAAAAAATGTAGAGACGTTGCGAAAGGAATTATCACAATTCTACGATGAAAAAGAGTTCTTGGGTTGTAAGAACATTGGGGAAGTACTGCAATTGTGCCTGGAGATGGTTTTCAGAAAACCATATTTGTATTCTCAATAGAGATAGGCCGCAGTTTCCTTATCTAACTCCACCTGTATGTGCTCATCTATTGTTGTACTAAGTGAAATCCCACTATATGTGGCTGATATAGGAAATGCCTTGTGACTTCGATTAACAAGCACCGCAGTCTCAACTTTCTTAACTGGTGATTGCAGTATAAAGCTCAGAGCATAGGACTGTGTTCTTCCGGTATTCATTACATCGTCAACCACAACTACTGAACGGTTACTAAGTTCCTGCAACGAACAGGATAACTCGATGTCAGAAAATTTCGGTTTTGCTTTATCGATCTTCAACTGTTCCACCTGGCACTCCAATGCAGGCCGAATAGATTCCACCTCCTTACTTAATAGGTCGGCCAATATTTCTCCCTGGCCATTAATTCCCAGCACAACGATCTTCTTGTATTTGTGATTGCCCTCAATAATCTGATAAGCAATCCGTTTGATGATTTTATTGATACGGTCTTCGCCGAGAATCAGATTTTTTTTACTCATGTTCAGGTACAGGCATTACCCTGCTATCCTTGAAAGTTGACAATATCACCATGGATTGAAGGTTATCCACCACTTCAATTTCACTAACTTTTTCGAGCATTAGCTGTTGATACGCCCCAATATCACTGGTGATCACTTTCAACATAAAGTCACCCGATCCGGTAATGTGATGACATTCTATTACCTCTGGTACATCGGCAATTTGCTCCATGAAAATGTCAATATTCTTTTTGTTGTGGCCTTTTAATGAGACCAGAACGAATGTGCTTACCCCAAGTCCGATCTTTGCATTGTCCAGTATTGCATGATAACTCTTTATGATACCTGAGTTCTCCAATTTCTTTACTCTTTCCAGTGTTGGGGCAGGTGATAGTCCAATATCCTTAGAAAGTTGGGCATTTGTAATCTTGGCATTGTGCTGGAGAATCTCCAGTATTTTTCTATCGGTACTATCTAATTTAATATTTACTGAGTTCACCTTCATTTTCAGAATAATATTTGCTGCAAAAGTAATAGAATTAGAAAAACTGATATAAGATTTTGCAAATTCATAACAGAATAACAATCTGTTCGCCAAAACCCCTATTGTGTAGGGATTTATTTTACAACTATTCTGGAGGTCTCAATACGACGTCCTGCATCAATCTCCAGGAAGTACAATCCAGGAGGAATATCCACAAGTGGAATTTGGAATGAGGTGAGTCCTGATGCAACATCGGGGAAAGACTCCTGGAAACGAACTTTGCCATTCATGTCCAATAATCGAAACGTTACTTTGTCCGAATCTGGCAGAATTACCTTAATGGAAAGTCTGTCCTGAGCAGGGTTGGGGTAAGGAGGCTGAATAACCACCTTTTGATCAAGATTAATACAGAATTCGTTGTCGGTGGGCGTCTGATCATCATCAGAGATCCCAGCACTAACTGTCAGGCAGACGGTTTCCACCAGCCCTGAGGAAAGAGGAATTGCTGTATTCAGATTAAAAACACCACTTTGCCCTACGTTTATTCGATTTGATATTTGTTCACGAAGGGTTAGTTCGTTGTCTAGCTCCAGAATGAATTGAAAATCCTCTACCGGAAGGTTACTTCGATTCTCAACAGCTGCGATCACAGACCCAAAACCAGATTGATCTTCAATAATTTCAAAAGACAATAGTTGTAAATCAAGTTGCGGAATAGCAACCAAAATATTGGTGATCGTGGTATCCAGGCACCCTTCCTCAGATACAGCGATTAAGGAAACCGGAACAGTTCCTTCCTCAAAAAAAGTATTGGTAAGGGTGCTATCCATACCCAGGGAATCGGTCCCGACGTACCAAAAAGTAGAATCTGAATTGGAAAGATCGGTAAAGACGATTGAGTTTCCAGCGATAGCATAGTCCGAGCTAGCATCAAATTCGACATCTGGGACATCGATAATCGAAACTGCTTGATTATACTGATAGGAGCATCCGGATTCGGTAATTACATCAAGCACGATATTATATTGACCAGGATCTCCAAATTGATAAAACACTTGGGACCCATTCCCTATTACCTCCGTGCCTACTGTCCATGTTCTCGAGATAATCGGATCATTTGAACTCGTTAGATCTTCGATAATAGTTGATTCATTTGCGCATAGGTTTTGTGACTGCACCACAAACTCGGGTGCTCCTATCACCTCAAACGATTGGGTGAAGGATGAGGAGCAGAGATTTCTGTTCATCATTTCGAGCGTGATTTCGTAGGTTCCGGCGGTATCCAGTACAAGTTCCACCTGATCCTGCTCGAAAGTTTGTCCCTGGAATATCCATTCTCTTGTAAGGTATGTGCTGGTGTCGGTGGTATTAGTAAATGTGTATGTTTCACCCAGACAGGCTGTCTCAATAGAAAACGAAGGTTCAAGTATTTCAAGGACTGTTACTGATTTGGTGGTGGATGCATCACATTCACCAGTCCCGGTCACAACCTGCAGTAAATCGATTGTTCCTGATTGGTTTAGGAAAACTGTAGGGTTTTGAACAGAGTCAACTAAAACGCTATCAACGTACCACTTCCATGCTATAATGTCCCCATTATTTACCACAGAAGTATCCTGAAAAATGGCAGAGTCACCCTGGCAGATCAGTCCATTTTGAAAACCAGCTTCCGGAAGCGAGAAAATAGTAACAGAATCACTGAAGGTACTTGCACAACCAATACCGTCTGTAACGGTAAGCTTCGTTTCAAATTTTCCTGCTGTGGAGTATGTATGAGTGGGCGACTCCAACGAACTGCCGAAGCCATCTCCAAAGGTCCAGGCGTAGGATAAACCGGTATCAGAATTATTATCGTAAACAGATTCTTCTCCCAGGCAATTGTCATCAACTGAGAAGGTAGAGAGAGGCGCTCCCTGGACAGTGATGTCCTGCTGTGTTGCACTGGATTGACACCCCGGTAACGAGGTAGTTACGGAAATATTTTTTTGCCCGGTATTGGCGAAGGAAATCGCTGGCTGATCTTCAGATAAACTTCCCAGGTCTGTTACCGTCCAGTTATAGGAAAGGATGTCATCATATCCCGATTCATCAGTGGTGTTTGAAAGCCCTACATCTACTTCCTGGCAAAAAACACTGGCATCCAGTGTAAATGAAGGCTGAGGCGGATCCGGATAGATATTGATCGTATCCAGGACAAAATTGTCGCATGTGCCATCATTCACATCAAGCCTGATGACATAGGACGTATCGTTTGAGTATTGATGATTTGGATTTTCCGATGTGTAGTCAGGATTTCCATCGTTATCGATATCCCACGAGTAAGAGCTTAGTCCTGACAGGTTCGGGGTGAAGGTATTGGTGGCGGAAACGCATTGGTTGGTAGTGGAGAAGGAGATGTCAGGGGCGGTTTGGGAGAGGACGGTTATGGTGTCGGTCAAAAAAACCGAACTGTCCTGACTGTCAAATCCTCTAACGACGATATATTTTTCGCCTGAACTCGTGTAAGAGAAAGATGGAACCTCCAACTCTGAAAAATGATCGACAATCCCGCAATTCGAGAAGAATTTGATACTTTCCAACTGCGTACCATTTAAATTCAAAAACTTGTACTTGCCCATTACGTAAACCCCGTCCACTGAATTTCCATTTGAAACAGACCGACCAAGGTCTGAATAATTACCTGATAATATATCCCCAAAATCAACTAAACTTGTTGTTCTCCCTAGGTCTGTAATCAAACCATAAAACCCATACCCACTATTTAATAACTTTATTCTAAATGGTCTATCCAACGGGCTTAAATCAAATGTTGATTCTACAACAGGATCATTTAAAAGAGATCCTCCAAAATTAATTCTTGCCAGATTTAACCCGTTGATAGCTGCTACAAACCCAGTCCATTCAGCATCAATTTTAACCAAATCAAATCCAGAAGTAGTTGTTAAACCCGGTATAATAGCTGTTGATGATATGGTAGGTACGCTCATTATATCGTCCCCAAAATTCAATTGTACGAAGTAGTTTCCGGTTGTCAGAATAAGAAGCACATAAGAACCATTATCGTGAAAAACTTTTAGATCACGCATCTGTGTGGCAAATCCATAGTTACCTAGATTCACAGATGTTGGAGAATTAGTAATTGAATTGCCAAAATCAAGCCTACTAATTCCAGTTGAAGATGATGCCGATCCTACAAAACAGAACAGTTGACCATCTATCCAGGTACAGTAAATTTCTTCGGGACTAACTAGATTATCTCCTGAATATACTATCCTGACACTTCCGGTGAGGTGCCATCTATACTATCTCCAAGGCTTACTAAGAATAACTGACCATCATTGAAATCTGCAAAAAGGCCATAGAACTCACCATTTTCCTTTATGATTTCCATACCTCTATTCAAGCCCATTGAAGAAATACTTATTGAAGAATTGATTGTCGGTTCGATTTCAAAATCATCGCCGCAAAAATCCCATTCATACCTTATGAGACCAGTAGAGTTGTTGATAACGTCAGATCTTTCATCGACACATACCTCATCTGGTAGGTCCAAGGTCAATACTTGAGCTAGTATTGTCAAAGGTGTCATTGTTAAGAATATCTTTAACATCCTCTACCCTGTATTAATCAAAACTCTTTGAAGGAATTATATCCCTGCTATACAAGTCTATTTTAAAATAATCTAAAATATCGACGAACTTATTGATTTGATCTTGTGAGAAATAATGTTCCCAAGTATTTAGTCTTTCCTGAATACCAGAATATAAAGTTTTACTTGTGCTACTCGGCTTATTCATGGCACTTACATTAACTGAGATTTTTTCTCCCCACCTTTTAGAAATTCTATGAACCTCAATTTCAGGCCTAATAAGCAGGTTTTCGTAGGTTATGGTTATCCAGTCTATATTATTACCTGGATGAGTCAAAAGGTAACCGTTGCAAATACACCATGTAGCCATTAAGACTTCCTCAGTGGTTTTCAAACCTTCAAGAAATTTTTGGTGACGAGAAAATAGTTCGTTAAATCGTCCCTGTGGAATTGGGTAGGGAACTTTTACTGTCTTCCAATCATCCTCTTTTAATTGTGATTTAACTACAGCAAACGGATGTCTTACAAGATAGATAGGTGATCGGTGAAAATTAAAATTATTTACTAACCAAGGAAGTAGGAGATGAGCCCTACAAAACTTAAAAAGTAATCTCTCCGATTTTTGCAACTTTCTCAAGGATACTTTTGAGGTGGTCCAGACACTCAGATTTCCACCGCTAAGTAGTTTTTCAAACCTATATTGAGCTTCGTTCCATCTATCGTTTTCAGGAATGTGCTGCCTGTAGTCAAATCCTATTTCCTTGAAAAGTCTGTTTTCACCAATATGTAGTGGTTCCCAGATTAAAGCTAGTTTTTTGTCTTGTAGTAAGCACTCGGAAAGCCAGGTGCTCCCCCCCCGGGGATCACTCACAAGTATAGTGGCATCATTTGGATCCAGTTTTCGACTATATTCCAAATATTTTCGAACAGGAAGTTTGATTTTATCAATTAATCCCTTTCTCACCAACTAATATTCTCTTTAAGTGATCAACTTAGCCCTGAGCCCATTTTTTTCGACAGGAGATAATGATCCAACAGTAAATAGTCTATTTCGGAGTTAAGCATAACAGAAATCGCTTCCTTCGAATTTGACACTATTGGATATCCATGTAAATTAAATGATGTATTGAGCAGAACTGGTATACCGGTAATCTTTTTGAATTCCTTTATAAGATCATAAAAACCAGGATTTAAAGCTTTGCTTACAGACTGTGCTCTCCCGGTGTGATCACCCTGATGCAGGCCACAAATTATTGAATCTCTAATAGGCTCCTTTGACTTGAAAGAAAACATCATATAAGGTGATTTCTGATCTTTCAAAGATGATGGAACATCAAAATATTGGTCTAGATCCTCCTCGAGAATTGCTGGGGCGAATGGCATCCAAAAATCTCGTTTCTTAACTGCTCGATTAATTTTCGCAACATTTGACAGGTTACTTGGATTGGCAAGTATTGACCTGTTTCCAAGAGCTCTTGCTCCAAATTCCATATTCCCTACACACCTTGCCACAATTTTGTTCTCCGCTAAAAGTTGCGCAACATTCTTAGCCGGATTATCTAACTTCTTCCATTCTATGCGGTCAGCATACGTTTCTAAAACTAACTCAAGATCCTTTTTTGGGGAAGATCCTAGTGTGAACTGATTTAAAAGTCCAATAGATTTCGTCTCCGATCTTCGATTGTGTATAAAAAAGGCTGCCCCGAAGATGTTGGTCTCATCCCCACAAGATGGGAAGACATCGATGAATTCTACTTTATCCAGCTCCGCAAGCTTCTGATTCGCTTTAACATTCATGAATACTCCACCGCTACATAAGACCTTTTTAATTCCTGTTTTTTTCACATGGTAGCCGACCCATTCTGTTATAAGTTCTTCAGTAAACAATTGAAGCCCTGCAGATATATTATCGAAACGACTTGCTTTCAAACCCTTTATTAACTCACTCATCAAGATCGAGTGCCTTAAGAAGTATGGATTTCTGAAATTTCCATCTACGACTTCTACAAACTTCTTAAAGAAATCTCTGTACCTTTTCGAATAATCCTTATTAACGTAAGGTGACAATCCCATGAGTTTATATTCATGTTCATGTGGTGTGAAACCAAGAAAGTAGGTGACAGCAGAGTAAATATTTCCAACAGAATAAGACCCTGAAGAATCAATAGGCTCCAATACACCATTCTGACCTTTATAAACAGTACTGGTACGGTCATCACCACCTCCATCAAGAGTAAAAATCAAATACGGTTCCTTAAGATCCCTTGCTAGCCCGTAGTATGCCGCGGCTGCATGGCATAAATGATGATCCACATATTGGATCTGATCCAAGGAAAAACCCTTGGAAAGCAACCAACTCTTGTCATCTGCTGACTTTTGGATTTGACGCTTTTTCAGATATTCAAAAAAGGGTGTAGTTCGAAGATGTTTCTTGATTGATGAGATAAGTGATGACTCATTAGCTGCTTTACTAGCGTCTATAAATGCCTGATGATATTTATTGATATAATCGAGCTTGGAAATTAATTCTGGTCGAGAATTTGTAAATACTACGTATTGGATTTCATCCACAGGTGCTATCCGACTGAGTATATGACTGATTGATTTCTCAGGAAATCCTCCAAAGTTTTTCTCTCTGCATAATCTTTCCTCCTGTATACAAAATATAGGTTTGCCTGCGTTGAAAACTCCCGCAGAGGCATTTAAACCACTATTAATAGCAAGTATATGAGACATTAACTACTTAAATTCTTGTGAATATCATCGAATATTTCCGCCCCAGTTCTTTTCAACGTAGAGAAACCTCTGTATTCAATACCCGCTAGCCGACACCTTGTTCTCTGGGATAAGCGATTTTCATCGATCAATTGATTTAAAGTAGGTTTCCCCTGTATAATTCCTGATCTTGTATAAGAACTTAAAACTATACCTACATTATTTTTTTTTGCAACCACATCGTCTTCGGATATACCCTGTCCAACAATATATGGAATGCCACAGCACAAATATTCACCAACTTTGATCGGTGATCTGAATTTTTGAGATGGGAGTGAAGGGACAGCAACAAGTCCTAAATCGGAAGCGGATATCCAACTAGGAACTTCCGAGTAATCGGCAATTCCCACAAACGAGCTTTCAGAGTTAATCCCTTTCATACCAAGAGCTTTCCTGATCTCATCTTGATTCTGGGGAGTCAGTATAATGAAAAAGGACTGAGGGAATTCCACTTTCCAATTGTGTAAGAACGATGTAATATCTTCAAGGTTATAGTATATGCCACCAAACTTTCCGACATAGATAATCACGAGTCTGTCGTCAATACCGAGAGATTTCCTAAGTTTATTCCGATCCTGAATTCTGAAATCAAAAATATTTTCATCCACGCAACTAGGTAGAAGATAAGTTTTCCCTTTTGCACCTTCTCTTTTTAGTCTTTCGAGCATATGATTCGTGCCGGTCGCTATCCACTCAGAATTATTCCCAGATATGGATTCCAAATAGTTTAACAAACTAAATGAAATCGTGCTACCCTTCCAGATCCCGAAATCCTTTAAGAATTCACTATGCCTTTCAAATTGATATATGAAGCTCTTCATCAGAAGCATTCTTGAAAGTAGATAGGCAAAACTTCCCGCCACCGTACCTAGTGAAATAACAATTTTTGTTTGATAAATTAATCGAATAAGGATGGAAAGGAATAGTGAAGTAATGAAATCCCAGGCTTTGAGAAAGAGTTTTAAATGACCGGAATGCCATTTGAGCGGGTACCAGTAAATACCCTTTTTTCGTAACTCAGTCTTAACTCTGTTCTTTTCTGATTGGACTAATTCATACTCCTTTTGTTCAAATGTTATTAGATAAAAATTGAATCGGTTCGAAACAGACTCTTCCAAAAGATATTTCCACAGCGTAGACTGAAATAGAGGGTCCATGTAGCTGTTGTACACGTATACTATTGCACTAACTCGTCTCGAAGTACGTCCCATATTCGTTTTGATGTCTGTCCATCTCCATAAGGGTTATCCGCATGAATCATGCGATTTTTGATGACCGAATTGGTCAGCAACTCAATAACTGCCTGAAATATTGAGTCTTTTTTTGTCCCGCATAATTTTGCTGTTCCCGCCTCTATCCCTTCTACTCTTTCGGTAGTCTCTCGCATAACTAACACTGGAGTATTCAGTGAGGGTGCCTCTTCCTGAATTCCTCCTGAATCCGTCAGGATCAGATCACTCTGCATCATTAAATAAACCATGTCATCATATGGAAGAGGCTCAATTAATCTGACATTGGATACAATTTCCAATTTATCGAAGACTGTCGTGCGAATGTTTGGATTTAAGTGAACTGGAAAAACAAAACCAACCTCTTGGAACTTCATAGCTAATTCTCTAATTGCCTCACATATCTCCACCAAAATCTCCCCAAAATTTTCTCGCCTATGACAGGTGATTAGAATGGTCTTATCAAAATTATTTAGGTAGGCAAACCTCTTCTCATAAACCATTTTCGAGTCACTAATTTTCTTTTCAGAATAGAGAACACTGTCAATGACAGTGTTCCCTACTACGTACACCCTTTCAATTCCTTCTCTAACCAAGTTATTTCTGGCTAATTCGGTTGGAGCAAAATGTATATCAGCAGCCAATGAAATAATTCTCCTATTAAGTTCTTCAGGAAAAGGATTGTGGAGATTGTTAGTTCTCAATCCAGCTTCAATATGACAAACTCGTATTCTTTTGTAGAATCCAATGATGGATGCAATCATGGCAGTAGTTGTATCACCCTGAACCATGAGGTAATTGGGTTTTATGCGATCCAAAATCAACCCCAAATCTCGAAAAACCTTCCCAGCAAATTGCGCCAGATCCTGATTATGGGTCATCAAATCCAGATTAATATCTGGCGTAACCTCAAAAAAAGAGAAAATTTGCTCCAGCATTTCCCTATGTTGACCCGTTGAAATCAGAGTCGTCTCTATCGATGAAATGTTTACAGAACTTAAATAAACTGGGAGAAGTTTAATTGCTTCTGGTCTTGTCCCAACTATAATAGCAACTTTGTTCATAAGTCCCTAAACAGTTGGCATAATCTATTGGCATTGTACGCAGCATCAAATTCCTTACCTTCCATTGTAACATGAAAATCAGATAATTGACCTTCCAGAAATCTCATGGTGATTTTGTTCAAATATGAAACTACTTCGTCCATCTCATCAAAATCAAAGTGTTCATGTCCCTGATTTTCTAGTAAAACTGCCGTCGTACTCTCTTTATTTGTAATGGCCATCATTTTCCTTTCAGAAAGTACATATTCCAAAATTTTAGAAGGGAAAAACATTGACTTCGCACTATCTACAATTTGACTATCAATGATCAGTAGAACATGCGCACTTCTTTGCAACTCCAGCGATTCATCTAGATTGAGTTCCCCTAAGTGTGTAAAGTTGGGGATATTGTAGCTACCTACCAATGTCGCCATTCTTCGATCCATTGGTCCGGCAAAAATCACTTCTAATTTGTCAGATTTTTGATTGGTTTGACAAAACTTTTGCAATGCATCCAGAAACACTTTTGGAGAGCGTGTTCCAGCTAAACCCCCAGTGTATACAATACGTAACTTTTGACTGGGTTCAATTCTATTCGATTTGAGATCATCGGGATCAAAAACATTTGGAAACAGCTTTAGTTTGGCCTCAAATTGAGGGTATTTACGAATGTAAAAGTTCCTTGATTTTGTACTGGTCAAACATATTCTTGAAGCTCTTTGAAAGCAACGTCTTTCCCATAATTCGTGAAAGTCTTTTTCTTTCTTGCTGTAATCATGCAGAGGAGAATCCGCCCATGGGTCACTTAAATGCAATACCCAAGGAATATCAAAATGTTCTACTACTCTGTAGGCCATTAAATTTGAACTAAGTGGATAACTCCTAGAATAAACAATATCCGGCTTTTCATGAAGACCGTTGATAGCTTTTTCCCATTTTAGATGAAATGGAGCCTTCGAATCAGGTAAGGAATAAATGGTAGATGGCAAAAACCTTAGAATAAAATTCAAGTAGCGATTTTCAAATATTTTGATCTCATATTTAGTTTGATACCCTTTATCAAAAATTTTAAGAGACTCATCTTCAGGCATAAAAAGAGTTGGAGATTTTGTGGTTAAAATATCTAATATTAATTCACGATGTTTAGACAAGTACTTGAAGTATCTGGCGGTTTGTATACACTCAGGATCCTTCTTTGGAGGAAATGATATACTTACAACTAACACTCTCATAAAGTGTTCAAGATTTTCTCAATTCGTTCAATCTGTCTCTCGTAACTATTATCCATGGCAAAATCAATACGCTTCTTTCGCCTCTGAGGATTGTTGTATTCGTCAAGATTGTCGATTACTTTCCCGAATTTCCCGTAGAAATCTTCCCTCGAAGAGGTCATCTCAATGAGTTCAGAATCCAAATATTCCAAAGTCTTGGTAGCAATAACTGTTTTCCCTGAAGCTAAATATTCCATGATTTTGTGGGGATTGGCCAATTGCAAAAGATACTTTTCGCAATCATAAATCACTAAAAGAAGATCCGCCTTGTCATAAATGTCAATCAAAGCTTCCGATGGCATCTGACCCAATAAATGAACATTACTATTTCCAAGCTTGGTTAACGGATTATCCCTCTGATAATTCCCAACAAACAAAAAGTCAACTCGCTCATGCTTTTTAACAAGATTTACTAGCAATGGGATATCAAGATATTTGATATCTAAATTTCCGCTATACACTGCTTTTATTCGATTACTTCCTGGAAGATTCATCAATTTGTTACTTGCAGAATTGATCTTAACTCCATGATTGATCTTAAATACCCGGCTATTATAATTAAGCAAAATATCAATTATTGGATTTGAGTTACCAAAACAGACATCAGAACTTCTTGCTAGTGACGCTCTTTGAAAATCCTGATTAAGATCTACCAAATGGCATATTCGAAGAACTGATGACTTAA
This sequence comes from Cyclobacteriaceae bacterium, assembly GCA_965601455.1. GTDB lineage: Bacteria > Bacteroidota > Bacteroidia > Cytophagales > Cyclobacteriaceae > JANQEU01. The sequence goes on along the minus strand of OZ271831.1, from coordinate 278,232 downwards.
TCAAACTGAGGTCGTAGAACCTGGAAGAGTCAAAATTCCATATGATATCGATAGAAGTACCAAGAGACTTCTCCAGTTGCCCAAAGTCCCTGCGAATGCAAAGTGATCGAATCCATTTTCCAAGCCACCTAATTCCTTTTGCATGGTGTGGGAAATCAACCGAGAAAAGATTACTATGTATCCTTTTCTTTCGAAAACGGCTATTTGTTGGATTCAAAAAGAAAACATTATTTCCTCTCTCAGAAAGAGTACGGGCATAATGATGCTTAGACACTTTATTATAATCCCAATGCTCCGGCGAGATTATGAGAATGTTTTTACCAACAATCATATAATCAAGGATCCCAAGTTCTTACAAAATTTAGTGTAATTATGACTTGCACTAAATTCTTTTTGGAATTGATTTAAGATCTCTATTCGATTAAACGACTTCTTATTGGATAAAATCTCTTTTAAGGCCAAGGTAATGTCGTTGTTTGTGGACTCCTTAGGGAGCAGCATTCCTGTTTTGTAATTAACAATTTCCGGAATCCCATTAACAGATAGTGCTAAAATCGGTATTCCAAAAGATTGCGCTTCCATCATGGAAACGGGTAGTCCTTCAGATAAGCTTAGCGATACAAATACCCTGACGTAATTGTTTTCATAGTATTTTAGAATTTCATTGTTCCCCACGTTCCCCTTCAGCTCCACGCTTATGTTTTTAGGAAAACGTTCGGCAATGGAAAGGACAATATCCATGTCAGGTCCATCACCAAAATGAACCCATTTCACGTCTATTTTTAAGTTATTAATCGATTCCGCTAACATGGGAATTTGCTTAAATGGCAGCATCGATGCGCACGACACAATGATGTTTTCATTGCCCTTATCTGGTATATACTTAGCAGATTCAACACCGAGATGCCTTGCCTTTATCTTCGGGGATTGGTCTTTTGAGGACTTCGCTAATAAGTAATCTTTCCCGTGAGACGAAACAGGATATATTTTGTCAAGAAACTGTAATTTAAACTCCTGAAAAGGTACTGCTCCTTCAATATGCCTCTCATCGTAAAGATCGAATCCGTGGGCACGGCAAACAATTGGTCCTTTAATAAAACCCCGTTTCTTTAGGAATATTAAGCTTAAACTGCTATTTACCATCCAATAATCATAAAATAATGAATCCCACAGGTCACCCCTAATAATAATCCTCTTTATTTCATGGAGTTTAGAATAATCATTCTGAAAATGGTGCAAGAAGCTTTTAATATGAATAAGGTAATTCCATCTCATCCTCGATTTCAGAAAGGTGAAAAAGTACAACTCACATATGGCGAGAAAATTAAATACCAAGGCAGTCGGTTTGAATTTATCGTTTCCTTTAACCGAGTGGACGATAACATTTTCGGGGGTGATTCTGGGAGTTCCTTTTTTGGAAGATGAGATTATATGAACTTCGGTAAAGTGTTCGGATAAATAATTGATCTCGGTTTCCAGGTACGTTTCGCGCAATCCGTATGGAAATTCCAACGTTAATAATACAAGACTACCTTGCATATTCATTGCCTGAAGTTACAATTTCAACTTTGTAAAACTTCGGATCCTCCTATCTAGTCTTCGGAAAAAAGCCTCTTTCTTAGGTGTAATGGATCTATAATCAACAGCATTTGGAATTCGTCTAATTCTAAGAATTTGATAGTCGAATGGTTTAATGAAAACACTGTAGGAAGAAAGAAAATCTATATGCAAACCGGAACTGGAAAGAGCATTTGCTAATATCTCTGTATGCACAGGTTGATCAATTATTTGAAGCCCTGGCATTTCTTTATCTATACAGTACTGTAAGTAATCGGGATGTGGAATGTTTATTACCATGAAACCATCACTCGATAATGATTTTGACAAGTTTGAAAAAAGCTTTGAATGTAAGTCAATTGGGATGTGTTCTATTACGTCGGGAAGCACAATTACATCAAATTCCCTTTCAAGCTCTTCCTTTGTGAAATCTATGGTTTCAAACCTTGTGTTCTTAAATCGAGCAAGATGTTTCTCAGCAATTTTTATACTTTTCGAGCTTATATCTACACCCAGGTAGTTCGAATCAGAGTTTAAGTATGTCAGGATCAGGTCACTCAATGTTCCAATTCCACAACCTACTTCCAAGACATTATGGTTTCGCTTTAAACCTAGATCTTCAAGCCATCTTTGGATGGACAAATGCCTACTATTAATTCCCATCTTTATTTGAGAATCTGAGAAATTGTCATAGAACTCTACAACACTTTTTCTATCTACCATATTCTGAAGAATGTTAGTCCAATTGCAACACTTAGAATGTAAGTAAGAAATGCCCAAAAATAGGTTCTTAGGTCCAGTAGCCCACTAACCTTCAGAATGAATATGCAAAGGCCAATTAACATTACAGTTGACAAGCCGGAATAAATCATAAGCTCTCCCACAAAGGACCAATCTAGGAAAAACATAAGTCCGATCGTGACTAAAATCCAACTTGCTCTTACGGATTGCACCAAAAGCATAGACCGATTAAGACTCATTCCTAAAAGTAATCCGGTTGTCACGATAAAAAGTGTCTGAAATACCAACATTGGACTCAATATTTGAATTATGAGTGCTGTGTCCTGCCATCCTATTCCTAAGAAAATATTGATGATCGACTCAATCAGCATGAAGATTGCAAAAACAATAATGGATCCAGCGTACAGAACCACTTTTATAAATCGAGATATATTTTCCTTTAGACTGGAAACATTTTCTTTTGACTCAACTGCTTTCTGCATGATCAAAGGCTGAGAGGCATTGGCAACCAGATTGACCGGCAAAAACAGTATAGATGAGGCCATGGTAAAACTTCCAACCATTTCAATACTGTATTGATTAGAAATAAATAAGACAATTAAGTTACTTGTAAAAACAACCATCCAAGCTGACGGAAAAATGAAATAAGGATACTCTTTATATTTCTTGAACACGGAGACAAATACTCGGAACCGTATTTCGGGAACTAGATAATCCCATTTACGTCTTATGAAAAGCACGAATTGAAGAAAGATTGCAACTGACTTGCCGATAATGTCACCCCAGATTAATCCTGAAGGCAACCCAATTAAACCAAGGCATAAGTTTGTCGCCTTGATTGCGACTGATTCACCAACGGAAATAAAGGTAGACTTCTTAAATATCTTGGATCTAACATTCCAATTACCCAAAGTTCCAGCTAGAGTGGTGAAAAACACTCCAAGAATTACCAATGCCCCATGATTCTTTAGCTTTTCAGCATTAAATACGGAATAAATCCAATCATCAAATAAAATGAAGACTCCGGAACAAAAGACAATCATTATGATCACCAAAGTGCTGATTGACTTTAGTAAGCTTTTCAGCTCTTTCTCATTTTCCGTAACGATAATTGCAGCAGGTATCCTTAAAGACACGACTATACTTAAATTGGCTACAAAAACGTAATAGAGCCCGTATAATCCGTAAGTGGCTGGAGAATAGAGTCGTGCTAGAATCGGCACTATTGCCATTCCAATTAGAAAATTGAAGGTTTTGCCTGAAAAGACAAAAGCAAAATTCTGAATGAAAGAATTGGGTTTTTGTAAGGTCTTCCAAATTATAATAAGTCTCTTGAGGATCACCTAAAACTTCTTTTAAGCAGGAGAAAGTATTTCTCAAAATATCTATAACTGACGAATGCAATTAGAAAACTGAATGCTAAATATAAAAACGGCCTTATAAGTAGTGTTTGGATTAATGAATCAGTAAATAATATCTCAAAAGCCTTAGAAAGAATATATATCGAGATAAAATGGAGCAAGTAAAGACCGTATGACCTTTGTCCCCAATATGTTAACCATGGTAAGGAACTCATTTTCACGAGACTTTTATTCGAATAGTTCTGCTCCATAATAACAAAACCGAAAAAAAGTGAAAAAAGGAATCGCTCATTATTGTAGATGTAAGAAATTTCGGACCAGCTTGATCTTAATAGAAAAAGAGTAAGCCCGATTATGTAAATAACTAAAATGGCAGGAGTCTGAAGTTTTTTGAAAAACTCAATAAACTCTGAGGATCTTATTGACAAGTAAGCCAACATACTTCCCACCGCCAAGTCCGACATGCATGATAGAGTATGTGTATAACCATATCCTATAAAAAAAGTCCTTGCCAAAAAAGAAACGATAATTACGGAACTAAACAACAATGGCAATCTCCTTGAAAATAATATAACCAAAATTGGCCAAAACAGGTAAAATTGCTCCTCTATGGCAATTGACCAAAGTACACCTAATATTGCGGTGTTGGGTTCTCCAAAAAAATTATTTACAAAAATAATGTAAGGCCATAACGCAGCATTTTCAGTGTAGTCGTTTTCAAGTATATAACGCTGAACATAGGGAACGAGTACGAATCCAATAAAGACAACAGCATAGTACAAGGGCCAAATTCGTAAGATTCTTCTTGCATAAAAATTTCTCAAATTGATTCTACCCTTCTGGTCGTACTCCCGAATCAATAGCCAAGTAATTAAATAGCCACTCAGTACAAAGAAAAAATTCACCCCAAATATTCCAAGATGGCCATAAAATCTAAATGTTTTATAAACATTAGAATCGAAGATGTATGGTTGCTCAGAGTAGAAACAATGAGCCAGAAAAACTGAAAAAAAGGCTAGAAATCGTAAGCCATCAAGATTCTCGAAGTAATTTTTCCCCAACTGATTGCTGTTTATCTTTTGAAATTGATAGTAATATCCCAATTGTTAATAGCATGGGTATCTTGTATCGGATCAAAGTGCCAAAATTTGAGGTACTGACTCCAATAGCGAATGCAAAAAAAATTGTAAATACCAAACAAAACATTAGAAAGGCATCTCTTGTTATCACTTTACGCCTACTTCGCTTCAGTAAAAAGGATATGGATAAAATTAATAGTACAAATCCTTCCAGGGCAGCCAAGAGCATAAAAGGATTTCTTGCCTCCCACAGATATGGTCTAAATAAGGATACATTCACCGCAGATGGAAATAATCTCATCATACTTTCCCATGTTCCGTCCAACTCTCCTAAGTAATATCCACCATCACCACCCAAACGAGCACCCCATCCAAATCTAATGTCATAGGCGGTGATAGCAGCTCTCTCTGCAATGTTATCAATTTTCCATAATGAGGATTCATCAGTTAACCACTGGCTTAAACCAAATCCTAACACTCCTAGGATTAGGGTTATCGTTGGAAGAAGAACTATTTTGTTGACGAATTTCCTAGCCTTAATTGCATAAGAGTATAATCTCCAAACTAGAAAGGCAGGTAAAAGACCAACCATAATATACAATTTGATCTTAACTATTAGATAACCAGAAATGATTAGAACTAACCATATGCTAAGGTTTTTTTTTCGAAGCTCTATCAATGAATAAACAGACCAAATCAACCAACAAAAGGCACCAAATGTTATGGTGTCTTTAAGTATACCAGAACCCCATAGTACAATAGAGGGTAGGAAAAGAATTCCAACCGCAAGATACTTAGTGGCATAAGGATATTCTTTACAGAGAAGTGAAAATAAGGCCCATGATCCACTAAAACTGAATAGTGCAAAGAACAAAGCCGTGGAACTATAGGTATGAAAGGTGAAGAAATCAAAAAAAGAAGCCAGTCGTACGATAAAGTATGAACTTGGCGACCTGTAATACCAAATATGCTGGCTATACTCTAAGGTCGAAGCATTTAGAGTACCGCCCCCATCAAAAAGCATTTTAAATGCTATTAAGGGATTATCTTGAAAAGCCTCCCAAATCCACCTACTTCCGTGAGTCCAGAAATTGAACGTATCCCCTCCTCCATAGTGAAACTGATAGATTAGACCCAAAGCTAAGGCACCCAAAAACTTTGCGGACAAGGCTGGAAGGAAAAACAATCTTGTATGAGGTGTAGATAAAAAAGGACGAATCCAGAGAGCCAGCGTGACAAAAAGAATTAGGTATATCGGTGTTACAATTAAATCCTTAATCCCCATCCTTTATCAACTTAACCAGTAAATCACTACTTAAAAACCGCTTTGAGTCAGTTTCAGAAAACTTATGAATAACTCGTGCCAGTCGAACTGAAATACCCGGGACCATTCTACTCACTGGAAAAAAGGTATGATTCAATCCTACAAGTTTTTCAATCCGGAAACGATCATCGAAAAGTTTCATTATGTCGTCCACGGAGTAATAGGAGGAACTAAAACTTTGTGAAATAATTCTGTTATCACCAGCAAATAGTGAAATGAGGGGTTTGAGGAAGTTTCTGATACCTATATCCAGTGAGTTTTTGTTAGTGAAAGTTACAATGAACTTTCCTTCAGGTTTTAAAATACCTAAGACCTTCTGGAAATACTGCTTACAAATCACCTCATCCAAGTATGTAGTCACGCCCAGCATGAAGACATAATCATATTTTTCACTGAATTTCAAATCAAGGAAATCACCACAAATTTTATTCGATTCGGGAACATTACTTTGACTCAGCATACCTTTTGATATCTCCTGTGCGACATATTCAGAAAAGCTTGCTCCGGATTCAACAAGATAGTCATATAATCCTCCCGTACCGGATCCAATATCCAGTATTCTTTTACCATCAAAACTCATCCCAACAGTAGCTGCTTCCATTCTTTCGAAAAAGAAATAGTTGTAAAACTGATCATCGCCCATATACTTTCTCCGATACTCCTCTGCATGAGAATCGAAGAATTCCTCCACCAAATTTCCTTGCGCCTTATTCAATTTTTTGTTGATTTGCCCTAGTCAAAAAAAGGAATGGCAAAGGTACTATTTCTCACCCTTCACAGAAAAAATCGCTCTCCAGGACAACGATATCGTCATGAACAGTACCTACAGTATTTGATTGAAATTGGATTTAATTGTACGTTTTCACCTCTGCTTCCTGATAAAAAAAGCGACTACTTATTTTACAACGGCAGCACACTTCGGAAAATAATTATTGGCATTAGCGCTTTAGTCAGACGAATCAGAGACTTATTGAGAGTTAAGGAATTTGACATCGTTTACATCTACCGCGATGCCTTCTTTTTCGGAACATTTATTGAAAAATGGCTGGCTAAATCATCAATAAAAATTATATACGACTTTGACGATGCCATCTGGCTTATGGATAAAAATCCAAATCAGGGATTATTTAACCTACTTAAGAATCCGGGGAAGACTGAAAAGATTATTGAATTCACTGATCTTGTGCTAGTAGGAAATACATACCTCGAATCATATGCAAGAAGATTTCAGAGTAATGTGAAAATCATTCCCAGCACGATTGATATGGCATCATATGACAAGTCAGTGGAATACGAACAAGAAAGAATATGTATTGGATGGACCGGCTCCTTTTCTACATTAAAACACTTTGAAACACTAATCACGGTCTTAACCAAAATAAAGGAAACTTACATTGATAGAGTCTACTTTAAGCTTATCGGTGATCCAACCTACCGAAATTCCGACCTTGGTATTCAAGGAATCTCCTGGAAAGCGGATACGGAAGTAGATGACCTTTCTGAACTCGCCATAGGCATAATGCCACTCCCTGATAATTCATGGACTCAAGGTAAATGCGGAATGAAAGGTCTCCAATACATGGCTTTAGGCATTCCCACTATCATGTCACCGGTTGGGGTGAATAAGGACATCATCCAGGATGGTGAAAATGGATTTCTTGCATCGACAGAGGCCGAATGGGTGGAAAAACTCACCCTACTCATTGAAAATCCTGATCAACGAGAAAGGTTGGGAAAAGCTGGTAGACAAACAGTCGTAGAAAAATATAGTGTGGAAGTCAATAAACATCTATGGTTAGATGCTTTCCAGAGTGTCTTAAAATGAGGTGCCCTCAAGCTCGAGCCTTCAACTGGTCCATGCGTTGTCTCGCCCTCTTATTCGCTGGATGCTTTCTCTTCGTGATCCTCTTTATCTTCTTGTAGTACTCCATCGCCTCTTCGTATTGCTGCTTTTCTTCCAATATTTCTCCTACATGGATGTGTGAATACAAATAATAGCCAGCATCCGTTGTACCCGCCAATTCTCCGTATTCAATCGCGTACTTATAGTACTTCATGGCAAGGTCAGGTTTCTTATAAACCTCGTAGATGTGCCCAAGAAAAAATCCAGCATATCTTCCTGAATTCCATTCGTATCCTGGCCAATTCATGTCCAAGCGATTGATGATTTCCAGACTCTCTTTTTCTGCTTCTTTGAAGTTACCTTTTTGGTAGGTCAGCCGTACAAAGAATCGATGGAAATAAGCATTATTCGGATATTGCTCATGCAAGTACCTGGCTATCTGTAGCGCCCCCTGTAAATCACCTTCTTCCGCGTACATGATTCGCATAAGATAATACTGGGCTTCAGTACGTGAATAAAATGCGTTTCTTGCAGTCTCCTTAAGTTGCTCCACGCCTAACTCCTTGTCCCCATCAGGAAAGAAAGCCATCAATGGTTTCAGATATGGATAGTGCTCTCGAATCCATTTCGCATAATAATTGAACAGAGCATCGCCAAATAAGATCTCAGGACTGAACTCGGAATTTCCCCTTGTTATTTCCAGGTATTTCAGACATTTCTTACCCGCTACTGCGGCCTTAACGTAATCTCCTCTGTCAGAGTAGAGTCGCCCTTTAAAAGCATAGACCGCCGAAAGGAAGAAAGCACCTTCCAATTCGTGAACCTCCTCATACAATCTCTTAGCTAGCACTTCCGATGTATCCATGAACGCCAGGAACGAATCATCCCAGGGAGTCTCTTCAGTTATTCCGTATGGCATGAGCCTCCACCATTCGTTTAGACCTAACAGGAAAAACGGAAGTGGGTGCCAACCATAGAGTTTTTTCAGGTAGTTATATTGCCTGGCCGCACGATCAAAGTTCATGTTATACATGTCATGCATGGCCTGGGTAGCTTCAATCTCTACATACCTGTTCTTGAGCAAAAGATTGCTAGTACTATCCAACTCGCCCTTCCAGCCCTGACTGAAGAGTATGAATGGGGAAAGAAATAGGACAACTATTAAATATCTGCGCATTCCGATCAACAATTAAACGCCACTCCTTCAACTTTCATTCCAAAATAAATTTTGCTTGTCATATATATGCAACGTAGCTTCGAAAAATTCATGCAAGTACTCGCACAAAACAGGGACAAATTCTTCGAAAACTGGTACCAGTTCGATTCTAAGATATTTTTTGTAACGATTACGCTGGTATACATCTGTCTCCTTTTACTTAAACGAACATTTGTCATCGCGGATATTGCTGCCTTCGAAATTCTTCAGGAACAAGGCCAAATGTGGGTATTTGATATTCTTTTTGGCATTCAGTATCTAAGTGTTCCTTTCTTCCTGGCATGGAAGTTTACCCTTACAGCATTTATCATTTGGGTTGGATGTTTCATGTTCGGTTATCGGGTAACCTACGCTCAACTTTGGCGTTGGGTAATGTTTTCAGAGCTGGTTTTTCTGCTTCCGGAATTCATCAAATTCATATGGTTTCTAAATTGGGGGGGAGATCCTACCTATCAAGACATTGTTGCGTTTTATCCATTGTCACTGATTAACCTGGTGGATTATACGGCAGCAAATCCAAGACTGCATTATCCCCTGAAGTCGCTCAATGTTTTCGAATTGTTTTACTGGTTTATCTTAATTGTAGGGGTTTTTTATCTCAGCGGAAAGAAATGGAAGTATTCGGTATATATAGTCTCTTCCAGTTACATTCTATTCTATTTCATTTGGCTGGTTTTCTACATCATGGTCTATGACTAGTCTTTGAGCATTTTGACTTTACTGCTCAATCGAATAAAACCCGGCTTGATTATTCTTGCCGTAATCCCTCCATGCCCGCGCATTGCATTATATCCACCCGCTCCAAGGTTTTCCTCCATCCGGGAACAGGGATAACAATCGCCGGTAAATTCAAGTATGGCGTCGCCAATTTGAAATTTACGATTCCGCAATGCCAGCAGGTTAATTTTACTTACAACGATATTTCTCCTGGTCAACAATGGATCAATTTTATCTTTTTGAAGGATTGAAGCCACTGCATCCAGGTGCTCTTTCTGGATTAAAGTTACCTGCCTCTTGTCACTATACTCTGAAGCGAAGTGGTCCCCTTCCAGACCATTTTCGCCTGCAAGAACCTCAGAAACTTCCTCCGGCATTGACCTTCTTTTAGGCCGGATAGAAATGTACTCCACAGTTCCCTCCTGAGGAAGGGAATCCAACAACTCCTTTACTATTGATTCTGAATTTGCCATGCTCAAATATAGAGCGAGTCTTCTTTTGGTGAATCCGGGGTTGTTAAAAAAAGTCAACCACTATTATCCTAAACGGTTTATTATCCATTAATTACTAATTTCGCCTTCGGCATTTAATAAGCCTCACATCGGCATGAAATATCAGAAGATAAACATTATTACAGGTTGGATATCATTCGTGATCGCACTGGTAGTGTATTCACTTACTGTTGAACCTACGGCGAGCTATTGGGATTGTGGAGAATTTATTGCCACATCCTACAAACTCGAGGTTCCACACCCTCCTGGAGCTCCGTTTTTTCTCCTGATTGGAAGAATGTTCAGTATGCTCGCCGGTGACAACGTGGAAAGCGTAGCATTCTGGGTGAATATGCTGAGTGTACTGAGTAGCGCATTTACCATCTTATTTCTTTTCTGGAGTATTACCCACCTCGCAAGAAAAATATTGAAATCCGTGGCTGGGGAAGAAACACTTGGGGAGACACTGGCCATCATGGGTGCCGGACTGGTGGGAGCCCTTGCTTTTACGTTTTCAGATTCTTTCTGGTTCTCTGCAGTTGAGGCAGAAGTGTACGCTATGTCTTCCTTTTTCACTGCTTTTGTTTTCTGGGCGATATTGAAATGGGAAACAATTACAGATGGATCTGATCAAAATAAATGGCTCATTTTGATCGCCTACATGATGGGCCTTTCGATCGGGGTTCACTTGCTAAATCTGGTTACAATACCAGCTCTTGCCTTGATTGTTTACTTCAGGTTTGCAGAAAAAATTACCCGGAATGGTGTGATATTAACACTAGCGGTGGGGGGTGCAATCATCATTGCCATTATGATTGGTATCATTCCTGGAATGGCTTCTTTAATCGGAAGCTTTGAAATCTTCTTTGTCAATTCCCTGGGTCTTCCCTTCGCGTCTGGAGCGATCTTCTTCGGAATCATTTTTATCGGTGCAATTGTCTACCTGATATACTACTCGATTCAAAAGAAAAAAGTCATTCTCAATACGGCCATGGTCTCTTTCGCTTTCATCATGATTGGGTATTGTAGCTATGGTATCGTCCTCATTCGATCAAATTATGATACTCCAATTGATGAGAATAATCCAGAAGACATCATGACCTACGTTTCTTACCTGAAACGAGAGCAATACGGAAGTAGACCCTTATTTAAAGGCCAGTATTATACAGCGGAGTTGCAAGAACAGCGTCAAGGAGCCCCTGTGTACATGAAGGGTGAGGATAAGTACGTCATCAAAGACTATAAAATTGATTACATATACGATCCTGCACATACAACCATTCTTCCCAGAATGTATAGTAAGAGCCCTGATGGGTCGCATCAAAACCGATACCGGGCAGTAACTGGATTGCGGCAAGGAGAAAAACCTTCATTTGCTGACAACCTTTATTATATGATTCGTCATCAGCTGGGGACTATGTATTTCAGATACTTCATGTGGAATTTTTCGGGCCGCGAATCGGATATCCAGGATGCCAATTGGGTCGGATTGGCTGGTGCCTTTGAGGAAATGCCGATTGATATAGAAGAAAACAAGGGTCGTAACATATATTTCGGGTTACCGCTCTTATTCGGATTGATTGGTATGTTCTTTCAATTCCGTCAAGACAATAAATATTTCTGGGTGACCTTGTTATTGTTTTTCTTAACGGGAGCGGCTTTGGTGCTTTATCTAAATTCCCCTCCCATCGAACCCAGGGAGAGAGATTACATTTACGCAGGATCCTACTACGTTTTCGCGATCTGGATCGGTTTGAGTGTGCTGGCCATAAATGATGCTTTATCCAGGTTCATAAAACAAAACAAGATTTCCGCCGTCATTGCGACCGTGTTCTGCCTCACCATCCCTACTCTTATGGCTGCGGAAAACTGGGACGATCATGATCGTTCCGGGCGCTACTTTTCTATTGAGTCAGCAAAGAATTACCTTGATTCCTGCGCACCAAATGCCATTTTATTTACGGGCGGTGATAACGATACTTTTCCTTTATGGTTCGCTCAGGAAGTACTGGGCCATCGTACAGACGTACGTGTAATCGTGTTAAGCTATTTCAATACGGACTGGTACATTGAGCAAATGATGCGAGATGCCTATGAGTCGAAGGCACTACCGTTTAGCCTAACGATGGATCATTACGTCCAAGGTGGACCTAATGATTACCTACCATTCATCCAGGAGCGATCTATTCAGGGCACAATGAATGCTCGCACGTACTTAGATCTTGTCCGCCAGGATGACCAACGAATCCGACTAGCCACCCAAGCTGGTGGCTCTTATAACCTGCTCCCTACGAAGGACATGTTCCTTAATGTGAATGCCGGCAAAGTAGGAGAATTAAGCTGGTTAAATGACGAAAATGGTAAACTAAACAGGTACAAAACAGATCGCTTGGTGTGGAGCCTTAAAGGAGGTGGACTGGAGAAAAAAGATCTTGCCATTATTGATCTGATGCTCAACACTAACTTTGAGCGTCCAATGTATTTCAATAATACCTCATTGAATGCTTTGAACTTCAGCATCAAGCAGCACGTGATCCAGGAAGGTATTACTTATCGCCTTGCCCCTATCCGTTACGACGGCAACGATTTTTTGGTAAACACCGAGATCATGTATGACAACCTGATGAATAACTTTCACTGGAAAGGTCTGGATGATCCTGATGTATACCACTCGGAGGATTATAGAAATTTTTGCCTGAGTCACCGATCGGCCTTCAATACATTGGCTCGTGAATTAATTAGAGAAGGTGATGAGGAAAGAGCGAAAGAAGTTCTTCTGAAATCACTTGCAGTCATACCAGACTACAACATCCCATATGATATCTTTTCTGTCTATCATGTAGCCATGTTGCTGCAAGTAGGCGCTCGCGACGAGGCGGTAGAAATTGCCGAAACCGTTAGCCAACGCGCTGAATCATGGTTGGAAGGATATGCAAATTTGAAGGTGTCGGATCAGTTTGAAAATCAAAAACGTATAGTAATGCTCAACGAAATCATCCGGGCGTTCAGGGCATTTAATGAGCAGGAGCTAGCTGCTAAATACGAAGCGATTTTTAATAAGTATAGAAATCAGTAGAAAAGATTAGCGCTTAAGGAACTTGACGGCTTTCTTAAAACGAGAATATTCGTCTTTAACAATAAGGAAGTAATATCCACTGGCAAAATCCTTTAGTGGAACGCGGTATTTGTCATTGGAAATCTTCTCAACATCAACACGCAGTTGGTTCCCAATCATGCTGCGCAATTCGATTTCAGGATTCCGAAGTTCATTGTTCGTGATTTGTACTATCACATAGTCAACGGCGGGATTAGGAAACAACTCAATTTTTGCAGCAAAGTCATTTTGATCCTGGCTATTGGAAGACAGACCAAAACCATTCTGAGCCAATCCCTGTAACGAGAATGCCACGAAAACAATCAATATGATCTTTCCCTTGAGTTGCATGTATCTTCAAAGTACGCAAAAAAAATACCAATGTTTTAGGAAGATAGTGAAATTTTTGACCAAATCCACCGTTAAGATAGGTTAACAAATTGCTAATTGACAGTAATGAATTCTAGTAGAATATTGAATTATTCTACTATTTAATTGATTTTTAGCAAGTTAAGCCCAGGATCATCACTTGTATTTACCAACAAAGAAAAAATGGGTTTATTTAGATAGTTTTTCGAAAGCCTCAGGGATTGCATCAATAATGTCTGAAGCTATCAACGACCTTTCTCCATACTTTTCGGCAGCGATATCACCGGCTTTCCCATGAACATGCACACCCAGCAATAACGCTTTTGAAGAAGAAATACCTTGCGCGACAAGGCTGCTTACCATACCAAATAGTACATCCCCAGAACCAGCTGTTGCCATACCAGGGTTTCCAGTATCATTGAAAATAATATTACCTTCCGGATCGCAAATCGCTGAATGAGATCCCTTCAAAACGACATTCAGCTTATATTCCCTACAAAGCTCCTGTAGTTTTTGAAGTTTCCCAAAATCGTCTGCCCAATCACCTACTAATCGTTCAAACTCCCCAGGATGAGGTGTTAGAATTGTTCCAGCGGGTAGAAGCTTCAATAAATCCTTATCTAAGCCTAAGATATTTAATGCGTCTGCATCAAGAATGAGACTTTGACTGTCGTTTGATTCTAGAAATTGTCGAAATGCCTTCCTCGTTTCTTCATTGGTACCCATTCCAGGACCTAATCCAATCGCATTTATCCCATCTTCAACAGATATGTGGCTAATAAAATCCGAATCTTTCGTTTCCATTGTCATACCTTCCACCAGCAAATGGTGAAAGAGATCCTGAGCAACCTGAGGTACCAAAGCGAAAAGAAGTCCAACTCCGGAGCGAAAAGCGGATCGGCCGGCAAGAACAGCAGCCCCGGTTTTTCCTTTACCTCCACATACCAATTGTAGTCTACCAAATTCCCCTTTATGAGAAAAACGATGCCTCCGTTTCGGGTACTTACTCACATCTTCAGCCTCAAGCAAATAAAAACTGGTTTCCTGGCTTTGGATAAAATTCTGATCGAGCCCTATGGGGATGACATACCAATCACCCACAAATTGTCCCGCCTCCGGTAGAAAAAAAACTAGCTTAGGTAGCTGGAAGCTTAGTGTTACATCGGGTTTCACAATAGCTCCATCCTCAACGTGCTTATCCGAGAAAAGTCCGGAAGCAACATCAACTGCCACAATTTGACCAAGGGAATCATTGAGATGTGAGATCAAATCAGCAATCAATCCCGTAATCGGTCTACTAAGACCCGATCCGAATATCCCATCCACAATCACATCCCTACGTTCGATTTTTGGGAAGTCTTCTTCCTTTTCTATGTGCTGAATATGATCCTTAAACCTTTCCTTGTTCGCCTGGAAGTCCGGTGTACCTTTTTCCATGCTTCCGACGACATAAGCTCTGACCTTGTAATGTTTCTGCTTCAAAAGTCTTGCGATAGCAAGTGCATCCCCTCCGTTATTCCCGGTTCCGGCAATAATGATGATCCGATAACTATCATCATAAAGTTGTCTGAACTTATTGGTGAATGACATGCTTGCACGTTCCATGAGCTCAAGTGATGTGATTGATCCATTCTCGATGGTGTATTCGTCGCAAGCACGAATTTGTGAGGAAGACAGTATAGGTATCATGATGGCTGTATTAGAACCTGAAGATAAAATTTCCGCAAAGGATTGGGAAAAGTATCTCCAAAAAAATGCTAACGATCTACTTCACCCATGACAATGTCCAAGGAACCAATGATTGCAATAAGATCGGAAATCATGACTCCCTGGCTAAGCTCCCGGAGTATTGAAAGATTCACAAATGAACACCCTCTCGCTTTGCAACGAAATGGGATATCCGAACCGTCTGAACGGAAAAAGAACCCCAACTCACCTTTGGGATTCTCGGCTCTAGCGTATAGGTCCTGCTTTTTAGGTCTTATTTTCTTTGGTACATGAGCCCTCGGATCAAAGTCTCTTGTTCGCTTATAATCACCCTTCAGTTTATCTAGGCACTGATCAATAATTTTAAGGGATTCCCGGCACTCCTGCATTCTCACCCAGGTTCGATCCCAACAGTCACCTTTCTCTCCCATTTTTCCTTCACCGATGGGTATGTCGAAATCCAATTCTCCATAAATGCTGTAATTATCCACTTTTCGAAGATCAAATCGTAAGCCCGAGCCACGAAGAGTCGGTCCCGTAATTCCATAATTGATGGCCCTCTTTAAGGGGAGGGTTCCAACTTTTGCCGTTCGGTCTATAAATATCTTATTTGAAACCAGTAGGTCTTCAAGGTAGTCAAGTTTGGGAGCAAGGTATTTGCTAAACTCCTTGCATCGCTCCTCAAATCCGACAGGTAAATCATAAAACAAGCCTCCAATCCAGATATAATTATACAGCATTCTCGCACCACAAGTCCACTCCAACAAGCGGAGGATATGCTCTCTGTCTCGCATCACCCACAGGAATGGCGTGAATGCTCCAATATCCAGACCATAAGTGCCAAGGGCAATGAAATGAGAAGCGATTCGATTTAGTTCCGCCACCAAAACCCGTATATACTCTACACGCTTAGGAACCTTGTCCTGAATTCCTAACATCCTTTCAACTCCCATTACGTAGGCATGTTCATTGTTCATGGCTGCCACATAGTCCATACGGTCTACATATGGAATAGTCTGATTGTAAGGCATGGCCTCGGCATGCTTCTCAAAACACCTATGCAGGTAGCCCAGGTGTGGAATAACATCTTTAACTATTTCTCCGTCGGTGATGGTTTCCAACCTCAACACACCGTGTGTAGATGGGTGTTGAGGTCCGATGTTGACAATCATCTCACCCGCCTCAAGATCCTCGCTTGTATTAACTAGAGGTTCAGAGTTTTTTAGGTGATCCGGGTGATATATGTATTGCACCTTATCCATCAGTAGTCCACCTTAATACCATGATACTTATCCTGCTCCTGGTAGTCTTTTCTCAATGGATGCCCTTCCCAATCTTCAGGAAGAAGAATACGTCTGAGATCAGGATGTCCTTCAAAGTGAATTCCTAACAAGTCATAGCATTCCCTTTCATGCCAATCCGCAGTTTTCCAGATTTCGTTAACGGAATCAATTTTTGGCTCACTTCTATCGATTATCACTTTTAGCGCCAGTTGAATGTTGTAGGGTATCGAATACAGGTGATAGATAACCTCCATGCTATTGGACTCCACTCCATTATCAATGCCGGTCAGACATGATAACATATCGAAGTATACCTCTTCGGTATCCCTGAGCCAATAGCAGACAGCTTTTATTTGGGTAGGATCAATTTGTAAGGTATATGGAGTACTGTTTTGATCCTCACCAATAATTGACCCTGGGACGGCAACTGATAATTTATCTTTTATCTGATCAAGCTCCACTGTTTTCCTGATCCAATAAAGCTTCCAAAGCTTTTGGTTTAACAATTGATTCTCCCCTGATCTTTTCCTGGAGCTTCATGAATCCTCCAATTAGAGCCTCCGGCCTTGGTGGACAGCCGGGCACATAAACATCCACGGGGATAATTCTGTCTACCCCCTTGACAACATGATATCCATGTTCCCAGTAAGGCCCCCCGCAATTACTACAAGATCCCATGGATATCACATATCTGGGTTCTGGCATCTGTTCATACAACCGCCTTACCCGATCAGCCATTTTGAAGGTTACTGTACCTGCCACAATCATAACATCAGAAAGGCGAGGTGACGGACGTGGAAGAATGCCAAATCGATCCATATCATAGCCGGAGGTCATGGTACTCATCATTTCGATGGCACAACAGGCCAATCCAAAGCCCATGGGCCATAGACTTGAGAGCCTGGCCCAATTGATAAGATCTTCAAACTTGGTGACGATTACGCCTCCCTGAGTAAGTTGCTGATCAAGTAAGCCCTTCATTGATATTTCCTATTCACTTCTTCGTACATGGAATCTGACACTTTTGATTGAATTTCTTTTGACTCCCGAACAGGTTTAACCCAGTTAAGCATTCCCTTAGCCCAAACATATACCAACCCCACAGCTAGTAAACAAATAAAGATTACGGTTTCGGTTAATGAAAACCAACCCCAAAGTCCCTGCGTTCCTTCTATCAAGGACGCATCTCCGAAAATGGTAGCCCACGGAAAAAGAAACACCAACTCTACCTCAAACAAGAGAAAGATCAGTGCAACTACATAGAATCTGACATTAAACAGGCCCCAAGCGCCTTCAACAGGTTCTTCACCGCTCTCATAGGTAGAAAGTTTCTCCTCATTCGGTCGGTTAGGTCGTATCAACTTGCCAAACGTAAGGGTGGCTACCAGGAAGAGCGAACCACCAACTATAAAAAGTAATGCTACACCGAATCCGGTTATTTCCATAAATGTAAATTAATGAAGAATCAGAAATTCAGAGGGTCAAGATTTTTGAAATGACCATTTTGATTGATCCTTTCTCTTGCCTTCTCTGCACGTTCAAGTACGGGCAGTACTTTCTTCAAATGCTCTATCACATACATCTGCCTCTCTCTTTCTGAAGGCATGATTAGAAGTTCATATTCTTCAGGGGGAGTTAGCCCAATTTTGTGAATAAATTCGTTCAAAGGTGTGTTGAGATCAACATGTACCTTGTCTTCTGTCTTCAACCAAGAGAACAGTTCTTTCACCAAGTCCACAATCCGAATTTTGAAATCACCATCTTCTTTAAAATCGTATTGCATGACCTCAACCATACCACCGGCGTATAGTCGATCCTTCCACGGGTTTTCGTAACTAACAATTCGTATCGGGTTCAGGCCTTTTGTACGAATATCCATTCTCCCGTCGTGGTAAGTTTTGGTGATTTCGAGGATTTCAACTTCAGTCCCGCATTCGATTTTATTATCCACATACGAAGGAATTCCAAAGTTGCACTTTTGTTCGATGCAATCGTTGATAAGTTGCTTGTACCTGGGCTCAAAGACGTGAAGGTTTAACTTCTCCCCCGGAAAGGCAACAAGATTTAACGGAAAAAGACCAAGTTCCATTGTCATATGCCTCTAAATAACACTTCAGTATACCGAAAGTTCTTTAACTGAAAAATAAAATGTATATATACACTTGTTGAAACCCAGACCATGAAGGTAGTAAGAATTGACAACGGCCGATTGATACCATCAACCTTTACATTGGTTGTTTCATTAGGCTTATTTTTCATCTACCGTTATCTATTCTTATACACCGGAAAGATCACTTTTGTTGGAATCGGATTGTTCCTTTCACCAATTCTTCCTGCAATCTGGTCCGCAAGGATCATTTTCGAAATAAATCCTTCTAAGCAGGAATGGGGCGAGTACTACTGGATACTGGGATTTAAATTTGGAAGATCAAAACCCTTCCCTTCCCAAATAGAGAAAATCTATATCAACGAGGTACCAATGGCTCGTCTTATGACATCACATGGTGGGCATGTGAATACCGAACGATTTAAGGAGTATGCCGCCTTCATAAAGTTTCAAGATGGATCCAAACATGAGTTAGTTCGCAGAAGAGACAAGAAGACCATTTTGAGAAAAATGGAAGAAGTTTCAACTAAACTAGGAACAACACTGTCGGACAACTCTTAAGGTGTCTTTTCATCCGGCCATTCTTTCTTAAAGTCCACCCAGTATTTGGTGACAGTTTCTTTCATTTCTTTCCTCAATATCAGTAACCCAATAAGGTTAGGAATAGTCATTAAGGCTATAGTAATATTTGCTAAAGTCCATATGATCGTTGTGTCTGCAAATGACGCTAGAAAGAACCCCACGACATAAATCATTCGATAGTATATGATGTACTTAAAACCAAAAAGAAAATTGGTAGCCCTACCACCATAATACGACCAGCTGATAGCCGTAGAAAAAGCAAAAAGTAAAAGACCAATAGAGACAATGTATTGACCGTATTCACCAAAGAAGCCTTCATTAAAGGCCACAGTTGTTAATGGTGCGCTGTGGAGTAACGATTTTCCTCTAATAGTCAGAAAGACATCCGAAGCAATGGAACCTTCAATGACTTGAATACTCCCGGTATATGGGATTCCTTCATCCGATATGGTGACGTTTTCGGCAAATGACTCTGAGGCGATGATGGTAACATCACTGATTATTGTACCTGCTTCAACCTGCAACTCTCCGTCGAAAAGAGGTACACTTTTCTTTCCAATAATATGTTGGCGTATTGCTGCCTTGTCTGATTCATCCGACTCGTTATAATTGCCTTGAACAATGATCACATCGGAATACTGAAATTCATTTTCATATTTCTTGGACCATGCTCCAGATGAAAGAAGAACAAGCCCGGTAATGGTACAGATTACAATAGTATCGATGAACGGTTCCAGTATGGCTACCATCCCTTCGGATACTGGCTCATGTGCTTTGGCCGCGGCATGAGCAATAGGTGCTGATCCCTGTCCTGCTTCATTGCTGAAAAGACCCCTGTTCACACCTCGATTAAATGCAAACGCCAGGTTCGCTCCCAGAAAGCCACCCATTGCTGCACTCCCTGTGAAAATATCACTGAAGATGGCAACAAATGAAGGTCCGACGTTTTCCAGATTATAGAGAATTACCGAAAGTGCCCCAAGAAAATAGACGATAGCCATAAATGGTACCAGCTTCTCCGTCACTTTAACGATACGCCTGATACCTCCTAGAATGACAAGAGCTAAAGCAACGGAGAGAATGAGACCACTGATCCATTGTTTAATCCCAAAAGTGGTGAAAAGTGAATTTGCAATATTGTTGATTTGCGGAAGACTTCCTGTTCCAAATGAGCTGAGAATAGTTGCAAAAGCAAATAGGGATCCCATCCAAATACCGGTGTTGATTACCTTCCCTGATTTCGTTTTTATGTTCAGTCGGTGTTTCATATAATACATGGGACCTCCGGACATTAGTCCTTCAGGTGTCTTCTCCCTGTATTTATGAGAAAGGGTAACCTCTACAAATTTTGTAGTCATCCCTAAAAACGCAGTAACCAGCATCCAGAAAAGTGCTGCAGGTCCTCCCAGATGAACAGCCAGTGCAACACCGCCAATGTTTCCTGTACCTACAGTTCCCGACAAAGCTGTTGCCAGCGCCTGGAAGTGAGAGGCATCTCCTTCGTCGTCTTTCTTATCAAATTTTCCACGAACCACTTTTAAGGCAAAACCAAAATACCTTAGTTGTGGCAACCCGAGATAAATAGTGAAAAACAGACCTGTTCCCAGTAGCAAGTACACAAACCAATCTGACCCTCCAATGTATCCATCGACAATACTCAAAAACTCATTTATCTCTCGCATCCAAAAAATTTGATTTATGACAATCCGGCAAAAATAGGAATAATTACCAGAGTGAAATTTGGTTACAGTTTCATAGTGCTAAGTCGGGAGGAATGCACTTGATTTACTTGGAATCACGGACGTTATTTGTTCACTTTCAGGCATATTAACTTAGCTATACCCTGGATATAGAGAATGGAATATGTCATTGACACCTTTAGCGAAAAGGATTGGGACCAGGTTGCAAACATCTACCGATTAGGTTTAGAAACCCGTTTAGCGACTTTTGAAACGACTGTACCCTCGTGGAAGTCCTGGGATGAAAGTCATCTCGATCATTCCCGATGGGTAGCTCGCCAGAATCAAACTCTACTTGGTTGGGCTGCGCTATCTCCTGTTTCAGACCGATGTGTATATGGTGGAGTTGGGGAAGTCAGCGTGTATGTGGATCCCTCTCAATCAGGTCAAGGGGTTGGGAGCGCACTATTGACGGAAATCATCCAATCATCCGAGGAAAACGGTATCTGGACACTTCACTCCTCGATGTTCCCTGAGAACGTAGCAAGTGTGAACCTCCATGAGAAGTTCGGTTTCCGAAAAATCGGTTACAGGGAAAAAATTGGTCAACTGGACGGTAAATGGAGAGACACTCTATTGTATGAAAGGAGAAGCAATAAATTCAACTAACAATTTCAAGATGAATATACCTGAATTGGATCTACCCAGAATTGTGGTTATTGGTTGTGGGTTTGCTGGCCTAAAATTTGTCAAAAACCTGAATCGAAAGCGGTTTCAGGTGGTCCTTCTTGATAGAAACAATTATCACACATTTCAACCGCTGATGTACCAGGTGGCTACTGCCGGTCTGGAGCCAGACAGTGTAGTCTATCCTATTCGAAAAACATTTAAGGGAAGACCTCATTTTCATTTTCGTATGACCGAGGTTCTGGAAATTCGACCTGATGAAAAATCTGTTATTACGGGAATCGGAAGCTTAAATTATGATCACCTTATAATTGCTACAGGAGCCAGATCGAATTTTTTTGGAATGAAAAATATAGAAAAGTATTCATGGCCAATGAAGAGTCTTCTGGAAAGTATTGATCTGCGTAGCCTTATTCTACAAAATTTCGAAAAGTCATTAAATACCGATGATCTTTCACAAAGAGAAAAGCTAATGAACTTTGTGATTGCCGGAGCTGGTCCAACAGGTGTGGAATTAGCCGGTGCCTTGAGTGAGCTTAAGCACCATATCTTGCCTGCTGACTATCCAGATCTCGATATTCGAAGAATGCAAATCCATGTTGTTGAAGCCGGCAGTAAGGTTCTACCGAGCATGAGTGATCATGCTTCCAGAAAATCGGAAGAGTTTTTGCGTCGAATTGGAGTCAATGTTTGGGTAAATACCATGGTAAAAGACTTTGACGGTGAAGTGATAAAAACGGACAAGAGAAATTTTCATTCAACCAACCTCATATGGACTGCAGGAGTCACGGGATGTCCGGTGAAAGGCTTAAATATCGACCTGACCAAAGGAGATCGCATACCTGTTGACGAATTCAACCGGATTATAAATAAGGACCAGATATACGCCATCGGAGATGTAGCTGCGATTCAATCAAAAGAAGAGTCTCCTCACCCGATGTTGGCATCTGTGGCGGGGCAGCAAGGAAAACATTTGGCAAAGAATTTCAATAGATCGCTAGATACTAATAAGTGGTCACCCTTTCAGTACAAAGATCTCGGCACAATGGCCACAGTGGGTAGAAACCTGGCTCTGGTGGATTTTCCCTTTGCGAAGATTGGTGGGTTTATTGCATGGCTGGTCTGGATGTTTGTTCACCTCATGCTATTAGTGGACTTCCGAAACAGGGTGGTTGTATTCACTAATTGGGCGTGGAGCTATTTCAATTACGACCGCGGGACACGACTGATCGTCAGAAAGGTTAATCGAGCTATTCGAAAAGAAGGTTCTCAAAAACTAACATAGACTTTCCCGTCTCTTGCATTTCATTGAATTCGTCCATGTGATTAACCACCATTCCAATAGGTAAATATCCGGACGCAAGTACAATATCGATATCGTTATCTCCATCATAGTCCCCCACATCCATTACCATCCAGCGTCCATTATATGTTTCCGGATGAGTGAAGGCCTGAAAGTTTAGGTCACCTTTATTCTCCAAAAAAGTGAATTTCTCTGGACTGGGATTGTTGAAATCAGGGAAAAAAGAATTGGCGGCTATATCCAGATCGCCGTCGCCGTCAAAGTCTGCGGCCTTGGCAAAGTGAACTCCATGCATGGGGTAAAAGAAAGATTCCTCAAAAGAATTGTTACCGTCGTTAAGATATATCCTGATTCCATGATAATACTTCAACGTGTTATATGGATCGGCGTCGCTGTCCCCATTAGCTACCAAAAAATCGGCGTACCCATCTGAGTTAAAATCCTGTACCTCAAAATAGGTATGACCATAGGCAGAATGCATAGAAAGCACCTGTTTCTCCGTAAATGTTAAATCCCCATTATTTAAAAAGAGCGTTATATTTTCTCTTTCATGACCAAATAAAACTGCCAGATCTTTAAGCCCATCTTTGTTAAAGTCAAATGATTCAACCCTTACTGCTCCCGGCCTACTTGAAATTATACTGTGCTCTTTCACCTGCCCTGAGACTCTTTGGTAAAGCACAACTTTTCCAACAAAATCACCAAAGTGACATATCACGATCTCATTGCTACCATCATCGTTGAAATCTTCCATCAAAAAATCTGATGGCCTATGAAGCAAACCCATCAGTCGATTCCCCTTTTCCAGGGTATTTGCTCGCTTCTTATTCTCCAATAAGAAACCTCGGGGAATGTTTACGCTTGAACCCATCAAGTCCCCAATTGATAAAAAGAAATAAGCAGTATCGTCAACCCAATAGTCAACGATTAAAGGAAATCCTTTCAGAATATCTTGCTCCACCAGGTCGCTATTGAAAAATGTGAGTGATGCCGATCCGGCGTCGGCTAAAAGTATCTGACTATTATTTTCATCTACACGTACCATGGTATTGACCCTCGCTGATTCAGAAACCTTAGGGGAATGCAACTTGAAACCAACAAGGGAGTCAGTGACAGGAACATGATTCTCCTGGGGTGTTGGATTTTCCGGAGCTTGTTTCAGGAAATAGTTTTTAAGAGTCAACCATTCTTCATCTGTCAGGAGATCCTGTTCCGGAATTAATCCATAAACCTTCAAAACTTGCTCTTTGGAATGCAGGTTTCTAAGTACTACCGGTGGTTGATCAGCAAACTGTTCGAAATCTCTCTTACCTAAAAATAGACCCATGTAAGACAACAAGAACCTCCAACTCTTTTTTGGTAAGATATCAGGTTGTGGTAGAGCATGACAGCTGCCACAATACTGATTTGCAACTTCCTTTTCGGGATCTTTGGATCGGGTAAAATCTCTACATGAATAGGTGAGAGTGATTAGAATTAGTAGCAAAACCGAAGTCCTGCCGTTAAGGTTGAACATCGGAGAAAGTTAATTATGAGGCGTTTCTGACAGCAGATTGAATGGCATTATCAATCTCGTCAGAGTCAAAAGGTTTGGTAAAATACTTCTGTATAATCTTCTTCTTTAGTGCCTGGTCGATTTCATCGTTGTACTCGTAACCAGTGAGTATATAGTAATAGATTCTTTCGTACCGATCTTTCGCTAGCTCCACGAACTGAACACCATTCATCTCAGGCATACGCATGTCACTGATGACCACGATGATTCTATCATGGTGCCTATCGAGTTTTTCGAGCGCCTCTTTTGCCGATTTTGCGGTAAGTACTTTGTACTTATCCTCGAAATTCGCCTTGAATAGAAAGAGGTTAGGCTCTTCGTCGTCGACGTATAGTACTGTGATTTCTGTTTTTGATTCCATCGAGCGGATGATTCAAGAATCAATGTTTAATGGTAATCTAATAAAAATTTTAGTACCATCATTAACAACGCTTTGTATCTCCAAAGTTCCATTATGTTCCTCCAGGATTGAATGAGTAATGAATAGTCCAAGCCCGGTTCCTTCTCCTGGCGCTTTAGTGGTGAAAAAAGGGTCTAGTACTTTCGATAGGTTATCCTTCGGGATTCCAATTCCGGAATCTTGAATTTCAAATTCGACGGTCTTGCTCTTAATCTTAGACCTTATCGTGATTTCACCTTCATCCTTGATGGCATCAGCAGCATTAGACAGGACATTTAGAAATACCTGGTGCAATTTTCCCGAGCTACCCCTTATTGCTGGCAGATCACCTCCATATTCTTTTTTGATAACAATATGATTCTTAAGCTTATTGGATAGGATTACTAAACAGTTTTCAACAATATCATGTAGGTCCACGTGATCATCCATAGCTCCCCCCTGGTGACTGAAGTGTCCCAAACTTTTCACAATCTGTGAGGCACGTCCTACACCTTCATTTATCACCTCCACAAAAGGTTTGGTCTTCTCAGCCAGACTCTTGGAACCTTTCTCCAGTTCGTTGGTTAGACCCTTTACACCTCCTAGGATAAAATTGAGGGGATTATTGATCTCATGTCCTATTCCGGCAGATAAAACACCAAGAGATGCCATTTTCTCGGCCTGAACCAATCGGTTTTGTGTTTTTTTTAGGTCCTCCAGTGTAGCTTCCAACTCAAATTTATTGAGTTCAAGTTCACTGTTTTGGGATTTCAACTCCACATTCACAGATTCCAATTGCTGCGTTCTTTTCTGTACTAGCTTTTCAAGTTCTTCGGTATACTCCTTTAGTTCATCCTGAATTTTTCTTAGATCTGTTATATCATTGCCAAACCCAACTATCTCAGTAAGCTCACCCACTTCGCTGTACAGGTTGAGTGTATTCCATGAAATAATTCGTAACTCACCCTCTTTATTGTTACTTACCATCTCGAACCCGCGAACCGGACCAAGTTCCATTTTGGCATATAAATCCTCAACTTGTCGGTAAGCATCCCCTTGATAAATCGTCCTCCACCAATCTTTCCCCAATAGATCCGTTTCCCTATATCCAGTGGTATGTTCAGCACCAGGATTCATGAAAACGCACTTTCCAAAGGGATCGATTCCAATTATAATGGCCGGTGTTCCTTTGATTATCCCAGATGAAAAATCTCTCTCTGCCTCAATCTCTCCCAAATACTTTTTCTCTTTTCTGGTAAAAAAACGATTGGCAATTATCAGGGCACCCACCAGCAGAATGTAGGCGGCAAGCACCATTCTAAATCGAATCCAGAAATTCTCGAATAGAATCCTTCTATCAACAATTATGTATAGCGCTTGACCAAGTTGTGAAAGCTCAACTTTCACCCCGATTATTTCGACATCTTCAAATGAAAGAAAAGCACTAAAATTAAGTTTATCGGCTACATCGGAATAGTACCCCTCAAAAAGACCAAATGGTTTGCCTATTAATTGCTCGTAGTCAGCGCTTTCCATAGGAAAATATATCTGGACTGTGTTAAATGAGTTGTTTTCCAGAATAACCCGATATCGATCATTTAAACCAAAACTTCTTAAGTCCTCATTGAGACTTTCGTATCGTATGGCGGAAGTGTTGACGGCCAATAGATCTCCCTGGTCGTCGCGAATAGGAACCCGAATGGGCATGATCCAATCATTTACCTGACTGAAATAATAAGATTCCCCGATAACCAGACCTTTCGCCGTAAGCGTCTGCATAAATGACCTTCGAGTCAAAGGCGAGGAAGCCAAATCTGGTAATCCGGCAGTTGTGTCACCCGTGAATGTCATGAGTTGGCCATTGGGTGCAGCCAAACCAATTGCCAAAAACTCATTGTATAATGTCAATGCATTTCTTGCAACTTCCAGGCGTCTATCATTTGCATCAGAATCCTGAAAATCTAGCATGCGCTGACCTACTGTTAGAAGCCCCAATTCTCTTTGGTAAAAGGTGAGTTCAAAATATCGTTGAAGTACAGATGCGGTATAGGATAAATCAGCTTGTCTCTCTTGTTTTCCATCTTCCCAAAGCCAAACTCCTACCGCTACGGCAATCAGTGTGAGCAACGTAAATACCAGAGGAAATACCGTGTAAAGAACAGACCTCTTTTTCTGCATCTGTTGGAAATAGTGGTACGGAAAGATACAAAATGAATAAAGAATTCTCCTATAAAGAATCTTTTGATTCATTAACAACAACCCAGTTGTAACTGAACCCATCAGAATCCTATTGGACCTCATTCACATTCATTTTGTTAACATGGAATCTAATCCTGTTCGGATATTCGTAGAGATGGTTTTTTTGGATATGTGGCACAAGATGTGAATCTTGCCCATCGTTTCCGAAGCGACAGGCGACATGCCCTTTCATAGAAACATACTAAGAAACTTTACTTCCCTCGGGCTGCTGCAGTTAATAAATTACCTGGTTCCTGTCATAATTATTCCCATTCTTCTTCAAAGAATTGGACTTGAACAATATGGACTGGTAATCCTTGCTCAAGGGATTATGAATATTTTCATCTCGATTACCGACTTTGGTATGAACATGACTGGAACACGTTTATTGACGGGCAACTATGATCCAGTTGAAAAGCGGAAAATCACATTTCAAATTCTTACCGTTAAGATTACCTTAGGAGCACTATCCTTCTTTGCGTTATGGGGCTTGACAACAATAATACCAAGCTGGAATGATAGCCAACTGCTCATTCTGTCCAGTTTCATACTGGTGATAGCCAATATATTTCTTCCAACCTGGTATTTTCAGGGAGTCCAAAAAATGAAATGGCTTCCAATACTTCACCTAATTTCGCGCCTTCTTTACATGGTGAGTATTCTGGTATTCATTCATGAGGAATCAGATTACCTGTTAGTCAATGTGTTCAATGGGATAAGTGCCACATTAATGGCATTTGTTGGATTGGCTATAGTGCTGAGATCGCTGAATTATCGATTGACGCTATGTTCAATTAGTGAGATCTGGTCATTCGCCCGTTCCAATGTGATGATTTTTCTATCCGTTTCAACAGGAACTGTGTACCGAAATAGTAGCATTATTATTGCTGGTTTCTTCCTGAATGGATACTTGCTTGGTATTTATGGAGTTGTAGACAAAATAGTCATCTTAATCGCAAACTCGTACAGTATGCTGTTTCGTGCGATTTATCCTACTCTTTGCCAGATAATAAAAGAGAGAACAGTGAAAGTTCAACAATTTATTGTCACCACATTCGGCCGCCTGTTCCTTGTTCTCCTACCATTTATGATTGTCTTTTTCCTTTTTGGGACGGAAATATTCCAGATGCTCTCTGCGGAAATAAATGTAGATGAAGTTCAGCCACTTATCTTATTTCTAACAGCAATTCCGTTTGCCCTGTTTCTAAACCTCCCCATAAGCCTGTTGATTGTTTCATTTGATATGAAAAAAGAATTCTTCTTTCTAACAGGATCAGCATTGGTTGTTCTTTTACTGACATCGCCATTCCTCGTGCAATTGTACATGATCAAAGGCCTAATCTTTGGATTGCTATGTGCGGAGATCACAATGATGATTACCGGCATCTATTTTCTTAATCGACGATTTGCATTATTGGCTAGAGTAGAGTTCAATAAAGCTTCTAAGTAAATCCTATTTCTTAGTAGGTGATAACGTGGCCACCATTATTCTAATTTCAGTTCTGATTCTATATTGACAAAAAACTGAATCATAATCATCTACAAACCGTCTACTCCATGGAATAACGGGTTTCTTCCCAAAATAAGGCTGTATTTAACACGTGTATAAAATGATCTACAAATCATTATTAACCGTCGAAAGAACAGCTATGAAGAATCATAAATTTTTACTCTTCCTATTTTTATTGGCTTCCTCGATTCTACTCCACTCTTGCAATGATGATGAGCCCGAACCGGCTACCGATAAAACACCAATCAATGACTTTCATATCCTTGCCGAAGTGGAAGTCTTGAAAGAAAACTTCTCCATTCTTGGTGAAGATTATCACGTAATTTTCTCAAATAGTCTTGATCAACTACTTACAACCATCATCAACGATGAGCAACTCAAGACTTCTCTAAATGAAGTTATGGAGGAATCAAATTTGAGAGATCAATTGTCATTGAGAATGGAGGAGGTTTTTGATGGCAATCTGATTAATCTGTCGCAGACGCTTGGTGACTCCATTCGAGAAGGCAAACGAAGAATGCAGGGATCTAATAATTTTAAACAGTTCGGGGTTGCGTTGAATAATGAATCTAGCTTTCTCGATGATCTCAAATCGGGTATAGATCAACAAACGCAAGGCCAGGATACTGATCACAGTAGTTGGTCGGATCTTATATCGATAGGTGATGCAGGTTTGCTATCAGATCAGCTTTCGACAGGATCCCTAACCATAGATATTAACAGAACCAGGAACGTCTTTGATGATCAAATTAAAGAACTAATACCTGCCTTCATCAAAGACGAAGTATTGTGGAAAAACACGATCAGAGAACTTCTGATAAAAGGCTATGAAGAGGAAGCAATTCTGCTATCCTTCTATATCCCTGCCATCAAAAATATGGATCTTGAAATGGTTTCTCAAGCCATAGATAGCGTTGTTCATTCTATTGCTGGAGGCAATGACGTTTTAATAGGGGACCAAGGGAGGGACATTATAAGAGGCAGTACCAGTAATAATTCTCTGTTTGGAAATAGGAGTAATGACCTCACCTTACAACTCTATGAAATAACTTTTTATGCCATGTTGGCTGGAATCATTCCCAATGAAGATTTTCCAGCTTTCACCAGTTTTTCGGATGCGGTGGTTAGCATGTATCATTCGATGTTTACTGCCGTCATTTATTCAATTCTAGATTATTCCTGGGATGCTTATTCCGAAATCCCATTAAAAACAAGATTATTGTTGGAAACAGGTAAATCACTAAGTGACTTATATAGTCAAGCAGTTGAGGAAACTTTTAATACAATTATGAGTAATAACCAGATTATTGACTCTTCCCGCACCAGTGATAAATCAAAATTCATTCGGTCCATTGAATCCCAAATTCTTCCCACGGCGATACAACTGTTTTCCTCATTTGGGATAAATGGCTCATTTCATAATCCAGAATCCCGGATCAATTCAATCCTAAAGCAGGTTGGATCAGTCCACACAAAATACCCAGATCTTAATGCAAGTTATGAACCCACACTAGCGCACCTTCTCGATTCAATTAGATCTATAGAAGGAAGAAGCCAGGTTGTTTTGGCTGACAAAACAATCCAAACCTTTACTCACTCAACTGATAGTCTTCATAATGCCACGTACGATGAGAGAAAATCAATATTTGTACTAGAAAACCTGGACGTCGAGAGGGTCCAATCAGGTGATGACCAGATCACTCGTCAAGTGATCATTGAACTTATTGACCAGGGCTACAATGAAGAGATTGTATTGGCAGGGCTCATTCTGCCTGCGCTTCAAAAGCCAGTGCTAATCAAAAAGCAGAAAGAGGCAATTCGACATCTAATATCTTCTGTTTTGGGCAACACTCCCGACGATCTTGAAAACGAGTTAAATCGATGGGTAAATCTCCAATTTCGGATTCTTTTAAAAGTATTCCCACACGTATTCTCGACAGCCGATTCTTACAGATGTATGGAAGTGGATTGTTTGTTAATCAATGCTTACCACGAACTCTACACAGCCAGTTATCAATACCTTCTTCAAATGGCCTGGGAATATATGGAAGAGAAGGCGGTAGAAAGAATCTCCGAAAATCTGATTTCTAACGGAGAAACCTTTGGCTTCCTTTTTACTAAATCTCTTTCTTCTTCCTTATCAACCATGGCAAACTTTGATACGACAGAACTAATTGCATCTGGTGTGGAAACCTTTGATGACTTCGTTAAGAACACTTCAAATTATACAGGTGATAGGTTTTCACTGGAGGTTCAAAAACTATCAAATACAATTGAAGAAACTATCGACACTCCTTCCTCAAGTTTGCTAACAATTGCCAATAGATTTAATGCCACCAGATTTCCCCTGGAGGATATGATTCCATGGACCAATAGCCTTGATTTACCTGATGACAATGAGAGTAAATGGATTGAATTGATACTCGCTAATAAAGATCCTCGGTCACCTGAGACAGCAATTAACCATTCTATCTCTATCAGAAATGGCAAACAAATCCACTACGATCAACTCAATCGATTAATAGCACAACCCTCAAGGGAAGTTTTATCCAAGTCGAATAAACTCTCTCTGGAAAAAGGTCATGCTACATCGGCAGTAATAAATAGCTTGATACTACCAGTAATATATCTCTCGGATCAGCCCTTAATTTCACAAACCCTTGTGGAAAACTTCCTCAAAAACGCTCTTGATGCCAATTCCATACCAGATATATCCAACAGGGTGAATTACTGGGAATCTCAAATTCATCAGCAACTAGCTTACTACTCAGCGATCAGTGTAATGATCCGTACAGACGAATTTCAATGTTCTGAGGACTTGTCATGCATCTATGCGAACATGTATAAAGAGATGTACTTATGGAGTTACTATTATCTCCTTGGAGAGATATGGTCATTCATGGAGGACTATCGTGCCAATGAACTAAACTGAGACTACCATAAAAATCGGGAACCTTACCTGAGTGAATTGCATTTTCTGAATACACTGAAAAAATCGATTTAATGGACATTGCAATTCATTGGTTTCGTAGAGACCTACGCCTCGAGGATAATGCAGCCTTATCCGCGGCGACCTCCTCGGGTCTTCCCGTACTTCCCCTGTTCATCTTCGATGAAGAGATCCTGAAACACTTACCTAGAAACGACGCCAGGGTTAATTTCCTCTATGAATCACTCGAAAAGATGAATAAAGAACTGAAAGAGCAGGGAAGCTCCATTCTGATAGAACACGGAAATCCTTTACAGATTTGGGGAGACCTGTTAAAAAAGTTCAGTGTAAAAGTGGTGCATACCAACCGCGATTACGAACCCTATGCTTTGGAGAGAGATCAACAGGTGAAGGAACTATTGTTAAAAAATGGAGTAGAATTTCAAACCTATAAAGACCAGGTCATCTTTGAAAAAAGTGAAATAGTAAAAGACGACGGAACACCCTATTCCATATTCACACCTTTCAAAAGAAAGTGGATTGAGGCATTTGAGGAATCTATGCTAGAAGAGTATCCTGTCCGAATTGATCAGTTAACGAAAATTAATCACCATTTCCCCACACTGAAAGATCTTGGACTTGAAGAATCAGAAATCCATGTTCCGGAATACTCATTGAGACGTGTAGCTGAATACGACACCATCCGAGATTTACCAGCTGTTGACGGGACCAGCCATCTCAGCCCCCATTTACGTTTTGGAACGGTAAGCGTACGACAGATTATATCCAGACTAAATGGATCTCACCAATCCTTCTTGAGTGAGTTGATTTGGAGAGAATTTTTCATGCACATCTTATTTCATCACCCTCGTGTAGTTAATGAAAACTTCAATAGAAAATATAATGGAATCCAGTGGCGAAATGATGAAAAGGAATTTGAGAAATGGTGTAAGGGGCAGACAGGTTATCCAATGGTTGATGCAGGTATGAGAGAACTAAATCAAACTGGGTTCATGCATAATCGGGTTCGTATGGTTACCGCAAGTTTCCTATGTAAACATCTCTTAATCGATTGGCGATGGGGAGAAGCTTATTTCGCAGAGAAACTACTTGATTTCGAATTATCTTCCAACAATGGCAATTGGCAATGGGCCGCTGGAACCGGTTGTGATGCAGCCCCATATTTTCGTGTCTTCAATCCGGAATCTCAACAAAAAAAGTTTGACGGACAGGGCGAATATATACGAAGATGGGTACCAGAAATCGATGGCTTTGGTTATCCTGATCCAATGGTGGACCACAAAATGGCAAGAGAGAGAGCAATTGCTACCTATAAAGAAGGGATTACCAACTAGGGAATTAGTTTTTGTTCAATTTCGTTATTGCTTCATGGGACTATTTAAAAAGAAATCAAAAGTTGAAATCCTTCAGAAGAAGTATCAGAAACTCATGACGGAATATCACCGTTTATCCACTACGAATCGGGCAGCAAGTGATCAAAAATATGCCGAAGCTGACGAAATAATGAAGGAGATCGAAGCTCTTCAGAACCAGCAGCAGGCCTAATTAAACATTCGCTCTTTCCGGAAAGACTAAATTCTCCTTCCCACGAAAA
The DNA here is from genome assembly GCA_965601455.1 of Cyclobacteriaceae bacterium. Classification (GTDB taxonomy): domain Bacteria; phylum Bacteroidota; class Bacteroidia; order Cytophagales; family Cyclobacteriaceae; genus JANQEU01. The sequence continues at coordinate 244,866 of OZ271831.1, read as the reverse complement.
GAGAGGCTCGGTCTTTAAGGATATACATACGAGAATAGGATTTAGTGCCATATTTGACCAGTGATCGTATTCAAGCAGTTTTTTTGGCTATCTCTGGCTCTACTTATAGTAGCCGGTTCTTGTCAACAACCATCAAGTAAATCTCTGAACGTAGCAGTTGCAGCTAACGTTAGATTCGCGATGTCCGAAATTGCCAAGGAATATGAATCAACTTATAAGATCGATTGCAACATAATTTTTGGCTCTTCAGGTAATCTGACGGCCCAAATAAGAGAAGGAGCGCCTTTTGATATCTTTTTCTCGGCAGATATGTCATTCCCCAATCAACTTGAAAACGAAGGATACGGAATTGAACAAACGGAAGTCTATACAAGGGGTCAATTGATTTTTTGGGGGTATGGTGATTCAACCATTAATGATCTTAAAACAGCAGAAGGAAAAAAGATCGCAATTGCCAATCCCGATATCGCACCTTACGGGAAGGCCGCTTTTCAAGCAATTGAATCGCTAGGTATCTACCAAGCCATTGAACCAGATCTGGTTTATGGTCAAAGTATTTCACAAGTCAATCAATTTATACAGACCGGCTCAGTAGATTTTGCCTTCACCTCCACTTCCGCAAGAAACCTGATGCCCAAACTGGGAAACTGGTCATCAATCGATACTGCACTTTATGATCCGATACAACAGGGAGCGGTAATAACTAAAAACAGCAAGTTGAAAGATGAGGCACGGCAGTTTCTTACTTTCGTAAAATCCAAAAAAGGACAAAATATTCTGAAGCAATTCGGATATTTGAGTCCATATGAATAGTCTTGACGGCCGGATACATGAAATAGTAGTAGACGATCATCTGACCCAGGTGAAAATCCTTGTGGACAAGATCAAGCTTTCAACTGTTGTCATCGACACACCTGATACGGCACCCTACCTCGTTGAAGGTGAAAAAATCAAAGTGGTTTTTAAGGAATCCGAGGTAGTTATTGGAAAGGGTAAAGAACTTGAAGTCAGCCTACAGAATAAAATACCCGGAACCATTAAGGATGTTCACTCCAGTAAACTTTTAAGTAAGGTTATTGTTGATACACCAATAGGAGTTATTACCTCAATAATCACCACCAACGCAGTAAAAACACTTTCACTTGATAAGGGTGTTCAGGTGTTTGCCATGGTGAAGTCCAATGAAATAATCCTCTCCCATGCTTAACTGGGATCCTTTATTTCTGACTTTCAAATTGGCGGTAATCAGCACCGCAATCCTTTTTGTCTTTGCTCTACCAATAAGCATATGGCTTTCGCGTTCCAAAGCTCCATACCGACCTATAATAGAGGCATTAGTGAGTATGCCCCTGGTGCTCCCACCTACTGTTTTAGGATTTTACCTGCTTATTGCATTTAGTCCCGGAAATTCCTTTGGCAGGTTTTTAGATGAAGCATTTGGTTTACGTTTGGTGTTTTCATTTGAAGGTTTGGTAGTTGCTTCTGTAATCTACAGTCTCCCGTTTATGGTCAACCCTCTTCAGTCAGGATTGAAAAGCTTACCAACGAATCTGTTAGACGCCTCCTACTTATTAGGCAAATCAAAATGGCAGACACTCATCCATGTTCAGCTACCCAATATCAAAAACTCAATCATTATGGGTTGGGTATTGACTTTTGCACACACCATTGGCGAATTCGGTGTGGTACTGATGATTGGTGGTAGTATCCCGGGAGAAACAAAAGTAGTTTCAATATCAATATACGACCAGGTTGAATCGATGAACTATGGAATGGCTCATCAGTACTCTTTCATACTCTTCTCAATTACATTTTTGATCTTAATGACCACTTATATGCTTAATGGAAGGGTGGGTCTTCGATTATGGAAATGATTGAGATAAAAATCGATAAGAAGTATAAACAGGGTTTTAGACTTCAGGTAAACCTCTCCATCAAAGAGGGACTATTCTTAAGTGTATTTGGGCAATCAGGCGCCGGAAAAACAACCTTGTTGAAAATACTTGCCGGACTTGAATCCGTGGACAGTGGTCTGATTCGTATGGGTAGCAAGACCTGGTTGGATTCTGGAAAAGCCTTACCTCCTCAGAAAAGGAAAATCGGATATGTCTTCCAGGATTACGCCCTTTTCCCGAATATGACGGTTTGGCAAAACTTGAAATATGGTCTCCCCAAAGGGGAATCAACTAGGATTATTTTCGAACTCATGGAGGTCCTGAACATTGAAAATCTTAAAAAAAGGAAACCAGGTAGTCTTTCGGGTGGCGAAAAACAGAGAGTTGCAATTGCAAGGAGTCTGGTTCGCAAACCCAATCTGTTATTACTAGACGAACCGCTTTCATCTGTTGACCTCCAAAATCGTAGAGCTATCCAGGAATATATCAGCCATATTCATCAGCATTTTCAGCTAACTACAATAATGGTTAGTCATGACGTATCAGATATTTACCGAATGTCCGACAGAGTAATTGAAATAGAAAATGGTCGTATAATCCGGGATGGTGATCCTCGGGAAATATTTCAGCGAAATCAACTAGGAGGAAAATTTCAATTTACCGGTGAAATTGTCGCAATCGAAAAACAAGATTTCCTGGACATCATCACGGTGCTTGTTGGCAAGGACCTGGTTAAAGTTATCTCAGAACAATCCGGAAGAAACTCATTCCAAGAAGGAGATAAGGTAGTACTGACCAGTAAAGCATTTAACCCGGTAATTCAAAAAATCCTCTAACGGGTTGAGCAGTCTACACATGGATTTGCGTATTTTGGAGTGAATGAAAACAGGGAACTCGTTATTTGATCAACAATTCGATAAAGCGTCTTCTGCACACCAATCCAACAGAATTCCTGAAGCCCTTCAACTGTATAAAAGTCTTATACAGCAATTTCCGGAGCAGGCAGAACCCTACCACCGGGCAGCTGTAATACTGCTTCAACAAGGCAATTATACAAATGCCCGTCCTCTCCTACTAAAGGCCATTGAATTGAACCCCACTGACTTCACCTACCACACCAACCTGGGTGAGTTAAATATTAGAGAGAAAAAATATGGAGAAGCAAAACATGCATTAGAAACCTCATTAGAAGTCAACCCGCAGGCCTATGAAAGTGTGAAAAAGCTTGCTAAGGTCTATCGATTAACAGGAGACTACAATTCGGCAATCAGAACCTACAAAAACTATCAATTTGATCGCGGTGACGGAGATATTCAATTCCAGCTCGGTACACTATTCCTCGAAATCGGAAACCTCCAACAAGCGGAGGTAGACCTAAAAAACAGCATCTCTCGACGGGAGAATAATGCTAAAGCTCTAAACAATCTTGCCATTGTTTACCAGGAACAAAATAAATATGAGGAAGCAGCAAAATACTTTAAAAAAGCACTTTCTGTAAACCCCAACCTGGAAGATGCCCTGCGCAACATGTCTTTATTATCATCTAAAACCGGGAACTATCAACAGGCAAAACTGTACATGGATCATCTATCGGAGGTTAAAAACGGAGATCCAATGGTACAATGGGCTTCCGAGCTGATTTTCCCGGAGATCTTTCAATCGAATGATGAAATTCAGCAGGTCAGGTCACGATTGATCCAAGTTGTGGAAGGAGTAAGCAAGAAGCAAATGCGGCTCGAAGTTGATAAGCTACACCAATCAGATATTCAACCACCTTCAGCCCTCATTTACAATGGTATTGACGATCGACAGTTAAGAGAAAATTATGCCCACTTATTCAGATCAATTCCGAATGTGAATTTACCTGAATGGAAGCATGAAAAACCACATGTAGGTTTTGTGGTTACCCATGGACACGAAGGTGTTTTCATTAAGTGTATGCGAGGAATAATTGAGAATCTGTCACGTTCAAAACTGGATGTTACTGTTGTTTGTGGTTTTCCAAATGGTGCCTCCATTATGGAAAAGTCTATTAACAATCCTGATACTCGATACCTCATGCTACCCAAGGATGTAGGTAATGCAGTAAAGATATTGGCTAACAACCAATTTGACTTCCTTCATTTCTGGGAAGTGGGAACTGATGTGATCAATTATTTTCTTCCATTTTTTAAGGCGGCTAGGATTCAATGCGCCAGTTGGGGGTGGCCCATTACAACAGGAAATCCAAAAATGGATTACTTCCTCAGCTCGAAAAACCTTGATGCACCGGATTCACAGAAGCATTTCTCGGAGGAGCTTGTCTTGTTTGACAGAATTCCGACCTATTACTATGCTCCCAAACTACCTAAGAAGTACATCAGCAGAGAAGAACTCAAATTTCCTGATGATCGAGTATACCTAATAATACAAAACATAAGAAAGGTCCAACCCGATTTCGATCGTGTAATCGATACTATTCTTGATAGGGATATGAACGGTTATGTAGTTCTACTTGGCGATAAGATGCCCCAGATTTATAAGACCTTTCAATCCCGACTCGGAAAAATAAAAAACGCTGATCGGCTAGTTTTCCTACCCAGACTTGACCTCGATAACTATTTCAGCGCTATCTATCATGCGGATGTGATACTTGACACTCTCCACTACACTGGCGGAGCCAATACCAACTATGATTGCTTTGCCATTGGAACCCCCGTTGTTACTGTTGAAGGTCAAATCCACAGAAGACGATTTACCGCCGCTGCCTTAAAGCAAATGCAAATTAATGATCTCATTTGCACAGAAATTGATGAATACATCAACAAGGCCATCCAAATTGCTTCAGATAAAGACTACCGAAATCATTTAAAGGAGCTAATACTGAATAGTAAGGAAACAATTTTTGAAGACAAGAAAGCCGTAGCTGAATTAGAAGAGTTTATTCTTAAGGTTTGTCCTGCCATAAATACCAAAAGACAATCTAACGACTGGAATGATATAAAGGTTAAAATAGACACTCACCTTCAAAACAACCAGCTTAGGCCCGCGCTTGAGCTTTGCACCGAATATGCCAACCGGCACAAAAACCATCTTGCCTCAAGACTCTCACTCGCCTCTATCTTGTTCAAAACACAAAATCATGATGGTTTTAAAACAGTCATCAACCAGGTGCTTCAATTATTTCATGAACCCGATGATCGCGCAAAAATTGCGGAGTTTCATGAGCAACTTGGGCTGGTAGAGAACGCAATCAAAATTTATGAGGAAAATATATCCAGGAATCCTACTCATTTTGAATCCCTTAATAATCTTGGCGGCTTATACCTGGAGAACTCCCAATTCGCAGAGGCAACCTTATTACTGGAAAAATCACTATCCGTAAAGAAGGATTTTCCTGGAACCTATGTCAACCTTGGCATCGCCAAGGAAAATACGGACCAGCAACAGGCAGCTAAAACCAGTTTTCTTGAAGCAGCGAAGCTTTCTGGAAACTTGCTCATGGAGTTACATGCAAAGACAATGGTTCCTCAACTGCTCGACACCGGAGATCAAGCTCGCCAGGTAGTTAAGGAAATCGAGACAGCACTTGATGAATTTGAATTGATGGATAAACCGAGGGCCGCTGAAATGATTGAAGGCATGGCTGTACCTCCTTTTGCCCTTACTTATTTGGGAATTGAAGAATCGGGAGTTAGAAAGAAATGGGCTTCTATCTATGAAAAACTCATTGATCCTTTAACCTGCAACTGGAATAACTCAAAACCCCGTGTCGGGTTCCTGGTTACCCTCAACCATACGGGCATTTTCATGAAAGCTCAAGGAGGGATAATTGACCGTCTCAATTCGGATAAATACGATATCATTCTTTTTGCACAAACTGGAGCTCCCTACCAACAACTGAAAAACAGGTTTAATCAGTATCAGGTAATCGGTCTTCCCAGGGATTTGGAAAAAATGGTCCATATCGTCCATTCCATGAAGATTGATGTTCTAAACCTTTGGGAAACCGGTTCAGATGTTTTCAATTTTCTTTTTCCCATTTTCAAACCAGCCAAAATTCAGGCGCAATTATGGGGTACTGCCTACACTACCGGATCCTCTAGGGTCGATTACTATGTCTCTAGTAAGCTTCTTGAAACCCAGGAAGGACCAAATTTTTATTCCGAAGAATTATTCCTGATGAATACCCCTCCTGCCTACTACCATCAGCCAATTCCGAAAGAAGCTGATATCACCCGAATGGATTTTGAACTACCTCATGATGCTTTTTGGTATATCTGCGCGCAAAATTTGATGAAAATACACCCTGACTTTGATTCAATAGTCTACGAGATACTTTCTCGTACAGAAAACAGTATTTTGATTCTGTTGGATGATGGAAAAAGGACAGAAAAGTTACGTAACCGAATGAGTAAAAAACTTGGCCAGCTTATTGATCGAGTATATTTCTTACAGAGAATGCAACACAGGCGATATATTTCCTTGCTTCACCTCGTGGATGTTGCCCTTGACCCCCCGCACTTTACCGGTGCTAACACCAGTTACGATGCTTTGGGTGCATCACTTCCATTGGTGACCATGGCAGGAAACTACCAGCGAACTCGGTACACGAAGGCATTCTATGATTTCATCGGAATTGAGGGACTCTCCGTTGACAACCATGAGGATTATATCCATTTGGCAATCAAACTGAGAGAGGAGCCGAGTCTTCTAAAGATGAAAATCGATGAGTTGAACCAAAAAAAGAGTAGACTCTTCGAAAATCAACTTGTTGTCGACGAATTTGAACGATTTCTGGATTTTGCCATTGGCAAATTAAAAATTAATTGATCTCCGGAGATTACTATTTGAGCGCGAATCGTATTAAATTAACGTAGTTTTCCTAAAGCCCCATACTATGGATACACGCTCAGCATGGGACAATTACCTTGTCCTGGACTATCGCCGTACACTCAAGAGATTTTCAAAGCTCCACCAGCGCTACTTAAAAAGACGCCAGAGTAACTCATTTGAGGAATTAAGCCGACGAAAGCAGTATTACCTGGTGCGGAAATTGAGAAAGCTAAAAACCAGGCTGGATCAATTGCTGATGCGTTTGAAAATGGGTGTTGCAGCAGGCACCATAGCCGCTTCAGTGATGCTGTCATTGGATGCTGGTGCTCAGACTTTGACAGAGGGAAATGACGTGACCATTAGCACTTCTTCAGGAACTAAGCAAATGGTAGCCTCCGATATCGGCCCGGAGGGTGATATGGTAGTTGTCTGGCGAGATGCGTCAAGTGGGGATATACAGGGACAATTGTTTAATAGCAACCTCGAACCGGAAGGCGGAGAATTAACTTTGGTTGATGCTTCAGTGATAGCATCCCAGAGCTTGGCATACCCTGATGTGGCTCTTGATGAAAATGGTGAATTTGTTGTTGTTATCGATCGATATATCTCAGGAGATCCATCACCCAATTCTGTATGGATACAAAGATTCGACGGCGGTGAATCCGTTCTTGAATCTCTCTCAATCTACTCTGATTTCACCTCATCAGACCGGGCAAGCTTTCCACAGATTGCGATGAACGATGATGGTGATTTCGTTGTCGCCTGGCAGGACTATGATTCAGGGGACTATTCAATCTTAAGTCGCTCAAACATCGATGGTACTTGGGGAGACGCTGTCACTTTAAATGAAAACACAACAGGCAGTGCCCGTCAGCCAGATGTAGCTATCACTAATGATGGGGACTTCGTGGTAGCATGGTCAGAATATGTAGGAAGATATTCTACCACAGATTACTTTGCGCTCAAATACAAAAGAAATGTAAATAACAGCTTTGGTAGCACGATTACGGCTGTAGATGACTTTGTGCTAACTGGTAGCCCAGGTACTACAATCAATGTGGAATTACCTTCCATAAACCTGGACGAAAATGATAACTTGTTACTTGGGTTTATTGACAATGATCAAAATCGAGTTCGTACGGTCACAATGGATTCGAATGACAATCAAATTCGAACTACCAGTTATAATACTGGTACATTCGTTGATGATTTGGATATTGCCGTAGATCCTTCAGGAAATATCAATATTGCCTATACTGATGGAAGCAATTTCGACTTTATCAGGTTAAATGAATTTGGGAGTTACATTCAGGGATATAACGCCATCTCAATAGACGGTATAAATAGCGTCCAGGTTGAACTAGCCGGAGACGATGTGATTACTGTCTTTACAGGACCAGAGTTCAGCAATGACGCTGTCTATAAGAAATTCTCAGCGCCGAATGTCAATTCTATTGGCACTGGAGAATTCGTCAAAATCAATGACGAATCGAATTATAGCGCACAAGAACTTCATTTATCGGAAGCTGACGATAACGGAGATTTCATAGCTGTATGGAAAGGCACAGAGTCTAGTTCAAGTGAAATATTCGCACAACGATTTAATCAAAATGGTGAAAAAGTAGGATCTAATATCACCGTTACCCGGCCGGATAATGGAATTTTCGAGGACTCTCCGAAAGTAGCCCTGGATGATGATGGTAATTTTATAGTGGCCTGGCTCCAGGGACAGGATTTGGTCTTCAAGCAATTTGATGCTAATGGTGACTCAACCAGTTTGACAGTTGCGATAGCCGCGGCAGGTTCAGATATTAATTCAAATAGATTTGATATTGCCATTCAGGATGATGAGGCCGTGATTGTGTACCGATCAACTGAATTCTCAAACGAGGGGCTGAAAGCAAATCGTATTTCCGGATCTACTGTTTCTAGTTTAATCAATATTTCCGGTACCTATTTTGACACAAACCCGGCTGTGGCTATAGATGAATCCGGAGATGCCATCATCGTTTGGGAAGACTACACCGGTGGAGATTATACCTACTTAACAGCTGTTACGATGGCAGGTGGTTCGACTACTCTTTCATCCGAATTTAATCTTAGTTTTGACGTTGACGGAAGGGCCCAAGGTAATGAGGCGACCGCTATAGGTGACAACGAGTTTGTCGTTGCATGGCACGGTGATAGAAAGCTGCAGCTTGCCAAAGTAATAGATGGTGAAGTACAGCCGGCAACTGCAATCTCTTACTCGGAATCAAATACCGATGTTAATTCGATTTCTTACAGCGAGGAAGATATACTCATTGGCTCCGGATACACCATTTTATCTGTTGATAGTGAAGAAAAACTTCGGGTACAGTTTACAGACGAAGATTACAGCAGTGGCAACGGAGTATTTGCCGTACGAACCGGCAATAGACGCTTTTTCGCCGGTATCGTTTTCGGCGAACCACGATTAACTGAAATCTTTTACTCTCCACCAACCGATCCATTTCCCCAATTTGTCAATACGACTCCTGATTATCTACAAATAAACCCCGATATTTCCAGAGATGAAGATGGGGATTACGTGGTTGTCTGGGAATCATTCTACAGTGGTGAGCTAGGTGTGTATTTCAGTGGGATTTATGCCCAGGCTTTCAATGATGATAAGGATAAAATAGGCCCTGAAATTGAGGTAGCAAAAGGTTTCGGAGGAGATCAAATTCATTCTAATCCTTCTGTCGTAATGGACGATGATGGATCATTCATAATCGTCTGGGATAAACTAACAAGGTTCAACGAGGAACTTGTCTTTTTTGAACAGGAGATTGTATTTCAGCGATATGATTCGCAAGGATCGCCTGTCGGAGATGAGGTTACTGTATTTGAGATTAATTCGGGTGAGGTAATTGATGATAATAATCGTATCAATACCGATGTAACTTCAGACGGACAGGGGAATTTCCTAATTGCATGGTCAGAAAGAACCTATGGCGGATCAAGCGGATATTTCAACCACACGGTTAGATATCAACGATACGATTCAGATGGAAACACAGTCGGAGACTTGCAGACTCCTTTCACTACTAACTACCAGGGCCGATATTTCGATAACGAGGCAATTGTGGTAGATATGAATGAGGATGGCGATTTTGTCGTTCTGCACCAGGTTTTCGTTGAAAGTGAAGGTGTCTATGGTTATCTCAACATCGCCAAGTACAACAGCGAGGGATCCCAACTCTGGACAGATGGCTTCGGAGTTGATTATATCGATAACATGAGGAATGATGTTGTACTAATGGATAATGGATTCGTGGCAGCCACATTCCTGGAACAACCAGATGGAACTGAAATTAAAGGGGTTGTCTTTGATGAGCTAGGTGACCTCGTGATTGAGCCTTTCCGTATTGTCTACGGACCTAGCAGAATGTCAATGGATAAAAATGTAGGTGGATTTGCAGTAACATTCCCAGATAACAATGGCATTGAATTAAAGCGTTACGATTACGAAGGAAAAGAAGTGGGTAAATCTTCGATTGTCGATGGAACCACAAGTGTCACAGGAACTCCAAGCATCGGTATAGATGAATCGGGTGACGCCATTGTAGTCTGGAGTCAATATGGTGATGGCTCGTACCAGGCCATTCTTTCCAAAGAAGTATTCACACCCTATCCGAAAGTGAATATCTCCCCTATCAATGTAGTAGAAGGAGAAACTGTAGACATGACCAATTCTGTCATAATCGGAGATAACTTTGGTAGTCGAGATTGGGCATTCCAGGTATTGGAACCTACAACCCATGGAACTTCATTTATTGGGAGTCAGGCGCTAAATGAAGGAAGTACTTTCCTTGGCTCTGAAGTTGAAGGCCAGGGAACGACATATGAACATGACGGTACAGAAACCGCAATCGACAGGTTTGTGTATGAAGTAAAAAACTTCTTCGGATATAGCCGTACCATAAAAGGACCAATATTCATCACCAACACTAATGATCTGCCGGTACTGGAATCGGCCACTGCCGATCAGACTACAGATGAAGATGTCGTATTCGAGTTGAATGTCGGAGAAGCAGCATTTAGTGATGAAGAAAGTGAAACCTTAACGTTCTCTGCCACGCAGGAAGGTGGAGCGGAACTTCCTTCATGGATCGGCTTTAACTCCAGTACCGTTTCATTTTCTGGTACGCCCGCAAATGGTGATGTAGGAGTACTGAGTGTAGAACTTTCGGCTTCAGATGGCGAGAACGAGATTTCCGACATCTTTACCATAACAGTTCAAAATGTGAACGACGCACCAACTGGTAGTGAAATTCCAGTACAGGAAGCGACTGAAGACGTTGCATTTGCATTCAATGTTTCCAGCTCATTTTCTGATCCGGATGTTGGGGACGCATTAACCTTCAGCGCGGTAGAAAAAGAAGGAACTGAACTTCCTTCCTGGCTTTCTCTAAACACCTCTACTGGTGAATTTACCGGCACCCCTGGCAACGCTGAAGTAGGAACGGTTGAAATTACTGTAACAGCCACAGATAATTCATCTGTGGCCGTTTCAGGAACGCTCACGATTAATGTGGGTAACACGAACGACGCCCCCGTTGTGCAGACCATTGCGGATCAAAATGCCACAGAAGACAGTCCTTTTACATTCGATGTATCAGCGTTGTTTAGCGACGAAGATGCAGGAGAAGCACTTACATACTCGGCAAAACAGGAAGATGGAAGTGATCTTCCAACATGGTTATCGCTGGATCCAGCCACGGGACAGTTTGCAGGAACACCAACGAACGAAAATGTCGGAACTATATTTGTCGAGGTCACCGGTACTGACGGATCGGGAGCTTCAGCGAGTGATGTTTTTGCAATTGAAGTAGCCAACGTCAATGATGCCCCGGATATAATTGGTTCAATTGAAGCCCAAACCGCGATTGAAGGTGAAGACTTCTCTTTTGAGATCAAAAAAGATGAGCTCTTCTCCGACGTGGACTCTCCGGGAATCTCCATTGAATTAAAGCGATCCGATTTTTCGGACCTACCAAATTGGTTGAGCTTCGATTCGGAAACAGGCATACTATCAGGTACACCTTCCGAAGGTGATATAGGTGAACTGGAAATTCGTGTGATTGCGTCTGATGGCGAGACAGTGACCTCGATATCTTTTCTACTAACCGTTGAGGCTGGTGAAAAACTAGGACTCTCCCAGGAAAGTATTGTGGTCTATCCAAATCCGACAGATTCTTATGTTCAATTTGATTGGGTAGATCAGTCTGAGAAATTGATAAGGATCTATGACTATCAAGGCAAACTTTCGAAGGAGCTTTGGGTAACAAACGAACAACGTATTGATGTATCTACGCTTCCTAATGGAAATTACGTGCTGTCAATTGAGCGTAATCAGGTACAGATATCATCCTTCAAATTAGTGATCAAACACAACAACTAATCTCATAGATTTATAATTGTTTAAAGCGGCTCGGAATAAAATCCCAGCCGCTTTTTTATTTATCCCTGAGAACAAACGATGATCCTGAACTTAAATGAATTACGTTTTCATTATTAATCCTTGTAAATTCCCATAGTTTTTAATGCTTGTATTATGGATTCACGCTCATCTTGGGACAATTACCTGGTTCTGGACTATCGTCGAACACTAAATAGATTCACAAAGCTACACGACAGGTATCTTAAAAGACGGCGAAGTAAGTCTTTCGAAAAACTGAGTAGGAAAAAGCAATACTACCTGATTCGAAAGCTACGAAAACTTAAATCCAAGCTTGATCAACTGCTACTTAAAATGAAGTTAGGGGTAGCAGCTGGAACCATTGCTGCCTCAATACTTCTTACCATCGACGATGTTTCAGCCCAATCATACCGAAGCAGCAGTGAGCAAAATACGGTCAACACACAGACCTCAGGAATACAAGATCAGGTTGCTATGGATGCGAATGCGGATGGTCAAATTGTTTTGGTGTGGCGAGATGTATACGGAGGAGATATAAAAGCGCAGCGCTTTAATCCGGATAAGGAACCCCTCGGAGGCGAAATAACAATTGCATCAAGCGTCCCAGATAATACTTACTCCGATCCGGATGTCGCCATCGATGGGAATGGGGATTTTGTGGTAGTATATGAAAGAAACTACTCGGAGTACATTGAGTATGACACCTATAGTTATAACAACTATCTCGAGATTCGGCGATATGACAACACAGGAACTCTGAGTGCAGGAAGCCCTGTCAATCATACACTTACATTATATACGGCTGACGGAGCAAGTTCGACCACTGACGAAGCTATTCTGCCTAGTATTTCCATGAATGAAAGTGGCGACTTCGTGTTGGCTTGGCAAACACTTGAAGATGAAAGTGGCTCCCAGTATACCGCACACGTCAATACATTCTTTGATGGAACTTGGGGTACTTCTGAGATCCTCGATGTGAGTGATACCGCTGAAAGTAAGTCTCCTTCTGTAGCGATCACCGAATCCGGAAATTATGTAGTCAGTTGGGCCGAGGAAATGAGCTTCTTCAGCGATCAGAAGTATTTTGGCATAAAGTACCGAAGAGGAGGATTAGAAAGTAGTTTAGGAGGCGAAATAATTGGATTCAACGCAGGTTTTCCAACTATTTTGACACCGACTGTAGATGATCCATTAATTCGATTGATGGAGAATGGTGACTTAATAGTCTCTTTCTTCGATGCTGTTGATTCTGAAATCAGAAACAGACGATTTGATTCCAATGATGTCTTTCTAGGTTTTGACTACTTCTCAGCATCGAACTATACGGCATTCGACCTGCAGGTTGATGAATTCGGAAATAGATATTATGCCTACGCCAGTAACTCTTCCCTCCGGTTTCGGACAACGGATCACTTTGGGAATTCATATTCATCGCCTTCGTCAATATCTCAATCCAGCATTAACAGCGCGCAGGTAAATCTGCTTGGTGATGATTTCGTGGTTGGTTTTAACGGGAATTTCTCTGAAGATGTATTCATTCAATACTTTTCCAGGTCAATACCGGTTGCCAAAAAAGACGATGGCCTAAAGATCAACGATGACCCTTCCGTTAGGGAATTCAGGGTGTCTGAAACGGATAGTCAGGGCAACTTCGTGGTTGTCTGGGAAGAAGATCCTTTAACTGCGGAAAGAGATATCTGGGCTCAGCAGTTCAACAGTTCGGGTGAAAAGGTGGGTACCGCCATTAGAGTTACTGATGAAACGGACATGGTAGACGACCAAATTCCAAGGGTTTCCATGTCACCGGATGGGGATTTTGCTGTAGGTTGGTTCTGGGGTTCATACATACGTGTTCAACTGTTTAATTCTTCAGGAGCGACCGTGGGTAATACGTTTACAGTTAATACGAGCAGCGTAAGTGCTACCAGCTATTTTGACATCAGTCTGTCCGATGACCAGGGTATTGTGATTTTTGATCAAGGCAGCGATCACATAGTATCCAGAAAATTTGATGGGGCCAATTCGTTCTTATCAACCGATCCTGTTTCAGTAATTGATTGGACTAACAATCTAAGATTTCCTTCAGTAGCCATGGATGACGACGGCGACGCTATGGTCATCTATAGCCAGGACTTTGGTGACTACAATTACCTTTATGGATCAGTGATTCCAAGCGCTGCAACAGAGGTTTCGGTTTCCTTTGCGGTAGAAACTGATGGGGTAGAAAATCTTGAGACAGAGATCATCGCTTCTGGAAATGATGAATTCTTAATTTCATGGCAAGGGCCAAATGGATTCACAAGATTCAAGAATACATCGATTGATGGAAATGGAAAAATCCAATCCATCGATATAAGTGGAGGACAAGAGGATTTAAAATCAATATCCGATTCACCTGATGAGATCCTTCTCTCTGCCGGCCGTAGAATTGTAAGCCTGGATGAGAACTTTAAGCTATTAGGTGAGTTAAGTGATTTCGGGTTAAATGATATCAACTCTGTTTTGGCCGATGGTCGATTTTATATTGGTATAGACTCCAATAATGATATCTACATTCGGGAAATGTTATTCCAGTCCCCGAACCAGCAGACAAGAGGAATTAACAAAGGAACCGGTCGAAGCCAGGAGCTAACGAGCATTGCACGGAATGACAACGGTGACTATGTTATCGTTTGGGATAACTTCGACGAAGGTGGTGGTGCCCGGATTACCGCCCAACGATTTAACAATAATCACCAACGGGTTGGAGACACCATTACCATTTCTACCCGAGGTGATATTGAAACCTTATACAACTCTCAAGGTAACGACCTTCAATATAGTTTTGAGCAACATAGATATCCAGATGTATTCATGTCAGAGGATGGTGACTTCACCGTAGTTTGGGATGGATACCTGTATAATCCATATATTACCCTTAGATACGGAGGCTTGTTTCATCGAACCTTTGATGCGCAGGAAGAAAGCCTGACCGATACTAAACGGATCTATGCAACTGATCCGTCTGATCTAATAAGTGCCTTCAACATTCCTAGAGTTGATGCAGACGCCAATGGCAATTTTGTGGTTGCCTGGACTCATTCGGAATACTATGGCTCTGAAACCAATACTTATAGGCTCAGATACCAGCAATTTGACAATGCAGGTACACCGATTAATGAACCTATATCAGTGGTTTCTCCATTCCAAAGTATGGGCTATTTCTACACCTCTCAAATCGAAGTAGATGTGGATGAAAGTGGAGATTTTGCGGTCGCTTATACCCGATCACAAGAAGGCTCTATTTATCTCACCGTAGCCAAGGTCCCGTCAGATGGTAATGGAAGCTGGGATTGGGGCCAAAACTTTTACGCGGAAGGTGAACATTATGTTCAACTTGACAGTAATGATCCCTATCCCGATGTGACTATTCTGCCAGACGGCACTGTTGCATTTGTCTACGTAAATGCGGATGGAAATATCGAATTCAGAATCATAAGCAGCGATGGCCAGACCGTCTCAGACGCTACTCAGCCCTTTAATATTACAAACGATGATCTTCCCAAGATACTTTCTAATGATCTGGGAATCGCCGTCCTCGCGGTTGAAAGAAATGAAGGGGATGCGATTGAGTTAGCAAGGTACGCACTTGATGGCTCACCACTAGCCGGAGCGCAGTCAGTGAGTTACGCATCATTCATCAAGTCGGCGGATATGGATATTGATGACAGTGGTGACATCATGGTGGCCTGGACCTCCGAATCCTACAATTTTGGCTATGGTAAGGAAGTATTTGCCAAAGAGATTTTTACTCCTTTCCCAAAGGTGGAAGTATCCGAAATCAATGTAATTGAGGAAGAAATTAAGGAGTTACAGGAATCTCTCTCGATATCGGATAATTTCGGAAGCAACGATTGGGATTTTCAGGTATTAGTACCCAGCAGCTACGGCACAACAACCGTTGGAAGTCTTACTCTTGCTGAAGGAAGTACTTTCCTTGGAAGTGATGTAGAAACCAATGGAATTACCTATTCGCATGTTGGAGTCGATTCTCCTGATGATCTACTTGAATTTGAAATTGCAAACGTATTTGGTTACAAGCGATCTGTTGAAATCCCAATATCAGTAACTAATGTGAATGACCAACCCATCACCGAACTGGAGATTACCAACCAGGAAACAAACGAGGATGAGGCATTCAATTTCTCCATCCCGAATGGAACATTTTCTGATGAGGAAACATCTCCTCTATCTTACGCAGCAGAACTTCAGAGTGGTGCCAATCTTCCAGGTTGGTTAAGCCTGACAGGCGACAGTTTCACAGGGACTCCTTTGAATGAAGATGTGGGGGTTCTAAACCTGCGGGTTATTGCCTCAGACGGAGAGCTATCAACTACTGCTGATTTTGATCTTACCGTTATCAATGTCAATGATGCGCCCACTGCAGGGGATATCGAGGATCAATCGGCTACGGAAGATGTGGCATTCTCCTTCGATCTTAGTGGCTCTTTCTCGGATCCTGATGTTGGGGATCAACTCACATATAGTGCAGCGGAAGTGGAAAGTACTGAATTACCCTCTTGGTTAAGCATTAACAGTTCCTCTGGAGAATTATCCGGCACCCCAGCTAATGCGGATGTGGGCTCAGTAGAAATTATTGTCACCGCAACAGACGCCTCGTCTGCGACAGCTTCAGGTACTGTAAAAATTGAAGTGGCCAACGCCAATGACGGACCTGTTGTCCAACCAATTGCAGACCAAAATACTGCGGAAGACAGCCCATTCACTTTCGACGTGTCTGGATTATTTAGTGACGACGACACCGGAGATGTGCTTACCTATTCTGCAAAGCAGGAAGACGGAAATGACTTGCCATCGTGGTTGACTCTCGATTCATCCACTGGACAATTTTCGGGAACGCCAACCAACGAAAATGTTGGAACACTCTTTGTCGAAGTGACCGGTACCGACGGAGCGGGAGCTTCAGTGAGTGATGTTTTTGCAATTGAAGTAGCCAACGTCAATGATGCCCCAGACATAATTGGTTCCATTGAAGCCCAAACCGCCATTGAAGGTGAAAACTTCTCTTTTGAAATCAAAAAAGATGAACTGTTCGCCGACGTGGACTCTCCGGGAATTTCCATTGAATTAAAACAATCCGATTTTACGGATCTACCGAATTGGTTAAGCTTCGATTCGGAAACAGGCATTCTATCAGGAACACCTTCGGAAGGTGATGTAGGTGAACTGGAAATTCGTGTGATTGCGTCAGATGGTGAGACAGTTACCTCGATATCTTTTCTACTAACCATTCAGGCTGGGGAAAAACTAGGACTCTCACAGGAAAGTATTGTAGTCTATCCTAATCCTACAGATTCTTATGTTCAATTTGACTGGGAAGATCAGTCTGAGAAATTGATAAGGATCTATGACTACCAGGGTAAAATTTCGAAAGAATTTAGGGTAAGCACAGAACGGCGAATTGATGTTTCGACACTCCCAGATGGGAATTATGTGCTTTCAATTGAACGTGAAAGAGTAAAAGTAGCTTCCTTCAAATTAGTGATAAAGCACAATAAATAGTAGCCAAAAACAAAGAAGGCAACCGTTACCGGTTGCCTCTCTGCATGTTAAGAAATATTGGTTTAGTTCCTTTATTGTAATGACCTGATACTTTATACGCCAAAAGGCCATTCAACGATTTAGATCTTTAACTTATAAAGACTGAATCTGTCAATCAATAGTCTGAAATGGGGTATTTCTAACCTGAAAACGACGATGTATCAAGGCTGACAGATGAGTTCAGTTGATATCCGTTTCAGGAACTAATGATCTTTATTCGAGTTAATCAAACATGGAATACAATTTCGACGATCAAAGAACCGGTTCATTTCTGTCATTAGAAACTGAATTCAACCGTTCATCTTTCCGCAAGCAAAGGTCCGATCAGATCTATCTCATTTGGAATAGAAATAAAGAAAGGATGAACGTCGAAATTGATCAGATCCCCGTGGAGTTAGGAGAAAATCAATTGACTACTGTTACTCACCTGCAAACTTTCACTATTCAAGGTCACTTACCCCTTACCGTTTTTGCTTTCAATCGGAGCTTCTATTGTGTTCATACCAATGATGAAGAAATCTCTTGTAATGGATTCATTTTTTACGGAACAAGTGAAACACCACTTATAACCTTACCCGATGAAGAGACTAAAAAGTTTGAACTATTGCTGGATGTCTTTATAGATGAATTCAGAAATCGAGATCATATACAGGAAGAAATGTTGCGTATGTTGATGAAGAGGTTGATCATCAAAATTACCCGCATTGCTCGTGAACAACTGGCAGCGAAGGACACGCCGAAAGAAACACTGGATGTAATTAGGGAGTATAACCAACTTGTCGATCAGCATTTCAAAACTCATAAACAAGTGGCAGATTACGCCGACTTGATGCACCGATCACCCAAGACATTAAGTAACGTATTTTCAGAGCACTCTGCAAAATCCCCGCTTCTTATCCTTCATGAGAGAATCGTCCTTGAGGCAAAGAAACTCCTATTACACACTTCGTTAACAGCAAAGGAAATCAGCTACGAACTTGGATTTACCGAGGTCTCCTCTTTTCACAAGGTTTTTCGAAAACTTACAAATCAATCACCAAAACAGTTTAGAGAGGAGAAAAGGAAAAATGAACAAGTTGTCGGGAAATCCTGACTCTCACTTAACCTAATCAGGTCCGTTAATCAGGTTGTAATCATTACTAAAACTAAAAAATTATAATCATGACAAATATTAACGTACCTACAAGAGAAGAAGTAAGTGAAAACAACCAGCAAATCTTTGATAACCTAAAAAAGAGTTTAGGCTTTGTTCCAAATCTTTATGCAACCTATGCTTACTCTGATACCGCTTTGGGAGACTACCTACAGCTCCAAAACAGAAAAAGTAGCCTGAAAGCAAAAGAAAGAGAAGTGATCAATCTGGTTGTGAGTCAAATAAATGAATGTGACTATTGTCTTGCCGCTCACACAGCTTTAGGAAAAATGAATGGATTCAGTGATGAAGAAATTCTTGAAATAAGAACAGGAGAATTTAATGGCGATGTGAAATTGAATGCATTAGCTGCCTTCGTTAAGGACATCACTGAGAATCGAAGCCACCCTTCACCAGCAGCCCTGGAAAATCTTTTCGCTAATGGATATACCAAAGAGAATCTAGTGGACATAATCGTGGTGATTGGTGACAAAGTAATCAGCAACTTCCTCAATGGGGCAACTCAAATTCCGGTAGACTTTCCTGCCGCTCCTGAATTAGAAAAAACTCTGGCTTAAGTAAGGTTGTTTTGATTGTAAGTTCGGCCCCGGGATTTCTCCCGGGGCTTTTTTATTTCTTTGAAAAAAATACGAGGATGTCCAGGTCTTCCTCAATATCCTCAAAACGATGAGGAACATTCGCAGCAACAAATAACACAGCTCCAGAATTTGCCATGTGTCGTTCTTCTCCAACCACCAAAACTGCTTCACCACTCAGTACGTAGTACAACTCATCCCATTCATGTGGTTCCTGGAGGTCCTTATCACCTTTCTTTAGTTGGTAAATGCCAGAAGTAAGTTTTTCGTTGTCCAGGAATTTAAGGTATCGACCGTCTTGTTGATTTGCCTGGGCCAATAAATCCTTGATTTGATAAGCTGAACTTTCTTGTGCCATAGTATATGTAGATAATAAAATAAAAATGAACGTAATGGTTATCAGTTTCATGGTTTTTCGGATTGTAACATCATAATGACAATAATACCAGTAAAGGTCAACCAATAATTTCGAACCGGTATGAGCATTTACGCGTTAAAACAACCTTAGGCCTATGAAAAATGGAATAAACTCATCTTTTTTTGATAAAATATCCAGCGCTCACTTTCTACCGAAAGAGTTACCAGGAGTAGAAGAAATTGATAACTTCCTAATCGATCTTCTTCAGTTTCTTTTTCCTGAGCAGAACAATGCACGATACAAGTCTACCCTGGAGTTGGAGACTAAATTCAATACACTGAAGTTAAGCTTTGAGAAGTTACTGCAAAAAACAGCCTCATGTGACAGTAAACAGGCTCCTGGTATTTGCAACTCCTTCTTCGATGGAATAGAACATGTGTATGATTTATGTATGGAGGACGCGGATGCAATCCTTGCAGGTGATCCAGCTGCTGTTAACCGCAAAGAGATCATCCGTAGCTATCCAGGGTTTTACGCCATATCTGTTTATCGAATTGCCCATTTGATGCTTCAACTTGGTGTTCCCTATCTACCTCGTATTTGCACTGAATATGCGCACTCAAAAACAGGAATTGACATTCATCCGGGAGCAATTATTGGACGAAGTTTTTGTATAGATCACGGTACTGGGGTAGTAATTGGAGAGACCGCACATATTGGTGAACATGTAAAAGTTTACCAAGGTGTGACTATAGGAGCTCTGAGTGTAAGTAAGGAATTGGCCAAAACGAAAAGGCACCCTACCATAGAAGATAATGTAGTTATCTACGCCGGTGCGACCATATTAGGAGGATCGGCAATAATTGGAGAGAACTCCATCATCGGAGGAAACGTCTGGATAACCACAAGTATTCCCCCAAATTCTCAGGTTTACTATGACTCTCAACACGCCCAAATCGTAAAACCCATTAAACCATGAATCCTGGTCAATCCATTGGGGATTTAATCGGAAATACCCCTCTTATTCGTATTTCCTTTCCTGAAATCCCAGATCATATTACAGTATACGGGAAACTGGAAGGTAACAATCCTGGTGGATCGGTAAAAGATCGTCCTGCATACAATATGATAAATCAGGCTCTTTTGAGAGGTGAAATTAACAACGATACCAAGCTAGTTGAGGCGACAAGTGGAAATACTGGGATCGCACTTGCCATGGTGGCTGCAGGCCTAAAAATGAACATTACTTTGATCATGCCGGAAAACTCAACGCAAGAGAGAATTGATACCATGCGTGCATTTGGGGCCAGAGTTATCCTCACCGATGAAGCCGGTACAATCGAGTACTCTCGTGAAGTTGCAGAAAAGATGGTGGAAGAGGAGGGTTATTTTATGCTGAATCAATTTGCCAATCCTGATAATTATATGGCCCACTACAACACAACGGGTCCTGAAATGTTCAATGATACAAAAGGAAAAATTACTCATTTTGTTTCCAGTATGGGCACTACCGGAACCATCATGGGTTGCTCTAAATACCTGAAGGAAGTCAATCCAAGTATAAAGATTGTTGGTGTACAACCGAAAGAGGGTTCACAAATCCCGGGAATAAGAAAGTGGTCGCAGGAATTCTTGCCAAAGATTTACGATGATTCTAGAGTTGACGAGATACGATATGTGGATCGTGAAACAGCAGTGGGCGTAACCAAGCGTCTTGCACAGGAAGATGGAATTTTTGCTGGAATAAGTAGCGGTGGCGCGATGAAAGTTGCGTTGGAATTAGCTCAAACCCTGGAGGAGCAATCAGTGATTGTTTCTATCGTCTGCGACCGCGGTGACCGGTATCTAAGTTCTGGATTATTCTCAGGCTAATCGATGACAAAAATATTGTCTTCTCTTACTCTTTCCAGGACTTCAACCCCTTCATCAAACCCTACTAATAATTGATTTCGACGTAATTCATATGGCCAATGAGTAATTCCCCTGGTTACACCATTAATTGCAGTTAGTACGGGCTCACCATTTCGAACATCGACCCTCACTCCATAAAGTATCCCTTCCCTTTCCCAATAAGATAATTCCCCCTCATCTATCAGAAGAACCTCATCGCTACCTGTTATTCGCCATTGACCGTATTCGTTTAACAGAAAATCATTTTTATAAACATCCAATTGATCCTCAGTAGCCCTTAGAAAATCTTGCCGTAGACCAAAGACGGCTCCGGTCAATTCCAAATCACCCGCTTCTGTTATTCGATATTCAGTCAGCCGATCTCTTTCAGCTACGAATTCTGATGTAAAAACCAGTAGATCTCCATCCAATTCGAAAGGCAAATCAAAAGCGCTATTTCTAATATTGAAGTAAATCGTAATACGGTCATCCACTACAGAAATCATCATTACCCGACGATCCTCAAAGCTTAGAAGGTCATCATACCTCTCAGAAATCCATATTCCTTCTATCGTGTCCTCAACCTCAACCTCTGGTGATTCGTAACAACCCCACAATCCAATGCTGCAAGCAATCAAAAGGCAATAACCAACTTTTCTCATTCTTATTTTCTTCAATCAGGCACAAAAGCTCCAATACCCCTAGCCATCAAAACAGCCATTAAAGGAATCGTAAACAGGAGTCCAACCTCAATGAATACGATTATTCGAATATGTCTGGGTATCTTCACTTCCTCCTCTGCGTCTCCCGTTTTATGCTTGTTAAAAAAGACAGTAGGGAATATAGAAAGCACACCAATTATGATAAAGGTAGCGACCTTCAAATGAAAGACCCAATTGTATGTGTAAAAATCAATTGGTTTCCCGATACCTCCCAACCACATCCAAAGACCAAAAGCAACAACTCCAATGGCACCCAATCCATATAATCCATCCACTTTTGTCAGGAAGTTAATTTCTTTCCGCTTGTGAGCATCTCGGAGAAAAAAGGCTTCAAAAAACATGCTTCCAACAACCAGAAAAATCGAGATAAAATGCAGGTATCGAGCTAATAGGAAAAAGTCCATTGGTTTTTAATTATCTGGCAGAGCAAATGCAACGTATTTACTACCTGAAGCAGTTCCCATTTTTCCTCCTCCACATGCGATGACGACATACTGACGACCTGATAGAAAGTACGTACTTGGTGTAGCGTAGCCACCCGCCGGTAACTTGAATTTCCATAATTCCTGCCCTGTTTCTTTATTGAAAGCACGGAAATACTCGTCTTTCGAGGCCCCAATGAAAAC
This sequence comes from Cyclobacteriaceae bacterium, assembly GCA_965601455.1. Taxonomy (GTDB): domain Bacteria; phylum Bacteroidota; class Bacteroidia; order Cytophagales; family Cyclobacteriaceae; genus JANQEU01. The sequence goes on along the minus strand of OZ271831.1, from coordinate 221,788 downwards.
CAAACCACCAGCAGTGACTACCGGACCACCGTAATTCTCAGTCCCGGTTTGCGGAATCCCTTTCTGAGCCAACTCTTCAAACTCGCCGAGAGGTACCTGCCATACGATTTCTCCTTTACTAACATCAATAGCAGATAGTGTACCCCATGGTGGCTTCACTGCAGGATACCCATTAGGCAGCATGAATCGATTATACCCAGTATGAGTGTAAGGTACTTTGCTTTCTTCCTCATTAAGACCATATTCATGAGGATTTAAAACTTCCTTATCTTCATCCAATAGATAAGCGAGAATTGCATTAATCTTCTTTTCCTCCAAATGCGAGAATCCCGTCATAAAACCTTTCCCATTCATCACAATTTGAAGTATTTCCTCGCGCGTTTTATTGGCAAGGGGATTGATCAATGAGGGATAGCCGTTGACTTTATTCCCTTCTCTATTTGCACCATGGCAAGCAGAGCAGTTATTCAGATAAAGATCCTTTCCAATATCCGCCAATTTTGGTCTTTTAGTTACAGTCTTTTCGATTTTGACCATAGTTTGTATCCACGGCATTTCATTCGCATTCACATACAGCAACCCGGTTTCCGGATCATAAGACTGGCCTCCCCATTCTGCTCCTCCATCAAAACCTGGAAAATACATTGTGCCTTGAGTACTTGGTGGAATGAATTGTCCACCACCCCTGGTCTGAAGAACAAGTTTTTTCAATGAATCAACATATTCGGGAAAGAAAGTATTGATATCATCAACCGAAAATACCTGCCTTGAAAAAGGTTCTGGTTGTAAAGGAAGTGGTTGAGTGGACCAGGTTTCTTCTCCATCCAGGTCCGACAGGGGAACTACCATTTCCTCAACCGGAAATAAAGGTTCGCCCGTGGATCTATCAAGAATGAATAAATGCCCTGATTTAGTTGCTTGTGTCAGCGCCGGTATCTTACGACCTTCTCTTTCGACAACCACAAGATTAGGAGGACTTGGAAGATCTCGATCCCATATATCGTGATGGACGGTCTGAAAATGCCATATTCTTTCTCCGGTCAAAGCGTCCAAAGCCAATATGCAATTGGCAAATAAGTTTTGACCTTTTCGGTCTCCTCCCCAAAAATCAAATGAAGCCGACCCTGTGGGGATGTATACAACTCCCGTTTCTTCGTCAAGGGTCATTCCTGCCCAGGAATTTGCACCCCCTATTCTCTGCCATGCATCTGATGGCCAGGTATCATATCCAAACTCGTCGGGATGCGGTATCGTGTGGAAAGTCCATACGACCTCACCGGTCCGAATATTGAAAGCTCGAATGTGACCTGGCGCAGCTACAGATCCTTCTGAAACCCTTGTTCCTATCACTAACAGGTCCTGATAAACAACACCAGGGGTGGTACTGGCTACGAATAAATCTGATGCTCGATCACCTAATTCAGCCTTTAAGGACATTTTTCCATCGACACCAAAATCCTTGACTAGTTTACCGGTAGTTGCATCTAAAGCGTATAACCAGGCTCCTGCAGTAAATATTATTCGTTTATCGTCCCCATCTTCCCAATAGACTACTCCTCGATTGGTATTCAAGCCCACTGGATCTTCAAAAGATGGATCAAAAACCCATTGTTCTTTTCCTGTTTCTGCCTCTACGGCAAAGATCTTTAGCTTTGGTGAACTTCCATAAAGTAGTCCTCCCACCATTATAGGGTTGCATTGAATTTGAGACCTACCCTCCGTACTTGCATCACCAGCATCATACGTCCAAACAACTTCCAGCTCATGCACATTTTCAGTATTGATTTGATCAAGTGATTTATATTGGCTACTTGCCTTATCTCCCAGGTAGGCCGGCCATTCAATCATGGTTGGTTCGCAAGCAAAAACAGTAAACAATATGATAGGAAATAAACCGCTTATCTTCTTCATGCAGGCTGTAAAACTGACAAACAACCAATATAAAGAATAAGCATTAGGGTTGTTCTAGCATTATCTATCTTTATTCATTAAGTACAAAATTCAATGTGAATCAAGTACCAACATCTCCACGATTGTACTAAATGATTTTTCAACCGATAATGACCAACACAAATAACCATACAGCATTGAGTTCAAGAATAACTTGGATGCTAACATTACTCTTTATTTTTATCTCTGGCACATCAATGGGTCAGACTACCGATTCAGAGGTCTTTGAAAATCTCAAGTTTCGCTTCATCGGTCCGGAGGGAAACCGAGCCATTGCCATAGCTGGTGAACCTGGAAATCCAATGGTTAACTACATAGGTGCAGCATCCGGTGGCCTATGGAAAACAGATGACGGCGGGGTTTCCTGGGATCCAATTACAGACTCTTTAAATGTTTCTTCTATAGGATCCGTCGCTCTCGCCCCCTCAGATGTGAATCAAGTCTGGATTGGAACAGGTGAAACTTTTGTGATCCGTCCTGCCCATGCAATGGGAGACGGAATTTATAAGTCTTTGGATGCGGGGAAAACCTGGGAAAGAAAAGGATTAGAAAAAACCGGCAGAATTGGTCGAGTAGTTGTTCATCCTGAAAATCCGGACGTCGTATATGCTGCCGCTTTAGGTCACGTTTATGGCGATCAACCAGACCGGGGTGTCTATCGAACAAAGGATGGAGGAAACACATGGGAAAAAGTACTTTTCATAGATGAAGGAACCGGGGCCGCCGATATCGCGATTGACCCCCAAAACCCGGATATCCTGTATGCGGCAATGTGGTCGGTACACATCAACACATGGGGACTCAGGAGTGGAGGTCCGGGAGGTGGAATATATAAATCTACGGATGGAGGTGACTCATGGGAACCATTAACAAAAAATGGTCTTCCGGGAGGCGAAAAAAGGCCAGTGGGTAAAACGGCAGTAGCAGTTTCATACAGTGACCCAAATGTTGTTTACGCATTATTTGAAATCAATAGTCCCGAACTCTGGAGATCCGATGACAAAGGACAATCCTGGACGCTAATGAGTCAGGATCATACCATGAATGAACGCGCTCCCTATTACACAAGAATCGCAGTAGCCACTGACAACCCGGACGAAATCTACTTCATGAGTGTCCGATTTAGTAAGTCAATCGATGGTGGTAAAACCCTTGTAAAAAGACCTCCAAGAGGAGGAGGGGATAATCATGATATGTGGATCGACCCACAGAATCCTGACCGAATGATGGTTGCTCATGATGGTTGTGCCAGCATCAGTCTCAACCGAGGTGAAAGCTTTCAACGCGTCGTCCTTCCCATCGCGCAGATGTACCATGTTTCCGTAGATGACGAAATCCCCTACAACGTATACGGTAATAGGCAAGACGGATGGTCATATAAAGGCCCAAGCAACAGCTTACAAGGTTACATCCCAGTCGGTCTATGGCATGGTGTAGGAGGCTGTGAAAGTGGTTTCGCCAAACCCGATCCGGTCGACAACAACATCATATGGTCCGGATGCTACGACGGTGGCCTGGAAAGATACGATCTTAATACTGGGTATGCGAGAGAGGTTAGGGTATGGCCAGAAGCAGGGTATGGTTGGGCTCCGGCGGATCTGAAGTATAGGTGGCACTGGAACTTCCCCCTAAGTTTTTCTCTACATACCAAAAACCGCGTTTATGTAGGAAGCCAATTTGTCCATAAGTCTGATGATGATGGACAGAGCTGGCAAATAATCAGCCCAGACCTGACCCTCAACCTCAAAGACCATCAACAGAGTTCTGGAGGTGTAGCAATAGATAACCTGATGACTTTCGATGGAGCTACTTTATTTGCTATTGAAGAATCTCCACTTGAAAAAGGATTGATTTGGACCGGTAGCAACGATGGTCAGGTTCAACTAACTCGGGATGAGGGAGAAAACTGGGAAAATGTTACAACAAACATTCCTGATCTACCCGAATGGGGTACTATTTCCAGCATCTACCCTTCCAGGTATCAGAAGGGTACTGCCTACATTACCGTTGACCTTCATCAAATGGGAGATTTCGGAACGTACGGATACGTAACCAATGACTATGGTCAGTCATGGACTAATATTACCGAAAGTATTCCTCAGAGTGTTCACAGTTTTGCTCACGTACTGGTTGAAGATCCGAAACGAAAGGGAATGTTGTATCTCGGTGTCGACAATGGGATATATGTTTCCTGGAATAACGGTGAAAACTGGATGCCGCTACGAAATAATCTACCTCCTGCCCCGGTGTACTGGCTTACCATCCAGGAGAATTTCGATGACCTCGTTGTAGGAACCTACGGAAGAGGTTATTATATTTTGGACGATCTAATGGCCCTTAGGCAATATGACCCAGGTCGAAATGAAGAAGTTCAAGTTTTTGATATTAGAAAATCATATCGATTTCACAATAAGGAAGGTATTAAAACAGATGGACCGAGCTTCAATAGCGGACGAAATCCTGCCTATGGTGCCCCAATAAATTACTTCCTTCCCAATTCAGAAGCTAAAGAGGTCACAGTAGAGATACAGACCATGGAAGGTGAAACAATTAGATCCATCAAGGGATCAAATAAAAAAGGTGTAAATAGGGTCATGTGGGACTTAAGATACGAACCCACCTATAAACCAAAGTTGCGTACGCAACCACCCGGACGTCCGTGGGTCCAACTAAATGGTGAAGGTTGGAGGCCTTTAGTTACGTGGGACCTGGATCTCTGGCGGGGTCAGTTTGGACCAAAAGTAGTTCCAGGGGAGTACAAGGCCATTATTCAAGTAGATGAACAATCGTTCGAAAAGACTTTGAAGGTACTAAAAGACCCGGCCACTACTGGTTCCATTGAAGACATTCAATTGCAGGTAGCTCAATCGATGGAATTAAGAGATGCCATGAACCTTGCTGTGGATATGATCAATAAGATCGAAATAATCAGAAGCGAGCTGGAGACACTTACTCCAACATTGGAAAGTGGGGCTGACAGGCGGGAAGCTCAAAGACTATCCAAAGTTTCTACCGACATAGCTTCGGCCCTGTACGACATCCATCTGACTGGAGCAAGAGAAGATGCGTTTCGCTCCCCGATGAAATTGTATGGTCGATTAAGTGCGCTTGCAAGTGATCTAAATGGAAGTGGAATTGATTTTAGACCAACCGATCAACAGGGCGAAGTTTACGAAGTGCTGAACGGAAGACTGCAATCTGCAAAATCAAAATTCGAAACCCTTGTTGATGAGGATATCGAAGCATTCAATACGAAACTTAACAAATTGGATCTGAAAATTGATATAGAGAAAAAAATGGATGAGGGAAGCAGATAATATTTGTTTGGAGGTAAGAAGAAGTTTAAGGTTAGTTTCAGTAAAACTCAGTCTCCTTTACTTCTTTGCTTTCTTTCTTGGATCGACGCTACTCGCGCAAGAGAGACCGAATATTATTTACATTCTTGCGGACGATTTAGGATACGGAGAACTTGGTGCCTATGGTCAATCGATAATCAATACGCCAAATATCGACCGTTTGGCACGGGAAGGGATGCGCTTTACCGACCACTATAGTGGTAGTCCGGTATGTGCTCCTTCGCGATATGTTTTGCTAACCGGCCAACACACAGGTCATGCTTTAATCAGGGGAAATCATGAATGGCGGGAAAGAGGAGATGTATGGAATTACAAATCCATGTTGGCAGACTCTTCACTTGAAGGTCAATTCCCCATCCCGAAGGAGACATTCACGCTAGGAGAACTACTTCAGGATGTTGGATACCAAACCGGGTTAGTAGGAAAATGGGGTCTTGGTGCACCCGGTACCGAAGGAACCCCAAACCGTCAGGGCTTTGATTTCTTTTTTGGATACAATTGTCAGCGACAGGCTCATAATCTTTATCCAACCCACTTGTGGAAAAATGAGAAAAGGGAGTTCCTCGGTAATTCACTGATGATTCCACACTCCAATTCCTTGGATTCAGTGGATATGTACAACGAAAAGGCTTATGCAGATTTCATTCAGCCAGACTATGCTCCAGAGAAAATGATCCACGAGGCATTAAGTTTTATCGACACAAATAAGGACAAGCCCTTTTTCCTCTATTTCGCCTCCCCTCTTCCCCATTTACCACTGCAAGCTCCCGATGATCTGGTTAAAAAGTATCGCCGAATCATTGGAGATGAGGAACCGTATCCTGGTGGTGAGGGATATTTCCCAAGCCAATACCCAAGGGCCACTTATGCGGCAATGATTGAATGCCTGGATATACAAGTAGGACAGATACTTTCAAAAATTGATGAGGCAGGGTTATCTGAAAACACGATAATTATGTTTAGCTCTGACAATGGCCCTACATACAATACAGGCGGTGTTGACCCACACTATTTTAATAGTGCTGGCCCCTTTAAAACCGGAAAAGGTTGGGGAAAAGGGTACGTCCATGAAGGCGGAATCAGGGTGCCAATGATCGTTAAATGGCCCGGAGTTGTCAAAGAGAGTACTACATCAGATCATGTTTCTGCATTCTGGGATGTCCTCCCCACGATTGCGGACATTGTGGACTATGATGTTCCCAATTCCGTCGATGGTAAGAGCTTTCTCCCAGAATTGATGGGTAAATCGGATCAGGAGAAACATAGTTATCTCTATTGGGAATTCCCAAGTTACGGCGGTCAACAGGCCGCGAGAATGGGGAAATGGAAGGCGGTCCGGAAGGAAATTCAACAAGGAAATACCTCAATTGAATTGTTTGACCTCGAAAATGATCCCCAGGAACAATACGACGTGGCATCAGATTTCCCGGAAGTTGCTAAAGCGATGGAAGGCATTTTGACCGAAGCCCATACCCCCTCTCCTATGAAAAGATTCCAACTGAAACCAATTGATAAGTAATAATAATTAAATCAATCCGAAGGATCAGAATAGAATAATTGATACCGCTCTTTGCCTTGGCCACTGCTGCAAAAGCAGGCATGAAGGCTGGTAATACGAAAACCTTGGATTAGCGCTGGTTTCGCATAATTTCGTCGAGCTTTTCATTCATCCGGTCTACCTTGGCTTCGAGCTCTTCATTGTTGTCCATGACCATCTCATCCACGAAAATGGCATTCACTATACTCAGGCCAATAATCCCGCCTGAAATAACTACAACAAGGAAAAATAAGCGGGCAAAACCCGGAACCCAGTATGCATCTCCGGAATTAGCAATAACTGTAGCTGGAATCTCATTCCATCCTTCCATGGTGAACATCTGAAAAATCGAGTATAATGCAAGCATTGGATCGCCAAATAACTCAGGTGCAAAATCCCTAAATAAATAACTGCTTAGTATTGCCAACAGAACGTTATAAATGAAGAGTGCGGCAAAAACGAATGCACTGGCTTTGAACGCTCGTTGAATTCCGGCGATCATCTTCGTAATGTTTGGAATAAATCGCATGAATCTCAGTATTCTAAGAACTCTTAATAGGCGGAACACCAAAAGGTAAGACACATCCGGTATACTCAAAAAAGTCTCTAATAAAGATGGTAGCGAAATTAATACAAGGAAGAAATCGAATTTATTCCAACTACTGTCAATGTACTTCTTCCATCCCATATTCGCGGTCTTCACGATAATCTCCAACAAAAAGAAAATGGTGAAAAAGTTATCTGCCACTTCCATGAAATTCCCAAAGTAGTGATGCTCAAATCCCATTAAAAATAGAATTACGGAATTGATGAGGATCGCGGTGATGATGACCCACTCATTAAGGAATACTTTGTACAAAAACTTCATGAAAGATTGGGTATAGTTTGGTGGAGCGAAATTAAGAAAATGTATCTACTATGATAGCAGGATTGGACAATATTGACGGTTACAGTCTTCTAAAAAAACTCCTTAATCAATAAGAAATATTTGAAGTATTCATATAGTATTTGTTAGGATTATTCATTTACTATCAGCCACTTATGGACACCTATTTTCGAAGTCTAATTTTTGTGATTTTAATCCATCTTATTTCACAAGAATTAGTTTTTGATCATTTGTCTGACATTGGAAATGATTCTTTCCAATCCATTTCTTACCAAATTCCTTCAAATAATTGAATGATCCCAATTGTTTAACTCAATTTTCATGTCAGAACTTTTTCGTACTAAACAGAATTAATTTCTAAAGAATAAAGCAATGAGTTCAGCCATTAAGAGTATCAAGAACCTCGGGTTCCCCTGGGAAACCCAGGATCCATTTCTTTTTTGTGTTTATCATGAAGACCACTATCCTGAAGCAAATGAATCAATGGGACCTAATACCCCACTGGCAGGTCGGATGATAGGAAATGATTTTCAAAAAAAGGATGGTTTTAGGATGTACCACGGTGCAACCGTACCGGGATTTCCAGCTCATCCTCATCGTGGGTTTGAAACGGTCACAATCGTCAGACAAGGACTAGTTGATCACTCTGATTCTATGGGTGCGGCTGGACGATTTGGCCATGGTGATGTTCAATGGATGACCGCAGGGAAAGGTGTTCAGCATTCGGAAATGTTCCCACTGATGGACACTGAAAATCCCAATACTCTAGAGTTATTTCAAATCTGGCTGAATCTACCTGCGAATAAGAAATTTGTTGAACCACATTTCAAAATGCTATGGTCCAACGACATACCTAAACCTGTTATAAAGGATTCCAATGGACATCAAGTGGAAATCGGGGTTGTCGCCGGAAGGATCGTGGATACTGAGGCGCCTACTCCTGCTCCCGACTCATGGGCGTCAGACTCTGCGAATGAGGTGGCTATCGTCACGTTAAAATTAGAGCCAAATGCATCTTTTGTACTACCAACTGCCTCGATGGAGGTTAATCGCTCCCTGTACTTTTTTAAAGGAGATCACTTAACGGTGGACGGTCAACCCTTTTCGGACCATAAGGCCATTGAATTGGATCCTTCCCAACCGGTAACCCTGGTAAATGGAGATGAAGAAACCGAATTATTGCTACTCCAGGGAAAACCTTTAAATGAACCGGTAGTGCAACATGGACCTTTCGTCATGAATACCAGGGAACAAATCAATGAAACCATGCAAGACTATCAGAGAACTCAATTTGGTGGATGGCCATGGCCAAAATATGATAATGTCCATGGTAAGGAAAAAGGTCGTTTTGCCTATCACGCAGATGGTAGAAAGGAAGAATTAGACCTTTAATCCCATTGCAGACTACCAGAACTCAACTCACTGGTTAGTCTTAGACTTCGGACAACTCTGTTTCTTCGAACATGTACCAGGTTCTCCTGATCGTCGAAAACTTCGGTAAGTATTGAATTTGTAATAGTCATGGACTTGAATGATTTCAGATTTTCAACCTCAATGTAGGACCAAATCACATCCCCTTCACGTTCGCTTCCAAGGAATACAAGTTGCAATGGTTTCCTACCTGTTTGGATGCTGAAATTCGCCAAAAAGTAGGACTCTATATCCTTATTAATTGAATCCCATTGACTCTCATCCGAAATATTATATTGAGTGTTTTCAGTATGCAACTTAAGAGCGTCTTCCAGATCGTCATAAAAGACTCTTGTGGTTATTTTTAAATGTTTTTCATCACTTTCCCACTCCATATCAAAGACACTAACATGAAAAGCATGGAAGATTCCAGTTTGAAACAGGATCCAAAATAACAGGTAATTCATTCAGATTATTCTCTTTCGAACAAAAGTAATGTCAGAACTTCATTGCGCTACTGATCAAAACCGTATATCTAACGAAAACAGAATTGAAAATTGAATACAAGCGTCAACCATTGTCACTTGCCTTGAACCATTGAAATGTCAATCAAAGTAGGATAAATAATAATCGTTGCAGTTTCTTTTACTCATGGTTTTCTTGCGCAGTCAATTTATTGCGTTGGAGAATCAGAGGGAAAGTAATGACCATTCACCTCTCTCTTTCCTACCTCCTAATTGAACGATAAAAAGCATATTGATAAAATCCTTATTGAGAGTGATATGAAGAAATTAATCCTATTGTTAACAGTTAGTTTAATCGTCTTTGCGGGAAATGCTCAGGATGATTGGCAGCAACGATTTGAACAACTGGGAACAATTCTGCCTACGGCAAATAGTTACCGCACTGCTTCCGGAGCACCTGGAAATGAGTACTGGCAACAAAAAGCGGATTATAAAATCAAAGTAACTCTTGATGATGAGAATCAGCGCATTATAGGCTCAGAGATGATTACCTACTACAATCAGTCACCTGATAATCTGGAATACCTATGGGTACAATTGGATCAAAATTATCGTTCTCAGGATTCTGATAGCCCCAAAATCTCAACAGGAGAAATGACCGATTCTTTGTCTGCAAGGCAACTGTTTAAGTATGCCAATGACTATGATGGAGGTTTTAAGATTTCCAAAGTGATTGACGAATCAGGTCAGGAACTGAAATACACCATTCATAAAACCATGATGAGAGTCGATCTTCCTATGCCATTGGCTTCAGGTGAGCAGATGACTTTTGGAATAGACTGGAGTTATTATGTCAACGACCGTATGACTATGGGAGGACGATCCGGAATGGAATACTTCCCCGAAAATGACAATTATTCTTACACCATCGCACAGTTTTATCCGCGTATGGCTCTCTACAGCGACAATGAGGGTTGGCAAAATAAGCAGTTTCTGGGTCGAGGAGAATTTACACTCACATTTGGTGATTTCGATTTCGAACTAACAGTACCGGCAGACTTCATTGTAGCCTCAACTGGCTCACTTCAAAACCCGAAAGAGGTATTGACTTCCGAACAATTTGAAAGACTAGAAAAAGCGAAAAATACGTTCGACAAACCAGTAGTTATTGTCACTCAAAAGGAAGCAGAGGCAAATGAAAAAAAGAAATCCAAGGATGTTAAAACATGGAAATTCAGAGCAGAAAATGTGCGTGATTTTGCGTTTGCTGCCTCCAGGAAATACATCTGGGATGCTATGGCCGTAAAAGTTGGAGAGTATACTCCATTAGCGATGTCCTTTTATCCGAAAGAGGGTAATCCATTATGGGGTGATTACTCCACTATTGCAGTTAAGCAAACACTAATTACCTACTCAAAATACACCATTGATTATCCATACCCTGTTGCGATTTCTGTGAATGATGCTCACAATGGTATGGAATATCCGATGATATGTTTCAATGGTTACAGACCCGATGAAGATGGTTATTATCCGGAATCGAAGAAGTACAGTTTAGTCAGCCTGGTCATTCATGAGGTTGGACATAACTTCTTCCCAATGATTATCAATTCTGATGAGAGACAATGGACCTGGATGGATGAAGGTCTGACAACTTTCGTTCAATACCTTACGCAAAAAGAGATTGATCCGGATTTCCCTTCCCGAAGGGGACCTGCAGAATATATTGTCCCTTACATGAGAGGTGACAATGGATTGGTAAGACCGATAATGACTAATTCCGAAAACATCCTGCAGTTTGGAAGTAATGCGTATGCCAAACCAGCCACTGCCCTAAATATCCTTCGTGAGACGGTAATGGGTCCTGAATTGTTTGACTACGCATTTAAGAAATACGCCGAACGATGGGCTTTCAAGCATCCTACTCCAGCAGATTTTTTCCGTACAATGGAAGACGCATCAGCTTTCGACCTCGATTGGTTTTGGCGAGGATGGTTTTACTCTACTGATTATGTAGATATGTCAGTATCTGATGTGAAATGGTACAAAATGAAAACTGAGGAAGAAGGCCTTGAAACCAGGAATGTAAAGGTCGAAAATGCTGAGATAAATAATCAGTTGAAGGAATTTGCCGGAGAGGCAGAAACTTTCGTCTTCAAAAACAGCAAGGGAAAAGGCTACGGCGACTTCCGCAGCAAAATTGACGATGATCAAATGAAGCAAGCTTTAGAGGGAAAGAATTTCTACGAGGTAACTTTCACCAACGAAGGTGGTTTGGTTATGCCTGTCATTATCGAGTGGTCATATGCTGATGGATCAAAAGAAATAGAAAGAATTCCAGCAGAAATATGGAGACACAACGAAAAAGAGGCCACAAAGATTTTCGTGAAAGAAAAACAGGTGATCGGTATGCGTCTGGATCCCAATAAAGAAACTGCTGACGTTCAGGTCGATAACAATGTATTTCCCAGAAAAGAGGGGATGAGTAGGTTCGATCAATTCAAAGGACAATAAAACGCTAATTGGGAACCCGGTTTGATCGATATTAGGTAACGTCGATCAAACCGCATTGTTCAATATATTGACTTCATTTTCAAGAAAAATCTGAACAAGGACTAACTCTAGAAAACCAAGTTTTAAAAAATAGGAGAAAAAACTACTTGCTGCGAATCAATCTGGTGATCACGATGTTATGATCGCTAAGCTGGAGAATTATGGCGAAAGAAGTAAGTAGAAGAAAAATTCAGAAGGGATACCAAGATTACCTTTTGGATGAAGGTAAACCACCTGAAACTGTTAGAATACTAACGAAGCATTTGAAAATCTCGGAAGCAGCATTTTTCGAGAAATTCGGATCGCTTCGAGGAATTGAATCTTCCATTTGGGAAGACTATTTTCATAATACCCTTGAGGTGATTATGAAAGACCCGGAGTTTGAGGAAATGAACTCCAGGGAAAAACACCTTTCATTCCTTTTTACACTACTTGAAAGGATCAAAGAGGATAGAAGTTACATCCAATACAGGCTAATTGAGTTGAATCAAACTCCCATGCCACGCTACTTAACCAATACCAGGACGATAATCGTGGATGAGGAATTGGACTGGAACACTCCTCCAAAATTCATTCCTGAAAACCGCCACGAGTCGGTAAATCAAGCGTACAAAAATATCCTGTGGAGACATGCAATTGCTATGATCTTCTTCTGGGCTAAAGACGAAACCGGTGGCGCTACAGATACGGACGCTTTTATCGAGAAATCAACACGGACATTATTCGATGTCGGAGAATTACCAGCACTTGACAGTGTTATCGATCTTGGGAAGTTTTTCCTTCAAAAGTTAGGTTTCTCAAAAGCTCCTTTTTAAATGACGAAAGAACTTGATCGAATTCCGGTTAGCAAGGTAAAGCGAGCCAGCAAATTCATTTCTACTGGGGCAAAGGTCGGAGCGAACTATGTTAAGGCCTACGCAGCTGCTGCGGTCAAAGGTAAGGTTGACAAAGAGAATCTTAACCAGGAAAATGCAAAGGATATCTATAATTCCTTGAGCGAGCTAAAAGGGAGTGCTTTGAAAATGGCTCAACTTCTTAGCATGGATCAGAACGTACTCCCTAAGGCATATAGCGATCGTTTTGCTATGGCCCAATATAGTGTACCGCCACTTTCCTACCCACTTGTAAAAAGGCTTTTCAGAGAAAACCTGAATGCGGATCCATCTGAACTATTTGACTCTTTCGGAAAGAAGGCAAGTAATGCTGCCTCTATGGGACAAGTGCACAAAGCCACAAAAGATGGTGATACTTATGCTATTAAAGTTCAGTATCCAGGTGTTGGGGACAGTATCAAATCCGATCTTAAGTTAGCCAAACCTTTTGCACTTAAATTGATGAACGTCAGAGGTAAGGATGTTGATCCTTTTATGAAGGAGGTCGAAGAGAAGTTGTTAGAAGAAGCGGATTACAACCTCGAACTCAAGCAATCCATGGAATTCGTGGATAAATGCGGAGAGATGAAGGGGCTATTCTTCCCAAGGTATTTTCCGGAAATGAGTACCAAGCAAATTCTTACCATGAGCTGGCTTGATGGTGAACCGCTGGGGGCTTGGATGAAAAGAGACCATTCCCAGGAAGACAGAGACAGAATTGGACAAATACTATGGGATTTCTATATGCATCAAATACATATTCTTAGGATGATGCATGCCGATCCGCACCCGGGTAACTTCATGGTGAATGAATCGGTAGACCTTGGCGTAATTGACTTTGGTTGTATTAAGAAGGTACCTGATGATTTTTATGGTGCATACTTCGAATTGGCAAACCATGAAACCCTTGCAAATCCTGTAAAAGTAGACTCCCTTTTCAGGCAGTTGGAAATTTTAAAAGATACCGATCCAAAAGATGATCAAATGGCGGTAACGCAGATGTTTGTCAATCTAATTAGGCTTCTTTCAAAACCATTTAATACTGCTAGTTTCGACTTCGGTGATGACGCCTTCTTTGCCGAAATCTACAGTACTGGAGAAAGAATTTCGAAAGATCCTGAGCTCAGTAGGCTCCAGGCCAGGGGTTCACGCCATTTTGTGTACTTCAATAGAACCTTCTTTGGGCTCTATAATATTCTCAATGCCTTAAAGGCAAATATTGATACCAGGGTTCCTGAAAACTTATTGAAAAAAGCCTCCTGATCCAGGAGGTTTTTTTAATTCTCAGGGAGTCGCCCTAGCACATTCAACACCCACTTTATGCACTTATGACCAGTTTCCAGGTACATCAATGGGCATGCCCCTGCTATAACTGACACACCCTGATCTTCACATTCTTTTACAGCTTCATCCGATACACTAGAAGGCATTAGTGTATTATTATGCATCCAAACCCTGGGAACACCCGCCGAAATACAGTCTTTGACTATGGTCTTACTGACTTCCGGGTTAGTCACGAGCATGGCTCCATCAATTGGGTGCGGTATAGCATTTATACTACGATAACAGTCGTCTCCTTCGATAAATGTTGCGTGAGGATTAACAGCGTACACCGTATATCCCTTTTCTCTCAGGAAACGATAGATACCATTTGCCGTTTCATCTTTTGTTCGTGAAACTCCCGCAACGGCAATGTGTTTTTGAGCTAGAAACTCACGGGCTCTATCATCAAATTTGCTCATGGTTTTTAATTAAATAGTTGTTGACCCTATTTATTTTCAACGCCATGATGTAATTACCGTTGCCGGGAATTCGTTGATTTATATCAATAACTAGCCAAACTACTTACCTGACTCTAAATTGGTGCTATAGACTTACTATGATCGGATAAATATTCGTTACAACACCGGCTTCATTAGCCTTGTCAATCACGTCGGTAAGTGAGTTAGTCGTTCGACTTCCCTCTAATGGTGGGGCATCACCAATGACAATGATCATCTTCTTGGTAGCGAGAAAATTCATTGACTCTATAGTCCTAACGATACCGTCATATACAGACTCAGGTATATCTCCTCCTCCGCCTGGACTAATAGCATTGATGAATGACCGTGAGGCTGTATAATCTGTGGAGAGAGGAGTAAAATCAAACCAGTCCGTAGGAGTAACATTAGCATCTCCATATTCGGCTACTCCTAATCTTACACTTGCCGGAAGAGAATTTATAATAGCATCCAGGTTAGTCCTCACGTTACTAATGTCGTCGGACATGCTTCCAGTTTTGTCAATTAGAAAAACAAGATCCGCACTTGGCACAGCATGTTCAAGAATTACGTCTTGTATCACCGTACTTAAAACCGAAGAGCTGGAGGATGAGTAAGCCTCTCCTCCGGTGAATTCCGCCAAGGTTTCAAATGCTTCCGCGGTAGTTACCGAAGGTGTAGTTACGAAAATCGTTTCTGAGAATTCCGTTTCAGTGGTTCCCACAACGGAAGTAATAACATACTCGTAAGATGTACCGGATTCAACTAAGTCTTTGTACGTATTCGTTGAGGCGTTACCAACAAGCTCGAAGGTGGTACTGGTGGTCTCCTTCCTGTATATGTTATATGATGTTGCCGATTCAACTACATCCCAAGTCAAAGTAACTGTTATGGATTCAGCGTCAGCATTGATATTCTCAGGAGGGACTAATGAAAACTCCAGTTGAAGACGAATGTCCTGGTCCAACCCTCCTTCTAAATTGATCAGTTGGGTTGTATCGTCATAATCAACTGCCGTCACTAATAGGCTGTAGGAACCCTCAGTAACATCTAACAATGAAAACTCTCCATATATATCCGTGGTAGTGACACCTACCTGAGTTCCGTCAGCTAAGAGTTGTACCGATGCATTAGATATGGGAGCTAAATTTCGTGAATCGTAAATGGCACCCGTGATGTCGGCCACAGTGGAACTCAAATCAATGTCCAGGCCCTCTACACCTTTTTCCGTGAGGCTCACCCGAATTTCGGCATCAACAAAGTCAGTAGCCATAACCTGAATAATATAATCGCCTAAATTGACCTCGTCGAAAAGGAAGTATCCGGAAACCGTGGTTGTAGTAGAGTTTATTGCCTCCCCGGATTCATCAAGTAGCATCACTGTTGCCCCACTGACCAGCTCCGAACCGTCACGGACAACGCCGGTAATAAAGGCTTTGGGTTTCGGGTCCTCTCCGCAAGCAAGAAGAACGAATACTAGAAGAATCGAATAAAGCGACTTGGGTGAAGAGAATAGCATGATTGGTACGGTTGATGTATGATAAAGATAAAAACTGGAAAGTATTTATTCCCAGAAGACTCAAATAATTATCATAAAAAATCAACTCGGACGAATATTGACAAATATTGATTTGCTCGCCGGAGTATGACTACCGCGAGCCTTCAGCTGTAACGGAACCAAAGGATTTGCCTCTGGATAGTAAGTAGCCACACATCCTGAGGGGATATCGTAGGGTACTACTGTGAAACCAGTAACACTTCTATTTTCACCATCGTAATTATTAGATATCTCTACCTGGTCCCCTTTTGCTAACTTACTTTCCCTCATATCCTCATTATTCATAAACACAATCATTCGCCCGTTAGAAATTCCACGGTAACGATCGTTTAGACCATAAATGGTAGTATTGAACTGATCGTGGCTGCGAATAGTCATCATCAGGTATTGATGATCCTTTTTACCTACTTCCGGTAGCTGATTAATTGTGAATTCCGCTTTACCCGATGTTGTATGGAATTCTCCTATTCTTGCTCCATTGGGAAGATCAAAACCCTGAGACTGCTTCAGTCGTTGATTAAAATTCTCAAATCCATCGATGGCTCGTGATATCAGATCTCGAATATTATCATAATCGTTAATCAGGCTTTGCCAATCAATCTGTTTGTCATCTAAAACCCTGGAAGCTATCGATGCAATAATTGCCGGTTCGCTCATCAGGTTGCCGGTGGGATTAATCATGCCTTGAGAACCATGAACAACCCCCATCGAATTCTCAACCGTTACCATTTGTTGCTTACCTCCCTGAATGTCCTTGTCAGTCCGCCCCAGACATGGGAGGATCAGTGATACCTGACCGGGATATAAGTGTGTGCGGTTTAATTTAGTACTGATATGAACGGTCATGCCGCATCGCTCAAACGCCTTTTGTGTATAAAAAGTATCGGGTGCGGCAGGAAGTAGATTCCCACCTAAACCAAGGAAGAAATCTACTTTATTTTCTGCCATCGCTTCTATCGCCTCCACCACATTATAGCCCACAGATCGTGGTGGTTCAAAACCAAATGTGTCCTTAAGCTTGTCAATCATTTCCTTTGTGGGACGTTCCCATATTCCCATCGTTCGGTCACCCTGAACGTTACTATGACCACGAACCGGACATGTTCCTGCGCCCTTTTTCCCAATCGATCCCCTCATAAGAAGTAGATTCACTACCTCCCGTATGTTATCCACTCCGTTCACGTGTTGAGTCAGACCCATCGCCCAACAAATAATGATCCGTTTGCTTTCTCCAATCCATCCGGCTGTTTCCAATACGTCACTCTCAGAAAGACTAGTCCTGGCTACA
Source organism: Cyclobacteriaceae bacterium (assembly GCA_965601455.1). Classification (GTDB taxonomy): domain Bacteria; phylum Bacteroidota; class Bacteroidia; order Cytophagales; family Cyclobacteriaceae; genus JANQEU01. The sequence continues at coordinate 204,154 of OZ271831.1, read as the reverse complement.
AGCTCATTGAAATCATGACGATCAAGATCCTTTACCAGATCTTCCAAACCTTGAGTTTTCGAATCAACAAAGTCCTGATCAACCATGCCTTCTATTAACAAGTATTTCATCCATGCCTTTAGAAGGGCCACGTCCTCGTTAATCCGAACTTGTAAATACTTATCTGTCAGCTTCTCTGCCTTCAAAGCACCACTTAATTTCTGAGGGTTCTTGAAGCTTTCGAGCCCGACTTCCTTTAGTGGATTAACAGAAATAATTCGGGCCCCTCTTTTCTTCGCGCGTTCGAGGCTTGTTAGCATTCTTGGATGGTTGGTCCCGGGGTTCTGACCCATTATGATTATCAGCTCCGCTTCATCGAAATCTTCAAGGGTGACCGACCCTTTACCAATGCCAAGCGTCTCCTTTAGACCAATTCCACTCGACTCATGGCACATGTTAGAGCAGTCAGGAAGATTATTAGTCCCGTACTTGCGGACAAACAGCTGATATAAAAAAGCTGCTTCATTACTCGTACGACCACTCGTGTAGAAGACAGAACGATCAGGGTCATCAACTCCTTTCAATTTTTCGGAAATAATGTCGAAAGCCTCTACCCATTCTATTGCACGATAGTGATCTTCACCTTCCTTTCGAATCACTGGTTGAGTTAATCTGCCCTGTTGCCCCAGCCAGTAATCACTTTTTTCACGTAGAGTCTGGAGACTGTGCGTTTCAAAAAATGTGGCATCTACATATCGGGTCATAGCCTCTTCCGATATGGCCTTAACCCCATTTTCACAGAACTCGCCAAGTTTCGATCTGTTTTTTGGATCGGGCCATGCACATCCCGGGCAGTCTATACCATTCTTTTGATTTAATTTTCTAAATAGTTTAAATGCCTTCGCAGGTGACATTCTTTCAGATGCATAATTCAATGCATAGCCAACGGCTTTTGGACCTGCTGCCGAGGACGGTCTGGTTGAAATCTCAACTTCGTTTTTTGCTTTCAATAGTCGGACTTAATGAATTTTTTGATACCTACAATACTTCCCACTGCATCCCTTCCAACAACAAGGTATACAACATCCTTAAAATCAGAAATGTCAACTAAAGAGAATTCGGTTCCAGCATACAGTAGTTTTCCAGCGCTCGAATATATTTCAATTGAGTATACGCTTTTTCCTGAAACATGAATAGCATTAGTTGCTGGGTTCGGATAGAGTTCTAAGGCCATTTCATTCAAAGGAATCCCTAGAATTCGATCATTGATTACTAAAGTACCTGACTCATATTGAAAAGAATAATTATTGTCGGAACCTTCAATAAAAACAATTGAATATTCACCTGGGAGACTTGACGCTGTTGCTTCAGTGATTGCCATTGGTGGACTGTCAAGAACTGTTTCATCTTCACCTGAAACGAATCCTACATAAGTAATCGAAAGATCAGGTATAGTTTCACCTTCTACTGTAGTCACATCTACTGCAGATGCAATAAGGGGAGCCTTCGATATCACAAACTTAGAATCCGCATAGGTAAGATTGTAATTCTTGCCAGCTGTCAATGTATTACGAAGGATAATGTAGTCACCAGCATCCTCTCCAGTTTCCCTTGATAAGGCACCTGTAATTGTCTCATTACCAACTAATCCCCCGGATGAAATCGTATACGTCAGTTCCGGATCGGATGCACCATATATCTTCACCTTAGATTCCGCTGTTATGGAAAGAGGTCGAGCAGTTATAAAAAACGTATCACTAACGAAAGAAATCAAATAATTAGAACCTGCAGATATTGATCCAATTGTGGTCAAATAAGCCCCTACATCCTCCCCAACTTCCCTGGAGGGTGACCCTGTCAAAGAATCGCCTTCAACCAAAAGCGAATTATAGCTTGATAAATCCACTACCGGATCTTCATCCCCATATACCTTAAACTGTTGACTGGACTGTAGGGTAATTGGTTTTTTCGTTACAGTAATAGTCTGGTCTATACTTGCTTCAAAATACTCAGTTGTCTGTGCCTGATTAGCAGTAATAGTTACCGTTCCAGCGCTGTGGATAGTAGCATCTGTACCGGAGACGGAAATCACCTCAGCGTTAGAACTTGAATATTCAATGGGGGTACTGGTATTAGAAGTTGCCGACAGGGTAAACGGGTTATTTCCATAGACCTTGTCATCACTGATTGTAAAAGAAAGATCTTGGTCGGTCAAAACTTTGACCAGCTTTAACGAGCCTGATGGATTCCCCACTAAACCCGTCAGATCTAATTCTTTTTTGAACCCGGTTTCATCTGTTTTGATGGAGAAGATAACACCATCATTATGGATACCTCCATTACTTGTGATTCCATAAAGTCTGTCACCCAAATGTAGTAATGACCCTCGGGGGCCCCAACCATTGATGGTATCGAAATCATGCATCTTGGTGAAGTTGGTACCGTCGTTGTCCAGGGTGAAAATAACTCCTACATCATTTACACCTCCCTGAAATGTTGTCCCCCAAAACTTGTCTTCTACTTCTATCAAAGATCCTAACGCTCCCAATCCATTGATACTATCAAATTCATGTATAATGGTGAAATTCTCTCCCGTCGTATCAATCTTATAAATGATTCCATTACCTGACCGGGCATCTCCAAGACCGTAAGTCAATCCCCAGAGTTTTCCTTGAGATTCTAACAAATTACCAACGGGACGACTGGTATTGTCCCTACTAAAATCGACGTGTTTGGTGAAGTTTGTACCAGAAGTATCTATGGAGAAAAGTGTCCCCCGAAAGTCCCCGCCATTTGATCTTGTCACCCCCCATAGTTTTCCATTAGATTCAATTAGACCATCCTCGGGATTCACACCGTCTGTGGAGGAAAATTCATGAACTACGGAATAGTTTTGACCATCTGTGTCAATATGAAAAATCTGTCCTCCAAAGTTGGATCCGATGGACTTGGTCATACCCCAAATTTTCTGATTGGAGTAGACCAAATCTCCCAGGAGTACGGGGGAACTGTAATCAAAATCGTGGACTTTGGTCCAATTTCCTCCATTTTCCTCCATAAAGAAGATGGAGCCTCCTCCATTAGCTGCGCCGGAAATCGAAGCTCCCCAGTACATGTTCCCGACCTTAAGTATACTAGAAGAGGGAGCAATGCCATCCGAACTTCCGAAATCATGTGCTTTGGTAAAATTGGTGCCATCATTATCTATTGAAAACACCGTTCCCTCCATTGAGGTGCCTCCATATGTCCTTAAACCCCACAGTTTGTTTCCATCAACTAGTAATTTCTTGCTATCAGAAAAATCACCATCAGAGCCCGTGAAAGTATGTTCGACTTGATAATCACTACCATCGAGAGCAAGCGAAAAAACGACACCCTTTGATGAACTTCCTCCACCGTTGGTGTGTCCCCAGAACCTATTATTGCTAATTACGAGGCCGGCCTTGGGATAAGCTCCGCTCGTGAGATCAAAATCATACACTGTAGTATATCCAGACCCATCGGTATTTATGGAGAATACAACTCCATACCAAATGTTGGCTCCACCATTCGATGTTGTCCCCCAAAGTTTTCCTCCATGTTCCAAAAGTTGACCTGCGGAGATTGTTAGGTTCTGAGTGAAATTATGCTCTATCGAATAACCTGTTCCATCTTCATTCAGAGAAAAGATGGTTCCTGATCCAGAAGAACCACCATTTGTAGTCATCCCCCAGATCTTCGAACTCGCATGAGTCAGTGCCACGGGCGGGTTTCGACCGTCCGTGTTTAGTCCAAAATGGTGAACTGTTGCAAACCCAGTCCCATCAGTTTCAATGTTGAAAATCGTACCCCCGCCATAGCTTCCGCCATAATTGGACGTTCCCCAGATCTTGCTATTAGCAAAGGTCAAAGCTCCAATTGGTCCTGATCCCTCAATTCCATCAAAATTATGATGTACCATAAAATCAGATCCGTCGTTTTTAATTGAAAAAACTAAACCAACCCCATTCTCTCCTCCTTCATTCGTCGTCCCCCAAAGAACACCGCCTACATCCAAAAGTGCTCCTAGAGGAGACTTCCCCGAGAGTTTCTGAAACTTGTGCACAACTTGATAGTTTGACCCGTCGGTGTCCAGAGTGAAAATTACACCAGAACCTTCACCACCAAATTGGGTCACTCCCCACAATTTTCCACCAGAATGTATTAGGGAGCCGGTTGGTGTATGCTCCGCAGCCAAATCCTTCCAAATCTGAATGTCGTTAGTTGCTGTATCTATGCCAAAAACTCCCCCGTTGAAGGCTACCCCCATGATGACATCCTGCGCAAGGCAAGTAATTGACAAGAACCATAAAAACACTATGATCCGATATCGGTGCACGAAAAAGACTGGATTGGTTGTATCTAAATATATAGAACCTCAAGATTATTGACAAATAATGGTCACACTCACTCCGTCCTTAGGCTTTCAGTTGGATTGTTTTTTGCGGCTTTAAAGGCTTGTGTACTCACTGTAATCCAAGCGATTAGTAAGGCCAGAATACCGGCACCCAGAAAAAACCAAACGGATAGCTCTATCCGATAGGCAAAATCCGTCAGCCAGGCATCGAGCAAGAAATAGGAAATAGGCACCGCAATCAAAACTGAAATAATTACCAGCTTCGAAAAGTCCTTTGTTAATAAGAAAACGATATTGGCAATCGAAGCTCCAAGAACTTTCCTTATCCCAATCTCCTTTACTTTTCTCTCCGCGGTGAATGCGGCCAGACCTAATAAACCAAGACAGGAGATTAGAACAGCAAAACCGGCAAAATATCGTGATAACGTTGCTACTCTTTGTTCAGCTGCATACAAGTCGGCGTATTCATCATCCATGAAGTAATTCTCAAAAACAAAACCAGGATTAAATATTTCGTAGTAATTGCGAATCTCGTTCAGTGATTGCTGGATTCCCGAAGATTCAAGTCGGACCATCACCTGTCCGGTCCACTCCGGTCTGAGTAAAAAAAACAAAGGCTCAACCTCGCTATGGAGGGATTGGAAATGAAAGTCTTTCACCACTCCAATTATTTCCAGATCATATTCATCCCAAAGCCTAATGTTCTTTCCGACTACCGGATAGTCCAAACCCATGGCTTCAATACCTCGTTCGTTGAAAATAATTTTACTACTGTCCGCACCAAAATCTTTGGAAAAAGTACGCCCCTCAATAAGCTCTATGTCAAGCATATCTATCATGCCGTAATTGACGGCAACATTTTCAAATAATATTCTCGTATCAGGACTCTTTCCTTCCCAATGAAGACCGCTGGTATTGTTTTGCCGATAAAGTAGGTTGTGGCTCATGGAAGATGCATTCCTAACTCCAGGAATAGTTCTCAAACCATTTAGAAAAACATCCAGATTTTCGTTGACTTTCCCCTCCTGAAAGAAGTAAACCAGGTGGCTTCTATCATAGCCAAGGTTTTTTTCCTGAACATATTCAATTTGCTTGTATACTGTCAAAACAGAGATGATTAAGGCAATAGAAAGTGTGAACTGAAAAATTACCAAACCTCTTCGTGCCCATAGTTCTCCCCCTTTCATCCGGATGTCTCCTTTCAGGACAGTTGCTGGTTTAAAATGCGAGAGATAAATAGCAGGATAACTTCCAGCCATTAAGCCAGCCAAAAGGGTTATGACTACACAACCACCAATCAGTGTTGCTCCAAATTGGACTACAATTTCCTTTCCTGTTATATCATTGAATACCGGCATAATTGCAATCACTAAAATCAGCGATATGGATATCGATAAGAAAGAAATAAATAATGATTCACCCAAATACTGACTCATCAAATGACTTCGGTCTGCCCCTATAGCCTTTTTTACACCCACTTCCTTAGCTCTTCGCGTAGCTCTCGCCGTGGAAAGATTCATGAAGTTGATGCAGGCAATAACAAGGATAAAAATCGCTATGGCAGAAAAAAGCCTGACATATTCAATTCGTCCACCAGATTGTTTTCCATTTTCGAATGACCCAAAAAGGTATAGGTCTGCGAACGGATAAAGAAAGAGCGTCACATTACTGTCCTCATCTCGTTCTCCTATGAAGTTTGAGATTTTTGCGCTCACCCTTCGCTCATCTGCATCCGACCTCAGTTTGGCCAATGTACCAGGTCCATTATTCCCCCACTCAAGAACCCAATCGTGATCGTCCATATAATCCTCAAAGGACAGCAAATAGTCAAATTGATAGGATGAATGCCGGGGAACGTCTTCATATACTCCACTGACCAAGTAGGTTTTTTCATGTTGAACTTCAACTTCCTTACCCATGGCCTCATCCGGTGATCCGAAAAGTTTTCGTGCCAATGCCTCCGACAGAACCATCGAATTCTTGTCCGCAAGCACTTCATCCTTGTCTCCCAGAATCAGACGAAAATCCAGAACATTAAAGAACTCTTCCCCAACGTGCCAACCTTCTGCTTTGAAGTTTTGATCTTCCCGAACGGTCAATGTATTTTTAGTAACCCAGGTTAGCGTTACTGCATATTCAATTTCAGCAATCTCCCGCTGCAAATTCTCCGCAAGAATACCCGGAGTAGATCGTGTTGCAAATACCTCGCCACTGTATTCCTGTATCTCCATGACCTGATAAAGATCTTCATGATGGAATTGATCCATTTGAAGTTCATCATTCACCCAAAGAAAAATCAGTAGCGTACAGGATAGTCCCGTGGTTAACCCAATGAGGTTTATGGCAAACGTACTCTTATTGCGAGAAAAACTTCGAATGGCAGTAATAAGGTAATGTTTAATCATGATTTTTGAGTTAGCTTGACCAAATGCCAGTTGACCTGCCTTCGTGTAAGTTAGTGGGTTTTAACTCTTAGACCAATTGACCCATGGCATAAGGGAAAACCCGAAATAAGAATGACTCTCACCATTTAAAACAGTGTATGAAGAAATGAATCCATTTGATTTTAGCCCTGAAGAAAGGAAATCTACCTGGAGTTTTTTAATCGATCGACTGGAGGAGTATTATGAGAATACAGGACAGTTAAGAGTATCCCCATCCCTAAATGTGGAAGAGATCCGATCATATGTAAGTGAACTTGATTTCAACAACCCAGGAGAGTCTATGGAAACTCTTGAGCATGTTTTGCAGGGAATGAAAGAGTATATTGTACATACTCCTCATCCGTCCTACTATGGACTATTTAATCCTCGTGCATCTTTCCCTGGTATTCTCGCGGATGTGATTACCGCGGTTTTTAATCCTCAAATGGCGGCATGGAGTCATTCCCCATATGCAACCGAAGCAGAGAACTATTCCATCCGGGAGTTAGGGAGGAAATTTGGTTATTCGGAACACTCGATAGATGGTACTTTTTGTTCAGGGGGAGCGGAGGCAAACATCACTGCAGTTCTCACAGGCCTTACCCATATGTTTCCGTCCATTCCGATTAAAGGTATCAGGAATGAAATCGGTCAACCGATAATATATTGCTCTGCCGAGGCGCATCATTCAATTGCAAGGGGCGTCAGAGTAAGTGGGGTTGGAATGGATAATCTTCGATCCATTACAGTAGACAACAAGCAACAAATTATTCCTGGAGAACTTGAAAGAGCTATTCGATCAGACTTAGCAAGCGGACTAAAACCGTGTATGATTATTGCAAATGCCGGATCAACCGGCACAGGGGCGATTGATCCATTGGAGGATATAGCTGGGATAGCCGAAAAATACAATATATGGTTTCACGCCGATGCGGCTTACGGTGGGGCGATTGTTGTTGACGAGAATATGAAGAGCCTGTTAAGTGGCATCGAGCTTGCTGATTCCATTACTGTGGACATTCATAAATGGTTTTCTGTGCCTATGGGTGCGGGGTTATTTTTGACCAGGCATACTGGGATTCTGAGTGAGACTTTCAGCATAGCAGCTGATTATATGCCAAAAGAGGCGTCAGATATGGAGATCATTGACCCTTACACACATTCCATTCAGTGGTCCAGGAGATTCATTGGACTCAAATTTTATTTATCGCTCGCCATACTTGGATGGGAAGGTTTAGGTGAAATGGTACGAAAAACCAATGTAATTGGAGAGTATCTCAAACAACAATTAGTCAAAAACAACTGGCGAGTAATTAATAGCACCCTGATGCCAGTCGCTTGCTTTATTGACGGAACTAAACCGGAGGACAACAATCGAACAAGAAACACCTGTGCTGAGGTCGTGAAGTCAGGAGAAGCTTGGATTTCCACTTACGACATAGGTACTATTACCACTCTTCGGGCTTGTATTACTAATTATAACTCAGGTGAAGAGGAAATAGATAAGTTGATAACACTAATCGGGAAATTTCGATAGGCTCGCTCAATACCAATGCAATCAAGTTGCCATCTCCCTTATGGCATCTACAAGTTTGTCGAGCTGTTCGAGTCGTGTGTATAAATGGGGTGTTACGCGGACACCCTTAACCGCCTTTCGATTGATTGCAACAGTGAAAACTTTATGATTGTCATATAGGTAATCGGAAGTTTCATTCGGGGTCATCCCTTCCACTGAGAAGTTGGCTATAGCACAGGACTGGTCATCCCCAAGCGGTGTATTAATATTCACCTTGGGTAGATTTTCCACTTTTGAAACCCAATAGTTTTTTAAATATCGCAATCGTTCTTCCTTTCTTTTCGGACCCAGGTTCCTATGGAAATCAATTGCCGCAGCTATGGTCAGATTGGTACTGACTGGATGTGTGCCAATATGTTCAAACTTCCTTATATCATCTTTTGGAACTCGGGAATCACCAAAAAGAGGCCAAGTCTTTTCGATTTTTTCCTTTTTCATGTACATCATGCCCGCACCTACTGGGCAACAAAGCCATTTATGCAAACTGGTCCCATAATAGTCGCAATCGAGTTCTGGAATTTTATAGTCAAGTTGAGCAAACGTGTGTGCCGCATCACAGATTACTTCTATCCCCCTATCATGAGCCATATCGGCAATTTCTCTAACAGGCAGAATCTGTCCGGTAAGGTTTATCATATGAGTTACCAGGATCACCTTGGTTTTTGGAGTAATCGCTTCTTCAAAGACTTTCACAACCTCCATCTTATTCTTGGGTCGTAATGGAATATCGATCACCTTATTACGAATTCCGTATCTCTCAGCTCTTTGCTCAAAAGCCTCTTGCATACTCATATAATCCTGATTGTTATATAGAGCTTCATCTCCAGGTTTTAAATCCATTCCAAGAATTACCGTGTCCAGGGCCTCGGTAGTATTCCGGGTCACAACAATTTCTTCATGAGAGACACCAGCTAAATCAGCTAGCTTCTTCTTTATCTCCAACCGCTCCTCGTCCATACGACGTCGATAATAGAATGACGGTTGCTCATTGATCATTTGAACATTGCGCAATTGGGCCTCCATCACCTCAGTTGGTTGTGGGCTGAAGTATCCACTTTCTAGATTAATGAAATGAGGGCTTTGTATGTAGGAACGTTGAACATGGTACCAAAAATCCTCATCCTGTGCTAGCTGCTTTGGATCCGTGTCACTGTAGTTTTCAAATAGACGCTGCAATTCTTCCGCTTGAAGCGGGTTGAAAATGGCTGCACCAGCCGTCATTGCTGATACACCACCGAATTTCTTTAAAAAGCCTCTCCTGTTATCCATAAGTAAAACTGTTTTGCATGAGGAATTTAGCAGTTTACAAAATCACAATCTAATATTCCATTGTAAATGAGTAATTTCCCAAAAAATCGACACGCTCCACATGAAAAAAGTAACTCTATCCATCCTTGCCAGCATAATTTTGCTCTCCGCCCATGCCCAAAAAGAGAAGAAGCAGATTCTTTCCAATCTCGACAAGATGCAAGAAGACTATGCTGAAATTGCTCTGCAAATCTGGGATTGGGCGGAATTGGGTTACCAGGAGACAAGAAGTTCAGGGCTACTTGCCCAGACCCTGGAAGATGAAGGTTTTGCCGTTCAGAAAGGGCTAGCAGGAATCCCCACCTCATTTGTAGCTGAATATGGATCGGGCAAACCCGTCATCGCTATTTTGGCTGAATTTGATGCACTTCCAGGAATTTCTCAAAAAGCAATACCTAGTCGAGAACCTGTAATCCAGGGAGGTTCGGGACATGCATGTGGACATCACTTGTTCGGAACAGCTTCCACAGCCGCAGGAATTGAGGCAAAAAAATGGCTTGAATCAACCGGAACTAAGGGGACAATCAGGGTATATGGCACTCCTGCCGAAGAAGGGGGTGCTGGTAAAGTATATATGGTTCGAGCCGGTTTGTTTGACGACGTCGATGTCGTACTACATTGGCATCCTGGAAGTTCTAATCGAGCCAATCCAGGGTCGTCGCTGGCAAATAAATCTGCAAAATTTAGGTTCTATGGCGAAGCTAGTCATGCAGCAGGTTCACCAGAAAGAGGTCGATCTGCTTTAGATGGTGTCGAGGCGATGAACCATATGGTCAATATGCTACGGGAACACGTACCCATGGAAACCCGGATTCACTACGTAATCACACGTGGAGGAGAAGCTCCAAACGTGGTTCCAGCTTTTGCTGAAGTATTTTACTACACCAGGCATCCTGATGTGCAGAATGTGAAAGAAATATTTGAAAGAGTGGTCAAATGTGCTGAAGGGGCTGCCCTGGGGACAGGAACATCGATGGATTATGAAGTAATACATGGACTATACAACCTGCTTCCAAATGAAACCCTTGCGAAAGTCATGCATAAGAATCTGACACAAGTTGGTGGCGTTATTTACAGTGAAGAAGACAAAGCCTTTGGCGAAAAGATAATTAAGACATACCCTGGAGACTACTCTTTGGAGACGGCCGCTGAGATAAAACCTTACGATAACAGCCCAAGAAAAGGTGGGGGTTCTACAGATGTCGGAGACGTAAGTTGGGCAGTGCCAACAGTTGGTATGAGTTCGGCAACCTGGGTTCCGGGCACCTCCGCACATACCTGGCAGGCAGTAGCTGCCGGAGGCACAGCGATAGGAATTAAAGGAATGACGGTTGCCGCTAAGACATTGGCATTAACCGCCGTGGACATCTACACCAACCCAGAGGTGGCAGACGAAGCTCAAAAAGAATTGCTGATGCAAAGAGGTGAGAATTTCGTTTATGAATCGCTACTTGGCGATCGCGAACCTCCCCTGGATTACCGGAATTAGACCTTCTTTCTCATTTTTCGTTAGAAAAGTAAAAAGTATTGAAATGAGGCGATTAATTCTTTTCCTGGTACTCATACCTCATCTGATCCACGCTCAAAAAAATGACGGACCTGTCAAGGTCCATTATGAAAAAACAGATGAAGGACTAGTAATTCTTGCAAATAATAATGGCTTTTGTCCTTATACCATAGACGTTCGACTGGACCTCAAAAATATGGTATCAGATAGGGGCAACAACTTCATGTATGTTATTCAACCTCAAACTAAAAGAGAACCACTTACTGAAGTCAAAATCAAAGACCCTTACAAAGGATCCAGTTTTGGAATGCAGTCCACGTTTTATTGGGGAAACGCCCTGGAAAAACCTCAAGGTACTTATGATTATGCTCTTCCTTTTAAGAAAGGGGATACGCATCTAATGTCTCAAGGCTATAACGGCAAATTCTCTCACTCTGGAAAAAATGCCATCGACTTTAACATGGACATTGGCACACCAATTTGCGCCGCCCGGAAAGGAATCGTAATTGAGGTAAAAGACAGCTCTAACAAGGGCTGCCCAAACGAACGGTGTATGAAAGATGCGAATAATATTATCCTTTATCATAAAGACGGGTCCTTCACAGAGTATGCTCACTTGAAGAAAAATGGAAGTAAGGTTAGGCCAGGACAAAAGGTTGAAGAAGGTGAGGTGATTGGGTTAAGCGGCAATACCGGGTTTAGTTCTGGTCCACATCTGCATTTTGAGGTTTTCTATTTTGATAAATCCGAGCGAGTTACGGTAAAAACGAAATTCAAAGTAGGAAAAGGAAAAACCGAATACCTCAAAGAGATGGTTAGTTATAAAGCCCCTAACTAACCGCTAAGTCTTTCGTCAGACATTGTACTGACAACTATTCCGTCTAGCTTTGCCGCCACTGATGGAAGAGCTTTCTGTTTACGTAATTATCCCTGCATTAAACGAGCAAAATGCAGTAGCTCAAGTGGTTTCTGAAATTCCGAAATCCTTGGTCACGGAAGTAATTGTGGTTGATAATGGATCATCAGACGACACATTCCACGCAGCCCAAAAAGCTGGTGCTACAGCCTTGCTGGAACCAAAAAAAGGCTATGGGCAAGCCTGCATAAAAGGCATTGATTATGTTATTGAAAAAGCGAAACCAGAGGACATAGTTGTTTTTATAGATGGAGATTACAGCGATTATCCTGAGGAGATGAAGAATCTTCTTTTGCCCATACAAAACAATGATGCCGATTTAGTGATTGGGTCCCGGGCGCTTGGTGAAAGAGAATCAGGATCTATGACCTATCCACAGCGATTTGGCAATTGGTTGGCAACCACATTAATGCGATGGATATATGGTGTCTCTTTTACTGATCTTGGTCCATTCAGGGCCATACGCTTTGATAGTCTGATAAAGCTAGGAATGAAAGACACCAATTACGGATGGACGATAGAGATGCAAATCAAAGCCTCGAAAATGCATATGAGGAGCATTGAGGTCCCGGTGAATTATCGGAAAAGAATAGGAATATCCAAGGTATCCGGTACGGTTAAAGGAACTATTCTGGCTGGATACAAGATCTTATGGACAATATTCAAATATTTGTAGTGTGGAATGGTTGCTGATCATAGTTTATGGTGTTTCTCTCACCATTATCTGCATTTTTAGTCTTGGACAGCTAAACCTGGTTTTCCACTACCTGAAACGCAAGAATAATTCAGCGGGAGATGGTCTCAAGAATTTTCCAAAGGTGACCGTGCAACTCCCCGTTTATAACGAGAAGTATGTTATTCGTAGACTTCTTATAGAAATAAGCAAGCTTGATTACCCGGCTGAATTGCTGGAAATTCAAGTGTTGGATGATTCTGATGACGAAACCTCTGATATCATTAAGGAAACGATATTGGAATTGGATAGCAAACTCGATATCAGTCATGTTCAACGAGAGAAAAGGGTTGGATTTAAGGCGGGAGCATTAGACTACGGAATTAGAAAGGCTAAAGGCGATTTCATTGCCATCTTCGATGCCGATTTTCTTCCTAAATCTGATTTTCTTCAGAAGACTTTGCCCTACTTTGATGAAGATTCAATCGGAATGGTACAGTCTCGTTGGAGTCATATCAATCAGGACTACAGTTTATTCACACGAGCTCAAGCATTTGGACTTGATGCTCATTTTAGTGTTGAACAAGCTGGAAGGAACCAGGCTGGTAGCTTTATCAATTTCAATGGCACCGGAGGAGTTTGGCGGAAAACGTGTATTCAAGATGCCGGAGGTTGGCAATTTGATACATTGACGGAAGACCTTGACCTAAGCTACAGAGCTCAGTTAAAGGGCTGGAAATTCCAATATGTGGAAGAAATTGATACTCCCGCTGAATTACCGGTCGTTTTACCAGCCATTAAATCTCAACAATATCGATGGATCAAAGGAGCCGCGGAAACAGCAAGGAAAAACCTATTTGCGGTCATTAAGGCAGATATCCCCTTGGGTCACAAAATACGTGCAGTATTGCACCTCCTTAGTAATTCCGTGTATTTTCTGTTGTTGATCGCTTCACTCATTTCTATCCCATTACTTTTCATCAAAGATGCAGACCCAACCTTATCACTTGTTTTCAACCTCGGAAGTTTATTTCTGATAGGCTTTCTTGCCGTCGGTATTTTCTACTGGGTAGCCTCCAGGGCGAGATATTCGGACCGGACTTTTAAGTATTACCTACTACATTTTCCATTGTTCATGATGTTCAGTATGGGATTGGCGCTTCATAACTCGATTGCAACTGTTGAGGGGTACCTTGGAATAAAATCCCCCTTTATTCGTACCCCAAAATTTAATATTACAAGGAAAGGAGAAAGATGGGAATCCAATACCTATCTGAAAAGTAGTATAACATGGTCCACAGTATTAGAGGGATTGCTCTCCCTGTATTTTTTCTTCGGCATAATTGCGGGAGCTGCTTTGGGCGACTATGGTCTTGTACTTTTTCATCTAATGCTAGCCATTGGGTTTGGCTTCATTTTTACTCATTCGATCCGTCACCAACTGAATGGAAGGTAAGGTTCCACCTACCGGACGAATTACCTTACAGGTACTGTTTGTAATCAGCTTTTTCTACCTGGGTAACCTCGTTGAAAGACATCAATCGTTCCCTATATTTCTGGGATATTTTACCGTTTTTTTTTTCTATTTGTTGCTTTCCCTTAAAGGAAGATTATCATTACAGGGTATTCTCATTACAGGACTGATCGCCAGGTTCACGTTTCTATCCGCCCTCCCCGCTTTCAGTGATGATTTCTTTCGATTCATTTGGGATGGGAATCTGATTCATATGGGAATCAGTCCCTACCAGTATCTACCATCGGAACTAAATAATACCGGATATCTCGAAGGTATCTTTCAAGGTTTAAACTCCCCGAATTACTACTCTGTTTATCCACCATTTAACCAGTTGATATTCTGGATAAGTACCTTAATTCCGGAACAGACACTCCTATCGGTGAACACGGTAAGAACACTACTGATCATCGCCGATATTGTGTCGTTGTTTCTACTAATCAAGCTTTCAAAACGGAATTATACCATTGGAGCCTTTTTCTTTCTTAACCCCCTGCTAATCCTTGAGTCCACAGGTAATTTGCATATTGAAGGACTAGTAATATCCTTCATACTGTTAGCCATTTATTTTTCACGTAATAGAAAATGGTGGCAAGCAGGTGTTTCAATGGGTATGGCTATTGCGACTAAGTTGATACCCCTGGTACTTCTTCCAGCCTTCGCATGGAGATACAGATGGAAAAACGGAGCAATTATCGCCGTCATTGCCATTGTCGTGGCTATTGCAACCATGATTCCTATGCTTTCATCAGCCATGACTAGCGGTATGACTTCCAGTTTACGGCTCTATTTTCAAAGCTTCGAATTCAATGCCAGCTGGTACTATATATTCAGGGAAATTGGATTCTATCAGGTCGGATATAATACTATTCAAACTTTAGGTCCGAAACTAGCCATTACCACTTTGGTATTAGTCTTATCAACAGTCATCATGGCAAATTATTGGAAAGTAGATAGCGCTACCATCCTGGTATTCAGCCTTTTTATTTACCTTTCTTTGTCAACTACCGTACACCCGTGGTATGCGCTACCACTTATCCCACTGGGACTATTATCTCAATTTTACTTTCCAATTGTTTGGTCGTTCTTTATTTTTTTCACGTATTTCGGTTATAATGAAACTGAATATAACCTGTCGATGTATTGGATAGTGTTCGAATATCTTATGGTATATGCATTCATGTTGTATGAGATTATTAATAAACTTAAAGCGCGTTCCGAACCTAGTTAGCCTACTTATGATCATTTCATTTGGGCCAGCATGTGGACAGAAGTCTTTTGACGAAAAACTGCAGTCATTGTATCGCGGAACGGTACCATTGATGCAACCTCATATACTGGCTTCAAAACTTGAGAATGAAAATGTAGTAATTCTTGATATTCGATCAGATGAAGAGTTTGGGGTAAGTCATATTGAAGGAGCACAATTGGTAGACTACGAGAACTTTGACATTGAGGATTTAGCATCAATTGACAAAGAAGCAGAAATCATAGTGTATTGTTCAGTCGGTTATCGCAGTGAACGTGTTGGTGAGAAATTGATTGACCGTGGGTACCAAAACGTAAACAATCTGTACGGCGGCATATTCCAATGGAAAAACACTGACTACCAGGTGGTAAATGATAATGGCACTACGGACAGTGTCCACACTTACAACCGCAGTTGGTCAAAATGGTTAACAAAAGGCATTAAAGTATATGAGTAACGATAGATTAATCATTTTCGTCAAAAATCTAATTCCCGGAACGGTTAAAACCCGATTGGCGGAAGATATTGGTATGGATATGGCCATGGAGGTTTACAAAGAACTGGTAGCCAATACTGCGGAGATAACGGACAAGGTCAAAGTAGATAAAGCTGTCTATTATTCTGAGTATGTCGAGCTATGGGATTTCTTCCACGATGAAAAGTACACAAAACACATCCAAGAGGGAAATGACCTTGGACAACGTATGCTCAACGCCATTTATGATGCTTTTGAAGAGGGTTATGATAAGGCCGTGTTAATTGGCTCTGATATTCCGGAAATCTCGAAAAAAGTAATCAACTCAGCTTTAGAAAAACTAGAAGATCATGATCTTGTGGTGGGACCGGCTGAAGACGGCGGCTATTACTTGGTAGGCATGAAAGAAGCTCATCAAAAACTATTTGAAGGAAAGTCTTACAGCCATGATAAAGTACTTAGTGAGTTATTGGACTCTGCAGAGGAAATTGACCTTAAAACTTTTCAGTTACCTACACTCCTCGATGTAGATGTGAAAGCCGATATGAAAAAAGCCGGCATTCAGATCGTCTATGAAGAAGATGAGGATTCAGGAGATTTCCCAGATGAGGAGCTTGATTAAGCAAGCTTCTCCATATCTCTTATTAGTATACGACGTCGATCGAAGTTGATTACGTTGCTTTCACGAAGCTCATTCAATACCGTAGTCACTGTTTGCCTGGAAGTTCCTGTTAGACTAGCGATATCTTTGTGAGTCAGGTGATTTTTAATCATCATCTCAAAACCAACTTTTTGTCCCTTTTCCTCAGCCATCTCCTTCAAGAACTCAACAATCCGAGTACGTGCATCTTTGAATACAAGTGATTCAATTTTACGTTCGGTTTTTCGTAACCGGAAACCTACAAGTTTCAGAATTTTCAAACTTAATGGCTGGTTGTCTTTCATTAAGTCCTGAAGATCGTCAACAGTCATGGGACAAACCCGAGTACCATTATCCATAGCCTGGGCAAAATCCGTACGATGATCTTCACCCGTTAGAGCCAACTCTCCAAATAATTCTCCTTTTGTAAGAATTGATTTGACAATTTCTTTTCCCCCGTCAAGATAAGATCCTATTTTAACTCTGCCTTCGGAAACCATATACACCTTATTAGAAGGGTCATCTGGAAAGTAGATAAACTCATCTTTATTGTAGGTATTAATAGCATGTTTCTCACCCATGTTGGGCGTCTTGGTAGGACAGAGTATTTCGAATAAATCGATTTGTTCCAGATACCAGATGTTGGACTTGTCATTCATGTTGACCTAACTATGTTCCTAATTAGCTAAAATTGCATCGCAATTTTGCGGCATTCAAAGGCCAAAACAACCAAACTGCTAAAAAAGCTCCAAGTTGATCGATTATTTAACTGTCAAATCACTTCATATCATCTTCATGGTGACCTGGTTTGCGGGTCTTTTTTACATTCCCAGACTTTTCATCTACCAAACCGAGGCACTGGAAAAGTCAGAGCCAGATCGCTCCATAATTTTCAATCAATTATCGATAATGGCAAAAAGGCTATGGTATATAATTACATGGCCCTCGGCAGTTCTTACCTTTATTTTCGGACCGTGGTTGTTGATCATTCAACCCCAATGGTTATCCCAACCATTCATGCATGTAAAGCTGACTTTTGTTGGCGCTCTGGGCGTTTACCATTTGCTTTTACACCGAATTTTCAAACAGCTCCAGGACCAAAAATCAAAATATACATCGACCGCTCTACGTATGATCAACGAGGTATCAACCTTAATACTGATTGCTACCGTATTTCTAATCGTAAAAAAAGATAGTATAAGCTGGGTTTGGGGAACTTTATCCATCATTGCAATTGCTTTTGGATTGATGATTGCCGTTAAATGGTATAAGAGATTAAGAGAAAAGAGAAATGAATAAATACGCTTTTTTGTGGTTCGTATCCTTAATGGCTTGCGGGGAAGTACAAAACAACTTCGAGCTCCCCATTCTAGGAAGACCGGAAATAATTGAAAGAGTTGAAAATGGGGAAACGTATTATGATACTCTCACACATAAAATTGACTCGTTCCAACTAGTCAACCAGGATAGTACACTCGTATCAAATAATTCCTTGAAAGGAAATGTCTACGTAGCTGATTTTTTTTTCACCTCTTGCCCTACGATATGCCCCACTATGAAGCAGCAAATGCTTCGTGTTTATGATCGCTTCCAGGACTCCTCAAACTTTTTATTGGTTTCTCATACTATCGACCCAGAATACGATACGGTAGCATTATTAAAAGACTACTCAAACCGATTGGGAGTTGAGACCTCAAAATGGGTGTTTTTGACTGGTGACAAAGATCATATTTACGAATTAGCTGAATCCAGCTACATGGTGGTTGCTGCTGATGAACCGGATGCACCTGGAGGATACATTCATAGCGGAGCCTTCATTTTGGTAGATAAAGACCAGCAAATAAGAGGCGTCTACGACGGAACGGTCCAAGAGCAGGTAGATTTACTAATGAAAGACATTAACTGGTTACTCAACAGCTACAGTGAAATATAATATATTCTTCTTTTTGGCATTACTAATAGGTTGCTCTCGACCCACAGATATGCCTGGAACTTTTGTTCCTCCCAACCTAAGCTCGGAGGAGATGAACAGGTATGAGCAATATCTTGTGCAGGGAAGAGACCTTTATGCCCTGTATTGTAAGAATTGCCATATGGTTAACGGAGAAGGTATGCAGAAACTATATCCGCCTTTAGCGAAATCAGACTACATCAAGGACCAGGTTTCGGTAGTGGCATGTATAATAAAATACGGTGCTAGTGGATCTATCGTTGTTAACGACGTGGAGTATAACATGCAAATGCCGGCTTATTCGGAATTGACGCCTCTTGAAATCGCAGAGATTGTTACGTACATTTCCAACAGTTGGGGAAACGAAGAGGGCTACTACCCGGTACAACAAGCGCAAAAAGACCTGGCAGGTTGTAGAAAATAATTTCTAGTTTAATCGTTGTTTACCTGCCTCCAAAGAAGAATTCATATCGTCTCGCACCTTCTCTATTTCCTTCATCTGAGTATTTAGGTATTCGATGTATTCCTCTTCGGAACCCTCAAAATCCGGTTCATAGTTTCGCATCCATTGCATCATCCCATCACTTGCGGCTTTAATTGCATTTGCTTCGGTAATGATGACCACGGAATCAGGATTCCCAGGACTCAACTCACGGAGAGATTTCTCAACCTTTCGTAATTCACCCATTTTTGGCATGACTTCGTCATGTACAGCCATCACCTGTTCCTTCAGTAGGTCGATATTATTACCTGACTGGCAACCGGTCATTACAAGGATGGCTATTAAGATAATTAGCTCGATAAGGAGAACAGCTTTATTGGGTTTTAATCGTCGCATCTTTCAGTATATACATTAATTGGTTAGTATCTGTATTATTCAATTCTAATGTCCCGGTGACTTCTACAAGTTTCGCAGTATATGCCACATTCTCGGATAGATGTGCCTCAGCCACGGTTTCGGGTCCTCCACTTCCACAAAAGAAACAGGACGCAATCGGTAGAGAGGAAATGATTATATGATTTGGCTTGAACATACCCTCAAAAGGGATAATGTAACCCGGGAGGGTGATCTCCTTACCCTCTAAACTTTTAATGTTTTCCGAAAACTTGGGTACATAAATTTCACCATACTCATCCGTGGTTTTTGCATAAGTGATCCCCGCCAGAGTTTGCCAGGTTTTGTACTTATTGCTGGACTGAGAATAAAGTAGGGTTGGTGCCAGTACCAAAAAAAATATCAAACTTCTCACCATGTCTCAAAGTTATTAAAGCCTCAATTAAATACCTTCCTTGTAAAATAGTTTCCAGACAGATTCAGTTCATTCAATGTCAGCTTAAAGTATCGATTATTACAGGCTAGCAATCAATTGGGTATAATTCATTTTATTTATTGTCTTGAATGGCAAAAACACTTAAATTCGAGCGAAATGTTAACGCTTAACCGCACCCTGTAGGCGTATTACTCGTAAAAACTTATAGGGTGTTTCCTTGAAGCTAGACACCAACTAAAGGGTAGCATATGCATATTTTCGACATAATAGCTCTGTTCATATTCTTTGCTGCGCTCTTCATTTACATCAACACTTATTTTCTGAAGCTGCCTTCGTCTATCGGTCTGATGATTCTGGCCCTGGTGCTTTCAGTTGTTTTGGTTTCACTTGGTTACATAAATCCGGAGTGGAAGATTGATGCTGTAGATCTCGAAGAATACGATTATGCGGAAGTGCTCTATCAAGTAGTTCTCAGCTTCATGCTGTTTTCGGGGGCGATTAATATTGATTTCAAAAAGCTATCCAGTCAACGAACACCTGTTCTGGTTCTTGCCACAACGGGGGTCTTCATTTCCACTCTGGTGATTGGATCACTGGTTTGGGTTTTACTCGAAGTGCTTGGTATCCATCTTGATTACCTGTTTTGCCTTGTATTCGGCGCCCTGATAAGCCCCACAGACCCAATTGCCGTAACAAAATTCATTGAGAAGTTCGCACTTTCCAAAGACCTCGAAATCAAGATAGAAGGGGAATCTTTATTTAATGATGGAGTGGCTGTAGTGCTGGCCCTAACCCTTTTGGATATAGCTGCTGCTGGAGAAGATCACGTTCTCACCGTATTTGAGGTAGCATATATCTTCGTTGCTGATATTGGTGGTGGCATATTTATCGGACTATTCCTGGGTTATCTTGGATATCGATTATTGAAATACATCGATAACGATGATGTGGAAGTTGAAATTCTAATAACATTGGCTATTGTTATGGCCGGTTCCTTCCTCGCTGACTTCGTTCATGTCTCTTCCAAACAGGCAGCTGTTGTTATGGGGCTTGTTATTGGTAATGAAGGCCGAAATGAACACGTATCTGGAGCAGCAGGCGATTATGTTTTCAAATTTTGGGCTCTGATGGAGGAAACTCTTGCAGCGATGCTATTTGTGTTAATTGGAATAGAGATGCTGGTGATCCCAATTCGAATGGACTACTTTGCTGCAGGATTTTTCGCAGTGAACATTGTTCTCCTCGGCCGATGGCTAAGTGTATTCATTCCTATAAAGCTGATGTCTGTCAAACAGTCCTTCGAAAGTAGTACAATACCTGTTCTTACCTGGGGTGCCCTTCGTGGAGGTCTGCCTATTGCGTTGTCCTTGTCACTTCCGGAATTCCATGGTAGAGATATTATCATAACTATGACCTATATAGTAGTGGTTTGCTCGGTTCTCTACCAAGGATTGACTGTACCTATTCTTATGAGAGGATACGCCGAAGAAAAATAGTGCCTCAATTTCTTTCCAAAATATCAGAAATAGCCAAAAATAGGTCTATAGGTCTTTTCGTTCTTTTCGTTCTTTTGCTTGTTCTTGGTTCCTGTGAATCGGAAAAACCGCAAAACGAAAAACCAAAATCTCCCAGGATCAGAAAAAAAATTGAGTGGCAAACGCCTAAAAATGGTACCGAGTTTTCTAGAAATACCAACTTGGAATTGGCCGTTCTACACCGGGATGATATTGAAATTGATTCTGTGGAATTCTCACTTCAGAAAGTCAGAAAGGCGGTATCCGGCAATGCAAGCAAAATCGACTTATCAAATCTTGAGGTAGGTCGTCATACAATTTCTGCCACAACATACTTCAATGGAGAGAAAGAAATTTCCTATTCGACGATTGTCATCCTGGCTCCGGAAGCTCCAACAGAATATGCGTATCAAATCAAGGCCACCTATCCACACGATCCCGACGCTTATATCCAGGGTCTTTTCTTTCAGGGAGACACTCTTTATGAGAGCACCGGGTTACAAACCAGCCAAAATCCCAAGTCAATCTCGTCACTAAGAAAATATATATACTCCGACGGTAAGATTATTGAAAGATATGACCTTGATAAGAGCTACTTTGGTGAAGGGTGTACCATCTGGAATAACCAACTTTTTCAGTTGACCTATACATCCAAAACTGCATTTGTTTATGACAAATCATTCAATGTTTTACGGTCGCATCAATTTGAAACCGAGACTACGGAAGGATGGGGTCTAATTACTTACGGTGATACGCTTATCATTTCAGATGGCTCAGAAAAACTCTACTTTGTAGACCCAAGAAACTTTAGTGAATTTCGACGGATGCAAGTTTACGATCATGAAGGACCTGTTCGGGAATTGAACGAAATGGAATTGATCGAAGGGAAGATATATGCCAACCTTTGGACAAAGGTTAAAACGGTGATCATTGACCCGCAAACGGGAATTGTTGAAGGAGTAATTGACTTTGACGGTATAGTAAGTAGTAATCTTGCCCGGAATTCAGATTATGCCATGAATGGAATTGCCTATCACCCAGACAAAAGAATTTTTGTTACTGGAAAATGGTGGCCGGAACTATATGAAATTGTAATTTTCCCAAAAGAAAAAAGTTAACAGTACTATGACATTCGACGAGGCAACAGAAAAGATCAAATCCATGGCGAGCAATCATCAAGGCAAATTTGGTGCAAAAGCTAATTTTCAGTTTGATGAAGGTATCATTCATCTTGATGACACCACAGATCCCACCACTGTTGCTACGGAAGAATTACCTGCAGATTGCACATTCAGAATGTCTCTTGACAACCTGGAGAAAATCATGTCTGGTGACCTCAATCCAATGATGGCCTTTATGACCGGTAAACTCAAAATCGATGGGGACAAGGGAGTTGCAATGAAACTGTCCTCACTATTTTAGTCCATTATCGATCAAGAGAGGACGGAGCCATCTCCAGCATCCTATAGCGAGTAACACACCCAAGACGGAACCTGCTACAACATCTACATAAAAATGTTGTAAAATGTATATGCGGGAAAAACCTCCTAAAATGGCCATGAAAAGGCAAATAAGCTGTACAGGACGATTATTCTTAAACCATAAAGAAAGCAATGCTCCTAACATAAAAACTGTGGTAGAGTGACCCGATGGAAATGAAAATTTGCCAGCGACATCTACTCCCTCGATAAACTGCAACACATCAGTATCTGCAAAAAATTTCTTTGGCCGTGGGACACCTCCAAAAACGATACGCTTGAAAAAAGTGACGACGATAGAAAGGATTCCTCCGGATATTCCGAAGAATACTCCCCAACGCCAATTCCAGAAAAGGACAATGATTGAAACGGCAGCATAGAACCAACCATCTCCCAGATAAGTAATCCATGGCATAGACCAATCCAGAATATCAATTCGTGACTGATTTATATATAGAACTACCTCCCCATGATCTACAAAGACAAGAGCAATTAATGAGGGTACCAGTAATAGGAGGTAATACCTAAAAAAGTATGGCCATTTCTCCATCAACGCAGAATATATAGCTTACCAAATCCCTTCTCGAAAGCTTTGTCCGCCACAGTATTTCTCCTTTCTAACTTCTCCCCTTCCATTCTTGTTGTGACTTTATATAGATAGACCCCATTTGCAAGTAAATCACCATAATCGTCTCGCCCATCCCAGGCGTACGATGTAATGTTATTCCCTATATGAATGGGTCCCAGGTCATCGCCCCTAATGGTCTTCACCAACCTACCGCTCACGGTCATTATTTGAATCATAATTTTATCCGGAACCTCAGAGCCCGTTACAGTGAAAACAAAACGACATTGCGTGGAAAATGGATTGGGATAAGGGAAAAAATGAGTGATCGTAGATTCATTTATAATCTCAAAGTCGATGGAATAAGGCTCCTGCCCAGCCTGGTTTCCTGTTGCATCCTGGGCTTGTATTCGAAGGGAGTGAATTCCGTCCTCAAGAGGTCCTGGTCGTAATTCAATCTGAAAATCCTGATCTTCGGTGGCGGGAACCCAGTTTACACGAGGATCCTCGAGTGAAACTCGTTGATACATACTACTTTCACCCGGTGCTCTCAACTGCAACTGAACTCCCGTAGTATCCTGCTTGAAAGTAAATACATTTTCATCTTTCAGGGTTATTAAGATAGTAGGGTCGGCTGATACGATATCACCATTCATGATATAAATACCATCAAACGTAATATCCAGCACAGGATTTATATCATCTGCTTTTACTTCGGCGTACGGATTTAGGGTGAACCTGTTGTTGGATGAAAAAATTTCATCTTCTCTGGGCAGTACTTCAATTTTGAGCTGATTAGATCCCGACCAGCCGCTACTGGAGAAACTGTATGTGTCAAACAATGTGTCTCCTGGCTGAAGTCCTTCAAATGATTTTGTTATAGATATATCATCCTCAAGGTCTGGATTTCTTAAGAAGTATCTTATTTCCAGTGAATCGTTAAATGCCTGGTCACTAAGGTTAACATAACCAATAGATGTTTCAAAAAGCTCACCTTCCTGAAGATTCTGTATGTCCTTATCCACTATATACAATGCTCCCTCTGGCGGTTTTTCATATGTCACATGTATGTTTTTCAATTCCGGAGGGGTGAAACCAGTCGAGTCCGCAAGAAAAACAACGGCTTCAAGGAAAGGATATTCATCTGCATCAATTTCTAATGAAAATGACTGGTCAATAGTCCGAAACTGTGCCTCCGGAAGGAACAATTCCATATTACCTGATCTATCAACACCATAGAATAATATCTGGCTGAAATCCTCCTCATCTTCCTCGATACTATAGCTTATGGAACGCCACTCACGTGCAGGTCCGATTCTTGGAGTTGAAACGAGTCCCGTATTTGGTTGACTTATTACAGTTGTTTGCAAGCGTATAAGTTGTTCCTTCACTGGAAGTATACTTCCATCGTTCTTGATCACTGTTGCCGATCCCTGGTTAGCATCCCTCTGACCCAGTATGATAATTGGTTGCCCATCTACTAATCCTGATAATTGACCAGTAGAAACTCCAATTCGTTCTAATTGAGACGTAATTGTTTCATCCCAACCAGAGTAGGCCAATGAGTCTATAGAAAACAGAAGCAAAAAATCACCTGATGAAAGACCATCAACTAATTGCTCGAGAAATCCTTCTGTAAACAGATTTGTTGTGGTGAAATTGTATACAAATTGAGGAAGTCTCCCGCATATCAAAGGATTAAGCTCATCCGCCCCGGATTGTGGAATGGGTTGGAAAATCTGCCCCGTAACTCGATCAATAGCTATCGCATTAAGTGTATTTGGAGCGCACTCCGGGTCGGCAAAACTATTAGTAACAAGAAAGTCAGTTCCATCAATAACCACACGTAAATTTTCATAGGAATAATTGCTTGTTCCTATGGTTTCAATATTCAAAACGCTTTCTATGCTTGGAAATCGGTACGTAGTATTATTAATTTCAAGATCCGTTAAATCGCTGAAAGAAAGCTGATTAAAATCAAATTGACCCCAACCTTCTGACTCTCCAGGAACAATTGAAAATGAACGGGTTGACCAGATAGTATCAGTATCTGAACCGCTTCGACGAGTCCGCCAGTAGACGACTACGGAATCCGATCCAAATTCCATAGAGTTTACCGTGTGACTTAGTATATCCTGACCTTCAATCTGCAATGAACGCAATGAGGCGGAATTAAACGCTGGAGACAGATCGTATTCCAAATCATATTGATTACGCTCTTCAAGTAAATTAATGGGCTGCCAGATTAGATCGATGTCTCCGTCAGTTACTACACCCAAATCATCTGGATAAAGGTTGTAGGTTGATCCGGCAGTTAGGAAGAAGGAATAGGTGACAGTATTATTACTCTCATTTAATTCAGCAACCTCATTGTCTGGATCGATCGAGATGTCGAATACATTATTTCCTTCGACATCAGCCAGGTCAATATTTGAAATCACCACAGATAATGTATCACGATATTTCGGGGAAACAAATTGCTGTCTTGAAGTTATCTGGACACCATTATCAAGGGTTCTTTGTATTTCTATTTCTATAGAATCTCTTATTGTTCTACCATAATTTTCAACCACTACGTTCACCAGAAAGGAATCTTCCTGTGCCAGGAACCCTGCTCCGCTGAATGAAGATTCAAAAATATCATCTGACGAAAGCCGGTAATCCGGTTGATCCGCCCCAAATACTCTTACGGCAGGGTCACCCTGAAGCAGTGTTTGATAGACCTGTGTTCTACTAAGGTCTGTGACTCCTGCATCTTCGAAATATCTTTTGCCAACTTCAACCATTATTTCTCCCACAGATTTTCCAAAGAATGATTCGTCCGTGTAAGCTACTGTGTAAAATAGGTTTGTGAAGCGATATAAATTCGACGGAGTCGCTAGGTCTGCATGTGCAATAAAACCAATACTCCCTTTATCCGCAGTTGCCATCCAATCTTCACCGAAAGAAGTGCTCTCCCCGAAGATTTCGCCCGCTTTACAACCATTCACGAGAATAAAAGGATACTTTCCTTTATTGAGATAATTCGTTCCATCCTGAGATTGCTGTGAAGGACGGCCTATTTCAATATCCGTGACCAGGTTACTGGAATGACCAAAAAGCATAATCATCCCCACTCCATTATTTACTTCATCAGCGATAGAAATGAATTCGGAAACAGCGTCAGTTTGTTTTCCCTGAATTTTGACGTCTCCCCCCAAAAGATCTCCTTCAGCAATCGCAGCAAAATCATTTACATAATTGGCGAAAACGGAAAGCTCCGAACTTGTTTGTCCCCCACTTAAATGAATTAGATTCTTTCGCCAGAGTTCGGTGTAGGCAAGAGATTCCATTTCTTTCACTTTGTTCAGATATGCAGATACCTCATCTGCCGTATATACACTTAACCGACCGATTGGGATGTCCTGTTGATCAACGCCCTGAAGTCCAATAGTATATCGGCTATCACTACCGGGAAAGCCAAAAGTGGGAACCATTACAGGTCTCGAAATGAATGAATTTTTTGTGAATTGTAGTCGATAATAGTCTTGATTGGGAGTATATCCGCGACCAATCAGGAAGACATTGGAAATATCCGGGAATCCGGTTTCAATGAGTCTTCGAATGGCAATGGGAGAAGGGTCGCCATAATTGTATTGGTCGTAAACATCATCAATATCAGCTATGACTACACCATGTCCTCCCCCGGATGCGCCAGTGCGGTAGGCTGCATAGTCCTCAATTGGATCGGAATCCTCACCTAAATGCAACAATGGGTGAGTTATGATAAGGTAATCCTTATTGACCAGGTTTATCTCCTCAAATACGTATGGTCTAACTGATGGAACTGTTTTCGGAGATTGATATGCTGCAATGGTTCTTGAATTCTGTGCATTTGGAACAACAACTTCAACAGGATTCGAACCAGATCCTGGTAACCGAATTGGGTTCAAAGGATTAGTAATATCAAGAAACTCATAGGAAGATGGATCAATACCAGATATGGATAGGAGGACTCTATCGCTGCCGATGTTTTCAGTATTAAAAACTCTGTCCGTGGTAATCTCTGGTTCCTGAGGATACTCAAGATTTAATCGGGCAATTGAAGCGCGATCAGCAATCTCTGGCTCTCCCAGCACGGTAGATCTCACCGATAATTGCCCCGTAGGACCTATACGATCCCATGGAACAACGATGGTAGAGTCTATAAAGGAATATCCCTCAAATGTAAGTGTCCCGATAACCGTTCGTGATGATTCATCAGGTCCCGCGGAAATTTCAATAATGTGTTTCTTGCTATTACCGCCAATCGCAGTAATTGTCAATCTTGGTTCAGGACCTGAGACCACAGGATTGTCCATAGACAGATCGAAATCCTGGAAACCATTTTTATTACGAAAAGGCCCGGTCCAACCTTCTGAAATATCATATGCACTTAATTGAAGTGAATTCTCTACACCAAAGCGCCTTCCCAGATGATAACTTGATGTTTGAATGATTTTCCTTTCAGACAGATAGTAAGATGATGCCACTAAACCATCGGAGCTATTATTGCTGTTAGTGGTGATTCGAAGTCCGTTCACCGAATTATTCCAGGTCATGAAATAAACTGCCGTATCGCTAAACAAGTTATAGTCTGTGTGCGATTGTGCCCCCGGTTCATAGATATCCACATCGGAACGCCCATCGTTCCCTTCCCCCCAAAATTCGAGGTAGTTGAGTGTATTGTCCTCATTAGCTATTGTACGGATAGCGAGCTCCTGACCTCTTCTAAATAGCTGAATACCACTTGCGGCAACCTGTGCCGTAGGAAAACCACTACTTACTAACTCCTCCGCTGTAATTCTATACCAACCTGCTTCTGCAATTTTTAACTTATAATACTCTTGGTCATACGCTATCCAGGCATCGGGTTGAGCCTTTGCCAGAACCACAAGGAAAATCAAAAAGACGAAAATGCTATTTCGCATTGAAATCAATTTTTATTGAGAACACATGAGAATACAGCCCTTCTGCCCTATCCGCAAAATCGGTCATGGCATAATCAATCGTTATTTCCCTAACCTTGAATCCTACCCCACCGGATGGTTGATATTTCCATATTTTATCCCCGCTGTACTTTGTGGTTTGCTGAAATTGTGATGCCCCTAACCTCAAATAGGCAAGATCCCGAAATCCAATTTCCAAACTTGCCAATGGATCGAATGAAACACGACTTGCCGAGAGTAGTACATTCCTTTGACCATCGAATGTAATACCCAACTCCAAAGCTCCTAAAACCGAAAAATCCAGCGGAAGTTTAAACTGTCGGGAAACACCAGGTATAACCCTTGGTAAGGTGATCTCAGTCGTATTAACCGGTATCTCGTTCCCAGTAGAAGTATAAACCTCGCGTAATTCGTCAGGGTTATGCTTCCAGGTATTAAAAGTACCAAAAACATCTCTTGCACTTACTGCTAACTTCGTTTTACCCAGAAATTTTACAACGCCTAGATCTGCACCAAAACCCCATGCATCCGAGAATACTCCAACCTGGCGGTGAATCACCTTGAGACTTCCTCCAAAATGAATACCCGATAGGATTGATAGTTTTTGTGCATATGAAACAAGGAATGCATAGTCTACTGCCGAAAAGAACTTCACTCGGCTATAATCAATAGCTCCGTTGACATCCACCAACAAACGGGTATCAGGAATGTCATCAACCCCAAATCTCAGAACGGAAAACGCTATGCGATTACTGTCTGCTACGGAAGTTGAAAAAGCTCCATAATCATAGTTTGCAATCCCTCCAAAATAAGCCGAGTGCATTAGCATACCCTGATGATCTGACTCGATCTCCAATAGACCTGCGGGATTCCAATACCCGGATGTTACGTCATTGGCTATAGAAGCGCCGGCACCACCCAACCCAAAGGATCTCGCTCCGGCTCCAAGAAATAAAAACTCATTACTGTACTTAGGAGCAGCCGATTGAGCTAGACCTACTGTTATGGCAATCGTCAAGTTTATGAAAACCAATAAATATTTCACAGTTATCACAAATGATGCAAGTTAGTGACCGACACTCTGAGAGAAAATATTTAACCGGTGTAGAAAAATGCCAAAAAGACAAAATGTCCTCCAAATAACGCTATTAATATAATTATTATTACAATACATATAATTATTACAAGATTATTTGGTTGCAGCTAATATTTTTTGACAAGTACTTGGCCATGCATAGTACCTTTCCGTATACAGAAGTAGTAACAAGATTAAAATTCCTCCAATTATGAATATTGAGAACACGCAAGTGCAGATGAGGAAAGGGATTCTGGAGTACTGTATACTCCTGATTATATCTCGGGGTGAAGTATATGCCTCGGATATGTTAGTTGAATTAACTTCCGCCAAGATTATGGTAGTTGAAGGTACACTCTATCCTTTATTAACCCGGTTAAGAAAAGCCGGTCTCGTCGATTACAAATGGGTGGAATCCAGCTCCGGACCTCCCAGAAAGTATTACACCATTACTGATGATGGTATCCAATTTCTGCAAACGTTGACAGATACT
Source organism: Cyclobacteriaceae bacterium (assembly GCA_965601455.1). Classification (GTDB taxonomy): domain Bacteria; phylum Bacteroidota; class Bacteroidia; order Cytophagales; family Cyclobacteriaceae; genus JANQEU01. Next base: position 174,206 of record OZ271831.1, on the reverse strand, counting down.
TGGGATCAGTTGGTTTCTTCTACTTCCAAGATCGTATCCGTGAATAAAAAATCAACCAAGAAATCATGAAAAAAAATATAAGTATCAATATTGGAGGGATCATATTCCACATTGACGAGGACGGGTATGACCAACTGAAAAGCTACCTTGATTCGATAAATGCCTATTTCTCAAGCTTTGAAGATAGTAAGGAGATCATCGATGATATCGAAAACCGGATAGCAGAGATCCTTCTTGGAAAACTTGGTGAGGGCAAGCAGGTTGTTACCACTGATGAGATTGAGGAATTGATTCGGATTATGGGTACAACAGCCGATTTTGAAGCTGCCATTGAAACGGAACCGGAAGAGAAAGTTAAAGTTGAGGCAGATTCAGAGGAGAAGGAAAAAGCCGAATCCACACAGGAATCCACCAGTCAAACAGCCGGCACAAAGCGATTATATCGTGATGTCAAACATCGTGTATTCGGTGGAGTTGCAGCCGGTATCGCACATTACTTTGGCATTGATTCACTTTGGATACGACTGGTATTCCTGGCACTTTTCTTCAATATTCTCTTTTGGGGTTTATCAGGAGCTACATTCCTTGCATACATCATTCTATGGATAGTACTCCCTGGAAATGAAGAGCTAGAGGAGCAAAAAGGTTTGAAAAAACTGTTCAGAAATGTTGAAGACCGTGTCCTGGGTGGAGTCTCATCCGGAATCGCCGCGTACTTCGGAACAGATCCTACGGTGATCCGGTTGTTATTCGTTCTTTCAATTTTCTTAGGAGGTGCAGGCATATTGTTGTATATCATTCTTTGGATAATAACTCCTGAAGCCAAGACAATAACAGAAAAAATGCAGATGCAGGGGGAGCCTGTTACCCTCTCTAACATCGAGTCAAATGTTAAAAAAAGTCTCAAAGTAGATGAGGGTGAGGAAAACCTTTTAGTAAAGATTCTGTTGTTCCCATTCCGGTTGATTGCATTGATAATCAATGGATTGGCCGAAATATTGGGGCCACTGCTGAAATTCCTCGTGGAGGCATTTAGAATCTTTTTTGGAGCGATTGTTTCACTTACCGGATTTTCGCTTGCTATATCATTCCTAATTGTATTCTTCGTCCTTTTAGGTATCGGTGGAGTTTGGATGGATTACATATACATCGATGACATGCCCGTAGACTTACTGATGAATACCATCAATTGGTTAGCGGCAAGTTCAATATTCCTGGTTTTCGTAATCCCGGCAATTGCACTGATTTTCCTTGGAATTGTAATCATTGTGAAACGAAGAGTTGGAGGAGCTTATGTTGGGTGGTCGTTATTTGGGCTATGGATTATTGGGTTGATCGGAACTGCAATTACTATTCCGGCAGTTGTGAAAGACTTCCGAACTGAAAATGACTATCGAGAGGAAATCAGTTATGAGAACTCAGGTGAAGTACCTACGCTCAGATTAAATGAAAACTCCGGTTATTCCGATTACGATGGCGTTAGGTTGCAACTTCGTGGACACAGCGATAGCACCTACAAGCTATTGCTACGATATGAGTCAAGGGGTTCATCACGGGCGGACGCTGAGAATAATGCTCAAGCGGTGACCTACACGGTTAATCGAGATGGTGATGATTTTATTTTTGACTCTGAACTTGATTTTAGTGGTGCACCATTCAGGTTCCAGGAAGTCAACGCCATTTTATACATACCATTTGGACAAACGTTCAGGATGGATGGCGACATGGATGAAATACTTTCAAATACCCTTCACCTTAATGGTTATCGATCGTACCAAATAGAAGGAAACGATTGGGTATTCGACCGGTCAGGAATCAATTGCGTCACTTGTGAATCGGAAGATTACGACTATCGCAGAAGATATGATGATCGTGATGAAGAGGAATATGAGCAACAAGACCGACGATACAATCGTGGGGAAGTAATTGACTACGATTTTCAGGATTTTCAATCAGTTAAAATTGCTTCTTCCTTCGACGTCCGCATCACTAAAGGTTCGGACTATAAAGTCGAGCTATACGGAGATGATGCTAGTGATGCAAATCTTGTTCAGTATGGAGATAAATTGGAAATTAAGTATCGAGATGGCTGGAACTGGTGGGAAAACAACAAATGGGATGACCTGGACCTCTCCATTCGAATTACAGCACCGGAAATTGAGGAAATCGAGTTGATAGGTGGCTGTCAGGGTAGCGTTCGTGGCTTCGATAATGAAGAAATCGAGATCAATCTTACCGGCGCTTCTGAGCTCGATGTTAATGTTGATCCTAGATTCCTGGTAGTGAACCTCACAGGTGCCTCCAAAATGACGCTGGTCGGTGAAGCTGAAAAATTTGATACCCGGTTAGTTGGAGCGAGCCGATTGAATGCTTCCGACTTTAGAGCCGACTATGTCACTTTGGACGCCATAGGAGCATCTCGAGCTGAAGTATATGGAAGAGAAGAAATAGACATTCGAGCTGCAGGAGTTAGTAGTGTAGAGTATTACGGCACCGACAATGTAAGTATTGATACCGATGGTTTGAGTTCGGTAAAACGTGACCGATAAATTTTGCTGATTCTTTTTTTAAATACCCTCGGATTATTTCGAGGGTATTTTTTTTGATAAAAAAGGGCAACCCCACTTTGAGGTCGCCCACCGAAAATAGTAATGAAGAATTACAGTAATTATTGTCCTTGCCCGAGTGAGTAACCTCTCACTCCATCAAATTCGTATAAGTTTTCTGTTTTGATCACATCAATGTCTTGCTCGATCGCGTCTTCAATTAATTTGGGAATACTCCTCTTATCCGCCGGATGTCCGTTTTCTACTTCGTATCGGCATCTCCAGTGATCAGTACAAAAAGTTTCATCAAATCCCTCTGGCCAAACCTTTACACCTCTGTTGGTGATCATGGTCAGACGTATGTCGCTATTTAAATTGGCCAACTTATCTGCGAGCTCATCAGCATTAGAGCCTTTCCAATCCACAAATAGATCTACTCCCTTTAGCATTTTGTTCGCTTGTGCCTTTCTCTTGTACTTTGGAAGATTGAGCTTGGCTTCGGTATCGTAGCTAGCTGCCTTTAGAAGACTTGGCTTCTGGCCGAGCTTTTCAATAACCGCTTCCGCGAAATCTTTGGTGCCTACCCTTCTTTTACTCACACCTTCTCTGTATATATCTGGTGTGTGTATGCCTTCTTCAAGAACACTTAACCAGGCATTAGTAATGTGTTCCGCAGACTCTTGATAACCCAAATGATTGAGCATCATAACAGCTGCCCTTAATAATCCTGATGGATTAGCAACATCCTGACCGGCGATATCCGGAGCAGATCCATGGATGGCTTCAAACATGGCCACTTCCGTTCCGATATTGGCGGAACCCGCCAGACCAACAGACCCAGAAATTTGGGCGGCTATGTCAGAAACCACATCACCATAAAGATTGGGCATTACGACGACATCAAACCATTCAGGAGTATCAGCAAGTCGTGCGGCTCCTATATCAATGATCATGTTGTCTGCTTCAATTTCAGGATATTCTGTTGCGATTTCTTTGAACACCTTATGAAACAATCCGTCAGTATGTTTCATGATGTTGTCTTTTGTGAAGCAGGTCACTTTCTTCTTACCGTGAAGCTTGGCATACTCAAAGGCGTACCTAACAATTCTTTCACAGCCTGGACGAGTGATCAACTTAAGACACTGAACAACCTCATCAGTCTGCTGATGTTCAATTCCAGCATATAAATCCTCCTCGTTTTCCCGAATGATTACCACATCCATTTCTGGATGTTTGGTTGTTACATAAGGATGGAAACTACGACAAGGTCTAACATTAGCATAAAGTCCCAATGACTTTCGCATAGTCACATTCAAACTTTTGTAGCCCCCGCCTTGAGGAGTAGTAATAGGAGCTTTTAGGAAAATCTTGTTCTGACGAATACTTTGCCAAGCCTCTTTGGTAATACCACTTGTATTTCCAGATAGATAAACCTTTTCACCTACCTCGATCTCATCCCAAACGATAGGCGCTTTGGCCGCCTTTAAGATGGACAATGTAGCGTCCATAATCTCCGGACCGATACCATCTCCTTTTGCTACTGTTATTCTTTGCATGTTGTTTATGTTGTTGACGCAAAAGAAAGAAGATTAATTCATATAATTATATTTATGTTTTTTATATAATCCATAATATGTCATTATGTATAAACAAATTTTACTCCGAATGAAAGCTGTTATGAACACATGAATACCTGATTTGAAGACTGTTTATCTATATCAAAAAAAGTGCTTCTAAGCCACTTTTCGATATCGCCAGATGGCCAGTGCATTAATCAAAATGGCGTATCCTGTTACGACAAGAAACTGGAACTGTATATCAGCCAGAGCCGATCCTTTTAACATGACCATTCTAATGACTTCAATGAAATACCTAACCGGGTTAATTAATGTGATCTGTTGGGCCCAGTCAGGCATATTCTCAATTGGGGTAAAGACTCCACTCATTAAAATAAAAATTACCAGGAAAAACCAGCTGATGAACATGGCCTGTTGCTGCGTATCAGTGACAGTCGAAACGAACATCCCAAGACCCAGTACCATGATCAGATACATGGCTGTAAACGAATACAACAATACCAGGCTGCCTACAATAGGAATCCCAAAAACCAATCTTGCAACAACTAGGCCAATAGTGAACTCAACTAAACCAAGAATCCACAGTGGAATCAGTTTACCTAATATGAATTGATGCTTTTTTATCGGAGTCACATTCAATTGCTCAATGGTTCCTAATTCTTTTTCCCTTACGATATTCATTGAGGAAATAAACACTCCAATCATGGTGACCAACAAAACCAATATTCCAGGAACCATGAAGGTTTTGTAGTTCAAATAAGGATTAAACCAAAAAGAGTGTGTATCCTCTATTCGTTTAAAGCCGGAGGAACCTCTGGGATTCTTCGTATATAGATCTGTATTTAAATCGGCGTTAAACGACCGAAGTATCTGGCTAAAGTAGAAAGTACCCAATCCTGCCTTTGTTCCATCAATAGCGTTGGCGACCAATTGAATTGAAGCATATCGCTCTTTCTGTATACCCTCCTGGAAGCCTTCCGGAATGGTGATGGCCAGGTCAACCAAACTCTTATCCAATGATTCGTCAACCGTACTGGCATCGGTTGATACAGAGGATATCATGAAATAGTCCGAAGCATCTAATTTACGGAAAAGCTCCCTTGATTTGTGGCTCTGATCCTGATCAACCCATAAGATCTTTACGTTCTTTATTTCAAAATCGGCAGCGTAGGACAATACCAATAACTGAACCACAGGCATCAAAAAGATAAGAGGCAGAATCCCCTTATTGCGGAAAATCTGAATGAACTCTTTCCTAACTAAAAAAAAGATCGTCCTCATTCTAATCTAATTTTAAACTTCCTGGTGCTCAATCCGATGAAGAAAAAAATGAACAGGCAAATGATTAGAGTCTCCTTCCAAATCATCATCAAGCCGGCTCCTTTTAGCATGATAGATTTTACCACAATTACAAACCACTTCGCCGGTACAATGTTGGAAATGACCTGCAATACCATAGGCATATTTTCTATCGGAAAAATGAATCCCGAGAGCAAAATGGTGGGTAACATTAAGCCCATTAAAGAAAGAAGTAATGCGGTTTGTTGAGTTTCCGCAATGGTTGAAATGAGAATACCGAGCGAAAGAGCCAAAACCACAAACAAAAGTGTTACCCCCAATAGGAGACTCAGACTACCAACAATTGGCACACCGAATACAAATTTTCCTAACGTCAGAATGATGATTGCATCAATAAAAGAGAGTACCAGGTAGGGCAATACCTTGGCTAAAATTATCTGTGCCGGAGCCATGGGTGATACGAGCAACACCTCCATAGTACCCAGCTCTTTTTCACGGGCTATAGAAATACTGGTCATCATGGCCGAAACAAGCATTAGTAATATGGCGACAAGGCCTGGAACGAAATAGTAAACCCCTTTTAGTTCAGGATTATATCGCATTCTTGACTGCAGATCAATTTGAATGCCCCCAAACAATTCGGAATTGATCTCCTTTACATATCTACCGGATATCCCTTGAAGATAATTGACTATCGTATTGGCTGTGTTCGGATCCGTAGCATCAGCAATTATCTGAATTGTAGATGTACCCGTTTTGTGTATTTCCTTAGCGAATCCAGGAGGAATGACAACAATGGCTTTAGTCATCCCTCGTTGAAAGGTAGGCTCTAGTTGTTCAGCACGATCCAGGTACTCAGCAAGTGTGAAATAGCTAGATGCCTCTATTCGGTTGATAAGAGCTGTTGAATACTCATCTTTTGACTGATCCAAAATGGCAACTTTGGCGTTCTTGAGTTCAGTGGTGATAGCAAACCCAAATAAGAGAATCTGTGCAATAGGCATCCCGAAGAGGATGAGTAACGTACGCTTATCCCTCAGAATATGAAATACTTCCTTTTTCACAAATGCCTTGAATCTTTTCAATTTAATGTCCCTCCTTCTCTTGCTATGCGAACAAAGACCTCATTCATATCCAAGGCATCAAAACCAGATTTCAGATCTCCAGGAGCTCCCATTGCTGCAATTCGACCATCAACCATCATAGAAATTCTGTCGCAGTATTCAGCTTCATCCATATAATGAGTGGTTACAAAAATGGTAGTTCCCTCATCTGAAGCGAGGTAGATCATGTCCCAGAACTGTCTTCGAGTAATAGGATCTACACCACCTGTTGGCTCATCTAAGAAAATTATTTCCGGACGATGCAACATCGCGATTGAAAATGCCAGCTTTTGTTTCCATCCCAGAGGAAGATCCTGAATCTTCTTTCGTATTTGATCACTCAAACCCAATCGATCAATTATTTCATTTCCTCGCTCCGAAATCTCCTTGTTTGACAAGCCGTATATTCCACCAAACAACTGTATGTTCTCCCAAATGGTCAGGTCCTGGTACAAGGAGAACTTCTGACTCATATATCCAATTTTCCTCTTCACCTGTTCGCGATTAGAAATGTCATATCCAGCCACTCTCACCTCTCCAGCAGTAGGTAAAGAAATGCCAATTAGTATTTTTATCGCGGTGGTTTTTCCTGCACCATTTGCTCCTAAAAAACCAAAAATTTCACCCCTTTTTACTTCGAAAGTGATGTCATTCACTGCTTTAAAATCGCCGAAGGCTTTTGTGAGATTCTTAACGGATATTATGGTATTATCCTTGGTCATCTCATCAATTCCATGAATGTATCTTCAATTCCAGGCTCAATCTTTTTGATCTCGAAAGAATCCAGTCCTTTGTTCTGAAGAGCCTCCTCAATCTGTACTTTGTTGATGTCTTCTTTGGACGAAAAGTGTATGGCATCACCAAAGGAGTAAACGGAATGCGTCATTGGTTCCTGTCTTAACACTTTGAGTAGATCAAAATTTGATGGCCCTTTTATAGAAAAAAGTGGATATCGAAAATTCTCGCAAATCTCAACTGGCGATGCGGTTGCCAGGATTTCACCATGCTGAATCAAAGCAATGGTTTCACATTGGCTGGCTTCATCCATATAAGGTGTTGAAACGAGTATCGTTAATCCATCCTCATTCAGTTTTCGAAGCATCATCCAGAATTCCTTTCGGGAAACAGGATCTACTCCTGTTGTAGGTTCGTCAAGAAAGAGAATATCAGGCTTGTGGATCATAGCGCAACACAAAGCCAACTTTTGTTTCATCCCCCCTGATAGTGCTCCCGCTCTTCTGGTCCTGAAGGGCTCAATCTGCACGTAGATGTCCTCTATAAGATGATAATTTTCGTCAATGGTAGTTTCGAAGATGCTAGCGAAAAGGCCAAGGTTTTCCTCTACCGATAAGTCCTGATATAAAGAAAACCTGCCAGGCATGTAGCCCACTTTTTGCCTTAACTGTACGTAATTCTTCACTGGGCTAAGACCCAATACACTTGTCCAACCTTCATCTGGAAAAAGCAAGGAGGACAGTATACGAATTAGGGTAGTTTTTCCAGCCCCATCAGGTCCAATCAGACCAAATAATTCCCCTTCACCAATTGATAATGAAAGCTTGTTCAACGCCTTAACGGTCCCAAAAGACTTTGAGACTTCTTGTATCTCAATTGCCTTCATTACTCTCAGGGTTAAAAGTCACCTCGGCAGGCATTCCAATCTTAAGTGATCCGTCATTCGGAACTTCGATCTTAACCGCATAAACCAAATTAACTCTCTCTGATTTGGTTTGAATCGTTTTTGGAGTGAACTCTGACTGATCGGCAATCCAGGTGATTTTCCCGTTGTAGGACTGAGTTGCCCCTTCCGGTTTGTCAATTCTTACGGAAACGAAATTCCCCAGTTTAATACTACTTAATTGATCGCCTGACACAAATGCTCTCAATGTCAGGGTCTCGAGATTTGCCATTTTAATTAACGGCATACCTATCGAAGTCACCTCCCCCTTTTGACGGAACTGCTCCAGAATTGTACCAGTGGAAGGCGAAAGAATGATTGATCGATTTATAAGATCTTCCAACTGCCTAATCTTCCACCGCATGGGTTCTATTTCAGCAAGTAATCCCTGATTTGCGGTTGATAGCTGACTTTGCATCGCTTTCTTCTGTTGGCGAACGACCTTTAACTGCCCGGTCAAATCATCGAGCTGCTTCTCAGGGGCAGCTCCTTTCTCCACCAGGTTTTTTAGCCTACTTACCTCTCGTTCCAGGATATCTTCCTGTTCAATAAATACCTGCAGCTGAACAGGAATATCCTGAAGTTTGTCAAACAAAGCATTAACAGAAGCTTGAATCTGCCCTTTCTGCAAGAAAAGCTGGGTCGTGTCCAGTCGGGCAATTCGATCACCCTGCTCCACGGATTGACCTTCGTCAACATAAATTTCAAGGATCTTTCCAGATGTCTCGGCTGAAACATAAATCTCATCAGATTCAAAATTTCCATAGGCATCAGCACCATTCTCACCGGTATTACAGGCGAAAACAGACAATAGTATAATCAGCAATCTTTTCATGGCATTCCAGTTATGTTATTAAGTCGAACTTTTGCTTTCTCGAGCTCTATCCGATGAATGTTCGCAGATAGTTCCAATTGTTGTTGTTCAGTAAGGGTTGTGAGAAAATCGGACTGAGATAATGTCCCCAAATCAACTTGTTGTCTTGACTCATCAACTATTTCATTCTGTAGATCGAGTAATTCCAGATCCGTATCTACTATCAGCTGTAATCGTTCAATTTCACCCTGTTGTTTAATGACTTCATTATTTATTCGTCTATTGAACTGCTCTTCCTGCCTGGAGATGATTAGACTCTGAGATTCCAGGATCTGCGTTTCCCTTTTATTGTTACCCCAATCCCAAAACTGCCACTGAAGTCTTGCTCCAACCAGGTAATAGGAGTCAAACTCTGTTTCAAAAAAATTAAGCGGATTGGGTTGGCCAAGACCTGCTCTTGCAAACGCGCTGACCTGAGGAAGCGTACGGCTTTGAATCAGCTCAGATTGAGTCAGTAATAGATCCCTTTGTACCTGAAATAACTGGATTTCCGGGCGATTGATCTGATTTATTTCATTCGATATTTGAGGATACTCCAGGGAATTAATAGGTTCACCTATCCAGTCTTCCAACACAGTCTTCAATGACTCAATTCGAATCAACAAGTCGGACTGTTTTTGGAGAGTAATTAATCTTTCCTTTTTGATTTGGTGGAGTGTACTTTGGAGAAGTATTCCATTCTCGAAACTGACTTCAGCTTTTTGATTTTGATTGTCAAGCTCCTTCACGTAGAGTTGAACAACTTTCAAGTTTTCCTGCTGAAGTAGTATGGCAAAAAATAGCTCCTCAATAACTTCTCTTATTTGATAAAGTGTCACCTGATTTTCAGCTTGAGAAACATCATTACTAGCAGCAGCTAGTAGCCTTTGATTTCGTGCGTATCCGCCATCATAAAGTCTTTGAGAAAGATTAAGTGAGAAATTGTATTGATCCTTTGGTATTTCTGGTACTTCAGCACCAGGTAATGAAAAAGGCAAAGTGATTACCTCTGATTGATAACTGGCACTACCATCAATGCTCACCCCGGGCATCCAAAGTGATTTCGCATTTTCCTCCTGCAAACTTCGTATGGTTGATAAGTAGATTTTATTCGCCTTAATCGGACTTAAATCCTCCGCCTTCTGGTAACATTCCTGGATTGATAAGGACTGCCCGGATACTACAATCGGAAATAAGATAACAGGGCCAAGGATATTAATTAAATAGTTAAACTTTTTGGTTAATTTCATGGCAAAAAAATATTATGGTCGTAATGCGTTCATAATAAACTTTGGAACTTCTTTCTTTCTTGACAGCAACAAGGCGTGGTATCTCTCCTCGTTCATATCGGTAATCATTTGAAACATTGGACCAACGATAAATGGAAAGACCATCATGGAAACGACATTCAACATAAACTGATCTACACCTATCTTTCGAATCCTCCCCTCTTGATACTCAACCTCCAGTTGTTTCTGAATCACGGATATATCAAGGACCTTGGAAATCTCCAGGTTCTCCATCAACTGTTTTGGATCTCTTTGAACTTCATTCAAAAGAAAATGAGGCATTTGAGGGTTTTTTAGAAGAAAAGTTATGTAGCTATCAGCTAGTTGATAAACTTTAACCTCAAGGGGTACATCCTCTTGAAAAATTGCAAAAAACCTTGGAAACATTTCTTTCAGGACATCCTGAAAGACAGCCTGAAACAGCAGTTCCTTATTCCTGTAATAGTAATGAAGTAGGGCTTTGTTGATCCCGGCCCGATTCGCAATCTCCTGCATTCTGGCGCCAGTCATCCCCTTTTGCAAGAAGACATCCCTTGCCGCCATTTTGATCTTCACCTCTGTCGTTTCCTCACCCATAGTTCAAATATAGGGAATTAAACGGAAGGTTTAACCAAATGGTTAATACTTATTGCAATTTTCTATATTTGATGCGTGTAGGTGCTTCGTCACCTAGTCTCTGCTTCCGGTTTTCTTCATAGTCAGAAAAATTTCCTTCAAACCAATATACTTGGCTATCTCCTTCAAATGCCAGAATGTGAGTTGCTATCCGGTCAAGGAACCATCTGTCGTGTGAAATAACTACAGCGCAGCCGGCAAAATTATCAAGAGCCTCCTCTAACGCTCTTAATGTATTTACATCAAGGTCATTAGTTGGCTCATCTAATAGTATCAGGTTTGCTGCCTTCTTTATAGTCATGGCTAGGTGGACACGATTTCTTTCGCCTCCTGAAAGCTCACTGACCTTCTTCTGCTGATCCGTACCACTGAAATTGAATCTACTGACGTAAGCTCTGGCATTCATTTCTTTTCCTCCCAGTTGGATGATTTCATTTCCACCGGAAATAGCTTGATAAACACTGTCATTCGGCTTCAGTTGATCATGCTCCTGGTCTACGTAGGACATCTCAACAGTTGGGCCAACTTCAAAATCACCACTGTCTGGAGTTTCTTTCCCGGTAATCAACTTGAACAATGTCGATTTTCCTGCCCCATTGGGACCAATAACTCCAACAATCCCTCCCTGGGGTAAGTTGAAACTGAGATTCTCAAATAGTAACTTGTCACCAAAGGACTTGGAAACGCCCGATACTTCTATCACCTTCGCTCCCAATCTGGGACCCGGTGGAATAAATATTTCCAGTTTTTCATTTTGTTGTTTTGCCTCCTGGCCAAGTAGCTTCTCGTAGGCATTTAGCCTGGCCTTGCCTTTCGCCTGCCTTCCTTTTGGCGACATCCTAATCCATTCCAATTCACGCTGCAATGTTTTCTGTCGTTTGGATTCACCCTTCTCTTCTTTAGCTAGTCGCTCTTGTTTTTGTTCCAACCAACTTGAGTAATTCCCCTTCCACGGAATACCTTCTCCACGATCGAGCTCCAATATCCAACCAGCTACGTTATCAAGGAAATAGCGATCGTGAGTTACGGCAATCACCGTTCCTTCGTAGTCCTGCAAATGTCTCTCTAGCCACAGTACCGATTCTGCATCCAGATGATTGGTGGGTTCATCGAGAAGGAGAACATCAGGCTTCTGTAGTAACAACCGGCACAATGCCACTCTTCTTTTCTCGCCCCCGGATAGATTTTTGATCACCGCGTCTTCAGCTGGCGTACGTAGCGCATCCATTGCTCGTTGTAAGCGACTATCCAGATCCCATGCATCAAGGTGATCTAACTTCTCCTGAACTTCTCCCTGCCTTTCGATTAATGCATTCATTTTATCCGGATCTTCAATAATCTCGGGCTCTGAGAACTTCAAGTTAATCGCTTCATACTCCGTGAGTAAATCTGTAGTCTCTTTAGCCGCGGAGCGCACTATGTCCATCACTGTGCTTTCCGGATCCAAAAGCGGTTCTTGTTCCAGCATTCCTACTGAATAACCGGGAGAGAAAACGACTTCTCCTTGATACTCCTGGTCTACTCCGGCAATTATCCGAAGCAAGGAGGATTTTCCGGCTCCATTAAGACCCAGAACTCCAATTTTCGCTCCGTAAAAGAATGAAAGATAGATGTTCTTCAGAACCTGTTTACTAGGCGGGTAGATCTTGTTGACACCCGCCATTGAAAAGATGACTTTCTCGTCAGACATGGGAAATTATTTGTGTAAAAATCCAATATAAACGATTTTCGCCGTCAAACTCAAAATCAATTCATTGACAGACAATAAACATGAATTTGAACATGCCTTCGTTAAAGACAATCTTATCTTTTTGAAGTCATGTAATTCCTTTTCCCAAAGACAAATTGGTGAGGTTAAGAATGATGACATAGACTCGTCAATAGCGTTTTTCAAGAGCAGATTTATTGACCTGGAGTTACAAATCAAATCGGTAGGAGAAAAAGTTGAACAATCAAATAATCCGGGGAGCTTCCTTGTTAAACTCAAGCACGAACATGAAAAGCTTAACGAGTTTCAGGGAATTGGTGATTTCGATTCTCTGGCGTCAAGACTGGAATCACTGATCAACCAGATTGAGGAAACAATTTCCTCAAACAAGCTGAAAAACAGTATTAGAAAACAAGAATTACTAGATCAACTTAAGACAGCAATTGAAAATCCAAATTGGAAGGAATCATTCGAACATGTCAAAACGATACAACAGAATTGGATTAAAACAGGCGCAATTACCGAGGATAAGAAACACATTAAGGCTGAATTTGATACAACTATCAGTGATTATTTCACCAGAAGAACAGCATTCTTTGAAGATAAAAAGAGGCTAACTAAACACTATGAAAGTAAGTATCAAGAGTTGATCGAAGAAGCTAAAAAATTGAAAGGTTCGTTATCTGCAGAGGATGCGGCAAATCTCTTAAACCGATGGAACGAAAATGGATCTGTTCCTTCAAGTATTTATCAACCCCTTAATAAGGAGTTTCGTTACCTGCTGAAAACCATGCGAAAATCGAAGAGGGAATCAATTAATCCTCTTGAACGAATCCAAAAGGAAATAACAGAAACGCAGAATCCTAAAGAGGACCAACTAAAAAAATGGTTGAACGCCTTACAGAGGTTTGAACCCAAATCACAACGGCAAACTGAAGTTCATGAAGAGTTGAACCACCTGGTAAGAAAAAAACTTGATGAGATTTTCATTTTGAGTCTTGCGAGAAGAAAGGCTAGAAACCTGAATGAAAAAAGTGCTGTAGATCAAAAGAAAATTAAAATATCTGTCGTTAAGGATTTACTGAACCGGGACTTGCAAGACCTTAAGAAAATTGAATTAAATTCAGAAAAGTTTATGGTAAAAGATGATAATCTCCATAAATTAATGAGTAAGAAGGTGCAGGAACAACGGTTAAAAATTTCGATAAAAGAATCGATATTGGCCGAACTTAAATCCGGTCAATGACGTATTGCATTTAAGTTTAGTGTCATGAAAAACATGATTCTTTTGACTTAGAAAATGGAATTTGAAAAATGAATAATAATTCTATTTTTGCACCACTAAAATTTAGACCCTTTAAAAGGATAGTTGTATGTATTGGACGTTAGAATTGGCTTCTTATCTCGAAGACGCTCCCTGGCCAGCAACAAAGGATGAATTAATTGACTATTCTATCCGGTCAGGTGCCCCGTTGGAAGTGGTAGAGAACCTACAAGAACTTGAGGACGATGGTCAGCCATATGAAAATATTGAAGAGATTTGGCCAGACTATCCGACCAAAGAAGATTTTTTCTTCAACGAGGACGAATATTAATCAAGAATCCCGCTGACAGCGGGATTTTTTTTTATAGATACATCTCAGCCATCTTCATGTCCTCGGGAGTAGTGATCTTAATGTTCGAATAAGAACCTTCGATCAAATGAACCGGGCTACCCATCTTTTCCACCACAGTGGCGTCATCCGTAAATGACGGAACATACTTTTGCCCATAAGCAAGCTTAAGAAGACTAAACTTAAACGTTTGGGGAGTCTGAACAGCATAAAAATCTCCTCTATCCATAGCACGTGTTCCTCCTTCAAAGATCTGCCGAATTGAATCCTTCAGTGGCACTGCCGTAATTGCAGATCCTTTTAACTGCGCGACATCAAATGATGTATTAATTATTTCATGAGAAACTAGTGGTCTTACCGCATCATGAACAGCAACTATTGCTCGATTATGCGCTACCTTCTGTAGACCACTTTTTACAGACTCAAATCTGGTTTCCCCACCGTAAGCCACAATAGGGGGAAATTTCGGATAGTATTCCTTTTCAATTTGCTTCCACAACTTCAACTGCACCTTTGGGATGACCAGTATGATGTTAATGGATGGATCTGCATCCAGGAACTTATCGATAGAATGACATATTATGGGCTTGTTGTTGAGGGGCAAAAACTGTTTTGGGATCTCCGAACGCATTCGCTTACCGGATCCTCCTGCAACGATTATTGCATATTTCTCACTCATGTATTTAAAGAATTAGCATCGCATCTCCGTAGGTGAAAAAACGATACTTTTCTTTAATCGCAGTTTGGTAGGCCTCCATGGTTAGCTCATATCCGCCAAAGGCTGCTGCCATCATCAGTAACGTTGATTCTGGAAGATGAAAGTTTGTTATGAGCGAGTTACAGATTTTGAATTCGTAAGGTGGGAAGATGAATTTGTCCGTCCAGCCTGAATTAGCCTTTAATCTACCTACTGCGGATACGGAAGACTCCAAAGTCCTCATAACTGTAGTACCCACAGAAACGACTCTTCTTTTTTCATCTAGGGATTTATTGACCCTATTGGCAGTGGATTCTTCAACGAAATAGTTTTCGCTGTCCATTTTATGTTTGGTTAGGTCTTCAACGTCAACCGGACGGAAGGTCCCAAGTCCTACATGTAAAGTAATTGGCTCAATGTCCACGCCTACAATCTCCAAACGCTTCATTACCTGCTTAGTGAAGTGAAGTCCTGCAGTAGGTGCAGCAACCGCCCCAATATTTTTAGCATAGATTGTTTGAAAGCGTTCCTTATCTTCAGGTTCAGCCGGTCTTCCCAGGTTTTTCGGTAATGGTGTTTCGCCTAAACTATCGATCAGACCATAGAAGTCGTGTTCCTCTCCATCGAATAGGAATCGGATGGTTCGACCACGTGATGTAGTATTGTCAATGACTTCGGCCACCAACTCTCCATCGCCAAAATATAACTTGTTTCCTACCCTGATCTTTCTTGCCGGATCAACAAGTACATCCCACAAATGCATTTCAGGATTTAATTCTCTCAGAAGAAAAACTTCGATTTTGGCACCCGTTTTCTCCTTATTCCCGTATAACCTCGCAGGAAATACTTTAGTGTCGTTGATAACCATGACATCACCTTCATCGAAGTAGTCCACGATATTCTTAAATACTTTATGCTCTATAGTCCCAGTATCACGATGGATTACCATCAACCTGGATTCATCACGATTCTCGGATGGATGGGCTGCAATATGACTGGAAGGAAGGTCGAATTTGAATTCAGATAACTTCATTTAGGTAATGAATTTCTTTTGAGGTCACGACAAAATAAGAGCGCAAAACTAGCAAAATTGTTTTACTTTAGTTCGGATTACGCCAGATTAGAACTCTAAAAAATTAGGATAAATTCATGGGACTGGTCATTAAGTTGATTTACGAGAGTTTACGGTTTGCCGCAACAGCACTGCGAACAAACCTGCTGCGCACGATTTTGTCCTTACTTGGAGTTACCGTGGGAATATTTGCCATCATCGCAGTATTCACACTTGTTGATTCTCTAGAGAAAAATATCAAGGATAGTCTGAGTTTTCTTAACTCCCAAAACCTGGACATTAGACGATTTCCATATGAGTTTGGTGACATCCCATGGTGGGAGTATATAAAACGGCCATACACCAATTACAAAGAGTATGATTTTCTCGAAGAGAACCTTCAAAATGCCGAAGGAATCACATTATTCGCTGTTAAATGGGGAGTTACTACTCAGCGAGAGAGTAATAGTAGCAGTGACCTGAACATCAGTGGCATTGTATACACGCACAAAGATGTATACGATGTACCCATTCAGAATGGACGATACTTCACAAGAACCGAAACGCAGTCAGGAAGAAATGTAGCTATTCTAGGACACCGCCCGGCGCAAGAGTTATTCCCCAGAACATCCCCGCTTGGAAAAGAAATCAAAATCAAAGGACTCAAATTTGTGGTCATCGGTACCATCCCGGAAGAAGGGGAATCGGTATTTGGTGACTCCGGTGATGACGAGAACATATACATCCCTTATCAGGCCTTTAAGAAGCTCTATTATTCAAGTGGTAATCGTGGTATTGAAACCTTAATTACCGTCAGAGGACGGGAAGATGACATTGGCTTGGTTGAGCTTCAAGCCGAAATAACAGGTCTGCTCAGAACCATTCGTGGACTGAAACCCAAACAGAAAGACAACTTCTCGGTAAATCGTCAGGATGCGATCATGAATATTATCGGGTCAACCTTCGATGTGATTGGAATAGCCGGATGGATTATTGGTTCTTTTTCTATTCTTGTAGGTGGATTCGGTATAGCCAACATAATGTTCGTTTCAGTTAGGGAAAGAACCAATATTATTGGGATTCAAAAATCCCTCGGGGCAAAGAATTACTTTATCCTGTTCCAATTTCTATTCGAATCGGTATTCTTATCCATTATTGGAGGTGGGGTTGGAATTCTATTGGTTTTTATGCTCAGCTTCGTAGACTTAGGTAGCCTTGAACTTACATTGAGCCTAAAGAACATTACAATCGGTCTTGGGGTATCGGCAGCTATAGGAACCGCTTCAGGAATCATCCCTGCAGCCCTGGCGGCGCGAATGGATCCAGTGATAGCTATACGATCTTAAGCGTCAACCGCTTCCTCTTCTCCATTAATTTTGGCTTTGATTTTAGCTTCCAACTCCTCCATCAGTTCCGGATTGTCTTCAACAAGCTGTTTTACAGCATCTCTACCTTGTCCCAACTTGTTGCCGTCATAAGAAAACCATGAACCGGATTTCTGGATGATATCCAGTTCCACTCCAAGATCAATGATCTCCCCTGATTTCGATATTCCCTGCCCGTACATGATGTCAAACTCTACCACTTTAAAAGGAGGAGCTACCTTATTCTTTACAACTTTTACCCGGGTCCTGTTTCCAAGTACGTTATCAGCACTCTCCTTTATCTGACCAATTCTTCGGATGTCCAGACGTACGGAAGCATAGAATTTCAGAGCATTTCCTCCCGTCGTCGTTTCCGGGTTACCAAACATCACACCTATCTTCTCTCTTAGCTGATTGATGAAAATGCATGAACATCCCGTCTTGTTAATGGTACCCGTAAGTTTTCTTAATGCCTGAGACATCAGTCTGGCTTGCAGACCCATTTTACTATCACCCATTTCACCCTCCAGTTCACCGCGAGGAACTAAGGCTGCTACGGAATCAATAACAATTATATCAATGGCACCAGATCGAATCAGATGTTCCGCTATTTCAAGGGCTTGCTCACCATTATCAGGTTGTGAGATCAGCAGGTTCTCGGTATCAATTCCAAGCTTTTCAGCATAGGTTTTATCAAAAGCATGCTCAGCATCGATAAATGCTGCCAAACCGCCTGTTTTTTGAGCCTCGGCAATACAGTGCATTGCCAATGTCGTCTTCCCTGATGACTCGGGACCGTAAACCTCTATAATCCTTCCTCTTGGAATACCTCCGACGCCCAAGGCGATATCCAAACCTAGAGATCCTGTTGGTATTGCTGGTACATCTACAATTTTCTCATCGCTTAACTTCATTATGGTTCCTTTACCATAAGTTTTTTCAAGTTTATCGATTGTTAACTGTAGTGCTTTCTGCTTCTCTGCGTTATCTGCCATAAGGATATATTGATTAGTAAAAAAAGATACGGATTGCAACAAAACTACTGGTTTGCTCAATTCTTTAGACATCTTTTGCCAAATAAATTAGCGTTTTGGATGTACGCAGAAATTAGGACTCTACCTGAGAGTCTTTTTCCCTTTCTTTACCAAGTAGAAAAATCAGAAACAACCCCAAAGCCGTTCCAAAAGGAAAGAAGAATAGTGCAACGATACCGGGTACATAGGCAAGCTTCTTCCCATACTTTAGGTTATAAATCAGCCCAATGCCAGCGGCTATCAGAATCAGGGAAATTAGTCCGTGAAAGGCTGGTAATCCATAAAAAATCCCATGTGGAAAATGAATAGAAAATATTCCGAAATCCAATGCCTCCCGAAAAGGATACCAGTCGGAATCAACCAGAAAATGGATAGAATTGTAGGAGAGAATAGAGATTGGAAGGATGAGAAAACCCAGAATCAAGAAAATTTTCCCGATTATCCGAAGGTTATGTTGAGTGTCTTCCAAATTCATCGCTTGTATGTATTATACATTACTATGCCTAACAAGGTAGTATACGATATTTAGTACCCAATGGTTACCTCCCCACGCAGAATCCTTCTTTTCGCCGCTGTTCTAGGTTTCCTGATAACCTTGCTCTACAATATTGAACTAATCCAATATGGTCTGCTCCAGGCCAGAGGTCAACTCAAAATTCTTGCAAATGCCGTACCTGTCGAGCAATTGCTTCAGGATCCGGAATTTGATATAGAGAAGAAAGAGAAAATAGAAGCTATCCAGGAAGCAAGAGAGTTTGCCGTGGAGATCGGACTGGTGGAATCGGAAAACTACACCACATATTATGATCAAAAAGGAAAACCGATCTTATGGAATGTGTCTGCATGCGAACCGTTTTCCTTTGAGTCCAAGGAATGGAGTTTCCCCATAATTGGTTCGTTCGGATACAAAGGATTTTTCTCCCTGGAAAAGGCATTTGAAGAGGAAGCTCTCCTGTCGAAAGAAGGCTATGACACTCGAATTCGCACAGTAGGAGCTTGGTCCACACTCGGATGGTTCAAAGACCCCATTCTATCAAATATGCTTGAACGAGACGTTGGCAACCTGGTAGAAACCATATTCCATGAACTCACTCACGGTACGATATTTATAAAAGATTCCCTGGTCTTCAATGAAAACCTTGCCACATATGTGGGAGAAAAAACCACTGAGTTATTTTTAGTCGAGCAATATGGTAGGAACTCGGATGAACTCCGTATTTACCTAAATTCCAACAAGGATTCTCAGGCATTCAGAGAGCACATACTCCAGGGAAAGGAAAAGTTGGACTCTTTATATAATCAAATTGAGGGCATGGGATTCGAAGAAAAAGTTGAAAAGAAGACAGTCCTCATTAAGGAAATTGTCCAATCACTAGATACCATCACTTTTTCCGATTCGGCCTATTACAATATTTTCAAGTCAAGATTACCTAACAACGCGTATTTCATGTCTTTTAGTAGATATCACTCAAACAAAGCAGAAATGGACAGTCTGTTCGCAAAGTGCGGAAATGATATGGCTACATTCATAGACTATTTCAGGTAATCTGCGACTATTAACTAATTGTTAACCTGCGTAAATAATTTTAATTTAGGGTTAATCGGAAGGTTTAATGAATTAATGTAGTCTTGTAATACCATTAAAATTGTGGACCATGGCTGGTAAAAGTCAAAAAATTCTCGTTGTTGATGACGAAGTAGACATACTCGATCTGCTGAAATACAACCTGGCTAAGGAAGGGTTCCAGGTGAAGACCGCATCTGATGGAGTTAAAGGCATTGAGATCGCCAAATCCTTTAAACCGGATCTTATCATCCTTGACATCATGATGCCGAAACAGGATGGTGTGGAAACTTGTCGTCAGATCAGGGAAGTACCTGATCTTGCCAACGTATTTGTAATTTTTCTAACAGCAAGGTCTGAGGAGTACTCGGAAGTTGCTGCATTTGACACCGGTGCTGATGACTACATAACAAAGCCAATAAAACCGCGCGCTCTTGTTTCCAGGATAAACGCTCTTTTCCGAAGGAGTTCCAAAAAATCCAAAGAATCCGATAAAATCAACGTTGAAAACCTTGAGATTGATAAGAGTAGTTTTACCGTTAAACTTGATGGAAAACCCATTAGTCTTCCGAAAAAGGAATTCGAACTACTCTTCTTTCTAGCTCAAAACCCGGGTAAAGTATACAACAGGGACGAACTGTTACGTAATATCTGGGGTAGCGACGTGTATGTTCTTGCCCGGACCGTGGATGTCCATATTCGTAAAGTCCGTGAAAAAATCGGAAATGACTTTATCTCTACTGTCAAAGGTGTAGGATACAAGTTTGAGGTAAACAACAATTAAGTAATGCTTAATTCCAGAGCTTTAGGATTTCTATGTGGAATCTTGATTGCATTCTTCACGACCTTCTTTGTCTCCCTCCTTCCGGATGTGGATGAGAGTACCTTGTGGGTGAGCAGTATTATGTCCTTTGCTACCAGTTACATTTTAGTTTGGTTGCTCACTGAATTCCTATTTTTTCGAGAAATCGACAACATCCACCGCGCAATGCAGGGACTGTCAGACAGCAAACTGTCAACGTTTCTGGAAAAAGGTAAATCGACATCCAATCCTTTTCGCAAAATCAACAGGGAAATCAGGGATTATGCGGATGTAAAGCAGCAAGAAATTGATAAACTAAAACAAATGGAAGAGTTTCGCAGAGAATTCATTGCGGACATCTCTCATGAACTGAAGACACCGCTGTTCTCAGCCCAGGGGTTTGTCCATACGTTATTGGACGGTGCCATTGATGACAAAAGAGTTAGAAGGAAATTTCTCAAAAAAGCCGCTAAAAGCCTGGATGGACTTGATATCCTGGTGCAAGACCTACTCACCCTAAGCCAGGTGGAGAGTGGCCAGATTAAGATGCGGAAAGATAATTTCGATATGGTTTATCTGGTCCGTGAGGTAGTGGATCAATTAGAAGAGAAAGCCGAAGACAAGCAAATCCCCGTAAGCGTTATAAATGAACATGAGCACATGTATGTTTATGCTGATTACAGACGCATTTACCAGGTGGTGACAAACCTTATCTCTAATTCCCTGAAATACACTAAAAAGGGAGGAAAGATCTGGGTACTCGTTGAAGAACTACCAAATGAAATTATGGTTGGAGTCAAGGATAGCGGCAGGGGAATTCCCGAAGAAGATGTTTCAAGAATTTTTGAAAGATTCTATCGAGTAGAGAAAAGTCGATCAAAAACTCGTGGTGGTACCGGGTTAGGACTAGCGATTGTTAAGCATATCCTTGAAGCCCATGGATCGTCGATTCAAGTGGCAAGTGAATATGGTGTAGGATCCAAGTTTTGGTTCCATCTGCAAAAAGGCATTCCTGCAGACCCACCTGTGTGGGATGAAGATGAAAGCGATGAAGATCTCGAAGAAGTGGACGTTTCGTAATGCTGTTTTGGAGGAGTCAGATGATTTCGTGATCATCAATAAGCCTCCTTACATTGCTACATTGGCCGATAGAGCCCAGGATACAAATATTCTGGATCTGGCGAGAGCATATATTGATGATCCCAAAGTATGCCATCGTTTGGATAAGGAGACCTCAGGGATTCTGGTAATCGCAAAAAACCTGAGTTTCTATAAGTATTTCAGTAAACTACTGGAATTAAGAGAGGTTTCTAAGCTTTACCATACAGTAGTAGAAGGTAGACATGAATTCAGTGAATTGGAAGTTGATAAACCGATTTTGGTAACATCCAATCGTTCACGGGTAGATATTCGCTCGGGGAAACCATCGGTAACACTGATCTCAACCATTGAAATCTTCAAATCCCATACCTTGCTGGCTTGCATGCCTTTCACTGGAAGGACTCATCAAATCCGTGTTCATCTCTCAGACCTTAATATTCCAATTATCGGTGATCACTTTTATGGTGGAAATGATCTTTATCTGTCAAACATTAAAAGAAACTACCACCTCGGAAGGGACAAAGAAGAATTACCCTTGATCCAACGTATGGCTTTACATGCGGCTAAATTGTCATTTCTACTTGAAAATGGTGAAATAATGCAAATTGACGCACCTTATCCTAAGGATTTCAGTGTACTTATCCGACAATTAGAAAAAAACACGTCGTAATGAATACTCTCTGTTGCTTTTAAAAATATAAACTTCTATTTTTGTGTCCCTTTTCGAAATAGGGGTATACAAAGCGCAGAAAAGACATTAAAATTGGATACACAGAGTTATAAAACAATTGCTTCAAACAAGGCTTCCGTTCAAAAGGACTGGAAGATTGTTGACGCAAACGGAAAAGTGCTTGGCCGAATCGCTAGTGAAGTAGCCAAAATGGTCAGGGGAAAGCACAAGCCTTCCTACAGTCCTCACGTTGATTGCGGTGATAACGTCATCGTAATTAACTCAGATAAAATCCGTTTGACCGGCAAAAAGTGGAACGAGAAACAATATGTCCGTCACACTGGTTATCCTGGTGGTCAGCGTATTGAAACACCTCTCGAGGTAAAAGCCAAATCTTCTACGATAATAATAGAAAAAGCGGTTCGGGGTATGCTGCCGAAAAATAGATTAGGACGGCAGTTGTTTAAAAACCTGCACGTGTATGAAGGTACTGAACATCCTCACGAAGCACAAAAACCAGTCGAAGTAAAATTATAAACCTGAATGGAGGCAATCAATACAATAGGGAGAAGGAAGACATCTGTGGCCAGGATCTACATGAATCCCGGTAAAGGTGACATCAAGATCAATAGCAGGGACATCAAGGATTATTTTCCTTCGGAGGTTTTGCAAATCATTGTGAAGCAACCCCTGACAAAAGTAGAGCAAGAATCTTCTTTCGATGTAGAAGTAAACGTATTTGGTGGAGGATTGAAAGGACAAGCCGAAGCCATTCGATTAGCTATTGCTCGTGCTTTAGTTGAAGATAACGAAGAAAACCGAAGTGCTCTTAAAACCGAAGGCTTCCTGACCAGGGATTCCAGAATGGTAGAGAGAAAGAAATACGGTAGAAGAAAAGCAAGAAGAAGATTCCAGTTTAGCAAACGTTAAGATGGCAAAAATTACAGCAAAAGAGTTATTGGATGCAGGTGTTCACTTTGGGCACCTCACAAGAAAGTGGAATCCTCAGATGGCTCCATTTATCTTCATGGAGAAGAATGGTATTCATATCATCGATCTAAACAAGACTGTACAACACTTGGATAAAGCGGCTAGTGCACTGAAAGGAATTGTACGTTCTGGAAGAAAGATCATGTTTGTGGCTACCAAAAAGCAGGCGAAAGAAGTTGTGGAAACTGAAGCAAAGAAGCTTAAGATGCCGTTCGTTACAGAAAGGTGGCTAGGTGGAATGCTGACTAATTTTAGCACAATCCGTAAGTCGCTAAAGAAAATGCAATCTATTGACAAGCTGATGAAAGACGAAGCTTATCAAAACCTGGCCAAGAGGGAGCGACTCATGATCACCAGAGAACGTGAGAAGCTTGAACGAGTTCTTGGGGGTATTGCTGAATTAAACAGACTTCCTGCCGCTCTTTTCGTGATCGATATTAAGAGAGAGCACATCGCCGTTGCTGAGGCACAGAAATTAAATATTCCTGTTTTCGCGATGGTGGATACAAACTCCGATCCAAATCAAACCGATTATCCAATACCATCTAATGATGATGCTTTCAAATCAATAAAGATCATCACCGAGTACATATCTGCTTCCATGGAAGAAGGATTGGCAGAAAGAAAGAAGGATAAGGATGATCAGAAATTAGCTGAAGAAGAGGCTAAGAAGAAAGAAGTCGATCAGCAAGAAGCATAACTTCTTAAACTTCAATTTAATGACATTTTCTAAACATCGTCCCGATCCTGATCGGGACGGTGTTTTTGTTTAAAAGCAACTATAAATATTT
The DNA here is from genome assembly GCA_965601455.1 of Cyclobacteriaceae bacterium. Taxonomy (GTDB): domain Bacteria; phylum Bacteroidota; class Bacteroidia; order Cytophagales; family Cyclobacteriaceae; genus JANQEU01. The sequence continues at coordinate 149,861 of OZ271831.1, read as the reverse complement.
AAACCTATTATAAAATGGCTATTAGCGCACAAGACGTTAACAAACTACGACAAATGACTGGTGCAGGCATGATGGACTGCAAGAAAGCACTGGTTGAAGCCGATGGAGATTTTGAAAAAGCTGTTGAGCTTTTACGAAAAAAAGGACAAAAAGTATCTGCATCCAGAGCAGATAGAGAAACCTCTGAAGGTGTGGTTTTCGCTAAGACTAACGAAGACCATTCAAAAGGAGTATTAGTCGCTTTCACTTGCGAGACTGATTTCGTGGCTAAAAACGATGATTTCGTGGCACTAGGTCAGGAAATTACTGATATCGCCTTTACTGAATCACCGGCGGATGTCGAGGCTTTGAGTGCCCTAAAATCCGGAGACCTGACAATTGCCGAAAAGATAGTTGAAGCAACTGGTAAAATAGGTGAGAAACTAGAGATCAAGGCATACACAGTTGTTGAAGGAGAAGCAGTTGTGCCGTACATACACTCAAATAAGAAACTTGGAGTACTGGTGGCACTAAAAAACACAAACGGGTCTTCTGTCGATGAAGCAGGCAAGGATGTTGCAATGCAGATTGCTGCGATGAACCCGGTTGCAGTAGATAAAGATGGTGTAGACCAATCTATTATTGAAAAAGAAATCGAAATAGGCAAAGAACAGGCTCTGCAGGAAGGTAAACCCGAGAATATCGTTGAGAAAATTGCCCAAGGCAAGCTTCAAAAGTTCTTCAAGGAAAATACACTTCTGAGTCAGTCTTTTGTGAAAGACAACTCACAAACAATTGCGCAGTATCTTGATGGTGTAAATAAGGGACTAACAGTTTCTGATTTCAAGCGAGTCGCAATAGGATAACTCCTAAGAAAATAAGCAAAGAAAGAAGCCTTCCAGCATTTGCTGGAAGGCTTTTTATTTTTGTATCGAATACCTTATTCTTAGCTGCAAAATGGTAACGATAAGTCCACTACAAATCAAAGATGCTGAGCCTTTAGCCAGACTCGCCAATAACAAGAAAATTTTTGATAATGTGAGGGACCACTTTCCACATCCATACACTAAAGAAGACGCAATTGAGTTTATTGAACGGGTATCATTGGAAGAGCCGATTCTTACCTTCAGTATTCGTTTTGAAGAGACCTTCGCTGGAGTAATTATGCTATTCCCTCAGACCGATGTCTACAAACATTCCTATGAGTTGGGCTATTGGCTGGGAGAACCTTATTGGAACAAGGGGATAGTTTCCAGGGCCATTCAAATTATGTTAAAATATGCATTTGAAGAGCTTGGAGGTACCCGGATTTTTGCTGCAGTATTCGGATACAATGCGGCGTCAATGAAAGTTCTGGAGAAAAACGGATTTCAAAAAGAAGGAGTATTAAGAAAAGCTGTGTTCAAAAACCAAGTATTTGTCGATGAGCATCGATATGGAAAACTTGCCTCGGATTAATAACGGAGAAATCAACAAATCCTCGGTAATTGTTCTCCTACCTGCATATTAACTACACGTTTGCCACCTATACTACTGTGCAGAATAACTTTCTTTGGGTGATCTGCAACGACCTCTCCAATAATTTTTGCGCCATTGCCCTCCGGAGTGGAACTGATCTCTTTCGTTAATTCCTCCGCAATTTCCGGTGGTACAAAAGCAACAAAAACGCCTTCATTTGCTACGTATAGTGGATCCAATCCTAGTATTTCGCAAGCATTTCCAACGTTCTCCAAAATGGGTAATTGCTCCTCATAGATTTCAACACCCAGATTACAATCCCGAGCCACCTCGTTTAACGTGGAAGACACACCGCCCCTTGTGGGATCTCTTAATAAATGAATATCTGATCCGAAACGATCAAAAAGCTTTTTAGTTAAATGATTTAGTGATCGGGTGTCACTTTCAATGGTACTTTCAAACGAAATGCCTTCACGAATACACATAATCGCCATACCATGAGTGGCTATCGGACCACTAACAATTACCTTGTCACCCGACTGAACTCGTTGACTAGATACCTTGGCTTCGGGATGAAGCAACCCCACTCCGGTAGTATTAATAAACAGTTTATCACCTTTTCCCCTCTCCACAACTTTTGTATCACCGGTAACTATGGTGACTCCGGCATGATCTGCAGCTTGTTTTGCCATAACCAGTACTTCCCATAGTTCGTCAAGCATGAGTCCTTCTTCCAACACTAGTCCCATGGATAAGTACTTGGGAATGGAGCCACACATGGCAAGATCATTCACCGTACCGTGGATGGCCAACTCACCAATATTGCCTCCAGGGAAAAATATAGGTGAAATAACAAAACTGTCAGTGGAGAAAGCTACCTGCCCGTTAAGATCCAGAAGAGCTCCATCATGACGAGTATCTAGAATTGGATTGCTAAACAAATTGAATATAGCCTTATCCAATAAGCGATTTGTAAGCAAACCCCCTCCTCCATGTCCAAGTGTAATTCGATCAAAATCCACTTGGGGAAGTGGACACTGTAACTCCTCAAAACTCTTTTTTCCCATCTTATCTAATTACTTATGTCGCATAGTGAAAGTAAGCAGCACATGCTCCTTCAGAAGAAACCATGGGAGCGCCAAGTGGATGCTCCGGTGTACATTTCTTTCCAAAAGCCGAACAGTCCTTAGGCTTTTTCATTCCTTTAAGAATTTCCCCGGCAATGCATTCACTGTTTTCCGGAGCCGAAAGGGAATTGCTGTCGAAACGAGATTTAGCGTCGAATGAGCGGTAAGATTCTTTAAGTTCATATCCGCTGACTGGGATAGTTCCAATCCCTCTCCAACTACGATCAGAAATCTCAAAAACCTTCTCTACAATTTCTTTAGCTTTCTTATTTCCTTCAGGGTTCACTACCCGACCATATTGATTTTCTAGTCTGGCTTCACCAGCTTCCAATTGCCGAATACACATTAGGATCCCCTGAACAAGATCAACGGGTTCAAAACCAGTTGCCACAACCGGAACCTTGTATTTTTCAACGATCGGAAAATACTCCTCAAGTCCCATTATGGTAGTTACATGGCCTGCTGCAAGAAAAGCCTGAATACGAGAATCGGGATCTCCCAAAATGGCTTCCATGGCTGGTGGTACAAGAACATGGGACATTAGAACTGAAAAGTTTTCAATGCCGGATTGGGAAGCCTGGTAAACGGCAAGGGCATTGGCAGGCGCGGTAGTTTCAAACCCCACTGCAAAGAAAATAACCTCCTTATCCGGATTTTCCTTGGCGATAGTCAAAGCTTCTAATGGGGAATATAGAATTCTAACATCTGCACCTTCAGCCTTGGATTGCAAGAGACTTTTCTGGGAACCTGGAACTCTAACCATATCACCAAATGAGCACATAATGACATGATCCAAAAGGGACAGCTCGACTGCCTTGTCGATCAAGTGAAGAGGTGTCACGCAGACTGGACAACCAGGTCCATGAACCATCGTTATTTCATCTGGCAGCAAATCCAGTAATCCATTTTTGACCAGACCATGGGTTTGTCCTCCACATATTTCCATAATGGCCCAAGGTCGCGTGGTGATCCGGTGAATCTCTTCCAGATGCTTTTTTACCTCTTTGGGATTTCGATATTCAGCGACATATTTCATTATGACTTCCTGAATTTAGTGTTTTACGGAAATTGATTGATCACTGGTTAATTCAAGCATAAGTTGCCCGAACGCCACTCCTTCATCATTTGGAGACAATTCCTGATGAAAATATAAGTCAAAACTTCCGGATAACCTTTCAACCAATAAGTCTACCAGCAACCCGTTTTGAAATACTCCACCACTGAATGCTAGTTTTCGAATATTTTGCCTTTCTGCCTGCTGCATAACCCACTCAACAAGAAATAGATGGAATCTAAATCCAATAACCTCCGTAGGTTCTCCATGATTCATCTCCCGAAGCACGTGATTTATCGTCTGGTAATAAAATGGGGTTTCGAATTCGAGTGACCAGTTTGTTGCAAGACTTTGTTCACTCTCCCAACCTTTTCGAGACAATGTCTCAAGTCGCATAGCCGCTTGTCCCTCGTAAGTTGATTTGGAATGATTGAGTAAAAGACACGATATGGCATCAAAGAATCTTCCCATACTAGAAGTGTATGTCTTTGAATTCGCCTTTAGCTTCTGATAAACATCCCATTCCTCACTGGAAAACAAACCACTGGTGGTTTCTTCCGAATTGTCCTGAAAAGCTAATAACGACAACCTGGGCTCTATTGCCATCTTATCTCCCGCGATGTTTCTTACGGATCCAATATTTCCATGGTGCTCAATTGCCCCCTGATTCCATAAGAAGGTTTCACTTCCCCATATTTGATGATCTTCAGACAATCCCGTTCCGTCCCAAATGAATCCAAGAATCGGCTCGTTGGAATACAATAGATTATTTTCTCCCAGGACTGAGGCAAAATGTGCTTTGTGGTGTTGGTAGGATCTTGTGGATACCCCACTTTCAATCTGTTCCTGACACCACCTTGTTCCGAAATAATCCGGATGAATGTCCGAAATAAGTTTATTGGGTTTGAAGCCCAAAACATTCTGGAGATGCTTGTAAACATCGTGAAAAGTGTTCTGGGACAGGTAGTTATCCATGCTACCCAGGTATTGACTGATATAGATTCTTCCTCGATGAACGATAGCGAATGCTCCTTTCATTTCAGCCCCCACCGCCATTGTTCCTTCTATTTCACTCAAATTAAAGTCTACTCCAAAATAGTTTGGAGCCAACCCCCGGGACCTGCGTAAGACAATTCGAATATCTTTTGATCGACTAAACCTAACCACTGAATCATCTTGTGGGATTAGAATCTCCCGATTGTGCTCCAGAATTAAATCTGCAACATTGGAGAGTTCTTCTGACGCCGATACGTTCGAATAGACTATCGGAGAACCTGATACATTGCCACTAGTTGCTACGAGAGGTTGATTAAATTCTCTACTGATGAAGTGAAGAATTGGCGCATACGGGAGCATCACTCCGATGGTATCCAATTCTGGTGCAATTAAAGGGCTTAAATGAGAACTTTGCCTGGGTTCTAATAGGACGATAGGTGCCACTGGACTAGTTAATGATGCCCGTTCCGAGTCCTTCAAATAATAGTATTTTTCAATTTCGTCAAGGTTCTGGTACAGCACAGCCAGTGGTTTATCCGGTCTGTGTTTTCGTCTTCTAAGCTTGTTGACACAATCGTCATTTGTGGCATCACAGATCAAAAGAAAACCTCCAATTCCTTTTACTGCCACTACTTTACCATTTTTAAGTTCAGAAACAACAAAGTCCAGTTTCTCACTTTCAGAATCGAATTCCCGATCAAGATCATTTTGTGTTCCCAAAACATTAAGCTGTACACCACAATTTCCACATGAATTGGTTTGAGAATAATGTCTTCGAGTCATTGGATCCTCGTATTCTTTGGAGCACAACGAACACATAGGGAATGGATTCATCGTAGTAACGGGACGGTCGTAGGGGACTTTCCTGGTTATGGAATATCGAGGACCACAATCTGTACAAGTAATAAAAGCATAATTATATCGCCTGTCCTTAGGGTCATCCATTTCCCTTTTGCAAGTCCGACACATGGCGAAATCTGGAGTAAGTGGTAGATCTACAAACTCATCCTCCTTACTCTTTTCAATTCGAAATCCCTCGAAATCCTCTGTAGGTATCTGCTCTAAAAAGCTCTCCTGAATGTATGATAATGACGGGGCTTCGTTTACCAAAGTTTTAAGCCATTCCCGGGCCTCTGTCAAAGACGGATAATTGAACCTGATCTCCACCCCATTTGAACCATTCAGAACCCAGCCATTGATTCCTTTCTTTTTTGCTTCCTGAAAAACAAATGGACGAAATCCTACCCCTTGAACAATCCCTTTTATGCGAATACTGAACGTCTGCATGGGATATTATCCATGCAACTGTTTAGCCCAATCAACAACTTTGGTTATAAGCGGATCTACTGTGTCATTCACGGGTTGACTTAAACCAACATGCATGGGTACAATTTCACCAATTGATACCGTAAATAGATGCATTTCAGGTACATGCTCCATGATGTAAAGTGTTTCAATCATATCCCTAAGTCCAACATCATGTACACTCAGTGCCTTTGGAAAATCCGCTGCAAATCTTGGTCTTATCTGACTGATTGTGCCGGGAGGGTTCCCATCCATAGTAGCATCAATGAAAATCACTTTCTCGAAGTCGTCAAAATAATTCAATAGGAAAAATCCGCCAGTACCCCCGTCAACCACTCTCACAAAATGCGGAAGATCCATTTTTTCCATTTTCTGCGCAATGTGGACACCGACCCCTTCATCTCCCATAAGAAAATTACCAACACCAAGCACCAAAATGTTTGAAGTGTCCCTATTATCAAGGGTTGAATTAACGCTATAATCGATCAGACTACTCATTTTGATTCCTCCAGGCGCTGTTTCTTTATAAACTTATATCCGCCGAACATAGATGATACGATTCCGCGTCCTTCTAACCAATCGTGGTACATAACGAGGTACACATGCACGATGGTAAAAATGATCATAACCCACATAATAATATGATGTACCAGTCGTGTAGGCATATCTCCACCAAGGACATCCTTAACCCAAGCAAATAATCCAGGGAACCACCAACTGGCAGTATCCTCATAGAGAGCAAATCCTGTCATTACTTGAAGAGCGCATAAAACGAAGAATAGAAAGTATGATACATAGGCTAACTGGTTATGACCAACACTCATTTGAAACTTGGGCTCTTCAACGGGTCTTCTAAGCAAAACGTCAACCCGCAAAACACTGACTAAGTCTTGCCACCTTGATTTGGTAAAAGGCCAGAAAGTTTTCCATTGAACGTACTTGTTCCCCACGAATCCCCAGATAAACCGGTATAACAGGTTAAAGGTAAATAGGTAAGCGGCAGCAAAATGAATATACCTGACATATCCGAACCAATACTGGTTGGTGGCTTCAGCTCCAGACGTAATTGCTGGAGGATCACCTATGACAAGGCCGGTTGCAATCAATGCAATCATACAAAGGAAATTCACCCAGTGAAAAATTCTAACCGGCAATTCCCAGACATAAACCCTATAATAATCTTGAAATGACATGACGATTACATTTTTAATTAGGTGTTGCACATAGTTGTATTCTGCACCTGGGACAGATGCTTACCATGCTCATCATACAAGTGAACCGCACATGCGATGCAAGGATCGAATGAATGTATGGTTCGAATTATCTCCAACGGCTGTTCAGGATCCGCTACCGGAGTACCTATCAATGTAGATTCATAAGCAGATAATTGTCCACTAGGGTCTCTTGGAGATGCATTCCATGTTGAAGGAACAACTTGCTGATAATTAGAAACTTTCCGGTCCTTAATGACAACCCAATGAGCCAGACTACCTCGAGGTGCTTCCATGTAACCCACACCTTTGGCTTCATTTGGCCATGTAAATGGATCTCTTTTTTCCGAATTGGCCATCCGGGTGTCTCCATTTTTGATGTTATTCATCAAGGTATCATAGAATTCAATATTCCAGTCGGCTACCAGTTGAGATTCCAGCGCCCTAGCAGCGGTTCTACCAAGAGTGGAAAACAGTGCTGTAACAGGTACATCTAGCTTAGATAATGATGAATCTACAATTTCTACGAATTCCTCTCTTCCCAATGCATAACCCACCAGCATTCTAGATAAAGGTCCAACTTCCATTGGCAACCCCTTCCATCGAGGAGTCTTAATGAAACTATATTTCTGATCAACATCCAGATAGTCATAAGGAGGTTTCGGTCCGGAATATTTGATATTGGTTTGACCATCCCATGGATGAAGTCCTCCATCGTCACCAGACGTGTATTCATACCACGAAGAGTTAACGTACTCTACAATCTCTGTGGAATCGCGGTGATCGATTTCCATAATTGTACTTAAATCTCTATCCTTGATAACACCACTTGGAAATTTGAAACTAGAAGGGTCATTATAGCCATTTGTAGGCATATCACCATAAACCATGTAGTTTCCAAATCCCTGACCAATACTACCCCAATCTTTGTAAAAAGATGCAATGGCAACTACATCTGGAATGTATACCTGGTTTACAAAGTCTCGGCCTTCCTGTAACAGCTGTCCAACATAGGCTAATCTCTCAGCCGTTAAACCCCCTGGATCATCCGGTGAAAGTGCGCAAGCCATTCCCCCAACCAGGTAATTTGGATGCGGGTTCTTACCACCGAAAATTGTGTGAATCTTGACAATCTCTTTTTGCCATTCTAAGGCTTCCAGATAGTGCGCCACTGCTAGCAGGTTTATTTCAGCTGGCAATTTCATCTGGGGATGTCCCCAATAACCGTTGGCAAATATTCCCAACTGTCCGCTATCGACGAATTTCTTAATTCGTTTTTGTATATCTGAAAAATATCCAACGGAGCTTTTCGGCCAATTTGAGATGCTTTGGGCAATTCTGCTTGTTTCCGCCGGATCCGCCTTGAGACAAGAAACGACATCAACCCAATCCAATGCATGCAAATGATAAAAATGCACAACATGGTCATGAAGGTACAATGCCCCTTCCATGATATTTCGTACCATTTCTGCATTAGGTGGTACTTCTATTCCGAGAGCGTCCTCAACTGCTCTTACCGAGGTTAAAGCATGAACTGTGGTACAAACCCCGCAGGTTCGTTGTACAAAAGCCCATACATCCCTTGGATCTCTACCTTTCACAATTTCTTCGAGTCCCCTCACCATCGTGGATGAACTATATGCATCTACGATCTTCCCATCTTTAACTTCAGCTTCTATTCTCAGGTGACCCTCAATCCTTGTTATCGGGTCTACTACAATTCTTTCAGCCATCTTCTTCTATGATTAACTTGATGATTATTCTTCGTCGATTTTCTTTTCAACTTCCTTACCCTGGGAAATTGATTCTTTTACTTTGGCTCTTTTGGCCACCGCTGCGGATACTCCATGTACCAAGGCCGCTCCGGCTACTGCACCAGCAGCCACTTTTCCTATAGTATCGGCGTTAGACTCAATCCCGAAACCTGGTATTGATGAAAGCCTTTCATAAATTGGGCCATTATCCCAGAAGTTATCTTCACTGCATCCGAAGCACCCATGACCAGATTGTATGGGATAACTCACTCCGTTGTTCCATCGAATGCTTCCACAAGCATTGTAGGTCACTGGTCCCTTACAGCCTACCTTATATAAACAATATCCTTTTTTTGCATTTGGATCGTCAAATTCTTCTACAAATAATCCAGCATCAAAGTATGGACGACGATAACAGCTGTCATGGACACGCTTATTATAGAAGGCCTTAGGTCTACCTTGTGAATCCAACTCTGGAAGTTTACCGAAAGCCACAACATGCACGATCACCCCTGCCATAACCTCTCCGATAGGTGGACAACCCGGAACCCTAACAATTGGCTTGTCTGTTATGATTTTATGAATTGGGGTTGCTTGAGTAGGATTCGGCTTGGCTGATTGAACACAGCCATTAGAGGCACAGCTACCCCAGGCCACAATTGCCTTGGCACCGGCCGCTGCCTCTTGCAGCTGTTCAATAGCGGTTTTCCCTGCTATACAACAGTATATTCCATCTTCTCCAGTAGGTACAGAACCTTCTACAGCAAGAATATATTCACCTTTATATTTCTCCATTGTTGCCTTCTTAGCTGCTTCTGCCTGATGGCCTGAAGCCGCCATCAGCGATAAGGTATAGTCAAGTGACACCTTATCTAGAAGAATATCTGCTACGATGGGATGATCAGATCTAATAAATGACTCAGAACAGCAGGTACACTCTTGAAAATGCTCCCATATAATAGGCAATCTTGGTGTCTCCTGTAAGGATTTTTCTATTTGTCCAATGGATGAAGTTTCATACCCAAGATAAGCCGCCATGAAGGCGCTGAATTTCATGAAATCACGTCTGGAAAATCCATTTCCCATGATGCTCTCATAATACGTTTGTTGTTTTTTGAGATTGTCAGACATAGTAACGTGTGATTTTTTCGGTAATGATTTGGTTAGGTTTTGAAGGTGAATTCCACTATAAAGCGGACAACACCCCATTCTCAATCCTAAAAGTATGAGAAAGACAAAGTCTCTGAACTGATATAGATCAATACCGTTGCTATCAATTGTTAGCTTACCTCCAACTCAACCTTCCTACTTTGACAGCCGGAAAAATTGAACACAATGAAAAAGATCAACTACTTAACCTTACTCTTACTTCTTTCAGGCGCTCACAATGGCCTTGCTCATCCTGGTCATGATGGATATAATGGTACAGAGATTATGCATTATCTGACTTCTCCATTGCACATCGGCTTACTTGGTTTAGCAGGAATTGGAGCGTACTTCCTTTGGAAAGCAAGACAGGATAAGGAGCAAAAAGTATAAATATCGATTATGCATGAATTGTCCATAGCCATGGGTATTGTGAAGATCGCGGAGGACGCATGTTCCAAAGAGAAAGCAAATCGTGTAGACGTGATCGAACTGGAAATCGGTGAGCTAGCAGGAATTGAAAAGTCTTCACTTGATTTTGCCTGGCCCATTGCGACAAAGGACACTAGCCTTCAGTACTCAGAAAGAGAAATAACATGGATCGATGGCAAAGCCGAGTGTCTCGATTGCGGGAAGAGCTACGATCTTCATTCTCTTTACGATGGGTGTCCTAATTGTGGAAGCTATTTCAAAGACATCAAATCGGGAAAAGAACTAAGAGTAAAATCATTAATTGTATCATAATAATCTGTAGAATTTATGTGTACTACTTGCGGATGCAGTGGTCCTGAGGGGGACGTAAAACTCATAAAGCCAAACGAAGGCGATCACCATCATCACCATAGTGATGATCATCATCATCACGATCATAGTCACCGTCACCATGATCATAGCCATCACCATGAAAAAAGCATTCTTGAGGTAGAACAGGATATACTAGGTGCCAATAATCTTTTGGCGGAAAGAAATCGTGGATATTTTGATGCCCTTAATATCAATGCACTAAATCTTGTGAGCTCCCCGGGAAGTGGTAAAACAAGCCTACTGGAAAAGACCATCGCTGACTTAATGGACGAAATCTCTTTTTATGTAATTGAAGGAGACCAACAAACTACCAACGATGCCGACCGAATTGATGCTTTGGGTGTACCTGTAATACAGATCAATACTGGAAAAGGGTGTCATCTGGATAGTACCATGATACAGAGAGCTTATAAAGAGTTGGATATTAAAGCTAATAGTACACTAATGATCGAAAATGTCGGAAATCTGGTATGTCCGGCAATGTTTGACCTAGGAGAAAACAATCGGGTTGTTATAATAAGTGTAACGGAGGGAGACGACAAACCGCTTAAATATCCTGATATGTTTGCCGACTCCAGCATCTGCCTTATCAACAAGATTGATTTACTCCCTTATGTGGCTTTCGATATTGAAAAAGTCAAAGAAAATGCACTAAGGATAAATCCTAACCTGAAGTTCTTTGAGATTTCAGCAACGACTGGAGAAGGAATGGAAAGTTGGTATAGTTGGCTCAAAGAATCAGAAACCGTATCATTATAGTATGTGCTTAGCAATTCCTGGAAAAATAGAGAAAATAACAGCCGAGCTAGATGACACTTTTCGAGCTGGAATCGTGGCTTTTGGAGAGGTAAGAAAAGAAGTCAATCTTTCTATGGTTCCTGAGGCTAAGGTAGACGATTATGTTCTTGTGCATGTCGGTGTAGCCATTGGGACAATTGACGAAGAGGAGGCAAAGAAAACTTTTGAGTTATTGCAGCAATTGGGAGAAACGGATGAGCTAACCCCTGAAAAGTAAAAGCCCGGTTGATAATTCAACACGGGCTTTCGCGAATATTTAAACTGTTTGCGAGTATTATGAATTTTTACTTGTTACTTGTCAGCAGCTACCTGTATTTCACTGTTTAGTTTTTCCGTTAATTGGAATGCGAATTTGGCGGACACTTCACTAAATCTGTACTCTATTTCAAATTCACCGGCATTACTACTCTCTTTTTTCAATGCTTCATATTGCGCCAGAGAACCAAATTCATATTCCTCTTTTTCCGGATTGTACCAAATGTATTTTTCCATAGTGGTGACTAAATGGATTATATACCAAAAATCGGTATTGTGAATTTTCAAAATCTGTCAAACTAATTTAAGATCCTGCCAAATTTTACTATACTGCCAATTGAAAAAGGCAAAATGATGGGTAAAGAGCAACTTAAGAGTCTGGGGCTATTTTTGGGAGGACTTGTGGCAATCTTGGCCATCCTTCAATTTATAGCGACCTGGAAGGCTGGAGAACCTAATTATTACATGGTGGTAATGACTTGTGGAATGTTGCTATTGATCTACTACACCTTCGCCTCAGCATCAGGACGAAGGAGACGACCCTAATTGCCCTGATCAAAGAGTGTACGAGTTGTAATGCTTCGGCCAAGTGTCAACTCATCAGCGAACTCCAATTCGCCACCTACAGGGATGCCCCTGGCTATTGTGGTAATTCTAAGATCTAAACCGGCCAGTCTTTTGGTGATATAAAACGCCGTTGTATCGCCTTCCATAGTAGCACTTAGAGCCAATATAATCTCTTTCACTTCCCCATTTGAAGCATTTACCCTTGATAACAGGGATTCAATTGTAAGATCATCTGGACCGACGCCATCTAAGGGAGATATTCTTCCTCCCAATACATGAAACATGCCCCTATATTGACCAGTGTTTCTAATAGCCAGAACGTCCGGAGTATCCTCTACCACACAGATCACCGAAGTATCACGCTTTATTGTTTGACATGTGCATTCTTCTGTATCCGAGAGAATATGGCACGTAGCACAATACTTAATATCCTTCCTAAGCTGTACTAGTGCGCTAGAAAGATCTTCCGTTTGGTTTACAGGTTGTTTGAGCAAGTGGAGAACCAAACGTAACGCCGTTTTCTTACCAATACCTGGAAGTCTGGAAACTTCATTAACGGCCTCCTCTACCAATCTGGAGGGATATTCCATTTACTCGATAATAGCTTTTATCCCAGCCTCAGTAATGCCTTCCCTCATCGGTTTCAACTCCGCATATGATCCTGTTTTCACACTGCATTTCCCCTTATAGTGAATAAGATAGGTGCATTGCTCAGCCTGCATGGCATCATGCTTACATACCTTTATTAAGGTGTTGATCACATGCTCAAAGGTGTTGAAGTCGTCGTTATAAACAACAAGGCTCTTCAGGTCTTCATCTTTCGCATCAACTTCTACAACTACCAGTTCCTGTACGTCCACTTCGAAATCCATCCTCATAGTATGTGAATTTCCGGCAAAGTTAGTAATAGTAATTATTTTGCAGCTCATCCTGATTTGATATGAGTCCAATTCTTGTTGCATCTGTTATCCTCGGATACTTTCTACTACTCATCCTGATATCTTATCTGACCAGTAGAAATAGTGATGCAGAGTCCTTTTATACTGCAAACAGACAATCACCATGGTTCCTGGTGGCGTTTGGTATGATCGGAGCATCTCTGTCAGGTGTAACTTTTATATCTGTTCCTGGTGAAGTTGGTAATAGCAATTGGTATTACTTCCAGATGGTACTTGGCTATCTACTTGGCTACCTGGTTATTGCCCTGGTGCTTTTACCCCTTTACTATCGGTTGAATCTAATTTCCATATATACCTACCTGGAAAACAGGTTTGGCTTCTGGTCTTACAAGACAGGTGCATTTTTCTTCCTGCTTTCGAGAACAGTTCAAGCTTCTTTTAGGTTGTTTCTCGTCGCTGGTGTCTTGCAAATTGCTTTCTTCGATGCATTTGGTTTACCCTTTTGGTTTGCGGTTTTATGTACCATCGGATTAATATGGATATATACATTCAAAGGGGGCATTAAAACCATCGTTTTCACGGATACATTTCAAACGGCTTTCATGATACTAGCGGTTATCGTCAGTATCATATTTATCAAGAACAGCCTTCAATGGAACTTTGGGGACCTAATGTCAGCGATAGCGAAGGATCCAATGAGTGAGATCTTCAATTTCGAATGGAAAGCCAGTCGAAATTTTTTCAAACAGTTCTTTGCCGGAGCTTTCATTGCCATTGTTATGACCGGCCTTGATCAGGATATGATGCAAAAGAATCTTACGTGCCGAAGTTTAAAGGATGCTCAGAAAAACGTTTTTTGGTTTAGTATCGTACTCATTTTCGTAAATGTCCTGTTTCTGATGCTCGGTGTATTGCTTTATCAATATGCTAATACCAACGGAATCGCGATACCTGAAAGAAGCGATGGTTTATTCCCATTGCTTGCGGTGAATCATTTTTCATTGATAGCAGGTGTATTTTTTCTATTGGGTATAACTGCTGCTGCTTATTCCAGTGCCGACTCCGCGTTAACAGCGTTAACTACTTCGTTTTGTGTTGACTTTCTAGGTTTTAAACCAGAAAATTTTGGCTCAAGAAACAATACAAGGATTATGGTTCATCTTTCATTTTCATTGCTACTATTTATAATCATATTGATATTCAATGTGATAAACGATGAATCCGTCATCAATTCAATTTTTACTGCGGCAGGGTACACTTACGGACCACTTCTCGGACTGTTCACATTCGGTATCTATACTAAGCGCGAGGTATTTGATAAGTACGTTCCCACCATTTGCGTGCTTTCACCTGCTATCAGCTTTGTGATCAACCTGAATTCAGAGTGGCTTCTCAATGGATACAAATTTGGATTTGAAATACTGATTTTGAATGGACTGTTGACCTTTATTGGAATGTTCCTGATTAGTAAAAAGTATAATTAGAAACCCAATTCTTTGATTGGATCCCAGAAGTGCTTGGAAAAGTTCTCTATTTGATCCGATTTAATTTTGATCCCTTCAGCCTCCAATCGCTCCTGCATTGTAGTCGGCGTCTCAAAATGATTCTTACCAGTAAGAACCCCTATTCTATTAACAACTCTATGAGCCGGCACCTCCGGTAGACCGTGCGCCTGGTTCATTGCCCAACCTACCATCCGAGCACTTGATTTGAGACCTAGATATGCACCAATTGCACCATATGTGGTAACCTTTCCTTTCGGAATGAGTTTCACGACCTCATATACATCCTGAAAAAATGAGGATTTTTTGTCCATTTCTATCAAATTACAGGATAATCAACTCAACCAAACAATGATAAGCAATATCCTGGTCACAGGTGCCACCGGTCATCTTGGATCTGCATTCTGTAAGGCTGCTGTGGAGTCCGATTACTACGTTATTGGAACCAATCAACCTGGAAAATCACCAGGAGGATTAAAGAATGTCGAATTATTTGAGGTTGACCTGACATCGGAAGATCGAACGCATGATTTCGTAAGGCTGATCCGTGAAAAGCATGAGAAACTTAGAGCTGCTGTTTTACTTGTTGGGGGATTTGCTATGAGCAACATTTCAAACACCACCACGGACGACCTAATGGACATGTATGAGCTCAATTTTCTCACGACCTTCAATATGGTAAAGCCCGTTTATGAATGGATGAAAGAAACAGGTGGCGGCAAGATAATAATGGTCTCCGCTAAGCCCGTGTACGAGGGTGGAGCTTCGGAGGTACTTCCTTACGTCTTGGCCAAAAGCAATGTCTCTAAACTTGCTGAGGTTTTGAATGAAACAGGAAAGCAGGATAATATCTCGTCATCCATCATTGTACCAAGTATAATTGATACCCCTGTAAATAGGGAAGCAATGCCCGACGCGAATTTCAAGGAATGGGTGGCACCAGATGAAATAGCCGCCAATATATTGCACTTGGTTTCCGGGAACGGAGGGCCTCTCCGGGATACAGTTCTTAAAGTTTATGGAAACTCCTAAGGTAGATATACAACTTCCGCTGATTTAATTTTATAAGGAAGATGAAGGGGATCATCTAAATTAATCTCCAGCTTACCGGTAACCTTAACTCTTCCCGAAGTAAATCGCACATCCTCAAGGGAGTAAATTTCTGCCACCGTTTCAGGCCCGGCGGCACCGCAAAAAAAGCAAGACTGAAAAGGGTACTGGCTGAGAACAAAATACATTTCTACATTTTTCGCTTCTAAAGGAATTATATAGCCCTCTAGAGTTATTTCCTGCCCATCCAACGCAAGGACCTCATCCGAGAATTCCAGTTTATCAATTTCCATTTCCATCCATTGATCATAAACAACCCGAATGGAAACATTCGATAGTTTTTCCCATCCATTGGTGAAGAAATTCGTAAACAGAATAATTAGTAGAGTAACTAACATAATCCTCTTACCAAACTACACATTCACTTTAACAACTTGAATTAACTTTGAAGTTATGGGTCAAATAATTAAAACAACGGAAATTGGAAGGAAATATGTAATGGGGGCCGAAACCATTCATGCGTTGAACTCCATCTCTATTTCCATTGACAAAGGGGAATATGTGGCGTTCATGGGGCCATCCGGATCAGGCAAATCTACCTTGATGAACATTATTGGTTGCCTCGACACTCCATCATCAGGTACATATATTCTGAATAATAATGATGTGAGTAACCTGAGTGAAAATGAATTGGCTGAAATTCGAAATAAGGAAATTGGTTTCGTTTTTCAAACATTCAACTTACTCCCAAGAGCAACCGCTCTTGAAAACGTGGCACTTCCTCTGGTTTATGCGGGATTAAGTCGATCGGAAAGGGAAGAAAAAGCTTACCAGGCCCTGGAAGGAGTTGAGCTAGCAGATCGTGCCTACCACAAACCAAATGAATTATCCGGCGGACAAAGACAAAGAGTTGCGATCGCAAGAGCTCTGGTAAATGATCCAAGCATAATATTAGCCGATGAACCAACCGGTAACCTGGATTCAAAAACCTCCTACGGGATAATGGACCTTTTCCAGGAACTTCATGAAAGTGGAAACACCATTGTTATGGTAACACATGAAGACGATATCGCCAAATACTCCCACCGTATAATTAGACTAAGAGACGGGTTAATTGAGTCTGACGAAAGAAATAAAGATGTGCGGAAACCACAGTTAATTGAATGAAGATTTATACAAAGAAGGGAGATACAGGTAATACATCACTATTGACTGGGCAGAAGGTTCCAAAATCTCATGAGCAAGTTGCCGCCTACGGAGATGTTGATGAGCTAAATGCCTTTGTAGGTCTACTCAAGGATCAAGATTCAGTGGAAGCCCGAATAAAACAGCAATTATATTGGATCCAGGAATCCCTTTTTTCTCTGGGTTCCATTTTGGCCGCCGGTCGAGATGCGGAAAAATATAATCTGCCAAAAATCTCTGAAATTGAAATTACACAACTTGAAAACTGGATTGACCACTATACTGCCAAAGTCCCAGAACTAAAAAACTTTATTCTTCCTGGCGGACACGTTGCGGTATCTCATTGTCATATTTGCCGAACCATCTGTCGACGGGCAGAACGTAGTGCTGAAAAATTGAACCAGTTGGAAGAGATTTCGGAAAATATCATTCCTTTCCTGAATCGGCTATCTGATTATTTCTTTATTCTTGCAAGGAAGATTGGCCACGATTTGGAAGTACCGGAGACCCCTTGGTTACCGAAAGAAGAATCATAAATCCACGGATATGACTGAGACAATGAAGATATCTACAAACCTGACTAAGGAGTCGAAACTCCCAGGGATCGATCTTGAAAACTCTGTTTTTGGTAAGGTTTATTCAGATCATATGTTTGTCGCAGACTTTCATGATGGTGAATGGAAAGATCTGCGTATCGAACCGTTCGCAGATATGTCCATCAGTCCGGCGAATACCACTCTTCATTACGCGTCTACAATCTTTGAAGGGCTTAAGGCACACCGCGCCAGTAATGGTGAAGTCCTTGTATTTCGACCACAGGCGAATGCCTTTCGAATGACAAAAAGTGCTGAGCGCATGTGTATGCCTGTGGTCCCTGAGGAGTTGTTCATGGAGGCACTAACCACTCTACTGGAGATAGATAAAGACTGGGTGCCAAAGAATCCTGGCAACTCTCTTTATATCCGACCACTTCAAATTGCAATGGACCCTTATGTAGGTATTCGACCATCAGATACTTACCGATTCTTGATTTTCACTGGGCCGGTTGGAGCCTATTATTCCAAACCGGTGCGAGTGAAGGTTGAAACACATTTTACCAGAGCAGCGGCTGGTGGAACCGGGTGGGCAAAAACCGGAGGAAACTATGCGGCGGCTTTGTATCCAGCTTCACTGGCCCAAAAAGAAGGATACGACCAACTGATATGGACAGATGGAAAGAATCATGAATACGTTGAGGAATCCGGAACAATGAATCTACTGTTTGTAATTGATGATATACTTCTAACTGCCCCTACCGGAGACACCATTTTACCGGGAATTACAAGGGATAGTATTCTGCAACTAGCCAAGGATCAGGGAATGAATGTTGTTCAACGAAGAATTAAAGTTGCTGAGATCATCGAGGCTGTTGAAAAGGGTAAACTTCAAGAAGCCTTCGGTGCGGGTACAGCAGCTACAATTGCCCAAATAAAGACCATAGGATACGAGGGTATTGACTACGAACTCCCCGAAATCGAAAGCCGTAAGTATTCTAACGGATTCCTCAAAACACTTACCAAGATCAAACTTGGTGAAATGGAGGATACCCACGGTTGGATTCACAAAATCTGATCAAACCGGGTCTTTATCGTCTTATCCCCACTTTGATTTCGAGCGAAAATTCCGTATATTATACGTTCGCTAAAATTTAAAAACATGGTAAAGAGCTACAAAGGAGTCGCTATGGCACCTGATACAAAACAAGCACCTGCGATATCAGTTGGCGACTATATGTCCAAAAAACTCATCACT
This sequence comes from Cyclobacteriaceae bacterium, assembly GCA_965601455.1. Classification (GTDB taxonomy): domain Bacteria; phylum Bacteroidota; class Bacteroidia; order Cytophagales; family Cyclobacteriaceae; genus JANQEU01. The sequence goes on along the minus strand of OZ271831.1, from coordinate 130,980 downwards.
TTTAGTCCTGATCAGCATATGGATGAGGTTATACAAACTCTTCTAAAAAATCGAATTTCCGGTGGGCCGGTAGTGAACGAGTCCGGTGAAATAATCGGTGTTATCTCAGAGGGAGATTGCATGAAAGAAGTAGTCAAAGGGAAGTACAATAACATGCCACACCTCTCTGGAAAGGTATCTGATTTTATGTCCACGAACGTAATTAGCACAACACCTGAGACTAGTATCTTTGATATGGCCAAGAAGTTTCTTGAGTTGAGAATAAGGAGGTTTCCTGTTGTAGAAATGGGTAAACTAGTGGGCCAGATTAGTCAAAAAGATATCATGCGCGCCGTACACCGAATGAAGTCATCTACCTGGTAGTTCTTTTAACCAATTTTTAGAAAAGTAATCACGGTTAAATCGTAATTTTTCCGTGTGCTTTACCGTGTTTTCATATTAGTTCTTATTCTGTTTCTGGCCCTTTCTTCCTGGGGTCAATCCTTTCTTTACATAACAAAGGTCAAAGGCGCCTTTAAAATGAAGATATACGAAAACGAAATCATCCGTTTTCGGATTTTGGATGATCCTATGTTCATCGAAGGTGAAATACAGGGTTTTTCTGACACATGTATTCTCATCCATGATACTGAAGTCCCCATTTCCATTATTTCAGAAATCGACATAAGAGGCAGAAATTTTGATGGGTTTGATACCCGAAGTTCTGCCGGAAAATTGATTGTTGCTGGGCTCTTTTTACCATTGATTGATGGTGTTAACCAGGATTTCAGAATCCAATCCTCGATTTTACTTATTTCTTCAGGGTTACTAATGTCTGGGATCATTCTGTCTTTGATAAAGCCAAAAAAAATTTCTACACAAGGGAAGTATCGAATGGTGATAGTAAGAAGAATGTCAACATCAGAAAATGCAATATCTTCGCCACAAATTGAATAATATCTAAACTATGACTTCAGACCAACTGAAAGACTTGAAGGCTCGTGTTGACGCCTTGAGGAGGTATCTTTGACTACGATCGCAAGAAAAAAGAAATAGAAGAACTTGAGCTCGTAACCACCCAGCCGGATTTTTGGAGCAGTCCGGAGGAGGCAGAAAAAACCATGAAGACCATTCGCTCCAAAAAAACATGGACAGATGATTTCGAGTCCGTGGAAACATCTCTCGGAGATGTTGAAACCCTAAATGAATTTCTTGAATTGGGTGAATCATCCGACGAAGAAGTAGAGAGCGAATTTCAAAAATCGCTGAAACTGGTGGAGGATCTGGAGATGAAAAAAATGTTGTCTTCAGACGAAGATCAGCTTTCGGCAATGCTCCAGATAACACCAGGTGCAGGAGGTACAGAAAGTAACGACTGGGCGGGGATGCTCATGCGTATGTACATTATGTGGGGTGAGTCCAATGGCTATAAAGTGAGGGAAGTAGACTTTCAAGCCGGTGATGTTGCCGGTGTTAAATCCGTCACATTGGAGTTTGAAGGGCCACTGGCGTATGGTTACTTGAAATCTGAAAACGGAGTCCACCGATTGGTAAGAATATCTCCTTTCGATAGTGGAGGGCGAAGACACACCTCTTTTGCTTCCGTTTATGTATATCCTGTAGTGGATGATTCCATACAAATTGAAATCAATCCAAATGATGTTGAAATGCAAACTTCACGATCAGGGGGAGCTGGAGGACAAAATGTCAACAAAGTTGAGACCAAGGTTCAACTGACTCATAAACCTTCCGGTATTGTAGTAGTTTGCCAGGTAGAAAGATCTCAACTCGCAAACAGAGAAAGGGCTATGCAAATGCTTCGGTCTCAACTGTACCAACAGGAATTGGAGAAACGAAATGCGGAAAGGGACAAGGTTGAAGCCGGTAAAATGAAGATTGATTTCGGCTCACAAATCCGAAACTATGTTCTACATCCTTATAAATTGGTTAAAGATGCTCGTACCGGGCATGAGCGAACGGATGTTCAAAATGTACTGGACGGTGACATAATGGACTTTATAAAAAGCTGTTTGCTTCATAACGAGGAGACTGTAGAATGAAGCACTATGATTGGAGCTTCTGGTTACTCTGCCTAAGCTCCTATCTCTTTTTCAGCTCATTTTCGATGATTATTGCCGAGCTACCTGGTTATTTGCGAGCGCTTGGTGGTGAAAAATACCTTGGACTTGTAATATCATTATTTACGCTTACAGCTGGTATCTCAAGGCCTTTTTCTGGAAAATTGACAGATGAGTGGGGTCGTGTCCCAGTCATGATAGTGGGTGCCGTAGTAAGTGGTATTGCACTTGTTCTATATCCCGTTCTTTCTTCCGTAGCCGGCTTTTTCCTCATTCGACTGTTACATGGTTTCAGCACTGGATTTAAGCCTACGGGTACCAGTGCGTACGTTGCGGACCTGGTCCCTGCGGACAGACGGGGAGAAGCACTGGGTGTGTTAAGTATGTTTGGTACGGTAGGATTAGCATCCGGACCTGCTCTTGGGTCAAGCATTTTCTTACAATACGGATTAAATGCGATGTTTTACATCAGCGCATTATTCGCAGTAGCCTCAATTCTGATTCTTATTGGAATGAAGGAAACACTAGCAAACCCGAGTCGATTCACCCTTTCCATGATGCGCATCTCCTGGGCTGATGTGTATGAAAAAAGTGTGCTGGTCCCTTCCGTAGTAATGATCCTGACTACGTTTTCGTTTGGAACGGTTATCACACTATCACCAGACTTTAGCGAATTTCTTGGTATAGAGAATAAGGGACTTTTTTTCATGTACTTCACCAGTTCATCATTACTAGTAAGGATCATCGGAGGACGTTTGTCCGATAGGTACGGCAGACCTGTAGTTCTGATGGCTAGTACTTTGATTCTCTTTATTAGTATGGTGGTCATTGGATTTGCTAATTCCATTTTAGTATTTTTCATTGGGGCCGTTCTATTTGGTATTGGATATGGACTTAACTCACCAACCCTTTTCGCATGGGCCATTGATTTGTCTTCCGAAAAATCCAGGGGAAGAGGAATATCAACACTCTTTATTTTTCTCGAAGTGGGCATTGGATCGGGTTCCCTTATTTCTGGTAGTCTGTATCAAGGAGATGAAAGTCGATTTCCTTGGATATTCGGTGGTTCTGCCTTGTTCTCAATAATTGCCTTTATCTTCATCACCAGAAAATATTTGCAATGGCAAAAAGTCGACTAATACTATTCGGGTTTCTTGTTGCTGGATTAGCCAACGTCATTGGGCATCTTATTTCTCTTGACGTATTGGTTTCCTACTCTAAGCCACTATTAATGCCACTATTGCTCCTTTATGTCTATGAGAACTCAAAAGGAGCTGTCACAAAAAACACGCTACTTTTAGCCGCTGCCATAATATTCAGTTGGGGAGGAGACCTTGCATTAATGAATGATTCGCTATTTCTATTGGGAATTGGTTTATTCTTAGTGGCACAAGTTCTTTATATCGTTCTCTTTAAGAGAGCTGCACTCAGTGTCATGCATTTCTCATTTACCAGAACGATTCCAGTACTTATCTATGGAGGAGTATTTCTATTTCTGGTGGTTCCTGTTGCAGGCGAACTTGCAATCCCTGTAGTTGTTTATGGCCTTATTCTAATGACAATGGTTGCTCTAAGTCTCCATCGTAAGGATCTTACTACCGACGATAGTTACAAGCTAGTTGTTTTGGGGGCAAGTCTATTTATCATATCAGACTCACTTCTAGCATACTCAAAGTTTGTGGATGCTTTTGTTGGACACCGGTTCTTTGTTATGCTAACTTATATAGCTGCCCAGTATTTTATTTCCGCTGGAATTATGAAGCACCCGTCTTGAATCTAATCTTCCTGGGCGTTTGAGAAAACTAGGCTACCCAGTGACACATTGATGTTTAATGTCAATAGATTATCCGCACCAACATCGTAGCTTTTACTAATGAAGACGTTATTTTCCACTTCTTCATATTCCTCGACCATCTCAACAGTGCATAAAGGTGATTCCTTAATCTGAATGATTACTGGTCGATCATTTGGCAACACTACTTCTAATTTACCCGCGCCAACGGAAGCATCTACCGAACACACATTTTCAAGAGGATCAGAGAAGTCAAGTAATGCCTGTCCAAAACCTATTTCGGCATGAAGATTTCTGGTTCGGGATTTAGCAAGGTCTCTCCCAATTAGAGTCCCCACATCAACTTTCACCTTAAAAGTATCCATGTCCACTAGGTTGGGTTCATCACGCTGATAACTTACGATTACATCGGCGCTCCCGGTATTGATGGTCAATCGATTTACAGCCGTACCACTAAGATCAATATCTGATGTCCCAATGCCATAGTGAAGATTAAGATTATATACTTTGGAATCGTTTAACAGGAATTTCCAGTAATTATCCTCTCGCTCATCGTTACTTTTCAGAACAGCATATGCCAGCCCATCTCCCAGTCCCGATTCTTTAAATTCATCAAGGATTAAGTCTACGAAGCAACTTCTCCCCTTGACCTTTGCATCAAAAGATGGATTTATTTTGTCTAAATCAGGATTACCAAAAATACTTAGGGGGTTTCCTCCGTCCACATGGCGTACATACGATATTCCGGAAGTCGCTTTCAACCTGAAATTAACCGTATCGTATTCTTGCACCCTATCCAGAGTGTAGAACTTTTTTATCTGCCCTTGTACGAAAAAAAATAAAAACCCTAGTCCGGCAGTCAATACCAACCTCAACATCTCCTAGAATACGATTTTTCGTCACGCATGTTGCGATAATAAGAGATTATGGGGTGAGAACCGAAAAAAGTAGATGAAAAAGGAATAGTGAAGAATGAATGGGAGATCAACTGAAAAATTCCTTCATCTTCTCGAAGAACCCTTTTTCGTTTGAGGTTGGATCTGGTTCAAAATTCTTTGAATCTCTAAAAGACTCCAACATATCCTTCTCTTCTTTTGAAAGTTGCTTTGGAGTCCAAACATTCACATGAATAAGTTGATCCCCTTTGCCATAGCCATCTATGTCTTTTATCCCTTTGCCTCTCAAGCGTAATATCTTTCCACTTTGGGTACCCGGCTCAATTTTGATTTTTACTTTTCCATCTATAGTAGGTACTTCCACAGATGATCCGAGAGCAGCATCGATGAAACTGACAAACAACTCGAAAATAACATTATTTCCGTCTCTTTTCAGCTTTTCATTTTCTACCTCTTCTATCAGGATAAGTAAGTCTCCAGGAACACCTCCCGCGACTTCATTCCCTTTACCTGACATAGATAGCTGCATTCCTTCATTTACACCAGCCGGAATATTTATAGAAATCACTTCCTCGTTACGCTTCATTCCGGTGCTGTCAGTTCCAGGCCCTCTTTTGTCAACCATTTGTCCAGAACCACCACAGGTAGGACAGGTACTGGTAGACATCATCTGACCAAGCATGGTATTCATCACCTTTTTAACCTGGCCGGTTCCGTTGCAAGTAGGACACGTTTTGAAAGTTGTGGAAGGATCTACAACCAGTCTGTTAACCTTGATCTTTTTTTCAACTCCATTTGCGATTTCTTCAAGCGTGAGTTTGATCTTGATTCGAAGATTAGTGCCTTTTCGGACTCTTCTGCCACCACTTCTTCCACCGCCACCAAAGAAGCTTTCAAAGGGGCTGCCACCACCAAAAATGTCTCCAAACTGCGAGAATATGTCTTCCATATTCATATTACCGCCACCGAAGCCACCAGCACCACCTACTCCCTGATGTCCAAATTGATCGTATCTCTGTCGCTTTTCCTGGTTAGAGAGCACCTCATACGCCTCGGCCGCTTCCTTAAACTTCTCTTCGGCTTCTGAGTCTCCCGGATTTTTATCAGGATGAAACTTGATGGCAATCTTTCGATAAGCCTTTTTTATTTCATCTTGAGTGGATCCACGGTCAACGCCTAAAACGTCGTAATAATCTCTCTTTTCCATCTATGATTTTGCCCCTGTTACCACTTTCGCAAAACGGATGACTTTCTCTCCCATAAAATATCCAGGCTCAATAACGTCAACTATTTTCCCCTCCAATGACTTGTCTGGTGCCGGGATTTGTGTAACTGCCTCATGAAACTCATCGTCGAAATCATCACCTTGCTTTGTACCCATGTCTTTAAGACCCTTATCGGTGAGTGCCTTTTTCATTTTATTGTAGATGAGCTTCATTCCTTCATCCTCATCAGAGGTATCAGAAGCTTTCATTGCTCTTTCAAAATCGTCCAACACAGGCAGGAGTGATTCAATTACTTCACGACCAGCCGAATTGATTAAATCCAAACGTTCCTTGCTGGTTCTACGACGAAAATTGTCGAATTCGGAATACAGTCGAAGATATTTGTCTTTGGCTTCCTCCAATTGCTCCTCCAAAGACATACCCTCATCATCTTTTTTGGCTGTGCTTTCTACTTGATCCTCTTCCACTGGAGTGTTCTCCTGTTCTAGAGTCTCGTTATTTACGGATTCTTGATCTTCAGCGTGTAACTTCTCTTTTTTTTGCTTTGCCATCCAAGTTGAATTGAAAGATATGTAAACTAAGTACCGGTCGTCAATTACTTTGCCAAATCAATGGGTTATGACATTATGACAGCTACTGAGTTAAGGTTCTCCAAATCAGATCCTTCAACTCTGACAAATGAAACTGAGATATACTTGAGATCATGACATAAGGAATATCGAGTGATAGGGTGGTTCGCAACTCTTGGAGTAATTCCTTATCCAGCATATCACATTTCGTGATGGCCATGATATGTGGCTTATCCATCAATTCAGGGCTATGGGTCCGTAATTCATTGACAAGGATCTGATACTCTTTTTCTATATCATCTGTATCGACCGGGATAACGAATAGTAACGAACTATTGCGTTCAATATGTCTTAGAAACCGATTACCCAATCCCTTTCCCTCGGCAGCCCCCTCGATTAAACCTGGTATATCTGCCATAACAAAGGACCTGTCTTCGCGGTAAGATACGACTCCAAGGTTTGGAACTAACGTTGTGAATGGATAATCTGCAATTTTAGGCTTAGCAGCTGAAAGCACAGACAGTAGTGTGGATTTACCTGCATTCGGAAATCCAACCAGGCCAACATCAGCCAGGAGCTTGAGTTCCAGGACTACGGTCATTTCAATTGCCGGTTCCCCAGGTTGCGAATACCTGGGAGCCTGGTTAGTTGCGCTCTTGAAATTTGTGTTTCCTAAACCCCCTCGTCCACCGGGAATGATGATTGCTTCTTCACCGTCTTCAAGGATTTCTGCCAAAGGGGAATCATCTTCATCATTTTTAGCGACCGTTCCCAAAGGAACTTCAAGAACAATATCCTCTCCATCAGCTCCATGCTTGTTGTTCCCCTCACCAGGTTTACCGTTTTCAACTTTGATATGCTTTCGGTACTTCAGATGAAGTAAGGTCCACAATTGTTTATTCCCACGCAGAATCAGATGACCACCACGGCCCCCGTCCCCTCCATCCGGGCCACCTTTTGGGACAAATTTTTCCCGACGAAAATGAGAAGACCCGGCTCCACCGGCTCCGGATTTAGCGTAAAACCTTACATGGTCTATAAAGTTTGGGCTCATTCCCCAGCTGCACTGTCAATGATCTTCTTGATTTCCTGTGAAATGGATTCGATGGTACCAACCCCATGAACAGGGTTAAACTTCTTCTGCTTTTCGTAGAATCCAGCTACTGCTGCCGTTTTAGTCTCATACTCATGAATTCTTGTGGCTATCTTCTCCGTATTCTGGTCATCTGCTCGGCCTGAAGTTTTACCCCGGGCAAGAATGCGCTTGACTAGTTCTTCCTCAGGTACTTCAAGCGCGATCATTCGGGTAATCGAGAGAGAATGCTCGTGCAGCATTACATCCAGTGATTCGGCTTGGGCAACTGTTCTTGGAAAACCATCAAAAATGAAACCATTGGCTTCCAGATTCTCTGATATTTTCTCCTCTACCATTTTTATTACAACCTCATCGGGTACCAGTTTACCATGATCCATGAAACCTTGAGCCATCTTCCCTAGCTCAGTACCTTCCCCAAGATGTTTTCTGAAGAGATCACCTGTGGATAGATGAATTAAGTTGTAATTCTTTATGATTATCTCACTTTGGGTTCCTTTCCCGGCTCCGGGAGGTCCGAAAAGTACAATGTTTAGCATATTGATAGTAAGTTGAATTCAAATTTTAAAAAGTGTGGATGCTACAAGTGCCTGAGTAAATAATTGTACAAATCTACCATCGCTTGTAGATCTTTCACATGAACGGTTTCAAAAGGTGAATGTACATTATTTTCAGGAGCTCCAATGAAACACCAGTCAACCGGATATGGAGATATTTGAATTTCTCGCCCATCGCTGGATCCACTACCCTCTACCTCCAATTGAAATGAAATTCCGCTTTCTTTTGCCAGGTCGACGATTTTATTAGTAAATAGTTTACGAGGAATATTTCTGTCTCTAAGGGAAATCACAACTCCTTCTCCATGTCTCACTCCTTCGGTTACCCAGGTGATGTCGGCAATAAGTGCTTGTTTCACTGGATGATTTCTCATTATGAAATCTAAAAACACAGGTACACTTCCTCCCCCATGCTCTTCGTGAGTTGTAAAGCATAGAATGCCATCTTCAAGTGTTTCCGCGATCTTCAAGGCGCAATAGACCCCCATTCGGTTATCCAGATATGGCGAGGTTATGAATTCCTTGGAAACACTAAAAGGTTCATCAAAAGTGAGTGTTGTACCTCTTTCAATTGCTCTTCCAAAATCGTAAAACAATTGATTTTCATCATTCACTTTTAGTTGACAACGGATAGGGCCAAGCGAATCTTCGCCTTTTAGATGAATGCCATTTTCAATTTCGGGTCCACCGATTGGCACTAACTGATCGTGATATCGGACGGTAAAACCAATCGAATCGAGATGCGCAAAAACTGCTGTCCTGGGCTTACCAAAAACAAGCATTAAGCCATCCTGCAAGCCGTCATGGTATACAATCGGTTTTTGTAACCATTGATCGGATGTATTCTCCGTGTACTCAAGGATGAACTCCTTCAGTCTAAACTCTTCCCCAGAAGGAGCATGAATCTCACAAAGTGATTGCAACAACTCCATAATTTTATAAATATGCGGCTAGTCCTTTGATTGGATCTGGTTAGTCATCAAACATATCAATGTCTTGAATCAATACTTTACGACTGATTGCTTTGCCTGTTTTAGTAGTTGCTAATCCACCCATTGCAGTCTCTTTATATTTTTCATCCATGGACTGTCCAATTTCACCCATTACATCAGCGCACTCGTCTACAGGTATTACAGCATCGACACTTGCAAGAGCAATTTGGGCAGATGAGTTTGCAATTGCGGCAGCACTGGCATTTCTGACTACACAAGGAACCTCAACTAATCCAGCAACAGGGTCACATACCAATCCCAACATGCATTGAAGTGTAATGGCCACCGCATTCATAACCTGAGAGATACTTCCGTCTAATGCATAGACAATTGCAGCTGAAGCCATAGCAGCAGCTGATCCAGTTTCGGCCTGGCAACCACCCACTGCTCCCGCCAATGAGGCTCTTTTTTCAAGAATCAATGCAACTCCTGCGCCAACCAACATGCTTTCAAGAATTCTTCTATCGTCCAGCCCGTGTATGTCTTGCAGGGTAATCAGAGTTCCCGGCATGATACCAGATGCTCCGGCGGTTGGGGCTGCTACTACCCGACCCATGCATGAGTTGACTTCTTTAGCAGCTAATGCTCTTCCGATAAGCTCCTGAAACTCTTTTGATAATACAGTTACTGGATGATTGAATACTTTCTTTGCGCCGTCATTAATCATTCCGGAAAAGGACTTCATCTCTTTTGTTAATCCATTTTCTACAGCATCCTTCATTACACTAAATGCCTGACCCAGGTTAGCCCATATTTCTTCCTCAGTAGCTCCTTTTTGCGTAACCTCATATTGTATTACAGGTTGAAAGAGCAACTGATTGTTGTTTTCACAATGGGTTTGCCACTCAGAAAAGCTTTCAAACAATATATTCATCATCGGGGTAAAATTTGGGTACCGCAAATCTACTAAATTGGGGCTCATTGAATTATCTATCTTTGCGCGATGCAATTGAAAAACGACTTGATTTTACGTGCTGCGAGAGGTGAAAAAACGGAAAGAACACCTGTGTGGCTAATGAGGCAGGCAGGTAGGATACTACCGGAGTATCGGGAAGTCCGTTCAAAATTGAAGGACTTTAAAGAACTGGTTGAAACTCCAGATTTAGCAGCCGAGGTGACTTTGCAGCCTGTTGATCTGCTAGGAGTTGATGCGGCAATAATCTTTTCAGACATTCTTGTTATTCCGGATGCAATGGGACTTCCATATGGGATGGAAAAAGGTAAGGGTCCGGTATTTGAAAAAACCATCTCCCGAAAGGAAGATGTTGATCAATTGCATGTTGCCGAAGGGCCCGAGCTCGATTATGTTTATGACGCTATAAGGCTAACTAAAAAAGAACTTAACGGACGTGTCCCATTGATAGGTTTTGCGGGCACACCTTGGACATTACTAGCTTATATGGTTGAAGGATCTGGAAGTAAAACATTTTCTCAAGCCAGAAAATTTCTTTACACACAACCTGAGGTCGCACACATTCTGTTGAATAAAATTGCTGATAGCACAATCAACTATCTGCAATCCCAGGTTGAAGCTGGTGCAGACATAATTCAATTATTCGATTCATGGGCAGGAATCCTTCCACCAGACCACTACAAGGAGTTCTCTTTACAATACATCCAAAAGATTGCAAGCGAAATAACTGATGTACCGGTCACTGTTTTTGCCAAAGGAGCATGGTTCGCCCTGGAAGAGATTGCCAAGGTATCTTGTCAAACAGTCGGTTTGGATTGGAACATGGACCCGAAAAAAGCCAAAAAGATCTTCCCTACTAAAACATTGCAAGGCAACTTAGATCCATGCGCTTTATACGGAACTCGGCAGCAGATAGAGGAGTCGACTCGAAATATGTTAGATCAGTTCGGTGATCATCCACACATTGCCAATCTGGGACACGGTGTTTACCCCGATACTAATCCGGATAATGTGAAGATTTTTATTGAAACTGTAAAGAGTTATTCTTCCACTTCCAGACCGTAATCTGTATAGTTCTTATTTGAAATAAGCACAAGAGATAAGGTTTGAAAAAGCAGAAAGAGGAAGTATCCTGCATAACTAAATAGTGGATTCTGGGGCATCCAACTTACATAGGCGAGCATTAAATATCCAAAATTGGCGAAAACAATTACCACACCAATGAAGCCAAAAACTGAACCTGTTCGTTTTTCGAGTAGGGCCGACGTGAAAATTGTGAATCCATAAAAGAAATAGCCACCCAGTATGACAAAAAAGGGCTCCACCAACTTGGTGAAAAACGTTGCAGGAGTTGCCAAGGTCACAACAATAAACGCAGCTCCCAGAATTCCAAGTACATTGATTGCCGTAGTAGAAGATTCCTTTGGATATATCGCTTGTAAGTATTTAGCAAAAAGAAATGGACTTACAAAAAGTGTGATATACTCAACCCTGATTGCAACTTCCCAAGGGTAATTGGGAATAAGCGAATGCAGAACATATAGATCCGCCCCAATAATTCTGTAGCTATAGAAAAGACAAAATAGGGAGAAGTAAAAAGAAGCGATATCAAGGGTGAAAAAACCAAATCGTATGAGAAAGAAGATGGCTACCAAAATAAAAAACACGGTAAGCGCTATATCCATGTTTTGATATAAGTTAATACCTGATTCTAATTCATTTCGCATTCCAAACTTGATGGGATCCAAGGCACCCCCTTTACTGTGGTGGTAATTTGCAATCTGTAAGACTAATTCCACCTCCCCGCTTAGTTCTCCCAAGGGGACCACAGCCGTTTCCCACTTAGGGGTATAACTATCTCTAGAGCTAGCAACCTTCCCGGCCTCATAGATGAGATTCCCATCAAGAAAAAGCTTACAACTACTATAAAAGTCATCCAGAAAAAGGGCATAATCAGTAGACTCTTTGCCCAATAAAAGCTTCAATCGATACGTACCGTAGCCAATAGGATCTAGCGTATCTTCACCAATAATCCCCTCATTCCATAAGGACGGGAAGTAGTAATATTGCTTCTCCCCTGTAAAACTGCCAGGATTGATAAGCTGTTTCCAATAAAATTCCCAATACCCATTCAGTTCTACGGGTTCAGATAGATTAATCCTTCTTAAATCAAATTCTCCTGATACAACCTGGCTAAATCCGGAGACCCCGAAGGAAATAAGAAAGAAAAATACAATGAGACGTTTCAACCGATGCCGGGTTAATGGTTATTTGATCAGATCGGCAGATTCCTTTACCAGCCGCTCATAATTTACAGGGACTACTCCACTACTCTCACAAACTATTCCTCCTCCTAAATTGGCAATTTCGGCGATCACATCCAAAGATAGACCGATCGCAAGACCCAAGGCGGCAATACTTATTACTGTATCTCCGGCTCCCGATACATCCGACACTTTCCTTACTTGGGCATTGCACTTACCAGAATTTGAAGACGATGAGTAGGCAATGCCATGACTGGAGAGTGTCACCATTACCGATTCGAATTGAAATTCATCTTTAAGATTTCCCAATTCCCTCATGATTCCATTAGTGTCATCGATGGTAATTTCAGAATTTAATCCTTCTTTAAGCTCTTTGAAATTGGGCTTGAACAAAGTAGACCCATGATAATGCTCAAAGTTTCTTTTTTTCGGGTCAACTGCCACCGGAATCTGGTGTTCTTTGGCCATTTTAATCACGTATTGTATGATTCCCTCATCCAGACACCCTTTATCGTAATCTTCAAATACGACAACCTGGCATTTCGGTAAAAGGTCTTCTATCCGTGATTTAAGTTCTGAGTTATCCGTAAACTGGTCATCGGACTCTTCGTCAATACGTAGGAGGTGGTGACCGCCAGACATGATCCGATTTTTGATTGTTGTTCTCCGTTGTCCGTCGCGAATGATTCCGGAAGTGTCCAGCTGATGAGAATCTAACTGATGCATAAAATCATCTCCCGCTTCATCGTTACCAACAACAGCACAAAGGTGTGGAATAGCTCCAAGAGCAAGAATATTTAGCGCTACATTGGCTGCTCCACCAAGTCTGGATGACTTCTCTTTCACCGATACGATGGGAACGGGTGCTTCTGGTGAGATCCTGGAGACATCTCCTTTAAGGTAACGGTCGACCATGACATCTCCTATAACAAGAACGTGAACCTCCTTGAAAGCCTTAAAAATACTCTCCGTATTGGTGAAGTCCATCAATCAAGTTTTGCCAGTACTTCCTTAATACGCCGAATCGCCTCACGTAGCTCTTCTTCTGAAGCCGCATAAGATAACCTTATTCCATTCGGCTCACCGAAGGCTCCGCCCTCCACTAAAGATACATGGGCATTTTCAAGAATATACATACAAAAGTCACTGGCGTTTTGAATTGGCCCTTTACCAAAATATTCACTGATATCCGGGAAAAAATAGAAAGCTCCCTGAGGCATATTTACCTTGAATCCGGGAATTTCAGAAAGCAGTTGGTGCACAAGGGCTCTTCTCTTTTTATATTCCTCCACCATCTTGTAAGAAGCATCCAACGAGGTGGTTAGAGCTGTTAATGCCGCCCTTTGAGAAATAGAAGCGTTCGCTGAAGTAATCTGACCCTGTATCTTATTGGCAGACTTTGCCAACCAAAGCGGGGCACCGATGTATCCAACACGCCAACCGGTCATGGCAAAACCTTTTGCAAATCCATTAATGGTCACTGTACGTTCGATCATCCCGTCAAACGTGCCAATACTTACATGCTTCCCGGTAAAGTTTATCAATTCATATATTTCATCCGATAAAACCACAATATTAGGGTGGTCAGCAAGCATTCGTGCGATTTGCGATAATTCATCAACGGAAAAGACGGAACCGGTGGGATTGCATGGGGAAGAAAAAATAATGGCTTTGGTGCGGGAAGTTATTGCTGCCTTTATTTGATCAGCAGTGGCCTTGAAATCATTCTCTAACGTACCCTTAACATATACACATTTACCCTCAGCAAGCTCCACCAAAGCTGAATAGCTTACCCAGAATGGAGATAATACAATTACCTCATCACCAGGATCCAGTAGCGCTAAAAATACATTAGCAATTGACTGTTTTGCTCCGTTAGAGACCACAATCTGATCTGGTCCATAATCAAGACCATTTTCTTTCTTGAATTTTTCTGAAATAGCTTGTCTTAAATCCAGGTAACCGTTGACTGGTGGATAAGAAAAGTATTTTCCTTCGTCAATTGCGGATTTTGCTCCCTCCTGGATGTGTTTCGGGGTTTTAAAATCTGGCTCTCCAAGACTCAAGCTGATAACATCAATTCCATTTTGTCTCATCTCCCTGGCCTTCGCTGCCATGGCCAGAGTCGCAGACTCTGCCATATTTTTTATTCGGTTTGAACGTAAATCCATAGTAAAGAAAATTCGAACAAAACTAAGAATATCGTTTGCTGTTTTAGTAGTTTAAAGCAATTTATTACCGTAACGTCGCTACCATGTTCAAATACTTTTCCGTAACCTTCCTTACTCTCATCATTTTTCCTGTTTCAGCTCAGGAAACAGATTTCACACTTTCAGGATATACCGATTTTTATTACGCTTATGATTTTAACAAACCGGCAAATCGGGAGAAACAATATGTCACTCAAGCCGCTCGACACAATGAATTGAATATCAACCTGGCGATGATAAAGGCTTCTCTCTCCAAAGAAAATCTCAGAGCTAATGTTGCCCTGCAAACTGGTACTTATCCAAGTGTCAACTATGCCGCAGAGCCAAATGATTTGGCTCGATTAATCAATGAAGCGAATGTGGGATTCAAAGTTGGAAAATTCTGGATTGATGCCGGGGTAATGGGTGGACATTTCGGTTATGAAAGTGTATTCAGTCTTGACAACGAAACATATACACAAGCATTAGCGACTGAATATACACCCTATTTCCAAACGGGGATTATGATCTCCAGCGAAGTGATGGATGGACTGCTGGTTAAGGCGGTCGTACTCAACGGATGGCAAAACATTTATGAGACTAATGATGCGAAAGCATTTGGTTTGGGGGCTACCTATCAACTAAACGAACGAATTGAAGTCAGCTATGGGAATTATTTCGGTGATGAGGGAAATGACATAACCGGTAAAAAAATACGGATTCATAACAATGCTTATGTATCGTATAATGCAGATACATGGAAATCCACTGCGATACTTGATATAACAAACCAGGAACTCTTAGGGTCCGATGATAGAGGTACTACATACATGTTCACATGGACCAATCATGTCTATGTCACAGAGCAACTGGGTGTGGGGGCCCGTTATGAATTTGTTGGTGATCCTGATGAAATTCTTTTCTCAACGTTAGCTCCAGGATTTCATACTAATATAATTACAGCCTCATTGAACTACTATCCAGTGCAAGATATGGCCGTAAAGTTTGAAGCGAAAAGCTATTATGGCGAGGAGGAAATCTGGACGACCGGTGATGACATTACCAGTTCCACATTTATGATCAATTTCGGTATTGCTGGCAGATTCTAAAAAAAACCCCGACCAAATGGTCAGGGTTTCTAGTTCTATTGTGGTGAACCTTAGTTAGCCACAAATTCTTTCAACCTTCTGTTTTTTGTTGGTTCTCTCAGCTTTTGAAGGGCTTTTTCCCGTATCTGACGAACTCTCTCCCTTGTTAATCCCATTGCATCACCTATTTCCTCTAGTGTGTAGGGATTGTCGTGACCGATTCCAAAACTCATCATGATCACTTCTCTTTCACGAGCGGTTAGAGTTGATAGTGCTCTCAAAGTTTCCACCTTTAACGAATCATTAAAAACTAACTCACCATCTGTTGGTCCGGTGGTATCGTTTTCAAGTACATCCAACAGAGAACCTGATTCGTCTTCTCCAAAAGGAGCATCCATAGACATTTGCTTCACTTCGGCTCCAAGAGTATTTCGAACCTCGTTTGGCTTCATATCCAGTATTTCTGCCAATTCTTCTTCCGTGGGCTCTCTTTCAAACTTCTGTTCCAGCTCTGCGTATGCCCGACGAATCTGATTAATTGCCCCTGATTTGTTCATTGGCAACCTAACAATTCGTGATTGTTCGGCTAACGCTTGCATGATTGATTGTCTGATCCACCAAACCGCATAGGAGATAAACTTAAATCCCTTGGTCTCATCGAACTTTTTGGCTGCCTTGATCAAGCCAAGGTTTCCTTCGTTGATAAGGTCGTTTAATGGTAAACTTCGGTTTTGATATTGTTTTGCAACGGAAACAACAAATCGCAAGTTGGCCTTAACCAACTTCTCCAGGGCCAATTCATCGCCCTCTCTAATTCTCTTAGCCAATGTTACTTCCTCGTCAGGGGTAATCATTGGGACGTTACTTACCTCAGTAAAATACTTTTCGAGGGTATGACTTTCTCTTCGATTGGTAATTGACTGGGTAATCTTCAGTTGTCGCATATATTCTTTCTAAATCGTTTCGTTAAAAAATGACTCTGTAATCAAAGGCCGAACCGCGAAATTACGAGTATTATACATTCAAGTCAACTTTCTTGGCTGTTAACTATATAGTTCAACTCAAAAGGTGCTGGATTAGTTTCAGTAATTTTCACAAGAATGTTCGATAATATAACACATTTTCATGTTCCAGCGACTGTTATGGATGTTTTTCGTACATTTTTAACTATTAACGGCATTTATTGTATTTCCAATACACCATTGGGTAATCATTCACGTTATTTTGCATACAAATACGCATTGAAATGAGAAAACTATTTCCCTTTTTGGTTTTGGCACTTTTAGGTTACTCGTGCGACCTCCTGGATGATACAAATAAGGATTCTGAGCCTGATATTGCGGCCGGTTTAAAGGAGGCTTTGAGGGTAGGAACGGATACAGCCACCAGCAGGCTGGCAGGCGTTGATGGGTACCTGAAGGATCAGGCAGTCAAAATTTTACTCCCTGATGAACTGGAACAACAAATCGAAGACTTCAAAGCTATTGAAATCGAAGTTTTCGGACTCGGCGTACTCTCAGGTGAGGATATTTATACTACCGGGGTTCCACTCTTAGGAATAAACAGTTTAGCAGACATTGAAGATCAACTGATAACCGGAATCAACAGGGCGGCAGAAAGTGCTGCGAATGAAGCGGGCCCTATATTTTTTGATGCCATTACCGGTATCACTATCGCCGACGCAAATGCCATTTTATTTGGACCTGACGATGCAGCAACTACCTATTTAAAAGACAACACCTTCGATGCTTTATTTGACACCTATGAACCTAAAATTGACGCTGCAATTAATGGCGTTCAAATAGGAGATAAGAGTGTGGAAGAAGTGTATTCCTCTTTTGTGAATACCTACAATGGAATACTCTCGACAGATATACCTACCGGACTGCTTCAAAGTAGTTCATTCGCTTCAATTGCCGGACTGGAAGTTCTTGAAGAACCGGATCTCAGTGCCTTTGCTACCGGTAAGGGATTAGACGGTCTTTTCTTGAAAATTGAGGAAGAAGAAGGGAATATTCGGAAAGACCCGTTTGCCAGAGTTACTGATCTTCTCGAGGATGTTTTTAGTCTCCTGGATGATTGATCAGGGACTAATTCGTTTCTAATGAGTCTTAAGAACAATCCGAAAAGTAGTCCCTCGGGAATCTGACTTTTTTACAAAGATTCTTCCTTCATGGTAGTTCTCTACAATCCTCTTCACCAAGGTTAAGCCTAGACCCCATCCCCTCTTCTTAGTGGTGTAACCGGGTGTGAATATTTTGCTAACCCGGGATTTTGATATCCCCTTCCCAGTATCAGAAATATCCAAATAGGCATTTGACTTCCCTAGTTTATTAATAACTATTGTTATGCTACCGTGACCATCCATCGCATCAACAGCATTTTTTATCAGGTTTTCAAGGACCCATGAAAATAAGTCTGTGTTCAAAACCGTAGTTATGGCTTCAGTCTTCTCAAATCTGAAGACAATCTTTTTTGACAATCGATCACGTAAATACGAGACAGAGTCATCGACCACATCATTAAGATCATGAGGTTGAAGATTTGGTACACTTCCAATACTACTGAACCTTGAAGTGATTGTACTCAATCGCGAAATGTCTTTATCAAATTCCAGAAGATTAGGGTCTGAAGGATAGTGAGATTTCAGGTACTCAACCCATGCCATAAGCGAGGATAAGGGGGTCCCCAGTTGATGAGCAGTTTCTTTTGCTAGTCCAACCCAAACACGATTTTGTTCTGAGGATCTGGAGTAGTTGAAAATTGTGAAAGTTATCAATCCGAATAAGGAAATTACTAATAACTGTATATAAGGATAGAACTGAAGTTGAGTCAGCAAATACGAATTTTCGTAATAGATTAATTTGCCTCCGTAAACCCGATTGTTGAGATCGACTAATTTGACCTCAATGGGTTCGTGCTCCTCCATCATCTCTGTAATTTTGTGTCTTAGATAGAGTTCTCTCTCTTCCTCATTAAACTTCTCAATTCTCGGAATATTTCTATAATCTTCAGGGGTGCCGTTAAGGTCAGTTAGAATTACTGGTATTGTCGTGTTGGCTTGAACGATCTCATCCAGCATAAAGATCAACTCCGAGCTTGGATTAACCTCGTTTGCCAGATATTCGAGTGTTCTGGCATATAAGGCTACTTGTCTTCTTTCCCTTTCACGGATCTCTTTGACCAGTCGATTGGTATATAGGATAGATCCTGAACCAATTATTACCGAAACAGTTAATACAAACCACTTTAAAAAGGAACGGTTGGTGTAAAGATCAATACCTACGGACTCTCTTAGTTTCAATGGCTTGGATGATTTGTCGTCACCAAAAGATAGTCAAAAACACCTCGAAATTAGTTATTCATGGTGAGCCACTTCGCTAGTACTTTCCAATTGACCTTACTGCCATGCATGAGTATTCCAATTCGATAAATTCTACTGGCGAGCCATGTCGTAAAAATGAATCCCGCAATCAGCAACGCAATCGATAGTAGTAATTCCCAGAGTTCTACACCGAAAGGGACTCGCATCATCATGATAACTGGTGATGTGAAAGGGATCATTGACAACCAGAAAGCTAGCGTTCCGTCCGGATCAGTCAGCACTGCGCCAAGCATTATTATCGCAAAAATCAAAGGTACGGTCACAGGTAGCATGAATTGCTGTGCATCTGCATCTGAATCAGAAGCCGAACCAACAGCTGCAAATAAAGCACCGTATAACAAGTATCCTCCTATGAAGAAAAACAAGAAGGCAACAACCACCATCGAGAAATTTATCGCTGATAGGGATTGAAAGGCCGATTCCACAATAGAAGGATCCATATTTGTCGACTGTGGGGGTGCCATCATATTCTCCTGTGAAACTTTTGAAAATCCTAGAAATACTGAAATACCGGCAACTACTCCTGAAGTAAGTATTATCCAAATCAGAAACTGAGTCAGACCTACACCCGCAATACCTATGATTTTGCCGATCATTAGTTGAAATGGTTTTACGGAAGAGACAATTATTTCTACAATCCTTGTATTCTTTTCCTCAATTACGCCCCTCATACATTGGGCACCATAGAAAAATATAAACATGTAAATGAGAAAGGCTGAGATATAACCTACTGCTGTCGCAGCGCCCGAGCTACTCGATTTTTCAGAGCCCGATTTACTCAGATTAATTGTAGCAACCTTGGTGTTGACTTTAAAGGAATTGACGATATCACTATCTAATCCAGACTCTTGTAATCGTAAATCCTCCACCTTCCTGTCAATTGCGCCCTCAATTTTGCCTACTACAGCCAAACTCGGATTTGACCCGGAATAGAAAACATATCCTTCTGGGTCATCAAGAGATAACTTGGGTATGAAAATGAGTCCATAGTAATCCTCAACTAGCATTTTCTGTTTGGCCATTTCCAAATCCAGGTCGTGGAAATCATATTCCAACTCATCATCTGAGACAAAAACATCCTCAAGAAGTTCACTTTCGTCAACGACCATTATGGTTTTCAACTCAACCCCACGTGTCGCCAAATAGGTAGGCAAAATGATAACACCTGCCATGAAAACAGGCCCAAGAATACTTGCTACAAGAAATGACCTTTTCTTAACACGAGACAAGTACTCCCGAATGATTATCAATCCAACTTGATTCATGATTCCTTTACAGTTGAGATGAATATTTCGTTGATTGATGGGATTTTCTCTCGGAACGAGAATATCTCCACCTGGTTGACCAGGGACTTTAGTAATTCATTCGGTCCTGCTCCATTAATATCTTTTAGCTGTGCACTTTTCATTCCTCCTTCAATTTCTATCACATCTAATACATGGGCTACTCCATTTTCGGGCAGACTGCCAGTGAAATCCAGTTGATATATGCCTGCTCGATGATCATTCTTAATCTTATCTTTTGGACCGTCGATGATCTTGGTTGATTTATTTATTAATGCAATATGATCGCATAATTCTTCAACCGACTCCATCCGATGAGTTGAAAATATGACGGTCATCCCTTCGCTACGCAGTTTCAAGATTTCGTTCTTAATCAAATCTGCATTTACTGGATCAAAGCCCGAAAATGGTTCATCCAAAATGATCAATGTTGGTTTGTGAACCACAGTAGCAATAAACTGTACTTTCTGAGCCATGCCCTTAGAAAGATCTTCGATATTCTTATTCCACCAATTTGATAAGTCCAACTTATCCAGCCAATGCTTTATCTCCTTTAAGGCTTCTGATCTTGACATACCCTTTAATCGAGCTAAATAAACTAATTGCTCCCCTACTTTCATTTTCTTGTAGAGTCCTCTCTCTTCCGGTAAGTAGCCTATTCTTCTCACAAGTTCAGGCGTCATTCGTGCACCTTCCAGCATTACCGTCCCCGTATCTGGTTCAATAATCCTGGTTATGATCCTTATCAAGGTAGTTTTCCCTGCACCATTAGGGCCTAGTAATCCGAAAATACTTCCTTTCGGAACCTCCAGGGATATATTGTTAAGAGCCTTATGATCGCTGTAATTTTTGGTAATCCCCTCAACAGCAAGTATGGTGTTGTTCGTGCTCATTAATTAATAATCGAGAGATGCTAATCTAATTTGGTACTTTTTTTAAAATCCATGTCGACTCATTATTTTGGTCACATGCAATTGCGTTCCAGACTGTATACGGCATACGGCCTAATTATTTTCATTGTTTCCAGTGTTTTCTTTCTATTGCCACAGTTAGTATTGGCACAGCGTAGATCCTGGCATCGAACCGCGCTGCGATTTAATGCTCCATGGGCCTGGGTCTACTTTCCATTATTATTCTTTCGGGTTAAAATCAACAAGAAGTATGTTCCCTCAAAAAACCAGCAATATATACTATGTGCTAATCATTTCTCCTTTCTCGATATCCCGTCCACACCTTTAATCGGTATACCTTTCAAGTATATCGGGAAGAGCTCGGTGCAAAGAATTCCAGTCTTTGGTTACATGTTTAAGAAGATCCATATAGCGGTCGACAGAGAAAAGCTAAAAAGCCGAGTGAGCAGCTATGTTCAATCAGCTGCAGAGGTATCCAGCGGCTTTAATGTACTTTTCTTTCCTGAAGGAGGAATTAAATCCGAAGAACCTCCTAAGATGGTGCCCTTTCGTGATGGTGCCTTTCGATTGGCAATCGAAAAAAGAGTCGCTATTCTTCCCCTAGCGATTCATAATAACTACCGAATCCTTCCAGACGATAACAAATTTCAGTTGCGTAATTATCCCATTCAAATTACAGTATTAAACCCCATCCATCCAACAGACCCTGCTTATTCCAACGTTGATGATCTGAAAAAAAAGGTATATGACATCATTCAAACGGAATTGAATGAAAACCGATAGGGTAATTATTTTAGCTTTGTAGCAGATGAAAATCGATAAGAGTACATTGAGCAAACTGGCTCATCTGGCCAGAATTGAAATTCCTGAGGGTGAGGAAGAATCTTTACTTAAGGATCTAGAAGAAATTGTAACATGGATAGAGAAACTCGATGAGTTGGATACAAGTCAAACGTCCTCTATGCTACACATGTCAGCAGAGAAAAGTGTATTTCGGGAAGATGTTGCTCAAAATATCCTTTCAACAAATGATGCATTGAAGAATGCTCCGGATAAAATCGATCCTTTCTTTAAGGTCCCTAAGGTTTTGGATTAGACGCTATGTATCTACCCAAGGAAAAGCCAATCAGAGTTCTGGCGATTTTTCTTCTTGCTTTAACTGTTGTCGCTCTATTCTACTACGAGAATAATTTCGACCATATTATCGATTGGGAAATTGAGACCCAAGCGGATAAAGAAAACTTCGTTTTTCACAGTTTTCAGAAAGGTCCGTTTAATTTCTCTCTGGAGGGACAAAAGTATAGGCTCATTGAGATGTTTCATGCGCAACCGATTTCACATATTCAATGGCTTCCAGAAGTATTCATGTACCTGTCATGGACGCTCGTGTGTGCTTTGCTTGCTGCCACCAGCTACTGGAATAGATATGCCTTCTTAATTGTTTGCGGCTTAGTATTTGTACAGATAAGTCTTATTGACCTTGACTCACTCAGTCTCTTTGGATCCAGAGAGGGTAAAAGATGGGTAAGTATAGCCTTTATGATATGCACCCTGGCTCCAGCTTACTATGTTCACGCCTTCAAAGTGAATACCTCACCCTTGATGAAGTGGATCATGATCACCGTACCCACTTCAGCATTCCTGGCAATTTGCCACTCAAGTGTCCCATTGCTACCTCTTCATTATGTTACAAATACTCAAATAGGATTCAGTCTGATGGCGATGATTTTTGTATTCCTAGTCGCCGAGGAGATTCTATTTCTTCTCCTGTACATTATTACACGTTCCAAAGGCAGGAATAATGAGAAGCATCTTCTGGTTTTTGGAATGGTCTACATCGGTTATTTGGGGCTTTACTATGCTGATCTCTATGGCCTGATCAACATTGAACTTTTCGAGGTAGATCCTCTGTACCTATTCTTCATATCTACCTTCATCGCCATATGGTCCTTTCAATATAAAAACGAACTGTACCAATCGTTTATAGCACACGAAAGCGATGTCAGAATATTTATCTACGTCTTGGGACTTCTTGCATACACGGTAGTGACATTCGCTTTAATAAGGGGGAATACTCCTGTTTATGACTCGGTAAGCTACTTCTCTCTGTATGCTCACCTGGGCTTTGGTTCCTTTTTCCTAATATACCTTATCATCAATTTCTTTACCCCTCTAGCTCAGGGGCTGGCAGTTTTTCGAATTACATACAAGAATCAAAACTTCCCTTACATTTCCGCGAAACTCGCGGGTTTGGTGATAGTAGCCGCTTTTTTCTTCTATAGCGATCGAGCACCTCAAAAAATGATTGAAGGTGCCCGCTATAATTATCTTGGTGATATCTACCAACTAGTCGGTAATCAATCGTTATCTGATGAGTATTACCGGCAGGGCAGCGTGTTTGCCTGGGATAATCATTACTCCAATTTTCAGTTAGGACACTCTTCACTAAACAAAAATGACTTCGATGAAGCTATCTATCGATTCACCAGAGCCACGATAAGGAGGGCTTCCCCATATGCTTACGTAAACATTGGAAATGCTTTTCGGTCGATGAATGACGAATCACGCATACAAGGTGTTCTGCGAGAAGGAAATCTGAAATATCCTAAATCAGGAGAATTAGCCAACAATTTAGCTGTCTCATTGATTAATTCAGGGAGTATTAATTCTGCACAAAGCATTTTTGAAGAAAACCTATCGACGGAAGACTGGAATCGGGCATTGGAAGTGAACAAGTGGAGTGTGTCACCTGATACGATAAATCTGGAACAGGAATTCTCATCATCGGTTCCAGCTTTAAAATCAAACATACTTTATCAACTGGCAGGTACACAAAGTAATACTCCCACCTTGGACGGATATATCCTCGATCGTCCAAACCTTCTGAATGCATCTCTTGCAATTAATGGGTCATGGAATAAAGCAATAACACCTGATAGTTCCTTGCTTAAGTTCATAAATGGAATAACAGATGCTGAGCTCGGCAAACACCTGAATCACTCTCTCGCCTTCAATTTGTATGCAAATGGATTGGTCAATCAAGCCATTACAACTCTTGAAATACTGACTCGTGCTGTTTCGTTGTATGAGAGAGGTTATTTTATTAATCAATTGGGCTTAATGAGTCTGGAGCAGGGATCCCCAATTCTTGCCAGGGAGTATTTCCTTCTTGCAATCGCCGATGAATATGAACCCGCCTACTTTAATTTAGGAGTGGCGGATCTTGAAGCTGGCCTCTGGCCGCAAGCGAAGGAGGACTGGCGTGTACTGACACAACGAGATTCTAGCGTCACAGATCTATATAATCTCCTACAGCCTGTACTCACAAACCAGAGTGATACCAGTTTTGCCTATGTCTACTATCGAGCGCATGAAATAAATCCGGATCAATTGGGTAACCTACTACCCTTCTTTACCATTGAACAGCAAAGGATTATATGGAAGAGAATTGAAAACAGATTACTCGATGAGGATAAGGCTGAATTCATTGATAACTACGCTGGACTGTTTTCAGATCTTCGAAAGACAGAAGGAAGTTCCATCCAAGCAATCGATAATGCTTTCGACCTTTCGGCGGTTAGGGCCTTTCTTGATAACGAAGACATTACTATTGAGGTAAAGTACAACGAGATGGTTGATGCCATCAGCATCAATCCGTATTCCGTTTTTCTATTGAAGAGATATTGCCTACTGGCA
Organism: Cyclobacteriaceae bacterium; assembly: GCA_965601455.1. Lineage (GTDB taxonomy): Bacteria > Bacteroidota > Bacteroidia > Cytophagales > Cyclobacteriaceae > JANQEU01. The sequence goes on along the minus strand of OZ271831.1, from coordinate 106,069 downwards.
GTAGATATGGGCTTACCAGAATTTGCCAGGGACGCGATAGACAATCTTAGGGAGATACTTGCTCCAAATGAATTCGATACATTTATGGGAGAATTCACAGCTGCCAGCGATGCTTTGATGAGCCAAGACTGGTCGTTGGAATAAACCAAACCCCAAAAATGATGGCTGATTTTGTATATGGTGTAGATACCATGACCCCGGCTATTGCCTTATCTATCGCGAATGGTGAAACAAGAGGTAAACTCTCTAGTGAGTCTATTCAGAAAATTGAATCCAGTCACTCAACAACAAAAAAGATAGCCTTTTCCGATGATGCTGTGTATGGGATCAACACCGGATTTGGACCATTGTGTGATACAAAGATCTCAAAAGATCAGACGAAACAGCTCCAAGAAAATATATTACGGAGTCATAGTGTTGGTGTTGGAGATCCTGTTCCAGTTCTTGTCTCAAAACTGATGCTGATCACAAAGGTTCATGCATTGGCCAGGGGCTATTCAGGTGTCTCCATTGGCTTGATTGATAGAATAATACACTTCATTGACGAAGACATCATTCCTTTCGTCCCAAATAAAGGTTCAGTTGGTGCTAGTGGGGATCTTGCACCACTCGCACACTTATTTCTACCTTTAATCGGTTTGGGCATGGTATACATCGACGGAGAATTAGTGGATGGTGGAACGCTACAACAAACCCATCAAATTGAACACATTCAATTAGGTCCCAAAGAGGGCCTGGCCCTTATTAATGGCACTCAATTTATTCTTTCGTATGCTTTAGTAGGTTTACAAAGAATGGCAAACTGCTTAGATACTGCGGACATTATTGCCGCCATGTCACTGGAAGGCCTATTGGGTTCTATCGCTCCTTTTAAAGAAGAACTACACCGGCTTCGACCCTTCAAAGGTTCGGTTCTTGTTGCACAAAGAATGACCCGTTTTCTTAAAGACTCTGAGATGGTCCAATCTCACAAGCATTGCGGAAGAGTTCAAGACCCATATTCCATCAGATGTATTCCACAAGTCCATGGTGCCACAAGGAATGCATGGAAACATCTTTATGAGTTGGTTTGTACTGAGCTCAATTCCGTCACTGACAACCCAATTATTCTTGAGTCAGGAGAATCAATATCAGGTGGCAATTTCCATGGCCAGTTGCTTGCCATTCCGTTGGATTACGCTTCCATCGGCGCTGCTGAATTAGGAAATATATCTGATCGTAGAACTTATCTGCTTTTAGAAGGCAATACCAAGCAACTACCAAGGCTTTTAATGAAAAATACCGGAATAAATTCAGGGTTTATGATCCCACAGTACACTTCTGCGGCACTAGTCAGCGAGAATAAAAGTATTCTCTTTCCTGCAAGCGCAGATAGCATTCCTACCTCTCTCGGGCAGGAGGATCACGTAAGCATGGGATCGATAAGTAGTCGAAAACTCAATCGTGTCCTTGATAACCTGGAATATATACTATCAGTTGAGCTCATCTGCGCAGCACAAGCTTTCGACTTTCATAGACCATTAAAATCAGGACCAATATTGGAGGACTGTCATGCTTTTGTTCGGGATGCCATTGATCACGCTGAAGAGGATCGTGTATTCAGCGATGACATTCGGAAAGCTCATGAAATGGTGAGAAAGGGTTTACTCAGAAAAGAGGCTTTAACCTCCGCAATGAGAACTGGGATAGATTTGAATGAAGGAATTGATGATGTGTTCTCGGCATTAGAGTAAAAAAAAGCCCCGCTTGACAATGTCAAGAGGGGCTTTTCTTATTTATAATTAATTCTAATTATTCAATTTGAAGATGATGGGAAGTACCATTCGTACTTTTACAGATCGGCCTCTTTGCTTACCTGGTTTGAATTTAGGTGACATTTTAAGCACACGCTCGGCTTCTTCATCACATCCTGCTCCGATTCCTTTCACCGCCTTAACCTCAGTGACTGAACCATCTTTATCGACAACAAACTGTACGAATACTCGGCCTTCGATGCCCATTCTTCTCGCTTGCGCAGGATACTTCATATTATCACCCACGAACTTGTAGAACGCTGGCATTCCTCCCGGGAACTGTGGCTGATCTTCAACTATAGTGAAGACCTCTTCAACCTCTTCTTCCTCAGGAGCTTCCTCGAAAACAATCTCTTCGACAACTGTTTCCTCGGTAACTTCAACGTCAAGCTCTACTTCAATCTCCTCTTCTATTTCCTCTTCATCTGGAACCTCAACGATCTCAGGAATCTGGACTTTTGGTGGAGGTGGTGGAGGTTGCTCTGTTGGAGGTATTTCCATGATGTCCTCAAAGTCATCTTCTACCTGACCTAAATCAAGTAAACCTTGATCATCGTAAGTTCTCCATTCAAATGCAACAACCACAATAAGTAAACTTAATGTGAGTCCTAAATTTAGCATCATACCTGACTGGCGTGCCAGATCTACTTTAGGATTTTTCTTTAATTCCATAGTTTTTTAAGCTTTGTTGAAACCTGCCGAATCTCAAAAATATAATTTATCTGTGAGACTTCACTAACGTTCTGTTCATTTTTTCCCATGAAAATGCTACAAGTATTCCGAACAAAACGGCAATAACGTCAACCGCAAAATCATCAAAATCCATACCTCGGTATGGGATAAACTGCTGTAAAAACTCTGTGAAACCACCCAAGAACGTGCCCAGGAAGAAGGTGAGTATCAGTGACCTGTTAAAGGAAAGACCAAAATCAATCTTAATCTCCCTTATCCAAAGTAGAGTCAGTGTAGAAAATAATCCAAAGTGAGCCACTTTGTCTTCGTGTTTAAAAAACACTACCTGTTCGTATCCTATGCCTGGTTTAAGAAGTAAGTACAGCGTGAACAGTAACCAAAAATACGTCAGGATCCTAAGCCACATTAACCAGCGGTAAGTTCTTGATATTCCGAGGATGAAAGAAGATCATCAGCCATATCCGAAACCTTAATTCTTACCATCCATCCTTTACCATAAGGATCTTCATTTATCACTTCGGGGGATGATTCCAGGTCACTATTGACTTCAATAACTTCTCCAGAAACCGGCATAAATAGATCTGATACTGTTTTTACAGCTTCGACTGTTCCAAAAACATCACCCGTTGAAAGATCTTCACCTTCAGTTTCAATCTCGACATATACGATATCTCCCAGTTCACCTTGAGCAAAATCGGTAATTCCAACGGTTGCTACTTCTCCATCAACACTAATCCACTCGTGGTCTTTTGTATACTTTAAGTTTTCGGGGGCATTCATATTTATAATGGTTTAAGGCGAGCAAAAATAATCCTATTCGTGATAATCCTACAACCCTGACAAACTAAACCTTAATTGAAACCCAAAGGTGGTTGTAGCTCTTCTAAAGGAACCAACTCTAGGATTGGTAATACTCCGGTCAAAATAAGCAGTGATATCCAACGATTGATTTAACTTATAACCAATACTGGGTCTGATCTGAAATCCCCGATTGCCATTTGTGATAACGTCTTCCTCTTCAATTTTTCTCTGAGTGCTTTTTTGATCCCGAATTGTCATATTCAATCGTAACATTACATCATTCTCAATCGTAACCGTTCTACCTTGAATCCTCCAGGGCAACTTCAAATTCGCCTTTGTCCACCCAAAATCCAGTCCTACATCCTGATTCCTGGTTTCTGTTACTTGGGCATTTGACAGGTTCAAGGAGAGATTTCGATCAGTTTTATAATCTATTCGAATGTTCATGTTTGACTTTGTGCGCATATTAATTCCCAATAAAGGCGCGAACTGTTCAAGAATCGAAACCTGATTCATTATATATAGCGGAATAAGATTACCACTTGTAGTATCCGTTTGATTCCCGTACTGATAGTCGAGAAAATTATTATCGAGCGTTATGCCTTCATCGTATCTTAATGAGTTGGTGTAGTTATTGATGCTAAATGAAGACCGATAACTGTGAGTAAGATTTATAGAAGAAAAAACCTCCGCCAGCACAGGAATTTTGGATAATCCCGCATAGTCCATTCGCCAGTTGGGGATTGGAATCTTCGGAAATGGTGTAAGGTCGGAATTTGTCGCGTTTTGACCGGAGTATGCTGCAATAAAGGCCGGGATAAGCACGTCCTGAGAGATTGTGTCATATTGACCGAATATTCCTTGAGAAGATAACTCTGGCCCCAGCCTATCATATACGATTCCAATATTCTCTTTGAAGTCCTCGAATGCATCTGAAACATTGCCTTCTTGGCGTTCAAAGGCGGTTTGGATGGCTAAGAATGATATCTGATAGCTCCCGGTTCTACTTGGTGTTAAACTGTTATAGGCATTGATTTCGTCATTGAATCTGAAAATTTCCTGAAAGTTTGCCGACTGAGTCCTATTCGCATCTACCTGAATTTTTAAGTCATCAAATGGATCTATTGAAGCCCGAACACTGAAATTCTCAGTGGCTTGCTGGTCAAAAGGTGCAGTTAAGAAAGGTGAGAGGGTGATCCACCCATTTTCAGCTGCCGTAAATCGAAAATCAGGATTTTGATCTCCCAGGATAAATGCAAGCCCCGGGGCATTATAGGTGGAATCTAATCCAAATAAGAAAGCGGTCGGTGTAAATCCGGATAATCCGGTACTCTCTCGTATTCCATAGGTAACATTAATAGATCGAAGAGACATAACTGTCCGAAGAAAAGCGTTACCAAGGTTGAAGTTGGATGTCTTTTCTCCTTCCGAATTTGTACTTCTGGGTCTACGAGGGGCATTGGCTCTTTCCAAGAATCCTACTTTATTGTAGAGTTTGACAAAATCCAGCTTGGCTGTCCCCGTTCTATTGCGACTGTTTTGAATCCGGTGACCAAAGAAATTCCCAGCAGTATCCTCCTGTCCAAGTGAACCGGCTATCCAGTTATAGCCAACTTCATACCGCACATCCGCTGATAGCCAATCTGTAATCGGAAACTTGTCTAGCGGCAGTTTGTAGTTTACACCCGCTGTCTGGTTGAAATTTCTCATTCGTCCCAGGTCTTTAACCTGCTCCCAAATGAATTCCCTTTCAAACTGCGTATCAATATCACCCTCAACCATGTCGTCGGGCTCATCAATAATCGCGTTGGCTTGTGCTGCGTAGTCGAAACTTAGGGCACTAAAAGGGCTCCAACGTAAATTATAAGATCTATTGAAGGTGAATAAGCGTTCGTAGAAAGGAGAAATGCCCAATGTCGTCAGCTGATCGTTATACAATTGAGTCTGGGTGAAATTCCTGGTTAGGTCAGCACGAATGGAAAGATTATTGGGCAATGGAGAAAAGTTGATGTCTTTAATAATCTTGAGATATGGACTACTAAAGGCATCGGTAGCTCCAAAGGGTTTGATGTTAATATTAGGGGGTGAATAATTATAGGCCACTCCCCCAGACTGAGTTTTTTGAAGAAAAGTCTCGGTACTGACTGACGTCCTTAGCAATTCACTAAATGCGTAGGAGAAGGAGAAATTAGAGATATCATAAAACTGTGCTGTTTTGTCAGGATTCACTTTCTGCTTGCGAACGTTAGTGAAATTCAGACTTCGTCTAGTAGTGCGATCCTCTACCAGACGACGATACTCTTTTTGTTCTTGATTATTTAGTCTTTCGAGAGAGGCTTCTAAGGGAATATCGGGATCCAGCGGGTCAAATTGCGGTGTAACCCTGGTTTTCTCATAACTGGCAAAAACTGGCACTACCAATCCCGTTTTCTCCGGCAATAAAAACTTCTCTAGATTAAGATTGGCACTTATGTCATATTGCAGCGTTTCCTCTCTCTCCCGTTCTGATATTCTCTCCTGGATGGACCCAAAGCCGATCGAAGTATAACGGGTGGAGGCCGTGACCGTTCCCAAATCAGCCAACTTGGTAGCAATTCTGGCGTTGCCTGCCCATCCCCGACGGGTATCAAAATCCGTCACTCTCAATTCGTTGGCCCATATACAAACAGATTTGGGAGTACGATCTGGTGTTTCCGGATTTCTAACACCAATCATCATTGTTAGGATTGTACTGATGTCTGGCCGCCCTTTAACTGTTAGGTTGTATCGACCGTTATCCGAGGATCTTGAATAAGGTATTTCTGAGTTCAGATTGCCACGATTACGTTCAGATTTAAGCCCAAGGAGCTCGTTAATGGATATATCAATTTCGTTTTCCTCTGGCCAAACAGCCCTTCTTAAGTTTGATCCACTAAGTGCCAGGTTTTTGGGAGTAATTTTCAAAGGAACTTCAATCTCATAGTAGTTCTCCGTGTAATCAGTTCCAAATCTTAGAAATGCAGTGACCTCATCGTCATTGACAATATCACCTCGATAAGAAGAGGCATGAAAGAACATCTTCAGGCGTCCGTAATTGATTAGATCATAACTTACCGTTTTGAATACAGCTCTTGCGTCTTTGTCTTCCAGATCCTCAATACAGATCTGTAAGGATTGCTCATTTACTCTTCTATTCAAAAAAGTAGTATTGTCCCTATCTCTGTTTAGACCGGGAGGAACCGTATAGGGAACCTTATCATCTCCTCCAGCACTGTTTTCCTCAATGTTTACCACTGAGACATTGAAATCAGATACTGAACCTTCTGGGACGTCATCTAAGCCTACTTCATTTAATGGTTCCAAATATTTTCGCCATTGACTACCCACAAGTTGGAACTTAGCAAAACGCAAAACGACTGGTTGCTGCCAGTCGGTCAAATAGGTTCGCAAATACCGAATTGATTTATATCCCTGAATGTCTCCAATAATCCGATCAGGATCTCGAATTGGGATCCGGAACAAGTACCAATTCACACCGTCTCTATCACTTACCTGATCGACAATGTTTTGGCTACCCACGGCCAGCTGCCCAGGCCTTAAGTCTAATCGATACTCGTAGTACTCCTCAAGGGAAGAAATCGTATTGTCTTGATTTAAGTCCTCATTATCCGGAACCACGGTCGATGCTTGTGTGAGGACTCCTCGTCCTACAGGGGAGTTTCCATCCAGACCATTATAGTCAACATATCTTTCTAGAATATTAGCATTCGAGTTGTCCAAATCGTTACCTAAATAATAATTGAAGTTGTCTGCCGAAACATCTTCAAGTATCCTGGCTCTGGCATCACCTGCCACATTTAACTGGTCCAGGAAAGTAGATTGAAAAAACTCAACTTCCTGTTCATCTGATAGACCGTCTAGTCCCACATCCTGGTTTTCCCGTATACCGGCGGCATTTTCGAAGAAATCCGTCAGATACTGCTCTGAAGTCACGTAGCCAAAATCTGTTAAAGTGGCTTTGGATAGATCTCCGTCAGCAGGCAGACCGTTCTCGAAAGCATGTTTACCATCTGGTATAAAGTCCTCTGATACGCTTCCCAGATTAAAGATCAACTGACCGCCTGTGCTGTTATTCTCGTTATAAAATGAACCAAAACTGACACGTCCTAATGGATCCCCGTCAAAAGCTCCAACAAAAGGATCCATCAACCAAAATTCAAGATATTCGACATTGGTCTTGTCAAAATCCACTTCATTGGTAATTGCTTTCGTGATCCCCGCCCAGTTGTTCCTTGGGTTTGTTAAACGACCTGTACCATCTAGTTGAGTATTATAATTGTACTGACCTCTTTCCCGTGGGAAATATGCGAGATCCAATGTTGGCTCATTGATTTGAACCAAAGTACGATCCTGCTGTTGAAAAATGTCTTGCGGATAAATGGGCTTGATATAATGATTTAACAGATCATCTTCCGAGATATTATCTGGTCTCCTGTTACCTTGAGCTTGATAAAAAACCGTATTATCTATCGTATACCAGGCTAATTTTGCTCTACGGTCGTTCACGCCAAGTGGACCGGATGTGGATCTCTGATCAAAAGACTCAGCCTGAGTTGTAGGTGTTGATGCCAGTCGCCAATTTGCCCATCCTCCTAATCCAATGGGCGTGATTGCATTCTCAAAGTCATCGATGTAGGAGGTTCCTTCGCCTTGTACAATATTAGACGTCCCTGGTCTCATTTGAGCAAATTCGGCAGTCAATGTCATACTAGACATCTCCTTCGTATTGATCAATGGTAATGCATCCAGAAACTTAGTCATGAACGGCAAATCCTCCTGGTAATTTACGTTCACACCGTACTTTGTATTTTTTGTTGGTTCGTCACCAATGCTGAATCGAGTTAAGCCTCCTGGTCGTTCATTCAGAGTTAGTAAAGTGGCACCAACATTGAATTTTTCGTTTAGTACGTAATCAAACTGAACACCCGTGAGCCATCGGGTTTGAAAATTGAATAAGTCCGCTTTCTCGTAGGAAATTTGAATGTTTTTACCAGAATTGAGGACCCCCTGATTGAGTAGCCGAACACGGCCCAAATTGTAATCAACTGCATAGTCGATGCCTTCAGTTAATGGTGTATTACCGGCAAGCACTACAACTGATCCCGGAGCTATGTTGATACCAGGTAAAACAATGTCTGAGGTGGAGCCGCCACTAACCTTGCCAAGAATAAAAAATTTGTTTTTAGAAGCAACTTGCTCGGCATCTATCCTTGTTGTTCGATACAGGGTATCATAGGCATACTTATCTATCAAAGCCGTTTCACCCGGATCGAATGATTCTCGCAAAGTCTTTCCAAAAGGTTCAAGCACAGGAAATATTATGTTACCATTCCTGGTATCAATCGTCACTCCTTCAATGAAGTCAAAGTTTCCATCTCGTTGTCTGTCATTATTCAAATTCAACTGATCCAGTCCCAATAATTGTAAGAGAGGAATATCCTTTGTTAACCTTCCCTCATGAAGCGACGGGTTATCGATACCTGTTCGGTCGTCCCTATAATGAACTCTTAATGTGAACCCTTCTCTGTTGATTTGCCCGCTACTCAAATTGTAGATGTTTTTCATCATGAGATCCCAGGTGGGCTCATTAATGTTGATCTGGTTCGGACGCAACATTTTCAGATAGATCATGCGATTATCAGGAAGTCCCTGGTAGTCTTCAGTTAATTCCCCAACCTTATACACTTGTCCATTGTAGGTATACTCATAAGAAACAGCAAGGACTTCATCGTTTTGAAGTCTCCGAAGTAGCGTAACATATCCAAGTCTTTCGTCAAATCGATATTCAGACAAGTCTAGTTTCCGGGCTGTAGTGACCTTAACGTAGTCCCGTGATTCGACCATTCCGAAGCGATCTTCCAATAGTTGATTTACACCTTCGGGATCTCTGAAGGCCTCGTCCCCTTGTATACTGTTAAAGAGGTTGTTCGCATTGTTACTGGTGGGGATTATTCCCTGAGATGATATTTGATCATTTGATATTCTTTGACCTTCTCCGAGATCCATAAGGGCCAGAAAATTGCGGGTTGTTGCGGTGTTGTTGTTCCTATTGATACTGTAGACCTCCACCCTGGTGATGTTTACTCCAGAGATAATCTGAGGTAATCCTGATAGCCAGGCTTCATAGTTCTCACGGAAAAAGTGACCCAAAAAGAAGTGACGATTCTCGTCGTACATGGATGCTCTAATCTCAAATTGCCTTTCATCCACCCCGTTTTGTATATTGATCACTTCATTTCTTCCACGTTGACTGGAGGCAATACCTGTCACATACAAACGCCCGAACTGCAATTGCGTTTTGATTCCAAAAAGTGATTGAGCACCACTCATTAGGCTATTTGAAACCGGCATACTCACATTGCCTATTTCAATTTTCTTAATTATGTCTTCTTCAAAACCTGTGTATTCAACCTTTAAATCGTTTTGGAAATCAAAGGTGTTATTGTTGTCGTAGTTAAACGTGACAGCCAGCTTCTCGCCTATTTTACCTACAACATTGGAGCTTATTTGCATATTGAAATTAAACCCACCATTTCTTCTTTGGCGCTCGGGCACTTGAGGATTATCGATATTCTGAATTAACCCACCAAAATCAAGATTTACGAAACCTGTAGGTTGAATGTCGACATAAGAACCACCAAAAATTCGATCAAATACGGGACTGACATATAAGCGAGGCAAAAGTCGTCTGCCACTCACCGCGCTTTCTCCGTCCAGTCCTGCAGATTGCTCCCTCCAATAATCATTTACAATCTGTTGATCATTGAATCTGTCAAACTCCTCGAAGGACATTGAAGTAGCCGGTCTGAAGTTGGTACTCCCTATCTTTTCATAAATGGAATAATTCACAGTAGAATCGAATTCTACCTCAACATCCAGTTCCGACGGATCCTTAAGTAGTAAGGAAGATGAAGACTGTAGACTTTGACTTGAAAACGGATCTCCAAATCGATAATCCGGTTCGTATGTGGGGGTTTTACTTGGTGTATAAACGCTATCCTGTTTAGTGATTGTTGTATCCTTCGGGACTTGCTGATATAGGTCTCCAAAGGATTCAATTGGACATATGCCGAGCAATAGCCCGAGCACACCAAGGCTGCGTATGTTGGTCCAATCCTTCAAGAAAATGTATTCTTCTAGGCTCTCTTTAGTGCTAACTTGATCAGTTCCTCCAGCTTCAAATCTCCCTCTTCTTTAAGTATAGCCTTAAGAGTTTTTTCGGCTGCAGGTTTACTGATCCCTAAGGTTGTCAGAGCGGATAACGCTTCAGTTAGCAAAGTATTGTTGGTTTGGGGTGCAAAATCGGGTATTTTATCCAGTAATCCCTCTTTTTTCATCTTATCTTTCAACTCGAGGACTATCCTTTGCGCCGTCTTACCGCCTATACCTTTTACCCCCTGGATTGTTCGAACATCTTCATGTGCAATGGCTGCCTGAAGTTCGCTAGGACTTAATGAAGAAAGCACCATTAATGCTGTACTTGGGCCCACCCCGCTTATGGAGATCAAGTCTTGAAATCGTCGTCTTTCAGAAATCTCAAAAAACCCATATAGAGTCTGTGCATCTTCCTTGACATGAAAATGTGTATTTAGACGGACTTCATTAAGCTCTTTGATTTGACTGTAGGTATTGAGTGAGATTTTTATCTCATAACCTATACCTCCGACATTGATGATCACATGGGTTGGATCCTTGGTATCAATAACTCCTTCTACGAATGAAATCATTTCTTTCCTTTTTGGTTAGAAATTTGTGCATCTACTACCGAAATCGCTGCCATATTGAATACCTCTCTAACTGAACTACCAACTTGTAAAACATGAACAGGTTTCTTCATGCCCATGAGTACAGGCCCAATACCTTCAGCGGCTCCTATCTCAATCATCAATTTATAGGCAATATTCCCAGATTCGAGATTAGGAAAGATCAATGTGTTAGCGGAGGTGCCAGCTAGGTCACTAAATGGGTAGTTCTCTTTCAGCAATTTCTTGTTGAGCGCAACATTCGCCTGGATATCTCCATCAATTACCAAGTCTGGCCATTTCTGCTTGGCTTTGGCCACCGCCTCCGCCATCTTGTTTGGAATTCGGCCTCCGGCAGAACCAAAATTGGAATATGACAACCCAGCCATTCGCGGCTCAGCATCGAAAAAACGAACAGCTCTTGCAGTAAGACCTATGATGTCCACTAGCTCCTCAGCTGTTGGTTCCCTATTCACCGTGGTATCGGCAAAAAAGTAGTTGCCACTTGAATTACTGATAATATACATACCCGCCACCCGGTTGACGCCTTCTTCTACTCCTATGATTTGAAGTGCGGGAAGAATAGTTCTTGGGTAATCGCTTGAAAGTCCTGACAGTAATGCATCAGCTTCACCTAACCTGACCATCATCGAGCCGAAGAAATTGCGACTACTCATTGCTTTTTTCGCAAGGTGTTTAGTAATCCCTTTTCTCTGTCTGAGCTTGAAGTATTCCCCGGCGAATTCCACCCTTTTTGCTCGATCGTTGTCTGGGTTAATAATCTGACAGTCCAATATGTCATGAAGTTCTGCTTTCTCGGCAATCTTTCGGATCTTCTCTTTATTACCAAGAAGAATAGGTTCAGCCACATTTTCGTCAATAGTCATTTGGGCGGCCTTAAGAATAGTCAGATCATCTGCCTCAGCAAACAACAGTTTTTTTGGATCGCGACGGGCTCTTGAGACAATACGAGAAATCAAACGATGGTCTATGCCTATTCTTCTTTCCAATTCAAGATTATAGGCTTCCCAATCCTTTATCTCAATCCTTGATACTTTGGTATCCATAGCAGCTTTTGCCACAGCAGGAGAGATTGTCGTGATTAGACGAGGATCAATCGGTTTGGGAATCAGATAGCTACTACCGAATTTCATTGATTCTGAGCCATAAGCCTTAAGAACCATTTCCGGGACAGGTTCTTTTGCCAGTTTTGCAATTGCTCGAACAGCTGCCAGTTTCATTTCCTCATTGATTGCTCTTGATCTCACATCCAGTGCACCACGGAAGATATATGGGAATCCCAATACGTTATTGACCTGATTGGGATGATCCGAACGCCCGGTGGCCATGATAACATCATCTCGCGTTTTCATCGCAAGTGGATAGGCTATCTCCGGGTTTGGGTTCGCCAGAGCAAAAACGATAGGATTTTTTGCCATTGACTTGAGCATATCAGGGGTCATGATATCTGCTACCGACAATCCAAGGAACATATCCGCACCCTTTAAGGCATCTTCTAACGTGTCAATCTTAAGATCAGTAGCGTAGTTTGCCTTCACCGGATCCAACCGCTCACGGTCTGCTCTGATTATTCCTTTGGAATCTGCCATCAGAATATTCTCCTTACGAGCACCTAGTGAAATATACAAATCAGTACATGCGCATGCCGCTCCTCCTGCTCCACTGACAACAATTTTTATTTCTTCAATCTTCTTCCCATTTACCTCAAGGGCGTTGATGAGAGCAGCACTTGAAATGATGGCAGTACCATGTTGATCATCGTGCATCACAGGAATTGACATCTTATCACGTAATTCCTGCTCGATTTTGAAGCTCTCCGGTGCCTTGATGTCTTCCAGGTTAATTCCACCAAAAGTGGGTTCAAGAGATTTTACGATTTCTATAAACCTATCTGGATCATTCTCGTCCACTTCGATATCGAAAACGTCAATTCCCGCAAATTTTTTGAATAACACTCCCTTGCCCTCCATCACAGGTTTGGAAGCCTCCGGACCAATATTACCCAGGCCCAGAACCGCCGTACCGTTTGAAATAACCCCAACAAGATTTCCTTTTGCGGTGTATCGATAGACGTCCTGCCTGTTTTCCGCTATTTCCAGGCAAGGTTCAGCAACACCGGGGGAGTAGGCCAGGGCAAGATCATGTTGTGTACTGAGAGGTTTGGTGGGTCTAACTTCAATTTTACCCTGGGGACTGGATTCATGGAAATCCAGGGCCTCTTTCTTTCGGATTTTCGCCGCCATGTAATGTTAGGAAGATTTTTCTTCGGTGGTAAAGGTAGAGAGAATCGTATCTAATTCCCTGATGAAGTTTTTCTTATCAGTCCCTGGTGAATACACGTATCCTTCAATGTAGTAGATCATCTGTTGTTCCTCATCAACCAAGGTATAACTAACATAGGGACCACCTCCTGAGTTATCACTGATTTTCCATAATCCGCGGGCCTTTATTGCGTAACGGCCGTTAAAATTTACAGTCTGCGTATGGACTGCCCTTATGTCAGCCCTTTCCTGCCTAGTAATAAAGATTGAAGGCTTTTGGGAATCTCTAAGGTTATTTTCTGTAATACGGTCTCTCAATCGGGTGACGTCATTAAAGACCTCAACATCGCGATAAGGTTCGTAGTAAACGAATACGTTTTTTTCCTTATCTGCCTCCAGAAATCGTAACCATACGAAGTTTTTACTATTCTTGGCTAAATCCCAACCATATGGAATCTGAATTGAAAAGGGATGGTCTTCTTCTATCACAGCTTCCGTCTGATTTTCTCTTTCAGTAAAAAGTCTTTTCCTTAGCCGATCTCGCTCTACTGATTCGAACAACTCCTGCAGCCGATCTTTGTTTTTCTCTAGTTTGGAAATGAGAATTTCTTCTTCGGTGGAATAGAGATAGAGAACAATCTGACCTCTCGCATATTCGTCTCTTCTAACGCTCATGAAAATCGACGTGTCTCGCTGGATGGTCTTCAACGATTGATCGGTAAAAAACCCTCGCATTACATTGCTTTCCGAGGTCTTGCTATCAAGAGTCATCACAAAAATCATATTGGTAGCAGATCGGAGGATCGAATTCAGTCTCTTGGGAGAAGCCTTTCCAAGTTTAAACATGGGTTCATCCTGGGGAAGGCCTTTCATCGGTTCTCGAAAGACTTCTTTCACCTTATCTCCCAGGCCTCCTGCATATTGAGTAGAATCCATCACCAGGATAATCTCCCCAATATCACCTCGCGCGGTAGGCATGAACTCCTTCTCCAATGCGCCCTTCTCGCCTTTTTTGCAACTGAAGAAAAGAATCGATACCAGGATGAGTAAAAAGAAATTCTTCATATTATTCTCTGTCAGTCAATACCAATCACCAATTGCTGCCCAGCATGAATGGTATTGGTCCGGAGGTTATTTAGTTTCTTAATTTTTTCAACACTGACTTTGGTACTCTTTGATATTTCCCAAAGTGTATCACCTGGCTTTACTTCGTACCTGGTTGTCTTGCCTATAGCTTGTTCATAGGAGGTGACCGATGTTCTGGCAGTAGCATATAGGTCCTTAGTACTGCTTGAATATGCGGGTAGCACCCAAATATTTAATCGCTGACCTACCCTAATCAGATTTGATGATAGATTATTCCATTTTTTAAGATCCGAAATTCTTACATTATGCCTTTGAGCTATGGTCCCCAATACATCCCCGCTTCGAACTCGGTAAGTCATCTTCGTACGCCCATAAGTACTTCCAGGCATGTTTCTTGCCAGGTATTCAAGTTCGGCTTTCCCGACTTTTCCTGCTGTATCATACAATGCCGACCTGTTTGTCACTACGTATTCCTTTAGATCGACTGGAATTTTGAGCACATGGTTGACAGTACCTTCAGGCAAAGCACCTCTTTTAATATCTGTGTTGAGTAACAGTAAGTCATCCACACATAAATCCAGTTGATTGGCGAACGTTTCCAGGTGAAAATACTGGCTAACAAGGATAGTATCATACTCCGGTAAAATAAATGGATCATCCGCATATAGATTGTGCTCCTCAGCATAGTTAAGGGTATAAATCATCGCCACAAATTGAGGGACGTAAGAACGCGTTTCCCGGGGAAGATACCTGTATATTTCCCAGAACTCATCCTTGTATCCACTTCTCCTTATTGCTTTTCGTACATTTCCAGGTCCGCAGTTATATGCTGCCAGTGCAAGCTCCCAATCATCAAACATCCTGTATAAGTCGAGTAGGTGTCTACACGCCGCGTCCGTAGCTTTCTCCGGATCCATGCGATCGTCAACATACCAATTGTTTTTTAATCCATAGATCTTGCCGGTTGAAGATATGAACTGCCATAATCCAACCGCACTTGCAACGGAAACTGCATTGGGTTTTAGGCCAGATTCAACAATACTGAGATACTTGATTTCATCCGGCATATTATACTTGGCAAGATACTTCTCAAAGAGAGGGAAATATTGATCTTTTCTGTTCAGAATACCTCGGCTATACTCACGATCTCTAACAGTGAAATAATCGATAAATCCCTTAACCTTTTCATTGTAATGCAAGGGTATTTCTGTTTGTAATTCCGCCAACCGAGTGTTAATCTCTTCATAGGTAGCATCCGGAATATAGTCGTATTCAACTACGTCCTGCGCCTCTACAATATGGTAGAATGAGCATACGGCTAAGAGAATGAGAATCCTTTGCATGAGTGAAAATTATATGCTCTCAAGTTCTTTTGAAAATCTCAACAGTTTATTTTCCTGATACTCAGGACCTATGACTTGCATTCCAACTGGAAAATCTTCTCCGCTCACTGGCATAGAGACAGCCGGCAGTCCTGCCATAGAAGCCTGCACGGTGAAAAGATCTGAGAGGTACATTTCTACCGGATCCTTAGTTTTCTCTCCAATCTTGAATGCTGGAGTAGGTGTAGTAGGCATCATAATGAAATCGTAGTCCTCAAATACTCTCAGTGTGAAGTCTTTTATTAGTTGACGAGTCTTCTGGGCCTTCGTGTAAAAGGCATCGTGATAAGAGGCAGACAATACAAAAGTACCTAGCAAAATCCTTCGCAAGACCTCTGCCCCAAAACCCTGTGTTCTGGATCTTTTGTACATGGCCTCAAGCTCGACTGCGTCCTGAGCCCGGAATCCATATCTTACTCCGTCATACCTCGACAAATTTGTACTAGCCTCAGCAGAGGTTAGTATGTAGTAGGTCGGAAGCAAATAATCTACATATGGAAAGTCGATTTCTTCAAAGAGATGTCCCTTAGCTTCCAATTTTTTTACTGTCGATTCGAAGACTTTCTCAACTTGCTTGTCTACACCCTGTGCCCCTCGATAGTTTTGAATTAAGGCGATTTTACTATTATCTAACTTTTCATCCCAATTGACTGGATTCAGGAGTTTCGAAGAGGAGGTACTGTCATTAACATCCTTACCGGCCATGATTTCCACCAATATGGCCGCGTCCTCCAAGGAATGGGTTAAGGTGCCTACTGTATCGAACGAACTGGAATAAGCAGTTAGACCGTAACGGGATATACGCGAGTAGTTGGGTTTGAACCCTATAATACCACAAAAAGCGGCAGGTTGTCGTATGGACCCTCCAGTATCTGAACCAATAGATGCCAGGCACATATCTGCTGCTACCGCCGCTGCAGAACCACCTGAAGAACCACCAGGGACACGTTTGGTATCGATTGGATTTAGTGTGTCACCGTAGGCCGAGTTTTCATTTGATGATCCCATAGCAAACTCATCACAATTTTGACGACCAATAATGATGGCATCTTCGTCCAATAATCGCTGAATGCATGTAGCGGTTATCAAACTTTCAAATCCGTCAAGAATTTTGGAACTGCATGTCAACGTATGACCTTTATAGCAAAAAAGGTCCTTGATCCCAATTACAAAACCGGCTAGTTTGCCAGCCCTTCCTTCTTGTATTTTCTGATCGATTTCACCGGCACGTTGACGGGCTTCATCTTCAAAGACCTCCAAAAAGGCGTTAATCTTAGGGTTTTGAGCATTGATCCTATCCAGATAATACTCAACTAAATCAATGCAGGTAGTTGATTGGCTCGCGATATCCGATTGGACTTCGCGAAAAGAAGAATATCGATTCAACTCTTGGTAGCTTTCTCTTCCGGTTTTGACCCTTCTTCGATTTCTTGCTTGATTTCCTTAGTAGCATCCTTAAACTCTCTGATGCCTTTACCCAATCCTCTTGCTATTTCAGGTATCTTCTTAGCTCCAAAAAAGATCACAACGAATAACACGATGACAATCCATTCCCAGCCTCCTGGCATACCAAATGCTAATACAGTATTCATCTAACTATTATTTTGTATCGAACTTATAAAGGTATAAAAGTCCTTATTAATCCTTTTAATTATCCAAAGATAGAGATAAAAAGGTTGAACCTTTAGTTAGACAACCACTTTTCGGGGTCTAGTTTCTCGGTATTCCTCCAGACCTCAAAGTGCACTTCAGAAATTCCTTCCGTATTGGTGTGGACTTTTCCAATAACATCTGTTGCCCTAAGTTTCTGCCCTTTCTCTACATTGACTTCCTTCAGTCTAGAGTATACGGTGTAGTAGTTCCCATGTTTGACAATCACCACATTATTCATTCCGGGAACAAATGCCTTCGTCTTCACTTCCCCCTCGAATACGGTCATGACATCTTCATCTTTATTGGTTTGAATATCAACACCTGTGTTGTTTATTAAAACATTCTTCCATACCGGATGAGGTTGTTTTCCAAATTTTGAGGAAACAAACCCGGATGCAACAGGCCATTGTAACTTCCTCCTGTTTTGCTCAAATGATGATGAAATAGCTTCAACGTCGGCAATTGCAGTGGAAGACATATTCCTGGACCTCTCTAGTTCGGCAGCAATTAAATCAGCAATTAGTCGGTCTAATCTCTCAACCGACTTTTTACGATCCGCCATTTCTTTTCTTAATTCCGATTCTTTTTGGTTCAGCTCCGCTATCAACCGATTCTGACGGTTTTTTAGACTCACCAGCTTTCGATTCTCCAGAATTTGCTGTTCAAGTAATTTGGTCTGTTCATCCCTTTTTATCTGCACTTCCTCCCGCTGGGTATTCAACGCTTTGGTTACTTCTTGAATTTGATTCGCTTGCATCATACGTGCCTCCGAATATTGCTCGAGGTATTTTAACCGCATGTAAAGTTGATTAAACGTGGAAGCTGAAAACAAGAAAGTCAGAACATTGAAGCCATAGCTGGATTTATATGACGAGTAAACCATTTGAGCATACTCATCCTTGAGGTTTGTCAAATCTCTCTGAAGGGATTGCACTACAATGGTGAGGTCGTCAATTTCCTCATCCAACAGAACTACCTCTTCATTCAGCGCATTGATCAAACCCAAACGCGCATTGATTTGCTGATTAATTGCCGTCAGTTGACCAATTGTGGCCTTTTTTTCTGACTCAGTTTCTGACAGGATTTTTTCTGCTTCAGCAATTTTTCTAAGATTCTCGTTTTTCTCTTTTTCCAACTGACTTTTGGTCTTTTGGGCCAAAAGCGGAGTCGAACATAGAAAGAGAATAATGAAAAATAGACTACAGAACCTTATACCTTTCGGGTATATCAAACGGGAACTTGAGAGGTTCATTTTCGATCTGAGCTCTGTTAAATCCAATTGAAATATTTGTCGGTTTTTTATCTCCACCGGCAAAGTCCAGTACAGCTTTAATGGTGAAAGGAAAAATCTCTTCGCCTACCTCTTTAAATTCACCGTAATTTACCGAAATACTGGTATTTGTCTCCAAGTCTCTCACCATGAGACTTTCTAGTTTTCGTGATTCATTCCCGATATAATTCCTAAAAGAATAGTTGTCGAAATCCTGACTGTAGGTCAAACCATTCTCCAACCTGGTGAGACTCTCTCTTCTATAAGGATAAATGAGGTTTCCAATAGCAATCGATTCAACCAGGTTGTAATTGATATCAAAATCATATTCATTACTGATTTGCTCAAAACTTAGTTTTAGCACCTTTTTATTGATGCGGTCGAGAAAGAAAATACTATCTGGTGATATAAAAAGGCGTGCTACCTCCACTCCAAGACCAGGTGAAATGGACATCCAAATGGCCGAATCCTTTTGAACCCTCACATTGGCTGCACCGGACAACTCCCTTGCACCATCATCAAATGTTATTTTTGCCTTCGCCGTAAAAAACTGAAAATCAAAAGGGTCAACTTCCAGATCTGATCGAAATCCAATTCCCCTCCTGCTACAACCAGCCAGAAGCACAATTGCTAAAAGCAGAATCGTTACCTTATTCATATAATTTCTTATCCGATATTTTTTTATCAATATTTTCACTGGTACCTCCCTGTTCCCGGGCCTGTTCCCACTTTTCTATGGCTTGATCTACCTTTCCTAGTTTGAAGAGCACATCTCCATAATGTTCAGTTATTGTTCCGTCTTCAAGGAGCTCATGAGCTTTCTTCAAAACCTCAGCCGCTTTCTGATAGTCTCCAGACACATAAAGAACCCAACCATACGTATCAAGATATGTGCCATTTTCAGGATTGTTACTAATCAGTTTTTCACACATCTTCAATGCCTCGTCTAGCTTTTCTCCTCGAAGGGAAAGGTAGTAGCTGTAGTTGTTCAGGACATGAAAATTTGTCGGATCATTAATTAATGCCGATTCGTATGCCTCATCCGATTTGGAATTATCATCAAGACTATGGTAAACATCTCCTAATTGTCCGTAAAAAACAGTTAATAATCCGGGATCGTTGGTGAACTTTTTCCCCTGTTCAAGAGAATATGCCGCTCTTTTGTAGTTCTCTTTAATGTAGTTAGCAAACCCGTTGAAATAATAGAATATTGATTGATTAGGAAAGTATTCGAGTGCCTCTTCCGAATGTTCCAATAGACTATCGTAAAGACCAGCTTCCGCTTCCAGGTTGATTATATTCTGCCAGACAGAATAATTGCCGGGACTTACCCGAACCGCTCTCAAATAGTGTTCAAGAGCGCTTTCTGAAGATCCATTCTCCAAATGAAAATCACCGGCAAAGGCCAATACCCTGAAACTCTCAGCATGAAAATTTACTAAATCAGAAATGCGGTTCTCCAGCACTTGAATTATTTCAGGGTCCTCACTATCCATATACCTTCCGAGTAACTGAATTTTAACTTCAATATCAATCACCATTGAATTAAGTGGTTCGGAAAGTAATTCCAGAGCCTCCTGATAATTGTCTTGCTGCCTTTCGATCTCTGATAGTAACAGGAAGACTTGTTTGTTATCCGGATATTCAGTTCGGATACCATCCAATCTCTTTTTAGCCTCCTCAATCATGTCATTAGCAATCAGAACATTACAGAACTCCAGGGTATAAGTAGGAGAACCCGGGTTTTGCGCGATGAAAGAGTCCCAATCTTTGGTTAAAGACTGCATGTCGTTGTTTCTTAAATATATTTTCTGCTTTTCCAGCATTATATCATGACTAGCTCCGAACTCCTCTTCGATTTCAAGGTAGGTCTTTAGCGCCCTATCCCAGTTGCCTTCAAACATGTAGATGGAGGCCAACTCATATAAATACTTATTGTTGCCGGGGATCTTGGACATGAGATCTTGATACACTCGAGCGGCACCCATAAAGTCATTTGTGATTTTAAGAATCTCAGCTTTGTACAAGTAGTAGTATCTATTCTGTCCGTCGAGTTCAATCGCCTTTTGAATATGACTCAGACTCTTGTCAAATTCACCGTTCTTCACTAGAACCTCAGCCAATTTGTATTGAATTGCCGCGTTATTGGGGTTCAACTCATCGGCCAGCAGAAATAGATCGTATGCCTTGGTGTAGTTTTCGAGTATTAACTGTTTTTCCGCCTCTATGAAGGTACTTTCTGCCTTTAGCGCCTGATCCTTTGAAACCTTAGGTGGTTCCTCACTTTTCTTTTTCCGACTTTGCCCAATTGCACCATCGCACATGAGGAAAAACACCCCAGCCAACAAAATCGTTATGATTCTCATTATTTGTACCTCGTCGGTTACCTAGTGGAATAATTATGGAAACGCTCTATAAAACGCAGTTCAAACTCCGCCAATCTGATTTGTTCAGACTTCCATCATTCACAAATTAACGATAAACCTCTCTAATTTGATGCGTAATAAACTACGAACCTTTGAAATTGGCTTTTCTTTTCTCAAGAAATGCCTGTGCACCTTCTTTAAAGTCATCTGTTCCACAGCATTTAGCAAAAGCATTCGCTTCAACAGTATATCCATCAGCAGAGGGGTCGGTGGCGGCATTGATCGCCTGAATCGATAACTCTACCGCAATCGGCGCTTTCGTTCCAATTTTCTTAAGTAGATCGAAAGCAGCCTCAATAGCAGCGTTTTTATCGGAATACACGTAGTTCACAAGTCCCCACTCTAAGGCTTTTTCAGAATTTATCATATCTGCCGACAAAGTGAATTCAATTGCTCTTCCTTTTCCTATCAATAACGGTAATCTTTGTGTTCCTCCATAACCAGGGAGAATTCCAAGGTTTACTTCAGGTTGCCCAAAACGAGCGGATTCTGTGGCTATTCGCATGTGACAAGCCATTGCCAATTCACAGCCACCACCTAATGCAAACCCGGAGACGACAGCAATCACGGGTATCGGACAAGATTCAATCATTTGGAAAATTTCCTGACCGCTTTCAGAAAAATTTCTTGCGTTGATCTCCGTTAAGTCCTGAAATTCAGATATGTCGGCCCCTGCTACAAATGCCTTTTCCCCGGATCCTGTAAGAATTACTCCTCTCACCTCCTTCCTCTCAGGTATTGATTCGAAAACACTTTTCAATTCCGAAAGCGTGTCGAGGCTCAAGGCATTTAGTTTATCAGGACGATTAACGGTTAGAAGTAAGCAATTGTCCTTTTCTTCAGTTAATAAGTTTTTCATTGAGACAGGTTTGATTTAAAGTATGACCAATCTATATCTTTTCTTTTTGTAGCCGTATGTTCTTTATCATATCCAAAGTCATCAGCGAAAGATCAAATTGAGGACTCCAATTCCAATCAGATTTTGCCATATTATCGTCAATACTTCTAGGCCAACCTTCTGCTATTTTCTGTCGATCATCGGGTTTGTATTCTATCCTGAAGTCTGGAAAATGAAGTCGAATTTCTTCGTAAATCTGTTGTGGTGAAAAGGACATTGCAGCAATATTATAACTTGACCTTACTGACAATTCCTTTGAATTAGCCTCCATCAATTGGATAGTAGCTTTCACGGCATCCCGCATATACATCATCGGAAGTGTTGCGTCCTCACTGAGAAAACACTCAAAGTCTGAACCTTCGATTGCTTTGTGGTAAATATCTACTGCATAGTCCGTAGTTCCTCCACCGGGTAAGGCCCCATAACCAATTAATCCCGGATACCTAAGGCTACGGACGTCAACTCCAAAACGATTATGATAATATTCACACCATCTTTCACCCGCAAGTTTGCTTATTCCATAAACAGTGACGGGATTAGTCAGTGTGACTTGTGGTGTTTTGTCCTTTTGTGTATCAGGTCCAAAAACAGCTATAGAGCTTGGCCAAAACACTTTTTCCACACTATCCAATCGAGCAACTTCAAGAACATTTAATAGACTTTTCATATTAATGTCCCAGGATGTAAGTGGGTTATCTTCGCCTTTTGCTGACAAAATAGCTGCCAAATGATAGATTTGGGTAATTCTCTTCTCCTCAACCAGTGATTTTAATTGATCAAAATTCCTGATATCTAATTGTATGAATGGGCCATCAATACCGGTCTCCTCTTTCGACTTAATATCTGAGGCGATTACAGAGTCAAAACCAAAGACTGTCCTTAATTCAGAAACCAGCTCGGTACCCAGCTGACCGCCAGCACCTGTAACAAGAATTTTATTCATCAATGGGGTGTTGAGTAGAATGTTCTTGCAAAACTACCAAGATGAAGGTGGAAAAATAAAATGCTAATGGCGTTAACTTTACCAGTTTATGACCGAGTTCGAAGAATATCTTATTTCCAAGAAAATTGACCCCCTGAAGTTCCAAAAAACGGAAGCGGATACATATAAAGAATTAGAAATTTTTTTCAATCAGGTTAGTCCGATGAGTTTCACAGCACAGAAGCTCTTCTTAATCAACCCGATTCGTCGAAAGTTTCCAATTTCCACAATGGAATCTGATAATTCTTCAAATGTCGCTCCAAAAGCTAAACCCAAAATCAAACCCCGAATAAGAAAGTAAAATGTACCATTCCCTACAAGAAAAATTAAAAACAGAAATCTCATCAATTAAAGAGGCGGGTTTATATAAGGAAGAACGAGTTATCTCCTCACCTCAGGATGCGGTAATCAAACTTGACTCCGGCAAAGAAGTAATTAATTTCTGTGCAAACAATTACCTTGGATTATCATCACACCCCAAGGTAGTAGAAGCAGCCAAAACAGCAATTGATACACATGGTTATGGAATGTCATCTGTCCGATTTATCTGTGGTACCCAGGATATACACAAACAACTTGAACAGAAAATATCCGATTTCCTGGGGATGGAAGACACGATTTTATATGCTGCCGCTTTTGACGCCAATGGTGGAGTTTTTGAACCCTTACTTGGCCCGGAAGATGCGATTATTTCCGATTCTTTGAATCATGCTTCAATAATCGACGGTGTGCGTTTATGTAAAGCACAAAGACTTCGTTACCAACATAATGATATGGAAGACCTGGAAAGAAAGCTCCAGGAAGCTTCCAGCGCGAAATGTAAGGTCATTGTAACCGATGGAGTTTTTTCAATGGATGGAACGATTGCGCAGTTGGACAAAATCTGTGAACTAGCAGAAAAATACGACGCAGTTGTGATGACCGATGAATGTCATTCAACTGGTTTTATGGGTAAAACAGGAAGAGGTGTTCATGAATATTGTGGGGTAATGGACAAGGTTGATATCATTACAGGTACTTTGGGGAAAGCACTCGGTGGAGCCTCCGGTGGATTTACCTCGGGTAAAAAAGAAATCATTGATATACTTAGACAACGTTCTCGTCCTTACCTATTCTCAAATACCCTGGCACCATCGATAACGGGGGCATCCATTGCGGTAATTGATATGCTTAGCGAGACCACCCAACTAAGGGATAAGCTAGAGGAAAACACCAAATACTTTCGTTCCAAAATGACTGATGCTGGATTTGATATTAAACCAGGAGATCATGCCATTGTCCCCATCATGCTATACGATGCAGTATTGTCTCAAAAAATGGCTTCTGAATTATTGGATAGAGGTATATACGTAATTGGATTCTATTACCCGGTGGTTCCCAAAGGTCAAGCGAGAATTCGGGTCCAACTATCAGCTGTCCACGAGAAAGAGCACCTTGATAGGGCAATTGACGCATTTACTGAGGTAGGTAGGAAACTTGAGGTTATTAGCTAGCTTCAGTCTCAGCAGTTGCCTCTTCAGTAGATTTAGTCGATTCCGACTCTTCAAATAAGTATTTATAAACCTCCTCTCTAAGTTCTGTGGTAGACAGATTCAGAGTGATTTCTCCGTTCCTACATACAGAAATCTGGCCCGTCTCTTCTGAAACCACTAGTATTAGAGCGTCTGTGGCCTCAGACATTCCTATAGCTGCTCTATGTCTTAAACCAAGATTCGCTGGTATATTATCCCGCTCAGTTACCGGCAAAATGCACCTTGCAGCCACGATACGTCCATTATGAATGATAATCGCTCCGTCGTGTAAGGGACTGTACTTATTGAAAATGGAAATTAATAAGCGCTTGGAAATCAATGAATCCATCCGATCTCCTGAATCCGCGTAGAATTTTAGTTCTGAATTCCTGGAAATAACAAGTAAAGCTCCTGTAGTGGTGCCGGCCAGTGCCTTCAATGCATCTACAATCGGTGTGATCTCATATCTTCTCAATCCATTTGACGTCCAGAAACGGATATTTCTAATGAAGTTCTTCTCGTCAAATACAGTTGTTTTCCCGAGCATCAACAGAAATTTTCGTACTTCCTGCTGAAATATAATCAGCAAGGCCAGTACACCTACTCCCATGAATTGACCCAGGATATTAGTCAGCAACTCCATGTTTGCAGCCCTTACCAATACGAAGAGCAGATACAGTGAAATGAATCCCAGAAATACCTTAATCGCGATACTACCCTTAATTAGTTTGTATACCTGTATGAGCAAAACACTCACAAACAAAACATCGAGGATGTCAAGCCATCGTATTTCTAAAAAACCTATGGTAAATCCAAGTATCAAAGTGATGGTCTTAGTCTAGTTATCAGTTTACAAACTTCTACAGCCGGTTTAACATCGTGGACCCTGAGAATATTTGCCCCTTTATACAAAGCTAACGTATTTAAAACCGTCGTCCCATTCAAAGCTTCCTCCGGAGAGACTTGCAATGTTTTCGAAATCATTGATTTCCTGGACACACCGACCAATATCGGACGGTCCAATATCTGTAGCAATTCAAGATTGTTTAATAACTCGAATCCATGATTCGGACCTTTTGAAAACCCAAATCCAGGGTCGATTATAACGTCACTCAGACCTATACTATTGGCCTTCTCCAAGATTATTGAGAAGTATGAAATCAATTCTTTAACCAGATCTTCATATTGCGCCAGGTTTTTCATAGTCTGTGGTGTTCCTTTCATATGCATGGCAACAAAAGGTACCTTGACTTCCTTTAGCAAATCCCACATATTGGGATCCAGGTGTCCACCAGAAATATCATTGATCATATCCGCACCAGCCAATAGAGCCTTTTCCGCCACTTTGGATCGAAAAGTATCAATGGAAATGATGCAATCAGGAAACATCTTTTTTATCTCAGTAATTGGCTCAATTACTCTGGAAAGCTCTTCCTCTTCTGAAATGTGGTCTGCGCCAGGTCTTGATGAGTAACCTCCAATATCCAGTATATCTGCTCCATCGTCCAATAGATCTTTACTTTTCAACACAATTACATCAACATCGCGGAACCTGCTACCTGCAAAAAAGGAATCAGGAGTTACATTGATGATTCCCATGACCCTTGGCGTAACTAAATCAATGAGTTTACCCTTAATTCTGATTGTTTTTGAATGCGTCAAAATATACTGAATGAGAATGGAATAACTAATTTAGCAGCTCGACTGCAACACGTTACGATTTTACATTGAAACAAGACACAATCCAAGCATACGACCAGATCATATCTGAGTGCAAATCACTTTTTGAGCAAAAAACTAAGGATTATGGTACAGCATGGCGAGTACTCAGGCTTCCTTCTATTACCGACCAGATATTAATCAAAGCCCAAAGAATTCGAAGTATTCAGGAGAAAGGAGTTCAAAAAGTAGATGACGATGTCAGTAATGAATTTGTTGGCATCATCAACTATTGTGTAATTGCCATTATTCAATTACAGCTCTCTACTGAAAGTCCAATGGAAATCAGTTGGGAAGAATTACAGCCAAAATATGAAAAGGCAGTTGATGAAACACTCGACTTACTGACTGATAAAAATCACGACTATGATGAAGCCTGGAGAGAGATGAGAGTTAGTTCAATGACAGACATTATACTGATGAAATTGCTTAGAGTAAAGCAGATTGAAGATAATGAAGGAAAGACATTGGTGTCGGAAGGTATTAAGGCAAACTATCAGGATATGATCAATTATTCAATTTTTTGTTTAATCAAGTTAAGAGCATAAGATGAGGATTATTAGAGAATTTGCCAGGTACTTCGTTGGTGCTTTATTCATATTCTCCGGCATTATTAAAGTGAATGATCCAGTAGGCACTGCCATTAAACTGGAGGAGTATTTTCAGGTATTCGCCTATGATTTTGCTCCATTCTTTGAGTGGTTCATTCCTGCGGCGTTGTTTTTGTCGGTCTTCCTAAGTGTACTGGAAGTAATGCTTGGGATTGCCCTTATAATTGGCTATAAGATTAGAATAACCTCATGGGTACTACTCAGCCTAATCATATTCTTTACCTTTCTAACGTTCTACTCTGCATACTTTAACAAGGTGACTGATTGCGGATGCTTTGGAGATGCTATCAAATTAACTCCATGGCAATCCTTTTTCAAGGACATAATCTTACTCTTGTTGATCATTGTAATATTCATCAATAAAAACTTATATCAATCTACGTTTGACTCCAGAACGGAGAATATTATAATGACGGGAGATACGGCAGTTATGGTATTTCTATGTATCTGGGCCATTCAACACCTACCTTTTGTTGATTTCAGATCCTATGCCGTGGGTAATAGTATTCCAGAATTAATGTTGCCATCCGGGGAACTGTTATATGAGTACGTGATGGAAAAAGATGGAGAGGAGTTTGTCTTTGATACCTACCCAACGGACCCTAGCTATACCTACAAATCGATGAAAGTTCTGAACCCGGAAGTACAGCCGAAAATCACTGATCTGGCTGTATGGAATGACGATGGTGAGTATACGGATGACCTCATGGTGGGTACTCGCTTACTGGTTTTGGTTCAAGCAATAAACAAAACATCGGACAAATCAGATGAAAAAATTTCCACATTACTATCCAGTGTAAAAGGGGTGGAGATTTGGTCTCTGACCTCAAATTCTGGTGAAGAATATGAATCTTATGCACAAAACCTTGGATGGAATCAACCCTTCTACTTCGTAGATTCCACAGTTATCAAAGCTATGATTAGATCCAGTCCAGGTCTGATTCTCCTAAAAGATGGCGTGGTGCTGGGCAAATGGCATTATAACGATGTACCTTCACCATCAGAAATTGCCAGGTTATTGTAAGCATGAAAGTCTTTTTAATAGGTATGCCCGGTTCAGGAAAATCGACACTAAGTAAGAGTGTCGGACAGGGGTTGGGTTTGCCTTCCATTGATTTGGATGAAGAGATTGAAAAAGAATCAGGAAAGTCAATTTCCGAGATTTTCACAGAGGATGGGGAGGAGCTGTTTCGAAAAAAGGAACACGAAGCATTGCTAAAAGTGATCAGCCACTATCAGAGTTTTGTGTTAGCAACGGGTGGAGGCACTCCTTGCTTTCATGAGAATATGTCTATCATGAACGAAACAGGAACCACTGTCTACCTTGAAGTATCTCTTCATACATTAAAGCAGAGGGTATCAAACACAACACATCGCCCACTGCTAAAAGGGAATCATGAAAGTAGGATGGAGCAACTCTTTAATGAAAGAGAACCGCTTTATCTCAAATGCAAGTACATTCTAAGAGAAAGCGATTCAACAGATGACTTAGTTTATCTACTTAAATCAGAATATAAATCCTAGGGTCAATGCCACGGTCGTTGTCTGATTATCAGTTCTAGCTTCCGGTGCTACAGAATTCTCACCATCAAAAAGTTCATACGGACTGTATACAGAGTTGCGCATGCTGTTAATTATTGCCAAATCAACAAAGTAGTCTTTTGTTCTATAGCCAAGTCCTAGTGAGTAGCTGCTTCGACTTCGATCAAAGGCATTGTCTTTATAAGGGTCAGCCATGTAGTTATAACCCCCTCTAAATCGAAGGGCTTCGTAACGAAATTCTGCGCCAAGCCTGTAGTTAAAAACTGCCTGGTAGATGTCACGTATCGCCTGATTGTCCTCAGTCACTACAAAATCGTTAGATTTCAATTGTGATCGACTGTAATCGATATACTCCACATCGGCAGAAATGAATCCATACTTGGAAAGGAACACTGAGGCGCCGAGATTTAACTTCGCTGGTGTCCTCAAATTATAATTGGAAACAAAAATATCGCTCTCTGTCCGGATGAAACCCATCTCTAAGGTATCGATCCCAGCCACGTAGAAAAACCCGGGGTTCCAGTCGGTCTCGAAGGTATATACATTCTCCTCCTGTAATCCGTAATATGTCGGCGACGTGTAGTTAACCCCTATAGTTACAAAATCAACAGGACGTATAATCCCACCAAACGATATATTGATCCCAGTTCCGTTAATGCTCAGACGATCTGAAATTGAAATCGAGTTTAGAAGATCATCGGGAGTGCCATCATCGAACTGGTACTCAGTCTCCAGATAGCTTCTACGCATGGTATAGTTCAGGGAGTTGATACCAACACCTCCTCCAAAATAAAAGAAGTCGTCATAATTTCCACCCCACGCAAGGTTCAATTGATATTGAGAACCACTAGTTCTCAGGACTTCATTTTGCCTGGGTAAAACTCCTTCAAATTCACCAACTAAAGAGGCATAGCCTCCAATCACTGAATTTTCATCTAGATTGGGTGAGATGAATACATCACCGTTTTCATCCTGAAATATGAAATCGGATTCGGTATTGTAATCAGCCTCCTCCAGTAAGAAATGATCATAGGCAACTCCATTAAACCCTCCTAACTCGTCTGGAAAAAGAGTCCCTGATCTCTGAATGAAAGAATCGGTAATTGAGTTCTCGTTGTTGCGACTATCATACATCAACTCGTTATTGAAGTTATTCACTCGATTAAGGGAAACGGCAAAACTTCCTCCTTTGAATTTATCCTGAACGATATCTCCTTTAGAGTAATTAAACACCGCTCCAACCTGGGCAAAATTGAAGTTATTCTTAAATGTTGTGCTGTTGTCACCCAGGTACCTTGTATCTGTAGAATGAAAATCAAATGCTGGCGTGAAAGTCAGAGCACTTCTATTAAAGAAACCAAGACCAGCGGGATTGGAATTAGCCACGCTAATATCGCCTCCTAATGAAACTTGTGCACCTCCAATTCCCTGTATTCGGGCAGTACCATTGAACTGTGTCTGACTAAACAACAACGCGTCGTTGTAGTATCCAAACTGGGCCGTAGAGGGTTGAATCAGACCCACGAATAACAGGCTTACTGCTATAAGCTTAATATTTTTCATGATTGTTGTTGTTTGGAATTATTATAAACCACCTCGGCCACCACTACGACCGCCACCGCTTCTACTTCCTCCCGACGAACGACTGGAAGAACCTCCGCCTCTACTACCACTGGAGTAGCTCCTTGAGCCGCCGCTACTTCGACTTCCACTGGAGTAAGAGGACCGGGATCTCGACCCGGAGCTTCCAGAACGATATGAACCAGAAGAACTAGATCTTGACCGACTACTGTTGTAGCTTGATCCAGACCTTGACTGATTCCCAGAGCTGTTATACCTCCTATACGATGAACCGGATGAACCACTTGATCTGCTTCTGGAATAGTTTGATCCACCTGATGAATAGTTTCTATTGCTCGAAGAACCTCTCTGGTAGTTTCCACTTCTACTGGATGACGAACTTGACCCTGATGATCTATAATTCGAACTGCCGGATGAATTTCCCTGCACTCTACTTCTGGAAGTATTTGAGCTACTTCCACTTCGGTAACTTCTGGCATCGCTAGCCGCGGATCTTGAACTAGAGTAGGCAGAACTGGATGAACGTGATCTGGAACGACTGTAGTATTCGTTTTGTGTTCTACTATAGTCTCGACCTCCACTCACTCTCGAGGATCCTCTTGAATCTGAAGAAATACTTCGACCGTTTGATGAAGATCTACTGACTCCGTTGGTTACCGTGCCCCCTCGGGAAACCCGACCTCCTCTAACAGTTCTTCTTCTATTTAAGTCGTTGACAACCAGCACTCCACCGCCATAAAAGCCGTCATAAAAGCCATTATAGTAAGCATTTCGATATCCCCAGCGATTCCAGCGGTTCCATCCCCACGGATTTCTCCAAGGATTGCCCCATGCGAAACCAGCGTTCCAGGAAGGTCCCCAAAACGGATCATAAAATCCCCAACCGGGTCCAGCTAACCATGGGTCATACCATCCGCCTCCCCATCCCCAGGGTGACATCCAAGGATCGTTCCACATTCCCCATGGGGAACCAAAACCTACTGACCAACCAAAATTCCATCCTGTCCATGGATTGAAACCAAGCCCAAAGTTGTTATTCCATCTCTGGTTTAGCCAAGGATCATTAAAATTGGTACCTCCATAATAATTGTTGACAATAACGTCACCTCCGTTGTCGGCTTCCGGATAATACTCCCTAGCAACACCGAAGTTCTGATTCCCTTGAGAAATCAATTCATAATCTCCATAACTCGCATTCTGAGCACTGACTGGCTCCTCGCTGCTTTCGTAATCGCCCTGTGATTGACTGGCATACTTTGCGATGTACTCAGGATTTACCTGTTTAGCGGAGTAGTTGTCGCTATAGGTATTGTTAGTATAAGACTGATAGGTAGCCCTGGAATCGTTAGACTCAGGCTTTAGATCATAACTTACCTTCTTTCGATCCTTTTTACTAAAGTACATGTCGTCGTATTCCTGGCCAATAACAGTTAAAGAACTAGTCAAAATTGCCAGTGCAAACAAAGAGCGGAATATGGAGTTAACGTTTTTCATAATCAATGGGCTCTTGAAATTAATAAAGCTTCCTATAAGTTCAACCTCAAAAGCTATATTTGAGGCCTTTTACTTATTCAAGTACTTATAAGCAATTTCTATACCAAAAAATTCGTTTAAATGGCAAAAGCGATCCCCTCCAGGTCCGAAGACTACTCACTATGGTATAATGAGCTGGTGAAAAAAGCTGATTTAGCAGAAAATTCCCCGGTTCGTGGCTGTATGGTAATTAAACCATATGGTTTTGCTATATGGGAGAAAATGCAACAGGAGCTGGATAAAATGTTCAAGGCTACGGGTCATGAAAATGCGTATTTCCCCCTTTTCATTCCAAAATCATATTTAAGTCGGGAAGCAGATCACGTAGAAGGGTTCGCAAAAGAGTGTGCGGTGGTTACACATTATCGTCTAAAGAACAGCGACGATAAGTCAGGAGTAGTAGTAGATCCAGATGCTCGTCTGGAAGAAGAACTGATTGTTCGACCTACCTCGGAAACGGTTATTTGGGATAGTTACAAAAACTGGATACAATCATACCGTGATCTCCCTTTGAAACTCAATCAATGGGCAAATGTGGTACGATGGGAAATGCGTACCCGTTTATTTCTCCGCACAGCAGAGTTTCTTTGGCAGGAAGGACATACCGCGCATGCTACTCAGATAGAAGCGGAAGAGGAAGCTGTGCTTATGATGAATGTATACGCGGATTTCGTTGAGAACTTTATGAGTGTGCCCGTTACCAAGGGAGTGAAGAGTGAGAGCGAACGTTTTGCTGGAGCAATCGACACGTACTGTATTGAAGCAATGATGCAAGACGGGAAGGCACTACAGGCAGGAACATCCCATTTTCTCGGACAAAACTTTGCCAAAGCATTCGATGTGCGGTATGCCACCAAGGAAGGTAAAGAAGAGTTTGTCTGGGGAACCTCTTGGGGGGTGAGCACTCGTCTGATGGGAGCATTGATCATGGCCCATAGCGACGACGACGGGCTTGTATTGCCTCCAAAGCTGGCACCTATCCAGGTTGTCATCGTGCCAATTTATAAAGGAGATGAACAACTTTCAGCGATATCGGAAGTCGCTGAACAAATAAAAGCTTCTCTAGAGGGTCAAGGGCACTCTGTAAAATTTGATGATCGCGATACGCATAAACCGGGTTGGAAATTTTCTGAATATGAATTAAAAGGTGTTCCTCTACGAATTGCCATCGGTCCACGTGATCTGGAAAATGGCACCATAGAAATGGCAAGAAGAGACACCAGGGAGAAATTCACATTAAAAGTTGAAGAAGTCACTTCCAAAGTAGGTTTGTTATTAGATGAAATACAGGAGAATATCTATGAAAAAGCCCTAAATTTCAGGGAAGAAAATACCCGAGAGGTTGAATCCTACGATGAATTTAAAATGGAGATAGAGAAGGGTGGATTTCTCTATGCCCACTGGGACGGAACGGCTGAAACTGAAGAAAAGATTAAGCAGGAAACCAAAGCCACCATTCGATGTATCCCACTGGAAAACCAATCTGGAGAAGGTTCGTGTATGGTAACAGGAAATAAGTCAAAAGGAAAAGTGCTCTTTGCAAGAGCGTACTAAAAGTGGAGTGGTTAATGATCATAGGTTTTGTGGCCATTGGGATGATCCTAATTATCATTGAGATCATTTTTGTCCCAGGCACTACCATCGTTGGAATCGGTGGGTTTGTGTGTATGGGATACGGAATTTTCCTTGCCTTTGAAAATTTTGGGACTTCTACTGGATTGATCACACTGGGAATATCTGCGGCACTGTCAATCACCGCTCTTGTTTATGCCTTCAAAACCAATGCATGGGATCGATTCTCTCTCAAGGAGACAATGGAAGGGAAGTTCAATGAAGACTTCGATTATGACTTTCAGGTCGGCCAGGAGGGTCATACACTATCGTCTTTGAAACCGATTGGGAAAGCGCTCTTCAATGATCATGAAGTTGAGGTCCGCTCATCGGGTAATTACATTGACGAAAAGCAAAGAATAAGAATCATCAAGATTGATAATAAAAAAATATTTGTTGAACTAATAACGTAAGCATCCAAATGGGAAGCATATCTCTGATACTAATCATTTTCGCCGTAATAATCGGCCTGTTTATTTTCCTGTATTTCGTGCCGATCAACCTGTGGATCACGGCCATCTTTTCTGGTGTGCGCGTGGGTTTACTAGAGTTGGTGTTCATGCGAATCAGGAAAGTTCCTCCATCTATTGTCGTAAACTCATTGATCACAGCAACTAAAGCTGGTCTTACCATATTAGAAGACGACAATGCATCAAGAAGGAAACTAAGAGCGTCAGATCTCGAGACACACTACCTTGCTGGAGGTAATGTTCCGTTGGTTATTAAGGCATTGATCTCTGCAGACAAAGCAAATATTACATTGTCCTTTAAGCAGGCAACGGCCATCGACTTGGCAGGTAGAGATGTATTTGAAGCCGTACAGATCTCAGTTAATCCAAAGGTGATAAATACGCCTTCAGTTGCCGCGGTTGCTGCAGACGGTATCCAGCTCGTGGCCAAAGCCAGAGTGACTATTCGAGCCAACATTCAGCAACTAGTCGGGGGAGCAGGCGAAGAAACCATTCTTGCCCGGGTTGGTGAAGGTATTGTTACATCCGTAGGTTCTGCAGCTACTCATAAAGAAGTACTGGAAAATCCGGATAAGATTTCGAAGTTGGTTCTTCAAAGAGGACTCGATGCAGGTACCGCCTTTGAAATTCTTTCCATCGATATCGCTGATGTAGATGTCGGGGCAAATATTGGAGCAAAACTTCAAACGGATCAGGCATCTGCAGACTTGAAAGTAGCGGAAGCCAAGGCCGAAGAGAGACGGGCAATGGCCGTGGCAGAAGAACAAGAAATGGTAGCAAAAGCACAAGAAGCACGTGCCAAAGTAATTCTAGCCGAAGCTGAAGTCCCAAAAGCATTAGCTGATGCTTTTCGATCTGGAAACCTTGGCATTATGGATTATTACAAATTCCAGAATATCGAAGCTGATACTGATATGAGGAATTCCATAGCCGGGGAAGGTAAGAAAGGGAGTAAAAAGAAAGAGCAGTAGTTTAGAAACTGTAATAAAATAAAGAAGGGGCTGTCGAAACGACAGCCCCTTTCTTTTTTAAAATTGATTCAATTAATCAAGTTTCAGGACTCTGTTGTTGTGGATTTTTCCGCTGCCTGACTCTATGATACGAATCATATATATACCCGCTGGATGATTGCTTAATTCTATAGTTTGCTGTCGTTGTAGATTTCTTTCTAGAAGTAGTCTTCCTTCATGATTAATTAGCTGAAGTACACTCTCCGAATGGTTTTGATATCGTACTACAACCCTATCTGAAGTAGGGTTTGGATAAACCTGAACCTCCAATTCATCTTGAATACCCGTTATTTGAAGCACCTTAACCGTGATCGTCCAGGACTGTTGAGATCCATCTTCAGCAGTGACCATGAACGAAACGGGATTAGTAAAATCAATAGCCTCACCAGAAGCAGGGTCAATGGAGGCTCCTTCAGAAACAGCAATCTCCGGTATCATGGTGGAAATATCGGTTCCCATTGGTAATTCAATGGTTACTAAGTGATTTTCAATATCAATCTCTGACGTCGCTGAATGGCCACTGAAAGAAAACCGGATAATATCGTTTTCAGCACTGAGCACCTCTTCTACCGTTACCGTCACTTTCCACTCCTGAGCAGTTCCGTCTTCAGCGGTGACAGTGTATTCAACTTCAGAACTGAAGTCTTGGGTTGAACCGGATCCTGGAGTAATAGAAGCTTCGGAAGACACACCTATCGTTGGTATAAGGGAAGTCAGATCAGTTCCAGCGACCACTACTAATGAGATCGTGTGATTGGCCTTATCAATGATGGCAGGATTGAGCTGCTCTGGCAATTCAAAACTGATTATTTCATTGTCAGGACTTAGAATTACCTCTACTGAAACTCCAACCTTCCATTCCTGAGCATCTCCATTCTCAGCTGTAACGGTGTAAGTAACGGAATCAGAAAAATCCTGAGCAACCCCACTGGCAGCATCAATCGTCGCTCCTTCAGAGAGAGTAATTGTCGGTGATAGAGATGTAACGTCGGTACCAGCTTTGACTTGGATAGATATTATATGGTCCTCCACATTAATCGTGGCTTCAGAAACCTGATCATTCAAGGTAAATGTCAGAATGTCGTTTCCAGTCAATTTCAATTCACTAACAATGACTTTCCACTCTTGAACACTGCCATCTTCTGCGGTAACAGTGTAGATGACCTCGTTTGAGAAATTTTGAGTGGCATCACTTTCAGGAGATACAGTAGCTCCGGGAGATACACTTATGGTTGGAGAAAGTGTGTTTAGGTCCGTACCTCGGGCAACTTCAATCGCTACAATGTGTGATTGGGCATTTATTGCGGTAGTAGAAGTTTGATCTTCAAATGAGAAAGTGAGTATATCAGTTCCTGTGTAAAGAGCTGCCGTAATTGTGACTACCCAGTCATTTGTGGTGATAGCATCCTCTGCCGTCACAGTGAAAGTGACCGGCTCGGAAAAATCAATAGAACCATCAATGACAGGAGCTATTGAGGCTCCGCCTGAAAGTCCAATTGTCGGTGACAGGCCACTTAGGTCGGTACCAGCCTCTACACTAACACTGATAGTTCTTAGGTTACCGTCGATGACCGCTGAGCCCGTCTGTTCCTCCAGAACAAAGAGTGTAATTTCTGCTTCCGTTCTTGGGTCCTCCACTACAACAGTGATTTCCCAATCCTGAGTGACAGAAGACTCAGCTGCCGTCACCGTGTAGGAAAATGGATTGGTGAAATCCTGGCTGGTGCCACTTTCAGGTGAAATTGATGCCTCGACTGGGAGTGTGATAGTTGGAGTTAATCCGGTTACATCCGTTCCAAAGGGCACACTAATAGTTATTGTATGAGCTTCAAAATCAATATCTGGATCTCCAATTTGATTTGATAACTCAAAATTCAAAATGTCAGAATCCACTGCGGGACAACCAAGACTGAAGCTGACTCCCAAATCCACGTCCTCATTGAAGTTCTCTTCGGCATAGGTTACATTATCAACAGTTATACATGGAAGATTGGGATTATCGGTTGCAGAAAGTGAAGCATTTTCATTGTTACCATTGGCAATGTTGAGAAAAATCAAACTGTTTTCGGTTATACTGATTTCCTCCAATATCGGATTATTACTCAAATCCAGTGAGGTGAATTGGTTGTTATCAAGATAAAGGTATTCCAGATCCACCAAGGCACTTACGTCTATCTCCGTCAGGTTATTACTGCTTCCATTTAATTCTCTAATACCTGTATTTTCTCCAAGATTGAGATCGGAAACATTTGCATTTCTGAAGCCTAGCTCTGTCAAGTTTGGGTTATGACTAACGTCCAAAGACGAAATATTAGTTTCTGAAAGATAAAGCTGCTCGAGTAGCGGGTTTTGACTCACATCAATGGCGCCAATAGGATTATTATAAAGATCTATGTAAAGAAGATTCCCATTGGATGCTAAGTCAATTTCAGAGATACTATTATCCTGAGCAATTAGTCTTTCCAACTTAGGCGCACCAGATATATCTAACTCAGATACGCTATTATTTCTGAAAGCCAAATATTCCAATTCTGGATTTGTTCCCAGGGTTAAAGTGGTTAACGAATTCTGCATAGCACTCAAGAAAACCAGATTTGGATTGTTACTTACATCCAGCGACACTAAAGAGTTTTCAAAAACATCAAGAGTATCCAGTCCGGTATTTGAGCTTAAGTCGAGATTGGTTAATCCATTATTTTTGACGTTTACATTCGACAGAACAGTCAATCCAAAAAGATCTAATGACGTCATGCCATTGTCATTAGCTGTGAGCACCTCAAGTTTTGTATTGGAAGTAAGATCGAGTGTCGTGATTTGGTTTCTTTGAACATCCAGCACCACCAGGTTTGTATTATTATCTAAATCGATAGTCATAAATTCATTCCTGTCAACATCCAGAATTTGCAAAGCTGTATTATCATCCAGATTGAGGATAGACAAATCGTTGAACCCAAGATCTAATTCAACCAGATGAGTTAAACCTGAGACATCCAATGAGGTCAATTCACTTGCCCGACCGTCAATTCGAATTAAGGCTGTCGAATTTGAAAGGTCTAAATCACCGATATTCACATTGGATGAAATATCTAATTCAGTGATATTGACAAACATTTCAATTCCTGATAGATTATTTATAGATGAAGCTGATACATCCAATTTTCCTGTTAATGCGGCAGCTTCAGAAAGTGTAATCAATCCATCATCATCCGTATCGATCACGGGATCATGAGCAAAGAGCGCAGCCCTAAAGTTGGGATCCGGAATAGGTGGAGGGCATCCCTCTTCGGAAAATGACAAACCGACATCATAATGCACACCAGCATCATACCTCGCTTGAAGAAGGTCTGCATCGCTAACGGTAATGCATGATAGGTTTGGACTGTTTCGAATTTGAAAACCATCAGTAATCGCTCCATTATTTCCGTTATCCAGGTTGATAGTATTTACAATAGTGCTAAATACATCGACATAGGTGAGATTTGGATTATTACTGAAATCGAGGCTTTGGATTCTGTTGAGAGATACCTGATTGAAATCGGAAGAGAAGATATTTCCACAGAAAATTCTTTCCAATGCAGTATTATTTGAGAGATCCAACTCCGTGAGCTTATTCCTTCTCACGAGTAGAACAGTTAATGCCTGGTTTTTACTGACATCTATTTCTGTAAGATCATTTTGATCCAGATTAATCAGCTCAAGTGATACATTTTTAGATAAGTCTATTGATGTAGCGGCATTATCAACGGCATAGAACTCGGTAGCATTTACAAAAGCCTCTATACCGGTGAAATCAGTGATACTACTATAATTTACGTTGATTCTACCCGTGAAAGCCACGGCTTCGCTGTACTCAATGATGTTATTATCATTCAGATCAATGTTCTGGCTATTAGCCAAGAGAGCAGTTTCAAAATTGGTATCTGGAATGTAAACCGGACAATCTGTTCCAAAACCCGAACCAGCAGGAATATTAGTCCAATTGGAGTTGGAGTAGGCAACATCATCAACCGTTATACAACTAAGTTCATCGTTTCCAGTGGCGTCGAAAGAACTAAAATTGGTGTTATTTCCATTCGAAATATTGAGGAAGGTAAGTGAGTTGTTGGCTACAGACACTTGTGTCAGAGAAGTGTTTTGACTTAGGTCAAGAAATTGAATTTGATTATTGTCCGCTATAAATCCTACTGCGTTGCTGAATAGTGCGATTTCCGCTGGATTCGAAACACTCTTATTTGAAATATTTATAATTCCTGAGAAGTTCGACACTTCAACAGCACCGATTTCACCGTCCATATTAACATCGATAGTCGCTGCATTGGTAAGCAAAGCGGACTTAAAGTTTGGATCGACAAAACCTAAGGAGCAATTTGTGTCATAGGTCGTTTGAGAATCCTTATTGGTCCATGTCGATGTAGCATGATCCAAATTACCCACTTCAACACATTTTAGATTTGCGTTCCCTCGAATATCAAAAGTCAGAATAGCAGAATTATTCCCGTTTTTTAGGTTTAGTTCCGATAGGTTATTGGAGGATGCATCTAATGAGGTCAAATCAGTTAATAAGGAAATGTCAAGGGTGGTCAAGGAATTTCCACTTACGTTCAACCCTGTGATACCCGTGAAAAACTCGATTCCACTGAGATCACTAATATTACTGGAACTGACATTTAGTGTGCCGGTAAATTGCTCCGCTTCGAATTTGAAAAGTAAGCCATCAGCATTTGCATCAATAGGAGGATCATGTGCTAATAAAGCCGATTTGAAGTTATCATCAGGAATTTGCACGGAACAATCCGTACTAAAGGAATTCGCTCCATCAATCCCAGTGAAGTTTGCTTCTGCATAAGCAACATTATCTACCTGGATGCATTGAAGGTTAGGTGTCAAAGTTGAATTAAATGATGTAATCGCCTCGTTGTTCCCATTCGCCAGATTCAATAATTGAAGCATCGGACTACTGTTAACAAAAACCGTTTGCAGAGCATTATTTTGACTTAGATCTAGAGTTGAAAAATCATTACCTCCAATTAACAAAAAAGTTAACAGAGGGTTATTTGAGAGATCTAGCTCTGTTAAATTATTTTCACTAGCCACTAGCTGAGTCAGATCAGGAGCATCACTTAGGTCAATATCAGAAATATTATTTGAAGCAACGGATAGATAAAACAACTCTAGATTATTACTAATGTCGACGGAGTTGAGATTGTTATCACTAACTATAAACCACAGTAAATTAGGATTGCTTCTTACATCAACCGAGTTTAGCTGATTGCTTGCGAATGCTAACACCTCAAGCAAAGTCAGATTTGTCACATCAATGCTAGTAACATTATTGAAATTTGCATTTATATATTTCAGTTTTGTGTTGTTGCTAAAATCTATTCCATCAAGGCTGTTGGAATAAATGATCAAAGTGTCAAGCTCTGTGTTCATCGAAATGTCCAGAGCGGTCATGCCATTGGTGTGAATGGATAGGTAGGTCAAATCGGTATTTTTAGAAATGTCAACTGTGGTGAACGTATTTTGTCCCGCAAATAATCTGGTAATAGAGGTGAACTCCTCAATCCCAGTCAGATCTGAAATATTCTTATTCTCTAAAATTAGCGTTCCTGTGTAGGCATTGGCTTCGGAAATCTGAATCTGATTGTCTCCGTTTAGATCGACTACAGGATCGTGCGCTACTAAGGCAAGTCTAAAATCATCATCAACGAAAGTTACATTTTGAGCTATGGCCGCCGAAGCAAAAAGCAACCCGAATACCAGCAAAACAGTATATCGGATTATGGTTAGGTATGTTATGTTTTTCATGAGCGGGTATTTTTAGATACATGTTATTAGTAGCGCTCAATCAGAAACGTGAACATCCTAACAGTAATTTTTTTTCTTACTATCCCAGTGGTCAATTATGAGATCAACCACTATCATCCACTTGACACGGTTGAGTAGAAATAAAAAAGGGGTTGTCAATTGACCGCCCCTTTCCTTTTGAAATTGATTCTATTAATCAAGTTTCAGGACTCTGTTGTTGTGGATTTTTCCGCTGCCTGACTCTATGATACGAATCATATATATACCCGCTGGATGATTGCTCAATATAAATTCCTGCTCTCCCTGGAATCCCTTTTGCTTTAACAGGCTACCCTCGATATTTAATAATTGGATGATACCATTCTCAGAACCGTTTTCCATTTGCACTCTAACCCTGTCGGATGTTGGATTAGGGAAAATATTGATACTCACTCTTTCATTCAATCCTGTAATTTCCTGGACCTGTACTTCCACCGTCACTGTCCAACTTTGCAAAGTCCCATCCTCGGAAGTCACAGTAAATGAAACCGTGTTGGAGAAGTCAATGGTCTCTCCGGATGATGGATTGATAGTAGCCCCTTCAGAGACCTCAATGGTTGGAGTTAATGCTGAAACATCAGTTCCTCCCAAGACCTCAATAGTTATTGAATGATTCTCGCTATCAATAGACGCTGGTGATACTTCACCCGGTAGTGAGAAACTCAGGATATCATTTTCAGAGCTTAGTATTCTCTCGACTGATACCTCTACGGTCCATTGCTGGCTCGTCCCATCCTCTGCCATAATTGTATAAGTGAAAGCATTGGAAAAATCCTGAGAAATACCTGAACCAGGGTTAACCGATGCTCCCTCAGAAACACCTATTGATGGAGTAAGAGATGTCAAATCAGTGCTTTCTACCACTTCGATAGATACTAAACTTGTATTCGTTACGATTGTTGCTGGTCCAGTCTGTTCAGCGAACGAGAAAGAAATGATTTCCTTCGCTGAACTCAACTCTTCAGCTTTGGTCACCACAACCTTCCAATTCTTTACTGAAGCATCCTCCGCAGTCACAACGTAATCGACGGTATCAGAAAAATCTATAGTTGTCCCGCTTGATGGGGTTACCGTAGCGCCAGCTGAAGTTGTCACCAGAGGTGCTAAAGTCATAATATCCGTTGATGCCCCAACTTCGATAGAAACCAACGCATTTGCTGAGTCAATAGACGCCGCAATTCCATCAATTGTGAACGATTTAATCTCCTTGGCTGAAGACAATTGTTTGGAAACAGTTATGGTCCAGTCTTGTGTCGCTCCATTTTCAGCTGTAACCGTATAGGTTAACTCAGAAGAAAAATCCTGAGCTACACCACTTGGTGGGTTAATTGATGCACTATCTGAAATCGATATTGTCGGAACCAGGCTCATTAGGTCTGTCCCATTTGCAACAGTCAGTGAAACTGTCTTATCGGTGGAATTTATAGTCGCGTCGGAAACCTGCTCGGCAAGGACAAATGTCAGAATTTCGTTTTCGGTATTATCGGCAACCGAAACAGATACCGTCCAGTCCTGCGTACTACCGTCTTCAGCAGTAACCGTATATGTCACCGAACTACTAAAATCTTTTTCAATATCACTCTCAGGAGCAATAGAAGCCCCTCCGGAAACTGTAATCGATGGTGACAATTTTGACAAATCCGTTCCGAATTGTACTTCAATTTGTACCGTTTTTTGAGCCGTATTAATGGTGGCAGAACCAGTTTGATCGGCTAGATCAAATGAAACAATATCCTTATCAGTTCTGGCCGCACCTTCTGTTACCGTTACTGTCCAGTCTTTTGATGAGGTATCCTCGGCAGTCACGGTATAAACTATTGGTGTGGAAAAATCCTGTGCAGATGTGGGTGAGACAATAGCTTCGGCTGATACACCTATCGTTGGCAATAGACTGGAAATATTAGCGCCAAAAGGTACTACCACATTAATTGTTTGAGCTCCTGCACTTATGGTCGAACTCAACTGACCCGGAATGCTAAAGGACGTAATCTCAGCCTCATCATTCGGTGCAAAACCAACAGTGGCAGTCCAGTTGCTCGTTGATAAATCCCCTGCGGTGATAGTATAAACCACAGGATTAGTGAAGTCCTGGGCAACAGTCGGCGTCATGCTTGCTTCAGCTGATACACTAATTGTGGGCAATAGATTACTTACGTCCACGCCGTAAGGCATTACAACGTCAATTGTCCGTAGCCCCGAGTTAATTTGGGTACTTACCTGTCCTGGAAGACTGAATGAGGTAACCTCGGATTCATCATTCGGTGCAATAGTAATTGTAACCGTCCAAGCCTTGGTTGATCCATCCCCCGCTGTAACCGTATAAACTACCGAAGTGGTAAAGTCTTGTGCGGTTGTAGGTGATACGGCGGCTTCCGGGGAAACGCCTACTGATGCCAGTAAATTTGTGACGTCTGTGCCAAAAGGCATGACAACATCAATCGTCTGCGGTCCGGTGTTGATTTGGGAACTCCCCTGACCCGGAAGGTTAAAAGATATAATCTCCGCCTCATCATTCGGGGCAATGGTTACCGTGACTGTCCAATCCTTTGTGGATCCATCTCCTGCAGTAACCGTGTAAACTACGGGATTGGTAAAGTCCTGGGACGTAATCGGAGTTACTCCTGCCTGAGCCGATAAACCAATTGTTGCCAACAGATTAGAAATACTAGAACCAAAAGGCATTGTCACGTCAATCGTATGCGGACCAGCATTGATTTGTGAACTTACCTGACCCGGTAGACTAAATGATGTGATCTCGGCTTCGTCATTCGGAGCGATCGTGACTGTAACTGTCCAATCCTTCGTTGATCCATCCCCTGCTGTAACTGTGTAAACTACAGGCGTAGCATAGTCCTGAGCGGTCAAAGGAGATACGCCGGCTTGGATAGATACTCCGATTGTTGCCAATAGATTCGAGATATTTGAACCAAATGGCATTACAACGTCAATCGTAGCCGATCCGGAATTAATTTGTGAACTCACCTGACCTGGCAGACTGAAAGATATGATTTCTGCATCGCTGCTAGGACCAACCGTCACCGTAACTGTCCAGTCCTTCGTTGATCCATCCTCTGCTGTAACGGTGTACACGACAGGACTGGTGAAGTCTTGCGCTGTTGTAGGGCTAACACCTGCTTCTGCAGAAACTCCGATAGTTGCCAACAAACTTGTAACGTTCGCGCCAAAAGGCATAACCACGTCTATGGTTTGAAGCCCTGCGTTTACCTGTGAACTGACCTGACCAGGTAGACTAAATGAGGTAATCTCAGCCTCATCATTAGGAGCAATGGTAACTGTCACTGTCCAATCGGTTGTCGATAAATCTTCTGCGGTTACAGTATAGACTACCGGGTTCGTGAAATCCTGGGCAGTCGTCGGAGAAATGCTGGCTTCCGCAGATGCACCTATTGTTGGCAACAGACTAGTCACATCTGTTCCATAAGGCATTACCACCTCTATCGTAGGTGCTACCGCACTGATAGTCGAACTTACCTGACCCGGGATATTAAAAGACGTTATATCCGATTCATCATTAGGCTCAAATGTCACTTTGACTGTCCAGGTGCTCGTTGACAAGTCCTCTGCAGTTACAGTGAAATCGACAGGAGAAGAAAAGTCCTGAGCTGTTGTTGGTGAAACACTAGCTTCCGCCGATACACTGATAGTAGGTAATAGATTACTCACATCGAATCCGTAAGGCATCAACACATCGATTGTCTGAGGTCCCACATTGATTTGAGAGCTTACCTGTCCCGGCAGACTAAATGAGGTTATCTCTGATTCATCATTCGGTGCAATGGTAACCGTAACCGTCCATGATTTTGTAGATAAGTCCTCAGCTGTCACAGTGTAGACCACCGGATTAGTGAAGTCCTGAGCAGTTGTGGGAGATGCACCTGCTTCGGCAGATACACCTATTGTTGGCAACAAA
This sequence comes from Cyclobacteriaceae bacterium, assembly GCA_965601455.1. Taxonomy (GTDB): domain Bacteria; phylum Bacteroidota; class Bacteroidia; order Cytophagales; family Cyclobacteriaceae; genus JANQEU01. The sequence continues at coordinate 61,656 of OZ271831.1, read as the reverse complement.
CTAGTTACATCTGTGCCATATGGCATAACAACCTCTATCGTCTGAAGTCCTGCGTTTACCTGCGAACTGACCTGACCAGGTAGGCTAAATGAGGTAATCTCAGCCTCATCATTCGGTGCAATGGTAACTGTCACCGTCCAATCGGTTGTCGACAAATCCTCGGCCGTAACCGTGTAAACCACTGGATTTGTAAAGTCCTGAGCAATGGTCGGTGATACACTCGCTTCTGCGGAAACTCCAATCGTTGGCAACAGATTACTCACATCTGTTCCATAAGGCATTACCACCTCTATCGTAGGTGCTACGGCACTGATAGTCGAACTTACCTGACCCGGGATATTAAAAGACGTAATATCAGATTCATCATTAGGCTCAAATGTCACTGTGACTGTCCAGGTGCTCGTTGACAAGTCCTCTGCAGTTACAGTAAAATCGACAGGAGTAGAAAAGTCCTGAGCTGTTGTAGGTGATACACTAGCTTCCGCAGACACACCGATGGTTGGCAATAGGTTACTAACATCGGCTCCGTAGGGCATCAATACATCGATTGTCTGAGGTCCCACATTGATCTGAGAACTTACCTGTCCCGGCAGACTGAATGAAGTTATCTCTGATTCATCATTCGGTGCAATTGTAACCGTAACGGTCCATGATTTTGTTGATAAGTCTTCAGCTGTCACAGTGTAGACCACCGGATTAGTGAAGTCCTGAGCAGTTGTTGGGGATGCACCTGCTTCGGCAGATAAACCGATTGTTGGCAAGAGACTAGTTACATTCGTGCCATATGGCATAACAACCTCTACGGTTTGAAGTCCCGCATTGATCTGTGAACTGACTTGACCGGCAACGTTGAAAGAGGTAATCTCAGCCTCATCATTAGGTGCAATGGTAACTGTCACTGTCCAGTGCTTTGTCGACAAGTCCTCTGCTGTAACCGTATAAACCACAGGATTTGTAAAGTCCTGAGTAGTGGTTGGGGACACACTCGCTTCAGCAGATACACCTATCGTTGGCAACAGACCAGTCACATCCGTTCCGTAAGGCATTACCACAGTTACAATCGGCAAATTCCCATCGATCTCAGAACTTACCTGGCCCGAGATACTGAATGATGTTATCTCCGCTTCGGTATTTGGCGCGATTGTAACCGTCACCGTCCAAATCTTAGAGGTGATTCCATCTTCTGCAGTAACCGTATATTGGAAAGGATTTGTGAAGTTTTGTGCACCTGTTGGAGTTACCGTTGCACCATTTGAAAGTTCAATTGTAGGTATCAAATCACTTACATCCATTCCAAATGCCACCTCGATTTGAACAGTATTGTCACCTATATTGATTGTAGCGGGTCCTGTTTCCTGGGCTAAGGAGAATGAGGTGATATCAGTTTCATTATTCGGTTGTTCTGTGATGGTGACCGTCCATGTTGCAGAAGTTCTGTCTTCGGCAGTCACCGTATACTCTACTGGATTTGTAAAATCCCTTGAGATTCCGGAAGCAGGAGAAACTCCGGATCCGGCAAAAGTGGTGATTGTCGGTGTTATGGATGTTAGGTCTTCTCCTTGCAATAATTGCGCTGTAATTGTCCTGTTTTCAATATCTATGACAGCATCTCCAATCTGATTAGTAAAAGTGAATCCAGTGACCTCAGCAATATTGTTCGGAGCTTCGTAAGCCCCTTTGGATGGAGCACTTGCGCTTCTAGAGATGCCAAGTATATCTGTTTCCACTAAGGCAATAGGTACACCTCTTAAATCTGAATCGTTAAGTGAACTTCCAGTCAGGGAGAGATCACCATTTCCATAGTCAGTAAAATTGGTCTGTGCGGTTGTTACACCAGGCAGTTGACTTTCGATGAACTCCAGGTCATCCTCATCGTAGTACGTAAGGTGGATGAGTAGATAATCCTGGCGGGTATAATTTAATGGAATATCAAAGTTATTATTCTCAAAATTGTAGCCTGTGACGCCATTCACCACGCGAAGCCCGGTGTATGTGCCAGTTCCTTTATAAGAGAATAAATTGTTCTTTACTTGAGTGGAGGTTCCACCAGCACCCAGAAGGAATCCTAAATCGCCAGAGGTCCCGGTACTGGTTCCATTAGATACAATAGTATTGTTATATATCTCCAGATTTTCATGCGTACTGACGGATATTCCGCCAAAAACTATCCCAGGATTAGTGGTTGAAAGTTCAATGCTATTGTTATAGACTCTTACAAATCCGGCTGAACCACCAATCGTAATCCCGGTTGCATTAGATGTAGTATTATTTACCCGAATGCTATTGGAAAAAACAGTCACGTCCTCAGAACCCCCACCGATTCCAATTACTACTGAAGCATCTCCAGAGGTGAATTGATTGTTATGGATCTGTACATTAGTAGAATTCTGCACTTCAACTAAACCATTTTCCGAGGTGGCACTCACATTCCTTATTGTGATGTTTTCACTGGGCTCACTTGAAGCGTTTGGTAAGATCCTGAAATTCTTGTTGCCGACAACTACGGGGTCAATCACCAAAATACCCTTCCCATCTACGGTCATGTTCTGAGCACCGGAAAAAGTCATGTTGTAGTGTCTGGTTGAAACTGTGCTCGCACCATCTTCCACGGTAATTGTGGTATTATGGATATCAGATCCGGTATATCTTGGCCAGGTAACAAACGTCCCATTGTCCACATGACCTTCCATCAACTCCAGAGTCACATCTCCATCTATACCTCTATCAACAAAGTCGTCCTTGGCTTCCGTAAGACTTGCATAATATCCATCCGCTCCAACTGAATAAGTACCGCTTGCAGGTTCCCAGGTAAGATTGATGCCCCAATTCTGTCTGAAAGAAGAGCTTTCAGCACGGACTTCAAATATTCGTTCTACACCATTCTCAAATGTATGAGGGGTAGCATTCGTTAACGCGGAAAATGCACCTTCAGAGTAGGTTACGGTTGGGCTAATATCAAATGAAGCCGACCCGTCCATATTTGCGGTAATGGTATGATTTACATTGTCAATAATGGCGTCACCTATCATGCCATCCACACTGAATGTAAGAATATCTGTTCCTGTTAATATATCTCGTGTCGTGAAGTTAATTGCGTCACTGGTCCCTACGTTTCCGGCGTTGTCATGAATAGTAAACGCACTCAGCGTATAATCAGAATTGAAAGTGAGGAGACCCTCAACGCTAAAAATGATGTCATTGCCAATAATAGATGCCGCGTCGGGAAACTCGCTTGTGCTAGGATTTACAATCCAACTTTGTTGAGTGAAGGTTCCCCTTTTAAGAGTTACTAATGTCGGTACATCGTCACGCCACTGAATTGGCTCACTAAATGAAACGATGATGTCAAACGGTGATCTTTCTACATCGATAGCATTGTTTTCGGGGAAAGTTGAAGCGACTGTGGGTACTATTTCATCGAGGTCATTAATGTTGATGGTGAATACTTGATCATAAAATTCTCCCGCACCATCAACCACTCTTACCCGAATGCTTCTGGTTGCTCCAGCCTCAAAATCAGGTGAAACAGCAATTCTTAATTCATTATTCACAATAGAAAATTGAGAATTATGCGTACTTCCTGTACCAGTGACGAACCTGAAATCCAGGTCTTCTCCAACATCTAAATCTGTACCTGTCAACTGACCAACCACAGTACCAATAGCTACATTTTCATCGATGACATTATTCGATAAATTAATAGCTGTAGGTGCTCGATTTGCTTTAAAGCTCCAGGTACGGCTATCGGTACCTGGAAATGCATTGGTCCCGTCGGTAAATGCCCCTGATGGTATTTCTATCCAGTGGTCAATACCTGCTTCAAGGTCTCCACTCAGTATGGTAAAGGCTATTGCGTATCCCGCTTTGCCCGAAAATGTTATGGCATCTTGATTTGCCACACCAATATTTACATCTGGACCACCTTTTGATCCCGCTTTCTTTAGATTCACGGTAAAGGTTCTAGCCAGGGTGACAGTTTCATCAAACCTAATGTTAAACACCGTACGATCAACTGCTACCCCTTCGGAATTATGAGGAGGTGATAAGCTCAAAATACCTGGAGGGACAACATCCAATTCGTCCACAGTCACCGAAATCGAAGATTGGACAGAGGTATTACCGCAATTGTCCGAAGCAGTAACGGTTACATTACCACCTGAAGTGCCAAATTGGACGATGATTTCATTCCCATTATCCGTATCAATTGTAGCTCCAGCGGGCACAGTCCAGTTGTACGAAGTAGCGGCTGTAACTTCCGAAACACTATATGTTCGAAGGGTATTCTCAACAACATCAGTTGGACCAGAGATTGCACCCGGGTTACCGAGTACCTCGGATACATTAACATCGAGACTGGCTTCCAACCCATCGCCACAAGTAGCACTGGCATACACTGTCACCTGCCCATCATTCTGACCCATTGTAACTGTAATACTGGTGCCGTTGTTCTGTGTAATTGTGGCTCCATTCGGGACAGTCCAAACGTAAGAACTAGCTCCGGAAACGGGAGTTATACTGTAGGTGTGTCCAGCGCTGCTATTGCAAACTTCTGTCGGACCACTCAAGTTTTCAGGCCTTAAAACACAATGGGCTAGATCCAGAACCTTCGCCGGATTTCCTTGGGTATAACCTACCATCACATGCTCATGTGTTGACTTATTGACTGCCATAGCAATGTCATCAACGTCCAAAGAACCATCAAGGAGCGTTTCTTCCGAACCAATCAAAACTCCTGAAGAACTATAATGCTTTAGGTAGAATGTATGCCTATCTGTGGAAGTATAGGTGACAAAAAACTCCTCATTGTCATCCATTGCGATATCACCGGTAATGATATTTGACTCAACTGATGGTATTTGAGTGTCTGGAATAGCTACCGTTAGATTGGCATTGTACTTTTTAAAAAGTTGCTTGTTAGGAACCGTATTTGATTGCCAGTAGATCACAAAATCTCCGTTACCCGCCATGTCGATTTTGGGCCGAATTTGAAAATCAATAGTACTCGAATTGACACGTGTTTTAGTTCCTGCGGAACCCGTTGCTGAGTATCTTCTGAAGTATACATCACGATCGACATCGTCATTAGATATCCAGGTCACAACAAAGTTTCCTGCATCATCCATGGCCACATCATAGTTCACATACAAGGTGGAATACTCATTAATGGTAGCAATGACGAACTCACTTCCCTGCTTAACTCCACTGTTATTATATCGTTGTCCTCTTAGTGAGCTCTCTCCGCTAATCCAGACAATTACAAAATCTCCATTCGCATCCATGGCTGCTCTTGGAACCGCCTGATCACCAGATGTGGTGGTATTCACTAGAAAAACCGGGCTCCCATTGTCCTCATCCTGTTCAAAGGAAGGATATAACCGGGCATAAATACCATCACCACTTCCATCTGCACCATTACTTTGCTGCCAGGCAATTACATGATGTGACCCATCAGAAGCCATGGCGACAGTCGGATATTCCGAATCAAAATTCCACTCGTCAACAAAATAGGATTGAACAAAATCACCAATATCTGTTGTCCCATTGTCAACCCTGTACTTGGTACCAATTATCTCTTGCCTTCCGCTGCCTGTGTTTCTGTTGTAAACGACAACAAGATTGTTAGCGTCATCCATAGTCATTTGTATGTTGCGGGCACCAGAGGCAATTATCTGGGTGGTCCCATTCGGAATCACTTGTTGCGCGTATAATGGAAGGCCGAAAAGAATAAATAAGACGAAAGTGACGGATAGGTTTAGTTTTTTCATGAGCGGGTACCTTTAGATACACGTATTAGTGTAGCTCAACCCGAAACGTGAACAAATCGATAAATATTTTTTTATTTTCACCCAAAGATGTTCACGTTCAACACAATCGGCGACTAACTAGTGAGTAAGGAAAAAAGGGCTTTAAACGTAATGTTTGAAAGCATCAGACAAGGAGACAAGGAGATAATGAAAAGTATCTATTTGGAACATCGACAGGAGTTCATCCAGTGGAGCCGATCTTCCTATCGCATTAGTGAAGATGAAGCGAGGGATTATTATCAGGACGTAATTGCCATATTTTTTGAGAAGGTTATGTCTGGCTCATTGACGGACATAGATAGTTCCTTGAAAACTTATCTGTTTGGAATAGGTAAAAACCAGATCCGTCAGTTCTACCAAAGAATTGGAAGGGAGGAAAAAAACCAGTCAAGAGTAACAGAACATTACACCTTTATCGCGGAAAGTCCTTCATTAAACGAACATTACATACAGGCAAAGAGCATCACGGAACAAGCATTTAAAAGTATTGACAGTGCATGTAAAAAACTCCTTCAGTTATTCTATTTCCAACAGAAGTCAATGAAGGAAATTGCTGAAATCATGGGATACAAATCCGAAGAGGTTTCAAGAACCAGCAAGAAAAGATGCCTCGATAAAATTCGAAAGCAAACATTAAACCATGGCTAAAGACTTAGATAAATATTTACAAGGTGACCCCAATGACCCTGAACTGAGCAAGGAAATTGAAAATCTTAGCGAAGAGGATAAAAAGGAGTTGGCTTTTCAGCTCGGAGTTCGAGATGCCATTAAAAGCCAAAAACAGGAAGAGATCAAAAAAGACCTTAAGGATTTTGAACCCAAAGCCAAAAGCAGAAATATGTGGGTCTATTACGCGGTGGCTGCTTCGTTTGCAGTAATCCTTTCAGTGACATTAGTTCTATTTGATTCGAAAAGTATATACGAATCCTATTATGAACCATACCCTAATTTTGAATCCGGAATAACAAGAAATGAAGCTTCAATAGGTCTACGTGAAGAAGCGTTTCAGGCATATGACCGAAGGAAGTATGGAGTAGCAAATGATCTTTTCGATAACCACTTGGAATCAAATCCACAAGACGTAGCAGTTCGATTTTTCCGTGGAATCTGCTATATGGAACAAATGCAATTTGAGGAAGCGCTTAAGGACTTTAAGTTGGTAATTGAACAAGGCACTTCGGATTACCTGGAAGCTGCGACCTGGTACAGTGCACTTTCATATATCCAACTTGATCAACAAGGTTCGGCTGAAATAATACTAAAGGATCTTCTGAAATCTGAGGATTATGCAATCGAGTCAGAAGAAATCCTGAAGAAGCTGTAATTCTATGATGGGATTTGCTTTTTTCTAAAACGTAAAGCAGCAGTTAATACTACCACTAATAGCAGGATTCCCAGGAGGAGCCATTTGTATTCAAATCCACTTTGAGACACTAATGGTTCATAATTCCCGATTAATATGAATCCTCCCCAAAAAAATGGATGTTTGGCGGGTCCCACGGCCTGCTTCAAATAATCTTTTCTCGCATTATTCAGAGCCTCATCTTTTGCAAACCCTTTTCTTAGATATTGATGGAATGCCTCCATCAACTCCGGTGTAGACTTATCGGAAGCAGGCCAAAGACTAACTACTGTAGCTGGAACACCAGCATACGCGAATGAACGGGATAAATTCATGATGCCTTCCCCCTCTTCTATCCTTCCATATCCTGTATTGCAGGCGCTGATAACCGCCAAACGTGCTTTCAGGCTAAGATTTTTTAATTCATAGGCATGTACAAAACCATCATTTTCAGCATCTGGTGTAAGTGCCATTTTTGAAAAATCAGAGTACTCCTGATCTACCAGTCCATGGGTTGCAAAGTGCAAGATGTCATAGTCGGATCCTTTTTCTTTAAAGTATGTCTCGGTCGCTTCTTGATCTGTCATCGGGGATGAAGACCATATACTCGCGATATTGGATACTTCAACTTTCGATCCTGGCAAATTGACCAGCGCATTCATTTCTCCCGATCGCATGGCCATTAGAACCGGTTTAGCGTTTTCTCCTCCTCCCGGGAAATTAGGACTCATCGCCAAAATCTTTACTTCATTGTTTTTAGGCTCCATTCTTAAGGGGTAATCGAAGAATAATGTCGCGGAAATTCCATAGGAAACAACATAATCTTCCAATAGATAGGCACCATCCGAGGCATTGAGCAATTCAAATGGTACATGCGCCAATGCACCATCAGGTATGACAATAAGTCGATTAACTCCGGAGGGCACTGCTTCCAACACATTCAATGCAAGTTTCTCGTACAGACTTTGTGAGGCATTATGAAATTGCTCCATGTTTCTTTCCAGCATAGAGTTTCTGAAATTCTCCACATCCTTATCAATATCGGATACTTTCCATGATTTTGCCTCGAAACCTTGTTTAGTGATGATTACTACATATAGCTGATCATCCTCGCTAAGGAAAAACTCAAGCAAAGCATCACCTTCTTTGAGTGTCTCCTGGATCTCTGACGAATTCCATGGTTTATTTCCGTACTTAAGACTGGCATAAACGGAATATTGAGATTCAAGTGATCGGATAAAATCCTCATGTTCGGCTTTCAAATCAAGTAGATTGGCCTTCAATTGAGAGACCGAAGTTGGGTCTTTTTCAGGATCCAGTTGAATTAATTCCGTACGTGTGCGTTCTCTTTCGCTACGAAAGAATGCCTCTTTCTTAATCACTTCATCCGGAATATTTGAAATCTGTCTTGCACGTGCATCTGACAACGAGGCTGACAGTGATATTCCTCTGGAAGTTTCGCTAAAGGCAAGCATGTCCTCGAGAAAATTGATATCCCCGGTTTCACTGTAAAGCTGATAACTTAGCTCCAGACCTTTTTCATTTAACTCTTTGTTGGTCTTTGCGAGAATAATTCGATCCGCGTCTGAATTCATACTCCAGATGTAATCTTTGAGGATTTCAGTTCCTGTCCCGATGAGCTCGTAGGCTAATGAAGGATTGACATCAGAGTGTGCATCAATTAATCCAATCAAAGTCTCTAGTCCAATGTCAAAATTTAGAAAACTATACTCGTTAATCTGGGTGATTTCTACCTCTTCGGTAGAGAAACCCGGAGTGTTCGCTTCAAACCCGCGATGGAAGTAATAAATCGAAGAATCAATATTGCCCATTGCATGAAGAATCATTCCCATACCATTGTAGACATCTGCTAAATCGTAGTTAAGTGATCCGTGAATTTCCTCTGCAATCTCTTTTGCCTTCGACATATGAAAATGGGCTTCAACCAATTCATCTTCTAAGAGGGCCAACTCTCCCAATGTCTGCATAGCATAGGTCACGTGGTTGTTGAAGTAGCCGAAATTCTCAATTCTACCTTCGATTACCCGGTTAAGGTATTTCCTTGATAGATTACTCTCTCCTAATTCGAAATAAACTTCAGCCAACCATTCATAGGTATCAAGAGTTTTTGGATGGTTTTCACCCAACTGCTTTCGAATTTCCAAGGCTTTCAAATGCGACTCTTTTGCTCCTTCAAAATCTCCTTTCGCAGCATATGAAACTCCCAGGTTGGTGTAGGTCGTCGCTAATTGCGGGTGGTTTTGACCATAGGTCTCCCTCTCTATTTCCAGGGTGTATTGAAAATGTGTGAGCGCCTGATCATGCCGTAATAAGCGTCTATGCATCACCCCGATGTTTGAATACAACCCTGAAATCAACGGATGAATGCGTGAAACAACATTTATTTTATACTCAATGGCTTGTTCAAGGGATTTTATCGCATCTTCATAATAACCATTTAGATATTTTGTAAGCGCCTCGATATTACTGATATCACCTCTAAGTAAATAATCGTCCTGCTCAGATTTTTCGTACCACTCAAGTGCCACCGCATTGATGGAATCTGCCTCCTTCGGTTCAGATTGCCATACATGAGTCTTCGCTTTCTGGTTCAGGGCTGAAGCGATAATCAAAACCCCTTTCTCTTCTCCCTCCAGTAATTCAAATACGGAGTCGCTTAGTTGGGAGGTTCTTTTATAATTCCCGAGATAGAATTCAACTTTGCTTTTTTCAACTAATAGCTTAGCGTTTTCAAGATTGTCTCTACCAGCATACCCGGTGATGAACTCGTTGGCTTCCTGGTACGCAGCCGTCTTAATAAGGCATTTTATAATCCCAAGGAGAGCCTCAAATTTTTGATCCCCTTGACCTAAAGAATAGGCTTCTCTAAAGTAAGGCAGTGCATGCTGGTAATCTGCTGCGAGCCAAAGTTCTTCTCCCTTCTCAATTTTCTTGCCCACTTCCTGAGAAAAGCTGACCGCAGCAAGAAGTATGGTTAGAATGAAGAATGAAGTTCGGACGATGGTGTACACACAGACAGTATTGACTCTTATCAAAAATAACCGTGGAACCCTTAAATTGGAAACTATCGAATGTATTTAATACTTGGGAACACTTGGATCGATTTCCTCAGACCAAGCCAATATCCCACCCACCAGATTATAAAGGTTGTCATAACCGTGATTTACCTCCAGGAAACGAATGACATCCGCACTTCTCTTCCCACTTCGACAATGAACCACGACTTTTTTGTCTTTAGATATTTCATCAATATGATCCCTAAAACTGCTCATTGGAATCAGGTCCCCATTCAGGTTGGCGAAATCGTACTCATTCTGCTCCCTGCAATCGACTAACTGAAATTCTTCGTTGTTGTCGATCATTTCTTTTAATTCTAGTACGGTGACTTCCTTCACTTGTGTATAGCTTTGAATTTGGTACAAATATGATTGAGTTTGAGCTATGAGCCAAAATTTTGAGACACAGGCTATACGCCATCAGGTAGAAAGATCGAGGGAGAAAGAACATTCGGTGCCTTTATACTTAACATCTAGCTTTAAGTTTGATAGTGCGGAACATGCCAGAGCCCTATTTGAGGAGGAAGAGCAAGGAAATATATATTCAAGGTATTCCAATCCTAACAATGACGAGTTTATAGAGAAACTATGCTTAATGGAAGGCATGGAAATGGGGATGGCTACAGGTACCGGAATGGGATCTATGTTTTTAAGTATCGCTGCTTTTCTGAAGCAGGGCGATCACATTGTTGCATGCCGTTCGGTTTTTGGTTCGACTCATCAGATTCTGACTAAACTTCTTCCCAGGTGGGGAATTACCCATACGTATGTTGATGTTCATGATCCTGATGGGTGGGAAAGGGCGATAACACCAAATACAAAAATGTTTTTCCTGGAAACGCCATCAAACCCAGCATTAGACCTCATTGACCTTGAACACGTGAGCAAGGTGGCGAAAGCACATAACATTCTTGTCAATGTTGACAATTGTTTTGCCACTCCATACATTCAGAATCCGGCAAAATGGGGTGCCGACATTGTAACTCATTCCGCCACAAAATTTATCGATGGACAGGGAAGAGTCTTAGGTGGTGCCGTCCTCACAAGCAAGGAATTATTTCCGGAAATAAAATTCATGACCCGACATACTGGACCATCTATGTCTGCTTTCAATGGATGGATTCTTTCCAAAAGCCTGGAGACCCTAGCAGTTCGTATGGAAAAGCATTGTGATAATGCATTCGACCTTGCCCAGTCATTGGAAGGTCATCCGGACATCTCGTTGGTTAAATACCCATTCTTGCCGTCTTATCCTCAAATTGCAATAGCAAAGAAACAGATGAAAAAGGGAGGTGGCCTGGTCACTTTTGAAGTAAAAGGAGGAATCGAGCAGGGGAGAAAATTTCTCAATGCATTGAAAATGATTTCTCTTTCGGCCAACCTGGGCGATACACGTACAATTGCCACTCACCCCGCTTCAACCACCCATTCAAAGTTGACAGAAGAGGAGCGTCAGGAAGTGGGCATCACTCCTGGAATGGTAAGGGTTTCTGTAGGCCTGGAACACATTGAAGATATTCGGGAAGACATTTTACAGGCGCTTGAGTTCTCAAAAAAGTAAGTGAGTCAACTCCGGAAAAGAGATCATAAGTACAAGGAAAAGGAGCTGAATAACTACAAACGGTATCACCCCCTTGTATAAATGCCGGGTTTTTATTTCTGGGGGAGCGACTCCCTTCAGGTAGAATAATGCAAACCCAAACGGAGGCGTCAAAAACGATGTCTGCAGGTTTAGAGCCAAGAGAATGCCTATCCAGATAAGGTCAATTCCCATAGCGGCGAAAATAGGTGCCACCACCGGCACAATTATGAATATGATCTCAATGAAGTCGATAAAGAAGCCGATAAAAAACACAATGATCATAACCAAAATGAGAAATCCGTAGGGTCCTAAATCGGAACCTTGGATCAACGAAAGTAATAGGCGATCTCCTTCAAGTCCTCGAAAAACAAGAGAAAAGGCGGTTGCGCCAACCAATATCATAAATACCATTGAAGTTAGCAGGGTTGTTTCCCTCGCCACCTCTTTCAAGAGTTTCAGATCAAGCTTCTTTTGGCCTCCTGCTAATATGATTGACCCAAATGCACCAACCCCAGCCGCCTCTGTCGGTGAAGCCACACCAGCGAAAATTGAACCTAACACGGCTAGCACAAGTAGAAATGGTAGAATAAAAGTAGCGAGCATGCTACGATCAAAGCCTCTCTGACGAAAAGCGGCTAGTTCTTCTTCAGGCATCGCAGGAGCTTTCTCCGGGAAAACCGAAGAGTAAACGATTACATATATGACATATAATCCAACTAAAAGTATACCCGGAACTACTGCGGCCAGAAACAGATCTCCCACTGAAACGTTCAAAACGCTACCCAACAAAACAAGAACGACTGACGGAGGAATAATTTGACCAAGTGTCCCTGAAGAAGCTATGGTTCCACAGGCAAGTCCATAAGAGTAACCTCTCTTAATCATGGTCGGTAAGCTGATTAAGCCCATGGTCACCACCGTGGCGCCAACAATACCGGTAGAAGCAGCCAACAAAGCGCCCACTAGAATCACAGAAAGTGCTAAGCCTCCTTTGAACCGGCCGAATAACATGGCCATATTTTCTAATAATTTCTCGGCAATACCCGACTTCTGTAGGGTTATGCCCATGAAAATGAATAAAGGCACCGCAATCAAAACGAAGTTCTGCATTGTACCATAAATCCGTAAAGACAACAGATAGAAAAAATCTGTGTCAAACACCCATATTCCTACCAGGACTGAAACACCACCCAGCGTAAAAGCCACTGGAAATCCGAACAGAATAAGGATTAATACAAGACCAAAAAGCAATAAGGGAAAGTATTCCATCATACGCTAATCAGCAGTTTAAAGCTCCGAAGTGAAAGTGACAAAGATTGAAGCCCCAACAGAAAAAATGAAACAGGAATAGTTCCTTTAATCACATAACGAGCAGGGAGTCCGCCTGGATCGGGGCTGGTCTCTCGTACTGCGAAGGAGCTCTCAACGAATGAAAGACTCTCTGTAAAACCAACCCAACAAAAAGGAAGTAAGAAGAATAGACTGCCAATAAGGTTGATCATTGCTTTCTGACGATCATTTAGACCTTGATAAAAAAGATCAACTCGAACATGCCTATCCTCTTTTAGGGTCCAGCCAGCACTTAGCAGGAATACTGCCGCAAATAGATGCCACTCCAGCTCCATACTGCCGGCGGACGTTACATTGAAAAAATACCTTAGAAGTACATCGACTATAATGACCGCAATGAGGACTACCGAAAGCCAGGAAATGGTCTTTCCAAAGAAGGCATTAATTGAATCAATCCATTTCATTTTAGTTAAAACCCCCGCCGCCAATACAGATCTTGATGTATGCCATCGACATCTCAGGATTGGAGAGGTTTGTTAGGTTAAACCCCTCATCCGTTTCCCAGGTGGTTCCTGTAATCTTTTGCATGAACCCAGCGGTAATGCCGACAACAGGCCCCCCATTTGAATCCCCTGCAATAAAGCGTAGAATCTGCACACCAATATCCACATAAATTAACTCGCCATTTATTTTTAACGTCTCTCCTGGTGGGATAAAAAATCTTCCCTGGTTCACCAAGGAACCTTCATTTTCCACTTCCATATTGTAGCCAAAACCCCCGATACCAATGAATGGAAATCCGAACATAGGCCCCCTTTCATACAAGATCCAACCTACATTGAATCCACCTCCCCCACCAATCAAAGTCACCGTTGATTCCTCCCCTTGTACAGAGGGATACAACATTGCCATTCCATTTCCACCAACCGTAAGGCGTGATCCAATCTTCATAAATCCACCCCCTCCCAGAAGAAAGCCAATTTGAGGATAATTCTCGCTTTCAAGCAGAAATGTGTTTAATTCAGTGCCCAGATCATTTGGCAATCGATAGGACAATCCAGGTTGGAAATAGCCCATTCCTCCAAATCCGGATGAAGTCTGTTCCTCCTCTTGCGCGATAGCAGAATAACAGATGAATAGACAGATTACTAGGAAGTTTATTGCAACTCGCATATCAATAAGTGTATTTGCTAATCTATTTCTTTTCGGGGAAAAATTGATTCTAACTTTGCAGTATGCAGCAGGACATCCGAAAACTATCTCTTGAAGGGCTAACCCAGTGTATTGTTGATATGGGAGAAAAACCATTTCGAGCCCGGCAGATATGGGAATGGCTGTGGCAAAAATCAGCTACGTCCTTCGATGAAATGACCAACCTTAGTAAAAGTTTTAGGGATCAATTGAAAGAAGAGTTTGCTATCCGCAATATCACGCAATCTCAATCGCAGCATTCCGCAGATGGTACCATAAAATCCTCATTCAAGCTACATGACAGCGAGATAATCGAAGGGGTTTTGATTCCGGCAGACGACAGAATGACGGCCTGCATTTCTTCCCAGGTTGGATGCTCTCTGAGCTGCAAGTTTTGTGCAACAGGGTATATGGACCGAAAGAGAAACCTCGAAGCTGGGGAGATCTATGATCAGGTCGTAGCTATCAATCAATTGGCTGAAAAACACTATGATCTACCATTATCCAACATTGTATTTATGGGTATGGGAGAACCCCTCCTGAACTACAAAAATATGGTTCAGGGTATCAACAGGATAACTTCCGAAGACGGACTGAATATTGCCCCTCGAAGGATTACAGTATCCACAGCAGGAATCGCGAAAATGATAAAAAAGCTAGCGGATGATGACCTTCGGGTAAATCTTGCCCTTTCGTTACACGCGGCAAATGATGAAAAGCGGAATACTATCATGGCCATCAACGAAACCAACAACCTGGCTGTCCTACAGGAAGCACTCAAATACTTCTATCAAAATACATCCAGGAGGTTGACTTTTGAATACATCGTATTCAACAATTTCAATGATTCACTACAGGATGCAAAAGAACTCTGGACTTTTGCCAAGTCCATCCCGTCCAAAATCAACATCATTGAATATAACCCGATATCAGAAGCGGATTTCACCAATACGGCAGAAGACAAGTTAGAACAATTTGCCGGGTACCTTCGGGACCGAGGCCTTATTGTGAATGTAAGAAGAAGTAGAGGTAAAGATATAGACGCAGCTTGCGGTCAACTCGCTAACAAAGAGAAGAATCTTAAGAGTGTCTAGCCAGATTCTCTTCCAGGCTGTACTTTCCCGGACCCTTCACTAGAAGAAAGATGGAGATAACCATCAGATGAATTGCCGGAGCAGATCCAAGATAGGTATCTCCAACATGCACAAATGAAAGTGCCGTAAGAAAATTGAGGACCATCATGGAGCTCATGAGTTTTGTCTGGTAACCAAGGATCCAGCATATCCCGGCAATGAATTGGAAGTAGACAGAAAGAAATGCAGAAATCAGTGGTATTGGAAATCCGTTCAATTCCAGGAAATCACGAAACTCCAACATCTGATCATAACTCACAATGTTGTCCCACGTCCCCCAAATCAAACGATAGCCAAATGCCAGCCTGATCAAAAGAACTGCCAAAGATTCAAGTCGAGGAAGATTGATCATCTTCCATGTGAAACAAGTGCTGAACCCAATTCCCTAATCGAGGCTACTTGTTGCTGGCATTAAAGAGTTTCTCTTTTTCCTCCTTAGTTAAGCTTTCATATCCAGACTGAGATATTTTATCCAGTATGGCATCAATTTCGTCCTGATCAGTCATTGGTTTGGAAGAGGTTGAACGTCTTGTACTCGAGGCTTTATTCACATTGACTTTCGTGGCCTTTTCCTTGCGATGAGAAACCTTGATTTTCGGTTGGCTTACAAAAAAGCTTTTAAAGAAATTCATAACACTAATTACCCAGGCTCCGATGTCTCTACCTCCTTGTAGCTGAGTCACGAATACCCACCCCATCAGCGCTCCTCCAAGATGCGCAATATTACCACCGGCATTTCCTCCTACAGATCCAAGGAAACTAATAATTATGTAGAATGCTGCTATGTATTTGATTTTAACAGGTCCAATGAAAAGTAGAAAAAAGGTGTAATTGGGCATAAAAGTAGCTGCACCAACAACGATAGCATATACAGCGGCAGATGCTCCCACCATGCCCGATATTGACTGGATATTTTCCTGATAGAATGGAATGGTGTTGTATACCAATAGATATGCCACGCCTCCAGCGAGAGCACCTAGCACATAAAGACTGATTACACGACTATTTCCCAGGTATTCAAGAATCAATTTTGAAAACCAATAGAACACCAGCATGTTGAAGAAAATGTGGAAGATTCCTCGAAGGCTATGAGCAAACGAATAAGTCAATAAAGTCCAGGGCCGAAATATAAACTCAGACATGGCCGGAGGAATGGAGAACTGCTTGTACACAGCTTCAAAAACTCCCTCTGCTCCTGCAATCCTAGACACCACCATCAAGGTGGCCAGTAAAACAAAAATGACAACGTTTATGATGATCAGCTGAGCCGGAGCGTTATTAGGACGGTCCCAGGCGTTCTTAAAATCATCAAGGATACTATTATTATTATACATCAGTAAAGCCTATTACTGTTTTTACTCCAAATCTTAATGACAACAAAAGCTATAAGCATCCCCCCAAGATGCGCAAGGTGTGCGATATTGTCACCTTCGGCCCGATTGATCTCGGACCAAATTTCATACATTCCAAGACCAAATACCAAATATTTTAGTTTAACGGGAATGGCGAAGTATAGATAGACTGTCATGTTGGGAAAAAGTATAAGAAGTGCCATCAATATGCCATATACCGCCCCCGAGGCACCCACCATCGGAATGTTCACCATATCCTGATAAATGTCCTGAACAATTTGAATCGATTGATTTCGATAGCTGACATTATTTGAATTATCGTAGTAATCATCAGCAAAGTCTGCCAATCTTGGAAGATTGTAACGAGGAGATTTATGTTCGACAATAAAAATGGAAAAGTCTTCCGGATTCGGATCTGCAATGTATGCTGCCTTATCATCTCTAAGTGACCATTTCTCAGCTACATCAGCTACACCATAGAGAATACCAGCACCGATACCACAAATCAGATAAAATATCAAAAACCGTTTTCCACCCCAAACCCGCTCCAACATTGGTGCCAGGAATAGAACCATCAGCATATTTCCAAATATGTGCCGGAAGTCTCCATGAATCCACATGTAGGTTAAAAATTGGTGGAATCCGAATTCCTCGGAAAAGACAACTCGTAAACCAAATACCTCAGACAATCGAATGCTGAAGAAAGATTGGATAAGAAATATGGCAAGGTTGATCAGAAGAATATTCTTTACAACCGGTGTTATTCTAAACATTTAACTCGCATTAAAAAAACCAGCAAGCTGGTCGAGGCCCAAAACTACAAAAGTTGACTTTCCATCAGGAGTGAAATTGGGTTGCTGGCATGCAAATAGTTGATCGAACAACTGATTAATTTCTAACTCCTTAAGTCGGTGTCCCGGCTTTATCGATGTCCTTTTGGCCAGTGATCTGGCCAAATTCTCGCTCGTACTCAATCCCAATTCCGATTTATTGAACTTATACTGCTCGATAATTCCTTCAAACACTTCCTTTTCAGATGCAGAACCTGTTTCAGGAGGAACACCATTTATTACAAAACTGTTCGATCCAAATTGTTCAAAATCGAATCCCAGCTTTCGTATTTCGTCTTCTATATCCAAAACAAGATTAAAATCCGGTTGACTGAACTCCAGTTGCTGCGGAAAAAGCAAGGATTGACAGGTTCCCTCTCCTGATTTGAATCGCCCAATATATCGTTCATACAGTATCCTCTCATGTGCAGCCTGCTGATCAACGAGGACCATTCCTGACTTTATTTGCCTTGCCAGGTATCTACCATGCAAATGCAGGGTAATATTATTGCCCTCGGACTCCACAGTTGGTTCAGGTGAACTTTGAAAAATCTTTGTCTCCTGATTCGCCTCCTGTATTGCTTTCTCTCTCGAATCCTGATCTTCCGAAGAGGCCGACTGATAAAGTAATTCCCAATTATCTGCATTTGGTAAATCCTTTATGGATCGAAAATTACTATAATCACGATCCGACTTACCCATTTGACTCTCTCTCTTTTCAATGAATGAATTAAAATTCACATCAACACTGAAGTCAATAGGTGGTGCAACATTATTTGCGGATAATGACTGCTTCACAGCGGCAGAAATAACACCATACAATAAGCGGTCATCGTCAAATTTTACTTCGGTTTTAGTCGGATGAACGTTTATATCAATGTGCTCAGGATCCATCTCGATAAAAAGAGTGTAGAAAGGGTGTTGCTCTTTCTGAACCATTCCTTCATAAGCATTGGCCACAGCATGATGCAGATAAGGACTTTTGATAAAGCGATTATTGACATAAAAGAACTGTTCGCCTCGTGTTTTCTTTGCTCCTTCAGGGGTACCCACATATCCTGATACGTGGATGTCAGGTGTTTCTTCGTCACAAGGAATAAGCTGTTTGGCGTAGTTCTTGCCAAATAGTTGCACAATACGTTGACTAAGTTTCCCAGGACGTAGGATATACTGCTCCTGGTCGTTTTGATAAAATTCAAATGCAATCTCCGGGTGAGCAAGTGCTACCCTAAAGAATTCATCATTAATGTGTCTTAATTCGACCGGATTAGACTTAAGAAAGTTTCGCCTTGCTGGAATATTATAAAATAGATTTTTGACTGTGACAGAGGTTCCGACATTCATAGATTCCGGTTCCTGCTCTTTCACATTTGACCCTTCAATTACGATTTTTGTTCCAACCTCGTCTTCCTCTCTTCGGGTTTTCAACTCAACATGAGCAACCGCCGCTATGGAAGCCAAAGCTTCACCTCGAAATCCCATGGAACGAATGTGGAATAGATCCTGTGCATTTTGAATTTTTGAGGTGGCATGTCGTTCGAAGCTCATCCTTGCATCTGTTAGGCTCATACCACATCCGTTGTCCACAACGGTAATCGACGATTTACCAGCCTCACGAACTCTCAGCACGATCTGGTTCGCTCTAGCATCGAGACTGTTTTCCAGTAGTTCTTTTACAACTGAGGCCGGACGTTGAACCACCTCTCCAGCTGCAATTTGATTGGCAATACTGTCCGGAAGTAGTTTTATAATGTCAGTCACCTATCCGTTCGTCTCTTCAGTTTACCTCGAAATCTGAAATAAACATAAATGGGGACAACCGCCCAGAATAAATTAAAAATCTGGTTTCCGTAAAAAAGCCATCCAATTACCATTGTCCCTAAAATTGCCGCAATACCTAGCTGGATTAATGAGGTCATTGGGGCTGACTGCGTTCGTCGGTCAAAGGTTATTCGCTTTGCACCATCAGAAAAAGAGGATCTACCCTCTATTTCGTCTTTAATTGCCCGGGTACGTTCTTCAATCTCCTCCTTGATAGGATCGTAATATCGTGGTTCAATATTAAAGCGCTTATTAGCCGGGAGTCTGATAAAGGAAGGAAATCTCATACTTCAATCAATATACGGAGAATTTACATGGTGGTTGGGGATTCCAGATTACTGATCTCCACCTTCTAAATGAAAAAAGTATCAGGAAATTCCGGAATTGAGTGCAAAAGTATTCACAACCCATTACAAGAGAAAGGCAAAAATTAATTTACTATTCCTCGGAAAAAGAATACTTTTATTGGTTAAACCGTTAAACAGTCGACATTCGAGTACTTCAAAGTAAGTCAGAAAGAAAGATTTGAAACGATTATTCTCATATTACCTTCTTCTATTTGGTTTCCTATCACAGCTGACAACCATGGGATCGGAAATGGCGATATCGTCTAAGATTGATAGCGTATATCAATCCCTTTCTGATCAAAGTCGGGTGAATAAGACAATTTGGATATCCAGTATTGAAGATCCCAAGGAAGCAATAAGCTTCGCAAGAGAAATGGATGTTCGTGGCGTTTTTCTTCCGAGCATAGTTGAAATCAATACTTCTGAAAAGGGCAGTCTATCACTTGCCATTAAACTCACAGATAACCTCCACACACTCTCTAATAAGGAAATTCCATCAATTCCTGCGGCAGCGGCATTTCTTGATACAGAATTATTTACACCATATGCAAATCACCTTAAAGAACAAATAGCAAAAAGTGGTTTCGATCTGGTTATAATTCCAACTCAGGATACGGTATCTAATTTGTATGCCGTGGGGAAACAACTCAATGAGTTACACCCCTCTTTTTTTCGTTATGACAATCGGTATAGTTTCAATCCGGTTTTGAAGCGTAAGGATTATGAAGAACTGGTAGAAAACAAAATCGGGATTATCCTCGACAAAGATCTTTTCCCGGTCTATGAGAAAGTTCTGAAGAAAGAGAAAAAACATAACCACGGGATCAACCCGGCTTTAGAAGACTATGCAAACTGGATTCTTGAATTGCCTTCGCAGCAAACACACCTTTCACCTGTAGTGCAGCACCAACTATGGCGGCAAATTATCGTTCCTTTTCAGAAGAATAATCAAGCACTCCCTTTAAACTCGGATGTAGTTGGCATATGGGTAGAAAATGAAAGCAGCATACTCAAGAACAGCATCTCCCATTATTTTCCGGAGGTACTTAATCTTAAGTATGATCAAATTCCTGAGGGTATTCCTTTGATCATAGATGCCAGATCAAACCCCATGCTGGCCGCTGAATATGCTTATAATTTCCAGCAGCATAATCCAATTATTTGGATTAGCTCTTTCGGACAGGCCATAAACGTAAATGCAATGAGCTACTTGTTGTGTCATGATCTGAATCCACGCCTGGATCACATATTAACCGAAATGATCTATGGTTCGGAGGGAATTTCTGGTCTGCCTGGTAATGAGATGCCTAATTTCCTATCTGCCTACCATTCTGATCCAGTAAATAGTCAATTCAAACTGGGTTACACCTCACCGGAGTGGGTTGGGTTTAAGACATCGATCCTGGATAGTATCGATGTCTTGGCAGAGGAAATGATTCGCCAACACGGCACACCTGGTGGTCAGGTTTTGGTGGCTCGGGAGGGCAAAGTAGTCTTATCAAAAGCATATGGATATCTTACCTATGACAGCTTAATCCGAGTTTCTGAAAACACCATTTATGATCTCGCATCACTCACAAAGGTAAATAGCACTTTGATGGCTGCCATGAAGTTGGTAGATGAAGACCGACTCCATCTCGATTCTACACTTGGGCACTACTTACCCGAATATATTGGCACCAACAAGGAAAAGATTCGAATACGCAATCTTCTCAGTCACCAGGCCGGCCTCCCTTCATATATCCCGTTTTGGAAAAGGTCTTTATCAGGAGACTTTATGGATGTATTTTATTATAAATCCGAGGAAGCAATGGTTACGGATAGCAGAAGCTACGGTTATGAACCTGATCCGATTCTTGTAGACTCACTCCAGAGCTGGATAATCAACTCGAAAGTTTCGAATAAAACAGAGCCGGGTTATAAATACAGCGATATTGGTTTTATGATATTACACCAGGTAATTGAAAGAATTACCGGCCAGTCCATTGAGTCATTTGTAAGTGAACAGATCTATAATCCGCTAAATATGCCCAACACCGCATTTAATCCTTTAAATAAAGGATTCGAGATATATGAAATCGCTCCAACTGAATATGATCATCATTTCCGTGAAGAGCAGGTATGGGGAAATGTTCATGATAGGAATGCAGCCATATTTGGTGGAGTTGCTGGTCATGCTGGCCTTTTTTCCAATGCACGTGACCTTGCGAAGTTGATGCAGATGGTTCTGCACGATGGTAATTATGGTGGAAAAGAGTACTTCTCTCCAAATACAATTCATGAGTTTAACCGAACCCAATTTGATGGAAATCGCAGAGGACTGGGTTGGGATAAACCAGGGGAAAGAAACCCGAATATCACTGCCCTTGCTAGTCCATCAAGTTTTGGACATACAGGATTTACGGGAACCATGGTTTGGGCCGATCCGGAGCAGGATTTGATATTTATTTTCTTATCTAATAGAATTTTCCCAAATGCCGAGAACAAGAACCTTATCCGACTGGATACTAGAAAACGAATGCAGGACCTAGTTTATCGGTCTCTGGCAAGTAAATAGTTGATTGCAAAACTTAATTTCTCCCTTTAGCGTTAACACTTGCGTATGAAAGTTGGTATAGTATGTTACCCTACCTATGGTGGTAGTGGTGTGGTTGCAACAGAGCTAGGTAAAGCACTTGCAGACGAAGGCCATGAAATTCATTTTATCACTTACTCCAGACCTACCCGATTGGAGTATTTTACGGAGAATCTATTTTATCACGAAGTATCTATAAAGAAGTATCCTCTTTTCGACTATCCTCCTTATGAACTAGCCTTAGCGGGTCAAATGGTGGATGTCGTTCAAAACGAAGGAATTGATTTACTTCACGTTCACTACGCAATACCCCACGCTTCGGCGGCTCACCTGGCGAAACAGATACTTGCTAAAAGAGGAATCGATATACCCTTCATCACAACCTTACATGGTACCGATATCACTTTAGTAGGTAAAGAGGCAAACTTTGAACCTGTTGTATCATTTGTGATTGAAGAATCTGATGCGGTTACAACGGTGTCTGACGACCTTAGAAAAGAAACGATTGAATATTTCAAAATCAAGAGGGATATTGACGTTATTCCCAACTTTATTGATCTTAATCGATTCAAGAAACATAAGAAAGACCATTTCAAAAAAGCCATTTGCCCAAATGATGAGAAGCTTTTAATTCATACTTCAAACTTTCGAAAGGTTAAAAGAGTGGAGGATGTGATAAAAGTCTTCAACAAAGTGAGAGAGGTGGTGCCTTCTAAACTCTTGATGGTTGGAGATGGACCGGAAAGAGCCACTGCTGAAGAGCTCAGCAAGCAACTGTGCGGGCACCAGGATGTAAGGTTTCTCGGTAAGCTAGAAGCTATTGAAGAAGTTCTTTCAGTGAGTGATCTATTCTTTATGACTTCAGAAAAAGAAAGCTTTGGTCTGGCTGCGTTGGAAGCAATGGCCTGTGAGGTCCCTGTGATTTCTACGGACGCGGGTGGATTACCTGAGCTAAACGTAGACGGATTTTCCGGTTTCCTTTGTAAAATCGGAGATATTGATGACATGGCTCAAAAGTCAATTCATATTTTAGATGACAATAATCTGGAGTCATTTAAGAAGGGCGCTCTTGCTAGAGCAAAGGAGTTTGATATTTCGAACATTCTCCCAATGTATGAGGACCTTTACGAACGGGTGATGGCATCTCAAAAACAATCCGTGACTAAGTAGTCTGAAAGACATCACAGGAAAAGATAACTTTCAATTGAACAGGGTTTGGACGAATCCTAATTAACTTCCAATTAGTATTACAATCTAGAAAGGGGCGAAAGAGATGATTGGACATCGATTCACAGAATTTATACCAGAAAAAGATCCTGAAAAATCAGGTTTCGAAAACCTTTTGCAGGTCTTTTTACAGCTGATGGTCATCACATCAGGCGATGTGAATGAAGCATTGAGCTGGCTTACTAACATTGATCGTGAACATAATCTGTCACCGGATGATTATGGTATCGGTAACTTCATAGATGACTTGAAATCCAAAGGATATATAACAGACCAAAACGAAAAAGGGTCTTTTGAACTGACTGCACGGTCGGAACAAGAAATACGTAAAAGTGCACTGGAAGAAATCTTTGGTAAGCTCAAAAAGTCAGGCAGAGGAAATCACAGGACCGATTTCACCGGTCGTGGCGATGAACTCTCGACCGATTATCGAGATTTCGAATTTGGAGATTCTCCAGAGCAAATTGCGCTGACTGAAAGCCTACGAAACGCTCAAATCAATCATGGGTTTGAAAACTTCATGTTGACTGAAGGCGACCTGGAAATAAGAGACCGAGAACACAAGTCTCAAACCTCCACGGTTTTGATGATCGATATCAGCCATTCGATGATCCTTTATGGCGAAGACCGAATCACACCCGCTAAAAAAGTAGCGATGGCCCTGGCTGAGTTGGTTCAACGAAAATACCCCAAGGATACGCTAGATGTCATCGTTTTTGGTAACGATGCCTGGCAAATCGAAATAAAAGATCTGCCATACCTTCAGGTGGGCCCCTTCCATACTAACACCATTGCCGGACTGGAATTAGCAATGGATATTCTGAGAAGACGAAAAAACCGAAACAAGCAAATCTTCATGATTACCGATGGTAAACCCACTTGCATGAAGGTAGGCATTAAATACTACAAGAATAGTTTCGGACTTGACCCAAAAATTCTTAACAAAACACTAAACCTATCGGCTCAATGTCGAAGGTTGAACATACCTATAACGACTTTTATGATCGCAACCGATCCTTACCTCAAGCAATTTGTAAGAGAGTTTACTGAGGTAAATAGTGGCAATGCCTATTACAGCAGCCTAAAAGGATTGGGTGATCTGATTTTTGAAGACTATAAAAGAAACCGAAGAAAGAATCTGTAGAGATGGAATACCTGGATATACCCGCCCAAAAATTATTGGGCCTGAAAACCCTTGGAGAACTAAAAGCGGCTGGATATAAGTCAAGAAGCATAAAAGAAGAATTACGGGAAAATCTTATTCGTAAGATGACCAGCAAAGAGAATGTCTTTGAAGGAATCTGGGGATATGAAGACACTGTGATTCCGGATATTGAAAGAGCGATCCTGGCAAAGCATAACATCAATCTACTCGGATTACGCGGGCAGGCTAAAACGCGTATTGCCCGAATGATGACTCTCCTTTTGGATGAATACATCCCGACTATAGAAGGGTCAGAAATTCTTGATGACCCTTTGCACCCTATTTCGAGATTCTCGAGAGACCAAATAAAGGAACACGGTGACCACACCCCTATTCGATGGATTCATCGAGATGAAAGATACACAGAAAAGTTGGCGACACCGGATGTTACCATTGCTGACCTCATTGGGGACGTAGATCCTATCAAAGCCGCAAGTCTGAAGTTGCCATATTCAGACGAGCGTGTAATTCATTTTGGGCTTATACCAAGAGCACATCGGTCCATTTTTGTAATTAATGAGCTCCCGGATTTACAAGCTAGAATTCAGGTGGCCTTATTTAATATCTTGCAGGAAGGAGATATTCAGATTCGAGGTTTTAAGCTTCGTCTTCCATTGGATGTACAGTTTGTATTTACAGCCAATCCCGAAGATTACACCAACCGCGGCAGCATTGTAACACCTCTTAAGGATAGAATTGACAGCCAGATTATTACGCACTATCCGAAATCCATTGAAATTGGTAAAAAGATTACTCAGCAGGAATCAAATCTGGAATCGGAGCAGGAGGAATCAATCCGCGTATTTGAGCTGGCCAAGGACCTGATCGAGCAAATTGCCTTTGAAGCACGTGAAAGTGAGTATGTAGATGCCAAAAGTGGTGTTTCGGCACGACTTACCATCTCAGCTTATGAAAATCTCGTAAGTACTGCCGAAAGGAGAAAACTCAAAAACGGTGAAAAGGAAGTTTTCGTCCGGGTTTCAGACTTTATCGGCCTTGTACCCTCCATCACTGGCAAAGTAGAATTGGTATACGAAGGAGAACAAGAGGGACCAGGAATTGTAGCTAATAACCTTATTGGTAAAGCCATACGATCTCAGTTCATCAATTACTTCCCTGACCCGGAGAATCTGAGAAAACACAAAGAGTTGAAGAATCCGTATAAAACCATTACGGATTGGTTTGGAGATGGCAATATGGTTGACATACTGCATGACTTCAACTATAAAGAGTATAAAAAGGAGTTGGAAAGTGTTCCCGGTTTAAAGCAGTTGGTGGACGAAAAGTTCAAAAAAGAATCGGAGGACTATCGACTATTCTTAATGGAACTCGCTTTACATGGATTAGCTGAATACAGTATGCTTAGCAAGCATTCACTCGAAAGAGGTTTGCAGTTCAAAGATTTGATCAGCAGTATGTTCAATTTATCCGAAACTGAAGATGACAATGACTTTTCTTAACATGTCATGGATTACAAGGAGTTACAACGATTGGTCAATCGTGGTGAAAATGACACGATAGAATTCAAACGAAAAGTCAGACACCCTGAGAAAATTGTAAGGGAAATGGTCGCTTTCGCGAATACGGAAGGTGGCAGCTTATTCATTGGAGTTGATGACAACCTTACTATCCCAGGCTTAAAGTACCCGGAAGAGGCTCATTTCCAACTACAAAAGGCGCTTGAATCACTTTGTAGACCTGCAATAAAGATTGAATACGAAATCATACAAACTCCCTTTTCCACGGGAGTGGTACACTATTACGTTCCTCCCAGTGCAAACAAACCCCACTTTGCCTTTCTAGAGGCCCGACACAAATTCGGAAAGGCCTACGTTCGGATTGGTGAACGGACTGTACAGGCAAGCAAAGAATACCGGCTGATACTCAAGAAACAACAAAAGCCTGCTACCGAACCGATTACATACGGAGATCATGAAAAGATTTTGCTGAACTACTTGGGAGACCATGAAAAAATCACACTCGACCAGTTCTCTGAGATTAGCAAATTGCCTAAAAAAGTCGCTTCTTCCACTCTTATAAATCTTGCAGCCAACAACATCATTAGGATCATTCCCAGGGAGCAGGAAGATTGGTTTGTGGCTAGTGAATAATTTAACAGGAACGTAATGGTATTTCACCAATAAAGTCTAATATTTACATGACAAGATAGTCTGAACATACTATCTCTTTCTATGGCAAAAACCACCAAACAAAAGAAGATATTCGTTCTGGATACTTCTGTGATTTTATACTCACACGACTCAATACTCAATTTCGAAGAAAACGATATCGGCATTCCGATTACGGTATTAGAGGAGTTGGATACATTCAAAAAAGGAAACGATTCCAAGAATTTTGAAGCCAGGGAGTTTACCCGCTTATTAGACAAGCTGGCAAAAGGACATATGCTTCAGGATTGGATTCCATTAAATGGAAAAACCAAAGGCAAGCTTAAGGTACTTATGGACATGGATAGTAGTATCGATGCTCGTAAAATTTTCAACGATGCCAAGAACGACCATCGCATCATCAACGCGGCACTTGCCTTAAAAGAGTCCGAAAAATCGAAGAAAGTAATTCTGGTTTCTAAGGACATTAACCTCCGACTAAAAGCAAAATCATTGGATCTTCTGGCAGAAGACTATGAAACCGGAAAAATTAAGAACGTTAGCACACTTCATACGGGTAAAACAGAGGTGGAGAACGTTGATTCGGAAGAGATTGACAACCTGTTTAAGGATGGGGTGAACAGCGTTAGAAAAATACTAGGACGCAAAAAACCGATTGCCAATGAATACTTTATCCTAAAAAGTGATAAAAACTCAGTACTCGCACGCTACAGACCTATGGATAAGAAAATTGAGAAGGTGGATAAGACTTCGGTCTATGGCATTAAACCACGAAATGCCGAGCAGACTTTTGCCATCCAAGCTATGCTGGATGACGAAATCAAACTGGTTAGTATAAATGGTGTGGCCGGTACGGGTAAGACACTACTTGCATTAGCCTCCGCATTGGAACAAAAGCGCAATTACAAACAGATTTACCTGGCTCGCCCAATTGTTCCTTTGAGTAACAAAGACATTGGCTACTTACCAGGAGACATTAAGTCCAAACTCAATCCATACATGGAACCTCTTTGGGACAACCTTAAATTCATTCAGAATCAATTTAAGGAGTCTGATAAAGAGCATAAGAGGATAACCGACATGGTTAACCAGGAAAAACTCCTGATTACCCCGCTAGCTTATATTAGAGGAAGAAGCCTATCCAATATATTTTTCATTGTGGACGAAGCTCAGAACCTTACCCCGCACGAGGTAAAGACCATTATCACACGAGCAGGAGAAGGTACCAAATTTGTATTTACGGGAGACATTTATCAAATAGACACGCCATACCTGGATAGCCAGAGTAATGGCCTTTCCTATCTTATAGACAGGCTACAAGACAATGATTTATATGCTCACGTTACACTCGAAAAAGGTGAGCGTTCAGAGTTGGCCAACCTTGCCAACGAATTGCTTTAGGCTATCTGAAGAAAACAGTAGTTAAGGATGGTCTGATACATATGACCAAATTGCTCATAACACCAGTCCTTTAGTCGGACAATCTCTTCAGGAATAAGGGATTTTATCGCTTTTCTTAGCTCCTTTTCAAATAATTCAGAATCAAAACTTACTTTCGACAGAATTGTTTTAAAGTATTCCAACATTCGCGCTAATTTTTGTTAAGAACTAAACTGATTGAATAAAATTGCCGTTTTTTACAGCACAAAACAGTTGACAAAATATATACATTTTGTAGCAGTTTTGCAAGTTGATTTCACGAGAGACCTGAACAAAAGATGCCTTTCTTTTTCAAAAAATTGTTAATTGTTCTGTTGCCTGGGCTACTGTTTGTACAGTCAGCTATTGCCCAAGAAGTGAAAATTGATTTAGGCCCTGATCAAATTTCCTCGAACCAACTCTGGAGATTAACCATAACGGTAGAAAATGAACGGTTAAGAAATTACAGTCCATTTCCCGAAATTGATGGTTTTGCCAAACGTGGTACTTCCTCATCTACGTCCACCAGTTTCGTTAACGGGCGAATGACATCTTCGCAAAGCATTACCCAAAACTATTTACCACTTCGTGAGGGTACGGTCGTAATCCCGGATTTTACCATAACCATCAATGGAAATGATTATGAGGCACGGGGAAAGCCAGTAACCGTAGGCCCAGCTACTCAACAACAGCGGCAAAGGACTCCAGATCCATATGACCCGTTCCAGGACATCTTTAATTCTGACCAACCCGCGGAGTATATTGACATCGAAGCAGATGCATTTCTGGCTTTGACCACGGACAAAACCGAGGTTTATGTAGGTGAAGGATTTACTACAACACTTGCATTCTACGTTTCCGAAAGCAACCGTGCAGATATGCGTTTCTATGATCTTGGCACCCAAATCACGGAAATAGTAAAAAAGATAAAGCCTGATAATTGTTGGGAGGAAAACTTCAACATTGACAATGTGACTGGTATACCTGTAACCATTAATGGTAAAGGATACACCCAGTACAAGATATTTCAAGCTGCTTATTATCCCTTGAATGTAGAACCTATTTCGTTCCCTTCTGTTGGTCTGCAACTGATTAAGTACAAAAGAGCAAAAAACCCAACGTTCTTTGGGCGAAACCGGCAGGAAGACTTTGAAACGTTCTACTCCAAACAAAAAGACGTAGCGATTAAACCCCTTCCTCCACACCCATTAAAGGACCGGGTAGCAGTCGGAAATTACCGCCTTCAGGAAAAGATTAGTGGAAAAGAACTGGAAACAGGACAAAGTTTCAACTACACCTTTAGCGTGGTTGGTGAAGGAAACATCAGTGCTATCGAAGGCCCTATTATCCCGAAGAACGACAAATTCGATTTCTACGAACCCAATGTTCAACAGAACATACGTCGTTCTTCAAATAAGGTGAGAGGCACGAAAAACTTTGATTTTTACGGTATTCCCAACGAGCCTGGAAGCTACAACGTGGGAGATTATATGCAATGGGTTTTCTTCAACACACAAAAGGATCAATACGACACGCTTAAGTCGCAAGCCGTGGTTTTAGTCACCGGGGAAAGTCGTAAAAACGAATACATATCCAGTACAGATCTTGGGTCTTTCTATGATGGCATCCCGTTTGAAAATAATAAGCTTAGGTCATACAAACCGAATTCACTTGTTCAGATCCTCTTTAACCTGTTTATCTTCGCCGTGCTAGGCATATCGGCCTACCTGGTATTGAAGAAGTAAATGGGAAATTCATACGGAAACATATTTAAAATATCCACCTTCGGAGAGTCCCACGGGGTGGCAATCGGTGTAATTGTAGATGGGGTACCCGCAGGGATTGACATCGAAGAAGAGAAAATCCAGCTAGAACTTGATCGAAGAAAACCCGGACAATCAAAGATTGTTACCCAGCGGAAAGAGGAAGACAAAGCCGAAATACTATCCGGAGTCTTTGAAAACAGATCTACCGGAACACCTATTAGCCTTTTAATACGAAATAAAGATCAAAGAAGTAAGGATTACAGTCATATAGCAGATAAGTATCGCCCCTCTCATGCAGACTACACCTATGCCGAAAAGTACGGTGAGCGCGACTATCGAGGAGGAGGGCGAAGCTCGGCCAGGGAAACGGCAGCCAGGGTTGCCGCAGGTGCAATTGCAAAAATGTACCTAAAACAAAAGCACAAAACGGAATGCTTTGCCTTCGTCTCACAAGTTGGATCACTTAAAATGGAAAAGTCTTACCTCGATCTTGATCTAAGCCAGACCGATACAAATGACGTACGTTGTCCAGATCCGGAGACTGCCGAAAGAATGTATCAGCTCATCGATGAGACCAGGAAAAACCGTGATACCATTGGTGGAGTAATCACCGGAGTTATCAGAAATGTACCTATTGGATTGGGAGAACCAGTCTTTGATAAACTTCATGCCGAATTGGGTAAGGCCATGCTAAGTATCAACGCAGTTAAAGGATTTGAGTATGGTAGCGGCTTTGAAGGAGTTAAACTCTATGGTTCACAGCACAACGATGAATTTATAAAAGATGGGGATAGGATCAGAACTCGGACTAATCATTCTGGTGGTGTACAAGGAGGAATCTCAAATGGTGAAGACATTTATTTCAATGTGGCCTTTAAGCCCATTGCGACGATCATGAAAGACCAGGAAACAGTAGATTCCTCCGGAGAGGCGGCAAAGATCTCCGGAAAAGGAAGACACGATCCATGCGTCGTACCTCGTGCGGTACCAATTGTGGAAGCTATGGCAGCTCTTGTCATAGCAGATTTCGATTTAATCAGAAGAACCAATAGATTGTGATCGATTAATAGCTGATCACAAATGAGAAAAATTGCTTTGCATACCAAAATCCTGATTGGGATGGCCCTGGGATTGATTTTTGGTATGATTTCAATCCAGGTTCCAGCATTAGCGGATTTCACCCTGGATTTCATAAAACCCATCGGTACCATATTCATACGGGGGCTTAAAATGGTTGCCGTTCCGCTGGTATTAGCCTCGCTAATTATTGGAGTTGCCAATATTGGAGACATCAGTAAACTCTCCAGAATGGGTGGAAAAACACTTCTGATTTTCATTGTTACCACCGTCATCTCTATCACTATTGGTTTGACAACAGTGGCGATCATGAAGCCTGGAGATAAACTTCCTGAAGAGACTCGAAACAATTTAATGAGCCTTTACGATGCTAATGCGGAAGGCAAAATATCCTTTGCGGAGGAGGTAAAATCGAGAGGACCTTTGCAGCCTTTGGTCGATATGGTCCCCGACAATATATTTCTAGCTACAACCAGTAACAGCAGCATGTTGCAGGTTGTGTTTTTTGCCATCTTGATTGGAATTGCCATGCTGAAGATACCTTCAGAAAAAGCTGCACCCGTTCTAAATTTCTTCAGCGGTATTAATGACATCATTGTCAAGGTAGTAGAGTTCATCATGTTCATTGCGCCTTATGGAGTGTTTGCCCTAATCGCTGGATTAATAGTAGATATTGCGGGAGATAATCCGTCAAAAGCCTGGGAGCTGCTGTATGCTTTACTCTGGTACACCATCACTGTAATCGTCGGAATGCTCCTCATGATGGTTGCGGTCTATCCACTACTCATAAGGTACTTTTCCAAGATCAAATACCTGGACTTTTTCAAGGGAATGCGACCGGCAATGCTCCTTGGATTCAGCACAAGCTCCAGTACAGCGACTCTCCCCGTCACAATGGAACGAGTTGAAAAACATCTTGGTGTATCTGAGGAGGTGAGTAGTTTCGTACTCCCTCTCGGAGCAACCATAAACATGAACGGCACGAGCCTCTATCAGGGTGTTTCAGCAGTTTTCATTGCTCAGGCTCTTGGTCTTGAACTATCACTTACCACCCAATTAACCATCGTACTCACGGCAACATTAGCGGCAGTAGGAACAGCTGGAGTACCTGGAGCGGGATTGGTCATGCTTATCATCGTTCTCGAAGCCGCCGGTATTCCTGCTGCTGGTATTGCTCTGATCATGGCACCGGAAAGAATCCTCGACATGATCCGAACGATGGTGAACATCACTGGTGACGCCTCAGTATCTGTTGTAGTAGCCTCAACGGAGAATGAATTGGACCAAGTTGTGCTGAAAGAGCACGTAGATGATTAAGTTTGAAGATCATGAAAAACCTACCTATTCACATTAAAATCCTTATCGGACTTGTCCTGGGAGTCATCTGGGCCTTCATTGCCAGCTACTTAGGTTGGAATGAATTCACAATCAACTGGATTGATCCCTTTGGCACCATCTTCATACGGTTGCTAAAATTCATTGCTGTACCGTTGGTGATGTTTTCCATCATCAGCGGTGTTTCCGGACTTAGTGACGTGTCAAAACTGGGACGACTTGGAGGAAAGACCCTTGGAGCTTACATGGCAACTACAATCATTGCGGTTGCGGTTGGGCTTCTTTTTGTTAATGTCATCAAGCCGGGTACGTTCATGGATGAGGATCAGCGAATCAAAAACCGTCTTTCCTATGAACTTTGGTTACAGGAAAACCAAATGGGCCCTTCACAGGATGGCCAATCGTTTCTTAGTGATCCAAAATATCAATCCTATCTCACAGAAGCTCAAAAAGGTCAACAGCTTTCGGAAGAGGAGTTGGCTGATCTAAACCAAAAAATGGAGGCTGCACAGGCTCAAAAGCAGAGTAGCCCTTTAAAGTTTATTGTGGATATGGTACCTGAGAACATCATCCTATCCATATCCAATAACCAGCTGATGTTACAGGTTATTTTCTTCGCCATCTTCTTCGGCATAACCATTGTGATGATTCCGGACGACAAAAGCAAACCGGTCATTGCCTTTATCCAGGGAGTAAACGCAGTGTTCCTAAAAATGGTGGACCTCATCATGAAAGCAGCTCCATTCTTTGTGTTCTGCCTACTCGCAGGTGTAGTAGCAAAAATGGCTGATACTCCCGGAGAGGTCTTTGAGTTATTTCTTGGATTAGGATCGTATTCACTTACTCTTTTAGGAGGTCTTTTCTTTGTAATATTCCTGGTGTATCCTCTGATTCTCAAACTTTTTGTTCGCAAGATCAGCTACCGTCAAATATTTCGAAACATCAGCCCAGCGCAGTTTCTGGCATTTTCTACCAGTTCAAGTGCGGCTACACTTCCCGTGACAATGGAATGTGTGGAAGACAACATGGGCGTACCCAGGAGTATCTCCAGTTTTGTTTTACCCATTGGAGCAACGGTAAATATGGACGGAACAAGTTTACACCAGGCTGTAGCTGTGATTTTCATGGCACAACTACACATGGTAGACTTGAATCTAGGACAACAACTCATGATTGTATTTACAGCATCTCTGGCCTCAATAGGAGCAGCTGCTGTTCCTTCAGCCGGACTAATTATGATGATTATTGTCCTTCAATCTGTTGGACTTAATCCTGCATGGGTCGCGATCATCTTCCCGGTTGATCGGCCTCTGGATATGGTTCGTACGGTGGTTAATGTAACCGGTGATGCAACGGTCTCAACTCTGATTGCTAAATCTGAAGGAGAATTAACCAAGTACTAGCGTTGTAGGGAATCATATTATTAAAACCTACGTTTATAACTTTGCAGAAAAGAAAAAGAAACCATGGAACAAGCACGTCCAGTCAGTATATATACGGAGTCTAATCCGAATCCTAATTCATTAAAATTTGTTGCCAATTTCATGTTAATGCCGGAAGGCGTTACCAGGGACTATCCTGATCAGGAATCCGCCAAGGAAGCACCACTTGCCATCAAACTATTTGCACTTCCCTACGTTAGGAGAGTATTCTACATGAGCAATTTTGTAACTGTCACCAAAGATGATTCTATAGATTGGATGGAGATCAAACATGAAATCCAGACCATTATCAAAGATCACCTGGTAAGTAGTGAGCCTTTGATGACGGAGGTAGAGCAAAAAACCGTCGAAACTGAGATGTCAGGTGCCGATGACACCGAATTGGAAGCTAAGATCAAAGGCATCCTCGATGAATACATTCGACCTGCAGTAGAAATGGACGGTGGTGCCATTAACTTCGAATCTTACGAAGAAGGAAAGGTTAAAGTACTGTTGCAAGGGGCCTGCTCGGGATGTCCCAGTTCTACGCTAACATTGAAATCAGGTATTGAAAACTTGCTCAAGCGAATGGTTCCTGAAGTAAATGAAGTGGAAGCAGTGAACGGATAGACTGCGTAGTTTACACCCAGGAATTTTTTAGCTCTCGCATTTTGGGCAATCCAGTATTGCTGGTAATTGGTATTTACCGCTTGTCTTCTGTGGTTTAGTTTCAAAGAAATGCCTTTTCACGGCATTGATGGTTTTCCTAATTTACCGGAAAACACTACTAATCCAGATGAAGAAGAGACTGCTACCCTTCCTTTTTTTATTCCCATGTGCACTTTCCGCGCAATACACATCGGAATTAACAATCCAAGAAATAATGAAAGGAGAAGACTTTGTCGGGTACCTGCCAACAAATATCGAGTGGAGTGTCGATAGCAAATTTGTTTACTTTAGCTGGAATCCGGAAAACGAAAAGGTAAGGAGTCTTTATAAAGTAAATGTACAGACTAATGAGATATCCAATGTTAGTGCCGAGGAGGAGAAAAACAAGCCGGAATTAGGAGACTGGACATCCGATCGGACGAAAATGGTGTACGCCAAGAGTGGTGATCTCTTCCTTTATTCATCCACAACCAGTACTTCCACACTGCTCACCAGTACACTTTCCCGTGAAAACAACCCCTACTTTTCAGGTGATGAAAAGAACATCATCTATACCATGGACAATAACCTTTTTTCATGGAATATGGAGACTGGGGGTACCACCCAACTAACTGATTTCAAAAAAGGAGTAAAACCTAAGGA
Organism: Cyclobacteriaceae bacterium; assembly: GCA_965601455.1. Classification (GTDB taxonomy): domain Bacteria; phylum Bacteroidota; class Bacteroidia; order Cytophagales; family Cyclobacteriaceae; genus JANQEU01. The sequence goes on along the minus strand of OZ271831.1, from coordinate 26,423 downwards.
CAAAAAATCTCCTCAAAGCGAAAAATGGCTGGAGAGCGATCAATTGGAGTGGTTTGATATTCTTAATAAGAGAGACGCAATAAGTGATTTAAGGAAAGAGAAGACAGAATCTCTTCAACCAGATAGACCCCTTGAGATTTACATGGGCTCGAGGTCAGTCAATAACATAAAAGCCTCTCCTGACCTCAAATTTGTCACTTATGTGCTTCAGAAGGAGGCCAAAAGTAAACGTACTGCAGTACCCAATTACGTCACCCAGTCCGGTTACACGGATCGATCCATGTCACGACCCAAAGTAGGATCTCCCCGAAGTACATTCGAAATGGGTATTTATAACGTAGCATCTGATACCTCCTACACCATTGACGTTGAACAGATCGAAGGAATATTCGATAAACCTTTATACCTGAAAGACTACTCGAGCGAAGAGGAATTTGATCCGCAATACAGCAAACCAAGAAGCATAATCTATCACGGTCCCTGGTTTTCCGATGATGGCAAAGCTCTCGTCTGCCTTAAAGCCGATGATAACAAAGATCGTTGGATCATGCTCCTGGATCTTGAAACAGGAAAGCTAACTCAGATCGACAGACAACATGATGATGCCTGGGTGGGTGGTCCTGGCGTGGTTTCATGGAACTTCAGATCCGGAAATATGGGATGGATCGACAACGAAACAGTATGGTTTCAGAGTGAAGAATCTGGATATTCCCATCTGTACACATACAACACCCGAACAAAAAAGAAAAAAACCTTAACTAAAGGAGAATTCGAAATACGTGATGCGAAACTCTCAAATGATAAGCAGTCGTTCTATATAGAAAGCAACATGATTTCACCTCATGTTCGCCATTTCTACAAACTGAACGTGTCAGGAGGAAAGATGCAGCCGCTTACCGACAGCGAAGGCTATAACAATGTGACGCTTTCACCAGATGAATCAACGATGGCCATTCGTTATTCTTTCAGCAATCAACCCTGGGAATTGTATTTGAAAGAAAACAGTGAAGGCTCTCAAATGAAACAGGTTACAGAAAGTACAACAGAGGATTTTCAAGATTATGATTGGAGAAAACCAGAAATTGTACGATTCTCCGCTGAGGACGGAGCTCAGGTTCCTGCCAGGCTCTACAAGCCTTCAAACCCCAATGGAGCAGCAGTAATCTTTGTCCATGGTGCTGGTTATCTACAGAATGTCCATAACTGGTGGAGCAATTATTATCGTGAATTTATGTTTCACAACTATCTAGCTGATATGGGCTATACTGTATTGGATATCGACTATCGTGGAAGTGATGGGTACGGACGAGATTGGAGGACGGGGATTTACCGATGGATGGGTGGAAAGGATCTTTCCGATCAGGTAGATGGCGCCAAATACCTCGTTGACGCTCATGGAGTCGACGAAGACAGGATCGGAATCTATGGTGGTTCATACGGTGGGTTTATCACATTGATGGCCATGTTCACCTCACCCGGCACCTTCCAGGGTGGAGCAGCCTTACGCTCGGTTACGGACTGGGCCCACTACAATCACGATTATACTTCAAACATTCTCAATACTCCAGTTGAGGATAGTATCGCTTACTATAAAAGTTCTCCAATTTATCATGCTAAAGGACTTGAAGGCAAACTGGTCATGCTTCATGGGGTAGTTGACCGCAATGTTCAATTCCAGGATGTGGTTCGCCTTTCACAGCGGTTGATTGAGCTTGGAAAAACCAATTGGGACCTTGCAGTTTTTCCAATGGAAGGTCATGGATTTCGGGAAGCAAGCAGCTGGGCGGATGAATACCGACGTATTTATGAATTATTCGAGGAAACTCTTTCAAAAGAGTAACTCTGATCATCCTACTTTGTCTAATTTTTCATCATGTTTTTAGACAAAAAAATTGAACACCTACCGCTAACAAAGAGTAGGGAAGAATCTCTTGACTCCGTTTTCGGAAATAAGCAACTGAAACCAATGTGGGTGGCAGACATGGATTTCCAGGTTGCACCTGCTATTCAAGAAGCATTGACTGCCAGGGTTTCAGGTTCAGGTTTTGGATACGAATACAAACCCGATTCTTTTGGTGAAGCGCAATCTGCTTGGTACAAAGAGCATTACGCGATCGACTTGGAGAAAAATAATCTCCTTTATAGCCCTACAATATCTACATCGCTGGCCATCATCATTGAAAACTTCTCGGATGCTGGTAACGGAATTATTATTCAACCTCCCGTCTACATGGAATTTAAAGATGTGATCAGGCAGGTTGGACGGAGACTGGTAAAAAATCCACTCAAACTGGATAGAGGAAAATATGAGTTCGATTTCGAAGACCTAGCGAAAAAAGCCAGCTTACCGGAAAACAAAATTCTGATTTTATGCAATCCCCATAATCCGGTGGGTCGTGTATGGTCCAGGGATGAGCTCAAGCAGATTGTGGAAATATGTCATAAAAATGATGTTGTTCTCATCGCTGATGAGATTCATAAAGACATCATTCTCTTTGACAATGAATTTAATTCTGTACTACACTTTTCTGCCGAATGGGACAAGATCTTTATTTGTACTTCTGAAGCAAAAACATTCAACTTCTGTGGCATTTCCGATTCAATGATCATCACCTCAAATAAAGACATGGCAGATCAATGTCAAAGAACTTTGAAAAAGTACAACCTGGGAAGAACAAATGCCCTTACCCGGGTAGCATTGGAATCGGCTTACCGTGATGGGCAGGAATGGTTAAAAAGAACCTTGGCAATAATCGAATCAAATGTCATTAGCATAGAAGAGGAGTTGGAAAATTCTGAAATCGTATTGATCAAGCCGGAAGGAACGTACCAGGTCTGGTTGGATTTTCGAAAGCTTTTTAGCGACTCCAAAGACATGTTCGAGCAAGTAATTGAGAAGACCGGTTACGCACTGAATGCTGGTCATTGGTTTGGACGTGAAGGAGCACTTTTTATGCGAATGAATATTGCCACATCCAATAAGATTGTGTCAGAAGCAATCACAAAAATCAACAGTAGTTTTTGATTTTTTGCTGATCAGTTCGGGACAAGATCCTCTTCAACTAGACGAAGGAAGCATTCAAAGTCCTGTTCCACGCAATCGGCGTACTGGAAAGCGATCGAAACCACCAGGTCCCGAAAGTCATCCTTATCATCCTTTACCAATTCCTTGACCGCTAAAGGTAGTTCAGAGTGATCATCATTTAGCCGATAACTCGCTCGCTTATGCCTAGAGGCCAGCAGGTACCCCCATATTTCACTGATAAAGAGAAGGTCTGATTCTGATTTTAGCTTTTCCGTTGGAAAGTCGGACTTAAAAGGAGACCTTTCCTTTACCGAAAACGCTTTGTCATTGTAGGTTATCCATCCCAGGTATCGGTCAGGGTGTTCCGCCAGAGCGGAGAAAGCCCTGGCGTGACGCTCGCCTTCATGTGGATAAATCCGAATATATTCCTGCCGCTCCTTTTCACTCATGTGAAAAAACAGCGGTGGTTTGTTTTGTTCTTTGACGTCCAATATTACATCGTCGTCATTAGAGTTTGTATCACCCTCTACCAGTAAATAATAACGATCAAATCCCAATGAACCTGTTCCTGCCTGCACTCTGCGGGCAATATCTTTTACTCCAAAATGGAATTCATCGTCATTAAATTCTGTCTGTAGTGTTTGTCGATAATTATGGAGTTCATTACTCAATGACTCAAATTCTTCTGCAGATAGCTTTTCGAGCTTTGGGTTGTCGTAATTAAATCCCCTCTTACCATCAACAACAACCGTCCATTTATCAAGCATCTTTTTCCGGTTCTTCTTCTTCTCTACCTTTACCAGGAACTTCTTTAGCAGACCATTTGCGGTATCAGATGTAAAATGCTTCTCCGCTTTTACCTCATTTTCATGGTGTTTTACAAGCTCTTTCAAGTAGGACTTCGCAAATGACTTTAACGCCTTTTTCTGTGAAGATTTACCAAATGCCTTATTTTCACGACAGTCCAGCACAATGCTTATCGCCATCCGCCAAAGGTCAAATTGGTAATCGGCAACCACGCTATCGTCAAAATCATCCAGACAAAAGATTGCCTCACCATAGTGATTGGCATATGCACCAAAATTGTAGATATGGGCATCCCCATTTATCCAGGTCAAAGTTGTTGATTTACCCCCGAAAAAATTGATTCGCCAATCATTATAGAAGTCCTGCCAATAAAGGTGGTTGGACCCCCGGTAGAAGGCATAAGGCGAAGCCATCATTTTCTGAAATTTTTCTTCACGAAAATGATCGTCAATATCCATATTCTGAGATATCAACTCGTTAACGATCATTTGATTTCTATTATGTAGGCGGAGTTTAAAAGGGGCCATATCTGTGATTTGACATAAAGATAGAAGTATAAATAATATTTGATCTGTTTATGCTAATACTATTAATCATTAATATATGTTATGTGTTTAATAACTAAAAATGATTCCTCTGAAAGATCCCCCTGGTCAGATACAGCTAATACTTAAGCCTATACCACCTCCAAAAGATCAGGAAAGACCATTTAAGAATTTCTGAAGATCATCCGATTCACTTAACCCTAACTTTTTCTTCAATCGATATTTCGCCATTCTTATACTCTTAGGCTCGATAAAAAGGATGGATGCCATTTCACGGTTTGTTAAATTCATCTTAACCAACACGGCTAACCTTCGATCGCCAGAGGCTAAACCTGGAAATTTGTTCAGTAGGACATCGTTAAATTTTGGGTGCACCTGATTGAAGTAATTATTGAAGTTTTCCCAGTCTTTATCGACCGATTTATTGATGCTTATGATATTCAAAATCCGCTGATAATTCGGCTTTTGGGCTTTCTTCATTTCATTAATTTCTGCCTCGATTTCAGCAAACCCATTGTTTTTGTAAATCATATTCAGTGTTTGACCAGATAGTTTCTGCCGGTTTACCTCCAGCTGATTTTCAAGGTCTCTCTGTTTTTTCTTTTGCTTGATTCTAAACAAACTAAATCCAACAATTCCAAGTAGGAGAATGATTGAAAAACCAAGAATAGTTGTTCGATTTTGTGACGCCCTAATTAGTTGATCTTTTCGAAGAATCTCAATCTCTTTCTGTTTCTCCGATGTCTCTAAATCCACCCGAAGATTAGTGAATTTTCTTGTGTTGGATTCATTGAAAATGGAGTCATTATATAGGTGATACAATTTCCGATACTTAAGTGCAGAATCAAACTGACTTTGCCTTTCGTAATAGTTAGACAGGTTTAGTGCAGTGGATCGGATGGTTACTTTGCTTTTACTTAACTGTGCCTGCTCAAATGCCCTTCGTGAATAAAACAAAGCACTATCCATTCTTTCCAGTGTCATGTAGTATTCTGAGAGCATCTTGTAGGCATCTTCCAACATAATCCGATCTGCTCCCCTCTTCTCTAAGGATCGTCGTAATTCGGAAATCGCCAGATCCAGCTTGCCTTGTTTTGCATATAAAGAAGCGATTCGTTGGATATTTAGAAATATCTCATCTCCATAATCGTAATCAATGGCTAACTGTAGACCCTCACGGGAATAGTGTATGGCACTGTCCAATTGGTCGGCGCTGATGAACGATTCAGCCAGCGCTCCATATAAATGTGATAGAGAAGGAATATCCTCCTGCTTTTCTGCCATTTCAATCGCTTCCTTACCGTATTGAATGGCTAGTTCATCTTCTTCCATAATGCTATAGATTATTGAAATGTTAGCAAGATTTCTAGCCATCCTACTATTCTTAGTTTCTTCGGCCAGGTCAGAGTTCTGGATGAGAGTACGGGCGTCCAAAAAAACCTTTAAGGCCTCATTATTATTGCCCAGATACCCCTGGTTTGTACCGACATTATTCAGTGTCATAAGAAAGCGAAGGGTATTCCCATTTGATTCGAAGATCCTAACCGCTTTATCAAATTCTATTGCGGCTTTTTCGTAGTTGGTCAGCCGTTGATAAATCAACCCAAGGGCCAGTCGAGCCCGTCCCTCCTCATTTGAATCATCCTGCTGGTCTTCTGCTGCTAAAGCTGTTTGGAGTAGAAATAATGCGGCACTATCCAGGTTATTGATTCGATAGGAAACTAGTCCTCTAAGTAGATTACTCTGCACCAACCCCCAATCGTAACTAAGCTCTTTGCTTAAAATCTCAATATTTTCAGCAGTGGCCAGAACAGAATCAGGATCTCTTTTAAAGACCTCGGAGAGTGCCGGTTGATAGATTGAATCGATGTAGGTTATGGAAATATTCTCCTGGCACACCCCGCCAAAGTGGACAATAAAGGTTAGGAGAATTACCGCTATTCGTTGCTTCATTAAACTATTGACTCTTACAAATACAAAATGAGTCTAAACCGGTAGTTAATGAGCATGAACCAATTTAGTATACTACTCAAATATGAGATCGTATATTTCTATCTAAAGTTATATTCAAAATTGTACATATGATAAGATTTCGACCATTCTAATGTAATGACGGGTTAATGACGGGATAATTTCAAGTGTTATCTTAGACAGCATTAATGGTTCTACCGTAATTGATGATGAAACCAAAATACTTTAACATGAAGCAGCCCGAACTTGGAAAAAAGCTAGCTGAAATACGTCGTCAAAAAGGACTTACCCAGGAAGAATTAGTCGATCTGTGCAATGTGAGTGTTCGCACGATACAAAGAATCGAAACCGGAGAAGTAACGCCGCGGAGCTATACAGTCAAAGCTATTCTTGCCGCGATGGAGGTAGAAGTGGACTCCCTACAAACCGAAGAACCAAAAAAGGGCCTACCTTGGATTCATGCCGCTTGGGTCTCAGGGATACTATACTTTATCCTCGGTTTTCCGGAATCTTCAATGGATACAGTGCGTTTTTTTCAGTCAGATTTCGTAAGTGGTTTTGTGAGTGGTTTGGATCACATTCCGAAACCAGATATGGACTTTGATCACAATTGGTACTTCGCTGTAAAACTTCTGGTACTGCTTACATTCATCTTTTTTATGAAAGGTTTCATTGACACTGGCAATTACTTCAAAGTTGGTTTGCTGAAAATCACTTGCGTATTCCTAATTGCGGCAACGACCTTTTCCGTACTATTCGATATGTACTCTCTATCGTTTCCTTCTTCAATTGAAATGATTGTGGTTCCCGGAGTATCCATCATGTTTGGAATTCTGGGACTTCTTTTTGGGGCTTCATTAATTCAATTGAATCGACCTGTCGGAGTGGTTTGTGTGTTTGCCGGAGGACTGGAAATATTTGCAAGCTTATTTTTTCTGATCATTAATCCTATTGGACTGATCATTCAGATTCCTGCAACAATACTTGAGATTATTATTCTGTACCAGGTGACTCAAATAAAGGAAAGAAATGAGCTTCAACTGACTAAATAGATAAACAAATCCGCGGGTGCTGTGCACCCGCGGATTTGTTACTTACATAGCATTTAACTCGGCCATGGCGGCCTCTATATCGATATCAGCCTGCTCATACTCCTTGATAGTTTCGTACTCTGTAGGCCCTAAACACTTGTACATGTATACACCTCGAACTGCCTGCCTGGATCCGGCACTAAATGAGGCCGGCAAAGCAATTCCTTTGTAATCCCCTAATGATTCCATGGCAGCAATGAACTTTGCACGAGTTAAATCAGGACCTACTTTTTGCAGTGCTGCGGTCATGGGCTCTGCGAAAGCCATTCCAGCAGCCGGGAAAGTGCTCCATCTTAGGTCCGGATAGTACTTTTCCAAAGCAGCCTTGTACTCCGGAATATTCGGAATAGTCATATCATAGATATCGGAGAAACCAGTAAATATTACCCCTTCCCATCTTCCTTCAGTGATCTGGTGCATGAGTGTAGCATCCGAAAGTGCCGAATTGGCAATCCACTGTGGGCTGTAGCCCATGACGGTGGCGGTCCCCAAAGTAATGGCCGCCTGCCGAGGGGTCAGCTGCATAATAACTGCTTCAGCTCCGGATTCTTTCAACCGTGCACAATGAGAGCTCAAATCAGCATCAGTGAGTTCTGTCGAAACCGTTTCGATAAACTCAAGATCGTACTTCCTCAACGTAATCTGGGCACCTACCAATCCACTTTTACCAAAGTCATCGTTTTGGTAGATCATAGCAATCTTATTTATTCCCAACTCATTGACCAGGTAATCAATTTGCGTGGATGCCTCGTCGAAGTATAGGGGGAACATAGAGAAAACGTTGTTCTTTGGAGGATACGCCCAGTGTGTAGCACCGGATGTCGGCGTTAACCATGGGATTTCATTTTCCACGATGTAATCCAAGACAGCCATACACGGTGCTGTTCCTACACCGCCAACAAAAGCAAATACCTCATCCTGTTCCACCATTTCCCTCACCGCAGCCACTGTCTTTGCAGGTTGGTAACCATCGTCTTTATAAACGAAGTTGATCTTTCTTCCATGAATGCCACCTTGTTCATTGATGTAACTGAAATAGGCATCCATCGCTTTGGGAATTGATCCCCAAAGTGCTGCTGGTCCGGTTAATGGACCCCAGCTACCGATGGTAATAGTGCTGTCGGTAACACCAATTTCCATGGCCTGTTCTTCTTCCGCACTTTGTTGTTGTCCTCCACCGCCACAGGCTGTCCATAGGATAGCAAGTAGCATTAGGGCAATTGCATTGAGTAGGTTTTTCATTGATTTAGGTTTTAGTGATACATTGATTCGATTAGTTCTTCATAGTTTTTGTTGATAGCGGCTCTTTTTACTTTCATGGTCGGTGTCACGTCTCCGTCTTCCTGGTACAATCTTTTGGGAAGTATGGCAAATTTTCTGACACTCTCCACCCTCGATACCTGTTTATTCACACCGTCTATTTCCGATTGAATAAGCTCTTTGATCTGTGCGTTCTCTGCCAGATCCGAGTACGTCTGATAAACAATCTTATGGTCCTGGGTATACTTGGCAATATTCTCTTCATCAAGCACAATCAGAGCCGAAACAAACTTTCTTTTCTCTCCAATGACTATGGCGTCGTTGATATAAGCACTGCACTTCAACCGGTTTTCGATATACTGCGGGGCAATGTTCTTCCCACCCGCGGTAATGATGATATCCTTTTTCCGATCGGTGATCACGATGCTACCGTCCTCCTGGATCTTACCAATATCTCCAGAGTATAACCAGCCATCGATAAGCGTCTTATCAGTAGCCTCTTGATTCTTATAATAACCCATGAAGTTCGAAGGTGATTTCACGAGGATCTCCCCTTCGTTACTGAGTTTTACTTCTATTCCATTAAGCGGTTGACCGACTGATCCAAAGTTGTAATTACCCAAACGAATAACTGACGTTACTCCACCGGATTCTGTTTGTCCATACCCCTCAAGAATATTCAGACCAATTGCGTTGAAGAAAAGCAGTACGTCAGGAGCGATAGGTGCCGCTCCGGACAGAGCAAACTTCATCCGTTCCATTCCCAGGTGCTTTCGAAGGTGCTTGTAAAGCAGTTGCTCGCATAAAAATCTCACCAACCTATCCGTCACTCGTATGCTTTTACCATCTATTTTTCGCTGTATATATTTCTTTCCTTGTGAAATGGCGAATAAGGCAAAAACTTTCTTGAACCAATTGGCTTCATCAATACCAAGGTTGATTCTGGCATGATACTTTTCCCAGATCCTCGGCACAGCATAACCGACTGTAGGTGAGACCTCTCTAAGATTATCCGCAACAGTATCAAGGTTCTCAATGAAACTAACAATATATCCCACACGGATATGTGCCATGATGCTGTACATTCTCTCGAAGATGTGGCAAAGTGGAAGAAAGGAAAGTACTTCATCCTTGCTTGAAACTACCAACTCCGTCTGCACATTAGGAATAGCATGAGACATCCAGGCCATACTACCATGACTTAGCATGGCACCTTTTGGTGGCCCCGTAGTCCCTGAGGTATAGATTAAAACGGAAAGATCTTCCGGTTCCAGTTTCTCAATCCTGGTTTCCATTTCTGTACGAACGGATGCATCGGATTCTTCACCATAGGAAAGGAAATCTTCGAACCGCATGACCATGTCATCAGAGAACTCATTAAGTCCCTTCCAATCCCATATAATGACTTTCTTAATCTGTGGCGTTCGATCCCTGAATTGCAGCCATTTGTCCAGCTGTTCTTCATTCTCGAGAAAAAGGACACTACATTCGGCATGGTTCACTACATACTCGCACTGTTCAGTTGCACTGGTGGTATAAATACCTACAGAAACTGCTCCACACATCTGAGTTCCAAGATCGATGTATAGCCATTCCGGACAATTATCTCCAATAATACCTACGAAATCACCCTTAGCAACTCCCATCCGGATTAAAGCGCAACTCACCGCTTCCGCATGCTGGCGATATTGCTTCCAGGTGATATCCTGCCACAACCCAAACTTCTTTTGACGCATAGCAATATCTTCCGGGATGCGATCCGTTGTCTCCTGAAAAATTGAAGGTATAGTTTCTTTCACCGCCATCGTAAGAACCTATTAATATACTAAATCTAATTCCATCTTCTCTTCCTTTTATATCGTTGAGTACCTTTCAGGGAGGTCTCACTCTTCACCCCGAGATAAAACTCTTTTACGTCTTCATTACTCTTCAATTCATCCACGGGTCCGGAAGCCACAAAACGCCCGCTCTCGAGGATGTAACCATAAGAAGCAATATCCAAGGCTTTTTTTGCATTTTGCTCAACAAGTAAAACCGTGACTGTTTTGGCTATTTCCTGTATAATCACAAATAATTCATCCACCAGGATCGGTGAAAGACCTAACGAAGGCTCATCGAGAAAAAGCAACGTTGGCTTATTCATCAAGGCACGACCAATCGCCAGCATCTGCTGTTCTCCTCCGGATAAGGTCCCTGCTAGTTGTCTCTCCCGCTCTTGAAGCTTTGGGAAATACTGATAGGCTTGGTCAATCCCTTCTTTGATCTCTTTTCCCGTACGCTGATGTCCCCCAACCTGGAGATTTTCCTTGACTGTGAGTTCCTGGAAGATTTCTCTCCCCTCAGGAACATATCCGATCCCAGCTTTCACAATATTGACCGTGTGCTTCCTGGAAATTCTTTTTCCCTGGAAGTAGATATCTCCCTTATCCGGCTGGTCATCCAATAATCCCATGACTGTGTTAAGGATAGTGGTCTTGCCAGCGCCATTGTTACCCAAAACTGCGGTGATCGTATTCGGATAAATGTCCATAGAAACCCCTTTCAGCGCCAATATTCGATCATAGTAGGTTTCGATATTTTTTATGCTTAGTATCGGCTCCATTATCCCAGGTATGCTTTAATGACTTCGGGGTGATTAACAACTTCATCAGGCTTTCCGGTAACCATATTCCTACCAAAATTTAACGCCATGATCCGATCGGATATAGAGGTCACTAACTGCATATTGTGCTCAATCATCAGTATGGTCACATCGAATTCTTTTTTGATGTCCTGGATCCAGAAAACCAACTCCTCCTTCTCTTCCAGGTTTAATCCAGCTGCAGGTTCGTCTAATAGCAGAATGTCCGGTTCCAATGCAAGAGCTCTTCCAAGTTCCACCACTTTTTGCCTGCCGTATGGAAGATGGGATACAAATCGATTTCGGGCAGACTGAAGATCAAGAAGGTCAATAATATACTCCACCCGCTCTCTATGAGTTATTTCATCGATGGCAGCCTTACCATTCTTGAAAAGTATAGTGGGTAGATTAAGCAGATTTGTTTTCATGTGTATATGCCGACCTAGCAACAAGTTTTGCATGGTGGTCATGTGGGAAAACAACTCCAGGTTTTGGAACGTCCGGCTTAATCCCATCCGGGCAATGATGTGCGGTTTGAGTCCTGTTATATCCTCACCATTGAGTAAAACATTGCCAGAAGTGGGCTTGTATAACCCATTAATGCAATTAAAAAGTGTGGATTTACCGGCACCATTGGGACCAATGATTGAAAAAAGCTCCCCTTTCTTTACTTCAAATGAAACGTCATCAACAGCTTTCAATCCTCCGAAAGATTTTGTCAGGTTCTTGATATGGAGAATAATGTCGCTCAAACTTTTCTGATGTAGTGTCTTCCAAATAAGCCCGAAGGACGGAAGTACAGGACCAGGACAATAATTAAAAATGCCACCACCGACTTAAACTCCGTGGATATATAGAACCCAAAGAGATTTTCGATAATACCAAGGATAAAAGCTCCGGCAACTACTCCTCCAAGACTATTGAATCCCCCAAGTACCGCCGCCGCAAATCCTTTTAACAATGGCTCGACCATCATATTTGGATCGAGTGTTGCGATTGGGGCCATAATCACCCCGGCAACACCACCTATTACAGCGCTGATCCCGAAGGTCAGTGCTACGATCCGGTTGGTAGGAATTCCGTTAATTTTTGCCGCATTGGTATTTTGTTGTGTAGCCTTAATGGCCAATCCAATCTTTGTGTAGGTTAGAAACAGGTAGATTAAAACCATCAGAAGGATCGCAACTACCACGGTGGCCAGGTTCAGCTGGGAGATAGTAAGTCCTCCAATACTTACCGTTTCTGATGAAGAAATGGGGAGTTTCAGGATCCTTTGGTCGGCACCCCACTTCCAGCCGGCTAAACCATAAAGGAAGATCTGAAAGCCCAATGTAATGATCAGAAGGTTCAACACATTGGGCTCCTTGGCCTGACGAACGAGAGCAAACTCCAGGAATACGCCAAGGAAAAATGCAAAAACCATGGCACCTGTAAACGCCATCCAAAAGGGAAGCTCATACGTGACCAAAAGCATGAAAGCGATGTATGTGGAGAACATCGCCATCTCTCCTTGTGCAAAATTGGCAACCTCCGATGACTTGTACGTCAGGCTCATAGCCAGTGCTACTAAGGCATAAATACTGCCCGCTACAATTCCGCTGATGATAAGTTGAAAAAACATCAGAAGGGCCAGGTTTTAAAATATATCTTAATCCGCATCCATATTCCAAAGAGCCCCAGCGGTTCAAATATGATGATGAGAACTATAGTCATCCCCATAAAAACAAAGTTGATGTTGGGCAATCCGTCAAGGGTCATGAAGCTTTCCGAAAACCAATTAAAGAGGTCTCCAATCAAAGGCACCTCCTGAATCTTTTCACTCTGTAGATTCAAAAGCGTAACGACCGTAGCACCCAATACCGATCCGGTAACAGTACCTAGACCGCCCACCACTACCATGGAAAGCAGCAGAATGGATAGAGTAGGATTGAACAAACCAGGACTGATGAAACCCAGAAGGTAAGCCCATAAGCCGCCTCCAATTCCGGCATAAAAGGCACTGATGGCAAAGCTCATCGTCTTATATTTCACCAGGTTTACCCCAAGAGTAGATGCCGCAATGTCACTGTCCCGGATAGCGGCAAAGGCTCTTCCTATACGGCTTTTGATCATCGCCCGGGCCAACACGCCGAAAACCAGGGCAAAACACAGGATTACATAGTAAAAGGAGATGTTAGAACTGATTTTCATTCCAAAGATCTCCAGCTTGGGAACGATGAGGCCCATGTGACCACCAAAGAAACTAGCCCTTCCTATGACCACCATAATAGCCAATCCAAACCCAAGAGTGGCTACCGCCAGGTACGGTCCTTCCAGTTTCAATGCAGGAATGCCAAGGATATAGCCGAAGAGTGCGGCAGTAGCGGCCCCGATCAAAATAGAGGGCAAAAAGGGCATGAAAGAATCGTTTAATAACACAGTAACATACGCCCCTATCGCAACGAAACCACCGTGCCCTAACGAAATCTGACCAGTATTCCCGATAAGGATATTCAATCCCAGGATGATAATGATGTTAACCATAATCAGGTTGGCCAAAAACACGTGATAGTTTTTAAGGAGGTACGGCAAACCCAACAACGCTGCTAGTCCAATAATGGACCAAATAAGAATGGAGCGGTCTTTGAAGAGCGTAAAGTCTTCAAAGTACGCCTTGCGCATGTCCATAGATTAGGTCGTTGATTTCTCTAAATGTATTGATTTTTGGACTGGTATCAAATAAATGCCTGATAGGTGGTCAAAATAGATAATCACAGATCAACTAGCTGCCTGACATTCATCATAGGGTACGCCCTCGCACACACCTTATCTTCAGGACCTTGAACTCCTTAGCTTATGAAAGGATTGAAAATCATAGTATTGGCGAAACAGGTTCCGGATACCCGAAATGTTGGAAAGGATGCCATGAAAGCAAATGGTACTGTCAACCGTTCGGCTCTACCTGCCATCTATAATCCGGAAGACCTTCTTGCTCTCGAGCAGGCACTACAGGTCAAAGAGAAAATTCCGGGATCAACTGTTACCATCATCACAATGGGACCGGTTCGTGCCGCTAGAATCATTAGAGAATCGATGTTTCGTGGTGCGGATGATGGCATCCTACTCACGGACAAAAGATTTGCTGGTTCCGATACACTGGCGACTTCCTATGCTCTTTCCCTGGCCATCAGAAAAATTGGAGATTATGATCTCATACTTTGCGGTCGACAGGCTATTGACGGAGATACGGCACAAGTAGGACCACAGGTGGCCGAAAAACTAGGGATTCCTCAAATCACTTACGTGGAGGAAGTCGATGAGGTCAGTGATAAAAGTATTCGGGTAAAGAGACGACTGGAAAACGGTATCGAAACGCTACAGGGGAAATACCCCTTGCTGCTGACGGTGCATGGATCTGCTCAGGAATGCCGATCGTTCAATGCGAAGCTGGTCATGAAGTACAAGCATGCATGTACTCCCACTGAACTGGTACACGAAAGTGAGGATTACCTAAGGCTCCACGACAACCATCCCTATCTCGATATCACCGAATGGAATGTTGACGATCTGGAAGCAGATACCGATTGGTTGGGACTGTCGGGTTCACCAACCAAAGTCCAACGAGTTGAAAGTATTGTCTTCACGGTGAAGGAGTCGAAAAAGATATCTCCGACCGCTGAGGGGATCGATGAAATGATTTCCGAATTAATTGAACACCATAATATCGGCTGACATGAACAACGTTTTTGTATACTGTGAAATGGATGGTAATCAGGTGGCGGATGTCAGCCTGGAGATTCTATCCAAAGGCCGATCACTGGCGGATGACCTGAAAGTGAAACTGGAAGCGATTGTCCTCGGTCATCAATTGAAAGGGATAGACAGGGAACTTGGTGAATATGGCGTGGATATCATTCACCTGGCAGATGACAAAAGACTTTCACCGTACCTGACCATGCCGCATGCTGCCATTGTAAGTGCCATTTTCAAAAAAGAAAAACCACAAGTTGGTTTATTCGGCGCCACTTCCGCAGGACGCGACCTGGCTCCAAGAATCTCTTCTGAGCTAAAATGTGGGTTGACCGCGGATTGTACGGAATTGTTGATCGGAGATTACCGCGACAAACGCAATAAAGTGGATTACGAGAACCTGCTGCTTCAAAGAAGACCCGCTTTCGGAGGAAACATCATTGCCACCATCGTCACTCCTAATACTACACCTCAACTGGCAACGGTGAGAGAAGGGGTGATGAAAAAAGAGAAGATGAAAGGTGCTCCTAAAATAAAAGTGCAAAAAATCAATCCTGACGATTACCTGAAGGAGACGGATTATGCGGTAGAAATCATTGAAAGACACATTGAGGAGAATAAACTCAACATCAAAAACTCCAGCATCATCATCGCTGGAGGTTACGGGGTTGGATCAAAAGAAGACTTTCAACTGCTTTACGACCTGGCGCAAACCTTAGGTGGAGATGTTGGTGGATCACGGGCTGCCGTTGACGCAGGATTTATTGAAAGAGAACGACAGATCGGTCAAACGGGAATAACCGTCAGACCCAAACTCTACATTGCCTGTGGTATCTCCGGACAAATTCAGCATCGCGCCGGAATGGATAAATCAGCCATGATCATTTCCATCAACAATGATGAAGAAGCTCCCATCAACAAGATCGCTGATTACGTAATTACCGGGGACCTGAAAAAGGTGATTCCGCAAATGATCAAATCCTATCAACAAAACATTAAGTAATGTCAGATTTCTATCAAGACAACCCGGACCTCCAGTTTTATCTTCACCATCCTGAAATGAAGCGTATCGTGGATTTGAAGGAACGAGATTATGAGGAGAAGGACAGCTTCGACTATGCTCCCCAGAACTTTGAAGATGCATTGGATAATTACGAGCGAATACTGGAAATCGTGGGCTCCATCTGTGCCGATACCATCTCTCCTAATGCGGAATCAGTGGATCAGGAAGGTCCGCATCTGGAACATAACGAGGTCCTGTATGCCAAGGGAACACAGGAAAACTACGAAAAACTGGTTCAGGCCGGTCTAATCGGCATGACCCTACCAAGAAAATACGGAGGCCTCAACTTCCCAATTACCCCTTACATAATTTCCGGGGAGATGATCTCAAGAGCAGACGCCGGTTTTGCTAACATATGGGGATTGCAGGATTGCGCAGAAACGATTCATGAATTTGCGACAGAGGAACTCAAAGACAAATACCTGCCCAAGTTCAACAAAGGGGCGACCGCCGCCATGGATTTAACCGAACCCGATGCTGGCTCCGATCTTCAGTCTGTGGCTTTAAAAGCACACTATGACGCAGCCAAAGATCAGTGGTATTTGAATGGTGTCAAGCGATTCATTACCAACGGTGATGCAGACGTATCTCTGATCCTGGCCCGTAGCGAAGAAGGCACAGAAGACGCCAGGGGTTTGTCGCTTTTCCTGTATGACAGAAGTGAGCATGCAGTCACTATCAGGCGTATTGAAAATAAGCTTGGGATCAAGGGATCCCCAACCTGTGAGTTGGTCTTCAACGATGCACCTGCCTATCTGATTGGAAACCGTAAAATGGGACTGATCAAGTATGTGATGTCACTGATGAATTCAGCGAGATTGGGTGTAGGTGGACAGGCTATAGGAATAGCAGAAGCAGCGTATAGAGAAGCAGCGAAATATGCGCACGAACGAGCCCAATTCGGGAAACACATCATTCAATTCCCAGCCGTCTACGAGATGCTTACCAACATGCGGGTGAAGCTGGCGGCTCAACGATCACTTCTATACGAAACCGCAAGATTAGTAGACCTATACAAAGTATACATTGAAATTGGTACAGAACGATCACTGGAAAAAGAAGAACGTCAGGAAATGAAGAAGATGCAAAGATATGCCGATGTCTTTACACCGCTTCTAAAACTGACAGCATCTGAAGTTTGCAATCAATTGGCCTACGATGCCTTACAGGTACACGGTGGCGCAGGATTCATGAAAGACTTCCCGGTCGAGAGGATCTATCGCGATGCTCGCATCACTTCGATTTATGAGGGTACCTCACAGCTTCAGGTAGTCGCCGCTATCAAAGGTGTTTCCACCGGTGGATACCTCAATCGGATTCACGACTATGAAGCCATCGAAGTGAGTCCGGAGTTGCAACATCTTCGCAAAAAGCTACAAACGATGACTGCCAAATACGAAGAAATCAGCCAGAAGGTGCAGGAAAGTGAAGACCAGGAGTTTCTGGATTTCCATGCCCGTAGACTGGTAGAGATCGCCGGGAATATCATCATGGGACACCTGCTGGTATTGGATGCCGAAAGAAATAAAGATTTTAAATACCTGGCTGAGCTTTTTATCAAAATGGGTCATGCGGCCAACGAGGAAAAGATCAGTTACATCAAAGATTCGGAGATCAGGGATCTTGGGACCTATAGGCAGGTAATAACCGATTATATGAATTAACTAAAACAGAGTACGATGAAACAGTCAATGGAATACCTAAAGAAGGCGATGGAGTACCTTGAAAAATGTGAGCTTGAATCGCCTTATGCAAATGCAGTGGATATCGATAGTGCAAAAATCGCTCTGCAAATTGTAGAATTAGAGCATGAAATTGAAGATGCCAAGCAACTCCATCACCTGGAAGACATGGACGAGCTCAAAAAGAAAAGAGACGAGCTGATTAAGAAAATCAAACCGGAAGTCACGTCATAACCGGCCTAAGGTTTAGTACCTAAAAGGTCAACACGGCTTTCATGACCCCGGTTTTAGGGTCACACCATGAAGGAAAGGATTCCAACAATCCTTCGGGGTGTGTCCTATGGGTAATGTATTGATTGGTTGGGAAGACACCACTGCTCAAAAACTCAATTACTTCGAGAAAGTCACTTCTAGTAGCATTCCTGCTGCATAGAAGTGTGGTTTCCTTTCGGTGAATCTCAGGATGGTGGAAGCTTAAATCACCAGCAAGGAGACCGACCAAAACGTATGTTCCCCCGGCTCGCATGTATTGAATGCCCGATTCCAGTGCTTTCTTATTCCCTGTCGCATCAAACACAACATCCGCCAGATCACCATCGGTAAGCTCTCTAAGCTTCTCAACGGTTGTGGAATCAACCAAGATCGTTTTTTGTATACCCATGTCGTTCCCGGCAAATTCCAACCGGGAAGTAACGGTGTCCAACACTGTAACGTCAGCTCCCATCACCTGAGCCTGCTTTGCTAGTGCGATACCTATGGGACCGCACCCAACGACTACCACTTTCTGATCTGGTTTCACCTGAGCCCTCACTAGCGCGTGTCTGCCAATGGCCAAGGGTTCAACGATTGCCATTTCCTCTTCACTGATGGCATCTGATCGGAGCAAGTTTTCGCTGGGTAAGGTGATGTATTCCTGCATCCCACCGTCTGTATGCACCCCCAGAACCTGGAGATTTTCACAGCAATTGGTTTGTCCGTTTCTGCAAGCAACACATCGTCTACAATGAAGATACGGAATGGGAATCACTCGATCTCCGATAGCAATGTCAGCTGGTCTATTATCTGTTTCGACGACTTCACCTGATAGCTCGTGACCCAATATCCTGGGATACGAAAAGAAAGGCTGATCTCCATGAAAAGCATGCAGATCGGTGCCACAGATACCAACTTTCTTAATTCTAATGAGGGCATGCCCCGGGTCTATTCTCGGTTCATCCTTTTCCTCTAACTGAAGATCTCCCGGTTCATTCAATACGATGTATCTCATAGTATAAAGGTACTGCCCCGGTGTCGGATTGGGAGTATTACTTATTTTTATATTCAACATAATCGAGCATTATTCAAATGACCTAGAAAAAATGAAATTGGAAGGCCTGCACCATATTGCCATTATCTGTTCGGATTACGAAGTCTCAAAAAAATTTTATGTGGACATCCTAGGCCTCGACATCAAGCAGGAAGTCTATCGGGAAAGTCGTAAATCCTACAAACTTGACCTTTCGCTTAATGGGCTGTACCTGATAGAACTCTTTTCATTTCCCGATCCTCCAAAAAGAGTCTCCAGACCTGAAGCTACGGGTTTAAGACATCTTGCGTTTGGAGTCGATGATCTGCAAAAGTGGATAGACTACCTGGCCTCGAAGCAGATCATCACCGAGGACATCCGGGTGGATGAGTTCACCAGCAAACGATTCACTTTCTTCGAGGACCCGGATCACCTACCTATCGAATTGTATGAATTATAATCAAATCTACTTGCGATGAATAATAGCTGGTCCGACGACGCACAATACCTCCGGGTAAAGGACCTTCAAGTCTTTATAAAAGAGGCAGGTACAGGACCATGCCTAGTCTGTATCCATGGTTTTCCTTCATCATCGTGGGACTTTGAACCAATGTGGGAAGGATTGACTCGACATTTTCAAATTATCGCAAGTGATTTGATTGGGTTGGGGCGATCGGATAAACCGAAAAGAACGCTAACCGTGGGCCTACAAGCCGATGTGATCGAAGGCATTTTGAAGGCAAAAGGCATTACAGAAGCTCACATCCTGGCACATGACCTCGGAGATACGGTGGCACAGGAATTACTTGCCCGGCAGACAGAAGGATCTTCACCCATGAAGTGGTTATCCTGTACTCTGATGAATGGCGGTATTTTCCCTGAAACACACCACCCGCTGTTGATTCAGAAACTATTGATCTCCCCTATTGGCTTTTTGGTAGCCAACCTGGTTTCCAAGAAATCCTTAACAAGGTCTTTCAATGATATTTTCAGTAAGGAGCATCCACCCAGCCAGGAGTTCTTGGATGAAACCTGGAGACTGATGGCGGAAAATGACGGTCGTTTGATGATACCAAGGCTGATCCAATATATGGCCGAACGAAGGGAAAAACGGGAACGATGGGTTTCACCTCTGGAAAACAATATCGTACCCCTGAAATTAATTGACGGAGCGCAGGATCCCATTTCCGGTGCGCACATGGCAGAAAGATATCGCGAAGTTGTTCCTAACGCAGACATCACCCTGATTGAAGACGCCGGACACTATCCTCATGTGGAAACCCCGGAAAAGGTGTTGGATTCGTTTTTAGCCTTTATCAGAAATCATCAATAAACCGAAGTGTAATTCATCCTTCCAGTCATGCTGAACTTGTTTCAGCATCTTAAAAAAGCTGTGTCATCTAAAAAGATCCGAAGAACCATATACCCCGGTTCCCTGTTATCGGATGAAGAAAAAAAAATATTATAATGAAAGCACATTCTGCTAGCTTGATCAATGCAATAGCTCTTATTTCACTCTCTTTGTGGGGGTATTTGGCATCTGAAACCCCTTCGGTAACGGCCTTGATTCCGACCTTTATCGGCGTGGCCTTACTGGCAATGAACCGGGGCGTTAAAAATGAAAACAAAATTATTGCCCATGTTGCCGTTCTGCTCACACTTTTAGTCCTCGCAGGCCTTATCAAACCGCTTACCGGTGCCATTGGAAGAGAAGACATGGGAGCTGTGATCCGGGTATCAATCATGATCATTACCACCGTTATGGCGATGATCTTTTTCGTAAAAAGCTTTATAGACGCAAGAAAGAATAGAACAGCGAGTTAAACGAGTATAACTCTTTTTCTTATGCTGGACTTTGATTCTATGGAAAGGAGGTCCAGCATTTTTTTTGAATTTTCATGTCTTATCTCCGCAGGCCGGAGGGGCCTCTGCTGTTTCTACATGGTCATGCTGAACCTGCCTACGGCAGACAGGCTAGTTTCAACATTTTTCTTGAAGCAGTGTTATTTTACAGAGACCCTGAAGGATCCGCCATGTGGCGGACAGAGGTTCAGGGTGACATTTTCTACACAAAGATCTGCTAAAGCGCAGACGAAGATTCAGGAGGAGGTTCTTACATAGCAAGGACAGAGGTTCAGGGAGAACTTCTAAAAAAGAGCCTCTAAATCTTGAATAACGCTCTTTGTTGAATCTTGAATTTCAAATTTTGAATCACTCTGGTAGTAGAGGTTTTACCATTATTGATGTTATAGGTAAGAACAGCCAATGTCAATTCAAAAAGGAAATCTATGAAACAGATACTATTAGTTTTCATTCTAAGTGCCGGCACTCTTCTCTATGGACAACGAAACCAGACAATTACAACCATCGACTTTGTTCAAATTCTTAATGGGAATGAATCTGAAGCCAAATACTACTTTCAAAACAATTGGAGAGTGCTTCGTGAATCCGCAATAGAAGAAGGCTATATCATATCATTTCAAGTGATGGAAACACCTTTTACCGAAGAAGCACCCTTTCATTTGATGCTTGTTACCACATATCGAAATAAAGAACAATATGATCTTCGTGAAGAAAACTTTGGTGAACTGATAAAGGAGTTGGGAGAATTGAAGTTGATGAATGAAAAGAAACCCAATGAATTCAGGAAGACAATATTCAGCAAAGAAATGGTCAGGCATTGGGACTAAAGTGAAAGAGACCTTGAAAGACACTGTAAGGATCGAGTAGGTTTTCAGAGTAATGTGACTTATGAAAAGCATTTCGGATCTTGAATCACTTATCTCCTCTGGCCGGAGGAGCCCCAGCTGTTTCTAAATGGTCATGCTAAATCGTTTCGGCATCTTTCTTAAAGCGATTTGATTGCGACCTTGAAAGATCCGCAAAGGCTTACTGAGGTCAAGGATGATGTTAAATGGAGCCCCTTGAAGGCTCTCGGATTTGTGATGAAGGTGTATTGAACCCAGAACCCGATAAATAAAAAACCAATACCTAACACCTAAAACCCAGAACCTAATCCTAAAAACACTAAACGAAACTCGGAACAGAAAACCCAGAACTCCCCAACACAAAACTCATCCTCCAATTTCTTCGGCAAAATCAAAACAAATAAGATTCCAGCCCGTTAAACCTATTACATCGGCAAAATAAAAAGAAATATGAATCGGATTACCATTGGAGAATTTGAGGAGTTGTGCCTCCTAGCTGTAGGTGTACTGGAAGGAGACGCTTACGGGATCTCGGTCCAGGAGGAAATCAAAAGCCGTAGTGGCAGAAATGTAACCATCAGCACCGTTCATTCCACCCTAGTGCGGTTGGAACAAAAAGGACTACTCTCCTCACGTATGGGAGGAGCTACCGAATTGCGGGGTGGCCGGGCCAAACGATTTTTTGAACTGACAGCCACCGGAAAGCAAACTTTGAAAGAGTCGCGAGACTTACGCAACCAGATGTGGTCGGATATGCCTCGCCTGAATTGGGAACAACCAAAATGAAAACACCTTCTCCACCTAAATGGATCAGTAAACTACTGGACTGGTATTGTCGTGAAGAATACGCCGATGAAATCCAGGGGGATCTATTGGAACTCTATGATCACGATCTTCAAAAGGGAAAATTTCTAGCCAATGTGCGATACTTGGTAAACGCCATCCAGTTTCTAAGAATATACAATGCAAAAGCGCTAAAAGGTCAACACTATAAAACTCATTCTGTCATGAACGGACACTATTTCAAAACTGCCTTTCGGAATTTTAACAGGCATAGACTGTTTACACTCGCCAACCTGAGTGGATTGGCCATAAGCATGGCCATAAGCTTCATGATCTTCCTGCACGTGGACCAGGAATTGAGCTATGAAAAGGACTTTCCGAAGTACGATAGGATCTACCGAATGGCCACCTACCGATGGGCCAAATCTGCACCTAGACAGGCCGAGGAGTTTCAGAAGTATTTCACTGAAGTGAAAAATACCTGTCGATTCGTAGAGGGTGGCAACCAGGTGATGGTACGGGTACAGGGAGAAGAGCAGTCGCTTATTGCAAAAAATGTATACGCAACAGATTCATCCGTGGTGGAAATGTTTGACCTGAACATACTCCAGGGTTCTGAATCTGACGCGCTTACTCGACCCAACACCGCTATCGTCGCTTCCTCGCTTGCCAAAGTCCTTTTTCCGGATAAAAATCCTGTTGGAAAGACCATTCTCGTCAACGACGGTGACGCATTGGAAATTACCGGAGTATATCAAGACTTACCTCGCCATTCGCACATAAAAGCCGACATTCTGACCTCCATGCATGCTTTTTACGAGTATGTTCCTCAGGAGTGGATCGAGTGGAGAACTTGGATGGCAATGTATACATATGTCCAAATTGACTCTGAAGAAGAGCTTTCCTCGGTTAGGGCCCGACTGCCCCAATTCCAGGAGGAGTACATCGACTGGCAGGACTCCCAGGAGGACTGGGAATCATTCCTCGCTGAGGGTAACGGTTTTGAGATCATGCCCATCGCAGACATACACCTTTACTCCGATCGAATTCAGGAAATGGGACCCAATAGTAACGGTGCATATGTTTACATATTCATTGTGCTTGCCATTTTCATCCTGATCATTGCCTGTGTTAACTTCATCAACATTTTTGTCACACTTTCCCTTAACAGGGTAAAGGAAATTGGTGTACGTAAGGTGATGGGTGCTCAAAAAAGTCAGCTGGTCCAACAATTCTTAAGTGAAGCGTTCCTGATTGTATTTGGTGCCGGCCTGATTGCTTTGGGACTTTGCTTCTTTTCACTCCCCTACTACAATAACATGGCAGATCTAGCTATCTCAACCAGTAGTTTATTTTCTGTTAAATACCTCCTCGCACTATTCACACTATGTGTCGTCATGGGTTTTCTCTCAGGTGCATACCCCTCATTAAAAGTTTCCAGATTCGGAATTACCTCAGCACTGTCACCCAACCGGGATGTAAAGTCCGGCATTGATGTGTTTCGAAAGGGACTGATTGTCTTTCAATTCGTACTATCACTTTTCATCATCATCAGTACCGGAGCCATTCAGCAACAGATGGCATTTATCCAGAATAAAGAACTCGGTTACAATGCCGATCATATTTTGAGTATTCAGCTTTACGGCGATCTCAAAAGGCAATTACTCAAACAGAGGGATGTGGTTTTTAATGACCTCAAATCTTCTCCGGATATCCTACAGGCAGGTCTAACGTCGAACTTGGTGGGGGAACAACTCAGTGTAGAAAGCTTGCGCCTGGAACAGGCATCACCGGATTCATGGACACGTTCAAACTATTTGCGGACGGATGAAAATTATCTGGAGCTCATGGGAATTGGGTTGATAAAGGGTCGAGACTTCGAACTTAAATCGGACACCACACCTGTCTATATTGTCAACGAAAAACTAGCACAATACTGGGAAAATGACGATCCTGTGGGTGAAGCCGCTCTTAACCATATCAGGGACAATCGCGGACACGTCATAGGAGTTGTTGAAGACATGCATTACTATACACTTCACCAGGAAATTGAACCCCTTGTGATAAAGCTGGAACCACAATCTGCTGATTACCTCCTTGTGAAACTTACAGGTACAAATGTGCCGGAAGCAATCCAAGAAATAGAGGGTCGTCTTCTGGCGCTTGCTCCTGGAACAGCTATCCAATACCGTTTTCTTGATGATAATCTCCATGCATTCTATAGCAATGAGCAGAATATGGCACAGATATTCTTCATATTTTCCGGTGTAGCGGTAATCATCTCGATCATTGGATTACTCGGACTCGCTTCCATTGAGGTCCAACGACGAACAAAGGAGATTGGCATCCGAAAGGTAATGGGGGCCACCTCCCAAAACATTCTGACACTACTATCCCTTCAATTTGTGACGATGACCGGAATCGCCATTCTTCTCGCCGTTCCGATCAGCTATTTCGCGATTCAACGGTGGTTGGAAAGTTTTGTTTATCACTTCTCCACCGATGGATGGTTATTTATCATTCCTACGTTACTTTTCATGACCATGTGCCTGGTTACTGTTTATTTTCAGGCACTGAAGATCCTACGTAAAAACCCGGCAGACTCACTGCAGTATGAGTAAATAAATTATTCCTTGAGGTAGTGTTTCTTGTATTCATGGGTGAGCTTCTATAAGATTAGAGTAAAATCTTCGTTCTCGACTCTATGAAACTGTATCTGCTATTCATTATTTCTTCGTTGATACTATTCTCATCATGTTCCAACGATGACGAAGACGATTTTGAGGAAATAAACTCGACTGCACGAACCTTCGGTATTCGAGATGATCGAACGCTTATCCAGTACGAAGCAATTGCCACCAATGAATCTCCCTACAACACAAACGATTATCCTGATTTTTCACCGGTAGTGAGTTTCACTTACAGCCTGGATGGTAGCGATGATTATGAATTTGTAGCAACAGGTGTACTAATTCATTCTGATTGGATACTGACTGCCGGCCATAATTTCTACATAAGCGACGACCAAAATGAACCCGCAATTGAGTCGGGAATCCTGGTGAATTTTGGGATCGATCCCAACAATCCTGATTTCACAAGGGAAGTAGAGGAATTGGTTTTCTTTCCCAGCTGGCTATTCCAGGATGATGTATACGGATATGGGAATGATCTGTGTCTGGTTCGATTATCCAATCCGGTAATTAACATCACACCTGCAATCGTCTATGGCGGGGATGATGAAAATATTGGTGGAACCACCTGGTACGCTGGATTTGGAGATTATTCACAGCAACCGGGTAATGATCCGGATCTATATTCATTAAAGCATGCCATCGAAAATGTTCTCGACAGGAAAGTGGACGGAATATTGTCGGAAGACGCCAATGGAAATACCTATTTTGGAGGTTTGGTTGCCTTTGATTTTGACTCCCCAGATGGCTCTATAAATGCACTGGGTGATGATTATGAAGGAGAAGATGAAGTGCTCCTTGGCGGTGGAACCAGTGAGGCTACTGTAATGGAGTTTGAAGGATGTACTGTCGAAGGAGACAGTGGTGGACCGCTCTTCCTAAATATGGATGGTAACTGGGTTGTAATCGGTATACTATCCGGAAGTCCCTTTGATCCAATTCCCAATTACAAGGACGGAAGCTACGGAGATATTAGTATCTTCATACGTGTTTCCACCGCGACCGACTGGATTACATCAGTCATCAATGACCCAGTTTGATTAACCGGTAGCCATCTCAAAGACTCTTTTGCGTAAAAAGTCAAGCGTATGCTTCTTGTCGGGTAAGGAATTCGCCGGAATAGGATCACCAATCTTTACCTCGATAGTTTGTCCCATTTTATTA